>OZ241969.1:0-4990822 GCA_965204165.1 Candidatus Poriferihabitaceae bacterium | reverse complement strand
CTCTGCAACGTCTCGTCAAAGCGGGCGATTTGCGTCGCATCGACCGGGGTCTTTACGATCGGCCACGAAAGAATGATCTGACCGGGCATAGAACCGTACCTGACTATCGTGCTGTAATCCGCGCTGTTACACGCCGCGACCAAGCGCGGGCCGTTCTTGATGGTATGACCGCCGCCAACGAACTCGGCCTCACCACCGCTGTGCCGGCACGCATCGAGGTGCTGGTTGATGCAAGATTGAAACCAATCAAGCTCGGCAGCCAGGTAATCCATTTCAAGTTCGCCGCGCCCAGCCGTCTCTATTGGGCCGGCCGCCCCGGCATGCGGGTGGTACAGGCGCTTCACTGGATGCGGGACATGCTGTCTCAGGACAGCGAGCGCCAGCGCGTCCAGGCTGCCCTGCTTCGCCTGTTCTCCGACCCCCGTCACGGGCGAACAATCCGGGAGGACCTGCAAGCAGGCCTTTCCGCCCTTCCGATCTGGATGCAGGAATTCCTGCGTGGATTGCTCGGTTCATCCGGTGCAAATGAGGAAATGCGATGACCACAGCTGCCTATGGACAAATCATCGCAGCCACACAACGTGATCGGCTCGACCTTTTTCTTTCGACCGCCAATCGGCTCGGGACCCCGGTCGGCAACGTGGAGAAGGACTTCTGGGTCTGCTGGACCATGAATGCGCTTTACCATGAGCGACCAGCAGGAGAGCCGCGCCTCCTGTTCAAGGGCGGTACGTCCCTGTCCAAGGCCTATGGCCTGATCCGCCGCTTCTCTGAGGATATCGACATTACCGTATTCCGGGATGACCTCGGCGAACCAGCAACAGTTGAGGATCTGAAGAATCTCTCCGGAAAAAAACGTAGGGCCCGGCTCGACGAAATCCGTGATGCGTGCCGAACCTACATAACAGACCCCCTACGGAAGTTCCTCGATGAACAGATCAGCGAGACCACCGGGGGCACCGGGCGTATCGAGATCGACGAGAATGATCCCGATGGGCAGACATTACTCGTCTGGTATCCACAGGTCGACCCAATCGACGGAGCGTATGTATTGCCCTCCGTGCGCATCGAATCCGGTGCCAAGTCGGCTCTCGACCCCAATCGTTCCATTTCGGTACAACCCTATGTCAGCGAAGAAGTTAATAACATCGATCTTACTGTCACCGGTGTTACCACCATCGCGGCTGCACGTACGTATTGGGACAAGATCGTGATCGCACATGGTCTGCGCCGCTGGTACGAACGCCGCGGAATCCTCCGTCAGGAGGGGCAGCGCGTGTCGCGGCACTACTATGACCTGCATTGCCTGCTTCACTCGAACATCGGCGAAGCTGCACTGGCGGACGCCGACCTCGGCGCGGACTGTGTTGAGCATGCCCGCATGTTCTTTGGTCGGTCCGATTTCGATCTCGCAAGCGCAGTTACCGGAACATTTGCGATTAAACCGACCGTTGCAATGGCAGACGCCCTAAGCCGTGACTACGACAACACCACCGCCATGATCTTTGGTCAGGCTCCTGCATTCGAAGAGGTTCTGGTATCTGTCGAACGTATTGAGCAGAAAATCAACAGCCGGGACCGGTAAAGCGATGGTTGCAAGGCAGGGATCGCACCAGCCAAGGGTCACCACCCCAATATACTGTGGCACGCCTGGACGTGGACACTCCCGCTTCAAGTCGATACGCCATGTCCGAAAAAGGGTGCGCAGGGCTCTAAATTTATTCGGATCATGGACAATATGGGAACCTCAGGGCTGCGGGAAATCCAGAACCCTGATCCCTGGCTTTCAACCCCGACCCTCAAGGTTTACGGCCTTACCACGGCAGTGATTGAAACGGTGCCGGGTTACAGCAGCGCCGCTACCCGGTGCGCCACCTCCGGAGCCAGTTCCCGGTCGAACCAGGGATTCTGCTTCAGCCAGCCGTTGTTGCGGGGGCTGGGATGCGGCAGAGGAATCACCCCGGGCAGGTACTCCCGCCAGTGGCGTACGGTTTCCGTCAGGGATTCCCTGCGCCTGCCGTGCAGATGGTAGCGGTGGGCATGGGCCCCAATGGCCAGGATCAGTTCGATCCGACCGAGCAGCGGCAGCAGCCGGGGATGCCATTGCCGGGCGCATTCAGGCCGCGGCGGCAGGTCCCCTCGCTCGGCGCTGCCCGGGTAGCAGAATCCCATGGGGACGATGGCGATCCGGTCGGCGTCATAGAAAGTCTCCCGGTCGATGCCCATCCAGTCCCTGAGACGGTCGCCGCTGGGATCGTTGAAGGGTATCCCGGTTTCATGCACGCGGATTCCCGGCGCCTGTCCCGCCACCAGGATGCGGGCGGTTGCGGAGGCGCGTAGCACCGGTCTTGGTCCGAGCGGCAGATCGGCCGCGCACCGGGTGCACCCGGCGATCTCCGCCAGCAGGGTACCGACCGGCTCCCCGTCGGTTTGGGTCATCCGGGCCGCCCGTCCGGGTTCGGCCGGCCCCCTTGGAGCATGGCCCGGTATCCGCTCTTGTAATCCGGATGCGCGAAACGGTAGCCGGCCTCCACGAGTCGCCGGTTGCTGCAGCGCTTGTTCCGGGGGGCGTCCTCTTCGGCGTCCAGGGGTAGCGGTTCGGGCAGCCCCGCAGTCCGGGCCAGCCAGGACATCATCTCGAATTTCGGTGCCGGGCAATGGTCGGCGCCGAGATAGATCCGGTGGCTGTTCCGGCCCCCGAGTTGCAGTCCGGCGAGAAACCGGAGGATGCCCACGCAGTCGTCCTGGTGGACCCGGTTGGTATAGGCGGGCGGTGTGCGCTGGATGGTCAGCGGCTTTTCCAGCTGCCTGACAAGGCGCATCCTGTCGGGCCCGTAGATCCCGGCGAACCGGACAATCAGGGGATTCGGGCTCCACCCGAGAACCGTCTCTTCCGCGGACTGCAGGCTCCTGCCGTTGTAGGTTCCGGGACTGGTGGGGGATTCCTCGTCCACCCATTCGCCGCCGTTCTGGGCATAGACGCTGGTGGCGGACACGAACAGGCAGGCCGGGCGGCCGCGGGAGGACTCCAGGCGGCCGAGCAGGTTGTCCAGCGCTTCCTGGTAGATCTGTCGGTAGCCCTCGGGCGATCTCGCCGCCGGGGTCAGGATGACGATGACGAGATCGAAGTCGCGGTCAAGGACCTGAACGGCGGCCGGGTCCCGAAGGTCAAGCCGGTGCCAGCGGATGTCCCCGGGCGCATCCTGCGGCTCTCCCCGGCGGACGGCGGCGACCTCGTGCCCCGCCCCGGACAGCGCCAGCGCCAGCGGCAAACCGAGTCTGCCCGCCCCGGCGATGAGGATCTTCGCCACCGAAGGACCGGGCCGGGAAACCGCTCAGGCGACCACCGAGCGGCCGCCGTCCACGCAGATCACCTGGCCGGTGATGTAGGGCGCGTCCGAGATCAGGAACAGCAGGGTCCGGGTGATGTCCTCGGGACTGCCCACCTGGCGCATGGGGGTGCGGGAGATCAGACGCTGTTTCGACAGTTCGTCCAGCTCACCCTTTTCGGGCCACAGGATCGCGCCCGGCGCCACCGCGTTGACCCGGATCTCGGGTCCGAGATCCCGGGCCAGGGAACGGGTCAGGGCAACCAGGCCGGCCTTGGTCGCGTTGTAGACGGGGTGGTCATCCAGGGGCCGGTCGGCGTAGATGTCGGCGATGTTGATGATGGCGCCCCCTCGCTTGGCGATGTAGGGCGCCGCGGCCTGGGAAACAAAGAACGGCGCCTTCAGGTTGATGTTCATCAGCATGTCCCACTGGTCCTCGGTGGCGCTGCGGATGGGCGTGGGGAAGAACAGGGCGGCGTTGTTGACGAGCACATCAAGGCCCCCCATGGCGACTGCCGATTCCCGCACGAGGTTCTTGACCTTGGCGATCTCCCTCAGGTCGCAGCGGATCAGCCTGACGGAATCCGGCCGTGCTTCGCACAGTTCGGCACGCAGGTTCTCGGCCGCCTCGGGGCTGCTGCGATGGTGGATCACCAGGCGCATCCCCGCGGCATGCAGCGCCCGGGACGTGGCCGCCCCGATCCGCCGGGCGCCCCCGGTGACCAACGCGACTTTGTCCTCCAAACTGGTCATAATCCAACCTCTGTGCCCGATCCCTGATTCTACACACCAATATCCCCGCACGTGAAAGGTCTTCCCACGGTCGATGCGCCGCCCGCGGAACAGCAGGCCGAATCCCGGGCCCTGGCGGAGAGGATCCGGTCCGAGATCCAGGACCGGGGAGGCTGGATCAGCTTCGAGCGCTACATGCACCTTGCCCTGTACACCCCCGCCCTTGGCTACTATGCGGGCCGCCGGCAGATCTTCGGCGCCGGCGGGGACTACGTCACCGCGCCGGGCCTCGGGAGCCTGTTCGCCGCCTGTGTCGCGGGCCAGGTCGCCGAGGTGCTGTCCGCGCCGGAATTGCCGCCCGCGGACCGGGAGCCGGACACGCCCCGGGAAATCGTCGAATTCGGTGCGGGCGGCGGAGACCTGGCCGCGATGCTGCTGCTGGAACTGGACAGGCTCGGCGCGCTGCCCGACCGCTACAGCATCCTGGAAACCGGTGCGGCCCTGCGTGCGCGCCAGCAGGAGCGGATCGCCGCACTGCCCGGGCCGATCGCGGGCCGGGTGCGCTGGCTCCGGGAAATGCCGGACCGGGTCCGCGGCGTGATCCTGGCCAACGAGGTTCTCGATGCGATGCCCTTTCACCGGTTCCGGGTACAGCCGGACGGCCGGGTGTCGGCCCTGGGCGTCAAGGCGGCGGGCGACGGTTTTTGCTGGGACCCCGGCGGGGCGCTGCCGGGGGCCGCGAATCTCGCCGGGGCGCTTGGACTGCCGCCCGGCTACGAGAGCGAGTGGAGCCGGCAGGTGCCCGCGTGGGTGCGCACCGCCGCCGAACGCCTGGAGGCCGGGGTGCTGCTGCTGGTGGATTACGGGTATGACCGCCGGACGTACTACCACGCGGACCGCAGCATGGGCACCATGCGCTGCCACTACCGCCACCTTGCCCATGACGACCCGTTCCTGTGGCCGGGACTGCAGGACATCACCGCCCACGTCGACTTCTCGGGCGTCTGGGAGGCGGCCCGGGCGGCCGGGCTCACGCTGATCGGTTACGCCGACCAGGCGCGGTTCCTGGTCGGTGCTGGTTTTGCAGACATATATGCCGGAAGGCACCGCGAGGCCGGGGCCGGCAGTCAAGAGGCCATGGCCCTGGCGGCGGAGGCGAGGCGCCTGACCATGCCAGGGGAGATGGGCGAGCAGTTCAAGTGCATCGCCCTCGGACGGAACCTGGGCGGCCTGTCCGCCTTTGCCGACGGTGACCAGTCCCACCGGCTCGCGGCGTGACGGACTATTACCAGGCCTTCTGGCTTGCCGCGCTCCAGGGGGTGACGGAGTTTCTGCCGGTTTCCAGTTCCGGGCATCTCGTCCTGCTGCCGCACCTGCTGGACTGGCGCGACCAGGGGCTTCATTTTGACGTTGCCCTGCACGTGGGCACCCTGCTGGCGGTCCTGGTCTACTTCCGCAGGGACGTCGCCCTGATCCTGGTTCACTGGCTGCGCTCCCTGTCCGGAGCCCCGGCG
Organism: Candidatus Poriferihabitaceae bacterium; assembly: GCA_965204165.1. GTDB lineage: Bacteria > Pseudomonadota > Gammaproteobacteria > Arenicellales > Poriferihabitantaceae > VYFG01. The sequence goes on along the minus strand of OZ241969.1, from coordinate 4,985,247 downwards.
ACGCCCTACAGCCGGCTCGCCTGGGCCATCGTCTGGGCCACGGTCATGGTGGGAATTGCCGGTGTGCTGATGGAGGCGGTGATCAACCGGTGGCTGCGCTCGCCGGTGCCGGTGGCGCTGGCCACCATCGGGTTCGCCGTTCTCCTCGGCTGGGCGGACCGGGCGGGGGCCAGGCGCCGGCGGATCGACGAAATCGGCTGGCGGGACGTGATTGTCATCGGCAGCGCCCAGGTGCTGGCGCTGATCCCGGGCACCTCCCGCTCCGGGGTCACCATCACGGCAGGACTGGCCATGGGGCTCACCCGGGAGGACGCGGCGCGGTTCTCGTTCCTGCTGGCCATTCCGGTCATTGCCCTCGCCGGTGCCTGGCAAAGCCGGCACCTGGTGGGGACGGATGCGCCCGTGGCCTGGGGGGTGTTGGTCTTCGCGACGCTGGTTTCCGGGCTGGTGGCGTTTGCCTGCATTCACTGGTTCCTCGGGTTTCTCCGCCGTTTCAGCCTGATGCCGTTCGTGATCTACCGCATATTCCTCGGCGTCATTATCCTGTACATCTTCCGGTAGAATCCTGCTCTCTGCAAAAGCGTCCCCGTTTGACCCCAGATGAAGCTGACCCGACAGGAATATCTCGGCTGGAAAACCAAGCGCGTCACACTGCTCGGCATGTCCGGGGTCGGCAAGACGACGCTGGCGTCACTGCTGCCCTGGGACCAGTGGTTCCACTATTCCGGCGACTACCGGGTCGGGACACGGTACCTGGATGAAGCCATCCTCGACCATGTGAAGCTGATGGCGATGCAGCATCCCTACCTGCGGGCCCAGCTGAGAAGCGACTCCATCTATATCCGCAACAACATCACCGTGAACAACCTGGGGCCGATCACGGGATTCCTCGGCAAGATCGGCAACCCCGATCTCGGCGGCCTGGAGGTGGCGGAATTCAAGCGCCGCCAGCGCCTGTTCCGCGACGCCGAGGTGGGGGCGATGCGGGATGTGGACGCGTTCATCGAACGCGGGCTCGGCGTATACGGCTACCCCCATTTCGTCAACGACGCCGGCGGCAGCATCTGCGGCCTCAGCGACGCGGAGTGCTGGGACCGGCTGTCCGCCAGCACCCTGGTGCTTTACCTCCAGGCCGACGAGGACATGGAGGAAACCCTGATCGAGCGTGCCCGCAGGCACCCCAAGCCGATGCACTACGAGGAGCCGTTCCTCGACCGGAACCTGGCAGAGTACCTGCGGGAGAACCGGCTCGAAAGCGCACTGGAAGTCGATCCGGATGCGTTCGTGCAATGGATCTTTCCGCGCCTCCTGTCATGGCGCAGATCCCATTACGAGCACATCGCCGGGCGCTTCGGCCATACCGCCAACGCCGGCGACATCGCCACGCTGCGGGACGAGGCGGACTTCACCGAGTTCGTGTGCGCCGCCATAGACGCGACCCCGGCCTGACCGATAGACCGCCCCATGCCACTGATACAGATTTCGGACCTGCCGACGTTCGAGCGCCTCCGCGCCGAAGGCCAGGAAGTGCTGACGTCAAGCCGGGCGACGCACCAGGACATCCGGGAATTGCATATCGGCATCCTGAACATGATGCCGGACGCGGCGCTGGAGGCGACGGAGCGGCAGTTCATGCGGCTCGTGGGATCCTGCAACCGCATCGCCCAGTTCCATGTCCACCTGTTCTCCTTCCCGGAAATACCCCGAGGGGAACAGGCGAAGGCGCATATCGACCGCTATTACGAGGATTTCTCCGACTTGCGGGAAGAGGGCCTGGACGCCCTGATCCTGTCGGGCGCCAATCCCGCCCTGCCGCGGATCGAGGAGGAGCCGTACTGGAAGCCGCTGCTAGAAGTGGTCGACTGGGCCCGGGAAAACACCTGCTCGGTGATGTGCTCCTGCCTTGCCACCCACGCCGTGGTGCAGCATGTCTGGGGCATCCACCGCTACAAGCTGGCGGACAAGCGCTGGGGCGTGTATTCCAACCGCATTACCGGTGACCGCCACCCGCTGGTGGCCAACATCAATACCCGCTTCGACGCCCCGCATTCCCATGTATACGAGGTGAACATGGAACAGCTGGCGGAACAGGGGATCAGGACGCTGGCCTCCAGCGAAGAGGCGGACATGCATCTTGCCGTGAGCCCGGACGGCCTTCGGTTTGTCTTCTTCCAGGGGCATCCCGAATACGACGCGGTGAGCCTGCTGAAGGAGTACAAGCGTGAGGTTGTGCGCTACATCGAGGGAATCCGGGACCACTATCCGCCCTATCCGGAACACTATTTCCCCCACCGGGCACGCCGCGTTCTGGAGGAATACAAGCAGAAGGTGGAGCGGGCCCAGGGGAACTACGGCGACCTGCCGCCGTTTCCCGACGGTGCGGTGACGGATCTGGTGGACAACACCTGGTCCGACACTGGCAAGGCCATGATCAACAACTGGCTGGGACTGGTCTACCGGGTGGCCGACCGGCGAAGAGGCAAGGTCTTCATGGATGGAGTGGACCCGGAAGATCCGCTCGATCTGCAAAAGGGCTGACCCGGACAGGTGCCGGCGGATCAGCGGCGCCAACCGTTATGCCGGCACGGGGGGTCGCCTTCGGGTCCCCACACCCATTTCCTTGCAAAAAATATAAAGTATAGTTTATAATTTTCCCATAAATATATAAAGTGTAATACCTATTTATGGGATTTATTGACCGATCCGAACTGCTCCCCGTCCTGCAGGGACTGAATCCCTGGTGGAGCGGCAGGCCAGGCCAATCGCCGGAATTCAGGCGGTTGGCCTTTACCGCGTGCAGCGCCAGTCTGAACGATACTTCCCTGCGGCGCGCCGTATTGCTTTCCGGGCCCCGGCGGGTGGGGAAGACCACCGTTCTCCAGCAGCTTGCCGATGACCGGATCCGGAGCGGTCAGCCACCCGGCAGTGTCCTGTACCTGAGCCTCGACCATCCCCTGCTGAAACTGGTTTCCCTGCGCGACATCCTGTCGCTCTACCACGAGTCCGTGTATCCGGAAGGAAAGTCCGTCCTGCTCCTGCTGGATGAGGTCCAGTATTCCAGGGACTGGGAGACGGAAATCAAGCTTCTGGTGGACCACCGGCCCCACTACCGCATTCTCGCCACGGGGTCCGCCAGTGTGGAACACCGTGAACGCCTGGCGGAAAGCGGGGTTGGCCGCTGGCTCACCGTCCCGATGCCGACACTCTCGTTCTTCGAGTTTGTCCATATCCGGAGCGAGGAATATCCGGCGATCCCGAAGGATCTGCGCCTCACTGATCTGGCCGGCATGACCCAAGCGCAGCTTGTGGACCTGGCCGGACGGATGCGCCCACTGCAGCTGCCTTTCCAGCGCTACCTGCTGGTGGGGGGATTTCCGGAAACCGCACGACAGGACAACATCAGCCTCAGCCAGCGGCTCCTGCGGGAAGATGTCGTGGAACGCGTGCTCAAGCGGGACATGACCGCGCTGTTCGGCGTCCGGAACGTCAATGACCTTGAAAAGCTGTTTATCTACCTTTGCCTGCACAGCGGCGGCATCCTGTCGCATAGCGCATGCGCCAGGGCACTGGAGACCTCGGTGCAGACCGTTGCCAACCACCTGGCCCTTCTGGAACGGGCAAACCTGATCTACCGATTGGGGCCGGCGGCCCTGGGCGGCAAGAAGGTGCTCAAGGCGAGAAGCAAGTATTACCTTGTGGACGCGGCGCTGCGGAACGCCATCCTGCTGAAAGGGGAAGAAATCCTGAACAATCCGGACGAGATGGGTCTCATCGTGGAGACCACGGCGCTGCGGCATCTGTTTGCATACCATTACCTCGATACACCGGAAATCGTGTACTGGAGAGAGTCGGCTACGGGCAAGGAAGTGGACATCGTCGTTCGCAGCCCGGCCTACACCTTCCCCTTCGAGATCAAGTACAGGGAAAGCCCGGAACTGGAAGAAACCGGCGGGCTGGCCACCTTCTGCCGCGCGGAAGATCTACCCAATGCCTACCTGGTAACAAAGCGGGAGCGGGATATCGGGGTAACCCGATTCGAGGGACAAAGGACCCGGTTCGTCCGGGTGCCCGCCCACATGTTCTGCTACCTGCTGGGGCAGGCCGAGCGGTTGCTGTGGAGAAGATGAATTCCCCCGTCAGTGGCCATGCATACTGGCTGCGTCCGTTTCCGGGAGAACCGCAGCGGTCTCACCGGACCGGCCGCGGCGTGACGCCGTCAGGGAAGATGCGGCCTGGCCAGGTATTCCTCGGAGGACATTTCCTGCAGCCGGCTCACCGTCCGGCGGAAGGGCTCCTCGAGGCGCTTGCCGGCATAGAGGGCATCCGGCGGCGCCGCCGCTGACAGGATCAGGTTGACGCCCCGGTCATAAAGCTCATCCACCAGTTCCACCAGCCGGCGGACCGGGTCCTTGCGCTCGTCGCTCATCACCGGCACGTTGGCCAGGATGATGGTGTGGAACCGGCGCGAGATCTCGATGTAGTCCATCCTGGACCGGTTGGCCTCGCAAAGCGCCGAGAACTCGAACCACACCACCCCGGACCCGGTCGCCACCACGGGCACTTCGCGTCCGCCGATATCGATGTGGCTCTTGCTGGGCTCGTGGGCGCCGGCGAGATTGCGAAAGGCGTTTGCGATCACCGCGTCGGCGTCCGCCCCCAGCGGCGTATGGTAGATCGAGTCCTGCCTGAGGAACGCCATGCGATAGTCGTTGCCGCTGTCGACGTGGAGTTCCGTGGTGTGCTCCCGCAGGAGTTCAATGGCCGGCAGGAAGCGGTCGCGCTGCAGGCCGCTCTTGTAGAGGTCCCCGACGGGAATGTTCGACGTGGTCACCAGGATGACCTTCTCGGCGAAGAGGGCCCTGAGCAGGCCGTAGAGGATCATCGCGTCGGTGATGTCGGTGACCGCGAACTCGTCCAGGCAAAGCACCTGGTGTTTCCGGGCGAGTTCCTGCGCGATCAGGTCCAGCGGTTCCCGGCGGTCGCCATGGACCCGGCGTCGCTCATGCACCCACTGCATGAAACGGTGGAAGTGGATCCGCCAGGCCACCCCGTCCGGCAGGGCGCGGTGGAAGAAGTCCATCACCAGGGTCTTGCCCGTGCCGACGCCTCCCCACAGGTACAGCCCCCGGGGCATCTCCCGGCGCTGCCAGCGCCGGTACCAGGGCGCCGAGAGCGAGTCGGTGATCTCCTGGTAGAGCGTGTCGAGATGCGCCAACGCCGCCAGCTGGGCCGGGTCGGACCGGATCAGGCACTGTTCCACATCCTGCTGGTAATGACCGGAAGGGGTTGCCATGGCGCGTCAGTCCCGGGGGATGATCTGGCGGAAATGTCCCAGGGCCGGATACCCCGTGGACGGCTGGGGGGGCGCCTTGAGATCGGGCTGCCGGATGGACACGAGCCAGGCGATGCCGTACTCGCGGGCCGCGTCCAGGACGCCGGCATGGTCATCCACCAGCATGCTGCGGCCGGCATCGAACGCGAGACGCCCTTCCATTCCCCGCCAGAAGGCCGCCGATTCCTTGGGCGCCGCCAGTTCATGGGAGCTGACGATATGGTGGAAGCAGCCCCCCAGGGCCACCCGGGAGAACTTGATCTCCACGGCGTCCGGGTGGGCGTTGGTGGCCAGCACCAGGGTCTTGCCCGCGCCCCGCAGCCAGGAGAGGAAGTCGTCGACCCCCGGCCGCAGGCGGATCAGGTGGGCGACCTCCTGCTTGAGCGCCGGGATGTCCATGCCGAGGTATTCGCTCCAGTAGTGGAGGTTGTACCAGTCCAGCGTCCCGCGGATCTCGCGCATGTGGGGCAGGGTCAGGGCGCGGGCCTCGTCGTGGGACACTCCGTGATGCTCGGCGTAGCGGCGCGGCACATGCGTCTGCCAGAAATGAATGTCGAAATGGAGATCCAGCAGCGTCCCGTCCATATCCAGGAACACGGTGTCGATGTCCCGCCACCTCGGCATGGTCACCGGGGCATCGTGGGGATCGGTCCGGGAATCGGTTGCTGCCATGGGGGAGAAAGTGTCACGCATCGCTTCAGGTTAAAATCCGTTCTCGCTTCGCGCTTGATCCGGGATGTCCAAACCGCAAATTCTATCAACATCGCTGGTGGCCCAGTCACGGCTTTTCCGGATCGAGGCGCTGGAAATGGAATTCCGGGATGGCCAGCACGCCACGTTCGAATGCCTGCGCCACCAGGGCGACGGGGTGGTGATGGTGGCGGCCGTGGATGACGATTCGCTGATCCTGGTGCGGGAATACGCGGCGGGATTTGACCGTTATGAGCTGGGGTTCGTCAAGGGCAGGATCGATCCCGGGGAAAAGGCCCCGCAGACGGCGTCCCGGGAACTGGCCGAGGAGATCGGGTTCGAGCCGGGCAGCCTCGAGCTACTTCGCACCGTCACCACCAGCCCGGGTTACAGTGATTTCACCACCTACCTGTTCATCGCCTCCGGCCTTCGGCCGTGCCCCCAGGAGGGCGGCGACGAGATCGAGCCGCTGGAGCAGGTTCGCTGGCCCCTCGGCCGCATCGGCGCCCTGTACGACCACCCGGAAGTGAGCGACGCGCGCACCCTGTTCCTGCTGCACCTGCTGGAACGGCGGATGTCCGCGGAATGAATGCCATGTCCCTGATCGATATCCGGGATGTCGTCGCCCTGGCGGTAGAGGCCGGCGAAGCCATCGTGGAGGTGTACGAACGCCACGACTTCGGCGTGGAAACCAAGGGCGACGGCTCCCCGCTGACCCTTGCGGACCGCCGTGCCCACCAGTGCATCGAGGCGGGGCTCGGGCGCCTCGCGCCGGACATACCGCTCCTGTCCGAGGAGTCGGACCGGTCCGCCTTCGAGAACCGCCACCGCTGGGACCGTTTCTGGATGGTGGATCCCCTGGACGGCACCCGGGAATTCATCCGCCGCAACGGCGAGTTCACGGTCAACATCGCCCTGATCACGGACCGCAGGCCCGTGCTCGGGGTGGTGCATTCGCCGGTGCTCGGCGTGACCCATTTCGCCACCCTGGAGAGCGGTGCCTTTCGCATCGGCGCGGACGGGACGCAGACACCGGTCGCCGTGCGCAGGCGGGACCCCGCGGAAACCGTCATGGTGGCGAGCCGGTCCCATGCCGGCGGAGCGGTCGGCAGCTACCGGGAAAACCTGGAGCGGCTGGCCGGTCCGGTGACCCTGGCCAGCATGGGCAGTTCCCTCAAGATCTGCCTGGTGGCGGAGGGCAGGGCCGACATCTATCCCCGCCTGGGGCCGACGTCGGAATGGGACACGGCCGCGGCGCATTGCGTGCTGGAGGCCGCCGGGGGGTGCGTCGTCCGGCTGGACGGAACCCCCCTGGTCTACAACAAGCCGGACATTCTCAATCCCTGGTTTCTCGCTTGCGGCGATCCGGAGTTCGACTGGCGTGCCCCCGCCGAGGGCATCGAGGAGCCGGATTCCCGGGCGACCTGAGGCCCGGCGCACCCCAGCCCCCGGTTGCCGGCCCTTGCCGTGGACGGCAGACTGACGGCAGACTGACGGTTGACCTGATGCCCCACAAAGAGTAGTCTGGCGGCCCCCAAAATCTCCTGCCCGCAGGCCGTACAGAATCTTTCGCCATGCGTATTGCGCTGATCGGTGTCTCCGGGTCCGGCAAGAGTGCACAGGCAAAACTGCTTGCCGGAAAGTACCGGATTTCCCATATCTCCACCGGCGACCTTCTCAGGGAGGAGGCCCGGATCCCCGATCGCCTGTCCGAGGAGGACCGCATGGCGCTGGAGGAAGGCCAGCTGGTGTCCGACGACGTGGTCCGGGAATTGCTGGAGGAAAGGCTCAGGCGCAAGGACACCAAGCGGGGGTTCGTGATTGACGGGTATCCCCGCAATATCCCCCAGGCGCAGTCCCTCGACAACCTCCTCGGCATGCTGGGCCGGCCCCTGCAGATCGCCATCTTCACCGAGATGGACGACAGGCTTCTGGTCAAGCGCAACGTGGGCCGCCAGGTCTGCACCGTGTGCGGGGAGATCTACAACCGGTATTTCTCGCCCCCTGCCGTGGAGGATGTGTGCGACAAGTGCGCCGCGCCGCTGGGGGTCCGCAGGAAGGACACCCCGAAGGCGGTGGAGACGAGGGTTGCCGAGCACAAGAACAAAACCGTGCCCCTGATCACCTATTTCCGGGCCCAGCACAAGCTCCGGACGGTGGTTGCGAACGGGTCCCTGGAGGAAATTCACGACAAGGTCTGTGCCATCGTTGACCTGGAAATCCGTCCCCTGGAAATCGGCGCGGTCTTCAGCGCCGCGGATTCTTCCGCAGAAGAGGACAAGACCGTGATTGCCGGGGGACAGATCAACCGGATCGTGTCGCAAAAACAACCGAAGGCCGCGCCCGGGCGGAGGAAGCCGGCCGTGAAATCCACAAAAAAGACCGCAGCGAAAAAGGTTGCCCCGCAAGCATCCGGGTCCGGCGGGTCCGGCGCGAAAAAGACCGCGCCGGCAAAACCGGCGGCAACCAGGGCGGCGGCCGGTAAAAAGGTGACGAAGAAGGCCGCTCAGAAGAAGACTCCCGTCAGGAAGGCCGCGGCCAAGAAGGTCGCGGTAAAGAAGGTTGCCGCTAAGAAGGCTGCGGCCAAGAAGGTCGCGACCAGGAAGGTCGCCGCCAAAAAAACCTCGGCCAGGAAGGTTACGGTAAAGAAGGTTACCGCCAAGAAAGCCGCGGCCAAAAAGACCACGGCAAGGAAGGTTACCGCCAGGAAGGCCACGGTCAAGAAAACCCCGGCGAGGAAAGTCACGACCGGGAAAGCAGCCGCGAAGCCGGCGCCCCGGAAGGCGCCAGCGAAGAAAAAGACGGCCGGTAAAGCGGCCCCAGGGAAGCCGGCAGGCGCCGGTGCCAGGAAGAAGGCATCGAAAAAGGTGTCGAAGAAGACCGGGACCGGGAAGGCCCCGGCAGGCAAGGCAACGGGCCGCAGGCGTTAGCGGGCCCATGGAGAAGCGCCCCCAGCCAGCACACTTTCCGGCGACCCGGCCGCGCCGGATGCGGCGGGATGCGTTCAGCCGCCGGCTGATGCGGGAAAGCACCCTGTCCCCGTCGGACCTGCTGCAGCCGCTCTTCATCTGCGAGGGCACCGACCATACCGAGGCGGTTCCCTCGATGCCCGGCATCTTCCGGTTGAGCCCGGACCTGGCCGCCGGGAAGTGCCGGACGCTCCAGGATCTCGGCATCCCCGCGGTCGTCCTGTTCCCGGTCACCCCGCCATCGGCGAAATCCGAGGGCGCCGAGGAGGCCTGGAACGCCCACGGCCTGGTGCAGCGCACCATCCGGACCATCAAGGACACGACGCCCGACCTTGGGGTCATCACCGATGTGGCGCTTGATCCCTATACCAGCCATGGACAGGACGGCCTGGTGGACGCGGACGGATACGTCGTCAACGATGCCACGGTGGAGGCCCTGGTAAAACAGTCCCTGTCCCATGCCGATGCCGGGGCGGATGTGGTTGCACCCTCCGACATGATGGACGGCAGGGTGGGCGCCATCCGGGACGCCCTGGAATCCTCCGGCCACATCCATACGCGCATCCTGGCCTATACCGCCAAGTACGCGTCCAGTTTCTACAATCCGTTCCGTGACGCCGTGGGGTCCGCGGAAAATCTCGCCGGCGGGGACAAGTACACCTACCAGATGGACTTCGCCAACGGTGACGAGGCGCTGCGCGAAGTGGCCATGGATATCAGCGAGGGGGCGGACATGGTGATGGTGAAGCCGGGCACCCTGTACCTGGACGTCATCTGGCGGGTGAAACAGGCCTTCGGCATGCCCACCTTCGCCTATCATGTCAGCGGTGAATACGCCATGCTCAAGGCGGCCTGCGACAACGGGTGGCTGGACGAGCGCAAGGTGGTGCTGGAAACCCTGACGGCGTTCCGGCGGGCCGGCTGCGATGGAATCCTGACCTATTTCGCCGAAACGGCCGCCCGCTGGCTGGACGAACGCTGACCGGCACTCCTCCACCCCCTCCGGGTGGTTTCCGCAGTCCGGCCCCTCGCAGTTACAATAGCCCCCTCAAGGCCCCGTTCACCCTGCCATGAGCAAGCCCACGCCAACCGAAATCAACCTGAACCGCAAGACGCGCATACTGACCGTATCGTTCGATGACGGCGCCCGCTTCGAAATGAGCTGCGAATACCTGCGCGTGCACTCGCCGTCCGCGGAAGTGCAGGGCCACGGAATCGGGCAGGAAGTGCTCCAGGTGGGCAAGGAAAACGTCAATATCGACGCCATCGAGCCGGTGGGCAACTACGCCATCAAGCCAAGCTTCAATGATGGACACAACAGCGGCATCTATTCCTGGGAAACCCTGTACACCCTCGGCGTCAACCAGGAGCTGAACTGGTCCAGGTACCTGGAGAAGCTGGAACAGGCCGGGCACAAGCGCAAGCTGGATGCCTGAGAGCGACGCCAAACCGGGTCCCGGGACGTCCTCCGAGGCGGAGGGCGGCAAGACCCATTTCGGTTTTCGCGAGGTGGATGTCGACCGTAAGGCGCAGCTGGTGGGGGAGCTGTTCCACTCGGTGGCGGGAAACTATGACCTGATGAACGACCTGCTGTCCCTCGGCGCGCACCGCCTGTGGAAGCGGTTCACCGCATCCCAGAGCGGGCTCCGGCCCGGCGACAGCGCCCTGGATGTTGCGGCGGGCAGCGGGGATCTCAGCCGGCTGTTTGCCGCCCGGGTCGGACGGCAGGGCAGGGTGGTCGTCACGGATTTCAGTGCCGCCATGCTGAATGAGGGCAGGGCCAGGCTGGTGGATGCGGGTATCGTCGACAATGCGTCCTATGCCCTGACGGACGCCGAGAGCCTCTGCTTCGGAGACGAGCAGTTCCACTGCGTCTGCATCGCCTTCGGGCTGAGGAACGTCACCCGGATGGACAAGGCGCTGGCGGACATGTGCCGGGTCCTGAAACCCGGCGGACGCCTGCTGGTGCTCGAATTCTCGAAACCCCTCCTGCCGGTGCTGGATCGGATCTACGACACCTATTCGTTCCAGGTCATACCGCGCATCGCCAGGCTGGTGGCCGGTGACGAGACCAGCTACCGGTACCTGGTGGAGTCCATCCGCCGCCACCCGGACCAGGAGACCCTGAAGGGGCTGATGCTGGACGCCGGGCTGGACCATGTGCGGGTGAACAACCTGAGCGGGGGGATCGTCGCTCTCCACGTGGGCTTTCGCTATTGAACCCCGGTTTCCGGCTGCTGTTCCTTGAATACCTCAATCGCGGGGTCCGGGAGGTGTTGTCCGTGGACCCCGACACCGCACGGGAGTTCGGCAGGCTCAGGGGGAAAACCTTCTGCGTCGAGATCACGCTGCCCCCGATGGTCCTGTACCTGGTGCCGGAGCCCGACGGGTTCTCCCTGGCCGGGGAGACGGAGTCGGCCCCGGATGTCACGCTGACCGGTCCGCTGGCCGCGTTCCTCAGGCTGGCGGGCCGGGGCCCGGCCAGCGGGGTGCTGACCGACGGCCAGGTCACCATGCAGGGCGACGCGGAAGCCGGGCAGTCATTGCAGAAGATTCTCGCCCGGTTCGACTTCGACTGGGAGGAACTCATCGCCCGGCGGGTCGGGGACCTGCCCGCGCGCAGGACCGGCAACGCCATCCGGGGTGCGGCGCGCTGGGCAGAAGAGAGCGCCGAACTTTCGCGGGAAAATCTCGCCGACTTCCTCGCCGAGGAGCGCCGGCTGGCCGTCAGCGCCGACGCCCTGCGCCGGTTCGGGGAGGAAGTGGCCGCCTTGCGCGCGGACACCGACCGCGTCGCGCGGAGGCTGGACCGCTTGGCCGCGTCGCGCAAGCCGCAAAAGCAGCGGGACTGAGTCGTGCTGCCGAATATCTGGCATCTGTACCGGATCGCCCGGGTCCTGCTGCGCCACAACCTGGATGAGTTCGTCCTGGCGCTGCACCTGGCGCGGCCCATGGCGATGCTCCTCAAGCTTGTGCCGCGGCAGTGGCGCAGTCACCACGGCGAACCGCGCGGGGTGAGGCTCCGGTCGGCCCTGCAGGAACTGGGGCCCGTGTTCGTCAAGTTCGGACAGCAGCTGTCCACCCGGCCGGACCTGATGCCGGACGACATCCACCGTGAACTGGTGAAGCTGCAGGACGAGGTGCCGCCATTCCCGGGCAGCGAGGCGCGCCGGATTATCGAGGAAGCCTACGGCGATGCCCTGGAAAATCATTTCAGCAGCTTCGAAACCGAGTCCACCGCGTCGGCATCGGTGGCCCAGGTGCACTTTGCCCGGCTCCTGGACGGCACGGAAGTCGTGGTGAAGGTGATCCGCCCGGGGATCGAGCCCGTCATCGAGCGGGATCTCACCCTCCTGAGGACCCTGGCGGACCTGGCGGAGGCGTACTGGTCGGAAGCGCCCCGGCTCAAGCCCAGGGAAATCGTCGACGACTACGACCGGATCATCCATGACGAGTTGAACCTGATGCGGGAGGCCGCCAACGCCAGCCAGCTCAAGAGCAATTTCCGGGATTCCGACCTCATCTACGTTCCGGAGGTCTTTTTCGACCATTGCCGCCGCAACGTGATGGTCATGGAGAAGATCTACGGGATTCCCATCCGGGATCTGGACGCGATCAGGGCGGCCGGGATCGACCTAAGGACGCTGGCGCACAACGGCGTCGAGATCTTCTTCACCCAGGCCTTCCGCGACGGGTTCTTTCACGCCGACATGCATCCGGGCAACATTTTCGTCTCCGAGTCCGGGCAGTACCGCGCCGTCGATTTCGGCATCATGGGCACCCTGAACGAGGCGGACAAGCGCTACCTGGCGGAGAACCTCCTCGGATTCTTCAACCGCGACTACCATGCCGTGGCGGATGCCCATATCCGTGCCGGCTGGGTGCCGCCGGACACCCGGGTGGAGGAATTCGAGGCCGCCATCCGTACGGTCTGCGAACCCATCTTCGCCAAGCCGATCAGCCAGGTCTCCTTCGGCACCCTGCTGGTGGACCTGCTGCGCATCGCCCGCCGTTTCCGGATGCCGGTGCAGCCGCAACTGGTGCTGCTGCAGAAAACCCTGCTGAACATCGAGGGTCTCGGCCGGCAGCTCTATGCCGACCTGGACCTGTGGGATACCGCCAAGCCGTTTCTGGAGCGCTGGATGAGCGAGCAGATCGGCCCCCGGGCCGCGCTGCGCTCCCTCCGCCGGGAACTGCCCAATCTGGTCACCCTGGCGCCGGAACTGCCGACGCTGGCGCACCAGATGCTGTATCGCCTGAAGAACGACGAACTGGTGATCCGTACACAGGATCGGGAGATTGCCGCCCTGCGCCGGCAGATGGAGGTCTCGGGGCGCCGGACCCGTCGCCTGGTGGGGGGGCTCGGCCTGATCGTGCTGGCACTGGTGCTGACACAGGCCGCGATACCCTGGGACACCGCCCCGGCGAGCTGGATCCTGGGGCTGGGCGGGCTGGCGCTGATCGCCTGGAACTGGTTCGGCAGGGAATGAGCGGCCCCGGAAGCCGGCGACCCCGCCTCCCGGTTTCCCTGGGCGAATCCCGCCAGTTGTTCCTGCGCGTGGTGTCCATCCTGGCGTTCGGCCTGCTGGTCGGCATCACCGGGGCGGTGCTCGCCATCGTGGTGGTGGACTCCATCTTCTGGTTCGGCGACCGGTTGTCCGCGGTCACGGCCGGGAGCGGCGGACCCCTCAACGTCGTCCTGTTGCTCTGTCCGGTGGCGGGGGGGCTGGTCGTGGGGCTGATGCTGCGCGGCATGTCCATCCGGCGGGCCGCCAGGGTGGCGGACATCATCTACGGGGTCCAGACCCGGGAGACGGGGATTCCCTGGCGTGACGGCGTACTCAATACGGTCGCCACGGTGATCGGCATCGGCAGCGGTGCGTCCGTGGGCCACTACAGCCCGCTGGCCAACATGGGCGCGGCCCTCGGCACCAACCTCGGCCGGGGTTTCCGCTACGATCCCGTGCTGGGCATCGGCTGCGGCGTGGCGGCGGCGATTTCCACGGCCTTCAGCGCCCCGATCGCGGCGGTCCTGTTTGCCCACGAGGTGATCCTGCGGCACTATTCCCTGCGCGCCTTCGCGCCCATCACCGTGGCTTCGTCCACGGGCTTTTTCATCGAGCACCACCTGCTCGCCCGTCCGCCCCTGTTCGAGGTGCATGTCGAGCGCTCCGTGTTCGCGCCGGAATTCCTCGCGTTCGTGATCACCGGCCTTGCCTGTGCCCTGGTGGCCGTGGCGTTCATGCACCTGTTGCTGGCGAGCGCCGACCTGGCAGAAAGGAGCCGGCTGCCGGCCTGGCTGCGTCCCGCGGTAGCCGGGCTCGGCGTCGGCCTGATGGCGCAGTGGGTGCCGGAGGTCCTCGGTCTCGGCAAGGACGTGCTGAGCGGGATCATCGGCGGCGGTGAAACCGCTCCCTGGCACCTGGGGCTGATTCTCCTTGCCAAGATGCTCGCCACGTCGCTTTGCATCGGCTTCGGGTTCGCCGGCGGCGTATTCAGTCCGTCGCTGCTGATCGGCGTGCTGGCCGGCGCGCTGCTCGGGCATGCTTCCGGGGCGGTCCTGGGCGAGATGGCATCCGACCCGGCACTCTACGCCGTGTGCGGCATGGCCGCCGTGGCCAGCGCGGTGATCGGCGGCCCCCTGACCGCCGTGCTCATCGTGTTCGAACTGACCCGGAACTACGAACTCACCATCGCGGTGATGATCAGCGTCGTGTTCGCCAACGTGGTCGCGTACCACCTGTTCGGGCGCTCCCTGTACGACCGTCAGCTTGCCCGGGCCGGCTTTGACCTCTCCCTGGGACGGGACAGGCTGATGCTGCAGCGGACCACCGTTGCCGACCATGTCACCGACGACGCGGTCACCGTGAAGTCGGACCAGTCCCTCGCGGATGCCCGGGACGGCATGATTGCTGCCGGACACCAGGAGTGCCATGTGCTGGACGAGCTTTCCCGCTACCTCGGCAGGCTGCACCTGTTCGATCTCCTCAGGATTGAAAAGGACGCCGATCCGGCCGTCGAAGCCGCCGGTGCCCACGCGGACGCAGGCCACCTGCAGATCCGGCCCGACCAAGCGGTATGGGACGCGCTGGAAATGGTCCAGGAGTCCGGCGCCCAGAGCATTCCCGTGGTGGATCGGGGCGGATACTTCATCGGTGTCGTTTACGAGTCCACACTGGTTGCGGCATACTTCCGCGCCATTTCGAACACCCGGGCGGAGGAACACGCCGCCTGACCTGACGGAGTCTGCATATGGCCACGCACCCCTTTTCCTGGGACGATCCCTTCGATCTCGATTCACAGCTTTCCGAGGAGGAACGCCTGGTGCGCGACAACGCCCGGGACTTCTGCCAGGCGGAACTGCAGCCGGGTATCGTGGATGTGTACCGGGAGGAAAAACACGATCCCGGTCTCCTGCCCCGTTTCGGCGAACTCGGCATGCTGGGTTCCACCCTGCCGGAAGAATACGGCTGCGCCGGCCTCAACCATGTCTGCTACGGCCTGCTCGCACGGGAGGTGGAGCGGGTGGACAGCGGCTACCGTTCCACCCTGAGCGTGCAGTCTTCCCTGGTCATGCATCCCATCCATGCCTACGGCAGCGAGGAACAGAGGCAGAAATACCTCCCGCGCCTCGCCACGGGGGAACTCATCGGCTGCTTCGGCCTGACCGAGCCGGACCACGGTTCCGACCCGGGGAGCATGCTGACCCGGGCGGAAAGAACCGGGGACGGATACTGTCTCAACGGCAGCAAGTCGTGGATCAGCCTCGCCCCGGTAGCGGATCTGGCCATCGTCTGGGCCAAGCTGGACGGCACGATCCGCGGCTTCATCGTGGAGCGGGGCGCGCCGGGCTTTTCCACCCCGAAGATCGAGGGCAAGCTGAGCCTCAGGGCGTCGGTCACCGGCGAGATCGTGCTGAAGGACGTGGCGGTGCCTGAGGACAGCCTGCTGCCGAACGTCAGCGGCCTCGCCGGACCGTTCGGCTGTCTCAACAAGGCCCGGTTCGGAATCGCCTGGGGGGCCATGGGGGCCGCGGAAGCCTGCTGGCACGGCGCACGCAGCTATACCCTGGAGCGCAGGCAGTTCGGCCGTCCGCTGGCCCAGAACCAGCTGGTGCAGAAGAAACTGGCGGACATGCAGACGGAAATCACCCTCGGGCTGCAGGCCGCGCTCCGCGTGGGGCGGCTCATGGACGAGGGCCGCTGCGCCGTGGAGAACGTTTCCCTGGTCAAGCGCAACAATGCCGGCAAGGCGCTGGAGATCGCCCGCATGGCCCGGGACATGCACGGCGGCAACGGAATCTCCGGGGAGTACCATGTCATGCGCCACATGAACAACCTGGAGACGGTCAATACCTACGAAGGAACCCACGACATCCATGCACTGATCCTGGGCAGGGCGCAGACCGGGCTGCAGGCCTTCTGCTGATACCGCCCGGGAGCCCGCCGCCGCCGCCGTGACCAGATCCCGCTCCCTGGCGGCTCTGGTCCTGCTCGGCCTGTGCTGGGCCGTTACCGTGCCGCTGAACAAGGTGGCGGTCTCGAGCGGGCATCATCCCATCGGGCTGATCTTCTGGCAGCTGGCCATCTGCGCCGCCTTCACCGGCCTGTACCTGGGGCTTCGGGGGAGGCTGCCGCGATTGGGCACGGCCCTTGCGGGCCACTGCCTGGTCATCGCACTGCTCGGCTCCATCCTGCCCTTCAGTTTCATCTACCGGGCCATCTCGCAGCTGCCCGCCGGGATCGTGGCCATTGTCATCGCCACGGTGCCCATGTTCGCCCTGGTGATCTCGCTGTCCATCCGGATCGAGGCGTTCAGCCCTGTCCGTCTTGCGGGGGTCCTGCTGGGCGCCATTGCCGTGGTGATCCTGGTGGGTCCGGACGCCAGCCTCCCGGATCCCGACAAGGCGGTGTTCGTCCTGGTGGCCGTACTGGCGTATTTCTGCTACGGCCTGGAGGGCAACTACGTGGCCTGGCGGGCGTTCCGGGGATACGGTCCGATCCAGGTGATCTGCGGCGCCTCGACGGTCGGGGCATTGATCACCGGCCCCGTCGCCTGGTTTTCGGGTGCCTGGGTCGACCTGCCGGGCTCCTGGGACAACCCGGAACGGGCCCTGGTCCTGGCCGCGCTGATCCACGCGTTCATCTATGCCGGCTATCTTTGGCTGGTCGGCGCGACCAGCCCGGTGTTCGCCAGCCAGATCGCCTACGTGGTGACCCTGGGCGGTGTGTTTTTCAGCGCACTCCTTCTGGACGAGCGGTACTCTTACTGGGCGTTCCTGGCTCTCGGCCTGATGATGGCCGGGCTCTTCCTGGTGCACCCCCGCCAGCAACGGCCCGGAAAACCGCCGTACCCCGCGGACTGAGCCGGTCCCGCGTCGCGCGAATGCCCCCGGCCGGGGATTCAGCCATGCACGGCGCGGCTGTCCTCCGGTGCCTCGAGCCGGCTGTCCGGCCCGTAATCCCGCAGCACCTCCGCCACCCGCAGGCGGTAATTGGCGAAATATCCCCCCTTTCCCAGGGCCTGTGCGCGGCGGTGCGCTAGGGTGTTGCGCCAGTCCCTGACGGCGTCCTCGTGCTCGAAGAAGCTGACCGAGAGCAGTTTCCCCTCCTCGGTCAGGCTCTCGAACCGCTCCACGGACAGGAAGCCGTCGATGGATTCGAGCTCCTGGCGCAACGAGGCGGCATGGTCAAGATAGGCCTCCCGGTGGTCCGGGTCGGGCCAGACTTCGAAAATGACGGCGATCATGTTGCGCTCAGGGTATGGGTTCCGGATGCAAAGTTGGTATAGTGTCGGAATGTACCCCAAATGGTATGACGATGTCCGAACTGGAGAAAGAACGGTGCGAGGCCTGCCGCGCGGACGCCCCCCGGGTGACCGATGACGAACTGGCGGAATTCATGCAACAGCTGCCCGACTGGGCGGGGCGGTCCCGGGAGGATGTCCTGACGCTGGAGCGGGAGTTCCGGTTCCGCAATTTCAGCGAGGCCATGGCGTTCAGCGTGCGCGTGGGCATGCTGGCGGAATCCGAGGGGCACCACCCCGAAATCGTCACCGAGTGGGGCCGGGTCCGGGTGACCTGGTGGACCCACAAGATCCGCGGGCTGCACCGCAACGATTTCATCTGCGCCGCGAAGACGGACCGCATGTACGCCCCGCCGGGCTGAAGCCCGTCCGCCCCGGAAGCCGGGGCCCCGGTGCGGCCGCACGGATGCCGGTTCAGCTGCCGGGGTTCCCCAGCTTGCGCATCCGCTGCCTGACCAGCGCCCGGCCCTCGTCGCCGCCGTCGTGCCAGCTGCCCATGGGCTTGTCCACCGGCGTCATGCTGTTGCCGTAGTTGACGTGGAAGAACCGGTGGTGCAGGTGGTGGAAGTAGTCCCCGGCCGGCACATCGATCCCCCCGGCCAGTTTCAGCCGGTTGAAACCGCTGTGGGACACCGCCGGGCTGACGCCCTGGTAAATCCCTGTCAGGATCAGCAGCGCCGGATGGATCGGCACCACCCACCACAGAAGGAACAGGGAGAAATAGACCAGGTGCTCCACCGGGTGCATGGAGATGCCGCTCCAGGGGCCGGTGTTCCCGTTGCGGTGGTGAAGGTCGTGGGCGATGTCGAAAAGCGGCCGCCAGTGGAGCAGGCGGTGGTTCAGGTAGAAGTGGAAGGTCGACCAGAACAGCACCCCGAAGGCCATGAGGACCACGAGGACAGGGGACTCCCGGAAACCGACCCACTCCATGTGTCCCGAGGCATACCACCACCAGGTGAGGCTTTCGTACAGCGTCCAGACCGTCACGCCGCTGGACAGGCTCCAGAACATGTTGTCCTTGACCTGGTCGTTGAACGTGAAGCGCTCATCGTCCCGGGCCATCCACGCGGTGTTGTACTTGTAGTCGCTTTCCTGCTTTCGGCGGATATAGAGCCACCAGTGGAGGCCGCCGGCAAAGAGGGTCAGCACCGCGGCGTTCCTGAGCCAGATCAGGGCCATCCAGTCCAGCGACAGCGTGGCCATGGTTTCCATGGATGGCGTCAGCCATAGCCACAGGACCACGGCCAGCGCGGCGTAGAGGTACCCCCAGGGATACGCCATGTCGATGAACAGGTACCTGAGCGCCGCCAGGGGTCTGGGCGGCCAGGCGTACAGGGGCGGCACAGGGATGGGCTCACTGGGGCGGAAGCCGGTTGCGCTGGACGTTGCCATGGCTGCGGGACCTGGGACTGAACGTGGGTTTATTTCACAGAACAAGGGGGGAAACTTAACGGAATCCGGCCGGTTTTCATGCAATTGCGCCAGCGGGGCGGAATCATGGCGGGACGGGCGCGTCGCCGGACCGGAAGGCCGGGTCCGACGCCCCGGATTCCGCGGAAATTACAGTTTTGTTACCCGTCGATTCCCGAACTGGACAACCGTCAGAAACTTGCACTATCATGCCCTCCCCTCAATTATCACCAGCCGCGTGGACCGGGTGCAGGTTTTCTCCAAACCCGGGGGAACGGGGCACTTTTTTCTTACACCATACAGTTCAAGAGGAGT
The DNA here is from genome assembly GCA_965204165.1 of Candidatus Poriferihabitaceae bacterium. Lineage (GTDB taxonomy): Bacteria > Pseudomonadota > Gammaproteobacteria > Arenicellales > Poriferihabitantaceae > VYFG01. The sequence goes on along the minus strand of OZ241969.1, from coordinate 4,965,726 downwards.
ATCAACCGATGAAGAAACCACTCAGTCTGCTGGGCTGCGCATTGGGCGCGTCCCTGCTTGTCGCCAATCCGGCGTCCGCCATGGATTGCGAAACCCTTACCCTGGGGTCGGCGATCTCCCTGACCGGCAAGTACGCCACCAACGGCATCCATGCCAAAAACGGCTACGAGTTCGCCATCCAGAAGATCAAGGAAGCCGGCGGGGTCAAGATCGGCGACAAGTGCTACAACTTCAATGTCATCTACTACGATGACGAGTCCAAGGGCGACCGGGGCGCCACCCTGGCGGAACGCCTGATCAACCAGGACAAGGTCCAGTACATGCTTGGCCCCTACTCCTCAGGACTCACCAAGGCCATCGCGCCGGTGACGGAGAAGTACCAGATTCCCATGGTGGAGGCCGAGGGCGCATCCCGCTCGCTGTTCAACCAGGGCTACAAGTACCTGTTCGCGGTGCTGTCCACTTCGGAGCAGTACCTCGCTTCCGCGGTGACACTGGCCGCCGAGAAGGCCGAGGAGTCCGGCAAGACCCCGTCTTCCGTGAAGGTGGCGGTGGCGGTGGAGAACGATCCGTTCTCCCTCGACATCCGTGCGGGCGTTCTGGAGGATGCCGGCCGGTACGACATGCAGATCGTGGTCGACGAGCAACTGCCGCGCGACCTGTCCGACATGAGCGCCATCCTGACCAAGGTCAAGCTGCTGAAGCCTGATCTCCTGATCGTCAGCGGCCATTCCAAGGGCGCCGCCACGGCGGTCCGCCAGATCAGCGAGCAGAAAATCTCGACGCCCATGATCGCCATCACCCACTGCGAGGCGGCGGACGTAGTCGGCAACTTCGGCGAGTCGGCCAACGACATCCTGTGCTCCACCCAGTGGGCGGAAACGCTGAGCTACGAGGACCCGCTGTTCGGTACCGCCGCCAACTACGAGATGGAATTCAAGGGGGCGTTCACGGAATACGCGGAGAAGACCGTTCCCTACCAGACCGCCCAGGCATCCGCCGCGGTGTACGTGTTCAAGGACGCCTTCGAGCGGGCCGGCAGCCTGGACAAGGAAGCGGTGCGTGACGCCATTGCCGAGACCGACCTGATGACGTTCTACGGCGCCATCCGGTTCTCCGAGTTCGGCAACAACATCGCCAAGCCCATGGTTCTGCGGCAGATCCAGGACGGCAAGTACAACGTGGTGGCGCCATCGAAATTCGCCTCCCACCAGGTCAACTGGCCGCGTACGCCCAAGTAACGCAGCAGCCGACGGACAGGGCGCCCCCGGGGCGCCCTGTTCCGTATGTCCCCTGATATCCGCCGCCGGCTTCCATGGACCAGATCCTCGGAAACATCTCGCTCCTGTTCCAGTTTCCCGTCGTCAACCTGAAGATCGTCGTTGACGGCCTGATGATCGGGGCGCTCTTCGCCCTGTCCGCCTACGGCCTGGCCCTGGTATGGGGGGTGATGAACGTCAAGAACCTGGCCCAGGGCGATTTCGTGATCGCCGGGGGATACGTCGCCTGGTGGCTGGCGAAGAAGGGCATGCCGCCGCTCCTAGGCGTCCCCGTGGCGTTCGTGGTGATGTGGGGCCTTGGCTGGGTCGCCTACAAGCTGGTGATTGCCCGGGTGATCGAGCGCGACCTGTTCACCTCCCTGCTGGCGACCTTCGGCCTTGCGATCATCATGGCGCAGATGCTGAACCTCCTGTTCGGTTCCGACACCCAGGGCATCCAGCTCCAGTACGACACCCTGTATCTCTTCGACGGCTTCGTCGACATTCCCATCGCCAAGCTGCTGGGCGTGCTGATGGCGGCCGCGCTCGCCGCCGGCGTCGTGCTGTTCATGAAGAACAGCCGCATGGGCCAGGCCATCCGGGCCACCGCCCAGGATGCCCGCGCCGCCCGGGTGCTCGGCATCGACACCGAGAAGGTGTATTCCTTCACCTTTTCGCTGAACGCCGCCATCTGCGGCGCGGCCGGCGCCATCATCGTCATGGTGTGGGTGATCCAGCCGTTCTACGGCATCACCCACTCCGTGCGCTCGTTCGTGATCGTCACCGCCGCGGGCCTCGGCAACCTGCCGGGCGTCATCGCCGCGGGTCTCGGCATCGGCATCGCCGAGCAGTACGGCGCGCACATTTTCGGCATCGGCTACCAGCAGGCCATCGCGGTACTGCTGTTGCTGCTGGTGCTGGTCTTTCGTCTCATCCAGCAGCGCCGCATGCGCCAGAGCCTGAAATAGGGGAGGGACGGACATGCGAAAGATCCTGTTCTACTCCGCGCTGCTGCTGGTCATCCTGGCGTCGCCCTTCCTGTTTCCGGACTTCCGCACCCAGCTCGCCACGCTGTGGCTGATGATCATCGTCTCGCTGACCTGGGACATGACCGGCGGCCAGATGGGCTACAACTCCCTCGGCAACATCTTCTTCTACGGCACCGGGATGTACGTCGCGGCGCTGATCACCATCGGCATGGTGCATCCCGTCGGCGAGTACACCGATGCCAGTCGTTCGGAACTGATGCTGTTCACCGACGGTGAGTACTTCACCGGTGTTATTGTGGGCTGTCTCGGCGCGGGCCTGTTCTGCGCCGTGTCCGCGGCCGTTCTCGGCTACGTGACCTTCGGCCTCAGGGGACCCTATTTTGCCATCGGCACCCTGGGCATCGCCATTGCCGCGGGGGAGCTGGTGTCCAACTGGGACTGGGTCGGCGGCGGCCAGGGCATCCAGCTGCCGGTGTATCCCGGCAACCTGGATATCGGCAAGCTGTTCTTCTATTTCCTCTTCGCCGGCACCGGCGTGGCCCTGTTCATCTTTTGCAAGTGGCTCTACGGCACCCGCTTCGGCGCCGCCGTCAACGCCATCCGCGACGACGAGGAAAAGGCCGAGGCCATGGGCATCCATACCCTCAGGTACAAGCTCACCGCCTGGGCACTTTCCGCCTTCTTCATCGGCGTGGCAGGCGGCATCTCCGCGTTCCAGCTGATCCACTTCGAACCCCTGGAAACCGCCTACCAGACCATCAACCTCGGCATCTTCATGGTGGTCTGCGTCCTCCTCGGCGGCAAGGGAACCCTTTGGGGGCCCGTAATCGGGGCCATCGTCTTCCACGTGATCAAGGAAGTGACCTGGAACTATCTCCTCGGCTGGCAGTGGGTGGCCCTGGGTGCCCTCATCGTGGTGACCGTGGTGTACTTCCAGGATGGCATCATGGGCTGGCTCGTGCACAAGCGGCCGGAGTGGTTCGGTATCCGGGTGGAGAAGAAGGAGGCCGGGGGGGAAGCGGCGTGAGCGCGATCATCGACGTCAAGGGAGTCACCAAGACCTTCGGCGGGGTCATGGCCAACACCGATGTCACCCTGCAGGTGGAACAGGGCGGCATCACCGGCCTGATCGGACCCAATGGTTCCGGCAAGACCACGCTGTTCAATTCCATCGTCGGCTATCACCCCATCGATTCCGGCTCGATCCATTTCGAGGGCCAGGAAATCTCCAAGCTGCCGGTGCAGACGATCGCCCGCCTGGGGCTGCTTCGCACCTTCCAGCAGACGCGGATCTACGGCGCCATGAACTGTGTGGAGAACATGCTGATCTCCATGCCCCACCGCAAGATGAGCTTCCTCGAGTCGTTCGGCCGCAATACTGCCGGGGACCGGGAACGGGCGGAGATGCTGCTGGATTTCGTGGGGCTGTATGAAAAACGGTTCCTGCGTTCCGGGTCGCTGTCCTTCGGCCAGCAGAAACTGCTGGAGTTCGCCATGGCGCTGATGAACGAGCCCACCGTGCTCCTGCTGGACGAACCCACGGCGGGCATCAACCCGACCCTGATCAACGGTCTCATCGACCGGCTCAAGCGCGCCAACAGCGAGTTCGGCATCACGCTGTTCATCATTGAGCACAACATGCGGGTGATCATGAACATGGCGGACACGATCTACTGCCTTGCCCATGGCAAATTGCTGGCCAACGGAACGCCCGGGGAGATCCAGAACGACCAGCGGGTGATCGATGCCTATCTCGGCGCCCACTGATCCACCGCGGGGACTGAATCATGACTGAGAAGAAAGGCATCCGCGGATACGGCCAGGGCGAGGTCGAAGGGGTCATCTCCGTTGACGAGGTCACGCGCCAGGCGGCGGCCATCGCCGAGGAAATCAGCATCGAGAAACTGGACGACCTGGCGGGCAACAGCCCCTATGTCACCATCGAGAACCTGAATGCGGGCTACGGCAAGATGGAGATTCTCCACGACGTCAACCTGCGGGTCGGCCGCAAGCAGTCCCTGTGCCTCATCGGCCCCAACGGTGCCGGCAAGTCCACCGTGCTGCACGCCATCTTCGGCTTCAACAACATCTTTTCCGGCAGCATCACCATAGGCCAGGGCGCGGACGCGCTGGACGTCACCAGCCTGTCGCCCAACGAAAAGCTTTCCCGCGCGGGAATCGCCTACATCCTCCAGGACAAGTCCATCTTCCCCGGCATGACCGTGGAGGAAAACCTCTGGATGGGCGGCTTCCTCAAGGACCGGCCCGCCGAGGCCAAGCAGGCCGCGGAGAGGATCTTCGACAAGTATTCCCGTCTTGCGGCCCGCCGCAGGCACCAGGCAAAGGTCCTTTCCGGCGGCGAACGCCGCCTGCTGGAGATCTCCCGCGCGCTGGTCATGAATCCCGACCTGCTGCTCGTCGACGAACCCTCCATCGGTCTCGAGCCCCGCTTCATCGACATGGTCTTCGAGATCCTCGACGACCTGCAGAACAGCGAGGGCAAGACCATCATCATGGTGGAGCAGAACGCCAAGAAGGGGTTGGAGTTCGCGGATATCGGCTACGTCCTGGTCTCCGGCGAGGTGGCGATCGCCGGAAAAGGGTCCGAACTGCTGGACAACCCCAAGGTGGGAGAGCTCTTCCTCGGGGGATGATTCCCTCCCTAAGAGCCGTCCGCCCGGCGCCCTCCCCGTGGCGGAGACGGTGCCTTGTCCGTGCTGTCCGAAGGCACCGGGCCGGGCAGCCCCGTCTCAGCCGCGATAGTCGATTCCCCGGCGCTCCAGCATCCGGACCATGGCCAGCCATGCGCGCGCCCCCGATGGCTGGGAGTCCCCTTCGCTGCGGTCGTTGAACAGGGCCTCGACGATCCGGTCGTCCACGAGAATGGGCTCCTGCCCCGACCCCAGCACGTCCACCTGGATCTTGCAGGCCATTTCCAGGAAATACAGGTAGTAGAAGCATTCCGCCACCGAACGGCCCACGGACAGAAGGCCGTGGTTCCGCATCACCATGAGGTAGGCGTCACCAAGATCCCTGGTCAGGGCGGCGCATTCATCCTCGTTCTGGGTCACGTCCTGGTAGTCGTGGTAGCGCACCGTGGGGAGGATCAGGTTGGCATGCTGGCTGAGCGGCAAAAGGCCGCACTGCATCGCGCTGACCGCCACGCCGGCCCGGGAATGGGTGTGGGCGACGAAAGTCACGTCCGGCCGCGACCCGAGAACGGCGCTGTGAATGAGGAGGCCGGCCAGGTTGGGCTGATAGTCTCCGGTCACCGGGTTGCCGTCGAGGTCCATCTTGACCAGGTTCCGTGCCGTGACTTCGTCCATCAGGAGCTCGTCCTGCTTGATCAGGTAGTGATCCGGCTCCCCGGGCACCCTGGCCGATGCATGGGTGAAGGTGAGGTCGGTCCAGCCGAAATGCACATATAGCCGGTACAGTGCCGCGAGCTGTTCCCTTGCTTCGGCTTCCGTGGTTGCCGGCATGAGGCCGGACTCGGGTGTGAAGGGTCTGTTCATGGGTGGTTCCCGGGGATGATCAACCGTAAAGGACCAATAATATGATTCCTCCGCAGACCAGCACAATGCCGGCCACCTCCGCGGCACTGACCTTTTCCCGGAAGAATACCGTGGTCGCGACGAAGGTGAAGACCAGTTCCACCTGGCCCACGGCGCGGACGAAGCTTGCGTTCTGGATGGTGAAGGCGGTGAACCAGCAGATGGAAGCGAGCGCCCCGGCGAGTCCCGCCGCGCCCGCCCAGCGCCAGTGCCGCAGCACCCGGCCAAGCTCTCCGGGCTCGCGCAGGACCAGGTAGCCCCCCATCAGCAGGGTCTGGATGGCCAGGCTGACGAACAGCGTCAGGGCGGCGCTGATGACGAAATCGTCATGGCCAAGGGCCAGCGACGCCCCCCGGTAGAACACCACGGAACCCCCGAGCCATGCGGCGCAGACGAGACCGATCAGCGTTGGCCGGCGCAGCACGCCGTCCAGCATCCCCCGCAGGGTCAGCCTGTTCTGGCCCAGGGAAAGCGCCACCACGCCGAGAGACGAGATCACGATGGCCAGCACCGCCCAGGCATTCAGGTAGTCGCCGAGCAGGATCGCTCCGAGCACCGCCACCATGATCACTTCCAGCTTGGAAAACGTGGTTCCCACCGCGAAACTCTGGAAGGAGAACATCCACAGCAGGCAGACGGTGAACAGGATCTGGCAGATGCCCCCAAAGAGGCAGAACCAGAAGAAGCGCGCATTGGCCGCGGGCAGCGGATGGTCCCCCGCCCAGAGCAGCAGGCCCAGGTAGGCCGCAGCCACGGGCAGGGCGTAGATGAAACGGGAATAACCCGCCCCGGTGGTGGACAACCGCCCCTTGAGGTGTTTCTGCAGCGCCGAGCGGAGGTTCTGGAAGAACGCGGCGGCGATGGTGATGATGATCCAGGGTTCGGCCATGGCGGGTATTATATGTGGATGCGCCGGTCTATCCTGAAACGAAGCCTGGCGGCGGTCCTGGCCGTCGCTTCCGCCGTCGCGGCCTGCGGCGCATGGGCCGGCGCCGCCGGGGTCATCCCCTATGCCTGTCCCGGCGGGATCCCCCATGTGCTGCTGGCATTCGATCCGGCGGCCGGCAGGGTGGGATACGGGGCCTTCGGCGGCGGCGGCAGGCCCGGCGAATCCGTCGCCGAGACGGCGGCAAGAGAGATGCTGGAGGAAACCCGCTGTGCCTTCGGCACGCCCACCGCGGCCGAGCTGGCCGGGAAGACTCCCAGCGACTTCGGCGGTGTTTCTTCCTATGTCGCCGAGGTGCCCTTCCGGTCCGGGCGGGAGATTGCGGAACATCCCTGCGAAGCGGCCCTCGAGCGGGTCGACTGGCTGTGGGTGCGTCTGTCGGATCTGAAGACGGCCCTGCGCTCCGGCGGGCCGCGCCCCGAGGTGACAGTGGCTTCCGGGACCCGGCGCATTGCGCTGTGGCGGGGCGCTGCCGGGTCCCTGCGCCAGGCGGTCAGTGACGGCCTGCTGCCGGATGGCCTCTGCAGGGCCGGCGGGCAGGAAGGCTCATGATGCCGGGATTCCCCCGGCAGTGCCGGATATCGAACCGGTCCACGGATCTGCCCTGCCGGTACGGGCAGGGCGGTTGAAAGTCCCCCCTCCCGCCTAGGGCTGCATGCCGTAGGAAGCCGGGTTCATCCACTGCATGTAGATGTTCGGATCCATGAGGGCGTTGTAGTTCGCGGGGTTCATCCACTGCATGTAGGTGCTGGGATTCATGAGCTGCATGTACCCCATGGGGTTCATCATCTGCATGTAGCTCATGGGATTCATGTAGACGCCGTAGGAAGCCGGGTTCATCCAGGCCATCCAGTTGTTGGGATTCGCGAACTGCATGTAATAGTCCGGCTTCATGAACTGGGTGTAGGTGGCCGGATTCATCATCGCCGGGTAGGTGGCGGGATTCATGAACACGATCCAGCCCTCCGGACGCGCCAGGTTCAGGGCACCGGGCTGCGGCTGCCCCATCATCATGCCCATCATGGACATGGGATCGAACATGTCGGCACCGGACGGCGCCGTGCCCTGTGTCTGTGCCTGGGCCTGGCCAATGCCAAGCCCGGCAATCATCGCTGCGCCAAGCAGCAGGCCTTTCAGTTTCATGGTGGCTGACTCCTCCGCACCGGGCGGAACTAATATTAGAAAAATCTCATATATTGTACTTCGGCGGGGGGCCGTTTGACCCCGATCAAATAGGTGGAAGGAGGGGGCAATGGGGGGATGTCCGTTCATGGTAGTCTATCGCCATGTGGATATTCCGGATGCGTCGGGACGGATCGGACTCGATGATGTCATACTGGAATCCGGTTCCTGCCATGGCACCGAATGCCGATACCGGCTCCCGGTCCCGGAGAACATCATGCCGGCGCACGCCGGCGCCGGATGCCCCGGCCGCTGCCGGATCTCCTGTGCTTGCCCGGTGTGATGGGTGTGATCAACCTCAGACGGGAGCCTTCCAATGAAAACACGCAGAATCCTGGTGGTGGTGGACAGCAGCCCGGCGGCGCAGGCACGGGTGGAAAGCGCCCTGAACCTGGCCGGTGCCGTTGCCGCCGAGGTGACGGCGATCCTGGCGATCCATATCGAGGTCCCGCCGGTGGCGGCCAGCGTCATGCACGGCGGCTGGTACATGGGCGACGAGATTCTCTCGCAGAGCCGCGAGGTGGCGCTCAGGTCCGCGGACCTGATCAGGGAGACATGCGAATCGGTGGCGGAGCGGCTCCGGGGGGAACTCGCCTGGCTGCAAAGGGAAGGGGACGCGGTCCAGGTGATCAGCGAGGAGGCGCGCTACCATGACCTGCTGCTGCTGGGCCGCCCCGGGACGGACGACGCCGCGGCGGGGGATTTCCGCGGCAACATCCACTCCATCCTGCTGGAGGCGGGCGTTCCCTGCTTGGTGATGCCCGACGACAGGCCCGGGCTGTCGCGGTCGCCCGGGCGCATCCTGCTGGCATGGAACGGCGGCAGGGAGTGCTACCAGGCCATGCGCGGGGCAATGCCCTTTCTCCGCCGGGCCGATGAAGTGACGGTGCTGACCCTGGTGGAACATCCCGATGAGGAGGCAATGGCGCGGCACAGGAACGGACGCGCCATCGATTACCTGCAGACACACGAAGTGAACGCCGGGTCGCTGGTCACCTCCAGGGAAGGGCTGTTCACCGGGCAGTCGCTGGTGGCGAAAACCCTTGAACTCGCACCGGACCTCGTGGTGATGGGCGCTTACGGCCATTCCCGCTTCCGGGAAACGATCCTGGGCGGCGCGACCCGCCAGATCCTGACGCACGCGGAACTGCCGGTACTGTTCGCCCACTGAAGGGGACGGCGCGCTCGGCAGGGGCGTACGGCGGGACCTGCTACGAATCGTCCCCAGGCCAGCCCTCCGCGCCCAGGATTTCCGTGTTGTGCTCACCGAGGGCCGGCGCCCGGCGCCGGACGCCCCCGGGGGTGGCGCTCAGTTTCGGCACGACGCCGGGCACCTTGAGGGCATTCCCGTCCCGGTCCTCGATGTCGAGGATCATGTCCCGGGACCGGTATTGCGGATCCGCGGCGATATCCGCCACGGAATAGATCTTTCCCACCGGCACGCCGGCCTTCCCCAGGACCCGGATCACCGCCTCGCGGTCCCGCGCCCCGGTCCATTCGCCGATGACGGCGTCCAGTTCGTCCGCCCTCGCGGCCCGGCCGTCGTTGTGCGCGAGGTCCGGGTCGTCGGCCAGGTCCTGCCGGCCGATCGCGCCCATCAGGCGCCGGAAGATGCTGTCGGCATTGCCCCCGATCAGCACGTAGTGGCCGTCGGCGCAGGGATAGGCATTGCTCGGTGCGATGCCGGGCAGGGCGCTGCCGGCCCGTTCGCGCACCGTGCCGAAGGCATCGTATTCCGGCAGCAGGCTCTCCATGCAGTTGAACACGCTCTCGTACAGCGCCACGTCGATGAACTGCCCTTCGCCGCCGTTCACCTCCCGGTGCCTGAGCGCCATCAGGACGCCGATCACGCCATGCAGCGCCGCCAAGGTGTCACCGATGGAAACCCCCACACGGACCGGCACCCGCCCCGGTTCCCCGGTCAGGTAGCGGAGCCCGCCCATGGCCTCGCCGAGGATGCCGAAGCCCGGCTTGTCGGCGTCGGGGCCGGTCTGCCCGTATCCCGATATGCGCAGCATGACGAGCCCCGGATTGAGTTCGTGCAGCTGCTCCCAGCCGATGCCCCATTCCTCCAGCTTGCCGGGCTTGAAATTCTCCACCACCACGTCCGCCTCGGCGGCCAGGCGCCTGACGGCCGCCTGGCCATCCGCGCTGCGCAGGTCGATCGCCAGGGAGCGCTTGTTGCGGGACTGCACCTGCCACCAGACCGAGGTTCCGTCCCGGAGAAGCCGCCATTTCCGGAGCGGATCGCCGGTTCCCTCGGCCTCGATCTTGATGACGTCGGCGCCGAAATCCGCCAGGGTCTTGGCGGCGAACGGGCCGGCGATGAGCTGTCCGAGTTCAAGGACCCTGACGCCCCGGAGCGGTGGCCTTTGCATGGATTCGGGTGGCTGATTGCGACTCCGCCATTATACGGCCCCGGGGTCCCGGTGCGCGGCCCGGCAGCCCCGGCCTGTCCGGGCTATCTGGGGACGACCTCCTGGATGATCTGATGCAGCCGCCGCTTTCCCGCCGCCAGCTCGTCTTCGGTCAGCCCGGTGACCTCATGGGGGAACACCAGCCACCGGCCGGTTTCGTGGAGATAGTAGTCAGGCACCCGGTCGGTGGCGTTGTTCCCGGGCTTGTACCAGGGCGTCGCCACCTTGATCTGCTGCGGCGTGTTGCGGCGCGTGCGGGCGGTGAGCTGGTCGACCACCGCCTTGATGCTCCGGCCGGAGTCGTAGACGTCGTCCACGATCAGCAGCGCGTTGTGCGCATTCAGGTTCCTGACCAGATAGCCGAGCCCGTGGACCCGGACCCTCTGCCTGGTCTGGGCAACGCCCTCGTAGAATGATGTCCTGAGGCTGATGTGGTCGGTCGGGATGTTGAAGTATTCCATCAGTTCCTGGATCGCGATGCCGACCGGAGTGCCGCCGCGCCAGATTCCGACGATGAAGTCCGGGCGGAATCCGCTGTTGATGATCTGGACACCAAGGCGGTAGGAGTCTTCCAGAAGGTCCTGGGCGGAGATGAAGTGCTTCTCGGTCATGTTGCAGCTCGGCGCCTGGCGGGTGGTGTACCGGTCATTGGCCCGATATTACCCGTTCGGCGCGAAAGACCCCAAGACCGCGATGACGGAGACCGCCGGACGGAACCCGGGAAGGGGAATTCCGGGTTATGATTCCCGCCATGCAGCCGTCCGCCCATCCGATTTTCCTGCTCTGGGCCCATCCCCGCTCCATGTCCACGGCGCTGGAGCGGGTCATGCGGGAGCGGGGCGACTGCCACTGCCTGCATGAGCCCTTCCTGTACTACTACTACATCCATCTCGGGCGAAGGGACTTCCCCCACTTCGACGCCTCGCCGGACCAGCCGCGGTCCTTCGACGACATCGTCGACCTGATCCACGGGGAATCCCGGCACCGGCCGGTGTTCGTCAAGGACATGGCCTATTACGTGATGCCGGAGATCATGCGGCACCCCGAAATGGCCGGTCAGCTGCGCCACGCGTTCCTCATCCGGGACCCCCGCAGGACACTGGTGTCCTACTACAGGCTGGATCCGGACTTCAGCTGCGAGGAAGCGGGGCTGGAGGCCCAGTGGCGGCTGTTCCGCTGGATCGAGGCGCTTACTGGGGCCGAGCCCCCGGTGGTCCGCGCCGAGGACATCCAGCGCGATCCCCGGGCCACGGTCGGCGCGTTGTGGGAGCGCCTGGGGCTCGGGTTCGTGGAGGAGGCGTTTTCCTGGCAGGCGGGAGAGGCCCCCAGGGACTGGGAGCAGATGGGGGCCTGGCACGATCGCACGGTGCGGCACGCCGGCATCGCCAGGGACCCGCGCGCCGACGCGGAGGTTCGGGCGGAGTTCCAGGCCTTCGCCGGCAAGGCGCCGGTGCTCAAGGCCTACCTGGACCACCACTGGCCCTACTACCTGGAGCTTTCCTCCCGCAGCCTGTCGGTCCGGGGCTGACGGGCTGCCGGGGACTCGATCCCGGACAGCCACATCAGTCCGAAGGCCAGGGCGGAAAGGAGGAAGAAGCCCGCTACCAGCGGCACCACCGAGCCGTCGTAGGCGTAACCGATGATATAGCCGAGGAACAGGGAAATCAGCGTCTTGACCGAGCTGATCAGCGAGGATGCCAGCCCGGCCATATGACCGAGGGGTTCCATGGCGAGGGCGCTGATATTGCCGAACAGGATGCCGGTACAGAAGAAGGCCACCATCAGGTAGGCCATGAGCAGCCAGATGCCGGGGTCCCCGATCAGGCAGTAGACCAGGAAGACGGCGGACGTCAGGACAGTCACGCCGAGGCCCAGGATGCACAGGTAGCGCATCCCCAGCCGGATCACCAGGCGGGCGTTGATCAGGGAGGCGCAGCCGATGGTCAGTGCCAGGACCGCAAAATAGGCGGGGAAGCGCACGCCCAGGCCGTACAGCTCCTGGAAAATCTGCTGGGCGGAATTCAGAAAACCCACGAAGCTGCCGAAGATCATCCCCCCGGCCAGCGTGTACAGCACCGTGGACCGGGTGTGCAGGACCTCGACGAACGCCCCGCCCAGCGAGGCCGGGGAAATCGGGCGCCGCGCCTCGAACGACAGGGTTTCCGGCTGGCGGAAATAGAACCAGACCAGGGTCATGCTCGACAGCAGCAGCAGGGCCAGGAAAATCCCGCGCCACGACGCGATGAGCAGGATTGCCTGCCCCAGGGCCGGGGCAATGGCGGGAATGAGAATGAACACCATCATCACCAGGGACATCAGGCGGGCCATTTCCCTGCCCCCGGCGCAGTCGCGGATGATGGCCACGGTGAGAATCCGGGGCCCCGCGGCGCCCAGCCCCTGCAGGAACCGGCCGATCAGCAGCCACTCGAAGGTCGGCGCCACCACCGCCAGGGCGCTGCCGAGGATGAACAGCCCGAAGCCGAAGAAGATCGGGCCCCTGCGGCCAAGGGAATCCGAGATCGGCCCGTAGAACAGCTGGCCCAGTGAAAGTCCGAGAAACAGGACCGTCAGCACGAGCTGCCGGTCGTTGTCCCGAACCAGGCCCAGATCGGAGCCGATCTCGGCAAGAGCGGGCAGCATGGCGTCGATGGCCAGCGCCACCAGGGACATGCTGAGCGCCATCAGGGCGACGAATTCCTTCTTCATGGCCATGGAAGGACTCCGGGGAACGTGTATGCCCGGACCGGCCGGCCGGCGCAAGGCCGGGACTGCCGCCTGTTCAATTCTCCACCAGGCTGACGAGCCGGTAGTCGGCGGGCAGCGACACCAGCGCCGGGTCGACTTCCCGGCTGATGCCGAGGAATTCCGTGCCCGAGCCCGCATCCGGACCGGAAAGCTGGCGGATCCGGAGCGGAACCCGGTCGATGACATCCAGTCCAAGGTCCGGGACGGACAGGCCCAGGATCTCCCCGAGCAGCCTTACGGACGCTTCCTGTTTCGCCACCATCGCCCTCAGCATCGAGAAATCCCCGGCGCTGATGCCCATCTCGCCTGGGTCCGCCAGGCACATTTCGGCCGTGGAATCCGGCCAGCGGTAGATGGATACCCGGCAGGAAATGCCGCGCACCGTGTCGGTTTGCCCCGTGTCGGACACCTCCGGCGCCCTGCCGCCCGCCTTCCCGGCGCTGTCCAGCAGGCCGTCCAGCTGGGACTTGAGATCACTGGGCATGTCTTCCACCAGGCCGGCAAGCAGCCCGGACAGCCCGCCCAGGGCCGCCAGCACGGTGTCCACGTCCATGTAGGACCGGTCGCTGTCGATGACCAAGAGCATCCGGTGCCCGTCCCGGTCATAGAGGATGCGGCCGTCCCGCGCTCCCACCGGAACCCGCATCGCGGCCCGGTTGCCGCTGGCCGCCAGGACCACCTCCCCTTCCGGAGCCAGCGGATTGGTATAGCGGATGGTGACATCTGCCCGGGCCTGGCCGGCGGCCAGGGCCAGCAGCAGCGCGGCCATGCCGGCGATGGAAATTGCAGATCTGGTCTTCACGGGAAACCGGGGGCAGTCGGTACCTGGGGCCGTTCCGGGGGGGACGGGATTATGCCAGCCTGCGGCGGAAAGCAAAACGCGGCGGAACGCCGCGCCGGGACCCGCACCCCGCTGCGGGCTCATCCGGCGAGGACCACGTCCTGCATGAACGTGCGGATATGCAGGATTTCCTCCGGGTGCACCGAATGGGGCATCGTGTAGGTGTGCCACTCCACGGGGTATCCCATCTGCCCCAGCAGCCCCCGGCTGTGCTCCGCCAGCGCCAGCGGAATGACCGGGTCGTCCGTGCCGTGGGCCATGAAGACCGGCACCGCCGCATTGGCCCCGCTCCGTTCCGCCAGGGTGGAATCCGCCGCCGGCAGGTAGGTGGACAGGGCGACCAGTCCCGCCAGCCGTTCGGGATACCTGAGGCCGGTGAACAGCGCCACCGCCCCGCCCTGGGAAAACCCGGCGAGGATAATGCGTCCGGCGGGGATTCCCCGGGCATTCTCCCGGGCAATCAGGCGGTGGACATGGTCCCGGGATTCCTCGAGGCCGTCACGGTCCTCCTCGCGGTCGAACGCCATGCCCCGGATGTCATACCAGCCGCGCATCCTCATCCCTGCATTGATGGTGATGGGCCGGACCGGCGCATGGGGAAACAGGAACCTGACCGCGGGACTGTCCCGGAACCCCAGCTCCCGCGCCACCGGCGCGAAGTCGTGGCCGTCGGCGCCGAGGCCGTGCAGCCAGATCACCGACCAGGTCGGCTCTTCGCCGGTTTCATACACGATGTGATCGATCATTTTTGCGCTGTCGGACATGGAAGTGGGATGGAACAGGGATATTCCGCCGGAACGTTTTACTGTATTGTGCAGCGTGGACTTCGGCGATAATACCGCGATGGAAGCGTCCCGCAATACCAGGAACCGAATCCTGCTCCTGTGCCTGCTGTTCTGCACGGCCGCAGGGCCCGCCGTCGCCCAGCAGCAGGCCCTGGTCACGGTCGATCCCGTCATCCGGCAGGATTTCACCCAGACCGTGCCCATCCTCGGCAGACTGGTGACGGTCCAGGCCGGCACCGTGGCCGCCCGGGTGGCCGGGGCGGTCACCGAAATCGATGTCCGGGTGGGGGATTCGGTCACCCGGGGGCAGCGCATCGCGGCCGTCGACCCCGAGCCGCTGCACCTGCGCAAGCGGCTGGCGGAAAGCCAGCGCATGGAGGCCGAGACCCGCATCGCGGTCGCCCGGGCACAGCTTGAACTGGCCCGCCAGGAAGTCGCACGGCTGAGCACGCTGCAGACTTCGGCAGCGGTGAGCAAGGCCCAGATCGACGACGCCAACCAGCAGCAGAACATTGCCTTCGCGCGGGTTCGGGAGGCGGAGGCGGAACTCAACAGCGCCGACGCGGAGATCCGGATGGTGGACCTGGAGCTTCGCTACACCCAGATCACCGCGCCTTTCGACGGCGCGGTCACCGAAAAGCTGACGGAAGTGGGCAGCTACCTCCAGCGGGGGCAGTCCGTGATCCGGCTGGTGTCCGACGGCTCCCTGGAGCTCGAGGCGGATGTACCGGCGGCCCGCCTTGCCGGCCTTACCGAAGGCCGCGCGGTGGACATCACCTTCGAGGACGGCAGCCGCCACCAGGCCCGGGTGCGGGCCGTGGTTCCGGAGGAAAATCCGAGGACAAGAACGCGCCGGGTGCGGTTTTCCATCGGCCTGGACCCCAAGGCCATGGCCCTGGCGGTGCAGCAGAGCGTGACGGTCCACGTCCCCGCGGGGATCAGCAGGCAGATCAGTTCGGTGCACAAGGATGCCGTGATCCGGAAGGGACGGGGCAGCATCGTGTACGTAGTCGAGGAGGGCCTCGCGCGGTTGCGGCCGGTCCGTCTCGGCGCGCCGGTGGGCAACCGGCTCGAGGTGGTGGGCGGACTGTCGGAAGGCGAACGGGTCGTCATCAGGGGCAATGAGCGGCTGCGGCCGGACCAGCCCGTCTCGGTGGCGGGCGATCCCTCCTAGTACCCGCCCGGGGTTTCCCCTTGGATCTCATCCGCGTTTCCATCGACCGGCCCATCGCCATCGTCGCGGCGGTGCTGCTGGTCGTGCTGTTCGGACTGGTGGCGCTGTCCACCATACCGATCCAGCTCGCCCCCGACGTCAACCGGCCGGTCATCACGGTGACCACCAACTGGTTCGGCGCCGCGCCGGCGGAGGTGGAGCGGGAAATCATGAATCCCCAGGAAGAGCAGCTGGCGGGCATCGAGGGACTCACCTCCATCACCGGCAACGCGGAACTCGGCCGCTCCCGCATCACCCTGGAATTCAGGGTGGGCACCAACATGGACCGGGCGCTGCTGCTGGTTTCCAACCGGCTTGACCGGGTGTCGGAATATCCCGAGGAGGCCGACCAGCCGACCCTGGACACCGCCGGCAGCGAGGACAACGCCATCGCCTGGTTCATCTTCAACCGCCTGCCCGGAAACACCCGGGAGATGCACGAATACGGCGACTTCATCCGGGATTCCGTCAAGGAGCGCCTCGAGCGGGTGCCCGGCGTGAGCCGGGTGAATTTCTTCGGCGCCAGCGACCGCGAAATTCACATCGTCATCGATCCGACGCTGCTGGCGCGCCACGGCCTGACCATCGCCGACATCAGCCGCTCGCTGCAACTCGCCAACATCTCCCTGGGCGCCGGTGACATCGACGAGGGCAAGCGGCGCTACGTGGTCCGGACCGAGGGGGAACTCCAGTCCCTGGACGCCATTCGCGGGGTGCTGATCAACCGGGGCGGCGGCGACCTGATCGCCCGCACCACGCTGGGCGATATCGCCGACGTGCGCTTCGGCTACCAGGAACCCACCGCCACCATCCGGATGCTCGGCGATGCCGCCCTGGCCATGAACGCCACCCGCCAGACAGGCGCCAACGTCATCGAGACCATGGCGGGCCTCGAGGAGGCGGTGCGGGAACTCAACGAGTCCGTGGTGCCGGAGGCCGGACTGAATCTCAAGCAGGTGTACGACGAGACGGTGTACATCAACTCCGCCATCGACCTGGTCAAGCAGAATATCTGGGTGGGCGGCGGCCTGGCGGCGATGATCCTGATCCTGTTCCTGCGTTCGTTCCGTGCCACCGTCATCGTCTCCCTGGCGATTCCCGTGTCGGTGGTCGGCGCCTTCGTCGCCATGGCGGCCCTGGGACGTTCCATCAACGTGATCTCTCTGGCGGGCCTGGCCTTCGCGGTGGGCATGGTGGTGGATGCCGCCATCGTGGTGCTCGAGAACATCTACCGGCACAAGGAAGAGGGGTACGGCAACCGCGAGGCCGCCTACCTGGGAGCCAGCCAGGTGTGGAGCGCGGTGCTGGTCTCGGCGCTGACCACGGTAATGGTGTTCATCCCCATTCTCGTCATGGAACTGGAGGCCGGCCAGCTGTTCCGCGATATCGCCGTGGCCATTTCCGTGGCCGTGGTGCTTTCCCTGGTGGTGTCCATCTCGGTCATCCCCGCGTTTTCGCGCCGGATGCTGTCGAGCAGGCAAACCCCGGACGGCAAGATACGGAAGGTCCGGATCTTCCTGCTGGACTCCGTCGCCGGGCTGTTCAGCAGGATGATCATCGGTTTCGTCACCCTGGTGGTGCGCAGCCGGTTCATTGCCCTGCTCATCGCGGTCACCGTCACCGCGGGCGCAGGCTACTTCAGCTACCAGTTCCTGCCCAAGCTCGAATATCTGCCGGAGGGCAACCGCAACCTGTTGTTCGGCATCGTCATACCCCCGCCGGGCTACAACCTCGACACCACCAACCGGATCGCGGAGGGCATAGAACAGGAAATCAGCCATCTCTGGATCACCGAGACGGATGCCCCGCCGGCCGAGGCCGAGCAGGAACCCACGCTGGTCCAGCAGCTCGAGCGGTTCTACGGCGGGATCAGGAACCGGTTCCTTGAAAGCCCGGGCGACGGGACCGGCGCGCCCCCGGAGGCCGAGGGTCCTCCCCTGATCGAACGGTTCTTCTACGTGGCCACGCGGTCCCGCACCTTCCTCGGGGCGGTATCCGCGGATCCAGCCAGGGTAGCGGAACTCAAGCCCGTGCTGAGCGCACCGGTATTCCGGGAACCGGGCACTTTCGGGTTCATCACCCAGCCGTCGATCTTCGGCCGCGGCATCGGCGGCGGGCGCAAGGTGGACCTGGACATTTCCGGCAACGAACTGGAAACGGTACTGGAGGTCGCGAACCGCGCTTTCGGCCGGATCATCCACCTGTTCCCGCGGAATGAGGGCCACGAATGGCGGCCGGTTCCCGGCCTGGAACTGGGCGCGCCGGAAGTCCGGGTGAACCCGGACCGGGTACGGCTCAACGACAGCGGCATCACCGCAAGGGACCTGGCCCTGACCATCGACACGTTCAACGACGGGCTCCGGGTCACCCAGGCCACGGTGGAAGGCAAGCTCATGGACATACTGCTCAAGGGTGCCACCGGTGCCGTGGTGGAAACCCAGGGGATCGGGGACCTGCCCATCGTCACCCCGTCCGGCCAGGTCATCCCGGTGGAATCAGTGGCCGACATCGAATTGACCTCGGGTCCCACCCAGATCCAGCACCGGGAGCGTTTCCGCACCATCACACTGGAGGTCCGGCCGGGGGCCCTCCTGCCGCTGGAGACGGCCATCGAAATGATCCGGAACCAGGTTATCGAACCGCTGAGGGACGAGGGATTGCCCCCGGACGTGCGGCTCACGATTTCCGGCACCGCGGACAAGCTTGACCAGACCCGCGCCGCCATGGGCATCAACCTGCTGCTGGCGGTGGTGATCGTTTTCCTGGTGATGGCGGTGCTGTTCGAGAGCTTTATCTACCCGCTGATCATCATGGTGTCTGTCCCCATCGCCGCCGCGGGCGGCATCGCGGGCCTCGCGGTGCTGAATCTCTACACCTACCAGGCACTGGACATGCTCACCATGCTGGGATTCGTGATCCTCGTGGGCATCGTGGTCAACAACGCAATCCTGCTGGTACACCAGACCCTGCACTTGATCCGGGAGAGGGACATGGACCCGAAGGAGGCCATTCCGAGGGCCACCCGCAACCGCATCCGGCCGATCTTCATGTCCACGCTCACTTCCGTGTTCGGCATGCTTCCGCTGGTGCTGTTTCCCGGGGCGGGCTCGGAACTCTACCGGGGTCTCGGTTCAGTGGTGGTGGGGGGCCTGGCGCTGTCGGCGATGATTACGCTGCTCATCGTTCCGCCGATGATGTCGCTGCTGGTGGCACCCCTGGAAGCAAGGCGCAACCGCCGTCTGGCCATGGTGGAGACGGCTTCCGCCTGATCCCCCCCGAGAACCCCTTTACTCCGCATGCAGTTCCTGCCCCGGGACAACCGCTATATGGTGGGAGTCGCCATCGCCCTCCTGGGCGGCACCTTCCTCAGCCTTTCAGGCATCATGATCCGCAACATCGAGGCCGCGGACGGCTGGCAAATCCTGTTCTACCGCTCGCTGGCCACATTCCTGACCATCTTCGTCTTCCTGGTTTTCCAGTACCGCGGCAGCATCGCCAGGCGCTTCGCCGATATCGGCCGGCCGGGCCTTCTCGCCGCGCTCGTCCTTTCCGTGGGGTCGATCTTCTACATCATGGCCTTGCTCAACACCACCGTGGCAAACGTGGTGTTCATCATCGGCGCCTCCCCCCTGCTGGCGGCGCTGGCCGGGTGGCTGTTCCTGCGGGAGCGGGTGTCCCGCGCCAGCCTGGCCTCGATGTTCGCCGCCATCCTTGGCATCGGGCTGATGTTTGCGGACGGCCTGGTGTCCGGCGGCATGCTGGGGAATGTATTCGCCCTCTGCCTCGCCATCATGTACGTGTTCTACCTCCTGATCCTGCGGGGCAACCGGCATGTGGACATGATGCC
The DNA here is from genome assembly GCA_965204165.1 of Candidatus Poriferihabitaceae bacterium. Lineage (GTDB taxonomy): Bacteria > Pseudomonadota > Gammaproteobacteria > Arenicellales > Poriferihabitantaceae > VYFG01. The sequence goes on along the minus strand of OZ241969.1, from coordinate 4,945,948 downwards.
CGCGACCTGCCTGTCCGGCCTGTTCACCGCGATGATCGTGCTGGCCTTCGTCGTCGACTTTGCCGTCAGCCGCCATGACCTGGTGATCATCTTGGCACTGGGCAGTGTCCAGTTCGGCTTCGGGTTCATGTGCCTGACCTGGAGCACCCGTTACATTCCGGCGGCGGAGGTGGCGCTGTTCTCCCTCAGCGAGGCCGTGCTGAACCCGATCTGGGTCTGGCTCGGGGTCGGCGAGACGCCCAGCCTCTACACCCTGGCCGGCAGCGCGGTGGTGCTGGCCGCCGTGATGACATACAGTATCATGGCAATCCGGCGGGAACGCGCCATCCGGGCGGACGCGTCGGCGTCCGGGCATTCCTGACTCCCGGACAGGTGTCGGTACGTGCCTGTATGGAGCAATCCGCTTTGGCCATCCGCACAGTCAGTGCCCGCTGAGAGTCAGTTAACAGGTCCCTGCCTGATCCTTTTTCAATCCTGAAACAGGTCGGCATGACTTCCGGTTCGCGCCAGATGCAATTCATTGCCCACCACACGATACAACAACAGCCAGTCCGATTCGATGTGCGCATCCCTGTATCCTTTCCAATTTCCCCGCAGTGGGTGATCCTGATAGGATTCAGGCAAATCCACTTGCCCGATCAGCAGTTCAAGTAAAGTCTTGAGCTTGGTCATGTCCTTGCCACGTTTGTGGGCGCGCTTCACATCCCGCTTGAACTGTCTGGACCGAACCGGGGTCAGCATCAGATACCCAGATCCTGAAACAGTGCATCGGCATCGTCGAAATGCTTACCACGACCACTGTCCAGCTCGTTCATGGCGTTTGTGGTTGCCGCGTTCGGAATCCGGACGGCGAACGGCAGACGCTTCTCTTCGGCGATCCGCAGCATCAACAGGCGAATGGCATCCGAAACCGTCAGCCCCATTGCTTCAAGCGCCGCGGAGGCGCGTTGTTTGGTGTCGCTATCGATCCTGGCCCGTACTACAGTGTCAGTGGTCATGGTAATCATCCTCAATTCGTGGGCTCATTGTAGCTACATTATAGCACATCTCAGAATTGCGTCCCGTATCCGGTAGAGGATCCTATATCCGTTTATTCCATGATCTTCCTGTCTTCGGGAATTCTTGCACCGATACATTGCTGAATTTGACAATGACGCCAGCGACACTAACAATTCCATCGTCGTTGAATCCTCTTTCCTCATAAACACACTCTCTCAGCTTTCTGCCTGCAAAGCAGTAAATCATTACCCGAAGTTTGTTTCCAGACCGAGACCCCCAGACCACCCAGATGCACTCTCTAGATTACGGTTTTCCCAGCGGATTCCCCTACGACTCCCGGCGTATGCCGGTCATGGCGCGCAACGTGGTCGCCTCGTCCCAGCCCCTCGCGGTGCAGGCCGGCATCCGTACACTGCGCGAAGGCGGTAACGCGGTGGACGCGGCGCTTGCCACGGCCATTACCCTCACCGTGGTGGAGCCCACAAGCAACGGGATCGGCAGCGATGTTTTTGCCATCCTGTGGGACGGGACGGAACTGCACGGCCTCAACGCTTCCGGCCGCATGGCGGCCGCGGTCACGCCGGAAGACTACGCCGGCCTCGGGGAGATGCCGCTTTTCGGCTGGCCCGCCACTACCGTCCCCGGGGCGGTGTCCGCCTGGGTGGCGCTGTCCGAACGCTTCGGCAGGCTCCCCTTCGGGCGGCTGTTCGAGGATGCCGTCGAGTATGCCCGCGGCGGCTATGCCGTGTCACCGATCACCGCACGGGCCTGGGCGGCCGCGTCGCCGGAATTCCAGGAGCAGGAGGGCTTCCATCACTTCCTGCCGGGCGGAAAGTCCCCGGCGCCGGGGCAATGGTTCCGGTTCCCCGACCAGGCGGCCACGCTGGAGGCCATCGCCGGCACCCGGGGAGAGGCGTTCTACCGGGGTGAGCTGGCGGCGGAAATGGTGGCCTCGTCCAGGCGGAACGATTGGAAACTGGAGATGTCCGACCTCGCCGACCACCAGGCCGACTGGGTGAGGCCGATCCAGCAGCAATACGGCGACATCGCCCTTCACGAGATTCCGCCCAACGGCCAGGGGCTGGCCGCCCTGATGATGCTCGGCATCATCCGTCACCTGGACGTGGGCCGCTTCGCGCAGGATTCCGCGGACAGCGTGCATCTCCAGGTGGAAGCCATGAAACTGGCGCTGTCGGATGCCTGGCAGTACATCGCCGATCCCGACGCCATGACCGTGTCCGTGGAGTCCCTGCTGGACGATGGGTACCTGGCTTCACGGGCGGCCCTGATCAGCATGGAGGAGGCGCGCTTCCCGGATCACGGCTTTCCCGACCGGGGCGGCACGGTGTACCTCACCACCGCCGACCGGGACGGCATGATGGTCTCCATGATCCAGAGCAACTATTTCGGCTTCGGCTCCGGCGTGGTGGTGGAGGGGACCGGCATCAGCATGCAGAACCGCGGCGCCGGTTTCAACCTGGTCCCCGGGCACCCGAACGAGGCGGGCGGCGGCAAGCGGCCGTTTCACACCATCATCCCCGGGTTCGTTACCCGGGACGGCCAACCGGAAATGAGTTTCGGAGTCATGGGCGGGAGCATGCAGGCCCAGGGGCATGCGCAGATGGTGATCCGCATATTCGACTACGGACAGAATCCGCAGACCGCCAGTGATGCCCGCCGCTGGCGGGTGCTGGAAGATCTCCAGCTGCATCTGGAGGAAGGCTTCGACCCTGAAGTCGCAGAAGAGCTCCAAAGTCGCGGCCACAGGCTGTATGACGGCAGCCCGGACGAGGAAACCGGGTTCGGCGGCGCCCAGCTCATCTACCGTGCGGACGGCGTCTATGTCGCCGGCTCCGATCATCGCAAGGATGGCATGGCGGCGGGATTCTGACCGTCCCGGGGAGTTTACCGGACACCTGGATCCTCCATTCGGCTGACGCCGGGCGGCAGGGCAATCCTGGCGCACCAGGTCGCGGTCAAGTGGAGTGGCGGGACGAACTGCCTGGACCCTGAAAAACCCACGGACCGGCGTCGCATGGACGGCCCGGTCGCGAACTGTCAGGGCGTTTCGGGAAGAGTCGGGCGGGGCAGGCAGACTGGTTCGGAGAGACGGGGCCAGGACAAGGAAGCGCTCAGATCGTCAGGGTGATGCCCCGCCGCCGGCCTTCGTCTCTGACATCCTGTAGAAAAGACGTATTGGTTTCGCCGTCGCGCGAGTGCGCTGCCGTAAAGTCGCTTTCGTCAACGCGATCGCCGAAGAACAGGTAGGCATTGTCGGGGTCGCACTGGTTGGAGGTCCAGACGAGACCGTCGGCGTCCGGAATGTCGCGGTGGATGGCCTCGGCCCAAAGAACAGTCTGACTGTACAGAGACGGGCTCGACGTGATCAGATCATTACGCGAAACGCCCCAGTTACTCAAGGTTACGTTGCGTAATTCGACAAGCCGCAGGGCGCGGTTCGTCCGAAGCATTGAATGCGTCCGAATGTACACCTCGTTGAGACGCGCCGTCTTTGTCCCGGCGTGTGCGGGAATATCATGGAATATCGTCTCGTGGATCGCCGCAGGCAGCGTGGCGCTCGCATAGAGGGAGGGTACGGGCGCTCCGTTGCCGTCTTTGAACGGAGCGAAGCGCGTCGGTCCACCCTGTCCCGGGTTGAACTGCCCCGCCCTGAAGGATGTCAGATGGACGCGGTGGAGTTCGGAGCCTTGGGGCAGGTCGGAAAATTGCGGGTTCGTGAGCGGGGACGGCGGCTTGCGGAACTTCATCGTCAGCCGACAGCCGGCTCACGCAGGCGGTCGGCTGCCATCAGGATACCGTCCTCGTCGCCGAGTGCCTCTTCGGGCGATCTTCCGTCGAGCCAACCATTGCCCGAACGGAACCAGAACGCGATCTGCCAGGGCGTCATGTTGCCCGGAAGACGCCTCAGCACTTCCTTGATGACGGGTTTCGGATGGCCGTCGACGAACTGGAAACGCGGATATAGCTGTGCACGGCCGGCGCGCACCGCAAAGACCCTTTTCTCGCGTCGCCATCGCGAGGCCGGTTCGCTCGGGTTGCGTAACAACGAGCCATGCATGAACTCATGGATTTCCGCTGCCGTGAATGTCGGCACCTCACGGAGGTACTGCGCGCGCAACTCGGCGTTGTCCTGCTCAAGTTCCCGATCGACGTCGGCCTGCGCCTCTCCCTGGAGGTACAGATCGACCAGCACCTCGATGTTGCGTTCGGTCAATTCTTTCCGGCGCTCTTCCAGGATGCGCCCGGCCATGGTCGCGGTTGCGCACATGGCCGCGGCTTCCTGCCTGGAAGCAGCACCGACCAGCACCCATCGTTTCCGTTTGCCCGGCGGTTTCCTTCTTGCCTCGATTTTCTTCCTTAGCCAAGCCGGCAGCCTTTCGACTTCGTCTGGTGTCAGTTCAACCGCAGGAGCGGTTTCCGGTTGCCCGGTCATGATTATTTCCGGATCGTGAGTATTGAGATATTCAATGTATATAGTGAAACTCACGAAGAGTCAATCCGGAATTTATAACCACCGCGATTGGGTCCATAGCGGACAATTCCTTTGCTTGCTACATACTAATCGGCCCGAACCCAGTCGTAGCGGATTCCCGTGATGAAATACCTGCGCGAGACGCCGCCGGTATCAACCACCACCTCGTCGTCCACCGCCTTCTTCAGCAGCGCCCGGGCCATAGGTGAATCCACGCTGATGTAGCCCCTGGACGAATCGCTGTCGATTTCATCCGGGCCGACGATCCGGTACTCCACCTCGCCCCCATCCTCTTTTTCCAGCGTGACCCGGGCGCCGAAAAACACCTGGTCCTCGTTGCCCACCCGGTCCACCACGTTCAGTTCCGGCAGGCGCTTTTGCAGGTAGCGGATGCGGCGGTCGATTTCCCGGAGCTGTTTCTTGCGGTAGATGTACTCCGCGTTTTCCGAGCGGTCGCCCTCGGCTGCGGCGGCGGAAAGGGCCCGGGTGACTTCGGCGCGCTTCCGCCAGATCTCCTTTTCCTCCGCCTGCAGCATGGCGAAGCCTTCCGGGGTGATGTACGGGGAGGATTCCATCACCGGGGCCCGGTGATCAGCCGCAACCCGCCGGAGCCGGGAGTGCGCCGATACCTGCCACGGCCCGTTGCCGCGGCGGGGCGCTGTGTTGCGGCGCCGTACGGATACCCGCTGTCTTCACGTCAGACCCCGACTCCCTCTTCATCGGCCAACGGGTTGCCGGACCCTGTACCGTCCCGGTCTTCGTGGGTTTCGAGGTACTGCTGTGTTTCCTGCTGCAACTGCCACATCTGGGCATACAGCCCGCCGCTCCCGACCAGCGATTCGTGGGTGCCCTGTTCCACGATCCGCCCCCGGTCCAGCACGATGATATGGTCGGCGTGGGTTACCGTCGACAGGCGGTGGGCGATCACCAGGGTGGTGCAGTTTTCCGCCACCCGGTCGAGGGCCTTCTGGATCGCCTTTTCGGAGCGGCTGTCCAGGGAGGAGGTCGCCTCGTCGAAGATCAGGATCCGGGCCCCCTTCAGGGCGGTGCGCGCGATGGCGACCCGCTGCTTTTCCCCGCCCGAAAGCTTGAGGCCGCGCTCGCCCACCAGGATGTCGTAGCCCTGGGGGTGCTGCTCGATGAAGGCGTCGATCTGCGCCACCCCGGCGGCCTCTCGGATCTCCCCGGCGGAGGCGCCGTGGCGGCCGTAGCCGATGTTGTAGCCGATCGTGTCGTTGAACAGCACCGTGTCCTGGGGGACCACGCCCATGACCGAGCGCAGGCTGTCCAGGGTCAGTTCTCGGACATCCTGTCCGTCGATGGTCACCCGTCCCGAGTCTGGATCGTAGAACCGAAGGAGCAGCCGGGCCAGGGTGGATTTTCCGGCGCCCGAAGGCCCCACCACCGCCAGCATGGTCCCCCCGGGAATCCCGAAACTGATGTCCTCCAGCACCGGCCGGTTGTCCTGGTAGCGGAAACTCACGCCCTCGAACCGGACCTCGCCCCGGGACAGCGCGAGCGGCCTGGCGCCGGGGGATTCCACCACCTCCGGCGACTCGTCCAGCAGGTCGAACATCTTTTCCATGTCGATCAGGGAATGGTTCAGTTCCCGGTAGAGGGTGCCGAGGAAGCTGAGGGGGATGTAGAGCTGGATCAGGAAGGCGTTCATCATGGCGAAATCCCCCAGGGTCTGCCGCCCGGCAACCACGCCGCTTGCCGCCATGACCATCAGCACCGTCATGCCGGCGGCAATGATGAATCCCTGGCCGGTATTGAGCAGCGACAGGGAGTAGTAGCTTTTCAGGTTGGCCCTCGCCCAGTCGTCCATGGCATCCCGGTAGCGTTCCCTTTCCAGCGTCTCGTTGCCGAACACCTTCACCGTTTCGTAGTTCAGCAGCGAGTCGATCGAGCGGGTGTTGGCGCTGGATTCCGCCGTGTTCATCTCCACCCGGAAACGGGTGCGCCAGCGGGTGACCAGGTAGGTGAACACCGCGTACACCATGATGACGGCGACCGTCACCAGGGCAAAGAGGATATCGAACTGGTACCAGAGGATTCCCAGTACCGCGGCGATTTCCAGCATGACCGGCACGATGTTGAGCACCATGATCCGGAGAAAGAAGCCGATGGCGGTGGTGCCCCGTTCCACGTCCCGCGACAGCCCCCCGGTCTTGCGGTTGAGGTGGAAGCCCAGTGAAAGCCGGTGCAGGTGGACGAACACCTCCATGGCGATCCGGTGGATGATGTCCACGCTGGCACGGACGAAGATCATGTCGCGCAACTCGTTGAACAGGACCGAACCGAAACGCAGCAGCCCGTAGGCGAGCAGGAATGCCAGGGGCAGCACCAGGATCTTCACCGTCTCCCCGGCATCCATGGCGTCGATGATCTCCTTGAGCACCAGCGGCACCGTGATGTTGGCGGCCCGTGCCGCCACCAGCAGCACCAGGCCGATCGCGATCCGCCAGCGGTACTGCCACAGGTAGGGCAGCAGCTTGCGCGCGGCGCGCCAGTCGCCCCGTGCGGTGGTCCTTACCCCGGATTGTGGAGACATGTTCCGAATTCTGGTCGTGTAGCGTCGGTTTGGACTGCCCGGTCCCGGACCGGCCGGGCTATGGCCCTTTGCCCAGAATAGCACCCAATCTGGCCCTGTCATCAGGATCCAGGTCTTCCCGCGTCCCGGCCAGCTCCAGGGTCCTGGCGCCCATGACCCGGTAAATCTCCGCGAGCGCCGGGTCCAGGTCCCGGAGCGTTGCGAGCTCGGCTTCCACCAGCTGCCAGTCGCCCCGGGCGATCGGCCCGGTCAGCGCGGCCCCGGGACCGTGGTCGACGATGTTCTCGACGGTGTTCCTGAGTAACGGGGCGATGAGTGCGGAAGCGGTACCGCGGTCGATGCCGGCAAGTCCGTATGCGTCGATTCCGGCCGCGGTCAGGGCGTTGAGATAGTTGCTCACCATGACCCCGGCGGCGTGGTATGCCAGTTTCCTGTCAGCATCGATGGTGAACGTGCGCCCGCCGATCGCCCCGAATGCCGGCTGCAGCACCTCGAGCGCCGCATCGTCCCCCTCGCAGGCGCACCAGGTTCCGCCGAAATTCCGAACCGACTGGGTGAAGTCGCCGAAACTGTGCAGCGGGTGTATGCTGGCCACCGGGCCCTCGAGGCCGGCGTCGCGCAACAGCGCGGACGCCAGGGCGCCGCCGAGATGAAACGCGATCGCCCGGCTTCCGGACAGAAGTGCTGCCGCATCTGCGATATGCCGGTCCGGCGTCGCCAGCAGGAACACGTCCGCCGGCCCGAGCCCTCCAGGGGAATCCAGCGCGGTGCCTCCGCCGATGCTCCGTACCGCGTCGGCGGCAGAGTCCGGCGAGCGGGTCAGGACCTGTCCGATCCGGAACACGCCGCCGCGATGCCACAGGTGGCCGAGCACCCTCCCCGCACGGCCACAGCCGAGGAAGCTGATGGTCAGCACGCCTCGGGGCGGCCGGCCGCCATGGGGAAACTGCAGCGGGCATCCCGGCGCCGCGCGCCGTCATCCGATCGCCCGGAATCGCCGGGGCCTGCCTGATTTGATGTCCTTTCCAGTGTGTTCATGTGTGCAACCCCGGCCCGCAGCCGGCGGGCGTCATCGCGAGGTGCCGGGACGGCCACAGCAGAAGGCCCCGGCATGGACCGGCTATTCCATCGGACCGGGCGATCCTCTAGAGTCCGGGCAATGAATGCCACGGACGATGGTAAGTGACCCCCGCGGCCGATATCAATATCCGGCGCTATCCCTGGATCCAGTTCAGCACCAACCTGTTCGGCTGGTTTCCGGTGTTCTTCCTCTACTTCAGCAGCATGGTTCCGCTGTCGTCGGCGATCCTCCTCGGCTCGATCTACTACCTGTGCGTCACCCTGGCCGAAGTCCCGTCCGGGTATTTTTCCGACCGGTACGGACGCCGGATCACGATGCTGGTTGCCGCCGCCTGCTTCGTGGCCGCGAACGTCGCCTACATTGCGGCCACGGACTTCACCGGCCTGGTGCTCGGCCAGGTTCTGCTGGCCTTGGGAATGGCGTTTCTTTCCGGTACGGACACGGCCTTTCTCTATGATTCCCTGCTGTCGCTGGACAGGGAAGGGCAGTATGCCGAGCAGGAGGCCCGCGGCCAGCAGTTCGGCATGACCGGCCTGGCGCTGGCCTCCCTGGCGGGGGGCGCCCTGGGTCTGGCCGACCTCCGGCTGCCCTATGGACTGGCATTGTTCGGGGCGCTGTGGGCGTTCTGGCTGACGTGGGGCTGCGTCGAGCCCCGGGTCCACCACCAGGACGGGGCCGGCACAGGGTCATTTCTCCATTCGATCCGGGACTGCCTGCGGCTGCTGTCCGACAGGACCCTGGCCTGGCTTTTCGGGGTCATGGTGTTCATGTATTCGCTCGGGCACGTCGCCTACGAGTTCTATCAGCCCTACCTCCGGCTGCTCGGCCTGGGGTGGTTCGCCGGGGACACCACGACCCTGGTATCCGGTGTCGTTGTCGGAGTCTCGATGTTCGGCGGCGCCCTGGGGGCGGCCCTCAGCGTCAGGCTTCACCAGAGGCTTGGCATACGCACCCTCCTGTACATCGCCTTCGCGATGCAGCTGGTCATCATCGGGGGTCTCGCGTTCGTGCTGGCGCAATGGGTGCTGATCCTGGTCCTCCTGCGCAATTTCCCCTGGGGACTGATCTATGCGCCGGTCAATGCCCAGATCGCCCCGCGCGTCGGCAGCCACCTGCGGGCCACCTACCTTTCGCTCCAGAGCCTCATGGGGCGCCTGGTGTTTTCCGGACTGTTGCTGTTCCTGTCCTCCACCGTGGACAACCAGGCACTGTCATGGACCAGCCTTTCCCTGGTGTTGCGCGAGGCGTTCGCGTTCGCCGCCGCCGCCTTCATGGTGGCCGTCGTCCTGGCGCCGCGAAAGAACATGAGATCCTGACACCGGCATCATTTCCCCGGGCCCCGCGCCCCCGGGCGGAGGCGGTCTTCCGCCAGGGCCGCCCGAGCGCACAGGGCGGGGAAGCCGGGATAACCGTCCCCGGGAATCCGGTATTTCTGCCCAGCGCCGCCCCAGCCCTCGCCGGCATTGACCCGGCTGAGCAGCTGCGTGACGTCGTCGAAGGCCACCCCGCCCACGCCGGCCACGCCCCGGGCGAACACGATGTCCGGAAGACCGCTGCCGCTTGGCCCGATGAGTTCAATCCGCCCGGCATCACCGACTCCCCCGATGATGTCGTCGAGGGTGTCGTTGATCAGCGTCGATGCGGTGCAGAGAATGGTTTTGCATCCGCACAGGCCGCCGGCGTCCGCCGCCGCCTCGATCCCGGGCCCCTCGGGAATGCGCTCCGGCGCGAGTTCCAGCACCCGGACGTTTACCCCGCGCGCGGTGAAGCGCTCCACCAGCGGCCCGAAATAGCCCACCATGCCCACGGTGTCACCGGGCGCCGGTCCGTCCGTGCCGGCGGGAACGTCCGGCCGGTATCCCGCCCGGCGCATCAGCGACCGGGACAGGGCGTTGAACGCTCCCATGGCCAGCGCCTTCGGGGCTTCCTGCCCGGCGAGGAAGCCATCGACCAGGCGCCTGATCGAGGGATCCGGACGCGACGGATCCGGCACCATCCGCCAGAGTTCCCCGGGCAGGGTGCCCAGGCTGAAATAGAACGGTCCCACACTGCCGTCGGACAGGACCACGAAGGCGAACTCGTCCCGGACGGTCTCGTCTTCCACGGGCACGGGCAGATGGATTCCCGCAACCGAAAGCCCGGGCAGCGCATGCAGCAGGTCGCAGGCCAGGCGGTGGTACTCGGCATGCAGCATCCTGTGCCTCAGGCGGGCGTGCCCGGCGGGACGCCGGCCCTCGCCCGGATCAGGCGGGAGGACAGCCAGTGAAACCGCAAGGCCAGCAGGACCCCGGTGATGGTCAGGCCGAGAGCCATGCCCCACAGGATGCCGTAGCCTTCCATGCCGGCGCCGAATGCAAGCCAGGCGCCGCCGCCGATGCCCATCACCCAGTAACCGAACCCGGCAATCCAGAGCGGCGCGACACTGTCCTTCAGTCCGCGCAGTACGCGTGCGGCGATGCACTGGAGGCCGTCGAAGACCTGGAACAGGGCGCCGATGATGAAGAAGCCCTTGGCCAGTGCCGACACCGCGCCGAAGCCGGGGTCCTCGGGGGAGATGAAGATCGCGATGATCCAATCCCCGTACACCAGGGGCACCAGGAGCAGCGCGCAGATCGTCAGGACGCCGAGCACCATGGCCAGCAGTCCGGAGTGGCGGGCCTCCGCCATCCGGTCCCTGCCCACGGCGTGGGCCACCCGCACCATTCCGGATTCCGCCATGCCGAGCGCCAGCATGAACGTCACCCCGAGCCACGAAAGCACGATCTCGTAGGCGGCCAGGGTCTGCGGGCCGATGATCCCGGAGAGGATGGACGCGCCGGTGAACATGCCGGCCTCGAGCAGGACCAGCCCGCCCACCGGGACACCGAGCCGGATGATTTCCCGCATGACATCTCCTTCCACGCGCCAGCGGCCGGAGAACACCCCGTAGCCGCGCAGGGACTCGGTGCGGTGGATGTGCCACAAGAGGGCCAGGAACATCAGCCAGGACACGACGGTGGTGGCCAGGCCGGCCCCGGCCAGGCCCATTTCCGGCAGCCCCGCGATCCCGTGCACCAGGAGATAGGTCAGCAGCCAGTTGACGGCCACGGCGGCCACCGTGATGACCATGACGGCGCGGGGCCGCGACAGGGCCGACACGAAATACCGGAGCACCGAGAACCAGAGCGCCGGCAAAATGAATCCGCTGAGCCACCTGAGATAGCCCCTCGACAGCTCCACCACGATATCGTCCTGCCCGGTCCATACCAGCACCACGTCCATGTTCCATACCAGCCAGGTGGCGGGCAGGCCCACCCATGCCGACAGCAGCATGCCCTGGCGAACCGCGGTTCCCGCGTCCCGCTTCCGTCCCCCGCCCTCCGCCTGGGCGCACAGGACGCCGACGATGGACAGCACGCCGATCAGGATCACCAGGATCTCGAACGACAGATTGCCCGCGATGCCCACCGTGGCCAGTTCGTGATAGCCCAGCTTGCCCACCACCATCTTGGTGGTGATGAACATCGCCATCTCGGACAGGTAGGCAGCCGCCAGCGGGACCGCGATCTGCAGCAGCATGGCGGATTCCCTGCGGGTGGAAAGGGACATGGCCGGACGGGGCGGTAAGAGGGAACGGGAGTATAGCGGAGACGAACCCGCGGACAGGTCGCAATAAACGACGGTTCCTGCGCGCCGGTGCCATCGGGGAGGGGATCGATTCAATACACTGTGCCCGTCTGCAACCAACCCATCCGCGCAGCATGACCATTCCCGCGAACGCCCTTTCCGCCGGCAACGTAGCCGCCCGGCAGCATGGCGCCATGGAGTTCTCCGAGGCCCCGGTGGACCTGGACGCCGTGCGCGGGTACCGGCTCGGCCGTATCCGCGAGCAGCTGAGGCGGCTCGACTATGCCGGTGTCCTGCTGTTCGACCAGATCAACTGCCGCTACGCCTGCGATGCCACCAACATGCAGGTCTGGTGCTCCCATTACGAGACCCGCTGTGTGTTCATCGCCACCGAGGGGCCGATGATCCTGTTCGACTACGGCGACTATCCCCATCTCGCCGAGGGGCTGCCGCTGATCGACGAGTACCGGGTCATCACCTCGTTCTACTACTTCACCGCCGGACCGAACACCGACCGGCGCGCCGACGAGTTCGGCCGGGTGGTCGCCGACCTGGTGCGGACCCACGGCGGCGGCAACCTGCGCCTTGCGGTGGACCGGCTGTCCTGGCAGGGGTCCCGCCGCCTGCTGGACCAGGGCCTCAGCCTGCACGACGGGCTCGAGGTGCTGGAACTGGCGCGGGTGATCAAGTCGGATGGGGAACTCGCGCTGATGCAGAAGGCCATCGATGTCTGCGAGACCGGGGTGGGGAGGATGCGCGAGGCGCTGGCCCCGGGGATCACGGAAAACGCCCTGTGGGCGAAGCTGCATGAGGCCAACGTCGCCCTCGGCGGGGAATGGATCGAAACCCGCCTGCTGTCCTCCGGGCCGCGCACCTATCCCTGGTTCCGGGAATCCTCGATGCGGGCGATCGAGAACGGGGACATGGTGAGCTTCGACACCGACCTCATTGGCCCCTACGGCTACTGTGCCGACATGTCCCGGAGCTGGGTCTGCGGCGACAGGCCCAATGCCGAGCAGCGCCGGATCCACGCCCTTGCAAGGGAGCAGATCGAGCACAACTGCAGCATCCTGAAGGCCGGCGTCACCTTCCGCGAGGTCTCCGAGCGGGCCTGGAAAATCCCGGACGAATTCTCCTCAAACCGCTACAGCAGCCTGATACACGGCATCGGCCTTGCCGACGAGTACCCCTCCATCAAGCATATCCACGACTTCGACAGGAAGGGTTACGACGGCGTCCTCGAGGAAAACATGACCCTGTGCGTGGAGTCCTATATCGGTTCGGCAAAGGGCGGGGAAGGGGTCAAGCTGGAGGAGCAGGTGGTTGTCACGAGGGACGGCTGCCGGCTGATGACGGCCTATCCGCTGGCGCAATGTTGACATCCCGCCGCTCCGGGGGCGGGTGTCATGGCGTCCCGTATTCCACCAGGCTGCCGAGCACCGGGTAGTACAGCGCCGTCCGCACCGGCCGGCCCTCCAGTGCCGAGACAATGCTGCCGTACCGGGTCATGGTCACCCGGTAGCGTTCCTTTTCCCGGGCGATGAACGCATCCAGGGTGTCCCTGTCCTCATGACGGCTTGACTTGAAGTCCACCACCCAGCGTACGTCGTCCGCGTCCACGAAACTGCGGTCCAGCACCACGTTCCGCACCATGCCCCCGTCCACCCCGCTGAGGGCCCACTCGGTACGGATGCCGGTGTGCCGGGGGGAGAAGATCCAGTCAGCGACGGGGTCCCGCTGCACCCGGGACAGGGCGTCTTTCACCCGTTCCACGGCCTCGTCCGCCCCGCTTGCGGGCAGCCCCCTGTCCAGCAGCTGCCGGCGCCAGGCGTCACGGTCATCCGGGTCGAATGACCGGCCCTTCCATGCCTCCCACCCGTCCCGGTCAACCTGCTGCAGGGCCTGGTGGATGACGATCCCGGCGATTCGCGTGGTTTCCCGGGCCCAGTCGAACTCGATGACCTCGCCGTCCTCCGCGGTCTCCATGGCCCCCGGCCCCGGGTCCACCGAGGCGGGCAGCTCGGGCAGGCGCCACGCCGGGTCGATCCGGTGCAGAACCGGCTGCGGGGGACCGTCCCCGTCCCCGCCGTCGTCCGCGTCCCCGGCGTGGGGACCGGCCGCCGCCTCGAAATCGGGCTTCACGGCGGGCCAGAGCTGGTAGAGCAGTGACGTCATCGCCGGGGGTCTCGGCTCGCCGGTCCTGGAATCAACCCGCGCGCTGCCGAACAGGTGCAGCCGCCGCTGCGCCCGGGTGCAGGCCACGTAGAGCAGGCGGCCGCGTTCATGGGACTTGTGCTCCTTCTCGAGCTCTCCCAGGTAGTTGTAGAAGTGGCCGGTCTCGTGGCTGCGCGGCTTCGGGGCGATCAGCAGGCGGTCCGGGAGACGTTTCCAGCGGATCAGTTCGGCGCTGTCGGGCCGGCTGGTACGCTGGAGCCCCGGCAGGATCACGGTGTGGAACTCAAGACCCTTGGCGCCGTGGATGGTCATCAGCTTCACCGGTCTTTCGGTGTTGTTCTCCGCGTACAGGTGCTCCATGGCCCCGGCCAGCGATTCGCCGTGGATGGAGATGCCTTCCGCCTCCAGGTCGCGCACGAGGCCGATGAACCGCCGGCAGTTGTCGAGGTCCGCGCCTTCCACCACCGCCGGTCCGCCGAGGCGGAGCCAGCAGGCCTCCAGGTTGCGATGGAGCGGCAGACGGCAATGGCGCAGCATGCCGTCGGACATGACCTCCCGCACCCGGTTCAGGCGCGCACGGGTATCGGGGGGCAGCCCGGCGAGCCGGGCATCATCCTGGAGCGCCTCGAACGCCGCTGTTCCGTCCGGCGTGCCGACCAGCTGAACCAGTTCCGGCAGGGTGACCCCGCCCCAGGGCGCGCGCAACAGTCCGAGCCAGGCCACCTGGTCCGCGGGCTGCGCCAGCGCCAGGGTCAGCGCCACCATGTCCTGCACAGCCTGGCGTTCCGCCAGCCGCTCCAGCCTGATCCCCTGGAACGGGATGTCGCGCGTGTTCAGGGCATCCATGATATGGGACAAATGGCCCCGTGTCCGGCCGAGGACGGCGATCTCCTCCCCGGGATGGCGCTCGAGCGTGGCCTCGATCAGGGCCGCGATTTCCCCGGCCTCGGCCTCGTGGCCGCGGTCGATGGCGGCATGGACGTGGACACCCGCCCCGGCATCCGGCGGGCGGAAGGCGCTGGCCGGGGTGTAGTTCACCGCGCCGAGGGTGATGTTCCGCCGCGCGGGCATCACGTGGGGGAACGCCCGGTTGAACCACTCCACCAGTTCCGGCGCGGAACGGAAATTGGTTTCCAGGGTCAGGGTCCCGGGCAGGATGTCCCGGATGCCCCGGTCCTGGACATCCAGGAAGATGCCGACCTCCGCTTCCCGGAAACGGTAGATGGACTGCATCGGGTCGCCCACGAGGAACAGGGTGCGCCCGTCGCCGGGCACCCACCCCGCCAGCAGCTTTCCCAGCAGTTCGATCTGGCCGCTGGAGGTGTCCTGGAACTCGTCCATCAGGACGTGGCGCAGCTGGTAGTCCAGGGCCAGGGTCAGGTCGCTGGGATCGTCGCCGGCGCCGAGGGCCAGGTCGGCCCGCTGGGCGATCTCGGTGAAATCGGCATGGTGCAGTTCGCTGAACAGCACCCGGAGATGCGCCGCCGCCGCCGGCAGCAGTGCCAGCAGCGCTTCCGTGTTCCGCCACTCGCTGTCGCCGATCTCCGGATCCGGCAGGAGCGCCACCCGGTTCCAGGCAAGCAGGTGGCCGGGGGATTCCGCCAGCGCCTGCAGCAGCTTCTGCAGACGCTTTTTCGCGGCCGCGGCGTCGGGCGGAAACCCCAGGTTCCTGGTCACCTGGCGCCGTGCCGTACCGTCCCTGGTGAGGAGCAGGTGCGACAGTCCCCGCCAGCGGTCGACCTCCCCGGGGACGGGCGCGGGGAAGTCGCGGGCCCCGGCCCACCCCGCCAGCCGCTCCCGGATCTCCGCCGGGGCATTGCCGGACGGGTCGAGAACCCGGTCCGCGGCTTCGCCGGCCAACGCGGCCAGTTCACCGCGCCAGCGCCCGTCGAGAAACCCGTCGCACTCTTCCAGGGCGTTGCGGATGGTCTCCTGCCACCAGCCCTCGAACTGTTCGCGGGAGTGGTTCCCGAGGGCCTGCATCCAGCGGTCCCGGCCGGCCAGCATGTCCGCGAGCAGTGCCTGGGCGTGGCCGCGGTTGGCATTGACCAGGCCGAGCACCCTTGCGCATGCCCCTGCCAGGGTGGGATGGCTCTTCTCCTCGACCAGGTCCAGCGTCGTGCCGGCGGCTTCGAGATGAAGCCGGGAGGCGTCCTCGAGGGGCGGCGGCACGGTGCCGAAGCGGGCCGACCACGGCATGCGCCTCACCAGTTCGTAACAGAAGCTGTCGATGGTCTGCACCCTGAGCCGGCGTGGATTCTGCGCCAGGTCCCATTCCTTCAGGCGGTCCCGTTCCCGGGCGGCGTGCGCCAGTTCAAGGATGCCGGGGTCCTGTTCCGGGTTGCCCTCCGCGTCCAGCCCCGCCAGCGCGTTCACGATGCGCTGGCGCATCTCCGCCGTGGCCTTGCGGGTGAAGGTGATGGCCAGTATCTGTTCCGGCGCCTCGACCGTGGTCAGCAGCCCGAGAAACCGCCTGACCAGGAGCCCAGTCTTGCCCGACCCCGCCGGCGCCTGGACGATGAACGAGCCGCCGGGGTCCAGCGCCTGCCCGCGTGCCTGCCAGTCGACGGGGTCAGCCACCCCGATCCTCCGTTTCGCCGGCGGGGAGGTTCACGGGTATCCGGCAGAACGCCGGGGTCGGGCAGTCCGGGCACAGGCCCCCGCCTCGCGGGCTGATCCGGGCGTCGCCCTCCAGGTATTCCCGGGCCAGGGCGCCCAGGGTCCGGTTCCAGTGCGAGAAGTCCCCGTCGGCGCACGGGCCCCGGAACGGAACTACCCTGAGACCGGGATGGTCGCCGAGACTTTCCTCCCCGCCGAGCCGGGCGGGATCCAGGAAGCCGGCCAGGGCACACTCGCCCAGGCGGATGCGCGCATAGGAGACCACGCTGACGGCGTGGCCCTGGCAGTCCCGGGACAGGGCGTACAGGGGAAGCTGGGGTTCCCGCGGCCGGTCGTGGAACCAGTCATTCACGGACTGGCCGGCGCCGGTCTTGTAGTCGATCAGCGCCAGGGAGCCATCCTCGAAGCGGTCGATGCGGTCGATACGGAAGGCGAGTTCGAGTCCGTCGAGCAGCAGGGTGACCGGCTGTTCCCGACCGATGACTTCGAACGCCCGGGTGCGCTGCCGCTCGAGGCCGAACCATTCGCACAGCGTTTCAAGGAGCCACTCCCGCTGGGTGCGGAAGAAGCCGGCCCCGCAGCCGCTCGTCGCCCGGTAGCGTCGTGCTGCCTGGTCGATGCACTCCAGGATCAGTTCTTCCAGGGCGCCGTCGTCCATGGCCTCCAGTGCCCGGGAGTGCTCCAGCTGTCCCCAGACCCGCTCGAGCGTGCGGTGGACCAGGGAACCCCGGCTTGACGCATCAAGGCCAGGTCGGTTGAAGACATGGTCCCTGGCGCCGAGCCGGTCACGCAGGAACGCGCTTCTTGGACAGACGGACTGCCGCTGGATCAGTCCGGCGCCGCCGGGCGCCTGCCCCCCCGCATGGGGCGGCCCCCGGTCATCGCGGACGGGTTCGGTCCGCGTGGCTGGGGTGCCGAGCTCGCTGAAAAGCGTCGGGGCGACCTCGGGCGCCTGCGCCGGGCGTGGGCAGTCCGCGACCAGGGGACTGGCGATGAGCGGGGTCTCGCCCTCCCTCTCCGGCCGGCTCTGCACCAGGTACGCGGCCGACCCGGCGAGGCGCCCATGGGCGATCGCCGCCCTTAGTCCGTCGGTCCCGGGATCCGTGCCGGGGCAGCCGGCTTCCCGCTGCACCGGGATCGGGAGAAAGGGGTCCGGAACGTCCGCCGGGGGCCACCGTTCCTCGATCAGGTCCGCGAGCCAGACGTGGTCGAATTCGAGCCCCGAGGCTTCCTGGACGTCGAGCACCTGGACTCTCGCCTCCCCCGCCTCCGGCTGGAATGTCCGGCTTTCCAGCAACTGTCCGAGCAGGCCTGCCGCCCGGGCGAACCCGGTATTCCCGGAAACCAGTTCGAGCGTCCCGAGCCCGAGCACCTGTTCCCGGACGGACTTCCAGGCCTGGAACTGGTCGCTGTCCAGCGACTCCCCGTCACCCGGCCAGCCGAACGCATCGGCAATGCCGGTCATGGCAACGGACCAGTGCGCCAGCGGCGCCCGTGCGGGCAGGCGGTTCCGCAGTGCCAGCGCCCGCTCGAGCAGGCCGCACAGGTGCGGGCAGTCGAGCTTCCCGAGGCCCCGGGACAGGTCACGGACCGTGTGTTCCCAGGGCAGCCGCTCCCGGAGGGCCAGGGCCGCGCGGGCGCGGCGTGCGAGTTCCTTGTGGTGACCCGCGATCCAGGGCGACAGCAGCAGGGATTCCGACTGTTCCAGGTTGATGCGTCTGCGGCTGAAAATGTCGAGGAGGGACATGAGGCTGTGGGCGACGGGATGGGATGCCAGGGAATCCCCGAGAGAGACATGGAAGGGCAGGTCGCGGCTCACCCCGGGACGGGCGACCTGTCCCGGGGCCAGGGTGTCCATCAGCGCGGCGGTCAGGCCCTCGCGGCAGGAACCGAGATCCGGCACCACGATGGCCACCCGGGAGTCCGGGTCTTCATCCAGGCGGCGCAGGGCCCAGGCCGCCGCCGCCCGCCACTGGTCATCCGGGGTGGGGAGGACGTGGCAGGGCAGATCCCGGAACGCTCCCTGCCGGGGGGGCACGACCTCCACTGCGCCGCCCCGCCCGGCCAGCCGCTCCACGAAGCGCTGCTGCTGGGCCGTCAGGGTGTCGAAGCCCGCCATCACCAGGGGGTGCCCGGGCGCCGGCAGGTCCGTGTCGGCCAGGCGGTCCGCCAGCGCATTCCCGTCAACCCAGCACCTTTCGGCGCAGAGCCTGTCGTAGGCGCTGAGCCAGCGCCGGAATCCGGCATGGTCGGGATGCCGGGAGGGCGGCAGGCCGTCGCCGTCGATGCACCACTCCCGCATCAGCCTCAGGGTCCCGGCGGCGACCCGGGCGGTGGCCTCGATGTTCCACAGGGGGGATTCGCCGTCATGGTGGCGGGCGACGTCGTCCCGGATAATGTCCTGCCAGACGAGGACCAGCTGGCTGTCGGTGAGCACCGTCGGGGCACCGGCCAGATACCCGCCGGGCCCGAGGTCCCTGCAGCGCCGGACCCAGGCCCCCCAGGGCAGGATATCCGCGCTTTCCCAGGCGGCGCGGCCGGATTCGACCATGGCGCGGTCATATTGGCGCCTGAGTTCCCGGGACAGGCGCCGGGTTGCGGTGACCACCGTCCCCCCCTGCTCGATGCACTCCCTGACGGCGGGGATCAAGGGCGTCTCAGTTGGGTTGGGCGCGCTGCATGCTGGCGCTGAGTCTCGCCGCCATCACCCGGCTTCGTTCCCGGTTCAGCTGCGCTTCCAGGCAGGGCAGCAGGGACGCCTGGACCCGGTCATGGTGTCGGGCGAAGATGTTGTCGACCCGGACGAACGTGTCCAGCAGGTCCACCATGGCGCCGCGCAGCGGCCCCTGTTCCCGGGCGACCCGGTCGAGTTGGTCAAGGGCGTCGTCGAGCCCCTGGAGGCTGCGGCGCAGGATCATGAAATCGACCCGCACAAGCTCGGCGTCCTCGTCGTCCCGCGGGTCGGGACCGGCTTCGGCGAACGCCCATTCGCTGGCTTCCAGGGTGCCGAGCAGCAACCGCGAGAACAGGTCCAGGTGGCGCCGGGCCGAGATCAGGTCAAGAGCAGTCAGCGCCTCGAGAAACTGGCGGTAGCGCAGCCCCGTGACGCCGTACCAGTGGTCAAGCTCGAGCGGCAGGGGATGCTCGCGGTGATCGTCCATCACTCCGCCGCGAGACGCTCCATTGTCCGCGCCAGCTTGAAGTCGGTGGCGGTGATTCCGCCGGCCTCGTGGGTGGTCAGACTGACGTTGACGGTGCCGTAGACATTGGACCAGTAGGGGTGATGATTCAGCTTCTCCGCGTGCATGGCGACCCGGGTCATGAACCCGAACGCGGAGACGAAATCCGGAAATCTGAAACTGCGCGACAGGCAGTTGTTCACCAGGGTCCAATCCTCTGCGGCGTCCCGGTTGAGATCGTTCAGCGACTGCTGCAGTTCGGTCGGGTTGAGCACCTTTGCTGTCATGCTGTATCAGGCGTTTCGGTCGGTTCGGGGACAGGCCGGCCTCAGGCCGTGGGAGGGAAACCGCCGTCCGCCCAGATGGGTCCCGAAATAATGGGGTTTTCGATGAGGGCCACCACGGCCTCGGCAATTTCCGCAGGGTCGATTTTACGATCAATGGGGATCAATTGCCGCAGGTGATCCTCGAACATCCCTTCCGGAAGCTGCTCCACCATGGGAGTGGAGACGAACCCCGGGTGGAGGACCTTGGCCTGGACACCGTAGTGGGCGCCCTCGATGTTGAGGGTCTTGGCGGCGGCGTTCAGTCCCGCCTTGGCGCTGGAATAGGATACCTGGCCACGGTTGCCGCGGGAGGACACCGAGCCGATGAGGATGGCGGCGCCCTGGAACTCCTCGTCGGAGGTCCACTTGCCGAGCCCCCCGGCGGCGCGTTCCCGGGCGACATCCGCCAGCATTTCCATGCTCCAGTACACCGGGTGGACCAGGTTGATGTCCAGCACCTTGCGGAACAGGTCCTCGCTGTAGAGTTCCGGCTCGCCGGTTTCACGGCCGATCTTCACCGCCAGGGCGTCTTTCAGGACCCCCGCTGCGGGGACGCAGATGCGGACGGTTCCATGTCCGGACATCTGCCGGAAAACCCGGGTGCGGAACGCGCTGCTGGTGACATCCCCCTGGAAGGCCACGGCGACCTCCCTGTCCAGCTCCGAGTTGACCTCGGCCGCGGCCGCGGCCACATCGTCCTTGAGGTCCGCCATGCCGATGGCGCGGGCCCCTCCCCGGGCCAGGCGGCGGGCTACGGCCTTGCCGATTCCACTGGCCGCACCGGTCACCACGGCCACTTTGTCTTCAATGTTCATGTTCGGGATCGGGATTTTTTGAAGCCAGCGATCAAACCACAAGATCGGGTCTTTGCAAAGGGTATGGACGGCACGTCACGGGAATTCCGCCGCCCGCACCGGCAGTACCGTCCGGAACCGGCTAGTGCCCTCATGGGAATTTACGTCAAGGGTTGCCAGGATGCTGATTGCACAATGTTACGGATCAATGAAGGATTGGGGCAGAGCGTTCCCGGATCGCCGACTATCCGGCACTTTCCGGTTGACGAGACCGGAGAATTCACGACATCCGATCCGGGGTTTTCTCACCCGCTGCCGGCAACTCCGGAAAGCTCGTTTCCGGAACGTGAAAAGGCGTGAAATTTTCCCGGAAACAATTCGGGACAACGAATCCGAAATTTTTGCCTGCGAACGGAACCTTTTCCGAAAGCCCCGGTCGGAGCAGGTAAGGAAAACAGGAAGTTAAAGCGGTCAGTCCAGGAGCGGAGGACCGTAGAGAAAGGAAATTCCACGCTTGATAACTGTTAGTTATCAAGCGTGGAATAGTGGGCATTCTATTTGAGCAATTCGGCTATTTCAACCTTTCCTGCGGCCATCCCCACCCGGATCCTGACCGTCCCGGCAGGTTTTTTCTTTGTTAAGATTCTGATTGCAGGAGATTATTTCCGTTCTGCTCCGGAATCCGTCCGTCAGCTCGTGGCAATGTTCCGGTCCCGGCCCCCTCTTGTTCCGGATAATTACCGGTGTTTTATTTACTCCTCTCCATCGTTTCCGGTACCCGTGCGATCCCCCTTTCCATGCCTTTCATCTTCTGAAGGGACTTCACTGGGACGGTTGGAGGTGCCCCATTTACCGGTTGTCGGTTTATCCCTGCCGGGTCCTGAGTGAACTACTTACGCTTTTGAGTACGGGCGAGTTGGGCGGAGCCGTTGCGGTTCGCCTGGAGTCGCTCGCCGTAGCGGTTGACCATGGCCACGCTTCGCCACCCCCCGGCCTGCATGATGGCCGGGATGCCGATGCCGGCGGCCACCATGTCCTGCACCGCACCTACCCGGGTGCTGTGCCCGGACAGTCCATCGACCACTCGGGAAGATAGCCCGGCCGCCCGGGCCATTCCCTTGTAGATGCGGGATACCTGTCCCGGATGAAGCCACTCCCCGAGTATCCCTGACCGGAGGGAGCGAAAGAGAAAACCGTTCCGGATACCGCTCCTTTTGGTCCATTCGTGGACCAGTTCCATGGTGTCCCTGGCGATGAAGGCCACGGCTCCGTCCCCGGCGGGATCGGTCTTTCCCCTGCGGACGAGGATGGTGGCGGAGCCGTCGGGTTTCTTCATCAGATCAAGGAGTTCCAGGGCCACCAGCTCGGAGCGGCGTAGCAGGGTGTCGTAGGCGGTTGCCAGGAGGGCGCGGTTCCGGGCGTCGATCAGGCGGTCTCCGCCAGCATTCAGTATCTGTTTTCTCAATGCCCAGGTGAGGCCCAGGGCCTGGCCCTGGCGGCGGCCCCTCGTGCGGTACATGCGCTTCTTCGCCATCTTCACCAGGGGGTTGTCCGGGATCCAGTGGTGGCCGATGGCGTGGTGGGCCATGGCGATGCTGGAGACGTAGCGCCTGACGGTGGCGGGCGCCCGGCTCCGGGCCATGTCGTCGACGAAGGCGGCGATGGTGGCGGGCAGCGCGGGCAGCGCGGACAAGCCTTGGCGGATGCACCAGTCGGTGTAGATCCGAAGGTCCGACGCCCGGCCCCGTTCGGTGTTGAAACTGAAGGCCCCCCGGGCGGCGTTCTCGAACTCCTCAAGGAAGTCTGAACCGGATGATGGAAAGACGGAGACGGGATGCGGGAAGGCCTGTCGGGGGAGGTGCCTGTTCATTTTTTTTGTTCCTTGATCGGATTGTTTGCCTCTGGATCCACGCTCGATAACTAACAGTTATCGAGCGTGGATTTCGCGCCGAATCATATTCGATGGCTCGGTATTTCCAGGCTTGGCGAAGGCCGATGAACCGGAAATAGGTGGGGGAACAAATGAAAACTGAGTCACCGAGTCGGAGTTGTCCGGGCGGTAATGCGGGGAAAGCCAACCGTATCCGATGGAAATCCCCCCCTGACCGATTCCGGCGCATGATTCTTGTGTTGGCGTTGGCGTTGACCGGCACCGGCCAGGCAGCCTGGGCGGAAACCGAGGATATTTCCTACACCTACGTCAGCCTGGAGTATGAATACTCGAACGTGTATGACGGCTCCCATGGGGTGACCTTCGGCTTCTGTTTCGAAGTCGCCGACCCCTTCCACGTTTTCGGGGGTTGGCAGGAAGCAGACCTGGACATCTTCCAGGGTCCCATCCCGGATATCGGCGGGCTCATGGGGCGCGTCGAGGCCGACCGCCAGAACTACCTGGTCGGCGTGGGATACAAGCAGCGCATCGGCCAGGGCAAGACGATGCAGTACCGTGCGGGCTACATCAACTCGGAGACGACGATCCGCACCGCCGCTCCCGGCTTTCCCCACCCCATCCCGCCCACGGTCGTGGCGGATGACGGCTATTACCTTGAAGTGGGCGTACGGACCCTGCCCTGGCCCGGTTGGGAACTCGACGGCTTCGTGGCCAAATTCTCGGTGGGCGAGTTCGATTCATCCATGCTGTTCATCACGCTGGAACGCAGGGTTACCGAAAACCTGGGCATCAACCTCAGTTTCAAGAACGTGGAGGGGGACAACACCAGCGAGGACTGGATACTGGCCCTGCGGTATCACTTGTGACCCGGATGGAGACAGGCCTGGAGGGTAACAGGATCCGTCGCCCGCGGCCCGTCTCGACGTCTTGCAAGTCCGTGCGGGGTTCTCCACTTGTCTCCTCCTCTTTTCGCACGGCCGGGAAAGCCCCCGCAGCAGCGCTTGACAGCCGGAGAGACGGCTTTTTTACAAGAGGCTTTCCTTGGACCCGGAGCCCTTCTTCCCCTTTCGTCCAAGGACTGAGTTGCCGGAAACACGGGTGAAGCGCACTGAGATGGAGTACGGGGACTACCGGGACTACGGGTTCGACTGTTTGCCGACTCTGGAGTCCACTGCGGATCAGTCCGTCCGCAACAGGACATGCAGGAGTGCAAACCAGGCTTACATCCTCCAGGCCTGACAGAAAACTTCATGACGACCGACTTCCACAATCCGATCTCCCGGGCGATTCGTTCGGAAGACACGTCCCGGACGGTTTCAAGGTACCGCAACAGCCAGGAACGGGGCAGTGAGGAGTACGCCTCCATGGTCAGGGCGTTTTACGACCTGATCACCGATTTCTACGAATTCGGATGGGGCCATTCGTTTCACTTCGCCCCGGGAAGGGAAGGCGGGTCCTTCGAGGAATCCCTTGCCAGCCACCAGTATTTCCTCGGGGAAGCCCTCGGCCTGAAGCCGGGCATGCAGGTGCTGGATGTCGGTTGCGGTATCGGCGGGCCCCAGCGTGCAATCGCGGGGCAATTCCAGTCCTCGATCGTCGGTCTCAACATCAGCGAGTACCAGGTGGGGAAGTGCCGCGCGTACAACCGCAAGGCCAGCCTTGAGCACCTGTGCAGCGTCCTGCCCGGGGACTTCATGGACATACCCGCCGGGGACGGGAGCTTCGATGCGGCCTACCACATCGAGGCCATCGCCCATGCGCCGGACAAGAAGACAGTCTATGCCGAGATCTTCCGGATTCTGCGGCCGGGGGCGTACTTCGCCGGGTACGACTGGTGCATGACCCCCTCCTACGATGGCACCAATCCCGAACACCTGGAACTCAAGCGGCGGATCGAATACGGCAATGCCCTTCCGCAGATCGCCTCGTTCGGGGACGTGACCGACGGCCTGAAAGATGCCGGCTTCGAGGTGCTCGAGGCATGGGACCGCGCCCCGGAGGCCGATCCGGACAGGCCGTGGTATCGGCCGCTGGAAGGCAGGGACCTTTCATTGAGAAGTCTGCCGAGGACCGCTCCCGGCCGCAGGATCACCACGGCTGCCCTGGGCGTACTGGAGGCCGTGCGCGCCGTACCGAAGGGATCGCGAGAGATACAGGAGATACTCAACATCGCGGCGGACAGTCTCGTGTCGGCGGGGCGCCTTGGAATCTTCACGCCCATGTTCTATCACAAGGCGCGGAAACCGTTTTGACCACAAGTATGGAATTTGGAGCGTTTGCTGACAGCCGGACGAATACGCCGGACGTACGCACAATCCACCGAATTTCATCCAATCCGGATTCAGATTGACGAACAATAATGTATGATCAATATCTATATGAAAAATAAATATAAATGTTGCAATTCAGCCAAGTCCGGCCAGGAGGCAGAACCCGTCAGGTGGACAATACGACCTTGCCGTCGGGGTGCTGATGCGGTTGTCAACGAGGCCGCTCCAGCGTCAGAAGATACGCCCCCGCCAGAACGAACACCCCGCCTGCCGTACCCCTGAACATGCGTACGCTCTTGCCGCCGGCCAGACGCGCGGCGATCCTGCCGGCAAATGTGGCAAGTAGGACTTCAACCACGACTTCGATCCCTACGAACGTGCCTGCCATGACCAGGAACTGGAGCAGGAGGCCATACTGGGGGTCGTAGAACTGTGGCAGGAACGCGGCGAAGAAGATCACCGCCTTTGGATTCATGACGACAATCCACAGCCCCTGTAGGGTCAGGTAGGCTGCGCCTGGGGGCGGAAGGGGGCGCCCCGCTCCGTGCACATCGGCAAGAGCGCCGCGTGAACGGATGAGCGTGATGCCGAGGTAGATGAGATAACAGGCCCCCAGCCACTTGATCATGTAGAAGGCCGTTTCGGAGGCCGCAAGAATCAGTCCGAGCCCGGACAGCGAAGCGCCGATGAGCAGGGTGAGGCCGACGGCGCAGCCCAGCGTCGAGAACAGGGTCTTGCGGACGCCGAAACGCACACCGTTGGTGATGGCGAGCAGGCTATTCGGACCGGGCGTCAGGCACAGGAAGAACGCGGCGGTGGCGTACAGGGTCCAGATGTGAAGATCCATCGCGAATCCCGATTGTCAGTGATGGGTGGCGACAGGACACTGTCCGCCGGCCCGGCGCCGCCGAAACCGGCGTCATGGAAGCCGGCCCATGGACCGTTCTCCAAGTCTACCACCGTCCTTCCGGCCGGAGGTTCGTTTGCCGGGAGTAGCCGGGGATTTCCCGGAGACTTGCGGAACCTGAATTTTGATATAATCCGCCGTTTTCCGGTCACCGGCAACCGCTTCGGTGCAGTGGCTGGCGACGACACATCCCGGGAATGGCCGGGTGCCGGCCCACGGCCCCTCGTGAACCGGATGGCATTTCAATTTCGAGGCTTGAGATAAATCGTGACTGACGATCATGTAGACTACAAGCGTCGGCGTCTGCTTACCATTGCCACAACCGGCATGGGTATTGCCGGGTCCGTGGGCCTGGCGGTGCCGTTCGCCGGCAGCATGGTGCCCAGCGAGAGGGCCAAGGCCGCCGGGGCTCCCGTGAAGGTGGACATCGGCAGCCTGGAGATGGGCCAGCAGCTCACCGTCGAATGGCGCGGCAAGCCGGTCTGGATCATCCGCCGCAGCCAGGAGGCCCTGGATTTCCTGGCCGGCATGGACAACCTGCTCGTGGACCCGGATTCCAGCATGGCCCAGCAGCCGGCGTATGCCACGAATCCCTACCGCTCCATCAAGAATGACATCCTGGTCCTGGTGGGCATCTGCACCCACCTCGGCTGCTCGCCCAAGTACCGGCCGGAACTGTCCGCCGACACCGACGCCCCCTTCCTGTGCGCCTGTCACGGCTCCCGCTTCGATCTGGCGGGCCGGGTCTACAAGAACGTACCGGCGCCGAAAAACCTCGTGGTGCCCCCCCACAGGTATCTCAGCGACACCGAAATCCTGATCGGTTCAGACGAGGAGGCAGCCTGATGAGCTTCAACGAATGGCTGAACAAGCGCTTCCCCATGGACCGGCTGGTCCGGGAGCACCTGACCGGGTATTTCGCGCCGAAGAATTTCAATTTCTGGTACTACTTCGGCAGCCTGGCGCTGCTGGTGCTGGTGCTGCAGATTGTCACCGGCGTGCTGCTGGCGATGAACTACAAGCCCGATGCCGAACTGGCCTTCGCCTCGGTGGAATACATCATGCGTGATGTCTGGGGCGGCTGGTTCGTACGCTACATGCATTCGACGGGCGCCTCCTTCTTCTTCATCGTGATCTACCTGCACATGTTCCGCGGGCTACTCTACGGCTCCTACAGGAATCCGCGGGAGCTGATCTGGATCTTCGGCATGATCATCTATGTCTCGATGATGGCCACCGCCTTCTTCGGGTACCTGCTGCCGTGGGGCCAGATGTCCTACTGGGGCGCCCAGGTGATCGTGAACCTGTTCGAGACCCTGCCCATCGTGGGACCGGTACTGTCCGAATGGATCCGCGGCGACTACGTCATATCCGACATCACGCTGAACCGGTTCTACGCGTTCCACTACCTGATCCCGTTCATTATCGTGGGACTGGTGGTGCTGCACATCGTCGCCCTGCACGAGACTGGCTCCAACAACCCCGACGGCGTCGAGATCAAGAAAGGGCCCAAGGGGAACCGCTGGAGCAAGGATGCCCCCGCCGACGGCATCCCGTTCCACCCGTACTACACGGTCAAGGACACCCTCGGCATGGTGGTGTTCCTGATCTTCTTCTTCGGCGTGGTGTTCTTCCTGCCGGAAATGGGCGGCTACTTCATCGAGCCGCCGAACTTCGAGCCGGCGAACCCGCTCAAGACCCCGGAACACATTGCGCCGGTGTGGTATTTCACGCCGTACTACGCGATCCTGAGGGCGGTGCCGAGTTTCGCCGGGACCCAGGTCTGGGGCGTGCTCGCCATGGGCGCCGCCATCGTGGTGTTCTTCTTGCTGCCCTGGCTGGACCGCAGCCCCGTGAAGTCCGTGCGCTACCGGGGCTTCTCCACCAAGGCGTTCCTCGGGATCTTCGCCGTCACCTTCCTGGTGCTCGGCTGGCTGGGCACCAAGCCGCCCTCGCCGGAATACACCGCCATGTCGCAGTTTCTCACGGTGGTCTACTTCCTCTACTTCTTCCTGATGCCGTGCTACTCCGGCACCGGGGACAATGTCGGCAAGAGCGGGCTGGCGCTGTTCGTGATCAGCGTCCTGCTCGCCGCGGGGTCCCTGTACCTGTGCTGGGCGGAAACACCGGACCTCGCGATGGGCATGAAGTGGCTGTACACCATCCTCAGTGTCCTGATCCTGTTTTACTTCGGCCTCAGGCCGGGCTGGATCAAGGCGGACGAGGTCAAGCCCGTCCCGGAGAGGGTCACCGGATGAAGATGAAGAACATGAAGAGTCTCGCATGCTTCGGCCTGCTCGCGCTCGCGCCGGTCACGGCCATGGCCGCCGGCGACGTCGGCATCAAGCTGGAGCCCATGGAGGTGCGGCTGCAGGACACCCGGTCCCTGCAGAACGGCGCCAAGATTTTCGTCAACTACTGCCTGTCCTGCCACAGCGCCAACTTCATGCGCTATGAACGCATGGCGAAGGACCTCGACATCCCGGAGGAACTGGTGTTGCAGGAGATGATCTCTTCCGACGCCAAGATCGGGGATCCCATGACCTCGGTCATGCCCCCGGAAAAGGCCGCGGAGTGGTTTGGCGGGGTAGCGCCGCCGGACCTGTCGCTGGTGGGCCGGCTGCGCGGCGCCGACTGGCTCTACAACTACCTCAAGGGTTTCTACGTCGACGAAACCACCTTCAGCGGGTGGAACAATGTCGTGTTCGACAACGTTGCCATGCCC
The DNA here is from genome assembly GCA_965204165.1 of Candidatus Poriferihabitaceae bacterium. Taxonomy (GTDB): domain Bacteria; phylum Pseudomonadota; class Gammaproteobacteria; order Arenicellales; family Poriferihabitantaceae; genus VYFG01. Next base: position 4,917,329 of record OZ241969.1, on the reverse strand, counting down.
CACGTGATGGCGCACTGGCAGGGCCGGCAGCGGGCGGTGTTCGGCGATGACGAGCATGGAAATCCGGTATTCGAACATTTCAAGCAGGAAACCGAGGGCAGCATGAGTCCGGAGGAATTCGACCATGCGATGCAGGACCTGACAAACTTCCTCATCTATATGGGGGAGCCGGCACGATTGGTACGGGTGAAATACGGCATGTGGGTGATGCTGTTCCTGTTCGTGTTCGGCGCGCTGGCCTACCTGATGAAAAGGGAGTATTGGCGCGACGTTGATGTATCTCATTGACGCCAAGAGCCAGGCCGTGAACGATCTCAGCAGCCTGCTCAACCGGCGTCCGTCCATGACGCTGCTGTCCGGGCAGATCTGCGTGCTCAGTCACTGCGTGCGGATCGTGCTCCTGGAAAAGGACGTCGAATGCACCGTGGACTTCCTGCCCGTCGGGGGAGATCCGAGCCGACTGGTGGAGCACAATCCCTATGGCGAGACCCCGACGCTGGTGGACAGGGATATCTCGCTGTACGACACGTCCGTCATCCTGGAGTATCTCGACGAGCGGTTCCCCCATCCGCCGCTGATGCCGGCAGACCCGATTACCCGCGCCAAGACCCGCCTGATGATCTCCCGCCTGAACCGGGACTGGCTCCGGCCGATCTGCGAACTCGGCGACACCCTGCCCCTGAACCCGCCGGCGGAGCTGAGGAAGATCATCCATGACGGGCTGATCGCGCTGTCGCCCCTGTTCCGCGACCAGCCTTTCTTTCTCGGGCCCGAGTACACCCTGGTGGATACGTTCGTGGCGCCGTTGATCTGGCGGCTGCCGGCGCTGGGGATCGAGCTGCCGAAGCAGGCTGCGCCGATCATGGAGTACGGCAGCCGGTTATTCGCAAGACCCGCGTTTCGTGACAGCCTGAGCGAACAGGAGCGGGAGATGAGGGAAGCGTGAGCGAACAGACCAGATCCCATAGCGGGCCCGCGCGGCCCCATATGGCCCTGGTCCGCGCCATCTACGACTGGTCCCTGGATGAGGGATTCACCCCCCAGGTCATGGTGGATGTCACCGTGCCGGGGGTGGAGATTCCCGCGGACTATGCCCGGGAGGGAAAAATCGTTCTCAACATCCATCCGAATGCGGTCCGGGACCTGGAAATCGGCGACGATCACCTGCTCTTTTCCGCGCGGTTCGCGGGCCGCCCGGAAAACATCGCCATCCCGGTGGAGTCGGTACTGGCGGTGTATGCCAGGGAGAATGGCCAGGGCGTGGTCTTCCAGGCGGGCGGCAGCGGAATCGCTCCGCAGCCCCCGGAACCCGGCAGGGAGGGGGAAGGCGGTGCGGTTCCGTCCGACGGGCGCCAGCCGGGCCCCCGCCTCAAGGTGGTCAAGTAACGCTGCCGGCAAAACGCCGGGGCGTTTATGCGGGTCGATTGAAATCGCGGTTCGCGCCCGCATTGCTACAATTCCGACCGTTCAAGCAGGTACCCGTATGCAGCAGTTCAGAGGCACAACCATCCTGTCCGTCCGCAAGGACGGCCAGGTGGTCATCGGCGGGGACGGCCAGGTCTCCATGGGGGACACGGTGATGAAGGGCAATGCGCGCAAGGTGCGCAGGCTCTACCGGGACCAGGTGCTGGCCGGGTTCGCGGGCGGCACGGCGGACGCCTTTACCCTGTTCGAGCGTTTCGAGGGCAAGCTGGAGAAGCACCAGGGCCAGCTGGTCCGCGCCGCGGTGGAGATGGCCAAGGACTGGCGGACCGACCGAATGCTGCGCAGGCTCGAGGCCCTGCTGGTGGTCGCGGACCGGGAATCCTCGCTCCTGCTGTCCGGAAACGGCGATGTCATCGAACCGGAGCGGGGGATCATGGCCATCGGCTCCGGGGGAAACTACGCCAAGGCCGCGGCCATGGCGCTGCTGGCCAACACGGACCTGGACGCCCGGGCGATCGTGGAGCAGGGACTGACCATCGCCGGGGAAGTCTGCGTGTACACCAACCAGTGCCTCACCATCGAGGAGCTGAATTTCTGACTGTGACATGAGCAACATGACTCCCAGGGAGATTGTCGAGGAACTCGACAGCCACATCATCGGCCAGAAGGACGCCAAGCGGGCCGTGGCGATCGCGCTGCGCAACCGCTGGCGGCGCACGCAGGTGGACGCGGAGCTGCGCGCCGAAATCACCCCGAAGAACATTCTCATGATCGGCCCCACCGGCGTCGGCAAGACCGAAATCGCACGGCGCCTGGCACGGCTTGCGCGGGCGCCGTTCATCAAGGTCGAGGCAACCAAATTCACCGAGGTGGGCTACGTCGGCCGCGAGGTGGACTCCATCATCCGCGACCTCGTGGACATGGCGGTGAAGATGACCCGCGAGGAGGAAATGGACAAGGTGCGCCCGCGGGCGGAGGATGCGGCGGAGGAGCAAGTGCTGGACCTGCTGCTGCCGCCCGCCCGCGGGGATGACGGCGACCGTGAGGGCGCCGCCCGGCAGAGATTCCGCAAGATGCTGCGCGAGGGCGACCTCGACGACAAGGAGGTGGAGATCGAGGTCAGCAGCTCCATTGCCGGGGTGGAGATCTTCGCGCCTCCTGGCATGGAGGACATGACCAGCCAGCTCCAGGGGATGTTCCAGAGCCTTGGCGGACAGAAAACGAAGCCGCGCAAGGCCCGGGTCAGGGAGGCCCTCCGGCTGCTGGCGGAGGAGGAGGCCTCGAGGCTGATCAACGACGACGAGATCAAGCTGAACGCGCTGGAGCGGGTGGAGGAAAACGGCATCGTGTTCGTCGACGAAATCGACAAGATCGTCAGCCGCAGCGGCGGTCAGGTTTCCGGTGCGGAAGTGTCGCGCGAAGGGGTGCAGCGGGACCTGCTGCCCCTGGTGGAGGGCGCCACGGTCTCCACCAAGTACGGCATGGTCAAGACCGACCATATCCTCTTCATCGCATCGGGCGCCTTCCAGCTGTCCAAGCCGTCGGACCTGATACCGGAACTGCAGGGAAGGCTGCCGATCCGGGTGGAACTCAGGGCCCTGACCAGCGAGGACTTCACGCGCATCCTGACAGAACCCGATGCGTCCCTGACCGAGCAGTACCAGGCCCTGATCGCCACGGAGGGCGTGGCCCTGGACTTCACCGAGGATGGCGTGCGGCGCATTGCGGAAGTGGCCTGGCAGGTCAATGAAAGCACCGAGAACATCGGCGCCCGCCGCCTGCACACCGTCATGGAGCGCCTCCTGGAGACGGTGTCCTTCGAGGCCGCGGACATGGGCGGCGGGGAGGTCATGGTGGATATGGAGTACGTGGACCGTCACCTGAAGGACCTGGCGGAGGACATGGATCTGTCGCGCTACATCCTCTAGGGGTTTCGGGGCCGCCGCCGTGTGGACATTGTTTGCGGTGGCCAGGCTGGTGATGATGCTGCCCGTGCTGCTGCTCGGGGTTTTCCTCAGCCTGTTCGTCCCGCTCATGCCGCGCTCCGTGTACCGCTTCATCGCCGCGACCTGGTACGGAACCATGCTGGCCCTCATGGGGGTCCGCGGGCGCTACCAGGGGACCGTGGCGGAAGGGACCGTCCTGATGGTCAGCAACCATGTCTCCATTGCCGACATTCTGGTGATCGGCGCCCGCTGGCCCTACACCTTTCTCGCCATGCACGAGATCAGCCGCTGGCCCGTGGTGGGATGGCTTGCACGCCGGATCGGCACGCTGTTCATCCGCCGCGGCAGGGGGGCGCCGGATGCCATCCGGCAGGTGACCGATGTCCTCAGGGCGGGCCGGCCGGTGATCATCTTTCCCGAGGGCCGCACCTCGTACGGCACCGGGGTCGGCCGGTTTCATCCGCGGATTTTCCAGGCGGCGGTGGACGCCCGGGTCCCGGTGCAGCCGGTCGCCCTGTACTACCAAGACCGGCTGGCCGAACCCGGGGCCGGCACCCGGGCCACCTTCGCGGACGACGCGGGTTTCATGACGTGCCTCTGGCGCACCATGGCCGGCCCGCCGGTGGACGTCCATGTGATCGCGTTCGAGCCCGTCGGCCCGCTCGAGGACCGCCAGGCCCTGGCGCGGCGGGCCTGGGAACTGGTGCGGGGACATCCCGGCTTCACCGAGGATTCACATTGACCCGGGTATACTGCCGGGCCAACATTACCGAAAAGTCGGCAAATTCATTGAAAATCGCCTAAATTCGTCGAATTCCCATGGAAAATCGTTCAATTTGCAGAACTGGGAATTCGTTCGGGCGCGGGGAACTTTTGGGAAAATTAGCACTCTTTACAGTAGAGTGCTAAAATATTCATGAGCCGACGAGCTTCAGGAGGAGACAGTCACATGACGAACACCCTGCCCATTCCGGTCACGGTACCCACGGGTGACAATCTGAACAGCTACATCGCGGCGGTCAATGCCGCCCCGATTCTGAGCGCCGAGCGGGAGCGGGAGCTGGCCATCCGCTATCATGAGGAAGGCGACCTCGAGGCCGCGCGGGAACTGGTTCTTTCCCACCTCAGGCACGTGGTCAAGGTGGCCCGCGGATTCATGGGCTACGGGCTGCCGCTGACGGACCTGATCCAGGAGGGCAGTATCGGTCTGATGAAAGCGGTCAAGCGGTTTGACGCCCGCCGGGACATCCGCCTGGTTTCCTTCGCCGTGCACTGGATCCGGGCGGAAATCTACGACTATGTGCTGCGGAACTGGCGCATGGTCAAGGTTGCCACCACCAAGTCCCAGCGCAAGCTGTTCTTCAACCTCCGCAAGTCCCGTGCCCGTCTGGGCTGGATGAGGGAGGCGGAGGTCGAACAGCTCGCCGACAGCCTCAATGTCGAGGTGGAAACCGTGCGTGAAATGGAATCCCGCCTGAGCGGCGGGGACATTTCCTTCGACTCCACCCTGGAGCAGGACGAGGGCGACCTGGGATACCAGGCGCCGTCCGAGCACCTTGGCGACAGCCGCTACGACCCCGCGAGGATGGTCAGCGAATCCGAACAGGCCAACCTGAACCGGGAGCAGCTCTCGGCGGCCCTGGAAAAACTGGACCAGCGCAGCAAGGACATCGTCCTCAGACGGTGGCTCAGCGAGGACAAGACCACGCTGCATGAACTCGCGGATGAATACGGCGTCTCCGCCGAGCGGATCCGCCAGATCGAAAAGCGCGCGATGGAGAAGATGAGGGTGTCCATCGAGGCCGCCTGACAGGGCATCGGCAAACAATGAAAAGGGCCCCGTACGGGGCCTTTTTCATGTGTGCGGGAGACGGCCCGGGGCGCCGTGAACCGGGGGCGGCCGACCGCCCGGTCCCGGAAACCTGCACTTTGGCCGGCAAACGGATACTATCGGCCCTGGCCCCCCATCCACAGCCTCCCGCCGTGCCAGCCGCCAGTACCGACAAGCACGTATCCAAGCGATCACCGGACAGGGTGATGCGGCTCGGACGCATGGGCGCCTTCCACCAGACACGCCTCAGCTTCATGCGCGCACTGCTCCGGCAGCTCAAGCGGGAAACCTGGACCTTCGATCGGACGGTGTGGCGGATGGACGCCCGGGGCGTCGGTGTCGGCGTCTACCAGGCACGGGGGCCCGGGCATACCTACAGCCTGGTCTGTTTCGCCCACGACCTGCCGCCGGACATGCGCTCCGACCGGGTGATCGCCGAGCGGTGGGATGCCACCTTCGCCCTGTTCGACGGGGTGCCCGGGGAGGCGGACATCGCCCGCATGTCCCGCAACGTGCCGCTGCAGGAGGCGGGGAACTGCCAGGAGAGCGAGTTGGTGCTGGCGCGGGCCAATCGCAGCGTGCGGCTGTTCGAGCATGTGGTGGACTGCCTCGCCGGCGGCGAACAGCCCGACCCGGAATTCGTCGAGCGGACCGGGTACCTGATGCGCACGACGGCGGTGTACGGCAACGGAAAGTTCGGCCTGGGGGACCGCGAGCGCATCGCGGCGCGGCCGGAGTTCCGCGGCGCCTTCCGGGTGGAGCTGCTGGCGGTCTGGCTCATCCGGTGGTTCACTGTGGACATCGCGGAGCACCTGGCACGGCAGCGGGGGCCGTCCCGCGCCGTGCCCCTGGATCCGCGCATCCGCGCCAGCCTGGGAGTCGGCAACGCGACGGGTCTCGGCATGGCGCCGTTTCTGGGAACCCATCCCGGGCTGCTGCACGCCTGGATGGATGCCAGGGAAACCGCGCTCATGCGGGTACGCAACATCGGGTGTTCGGATGCCGTGACCGGGGAAGCGTTCCGCACCACGCTGGCGCGGGCCCGCAGGGATGTCGCCCGCTGGCGCACGGACGACGCGCGCCAGGCCTGGCGGGTGCGCGAACTGGCCGGGGATCTCGAAAGGCTGGCGGTTCACCTGGACGGGGGGGCACTGGAGCGTCCCCGGCCCTGGGACGGCCTGGTCCGCTGGTCGGAGGAACACCTCACCACCGAGGGGCAGGAGATGCTGGTCTCCCTCGTGATCGAGCCCCACGGGGAATTGGTGGATGACCTGGCCGATGGCATGGCCCTGGACGAACTGCCCCTGGCGGCCGTCGACGGCGCCATGACCGTGGGCGAGGCCCTGGCCATGATCGAGGCCGACTACGGCTGGACCCTCGCGCTCGACTTCGGGTCCCGCGACGCCAACGCCCGGTTCTGGTACGTGTCGGAAGAGAAACTGGAGCCCCGTCTCGGCGAACGCTTCGAGGAGCCGGGGGCGGACCGGGAGCAGCCGCTCGCCTTCGCCCGGGAAATGCGGCGACTCCGGGACGATCTGCTGGAGGCGGACCACCGGCTGGGGCTGGCTGACTTCCTGATGGCCCAGCCGGAATACCGCGGCGAGATACGCCGGCTGCAACTGGTCAGCCGGATGCCCTACGCCGAGATCAGGGACAACCTCATCTCCGCGGACATGGTGCCGGTGGACCTCCTGCGCTGCAAGCTGTCGTTTTTCGGCGCCACGCGTTTCGATCCCAAGTCCGACCGCTGGGTCAGGATCACCATGTACCAGAACGCGCCCTATCCCGACACCATCCGGGAAGATCCGGCGGATGACTGGATTTACCCGCCGCTGTAGCGGACCCGGCCCATGAACCTGTCCCTCAACCAGGTGGAGAACACCGCCCGCAAGGCGGTGCGGGGCGCCGGGCTGCCCTGGTGCCTGGCGGAGGATGCGGGCCGCGCGGTGCGCTGGCTGGAGATGGTGGGGCTGCCGGGCATGTCATGGCTGCTCCTGGTTCTGGCCGCCGTGGGCCACCGCCGGACCGGTGAATTGCTGCTGCGGCAGCAGTCCGGGCCGGTCTGGCGCGCCGCGGGCGGGACGGCCTCGCCCCTGGTCGCGGGCCCCAGTCTGGCGGATGCGGTGCACCTGCACCGGGACGACGGGGGGTTCGGGCTGACGCTCCAGGGCGTGGTATGCCCGGAACTGTGTGCGGGGTATCTCGGGGTGGCGTCCCTGCAGACCGGGGCGCCGCTGGCCATGTCCTGGGCCCGCGGCGACATGCGGATTCTCGGTGACAGGGTCTTGGTTGACGCCGACTTTGATGTCGGAGCCACCGCCGATAACTACGACCTGGCGGTGCGCAATGGATCCCGGGACCCCGGGCGCCCCGGCAGGGAATTCACCGGGGCGGCGGGCTCGAGACGGATCGATCCGAGCGTCCTTGATAGGCTGGAGACCCTGGCCCGCCGCACCTACGTGGAAAGCACCGAGGTGTCCCGTCTGTCCGGCGCCGGCGCCGGACTGAGCGACACCGACTGACCGGGTGCGCCTGCCCGGCGGCGGTCAGGCGCGCTCGACGTACTCGCCGGTCTCGGTGTTGACCCTGACCTTCTCGCCGGTGTTGATGAACTGGGGAACCGTGAGCCTGTAGCCCGTCTCCAGCACCGCGGGCTTGCCGCCGCTGGCGGCGGTCTGGCCTTTCACCACCGCCTCGGTCTCCACCACTTCCAGCACCACGCTGGCGGGCAGTTCCACGCCGATGGGGGATTCGTTGTGGAGGTTGATCTGGACGCCGGTGTTGGGCAGCAGGAACGGGATCTCCGTCTCCAGGTCCTCGGCGGGCAGGGAGAGCTGCTCGAAGGTCTCGTTGTCCATGAAGATGTAGGCGTCGCCGTCGCTGTACAGGTACTGCATCTGGCGGGGTTCCACGTGGGCCCGCTCCAGCTTGTCCTCGGAGCGGAAGCGTTCGTTCAGCTTGGTTCCCTCGGCAATGGATTTCATTTCCAGCTGGACGAATGCGCCGCCCTTGCCGGGCTTGACATGGTTTTTCTTCAGCACGCGCCAGAGCCTGCCCTGGTATTCCAGCAGGTTGCCGACGCGTGCATCGAATGCGGAGATTTTCATGGAGGGTCCCTGGCGGCCGGAAAGTGGCGCGATTGTAGGCGATAATCCGGTATCAGTACACGACGGGATTTTCCGTCGCCGCGCCGATCCCGGAAGCGATGAACGACCAGCACCCATTCGACCCGGACGCATTCCTGTCCTCGGTATCCGAGATGCCCGGCGTGTACATCTACTATGACGCCGAGGGCGGCACCCTCTATGTCGGCAAGGCGGGCAATCTCAGGAAGCGGGTCTCGGCGTATTTCCGAAAATCAGGCTTGAGTCCCCGTACCCGGCTCATGGTGTCCAGGATCCACCGCGCCGAGACCCAGCAGACCCGTACCGAGAGCGAGGCCCTGCTGCTGGAAAACAACCTGATCAAGCACCGCCGGCCCCGTTTCAATGTCCTTTTGCGGGACGACAAGAGCTATCCCTACATCCGCCTGACCAGCGGTGACGCGTATCCCAGGTTCGCATTCTACCGCGGCCGGCGCAGCCGGCCGGGGAAGTACTTCGGGCCCTATCCCGGCGCGGGCGCGGTGCGGGAAATGCTGGGCCACGTGCAGAAGATCTTCCGCCTCAGGCAATGCAATGACGCCACCTTCAGGAACCGGTCGCGTCCATGCCTGCAGTACCAGATCAAGCGCTGCAGCGGACCCTGCGTCGGCCTGGTTTCCCGGGAGGACTATCTCGAGGATGTCCGCCAGGCGGAGGCGATGATTTCGGGGCAGGACACCAAGCTGATGGAGGAGCTCTCGCGGCGGATGGAGGCGGCTTCGGCCAGGCTGGAATTCGAGCAGGCGGCCGAATTCCGGGACCGTATCGCCAGGCTGCAGCGGGTTCGGGAAAACCAGTACATCGACAATCAGGGGACCGACGCCGACGTGGTGGCCGTGGCGGTGGAGTCCGGCACCATCTGCTTTGGCGTCATCTCCATCCGGAGCGGGCGCAACCTGGGAGGCAGGTTCCATATCCAGCCCAATCCGCTGGACCAGGAGCCGGCGGAGCTGCTGGAGGCGTTCCTTCCCCAGAATTACCTGGGGGCGTCGATCCCGCCGGAGATCCTGCTCAGCCACCGCATCGAGGGCAGGGCATCCCTGCAGCAGGTGCTGTCCCTGGAGGCCGGCTCCAGGGTGGTGATCAAGAGCCGGTGCCGCACCACCAGGGCCCGGTGGATCGAGGGCGCCCGCATCAACACCGGCGACCGGCTGCGGGTGTATCTGAACGAACACAGCCAGCTCAGCCGGCAGTTCGAGGCCCTCGCGGCGCTGGTGGGGCTGGAGGAGACCCCGGACCGGATCGAGTGCTTCGACATCAGCCATACCCTGGGCGAGCGCACGGTGGGGTCCTGCGTGGTTTTCGATTCCCGGGGGGCGGTGAAATCCGACTACCGCAAGTTCAATGTCAGCGGCGTCCGGGAAGGCGATGACTATGACGCCATGGAACAGGTGCTGTTCCGGCGGTACCGGCGGGTGCTGGAGGACGACGGCAAGCTGCCGGACCTGGTGCTGATCGACGGCGGCAAGGGGCAGCTCGCGGTGGCCGAGCGGGTTTTCGGGGAACTGCAGCTCGCCGAGCAGGTGCCGCTGGTGGCCGTGTCCAAGGGGCCGGAGCGGCGCGCCGGGGAGGAGCAGATCCATCTCCCCGGGCGGCGGGTGCCGATCTGTCCCGGCGGGGCGTCGCCCGCCTCCCACCTCATCCAGCGCATCCGCGACGAAGCGCACCGGTTCGCCATTGCCGGCCACCGCAACCGGCGCGACAAGGCGCGCACCCGCTCGGTGCTCGAAGAGATAGAGGGCGTGGGGGAAAAGCGACGCCGGGACCTGCTGCGGTATTTCGGCGGCATCGGCGAGGTCCGCCGGGCGGGCATCGAGGAACTCGCCCGGGTGCCGGGCATCAGCCCGAAGCTGGCGGAGCGCATTTATAATCAGTTCCATACCTGATAGGCTTGCCGGTCGAATGGTGCCGCGCGAGGGAAACACGCCGCGGGCGCGCCCTGATCCGTGTCCTTCATCGAGCTGGAAATCGATCAAGCCATGTGGAACCTGCCCAACTTGCTGACCCTGTTCCGGATCGCGCTGATCCCGGTGCTGGTGCTGATCTACTTCTGGCCCCTTCCTTACCGGGAGCCGGTGCTGGCCGGCGTATTCGTGCTGGCGGCCCTGACGGACTGGCTGGACGGATTCCTGGCGCGCAGGATGAATGCCACCACCCGGCTGGGGGAGTTTCTCGACCCGGTGGCGGACAAGCTGATCGTCTCGAGCGCACTGGTGCTGCTGGTGTCGGATTCGGACATCCTTGCAGCGGTGCTGCACCCGGCCCCCTTCGCCATCGCGGTCACCATCATCGTCGGCCGGGAGATCACCATCTCCGCCCTCCGGGAATGGATGGCCGAACTCGGGGAGCGCGGTGTGGTGGCCGTGGGCTTTCTCGGCAAGATCAAGACCGTCATGCAGATGGTGGCCATCGCGCTGCTTCTGTACATGCTGCCCGTCCACGGACTGCCCACGTTCCTGATCGGCGAAATCGCCCTCTATGTCGCCGCCGTGCTGACGCTCTGGTCCATGGTGGAGTATCTCCGGATCACCTGGCCGTACCTGATGCAAAGGGACTGAGACCCGTGCCGGGCCGCGGGTTTTCCGGATTTCTATTGACACCGGGTGCAGGTTGCATAGAATCATCCTCCCTCGATTCAAGAGCCATGCGGGAATAGCTCAGTTGGTAGAGCACAACCTTGCCAAGGTTGGGGTCGCGAGTTCGAGTCTCGTTTCCCGCTCCATCCCCCGGCCCGATGCCGGGTGTTTTTGACCGGCCGGTTGCGAAGCTTCCTGCCCGGGTCAACTCGGTTCAGGCGGTGATGCCGCGTGTTGTGCCCCGGCCAGGTGCCGCAAGGTGAACCCGGCGGCAAAGCTGCTATGATCCGACCACCTACCGGCTGAGTGGCAGAGTGGTTATGCAGCGGCCTGCAAAGCCGTGTACCTCGGTTCGATTCCGGGCTCAGCCTCCAGGCGCATCGCGCGCCTTTCCGTTGCCCGGGTGGCGGAATTGGTAGACGCAAGGGACTTAAAATCCCTCGAGGCAACCCTCGTGCCGGTTCGACTCCGGCTCCGGGCACCATTCCCCCGGCGGCCTGTTCCGCCCGGCTTGCCTGCGCGGGGCCGTGGCACCGGGCAACCCCGTTCTTTCCCGGCGCGGCGGGGCCGCGCCCTAGCCGTTTCCGCCCCGGACCCGTCCCCGTCCGGCCGGGAAGGAATCTGCCGGCAATACGACCGTTCGTTCCCGGGTTCTATAGTAGAAAACCCTTATAAATTCATACATTTCCTATAAAGCGGATTTATAGGCCACATAAAACGCCTCCGTTTGAACCATGGCTGGAGTTCGCCCAAAATCATCTGCCGGACAAACGTTTCATGGCCCAGTGCCTGATACCCTGAAAAGAGCCCATTTCCCATGTTGACAAACAACCCTTTCGCCGAGGTCTCGGCGACGATTCCACCATCTGCCATGCAGACCTTCGTGGTCGTCATGTTCCTGCTGGTGGTGGCGGGCACGATCTTCGACGTGATCCACAAGAAAAGCGCGAAATACTTCTTCGAGAACATGAAGCGGGAGAAAGCCGCCGGCTCGCGTCAGGTCGGCGGTGGAGAGAAGGTCGGGATCGCGGTCGCAACAGCGGCCCATGACGTCCTCGCCTCGGGAGAGTTCTGCAATCCCCGCCGGCGCCTGGCCCACCTGATTACCATGTACGGATTCATCCTGTTCGTGATCACCTCCTGCACCATGATCTTCGGCTACGCCGAGCCCGGCGCCGCCACGCCCGCCATCCACCCGCTGCTGTGGCATCTCGGCGCCCTGATGGTTTGCGTGGGGGGCTACTGGTTCTGGTTCTTCATCCGCGTGGATGTTGCCGCCGAGGGCCATTCCCCGTTCCGGTTCATGCCGGCGGACCTGTTCGTGGTCTCGCTCGTGGCGTGCACCACGTTCGCCCTGATCTGGTCCTTCTTCGTGAACGCTGGCGCCGGCACCGTCTCCTGGGTGTTCTTCTGGCTGTTCATCGCCGCCTCCCTGGTGCTGTTCGGCGGTGTTCCGTGGTCCAAGTTTGCCCACATGTTCTTCAAGCCCGCCGCCGCGTACCAGAAGCGCGTGGCGGACGCCGACGGCTCGCGGAGCAACCTGCCGCCGCCGGCGGATGCCCCGGCCAAGTTCGGGCTCGGCATCAAGCGGGATTTGCCGCGGCATTATTGAGCGCGCCTTCCTGCCACCGGGCGGCCGGCAGACCGGCCGCAGCGAACCGATCAACCACTGACGTACGAATACCATGCCAACTTTTGTATACATGACACGATGCGATGGCTGTGGCCATTGCGTGGACATCTGTCCTTCGGACATCATGCACATCGACAAGACCTACCGGCGCGCGCTCAACATCGAGCCGAACATGTGCTGGGAGTGCTACTCCTGCGTGAAGGCCTGTCCACAGAATGCCATCGACTGCCGGGGCTACGCGGACTTCGCGCCGCTCGGACACAGCGTGCGCGTTCTCAGGGAGGAGGAGAAGGGAACCATTTCCTGGCGTATCAAGTTCCGCGACGGCCGGGAGAAGAACTTCATTTCCCCCATCACGACGGAGCCCTGGGGCGAGAAGATCCCGCGGCTCGCGGACCTCGCGGTGCCCAGCGAGGAGGCGCTCGAGTCACAGCTGCTTTGCTATGAACCGGATGCCCTGAACATCGAAACCGGCCTGCCGACCATCGACAAGTCCAAATTCAAGCAGGGGGTCTACTACTGATGGCATACAAAACCGTATTCGAGGATTGCGATATCCTGGTCGTCGGCGGCGGAATGGGCGGCACCGGTGCGGCCTACGAGTCGCGCTACTGGGGACGCGACCTCAAGATCGTCGTGGCCGAAAAGGCGAACATAGACCGTTCCGGCGCCGTGGCGCAGGGACTCTACGCCATCAACTGCTACATGGGCATGCAGTGGGACGAAAACCAGCCCGAGGACCATGTCCGGTACGCGCGCAACGACCTCATGGGCATGGTGCGCGAGGACCTTGCCTACGACATGGCGCGGCATGTGGACTCCACCGTGCACAAGTTCGAGGAATGGGGCCTGCCGCTGATGCGGGATCCGGAAACCGGCCGCTACCAGCGTGAAGGCAAGTGGCAGATCATGATCCATGGCGAGAGCTACAAGCCCATCGTGGCGGAGGCCGCGCGCAAGTCCGCGGACAAGATCTACAACCGCATCATGGTGACCCACCTGCTGATGGACGAGAGCCGCCCCAACCGGGTGGGCGGCGCCGTGGGATTCAATGTCCGTACGGGTGATTTCCATGTGTTCCGCGCCAAGGCGGTAATCGTGGGCGCCGGCGGCGCCTCCCACATCTTCAAGCCGCGTTCCGTGGGCGAGGGGATGGGCCGTACCTGGTACGCGCCCTGGAGCTCCGCCTCCGCCTATGCCCTGCCGATCCTGGCCGGCGCGAAGATGACCCAGATGGAGAACCGTATCGTGCTGTGCCGTTTCAAGGACGGCTACGGTCCCGTGGGCGCCTACTTCCTGCACCTGAAAACCTACACCCAGAACGCCTACGGCGAGGAGTACGAGTCCAAGTGGTACGACCACACCAAGAACCTGGTGGGCGAGTACATTGACCATCACCCGACTCCGACCTGCCTCAGGAACCACGCCTTTATTGAGGAGATGAAGGCGGGCCGGGGCCCGATCCACATGGTGACCAAGGAAGCCTTCCAGGATCCCCACAAGGAGGTCATCGGCTGGGAAAACTTTCTCGGCATGACCGTGGGACAGGCCGTGGTCTGGGCGTCCCAGGATATCGATCCCAAGTACACCAATCCGGAACTGACCACCTCGGAGCCCTACGTCATGGGTTCCCACGCGACCTGCTCAGGGGCATGGGCGAGCGGGCCGGAGGACGTCTCCCCGGACGAGTACTACTGGGGCTACAACCGGATGATGACGGTGGAAGGCCTCTTTGGCGCCGGGGACGCCCTGGGCGGCACGGCCCACGCCTTTTCCTCCGGCTCCTTCACCGAAGGCCGGCTGGCGGCGAAGGCTGCGGTCCGGTTCGTCCGCGACCACGGCAAGGATGACATCCGGATTTCCGACAAGCAGTTCAATGATCTCAAATCCACGATATACAAGCCGCTGGAGAACTACGAGGTCGGGCGCAACGAGATTGTCGGGGGCACCGTCTCCCCGAGCTACATCCTGCCGATCCACGGCCTGCAGCGCCTGGAGAAGATCATGGATGAGTATGCCGGGGGCATCAGCAACAACTACATGACCAACGAACCGCTGCTGCTGCGGGGCATGCACCTGCTGAAAACCCTGCAGGAGGACCTCGACCACATCGGCGCCGAGGACCTGCACCAGCTGCAGCGGGCCTGGGAACTGCGGCACCGCGCCATCGCGTCCGAATGCGTGGTCCAGCACACCCTGTTCCGCGAGGAGACTCGCTGGCCGGGGTACTATTACCGTGGCGACTTCATGAAGCTGGACGACGAGAACTGGCACGCGCTGACACTGTCCCGCCGGGATCCCGAATCCGGTGAGTGGACCATGGAGAAAGCGCCGGTTTATCATATCGTCGACTGACCCGTCTTCGGGGGCAGTCGCGAACCGGGCGGAAGGGGCTTTCCCGCCGGGGTGTTCCCGGCGGTGCAGCCCACAGCCGGCGGCGCCCCGTTTTCCGGCCGTCCGGGCCTCACGCATTCTCGGCAACGATATGGTCCCAACCGACATCCCTGACCAGGGCAGGGCCGAACTCGAAGCGGCCGCGCGGAACCTCGACGCACCGACGGCGGTGCTCGATCCATTGCTGGCATGCATCACCGCCCGGGAAGTCCGCCCCATCCAGGTGTCCGGCCTGCTGGAGGCGGGATACCGGAGACTCCGGGCCCTTCGGGACAGGCTGGCGGACCTGTCCGCGGATACCGGGAACGGCGGCGGCGTGTGTGATGCCGCCGGGGTCCTGAGGGATATCCTGGATACCGGCAAGGCCATCTCCCCCCCGGAACTGGTTGCCCGCCTGGGGGACATGGAGGAGGCGGCCGCTGCCGCCGGCCCCGCGGCGCTGGCATCTGTACTTGAATGCCGCGCACTGGCCGCCGCGTCAGGCCAGGACCACCTGGCGGCCGCGGACCTCTGCCGCCGGGCTGCAGGCACACCGGACCTTGCCCAGCCCCGGCAATGGCAGCTGGTCCAATTGCAGGCGGCATTGCTTGGGGACCATGGGCGGGAATTCGATGATGACACCGCGCTCACGGCCTCGATCGAACTGCTCAGAACCCGTGCCCTGCCGCTCGCGGAGGAATGCAAGAACCCGGAATACCGGGCCGGCAGCCTCGAGGCCCTGGGCAACGTGCTCGGCATCGTCGGCCAGCGCCGCACGGGTACCCGTTACCTCGAAGACGCCATCGGCGCTTTTCGCGAAGCGCTGGACCTGCGTGATCCCGAAACCGACCCGGCCGAGTGGGCGGCCGCACAGAACGGCCTCGGGAATGCCCTGGGCGCGCTGGGGCAGCGGCAGGCGGATGATGGACTGCTCAACCAGGCAGTGGAGGCGTTCGGACAGGCGCTTACCCTGCGCAGTGAAGAGCTGACGCCCCGGGACTGGGCTTCGACCATGAACAACCTGGCGGCGGTGCTGCAGTCACTCGGACGGAAGAACAAGGATCCCA
Source organism: Candidatus Poriferihabitaceae bacterium (assembly GCA_965204165.1). GTDB lineage: Bacteria > Pseudomonadota > Gammaproteobacteria > Arenicellales > Poriferihabitantaceae > VYFG01. The sequence goes on along the minus strand of OZ241969.1, from coordinate 4,901,335 downwards.
AGGTCCTGAAACGCGCCGTGGAGTCCTACAAGGGCGTGCTTCGGGTCTGGACCCGGGGAACGGTGCCGCTGGACTGGGCCGCCGCCATGGACAATCTCGGTTCCGGGCTGCGGGCGCTCGGGGAACACCGCCGGGGGCCGCGCACCCTGGAGCAGGCGGTGGCGGCCTACAGGAGCGCCCTGGCCGAACGCCCCCGTGACCGCCTGCCCGGGGAGTGGGCGATGACGCACAACAACCTGGGGGCGGCGCTGCAGAAGCTGGCCCAGCGGGAGGAAGACCCGGACATCATGCGCCAGGCCGCCGAGGCCTATGAAAGCACGCTGCTGGAATGGACCCGGGAGAAGGCGCCGATGACCTGGGCGATGGCCAAGGCGAACCTGGGGGTGGCCCTTCGGGAGCTGGCGGCCATGACCGGCGATATCGAAACCGCGGACAGGGCCGTGGCGGAAATCGGGGCCGCGGTGGACGTGTTCCGCGGCGCCAGCCACGCGCAATATACCGAACTCGGAGAGGAGCAGCTTTCCTTCGCCCGCCAGCTGTTGGCGGAACTGGTTGCGCAGACTGATTCCGAGAATTCCGACAATGCCGAGGCGACCCGGATTGCGCTCAAGATCAATACCTGAATACCTGACCCGGGAGATACCCCCGTTCAGTCCGCCGCCGCTCCGGGCCCGGCGGGAGCCTATTGGCGAATGCCCTCGATCGTGAAGTAGATCTCCGCGGTGCGGGAGGCGGGGCCCAGGTTGTAGTCGATGCCGAAGTCGGCCATGGTGATGATGGTGGTGCCCTCGAACCCGGCGCGGTAGGTGCCCCAGGGATCCTTGCCCTCACCGATCCGCCGCATTTCCAGGGTGACCGGGAGGGTGACGCCGCGCAGGGTCAGATCCCCGGTGAGCAGGCCCTCGCCACGGCCGGTTTCCTCGTAGCCCGTGCTGACGAACCGGGCGGTGGGGTATTTCCTGACATGCAGAAAGTCCTTTCCCCGGAGGTGGACGTTGCGCTTGGCATGGTGTGTTTCCAGGGTGGTGGTATCGATGTCCACTTCCACGGAAGCCACCGACGGATCGTCGGCGTCCCAGCTGAAGCGGCCGGTGAAATCCGGGAACTCGCCGAGAACATAGCTGAATCCCAGGTGGGACACCTTGAAGCGGATGAAGGCGTGCTTGCCCTTGATGTCCATTGCGTAGTCCGCGGCAAGGCCCGGTTGCGCGGTCAGCGTGAGCGCCAGCGCCAGCAGGACCAGGGCGCCGTTCCTGGTTTTGGTCCGGTAGGAAAGCATGGTCAAAGTCTCCTCAATTTCTGGACTATACCAGCCTCAGTCCGCATTGCCGAGGCCCAGCATGTTGCGCAGGGTTTCATCCCGGTCCACGAAGTGGTGCTTGAGCGCGCCCAGCATGTGCAGGCAGGCCAGCGCGATCACCGCCCAGGCCAGCCAGTAGTGGAGGAACAGGAAGATGTCCTCCTCCCCCTTGATCTCCGTGTCCATCAACGCCGGCAGGGTGAACCAGTCGAACACCGGGATGCCTTCGCCCTCGGCGGTGGACAGCAGGTAACCGAATACCACGATGGCCACCAGCAGCAACTGCATGCAGAACTGGACCAGCTTCGAGACGGCACGCGCCAGTGGACCGACGCCGCTGCCGGGCGCCGGACGGGGGTTTGCGATGGACCAGGCGATCCGAAGAAAGATCGCGCCCGCCAGCAGTATGCCGATGCTTTCGTGGAGATGGGGCAGAAACTGGCTCATCCGGTTGTAGTAGTCCATCCCGGTCATGTAGAGGCCGAGGGCGAACTCCCCGATCACGCCGACGGCGATGATCCAGTGCAGCAGCACGGCCACGAGGCCATAGCGTCTCCGGGAATTTTTCAGCATTGCGCGATCTGCAGGAACCTGACCATAACGCGATTGTAGTCTCCCATCGCGCCTGCGGGGTGGATTGTCGGGGCAGTCCCGCGGAATCGGGGCGGAGGACGCCGCCCCGGGGGCGGGCAGGGTAATTCTTTTCTGCAGAGTTTTTTCTTCCGGTCAAAGGACTTACCCCAAACACTGGACTTTTCCCCCGGGTACTGGTATAAATCCCGTCACAAGACCATCAGACGGACATACGCAAGGTGGACCTTTCAGAGGTGTCGGTAGACATCATACCGGCGAGAGATGAATCCCGGTTCCGGGATCTGATGCAGGCGCATCACTATCTCGGCGCGGTGCCGGCGCGGGGCGAGACGCTGCGCTATGTGGCCCATCACCGGGGGCGCTGGCTGGCACTGGCCATGTTCTCGGCATCGGCGCTGAAATGCGGCGCCCGGGACCGGTGGATCGGCTGGGAGTACGGCATCCGGTTCGGCCGCCTGCACCTGATCACCAACAACTCGCGCTTCCTGATCCTGCCCGGCGCACCGCGCAACCTCGGCTCGCGCGTGCTTTCCCTGTGCACCCGCCGCCTCGCCCGCGACTGGCCGCTCCGCTTCGGTCACGGCCTCCTGCTGGTGGAGACCTTCGTCGACCCCGCCCGCTTCCACGGCACCGTCTACCGCGCCGCCAACTGGATCGAGGTCGGGCATACCCGGGGCTTCGGCCGCGAGGGCCCGGGCTACAGCGAACACGCAAATCCCAAGCTCGTCTTCGTCCATCCCCTGTCGCGCACCGCCCGCGCCCGCCTCCGGGACCCCTGCCTCGACACCACACTGCAACATGGAGTACCCAGGATGACTCTCACCGCCGAACAGATGCGATCCCTGCCCGACTTCTTCCGCGACATCGACGATCCCCGACGCCGCCAGGGCCGCCGCCACGCCCTGTCCACCATGCTGGCATTGGCCGCAGCGGCCACGCTCTGCGGCATGCGCGGCTACAAGGCCATGAGCGAATGGATCGACGACCTCAGCCCCAGGGTCCTGGAACGTTTCCGCGTACGCCGTTCCAGGAGCGGACACCAGGTGCCCAGCCTGTCCGCCATCCGCAGCGTCCTCATCCGCATCGACCCGGACCAGTTCGATGCCGCCCTGCGGGCGTGGCACCAGGTCCATGGCCCAAAGGACACCGCCATTGCCGTCGACGGCAAGACCATCCGGGGCGCCATCGATGACCAGGGCAACCGGCCCCATGTGCTCGGCGCCGTCGGCCACCACACCGGAATCCCCTGGAGTCAAAAAAAGTCGGCCTGAAACCGGGGGCCGATGACGAAACCAAACGCACCAACGAGATCGGCATCGTCATCCCGCTGCTCGACACCCTCTCCGACATCGAAGGATGCACCATCACCACCGATGCCATGCTCACCCAACGCAAGCTCGCCGACTATCTCCACGGACGCCGCGCCCACTACCTCTTCACCGTCAAGGGCAACCAGAAAAACCTGCTCGCCGATATCCGACTGCTCCTCGACCGCCACATCCAGCGCCGTCCGCCGGACTTCACCGACCAGGCCCCCAAACCCGTCCATGGCCGCCGGGAGCGCCGTTCCGTCTGGGTCTCGGACAAGCTCAACCACTACCTCCAGTTCCCCAACGTCGGACAGGTCTTCGCCGTGATGCGTGAAACCACCGAAACCGCAACCGGCAGGAAACGCCGTGAGATCGCCTACGGAATCACCAGCCTGACCCCAAATGACGCCTCCCCCGAGCGAATCCTCTCCCTCAACCGCGGGCACTGGTCCGTCGAGGCCATGCATCATGTCCTCGACTGGACCTTCGACGAGGACCGCAGCCGAATCCGGGCCGGACACGGTCCCCAGAACATGTCCCGCCTCAGGCGATTCGCCATCGGCATCATACAGAGCCGGGGACTCGCCGTCGCCGAAACCATGCGCCACCTCGCCAGGAATCCCCGACGCATGCTCGACTTCCTCAAGATGACCGACAACGCCAGGCCAAACCCGGCTACCGGCTGAGCATCCCTCCAGGCCCCGAATCCTCAGCCCCTCAACACACAGGGGCGGGAACAGTCATGCCTCAACGGAACGGAAATCCACCTCCGGGAACATCAACCTGCCCGGTGTAACCACCATGGCGCCCAATTCAGTCCAAAGTGGCCAAAATAATCCGTGATAAATCCCAAGCACGGCAGTAACGATCTCTTCGGGCGAATCAGAACAAATTTGCCTTGCGGGGGCGGGGGCCCGGACTACACATTGGGGCCTGTTTCTGGTATAAATCGCGCCCCCTGAGACAACCCAACAGATGATACCCAGGAGTCGGGCGATGGCGAGAGTATGTCAAGTAACCGGAAAGCAGGTGATGATGGGCAATAACGTGTCCCACGCCCACAACAAGACCCGGCGCAAGTTCCAGCCCAACCTGCATTACCGCCGTTTCTGGGTGGAGAACGAGAACCGCTGGGTGAAACTGCGGGTCTCCACCACCGGGCTTCGCATTATCGACAAGAAGGGTATCGATGCGGTCCTGACGGACATGCGCGCCCGCGGGGAAAAAATCTGAGAGGATTCATCATGCGAGACAAGATCAAGCTGGTATCCAGTGCCGGTACCGGTCATTACTACACCACGACCAAGAACAAGCGCACCATGACCGAGAAGATGGAGATCAGGAAATATGATCCCGTTGTGCGCAAGCACGTCATCTACAAGGAAGGCAAGATCAAGTAGCCCCCGGCCGGTCCGGCCGCCTGTCCCCGCGATGGAAGCTGCGGGGGCTTCTCCAGGGAAGGGGGGTCTTTTCGTGAAGGCCCGAAGGGATGCTATCATCGTCTCCATACCCTACTGGGCGATCATGGCCCGGCGCCGAATCTCCGTGCTGCAGGGCGTGGCAAGGAGGCCGAAAACCCCGGTTCATGCCCGGCCCACGCCAAAAGGACGGTAATACGCGTATGACTCAGAAGCTGTCGGTCACCCGCAGAACGCTGGTCAGGGCGGCGGGCCTCGCCGCATTGGCTCCGGCCGCGGGGGCACTCGCGACCCTCAGGACGACCCCGAGGCAGACCACGGGCCCGTTCTACCCCGTGAAAATCCCCCTGGACGCCGATGCCGACCTGGTGCAGGTGGAGGGGATGTCCCGGCCGGCAACCGGGATCGTCGCGCATGTCACCGGCAGGGTGGTTGATACCAATGGCAATCCCGTCCCCGGCGCGAAGGTGGAAATCTGGCAGTGTGACGCCTTCGGTGCCTACAAGCATCCGCGGGATCGGGGCGATGTCTCGGAGCCGGAGTTCCAGGGCTATGGATTCACCCGCACTTCGGGACAGGGCGAGTACCGCTTCCGCACCATTCGCCCCGTCAGCTATCCCGGCCGCACGCCGCATATCCACGCCAGGATATCCGCCCCCGGGATGTCCGCGCTGACCACGCAGTTCTACCTGGAGGGAGAGGCACGGAACGCATCCGATTTCCTCTATCTCCGGGTTCCCGAGGATCTCCGGGCGATGGTGACGGCGCGGTTTCCGGCAACCGCCAAGGAGTCGGAGACGGTGGTCCCGAGTTATACGGTGGTGGTGGGATAGCGGGTTCCGCCAGCTTCCGGCGGCCCAGGGAATGGAAGTTTCCGTAACCGCAGGGCGGCACAGGGGCCGCGGTCCTTCCGGTGCCGTTCCGGAAAGGGGAGGGCGCTAGAGAAGATCCTGCGCCTGCGTCTTCATCTTCTGCACGATGGCATAGACGCCCACATGCCGCGTGGGACTCAGGTGCTCGAAGAGTTGCAGGCGGGAGAACATTGCGTCGGCGTCCAGATCCACCACCTCACGCGGGGTCTTGCCGGAAAACAGCGCCACGAGGATGGCCACCACGCCCTTGATCGTCGGGGTGTCGCAGAAACCTTCGAAACGGATGCGGGACGGGTCGCTGACCATGGGCCTGGCCTTGACGTAGACCGTGCTCATGCAGGGCGGTACGCTGTTCGTGGACACCATGTCTTCCGGCAACATGGGGTCAAGCTTCTCGCCCAGCTCATCCAGGAACTGGTAGCGCATCTCCCAGTCCGGCAGGAAGTCCATGGTTTCGATGATGCGGTCCAGTTCAAGGGCGTCGTTGGTCAAGGGAGCTAGCCTCCTGTAGTGGGGTGGCCGAGGCGGATCCAGTCGTCGATTCCCCGGGTGACGTTGTAGACCCTACTGTAGCCTACGCCCCCGCTGAGCCAGTTGGCAATGACCCGGGAGCGCACCCCGGTGTGGCAGATCAGGATGACCGGCTCGTCGCGGCCGGCCACCCGGCTCAGCGACGCAAGCCAGGCGCCGGCGTCGTACCCGCCCCGGTCGTCGAAAAACGTCATTTTCCGGCTGCCGGGCACCACGCCGGTTTCCCGCCATTCCCAGGCAACGCGGATGTCCACCACCGGCACGCCCCGGGAAACCAGGGATTGCAGCTCGGCGCTTGATATGTCGACCACCTCGGCGCGCAAGGGGGAGCGTGGACAGCAGCAGGCAGAGCGGCAGCAAGATACGAAGGAGGATGATACGAAGGCTGTACGTCATGGATCGAATGAATTCCTGTATATTGCGGTGTGTAAGACCGTTTCCCGGAAGCACGGTTCCGCATCGGAAGGCTATCATTGTTGGAGGCGGTCTGGTGCATTTACCGGAGGGGTGAAATCCGTTACAATACAATAATATAAAGGAATGTTTATATCATTCTGCCTGCCCCCTGGACCTGGACATGGAAAACGCTCTCGACGCGCTGCTGAAAGAAAAAGGCATCCTCCTGACGGATGGCGCCACCGGCTCGAACCTGTTCGAAACCGGTCTCGAGACCGGTGAATCGCCGGAACTCTGGAATGATATCTGTCCGGAGAAGGTCGCTGGCCTTTGCCAGAAATTCATTGACGCCGGATCCGACATCGTCCTGACCAACAGCTTCGGCGGCACCCGTTATCGCCTGATGCTGCACGGTGCCGAACACCGCGTCGCCGAACTGAACGAAAAGGCCGCGAGACTGGCAAGGCGGCAGGCCGACCGTGCAGGCCGGAAGGTTCTCGTCGCCGGGTCCATGGGTCCCACGGGCGAGATCATGCAGCCCCTCGGCACCCTCAGCCTGGAAGACGCGGCGGACGCCTTCGAGGAGCAGGCGAGAGCACTCAAGGCAGGTGGCGCCGATATCTTCTGGATCGAAACCATGTCCTCGAGGGAGGAGACCGAAGCCGCGGCCACCGGCGCGGCCAGGGTCGGCCTTCCCATCATCACGACCTTCAGCGTGGACACCAACGGGCGCACCATGATGGGCCTGACGCCCGCGGACATCGTGGTATTTGCCAAATCGATGCCCCGGCAGCCCTACGCGATCGGCGTCAACTGCGGTGTCGGGCCGTCGGAATCCGTCGCCGCCGTCCTGAACATGAAGGCCGCCTGTGTGCAGCATGACTTCCATCCGGTGATCATCGTCAAGGCGAATTGCGGGGTGCCGGAATATGTCGACGGCAAGATCGTCTACAGCGGAACCCGGGAGATCATGGGGGATTATGCGGGGATCGCCATTGATGCCGGGGCCACGGTGGTCGGTGGGTGCTGCGGCACGACGCCGGGACATGTGGCGGCCATGCGCGGTGTCATCGACGGGCATGTCCGGCGGGATCCCCCGGACCTCGAGTTGCTCAAGGCGCGGCTCGGGGAGATTTCGACGGGTGCCCAGGCGCAGCTGCGTGGGGAGATGAGCGTCGCGGCCGGGGCCGTGTCCGACCGCGGGGAAGGGCGGCCAAGGCGGCGGCGGCGGAAGTAGGCGGAAACGGGGAGGGGCCGCGGGGGCCGCGGCGCATCCGGCCGCCCGGGCACGGAGGCATCCGATCCGTCCTGATTCGTCGGGACTACCAGGCGGTCATGATTTCTCCCCGCCGATGGGCAGCCGGGGCGCCATGCTACACTCGGCGCATGCCAAGCGTTGTATGACCGACATGAAAACCGCCTACGTCCATGACCCCGTTTTCCAGACACACAATACCGGAATGGGTCATCCGGAGCGGAGTGCGCGCCTCAGTGCGGTGCAGGAGCTGATTTCACGCCAGGACTGGTACGGAAACCTGCAGCAGGTGGCGGCGGTGCCCGTGGAGCAGCGGTGGATCGAGCTGGTTCACAGGCCGGGCTACGCCGAACGCATCCGGCAGGCCTGCGCAGACGGCAGCCCCTGGATCGATACGCCGGATGTGGCGGTTTCAACGGAATCCGCGGAGGTGGCATCCAGGGCCACCGGCAGCCTGCTGGCACTGGCCGACGAGGTCATGGAAGGGAACGCGGACAATGGCTTTGCCCTGGTGCGGCCGCCGGGCCACCATGCGGAACACGATGCGGCCATGGGGTTCTGCCTGTACAACAGCGTGGCAATCGCCGCGCGCTACCTGCAGCAGCGGCACGGCGTCGAACGCGTGCTGGTTCTGGATTGGGACGTCCACCACGGCAACGGCACCCAGCACACCTTCGAGCGGGACCCCAGCGTGATGTTCATCAGCCTGCACCAGTATCCCCACTACCCGGGCACCGGCGCCCGCTCGGAAACCGGTGGCGGTGCCGGCGAGGGCGCCACGGTGAACTGTCCCATGAGCCCCGGATCAGGGGACGAACACTATCGGCAGGCGTTCGAGGAAGTGGTGCTGCCGAAGGCCAGGGCGTTCAACCCGGATTTCATCCTGGTTTCCGCCGGCTTCGACGCCCACCAGGCGGACCCCCTGGGTTTCATCAACCTCACCGATGAGAGTTATGCCTGGATGACCCGGGCGGTGATGGATCTGGCGGACCAGTGCTGCGCCGGGCGGCTCGCTGCCGTACTGGAAGGCGGGTACGACCTGCAGGCCCTGGCGCGGTCGGTGACCGAACACGTGCGGGTTCTGCACCAGGGATAGGCGGCGGGCGCCATGGACCGGGGATGGTCCATCCGGGGATGCTCGACCACAGCTGCTTGACCGGGACGGGCCGCTGTCAGCCCAGTGCCGCGACGGTTTCCTCCAGCGTTCTGGCATTGATCACCGGGAAATAGGCCGGCTGGTTCTCGGTGCCGCGGAATGCCTTTTTCACGATGCCCTCCAGGTTGGGCCGCTTGTCCGCCGCGGTCTCCCCGCCCCCAAGCCCGCCGCCGAACTCGATCATGATGTCCGCGCCAAGCCCGCCGGCGGTCAGCAGGTTGCGGTGCCACAGCACCGGATTGAACAGCTGCAGGAACAGGCCGGAGCGGATGGAATCGGGGCTTGCGTCATGCACGCCGCCGGTGAAGTTCGACAGCACGGGGAATGCGGGCGTCCCGAATCCGGCCTCTTCCAGCACCGGGCGAAATCGCCTGGCCGCCTCCACCATGTAGTAGGTGTGGAAGGCGCCCTCGGTTTTCAGGCGGGCGCTGCGCTTGCGGGGGAACCTTTCCCCCATGGTGGCGACCAGCGCGTCCAGGTCATCCGGGCGGCCTCCCACCACGATCTGCTCCGGCAGGTTGCATGCGGCAATGCCGCAGTAGTGCTGCTCGGCCAGGGTCGTGGCGGATTCGAGATCGACCATGAGCGCTTCCATTTCGCCTTCGCCGAACTCTCCCATGAGTTCGCCCCGCCGCCGCACCAGCTTGAGCCCCAGCGCGAAACTGAGCGCGCCCGCCGCGACCAGGGCTGAGTATTCGCCAAGGCTGTGGCCCGCCGCCATGGAGGGGGATATGCCCCCGCCGGTCAGTTCGTCGAACAGCCGGTGGCAGGCGATGGAATGGGTCAGCAGCACCGGCTGGGTGTTGCGTGTCAGGTTGATCTCGGACGCCGGATCCTCGAAGGACAGTCGCGCAATGTCGAACCCGAGTACTTCCGACGCCTCGGTATACGTGTCTCGCACCACCAGGTGCTGTTCATGGAGATCCTTGCCAATGCCGGGATACTGTGATCCCTGACCCGGAAAAAGCAGGGCAACGGTGGACATTTTGTATTGACAGATTGATTTTGACGCGGATTATACGTCGCTCGGGCGCAATCCCGGGGCGCCTGGTCTGTTCTTTGCGGGGACCGGGAATTATACAACAGAATTCCCATAGACTCATTCCCAAGCGTAACATTGCCTGCCTTCACGTATGATTAATTGTTGTATATCAATAAGTTGATTTTAGAATTTCTTTCGCGTTTCCCAATCAGAACCGGCCAAACGCACCATTGGAAACGACCCGGATTGACCTCATTCGGTTGCGATTCGATTACGGCTGAAGTACCATTTCCCTCGAAGATTATTTCAGCCCGAATGTTCGATGGAAACCACGCCATGACCGTACCGCAACCCGTCAAGCTTACCAAACGCGCCGTCGACGCACTATCCGTCTCTTCCGGCGATACCGTGGTCTGGGACAGGGACCTCCCGGGGTTCGGCGTCCGGGTCTATTCCACCGGCCGCAAGGTCTGGTGCGTCCAGGTCCGGGGACCTTCGGGCAAGCCGAAACGCAAGGCTCTCGGGCGCTATGGAGAAGTGACGCCCGAGAAGGCGCGCCAGGACGCGGTCACCGTCATCGACCGGATCAAGCAGGGCCTTCCGCCCGTCCCGCCCCCGGCGGTGCCGGAACCCACGGTGGCCGACCTGGCCGAACGGTACATGGAGTCCCATGTCAGGGTCAACTGCAAGCCGGGCACGATCCGGAAATCGGAAGGATTGACCCGCCTGCATATCGTGCCCGAACTCGGGCACATTCCCCTGTCGGAACTGGAGCGGTCCCATGTCTCGGCCCTGCACCACAAGCTGCGGGACAGGCCCTTCCAGGCGAACCGGACCGTGAAGACGCTTTCGGGCATGTTCCGGCTCGCGGAGGCCTGGGAGATGATGCCGCCCGGGCGTGACCTGTGCCGTTCCGTGCGCTACTACCGGGAGAAGTCCCGCGAACGTTTCCTGTCTTCCGAAGAATACGGAAAACTGGGGGACGCGCTGGATGAAGCGGAGTCGGACGGTTCCGTATGCCTGCCGGCGATTCATGCAATCCGTCTCCTGCTGCTTACGGGATGCCGCAGGGACGAGATCCTGACCCTGAAGTGGGATGATGTCGACCGTTCCGTGGGCACGTTGAATCTGAGGGATGGAAAGACCGGGCTGCGGCATGTGCCGCTGACGCCGGCGGTGCTGGCGGTGCTGGACGGGATTTCCCGGATCGACGGCAACCCCTGGGTGATAGTCGGCAGTCGTCCCGGGGCCCGTCTTGGGCCATCGCTCGGCTATCACTGGGGGAAGATCATGGATCGGGCGAAGCTGGAAAATGTCCGTCTTCATGATCTGCGGCACAGTTACGCCTCCAGGGCGCTGGCATTGGGCGAGGGACTGCCGATGATCGGGGAGTTGCTGGGCCATCGGAAGGTGGAGACCACGGCGAAGTACGCCCACCTGATGAAGGACGCCGAAAAGGCCTCGGCGGACAAGGTCGCCGCGAGTATTTCTTCCATGCTCGATCAGCCGGCATCTGGCGGGCGGTGAGAGAGTTGACTCTGTGAATACGGGAAACCGGTCAGGAACAGGCACCTGCCTCCGACTCCGGTCAATCCTGACACCTGAAAAAGAAACTGAGAGAGATGAAACTGAAGCAAACAAGAATATCCGGACGCACGGTAGCCGCACTGGCAGTTGAAAAGGACACGGTGTTCTGGGATTCGGAGCTTTCGGGATTCGGGGTGCGGGTGTATCCGACCGGGAGCAAGTTCTACGTGGTCCAGACCCGCGCCGACGGCAAGGCCGGAAAAAGGGTGACGGTGGGCCGTCACGGGGTGCTGACGGCGGACGAGGCGCGCCGCCGGGCGGCCCTGATCATCTCCCGGATCAAGGCGGGGGAGAAGCCTGTGGCGGAGCCCATGGAGGCAGGATTGGAGGAATGCCCGACGGTCGGTGAACTGGCGGGGGAATGGCTGGAGAAACACGTCGGTCCCCGCTGCAAGCCGAAGACGAGGGAAATGTACCGGGTGATGGTGGAAAGGCACCTCGTGCCCGCGTTCGGTAAGGAGCGGGCGCTGTCCATCGGCCGGGCCAGGGTGGTGGCGCTGCATCACTCGATGAGGGCGACGCCCGCCATGGCCAACCAGGTGGTGAACGCGCTGTCGGGCATCTGGCGGCTGGCGGAGGACAACGGACGGTTGCCGGAGGGCAGGAACCCGTGCCGCACGATCGTGAAGTACAAGCAACGCAAGCGGGAGCGTTTCCTGAGCGACGAGGAATTCAGGAGGCTGGGCCGGACGCTGGCCGAGGCCGTGGACCTCAAGGGCGTCCCGGTCCACGCGGTCGCGGCGATTCGCCTTCTTTTGCTGACCGGTTGTCGGAAGAGCGAGATCCTGACCCTGAAGTGGCAGGAAGTGGATCTGGATGCGGGGGAACTGAATCTGCCGGATTCGAAGACCGGCAAGCGGTCCATTCCGCTGTCCCCGGAGGCGGTGAAGGTGCTTTCGGGGATTCCACGCATCAACGGGAATCCCTGGGTGTTTCCGGGGAAAGCCGAGGGCAAGCACAGGAAGAGCCTGCAGGCGCCCTGGAAGATCGTCTGCGAACGCGCGGGGATCAGTGACATGCGGATACACGACTGCCGTCATTCCTTCGCATCGAGGGCGCTGGCGTTGGGGGAGAGCCTCCCGGCGATCGGGAAGTTGCTCGGTCACAGCCAGGTGGAGACCACAGCCAGGTACGCGCACCTTGCGCGGAATTCGGTCAGGGAGGCGGCGGTCCGGATCTCGGACAGCATTGCCGCGGATGCGTTCAGGCGGTATCGTCCTGCTGAAGAGGACGGCGGGAAAATCTGGCAGGAGAAGTTTGTGAACTAGACTTCAACTGACAGTCGCCCCATCAAACCGGTAACTGTTAGATCAAGTGCCGACTTCTACAATTGATGAATGCAACAATACCGCCTATTCCAGGCTGTTACTCCCATAGCTTTATTCAGGCACCATAGCACTTCTACATTTCAAATTTCTCATCCCCTGTCAAACTACCATCTACCGGTCTGGAGACGCCTTCGGCGCCTGTCCACCCGGTAGGCCGTTTTCATAGTTGTGCCGTCTATGGGTATGAAAACATCCTTCAGTTTCGATAGGCGGTTCATTATTCGTTTCATCTCCCTCTCGGCATCCGAAATATCCTTGCCGGTCAGTATCACGCCATCCGATGTTTCCGTGCCGAAATAGGCGATGAGGTCCGGACCGTCCTCTGGGATCCCGCGTTGCTGGCAGCGGGTTCTGATGTGTTGGCTCTTTTTCATGAGTACAGGTCTCCGTCCAGTGGAAAAACATCCTCACCCAGTTCCTCCTTGATTCGCTCCAGCTCATCCGAGAGCCATTGGCGATAGCTGGATTCATCCCTGTCTCGCCTGACACGCATGCATTCGCTGAGATCTATGAGTCCGAGACGGATATGGCCAATTACGGGGCGGTCCTCCTCGTTGTCCCTGGACAATCCAGTGCATTTTTCCAGGGTATCGATTGCAATATCGAATGCACCAATCGTGTCACCGTTGAAGGACTCGATGTCTGTAACGGCCCCTTCCGGGAGGCCCTTCATGAGTTCACGAACATAATGGAGGAATGGTCCCTCATTGTCCTCAGTCCATTGTAGGTAATCGATATCACGCCCGAACACGTCTCTACGTTCCAGGGATTTCTCCTCTTCCTGCAACTGTTCTTCCGCTGACACGCTGCGGGCAGCGATGACTCCACCCAAGTGGCCGCTCCTGTTCAGCAATGCACCTTCCGCCTCGTTCCACACGGCGGAAATCTCCTTGAGCCGTTTCTGGCGCCACATAAGGCTTCGCTCTGCAACGATGACAAATAAAAGAGGAGCGATCTCCAGAACATTCTGCAGACGAACACCGTACCTTTCCGCTACAAGTTGCAATGAGTTTCGCAGGTCCATATTGACGGATATCTGCCAGCAATTCCCGCTAAGGGTTAGCTCCATTGTGTCAGGGAGTGTGATCCGCAGGAGGTTGTGGTTTTAAAGGGATCGGGGCGCAGCGGTCGTTACAGCCACCACTGGGGCTGTAGAACTCATCGGGTCGGTAAACGCTGAAGAATCGACCTGAACACCCGCCGGTCACGGCGTGATTCAGGGCGGTTCAGGCAGCGCGGGATTGTTTTTGTACCCCCGCGCAATGACCTGATACAGTTTCTCCCAACTGTCTATCAGGAACAGGCTGAACAGGCCCCTCATCTTGCGCCACAGCGCGGCGCGGCTGTACATGGCCTGGTGTGCCGCATTGAATACGGCACAGCAGCGCAACTGGATCTGGTCCACCAGAAACGCCAGCATCATCAGGTGCATCAGCACCGTCGACAGGTGCTTGTTGCCGTGACCATAATTGTGTTCCAGGCCGTAACCCTGGTTCTTCAGCGTGTTGAAGGTTTCGTTCTCTATCTTCCAGCGGGCCCGGCCGGCCCGCATCAACTCCATCAGGTTCGATTCGTCGATCGGGATATCGGTGACCCAGCAAAAGCGCTGCACCTTGCCCCCGGGACGGTGCTCCCGGTACTCAAGGAAGTTCACCTCCAGATCAAAGTGGTCGTCGTTCAACGGCACCCGGTTCAGATACCGGAAGCGATGCACTACCCCCTGCCCGTCCCGGCACTCATGTTCCGGAACGCCCCGGGTCTTCGACACCCAGTCGTACAGAAACCGGTGGTCCCCTTCCTTCGCACCCAGCACATAGCGCATGTCCAGTGACTCCAGCAGCCGGATGTGCGGACCGTTCGAGGCCAGGCCATCTTCAACCACCAGCAACCGCAAATGCGGATGGTTGCGACGGACACGCTTCAGCAGCCGCCTTGCGGCATTCCGCTCACAGTCGTTCTTGCCGGATCCGTCCCCCTTCAGGATCGGTTCTGGCATCAGGGGGATCACCTCGCGGCAGTCCGGATGCACCAGCACCGCACCGAGCAACTGGTGATAGTACGTCACCCGACCGTCACGATGATGCTTGCTGCAGCAGTGCGCGCAATGCACCTTCTGCGAGGAGAACAGCCCGGTGCCGTCCACCGACAGCACATAGCGGCCGTCCAGCACCTCGAAACCCTCCAGACCCTTGCCCCGCTGCAGCAGCGCAAACAGCCGCTTGTATACCGGCTCGAACACCCCCGGGTCCAATTCGTCCAGCCGTTCCCTCATGTACGTGTCGCTCGGCGCCTGCGCCACCCCGTACAGATGCTTCAGATTGTGCCGCACCGCTTCCTCGGACTGCGACCGCTCGAACTGCAGCAGCGATGGATATTTCAGACCGAACATCGCCAGCGCCGACATCATGACGTCCGACAACGGGAACTTGCGGGTGCGCTTCGTGTCCGGAATCTCCTCGAAACTCGACCGGATCGACTGCAGCAATCCCTGTGCGCTCAAGTGTTTGCGATTTGATGGTTCACGCATCCAATTTCACCTGGTTCATGAAATTGGAACTGTATGATACCAGAATTCCTGAAAAACTTTACGAAAAAGTTTTTTCCGTATCTCTCTATCACCTTGTATTTGCTTGACTTTTTAAACCAGCGGGAATTGCTGGATATCTGCTTCGTCCTGACCCAGGGGTCTTCGGTTTCATCGGGTGGCTCGGAGAGTTTTTCCCATTTCACCCGGAGCACGACGCACAATGCATCCCGAAGACGTGGCCGCACTTGGAGGGTGGTGCCACGTTCCCAACGGCTGACGGTATCCTTGCTGCACTTCAGTGCTTCCGCCAGTTTTTCTTGGGTCATGTTTTTACGCTTGCGGGTAACTCGAAGAGCTTCCGGATGGATTGTATTTGCTTTTTCAGGCATTTTCTGATTCCAATATGGATAAAAAACGATATACAGAGAAATATGCCATAAATAGTGTAAATTAAAAGTAACTACTAGCCCCCTGTGGAGCACCTGAAGGTCATTCAGGTGTCTTGAGCATGTGGGCGGCCTTTCCCTTGAGAGCGATCTCGATGGCGGCAAGAGGATTGTAACCCTGATAGGACATGGACAGCAGATAGCTTGAGACCCGGCACCATGCGACGGCGTATTTGTATGTACGGAAACAGCCGGACACTTTCTGCTTGACCTTGGCCATCCGGAGGTTCCTTTCGGACAGGTTGTTGGTGAAGCTGACCGCGGGGTCCCTGGCGAACCGCAGGACTTCGGTTTCATGCTTTCCCATGGCCTCCCACAGGTTCTCCGCGTCGGATTTCGCGATGCGCCCGCGCTTTTTCCCGCCGGTGCGCACAGGGGTTGCCGGGAGTTCCTTCTTCCCCTGGGTCAGGATGGTCCGGTAGCGCTTTTGCAGGGCGGCGCATTCTTTTGCGGACAGCACCTTGTCCGGGCTTTCCCTGACCTTGCGGGCGGCGTCCCGGAGCAGTTTCTTCATCCGCCTCGCCCAGGCCGGATCATGGGCGTCGATGAGGAACTGCAGATCCCGCAGGAGGTGGCCGCCGCACAGGGCGTGGTCGCAGTGGTCACAGGCAAGATAGCTGGCCCAGCGGTCATGGACCAGGACGCCGCCGTACCGGGGGATGATGCCGATGTCCCGGATCGCCTCGCCGCCCCGCTTGGGGTGGCAGAACTTCAGGGTGAGGTCTCCGGCGCTGCAGTCGTGCAGCCAGTGGTTCTTGCGGTCGATGCGGATCGAGGTCTCGTCCACATGCAGCGCCGGCGCGGCCAGCAGGCACTCGACGGCGGCAGCCTCCCAGTCCGCCAGGGCATCGTGCAGGCGCAGCAGCCAGGCCAGCAGGGTCGCCTCGGCAATGGCCCGTCCCGTCATCGCCTTCATGGTCTGGACCACACGCTTCAGCGGCACCATCTGCGCCACCATCAGGTGGGCGGCGAACGCGATGATGCCGTGTCCGTACTGCAGCGGACCCGGCAGGCCGTCCGGAAAGGCGCCCCGGTTCTCGGCATGGCAGCGCGGACAGGTCTTGATCTCGGCATCCACGTGGTATTCCCGGGTCTCGAACACGATGTCCACCAGGGTGCGACGCTCATGGCCCTCGCACCGTACCCGCACCAGGTTCCTGCCGCAGGCCGAACATTCCGTCACCGGGGATACCCCGGTTTCACTCACCAGACGGGTATGGCCCGTTTCCCAGTGCGGCTGCTCCGGTCCCCTGCCACGGCTCCCGGGGCGTGCCGCGGTCTCATCCTTCCCCTCACGGGACGGCGGCAGGCTCGCGTTCACCGGCGTCTTGCGGGTGGTCTTTTCCATGAACACCGCCATCATCAACTCCATCAGCATCAACAGGGCGTTGAACAGCACCTCGCATTCCGCGCTGACCTTGCCCTCCCTGCACAGTGACCGGAAACTCTCCCGGTGCGCATCGAACTCCTCGCGCAGCGCAACCCGGTTCACCGTCCCCATGGATTCACTCCTCCCTCGCCTCCACGGCCTCCTCCGCCTCCACCGCCATCATCGCCGACAGCACCGCCAGGCGTTCCCCATGCGGCATCCCCCGGTAGCGCCGGCCCCAACTCTGGGCCTTGCGCTTCACCGCCTGGCGATGGGTGAAGTTCCGGCCCGCATAACGCGGCCAGTGAACCCGGTCCGGCGTGAAGTTGAACCACACCTTCTCCGTCACCACACCCGCCTGGTTCATCACCTGAAGCGACACGCTGCCCCAATCCCCCAGCCAGTCGTCGTACATCCGCGAAGGATACCCCGAGATCATCACCGAGCAGGGAAGGCCGCGGATCAGCGCCAGCAAGCCCTCGTGGTCGCTGTTCCTGTAGTCGTGCCGGTAGCGGCGGCCCGACTTGCGCGTACTTTGCAGATACGGCGGGTCGCAGTAGACCAGTTCCGTGCCGTCAAACGGAAACGTCCGGAGATACCGGTGACAGCAGCCATGCACCAGTTCCACCGGATAGTCGCACTGGAATCCTTCCAGCGCCCTGGCGTTGCAGTCTATGCCGATGTTCCGCAGGGCCCCCGGCTTGCGCTTCATGATCGCCCCACCGCCAAGGTGGGTTTCGATATACACCGAGTGCGGCGGCATCAGGGCGATCAGAGGCTGGCACAGCCCCGAAGCTCCCTTGGAGCCGAAATAGCGGTTCCCCATCTGTGTGCGGGTTCGTCTCGTGGTCCGAAACCCGAACGATAGGGAAAATATTCTATACTGTCAACCTACAGATGGGATATGGGGCAAATAAGGGGTGAGTAGTTACAATTAAAATATGAATATAATAAGAATAATGAACGTAAAATGAATAATATAAATATAATAATAAACATTTTAAAGTATCAAATGTCTATATCTCCATCCGTTGAACTCGTTAAATCGTCTAAATGGCGGTTATTGACGGAAATCTGTCGAAAATAACTTCTCGACACTATCGAAAGCTTTTGTTACAAGGAAGTTCGCCTTCCATCGCTGTCACTGAGGTGATGTATGGCGCTTTGATCAAGAGGCTTAAGATAAAAATGGGATAAGCAGAGCGAGCGTTAAATGATTGTTGTAGTGTAGATTTCTGAAAAATATGAAGAGTAAGTATCGCTCGACGGGGAAACTGTCGTGCGGCACTGTATAAGAATGTCGAATAGCAAAGTTCATCCCCGAATCCTTGAGCTATGTGAGAAGGTGACTGCCAAGCGCCCTCGCACTGTAATTGACCATATCTTGCAGCATGGCTATGTCACTACCGAGGAATTACAAACCCAATATGGGTACGACCACCCGCCTCGGGCGGTGCGTGATGTGCGAGATCATGGGGTACCGATCGATACTTTCAAAATTAACAGCACGCGGACTGGGCGAAAGATCGGGGCGTATCGATTCGGGGATCCGGATAAGATAAAACGTGGAAGAATAGGCGGTCGCAAAGCATTCTCTAAACCTTTCCGTAACGCATTAATTGAGCGGTACGGTTCTAGGGATGCAATTACCGGCGAAAAGTTGGAAGCACGATATCTCCAAATTGATCACCGGGTGCCCTACGAGGTTGCCGGTGACGACTCAGATGACATGGACAACCTTGAGGAGTATATGCTTCTTGATGGATCGAGTCAGCGAGCGAAATCTTGGTCATGTGAACAATGTAGTAACTGGAAGAACGAACAAAGCGAAGCGGTTTGTCGAACGTGCTTTTGGGCTTTTCCAGAGAACTATACACATGTTGCGGGAGAGCAAATTCGTAGAATTGATGTTGAGTGGCGCGGTTCTGAAGTCGATTCTTTTGAAAGACTTCGAGCCCGTGCTGAGCACGAGGACACGACGGTGGCGGCGTTACTCAAGAAACTATCGAAATTCTAGGCTAACCTGTTCAGGTGTCATTCGGATCACACCATTTACCGGCTCCGCAAGGCCGGGAGTGACATACAAACTTTCAACCGTCTTCTCATGGCGTCCTGAAAGAGTTGCCTGAGAGGAAGTTCCGGCGTAGAGCAATAAGCGAGTAAGTCCAAGTTCGTCAGGCAGAGGAGGTCCATACTCACGCTCACCAGTCATTCCGTCATATGACAATGCGAAAGGCACCTTCCGCTGTCGTAGATTCTCAAGACCGGCAACCAAGTCTTCTTGCATTAGTTGCTGGTGATAGCGCTTGTCTGGACCAATGGACGTACCGAGGTATGGTGGGTCCATGTATAGGAAGTCCCCGGGCTTCGCATCCGCTGACGTTTCCAGCCAGTCACCGAAACGAAACTCGACCCTATTTTGAAGTATCGATGAAACTCCCAACACTGCTGTCCGCATCTTATCTGGGTGCATCCCGAGACGACGCTTGTCCGCAGATTGCGTAAAGTTCCCCCTACTGTTAAAACGTACTGAATTCTTGACGCAGCGACAGATTAGGTACAACAAATCAATCGGATCTCTCTCTGCATTGTAGCGTTCACGAACTTCATTGAAGAAACCATGGCCGGTTTCCTGCTGCCCCTCCCAGACTTGACGATATTCGGAAGCAGTTTTCTCAGGATTTTCCACAATAGAGCGGAGGAGAATCACAATCGGTTCAAGACTGTCGGCTACGATAAATTTTTTGGCTAGCCTGTGGTATGCGGCATAAATCGTCATCGCGGCAGAGCCAGCAAAGGGTTCGTAAAATGTCGCTATATTTTCAGGTAGATATCTGGAAATTATTGGTGCCAGTCTGCGTTTGCTTCCCTGGTATGGAATTGGGTGTGGTAATTTGCTCATTGATTGTCCTAAGTAGATTTTTGTTCATTGATTATTTTCAAGGAAAAGCGCACTGGCCTGTTTTATCAATGCCGCTCTCGAGATCCCAAGATTTTGCGCCCTTTCGTCGATCGCATCTAGAAGTTTGGTTGGAATCGATAACGAAATCTGCACTGTACGCCGACCGGGTCGTTCGTCGCCTTTCTCGATAATCTTATCTAATTCTATATCCCTAGCGTCTTTCCTTTGGGGCGTCTTTGATATTGACATGGTATTCAGGAAGTATATTTTTGTTGTATTGTAATATTATACTAATATAATATCAAATCAACGCTCCAACGTAAGCTTCCTGTCCAACACGTGCGGTTCGATCGAGGCTGCTCCCGATTATCACAGGAATTCTGGATCAGCAATGTCGCTGCCTCAAGGGGGTGCCAGTGTTCCGGTCGCCTCGGACGAACCCAACGTGATGAACCACCAATGCCTGAATGGGCGCATCGACAGCGTAGATGTCCTTGCCGGTGGGGTCGCTGACTGACAAGACTTACGAGATCGGATCCAGGCCAAGGTGGATTAGCAGTTCACTACTGAGGATGCACGTCTGAGATTGGAACGCCTCTATCCGATACATGAGGCATGACGTTACACTAGGTAGTGTCAGACAGAAAACCCCGATTTCCGACGGATTCCCGGCGTGAAAATATTTCGCCAGCATCCAGTCATTGAGTGACTCTATGGATTTCCGGGAAACAGTAGAGGGAATTGATTGTCAGGGCGTTTCGGCCTGATTCCGGACATTGGGCTCCATGCCCACCCTGTCGGGGCGGGACTTTCAACTTCAGCTGACGAAAGCCGATCCGTCATGCCGCCCGTCGTCGCCGCTCGGCCTCACGGGCCCTGTCCCGGATCATCCGTCCGACGCGATGCACGTTGCATGCCAGTATCGACAGCGCCACCGTCCGCTCGAACCCCTCCACGCCATGGCTGCGCACACGGTCCAGACCCCGGTGCTCCAGATTGTGGATCGCCGACTCGATCGCCGGATGCTGTTGCCGGGCCGCCCGGAACACGGAGCCCGTCTCACGCACCCGGTCAGCCCGCGTCCAGCGGCCCTTGCGGGGCAGGACATTGTCCTCCAGCAATTCATCCAGGCAACGGCGATTCTCCGGACTGTGAAACCCCTTGTCGAAACTGCAAAGCCCCAGGTCCGGATACTTCCCCCTGGCCTCCTCCACCATCGGCACCGCGATCTCCACATCGCTTTCCTTCCACATCACCCGATGGTGCAGCAGCAGGCCGTGCTGGTCTTCCAGAACGCAGACCGGAACCCCCAGTTCCACCGGCCGGCCCACCTTCCCCTTCGAGATCCAGCGCGTATGGGGCTCGAAGATCGAGTAGATCTTCTCGCCCTGGGGAATCGTCTCCCCCCGCAGCAACCGACGGTCCACCTGGTCCGAAAGCCGGGCGGCATACCACAGATACTGCCGGATCCGGTTCATCCGAACCAGCCGGCACTCCACCCTTGCCATCCCGGCAAGAACATCCAAAGTGCCATCGGCCTGGGCAATCAATTGCCGGGCGGCATCGAGAAAACCCTTCACCCGCTCCGGGCGGCCGTGCGCATCACGCGCCCGTCGAACCCCGTTGAACAGGCGCTTCAGCTTCCTGCGCCGGTCCTTCGCCTGGCGCCACCCCGAAACCCCGTCCTCCAGGGCCGCCTCCTGCATCAGGCCAAGCAACTTGCGCAGCGCATCCCACAACAGACCCGTATCCGTCGGGTAATGCACATCCGTTTCCACCACGAAGGAATCACACCGACCGCGCAACCAGTCTCCAGGCTTTTTTTTTGACACCCGGTGGCCCGATTCCACCACCAGTTCTCCAACCTTCGACAGCACCCCCGGCGTCAGCAGGCTGACGTTGTCCTTGATCTGCTGCACCGAATAACTCTCGTCCGAGTACACACTGTGCCCCAGCATCTGGCGGATCACGTCATAGTGGTTCACCAGTCCCTCAAGACGGTCGAAGTCGCAGTTCAGTCCCTGCTTCAGGATCGCCATCACCAGAATCGACCACAAGTGCATCCCCGGCCTGCCAGTGTCCAGGTCCACATCCGGCAGAACCTCGCGCTCCAGCAGGTCGAACAGACGGTTGCGCAATGACTCGTCGGTATACAGATGCTGCAGGCCGATCAGGAGCGCGGGGATATCGTCCCGGGATTTCGGGTCGATCCGGATATCGGCAATCTGGCATGCGCCGATCTCCAGTTGGGGATGGAGGGTATGTCTCATCGGGTAGGGACCAGGGCGAAGATTCGGGAAAAACCAGCAAATTCCCCATGATTTTACCATCCAGCCGATGAATCCGGGACATCTTCATCACGCCGATTTCCCGATTACGCCTTTCCAATCAGCAATTTATGGGTTTTCTGCCGGACACTATATATTGATAACGGAAAAAAGTTCATCAGTCAGTCAGTCAGTCTTGAAAAGGTAGCGGAGGTTGGATATAGTCGTCGCACGGGGTATCGGGTTGTGCGGTGAACCAGTGTGTTGGACAAGAACTCACTATACCACCGTCCGACCCCTTGGCCCTGCTTCGAAAATCGCCTGCTGGCGGTCGAAACCCCGCTCACTCAGGCAATTTTGCAAGTCCTTCGAATGAAGAGCTGATGCTGATGACCGCAACGATGCCTGCAGCCTCCACACCGGGAGAAACCGAAATGACAGATCCAATGCCAGAAGAACGCGTCCGGCAACCGGGCTCCATGGCCGCGGGCCACCCGGCCCCGGCGGTGGATTTCGCCGTCCCGGATATGGGAAGAACAAAGTCACGGGAGGGAGTTGACAGGCCGGACGGAGCCGATAAAATGCCTTGCCAGCGGCCAGCGGCCAGCGGCCAGCGGCCAGCGGCCAGCGGCCAGCGGCCAGCGGCCAGCGGCCAGCGGCATGAGGTGCGTCCGGCGCGAGGCCGGCCCGCCTGAACCGGCCGCCGCCGCTGGCGGGCGCGCACGCAACCCCCTCTCCCCTTCATCCGGACCGACCGGCGGCCATGGCGCCGCTCCGGCGGTCTCGCGCCGGTCAGCGTCCGCATGGCGCCGCCCCGCCCGCCTCCCCGTCCTCGCGCTGCTGCTCGGGGCGCTCGGCCTGTTCGCGGCCGCGCCCGCCGCGGCGCAGACCACCGTCTGGTCGGCGACGCTGACAGTCGATGATATCGACGACGACGGGGCGTATCTCGGCTGCGATGGCACTGGCTGCTCCTCGGCGCTCACGGAAGATGAACTCGAGCACAACGGTGAGGATTATACCGTCAACAACCTTTATTACAACAATGGTCGGGTATCGTTGCAGTTGCGCGGGGTAGAAGTACCGGGCTCGCCTGCAGGGGCCCCGAGAGCAGGGTCGAAGTTTGACGGGATGGTGTTGCATCTCGGCACTGTGCGGCTACCCGTTGGTGGAGTTGTTAGATTTAGCGATACCGGTTGGCACAACTGGTATGTCGACCCGCAATGGACCGACGGCCAGCAGGTCGCGGTGAAGCTGGAGATTCCGGCGAAGTCGCCGTGGACTTGGCCGGACGGAACCCGGCATCACGACAAGAACCAGATCTGGTCCACCACGATGGCGGCGAAGGCCCTCGAGCCGACGCGATGGGGCACGGACTCGTCCGGCTGCAGGACCGGTGTGTCGGGGGGCACTTGCCCCCTCGCGATGGGCGCCAACAGGTTCACTTACGCGGGCAATACCTACACCATCAGCGATTTCTATCACCGCAACGGCACTGTGTTCGCGGGCTTGAGCTCGGGCAGCGCCGCCGCGATCACCGCTGCAAGGTCGCTGATGCTGATCGTCAAGTATCCCGCTGGCGCCGAAAGGCGGTTCCCCCTGAGGAATCTGACCGCCAGTGGCACTTCGGCCACCGCCTCCTGGCCCGTCGACGACATGCGCTGGGGCTCCTACGGTCATCCACACCCCACCGACCCACAAAGAAACCCCGCCGTGTGGGCGAGCAACTTCGCGGTGACTCTGGCCGTGGTCGAGGTGCCGGAGCCTGTGACCGTGACCGTGACGAGCCCGGCGCCGCGCACCCACACGGTGACCGTATCGGTGCCCACGGCGGTCGCCGCGGAGACCATCATATCCCTGGGCACGTACGGCAGGGTCGGCAGCCGTGTGTGGACGGACGTGAGGGATCCCGACCTGGTAAGCCATTGCGATCCGATGGATGCGTGGGACCCGGTCTTCCTGAATTCCGATCGCAAGTATCCGATGGCCTACATCCAGGCGGGGCAGCGGAGCACCAGCAATTCCCGCTAATTCTATCACGGATTGGATTCGGCGGATTTCATGGTTTGAGCCCCTGTTCCCCGACTACGCGGGGAGGGAACCCCCTCCGGGCGGTGTGCCGGATTGTCTGCTGGCCACATGATTCCCCGAAGAACCGGCCCGTTGCATATTCGGACACGGCCGCCGGGTCAGGAAGTGTCGAAGGGCACCAACTCCGTCTTCCGGTGCCCGAACGCGATCGCCCGGTACAGGGTCTCCCAGTCCGGAATGTAGAACTCCGTGAACAGCCCGCGCAACCGCACCCACAGGTATTTCGAACCGCCCGCCTTCTCCCGGGCCGCCCGGAACAGCGCACAGCACCGCTGCTGCACCTGGTCGATGAGGAACGCCAGCATCGTCAGGTGGGCGAACACCGTCGCCAGATGCCGCTTGCCGTGACCAAAGTTGTGCTCGAAGCCGTAGCCTTGGTTCTTCAGGGTGTTGAACGTCTCGTTCTCGATGCGCCAACGGGCGCGTCCGGCCCGCATCAGGTCATGCGCGTTCGATTCCGTGACCTCCATGTCCGTGACCCAGGAGAAGTGCAGTTCCCGGCCATCGGGGCGGGTCTCCCGGCACGCCAGGAAGTTCACTGCCAGATCGGGGTTCGCCTGGTTCAGCGGTACGCCGTTCAGAAACCGGAACCGGAAACGGCTGCCGCCCCCTTCCGACCTCTCCACGGTACGGGTCGCCGCCGAGGCCTCGACACGGCGGAACAGTTCCCCATGGTCCCCCGGCTTCACGCCCAGGACATACCGCATGTCCAGTTCCCCCAGCAGCCGGATGTGCGGCCCGTTCGACGCCAGCGCATCCTCCACCACCAGCAGCTTCAGGTGCGGATGCTCGCGACGGACGTCACGCAGCAGACGCTTCGCCGCGTTGCGCTCGCAGTCGTTCTTCCGCGAACCGTCCGAACGCATGATCGGTTCCGGCGCCAGCGGGAACACCTCCCGGTGCTCCGGGTGGACCAGTACCGCCCCCAGCATCTGGTGGTACCAGGTGGTGCTGCCGTCACGGTGATGTTTCTCGCAGCAATGGTCGCAATGCACACTCTTCGACGAGAAGTACCCCGTCCCGTCCACCGACAGCAGATGATGGCCCAGCCAGGTGAAACCCTCCAGACCCTTGCCACGCTGAAGGGCCGCGAACACACCCTTGAAGGCACCCCGCAGCGCACGCGGGTCCACCAGGTCCAGGCGCTCGCGCATCGCCGTGTCCGACGGCGCGCGGCCAACCCCGTACAGTTCCCTGAGGTTCGACCGGATCCGGCCCTCGTCCCGTGCGTCCTGCTCGAAACTCAGCAGCGACGGGTACTTCAGCGCGAATACCGCCAGACCCGACATCAGGCAGTCCGTCAGTGCCAGGCCCCGGCTCACGATGGGATCCTCAATGCGATCAAAATGCCCACGCACCACCCGAAGCAGACCCGGAACGCTCAGGGTCTTGCGAAACACGGCTTTCGACATGACAGATCATCCGATATCGTGAAATCAGACGGATCATACCGCCTTTTCAGGAAAAGTCTGCGAACCGCCTTCCCCCAGCACCGCCTCAAACCCACGTCTTTATTGGACTACAGATGATGGCGGGAATTGCTGGCGGAGCACCACGTTCAACCTGTGCCTTCTCGGAGTCCCGAAGGACGTGGAGAACCAGATAATGACAAACCAGGTCACCGTGTACCTGCCGCGGGGGAGGTCGTCGGTGACGTACGACATCAACGTCGGCAGCGCCTACGGCGGCGGGTCCGGGACCGCGGAATTCGAGGGCGGCGAGGGGCCGGGCTCCGGCGGGGAGCAGCAGGGCGACCCGCTGACGGCGGTCTTCGAGGACGTGCCGGAGGAGCATGACGGCACGGAGTTCGCGTTCCGGGTGCGTCTGAGCGAGACGGTGGGGAGTTTCAGCCGGTCGCCGCGCTTGTGGTCGTTCGCGGTGACGCAGGGCCGGGTGACGGGCGTTGAGCAGATCGGCGCCGGGCTGTGGCGGGTCACGGTGCGGCCGACGTCGCCGAGCGACGTGACGGTGACGCTCGCTGGCGGGCGGGACTGCGACGACGAGCCGTCGGGCGCGGTGTGCACGCCGGACGGGCGGTCGCTGTCGAACACGTCGAGTGCGAGGGTCGCGGCGGGTCCGCAGCAGCAGCAGGAGGTGTTGGTCACGCCGGAGCCGGCCGACGTGCGGGTGGTGCCGGGCGACGGCAGCCTGACGGTGAACTGGACGGCGGTGGCGCACCCGCGCGTCGCTGCGGAGCGGGTGCAGCACGCGCTGCGCTGGAGCCAGGAGGCGGGCGTGTGGGCCAACCCGTCGGGCAACAACGGCGTTGCCGTGGAGGCCGGTGTGAACGGCTACACCATCACCGGGCTGAGGAACGGCGTGGCGACCGGGGTGTTCGTGCGCGCCTTCGTGGGCCGGCTGCGGTCGGAGCGCAGCGAGCACTC
Organism: Candidatus Poriferihabitaceae bacterium; assembly: GCA_965204165.1. Lineage (GTDB taxonomy): Bacteria > Pseudomonadota > Gammaproteobacteria > Arenicellales > Poriferihabitantaceae > VYFG01. Next base: position 4,874,623 of record OZ241969.1, on the reverse strand, counting down.
GAGCGGGTGGGTCCGGGTGAAGGGCGAGCAGACGACGCCGCGGGCGGCAACCCAGACCGTGGCGGTAGAGTTCGGCAAGGTCCCGGCGGAGCATGACGGGCGGACGGCGTTCGCGCTGGACGTGCAGTCGGGCTCGAAGCCCGCTCCCGACGCGTTCAAGGTGACGGCCGGGAAGGTGACGGGCGTGGAGCCGCTGGACCCGGTGCTGTGGCGGGTGCGCGTCAAGCCGGAGTCCTGGAAGGACGTGAAGATCGCGCTCGGCGGGGCGTCGGCGAAGGTCCGGGGCCCGGCGCGCATCCGGGCCCAGGACGCGCGGGCGAAGGAAGGCAAGGACGCGAGCCTCGACTTCGCGGTGACGCTGAGCCGCGCGGCGTCGGGCGCGGTCTCGGTGGACTACGCGACCGCCGACGGCACGGCCACGGCGGGCGAGGACTACACGGCGACGTCGGGCACCCTGACCTTCGCGGCGGGCGAGACGGCGAAGACGGTGAGCGTGGCGATCCTCGACGACGCCATCGACGAGGGCAAGGAGACGTTCGGGCTGAAGCTCTCGAACCCGCGGGGGGCGTACCTGCGCAAGATCCACCGCGAGGCGAAGGGGGTCGTCAGGAACGACGACGAGCTGCAGCGGGCGTGGCTGTCGCGGTTCGGGCGCACGGCGGGGAGCCACGTGGCGGACGCGGTGTCCGGCAGGCTGGAGGGCGACCTCGCGCCGGGGACCCACGCGACGCTGGCGGGCCAGCCCCTGGACCTGTCGGGCGGGGAGGACGGCGATCCGCTGATGGACGTGCTGACGGGCCTTGCGCAGCGTTCCGGTTCGCCGGCGCAGGCGGACGATCATGATCCGTTCGCGCGGCTCGGCGCCGGGGACCGCTGGAATGATTCCGGCCTTGCGGGAACAGCAGGAAACACGGGCAAGATCTCGATGACGGGCCGCGAAATGCTGCTGGGCAGTTCGTTCCACACGGCGGGCCGGATGGACGGCTCGGGCCCGGGCCTCGCGGCCTGGGGCCGGGTGGCGCATGGCGGGTTCGACGGCGAGCGGGCTTCCGACAGCGGCCGCCTCGGCATCGACGGCGAGGTGACGACGGGGACCCTGGGGACGGACGCCGACTGGGGCCGGATGCTGGCCGGGGTGGCGATCGGCCTGAGCGAGGGCGAGGGCACGTTCGACGACTCCGGCGCCCAGACGGGGGCGAAGGGCAGCCTGGAGAGCGCGATGACCACGGTGAGCCCCTACGGCCGCTACGAAATCACGGACCGGGTGTCGGCCTGGGGCCTGGTGGGCTGGGGCACCGGCGACATGGCGATCACGTTCGACGACGGCACGGCCCCGGTGAGGACGGACCTGTCGATGCGGATGGGCGCCCTGGGGGCCCGGGGCGCGCTGCTGGAGCAGGGCGGGAAAGACGGAAAATACGGGAAAGGCGGCATGGACCTCGCGCTGAAGGCGGACGCGCTGTACGTGCGGACGGACTCCGCCACGGCCGCGAACTCCGTGGCGACTGAAGCGAAAACAAACCGGGTGCGGGTGCTGCTGGAGGGCGGGCGGACGTTCTGGCTCGATGAAGGCAGGACGCTCCGGCCCGTGCTGGAACTGGGCCTTCGCCATGACGGCGGGGACGCGGAGACGGGGACGGGCGTGGAGATCGGCGCGGGCGTGAGCTACGCCAACCCGGCCACGGGCCTGTCGCTGGAGGCGAAGGCGCGGGTGCTGGCGTCCCACGCGGATTCGGATTACGAGGAATGGGGCGCGTCGGCCACGGTGCGGCTGGACCCGGGCGAGCGTGGCCGGGGTCTGTCGTTCAGCCTGTCGCCGACCTTCGGGACGCCTTCGGGTTCGGCGGACCGTCTGTGGGGCGCGAGGGACGCGCGGGAGCTGGCGCCTGGAGGAGAGTTCGAGGCGGGCCGGGGTCTCCGCGCCGAGGCGGGCTACGGGATTGCGGTGTCGGGGGGCCGGTACACGGGCACGCCGAACGTGGGTTTTTCAGGCGCGGACGGCGGGGCGACCGACTGGCGCGTGGGCTGGCGGCTGGAGCCGGTCCGGACGGAAGGGCCGCGCATCGGTCTCAGCCTGGACGCGGTGCGGAACGAGCCCGCGGACGGGGACGCGAGGCACGGCGTGCTGCTGAGGGGCGTGGTCCGCTGGTAGTCCGGACATGGCGGGGCGCCGCCGGCGCCCTGCCGGTCCTGCGCGTCAGGCCCCGGTGATGCCGAAATACGGGGCGTGTGCGGAAACGGGTTTTTCCGGCTCAGGGCGAACCGGACCGTCTTCCGGTCAGGGGTGTGGTGTTCGGCGCACTCCATCGTCCGGCGACAGCCGCGCGCCCGGGTCAGCCCCGTGTTGTAGACGTCCGGATGCGTTTCGATGACGGAGAGGGCGTCGGCCGACGGGGAATCCGGCGAATTCAACCGGATGGGCGGGACGATCGGGACAGGCTGGGTATTCCACGGCAAAGTTGCCACCCATTCCACGCTGAAAGTTGCCACCGATTCCACGGCAAAGTTGCCACTCATTCCACGGTGAAAGTTGCCACTTTCACCAAGGCATACACTCCCATCGGAGCCGAACGACGCATGATTGACAACCCGGTATGGTGCCCGCCTTTTCAACGAGGAGGCGCCCATGCCACACAAGAGTCTATCCATGCGAAAAATCAAGGAAATCCTGAGGCTGAACCAGCAAGGGTTGAGCAACCGGGAAATCGGCAGGATCTGCAGGATCAGCCACACCACGGTCAGCAACTATCTGTTGCGGCTGGACCAGGAGGGGCTTTCGTGGCCACTTCCGGATAATCTGAACGACGCCGATCTCGAGCGGCGCCTGTTTCCACCGCCGGAGCCCCGGCGGCTGGCCAGGAAGCGGGGGGTCCCGGACTGGGTGTACATCCACAAGGAGCTCCGTCGCAAGGGCGTGACCCTGCAACTGCTGTGGGACGAGTACCGGGAGGGGAACCCCGAGGGATACGAGTATTCCTGGTTCTGCCGGCACTACCGCAAGTGGGCCGGCAAGCTGGATCTGGTGATGCGGCAGGACCACAAGGCGGGTGAGAAGCTGTTCGTGGACTACGCCGGCATGACGGTGGGGATCATCGACCCGTCCACGGGGGAGGAGCGCCAGGCCCAGCTCTTCGTGGCGGCGCTGGGTGCGTCGGGCTACACCTATGCCGAGGTCACCTGGACCCAGGGACTGGAAGACTGGATCACGTCCCACCAGAACTGCTTCTCCTGGATGGGTGGCTGTCCCGAGATTGTCGTGCCCGACAACCTGCGGTCCGCGGTGGTGAAGGCCCACCGGTACGAGCCCGACATCAACCCCACCTACCAGGAAATGGCGGAGCACCATGACCTGGCTGTGGTGCCTGCGCGCGTCCGGCGCCCGCGGGAGAAGGCTAAAGCGGAATTGAGCGTGCTTTTGGCAGAGCGCTGGATGTTAGGACTCACATAATTTGAACCTGGCTGTCCCGGATTATCTGGAAGGCAAGTGGGACGGTTTGGCCTGGATTGTGCCAACTTTATTTCTGGCCCGGATTATTTCGGGATTTCTTCCCGGCAGTTTTCAGGAAGCCTGAGGAGAAGCGCGCCAGGGCCGGGAAGGCCGCGGTCCCGCCCGGGATTCAGAAGACGGTGGCCCGGAGCAGGTCGTTCCAGTCCTTGACGCCCTCGGGGCGGATTCGCACGACGCGTGGGTCCGTCCGGAGGGATTCGGCGCACCGGTCCCCGGTGGGGTCGGCGTCGTACCCGCACAGGATGGTGCGGACGCGGGGGTCATGGAGCCACGGGGGCAGTCTGGCGGTGGCCCCGGCGGTGGACAGGATGCAGTCGGGTTTGCGGGACAGGGGCAGGAGCCATGCGGACAGGGCGTCGATGGCGGACTCGACGATGAGGACGGTTCCGCCGACGGGTTCCCGGTTGTCGGGCCGCGTCGGGCAGGTGATCCGGAAGGCGCCGCGTTTCCGGCTGGAGCCCCTGGCGAGGCCCCGGAAGACGGTTTTTCCGGATCGGCTGTCGAACCCCACGAGTTCGGCGCCCACGGTGCCGCCGTCGGTGCCGCGCATGACGAACACGGCGTTCCCGCGGCGGTCGGCGGAGACGATGCCCTCCTGGCGGCAGCGCTCGACGAGGTTTTCGTCGATGGACCGATGATCCTGCAGGTACTTCCGCACGGCGGCCCAGCGATCCCCGTCGGCGGGTTCCACGGTTCCCGGGGGCGCGATCCGCTCGAGGACGTCGATGGCACGGGGGAACTGGCACCGGCAGGCGTGCATGACCAGGTCGATGGCGCCGCCGCCGCCCTGCTGGAGGAGGTGGTCGTAGAACCGGGTTCCGTCGATGCCGATGACGCTGCCGGTCTTCTTCCAGCGGGTCCGGTCGCGGGGATCCCGGCGGTAGCCGACGGCGGCGGCGACGGTGTCGAGCGGGAGGTCGCGCAGGCGGCGCAGCCGCTCCGGATGGTAGCGGTTCATGTCCCGGTGTCGTCGACGGCCTTCTGGACGTCGCTGGTGTCCACCAGGTCGCGCTTGCCGATGGCGGCGGCGCACAGGGCGAGGTGGGCGACGCGGTCGATGCGCCGGGGGACGCCGTTGGTGGCCTGTGCGATGGCCTCGACGGCCTCGTCCCGGAACAGGGGGACGGCGGCGCCGGCGAGCTTCAGGCGGTGCTCGAGGTATCCGGTGACCTCCTCGCGTTCGAGGCCGTCGAGATGGCAGCGCACGACGACGCGCTGGCTGAGGGACTCGTAGACGGCCATGGCGAGGCGCTTTCGCAGCTCGGTGTGGCCGGCGAGGAGGAGGCACAGGCGGTTGTCGGAGTCCATGCGGTAGTTGGTGAGCAGGCGGAGTTCCTCGAGCAGGCCGGCGGCGAGGAGATGGGCCTCGTCGATGACGAGGAAGGGCATCTGGCGGCCGTCCTTGACCTGGCGGGAGACTTCCTCGCGGATGGCGTGGAAGGCCTGGGCGCGCTGCTTCGTCAGGGGCAGCCCGAAGGCCTGCAGGATGGCGGTGTAGAGGTCGACGACGCTGCCGGTGGTCAGGGAGATGTACCGGTGGCGGTAGAGGCCGGGATGGAGGTTGCCTGCGATCCGGCGGCAGACGGTGGACTTGCCGCAGCCGGGCTCGCCGGTGAGCAGGCCGATGCCGCGCAGTTCCAGGAGGTGGCGGATCCGTGCGTCGGCCTCCTCCTGCCCCCTGGTCGGGAACAGTTCGTCGATCCCGATGGAGGGCTCGAAGGGGTAGCGGGTGAGTGCGAAGTGGGTCCTGTACATGTCATTCCTCCGTGTCGGATGATTCGGGATGATCGGGACCGGAACCGGCGTTCCGGAAGGACAGGCCGTCCGACGCGGGGCGGCGCCGGATGCGGGCGTTGGCGTGGATGTCGACCAGCGTGGCGATGCCGGCGCCCTTGCCCTGGTGGACCACGGCCAGGGGCCGGGACGGCGGGGCCGCGGGGTCGTACCGCAGGATCACGTACTCCCCGATCAGCCAGGCATCGACCTCGTAGACGCGGGCCTCGAAGTGCACGGTGCGGTCCTTCCTGACCTTGCGCCGCTTCTCGAGCAGGAACAGGTCGGCGAGGTCCATGCCGGGGTCCACGAGGCGAACCCCGGAGGCGCACAGGGCCCACTGCTCCAGCGGGGTCCGGCCGCCCAGGCCCTGGTGGGGATTGCGGTGGTACTCCCCCTCGATCCAGGCCTGCAGCTTGCCGTTGAGGGCATCGAGGCTCCGGAGGTCCTCCGGGACCAGCCCGGAGAGGAACTGCTGGCGAACCGTCCTGAGCCATCTCTCCATCTTTCCCTTCCCCGCCGGCTGGAAGGGCTTGGCGTGGATCAGTGCGGTCCCCAGCCGCGCGCAGACGATCTCCAGGGCCTTGGAGCGGTAATTGGCCCCGTTGTCGCAATAGAGCCTGTCCGGGATGCAACGCCTCTCGATGGCCAGGCGGAACACCGGCAGGAAGGCCGCCACGCTCTCGGAGAAGGCGAAGGCCGCATGGGGGATCACCCGGGTGGCGTCGTCCAGGAACGCGATCAGGTAGACCTTGCGGGCATGGCCCCGGCGGTCCCGGACCCGGGGGCCGTGGAGCACGTCCGACTGCCACAGCTCCCCCGCCCACTCGTAGGCGAAGCGCCGACGGTCGACGCCCCCGGGACCGTTCCCCGGCGGCGGGTCCATCAGGCCCAGCGACTTCAGCATCCGGCCCACCGTGGACCGCGGCAGCCGGACCGACCGCGGCACCAGCCCCCGGTCATGGGCCTGCGCGATCAGCCTGCGCACGCTCAGGTGCGGCTCGGCCCGCTTCAGCCCCGCCAGCGCCTCCACCGTCTCCGGGGACAGGCGGCGCTGCCCGTGGCGATCGGCCCGCGCCTTCGGAACCAGGGCGTCGAACCCGTCCCTGCGGTAGTCCTGCAGCCAGCCCCGGATGGTCTCCGACGCCACCCGGGTGCGATCCGATCCCGGGATGTCCCACGTCCGCTCCGACAGCTCCCGGGCCTTCGGCGCCACCTTGCCATGGGGCTCCGGCAACAGGGTCGCTATGACGCGGTACCGGAACAGCGCGATTTCGTTGGGTTCGGGGGGATTCTTGCGGCTCATGGCGGTCCTCCATGGGGTCCGGATGGTTGTGGGACCGATTCTGATCCCCCAGCCGACCCCGAACCATGGCCGTTTCCTGTTGGCGGCCCCCTCGATGGATTCCAGCGCCGCGGCGGCAGACGGAATCCAACAGGAAACGTGATCGAGCCCAGCTGCCCGTGACAGTGCGCCCGAAGGTCCCGGAGCGCCGTCTGCGAATCCAGCCGGGCGCGCAGGTCCGCCAGCGTCGGCTTCATGCCGAAGAACCGCGGATGAAGGCCGGGCAGCATCCGCAGCAGGTCCTCCATCCACCCGCACCGCCGGCGCACCAGCCGCCATGGAATCACCGGATCCACATGGGAGTCAAAAAAGAAACGGACCGCCGCCATCTTCCCGGACGCCTCGGCCACCACCGCGATCTCCTCGATCGCCTCCAGGGTCCCGCGCACCCCGCACGCCAGACAGTCGGGCAGCGCGCTGAACGTGGTGTGGCAGAACGCGCAGTACCACCGCCTCACCCGCATCCCCGCCGGCTCCACCCGTTCGTAGGTCCCGTGCCCGCACATCCCGCATCCCGCCCCCAGGCCCAGAAGGCACGGCGGGGGGCTTGCCTCCCGCCAGCCCTCCCGGATAACATACTCCTCAGCGGTCAGTCCCGTTTTATGTCGAAGTTGAATGGGCCCTCCACCGCTCACGGCCCGGCGATCGCCATCGCGCGGGCCACTTTCTTTTTTGATTCACCCGAAACCCACGGCGGTCACCGCCGGCCGGGATGAACAGGGGAAAACCGTCACGGCGCCAACGTCGGCACCATGACGGCTGCTCGAATCCCGCTGCTCGAAAGGGGCTGCCGGAAAACAGCTGCCCGGAAGAAAAGCGTCCCGCTTTATATCAGATAGTGCACCACCCCGGCACGGAACAGTCCGGGTCAAAAACCATCATCCATGACGGTTTAATCAGGGACGTAACACTGGATCCTCGCGGCCCTGCGCAACCGGCGGTTCTTCTCCCTGCGGGAGGTCAACATCGAGATCGGGCAGCTGCTGGAGAAACTCAACAACAAGCCGTTCCAGAAGCTCCCCGGCAGCCGCCGGGAACTCTTCGAGGAGCTCGACAGGCCGGCCCTGAAACCACTGCCCCGGGAGCCCTACGAGTTCGCCGAGTGGAAGAAGGTCCGCGTCCACAGCACGGACTATCACGTCGAGTTCGACAAGCACTGGTACTCCGTTCCCTGCGCACTCGTCGGGATCGAGATCGAACTCCGGGCCACCCGCAACACCATCGAATGCCTCCACAAGGGCCAGCGGGTCGCGAGCCACCGGCGCTCCTGGCTGCGGGGCAGGCACACCACTGCCTCGGAACACATGCCAGAGAAGCACCGCAAGGTGGGGGAATGGTCCCCGGAGCGCATCGTCGCATGGGCCGGAAAGGCTGGCCCCGACACCGCGGCGCTGGTGAAGAAGATGATGGCTTCGCGCCAACATCCCCAGCAGGCCTTCCGCGCCTGCCTCGGCATCATGCGCCTCGGCCAGTCCTACGGCAACGAGCGGCTCAACGCCGCCTGCAAACGGGCCCTGTACCTGAAGACCCTCAAGTACCGGAGCGTCGAGGCGATCCTCAAGAACGGACTCGACCGGAAAAAACCGGAGCCCGCCCAGGAGTCCATCCTTCCGGATGACCATGGGAATGTCCGGGGCCCCTCCTATTACCACTGACCTCTTGACTTCAACGACAACCGGAGAAACCAACATGTTGAACCATCCCACCCTGGACAAGCTCCAGAAACTGAAACTCACCGGCATGGCCGCGGCCCTCGCCGACCAGACGAGTATATCCGACATTGACGAACTCGACTTCATGGAGCGACTCGGGCTCCTCGTGGACCGGGAGGCCACCGAGCGGGAAGACCGCCGGCTCACCGCCCGCCTGCGGCTCGCCAGGTTCAGGCACAACGCCGCCATGGAGGATATCGACTACCGTGCCCCCAGGGGCCTCGACAGGGGCCTGATGCAGTCACTGGCAGCCTGCCGCTGGGTCGCCGACCATCTCAATATCCTGATCACCGGACCCACCGGCGTTGGCAAGACCTGGATCGCCTGTGCGCTGGCCCAGAAAGCGTGCCGGGAGGGATACCATGCCCGGTATGTCCGTTTCCCCGCACTGCTGCGGGACCTGGCCGTCGCCAAGGGAGACGGGCGGTATCCCAAGCTGCTGTCGGCCCTCGCCAGGGTCGACGTCCTGCTGATCGACGACTGGGGCCTTGAGAACATGAACACCGAAAACCGCCGCGACCTGCTGGAACTCCTCGAGGACCGGTACGGGGCCCGTTCCACCGTGGTGACCAGCCAGCTGGCGGTGGAGAGCTGGTACGAAGGCGTTGGCGATCCGGTCCTCGCGGACGCGATCCTCGACCGGCTGGTGCACAATGCCTACCGGATCGGCCTCAAGGGCGAGTCCATGCGGAAGAAGAAGTCCGTGGCCATGATGGCCGGATCCGGGGATCCGGAGTCCGGTCCGGAATGAAACCGGCAACCCGAAACGGGATCGGCGTCCGCCGCACTACCGCGCTTCGCTTGCTCTCCGCAATGCCGCGCGACAAACAAGTTTGTCGCCCGTCATCACGGACCAGGGCTGTCTTGCAGGTGAGAAAAAGCAGGTCAATAAATGACCTTGAAAAGCCAAAGGCGGTGGCGCCGGTGATCGCCGGAAACTGGAAATACGGGGGTGCGTGGCGTAAGATTCGTCACGCACCCGCGACCGGGCGAGAGGATCTGAGTCCTACAGCCTGATGACCGTTGCGTCGCTTCGCTCCGATGAGAAGGTGCCCTGGATGAAATGGCAACTTTGCCGTGGAATGGGTGGCAACTTTCACTGTGGAACAGGTGGCAACTTTCCGTGGAATAGCCAAACAGGCCGTAGCAGGCGTTGCGGAATTCAATCCGGGGCCTTGTCTCAGGGGCCTGCCGGATTCCCAAGTGACGGCATCGGATGTCTGCGCGAATGCGGCGGTCGGGCGCGGGTGACCGCTTCGCCCCGGTTCTCGACCAGTTCCACGATCCTGGCGGCGGCGGGACCGTCGGACATGGATCCGTGGTCGCCCTCCACGGCGAGGACCTCCGCGCCTCTGGATTCGAGGAAAGCGACCTCCTCGCCGGCAGGACTATGTCGGGTACTCACGGCAAGCGATTTCGAAGAAGCCTTTCCCTGTGGACCGGATTCGAACTTGGCCTCGTGGTGCCCGACATAGTCAGGTAGTAGATATAGAGCGCGTTTCCGGCGGTTCGACTGCGAGCCCCGACCTGGAACTGGACGGGCGCACTGCCTGCCGCCTCTCACCAGCGGATCGAACTCCGGAGCATCACGCCGTGCTCGGGCGGCGCGTTGTCGTTGGCGGCCTCGTGCCGCGTCGCGTCGAGGCTGACCTCGAAGCCGGTGTCGCCCGGCACCGCGGAGTTGAGCCGCCAGCCGAGCCTGTAGTCGCGCGCCCCGCCGTCCGACAGCCCGAAGCCGAGGTTGGGCGTGCCGGTGAAGCGGCCGCCGAACAGCGCCATGCCGTAGCCCACCCGCGCGTCCACCGCGGCAGCGCCGTCCGACGCCGCCGGGTTCGGCATCTCCTCGTTCCACAGCGCCCGCGCCGCGCCCGTCGCCGCACCCCAGCGGGGCGCAAGCGAGAAGAACAGGCCCCGCCCGTCGGCGCCCGGACCCACCCGCGCCGTCAGGCTCGCGCCCTTCTCCTCCGCGCCGTCCTCGCTGTGCATCGCAAGCCATCGGCCGTGCGCCTCGACGGACACGCCCGGCGCGCGCCAGCGCAGCCCCCCGGCAAGCTCCACGCCGCTCCCCTCGAGATCGTCGCCGCCGTCCCGACGCGCCGCCGCCTCGAAGAACGGCTCGAACGCGCCGTCGCCCGCGAGCGCGATGCGCCTCGAGGCTTCCAGCCCCGCCCGCAGCCGCCAGCTGTCGGCGCTCAGGCCATGGATCGCCTCCGGGCCGTCGCCGGTCTCGATCCGCGTCACGCTCGCATCCGCCCGTAGCGCCAGCGCCATGCCGGCGACATTGGGAAGCGCGCGCCTGACCCCCAGCGACGCCATCCGCATCGACAGGCCGCCCGTCCCGGCTTTCCCGGCCTCCGGCTTGTGGCGCGCCTCGCCCCAGCCCGCGCCCACGACCGCGCGCAGCTCCAGCCCGTCGTCCAGCGTCCAGCGCCCGTAGGGGTAGACCGAGGTCAGCGCCGCCTCCAGCCGGCCCCGGCCGGCAAGAGCGCCCTCGGCGAAGCCGTAGTCCGCCTCGCCCTCATCGCGCGACACCGCCAGCCCGGCAACCCAGGACCCGGACCGCGCGTCGACCCCCAGCCAGCCCGTGCGAAGCCTGCCGTCGTAGCCGAGCCCCGCCGCACCGCGGCCCGCGAACGTCCCGAGGTCGCCCCCTCCCCATACCGACCACAGCGCTGCCGCCGGGGTGGAAACCCCGTCCTCTCCGCCGGACGCGCCCAGATGCAGCGAGAAGCCGCTCGCCCCGAACAGGCCCGCCGCCGTCATCGACCGGCTCCACCCCGCCGGCGCACAGCCAGCCGGTGCGCCGGACGCGCCGCCGTCGGCCGGGCGCCGATCCGCTGCGCAGCGCCGGAGCCCGGCGTCCTCCGCCATCGCCGCCTGCGCGGCGCCGCCCTCCAGCGGCACCCGCCGGCCCGCCAGCGACATCCCGCTCGCGCCGATGTCGGCGAACCGCGCGCCGATATTGTCCAGCGCCCCCGCCATTGCGCGCCGCGCCAACGCCGCAAGCGCCCGCTTCACGGCTTCCTCCACCTCCGCAGGGCGCGCATCCTCCGTCACCGCGAGCGCAAAGGTCAGCATGGCGCTGTCCCCGTCCGCGTCCGTCGCCGTCCAGGTGTATTGCCGCGACCCCCGCGGCTCCGTCGGCGTACCGCGCAACGTGCGCGTGGCCGCGTCCAGCACGAGCCCCGGCGGCAGGGCCGGCGTCAGGCGGTAGCTCAGCGCCCCGTCGCCGCCCGCCGCCGCCGGCAGCAAGAGCGCCGTAATCGCCGTGCCCGCCATGAACGACCGGTCGGCAACCGTCGCCGTCCCGAACGACGGCATCAGGTTCATCGCCTTGTCATTGTCGGCGATGGTGAGCGTCAGCGGGTCCGCCGTCAGCGCCGGGTTCACGCTCGAAGCGTCGATGACGATGGTCTCGCCCGGGTCCTCGACCGCATCGTCAACAATCGTGACCGTCGCCGTGCCCTGCGTCGCGCCCGCGGCGATCGCGATGGTCGCGGAGGACAGCGTGTAATCCACGCCGCCGCCCTCGGCCGTGCCCGAGAGCGCCAGCGCCACCACCGTGCCGCCCCGGGGCGCCGCCGCGTCCAGCAACGCCGTCACCGTCACCGCGCCACCGCCCTCGGCAGGCGCAGGCGCCGCGCGCAATGTCAGCGCCGTCGCCACCGCAGCGTCATTGTCCGCGATGGTCAGCGTGAGCGGGTCCGCCGTCAGCGCCGGGTTCACGCTCGAAGCGTCGATGACGATGGTCTCGCCCGGGTCCTCGACCGCATCGTCAACAATCGTGACCGTCGTGGTGCCCTGCGTCTCGCCCGCGGCGATCGCGATGGTCGCGGAGGACAGCGTGTAGTCCACGCCGCCGCCCTCGGCCGTGCCCGAGAGCGCCAGCGCCACCACCGTGCCGCCCTGGGGCGCCGCCGCGTCCAGGATCGCCGTCACCGTCACGACGCCGCCGCCCTCCGCAGGAGCCGGCGAGGACGCCAGGCGCAGAGACGCCGGAACCGCGTCATTGTCGGCAATGGTCAGCGTGAGCGGGTCCGCCGTCAGCGCCGGTGCGTCGCTCGTCGCGCTCAGCACGATCGTCTCGCCGTCGTCGTCCACCGCGTCGTCGATCACGCTCAGGACCGCCGTGCCGCTGGTCTCGTCCGCAGCAATCCGGATGATCGTGGACAACAGCCGGTAGTCGGCATCCGTGGCGGTGCTCGCCGCACCCACGGAGAGCGTCACCACCGTGCCGCCTTCCGGCGCCGGGCCGTTCAATGCCGCCGTCACCGTCACCGCGCCGCCGCCCTCCGCAGGCGCGGGCGCCGCGCGCAATGTCAGCGCCGTCGCCACCGCCTTGTCATTGTCCGCGATGGTCAGCGTGAGCGGGTCCGCCGTCAGCGCCGGGTTCACGCTCGAAGCGTCGATGACGATGGTCTCGCCGGGGTCGTTCTCGGCGTCATCCACCACGGCGATCGTCGCCGTGCCCTGCGTCTCGCCCGCGGCGATCGCGATGGTCGGCGACGACAGCCGGTAGTCCGTGCCGCCGCCCTCCGCGGTGCCCGAGAGCGCCAGCGCCACCACCGTGCCGCCCTGGGGCGCCGCCGCGTCCAGGATCGCCGTCACCGTCACGACGCCGCCGCCCTCCGCGGGCGCCGGAGCCGCGCTCAGCGTCAGCGACGACGGCGCCGCAGCGCGCGTCACCGTCACCTCATACGTCCGCACCGTCGTCCCGTCCGCGGCCGTCACAAGGACGGTGACCACGGTCTCGCCCGCGCCGAGCGCGACGGCAGCGCCCGGCGGCCCGCCGTTCACCGTCACGCTCGCCCCGCCGTCGCTGGCCGTCGGCGTCACCACGAGACTCGCAACCTCGTTCGCCACCTCCACGGAATAGCGCAGCGTGCCGGGCGAGAAGGCCAGCGTCCCCGACGACAGCGTCAGACCGCTCAGGCTCGCGTCCGAGGACAGGGCGGGCGTCCGGGTCGGCGCCCGGGGCGTGGCGATCCGGCTTTCGGACAGGGAGCAACCGCCCGCGTTGCACGCCCGCACGCGCACCCTGTACCCGGTGCCGTTGGTCAGTCCGGTGATCTCGTAGTCGGTAGCGGGCGGGTTGCCGGTGACGGTCCTCACGTGACTCCCGGCCCAGCCCGGACTCGCGACCGTGCTCTCGTACCATATGAGTTCGTAGCGCGTGGGGGCGTCGACCACGCCCGACTGGACGAGGCTGGCGGTCCAGGATGCGGCCAGCTTCCCGTCCCCGGGGGTCAGCGCCAAGCCGGAAGGACCGTCGGGGGGCTCCACCGTGTCCGAGGCCCCCCGCTGCACCACGACGGTGTAGACCTTCTTCGTCGTGCCGTCCTCGGCCGTCACCTCGACCCTGATGCCGTTCGCGGCGCCCGACACCAGCGCGACCGCGCCGCTCTCCGTGCCGCTGTTCACCGCCGTCAGGCCGGCACCCTTGCCGACCTTGATCGAGGCGCCGCCGTGCGCACTCGTCGGCGTCAGCTTCACGTGGGTGATCGTGGCCCCCACGTTGGCATGGTAGGTGAGTCTGTCGGCGGAGAAGTTCCCAAAGGTCAGCCCCGTGTACGTCCCCGCCGCGCGCGTCGCCTTGCTCGCCGTCAGCGCGCTCAGGTTCGCGTCCGAGGACAGGGCGGGAGTGTCGTCGTCGTCGATGATCACCGTCACCGAGTTCGGGCGGCCGGCCGACACCCCCGCGGGCAGCTCGCCCACGGCCAGGGCCAGCGTGAAGGTCTCGTCGTCGGTGTCCGTGTCCTGCGCCGTCGCGATGGTGGTCGCGGCCGCGGTCTCGCCGGCCGGTATCAGCATGAAGTAGTTCGGCGTCGGGACGTCGCCCCGCTCGGCGGTGCCCCGGGTCGTCGTCACCGGGATCGTCACGTCTTTCGACAGCGCCGCGGAGAGCGTCGCCTTCAACGTCACCGACGACCCCTCCGTCACAGGGTTCGGAGAGGCCGACAGCGAAACCGTCGGCGTGGGCGGCGCCGGCGCGTCGTCGTCGTCGATGATCACCGTCACCGAGTTCGGGCGGCCGGCCGACACCCCCGCGGGCAGCTCGCCCACGGCCAGGGCCAGCGTGAAGGTCTCGTCGTCGGTGTCCGTGTCCTGCGCCGTCGCGATGGTGGTCGCGGCCGCGGTCTCGCCGGCCGGTATCAGCATGAAGTAGTTCGGCGTCGGGACGTCGCCCCGCTCGGCGGTGCCCCGGGTCGTCGTCACCGGGATCGTCACGTCTTTCGACAGCGCCGCGGAGAGCGTCGCCTTCAACGTCACCGACGACCCCTCCGTCACAGGGTTCGGAGAGGCCGACAGCGAAACCGTCGGCGTGGGCGGCGCCGGCGCGTCGTCGTCGTCGATGATCACCGTCACCGAGTTCGGGCGGCCGGCCGACACCCCCGCGGGCAGCTCGCCCACGGCCAGGGCCAGCGTGAAGGTCTCGTCGTCGGTGTCCGTGTCCTGCGCCGTCGCGATGGTGGTCGCGGCCGCGGTCTCGCCGGCCGGTATCAGCATGAAGTAGTTCGGCGTCGGGACGTCGCCCCGCTCGGCGGTGCCCCGGGTCGTCGTCACCGGGATCGTCACGTCTTTCGACAGCGCCGCGGAGAGCGTCGCCTTCAACGTCACCGACGACCCCTCCGTCACAGGGTTCGGAGAGGCCGACAGCGAAACCGTCGGCGTGGGCGGCGCCGGCGCGTCGTCGTCGTCGATGATCACCGTCACCGAGTTCGGGCGGCCGGCCGACACCCCCGCGGGCAGCTCGCCCACGGCCAGGGCCAGCGTGAAGGTCTCGTCGTCGGTGTCCGTGTCCTGCGCCGTCGCGATGGTGGTCGCGGCCGCGGTCTCGCCGGCCGGTATCAGCATGAAGTAGTTCGGCGTCGGGACGTCGCCCCGCTCGGCGGTGCCCCGGGTCGTCGTCACCGGGATCGTCACGTCTTTCGACAGCGCCGCGGAGAGCGTCGCCTTCAACGTCACCGACGACCCCTCCGTCACAGGGTTCGGAGAGGCCGACAGCGAAACCGTCGGCGTGGGCGGCGCCGGCGCGTCGTCGTCGTCGATGATCACCGTCACCGAGTTCGGGCGGCCGGCCGACACCCCCGCGGGCAGCTCGCCCACGGCCAGGGCCAGCGTGAAGGTCTCGTCGTCGGTGTCCGTGTCCTGCGCCGTCGCGATGGTGGTCGCGGCCGCGGTCTCGCCGGCCGGTATCAGCATGAAGTAGTTCGGCGTCGGGACGTCGCCCCGCTCGGCGGTGCCCCGGGTCGTCGTCACCGGGATCGTCACGTCTTTCGACAGCGCCGCGGAGAGCGTCGCCTTCAACGTCACCGACGACCCCTCCGTCACAGGGTTCGGAGAGGCCGACAGCGAAACCGTCGGCGTGGGCGGCGGTGCGGTGGCGGCCCGGGGCGTGACGGTCGCCTGCGCGCTCAAGGCGCTGCAGTTCGCGCCGCTGGTCGCGGTGCCCGCGCACGCCCTGATCCTGGCCCAGTAGGTCGTCCCGTTGGAGATCGTGATGGCGGAGCTGCTGACGATCGTCTTGCTCGTGGCCGTGCCGGGCCTCGCGAAGACCGCGGCCCATGCTCTGCCCTGGGGGGCGTACCGGATGACGTAGGTGCCGGCGCCCGGCGAGGCGTTCCAGGTCGCGGTGAACTGCCCGTCGCCCGCGGTGAGCGCCAAACCCGTCGGTGCGGGCGGCGCCTGGGCCCGCGCGTCGGCGGCGGCGAGGAGGGCGAAGAGCAGCAGCGCGGCGGGGAGAAGGGCGAGGCGGCGCCACGGGGACAGGGCCGCAAACGGGACAGCAAGAAGGTAGAGAAGCTTGCGCCCGCGCCCGCGAGGGGCGGCGGCCGGGTCAGGCGGGCCGGCCTCGCGCCGGGCGCACCTCATGCCGCTGGCCGCTGGCCGCTGGCCGCTGGCCGCTGGCCGCTGGCCGCTGGCCGCTGGCCGCTGGCCGCTGGCCGCTGGCCGCTGGCCGCTGGCAAGGCATTTTATCGGCTCCGTCCGCCCTGTCAACTCCCTCCCGTGACTTTATTCTTCCCATATCCGGGACGGCGGAAAATCCCGCCGGGGCCGGGGGCTCCCGGTCATGGAAATCAGGCTCGGGGCGCGTTCTTCAGGTATGTGATCCAGCATTTCGGGTTCTCCCGGTGTGGAGGTTGCAGGCATCGTTGCGGTCATCGGCATCAGCACTTCATTCTATTCAGCAATTCCCGCTAATCCTATCACGGATTGGATTCGGCGGATTTCATGGTTTGAGCCCCTGTTCCCCGACTACGCGGGGAGGGAACCCCCTCCGGGCGGTGTGCCGGATTGTCTGCTGGCCACATGATTCCCCGAAGAACCGGCCCGTTGCATATTCGGACACGGCCGCCGGGTCAGGAAGTGTCGAAGGGCACCAACTCCGTCTTCCGGTGCCCGAACGCGATCGCCCGGTACAGGGTCTCCCGGTCCGGAATGTAGAACTCCGTGAACAGCCCGCGCAACCGCACCCACAGGTATTTCGAACCGCCCGCCTTCTCCCGGGCCGCCCGGAACAGCGCACAGCACCGCTGCCGCACCTGGTCGATGAGGAACGCCAGCATCGTCAGGTGGGCGAACACCGTCGCCAGATGCCGCTTGCCGTGACCAAAGTTGTGCTCGAAGCCGTAGCCTTGGTTCTTCAGGGTGTTGAACGTCTCGTTCTCGATGCGCCAACGGGCGCGTCCGGCCCGCATCAGGTCATGCGCGTTCGATTCCGTGACCTCCATGTCCGTGACCCAGGAGAAGTGCAGTTCCCGGCCATCGGGGCGGGTCTCCCGGCACGCCAGGAAGTTCACTGCCAGATCGGGGTTCGCCTGGTTCAGCGGTACGCCGTTCAGAAACCGGAACCGGAAACGGCTGCCGCCCCCTTCCGACCTCTCCACGGTACGGGTCGCCGCCGAGGCCTCGACACGGCGGAACAGTTCCCCATGGTCCCCCGGCTTCACGCCCAGGACATACCGCATGTCCAGTTCCCCCAGCAGCCGGATGTGCGGCCCGTTCGACGCCAGCGCATCCTCCACCACCAGCAGCTTCAGGTGCGGATGCTCGCGACGGACGTCACGCAGCAGACGCTTCGCCGCGTTGCGCTCGCAGTCGTTCTTCCGCGAACCGTCCGAACGCATGATCGATCCGGCGTGGAGGTCGGCGGCGGGGTTTCATGGCATGACCCGGAACTCGGCATCGATCTCGACATCTCGGGCCGCGCGCTGGTGAGTCACGACGACGACGACCTGGAGGACCGGGGTTTCTCGGCCGCCCTGTCCTTCGATCCGGATTCGGGGACGAATCGGGGTCCGTCGCTCGGCCTCCGCCAGGATTGGGGAGGCCAGTCCGAGGGCTCACAACACCCCACATTCAACTCAGTCGGTTTTGATCATTCCCATAGTTTTCAGCGCCCGGTATGTTGAAGTGGCCTGACGGAGCAGGACATACCCCTTCCAGACCATGGTGGTGCCCGGCAGCGGCTGGCTGTTGCGCGGATGGAATCCGGCGAGCCTGGCGATGTCGACCACCAGCGTACGGATGTCGGGGGGCCGCTCCGGCGGCGGGCGTGCGCGGAGGATTCCATGGGCCATGAGCCGGACGTAGAGAATGGCGATTTCGTCCTTGGAGACGACCCGGTCGGCGGGGACGTCCGGCTTGTCGCGGGCCATGCGCTCGAGATCGAACACATGGCAGGCGGTGATGGCGTCGAAGGCGAGGCACTTCCTGAGGTCGTCGGCGTGGTCGAACCGGTGGTCCTCGACCCGGGCGCCGGATTTCAGCACCCGGAAGTATTCCTCGATGGTCCACCGGCGCTCGTACCAGCCAACGACGGTCCGGGCGGTCGCCGCGTCCGCGGCGCCCTCGGTGCTCAGCAGCACCCAGTGCAGGGGCTCGCTGCCCGGAGACGGGCTCCTCTCGGTCGCGACGACGGCCAGGACCTCGATCGGTCCCCCGTGCCCGGCGCGGTTCTCCGGCTTTACCGGCGGAAGCACCCTCACCCTGCCGGCGCGCAGTTCGATCTTCGCCTTGCGACCGGAACGCGCCCGCCTGCCGCCGCAGGCCCGGATCTTCACCGTTCGGGAACCGACCCTCGGCAGCGTGGCGACATGGTCCCACAGGGTCTCCTCGCCGCCCGCCTCCACGAGCACGCGGCGTCTCGTCGACCGCCGCGCGCGCACCAGCAGACCCGCGCCCAGGGATTCCGCCCGGGCGAACAACGCCCAGATGTCCGCCTCCCGGTCGCACACCGTGACCACCCGCGTGGACGGACAGGCGCGGGCGAGTTCCCCCGCCCGGTCCAGCCCGTGCCCCCAGCGCGCGCTCGCCACCTCGTCCCTGCCTTCGTCGCAATAGGTCCCGTCCAGGCAGAACACCCCAAGGGGCCGCCCGGCCCCGTTGACCGCCAGTCCCACATGCGCCAGCAGGCCCAGGGTGTGGCCTTTCCCGCCGCCGCCGAAGTCCACCAGCCCGCCGGTCGCCGCCAGACCGTCGTAATTCACCGTGGTGGTGTCCTGGATCGCCAGGACGGTCTCCTCGAGCCCGCAGCGCTCCACCATCGTCGCCTGATGCGGCTCCAGTATGTGGTTCATGGTCACACCCTCGTTCGACAACAGCCGGTAGGCGGCCTTGCGGTCCGCCCGCGCCGGGAAGATCTCCGGAACCGCGGCGCCCGGATGCTCCAGCCACGCCCGCCCCATGGACACGATCCTCTCCCGGACCCGGCCGTCGGGATGGGTGCTGCGCGCGTATTCCCGCCCGGCCCAGTCCGTGGCCCCGTCCATGTGCAGGGCCGGGGCCCTGTGGATGGCCCGGCCCGGCTCGGCGCACAATACCACACGCCAGGGTTCCGCCAGCGGCTTCATCCACACCGTGCATCCCGCCGTGGTGGCCTTCGCGCAGCGCCGCCAGTCCGCCGCCCGGTAGCAGGTTCCGCAATGGCCGGGACCCACATACGTGTAGGCCATCGCCGGGCGGACCCCGTACGCCGCCTCCCAGTCCGCCGCCACGCGCCGCGCCGCCAGGTCCAGCGCGCACGAGGCCAGACCGTGAACCCGGACCCCGGGCAGGATCAGGAAACGATGGTTGTTGACCACCTTCCCCAGGTTCGCCGCCCGCGCGTCCGCCGACCAGCCGATGAACTCGTCCCGGGCCTTCTGGTGCCAGCCCGCGGCGCAGAATCCGATC
Source organism: Candidatus Poriferihabitaceae bacterium (assembly GCA_965204165.1). Taxonomy (GTDB): domain Bacteria; phylum Pseudomonadota; class Gammaproteobacteria; order Arenicellales; family Poriferihabitantaceae; genus VYFG01. The sequence goes on along the minus strand of OZ241969.1, from coordinate 4,855,110 downwards.
CCCCCGAGACGGCCATGGACCGCGGAACATACCCAGTAGCGCATCTGGCCCCCCGGCGCACGGGCCCAGCCCCGGGGGTGATGCGTCGCCATCATCGACTCCCAGCGGCGGCGGTCCGCCTTCCCCGATACCGGCTCCAGCAACACCTGGCCCAGTTCCGCCAGACCGCACCGGAGCCGGCAGTCGGGATAATCCGGATCCGGGGCCCCGTCCCGGCGTCCGCCGAATGCCGGACGGGCCGGAGGCAACGAAACCCCCAGCCGGTCCGCGAGAACCGGAAGGGCCTTGCGCGCCGAGCCCAGACAGTACTCGCCGCGGTCCCCCGTCCAGTCCTCGCGGATGCACAACTCACGGGCCAGCGAACTCCGCGTGCGGCCCGCTTCGGAAACCGCATCGCAAAACCAACTCACCGTCCCGGCGTCAAACTGGTGAAGACCTACCTGCATGCCCGGAAATGTACCGGGTCAGGCTTACTGAGTCAACTGTGGGCAGTTGTGAGCTCCCGCGGGGGAGTGCGGCGTCCCGCTCCGCCCGCATGGGCATAGTCGTTTTCCCGGAGCTGGCGCTCGTTCTGCTCGAACCGCTCCCAGGTGATGTAGCCCGGATGGGCATCGTGCAGCAGCACGGTCCACTCCTCGCGCGGGACCTTCCTGGTCTCACTGCCGCCGCCGGGACGCCGCTGGCTGCGGCTTCGCCCGTAGACGAAAGCACCGGCGTATCGCGGGTTGTGCAGCGTCCGAACTACCCGTGCGAACCGCAACGGCTTCCAATGCAACTCTCCCTTGTGCGGGCCGTCATGAGGACGGTGTGGAAACAGCAGATTCTCCCGGTTGAAGTGCTTCACCGTGGCATTGGCCGAGCCGGTCCTGGTGAAGGTGTCGAACAGCAGCCGCAGGCTGTGCTGCACCTGCTGGTCCGGATCCAGCACCACCTGGCCCAGCGGGTCGTAGACCAGCCCCACCGGCAGCGGAATCCGCAATTCCCCCCGCTTGGCCGCGTTCAGCGTCCCCCCGCGGAGCCGGGCGCGCATCATGTGGAGTTCCGCTTCGCTCATGGTCCCCTTGAGGCCGAGGAGGAGCCTGTCGTTGAAGTCGCCGGGACTGTACACGCCGTCCTCGTCGAGGATCAGCGTCTCGCTCATGGCGCAGATCTCCAGCAGCCGGTGCCAGTCGGTGGAGTTGCGCGCAAGCCTGGACACCTCCAGCCCGAGCACGATCCCGGCCCGTCCCATGGTGACTTCGGCGACCAGGCGCTTGAACCCCTCGCGGTCGCTGTCGGCGCCGGACAGGCCGAGATCGCTGTCGATCACGACGATGCTTTCGGTCGGCCAGCCCAATGCCACCGCCCGCTCCCGCAGCGCATACTGGCGGCGAGTGCTCTCGCCATGCTCGCTTACCTGATGCAGGGTGGACTGGCGCACGTACAGGTAGGCATCGCGGCTCAGGTGGCTCGCGGTGACCTTCTGGTGGGCGGTGTTCATGCCGGCTCCCCCTGCTGCATATGGCCCTTCAGCATCTCGAGCAGAACGTCGATCACCGGCCTTTCGACATCGGCGGGCAGCGTCGCCGCAGAGACGCCCCCGCAGACCGCCGCCGGCGGGACGGGCAGTTCGGCGAATGCCCGCAGCCAGGCCGCGACGCCGCGCAGCGCCACCACGGCGTGCCCGTGGCGGTCGTGGACGGCGCCGGGCTCGACGGCATGGCGGCGCATCCGCTCGTAGCCATGCCCGTAGGCGGAGTGTTCCGCCGCGTCGATCACGGTATTCCGCGGACCGCCCTTCATCGTTTTTTTTCCCGCCCGAGGGCACGGTCGATGCTGCGGCGATGGACCGAGATGCCGAAGCGCGCGCGCACGAGATCGACCAGGTCCGCGGCCGTCAGCTCCGGCCGTTCGTTCTTCGCCGACCGCAGCGCCTCGACCACCTCGTCGCTGATCTTGTGGGGCCGGCGGGGCCCCGGACGGTCCGGCAGCAGTCCCGGCAGCCCGCCGGCATCGTAGGCGCGCTGCGCGAGGTACCAGGTGGGCCGGGAGACCCCGAAGCTGGCCGCGGCATGGCTCACCGGCACGCCGTCCTCGCGCACGCGGCGCAGCATCTCGTACTTGACCTGGAGCAGGTCGCGCGGATCGAAGAAGGCGTTGGAGAGGAACAGTTCGTCCCGCACCGCCTCCGCGTTCGGGTTCAGGCAGCCATGCTCCCTGAGGGCCCGGGTCTTTGCATCGGTGGAATGTCTGGCCATCGCGTGGGGTCCGTTGAAAAATGAATGTAAATCTATTTATGCACATTATGAATGCCGAATCAAGAGGATTTCTCCTGTGAATGTACGAATAACCCTGAATATATATAGGAATATTCCCGTTTCTCTCTATCAGGCCCATCCCGCCAGGCTCCGTTCCTTTCTCATGTATGACAAAAACGTTCTTACACATGGGACATAATCTCCTTGACACTGTCCGTATCGCCGTCGCCCTCGTTCCCGTCGCAGGCATCCCCGTCCAGGCCGGCCAGCAATGCCGACAGCGCGAGCAGGTCCGATACGCGAAACGCCGACCGGCCCGCAGCCACCCGCACGAACGGATCCACCGCCGCGACGCTTGTGAATGCCTGACGCATCGTGCGCACCGTGCCGTCGTCATCCGTGTAGTGGACCAGTCCAACCCCGACCATCGACGTGGTCTCGATCAGATCGAACTCGCGTCCGTGAAGAGGGTGAAAAGGGTGCGTCACCACAAAGCGCTGCTTCTCGATGCACAGGTGACGTGCAGTTGAAAACCCACTCCAGGGCCGCCGGCATCTGCACGAGGTGCGGACACGCCCCCGCCTTCGACGGCACCGCCACCTGCCTTTCCTGCAATGCCCTGGAGGCCGGCAGCGGACGGGTCGAACGGCGCAACGCCGCGTCCCGGAAACGGTACTGGCGGAGAAGGCGGGAAATGGTCTGTACCGATTGTGGCCAGCCCAGTCAGGGAGCGGCCCGCTGTCCGAGCTGTGCCGAGAGAAGCTACACCCGGTCCGCCCACTTCCGCGGGATGCCCGCCTGGGAGCCCGAATACACCGTGGTGGACCTGGACACCGGGGAGGAGCACGGGCCCTTCGACAGCCGGGCCGACGCGGACGCCGGCGCCGCGTTTCTCAGGCTCCGGCAGGGGCGTTTCGAGGTCGTCGCCGAGAACCACCCGCTGGCGGGGTCGGTCGGCTGGGCGTGATTGCCCTCCACCGCACTCCGTAGCCGGACGGGGTACCGCCGGCCCGTGATCCAGCACGGCCATGTCCGTGACCGCCGGGCCACCGCCCCCTGTTTCACGGGCGGCCGGCTGCCGGCCCGCCCGCGTCTGCCCCGGTGGAGTCGGCCGCGGCGGCGGATGATCATCAACGGTCCGGCAGAACCCGGAAGAACCCGGAAGAATCCGGAAGAAGCACGCGCCCCCTGTCGGGCGATGCCGGCCGGCATGTCACCCGGTAAGGAGACGGGGGGCGCGTGCCGGGCCAGTATACACCGCCGCTGTCACGGAAGACGGTCAAGCCGTCCCGGGCGGCAGCCGGACGGGGATCATGGAACCGGCGGGACCACGGCTCGCCGCACGCGATGCGCCGGGGACGGAGCCGGCGCCGGTCTGCGCCGGAACGGAAACCCACCCGCATCCATCGGCAGCGGCCCCTGACGGCCCCGCAGGGCTTTTTTCCGCCTTTTTCCGGCCCGGCCCCCACCCTGGTCCCCACGCCCCTGTCCGCCCTTCCAGGCCCCGTTCCGGAGTCGGAGGGCAGAGACGGAAAGAGTGAACCCGGGTAGGTGGGAGGGAGCCCGGCTCCGGCCGCCTCCCCGGGGTTCATCGAACTTTCCATCAACCCGACACGGGAGAACCATCATGCACATCCGCGAAATCGGGGGCAATTCCGAAATGCCCGAAGCATCCGAAATCCCCACCAGCCCCGACCAGCTGCTCGGCGAGATCGGCCTGGACAGCCAGGTTGTCCGGGAGATCCTCGACGACGTTTCCTCTGAGCCGGCCCTCGACCTTCGTCCCGAAGGCTGACGGAGGGAAAGAGGGGTCTGGAGAAGGTGAACCGAAGGGGGGCCGGGAGAAAGAAGAACCCGGACCCCCGGGGGTTCGTTCCATCGTTTTTCCGTTTTATCCGTTTTTTCCGTTTCATCAACCAACGTTACCTCAGGAGGTACATATGCCTTTCGGACTCAACAAGGCCTCATTGATCGGCCGCATCGGACAGGACGTCACCGTCAACCACCTCGCGTCCGGCGGACGCGTCGCCAACCTCAGCATCGCCACCGACGAGTCCTACATCCGGGACGGGGAGCGGGTCGACCGCACGGAGTGGCACCGCCTGGTCACCTTCCAGGACGGCCTCATCACCATGCTGGAGAAGCACGCGAAGAAGGGCCGCCTGGTCTACGTCGACGGCAAGCTCCAGACCCGCCGGTGGCGCAAGGACGGCGAGGACGCCGACCGGTTCTCCACGGAGATCATGCTCGTGCCCGGTTCCAGAATCCAGTTCCTCGACCGGCCCGCCAGGCCGGACGGAGGCGCCCAGGCGCAGGCCGCCGAGGCCCCGGCCGCAGCACAGGATTCCGCACCGGTGAACGCCGACGGGATCGAAGAGGATCTGCCGTTCTGAGCCGCCTCTCCGTCTCCTCCACTCCAGCCGCAGTCCCGCAGGGACTGCGGCTTTTTTTTTGCAGCGTCCGCGACGGCCGGCTTCGCCGCGCCCGCCGGCATGGCGATGGAGTTGATGGACAGGGGGGCGGGTGGTGAACCGCGCGGGGGCGGAGAGAGGGCCTTCGCGCGTCATGTCAACCAGCACACCGACCGGAGTGAACCGTGCCCCGAATCACCTTCCAGAAAACCGGCGACGACGAGGCCATCATCCGTCACGACGGCGAGGCCGTCGGCGACCTGTATCGCCATGAGGATCCGCTGACCGGCCAGCCCTTCTACCTGATTTTGTTGATCGAGGACTGCCGTGGTTGGTACAGGCAGAACGACCGGAGCAAGGTCCACCAAACCATCACAAAGCGGCTCCAGTCGCATCCGCTCCAGGGATGGCGATTCTGATGGTCACGGCCAGCGCCGCCATGCAAGTCCACTTCCCGCCGCTTTCCTCACACACCCACCGCCCGGTGGGCGTCCTGCCCACAATGAGCGCCTGCGGCGCGGCTTGTCGGTCGCTGGTGCTGTCCATGCACCCACGGCGTTTCACTCGGCTCTCCTCGTTGTACGCCTGACGCGACCTCATTGGGGGGACAGTACTACTCCCTACTACATTCCCAGTGTGTCCACGTGCTCTCTCCGTCAACTCCCAGGGGGGAGTCCTCCACTGCGCTCCGCTCCGTTCCGGCCGCGCCTCCAGGGACAACGGCGCTGGCGCGCCTAGCGCCGGCGCGCCACGCGACCGTGGCTCATTCCTCCCTGCGGTCGTCACTGCGATGGAATGGACGCCGCCTCTCTACTGCTTCATAGTGAAGCAGGTGCCAGCAGGCTGGCATTGAACACTCCTTCAACGAGAGACGACATCCATGAAAAAGATTAGCATCATCGGTATTGACCTGGCAAAGAACCTGTTCCAGCTCCACGGGGCCTACAAGGATGGCTCGGTGGCATTCCGCAAGCGGGTCACGCGGGGGAAGCTGCTGTACTTTCTGGGCAAGCAGCCCCCCTGCCTGGTTGCGTTGGAGGCCTGCGGTGGGGCCCATCACTGGGCACGGGAGATCCGCCAGCTGGGCCACCGGGTTCATATTCTGCCGCCCGCCTATGTGAAGCCGTTCGTCAAACGGCACAAGAACGACATGGCGGATGCGGAAGCCATCGCGGAGGCGGCCTCACGCCCGACGATGCGGGTCGTTTCGGTAAAAGACGAAGGCCAGCAGGCACGGGCCATGCTGTTCCGGGTCCGGGACCTCATGGTCCGTCAGCGTACGCAGACCATCAATTCCCTGCGGGGACTGCTGGCGGAGTACGGCCTGGTAGCGCCCAGGGGGCGGGCCAACGTCAAGACCCTGGAGGCGGTGCTGGAGGACCGGGAAGACTCCCGGCTTCCCGACCTCGCCCGGGAGATGGCGGACATGCTCGTAAAGCAGATCCGCGCGTTCGATGCCCGGATTGTCGAACTGGACCGCCAGGGCCGGGCGGCCGCCAGGGATGATGAAACCATTCGACGTCTTCGGACCATTCCGGGCGTGGGCCCGATCACGGGACTGGCGTTCCTGGCCTTTGCGCCGGACATGGAGGACTTCAGGTGCGGCAGGGATTTCGCAGCCTGGCTCGGTCTCGTGCCCCTTCAGAAATCGTCCGGGGGGAAGACCAGGATCGGGGAGCTGTCGAAGATGGGTCAGCGGGACCTGCGCCGACTGCTGATCACCGGCGCGATGACCGTGATCCAGCGAACGACCCGCTGGGGCAAGGAGCCGGACCCCTGGTTGAAGCGGCTGCTCGAACGCAAGCCGACGATCCAGGCCGCCATCGTGCTGGCCAACAAGATGGCACGGATCATGTGGGCGCTGCTGATGAAGGGGGAGGACTATCGGCATGACGCGGTAGTCCGGGCTGCCGGCATCCAGGCCGCGGGAGCGTGAGAATGTGTCCGGAGACACTCAGACATGGGTTGGCGACCTCGTATGGCCGAGGGTGTCCCGCGTTCGGCGCCAGGACGGGCCTGCAAAGGCCTCCCCGGCCCTGGAAAAGAACTTCGCCGCTGCGGTCTGCAAGGCAGGCCGGACCGGCACCTGAACGATTCCGGGGAATACTCCGGAACCGTCCCGGCTTTCCGGCGATCGTGAGTTAACCACGAGGAACCGGGAGACCGGGTTGTTGCAACCACTCGAAAGAGCGCAGAGGCAGTAGGGGCAAACAGTCGAATAGCCGGGAACAGGAAAACCATGTGCGGGCATCGGCCTAAAGGCCTACAGTGCGATCTGGACCTGTTCCGCTGATATCCATACCGGCCCGCGGCACATCGTGATGCCGCTTAATCAGAGGCCTGATATACGACCGCGCTCGACGACTTGTCAAACTGCCAAAGCGTGAAGCCGGGGGGTTGCAAACCCGGCGGCGTCCATATACGCCCGCACCATCGCGCGGCACGCCGACCCATGTCCCTGGGCCCCGGTGGCGGCTCTGCGCGCGGCGATGAGGGATGAATACGCAGGAAGTTCCCTTCCAGCGCATGCGGGGCTTCGCCCCTTCACTTCCTATTGTTCATTCGGAGAATTCACAATGTTAGACATCGACAACACCATCGACAACCTTGACAGCATCGACACCGGAGATCAATCCATCACCGCCATGATCTGCGAGCAGGCGAAGCTCCACGGAGCGACCCCCGAGCGCGGCGAGTTCGATCCCAGGGAGGTCTGGGAGCGGGACACCGCCATCGGCGCCGTGGCCGAGGCGTTCTCGGTCCTCGCCGACTCCATCGGCATCACCGGGTTCCAGATCGCCGACGAGGCCGGCTCCCTCCTCTGGGGTTTCGTGAACATGCTGGACGCGCAGATCAGGCGGCTCGACAGAAACATCGACCGGATCGCGCCGGAGCTCCGCGACCTGCAGAAGGAACAGGACGGGACCGAGATCAAGTCGCGGGAGCTGGAGCTGCTCACCGACCGGGCGAAGAACCTGGGCGGCAGGCGCGACGCCTTCGAGGAGATGCGGGACGCGGCGGCGGCGCAGTACCAGGCGCAGACCGGGGAGATGTGGCGCCCGCGTTCCGGATCGCACACCAGCCGCACCGGGGTCCTCACCTCCGCCGCCATCGACGCCCGGGACTTCCTCCGGGCGAGGGACAGCGCCGCGGCGAAGGAGAACCTCCCGGACGGAACCCTGATCGCCGTCGCGGGCGGGAAGGACGGCGACCCGGACGCGGTCTTCCGCAAGCTGGACGCCGCGCACCGCAAGTACGCGGACATGGTGCTGGTCCACGGCGGCGGGCCCGGCGTCGAGAAGTTCGCCGCCCGCTGGGCCGAGGCCCGCGGCGTGCACCAGGTGGTCTGCCGGCCCGACTGGAACACCCACGGGAAGGCCGCTCCCTTCCGCCGGAACGACGAGCTGCTGAACCTGATGCCGAAGGGCATCATCCTCTTCCCGAGCGACTCCGGCATCACCGCGAACCTGGCGGACAAGGCAGAAAGCGTCGGCATACCGGTGCTTCGGTGCTGAGGCACCGGCACAGGGCCGCGTCGTTCCGACGGCGCGGTCCTTCTTCCCTTCCAGCGCGGCGGCCGTGCCGCGCCATCGCCGCTGCGCGGCGCCCGGCGCTCTTTCCATTCCCCGTCCGCGGCGGCGGCGGCAACCGCATCCGCTTCGACGCCTGCTGCCGACCCGATGCTCCGCGACGGTCCCGGTGGCGGACCCGTGCCGGGTCACCGCCCCCGGCTTCGCCGCACGGCGCTGCCGGCACGTACTTCTTCTCCTGCTCCCTTCGGTCGCAATCATTTTTCCGCCGGCGTACGCGACCGCCGCTCCGACCGTCCCGGTCTCCGTCACGCGCGCCGCGTCCGGCATCTCCACCTGTTCCACAACGAGCCGAAAAAAATTCACGGTGATGGTCGCAGTGGTCAACCGGTTCCCGGGCCGCAGCGTCAGCCGCACCGGACTCCGCCACCGACGCAAGTTTCTTCTCGTGCCTCTGCCCGTTGGCGCGTCGGTCGCGCTTCCCCTTCGGGAACTCCATCGGGTCGCGTGCCGCTCCCCATCGCGGGTCGCTTCCGCTGCCCCGCTCAAACGCCGCCGGGCTCCATCCCTTCGCTCTGCCGGGATCCCGAATCGTTCGTGGTGTGCTCCTCGATCTTCTCTCATTTCTACGCCCGGCGGCGTTTTCTCTCACACCCGACGCAAGAAATTGCTGTCGGGCACGCCTGTTCACCGTCGTGCAAGATGATGGAAACGTGTTCTGAATCAATGACTTGATTCATTTACGTTCCGGTCCCGGAAGCGCGGTCCGTTGGTAGAAACGCCGCCGCGACTGCTTCCTATATGGACCACCGGTCGCGCGGCCCGAACCGAGGAGCCGCATCATGACCGCATCCACCTCCCGCACCTCCTTCCCCAGACGGGTCGCCGCAGCCCGGCCCCGCAAGCGCAAGTACGACCTCTGGGACGACGCCATCTCCGGACTCGGCCTGTCCGTCCATCCCTCCGGAACCCGCTCCTTCTTCCTGCGCCGCCGGACCCCCGGGGGCCGGGTCCGCCGCGTCACCCTCGGGTCCGCCGACGCCATGAGCGTCCCCCAGGCCCGCCATGAGGCGCGCCGGGTCCTGCCCGGGCTCGCCGATCCGCCGGCCCGGAACGCCGGTCCCCGGTATCCCGGCCGCCCCATGGCCGACTTCGCCGCCGAGTTCCTCGAGCGCCACGCCCGCCACTGGAAGCCCCGCACCCGGCAGGCCAACCGGCGCATCGTCCACAACGAGATCCTCCCCGTCCTCGGCCACCTGGCCGTGGACGGCATCGGACCCGGGCACGTCCGGGACTGGTTCGCCGCCATGGCGGACCGCCCCGGCACCGCGAACCGCTCCATGCCGGTCCTGTCCGTCATGATGCGCATGGCCGAGCTGTGGGGATACCGCGACCACAACACCAACCCCTGCCGGCGCACTCGGCGCTACCGGACCGCCCCCAGGGAGCGGTTCCTGACCGCGGACGAGATGGCCCGGCTCGGCGCCGCCCTCGACCGCCACGAACCCGACTGCCCCCAGGCCGTCGCCGTGATCCGCCTGCTGCTGCTCACCGGCTGCCGCGCCGGCGAGGTCACCGGCCTGCAGTGGGACTGGATCCGGGACCGCCGCATCCTGCTCCCCGACTCCAAGTCCGGCCCCCGCACCGTGTGGCTGGCCGGCGCCGCCCGCAGGGTCATCGACGCCATCCCCCGCCGGGACCCGGACTGCCCGTTCGTCTTCCCCGGGCGCTCGCCCGGCAAGCCGGTCTCGACCATCTCCCACCACTGGCGGCGCATCCGGGACGACGCCGGGCTGGCTGGCGTCCGCCTCCACGACCTGCGCCACACCTGGGCCTCCGTGGCCGCCATGAACGGCGCCGACATGGTGACCATCGCCAGACTGCTCGGCCACGCTCTGGTCGAGACCACCGAGCGCTACGTCCACCTGTCCGCCCGCTCCGTCGCCGATGCCGCCGACCGGGTCTCGGGCCGCATCGGCGCGGCCATGGCCGGCGATGGCGGAAACGGCATCGTCGAACACGGCCGCGAGCGCCGGGGAGGCCGCCATGCCCAGGGTTGACCTCACCCCCCGGCTGGCCCGGGACTGCGCCGCCGGTCCCCGGGAGACCATCCTGTTCGACCGCGGGCAGCCCGGCTTCGGGCTGCGCGTCCATCCCTCCGGGCGCAAGGTGTACGTCCTCCAGGCCCGCATCGGGGGCCGCACGCGGCGGTTCGTCATCGCCCGCCACGGCGAGGTCGAACTCGCCGAGGCCAGGCGCCGCGCCCGCGACCTCCGCGCGCGCATCGACGCCGGCGGGGACCCCGCCGAGGAGCGTCGCAGGGCGCGGCGCGTCCCGGACTTCTCCGCCTTCGCCGGGGAGTACCTGCGGCGCTGCGCCCCGAACCTGAAGCCCTCGGGCCGCAGGACCGTCCGCACCTACCTCAAGGCGCGGCTCCTGCCCGCCTTCGGCAGGACGCCGGTCGACCGCATCGGCCCCGAGGACGTCGCCGCCTGGTTCGACGCCGCCAGCACCGAACGCCCCGGCGCCGCCAACCGCGCCTTCGAGATTCTCCGCACGATGATGTTCCGCGCCGAGGAATGGGGCTGGCGCCCGCCCGGGACCAACCCCTGCCTCGGCATCGCGAAGAACCCGCGCCGCAACGTCGCCCGCTGCCTCGACGCCGGCGAGCTCGAACGACTAGGCCGCGCCCTCGACGGGCGCGAGGCCGGGTGGCCCGAGGCCGTCGCCGCGATCCGCCTCATTGCGCTGACCGGCTGCCGCCGCAGCGAGGTGCTCGACCGCCGCTGGCGCGACATCGGCGACGACGCCATCCGGCTGACCGACGCCAAGACCGGACCGCGCACGGTGCCCCTCGGCGCCGCGGCCCGCGACCTCGTCGCCGCCATCGCCGGCCCGATCGACACGACCGGCTCTCCCCGAACGCGCGATCCCGACGCGTTCCTCTTCCCCCGCTACGCCGAAGGCCGCGGTCAGCACAGCCTGGCTTCCTGCTGGCATGCCGTCCGCACCGACGCCCGGCTCGGCACCCTGCGGCTCCACGACCTCCGCCACACCGTCGCCAGCCAGGCCGTGATGTCCGGCGAGAACCTGCCACAGGTCGGCAGGCTGCTCGGCCACCGGAGCCATCGCACGACGGAAGCCTACACCCACCTCGCCGACGGCCATCTCGCCGCGGCGGCCGAACGGATCGGCGGCATCATCGCCGGCGCCATGGCCGGCGGTCGCCGGACCCGGACGGAATGAGACACGGCCGCCGACCGTTCGTCGCCGCCGGCGCGCCCCGAATGCGGGGCATCCGGCGGGAGCGGCTCCGATGGACTCCGGCAGCGAACCTCCCCTCCGGAACCGAGCCTGGAAAGACGTCTGAAAGACCTTCGCCAACAGCGCGAAAAAGCCGCTTGCAATGCGCTGAACTGCTTCCTATAATGACCACCTGTCCCCGCGCACCGGGTCCGGAACCGTTCCATCACAAGCGCGGTGAACAGCGTCGCTCAGACGCCGCTCTGGCTAAGCCGTTGTTTCTGCACGGGAATATGCCGGAGACGGGATCGCTCGATCTGGCGTGCATACTTACGCCCTACGGCGTGTGCGCGTCACACCCGACGCATCCTGGATACCCTCCTATGCAAGCGTGCGCTTGACTGGCACTCCCATGCGATTCCTCCGCCAAAGGACGACTGGCTGCTGCCGGAAACACTTGTCCCCGATTAATGGTATGACCCGCCTCACCCTCGGGGGGTAGCAAACTGCAACCAACTCCGATCAGCGATGAGCCACCCAGCAACACCATCGACATCCCGCACACGCCTGTCAGGCGGGACCGCGGAACGGAATGCAGCCGGATCGCGGAGGCGCGCGATGCCGGGACAGTGCAGCCCGTCAGGTCGTTGGTCTGCAAGCAAGGCGGTGATCCGGGGACATCCTGCCAGGAGCGGTTTCCCCTCTATCCTGAAACCCGCTACAGTGAGCACTCCGTTGCATTGTGGCGCCGGGGGCCGGGCGATCCGGCAGAGGAAAGGGCCATGGTCCATCCCTGTCGGATACGGCTTCTGGGAGCCACAATGACCATTACATCATTCACACACTCGAGGAATGAACCATGACCAAGACGAAACATACCATGAAACCCAAATCCGCTCCCGCATTCATTGGCATCGACCTGGCGAAGAACTCGGTCCATGTCCACGGCGCCGACGCATCGGGGCGCAGCTGCGTAGACCGGAAGCTGAAGCCGGCGAAGCTGAAGGAATACCTGGCCAACCTGGCACCCTGCGTGGTGGGCATGGAGGCCTGCGGCCGGGCCCACCAGTGGGGCCGGGACGTGCTGTCCATGGGGCATGAGGCGAAGCTCATGGCTCCTCAGTTCGTCAAGCCTTACGTCAAGACCAACAAGAACGACCGTGCGGACGCCGCGGCGATCTGCGAGGCGGTCCAGCGCCCGAGCATGCGCTTCGTGGGGATCAAGAGCGCGGACCGTCAGGCACAGCAGGCCATCCACCGGGTTCGGTCCCGGGCGGTGGCCAACCGGACGGCCCACACGAACGCGATCCGCGGCCTGCTGGCCGAATTCGGCATCGAGATTCCCCTGGGCATCTGGAAGGTCCGGCCGGCGGTGGCGGAGATCCTGGGGAACGGCGGCACGGCGGACATCACCCTGCCTCCCCGGTTTCTGGACGTGCTGGCCGAGCTGTACGACGAGCTGGTGCACATGGACGGGCGGGTGGAGAAATACGACCGGATGATCGAGGAGATTGCCCAGTCGGACGAGCAGGCACAGCTGCTGATGACGATTCCCGGGATCGGTCCGATGACGGCCACCGCGCTGCTGTCCACCATGGGGGATCCGGGCATGTTCCGTAACGGCAGGGAATGCGCGGCCTGGCTCGGCCTGGTGCCGGGGCAGCGTTCGACCGGAGGCAAGGACCGTCTGCTGGGGATATCGAAACGGGGCGACCGGTATCTGCGCTGCCTGGTGGTCCATGGGGCGCGGACGATGGTCAATCAGCTTTCCCGGAAGGAGAAGACGGATCGCCGAAGCCAATGGCTGAAGGATTTGCTGGAACGGCGTCACAGGAACGTGGCGACGGTGGCACTGGCGAACCGGATGGTGCGGACCGCGTGGGCGGTGCTGACATCCGGCAGGCCGTACGAGGAGAATCATGTGCCTGCCTGGGGGTAGGCCACTGGAGGAATCCGGTTCCGGATTCCAAATATCAAACCTGACATTAGAGTAGAGCAGTTACCCACCAGGGTTGCTTGAGAGCAGTTGATCGTGATGGCAGAAAAGGCAAATCGCCGGAGTGAGAACCTGAGTGACGTCAAGACCCGATTCATGAAACACCTTGCGGTGTGCTGTGTAGAGGTCGACCGATTGATAAGGACACGCCGGCGCGCATTCCATCAGGGCCAGGGGCATAGAGATCCCCGTCAGAAGGTCGGATATATGGCAGCAGCCTGTCCCTTCCGGATCGACAACTGTTCTTGCAAACCGGGGCGGGTCATATATGGTGGCACCGGGGTGTTCCGTGGGCATACGGGAAATTACGTTCCAATACAACGGGTTCCGGAAACCCGGGACTGGCCTGCCACCAGGGTGGTGGCGCTTTGGCCCTCGGCGCAATGCGACGTATTGCGCGATGATACCGTTTTGGTACCTGCGCTCCATGTTGATCACTGCCGGGCAAGCAGCTCTTCAGGGGGTTCTCTTGAGTGCGTGGTGATTCAAAAATTGGCTTCGAACCGGAAACCGTGGGCGGTAACGCTGGTAGTATTCGGAGCAGAACGATGCGCCGCAGCATCCAGAAAGGCAAAATAATCTATGTCGCAGACTATCCGGAAGAGCATCCAGAAGAACATCCGTGTCACGCCGGAGCAGTGGAACCGCATCGAAAGGACCGCCCGGGACCGGGGGATTTCTCCGAACCGGCTCATCGTCGACCTGGTCATAGAGGCCCTCGATCATGGAGAGTGGCCCCGCACCGAGGCTGAAATCCGGGTCGCCAGGGCTTCCCTTTTCACCGCCCAGGCCATCGCACGGGACCTGATTTCGTCTGGGAGGGAGGGGGATGTCCGCGAGATCCGAAAGTTGATTTCAACCATCGTGCCGGAGCCCGGCACCGAGTCCGGCGCCGGCAACAGTGACTGAGCAGACGTCTCCGTGGCAATGACGACGGGTCTTCGGGGCAGGAAACGGCAGGCGTAGCGTCTGCACCGGAGGTTCATGATCTGCGATTTCGGTCCGGGGCCGCATGCCCCGGAATCCCGGTACATTCGAATATGACTCCTGTCGCAGTGAAGCTCCGCACGCCTTCACCATGGCAAACCATCGTGTTTCACCTTGAGGCCGACTGATGGGAACCAGCATGCCATTGCTGGCCAGGCTGGCGTGGAGCGCCGTCTTCATCCGGCTCGAATCGGCCCAGTCGGTGTTTTTCGGCGCCGTACTGCAGAAGATGGATTCGTTTTTCCTGGGATTCTGGGTCTTCGGGATCACGACCCTTGTCCGTTCACTGGGCATCCGGGTGTTCGACCCGGCCAGTTCGGGCTGTGCAAATGGAACCTCAAGGGCCTCTTCGCCTGCAACTGCTCGACCGCGGCGAGATGGGTCCTGTACCTGTTCGCAATCCAGCTGATCGAGCCCGCCGTGGCCTTCACGGTGTCGGCGGCGGCCATGCCCGTCTCCGCGATCGTGTTCGCCCGCCTGGGGATCGGGGAGCCTGCAGACCTGAAAAGCATGCGGGAAAAGGTCGGGTTTTGCCTCGTCGTGCTCGGAATTGTCGTTCTCGCAGGCGCCACGCTGTTCGGCTTCTCCGGGTTCGTTCGCGGCTCCACCCATGCCACGGCATTGTCCGGCCTTGCTTGTTCGGTCCTCTCCGGTAGCGCGTTCGCACTGATGCTTGTTCATTGCAGGACACTGGACACCAGCAGCCTTGGGCCGTCAACGGTTTTCGCATTCCGGTTCCCGGTCTACATTCTCCTCGCAGCCGCAGGCTGGTACCTGCAACTCGATTACAAGGGGCCGGTCGATGCGGGGGAGGTGGCAACCGCCATACTCATTGGGTTCGCGATCATGGCTTTTCCGCTCTACGCGATGCAGAAGGCCGTCTCGGGCGTGGGCGTCCTGCTGCTCAGCACAATCACGGCGCTCGGCCCCCTCGTGGTCTTCTGCCTGCAGCTGATCGAGGGCAGGGTCGCGTTTTCCGGGTTCACCCTGGCGGGCCTGCTGGTCTACAGCCTCGGAGCCCTGCTGGCCGTTTCCTCGCTGGTCGGGGGGCATCGGGACGATACCAGGCCCACCCCCGTGACGTAGAGCTTCGATGACGGCAGTTCGCAAAGGATAACCTGCGAACGAGGCAACGCTATGCGCCAGCAAGCCGGATTACTTCTCCTCCAGGACTGTCGTTACGAAAGCAGCCGCATCGAATACTGCCAGGATTACCCGGGGTTCCCGGTCGGTCAATTGTGTCCGCATCCTATCCAGGGAAAATAGCCAATTGCCGGA
Organism: Candidatus Poriferihabitaceae bacterium; assembly: GCA_965204165.1. GTDB lineage: Bacteria > Pseudomonadota > Gammaproteobacteria > Arenicellales > Poriferihabitantaceae > VYFG01. Next base: position 4,839,428 of record OZ241969.1, on the reverse strand, counting down.
TCAGTCATCGCCAAAATTCAACAACGCCGTCGGCCACCTAATCGTGACAACCAATGAAAGTCATGCTCGGTTCGGCGAAACCGTCTTCGTCGGCCATCTTGAAATCATAGAATGACGCTGTCCACACATCGAGCAGGCCAGTCGAGCCGCCCCGCCCAAGCACAATCGCATAACGATACACGCTTTCATTGTCCCAACTCCGGTCATCCTCACCATCCCAATCCCATCTTGGGCTAAGGCCCTGAATCGTGAAATGGGTTGGTATTTCGTCGATGCCATCAAGTACAACCTTGCCGAAATCTCCTGACTTGTAGAGCGTCAGGCCATCGCACAGCCAGCGTTTTTCCCATTCATCGATCCAGGACTGGTCATGAAGCCGGGGATCCGCATCCGCCACCGGCTCGGATATGCCATCTTCGGGCGCAGCCAGCGATCCGGATGGTGTCTGCTGCAAGGCTTGTGTCGGGTCCGTATTCCCTCTCTCCATGTGTGCCGTCATTTCCCGGACGCATTTCTCTATGGCATCATGCTTCGCAATTGCCTGTTCGGATGCGGATTTTGACATGGAAGCGATATGTTCGGGAGAGCCGAGCCATGCGCTTCGGCATTCCATCCGAACGTCCAGGGCAAATGCGGTAACCGGGAAAACAGCCATCAGGGCAGCAACCAGGGCGCCTTTTGTCGATGTTTTCATGGGTTTTCAATTGGTATGACTGGCCGATGATATCCCATAATTGGCCCATCCCGCGCCAACATCATGGCCCGGGGGCGGGGTTGAAATGCCCCGCTCTTGGTTTCAGTTGGGGCGTGCTATTCCGTCTCTGGATCATCAACCTCAGCGGTGTCTTCATCGGCTACGCAGACGGGCTACCATGCCAGAATTTATACTCAAATTTTCAGACATTCATTTGGGATCAGCATGAACTCCACCAATCACGTTCCGCTTGAACGTCGCTTCTCCCCGATTCCCCGATCGAAACACGACACGGACGAACAGCAAATTTCTGAGATTCTCGGATATCAGAATAGCAGGTGCTGGTCTGAAATAGACAGGCGGCATCGCACTGTTATTCTGGCAGAGGCCGGGGCAGGCAAGACCCACGAAATGAACGAGCGTGCGAAATTTATCAGGGATGAGGGGCGCCCCGCGTTTTTCATTCGCATCGAAGATATCGACGGTGATTTCAAACAAGCTTTCGAAGTCGGGGATACGGAAGGGTTCGAGCAATGGCTCTCATCCCGGAACGAAGCCTGGTTTTTTCTCGATTCCGTCGATGAAGCCCGGCTCTCCGACCCAAGAGATTTCGAAAAGGCAATTCGCCGATTTGGAAACGCCATCAAACCGGCGCAACAACGTGCCCATATCTGCATTTCAAGCCGCCCCTATGCCTGGCGCCCAAAGTCAGACCGTGAGCTGATCGAGCGTTATCTGCCCTTCAAGAAACCACAAGTGAAAACGACTGATCGGCATTCGGAACCTGGCGAATTATACGAATCATCCGAAAGTGAACTGGAGATATTCCAGCTGAATCCGCTGGTTGAAAACGATATCCAGTGCTTTGCCGAACATCGGTCAGTACCAAAAATCGATGACCTGATTGAGGAACTAAAACGATCAAACGTCATGTCTCTGGCAGAGCGGCCTTTCGATTTGGAGGGGATTCTCCACAAGTGGAAAATCGACTGTGTCCTAGGCGATCGGAGTGAACTACTGGAACACAATATTGAACTGAGGCTCAATGAACCGCATCCGGATAATGAAGACCGGCGGCCATTGAACCCAGATAAGGCACGCGATGGAGCAAGAATGCTTGCGGCAGCGGTCATCCTTTGCGACGAGCCCGGCATCCAGGTTCCGGACGAAATGCACGAGCGAACGGGAATCAAGGCAGATGCGGTCCTGTCGGGTTGGGAGCCGCGCGACATCCGGACTCTACTCGAAAGAGCCATATTCAACGACGTGATCTACGGATCAGTACGGTTCCGGCACCGAGAGATTCGTGAAATTCTGGCCGCTGAATGGTTCATCAAGCTATTGGAGAAGGGCACTGCAAGACACGCAATCGAAGCGCTCATCTTCCGCGAGCAATACGGAGAGACCATCGTTTCCCCTCGCTTGCGACCCATACTGCCCTGGCTGATCCTGAAGGACGAAAAAATTCGCGAGCATGCGCTGGCTATACATCCTGAAATCGCTGTAGAAGGAGGCGATCCGGCACAACTGCCATTATCGAAACGAAAAAACATTCTCAGCGGTATCGTTTTCGATATTGTTGAAAAGGACAAGAACAGCTCCGCGCAGGACAACAGCGCGATTACCCGGATCGCACAACCCGACCTGACCGATCAAACTATCTCTTTGATCGAAATGTATGGTGCAAACGACGACGCCATCTTTTTTCTGGGCAGGTTGGTCTGGCAAGGAAAGATGCAACAATGCGTGCCACCGTTATTCACCATAGCCATTGACCCGGAACGGGATATCTATGCACGGATGGCCGCTGTGCGCGCCGTCATGAGTTGCGGCTCCGACGCACAAAGGTGTTCACTATGGCACGCCTTGTTGACAGATCAGGCTGAAATTCCCCGAAAGCTGCTTGCCGAACTCCTTCAATGGGCTTCCCCCGACCAGCAAGGTGTTGCCCACTTACTGGCAGCCATTGAGAAACTGCCTCCCATGAACCGTTTCGAGGTGACTGGACTGCGACATGCGCTGCATGGATATATTGACCGCCTGCCGATCTCAACCCTGGATTCCTCCAAACCACTGTCCAATCTTGTGGACGGCTTGCAGGAAATCCTCGATCGCCAACCCCATATCGAACGTCACTCTTGTCGTATCTCGAAAGAGTTCTCATGGCTATTAAGCCCAGCGATCCATGCTGTCGAGCGACTGGTTTCAGAGAATGCCGATGCGGCCATGCAGGACAGCGCCCTCGAAATCCTGCTCAACTCTCCTGCTATACGCAAATCGATTGGTGGGCATTTCGACGATTACAAGGATAAATTGGGAGAACTGGTTCCGGCATGGCCGGAACTGAACGATGCATTGTTCTGGCGAAGGGTGGAGATAAGGCGGGCCTGCCCCGAAGGGTACGAAAAGCGGTTGATCCACTATTTCCAGATCAGATGGCCCGATCACTACTGGTCTTTTGGACCGGACAGTTTTCCGCGTGTTCTTGGTTGGGTGAAAACGTGTAAGCTGGAAGATGACCGGCTAATTTCACTCTCACTTGCGTTTGATATATTCGCGTGTGCCGAGCGTCCAGCCGATTGGCTTGGTCAATTACGAACTGCTGTGAAGGGTGACACTGCGCTTGAGGCGCACCTGAATGATTTGCTCAATCCGACCATATCCGAACAAGTACGGGAGTTGCAAGAAGAAGAACTGAAATGGAAAGAAGAAAGCGAACACCAGCGACTAGAACAAGAACAGTTCAGGTCGGACTGGATCAGTCGCCTCAAGGAAGAACCCGACATCGTCCGGAATCCACCCGAACTGCAACCAGGCGACTTCAGTTACGATCAATTTTGGCTGATGAGGGAAATAGAGGAGAGCGGTCTGCGAACCAGTCGCACCCTTGGGGTGGATTGGGAGTTCTTGATCGATGAATTCGGAGAAGACATCGCCCGGGCCTATCGCGATGCTGCAATGAATCATTGGCGGGTATACGACCCGGGGATTCCGTCGGAAGGCGCTAATACTTCGTCGATTCCCTGTTCGTTGTCCTTTGCCCTGTCGGGACTTGAAATCGAGTCACGGGAATTCAGTGAATTCCCAAACCACCTGGGTAAATCCGAAATTGACCACGCCCTGCGCTACATCACCCGGGAAATTAACGGGTTTCCCGGTTGGCTCGAAACAATGTATCGAACCGAACCACAAGCCGTGATGGAAGCTATATGGACCGAGATTATCTTTGAACTTGGCAATACCGAACCCGACCAGAAATCGTATGGACTTCTGCATGACCTGAAAAATTATGCACCCTGGTTGCACCAAGCCCTGATCGAGCCACTCCTGCCATGGATCCGGGAACATAATCCACCGAATTCCGACACGCTACGCGACTGCCTGCATATCCTCAAGAGCGGAGGCATATGTCCGGACAAACTTGGAGCCTTGGCAAGAAATAAGGCAGCCACAGCACGGTGCGATGAAATTCTCTCACAATGGTATGCCATATGGGTTGATACGAGGCCGGACTCGGGCATTCCCGCACTGTCGGAGCAGTTTTCAAAATTGGATGCCGAACGGGGTACTGACTTTGCACAGCTTTTCATTACGGCATTGATGGGGAATCGACATCACTCCAACACCGGCCCAAATTTTGGCCGATTCCGGACACCCAACTATCTCAAAACCCTTTATATGCTTATGCACGAGTATATTCGTGTAGAGGATGACATTCATCGCGCAAATAAAGGGGTTTACACCCCCCAATTGCGCGATCACGCTCAGGAGGCTCGCGGCAGGATCTTCAACCTGCTTTCCGAAATCCCCGGCAAGGAATCGTACGTGGCACTTACGGAACTTGCAGAAGAACATCCGAAACTCAATTATCGATCCCGGATGAAAGAACTTTCCTACAAGCGTGCGGAGGAAGACGGGGACCTTGAACCATGGACTGCAACACAGGTCCGTGAGTTCGATTCACATCTCACCAGGACACCAGCAACCCAGCGCCAACTCTTTGACCTGGCAGTTAACCGTCTTACCGATATGAAAATTTGGTTGGAGCAAGGAGATTTCAGCCCCTTTATCACATGGCAGAGGGCTGAAACTGAATCCGAGGTGCGAAATTTAGTGACGGACTGGCTTGACCAGAAAGCAGATAATCATTACACGATCTCTCAGGAAGCTGAAATTGCAAACAGACAGCGTCCGGACATTTGGTTACAAAACCATAACATTGAATACCCGATACCGATTGAGTTGAAATTGCTGGACAAAGAGTGGAGTGGCCCGAAGCTGTGCGAGCGACTGCGTAATCAACTTGCCGGCGACTATCTGCGTGATGGAAGTGAACGCTATGGTGTATTTCTTCTCATCTGGCAAGGAGACAAACCTGACAGGAAATGGAAGATTGATGGCAAATCAGCCGACATTGCCCTCCTTCAATATACCCTAAAGGAATACTGGGGCAAAATTTCCAGTAGTTATCCTGGAGTTTCAGATATTCAGGTAGTAGTTATTGATTTGACTGTGCGGGCCGCTAAATCATGAGATTTTGCAATTCTAATTTACATGGATAAGACCAGAAAACAGCACCCGGAGATTTTGCTCGAAGCACTCCGTGGCCAAGCCAACATTGCCCTTGCCAAGCTCCATGCGTCTGCCATAAGCGGAAACTCTTCCATCAAGGGCACTTCCCGGGAAGAAGTGATCAGGAGTTCATCCGCTGTTTCCTACCCACCTCCTATGCAATTGGACATGGCGAGGTGTTCTCGTATTCCAATGAGCGCAGCAAGCAAATCGACGTAATTATCCACGACAACATTTTCTCGCCAGTTTTCAAGACTGATGATGGCGGAATTCTCGTGCCGTGTGAAGCTGTCTATGGCACGGCAGAAGTTAAAACTAGATTAATGGTATGACCCGCCTCACCCTCGGGGGGTAGCAAACTGCAACCAACTCCGATCGACGATGAGCCATACAGCAACACCACCGGCATCCCGCACACGCCTGTCAGGCGGGACCGCGGAACGGAATGCAGCCGGATCGCGGAGGCGCGCGATGCCGGGACAGCGCAGCCCGTCGGGTTGCCGGTCTGCAAGCAAAGCGGTGATCAGGGGGTATCCTTCCAGGGGCGGTTTTCTCTTCACCCCGAAACCCGCTACAGTGAGCGCTCCGTTGCGTTGTGGCGCCGGGGGACGGGTGATCCGGAAGAGAAGAGAGGCCATGGTCCATCCCTGTCGGATACGGCTTCTGGGAGCCCCAATGATCTGTACATCATTCACACACTCGAGGAATGAACCATGACCAAGACGAAACATACCACGAAACCCCGATCCGTTCCCGCCTTCATTGGCATCGACCTGGCGAAGAACTCGGTCCATGTCCACGGCGTCGACGCATCGGGCCGCAGCTGCGTTGACCGGAAGCTGAAGCCGGCGAAGCTGAAGGAATACCTGGCCAACCTGGCACCCTGCGTGGTGGGCATGGAGGCCTGCGGCCGGGCCCACCAGTGGGGCCGGGACGTTCTGGCCATGGGGCATGAGGCGAAGCTCATGGCCCCTCAGTTCGTCAAGCCTTACGTCAAGACCAACAAGAACGACCGGGCGGACGCCGCGGCGATCTGCGAGGCGGTCCAGCGCCCGAACATGCGCTTCGTGGGGATCAAGAGCGCGGACCGTCAGGCGCAGCAGGCCATCCACCGGGTCCGGTCCCGGGCGGTTGGCAACCGGACGGCCCACGCGAACGCGGTCCGCGGCCTGCTGGCCGAATTCGGCATCGAGATTCCCCTGGGCATCTGGAAGGTCCGGCCGGCGGTGGCGGAGATCCTGGGGAACGGCGGTACTTCTGACATCACCCTGCCTCCCCGGTTTCTGGACGTGCTGGCCGAGCTGTACGACGAGTTGGTGCACATGGACGGGCGGGTGGAGAAATACAACCGGATGATCGAGGAGATTGCCCAGTCGGACGAGCAGGCACAACTGCTGATGACGATCCCCGGAGTGGGTCCGATGACGGCCACTGCGCTGCTGTCCACCATGGGCGACCCAGGTATGTTCCGGAACGGTCGGGAATGCGCGGCCTGGCTCGGCCTGGTGCCGGGGCAGCGTTCGACCGGCGGCAAGGACCGGCTGCTGGGGATATCGAAACGGGGCGACCGGTATCTGCGCTGCCTGGTGGTCCATGGGGCGCGGACGATGGTCAATCAGCTTTCCCGGAAGGAGAAGACGGATCGTCGAAGCCAGTGGCTGAAGGGTTTGCTGGAGCGGCGTCACCGGAACGTGGCGACGGTGGCGCTGGCGAACCGGATGGTGCGGACCGCGTGGGCGGTGCTGACGTCCGGCATGCCGTACGAAGAGAATCATGTGCCTGCCTGAGGGCAGGCCAGTGGAGGATCGGGAACCTGGTTCCGGATTCCAAATATCAACCTGACATTAGAGTAGAACAGTTACCCACCAGGGTTGCTTGAGAGCAATTGATCGTGATGGCAGAAAAGGCAAATCGCCGGCGTGAGAACCTGTGTTTTCCAAAGACCCGATCCATAGAGCACCTGACGGTGTACTGTGTAGAGGTCGCTAGATTGATAAGGACACGCCGGCGCGCATTCCATCAGGGCCAGGGGCATAGAGATCCCCATCGAAAGGTCGGATATATGGCAGCAGCCCGTCACTTCCGGATCGACGATTGTTCTTGCATACCGGGGCGGGTCATATATGGACAAAGACGGATGGGAAATGGCCCTCGCCAATATCGCTTCGGTCAAGAGACTCAATCGGGCTGCGTCCGATGCGACGGATATTCTTCCCAACAGAAGACTTCTTTTGAGTTCTGGATTCAAGGTGCCCGAGATGGAGCGCAACCCTTACATCGGGGTAGTCGTGGGTCTCGAAGGACTCTCGGCCGAGAAGCTAACCGACAATCTCAATTCCCGATTTACTTGCGATGAAGAGGAAAGAGCACTTCTGCCCGACTTGGTTGCCTGCGTTAAGAAAGGTCACTTGATCACGCGATACAAAAATACTAATGGTGGGAATTTCAATATCGGCACTTGGACCCTGGGAAATTCATACGACGGTTTCCGCATGTTTCCCGTGCAGGATTTTGTATTGAGCAGTCTTCACCTGGGCCTGAATGTCCTGCTATCGGGAATCCGTCTGAGGAACCGGGATCTCTCGCATAGTTGGCTGGATGAACTCCTGTGGATCGAACATAAATCCAAGGTCGAAGATTTGCTCAACTCATGGGAGATTGAAGGTGATGTCTCAACACAAGATGGCTGGGATGCTATGGAATCCGAAGCGCGAGCACGAGGTGAATACAAAATTTTAAGCAGGCTGCAGGATCTTAGGAAGAAGCATTCCACATAGAAATCTATTCGGCAGGTCCCTCAGATGGGGCGATACATCAGTCACCCTAGTCGAGCGATAGGAAGTTGGAAAAACGGCCTCATGAATCAACTTCTGATTTTCAAGAAAACATTACGAAAATGATTCCTAATTCTGAACTCTATTGGCAACTTCTACAATTCGAATCAGCTTTTCGGTAACTTCCGGGTCAATATCCTCTTCCGGCATGAATTCGACCAAACTGTGAAAACTCGATTTTCCGGTAATCTTGGGAAGTCCAAGCCAGTCATGGTAAGCACGGAAAACCGGAATCAGAAAATCGTCGCTGGCCTTGATGTCGTCACTCCAGGGTGAGTCTTTCCCAAAAGTCTTCAAGGCACCTCGCACTTCCGATATCGACTCGTCCATCGCTCTGACAGCCTTTTTCAGTGCTTCCTGCATGAAAAGTGGCGTGTCTTCCCATTCGCGTTTTACCGATTCCTCTACAAATCTTTTCAGTGTGCCGGGAGTACAAAGATAATTCTCGATCTCCCGCTTCTTCCAGACCATTTGGGTCAGGTGGGGGTTGCTTTCGCCAAGCGCATCTATCCGATCAAATAGCGCCACACCCCTGAATCCCGGGATAGCCTCCTTCAAGCCAAAGAAATGCCTGGACGCCGCACTCGGTTCATTCCTGACATAGTGCACAAATGGCAATTCCAGTGCGGCCATCGCCTGTTCGTGCCGCAGCCTTCTTGCGAAAGCCTGCAGGATTGCCAGGTCAGTGGAGCCTTCAAGATAAAGAACCCACCCCTTCTGCTCCGCCTGATAGTAATCCTCCCACCCTATCTCGGACAATGCCTTGCGTACCTGGCTGGCCCCGCTGCCGATCCGATGCGGCTTTCCAACAAAGGCAATCACCAGGTCCCTGTCTGCCGCCTCGTTCAGAATCACCTCAGAATGGCTCGCGGCAATGACCTGGATACCGAGTTCAGATGCCTTGTCGCTGATCAGCTGGTAAATTCCCCTCTGGCGGAGGATTTCGAGATGGGCATCCGGCTCGTCCAGGAGGATCACCGAACCCTGATTTACCCGCATATATGCCAGCAGCAACAGGGTCTGCTGCAACCCGCGGCCGCTCGAGGAAAGATCAAAATTGCATCCTCCCTCACGGTAATTCATCGTGATTTCACTACGCTCGGGGATATATATAGGCTCTTGCAGTTCGACTCCGAAGAGATTCTTGATTTCAAGAACAAGGGAATTCCACTGCTCACGGTTTCCATCCCAAATTCTCCAGCACAGATTGCGTAGAACTTCGGCGGTGCGGCCTTCACCGATCCTGACATTCACCGCCCCCGGTTCCAGTTTCGTTTCATTGGCGGCCAATCCGGACATCGGCGGAAGAAACGCAATGTTCAATAATGCCGCTTCTTCGGGAACCGCCATCCGTTCCTGGTCCTTGTGTTCTCCAACACGCAGGGGGCGGCAGTAAAATGACTCCGGATTGGCATAGTCGAATTCAAAACCGCATTCCCATTTTCCCTCTCTCGTTATTCCTTCCACCAGAATTTCAATTCGTACATTCCCTGTTTTGGGCTTTCCACCAATTCTGGAAACATCCCTCGTGTGACAATTTCTCCAAAGGAGATTCGCGCTCGGGTGCGGTATGGCAAGAAGATCCCTGCGATTGATCGTCACGCCGGGCCTTTTCTTGGGCTTGCTTTTTTTCCCGACGCGCTTCTCATGCCACCTTTTCACGCCAATCTCCCATAAGGCCAGGGCCTGCATGGCGGATGTCTTCCCAGAGTTGTTCGGGCCAATGAAGACGACAGGATCCGCCAGGTCGATCACCACGGAATCGAACCTCTTGAAATTCCGTACTGTCAACTTAGTTAACATCTCTTACACTGCTTCACCAAATAACTCATGAGGACTTCCTGAGAAAGATACCTTGAAATATGGCAGTCAACTGGATTCCATGATTCGGGCTCCGTCCAAGCCGTCGAATGTGTCTGGAAGTGAGTCGATAATCCGCGAAGTCTCCACTGAAAGATGGATGATTCGTTGCACTGCCGAAATGAATCCTGCCTGGTCGGGAAACCATCCATTCGGGTCATTGGTAATCCCGCTTTCCCTGTCCGTCCTGATGCGGTAGCGGTCGATGAACCAGCCTATCGGCGTGCGTCCATTCACTTCGTAGCGATGCGCCGCGGCGGGAATCCCGGACAGTCGCAAGCCATCGTTCACGATGAGGATAGTATCCCCCTCTCCTGCCAGACGCATAGCCCTGGAACCGAAGAACCGGACGGTTTCCTGCTCCGGCTTGCCGTCGGTCTCGATTGCGAGTGGAAACTCCGGGCCGGTCTCATAACCCAGATGGAGCCTGCTCAGCAGGTGGCCAGCCTTGGCGAATGCATGAAAGTCCCGGGCGAAAGGGATACGTGGCAGGGATTTCGAAAGGTCGTCGGCGAAACGATCCCGGAAACCCGGTGCGTGGAGTATTCCGTAAACGTAATCGAAGATTGCATCCTTGCTGATCTGGGGGTCCTTGTAATGGGTCCGGAAAGCGGCAAGGGCCGTATCCGAGATGTTGTCGATATGAACCCATTCGCCTTCTTCATCCAGCAGGGTACTCTGTTCCCGGCGCGTATATCTGTATCGGGGAAAGCATTGTCCAAAAGCTACGAAATGAAGGTCCGGCATGCAATCCACCATGAGTGCCGAATAGGGTTTGGTAGAACCGACTCCCGGAACGCAGATCGCCCTGTTTTGACTGTCATTTGCAGGAAAAACACTGTCTTGCTGGTATTTCCTTTGAGCAAGGACGTAGTCGACATAACAGTGCTGCTTCACGAAAGGCCGATATTGTGTTGTCCATATTTTCTCTGTTGAGAACAATATCTCTTTCCGGCGTCGCAGATTATCTTTCAGTTGACTATCCCACCGGACATGCGAACTGTGCCGCTCAACGATTTTTCCAATATCATCGGCGTCCTTCTCCGATTCGTTCCAGTCTTGAAGTGCTTTTCTGTAGCAATCCACCATTCGGCGGGCATTGTCTGCGCAAGCCTTACGGGAAAAATTGTAGATATACGCGTCTCTACCAGTCTTGTAACCATTACTGAACAGCCTGAAGATTGCATTGTCTACCCGGCCAGCCTTGGCCTCTTTCGATCCCATCGGATAGAACTTCTCAAAAGTCTCGTCACGTTGACCGATCCAGTCATGGTGCCGGTCCGGCTTGATTTCCTGCCAGTCGGTAATCCCGTTGATTGATCCGGTATCCTGCAGTATTTCAAGCTTCCGCTCGCGTTTCAGGTAATCGCCGATATCGCGATACAGGATCCGGCAGTTCTTCTGTCCGGACTCCGGATTCCGCACGAGGACCGTGATCGCCACCGGTGCACGAGAACCTTGATCAAATACGTTGTCACCCTCCGCACGACGTAAATCGCCGGAAGTTCTCGCATTGCCCCGCAGATTCAGCACATGGATCGTGCTGAATTCTTCCGCAAGGCAGGCGCGAACGCCCGCATCCACATTACCGTCGATCCAGGAGCCGTTTGTGACGAACGCCACGATCCCCCGATCTCCAATCCGATCCGACGCCCAGCGGATTGCCATCTTGTAGGTGTCGTAGAGACTGTTTTTATTTGTACTCTGGGAATGCTCCGCATAGGTCTGGGAAACTCGTGACTCCAAACGCGGGTAACTGGCATTGGGGTTGTTGTCTGCCGAGCTTCGCTGGCCCACAGACCAGGGCGGATTGCCGACGATGACCCGAATATCGAGTTCCTTCTGTCGTACGCGGCGCTCCGAGTTATCGGGGAAGAGCGCCTGGAGCGTGTCGTCGTTCTCGTTGAGCGCGAAGGTGTCGGTCAGGCAGATTCCCTCGAATGGCCGGTAATCGGCCTCCGTCACGCCCTGGAACGCGGTCTCGATGTTCACCGAGGCGATGTAGTATGCCAGCAGGACAATCTCGTTCGCATGGAATTCGGGCGCTTTCCCATCGCCTCCGTATTTCCGGAGAATCTGTTCCGGTGTCAGCAATCCCGACTGCATCATCCTGGTGATGAATGTCCCTGTCCCCGTGAAAGGATCCAGGATATGCACACCGGGCTCGCCGAGGGCGCTGCCGAATTCTTCCCCCAGCACGTCTTCGACTGAGCGCAGAATAAAATCCACGACCTTGACCGGTGTGTAGACGATACCGAGCCGTTCGGTGACCTTTTTGAAGGCCTTCGCGAAGAATTTGTTGTACAGCTCGACCACGATGCCCTGCCTTGCCTCGGAAGAGGTGGCGCCGTCAACCCGCCTGCGCACGGAATCGTAGAACGGATCCAGGCTCTCCGCTTCAACATCGATTCCCGTGGGTTTCAGTACGTCGAGGATGGTCTCCATGCCCTGGCTTACGGTGTTGCGGCGTGCCGCCGCCGCCGATCCGAACAAAGCATCGAAGACGGGTTGCGTCACCATGTGCTGTGCAAGCATCTCTATGGCATCCTCCTTGGAAACCTCCGGGTTGATGTCATCCCGAAGCTCCGTCAGGAACTCGTTGAATATATCCTGCTCGGCTTCACCCGAATCGACAAGCGCCTGTATTCTCTCAATGTGGGCACGGGCGATGCGGGCGACGTCGACCGCCCAGTCCTCCCAGTATCGACGGTTGCCGCACTTCTCGACGATGCGGGTGCGGATCGCTTCTGGCAGGCCATCAAACACGATCGGCTGCTGCTGAGGCAATTTCTGTTCTGAAGCATCCGGATCAGGAGCGTTTCGGTTGTCGACTTCCGAGGTATCGGAGGAGGGGCGCCAGTCTGCGAGCGAGATAATCGAAATCCGGTCGCCGGCCTCACCCATCTCAAGGCGGTTGAGCATGCCCTCGAAGCGCTCGTCGTGGCTGCGTATCGCGTTCAGCATCTGCCAGACGGATTGCCAGCGTTTGTCGTCGGCAAGCGCCTGCTCAGGGGATGCCGCAGACGGCACCACCACCGGCAGGATGACATAGCCCAGTTTCTTGCCGGCAGCCTTGCGCATGACACGGCCGACGGCCTGCACGACTTCGATCTGGCTCTTTCTGGGGTGCATGAAAAGTATGCCGTCAAGTGCCGGCACGTCGACGCCCTCGGTGAGACAGCGGGCATTGGTCAGGATCCGCGTCTCCCCTTCGGGTGCTTCCTCAAGAAATTCGAGAGCATCCGCGCGGGCCGTGGCATTGAAGGTGCCATCCACATGGCGGGCGGTTACAGCTGGGGCACTCCCGTTGCCGTATGTCTCGGCATATGCCTCGGCAACATCGTGGATACGCCCTTCCAGGCGCTTCGATGATTCGACGAGGTTGCAGAAGGCGATGGCCCGCCTCATCGGCTCCCGGTCATCCTCGGGGAACTGGTCGGCGTCGGTCTTGGCCAGTGCACGCAGGCAGCCGATCATCTTCCCCTGCTCATCGATGGTCAGCGGCTTGCCCTCGGAAAAGTTGCGGATGCGTATGCCGGCCGCGAGGGATTCCGGTACGGTGAGCACGATGACGCGGTAATCGGACAGCAGATCCCGGTCGACGGCATCTCCGAACCGGGTCTCGTGCAGAACGGGACCGTAACGGTCCTCGTCGTCCATGGAGCAGAGGGTGGTGGCAAGATGCCCCGCCCGGGTCCGCGCGCTTGCCGCATAGACCTTGGCTGTTGCCGTCATGTAGAGCCGCCGGTCCGTGCGGATCGCATTTTCATCGTGGATGCGTACGAATGGCGAGGGATCCTCTCCCGGAATGAGGGCGCCGGCCGTCCGGTGGGCCTCGTCGGCAACAGCCAGATCGAAATGAGGAAGCCCATGTTCGAGCTGGGCTGCCGAGATGATCTCCGAGGATTGATACGTCGCGAATATGACGGTCATTGCGTCCGATGCATCCTGCCCGGCGCGGTTGGCCAAGGAAACTGCGTTCGTGGTTGCCGGATATTCGAGATCGAGCACATCCATGTCGGCCGTGTCGCCGGCGTTCCGGCGCGGCCTGCCGGTCTGGCTGTCTGAACAGACCGCAAAGGCGCGAATCGGCAGCGTGGCGTCGTCGAGCCATGCCCGCAGAGTTTGCGAGAGAAGCGCCAGGCTTGGCACCAATACGAGGACACGGCCTCCCTTGCCAGCAAGGCGTTCGGCGATCCTCAGCCCCACAAGCGTCTTGCCCGTGCCACAGGCCATCAGCAATTTACCTCGGCTGCCGGGTGTGCCGAGATGATCAAGAGCGCTGTCGATCGCGTCCTGTTGGTGCGGCCGCGGCGTCTTCGGTGGCTCCCGTTCACCTACTTCTCCGGAGGCTACATACTCGGCCCAGTCGATCGGACTGGCCTTCAGGTAGTGCAGGCCGATCCGCTGCACAGGCTTTTCCTGGACCCGCAGGGTCTCTTCCGCGTTGCGAGACCAGGGACGGCCGGTCGTGTCTATCCAGACACGGCGCCGGAACTCGGGACGGCCGGACGCGGCCAGGAACGAGTCGATTTCCTTTTTCGGGATGTTCACCCCGGTTTCCAGGAACTTGCACTGGATGGCGGCAAAGCAACCCGGCTCGTCGGCGAGTTCCGCCACCAGGTCGATGCCGGTGTCAGTTGCTTCAAGATCCTGCTCACGGGCCCAGTCCGCATAGGGACGGACATTCCGGAACTGCCCTGACTGAACCGGGTCATGAGTCAGGAAAGCGATGCAGAGCGCCTCGAAAGCGGTGCCCATCGACCGGGTTTGGCTGAAGCCGCCTTCAGCCGCTTTTCGCCGCCAATCGTTCAGGATTGTATCGAGTGACATCTCTGCGTTACGTCCTCAATCGAAAGCTGTGCCAGCTTGTAACTGGGACATAGAGCCAGGTTGAAAGCTTGCGTCAGGAAATCTTGTGCTCATGTGAATAAGACATCCCTCTCAACATGCCCGGGAAACTGGACACCGATATTCAATTCCACTTTCGCGACAGATTGAAGGCATCTGCCATCCTGCCTGCCGCATAGTAGACGTATCCGCGCTTCCAGAAATTATGGTTTTCCGAACCCGCACCACGCTTCAGCTCCGACAGTGCATAACTGAAAAGATAGCCGGACTTTTTTCCTGCATATCTTCAGGCACGAATACGGGAGACGTCACCGAAGGTAGGGGATCCAGTCTTCATCGTCTTCAAGCGCATCATAGGAGCTGTCAGCTTCCTTCAACATTCTCATGATGATCAGTCTTTCCGAAAAATCCTGTCAAACCTGCGGCGGTTCCACCGGCAAGGCCCGCAAGTAGTCCCCGAAAGACGGAATGGGAATCTGGTAATGATATGGAAGATGCTTCGTCTGGGCCAGCAGACCAACATGGAGGGCATTGATCAGAAAATCATCGAAATTGCTTTGTGAATTCTCCAGTGCTGTTTGCGTAAGACCCCGAAGTGCTTCACGGGGCAAGATGCCCTCCGGGCGGGATTCAGCCGCCAGCGCGATCTGCTTGTAAAGTCCGGGATCCTGTGTACCGGCAGCAAGCCGGCCGGCATAGTATTCCCTCTTGTATTCCTCCGCGGCGGCCATAGCCTCATCCAGATGCCCTGAATCAATCCGTCCGCCGTTGGCCCGGATGATGTCACACGCCGCAACCGCCACCCGGTTGATATGCTGCGGCCACCCCTGGGACAACTCGGCCAGCCTGCTCACCCATACTTCCCGATCTTCCTTCGTGCCCGTGAAACCGTAGGCATCGAAGACACTCCGGATGGCGCAGGTCGAATCTTCATCCGGCAGGGGATCCAGAGTCACCACTCGCCCACTGGCGAATCTTGAAAGACCGCAATCGCGCAGTACATTCTCGGTATCGCTCAGACCAAAGAACGCCGCCACCAGGGGAATCCCCTGGGGGTCCCGGTGAAGACAGCCCATCACCCCCTTTGTATTTCCGGTAACCGGTGTGTTCTGGGCCTCGTCCACACACACCACAATGTGGTATTTCCCCAACAGTTGCGCGGCCTTCCGGAATGCCCGCCCGGCTGTCACACTCTCGTCCCTGCGTCCGCCTACGGACAGTCCGAACGCCCCACCGCCACGCTCCGACAACTCCCGGTACAGTTTCCTCCCCCGGTCAAGGAGATCGTCCAGCACCTTGGTCACAGATGTCCCGGAAGCCATTTTCCGGAGACGTTCGCTTTCTGTATTGGCAGCCTCAACCAAAGCCTCAATGACATCGATGGGAGATTCCAGGGAACTGGGATCCACGGCAACCGCCACCCAGGGCACTTCAGGGGTTGAATGGTGCCGCACCGCCTCCATGCACTCTTCCATCAGGGCCGACTTCCCGGCGCCCGGGGCGCCCTGGAACACCATCGTGCCACCGCCTACCCGCCCATCATGGAGACTGCCAGCCGCCTTGCGAAAGACATTGAATTCCGCATCTCGCCCCCGGAAGAACGGTTCGCGGCCGACTTCGGAACGATCTGTCTGGTCCAGCCAAGTCTCCAGCGGTAGGGGATCGGCCGGCGGCGGCTTCGGAAATGGTCTGTCGTTCATACCGATGATATTACCCCAACACCGGCAGTTCCTGCAGGGTCATCTTGCCGCAGCATATGGAACACCATGGTGGGAGTGATCCACTTTCGGGTCGTGAACAAAGCCTGAAGGGAAGATAGTGTGGCCAAGCGCTGAATCCGCAGCTAGCAAAGGCGGCTCTATATGGCCTTACGCACTCCGTCCAGGAAACGTCCTAGGCGCTAACCGCGCCTCCCTGTTCTTGGTAACCAGGCAGATCATTCCTAAATTCCGATCTCGGGAAGGCAGCATCACCCGGGAACCGAACTGCGACTGCCGGAACTTGATGCACGACAGCAGTGCGCCAAAATACCCGGAACTTTACCTTTTCTCGCTTCCGAAATGCTTACGGTAAATTACTATCACATTGTATTTAAATCATTTTATTCGATATAACCTATTTCCACCCGTTCCATGTGCACGGGCTCCGCATTGTGGGACGCACAGGCGAGCGCGATTTCCTCCGAGCCCAGGCCGAACGCATCCGCCGCGCCGGACTCCACCAGGGGGACGGCCTGGATGAACTTGTAGGATGAACGGGGAAACACCGCCCGGGTGATGTCGCCGACGGCTAACACGGTCTCCCCTCGGGCGTCCGCCACCACGGCGCTGCCGCGGTGCACGGATTCCACTTCGCCCCCGCGGACGACCGTCGCGAGTACCGGGTTGCAGTTTGCGGATTCGGTCATGGGGAGGGCTCGAAGGGCAGGCGTGGGATCAGGCGGTTGCTGCGGGCGATCCCTCCGCGAGACGGGCGAACAGCCGGGGAGTCACTGTTGCATCGGTGATGGTCGCATCATGAATGAAAGCATAACACCGCCAATGACAGTGGTGACAGGCCGAAGCCGGCCAGTCAAGACGGGATGGCTCCCGGGGAAGTGCGTGAGAGTGACCATAGACCGCAATGGCCACATCCCCCCCGACCGGTCCGCATGGACACCGTCGGGGTGATCAGGTCCACCCCAAGTCCGGCAGGCCTCTTTAGAAAGAAAAATCAGTCGAGCCGGTGGGGGCCGACCTCGCCGAACGCACCCGGCTGCAAGATCGCAAAAACCCCGCCTTCCGGTTTTCACGTGGGAACGGGTTACAGGTCGTCGCTCTCGTGAGTTGGGTGTTGGGGGGTCAGGGAAAGCGGTTCGACCATGTCGCCCGCGAAGCCGCGCGGCGGGATGCGACCGAGGATTCCCTCGCGCAGAACTTCCGGCCGCTCGGGCCTGGGCAGAAAACCGTCCTCGGCTTCGGCATAGGCGGCGGCAACGGCGAGGACGTCTCCGGCATGGAGCGTCGGGTCGAGATCACCGAAGAGATAGGTGAAGCGGCCGGGGCCCGAGAGCGCGATGGTGCAGGGCCGCTTGCAATTGCTCATGCAATTCACGCCGCGCAGGCGGATGCCCCGGCTCGCGGCCATGCTGTCGGGAAAAGCGTCCGCCACGGCGTGCGCCAGACGCCGACCGCCCCGCCGGTCGAGGTCGGCGTCATTGCCCTCGCGCCCGTCACGGCAGCGCAGGCAAATCGAAAGAGTCAGTCCGTCGTCGTCCACCGTGCCCGTCTGCCTGTAAGGTGGGGACAGGTCGGTCCGGTCGTCGCGATCTTCATGCATGTCAACCCCTTTCCTGCGGCCGCGCCCGGCTTGCAGGAGCACTTGGTTTTGCAATCAATATTTGGAATGTTATATTATAACATAACATTTCACGGTCGCTGATTTTCGGACCGGTGGGCGATCTCACCGGGCAGGATTTTCGCGCCGCTATCCTGAAACCTGAAACCAAGTAGGAAGACTAGTCGCATGAACAGAATGTTGGGACTTTCAATGCTCTCCCGCAGAGCGCTTCTGATATCCGCCACCGCCCTCCTCCCCCTGCCGCTCGCCGCACCGGCCTTCGCACAATCCGACGGACCGATCCAGGTGGTCGCCACCTTCTCGATCCTCGGCGACATGGTGAAGCGCATCGGCGGCGAGCACATCGCTGTCAAGACGCTCGTCGGTCCCGATGGGGATGCGCATGTCTACCAGCCGACCCCTGCCGATGCACGGACCGTCAGCGAAGCGGAGATCCTTGTGGTGAACGGGCTGGAGTTCGAGGGCTGGCTGGACCGGCTGGTCGACGCCACCGATTTCGATGGCATGCGTGTGGTGGCAACCGCCGGGATCAATCCGATCTCGTTCGACGACGACCATGACGAACATGATGACGAACATGACATGCACGAGGAGCATGACGAGCATGATGAACATGAGGAGCACGAGGAACATGCCGAGCATGATGAGCATGACGAGCACGAGGAGGACGAGGAACATGCCGAGCATGATGAGCATGACGAGCACGAGGAGGACGAGGAGCATGCCGAGGCAGGCCACGATGACCATCACCACGGCGCTTTCGACCCGCACGCCTGGCAGAGCTTCGCTAATGCCGTAGTCTATGTGGACAACATCACTGCCGCTCTGTCTCAGGCCAGCCCGGCGAACGCGGCCGACTTCTACCAGAACCGTGCAGCTTATGTCGCCGAGATCGAGGCGCTCGATGCAGAGATCCACGAGCTCATGGAAGGCCTGCCGGCCGACCACCGCACCGTCGTTACCTCGCACGACGCGTTCCAGTATTTCGCCCGCTACTACGGGCTTACATTTGTCGCGCCGCAGGGGCTGAGCACCGAGTCGGAAGCGTCCGCAAAGGATGTCGCCCACCTCATCGAGCAGATCCGTGAACAGGGCATTAGTGCCGTCTTCGTCGAGAACATTGGCGATTCTCGGCTCCTGGAGCGCATTGCCGACGAGACGGGAGCCGGCATTGGCGGTACGCTCTACCCGGACGCGCTGTCCGGGCCGGACGGTCCGGCAGGGACCTACCTCGACATGATGCGCCACAACGCGACGACGATCGCACAGGCGCTGAATCCGTAAAGACCCGGCAACATCTTCGAAAGGCAGTACTTCGGGATTTGTGGGCGATGGGGCCGCCGGTAGTATCCGGCGGCCTGCTCAGCCTGCACCAAAGCCATTGAAGTGTCTTGCCTGACGCTGGAGATGGCGGAGCTTGCGGTCGCGGCGTTCACTCTCGAAGTGCTCGACGTTTCGCTCGGCATAGTCCTCGCCGCAGGTGAACATGGCGTGGATGAAGCGCCGTCGCCTCGATGGCTCGTGCAAGGTCAAGCCGCCCGAGCCAGGGCCAACAGACACTCTATCGATGCCAATTTCCCCGAAGGCTGCGCGCCACGGCGGCCTCGTCGGCCTTCAGTCGCCGGCGGCGGACAGCAGAAGCATTCTGCGGGGCAGAATTGACCTCCTTTCAGGCTTCGAGATAACGGCGCGGGAAAACCCGCTCGGCGAGACCGCCCACCGGTCCGAAGACCAGCGACAGCGCGTAGGCAAGACCTGCGACCAGAATGATTGCCGGCCCGGACGGCAGGCTGAAATGATAGGAGACAAGAAGGCCGATCAGGCTCGACAGCATCGCAACCGAGACGGCGACGGCGATCAGTGCGCCGATGCCGGCTGCCCAGAATCGCGCCGCGGCGGCAGGAAGAATCAAGATGCCGACAGCCATCAGCGTTCCGAGCGCGTGAAAGCCGGCCACGAGGTTCAGCACGACAAGGGCAAGAAACGTGAAATGCGCCATGGCGCTGAGCCCGCTCACCGAGCGCAGGAACTGTGGATCCGCACATTCGAGCACGAGCGGCCGGAACAGAACCGCGAGCGCGAAGACCGAAACGCTCGTGATGGAACAGAGCAGAACCAGTGCGGCGTCGTCGAGCGCGAGCACGGTCCCGAAGAGCACATGCATCAGGTCGACGTTGCTGCCCCGGGTGGACACGATCAGTACGCCCACCGCCAATGAGATCAGGTAGAAGGCCGCGAGGCTCGTATCCTCGCGCAGCGCCGTGACCCGGGTCACGAAGCCCGCGAGAAGCGCCACTGTCATACCCGCAATCAACCCGCCGATGGTCATCGCCCCGAGCGAGAGGCCCGCGATCAGATAGCCAACGGCCGCGCCCGGCAGGATCGCATGGGCCATCGCATCACCCGTCAGGCTCATGCGGCGCAGCATCAGGAACACCCCGACCGGTGTCGCGCCGACCGAGATTGCAATGCAACCCATCAGCGCCCGCCGCATGAACCCGTAATCGGCGAAGGGCTGGACCAGGAACTCCCAGATCATGCAGCGTTTCGCCCGCAGGTATGCGGGGGGCCGGCGCAGGCCTCGCACATCTGGCGTGCGCGGAACTGGTTCTCGGCCGTCAGAACCTGTGCCGTGGGTCCGTGGGCAACGAGTTCGCGGGCGAGCATCATCGTGCGGGGGAAATGATCCCGCACCGTGTCGAAGTCGTGCAAAACGGCGAGCACCGTGCGTCCTTCGCCGTGCCAGCGCTGTACCACACCGATCAGATCCGCCATTGTTTTCGCGTCAACCGCGGTAAAGGGCTCATCCAGCAGGACGAGCCGAGCGTCCTGCAGCAGAAGCCGAGCGAAGAGCGCACGCTGTATCTGCCCGCCCGACAGCGACCCGATCGGCCGCTTCTCGAACCCTTCGAGCCCGACCGCGGCGATCGCTTCGGCAACGCGTGCGTGGTGAGCAGCCCGCAAGCCGGAAAAGCCGCCGATTTCCCGCCACAGGCCCATCGTCACGAGGTCGGCGACTACGATCGGGAACGACCGGTCAACGTCTGATTGCTGCGGCAGGTAAGCGATCTCGTTGCGCGTGAGCCCGCCGAAGTCGATCCCGCCTTCGAGTGGGCGGAGCGTACCGATCACCCCCTTCAACATCGTGGATTTGCCAGCCCCGTTGGGTCCCACGATGGCTGTCAGGCTGCCCTCGGCGATCTCGCCGCGCAGGCGATGCACGGCCGGATGCCGGTCGTAGCCGAGAGTCAGGCCCTGAAACTGGAGTGCGTAGGTCATAGTCCCCCCGGCGTGGACGTGGCCCAGAAGAAGGCGCCCCACAGCACGGCAACGATCAGGGCCGCGCCGATCAGCCGGGGCCCAATGCCGAGCGGCAGCAGCCGAAATGAAAAGGTACGCCGGATACTCATGCCAGCGCCCACTGTCGAGTGGCGGCGCTCATGTCCAGGCGCCGCGAAGGTTTACCAGCATGCTGGCTCCTCTGGTAGCAGTTTTCCGTTCACGTCTACGTCGCGGCGGCTTCGGCGCACCTTGCGCATATGCCCTCGACCTCAACCGTGCGACGTGACGCCACGAACCCGAGGGCGGCGGCATCCTCTGCAAGCAATCCTCCGATCCTCGAATCCTCGAGCTCTACCGATGATCGGCAGCCGCTGCAAATGAAGAAAAGGCAGTCGTGGTCTCGCTCGGGATGGACGCACGGGACGTAGGCGTTCAGGCTTTCGATCCTGGTAACCAGACCCTGCTCCATCAGGAAGTGAAGCGTCCGGTACACGGTCGGCGGTCCGACTGGACGGGAATCCTTGCCCTTGACAGCTTCGATCAATTGGTAGGCGCTCGTCGGCCCACCGCTGGCCCACAGCAGTTCCAGCACTCGCCTGCGCAGCTGCGTCATTTGTACGCCGCGCCTCTCGCATATCGATACCGCCAGTGCGATCCGTTCGCGGGGCGAATGCTGTCCGCGGCAATCCGGATCGGTGCAGGGGCGGGGTTGGATCGAAGGTTTCGGCATCTCCTGGTTTCACCTTGCGAAGCCGAAAAATGTTATAACATTTCGTTTCTCATCACAAGCTTCGACTGGGTCAATCCAAGGCGCTCCCAATAATGCATTGGCTATCCGGAATCGGATGACACCGAACAAAATCGATATATAACTCACTGAAATAAAGCTCAAGGTCATAGACGATGCCGCCGGGCAGGTCCGGCGAATAGCAGATCATTGCAGAGAACCTGCCCTATTGGATTCCCCTTCCGGCAACTGATCCTGTCCTTGCCCAGATTGGCAGTGGTCGATGAAAACCCAAACCGTCGGACGTTACATGGTTTTCCTGTCTTCAGGTGTTCGACTGCCTTGTCCCTGCTGCCTCTGCACCCAGCTGGAAGATTGCAACAACCCCGTCTGACGGTTCCTCATGGTCAAAAAAACCCGAGATCGGGATTTACGCCGCTCAACTCTGCGGCACGCCGTCTGCAATCTGGTAGTAATCGCCCTTGTCGCTGGTGAAGATATGTTTTTCGAGACGCGCGCCAGTCGGGCCGTCCACCGCACCTAGGGCGAAGGAGGTGTGCGGATCATCCGCATGCTTCCAGAACAGGAACGATCCGCAGACTGGACAGAACCCGCGCCGCGCCTTCTCGGACGACTGATACCAACGAACCTCGCCCTTGACGGCAAGCGCCGCGTCCGGGACATGGGCGGTGGACCAGGCATAGCCTGATTGCTTTCTGCATTGGGTACAGTGACACACCGCGAAACCTTCGGCCTCCCCTGTCGCCTCGAATGTGACTGCTCCGCATAAACAGCTGCCTTTCACGATGTCCTCCCAAAGGTAGTTGGTACCGGTACTTTCAACATTTCCCGAACAAGCGATTTTTTGCTGGACGGAGGCGTTTGGAAAATGCGGGACGTCGGTACTGTGCGTGGCATGGCGAATGGACCAACACCAGCCACTGTGAAGCAGTTTCCATCTCCCTTGCGACAAACATATCAAATCTCCGTAACCTCCTTCAAGCAGAACCGGTTCCGGCCATCGAAGGCCGGTTCGGCCCGGGCACCCGTCGAGGCACTTGCCTGCCCCGATCGTCGGTCAGGCGTCGGCCACTTCGAAATGACGGATGTTCGGCGGTTCGGCGAGGCCTTCCTTGAGCCGGTCGCTGTCGCCCCTCTTTCGCCGCCAGGCAAGGTACTGCTCATACTGCTCGCGGGTTTCCCACGTGTCCACCGGCACCAGATTATCCGCATCGTCGCTGTTCTGCAGCGTGTCAGCGCCCAGCAGCCCTCACAATCGCGCGTCTCCGACAGAATTGACCTGGAGCATGCAACCAACTCTTCCCGTTGCCTGGTGGGGCGCGGAAGCGATGCCGGTGGAGGGCGGTCGTGCAAGGTCCCGGGATGGGGTGCTGTTCACTGCCATGATTTACCAATACCATAGGCGAACCATTGACGCAGCCGCGACGGAAACACAATGAATGACAGCACGAACCCCCCTGTGATGGTGGTCACAGGGGGAAGCCGTGGAATCGGCGCCGCCGTATGCCTGCTGGCGGCCCGGCGGGGCTATCGCGTGGTGCTGGGCTACCGGGAAAGCCGAAAGGAGGCGGAGGAGGTTGCGGCAAGGGTCTCAGCGGACGGCGGCGTGGTTCTGCCTGTCCGGGCGGATGTCAGCGTCGAGGCCGATGTCGTCCGGCTGTTCGAAACCGCGTCGGAAGATGCCGGCCCGGTCACGGCGCTGGTCAACAACGCCGGCATCCTGGAGGGCCAGATGGACCTGGTGGACATGAGCCCGGATCGCATCGACCGGGTGTTCGCGGTCAACGTGCGCGGAAGCTTTCTCTGTGCCCGGGAGGCAGTCCGGCGCATGGCCAGGAGCCGGGGCGGCAACGGCGGGGCCATCGTCAACGTGTCCTCCGCCGCGTCCCGTATCGGCGCCCCCCATGAATACATCGACTACGCCGCCTCCAAGGGCGCCATCGACACCATGACCCTGGGGCTTTCGAAGGAGGTCGCCGCCGAGGGGATCCGGGTGAATGCCGTGCGCCCGGGCATCATCGACACCGGAATCCACGCCAGCGGCGGCGAGCCCGGACGGGTGGAACGGGTGGCGCCCATGGTGCCGATGAAGCGCGCCGGCAATCCGGAGGAGGTGGCGCATACCATCCTGTGGCTGCTTTCGGACGAGGCGTCCTACCTGACCGGCACCCTGGTGGATGTCAGCGGGGGCCGGTGAGCGGCCAGGCGGGAACGGAGGAAACGGGATGACGGAAAAGGCAACGCTGTACTACGCCCACGACCCGATGTGCTCCTGGTGCTGGGCGTTCGCGCCGGCCTGGGAGGCGCTCAGGGAGGCGCTCGGGCCGGACTGTCCGGACCGGCTGCAGATCCGCAAGCTGCTGGGCGGGCTCGCCCCCGACAGCGACGAGCCCATGCCGGCGCCGATGCAGCACCACCTGCAGCAGACCTGGTCGGCGATCCGGCTGCGGGTGCCGGGAACCCGGTTCAATTTTGATTTCTGGACCCGCTGCCGGCCCCGCCGTTCGACCTGGCCGGCCTGCCGGGCCGTGATCGCCGCGCGCGGACAGGGCGGGGCCTGTGAAGACACCATGATCCGGGCGGTCCAGCGGGCCTATTACCTGGACGCGCGCAACCCTTCCGA
Source organism: Candidatus Poriferihabitaceae bacterium (assembly GCA_965204165.1). Lineage (GTDB taxonomy): Bacteria > Pseudomonadota > Gammaproteobacteria > Arenicellales > Poriferihabitantaceae > VYFG01. Next base: position 4,814,625 of record OZ241969.1, on the reverse strand, counting down.
CCGGGACACCCTGGTGGCGCTGGCGGGAGAAATCGGTCTGGACGCGGGCCGGTTCGAGACCGACCTCGACTCGGCGGAAACCCGCGCCGCCCACGATGCGGAAATGGGCCTGGTGCAGCGCCTGGGCGTCCGGGGATTTCCCTCCCTGGTCCTGGCGGACGGCGGCCGGGCGCGGGAAATCGAGGTGAGTTTCACGGAACCCGACAGGATGCGGAAACAGGTGCTGGCCTTTATGCGGCCCCGCTGAACACGGAGCCGGCGGCGGCCAATCAGGCGGGACGCTTGGCCTGGAGGATCTCCCCGAAAGTGGCGTACTCGCCGGCGCCCAGGCGGGCCAGGGGCTCAACGCAGTCGGCATGGATCTTGATGCGGCCCTTCTCATTGACCTCCACGCAGTCGTCCGCCACGTACACCGAATCGATCTCGCCGAAGATCAGCATCTGGTCGACATTGCCGATTTTCCGGATGTCATGGCGTCTGCACATGAGCACGATCTTGGAATCCGCCACCCTGGGCATCGGGAACCCGTCCACCCCGGCCAGTTCGATGTCGTTGGCGCTCACCTCCGACTCCCCGTAGGGCAGGGTCGCGGAAGTCTGGTTCAGGACCGGCAGCTGGCTGACGCTGGCGATGTTGACGGTGAAGTGCGGCCGCTTGCTGATGTTGGCGGAGGTGTTCTTCGGTCCACCGCCGTCCAGGATGCCCACGGAAAAGACGATGATGGGCGGGTCCGAGGCGACGGCGTTGAAATAGGAGAAGGGCGCGAGGTTGTAGTCTCCGCCGTCGTTTTCCGACAGCACCCAGGCAATGGGACGGGGCAGCACGGACTGGGTCATGATGAAGTACACGTCCGCGGGCTTCATCGTGGAGAAATCGATCAGCATGTCTCGGGGGCCGGGTCGGGTTGAGGCTGCGCAAGTATAGACGATCCGGCGGGCGGAGCCATCTGCAGAAAGGATCCGCGGGACGGATCAGGCGGCGCGGAGTTCCGCCAGCGCCTCCTCGACGTCGTCCAGCGGAATTTCCTGTTCCCGGCCGCTGGCGCGATGCTTGTACTCCACGACGCCCCGCTCGAGACCGCGGTCGCCCACGGTGAGGCGATGGGGAATGCCGACCAGCTCCATGTCGGCGAACATGACCCCGGGTCTTTCGTCGCGGTCGTCCAGCAGCACCTCCAGGCCCGCGGCCTCCAGGCGCTGGTGGAGGTTCTCGGCGGCCTCCCGCACCCGCGCGGACTTGGCGTAGCCGATGGGCACGATGGCCACCGACCAGGGCGCGATGGAATCCGGCCAGATGATGCCCCGGTCGTCATGGTTCTGCTCGATGGCGGCGGCCACAACCCGGGTGACGCCGATGCCGTAGCAGCCCATGAACATGGGCACGCTCCTGCCCTTCTCGTCCAGCACGGTGGCACCGAGGGCTTCTGAATACATGGTGCCGAGCTGGAAGATGTGGCCGACTTCGATGCCGCGGGCGATGGTCAGCCGGCCCCGGCCGTCCGGACTCGGTTCTCCCTCCACCACGTTGCGCAGGTCCGCCACCCGCCCAAGCTCCACGTCGCGGCCCCAGTTGATGCCGAACAGGTGCTTGTCGTCGATGTTGGCGCCGGCGCCGAAGTCGGCCATGGCCGCCACCTCGCGGTCGGTGACGAACGCGATGGGCAGGTTCACCGGTCCGAGGGAGCCCGGTCCGGCACCGATGGCGCCGCGGATTTCCTCCTCGTCGGCCATTCTGAGCGGCTCTGCAACCAGGTCCAGGTTCTGCGCCTTGATGACGTTCAGTTCGTGGTCGCCCCGAATGAGGAGGGCGACGAACCGGTGGCCGCTGTCCGGCGCGGCCTCCACCACCAGCGTCTTGATGGTTTTCTCGATGGGCAGGCCGAACCCCTCCACCAGCCCCCGGATGGTCTTGATGCCGGGCGTGTCCACCCGGCGCAGGTCCTCGGAAGGCGGCGGCGCCGGGTCCGGTTCCACGGTCTCGGCCTTCTCCAGGTTGGCGGCATAAGGCCCGTCATCGGAGAACACGATGGCATCCTCGCCGGACGTGGCGAGGACATGAAACTCATGGGAGCCTTCGCCGCCGATGCTGCCGTTGTCCGCAACCACCGCGCGGTACTCGAGCCCCAGGCGGTCGAAGATCCGGACATAGGCGTCGTACATCTCCCGGTAGGACTCGAGCAGGGACTCGAAGTCGATGTTGAAGGAATAGGCGTCCTTCATGATGAATTCCCGCGCCCGCATGATGCCGAAACGGGGCCTGATCTCGTCCCGAAACTTGGTCTGGATCTGGTAGAAGTTGGCGGGGAGCTGGCGGTAGCTGCGAATCTCGTTGCGCGCCAGTTCCGTGATCACCTCCTCGTGGGTCGGGCTCAGGCAGTAGTCGCGCCGATGCCGGTCCTTGATGCGCAGGAGTTCGGGGCCGTACTTCTCCCACCGCCCGGAAGCCTGCCAGAGTTCCGCGGGATGCACGCCGGGCATCAGGACCTCCTGGGCGCCGGCCCGGTCCATTTCCTCACGCACGATGGCCTCGACCTTGTTCAGGACCCGCTTGCCCACGGGCAGCCAGCTGTAGATGCCCGCGGCCGTGCGGCGGATCAGCCCGGCGCGGAGCATCAGCCGGTGGCTGACGATCTCGGCATCGGCGGGAACTTCCTTCAGGGTGGCGAGCAGGTGCTGGGTGGTACGCATGGACAGTGTGGATCGTGAGCGGCGGGACAGGAAACCCGATAGTCTAAGCGCTTTGTGCCCATCGCACCACGACGGGATGGGCGTGGGACGGGCGGCCGCCGGCCCGGGCTATGGCGCCGCCCGGGCAAGGATCCAGGAGGTGGTTCCCGCCTCGCCTCCCGCGAGCCGCCCGAGCCCGGCGAAGGCGCGATCAAGCTCCCCGTCTTCGAGCACATAGTCCGGGTTGAACCCGGGACGGGCCTCCAGGTGCCGGCGGTTGAAGGTCTTGTAGAACAGGACCCCGCCCGGCGCCAGCGTCTCCGCCAGGACCGGAAAGAGCGACCGGTTCAGGTACCGCACCACGCAGACCAGGCGGAAACGGCGGCGCGGCAGTGCGGCCCGGTCGAGATCCATCACCACCGGGAACACAGGGAGTCCGAGGCGTCTTGCCGTGCGGCTGCAGGACCCGAGCCCGTTGATGGCGCAGTCCACGGCGACCACCTCGTAGCCGAGCCGGGCGAGATACAGCGCGTTGGCGCCCCTGCCGCAGGCCAGTTCCAGGGCAAGGCCCCGCCCGGGCAGCGCGGATGCCGCGGCCGCCAGTTCCGGCTCCCCCGCGGGCTCCACCGAACGGGGGCCGCCGGAGTATTTCCGGTTCCAGCGGTCGATGTCCGCGCGCATGGCGCGGTCAGATGGCCGAAGCGAAGGGCTGTACCTCCACCAGGTCTCCCGGGTCGGCCCCTTCGGATTCGTCGGGGAGGATGATGTAGCAGTTGGCGACGCTCATGGAATGGAGGATCCCGGAGCCCTGGTCCCCGGTGGAGTGGACCACGGTGCGGCCCTCCCCGTCCTGGCCCAGGATGCCCCGCTGGTATTCCATGCGGCCGGATCGCTTCCTGAGCTTCGACAGTGTGGGCACCCGCATGCGCAGATGGCCCGGGGCGTGCTCCCCGGACAGTTTCCTGAGCGCGGCGCGGACGAAAACCTCGAACGTCACCATGACCGAGACCGGGTTGCCCGGGAGGCCGAAAAAATACGCGCCGCCCACGGTGCCGAAGGACAGGGGCCGGCCGGGCTTGATGGCCACTTTCCAGAAGGTCACCGCGCCGAGCTGCTTCAGGGTGTCCTTGACGTAGTCCGCCTCGCCCACGGAGGCCCCGGCCGAGGTGACCACCATGTCCGCGCAGCCGGCGGCATCCTCGAACGCCCGGCGGATGTCGCCGGGATCGTCCCGCACGATGCCGAGATCCACCATCTCCGCGCCGGCCTCGGTGAGCATCCCGTAGAGCGTGTAGCGGTTGGAGTCGTAGAGCTCGCCGATCCCGATGGCCTCGCCCACGGAGCGCAGCTCATCGCCGTTTGAGAAGAATGCCACCCTCGGGCGGCGGTATACCGGCAGCTCGGAGAATCCCAGCGATGCGGCAAGCCCGAGGTGGGACGGTCCCACGCGGGTCCCCGCGCTGATGGCGAGATCCCCCGCCTCCAGGTCCTCGCCCGCCATGCGCACGTTGGCGCCCGCCTTTTCACGATGACCGACGGTGACGGTGTCGCCCTGGATCGTCACGCGCTCCTGCATCACCACGGTGTCGGTGCCCTCGGGCATCACCGCCCCGGTCATGATGCGCACGCACTGCCCTTCGCCGACGGGTCCGGGGTAGGGCTTGCCGGCGAAGGCAACGCCCAACATGTCGAACGTGCGTTCCCCTTCGCCCGGAAGGTCGCCGCCCCGGAGGGCGAATCCGTCCATGGCGGAATTGGTGTGGTTCGGCACCTGGACCCGGCTCAGCACATCCTGCGCGATCACCCGGCCAAGCGCCGAGCGCAGGTTCACCCGCTCCACCTGCGTGATTGGCCGGATCGACGCCAGGACCCGTTCCATGGCTTCCCCGGCGCTGATGGACGCGGGATCGAAGTCGCAGCTCGGATCGGGCTGCGGATCTGCCGGCCCCGGACCGTCCACGGCGCTGCCTTCCGCCTTCACTGCGCCCGGTTCCATTCCCCGGACTTGCCGCCGGACTTGTGCACCAGGCGGATGTCCCCCATCTCCATGCCACGGTCCACGGACTTGCACATGTCGTAGATGGTGAGCAGCGCGACCTGGACACCGGTCAGCGCCTCCATTTCCACGCCGGTCCGTTCCGTGGTCTCCGCGGTGACGGTGCAGTGGACGGCGTCGATGTCCTGCCGGATTTCCAGTGACAGGTCGATCCCGGTCAGCATGATCGGGTGGCAGAGCGGCACCAGTTCCGCGGTCCTTTTCACCGCCATGATGCCCGCCACCCGCGCCACCGCGAGCACGTCGCCCTTCTTGTGGTTGCCCTCCGCGATCATCGCCAGGGTCCGGGGCTGCATCCTGATGCTGCCCTCGGCCACGGCACGCCGCCGCGTTGCCGTCTTGGCGCCCACGTCCACCATGTGCACGTCGCCGTCCGTATTGAAATGGGTCAGTGTCTGCTCGTCGCCTGCCACGTCGGATTGCCGGGTTCCGGTTTGACCGTTCGTGCTATTGTAATGCCAAATCCGGCCTGATTCGCGGTCCGTGCAAGGAATACAGCATGCATGAGCACAGTATCGTCTTCTCCATCTTCCTGATCTTCGCCGGTGCCGCGCTGCTGGCGACGGTGGCGCTGTACCTGCGCCAGGCGATGCTGATTGCCTACCTGGCCCTGGGCGCCATCCTCGGCCCCTGGGGCCTCAGGCTGGTCACGGACGCGGACCTGATCCAGGACATCGCCCGCATCGGCATCATCTTCCTCCTGTTCCTGCTCGGCCTGAACCTCTCGCCCCGCAAGCTGCTGCACCTGCTGCGCGAAACCACCCTGGTGACGCTGATCTGTTCCTTCGTGTTCAGCGCCGCAGCCGGCGGCGTGGCCTGGCTGTTCGGCTTCGGTCTCGGCGATGTCCTGATCATCGGCGTGGCGGCCTCCTTTTCCAGCACCATCATCGGCCTCAAGCTGCTGCCCACCACCGTGCTGCACCACCGTCACACGGGCGAGGTGATCATCAGCGTCCTGCTGCTGCAGGACCTGATCGCCATCATCACGCTGATGGTGATCCACGGGCTTGGCCGGGGGGATGTTCCGCTGGCGGACTTCGCCCTGCTGCTCGCCGCGCTGCCGACGGTTTGCGTGGTGGCCTGGTTCGGCCAGAAATGGGTGCTGATACCGCTGTTCATGCGATTCGACCGCATCCAGGAGTACGTGTTCCTGCTCACCATCGGCTGGTGCCTGGCCATGGCCCAGCTGTCGGAGACCCTGGGCCTTTCCTACGAGATCGGCGCGTTCATCGCCGGTATTGCCATCGCCACCAGCCCGGTGGCCCTGTATATCGCGGAGAGTCTGAAGTCCCTCCGGGATTTTTTCCTGGTGATGTTCTTCTTCGGCCTCGGCGCGGGATTCGACATCCATGCCGCCGGCGGCGTGCTGCTGCCGGCGGCGCTGATCGGCGTGGGCCTCCTGCTGCTGAAACCGGTGGTGTTCCGCCTCGCCCTGGTGGGCCAGTCGGAGTCAGACAACCTGGCCTGGGAAACCGGTGTCCGTCTCGGCCAGATGAGCGAGTTTTCCCTCCTCATTGTCTTCGTCGCCGCGGGTCACGGGCTCATCAGCGAGGGCGCGTCGCTGCTGGTCCAGATTGCCACGCTGATCAGTTTCGTGGTCTCCGCCTGGTACATCGTCATGCGCTACCCCACCCCCATCGCGGTGGATGAAAGGCTGCGGCGGGACTGATTCCCTCAGCCGGAGCCGTCCGCGAACAATCGGTCGAGCGGTGTGCTGAGCGCCTGGCGGGTGCCGCTGGACCGCCGGTCCATCACCAGCACGGCGAGGCCCAGGTTGGCGGTATTCCAGCCCGCCTCCACGGGAATGGTGTGGGTGTCCATGTGGCCTTCCCGGCCGAGCAGCGCCACCCGGTGGAAATAGCGCACCACGAAGTCGTAGTGCAGCGTGCGGCCGTGGTTCTCGCCGCCGCCGATCCGGCGGGTGATGTCGTTCTCGTAAACCGCCAGATAGAGTTCCGAATCACCGGTATCGCCGCTGACACGGACATCCGCGGCGATGTCCCCGGTCCCCGCCAGAGCCGCGACCAGCCGGACCTTCACCGCGGCGTCACTGGCATTGGCGGACTGTATGGCCTTCACCACCGCCCTGGAGCCGCGGGTTTCCCGGCCGCTGACCAGGAACTCGGGGGTATAAATGGTGCGTTGCCGGTTCAGGGCGCCCAGCATGCGCTGGCGGTCGGTGAAACCGGGTTTCGAGAAGGGGTCCTCCCAGCCGAGGTAATTCCAGTAGTCGACATGGAAGGCCAGGGGAACGGCATCAAGCCCCTCGCCCAGGGTCTCGCCCAGCCGGCTGATCCAGGCATCCGCCGGGGGGCAGCTGCTGCAGCCTTCCGACGTGTAGAGTTCCACCACCGGGGCGATGGTGTCGCCGCTTTGTGCCTCGATTTCCGTGGCGCCGGCCGGCAGGGCCAGCGCCAGGCCAAGGGCCACGACCGCCCTAGTCAAACAGGGAAAGATATTCCGCATAGCCTTCCGCCTCCAGCTCGTCAGTGGGAATGAACCGCATCGCCGCCGAATTCATGCAGTAGCGAAGACCAGTGGGCGCGGGCCCGTCGGGGAATACATGGCCGAGATGGGAGTCCGCGATGGCGCTGCGCACTTCCGTGCGGGGAAGGAACAGCTTGTAGTCGGTACGGGTCCGGATGAGCCCCTCGTCGATGGGCTGCGTGAAACTGGGCCAGCCGGTGCCGGAATCGTACTTGTCCCGTGAACTGAACAGCGGTTCTCCGCTGACGATGTCGACATAGATGCCCGCGCGCTTTTCATCGTTGTAGGCATTGTCGAACGGTCGTTCCGTGCCCTCCCGCTGGGTGACCTCGTATTGCAGGGGATCCAGCATGGCGCGGATCTCGTCCTCGTCGGGTTTTCGGTATCGGTCGTTCTGGGTCATTGTGCCTGGGGTCGGAGCGGGCGCCGGCAGCGGCATCGGTCCCGGATGAGGTTTCGACCGCAAATTCCGGCAATGGTTCGGAACGTCCCCGCCGGGCTGCGGCACGCCTCAGGTGGCGGCCAGAAATTCCGCCAGGGCGGCAATGTCCGGCAGGACATGCGGTGTATGACGGTGAAGCTCCTCGGCGTCGTGCGCTCCCGTGAGTACCCCGATACTGTAACCCACGCCGGCATTGATTCCCATGTGGATGTCCCGGGGACTGTCCCCCACCATGGCGATTTCCCCGGGCGCGAGGTCCAGTTCCCGGGCGAAAGCGAGCACCATGCCCGGCTCCGGCTTGATCCCGTATCCGCTGTCGGCGCCGCAGATGAAACAGAACAGGTCCTCGATTCCAAGGCCCCCGGCGGTGGTGCGGGCCTGGTGTTCGTCGTCCATGGTGGCGATCCCCAGGCGAAACCCCTGGTCCCGGAGCGTCTCGAGGCTCGGCCGGATCGGATCCACCACGGGGATGTAGCCGGCCCTGCCTGGCCGCAGGAGCCCGGCGATACAGGCGCGGTCCTCGTCGCTGAAGCGTGTTCCCAGCAGGGTCTCCCAGCTTTCGATGACCTGCCGGTTGCTGCCCGAGGCGAGCAGCGAGTCAGCCTGCCAGGTGCCGTGTTCGGCGATGTACCCGCCCCGGGCGAGAATCTCACCCGCGTCGTATCGACCGGCTGAGCGATCCGCCACCCAGTCCGCCGCCGCGCGGTAGCGCGGCAGCCAGGTGCGGTTGAAATCCAGCAGGGTGCCGTCCTTGTCGAAAAGGATTGCGCGGATCATGGCGTCCCGGTCCCGGCCGGCAGCGGAACCGACGGCACCCAGCAGTATCCGTCAGGGTCGAGCAGGTAGCATTCCCGAAGTCCATGGGGCTTGTCCGTGCTCACCTGCAGCACCACGGCCCCGAGTTCCCTGGCCCGGGCCTCGGCCCGGTCCGGGTCCACGTGGTACAGCCTGAGTTCCGCCCCGCCGCCCCGGGGTCCGCTCTCGGGCAGCAGGGACGGCAACGGGTTCTGGCCATAGGTGGTGTCGGCGTGGAGCTGGTAAAGCTGGTCCCGGTGCCGGAGGATGGCGAAATCCGGGGACTCCCGCAGCACTTCGAATTCAAGCACCCGGCGAAGGAATTCACAGCAGCGGAGAACATCGCGCACCAGCAGGTTGATGCCGAAGCCCTGCAGCAACCGGCCGAAGTCATCGGCGCTGATCTCTTCGTAGTCAGGTGCGGCGGTTTGTTCGGGAGCCATTTGCTGCCATCTGCTTGAAACTGGGCAGCCAAGTTTGATGGCGGCCCCACGAAGAAATCAAGTACGGGGACGCAGCTGGGAAACTTGCCCGGCAGGGCGACCCCCCGATTCCCCGCAGCGCCTCCTTCAGCTACAGCGGTTTTCCGATCTGTCCGGGACGGTCCGCCGGATCGCCTCGATCCGTTCCCGCCTGATTGCTTCGGCAATCACTTCGGACGAGCCGTTCCCGGGCGCGCACCGGGCCGCGATTGCGCCGGCATCCACGGACGCCGCCTGCAAACACCGCCGAAGGATGTCCCCCTGGGGGTAGTCCCTCGTCTCGTATCCCGTCCGCCCCCGCAGGTCCGCGACACAGCAACGGATAAAGGGTTCCACGATATCCGGCCTGCGGAATGCGTCCAGCCCCTCCAGCATGCGAAGCACGGTGGCCGGGCGAAGGTTCGCCACCCGGTGCAGCATCAGGTGATATTCGCAAACCGCCCCCGCCAGGCGCCGCCAGGACTTCGGCACCCGCAGCCGCTCGCAGAGCCCGTGAAGGGGTGCAAGACCGCGCTGCTCGTGACCGATGTGCCGGGGCCACTCGTCCCGTGGCGTCAAACCCTTGCCGAGGTCATGCACGAGCACGGCGAACCGTTCGGGCCCGTCGAGTCCGGCCCGGTCCGCGGCATCCAGGCAGAGCAGGATATGCAGCCCGGTGTCGATTTCCGGGTGGTGGCGTGGGGGCTGCGGCACGCCGAACAGGGCATCCACCTCGGGAAGAATCACCGCCAGCGCCCCGCAGTCCCGCAGCGTCGAGACGAAGCGCGCCGCCCCGGGCCGCTCCAGCGTCAGGGCCAGCTCCTGCCAGACCCGCTCCGCCACCAGGGCGCCCACCTCCCCGGAGTCCACCATGCGTTTCATGAGCGCCATGGTCTCGTCCGCCACGCGAAACCCCTGGCCGGCGAACCGGGCGGCAAACCGGGCCACCCGCAGCACCCGCACCGGGTCTTCGGAGAATGCCGGGGATACGTGCCTGAGGAGCCGGGCATCCAGGTCGGCCATTCCGCCGTGGGGGTCCACCAGCGCACCCGACGCATCCCGGGCCATGGCGTTGATGGTAAGGTCGCGCCGGCACAGGTCGTCCTCCAGGCTGACATCCGCCGCCGCGTGGAAGGTGAACCCGTGATAGCCCGCACCGGTCTTGCGCTCCGTGCGGGCGAGGGCGTATTCCTCGCCGGTTCCCGGGTGCAGGAACACCGGAAAGTCCCTGCCAACGGGACGGAAGCCCCGTTCCTCCATCTCCCCGGGGATACTCCCCACCACCACCCAGTCCCGGTCCTCGACCGGCAGGCCGAGCAGTCCGTCCCGGACCGCACCGCCGACCAGGAAGACATTGAGACCGCTGGCGGGATCAGCCATGTTGCAATTCGGAAGGCAAGGTGCGAGTCGATCGGGTTCCGTGGGTATTGTAGCGGATGCGACCGGCCTTCCCTGTTCCCGCTCCCCAATCCGGAGACGAGGGGTTATGATCCGCTGAACCGCACGCCACATCAGGCCGGATACCCATAGCCCGTCGCAATGCGCCACCCAACCGTCCGCCTGGCCGCCATCCTGGCCATCCTGTTCATGCTCGGGGGCTGTTCCCAGCTCGGATATTACCTGCAGGCGACCAAGGGACAGTACCGGATTATCGCCGACAGGGAGCCCGTGGCGGACCTGGTTGCCTCGCCGGATACGCCGGAGCCCCTGCGGAACCGACTTGCGCTGGCGGAACGGATGCGGCAGTTCGCCGTGGACCGAATGGAGCTTCGCGGCAACCGCGGGTTCACCTACTACACCGATGTCGGCCGTCCCTACGTGGTCTGGAACGTGGTGGCCGCGCCGGCCTATGCGCTGACGCCCCGGACATGGTGCTTTCCCGTCGCGGGCTGTGTTGCCTACAAGGGGTTTTTCGAAGAGTCGGCGGCCAAGGCCGAGGCCGAAGGGCTCAAGCGGGAAGGCCTCGACGTGATCGTCTATGGCGTCAGTGCCTATTCCACCCTGGGCTGGTTCGCCGACCCCCTGCTGAACACGTTCATCCACTACCCGGAACCCGGTCTCGCCGCAGTGATATTCCACGAACTGGCACACCAGGTGATCTACGTGAAGGATGATTCCGCGTTCAACGAGGCGTTTGCCACCACGGTGGAGCTGGCCTTGCTGGCACAGTGGCTGAACCTGCACGGCAACCCGGCGGAAGTCCCGGCGCTGCTGGACCGGCAGCGCCGCGAGGAGAAGATCACATCGATGGTGCTGACCTACCGGGGCCGCCTCGCCGAGGCTTACCTTGGCCCGGACCGCGAGACCCGCAAGCCCGCTCTGTTCGCGGAGATGAAGCGGGAATACGATGAGCGCGCGGCCCGGGGCGAGGGAACACCCTTCTACGACTGGTGGTTCGGCAGGCCGCTCAACAACGCCGACCTGCTGTCCATTTCAACCTATCACCGTCTCGTCCCGGCATTCCAGGCGCTCCTTGAGCGCACGGGCGGGGATTTCCCGGCCTTCTTCGATGAGGTCCGCCTGCTTGCAAAGCTGCCGGCGGCGGAGCGGGACGCGGCGGTATCCCGGCTGATGCCGGACTGACGGACAGCCCTGCCGGGCGCGGCGCCCCCGCCGCGCCTTCAGTCGTCCCGGCGGGACCGCGACGGGTGGTCCGCCGGCATCGCCTCGGCGCCGATGTGCGCCACGCCCTGCGACATGGCCAGCTCCACCTGGCGCTGGCGCTCGGCATAACGCGCCCGATCCTCCGGGCTGGTCCGGTCATGGCAGCGGGGGCAACTGACGCCCTCGACATAGTGGGGGCTTTGCTTGTCCTGCTCGGAGACCGGCAACCGGCAGGCGTGGCACTGGTCATAGCCGCCGGGCTCAAGATCATGGTTCACCGTAACGCGATCGTCGAAGACGAAACACTCGCCGCGCCACCTGCTTTCCGACTCCGGCACCCGGGCAAGGTAGTTCAGTATGCCCCCGTTCAGGTGATAGACCTGGTCAAACCCGAGCTTGCGCAGCAGGGCCGTGGATTTCTCGCAGCGGATGCCGCCGGTACAGAACATGGCCACCTTGCGATGCCTGGACGGGTCGAGATGGTTCCTGACGAAATCCGGGAATTCGCGGAAGGTCCCGGTATGCGGGTTGACGGCGCCTTCGAAGGTGCCGACCTCGTGCTCGTAGTCGTTGCGCGTATCCACCAGCAGCACGTCCGGGTCCTCCAGCAGCGCGTTCCAGTCCTCGGGTTCCACCCGGGTCCCGGCCATGGCGCCGGGGTCGATGTCTTCGACCCCCATGGTGACGATTTCCTTCTTCAGTTTCACCTTGGTGCGGCGGAACGGCGGAGCGTCGTTCAGCGACTCCTTGCGTTCGATGGGCCCGATCCCCGCGTCGTTCTCGAGCCACTCCAGCACCCGGTCAATACCGTCCCGCGGCCCGGCGATGGTGCCGTTGATTCCCTCGGGCGCCAGCAGCAGGGTTCCCCTCACCCCGTGTTCGGCCATCCGTGCATGCAATGGCCCCTGGAGACTGCGGTATGCATCCAGACGGACGAACTTGTACAGTGAACAGACGGTGGTGGGTTCCATTGCCCCGGTTCCGGGTCCGGCGTGAGCGAGAAAAACCGAAGATACGCGAAAGGCCAATCGAGACCAAGCGTTTTGATTCGTGCCTGATCATGGATCGCGCAACCGGCAGGGAAATCCCGCTATACTAGATCCGGGGACGGTGCTGCATGACCATCCGTCCCGCTGCAATCCGGCCATCCTTTTCCCCTGCATATCCGTCCTATCGCATGTCCGATCTCTTTTCCGCCGACGAGCTCGCCGCCTTCCGGCGCGACGGTTTCATCATCGCAAGCGGCCTTGCGGACAGGTCGGGCTGCGAGGCCATGGCAGCCGTGATCCAGGCATCACTGGACCCGCCGCTGGCCCCGCTCGAATTTGAAACCGACGTGCAGTATCCGGGCTCGCCGTCGGACCGCCTGTCGCCGGGAGGAGACACGCCGAGGCGCCTGCTCAACGCCTACACCCGGGACCGGCTGTTCCGGGACTGGGCGACTTCGAAGGCAGTCTGCGGCCGGGTGCGGCAGCTCATGGACGCCGAGCGGATCGTGATGTCCCAGAACCACCACAACTGCATCATGACGAAGCATCCGGGCTTCAGCAGCGCCACGCTCTGGCACCAGGACATACGCTACTGGCTGTTCGACCAGCCGACCCTGATCAGCGTCTGGCTGGCTCTCGGCGACGAGTACAGCAAAAACGGCTGCATGCAGGTGATTCCCGGCACCCACACCATGAATTTCGGCCGCGGAAGCTATGATGCCGCCTACTTCTTCCGCACGGACCTGGCCTCGAACAGGAAGCTGATCGACAGCGCCGTCACCGCGGAGCTCAAGCAGGGCGATACCCTGTTCTTCCATTGCCGCACCCTGCACGCGGCGGGCCGCAACGAAACCGACCAGGTGAAACTCTCCCTCGTGTTCACCTATCACGACGAGCACAACCAGCCCATCGCCGGCAGCCGTTCCGCGGCCTTCCCCGGCATCCCCTGCAACGCGACATGAACCGGAACAGGGAAAACCCGGAGATACTCTGGTATTTCGACTTCATCTCCCCGTTCGCCTATCTGCAGCACGAAATGCTCAAGGCCGTTCGCGGGACGCGGCCGGATTTCCGGTACACCCCGGTGCCGGTCCTGTTTCCCGGCCTGCTCAAGCATTACGGCAACAAGGGCCCGGTGGAGATCGAGTCGAAGCGGGAGCTCACCTACCGCCACTGCCAGTGGCTCGCGGACCGGGGCGGGATTCCCTTCCGGATGCCCGCGGTCCACCCGTTCAACCCGCTGCCTTTCCTGCGGCTCGCCATCAGCCGCGACAACGACCCGGACGTGATCGACCGGCTGTTCCGCTACATCTGGGTGGAGAGCCCGGACAGCCCGGCGTTCAGCACGCCGGAAGCCATAGCGGGGATCGAGGGATTCGGCAACGTGGCCGGGGAGACGGCGGTCCCGGCGGTCAAGGACCGCCTGCGGACCAACACCGAAGACGCGATCTCGAACGGCGTCTTCGGCGTGCCGATCCTGCGGATCGGGGAGGTGCTGTTCTGGGGGACGGACATGACGGAAATGGCGCTGGAACACTGGGACGCAGTCCGCATGCCGCGACGGGATGCGGATCAGTCCGGGGAACCGGACGCACCGCCCGGACCGGACTGACAACATCCGGCGCTCACGGCACCGCCACCACCACGCCTCCGTCTGCGCCCCCGCCCTCGATCGCCTCGTGCGCGGCCGCCGTCTCCTCGAGCGGGAACGTCTTCGCGATACGGTGCACCAGCGCGTCCTCGGACAACGCCTCGTGGATATCCTTCCTTGCCTGCGTCTTGGCGCCTTCGGCCATGTTGTAGACCAGGACCATCTGCAGGGTGATGTTCTTGAACATCAGCGGATAGAACGGGATCTCCGGGTTCATCGCCCTGGAAGACGAATAGGTGGAGACCACGCCGCCCACCTTGAGGACCTCGGCGCTGGTCCGGATGTTCTGGCCCATCTCCACGTCGACGATCCGGTCCACGCCCTGGCCGGCGGTGAGATCGAGGATGGCCTCGGTTAGGTCGTCACGGGTGTAGTCCAGGATGTGGTCGGCGCCGGTCCTTTGGGCCTCTGCGAGGCGATGCGTGCTGCCGGCGGTGCCGATAACCATGGCCCCGGCCCGCTTGGCCCACTGGGCGGCATAGAACCCGACCCGTCCGGAGGCGCCCGTGACCAGCACGCTCTTGCCGTCAACGTCCCCGTCGGCGAAGACACAGCGGTGCGCGGTCATCATGGGAATGCCGGCCAGGGCGCCGACTTCGAAGGGGCAGTTGTCCGGCAGGGGCGCGGCGCGAAGTCCCGCCAGGGCCACATATTCCGCCGCCGTGCCCCAGTGACGCTGGTACTGGGCCTGGTAGACCCACACCCGGGTGCCGATGCGCTCTTCCGGCACCCCCGCCCCCACCGCCTCGATCACGCCGGCGCCGTCGCTGTGGGGGATGACGAATCCGTCCCGGAAACCCGGCGGCTGGGCACCGGCCCGCTTCTTCACGTCCGAGGGATTGACCCCGGAGGCGTGAATCCGGACCAGGACCTCGCCGGCCCCCGGCTCCGGCCGGTCCATTTCCCCGACCCTCAGCACCTCCCTGGCCGGGCCGGTCTCGCTGAACCAGGCAGCTTTCATATCATCTCTCCAGTTCGTTTCCCCATGACGGCGATGCACCGAGGCGGCCAGGGGATGGCCGGCCGCCGGAACCGCCGCGCACGGTTGGATGTTTCAGGGTATTTCATCGATCTTCCGGCAGGCGCCGCTCAACGCCCGATGGCCGCGTACCCCGCACGGGTCAGCCCCGCCAGGTCTGCCGGCGGCAGGGAGATGTCGAGACCGCGCCTGCCGCCGCTGACGTAGATGCGCTCGAGGGTCCTGGCGGTTTCGTCGATCACGGTCCTGAGCGCCCTCTTCTGCCCGAGCGGGCTGACTCCGCCAAGGACGTAGCCCGTGATGCGCTGGATCTTTTTCGGATCGCCCATCCGCGCCTTCTTGGCGCCCAGGGCGGCGGCGGCCGCCTTGAGGTCCAGGTTCCTGAGCACCGGCAGCACTGCCACTGCCGCCTCGCCGCCGTCGAGTTCAATCACCAGGGTCTTGAACACGGCCGCCGGATCGACCCCCAGCTTCTCGGCGGCCTCGAGTCCGTAGGACCCGGCCTTCGGGTCGTGATCGTATTCATGGACCGCGTAGTCGACGTCGGCCCGCCTCGCCGCAAGCACCCCCGGGGTCATCGGGTCCGGTCGTCCCTACCGGTCGCTCCAGACCGCCAGTTCATTGCGGTTGGGATCGAGAAAATGGAACCGTCGCCCGCCGGGGAAGGAGAAAATCGGCTTCACGATCTCGCCCCCGGCGGCGGTGATGCGCTCCTGCGTCGCCTCCAGGTCCTCCGCGTACAGCACCACCAGCGCGGCACCCCGGCCGTAGTCGGAATTCAGCGGGGAGCGGTAGAACCCGCCGTCCGTGCTGCCGTCGTTGAAGGCGCAGTAGTTTTCGCCGTAATCCTGGAATGTCCAGCCGAACACGTCCCCGTAAAACGCCCTGGCCCTGGCGAAATCCTCCGCGGGCAGCTCGATGTAGTTGATGCGGGAGTCTTCGTTCATGGGAATCGGGTACTGCTGGCCAGTGCGCATGGTAGCGTAAGCTGAACCCGAGTGCCACGAGCGCGATTCCGGGATGCGTGCGCCGCCCGTGCCCTATTCATCCCCGACCTCGGGAATCAGTGCGAGCAGGTCGGTCACCCCGGGGTCGAGCCCGAGCTGGGTCAGCAGCGTGGTAACCTGGCCGCGGTGATGGGTCTGGTGGTTGAAGAAGTGCTGCACCAGGAAACCGAAGCGGCGGGTGGACAGCACCCCGCGGGTGTTCCTGCAGGTCAGCGGGGCATCGAAGTGCTCTTCGGTCGCCTCCTTGACGAATTCCACGATGATCCCGTCGATCTCCTCCCTGGCTTCGCGCAATTCGGCAAAATCATGGTAGAGGATCTGCTCAAGGGAAATGATGACGGGCAACTCCTCGATGGCCTCCAGCGATTTGAGACCCATGGAATGGCGCGAGAACCGGCGCAGCCAGATGATGTCCCCCACCAAAATCTCATTTTCGTATTCGTCATGTCAGAAAACAAAAAATATTGTATTTATATCAATATATTATAAACTAATCCCTCCAATTTCCGGCCCCTTCGGATTTATCCGTAATCTAATCGCAATCGGAATAAAACAATTCAGGAGCCATGCAATAGTGCGTTTCTAGGTACGCCTTCGTTCGAGCCGTGATGGGACAGTAGCAGTAAGCGCCATCGAATCGGTGCGGGCAATGAATTCGCTGTATTCACTGTTTTCCTACGACCGTATTACTCTTCTTATCACGGCCCCACCGAAGGGGTACGTTTCTACAACCGGCACCGCAATGGTTCGGTAGGCGGGTGATGAATGCCATCGTATAGCCATCATTGTTGCTTGTGGTGTTGATTATTCCAGCATTACTGTAATTTATTGTCGATCTACCACCCTGGAACCGAACTGGTACTCCTCGCGGATAGAATGGGTAGGCCGTCGGACTCTCCTGATGCCACCAACCCCTCCTTCCGCAGCAATCCAAGGGTGGTGTCACATAAATCCGCCTCGTGAGAATTGACACATCGTATTATATCCGTTATATACGTAGAAATACCGTACACTACGGGAAGACAAATTTAATGCAAACTGAACGATTCGAGATGCGATTGGACCAGGCTACGATTGAACAGGTAGACCAATGGCGCGCAAACCAACCCACGTTGCCGTCGCGCGCTGAAGCCGTCCGTCGATTAGTTCATGACGGTCTCGCGGCTTCTAGCGACGACGAGATGAAGCCCACACCCACCGAAAAGCTCATCCTGTCGATGCTGTGTGATCTCTCCCGAAATCGGAACGGTAGGGGAGACATTGACCCGGACTTTGTCCAATACGCTATCGGTGGTGGTCATTATTGGGCTCTTGACCTGAAGTACCCGGATATTTTCGGTGGTCGCCCTGATTCTCCGGAGCTTGTTCGGGAGGTCGTAGACATCCTTGAAATGTGGACCGTACTCGAACATCACTATGATCACCTGGAAGAAGCGGACAAAGCTCGAGTAGCGTCCGAAGCCGAACCTTACGGTACCGATGTGAAATTCATGGGCTTCTATGCGAATGAAGAGAGTTCGCACAAGAGCATCGCCGAATTTCTTATCGAGCACATCGGGAACTACCCCCGATTTAAGGGCCGGAATTTGAACACAACTCGGCCGGTTGTCGATTGGTATAGAAGAATGTTGCAGGTCTATGAACCAATGTACAAATCCCTTCTCGCGGGTAGAAACAGAAACCTTTCGGCTTCCGACATTGTCGCTTTGCTCCTGGAGCAAGTTCACCCGGACAATCGGCAGAAGTGATTGTACACGTCAGCCACAACACCTCCCATATGGCCCGTTGGTCCGGACCAGTTCACCGTTGCTGTGAGAATTTCCTCTAATACGTGGAATTCTTCAGGGAGCATCTGACGCATAGCGACCAATCCGTCGATGATCTCTCACCCAATATCGGAACCGAATCTCCAGCATGAGCTATCGCTACGAATCTGACGAAACAAAGGCCGGCAACCTTCGTCTCAACCGTTCGAGCTACGAAACGTTGCAGAACGGCTACCGCCAATTGCGCAAAGAACTCAGCGCATGGAACCGCCGAGCGCTCGAACATGGTGCCTCTATGCCGCCCTACGAGCAAGAGGTTTATGATCTCAATCGCATGATTGCGTGGGGCGACGAACAACTCGTGCACGCCAATGCCCCAGAGATTACGGTCAGTGGGATATCCGTCAGAAGCTTGCGCTACGCGAAGGCAGCACTGGCTTTGACAATCTATCGCCGACGCGAGGATCTGATCGCCAAATCAGAGCAGAACTGGCCCGATGCCGCGTTGCGCTCGCTCGGCGACTCCATCGAACGTATCGGCAAAATATCGGACATCTTCGACAATGAGCCAAGTGACGTTCTCTGGCAGCTCATCCCGAAGGAACTCGGCACCTCCCTTGATGTTCACCAGAACCTGAACCAGGAGCTACTGAGTTATCTGGGCCGTCAGGGCAAGGAGGTGTCGGATCGCGGCAAGGAACTCGGCCGCCTTCTCGCCGACAACGACTTCGAAGGTTTCGCGGACCGCCTGAGATCATTCTTCGCCGGAATCCCCTACCAGTGGCAGGGTGGCAACGGTCCCGCCCGCTACGAGGCCTGGTACGCCGGGATGCTGTACGCCTGCTTCCGGACCATCGGCCTGGACCTCCGGGTGGAGGATTCCTCCAGCAGGGGCCGTGCGGACATGGCGGTGCTCCACGGCGGCCAGGTGTTCGTGTTCGAGTTCAAGATGGCCGACGGGGAGGACGACCGGGACGCCGCCGCCCGACAGGCCATCGAACAGATCCGTGAAAAGGGCTATGCCGAAAAATACCGGGACCGGAACGAACCGGTCCACCTGATCGGCGTGGCCTTCGGCAGGGACAGGAGCCCGGCGGCGGTGAAGGTGGTTCCTGCCTGAGTCCGGGCCCGGGTGGGTCAAGCCGCCGTGGAATCATGGCCGCGTCCATCCGGAAATGGTCATGTCCGGCCATGTTTGCCACCCCTGAAACCAGGTCCGTGGGGACATAGTCTCCGGTTATCAATATATAAAAGAATCTATATTTATAATCATATAGATAGCAAAGTAAATCCGACCACCGTAATCTTATCGCAAGCGGATTTGTTCGATTCAGGTGTTACGCTTGCGCACGATTGTATAGGATGGCATGATTTCCCGGAATCCCATCCGGAATACGGATAATGACGCGCCGCCAGCTCCCGATCGGCATCCAGGATTTCCGAACCATTCGGGAACAGGAATTCTACTACGTAGACAAGACTTCCCACATCCAGCGACTGGTGGGCCAGGGACGGAATTATTTCATGTCCCGCCCACGGCGGTTCGGCAAGAGCCTCCTGGTGGATACCCTGCGGGAATTGTTCGAGGGCAACGAGCCCCTGTTCCGAGGACTCAATATCCATGGCCACTGGGACTGGTCGGTCAAGCACCCCGTGGTGCGACTCAGCTTCGGCGGGAAATACAACGAGACCGGAGACCTCGCCGAAGACATCGGAAATCAGCTGGCGATCATGGAGCGAAACGCCGGACTTGACCCGGTGCAGTCACCTTGTTCAGCCCCATCACGTCTGCGGGATCTGCTGGATCGCCTGCACCAAACCACCGGGCGACAGGCGGTGGTGCTGGTGGACGAGTACGACAAGCCGATCCTGGACGTCATCGACAATCCGGAAATGGCCGCCGCGAACCGGGACTACCTCCGGGGGTTCTACGGCATCATCAAGGACAGCGCCCGGGATGTCCGCTTCGTCTTCGTCACCGGGGTCAGCATGTTCTCCCGGGTGAGCCTCTTTTCCGGTCTGAACAATCTGGACAACATCAGCCTGGACCCCGAGTTCGCCACCATCTGCGGCTACACAGACAGGGACCTGGATACGGTCTTCGCTCCGGAACTCCCTGGGCTGGATCGTGACCAGATCCGGAAATGGTACAACGGCTACCACTGGCTCGGGGACGAGAAGCTCTACAACCCGTTCGACCTCCTGCTGCTGTTCCGGAAACGCCGGTTCAAGCCGCACTGGTTCGAGACCGGCTCCCCGACCTTCCTGTTCCGCATGATGATGGAGCGCGAGGTCAGCCCTTTGGAACTGGAAGATTGGGTAACCGACGAAGAGCTGGTATCCAATTTCGATATCGAGCACATCAGCATCGACGCCCTACTTTTCCAGACCGGATACCTGACCATTACGGACATGCTGCAGGACGGGGCCCAGACCTTCTATACCCTCGACTATCCCAACCTCGAGGTTCGCCAGAGCCTGAACCAGGGGCTGCTGGGTTATCTGGGCCGACAGGGGAAGGAGGTGTCGGACAGTGGCAAGGAACTCGGCCGCCTGCTGGTGGACAACGACTTCGAAGGCTTCGCGGACCGCCTGAGGTCATTCTTCGCGGGGATTCCCTACCAGTGGCAGGGGTCCAACGGTCCCGCCCGCTACGAGGCCTGGTACGCCGGCATGCTGTACGCCTGCTTCCGCACCATCGGCCTGGACCTCCGGGTGGAGGATTCATCGAGCAGGGGCCGTGCGGACATGGCGGTGCTCCACGGCGGCCAGGTGTTTGTTTTCGAGTTCAAGATGGCCGACGGGGAGGACGACCGGGACGCCGCCGCCCGACAGGCCATCGAACAGATCCGTGAAAAGGGCTATGCCGAGAAATACCGGGACCGGAACGAACCGGTCCACCTGATCGGCGTCGCCTTCGGCAGGGACCGGAGCCCGGCGGCGGTGAAGGTGGTCCCACCCTGAGTCCGGGCCCGGGGTGGGTCAGGCCGCCGTGGAATCATGGCCGCGGCCACCCGGAAACGATCATGTCCGGCCATGGTTCCACCTCCCCTGAACACCTCCGGAACCAGGCCCCGGGTTGAATTCCGCAACGCCTGCTACGGCCTGTCCTGATCGTCCCGCCCATCCGGTTGAATTCGCCGGATTCCCCGGCGGCCGCCACCGACGCCGTCATCGAAACGCATCCGGGCGTCCACAACACGGGGCTGACCCGGGCGCACGGCTGTCGCCGGACGATGGAGTGCGCCGAACACCACACCCCTGACCGGAAGACGGTCCGGTTCGCCCTGAGCCGGAAAAACCCGTTTCCGCACACGCCCCGTATTTCGGCATCACCGGGGCCTGACGCGCAGGACCGGCAGGGCGCCGGCGGCGCCCCGCCATGTCCGGACTACCAGCGGACCACGCCCCTCAGCAGCACGCCGTGCCTCGCGTCCCCGTCCGCGGGCTCGCTCCGCACCGCGTCCAGGCTGAGACCGATGCGCGGCCCTTCCGTCCGGACCGGCTCCAGCCGCCAGCCCACGCGCCAGTCGGTCGCGCCGCCGTCCGCGCCTGAAAAACCCACGTTCGGCGTGCCCGTGTACCGGCCCCCCGACACCGCAATCCCGTAGCCCGCCTCGGCCCGGAGACCCCGGCCCGCCTCGAACTCTCCTCCCGGCGCCAGCCCACGGGCGTCCCTTGCGCCCCACAGACGGTCCGCCGAGCCCGAAGGCGTCCCGAAGGTCGGCGACAGGCTGAACGACAGACCCCGGCCACGCTCGCCCGGGTCCAGCCGCACCGTCGCCGACGCGCCCCATTCCTCGTAATCCGAATCCGCGTGGGACGCCAGCATCCGCGCCTTCGCCTCCAGCGACAGGCCCGTCGACGGGTTGGCGTAGCTCA
Organism: Candidatus Poriferihabitaceae bacterium; assembly: GCA_965204165.1. Taxonomy (GTDB): domain Bacteria; phylum Pseudomonadota; class Gammaproteobacteria; order Arenicellales; family Poriferihabitantaceae; genus VYFG01. Next base: position 4,792,840 of record OZ241969.1, on the reverse strand, counting down.
CGCCCGCGCCGAACTCCACGCCCGTCCCCGTCTCCGCGTCCCCGCCGTCATGGCGAAGGCCCAGTTCCAGCACGGGCCGGAGCGTCCTGCCTTCATCCAGTTCGTACGTCCGCCCCCCCTCCAGCAGCAACCGCACCCGGTTTGTTTTCGCTTCAGTGGCGACGGAGTTCGCGGCCGTGGCGGAGTCCGTCCGCACGTACAGCGCGTCCGCCTTCAGCGCGAGGTCCATGCCGCCTTTCCCGTATTTCCCGCCTTTCCCGCCTTGCTCCAGCAGTACCCCACGGGCCCCCAGGGCGCCCATCCGCAGCGACAGGTCCGTCCTCACCGGGGCCGTGCCGTCGTCGAACGAGACCGTCATGTCGCCCGTGCCCCAGCCCACCAGGCCCCAGGCCGACACCCGGTCCGTGACCTCGTAGCGGCCGTAGGGGCTCACCGTGGTCATCGCGCTCTCCAGGCTGCCCTTCGCCCCCGTCTGGGCGCCGGAGTCGTCGAACGTGCCCTCGCCCTCGCTCAGGCCGATCGCCACCCCGGCCAGCATCCGGCCCCAGTCGGCGTCCGTCCCCAGGGTCCCCGTCGTCACCTCGCCGTCGATGCCGAGGCGGCCGCTGTCGGAAGCCCGCTCACCGTCGAACCCGCCATGCGCCACCCGGCCCCAGGCCGCGAGGCCCGGGCCCGAGCCGTCCATCCGGCCCGCCGCGTGGAACGAACTGCCCAGCAGCATTTCGCGGCCCGTCATCGAGATTTTTCCTGTATTTCCTGCATGGCCCCCAAGGCCGGTCTCATTCCAGCGGTCGCCGGCGCCGAGGCGCGCGAACGGATCATGATCGTCCGCCTGCGCCGGCGAACCGGAACGCTGCGCCAGGCCCGTCAGCACGTCCATCAGCGGATCGCCGTCCTCCCCGCCCGACAGGTCCAGCGCCTGGCCCGCCAGGGTCGCGTGGGTTCCCGGCGCGAGGTCACCCTCCAGCCTGCCCGACACCGCGTCCGCCACGTGGCTTCCCGCCGTGCGCCCGAACCGCGACAGCCACGCCCGCTGCAGCGCGTCGTCGTTCCTGACGACCCCCTTCGCCTCGCGGTGGATCTTGCGCAGGTACGCCCCCCGCGGGTTCGAGAGCTTCAGCCCGAACGTCTCCTTGCCCTCGTCGATGGCGTCGTCGAGCAGCGGCACCGACACCGTCTTCGCCGTCTCGCCCGCCGCGAAGGTCAGGGTGCCCGACGTTGCCGTGTAGTCCGCCCCCGCCGTCGCCGTGCCGTCGGCGGTCGCGTAGTCCACCGACACCTCGTGCGACGCCGCCCGGCTCAGCGTCACCGCGAAGTCGAGGCTCGCGTCCTTGCCTTCCTTCGCCCGCGCGTCCTGGGCCCGGATGCGCGCCGGGCCCCGGACCTTCGCCGACGCCCCGCCGAGCGCGATCTTCACGTCCTTCCAGGACTCCGGCTTGACGCGGACACGCCACAGCACCGGGTCCAGCGACTCCACGCCCGTGACCTTCCCGGCCGTCACCTTGAACGCCTCGGGAGCGGGCTTCGAGCCCGACTGCACGTCCAGCGCGAACGCCGTCCGCCCGTCATGCTCCGCCGGGACCTTGCCGAACTCTACCGCCACGGTCTGGGTTGCCGCCCGCGGCGTCGTCTGCTCGCCCTTCACCCGGACCCACCCGCTCGAGTGCTCGCTGCGCTCCGACCGGAGCCGGCCCACGAAGGCGCGCACGAACACCCCGGTCGCCACGCCGTTCCTCAGCCCGGTGATGGTGTAGCCGTTCACGCCGGCCTCCACGGCAACGCCGTTGTTGCCCGACGGGTTGGCCCACACGCCCGCCTCCTGGCTCCAGCGCAGCGCGTGCTGCACCCGCTCCGCAGCGACGCGCGGGTGCGCCACCGCCGTCCAGTTCACCGTCAGGCTGCCGTCGCCCGGCACCACCCGCACGTCGGCCGGCTCCGGCGTGACCAACACCTCCTGCTGCTGCTGCGGACCCGCCGCGACCCTCGCACTCGACGTGTTCGACAGCGACCGCCCGTCCGGCGTGCACACCGCGCCCGACGGCTCGTCGTCGCAGTCCCGCCCGCCAGCGAGCGTCACCGTCACGTCGCTCGGCGACGTCGGCCGCACCGTGACCCGCCACAGCCCGGCGCCGATCTGCTCAACGCCCGTCACCCGGCCCTGCGTCACCGCGAACGACCACAAGCGCGGCGACCGGCTGAAACTCCCCACCGTCTCGCTCAGACGCACCCGGAACGCGAACTCCGTGCCGTCATGCTCCTCCGGCACGTCCTCGAAGACCGCCGTCAGCGGGTCGCCCTGCTGCTCCCCGCCGGAGCCCGGCCCCTCGCCGCCCTCGAATTCCGCGGTCCCGGACCCGCCGCCGTAGGCGCTGCCGACGTTGATGTCGTACGTCACCGACGACCTCCCCCGCGGCAGGTACACGGTGACCTGGTTTGTCATTATCTGGTTCTCCACGTCCTTCGGGACTCCGAGAAGGCACAGGTTGAACGTGGTGCTCCGCTGCCCCGCCTGGATGTAGGCCATCGGATACTTGCGATCGGAATTCAGGAAGACCGGGTCCCACGCATCCATCGGATCGCAATGGCTTACCAGGTCGGGATCCCTCACGTCCGTCCACACACGGCTGCCGACCCTGCCGTACGTGCCCAGGGATATGATGGTCTCCGCGGCGACCGCCGTGGGCACCGACACGGTCACCGTGTGGGTGCGCGGCGCCGGGCTCGTCACGGTCACGGTCACAGGCTCCGGCACCTCGACCACGGCCAGAGTCACCGCGAAGTTGCTCGCCCACACGGCGGGGTTTCGTTGTGGGTCGGTGGGGTGTGGATGACCGTAGGAGCCCCAGCGCATGTCGTCGACGGGCCAGGAGGCGGTGGCCGAAGCACCGCTGGCGGTCAGATTCCTCAGGGGGAACCGCCTTTCGGCGCCAGCGGGATACTTGACGATCAGCATCAGCGACCTTGCAGCGGTGATCGCGGCGGCGCTGCCCGAGCTCAAGCCCGCGAACACAGTGCCGTTGCGGTGATAGAAATCGCTGATGGTGTAGGTATTGCCCGCGTAAGTGAACCTGTTGGCGCCCATCGCGAGGGGGCAAGTGCCCCCCGACACACCGGTCCTGCAGCCGGACGAGTCCGTGCCCCATCGCGTCGGCTCGAGGGCCTTCGCCGCCATCGTGGTGGACCAGATCTGGTTCTTGTCGTGATGCCGGGTTCCGTCCGGCCACGACCACGGCGACTTCGCCGGAATCTCCAGCTTCACCGCGACCTGCTGGCCGTCGGTCCATTGCGGGTCGACATACCAGTTGTGCCAACCGGTATCGCTAAATCTAACAACTCCACCAACGGGTAGCCGCACAGTGCCGAGATGCAACACCATCCCGTCAAACTTCGACCCTAGGTCCGGGGCCGGTGTAACCGCGTCCGGTTGTATCCCGCCCAACTTCAACGATACCCGACCATTGTTGTAATATAGGCTTTGGACGGTATATCTCTCACCGTTGTGCTCGAGTTCATCTTCCGTGAGCGCCGAGGAGCAGCCAGTGCCATCGCAGCCGAGATACGCCCCGTCGTCGTCGATATCATCGACTGTCAGCGTCGCCGACCAGACGGTGGTCTGCGCCGCGGCGGGCGCGGCCGCGAACAGGCCGAGCGCCCCGAGCAGCAGCGCGAGGACGGGGAGGCGGGCGGGGCGGCGCCATGCGGACGCTGACCGGCGCGAGACCGCCGGAGCGGCGCCATGGCCGCCGGTCGGTCCGGATGAAGGGGAGAGGGGGTTGCGTGCGCGCCCGCCAGCGGCGGCGGCCGGTTCAGGCGGGCCGGCCTCGCGCCGGACGCACCTCATGCCGCTGGCCGCTGGCCGCTGGCCGCTGGCCGCTGGCCGCTGGCCGCTGGCCGCTGGCCGCTGGCCGCTGGCCGCTGGCCGCTGGCAAGGCATTTTATCGGCTCCGTCCGGCCTGTCAACTCCCTCCCGTGACTTTGTTCTTCCCATATCCGGGACGGCGAAATCCACCGCCGGGGCCGGGTGGCCCGCGGCCATGGAGCCCGGTTGCCGGACGCGTTCTTCTGGCATTGGATCTGTCATTTCGGTTTCTCCCGGTGTGGAGGCTGCAGGCATCGTTGCGGTCATCAGCATCAGCTCTTCATTCGAAGGACTTGCAAAATTGCCTGAGTGAGCGGGGTTTCGACCGCCAGCAGGCGATTTTCGAAGCAGGGCCAAGGGGTCGGACGGTGGTATAGTGAGTTCTTGTCCAACACACTGGTTCACCGCACAACCCGATACCCCGTGCGACGACTATATCCAACCTCCGCTACCTTTTCAAGACTGACTGACTGATGAACCAGGGTAATTCTTTTCTGCAGAGTTTTTTCTTCCGGTCAAAGGACTTACCCCAAACACTGGACTTTTCCCCCGGGTACTGGTATAAATCCCGTCACAAGACCATCAGACGGACATACGCAAGGTGGACCTTTCAGAGGTGTCGGTAGACATCATACCGGCGAGAGATGAATCCCGGTTCCGGGATCTGATGCAGGCGCATCACTATCTCGGCGCGGTGCCGGCGCGGGGCGAGACGCTGCGCTATGTGGCCCATCACCGGGGGCGCTGGCTGGCACTGGCCATGTTCTCGGCATCGGCGCTGAAATGCGGCGCCCGGGACCGGTGGATCGGCTGGGAGTACGGCATCCGGTTCGGCCGCCTGCACCTGATCACCAACAACTCGCGCTTCCTGATCCTGCCCGGCGCACCGCGCAACCTCGGCTCGCGCGTGCTTTCCCTGTGCACCCGCCGCCTCGCCCGCGACTGGCCGCTCCGCTTCGGTCACGGCCTCCTGCTGGTGGAGACCTTCGTCGACCCCGCCCGCTTCCACGGCACCGTCTACCGCGCCGCCAACTGGATCGAGGTCGGGCATACCCGGGGCTTCGGCCGCGAGGGCCCGGGCTACAGCGAACACGCAAATCCCAAGCTCGTCTTCGTCCATCCCCTGTCGCGCACCGCCCGCGCCCGCCTCCGGGACCCCTGCCTCGACACCACACTGCAACATGGAGTACCCAGGATGACTCTCACCGCCGAACAGATGCGATCCCTGCCCGACTTCTTCCGCGACATCGACGATCCCCGACGCCGCCAGGGCCGCCGCCACGCCCTGTCCACCATGCTGGCATTGGCCGCAGCGGCCACGCTCTGCGGCATGCGCGGCTACAAGGCCATGAGCGAATGGATCGACGACCTCAGCCCCAGGGTCCTGGAACGTTTCCGCGTACGCCGTTCCAGGAGCGGACACCAGGTGCCCAGCCTGTCCGCCATCCGCAGCGTCCTCATCCGCATCGACCCGGACCAGTTCGATGCCGCCCTGCGGGCGTGGCACCAGGTCCATGGCCCAAAGGACACCGCCATTGCCGTCGACGGCAAGACCATCCGGGGCGCCATCGATGACCAGGGCAACCGGCCCCATGTGCTCGGCGCCGTCGGCCACCACACCGGAATCCCCTGGAGTCAAAAAAAGTCGGCCTGAAACCGGGGGCCGATGACGAAACCAAACGCACCAACGAGATCGGCATCGTCATCCCGCTGCTCGACACCCTCTCCGACATCGAAGGATGCACCATCACCACCGATGCCATGCTCACCCAACGCAAGCTCGCCGACTATCTCCACGGACGCCGCGCCCACTACCTCTTCACCGTCAAGGGCAACCAGAAAAACCTGCTCGCCGATATCCGACTGCTCCTCGACCGCCACATCCAGCGCCGTCCGCCGGACTTCACCGACCAGGCCCCCAAACCCGTCCATGGCCGCCGGGAGCGCCGTTCCGTCTGGGTCTCGGACAAGCTCAACCACTACCTCCAGTTCCCCAACGTCGGACAGGTCTTCGCCGTGATGCGTGAAACCACCGAAACCGCAACCGGCAGGAAACGCCGTGAGATCGCCTACGGAATCACCAGCCTGACCCCAAATGACGCCTCCCCCGAGCGAATCCTCTCCCTCAACCGCGGGCACTGGTCCGTCGAGGCCATGCATCATGTCCTCGACTGGACCTTCGACGAGGACCGCAGCCGAATCCGGGCCGGACACGGTCCCCAGAACATGTCCCGCCTCAGGCGATTCGCCATCGGCATCATACAGAGCCGGGGACTCGCCGTCGCCGAAACCATGCGCCACCTCGCCAGGAATCCCCGACGCATGCTCGACTTCCTCAAGATGACCGACAACGCCAGGCCAAACCCGGCTACCGGCTGAGCATCCCTCCAGGCCCCGAATCCTCAGCCCCTCAACACACAGGGGCGGGAACAGTCATGCCTCAACGGAACGGAAATCCACCTCCGGGAACATCAACCTGCCCGGTGTAACCACCATGGCGCCCAATTCAGTCCAAAGTGGCCAAAATAATCCGTGATAAATCCCAAGCACGGCAGTAACGATCTCTTCGGGCGAATCAGAACAAATTTGCCTTGACTGATGAACTTTTTTCCGTTATCAATATATACAAGAATATACATTTATAATCATCAGCAATTCCCGCCATCATCTGTAGTCCAATAAAGACGTGGGTTTGAGGCGGTGCTGGGGGAAGGCGGTTCGCAGACTTTTCCTGAAAAGGCGGTATGATCCGTCTGATTTCACGATATCGGATGATCTGTCATGTCGAAAGCCGTGTTTCGCAAGACCCTGAGCGTTCCGGGTCTGCTTCGGGTGGTGCGTGGGCATTTTGATCGCATTGAGGATCCCATCGTGAGCCGGGGCCTGGCACTGACGGACTGCCTGATGTCGGGTCTGGCGGTATTCGCGCTGAAGTACCCGTCGCTGCTGAGTTTCGAGCAGGACGCACGGGACGAGGGCCGGATCCGGTCGAACCTCAGGGAACTGTACGGGGTTGGCCGCGCGCCGTCGGACACGGCGATGCGCGAGCGCCTGGACCTGGTGGACCCGCGTGCGCTGCGGGGTGCCTTCAAGGGTGTGTTCGCGGCCCTTCAGCGTGGCAAGGGTCTGGAGGGTTTCACCTGGCTGGGCCATCATCTGCTGTCGGTGGACGGGACGGGGTACTTCTCGTCGAAGAGTGTGCATTGCGACCATTGCTGCGAGAAACATCACCGTGACGGCAGCACCACCTGGTACCACCAGATGCTGGGGGCGGTACTGGTCCACCCGGAGCACCGGGAGGTGTTCCCGCTGGCGCCGGAACCGATCATGCGTTCGGACGGTTCGCGGAAGAACGACTGCGAGCGCAACGCGGCGAAGCGTCTGCTGCGTGACGTCCGTCGCGAGCATCCGCACCTGAAGCTGCTGGTGGTGGAGGATGCGCTGGCGTCGAACGGGCCGCACATCCGGCTGCTGGGGGAACTGGACATGCGGTATGTCCTGGGCGTGAAGCCGGGGGACCATGGGGAACTGTTCCGCCGTGTCGAGGCCTCGGCGGCGACCCGTACCGTGGAGAGGTCGGAAGGGGGCGGCAGCCGTTTCCGGCTCCGGTTCCTGAACGGCGTACCGCTGAACCAGGCGAACCCCGATCTGGCAGTGAACTTCCTGGCGTGCCGGGAGACCCGCCCCGATGGCCGGGAACTGCACTTCTCCTGGGTCACGGACATGGAGGTCACGGAATCGAACGCGCATGACCTGATGCGGGCCGGACGCGCCCGTTGGCGCATCGAGAACGAGACGTTCAACACCCTGAAGAACCAAGGCTACGGCTTCGAGCACAACTTTGGTCACGGCAAGCGGCATCTGGCGACGGTGTTCGCCCACCTGACGATGCTGGCGTTCCTCATCGACCAGGTGCGGCAGCGGTGCTGTGCGCTGTTCCGGGCGGCCCGGGAGAAGGCGGGCGGTTCGAAATACCTGTGGGTGCGGTTGCGCGGGCTGTTCACGGAGTTCTACATTCCGGACTGGGAGACCCTGTACCGGGCGATCGCGTTCGGGCACCGGAAGACGGAGTTGGTGCCCTTCGACACTTCCTGACCCGGCGGCCGTGTCCGAATATGCAACGGGCCGGTTCTTCGGGGAATCATGTGGCCAGCAGACAATCCGGCACACCGCCCGGAGGGGGTTCCCTCCCCGCGTAGTCGGGGAACAGGGGCTCAAACCATGAAATCCGCCGAATCCAATCCGTGATAGGATTAGCGGGAATTGCTGTATAATCATATAGATAACAAAGTATATCTGTTTACCGTAATCTTACCGCAAGCGGATTTGTTCAACTCAGGCGCCACGCTTGCGCACGATTGTGTTGAATGGCATGATTTCCCGGAATCTCATCCGGAACACGGATAATGACACGCCGCCAGCTCCCGATCGGCATCCAGGACTTCAGAACCATTCGGGAACAGGAATTCTACTACGTCGACAAGACTTCTCACATCCAACGGCTCGTGAGCCAGGGACGGTATTATTTCATGTCCCGCCCAAGAAGGTTTGGAAAGAGCCTTCTGGTGGATACCCTGCTGGAACTGTTCGAGGGCAATGAAGCCCTGTTCCGGGGACTCTACATCCATGACCATTGGGACTGGTCGGTCAAGCATCCCGTGGTGCGGCTGAGTTTCGGTGGAAAATACAACGAGACCGGCGATCTCGACGATGATATAGGAAACCAGCTGGCGATCATGGAGCGAAACGCCGGACTTGACCCGGCGCAAGCACCCCGTTCAGCCCCATCACGCCTGCGGGATCTGCTGGACCGTCTGCACCAAACCACCGGCCGACAGGCTCACAACTGCCCACAGTTGACTCAGTAAGCCTGACCCGGTACATTTCCGGGCATGCAGGTAGGTCTTCACCAGTTTGACGCCGGGACGGTGAGTTGGTTTTGCGATGCGGTTTCCGAAGCGGGCCGCACGCGGAGTTCGCTGGCCCGTGAGTTGTGCATCCGCGAGGACTGGACGGGGGACCGCGGCGAGTACTGTCTGGGCTCGGCGCGCAAGGCCCTTCCGGTTCTCGCGGACCGGCTGGGGGTTTCGTTGCCTCCGGCCCGTCCGGCATTCGGCGGACGCCGGGACGGGGCCCCGGATCCGGATTATCCCGACTGCCGGCTCCGGTGCGGTCTGGCGGAACTGGGCCAGGTGTTGCTGGAGCCGGTATCGGGGAAGGCGGACCGCCGCCGCTGGGAGTCGATGATGGCGACGCATCACCCCCGGGGCTGGGCCCGTGCGCCGGGGGGCCAGATGCGCTACTGGGTATGTTCCGCGGTCCATGGCCGTCTCGGGGGGATCGGATTCTGCGCCGCGGGCTGGCACCAGAAGGCCCGGGACGAGTTCATCGGCTGGTCGGCGGACGCGCGGGCGGCGAACCTGGGGAAGGTGGTCAACAACCATCGTTTCCTGATCCTGCCCGGGGTCCGGGTTCACGGTCTGGCCTCGTGCGCGCTGGACCTGGCGGCGCGGCGCGTGGCGGCGGACTGGGAGGCGGCGTACGGGGTCCGCCCGGCGATGGCCTACACGTATGTGGGTCCCGGCCATTGCGGAACCTGCTACCGGGCGGCGGACTGGCGGCGCTGCGCGAAGGCCACCACGGCGGGATGCACGGTGTGGATGAAGCCGCTGGCGGAACCCTGGCGTGTGGTATTGTGCGCCGAGCCGGGCCGGGCCATCCACAGGGCCCCGGCCCTGCACATGGACGGGGCCACGGACTGGGCCGGGCGGGAATACGCGCGCAGCACCCATCCCGACGGCCGGGTCCGGGAGAGGATCGTGTCCATGGGGCGGGCGTGGCTGGAGCATCCGGGCGCCGCGGTTCCGGAGATCTTCCCGGCGCGGGCGGACCGCAAGGCCGCCTACCGGCTGTTGTCGAACGAGGGTGTGACCATGAACCACATACTGGAGCCGCATCAGGCGACGATGGTGGAGCGCTGCGGGCTCGAGGAGACCGTCCTGGCGATCCAGGACACCACCACGGTGAATTACGACGGTCTGGCGGCGACCGGCGGGCTGGTGGACTTCGGCGGCGGCGGGAAAGGCCACACCCTGGGCCTGCTGGCGCATGTGGGACTGGCGGTCAACGGGGCCGGGCGGCCCCTTGGGGTGTTCTGCCTGGACGGGACCTATTGCGACGAAGGCAGGGACGAGGTGGCGAGCGCGCGCTGGGGGCACGGGCTGGACCGGGCGGGGGAACTCGCCCGCGCCTGTCCGTCCACGCGGGTGGTCACGGTGTGCGACCGGGAGGCGGACATCTGGGCGTTGTTCGCCCGGGCGGAATCCCTGGGCGCGGGTCTGCTGGTGCGCGCGCGGCGGTCGACGAGACGCCGCGTGCTCGTGGAGGCGGGCGGCGAGGAGACCCTGTGGGACCATGTCGCCACGCTGCCGAGGGTCGGTTCCCGAACGGTGAAGATCCGGGCCTGCGGCGGCAGGCGGGCGCGTTCCGGTCGCAAGGCGAAGATCGAACTGCGCGCCGGCAGGGTGAGGGTGCTTCCGCCGGTAAAGCCGGAGAACCGCGCCGGGCACGGGGGACCGATCGAGGTCCTGGCCGTCGTCGCGACCGAGAGGAGCCCGTCTCCGGGCAGCGAGCCCCTGCACTGGGTGCTGCTGAGCACCGAGGGCGCCGCGGACGCGGCGACCGCCCGGACCGTCGTTGGCTGGTACGAGCGCCGGTGGACCATCGAGGAATACTTCCGGGTGCTGAAATCCGGCGCCCGGGTCGAGGACCACCGGTTCGACCACGCCGACGACCTCAGGAAGTGCCTCGCCTTCGACGCCATCACCGCCTGCCATGTGTTCGATCTCGAGCGCATGGCCCGCGACAAGCCGGACGTCCCCGCCGACCGGGTCGTCTCCAAGGACGAAATCGCCATTCTCTACGTCCGGCTCATGGCCCATGGAATCCTCCGCGCACGCCCGCCGCCGGAGCGGCCCCCCGACATCCGTACGCTGGTGGTCGACATCGCCAGGCTCGCCGGATTCCATCCGCGCAACAGCCAGCCGCTGCCGGGCACCACCATGGTCTGGAAGGGGTATGTCCTGCTCCGTCAGGCCACTTCAACATACCAGGCGCTGAAAACTATGGGAATGATCAAAACCGACTGAGTTGAATGTGGGGTGTTGTGAGGCCGACAGGCGGTGGTGCTGGTGGACGAGTACGACAAGCCGATCCTGGATGTCATCGACCGACCCGAAATGGCCACCGCGAACCGGGACTACCTCCGGGGGTTCTACGGCATCATCAAGGACAGCGCCCGGGATGTCCGCTTCGTCTTCGTCACCGGGGTCAGCATGTTCTCCCGGGTGAGCCTGTTTTCGGGTCTCAACAATCTCCGGAACATCAGTCTCGATCCCAACTACGCCACCATCTGCGGCTACACCGACAGGGATCTGGACACGGTGTTCGCCCCGGAACTCCCGGGACTGGACTGGGTATTCCACGGCAAAGTTGCCACCCATTCCACGCTGAAAGTTGCCACCGATTCCACGGCAAAGTTGCCACTCATTCCACGGTGAAAGTTGCCACTTTCACCAAGGCATACCCTCCCATCGGAGCCGAACGACGCATGATTGACAACCCGGTATGGTGCCCGCCTTTTCAACGAGGAGGCACCCATGCCACACAAGAGTCTATCCATGCGCAAAATCAAGGAAATCCTGAGGCTGAACCAGCAAGGGCTGAGCAACCGGGAAATCGGCAGGATCTGCAGGATCAGCCACACCACGGTCAGCAACTATCTGTTGCGGCTGGACCAGGAGGGGCTTTCGTGGCCACTTCCGGATGATCTGAACGACGCCGATCTCGAGCGGCGCCTGTTTCCACCGCCGGCGCCCCGGCGGCTGGCCCGGAAGCGAGGGGTCCCGGACTGGGTGTACATCCACAAGGAGCTCCGTCGCAAGGGCGTGACCCTGCAACTGCTGTGGGACGAGTACCGGGAGGGGAACCCCGAGGGATACGAGTATTCCTGGTTCTGCCGGCACTACCGCAAGTGGACCGGCAAGCTGGATCTGGTGATGCGGCAGGACCACAAGGCGGGTGAGAAGCTGTTCGTGGACTACGCCGGCATGACGGTGGGGATCATCGACCCGTCCACGGGGGAGGAACGCCAGGCCCAGCTCTTCGTGGCGGCGCTGGGTGCGTCGGGCTACACCTATGCCGAGGTCACCTGGACCCAGGGACTGGAAGACTGGATCACTTCCCACCAGAACTGCTTCTCCTGGATGGGTGGATGTCCCGAGATCGTCGTGCCCGACAACCTGCGGTCCGCGGTGACGAAGGCCCACCGGTACGAGCCCGAGATCAACCCCACCTACCAGGAAATGGCGGAGCACCATGACCTGGCTGTGGTGCCTGCGCGCGTCCGGCGCCCAAGGGAGAAGGCTAAGGCGGAATTGAGCGTGCTTTTGGCGGAGCGCTGGATTCTCGCGGTCCTGCGCAACCGGCAGTTCTTCTCCCTGCGGGAGGTCAACATCGAGATCGGGAAACTGCTGGAGAAACTCAACAACAAGCCGTTCCAGAAGCTCCCCGGCAGCCGCCGGGAACTGTTCGAGGAGATCGACAGGCCGGCCCTGAAACCGCTGCCCCGGGAGCCCTACGAGTTCGCCGAGTGGAAGAAGGTCCGGGTCCACAGCACGGACTATCACGTCGAGTTCGACAGGCACTGGTACTCCGTTCCCTGCGCACTCGTCGGGATCGAGATCGAACTCCGGGTCACCCGCAACACCGTCGAATGCCTCCACAAGGGCCGGCGGGTCGCCAGCCACCGGCGCTCCTGGCTGCGGGGCAGGCACACCACTGCCTCGGAACACATGCCAGAGAAGCACCGCAAGGTGGGGGAATGGTCCCCGGAGCGCATCGTCGCATGGGCCGGAAAGGCTGGCCCTGACACCGCGGCGCTGGTGAAGAAGATGATGGACTCACGCCAACATCCCCAGCAGGCCTTCCGCGCCTGCCTCGGCATCATGCGCCTCGGCCAGTCCTACGGCAACGAGCGGCTCAACGCCGCCTGCAAACGGGCCCTGTACCTGAAGACCCTCAAGTACCGGAGCGTCGAGGCGATCCTCAAGAACGGACTCGACCGGAAAAAACCGGAGCCCGTCCAGGAGTCCATCCTTCCGGATGATCACGGGAATGTCCGTAACGCCAAAATCCTGACTATGCCGCGTCCGCGCCCGAATCCCCCGTCCCCGCTGATTCTCCGGCTCGCATTGTCGGCATAATACGATTGTCCAGAGGTCGCCTTGTGGTGCCTACTCATTCGCTTCACTTGAACAAGTAAGGAGCGAATAATGTCTCTCAATGAAACCAATGTCTGCGATGCGACGGAATATGGGTGCTGGCTTGAGCGTTGCCGTGAGGGCTTCATCCAACGTCTGAAGCGACGTGGCTACACCTCGGAAACGATCCGAGTTTATGGTCGATTGGTGCGCGCACTTTGCACGGCAGTAACCGATCGGCGGCTCGATATCAGGTCTCTGGGCGACACGACGACAGCCAAGCTCACCGAGCTTGCGCCATCGACCTTGGTGGCTCCCAGTAGCCAGCAGCTGTGGAAAACCACTGCAAACCGCTTCGTCGTATACCTCGCTGAAACCGGTGCAATCGATGAATCCGCCCTGAAGCGGACGAGGCAATACGGCAATGCAGCACATCTGCGTACCGAGTACCGCGATTGGCTATGTCATCAACGTGGGTTGAGCGGCACGACCGTCAGAAACTACCTGAAGGTGTTCGACGCCTTTATGCGTTTCCGTTATGGCGACGACAGGATTTGCCTCGATTCCATCACACAGGAAGACCTGGTGAATTTCCTGGCACCGAAAGCCGGCGATCCGAGAGTCTGTCCCGACCGCACCAAGGCATCCAGACTACGCAATCTACTGCGCTTTCTGTACTGGGATGGGAAGATCCGACTCAACCTTGCCGAGACCATATCGCGGACTGCGCAGCGCCATTCAAACAAGCCAAAAGTCCATCTCCGGCCGCAAGAGATTCAACGCATTATCGATGGTGTGCGGGGCGATACGGTGCTGGCGCGCCGCAATCGTGCGATGTTGCTTCTCACTGCACGAATGGGCCTTCGGGCGCGAGAAGTCGTTGCGATCCGCCTGGATGATATCCGCTGGTCCGTCGGAGATATCCTGATCCGGGGCAAGGGCCATCTCCATGATCCCATGCCATTGCCGGTCGATGTCGGCGAAGCACTGGTGGACTACATCCGCCACGGGCGACAAGGCAGTTCGCGTCACCTGTTCGTCACTGTTCGGGCGCCTTGGCGGCCCTTCGAAACGGGAGTGATTGTCTCAAACGTAGTGAAGAACGCGGTAGCGAAAGCCGGTTACAGCATGCCTTCGGGGCAACCCTGTGGCGCTTATCTTTTCCGTCACTCACTGGCCACCGCGCTGCTGCGTCAGGGGACACCCTTCCACGAGATTGGCGACGTTCTTCGTCATCGGCAAACTGCAACAACCATGATCTACGCCCGCTACGACATTGATGCATTGCGCTCAATTGTCCAGCCTTGGCCGACGGCGAAAGGAGGACGGGCATGACGACATTACGCGATTATCTTATCCGGTATCTCGATCATCGACAGCTGTTCCGTCATCCCCGTACGCCCGACGAGGCAATGGTTCTATGGCGCTTCGTAGAGTTTACCGATGGTGTGGGTGCAACACGGATTACAGCGAGGTTGTTCCTGCAATGGCGGGAAAGCAACAAAGCGGTGCGCGACGTCACCTGGAAGGCGTACCTGAGCCATGTGCGGGGCTTCGCGAAATGGCTCCAGGGAGTTGATCCGCGTAACGAAGTTCCGCCGGCGCATCTGGTTCGAACGAACCACAGACGACCGCAGCCTTACATCTACACGCCACCGGAGATCGTTCGAATCGTCCGTTATGCGGAGCAACTTCCTTCGCAGACCGGTCTGACCGCCTGGACATTCTCGACCCTGTTCGGGTTGATCGCGGTGACCGGCATGCGGCTCGGCGAGGCGTTGAACCTCGACGATTCCGATGTCGACCTCGACAATGCCGTGTTGAGGCTCACCAACACCAAGACTGGCGGGTTCCGTCTGCTGCCCGTGGCCACCTCAACCGGAGAACGGCTTGGTGCTTACCGCAACACCCGCCAACGGATCCTCGGAACCTCGAACGGACCATTCTTCCTGAACGAACAAGGCCGACGTCCAGTCGCCAACACCGCTCAAGAAGTGTTCGCCCATATCGGTCATGCCATCGGTCTTCGCCAGGTTCGTCCGGATGGTAAACGCGGTCACGGCCCCCGTATTCACGACCTCCGCCATACCATGGCCGTTCGGACCATCATCGGCTGGTATCGCCAGGGTCGCGATCCCAATCGCGAGATGATCAAGCTGTCGACATATCTGGGACACAGGCTTCCATCGAGTACGTACTGGTATATCGAGGCTGTGCCTGAACTGATGCACCTGGCGTGCGAGCGCGCAGAACAGACCCGCCTGCAGGGGGTTCGCCATGAACGATAACATTCTGGCCATCTGCGTCCAGCAGTTCTTCACCGACCATCTTGCGGGCCGTCTGCACGCCAGCACCCAGACGGTCTCAAGCTATCGCGACACGTTCCGTCTGCTGCTGAACTACGCTTCCGGCCGGCTCGGCCTGTGCCCCACGGACATGCGTCTCGAGGACCTTGATGCGACCCTGATCGGGGACTTCCTCGCATACCTGGAAACCGAGCGCGGCAACTGCGTCCGCAGCCGTAACACGCGTCTTGCGGCCATCCGGTCGTTCTTCAGGTTTACCTCCTTACAGGAACCGCAGTTCGTCCATCACTGTCAGCGGGTCCTGTCCATCCCGGTCAAGAAGTTCGAGAAGAGAACAGTCACCTATCTCAACCCGGAGGAAACGGCAGCGCTGTTGTCGGCGCCCGATACCACCACATGGCTCGGGCGGCGTGACCGCACGCTACTCGTTGTTGCACTGCAAACCGGCCTCAGGGTCTCGGAGCTCACTGGTCTGTCTCGCGGTGATGTCGTGCTCGGCACCGGGGCACACGTCCGGTGCATGGGGAAGGGTCGCAAGGAGCGACTGACGCCACTACGAAAAGACAGTGCCGATGCATTGGGTGTCTGGCTCAATGAACGGTCCGGCAACGACGGGGATCCCGTGTTTGTCAGCAACCGGGGAGGGTCGCTCAGCCGCGATGCGGTCGAACGGATAGTGCGCAAGTATGCCATCTCCGCGTCAGCAACACATCCGTCCCTGAAGGAGAAGCGCGTTACCCCCCATGTGCTACGTCACAGTGCGGCCATGTCCTTGTTGCAGTCTGGCGTCGATTGCGCCGTGATCGCCCTGTGGCTTGGTCATGAGTCCATCGAAACCACACAAATCTATCTGCACGCCGATCTCAAACTCAAGGAAAAAGCGATGGACCGAACCAAGCCTGCCGAAGTCCCATCCGGCCGATACAAACCGCCGGATGCGCTGATGGCCTTTCTCCAGGCACTTTGATTATGCCGACAATGCGAGCCGGAGAATCAGCGGGGACGGGGGATTCGGGCGCGGACGCGGCATAGTCAGGATTTTGGCGTTACGAATAGGCTCTTATCCTTCGTGCTCCGCATGAAGGATAAGATCGATGAGGTGAGCCGCGCGAAGGCAGCCGCGGATTTCTATGGGGAAACTAACGCCGGAGACGGCGCTGGCCGGTGCCACCCGGCCATGATTCCCGTGTCCTGAGGAGTGGACAGGATGTCCGGAGTACCCGACAGCCGCTTCCTGTCAGGGATCAGGCATCCCCGTGGGCTGTAGTCAGGAGGTTCCGATGGGCTTCCAGGGTCGCAGGCAACAGCCCCCCCGGAACGCGCCGGATGACGCATCCTGTCGGTGTTCCATGGGTTGGGCATGCTGGTCATGAAGGCCCGGTCACGGTGAACGGATTGGCGGCGACCTGGCCGTCCCCGCCGTCTCCACTGCCCTGAAGACGCGCATCCGGCTCAGGGTTCCGGTCCCGCAGTGCCGACACAGTGTGATGTCTATGCCGGTCAGGCGAAGCATCATGTCCCGTGGCGATTCGGGTTCACGATGCGCCGGTTCGGGCTGGCCGATGAGTTCGCGGCACAGGGCGAGCCTGCGGTTCCGGTCCCGGTTGGCGTTGAGACCGTAGTGGCGGATCCGGGTAAACCCGGACGGCAGGACATGAAGCAGGAGCCTGCGGATGAACTCGCCGGCATTGAGCGTCATGATCCTGCGCCGGTTGCCGCGGGCGTAGTCGCGCCAGCGGAACCGGACCTGCTCCCCGTCGAAGTCCACCAGCCGGTGGTTGGAGATGGCGGTCTTGTGGGTGTAGCGCCCGAGATATGCCATGACCTGTGCCGGACCGTTGAATGGCGGTTTGGCGTAGACCACCCAGTCCCGGGAACGGAGCAGCGTCCGCAGGCACTGGAAGGCGGCGGCGTCATCGCCGCCATCAGCGCCCCCATGATCGCCCGGCAGGCGCAGGTCCCCGCTGCGGTAGGCCCTTTCGAGAAGGTCGAGGTACTTGCCCCGGAACACCTTCGACAGTGCCCTGGTGGGGAACAGGAATCCCGATCCGGCGGGTATCCAGTGCTTCCGGTCGGGACCGAGGGCCCCGCCGGTGACGATGGCGTGTACATGGATGTGGCGGCCGAGGTTCTGCCCCCAGGTGTGCAGGACCATGGTGAAGCCGATCTCCCCGCCGAGCCAACGCGGATTGCGGCCGAACTCCAGCAGGGTACGGGAGGCGGCCTTGAACAGGAGGTCGTATACGAGGCCGGGATTGCAGGAGGCGACGGGGTTGAGGTCGTGCGGCAGGGTGAAGACGACATGCCAGTAGCCGATGTCGAGCAGGCGGGCGCACTGGCCCTCGACCCACCGGGTCTGGGCCAGGGTCTGGCACTTGGGGCAGTGCCGGTTGCGGCAGGAGGCGTACTGGACGGTCGTTGCGCCGCATTCGCCGCATCGGGAGGAGAAGCCCCCGAGTGCGGCGGTGCGGCAGTCCATCATCGCCCGGGCGGCCCGGAACTGCTGCCTCGACAGCGGGTGTCCCCGGCGGTATTCGTCGAACCGGGCGCGCAGGATGTGGGCCACCTCCAGCGCCGGCCGCGGGGCCGGCACTGCATGGCTGGCGCAGTGCACCGGTCAGCCGGTATTCGGTTCCGGGAGCTCCAGCAGGTCGAGGGGAGACGGGGTCTCCTGATTCTTGCCCTGGGCCAGGTGCAGGTAGCGCATCGTGGTTCGGATGGAGGTATGGCCCATCCGGCGCTGGATGTCGTGGAGGTCGACGCCGGCCTCGAGCAGGTCCGTGGCGTAGGCATGGCGAAGGGAGTGGATCCCGCCGCCCTTTTCGATGCCGGCCCTCTCCTTGGCCGTCTGGTAGATGCTCCAGGGGCCATCACGGCTCATGCGGCGCCCCGCGATGTGGCTCGGAAACATCCAGCCCTCCGGTCGGGTGCGGCGCCAGTAGCCGCGCAGTTCCTCCAGGAGTCGGGGAGACAGGGGCACATAGCGGTCCTTGTTCCCCTTGCCCTGGTCCACGCGGATGAGCATGCGGCCGGAATCGATGTCGGACGGCTGGAGACCGGTGAGTTCGCTGCACCGGAGCCCGGCGGCGTAGGCGGTCATCAGCAGGGCCCGGTGCTTGAGGTTGACGGTCAGGGAGAACAGCCGCACGATTTCCTCGCGGTTGAGGATCTCGGGCAGCCTCTTCGGCTGCTTGGCCCCGGGCACGTAGAACTGCGGGTCGGGCACCCCCAGGGTGATACGGTAGAAGAACCGGATGGCGTGTCTGTAGCTGTTGCAACTGCCCCAGGTCAGCCCGCGCTCTCGGTGAAGGTGAAGGAGGTAGTCCTGGACCTCCCGGGGTTCGATGCGGTCGGGGCTGCGGCCATAATGGCGCGCGAGCCCTCTGACTGCGAGGATGTAGGACTTGATGGTGTTCTCGGCCAGGCCGCGGACGACCATGTCGTCGACCATTTTCTTGCGTAGAGGGGTCATGGTGATCTCCAATGCATTTCGTTGACGGGGGCACGTCCCGATGACGCACCCCTCGCACGGCAGGGGACCACAGACCGGAGACCGGGAAAAGGCAGGAAAAGGAGAAGGGAGCGGTCAGGCCGCGGGCGACGTGACGGTCACCGTATTGCTCAGGCGGTGGGAAGAGGAATGGGGCCGAGGCTTGGTGCGAAACCCCGCCGCGGAACGCGGCTCAGTTCTACGGACACTATGCCGAATTCGGCATAGTGTCCGGGGCTCCTCCTATTACCACTGACCACTTAAATTCAACGACAACCGGAGAAACCGACATGTTGAACCATCCCACCCTGGACAAGCTCCAGAAACTGAAACTCACCGGCATGGCCGCGGCCCTCGCCGACCAGACGAGTATATCCGACATCGACGAACTCGACTTCATGGAGCGCCTCGGGCTCCTCGTGGACCGGGAGGCCACCGAGCGGGAAGACCGCCGGCTCACCGCCCGCCTGCGGCTCGCCAGGTTCAGGCACAACGCCGCCATGGAGGATATCGACTACCGTGCCCCCAGGGGCCTCGACAGGGGCCTGATGCAGTCACTGGCAGCCTGCCGCTGGGTCGCCGACCATCTCAACATCCTGATCACCGGACCCACCGGCGTGGGCAAGACCTGGATCGCCTGTGCGCTGGCGCAGAAAGCGTGCCGGGAGGGATACCATGCCCGGTATGTCCGTTTCCCCGCACTGCTGCGGGACCTGGCCGTCGCCAAGAGGGACGGGCGGTATCCCAAGCTGCTGTCGGCCCTCGCCAGGGTCGACGTCCTGCTGATCGACGACTGGGGCCTTGAGAACATGAACACCGAAAACCGCCGCGACCTGCTGGAACTCCTCGAGGACCGGTACGGGGCCCGCTCCACCGTGGTGACCAGCCAGCTGGCGGTGGAGAGCTGGTACGAAGGCGTTGGCGATCCGGTCCTCGCGGACGCGATCCTCGACCGGCTGGTGCACAATGCCTACCGGATCGGCCTCAAGGGCGAGTCCATGCGGAAGAAGAAGTCCGTGGCCATGATGGCCGGATCCGGGGATCCGGAGTCCGGTCCGGAATGAAACCGGCAACCCGAAACGGGATCGGCGTCCGCCGCACTACCGCGCTTCGCTTGCTCTCCGCAATGCCGCGCGACAAACAAGTTTGTCGCCCGTCATCACGGACCAGGGCTGTCTTGCAGGTGAGAAAAAGCAGGTCAATAAATGACCTTGAAAAGCCAAAGGCGGTGGCGCCGGTGATCGCCGGAAACTGGAAATACGGGGGTGCGTGGCGTAAGATTCGTCACGCACCCGCGACCGGGCGAGAGGATCTGAGTCCTACAGCCTGATGACCGTTGCGTCGCTTCGCTCCGATGAGAAGGTGCCCTGGATGAAATGGCAACTTTGCCGTGGAATGGGTGGCAACTTTCACTGTGGAACAGGTGGCAACTTTCCGTGGAATAGCCAGACTGGACCGGGACGAGATCCGGGAATGGTACAACGGCTACCACTGGCTCGGCGAAGAGAAGCTCTACAATCCGTTCGATCTCCTGCTGCTGTTCGAGACCCGAAACTTCGAGGCTCACTGGTTCGAGACCGGCTCTCCATCTTTCCTGTTCCGGATGATGATGGATCGGGAGGTGAGCCCGATGGAGTTGGAGAAACTGACCACGGACGCATGGCAGATTTCCAGCTTCGATGTCGACGATATCGATATCGAGGCACTGCTGTTCCAGACCGGGTACCTGACCATCACGGCAAAGGAACGGGATGGCGTACAGACTTTCTACACCCTTGACTATCCCAACCTCGAGGTTCGCCAGAGCCTGAACCAGGGGCTGCTGGGTTTTCTTGGCCGTCAGGGGAAGGAGGTATCGGACAGCGGCAAGGAGCTCGGCCACCTGCTGGTGGCCAACGACTTCGAAGGTTTCGCGGACCGCCTGCGGTCATTCTTCGCGGGGATTCCCTACCAGTGGCAGGGCAGCAACGGCCCCGCCCGCTACGAAGCCTGGTACGCCGGCATGCTGTACGCCTGTTTCCGCACCATCGGCCTGGACCTCCGGGTGGAGGATTCATCGAGCCGGGGCCGTGCGGACATGGTGGCGCTCCACGGCGGCCAGGTGTTCGTGTTCGAGTTCAAGATGGCCGACGGGGAGGACGACCGGGACGCCGCCGCCCGGCAGGCCATCGAACAGATCCGTGAAAAGGGCTATGCCGAAAAATACCGGAACCGGAAAGAACCGGTCCACCTGGTCGGCGTGGCCTTCGGCAGGGACCGGAGCCCGGCAGCGGTGAAGGTGGTCCCTGCCTGAGTCTGGCCCTGGGGTGGTTAAGCCGCCGTGGAATCATGGCCGCGCCCATCCGGAAAGGTTATATTTGACCATGGTTGTCGCCCTTGGAGACCCCTGAAATGAGTCCCCTGCGGTAAATTTCGGAACGTACTCTACGGTCGGTCCTGATCGTCCCGCCCATCCGGTTGAATTCGCCGGATTCCCCGTCGGCCGACGCCCTCTCCGTCATCGAAACGCATCCGGACGTCTACAACACGGGGCTGACCCGGGCGCGCGGCTGTCGCCGGACGATGGAGTGCGCCGAACACCACACCCCTGACCGGAAGACGGTCCGGTTCGCCCTGAGCCGGAAAAACCCGTTTCCGCACACGCCCCGTATTTCGGCATCACCGGGGCCTGCCGCGCAGGACCGGCAGGGCGCCGGCGGCGCCCCGCCATGTCCGGACTACCAGCGGACCACGCCCCTCAGCAGCACGCCGTGCCTCGCGTCCCCGTCCGCGGGCTCGTTCCGCACCGCGTCCAGGCTGAGACCGATGCGCGGCCCTTCCGTCCGGACCGGCTCCAGCCGCCAGCCCACGCGCCAGTCGGTCGCCCCGCCGTCCGCGCCTGAAAAACCCACGTTCGGCGTGCCCGTGTACCGGCCCCCCGACACCGCAATCCCGTAGCCCGCCTCGGCGCGGAGACCCCGGCCCGCCTCGAACTCTCCTCCAGGCGCCAGCTCCCGCGCGTCCCTCGCGCCCCACAGACGGTCCGCCGAACCCGAAGGCGTCCCGAAGGTCGGCGACAGGCTGAACGACAGCCCCCGGCCACGCTCGCCCGGGTCCAGCCGCACCGTCGCCGACGCGCCCCATTCCCCGTAATCCGAGTCCGCGTGGGAAGCCAGCACCCGCGCCTTCGCCTCCAGCGACAGGCCCGTGGCCGGGTTGGCGTAGCTCACGCCCGCGCCGATCTCCACGCCCGTCCCCGTCTCCGCGTCCCCGCCGTCATGGCGAAGGCCGAGTTCCAGCACGGGCCGGAGCGTCCTGCCTTCGTCCAGTTCGTACGTCCGTCCCCCCTCCAGCAGCAACCGCACCCGGTTTGTTTTCGCTTCAGTCGCTACGGAGTTCGCGGCCTTGTCGGAGTCCGTCCGCACGTACAGCGCGTCCGCCTTCAGCGCGAGGTCCATGCCGCCTTTCCCGTATTTTCCGTCTTTCCCGCCCTGCTCCAGCAGCGCGCCCCGGGCCCCCAGGGCGCCCATCCGCATCGACAGGTCCGTCCTCACCGGGGCCGTGCCGTCGTCGAACGAGACCGTCATGTCGCCGGTGCCCCAGCCCACCAGGCCCCAGGCCGACACCCGGTCCGTGATTTCGTAGCGGCCGTAGGGGCTCACCGTGGTCATCGCGCTCTCCAGGCTGCCCTTCGCCCCCGTCTGGGCGCCGGAGTCGTCGAACGTGCCCTCGCCCTCGCTCAGGCCGATCGCCACCCCGGCCAGCATCCGGCCCCAGTCGGCGTCCGTCCCCAGGGTCCCCGTCGTCACCTCGCCGTCGATGCCGAGGCGGCCGCTGTCGGAAGCCCGCTCGCCGTCGAACCCGCCATGCGCCACCCGGCCCCAGGCCGCGAGGCCCGGGCCCGAGCCGTCCATCCGGCCCGCCGTGTGGAACGAACTGCCCAGCAGCATTTCGCGGCCCGTCATCGAGATCTTGCCCGTGTTTCCTGCTGTTCCCGCAAGGCCGGAATCATTCCAGCGGTCCCCGGCGCCGAGCCGCGCGAACGGATCATGATCGTCCGCCTGCGCCGGCGAACCGGAACGCTGCGCAAGGCCCGTCAGCACGTCCATCAGCGGATCGCCGTCCTCCCCGCCCGACAGGTCCAGGGGCTGGCCCGCCAGCGTCGCGTGGGTCCCCGGCGCGAGGTCGCCCTCCAGCCTGCCGGACACCGCGTCCGCCACGTGGCTCCCCGCCGTGCGCCCGAACCGCGACAGCCACGCCCGCTGCAGCTCGTCGTCGTTCCTGACGACCCCCTTCGCCTCGCGGTGGATCTTGCGCAGGTACGCCCCCCGCGGGTTCGAGAGCTTCAGCCCGAACGTCTCCTTGCCCTCGTCGATGGCGTCGTCGAGGATCGCCACGCTCACCGTCTTCGCCGTCTCGCCCGCCGCGAAGACGAGCGTGCCCGACGCGGCCGTGTAGTCCGCCCCCGCCGTCGCCGTGCCGTCGGCGGTCGCGTAGTCCACCGACACCTCGTGCGACGCCGCGCGGTGGAGCGTCACCGCGAAGTCGAGGCTCGCGTCCTTGCCTTCCTTCGCCCGCGCGTCCTGGGCCCGGATGCGCGCCGGGCCCGGGACCTTCGCCGACGCCCCGCCGAGCGCGATCTTCACGTCCTTCCAGGACTTCGGCGCGACGCGCACCCGCCACAGCACCGGGTCCAGCGGCTCCACGCCCGTGACCTTCCCGGCCGTCACCGTGAACGCATCGGCAGCGGGCTCCGAGCCCGACTGCACGTCCAGCGCGAACGCCGTCCGCCCGTCATGCTCCGCCGGGACCTTGCCGAACTCTACCGCCACGGTCTGGGCCTCTTCTTCCGGCGGGGTCTGTTCCTCGGGCACCTGCGCCTGCGCCTGCGCCTCGGTCACCTCGATGCGGTAGTCCGTGGTCGTCAACCCCGGTTCGGACACCGTCACCTCCAGCCTGGTCGGGCCGTCCGGCGACAGCGGCAGCGCCGCCGCCGTGCCGGAGCCATGGACCCGCTGCCGCGACAGAAGCGTCAGATGCGGCACCGGCCGGCGCGAGCGCGCCCACACGGTCGGCGCGGCCGCCGCGCCCCACGACGGTTCCAGCGACACCTCACGGGTCCCCGCCGGGACCTCCGCCCGGTAGGACGTCACCCCCGGCGAGAAGGCCGGAACCAGCGCCACCGCCTGCGAGCCCGCCGTGAGCGCAAGACCGCTCAGCGGCCCGCCCGCCGCCGCCGTCCGCGGCGCCGCCGCCCCGACCACCTCGACGCGGTACGTCGTGGTCGTCCCCTGCAGTGGCTTCCCCGAACCGTCCGGCTCGAGCACCGTCACCTCCAGCCCGGTCGGGCCGGACGGCGACAGCGCCAGCGCCGCCGCCGTGCCGGAGGCGTGAACCTGCGTCTGCGCCAGAATCGTCGCCCCCCCGCTCGAAAGCAAGACCACGCTCGGCGAGCCGCCCAGCTCGGCCTCCGCGCCCCAGTGCGGCGCCAGCGTCACGCCCGCCGTCCCCGACGGGACCTCCGCCCGGTAGGACAGCACATTCGGCGAGAAGGCCGGGACCAGCGCCACCGCCTGCGAGCCGGCCGAGAGCGCAAGACCGCTCAGCGGACCGCCCGCCGCCGCGCGCGCCGCCGCCAGCCGCTGCTTCTCCGCTTCCGCTTCCGCCTCCGCCGCGAGCCGCGCCGCCTCCGTCTCCGCGTCCTCGTGGTTCGTAATCGTCAGGGTGAGCTCGGCAGCGCCCTGGTAGGTCAGCAGGCTTGTCCGCCTGCTGCACGTCGGGCAGTTCTCTACTTGCCTGCCGGTGTACTGAATGCCCGCATGGTCCGCCCTGACGCCGATGTCGATCGTCTCGCCGGAGTCCTCGTGCGGGTCGTCGACGACGTGAATCTCGAAGCTCGCGCTCCGGCTCCCGGAAGGGATGTGCAGCAGGTTCGCGGCCTGGACGGTCTCGGAAGACGTCCTTCCGAACCAGCCTTTGCCCTCGTTGCGCACCGGCCGCCTGTAATCGTCATATTCCGGACCGGCCGGCACCGGCGTGCGGTAGTCCTCCCCCCAGGTCGCCGTGCCGCCGAGGTTGACGGTCACATTCACGCCGCCGTCAAGCGCCGGCTCGGGCAGCGTGACCGTCACCGTGACCGGCCCGCCGCCCTCGCGCGGCGCACCGCTCGCGCTCAGGTCCGGATCGCTGGCGCTCAGGGCCGGCGAGGGGTCCGGCGCCGTCAGCCTCAACCCGACCTGCTGGCCGTCGGTCCACTGCGGGTTGACATTGTTCCGTTGGTAAGTTTCAGTCTGGCCGAAATCACCAAGGGGCAACCGCGTAGCGCCGAGATGCAACACCAGCCCGGCAAGCTTCGCGAATGGTCCCGGTGTGACGGACATCAGAAACCGATTAGTGGAAGAGATGTGAGATAACTTGTAGATTCGATGGGTCTGACCGTTGTACACGAAGTCATCGTCCGTGAGCGCCGAGGAGCAGGGTACTTGCGTAGCGGCGGTTTCGCAGCCGTAATAAATGCCGTCCTTACCGACTGTCAGCGTCGAGCTCCAGACGGTGTTCCGCCCCGCGCCCGGGTCGACGTAGGGCACACCGGGGGCGGGCATCTCCAGACTCACGCGAACCCGGCCCGACGCGGGCAGCGAGCCCAACCAAGAGTAGCCGTTTTCGCCTAAAGAGGCGTCTTCGACGCCATTCCGGTAGACGGAGAAACCGCCCACAGCGCCGTCCGCCAGCGACCAGCGCGTGCTGCCGACAACCAGCGTCGCGCGCTGCGCGATGGCAGCGGGGATGTTCCGATCCAACGCGATGTCGATCTGGTTTCGTCGAGTACCCGAGAAGAGATAGCTAGTAGACTGGAGAACCGCGACCCGGTAGGTCTGGCCGCCATAGCTGAAGCTGTCGTCCGTCAGCGCACCCCGGCAGCGATAGGTTGTTGAGACGAATCTCGGCTCCGTGCAACCGCGACCGACAATGTGACCGAAATGAGCCCGTGTGTAGTCGTAGTTCTGCACATCCAGCATGGCGGACCAGAGGGTGACGGTATTCTGCGCCTGGGCCGGCGCGGCCGCGAACAGGCCGAGCGCGCCGAGCAGCAGCGCGAGGACGGGGAGGCGGGCGGGGCGGCGCCACGGAGACGCGGCCCGGCGCGAGCCCGCCGGAGCGGCGCCATGGCCGCCGGTCGGTCCGGATGAAGGGGGAGAGGAGCTTGCGCCCCCGCGAGGGGCGGCGGCCGGTTCAGGCGGGCCGGCCTCCCGCCGGGCGCAGCTCACGCCGCTGGCCGCTGGCCGCTGGCCGCTGGCCGCTGGCCGCTGGCCGCTGGCAAGGCATTTTATCGGCTCCGTCCGGCCTGTCAACTCCCTCCCGTGACTTTGTTCTTCCCCTATCCGGGACGGCGGAAAATCCCGCCGGGGCCGGGTGGCCCGCGGCCATGGAGCCCGGTTGCCGGGCGCGCTCTTCTGGCATGTGATCTGTCATTTCGGTTTCTCCCGGTGTGGAGGTTGCAGGCATCGTTGCGGTCATCAGCATCAGCACTTCATTCTATTGAATCCGGGTGCGTTTGTGAAGTGTGTGCGAATTTCACCCTTCAGCCATGCCATTCCGCTATGCCCAAACCGGAAATGGCCAGCCGCACCCGGCCGCGCGGCACGGGAACTTCAGCAGCCGTTCCCGCAATCCGCCATGGCGGCGGCGGGGCGGCGCCACAGATAACCGGATGTTAACCGCAAGACCATGAGTTGATCAATTGGGAGAGTTACGGCCCGGATAGTGAGGGTTTCGGGGGCGGAAACCGGACCGGCCCGGCCGTGGAAGGAAACCCAAGGGACTGATGGCTTTTCTCCAAACCATCATGTTGCCGACGGTGAACACCCCGCCCCATGTAACTGCTTGATACCCCGGGGATGCGGAATTGTCCGCACCCCCGGAGTGGCATAACGCTCGGTCCCGAGGCACTATCGGTCTGCGGAAGCGGGATCGAGGACGCTTTTATTCCGGTGCCTTTGAGCCCGACTCCAAACTGTACCCGGTCAACGGCTTCGTGCCCCGCCATGTACCCGGCTTCAAGCCGAGGACGAACAGCAAAACGAGCACCGCCCTTCGCGGGTGGACAGCCAGCTGTCCGTTGACCCCCGCTTCCGCTTCCATCAACCATTCCCCCGGAGGAAGCGTTATGCCCGACATTGTACATACCGACACCCTGAACGTCATCCACGGCAACGCCGCCGGCCTCGACGTCCACAAGATGCAGATCACCGCCACCGTCCGCCTGGCAAGGTCCGGCCGGGAGGCGGAGATGTTCACCGACACCTTCAGCGCCCTGCCGAGCGGGCTTGGCGAACTCACCCGGTGGCTGCTCGGGCACCGGGTCAGCGCCGCGGTCATGGAGGCCACCGGGGTCTACTGGGAGGTGGTCTTCGACGCCCTGGACTCCGCCGGCATCCGGCCCATCCTGGTCCATGCCCAGCACGTCAAGCAGATCAAGGGCCGCAAGACCGACGTCGCCGACAGCATCTGGCTGGCCCGGATCTGCCAGTTCGGCCTGTGTGCCCCGAGCTTCGTACCCCCCGCCGAGTTCCGCGACCTGCGCAAGATCTCGCGCCAGCGGCGCAAGGTCGTCCATCACCGCTCCACCCTGCGCACCCGCACCCACCAGATCCTCGACAGCGCCGGCATCCGTGTCGGCGGCGTCCTGTCCGACCTGTTCGGCGCCAACGGGCGGCGCATCCTCGAGGGCCTCGCCGCCGGCAAGACCCGCGACGGGATCATCGAAGGACTCTCCAGCCATGTCCGGCACCGGATGGCGGAACTGTGCGACGCGCTCGACACGGGCCTGTCCGCCCATGCCCGCTTCATCCTCCGGGACCAGTTGGCCGCCTTCGCACAGGCCGAAGAACGGATCGCCCGGTACGACGCCTTCATCCGGGAGCGGCTGGCGCCCTACCGCGAACAGGTCGGCCTCCTGACCACCATCCCCGGTATCGACCATGACTCCGCCTGCGCCATCCTCATCGAACTCGGCCCCGACATCCACGCCTTCTCCTCCCTCCGCCACTGCGCCGCATGGGCCGGGCTTTGCCCCGGCAACAACGAAAGCGCCGGCAAACGACGATCCGGCAGGTCCCGCCAGGGGAACTCCTGCCTGCGCAGCGTCCTCATCGAGTGTGCCCACGGCGCCGCCAGAACCGCCGGATGCCAGTTCCAGGGATATCACAAGGCACTCACCGTGCGCAGGGGATACAAGCGCGCCTCCGTCGCCACCGCCCACAAGATGCTGCGATGCATCTACTCCATGCTCAGGAACGGGACCGTCTACCGCGACCCCGAGGCCGATTACGAGGCCCTCATGGTCAGGCGCAATGCGCCCCGATGGATCGCCATGCTGAAAAAACACGGCGTCGATCCCGTAACCTGGGCCAATACCGGCGCGACCATGGCCTGACCGACCGACAATACCTGCGCAGCAGCGTTCCTCCCCGGACCGGGCCACACCAGCGGGGCAGCCTCAGCTCCAGGGGGGATCAGCGCGGCTCAGGACTCTGCGCCGTCCGGAATCCGTTTCCGGAAGGGCGTGTCCGTTCGTCCGCATGGGACGGAAATGCGAGTCAGTTACACAGCAAACATTGTGATTGGAGAAAACCGTGATGCGGAGGAATCCGGGATCGCCTCGATCTCCGGGGACCCGGAAGGCCTCCGCCTCATTTTCTTGTCCGCGACATTATTTGGCATCACGCAATCCAGGGGCATGAGCGCAGGCGTTCGTACCCTGGTGCCGCCGCGTTGTGGATCACGGGATTTCGCAGTAATCAATTACATGCCGCAACAACGGACATCTGTTCCTCAATTCGCGCGGACGTCCGATAAGCCCGGAAGGCTTTGCATATATCCTGAAGAAGCATGTCTCACGGCGATCAGGCAGGTTCCGTCGATCAAGGGCAAACGGGTAACCCCGCACGTGATTCGTCATGCCACGGCGATGAACATCCTACATGCCACTGGAGATATCCGGAAGGTCTCACTCTGGCTCGGCCATGCCAACATCAAGACCACCGAAGGGTATCTCCGTGCAAGCCCTGCCGAGAAACTGGCTATCCTGGAGAGAAGCGCACCACCATCCATAAGACCTGGTTCCTTTCCAGGAAACACGGATAGCCTCATGGAGGCTCTTGGCGGATACCGCGATACACGATTAATCCGAAGAAAATCTACGGAAGGACTTGCAAAATTGCCTGATTGAGCGAGTTTTTCACCCCAACAGGCGATTTTCAAAGCAGGGCCAAGGGGTCGGACGGTGGTATAGTGAAGTCTTGAAACACACACTGCGCCGCCGAACAACCCGATGCCCCTTGCGACGACTATATCCAACCTCCGCTACCTTTTTCAAGACGAAATTTTCCCGGCCATCGAGGACCGGACCGGCCGGCTGTCGGAGAAGCACCGGCGCCTGATCGCGGTCCTTGACTGGGTGAAGGTGGAAACCTTCTTCCCTGCCTGCCCGGTGAGCGCCGGACGTCCGACGGCGGATCGGGTGGCCCTGGCGACGGCGTTCATCGCCAAGGCCATCTGGGATCTGCCCACCACCCGGCACCTGATGGACCGGATCCTGTCGGACCCGGCGCTGCGCAGGATGTGCGGGTGGAGCCGGTGTTCCGAGGTGCCGAGCGAGGCGACGTTCTCCAGGGCGTTTGCCTTGTTCGCTGAAGGCGACCTGCCGGGGAGGATGCACGAGGCGCTGATCCGGAGCACCCTGGGCAGGGACGATGTGATCGTCGGGCACCTGTCCCGGGACTCGACGGCGATCGAGGCCCGGGAGAAACCGGAACGGAAAAAGGCTTCGGACAAGGATGAAGGCAATGGCAAGGATGGGAAGAAGGGAAAAACCGCGAAGCGCAAGCCGGGGCGTCCGCCCAAGGGGGATTCGTCCGAAGGGAAGCCCGAACGCAGACTGGAGCGGCAGTTGCAGATGTCCTTCGGGGAAATGATGGCGGACCTGCCGCGGAAATGCGGCATCGGCACCAAGCGCAACGCCAAGGGGTTCCTGACCTCCTGGAAGGGATACAAGCTCCACATCGACGGCGCGGACGGCGGCATACCGGTCAGCTGCATCCTGACCTCGGCCTTCCTCCATGACAGCCAGGCCGCCATTCCGCTGGCCGCGCAAAGCGACCGGCGGGTGACCGCGTGCTACGAAGTCATGGACAGCGCCTACGACGCCCCGGAAATCAGGGCCTACAGCGAATCCCTGGGCCATGTGCCGATCATCGACACCAATCCCCGCCGGGACCGGGCACTCAAGGAAAGTCTCCGCCGGGAGGCCCGCGCCCAGCGCGCCGCCGGGCATATCGATCACAAGACGGTGCGTTACCGTGAACGGTCCAACATCGAGCGGATCAACGGACGGCTCAAGGACGAGTTCGGCGGCCGCCATGTCCGCGTGCGGGGACCCACCAAGGTGAACTGCCACCTGATGTGGGGCATCCTCGCACTCACGGTGGACCAGCTTCTCCGGCTCGGGACCTGAGTCGAACCCCGAACCGATTTCCCTGCTGAATACCCTGCCATCCCGCGAAGATGGCATGGAAAGGCTCGTCCCGAAACCACCGGAATCCCCTCGTCGGGGTACTTCACGCCCTCCCGGACGGCAAAATCCATCCGTAATTGATCGCCAGCGATGGCGCTATCCGGCCATTCTTATTGTGCGTTGCACAATACTTCTCTCTCGCCGGAATTTTCCGAGTAAGAGGGGGTGTTGCCACGCCCCTCTCCTCACAGAACCGCGCGAGCGCGATTGACGCACGCGGTTCCTCACGCAACAGATTCGCTCAGGTAGCATAGATCGATCGAACGACCTTGACATTCGGCAGTGAGAATCTCCTTAGTATGGCATTCATGCGGTCCCAATTCAGGCGGCCATCGCGGCTTCGGCGCGACAGCGCCTTCTTCCACGCACGACCGACCCGATACCGGAAGTCATCAAGACGCTTGCCGTTCCCTGTGCGCCCATAGTAGGCACAATGCCCCTTGATGACCCGCGACAGATACGCCTGCTGTTCCTTCAGCGGCCGGTGCCTGTTGGCCTTGCACCAGTCATGCACCGACTTCACCGCCCGGGCAAAGCGCGACTTGGCCGTGACTTGACGAACTACCCTGTTTCCTTTCCTCGACGTTCCCCATACATGGGTGAAGCCGAGGAAGTCAAAGCTCGCGCCTTTCTCGCCTTTCCCTCGCGGAGGCCGGAAGTCCAGGAACCGCGTCTTGGTCTCGTGGAGCGTAAGCCCGTACTTGCCAAGCCGCTTGCCCAGTACCCCCAGCACCCGGCGGGCGTCCATCTCATGGGTAAAGGTCATCACCCAATCGTCGGCGTACCTCACCAGCTGGCTGCCTCCCTTCAACCGAGGCTTCACCGCATCCTCGAACCACTTGTCCAGCACATGGTGCAGGTAAATGTTCGAGACCAGCGGGGAGATCACCCCACCCTGCGGCGTTCCCGTTTCCGTTCGCCTCAAGTTGCCCTCTTCCAGTATTCCCGCCTTGAGCCATTTGTCGATCATTTTTCTCACTACACCATCCCTGATCCGCAGGTCGAGCGCCTCCCGGAGGCGGTCATATGGGATACTGTCGAAGTAGGATTTCAGGTCCACCTCGACCACCCACCGCTGGCCCTTGTCCATGATGCCCGCACGCAATGCGTCCAAAGCATCATGACAGGACCGACCGGGCCTGAAGCCGTATGAACAGGGCAGAAAGTCCTGCTCGTAGATCGGCTCCAGCAACATCAATATCGCCCGCTGCGCCACCTTGTCTTCAAACGTCGGTATGCCCAAGGGCCGCATCCTGCCGTCCGCTTTCGGTATCCAGTGCCGCCGCACCGGCGGCGCGAAGTAGCTGCCCGACCTGATCCGGTTCAGGAGATCCGCAAGATTGGATTCCAGCCCCTTCTCGTAGTCCGCAGCCGTCACGCCGTCGATGCCTGCCGCCCCGTCCTTCCGCGTCCGGCGATACGCCTCGTGCATCCAGTCGATGTCGATCAGATGGTGCAGGGACGTGAACACCCGGTCCGGGTGCTTGCTCGCCTGTTCGGCTATCCACTGTTGTTTCGTGTACGTGTTGGTAGAACTCAGTGTTTCTTTCATCGTTTCCCACCAGTGGGTCTGTGTGCATGACGCCCCGCTTTCCTCCGGCGGGTCCCGATGGCCACGGTTCCCCGCCTTCAACGGTAGTATCAGGGCGCTAACCCGACTTTCGCGATTCGCCCGGAATCCGGGCTGATTTTGGGGATGATTGAGATGCAATCCCTTGAATTGATTGGCCCGTCCCCCTGAAGTTGCCTTGTAGTGCCGACTTTTGCCTTGATCCGGAGGTGTCCGGCAGAGACCATGGAGGTCATGTTCGTGCGCAGCAAGAGCCGCTGGAAGGACGGGGTGCACCACCGGTACTGGAGCATTGTGGAGAATGCCCGGGTGGGAGGCGGCCGGGTGGTGCAGCGTCAGGTTCTGTATCTCGGCGAGATCAACGGCACCCAGAAGGCGGCGTGGTGCCGCACCATCGATGTGCTGTCCGAGAACCGGGGTCTGCAGCAGATGGCGCTGTTCCCGGAGGACCGGGAAGCGCCGGAGATGTCGTGCGCGGTGGTCCGTGTGGATGTGGGCAGGCTGGAGTTGCACCGTTCGCGCCAGTGGGGGGCGTGCTGGCTGGCCCTGTGGCTGTGGGATTTTCTGGACCTGGACGGGTACTGGGGTGAGCATTTGCCGCCGAGCCGGAAGGGGACGCGGTGGCTGGACATTCTGAAGGTGCAGGTGTGCTACCGTCTGATTGATCCGGGCAGCGAGTGGCGGCTGTACCGGCGCTGGTACGAGGACAGCGCGATGGGTGACCTTCTGGGTCTGGACCGGGTGATTCCGCGGGACACGCTGTACCGGGTCCTGGACCGGCTGGAGGCCCACCGGCGAGGGTTCTTCTCGTATCTGCGGACACGCTGGGGCAGTCTGTTCCAGGCGCGCTTCGAGGTGCTGCTGTACGATCTGACGAGCACGTACTTCGAGAGCGATCCCCCGTTCGAGGACAAGCGCCGGTTCGGCTACAGCCGTGACAAGCGCCCGGACTGCGTGCAGGTGGTGATTGCGCTGATCGTGACGCCGGACGGGTTTCCGCTGGCCTACGAGGTGATGCCGGGGAACACCTCGGACAAGACGACGCTGCTGGAATTCATGGCCAGGATCGAAGATCAGTACGGCCGTTCCGAGCGGGTGTGGATCATGGACCGTGGGATCCCGACGGAGGAATCGCTGGAGGCGATGCGGTCGGACCCTTCCGGGATCCGCTACCTGGTGGGTACGCCGAAGGGGCGGCTGAGCCGGATGGAGCGGTCGTTCCTCGGCCAGCCCTGGCAGGCCGTCCGGGAGAACGTGGAGGTGAAGCTGCACCGGGCGGACGGGGAGCTGTACATCCTGGTTCGCAGCGGGGGCCGGGTCAGCAAGGAGAGGGGCATGCGCCGGCGGCGCCTGAAGAAGCTCTGGGGACGTCTGGGGGAACTGCGGCGCCAGACCAACAGCCGCGACGAGCTGCTGCTGAAGCTCGGTGCGGCGAAGAAGGAGGCCGGCCGGGCCTGGCATCTCGTCGACCTGGAGATCGGGGATGGTGATTCCGGGGTGCCGTTCACCTACCGTCTGCGGCGCGGGAAGCTGCGGCAGACCTTCCACCGGGAAGGGCGCTACCTGCTGCGCTCCAACATGGCCGACGGGAATCCGGCGGAACTGTGGCGTCAATACATGCGGCTCACCGAAATCGAACAGGCATTCAAGGAATTGAAGCATGACCTTGCCATCCGGCCGGTGTTCCATCAGAAGGAGCAACGGATCGAGGCCCATATCTTCCTGTCGTTCATGGCCTACTGCCTCCAGGTCACCCTGAAGAATCTTGCCAGGCCCCATGCCCCCGGCCTGACTCCGCGGGAAATACTGGAAAAGTTCGCCACCATCCGGATGGTGGATGTTCACCTGCCCACTGCCGATGGACATCATCTCATCCTGCCGCGTTACACCCAGCCGGATGGGGACCACAAGCTCCTGCTGCATCAGCTTGGCCTGAAGTTGCCGGAGCAGCCGCCTCCGCGGCTGCGAATCTGATCTGCTACGCCACCGGGCGACAAGGCTCCTGTAGTGCCGACCTTTGGGGGGTCGGTATAATCAATTCAACAGGTTACGTTTCCAAAACCCCCGAATTGCGAAAGTCGGGCTAAGACCACCTGCATCCCATCCCTTCGGCTTATTGATTCGCCAGCCGGTACCACCTCTGTAGCCTGTCTCGTCGTGGTTCGCTCGCGCGCTCCCGGCGACCGCAGACCTGTCGCCGGGCCGGGGCTTTGTACCGGTGCCCCACAACCGTACTCTCAAGGTGGAGAATGCAGGTTCTCCCAGGTTTCCTGGCAGTCCATCCCGTGGCTTTGCGCCGCTCCCAAGACCCCGGACGGCCCTGCTGTGCCTCGCCATTGCGGCACCGCAGGTACTGCCCCCAGCCTTGCAACACTGAAGGCGCCATCGATTAGAGCATATCGGGGCTCAATAACGCCGCTTCACCACCCGCTGTGTACGCTTCACGACGTACGTTGCCGTACGCCATGCAACACTGACTTCCGGTCGGTGGGCTGCACCTTTACCGGGCAGGAGTTGAACCTGCTGGACTGCGGTGAATGGTTTCCGCTATTTCATACTTCCTCCATTCCAGGACTTAGCCTGGCGCAATGCAAGTGGCTCTGCAGAATATATCCATCATCGCCGCTTAGTCCGACAGTGCCCTTATCCCAAGTTGTACTAAGTCCCGTCTGACTCTCGCCTTTAACAAGGCGGCCGGTACTGAGGATAAATTCAACGCTCACATGAAACGCCCGGTCAACGGCATTTACATTCACATAATACACTCCATAAGGGTTTTCCTCTCCGGCGTTGACGGCGGAACGTGTGGCTTCAGGATCAGGAAATATCCGGGCACCCCGTAACCGGCTTTCAACTGCAATCTGTATCCGCTCTCTGGTCAAGCCGGTTTTCTTCGCACCAGGGCCCAAACCCTCTACCAGATGGAAAACTGGATTGCAGTCATTCCAAAGTTGCCATTCATCAGCAGCGGCCAGCACGGGCAGTCCGGCAATGATGGCCGCGAGTACCAGGCGAGGAATTTTCATCATTTTGCCCATGTGCCTTTGCCCTCCATTTCCCGCTTCATTTCGACTAACTCCCCGAGCCGTAACCGGTAGTCGGCTATCGCTATGTCTATCGCCCTGGCCGGGTCGATCACCCTCCCGCTAAATTGCCTGGTGAGAGATACGATTTTCAATACATCCGAAACAGAGGATTGGCCAATCTCGAAACCTTTGCCCCCGGCCACACAATGGGCAGGATTCAAATTCTTTCGTTTCCGTTGTCATGACCAGGGTTCTCGCTTTACGCGGTCATTGGTGGAGTTCAACAGGGCATCTTCCAGGGTGGAATCATCCGGGCCATGAAAGAGCGATGTCTAAGTAGTGTCAGACAGAAAACCCCGATTTCCGACGGATTCCCGGCGTGAAAATATTTCGCCAGCATCCAGTCATTGAGTGACTCTATGGATTTCCGGGAAACAGTAGAGGGAATTGATTGTCAGGGTGTTTCGGCCTGATTTCGGACATTGGGCTCCATGCCCACCCTGTCGGGGCGGGACTTTCAACTTCAGCTGACGAAAGCCGATCCGTCATGCCGCCCGTCGTCGCCGCTCGGCCTCACGGGCCCTGTCCCGGATCATCCGTCCGACGCGATGCACGTTGCATGCCAGTATCGACAGCGCCACCGTCCGCTCGAACCCCTCCACGCCATGGCTGCGCACACGGTCCAGACCCCGGTGCTCCAGATTGTGGATCGCCGACTCGATCGCCGGATGCTGTTGCCGGGCCGCCCGGAACACGGAGCCCGTCTCACGCACCCGGTCAGCCTGCGTCCAGCGGCCCTTGCGGGGCAGGACATTGTCCTCCAGCAATTCATCCAGACACCGGCGATTCTCCGGACTGTGAAACCCCTTGTCGAAACTGCAAAGCCCCAGGTCCGGATACTTCCCCCTGGCCTCCTCCACCATCGGCACCGCGATCTCCACATCGCTTTCCTTCCACATCACCCGATGGTGCAGCAGCAGGCCGTGCTGGTCTTCCAGAACGCAGACCGGAACCCCCAGTTCCACCGGCCGGCCCACCTTCCCCTTCGAGATCCAGCGCGTATGGGGCTCGAAGATCGAGTAGATCTTCTCGCCCTGGGGAATCGTCTCCCCCCGCAGCAACCGACGGTCCACCTGGTCCGAAAGCCGGGCGGCATACCACAGATACTGCCGGATCCGGTTCATCCGAACCAGCCGGCACTCCACCCTTGCCATCCCGGCAAGAACATCCAAAGTGCCATCGGCCTGGGCAATCAATTGCCGGGCGGCATCGAGAAAACCCTTCACCCGCTCCGGGCGGCCGTGCGCATCACGCGCCCGTCGAACCCCGTTGAACAGGCGCTTCAGCTTCCTGCGCCGGTCCTTCGCCTGGCGCCACCCCGAAACCCCGTCCTCCAGGGCCGCCTCCTGCATCAGGCCAAGCAACTTGCGCAGCGCATCCCACAACAGACCCGTATCCGTCGGGTAATGCACATCCGTTTCCACCACGAAGGAATCACACCGACCGCGCAACCAGTCTCCAGGCTTTTTTTTTGACACCCGGTGGCCCGATTCCACCACCAGTTCTCCAACCTTCGACAGCACCCCCGGCGTCAGCAGGCTGACGTTGTCCTTGATCTGCTGCACCGAATAACTCTCGTCCGAGTACACACTGTGCCCCAGCATCTGGCGGATCACGTCATAGTGGTTCACCAGTCCCTCAAGACGGTCGAAGTCGCAGTTCAGTCCCTGCTTCAGGATCGCCATCACCAGAATCGACCACAAGTGCATCCCCGGCCTGCCAGTGTCCAGATCCACATCCGGGAGAACCTCGCGCTCCAGCAGGTCGAACAGACGGTTGCGCAATGACTCGTCGGTATACAGATGCTGCAGGCCGATCAGTAGCGCGGGGATGTCATCCCGGGATTTCGGGTCGATCCGGATATCGGCAATCTGGCATGCGCCGATCTCCAGTTGGGGATGGAGGGTATGTCTCATCGGGTAGGGACCAGGGCGAAGATTCGGGAAAAACCAGCAAATTCCCCATGATTTTACCATCCAGCCGATGAATCCGGGACATCTTCATCACGCCGATTTCCCGATTACGCCTTTCCAATCAGCAATTTATGGGTTTTCTGCCGGACACTAAGTAACAGGAATTGGTTCCGCCCCGATCCGGTCAATCCATACCTCGATCACATCCGGGTTGTTCCGAAGCCGATTCCGGTGATCAAGGGCTTGCTTCGGATCCTTGCAGGTTTTGTGATAGACGACGTCACGGGTCGCCGTCCGGCAGGTGATTTGGTAGTGGGATTCATTTCCAGAACAGGTTGGATGTCTCCGAATATTACCACTACCGCCCCATCCGAAAATCCCCTGCTTGCACAGTCTTGCCCGGCCTCCCTTGCAGTTCCGGAAAACCAGTGATCAGACCCCTCGTCAGAGAAAAGAATCACCCCCATGCCATGGTGGTATGATACCGGAGATTCCACACCCGCCGCATGAACAGTGACCCGTCGCCAGCTCCCCATCGGCATCCAGTCCTTCCGGAGAATTCGGGAGCAGGACTGCTACTACGTCGACAAGACACCCCATATCAGGCGGCTGGTCGACATGGGGGATTTCTACTTCCTGTCCCGTCCGCGCCGGTTCGGAAAGAGTCTTCTGGTCGATACCCTGCGGGAGCTTTTCGAGGGCAGCGAGCCCCTGTTCCGGGGGCTCGGCATCCACGGGCACTGGGACTGGTCGGTCAGGCATCCGGTGGTAAGGCTCAGTTTCGATGGCAACTACAGCGAACCGGGAGGGCTTGAGGGAGACATTATCGAACAGCTGGAAAGTATCGAGCGCCATCACGACCTTTCTCCCGCCCGTACATCCGATACCGGATCCCGACGTCTTCGGAACATACTGGACCGTCTCCACGACGCCACCGGCCAGCGGGTCGTGGTCCTGGTGGACGAATACGACAAGCCGGTCCTGGACGTCATCGACAATCCCGAATTGGCCAGGGCGAACCGGGACTACCTCCGGGGGTTCTACGGGATCATCAAGGGCAGCGCCGAACATGTCCGCTTCGTCTTCGTCACCGGGGTCAGCATGTTCTCCAGGGTAAACCTGTTTTCAGGTCTCAACAACCTGATGAACATCAGTCTCGACCCGAACTACGCCACCATCTGCGGCTATACCGACGCTGATCTGGATACGGTCTTCGCCCCGGAACTGCCGGGACTGGACCGGGACGAGATCCGGGAATGGTACAACGGCTACCACTGGCTCGGGGACGAGAAGCTCTACAACCCGTTCGACCTGCTGCTGCTGTTCAACAGTCGAAATTTCGAGCCCCACTGGTTCGAGACCGGCTCTCCCACCTTCCTGTTCCGGATGATGATGGAGCGGGAGGTGAGCCCGATGGAACTGGAACACCGGAGTACGGATGCCAGGCAGCTGTCGAAATTCGATGTCGGCGATATCGGCATCGACGCGCTGCTGTTCCAGACGGGGTACCTGACCATCACGGCAAAGGAGCGGGATGGCGTACAGACCTTCTATAACCTGGATTATCCCAACCTCGAAGTGCGCCAGAGCCTGAACCAGGGGCTGCTGGACTACCTTGGCCGGGAAGGCAGGGAGGTGTCGGACAGTGGCAAGGAACTTGGCAATCTTCTGGTAGCCAACGACTTCGAAGGCTTCGCGGACCGCCTGCGGTCATTATTCGCGGGGATTCCGTACCAGTGGCAGGGGTCCAACAGTCCCGCCCGCTACGAGGCCTGGTACGCCGGGATGCTGTACGCCTGCTTCCGGACCATCGGCCTGGACCTCCGGGTGGAGGATTCATCAAGCAGGGGCCGGGCGGACATGGCGGTGCTCCACGGCGGCCAGGTGTTCGTGTTCGAGTTCAAGATGGCCGACGGGGAGGGCGACCGGGACGCCGCCGCCCGGCAGGCCATCGAACAGATCCGTGAAAAGGGCTATGCCGAGAAATACCGGGACCGGAACGAACCGGTCCACCTGGTCGGTGTGGCCTTCGGCAGGGACCGCAGCCCGGCGGCGGTGAAGGTGGCGCCGGCCTGAAGGCCCCGGATCCAGCCCCCGTGGCCATGCCGGGACATCACACGACCGAATCGCCATCATCGTGCCTGTAGCGGCAGGGCGCCGGCGGCGCCCCGCCATGTCCGCACCTACCAGCGGACCACGCCCCTCAGCAGCACGCCGTGCCTCGCGGCGTCGCCATTGGAGGGCTCGTTCCGCACCGCGTCCAGGCTGAGACCGATGCGCGGCCCTTCCGTCCGGACCGGCTCCAGCCGCCAGCCCACGCGCCAGTCGGTCGCGCCGCCGTCCGCGCCTGAAAAACCCACGTTCGGCGTGCCCGTGTACCGGCCCCCGGCCACCGCAATCCCGTAGCCCGCCTCGGCCTGGAGACCGCGGCCCGCCTCGAACTCTCCTCCAGGCGCCAGCTCCCGCGCGTCCCTCGCGCCCCACAGACGGTCCGCCGAACCCGAAGGCGTCCCGAAGGTCGGCGACAGGCTGAACGACAGCCCCCGGCCCCGCTCGCCCGGATCCAGCCGCACCGTCGCCGACGCGCCCCATTCCTCGTAATCCGAATCCGCGTGGGAAGCCAGCATCCGCGCCTTCGCCTCCACCGACAGGCCCGTGGCCGGGTCGGCGTAGCTCACGCCCGCGCCGATCTCCACGCCCGTCCCCGTCTCCGCGTCCCCGCCGTCATGGCGAAGGCCGAGTTCCAGCACGGGCCGGAGCGTCCTGCCTTCATCCAGTTCGTACGTCCGCCCCCCCTCCAGCAGCACCCGCACCCGGTTTGTTTTCGCTTCAGTGGCGACGGAGTTCGCGGCCTTCTCCGAATCCGTCCGCACGTACAGCGCGTCCGCCTTCAGCGCGAGGTCCATGCCGCCTTTCCCGTATTTCCCGTCTTTTCCATATTTCCCGCCTTTCCCGCCCTGCTCCAGCAGCACCCCACGGGCACCCAGGGCGCCCATCCGCAGCGACAGGTCCGTACGCACCGGGGCCGTGCCGTCGTCGAACGAGACCGTCATGTCGCCCGTGCCCCAACCGACGAGGCCCCAGGCCGACACCCGGTCCGTGATTTCGTAGCGCCCGTAGGGGCTCACCGTGGTCATCGTGCTCTCCAGGCTGCCCTTCGCCCCCGTCTGGGCGCCGGAGTCGTCGAACGTGCCCTCGCCCTCGCTCAGGCCGATCGCCACCCCGGCCAGCATCCGGCCCCAGTCGGCGTCGGTGCCCAGGGTCCCCGTCGTCACCTCGCCGTCGATGCCGAGGCGGCCGCTGTCGGAAGCCCGCTCCCCGTCGAACCCGCCATGCGCCACCCGGCCCCAGGCCGCGAGGCCCGGGCCCGAGCCGTCCATCCGGCCCGCCGTGTGGAACGAACTCCCCAGCAGGATCTCGCGGCCCGTCATCGAGATCTTGCCCGTATTTCCTGCATGGCCCCCATGGCCGGTCTCATTCCAGCGGTCGCCGGCGCCGAGCCGCGCGAACGGATCATGATCGTCCGCCTGCGCCGGCGAACCGGAACGCTGCGCAAGGCCCGTCAGCACGTCCATCAGCGGATCGCCGTCCTCCCCGCCCGACAGGTCCAGCGACTGGCCCGCCAGGGTCGCGTGGGTCCCCGGCGCGAGGTCACCCTCCAGCCTGCCGGACACCGCGTCCGCCACGTGGCTCCCCGCCATGCGCCCGAAGCGCGAGAGCCACGCCCGCTGCAGCGCGTCGTCGTTCCTGACGACCCCCTTCGCCTCGCGGTGGATCTTGCGCAGGTACGCCCCCCGCGGGTTCGAGAGCTTGAGCGTGAACGTCTCCTTGCCCTCGTCGATGGCGTCGTCGAGGATCGCCACGCTCACCGTCTTCGCCGTCTCGCCCGCCGCGAAGGTCAGGGTGCCCGACGTTGCCGTGTAGTCCGCCCCCGCCGTCGCCGTGCCGTCGGCGGTCGCGTAGTCCACCGACACCTCGTGCGACGCGGCGCGGTGGAGCGTCACCGCGAAGTCGAGGCTCGCGTCCTTGCCTTCCTTCGCCCGCGCGTCCTGGGCCCGGATGCGCGCCGGGCCCGGGACCTTCGCCGACGCCCCGCCGAGCGCGATCTTCACGTCCTTCCAGGACTTCGGCGCGACGCGCACCCGCCACAGCACCGGGTCCAGCGGCTCCACGCCCGTGACCTTCCCGGCCGTCACCGTGAACGCATCGGCAGCGGGCTCCGAGCCCGACTGCACGTCCAGCGCGAACGCCGTCCGCCCGTCATGCTCCGCCGGGACCTTGCCGAACTCTACCGCCACGGTCTGGGCCTCTTCTTCCGGCGGGGTCTGTTCCTCGGGCGTCTCCGCCGTCTGCGGCGGCGGCTCCTCGCGCACCTGCGCCTCGGTCACCTCGATGCGGTAGGTCGTCATGCCGCCCGAACCGCCGCTCGCCATCACCCACAGCTCGGTCGCGCCGCCGTCCGGCGCCAGCGCCAGATCGACCGCCGTGCCCGAGGGCCGCACCCGCGACGGGCGCGTGAAGGTCGTCCCGCCCCGGCGCGAGCCCGCGTGCACGCTCGCCCCGCCGCTCCAGGACGGCGCCAGCGTCACGCCCGCCGTCCCCGCCGGGACCTCCGCCCGGTACGACGTCACATCCGGCGAGAAGGCCGGGCTCAGCGCCACCGCCTGCGAACCCGCCGTGAGCGCGAGCCCGGTCACGCTCAGCGCGTCGCGCTCGTGCGTCCTCGCCGCGTTCTGTTCGTCCTGGACAATGACGGTCACCCGGCCGCCCAGGTAATCCGCCGGGACCTCCGGCGAGTCGACGCTGTGGTCGACAACCAGGACCTCGTTACGGGAGTTCGCGTCCCTTCCGGCGCTGACCGTGAACGTCTTCGGGCTCGTGTCTCCCGCCTCGACCCGGATCCGCTCGGGAGAGACCGTGATCGCGCCGGGGTCGCTGTCGCCGGGGACGCTGATGCGCGGGGAAATGTACGCGGCGTCCTCGAGCGGCGTCTTCAGACGGACGGTGTAGGTCGCGCTGGCGCCCTCCTCCGGATACACCTGGCCCGGGGAAGCGGCCAGATATTTGCAGTCGTCGTCGATGATTTCGATCGAGATCACCAGGCCATGGTGCCGGTCCTGCCGGTCCCACCCGCCCCAGTCGGGACCGCCGCCGCTGCCGTGGTGCCTGATCCAGTACCGGGTGCCGGGCGGCGACTTGCACTCGTTGTCGTCCACCGCGGTGAGCCCGACCGATTTGGCCTGCTGCCAGTCCCCGCTCAGGTAGTTGGGGGGCGGGGCGGCTTTCCAGGTGACCGCGTTGTGGATCGTGAGCAGGCTGTTGTCGACGTTGGGGTAGTCGCTGCCGTCCGGTCGGACGTTGTGGTGTCGCGGCGTGATGGTCAGATCCGCGGTGGGCGGCTGGTGGATCACGATGCCGTAGGTGATCGATGTGCCCTCGGCGATCTTCATGCGTCCGGGTCCCATCGGGTGGAACCCGTCGACGGACATGCTGCCTTGGCGGCCCAGCGAGGGCGGGGGCGCCACCAGCCTCACCGCGACTTGCTGGTTGTCGGACCAGGTCACGCCGGAATTGGCCCAGCTTAAAGCTCTGCCGAATGATACTCTGACATCATCACCAACGGTTAGCTGCGCAGTGCCGAGATGCAACGTCATCCCAGCAAGATTCGACCCTGCATCCGGGTCGACCTCAAGCGTCAGCCGCCCAGTGGTAGAGCTCACAAATAGCCGATTGACTCGATAGGTCACACCCTTGTACACGAAGTCCTCGTCCGTGAGCCCCACGGTGCAGCTGTCGTGGCCAGCTATGAAGGTGTCGCAGCCGAATAACACGCCGTCCTGATCTACTGTCAGCGTCGCGGACCAGATGGTGACGGTATTCTGCGCCGCGGCGGGCGCGGCCGCGAACAGGCCGAGCGCGCCGAGCAGCAGCGCGAGGACGGGGAGGCGGGCGGGGCGGCGGGCGCGGGGGCGCCCGGAGCGCGGGTCAGGTCTGGACGGGGAACCTGCCGCGGTCGAGGGAGCCGGACTCTGCGCGCCGGCCTCGCGCCGGGCGCACCTCATGCCGCTGGCCGCTGGCCGCTGGCCGCTGGCCGCTGGCCGCTGGCCGCTGGCCGCTGGCCGCTGGCCGCTGGCCGCTGGCAAGGCATTTTATCGGCTCCGTCCGGCCTG
Source organism: Candidatus Poriferihabitaceae bacterium (assembly GCA_965204165.1). Taxonomy (GTDB): domain Bacteria; phylum Pseudomonadota; class Gammaproteobacteria; order Arenicellales; family Poriferihabitantaceae; genus VYFG01. The sequence goes on along the minus strand of OZ241969.1, from coordinate 4,749,632 downwards.
TCAACTCCCTCCCGTGACTTTCAGCAATTCCCGCTAAGGGTTAGCTCCATTGTGTCAGGGAGTGTGATCCGCAGGAGGTTGTGGTTTTAAAGGGATCGGGGCGCAGCGGTCGTTACAGCCACCACTGGGGCTGTAGAACTCATCGGGTCGGTAAACGCTGAAGAATCGACCTGAACACCCGCCGGTCACGGCGTGATTCAGGGCGGTTCAGGCAGCGCGGGATTGTTTTTGTACCCCCGCGCAATGACCTGATACAGTTTCTCCCAACTGTCTATCAGGAACAGGCTGAACAGGCCCCTCATCTTGCGCCACAGCGCGGCGCGGCTGTACATGGCCTGGTGTGCCGCATTGAATACGGCACAGCAGCGCAACTGGATCTGGTCCACCAGAAACGCCAGCATCATCAGGTGCATCAGCACCGTCGACAGGTGCTTGTTGCCGTGACCATAATTGTGTTCCAGGCCGTAACCCTGGTTCTTCAGCGTGTTGAAGGTTTCGTTCTCTATCTTCCAGCGGGCCCGGCCGGCCCGCATCAACTCCATCAGGTTCGATTCGTCGATCGGGATATCGGTGACCCAGCAAAAGCGCTGCACCTTGCCCCCGGGACGGTGCTCCCGGTACTCAAGGAAGTTCACCTCCAGATCAAAGTGGTCGTCGTTCAACGGCACCCGGTTCAGATACCGGAAGCGATGCACTACCCCCTGCCCGTCCCGGCACTCATGTTCCGGAACGCCCCGGGTCTTCGACACCCAGTCGTACAGAAACCGGTGGTCCCCTTCCTTCGCACCCAGCACATAGCGCATGTCCAGTGACTCCAGCAGCCGGATGTGCGGACCGTTCGAGGCCAGGCCATCTTCAACCACCAGCAACCGCAAATGCGGATGGTTGCGACGGACACGCTTCAGCAGCCGCCTTGCGGCATTCCGCTCACAGTCGTTCTTGCCGGATCCGTCCCCCTTCAGGATCGGTTCTGGCATCAGGGGGATCACCTCGCGGCAGTCCGGATGCACCAGCACCGCACCGAGCAACTGGTGATAGTACGTCACCCGACCGTCACGATGATGCTTGCTGCAGCAGTGCGCGCAATGCACCTTCTGCGAGGAGAACAGCCCGGTGCCGTCCACCGACAGCACATAGCGGCCGTCCAGCACCTCGAAACCCTCCAGACCCTTGCCCCGCTGCAGCAGCGCAAACAGCCGCTTGTATACCGGCTCGAACACCCCCGGGTCCAATTCGTCCAGCCGTTCCCTCATGTACGTGTCGCTCGGCGCCTGCGCCACCCCGTACAGATGCTTCAGATTGTGCCGCACCGCTTCCTCGGACTGCGACCGCTCGAACTGCAGCAGCGATGGATATTTCAGACCGAACATCGCCAGCGCCGACATCATGACGTCCGACAACGGGAACTTGCGGGTGCGCTTCGTGTCCGGAATCTCCTCGAAACTCGACCGGATCGACTGCAGCAATCCCTGTGCGCTCAAGTGTTTGCGATTTGATGGTTCACGCATCCAATTTCACCTGGTTCATGAAATTGGAACTGTATGATACCAGAATTCCTGAAAAACTTTACGAAAAAGTTTTTTCCGTATCTCTCTATCACCTTGTATTTGCTTGACTTTTTAAACCAGCGGGAATTGCTGCGTGACTTTGTCAGGGTAATTCTTTTCTGCAGAGTTTTTTCTTCCGGTCAAAGGACTTACCCCAAACACTGGACTTTTCCCCCGGGTACTGGTATAAATCCCGTCACAAGACCATCAGACGGACATACGCAAGGTGGACCTTTCAGAGGTGTCGGTAGACATCATACCGGCGAGAGATGAATCCCGGTTCCGGGATCTGATGCAGGCGCATCACTATCTCGGCGCGGTGCCGGCGCGGGGCGAGACGCTGCGCTATGTGGCCCATCACCGGGGGCGCTGGCTGGCACTGGCCATGTTCTCGGCATCGGCGCTGAAATGCGGCGCCCGGGACCGGTGGATCGGCTGGGAGTACGGCATCCGGTTCGGCCGCCTGCACCTGATCACCAACAACTCGCGCTTCCTGATCCTGCCCGGCGCACCGCGCAACCTCGGCTCGCGCGTGCTTTCCCTGTGCACCCGCCGCCTCGCCCGCGACTGGCCGCTCCGCTTCGGTCACGGCCTCCTGCTGGTGGAGACCTTCGTCGACCCCGCCCGCTTCCACGGCACCGTCTACCGCGCCGCCAACTGGATCGAGGTCGGGCATACCCGGGGCTTCGGCCGCGAGGGCCCGGGCTACAGCGAACACGCAAATCCCAAGCTCGTCTTCGTCCATCCCCTGTCGCGCACCGCCCGCGCCCGCCTCCGGGACCCCTGCCTCGACACCACACTGCAACATGGAGTACCCAGGATGACTCTCACCGCCGAACAGATGCGATCCCTGCCCGACTTCTTCCGCGACATCGACGATCCCCGACGCCGCCAGGGCCGCCGCCACGCCCTGTCCACCATGCTGGCATTGGCCGCAGCGGCCACGCTCTGCGGCATGCGCGGCTACAAGGCCATGAGCGAATGGATCGACGACCTCAGCCCCAGGGTCCTGGAACGTTTCCGCGTACGCCGTTCCAGGAGCGGACACCAGGTGCCCAGCCTGTCCGCCATCCGCAGCGTCCTCATCCGCATCGACCCGGACCAGTTCGATGCCGCCCTGCGGGCGTGGCACCAGGTCCATGGCCCAAAGGACACCGCCATTGCCGTCGACGGCAAGACCATCCGGGGCGCCATCGATGACCAGGGCAACCGGCCCCACGTGCTCGGCGCCGTCGGCCACCACACCGGAATCCCCTGGAGTCAAAAAAAGTCGGCCTGAAACCGGGGGCCGATGACGAAACCAAACGCACCAACGAGATCGGCATCGTCATCCCGCTGCTCGACACCCTCTCCGACATCGAAGGATGCACCATCACCACCGATGCCATGCTCACCCAACGCAAGCTCGCCGACTATCTCCACGGACGCCGCGCCCACTACCTCTTCACCGTCAAGGGCAACCAGAAAAACCTGCTCGCCGATATCCGACTGCTCCTCGACCGCCACATCCAGCGCCGTCCGCCGGACTTCACCGACCAGGCCCCCAAACCCGTCCATGGCCGCCGGGAGCGCCGTTCCGTCTGGGTCTCGGACAAGCTCAACCACTACCTCCAGTTCCCCAACGTCGGACAGGTCTTCGCCGTGATGCGTGAAACCACCGAAACCGCAACCGGCAGGAAACGCCGTGAGATCGCCTACGGAATCACCAGCCTGACCCCAAATGACGCCTCCCCCGAGCGAATCCTCTCCCTCAACCGCGGGCACTGGTCCGTCGAGGCCATGCATCATGTCCTCGACTGGACCTTCGACGAGGACCGCAGCCGAATCCGGGCCGGACACGGTCCCCAGAACATGTCCCGCCTCAGGCGATTCGCCATCGGCATCATACAGAGCCGGGGACTCGCCGTCGCCGAAACCATGCGCCACCTCGCCAGGAATCCCCGACGCATGCTCGACTTCCTCAAGATGACCGACAACGCCAGGCCAAACCCGGCTACCGGCTGAGCATCCCTCCAGGCCCCGAATCCTCAGCCCCTCAACACACAGGGGCGGGAACAGTCATGCCTCAACGGAACGGAAATCCACCTCCGGGAACATCAACCTGCCCGGTGTAACCACCATGGCGCCCAATTCAGTCCAAAGTGGCCAAAATAATCCGTGATAAATCCCAAGCACGGCAGTAACGATCTCTTCGGGCGAATCAGAACAAATTTGCCTTGGTGACTTTGTTCTTCCCATATCCGGGACGGCGAAACCCACCGCCGGGGCCGGGAGTCTCCCGGTCATGGAAGTCAGGCTCGGGGCGCGTTCTTCAGGTATGTGATCCAGCATTCCGGGTTCTCCGATGTGAAGCGTTAGGGCATTGTTGTCGCGGACATCCGCATCCGCATTCGATTCTATATGTACCCGGGCCGCGCGGCACGGGAACTTCAGCAGCGCCGTTCCCGCAATCCGCCATGGCGGTGGCGGGGCGGCGCCACAGATAACCGGATGTTAACCAAAAACCATGTCCAAAGGAAGATGATGAAGATGATGACAGACCAAGACGGCGCCTTTGCGTTGCGCAACGGCGATCCGGTGAAAAAAAACGTTGAAGGCCTTCGAAGACGAGGTCGAGACGGCGCTCGCCACGGACATCGAGGCGCTGGTCGGCAAGGGGGTGTTCGGGGACGGCGACTTCGAGGCGGTGGAGCAGGCGGCCAGGATTGCCGCGCTGCAGGCGGCGAACGGGCTGGTGGCGCACCATATCAACGCCGACCACAGCGACATGCAGGGTGCCCGGCTTGCCTGCGACCACGGCCACGACGCACGTCATGCCGGGGTAACCGGCCATTCTGAGGCGTTGTTCCACTGACGACGTCAGGGTCTCATCGTGCGTCTCCCATTTCGAAACCGGAGACGCAAAACGATGACGCAACGCAAGAAGGTGGTCCGCACCCCCGGGCAGTGGCGACGCCTGGTAACGGAATTCGAGGCCGGGGAACAGGGACCTAAGGAGTTTTGCCGGAAGCGGCGGCTGTCCAGCACCCAGCTCTACAAGTGGCGGAGGCGGTTCCGTGACGGGGAGGCCGCGGCCGGCAACGGCCCTGCCGGGCCGCCGCTGGTCGATTTTGTGAAATTGCCCCCGGTGTCTCCGAAGGCGGCGCCGGCGCCGGCCGCTGCCGGTGACGGCGACTGGCGCGTGGAGCTGGACCTTGGCGGGGGCATGGTCCTTCGCCTGAGGTGGCGGGGATGTTCTTTCCGGAAGACCGTGTGCGGGTTTGGCTGTACGCCCGGCCCACGGACATGAGGAAGCCGTTCGACGGGCTGTCGGCGCTGGTCCGGAACGTGCTGAAGGAGGATCCGGCCAGCGGCCACCTGTTCGTCTTCATCAACCGCCGCCGGAGCATGATGAAGGTCCTGTACTTCGACCGGGGCGGATACTGCATCTGGTCGAAGCGCCTGGAGCGGGGCCGGTTCCATTGCCGCGGGGGCGCCGACGACAAGTTGTCCCTGGACTGGACCGGCCTGAAGCTGGTCCTGGAGGGGATCTCGGTGGGGAACATCCGCCGGCACAAGCGATACCGGCATTCCGCGGAGCCCCGGATGAGCAGGAACGGATTTGGGTTTCGTGGTATGTTTCGTCTTGGTCATGGTTCATTCCTCGAGTGTGTGAATGATGGCAATATCATTGTGGCTCCCAGAAGCCGTATCCGACAGGGATGGACCATGGCCTCTCTTCTCTTCCGGATCACCCGGCCCCCGGTGCCGCAACGCAATGGAGCGTCAACAGTAACGGGTTTCGGGGTGAAGAGGAAACCGCTCCTGGCAAGACACCCTCGGATCACCGCTTTGCTTGCAGACCAACAGCCTGACGGGCTGCACTGTCCCGGCATCGCGCGCCTCCGCGATCCGGCTGCATTCCGTTCTGCAGTCCCGCCTGACAGGCGTCTGCGGGATGCCGGGGGTGTTGCTGGATGGTTCATCGTGGATCGAAGCTGATGGCAGGTTGATGCCCCAAGGGTGGGGCGATGGAATGGACGCCGCCTCTCTACTGCTTCATAGTGAAGCAGGTGCCAGCAGGCTGGCATTGAACATCCCATCAACGAGAGACGACATCCATGAAAAAGATTAGCATCATCGGCATTGACCTGGCAAAGAACCTGTTCCAGCTCCACGGAGCCTACCAGGACGGCTCGGTGGCATTCCGCAAGCGGGTCACGCGGGGGAAGCTGCTGTACTTTCTGGGGAAGCAGCCTTCCTGCCTGGTGGCAATGGAGGCCTGCGGCGGGTCTCACCACTGGGCACGGGAGATCCGCCAGTTGGGTCACCGGGTTCATATCCTGCCGCCCGCCTATGTCAAACCGTTTGTCAAGCGGCACAAGAACGACATGGCGGATGCGGAAGCGATCTCGGAGGCGGCCTCGCGCCCGACGATGCGAGTCATTTCGGTGAAAAGCGAAGACCAGCAGGCGCGGGCCATGCTGTTCCGGGTGCGGGACCTTATGGTCCGTCAGCGTACGCAGACCATCAATTCCCTGCGGGGACTGCTGGCGGAGTTCGGGCTGGTGGCGCCCAAGGGGCGGACCAATATCCAGGCCCTGGAAGTGGTTCTGGAGGATCGGGAAGACTCCCGGCTCCCCGGCCTTACCCGGGAGATGGCGGACATGCTCATGAAGCAGATCCGGGAGTTCGATGCCCGGATTGTCGAACTGGACCGCAAGGGCCGGGCAGCCGCCAGGGAAGATGAAACCATCCGGCGCCTTCGGACCATCCCTGGAGTGGGGCCGGTCATCGGGCTGGCGTTCCTGGCCTTTGCGCCGGACATGGAGGACTTCAGGTGCGGCAGGGATTTCGCAGCCTGGCTCGGCCTCGTTCCCCTTCAGAATTCGTCTGGAGGGAAGGCAAGGCTCGGGAGGGTGTCGAAGATGGGCCAGCGGGACCTGCGCCGATTGCTGATCACCGGCGCGATGACGGTGATACAGAGAACGACCCGCTGGGGCAAGGAGCCGGAACGCTGGCTGAAGCGACTGCTCGACCGCAAGCCGACAATCAAGGCGGCCATTGCCGTGGCCAACAAGATGGCAAGGACCATGTGGGCATTGATGATGAAGGGAGAGGATTACCGCGGACCGGAATCCCGGGTTGCCGGCATTCAGGCCGTGGGAGCGTGAGGATGCATCCGACAATGCACAGATACGGGCGAATGCCGTGTGGCGCGGAGTCCCTCGCTGCAAAGAGCCGAGGCAAGTCCGACAGGTCCATCCACAACCGGACACTACCGCCCTCGCTCTCCGCTCGGTTGCTGTCTGCCGCCTCCCTGCGGCAGAGCGGAGAACCAAAGACGGCCATGAATGGCCTTTGGGGACCGGGACTGAAACCGGCAGCCATGCAGGGGCTTGCCCGAACCTGCAAGAGAATATCGCCGCTTCGGCCTACAAGGAAGGCCAGATCGGCACCCGAACGATTCCGGAGAATACTCCGGAACCGTCCCGGCTTTCCGGCAATCGTGGATTGACCATGAGGAACCGGTAGGCCGGGTTGTTGTAACCACTCAATAGAGCGCAGAAGCAGTAGGGGAAAAACAGTCGAGAAACTGGGAACAGGAAAACCATGTATGGCCCACGGCTTTCGAAGCCTCCGGGGCGATTTGGATCTGTTCCACTAATATCCATACCGGCCCGCGGCACATCGTGATGCCGCTTAATCAGAGGCCTGATATACGGACGTGCTCGACGAGTTGTCAAACTGCCGAAACATGAACTTGGGGGGTTGCAAACAAGGCGGCGTCCATATAGGGGTCATACCATTAACCCCTGGCGGCCAGGGCGCATGCTATACTCGATCCACGAGGTCAGCCAAGATACTTCATTGCATTTGGAGACCCCTCGCCGGCGAAGACCGCGGGGGTTTTTTTCGGCGTTCCTCTCATCCGATGCCTTCGTGACCACTCCTATATAGTCCACAAAATGCGGCAACAGCTTTGACGGGTGTATTTCATCCGGCGACGGCACCATGCGGGAAACCACGGGCAATCATGCAGCAACCGACAGCGTCGGATGCACTCGGGCGGGACTCGGCCTAAAGCGTTGAGCCCGTTTACTTTCGTGTGTCCGTCCCTGTCCTCAAGAATTCCGGGAAATTGGAGTTAGCACCTTCCGCATACGCTGAAAGCCACGCGAAAGCAAGCTCCATGGGCATGGGCGCGCGTGCTGAGAATTACATCCGGCATACGACGATCGGAGACCCCGTGCTCGACCCGGTCATGGAGGAGCTATCCGCCATGCCTCCCGTCGACCTGCACCGATTCATCGGGGCGGGCGTCGAGCAGCAGCCCGACATTCTTCGCAGGGCGCCGCAGGTGCTGCGGGATTTCTTCGATCATCTGGAAGATCCTCCGTGGCTTGACCGCGAGGCGTTCAAGCCCGGGATCCGCGCGTTCAGCACCAACGCGGACCTGATGCTCGTGGCCTTCGTTGCGGGCGTGCTGGTGGAAGGGTTTTCGACGCTGATCGCAAAATCGTTCAACACCACCAAGCGGGTGGCGGCCACCAAGCGACGGCTGCAGCAGAACAACCGGCAGTTGGTGGAAATTTTCTTCCCCGGCGGATTGGACCGGGACGGCGACGGCTGGAAGCTGTCCACGCGCGTGCGGTTCGTGCATTGCCGCATCAGGACGCTCCTGGCGCAGTCGGACGTATGGGACGAGGACGCCTGGGGCACGCCGGTCAGCGCGGCGCACCTGGGGCTGGCGATCGCGGTTTTCTCCAAGCGCCTGCTGGATTACTCGATGAAGGTGGGCGCGACATACACGCCCGAGGAAAAGGCGGGCGTGCTCGCCGTGTGGCGCTACGCCGGCCACCTGATGGGGATACCGGATTCGATCCTGTATGCCGACGGGGAGGAAGCCGAATCCATCTACACGGTCGGCTTCCTGTGCGAACCGCCGCCCGACCGGGATTCCGTGGAAGTGGCGAATGCGCTGATCAAGTCCATTCCGTCGGTGGCGGGCATCACGGACCCGACCGAAAAAAGGAAAACGACGGCATTGGCCTTCAAGCTTTCGCGCGCACTCATTGGAAACAGGCTTGCCAATCAGTACCAGTATCCATGGAGCCCGACGATCGGAACGCTGTTTCTGTTTCGGCTGAAACAGTACCTGCAACGCAGGGCCAAGAATACCCAGTTGCTCCGATTCGGAAATTTCTCTCAGCTTCTGGACATTTCCGTGTATGACGAGGGAGGCCTCAGCTACAGGATGCCAAACCACGTCCATGCCTCGAAGTCGGCCGACTGGTGAACGATTGATGCGCGACGTTTCAACCCGGCGGCGCGCTGCGTCGCACGATGTACACGGCCGGGAAGGTCCTTGCCGATGACGCCCGCTCAACTCGACCGCGCCTTCGACCTGACCCTCCGGCGGCCCTGGGTGACGGTGGCGCTGGCGTCGTTCTTCCTGCGGTCTGCCCCGCGATCCGGCCGGAACTGAGACCGTGATTCGTCCGGGTCATGCGATCGGCTTCCTGGTCTGCTGCTGCATGGCTTTGGAAAACTCCTTGGCGTCGGCCGACACCCGGTCCATCGACGAGGTCCGGGCGGCCTACGCGGCGGGGCGGTTCGCCGAGGCGGCCGGGATTGCCGAAGCGCTCCAGACCGCCGAAGGGTATGCATTGGCCGCGGAGTCGCTGACCATCCATGCCCACCACATCGCGGCGGATGGCGAGCGGGAGGCGCTGCTTGAGCGGGCTATCGGACTGGCGGAGAAGGCGGTGGACTCCGATCCCGGCAATGCGGACGCCTATCTGCAGATGGCCCGCGCGATGGGTCGGCACGCACAGTCGATCGGCGCGGTCAGGTCGACTGGCCGGGGCTATGGGAAGCGGATTCGTGAGGCGGCCGAGACAGCCCTGGGGCTCGAACCCGAAATGGCCGCGGCACATCTCAGCCTGGGTCTGTGGAATGCGGAAGTGGTCGCTGCGTTGGGTCCTCTCATGGCGCGCCTGGCCTACGGCGCCCGCAAAAGGAATGCCCTCGCCGCCTTCGAACGCGCCCTCAAGCTTGCTCCCCACGCGAAAGCCGTACCTCTGGAATATGCGTTCGGACTGCTGGCCCTGGGTGGCGGAGATTACCGCAAAAGGGCGGCAGGGCTTCTGGAGCGCACTATCCGGATGCCGGTGAAGGATGCTTATGATCGCCTGCTCCACGAACGGGCGGTCGAGCGGCTCAAGGCCCTGGAATCATCCGGCGGCTGAGAACCGTGCGGCCCCTGCCCCATTCGGTGGTGCCGACTCGCACCGCTTCGGTGCCGGGAGTTGAAAAGCGGTTCCGTGCCCGTTTCCCGTCCAGGGTGCGGCAGGAAGATCTTCACCCAACAGAAGACGAACCGGAATAATCCACACCATCACTGCGCAGACATCCCCCAATACCGGGGTTGGCCGGAAACGACAATGACTCCTGCCACCGACATCCCGACGGTAACAGAAGAAATACCGGTCCTTCTGCTGGATGACGAACGTGGAGTCCCGGCGCCGGTTCCGCGCAGCCACATGGCCTGCGTGTTCGCCGGGGCCGTCCTGATGGACCTGGCGTTGGTCAACCGGATTGATGCGGACCTCGAGAGCCTGATGGTCATCGACCGGACGCCGACCGGAATTTTCATGCTCGATCACGCACTGGAGAAGATCGCCGCACGGAAGGAAACCGCCGACGCGCGCGCATGGATCCGGGTGCTCTCGTCGGAAGATGCCGCCATGATCTTCGAACAAACGCATATCAGGCTTGTCGAGCATCGGATACTGACGCTTCGGGAGGGTGGTTTTCGTGCGGCCTTCTGGCGCCCGCACCGTGTTCCGGCCCGGCTTGAGTCGGTCATGGGAATGCGTTTTCTGTCTTGGGATGCTTGCCCGAGAACATAGAAAAACCACAGTCAGGCGGGAACCGGCAGGAGCAATACATGTGATGTCCAACAAGGCTGGCATCGCCGTCTATATCAGGTCAGGGATCACTGATTTGTCTCTACTTTGGCAACACGCGGTTCCGGTAAAAATCCATGAGCATGCGCAGCCTTGCCCCGCCTCTCCTTGAACGCCCGCAAAAGCCGTAATCGAAATGGCGCTGTCGCACCTCCAACCCCAGGCAGCCGGAGCGCGTGCCAGTCTGGAGTCATCAAGATTAATCAGCCCACGGGTATTTCAGCATCCGACTGGCACCTCCCCGAAATTCCGGTAGAATCCGCACCCGCCCCGGCCTGAATCCCGGGGCACTGTCATTCTCTTCCTTCCGGAAGATTGCCGCCCCGCGGACACCGGTCCGCGGGGCGCCTTTTCGCCTTCCCCCTCGCCGTTCGTTTTTCCGGCTTCGGCAGGAACTGCCGGGGCTCTGCTGGAATCCGCCCGCGCCCGGCCTGCCGTCAGCCCTTTCTCCGAGGGATACCCACAGGGGCGGCATCGCCGGGCGTATTGCGGTTGTGTCCGGGCCGCACCCGCCGCAAACCCCCGCCCCGCTGTTCTCCATCATCTCCATCGGCCTTCGTGATAGACTCCGTCCGCCCCTCAAGGGGCGATTGCAATTTCACGAATTGGATATACCCGCCGGGCAACCCCCGGCGGTCTTTTTCAGCTTCCGGTGCGGCCCGGGTCCACCCCTCCACTGCGTAGAGGGTCATCGCCACCCGGCCTCTTCCCTTCCCGCCCCATGGCCATCACCCCGGCCTTGATCATCATCCACGAGCACGGGCCGGTCCACGACCGTCCCTGACGGCACGGCCGTCTCCGCCGTCCCGGACACGGCATCCAATTCATTCCCTTCGCCATCGGGCCGCCGATCACCGGCACGAGTTGGTTTTGGCCGCCAAGGGCCAGATGGCCCGGAGGCCGAGGGAGTTCATCCTTCGGTTCCTGGCCCTCCATGCCCTTTGATCAACCGTTACCCGGAGGCCCCATGACCCCATCGATCCAGACCCTGAGGAACGAAACCACCTTCCTGATGCACGTCACCGGCGACGGCCTGCCCGACGACCGGTTCGCCGTGCAGTTCTTCCAGTCCAAGGCCAACGGCGACATCGTTCCCGTCCACCCCGGCGACGCCCCCGCCAGGGGGAAACCCAGGCCCTCGATCATGACGCTGGAGAAGGTCCGGGCGCTGCGGCCCGGGCGGGACGGCATCATCATCGCCACGGGGATCGACGACCGCCAGTGCCGCCTCCAGGCCTGGGGCATCCGCGCCAGCGGCATCGGCTACGACCGCCGGGTCAAATGATCCCGGGCCCCGGCCGGGGCGTTCCGGAGGCATTCCCCCATTCCCCGGAATGTTCCTTTTCTGCTTCATGTTCAGGCGTGGGAGGCAACTGTGGCATACCGTGATCCGGCTGTTGGCAGGAAACGGAACCGGGAGCGGTTCCGGGAAAGGATGGATGAGAGACGGGCCGCCAATCTCTGCCTGGCGTGCGGACTTGTTTCTCCGGTTCCCGGCCGCACGAACTGTGAACCCTGTGCAGAAAAGAGACGGGCCAAGGAAAAGGCGCGCAATGAAAAACTGAAGGCCGAGGGCAGGCCCCGGCGGTGCATGGAGAAGTCGAGGGAGGCGGGACGCCGCCACTATCGCCGGAAAATGGAACGGCGGGCCGCGGACAGGCTCTGCAGGAGATGCGGCAACCGGCCGCCGGCCCCGGACCGGATAAACTGCCATGACTGCGGCGAGCGGCTCCGGGTGGCGGCCAGGGCGAGGTACCATGCCGGCAAGGCTGCCGGACTTGCGTACGGCGGCAGGTCGGCCGAGTCACGCCGGCGGTCGGCCAGGGTCCGCAGCGAGCGCAAGCGCGAAGCATGGCTCGAGGCCGGGCTTTGTACCAGATGTGGATCCCGGGAACCCGCCGAGGGCGGGTCCACGTGCACCCCTTGCAGGACCAGGAGGCAGGAGCGCGACAAGGCGAAGTACGCCGAGAGAAGGAATTATGCTTCATACTACACCTCCAGTGTTCTGATCATGGCAAGGTTGGGACATCGGCTGTCGCCGCGAGAGCCGTTGTCCCGGTTGTTTCTCCGGTGGCGGATCGGGGATTTCAAACAGGAAATGGCCGGCGTCGCAATGGACATGTCCGATCAAGAGCCCGGCCCGCCGCCACCTGTGGACCGTACTGTCCGTCACCCCGAATTTCTCGGCAACCTCGCCAACCCCCAGGAATCCGCGATCACGCAGCCGCTGATAGCGTGACTTCAGGCCGTAGCGCTCTGTCACCACACTGACCAGCTTCGGGGTAAAGGCGAGGCCGCGACCGGTTCGGTATCCACGTTCGTTGAGCAATTTGGCGACCTCTCCATTGGTATGGTCGTTCAACAGCCGGTCGATCTCGGCGACGACCTCGTCACTGGTCTTGTAGATCTGGGATGGATGAGGATCCGGCACCCATGTGAGGTGACGGACCGCCCCGCCCCGTAACCTGATCCCCAGGCTCTGCGCAGACTTGGTCAGCGTCACGTCCTCGATCAGCAACCGCGCCATCCGCTTGCGCTCGCGGTGCGGCGTCGCCGGATCGTTCCACAGGCGGGGGAAGTCGCTCGCCAGCGCAAGGATCCGCCGGCGTTGCTCATCATCCATCCCCTGGTCAGAGCCGGCACGGTCGCTCTCGAACTCGCGCTGCGCCTCCTCGAGGCCTCGAAGCTTCGCGTTCCACTCCGCCTCCAGCACATCGGCAACCATCCGGTTATCGGGGTGGGCCTGCATGAACCGCTGCCGCGCCAGGTTCGCTTCCTCGCGGGCACGCTGCACCTGCTGGGCGCGCCACAGGTCTGCCTCCTTCGCGCGTGCGGCGAGTTCGTCCTGCACCTGCAGCGCCACATCCAGCGTGAGCGGCGTCATCAGCCCCACCAGAAACTCGCCGATCCTGCGGTCGATGGCGGCGCCGGGGATGGTCTGGCACCAGGCGCTCGCCGTCTGGTGACCCTCGTGGCTGCACAGGTAGTAGGGCTGCAGGCCTCCTTTTCGCTGGTGGTAGCGCACCGCCATGGTCCGGCCGCACACGCCGCAGATCGCCAGACCCTGCAGCAGCGCCGGCCCCTCCCGCGGCTCACAACACCCCACATTCAACTCAGTCGGTTTTGATCATTCCCATAGTTTTCAGCGCCTGGTATGTTGAAGTGGCCTGACGGAGCAGGACATACCCCTTCCAGACCATGGTGGTGCCCGGCAGCGGCTGGCTGTTGCGCGGATGGAATCCGGCGAGCCTGGCGATGTCGACCACCAGCGTACGGATGTCGGGGGGCCGCTCCGGCGGCGGGCGTGCGCGGAGGATTCCATGGGCCATGAGCCGGACGTAGAGAATGGCGATTTCGTCCTTGGAGACGACCCGGTCGGCGGGGACGTCCGGCTTGTCGCGGGCCATGCGCTCGAGATCGAACACATGGCAGGCGGTGATGGCGTCGAAGGCGAGGCACTTCCTGAGGTCGTCGGCGTGGTCGAACCGGTGGTCCTCGACCCGGGCGCCGGATTTCAGCACCCGGAAGTATTCCTCGATGGTCCACCGGCGCTCGTACCAGCCAACGACGGTCCGGGCGGTCGCCGCGTCCGCGGCGCCCTCGGTGCTCAGCAGCACCCAGTGCAGGGGCTCGCTGCCCGGAGACGGGCTCCTCTCGGTCGCGACGACGGCCAGGACCTCGATCGGTCCCCCGTGCCCGGCGCGGTTCTCCGGCTTTACCGGCGGAAGCACCCTCACCCTGCCGGCGCGCAGTTCGATCTTCGCCTTGCGACCGGAACGCGCCCGCCTGCCGCCGCAGGCCCGGATCTTCACCGTTCGGGAACCGACCCTCGGCAGCGTGGCGACATGGTCCCACAGGGTCTCCTCGCCGCCCGCCTCCACGAGCACGCGGCGTCTCGTCGACCGCCGCGCGCGCACCAGCAGACCCGCGCCCAGGGATTCCGCCCGGGCGAACAACGCCCAGATGTCCGCCTCCCGGTCGCACACCGTGACCACCCGCGTGGACGGACAGGCGCGGGCGAGTTCCCCCGCCCGGTCCAGCCCGTGCCCCCAGCGCGCGCTCGCCACCTCGTCCCTGCCTTCGTCGCAATAGGTCCCGTCCAGGCAGAACACCCCAAGGGGCCGCCCGGCCCCGTTGACCGCCAGTCCCACATGCGCCAGCAGGCCCAGGGTGTGGCCTTTCCCGCCGCCGCCGAAGTCCACCAGCCCGCCGGTCGCCGCCAGACCGTCGTAATTCACCGTGGTGGTGTCCTGGATCGCCAGGACGGTCTCCTCGAGCCCGCAGCGCTCCACCATCGTCGCCTGATGCGGCTCCAGTATGTGGTTCATGGTCACACCCTCGTTCGACAACAGCCGGTAGGCGGCCTTGCGGTCCGCCCGCGCCGGGAAGATCTCCGGAACCGCGGCGCCCGGATGCTCCAGCCACGCCCGCCCCATGGACACGATCCTCTCCCGGACCCGGCCGTCGGGATGGGTGCTGCGCGCGTATTCCCGCCCGGCCCAGTCCGTGGCCCCGTCCATGTGCAGGGCCGGGGCCCTGTGGATGGCCCGGCCCGGCTCGGCGCACAATACCACACGCCAGGGTTCCGCCAGCGGCTTCATCCACACCGTGCATCCCGCCGTGGTGGCCTTCGCGCAGCGCCGCCAGTCCGCCGCCCGGTAGCAGGTTCCGCAATGGCCGGGACCCACATACGTGTAGGCCATCGCCGGGCGGACCCCGTACGCCGCCTCCCAGTCCGCCGCCACGCGCCGCGCCGCCAGGTCCAGCGCGCACGAGGCCAGACCGTGAACCCGGACCCCGGGCAGGATCAGGAAACGATGGTTGTTGACCACCTTCCCCAGGTTCGCCGCCCGCGCGTCCGCCGACCAGCCGATGAACTCGTCCCGGGCCTTCTGGTGCCAGCCCGCGGCGCAGAATCCGATCCCCCCGAGACGGCCATGGACCGCGGAACATACCCAGTAGCGCATCTGGCCCCCCGGCGCACGGGCCCAGCCCCGGGGGTGATGCGTCGCCATCATCGACTCCCAGCGGCGGCGGTCCGCCTTCCCCGATACCGGCTCCAGCAACACCTGGCCCAGTTCCGCCAGACCGCACCGGAGCCGGCAGTCGGGATAATCCGGATCCGGGGCCCCGTCCCGGCGTCCGCCGAATGCCGGACGGGCCGGAGGCAACGAAACCCCCAGCCGGTCCGCGAGAACCGGAAGGGCCTTGCGCGCCGAGCCCAGACAGTACTCGCCGCGGTCCCCCGTCCAGTCCTCGCGGATGCACAACTCACGGGCCAGCGAACTCCGCGTGCGGCCCGCTTCGGAAACCGCATCGCAAAACCAACTCACCGTCCCGGCGTCAAACTGGTGAAGACCTACCTGCATGCCCGGAAATGTACCGGGTCAGGCTTACTGAGTCAACTGTGGGCAGTTGTGAGGCTGGGCGCGGGCCTCCCGGCGGAGACTTTCCTTGAGTGCCCGGTCCCGGCGGGGATTGGTGTCGATGATCGGCACATGGCCCAGGGATTCGCTGTAGGCCCTGATTTCCGGGGCGTCGTAGGCGCTGTCCATGACTTCGTAGCACGCGGTCACCCGCCGGTCGCTTTGCGCGGCCAGCGGAATGGCGGCCTGGCTGTCATGGAGGAAGGCCGAGGTCAGGATGCAGCTGACCGGTATGCCGCCGTCCGCGCCGTCGATGTGGAGCTTGTATCCCTTCCAGGAGGTCAGGAACCCCTTGGCGTTGCGCTTGGTGCCGATGCCGCATTTCCGCGGCAGGTCCGCCATCATTTCCCCGAAGGACATCTGCAACTGCCGCTCCAGTCTGCGTTCGGGCTTCCCTTCGGACGAATCCCCCTTGGGCGGACGCCCCGGCTTGCGCTTCGCGGTTTTTCCCTTCTTCCCATCCTTGCCATTGCCTTCATCCTTGTCCGAAGCCTTTTTCCGTTCCGGTTTCTCCCGGGCCTCGATCGCCGTCGAGTCCCGGGACAGGTGCCCGACGATCACATCGTCCCTGCCCAGGGTGCTCCGGATCAGCGCCTCGTGCATCCTCCCCGGCAGGTCGCCTTCAGCGAACAAGGCAAACGCCCTGGAGAACGTCGCCTCGCTCGGCACCTCGGAACACCGGCTCCACCCGCACATCCTGCGCAGCGCCGGGTCCGACAGGATCCGGTCCATCAGGTGCCGGGTGGTGGGCAGATCCCAGATGGCCTTGGCGATGAACGCCGTCGCCAGGGCCACCCGATCCGCCGTCGGACGTCCGGCGCTCACCGGGCAGGCAGGGAAGAAGGTCTCCACCTTCACCCAGTCAAGGACCGCGATCAGGCGCCGGTGCTTCTCCGACAGCCGGCCGGTCCGGTCCTCGATGGCCGGGAAAATTTCGTCTTCGTCTTGAAAAAGGTAGCGGAGGTTGGATATAGTCGTCGCAAGGGGCATCGGGTTGTTCGGCGGCGCAGTGTGTGTTTCAAGACTTCACTATACCACCGTCCGACCCCTTGGCCCTGCTTCGAAAATCGCCTGTTGGGGTGAAAAACTCGCTCAATCAGGCAATTTTCCTCGAGATACTGTTGGGCCATATTGCAGCAATTCCCGCTGGTTTAAAAAGTCAAGCAAATACAAGGTGATAGAGAGATACGGAAAAAACTTTTTCGTAAAGTTTTTCAGGAATTCTGGTATCATACAGTTCCAATTTCATGAACCAGGTGAAATTGGATGCGTGAACCATCAAATCGCAAACACTTGAGCGCACAGGGATTGCTGCAGTCGATCCGGTCGAGTTTCGAGGAGATTCCGGACACGAAGCGCACCCGCAAGTTCCCGTTGTCGGACGTCATGATGTCGGCGCTGGCGATGTTCGGTCTGAAATATCCATCGCTGCTGCAGTTCGAGCGGTCGCAGTCCGAGGAAGCGGTGCGGCACAATCTGAAGCATCTGTACGGGGTGGCGCAGGCGCCGAGCGACACGTACATGAGGGAACGGCTGGACGAATTGGACCCGGGGGTGTTCGAGCCGGTATACAAGCGGCTGTTTGCGCTGCTGCAGCGGGGCAAGGGTCTGGAGGGTTTCGAGGTGCTGGACGGCCGCTATGTGCTGTCGGTGGACGGCACCGGGCTGTTCTCCTCGCAGAAGGTGCATTGCGCGCACTGCTGCAGCAAGCATCATCGTGACGGTCGGGTGACGTACTATCACCAGTTGCTCGGTGCGGTGCTGGTGCATCCGGACTGCCGCGAGGTGATCCCCCTGATGCCAGAACCGATCCTGAAGGGGGACGGATCCGGCAAGAACGACTGTGAGCGGAATGCCGCAAGGCGGCTGCTGAAGCGTGTCCGTCGCAACCATCCGCATTTGCGGTTGCTGGTGGTTGAAGATGGCCTGGCCTCGAACGGTCCGCACATCCGGCTGCTGGAGTCACTGGACATGCGCTATGTGCTGGGTGCGAAGGAAGGGGACCACCGGTTTCTGTACGACTGGGTGTCGAAGACCCGGGGCGTTCCGGAACATGAGTGCCGGGACGGGCAGGGGGTAGTGCATCGCTTCCGGTATCTGAACCGGGTGCCGTTGAACGACGACCACTTTGATCTGGAGGTGAACTTCCTTGAGTACCGGGAGCACCGTCCCGGGGGCAAGGTGCAGCGCTTTTGCTGGGTCACCGATATCCCGATCGACGAATCGAACCTGATGGAGTTGATGCGGGCCGGCCGGGCCCGCTGGAAGATAGAGAACGAAACCTTCAACACGCTGAAGAACCAGGGTTACGGCCTGGAACACAATTATGGTCACGGCAACAAGCACCTGTCGACGGTGCTGATGCACCTGATGATGCTGGCGTTTCTGGTGGACCAGATCCAGTTGCGCTGCTGTGCCGTATTCAATGCGGCACACCAGGCCATGTACAGCCGCGCCGCGCTGTGGCGCAAGATGAGGGGCCTGTTCAGCCTGTTCCTGATAGACAGTTGGGAGAAACTGTATCAGGTCATTGCGCGGGGGTACAAAAACAATCCCGCGCTGCCTGAACCGCCCTGAATCACGCCGTGACCGGCGGGTGTTCAGGTCGATTCTTCAGCGTTTACCGACCCGATGAGTTCTACAGCCCCAGTGGTGGCTGTAACGACCGCTGCGCCCCGATCCCTTTAAAACCACAACCTCCTGCGGATCACACTCCCTGACACAATGGAGCTAACCCTTAGCGGGAATTGCTGGCCATATTGAAGGAAAAGCGGCGAGCGTCATCAACAATCTGATTGACGACACTGGCAACCTTGAAGAGAAAGATTTTGAAAATCTCATTGATCTGATAGTGGCGTTAGCGAATGAAGAGGTTACCGCTTACTCCAATGCCGAATCAAAAAGAGTTGCTGATCGAGTCAATGAATTTCTGTGCGAGCATGAGGAGCGAAATGAACTCTTTCGTGACATCTCACAGAAAGTGAATGTTCAATGTCCGGGTTAGCGCTTGGCCTGAAGTTTTCGTCCGTCCAGAATCATGCCCATTCTGCCGAGACGTTGTCCTACAAACCGATAACAACGACCGCATCTGGAGCGTAGGTAAACGACTGACGGGAGTAACCAACACACCCAAAGCCGGAAAGCACCAGGCCGTTGGTCATTCCATCCACCAGATCCACTTCGAAAGTATCGATGGGAGAGTAGACGAATGAAAAATCCAGACCGGTCAGCCCTGGGGAATCGGATTCGATCCGTCCCGCCTTATTCTTCAGGCACTGTTTTTGCCTGTTTTGCCGCTGCCGGAGTGCCGGGTCGTCCTGCTGTTCTGAAATGTCTGATGCCCCTTCCGCTCGTCGCCCTGCTGGCGCTTGCCGGTTGCGGGGGCGGTGGTGGCGCTTCTACGGGTATGCCCCCCGGCATGACCGGCGGGATTGTCAGCGATGACGGATCTGAAAATAACAATGATGACGACAGCAGTTCGACGCCGCCGCCCATGCCATCGGATTCGATGACCCCGAAGGAATTGATTTCCATGCTGAAAGCGGCAAGGGCCACTCCACGGCTTGGAGGAAGAAGCGTTACACAATCCAGCAACACCGACAGCAGCAACGTCACGACGGACACGGTCGACGCCAGATTCGATTACGGTGAAATGTCGTTGACCGTGAAGCGGCGGGATGGGACCGGCTTTTCACTCGACAGCAGTACGGATGCGCTTGCAACCTCCATGGGCACTCCGGTTCGAAGCGGGCAGATTGCCCGTGAGTGGTCGCTGCAGGGAAATTCGGACAATGCGGTCACGACAGCCCGGGTCCACGGGGAGGCGCCAACCGATGAATTTCCCCTGAGGGCCATTCACGCCGCGGGGAATTGGGCAACGAACTCGCAGGCTGTCCGGGCGTGGGAGGCGAGTGACAGAAAGGAGCCGCTGATCCCGCTGTACTATATCGATCACCTCAAGAGCCTGAACGTGGATCAGGTCGGACTGTCGGTTGCCCTTCATTACGACGACAGCATGGACAGTACGGTGGAGCGGGTGTATTCCGGTGTGGAGATTCCCACATTCACCGATGATGCCCTCAGGCAATTCATCAGGGAATTCAGATCCCACGGCATCGACGTGTATCTGACCCTGGCATTCGAGGCCATGGAAGCCGAAACCGCAGAGCGGCCCGTGCGCAGATGGCAACTCGGGGATCCGGGACATTCGGAAACGGGCGTTCCGCCGGACGATCCGAATGTCTTCGGCCGGATATCGCCGGATTATTGGCCATGGAATCCGGACCACCCCGATCACCAGCGGTTCGTTGCCGAGTTCTTCAGGACCCTGGCGGACCAGGCGGTGCATTTCGCCAGGATCGCACAGGAGGAAGGCGTGCGGCTGTATTCGCTGGGAACCGAGACCGACCGGCTGTTCCGGACCCGCCCGGGAGGCTATTTCGCCAATGATTTCAGGCAGTATCTGGAATCGATGGTATCCAGGGTGCGCGCCGTATACAGGGGGGAGTTGACCTATGACATGCACTATGACGCGCTCCAGATGCCGGATTTCTACGGGCCCGGATCGGATCATCTCTGGGAAGACCTTGGTCTCGATATCGCGGGGGTGAGTGCGTATTTTTCCTTGGCGGATTCTCCTTCGACCACCGTCATGAGCGTCGAAACCCTCCAGTCGGCCTGGGAGAGAATATTCAGGGAGCATCTCATTCCGCTTGCGAGGGAAAATCCCGGCCGCCCTGTCGTGTTTCTCGAACACGGGGCTCCTGACATCGTGGAAGCCCCGGCGTCTCCGGGCACGCCGAATCACGGACCATCGGTGTTTTCGGATACGAACGGCAACGGACTGGATGACGGTCAGGAAACCCAGGCCAACATGTACCAGGCGCTGCTGAACACCATGAACAGATACCCCGGCGTCGTCGATGGCGTCTTCTGGTGGGACAATTGGATAACCACCGATGCAGGTTGGGCGAAGTTCTGGCGGACACACCGGTCCTATTCCATTCACGGCAAGCTTGCGGAGGATATCGTGGGGCCGGCCTACGAGTCCTGGGCCGACTGGATGACGGCCGGCTACTGGATGCACGTCGGCGACGACATGGAACTGGTTGACGCGGGCGCATTCGTCGATGGACCGGAACTCAACGGGATTCCGGCGCTCCCGACCCTCGGCGCCGCCACCTGGCGGGGATATGCGACCGGCGGATTCGCCGCCGTATACGGCACCGACTTTCCCGATGCGACTGCGGGATCGCATGAAGTCGGAGAATACGAAGGGTCCTTGCGGCTTACGGCCGACTTCGGGGCACGCCGCATCAGCGGGAAAGTGAGTTCGCTGTCCGTGAGCGGCATTCACACTCCGGCAGGGGGCGGATCACGCCCGTTCGCCGATGTTGCCGTGCCGTATGAATTCAATCTCGGCTCCACCGGCTTCGACGAACGGGGGTTTACGGGAATAACCACCGTGACATCGACGGACTCGGGAATCGGGATTGCCGATTCCGGCGGTTCCTGGGGCGGAAAGTTTTCCGTCATGCCGGATGGTGACGGCAACCCGCGAGTGGTGGCCGGAACGCATGGCGAGGAATTCACTACGGACGGGGGAACCAGGGCCGGGTTTATCGGGGCGTTTGTGGGAGTTTCAGGCCAATAGGTGGAAACACTTGTGGAATGCCCGGATACGTGAATCATGGGGTTGCGGATATTCGCATTGGACCCGGTGTGGAGTGCACCACCGGTCCCGACAGATTGACTGCAGGCACTGCATCTTCCATTCGGAATTCGATACGTGGCAATCGGTTCATCCGTACAACATCTTTACGACTCTCCCGGTGTTGCACTTCGCATTGGCACCATGGGATCGACTCTCAGTTACCCAGACAGGCACGAGTTGAGTGATTTGAAAGCGATTGTGCCTTCATATATCTGTGATCAACAAACCGAAGCCGAAATGGAACATAACCAATGATTAGCTATGCCTTCCTGAATGCCAATATTATAGGTACCCTTTTTGGTGGAGATATCAGTTTCTTTGATCGTACCTGTACGGTACACAACTACTACATCCTGAATGATCCTCAATTACACGCTCATGAACCTATAACCAAGCTCTGCATCCCCAAAAATGATGAAATACGAACCTGTAATTCGAATGAATCATCGAGCTTCGAATCTTCACAACCAAAGGCAGATGCTCCTTTCGAAATTTACACTACCTTGCACTTCGCAGACCGGGATATTCGGAATTTCCGTGTGCTTCATGTCACCACTGAATTACCGCTATTTGTGATCGACTCTGGGTCTATTGAAATTGAGCTTTCCCCGCAACCGGAATTCCTTGTTAGCCGACAAGGGAAAGGATGTCGAATCGATTGCCATAGACGGTGGAAACTGAATAAGATTTTCGAGTATGAAATACCAACAGAATACCCACCGGAAAATCCCACCAGATTACCCAATTCAATCCTGAAGTCTCAATTATGGTGGGGTAAGGACAAGAGCCTCAGCCTGTATCGACTGCCACGGAATCGTGTGCTCAAGGTTTCCGGACAGGACGTGGTTTTCTCTTCCGGAGTTTTTGAAAGTATCTATTGTGTAATCATCCGTGGACATCAAGGATGCAGAATATTCGTCAAGAAAATGGCCCTGATCGGATGTCCCTCACACGAATTGAGCGAGGTCAACGAAAATGCCAAAAGCAACCGATAGAAGCCTCAACCCAAAGGAGAAACTTTATACATTTTATGTAGAAGGAGATAAGAGTAATGGTAATGGGTCGGGACGACAGTTTTACCTCGTCACTGAAAAGGTAAAGGTGGGCAACAGAACGCTCACAATTCCAAAGAAATTGGGTGATGGCAATTTTGGGGTTGTTCTCGAAGCTGAAGACCCATCGAATACGGAATCCTATGCTCTAAAGGTTCTTTATGAACACTCAGTGCCTGATGATGATTCCGGACCATCGATTGAGTTTGAAAAAAGCCGGATTGAAGCGGAGCTCAAGATAGGTATCGATCTGCCGCGACGCCTTAAGGAACTTGTCGACCAGAATCGTGAAAGTATAGGTCCGGATTTTTTTGCGGTTTCCACAAAGCCCGGTGACTACATAGTGCTGCCAATAGCATATGAATTAGATTTTGACGGCTTGCAGAATTCTGAAGATTTGTCGCAACTCGACATCAAGCTCTCGAAGTATGCCTATCTCATGGAGAGATTCGACTGTTCACTGAAGGATCTGGTCGAGGGTGACCATGGCTTTTGTCGTAGCGAATCAAATATTCATGATGACAAGGCGAAAGCGAGTAACGGAGAAAATGCTGAAATTGAGAATGGCAGCAAAAAAGCGACGGCTACGGTAATTGGGGGATATGCCAGATTGGCTCAGGCAATGATGAAGGAACGGGAGCGTTCAGCCATACCGGTGCTTGAGCAGGTCGCCATCGGATTGCAAACGCTTCATGCCGCTTCGTTCCGTCATCGTGATCTGAAACCCGCTAACATATACTATAAGAGAGCTGCCAACAAAGTACAATTTCGGTTAGGAGACCTGGGTTTCCTCGACCCCAAGGATGATCCGGCGAGAGCTGGCAGCGTAGTAGTGACGCAAGCGATCAATATTGGTACAAAGCATTACCGTTCCATTGAACAAATCGATTTCAGCGACACGGCCGAGTGCGAAGTGGAAGTTGGAGAGTCAAGCAAGGAAGCGGTTTTGGTGACAAGAGATCCTAAATTCCTGGAAACCAATATCGAAGTTGGTGACTTGGCTTTTTTTGCCAAGTCAAACTCCCGGCGACATGTGACGATCAAGAGCATTACAAAGGACTCTGAAAACAGGGAAGTCATCATGCACGTCGAACTGTCGCAGCCACCGGGTATAGACCAGAAGGGAAATCATGAAGCCAATGTTCTGATCAATGACCGTAATACCCAGGTTTCGTTTCTGAAAAATCCGACTGCCAAAACTGATCTGTTCGGTATGGCGGCAATTCTCTACGATATCTTGTCAGTCGGTGATTCTCCTGAACGCTTTTATGAGTTGTTAAGGCGGTTTGATTCCGATGGTTTCAGCATAGAGGAGAGCATCGTACGACAATATGCGACTTGGCAAGCGGGAATTATAGATGACGCGGATGTAAGCGCGATCTTTAGTAGATTGAATGACGGAGAAGGGCGATCTGGAACTGTTAATCCTCAGGTTATTCGATTTCTGTTGAAGTGCATGATGTCAAATGCCAGTGATTCATATTATCGTGAATTTGATTTTTCCAACGCAGATCATGTGCCGGATGAAGGCAATAACTTTGAATCAAACATAGCGGCAATCAGAGCATGGGCAAAGGTAATTCAGGAAATAAAGAGTTTGGAAAATGTATTGGATGCTACGTCATATAATGAGGCTGAGCGCAATGTGTTGACCAGATCCAAGGGATTTTCCGAAGAAGATAGAGAGGAACCGTTGGAAAATGCAAAGCAGGCGAGATTGAGTGATGTGCTAAGATGCTATCGATATGGACAAGGCCCCTTGAAGAAGGAAGACGGATTGAAGGAGGGATGGAATAGCGAAAAAGAGATTCTGGCTGCTCGCTGGGTACTGTCTGCGGGACTGATCACAAAAATGGACGAAAAGTTAAACCACCACATGGCAACGCAAGAAAATACTTACATGTATTCCTTGGCCCAGGAGCATTTGGCGGTAAACAGTGATTCCGTAGTGTTAAAGAGATCCGTACTGGATAGCGATGAAGATAGCCTTGTCTCGAGTATGCGCTATAGAGACCCGCTATTGACTCGAATTAGACCATTTTCCCATCGATTTGAGCCGATTTGGTGGCGTTTTGGAACGAGGAGGATCATGGTCGCCGTAAAAGACGACCAGTTGCGAGATAGTGAAAAAACCGAGAGGAAAAGTGTTGAATCTGTTGCGGTAGATATCGAATATGCGGATTTTGCCTTTTCTCGCCAGGAAGCAAGGAAGGGTGACTTTGTTTTGCCGACTGCGGGAGGGTCCTCGCTGGTCTTTCGCGTATCAGAGGAGGCGAGCAGCGAATGTCCAATGCGGTTGAAGGTATTTCCACATGATGGCCGGACATCGAATAAAATAAGCTTTGATGATAACGGAGACCAGGTGAAGATCGAGGATGTTCGCACGGTGCTAAGGGATGGCTATTTGGTCAGGAATCCAAAGAGAGAGGACTATTACGCAGGCATGCTGGCGATTTATTTGTTTCATTTTCTGGTGTCGGATGGTTCCAGCACGAGTTCCGGAAACAGGGATTTCCCCGCTTGTGTATATGGGAGGATTCAGGATTTTCCTCTGAGGTTTTCAGAAGCACCTTCGGAAACCAGGAACTCGAAACTGGATAAATGGCAAAGAATAAAAGAACACACCTTGAAGTTAATCACATGGTTATCATTGGGAGGGTATTATTTTGATCATTCCGGCAATGAAATTGAATCTCCAATAGAGAAGTGGCGATGTGCGCATAGAGCGGTTCGAAAATGGTGTAAGCACGTCCATGATTACATGGGCACTGGAGACATGGCACTGGATCTCACAAGAGGAATTGGCACAAAAGATCAGGGGTTCATAACAGAGGCCGCAAAAAACGATATTGAGGCAGTAAGTTCCGAGGAGTGGGATAAGTTATGCGAGCAATATACTAAGAGCGCCGAAGTTGTAATGGTCAACGGGCCAGACACCAAGACAACTACCGAAATTCCCGGCACCCTTACCAGAGACAGGAAATCTTGTCGTGATCGGCTCGCGGCAGGATTTGACCGGGTCAAGCGGATGAGTCGGAGGAACTCGTCCCGGTAGCCGTATTCGCCGGCGTAACATCCCCCATGAAAGAGTTCGCCGAGGGCGGCAACTGCCGCGGCAAAGCGCACGTCACGGGGTGCGTTGTCCACGGACTCGTACGCGTCGGCGACGTTCACCGGCCTCGTAAACAGTGTGCTTGTCTCGGCGTCAGGCTGCTTGTAGCGGATTTTCAGGAAAGCGAATTCGTCATTGAATTCGGTGCCCGAATTCACGCTGGTTTCCTGGTAAAGAAGGGTGGTATCAGATCCCCGTCCTTATCCGCCAATTACACCTCATCTTCCACTTGAGCGGCATGGGTATCCTCCGTTTCACCGAAGATCCGGCGTAGAGGCAGACCCCGCCGGGTGGCGTCATGGGCTTTGAGGATTCAAGGAAGAATCTGACGTTCACCTACCCGGCGCTTCGAACCGGAGTGTTGTCGGACATGTCCCGACATCCGATGAGCCTGCTTGCCTTCTTTCGGGAACCCGATCAGTCAACCCGGTCCCCGGAATCTTGCCGGGCTTGGCGGAGCATGGTCTCCAGGACGGCTTTCGGTTTCACCGGGCAGGCGCATGGCGATGACCGCGGACAGGATTGCCGCTGCGAGGATCATCAGATAAAGGAGATCGAACGAGCCGGTGATTTCCCTGGCATAGCCTCCGGCAAGATTGCCCGCCATGCCGCCAACGCCCAGGGTCACGTTCCCGAAGGCAAAGACCACCGCGGCATTTCCGTCATCGAACAGGTGGCTGATATAGGCCGGGACCAGCCCGAAAATCGCGTAGAAGGAAAGCCCGAAGGCCACCGCGGCAAGGTGGACCAGCAGATGCCTGCCCGCTCCTGTCCCTGCGAGCATGATCATCAGGGATGACAATCCGAGCACCAGGCAGGTCACGGCCATGCCGCGGCGAATGGTGATCCTGTCCGCCAGGACGCCCATCAGGAAGCCGCTGAACATCCCCACGAGCCCGATGATTCCCCAGGCGGAGGCGGCCCCGGCCTCCCCGAACCCGAGCTGTCCGACCAGGTAGGCGGAAAGGTACGTCTGGAAGGACATGCAGGACATTCCGTTGAGGAACATCATCGCCAGGATGCCTCCGACCAGCCTCCGGGGCAGGCCGGCGATTCGGACCCGGTTCACGGACTTGCCGGAACCCGAAACCGGCTCTTCTCCTTTCCTGCCCTGGCGGCGGTATCGCATCGGCGCCAGGCGCCAGAGCGAATAGAGGGCCAGCGCAGCCACGACGGCGCAGGTGGCCGCCCACAGTGCGCGCCAGCCGTGCTCCGGCAGAACGGTTGCCAGGAGCATGCTGTTGATGAAGACCCCGTGGCCGGTGCCCGATGACATCAGGCCGAGGGCCTTTGCGCGATTCCGCGGCGGGATGATCTCGCGCGACACTTCCACCATGGGCACCCAGATGAACGATGCGCAGGCCCCCAGGATCAGGAGCAGGGCGCCCAGCACGGGGACGCTGCCGGCCAGGGCAAGTCCGCCCAGCGCCAGGGCGCTGAGGACGATGGAAAACAGGATCAGGTTTGTTGCGCCGAACCGCAGCGTCAGGAAGCCCGCAACCGCCGAGGCTGCGAGGAAGCCCGCCTGGACGCCCCCGGCGATCAGCCCCATCGTGCCGTAGGAAAAGTGGATGTCCCTGCGGACCGATTCGGCAATGGCCGGTAACAGGTACATGCCGAATCCGTAGACCGCCCCGACGAACGCGGTGAACAGGACCGTTATTTCAATCTGTGCAGCCTGCACCGTCTTCATGGCACGACTCTCAGTGATCGCCGGGGTGGGCGAATAACGATATGACATTGCCGGCATGCGTGCCGGGCCTGCGGTCAGCGGAAACAGGTCACTCCAGGCAACCCCTGTCCTGCCGCCGTGGCGCAGAACCCGCCTGCGATGGACGCATATGCGGCGATGCGGACGGGGCGGTTCGGCTTCGGAAAGTCATGCCTCCCCGGCGGGTGCGGAATATGCATGCAAGGCAGGCGGGGGCGCAATAGGATTTACGCGAAAATCGTTTCGAATTATTTTGCATCGTTTCGACCGCCATCGAAACGTTTGACTCCGGTTCAGGGTCCGGGAAATGCAAACACCGGATTGTGCCGCCGCATCCCGCCGGACACCCCGCCGATTCAGTGCATGTCCCTTCGCTTCCTGTCGCCCGGGCTCTTCTCCGTGTCCCCGAGTTCCTGCCTCAATACTTCCAGCTCGCCGGCCATTGCCGCCTGCTCTTCCTCCAGTTCCTCCACCAGCGTCGCCAGCTCCTCCAGTTCCAGGAACCGGCCTTCGGCCTGCTGCCGGATCGACTCGCCGATCAGCATCGACAGGCAGCCGTCGCCCTGGGTCTCCTCCTCGATCGCCGAGGCCGCCTGCACCAGTATCCGGGCGGCCTCCACCGCCGGCAGGCCGCTGACGGCCGCCGCAACCGCCATGCACCGGTTGGCCACACGGGAATCCGCGCCCGTCAGGCTCCCCAGCGGATCGGGGGATTCGACGAGGGTGTCGAGTGCCTTCAGGTACGTGTCCATGGCCCTGCCGAATTCCCTTGCCGATTTACTCCCCTGCTCCTGAATAATGGATTTCGCCCTGTCGGGCCCTGTTGGTTTCATGACGGCGGGAAGGGTGGTGGACAACGGCCCCATGATATCCGCAATCCATCCCTTCCGGGCAACTTTGTTTCTGCGTCCTTATGCGCATAGCGTCCCCGTCGTCCGGATATGGCTGTGCCCGGGAAGCTTCCCGATGGCCGGGAGGCTATCGCCGGGCACCAGGGTCCGCCTTTCCCCGCCGGCAATCGTTTCGATGATCTTCGAAACGATTTGTGTTGGATTCGGGAAAGCCCCCGGATACATTCCGGAACCATGTCTCTTTCACCACCTGCCGTTCACATCCCGGTACTTCCGGAAAACTGATGCAGAAGACCGATTGGACCGGATTTTTTCTTGTGCTTGTGGCCGCGATTTCATGGAGCACGGCGGGCCTCTTTACCCGTGTCGTTACAACCGATATTCCAACGACACTGTTCTGGCGGTCATTGTTCGGCGGGTTTTTCGTGCTCGGAATCGCGATGGCCATGCAGCAAAAGCAAAAGCCTGTCGATATCAGGACGGTATTCAGCTTCACCCGTGGAGAGACGGTGATCGCCAGCCTGTCGACGGCGGGAATGATCTGCTTCATTTCCGCGTTTTTCTTCACCACCATCGCGAACGTGGCTTTCGTCTACGGCACCATGCCGCTCGTTACATTCGCGCTGTCCCTGGTATTCCTGGATATCCGGGCCGATTACCTGTCGATCGGCTGCTGCCTGGTATCGGCCGCGGGAGTGGCCGTCATGGTGTCCGGGAACAGTCTGCCGAGCGATCTTGCCGGGATCCTGCTGGCTTTCGGGATGACGCTTTTCATGGCCTCCCTGACCGTTGCGGCGAAGTTCTTCCCGGATGCGGACAGCACGAAGGCGACGTATCTCTCCGCCTTCATGGGTGCCTTGGTCACCGCCCCGTTCGCCACTTTCGGCAACACCATTCCTGCCGATTACTTCTGGCTGTTTCTCTACGGCGCCGTGAACGTGGGCATGGGTTTCGGCGTGTATCTGGTCGGCGTGAAGAAGGTGTCCGCCCTGGTCGCAGCCCTC
Organism: Candidatus Poriferihabitaceae bacterium; assembly: GCA_965204165.1. Lineage (GTDB taxonomy): Bacteria > Pseudomonadota > Gammaproteobacteria > Arenicellales > Poriferihabitantaceae > VYFG01. The sequence goes on along the minus strand of OZ241969.1, from coordinate 4,720,265 downwards.
GTGGGCCTGACCGAGATTCCGCTTGCCCCGGTCTGGGCATGGGTGCTGTTCGGGGAGCGGGTGAGCCTGCCCGTGCTGCTGGGAGGAGCGATGATCATTGCCGCCGCGATGGTCTACATTGTGATTGTCGGCAGAACAGCGAATGAAGCGAATGAAGCGGACGAAGAGGATGCAGAAGATGAACGGGCCGGGAATCGGGACAGGTAAACCGATATTTCGATGAACGCCGAAATGATTTCAATCCAGCATGGACATTGCAGTCATGTCTGACCACCACAACCTGAATTCCAGATCCCTTGCGGAGCATGATGATGTCGATCCGGCAAATGGTGACATGGAAAAGGCGCAGCTGCAGGAACCGTTTCCGGCTGGTCCCAGGGAAACCATGACGACCAGGACCGGCCATCCTTATGTCATTTCCCCGGTGCCGGGCAAGGGTCTTGGCATCAGGGCGGCGAAGGACATTCCGGACGGCGAGGAAGTGATGGCGTGCGCCGCCAGGGAGATTCCGCCGTTCGACGGGGAAATTCCGTTTCCGGTTGCCCAGTACCTGTTCGTCGACCCGGAAGCGTATCTGGAATCGGACGAGGGAACGCGCCGTTACCGCATGGTGTGCGGCGACATGGTGTTCCTGAACCACAGCGACAGGCCGAACTGCGGTGTTTCCTGGTTCAGGAATCCCAATGGCGTCCTGTTTTCGAGGCTGAGCGCGGAAAGATGTATCCATGCCGGCGAGGAACTGACCATCCGGTATTCGGATGCGTACGACTACCTCGCGAACGGTTATTTCTGAAACGCCTCTATCCAACCCTTACCACAGAACCTGAAATCAAAATGATGAAGCAAGAAACGCGGGTGATCATCAAGCCCGGAACCCCCGACGACGAGTTCTACCGCAAGCGCGTGATGCGCAACAGCTGCTTCCTGGGCGTCAACGAGGCGCAGCAGGCGGCATCGCAGAAAGCCCTGTCGGAAGCGGTGGTGAGCGTGGCCGGCGCCGGCGGACTCGGGAGCTACCTCGCGGTGCAGCTTGCCCGCGTCGGCATCCGGCACATCAGGATCGCCGATCCCGACCACTTCGAGGAAAGCAACATCAACCGCCAGAACGGGGCGGGGATAAACACGGTGGGCAGGAACAAGGCCCTCACGATCGGGGAACTGATCCAGGAGGACATGCCGGACGTGACGGTGGAGATCTTCCCGGATGGGATCCAGCGGCACACCGCCGAAGAGTTCGTGGACGGCACCGACCTGGTGTACGACTGCACGGATTTCTATCTGGTCGACGAGCGCTATGCGCTTCACAGGGCGTACCTGGCGCACGAGCGCACGAAAACCATGCTCTGCGGCTGCGTGTGGGGGTGGGGATCCGCGGTCTACCGCTTCGACCGGGACGGCATGACCTACATGGACCTGCTCGGGCTCGAGGAGGGGGAGGACCTGACGCCGGAGAAGATCGACCGGCTGGTCGTGATGCAGGCCAACTACCTTCCCAGGTATCCGAGCAAGAAGCATATCTACGGCTGGATGGAGGATGTGGGCAACATCCCGATCCTCGGCGTGATCCCGCCCGTCTGCTGCGGCCTGCTCGCGGCCCAGGGGGTGCAGATCCTCTGCGGCCTGGACGGCGACCCGTATTCCCGCCGGCTGCCGCCGATCCCGGACTATTTCTGGATGGACGCCCAGGAGCTGTCCTCCGGCATCTACCGGTTCGACGGGAACTGGATCAACGAGGACGCTTTCGAGCGTCATTTTCCTGCCGGAGAGCGGCTGACGGCATGACCGCACGGACACTCGTGGATCTGGACGACCGCCCGATGGACGAGATCGGGCGGTGGCTGGACATGGCCCACGAGATCGAGAGGAACCGGTGGGACGTCTCCCGGTCCCTCCGGGGCAGGATCCTGTGCCCGGTCTTCGCCCAGGAAAGCTCCCGGACCTACATGAACGCCACCACCGGTTTCCAGAAGATGGGCGGAACCGTATCCCCGATGAACTTTGCAAATACCCGGTTCGGGTCGGACTGGAAAGAGCCCGCCCGGGATTTCGCATGCCTGCTGGATTCCTGCTTCGACCAGGTGGTCTTCCGCAGCGGCGACATGCAGGCCGTCCGGGAACTGGCGGCGCTGGTGAACATCCCGTTCATCAATGCCGGCAACGGCGCCGGGGCAGGGTCCGAGCATCCCATGCAGGCCCTTGTGGACCTGTATACCCTGAAAAGGCAATTCGGCGACGGCCGCCTCCGGATCCTGATGATCGGGGGGACCCATATCCGGAGCACCCGTTCCCAGATCAAGCTGTTCCTTCGGGCGGGACACGAGGTGACGGTGATGGGCCCGCCGGCCGGAGTGGACAATGCCGATATCGAGAGGATCATCGGGGAGCAGTGCCGGAGCGTCTCCCCCGGGGAGCCGGCGGACTGGTCGGGATTCGACGTGGTCTATCACAACGGCATGGATGAAGATTCCGCAGCATGGGCGCCCGAGGAATACCGCCTGACCCTGGACATCCTGGGGAGGCGGAGGTTCCGGGGCAAGGTGATGCATTCCCTGCCGCGCAAGAACGAACTGACGGATTGCGTGGACGATACCGGATACAACCTGTACTTCCAGCAGATGAAGAACTCCAGGTGGGTGTTCCAGAGCGTGTTCTGGCACCAGCACCACGAAAGGAGGATGCCGAGACATGCCGCAGCATGACTCCCTGATCCGTTGCCCGGAATTCTCCCTGGAGAAGAAGTGGGAGATCACGGTGCAGACACCCGAGGTGGCCCTCGACGAACTGGTTTCGGCGATCCAGGAGAATGTCGAACTGGTGCAGGGGGCATACAGCCACTGCATGTATATCCGGAGATCCGGTACCACCCGGTTCAGGAACGAGGCCGGCGCCCACGGCGGGGCGGAAGAATCCGTTCGCGAAGTTCCATCGGCGGAAATCGTCTTGGTGATTCCGCATGATGGGGAGTTGTTGAGAAAGGCGGTCCAGTGCATCGCATGGCATCATGTGCACGAGGAACCGACGGTATCCGTTATCGAGACATGGGGATACCTCTCCGGGCAGGGCGGGGGCCGTGACAACCCGAACCGCTACTGGAACCGGGAGGACGGGGATGAAATTCATGGAGTCGCCACCGGGCAGGAATCGGGTTATCCTGAAACCGAGTGAAACCGAATGAAACAGGATCCTGATGTGAGAAAGGAAAGCGACTGCGGCATTCCCGGTACAATTGATATCCACAGGCATACAGTAAGCGAGACCGGGCAAGCACAGGAAACCGGTCTGGCGGAGTTCGGCCGGGCAATCGGCCACAAGAGCCGTGTGGCGATGCTCCAGGCGCTGATGGGGGGCAAGGCCCTGTCAGCGAGTGAGCTTTCCTGGCATGCCAGCAATTCCCGCTGGTTTAAAAAGTCAAGCAAATACAAGGTGATAGGGAGATACGGAAAAAACTTTTTCGTAAAGTTTTTCAGGAATTCTGGTATCATACAGTTCCAATTTCATGAACCAGGTGAAATTGGATGCGTGAACCATCAAATCGCAAACACTTGAGCGCACAGGGATTGCTGCAGTCGATCCGGTCGAGTTTCGAGGAGATTCCGGACACGAAGCGCACCCGCAAGTTCCCGTTGTCGGACGTCATGATGTCGGCGCTGGCGATGTTCAGTCTGAAATATCCATCGCTGCTGCAGTTCGAGCGGTCGCAGTCCGAGGAAGCGGTGCGGCACAATCTGAAGAATCTGTACGGGGTGGCGCAGGCGCCGAGCGACACGTACATGAGGGAACGGCTGGACGAATTGGACCCGGGGGTATTCGAGCCGGTATACAAGCGGCTGTTTGCGCTGCTGCAGCGGGGCAAGGGTCTGGCGGGTTTCGAGGTGCTGGACGGCCGCTATGTGCTGTCGGTGGACGGCACCGGGCTGTTCTCCTCGCAGAAGGTGCATTGCGCGCACTGCTGCAGCAAGCATCATCGTGACGGTCGGGTGACGTACTATCACCAGTTGCTCGGTGCGGTGCTGGTGCATCCGGACTGCCGCGAGGTGATCCCCCTGATGCCGGAACCGTATATGGACGCCGCCGGGTTTGCAACTCCCCCCGGCTTCACGCTTTCACGCTTTCACGCTTCACGCTTTCACGCTTTGGCAGTTTGACAAGTCGTCGAGCGCGGTCGTATATCAGGCCTCTGATTAAGCGGTATCACGATGTGCCGCGGGCCGGTATGGATATCAGCGGAACAGGTCCAAATCGATCTGGAGGACTTTGAGTCCGTCGGTTCCGTATGGTTTTCCCGTTCCCGGTTGTTCGACTGTTAGCCCGACTTTCGCAATTCGCCCGGAATCTGACCTGATTTTGGGGATGATTGAGATGTACTCCCTTGAATTGAGTGGCCCGGTTCCCTGAAGTTGCCTTGTAGTGCCGACTTTTGCCTTGATCCGGAGGTGTCCGGCAGAGACCATGGAGGTCATGTTCGTGCGCAGCAAGAGCCGCTGGAAGGACGGGGTGCACCACCGGTACTGGAGCATTGTGGAGAATGCACGGGTGGGAGGCGGCCGGGTGGTGCAGCGTCAGGTTCTGTATCTCGGCGAGATCAACGGCACCCAGAAGGCGGCGTGGTGCCGCACCATCGATGTGCTGTCCGAGAACCGGGGTCTGCAGCAGATGGCGCTGTTCCCGGAGGACCGGGAAGCGCCGGAGATGTCGTGCGCGGTGGTCCGTGTGGATGTGGGCAGGCTGGAGTTGCACCGTTCGCGCCAGTGGGGGGCGTGCTGGCTGGCCCTGTGGCTGTGGGATTTTCTGGACCTGGACGGGTACTGGGGTGAGCATTTGCCGCCGAGCCGGAAGGGGACGCGGTGGCTGGACATTCTGAAGGTGCAGGTGTGCTACCGTCTGATTGATCCGGGCAGCGAGTGGCGGCTGTACCGGCGCTGGTACGAGGACAGCGCGATGGGTGACCTTCTGGGTCTGGACCGGGTGATTCCGCGGGACACGCTGTACCGGGTCCTGGACCGGCTGGAGGCCCACCGGCGAGGGTTCTTCTCGTATCTGCGGACACGCTGGGGCAGTCTGTTCCAGGCGCGCTTCGAGGTGCTGCTGTACGATCTGACGAGCACGTACTTCGAGAGCGACCCGCCATTCGAGGACAAGCGCCAGTTCGGCTACAGCCGTGACAAGCGCCCGGACTGCGTGCAGGTGGTGATTGCGCTGATCGTGACGCCGGACGGGTTTCCGCTGGCCTACGAGGTGATGCCGGGGAACACCTCGGACAAGACGACGCTGCTGGAATTCATGGCCAGGATCGAAGATCAGTACGGCCGTTCCGAGCGGGTGTGGATCATGGACCGTGGGATCCCGACGGAGGAATCGCTGGAGGCGATGCGGTCGGACCCTTCCGGGATCCGCTACCTGGTGGGTACGCCGAAGGGGCGGCTGAGCCGGATGGAGCGGTCGTTCCTCGGCCAGCCCTGGCAGGCCGTCCGGGAGAACGTGGAGGTGAAGCTGCACCGGGCGGACGGGGAGCTGTACATCCTGGTTCGCAGCGGGGGCCGGGTCAGCAAGGAGAGGGGCATGCGGCGGCGGCGCCTGAAGAAGCTCTGGGGTCGCCTGGGGGAACTGCGGCGCCAGACCAACAGCCGCGACGAGTTGCTGCTCAAGCTCGGTGCGGCGAAGAAGGAGGCCGGCCGGGCCTGGCATCTCGTCGACCTGGAGATCGGGGATGGTGACTCCGGGGTGCCGTTCACCTACCGTCTGCGGCGCGGGAAGCTGCGGCAGACCTTCCACCGGGAAGGGCGCTACCTGCTGCGCTCCAACATGGCCGACGGGAATCCGGCGGAACTGTGGCGTCAATACATGCGGCTCACCGAAATCGAACAGGCATTCAAGGAATTGAAGCATGACCTTGCCATCCGGCCGGTGTTCCATCAGAAGGAGCAACGGATCGAGGCCCATATCTTCCTGTCGTTCATGGCCTACTGCCTCCAGGTCACCCTGAAGAATCTTGCCAGGCCCCATGCCCCCGGCCTGACTCCGCGGGAAATACTGGAAAAGTTCGCCACCATCCGGATGGTGGATGTTCACCTGCCTACTGCCGACGGACGTCATCTCATCCTGCCGCGTTACACCCAGCCGGATGGGGACCACAAGCTCCTGCTGCATCAGCTTGGCCTGAAGTTGCCGGAGCAGCCGCCTCCGCGGCTGCGAATCTGATCTGCTACGCCACCGGGCGACAAGGCTCCTGTAGTGCCGACCTTTGGGGGGGCGGTGTAATCAATTCAACAGGTTACGTTTCCAAAACCCCCGAATTGCGAAAGTCGGGTTAGCCCCTACTGCCTCTGCGCTCTTTCGAATGGTTGCAACAACCCGGTTTCCCGATTCCTCGTGGTTAACTCACGATTGCCGGAAAGCCGGGACGGTTCCGGGGTACTCCCGGAATCGTTCAGGTGCCGGTCCGGCCTGCCTTGCAGACCGCAGCGGCGAAATTCTCTTCCAGGGCCGAGAAACCCCTGCAGGTCTGTCCCGGTGCTCGGATGAGGGAGACGCTCGGCCGTACGGGATCGCCGACTCTTGTCCGTGTGTCTTCGGGTACATCCTCACGCTCCAGCGGCCTGGATGCCGGCAACCCGGATTTCCGCTCCACGCCGGTAGTCCTCCCCTTTCATCAGCAGCGCCCACATGGTCCGTGCCATCTTGTTGGCCAGCGCGATCGCAGCCTTGATCGTCGGCTTGCGCTCGAGCAACTTCTGCAGCCAGGGGTCCGGTTCCTTGCCCCACCGGCTTTTTTTCTGGATCACGGCCATCGCGCCGGTGATCAGCAATCGGCGCAGGTCCCGCTGGCCCATCTTCGAAATTTTCCCGAGCCTTTCCTTCCCCCCGGACGATTTCTGGAGGGGAACGAGGCCGAGCCAGGCCGCAAAATCCCTGCCGCACCTGAAGTCCTCCATGTCCGGGGCAAAGGCCAGGAACGCCAGCCCCGTGATCGGCCCCACGCCCGGAATGGTCCGAAGGCGCCGGATGGTTTCATCTTCCCTGGCAGCTGCTTGTCCCTGTCTGTCCAATTCAACAATCCGGGCATCGAACTCCCGGATCTGCTTCACGAGCATGTCCGCCATCTCCCGGGTAAGGCCGGGGAGCCGGGAGTCTTCCCGATCCTCCAGCACCGCCTCCAGAGACTTGACGTTGGCCCGACCCTTGGGCGCCACCAGACCGAACTCCGCCAGCAGTCCCCGCAGGGAATTGATGGTCTGCGTCCGCTGACGGACCACAAGGTCCCGCACCCGGAACAGCATGGCCCGCGCCTGCTGGTCTTCGTCTTTTACCGAAACGACCCGCATCGTCGGGCGCGACGCCGCCTCCGCGATGGCTTCCGCATCCGCCATGTCGTTCTTCTGCCGCTTCACGAACGGCTTGACATAGGCGGCCGGCAGGATATGAACCCGGTGGCCCAACTGGTGGATTTCCCGTGCCCAGTGGTGGGCGCCGCCGCAGGCCTCCATCGCCACCAGGCAGGGGGGCTGCTTGCCCAGAAAGTACAGCAGCTTCCCCCGTGTGACCCGCTTGCGGAATGCCACCGAGCCATCCTTGTAGGCCCCGTGGAGTTGGAACAGGTTCTTTGCCAGGTCAATGCCGATGATGCTAATCTTTTTCATGGATGTCGTCTCTCATTGATGGGATGTTCAATGCCAGCCTGCTGGCACCTGCTTCACTATGAAGCAGTAGAGAGGCGGCGTCCATTCCATCGATCATGCGTTCGGACGGTTCGCGGAAGAACGACTGCGAGCGCAACGCGGCGAAGCGTCTGCTGCGTGACGTCCGTCGCGAGCATCCGCACCTGAAGCTGGTGGTGGTGGAGGATGCGCTGGCGTCGAACGGGCCGCACATCCGGCTGCTGGGGGAACTGGACATGCGGTATGTCCTGGGCGTGAAGCCGGGGGACCATGGGGAACTGTTCCGCCGTGTCGAGGCCTCGGCGGCGACCCGTACCGTGGAGAGGTCGGAAGGGGGCGGCAGCCGTTTCCGGCTCCGGTTTCTGAACGGCGTACCGCTGAACCAGGCGAACCCCGATCTGGCAGTGAACTTCCTGGCGTGCCGGGAGACCCGCCCCGATGGCCGGGAACTGCACTTCTCCTGGGTCACGGACATGGAGGTCACGGAATCGAACGCGCATGACCTGATGCGGGCCGGACGCGCCCGTTGGCGCATCGAGAACGAGACGTTCAACACCCTGAAGAACCAAGGCTACGGCTTCGAGCACAACTTTGGTCACGGCAAGCGGCATCTGGCGACGGTGTTCGCCCACCTGACGATGCTGGCGTTCCTCATCGACCAGGTGCGGCAGCGGTGCTGTGCGCTGTTCCGGGCGGCCCGGGAGAAGGCGGGCGGTTCGAAATACCTGTGGGTGCGGTTGCGCGGGCTGTTCACGGAGTTCTACATTCCGGACCGGGAGACCCTGTACCGGGCGATCGCGTTCGGGCACCGGAAGACGGAGTTGGTGCCCTTCGACACTTCCTGACCCGGCGGCCGTGTCCGAATATGCAACGGGCCGGTTCTTCGGGGAATCATGTGGCCAGCAGACAATCCGGCACACCGCCCGGAGGGGGTTCCCTCCCCGCATTCCCGGGGAACCGACGCTCAAACCATGAAATCCGCCGAATCCAATCCGTGATAGGATTAGCGGGAATTGCTGGAACAATACCAACAGGAGATTATCAGCAATTCCCGCTAAGGGTTAGCTCCATTGTGTCAGGGAGTGTGATCCGCAGGAGGTTGTGGTTTTAAAGGGATCGGGGCGCAGCGGTCGTTACAGCCACCACTGGGGCTGTAGAACTCATCGGGTCGGTAAACGCTGAAGAATCGACCTGAACACCCGCCGGTCACGGCGTGATTCAGGGCGGTTCAGGCAGCGCGGGATTGTTTTTGTACCCCCGCGCAATGACCTGATACAGTTTCTCCCAACTGTCTATCAGGAACAGGCTGAACAGGCCCCTCATCTTGCGCCACAGCGCGGCGCGGCTGTACATGGCCTGGTGTGCCGCATTGAATACGGCACAGCAGCGCAACTGGATCTGGTCCACCAGAAACGCCAGCATCATCAGGTGCATCAGCACCGTCGACAGGTGCTTGTTGCCGTGACCATAATTGTGTTCCAGGCCGTAACCCTGGTTCTTCAGCGTGTTGAAGGTTTCGTTCTCTATCTTCCAGCGGGCCCGGCCGGCCCGCATCAACTCCATCAGGTTCGATTCGTCGATCGGGATATCGGTGACCCAGCAAAAGCGCTGCACCTTGCCCCCGGGACGGTGCTCCCGGTACTCAAGGAAGTTCACCTCCAGATCAAAGTGGTCGTCGTTCAACGGCACCCGGTTCAGATACCGGAAGCGATGCACTACCCCCTGCCCGTCCCGGCACTCATGTTCCGGAACGCCCCGGGTCTTCGACACCCAGTCGTACAGAAACCGGTGGTCCCCTTCCTTCGCACCCAGCACATAGCGCATGTCCAGTGACTCCAGCAGCCGGATGTGCGGACCGTTCGAGGCCAGGCCATCTTCAACCACCAGCAACCGCAAATGCGGATGGTTGCGACGGACACGCTTCAGCAGCCGCCTTGCGGCATTCCGCTCACAGTCGTTCTTGCCGGATCCGTCCCCCTTCAGGATCGGTTCTGGCATCAGGGGGATCACCTCGCGGCAGTCCGGATGCACCAGCACCGCACCGAGCAACTGGTGATAGTACGTCACCCGACCGTCACGATGATGCTTGCTGCAGCAGTGCGCGCAATGCACCTTCTGCGAGGAGAACAGCCCGGTGCCGTCCACCGACAGCACATAGCGGCCGTCCAGCACCTCGAAACCCTCCAGACCCTTGCCCCGCTGCAGCAGCGCAAACAGCCGCTTGTATACCGGCTCGAACACCCCCGGGTCCAATTCGTCCAGCCGTTCCCTCATGTACGTGTCGCTCGGCGCCTGCGCCACCCCGTACAGATGCTTCAGATTGTGCCGCACCGCTTCCTCGGACTGCGACCGCTCGAACTGCAGCAGCGATGGATATTTCAGACCGAACATCGCCAGCGCCGACATCATGACGTCCGACAACGGGAACTTGCGGGTGCGCTTCGTGTCCGGAATCTCCTCGAAACTCGACCGGATCGACTGCAGCAATCCCTGTGCGCTCAAGTGTTTGCGATTTGATGGTTCACGCATCCAATTTCACCTGGTTCATGAAATTGGAACTGTATGATACCAGAATTCCTGAAAAACTTTACGAAAAAGTTTTTTCCGTATCTCTCTATCACCTTGTATTTGCTTGACTTTTTAAACCAGCGGGAATTGCTGGGAGATTATCATGAGAGTTGTTTTTCCTGGAATTTTTTTCGTACTGTTCGCATCCGCCGTCTACGCTTCGGCGGAGTCATGCGAAACCCCTCTCCCCAACGATGTAAACGTCAGAACGCCGACGGCGGATGTGCCGGAGAAGTACTCAGGATTCCTGGGCCGCTGGGGCCCCGGAAAGTGGGATGATGAGTTGTGCCACGTCCTTGTCGTCGAAACCATCGATCCCGAGGGGGAAGCCGAGGTAATCTACAGTTGGGGCACCTCGGAGCGGTGGAATATCAAGCAGGCTGGCTGGGTCCGTATCATAGGCAGGGTTCTCGGTTCCAAGCTCAAGATGAAGCTGTATAACGGACAGGTTGACGTCAACTACTGGCTGGATGGGGAAACGCTGTACGGCCGGTACTATGGTGGAAATACATTCAATGTCGCACTGATGCGGAATTGAGTTTCCTGGCAGGTTGCACCAGGATGCGCTTCACCGGGTGTATTTCGAATGGAAGTGCGCTGGAGCTGCCCCGGAATTGATTTCATCTGGTTGCGAGGAGATATCGGGCCTACCCAGGTCAGGACATCGATCAGTGGAGGGCGTGGTCGATGGTGCGAAGACACAACCGGGGCGGTGATGGCCATCCGGGGACCGCGTTCTCCACCAGCAGACTATGCAAACTGACCGTCATTCGGCGACAGCCGGGGCCGGATAATCCGGAAAACCGGTCCTTCAGATTTCTCCGTCCGAGGCCGTACCGGCATCCCGCGCACGGGCGTCCGCGCCCCGGAACAGGGCGCCCAGGTCGTCTTCGGTCAGGGCCAGCGGCCCGTCCCCGGTCCCCTCGAACAGGGCGTCTGCCAGGGCCTGCTTGCGGGCCTGCAGTTCCCGGATGGCCGTCTCCACCGTGCCCTCGGCGATCAGGCGGTGGACGAACACGGGCCGTTCCCGCCCGATGCGGTGGGTCCGGTCCATGGCCTGGCGTTCGACCGCGGGGTTCCACCAGGGATCGTACAGGATCACGGTGTCCGCGGCGGTGAGGTTGAGGCCGGTGCCCCCGGCTTTCAGGCTGACCAGGAAAACCCGGGTCTCCCCTTCCTGGAACCGCCGGACCTGCTCGTCCCGGTCCTGAACCGCAGTTCCCCCATGGAGCATGGAAAAAGACCATCCGCGCCGGGAGACACCGTCTTCGATCAGCCGGAGCATCGCGACGAACTGGGAGAACACGAGAACCTGCCGCCCTTCGCCGAGCAGCTCCTCCAGAAGCTGAAAAAGCCGGTCGCGCTTGGCGCTTTCATGGACCTTCCGGGCGGCATCGAGCTTCACCAGCGCCGGATCGCAGCAGGCCTGGCGCAGCTTCAGCAGGGCGTCGAGGATGGTGATCCGGGAACCGGCAATCCCCTTCTCCGCGACGGCCCTGCGCACCCGTTCGTCCATGGCCGCGCGGATGCCCTCGTAGAGCGCCGCCTGGTCCGGCCCGAGGGGCAGGACCTCGTCGATGACGGTCTTCGGGGGCAGTTCCGCGGCGACCTCTTCCTTGGTGCGGCGCAGGAGGAAGGGTTTCAGGCGGGTCGCGAGCAGGCGCCGGCGCTCCGGGTTTCCCTTCTGCTCGATGGGCGTCCGGTAGTCCCTGTCGAATGACCTGCGGTCCCCGAGCAGGCCGGGGATCAGCCAGTCGAAGAGCGCCCACAGTTCCCCGAGGTTGTTTTCCATGGGCGTTCCGGTGAGGGCGAGCCGCTGCCGGGCGCGGATGCCCCGGATGCGCTTCGCGATGCCGGCGGCCGGGTTCTTCACGTTCTGGGCCTCGTCCAGGATGGCGAACTCGTATTCGTGGCGGAACAGCTCGGCATGGTCCCGGCGGACGAGGGCGTAGGTGGTCACCGCCAGGTGGTGCTCCGGGATGGCGGCGAAATCCGCCGCCCTGCCGGCGCCGTGCAGCACCAGCAGCCGGAGATCCGGGACGAAGCGGGCGGCCTCCCGCCGCCAGTTGCCGAGGAGGCCGGTGGGCACGACCAACAGGCTCGGCCGGTCCTTCTTCCGCTCGAGATGCTCGTGGGCCAGCAGGGCGAGGGCCTGCACGGTCTTGCCGAGGCCCATGTCGTCGGCGAGCACGCCGCCGAAGCCCGTGCCGGCCAGCGCCCGCAGCCAGCCGTATCCCTGCGACTGGTACGGCCGCAGGGCGCCGGCCAGCCCGGCGGGCGGCCCGATGGCGGCAGGGTCGGCGAGTTTCCGGAGCCGTTCGCCGAGTTCCCGCAGTCCGCCGCCCGCCGACCAGGGCGCCCCGCAGCCTTCCAGCGCCCCGGCGAGCGCCGTCGCCCGGCCCGCCTCGGCGAGATGGAACCCCGTCAGGCCGTGGGCTTCCAGGAAAGCCGCGACGAACGGCGCTAGGCGCTCCCCGGAGACCGCGGCGCAGGCGCCGTCCGGGAACCGGGGATGGAACGCCCGGCCCGCCAGCAGCGTCCGCACGCTTTCGGCGGGATCGGCGCTCCCTTCCAGTTCCCCGATGGTTTCCCGCGACAGCGAACCGATGAAGTCGATCATGAGCGGCACGAGGTCGACGGACCGGCCGTCCACCGTGAGCCGCAGGGAAAGGGAGAACCAGTCGTCCCCGGACGGCTCCAGCGCGGTGGAGAATTCGGCGGGGCCGTCGAGGATCCGGACGGGCCAGGATTCCTCTGCCACGACCTCCCATCCGGCCGACCGGAGCGCCGGAACCGTCCGGGCGTGGAAGTCGAAGGCGGGGGCGAAGCCGCCGGCCTTGGGGTCCGCGGGCATGGGCAGGAGATGGTCGATGCGGACGCCTTCGTCGAATTCGCGGACGCAGAACCGGGCCGCCTTGACCAGTTCCCCGCCGCAGTGGTCCATCACGAGAGCGTCGAGCTGCTCCAGGCAGCCGGCCTCCAGGTCCCGGTCCCGCTCGATCATTTCCACATGATCGTCATGAAGGATCCGGATCGCGGGGAGGGTCCCGCGGTATTGGTTCCCGTCCCGGAGCGTATGGGCCCGTATCGGTTCGGGTGCGCCCGGGTAGACGAAATCCAGCCGGATGCAGGGATAGGGGAACGGAGAGGATCGGAACCCCGGCCGGTACAGGTGTAGGTCGCCGCTGATTCCGGCCAGGCGCATCTCGATCTCCGCCTGCATGGCCCGGTGCAGGCTCGCCGGGGGCGTGGCGCCGAAGAGCGTCAGGCGGGGGACCGGGCGCGCACTCCGCCGCACCGTCTTGCCGGCCTTCGTGTGCGGAACGCCGCCGCGGGTTTCTTTCGGTCCGGGAGCGGCCGCTCCGGAAGACGGATTGCCGGCCCGCCGGCCCCGGCGGGCTGCGGCGGAGCCGTCCCGTTCGGGACTGCCGCGCTTCGGGACCGGCAAGACGGACAGCAGGACTGCGGCCACATGGCGGCAGTCGGGGCCCTGCCCGCAGGTGCATTCCCCGTGGAAGGACCCCTGCCCGCTTTTTTCGCCATTCCCGCCGTCCCCGTCCGTCCCCGGCCCGATGGCCACCGTGTGGACCCGGCCGGGGTTGGCGTGGTCCGCCACGGTCGCCCAGACGATCCCGGCGGGCCCGCTGCGGATGTCCCGCACCCGGCCCGCCCCGCGGCATTCCGCGCCCTGGGCGAAACTCCTGGAACCGACCTTGCGGCGAACCGACGCCGCCGTGAACGGGATCATGGGATTCGGGTCCTGAAGGAAAAAATACGGAAAAATCCTGAAAGGAACTCAGGAAGAATCCGGGGAGTACGGGCCGGACTCCGGCGCCGGGGCGGCCCGCGCACTGCCGGAACCCCCGGGATCCCGCCCCAGGCACTCCATGATCCTGCGCCGCATCCTCTCCCTGTGGTCGCGGTATATCCCGTCGAACTGAGGGTCGCGCCTGCGCGGCCCGAGACCGATCCCGGCCAGCAGCATCTCCGGCTCCAGCAGCAGGGCCCCGGGCTCCAGCAGGTCGTACACCCCGACCCATTCGTCCCCGACGCGCACGCTCATCTCCGGGTTCAGGATGTACACGCCCCGGTCCGTCCGCCGGAAGATCCGCCGGTTGGCGGGAATGTCCCGGTCCGCCTCGTTGCGCGCCAGGACCGACGACACGTACCGCCGCCTTTTCCGGTAGGCCGGGACCAGGGAATCCGGCAGCCTCTCCAGCGCCTCGGCCAGGTGCGCCGCGGTCAGTCCGATCATCCCCGAGAACGTGTTGTCCGCCATCCGCGTGCCATGCAGCGCCGCGAAGAAGTGGAAGAACAGGAATCCGGCCTTGCGGCTGACCAGCTTCACCAGTTTCCCACGCACCATGACGGAAACGTCCGCCGGGCACAGCCGCCGGTACAGTTCCCCGGGCGCCCGCCGGGCGTGGCGTTCGTCCAGGAAGACCTCCTGCAGCAGGACCTGGAACGCCGTGAGGCCCGCGGTGTTCACCGGACGGGGGTCCGCGCCCATGTCCGTCAGCATCTCCACGGCCCCCTCGTGGCCGAACCGCGCGGCCAGCATCAGCGGCGTGCAGTTGAACGGATCCCGGTGGTCCGGGCCGTACCTGTCCACCAGCTTCCGCACGACGTTCACGCCCCGGAAGGAATACGCCGTGAAGTGGTTGTCCACGAGCTTCCGGATTCCCGCCTCCTCCGGCCCCAGGGCCGGCCTGAAGCCGGATACCGCGAGGCGCCCCAGGCGGGCGCGGTCGCGGGCGAGCAATGTGTATTCGTACAGGCGCAGCAGGTCCTTGCGGCCGGCGCCGCCGTCGAGCGCCCGCCCGGTCAGGTCTGCAAGCGCCCGCCGGTCCAGGGGCTTCCACGGCACCTCCCGGACGCCGAGGACCCGCTCGCGGATGGCCGCCGCCTGCTCCGCCTTGCCCTGGCGCTCCAGCCTGCTCGCCTCCCGGCGCCATTCCGCCAGGCTGGATGTCTGGTCCTCCAGGTCCAGTTCCCCCTCGAACACGGAAATGCCGAGAAGGCCGAACAGGGGTTGGCGCGGCTCCGGCTCCACCAGGCAGACGCTACGGACCGCACGGGTCACGGCCACGTACAGCGCGTTGATGTGGAACCGGTAGATCTCCAGCGACCGGTCGCCCCGGTCCCTGGCGCGCGCGTACCCGATCTCCCCGGAACGGACCTCCCCGGGCTCGACCCCGCGGGCGATCTCGCGGAACCGGTCCGCGTCGCCGGAGACGAACCCGTACAGGATGACGTGGTCGTATTCGAGCCCCTTCGCCTCCTGCACGGTGAACACCAGGGGCGTGCGGAAACGCTCCCGCGCCCCGGCCTTCTGTTCCGGGTGCAGGACGATCACGGCGTGCCTGGCCGACCCGTGGGTCTTGCCGTCCAGCTCCCGCGTCACCCCGGTTTCGTCCGGCAGCAGCAGCACGCCGCCTTCGTCTTCCGAGTTGCTCGTGACCAGGTGGCTGCTCATCCGGTCCACGGAGCCGAAGCGCGCCTGCTTCAGCCGCAGGATCCGGTTCGCCGTCTCCGTCACCTGCCGCGAGTTCCGGTAGTTGGTCGTCAGCACCCGAACCACCCCCTCCGGGTTCTTCGTGCCGCAGGATCCGGTTTTTTCAATCTTTTCGTTCTTCCCGTTCCCATCGTTCCCGCAGGCTCCAGCGTTCCTCCTGTTTTCCGCATCCTCCCCCGTCCTGCCGTGCAGGTGGCTCCTGACGCCCGACCAGGAGAAGAAGTTCGGATGCACGATCTGGTTGGCGTCGCCGCACAGGATGAAGTTCCGGGTATCACGCAGGGAACGGAGGACGAGGTCGATCTGCACGTTGGTGAAGTCCTGCACCTCGTCGATCACGGCGAAGTCCCACGACGGCTCCACCAGGTTCCGGTACCCGTGGCTCAGGATGTTCACGTCGTGCCGCCCGGATTCCCCCAGGTGCGCGAGGTATTTCAGGAACAGATCGTGCACCCGCCCCCGGTCCTCAGGGGCGTAGATCGACCGGCGGACCCCGAGCGCTTCGTATTCCCCGCGGGACAGGTACGGGGAATCCCCGGCGGTGCCCGTGATCACGCCGCCGAACTCCTCGAACACACGGTACGCGTCCCTGAGGCCCGACGCCCGTTCGTGGCGCCCGAACCAGCGCGCGAATTCCGCGAACGCCATCTCCCGGGTCGACGGCACCCGGATGCTCTCCAGGAACTCCGCGTAGGACAGGAAAACCGCCTCCTGGTCCCCGTTCCCGTAGTTCAGCCCGTAGTAGGCTTCCCGGGACCGGTCGGCCAGATGGGGCGAGCGGGTCACGTACAGCACGTCGCCTTCGGCCTGCTTCAGCTTCTCCAGCGTCAGCACCGTCTTGCCGCTGCCCGCCGAACCGACGACGATGAACGGCGGCGCCAGCGCGAACGCCTCCTGCTGCGCGTCGTCGAAGAAGATCACCCGGTCGAGCACGTTGAACGTGCCCCGCCGGGGGTTCAGGTAGGCCAGTTCCACGCCCTCATCGGCGGATTCCGGAGAAGGCGGCACGATTTCATCGTCAGCGGCCTGTTCCCCGTCCCCGGGCGCACCCTGCGCAAGGAATCGGGATTTGCCGTAGGCGTGGTTGGGGATGTACTCCAGCACCAGGATGCAGGTCTCCCCGCCGTGGCGGGCGAACGAGAACAGGATCCGGTCGCGGCGGTCGAGGCGGGCGCGGAACAGGTTGTCGCCGACCTTCCGGGCCTCGGCGGAACGGAAGTCCCCGGCCTCCAGCCGGGACCTCAGCTTGGCGAAGTTGGGGATCCGGTCCGGATCGAGTCCCTGGTGGAGATATACCTGCAATGCGGCGGCGGTCGGATGACGGGGGCAAGGATGATAACGGCACTGCAAGGGCAGGGCCAGCCCGGACAGCCTGAAATACATGTACGGTGACATGTACGGCAGTCCTGCGCGGTGGCGGATGAAGCTGCCGCGGGGCCTGCCGCATGTTCAACAAGGCATGGCGCGGGGTCCATGGAATCGAAGCGAAAAGGATGAGCGGGCCGAGTTGACCGTCCGGGCCATTCCTTCCTGCATCCTGCGGGATCCGGACACCCATTGGAGAAACCGCATTCCCATGTTTGGCATGGGTGCCTCCTCGTTGAAAAGGAAGGCAACATGCCGGTTGTCAACATGCGCCGCTCGGCTCCGCCGGGCGGGACTGCGTATTCCACGATGGAGTCGCCACTTTCACCAAGGCATACACTCCCATCCGATCAGCCGCTTGCCAGGTCCGCCCGCAGGCTCTCCGCCACCCGCGCCGCGGCCTCCTTCACCGAATCCTGCGCCAGATGGGCGTACCGGGCCGTCGTCCGGACCTTCCGGTGGCCGAGAAGGCTGCCGATCATCGACAGGCTCTCCCCCAGCGCCAGGGCCCGGGACGCGAAACTGTGCCGCAGGTCGTGAATGCGAACGTCCGGGAGGTTCGCCCGCTCCCGGATCCGGGGCCAGTACCGGTTCAGGGCGGCAATGCGGGCATCCCCCCTCCGGCTGGCGATGACCCAGGGATTGCCCGGCCTCGAGGTGCTTCGCAGGGATTCCAGGATCGACAATGCCGAAGGCGACAGCGCCACCGGCCTCGGGCCGGTCTTGGCGCCCTTCAGGCGAATCTCGCCCGCTTCCAGGTCCACGTCCTCCCAGCGGAGGGTCAGAATCTCGTTCCTCCGGCAGCCGGTCAGCATCAGGAGACGGAACGCCGCCGCAGCGTTTCGCGGCAGTTTTTTTTCGGCCTCCAGTTCAACAAGGGCATTCCCCAAGGCGTGAAACTCCTCTTCGGCCAGAAACCGCTCGCGGCCCTTTTCCGGGTACTTCCGGACGAACCGGCACGGGTTGCCGGTCTCCACCGTGATTCCCCGGTTGTCCGCCACCGTGTACAGGTACGACAGCAGGGTGACGGCCATGTTCGCCGTGGTGGGCCGGTGGTGGAGGCTGTACTGAAGAGCCGCCACACGCTCCTGGCCGATCTCACCCATGCGCAGGTTCCCCAGCATCGGGAGGATATGAAGATCCAGCAGGGACCGGTACTTCACCACCGTCGCCGGTCGGCACCTGACCTTCGCATGCTCCCGCATGAACCGTTCCGCCACCTCCGCCAGCATGGGTCCGGCGTCTTCCGGCGAAACCCCGTTCGCCTCGAACGGAACCGGGTTCCCGCCCGACTTGACCGTGGCGATCAGCCTTGCGGCTTCCTTCCGTGCCTGGTCAGCAGATACGAGCCCGTGGCGCCCGATCGTCATCCGCCTGGATTTTCCCTTCGCCCGCGTCTGGACGATGTACATTCTCGATCCCGTGGGATAGACCCGGACCCCGAACCCGCTCAGTTCCCTGTCCCAGTACACTGTCTCCCGGTCAGCGATGGGCAGTTCTTCCACTATCTTTCGCGATATGGTGATTTTTCCGTTCATCACGCCACCTCTTTTTCGTCTTCAGCAGTCATATTGGTCTTGCCGTTGATGCCGTGCACATCTTCCCGGTTTCCGGCATTGCCGGGGGAGATCACATCAACGCCCGATTGCACGGTTGCCGGGTGGCTGTCACGGCTGATGCTTGAGAAAATATTTTCGGCTACCCTGGCGGTCGAGGTCCTGACCGACTCCCGGGCCAGATGGGCGTACCGGGCCGTGGAATCGATGTCCCGGTGCCCGAGCAGCCTGCCGATCATCGGCAGGCCCTCTCCGAGGGACAGCGCACGGGACGCGTAGTTATGCCGCAGATCGTGAAGCCGGACGCATTCCAGATCCGCATGTTTCCGGATCCGTCTCCACGGGGCGTTCAGGTTCACCATGCGGCCGTTCTTACGGATGCCCGGAAAGACCCACGGGCTTTCCCGGAAACGGGCGGGAATCCTCTTCCCGTCCGGCGTTTTCATTTCTTCAGATTCCAGTATCCCATGCAACTCCCTGAAAACCTCCGCCACCGCGGGCGGCATGGACACCTTCCTCGGCCCCGCCTTGCTGTCCCGCAGCCGGAACTCCTCCGCCTGGAAATTCACGTCCTCCCAGCGGAGTTCCAGAACCTCGTTTCTCCGGCACCCGGTCAGGACCAGGAGCCGGATCGCCATCGCGGCATGCCAGGTGACGAGTCCCTCCCTCGGCGCGGCGTCCAATGTCCGGCCGAGCCGGGCCAGTTCCTCCGGCGTGAGGAACCGGTCCCTGGGGGCATCCTCCCGGTACTTGCGGGCCGACCTGCACGGACTCAATCCGGAAGGGCGCATCTCCCACTGCTCCGCCAGGCTGAACATCTTCTTGAGAATGGACAGTGTCCGGTTCGCCGTGGCCGGGGTATCCCTGAGACCGTACTGGAACGACAGGATGTCCTCCTTCTCCACGGCGGACACCTTCAGTTCCCCGAGCACGGGCAGGATGTTCTTCTTGAGGGTGTGGCGGTAGTTGTCTCCGGTGGACTTCTTGGTGAACACGGCCACGTACTCCCGCAGGTACCGCTCCGCAAGATCGGCCACCGTGGGCTCAGCTGGCTCTTCGGCCAATGGGTCTTTGCCCGCCTTGAGATCCGTGATCAGCCGCACCGCTTCCCGTCGGGCCAGGTCGGGAGCAAGCTCTCCATGGCGGCCGATGGTGATGCGCTTCGATTTCCCGGAGGCGCGTGTCTGGACCACGTAGACCCTGGCCCCGGACGGATAGACGCGGACGCCGAATCCCGGGAGGTTCCGATCCCAGAAGACGGCATCCTTCCCGCTCACGGTCAACCGGTCCACAACGCGCTTGGTCAGTGTGCGATACTGTTTCTCGGGCATCGGAGCAAGGGGCTGATGATGAAAATTGTCGTTGTAGGATTCCGGCGATATTCCGGGGTCATTTTTTCGTTCCTGCCAAGCAGAAAACAACCGTAAGCGAATCGAAAGCGGGTGGACTCAAATTGAGGGGTATTCAGGCGTTGACAAGCGGGTGATGCAAGTGTCGGATTCAGTTCAATCGGGAAACCGGAATGATATCAATATCCATTGATTACAGCAAGTTACAGAGCAAAAAAGACCATTTCGCACGGAAGGACACGGGTGGCATGACAGCCGGAAGCGGGAGCCAACAGGAGTGAAAATATTGACTATGTAACGGGTGGAGAAATGGCTGGAGAGGCTTGGTCTCAGCGACGACGATCTGGAGTGCGGCCCCGTGCGGCCGGGACATGCGGCGTCGGCCGACTGCCTGGTCCGTGAAGGCACACCGCCCGGCCGCAGGCACAACAACTGCTCCGGCAAGCACATGGGCATGCTGACCCTGGCGCGGCATCTCGGCGCACCGACACGGGGCTACAGCGAATACGGCCACCCGGCCCAGCGGGCCTGGATCGAGGTGATGGAGGATCTTACCGGCCTCGACATCGGGCTTCTGGCCTGGGAGCGCGACGGCTGCGGGCTGCCGGCCCTTTGCATGCCCATGGATGCGCTGGCCCGGGGATTTGCCCGGTTCGCGGTCTGCGACGGCGGCGCCACGCCAAGATCGGTGGCCATGGATCGGATCCTGCGGGCGATCGCCGGGCACCCGGAACTGGTGGCGGGCAGCGGCCGATGCTGCACCGCAGTGATCCGGGAGACGCACGGGCGGGTCCTGGTGAAAACCGGGGCCGAGGGCATGTTTTCCGGGGTGGTTCCGGAACGCGGGCTCGGGTTCGTGCTGAAGGTGGATGACGGGGCCTGGCGGGGCAGCGAAGTGGCGCTCGGCGGCCTGCTTTCGGCCCTCGGCCTGCTGGATGAGTCCGAGGCGGAAGCACTGCAGCCCTGGTTCCGTCCCGACGTGGTCAACAGCCAGGGAAAGGTCACCGGCCGGATCGAGGCGGCGGAGCGCTGGTCGGGGTAGCGCGGCAGCGGGCCGGAACTATTTCCAGGCGAAATACGGCTGCTCGAAATGGGCCACGCGGGTGGGCCGTCCGAGCAGCGCCACCTCCCTGAACTGGTAGCTCACGGCCGCGCTGGGGGCCGCCACCCACTCGTCGCCCAGAGGCATCTTGAGTACCGGGTGTTCGCTTTCCGGGATGGGCTCCAGGATGGGGACATCGTCCCTGAGCAGTTCTGATAGGGGAATCCGGTGGATCCGCGCCACCTCGTCGGGATTCGGGGTCAGGACCGCGTCCCGTCCGCCCCAGACCACCACCGGCGAGATGACGTAGCCCGAGCGGGTGGCGTAGTCGTCCAGCCGTCCGAGCACGCTGTCCGGCCCGAGCGCCAGTCCGACCTCCTCCCGGAGTTCCCTCAGCGCCGCCCCGATCACGTCCTCGCCGGGGTCCACCCGTCCGCCCGGGAAGGCGCGTTGTCCGGCGTGGCTGGACAGACGGGCCGCCCGGATGGTGAGTATGAACGCGGCCTCGTCCCGGTCCTCCTCCGAAAACGGAATGTTGGCGATCCCGGGAGCAGTGGCCTGGTTGACCAGGGTGAAGGCCACCGCGGCGTGCTTGCGGCCCTCCCGGGGCTGCATGACGGCATCATGGGCGGCGAGGCCGGCGGCCACCCGGTCACGGAGCTCCCGGTCAAACTGGATCCTTGCCGGCATGGGCTGGGGGGGCGCCTTCAGTTTTGCGCAAAATAGTCCCGGATCAGCGCGGCGGCGGAGTCCATCTGCGCCTCGTCCACGTCCTTGTGGGTTACCAGCCGCACCGGGTTCCGTCCGCCGAACCTCAGGCCCCGTTCGAAGCACCATTGCCGGAAGTCCCCGTCGTCGCCCCGGGCGCAGGTCAGGAAGACCATGTTGGTGCGGGCAGCATCGCCCTCCACCCGGAGTCCGTCGATGTCCAGCAGCCGCTCCGCCAGTCCGGCGGCCAGCGCATGGTCATCCGCCAGGCGGTCCACGTTGTGGTTCAGGGCATACTCGCAGGCGGCCGCGAGAACCCCCACCTGGCGCATGCCGCCGCCCACCATCTTGCGCCAGCGCCTGGCACGATCGACCAGTTCGCGGGACCCCACCAGCACCGAACCCGCGGGCGCTCCGAGGCCCTTGGACAGGCAGATGGAAACCGAGTCGAACTTCGCCGTGATGTCGGCGAGGTCCAGGCCCTGTCCCACCGCGGCATTGAACACGCGTGCGCCGTCGAGGTGGAACCTAAGACCGTGTTCGCGGGTCAGCGCCCGGGCCTCGTCGATATAGCCCTGGGGGACGATACGCCCGCCCGTGGTGTTTTCCAGCGCCAGCAGGCGGGTGACCGCGAAGTGGAAGTCATCCTCCTTGATGGCCGCGCGGACCCTGTCAAGGGGAATGGTGCCGTCCGGCGCGAACTCGAGGGGCTGGGGCTGTATGCTGCCCAGCACCGCGGCTCCGCCGCCCTCGTACTTGTAGGTATGGGCGTCCTGGCCGACGATGTATTCCTCGCCCCGCCGGCAGTGGCTGAGCAGTGCCGCCAGGTTGCTCTGGGTGCCGCTGGGAAAGAACAGTCCGGCCTCGTGCCCCGCCATCTCCGCCATCCGGTCCTGCAGCCGGTTTGCCGTGGGATCCTCGGCATAGACGTCATCGCCCACCTCGGCTTCGGCCATGGCGCGGCGCATGCCGGCGCACGGGACGGTTACGGTGTCGCTGCGAAGATCGATGACGGAGGCGTTCATGACTTGTTCCGGTATTGCCGGGCGGGACCTTGAGGGCCGCACAGCATAACCGATCTGTCCGTGGAAACCATCCCCGGCAGCGGGTTCCCGGAGACAGGACGGAATTTCTCGCAATCCGTCTTGGCGGGTGCCTGTACTGTGCTGTACCATGTTCGGCCGGCCGAGACTTTTCCCCGCCGGTCCGAAGGAAGACGGCATGAGCAGAATCGTATATCTCAACGGCGAATACATGGCCCCCGAGCAGGCGAAGATCTCCATCTTCGACCGGAGTGTCCTCTTTGGAGACGCCGTCTACGAGGTGACCGGGGTGCTCGGCGGCCGGCTGGTGGATTTCGAACACCACATGGCCCGCCTGAAAAGCTCCCTCGGCAAGCTGTCCATCCCGCCGCCCATCGACCGGGAGGGGATTCTCGCCGCCTTCCGGAAGCTGGTCCGGCTGAACGGGATCATGGAGGGGCTGGTGTACGTGCAGATCACCCGCGGGCAGCAGGAGCGGGACTTCGTGTACGGGACGGACCTTCAGCCGGCGGTGTTCATGTTCACCCAGGTCACCGGCTCGAGCACCAGTCCGTACCTGGAGACGGGCGTGTCATTGAAGAGCGCGCCCGACATCCGCTGGGCCCGCCGGGACATCAAGACCGTCAACCTGCTCGGCCAGGTCCTGGCCAAGCAGGCGGCGCACGACGACGGCGCCTACGAGGCGCTGATGGTGGACCCGGACGGCCATGTCACGGAATGCGGCGCCACCAGCTTTTTCATTTTCAGGGACAAGACCATCATCACGCGGCCGCTGTCCAATGACATTCTGCCCGGGGTCACGCGAAGGGCGGTGGTGGCGCTCTGCGAGCGCGACCGGATCGGGCTCGAGGAGCGTTCATTCACGCTCGAGGAGGCTTGTGCAGCGGAAGAAGCCTTCATCACCGGGGCGTCCACGTTCGTGATGCCGGTCACAAGGATCGACGGCCGGACCATCGGCAACGGCGTGCCCGGCCCGGCCACCATGGCCATGCGGGCAATCTATCTCGACTACGCCCGGGAGACGGTCACCTAGGGGCCGCAGCTTTCCCCCCGTAGAGGTGCATCACTGGAATTTCAATTAAAGGGCGATCAAATGACCGGCAGAATCAGATTTTCCAAGTTGACCGAAAACCTGTCGCCGGAACGGCGGGCCAGAATCGAACGGCGCAAGATAGATCTGCGTGAAGACATGGCGCTGCATGAATTGCGCAAGGCTCTCGGTACGTCACGCGAAGCGCTGGCAGCGAAGCCCGGCACGGACGGACCTGCGGCCACCAGGATGGAACTGCCTGGGGACATTCCCGGCGGCAGCCTGAAAAGGATGATCGAGGGGATGGACGGCACACTGGAAATCAGGGCCCGCTTTCCGCAAGGCGACGTGACGGTCACCCGCTACACATAAGCACAGGAAAGAGTGCAGCCAGCCGCCGCTTGAGGATGTGCGGCTAAGGGCACTGCCGGGAATTTTGCATGCCCCGGTGCGTCACCCCGGCGGTTCAGTTGGTCAGCACCAGGGTGTCGCCGGGCCGCCAGCCGATCCACACCGCATCCCCCGGACGGAAGTCGTCCATGTCGCGGCTTTCGTTCTGGATCGTGCTCTGGAGCGACAGGCCCGCTTCCGTCTCGACGAACACCCGGCTCTCGCTCCCGTGGTAGGCGACGTTGGTGATCCGTGCGCTGACGCTGAACAGCTCCTCTGCCGGCCGCTCCCGGGAAAGGCGGGTCTTCTCCGGACGGATGGCGATGCTGTCGACCGTGTCCGCCGGCTCCTGCCAGGGAATGGCGATCTCGCCGAGACGCGGAACCTCCACGGAAACCTGTCCGTCCCCGGCCGTTCTGGTGGCCACGTCGAACACGTTCATCTTGCCGATGAAATCCGCCACGAAGCGGGTGCGGGGGTACTCGTAGAGTTCCCGGGGGGTCGCCACCTGCTCGATCCTGCCCGCGCGGATCACGGCGATGCGGTCGGCCATGGAAAGCGCCTCGTCCTGGTCATGGGTGACGATGACGAAGGTGATGCCCACTGAGTGCTGCAGGCTGACCAGCTCGATCTGCATGGCCTCGCGCAGCTTCGCGTCCAGGGCGGAGAGGGGCTCGTCCAGCAGCAGGACCTTGGGCTTCTTCACCAGCGCCCGCGCCAGCGCGACGCGCTGCTTCTGCCCCCCGGACAGCTGGTCCGGCATCCGTTCGCGGTAGTCCTCGAGCCGCACCTGGGCAAGGGCGGTCATGACCTCTGTCTCGATCCGGTCCTTCGGGGTGCCGGTGACCCGGAGGCCGTAGGCGACGTTGTCGAACACCGTCATGTGGGGAAAGACGGCATAGGACTGGAACACCATGTTCACGGGGCGCCGGTTTGGCGGAATCCCGGCCATGTCCTCGCCGTCGATGAGAAACTCCCCCGAGGTGGGAATCTCGAGGCCAGCGAGCATGCGCAGCAGGGTGGTCTTGCCGCAGCCCGACGGGCCGAGCAGGGCGAAGAACTCCCCGGCGCGGATCTCGAGGCTGTTGTCGTCCACCGCCACGGTATTGCCGAAGCGCTTGGTGACGGAACGGATCTCGATGATGGGTCCTTTATCGTTCATGGTCGGGGGCCTCCGGTCACGCGACGTGCCTGCCGCCGCTCCGGTTCTGCAGCCAAAGGGCGATGGTGGTGAGGAACAGGGTGATGGCGATCAGCACCGCGGAGGCCGCGTTGACCTCGGGCGTCACCGAGAACCGCACCATGGAGTAGATCTTCACCGGGAAGGTCACGGTTTCCGGGCCGGCGGTGAAGAAGGTGATGACGAAGTCGTCCAGCGAGAGGGTGAAGGCCAGGAGCGCCCCCGCGATCAGCCCGGGCTTCATGTACGGCACCATGATGTCCCTGAACACCTGCCACTCGCTGGCGCCGAGGTCCTTCGCGGCCTCCTCCAGCTCACGGTTGAAATTGGCCAGCCGCGCACGCACGATCATGGCGACAAAGGGGAAGCTGAAGGATATGTGCGCGATGGTGATGGCCCCCAGGTTGATCGGCCAGGGCAGCCCGGTGGGCCAGCCCACACGCTGGAAGAACGCCATCATGGCCACCCCCATGCAGATCTCGGGGATCACGATGGGCAGAGCCGTGGCCGCCTCGAACGGCGCCTTGGCCGGGAAGCGGAAGCGCCAGAGCATGAGCGCCACCATGGCCCCCAGGGCGGTGCTGGCGAGGGTGCTGAAGAACGCGATGGTCAGGGAATTGGTGAACGCCTCGATCAGGCCGTCGTTGTTCCAGGCCTTCTCGTAGTACTTGGTGGTGAAGCCGCGCCAGACGATGTTGCGGCGGCTGTCGTTGAAACTGAAGATCACCAGGATCACGATGGGCGCGTACAGGAACAGGAACGACAGCGCCATGGTGGCCTGCATCCACCGCTTGCGGCCGTACTCGAGGGGACCCAGGGTGCGCCTGCCCCGCATCAGAGCCCTCCTTCCCCGCCCCGCCTTCTCGCCATCAGCGCACGCACGGCCAGGGCGAAGAAGGTGATGTACATCAGGATGAACGACAGCGCCGAACCGAATGGCCAGTCATTGGCGGACTTGAACTGCCGCTCGATGACGTTGGCGATCATCTGGCTGTCGGTGCCGCCCAGGAGGTCCGGCGTCAGGAAGGAACCCAGCGCGGGAATGAAGGTGATGATGATCCCGGACACGATGCCCGGCAGGGCCAGGGGCACCATGATGGACAGGAACGTCCGCACCTGGGAGGCGCCGAGGTCGAGGCTGGCTTCCAGGTAGGACCGGTCCATGCGGTCCAGGGCGGCGTACAGCGGCAGCACCATGAAGGGCAGGTGGACATAGACCAGGCCGAAGACCACCGCGAAGTTGTTGTAGAGCAGGGGCAGCGCCTGGAACCGCTCCCCCATGACCGCGGCGCTGTCGATTCCGAGCAGGCCGAGGGCCGCGGATGTCCAGTCCCAGAGGTACTCGAGGCCGTAGTTCAGGTAGCCCTTGGTGCGGAGCACCGCGATCAGGGCATAGGTCCGGATCAGGAGGTTGGTCCAGAACGGCAGGATCACGAGCAGCAGGAGCAGAGGCCGCCACTTCTCCCGCGCGAAGGTGATCGTGATGGCGATGGGAAACGCCACCACCAGGCAGACCAGCGTGGTCAGTCCCGCGAACCAGAACGATTTCAGGAAGATCTGGAGGTAGAGGGGGTCCGCGGAACGGATGTAGTTCGCCAGGGTCCAGCTGATCTCGATATCGACGAGCCCCCGCTTCTCGCCGAAGCTGAACAGCCAGATCAGGCTCAGCGGGACGAGGAAGAAGAAGAGCAGCCAGAGCGCGGGCGGCAGACCCAGCAGCCAGAAGACCAGGGGGTGCCGTCTCCAGTGGTCCATGCGGGGTCAGGAAGGGAAGGAAACGGCGGGCGGGGGAGGCCGGTGCCTCCACCGCCCGCCGGCAAGCCGGCAAATCCGTTCAGGCAGCCTGGATCCGGGTCCAGGTTTCATCAATCAGCTGCTGGTAATCCTCTCCCTTGTAGATGGAGGCCTCGGAGACCGCAGTCACTTCCGCGGGCGGGAAGATGGCCGGGTTGGCCGTGTAGGATTCGTCCATCTTGGCCTTGGCCGCCGCGTTCGGGGTGGCGTACTGGATGTAGTCCGCGATCAGGGCGCCGGCGTCGGCATCGAGAATGTAGTTGATGAACGCGTGGGCGTTGTCGGGATGCGGCGCACCCTTGGGGATGCAAAGGCAGTCCTCCCACAGGAGGCCGCCCTCTTTCGGTACCGCGTAACCGATATCGTCGTCCTCCAGCATCACCTGGAGGATGTCCCCGTTCCACTCCATGGTGAGGTCCACGTCCCCCGCCGCCAGCAGGTCCTGGCCATTGTCCTCGGCGAAGGTCTTGATGTGCCCCTTCTGCCGGATGACCATCTCTTCCACCTGCTTGATCAGGGCCGGGTCCGTCGCGTTGAGCGGATGGCCAAGGTACTTGAGTCCCATCTGGACCACCGTGCTGGCATCCGCCAGCAATGCGATCTTGCCGGAATGGCGGTCCGAGTCGTACAGCCACTTCCAGCTGTCGGGTACGCCGTCCACCGCGGACTTGCGGTAGCCGATGCCGATGCTGCCCCACATGTAGGGCATGCTGTGCTTCCTGCCCGGGTCGTACAGGGCGTCCTGGAACGGGCCGTCGATGTTGGCGAAGTTGGGAATCTTGCCGTGATCGAGGGGTTCCAGCATGCCGGCGACGATCATGCGCTCGACGTAGTCATTGGTCGGCACGATCAGGTCGTATCCCGGGTTGCCGCCCTTGAGCTTGGCGAACAGTTCATCGTTATCGGCAAACAGATCCATCTTGACCTCGATGCCGCTGGCGGCCTTGAAGTCATCCAGGGTGGTTTCGCCGATATAGGTGTCCCAGTTGTAGAAGTTGAGCTTGGGTTCCTCCGCGGCGAAGACGCCGCGAGGCGCGAACGACAGGCCGGCGGCGGTGGCGCCCATTCCGGCCAGAAAGTTACGTCGGGTTATGACTTTTCTGGGTTCTTTCATGGTTCTCTCCTCGATGGTTCTGTCTGTCTTGCCGGGAGACTATAACGCAGACGAATATGGCATGAAAACCGGCAGGCATCCGGGACCGGGATCCGGGCAGGCCCCGCCGGAGGAGCCGGCCCGGTTCCATCAGGCATACCGTCACAGGGTTCCGGCGCCGACCGCTTGCGGGAGCGCCCGCCCCGGGGTCCGGAGGCCGCCTGGGAATGTCCGCGCACGGCCCTTGCAACGTGTCCGGTTGTTATACTTGGCCGACCTCTGACCCCAGTATCCGATGCCCATGTTCACGGCCTCCATGAAGTTCGCCCTCGGCGAGGAGATCGACGCCCTGCGCGAAACGGTCAACCGGTTTGCCCGGGATGAGGTTGCCCCCCTTGCGGAAGAGGTCGACCGCGAGAACGCCTTTCCCGCGCCGCTCTGGCGAAGGCTGGGCGATCTCGGCCTGCTGGGAATCACGGCGGAGCCCGAATTCGGCGGCACCGGCATGGGTTATCTTGCCCACGTGGTCGCCATCGAGGAAATCAGCCGGGCGTCGGCCTCCGTTGGGCTTTCCTACGGCGCCCACTCCAACCTCTGCGTCAACCAGATCCGGCGGAACGGCACCGGCGAGCAGAAACGGCAGTACCTGCCCAGGCTCTGCACCGGCGAGCACGTCGGCGCCCTTGCCATGTCGGAGGCCGGGTCCGGCTCCGACGTGGTGTCGATGCAGCTCCGGGCGGAGAAGCGGGGTGATCTGTATGTGCTCAACGGCAGCAAGATGTGGATCACCAACGGTCCCGATGCCGACATCCTGGTGATCTACGCGAAAACCGATCCGGAGGCGGGGCCGAGGGGCATCACCGCGTTTATCGTGGAGAAGGACTTTCCGGGTTTCAGCACCGCCGAGAAGCTGGACAAGCTCGGCATGCGGGGCAGCAACACCTGCGAACTGGTGTTCAGCGACTGCGAGGTGCCCGCCGGGAACGTGCTCGGCGAGGTGGGCGAGGGAGTCAACGTGCTCATGTCGGGCCTCGACACGGAGCGGGTCACCCTGGCCGGCGGGCCCCTCGGCATCATGGCCGCCTGCATGGACGTGGTGGTGCCCTATGTCCACGAGCGCAAGCAGTTCGGCCGACCCATCGGCGATTTCCAGCTGATGCAGGGAAAGATCGCCGACATGTACACCACGTTCAACGCCTGCCGGGCCTATGTCTACATGGTGGCGGCCGCCTGCGACCGGGGCGAGACCACCCGCAAGGACGCCGCCGGCTGCATTCTCTACAGCTCGGAGAAGGCCACCTGGATGGCGCTGGAGGCGATCCAGGCCCTGGGCGGCAACGGCTACATCAACGACTATCCCACCGGCCGTTTCCTGCGGGACGCCAAGCTGTATGAAATCGGTGCCGGGACCAGCGAGATCCGGCGGATGCTCATCGGCCGCGAGCTGTTCGGGGAAACGGCCTGATTTCGGGGTTCTCCGTGAGTGTACTGAAGACCACGCTCTCCCCCCGCTCCGACGAATACCGGGAGAACGCCGCGGCCATGGAGCAGGCCCTCGGGACGGTGGAGGCGGCGGCCGCCAGGGCCATGGGCGGCGGCAGCGAACAGGACCGCGAACGCCATCTCGGCCGCGGCAAGCTGCTGCCGCGGGACCGCGTCAACCGGCTGCTGGATCCGGGCTCGCCGTTCCTGGAGACGGGCCTGTTCGCCGCCCACGACATGTACGGCGGCGCCGCGCCTTCGGCGGGCATGATCACCGGCATCGGCAGGATCAGCGGCGTCGAATGCATGGTGGTCTGCAACGATGCCACGGTCAAGGGGGGCACCTACTACCCGATGACGGTGAAGAAGCACCTGCGCGCCCAGGAAATCGCCGAAGCCAACCACCTGCCCTGCGTCTACCTGGTGGATTCCGGCGGCGCCAACCTGCCGAACCAGGACGAGGTGTTCCCCGACCGGGACCATTTCGGCCGCATCTTCTACAACCAGGCCAACATGTCGGCCCGGGGCATCGCCCAGATCGCGGTGGTGATGGGATCCTGCACCGCCGGCGGCGCCTATGTGCCGGCCATGTCCGACGAATCCATCATCGTCAGGGACCAGGGCACGATCTTCCTGGCCGGGCCGCCCCTGGTGAAGGCGGCCACGGGCGAGGTGGTGTCCGCGGAGGAACTCGGCGGAGGGGATGTCCACACCCGGCTTTCCGGCGTCAGCGACCACCTCGCGGAGAACGACGACCATGCCCTGCTGCTGGCCAGGCGGGCGGTTGCCCGGCTAAACCGGCGCAAGCCGGAGACGGTGGCCCTGGCGGCCCCGGAGGAGCCGGTGGCGGATCCCGCCGAACTGATGGGCGTCGTCCCGGCGGATCCCCGCAAATCCTGCGACGTCCGCGAAATCATCGCCCGTCTGGTGGACGGCTCAAGGCTGGACGAGTTCAAGACACGCTACGGCACGACCCTGGTCTGCGGCTTCGCCCATGTCCAGGGCATCCCGGTGGGCATCATCGCCAACAACGGCGTACTGTTCTCCGAGTCCGCTCTGAAGGGGGCGCATTTCGTGGAACTGTGCTGCCAGCGGAAGATTCCCCTGCTGTTCCTGCAGAACATCACCGGTTTCATGGTGGGGCGGGAGTACGAGGCCGGCGGCATCGCCAAGGACGGCGCCAAGCTGGTGACGGCGGTGGCTACGGCCCGGGTGCCCAAGATCACGCTCATCATCGGGGGCAGTTTCGGCGCCGGCAACTACGGCATGTGCGGCCGGGCCTACGGCCCCCGCCTGCTCTGGACCTGGCCCAACAGCCGCATCAGCGTGATGGGGGGCGAACAGGCCGCCGGCGTCCTGGCGACGGTGAAGCGGGACA
Organism: Candidatus Poriferihabitaceae bacterium; assembly: GCA_965204165.1. Classification (GTDB taxonomy): domain Bacteria; phylum Pseudomonadota; class Gammaproteobacteria; order Arenicellales; family Poriferihabitantaceae; genus VYFG01. The sequence continues at coordinate 4,689,117 of OZ241969.1, read as the reverse complement.
GCATCGAGCGCAAGGGCGGCAGCTGGAGCGCGGAAGAGGAGGCGGCGTTCCGGCAGCCGATCATCGACCAGTTCGAGCACCAGGGCCATCCGCTGTATGCCTCGGCTAGACTCTGGGACGACGGCATCGTCCATCCCCTGAAGACGCGGGAGGTTCTCGGCCTGTCGCTTTCCGCCGCCCTCAATGCGCCGATCCCGGATACCCGCTTCGGGCTGTTCCGGATGTGACATGACCACCGGCGGGATCCGCAAGGTGCTGGTGGCCAACCGGGGCGAGATCGCCTGCCGGGTGATGCGCACGCTCGGGGATCTCGGCATTCGGTCCGTGGCGGTGTATTCGGACGCGGACCGTGACGCGCTCCATGTCGGGCAGGCGGACGAGGCCGTGCACCTGGGGGCGGCGCCGGCCGCCGAAAGCTACCTCAGGATCGACCGGGTGATCGCGGCCGCGAAAGCCACCGGCGCGGACGCCATCCACCCGGGGTACGGGTTCCTGTCGGAGAATCCCGCGTTCGTCCGGGCCTGCGCGGATGCGGGGATCACGTTCATCGGCCCGGACGCGGAGGCCATCGAGGTCATGGGACGCAAGGATGCGGCCAAGCAGTTGATGGAGCAGGCCGGCGTGCCGGTGGTGCCCGGCTATCATGGCGGCAACCAGGACGAATCCTTCCTGGCGGGGGAGGCCGACGCGGTCGGGTACCCGGTGCTGATCAAGGCGCGGGCCGGCGGCGGCGGCAAGGGGATGCGCCTGGTGGAGCGGCCGGAGGATTTCCCCGAAGCCCTCGAGAGTGCCCGCCGGGAGGCGCAGGCGGGCTTCGGCGACGACCAGGTACTGATCGAAAAATTCATCCCCTCGCCGCGCCATATCGAGATCCAGGTATTCGGCGACCGGTCCGGCAACGTGGTCCACCTGTTCGAGCGCGACTGTTCCGTGCAGCGGCGCCACCAGAAGGTCATCGAGGAGGCCCCGGCGCCGGGGATGACGGATGCCATGCGCCAGGCCATGGGAGCCGCGGCGGTACAGGCGGCGAAGGCGGTCGGCTATGTCGGTGCGGGTACGGTGGAATTCATCGTCGACGGCTCCGGAGGCCTCAGGCCGGACCGGTTCTGGTTCATGGAGATGAACACCAGGCTGCAGGTGGAGCACCCGGTGACCGAGGCGGTCACCGACCAGGACCTGGTCGCCTGGCAGATCGCCGTGGCCGAAGGCGGGACGCTGCCCACGACCCAGGACCAGCTCGGCATCCGGGGCCATGCCTTCGAGGCGCGCCTCTACGCGGAGGACACCGGGCGGGACTTCCTGCCGTCCACGGGCACCCTGGCCGTGCTTGACCTGGACAGCGCGGCGCGGGTGGATACCGGCGTCCGCCAGGGTGACCGGATCACGCCGTGGTATGACCCCATGATCGCCAAGCTGATCGTGCACGGCCCCGACCGCATGACCGCCCTTGGCCGGCTCCAGGCGGCGCTGGAGGAATCGTTCGTCGCCGGCTGCACCACCAACCTGCGCTTCCTGGCCAGGCTCTGCGCTCTGGAGCGGTTCCGGGCCGGGGACGTGGACACCGGGCTCATCGCCCGGGAGTCGGAAGCACTCAACGCCGCCGCGGCGCCCCCGCCGGAGATTGTTGCGGCCGCGGCGATGATCGTCTCTCGCCCGGCGAAGTCCGGCGGCCGGACAGGCCCCTGGGATCACGCCGGGTACTGGCGGGCCTGGGGCGGGGCGGAGCTTGCGGTGTCGCTGGACGGTCAGGAGGTGCGGCTCGCGATGCGCGCCGACGGCGGCGCGGACGCGCGCACCGGCGGCTGGGAAGGGCATTGCCGCTGGACCGGGCCGGACGACGGCTGCCTGGTTATCAACGGATGCGTGACCACGCTGCGCCACCACCTGGACGGCCACGAACTCCTGGTCGCATCCGGCGGCAACGAATGGGTCCTGACCGTGGACGATCCGGGCGCGATGGCCGAGGAGGGCGGGGACCGGGGAGACCGGGTCACCGCCCCCATGCCTGGGCTTGTCACCCGGGTCGCGGTCGAGGCCGGGGAGGCAGTCGGGGAGAAACAGTTGCTCGCGGTGATGGAAGCCATGAAAATGGAGCATGCCATGCGGGCGCCCCGGGACGGTGTCATCTCCCGGGTGCACGTCCGTCAGGGCGACCAGGTGGAGTCCGGCACTCTCCTTCTTGAACTTGAACCCGGAACACAGACAGAGCCATGAGCGAATTCGTACAGATCTTTGAGGTGGGACCGCGGGACGGGCTGCAGAACGAGAAGGCCAAGATCAGCACGGAACGGAAGGTCGAACTGGTGGACCGCCTGTCCGACGCCGGTTTCAGCAGGATCGAGGTGACGAGCTTCGTTTCGCCCAAGTGGGTGCCGCAGATGAAGGACGCCCCCAGGGTCATGGCCGGGATCAGGCGGGTGCCCGGCGTCCGGTATGCCGCGCTGACGCCCAACAGGATGGGCTACCAGTTCGCGCGCCGGGCCGGCGCGGACGAGGTGGCGATCTTCGCCGCGGCGTCGGAAACCTTCAGCCGGCGGAACATCAACTGCGGCATCGACGAGAGCATCGAGCGGTTCCGGAGCGTGATGGAACTGGCCGGGACCGACGGCGTTCCGGTCCGGGGCTACGTGTCATGCGTCGCCGGCTGCCCCTACGAGGGCGAGGTGGCGCCCCGGGCGGTTGCCGACGTCACCCGGAAGCTGCTCGAACTCGGCTGCTACGAGGTGTCCCTGGGGGACACCATCGGCTCCGGCACCCCGGAATCCATCGGCGCGATGCTGGATGCGGCCCTCGAGGCGGCGCCCGCGGACAAGCTGGCGGGGCACTACCATGACACCGGGAACCGGGCGATCGCCAACATCGAAGTCAGCCTGGAAAGGGGGCTTCGCACCTTCGACTCCTCCATCGGCGGTCTCGGAGGCTGCCCGTACGCGCCGGGGGCGAAAGGCAATGTCAGCACCGGCGCGGTGGTCCGGCTGCTCCATGCAGGGGGTTACCGCACCGGCATCGACGAGGCGAAGCTGCCCGATATCGAGCAGTTCGTCGCCACCCTGGTCGCAATGCCCGCGAAGGACGCGCGCCCCCACTGACCGGATCCGCTACCCGGCGGTCTCGAAATCCTTTGCGTCGTGGCGCTCGCGCAGCAGCCACGGGTTGTCCGACGAACGGTTGACGCGCCGTCCCCGCTGTACCGCCGGCCGCTCCCCGATGTCCCGGGCCCAGCGGTTCAGGTTCCGGTAGGAGGCGGCATCGAGGAACTCCGCCGCCTCGTAGACGGTATTCATCGTCAGCCTCCCGTACCAGGGCCAGATGGCGATATCGGCGATGGTGTACTCGTCGCCGGCAACGAAGGGACGTTCGGCCAGGATCCGGTCGAGCACGTCCAGTTGCCGCTTGGACTCCATGGCGTAGCGGTTGATCGGGTATTCCATGAGGTAGGGGGCATACCGGAAGAAATGACCGAAGCCGCCGCCGAGATAGGGCGTGCTGCCCATCTGCCAGAACAGCCATGACAGGCATTCGGCCCGGGCCCCGGGATTCGGGGGAACGAACGCGCCGAACCTGTCCGCGAGATACAGGAGGATCGCGCCGGATTCGAACACCCGGACGGGTTCCGCCCCGCCAAGGTCCAGGAGGGCCGGGATCTTCGAGTTGGGGTTGATCTCGACGAAGCCGCTGCCGAACTGGTCGCCCTTGTCGATGTCGATGTACCAGGCGTCGTATTCCGCGCCCCGGTGCCCCGCCGCCAGCAGTTCCTCCAGCATGACGGTCACCTTGACGCCGTTGGGCGTGCCCAGGGAATACAGCTGCAGCGGGTGTTTGCCCCGGGGCAGTTCCCGTTCATGGGTGGGGCCGGCTACGGGGCGGTTGGTTCCGGCCCATTTCCCCATGTCCCCCTTGCCGGGGCTCCATACCCTGGGCGGTTTGTATTCCGGTTGGTCAGTCAATGCGCTACTCCGGTGAGATGGTTTCGGGTCGGTGCCCAGTCAGTCCGGCTTGACAGGTTTCCGCCGGGGCGTCCGGCGTCACCATTCGCCGGTGTTTTCCATGGAGGCCCAGGGCTCAAGGGCGGCCTGGGCGGCGCCCTTCTGCAGGAGCTCGATGGATATGTTGTCCGGCGTCCGGATGAATGCCATGCGTCCGTCCCTGGGAGGGCGGTTGATGGTCACGCCCCTGTCCATGAGCTTCTGGCAGGTGGCGTAGATGTCATCCACCTCGTAGGCCAGGTGGCCGAAATTTCTCCCGCCGGTGTACTCCTCGGGATCCCAGTTGTAGGTCAGCTCCACCACCGGCGCCATATCCGCCCGGGCCCGTTCCACGTCGTCCCGGGCGGCAAGGAACACCAGCGTGAAGCGGCCGGCCTCGTTGTCGTAACGGCGGGTTTCCACCATGTCGAGGCATTCCCGGAAGAAGCCGACGGTTTCCTCAAGGTCGCTGACCCGGATCATGGTATGCAGGTATCTCATCTTGCGGTCTCCAGGGAGGGTTCAGTAATGCGGGGGCGGTTCGTGGGTTGCCCCGGGCGGGTCCGGCTCCTCGTATTTTGACAGTTTTTCCCGGAGCAGTTCCAGGGAGTTGCCGAGGTCGGTGATCTGCCGCTGCTGGTCCCGGAGGAGTTCGCCGAAACGCTCCAGGGTCGACTCGTGCTCCATGAGGAGGACCTCGAGCCGCTCGAGTCTGTCCGGGTCGGGAACCCCTTGGTCACCGCGGCCGGATTCAGGCACGGTGCCCATCCTCCGGGCCGAACGACTCTTCGAAGAAGCGCAGCCAGTTTCCGCCCATGATCTTCGCCACCTCGTCCCCGCTGAAGCCGGCTTCGGCGAGACCCGCGGCGAGGTTCCCGTAGTGGGTCGAATTGGCGAACCACTCGGGCTGCGCGGGAAACCCGGCGTCGGCCGCGGTGCCCTCGCCGTAGTCCGTCACCCTGCTCCAGCGCCCGTTCCGCATCCAGGCCACCACGCTGTCCGGCTGGTCCTGGCAGAGATCCGAACCGATGCCGATATGGTCAACGCCCATCAGCTCGGCGGTGCGGCCCACCATGGCGCAGAAATCCGCCAGGCTGCAGTCGGAGCCCCCCTTCAGATGATGGGGGTACAGGCTGAACCCGAGCATGCCGCCGCTGTCGCCCAGCGCCTTCAGCACCCGGTCGGACTTGTTGCGCAGTGCCGGGTGGAAGGTGGCGGGATTGGCATGGGTGATGGCGATGGGGCGCCGGGACAGCTCGATAGCCTCCAGGGTGGAGTGTTCGGCGCTGTGCGACATGTCCACCACCATGCCCACGCGGTTCATCTCCCGGATCACCTGCCTGCCGAAACGGGTGATGCCGGGGTCCGTCTCCTCGTAGCAGCCGGTGGCCAGCAGGCTCTGGTTGTTGTAGCTGAGCTGCATGAAACGGACACCGAGCTGGTGGAACACCTCGACCAGGGAGAAGTCGTCCTCGATGGGGGAGCAGTTCTGGAAGCCGTACACGATGCCGGTGCGGCCGCTTTGACGCGCGCCGTGGACATCCCGGGCGTCCCCGACCCGCATGATGAGGTCGCCATTGTCCTCGAAGAGCCGGTTCCACTCGCCGATGCGGCGCAGCGTCTCCACCGCGGTCTCGTGGTACGCGATGGTCACGTGCACGCAGTCGAGTCCGCCCTGGCGCATCTGCCGGAAGATCTCCCGGCTCCAGCGGGAATACTGGAGTGCGTCGATGGTCAGCATCAGCCCGCCTGCCCCGCGCTGACGTAGGCGGTCTTCACCTGGGTGTAGAACTCCTCGGCATGGCGCCCCTGCTCCCGGGGGCCGAAGCTGGAATTCTTCCGCCCGCCGAAGGGCACGTGGTAGTCGGTGCCGGAGGTGGGCAGGTTCACCATGACACAGCCGGTCCGGGCATGGCGGCGGAAATGGGTTGCCCGGGCAAGCGACGTGGTGATGATGCTCGAGGTCAGCCCGAACTCGGTGTCGTTGGCCAGCGCCAGCGCGTGGTCGTAGTCATCCGCCCGGAGCACGCAGGTCAGGGGGCCGAACACCTCCTCCCTGTTCAGGCGCATGGCGTTGTTGCCGCCGATGAACAGGGCTGGCTGCATGTAGTGTCCCGGGGTGGCCCGCTCCAGGGGCTCGCCCCCGCACACCAGCTCGGCGCCGTCCGCGCGGCCGATCTCGATGTAGGACAGGTTCCGCGCCAGCTGGGATTCGTCCACTGCGGGACCGATCTGGGAATCCGCCTCCAGCGCATGGCCGATCACGAGCCGGTCCATGGCCGCCCGCATGCGCTCCACGAACTCGTCGTGCACCCCCCGGGTCACGATGATCCTGGAAGAGGCGGTGCATTTCTGGCCCATGCTGAAGAAGGAGCCGTTGACGGCGCAGCTGACCGCGGTGTCGAGATCGGCGTCGTCCACCACCACCAGGGGATTCTTGCTGCCCATTTCCATCTGCAGCTTGGTCAGGTTCGCCGCCGCCGCCTCGGCAATGCGCCGGCCGGTGGCGAGGGAGCCGGTGAAGGTGATGGCGTCGATGTCGGGGGAGGTGATCAGCGCCTCGCCCACGGAGCGTCCGGAACCGAGGACCATGTTCACGAGTCCCGGGGGCAGGTCGCTTGCCTCGATGATCTGCATCAGCGCCGCCGCGCTGGCGGGCACCAGGGTGGCCGGCTTCCACACCACCGCGTTGCCATGGGCGATGGCGGGCGCCAGTTTCCAGGCGGGCAGCGCAGTGGGGAAGTTCCAGGGCGTGATCACCGCAACCACCCCCATTGGCTCCCGGCTCACCAGCACCTCCACGCCGGGGCGTACGGAATCCGTCAGGTCGCCCATGCGGCGAAGCACCTCGGCGGCATAGTAGGTGAAGAACTGCCCCGCGCGGTACACCTCGCCCTTCCCCTCGGGCAGGGTCTTGCCCTCCTCGCGGCTCAGCAGCTCCCCGAGCTCGGCGGAGCGCTCCATCAGCGCGTTGCCGATCTGCATGAGCGCGGTGTAACGCGTCTCCGGCGGACTCCACTGCCACTGCGACTGCGCCCGGCGGGCCGCCTCGACCGCCTCCAGCACCTGGTCCTCGCCGGCCTGGGCGTATTCGCCGATCACCTCCCGGGTGTCGGAGGGGTTGATGTCGGGCAGGGTCGAAGGCCCTTCCACCCAGTGGCCGTCAATGTGGTTTCTGGTTTCAAGCATGGCGTGACTCGGTGTCTCCCGCGCGGGAAGGCGCGAATCTTAACGCGATTGGTGCAACAAGTTAAGGAAGCCCCGGACAGGGTGCCGGAGCCCGTTGCCGTCCCGGCTGCATCTGTCTATGATTCCCTGCTTGAGACCCCGTCAGGACATCCTTGAACCGGCACCGGCCTGCCGGCGCGAGACACAGAGCCCGCCCATGCCCGAACAAGATTCCGAAGAATTCTGGAAACTCGCCGACCAGTTCATCAACCTCGCCAACGATCTGTACGAAAAGAGCGGCGACGGCCGGGTGGGGTATGCGCTGATGTACGCCTCGGCGCGGTTCAACGCGTTCATCGTCGCCAGCACGGCCGGCCACAGGGGCGCACTGGCGGATGAAAAGGAGGAGGCGACGGAATACTTCTCCGGCCAGTACCGCAGGATGTTCGGCGAGAACCTTGCCGACTACGAAGCGAATTACGACCAGTATCTCTGAGCATCCCTGCGCCGCGTCCGCCCGTCGATGGAACGGTACCGCGGCCACCCTGAATTCCTCCTGAAGCGACCAGCGCCCGAATGACCACCGCCATCGTCTGGCTGAGGCGCGACCTGCGCATCGATGACAATCCCGCCCTGAACCACGCGCTGGCCGAATCGGAGCGGGTGATCCCGCTTTATATCCATGCCCCGGAAGAGGAGTCGCCGTGGCAGCCCGGGGCCGCGTCCCGCTGGTGGCTCCACCACAGCCTCAAGGCGCTGGAGGCCTCCCTGCGTCGGCGCGGATCCGGGCTGGTGATACGCCAAGGCGGCAGCGAGGCGGTGCTGCGGGAGGTGGCGAGGCAGGCCGGCGCCGGGCTGGTCTGCTGGAACCGGCTCTACGAACCCTCGGCAAGATCCCGGGACGGGGAGACCAAGAAGATCCTCGCCGGGGCGGGGATCCGGGCGGAGGACCATCCCGGTTCCCTGCTGCGCGAGCCATGGGAGGTTGCTAAGGACGACAACACCCCGTACCGGGTCTTCACCCCGTTCTGGCGCCGCTATCTGCTCACCGGACCGGAAGCGGAACCGCAAGACGGTCCGGCGGAACTGCCGCCGCTGCCCCGGGGCCTCGGGTCGCTTTCCGCGCAGGACCTGGACCTGATTCCCGGGATCCCATGGCACCGGGAATTCGGGGATCAATGGCAGCCGGGGGAGGCCGGGGCCATGGCCAGACTCGGGGATTTTCTCGGCCGCTCGGCGGTGTTCGAATACGGACAGGAACGGGACCTGCCCGGGCAGGAGGGCGTGTCCGGGCTGTCCGCCCACCTGCACTTCGGCGAGATCGCCGCCCGCCGGGTCTGGCACGACGTCCTTGGGGCCGCCAGCGGACTTGGGGGCGCCGGCGAGCACGGCGTGCCGGAGCAGGTCCGCCCCTTCCTGCGCCAGCTGGCCTGGCGGGACTTTGCCCATCATGTCCTCTACCATGAGCCCCGAACCACGAAAGAACCGTTCGACCACCGCTACGAGTCGTTTGTCTGGGACGAGAACCCGGAGCTGCTCCTCGCCTGGCAGCAGGGCCGGACCGGCATTCCCCTGGTGGATGCCGGCATGCGCCAGCTCTGGCGCACGGGCTGGATGCACAACCGGGTCCGCATGCTGGCCGCGTCGGTCCTGACCAAGAACGGCCTGGTGCACTGGCTTCATGGGGCCCGGTGGTTCTGGGACACCCTGGTCGACGCCGACCTTGCCAACAACACCATGGGCTGGCAGTGGACCGCGGGCTGCGGTGTGGACGCGGCGCCCTATTTCCGCGTTTTCAGCCCGGCACGCCAGGGCGAGCGGTTCGATCCCCGGGGCGATTACGTGCGCACCTGGGTGCCGGAACTGGAAGCCATGCCTTCCCGGCACATCCACGAGCCCTGGCGTGCGCCGGAATCGGTGCTGCGGCAGGCCGGGGTAGTGCTGGGCGAGGACTATCCCCGTCCGGTGGTGAACCTGGCGGAAGGCCGGGCGGAGGCGCTGCGCCGCTTCAGGGCGCTTGGCTGAAACACGGGTTCGCCGTGCCGGAACGGTGCCGGCGGATGTGTCAGGAGGAGGTTTCGAGCTGCCCGACGACCTCGTCGGCAATGGCGAGGCAGGAAGTCAGCCCCGGAGATTCGATGCCGAGGCAGTGCACCAGGCCGGGCACGCCGTGGTGCTCCCGGCCCAGGATCTCGAAATCCATGTCGTGACGTCCCGGCCGGCGGATCTTCGGTCGGATGCCGGCGTAGTCGGGAAGCAGGGCCCCGTCCGGCAGCGCCGGCCAGTAGCGGCGGATGCTGGCGTAGAACCGGCCGGCCCTGCGGGCATCCACCGCATAGCCCGCCCCCGGCCCGTCGACGGCCTCCACGTCCGGGCCGAAACGGGCGGTGCCGGCCATGTCCATGGTGAGGTGGATACCGAGTCCGCCCGGTTCCGGAACGGGATACACGAGGTGCGAGAACGGCGGGCGCCCGCTGATGCGGAAATAGTTGCCGCGGGTATAGAAGGCATCGGGCAGGCCGTGCCCGTCCGAGCCGTCCACGCCCCTGGCGAGCGGCACCGACTGGAGGCCAGCACAGTTCACGATTTCCCGGGTGTTCACGGTAAGTCGGGACTGGTCCGTCTCCACGGTCACCCGGTGACCGGTCCCGGGACCGGCATCGATGGCCAGGGAGCCGACCCGGCTTCCCAGGCTCACCATGCATCCCAGCGACTCCAGTTCCCCTAGGAGGCTCAGCATCAGCTGGTGGGTGTCGAGGATGCCGGTGGAGGGAGAGTGGACCGCGGCCAGGCAGCGAAGCTCCGGCTCCAGCGCCAGTGCTTCCGCCCTGTCCAGCAACGCAAGGTCGGTGACGCCGTTGGCACGGCCGCGCCGGATCAACTCTCCGAGCGTCACGACGTCCTGCTCGCTCGTGGCCACGATCAGTTTCCCGGTTCTCTTCACGGGCACATCCCTGGCCTTGCAGTAGGCGTAGAGCTGTTCCTTTCCGGTGACGCACAGCCGTGCCTTCCGGGACCCCGGTGGATAATAGATTCCGGCATGGATCACCCCGGAATTTCGCGCGCTGATCTCCTCGCCGATGGCCGTGTTCCGTTCCAGGACCAGCACCTCGCGTCCGCTGTCCGCCAATGCGGCGGCGCAGGCAAGGCCTACCACGCCCGCGCCGATCACCAGGGTCTGGGTGTCGTATGTCATGAACCGGGCAGAAGAAATGCGTACCGAAAGGCCGGAATGATAACGGGTGTCCGGGACGGGAGCGGAGGGGGATGACGAATTGCCCGGATTGTGCCGTGCGGGCCGGTATTCAGGTGCGGTCAAATCTGCCGGAGCACCGTCACCGGGTCCCGTTGTTCCTGCACGGCTCTTGTGGCAGTCTGGTGCGCATGGACGAGAAACATGTTCGCCCGGCGCCAATGCATGACCTGCCGCGAAAACGGAATCTACTCCCGACCGGGGCCATGCACGGCAAACGGCCGGAGGTGTCGGCGGGCCGGAAGAAATCGGCTCTGTCCACGGTAAGCAGCACTTACAGACACCGGTGCCGGCCCGGGCTGGCGCTGGAAATAAATCATCGCAAGCCGTGTCTGTAGAAGATATCCTGTACGAGGTGTTCGGGCCGCTGGCGCAGGGCGCTCCGGGCAACGACGCCGCTACGCTGCGCGCGCTGGACGCAGTTCCGGGCCGCGATACTGTCCGCGAGGTGCTCGACTTGGGTGTGGGGCACGGCCGCACGACCTTCACATTGGCGGAGGCCCTTCGGAATGCTCGGATCACGGCCGTCGAGATTCATGCGCCATTCGTCCGGCGGATCACCGAACGCGCCCGCAAGGCAGGAGTTACGCACCGAGTTCATGCGGTGTGCGAAGACATGGAGAAGATCGATATTGCCGACGGGAGTATCGACCTCGTCTGGGCGGAGGGTTCCATCTACGTGGTGGGCATGGAGCAGGCGCTCTTGACATGGCGCCCCTGGCTTCGTCCGGGAGGCTGCCTCGCATTCAGCGACTTCGTACGTTGGACGGACGATCTTCCGGAAGAAGCCCATGATTTCTGGGCAATGGAATATCCTGACATGGGATCCGAAGCCGTGATCCGTTCACGCGTGGAGGCGGCCGGCTACCGGGTGGTCGGCAGTTTCCGCATGTCAAAAGAAGCGCACGAGGCCTACTACGTCCCGCTGAAAGCCCGCGTGGCCGAGCTTGCGGATCGCGCTGATGCCGACATTCAGGAGATCCTCGAGGGTCTTCGAAAGGAGATCGATGTCGTGCGGCGCTTTCGGGATGAGGCCGGCTACACGTTCTTCGTTCTTCAGCGTGCCGATGGATGACCAGATGCCGTGGATTGTTGGCACGTATATTCCAGTGCCGGTGCGGGAATGCGGGAAATCGAACGATTCAGGATTCGTAGGGATGCGGGTCAGTCTCTAAGACCTTTTGTATTTGGACACCGCCTGCTTCCATTCTGCCCTTTACGAAATTCTTGAAGTACTCGTTTGTCTCCTGGTCCACACAGTAAAGGAAACAGCCTTTCTGCCCCCTGGTCATGAGAGTACGGTATGTGTTCTTCACGATCCTGTCGGCCAACGCCTTGGCCTTGGTCGGGTCTTCCCGAAGCATCGTCTTGTAGCCGCGAACGGAGTGGTCATTCTTCGACCGCTTGAGCGCGTTGGTTTCGACCTTTCCGTTCCGGACAATGAAATCCTCGCCGAAAATCACGCCAACATAGTCAAGCTCAAGGCCCTGACATGTATGGATGCAACCGATTTCCGACACGCTGCCTTCCTGGATGATCCAAAGGAAACCGTCCGAACCAAGGTTCCATCTCATTTCGAATCCGTGTTCAGGGATCGTGACGTCCATGACTTCGGGGTTTTTCTTGCTTTCCCAGTCCCAGCAATAGCCGGCCACCATACGTGACTTGTTTCTGTCCTGGTTCAACTGCTCGATTTCGTCCCTCATTTCGGTTGGCGAATCGAAGACCCGAAAGTCGAAATCAATCCCATCCAGGGTCGGGGTTGCCGTCTCTTCGATCTGGAGAGTGCTGCTGACCCACGAAAGGTACCCATCCGAACCATTGCACCGGAATTGGGACTGCAACTTGTGTTCGGTCAGGCAGGCCCCGGCCTCCACTGCATGGCGCATGATTTCAGACCGCTCGCCAATGTCCTTCATCGTGACCCGCTGATCCTGATCCAGGAAGAAGACGGAAAGCCTGGCCGCACTTATGATCTCCTTGATTTGATTTTCACCCTTCTGAAAAATACCTGACTTGGCATTGAGCCGGTGTGCTTCGTCGACGATCAGACAATCGATGGATCCGGGTTCGCAGTCAACATATGAACCAGATCCCTTGAACAGGTTGGTGATTCGCGTCTTGGACAGAGTTCCGGCAAGCTTGCTCTCGTAAACCTCCCGTGGTGCTCTATTTTTCGACACGTAATGGGTCACAAATTTCCTGTTCGTGAGTTCAACCAGGAGATTTATCGCGACAACCGACTTGCCTGTTCCAGGGCCTCCTTCCACCAACAGAACGTGCTTTTTGGGTTCTTCCGCGCGCTCCATGAGATCCAGGGCGGTCTCGTAGACGATTTTCTGATGATCGATCATCACGAACTCGCGGTTGCCGCGCAGCAGGGATGCAAGGTGGTCGGCGAGGTTCCTGGATGGTCTGAGACGGCCGTGCTCAATTCTGTAGAGAATCCGCGACCTGTCTCCCTTCCTTACGTACTTCTTCAGGAAGGCCGCCAGTTCCTTGACATCGTTCCTCAGGAACACGGGGGCGCGGCACAAGTGTTCGCCATAGAAGTCCGACCTGATCACGAAGGGGTCGTGGCAATTGTGGAGATAGGCGCAGGGCTGCAACGATATGTTGCGCTCCTGGATCTCGACATTGAAATCCTGGATCAGCGCCGCATAGGTCCAGGCTTGATATGACGGATGCGTGACCTCCCGGAGTGCCCCACCAAGCCAGGTCTTGACGATCGCATCCTTCTCGGTCTTTTCGACATCGGACCATTGCTTCAGTTCGACGATGACCACCGAATCGCGATCGCCCGAGTCGGTGCCGGAAAGCATGAAGTCAACCCGCCTGGACGTGAGGGGGATGCGGTACTCGATCGCCACGCCTGCGTCATCCGGTATCTCCCCGTAGTCCAGCGCATTGTGCATTTGCTGCAGGGAGTTCCGCCAGGAGAGTATCTCGGATCCGGATGGATTGTGACCCATCCGTGAAAGGAACCTGTCGAGGATCCGTTCCTCGATCAGATTGGACCTTACGTCATCGGAGAATTCTCTCCGAGTCGCGGAATAGACGATCACGGCTTCAGAATACCGGCGCGATCAAGAGGAAACAGTGGGTGGGTACTTGACCGCATTCGCCTCGATCTTCGCGTGCACGGACTGTTCAATATCCACGCCGAGCTTATCGGCCAGCATGATGAGGAATATCTGAATATCCGCGATTTCAGTAGCCACTTGTTCCCGGTCAACTGCTTGGGCGGACGAGGATTGCGAGGCAGTCAACCACTGAAAGTGCTCGACCAGCTCCGCGACCTCGACGGACAGCGCCATTGACAGGTTCTTGGGTGAGTGGAACTGCTCCCAATCCCGTTCACGGGCAAACTCCCGCAGGCGTTGCTGGATTTTCTCAAGATCCATGGTAGCTGGCCGGCTGTTTTGCGAAGGATTATAGGTGGCATGCCCGTCTGTCACAATGAAGGTTAAGCGGGCAAACTGAGCCACTACCCGAAATACGGCTAGGTTGATGGCGGTTCCAGCATATCCTCGAAAAACCATGCGGCCAGCTCGTTCCGACTGTTGACCCCGGCTTTCCTGTAGACGCTGGACGCCTGTTGACGCACGGTTTTCTCGCGTGTTTCCCGCAGTTCCGCGATCTCCCGAAATGACAGTCCCTTCAGCATCCCGATGACCACATCCTGCTCACTGGCCGTCAGCTGCCAGACCTCAAACTGCTTTTGCATGATGGCACGGTACTGACTTGCGATTTTCCGGGATCCGGTGTCGAGCCGGGCAAGCCGACCGCGGGCCTTGTCGAGTTGTCCGCGCAGTTCGCCGAGCGCCCGGCGCTGCGCGAGGTACTCGTAAAGGAACATCGCCAGTACGGCTGCACCGAAGGCGAACCTGGACAGATCGTCCCCCATTGAACCCAGTGTCTCGCCGGCAGCGAACTCGGCGACAATTTCGGCGGTGCTGGTGCCGAGGACAAACAGCACGAAGATAGTAAACACCGTTCGCCGGTAGGGTATTTGCTCAATCGCATCGTACATGGTGTCATTCCTGAATGTTTCTTGACAAGGTTCCGGTCTTCATCGGACGGATGCCGGATGTCCCGAATCGCCGAGTCCGGCATTTGTCCGATCGATTGTTTGACCAAGGTTGCGCAATAATTGTAGCCAATGCGGTCATTACCTAGATGATCGGTATTGCAACGTGACGGGTGGTTTTCAGTTCGTCTTTCGACAAATCCAGAACAGACGAGGATTCATATGTCGCTTACATTTTCACGGAGGCGGTTTCTTGCCGGCAGCGCCGCTCTGCTGGGAGCCGGTTGTTTTCAACCCGCTTGGCCAAAGGTCATGCCTGTCAGACTACCGATACCGGCACTTGTTGACGGAAGCCGGGGAGAGCCGATCGACCTGCGAATACGCGGTGGCGAGTGGTCGTTCACGCCGGGTGTCAGGACGCCTACCCTGGGGTTCAGCCAGGATTACCTGGGACCAACCATTCGAACCCGGCAGAACAGCGAACTCAACCTGCATTATCAGAATACCCTGACCGAAGGCGTGTCCGTTCACGGTCACGGTCTGCACGTTCCCGGTGATGTTGACGGTGGACCGCAACGGGAAATCGCCCCGGGAGACCGGTGGGAGCCCGCCTTGTCCATCGTGCAGCCGGCGGCCACATGCTGGTATCACTCCCATACGCACGGCAAGACCGGACTTCAGGTCTATCACGGTCTGGCCGGCATGATCATCATTGATGACGAACTATCCGATTCAATGGATCTCCCGCATCAATACGGCGTTGACGATCTGCCCGTCATCATTCAGGACCGGACTTTCGATGCGCAAGGCCGGTTGGTCTATTCACTGAATGACGCAGGCGAGGACGGCTGGTTTGGAGAAACTGTCGTGATCAACGGTGCGATCGGCCCGGTCGCCTCGGTCCCGGCTGGAAAGGTGCGGCTGAGACTGCTGAATGGCGCCAATGCCCGTTTTTACTTCGTTGGATTTGCGGATCATCGCACTTTCTACAAGATTGCCACCGACGGCGGTTTCCTGGAATCACCGGTGCCGCTGACCATGATGGAGATGGCGCCCGGAGAGCGATGTGAAATCATTGTCGACATGGCGGACGGCAATTCCGCCGAACTGCTGACCCTGTTCGAAGATGACTTTGACGATGACGATGATGATGAAAGTGACGGTGACGAGGAAGATACCTTCAAGGATTTGCTGGATATGTTCGGCCGATCCGGGAAATCCATCCCACAGGCATCGTTGACCCTGACAGTCGACAGAACGCTGCCGGCACAGACTGCACCATTACCCGAAAGGATGGTCACGATTGCCCGCCCCAGGGAAAATGAAATCGTGCGCACCCGCGACTTCATGCTCGAAATGGAAGACGATGACGGTGGTCACGCCATGATGGACATGACCATTAACGGTGCGGCGATGGACATGAACGTCATCAACGAACGGGTGAGGCGCGGAGTCTGGGAACGCTGGCGTGTCCGGGCCAATCAGGGCGCACACCCTTTTCACGTGCACGGTTGTTCATTCCTCATCGAGCGGATGGAAGGCGATTCCGCTCCGCCCGACCAGCAAGGCTGGAAGGATATGGTGGTATTGGATGATGACGACTGGTCGGAATTCGTCGTTCGTTTTGATCATCCCGCAACCGAACAATTTCCCTACATGTTCCACTGCCACATCCTGGAGCATGAGGATCGGGGCATGATGGGCCAGTTTACTGTGAGCTGATCGCCCATGACTGACAGCAGCAGCAAGACCGGGCAATCACACCTCGCGAGCCTGTTTGAGCACGCACGGCACCCGTAAGGAACCCACCGAGAATACTTGAGGTCGGTTCGGCTGGAACGCGAATTGGCCGTACTCCCGTTCCTGTTTCCCGTCGCAGACGGATTTCCTCCGGATCCGGTGCCCCGGCACCTGCCACGCCGTCCATTTCACCGGTTCAAGCAATCGCGGCCGCATGGTGTGCGAGTAACTTAAGGCCCCTTTGGTTGCGCTCCCGGCTCGTCCCGGGACAACTATTTGTCCGAAGCGCCGGGAATGCTACCATCAGCCGCGATTTTCACCCGGGACCGTGTGGAAAGTACGGTATGCCCAGGAGATGCCGGTCCCCGTGACAGGCCCATCCGTCCACAACCGGAAGATGGAAACCGCCGCGGTTCCCGGGGCCCGGGTGTTCCCGGCCGATGCCGCTCAGCACACTGAATACCATGGTATACACGCATGAATCCTGAAGAATTCCGGCGGGAGGCGCACGAACTCATCGACTGGATCTGCGACTACCGCCGGCGCATCGATGACCTGCCGGTGCGGGCCCGGGTGGGGCCGGGGGATATCCGGAACTCGCTGCCGACCATGCCGCCCGAGCAGCCGGAACCGTTTGCCGACGTGATGCGGGATCTCGAGGCCATCGTGGTGCCGGGCATCACCCAGGTCCAGCATCCCATGCATTTCGGCTGGTTTCCGTCCAATGCATCGCTGGCCTCGGTGCTGGGCGATTTCGCCAGTTCCGGCCTTGGAACCCTCGGCATTTCCTGGGAGAGTTGTCCCGCCCTCACGGAGGTGGAGGAGGTGGTTTGCGACTGGATGCGCCAGCTGGTGGGACTGTCGGACGCCTGGGAAGGCACGATCCACGACACCGCCTCCACCGCCTGCCTCACTGCCATGATCCTGGCCCGGGAAAAGGCCACCGGCTACGGCGAAACCCGGGGCGGACTGCAGCAGGCCGAAAGCCCGCTCGTGGTCTATACCACGGAGGAGGCCCACTCTTCGGTCAGAAAGGCCGCCCTGCTCGCCGGGTTCGGCGCGGACAACATCCGGAATGTCCCGGTGGACGCGCGCACCCGCGCCATGCTGCCGGAAGCGCTCGGGGACTCGATCGAACGGGACCTGGCCGCCGGTGCCGTCCCCGCCGTGGCCGTGGCCTCGGTCGGCTCCACGGGTATCACCGCCATGGATCCGGTGGAGGCCATGGCCGAATGCGCGCGGCGGTACGGCATCTGGTTTCACGTCGATGCCGCCATGGCCGGCTCCGCCATGCTGCTGCCCGAATGCCGGCACCTCTGGCAGGGCGTGGAGGGCGCGGACTCGATTTCCTGGAATCCGCACAAGTGGATGGGCACGATCCTCGACTGCTCCCTGTTCTACGTGCGCGACCCCCAGCACCTGGTCCGTGTGATGTCCACCAACCCGAGCTATCTGATCTCCGACGTGGACGGCGAGGTGACCCAGTACCGGGACTGGGGCATTCCGCTGGGACGCAGGTTCCGGGCGCTGAAACTCTGGTTTCACCTGCGGCTGGACGGCATCGAGGCGATCCGCCGGAGGCTCAGGGACGATCTTGACAATGCCCGGTGGCTGGCGGAGCAGGTCGAGGCCGAACCCCACTGGACGCTGGAGTCGCCGGTCACCCTGCAGACCGTCTGCGTGCTGCACCGGCCCCCGGGGCTCGACGGCGAGGCGCTGGATGCCCACACCCTGGCCTGGGTGGACGCCATCAACCGCTCCGGGGCGGCATTCCTGTCCCCGGCGAGGATCGACGGCCGCTGGATCGTGCGCGTGTCCGTCGGCGTCGAGGCCACCGAACGCCACCATGTCGAGGCTCTTTGGGACCTCGTGCGGGAAACCGCGGTCGGGACCCTGGCATGACGGCCCGCAATGCCCCGTACACCGGTTTTTCCCATGGTCCGCCGGACCGGGATTCCTGAACCCACATCTCGCCGCCCGGTGAATCCGGGCTCCTGGAAGCTTACTCAACCCATACCACCCCCGATCAGCTGATGAACCCGAACATCCCGAACACAATGAAAGCCGTAGTCCTGACCGGCCACGGCGGGCTCGACAGGCTGGAGTACCGAGATGTCCCCGTGCCGGCCCCGGCACCGGGGGAGGTGCTCCTGGAAGTGCATGCCTGCGGCATGAACAACACCGATGTCTGGGTCCGGGAAGGCGCCTACGGAACCGACGAGGACCCCGGCGCGGTGGCGTCATGGCGACGCGGCAAGCCGACGCTGGAATTTCCCCGGATCCAGGGGGCGGACATCGTGGGCGTGGTCGTCGCGGCGGGCGAGGGCGTGGACCCGGCCCGTATCGGCGAGCGGGTCATGGTGGATTTCAGCATCTACAACAACAAGAGCGACGACGAGGGTCTCGCCGACATCGACTATATCGGCCACGGCCGTGACGGGGGATACGCGGAGTACTGCGTCGTGCCCGCGGAAAACGCCCACCGGACCACCGCGGACATCACGGACGCGGAGTTGGCGACCTTCTGCTGCGCCTACCTTACCGGGGAGCACATGCTTGACCGCACCCGGGTCGCGGCGGGGGAGCGGGTGCTGGTGACCGGCGCGGCCGGCGGCGTGGGCGGCGGCCTGATCCAGCTCTGCCGCGCGCGGGGGGCCGTTCCCTACGCGCTCAGCAGCACGGCCAAGGCCGATGCCGTCCGGGCGCTGGGCGCCGAAGCGGTGGTGTGCCGCGATCATGGCGACTGGATCCAAGACCTGCAGGCGCTCCTGCCGGACGGCACCGTGGACGTGGTGGCCGACGTCGTGGGCGGACCGCTTTTCAGGTCCCTGATCAACCTGCTCCGCCCCGAGGGCCGCTATATCACAGCGGGGGCGTTCGGCGGCGCCGTCGTGGAGATGGACCTGCGCACCATCTACCTGAAGCATCTCGAGATCCACGGATCTTCACAGGGAACCCGGGCTGCCTTCCGGCGGCTGCACGGCTACATCGAGTCCGGCAAAATCCGGCCGAGCCTCTTCGCCACCTACCCGCTCAGCGGCTTCCACCGTGCGCAGACGGACTTCATGTCCAAGGGCCATGTCGGCAAGCTGGTGGTCATGCCTGACCGGTTCCACGTCCCCGCATGATCCCGCCGTCCCCACCGGTCGTAGACGGCTTCGTGCTGCCGGAGCCGGACGCCACGCTCGATCTCCGGATGGACGACGGCGCGCCGATCCGCGTCGTCCGCCACGGAAACCCGTCCGGACCGCGGGTGGTGCTGAGCCACGGCAACGGCTTCGCCAGCGACTCCTACTTCCCGTTCTGGCGGCACATGCTGGGGCGATTCGACCTGGTCCTGTTCGACATCCGCAACTGCGGGCGCAACCCGTTTCACGCGGCCGAGCCACACAACTACGCCCGTTTCGCACGCGACTACGTGGCCGTGCATGCCGCCATCAGCGATGCATGGGGCGCCAGGACCACCGTCGGCGTCTTTCACTCGATGTCGGCGATCGCGGCGCTCCTGGCGGTGATCGAAGAAACCTGGCACTGGGATGCGCTGGTGCTGTTCGACCCGCCGGTGATGCCGCCCGAGGGCCACCCCCTGCACGCCCCGCTGTTGACCGAGGGCAAAATGCTGCGCGACGCCGCCATGAACCGCACGAACCGGTTCTCCGATCCCGGCGAGCTTGTCTACGTGTACCGCAGCATGCACCGGTTCCGGCGCCTCCGGAAGGGAGTGGCGGAACTCAACGCCCGCTCGACGCTGCGCTTCGATCAGGCTTCCGGGGAGTGGCTGCTCTGCTGCCCGGGGCCGGTGGAGGCCGGCCTCTACACCGAGGTGGTGTCGCTCCCCATCTGGCAGGATGCCGGCCCGCCTGCCCGCCCGCTGCTGATCGTGAGCTCGGATCATGAAGCGGACCCGGGCTATCCGGCGAGAACCGCGCCCTGCTGCGCCGGGTTCTGTGAAACACACGGCATCGACTACGTCTTCGTGCCCGGCACCACCCACCTGCTGCAGCTTGAGGAGCCGGAACAGTGCTTCGCGCTGTTCGAGGGGTTCCTCGCGGCAAACGGGATCGGCGGCTGAATGCCCCGGGCTGGTCCGGCGTTCGCCGGCCTGCTCTTCGCCCCATGCGGCAGGCATTCGGCTGGTCCGCTCACCGGCCGCCGGGCCGGGCGGTAAGCCGTTGATTTGACGCCGGCCGGCGACGGGAGGGTCTTGCAATCTCGTCCGGGCAAAGTATGATGGGGTGATCCGGTGGACCACCATCCATGGCCTGCCGGTAGTTGGCTGAAATTACCTTTTCCCGACAACCCGCCTCGTGGATCATCAGCCCCGGGGCAAGCAGGAGACAAAAAATGCTGAAACAAGTCTCGCTCGAGGACAAGTTCGATCTGGCCAGGGACAGCGCCTATCTCACCGGAATCGAGGCCCTGGTCAGGCTGCCGCTGATCCAGCACCAGTTCGACCTGGACGCGGGCCTGAACACCGCCGGGTTCATCTCGGGCTACCGGGGCTCGCCGGTAGGCACGCTGGACATGTCCCTGAACCAGGCCCACAGGCAACTCGAGGCCCACAATATCCGTTTCCAGCCCGGCGTCAACGAGGACCTGGCGGCCACCGCGGTCTGGGGCACCCAGCAGGTGGGGCTCTTGCCGGGGCCGAAGTACGACGGGGTGTTCGCCATGTGGTATGGCAAGGGCCCCGGGGTGGATCGGAGCATGGACGTGATCAAGCACGCCAACGCCTTCGGCACCTCCCGGTACGGCGGTGTGCTCGTGATCGCCGGCGACGACCATGCCTGCAAGTCCTCCACCGTTCCCCATCAGAGCGAGCACATGTTCATCGGTGCCGCGGTGCCGGTACTGAACCCCGCCAACGTGCAGGACGTATTGGACTACGGTCTGTACGGCTGGGCGCTGTCGCGCTACAGCGGCTGCTGGGTGGGACTGAAGGCCATCACGGAGAACATGGACTCCGCCATTTCCGCCGACCTCAGCCCGGATCGCGTGAACATCCGGGTGCCTGCGGACTTCGAGATGCCCGAGGGGGGGCTGAATGCCCAGTGGCCCACCACGGCACTGGAGCAGGAGCGGCTCCTGCACAAGTACCGGATCTACGCGGCACGGTCGTTCGCCTACGTCAACAACCTGAACCGGGTTATCCTGGACACCCCCAATCCGCGTCTCGGCATCGTCACCACCGGCAAGTCCCACCTGGATGTGATGGAGGCCCTCCGGGATCTCGGCATCGACGGGGATACCGCTTCCGCGATCGGCCTTCGGATCTACAAGGTCGGCATGAGCTGGCCCCTGGAACCCGTTGCGACCCATGAATTCGCCAGGGGGCTGCAGGAGATCCTGGTGGTGGAGGAAAAGCGCAGCATCCTCGAGGACCAGATCACGGGGCAGCTGTACAACTGGCCGGTGGCGGAGCGACCGCGGGTGGTGGGCGAATTCGATGAACAGGGCCGGGACCTGGTCTCCAACCTGTCCGAGCTGACCCCGGCGATGGTGGCCCGCGCGATCGGCTCCAGGGTGATGAAGTTCTACGACAGCCCGGCAATCCGCGAACGGCTGGAGTTTCTCGATGCCAAGGAGAGGCGGCTGAAGACCACGCCTTCCCCCATGGCGCGCACGCCGTATTTCTGTTCCGGCTGCCCGCACAATACCTCCACCCGGGTGCCGGAGGGAAGCATCGGGCATGCCGGCATCGGTTGCCACTACATGGTGCGCTGGATGGACCGCAACACCGAGCTGTTCACCCAGATGGGCGGCGAGGGTGCTTCCTGGATCGGCCAGGCGCCTTTCACGGAAACTCCTCACACCTTCCAGAATATCGGCGACGGTACCTATTTCCATTCCGGCATACTCGCCATCCGGGCCGCTGTCGCCTCCGGCGTCAACATCACCTACCGCATTCTCTACAACGACGCTGTCGCCATGACCGGCGGGCAGCACGTGGACGGCAGCCTGACCCTGGAACAGGTGGTGGCCCAGGTCAGGGCCGAGGGCGTCGAGCGCATCGCGGTGGTGGCGGAGGACCCGGCAAGGGCCAGGGAGCAGCTTACCGGGCTCAGGGACGTCACCCTGCATCCGAAGAAGGACTACGACCGGCTTCTCCTGGAAATCCGGGAAGTGCCGGGAACCTCGGTGATCGTGTTCGACCAGACCTGCGCCTCGGAAAAGCGCCGTCGCCGGAAGCGCGGGCTGATGCCGGAAAGCGACACCCGGGTCTTCATCAACCCGGCGGTCTGCGAGGGCTGCGGCGACTGCAGCACAAAGTCCAACTGCCTGTCGGTGATTCCGCAGAAAACGGAACTCGGGATAAAGCGGCAGATCGACCAGAACGCCTGCAACAAGGACTTCAGTTGCCTGGACGGGTTCTGTCCCAGTTTCGTGACAGTGACCGGCGCCGGGTTGAAAAAACCGACGGTCAGCGTCTCCGGCGAGGTGGAGATCGTGCTTTCGGAGCCCGAAAAGCCCGATCTGGAGCGGCCCTGGAATGTGCTGGTGACCGGCATCGGCGGGACCGGGGTTCTCACCGTGAGTTCCATCCTGGCCATGGCCGCCCACCTCGAGGGCAAGGGCTGCGCGACCCTGAACCAGACGGGACTGGCGCAGAAATTCGGCGCCGTGGTGAGCCATGTCCGGATCGCCGCGACCCAGGACCGGATTCATGCCGTGCGGATACCCGCCGGCGACGCGGACCTGCTGCTGGGCTGCGACCTGGTGGTCTCGGCGGGACCGGAGGCCCTGGCCAAGCTTCATCCCGACCGCTCAAGGGCGGTGGTGAACAGCCACGAGACGGCCACCTCGGACTTCATTCACGACCGGGACTATGCCTTTCCCGCGAGCGAGCTGCGCGACGCCGTCGCCCGGGAGGCGGGATCCGGCAGTGCGGAATTCGTGGATGCCACCGGCATCGCCAGGAATCTGATGGGGGACACCATCGGCGCCAACCTCTTCCTCCTCGGCTTCGCCTGGCAGCGGGGCCTGGTGCCGGTCTCCGCGGAAGCCGTGGAGCGCGCCGTCGAACTGAACGGGGTCGGCGTCGAATTCAACAAGTCGGCGTTTATCTGGGGGCGGCGCGCGGCGGTCAACCTGGACGCGGTCGAGAACCTCGCGGGCCGGGACGGACAGGACCGCCTTCCCCTCACGGACCCGGAAGACATCATCCGGTGGCGCCACGATTTCCTGGTGCGCTACCAGAACCGGCGCTGGGCGGACGAGTACCTGGCGGTGGTGGAATCCGTCCGGAGGGCGGAGCCCGGAGGGCAGGACGACGAACTGACCGTGGCCGTGGCGAAGAACCTGTTCCGCCTGATGTCCTACAAGGATGAATACGAGGTGGCGAGGCTCTACAGCGACGGCGGGTTCCGCCGGCAGCTGGCGGAGCAGTTCGAGGGGGACTACCGGCTGCACTTCCACCTGGCGCCTCCGTGGCTGGCGAAGCGGAACCCCCACACGGGGCTGCCGGAAAAACGCCGCCTGCCGGAATGGACCCTGGGCGCCTTCGGCCTGCTGGCCAGGCTGAAGTGGCTCCGCGGCAGTCCCCTGGACCCGTTCGGACGCAGCGGGGAGCGCCGGGCGGAGCGCGCGCTGATCGCGGAATACCGCGGGGCCATCGAGTCGCTGCTGCCGTACGTCAGCCGGGAGAATTACGACCGCGCGGTCGCCATCGCGGCGCTGCCGGAATCCGTCCGGGGATTCGGCCATGTCAAGATGGCGGCCGTCGGGCCCTACCGGCAGGAGCTGGAAGATCTCGTCCGGCGTTTTCGCGAGCCGTCCCTGGCAGTGGTGGTCAACCAGTGACCGGGATGCGGGAACGGTTTCAAAGCCGGTCCCGGAAGGGCGGGTCGTCGGATGACGCATTGAGAGAAAATACCTTTTGAATTTTCCCTGCAATCTGGTCCATACTTGCCGGAGGTGGTCAGTGCCGACGGTCGCTGCCCGATAAAGAGACACCGACACCGAAAAATTTCATTACCTTGCAAACACCACAGGAGGCTTCATCCGATGTCAAACCTAGATAAACTCACCCAGGAACTTCGTGCCGGGCGACTGTCCCGACGCGATTTTCTGCAGGCTGCGACCGCCCTTGGTTTCGGCGCTGTCGCACCCGCGCTCCTCACCACGGCGCATGCAATGCCCAAGCGGGGAGGAAAGCTCACGGCCGGCATCGGCCACGGTTCCACCACCGACTCGCTGGACCCGGGCAGTTATGAGAACGATTTCACCATCGGCAGTGCGTTTGCCCGTTTCAACTATCTCACCGAGATCGACAACGAGGACAACCTGGTCGGCGAACTGGCCGAGAGCTGGGATTCCCCCGACGCGATCACCTGGACTTTCCAGCTCCGCAAGGGCATCGAATTCCACACCGGCCAGACCATGGTCGCCCAGGACGTGGTGAACTCGTTCAACCACCACCGCGGTGCGGAATCCACCTCCGCGGCCAAGCCCATCGTGGATCCCATCGTCGACATCAAGGCGGACGGCGACCACGTGGTGGTGTTTACCCTGGAAGCGGGCAATGCCGACTTCCCCTTCCTGGTCAGCGACTACCACATCCCGGTCCTGCCTTCGAAGGATGGCCAGCTTGACTGGATGTCCGGCATGGGCACCGGTCCCTATGTCCTGCAGGCCTATGACCCCGGGGTGCGCATGACCTTCACGCGCAATCCCAACTACTGGAAGGAAGGCCGGGCCCATTTCGACGAGGGCGAGTTGATCACCATCGCCGATGTCGGTGCACGCACCAACGCGCTCACCACCGGCGAAATCGATTTCATGGACCGTTGCGACATCAAGACCCTGCACCTGCTGCAGCGCAACAGCAATGTCGTGGTGGGGGAAACCAGCGGCACCGGGCACTACACCATCCCGATGCGCACCAAGGTGGCCCCCTTCGACGACAACAACATCCGGATGGCCCTGAAATACGGGCTCGACCGCGAGGCCATGCTGCAGACGGTTCTCGGCGGCCACGGCACCGTGGGCAACGACCATCCCATCGGCCGGGGCCAGCGCTACCACGCCAGCGATCTGGAACAGCGCACCTATGATCCGGACAAGTCCAAGTACTATCTCAAGCAGGCCGGGCTCGACTCCATCGAGGTCGATCTCAGCGCGGCCGACGCCGCGTTCTCCGGCGCCGTGGATGCGGCCCAGCTCTACAAGGAGCATGCCGCCAAGGGCGGGGTCACCATCAATGTCAAGCGCGTGCCCGCCGACGGGTACTGGTCGGACGTCTGGAACAACGACAACCATGGTTGGTGCTTCAGCTACTGGGGCGGCCGTCCCACCGAGGACTGGATGTTCACCACCGCCTACGCCGAAGGCGCGGAATGGAACGAGTCCGACTGGAGCCACGCGAGGTTCAACGAGCTTCTGAAGGCGGCCCGCTCCGAGCTGGACGAGAACAAGCGTCGCGACATGTACGTGGAGATGCAGACCCTCTGCAGCAACGAGGGCGGCGCCGTGGTACCGGTGTTCAACAACTACATCCACGCCAAGTCCACCAAGGTCGCCCACGCGGACAGGATGGCCACCAACTGGTCCAACGACGGACAGCGCTACATGGAGCGCTGGTGGTTCGACTGAGCGCGCCTTTGTCTCAGGCCCTGTAGTCGGGTTAATATGCCGGCGGCGGCGATGCCGCCGCCGGACCGCAGGGTCCTGATGCGGCCGGTTTCCTCAGGCGCGGGCGAATGCCCGCGCAACCGGCCCGGCGATACGCCCAAAAGCAAACCATAAGACACCGGCGTGAAAGACATCCTCCGAATGCTGATCCAGCGCCTGTCGCTCGGGCTGCTGACGCTGTTCGTGGTGTCCGTCATCATCTTTCTCGCGGTCAGCATGCTGCCGGGGGACGCCGCCCAGGCCATGCTGGGCCAGGCCGCGACGGAGGAAACCGTCGAGGCCCTGCGCAAGCGAATGGGGCTGGACCAGCCGCCCTACATCCGGTATTTCACCTGGCTTGGGGGTATCCTGCAGGGGGATTTCGGCACCTCCATCGCCAACGGCCGCGAGATCTCGGAGCTGCTCGGGGGCCGCTTCATCAACACCATCCACCTCGCGGTGTTTGCCGCGGTGATTTCCGTGCCCCTGGCGCTGGTCCTTGGCATCCTTGCCGCACTCTACCGCAACAGCCTCTACGACCGCGGCGTCAACGTGGTGACCCTGTCATCCATCTCCACGCCTGAATTCTTCGTCGCGTACATCCTGATCCTGCTGGTCTCGGTCAAGCTTGGGTGGTTCCCGAGCCTCGCCAACGTGAGCCCGGACACGCCGTTCGGGGAACGGCTCTACAAGACATTCCTGCCCGCCATGACCCTGACCCTGGTGGTGGTGGCGCACATGATGCGGATGACCCGTGCCGCCATCATCAACCTGCTGGCAAGCCCCTACATCGAAATGGCCGCGCTGAAGGGGATCAACCGGCGCCGGATCATCACCCATCACGCGCTCCCAAACGCCTGGGCGCCTATCGTCAACGTCATCGTCCTCAACCTCGCCTACCTGATCGTGGGCGTGGTGGTGGTGGAGGTGGTGTTCGTGTACCCGGGCCTCGGGCAGCTCCTGGTGGACTCGGTGCAGCGGCGTGACCTGCCGGTGGTGCAGGCCTGCTGCCTCATCTTCGCCGCCACCTACGTGTTGCTCAACCTGATCGCGGACATCCTGTCCATCCTGACCAACCCGCGCCTTCTGCATCCGAAATGACCGAGCCCGAAAGCCAGTTCGAATCCGTGGATGCGATGCCGCCCCCGCCCCGGCGGGACGAGAGGAAGCTTGCCGTCGCCTGGCGCGAACTGAAGAAGGCGCCGCTCAGCGCGAAGATCGGGCTGATCATCATATTCACCTATATCTTCGTCGCGGTGTTCGCGCCGGTGATCGCGCCCTACGGCGAGTCCGAGATCATCGGGAAGCAGTTCGAGCTGGCGGAAAAGGCGCCGCCCTTCGGCACCGACCACCTGGGCCGCGACATGTTCACCCGCCTGATCTACGGCGCGCGCAACACCGTCGGCATCGCGCTCCTCACCACGATATTCGCGTTCGTGCTCGGGGGCACCCTGGGCATCCTGGCGGCCACCCTGGGGGGGTGGATGGACCAGCTTGTCAGCCGCACCGTGGACGTGCTGATGGCGATTCCGGCGCTGATCTTCGCGATGCTGCTCCTGACCATCTTCGGCACGTCGGTGGTCAACCTGATCATCATCATCGGGGTGCTGGACTCCACCCGGGTGTTCCGCATCGCCCGGGCGGTGAGTGTCAACGTGGCGGTGATGGACTTCATCGAGTCCGCCCGCCTGCGCGGCGAAGGCCTCGGCTGGATCACGCTGAGGGAAATCCTGCCCAACATCATGCCGCCGCTGGTGGCGGAGTTCGGCCTCCGGTTCTGTTTCGTCTTCCTCACCATCAGCGCCCTCAGCTTCCTCGGCCTCGGCATTCAGCCGCCCACCGCGGACTGGGGCTCCATGGTGCGTGACACCTCCACGCTGATCACCTACGGGGAGCTGGTGCCCCTGCTGCCTGCCGCGGCTATCGCCATCCTCACCATCGGCGTCAACTTCGTGGTGGACTGGTTCCTCCACAAGACCAGCGGCCTCAAGGACGAGCACTAGGGTTCCGGCGATGAACGCGAAGAACAACGGCACAATGCTCGAGATGGAGGGCCTCATGATCGAGGGCTTCAGCGACGAGCAGTGGCACCAGATCGTCAATGGGGTGGACATCACCCTGAACCGGGGCGAGATCCTCGGCCTGATCGGGGAGTCCGGCGCCGGCAAGTCCACGATCGGCATCG
Organism: Candidatus Poriferihabitaceae bacterium; assembly: GCA_965204165.1. Lineage (GTDB taxonomy): Bacteria > Pseudomonadota > Gammaproteobacteria > Arenicellales > Poriferihabitantaceae > VYFG01. Next base: position 4,661,167 of record OZ241969.1, on the reverse strand, counting down.
CCGCCATGGGCTATGCCAAGCCGGGATGCCGCATCAACGGCGGCAGCATCCGGTTCGACGGCATGGAACTGACCACCATGCCGGAATCCCAGCGACGCAAGCTGCGCGGCTCGCGCATCGCCTACGTGGCACAGAGCGCGGCAGCATCGTTCAACCCGGCGCACAAGCTCATCGACCAGTTTTCCGAAACCGTCATCGAGCACGGGAAGGGCACCCGGGACCAGGCCTATGCCGACGCCAAAGACCTGTATGGCCGGATCAAGCTGCCGGATCCCGACCAGATCGGCTTCCGCTACCCGCACCAGGTGTCCGGCGGCCAGCTCCAGCGGGCGATGACCGCCATGGCCCTGTCCTGCCGTCCGGACCTCATCATCTTCGACGAGCCCACCACCGCCCTGGACGTCACGACCCAGATCGAGGTGCTGGTGACGATCCGGGACATCGTGGAGCAGTTCAACACCGCTGCGATCTACATCACCCACGACCTCGCGGTGGTGGCGCAGATGGCCGACCGGATCAAGGTGCTGCGGTTCGGCGAGACGGTGGAGGATGCGGATACCCGCACGATGCTGTCGGATCCGCAGGAGGACTATACCAAGTCGCTCTGGGCGGTGCGCTCGTTCCGCAAGGAGGAGGTGGCGCCTCCGCCGGAGCCCACGCCGCTCATGAAGGTCGAGAACGTAACGGCCACCTATGCCCGCGGTCTGGTCCCGGTACTGCGCGGGGTGGACTTCGAGGTTCACAGGGGCCACACGGTGGCCGTGGTGGGGGAGTCCGGCAGCGGCAAGAGCACCGCAGCCAGGGTGATCACGGGCCTGCTGCCGCCCCAGCAGGGCAGGGTTTATTTCGACGGCAAGGAACTGCCCAGGGATTACCATCGCCGCACCAAGGACCAGCTGCGCCAGGCGCAGATGATCTACCAGATGCCGGATACCGCGGTGAATCCCAGGCACCGCATCCGCGATATCGTCGGCCGTCCGTTGTCGTTCTATCTCGGCATGACGGGCGACGCGAAGGAACGGCGCCTGCGGGAGCTGATGGAGATGATCGAACTCGATCCCGACCTGTTTCTCGACCGCCTGCCGGGCGAGCTGTCGGGCGGCCAGAAGCAGCGCATCTGCATCGCCCGGGCACTGGCGGCGGAGCCTTCATTCATCATCTGCGACGAGGTGACTTCCGCCCTGGACCAGCTGGTGGCGGAAGGTATCCTGCGGCTGCTGGACCACCTGCAGCAGGACCTCAACCTGGCGTACATGTTCATCACCCACGATCTCGCCACCGTGCGCGCCATCGCCGACGAGGTCATCGTCATGCTTCAGGGCGAGATCGTGGAGCAGGGGCCCAAGGAGGAAATCTTCAGTCCGCCCCACCACGAGTACACCGAGCTGCTGCTGTCCTCGGTGCCGGAGATGGACCCGGACTGGATGGACCGGGTTGTGGCGGAGCGGCGCGAAAAGGGCGGCATGCAGTCAGCGGGGAACTGAGCTCCCATCAGGAGTCGGAATCCGGCCATGCCGGCAGTCTCAGGGATTCCGGCGCTTTACAGGTTATTCCTTATCGACAGGACACGGCGCTATACGCCGTAGACCGTGGCGTTGACCACGGGATCCCCGATCACCCCTGGGGCGCTTTCATAGACCATGACGCCCATCATGCGGATGCGGGACCCCCTGACCGGTGTGACCCGGTGCGCGCTGTGGCAGCCGCGAAACATCATCAGCGCGCCTTCCTCCCGGTCGATGGTCTCGACCCCGGTCCTGTCGTTCCGGAGGAGACGGCGGAGTCCTTCGATGTTGGGATCGTCGTCGGACCTGCAGTTCGGCAGGATTTCGAACACACCCCCGTCGTCAGGGGCCTGCAGCATGAGTGTCATGGTGAATGCGTTGTCGGAATCGAAGTGCCACGCGGACCGGTCTCCCTCGCCGTGGCACAGGACATTGACCGGCTGGTAGGGATCCGCGCTGGGATACAGGGTGTCGCTGCCGGTGATGCCCTCGACGAAACGCCGGAATGCCGGCCAGTGGTAGAGCTGCTTGAGGGCGGAGTCCTCCGGCAGCAGGTGGGCCCCCACCATGCGGTAGCTGGCCGGGTTGAGAAGGTTTCTCGGGTGATCCGCCGGAAGCGCCGGCGAGGAGCTGCGTTCCAGGTAGATGTTGCGCAGTGAATCCGCCGCGTGGGCCCGTGGCAGCACGCCGAGGACACGGCCGACCTCTTCGCTCCTCGCCGGTTGCATGAGAAATTCCGGCAACTGGCAATACTGCCGCGAGTCGAGCTGGCGGCGGAGCCGGTCCACCAGGTTCCGGCAGTCCGCGGATTCTGGCCGGTGGATCGGATACCGGGCCAGGTTGACGGCATGTTGGGGTTTCGTGAACTGGCCGGACAATGTATGCATCCAGGGTGTGTGCAGCCCGGAGCATGCCAGCTTCGGTGGCAGGTGAACAAGACCAGGGGCCAGACCGGTGTGCATCGCCCGGCACGGCCGGGACATGGGGTAGAATGAGAGGCACACACTTACCCGGGTTGGAGGCTGTGATTCCATGAGTTTGCTCATCACCGGCATTGTGCTTTTCTTCGGGATCCACCTGCTTCCGGCGTTCGTCGGCCCTCGCCAGCGGCTGATCGACATGCTGGGGGAGACGGGCTACAAGACCGCGTTCGCGCTGACTTCCGCCATCGGCTTCGTTTTCATGCTCTACGGATGGAGGGATGTGCCCCATGATCCCGTGTTCGATCCCCCGGCGTTCAGCCTGCTCCTTTCGAAGGTCATCATGCTTCCGGCGTTTATCCTGCTGGTAGCTGCCTATGTGCCCAGCAACATCCGACGGATGGTGGGACACCCCATGATCATCTCGGTGCTGCTCTGGGCCCTGGTTCACGTGCTCGCCAACGGCGACCGGGCATCCCTGATCCTGTTCGGCGCCTTCCTGCTCTACGCGATCTTCGACTGGGCGTCCGTGGTGCGGCGCCAGACGGATAAGCCGGCTCCGGCCAGCAGGCGCAACGACCTGATAGTCGTGGCGGTAGGTGTCGCGGTCTACATCGTGGTGTACCGCCTGCACGGGCGGTTCTTCGCACCGCTAGGGTGAGCGCGGGCCCCGGCTGTCGGTAGCTGGTCAACCCCGTATAACACAGCCCATGATCAGTGCCGGCAGGTATCGCCACCACAAGGGCCACTTCTACGATGTGATCGGGATTGCCCGCCATTCGGAGACCGGGGAGGAACTGGTGGTCTACCGGCCGCGCCACGGCGACCGGGGATTGCGGGTACGGCCACTGGCCGGGTTTGTTGAGCCGGTGACGGTGGACGGGGCCGAGGTGCCCCGGTTCGCCTATGACCCGGAACCATTGTGATCCTGCGGCAGGAAAAGCCCCGGCACTGAAATCCGGGCTTCCCGTCGTGGCGCAGAAGCCCCGGCAGGGCCCGCCCCCGGATCTTCGGCTGATCCAGGGACGCGTGTCCGGGCAATCCTGCCCGGGATGAAAATCCGGGGTCCGGTTGCTGTCAGGAGCCCACGACGTCCACGATGGCATCGCGCACGATTTCCACCATGCGGTCCAGGGTGGCGACGTCCGTGTTGAGGGGCGGTGCGCTGCAGATCACCTCGCTGCGGACGCGGGTGTAAAGACCCCGGTCCAGCATGGCCTTGGTGAGCTTGGCGCCAAGGCCGAACGAGGGCTCGAACCACTCCTTGGTGGCCTTGTCCTTCACGATCTCGATGCCGTGCATCATGCCCTTGCCGCGGATGTTGCCCACGTGGGGGTGATCTTCAAGGGCCTCCCGGTATTTCCGCAGCATGGCCTCCCCGTTGGTGGCCGCCTGCCCGGGGAGGTCTTCGGCCTCGATGATATCCAGGGTGGCCAGGCCCACGGCGCAGGGGGTGGGGTGCCCGCTGTAGGTATAGGCGTGCATCCACGGCTTGTCGCCGCCACGGATGGTTTCGGCGATCTCGTCACTGATGCCGATGCCGCCCAGGGGCAGGGCCCCGGACGTGATGGACTTGGCGAACTGCATGAGGTCCGGCTGTACGCCGTAATGCTCCAGGGCGAACATCCTGCCGGTGCGGCCGAACCCGGTGATGACCTCGTCAGAAACCAGGAGCACCTCGTACTGGTCGCAGATTTCCCTGATGCGGCCGAAATAGTCGTCCTGGGGGACGATGACGCCGCCCGCGCCCTGCACGGGTTCGGCGATGAACATGGCCACGGTCTCCGGACCCTGGCGAAGAATTTCCCTTTCTAGTTCATTGGCCGCGGCGATTCCCTGGGAGGAGCCGTCTTCGGGCATCGGGTAATGGTACGGGTCCGGCGAGGGAATGTGGCTGATGCCCGGGACCCGGGGCTCGAACGCCGGCCAGTAGCTCGAAATGCCGGTGCAGGACATCGCCGCCAGCGTTACGCCGTGGTAGCCCAGCACCCGGGAGATGACCTTGGTTTTCTCCGGCCTGTCCTTTGCCTTCCAGTAGGACCGCGCCAGCTTGATATTGCTGTCGGTGGACTCGCCGCCGCCGGAGGTGAAGTAGAAATGGTTGATTTTCGGATAGCTGATCGCCGAGAGGCGCTCCGCCAGTTCGATGGCGGGCCGGCTGGAGCTGCCGGCATAGCTCGAGGCGAAGGCCAGTTCGCTCATCTGCCGGTAGGCGGCCTCGGCCAGTTCCTTGCGGCTGTGCCCCGCACTGACATTCCACAGCGAGGACAGGCCGTCGATAATGCGGTTGCCGTCCGCGTCCACCAGGAAGGATCCTTCCCCCCGGACCCAGACCCGCCCTTCATTGTGGCCGGCGGTATGGTGGAGCGGGTGGATCATGTGCTGGTGGTCTCTGGCCAGCAGCGCGGCGTTGCTTGGGGCGGTCAAGGGGGCGTTCATGGAAATCACCTGGTGTGTCAACGGGGCTGCCCGGCGCAATCAGCACCATCACGGGCGGGGAAGAAGGGATTATCGCCGTGACATCCCCGCCGGGCAACCCGGTTTTTTCTGGCGAACTGCCTGATTTGCGGGGGATCGGGGCAGGGACGGTGCCGGACCGTCCCGGGCAGATCTCTACATCTCGTCGCTGTAATCGATCTTGCCGAGGCGCTTGGCCTGCTCCGCCGCCGATTCGGCGCTGTCCGCCGCCGCGGCGCCCTGGGTCAGGGCTTCCTTGACCTCTTCCGGGCTGGCGTTTGCGACCTGGTCCTCCGGCAGGCGGACGCGGACTTCCCGGTGGGCGAAGAAGATGCCCCCGGCGGCCAGCGCATCACGCACGCGCCGGTAGGCCTCGCGCCGGATCACCCACTGCTCGCCCGGTTTCGCGGTGAACTTCATGCGCACGATCAGCGCGGACTCTTCCACCCGCATGACGCCCTGGGACTTGAGCGGCAGGATGAAATTCTGTCCGATCACCGGGTCCTCCAGCATGGACTGCCCCACCTTCTTGATGATCTTGCGCACCTGCTCGATGTCGGTGTCGTAGGACAGGCGCAGTTCGAGCTTCATGGTGATCCAGTCACGGCTCAGGTTCCGGATGGTCCGGATCTCCCCGTAGGGAATCGTCTGCACGGCGCCGAGGTGGTGGCGCAGCTGCATCGAGCGCAGGGAGATCTTCTCCACCGTCCCGCGAAGCTCCTCGATTTCAATGTATTCGTTTTTCCGGAATGCGTCGTCCACCAGGAAGAAGATGCCGCTCAGCACGTCCTGGACCAGTTTCTGGGCGCCGAACCCGATGGCGATGCCCACGACCCCGGCGCCCGCGAGCAGCGGGGTGATGGCGATGCCGAGGGAGTGGAGCACCGACAGCAGCACGAAGGTGAACAGGATGACGGTGAGCAGGGTACGCATCAGGGGCAGAAGAGTCTCTGCCCTGGTGGCCCCCGCGCCGCCCCCTTCCCCTTCCAGGGTGGCGAAGGCGTCGTTCGTCTCCTCGGGCAGCTTGCGCTCGATCAGGGCGTTGAAGAATTCCCAGATGATGTAGGTAATGGTGGTAATGACCAGCAGGTTGATGGCCTGACCCAGGGCTTCGTTGGTGAAGCCACTTTCCATCAGCACGCCGGGCGACAGCCCCCAGGCCAGGCTGAACATGTACACCGCCACGGAGATCATCAGCAGGCGAAAGCCGTTCTGGACAATCCGGATGAACCTGCGCGAGCGCATCTCGAAGGTCGGACTGTGCAGCCATTGGATCCTGGTGACGTTACTGAGCAGGCGGTAGAAGATCCGGTCAGCGGCGAAGAACGCGAGGGTGATCCACCAGCTGATGGTGAGATATTCAGCCTCTTCCCAGAATCCCAGGAAGATCTTGTACAGCCACAGCGACCAGAGGATGAGCAGCCAGGCGGTGAAGATGAACGGCCAGAAGGCCTGCAGGAACCCGGCAGTGAATCCGGCCGGGCCGTTGTCCGGACCTTCCGTGGTGAACATCGCGGTGATCTTGTGCCGCATGACCCAGAACCGGCTCAGGATGATCAGGTTGAGAGCCAGGGTATAGGGAATCAGCATCCCGGTGACCAGGATTTCGCTCATGCCCGCCCGGGGCAGGTAGATGAACAGCCCGTTGCCGAATTCGAAGATGGCGAAGAATGCGGTGAACCACCGGTAGAGCTGGCGCGACGAGTCGTCGTCCAGGGGAATGGGCCGCAGGCCGTGCCGGTTCGGCGAAAAAATGTTCCGAAGCAGGATCATCCAGAGCCGCAGCACCACCAGTGAACTGACCCATTCGGTGGCCAAGAGGTCGTAAAACGGGTTGCCGTGGCGGGTATAGATGACCATCGCGTAGGCCGACAGGGCCAGGACGGCGACACCGGTCAGCTGGATGATGACCCGAATCAGGATGAAACGGAGCTTGAGGAGGACGGTCTTTTCCCGGCCTTCCACGTAGGCGTAAAGGCGGGAAAGCAGCTTGCGGGTGGTGACCTGCTCCAGTGCAAGGCCGATGACGGTGATCACCAGCATGGTCAGCAGCACCCACAGCCAACCCCATCCCATTTCGGGTGTGGTGGCCTGGGACATTGCCCGGGCGAAGTCCTCCGGATAGTTCGGGGCCTTGCGCAGGAGTCGCGCGAGCTGTTCGCCGAGCAGGTTCGTCCTGGTTTCCTGCCAGTCGCTGATCAGTGCCTGGTCATAGGAGACCTCGTCGGGATCGGTTTCCGCCGGCAGGACGGATTGCTGTGATACCTCGGTGCTGCCGGTGTCGCCGACAAGGCCGTAGTCCTGGGCAAGGTTGGGCGTTACCGCCAGCACGAGCAGCAGGCAACTCACCAGGATGAGGGCATTTCTCAGCAATGAGGCCAACGGCAAGCCAATCTTGTTGTCAGTGGTCAAACAATCCGGCCTCCACCGATTGTCAACTCATGGCAGTGTATCGACGATTCCGGCGGATTGCCACACCGCGGGCAACACGTTTTTTCCAGCGACATGGAAACCGGAAACAGGCTGAAAACCCCCGAAAGTGAGGGACTCAGACTGAATGACGAACAAACGACGCTCCTTTTTCCATTTGCCTGCGGCCTTTGTGAGCCACGGTTACAGGCATTGCAGGCCGTGTGCGGCGTGGTTGCCTGTCCCGGGTAGTGCGCGGGACTTCATCCCACGCGCGGCCTCTTCGGCATGCTTGCGTCTTGACATGAACCTTCGGCACATCTTCGGTTTCAGTACCGTCGGGAGGCTGTGAGAAGAGTTCCCTGATTTCTCTTGGATCAACGGTTATTTTCATTGGCAATCCCTGATGCTCTGTCCTATACAGAGTTGGAGGCTGCCGTCCCCGGAAAAGTTTCCTCTCGACTTCGTTTCAATCCAATCCGTCACAGGCCCTGAGGCGACTCGGAATGTTCCGGATATCGGCATGCTTGGGAAGTTTCGTTGCCCGTGCATCCCTGCCGGGTTATCGCAGGCAGGCGTCAATGCCGGGTTGTGACCTTGCCGGGATTCCGTTGCAGGTTCAGGCGGGAACGTACCGCTGGTTCCGGTCGCCTCCGACCTTGAGGACATGCCCCCGCGCCTGGAGATAGAGAATGGACGCAAGCAGGGAGAGTTCCGCTCCGGCCTCGAGATTCCGGGGAATATCCGTATAGATCCGGCGGCGCAGGGAGGGCAGGGTATCCACGCCGTCGGCGATGGCGGCCGCCACCTGCTCCACCCGGTGCAGCCGGTGTTCCCTGACCCTTGCAATAAAATCGCCCGGGTCGGTGATCGGGGTCCCGTGGGTCGGGTAGAACACCCTTTCCGGCCGCTGGGAGAGGCGGTCAAGGCTTTCGATGTAGTCCCCGACGCTTCCGTCGGGCGGGATGATCACCGGCGTGGACCAGGCCATGATGTGATCGCCGCAGAAGAGCGCCCCCGCGCCGGCCCAGGCGAAGCAGATGTGGTTGGAACAGTGTCCCGGGGTGTGGATGACCTCCAGGGACCACCCGTCGCCCGGAACCACCTCGCCGTCGTCGAGCAGGAAGTCGGGTACGAATTCTCGGTCCACGCCCCCCTCCAGTTCACCCGCCGAATCCTTGGCGTGGGGTCCGAAGGCGAATACCGGTGCGCCGGTGCGCTGCCGGAGCAGCCGGGCCGCCGGTGAATGGTCGGCATGGGTGTGGGTGACCAGGATGTGGGAGACGGTTTCTTCCCCAAGGCCCGCGAGCAGGGCATCCACGTGATCCGGCAGCATCGGGCCGGGATCGATGACCGCCACCTCTCCCCGGCCGATGATGTAGGTGCCGGTTCCCGGTCCTGTGAAGGGCCCGGGGTTGCGCGCCACGATCCGCCGGATGCCATCGGTTACGGGCTCGACTATTCCGTAACGGAACTCGAATTCGTGGTTGAACGGGATGCCGGTCATGTCAGTCCTGCAGCTGTAGGGCGGAATTTCCGTGCAGGTCGTCCAGCCAGGCTCCGAAGTCGTTGCCATGTCCCGCGGACCGGCAGCCTTCGGCAAGCCCGTTGACCACCTGCGCCACCACCCCCGGTCCGTGATAGATGAGGCCCGTATAGAGCTGCAGCAGGCTGGCGCCGGCGGCGAGTTTTTCCCGGGCGGATGCGGCGCTGTCGATGCCGCCGATACCGATGATAGGAACGTCTCGCCCCAGGGCATCGTGCAGGGACTTGATCACCCTGGTGGACGCTGCCCTGACCGGGGGTCCGCTCAACCCGCCGGACTCGGCGGCGTGCTGAACGCCTTCCACGCCCTCCCTGGACACCGTGGTGTTGGTGGCCGCCACCGCGTCGATTCCGTGCCGGCCGAGCAATGCCGCAATGGCTTCGATCTGCGGGTCTTCAAGATCCGGCGCCAACTTGAGCACGAGGGGCGCCCGCTTGCCGTGCCGGTCGCCGAGCCTTGAGGCACGATCGCAGAGTGTCTCCAGGAGTCGGTCGAGAGCACTGCTTTCCTGGAGGGACCGCAGATCCTCGGTGTTGGGCGAGGAGATGTTGACGGTGATGTAGTCCGCATGGGGATACACCCGCTCCAGGCAGGACAGGTAATCGCCGGCGGCGTCCTCCAGCGGCGTGGCGGCATTCTTGCCGACGTTGATGCCGCGGATGGTGCCGGGCGTCATCGACTGGAGGTTCTGGAGAAATGTATCGAGCCCGACGCTGTTGAAACCCAAACGGTTGATGATGGCCCGGTGGGACACCAGCCGGAACATCCTCGGTTTCGGGTTGCCCGGCTGTGGCAGGGGCGTCACGGTGCCGAGTTCCACCCAGCCGAACCCGAACGCCGCCAGCGCGGCGGACGCGTTGCCCTGCTTGTCGAGTCCCGCGGCAAGCCCCAGGGGGTTGGGGAAGTCGATGCCCATGACCCGGACCGGCAGCGGGGCGGCCTTCCTGCCATAGAGTGCGCGGATGCCGCCCGTTGCCCATCGCCGGCGGGCGGCGAATGCCAGGGCCGACAGCACCCGGTCATGGCTGTCTTCGGGACCCAGGGCGAACAACCATGGCCTGGCCAGGCGGTACATGGCTCAGAAGCGCTCCCGGGGGCCCAGCAGGCGCCACTTTCCCGGGGGGAGTCTGCCCAGGCGTACGCCGCCGATACGCACCCGGACCAGCCTGGTCACCTTGAGTTCCACCAGTTCGCACATGCGGCGGATCTGGCGCTTGCGACCCTCGGTGAGAACCATGCGCAACCGGTTGCCCTCGAGATGCTCCACCTGCACCGGCCGGAGTTTCCTGTCGTCCAGCGAAAGGCCGCCGCGTAGGCGTTCGAGTCTTTCCAGGGTGAGGTCGCCTCGGACCCACACCAGGTATTCCTTTTCCACCCGGCTGTCCGAACCGATGAGCCTGCGCGCCACCCGGCCGTCGCCGGTGTAGACCATGAGGCCCATGGAATCGATGTCCAGGCGCCCCGCAGGGGCAAGCCCCCTTCGCGAGGGTACCGGGTCGCTCGGATACTGTCGGTTTTCCCGGTTGATCAGCATGACCGCTGACTCGTGGCCGTCCTCCGGCAGGCCGGAGACGTAGTTCATGGGCTTGTTGAGCAGCACGGTGACTAGTGCGTCCTGGCGGCTGAGGGCGTCATCCGCCAGGGTGATCGCCTGGTCCTCCCTGACGCGTGTGCCCAGCGTATCCACCACAACGCCGTCCACTTTGACGAGGCCGTCGGCGATGAACCGGTCGGCCTCCCGGCGCGAACACAGTCCGCGCGCCGCCATCAGCTTGGACAGGCGGATTTCGCTCACATGTTCTCGAGAGTTGCGCTGACCGCGTTGCCGACATAGGTCGCCGGGGTCAACGCCCGGAGTTCGTCCTTGGCGCTTTCCGGGATTTCCAGGCCGTCAATGAACGCCCGCAGGGTTTCCCGGGTGATGCCCTCGGTTCCACGGGTCAGGGCCTTGAGTTTTTCATAGGACTCCTCGACGCCGTATCTTCGCATCACCGTCTGGATCGGTTCGGCCAGCACTTCCCAACTCCGGTCCAGGTCCTCCTCGAGCCTGGCGTGGTTGATTTCCAGCTTGGCGAGCCCCCGAAGGGCCGACTTTGCCGCCAGCAGGGTGTATCCCATGCCGATGCCGAGATTGCGCAGCACCGTGGAGTCGGTGAGGTCCCGCTGCCAGCGGCTCACCGGGAGCTTTTCCGCCAGGTGTCCCAGCACGGCGTTGGCGAGTCCGAGGTTGCCCTCGGAGTTCTCGAAGTCGATGGGATTGACTTTGTGCGGCATGGTGCTGGATCCGACTTCGCCGGCAACCACCTTCTGCCTGAAGTAACCCAGGCTGATGTAGCTCCAGATATCACGGTCGAGGTCCAGAAGAACCGTGTTGAACCGGCTCTGGGCGTGGCAGAGTTCCGCGATGTGGTCGTGGGGTTCGATCTGGGTGGTGAGCGGGTTGTTGACAAGCCTCAGGGACTCCACGAAACGGCGGGAGATGTCGGTCCAGGGCAGGTCGGGGTAGGCGACCAGGTGGGCGTTGAAGTTGCCCACGGCACCGTTCATCTTGCCGGACAGGCGGACCCCCGCCACCTGGTCCATGGCCTGCCTCAGGCGGTGGACCACGTTGGCCAGTTCCTTGCCCATGGTTGTGGGACTGGCGGGCTGTCCGTGGGTGCGAGAAAGCATCGGGACGTCGGCGAATTCCCGGGCCATTTCGGCCAGCCTGTTCGTCAGTTCCTCCATGCGCGGCAGGAGCACACCGTCCCGCGCGTCCTTCAGCATCAGGGCATGGGACAGGTTGTTGATGTCCTCTGAGGTGCAGGCGAAATGAATGAATTCCGCTGCAGCGGCGATGGCCGGCTCTCCCGCGGTTCTTTTCCTGAGGAAATACTCCACCGCCTTGACGTCGTGATTGGTGGCTGACTCGATCTCCTTCACCTCCCTGGCATCCTCCGGCGAGAATCCGTCCGCGATGCCGCGCAGGAACCCGGCCTCAGATTCGCCGAAGGGGGGAATCTCCCCGATGCCGGGCTCGCTCGCGAGATGGATCAGCCATTCCACCTCCACGCGGACCCTGGCGCGGATCAGTCCGAATTCACTGAAATGGGGTCTGAGTTCGGCGGTTTTTTGGCCGTAACGGCCATCCAGGGGGGACAGGGCGGAGAGCTCCGACAGCGGCAGTGGGTCGTTGACCACGGGCAAGCGGGGGTTTTGTGCGGGCGGGCGAATGATAGCACAGGCCCGGGGACTCGATTGGCGGCGGCCCGGCCGGGCGGATGCGGCGAACGGGCATTCCGGCCGGCGAATCAGTCCAGGGCGTCGCGGATGATGCCACCCCCGATGCAGGTGTCCTCGTCGTAGAACACGATGGATTGCCCCGGCGTTACCGCCCACTGGGTCTCGTCGAACACGATGCGGGAGTAATTCGGCCCGATCATTTTGATTTCGCAGGGCTGGTCCGCCTGCCGGTAGCGGACCTTGGCGTTCAGAATCCCGGGCAGGGACGGCGGGATGTCGGTGATCCAGTGCAGGTCTTCCGCCAGCACCACCCGGTGATACAGCGCCTCATGATCGTGTCCCTGCACCACGTACACGATGTTCCGCTCGACATCCTTGCGAGCCACGTACCAGGCTTCGCCCTCTCCGCCGATACCAAGGCCCTGGCGCTGGCCGATGGTGTAGAAATAGCAACCCCGATGCTCTCCGAGCACCTCCCCGTCCAGCGATTTGATTTCCCCCTCTTGGGCGGGAAGATAGCGGCTGAGGAAATCATGGAAGCGGCGCTCGCCGATGAAGCAGATTCCGGTGCTGTCTTTCTTGTCGTGGACCGGGAGGCCGAGTTCCTTGGCCTTGGCCCGAACCTGTTCCTTTTGCATCTCGCCGATCGGGAATCTCGCGTGGCGGAGCGCCTCCTGATCCAGCGTATGCAGGAAATAGCTCTGGTCCTTGTTGTCGTCAAGCCCCTTGCGAAGGAGACAATGCCGGTTGTCCCGCCCCAACCTTGCATAGTGGCCGGTGGCGATGCAGTCGGCGCCGAGAACCAGGGCCCGGCGGAGGAATTCCTTGAACTTGATTTCCTTGTTGCAGACCACGTCGGGATTGGGGGTGCGGCCGGCGCGGTATTCGCCGAGGAAATGCTCGAACACGTTGTCCCAGTATTCGTGGGAGAAGTTCACCGTGTGCAATTCGATTTCAAGCGCCTTGCAGACCTCCGTGGCGTCGGTCAGGTCTTCCGCCGCGGAACAGTATTCCTCGGTGTCGTCCTCCTCCCAGTTCTTCATGAACAGCCCGGTGACGTGATGACCCTCCTCCAGCAACCTGTATGCCGCCACCGAGGAGTCCACGCCACCGGACATGCCGACGATTACCCTGTCCATGATCTTTGCCTAGCCCAGGTTGTACGAGTCGAGGGAGTGCCTGTTTTGGGCCCCAACGGCCTTCTCAGTTTTCGCCCCGGAGCAGCCGGTGCCAGAAAGACCGTTTCACCTCTTCACCCTCCTCGTCGGGACGGTTGTCCACCACCGCGCTCATCATGGTGATGTCTTCCCAGGATTCGCTGTCCTGGATGATCGGCAGGTATCCGTTGGGCTGGAACCAGGAATCGACCACGTAGCGGGTTCCGCCGGCGACCTCGCGGATCTGCGCCGACCAGTGCTGGTCGAACAGTGCCCGGCGGTAGGCCTCCTCGATGACCACGTGGTGGCGCAGGTACCCCATTGACTCGAAAAGACGCAGGTAGGTGGTGGTGTTCACAGATTCGTCGATACAGTCCTGCTGGCCGGTCTCCCGGTGCTTTCCGGGAATTTCGTCCGCAGCGAGATCGAGGTGTGTCGGGGTATGCCGGCCGATCACCACCTCCATCCAGCCCACCGCGCGGCGGATCTGGTCACGCTCCACTTCGGGTGTGGCGGCAGGTTCTCGGAACCAGCCCACCACGGACTCCCATTCCTTGATGGACAGGCCAACCGTGCTCCGGGTGCGGCAACCGAAGTCGTAGCACACGGGGATGGCCTGGAAGGAAACATCCGTGGGAATGGTGACACCATGGTCACGGTTGTTGATGCCAGGTGCCGCATGCACGGCCATGTGCGGCAGGCACAGGAGCAGGACGGCCGCCAGGTACAGTTTCCGGGGGGTCATCGGATTGGGCATGGAGAGATTATACGATGGGCGTCTCAGGAAATTCTCTATATCCAGAGTTCAATTGCTGTAATCTAGATAAATGCGATGATCAATCGCCCACAGGCTGTAAAGGCAACTAATTCGGTGGCGCCGACCACCTATTCATCGGAGTTCATCCTGAAAAACGTTTTTCTGATGCCAATTCAGAAAATCCAGATCCGGAGTGTTCCCATCATCTTCCGGCAAGAGAATCTCCTTCGATTGAAACCTGCCAAGGATTTCGTTGGAGCCTCTGCCGGTCACTTGTCCTGATACCTGGATTCTACGTTCCCGGGACAGAGTGAATGCTCCTGCATCGAATAATCGATGGTGAAGCGCACAAAGTGAGAGTGCGTTTTGAATCAGATCGGGGCCTTGTGCGCAATGCCACCTGATATGGGCGGCTTCCAAACCAATGGGACCTTTATCCAAGCGAACAGCAAAATCGCATACGGCGCACTGGTGACCATAGGCCGCCAATACCGTATCCGAAAACTCCCTGTTCCTAGTTCTGCGCCGAATGTATTCGAACTCGGAGACTATCCCAACTCCTCGCAATACAGTTTCATGCAGTGTCGAAGGAAAATGCGCATCCAGTAGCGAATAGGCAATCTTGACGGCAAGTTCCTCATCCGCCTGCAGTGCATCATATATATCCTTTGGAAATCCGCCATGTGCGTTTTCCTTCAGCAGCGAACTGACATGGGCGTCTTTGCTCACAGTTTCGGAAATTCGATCGGAACAAGGCACCTCCCAGATGCCGCCCAACCGCAGACGCCAGAAAGGATACTCTGGATATACGTTCTTGCGCGGTGGCCCATACAGGCGCAACATCTCGGCCAGTTCATGGCGGGATTCTTTATACGAAACTAATCGATCTTCTCCACGCAAACACCGCCCGATCGCCCATAGGGCAAGAAGCGGCTTGTGTGGGGCACGCTGACCATAAGCCTTCCAGATGTTCAGTCGGCTGAAGCGATCCTGTAATTCGTCCGCTTTCATAATTCAGGACGCAGTGGCGTACGGTCCAATGGTTGTCAGAATATTAGTCACCCTCGGTAAGCAATATAGGAGATTCTGGATCTTTCTGTTGAAGAAATAAAGAAAAGGGAAATATATTGCTAAGGGCAATAATTTCAAACTAAATCACGTTAGTTCATGTACTTACAGAAGTTTGACATTTCACAGATGTTTCCAATAGCATCTCTTCCACCCCCCAAAAGTAAGCGGAGGAAGCATAGTGTTCCGATCAATGTTGTTCGTAATTTTGGCCTTCATTCCGCTAATGGGATTCAGCCAACAATCGATCCAAGAATGCGCAAAGATAGAATCCGATGCTGATCGATTATCATGCTTTGACAGTTTGGCTGAATCGGAACCACTTCAAGAAATCGAAGAAGGATGGATAGTCGATCAAGATGAAGATCCTCTTGATGACTCACGAAGAGTGACGTTAGTGAATGTTTCAGAACAGGGCGAATCTCGGTTTGGAAGACCTATCGTGTTGGTTCTTCGATGCTCGGGAAATTCAACGGAAATTTATATCAATTGGCAAGATTATCTTGGCTCTGACAATGTACGTGTTACTCATAGAATTGGATCGGATGATGCGGAAAGTTTGGTGTGGTCATTATCAACGAGCAATGAGGCGACGTTCTATCCAAGAAGTGAACAAGAACTATTACTGAGAATGATTGAGATAGAACAATCATCATCCGGACAGAAATTTGTTGCAAGGACTACTCCGTACAACGAAAGTCCAACTACAGCGATCTGGAATTTGGATGGGTTAGCAGAAGCGATTGTTCCACTGAGAGAAGCGTGTGGGTGGTAGTCCTTGCAGAATCTTTGGGTCTAACCTTCCAAATTGTAAACCACCGGTGAAACACTCCTCTCAAGTGAACTAGAGCCAGAAAATCACTTTCTACAAGTGTAAACGGGGAATACTGCTACCGTGTGAATTGCTTTCAGCTGTACAACGCATCATTGTCGGATACCTCTCCTGTTGATGCGCTCCAGGGATTCCATCAGGTCTTCGTCCAGTTCGTCCGCCGATATCCCCGGCTTGTGGAACAGGTCCGGCGCCAGCATCTCAATGAACCGTTTGGCCTGGGCCGGGATGAACTTGCCCCGCCGGATGACGATGCCGTAGCTGCGCGAGGGGAAATGCTCCCGCACCGGGATCGTGCCCAGGCGATCGCCTTCCTCCAGGCAGATGCTGGTCACGATGGAAATCCCGAGTCCCTGCTCCACGTATTTCTTGATCACCGCCCAGCCCCCGGCTTCCAGGGTGACCTTGTGGGGGATGTTGTACTGCTGGAACACGGACTTGACGATGCCCCAAGTGCTCAGATAACGGGGCGGCAGAATCAGGTCGTACTCCGCGATTTCCTCCAGTGAGACCTGCTTCTTTCCGGCCAGGGGATGATTCAGTGGCGTGATCAGGGTCGGATGAAACGTGAACACGGGGTGATAGCTGACGTCGTCCGGCATGTCGAGCATGGAGCCCACGGCAAAGTCCGCCTCGTCCGCGCGCAGCATGGCCATGCCGTCGGCCCCGGTGACGTTGTGCAGCCTGATCCGCACGCCCGGGTACCTGTCGGCAAACTGCTTGAGGTATTTGGGCAGGATGTACAGGAGGGTGGATTCCCCGGCGGCGATGTTGAGATAGCCGCTGTTGAGATCCCCGCAGCGCTCGGCGAAGGTGTCTCTGAGCGAGTCCATGCCCTCCACCAGAGGCAGCGCGATCTCGAGCAGTGCCTGGCCGTCCGGTGTCAGCCGGATCTTGGGGCCGCGGCGCTCGAACAGCATGGTGTTGAGTTCGCGCTCCAGGGCCTGGATTTGCAGGGAGACGGAAGGCTGACTCAGGTAGAGCTGCTCCGCTGCCCGGGAGATGCTGCCGGATTTGGCGGTAAAGCAGAACGCCCGGAGCTGTTTCAGCCGGTTCTGCTTGTAGTACGAGGCCGCCTTGGGTTTCATCCGGTCTGCCGGGGCTGTTGATCTTTACTATACCACCCCGGTCCGGCGGGACAGGGCAGTCTCAGGAATCGTCGGGTTGCCATTGGTCCGGCATAACGATGCCGTCGCCGAAGAAGTAGGCTTCCATCTGCTCCGCCAGGTATTTCTTGTCCCTGGCATCCAGCGGGTTCAGCCTGTACTCGTTGATGAGGACGGTCTGCTGGCGCAGCCATTCCTGCCAGGCTTCCAGGGAGACCTCCTCGAAAATCCGCCGGCCGAGATCCCCGGGCCAGGTCTGGCTGGCCAGCCCTTCGGCCTCGCGGCCGAGTTTCACGCATTGCACCATTCTGGTCATTTCGGTGTTTCCTGGGTCATCTCTGAATGGAGGCCAGCAGTCGGCTGACCACTACGGGCAGTCCAATGTTCGGGGGTTCTGCCGGGTTGTACCAAAGATGGACACCCGCGTCCATGACCCAGGCCTCCGGCGCGCTGATGCGAAACCGCCGTGGATGGATCATGAGTTCGAAATGGGTGAACCCGTGGCGGACCGGGTCCGGATCGGCATGCAGGGCCGGCTCAAGTTCGTATCCCGGCAGCGGGCTGCGCAGTTCGCGTTCTTCGACAGGCGCCTCCGGCAGGGACCACAGCCCGCCCCAGACACCACGCTGCGGTCTTCGCTCAAGCAGGAACCGGCCTTCCGGATCCTCCACCAGCAGCATCTGGATCTCCCGTACAGGCCGTGTTTTCTTCGGCTTGGGGGCCGGGTAGTCACCCGGATTGCCCAGGGCACGAGCCCTGCAGTCCTTCTTGAGGGGACATTCCGGACAGGCGGGCCTGGAACGGGTGCATACCGTCGCGCCGAGATCCATGATGGCCTGGGTGTAGCGGCCCACCTCCCGCGCCGGGGTCAGCCGGTCCGCAATCGACCACAGCATCCGGTTGACAGGGGCATCGCCGGGATACCCGGGAACACAAAAATACCGGGCGAGGACGCGCTTGACGTTGCCGTCGAGGATGGGTTCGCGGCGGTTGAAACAGAAGGCGAGGATGGCGCCGGCGGTGGAGCGTCCGACCCCGGGCAGGGCCATCACGGACTCCAGGGTGTCCGGAAAGCGGCCGCCGTGGTCCGTCACGATCATGCGGGCAGCACGGTGCAGGTTGCGGGCGCGGGCATAGTAGCCGAGACCGGACCAGTGGTGAAGCACGTCGTCGACGTCCGCGTCCGCCAGGCTTACAAGCGTCGGAAATCGCGCCACGAACCGCTCGAAGTAGGGAATCACCGCGCTCACCCGGGTTTGCTGGAGCATGATTTCCGAGAGCCAGACCCGGTACGGGTCGTTGTCCCGGTGCCAGGGCAGGTCCATGCGGCCGTGACGGCGGTGCCATGCAAGTAGCGCCCCGGAAAACCGCCCGGCCTCGGCTTCGCCCGGCAATTCCATGTCGGTTTTCCTGTTCACTCCACTGTACCGGACGGGCGGATGGGCCGTACACATGGCTTCGCTTCCGGCGGTGCACCGGGAATCGGTATGATAGGAGCCGGGAACATCCAGCGTGAAAGGGGGACCAAGAGTATATGCGAATGATTGTAGCAACTGCCGCCGCCGGCGTTGCCGCATGGTTTTCTCAAAGCGGACATGCGGGAAATTCGCCCGCCGGCGGGATGGCGTTGGCTTAGGACTACCATGGTGAAGAAAAAACTGCCGCGAACGGCCGCCCTGCTCGCCCTGGCGGGGCTCATGACGATCTGGCTGCCCCCGGGGACGGCGGCAGGGGCGGACAACACGCTCAAGGACCATCCCGTGCCCTACCTGGCACTGCACGGGGAGGACCCCATCCACTGGCAGGAATGGGGCCCCGGGGTCATGGAGGCGGCCCGGCGCGACAACCGGATCGTGCTCGTATCCATCGGCTACTTTTCCTGCCACTGGTGTCACGTGATGCAAAGGGAGAGCTTCCAGGACCCGGAAATCGCCGGGATTGCCAACCGGCACTTCATCTTCGCCAAGGTGGACAGGGAAATGCATCCGGCGCTGGACGACGCCATGATGTCATTCGCCCAGTCCACCCTGGGACAGGCTGGCTGGCCGCTCAATGTCTTCATCACGCCGGACGGCTCCCCCATCTACGCCCTGCTCTACCTGCCGCCGGACAGGTTCCGCCAGGTGCTGGAGCGGCTGCAGGCGTTGTGGTCCGGCAGCGAGGAGGAGTTGCGCCGGCTGGTGGAGAACTTTCCCTGGAAGCCGCAGGCCGCTTCGTCCGCACCGGCGGACGACCTGGAAATACACCGGCTGCTGGCGTCCGCCAGGCGGCAGGTACTCGACCACGGCGACCATTTCCAGGGCGGGTTCGGCACCCAGAGCAAGTTTCCCTCGGTGCCCCAGCTCGAATTCCTGCTGGCGGCCGAGGAAATCCTCCCGGACGAGGCCACGCGTGAATTCCTGACCACCACCCTGGATGCGATGATGCAGTTCGGCCTGAGGGACCACTTGGCCGGCGGGTTCTTCCGCTACACCGTGGACCCCGGCTGGGAGATTCCGCACTTCGAGAAGATGCTGTACGACAATGCCTCCTTGGCGACCCTGTACCTGGAGGCAGGACGCATTCTCGGGCGGGAGGACTACCTGGAGGTGGCCCGGGAGACGCTGGAGTTCATGCGCCGGCACATGTGGCGGGACGGGGCCCTGGTGTCGTCCTTGTCCGCCGTGGACGACCAGGACGTCGAGGGGGGCGCCTACCTGTGGCAGCCGGACGAACTGCAGCTGCTGCTGAATGAGCGGGAGTTCGCGGTCGCCGACGCGGTCTGGGGCATCTCCGGGCCTGCGGAACTGGAGGCGGGGAGCCACCTGCGCCGACAGCGAAGCCTGTCCGAGGCCGCCGCACGGCTCGGGATGGAGGAAGGCGAGGTGGAGAGGATCCTGGAGCGGAGCCGGGACAGGCTGCTCGATGCCAGGTCCCGGCGCATCGTGCCGGTGGATCACAAGCTGGTGAGCGGCTGGAACGGGCTTGCCCTCACGGCCTTCGCCCGCGCGGCGGAGCGGTTCCCGGGCAGCGACTACGCCGAAACCGCGGACGCACTCAAGGTTTTTCTTACGGAACGCGTCACCGTGACTTCCGAGGATGGAAAAAAATCATTGGCGCGGGCGGAGGTGGGCGGTCTGCCGAGGGGCAGGGGGTCTCTAGAGGATTATGCCTACGTGGCGCAGGGTCTTTACGACTGGGCGCGGCTTACGGGGAATCCGGCGGACTATCGCCGCGCGGCCGCCGTGGCCCGGCTCGGCTGGGCGCGGTATTTCGAAGGGGAGGGCTGGCGCAGGAGCCCCGAACTGGTGCGCACCATCCCGGAAGTGGTGCCCCTGGTGGAGGACGGCCCGATGCCGTCGCCTTCCGCCGCCCTCCTTGCGGCGAGCCGGCAGCTTGCGCTGGCGCTCGACGAGCAGGAGTGGGGCCGGGAGGTCCGGCGCGTCAGCCGCCTCGGCTTCGATGACATGGCGGATTCGCCCTACTGGTACGCGGGCCAGTTGACGCTGCTGATGCGGGAGTTGTCCGGAAGCTCAGAGTGACAGGATCCGCCACTCCTTGTTGACGAAACCGAAGATCGGCCGGAACTGGGTCTTGTAGGACATCTTGCGGCAGCCGTCGATCCAGTAGCCGAGGTACAGCCACTCGAGATCCATGTTGCGCACGTATTCGAGCTGCTTGAGGATGGCGAACGTGCCGAGACTGCGTTTCGGCATCATCGGATCGAAGAAGGTGTAGACCGCGGACATGCCGTCCTCCGGGAGGTCGCAGACCGACAGGGCCACCAGTTCCCCCCCCAGCCTGAACTCGATGAACACGGTTTCCACGGAGGACTCCACCATGAACTCGCGGTACCGGTCCGGATCGGAATGGTCCATGATGTCGCCGGTGTGGCGCCAGTTCTGGTAGCGGCAGTACAGCCTGAAGTGCTCTTCACTGAATTTCGCCGGCACGAGCGAGGTGGTGATGTCGCTGTTGCGGCTCCAGGTTCGCCGCTGGCTGCGGCTGGGCAGGAACTCGCGGGCCGGTATCCGGACGGAGACGCAGGCATTGCAGTTGCGGCAGTGGGGCCTGTAGATCGTGTCGCCGCTCCGCCGGAAGCCCACCTTGATCAGGATGCTGAACAGCGAGTTGTCCATGGGGTAGTTGGGGTCCAGCAGGACGGTGGAAGCGGTTTCCGGCTCGATGTAGGGACACGGATGCGGCGCGGAAAGGTAAAGCTTCGGGGGACCGGACTGGATGGTCATGGCGGCTGTCGGCTTATGGCATGGATGGGTCGGGAGGTTCGCGTTGCCAGTTGGATTCGAGATCTGTGTCCACCAGACCGGATTCTAGCCGCTGGATAAATTCGTTGCGAGGGATTTCCACCGCACCCAGGCGGAAGAGATGCTCCGACGACACCTGGCAGTCCACCATGGTGAAGCCCCACCTGGACAGGTTTTCCATCAGCGTGGCCAGGGCCACCTTGGAGGCGTCGGTGCGCATGCTGAACATGCTTTCGCCGAAAAAAACCGTGCCGAGGGCGAGTCCGTAGAGCCCGCCCACGAGCCTTTCGCCGAGCCAGCATTCCACGCTGT
This sequence comes from Candidatus Poriferihabitaceae bacterium, assembly GCA_965204165.1. Lineage (GTDB taxonomy): Bacteria > Pseudomonadota > Gammaproteobacteria > Arenicellales > Poriferihabitantaceae > VYFG01. Next base: position 4,639,632 of record OZ241969.1, on the reverse strand, counting down.
GCGCCACGCCGAGCCGGCTGAGTGCGGTATAGGCCTTTTCCATGTCCCGTGTGATCCATGTGCCCGTCTGGCCCCGGCGCGGTCCCGCGCAGGCATGGATGACCCGGTCGAAGGCGCGGTCGAACGTGACTGTGTAGTCACCGCGCCGGAGCAGCTTTCCGAGGCTCCGCGACGGGCGGAACGTTTCCGGGAAGAGCACGCACCTCGGGTTCGGCGACCACCACAGGATGGGATCGCCCTCGTTGAACCAGGGAAAGATGCCGCTCCGGTACGCCAGCACCAGGCGCTCGGGGCTGAGGTCGCCGCCGATGGCGAGCAGACCCTCCTTGTTGGCGGCCGTCAGTGGAGGAAAGGATTCCATGGGGGAAGTTTAGAAAATCTGCCCATGGGTGGCAATCGCGGCCCCGGCGGGACCGGGGCGGGTTCCCGGTAACGGGAGTGGCCTGCAGCAGGGGTGCCGGGCCCTCCGGCCCGGACAGGAATGCCTAGCCCTTGCCTCTCCAGGGAATGGACTTGTGGATCACCCAGCGCATCAGCATGTCGAATACCAGGCCGAGCACGCCCATGACGATGATGGTCATCCAGATGATCTCGTAGTCGGACTGCTTGCGGGCCACGTTCTCGACGAAGCCGATACCGGTGGTTCCGGCGAGCATTTCCGCGGCGACCAGGGTGCCCCAGCAGACGCCGATGGAGATGCGGATGCCCGTGAGGATTTCCGGCAGGGAGTTCGGCAGTATGACCTGGCGGAGAATCTGGTGGTTGGAGGCGCCGAGGGAATGGGCGGCGTGGATCTTGGACAGCTGGGTCCCGGTGGCGCCCGTTCTCGCCGAGATGACCATGATGGCGAAGGCCACCATGAAAAGAAGAAAGATCTTGCCGTCGTCCTGGATTCCGAAGATGGTGAGGATCAGCGGCGCCCAGGCCAGTGGGGGGACCGGCCGGTACAGTTCGATCAGCGGGTCGAAGTAGCCCTTGGCGAAGCGGGACAGGCCCATGAAGAGGCCCAGCGGGACGCCGAGGATAATGCCGAAAAAGAGGCCCATCAGCACGCGCACGATGGAATCCCAGATATGGCCGTCCGGAATGGGAACGGAGAAGGAACTGAAGTCCCCGGTGACGACGCTGTAGACCTTGCTCTTCAGGTTGCTCCTGACCACGCCGTCCTCGTTGTGACGGGGATGCTCACCCGGCACCAGGGACGCGATCCAGTCCGGCATCAGGAATCCCACCATCTCCGACACCGGCTTCATCTTGAACCACAGGAGCGGAAATCCCTTGTAGCCCACGTCCGGATGGGCCATGCGGATGAAGGTGCTCAGGGTGTCCGACGGCTTCGGCAGCCAGCGGCCGGAACCCTGCTCGGAACAGGCATTGTTGCCCGCCAGGATTTCCCCGCCGGGCATGGCGATGGCATTGATCCAGCGCAGGCTGCCCTGCTGATCCCGCTGCACATCGTCGAGCCGGATCAGCGCCGCCTCCACCCGGTCGCTGACCGCCGGCGGAAAAATCCGGCCGTCGTCGATCCTGCGCTGGATCTTCATGAGATCCTTGGCGAAGTCCTCCCGGTCATCCACCACGTCCGCCGCCGCGTCGGTATCCACCTCGAAGCCCTTGATGCGGGCCTCGATATCCTGCAGCCGGGCCACCAGTTCGGGCCCCTGGTTGCGGATGTCGCGGTAGTCCTTGGCGATGACCTCAAGAATCAGGCCGGCGGCGTCGAACTTGCGCCCCCGGTCGGTCATGGGCAGCGGCGGAAGCTCCACGCTGGTTTCGCCCCAACCGGGCTGCGCAAGGGCTTCTTCCAGGGTGGCGGGATCCGCGGGCCCGGGATAATCCGGCCGGGCCATGTCGTCCGCCAGCGTGTTGATCCGAGCGGCCACCTCGTCCATGCGGTCGGCCACCGTGGGGTCGAGGAAGCTCGATTCCGCGTGCGCCGCCATGACGCCTCGCATGTCGGCGATGATCCCGGACAGGGTCTCGCGGTCGGCGTCGTCGAAGTCGGTGATGACCAGGCGGGCTTCCAGGGAATCCAGTTCACCGTAGTCCCTGGCCAGGAGTACCGTACCGAGAAGCTGGCGGTTGTCGCCCACGGGGAATGTGGACCGTATCGGGTTGGCGGCCCGGTGGAGCTTGGCCACCTGGCAGAGCTCGTTGCCCGCCCCGGGAAAGAAGGCCCTGGCCGCGTCCCAGGAAAACCAGTACCAGAGAAGGAGAACGGAGCCGACGCCCATCACCATCCAGTGCCAGCCGCCCATGGCCTTCTCCGGGTTGCCGAAAACGGCGTCGGTTTTTTCTGTCCGGATGACCTTGCGCCCGTGGACCACAGACCACACCAGGGTGGCGGCCAGGGCGATGAAGATGATGGCGACGAACATGGCGGTACCCTCTCTTCCTACGCGGCTTCGGTGCGGCCCATGATCTCTTCTTCCATGTTCCAGATCATGCTCAGGATTTCTTCCCGGGTCTCGACGAAATCATCCTGGTTCTTGATCTCCCTCGCATCCCCCGTGATCCCCAGCTCGGCGAAGGGGAGGCGGTACTGCTTGTGCAGGCGCCCGGGCCTGGGCGCCATGACGAACAGGCGTTCCCCGAGGAGCAGTGCCTCCTCGACGCTGTGGGTGATGATCATGATGGTCTTGCCGGTCTCTTTCCAGATCTTGAGCACCAGGGACTGCATCTTCTCCCGGGTGAGCGCGTCGAGGGCTCCCAGGGGTTCGTCCATGAGGATCAGGTCGGGGTCGTTGATCAGGCAGCGCGCCAGCGCCACCCGCTGCTGCATGCCGCCGGAAAGCTGGTAGGTGGGCGTGTCGCCGAATCCCTGCAGCCCGACGATGTCGAGCCATTCCTCCACCTTGTCAGCGGTTTCCGCCGGGTCCGCTTTCTTCATCCTGAGACCGAAATTGACGTTGTCCGCCACGGTGAGCCATTCGAACAGTGCGCCCTGCTGGAACACCATCCCTCGGTCCACCCCGGGCCCCAGGATTTCATGGTCCCCGTGGAGGATCTTGCCTCCCGTGGGATGGAGAAAGCCGGCGATGATGTTGAGCAGGGTGGTCTTGCCGCAGCCCGAAGGCCCAAGAACCGACAGAAGCTCGCCTTTTTTCAGGGTGAAGGTGACATCCTTGAGGGCATGCACGGTGGTATCGCCCATCGGGGTCGTGAACACCATGTTGAGTTCGTCTGCGATGAGATCACTCATAATGCTCTCCGGGGTAGCGGGGGAACGGGGCTCCCCCGCCGGGGTGTTTTGCGGGAATCCCTGGGGGGATTCCCGCAGGTCATACTACTACTGGAGGAAAGAAGTGTCGACGACCGCGCTGTAATCGTCAAGTGCGGGGTTGTCCGCAGTTGCGAACGCGCCGCCGACGACTTCAATGGCCACACTGGCAAGTCCGCCTTCGTTGAAGTACTTCTCGAGCTGTTCAGCGTTGGACGGGAAGTAGAAATCGGCCATCTGGTTTTGTGTCGATTCAACGGACAGGCCCGCGTCCATGGCGATGACGTCGATCTTGGACTGGTCCGCAGCAAAATCGGCATTGGCCTGGTCGGTAACCTCAAGGAAGGTGCGCACCATGTCCGGGTTTTCTTGGGCGAACTGCTCGGTGACGGAAATCACATCGAAGCTGATGATGCCCGCGGCCTCCTTGTCTGCCAGGGACATCAGCGGCTCGCCGGCCTCGTACATCTTGGCCATTGAGTCAGCGCCGAAGCCGCAGGCCATGGAGACCGCACCGTCGGCCAGTGAGACCGCGGCATCCGCAGGCACCTGGTCGATGACGTCGATCCTGTCAACGTCCACGTCCAGCGCACGCATCATCATCCGGAAGCTGTAGTCCGCCATGGTGGCCAGCGGCACGGCTACGGCCTTGCCTTCCAGCTCGGTGGCGTTGGACTTGTCGATGCCTTCGCCGTTGCGCACCACGCAGTCATTGGCGGGATACTGCACCGCAATGGCCACCAGCTTGATGGGCGCGTTGGCGTTGACCGCGTTGATGAAGGGGGCTAGGCCCTGGCTGTAGGAAATGTCGATGTCGCCGGCCAGCATCGCCTCGGTCATCTGGGTGCCCGCGTCGAAGTTGGTCCAGTTCACCGGTACGCCCAGGGCGTCGTCATAGCCCTTTTCGACCTTGGCCACCTGGTTCGGGGTGGCCCATTCCAGGAAGAACGCCACGTTGACTTCGTCGGCTGCCTGGACGGACGCGGAAAGCGCCGCGCCGGCAACGGCGGCCGCGAGGGTTTGCTTGAATAATTTCGGTGTGTTCATGGGTTTCCTCATTTACTGATGAATTAGTGGGTGTATCGTGTGGTTGTAATTGGGTGGTAGTCGGGTGTTTGTACCAATGGCATGGACCGTCTACTGTGGACGGCGGACTCAAGGGTACAGGGATTCAACATGTTACCACGCAGTGCCGCCGGGGCCGGTAGGTCCAGACTCCGGGGCTAAATGGGACCAATTCCCCGCTTCCCTGACCCCGGATAATTCGGTTGCGGGCATCATGCCGAAGCCTCTCTATTCAGCAGTATACTCGGCGCATCATCCAATCCGGGAGTGGGTAGTGAATCCCGATCTCGTCTCCTGCCACTGGCCGGACAGTCTTTGGCGGGCCACCGCCATCCCACTGGCGCCGCTGCCGGCCCTTACGGGTTCCGCGGAAACCCGCGTGGGCATTGTCGGGGCGGGCTATACCGGCCTTTCCACGGCGCTGCACCTGGCGGAGCGAGGCGTCGAAAGCGTCGTCATCGACCGCAACCAGCCGGGCTGGGGCTGCTCCGGGCGCAACGGCGGACAGGTGAATCCCTGCTGGAAGGCGCTGCCGGATGACATGGGGCGGCATTACGGGGCGGATGCCATGGCTGGCGTGATCCGCATGGCCAACGAGACCTGCGATCTCGTCTTCGAGCTGGTGGACCGCTACGACATCGACTGCCAGGCGATCCGCCCCGGCTACATACTCGCCGTCATCGGTGAGCCCGGACGGCGTTACATAGGGCACTGGATATCCCAGTGGCAGGTGGCCGGCTCCCTGGTCGAAACCCTGGATCGGGAGCGCATGGCGCGAATGCTCGGTACGGACCACTACGATTGCGGCATGCTGGACCGCCGGGGCGGCAGCGTGCAGCCCCTGTCCTATGCCCGGGGGCTCGCCGGGGCCTGCCTCGGCATGGGCGTGACGATCCACGGCGATTCGGCCGCCATTGGCGTCGAGCGCCGGGGAGCCGGCTGGCGCATCCGGACGTCCGGGGGCACCGTGGACTGCGAAACCGTGGTCTTTGCCACCAACGGCTACAGCGACCGCCTGTGGCCGGGGCTCAGGGAAAACATCGTGCCCGTCGCCAGCCTGATTTCCGCCACCGAACCGCTGCCGCAGGACGTGACGGACCAGATCACGCCCGGGCGCAATGCGGTTTCCGATAATGCCGGGCTGCCGGTCTACTACCGCATCGACGAGGCGGGGCGCATGGTGTTCGGCGGCCGGGGGACGCTGTTCGGGCGCACCGGTTCCGTCAACACCGGGGCGGTGCGAAGGGCCGCCTTGCGGCTCTACCCGGTACTTGGGGATTTCAGGTGGGAATACGACTGGGGGGGCTACGTGGCGATGACGACCCATCACCGCCCGCTGCTGCTGGAACTCGACGAGGGGGTGTATGCCGGGCTCGGCTACAACGGCCGGGGGGTGGCCATGGCCACGATGATGGGCAGGCTGCTGGCGGAGCGGATCGCCGAGGGCCGGACCGGGCTCCCCGCAGAGCGGTCCCGGCCCATTCCCCTGCATGCCTTCCATCCCGTCGGCATTGCCGGGCGCATGGTCGGCGGCCGGCTGAAGGATCTCCTGGCGCCGCGGATTCGCGGCTGAACCGCGCCGGACTACCCGATCTCGACCGCCACCGGGCAGTGGTCCGATCCCATCTGGTCCATCAGGTAGTCAATTGACCGTACCCTCCTTGATGCCTCCGGGGCATCCATGAGGAAGTAGTCGATCCTCCAGCCCACGTTCCTGTCCCGTGCCCGGCTGATCATGTGCCACCAGGAGTAGACCCCGGTGACACCGGCATTGCGCGCCCGCCAGACGTCGGCCCAGCCGTCATCCTGCAGGCGGTCCATCCAGGCCCGCTCGGACGGGTGAAAGCCGATCTTGCCGTCGTTTTCCTTGGGGCGGGCAAGGTCGATCTCGTTGTGGGCCACGTTCATGTCGCCGCCCACCAGCACCAGGTGCCCCTGGCTCCGGAGCGTGTTCATGTAATCGTGGACCCGGTCGTAGAACACCAGCTTTTCCTGCCAGGCCTGCTCGCTCTTGCCGCCGTTCGGGAAGTAGATGGACAGGAGATCCCAGAGCTCGCCGTCCCGCCGAAACGAGAGGTGGCAGACGCGGCCTTCGTCGGCGTTCGGGTTGCCTGGCAGGTCGGTGCTGAAGCTGACGTCCTCAAGAGTGTCGGCAATGGAATTCCGGATCCAGATTCCGGTGCCGGCATAACCTGCCTTTTCCGCGCTGGAATAGTACTGGCGGTAGACCGGGCTGGCTTTCAGGTACTGGCTGAGCTGATCTGGATTGCTCTTGGTTTCCTGCAGCATCAGGACATCGGGTTCCCGTTCGTCCACCAGCTTCTGCAGTTCCTTCTTGCGCTCCGCGGCGCGGATGCCATTGACGTTCCAGGTGATGATGTTCATGGGGTGGTGACTGGGCCGGATCCGGTGCCGGAGTGTACCAGTTCGGCCGGGATATAGACGAAGAACCCTTCATGGGACCTGCCGTTACTCCCAAGCAAGCCCTGTATTCCCATCCCGGCCTGTATGAATGAATAATCGTCCCTGAAGAGACTGGCTCTGGAGCGGCAACTCTGGTTGATCCCGCATGTGGAGGTACAATGATCCGGGGTTTTCATTGAAGTGTGAACGCCTGTAATGTACATATTTGATGAACTTGCGATGACCTGCATGCAATGTCGATGGCAATTGTGATGAACGGCAAGAAAAACCTGAGCAGTTATGAACTTTCCGGTGCGGTGATGGCCGAGAAGTATTCGATCGCGGATGCTCGGCGAAACCTTCCGTCCCTGGTTCGGGTTGCGGAGCAGGGCGGGGTGGTGGAAATCACCCGTCGAGGAGAGCCGGTGGTGGTGCTGGTGGGCCGCAGCGAATACGAGCGGCTGAGCAGGGTGCAGCAGGGCTTCAGCGAGTCGTACCGGGAGTTCGCGAATGCGGTGGGACTTGCCGGGTTGGGGCTGGATCCGGATGAGGTGTTCAGTAACGTGCGCGATGAGACTACCGACCGCGAGGTGCGGTTGTAGCCGGTGAATAACCTCCTTGCACGGACACTGTGAGATTGCTCACCAGAACGAAATACAGCTTCTCGAGAACCTACTCTGTTTTCCCTTATAGCGCTTGACGACCTGCGCGATGGGATGTTCTCAGTCAAGACGCCGGATACTGGCGACTCCTGCGACACGGACGGTTTCCGATGAAACCGTCCCGTGGTAGCCGAGTGACCCGGCTCCCGCTATGGAACCGGACAGCTCCCCTCCGTCCATGGATAGGGTGACGCCGGTATTGCCCGCGATATGGACATCGGCGTTCCGGACCCGGATCGTGCCAAGGTCGACCTGGTTCATGCCGGCAATGGAAAGGTCCAGCGCGTCGTAGTATCCGCGGTCTCCGCCGACCACGTTGTTTCCCTTGATGTGGAGTGCGAACCGGTCTCCTTCGAAGTCCTGCATGCGCACCCGATTGTGGCCCTTGATGTCCAGGCGACCGAGTTCCGGCATGGTGATTTTGGCAGTGGCGGAAATTCCGGAAACGTCCTGAAAGATGGGCGGGTCGAAATCGAGTTCGAGCCGGTCACCCTCGAGTTCCCACCGGATCAGATCTTCAAGGGCTTCATGGTAGGAGAGTTCCACGTGCCAGTCGTCTCCCCGGGTGATCTCCGCCTGCCACCTGCCAACAAGTGCGAGTTCCCTGAAGCCCCGCAGGTCAGGAATTCCGGCAATACGTTCGCCCTGGACCGCGGCCCCTGCCGGGTTGGTGAGGGATATGCGGGTACGATCGAATACGGCGGTCACGAAGATGGCGACGGCCAGTGCGGACAGTAATCCGACGGTGCCGAGCAGGGCGATCTGGCTGGGTCTTGGCTTTCGAAACATCGGGCATTCCTCTCGTTCAGTCATCGTCGCCGGGCGTGAACCGGTCGGCGATCTCCTCCGGACCGATGCCGAGCAACTGCATGGTCCGGACAATTTCCGGGAGCTCCTCGGTGAGAAACTCCCGCCTCATTTCCTCCAGGATGCGGGTGGCGGCATCCCCGTCAACGAAATATCCCCGGCCCCTCTGGTTCACGATGATGTTCCGGTCCACCAGCGCCTGGTAGCTTCGGGCGACGGTGTTCGGATTGACGCCAAGTTGGACGGCCATCTCCCGGACGGAGGGAATCCTTTCGCCCGCGTTCCACTCCCCACCGAGAATCCGCTCCCGGACCCGGTCCGCGATCTGCAGGTAGATTCCCTTCGGGTCACTGAATTCCATCGTTCGCCTGTGCCTCCTTCAGCCGGAGCCATGCGATCCACCACAGGATGGGCGGGATCAGGATCAGCACCACGTAAAGGATCATGATTTGGGTGTCCCAGTCCGGGTTCAGAAGATTCACAACGAGATTGTCCGCGACCCCGTAGAGCATGAAATCCAGGACATCATAGTTCCCGGGATGCCAACCGAGATTTCCGACGGTGAAACGGACCAAGGCCAGCAAGAGCAGGGCTAGGCCGATATGCAGGAGGAAGAGGGCGAGAAGCGTCTTCAGCAACGGAAACCCACGGAACCAGGCGGCACCGAGAAAGAAGGGGGACTGCAGGATGAGGTAGTAGCCGAACAGCTTCCAGATACCGGGGTCGAAGGGATCGAACAGCGGGCGATGGTTTCCGAAAACCGCCAGGTTGAAGGATTCCACCAAGACGGAAAGGACCAGGATGTATACGGGTAGCGCGATACCGAGGCCAAGGGTAACGGGCAGGAGGCGTGCGAGCATCTTCTCCAGCGCCGAGGCGGGGAGAAGCAGGTACGCCTCCCTGCGGGTCCTGTCCTGGAGCGGATGAAATGCCCGGCTGGTTGCCCAGATTCCCCAAATGAAGAGCGCATAGCCGTACAACTCCTGGTGCATCGACGGTTCCACATAACCGTATATGAAATCCATCAGGGAGATCACGAACAGCATCGCGGCCGTGGTCCCGGAGAAATAGGCCTGCACACGCCATTCGGCGAGGAAGTCGCCGCGAAGGAGGTACCAGAGCCTGCGTGCGGAGAACGACGGTTCCATCACGGTAACTTCTTGGAGAAGCGCAGGCTGGGGGAAACACCGGAAAGGCTCCGGTCGCAGAGGAACGTGCCGGCGTGCAGGATCAGGGTGGACAGCCGGCCAGCGATTTGCCGGTAGATTCCTTTTGGGTCACTGGATTCCATCATTCGTCCGGACTTTCCTCAACCGTTCGCCTGGACTTCCCGCAACCTGAGCCAGGCGATCCACCACAGGACGGGCGGGATCAGGATCAGTACCCCGTACAGGATGGCAATCTGGGTGTCCCAGTCCGGGTTCAGGAGATTCACCAAGACGTTGTCCACAACTCCGAAGAGCATGAAATCCAGAACGTCGTAATTCTCGGCATGCAGCCCCGGGTGAATCGCCGGCGCGTCTCCGAATTGCCACCCCGGGCTGCCGAGGGCGAGCCAGGTGGCGGCCAGAACAAGCAGGGCGAGTCCGATGTGGAACACAAGGAGGACGAGAGTCGTCAGGATAAAGGAAAACCGGCCGAACCAGACAGCGCCGAGAAAGAAGGGCGACTGCAGGATGAGGTAGTAGCCGAACAGCTTCCAGATACCGGGGTCTAAGGGGTCGAACAGCGGGCGTTGGATTCCGAACACCGCCAGGTTGAAGGATTCCATCAGAACCGAAAGAACCAGGAAGTAGACGGGCAGTGCGATGCCGAGGCCAAGGGTGACGGGCAGGAGGCGTGCGAGCATCTTCTCCAGCGCCGAGGCGGGGAGAAGCAGGTACGCCTCCCTGTGGGTCCGGTCGTCGAGCTGGCGGAATGCCATGCTGGTTGCGATGATTCCCCAGATGAACAGGCCGTAACCGTACAGGTCCTGGTGCATCGACGGTTCCACATATCCATATATGAAATCCTGCAGGGAAACCACGAACAGGGTTGCGGCCGCGATCCCGGCGGACCAGGCAAGCATGGGCCATGCGGCGAGGAAGTCGCCGCGAATGAGGTACCAGAGCCTCCGTGCGGAGAACGACGGTGCCATCACGGCCGCTCCTGCCGGACGAGCCCGCTAAAGGCGGTGGGATTCGAGATGGCCGCCTTGAACAGGAGCTCCAGGTCCAGGTGCCCGTCTCCCGCACCGGGATCGGCCCAGACGGAGGCGTACCCGCCCAAGTGCGGCTCCGTGTACAGCAGGCCCGGGGACCCGGCGTCCGGCTGGCCTGCCTCCTGGGAGAAGCGCAGGATGGCGGAAACGCCGGAAAGGCTCCGGTCGCACAGGAACGTGCCGTCGTGCAGGATCAGGACCCGGTCGATCAGCAGTTCCACGTCCTTCACCTGGTGGGTGGCGAGGATCAGGATGCGGTCCCCGGTCAGCGCCTCGGCGACCAGCCTGCGGAAGAGTCCCTTGGAGGGAATGTCCAGTCCGTTGGTCGGCTCGTCCAGGACCAGGATGGACGGCTGGCAGGCGAGCCCGAAGGCGAGATGGAATTTCTTCTGCTCACCGAGGGAAAGACTCGAGAGCTTCTGCGCGCGGGGAATTTCGAGTTCCGCGAGGAGGCGCTCCATGTAGTCATGGTCGAATTCCGGGTACAGCGGTGCGACTCTCGAGACGTATTGCCGGTCGGTGACCGGGGGCAGGTGGGGCGTCTCGGAGAGCAGGTAGATCCGGGAGAGCAGTGCCGGCGCCCTTCGGTGCGGCTCCAGGCCGAGGACCCGGATCCGGCCTGCCTGCGGGAACAGCAGGCCGCCGAGCAGTTTGAGCAGGGTCGACTTGCCGGCGCCGTTGAGCCCGAGCAGGCCGTAGATGTTGCCGGGCGCAAGGGCGAGGTCCAGGCCGTCGAAGACGATCTGTTTCCGGTAGCCAAACCGGATGTTTTCCATCTCAATCATGATTTTACCTGCGGATGTCCGGAGAACATTAAACTGTACTAGTGAAATAGTACAGTAGGCAGGATGGCCAGTCAAGAACAAACCCCGGAAGAAGAAAGCGGGCCGGCAGGAACCGGACGGCCGGTCCGGTGGGCACGATCCCCTGTCCCCTTGTGCGGGCCAGATGCCGTCGGCCGGTCCGCGTGGTCATCCGGCGTGCCGTTTTCGTTATACTCGGATGCCCGCGCCCCGCTTCCCCGACCCCACTGATGACCGTTCCCGTTCACAGCAAGCTACCGGACGTCGGCACCACGATCTTCACCGTGATGTCCAAGATGGCCCAGGACCATGGCGCCATCAACCTGTCCCAGGGATTTCCGGACTTCGAGCCCGACCGGCGGCTGCTGGAGAGGGTCACCCATCACCTGGCCCACGGCAAGAACCAGTACCCCCCGATGACCGGGGTGCCGGAGCTGCGCCAGGCCGTCTCCCACAAGTTCCGGATCGAGAGCGAAGTGGAGGTGGACCCGGAATCCGAGATCACCATCACCAGCGGCGCCACCGAGGCGCTGCTCTGTGCCATCCACGCGGTGGTGCGCCCGGGGGACGAGGTGATCGTGTTCGACCCCGCCTACGATTCCTATGAACCGGCGGTGACCCTTGCCGGCGGGCGGACCATCCATATCCCACTGACCCTGCCGGACTACCGGATCGACTGGGATGCCCTGGCCGGCGCGCTGAACGACCGTACCCGGCTGGTGATCATCAACAGCCCCCACAACCCCACCGCCACGACCCTGTCGTCGGGGGACCTGGACCGCCTGGCCGAGCAGATCCGCCCCTTCGACTGCCGGGTGCTGTCGGACGAGGTGTACGAGCACATCGTGTTCGATGGCGGCAGGCACCACAGCGTGGTGGACAATCCGGAACTGCGGGAAAGAAGCTTCGCCGTGTTCTCCTTCGGCAAGACCTATCACGCCACCGGCTGGAAGATCGGCTACTGCGTGGCGCCGGCGGACCTCACGGTGGAATTCCGCAAGGTCCACCAGTACAACGTCTTCACCACCGTGACGCCGATGCAGTGGGCGCTGGCGGATTTCGTGCGCGAAGCCCCCGAAAACTATCGTGAGCTGTCCGCGTTCTACGAGGTCAAGCGGGACTACTTCCGCGAGCGGATGGAACCCTCGAGGTTTTCGTTCCTGCCTTCGGCGGGGACCTACTTCCAGCTTGCGGACTACAGCGCCATATCCGACCTGCCCGACATGAAGTTCGCCGAGTGGATCACCAAGGAAAAGGGCGTTGCGGTGATTCCGCTCTCGCCGTTCTACCGGGATCCGCCGGACACCCGGATCGTGCGGTTCTGCTTTGCCAAGCAGGACGAGACGCTGGCCCGGGCGGCGGAAATCCTCTGCGCGCTGTGACCATGAGCGACGTAGGACCCATCACCGTCAGCGTGATCCAGGACGACATGGACTGGCAGGACCCGGCTGCGGCCAGGGACCGCTACGACCGGCACCTGGATGCACTGGACGGCACCGATCTCGTGGTCCTGCCCGAGATGTTCAGCACCGGTTTCTACATGGAGCCCTGGCAGTGCTGGGAGACCATGGACGGCGAGACCGTGGCCTGGATGCGGCAAAGGGCCGCGGACGCCGGCGCGGTGATCACCGGCAGCTTGGTGATGAAGGTGGGGGATGAGTACCGCAACCGCATGATCTGGGCCCGGCCGGACGGCAGCATGGACTGGTACGACAAGCGCCACCTGTTCCGCTATGGCGGCGAGCATCACCACTACACCGGCGGGAAGGACCGTGCGGTCATGGAACTGGGCGGCTGGCGGATCGCGCTCTTCGTCTGCTACGACCTGCGGTTCCCGGTGTTCTGCCGCAACCTGGACGACTATGACGCCGCCCTCTACGTCGCCAACTGGCCGGATGCCCGCCAGTACGCCTGGGACACCCTGGTCCGGGCCCGCGCCATCGAGAACCAGTCCTACGTGGTCGGCTGCAACCGCCTCGGTGCGGACCCGAACGGCAACACCTTTTCGGGCGGCACCGTGATTCTCGACTTTCTCGGCAAGCCCCTGGTGGACTGCGGAGACCGGCCCATGGTGGCCACGCACGATCTGTCCATGCCGGAACTGCTGGAATTCCGCGACCATTTCCCGGCGTCCCTGGACGCCGACGGGTTCACCCTGGCACCGGACTGACAGGGCCCCCGACCGGTTCTCTTGACTCCCGCATCCGGCCGAAAGAAATATTTAGGCCCGTTTTTCCCGAACCCGGCCACGAGGCCGTGAAACCACCGAATCTCCATGAACACAATCGACATCAACCGGTTCGAAGTTCTGACCTTCGACTGTTACGGCACCCTCATTGACTGGGAAACCGGCATCTGGGACGCGCTGCAGCCGCTCCTGATGGACAATGGCGCCGGGCACGTCGATCGCGGCGCCGGGCTCGGGGCCTTTGCCGACATCGAAAATGCCCTGGAGGAGGAAACGCCGGACATGCCCTACCCGGAATTGCTGCGGATAACCCACCGGGGGATCGCGGAGCGGTTCGAGTTGCGTACCACGGACGCCCTGGACAGGGCCTTCGGCGACTCCACCGGTCACTGGCCCGCCTTCGGCGATACTGCCGACGCCCTGCGCCTGCTCAAGCGGCATTACCGGCTGGTGATCCTGTCCAACGTGGACCGTGACGGGTTTGCCGCTTCCAACCGCAAGCTCGGAGTCGGGTTCGACGCCATCTATACCGCCGAGGACATCGGCAGCTACAAGCCCGACCCGCGCAATTTCGAATACATGCTGACCCGGCTCTCCGAGGACCTCGGCATCGGGAAAGAGGGCATCCTGCATACGGCCCAAAGCCTCCATCACGATCACCGGCAGGCACGGGCCTTCGGCCTTGCCAACGCCTGGATCGACCGCCAGCACCTGCGGGACGGCGACAACTGGGGCGCCACGGCCAGGGTGGAGACCCGGCCGGATTACGATTTCTATTTCAACACCATGGGCGAGATGGCGGACCACGTGGAAAGAGGGGCGCCGCGCTGATCCGCGGGGACCGGGATCGTCAGCGGTTTCGGTGACTTCCAATCAAGAGCACTGATTCGCCGCCTTCGGTCCCGGCGGACACAATCCGCTTCGATCGGCCCTCCGGAAAGTTCAGCAAAGCCTGCCCTCCCTGAAATGAACCTGACGGGTGATTCCGGGCAATGGAATGGGGCATGAGGGGAGTCGCGGAACAATCGCCTGCCGTGGGTCGGCGTTGATCAGTCCTTGCCTGATTTCCCGGACAGGTAATCGAGCCTTTCGGCGCCGGACGGGTGAGTGGAGAGCCAGTCGGGGAATACATCGCCCTCCAGGCATTCTGCCAGGTCAGCCCCGGCCGCATCTCCACTGCAGCTTTGCCCGATCAGCTTGCTGATCGCGGAATGCAGGCTCATTTCGTCCATTCCCAGGTTCCGGATGGTCTCGAGGGCGATCAGGTCCGCCTCTTTCTCGTAGCCCCGGCTGTTCCTGAGGACCCTGGCATTGATGAGGATGGCGGTCGCTTCCTCGACCAGGGACTCGTCCGCGCCGAACAGGACGGCCGCGATGGCGGTCATGCCGACGGTGTCGACGATCTGCCTGAGGGAGTGTCTTTCCCTGACATGCGCCAGTTCATGCGCGATCACGGCCAGTACCTCCCCGTCGTCATCAAGGAGGTTGACCAGTTCGTCCGTGACGACGATCGGGCCGCCGGGAAACGCCAGGGCATTCGGCCCGAGGAACCTTGACGAGTGAAAATGAATTTCTGGCGAATCCGGCAGGGCCATGTGTTCAGACAGGGCACTTGCCCTGCCGGTCAGCCTGGAGCGGACGGAATCCGGCAGTTCCGTCTCGGTGAACACGGTGCTCTTCAGGGCGAGATAGGCGTTCTCGCCGATCTCCCGTTCCAGTGAATGGGGCAGGCCCGCCACGATGACGCCGCTTGCCGTGGACAGCATCACCCGGTAGAGCGCCAGCGCCGACACCACGAGGACCGCCAGGAGGAGGGCCCGCCGGATCGAGAACCGCTCAAGCCACAGGATGAACCGTTCGGCCTTTTTCAGGTGACGGCGCCGGAAGTCCCGGTCGATCGCATGGTCGGCGATGAATTGCCGGCCGCACTTGAAATGAAGGACCCGGTTGTCCTGCAGCGATTCCAGCCTGAGGTCTTCGGTTATCCGGTCTCCGTCGACGAAGACGGACAGGCGGTCTCCCTCCAGCTTCAGGCTGGCCTTCCGTCCCCTGGATGACAGGGCATCGAAAAATTCGCCCGTGATTTCCATGCCTGTCAGATGGAGATATCCAGTCCCTCGAATTCGGCGAATTCCTCCCCGAACGCGCTTCTTTTCTGTCGCTCGCTGTCGATGAAGTCATCAATGTCGCCGACCAGGCTGACCGAGGTGCAGTTGCACAGATAGCGGTACATCCTGACCTGGCACCACGGGAGCATCAGTCCCAGCGAGACGATGGTGAGGAACAGGTTGGAGAGGGATATCCATACGAATCTGGGCGGACTGATTGCCGACCTGAACCTGGCCACGTCGCCCAGTGCCAGGGTGTTTACCAGCAGGTTCCTGCACAGGGGTCCGTAGACGAACGCAAGGAAGAAGAGGAGTCCGAGGACAGACCCCTGGATGAACATCGTCAGGAGGAACAGGAGGAACTCGTCATCCAGATACAGGTCCCACGGGACGGGGTCCCTGTATTCCGCATGCAGGATGTACGGGTCCAGGTAAAGGATGAATCCCCCAGCGACAAGGATGCCGATCAGGATTGCGGGGAGCAGGGCGCCGAGGAGGAAGGCCATGTAGAAGCCGGCGGTCCCGGGTTCCGCGGAGAATCTCGTGATGCCGTAGGAATGCCCTGATTCAGCACTTAATTCAATGTTGTGATTTACTTTCGATGACATAACTTAATAATATATAATGTAAAATGTGATTTTTTCGTAGATTCAAATCGTCCTATATTTTATTACCGTAAGCATAGCGCAAGCGAATTTGATTCAATTCAGGCGTATCAATACGCATTCCCGTCGGTTTTCCAGGATATCCCGAGCTAGGAGTCTGCGCCGCAGAAGTCTTGGCGCCGGACTGTTGGCACAGGTTGGTAGAAAATACGGAATCCTGACACCAATGAACAGACCTGTTCCGGAATCGTCGCAGATTCGGGTTACACAACGCGGAAGCCCAGTTGCTGACGATTCATGCGGTCGACGTCGCACGCAGTGCGCGGAAAAGGCAGCCGCAGGGTCCTCGACTTCCTCAGCACGCCGCCAGTACCCGCATGCGCTTGATGTTCAACGCCAGGCAAACCAGATGCCATTCGGCTCGTACCTTCTCGACCCCGCGCACACTTAACCTTCTGCATCCCAACGCCTCCTTGATCCAGCCGTTCGGTCCCTCGGAGATCCACTTGCGCTTGGCGTATTGAGCCCGGCCCTCGTCACTGGCCAACTTATCTCCCATGCGATGTGTGGCCGGGTGAGTCTGTGGATTGGACGCCGCTTGCGCCTTGCCCTCGCGCCCCAGCGCCACATAGCCATCGATGCCACGTCGCTCCAGCCCCACCAAATCCGCCTCGTTGCAGTAGCCGGCGTCAGCGAGCACCACTTCCGGTGCGACCCCGAAGTGCTCGCTCATCCCGTCCACCAAGGGGAGCATCTGGCCATGGTCGCTGGCCTGCGCCCCGACATCCGTGGCAACGATGATCTGGTGCGCCTCATCGACCACCATCTGCGCGTTGTAGCATTGCTGGAATCCTTCCGTAGAAGTCTTCATGATCTGGCTCTCGGGATCGGTGAAGTTGCTCTGCGCCTGCGGCTCGAGCTCACCGTAGGCGCGCTTGTACGGCCGCCCTCTTTTGGGATTGCGGTCCTGGCCGGGCTTGCGTCCGCGCCCATCATCGGCCTCACGTTGCGCCGCCTCCAGCCGCGCCCTCGCCTCCCGAATCGCCATCAGGCGCTGCTCCCGTCGATGCAACTCCGCGGGCAACTCGTCACCGCGTATCTGCTCGCCATGGCGCTCATCCTCTTCGGCATCCACCACGCCCGCGTTGTCCAACAGCCGTTGAATCTCCTCCTTCAGCCGTGATTCCTCCTGCAACATCCTCCCGTAGATCATCGCCTTGCGCTTGCGCGCATTCGCACGCACCTTCGTCCCGTCCACCGACAGCGTCCCAAACCGAACCACTCCCATCTCCCGGGCCACACGCACCACCTCGATGAACAACCCCTCGAACTCTTCCAGATGACGGCGGCGAAACTCACAGATCGTGCGATGTTGGGGAAAGTTCTCCGCACCGAGCACCCGAAACGCCACATCCTCCTCAAGCTTCCGTGCAATCGGTCGTGACGAAAACGCCCCCGTCGCGTAGGCGTATATCAGAACATTCACCATCATCGACGGCCGTAGGGCGCATTGCGACGACCGTCACCCTCGTAGAGGGCGTAAAATACACTCAGGTCCAGCGCATCCACCAAGTCGCTGACGTGATGGGCCAGATGCCCCGGCGGGAGCCACTCGCGAAGGTCGAGGGGCAGCAATAGCAACTGGTCCGGCTGGTAAGGACGAAACGTGGTCGGCATCCAACTATTCCTCAATTGATGACAAACGATGTGATCACACATTCCTTCCGATTGGAAGGATTCCCTTGAGATCAACCATTCCTGCGGCGCAGGCTCCTAGGCATTGATTTTACAGCCGCTCCCCTAGCATGGTTGCCATGGATGCGGATGATGCATAATCGATGCGAATATACCCGGTTTCATGCTCCCGGATCCTTCGGGTTCGGCGCATGCCTTTTCCAAGTGTAATGCACTGACTTATATCCATATCCCGGTACAAAATAGCTAAGAGGAAAGAGAATGCAGAAACTTCCAGTTTATCTCACCATTATCTTCGCGATCATCGCACTGTTCCCATCTATTGGGCTGCCCCAGATGGTCCCTAGTCTTCTGGTATATTCCGACGACTCCAAGGTACATGACGATGTCATGCCTTTGATCAAACAACAGATTCCAGTCATCTCCCAGCCGGGAGATTTTGGTTTGATGACGCAGGATATCGAATCAATGGATGGTCCGATGGTCGTTCTCCAGACAATGTCTGACACGCCCTCTACCAATGAACTTCAGCGGGCATTCGATGCAATCGGTCGCACCCAAGCTAATGTCACCTATGTGCTTTTCGTCGATAAATCCGAGAACGTGAACTGGGTGTCGAATTTGGATTTGCCAGAAAATCTGCGTTTCGCCGTGTCGGTCCGGACTATCGATCAGATCTCAGTCGCTGCAGCCTACGAGAACTACAAAATCAGCTATAACGACTCAAACCTAAAATACGATTATGAAAAAGCCGCCTATCTGGCGCTGCAGCAACTCACACAATCCGATGCGATTGACAAAGAACTTGCTGTAGAACCTTGGGTGTCTGGTGCAGCGACAATGTTCCTAGACAGCGGGATCATCCAAAGCGGTGCTCCTTCATCTGTGGCCAAGGCACTAATCGAAGCCGTGACGAGAGAGTCTACGCTAAACGAACTTGATCAGAGGAAATTAAAAGGAATTACCAACCCGAAAATCACGTTCAGCTCGATCCAGAACGACATGGATGCAGTGCGTGCAGCCACCCTCTTGGCGAATTGCGTGGGGCCAGTACCATGGGACGCGTACGTAAAGAACAATATGTCATTCATGGCCTTCGGTCGAGATCGTATGAAAGTCCCATAATGGTACGCACATTTGGAGCAACGCTGGCTCTGTTGGCTCTCTTTGTTGGCCTGGCACAGGGGCATGAAGGTAATGGATCCACAGTGGGAGAGGATGTAATTAAGTTTTGTTCGAAGGAATTCATTGCTGACAATGATCACCTCAACTCGGTCTGCAGGATCTATAGAAACAGCAAATTTACCGGCAAAATTACCGGCAAAGTTGCCAATA
Source organism: Candidatus Poriferihabitaceae bacterium (assembly GCA_965204165.1). Lineage (GTDB taxonomy): Bacteria > Pseudomonadota > Gammaproteobacteria > Arenicellales > Poriferihabitantaceae > VYFG01. The sequence goes on along the minus strand of OZ241969.1, from coordinate 4,620,541 downwards.
GAGCATTGTCGCACGCACTGGCTTTTCCACATCGACTTGACGATGTTGATTCAATGGGCCAATTGCCCGCACTTTCTCCTGATCTCTGTAAAATCAATGCGGAAGGTCTGGAGGGAGAGGCGGTAACAGAGTTTCTGTTGCGACTCGCTAATAATAAAATCTCGCAACAGCCCAAAGAACTCAGGTTTTCAAATCTTCGTGTGAATGGTCCATTCAACGCCCCATCAGTAACCATTACTCATAAACTTATATTCGATCATGTGGTTTTCTGTGGACCGGTGAATTTCTCTGACGCAGAAGTGACCGGAAAGCTCCAATTCACCAATACCGTATTCGTGGCAGGAGTTGGTGAATTCACTGAAGGAATTTTTCGCGCCGACGGTTTGCGCAGCAACGCGGATATCATAATAAGTGAAAGCCGCGCCGGTGGGATCCTTTTGAAGGACGCACAGATATCATCTCGGATCGGGGTAACTGAATCGGCATTCGGCCACGTCAGCACATCTGGTATGAAAGCAGAGGAACTCTCGTTCCATAACTCACGGCAATACCAATCGATCTTCACTAGAACCCAAACGTGGCTGAAGCAATTGCGCAAATTTGATGTCAGTCAGTATGAGGAAGTCATGGGCGCATATCCATTGGTTTTCTTCGCAAGCAATATCGATCTGTGGGATTTAAGGCTGGATAAACTGTTCTACTCCGACCGGCTCATCGTGGACGGGGCTCTGGCAGCGGTCAATGCCAAGATTCCGACAGTCCGTTTGCGCATGGCCAAACTTCCTGCTGTCGATTTCAGGCGCCTCAATGCCGATCGGGTTGAACTCTTCGGGGCTACTCTGGGTAAAGCTATAAATCGCAAAGACTGTGAAATTAGTCGAGCCTTTCGTTACAATTTCGATTTCGTTTCCTTTCAGGGAGCCGATATTAGTGGCGATTTCCTGCTGCATCCCCAGCCACTAGAAAAGAGTTGTAACAAACAAGCAGCGGCGACCCGCGGATTGGTCTGCTTGAATGAAATGCATGTGGGTGGTGATTTCAATCTCAGCGCTGTAAGTGCGAAGCAGATCAATTTACGGCGGACGATCGTTGGCGCGACCCTTTCTCTAGCCTCGGAGGCCTACGGAACGATGAAATTTTCCCCTACCGATTCTTTCCTGGACATGCGTGGTATGCAGATCAGGGAGATATCTCTGTCTAGCGACTTTGTCATGCCTGCCCAGTTGCGAATAGCACAGAGTAGCGTCGGTGGGTATGTATTTACCGACAATCCTGATGCGAATCTTGGCGATGCTCATTCATTTGCGCGTTTGACCACACTGATAAAAACAATCGACCGCATGGAAGAACGCACCTTGGCCTACCAGGTTTTTGAAACGACCCTACGTGAAGCAGGTCAATCCATCGCCTCATCGGACATGTCCTTTCTTCGAGAACAATCGTTGACCCGAAGCTTAGGATGGGGCAGCCGCCGCCTGACTAGATACGTCGCGGAGTTTCTCGGTGGCTACGGAACCAAGCCGGTTCGGACTCTTTTCGCAACTGCCATCGCCACTTTGATTGGTGCCGCTATTGCTTGGCATTCTACTGAAGGGCGGTGGTTTTTGATGCGGCAGGCCCTGTCTCATCGATCGCTCCGTCGGCAATCTCCAAATTTTCGGATGTGGTTTAAACTGTGGCTCTGTTTTGACATTTTAGTTCTGAGCCTTGACCGGTTAATACCATTAGTTTCGATCAGTCGGCCGCACAAAGATCTAGTATTTCGAAGGCAAAGGTGGGTTCGAGCCTATTTCGTTTTTCACGCAATTTTTGGATTTTTACTTGCGGGTACGACGGTCGCAGCGATTTCTAAGGGTATTGGGCTACATTGACTTTTAACGCCTGAAAAGAGTGTTTTTTAGAATAATAATTTCGCTAAGGAAAATTCTGAAGTGATTTTTTTACACAGAATTATGATTACCATTCCACGGGAAATTGACAACTGTCTGGTGTAGGTAGTCTGTTCCACCGTTTTCGGAGTTGAGCGGAGCATAGCTGATAATCGGTATGTTCCTCTCCTGGATTCGAGGAGAGATTCATGCCCACAAGAGTCTGTCCATGCGCAAGATCAAAGAGGCCGTCAGGCTATATAACCAGGGTCTGAGAAACCGCAAGATCAGCAAAATCTGCGGTATCAATCCCAATTCGGTTGCACACTATTTGGTCCGGTTTGATCGGGGAGGCCTCGTTTGGGCTTCGTTTGGCCGCTGCCGAAGGGCTGGACCAACGCCGATCTGGAGCGGATATCAGTACCACCCAGTAAAGTACCTAATTTACCGAAATTAGGTACTGGAATGAATCGCCTCCACCCTTTGCGGCATCATCGGTGGTGGCTTCGGGAAACATCCAGATATCCAGCAACACGGTAGCATCCCGGCAGACGCCCTATCGGCGGCATCGCAAACTCCTCTGTGAATTAGGAATAGTACGGGTGCACCATAAAATCCGGCGTCGAGGTAATGCGTGAGGCCATGGGACGAAGTTTCTCGCCGTCATTGGTAAGAATATTGTTCAGATGCAACAGCCGGTGAAGATGTTCCGTGGCTGTCTCGACAGGGTAAATTCAATGTCTCTTTATTGAAATTTCCATACTTTTCGAGGTGTTTCAGGGGTGGGTCAACGACGCCCACGTTCCTCATCGCGGATCGAGTTGGAGTGTGCAGGATCGTTCCTATTGTCTTGAACTTCCGGTTTCGTGAGGCGAATTCGATATCGTCGGCCGCGCTCGATCACTTCCCGCCATGGAAACGCTTCGGGATCGGCCCAATGATGTCCGGAGAGTATAGCCCGGACATCCTGAATCACCTCTTGGCGCAGACGATAGTATTGGTGGTTTACATGGAAGAACTCGGTTTTGTCGACCAATTCACAATCGACCGCCGTGATCCGTGTAGACAAGCCGTCAAAATGCCGTGGCCCGTTGTAACCAAGCCGATCCGGGTTCAGTTTTGTCTTGTCGCTGATGACAAGAGCTCCGTCGTCAGCGCTGTGATAGACATGAATCCGACGACCGAGCTTGGGCAAGAGACCAAGCTTCTGATCCCGCTCGGGTTCTAAAGCGTCGTCATCTTCGTCGGCTGCCATTAGGAAAATATTGTCGAAAACAGGCTCCAGTCCGTTATCGCCAACGATTCCTCGTAGGGATTGCAGCATGTGCCTCAACGCCCAGGTACCCATGCTGTGACACACAAGATGGATTCGCCTGTTGCACTGTATCCCAACTTTCCGCGATGCGTGAAGGAAGTCAATCAGACGGAGCATGGCACGCGCCATAGCGGTCCCAGAGGCCTCGGCATCGTTACGATCGGAGAAATACTGCCAAGGTGGTTGGGTGCGCCCGTTCGACGGCCAGGAAAAGGTGAAAATCGGAGGTTGGTAGGTAGTGCCGTTCGGACGTGTGATCATATAGGCATCGCTCAACTGCGCCGAACGCAAGATTCCAGACTCGAATGTATTCGAAAAACCGTGGATGAAGACGATGACGTCCTTGGCTTCATTGTTCATTTCGGTTTGAATGCCCAAGAAGGCCGCTTTACTCCCGTGGCGAATGCGCCTTAGATCAGAACCGGATTTCGATTCTGCATAGAGTTCCGTTCGATCAAGCCTGAAATTGTCTTCTTCTAGCTTTGATACTTGGCAAGTGCCGACCCTATAGAAGGCGGGTCCATCTTTATGAAACTTCTCCCCAAACCTTGGAGTCTTTTCTGACCCGAGATTATTCCGGTTAGTTGCAAAGCAGACGTTGATCGTTTCTGCCATAGTTCCTTCCTCGAAAAAATGTTGGATTTAGTAAATTTCGCTTACTGAAATAGAGTCGGCCATGCTTGTCGGTTAGCCTCCAGTTCCTCTTCAAGGCCATCAGGTAGGCCTACAAAAAAATCGATCTTTCCATGGGGATTCATTCCGTTCTTTTTGATTATTTCAGTGAGATTCTCTTCGATCTGATCGATTGGGACAATTAAATAAAACAAGGTCAAGGAGCAGACGGTGACATTGTACATTTCGTTCAACACACTTTGCCTGCGAACTGTCCGATGCCCCTTGCAACGACTATATCCAATATCCGCGGCCTGATTCAAGCGGATTTTTCTAGGCCATTGGACTTCGAGCTGGTGCTCTTTCCGAGTAACGCCAGCACCTGATTGCAGTCCTTGACTATGTATATTTAAAGCCTTCTTCCCAGTCTGAACTAATTATAAACTGGCAACCTAGAACCTCCCATGACAACGATCAGGAGGCAGTCATGTACGTACACTTTTTCCCAGATACCACTCTCGTTACGAGCAATCGCGCTGCGGCGAGGAGTTTGAGGCATTTGGCGCCTGGCTGATGGCCAGTGACTATTCGCGCCAGAACACTTGAAGGCACCTTCGTCAGTTCCGTCATGTGTTCGAATGAGGAGTACGGCCAGTTCTTGCGTAGCTTGCAAGTTATCACGCGTTCAACGATCACGCAGCACATGACGACGGTGCAGGGTTTTCTGGATCACGCTTTCGGGCCGGCGGATTCGCTGGCCACGTTGAAGTCGGTCCATGCAGAGCGTTATCTGTCGATGAAGAGTGCTGAAGTCACACGGCAGACCGCGCAGTACACGGTCGCGTACCTACATGTTTTCCTAGCCCATGCTTACGATAACCGGTTGATGCCTATTCGTCTCGATACCATCGACACGCCGCGGATGTATCGCGGCGAACATTCGCCCCGAGCGATTCCGTGGAAACTCGTACAGGAACTGCTGCGATCGATCAACCGGTGAAGCAAGGCAGACTGGAGTGATTATGTGAACCTTCATCTCATGACTCACTACGGTCTTCGTTTGCCGGAGATTGTCGCCCTTGAGGTCGACTCGGTGGATTCCCAGGCGCGGACCCTGCGTGCCCGGCAGCGTAAGACCTAAATCCGAGATCGATTCAGGCCGATTCAGGGCGCAGCGGCGCAGGGATGGGTGCAGGGATGGGAGGGAGACTGTGCTTCCAGTCTGACCATGGCATGGTACAACCAGTCTAGCCGGAAGTGGTTGTTGGCATAGCGCACTAACAACTGGCGTGGTTCGGATCATATGCGCCGCCGTGCGCGCCACGTAAGCATGGTGATCTCGCACATATTCCTGCCGCGCTTTAAAAAGGATTCCAAAATATATTCCCGCATTCATTCGCGCCTCCTCGCAGGCGAGCGATTCGTTGTCTTCCCGGAGTGGTATTTCTTCCTATCGGCAACCCTTGCCGCCTGCAAACAACCCCGTGTATGTTCGCCGTGGCCGGACGGTGAAGGCATGAACAAGACATGGACAGATTTATGGAAAGAAACGGAAAGAACTGTAAAGCGGGGTTGAAACCGATCCGGTGAACGACAGCAACCGGGCAGGTACGGGAATGGCGGGATGCCACCGTCCTGGCCGATGACGGGGGATAAGGGCTCATGAACGCCCTAGCTCTCCAGGATACCCACGATGAACACAAGAATCGGAAACAGCACCCTCCGGGGCGGACAGACGGTCTTCCACGGCATCCGGATGTGGGGCCAGCTCCTGCGCGCCGGATTGTTCCTGGCCGCCATCTCGGTGGTGGCGGTCCCGGCCTGGCATGCCTGGCGAAACACCACGGGGTATGAGTGGTACGCCGCCGCCATCGTGACCGTGGCGGAGATGAAGCTGGCAATCGGCTACCGGAAGGACTCGCGCCAGGAGGTCCGCATGCACGACGGGAGAACCGCCGTGCTGACCATCACGGAGATCGCATCCTCGCGCCGTGCCCTTCTTGCCCGTGAGCGCCTGAAGGACGGGATCTACGAAAGCGCCTTCCAGGGACTGAAGTTCGGCGTTCTCGCCATCGTCATACTCCTCGCCGTCTTCTGGTTCCAGGGCCGGCAACTGAACCGGGAGAAGAGAATCCGGGGGGCGGAACTGGCCACCGCCCGCCAACTCCGCCGCCAGGTTCTCTCAAGCTATCCTGTCGGCGCCCGTTTTCGTCATGCGTTTTCCATGGCCGTGCATGCAAGGCCGTACAGAATCGCGGATGTGCCGTACCCGGAATGGGCCGAGACCCAGCACACCATCGTGTCGGGCACCACCGGTTCCGGCAAGACCGTGCTCATCTCCGACCTCGTCGCCCAGATCCGGGATCGTGGGGAGCGATGCGTGATCTACGACAAGATGGGAACCTACACCCGTTTCTTCTATGACTCCAAACGGGACGTGCTCCTGAACCCCCTGGATGCCCGCGCCCCCCGCTGGTCCCCGTTCTTCGAGGCCAGGGGTCCGAGGGACTTCGACATGATGGCCGCTGCCCTGATCCCCCAGCAGAAGGACACCGTGGATCCCTTCTGGGTCACCGCGGCAAGGCAGCTGTTCTCGAACGGAGCCGGGGTGCTCTGGGAGAAGGGGGTCAAGAGGAACCAGGTACTGGTCAATCACCTGCTGAAGACGGAACTGACGGAATTGGCGGAAGCCATGGAAGGGACCGTAGCACAATCCATCGTGGACCCGGAGAACCCCAAGACCGCGCTCAGCGTCCGGGCGATGCTCACGGCCAACATCGGCGCCCTGGAACTCCTCCCGGACGATCCTTCCGGTTCTCCCTTCTCCATCCGGGACTGGGTTGAAAGGGAAGACGAAACAGGATGCCTCTTTCTGACTTCGAGGGGAGACCAGCATGCGAGCCTGAGAGGCCTGATATCGACCTGGCTGGAGATCGCGGTCAACGCCATGCTCTCGCTGGAGCAGTCTGACGGGAGGAGGATCTGGATCATACTGGACGAACTGCCCACCCTGCACCAGGTGCCGAGCCTGCAGCCGGGACTGGCGGAGTCCCGCCAGTTCGGGGGTTGTTTCGTGCTGGGGGTGCAGGTCATCTCCGCACTCCGTGACCTGTATGGAAGAAACGGGGCCAGCAATTCCCGCCATCATCTGTAGTCCAATAAAGACGTGGGTTTGAGGCGGTGCTGGGGGAAGGCGGTTCGCAGACTTTTCCTGAAAAGGCGGTATGATCCGTCTGATTTCACGATATCGGATGATCTGTCATGTCGAAAGCCGTGTTTCGCAAGACCCTGAGCGTTCCGGGTCTGCTTCGGGTGGTGCGTGGGCATTTTGATCGCATTGAGGATCCCATCGTGAGCCGGGGCCTGGCACTGACGGACTGCCTGATGTCGGGTCTGGCGGTATTCGCGCTGAAGTACCCGTCGCTGCTGAGTTTCGAGCAGGACGCACGGGACGAGGGCCGGATCCGGTCGAACCTCAGGGAACTGTACGGGGTTGGCCGCGCGCCGTCGGACACGGCGATGCGCGAGCGCCTGGACCTGGTGGACCCGCGTGCGCTGCGGGGTGCCTTCAAGGGTGTGTTCGCGGCCCTTCAGCGTGGCAAGGGTCTGGAGGGTTTCACCTGGCTGGGCCATCATCTGCTGTCGGTGGACGGGACGGGGTACTTCTCGTCGAAGAGTGTGCATTGCGACCATTGCTGCGAGAAACATCACCGTGACGGCAGCACCACCTGGTACCACCAGATGCTGGGGGCGGTACTGGTCCACCCGGAGCACCGGGAGGTGTTCCCGCTGGCGCCGGAACCGATCATGCGTTCGGACGGTTCGCGGAAGAACGACTGCGAGCGCAACGCGGCGAAGCGTCTGCTGCGTGACGTCCGTCGCGAGCATCCGCACCTGAAGCTGCTGGTGGTGGAGGATGCGCTGGCGTCGAACGGGCCGCACATCCGGCTGCTGGGGGAACTGGACATGCGGTATGTCCTGGGCGTGAAGCCGGGGGACCATGGGGAACTGTTCCGCCGTGTCGAGGCCTCGGCGGCGACCCGTACCGTGGAGAGGTCGGAAGGGGGCGGCAGCCGTTTCCGGTTCCGGTTTCTGAACGGCGTACCGCTGAACCAGGCGAACCCCGATCTGGCAGTGAACTTCCTGGCGTGCCGGGAGACCCGCCCCGATGGCCGGGAACTGCACTTCTCCTGGGTCACGGACATGGAGGTCACGGAATCGAACGCGCATGACCTGATGCGGGCCGGACGCGCCCGTTGGCGCATCGAGAACGAGACGTTCAACACCCTGAAGAACCAAGGCTACGGCTTCGAGCACAACTTTGGTCACGGCAAGCGGCATCTGGCGACGGTGTTCGCCCACCTGACGATGCTGGCGTTCCTCATCGACCAGGTGCAGCAGCGGTGCTGTGCGCTGTTCCGGGCGGCCCGGGAGAAGGCGGGCGGTTCGAAATACCTGTGGGTGCGGTTGCGCGGGCTGTTCACGGAGTTCTACATTCCGGACTGGGAGACCCTGTACCGGGCGATCGCGTTCGGGCACCGGAAGACGGAGTTGGTGCCCTTCGACACTTCCTGACCCGGCGGCCGTGTCCGAATATGCAACGGGCCGGTTCTTCGGGGAATCATGTGGCCAGCAGACAATCCGGCACACCGCCCGGAGGGGGTTCCCTCCCCGCGTAGTCGGGGAACAGGGGCTCAAACCATGAAATCCGCCGAATCCAATCCGTGATAGAATTAGCGGGAATTGCTGAAACGGGGCGGAGACCATCTCGGGGCTATGCGGCACCCGGGTGGTGCTGGCGGTACCGGACCGCGACACCGCGCAGTGGTCTGCGGACTGTCTGGGCAGGAGCGAGGTGGAGGGGATGAACGAGGGCCTCTCCTACGGGGCCAACACCATAAGGGATGGGGTATCCCTCACGCCCAAGCGGGAACTCCGCGCACTGGCCCTCGCTTCGGAGATCATGCGCCTTCAGAACCTGAACGGATACCTCCGGTTTCCCGGCCCGCTGCCGGTGGCAAGGATCAGGCTGGATTACTCCAATCGCCCAAAGATTGCCGAACGATTCGTTCCATCCATACGTCAGGAAGTAGGGGGGAGGAATCCGGTGAAGCTGGAACCGGCCCCCAAAACCGATGAAATCCCCGCCGATGACATTCCGGTTGCTACTGAAGCACAGAAGAAATCATCCGGCTGTCTGCCGGCGCCGAAACCCATCGATGAAACCACGGACCGGCCAGCACCCAAAGCTACAGGAAAAACAGGAAAAACAGGAAAAACCGGCTCCGGAAGTCAAAAGAAAAATCTGGACTGGATGGCGTGGTAGTGTCGGTCGGCTCCGTGGCTTCGGCCGCCCAGGGCGCCTCCTACTACGAGCGGGACGGATATTACGCGAAGGACGATCCCGAACACCTTCGGATGAGCGCCTGGGCGGGGAAGGGCGCGGCCGAGCTCGGCCTCGAGGGGAATGTGGACCCGGAGGCGTTCAAGGCGGTTCTCCGGGGCGAGGTGCCGGACGGCAGCGGGCAGCGGCTCGGCCGGATGGACCGGGAAGGGAATGTCATTCACCGGCCCGGCCGGGACCTGACCTTCTCCGCCCCCAAGTCCGTTTCCCTGGCCGCACTGGTGGGTGGGGATGAAAAACGCATCGTGGAAGCACACCGGCAGGCGGTCGCGAAGTCGCTGGCCTGGGTCGAGAAAAACGCCGCCGAGACCCGTCTGCGGGACCCCGCGACCGGCCGGCTGGTCCGCGCGGGAAACCAGAAGACGGTGGTTGCCACCTTCCTGCACGACACCTCGCGCAATCTCGATCCCCAATTGCACACCCATGCCGTGCTCGCCAACATGGTTCGGGGAGAAGACGGGAAATGGCGGACCATGGCCAACGAGGGGCTGTACCGCAACCAGAAACTGATCGGCATGATCTGCCGGAGCGAACTGGCCGGTGGCCTGATGAAGCTCGGTTACGGGATTGAAAAGACCCATGCGGACGGGAGGTTCGAGATTGCGGGGATATCCCGCAGGGTGATCGAGGCGTTCTCCACCCGGAGGGCGGAGATCGAGGCGGCGGTGGCGGAGCGGGCGGCGGACGGGAGCGGCACCGCCGGCAACCAGCGCCTGGCCGAGCGGGCGGCGCTGATGACGCGGGCGTCGAAACGGGACGTGGACAAGGATGCACTCCGGGCGCACTGGCGGGAACAGGCGAAGACCATGGGCTTCGATGCCAATGCACTCACCGCCGGTGCAATTCATGCATCAGGTGTAGCGTATAGGGAATCCGGCAAGGATTTATCCGCTTCGGGTGCGGCACCAGAGAAAGCCGGGAAGACCGGCAGGGCTGTGGAGCCATCGATGGCGGATATTCCCATACCGGCAAGTGAATCGAAGGATCTCGCTACTGAGGCAATAAAATGGGCGGTGGCGCATCTGGGGGAACGGGAGGCGGTGTTCAGCCGGACGGAGCTTCTGGCCGCCGCGCTTTCCTGGAAGCCCGGGATGGTGTCGGTGGAGGCGGCGGAGCGGGCGGTGGAAGGCCTGCGGAAGGAGAATGGCCTGTACGTCGCCCCCGCGTTCCACACGGGAGACGGCCTGACCACCGACCGGGCGCTGGCGGACGAGCGCGAGACCATCGGCCTCATGCGCGAAGGCCAGGGCCATGGCCGTCCGATGATGAGGAGCTGGGCGGTCAGCGCCCGCCTCCACAAGGGGCCGCTGACCGAGGGTCAGAAGGAGGCCGTGAAACTGATCCTGTCCGCGAAGGACCGGGTGGTGGGGGTGCAGGGATACGCCGGCACCGGCAAGACCACGATGCTGAACCGAGCCCGGGCGCTGGCGGAGAAGCAGGGCTACCGCATGGCGGGCCTCGCCCCCTCGGCCTCGGCGGCGGGCACGCTGGGCGCGGAGTCGGGGATCGAATCCGAGACCCTGCAGATGTTTCTTGCACGCAACGCGGGCGTGGCAGAGGGAAGACTGACCGGAAGGGGTCGGAAGGAATTGCGGGAAAAGTTCAAAAAAACCGTGCTGGTGGTGGACGAGGGATCGCTTGCTTCCACCGTGCAGGCCCGGAACCTCCTTCGGATCGCGAAGGCATTGCGGATTCCCCGGGTGGTGTTGGTGGGGGACAGCAAGCAGCTCGAAGCCGTGGACGCGGGCAAGCCCTTCGCCCAGCTTCAGCAGGCGGGCATGAAGACGGCGGTGATGGACGAGATCCTGCGCCAGCGGGATCCGGACCTGAAGGCCGCCGTCGAGGCGAGCCTGGCCGGGAACGTGGAAAAGGCGTTCGGGAAGCTTGGAGCCAATATCGCCGAGGTGAAGGCGGACAACATCGCCGGGGCGGTCGCCGCCCGTTGGCTACGCCTGTCCCCGGAGAAGCGCGAAAGGACCGGGGTGATGGCGCCGAGCCATGAACTGAGAAAGGACATCAACGGCCATATACGGGAGCGCCTGGAGCGCGAGGGCCGGATCCACGGCCCCGCCTTCCAGGGCCAGCGGCTGGTGTCGCAGGGTTTCACCAACGCCGAGAAGGCCCTTCCGGTCAACTATGCGCCGGGGGATGTGGTGGCATTTCACCGGACGTATAAGAGGATCGGCATCGAAAAGGGCGACGAACGCCGGGTCATGGGGGTGGACGGCAAGACCGGAAAGGTATTGCTGGAGGGTCCGAACGGGAACACAGGGCAAACTGTGGGGTGGGAGCCCGAGAAAATCGGAGGGAAAACCGGCGGGGCCGAAGTCTACAAGGCCGAGGGGATCGAGCTTCGGGCCGGGGACCGCATCCGCTGGACCCGCAACGACCGGGGGCTGGGACTGTTCAACAGCCGTACCGCGGAAGTGACGGAAGTCGGCAATGGCCGCGTATCCTTCCAACTGGAGGACGGCCGCAGACTGGAACTTGAAAAAAACGATCCGCAGATGCGGCATCTGGACCATGCCTGGGCATCGACGGTGCACGCGTTTCAGGGCAGGACCGTGGACAACGTGATCGCCGCCATGGAGGCGGGGCATCCGAACCTGACGACCCAAAAATCATTCTACGTGGAGATCAGCCGGGCCAGGGACCGGGCGGAACTGGTCACGGACGACAGGGCGAGGCTGAAGGAGCAACTGGAGGCGGCCACCGGGGAGCGAATTTCCGCGTTGGAGGGCATCGCGAAGAAGCCGGAGATGGACGGGAAATCGGAGCCGGAAAAGGGTGGCGAAAGGGCGTCTAGGCCAAAGGAACAGGGCCGGGAATCGGGGATGGAATCGCCCCGCAGGCCCAAGGTCGTGGACCGTGATCTTGGTCTGTGACTGTTCTGTTGATGTGTAGAAGTCGGCACTTGATCTGACAGTTACCGGTTTGATAGGGCAGACTGTCAGTTGAAGTCTAGTTCACGAACTTCTCCCGCCAGTCTCTGGGGGGCTGGGTGAGTACGGGCAGTGGCGGCAGTTCGATCAGCGGACCGGCATGACCGGTGTCCGGCGTTTCGGTACGGAACCGCTTGTGCCAGCGGCAGAAACTGCTGTAAGGATCTTGTCCATGTCATCCATGAAACGTTCCTTGCTGGTCTTTTTGATGTACTTGTCGAAGTCGGTATCGGAAAGCGTGGTCTGGCGCATGGAGAGTATTGTTGTTGAAAAGAGTGTGGCGATTATAGAATTCTGGCTGAATTAACAGAGGTACCTGAAGTATAGAATCGGGATACCATTCTGATGCCAACATAATACGAAAAAATCAGATGCCCCCAAAACTACCAACCTATCCCGATTGGGTAGAACCTGCGATACAAGGTGTTTCATTCTGGGTAGGATATCGACGTTCATTTTTCCGTGGTTATTCACAACCAGAAGCGGCCTTGGTAGCGGAAATGATGACTCTGATTCAGGCGAATTTACCGGAAGACCACTCCCTCTTGGCTGAGCCCATGTACAAAAACCTCGTTGCGAAGGGAAATGAAGAAGAATTTGGCCAGAAACGGGCAGATTTTGTTGTGTATCAGGGGAAAAAAATTCCCAATGCCGAAAAAGCAAATTTATCAGGCAGAGATAGATACGTGTTTGAAGTTAAGCGTGGCTCCAGCGCGAAAAAAAAATAAAAGAAGATCTACACAAGTTGTATAAATTTAGGGAGGTGGCATCAAGATCTTCGACTTTGGCTAATGGTTATTTGATTATTCTTACAGAACGTCGTGCATTAAAAAAATACATTAATATTAAGGATGGTGTTGGCATAACTAAGTATCAAAAGATTCCTAAATGTAGTGGAAGATTTAAAGTGCGAAGAGTAGTTAAGGCAGCATCAAGTTTTAAAGATATTGGTAAAAGAAAAGCAAATTATGGCATTTTAATCCAAGTTTTTTAATGTTCACCCATATGGGTTCTCCCGGGGACCACGGTGTAGCCAGCACCGGTCTAGAACTTCTCTCAATCGGTATCCTCGCCGATTTTCTCAGCGAGGAATCCATGAGCAACCTGGAAATAGCGTAACGGGAACTATTGGAGCAAAGTCGGCTGAAATTGCTATGGCGGACTACGTTCGCCTGAGAGAATGGAAATGGTGGTGTATTACCTGCATTTTCCGGATCTCAGCCACTGATTCCGGTAATTTCGGCCATTTTGATCCACTGAAATCTCGAATTTCAGAAATCACCGTTCCGTACATCAATTAATCAGACCTTCCTTAAATTATCATCTTCTAAGTCTCGCCAAATTTTCTTCGACGAGTCGTCGTGAAAGCTGAAAAAATCCGAACAACTCATAAAACGGAACCAGTAGTTCGTAAACAACCTCAACCATGTTTTCTTGAAGTTGTTGAAGCGTAGCACTGGCTTCTGTTGTAACTTCACTGGAGCGACAGGGGCGTGATTGTCCTAAGGGATTAGGAGAAATACTCGAGATGGTTCGTCCGGACAGTCCGGTAAATTGACAATTGATCAATACCGACTGAACGTTTTCAAACTCTCCGAGGTGCCTGGCTGCAAAATATAAAACTTCACCAATGCGCCAAATCGGCATAGTGATATCGATAATTTCTCCTGCCGACACATTCCCATACTCATTTAGAGAATCTTCTGTGTATCCGCGAACCGTGAATAGCTGCCCACTACGAGACGCACGCCAATAATCACAAAATTGCGGCTCTTGGGGAAAATTACCGTCAGTTCTTGTTCCGGCCCACGCTTCAATATGATCTTCTATTGCATCTGGCATCCATTGATAATGGTCCCAGAATGGAGGCCAGCCTGAGTAGGTAATACGACGTGCATGTGCGAGCCGTTCATTTAGTTTGTTGAGCGACTTGGTGGGGGTTGAGCCAACAGGATGAATCGAGACTATGTAATATCCATCTGGAAGCCGTCCTCGGGAATCTGTTGGCAAAGTATGGATTAGAGTCTGCCATCTTTCGAAACTGGATCTACGGAAATCTTCGAACTGGTTTTTTGAAATAGGTGTGGCGGATTCTGCCTCTACGTGACCCAGAACCACCGACCTTATAGAACTGAGAAGGTCTTCACGGTTGGCCAATACACATCTTCCCAGCAGTGTCCTCCATTCTTGCTCTGTCTGCGGCTCCTCGCTACGAGGTCCGGATTTCCGTATGTAGCAGCGATGTTGTTGAATGCCCCCTTCACATGCGCGTTTGCTCATAACGGGGACGGATAAATCACCCGGTACAGTGATAATGGGATGATCGACTCCTGTCGATTTATGTTTGACTAGATGGAGCTGGCAATGAAAGGCAGGCTCTGCATAGCGACGGATCGCGGAATTAATTCCATCTTGTGTAACCCCTTTAATGTTGGTAGGGCGTGGAATCGATTTCAACTCCTCCTCTTGTTCTTCGAATCCTAGGATAAGAAAACCGCCTCCATGATTCGCCAGAGCAATGCAGGCTTTGGCTAGAGTGGCTTTATTCACTCCTTGGGTAAGGTCCATCCAGGTCTTGTATTCCACCGCAAGGTCTTCTCGCGGAGCGCTGATAAGCTGGTCTAGGTCAGATGTAACTACTAGCCCCCTGTGGAGCACCTGAAGGTCATTCAGGTGTCTTGAGCATGTGGGCGGCCTTTCCCTTGAGAGCGATCTCGATGGCGGCAAGAGGATTGTAACCCTGATAGGACATGGACAGCAGATAGCTTGAGACCCGGCACCATGCGACGGCGTATTTGTATGTACGGAAACAGCCGGACACTTTCTGCTTGACCTTGGCCATCCGGAGGTTCCTTTCGGACAGGTTGTTGGTGAAGCTGACCGCGGGGTCCCTGGCGAACCGCAGGACTTCGGTTTCATGCTTTCCCATGGCCTCCCACAGGTTCTCCGCGTCGGATTTCGCGATGCGCCCGCGCTTTTTCCCGCCGGTGCGCACAGGGGTTGCCGGGAGTTCCTTCTTCCCCTGGGTCAGGATGGTCCGGTAGCGCTTTTGCAGGGCGGCGCATTCTTTTGCGGACAGCACCTTGTCCGGGCTTTCCCTGACCTTGCGGGCGGCGTCCCGGAGCAGTTTCTTCATCCGCCTCGCCCAGGCCGGATCATGGGCGTCGATGAGGAACTGCAGATCCCGCAGGAGGTGGCCGCCGCACAGGGCGTGGTCGCAGTGGTCACAGGCAAGATAGCTGGCCCAGCGGTCATGGACCAGGACGCCGCCGTACCGGGGGATGATGCCGATGTCCCGGATCGCCTCGCCGCCCCGCTTGGGGTGGCAGAACTTCAGGGTGAGGTCTCCGGCGCTGCAGTCGTGCAGCCAGTGGTTCTTGCGGTCGATGCGGATCGAGGTCTCGTCCACATGCAGCGCCGGCGCGGCCAGCAGGCACTCGACGGCGGCAGCCTCCCAGTCCGCCAGGGCATCGTGCAGGCGCAGCAGCCAGGCCAGCAGGGTCGCCTCGGCAATGGCCCGTCCCGTCATCGCCTTCATGGTCTGGACCACACGCTTCAGCGGCACCATCTGCGCCACCATCAGGTGGGCGGCGAACGCGATGATGCCGTGTCCGTACTGCAGCGGACCCGGCAGGCCGTCCGGAAAGGCGCCCCGGTTCTCGGCATGGCAGCGCGGACAGGTCTTGATCTCGGCATCCACGTGGTATTCCCGGGTCTCGAACACGATGTCCACCAGGGTGCGACGCTCATGGCCCTCGCACCGTACCCGCACCAGGTTCCTGCCGCAGGCCGAACATTCCGTCACCGGGGATACCCCGGTTTCACTCACCAGACGGGTATGGCCCGTTTCCCAGTGCGGCTGCTCCGGTCCCCTGCCACGGCTCCCGGGGCGTGCCGCGGTCTCATCCTTCCCCTCACGGGACGGCGGCAGGCTCGCGTTCACCGGCGTCTTGCGGGTGGTCTTTTCCATGAACACCGCCATCATCAACTCCATCAGCATCAACAGGGCGTTGAACAGCACCTCGCATTCCGCGCTGACCTTGCCCTCCCTGCACAGTGACCGGAAACTCTCCCGGTGCGCATCGAACTCCTCGCGCAGCGCAACCCGGTTCACCGTCCCCATGGATTCACTCCTCCCTCGCCTCCACGGCCTCCTCCGCCTCCACCGCCATCATCGCCGACAGCACCGCCAGGCGTTCCCCATGCGGCATCCCCCGGTAGCGCCGGCCCCAACTCTGGGCCTTGCGCTTCACCGCCTGGCGATGGGTGAAGTTCCGGCCCGCATAACGCGGCCAGTGAACCCGGTCCGGCGTGAAGTTGAACCACACCTTCTCCGTCACCACACCCGCCTGGTTCATCACCTGAAGCGACACGCTGCCCCAATCCCCCAGCCAGTCGTCGTACATCCGCGAAGGATACCCCGAGATCATCACCGAGCAGGGAAGGCCGCGGATCAGCGCCAGCAAGCCCTCGTGGTCGCTGTTCCTGTAGTCGTGCCGGTAGCGGCGGCCCGACTTGCGCGTACTTTGCAGATACGGCGGGTCGCAGTAGACCAGTTCCGTGCCGTCAAACGGAAACGTCCGGAGATACCGGTGACAGCAGCCATGCACCAGTTCCACCGGATAGTCGCACTGGAATCCTTCCAGCGCCCTGGCGTTGCAGTCTATGCCGATGTTCCGCAGGGCCCCCGGCTTGCGCTTCATGATCGCCCCACCGCCAAGGTGGGTTTCGATATACACCGAGTGCGGCGGCATCAGGGCGATCAGAGGCTGGCACAGCCCCGAAGCTCCCTTGGAGCCGAAATAGCGGTTCCCCATCTGTGTGCGGGTTCGTCTCGTGGTCCGAAACCCGAACGATAGGGAAAATATTCTATACTGTCAACCTACAGATGGGATATGGGGCAAATAAGGGGTGAGTAGTTACGGTCAGATTTCATTTCAAAGTGAAGAATATTTCATATCAGAATGGTAACTACTAGCCCCCTGTGGAGCACCTGAAGGTCATTCAGGTGTCTTGAGCATGTGGGCGGCCTTTCCCTTGAGAGCGATCTCGATGGCGGCAAGAGGATTGTAACCCTGATAGGACATGGACAGCAGATAGCTTGAGACCCGGCACCATGCGACGGCGTATTTGTATGTACGGAAACAGCCGGACACTTTCTGCTTGACCTTGGCCATCCGGAGGTTCCTTTCGGACAGGTTGTTGGTGAAGCTGACCGCGGGGTCCCTGGCGAACCGCAGGACTTCGGTTTCATGCTTTCCCATGGCCTCCCACAGGTTCTCCGCGTCGGATTTCGCGATGCGCCCGCGCTTTTTCCCGCCGGTGCGCACAGGGGTTGCCGGGAGTTCCTTCTTCCCCTGGGTCAGGATGGTCCGGTAGCGCTTTTGCAGGGCGGCGCATTCTTTTGCGGACAGCACCTTGTCCGGGCTTTCCCTGACCTTGCGGGCGGCGTCCCGGAGCAGTTTCTTCATCCGCCTCGCCCAGGCCGGATCATGGGCGTCGATGAGGAACTGCAGATCCCGCAGGAGGTGGCCGCCGCACAGGGCGTGGTCGCAGTGGTCACAGGCAAGATAGCTGGCCCAGCGGTCATGGACCAGGACGCCGCCGTACCGGGGGATGATGCCGATGTCCCGGATCGCCTCGCCGCCCCGCTTGGGGTGGCAGAACTTCAGGGTGAGGTCTCCGGCGCTGCAGTCGTGCAGCCAGTGGTTCTTGCGGTCGATGCGGATCGAGGTCTCGTCCACATGCAGCGCCGGCGCGGCCAGCAGGCACTCGACGGCGGCAGCCTCCCAGTCCGCCAGGGCATCGTGCAGGCGCAGCAGCCAGGCCAGCAGGGTCGCCTCGGCAATGGCCCGTCCCGTCATCGCCTTCATGGTCTGGACCACACGCTTCAGCGGCACCATCTGCGCCACCATCAGGTGGGCGGCGAACGCGATGATGCCGTGTCCGTACTGCAGCGGACCCGGCAGGCCGTCCGGAAAGGCGCCCCGGTTCTCGGCATGGCAGCGCGGACAGGTCTTGATCTCGGCATCCACGTGGTATTCCCGGGTCTCGAACACGATGTCCACCAGGGTGCGACGCTCATGGCCCTCGCACCGTACCCGCACCAGGTTCCTGCCGCAGGCCGAACATTCCGTCACCGGGGATACCCCGGTTTCACTCACCAGACGGGTATGGCCCGTTTCCCAGTGCGGCTGCTCCGGTCCCCTGCCACGGCTCCCGGGGCGTGCCGCGGTCTCATCCTTCCCCTCACGGGACGGCGGCAGGCTCGCGTTCACCGGCGTCTTGCGGGTGGTCTTTTCCATGAACACCGCCATCATCAACTCCATCAGCATCAACAGGGCGTTGAACAGCACCTCGCATTCCGCGCTGACCTTGCCCTCCCTGCACAGTGACCGGAAACTCTCCCGGTGCGCATCGAACTCCTCGCGCAGCGCAACCCGGTTCACCGTCCCCATGGATTCACTCCTCCCTCGCCTCCACGGCCTCCTCCGCCTCCACCGCCATCATCGCCGACAGCACCGCCAGGCGTTCCCCATGCGGCATCCCCCGGTAGCGCCGGCCCCAACTCTGGGCCTTGCGCTTCACCGCCTGGCGATGGGTGAAGTTCCGGCCCGCATAACGCGGCCAGTGAACCCGGTCCGGCGTGAAGTTGAACCACACCTTCTCCGTCACCACACCCGCCTGGTTCATCACCTGAAGCGACACGCTGCCCCAATCCCCCAGCCAGTCGTCGTACATCCGCGAAGGATACCCCGAGATCATCACCGAGCAGGGAAGGCCGCGGATCAGCGCCAGCAAGCCCTCGTGGTCGCTGTTCCTGTAGTCGTGCCGGTAGCGGCGGCCCGACTTGCGCGTACTTTGCAGATACGGCGGGTCGCAGTAGACCAGTTCCGTGCCGTCAAACGGAAACGTCCGGAGATACCGGTGACAGCAGCCATGCACCAGTTCCACCGGATAGTCGCACTGGAATCCTTCCAGCGCCCTGGCGTTGCAGTCTATGCCGATGTTCCGCAGGGCCCCCGGCTTGCGCTTCATGATCGCCCCACCGCCAAGGTGGGTTTCGATATACACCGAGTGCGGCGGCATCAGGGCGATCAGAGGCTGGCACAGCCCCGAAGCTCCCTTGGAGCCGAAATAGCGGTTCCCCATCTGTGTGCGGGTTCGTCTCGTGGTCCGAAACCCGAACGATAGGGAAAATATTCTATACTGTCAACCTACAGATGGGATATGGGGCAAATAAGGGGTGAGTAGTTACTCAGAATGATAAATATCGAGGGTCAGTGTAGAGAACGAGTCTCAGGCAATACGGTTGTGATCGATAGTTCTGTGGACCCAATTTACTGATTTGAGCTTCGGGATTTTCAAAATATAGTTGTATTTCCTGTAGTGTCCTTGAAACTGTTATTCCGGGCCGAAGTATTTGAGGAATTTGCGGGTGATCTTCGGGTAGCACCTCAGGACAAAGGTTCTCAATATGATTTCAGCTCGGGGAGTTCGCTTGGAATATTTCCCGCGATTTCCGGGTTTGCTCGATGATTTGATCAAGTTCATCCTGGCGTCCCTCGCGGTTCATTTCTTCCCGCTTCAGCGTCGCGAGTAGGTAGACACCGTTGTAGATTCGTTCAATCTGAGCAGAGATTTCCTGAAGGGACGTTGGAAAATCATCTCTAGGGGCGGCAGAAAATTTCCCCGTCGCAAAGCCAACGGAGACATGGCGAACGAGTTCGGCGGCCGTCATGCCACGCTCCCTGGCCTCTCCCTCTATCAATTTCCATTCGGCATCGGAGAATCGGATGGAGCGCGGAAGGCGCCGCTCGGACAAGTTCTCGCCAGCATTTCTATTTCCCGACTCGCCGGATTCGGTTTCGGTGAGATCGGTTTCAATTTTTTTTGCCATGTTTTTCCTGCTTGTGTTCACTGATCGTACGGGGGCTTCGATGCTTATCTGTTTACGAATTCGGACAGAAACCACCCTGGCCGTTCCTGCTGTGGAACAGGAACCGCATTCCGGGAACCGATTTTACCAACTTCCGGCATATTCTCATGGCATACAAGCCGCATTCTCATGACCAAATATAGGGGATATCCTAGGTCGACGGCGTATGCGGCCGGAATTCGAGACATGAAAATATCCTTTTGATTCAATAGTAACTGGTCGTTCTCCACGCTGACGTCAAAAGCATACACTCGGCCCAACAACACGGGGGCGGTTGCTGACGATGCCAGCTGGATCAGGGCCAGGCAATCGTACGCATGCAGCACACTGCACCATAGGTGCGTGGGGTGTGAGAGAAAACGCCGCCGGGCGTAGAAATGAGAGAAAGGGGAGGAGCACACCACGAACGATTCGGGACTCCGGCAGAGCGAAGGGATGGAGCCCGGCGGCGTTTGAGAGGGGACGCGGAAGCGACCCGCGATGGGGAGCGGCACGCGACCCGATGGAGTTCCCGAAGGGGAAGCGCGACCGACGCGCCAACGGGCAGAGGCACGAGAAGAAACTTGCGCCGGTGGCGGAGTCCGGTGCGGCTGACGCTGCGGACCGGGAACCGGTTGACCACTGCGACCATCGCCGGGAATTTTTTTCGGCTCGTTGGAGAACAGGTGGAGATGCCGGACGCGGCGCGCGTGACGGAGACCGGGACGGTCGGGGCCGCGGTCGCGTACGCCGACGGAAAAATGATTGCGACCGAAGGGAGCAGGAGAAGAAGTACGTGCCGGCAGCGCCGTGCGGCGAAGCCGGCGGCGGAGACCCGGCACGGGTTCGCCACCGGGACCGTCGCGGAGCACGGACCGGTTCGCTGTGGAAGTTGGAGATCGGAAGAACCGACGCGAGCGGCACGCGAAGCGGAGGGCGTCGGCGACGGTAGGCGATCCGGTTCGCGTGCCCGACGGAGATGCGCAGCATCGGGTCGGCAGCGGACGGGGATGAAGACGCGGCGCCGGAGATTTCCAGCACGGGCAGCCAGCGCCGGGGTAGACGCTCGGGAAGGGGACCGAAAAGGAAACGCCGCTGGCGGTGCAGGTGCGAAGCACCGCGCCGGCAGCAGGCGTCGAAGCGGATGCGGTTGCCGCCGCCGCCGCGGACGGGGAATGGAAAAAGCGCCGGGCGCCGCGCAGCGGCGATGGCGCGGCACGGCCGCCGCGCCGGAAGGGAAGAAGGACCGCGCCGTGGGAACGACGCGGCCCGGTGCCGGTGTCTCAGTTGACCCTGAGAACCGGTATGCCCGAGGCGGTCGCCTTGTCCGCCAGGTTCGCGGTGATGCCCGAGTCGCTCGGGAAGAGGATGATGCCCTTCGGCATCAGGTTGAGCAGTTCGTCGTTCCTTCTGAACGGAGCGGCCTTCCCGTGGGTGTTCCAGTCGGGCCGGCACACCACCTGGTGCACGCCGCGGGCCTCGGCCCAGCGGGCGGCGAACTTCTCGACGCCTGGCCCGCCGCCGTGGACCAGCACCATGTCCGCGTACTTGCGGTGCGCGGCGTCCAGCTTGCGGAACACCGCGTCGGGGTCGCCGTCCTTGCCGCCCGCGACGGCGATCAGGGTTCCGTCCGGGAGGTTCTCCTTTGCCGCGGCGCTGTCCCTCGCCCGGAGGAAGTCCCGGGCGTCGATGGCTGCGGAGGTGAGAACCCCGGTGCGGCTGGTGTGAGAGCCGGAGCGCGGCCGCCACATCTCCCCGGTCTCGGCGAAATACTGCACCGCCGCCGCGTCCCGCATCTCCTCGAAGGCGTCGCGCCTGCCGCCCAGGTTCCTCGCCCGGTCGGTGAGCAGCTCCAGTTCCTGCGATTTTATTTCCGAACCGTCCTGTTCCTTCCGCAGGTGGCGCAGCTCGGGCGCGATCCGGTCGATGTTTCTTTCAAGCCTCCGGATCTGCGCGTCGAAGGTGTTGACGAAACCCCAGAGGAGGGAGTTCGCCTCGTCGGCGATCTGCAGCCCGGTCATGCCGATGGAGTCGGCGAGGACCGAGAACGCCTCGGTCACGGCACTGACCGCCGTGTCGCGTTCCCAGACTTCCCTGGGATCGAACTCGCCGCGCTCGGGCGTCGCCCCGTGGAGCTTCGCCTGCTCGCAGATCATGGCGGTGATGGATTGATCTCCGGTGTCGATGGCGTCGATGTGATCGAAGTTGTCGGAGATGCTGTTGCTGTTGTCGTACATTGTGAATCCTCGAATGAACAATTGAAGGTGAAGGGGCGAAGCCCCGCATGCGCTGGAAGGGAACTTCCTGCGTATTCATCCCTCATCGCCGCGCGCAGAGCCGCCACCGGGGCCCAGGGACATGGGCCGGCGTGCCGCGCGATGGTGCGGGCGCAGGGACGACCGCAGGGAGGAGTGAGCCACGGTCGCGTGGCGCGCCGGCCCTAGGCGCAGCCGTTGTCCCTGGAGGCGCGGCCGGAACGGAGCGGAGCGCAGTGGAGGACCCCGGAGGGGTTGGCAAACGAGCACGGGGATATCATGGGAATAGGCAGGGAGTAGTACTGTCCCCCCCAATCGGGTCGCGTCAGGCGTACAACGAGGAGAGCCGAGTGAAACGCCGTGGGTGCATGGACAGCACCAGCGACCAACAAGCCGCGCCGGAGGCGCTCCTTGTGGGCAGGACGCCCACCGGGCGGTGGGTGAAAGGGGAAAGCGGCGGGAAGTGGACTGGCATGGCGGCGCTGGCCGTGACCATCAGAATCGCCAGCCCATGGTTGGATGGCTACGCAGCCGCTGACGTATGCAGTCATGGACCCTGCTCCGGTCGTAAGTCTTCGCCCAACCCCTTCCATCCTCGGAGAGAAGGACCAGGTAGACGGGCCTACCTCTTGCACGAGGTAGGCCCGTCTATATCTACTACCTGACTATGTCGGGCACCACGAGGCTAAGTTCGAATCCGGTCCACAGGGAAAGGCTTCTTCGAAATCGCTTGCCGTGAGTACCCGACATAGTCCTGCCGGCCTACAGACTCTTGAGGAAACCGAGTAACCGGTCACCGGGCTGATAGCGAGCCGGCTTGCCGGCGTGCGGTGAGGTTCTCGCCAGCGCCTGCTCCTTGATTGCCAGCGTGGCATCCAGATAGACCTGCGTAGTCTCGACCGACTCGTGCCCGAGCCACAACGCGATCACCGCACGGTCGACGCCTGCCTGGAGAAGGTCCATGGCGGCCGTGTGCCGCAGGCGGTGGACGGTGACCCGCTCATGCTCCAGCGAGGGGCATTTCCGGGAAGCCGCGATGCGGTGCTTGTTCAGCAGGTACTGCACCCCATGCACGGTCAGCCGTTCGCCCCTGGCGTTCGGAAACAGCACCCCGTGGACACCCCGCGGCGGCTCGCGCAGCCATGCCTTCAGCGCGGCCCGGGTAGGCCTCGCCAGCGGCGTACAGCGTTCCTTGCGGCCCTTTCCGACGACACGAAGATGCGCGCCGCCGCCCGAGACGAAGTCATCCCGCTTCAGTCCGGTCATCTCGGAGAGCCGAAGTCCCGTTTGCACGGCGGTGAGGATGAAGGCGTGGTCGCGCCGTCCCGACCAGGTACTCCGGTCCGGCGCCGCAAGCAGCGCGTCGACTTCCGGCCGGCCGAGGAAGCCGACCAGCTTGCGGGTGTACCGCTTGCTGGGGATGGCGAGCACTCTCTGGATCTGCGCTGCGTGGGTCGGCAACTCGAACGCCGCGTAGCGGAAGAAGGAGTGGATCGCCGTCAGCCGCAGGTTGCGGGTCCGGACGCTGACGCCCCGCCCGGACTCGAGTTCCTCCAGGAAGGAGACGATCAAAGGCGCGTCGATCTGCTCGAAGGCCAGGTCCCAGGGAGGCTGCCCGAGGCGTTGCTGCGCGAACTTGAGGAATTGCTGGAAGGCGTCGCTATAGGAGTCGATGGTATGCCGGCTCGCCTGGCGTTGCTGCATCATGCGTTCGGTGAAGTAGCGCTCCAGCAGGGGCGCAAGGCTGGTGGTGCGGGTCATGACTGCACCTCCCAGCGGTTTTCCAGGCGGCGCATGGCCTCGCCCATCAGTTCCGGGGAGCCCTCCAGGTACCATTGCGTATCGGAAATACACACATGCCCCAGGTAGGTCGACAGCACCGGCAGGAGCCGCTCCGGATCCTTCTCGCAGCGATACCAGTTCACCAGTGTCCGGGTCGCGAACGTGTGTCTAAAGTCGTGCAGACGGGGTCCATGGCTGTCGTGCTCGCCCCGCAGCCCGATCTGGCGGGACAGCGCATGGAAAGTATGTCGGAGTTGCCTACCGCTAACCCGAATCCCCCGGCTGGAAACGAACAGGTACGTCGGCACCGGACGGCCGTCCCAATGACGCTTGCGCCGTGCGATGTAGTCGGCGAGAACCTCGCAGGTGCTGCTGTGCAACGGAACCAGGCGGGTCCGGTCGCATTTCGACTCGCGCACGGTCAATACGCCTGTGTCGAGATCGACATCCCGGAGTTCGAGATTGCACGCTTCGGATACGCGCAGGCCGGACACGGACAGCAGGCCGAACAGGCAGTAATATGTCCAGGGCAGCAATGCACAGTCCCGATTGTGGCGGGGCATCTCAAGCGTAGCCTGCAGCAGGCTGCGGATCTGTTCACCGGAATACAGATACGGTGTTGGCCGCCCGGATTTAAACGGGAGCAATCCCGTGGCCGGGACTTCCGTGCGTGGGTCCGTCGCCTGGCGATGCCGGGCGAAGCCGCGCACATGGCTCAATCGCCCTGCCCGTGTTTTCGGCTGTATGTTTTCCATCCTTTGTGCCCAGGCAAGCGCCAGGGATTGGGTGATGAAAGGGGCGTCATGCTGTTCCATGAACGTGACGAAGTCGAGCAGGTCCCGTCCGGCCTTGTACAGCTTGTAACCCAGATGACGCCGCATGCAGAGGTACTCGTCGACGGCTTCGCGAAGTGTGTTCATCGCGCACCTCCCGGCCACGGCAGGGCAAGTCGGTGCAGGGCGTCCAGATCCACCTTGGCGTAAATCCTGGTGGTGTCGGGATGGCGATGGCCCAGCACGTCTCCGATCTCGGCCAGGGAAGCCCCGTGGCGCATCATCTCGATGGACAGGCCGTGGCGGAACTGGTGGGCTCCATGTGTCGGCGTGTCAATTCCGGCACGTTTGATCGCATGCCGAATCATCCGACAGATACTACTGGAACTGCGAAATCCGCAGATCGGGGCCTTGACGCGAAGGAACACGCGCCGGCTGTCGCTGGATGGCCGGCCATGGTGCAGGTAGTCTGCAATCGCCTCTCCCACTTCATGGGACAATGGGAAATCCTTGGGTGCGCCACCCTTGGTCCGCACGCGCAACGTTGCGGTCCGCCAGTCGATGTCGTCGAGTTCGAGAAAGGCGACTTCCCTCAGCCGTAGCCCCAGCCGTGCGAACATCAGCAAGATTGCGTAGTCGCGACGCCCCATGGCGGTGGTGCGATCAATGCTGGCCAACAGCCGCTGAACCTGATCGGCCCCAATCGCACGAGGAACCGAAGTCATGGCCCAGTTGGCGACAGCAGGCACGGCGGCGACCAGGTCCGGCACTTCCCCGTCCCGGTACCGTACATACCGCAGAAAGGAGCGCAAGGCTGTCATCATGAGTTGGGCATGTTTCCTGTCCAATCCCGGCACCATGTGCCGGACGAAACCGACGACATCGTCCGCGCGAAGGTTCGAGAAGGTCACTTGCCCCACGCCGAAGCAGTGCTCCAGAAATATACGAGCAAACCGTATATATGCCCGAACCGTTTCCGGGGCCAGGCCGCACGCCTCTCGCAGATAGTGCTCATAGGCCCACACACAACGCTGGACCTCCGTCTCGGGACGGGCCGGGGCCGTTTCGGCGGGAATCACAGCCTCAATGCGCAGATAATCCAGAAGATACCGGAGCGCTGGCAGGTCAGCATAGTGACTTGCACGATGCTGGGCGCGATATCGTAAATACTGCGAGGGATGTTCGGAGTTGATGCAATCCGGATCGATCCCCTCCTGCTCCAGCCAGCAGCTGAAGTCGGCTACAAGCCGAACCTGTTTGCCGATCGACAGGCGGGCATACCCCTGGTTGCTTAAAACCTCCGCAAATCCCTTCAACCATGGGACAAGCGGGCCTTCCGGCACTTGCGACAGAACTATCTGATGATTGATGACATGCTTCATGTTTGAACTCCTCCCCTTGATCGGGGCTGGTGAATGGAGTCCGGACTATGTAGTCATTGTCACCTTGGTGCACCGGGAATCTCCTGACAAAACCAAATCACAAGACATAGTCAGGTAGTAGATATAGACGGGCCTGCCGGTCAGCGGATCCTCATGGCGATACAGGTCGCCGACGGCCTCGCCGTCGTGACGGATGATGGCTTCGTCGTCATCGGTTTGCTGAAACGTGATTCGGGGCATGGTTCTCTCCGGTCGGTGTGCTGGTTGACGTGACGCGCGAAGGCCCTCTCTCCGGCCGCCGCGCGGTTCACCACCCGCCCCCCTGACCATCAACTCCATCGCCATGCCGGCGGGCGCGGCGAAGCCCGCCGTTGGGGTGGCTGCAGGAAAAAAGCCGCAGCCCCTGGGGACTGCGGCTGAAGCGGAGGAGACGGCGACGCGGATCGCTAGAACGGGATCGGATCGTCGAAATCCGTCATGTTCTCCCGGCCGCCGCCCTGGGGAGCGGCCGGTGCGTCCGCCGGGGCCTCGGCGGGCTGCGCCTTGGCGCCGGGCCTGTCCAGGAACTGAATCCTGGAACCGGGCACGAGCATGATCTCGGTGGAGAAGCGGTCGGCGTCCTCGCCGTCCTTGCGCCACCGGCGGGTCTGGAGCTTGCCGTCGACGTAGACCAGGCGGCCCTTCCTCGCGTGCTTCTCCAGCATGGTGATCAGGCCGTCCTGGAAGGTGACCAGGCGGTGCCACTCCGTGCGGTCGACCCGCTCCCCGTCCCGGATGTAGGACTCGTCGGTGGCGATGCTGAGGTTGGCGACGCGTCCGCCGGACGCGAGGTGGTTGACGGTGACGTCCTGTCCGATGCGGCCGATCAATGAGGCCTTGTTGAGTCCGAAAGGCATATGTACCTCCTGAGGTAACGTTGGTTGGTAAAACGGAAAAACGGAAAAACGAAAAAAACGATGGAACGAACCTCCGGGGGTCCGGGTTCTTCTTTCTCCCGGCCCCCTTCGGTTCACCTTCTCCAGACCCCTCTTTCCCTCCGTCAACCTTCGGGACGAAGGTCGAGGGCCGGCTCCGAAGAGACGTCGTCGAGGATCTCCCGGACAACCTGGCTGTCCAGGCCGATCTCGCCGAGCAGCTGGTCGGGGCTGGTGGGGATTTCGGATGTTGCGGGCATTTCGGAATTGCCCCCGATTTCGCGAATGTGCATGATGGTCTCCCGTGTCGGGTTGATGGAAAGGTTGAGGAACCCCGGGGAGGCGGCCGGAGCCGGACTCCCTCCCGCCTCCCCGGGTTCACTCTCCGTCTCTGCCCTCCGACTCCGGAACGGAGGCCTGGAAGGGCGGACAGGGGCGTGGGGACCAGGGTGGGGGCCGGGCCGGAAAAAGGCGGAAAAAACCGCCGCGGGGCCGCTGCCGACGGATGCGGGGCGGTTTCCGTCCCGGCGGCGGGCCGGCACGGGTTCCGCCCCCGGCAGGCCGTGGTGGTCCCTGCCGGAACCATGGCCCCCCCGACCGGGCTGTCGCACGGGCCGCCCCGGGCGTCTTCCGTGTCAGCGGCGGTGTATACTGGCCCGGCGCGCGCTCCCCAGCCTCCTCACCGGGTGACATGCCGTCCGGCATTGCCCGACAGGGGGCGCGTGCTTCTTCCGGGTTCTTCCGGACCGTTGATGATCATCCGCCGCCGGGGCCCACTTCACCGGGGCAGACGCGGGCGGGCCGGCAGCCGGACGTCCGTGAAACAGGGGGTGGTGGCCCGGCGGTTACGGACATGGCCGTGCTGGATACGGGCCGGCGGTACGTACCGCCGGCGGTCCCCCGGCTGGCCGCGGAGCCGATGGAGATGTCATGACCAGCCCACCGACCCCGCCAGCGGGTGGTTCTCGGCGACGACCTCGAACCGTCCCTGCCGGAGCTTGAGAAACGCGGCGCCGGCGTCCGCGTCGGCCCGGCTGTCGAAGGGCCCGTGCTCTTCCCCGGTGTCCAGGTCCACCACGGTGTATTCCGGTTCCCAGGCGGGCATCCCGCGGAAGTGTGCGGAGCGGGTGTAACTTCTGTGTGCGCAGGGAACACAGCGCGATGCTCCATTGCTGGGGGCTCCGCAATCGGTACAAATCCCGGCCCGGCGCCTGTCCATGTAGCGCCGTCTGGAAGCGGCGTTCTTCCGCTCCTGCCGCCCGCTGTCCGCCTCCACGGCGGCGCAGGCGAAGCAAAGGGCGGCGCCGTCGAAGGTCGAGGCGGCACAACGGACACAACATCCCGGCATCCCGGGAGTGGGTTTTCAACTGCACGTCACCTGTGCATCGAGAAGCAGCGCTTTGTGGTGACGCACCCTTTTCACCCTCTTCACGGACGCGAGTTCGATCTGATCGAGACCACGTCGATGGTCGGGGTTGGACTGGTCCACTACACGGATGACGACGGCACGGTGCGCACGATGCGTCAGGCATTCACAAGCGTCGCGGCGGTGGATCCGTTCGTGCGGGTGGCTGCGGGCCGGTCGGCGTTTCGCGTATCGGACCTGCTCGCGCTGTCGGCATTGCTGGCCGGCCTGGACGGGGATGCCTGCGACGGGAACGAGGGCGACGGCGATACGGACAGTGTCAAGGAGATTATGTCCCATGTGTAAGAACGTTTTTGTCATACATGAGAAAGGAACGGAGCCTGGCGGGATGGGCCTGATAGAGAGAAACGGGAATATTCCTATATATATTCAGGGTTATTCGTACATTCACAGGAGAAATCCTCTTGATTCGGCATTCATAATGTGCATAAATAGATTTACATTCATTTTTCAACGGACCCCACGCGATGGCCAGACATTCCACCGATGCAAAGACCCGGGCCCTCAGGGAGCATGGCTGCCTGAACCCGAACGCGGAGGCGGTGCGGGACGAACTGTTCCTCTCCAACGCCTTCTTCGATCCGCGCGACCTGCTCCAGGTCAAGTACGAGATGCTGCGCCGCGTGCGCGAGGACGGCGTGCCGGTGAGCCATGCCGCGGCCAGCTTCGGGGTCTCCCGGCCCACCTGGTACCTCGCGCAGCGCGCCTACGATGCCGGCGGGCTGCCGGGACTGCTGCCGGACCGTCCGGGGCCCCGCCGGCCCCACAAGATCAGCGACGAGGTGGTCGAGGCGCTGCGGTCGGCGAAGAACGAACGGCCGGAGCTGACGGCCGCGGACCTGGTCGATCTCGTGCGCGCGCGCTTCGGCATCTCGGTCCATCGCCGCAGCATCGACCGTGCCCTCGGGCGGGAAAAAAAACGATGAAGGGCGGTCCGCGGAATACCGTGATCGACGCGGCGGAACACTCCGCCTACGGGCATGGCTACGAGCGGATGCGCCGCCATGCCGTCGAGCCCGGCGCCGTCCACGACCGCCACGGGCACGCCGTGGTGGCGCTGCGCGGCGTCGCGGCCTGGCTGCGGGCATTCGCCGAACTGCCCGTCCCGCCGGCGGCGGTCTGCGGGGGCGTCTCTGCGGCGACGCTGCCCGCCGATGTCGAAAGGCCGGTGATCGACGTTCTGCTCGAGATGCTGAAGGGCCATATGCAGCAGGGGGAGCCGGCATGAACACCGCCCACCAGAAGGTCACCGCGAGCCACCTGAGCCGCGATGCCTACCTGTACGTGCGCCAGTCCACCCTGCATCAGGTAAGCGAGCATGGCGAGAGCACTCGCCGCCAGTATGCGCTGCGGGAGCGGGCGGTGGCATTGGGCTGGCCGACCGAAAGCATCGTCGTGATCGACAGCGATCTCGGCCTGTCCGGCGCCGACAGCGACCGCGAGGGGTTCAAGCGCCTGGTCGCCGAAGTCACCATGGGACGGGCCGGGATCGTGCTCGGGCTGGAGGTGTCCAGGCTTGCGCGCAACTCCACCGACTGGCACCGGCTGCTGGAGATCTGCGCCATGAGCGAGACGCTGATCCTCGACGAGGACGGCGTGTACAGTCCCGGCGACTTCAACGACAGGCTCCTCCTCGGCCTCAAGGGGACCATGAGCGAAGCGGAACTCCACATGATGCGCGCCCGGCTCCGCGGGGGGACGCTGAACGCGGCCAAGCGGGGGGAATTGCGGATTCCGCTGCCGGTGGGGCTGGTCTACGACCCGCTGGGCCAGGTGGTGCTGGATCCGGACCAGCAGGTGCAGCACAGCCTGCGGCTGCTGTTCGACACCTTCACCAGGACCGGCTCGGCCAATGCCACGGTGAAGCACTTCAACCGGGAGAATCTGCTGTTTCCACACCGTCCTCATGACGGCCCGCACAAGGGAGAGTTGCATTGGAAGCCGTTGCGGTTCGCACGGGTAGTTCGGACGCTGCACAACCCGCGATACGCCGGTGCTTTCGTCTACGGGCGAAGCCGCAGCCAGCGGCGTCCCGGCGGCGGCAGTGAGACCAGGAAGGTCCCGCGCGAGGAGTGGACCGTGCTGCTGCACGATGCCCATCCGGGCTACATCACCTGGGAGCGGTTCGAGCAGAACGAGCGCCAGCTCCGGGAAAACGACTATGCCCATGCGGGCGGAGCGGGACGCCGCACTCCCCCGCGGGAGCTCACAACACCCCACATTCAACTCAGTCGGTTTTGATCATTCCCATAGTTTTCAGCGCCCGGTATGTTGAAGTGGCCTGACGGAGCAGGACATACCCCTTCCAGACCATGGTGGTGCCCGGCAGCGGCTGGCTGTTGCGCGGATGGAATCCGGCGAGCCTGGCGATGTCGACCACCAGCGTACGGATGTCGGGGGGCCGCTCCGGCGGCGGGCGTGCGCGGAGGATTCCATGGGCCATGAGCCGGACGTAGAGAATGGCGATTTCGTCCTTGGAGACGACCCGGTCGGCGGGGACGTCCGGCTTGTCGCGGGCCATGCGCTCGAGATCGAACACATGGCAGGCGGTGATGGCGTCGAAGGCGAGGCACTTCCTGAGGTCGTCGGCGTGGTCGAACCGGTGGTCCTCGACCCGGGCGCCGGATTTCAGCACCCGGAAGTATTCCTCGATGGTCCACCGGCGCTCGTACCAGCCAACGACGGTCCGGGCGGTCGCCGCGTCCGCGGCGCCCTCGGTGCTCAGCAGCACCCAGTGCAGGGGCTCGCTGCCCGGAGACGGGCTCCTCTCGGTCGCGACGACGGCCAGGACCTCGATCGGTCCCCCGTGCCCGGCGCGGTTCTCCGGCTTTACCGGCGGAAGCACCCTCACCCTGCCGGCGCGCAGTTCGATCTTCGCCTTGCGACCGGAACGCGCCCGCCTGCCGCCGCAGGCCCGGATCTTCACCGTTCGGGAACCGACCCTCGGCAGCGTGGCGACATGGTCCCACAGGGTCTCCTCGCCGCCCGCCTCCACGAGCACGCGGCGTCTCGTCGACCGCCGCGCGCGCACCAGCAGACCCGCGCCCAGGGATTCCGCCCGGGCGAACAACGCCCAGATGTCCGCCTCCCGGTCGCACACCGTGACCACCCGCGTGGACGGACAGGCGCGGGCGAGTTCCCCCGCCCGGTCCAGCCCGTGCCCCCAGCGCGCGCTCGCCACCTCGTCCCTGCCTTCGTCGCAATAGGTCCCGTCCAGGCAGAACACCCCAAGGGGCCGCCCGGCCTCGTTGACCGCCAGTCCCACATGCGCCAGCAGGCCCAGGGTGTGGCCTTTCCCGCCGCCGCCGAAGTCCACCAGCCCGCCGGTCGCCGCCAGACCGTCGTAATTCACCGTGGTGGTGTCCTGGATCGCCAGGACGGTCTCCTCGAGCCCGCAGCGCTCCACCATCGTCGCCTGATGCGGCTCCAGTATGTGGTTCATGGTCACACCCTCGTTCGACAACAGCCGGTAGGCGGCCTTGCGGTCCGCCCGCGCCGGGAAGATCTCCGGAACCGCGGCGCCCGGATGCTCCAGCCACGCCCGCCCCATGGACACGATCCTCTCCCGGACCCGGCCGTCGGGATGGGTGCTGCGCGCGTATTCCCGCCCGGCCCAGTCCGTGGCCCCGTCCATGTGCAGGGCCGGGGCCCTGTGGATGGCCCGGCCCGGCTCGGCGCACAATACCACACGCCAGGGTTCCGCCAGCGGCTTCATCCACACCGTGCATCCCGCCGTGGTGGCCTTCGCGCAGCGCCGCCAGTCCGCCGCCCGGTAGCAGGTTCCGCAATGGCCGGGACCCACATACGTGTAGGCCATCGCCGGGCGGACCCCGTACGCCGCCTCCCAGTCCGCCGCCACGCGCCGCGCCGCCAGGTCCAGCGCGCACGAGGCCAGACCGTGAACCCGGACCCCGGGCAGGATCAGGAAACGATGGTTGTTGACCACCTTCCCCAGGTTCGCCGCCCGCGCGTCCGCCGACCAGCCGATGAACTCGTCCCGGGCCTTCTGGTGCCAGCCCGCGGCGCAGAATCCGATCCCCCCGAGACGGCCATGGACCGCGGAACATACCCAGTAGCGCATCTGGCCCCCCGGCGCACGGGCCCAGCCCCGGGGGTGATGCGTCGCCATCATCGACTCCCAGCGGCGGCGGTCCGCCTTCCCCGATACCGGCTCCAGCAACACCTGGCCCAGTTCCGCCAGACCGCACCGGAGCCGGCAGTCGGGATAATCCGGATCCGGGGCCCCGTCCCGGCGTCCGCCGAATGCCGGACGGGCCGGAGGCAACGAAACCCCCAGCCGGTCCGCGAGAACCGGAAGGGCCTTGCGCGCCGAGCCCAGACAGTACTCGCCGCGGTCCCCCGTCCAGTCCTCGCGGATGCACAACTCACGGGCCAGCGAACTCCGCGTGCGGCCCGCTTCGGAAACCGCATCGCAAAACCAACTCACCGTCCCGGCGTCAAACTGGTGAAGACCTACCTGCATGCCCGGAAATGTACCGGGTCAGGCTTACTGAGTCAACTGTGGGCAGTTGTGAGGCCGCCGACCGGCTGGCTCATTTCGAGCCCATGTCCCTGATCACGCCCCTGGACTTCGGGTTGGTGGGATTCGGCCTGGCTGCCGCCATCGGAGCCAAGGCTGCGGCTCCCGACCGTCCGGTCGTGGCTGTCATGGGCGACGGCGCCATCGGCTATACGATGATTGAGATCCAGACGGCCATCTCCCACGATTTGCCTATCGTGATCATCGTCCTCGATAACGCGGCCTGGGGGGCCGAGATGGCCTATCAGCGGGAATTCTACGGCGGACGTCTTCTCGGAGCCGAAATCGCATCGCCACGGTTCGACAAGTTCGCCGAACTTTGCGGCGGACAGGGAATCTGGGTCGAAGGTCCGGGCGAGATGGGCCCGGCGCTGACGAACGCGCTGTCCAGCAACGAGACAACCGTGATCCAGGGCAAGATCGATCCCGGGGCACTGATGACCCTGCGCAAGGATCTGTTCAAGGCACCAACGGAAGACTGATTTCCGGACAGGGCGGTTTGTCCGGTTCGCGCGCAACGTCAGCTTGCGAACTTTCTCCGGTTCGCTCTGCCCGCAGCAGCACCGGGAATATCAGTCTCGATCCCAATTACGCCATCATCCCCGAATAGATCGGCAGGGATCCGGACACGGAGTTTACAGAGCAAGAAACCCATGAAACCGACAGACAAGGACCAGGCAATGGAATCATCCGCATCGGCACTGGCTGGAATGCGCCTTGACCCGGAGCGAGCAAGAAAAGTTCCGATTCCCACCAGAAAAGAACTGGAGAAAAGTACCGGATGGTTTCGGGATGAACAATATTCTTCTTCACTGGAACTTCGATTTCGCGCCAGCGTCAAACTCAAACAGAAGGGCCGCTCCCACGGCTTACAGGAATGTGGAGGTGGAGCGTGACAAGATACGGAACACTGATCGCCTTCGTTGTTTTCTCGGGACTGTCGGGAAACGGCAGCGCGGCGGAATTCAGCTACAGCTACCTGGAACTGGTGGCGGACCTGTCGAAGACCGAAAACACCGCCGCCGCCCCCTTGGAGGACGATGCGGACGGCAGGTCCTTCGGGATCAGCGGCTCCTGGGAGGTTTCCGATTCAGTCTACGTGAAGTACGCATGGTCGAGAGAGACCAAGGCATTCGGGAACGAGGTGGCGCTCACTCCCGTGGATCTCGACAGCGAGCAAACTGCCATTGCCCTGGGCGGCGGGTATCACTGGGACGCTGGAGAACGGACCGGCATCTACACCGAGGCGCTGGCGATAGTGGACTTCAACGTCGAGCACCTGGTTCCGTTTGTCGTGCCCTCCCGGTCCGGGCCGCCGTCCGTATCCACTGTGGAGTCCAGCATTGAAGGTAATGGCTTCAGCGCCGCGCTTGGCATACGCCACTGGATCAGGGATGGACTGGAGGTCGAAGTCCAGCTCTCGCGAATCCATACCCGGGCGGATGTCCTTCGCACCGGTGCAGAAATTTCGGACTCCGAGACCATGCTCAGGGTCGGAGGGCATGTTTATCCCGAAAACGGTTTGTCGGTTGGTGCCTTCTTTTCCTACAGCAGGCACACCGACGACAATTTCGACAACATCAGAAAGCTTGGGGTCTCACTGCGCTTTCATTTCTGAGCAGGGATCGAGCGTTTTCAATCCGGCAGCCTTGAATGGCACCGTATTCCCGGCGGCAACCCCGGGCACATGTCGAGTGCGCGCATTTCCCCGGTAGCTGAACAAGTTATCAAGCTGCAGCCGACTTGACCTGGAATGTGGCATGCCATTTCCCGACATTCCTGAAGTCGAAGTAGATGCCGAGGATGCAGGGAAAGACGAAGACGACAATCAGGGTGGACGAGAGCAGCCCGAACGCGACGGAGACGACGAGCGGAACCAGCACCTGTGCCTGCGGACTGGTCTCGGTCACGATCGGCATCAGGCCGATGAAGGTCGTGAGCGTGGAAAGCACCACAGGCCGGAACCTGTGCCGGACCGCTTCCACCGCGGCGGCAAGATAGTCGCTCCCGCGAATCTCGGAGATGAAAAAGGTCACGAAAAGAATGGCATTGTTCACGACCACGCCCGAGAGCGAAGCGAACCCGATCAGGCTCGGCATCGAAATGTCCAGCCCCATCAGGAGATGTCCGAATACCGTCCCGACAAGCGCGAACGGGATGGACAGCATGATCATGAGCGGAAGCGTGTAGCTGCGGAACTGGAATGCAAGGACGATGTAGACGCCGAACAATCCGAACAGAAATCCCATGATGATCGAGCCCTGGGTCTCTACCTGCTCTTCGGCGCCACCGCCGATCTCGATACTTACGGCAGGGAATTTCTTCTTCAGCGAAGGCGCAAGCTCATCGGTGACCACCCGGGATATGACGGCGGAAGTGGTGGATTCGCGGTCGATCTTTCCGAGGATCCTAGCGACGGCCCGGCCGTCCTCGCGCGTGATCTGGCCGTAGGCGTACGAACGATCCATGTCGGCAATCGAACCGAGTGAAACCTGTTTGCCGCCGGCAATCGCAACCGGGAAATCCTCGAGATCATCGATCGAAGGAATGCTGTCGCCGAGTTCGACCTGCACCGTCATATCCGACTGCCCGACGCGAAAGCTGTCGGTCTCCGTTCCGGAGAAAGCGCTGCGCAGCTGGCCGGCGACCGCCTGCGGCGTCAGGTTGTTCACGTGGGCGAATTCGTTGAGGGTCAGCCGGACCTCCAGCAGGCCTCCAAAGAAATTCTGGTAAGCCTCCGTCACGTCGTCCCGTGCGAGCAGGCTGCTTCGCAGTTCGGTTGCAGCAAGTTCGAGTTCCGCGAGATCCTGTCCGGACAACTGGACATCGAGGTCATGCCCGCCCGGACCCAGGGCCGTCTGGGTGAAGTTGGCCTGCACCAGGTCCGGGATGGGTCCGGCCGCGGCCCGCCATGCGTTCAGCACCTCGTCGGCGGAGACATTCCTTCGTTCGCTGGCCAACAGGTCAACGGTGATGGTTGCCGTGTGCGGACCGTTGTCCTTGACATCCGGGTTGAAGGCAAACCTCGTCAGCACACGCAGAACCAGCGGTTCCTTGCCCACGGTGCCGGCGGTCAGTTCTTCGTCAACCCTTTTCAGGGCGTCCTCGAGCTGGCGGACGACCGCCTGTGTCCGTTCGAGCGGCAGTCCGGGGGTCAGTGCGATGCGTGCCTCGACCGTATCGCCCTCGATGGTCGGGAAGCCGATAACCTTGACGGTGCCCGAGGCAATCAGGCCGACGCTGAAAATCAGGATCGCGAAGACGGAACCGAGGGTCAGGTACCGCCAGCGCGCAAGCAAGGATGCCGCCGGCAGGACGAAATCATCCCTGATCCGTACCAGCATGCGGTGGGCCAGGCGCCGGGCATTGGCCTGCGGATCGGTCCGGACATGGTGCATGTGGTTCGGAAGCACCAGGAAGGCCTCAAGCAGGCTCGCACCGAGCGTAATCAGAAGAACGACGGGAATTACCTTCAGGATGGCCCCGATTTCTCCTGAAATGAACATCAGGGGGACGAAGACGCAGGTGGTCGTCAGGAAGGAGGAAACCACACCGGGCATGACCTCGAGGACACTGCGCGCGACGGAATCCCCGCCGCCCCCGTCACGCCTTTTCGCGATGTTTTCCGCGATCACGATGCTGTCGTCCATGATGAGACCGATCGCCATGAGGAGCGCAACGAGGCTGATCATGTTGATCGAAACCCCGACGATGCCCATCACGAAAACCGCGGCAAAAAACGAAAACGGCAGCGCCAGGGAAATCCAGACCGCCTCGCGCACGGTGAAGAAAAAACACATGACGAGAATCACCAGGGCAAGGCTGATGGCCGCGTTCCCGGAAACCAGCGTGATGCGGTCCCTCACGACTGTGGTCGTATTGTTGATCACGGTGATCCGGAAGGGGTCGGAATATCTTGCCCGTTCCCGGCCAAGGAGCGTCTCCACCTGGTCGAAGGCATCGATGGCATCGGCGGTCCCGGTCTTGTTGATTCTCAGGATCGCGGTCCTTTCCCCGTCCACGAAGGCGCGCAGTTCCGGCGTCAGTTCCTCGAGCGTGATCGTTGCGAGGTCGGAAAGAACGACCAGCCCGCCGGTGTCGTTCTGCAGGATGACCAGGTTCTCAAGGTCCGAAATGCTGCGCCGGGCGTCGGAATACCGGAGGAAGATATCCCGGCCCTCGGTCCGGACCGTGCCGATGGGCACGCGGAGCGACCGGGCGCTGATCTCGTCGGAGACCGATTTCGCGCTGATCCCGAAACGGCGAAGCGCGTTTTGGTCGAGGGAAACCCGGAATTCGCTCTCGGAGATTCCGGCGACATCCACCGACTCGACCAGTTCCAGGGCGGCGATGTCCTTTGCGAGCCTGTCGGCGTAGCGGATCAGGTTGTCTTCGGTTGCAATCCCGGAGACCGCCAGCAAGGCAACAATCTCGGTCTGCCCGAGGACCGACACCACCGG
Source organism: Candidatus Poriferihabitaceae bacterium (assembly GCA_965204165.1). Classification (GTDB taxonomy): domain Bacteria; phylum Pseudomonadota; class Gammaproteobacteria; order Arenicellales; family Poriferihabitantaceae; genus VYFG01. The sequence continues at coordinate 4,582,950 of OZ241969.1, read as the reverse complement.
CGTTTCGGCCGCCGCCGGAAGATCGCCGATTGCGGATACGGTCGACAGCACATCGTTGTAGAACTGGCTGATGTCGCCGCCTTCCATCATGGTCAGCGTCGCCGTCGCCCTGCCGTCCACTGAGACACAGTCGAGAACATCCAGGGCATTCACCGCGCCGAGTTCGGCGTCGAGTTCCAGGCAGACCAGTTCATCGACATCCGCCGCGGAGGCGCCCGGATAGGCGACGGATACCGAAACCCTGGAGGGGGAAAACTCCGGAAAGCTCTCCCGTTCGAGGTCCGGCAGGGAAAGCCCGCCGAGAATCATCGTGCCCAGCAGCAGGAGATTTGCCGCGACCGGGTGGCGGGTGAAGTAGGCGATCATCCGTCCCGGCCTCTCAGTTCGCCACGGGGGCGAGCAACATGCCGTAGACGGCCGGCTGCGGGTCCGACAGAACGACCCTGTCGCCCTCGGCGAGACCGGCAAGCACGACGACCTGGTCGCCGGCAACCGGGCCGACTACGACATCGCGGCGCGCAAGGCGGGAGTCCCCGTCCGCCAGGAACACGAAGTCGACCCCGTCCGGGTCTGTCCGCAGGGCGTTCCGCTCGATGCGGATGGAACTGGCCGGTTCGGGCGCAGACAGGCGGACTTCGACGAAGGAGCCGTTGATCAGGGGCGGCCGCCGGGTGACCGGGTCGGGGAAGCCGGGGTCGTCGACCTCAACCACGATGCCGACCGCACCTGTCTGCTCGTCCGCGCGGCCGGAAAAACGCGCCAGTTTGGCCGGCCAGACTAAGCTGTCTTTGATCGTCGAGTGGACGGTGACGACGAGGTCGAGGCCCGCGACGATCTCGAACGCCTCCTTCATGTCCTCGCCAACCACCAGGTAAGGCAGGTCGTCGCCAAAGAGCAGCCGGAAGAAGTTGTTGAGCGTCTGGGGGCGGAATTCGGCCAGGATTTCCGCGGTATCGATGGACTCGATGGTCAGTAGGTTGTCGCCGGTCCGGACGAACTGCCCTTGAGACACCGATTTCCGGGATATCCTGCCCGTCAGGGGCGCCACGATCCGGGTTCGTTGCAGGTTCCGTCCGGCCTCCTCGATTTCGGCGTTCCGGGTGGCAAGCGATGTTTCGTGGATCTCACGCTGCACCGGCACCAGGTTCAGCCGGTTCTCCAGTTCCAGCACGACCTTCTGTTGGGAAAGCAGCGTCCGCGTTGCCTGGTCCACGACGGACTGCGCAACATTGCCGCGCTCGAGGAGGTTCGACTGCCGTTCGAACTCGGTCTGCAGGAAAGCCTCGATGCGCCGTTCGAGTTTCAGGGTTTCCCTCGTGTTTGCGGCCGTCGCATCCAGTTCGCGAAGCGAGGCCCTTGCACTGTCCCTTGCGGTCTCGGCCTTCGCCAGCGCGATCTCGTAGTCGCGCGGATCGATGGCGACGAGAAGGTCTCCTTCATCCACGATCCAGCCGGGAGAAATTTCGGGATTCACTTCCACGGCCCGCCCCTGAACCTGGCTGATCGCAGACCAGGTCGAAGCGGCCGCGACGCGGCCGTAACCGGTGACCGAAGGCCGGAACGGGGTCTCCGCGACTTCGGTGACCCGCACCGCGAGCGCCTCTTCCCGGGGAGCGGACTCTTCTCCGCCCCTGTCCTCCAGGTTCATCCAATAGAAAAACGCAATCCCCACCAGGATCGGGGGTATGATCAATAATTGCCGCCAGTTCATCTCAGAGCCCAAACGTAGATTCAGTTGAGTGATTAGAGGGGGTTGCTACTCTCCGCGAGCGTCAAAATGGAGAATCCGATGATCTTGACCCAAGCCACGCGTCCGCACAATTGCGAAGGATGCCGGAGGTATGCAATGAACTGCACAGGTTGGGAATGGACATTGGCAGATCCTTGCATGGGCCCGTCCCCGCATGCCGGCACCCCGCGAAAGGTGGCGATGCGGGTGCCCTTTCAGGGGAGATCGCGGTTTTCCTGCTGTAATCCGTGGGTGCTGCTTCGCGGAAACATAAGGTTTACCCATTAACAGAAATTCGTGTTCGCAGGAAAAAGGCAGACTGATGGCGAAAGACAGCGAAGTGGTGATCGATCTCCAGGGAGTCGCCAAATCCTACCGCGAGGGCGACAGCACCCGCCGGATCCTCGCTTCGCTGGATTTTACCGCACGAGCCGGCGATTTTGTCGCGATCGGCGGGCCCAGCGGCTCCGGCAAATCCACCCTGCTGAATCTCCTCGCCGGCCTGGACCGACCGGACACCGGGACCGTCCGTGTGGCGGGCGAAGATCTCGCCGCGCTGGGCGGTGATGCGTGTACCCGTCACCGGCGCCGATACATTGGCCTGGTGTTCCAGTTTTTCAACCTGGTGCCCACGCTCACGGTAGCGGAGAACCTGCAGTTGCCGCTGGCTCTCAACGGGATCGACGGGCCCGGGGACCGAATCGACAGCATGCTGTCGGAATTCGGCCTGGCGGAGCGGCGCAATGCCTATCCGGAAACCCTGTCCGGTGGGGAGCAGCAGAGACTGGCGGTATTGCGTGCGGCGGTGCATGGGCCGCCCGTGGTCCTTGCGGACGAGCCGACGGGCAACCTCGACCGGGAAAGGGGGGAGGCGGTGATCGCATTGCTGGGCAGCCTTGCGGAACAGGGCACCTGCGTCGTGATGGCGACCCACAGCCGCCGGGCCGCCTCCGCGGCCGGGCGTCGTCTGCGCATCGCGGACGGTGTGCTGGGTCCATGGGACTGGTAGTACTCGCGCTTGCCCGGGACCTGCTGAGGAGTCCCTGGCAGCTGGTGCTGACTGTCCTCAGCGTAGCGGCGGGCGTGTCCGTGGTCGTGGGCATCGACATCGCCAACGATTCGGCGATGGCGGAATTCCACCGGGCAGGCCGGATCATGGACGGGGCCGCCACCCACCGCCTCTCCGGAAGTACCCGGGCGCTGGATGAATCGCTCTACCGCGTCGTGCGCGTGGATGCGGGTATCCAGGCTGCCGCGCCGGTGATCAGTGCCCGGGTGTCGATCGCGGGCAGCGGGGAACGCTGGACCCTGATGGGCGTGGACCCGCTGAGCGATTACCGGTTGCGGAATTTTCACCTTGACCAGTTCACGGACGAATCCGGTCCGGAAGGCGAGGCGGAAATCCCCTGGCCATTGTTCGGGCCGGCCGGTCTGGCGGGGATGAAAGACGACTACGTGGTGCTGGAGCATGGCAGCCGCCGGCAGGCCTTTCAATGGGCCGGCACGCTCACGATCCCCGGCGAATCGGAATCCAGGCTGCTGGTGACGGACATTTCCTGGGCCCAGGATTTTCTTGCCATGCAGGGCCGCATCAGCCACGTGGACCTGCGCCTTGAACCGGGGGAAGAAAGTGTCCTGCGCGCCCTGTTGCCTGACGACACGAGGCTGATCAATCTCGGCATCCACCAAGGTGCCCGGCAGGACATGAGCCGCGCGTTTCGCATCAACCTCACCGCGCTCAGCCTGCTCGCCCTGGTGGTCGCCATGTTCCTGGTCTACAGTGCGGTCAGCTTCCAGGTGATCAGGCGCAGGCGGCTATTGGGATTGCTGGGCGCGATGGGCGTTACCGGCGGCCAGGTCTCCCTGGTGCTGCTGACCGAAGTGGTGCTGGTCGGGGCGTTCGGCACCGTCATCGGAATCCTGCTCGGCGGCGTCCTGGCGGATGTGCTGACGGTGCTGGTGGGAGGCACGATCGACGCCCTGTACCACGAACTCGGGAATCCGGTACCGGTCCTTTCCGCCTGGACGGTTGCCAAGGCCCTGCTGGTGGGCCTGGCGGCCAGCGTGCTTGCCGGGCTCGCACCCATCCTGGCGGCCACCCGGGAGGCGCCGGTGGTGCTGCTCCACGAAACGGCAGGGTCCCGGAGACTTGAGCGCCTGCTGCCATGGCTGTTGCCTTCGGCACTGGGGTTTGGGGTCCTCGCCGCCATGCTGATTCTCTGGCCGGAGGATACCCTGGTCCTGCCCTTTGCCGGACTGTTCCTCCTGATATGCGCCCTGTCACTGCTCGGACCGTGGCTGCTCTACCAGGGTTCCCGGGCCGGCGCCGTCTTTCGGCCGGGGAACTGGCAACTGGTGCCGAAGGTGGCGCTCGGCAATGCCAGCCGCCACCTGGATCGGACCGGCGTGGCCGTAGCGGCACTGTCGGTGGCGGTTTCCGCCACCCTGGGCATTGAACTGATGATCCAGAGTTTCCGCTTCTCCGTGGAGGACTGGCTCGACCACTACCTGCGCGCCGACGTATACCTCAGTACCGACCAGGAAGGGAGCCCGGCCCTGACGGAAGATTTCCTCGCGGAACTGCGCGGATTGCCGAAGCTGCGCTACCTGAGTACCGGGCGCCGGGTCGACCTCAATACCGACCACGGACCCCTCACCGTATTCGCGGTGGACATGCCCAGGGAGGGGTTCGACGGTTTCCGGATCATCGACGGCCAGGACCAGGATCTCTGGAGCCGGTTCCACAGGGACGGCGAAGTCCTGATCACCGAGTCGCTGGCCCTCCGGCTGCGCCTTGCCCCGGGTGACCGGGTCGAGTTGCCCACGGATCGTGGAATGCACCGGTTTTCCATTGCCGCGGTGTACCGGGACTACTCCAGCGAACACGGCCTGGTGACCATGGACCGGCGTACCTGGAACCGGTTCTTCGATGATCGCCGCCAGGTCTCGGCCGCCCTGTACCTGGCGCCCGGTGCCGATGTGGCGCAGACGATCGGGACCGTCCAGAGCCGCCCCGGCGCACCCTACGGGATGTTCATCCGTTCCAACCGCGACCTGCGGCAGACTTCTCTGGCGGTCTTCGACCATACATTCCGGATCACGGCGGTACTGCGCCTGCTGGCGGTGATCGTCGCGGTTATTGGGATTCTGTCGGCGCTGATGGCATTGCTGCTGGAACGCCGGCGGGAGTTCGCCATGCTGTCGGCGATCGGTTTCAGCCGGCGGCAGATCGGGGGTCTGCTGGTTCTGGAGTCCGGGTTGGCCGGCCTGGCCGCGGGGCTGGTGGCCGTGCCCCTGGGAATGCTGTTGTCCCTGATCCTCATCCGGGTCATCAATGTGCGGTCCTTCGGCTGGTCCATGGAAAGCCTGGTGAACTGGAACCTGGCATGGCAGGCGGTGGCGCTGTCGGTGGTGGCCGCCCTGGCGGCAGCGGTCTACCCGGCATGGCGCTTCCGGGGCGGAGAGGAGATCCGGAGGCTTCGTGAAGACTGAGTACGCGCATTTCACGGCAGGCCGTGTCCTACGGTGGGCGGTCTTTGCGGGCATGCTGGCCCTGGCCGGACTGCTGACCGTATTGTTCCGTGGTGCGGAAACCGGACCCGAGGACGAATCCCGGTCCCGGGAGGATCTGATCGCCTTTCTGTCCATGCCGGCAGAGGAGCAGTTCAGGCCGGTGGTTCCGGGTTACGCCATCGAGTTTCCCCGGGACCACGGTCCCCACCCCGATTTCCGCCAGGAATGGTGGTATTTCACGGGCCGGCTGGAGAGTCCCGGGGGCAGGGTGTTCGGCTATCAGCTCACATTCTTTCGCTTCCGTACGGGGGGCGCCGGCGTCCGGCCCGATTCCGCCTGGACCGCGGACCAGTCATGGATGGCGCACCTGGCGCTGACGGACGTGGATGGAGAACGCTTCACCGCCCGGGAAGACTTCGCCCGGGGAGCGCTGGGACTCGCCGGGGCCGAGGCGGCGCCGCTTGCCGTCTGGGTCAACGGCTGGTCGGTACGGGCGACTGGCAGGAATGAAGCCTGCGATGGCTGCTTTACTGCCCGGTTGACTGCCGGGACCGGTGAACTGGCGCTGGACCTCGTCGTGGAGGCCGCACTGCCGCCCGTGCTGCAGGGTGATCGCGGATACAGCGTCAAGACCGCGGACGAACGGGCCGCCAGCTACTACTATTCCATGCCCGGACTGTCGACCCGGGGAACGGTGCGACTCGGGGAGGAGACCTTTTCCGTCCGGGGGCAGACCTGGATGGACAGGGAATGGTCCAGTGCGGTGCTGGCCCCCGGGCAAAGCGGATGGGACTGGTTCTCCCTGAATCTCGACAACGGTTACAGGCTGGTGATTTTCCAGGTCAGGGAGGCAGGCAATCCCCCGTACCTGTCCGCCGCGCTGCTCGATCCGGGGAATCGGAAGACCCGACTGGACCCCGGCCGTATCAGCATTGAACCCACCGGGTACTGGACCGGCCCGGGTCATGAAAACACGTATCCCGTCGTCTGGCGTCTGCGGGCAGACTCCCCGGAAGTCCCCTGGACGCTCACCGTCACGCCGGCAATTGACGACCAGGTGATGGACATGGCCTTTCGTTATTACGAGGGACTGGTGAATGTAGACGGAACCTGGAACGGAACGCCGGTATCCGGATGGGGTTACATGGAACTCACCGGTTACTAGCGGGAAGGAGAAAGGACATGTGTGGGCATGGCGCACTTAGGTGACGGCTGTGATCCTGGTAAGGTCATCTTGAACCCGCCCGTGAACAAGGCAATTCCGGCATCGTTTCATGGCCTTGTATTTTTTCCTTTGGGGCTTATATCCGCAGGTTGACAGGGCTGCAACTATCATCAGTTTCTGAACCGGCACTGTCCGCCCACCGGAATCGGCCATGCGACTCGGCGTGAGATGACGCTCTGGTTGCCGTGGATGCTCGCCATGCTCTGGGGGTGTCAGCCTATCTCATCGTTTTCTGCCGAACCTGGAGGGACGGCCATGGATTTTCTTGACCGACCCATCCCGGTCAATCGGGTCTACGACTGGGAGATTCTGCTCGACGAGTGGATCTTCCTCGCCGCGAGCGCCTTCCTGCTGTTCGAGCTCGCCCGCTACGCCTTCAGAAAGACGCTCACCTGGACCCTGATCGGCGACACCCTCGCCAACTTCGCCACGCTGATCGCCTTCCTGCTGATCGCCTACGGACTGCTCGCGACGTTCTACATCGCTGTCTATTACCACGTCCACTATTACTGGCGGGTGTTCGACATCCCGACCACGGCCTGGTCCATCGCTCTGTGCGTTGTGCTGGCCGATCTCGCCTACTACTGGGAGCACCGATTCACGCACCGGGTGGGGATCGGGTGGGCGACCCACACGGTCCACCATTCATCGCCGTTCTTCAACATCTCGGTGGCCTACCGCTTCGGCCCGCTCGACGGTGTGTTCCCGCTGCCCTTCCATATCCCGCTGGTGATCGCGGGCTTCGACCCCCTCGTCGTGTTCTTCGCCGAAGCCTTCGTGCAGCTCTACCAGACGTTGCTTCACACCGAGGCAATCGGCAAGTTGCCCCGGCCCGTCGAGGCGGTGATGAACACGCCCTCGCACCACCGCGTTCACCACGGCTCGAACCCGCAGTACGTGGACAAGAACTACGGCGGCGTCTTCATCGTGTGGGACCGGCTGTTCGGCACGTTCGAGGAAGAGCGCGAAAAGGTGGTCTACGGCGTCCTGCCGCCACTGGAGACCGTCAATCCCGCCGTGATCTTCCTTCACGGTTTCTCGCGGCTCTACCGGCAGATGCGTGCGGCCGGGAGTCTGGGCGCCAAGGTGGGATGTCTCGTGCGGCCGCCCGGCTGAACCTGCGGGGGGTCTGCCGGCAGGAGGCAGGACTGCGGGGACGGTTCATACCGTGGTTGCGGTCTTGTCGGACCGCCGGATAACCGGAAGGAAGAAACCAGTAATAAATTGCGCGGGGTGCTGGAAAACAGCAGGGCCGGGGACTACCATAGGATTTCCCATCCCATCCGGGCAGCCGCAATCCGGTCTGTCACGGAGGGCATCACCACCCTGAGAGCGAGACGAACATGTCAGCCAGCGCAGAACAACTGAAATCCGTGTCCGGCCTCCAGGCCGGTACCGCAACCAACGAATCCCTGCTGGCCAGGCGCCAGGCGGCGGTGGCCCGGGGTGTCGGGGCGATCCACCCCATCTACGTCGAGCGCGCGGAAAACGCCACGGTCTGGGACGTGGAAGGTCGCGAATACCTCGACTTCGCCGGCGGTATCGCGGTGCTCAACACCGGCCACATGCATCCCAGGGTGAAGGCCGCGGTCCTGGAGCAGATGGAGGCCTTTTCCCATACCTGCTTCATGGTGCTGGGATACGAGAACTACATTTCCGTTTGCGAGCGGCTGAACCGTCTCGTCCCGGGGGATTTCGCGAAGAAGAGTGCGCTGTTCGTTACCGGCGCGGAGGCGGTGGAGAACGCGGTGAAAGCCGCGCGGGCCTTTACCGGACGCGCCGGCGTGATTGCCTTCACATCCGGCTACCACGGCCGCACCCTGGCGACCCTGGCGCTGACCGGCAAGGTGGCGCCGTACCGTACCGGAATGGGCCTGATGCCGGGCGGAGTGTTCCGCGCGGACTATCCCTGTGCGCTCCACGGTGTGAGCGAGGACGACGCCATTGCCTCGATTCACCGGATCTTCAAGAATGACGCGGAACCCGGCGACATCGCGGCGGTCCTTCTGGAGCCCGTGCAGGGAGAAGGCGGGTTCTACGTCGCCACGCCGTCGTTCATGCAGCGCTTGCGTGCCCTGTGTGACGAGCACGGGATCCTGCTGATCGCGGACGAGGTGCAGACCGGCGCCGGTCGTACCGGCACCTTCTTCGCCATGGAACAGATGGGAGTTGCCGCGGATATCACGGCCTTCGCCAAGTCCATCGCCGGCGGCTTCCCGCTTTCCGGCATGACCGGACGGGAGGATGTCATCGACGCCATCGGTGCCGGCGGTCTCGGCGGCACCTACGGCGGCAGCCCCATTGCCTGCGCGGCGGCCCTGGCGGTATTGGAGGCGTTCGAGGAGGAGAACCTCGTGGACCGCTCCCGGACCATCGGCGGCATGATGACCGATCGGCTGAACACCCTGGCGGGGAAATACCGGGAAATCGGCGAAGTGCGGGGCCTCGGGGCCATGGTGGCGATGGAACTGTTCCGGGATGGCGACATCCACCAGCCCGATGCCGAGCTCACCGGGAAAATCCTCGCCACGGCCAGGGACAGGGGGCTGATCCTCCTGTCCTGCGGCACGTACGGCAACGTGATCCGGCTTCTGGTGCCGCTCACCGTGCCGGACGATCAGCTCGGGCGGGGACTGGATATTCTCGAGGAGTCGATCGCATCGTTGCTCGGCTGATATCTCCCGCCCGGCGGCGACATCCCCGCTAGCCTTCCGCGTCCAGCACGGTCCCATCCTGCAGGAGAAGGAGCGGGATGCCGTCGCTCCGGACCCAGACCACTGCATGCTGCCGGTATTGGCGGCACCACCTGGTTGCCTGGCCCCGGGTCGGACCGAAAGCCAGGATGCTCTCCTCCCCGGGCCATTCACCCCGGGTGTTCTCGCCCTTTCCCGGAAGCAGGGGAAACCCGGCATTCCGTATCTCGGTCTCAAGGGCGGCGTTCCGGGCCCGGTTATCCGTTTCACCGGCCGGTTCGCTGTATGGATTCCAGGCGGTGATCAGGCAGGCCGTGGTCACCTCCAGTTGCCGCATGCGCGCAACCATGAAGTCGCTCGCTTTCCCGATCTGGAGGGTTTCGACATGGTTCCCGTCGTACACGCGGTACGCGGTATCGGTGTAGGCCCTGAGAAGTTCCGCGGGCAGGGTCACTGCAGGGCGGGAAGGGGAAGTGGCGGGCTGGCACTGCGCCTGTCCCGGGTCACCGGCCTGCCTGCAGGTGAAGCCGGTGCGCGTGCGCCAGTCCCGGCGCGGCACCCGGACTGCCCGGCGGCGGGACGCCGGAAGGTGTGTTGGCTGTCGTTGCCAAAGGCGGTGTGACGCTCATCCTGCGGCGTCATCGGGACGCACCATGACCCGGACAGGGGCGGGCTACTGGTCGGAGCGATGCTGTGACGGGATCGGCGCCCTTGTGGCGATGAGATTCGCATGCTGTGCGTACAGTTTGACCGCCGGCACCGGCTCGTCGCTCTCCCGGACCGTTACCTGCACCTCGAGGCCGGATTCACCGCCACTGAACAGGGTCCCCTGGGTCGGTGCCGCGTCCGCGTAGTCGCGGCCTACGGCAATGCGTATGTGCCGGTGATCGGAGAGCGTGTCATTGGTCGGGTCGATGCCGACCCAGCCCAGGCCGGGAAGCAGGAACTCGCCCCAGGAATGGCTGGCGCCTGCGGGAACCTGTTCGCCTGCGATTCCTTCCAGGTGAAGATACCCCGACACGTAACGGCCCGGTATTCCCCAGGAACGGGCAATGGCGATCATGACGTGCGTGTAGTCCTGGCAGACCCCGCGCCCGGTCTCCAGTATGTGTTCGATCGGGGAGTACACCTCTGTGCTGCCGGGTTCGTAGTGGAACGTCTTGTACAGTATGGATGCAGTTTCGAGCAGCGAGGAAATCGGGCCGGTACCGCGGCGGATGCCGTTCTCGGTCACGAATGTCTCCAGGGCCGGGCAGGTATAGACGAAACGGCTGGGATTCAGGTATTCCCAGAGCCGGATCGGGGTTGCCATTTCTGATAGTGCGTCCCAGTCGTCGCTTTCGGCATGGGTCTCGAGCGACGGCGCCGGGCAGGTTTCAACCTGTACCCGGGAGTTCAGGACGGTTTGCCGGTGTTCCCGATGGATATTGAGCAGGTGGCACGTATTGCCGAACGCGTCGTCGAAGGAGGCGAGTGCAGCGGCAGGGTCCGAACGCAGGCTGAACTTCAGCACCCGCTGTCCGCAGTCTTCCCGGGGATGCAGGCGAAGGAGCATCACGCTATGGTATGCCGGTGCCGTGTAGTGGAAGTGGGAGTGGTGCTCGACCAGGAACCTCTGTGGCGGCGTCTTCATGACCGCGGGCTGTCCTCGATGATGTAGTTGAAATAGGTCGCCTCGATGTTGTCGTGAAGATGACAGCAGGTTTCGTGGATTCTTTGCAATGCATGGCGCGTGGCCTGATCATCCTCGGGATCACGGCCCGGCCACTCGTAGTCGATGTATGCCGACATGCGCCCTCCCAGGTGGCTCGCCTCCATGGCGGGCTGCTGCTCGGAAACGGCGTCAAGTGCATCGGTTATCCGTGCCAGCGAATATCGGATCGAATGTGACAGCAGGGGATCGGAAACCAGGAATCCGATCACGTTGCGCGGCAGGTATTCCAGCGAATGGCGGCGGCTGTAGGCGAACCTGGCCTCGCAGACCCGCAGCAGGGAGCACCAGTCGGACTCGATCTGCTGTTCCCCGGAGGGAAAGGTTGAAACCTGCGCGTCCAGCAGGGAAGCGAGCAGCTGGGCCCGCTCGATGAACCGGCCCAGTTGCAGGAAATGCCATCCGCAATCACGGTACATGGTGCTGTCGGCGGCCCCGGAAAACGTCCGGATGGCGTCCTTGGTATGGGAATAGAAATCCCCCGGCTGATTGTTCCAGATGTCCCCGATCTCGATGCCGGACAGTTCCAGATGAACGGTGTTGAGGCAGTACCACATGTCCTTGCCGATCGAGTTTCGGACCTGGCGGGCATTCTCCCGCGCGGACGCCACGCAGTTCCGGATGGCACCAGGATTGCTCGGCTCGAAAGTCAGGTCGTCGGCGAGCGTAAAGGAATCCGCCAGCATGAATTCCTCATCGCTCAGGTTGGATTCCAGGCTGCCGCCTGCCGGGCTGCGCTTCAGGCTTGCATACAGGCGACGCCACATGCGGTCGATATCGTCCACCGGCCGGTCCTGGAGGGCATCGAGCTGGTCCGCGAGCAGGCGGCAGCCATGCTCCGCCCGCTCGAGGTACCGGCCGATCCAGTACAGTCCCTGGGCGTTGTGCGACAGCATTTCGATACGGTCAGGAGGAAAGTACCCAGAAATCCTTGCCCCCACCGCCCTGGCTGGAGTTTACAACCAGGGAGCCGGGGGTGAGGGCGACCCGGCAGAATGCGCCGGGCACCAGCCGCGTGTTCTGGCCATGCAGTACGAAAGGGCGCAGATCAACATGTCTTGGCGCAACCCCGTCGCCCGTCAGGCAGGGCGCGCAGGAAAGGTCGAGGGTGGGCTGGGAAATGAAATTGGATGGATCCTTGCGGATCTCCCGCGCATATTCGGCGCGTTCGTCGGGTGTTGCGTGGGGCCCGACCAGCATGCCGTATCCCCCCGATTCGCCGACCATCTTCACGACCAGATGCTCGAGATTGTCGAGGGTGTATTCCAGGCCTTCGGGCTGCCGGCAGAGATGGGTTTCAACATTGGCGAGCAACGGGTCCTCGCCCAGATAGTATCGGATCATGTCAGGGACGAAGGGGTAGACGCTCTTGTCGTCGGCAACCCCGGTACCCGGGGCGTTGGCGATGACCACATTTCCCAGCCGGTAGGCGTAAAACAGGCCGGGCACACCCAGTTGCGAGTCGGGACGGAAAGCCAGGGGATCCAGAAAATCGTCATCGACCCTGCGGTATATCACGTCCACCCGGCGCAGTCCGCCGGTCGTCCGCATGTAGACGAAACCGTTATGGACCAGCAGATCCTTGCCCTGCACAAGTTCAATCCCCATTTCGCGGGCAAGGAACATGTGCTCGTAGAATGCCGAGTTGTAGACGCCCGGGGTCAGAAGAACGATACAGGGGTTGGAAATGTCGGGAGGGGCCAGTTCCTTCAGGGTCTGGAGAAGCAGCAGACCGTAGTCCTCGATGCCGCGCACGCGGTGCTGTCGGAACAGGTTCCGGAAACTGGCTTTCAGTGCCCTGCGGTTTGCCAGCATGTATGACACCCCGGACGGCACGCGCAAGTTGTCTTCGAGCACCATGAAGCCGTCGTGCGTCCGGACAATGTCTGTCCCGCAAAGTGAAACGTATGCGCCATGCGGCACCTCCACCCCGCGCATTTCAATGCGGTACTGGGGGCAGCTGTAGACCAGTTCGCCCGGCAGGACGCCGTCGGCAAGAATCCGGGCCGGTCCGTAGACGTCCGCGAGGAACAGGTTCAGGGCCTTGATCCGCTGGCGCAGTCCCCGCTCGATGAAATCCCAGGTCCCGGCGTCGAGTATCCTCGGCAGCAGGTCGATCGGGATGATCCGCTCCTGCGCACTCTCATCTCCGTAGACGGCAAACGTGATCCCCTCGTGCAGGAAGGACCGTTCGGCACGTTCCTGCATGGACTTGATGTCGGTGCGGGACATGGCATCGAGCGCCTTCCACAGTTCCTGGCAATGGTCGTGCGGTATGCCGCTGGCCCTGAACATCTCGTCGTAACAGGACGGATGGACCTGGTAGTCGGCAAAAAGGCGTGCGCCCGCAGTTGTTTTCTCGCCCGCTGCAGAAGAACCTGGCCTCGGCGTTTCCGTGGTCATTGGTACGGACTGTCGGGAATCTTGCGATGCCAAAGTATATCTTAGTGTATGTCGGCGGTCATATTGAAAACCGGTTCGCGGCCATTTACGGAATGCCGGTGCCGGGAAAACCATCCGGGGCCGGAATCGAATGCGCCGCGGGGAGAAGCCAGGGCCCTTGCCGGGAGAGCCGCCGCCCGGCATGTTCCGTCACCATGCCCGGCCGGATCCGGATGTCCGGAAAGGAGGCCTTGCCGGGGGGCTGGCGGGTTACAATTGCCCTTGCTATCCGTGCCGTTTGTCCGATACAGTGTGCGTCAGTTACTGGAACCGTCCTGAGTATCCCATTGGCAAGGTTGTCGCGACCTCGTTGTGTCAGGTTTTGGCCCGACTGGCCGGAACACGGCTGAATAATATAATCCCAACCCCATCATGATCTTGCTTTCCGAAATCCGTCAGCATTCCAGAGTTGCGCTGGCGGAGAGCATTTGTCATCCCGTTCCGTCAGGAAGCCCTCCCGCCCGGGGTGCCGGCAATCCACTCCCGGGCGCCATGGGGAAGTAGCAGATGTTTTTCGGTTTCGCATTCCGCGTTGCGTTGCTCCTGGTGCCGATCCTGATACTGGGCATCGTCACGACCAGCGCACTTAGCGTGCACAAGTTCGGGCAGACGTTTTCGCAGTTGCTGACTTCCCGGTTCGAATTCGTGACGAGCGAGATCAGGAATGACGTCGAGAACCAGATGGACCTGGGCCTCGTGCTGGAAAATCTCGAAATCACGGAAGTGCTGGAGGCATATGCCCTTGATGACCGCCAGATCCTGTCCATTGAGGTGTTCGATGAATACGGTGTGGTTCTTTACAGCTCCGACTCGAGTTCCGTGGGGGACCTGGTTCCGGAGGAATGGATCAGCACCTGGCGCCTGAATTCCAACAACGCGTCCTGGTCGACCCAGGACCATGACGCCGTAGTGGTCGGAACTTCAATCAGGAACAACCTCGGCCAGCATGTCGGTTCCCTGGTGCTCCGTTATTCCCGGGAATTTCTGGACCAGAGAATAGAGGAACAGGCTCGCCGCCTGTTTGCCGTCAACTCCATTGCCGCGGGGATCTCGATCATCATCGCGTTTCTCGGCGCCATGTTCCTGCTCAATCAGACCTGCAGGGAACTGAAGCTGATGGGGCAGATCATGGATAACATCTCCACGGCGAAACAGAAGGATGTCACGGTGCTCAAGGGGGCGGACATCAAGCACCCGATCTACCGCAGGTTCGTCGCCGCGGTGCTGGCGACCTACAAGGACATGGACACCACGGTCGACAGGGCCAGGGAACTGGACGAGGGCAAGGGGTCATGAGTGTGAGCGCGAACCGGGCAGCGAAGCAGGGTTCGGTCGGCGTGCAGGTTTCGGCCCAGCAAAGAGGGCTCTTTCTCCGGCTCCTGGTATTGGGCGGAGTCATCATGCTGGTCAGTCAGATTGTCATATCCTGGATCGCCCTGCAGGGATTCGAGGATGACCTCAAGCCCGAACTGAACCGCAAGGCCATCGCTGTGGGCCGGGCCCTGACCTCCGAACTGTCCTATGCCATCAACGATCTCGGTATACCGCCGAGTGAGCTGGTCGGGGTCGACGAGTACTTCAGACATATCCTGGATGCCAATACGGACATCCAGTTCCTCGCCCTGGTGGACGGTACTTCCCGGGTCATGTACGAGCGCAACCTGCCGCAAGACCTTCGGGGGCGGCTCAAGGAAAACGCCTACGACCCGCGTGCGCCCGCGCAGGCGTACTGGACAGGGAATATCGGCAAGTATATCGACAGCGGGTTCCCCATCTATTCGAACGGCAACCTGAACGCCACCCTGCATGTGGGGGTCAGCGGAGACAACGTCCGGCGGCAGCTCGCCACGGTACTCTATGAGATCATCGCCGTGATTATCGTGTCGATGGTGATCACCCTTGAATTTCTCATGATGTTCATGAGCCTGCGCATTCTGGATCCCACGGCGCACATCCAGAAGGTGCTTGAAGCGGGCTCGAAGGGAGAGTTCACCCAGCGGGTGTTTCTCAGGGCCCGGAATGAAATCGGCCTGATGGTCTCCAACCTCAATCGACTGATGTACCACTTGGAGCAGCGGTATCTGGATTTCCAGTTCGAACTCCGGGAACTCAGGGATGCGCAGATTGATCCGTTGGTCAGCCAGAAGATTGCCATGCTGAAAACGCAGGCCAACAGGCGGTACTGGTTTTCGGACCGGCTCGGTCTCGTCGAGAAGACCCCCTCCCTGATCCGCGTTCCGTTTTTCCTGTTCATCTTCTCGGAGGAGCTGTCCCGGTCCTTCTTCCCGCTCTTCGTGGGCAGCTTTATCCCGATCGAGCCGGTTTTCTCCTACGAGGTGATGATCAGCCTGCCGATCACCCTGTTCATGGCGGCAATCTTCGTCGCGACCCTGTTTGCCGGAAAGCTGACCCAGCGCCTGGGCAGTTCACGGCTTTTTCTCGCCGGGATCTGCTGCGCGTTCATCGGTTATTGCGGTACCTATTTCAGCGACAGCTACACCGAGCTGATCCTGTGGCGCTGTCTGAACGGTATTGGCTACGGCCTGATATTCAATGCCTGTGAAACCTGGGTGGCCCTGTATGCCAAGGAAACGAACCGGGCGTACAGTGCATCGGCATTCGTGGGCGCCATTTTCGCGGGCTACGTGTGCGGCCCTTCCATGGGGGGGATGTTCGCCGACTACGTGGGGCAGCAGATGACGTTTCTCATTTCGGCAGGCCTGTCCGTGGTCTCCGGGCTGGTGGCGTACCAGCTGCTCAGGGATCTGGACGCCGAGTCGAACGTCAAGCCCATACCCTCCCCTGAATCGAAGGCAACCGGCCTTGAGCCGTGGAAGATCCTGTTCGGGAACGCCCGGTTCATCGGTACCGTCCTGACGGCGGTGCCGACCAGGGCCACGCTTTCCGCGTTCCTGTTCTTCCTGGTCCCGCTGTATCTGAACCATCTCGGCCACAGCAATACCGAGATCGGCCAGATGATGATGCTGTACGGGGTGCTGATCGTGGTCGGCACACCCGTCATCGCGCGTCTGGCCGACCATACGAGAAGGTATGTCACCTTCACCGTCGCGGGCGCTTCGCTGAGTGGACTGGGGCTGTTTGCGGGAATGGCGAGTGGTCTGCTGGGCGGTGAATCCCGTGCCGTGCTGATCGCGATCATCGCCGTCGGCACCGGACACTGCCTGGTCATGTCGCCGCTCTATGCCATCATGCAGCAGATCATCTACGGCTATCGCAACCAGATCGAGATTCCGGTCGCGATCAGCATATACCGTTTCGTGGACCGGATCGGCCTGGTGATCGGGCCCCTGCTGGCCGCCTTGCTGGTGCAGCAGATGTCCTACCCCGGGGCGATGGCAACCATCGGCGGCCTGGTCATACTCGCCGTGCTGCTGACCCTGGTGGCCGTCAATACCGACCGGCGCAGGGTTCCGGGAGGAGTCACGGCATGAATTTCCGGCGCACGCTGCTGCCTCTCGTCACCGGGCTGCTGGCCATCCTGCTGGTGGCGCCGGCTCCGGGTTATGCCCAGGGAACGGGCGGCGGTGAAAATAG
Source organism: Candidatus Poriferihabitaceae bacterium (assembly GCA_965204165.1). Taxonomy (GTDB): domain Bacteria; phylum Pseudomonadota; class Gammaproteobacteria; order Arenicellales; family Poriferihabitantaceae; genus VYFG01. Next base: position 4,566,082 of record OZ241969.1, on the reverse strand, counting down.
CCGGCCCTACAGGATTTTCGCGGTGGTCTGGCGCGGGGAAACCGAGGTGGAGGCAGGGTTCAGGGACTATCTCAACCAACGGGGAATCCCCTATGAACTGACCGTCCGCAGTCTTGAACTTGACCGGGCGAACGCCCCGCCGATCGTCGAGGAGATCCGGCGTACAAAGCCGGACCTGGTCTACACATGGGGCACGGGTGCGACCTTGAGCATCGTGGGCAGTACGGATACGGACACGCCGGAAAAATTCATACGCGATATCCCGACCATCTTCGTGCTGGTGGCATATCCCCAGGTGGCCAATATCATCAAGAGCTATGAAAGTACCGGCCGCATGGTCTCGGGAGTCTCATTTCTCGCCCCGCTGGATGTGCAGCTCAACGTCATACGGGCCTATCGTCCCTTCCGGAAACTGGCCGCCATCTACGACAAGACCGCCAGGAATTCCAGGATCAATATCGAACAGCTTCAGGAAGCCGTGCCAAAGTCGGGTATGGAATTCCTGGCCGTGCCGGTTCCCCTGAACGAGGACGGGAAACCGGATCCGGATACATTGCCGGACCTGATCCGCCAGGTGAAGTCCGAGGGGGCGGATGTGCTCTACATCGGTCCGGACGCTTTCTTCACCCGGCACGGGGTCATGTACACCAAGACCGCGATCGAGGCGGGCCTGCCGGTCTTCGCGTCCACGCAGGTCACGCTGAAGAGTTCGCACAGCATGTTCGGCCTGGTATCGAACTACCACACGCTTGGCAAGCTGGCGGGCCTGCAGGCGGAAAAAATCCTGGTGGACGGAATCAACCCGAGAAACCTGCCAATCGCCCAGCTCAGCCGCTTCAAGTTTTGGGTCAACATTGACGTCGTGAAGGCCCTTGGGGTCTATCCCCCCATGAACATGATATCCATCGCCGACTTCAAGGACAGCGGTCTGCAATAAACGGCTGTCCGGGATTGATCTGCTGAACCATGCTGCTCCGCAACCGAATAAGTTTCTTTGTGACCCTCACGATCGGGGTCATCTGCGCCAGCATCATATTTGTCGGGCTTGAACGGGAAGAACTGATCAAGGACCAGTTCGCCCGGGAGTCGGTCAGCGACCAGATCAGCCTGTGGAACAAGATCAAGAACGAGATCATCCAGCAGATGGAGGCCAGCGAAACGCTGGTCACCGACAACAGTGAGTTGATCGGCGCCATCGGGCGCCAGGATTCCGCGTCGATCCAGACCCTGGGCCGGGGTATGTTCGAGCGGCTCAGCGAAGAGGGGGCGATCGGGCGTTTCGATCTGGTTTATGCGGACGGCTCACTGGCCTTTTCATCCCTGCCGACCGTGTTCCAGTCCCCGGCCATTGCATCAGGCATCGCGAAAACGAATATCGAGGACGGCACCGTGGCGCGGGGTATCGGTAACGATGCGCAAAGAAATACCGGAGTCGTGTACGGATTTCCGTTGTATTCCAGCCGGGAAATCCCGGTCGGCATGGCGATATTCTTCACTGACATGCTGATGGCCATTGAGGAAATGGAGCGTGTCACGGATTCGTCAGTGGTCTTTGTGAACCGGCGCGGCCGATTGATTTCGTCATCCGACAGGACGCTGTGGGGCAAACTGCGCAAGCAGATCGACCTGCGGAACATCGACGTGCTCCAGACCATCAGGGTGGAGGACCAGTACTTCTCGGTGTCGGTGCTGCCGCAGAACGCCGAGCTCTCCGGCCTTCTCGGACGGATCGTCATCGTCAGGGACATCACCGGACTGATCGCCCGGCAACAGGCGATCAGCACGCCCTCGGCGTTCGTGATCGGCGGCCTCCTGCTGGTCCTGCTGATCGGCCTGAACTACTACATGTCCCGGGCATTTTCCCCGTTGGCGGAAAGTGTCAGGGTTCTCAACGCCCTGTCCAAGGGCGATCTGCAGGCGCAGATCGAGGACTCGGTATCCGACGACAACGAGGTCGGCCAGATATCCAACGCCATCAGCAGATTCCGTATCGACCTGGTGACGCTGAATCGGTTCCGGCGCTCCCGGGAGCGGCAGCAGGCGCGCCAGAAGCGGTTCATCATTCGGGAAATGACCGGTCTGTCGGAGACCCTGGACGGCGAGGAGCGTGAAAAGGTGCTGCACGAACTGGAAAAGCTCCGGTCCATTGTCCAGGAAACCCCGACGGATTTCGACCAGCAGGCGCGGGCCCTGCACAATCTCTCGGAAGACGCTGAAGAAGACGCGAAACCGCCCGACTCCATGGCCATGATGGCCATTGCATTCCAGCACATGTCGGGCCGGGTGCAGGATCAGCATGACCGGCTGCGCGAGGCGTTGCGCACCAAGGAAGCCCTGGCCTCGATACAGAAGGAACTGGATATCGCGACCCGCGTCCAGCTTTCCCTGATCCCCGACGACCTGGAACTGTCGGGACCGTTTCCCGCGTCCGGCTACATGACGCCGGCGAAAGAGGTCGGCGGCGACTTTTTCGACCTGTTCCGTCTTGACGAGAAACGGATCGGCGTCGCCATTGCGGATGTTTCGGGCAAGGGGGTGCCGGCAGCCCTGTTCATGGTCATGGCCCGGACCCTGCTGCGCAGTACCGTGTTCCACATCGACTCTCCGGCCGCCGTGTTGGAATACATGAACGATTACCTGGAGAAGAACAACGACGAACAGTTGTTCGTGACCCTTTTCTACGGCATCCTGGACGAGGCGAACGGAACCCTGACGTATTCCACCGGGGGGCACAACCCGCCGATTGTTTCAGACAGCAAGGGCACCCGTGTGCTGGAACAGACGGAAGGGGCCGTGCTGGCATTGATTGACGACCTGGTTTACAGTGAGACGACCGTCCTGCTGGAGGACGGCTCAAGAATCATCATGATGACCGATGGCATACCCGAGGCCTTCAACGGCGAAGGGGAGGCGTTCGGGGATGACAGAACCCTGGAAACGATCGATGCCCTGAATCCCGGGCAATCCCCGGAAGAGGATATCAAGCAACTGGTCAGTTCCGTGGAAGAGTTCGTTGGCGATGCCCCGCAGTTTGATGACATAACCTGCGTGGTCCTGCACTATTCAGCCGGTTGAATCAAGAGTGATGGCAGAAGGGGGACGAGTGTGATGCCTGGCCAGCAAACCCTTACATTGTCCTTGCGCAACGATCTGACTGAAATCGCTCGCATTGCCGATGAAATCGAGGCCTTTGGAGAAGCCCATGGCTGGGAAATGCAATGGATCTACAATACCAATCTGGCGCTTGACGAACTGATCACCAATTCCATCAGCTATGGGGAACTTGATGACAGGGATGACGCGATCAGGGTGATGCTGCATGTTGACGACGGCACGCTGACGGTTGTCATGGAAGATGACGGGGCTCCATTCAATCCGTTCGAGGAGGCCCCCGTCCCCGACATCGATGCCGATGTCGATGACCGGAACATCGGCGGGCTGGGCGTGTTTTTCGTCAAGACAATCGCCAGTGACTACAATTACCAGAGAATTGACGGCAAAAACCGGGTCACGCTCGTACAGGAATCCAAGGAACAATAGCCCGGGACGTGCCGGCCCCCGGTGCCGGGGCAGTTGTCATCGGCGTCGTGGAACCATGCCGGGGAGGGGCAAGGGATGATTCCATCCGTCAGGCAAAGGGCACAGGCCGCTGGTATGCATTGTCCGGAAACCGGGTCCGGTCCATGCTGGAGGGGTTGTGGAGATACCGCCCATGGCGGGCGGCTTCCGGTCTACGGGGTACTGCCCTGCATCAGTTCGCCGCCATATCGCCGCACATCCTCGATCAGGGTGTCCACATCACTGCGGTCGGCCGCATAGTGGAAAATGTTCGCCCGGATGGCAAACCGTCCCTCGAGTTCCGTGCTCGAGGGATAGACCCGGCCTTCCGCCTGGAGTTTTACGACGATATCCTTGTTCAGGGCATTGAGACGCTCTTCGTCGGCATCCAGGTCCGGCGGCACGTAACGGAAGCACACGACCGAAAGGACCGGGGGCGCCAGAAGCTCAAGGTCGTCTGACTGCTCAACATAATCCGCAAGATCCGCTGCCATGGCGTTCTGACGGCTGATGGTGTCGCGGAATCCCTCCACGCCGACATGGGACAGAACCGACCAGACCTTGAGTGCCCGGAACGAGCGGCTGAGTTCAAGTCCGTACTCATGCTGTGCGCCAAGATCATCGGTGTCCATGCCCACCTGGCGGATCAGTGGTGACATCAGGGAAAAGCAGTCCCGGAGGATATGCCTGTCCCGCACCAGGACGCAGCCGCAGTCAAACGGGGTCGAAAGCCACTTGTGCGGGTCGAGAGCGATGGAATCCGCCCGGTCCATGCCGGCGAACAGGTCCGCGCGTCGGGGGTCCATCACGCCAAACGCTCCGTAGGAGCCGTCCACGTGCAGCCAGATATCATGCTTTTCGCAGATGTCGGCCAGGGCCGCCAGATTGTCCACGGCGCCGGTGTTGGCCGTGCCGGCATTGCCGACGATGCAGAAAGGCACCCGTCCGTCCCGGACATCCTCTGCAACCGCGGATTCAAGGGCATCAAGGTCGATCCGGTACTGTTCATCGGTATCCAGGAACCGGATGGCCCTCTGGCCCATTCCCATCAGTTCCACCGCCTTGGTAACACAGGAATGCGTCTCGCGGGAAGCATAAAGGACCAGGTCCGGACCCCCGCACGTGCCCTGCTCGCGGATGTCCCAGTCCGCACGCCGGGCAGCGGCGTACCGGGCTGCCGCAATGGCGTTGAGGTTCGCCATCGACCCCCCGGAAACCAGCAGGCCGTGACTGTCAGGGGACTCGTAGCCAAGGAGCGCCTTGATCCAGCGGATCGCGCACCGTTCCAGCCAGGTGGCGGCCGGATGGCCGCCGCCGCAATTCGTGTCGATTGCCGCACCCAGCAGATCCGTCAAGATGGCCATGTGGGCCGGGGGGGAGATCACCCAGCCCATGTAGCCCGGATGGCCATTGCCGCGCGCATAGGGCATCAGGTTCTGCTCCAGAAAGGCAAGCATGTCCGCAGGGGACTGCCCCTCCAGGGGCAACGGCTGCTCCAGCAACTGCTCCTTGACCTCTTCCGGGGGGACCGGACGAATCGGCAGTTCCACCACGGTCTCCAGATGCCGCGCCGCGATTTCGATGACCTGGGAGCCCAAACGGCGGAATTCCTCGGGTGACAGCGCCTGGGGATATGAGAATCGATCGCTCATGTGGAAAATTCTGGGCCTATGGTGCAATGATGCCGGTAAACTGCTCGCCGGGCCGTCCCGTACAGGCCGGACCACGGTGTCCGGAGGTGTTCAGGGGCCTGCGCGGCGGATGATCAACACGGGTGGCGTCGGCATTTTCGCAGGGAGCAAGGATACCTGGCACGCCTGCCGCCGCGCGCATCAGCGGCAGGAATGCGCGGATAGCCTTCCGATTCCGGTCCCCGGGCAGTGCAGGGCCCCGGCCGCACGCGCTACAACCTGCCAAGCTCCAGAGCCGCATATTGCTCGGCGAGCCTCCAGTTGATCGCACATTGGGGTTCGATTGGTCTTCCTTGCAGAGAGGCGAGCGGTTCAGTGCTGATGCCCTGGGGATGGGGAGATGCGCTAGGCTATGGCGCTGAGGGCACTGGGCCGGTCGTCATAGGTGGGAATGATGGCACTGAATCCGCTGATCGTGAAGACGTCCTTCACCGGTCCGGCCACGGAACACATGGCAAGTTTCCCCTTTTTGCTTCTGAGGTTCTTGGCCAGCAACAGAATGACACGCAGTCCGGCACTGCTGATATAGATCAGATCATTCATATCCAGAATAACCGATCCGGTATCCTGGGGTATCGACTCCTGAACCTTTGTCTGGAAGTCTCCAGCGTTGCTGCCGTCAATCCGGCCGGAGATCTTCAAAATCAAGGTGTTCTGCTCGTGCTCGACTTCCAACATGATCGTTGCTTTCTCGTAAATGGGAATTACAGGAAACTCACTGAAGGGCGTTCAGAGGCGGATTATATATCAATCATCGATTTTTTCCATGTCCTCTGAAGTCTCCATATCCGGCATCACCACGAATTCGGGGTAGGCCTCGATACCAAGTTCCGCGGTATCCTGCCCCAATTCCTCCACCGTGGGGGATACGCGACACCCCATCGTCCGGCTAAGGACAAACCAGGCGAGATAGGAAGTGGCAAATACAAAGGCGCCGATGGCGACGATCCCGAACAACTGGGTCAGGAAGTTGCCGCCGGACACGATGCAGACAGCGAGTGTACCCCAGACCCCGGCGAACAGGTGTGCCGGAATGGCGCCAACCACGTCGTCAATCCGCCATCGCTCAAGCAGCCGCATGCCGACAGTGCACACCAGGCCGCCAATGCCGCCGATCAGGATCGCCCAGCTGTGATTGACCATGTCCGGTCCCGCGGTGATCGCGACCAGGCCGCCGATCGCCCCGTTCAGGACGCTCAACAGGTCCACTCTCCCGAATATCGGCCGGGAAACGCTGACGGCCACCAGCACGCCGGCCGCTGCCGCCAGGTTGGTGTTCGCGAGCACAATGCTCATGGCCACCGCATCCGCGGCACTGCCGAGGGCAAGCTGGGAACCGCCGTTGAATCCAAACCAGCCGAGCCACAGGATAAAGACGCCCAGCGTGACCGCGGGCACATTGGAGGGCGGAGTGAGCTTTACGGTTCCGTCCTTGCGGAATTTGCCGGACCTTGCGCCGATGACCAGGGCGCCCGCCAGGGCGGCCCAGCCGCCGGTGGAGTGGACGATGGTGGAACCGGCAAAATCCTTGAAGCCCATCTGGTTCAGCCAGCCTCCCCCCCAGGTCCATGCGCCGATGATGGGGTAAATGAAGGCGGTGAGAACCAGTATGAAGGCGAAGAAGGACCACAGCTTCACCCTCTCGGCCAGCGTTCCGGACACGATGGATGCCGTGGTCGCGACGAACACCATCTGGAAGAACCAGTCCGACATGGTGGAATAGCCGGCGCTCACCACCGATGCGGCCGCGCTTTCGGACCCGTCGCTCAGAAGCGCGATTTCCTCCGGGGTCGAGTTGTAGAACAGGGTGAGGGTCCCGACCAGATCATTGACATCCACATACATGAGGTTGTAACCCACGATGTAGTACGAAATGCCCGCAATGGAGTACAGGCCGATGTTCTTGAGACAGATGACCGATGCATTCTTGGTACGGACCGAACCTGCTTCCAGCATGGTGAAGCCGGCGCACATCCACATCACCAGCGCGCCCCAGATCAGGAATGAAAAGGTGTTGAAGACGAACGCAGGTTCACCGCCAACGCTGGCCAGCACAGTCCCGGGCAGCAAGGCAAGGCACAGCGCTGTGGAAGGCAAAAGCAACTTGGCTCCGAGATGAATTCTCATTGTCTTTATCCGGATTTCCAAATCAGGCGCTCGGGGCGCCGGGAACGAATATCCTTGCCGGAACACATCGGTTGGGCAAGGCGCAGATGAACGAAACGCCCCATTTTACCACCTGAAGTCAGGCGGATAGCAATAGAATACCGCGGGGAAGTCCCTGTTCCCGGGCAGTCATCTCGAAGAACATGGCCCATCGGGCACATGTTCAGTCGGGAAATGGTGGAGGTGGCGGGAATTGAACCCGCGTCCGCAAGCCCTACGCTCACCGGCAACTACATGCTTAGTCTGCGCTTCAGGTTAACCGTCCGGCCAGTCGGCAGACAAACTTACCGGACGGCGAGCCTGCTTACCTTTAGCAGCCGGCTAACAGGCACAGCCGGCAAGCGATCCTGTCTGGAATGACCTTCCGAGCCCAAGCCGACAGGCGAGCCGGGTGGAAGGACTAGCGGGACTTAAGCCGCCAGTGCGTAGTTGTCGTCGTTGGCAACTATTGTTGTGCAGCTGGATTTGCGAGGAACTCTGCACCTCGGCATGCTCCGATGGTTTCGCGACCGACGTCGAAGCCAGTCACCCCCATATGGATAGGCGATTCTACACCCGAAAGTGGCGTGACAAAAGGAAATTTCAAGTGCCCGCGGCGGCCGCGGCTACCGCTTCAGGAGCCTCGCCCTGTCCCGTTCCCATTCCCGCTGCTTGATGGTCTGGCGCTTGTCGTGCTGTTTCTTGCCCTTTGCAAGGGCGATCCTCAACTTGGCCTTGCCCCTTGACCAGTAGAGCGCAAGCGGCACCAGGGTGTAGCCCTCGCGCTCGGTTGCGCCGATCAGTTTGCTGATTTCCTTCCTGTGGAGGAGAAGCTTCCGGGCCCTGGTCGGATCAGGATGGACATGGCTGCTGGCCTGGATCAGGGGCGAAATATGCGCGCCGACAAGGAACACTTCCCCATTTTGCACGATCACATAGCTTTCCTTTAGCTGGGCGCGCCCTTCCCGGAGACTCTTGACTTCCCAGCCTTCCAGGGCCATGCCCGCCTCGTACGGTTCCTCGATGAAATAGTCGAAGGTCGCCTTGCGGTTGACGGCAATGGTGTTGGGGTCGGTTTTTTTCCTGGGCTTGGCCACGGTCGGGACTGCGGATTCCCCGAGCACTGCGAATGGGGGGGCTGAAGTATAATCCAGAGTTCCCTGCAATGCGGTCTTCCCCGAATGTACCAGGTGGAGCGCTCGGCGCTGGTGATGCATCCCGCCGCGCATCTGAGCGAACTCGTCAACGACGTCGATCGCTATCAGGAGTTTCTGCCCTGGTGCGGGGGGGCGCGCGTGCTTTCCCGGGATGAAAGTGGCTACACGGCCTCGGTGGATATCGCTTTCAAGGGCCTGAAGAGATCGTTCACCACACGCAACACCATGGTTGATGACCAGCGAATGGAAATGGTGCTGGTGGACGGCCCGTTCAGCGACCTGTCCGGCACCTGGACCTTCAAGGCCATTTCCCCGGAGGCCTCCCGAATTTCGCTGTCGCTCAGTTTCGGATTCTCCAACCGAGTCGTGGAGGCGGCGGTGGGACCGGTTTTCAGGCTGATCGCGGATTCGATGGTGGAGTCCTTCTGCAGGCGTGCGGACGAACTGGCGGAACGGCGGGGCTGATGGGCATCGAGATCGAGGTGGTCTACGCCCTGCCGGACGAACAGGTGGTCATCCCCGTGAACGTGGAACCGGCGGCGACCATTGAAGATGCCATCCGGCTGTCCGGCATCCTGGAGCGCTTCCCGGAGATCGTGCTGGAGGACAGGATGGTGGGTATCTTCGGCCACTGCATGGCACTTGATCACCCGGTGCAGGCGCATGACCGGGTGGAGATCTACCGTCCGCTGTACGCGAGCCCCGCCGATGCGCGCCGGATGCGTGCCGAGGCCCGCCGCCGGCGTCGTGCCGGGAAGTGACCGCGCCCGGGGTGCACGGATAATTTCATTGCATCTCGGAAAGGGTTTTGGTATAACGCAGCGCCTGATTTTTCCGGCCCCGGAGCGATCGACCGCATGGCCCGGGCAACCACTCAAAAAAGACAAAACGACCAGTACATGCCAACCAGGAAGAAACCCGCAGTCCTGATCCATGGTGTTCCTCCCTACAAGCCGAAAAGGAATGAAGAGTACATGGGACCGGGTCAGATCGATCACTTTCGCCAGATACTCAACGGATGGCTCAAGGAACTGAAGGACGAGACCTCCCGCACCGTGGTCCATATGCAGGACGAGACCGCGAATTACCCGGATCTCACTGACCGCGCCAGCCAGGAAACCGACATGGCCCTAGAATTGCGTGGCCGTGACCGCGACCGGAAACTGATCCGCAAGATCGAGGACACGATCGCCTACCTCAAATCCGGCGATTACGGATTCTGTGAGAACTGCGGGGAGGAAATCGGCCTCAAGCGCCTGGAGGCGCGTCCCACCGCCAGGCTTTGCATCGACTGCAAGACCATTGACGAAATCCGGGAGCGGCAGCTCTCGTAACCGGCCTTGCGCGGGTCCGGCCGCGGCGGGAATACCGGACGGCGTCGTGACCGGCCATGCCGGCCGGGTTCTCCAATCGGGTATTCCGGCTACCGGTACATCCCGGGGTAACGGTTGATGAACCGTCTTTCGGTGTCGTAGGGAAAGACATCATGGCGTTTCTTTTCCCGGATTTCCGTTTGCACCTGCTTCCAGTAGCCGGGGTCCAGCAACTCGGGGTGATGCACCACGAAGCGTTCCCGGACCTTGGGATGATTGACCACGAAGTGCTCGAACTGCTCGGGAAAGAAGTCGTTGTCGCCGACATGGTACCAGGGCTCCGCTGAGAGCTCCTGTTCCGGGGTCCGGGCCTCGGGAATGGCGCGGATCCGGATATCGTCCATGTGGCAGATCTCATCGTAGTCGTAGAACACCACGCGCCCATGCCTGGTCACGCCGAAGTTCTTCAGCAGCATGTCCCCGGGAAAGATATTGGCGGCGATCATTTCCTTCACCGCGTTGCCGTAGCTGATCACCGACGCGTCCAGCAGCTCGTCTTCGGCATGATCCAGGTAGATATTGAATGGCACCATGCGCCGTTCGATGTAGAGGTGCCGGATCACCACGTAGTCGTTCTCGAGGATCAGGCTGTCGGCGATGGAGTCCTGCAGTTCGGCCAGCAGTTCATCGGAGAACCGGGACAGGGGGAATGCGACATGGGAGAATTCCAGGGTGTCCGCCATGCGGCCAACCCGGTCATGCATCTTCACCATCTGGTATTTCTGCTTCACGGTCGCGCGGTCCATGTTCTTGGGCGGCGCGAACTGATCCTTGATCACCTTGAACACGTAGGGAAAGGAGGGCAGGGTGAACACGCTCATCACCATGCCCTTGATGCCCGGAGCGATGACCAGCTTGTCGGAGGAATGTTCCAGGTGATGGAGGAATTCACGGTAAAACAGGGTCTTGCCCTGTTTCTGGAAGCCGATGCAGGTATACAGATCGGCAGGGGTCTTGGTCGGCAACAGGCTTTTCAGGAAGCCCACCAGGCCTGACGGCACATCGGTGTCCACCATGAAATAGGCCCGGGTGAAACTGAAGATCAGGGCGAGGTCGTTGACATCGGTGATGACCGTGTCCACGTACAGTTCGAAGTCCTCGTTGATCAGGACCGGTATCACGAAGGGCTGCATTTCCAGCCCGATCATGGCCCGGCAGACGATGTAGGCCGCCTTGTTCCGGAAAAACAGGCTCGAGGCCACATGGAACTGGCGGTGGGGGGCCGGTTTCAGCGCATATCCCAAGGTGGGGCGCAGGTCGTCCGCCAGGAGCCTGACATCGCGGTCGATGTCCTGCCAGGGACGGCCCAGGCCGAAGGACGTCAGGACCTGCCCGAGGCAGGTCTCCAGACCCTGGCTGTCCGGATAGAAGCTGGTGTATACCGGGTGGTCCAGGTCGAGAAACTCCACCGCCGTTCCCGGCTTGACGAAAATGTAGTCGTTGTTGAAGTAGGCGCTGTCGAACAGCCGGCAAAACACGGAATTGTAGAAAGTCTCCGCCAGTTCCGGCTGGTCGTGGTTGTACAAAAGCCAGAGGTACCAGCGCTTGACGTCCTGCCACAGCGTCGTGTCGAAGGGCGTGAGTTCGAAGCGGCTCCGGAGTTGGTCGATGGCCTCGTTGACCCGTTGGTCGTAATAGTAGATCCGTTCCTTGCGGGCATTGCTCTCGCCTTCCCAGTCGGACTGCTCGAAGCGGTCCCTGGCGGCGCGGGTGATTTCCTGGAACAGCTGGAAATGGCGGTTGAACCCCTCGAGTATGGTCTCCGCGACGCGGTGACTGAGCGGCTGCTCCGGGCCTTGGGCGGTAGTCATCAGAATTCGAATTGCAGGGTGAGAGGGCCGTCGTTCACCAGGGCGACCTGCATTTCGGCGCCGAACACGCCGGCGGGGACCGTCTTCCCCAGGGCCGATTCCAGCGCCGTCCTGAAGGCGTCGAAGGCCGGTGAGGCGACCGCCGGGTCCATGGCGTCGGTGAAGTCCGGCCGCCGCCCCTTGTGACTTTTCCCGTACAGGGTGAACTGGGGCACCGCCAGGATCTCGCCCTGGATGTCGACGACGGAATGATCCAGCCTGCCCCGGTCATTGGCGAACACCCGCAGGTTCACCAGCTTCTCCGCGGCGCGGCCGATCTTCGATTGCCAGTCACCCCTGTCCGCTTCGCCGAAACCGACCAGCAGCAGGAGCCCTGGACCGATTTTCGCCACCTGCTCGCCTCCGGTCTCCACCGACGCGGTACGCACCCGTTGTAACAGAACTCGCATGGAACCCCTCATTGACTGCGGACAACTGCCCGGCCCGCCGACCTGCCCGGCATGCGGGAGGAGTGGACCGAGGTATTCTCGGAAGCGCCAACGGCCCGGAGCCGAAGATTGCCGACCATGACCGATCCCGAGGCGCCGCCATTCTGCCAGATCATGATGCCCCGGGGCCGCCGTTCAGCCGAATGGCGGAGTCATGGCGGGCCGTCCGGCGGGAAAGCCGCTGGGCGATCGATGCCTTCATATGACTGTCGCTCCTTTGGAACTATGCGGGCGCACCCAGGGACATGGCCCGCCGTTTGGTTTCCCCGGTCGGGCCGAATTCGGTGGGCCAGCCCTGGATATGCCGGAGCACCAGTTGTCTCATCATCCGGATATGCGCCGGGGTGTCGTTGAGGCAGGGGATGTATTCGAAGCGTTCACCGCCCGCCCCCAGGAACGTGTCCCGGTTCTGGATCGCGATCTCCTCCAGGGTCTCCAGGCAGTCGGCGCTGAATCCGGGGCAGATGACCTGCACGGAACGGACGCCGTCCGCCGCAAGCCGGCGCAGGGTCGCATCGGTGTAGGGCTGCAGCCACTGTTTCGGTCCCAGGCGCGACTGGAAGCTGACCTGCCACTCGTCCGCTGCGAGCCCGAGCTGCTCCGCCAGCAGTCGGGCGGTCTTCTGGCATTCGCAGTGGTAGGGATCGCCCTTGTCGAAATATTCCCGGGGGATGCCGTGAAAGGACATCAGCAGCAGGTCCGGACTGCCGTGCCGGCTGCGGTGGGCCCGCACGCTGTCCGCCAGGGCGCCGATATAGGCGTCGTCGTCGTGATAGTGGTTGACGAAACGCAGTTCCGGCAGCCGGCGTTCCGGCTTGAGCGCCGCTGCCACGGCGTCGAACGTGGTGGCCGTGGTGGTGGCCGAGTACTGCGGGTACAGGGGCAGCACGAGGACATGGGTCGCGCCGCGCCGCCGGAGCCGCGCCAGGCCGCTGGCAATGGAGGGATTGCCGTAGCGCATGGCCAGTTCCACCGACACCGGCAGTTCCGAGAGCGCGGCCTGCAGCGCCTCCGTCTGGCGGATGGAAATGGCCAGGAGCGGCGCCCCCTCCTCCCCCCAGATCTCGGCATAGTCTTTGGCCTTGCGCCTTGGGCGGGTATTCAGGATCACGCCGTTCAGTATCGGCCACCACAGAACCCGTGGCAGTTCCACTACCCTGGGGTCGCTGAGAAACTCCTTCAGGAAACGCCTGATGGCGCCCGGCGTCGGATCGGCGGGGGTGCCCAGATTCGTCAGCAGGACGCCGATGGTTGCCGGGGCGGCATGGTCGAAATTCGTGGACTCGGTCATTCTGCGGTTCCAATGCCCGGAAAGGGGCTATTGTAGGGGATGAACGCGCAGCCGGTGACGGCATGGCCGCAGGGCGCGGCGGCGGGCAGCAGGAAAAAGCCCCCTCGCGAAGAGGGGGCGGGAAATGCCGGTGACTGAACCGTGCCGGTGTCAGACGATCGTGCGGGTGAACTCCGGATAGGCCTCGATGCCGCAGTCCGCCATGTCCATGCCCTCGTACTCGTCCTCCTCGCCGACACGGATGCCGATGGAGTGCTTGAGCACCAGCCAGACGACGGCACTCGCGGCGAACACCCAGACGAAGATGGTGGCTGCACCGATGATCTGGCCAAGGAAGGTGGCGCCGTCATTGGTCAGCGGCACCAGGAGCAGGCCGAGCAGGCCGCAGGTGCCGTGGACGGAAATGGCGCCCACCGGATCATCGATTCTCAGTTTGTCCAGCAGCCGGATGCTGAAGACCACCAGCACACCGCCGAGCCCGCCCCACAGGGTGGCGACGAGGGCGGTCGGAGTGGAGGGCTCCGCGGTGATGGTCACCAGTCCGGCGAGGGCGCCGTTCAGCAGCATGGTGAGGTCGGCCTTGCCGTACAGGAGCCTGGCAATGACCAGGGCGGCGACGGCGCCGCCTGCGGCGGCCGTATTGGTGTTCAGGAACACCATCGCGACCGCGTGGGCGTTGCCGATGTCGCCGAGCTTCAGTACCGAGCCGCCGTTGAAACCGAACCATCCCATCCACAGGATGAAGGTGCCGACCGTGGCGAGGGGCATGTTGGCGCCGGGCATGGCGCGGATGCTGCCGTCCCTGCCGTACTTGCCCTGGCGGGGCCCGAGAAGGATCACGCCGGCAAGCGCGGCGGTGGCGCCGGCCATGTGCACGATGCCCGAGCCCGCGAAATCGCTGAAGCCCAGGTCACCCAGGCTGTACATTCCGAACACGGCATTGCCGCCCCAGGTCCAGCCTCCCTCGACGGGGTAGATGACCGCGGTCATCACCACGGCGAACAGGAGGAACGCCCAGAGCTTCATCCGTTCCGCCACGGCCCCGGAGACGATGGACATCGCGGTGGCCACGAAGACGACCTGGAAGAAGAAGTCGGACGCGCCGGAATAGATGGAACCGCCGGTGAAGCCGTCCTCGCGGGCGGCGAAATCCGCGAGCACACCGTCGGTATCGATGTCCCCCATGCCGGCCAGGAACCATTCGCCGCCGTACATGATGGCATAGCCGCAAACCAGGTACATGATGCAGGAAATGGCGTAGAGGGCCATGTTCTTGGTCAGGATTTCGGTGGTGTTCTTGGCACGCACCATGCCGGCCTCGAGCATCGAGAAGCCGGCGGCCATCCACATGACAAGGGCGCCGCAGACCAGGAAGTAGAACGTGTCGATGGCGTACTGTAAATGAAATAGGTTGTTTTCCACGGTAGTTGTCCTCTCTGATCAGATTGCGTCAACGCCGGATTCGCCCGTGCGGATACGGACCACCTGCTCGATGTCATACACAAAGACCTTGCCGTCTCCCACCTTGCCGGTGGAGGCGGCATTGACGATCGCTTCCACCACCCGGTCGAGAACCGCGCTGTCGATGGCGATTTCCAGCTTGATCTTGGGCAGAAAATCCACCACGTATTCCGCACCGCGGTAGAGTTCGGAATGACCCTTCTGGCGGCCGAAGCCCTTGACCTCGGTCATGGTCATTCCGCTGACACCGGCCTCGGAAAGGGCGGTGCGCACGTCATCCACCTTGAAGGGCTTGATGATCGCTACAATGAGTTTCATGTGATTCCTCCTCATGACTTGGAACAAACGGCCCTTTCGGGCACCTGGCAGGCAGGGAAGCAATTGCCGTGCCAGTTTTGTTTGTTTTTTATAATCAGCAGGTTAGACGCCTGAATATCCCTTGCGGAAGTTCGCCTGCACAATGATGGTGCACCGATGGCGCGCCCTGGTGCAGCCCGGCGGCGGTGCCGGCGGCGATAAAGGCGGTACAATCGCCGCCTTCATCCTCCCTGACCCGATCCCCCAGACATGATTGAGCTCATTCCGGACAAGGCCGTGTCCGCCCGGGAGGTATTCGGCATCGAAGCCGACCTGGAGGTGCCCGCGTTCAGCGAGCGCGACGCCCATGTGCCGGAGATCGATCCGGCCTACTGCTTCAATCCGGACGTGACCCTGGCCATCCTGGCCGGCTTCATCAATGACCGCCGGGTCATGGTCCAGGGCTTCCACGGCACGGGGAAGTCCACCCATGTCGAGCAGGTCGCAGCCAGGCTCAACTGGCCCTGTGTGCGGGTGAACCTGGACGGCCACATCAGCCGGCTGGATCTGGTGGGGCGGGATGTGATCGCAATCCGCGAGGGCCGCCAGGTGACGGAATTCCAGGAGGGCATGATCCCCTGGGCGCTGCAAAGGCCGGTGGCATTGATCTTCGACGAATTTGACGCCGGGCGGCCCGATGTCATGTTCGTGATCCAGCGGATCCTGGAGCGGAACGGGAAATTCACCCTGCTGGACCAGAACCGGGTGATCAATCCCCATCCGGCGTTCCGGCTGTTCGCCACGGCCAATACCGTGGGCCTCGGCAACCTGAACAGCCTCTATCACGGCACCCAGGTACTGAACCAGGCCCAGGTGGACCGGTGGAACATCGTCACCACGCTGAACTACCTTGATGCCTCGGACGAGGTCCGCATCGTGCTGGCGCAGGTGCCGTCGTTCGGGAATCGCCGGGACGTCGTCGAAAGCATGGTGGCGGTGGCGGATCTCACCCGAAAGGGCTTCGCCGCGGGGGACATCTCCACCGTCATGTCGCCGCGCACGGTGATCACCTGGGCGGAGAACACGGAGATTTTCGGCGACATGGGCCGTGCTTTCCGCCTTTCGTTCCTGAACAAATGCGATGACGCCGAACGCTCCATCATCGCGGAGTACTACCAGCGCGCCATGGGCGAGGAGCTGGAATACTCCATCGCCGTCGGGCCATAGGCCCGGCGCCGGACCGGGAATGTCCCCTTGAGCGGCGAACAGGTCCGCAAACGCCACATCGAGCGTCATTGCGCCGCGGCCATTCGGGCGCTGGCGGCGCATCCGGCAGCGGAATTCCGGCGGGACCTGTTGTTCGACGGCAATCGCGGCGTGGCCCTCATGAGTCCGCATCTGGCCCTGGATGTCGGCCGGGATTCCCTGGTCCGGTGCCGCGGCGTGGCCGATGCCATGGCCCTGCGGCTGATCCATACGGACCTCGAACTGCACGGGTCGCTGATGCCCCCGAACGCTGCCGCTGCCATGGTGTTCGATATCCTGGAACAGCTCCGGGTGGAAAGCCTGGCGCCCCAGGGACTGAGGGGCCTTCGGCGCAATCTCGACGATGCTTTCAACGAATGGTGCCGCAAGAGCCGGGCCTCGGGATTCGCGGAAAACGAGTTCGGCCTGATCGTATACAGCATCACCCAGATCGTGCGCTCGCGCCTGACCGGGGCCGCGCAGGACGAGGAGGTGGAGGGGCTCATCGAGTCCACCCGTTTCCGTCTCGGGCCGCTGATCGGAGACGCGCTGAAGGCATTGCCCCGTCTGCGGCATGACCAGCAGGCCTACGCGCAGCATGCCCTCGCCATCGCGCAGGTCGCCGGGGACATCGCCGATGCCCTTGGCGGCGTGGAACGACAGACTGCCCGGACCGCCCAACGGATGCTGCTGCCGCGCCAGCATTCGGTGGACGAGCGGTACACGGATGCGACCAGCGCCGGCGCCGGGGCCGGAACCGGAAAGCCTGGTGAGTCCGGCGGCCGGTACCGCGTTTTCTGCCGGGACCACGACCGCGAAGTCGGTGCCCGGGAGGTGGTGCCGCTGGCGTCCCGGCGGCGGGTGCTGCGGGCGGACCTTGACCGGCTGGTGAAGGCCCAGGCCGTGAGCGTGCCCAGGCTCGCCCAGCGGCTGAAAACCCTGTTCTCGGCGCCCGAGTATGCCGGCTGGAACTTCGGCGAGGAAGACGGGTACCTGGACGGAAGGCGACTGTCCCAGATCGTCGCCAACCCGGCCTACAGCCGCATATTCCGTCAACGCCAGCGGGTGCCCAGGGCCGAGACCGTGGTCAGTTTCCTCATTGACAATTCAGGTTCCATGAAGCGCCTGCGGTATGAGGCGGTGGCGGTGCTGGTGGATATCTACAGCCGCGCCCTGGATCTGGCCGGCGTGCCGAACGAGGTCCTTGGCTTCACCACCGGCGGCTGGACCGGGGGGCAGTCCATCGAGACCTGGCGCAGGGCCGGAAGCCCGGATTCCCCGGGCCGGCTGAATGACCGGCTGCACGTGGTCTACAAGGATGCCGCAACCCCCTGGCGCCGCGCCCGGGAAGGCATTGCGGCACTGCTGTCGACGAACCACTTTCGTGAAGGGCTGGATGGCGAGGCCCTGGAATGGGCGGCCGGGCGGCTCACCGCCTGCGAGGCCAATCGCCGTTGCCTGGTGATGATTTCGGACGGAGCACCCATGGACAGCGCCACGGGTCATCACAATCCGCCCGGGTTCCTCGACGGTCACCTGCGGGACGTGATTCAGCGGCTGGAGGGCGGCGGCGGGATCGAACTGCGGGGAATCGGGGTGAATCTTGATCTCGGTGATTTCTATGCCCACTCGCTGGTGCTGGATCTCGCCGGCACCCTGGGAAATGCGGAGTTCAGGGCGCTGGAATCCCTGTACCGGGGCCATCGGCTGCAGTGACCGGCCGCGGGGCCTCTCCCGGGACCGGATCCTGCGCGTCGCCGGGCGGTCTGCGGGATGGTGGGATTTTGCGCCGGGCTACTCCTCGGCAAGGTATTTCATGCGCAGGTTGTCATCGTGGCCGCGCCAGCTCTGGGCCTCGATGAATACACGGGTGATTTCCGGGTGGGCCGACTTGATGTCCGCCTCCATGTCCGAAATCGTGGACTCCACCTCGCTCGCGGAAATGCCGTCGACGAAGTCGACGCTGAGACAAAGCAGGATGTCCCGAGGTCCGAAATGCATGGTCAGCAGCTCGTTGATGCTGATGATGCCCTCGTGGCCGTTGACGATCCTGCGGATACTGCCGATCACCCTGGGCCGCGCCGCCTCGCCGATGAGCAGGCCCTTGCTCTCGTAGGCGAGCAGGGCTGCCGTGCAGGCGAGAATGATGCCGATGACGATGGAGGCAATGGCGTCGAAGACCGGGTTGCCGGTGATCTGTGCCAGACTGATGCCGATCAGGGCCGCGCACAGGCCCAGCATTGCCGCGCTGTCCTCGAAAAGGACGGTGAATATCGTGGGGTCCTTGCTGCGCTGTATCGCCTTGATGTAGCTGAGGGCCCCCTTGGTCTTGCGGAATTCGTGCAGGGCGACCCACCAGGCGGCGCCCTCGAAGAGCATCGCGAACCCGAGCACGATGTAGTTCACCAGCGGTTTCTGGATCGTGTGGGGATTCTGCAGTTTGCTGACGCCCTCGTAGATGGACAGGCCCGCCCCCAGGGAGAAGATCAGGATGGCCACCACGAAGGTCCAGAAATAGAGCTCCATGCTGTAGCCGAAGGGGTGGCGCGCGTCCGCAGGCTTGCCGGACCGCTTCAGGCCGTACAGCAGGAGGCACTGGTTGCCGGTGTCCACCACCGAATGGATGGCCTCGCTGAACATGGCCGAACTGCCGGTGATGCCCGCGGCAATGAACTTGGTTGTGGCGATCAGGCTGTTGCCGGCCATCGCGGCGAAGATGACCTTGCGGGACCCGTGAATGGAAGACATGGCCCTACTGCCCCCCGGCCGCCATGACCGTCCCGGCTGGCGGTGACCTGAAATCCGGAGCCGAGGGAGCCCCGTCCGGAGGGGCCGGTTCGTCCTCGGCGCCAGCCGATTCCGTGCCATCCTGGCCGGGGTTTGCATGATCCGGGCCGGCCGCGGAAACCGCTGCCGGCGTGCCCACCTGCCCGGTGGCGGTTGCATCCGGCCTGGAGCCGGTGCGCTGACTGTTCATTGTTTCGAATTTTCCGTTGGAGCCGTATCCGCGGGGCGCGTCACGCGCCCATCGGATACTCCCGTCATGGTACTTGCGGATTTCCCCATTTGGCAAGCCCCGGATCGCCCGGATCGACGCGGCCGACCCTGTGGATCGGCAGGCGCTGCGGTCCGGACACCGGTGCTGATGGCGGCATGTCGTTCAGGTGGTCAGGCGGCGGTAGATATCGGCCACTTTCAGGGGCAGCTTGCGTACCTCGTCCACCACCACGAAACTGGCGGGACCGTACATGTGCGGCAGGTATTCCCCGGCCTCGGTGTCGATGGTGATGCAGAACGGATGGATCCCGGTATTGCGCGCTTCCAGCAGGGCCTGGCGCGTATCCTCGATGCCGTATTCACCGCGGTAGCCGTCATAGTCGTCCGGCTTCCCGTCGGAAAGGGTGATCAGGATGCGGGTTCTTGCCTCCACCTGGCCCAGTATGCCGGTCAGGTGCCGGATGGTAACCCCCATCCGGGTGTAGTCCTGGGGGCGCAACCCGCTGATGCGGGCCCGTATCTCGTCATCGTAGCGGCGTGCGAACGACTTGATCCGGTACACTTCGCAGCGGTTCCGGGTCATGCCGGAGAACCCGTAAATGGCGTACTGGTCGCCGAGGATTTCCAGGGCCTCGCACAGCAGTATCAGGCTTTCCCGCTCCGCCTCGTTGATCCATCCCTTGGTGGAGCCGCTGACGTCCACCATGAAGACCACGGCCAGGTCCCGCTCCACTTTCTGCTTGCGGGTGTATACCCGGTCGCTCATCTCCACGCCGGTCTGCATGTCCGCATAGGCGGTGATCAGGGCGTCCAGGTCCACGTTGTCCCCGGTGGGTTCCGCTTTCAGGATGCGGTCGTCCCCCCGCAGGGCCTCGAAATACCGCCGAATGTCTCCCACCAGGGGCGCATACCGCTTCAGGGTGCGTACGTAGAAATCATCGTAAACCGGCTGGGTCGTCGTTTCCCTGAGCGTGCACCAGTTCTTGCGGTAGGTCTGGCGGCGGTAGTCCCATTCATCGTAGGTGAACGTGTCACCGCCGGTCACGGCCCGGTCGGCAGGCTCCGGCTGCTGTCCCTGCTCATCGGCGTTGTAGTCGCCATCGCCGGCGGGCACCAGCCAGTCTTCCGGGATATCTTCCAGGTCCTGCAGCAGGGAGCGCAGCAGGTTTTCCAGGTCCGCGGAAGTAGCCACCGGTTCACCGTCCACGGCAAGCTCGGGGTCGGCGCCGGATTCCTCGTCATGCCGGAGATCGACCTCGGCGTTCTCCGCCGCGGCCTCCTCGTCGCCCTCGCCCCGGGTCTGGCGCAGCAGTTCGGCGAGCGCGGACTGAAGCTCGTCCTTCTCCAGTTCCAGCCGCTGCTCGATGCCGTCCCTGGCCGCCTCGAGGTCAAACCCGCCCTGGTAGACGAGGGCCTCCGGCCAGGGCATCTGCAGGGGATAGAGCTTTTCCGTTGCGGCCAGGGTATCCGACACCGTGGCGTTCTCGTCCTCGAGCAGATCCAGGTAATGCCGCCAGGTGGCGTCATGGACCGGTGCCGGGGCGTGCAGCCCGAACATCTCCCGGGCGAGCCCGGGAAGTTCCCGCCCGATGCAGGCGTTGAGCCTGGCGGTTTCCAGCAGGTTGAACAGGCGCAGTGCGCGGCCGTTGTCCTGGAACTTCGCCAGGATCTGCACCAGGTGGGGCGCGTCCGGGCTCTGCCGGCGGAAGGTGCCGAACCAGGTCTGTGCCCACAGGTGCACCGACATGACCTTGTACAGGCAGTAATTCAGTTCCCGGTCGTTGAATCGATTGATCTGGGCGGGCAGGTAGAGCGTATTGGTGTCCGTGTAGATACTGTTGCCGGCCTCCAGTTTCAGCGTGCGTCCCGCCAGGCCGGTGATGAACGTCTCCAGTACCGGGCGGATCTGGTCCAGGGAGACGGTAATGTGACTGAGCCGGAACTCGGCCGCGTATGCCTCCAGGGCGTCGAGCGCGGTGCATCCGGGATAGAGCCCTTCCTTGTCATACACATCCATGGCGTGCAGCAGCCAACGGCGTGTCCCCTCCAGGCCCATCAGCCGGATCGCTTTTGGAGCGTGGCTGACGAACTGGAAGGCCATCTCCGAGTTGGACCGGCGGATGACGTCGGTCCAGTGCAGGGCGAAATCCCGTTCTTCCTCCGTGAGCGGCAGCAGGCCCTTGGCGGGTCCCGACGAGGTGCGGCGGGTGGAAAGCACCGGGTCGAGATACTCGTCCAGCCGGGCGGTGATCCCGTCGAGTGTCGCTGTGGTGGGACTGTCCTCCGGCATCATCAATGGATCCAGATCGCGGTTTCCTGGCGGCGTGATCGGCGGGCCCGGATGCCGCTACACGTTGAAACGGAAATACATGATATCGCCATCCTGCACCCGGTAGTCTTTCCCTTCCAGTCTCAGCTTGCCCGCTTCCCGGGCACCGGCTTCCCCGCCGCAGTGGATGAAGTCCTCGTATCCCGTGGTTTCGGCCCGGATGAATCCGCGCTCGAAGTCCGTGTGGATCTCCCCGGCGGCCTGGGGTGCGGTGGCGCCGGCCCGCACGGTCCATGCGCGGACCTCCCTGGGCCCGGTGGTGAAAAAGGTCAGCAGGTCAAGGAGGCGGTATCCGGCGCGGATCACCCGGTTGAGCCCGGGCTCGCTGAGTCCCATGTCCGCGAGAAAGGCCTCCGCCTCCCCGGGGCTGATCTGTGACAGTTCCTGCTCGATGGCGGCACAAACGGGCACCACCTCCGCGCCCTCGTCCCCGGCAACGGCCCGGATCGCATCCAGGTGGGGATTGTCTTCGAATCCGTCCTCGTCGACATTGGCGATGTAGAGGCTTGGCTTGATCGTCAGGAAACAGAGTGGCCCCAGCCGTGCACGCGCGCGGGCATCCAGTTCCATGCCCCTCAAGGGCCTGCCCCCGTCGAGGCATTCCATGACCCGCCCAAGGAGTGCTGCCATGGCGAGCTGTTCCTTGTCGCCGGACTTGCTGTTCTTTTCCGCCCGCTTCAGTGCCCGGTCGGCGGTTTCCATGTCCGCCAGAACCAGTTCGGTATTGATGGTCTCGATGTCGGAGACGGGGTCCACGCGGTCTGTCACGTGAACGATATTGCCGTCCTCGAAGGCCCGGACCACGTGGGCGATGGCGTCCACCTCACGAATGTGGGACAGGAACCGGTTGCCAAGGCCCTCGCCCTTCGACGCGCCGGCCACCAGCCCCGCGATGTCCACGAACTCGATGGTGGTCGGAATGGTCTTGCCGGGCCTGACGATGTCGCTGATCCGGAAAAGCCTGGGGTCCGGCACTTCCACGATGCCCACGTTGGGGTCGATGGTGCAGAAGGCATAGTTCGCCGCCTGCGCGGATGCGGACTGGGTAAGGGCATTGAACAGCGTGGACTTGCCCACGTTGGGCAGGCCCACGATTCCGCATCTGAAGCCCATGGTCAGTCGGTGTGGAGGAAATTCATGGCCCGGGGGAAGTCGCCCTGGAGAATGTCCGGCAGCGCCGACACCGCCCGGTCGATGGCGGCCAGGATGACGGTCCGGTCATCGGCGGAGGGCCTTGAAAGCACGTACGGGGATGCCTCCCGGCCCGGGCCGGGATGGCCGATCCCGATCCGCAGGCGCTTCATGTCCCGGGCGCCGGATTTCTGCATGATGTCCCCGAGGCCCCTGTGTCCGCCGTGCCCGCCCTGCAGCTTGAGCCGGATGGTGCCCGGCGGGAGGTCGAGTTCATCATAGGCCACCAGGACCTGTTCCGTGGGGATGCGGAAAAACCGCGCATAGGGCACCACGCTGTCGCCGCTGAGATTCATGAACGTCTGCGGCGCGATCACCCGGATGGTTGCGCCGTCGTGCCGGAAACCGCCGGTCAGCGCCTTGTACCGGCTGTCCTCCTGAAGCGTGAAGCCGAAGGACTGCTGCAACGCCTGGATGAACCAGAAGCCGGCGTTATGCCGGGTTTCCGCATATTGTCTGCCGGGATTGCCCAGTCCGGCAATCAGGCCAATGGCCGGTGCTGGCATGGCTTGTGCAGGGACGCGGTCTGCGGGCGATATCGCCTGGGGGCCGGGGGAGGACCGGGGATCGTCTGACCGGGAGCCGCCTATTCCTCTTCCCCGGTATCCGCTTCGGTATCGGCATCGGCATCGACATCGGCTTCCTCCTCCCCGACCGGTTCGTCCGGCTCCTCGGATTTTGCCGATACCCGGGTGGCCTGCACGGCCACCACGGCATTATCGTGCTCATGGATGTCGCCGTGGGTGAACGCGGTGATCTGCACGCCCTCGGGCAGCTGGATATCCGACAGGTGCAGGGACTGGCCGAGGCGCAGTTCGCTGACGTTCATCTCGATATGTTCCGGCAGGTCATTCGGCAGGCAGGTGACTTCCACCTCGTTCATCAGGTGGGAAATCATGCCGCCGTCGATCCGCACGCCGAGGCATTCATCCTCGCCGAAGTAGTGGATCGGCAGGGCGATGTGGATCGGCTTGTTTTCGTCGATCCGCTGGAAATCCGCATGCAGGATCCTGGTCTTGTGGGGATGGCGCTGGACATCGCGCAGGATCGCCCTTTCCCTCTTGCCGTCGGTATCGATGGTGATCACCTGGGAAAAGAACTCTTCCCGTTCCAGGCTGTGGAACAGGAGATCGTGGTTTACCGCGATACTCAGGTTCTCCTTGCCGGCGCCGTACAGAACCGCCGGGACATCGCCTTCCTTGCGCAGGCGGCGTACCAGGCTGGTGCCGGTTCGTGCCCGGATCCGGGCCTTCAGAACGACTTCTTCACTCATTTGTGGTTTCTCTCACTTTCCATTGGCCCATGGGGCCGTTAGTCAAAAAAATTCATTCGGGGGCCTCGCGCAGGAGGCCGGTCCGCAGCTCCGGTCAGTCAATGAACAGGTTGCTGATGGAGTCCCCGGTGGCAATCCGGCGAATGGACTCCGCCAGCAGCTCCGCCACGCTGAGCTGCGTGATCATGGCGCAGTCCTGCGCCTCCTCGCTCAACGGGATGGAATTGGTGACCAGCAACTCGTCCAGGGCGGACTCGGCAATGCGCTTGATCGCCCCGCCGGACAGCACCGGATGGGTACAGGTCGCCACCACTTTCACCGCGCCGCGGTCCTTCAGGGCCTCCGCCGCCTCGCACAGTGTGTTGGCGGTGTCCACCATGTCGTCAATCATGATGCATGAACGGCCCTCGACCTCGCCGATGATATGCATCACCTTGGCCTCGTTCGCCCGCGGGCGCCGCTTGTCGATGATCGCCAGTTCGGTCTCCAGCTGTTTCGCCATGGCCCGGGCACGCACCACCCCCCCCACGTCGGGGGAAACCACGACGGGATTGGACAGGCGCTTGCGCCAGATCTCCCCCATCAGGACCGGGGAGCCGTATATGTTGTCGCAGGGGATGTCGAAAAACCCCTGAATCTGGTCGGCGTGCAGGTCCATGGTCAGGACCCGGTCCGCGCCGGCCGACTTGATCATGGATGCCACCAGCTTGGCCGTGATCGCCACCCGTGCGGTCCGCGGCCGCCGGTCCTGGCGGGCATAGCCGAAATACGGCATCACCGCGGTGATCCGGCCGGCGGAGGAGCGGTTCAGCGCGTCGATCATCACCAGGAGTTCCATCAGGTTGTTGTTTGACGGAGCACAGGTGGGCTGGATCACGAAAACGTCGAGGCCCCGGACGTTTTCCATGATCTCGACGTTGATCTCGCCGTCGCTGAAGGTTCCCACCGACGCCTTGCCCAGCGGTATGCCGAGACTCTGTACCACCTCAAGCGCCAGTTCAGGGTTTGCGTTGCCCGCAAAAACCGAGAGATTGTCAAGCGACACGAAGATTCCTCTCACAATCAATGGCTGGGGTGGGAGGATTCGAACCTCCGAATGCCGGGATCAAAACCCGGTGCCTTAGGCCGCTTGGCTACACCCCAAATTCTGGTTTCAGTTGAATGCGGTAATCGATGAACAGGGAACCGGGAACGGCGCCGAGAACGACCTCGGTCAGCCGGTCCGACCCGGCAGGGGATACTAGCGCATTTCCGATAATTTTTCAGGCAACCGCCAGTCCACGGGCGCCGGGCGGGGTCGGGCTGACGGCCGCATGCGGGAACGCGCCGGGACGCCCCGGGCAAAAAACGCGGTATTGTCAATACCGGACCGGTCGGTGTCAACGCCCGGGAACCGTTCAGGACTCCGGACCGGGGATCCAGTCCTTGAGCGGACTCCGGTTCAGGCGCCGGGCGGCCAATCCCGTCATCCCGTCGGGCAATTGGGCGATGACCTGTTCGGCGGCTTCGCGGGTCGGCAGGGGCACGAACACCGCGCTGCCGGTGCCGCTCATCCTTGCGGGGCCGAACCGCGACAGGCACCGGTGTGCCGCGGCCACTTCCGGGTGTCGCTGGAAGGTGACCGCCTCCAGGTCGTTGCCGGTAAGTCCGGCCGTGTAGTCCTGGACGGCAACCGGGGGATGGTCCCTGGGCAGGCCGGGGTCCGAGAAAATCGATTGCGTGGAAACCGCGACGCCCGGCAGGGCCACCGCCACCCAGCCCGCGGGGGGGCACATCGTCGTCAGCAGGTCTCCGGTGCCTTCCGCCCAGGCGGAAGCGCCATGCAGGAAGACCGGCACGTCGGCGCCGAGTCCCCGGCCGAGGTCGTGCAATTGCGCTGCGGACAGATGCAGTTGCCAGAGGCGGTTAAGGACCAGCAGTGTGGTGGCGGCATTGCTGCTGCCGCCGCCCAGGCCGGTGCCGGGCGGCACGCGTTTTTCCAGCGTGATGTCGGCGCCCAGTTCCGGCCTGCCGGCGGCCTGTCTCAGGACTTCGGCGGCGCGGATACTGAGATCGGCGGCCGGCAGCGTGTAGGGGTGTTCATCGTGACGCCGGATCAGGCCCTTGCGGTTGGTCCGGAACAGCATCCTGTCGCCCCAGTCGAGAAACTGCATCCAGGTCTGCAGCAGATGGTATCCGTCCGGGCGCCGCCCGGTCACATGCAGGAACAGATTTATCTTCGCAGGCGAGAGGAGTCGGGCATCAGGAGGAATTTCGTTCAATTTCCCACCAGCGATTCAGAATGACCTTGACATTGAGTTCGTCCCCAAGGTACTCGCCGTCGTCGGCATAGATTTCCATGGTGCCGGGCAGGGCGGAAACCTGCAGCTTCGCCGGCAGGGCGAAACCGGGCAGGGTGTTTCCCTGGGACTCGTATTCCTGGTACTCGATGCGCCAGTTGTCCTGCACCATGCGCCTGAGCCGCCCCGTTCCGTCAATGACGACTTCCCTGGCCCCGTCGCCCGGGAGTCCCCGCGCCCAGTCGGCGAGGTGGTCGAACGGCACGTGCCAGCCGAGTCTCCGATACAGGACTTCCGAGGCGGACTTGCCGTGGATCACCCGGCCCTTGGTGTCCCGCAGCACCGCGCCGCTGCCGTCCACGTTGATGATGACCCGGCCACCGCCGAACGGGCCGTAGAGTTCGATTTCCTGGCTGTCAGGTGCATAGCGCCACTTGAGCGTGGCACTGCCGCCCTTGGGACCGGTCCGCACCCCCATCTTGCCCTTCAGGGACCAGTGGTCGATGGTGGCCAGTTCCCCGCGTATGGTTTCCCACCGGGCCAGGGCTTCCTCGCGGGTGAATTCTTCCATCGGGGTGGGCGTGGCACAGGCGGACAGGATGGATACCGCCAGTACCAGAAGGACCTGCCTGAAACCGGTGAATCGGGCTGACATTGTCCTGGGTCGGGCCGGGGCTTCGCCTGTCTCAGGCGTTGACGGCCGGCTTCAGGGTCAGGTGCCGGGACGCTCCCCGGGTGTACACCGCGTGCCGGTCGGGATCGTCGTCGAGGAACCGGTCGATGGTCTTGAGCAGGGTGGTGTTGTCTGGACCGGTTTCCTTCCCCTGCGCCCAGATATCCTCGGCTTCGGCTCTGCGGCCGAGAACCCAGAGCACCTCTCCAAGGTGGGCCGCGATTTCCGCGTCCTTCTTGTGGTCCCAGGCCTGCACGAGGTATTCCAGCGCCCGGTCCATATCCCCTATCCGGTACTGCACCCAGCCCATGCTGTCCAGGATGTACGGATCCTCGGGAAGAAGCGCCAGCGCCCTGGTGATGAGTGCCAGCGCCTCGTCCAGACGGTCCGTCTGGTCCGCCAGGGTGTAGCCCAGCGCGTTGTATGCATGGGCATTGTCAGGCTGCAGTTCGATCAGCAGCCGCATATCCCGTTCGATCACGTCGATCCTGTTCAGCTGGGCGGCCAGGAGGCCGCGGCTGTACAGCAGGCTCGGATGTTCCGGCCGCTCCACCAGCGCCTCCGTGAGCAGCGCCATGGACCGTTCCATGAGACTGAATTCCCTGAGGAGCAGATCCTGTTCCAGGATCAGGCGCACGGATTCCTCCTCGCCGTTGGCGTTGATGCCGCGCAGGTGGCTGAGCCCGGCCTCCACGTTGCTTTGCCGCGCGATGACCCCGGAGAGCATGATCTGGGCCTCCAGGTAGTGACGGCTGGACTGCACCTGGCGCAGCAGCGGGGAGGCATCGCCGTAGCGCTCCTGGTCGATCAGCATCTCCGCC
This sequence comes from Candidatus Poriferihabitaceae bacterium, assembly GCA_965204165.1. Lineage (GTDB taxonomy): Bacteria > Pseudomonadota > Gammaproteobacteria > Arenicellales > Poriferihabitantaceae > VYFG01. Next base: position 4,538,002 of record OZ241969.1, on the reverse strand, counting down.
AGATAGATGCGGGCCTGGTCGGCGTTGCCGTTTCCGGCGAGGTAGCGCCGAAAGAGCGGCTCGGCGATCTCGTATTCCTCCTGTTCCATGTTCACCACCGCGGCCGCGAACAGGGCGTCGGCGGATTCCGGATTGTGTTCAAGGACGGTGCTGAACTGGTACAGGGAATCTTCCAGGCGCTCATCCAGGATCAGGAGGTGACCGTACTGGATGCGAAAGCGTTCCGCAGACGGGCTGGTCTCGAGAAATTCTTCCGCCCACGAGTCCAGCTGTTCGCGTTCATTGTCCGCGATGTGGGCGAGTTTGAATATGGCTGCGGTCTCCCACCCGGGCATGCGGCTGAGCACCAGTTCCAGCAGGCTGCGGTGTTGGTCGGACTCTTCGAGACGGGCGGCAACCAGGGACGCCGTGAAGATGGCCATGACATTTCCTTCATCCACCGCCCGGTCCAGACGGTCACGTAAATAGGACCTGGCGGGTTCCTTCTGGCGGGCGATGAGTCCGGCCACCTCCTGCAGTACCGCGTCTCCGTCGATGTCCTGGCTGTCCACCAGGTCCAGCAGCGTGTCGGCCGCGTCTTCCGCCAGTTCATTGCGGATCTGGGCGGTGGCCAGGGTGAACACCGCGCTGGTATTGTCCGGGTCCCGGGCCAGCAGCAGGCGTGAGAGGTCGATGGCCTGCTGGTTTTCCCCGAGCCGCAGCGCAAGCTGGATGGCGTTGACCGCCAGATGCCGGTTCCTGGACAGGTAGACGGCGCGCACAAGTGCGTCCAGCGCCAGTTCCGGACGGTTGCGCTGGTTGGCCACCGCCGCCACCAGCACATCGTACAAAAGCTCGGGCGTCAGTTCGGAGTCTTCGGTGCCGGGCCGGTCAGGCATTCCCGCGTGGGCGGGGTCACCGTCGATCGCGGCCCCGGGGGCGGTCCCGGGTTCCGCCCCCGACGGCACTTCACCGGGCGGCGTCACGGCGGGCGCACAGGCGCCCAGCGACAGGCCAAGCAGGAGCGCGATCAGGGCGGATGCCGGCCGGATGCCGGCGAAAAGGCCTTGCGGGACTTGCTGCGAATGGCCGCTCATGGATGCCGCCGGGCGGTCAGCCGGGCTGCGATGGAATGATGGAACATGGCGCGCAGGGACAGGTTGCATGCAGGACGGCGTCTTCCCGTGCCGTCATGCTCGCGCAAACCGGACGCAACCGGGTCCGGTCGTACACCTGATTCTCCCTGCACGGTATCTCGCCGCATCGCCTTAGCATCCCACGGGGTACGGACATTTCTCCATCCCGGCATTATAATACAACGACATAAAGAATCGCTGCCAATTTCGTTCCGTGCACCTTCTGGCCCTGGGTCTGAATCATGAAACCGCGCCCGTGAAACTGCGCGAACGGGTGGCTTTCGGCCCGGATGTCATGGGCGAGGCACTGGACGACCTGGCGAAATCGCGCATCGCGACCGAGGCCGCCATCCTGTCCACCTGCAATCGTACCGAACTGTATTGCGGCAACACCCGGATCAACCGCGAACGGGTGGTGGACTGGCTGTCGGCGCATGCCGGACTGGGCGAGGGGGAGCTCAGCCGCAGCCTCTACGTCTACCCCGACGAGCAGGCCGTGAAACACGCCTTCAGGGTGGCATCCGGTCTCGACTCGATGGTGCTGGGGGAGCCCCAGATCCTGGGACAGATGAAGGATGCCTTCCAGCGCGCCAGCGCGGCCGGCACCACCGGCAAGGTATTCAACCGGTTGTTCCAGCATACCTTCAGCGTGGCCAAGCAGGTGCGTACGGACACGGCCATCGGTTCCAGCCCGGTTTCCGTGGCCTACGCCGGCGTCAGCCTGGCCTCCCGGGTGTTTGCGGACCTGTCGTCACTCACCGTCCTGCTCATCGGCGCCGGGGAAACCATCGAGCTGGTGGCCCGTCACCTGAAGGAACAGCGGGTGCAAAAACTGATCGTTGCGAACCGCTCGGTGGAACGGGCGCGGAGGCTGGCCGAGGCGGTGGACTGCCAGGCCATCGCCCTTGCCGAGATACCGGACCGCCTGCACCAGGCGGACATCATCGTGTCGTCCACCGCAAGCACGCTGCCCATTCTGGGCAAGGGTGCGGTGGAGAGAGCCATCCGCCAGCGCCGGCACCGCCCGATCTTCATTCTCGACCTGGCGGTGCCCCGGGACGTCGAGTCCCAGGTGGGGGAATTGCCGGATGTGTACCTCTACACCGTCGACGACCTGCAGGGCGTGGTGGAGCAGAGCCGGGACATGCGGGAGCGGGCGGCCCGCGAAGCCGAGAGCATCATCGACCTGCAGGTGGTGCGGTTCATGCGCTGGATGCGGTCGCTGGAATCCGAACCCGTCATCCGGACGTTCCGCGGCCGGGTGGACGATATCCGCAAGGAGGAACTGGACAAGGCCAGGGCGCGCCTGGCCAGGGGCGGGGAGCCCGAACAGGTGCTCGAGCAGCTGGCGCGGGACCTGTCCAACAAGTTCGCCCATCATCCCAGCCAGCAGCTCAAGCAGGCAGACATGGAGGGCAACCCCGGACTGCTGTCCGCCGCACGCAAGCTCTTCGGGCTCTAGCCCGGATTTTCCGGCCGGCGCCGGGCCGGCCCGGTCCGTTCCGTCATGACCCGAAACCAGTTCCTGTGCCCATGAACCCCTCCACCCGCGAAAGGCTCCAGCAGATACGGGACCGGCATGGGGAAATCCATGCGCTCCTGTCCGAACCGGACGCGGCCCTCAAGCAGGATGAATTCCGCCGCCTGTCCATCGAGCTGTCGGAGATCGAACCGGTCGTGATGGCGTTTGACGGTTTCCGGGAGCTGGAGAGCCAGGTCGAGGAGACCCGGCAGATGCTTGAGGACGACGACCACTCCATCCGCGACATGGCCAGGGAGGAGCTGCCCGGACTCGAATCGGGCCTGGCGGAGCGCGAGGACGAGCTGAAAAAACTCCTGCTGCCCCGGGACCCCAACGACAACCGCAACATCTTCCTCGAGATCCGCGCAGGCACCGGGGGCGACGAGGCGGCCATCTTCGCCGGTGACCTGTTCCGGATGTACGGCTGCTACGCCGAGGTCCGGGGCTGGCAGGTGGAGGTGCTGAGCCGCAGCGAAGGCGAACACGGGGGGTACAGGGAAATCATCTCCCGCATCGTGGGGCAGGGCGCCTATTCCCGCCTCAAGTTCGAGTCCGGCGCCCACCGCGTGCAGCGGGTGCCGGAAACCGAGTCCCAGGGGCGGATCCACACGTCGGCCTGCACGGTGGCGGTGCTGCCCGAAGCCCAGGAGGTGGATGCGGTGGAACTCAACCCCGCGGATCTCAGGGTGGATACCTATCGCGCGTCCGGCGCCGGCGGCCAGCACGTCAACAAGACCGATTCCGCCATCCGGATCACGCACCTGCCGAGCGGGATCGTGGTGGAATGCCAGGACGAGCGCTCCCAGCACAAGAACCGGGCCAGGGCCATGTCCATCCTGGCATCCAGGCTGCTGGAAGCCGAACTGCAAAGGCAGCGGGAGACGGAGGCCAGCACACGCAAGTCCCTGGTCGGCAGCGGTGACCGGTCCGAGCGCATACGCACCTACAACTACCCCCAGGGCAGGGTCACGGACCATCGCATCAACCTGACCCTCTACCGGCTGGTCGATATCATGGGCGGCGACCTGGACCAGGTGATTGAACCCCTGGTCACGGAAAACCAGGCCGGTCAGCTGGCCGAGCTGAACACCGGGGCGTGACCGGCAGCATCTCCCGTTCGCTCGGCCGGGCGACAGAAATACTCCGTGAAGGCGAGACGGACACTGCCCGGCTGGATGCGGAGGTGCTGCTTGCGCATCAGCTCGGGAAGGGCCGGGCCTGGCTGCTCTCCCATCCGGAAAGTGTTCTGGCGGACGCCGAGTCCAGGGCCTTCTTCAGGCAGGTCGCGGAGCGTGCCCGGGGCATGCCCGTGGCCTACCTGGTCGGACATCGGGAATTCTGGTCGATGCGCCTGCAGGTGACGCCGGACGTACTGATCCCCCGTCCGGAAACGGAACTTCTGGTGGAGCAGGGACTCGCCAGGCTGCCGGCGGGTGCCTCGCGGATTCTCGATCTCGGCACCGGCTGCGGCGCCATCGCCCTGGCCGTGGCCAGGGAACGGCCGGAATCACGCATCACCGCGGTGGACCGTTCCCTGCCGGCGGTCGGGGTGGCCCGCATGAATGCGGCCAGGCTCGGTGCGGCGAACGTGCGGCTGCTGGTCTCGGACTGGTTTTCCGCGGTGGCGGGCGAGAGATTCGACCTGGTTCTGGCCAATCCGCCCTACGTGGATGCGAATGACCCGTGCCTGCTTGGCGAGGTCCGCCACGAGCCGGCGGATGCACTGGTGGCCGGAAAGGGCGGCCTGGCCGACCTCGGCACCGTCATCGCATCGGCGCCGCCGTTCATCGTGCCCGGCGGTCACCTCATACTGGAACACGGGTATGAACAGGCGGCGGCGGTGGCGGAGATGTTCGGGGACGCCGGTTTCGTCCGGGTGGAAACCCTGCATGACCTGGCGGGGCTGCCCCGCGTCACCTGCGGCGGGCTGGCGGGCTGCTGAAGTCCCGGCGGAACTGGTTCAACGGGGGGCGTCCGCGCCACGGCCCCGGGCCGGGCTGCAAGGGCGTCCCTACTTGCGCCTTACCCAGATGCCGGAGCGGGTCTTCGGGTCGAAATAGGTGGATTTCGGCGGCATCAGTGCACCTGCATCGGCGACGTGGAAGAGCTGGTCCATGGCGGTGGCATGGCAGGCGAACGAGACCGCCCAACCCTCGCGGACCTTCTGTTCCAGCCCCTGCTTGCCCTCCACGCCGGATACGTAGCCGAGACGGGGGTCGGACCGGAAATCATGGATGCCGCAGACCGGCCCGAGAACGTGGTCCTGCAGCAGGGAAACGTCCAGGCAGGCCACCGGATCATCCCAGTCAACCAGTTCCGGCCGGATGACCAGCCGGTACCAGGTATGGTCGAGATACATGCCGAATTCTCCATGCGCTGCGGGCAGGCAGTCGGCCTGGTCCTCGGCTACCGAGACGCGGAAATCCTTTTCCAGGGCATGCAGGAATGCCGCCTGGTCCAGGTCCCCGAGGTCCCGAACGCAGCGGTGATAGGGCAACAGCTTGAGTTCGTGGTCGGAGAATAGGGCGACCAGCAGATGTTCATGGGGCTGGTTCCCGTCACCTCCCCGTTCCTTCCGCATCAGTTCCGTGTAGCGCCAGCCGGATGCCGCCCGGTGGTGACCGTCCGTCAGGTAGGTATCCTCAACGGATTCGAACAGCCGGGAAAGTTCCTCCTGCAGCGATGCTTCCCCGATGCACCAGACTCGCTGATAGACATCGTCCCCGGTGGTGAATTCCAGCATGGGCGGGGCTTTCTGCTGTTCGCGGATGAACCGGTCGATCTCCTCGTTGGCCGAGTACGCCAGCGAAATCGGGCAGGAGGCGACGCCGATCTCCTTCTGGTAGTAGGTCAGCAGGTTCTCCTGGTTCCGGCGGGTGTTCTCGTGCTTCTTGACATGGCCCCGGTCGTACTCGTCGGCGGAGATCTCGCAGACGACGCCGGACTGGGTGTGATCGAAGTGGTTGAGTTCGTAGATGTAGATGCAGGGTTCTTCGATGCGGTTGAACAGGCCTTCGTCGAGCAGGCGTTCGAGGTTGCCCCGGTTGAACTCGATCAGTTCGTCCTGGGTGGGCGGGCAGGCCGGGTCGAAATCATCCAGCAGGCGGATGGTATTGAGGAAATTCTGCGGGTTGGCGTCGGCGAACGCGCGCCGCTGGGCCGCCGGCACGGTATCGTATTCAGGCGCAACCACCCTGGCCGCCACCTCGTTCCGGACCAGGTATCCGTCGAATGGTTTGATCTTCGGCATGGTCTGCGGGGCCGGGGTCAGCCGTTGTCGGCCTGGAAGGACCGCATGAAATCCGTCAGGGCGGCCACGCTCTCATGGGGGAGGGCGTTGTAGATGCTGGCGCGGCAGCCCCCGACGTTGCGGTGGCCCTCCAGGTTCAGCAGATCCGCACCGGCCGCCTCGCCGAGGAACCGCGCTTCGAGGTCCTCGCTCGGCAGGCGGAACACCACGTTCATGTGTGAACGGGACGCCACGTCCACGGGGCACCGGTAGAAGCCCCCGCTCTGGTCGATGGTGTCGTAGAGAAGAGCGGCCTTTGCCGCTGCGCGGGCCTCCATTTCGGGAATTCCGCCCTCGTCCCGCATCCACCGGAGCACCTTGCCGAGCATGTAGATGGTGAACACCGGCGGCGTGTTGAACATGGACAGCTTGGATGCCTGGATGTCGTAGCGCAGGTAGCGGCCGATGTCCCGGTTGGTCTCTTCCAGGATGGCCTTGCGCACGAAGACCACCGCCATGCCTGCAGGACCGAGATTTTTCTGGACCCCGCCGTAGACGAGATCGAGCCTGTCCCAGGGAATGGGTCTCGACAGGTAGTCGGACGACATGTCCGCCACCATGGGCACGTCCACCGTCGGCCATTCGCGGAGCTGGATGCCGCCGATCGTCTCGTTGCTGGTGACATGCAGGTAGCGGGTACCGTCCTCGATCCCGATCTCAACCCCCGCGGGCATGCGTGCGTAGTTGTCGGCCTGCCCGTCCCAGGCGACGTAGACATCGCCGTATTCACGGGCATCGGTGATGGCGCCCTTGGCCCAGGTGCCGGTATTGAGATAGCCCGCCCTGAGTCCGGGTTTCAGCAGGTTCATGGGCACCATGGAAAACTGCAGGATCGCCCCGCCCTGGAGAAACAGCACGGTGAAATCGTCGGGCGCGCCGGACACCTCCATGGCCAGCGCCATGGCTTCGTTGGCCACCGCGTCAAAATGCTTTCCCCGGTGGCTCATCTCGATGAGCGACATGCCGGCACCCTGGTAATCGACGAACTCGGCCTGGGCCTCCTCGAGAACCGTGAGGGGCAGGGTGCAGGGCCCGGCACTGAAATTGTGTTTGCGGCTGGACATTGGACTCATTTCGGAAAAGTGGAATGCTTTCTTTGCGGGGTGTTCACGAGGGGGACTTGCCGCCGGATCTTCCCGGCGCCCCGGGGGTTTCAGGCGTTGACACAGTTGCGCACCTCGCCGTTCTCGAAGGCCTGGATGATAGCAACAACCCCGTCCGCCACGGCGGTCTGCGCCTGGGCGGTGGACGCGCCGATGTGATGGGTGCCGCAAACCGCCGGGTGACGGGCAATGGCGGATTCGAAGTCGCCCTCCCCGCCGGCGGGTTCGTTGTGGTAGACGTCAAGCCCCGCGCGGATGCCCCTGGTTTCGATGGCATGCAGCAGGGCCGCCTCGTCCACCAGTTCCCCGCGGGATGAATTGATCAGCATCGCGCCCGGCTTCATCCGTGCCAGGAAATCCCCGTTGACCATTCCCCGGGTTTTTTCGGTGGCCGGCAGATGAATGGTCACGATGTCGCACTCCTGAAGGAGGGCCTCCTGGCTCTCGAGTTCGGTGATGCCCGCCGCGGCCATGCGCGCGGCGGTGGCCCGGTCACGGCCGTCCCTGTGCACGGCAAACACCTGCATGCCGAAGGCCCGGGCGCGTTCCGCCACGGCAAGGCCGATGGCGCCCATGCCCAGTATGCCGAGTTTCTGCCCGCAGAGCCCGCGGGACTTGCTGTATTTCTTCTTGTTCCAGACGCCGTTTCTGAGGTCCGCCACGTTGTCGGCGAGGTTGCGGTCGATGCAGATGATCAGGCCGAGGACCAGTTCCGCCACCGCCAGGGCATTGGCGCCGGGCACGTTGCAGACCCGGATGCCCCTGCTTGCTGCCCGGTCGCAGTCGATGGTGTTGGTGCCCGCGCCGGCGCGGACCACCAGCCTGAGGCCGGTTCCCGCATCCAGGGTGGCAGCATTCACCCGGGTGCTGCGCACGACCAGGATGTCGTGGTCGCCGATGGCCCCGGTGAGCGTGTGCTCATCCAGAGCCGGGTTCATGGTGACCCGGTGTCCCAGATTCTCGAGCTCAAGCCGGTGTGTATCGGGAAAGCTGTCTGCGATCAGGATATTCATGGTCGGAAATGTTCGGGCTCATGACCGCCTCCGGACCGGGGCGGGCGGTCCAGTCCAGGAGAACGCAAAATGAAAACGGCGCAGATTGTATTCGATTCCCCGTTGGGCTGCAGCCAATTACTGGGCCTGTGCGCGAATTGTCGCCCCGCGCCGGTTGCGGGTCCCATGCGGGCGCTCCGGACCGCATAAGCTGCCACAAATGCCGCATGCGAAAAAATCAGTGAAATTTATATTCCAGATAAATATAACTGATCATCCGGCGTGCCATGCCCGATTACCATAACAGGTTCAATTTTTTCAGGATTTTCCAATGTATCAACCCTTTACTCCGCCCCCGCGGAGGCTGATGGGGCCGGGACCCACTATGGTCCATCCCCGTGTGCTTGCCGCCTCCGCGCGTCCCACCATCGGCCACCTTGATCCGGCCTTCGCCGGCCTGATGGACGAAACCAAGGCACTGCTCCAACATGCGTTCCGGACCGGGAACGCCCTGACCATGCCGGTCAGCGCGCCGGGGTCCGCCGGCATGGAGATGTGCTTCGTGAACCTGGTGGAGCCGGGGGACAAGGTCATCGTATGCGTCAACGGCGTCTTCGGCGGACGCATGAAGGAGAACGTGGAACGGTCCGGCGGCGTCGCCGTGGTGGTGGAGGATTCCTGGGGCGCCCCGGTGGACCCGGCGAAGGTTGCCGAGGCCCTGGACCGGCATCCGGATACGAAAATCGTGGCCTTCGTGCACGCGGAAACCTCCACCGGCGCCCTGAGCGACGCCCGGGCGATCACCGAACTGGCGCATCGGCAAGGCGCCCTGGTCATAGTCGATGCGGTGACCTCGCTCGCGGGCGTGCCGTTGCTGGTCGACGAGTGGCAACTGGACGCGGTGTATTCCGGCAGCCAGAAATGCCTGTCCTGCATGCCCGGGCTTTCGCCGGTGACCTTCGGCGCGGCGGCCCTGGAAAAGATCCGGTCACGCGGGAGCAGGGTGCAGAGCTGGTTTCTCGATCTCAGCCTGGTCATGGGCTACTGGGACAGCGCCGGCGGGCGCAGCTACCACCATACCGCGCCGGTCAATGCCATCTATGCCCTCCACGAAGCGCTGGTCATGCTGCATGAGGAGGGCCTGGAAAACGCCTGGCAGCGCCATCGGGACTGCCATGAACGCCTGGTCAGGGGGCTGCAGGACCTGGGCCTCGAGATGCTCGTGGAGGAATCCGCGCGGCTGCCGCAGCTGAACGCGGTCAGGATTCCCGAGGGCGTGGATGACGCCGCTCTCCGCCGGGAACTGCTGGCCAAGCATGACCTCGAGATCGGCGCCGGCTTGGGCGATCTGTCCGGCAAGATCTGGCGCATCGGCCTGATGGGCGAGGCCGCGCGGCCGGAAAACGTCGACTACTGCCTGGCGGCACTGAAGAGCGTTCTCGGCAACCAGCTGACGGCTGCGGCCTGAGATTGCAGCCTGGGCGCGGGCGGGTTCCACGGGGCGCACGGAAGGCACCGGCGGAACCCGGCGCAGCCGGGCGGTCGTGATCCCCTGGGAATGGAAGCGGGGGCCGGCGACAACCCCGGCCGAACCCCTGCCGCGGGACGGGAAACCTAGGCGGCAGCCACCCGGGCGGTCCGGGCGGAGTCTTCCTCCCGGCCCTGCCCCCTGACCCCGTACTCCGAGAGGATGCACAGCATCCGCCTGAGCGGCTCCGCCGCGCCCCAGAGCAACTGGTCGCCCACCGTGAAGGCGGCCACGTGCCCGGGACCCATGTTGAGCTTGCGGATGCGGCCCACCGGAATGTCGAGCGTGCCGGTCACCTTCGCCGGCGTCAGGTCGCTGAGGGACGCCTCGCGCTGGTTGGGCACGACATGAACCCAGTCGTTGGCGCCGTCCACCAGCGCCTCGATTTCCGCCAGCGGCAGATCCCGGTTCAGCTTCAGGGTGAGCGCCTGGCTGTGGCAGCGCATGGTCCCGACGCGGATGCAGGTACTTTCGATGGGAATGGGCGCACCGCCGCGGCCAAGGATCTTGTTGGTTTCCACGGAGCCCTTCCATTCCTCGCGGCTGATGCCCGAATCGAGGTCCTCGTCGATCCAGGGCAGCAGGTTCCCCGTCAGGGGATAGCCGATCTCCTGCACCGGCAGATCCGCCGACTGCAGGGTCTCGAGCACCTGCCGGTCGATATCCAGGATGCTGCTGTCCGGGTTGTCCACCAGGGTTGCCGCACGGTCGTGCACCATGCCCATCTGCCGGATGAATTCCCGCATCTGGCGCGCCCCGGCGCCGGATACGGCCTGGTAGGTGGCCACGGAAATCCATTCCACCAGGTTCTCGCCGAGCAGCCCGTCCAGCGCCAGCATCATCAGGCTGACGGTGCAGTTGGGGCCGATGAAATCCTTCAGGCCGCGGTCCAGTCCTTCCCGGATCAGCGGCAGGTTGACGGGATCCAGGATGATGACGGCGTCCCCGGACATGCGCAGGGTGGAGGCGGCGTCGATCCAGTAGCCGTTCCAGCCGCCGGCGCGCAGGCGGGGATGGACGTCCGACGTGTAGCCGCCGCCCTGGCAGGTGACAATCACGTCGCAGGCACCCAGGGCATCCAGGTCGGTGGCGTCGACGAGTATGCCGCTGTCCCGGCCGATATCCGGGCCTGGCTGGCCGGTCTGGGACGTGGTGAAGAACACGGCCTCACCCATGCGGGAGAAGTCATTTTCCTGCATCATGCGCTGCATGAGGACGGACCCCACCATGCCGCGCCAGCCCACGAATCCAACCCGATCAAGCTTCATTGGAACATCCGGTCCTGGTCAAAGTGTACGGCGATTGAAAGGCGCGGGATTATACCGCCTCACGGGTCAAAAATCCTGATCTTTCGGGGTTTCTAGGGTTGTGACAGGCCGGGCGTGCCGCTAGAATACGCCTCCCCTGTCCGGCTCACGGTCCGGGGGTACGGTGTACGAGGTTCGGGCAGTGCTTCCCTACTTCGGCACATGTATTCAATTTCCTTTAGAGGTTTTCAATGGCTTTGACTGCCGAAGACAAGGCTGCCGTGGTGAAAGAGCACCGGCGCAGCGAGGGGGATACCGGATCGCCCGAAGTCCAGATTGCGCTCATGACGGCGCGCATCGAGGATCTCTCCCGACATTTCAAAACCCATATCCACGACCACCATTCCCGCCAGGGGCTGCTGCGGCTTGTAAACCATCGGCGCAAGCTGCTGAGTTACCTGCGAAAGACCGATATCGAGCGCTATCGCGCCCTCATTGCAAAACTTGGCCTGCGGAAATAACCCCCCCGGAATCTACCGCGCCAGGCGCTGGAGACACATTAAGTGAACAGAGTAATCAAGACCTTTCAGTACGGTCAAAACGAGGTGCGCCTGGAAACCGGCGCAATGGCAAGACAAGCTGACGGCGCGGTGGTCACCAGTATGGGTGACACGGTCGTTCTGGTAACCGTGGTGGGGCGCAGGGAACCCGGCCAGCAGGACTTCTTTCCCCTGACCGTGGACTACGAGGAGCGCAACTATGCCGTGGGCCGCATTCCCGGCGGATTCTTCAAGCGGGAAGGCCGCCCCTCGGAAAACGCCGTGCTCACCTGCCGCCTCATCGACCGCCCCATCCGCCCCCTGTTTCCCGACGGCTACATGAACGAGGTCCAGATCATCTGCACGGTGCTGTCGGTGGATCCGGAAATCAACCCCGACGTCGTCGCCATGATCGGCGCTTCGGCGGCGCTCGAGGTGTCCGGCATTCCGTTCAACGGCCCCATCGGCGCCGCCCGGGTGGGATACATCGACGGCCAGTACGTCCTCAATCCCACCCGCACCCAGCTGCAGGAGCAGTCCCGCCTGGACCTCGTGGTGGCGGGGACGGAAAACGCCGTCCTGATGGTGGAATCCGAGGCCAACGTACTGTCCGAGGACGAGATGCTGGGCGCCGTGATGTTCGGCCACGAGGCCCTCCAGGCCGTGATCCGGACTGCGCGGGAGCTGGGCCGGGAAGCTGGCAAGCCCAGGTGGGACTGGCAGCCGCCGGAGAAGGACACCTCCCTGGCGGAGACCGTTGCCGGCCTCAGCGGGGAACGGATCGCGGGGGCGTTCAGGATCAGCGACAAGGTGGAGCGCCAGAACGCCGTTGCCGAAGTGAAGGAGGCGCTGCTGGAGGAACTGTGTCCCGAAGGCACGGCGGAGGATGTCCGCAGCGCCGTGCTGGACGAGTTCAAGAAGCTGCAGAAGAACGTGGTGCGCAGCCAGATCCTGGACGGCAATCCGCGGATCGACGGCCGGGACACCCGTACCGTGCGCCCCATCAACATCGAGACCGGTGTGCTTCCGAGAACCCACGGTTCCGCCAAGTTCACCCGCGGCGAGACCCAGGCCATTGTCGTGGCGACGCTCGGCACCGAGCGCGACGCACAGATCATCGATGCCCTTGACGGTGAATATCGCGACAATTTCATGCTGCACTACAATTTCCCGCCCTATTGTGTCGGCGAGACCGGCAGGGTGGGCAGCCCGAAGCGCCGCGAGATCGGTCATGGACGGCTGGCCAAGCGCGGCATTCTCGCCGTGGTTCCCGACCAGGAAGAGTTTCCGTACACGATCCGGGTCGTCTCCGAAATCACCGAGTCCAACGGTTCCAGTTCCATGGCCAGTGTCTGCGGCACCAGCCTGGCGCTGATGGATGCCGGTGTCCCGGTGAAGTCCGCAGTGGCCGGCGTTGCCATGGGGCTGATCAAGGAGGGCGATCGTTTCTCCGTGCTCACCGACATCCTCGGGGACGAGGATCACCTGGGCGACATGGACTTCAAGGTGGCCGGCACCGACCAGGGCATCACCGCGCTGCAGATGGATATCAAGATCGACGGCATCACCCGGGAAATCATGCAGCAGGCCCTGTCCCAGGCCCGGGAAGGGCGGTTGCATATCCTGGGGGAGATGGCCAGGGTGATTTCCGTGCCGCGGGAGGAAATGTCCGACTACGCGCCCCGGATCGTCACCATCACCATCAACCCTGAGAAGATCCGCGATGTCATCGGCAAGGGCGGTTCCACGATCCGCGCCCTGTCGGATGAAACCGGCGTCACCATCGATATTGATGACGACGGCACGGTGAAGATCGCCTCCACCGACAATTCCGCGGCCCAGGAAGCCATCCGCCGCATCCAGCAGATTACCGCCGACGTGGAAGTCAACACCATCTACACGGGCAAGGTGGTCCGCCTGATGGACTTCGGCGCCTTCGTCAACATCCTGCCCGGCCGGGACGGCCTGGTGCATATCTCCCAGATCTCCAACGAGCGGGTCGACCAGGTCAGCGATGTGCTCAAGGAAGGCGACGTTGTCAGGGTTAAGGTCCTGGAAGTGGACAAGCAGGGCCGGGTGCGTCTCAGCATGAAGGCCGTGGCAGCCGCTGGCGCCTGACCGCTCTTCCGGGAAGATCAGAATGTCCGGTTCGTTTTGAAGTCGGCAGCCAGATGCCGGGCCCGGCCGCGGGGGAACAAATGCGGAACCGGTCCCGTGGCGGCCGCTCCACCGGGCTTCGCCGTTTGACCATGCCCGTCGGGTGGAGGCAATGAGCAGGCCGAGCAAGGCGAGTTGATGAATGACTCCGGGTTGACAGAAGCGACACCCCGGCCGCCGGTTTCCCCGGGAGAACTGCTCGGGGAGTGCAGGATGGAAATGGGCCTTACGGTGGAGGAAGTGGCCGTCAGTCTCAAGCTGGGCAAGGATGTGATCGTGGACCTGGAAGCCGGAGACTATTCAAGGCTGGCCGGTCCCACGTTCGTCAAGGGCTACATGAGGTCCTATGCCAGGCTGCTGAACCTGGATGAGGACGACCTGGTCGGAAGGGTCGAACTGGAGCCTGAACCCGCCCTGATCACCGGAATCGGCTCCGGCAAGGAGACGACCGGACGCAGGATCAGGTTTCGTCCCCGTCCCCGTCCCCGTGCCTGGAGAAGGAAATCCGGCGGCTCCGCCCTTCGCCGGGTGCTGGTCCTCCTGGTGCTCGTCGGGCTCGTGGCGGGAGGCTTGGCCCTGTTGCCGCGGTTTGGCTTCGACCGGATTTCAGATCTGGTTCCCATCGACCGGATCGCCTCCCGGTGGTTCGCCCCGGGCGACTGGGCCGGTGACGGCGAACGGAACGGCGAGCCGGCCGGGGCCCTGACCCGGCCCGGCGACAGCGGGGATTCCACGGAGCAGCCCGCCGGCGCCCTCATCCGCCTGGAGTGATCTCCGGCGGCCCGGTGGCCGCGTTCAGGGCTCCCGGGGGGTGTTCCGCATCAGGCGGGCGATCGGGCGCGTCTCCGGGTTGCTTTCAAGGGCGATGGTGATGGACATGGTCAGGGGGATGGACAGGAACATGCCGGTGGGCCCCAGCACCCAGCCCCAGAAAATCAGGGAGACGAACACCACGAACGAGGACAGGTTCAGGCCCTCGCCCATCCACCGGGTCTCGATCACGTTGCCGACAATGATATTGACGGCCACGTAGCCGAGGGTGGTCCAGAGCGCCACCAGGGGGCCATGGTCGATCAGCCCCAGGACCACGGCGGGCAGCCCGGCGAGAATGGAGCCGATATAGGGAATGAAGTTGAGAAAGAAGGCCAGCACCGCCCACAGGAACACGTAGTCGATCTCCAGGAACCACAGGATCACCGCCACGCAGACCGCGGTGAGCAGGCTGGTGGCGGCCTTGAGGCCGAGATAATGGATGACCTTGGTGATGAAGGTCTGGAAGTGGGCCATGGACTCGTCGGGCTTCTTCAGGGTGCTGCGCAGTTTTTCCGGCAGCGTCGACACCTCGGCCAGGATGAACAGCACCGCCAGGAATACAATGAGCCCGTCGCCGATGATCCCGCTGAGTCCGTTCAGCATGTAGTTGAGGAACTGGATCAGGGCATTGGGATCCAGCTGCTCGTAGACGCCTTCGAGCGGGATCACGTATCCCCATTGCCCCAGCAGCGAATTCAGGTCGTGGTAGAGCTCGCCGAGATTTTCCCGGTAGCGCGGGATGGTGTTGCTGAACTCGTCCAGGGAGCCGGCAATCAGTCCCACCACGGCCGCCCCGGCCAGTCCGAGAACCGCCACAATCAGGACGAGCGCCACGGAATTGGTGAGGCCGCGGCGCTTGAGCCAGAACAGCGGCGCCGAGCAGATGATGGAGATGAACGCCGCCATCAGCAGCGGCGCGAGGATGCCGCTGGCGGTGCGCATGCCGGCGATCACCACCACGATGGCGGCGCAGCCCACGATGATCCTGTTGGTGGAGGTTACGGATTCCGGAATCTTCATTGGCCGTGGTCGCTGTGATGCCGTATGGTCAGGCGGCCTCCGCCAGCGGCGGATCGACGCTGCCGACGCCGCCGAGGAGCGGGAACTGCATGACGGTCTTCAGTCCCGGATCGTTGTCCATCAGCCGGATCTGGCCCTGGTGCATGGTCACCACGGCGGCGACCATGCTGAGTCCGAGGCCGTTGCCCGTCGTGGAGCGGCTGCGGTCAAGGCGGTAGAAGCGGCGGAACACCCGCTCGCGCTCCTCCGCGGGGATTCCGGGGCCATTGTCTGCGATGGTGATCACGGCATCGTTGTCCAGCTGGGACAGGATCACGGAAATGTGGCCGTTTTCCTGGGTGTACTTGATGGCGTTTTCGATCACGTTGGCGAGGGCCTGGAACAGGAGGTCCCGGTCTCCCATCGTCTTGATGGTGTTGCCCGCGTCCATCGTGAGGAACTGGTTCTTCTCCTCGGCCAGCGGTTCGTAGAACTCCACCACGTCCTCCACCAGGGTGCGGTAATCAAGGACGGCGAAATCCGTGGTCACCTGGCCGGCCTCTATCCTGGCGATCCTGAGCAGGGCGTTGAACGTGGTCAGCAGGGAATCCGCTTCCCGGATGGAGCTTTCCAGGCTGATTGCGGAGATGGATTCGGAGTCCACCTGCCGGCGCGCCTCCTCCATGTGCTGCCTCAGCCGGGTGAGCGGGGTACGCAGGTCGTGCGCAATATTGTCCGACACCCGTCGGATATCCTCCATCAGTGTCTGGATGCGGTCCAGCATCTGGTTCAGGTTGGCCGCGAGCTGGTCGAAATCATCGTTCCGGTTGGTGATCTCGACCCGCCGGGAGAGATTTCCCGACATGATGCTGCGGGCGGTCTGGTTGATGCGCTCGATGTTCCGTACCGTGCGCCGGCTGAGGACCAGCCCGCCGACGAAGGCCAGCAGCACCATGATGGCGAGCCCCCAGGTCAGTGCCTGGACGATCCGCAGCTTTGCCTGGGTGAGCTGGTGGATGTCCCGCCCCACCAGCAGGCCGTAGCGGCCGGGAAGGCGGAATATCCGCGCCCTGGCGAGGTGGGTTTCGTCGGTCTGCTCGTTGACCTCCAGGGAAAACTCCAGCCACTTTTCATTGTCGATGGAAGCTTCGAGCGGCCAGCGGTCGAGGTTGCCCACCAGGGGTTCCAGGGTGTAGGTGGTCAGCAGGTAGAGGGAGTTGCCGGTACCCTGGGAGCGGTTGACCCGTTCGGCGATGAGGCGGGTGAGACCCTCCAGGCCGTCCCGGTCATAGCGTTCCGCCAGCCCCTGGATTTCCGCTTCGATGGTGTTGTCCATCTGCTGCGTCATGTAGGAGGCGGTGAACAGGTAGAAGAAATAGAACAGGATCAGTGTGGAACTGCTGAAAATCAGCGCGTACAGCAGCGCCAGGCGGAACGTATAGCTGTGGAACAGTTTACGCTTGACTTTCACGCAGGATGTAGCCGGCACCGCGCACGGTGTTCAGCATCTGGGTATCGAAATTCTTGTCGATCTTGCCGCGCAGGCGGCTGATATGCACGTCAATGACGTTGGTCTGGGGATCGAAGTTGTAGTCCCAGACGTTTTCCAGCAGCATGGTCCGGGTCACCACCTGGTTGCTGTGCCGCATCAGGAATTCGAGCAGCCGGAATTCCCGCGGCTGCAGGTCGATGGGGGTTCCGCCCCGCCAGACTTCACGTCCAAGCAGGTCCATGCGCAGTTCACCGACCACCAGCGTGGTTTCCTGGGCCTCGGCGGTGTTGCGGCGTGCCAGCGCCTCCAGCCGTGCCAGCAACTCCGAAAACGCGAAGGGCTTGGTCAGGTAGTCGTCTCCGCCCATTTTCAGCCCTTCCACGCGGTCACTGACTTCGCCGAGGGTGCTCAGGATCAGCGCGGGCGTCTTCAGCCCCCGGTCCCGGAGCGACGAGATCAGCGACAGCCCGTCGAGGTTCGGCAGCATGCGGTCAATGATCAGGGCGTCGTAGTTGCCCTGGGTGGCCATGGCAAGGCCCTCGTCCCCGGTGGTCGAGATGTCGGCGTTGTGGCCCGCCTCGGAAAGCCCCTTCTGGATGTAGGCCGCGGTGGCCGTGTCGTCTTCTACGATGAGCAGTTGCATGCGGCGCGTACTGGCGAATCGTGTTTACCTGCCGGGTATTCTAATGCAAAACCGCGATTGCCAAAGCGGGGAGCGCCGCGGAGTCATGGCGGGTCATGCAAGACTCAGGGTCATGTAGAGGCTGTTGGGGTCGGTTACATATCCGCCGAACGGCGGGCAGTACTCGAATCCGTACCTTGCGTAGAGCGTCCGGGCCGGGGCGAATTCCTCCATGGAGCCGGTTTCCAGGCTGAGGCGCTCATATCCGCGTCCGCCGGCGGTGGCGAGTATGGTTTCGAGGATTCGTGCCGCCACGCCGCGGCGAAGGTACGCGTCGGCGGTACGCATGGACTTGATCTCGCCGTGCCTGGCATCCAGTTCCTTGAGTGCGCCGCATCCGGCCAGCGCATCGCCTTCCCAGGCACTCCAGAACGATACGCTGGGATGGTCCAGTCCCGCGGCGTCCAGGGCATGGCAGCTTTCCGGTGGCGAGATGGCGGCCATCCGTTCGAGATGTTCCCGCAGCAGGGATTGCACCGCTGCCTGTTCCAGTCCGCCGGGACGGATGATGATGTCTAGTCCGGGCATCCGGGTCGCGGTTCGATGGAAAACATCCATGATATTCTCACGCCTTCGGCCAAGGCGAAACCCCCCGACTTCCCCCGATTCTCCCCGGCTTCCCGGCTTGCAACCTTCCCCGGACAATCGCCACAGACGCCGGTTGCGCGACCAGCTTCGCCGGGCGGGATCACTCGATCCGGAAATCGGCGACCTGGTGGCGCGCATCGGCTACCCGGAGCCCCGTATCCATGAACCGGGATTCGGAACCCTGATGCAGATCATCATCTCGCAGCAGGTTTCAACGCGGTCCGCCGCCGCTGTCCGGCGAAGGCTCGAGCAGTCCTGCCGGGGGACGGTCACCTGGCGGAAGATTCTCAATCGCGGCGAGGCCGGGCTTCGTGCATGCGGCATGTCGCGGCAGAAGATCGGCTACGCGCTGGGCCTGGCGGACATGATCCGGCGCGGCGACCTGGACCTGTCCGCGCTGCACCGGATGGACACGCGGGAGGTGGTCGGGGAGCTGATCAGGGTCCGGGGATTCGGCCGCTGGTCATGCCAGATCTACGCCATGTTCGCCCTCGGTCACCGGGACGTGTTCCCGGAGGATGACCTGGGGCTGCAACTGGCGCTCCAGCGCCACCTCGACCTTCCGGACCGGCCCACCGGCCGGGAATCCGCCGCCATCGCGGAGCGCTGGTCCCCCCACCGCAGTGCCGTGGCGCTGCTGATGTGGAAATACTACGGGAGTGCGACGCTGGGGTAGCTCCCGGCCGCACGGGCCACGGAGGGGTTACACGGTTCCTGGGCCGGCCCATCCCATGGCGGCCTTGCGGGTGTTCAGTGATCCAGGATCTGGCTGAGGAACAGCTTGGTGCGGTCGTGCTTCGGATTGTCGAAGAAGTCGGCGGGGTTGTTCTCCTCGATGATCTCGCCTTCGTCCATGAAGATCACGCGGTCCGCCACGGTCTTGGCGAACCCCATCTCGTGGGTGACGCAGAGCATGGTCATGCCTTCGACGGCAAGTTCGATCATGACTTCCAGCACCTCCTTGATCATTTCCGGGTCCAGTGCCGAGGTCGGCTCGTCGAACAGCATGATGCGGGGACTCATGCAAAGGCTGCGGGCGATGGCGACGCGCTGCTGCTGACCGCCGGAGAGCTGTCCGGGAAACTTGTGCGCCTGCTCCGGTATCTTGACCCGGTCGAGGAATTTCATGGCAATTTCCTCGGCCTCCTTGCGCGGCATCTTGCGCACCCAGATCGGCGCGAGCACGCAGTTCTCCATCACCGTCAGGTGAGGGAACAGGTTGAAGTGCTGGAACACCATCCCGACTTCTCTGCGGATGGTCTCGATGTTCTTGAGGTCGTTGGTCAGTTCCACGCCGTCCACCACGATGCTTCCTTCCTGGTGCTCCTCCAGCCGGTTGATGCAGCGGATCACGGTGGATTTTCCGGAACCGGACGGGCCGCAGATGACGATCCGTTCGCCCTGGGCCACCTGCAGGTTGATGTTCTTCAGCACATGGAACTGGCCATACCACTTGTGCATGTTGGTGATCTCTATGGCCATTTCGGGTGATGCCTTGCTGCCGATCTGGGTTTCGGTATTCATGCGGTTTCCCTCTTAGCGCTTGTGCCCGGTTTCCAGCTTCCGTTCCAGGTACAGGGAATACCGGGACATGGCGAAGCAGGAAATGAAGAAGAAGATGGCGACGAACAGATAGACCTCGTTGGAAAGGCCGGTCCATTTCGTGTCGGAAAGCGAGGCCCGCCCGATCCCGAGGGGGTCCAGCAGGCCGATGACGATCACCAGCGTGGTGTCCTTGTACAGTCCGATGAACGTGTTCACGATCCCGGGAATGGAGATCTTGAGGGCCTGGGGCAGCACGATCAGCCGCATGGACTGCCAGTACTTGAGTCCCATGGAGTCGGCCGCCTCCGTCTGGCCCTTGGGAATGGCCTGCAGACCGCCCCGGATGACCTCCGCCATGTAGCCGGAGGCAAACAGGGTCACCATGATCAGGACCCGGAGGAGCAGGTCGAAATTGGTGCCCGGGGGCAGGAAGTAGCTCAGCATGGTGGAAGCCACGAAGAGCAGGGTGATGAGCGGCACGCCGCGGATGAACTCGATGAACGAGACGCAGAACACCCGGATGATCGTCAGCCTGGACTGGCGGCCCAGGGCCAGCAGGATGCCGAGGGGCAGGGAGAACGCGATCCCGGTAATCCCCACCACCAGGGTCAGCATGAAGCCGCCGAACTTCTCCGTCGGGACATGCGGCAGGTTCCAGCCCATGAAATCGCCGCCGACCAGCAGGTAGGCGGCGATGAACGGAAACAGCGCGGTGAAGTACAGGCCGGGCTTGCGCAGCGGCACCCGGTCGTACAGTACCGGTATCACCGCGATGATGAGCAGGATGAAGGACAGGTTGACCCGCCAGCGTTCCGGCTCCGGATAGAACCCGTAGGTGAACAGCAAGAAGCGTTCGCTGATGAAGGCCCAGCAGGCGCCGTCGCCCCTGGCCCGGCATTCGTTGCGGTCCTCGCCCGTGTAGATGGCGTCCAGGAACGCCCAATCCACCACCGGTGGAATCACCTCGATCAGGAGCCAGACGGACAGAATGGTCAGGATGACGTTGGTCGGCGAGGACAGCAGGTTGTCCCGGACCCATGCCACGGGCCCCACCAGGTTCTTCGGTGGCGGCAGGTCCGGGTGTTCCCCGGGTTTGTAGTTCTCGATATTTCCGTTCATGTCCGCCTCCTACCGTTCCACCAGCTTGATGCGCTGGTTGTACCAGTTCATGAACGCCGAGATCAGCAGGGAAAAGGTCAGGTACAGCATCAGCACGATGGTCATGCACTCCATCTCCCGCCCGGTCTGGTTCAGGGAGATCCCGCCGATGGTGGCGACGATATCCATGTAGCCGATGGCGATGGCCAGGGAGGAGTTCTTGGTGAGATTGAGATACTGGCTGGTGAGCGGCGGAACGATGATCCGCAGGGCCTGGGGTATCACCACCAGGTTCAGGGTGCGGTTGCGACTGATGCCGAGGGCAAAGGCCGCCTCTGTCTGCCCCCAGTTCACCGCCGTGATGCCGGCGCGGACGATCTCGCCGATGAACGCCGCCGTGTAGAGTGACAGCGCCAGCCACAGGGCGATGAACTCCGGCCGGATCACCATGCCCCCCCTGAAGTTGAAGCCCTTGAGTTCGGGGATCTCCCAGGCCAGGGGCATGCCGGTGGCCAGGAAGGCGAGAGCGGGGATTCCCACGATGGCGGCGGTACAGATCCAGAAGACCGGGTAGTGCCGGCCGGTTGCGTCCTGGACCCGCTTGGCGTACCTGCGGAACCACAGGGTGAAGACGATGCCGAGGGCAAAAAGGACGAGCACCAGCCAGAACATGGGCTCCATGGACGGTTTCGGCATGAAGAAGCCGCGGTTGGTGAGAAACCCGGCATCGGCCACGTTCACCGCGTTTTTCGGCAGCGGCAGCGTATGCACGATGAGTCCGTGCACCAGCAGGATATGCAGCAGCACCGGCACATTGCGCACGTACTCGATGTAGACGTACGCCAGCTTGTTGATGAGGAAGTTCTTCGACAGCCGGAACACGCCCAGCAGAAAGCCGATGACGGTGGCCAGGACGATGCCGGAAACAGCGACCAGGAGCGTGTTCAGGATGCCCACGATCATGGCCCTGAAGTGGGTGCTGCGGGAGTTGTATTCGATCAGGGACTGGCTGATGTCGTAGCTCGAGGGCTGCCAGAGGAAGTCCAGGCTGATGTCCTTGCCGATGGCCTCCAGGTTGTACATCGCATTCCTGACCATGAAGAAGAAGAATGCGAAGATGCACGAGAAGGCAAAGATCTGGATGATGACGCTGCGGGCCTCCTTGTCATTCCACAGCCGCGACAGCGGATTGCGCTGCGGCTGCTGGGGGATGGCTGATTCACTCATCGGCGTTCACCACGGTGTCGGTTGCACCTGTTATCTGTGTTGTTCCGGAATTCTTATCCTGTCCGGGCCCGGACCGGGCGTCTCCCGGTGCCGGATCTTGCTTCCCTGATTCGGGGCCGGTTGAACTCCTGCCGCGGAATTCCGCGATCCCGGCCGTTGTAATTACCGGTGGCCCTGAAATGACCCGGCCACCGGTAATTGACAAGCATTCCGGGGCGCCGAAGCGCCCCGGAATGGGTTTGGTCCGATCAGCGGATCGGTGCGGCGTACAGGATACCGCCGTTATTCCATTGCGCGTTCAGGCCGCGCTCAAGAGCGATCGGGGTGTCCGGGCCGATGTGGCGGTCGAATGTCTCGCCGTAGTTGCCGATGGCGGTGATGGCACGTACCGCCCATTGGGCGTCGAGGCCGACCATCTCACCCATGTTGCCCTCGGTGCCCAGCATGCGGTTGATGCTCGGGTTGTTGGTCGCAGCGGCAGCCAGTTCAGCCACGTTCGCCTGGGTCACGCCCAGTTCCTCCGCGGAGATGATGGCATTGACGACCCACTTGCCGATGTCGGCCCACTGGTCGTCGCCCTGGCGGACGGCACCGGCGAGCGGCTCCTTGGAAATGATCTCCGGCAGGATCTTGTGCGCGGAAGGATCCTCCAGGGCGGCACGGGTGGATGCCAGACCGGAAGCGTCAGTGGTGTAGACGTCACAGCGGTTGGCGGTGTAGTTGGCGATGCCTTCCTCGTTGGTCTCGATGGTGACCGGCTCGTAGGAGATGTTGTTGACACGGAAAAAGTCCGCCAGGTTCAGCTCCGTGGTGGTGCCAGTCTGGATGCACACGGATGCGCCGTCCAGGTCCTTCGCGGAATCGATTCCCAGATCCTTGCGGATCAGGAAGCCCTGGCCGTCATAGTAGTTCACCGGCAGGAAGGTCAGTTTCAGGTCCGCATCCCGGCTCATCGTCTCGGTGGTGTTGCGGAACAGGATATCGCCTTCACCCGAGTTCAGGATCGTGAAACGGGTCTTGCCGGTGGTGGGAACGAACTTGACCTTTTCGGGATCGCCCAGGACCGCGGCCGCCACTGCGCGGCAGAAGTCCACGTCGAATCCTTCCCAGCGGCCGTTTTCATCCGGCGCGGCGAATCCGGCCAGGCCGGTGGTTACCACGCAGTTCAGTTCGCCTCTGGCCTGGACATCTTCAAGCGTGCCGGCCTGGGCAGTCAGCGCGGTTAGGGAAATCGCAGCTGCGAGTGCTGTAGTTTTCGTTAATTTCATTAAATTCACCTCACATATGATAGGCACAGATTATTGGAAATTGCGGTGGATCACTGCGATATGGGTATATCCATGACCACCGACCAGAATCTAGCGGAACAGAGTATATCCCGATTTCGGTTGCCCGCAAAACTCGTCACCCGGGGAATTTTGCCGGTCTGACCGTACTGTCCGCGACAAAAAATGCCGTTTCCCGGGTGCGCCGGGCCCTGCCGTTTTCCGCTCATCCGGAAAACCGCCGGTTCCTCCCCGCAGGACACCGGTGCGGACATCAGTCCTGGCCTGCCTGCCGGTCCGCGTGATAGGAGGAGCGGACCATGGGCCCGGAAGCCACGTTGGCGAAGCCCATTTCCTCGCCCCGCTCGCGCAGCTCGTCGAACTCCTCCGGGGTCCAGTAGCGCTCCACGTTGAGATGGTATGCGCTGGGCTGGAGATACTGGCCCACGGTCAGCATGTCGACGTCGTGGGCACGCATGTCCCGCATCACGTCAAGGACCTCCTGCCGGGTTTCGCCGAGCCCCAGCATGAGCCCGGACTTCGTGGGCAGGCCCGGAACGATCGTCCCCGCCCGCCTGAGCAGGTCCAGGGAGTACCGGTAATCGGAACCGGGGCGCACCTTGCGGTACAGCCTGGGCACGGTTTCGAGGTTGTGGTTGAACACGTCCGGCGGCGCCTCGGCAAGAATGTCCAGCGCCACGTCCATGCGGCCGCGGAAATCCGGCGTCAGGATCTCCACCCGGGTCTGCGGGCAGTGACGCCGTACCGCGGCGATGCAGGCCCGGAAATGTCCGGCCCCGCCGTCCCGCAGGTCATCGCGGTCCACCGAGGTGATCACGACGTATCTGAGCCCCATCAGGGCGATGGTTTCCGCGAGACGTTCCGGCTCCTCGGGGTTGAGCGGATTCGGCCTGCCGTGGCCCACGTCGCAGAACGGGCAGCGGCGGGTGCAGATGTCCCCCATGATCATGAAGGTGGCCGTCCCCCCGCCGAAGCATTCACCGAGGTTGGGACAGGCGGCCTCCTCGCACACGGTATGCAGTCCCTGTGACCTGAGGATCCTCTTCAGGTCGGCAACCGCCGGTGTGCCCGGGAAGCTCGCCCGGATCCATTTCGGCTTGCGCAGCCGTTCCGAGCGCGGCCTGACCTCCACCTTGACCGGGATGCGCGCGGTCTTGTCGGCCCCGCGGAGCTTTTCCCCCCGGACCACCGGCCTTGGCCGCGCCGTGGTCCCGTCCTTCGCTCCGGTTCCGGGGTGTTCCGCGGGTGCGTCGCGTTCGTCCATCAGCGGTCCCCTTCGCCGGATTCCGTCTCTTCGTAGGCGGACAGCGGCGGACAGGTGCAGACCAGGTGGCGGTCGCCGTGCACATTGTCCACCCGGCCCACCGGCGGCCAGTACTTGTTTTCCCGCATCTCCCTGGTGGGGAAGAATGCCCGCTGGCGGCTGTAGGGCAGGTCCCACTCGTCTTCCACCAGCAGGTGGTAGCTGTGGGGTGCGTTCTTCAGCAGGTTGTTTTCACGGTCCGCCGTGCCATCCTCTATTTCCCGGATTTCCCCGCGGATCCGGATCATGGCTTCGCAGAAACGGTCGATCTCCTCCAGGGATTCGCTCTCCGTGGGCTCGATCATGAGGGAATCCGGGACCGGCCAGGACATCGTCGGGGCATGGAATCCGTAATCCACCAGCCGCTTGGCCACGTCCTCCACGGTGATGCCGCTGGTGGCCTTGAGCGGGGCCAGATCCACCACGCATTCGTGGGCAACCCGGTCGTGGTTGCCGCGGTAGACCACGGGGAAGTGGGGGTCCAGCTTGTGGGCGATGTAGTTCGCATTGAGGATTGCCACCCTGGTGGAGCGCTTGAGGCCGTAGGTGCCGAGCAGCTTGATGTAGGCCCAGGAAATGATCAGGATCAGGGGCGAGCCCCAGGGAGCCGCGGATACCGTCCCGAGGGGACTGGAGCCGTGGTTGTTGCAACTGACCACGGGATGGTCCGGCAGGAACGGCACGAGGTGCTCGCGCACCCCGATGGGGCCCATGCCGGGTCCGCCGCCGCCGTGGGGGATGGCAAAGGTCTTGTGCAGGTTGAGATGCATGACATCGGCGCCGATCTCGGCGGGGCGGCAGATGCCCACCATGGCGTTCATGTTGGCGCCGTCCATGTACACCTGGCCGCCGTGCTGGTGGACGATATTGCAGATTTCCCGGATGGACTCCTCGAACACGCCGTGGGTGGACGGGTAGGTCACCATGGTGGCGGCGAGGTTGTCGGCATGTTCGGCGGCCTTCACGCGGAAATCCTCGATATCGATATTTCCGTCACGGTCGCATTGCACCACCACCACCTTCATGCCGGCCATCACCGCGCTGGCCGGATTGGTGCCGTGGGCGGATGAGGGGATGAGGCAGACGTCGCGGTGTTCCTCGCCGTGGGCGCGGTGCAGGGCGCGGATGCAGAGCAATCCCGAATATTCGCCCTGGGAACCCGCGTTGGGTTGGAAGGAGAAGGCCCTGAAGCCGGTGATCTCGCACAGCAGGGCGTCGAGATCGCGAATGATGCGCTGATAGCCGCGGGTATGCTTTTCCGGTGCGAACGGATGGATATGCGCGTACTGCGGGTTGGAAATCGATTCCATCTCGCTGGCGGCATTGAGCTTCATGGTGCAGGAGCCAAGCGGGATCATCGAGCGCGCGAGGGTCACATCCTTGGCCGCGGTCTTGCGCAGGTAGCGCATGAACTCGGTTTCGCTGCGGTACTTGTGGAAGTTCGGGTGCGTCAGGTATTCGCTGGTGCGGCACAGGTCTTCCGGAATGGACTGCGCCAGGTCGCGATCGAAGATCACCCCGCTGACCTGCTCCGGGGTGGAGCCCGCAAAGACGTGGATCAGTCCCTCGGTTTTCGCCCGGTTGACGGTTTCGTCCAGGCTGATCCCCACATGGTCGCCGTCCACCCGCCGGAGGTTGTAGCGCGCCTGCTCCGCCTTGTCGATGAAGTAGTCCGCCCGTCCGGGCGTCCGTACGATGATGGTGTCGAAGTACTGGTCGTGGACGATGCCGAAACCGATTTCCCCAAGTCCCGTCGCCAGCGCCCGGGTGAGCCGGTTGACCGACCTGGCGATGCGGTCGAGGCCCTCCGGACCGTGGTACTGGGCGTACAGGGTTGCCATGATGGCGAGCAGCACCTGGGAGGTGCAGATGTTGCTGTTGGCCTTGTCCCTGCGGATATGCTGTTCCCGGGTCTGGAGCGCCATGCGGTAGGCCGGGCGGCCGTTGCTGTCCACGCTGACCCCGATCAGCCGGCCCGGGATCGCACGCTTGTAGGTTTCGTGGGTGGCAAAATAGGCGGCATGGGGTCCGCCGAAGCCCATCGGTACGCCGAAGCGCTGGGTGCTGCCCACGGCGATGTCGGCGCCGAGCTCACCGGGGGGCTTCAGCTGGGTCAGCGCAAGCAGGTCCGCGGCCATGATCACGAGGCCGTCGGTGGATTTCAGTTGCCGGATCTCCCAATGGAAGTCGCGGATCCGGCCGGAGCAGCCCGGGTACTGCAGCAGCCCGGCAAAATACTCGCCATGGGAGAGGGTGTTCAGGTCGCCCACCACGACCTCGATGCCCATCGGTTCGGCCCGGGTCTGTACCACGGCGATGGTCTGGGGAAAGCAGTCCTCGTCGACGAAGAAGCGGTTGCTCTTGTTCTTGCCGACGCGCCGGGCCATCATCATGGCCTCCGCCGCCGCGGTCGCCTCGTCCAGCATGGAGGCGTTGGCAAGGCCAAGGGCTGTGAGATCCATGATCATCTGCTGGAAGGTGATCAGCACTTCGAGCCGGGCCTGGCTGACCTCGGGCTGGTAGGGTGTGTAGGCGGTGTACCAGTCCGGGTTTTCCATCACGTTGCGCCGGATGACCGGCGGCGTGACGGTGCCGTAGTAGCCCATGCCGATCATGGAGATGGCGGAGGTGTTCTCCGACGAGATCTGCCGCGAGAGCTTGTTCAGCCGGTTTTCGTCCAGCGATTCCGGCAGTTCGAAAGGGCTGTCGCTGCGGATCGATGCCGGTATGGTCTGCTCGATCAGTTCGTCCATGGATTCGAGACCCAGGGTCCCGAGCATGGCGGCGATGTCTTCGGGATTGGGGCCGATGTGGCGCCGGGTGAAATCGTCGGCTCTGGGCATGTCGGCTGGTCCGGTGGTGCGGTCGGGGAAGGGGGTCAGTCGAGGGAGGCGAGCAGCTCCTGGTAGGCGCTCTCGTCCATGAGGCGGTCGAACTCCTCGGGGTCCGACGGCAGTATCTTGTAGAACCAGCCGCCGCCCACGGGGTCGTCGTTGACGGCTTCCGGCGCATCCGCCAGGGCTTCATTGACCTCCACCACTTCGCCGGAGACGGGTGCCTTGACCTCTCCCGCGGCCTTGACGGATTCCACGACCGCCGCTTCCTCGCCGGTGGCGAGGTCGCGTCCCACTTCGGGAAGTTCCACGAAGACCACTTCCCCCAGCTGCTCCTGGGCGTAGTCGGTGATGCCCACTGTCACCAGGTCTCCGTCCAGCAGGGCCCATTCGTGATCACTGGTGTATTTCATGCTCATAACCTGCTCCGATTGCGTGTGATTTCGTGTTCAATGACGGCCGGGGGTCAACGGTGGTATCGCCGGGGTACGAACGGCATCGCGGTCACGGAAACCGGCATTCGTCTGTTGCGCACCTCCGCAGCCAGCATGGTCCCCGGCCGTGCATGGTGTAGGGGAACATACCCCATGCTGAGGGGTCGTTCCAGCGTCGGGCCGAAGCCGCCGCTGGTGATTTCGCCGAGG
Source organism: Candidatus Poriferihabitaceae bacterium (assembly GCA_965204165.1). GTDB lineage: Bacteria > Pseudomonadota > Gammaproteobacteria > Arenicellales > Poriferihabitantaceae > VYFG01. The sequence continues at coordinate 4,509,999 of OZ241969.1, read as the reverse complement.
GCCTTGCCGTTTTCACCGAACAGCGGCGTACCGGCCCGCATGGGTGCACGGCCCTCCGGCAGTAGGCCGACAAGCCTGCGCTCCGCCCCCCGGTCCAGTTCGCCGAGAATCCGGTCCGCGCCGGGAAATCCTCCCGGGCGCGCCCCGCCGGAACGCCGGGCCGGGGAGATGGCCCAGCGGAGCCCGGATTCGACGGGACTGGTCTCGGGACCGATATCCTGGCCATACAGGCAAAGCCCCGCTTCCAGTCGCAGCGAGTCCCGGGCACCCAGCCCGACCGGTTCGACGGCGGCCTGTTCGAGCAGCGCCCCGGCCAGGGAGGCGGCCCGGTCCGCCGGCAGCGAAATCTCGAATCCGTCCTCGCCGGTGTAGCCGGAGCGGGACACCATGCAATCCACCCCGGCCAGCCGCAGGTCACCGACCTGCATGAACCGCATCCCCTCGAGCGCGTCCGCGTCGGCGCCCACGGCGGCCAGGGCGCCGGAAGAGGCGGGCCCCTGCAGGGCCAGAAGGGCGAGGTCCTCGCGCAGGGTGAAATCCAGCCGGGCGCCGAGCTTCCGTTCCAGGTAGTCCAGGTCCGCGTGCTTGCACGCCGCGTTCACCACAAGCCAGAAGGAGTCCCCGCGGTTGATCGCCATCAGGTCGTCGCGGATGCCGCCGTCATCATTGAGCAGCAGGGCATATCTCTGCCGGCCCACCGGCAGGCCGACCAGGTCCACCGGCAGTTCGGATTCCAGCCGGGCGGCGACATGCTCCCCGCGCACCTCGATCTGGCCCATGTGCGAGACGTCGAAAAGGCCCGCACTGTCCCGGGTATGACGATGTTCCGACATGATGCCGCCCGGGTAGTTCACCGGCATGTCGTAGCCGGCGAAGGGAACCATCCTGGCCCCCAGTTGAAGGTGCATCGGATGCAGCGGGGTTTGCCTGAGAGCGGTCTCCTTGTTGTTGTTCATGACGAGGGTGATGGAAATCCGGTTTCTATGGTATCGGCTTGCGCCGGGAGGTAAAACCCCCGGGGGCATCAGGTGACGCTGTCGCGGTATTGCTCGCACCGTTCGAGAAAGGATCGGGTGCTGACCGGCATGGGGACGCGGACATTTGCAATCCAGGTGATGAGGTTCTTACCGCCGCGCAGCAGCAGGGTGCCGCGCTTGATGTGGCGCTCGAGGGCGCTGCTCGCGCCGCGGGGTATCGGCGCCAGGAATTCGGTCAGTTTCTCGCCGTCGGCCACGAATTCCGGCCACACCTGGTAATACCCCGTGTCGGTTCGCAGGATTTCGCATTCCTTCTTGGCGATGCTGACGAAGTCGTCGATCAGCGGATGCGCCGCGGCGAAGCTGTCGTGGATTCGCAGCGTGCATTTCAGGGTGTCGCCGATCAGGTCGATTTCCCGCATGGCCTGGGCGATCTTGCGGTAGCGGCTGGTGTAGTAGTCCCCGATGGGCATCGTGAACACCTTGACGGGCTCCCCCCAGAGTTCGTCCACCCCCTCCTCGCCGCTGTGATGGAGCACGTTCTTGGACAGATCCAGCGCCTCCGTGAAACATTTCGAGCATTGCGCCATCAGCGCATTGTCCCGGGTGATGGTGATGCCCTTCTGCTCGAGGTCCACGATCGTGGTGAAGATGTCCGTGGCGCGATTGAACAGGGCGCCGGCAAGCATGGCGGCGTTCACGCGCTTGCGCTGCGGATTGTCTTCGCGCTCGAAGGCCTCCCGCGCCAGTTCCAGCTTCTCGCCGGGGGTGTTGATGCCCGCCTCGGTGTGATGAAAGGTGCGCTTGGTCAGTGCGTCGATGAGGCGTTTCTTTTCGGTCAGGGTGTCTTTCGGCGGGGTGTAGTAGCGAATCCAGTACCCGTCGTAGTAGATATGGGGAATGCCGTCGATATTCCGGGTGATGCCGTTTTCCGGTTCATCTGCATCCGGCGGCGGTACTGTTGCGGGCTTGGAAGACATGCGGACTCACCTGCTTCCTGGACAGAAGGGGAATTGTAAAAAATGATCCGCCCCGAAGCCAGCCCGGGATATGGCCGAGAACGACTCCCTAGTGCTTCCGCAGCAATCGGGCGGTCCCCTCGAGGCTTGCGCCGATCTTTTCCATCAGTTCGTCCACCTGGTGCCGGGTGATGATCAGCGGCGGGCACAGGATCATGGAATCCCCCATGGCGCGCATGATGAGGCCGTTGTCCGCGCAGACACCGCGGCAGGCGATGCCGGCACTGCCCTTGTCATCGAATTTCTCCCTGGTCTGCTTGTCCTTCACCAGTTCCAGGGCCCCGAGAAACCCCATGCCGCGCACTTCGCCCACCAGCGGATGGTCGGAGAATTCCCGGAATCTCGCCTGCAGGTAATCCATGACGTTGTCACGGGCGTTTTCCACGATCCGCTCGTCGCGCATGATCTGCAGGTTCTTGAGCGCCACCGCGCAGGCCACGGGATGCCCCGAATAGGTGTAGCCATGGGTGAATTCCCGGTTCTCCCGGTCGAAGACCTCGGCGATCCGGTCGGAGACCATGACCGCGCCGATGGGCTGGTAACCCGAGGAAAGGGCCTTGGCCATGGTCATGACATCCGGCTCGAAACCGAATGCCTGGCATCCGAACCACTGCCCGGTGCGGCCGAATCCGGTGATGACCTCGTCAGCCACCAGCAGCACGTCATACTTGCGGCAGATGCGCTGGATCTCCGGCCAGTAGGTGTCCGGCGGCACGATCACGCCGCCGGCGCCCTGGATGGGTTCGCCGATGAAGGCGGCCACGCGGTCGGCCCCGAGTTCGAGGACCTTCTCCTCCAGCGAGCGTGCCGCCCGGAGCCCGAATTCCCCGGGGTCCAGGTCGCCGCCCTCCCGGTAGTGGTACGGCTGGTCCACGTGCACGACATCCGGGATCGGCAGCCCGCCGACCGCATGCATGGACTGCCACCCGCCCAGGCTGGCCCCCGCCACGGTGCTGCCGTGGTAGGCGTTTTCCCGGCTGATCACGACCGTGCGCCCGGGCTGGTCCTGGAGTTCCCAGAAATAGCGCACCAGGCGGATCACGGTGTCATTGCCATCCGATCCGCTGCAACCGAAGAACGCCCGGTTGAACTGTGGCGGCGTGACTTCGGCAAGGATCTCCGCCAGCCCGATGGCAGGCGGGGTGGAGGTCTGGAAAAAGGTGTTGTAGTAGGGCAGCTGCTCCATCTGGTGCTTGGCCACGTCCGCCAGTTCGGTACGCCCGTAGCCGATGTTCACGCACCACAGGCCGGACATGCCGTCGAGGTATTTCTTTCCTTCGGAATCATACAGATAGATGTTTTCCGCCCCGGTGATGACGCGCACTCCATGCCGGTGCAGGTCGTGATGGTCCGTGAACGGGTGCAGGTGGTGGCGGGCATCAAGGGCCTGCAGTTCGCGGGTGTCGTAGGATTCCATGAAGTTGCTCCGGCGGCGGGTTGGGCGGGAAGTGACCGCATTGTATGCGCCGCCGGGTTCCGAAGCAATTATTTGTGATCACAAACTCCCGTCCGGGTGACTGTAGGGGGCCGGGCGGGCTATAGTCGGCACATCACGAATTCCGTGCCTGGAGGTACGATGGGCAGTTCCCGGCCCGGCACGCAGTCTTTGCAGTCACGGACCTACCGGGCGCTCCGCCGGTCGATCCTCGACGGTGATTTCGTTCCCGGCAGGGCGGTCACCATCCGGGGAATTGCCGAGGATCTCGGCATCAGCCCGACGCCGGTGCGCGAGGCCCTCCGGCGGCTGGTGGCGGAGCGGGCGCTGACCCTGTCGGCAACCGGGCGGGTGAGCGTGCCGGTGATGACCAGGGAAAAGCTTGCCGAGCTGGTGAATGCGCGGATCTGCCTGGAGAGGCAGGCGGCCATCGATGCCGTGCCGGGGATCACGGACCGGGTGGTGACGCGCCTGGTTCGTCTCAACCGGGCCATTGACCGGGCGATCGAAGCCGGCGACCACAGGCGCTACCTGGTCACGCACCGGGATTTTCATTTCACCCTGTACCGGGTCGGCGGCGGCGAGGTGTTCCTGCCGCTGATCGAGAGCGTCTGGCTGCAGATCAGCCCGTTCCTGCGCTACACCCTCAGCGGCGAGCACCTTTCCCGCTACAGCACCAGTGACCGCCATGTGGAGATCATCGAGGCGCTGGAGCGGCGCGACGCCACCGCCCTCGGCTTCGCCGTGGAGGCGGACATCCGCCACGGTATCGGTGCACTGATCGAGTCCGACTGGAACCGGCCTGACGATGCCGCGGCCGGCGCGGACACGGCGGGCATCCGGACCGCGGACAGGGAATCGGGGTGACGGGGCAGGGTCTTCCTGTATTCGGCGGGGCGCCCGCGACTTGCCGGGCGCGGCCCCAGGGGCGCGTCTACTTGTCGACGAAAGCCCGTTCCACGACGAATTCCCGGTAGTCGCTCCTGCGGGTTTCCCCGAAGCCGAGGTCGGCCAGCATGCCGCTCAGGGTTTTCAGCATGTGCGGGCCGCCGCAGACCATGAACCGGTCGTCCTCGACGGTAAGGGCCGGCAGGCCGACATCCGTCATCAGCTTGCCGCTTTCGATCAGGGTGTTGAGGCGGCCGAAGTTCCGGAACGCTTCCCTGGTCACGGCGGGATAGTAGATCAGCTTGGACCGGACGCTGTCGCCGAAGAACTCGTTGTGCTGCAGTTCGTGGGTGATCAGCGTCTCGTAGGTCAGTTCGTTGATATAGCGGCAGCCGTGGGCCAGGATCACCTTCTCGAAATTCTCGTAGATGTCCGGATCCTTGATCACGGACAGGAACGGCGCCAGGCCCGTGCCGGTGCTGAGCAGGTACAGATGCCTGCCCGGGCGCAGGTGGTCCCAGAGCAGCGACCCCGTGGGTTTCTTGCTCACGTAGACCTTGTCGCCTACCTTGATGTGCTGCAGCCGCGAGGTCAGGGGGCCGTCGGGAACCTTGATGCTGTAGAACTCGAGAAACTCCTCGTAGTTCGCGCTGGTCATGCTGTAGGCGCGCAGCAGCGGTTTGCCGTCGACCTCGATGCCCACCATGGTGAATTCGCCGTTGCGGAAACGCAGCGAGGAATCCCGCGTGGTGCGGAAAGTGAACAGCCGGTCGGTCCAGTGATGAACGCTGGTTACCGTTTCCTGGTGAAGTTCCGACATGGAATGAGTAGTTGCTGGAACATGGACTGTATTAATGGCCTCTCAGGCATAAAAAACAATCGGCAGGGCGAAAATCCGGCATGCTTCGGTTCATCCGCTGTCCGCCATCCATTGCTCGATCAGCAGCCTGGCGATGGAATCCCGCCGGGGAAGCTCGAATTCGGCGCCATTGCCATCCTCGAACTCGCCGAAATCCCGCATTTCCGCCGCGGTGAACCAGCGCGCATCCTCCAGCTCATCCTGGGAAATGTCGGGTTCGGCGTCCATGCTCACTGCCCTGAAGCCGAGCATGAGGGACCCGGCGAAGGGCCAGGGCTGGGACGCGACATAGCGGATGTCGGTAACCCGGATACGGGCCTCTTCCCATACCTCCCGGGCCACGGCCTGCTCCAGGGTCTCACCCGGGTCGACATATCCGGCAAGGGTGGAATATACGCGGCCGGGAAGCCGGGTGTGGCGCCCCAGCAGGCAGCGCGGCTGCCCGCCGTCCGGGTCCGGCTGTTCCACCAGCATGATGACGGCGGGGTCGATGCGCGGGAAATGCTCGCGACCGCACTGTCCGCAGTGGCGCATGTGTCCGCCTCTTTGGGGCTGGGTGCGATGGCCGCAGCGGGCACAGAAACCATTGTTGCGGTGCCATGAAGCAAGCACCCGCGCATAGGCCAGCAGGGATGCCTGCTCCGGGGTGACCACGGCGCTTACGCGGCGCAGATCGATGAACCGGCAGCCCGGGGCCGATTGTTCGATCAGGTCCTTGACATGGCCCCTGTCCTGTTCGGCGAGGTCCGCGGCAAACACCGCGCGCTCGCCGTCATGCCCGAGATAGATCACCTCCACCGCGCTGGCCAGGAACTGCGCCGCGTCCGGCCCTTGCAGCAACGCCGGTGCCGGGGGCTGTCCGAGTATCCGGAACAGATTCTTGTCCATCCACAGCGGCAGCACCAGGGAGTGGTCCGAGGCGCGCTGGCCCTGCAGCCATTCCGGGTCCTGGCGCAGATCTCCGTAACGCTTCAGCCGCATGGCGGTGTAATGCAGGACCGCACCGCCGGCGTGGTTGATGGTTTGGGGATCCGGCGGTCCGCTCCCGGGACCGCCCGGGTTCCGTGCAACCTTGCTCACGCCTGAATCTGGGTGCCGATCCCGGAGTCCGTGAACAGCTCAAGCAACAGCGCATGGGGCATGCGTCCGTCAATGATGCTGGAGGTTCGCACGCCGGCCAGCACGGCGTCCAGGGCGCAGTCCACCTTGGGGATCATCCCGCCGCTGATGGTGCCGTCCTCGTACAGCGCCTTCACGTTGTTGGCCTTGACCGTCTCGATCAGGCGGCCTTCCTTGTCGAGCACCCCGGCGGTGTTGGTCAGAAGGATCAGTTTTTCCGCCTTCAGCGTGGTGGCCAGGCCGCCGGCCACGAGGTCGGCATTGATGTTGTAGGTCTGCCCGTCCCTGCCGACCCCGATGGGTGCGATCACGGGTATGAACGCTTCGGTATCCAGCAGTTGCACGATGTGCGGGTCGATGGACTCCACCTCGCCGACATGGCCGTAGTCGATGATTTCCGATTTTTCCAGGATCGGATCATCCCGGGTGACATGCAGCTTGCGCGCCCGGATCAGGTCGCCGTCCTTGCCGGTCAGGCCCACCGCGTGTCCCCCGAAGGAATTGATCAGGTTGACGATCTCCTTGTTGACCAGTCCGCCAAGGACCATTTCGACAATGTCCATGGTCTCGCTGTCGGTCACGCGCATGCCATCGATGAACCTGGATTCCTTGCCGAGCCTTTTCAGGAGGTCGGTAATCTGGGGTCCGCCGCCGTGCACCACCACGGGGTTGACGCCCACCGTCTTCATCAGGATGACATCCTGGGCGAACCCGGCCTTGAGGTTGTCATCCTCCATGGCATTGCCGCCGTACTTGATCACGACGGTCTTGCCCTGGAACTTGCGGATGTAGGGCAGGGCCTCGGCAAGAATCCGGGCGGTGTTCAGGGCGTCGTTGATTTCCTGATTCATGGAAGCTGTCTGGCTGAAGGCGCAGGTCCTGCGGGCGGCAATACGCGGGCGCGTATTCTACCTGAAGCGGCCGGCCTGTACCTCGAATATCCGGGGGATCGGGTCTATTTCCGGTCTATTTCCGCCTGCCTGGGTGCCGCAGAATGGTGTGTACCGCAGAATGGTTTCTCACCGGATTCTATTGTGATATGATCAATAATAAATATAAAGATTCATTTATATTCAATCCAGTAACACCACGACTGCCCGCGGACGCGCGGGTATTGTCTTGTCCGAGGAAAGCAGTTCATGTCCAGATCCTACCTGTTCACATCAGAGTCCGTTTCAGAGGGCCACCCCGACAAGGTCGCGGACCAGGTGTCGGATTCGATTCTCGATGCCATGGTTTCGGGAGACCCCCATTCCAGGGTGGCATGCGAAACCCTGGTCAACACCGGCATGGTGGTGGTATCCGGCGAGATCACCAGCAGCGCCCAGGTGGACTATCCGGAGGTGGTCCGCAATACGATCAGGGACATCGGCTACAACTCCTCGGCGATGGGATTCGATGCTTCGAGCTGCGCCGTGATCGTGTCACTGGACAAGCAGTCCAGCGATATCGCCCAGGGCGTCAACGAGGGAGAGGGCCAGGACAAGGACCAGGGGGCCGGAGACCAGGGCCTGATGTTCGGGTATGCCTGCAACGAGACGGATGTGCTGATGCCGTTTCCCATCACCTACGCCCACCTGCTGGTGAAGAAGCAGTCGGAGGTGCGCAGGTCCGGCAAGCTGCCCTGGCTGCGGCCCGATGCCAAGAGCCAGGTCACCGTCCGGTACGTGGACGGCCGCCCCAGTTTCGTCGATACCGTGGTGCTTTCCACGCAACACGAGGACGGCATCTCCCACGAGGACATCAGCGAGGCCGTCATCGAGGAAATCGTCAAGCCGGTGCTGCCGGCGAACATGGTGTCCCCGGACACCCGGTTCCTGGTCAATCCGACCGGGCGTTTCGTGATCGGCGGCCCCGTGGGGGACTGCGGCCTGACCGGACGCAAGATCATCGTCGATACCTACGGCGGCACCGCGCATCACGGCGGCGGCGCCTTCTCCGGCAAGGACCCTTCCAAGGTGGACCGTTCCGCGGCCTACGCCACGCGCTACGTGGCCAAGAATCTGGTGGCGGCGGGCCTGGCGGACAGGTGCGAGGTCCAGGTGGCCTATGCCATCGGCGTTGCCAGGCCGGTGTCGGTCATGGTGGATACCTTCGGTACCGGCAGGATCGATGACGACCATATCGCTGAGCTGGTGAGCCGGCACTTCGACCTTCGCCCGAAGGCCATCGTGGAGATGCTGGACCTGCTCCGGCCCATTTACCGGGAAACCGCCGCCTACGGTCACTTCGGCCGCACCGGGGACAACTTCACCTGGGAGCGTACCGACCGGGCCGAAGCACTCCGCGAGGATGCGGGAATCTGAGAGGCACGCTTCGGCGGGCCGTGTGAACGGCGACCGCCGGTAATCAGTTTACAGACAACAGAATCGGGAATTCACACATGTCCATCCAAGCAGCAGAGAAGATCAGCCGGGACTATGCTGTCGCCGACATCGGCCAGGCCGACTTCGGCCGCAAGGAGATCACCATCGCCGAGTCCGAAATGCCCGGCCTGGTGGCCACCCGCGAGAAGTACATCGCGGACAAGCCGCTCAAGGGAGCCCGGATCGCCGGCTCCATTCACATGACCATCCAGACCGCGGTGCTCATCGAGTCGCTGGTGGCCCTGGGAGCGGAGGTGCGCTGGGCCTCATGCAACATCTTTTCCACCCAGGATCATGCCGCGGCGGCCATCGCCGACGCCGGCATCCCGGTGTTTGCCTACAAGGGGGAAAGCCTGGAGGAATACTGGGAATACTCGCACCGCATCATGGAATGGCATGACGGCGGCGGCCCCAACATGATCCTGGACGATGGCGGCGACGCCACCCTGCTGCTGGTGCTGGGCGCCAGGGCAGAGCAGGATATCTCCGTGCTGGACAACCCGGGCAGCGAGGAGGAGACGGTTCTGTTCAACGCCATCAGGACCCGGCTGAAAACCAGTCCCGACTGGTACAGTTCCCGCCTCGCCAATATCCAGGGCGTCACCGAGGAGACCACTACCGGCGTGAAGCGTCTCTACCAGATGGAAAAGGCCGGCAACCTGCCGTTTCCCGCCATCAACGTGAACGACTCCGTCACCAAGTCCAAGTTCGACAATTTCTACGGCTGCCGGGAATCCCTGGTGGACGGCATCAAGCGCGCCACCGACGTGATGGTGGCCGGAAAGATCTCCCTGGTGCTGGGTTACGGCGACGTCGGCAAGGGCTGCGCCCAGTCGCTGCGCGGTCTCGGCTCCACCGTCTGGATCACCGAGATCGATCCCATCTGCGCCCTGCAGGCGGCGATGGAGGGTTACCGGGTGGTGGACCTCGACGATGTTGTCGGCGACGTGGATATCTTCGTCACCGCCACCGGCAACTTCAACGTCATCGACCACGACCACCTGGTCCGGATGAAGGACCAGGCCATCGTCTGCAACATCGGCCATTTCGACAACGAGATCGACATCGCCTCGCTGAAGCAGTACGAGTGGGAGAACGTGAAGCCCCAGGTGGACCAGGTCATCCTGCCGGGCGGCAACCGGATCACCCTGCTGGCCGAGGGCCGCCTGGTGAACCTCGGCTGCGCCACCGGCCATCCGAGTTTCGTGATGTCCAACAGCTTCACCAACCAGGTTCTCGCCCAGATCGAGCTGTGGCGCGACGGCGAGAAATACGACAACAGGGTGCATGTGCTGCCGAAGCACCTGGACGAGGAGGTGGCCCGTCTACACCTCGACAAGATCGGCGCCAGGCTGACCCGGATGTCGAAGGAACAGGCGGACTACATCGGCGTTTCCGTGGACGGACCCTACAAGCCGGAGCACTACCGGTATTGATTCCGGGCCCGGTCCCCGGTCCCCTCAGGATGCGGCGGCCAGGAGGGCCGCGCCGAACACCCCGGCGCTGTCCCCCAGTGCCGGCCTGACCAGCCTGGTTTTCAGGGTGGGGCTGAAGACCCACCTTGCCGCCTGCTCAAGGCCATGGGTGTACAGAAGATCGATGTTTCCGACGCCCCCGCCAATGACGATGATGTCCGGATCGATCGAATTGATGATGCCGGCGATTGCCCGGCCGAACCAGGTGAGCAGCCGGTCGATCGTTTGCCGGGCAATGGAATCTCCCGACATGGCCCTGTCGGCAATCTCCGCCAGGGGGAGGTGGAATCCCGCGTGCTCCCGGTAGTGGTTTTCGAGCGCCGGTCCCGAGATCAGGGTCTCCACGCATCCGGTCCGGCCGCACCAGCATTGCCCCCCGGAGTCGTCCAGGTGATTGTGCCCCCACTCCCCGGTGATGCGGTTGGCGCCGGCAACAAGGTTTCCGTCCACGACCAGACCTCCGCCCACCCCGGTGCCCATGATGACGCCGAACACCACGTCCTTCGGTCCCGGAAGGTCGGGCACCACGCCCATCCGCGTTTCCGCCAGGGCAAGGCAGTTGGCATCGTTCTCCACCACGACCGGAATGCCGAGCAGGGCTTCCAGATCCGTCCTGAACGGTTGTCCCAGCAGGTGCTGGGAGTTGCATCCCCGAAGGAATCCGGTGTCGGGATCCAGGGTACCCGGGGTGCCGACCCCAATGACGTCCGGCCGAAGGCCGGCCTCTTCACCTACTTCACCGACCAGGCCGGCGATGCGTTGGAGCACATGTCTGTATCCGCCGCTGCCCTCCGTGGGAATTCGCCGCCTGACGATGGCATCGGGGCTGTTCCCGGACGCGATGACCGCGCATTCGATCTTGGTGCCGCCAACGTCCACCCCCATGCGAAAATCATTCCTTTGAGAAGAATTTTTGTTGTTAACAGATTGTTTATTCATGTTTATTTATTCTATACGCCTGGAAAGCAAAATCATCGAAATATCCATCCGTAAGCATACCGTAAGAGGATTGAAGTGAAAGCAAACGTACGTATTGGGTTCTGAATCGTATTTCGCGGTCGCGCCAGGGGGTCGACAATTTGCCGGAATTCACCGGGCATGGTCAGCACGGGAACGGTTGGTGCATAATCGACACGAATATTCCGGGCGCGGGCTCCATGGTACCGGGACATTCGGTTTCATGATCCCCATGCATTCGGGTGTGCATTGCAGGTATCCATCGTGGTTGATATCGAACGCGTTGAAAGACGATTCGCCGAGACGGTTTTCGAACTCGGGCTCATGGATTCGGACGGCAATCTGGACAACGACCTTGACCGGAAACTGGCCGGGATCGCCGGCGGGGATGACGAACACCGCACGGCGCTGGCGAAATACGCCATTGAGTTGATGGACATATTGGACAGGATACCCGAATGATGGACCCTGGGGCCAGGTCGCCGGGCAGGAGAAAATAGCCGGATGAGCCGGACCCAACCCGAGCGGGAAATGTACCGGATACTGCATCAGCTGGGCCTGCTCGACAGCGACGACAGGGCCAACTCGGAAGCGTTCGAGAAGATCCGCCTGCTGGTCCGGGGCCGTCCTGGCCTGGACAAGACCCGGTTCGCCGTCGATGTCCTGGCGATGACGGACTCCGGGAGCCGGGGCAAATTCTGAATGGGAACCCGGCGCCATCGAAGGCTGTTTGCAGTACCTGTCGCACGGACACCGTTGTTTATCCGAGCTTGGCGAGAATTTCCCGACTAATCCGCTCGACGGCCTTGCCGTCCTCCTCGAACCATTCTGACGTTTCGACCCTCCTCTTCTCCAGCAACCGGATCAGTGAACGCCTGAGATCGGCCACTGCATCCGCCGACCCGGCACCGGGTTCATCGGCATCCGGGTAATCCCAGGCGTTTCGGTATTTCCGGCAATCATCCTCACGCAGTCCGATCGGGACATTGTCGTCTTCAAGGCCGGTGTCGAGATTCGGATACTCACAGATGAGACAGTACCTGTAATCGGGAACCCCTGGGTCGTCTTGGCCGAAATTCGGGTATCCGCAACAGGCGCAGACCGGCTCCTTGAAAATATCCTCGTGCAGCCACCACCAGGACCATCTCTGGCCAAAGGATGATTTCAGGTCAAGGGCCGGTATGTCTAGCTTCCGGACAGGCCCGTCCACACCGGGGCCCGACACGAAGATGTCCCTGACACTACCACTGTAACGTAAGAGCACCTTGAGAAGATCCCCTTCCACAGCGAGTACAACTCCTTCATCCCGAGTGTCGTACTCGATCCAGGTGCCCGGTGGGAACCGCCCGTCCGCGGGCAGGAATTCCTCTGGCCCCGGTTCGTCGATCTTCTCGTAGCGGGACAGGATGGCATCCGGAACACAGGTGGTCTCGCGCCCGCGGAAATCCACGCGCATGGTCGAATTGCGAACGGCCAATACCCGCCCGTAGCCCTTGTGGGGATGCCGGATCCAGTCGCCCGGGGAGAAAACGTCCTTGAGCGAGGGAATACGCTTGCGCTTGCGCACCGACTTCCAGGGCCAGATGTGCGGCCGGAAATCCTTGTCGATCTCGTCGCCGTAGGACAGTTTCATGGTATTCGGGGGATCGGGCATCATTTCCAGGATCACGGCCGGGCGGTAGCGTCCCGTGTCGATCCAGCTTCCCGGCCGCACTCGGAGTTTCCGGGGCGAACGAAGTCGCTTGAGATGCGCCGGGAAGCGGCGCCGGTTCCGGGGCGGACGGGCAGCCGCCGCCAACAGGATTTCCACGGCGGTCTGCATGGCCGCCAGGGCCTCTTGCATAGGAATACGATTGGTGACGTATTCGTGAATCACCGTTCTCGCACTGGACGCTGTTTCCCACAGTTCGTCCGGCGCCTTTTCCCCGAAAGCCTGTAGATAGGTGGACGCAGAGCCAGAATGGGGATCGACGTCGCGCAGTTGCGACCGGCACCAGGACTCGATGGCCAGGGTGAGGGCGCTTTCGAGTTGGTCTGCCTGCTCGATCCACTCGACATAGATTCCATTTTCGATTGTTGGTGTATCGGCCAGGATCGCCAGTTTGCGGCGTGCTTCGTCTGCTGCCAGCCCGGGTCGTTCCCGGGTCGTGGGTGATCTGGTCGCGGTAACGTTCCAACGGAAGCTGATCCGGACAGTCTCCTCTTCGCCGCTTTCCGTCCTGTGGGCGGGAAGGACCACGTCGAATTGGTGACGGCCTTCCTGCCAGTGCGGTCGCGCTTTCTTCCTGCTCATTCGTCAGTTCCCCGGGATTCTGTGGATTTGTCCTGTTTTCTGTGGGCATGCATAGTCGAATTCTTCATGTGTAATCAATTCCGCAGCCGTGTCAAAATGCACAGAATCTGCTGGCGGGTGACGTAGTCCGTAATTGCAATATACTGCAATCTGGGATTTGATTGTCTTGGATAAGCAGCGCCGGTTTACTTGCCTGAAGGACGGTGCGGTCCTCGCACGTTGCAAGGTGCTCCCTGCCAGCCTCAGGCGATATTCCGGTACGGCGTCGAAAACCTCCCGCAGACCAGTTTGTTCAGCCGCCCACCGAAAATTTTCAACTGGCTGTTTTTCGAAAAGTATAATTTTGCGAATCAATTGCATGTGCGATCACTGATATGAAGTACTTCCCTGGTCAGATAAAACATGCTTGGGGAAAGACCGATCTGAATTCAGGTGAGACTCATGCCTTGGCGCACCATAGCGCCGATGTAGCGGCGGTGCTGATCGGGATTTTCGAACAGCCAGTGTTCCGACGCCGGGCCGAGGCGGCGGCGGAACGCTCGCTGGATGAGGTGGATTGCGCCCGACTTGGAGCACTGGCCTTCCTACATGACATTGGCAAGCTGGCACCGGGATTCCAGGCGAAGGGTTGGCCGCCCGACTTGTGGCCACGGTCCAAGGTTGGCCATCTTACTGCTGGCTGGCAGTGGTGCAGCGGCCTTGAGGATCGCGCGGAAACGGCATTGAGCGGGGCCGTGCCGGATCTCGCCCGTTGGATGAGAGGAGAAAACTGGGTGTCGATGCTGTTCGCCCATCATGGCATGCCGGTTCCCGAGCCCAGGCAGGAATATGCATGGCCCAAGCTTCCGCACTATGACTGGGAGAAGGAAGAAGAAACGATGGGCGGGGCAATGAAAGCCTGGTTTCCGCTGGCTTTCGGATCAGAGGGCGGTTCCTTGCCTGCCAGCCATAGATTCAGGCATTTCTTCGGCGGCGCCCTGGCACTGGCCGACTGGGTAGGGTCCGACAGGAGAGCCTTTCACTTTGAACCTGAATTCCACATGGGATACTGGGCACATGCAAAAGAGACAGCAAAAAATCGATTGGAGGCAGTCGGTCTGGATGTGCAGAGGAAAAGCATCTCTGTGCCGGTCGGGTTTCGTGAACTGACCGGCCATGAAAAACCGAATGCTGCGCAAATCGAAGTCGAGAAGGTTGCCACCAATGAGCAACTCATGATTCTTGAGGCGGAAACCGGGTCCGGGAAGACCGAGGCGGCGCTATGGCGTTATCTGGCGCTTCGGAAAGCAGGAGAGGTGGAAGGCCTCTATTTCGCGGTACCGACGCGAGCTGCGGCGAGACAGCTGCATGGCCGAGTCAACACGGCGCTGAAGGGGGTTTTTGGATATGACGCCGAGGCGGTGCTCGCCATCCCGGGGCAGATCGAATCGGGTCAGGCAACGGGCCGGCGACTACCAGGCTGGTCGGTGCTGTGGGATGACGATGAAACAGTCGAACACCCCAGCCGCTGGGCGGCAGAGCACGCCACGCGTTATCTCGCGTCCGAGGTCGCGGTGGGGACGGTGGATCAGGCGATGCTGGCCGCATTGACGGTGAAACATGCCCATCTCCGGGGATTTGCCCTGTCCCGGAGCCTCCTGGTGGTCGACGAGGTGCATGCCTCTGACGCCTACATGCGCCGCATCCAGAAGGAATTGCTGGAGGACCACCTGTCGATCGGGGGACACGCCATGCTGATGTCGGCGACGCTAGGAGCCGTGGCGCGTTCGGAGTTCCTGGATTCTGACGCCACCCCCAGCCAAGAGGATGCCAGGAAGGCCGCCTATCCGGCGGTTTGGATCAAGGTCGAGACAGAGCCACGCAGGATACCGGTTTCGGACAGTAACAAAGTCGTGCATGTCACGGCTGTGATGGGTTGGAGCGGCGAGGATGCTGCCCGGATTGCCATCGAGGCGGCAGGTTGGGGCGCCAGGGTTCTGGTGATCCGCAATACCGTGGTGCGTGCGCAGGAGACCTTTGAAGCGGCATGCGGATTGGACCGTGGCCTTGTACTGCAGGTGGAAGGGGGGCCGGCCCTGCATCACAGCCGATTTGCCGCCGAAGACCGAAGGTTGCTGGACCAGGCGGTGGAGGACACGCTCGGAAAGAAAGCCGGAAGGATACGGGGCTGCGTGGTTATCGGTACGCAAACGCTGGAACAGTCGTTGGATATCGATGCCGATTTTCTGGTGACCGACCTTTGTCCGATGGATGTTTTGCTGCAAAGGATCGGCCGGTTGCATCGGCATTCCGTCAGGGAGCGTCCTGATGGGTTCGAGGCGGCCCGGGTTAATGTGCTTTGTCCCGAAGGCGGACTCGGTCCACTGATTGGCAAGCCTGAGAATGGGCTTGGCAGCTATACGAGTGGTCCCCTGTCGGGAGTGTATATGGACGTCCCGGGGCTACAAGCCACGCTGGATGAGATTTGCTTACATCCGGTCTGGAATATCCCGAGCATGAATCGGGCACTGGTCGAGGCCGCGACGCATCCCGAGGCACTGGAAAAGGTGGCGGAACGGCATGGCTGGCAGGATTTCCAGCAGAAACTGAGTGGTAGGAGCCTTGCCCAGATCGGGTTGGCCAACCATGTGATCCTTGACCGGACAAGAACACTTCCTGACAGATACCCGGATGATGAAAGGATCAGGACACGCCTTGGGGAAGACGGGGCGGTATTCGATCTGCCGGAAGCGGCAGTTGGGCCGTTCGGTGAGCCCGTGCAACGCTTTACCCTGCCTGCCCATTGGTCGAGGGGGATGGATGGTAAAGAGGAATGCGTAAAGGCGCCGGGGACGAATTTCGTCCTCGAAATCAAGGGGAAGCGTTTTTCATATACCCGTTTGGGACTAAGGCGATGTGAGGATCAAGAATAATTATTAATTTCTTGTTTGTTCATATATGCTATAATTTCGTAAATCGAAATTCTCCCCGCTTCCACTCCGAAGTGCATCACTGGCCGCTATCCCGGAATGAGGGCGTAGCCCGAGTGGAGGGATAGCGGCGGCGGCGAGAAAATCAGCGCCTCGAGGGGCTCATTCCGACCGGAAATGGCATCAATCTCGACTCCAGGGGATACTGTCAGAGGCCATCATCCAGCGCAAGGCCAGCCCGGCACTTTTGGGCCAAGCGGGACCGCTCCCGTTGCCACGGGAATTCCATGCCGGCGATGTCATCGCCATCAGGGTGGGACCAGTGCCCCGGTGAAGACCTCCGCAGGCGTGCGATAACCCAACACCTTCCGGGGCCGGTGATTGATCCGGTCCTCCACTGCCCGGACCTGGGATTCCGTCACCATGCGGAAGTCCGTCCCCTTCGGAAAGTACTGGCGGACCAGGCCGTTGGTGTGTTCGTTCAGACCGCGCTCCCAGGAATGGTAGGGGGTGGCGAAGTAGAAATCCGCCCCCAGCGCACCGGAAACCGCCTGGTGCCCCGCAAACTCCTTGCCGTTGTCCGCCGTGAGGGTATGCACCCGATCCCGGAACGGCCCCATCCGTTGCCTCAGCGCTTCGGTCACCGCGGCCGCCGTCTTCACGTCGATCCGCTCCAGTACCATGTACTTCGACCCCCGATCCACCGACGTGACCAGGGCGCCCCGGTGCCTCGAGCCGATGACCGTATCCAGCTCCCAGTCCCCGATCCGGGACTTCTCCTCCACCACCGAAGGGCGGTCGGCAATGTCCACCCGGCCGGGAATGTGGCCCCGTCCGGCATGCCGGCCTCCGCGCCAGTTGGGCTTCTTGCCACGGCGGCGCAAGTGCCGGTACAGGGTGCCCCCCGAACGCCGATCCGCACGGATATGCCGGTAGATCCATTCCCGGCCCGCCATGACCTCGCCCTGAAGCCGATACCGGCCCGCAATCTGTTCCGGGCTCCATCCCTCTCTCACCCTGTCTGCCACCACCTCCCAGCGCTCCGGCGTCATCTTGCGGGGAACTCCGGAGGCCTCCCGGCGCCGGAACGTCGCCTTGCCATGGGCCTGCTTGTGACGGTAGCCCCGCTGACCGCGGTTGCGCGACATCTCCCGGGAGATCGTGCCGGGGTCCCGGCCGAGCTGGCGGGCAATCTCCCGTTGCGTTTTCCCACTATGCAGCAGGGTGTTTATCTGGCATCTTTCGCAATGGGTCAGGTGATGGTAGCCGACAGGCATGACAATTCTCCGCTTCTGAAACAGAGATTGTTTGCCATCATCTGGCCCGCTGCAACTCACCCATCCTCAAAGCACTCATGCATCACAGCCAGTGTTGCACTTCAAACTGGCACGGGGGTCTGAAAATACGAGAGGCGCTTCGATGAAATTCAATTTTCGAGTGTTATTCGAGACATTTTCCCAATTGCGTCAAACACAAAAATACACAACACGGCAGTTAATTGGAGGGTTTTCATATACTCATGAGGAATCCCCCACCAAAATCTGTGGGGATAGACCCTGCTTGTTTGTAGACCCTGCTTGTTTGTACATCCTGTATATGACAAGGAATCTTCCCCGAAATCATCGGGGCACATATCGAATGGTGATGACCGGAAATAAAAGCTAGTCATGGATGATGCATTCAACAACAACCTGTTGACGGATCCGTTATTGACGGCTTACGTCGGCGATGTGACGAACTACTTCTCCCTAGCAGGGACAATGGCAGCGAAGTCGCGTGGGGAGATTTTAGGATTCGCCCGCCTCCGACCACACCAACGCCCTGCATGGCACATGTTTCTCGTGCAGCTCGGCGCCCTGGCTCTGTGGACTGACGATCGGAAGGGTTTCCCCGAACAGGAAGAGGATTGGCAAGCGTTGTTGCGTAATCTGACGCCGGGGTTCGATGAGGATGAGCCCTGGAGGCTGGTTGTCCCGGATCGCAGCAAGCCCGCCTTCATGCAGGCTCCAGATCCGGGAGCGTTGAAATGGACTCCGGTGTCGACGCCCGATGAATTGGACATGCTGATCACCTCAAGGAACCACGATCTGAAACGACAGGTAGCCAGACAGTCGGCTGCAGAAGATTGGATATTCGCATTGGTGTCGCTGCAGACGATGGAAGGCTTCGGTGGAGCCGGGAACTACAATATTGCACGGATGAATGCAGGATCGTCCAGCCGTCCCATGGTGGGCCTGGCTCCTGCGGGTCGCCAGGTCCATACCATCGACGAGAGTGCGTGGTGGCGTCGTGATGTGAGCCTGTTGCTGCAATGGAGGGACGAGGGAAACGAGGGAGTCGTCTGCAAGGCCGGGGGCAAGACCTTGATTTGGCTTTATGACTGGCCACAGGAAATGAAACTTGACCCGGCGGGTTTGGATCCGTGGTTCATAGAAATCTGCAGGCGGCTGCGGTTGAGTGCCGGTTCGAACGGAATTGTGGCGGAGAGAGCCACCTCGAAGTCAACGCGTGTCGAGGCGCGGGAATTCAAGGGGGTGCTTTACGAGCCCTGGGGGCCGGTGCACAAGACCGAGAACAAGTTGCTCACCCTGAGGGAGCAGGATATCGATTATCGGCTGCTGTGTCGGGTGCTATATTCCGGCGATTGGGCGGCGCCTCTGATGGCCCGTAATACGAAAACGGACCGGGGAGACATGGTTCTGGTGGCCGAAGCTCTTTCGCGGGGCAATTCCAAGACCAACGGGTTCCGCTCTCGCCTTGTGCCGGTGCCTGAAGCCGTGGTGCGCGGCTTTTTACACAAATCAGCGCGGGACATATCGCAAGAACAGATTGAGGATATCAAGGATGTTTCTAAGATGCTTGGGATTGGCCTTGCGGTGGTATCGGCCAGCGGAAAGAAGGACGAAGCCAATGATTTTGTGTTGAGTAAACAGGACTATGCCACTGCCGAATCGGCGCAGGCTGCCTTTCAGCGGCAGGTGGACGGGCTGTTCTTTCCATCCCTCTGGAAACAGCTGGAGGTGGCCGGCGGTGCGCAACAGGAACGGGCCGAGGCCCGGTATGTATTTATCACGAGACTTGCGGAGGCGGCGAGAGCCGAATTCGAGGCCGCTCTACCTGGAATTTCCTGCGCTTCCATACACCGCCCCCGGGCAGAGGCGCGTGCGCGTCGGTACCTTGAGGGCCGGCTTCGATCAATGACAAACGGGATGGAGGTTGAGAGAAATGTCTCAGGCTGAAGACAGTGTTGGTCAAGTGGCGATCAAGGTTGCGAAAATTCTGTCGAAGGCGCAGCCCGGCGAATTGGCGGAATTGCGCCGTATGAAAACCGAAGCCCGCCTGTTCTGGCGACTTTCGGCACTGCATGACAGGATTGCCGGCCAGCCTGAAAAGTGGGCGGTGATCGTGCGGATGCTGGCGTTGCTGACGCCAACCGGCGCCTCCGAAACCAAACAAAGTGTACATGACGACAAGCGCCCACTCGGAGCGGTTCTGTGCGATGGCGGCGAAACAGGGCCGGTCGAGCGTCCCCTTCTCAGCGAAATTCGCTTGGCGCGCCTGTTGGCGGCACGTGGCGGGGCCCGCCTTGATGCGTTGGAACGGGCTGTGAGAATGCTGGCACGGAATCAGGTGAAACTGAATGCCGCCGAGCTTGCCTGGGCCGTCATTGCTCCTCCTGAGCATGTGACGACCCTAATTGCCAAAGCCTATTACAAACGGCTTGACACAACCGTGAAAGATCAAGCAACAGAGGAATCCAAAGATGAATGAACGACGTTTTCTGCAAATCCATTTCCTGACCCCCTACAGTTCCGTCCTGTTGAACCGCGACGACAGCGGATTGGCCAAGCGCATTCCCTATGGCGGCCATCTGCGCACCAGGGTCAGTTCGCAGTGCCTCAAGCGCCATTGGCGAATCGCCGAGGATCCGCATGCCCTGAAGATGATCGATGGTGCGGAACCCGCATGGCGTTCCCGGGAAATCGTGGATCGCAAGGTCCTGGGCGATTATCGTGGAACTGCGGATTCGGGGGCTCTGGAGGAGTTGGAGAAGGTGTTCAACGAAGTAGTCTATGGAGACAAGGGCGCGGACAAGAAATCCCGCCAGACCCTGCTGCTGGGAAATGTGGAAATCGACTGGCTCAGAAAGGAGGCCGGACGTCTCCTCGACGAGGCGGATGGAGACAGCAAGGCCATGCGGGAACTGGCAAAGGAATGGAGCAAGGAAGGCAGGGAAAATTTCAAGGCGATGCGGCGGGTAGCCACGTTGCCCGGAGGCCTGATCGGCGCACTTTTCGGGCGGATGGTGACTTCGGATCCTGAGGCCAATATCACGGCGCCGGTGCATGTGGCCCACGCATTCACAGTCCATGCGGAGGAATCCGAAAGCGATTATTTCGTTGCGGTGGACGATCTTGCCCTGGAGGATGAGACTGGCGCAGACACAATCCAGGAAACGGAATTGACCGCGGGTCTGTTTTATGGGTACGTGGTCGTTGATATTCCGGGTCTCCTGTCCAATCTCGGAGGGGATACGATGATGGCGGACGAGGTGCTGCACAACCTTGTCTACCTGATCGCCGAAGTGTCGCCCGGGGCCAAATTGGGTTCGACAGCGCCTTACAGCAGGGCGTCGATGGTTCTGCTCGAGTCTGGAGACAGGCAGCCGCGAAGTCTTGCCGAAGCTTTTCGCACGCCCTGTTCACCGGAGGCAGGCCAAGCGATCATGGTCCTTTCAGATCATCTCGCATCCCTTGATGAGGCTTATGAGACGAACGAAGCGCGGAGAGTCATGACCCTAACGAATCTCCCCGTACCCCGCGCCGAGGCAGGAACACTAGGGGAATTGGCTGATTGGGCAGGTAGGTTGCCCGGACAGACGGGATGAATCACCGCTGGCTGCATTTACACCTGTGCGCGCCGCTGATGTCCTTTGGCGGCGTGACGGTCGACCAGGTGGGTCCGACGCGGAATTTCCCGGCCGCCTCCGCGTTGACCGGGCTCCTTGGCAATGCCTTGGGTTGGCGGTGGCAGGACCGCACCGTGCATCAGGCATTGCAGGACAGGCTGATTTTCGGTGTCGGCATTGCACGACAGGGAAAGTTGATGACGGACAACCAGAATGCCCGCGTCTACGAGGGCGAGTCGGGATGGACCACATGGGGCGAACCCGATGCACGCAACAAGGGTCCCAGTTACACGGGAAAGCCCCAAAACAGCCAATTCGGCGATCAGGAGGGCAGGAAGTGGCTGACCCATCGCCGCCAGCGGGACTATCTGGCCGATCACGACTGTCACGTGGTTCTGCGTCTGATCGATGATGCGGTGCCGGGGCTGGAAGAGTTGGCGGTTGCACTGCAATCGCCTGCCCGGCCCCTGTTTATCGGGCGCAAGCCATGTCTGCCATCCGCCCCGCTATTCTCGGGATGGGTGGAAGGTGACACGACCCGCACCGCGTTGGTGAATCTTGGTGTGGACTGGAGCGCCTGTGGTGAGGCACTCTGGCCAGAGTCACATGATTTGCCGGAGGGTGCCCGCCTCCTGGATCTTTCCGATCTGCGAAACTGGGGAAGCGGATTGCATGGCGGCTCACGTCGTGTGGTGCTGGGGAGGGTGGAATGAGCGATCTCCATCTTGTCGGGATACCTGTCGACTTGCGTCAACTGCATCATTGGGGAACACACCGTAGTCTGGTCTACAACGGTTATCTCGACGAGGGCCTTGCCTTGCATCACCTGCTTGGCGAGTGTTTTGGCCGTGCGGCGTTGCAGCCCTTCCGGATGATGGTGTCTCGCGGGCAGAGATGGGGTGAGGTCTTTGGATATGCCGACCGGGACGACGCTGCCCTGGATCAGACAGCCCGCACGGTAGCTACTCCTGACCTTCTGGAAGTAATCGATCTGGACAGGATACATTCTGCGCCGCGTCCGGAATCAGCCTGGCGAGAGAGTCAAAGACTCGGTTTCGACCTGCGGGTGCGTCCTGTTGTGCGTCTTGTCAAGGCCATTGAACATGAAGGTAAGCATTTTCGCCAGGGTGCCGAGGTGGATGCCTGGCTGTCCCATGTGCTGGCTGGAGGCAAAACCGATCGCGAAACACTTTATCTCGATTGGCTGGAGGCACGTCTTGGTGGGGCAGCTACACTTGAACGTCAGACTTCAAGGATGGCGATGTTCCGTCGCAGTAAGGCGGTTCGCGGCAGGCGGATGACCGAAGGCCCGGAAGTGGTGATCCACGGCACACTGTCGGTGTGTGATCCAGGGGAATTTGCCAGGAAGCTGGCTCAAGGGGTCGGCAGGCACAGAACCTATGGTTACGGGATGATCTTGCTGCGCCCGCCACAAGGCCATGCTGAAAGGAAGGCTCGGGCTTGATTCGGCGCATATTCCCCATGCGGATCGTGCAGGTCTGCTGTATCTTGCGCGTGGCGCGCTGACAGCCCGTTTCGGTACCCTGACATTCGAACAGGGTGCATCCTCGACCACGGACGCCCTGGAGCCCGGGGAATATTCCATTCCGCTACAAGGTGTATCGATAATCCTGCTTGGGCCGGGTTCGACCGTGAGCCACGATGCCCTACGGCTGCTTTCCTATGCCCGTACTGCACTTGCGGCGGTGGGTGAGGACGGTGTGCGCCTCTATACTGCTCCGCCCCTGATACCCGACCGCTCAGGCTTGGCTCGGAAGCAGGCGCGGCATTGGGCCGACGAGAATTTGCGGCTGATGTGTGCACGGCGCATGTATGCATGGCGGCTTGGGAAGGTACTGCCGCATCGGGATCTTGACGTGCTACGGGGCATCGAGGGGGCGCGCATGAAGGAAAGTTATGCCCTGATAGCCCGGCTGGTGGGCGTTAACTGGCGAGGGAGACGCTACGACCGCGCTAACCCTAACGCAGCCGATCTGCCAAACCAGGCGCTGAATCATGCTTCCAGTGCGGTCGAAGCTGCCGCGGCAATAGCGGTGTCTGCCACTGCTACCATCCCCCAACTGGGCTTCATCCATGAGTCTGCCGGGCAGAGTTTTGTTCTGGATATTGCCGACCTGTTTCGCGATACGGTGACAATTCCCTGTGCTTTCAGGGCGGCAAAGAGGGCCGCTGATCATCCGGATATCAGCGTAGAAAGAATCACGCGGCGGCTGACGGGAGAAACCCTGGCTGATGAAAACATCATTCCGTCTATGATTGATCGCATCAAGTCCCTGTTCGTTGAAGAGGAATAATGCCGCTGACCATAGTCGTCACGCGGGATGTCGAAGATCGCTACAGGGGCTTTCTCGCATCTGCGATGCTGGAGGTGTCTCCGGGGGTTTATGTAGCTCCCGACATGAGTGCGGGGGTGAGGGAGAGGGTCTGGACAGTGATGTGCAAATGGCATCAGGCACTGGGGAGAGGATCAGTCACGCTTGTTTGGCGCGACAAGAAAGCTACTGGGAATTTAAGGATTGAAACCTTGGGTGAACCGCCAAAGACCATAGTGGATGCGGATGGCGTTTTACTCGTAAAAAGGAAATAGGGAAAAGGAAATTCAACATCACGGTTCCGTATATCATTATATTTCAGCAAGTTGAAGGGAAGAGGTTTCCCCGCATGGGCGGGGATAGACCCCTGCCCCCTGGCGTGGACCTGGCCGTCCTGGAGGTTTCCCCGCATGGGCGGGGATAGACCCGATCGTGCCGGCGGTTGCGGCACGCTACGGCGGGTTTCCCCGCATGGGCGGGGATAGACCCACCTGGGGCGTGCACCCGCTGGTGGGCATGGAGGTTTCCCCGCATGGGCGGGGATAGACCTTGAGGCCCTGGCCTGCTATGTGCCCACGTCAGGGTTTCCCCGCATGGGCGGGGATAGACCCTCGATGGACATGCCCCGGAGAAGGCCGGAGCGGGTTTCCCCGCATGGGCGGGGATAGACCCGCACCGCCCACACAGGCGGAGCTGGAATCCAGGGTTTCCCCGCATGGGCGGGGATAGACCCGCGCTCACCTGGCGTGGCGAGCCGCTCACCTGGG
Organism: Candidatus Poriferihabitaceae bacterium; assembly: GCA_965204165.1. Lineage (GTDB taxonomy): Bacteria > Pseudomonadota > Gammaproteobacteria > Arenicellales > Poriferihabitantaceae > VYFG01. Next base: position 4,485,693 of record OZ241969.1, on the reverse strand, counting down.
TTTCCCCGCATGGGCGGGGATAGACCCTGATCGTGCCGGGCAATTTCGTGGGGCGCACAGGTTTCCCCGCATGGGCGGGGATAGACCCGGCCGCCGCCGTCATGCAATCCCGATCACCTGGGTTTCCCCGCATGGGCGGGGATAGACCCGGCGCGAACAGGCCCCCGCCCCCACCGCCGCCGGTTTCCCCGCATGGGCGGGGATAGACCCTTGACATCAGGAGGCCAACATGCCCAAGGGCAGGTTTCCCCGCATGGGCGGGGATAGACCCTTGGCCTGGAGCCGGTCCCCCTTGCGGCGCAGGGTTTCCCCGCATGGGCGGGGATAGACCCGCCCGGATCGGCCGCCGCACCGAGGCCGCCGCGGTTTCCCCGCATGGGCGGGGATAGACCCGAAACTCACCCCGGCGGGAAAATCGGCAGCGTGGTTTCCCCGCATGGGCGGGGATAGACCCGAGTAATCGCCATGAAAACCCCCTACACGGCGGGTTTCCCCGCATGGGCGGGGATAGACCCGTGAAGGCCATCGCCATGACGGAGATCGAGGGGGTTTCCCCGCATGGGCGGGGATAGACCCGGGCCACGACGGACGTGGAAGCCAACGTCATGGGTTTCCCCGCATGGGCGGGGATAGACCCTTGACATCAGGACCGGTCGGAGACGCTCCGAAGGTTTCCCCGCATGGGCGGGGATAGACCCTGCACCAGATGACCGTGCCGGAAATTGTCCGGGGTTTCCCCGCATGGGCGGGGATAGACCCGGCCGCCCCCCCCCAGGTCGGATCGTAGGGCGGGTTTCCCCGCATGGGCGGGGATAGACCCGGCCGATCCGGCTGAAACAGCGATGTCTGCCGGGTTTCCCCGCATGGGCGGGGATAGACCCGGGGCAAGGCCCTCCTGGACAGACTCATGGATGGTTTCCCCGCATGGGCGGGGATAGACCCGTTTTCGTGGAACAGGTCCCCATGGGCGCACACGGTTTCCCCGCATGGGCGGGGATAGACCCCGGACCAACCGCGAGCGCGTGGCCAGGCACCGGGTTTCCCCGCATGGGCGGGGATAGACCCGCCGATGACAAGCTGGACTTCGGACGCTTGAGGGTTTCCCCGCATGGGCGGGGATAGACCCCCGGAACCCGTCCCTAGTGGCGGGCATTCCTCGGTTTCCCCGCATGGGCGGGGATAGACCCGGTTCTGTGCCGAAGTGGGCCCGGACATTCCAGGTTTCCCCGCATGGGCGGGGATAGACCCCGACCCAGTAATCCACGATCGGTCCCGGGCCGGGTTTCCCCGCATGGGCGGGGATAGACCCCGCGCCCTAAGTCCGTATCCCCAGACGACTTCGGTTTCCCCGCATGGGCGGGGATAGACCCCTGAGTAAGGGGAAGGGGAATGTGACTCCAAGGGTTTCCCCGCATGGGCGGGGATAGACCCGTCGTAGACAATTCATCCACCTACACGGATAGGGTTTCCCCGCATGGGCGGGGATAGACCTTATCATGCGTAAGTGGGAAGTAACCATCGATCGGTTTCCCCGCACAGGGTAATTCTTTTCTGCAGAGTTTTTTCTTCCGGTCAAAGGACTTACCCCAAACACTGGACTTTTCCCCCGGGTACTGGTATAAATCCCGTCACAAGACCATCAGACGGACATACGCAAGGTGGACCTTTCAGAGGTGTCGGTAGACATCGTGCCGGCAACAGATGAACCCCGGTTCCGGGACCTGATGCAGGCGCATCACTATCTCGGCTCGGTGCCGGCGCGGGGCGAGACGCTGCGCTATGTGGCCCATCACCGGGGGCGCTGGCTGGCACTGGCCATGTTTTCGGCATCGGCGCTGAAATGCGGCGCCCGGGACCGGTGGATCGGCTGGGAGTACGGCATCCGGTTCGGCCGCCTGCACCTGATCACCAACAACTCGCGCTTCCTGATCCTGCCCGGCGCACCGCGCAACCTCGGCTCGCGCGTGCTTTCCCTGTGCACCCGCCGCCTCGCCCGCGACTGGCCGCTCCGCTTCGGTCACGGCCTCCTGCTGGTGGAGACCTTCGTCGACCCCGCCCGCTTCCACGGCACCGTCTACCGCGCCGCCAACTGGATCGAGGTCGGGCATACCCGGGGCTTCGGCCGCGAGGGCCCGGGCTACAGCGAACACGCAAAGCCCAAGCTCGTCTTCGTCCATCCCCTGTCGCGCGCCGCCCGCGCCCGCCTCCGGGACCCCTGCCTCGACACCACACTGCAACATGGAGTACCCAGGATGACTCTCACCGCCGAACAGATGCGATCCCTGCCCGACTTCTTCCGCGACATCGACGATCCCCGACGCCGCCAGGGCCGCCGCCACGCCCTGTCCACCATGCTGGCATTGGCAGCAGCGGCCACGCTCTGCGGCATGCGCGGCTACAAGGCCATGAGCGAATGGATCGACGACCTCAGCCCCAGGGTCCTGGAACGTTTCCGCGTACGCCGTTCCAGGAGCGGACACCAGGTGCCCAGCCTGTCCGCCATCCGCAGCGTCCTCATCCGCATCGACCCGGACCAGTTCGATGCCGCCCTGCGGGCGTGGCACCAGGTCCATGGCCCAAAGGACACCGCCATTGCCGTCGACGGCAAGACCATCCGGGGCGCCATCGATGACCAGGGCAACCGGCCCCATGTGCTCGGCGCCGTCGGCCACCACACCGGAATCCCCTGGAGTCAAAAAAAGTCGGCCTGAAACCGGGGGCCGATGACGAAACCAAACGCACCAACGAGATCGGCATCGTCATCCCGCTGCTCGACACCCTCTCCGACATCGAAGGATGCACCATCACCACCGATGCCATGCTCACCCAACGCAAGCTCGCCGACTATCTCCACGGACGCCGCGCCCACTACCTCTTCACCGTCAAGGGCAACCAGAAAAACCTGCTCGCCGATATCCGACTGCTCCTCGACCGCCACATCCAGCGCCGTCCGCCGGACTTCACCGACCAGGCCCCCAAACCCGTCCATGGCCGCCGGGAGCGCCGTTCCGTCTGGGTCTCGGACAAGCTCAACCACTACCTCCAGTTCCCCAACGTCGGACAGGTCTTCGCCGTGATGCGTGAAACCACCGAAACCGCAACCGGCAGGAAACGCCGTGAGATCGCCTACGGAATCACCAGCCTGACCCCAAATGACGCCTCCCCCGAGCGAATCCTCTCCCTCAACCGCGGGCACTGGTCCGTCGAGGCCATGCATCATGTCCTCGACTGGACCTTCGACGAGGACCGCAGCCGAATCCGGGCCGGACACGGTCCCCAGAACATGTCCCGCCTCAGGCGATTCGCCATCGGCATCATACAGAGCCGGGGCCTCGCCGTCGCCGAAACCATGCGCCACCTCGCCAGGAATCCCCGACGCATGCTCGACTTCCTCAAGATGACCGACAACGCCAGGCCATACCCGGCTACCGGCTGAGCATCCCTCCAGGCCCCGAATCCTCAGCCCCTCAACACACAGGGGCGGGAACAGTCATGCCTCAACGGAACGGAAATCCACCTCCGGGAACATCAACCTGCCCGGTGTAACCACCATGGCGGCCAATTCAGTCCAAAGTGGCCAAAATAATCCGTGATAAATCCCAAGCACGGCAGTAACGATCTCTTCGGGCGAATCAGAACAAATTTGCCTTGTTTCCCCGCATGGGCGGGGATAGACCCTGGACCGATTACGTCAAGGCAGGTCCAGATCAGGTTTCCCCGCATGGGCGGGGATAGACCCTGCCGATTTCCTGGGTGGATATACCTGCCAGGGGTTTCCCCGCATGGGCGGGGATAGACCCCCAAACCGCGGGCGCGCGCGAGGGCCGCCGCCGGTTTCCCCGCATGGGCGGGGATAGACCCCATATAGGGATGCGGCTCCCGGCATACAGCCAGGTTTCCCCGCATGGGCGGGGATAGACCCCTGAACGGGGCCATACTCCGGCTCAAGAGTGCGGTTTCCCCGCATGGGCGGGGATAGACCCCAAGTAGCATTTATGCTTGACCATCAAACAGAGGTTTCCCCGCATGGGCGGGGATAGACCCCTGGAAATAAATGGCGCAGGGGATGGGCCTAAGGTTTCCCCGCATGGGCGGGGATAGACCCTGGTTCATCGGAATCTGATAGCTGAGGCCGGAGGTTTCCCCGCATGGGCGGGGATAGACCCGTTTTCGTGGAACAGGTCCCCATGGGCGCACACGGTTTCCCCGCATGGGCGGGGATAGACCCCGGACCAACCGCGAGCGCGTGGCCAGGCACCGGGTTTCCCCGCATGGGCGGGGATAGACCCCATCACGGGCCATGCTGATATTCTGCTCGGTGGGTTTCCCCGCATGGGCGGGGATAGACCCTGGACCGATTACGTCAAGGCAGGTCCAGATCAGGTTTCCCCGCATGGGCGGGGATAGACCCTGCTGGTTGCGGTGCTGAGCCGACGTCATGTCGGTTTCCCCGCATGGGCGGGGATAGACCCGCGGCGGGCATGGCGTCCAGGTGCAGGTAACGGGTTTCCCCGCATGGGCGGGGATAGACCCGGATCAATGGATAATTGCAAAGACATTTCGCAGGTTTCCCCGCATGGGCGGGGATAGACCCCATACGTTGCCCGGAATTGCGAAAGCAAGCGCGGTTTCCCCGCATGGGCGGGGATAGACCCGACGTGACCGATCTCGGCACCATGGACGCGCTGGTTTCCCCGCATGGGCGGGGATAGACCCTCCGATGCCGTGGTGCTGGCCCGCCAGGAAGCGGTTTCCCCGCATGGGCGGGGATAGACCCCACAACGTCGGCGACGTGTGGATCATCGCGGGGGTTTCCCCGCATGGGCGGGGATAGACCCATTCGACTACTGCGTAGAGGTCGCCAGCAAATGGTTTCCCCGCATGGGCGATAGACCCGCGATCTCGAAGACCGCCCTGCAGCCGCGGCGGGTTTCCCCGCATGGGCGGGGATAGACCCAATCTCTACATGACCATAGACGGCGATACGGTGGTTTCCCCGCATGGGCGGGGATAGACCCTTCCGGAAGCCGAGTTCGCGGACGGTGTGCTCGGTTTCCCCGCATGGGCGGGGATAGACCCTCCGTTTCGGTGGAGCTGCCTTTCTTGATGGCCGGTTTCCCCGCATGGGCGGGGATAGACCCTCGGCAGCCTCGAGATTGCTCTCGACGCGCGTGGTTTCCCCGCATGGGCGGGGATAGACCCGATTCCCCACGGGCCACTCGGGCACCGCGCCGGGTTTCCCCGCATGGGCGGGGATAGACCCTACGGAACGCTGGCCGATCCATCAGGCAAGGTGGTTTCCCCGCATGGGCGGGGATAGACCCCTGGTCCTGGCCCTTGAAGACTCCATGGGCACGGTTTCCCCGCATGGGCGGGGATAGACCCGACGCCCCCGGATGATCTGGTCGGCGTCTAGCGGTTTCCCCGCATGGGCGGGGATAGACCCGGTCAGCGCGTTATCCATGCGCACCGCGACCGGGTTTCCCCGCATGGGCGGGGATAGACCCGCGGCGGCCCGGCGCGCGCAGATCGCCGCGCAGGAAGGGTTTCCCCGCATGGGCGGGGATAGACCCCTGGACGTTCATCATTCGGGCGATACGGGTTAGGTTTCCCCGCATGGGCGGGGATAGACCCCCGTAAAACCCTAAAGCCCTAGCTGGTATAGTGGTTTCCCCGCATGGGCGGGGATAGACCCACGTTCACGTTCACGCTGCCGAATGATTTCGTGGTTTCCCCGCATGGGCGGGGATAGACCCCCGGCAAAACCAAACAGGGGGATGATTCCAAAGGTTTCCCCGCATGGGCGGGGATAGACCCAAAGAAAACCTGATATTTGACTACCAGGAAAGGGTTTCCCCGCATGGGCGGGGATAGACCCCAGGGACCGCTTGGGGTTGCGCCGTGGTCCAAGGTTTCCCCGCATGGGCGGGGATAGACCCAAGATGGGCGGCAGCTTCGGCAATTTGCTGAAGGTTTCCCCGCATGGGCGGGGATAGACCCGCCAGATGGCGGGCACGATACCACCGGGACGGGGTTTCCCCGCATGGGCGGGGATAGACCCATGCCGATCACAGTCCATACCCCCGGAGACGCGGTTTCCCCGCATGGGCGGGGATAGACCTGAGTATCAGCGCGACACAGATCGCCAGCGGGCGGTTTCCCCGCATGGGCGGGGATAGACCCCTGTCGTTCGCCCTGGGCATCACCGCCGCCCCGGTTTCCCCGCATGGGCGGGGATAGACCCGCGGCGTTGGTGGTGTCCACCACGACAATGCCGGGTTTCCCCGCATGGGCGGGGATAGACCCCTGTCGTTGTTGTTGTTGTTTCGAGCATTGGCGGTTTCCCCGCATGGGCGGGGATAGACCCTGGTTCGGCGTCGGCCAGGGCGGCCAGGTCAAGGTTTCCCCGCATGGGCGGGGATAGACCTTAATGTCACGCCCCAGAACTGCCAGGCTAGACGGTTTCCCCGCATGGGCGGGGATAGACCCGGGTCGAGCGAATGCATGCCGCCGCCCTCGAGGGTTTCCCCGCATGGGCGGGGATAGACCCCCTACTTGCAACTTTTTCGCAATTGTCTAGCGGTTTCCCCGCGTGGGCGGTGTTACGGATCAATTTATTTGAGTCCCTGTCCCGGATTATTTTGAAGGCGACTGGGACGGTTTGACCCGGATTGCTCCAACATTGTTTCTGTCCCGGATTACACCGTCATTTCTTTCCGGCAGCGGTCCTGTAGCCACGGGGGCAGTGCGGTGGTGGCCCCTGCGGTGGAAAGGATAAAGTTGGGTTTCCGGTTCAGCGGGAGGAGCCATGCGGACAGGGCGCCGATGGCGGACTCGACGATGAGGACGGTTCCGCAGATGGGTTTCCTGGGCATTGTCGGGCAGGTGATCCAGAATCCGCCGCGCTCGAATTGCCCGCATCCATGAACGACGGCGAGGGATATGCACACCTGGAAAGGATGGAGCGGGAGTGGCTGCCCGCGGCATCGGACCTGCTCGGGAGGCATGCCCGTGACTTCCTTGCGCCCCTGTGGCGCGGCATCGGCGGGGCGCTGGATGACAGGGAATTCGATCCCGGATACCCCGAACACCATGCTTCCCGTGCGTATCGGGAAGGTCTCGACTGGGAGAACGTGAAGCGTTCGGTCCTGTCCGTAGCCGAATATGAAAGGGAGCCGGAACTTCTTGTCCGGCTCTCGGAGGCCTGCTGGCGGCTGAGGGACTGAGCCGGGACCATCAAGGCCTGGTTACGCTGAGCCATGCGGCGCCCGGCCGGTTCGGGGAACTGAAGGCCATCCACCCGGACATGCTGGAGCGTTTTCTGGAGAGGATGGAACGAGCATGAACAACGCGCTGTACTGTCCCGTCACAGATTCATGCAGGTAATATGCATCGGCAGCATGGTTCGCATCGGTTCTCTCCCTGAGAGAGTCGCTATTTTCTATAATTGTGCGTATTGAAAAAGTTGTGCAGTTTCGGGTATGTTTGCGAATACATCCACACCGGATCTGCCCGGAGCCCGGGCTCACCGGCTGCGAACCGTGAAGGCCGATTGAAGAGTCGTGAAGAACTCGCCCGCAAGGTCGAGGTTCTCGGCGAGCGCATCGTCACCCTGAGCGTGGCGGTGCTGCGGCTTGGCTCCAGCCTCGACCTCGCCACCGTGCTCCAAGGAGGCCGCCGACAGTGCCTGCATGCTCACCAACGCGCGTTACAGCCTGATCGTCACCGTCGGCGAGGCGGGCGAGTTCGTCACCTCCGGGCTCACGCCCGACGAGCACCGCGACCTCGCCGAGTGGTCCGACGGCTTGCGGCTGTTCGCGAATCTTCGCGACCTGTCGGACTCGTTCCGCCACACCGACCTATTGAGCGTGTTCAGGATTTTATTGACGGTATTCCATGAGGATTTTCGGATATGAGATATTCTGGGGAAGATCTGGAGAAGTTGTACGAAGGATATCTGGGCTTGGAGGGAAGATGCGGTGATGTTATGTCAAGCTACTTGAATACGGAATTTACAAATAACAATGCACAAGAGTTTGTAAATCACGGATTTTGCCGTCGCTTGGAATTGATGACACGGTGTATCGTGAATGTGTTCGAGCTGCTTCCGCCAGAATGTCAACAAGTACCGGACAGTCACGTGCGACAGGATGTGACCGTAAATCTACAGGCATTCATATTTAATACCCATGGCTGTTTGGACAATCTCGCACATATATGGGTCTTGGAAAAAAATGTAAGAAAAGCAAACGGAAAAAAGTTGCCTCTGATACACGTTGGTTTTGGTAAAAAGAACAAAACTGTCCGTAAGTCTTTGCCGAAGAAGTTTCTCGAGTATTTGTCAAACATTCAGGTCTGGCAAAATAATCTTGAGAATTTTAGGCATGCTCTCGCGCATCGAATACCTGTATATATCCCACCAGGTATTTTGATTGGAGAACGGGTGGAAAAATACAGAGAGATAGAGGAGCGAATCAATGAAGCTGTAAGGCAGCGTGATAGTCAAGCAACAGATCAACTTCGCTGTGAACAAAATGCCTTACTTTCGTTTGATCCGGTTGCAACACATTCGTTTGGCGAGAATGCGCCTATTGTATTGTTCCATGCACAAATGTTGAATGACATTGAGACTGTGCAACAAGCTGCACTCCTGCTTCTTCCAGAATTCAATGAATAGCGGCGTACCGGGTCCGGTCTCTCCGGATATCCGGAAACCATTTGGGTACGCATATCATCGGGACAGCATATGGACACAATGAACAGAGGTTGTAGTTGTTTGTTGCGTAACCGTGGCTTATGCTGAAATCGAAGAAGGTCGACGCAAGTCGAGAGAACGGCTCCAGTCAATACCGGAAGATGAGGCGACGAAATCGAAAACGCCGGTTGTCCGGACTCCATCCCTACATAGACGATCTGGAGACGCTGCGCCGGGAAGGAGCAAGCTACCGGCAGCTTGCGGACTGGCTCCGGGTCCGCAAGCGGCGGCGAGTGCATCCTTCCACGGTCGCCCGGTACCTTGCCTCGCTGCCGGTGGAGGTGCAGGATGAGATTCCGGGCCTGGCCGAAGAGGAAGAGGTTCCGGGTGCCGGGATACGGAGTTGAGGACTTCTCCCTGTGCCATGGGAAAGAGCAGCACCATTGCGACATCCATGTCATTCCGGCAGCCAGATGCCTTCCGCCCAGCGGTCCCTGTGGCGATTCGCGAATTTCTTCATCTCCCGGAGATTGGCGGCGGGGTCGCGGGAGGCCCGGGCGCAAGTGGAAACGACATCCCGGTAGAGTGCCGCCGGCACCTCGCTGATGCCGGAATAGTTCAGCAGCAGGGTTTCGATCCGGTCCGTGATTCTTTCCCCGCGGGGAAACATCGCAATGCTGGGCGGTTCGCTGTGCGGGTTGATCAGCACATACCGCCAGCTCGGGTCCGCCAATCCCTGGCGCGGGACGAGTTCGCATGGACTCGAGTCCCCTCCCACGGCAATGCTGTCGTACGCGTTCATGATCGCCTTGGGCTTGCGTCCCAGCAGGGCACAGGGTCCGGTCCCATGGTAGAAGCGCCGGAATTCATGCAATTCAATGCCGAGCAGGGCTTCCAATTCAAGCCGAACCTTCAGGTCCAGTGAAGCCTTGCCCGAGGTGAACCACTTGAGTTCCTGCAACGTGATTCCGGCGCATGAGGCAATTTCCGCGGGCGGGTTGGGCCAGCAATCCACGAAGTCCCTGATGACCTCGGCCGAATTGTCGAATGCCCAGTTGTCGTGAAATTCTTCGCCAATCAAATCCTCCGACTCCTCTTCGTCGGTCAGAAGCCAGGTTTCACTGCCGAGCGGAGAGGTCGATCCGAATGTGAAGTAACGGTCCCGGTGGGGCGGCAGCCGGGATTCCCAGGACTGGAGCCATGGGCCGGGTTCCCAGTCCATGCCGCGGGGAAGCATGGAAACCGGCTTTTGGACCGGCAGCGCCAGCCACCGTTTCATCTTGTCCGACACGGCATGGCCGTGTGCAAGGCTGTCACGATTGCGAACCATGAAAAGGTGCTCCTCGCGGGCGTCCCGGCAAAGAGCCGGGATAGAGTCAGGGAGGTTCGGTGCGGTTCCGTCTCGATTCCGAATTATCCACTTGCTCTCGTTCTGGGCGGAGCGCAGGGAGGCGGGCAGGGACTTGTTCCCGGAGTCGGCAACCTCCACACGTACACCGATCCCAGCCATTTCGGCCACCAGCCCCGGAGTCGCCATGGCCACATGGCGGCTGATCCGCAGGATGTTCGGCCGCCCGCGCAGCCCCTCCGCATCGTGCCATGCCTCCTGGAGAACATCCCGCAAGGCCCTCGGCCGGTCGGCCGGGGTGAAGGTCATCCATCGGACGGGAAGTCCGGGTACAGTCAGCCCGTAGAGAATGATCGCGCTCAGGCCGTAGGTTTTCGCGTCCGCGATCCGGATCGGGTCCATCACCGATACAATGCCGAATTCCGGATGCAGGAACAGGAACTTGGCGATGGAAACGTAGAAATGATGTTCTCTCGGGGGCTCGAAAGCGGCTGCGGAAGTCGATGACATGGTCGGGCAAGGAACATGTGGCTGTTCGATGCGCAGTGTACTGTCCGATCATGCACAATGCCACCGTGCAGCCTCTGGTTCCTGATATCGCCTGCACTTGCAACGTCGTCTGGTCTGAATAAGAATTGTGGATCGTTTACAACAACTGCGCCAGTCCTGCAGGCGGGCATCGATCGCATCCATCAGTAACAGGTTCCTGTTCGGCTTCCATGTTCTGAAGGCCAGGCTGGCCGGGAAGGACTGTGCATGCGTTAACTGCCTGTGTGAAGCGCTCGACAGGGAACTGTCGAAACCGTTTTTCATGAACGTGGTTCTGCAGGCGTCCGGCTACGTTGTGAGCCTCTGGATGTTGAAGCAGCATATCCACCTTGAAGGAGGAGACCTCCGGAATACCCCGAAGATCATCTGGGTGGACAACCGGTTGCATGTGCTGCCCGGGGTGTCACGGACAGACGGTGGGCGCGTGTATTTCGGGGATCACTGAAGCCATAGGCGAACCTGTATTATCAGTTTCCGCGGCATCTGCCGAAAGCAACCGAACTGGTTCTCTCGGGTTCTCTCCGGCCCATGCGCCAGCGGGCCATTCACGCTATGGAGGGATGGCTCGTGAACCTGCTTCTTTCGACGGATGCCGACCTCATTGGAAGCGATTCTGCTCTGCGCATCGTACCCATGGCCCCGGCCAGCGAGAATACGGCCAGCAAGCCCCGAGGCTGTAGAGAAGGCTGGATAGATATATTTTTCCGTACTTGTTCGCACCTCATCGCAGGAGAGCGATACGGTGTCGATCCGAAGGTATGTTTCCCGCTAAACGCAGTCCTTGCCGGCTGTGCAGACAGGCCTGTATATGTCCGCCGTGACCGGATCACGGAGACAGGGAATGGACGATCACGGTGAACGGCAACAACCGGGTCGGCAAGGTGGATCGCTGGAAGCTGCCGGCCCGGACTTCCAGCTATCCATCGATGAACACAAGAATCGGAAACAGCACCCTCCGGGGAGGCCAGACGGTCTTCCACGGAATCCGCATGTGGGGCCAGCTCCTCCGGGCCGGCATGTTCCTGGCCGCCATCTCGGTGGTGGCGGTCCCGGCCTGGCACACCTGGCGGCACACCACGGGGTACGAATGGTACGCCGCCGCCATCGTGACGGTGGCGGAAATGAAGCTGGCGATCGGCTATAAGAAGGACTCGCGCCAGGAGGTCCGCATGCACGACGGGAGAACCGCCGTGCTGACCATCACGGAGATCGCATCCTCGCCCAGTGCCCTTGTTGCCCGTGAGCGCCTGAAGGACGAAATCTACGAAAGCGCCTTCCAGGGACTGAAGTACGGCGTTCTCGCCATCGTCATCCTCCTCGCCGTATTCTGGTTCCAGGGCCGGCAGTTGAACCGGGAGAAGAGAATCCGGGGGGCGGAACTGGCCACCGCCCGCCAGCTCCGCCGCCAGGTTCTCTCAACTTATCCTGTAGGCGCACGTGTCCGTCATGCGTTTTCGACCTCCTTGCGTGGAAGGCCATACCGCATAGCGGATGTGCCGTATCCCGAGTGGGCGGAAACCCAGCACACCATCGTCTCGGGGACTACAGGTTCCGGCAAGACCGTGCTCATCTCCGACCTGGTGGCCCAGATCCGGGACCGTGGAGAACGCTGCGTGATCTACGACAAGATGGGAACCTACACCCGTTTCTTCTATGACTCCAAACGGGACGTGCTCCTGAACCCCCTGGATGCCCGCGCCCCGCGCTGGTCCCCGTTCTTCGAGGCCAGGGGGCCGAGGGACTTCGACATGATGGCCGCGGCCCTGATCCCCCAGCAGAAGGACACCGTGGATCCCTTCTGGGTCACCGCGGCAAGGCAGCTGTTCTCGAACGGAGCCGGGGTGCTCTGGGAGAAGGGGGTCAAAAGGAACCAGGTACTGGTGAATCACCTGCTGAAGACGGAACTCACGGAATTGGCACAGGCCATGGAAGGGACGGTGGCACAGTCCATCGTGGACCCGGAGAACCCCAAGACCGCGCTCAGCGTCCGGGCCATGCTCACGGCCAACATCGGCGCCCTGGAACTCCTCCCGGACGATCCTTCCGGTTCTCCCTTCTCCATCCGGGACTGGGTTGAAAGAGAAGACGAGACAGGATGCCTTTTTCTGACCTCACGCGGTGACCAGCATGCGAGCCTGAGGGGACTCATCTCTACATGGCTGGAGATCGCGGTCAACGCCATGCTCTCGCTGGAGCAGTCGGAGGGGAGAAGGATCTGGATCATACTGGACGAGTTGCCCACCCTGCACCAGGTGCCGAGCCTGCAGCCGGGTCTTGCCGAATCCCGTCAGTTCGGGGGATGTTTCGTGCTGGGGGTACAGGTCATCTCCGCACTCCGTGACCTGTATGGAAGAAACGGGGCGGAAACCATCTCGGGGCTTTGTGGCACCCGGGTGGTGCTGGCGGCCCCGGACCGGGACACGGCGCAGTGGTCGGCGGACTGTCTGGGCAGGAGCGAGGTGGAGGGGATGAACGAGGGACTTTCCTACGGAGCAAACACCATAAGGGATGGTGTGTCACTTACGCCCAAACGGGAACTGCGTGCCCTGGCCCTCGCCTCGGAGATCATGCGCCTTCAGAACCTGAACGGATATCTCAGATTCCCCGGTCCGCTGCCGGTGGCAAGGATCAGGCTGGAATACTCAAATCGCCCCAGGATCGCCGACCGCTTCGTTCCTCTTGTGCGTCAGGAGGTAGGGGAGGGGAAAGCGGTGGAAATGGAACCGGAGCGCGAAACCGGCTCCACCATGGAGATACCGGTCGATGTCGAATCGGAAGAATCCATCATCGAGGATGCCGGTCCTCAAACTCCCTCGGACCCGGAGCCTGATATGGCGCAAGGGAAAAATCATGAAGCAGGGAAACCCACCCACCCGGAGAGACACGAAAACACCAGGGGCAGCTGGTTCTGATTTCCTTCATGTTCTCATAAGGACATAGGAGAAATGGTTGCGTCCATCGGGCAGGTGGCATCGCCGTTCCAGGGCGCCAGCTATTACGAGCGGGACGGGTACTACGCGAAGGACGATCCGGAGCACCACGCGGCAAGCGCATGGGCGGGCCGGGGGGCTTCGGACCTCGGCCTTGAGGGTCCGGTCGATCCCGATGTCTTCAAGGAGATACTCGCCGGCGTCGTGCCAGACGGTACGGGTACGCGCCTCGGCCGGAAGATGGGAGACGGGGAATTCCGCCACCGTCCCGGCCGGGATCTCACCTTCTCCGCCCCGAAGTCGGTTTCTCTTGCCGCATTGGTTGGGGGAGACGAACGTGTTACGGAAGCCCATGACCGGGCGGTGATGAAAGCCCTGGACTGGTTCGAGCGGAACGCCGCCGAAACCCGGATGAAGGATCCGGAAACCGGCAGGATGGTGCGGACGGCAAACCAGAAGATTGTAATAGCCACCTTCCGGCACGACACTTCGAGGAACCTTGACCCTGCACTGCATACCCACTCGGTGATCGCCAACATGGCCAGGGGGGAGGATGGGAAGTGGCGCACCATGGCGAACGAGGGCCTGTATGGATCGAAGATGCTGCTCGGGGCCCTGTACCGGAACGAACTCGCACGGGGGCTGATGCGTCTTGGATACGAGGTCGAGAAAAAACATGCGGACGGGCGGTTCGAGATCGCGGGGGTGTCGAGGGAGGTCATCGACGCGTTCTCGACACGGCGGGCGGAGATCGTGGCGGCGGTGGAATCCCTGGGAGCCGGGAGTACCGCGGCGAACCAGGACCTGGCCCGGCGGGCGGCACTGATGACCCGGTCCCACAAGCGTGACGTGGACAAGGGGGAACTGCACAGGGCGTGGACCCTGCGGGCGGAGGAACTGGGTTTCGATGCCGGTTCCCTTGTATTGTCCTCGCATGTCCGTGGCCTGCAGGACAGGGAGAGAACACAGGACACACAGAGCATACAGAAAACACGGGATGAGGCCGTGGAGGTCGGAAAAGATGAAATGGATGGAAAAGACGTAATGGGCAATAGCAGTATCCATTCTCCAGCTACAGCCTCACCCCAAACGGCCCCGTCCGATCCAGAGTCACGGACCGGGGAAAAAAGAGCGGTGGAGTGGGCCATGGCCCACCTGTCCGAGAGGGATTCCGTGTTCTCGGGCACGGACCTGCTGACGGCCGCCCTGTCCCACAACCCCGGATCGGTGTCGCTGGAGGGCATAGAGAAAGAAATCCGGGCTCTGAAGGCGGAAGAAAAACTGCATGATGCGCCGGGGCTGGAGGGCGGTGACGGCCTCGCCACCGGCAAGGCGGTGGCCGACGAGCGCGAGGTCGTTTTTCTCATGCGTCAAGGGGAAGGCCGGGGAAACGCCGTCATGCGAGGCTGGATGGTGGATCGCCACCTGAAGGGCGGTCCGCTCACGTTGGGCCAGAAACAAGCGGTAAGGCTGATCCTGTCGGAGAAGGACCGCACCGTGGGGGTACAGGGCTATGCAGGTACGGGCAAGACAAGGATGCTGGACCGTGCCAGGATGCTGGCGGAACGGAAGGGCTGGCGCATGACGGGCCTTGCTCCCTCGGCCTCGGCGGCCCGGACCCTGGCCGATGAATCCGGTGTTTCAAGCGAAACCCTGCAACTCTTCCTGAAAAGATACGAGGGCGTGGCCGAAGGAAGACTGACCAGAAAGGGCGAGAAAGAGCTGCGGGAGAAGTTCAACAAGACCGTGCTGGTGGTGGACGAGGGGTCATTGGCATCCACGGTACAGACCCGGGATCTGCTACGAATCTCAAAGGTTCTGCGCATTCCGAAGTTGGTATTGATCGGAGACGAGAAGCAGCTGGACGCCGTGGATGCGGGAAAACCCTTCGCCCAGCTCCAGCAGGCGGGCATGAAGACGGCGGTCATGGACGAAATACTTCGCCAGCGGGATGCGGATCTGAAGACAGCCGTAGAGGCAACGATCGCCGGGAACATAGAGAAAGCGTTCGGGAAGCTCGGGTCCAATGTGGCCGAGGTTAAAGCGGACAACATCGCCGGGGCGGTTGCCGCCCGTTGGCTCCGCCTGTCCCCGGAGAAGCGTGAAAGAACCGGAGTGATGGCGCCGAGCCATGAGCTTCGGGTAGGGATCAATGCCCATATACGGGAACGCCTTGCCCGGGAAGGGAGAATTGCGGGGCCGGCCCTGACGACGCAACGGCTGGTGTCAAGGGGATTCACCAGGGCCGAGATGACCATTGCGGAGAACTACACGCCGGGAGACGTGGTAGCGTTCCACCGGGGATACAGGAGAATCGGGGTCGAAAAGGGTGACGAGAGACGGATTTCCCATGTGGACCATCAAACCCGGACGGTCCATCTGGAAGACAGCAGGGGCGGGACGGTGGGGTGGAAGCCGGACATGGTGGGTGGCAGGCATGGCGGGGTCGAGGTCTACCGGGTGGATACCATGGAACTTCGTGCCGGTGACCGGATCCGCTGGACGCGGAATGACCGGGGCCTCGGGGTGGTGAACAGCGGCACGGCGGAGGTTGTCGGCGTCCGGAGCGGCCGTGTCTCTTTCATGCTCGAGGACGGTCGGAGGATAGAACTTGAAAGAGGCGATCCCCAGCTTCGTCATCTGGACCATGCGTGGGCGTCGACGGTGCACGCGTTCCAGGGGCG
The DNA here is from genome assembly GCA_965204165.1 of Candidatus Poriferihabitaceae bacterium. Classification (GTDB taxonomy): domain Bacteria; phylum Pseudomonadota; class Gammaproteobacteria; order Arenicellales; family Poriferihabitantaceae; genus VYFG01. The sequence continues at coordinate 4,469,487 of OZ241969.1, read as the reverse complement.
GACGGTTGACAACGTGATCGCCGCGATGGAGGCCAATCACCCCCATCTGACCACGGCGAAGTCGTTCTACGTGGAGATTTCCCGTGCCAGAGACCGGGCGGAACTGGTCACGGACGATGCAGGGGCGCTCAGGGAGCGGCTGGAGGCGGCGACCGGGGAGCGGATATCGGCGCTGGAGGGGATCGGGGAGAGCGTCAGGCCGGAGAAGGGGGCAGACGGAAAAGCCGCGTCCGAACGCAGGCAATTGGACCGGGAACGGTCCATTCTACCGTCAGTGGAGGGCGTTGATGGCAAGGATGGGAAACCGGAAAGGGAGCCCCTTTTGGACAAGACCCCAGATCCGCCTGCGAGGGGCAAGCGAATAGATATGGATATGGGGCTGTAGGCGGCGCGGGATAACCATCCCGCAATTCCCGAATCCGGTACACGAAAGAACCGGATTTCCCGATCCTGTCAGGTTGACAGCGCCAGGAACTCCTGCCAGGCCTCCACCTTTTCCTCGAATGACTTGACGTTCTTTCCCGGGACCGGGCTCGTGGACGGAAGGCATCGCACCTGCATGCCACTCGTGCTGAAAACGGAATGTCTGCGCCAATGCCGGTTGAAGAATTTCCAGGCCTTCGTTCCGTTCAGCCCGACCGTCCTGATCCGTGGATGCTTGTTGACCAGGCCTTCGAGGTCGTTGACGACCGGGGACCGAATGTTCGAATCCAGGCTTCCTTTCCGTTCGGCCGCCTTCAGGACATCCCACAGTGCGATTCCGTGCCTGCGGAGAAACGCCAGTCTCGATTCATATTCCGCTTCGATGGGCGCGTCATGGATGCGGGAAAGAATCCGCCAGAAGTGGTTGCGGGGGTTTGCGTAATACTCCTGCGCCGCCAACGAGGCGTCGCCTGGCAGGGAACCGAGGATCAGGATGCGTGATCCATCGTCGGCTATGGGCTCCAGCCCTTGTTTCATCGGCATTTCAGTGGTTTTTGTTCGGAAAACAAGCTTGGCAAGTGGTAACGTGATCAATCAACTTCAAGCCGTACCCATCGAAGATGTAAATTGCCCCAGTAGTCTTGTTAGTATTTTAGGAACCTAAAGATAATTCACAAGAAAGGATTGACACCGATTCTTCCTCTCGAATAGCTTCAAGAGGCATTCTGAAGGGGTGCAAATCGGTAAGGGGCCGCAAATCATAGTCATTCCGGTACAGCAATTTCAATTCGTGTCCACTCAATACGGTTTCTACAGCAATTTGCCAGAACCATGTCCACCGCCTCACTTCAGTTAATTCAGACGTAATGAGGTGAATCAAACCGAAATAGGAGAAACCTATGAGTCCATATGACGCAAGAAGACTCGCCCGAATCGGCGAGTTCTACATTCAGGAATCAATTCTGGGTTTGTTGGACGACGCCCCCGGCGGGCTCATGCACGGGGAAATTGTCGGTGCTCTCAATCTTCCAGAGGACGGATACAATGCGACAGTCACGGGTCAACTCCACAGACTGGAGCAACAAGGCAAAATCCACCAGCCCAATGGACCGCAAACAGAATGGGCGCTGACCGACGAGGCACGGAAAGAACGGTTTGACGGTATCGACTAGCTTGGCATTCTCAAGGAATCTTCGTTTGCCGGGAGAGACTTATTGGCATATGTCCATTGAATTCGAAGAGTTTTAAAACGTATCTCTACCAACACGACCGAGGGCACCATGGCAATCAATGAAAAGTGGGACTGGACGAAAAACGAAAAACAATCTGGAAGCGTTGATGAACGGAGATCGCATTCGAATCCCGGACCTGAACCTTTTGGGATGCCCGGTCCAGTCGAGATTAGAATTCCAACCAGCGAAATATGGCGTTGTTGCTTTTGGATGTTGCTTTTTTTACCGCTCGGGGTGATCGCGTGGGGCGCAATAATTCTATTTATTTTGGCCTCAATGGGAGTGGCAATAGGCTAAGATTTTGGAATGGATACGCTGCTCTTCTCCATGGTATCCATCATCGCATCTCGCGCCTCCTCGACGATCCTGTCGATGTCTCTCCGCCGTCCGGCTTCGATCAGTTGCTCCCGGTTGATGGTGGCCAGCAGGTAGACGGCACGGTAGATGGCCTCGATCAGCGCCGCATGCCCCACCGAGAGATTGCCTTCGGGAGAATCCGGGGAGGTTCCCTCGGCGGCGGCGAGAGCCCCCGAACGAACGTACTCCCCGGCCGGAATGCCATGCCGCGACGCCGCCTGTTCGACCAGGCGCCACTCGGAATCGGAAAAACGGATCGAATGGGAATAGCGTGTGCCGGATCTTTTCTGCTTCTTCAGGGGCGCTTTCCCGATCGGTGTGTTCATTGTTCCCCTCACTGATTTTGGTCACAGACGGCCAACCCGGAAATGGAATCCTCGCAGACCCCGATCACCCAAAGGCTGAAACCGCAGATGGATTCCAGCCCGGTTCCACACAAATTGCGGACCATGTGGGATCCGGATCAGGCCATACGCCAGGGTTTCCACTGCGATCAGAGCCGGGACTGAAGCTGCTGGGTGGGCTACGAAATGGGCTTGGGATGATAATCAACCCCGTATGCGCCCGCAATATATTACGCAATGCGCCGCATTACGTTGAGGGCCACAGCGCCACCATACTGGTGCCAGGGAGATTCCGGGGTTCGGGAAACCATTGTATTTCAACCGGATGGAACGCAATCCGGTGGAATACGACGTGACGCCAACTGGTGGTATGTCTTTCCGGCAACAACGGGTCATGCCCTGTCGCCGTGAGGCACGGGAGTGCCGGTCAGGCGCGCATTTGCCGTTGAGGGCACCATAGGTGCGTTAGGTGTGACGCGCACACGCCGTAGGGCGTAAGTATGCACGCCAGATCGAGCGATCCCGTCTCCGGCATATTCCCGTGCAGAAACAACGGCTTAGCCAGAGCGGCGTCTGAGCGACGCTGTTCACCGCGCTTGTGATGGAACGGTTCCGGACCCGGTGCGCGGGGACAGGTGGTCATTATAGGAAGCAGTTCAGCGCATTGCAAGCGGCTTTTTCGCGCTGTTGGCGAAGGTCTTTCAGACGTCTTTCCAGGCTCGGTTCCGGAGGGGAGGTTCGCTGCCGGAGTCCATCGGAGCCGCTCCCGCCGGATGCCCCGCATTCGGGGCGCGCCGGCGGCGACGAACGGTCGGCGGCCGTGTCTCATTCCGTCCGGGTCCGGCGACCGCCGGCCATGGCGCCGGCGATGATGCCGCCGATCCGTTCGGCCGCCGCGGCGAGATGGCCGTCGGCGAGGTGGGTGTAGGCTTCCGTCGTGCGATGGCTCCGGTGGCCGAGCAGCCTGCCGACCTGTGGCAGGTTCTCGCCGGACATCACGGCCTGGCTGGCGACGGTGTGGCGGAGGTCGTGGAGCCGCAGGGTGCCGAGCCGGGCGTCGGTGCGGACGGCATGCCAGCAGGAAGCCAGGCTGTGCTGACCGCGGCCTTCGGCGTAGCGGGGGAAGAGGAACGCGTCGGGATCGCGCGTTCGGGGAGAGCCGGTCGTGTCGATCGGGCCGGCGATGGCGGCGACGAGGTCGCGGGCCGCGGCGCCGAGGGGCACCGTGCGCGGTCCGGTCTTGGCGTCGGTCAGCCGGATGGCGTCGTCGCCGATGTCGCGCCAGCGGCGGTCGAGCACCTCGCTGCGGCGGCAGCCGGTCAGCGCAATGAGGCGGATCGCGGCGACGGCCTCGGGCCACCCGGCCTCGCGCCCGTCGAGGGCGCGGCCTAGTCGTTCGAGCTCGCCGGCGTCGAGGCAGCGGGCGACGTTGCGGCGCGGGTTCTTCGCGATGCCGAGGCAGGGGTTGGTCCCGGGCGGGCGCCAGCCCCATTCCTCGGCGCGGAACATCATCGTGCGGAGAATCTCGAAGGCGCGGTTGGCGGCGCCGGGGCGTTCGGTGCTGGCGGCGTCGAACCAGGCGGCGACGTCCTCGGGGCCGATGCGGTCGACCGGCGTCCTGCCGAAGGCGGGCAGGAGCCGCGCCTTGAGGTAGGTGCGGACGGTCCTGCGGCCCGAGGGCTTCAGGTTCGGGGCGCAGCGCCGCAGGTACTCCCCGGCGAAGGCGGAGAAGTCCGGGACGCGCCGCGCCCTGCGACGCTCCTCGGCGGGGTCCCCGCCGGCGTCGATGCGCGCGCGGAGGTCGCGGGCGCGGCGCCTGGCCTCGGCGAGTTCGACCTCGCCGTGGCGGGCGATGACGAACCGCCGCGTGCGGCCCCCGATGCGGGCCTGGAGGACGTACACCTTGCGCCCGGAGGGATGGACGCGCAGCCCGAAGCCGGGCTGCCCGCGGTCGAACAGGATGGTCTCCCGGGGACCGGCGGCGCAGTCCCGGGCCAGCCGGGGGGTGAGGTCAACCCTGGGCATGGCGGCCTCCCCGGCGCTCGCGGCCGTGTTCGACGATGCCGTTTCCGCCATCGCCGGCCATGGCCGCGCCGATGCGGCCCGAGACCCGGTCGGCGGCATCGGCGACGGAGCGGGCGGACAGGTGGACGTAGCGCTCGGTGGTCTCGACCAGAGCGTGGCCGAGCAGTCTGGCGATGGTCACCATGTCGGCGCCGTTCATGGCGGCCACGGAGGCCCAGGTGTGGCGCAGGTCGTGGAGGCGGACGCCAGCCAGCCCGGCGTCGTCCCGGATGCGCCGCCAGTGGTGGGAGATGGTCGAGACCGGCTTGCCGGGCGAGCGCCCGGGGAAGACGAACGGGCAGTCCGGGTCCCGGCGGGGGATGGCGTCGATGACCCTGCGGGCGGCGCCGGCCAGCCACACGGTGCGGGGGCCGGACTTGGAGTCGGGGAGCAGGATGCGGCGGTCCCGGATCCAGTCCCACTGCAGGCCGGTGACCTCGCCGGCGCGGCAGCCGGTGAGCAGCAGCAGGCGGATCACGGCGACGGCCTGGGGGCAGTCGGGTTCGTGGCGGTCGAGGGCGGCGCCGAGCCGGGCCATCTCGTCCGCGGTCAGGAACCGCTCCCTGGGGGCGGTCCGGTAGCGCCGAGTGCGCCGGCAGGGGTTGGTGTTGTGGTCGCGGTATCCCCACAGCTCGGCCATGCGCATCATGACGGACAGGACCGGCATGGAGCGGTTCGCGGTGCCGGGGCGGTCCGCCATGGCGGCGAACCAGTCCCGGACGTGCCCGGGTCCGATGCCGTCCACGGCCAGGTGGCCGAGGACGGGGAGGATCTCGTTGTGGACGATGCGCCGGTTGGCCTGCCGGGTGCGGGGCTTCCAGTGGCGGGCGTGGCGCTCGAGGAACTCGGCGGCGAAGTCGGCCATGGGGCGGCCGGGATACCGGGGACCGGCGTTCCGGGCCGGCGGATCGGCGAGCCCGGGCAGGACCCGGCGCGCCTCATGGCGGGCCTGGGGGACGCTCATGGCGTCGGCGGACCCGAGGGTGACGCGGCGGACCCGGCCCCCGGGGGTCCGGCGGCGCAGGAAGAAGGAGCGGGTTCCGGAGGGATGGACGGACAGGCCGAGTCCGGAGATGGCGTCGTCCCAGAGGTCGTACTTGCGCTTGCGGGGCCGGGCTGCGGCGACCCGTCTGGGGAAGGAGGTGCGGGAGGTGGATGCGGTCATGATGCGGCTCCTCGGTTCGGGCCGCGCGACCGGTGGTCCATATAGGAAGCAGTCGCGGCGGCGTTTCTACCAACGGACCGCGCTTCCGGGACCGGAACGTAAATGAATCAAGTCATTGATTCAGAACACGTTTCCATCATCTTGCACGACGGTGAACAGGCGTGCCCGACAGCAATTTCTTGCGTCGGGTGTGAGAGAAAACGCCGCCGGGCGTAGAAATGAGAGAAAAGGGAGGAGCACACCACGAACGATTCGTGACTCCGGCAGAGCGAAGGGATGGAGCCCGGCGGCGTTTGAGCGGGGCAGCGGAAGCGACCCGCGATGGGGATCGGCACGCGACCCGATGGAGTTCCCGAAGGGGAAGCGCGACCGACGCGCCAACGGGCAGAGGCACGAGAGGAAACTTGCGTCGGTGGCGGAGTCCGGAGCGGCCGACGCTGCGGACCGGGAACCGGTTGGCCACTGCGACCATCACCGTGAATTTTTTTCGGCTCGTTGTGGAACAGGTGGAGATGCCGGACGCGGCGCGCGTGACGGAGACCGGCACGGTCGGGGCGGCGGTCGCGTACGCCGACGGAAAACTGAGTGCTACGGGAAGTGGCAGGAGAAGAAGTAGAAGCTGGAGATCGGAAAAACCGACGCGAGCGGTACGCGAAGCGGAAGGCGTCGGCGACGGTAGGCGGTCCGGTCCGCGTGCCCGGCGAGGATGCGGAGCATCGAGCCGGCAGCGGACGGGGATGAAGACGCGGCGCCGGAATCGACGCCGGAGAGATGACGGAAGAGGAAACGCCGCTGGCGGTGCAGGTGCGCAGCACCGCGCCGGCAGCTGGCGTCGAAGCGGATGCGGTTGCCGCCGCCGCCACGGACGGGGAATGGAAAGAGCGCCGGGCGCCGCGCAGCGGCGATGGCGCGGCACGGCCGCCGCGCCGGAAGGGAAGAAGGACCGCGCCGTGGGAACGACGCGGCCCTGTGCCGGAGTTTCATCCACACCTCATAACCGGTATGCCCGAGGCGGTCGCCTTGTCCGCCAGGTTCGCGGTGATGCCCGAGTCGCTCGGGAAGAGGATGATGCCCTTCGGCATCAGGTTCAGCAGTTCGTCGTTCCTTCTGAACGGCGCGGCCTTCCCGTGGGCGTTCCAGTCGGGCCGGCAGACCACCTGGTGCACGCCGCGGGCCTCGGCCCAGCGGGCGGCGAACTTCTCGACGCCGGGCCCGCCGCCGTGGACCAGCACCATGTCCGCGTACTTGCGGTGCGCGGCGTCCAGCTTGCGGAACACCGCGTCGGGGTCGCCGTCCTTCCCGCCCGCGACGGCGATCAGGGTTCCGTCCGGGAGGTTCTCCTTCGCCGCGGCGCTGTCCCTCGCCCGAAGGAAGTCGCGCGCGTCGATGGCGGCGGAGGTGAGAACCCCGGTGCGGCTGGTGTGCGAACCCTTCCACGGCCGCCACATCTCCCCGGTCTGCGCCTGGTACTGGGCAGCCGCCGCGTCCCGCATCTCCTCGAAGGCGTCGCGCCTGCCGCCCAGGTTCTTCGCCCGGTCGGTGAGGAGTTCCAGCTCCCGCGATTTTATTTCCGAACCGTCCTGTTCCTTCCGCAGGTCGCGGAGCTCGGGCGCGATCCGGTCGATGCTCCGGTCCAGCCTCCGGATCTGCGCGTCGAAGGTGTTGACGAAACCCCAGAGGAGGGAGCCGGCCTCGTCGGCGATCTGGAACCCGGTCACGCCGATGGAGTCCGCCAGGACCGAGAAGGCTTCGGCCACCGCGCCGATGGTGGTGTCCCGCTCCCAGATCTCCCTGGGATCGAACTCGCCGCGCTCGGGCGTGGCCCCGTGGAGCTTCGCCTGCTCGCAGATCATGGCGGTGATCGATTGGTTGCCGGTATCGATGCCGTCGAGGTGATCGAAGTTGTCGGAGATGCTATTGCTGTTGCTGTTGTCGTACATTGTGAATTCTCGAATGAACAATGGAAGTTGAAGGGGCGAAGCCCCGCATGCGCTGGAAGGGAACTTCCTGCGTATTCATCCTTCATCGCCGCGCGCAGAGCCGCCACCGGGGCCCAGGGACATGGGTCGGCGTGCCGCGCGATGGTGCGGGCGCAGGGACGACCGCAGGGAGGAGTGAGCCACGGTCGCGTGGCGCGCCGGCCCTAGGCGCAGCCGTTGTCCCTGGAGTCCTGGCCGGAACGCAGTGGAGGACCCCGGAGGGGTTGGCAAACGAGCACGGGGATATCATGGGAATAGGTAGGGAGTAGTACTGTCCCCCCCCCAATCGGGTCGCGTCAGGCGTACAACGAGGAGAGCCGAGTGAAACGCCGTGGGTGCATGGACAGCACCAGCGACCAACAAGCCGCGCCGCAGGCGCTCATTGTGGGCAGGACGCCCACCGAGCGGTGGGTGAATGGGGAAAGCGGCGGGAAGGGGACTGGCATGGCGATGCCTGCCATGGTGATCAGAATCGCCATCCGAGGGTTCTGTGGCTACGAAGCCGCTCCCTGATGGCCTGATGGACCTTGCTCCGGTCGAAGACTTTTTTCCAACCCCTCGCGTCATCTGCCAGCAGGACCAAATACACCGGCCTGTCTGTGATCGGATCCTCATGGCGGTAGAGGTCGCCGACGGCCTCGCCGTCGTAACGGATGATGGCTTCGTCTTCATCGGTCTGCTGAAACGTGATTCGAGGCATGGTACTCTCCGGTCGGTGTGCTGGTTGACGTGACGCGCGAAGGCCCTCCCTCCGGCCGCCGCGCGGTTCACCACCCACCCCCCTGTCCATCAACTCCATCGCCATGCCGGGGAACGCGGCGAAGCCCGCCGTTGGGTTGGCTGCAAGAAAAAAGCCGCAGCCCCTGGGGACTGCGGCTGAAGCGGAGGAGACGGCGACGCGGATCGCTAGAACGGGAGATCTTCGTCGATCTCGTTTCCGTTCACCGGTGCGGAATCCTGTGCCGCGGCCGGGGCCTCGGCGGGCTGCGCCTGGGCGCCGCCGTCCGGCCTGGCGGGCCGGTCGAGGAACTGGATTCTGGAACCGGGCACGAGCATGATCTCCGTGGAGAACCGGTCGGCGTCCTCGCCGTCCTTGCGCCACCGGCGGGTCTGGAGCTTGCCGTCGACGTAGACCAGGCGGCCCTTCTTCGCGTGCTTCTCCAGCATGGTGATGAGGCCGTCCTGGAAGGTGACCAGGCGGTGCCACTCCGTGCGGTCGACCCGCTCGCCGTCCCGGATGTAGGACTCGTCGGTGGCGATGCTGAGGTTGGCGACGCGTCCGCCGGACGCGAGGTGGTTGACGGTGACGTCCTGTCCGATGCGGCCGATCAATGAGGCCTTGTTGAGTCCGAAAGGCATATGTACCTCCTGAGGTAACGTTGGTTGATGAAACGGAAAAAACGGATAAAACGGAAAAACGATGGAACGAACCCCCGGGGGTCCGGGTTCTTCTTTCTCCCGGCCCCCCTTCGGTTCACCTTCTCCAGACCCCTCTTTCCCTCCGTCAGCCTTCGGGACGAAGGTCGAGGGCCGGCTCAGAGGAAACGTCGTCGAGGATCTCCCGGACAACCTGGCTGTCCAGGCCGATCTCGCCGAGCAGCTGGTCGGGGCTGGTGGGGATTTCGGATGCTTCGGGCATTTCGGAATTGCCCCCGATTTCGCGGATGTGCATGATGGTTCTCCCGTGTCGGGTTGATGGAAAGTTCGATGAACCCCGGGGAGGCGGCCGGAGCCGGGCTCCCTCCCACCTACCCGGGTTCACTCTTTCCGTCTCTGCCCTCCGACTCCGGAACGGGGCCTGGAAGGGCGGACAGGGGCGTGGGGACCAGGGTGGGGGCCGGGCCGGAAAAAGGCGGAAAAAAGCCCTGCGGGGCCGTCAGGGGCCGCTGCCGATGGATGCGGGTGGGTTTCCGTTCCGGCGCAGACCGGCGCCGGCTCCGTCCCCGGCGCATCGCGTGCGGCGAGCCGTGGTCCCGCCGGTTCCATGATCCCCGTCCGGCTGCCGCCCGGGACGGCTTGACCGTCTTCCGTGACAGCGGCGGTGTATACTGGCCCGGCACGCGCCCCCCGTCTCCTTACCGGGTGACATGCCGGCCGGCATCGCCCGACAGGGGGCGCGTGCTTCTTCCGGATTCTTCCGGGTTCTTCCGGGTTCTGCCGGACCGTTGATGATCATCCGCCGCCGCGGCCGACTCCACCGGGGCAGACGCGGGCGGGCCGGCAGCCGGCCGCCCGTGAAACAGGGGGCGGTGGCCCGGCGGTCACGGACATGGCCGTGCTGGATCACGGGCCGGCGGTACCCCGTCCGGCTACGGAGTGCGGTGGAGGGCAATCACGCCCAGCCGACCGACCCCGCCAGCGGGTGGTTCTCGGCGACGACCTCGAAACGCCCCTGCCGGAGCCTGAGAAACGCGGCGCCGGCGTCCGCGTCGGCCCGGCTGTCGAAGGGCCCGTGCTCCTCCCCGGTGTCCAGGTCCACCACGGTGTATTCGGGCTCCCAGGCGGGCATCCCGCGGAAGTGGGCGGACCGGGTGTAGCTTCTCTCGGCACAGCTCGGACAGCGGGCCGCTCCCTGACTGGGCTGGCCACAATCGGTACAGACCATTTCCCGCCTTCTCCGCCAGTACCGTTTCCGGGACGCGGCGTTGCGCCGTTCGACCCGTCCGCTGCCGGCCTCCAGGGCATTGCAGGAAAGGCAGGTGGCGGTGCCGTCGAAGGCGGGGGCGTGTCCGCACCTCGTGCAGATGCCGGCGGCCCTGGAGTGGGTTTTCAACTGCACGTCACCTGTGCATCGAGAAGCAGCGCTTTGTGGTGACGCACCCTTTTCACCCTCTTCACGGACGCGAGTTCGATCTGATCGAGACCACGTCGATGGTCGGGGTTGGACTGGTCCACTACACGGATGACGACGGCACGGTGCGCACGATGCGTCAGGCATTCACAAGCGTCGCGGCGGTGGATCCGTTCGTGCGGGTGGCTGCGGGCCGGTCGGCGTTTCGCGTATCGGACCTGCTCGCGCTGTCGGCATTGCTGGCCGGCCTGGACGGGGATGCCTGCGACGGGAACGAGGGCGACGGCGATACGGACAGTGTCAAGGAGATTATGTCCCATGTGTAAGAACGTTTTTGTCATACATGAGAAAGGAACGGAGCCTGGCGGGATGGGCCTGATAGAGAGAAACGGGAATATTCCTATATATATTCAGGGTTATTCGTACATTCACAGGAGAAATCCTCTTGATTCGGCATTCATAATGTGCATAAATAGATTTACATTCATTTTTCAACGGACCCCACGCGATGGCCAGACATTCCACCGATGCAAAGACCCGGGCCCTCAGGGAGCATGGCTGCCTGAACCCGAACGCGGAGGCGGTGCGGGACGAACTGTTCCTCTCCAACGCCTTCTTCGATCCGCGCGACCTGCTCCAGGTCAAGTACGAGATGCTGCGCCGCGTGCGCGAGGACGGCGTGCCGGTGAGCCATGCCGCGGCCAGCTTCGGGGTCTCCCGGCCCACCTGGTACCTCGCGCAGCGCGCCTACGATGCCGGCGGGCTGCCGGGACTGCTGCCGGACCGTCCGGGGCCCCGCCGGCCCCACAAGATCAGCGACGAGGTGGTCGAGGCGCTGCGGTCGGCGAAGAACGAACGGCCGGAGCTGACGGCCGCGGACCTGGTCGATCTCGTGCGCGCGCGCTTCGGCATCTCGGTCCATCGCCGCAGCATCGACCGTGCCCTCGGGCGGGAAAAAAAACGATGAAGGGCGGTCCGCGGAATACCGTGATCGACGCGGCGGAACACTCCGCCTACGGGCATGGCTACGAGCGGATGCGCCGCCATGCCGTCGAGCCCGGCGCCGTCCACGACCGCCACGGGCACGCCGTGGTGGCGCTGCGCGGCGTCGCGGCCTGGCTGCGGGCATTCGCCGAACTGCCCGTCCCGCCGGCGGCGGTCTGCGGGGGCGTCTCTGCGGCGACGCTGCCCGCCGATGTCGAAAGGCCGGTGATCGACGTTCTGCTCGAGATGCTGAAGGGCCATATGCAGCAGGGGGAGCCGGCATGAACACCGCCCACCAGAAGGTCACCGCGAGCCACCTGAGCCGCGATGCCTACCTGTACGTGCGCCAGTCCACCCTGCATCAGGTAAGCGAGCATGGCGAGAGCACTCGCCGCCAGTATGCGCTGCGGGAGCGGGCGGTGGCATTGGGCTGGCCGACCGAAAGCATCGTCGTGATCGACAGCGATCTCGGCCTGTCCGGCGCCGACAGCGACCGCGAGGGGTTCAAGCGCCTGGTCGCCGAAGTCACCATGGGACGGGCCGGGATCGTGCTCGGGCTGGAGGTGTCCAGGCTTGCGCGCAACTCCACCGACTGGCACCGGCTGCTGGAGATCTGCGCCATGAGCGAGACGCTGATCCTCGACGAGGACGGCGTGTACAGTCCCGGCGACTTCAACGACAGGCTCCTCCTCGGCCTCAAGGGGACCATGAGCGAAGCGGAACTCCACATGATGCGCGCCCGGCTCCGCGGGGGGACGCTGAACGCGGCCAAGCGGGGGGAATTGCGGATTCCGCTGCCGGTGGGGCTGGTCTACGACCCGCTGGGCCAGGTGGTGCTGGATCCGGACCAGCAGGTGCAGCACAGCCTGCGGCTGCTGTTCGACACCTTCACCAGGACCGGCTCGGCCAATGCCACGGTGAAGCACTTCAACCGGGAGAATCTGCTGTTTCCACACCGTCCTCATGACGGCCCGCACAAGGGAGAGTTGCATTGGAAGCCGTTGCGGTTCGCACGGGTAGTTCGGACGCTGCACAACCCGCGATACGCCGGTGCTTTCGTCTACGGGCGAAGCCGCAGCCAGCGGCGTCCCGGCGGCGGCAGTGAGACCAGGAAGGTCCCGCGCGAGGAGTGGACCGTGCTGCTGCACGATGCCCATCCGGGCTACATCACCTGGGAGCGGTTCGAGCAGAACGAGCGCCAGCTCCGGGAAAACGACTATGCCCATGCGGGCGGAGCGGGACGCCGCACTCCCCCGCGGGAGGGGCCGGCGCTGCTGCAGGGTCTGGCGATCTGCGGCGTGTGCGGCCGGACCATGGCGGTGCGCTACCACCAGCGAAAAGGAGGCCTGCAGCCCTACTACCTGTGCAGCCACGAGGGTCACCAGACGGCGAGCGCCTGGTGCCAGACCATCCCCGGCGCCGCCATCGACCGCAGGATCGGCGAGTTTCTGGTGGGGCTGATGACGCCGCTCACGCTGGATGTGGCGCTGCAGGTGCAGGACGAACTCGCCGCACGCGCGAAGGAGGCAGACCTGTGGCGCGCCCAGCAGGTGCAGCGTGCCCGCGAGGAAGCGAACCTGGCGCGGCAGCGGTTCATGCAGGCCCACCCCGATAACCGGATGGTTGCCGATGTGCTGGAGGCGGAGTGGAACGCGAAGCTTCGAGGCCTCGAGGAGGCGCAGCGCGAGTTCGAGAGCGACCGTGCCGGCTCTGACCAGGGGATGGATGATGAGCAACGCCGGCGGATCCTTGCGCTGGCGAGCGACTTCCCCCGCCTGTGGAACGATCCGGCGACGCCGCACCGCGAGCGCAAGCGGATGGCGCGGTTGCTGATCGAGGACGTGACGCTGACCAAGTCTGCGCAGAGCCTGGGGATCAGGTTACGGGGCGGGGCGGTCCGTCACCTCACATGGGTGCCGGATCCTCATCCATCCCAGATCTACAAGACCAGTGACGAGGTCGTCGCCGAGATCGACCGGCTGTTGAACGACCATACCAATGGAGAGGTCGCCAAATTGCTCAACGAACGTGGATACCGAACCGGTCGCGGCCTCGCCTTTACCCCGAAGCTGGTCAGTGTGGTGACAGAGCGCTACGGCCTGAAGTCACGCTATCAGCGGCTGCGTGATCGCGGATTCCTGGGGGTTGGCGAGGTTGCCGAGAAATTCGGGGTGACGGACAGTACGGTCCACAGGTGGCGGCGGGCCGGGCTCTTGATCGGACATGTCCATTGCGACGCCGGCCATTTCCTGTTTGAAATCCCCGATCCGCCACCGGAGAAACAACCGGGACAACGGCTCTCGCGGCGACAGCCGATGTCCCAACCTTGCCATGATCAGAACACTGGAGGTGTAGTATGAAGCATAATTCCTTCTCTCGGCGTACTTCGCCTTGTCCCGGGCCTGGCGCCTGGTCCTGCAAGGGGTGCACGTGGACCCTCCTTCGGCGGGTGGTCTGGAACCGCACCTGCTGCACATTCCCGCTTCGACCCATGCTTCGCGCTTGCGCTCGCTGCGGATCCTGGCCGACCGCCGGCGTGACTCGGCCGACCTGCCGCCGTACGCCAGTCCGGCAGCCTTGCCGGCATGGTATCTCGCCCTGGCCGCCACCCGGAGCTGCTCGCCGCAGTCATGGCAGTTTATCCGGTCCGGGGCCGGCGGCCGGTTGCCGCATCTCCTGCAGAGCCTGTCCGCGGCCCGCCGTTCCATTTTCCGGCGATAGTGGCGGCGTCCCGCCTCCCTCGACTTCTCCATGCACCGCCGGGGCCTGCCCTCGGCCTTCAGTTTTTCATTGCGCGCCTTTTCCTTGGTCCGTCGCTTCTCGGCGCAGGGCTCGCAGTTCGTGCGGCCGGGAACCGGAGAAACAAGTCCGCACGCCAGGCAGAGATTGGCGGCCCTTCTCTCATCCATCCTTTCCCGGAACCGCTCCCGGTTCCGTTTCCGTCCCGTCGCCGCATCACGGTATGCCACAGTTGCCTCCCACGCCTGAACATGAAACAGGAAAGAAACATTCCGGGGAATGGGGGAATGCCTCCGGAACGCCCCGGCCGGGGCCCGGGATCATTTGACCCGGCGGTCGTAGCCGATGCCGCTGGCGCGGATGCCCCAGGCCTGGAGGCGGCACTCGCGGTCGTCGATGCCCGTGGCGATGATGATGCCGTCCCGCCCGGGCCGCAGCGCCCGGACCTTCTCCAGCGTCATGATCGAGGGGCGGGGCTTGCCCTTGCCGGGGGTTTCTTCCGGGTGGACGGGAACGATGTCCCCGTTGGCCTTGGACTGGAAGAACAGCACGGCGAACCGGTCGTCGGGCAGGCCGTCGCCGGTGACGTGCATCAGGAAGGTGGTTTCGTTCCTCAGGGTCTGGATCGAGGGGGTCATGGGGCCTCCGGGTAACGGTTGATCAAAGGGCATGGAGGGCCAGGAACCGAAGGATGAACTCCCTCGGCCTCCGGGCCATCCGGCCCTTGGCGGCCAAAACCAACTCGTGCCGGTGATCGGCGGCCCGATGGCGAAGGGAATGAATTGGATGCCGTGTCCGGGACGGCTGTGGGACGGCCGTGCCGTCAGGGACGGTCGTGGACCGGCCCGTGCTCGTGGGTCATGGTCATGGCCGGCGCCATGGCCAGGGGGCGGGAAGGGAAGAGGCCGGGCGGCGATGACCCTCTACGCAGTGGAGGGGTGGAACCGGGCCGCGCCGGATGCGGTTCGGATAAGGTCCGGATAAATCCGGGACGGGGTCCCGGCCGGTCAGTCGGTGAGGCTGGCCTGCTCTTCCCGGTATCTTCGGGTGATCTCCCGGTGTTGCCGCGCCGAGGAGGAAAGGTCATCGTTCCCGGGACGGGCATGGGACGCCCGGTTCCTCAAGGCCAGGATGGTTGCGGCTGCGGCGATCGCCGGAATGAGCAGGGTCAGCAGGATCTTTGCCATTGTTTTCATCTCCCGTGTTCCGATGGAGGAGCACATGCCGGGGATGTCGCATGTCCCCGGACGGCCTCCCTGTCCACTGTAACCGGATCCGGGGCGGCATGCATGCCGGAGGCGGGGGAATCTCATGGCGAATTCATGGCACCCGGGCCCGTGCGCCCCCGGCGGGCGCGGCCCCGCCTGAGCGCATTCCCGACTGCCGGGCCCGGTTCGAAATGCCGCGAACCCGGCGGTTTCGCCGACAGCGTCCGCCTGCGTGTTGTTTCAGGTTGATTGCTCATTGATGACGGTGAAATCCCGTGATCCACAACGCGGCGGGGCAGAAGTGCTCATGTCCGCGTCCCTGGGCCGCGATCACGTGTTGCCAAATCAAATAATGCAGCGGACCAAAAAATGAAGCGGAGGCCTTCCGGGTCCCCGGAGATCGAGGCGATCCCGGATTCCTCCGCATCACGGTTTTCTCCAATCACAATGTTTGGAGAAAAGCCATCAGTCCCCTGGGTTTCCTTCCACGGCCGGGCCGGCCCGGTTTCCGCCCCCGAAACCCTCACTGTCCGGGCCGTAATAACCCATTGAGGGAATTGCGCTGTATCTGAACTCCTGCAGGGGAATGCTTTTCCGGGTCCTGCGGAAACTCTTTACCCCACAGGGATGGCGTATTTGTTCGGATTTCGGATCCGCGGTACCCGGAAACCACGATTTTCACCCCAGGGAATCCATGCAGGGGATTTCTCCGCTTCAGGCTCATCTTCCGTTGGAATCCGCTTGACCTGCCGGACCTTCGGCGGCCGGCACTGGTTCTTTCATCCCTTCCCGACGGTGAGATCATCGCCGCCCTGCGCAAGCGCCGCGGCCGCGGGCGCAACGAATACCCGGTGGCGGCGATGCGGCGCGCCCCGGTCTTGAGCCTGACGGATCACATGCGTCCCCGTAACGCGGCGGCCTCGAAGGCGTGCAGCAAACGCGTGGTGGGCAGTGGGGGGTATCTGGCATAGCGGAATCGGCATGGCTGAGGGGTGAAATTCGCATTGCACAAGCGCATCCGGGTTCAATAGAATCGAATGCGAATGCGGATGCGGATGCGGATGCGGATGTTCGCAACAACAATGCCCTGACACTTCACATCGGAGAACCCGGAATGCTGGATCACATGCCTGAAGAACGCGCCCCGAGCCTGACTTTCATGACCGGGAGACCCCCGGCCCCGCCGGTGGATTTCGCCGTCCCGGATATGGGAAGAATAAAGTCACGGGAGGGAGTTGACAGGGCGGACGGAGCCGCTAGAATGCCTTGCCAGCGGCCAGCGGCCAGCGGCCAGCGGCCAGCGGCCAGCGGCCAGCGGCCAGCGGCCAGACGGCATGAGCTGCGCCCGGCGGGAGGCCGGCCCGCCTGAACCGGCCGCCGCCCCTCGCGGGCGCGTCCGCAACCCCCTCTCACATCTCACCCTACAGGCCGGATCGTCCGGCGGCCGCTTGGCCGCTCCGGCGGGCTCGCGCCGGGCCGCGTCCGCGTGGCGCCGCCTCTCCCTCCTTCCCGTCCTCGCGCTGCTCGGCACGCTCGGCCTGTTCGAGGCCGCGCCCGCCAAGGCGCAGAGCGTCGTCTGGTCCGCCACGCTGACGCCGTTCAGCTACAGGCTCAGCAATGCTATTGAGACGCGCGGCTGCCGGAACCCTCTCGTGGTCCCGGACCAATATCGCTGCGATAACGCGTTATCGTACAACAGATTCCCCCAGTATGATCAAACTCAGCCTTTCAAGATCCTATATTTCGATGACATTATCGGCTCGGACGAATTCTGGCTTGGATTCAGTCACACCGTTCCCCAGGAACTCAGGGAAAAGGGGGTGCTGGTTGTCGGCACCACGCGCCTGCGGCTGGCGGACGCCACGGAGACAAGCTTGGCCAACATGGGCGAGGGCTCCGGTATCAATAACGGCCTGAAATGGATCGGCGTCTCCAACATCCTGCCTGCGGCAGGTCAGCAGGTTCAGGTGAGGCTGGTGCTGACCGGGCCCCCGCCGACCTCCCTGACCCTGAGCGCCACCGACACCGCGCCGCGCGAGGGCGGCGGCCCGGTCACGGTGACGGCGACGCTGGACCGGGCAAACGTTTTTAACGAGGTGCAGGTGAACGTCCTCCTGCGCGGCACGGCGACCTGGGGGGAGGGCAGCCAGGCGTTGGCGGCCGGTGCGGACTACTGGACGCCGGCGCCGGACGGTGTGGAACGGGGCTTCTGGTTCGGCGAGGGGCCGTCCCATTCCGTCCGGGCCATCAACCTGCTGAAGATCCCCGCGGGCCAGAGGAGCGCCAGCTTCGAGGTCCGCATCCTCGACGACGCGCACGATGACGACGGCGAGACGATCGAGATCGAGGCCCAGGCGTACGAGAACATCTCCTACACCGCCTCGGTCACGCACGGCCAGCATACCCTGTGTCCCCAGGGCCAGACGTGCCAGGTGCCGGCGTCCTGGATGAAGTTTGTGACGGGCGCTTCCGACGAACTCACCCTGACCATCCGGAACCACGAGGACGCGGAGACGGAGGCGGCGCGGCTGGCGGCGGAGGCGGCCGCGGAAGCGGAGAGGCAGCGGCTGGCGGCGCTGCGCGCGGCGGCGGGCGGGCCGCTGAGCGGCCTTGCGCTCACGGCCGGCTCGGAGGCGGTGGCGCTGAGCCCGGCCTTCTCGCCGGGGGTGACGTACTACCGGGCGGAGGTCCCGTTGGGGACGGCGGGTGTGTCGCTGGCGCCGTCGTGGGGCGCGGAGGCCGAGCTGCGCGGCCCGCCGAGCGTGCTCGCGCTCTCTCGCGGGGGGGCGACGATTCTGGCGCGGACGCAGGTCCATGCCTCCGGCGGCGCGGCGGCGCTGTCGCTGTCGCCGTCCGGCCCGACCAGGCTGGAGTTGACGGTGATCGAGCCGGACGGGTCGGGGCAGCCGTTGCGGGGGACGGCCACGACGTACCACGTCGAGGTGGTCGGGGCGGCGGCGCGGACGGCGGCGGCGGGCGGGCCGCTGAGCGGTCTTGCGCTCACGGCGGGCTCGCAGGCGGTGGCGCTGGTCCCGGCGTTCTCGCCGGGGGTGAAGTCCTACCGGGCGGAGGTGCCGGCGGGGACCCGTGAGGTGTCGCTGGCGCCGTCGTGGGGCGCGGCGCCGGGCGGCGCGCCGACCGTGTGGGCGCGCTCGCGCCGGCCGGTGCCGCATCTGACGCTTCTGTCGCGGCAGCGGGTCCGGGCTTCCGGGACGGCGGCGGCGCTGTCGCTGTCGCCGTCCGGCCCGACCAGGCTGGAGGTCGTGGTGTCCGAACCGGGGTTGAGGACCACGGACTACCGCATCGCGGTGGTCGAGGCGGCGCCGCAGACGGCGCCCCAGACCGTGACGGTGGCGTTCGGCAACGTGCCGCCGGAGCATGCCGGGCGGACGGCGTTCGCGCTGGACGTGCAGTCGGGCTCGAAGCCCGCTCCCGAGGCGTTCACGGTGACGGCCGGGACGGTCACGGGCGTGGAGCCGCTGGACCCGGTGCTGTGGCGGGTGCGGGTCATGCCGAAGTCCTGGAAGGACGTGACGGTTGCGCTCGGCGAGGCGTCGGCGACGGTCCGGGGCCCGGCGCGGATCCGGGCCCAGGACGCGCGGGCGAAGGAGGGCAAGGACGCCTCGCTCGACTTCGCGGTGACGCTCCACCGCGCGGCGGCGCACGCGGTGTCGGTGGACTACGCGACGAAGGACGGCACGGCAACGGCGGGGGCGGACTACACGGCCGCGTCGGGCACGCTCGTCTTCGCGCCGGGCGAGACGGCCAAGACGGTCTCGGTGGCGCTGCTCGACGACGCGATCGACGAGGGCAGGGAGACGTTCAGGCTGAAGCTCTCGAACCCGCGTGGTGCGTTCCTGCGCGCGATGCACCGCGAGGCGAAGGGGGTGATCCGGAACGACGACGCGCTGCAGCAGGCGTGGCTGTCGCGGTTCGGGCGCATGGCGGGAAGCCACGTGGCGGACGCGGTGTCGGGCAGGCTGGAGGGGGATCTTGCGCCGGGGACCCACGCGACCCTGGCGGGCCAGTCCCTGGACCTGTCGGGCGGTGAGGACGGCGATCCGCTGATGGACGTGCTGACGGGCCTTGCCCGGCGTTCCGGTTCACCGGTGCCGGACGACGGCGATCCGTTCGCGCGGCTCGGCGCCGGGGACCGCTGGGACAGCGGCATCGATCACGGCGCTCCGCTCTCGATGACGGGCCGTGAGGTGCTGCTCGGCAGTTCGTTCCACACGGCGGGCCGGATGGACGGCTCGGGCCCGGGCCTCGCGGCCTGGGGCCGGGTGGCGCATGGCGGGTTCGACGGTGAGCAGGCTTCCGACAGCGGCCGCCTGGGCATCGACGGCGAGGTGACGACGGGCACCCTGGGCACCGACGCCGACTGGGGCCGGATGCTGGCCGGGGTTGCGATCGGCCTGAGCGAGGGCGAGGGCACGTTCGACGACTCCGGAGCGGAAACCGGTTCGAAGGGCAGCCTGGAGAGCACGATGACCACGGTGAGCCCCTACGGGCGCTACGAGGTCACCGACCGGGTGTCGGCCTGGGGCCTGGTGGGCTGGGGCACCGGCGACATGACGGTCTCGTTCGACGACGGCACGGCCCCGGTGAGGACGGACCTGTCGCTGCGGATGGGCGCCCTGGGAGCCCGTGGGGTGCTGCTGGAGCAGGATGGGAAAGACGTGAAATACGGGAAAGGCGGCATGGACCTCGCGCTGAAGGCGGACGCGCTGTACGTGCGGACGGACTCCGACAAGGCCGCGAACTCCGTAGCGACCGAAGCGGAAACGAACCGGGTGCGGGTGCTGCTGGAGGGCGGACGGACGTACGAACTGGATGAAGGCAGGACGCTCCGGCCCGTGCTGGAACTCGGCCTTCGCCATGACGGCGGGGACGCGGAGACGGGGACGGGCGTGGAGATCGGGGCGGGCGTGAGCTACGCCGACCCGCTGACGGGCCTGTCGCTGGAGGCGAAGGCGCGGATGCTGGCATCCCACGCGGATTCGGATTATGAAGAGTGGGGTGCGTCGGCGACGGTGCGGCTGGACCCGGGCGAGCGTGGCCGGGGGCTGTCGTTCAGCCTGTCGCCGACCTTCGGGACGCCTTCGGGTTCGGCGGACCGTCTGTGGGGCGCAAGGGACGCGCGGGGTCTGGCGCCGGGAGGTGAGTTCGACGCGGGCCGGGGTCTCCGGGCCGAGGCGGGCTACGGGATTGCGGTGTACGGCGGCCGGTACACGGGCACGCCGAACGTCGGCTACGGCGCGTCGGACGGCGGGACGACCGACTGGCGCGTGGGCTGGCGGCTGGAGCCGGTCCGGACGGAAGGGCCGCGCATCGGTCTCAGCCTGGACGCGGTGCGGAACGAGCCCGCGGACGGCGACGCCGCGAGGCACGGCGTGCTGCTGAGGGGCGTGGTCCGCTGGTAGTCCGGGCATGGCGGGGCGCCGCCGGCGCCCTGCCGCAGCAGGCCCCGGTGATATCGAAATTCGGGGCGTGTGCGGAAACGGGTTTTTCCGGTTCCGGTCGAACCGGACCGCCTTCCGGTCAGGGGCGTGGTTTGGCGCACTCCATCGTCCGGCGACAGCCGCGCGCCCGGGTCAGCCCCGTGTTGTAGACGTCTGAATGCGATTTGATGACGGAGAGGGCGTCGGCCGACGGGGAATCCGGCGAATTCAACCGGATGGACGGGGCGATTGCATGGGGCCGTATTAAATATTCCCCGGGACCTGGTTTCAGGCGGTGTTCAGGGGGGTGGCAATCATGACCGAACAAAACCATTTCCGGATGGATGCGACAATGGATTCCACGGTGGCTTGACCCACCCCGGGGCTACGAATCCAGTATTTCATGAAGGTGGTACCGTTTTAAACCTTACTCTGGCATCCCCTGTGAATTATCCATTATTGGGTGGACACCAGATTATCTGGGCAAGTTCGACAATGTTTGTGAGATTTGATGCTGATTGCTGATTCCAAGGGTAGGTAGGGTGACGATCAGGATTTTTACCACTTTGGTTTCAATTGATACACTACCTTGTTCCAGGGCACCCCTGATGCTACCTTCGTGTAGCCTCGGACAGTTTAGTTGAAAGCGCTGGCGTTCCAAAATAAATGACCATCTCTGCACTAACCAAGGCAGTAGGATTTCAGCAACCAATTTATAGTACCCCGTTTGTTCAGCTATCTGAAGAACCTGGAGAGCCAGTTCAAAAACCTCCCTCGGGGAGACGTTTGGAGCTTCTGGCGTTCCTTTAGTGATTGTCAGAATCAAGCTTGCAAATCCTGTGTAAAAGTCTTCTACAGGGCCTTTGATTTGCAGACGATCGATCAGT
The DNA here is from genome assembly GCA_965204165.1 of Candidatus Poriferihabitaceae bacterium. Classification (GTDB taxonomy): domain Bacteria; phylum Pseudomonadota; class Gammaproteobacteria; order Arenicellales; family Poriferihabitantaceae; genus VYFG01. Next base: position 4,447,873 of record OZ241969.1, on the reverse strand, counting down.
ATCGGGCGTACTTGGAAACCGTTCACATCTGTCAGTTCTCTAAGCACTACTGGGATAGATGCGAAATCGTCCTTCAATACGCAAGTGGCACAATACATGAGCACAAACTTCTCAGTAAGATCCCGAAGCTCTTCTTGTTGCTCTTTGGTGGCAATCGGGAGGGTGCCATAGGTTACATTCCTGATGTCAAATCCACCCAAGTGTCCGCCTTTCTTCTTTGCCAACGCATGACAGGAAATTCTGTCTTGCAAAGCTTCGACGAAGAGTTTTGCGTCCAGCCGTGACAGCGCCTTGTACATTATTGCTGAACTCAGTAGCATCTGTCCTTCCCATACTGGACCGCTCGGCAAGAACTGTTCTAATTTGTCAGTGACCCCAGCATCTTGGATAGCGTAATTTTCCACTGTCGCCAACCAGTACCATGCGATTTCTATTGGTGTTACAAAGCGCTCTCCAATCTCAGGATGAGGCTCGGGGTTGCTTACGCAGCCTGGATAAATTGTTAATTCTTGTCCACCTTCGAGCAAGTACTTCTCACCCATCGCGTCCTGGTGGAGCCAAAAAAGTACATGTCGAACTAATGCGTGACAGTGAGCGGTACGCAGAGTTTCATTAGGCTTTATCTTGTTTACCTCTTCAAGCACCGTAATGAAATCCTGCAAACAGGTTTGCCGATCACCGTACCGCCAACTTGCTAGAGCGGCATCAGCCAGTAGTCCAATGTGCATAGCCGTCATATTTGGAAGAGTGGATTTCCGGGCGGCTTCTCTACCAAATAGATAATATCGCCGAGCAGTGTCTAGATCACCCTGTTTTTCTGCACTTATCGCCGCATCTCTTCCCAGGAATGCCTTTTCGATTTCGTTCAGCGGAGCATCGCCTTCAATTAACGTCTTGGAGATAGCAAGGCTTTCCTTGTGGTCCTCGGAACGATACAGGACTTTGGCTTTTGCACGCACAAGCTCAGAATTGGTTTCCCCGAATATTGAAAGGCCTTCATCTAGAACAGTGAGTGCGATTGTTTTGTCGCTGCCGTATTCATCCAGAATTATCGCTCGAAATTTCCGACAGCAGACGGCAAGGTCAGTTTGATTCCACCGGATGGCCTGTTCCTCCAGAAGTGCAAAGACAGCACTGTGAGCTGAAGAATCAATAGAGTTTGCTTTGTCCTCGCTCAACCATGCCCCGGTAACTATCATATCTGCATCATAGTCGTTATGGTCAAAGGGTGAGAACAGTTTCGAGCGCAAATCTGACGAACAGTTGTCGAGAAAGTTGAAAACAACAGTAAGTTCTTCAATTTTTGTGAGCTGCCGAGTTTGATTAAAAAACATGATTCCTATTGAGCTGATACCTTTTTTCTCGAGTTTCTTCACTCCTTCCAAGGCCTCAGAGGGCAATACATCATTCTCATTCTCTAGCAGTTGATCGAGTTCGCGAATAATGTCAATGAAACTCGTTCCTATCCCAGCTTTAGAGGTCTGTAGCAGCAACTTCGAGTAAACGATCACGTTTGTCGAAGCGCGTATCTTTTCATTCTTGACGTTTTTGGCTTCTTCGGAAAAACAACGCAGGGTGCCCTTTATCTTTGTTTGTGAGTTGGTTGTTTGGTTCAGCAGTAGAACTTGAGCGCCTCGAAACATATGGCTGATCGCGGCCTTAGCTGGGTATGCAATGGTGTCTGTCCTGAACATTGTGAACATAGACAGGTGAGGAGCAAGCATTTCCAGTTCAGAGGAATCAGAATTTATTATCGCCATGCAGAGCTTGAAGATTGCCTTGTCGTTCCTGCTTCTCCATGCAGCCAACAGTGCCGAATCCATGTCAATAAGGTCAAGCCTGTGACTTTTCGTAAGCGAGTCGGCAATTACACTTTGGATTCCCTCTTTTTCGCCGGCCCCCAATGTCTTATCGGCAAAGCTAGATAACAACGGAGATAGGTTGAACCTGTCACCTTCCAGTTGATCTACCCATGAACCTATCAGAGTCTCCAGAACGATTCCGGCATCCGGTATTTGAGGCTCAAGCTTTCCCAGGTCAATGGCAAGCTCTCTACTGAATCCACCTGTTTTTAGGGAAAGGCGCTCAATGAGACGGCGGCTTGTTTGTGGCATGCCTCTCAACAGTCGTTCCCGGGTGCGCTTTCTTACCTCGCCAATCGCAGGCGGTTCCAGTAACAAGGTATCCAGTGTCTGGTGTTCCATGGGATTCCAACCCGATGCGGCAATGCTCTGGATGCATGCCATTGCAAGTTGAGGATGGCCGCCGCCAGATACGAAGTGGATGTATTTTGTCCAATTTGTATTGGTAACCTCCAACTTTTCAAGTATCTCCTGAATGTCTCCTTCCGTGAACTCAGATAGGGTTCTAGCAATATCCGCTTGCAGATTGCACTGAAACAGAAAATCACTAGTTGGAGACTCAGAAGAATTTAGAACCAGAAGAATATCGGAGCGGTTGGCAGAGTGAACAAGGTACTGAAGGCTGTCTACCACTGAAGGTTCCATCGTCCAACCGAGATCGTCGACGATCAAGCCCCGTAGGCCAGATTCCTTCATTGAATCAGCTGCCTGAATCAATACTCGTGCAACTTGCTCGCTTGATTGATCCCGCAGATTGATACTCGCCCAATCATCTCCATTGTTGTGCGCTAGAACACGCGCAGAAACAGTTTTGCCCATACCAGCGGGACCAGAAATCCAGCAGAGGCCAACGGATTCCAAGGTCTGCTGAAATTTCCGAATATTGTTTTCCCGACTTGCTAACGCTTTCGGCAGCGGTGTCTTTGAGACAGGACTAAGCTTGACAAGTTGGACATTTGAAAGACCAGCCTCCGCGGGTACGGCAGCCGACAGGGCTTTATTGATCAGTCGGTTTTGGTCCTCAAACTGAGCTCTGTTTAGAGTGACCTGTGTAGCAGCCACAAGGTGTTTTTCTAAATCACTTCGGTCGACGTAGCGTTCTTCGCGGTTGGGGTTAGTTGATAGCTTTAGCAGATTCAGTAGTATGTCAGCCGTGCACCCGGGAGTCTGCGAGTGCACACCGTCTCTATCCAGCAGAAGCTTAGAAATTCGCGAATTGATCTGTCGCGCAAGAAAGTCAGAATCTGGTGCTCCGCAATCAAAATGAATCCTTTTGAGAAAACTTTCACGAAGGTCTTGTTCATCAAGGCTCTTTATAAAATCCTTTGATTTCTCTGACAGCTTCGATTTGTCTAGTACCCGACACAGGTCTGATAGATCTCCCGCCTTGGCTAAATTTCGCCAAGCAAGCAGGGTAGGTGTATCACCAATGCGATGCTCACATTTCTTTTCTTTTCCGATAGTGGACGTTGTAAGATGGCGTAGAGTGACTCTTATGTTTGGATTCTTTTCCTGCAACTCCACGAAACTATCGATCGTGGCGATAATCTCTTCCGAATTTATTGTAACTCGCTGGTTGGTTCCCTTGACCTGAACAGCTTTGAGCGCATCCTTGGCGACTACAGCGAAATCCTCTGCCACCTCCAAGTAGAGGGATTCGTCATCCTCCAGTTCCGTCCATGCGAGGGCCGATTGGTATATTTGGTATACATACCCTCGAAGGGAGTCGATTGCCTCTCTCGAAGGATCTCCCAGTGGAGTTTTTTCTGGGGACATTGGCTACTCAACTAAGGTTATCAATAGGCTGATTGTGATCAATCCAAATTTTGCATAAAGAGACAGAAAGGTCTCCATTAATTCGATATAATTCAGTTACTTAGGCTGATATCCAAAGAGACCCTGCCGCGACAGAATGTTACCCCAATCCCATCCGGTTTTCATCAGGAAACCGAGGCGAGGTAGAGGGAGAATTCAGCGGTGGGGGCATCAGCAACAACGGCGGAGTGTAGTTTCTCTTCTAGGTAGGCCAGCGCTGGGACTGACCCGGTCAGTGATGTAGATGCTGGGTGATAGACACCGTCAGGACTGTAAGGTATTGAAGTAGGAAGAAAATCCACAACATGAACAAGTCTCAAGATCAGGAGTCAGGAATTTTTCGCAAACTCCGCCTGGGAGTCAAAATTTCGCACTTTCTTTATACGGCAATCGTGCTCACATTCCTTCCATTTTTGACGGTTGGAACTTCATACCATCAAAGGGCAGTTGAAATCAGTCATAACAGTGCTCATGGCATGTTTCTTGTGTCGGTTTATTTTGGTTGGGCCAAGTTCATTATTTGGTGGTTCGATAAGACGGGGCGTCAATTTAAAAGTTCATGGGTGCTTCCGGTTTTTTTTCTGGGTGCGATTCCGGGGACGTTTGTTTCGATTGCGGCAAACAAAATGTTCAATCACAAAGGAGACTGGGAAACAACTCTGGAAATATCATGGGGAGATCTCATGAATGCCGTGGCAATCAATTTGATATTGGTTCCGTTGATAGTGTATGTATTACATATTGTTGCTCAATTCAGGACAGAGCGAACCGTTCCTGTGAAGGACAGAGATTCGGGTATCACTGCGCAGGTAATTTTCTTGTACCTTCTGGTTCCCCTGATCGTGGTAGCCTTCATGATGGTCTTGTTGTTCAGGGTACTAGGGATTGGCTGAGATGATCCCGGAAAGTACCAGGGAAGCCACAATACCCATTAATGGGCCCAACAGAGATTCGGGAGTAACTGAGTAGATCAAAGAGAAGTATTCCCGGGAAGGCAGGAGCAATTTGTAGACGGAATTTTCTTTCCTTAATCAATTTTCTTGACGTGAATGACCAGCTATGAATACTGTTGGCAATATCGGATATTCGGATATTGACAGTCTTGCCCTTTCAGTGCGGGATCCGGAATCCCGACGCCTGATCGGCGAGGCGATCACCGCCTACCGCGGCGGCGCATTGCGATCCGCCATCATGTCTGCATGGATTTCGGTTGCCTATGACATTATCGTCAAATCCCGTGAACTCGCTGCACAAGGCGAGGCAGCTCCCGATGCCTTTGTTCAGGAGCTGGACAATGCCATCACAAACGGCGACAAGAAAAAATTACTGAAGATCGAAAGCGAACTGTTGACGAAGGCCAACAGTGACCTGCAATTGCTGGCGCCTCACGAATACTCTGCGTTGCTGCGACTTCAGGAAGATCGCCACCTTTGTGCTCACCCAGCCTTCGTAGTCGAAGATGAACTGTATCAACCCACACCTGAACTGGTGCGCGCACATATTATCCATGCACTGCAACACCTTCTCGTTCATGCCCCGCTTCAGGGAAAAAGCGCGATTGCCAGGTTCAATGCCGATCTGCTGAGCCCGGCATTTCCGACAACGGCCGAGGAAATCGGTATTTTCATGCGATCGAAATACCTTGACCGTGCGAAAGACGTTCTGGTGGTCAACCTCATCAAGGCAATCATAAGCGCGCCGTTCGGGGACGAAAGAGAGAAGTATGTTGGAAGATCCCGGAGACTGGCGTTGGTATTGCGTGAAATCTCCAAGGCAAAGACTGACATCTACGACTCCATCATGCCCGGGTATGTGGCCGAGAAGTGCGAGCAGATATCCGGGGACAAACTTCTCGGCATCTGCTCCTTTATCGGATGTGATACACGTATTTTTGAATGGTTGAAAGAATCCGACCAGGCTCGGATTCGCGAAATGCTGAAAAGTGTGGATATTGAAAACCTGAAGGAAAATTCGGCTTTCGAGGTGCTAGGCATATCCCAACTTGATACTGTCCTGTTATCCCGAGTTGAAGAGTTCGATGAGGCTACAAAAATCGAATTGGTATCTGAACACCCACGGCCGGAGTTGGTGGATCTGGCGATCAGCATGTATGGAAAAGCACGCAGTTTCAGGAGTGCGGAATGGCTCGGGGAATCGGCCATCCTGCCGGTTGCGGATTACTTTGAAGAACAGCATGTAAAAGTACTACTGGAAACCGTCAGAGGAAACGGCCAAATCTGGCATGCCAGTGAAACTCCGGAAATTTTGAATAAAGTATTCGATAAGACTAACGAGTTACTGCCAAAGACAAGAGCGTATTGGCAGGATTTTGTTGACATCCAGATCAGGCGAATGGATGATGATGTTACTGATTATTATGCATATCCCGATCTCCAGAAAAGACTGGCTGAAAGCTCTTGACATTTCTCTAACTCGGAGTCTCGATATTCCAAAGTTATTCTTGTGTCACCGGTTAGCATCAAAATCTTCCCCTGAATCGATGCTCCGCTGATCAAGACTCCTGACATCATTGACGATTCGACACGGATATTCATCGTATGATTGTTCACTTCAGCAGAAATGATGGGGTTTCTTGTGCCAAGCAGATTCGAACAAGTTCTCTCAAGGCACCTCTTTCATGAGGGCGGTATTGAGCTTCTTCCAGAAGAATCCCTCAACGATACGGCAGTCGTTGCCTGCTCGGAGTGTTTCGGGAATGAAGGACTCCGGCTGGATGCTGCCGGGATAGGGAAGGAAGATTCATCCGCCTGTTACAGATGCGGAGCCATAGGCGGAGCCAAACTAACAAAATACTCGCTGGCGGTACTTGCCCAGTCGTTTTTCGTCAAGGGATCCATTCACCGGACAGAATTTGGTGCGACGCCACTCATAAAGTTCAATGACAGGCGCGAAACCGAATTTGGAACGTTTCCCGGATGGCCTTCCAGTGACGCAGCCTTGTTCGAGGAAATCCTGAAAATCGGATTTTTCTGGTATGGACCACCCGAGTGGCAGGCAGGCATCAACGAGAATTTGGAAAAGCTCGAGCAGGAGGACGAGCGAGAGCAAGTAATTGCCCGAATTCTCCAAACCTATCCGGCAGAAATCCTGATAGAGAAGGACAAGTTTTACCGCCTCAGAAAGTTCCCAGGGGATGAGTATTCACTTGGCAATTTCGATTCTACGGATTGGAGCCAATTCGACAGCCCGCCTCTTTCGGCCAAGACAGGGGAGTCTGGTAGACTCGAATCACTCAACATTCCTGTGCTGTACGGCTCACCGGATATTCAGACCTGTCTGCATGAATGCAGGGTCACGGTAGAGGACGCTCTCTTCCTGGCCACACTCCGGCCAGTGCGGAACCTGAAACTACTCAACCTTGTATCATTTCCCGATGAGCCGCATACTCATCCCAGCGAGAATCTCGATCACGCCATGGTCATGTTGTTTCTTACAGGATCCCATGCATATCCGATTTCAAGAACCATAGCCCAGGCCGCCCACGATGCGGGCTATGATGGCCTAGTATATCTATCGTTTTTCAGCATGCTCCGCAATGGCGTGCAGCCGTTCGAATCCTATTTCGGCTTGTCCAAACGAAGTATCCCTGAACTGAAGCCAATGGAAGCGGCCAAGATGATTCCTAACCTGGCAATCTTCGGCCGGCCGATCCAGGAGGGAATATTGACCGTGACCAGTATCAACAGGGTGATTCTACGCAAGGTAACCTATTCGATTCACTTTGGCCCCGCAGGTCTGTAAGACTGTTGTACATCACAGCACCCTTTCAAAAATTGAAAACAGCGTTGGGTAACCGTACGGTCAATCCATGTTGGAACTACGACAGTTATCGCCGTTGGCCTGAGCGTAACGATGAAAACACTGCATCGATGGTTTCCGGTTGCGCGGATGAAAACAGGATAGGATGAAGGTAATATTCCTTCAGATCCACGCAACGCGAGACGGGAGGCAACATGTTTTCGTATTGGGCCTACATACTCATCGGCGACAACAACACCGGAAAGACCAGCTTTCAAAAACATCTGGTATCCGAATTGTGCAATCAGCAATACCAACGGCTTCGCCGGAACCGGGTGAGCGAAATCACTAACCTTCGAATGCCACAAGACTTCAAAACGCTTTCGGCGATGAACCGCAGCTACCAGGAAGTCGCGGAATACGGTTCCGTCTCCAACTATTTCCGGAAGCACTTTGTGGAAGCAGATATCTGTATTCTTTCCTCCCACGCCCATCCTCCTGCCAACAAGCAGTTGCGTGAGATGATCCGCGAGTTGAGGTTGCGCGCCTATAATGTCGCGGCCGTATTTTTCAGCAATGGATACAACCACAACAACAACGCAGCCAAAATCTCGCTTTTGGATTGGGATGAGCGACTGTGGCTGGAAAATCCGGAAGCGGAATCAGAAAAGGACATCCAATTTCAGATCGAGCGACTGGCGAAGGAATTTGCACAGTTTCTCGTGACCAGGGCTGCCCAGCAATAGAGTCAATGATTTATAAGTGAATACGAACTGCGTAATACTGGCATATTGGCAGTGCCGCACACCTGTGGATCATTATCGTTCAGTGGGATTTCTCCAGTATCGGCCTGGTACTGATTTAAACCGTCACAGGAACGCCTCTTGACTGTAGAAATTGCGGAACTTGCGAAGGGCTTCATAAAGGTCGCCGGTCTCGCCGGTGTATCCTTGTCCGCCGCCGATCTCATTGTTGAATCCCTTTGCGCTCCGCACAAACCACCCAGCCAACTGCCTGCCGGAAAGATGGCTGCTTATGTCTTTTATCATGAGGGCCGTATACTGAAGACCGGGAAAGCGGATCCCAAAAGCGAGGTTCGCTATACGGGCCATCATTACAATCCCAAGTCAGCGAGGAGTACGCTCACCGTATCGATCCTCAAGCATGGGCCGGAAATGAAATTCACGGGGTGACCAAACAGATGTCGGAGACTGGATCAGAGCGAACACCGACCGTTGCAATTTCTTGCTGGATAGCGACCATCCCTACCGCCTTCTGACGCTACTTCAGTCTTTCCTGCAGTGCAATCTGGATCCTTGTTTCGAGGGATTGGACAGTCAGAGGTGAAACAGGTCGATAAATCTGACTCCGTAGCTGAGGCGTTGGGTACACGTTCGTTGGAGCCATGATGGGAGGAAAGGCTGGAATGGAGGATATCGATCAATTCAGTATTTCTCTAATGTGCGGAAAAATATGATGCGGAGGCATTCGAAGCGACGGAAAGGAAGGCGATCCTGGATTTCTCCGCATCATAATTTTCTGCAATCACAATGTTTCGAGGAAAGCCATCAACTCCTTGTTCTCCTTCCACGGCCGGGTTGGCCCGGATTCCGATGCGTCGCACAACTCCATCGTCTTCGCCTTCTTTTCAAAGTCGATTTCGATATAGATATTTGTGGTGTCCATTGTGCATGGTCAAGCCAGACATTGATCGTATTCAGATCGACTCCTGCCTGTAGCAGGTGGCAGGCCGTCGAATGTCGCCTATCTCTTGCACGAGATAGGTGACACATGGCAGACAGCTTATCGGTCATAGCGGGCGGAATCTGCGCTTGTTGGGCAAGCTACTCGGGCACTGGCGGCACCGAACCACAGCAGACTACGCTTACCTTGACGATGTGCACCTTGTCGAAGCAACAGAAATGGTCGGGCCGTTATTGCTGTGGCGATGGCAACAAATTCCCAAATTAACTGAACTCGGTGAAGACCCACCACGCAAGCAGTACGAACACGATGATTGCGCCAATATCGAATTTGTCACTTCGCGATAGAGGACCTGGTTTGCCGCCGGGAGTCTCAATACGGTTATCCATTTTGTAAAACACTCCAGCCACATGCCATGCCAACTTAGCATCCTCGAAGGCGTCATGTAATTCCCCCGTTCGCCTCCCCACTCCCATAACTTCCACAACATTATCCAGGTTGCTTCCTCTTCGCTGGCCACGATTGAATTTCTGAAATCTCCGCATCGTACAATAGCTCTTGTTCCGGGCTAATGTCTTGATGCCGGCTCTCTTGAACTCGGCATTGAGGAAACTTTTGTCAAACGACACATTGTGGGCGATTATGGGCAGATCTCCAATGAATTCCCGCATTTCCTGCGCAATGGACGGGAAAGGCTCCTTGTCGGCCACGTCTTTGTCCGTTATTCCGTGTACGAGCGATGATTCCCTGGGGATTCGACATTGCGGATTGATCACAGCCTCCATGGAATTGCCTTTCATGCTGTTGGGGTCCTCCCTCAGGCTTCCAAAATTTGCGTGGATCAGCGCGACAGAAACAATTCTGTCCGTCTTCGGATCAAGGCCCGTTGTTTCAACATCGACCACAACCGCTTCGTAAAATCCGGTAAAGATTGTCATTTGTGTCTGGTCCTAATGTGAAGAGCTGTCAGTCGATGGATTTTGTCGAGGAATTTATGTTTCTTTTCAGGACTTTCGAGGTTGCGCATCAACGCCCATGAGTTCGGGGAAGTCTCTTACCGAGGGTATCTGTATTTCCAAATCCTTCGAAATCAACAGCTCCACCTTCCGACGCTTGTTGCACTTTTCATAGCCGTTAAGCTTATTGTCGTCCTGAATACCCACGACAAGCATCGTCACTTTCCTGCTGGCGTTGTTTACCACATTGCATCCTTTTTCTGTGGCCATGTCTGCTGCTTGTATTCGTGGAAGGCTAAGCGCACCTGTGAATCGGATCGTTTTCCGTATAAAGCTCCCTTCATATTTCCTTCCCGATAAATTATTACTGCCGAACCGGAAGACGAATCGGAGGACGAAGAGAAGATTGGGTGCTCAACCCGACGTAACCAACCATCAATGTGAATCTCTGTTGAAACGCACGCGTGTAGAACGATATCCTTGCCCACGCCAGGCGCTCTATTTTTCCTTGTATGGGGTGATCCGGGATTCAGCCTAAACTGGTGCGGGTCAGACAGGGAAGGGCGTGACGGGCTATGTACAGTCCTCGGCATTCACCCGCAGATATTGTTCAATGAAGTAGTCAACCCTTTGAACGGCGCTTCGCACGATGAGCGAGGCATCTCCATAGTGAAGGCCACTCGATACGGTTTCCCACATCGCAACATATGGCCCAGCGAATTTGTACTGTTCCAATCCGAACTCATGCAATCTAATTCTCGTGCCGGGGTTGTACCTGATCCGTACAATATATCCGGTCCCGATAACAACCACATCGAGAAAAAGACCGTTGTTCCCCGATATCAAAGACGGGTAACTGTCAAGCAGGTGTTGCTTGTTCAGTCGTTTGTTTGCTGCCTGTTGAAGCACCTGTTTTAATTCATAGCTTGATTCATAAAGATCCGGTAACCCCAGTTTTCCGAGTTCTTCATCTGTGGCGTACAGACGGATTCTGTCGTGATTGATCCCAACAGGTTCGCACGCATTCCAGAATCTCAATATGTCAAGATTCCTGTTAGTCTGTTCTCTCATTGCTTCCAGTTCTTGTTCCGTAAATTCTTCTGCCGCTACTGCCCACGGAGATAACAGGATCAAGGCGGCAGCGAACGCCGCTCGAATTAGTTTTATGAGCATGGAGGTTCTTCGATTGTGATTGACAACTTCCCGTCGAGATGGTGCCGGACCAGTTGTCACACAGCCTAGACGTGGAGTGCTACGGTTCCCGCGTAGTTATCAAAAAGCTATTGTATTCCGTGGGTAATCCGGCATGAACAGCCCCCGGATTGTGTGACAAAGTGACTTTATACCATGGGCGGGCAGTGCCGGGAATTCATACCTGTAGGGATCCTACAAGGCGGGGCGCGGTGCGAGGCTGTGGCACAAGGGCACAGGGAAACCCGGGGTCGTGGGACTGGACGGTTGGTTGGCGCTTGATGCCCGAGAGTACGAATGCACCCGGTCTCATCCTCGGGGTGGGGGTGATCAGATACGAGAGTATGGATGCGGTGCCCGAGTGCATTGTCAGGTTCCAGGCACTTTGCGCTGGTGAGGTGGAGGGCTGAATCTGGCGGCAACGCTGTAGCCCAGCCTTTACAGGGGCAGAGCTGTGATTCAGGCTGCGGCAGTAAGTGGCGCGGCCGGATGACGGGTATACCCCGGGTGTTGATTGCAGAAAGTTCAAGTTCGCTTACGGAAAATTCAGGGATGGCGCTGCAGGCGGGGCATGGCTGCGAAAGGATATGCATCCTTCCTGCGACTGCATCAGACCGTAGCAGGTGTTCCCCCGGGTCTGGTTTTAGAGTCGGGGTATTATAAATTTCTCTAAAAGAGCCGAACTCAGAAGTTATCTGCGGTGGCCGGTTCCGTTAATATTTCTGGAGGTGTTCAATTCCTTTCCTCGGAAATTCCGAGCAGAATGACTAAACCCCCACAAAAAAATCTGCGATCGTTCAAATTGATTCAGTTATTTTCCGGGTTGGCCGAATCGCGAAATATCACCGCCCCAGCAATGCCATGAAATTCTCGTCCGAGCATTTCAGCTTCCTGATCACGCTCTTGCGGATCGTCTAATGCTGCTACTTGTTCTGCCATTGTAACCATAGCCGGTACACCTTCCGCTGGTCCCAACAGCGTAGACATATCACGACGAGATAATTCATCATCGAACTCATCTTCCGAAAAAAGCCGGGACATCATTTCCGCAACGACTCCCGGAGATCCCTTTGGTCTCCTAACAGGGCTGTCACCATACCCCTGGGAACAAAGAAGGCAATGAAAGGGGAAAGAGTATTTCTTGTGCTGATCGAAACGTTTATCCGGCAAATGTTTACGTACAGAAATTGCAGAGGCAAAACTGATTCCCCAGCTATTTGGCAACAGCCTCTTTGAATTATGAAGGGTTCCGCAGTTGGAGGGAATACAACTTGGATCGCTTAGATGATTATAGAAAAAATAGATCGGCACCTGTTTTTGTTTTTTTCCAGTTTTTATTAGTTGATCGATTTGGCGAATACGTGGCTTTCCATTAGTTGTCTTTCTCCCTATCCGATAATCAATTTTAGTGTAGCAATGATCGAGGTCATCAAGACGCTTTGCTTGTACAAGCATAGACTGGCTCCACTTCCGATCATGGCTTATAAATGTCCACGACCAATCACCACCGGTTTTTGCCTCTTCATGTTTGTTAAAGGGTTGTATTGTGATTCGGCTTGGATAATGACGTTTGAGATTGAGAAGCAACAACTCTGTCATAGATTCTTCGTTCAGGGGTAAGCACCAGCGTTTCGCTTCGCTTCGCAAATTCCAAGTCTCCTGTGCGCGTTCAAAGAGACACAGTTGTTCCGATGAAAGCTGTGACATCACAAAGTGTACGTCTGCATCAGCTTGTGTTCAATGTCAATACTATTCTTCATAGAGCATTGACTCCCGGCCTGTAAACTAAGTTAGCCCGAAAAAGCACATACCTATCTATCCCGTATGCTGGAGAATTGATCGATCAAATCATCACGGATCTGGCTACTTGAAAGGAATCCGCGGTTCCAGAGATGGTACGCAGCTGTCATCGCACCAACCTCGTACTTTTCCATTAAATTCTCGAATCTCTTTGGTTCAGCGTACGAGTCAAGAGAATGTGCGTCCTCTCGTAATGCTTCACTAGGCAGAAGAAACTCCGCGGCGAATGCTCCCGCCCGGCGCCGAGCCCACGGTTGAGCAAACGCTGTTGATGCGGCCCCTAGCGTACCTTGCCGATACGGGTCCATGAGAAGGTGGCCCAAGCCTCGAGCGGCCTCAAAACGTCTCCCCCATAAGGTGGAAGTACGAGGCGTCCGATTGATGACAGTGGCAGCCCCGCAACCTTGTCGCGATCCGACGAACATTCGCTCTTGAGTACACTTCACATCCGAGTCAATTAATTTCACTCCCATATTTCCCAGCTGTTCCTCAATAGCTCCTACTGGTTGACCGTTGATGTCGAGATGTTCCCTGATTTCCTGCGCAGCCAGATAGCCGGACGTTTCAGGATCAGATGCCGGGCGGATGGCATCGTGCGCTAAACTCCGCAGTTCCTCGGCAAACCCCGTAACAGATCGCGTTTCGTTTTCCAGATGCAATACTTGATCCCATAGGGTGTCAGAAAACCCAAGTGGAAGGTCTCGCAGAACTTGTGTAATTACGCTGCTGCCCGGATCGGTATCGTCTACTAATCTAAGCTTCTCGCGAAGTTCGTCGTCATTGCAAGCACTCATGCGTTCTCTAAGGTTCTCTATGGCTAACCCGGTGTATGCTTGCAGCGTTTCAGAGAAAGTCGGTATTGCCTCATTAAGCGGGTCATCTTGGCAAGCCCATGAATAAATGCCCTCGACTTCACTGTCTCGGAGACATTGAGCAACATAGGAAACAAACTGGGAAAGAACATCTTTTCCTTCTGCCCAAGCAACGATATGGCGTCCACTTTTAGACAAGAATTTAGGCGCTGTAGGACAATTGAATGCAACTGGTGCCCATTCTATGAAAAGCCGTTCATCACCCCGAATCAAGGAGAGGTTCGGTAAATATGCTCCATCCGCCCCAGCCGAAAGAAAGTGCCGTGACCACCAATGTTCGCGAGCTTCAAACCAATCGTCTTCGTTGAGTCCGGCGGGAGCTGACGCTTCGCCCCAGCGGATGATAGTCTCGCTGAGAGAAGTATCCAAAGGAAATCGACGGGGGCGTTCTTCGAATTCAAGAAATGTCCAGGATCGTACGAACCAATCTGCAATCGGCGCAAGAGGTACGTTGATACCGTCCCGAGCGGAATTTGATCCGTCCAAGAGGTTGCGACAAATGTTTTCCCCATTAATCCACAATGAGAACCGAGCCCAAGCCGTGAATTCCGGAAGAAATTTGCGTTCCCACGACGGTTCAAGTGGTTCGATGCCTACTGCAAACCTGTTTAGGTTTCCGATCAACATTTTTATCCAAGCCTCTTTACAAACTTTCGATATTCCGAACGGGTAATGATGCCATCGTCCCTGAACTGTCTTAAAACTTTCGCGGGAACGAAAAACGTCGGGTAACCATGATATTCGATTTCGTCGTTCACTATTCGTGTCATCTGAGCAGCGAAAAACTCGAGCCCCGAATCACTGCGCCGGACCGCAAAACGCCTGGAAGTTGGTGAGTTCGGGTCCTCGGCGATGGAGTCTTGCAATAGTTGGGTACGTTCTTGAAGAGTCATCCCTTCTGGGCAGCATGTCTTATCCGGCCGCCATACAGGCGGCCCCGCCTCAGTGGTTTCAACCTTGTGCGCCGGGTTTGCAAAGTAACGCATCGGTCTTCGTCTACTGCTTAACGGTGTTCGCTTGCGCCGAATACAAGCTGGTTGCTAGTTGCCACAGCCAATTCAGCTACTTGCGGGAACGTTCTCTCATTTTAACAGGTTTTAAAGAAAGCCTGATCGACTTATTGGCCGTTTGCCAGTCCGCTGTATTTCAAAAGCCCCGCTGAGTGGACCTGTAATTCCATTATGAGGTCGGCGCCGTCGTCTCCCGCTTCCCGAGAATATCCGCCCCGATGCTGTCCGCGATCCTCGCAGAAGAAGCCTTGATCGAATCTCGCGCCAGATGGGCATAGCGGGAAGTTGTATCGATCTTGTTGTGGCCCAGCAGTTTCCCAATCATCGACAGCGACTCGCCGAGAGCGAGGGCCCGGCTCGCCCAACTGTGGCGGAGGTCATGGAGCCTCATGTCTTCTAGATCGGCTTCGTCGCGAACCCGGTCCCAGTAATGGTTGAGGTCGCCAAGGTGTCGATTCGGCCTGAAGCCGGGAATCACCCACGGATTGCCCTTGATGCGGGGGAGTTCATTCAGGACCTGTGCGGCCGCAGGGGACAGCGGCACCATGCGGGGACCTGTCTTCGAATCCGGCAACCGAATCTCGCCTTCCTTCAGGTCAACATTCTTCCATTCGAGATGCACGATTTCGTTCCTGCGGCACCCGGTCAACATCAGGAGCCGAATCGCCGCTGCCGGATAGACTGGGAGCGTACCCTCTGCCTCCATTCGGTTCAGCACATCGCCAAGGTTCCGGAATTCTTCGTCTGTCAGGAATCGCTCCCTTTTCTGTTCCCGGTACTTGCGCACGAACCGGCAGGGGTTGCCCTTGCTGCGCAGACCCCATTCCTCGGCAAGGTTGAAGATCTTGTTCTCGATCTCCAGAACCCGGTTTGCCTGGCAGGGGGTATCCCGCAATGCATAGTGCAGGTCGGCAATGTGTTCCCGCTCCACCTTCTCCACCGGCAGATGCCCATAGGTCGGCAGGATGAAGCGCTTCACGTTGCTCCGGTAGATGACTCCCGTCCTTTCCTTGCAGTGCACTTCGACATGTTCCTTCAGATAGCGTTCCGCAAGTTCCGCCACCGTGGCTGCCTGTGCAGGTTTTTCCACGGGATCGTGGCCGCTCTTGAGGAGGGCCAGGGTTTCGGCTGCCTTCTCACGGGCCTTGCCTGAGGTGATTATTCCATGGCGCCCGAGGGTGATCCGTTTCGATCGGCCTCCGACCCTGGTCTGGACGACATAGACCTTCGAGCCTGAGGGATAGACCCGCACTCCGAAGCCGGGAAGCTGTCGATCCCAGAAGACGGCATCTTTGTCCTCGACGGACAATCCGTCGACGGTGCGCTTGGAAATTGTGCGGTATTCAAGTTTTGCCATTAGTCCCTACGATGATATTCAGTTCATGGGAAGCCTGCTCGCGACCTGCGATCATGTAGCCATAGTGTCAGATGGGGTTCGATGATTACTAACCCTGAACGAGGTCTGGGTCGCGTAAATCGAAAATGCCCGAAATCCACCAAAAACAACTCCGTAAGCGTAAGCGGAGCGCAAGCGGCTTGTGTTCAGTCAGTGGCGATCTTAGGGTATTCCCGCCGTTCGATCAAGCTTGAGAAGTGCTGGAAATTAAAGAATAAATCCTTAATTTGTCACATGATACGTAGCCATGCGTAGCTAGAGAATGCGGGTGTCAGATTAGTATTGATATGGGTGCCGCCCACGTCAACTCCCACGCACCATCCGCTCTTGTCAGTATTATTTTCTTTGTTAACTATATGTTTGTTCATGTATTTTTCTGGATGTCTGTCCAGTAAGGCCATTCAAGTCTCACATCCGTAGTCACCATATATTTCTTGTATTGAGGTATTGCCAAGAGATTATAGGGTGACTTCAAATTCTATTGGCCATTATTGGAGAACAGACCATGACCGGAAAAAGAGTGAGCCTGTCCCTGTCGACACCCAACGAAGAGTGGATCCAGGGGCAAATTGCCAGCGGCAAATTCTCGAACCGCAGTGAAGTGGTCAGTGACCTGATACGCCGCGCGCGTGAGGTCGATATGATTCGGCATCGGCTGATTGCAGCCGAGCAATCGCTTGCGCGGTATGGATGGGTCGACAAATCACCGGAGGAGATGCTCGACGGTTTCAAGGTGAAAGCCCGACTTGATGACAAACTATAGGCTTTTTCCGAACGTCGAGGCTGATCCGGAGCGCATCTGGATGTATGGACTGGAACGGTGGGGTGTTGAGGCCATGGAACCGGCGGCTGATGGTATCGCGGGGTCCAGTCTGTTCCGCAATCTCTATCTATGGCGTAATGGAACGGAGGCCATCCCGGGGCTTGCGTCATTCTATGGTGGTTACTGGCAACACTCCGGATTTCGGTCGAGACAGCACGCACGGATGTCCGGGTGATTGGCGCAACAGTCGTTGAGCAGAAACGAGATCAGGCTGCCGATCTTTTCGATATCGGCCTTGTAGATGATCTTGCGGGACTGTCGCTCCGATGTGACCATGCTTGCCTGTTCCAGCACGGACAGGTGGAACGATGCCCTTGATGCGGCGGCATCAACGTTCTCGGCGATGTCGCCGGCAGCCGCACCGTCATCGCCACAGCCGACAAGGTAGCGAACAATTCTCAGCCGGGTCTCCTGGGACAGGGCACTGAGTGCGTCTATGGCTTCGGTTTCTTTCATATTTCAATTATTATTGAAATGATGTATTGTCGATCCTACAGTCAATCACAATACCGATCAACGAAACCACCCATGAAAATCGTCAGCTTCAAGATCTGTCCTTTCGTCCAACGCGTAACAGTGCTCCTGGAACGCAAGGGCGTACCGTACGACGTCGAGTACATCGATCTTGGCAACAAACCGCGGTGGTTCCTTGAAGCTTCGCCGCATGGGCAGGTGCCGATACTCTTCACCGATGACGGAGAGGTGTTGTTCGAGTCGGATGCCATCGTGGAGTACGTCGACGAGGTCGTGGGCGAACCGGTCTTCTCGAGGGACCCGGTGAAGAAAGCTAAGGAACGTGCCTGGTCGTATCTCGCATCGAAGCACTACCTGGTGCAATGCAGTGCACTACGCAGTGCGGACAGGGCGGCACTCGCCGAGCGGTCACACAACCTTGATACCGCCATGGCGAAGATTCAGACACAGCTCGGCGCTGCGCCGTTCATTGGCGGCGACGGCATGGGGATGGTCGACATTGCCTGGACGACACTGCTGCACCGGACGGAAATCGTCGAACGTCTGTCCGGTCACGATTTTCTGGCCGGCTTCCCGCGCGTCAAGGCGTGGCGCGATGCAGTCATGGCAACCGGCATTCCAGATGCCTCGGTGGCGGAAGATTTTGAGGATCGATTCAGCGCTTTCTATCTCGCGGACACAACTTATCTTGGTCAGTTGGCATTGGAGAGGAACGGTTTGCCGTGTGTGGATGAATGCGGAGGCGCAGCCCGGGATACGGGTTGTTGTGCGTAGCCAACTGGGCCGAATTCCATGCTGATGGGATACTGCTTCCGGATATCCGGCTGTTCTCCTGATCCCACGGGTCCTTGGGCAATGGGACAGCCGCGCAGCCGCAAGTTTTCTGGTGTCGGCAAGGTTGCACTGGTTGTGGGGGTTGGGGTATAAATTTCCATGCGGGTGCATGGCAGGTTGAGCGTTGCCTGTTCCCGTTTTCTCATCAACCGCATGGCGTGCTTTTCCATGAACCCTGCCGACCAGGAAGAAGGAAATCAGCAAACCGAAACCGGGGAGCGCCGCCGTTGCTTTCATCCTGAACAGGCTTTTTGGAGAATACCGGTGAACGGATTCCCTCGTCTCCTTGCAAGGGGGCGGCAGGGGTGGCTGACCGATCATGACGCAACCCGGGCCGGACCCTGGTGCGCGTGGCTGAGCCATCAGACAAACATTTCAAGTAGTCTCGACTAGCACCATAGAGTGTATTCGAGGGGAGAGTCATAATGGATCAGCTGAACTCGATCATCAATTCCATCAATTCGTTCGCATGGGGACCACCCATGCTGGGCATTCTCGGAGTAACCGGGGTGCTGCTGACACTTGGGCTCGTGTTCATGCCGTGGCGCAAGGTCGGTTTCGGGTTCCGGCTGTTGTTCGACAAGAGCCAGGCAGCCGGCGAAGGCGAAGTCAAGCCTTTCAACGCGCTGATGACCGCACTGTCCGCCACGGTCGGCACCGGAAACATCGCCGGCGTGGCCACCGCCATCGCTCTCGGTGGCCCGGGAGCCATTTTCTACATGTGGCTCATCGCCCTGTTCGGGATGGCGACGAAGTACGCCGAAGCCGTCTGCGCGGTCACCTACCGGGAGGTCGACGCCAACGGCAAGTACGTTGGCGGGCCGATGTACTACCTGCGAAACGGGGTCGGGGAATTCGCTCCGGAACTCGGGAAATATCTTGGTCTGGCATTCGCCATCTTCGGCGCGATCGCCGCGTTCGGAATCGGGAACGCGGTTCAGGTGAACTCGATGGCCGTTGCCCTCGGGAGCAGTTTCAGCGTACCCCAGTGGCTGACCGGAGTCGTCGTTGCCGTTCTCGTTGGCGTGGTGATCATCGGGGGCATCCGCAGGATCGGAGACGTTGCCGGTAAACTGGTGCCCGCCATGATCGTGCTGTACCTCGGCGCCGCGCTGGTCATTATCATCATCAACATCGCCGAAGTCCCCTCGGCGATTGGGCTCATCTTCACTCACGCCTTCACTCCTGCCGCAGCCACTGGCGGGTTTGCGGGAGCGGCTGTTGCCGCAGCCATCCGTTTCGGGGTGGCCCGCGGCGTGTTCTCGAACGAGTCCGGGCTCGGTTCTGCGGCAATTGCCCACGCGGCTGCACAAACCAACAGTCCGGTCCGGCAGGGCATCATCGCCATGCTCGGCACCTTCATCGACACCCTCGTGGTCTGCACCATGACAGCGCTGGTCATTCTCACCTCCGGCGCATGGACCATGACCGGTGCGGATGGAGGCGGACTGACCGGGGCGGTGCTCACTTCGACCGGATTCCAGGAGTCGATCACGGGCGGTCAGTACATCGTCACGATTGCCCTCGCGGTGTTCGCATTCACCACGATTCTCGGGTGGAGCTACTACGGAGAGCGCTGCTGGCAGTATCTGTTCAGTGAGCGAAGCCTCGTGATATACCGAGGACTGTGGGTACTGGCGGCGCTGTCCTTCGCAAACGTGAAGGTCGATTTCGTCTGGAACCTCTCGGACACCCTCAACGGGCTGATGGCGGTGCCGAACCTCATCGGGCTTCTGTTGCTTGCGCCGATGGTGTTCAGGGTCACGAGAGAATACTTCGACGAGAGGGGAGAGCCGCTCGTGAAAAGCGGATCATCGAGCGGATAGTGTTGCGGAACCGGGATGGTCCGTGTGGATCTGAACGGATTTCCGCCAAGGGCCTGGGCAAGGCTGCGTGCACTGGCACCAGCCTTTCCGGGGTAATTTTCCGCAGGTCAATTCTTCAGTTCATTGACCCGGGGGATCGTCGATGTGGATGCGGATGCCCTGACGGTCCCCACTGACGTGCCTGTCGGGAAATCCGCGCCAAAAGTCCCTCGGTCAGTTTCCGCAGACAGTCCTCGAGGCGTCCTGTAAAACGCCCCGCCATGCCCTCGTTGAATATACTCCGATGCGTCGGAGTTCCATCATCGGCACATCCCGAAAATCCGTCCTGATATTGAATGCCGATGGACCGTGACCGAAAATAGGGTCTGATTTCGAAACCATGCGGAATCATCGCCTGCTTACATCAGAACTGTATCAGTTACGAGGCTGAAATGACCGAAACCGCACGTGCAAGCATCAACATAGGTAAAGCCATACAGCAGATCAGGAAGAGTAACGCGCTGACCTTGTCTGCGGTGAGCGAGAAGACCGGCCTTGCAATCTCGACACTTTCCAAGATTGAGAATAACCAGTCTTCACCGAATTTCGACATGCTCGCCCGGCTGGCGGAGGGTCTCGGACTGGATCTGATTACGCTCCTCGGCGACAGCTTTTATACATTTGCCGCCGGCGCCCGGACGATCAACCGGATGAACAGTGGTATCCGCTATGAGACTCCGTTCGGCACTTACGAGGCGCTTAGCAGTGAAATTGCGATGAAAGCCCTTCAGCCGATGGTTGTCCACGTACCGAAGGGAAAGGACAAGCCGGAGGCCATGAGCAGCCACGGCGGAGAGGAGTTCCTTTACGTGCTCCAGGGCAGCATCCTGTTCTCCATGAACCCCTACAGCCCCACCGTCCTGGAGCAAGGAGATTCTGTACACTTCGACAGTCTGATGCCGCATGGTTTCGTGGCTGTCGGCGATGAGGATGCCTGGCTCCTCTCCGTTTGCCTGTTCGACAAGAAACTCAATCAAAGGCCAAGTGCGGAATTCCCGGATGATCCGAGCGGGAATTCCGAGGGGCAGGGCAAGTCGTAACCTTGATCTTGACCGTCGGCAGATACAGAGACGGCTTCAGTCCTCCTTGATGACACCGCCGGAAAGGAAGCCTCCGTCCACGGCAAGCGTCACACCGGTGATGTAGCTGGACTCTGGCAGGGCAAGGCAAACGGCAGCGGCGGCCACTTCTTCAGGAGCGCCGTAGCGATTCATGGGAATGCGCTGCAGATAGGCGCGCCGGGTTTCGGTGTCGTGCATTTTCTGGACCAGGGCTGTATCAATGGCGCCCGGAGCAAGGGTATTCACCGTGACCCCGTGCGCCGCCCACTCCAGCGCCATGACACGGGTCATCGCCGCCACTCCGCCTTTGGAAGCGCCATAGGCGGTACGCCCGGTTCCGCCCCGTTCCCCGGCGGCTGAAGCCATCGATACGATACGGCCGTACCCGGCTTCCACCATGACTGCTCCGGTTGCCTGCATGACCAGAAAGGTTCCCGTCAGGTTTACCGAGATGATGCGGTCCCACTCTTCGCGTGTGGTCTCAAGTGCGAACCGTTCGATGCCGATTCCCGCGAAATGCATCAGGATTTCGATAGACCCGAATCGATCGGTCACCGATTCGATCAGCGCTTGGACATCTGACGATTCGGCGACGTTTGTCTTTACAAAAACCGCATCCGCCCGGACACCGTCCAGTTTCTTTGCAGCTTCTGCGCCAGCATCTTCATTCAGGTCGGCGATCACGACATTCGCGCCCAGATCAGCCAGCCGGTGTGCCGTTGCAAGTCCGATTCCGCTGGCGCCGCCGGTCACAATCGCGGTGTGCTTTTCAAGTGACATCATTGGAATACTCCTCACTTGGTCAACTGATAACGCCCAAACGACTCCCTACACCTGCAAACACGGCAATCGCCTTGTCCAGGATTTCAATGTCGTGAGCTGCCGATAACTGGATTCGGATCCTGTCTTCCCCAACCGGGACAACCGGAAAGGAGAACGCAGTCACCAGTACACCATTCTGGCGAAGTCCGTTGGCGTAGTCCTGCGCCAGCTTCGCATCTCTGAGCATGAGTGGCACGATCGGGTGTTCACCGGGAAGAAGCTCGAAGCCAAGCGCGGTCATTTTCTTCCGGAAATGGTCCGTGTTGTTCCATAGTCGTTCACGCAGTTCCGGCGAGGCGGACAGGAGATCAAGCGCTTTCAGGCTGGTGTGTGCGATGACCGGTGCAAGGGTGTTGGAAAACAGGTACGGCCGTGCGCGTTGTCGAAGCCACTCCACAATTTGCCGCCGGGCCGAGACATAGCCTCCAGCAGCGCCTCCCAACGCCTTGCCGAGCGTCCCGGTGAGAATGTCCACACGGCCCATGACACCGCAATGCTCGGGCGTGCCCCTGCCATGCTTCCCGAGGATGCCCACGGCATGGCTGTCATCGACCATTACGATTGCGTCGTGGGTATCGGCAAGGTCGCAGATCGCAGGCAAGTTCGCAATGTAACCATCCATGGAAAACACCCCATCGGTGGCGATCAGGCGGTAGCGGGCGTTCCGGGCTTCAACCAGCCTGGCTTCGAGTTCAGCCATGTCGTTGTTGGCATAGCGATATCGCCCGGCCTTGCAAAGGCGCACCCCGTCGATGATGGAAGCATGGTTTAGAGCATCCGAAATGACGGCGTCTTCGGGGCCGAGCAGGGCTTCGAATAGTCCTGCATTCGCGTCGAAACAGCTCGGAAAGAGGATCGTGTCTTCGGTTCCCAGAAACTCGCTCAAGCAACTCTCCAGTCCCTTGTGGGGGCTTTGGGTTCCACAAATGAACCGCACGGACGACATGCCGAATCCAAACCGGTCCAGCGCGTCTCTCGCAGCTTCGATCAACTCGGGATGATTGGCCAGCCCAAGGTAGTTGTTGGCACATAGATTTATGCACAAGGCGCCGGTCTCGAGAATGATCTCGGCCTGCTGCGGAGAGGCGATCACCTGTTCCTTTTTGTAACAGTCGTCTGTCTTGAGAGAATCGAGTCGCGTGGCCAGTTCGCTGACGAATGCCTGGATCATGGCCGGTCCTCAATTTCCATCAGCAATTCCCGCCATCATCTGTAGTCCAATAAAGACGTGGGTTTGAGGCGGTGCTGGGGGAAGGCGGTTCGCAGACTTTTCCTGAAAAGGCGGTATGATCCGTCTGATTTCACGATATCGGATGATCTGTCATGTCGAAAGCCGTGTTTCGCAAGACCCTGAGCGTTCCGGGTCTGCTTCGGGTGGTGCGTGGGCATTTTGATCGCATTGAGGATCCCATCGTGAGCCGGGGCCTGGCACTGACGGACTGCCTGATGTCGGGTCTGGCGGTATTCGCGCTGAAGTACCCGTCGCTGCTGAGTTTCGAGCAGGACGCACGGGACGAGGGCCGGATCCGGTCGAACCTCAGGGAACTGTACGGGGTTGGCCGCGCGCCGTCGGACACGGCGATGCGCGAGCGCCTGGACCTGGTGGACCCGCGTGCGCTGCGGGGTGCCTTCAAGGGTGTGTTCGCGGCCCTTCAGCGTGGCAAGGGTCTGGAGGGTTTCACCTGGCTGGGCCATCATCTGCTGTCGGTGGACGGGACGGGGTACTTCTCGTCGAAGAGTGTGCATTGCGACCATTGCTGCGAGAAACATCACCGTGACGGCAGCACCACCTGGTACCACCAGATGCTGGGGGCGGTACTGGTCCACCCGGAGCACCGGGAGGTGTTCCCGCTGGCGCCGGAACCGATCATGCGTTCGGACGGTTCGCGGAAGAACGACTGCGAGCGCAACGCGGCGAAGCGTCTGCTGCGTGACGTCCGTCGCGAGCATCCGCACCTGAAGCTGCTGGTGGTGGAGGATGCGCTGGCGTCGAACGGGCCGCACATCCGGCTGCTGGGGGAACTGGACATGCGGTATGTCCTGGGCGTGAAGCCGGGGGACCATGGGGAACTGTTCCGCCGTGTCGAGGCCTCGGCGGCGACCCGTACCGTGGAGAGGTCGGAAGGGGGCGGCAGCCGTTTCCGGTTCCGGTTTCTGAACGGCGTACCGCTGAACCAGGCGAACCCCGATCTGGCAGTGAACTTCCTGGCGTGCCGGGAGACCCGCCCCGATGGCCGGGAACTGCACTTCTCCTGGGTCACGGACATGGAGGTCACGGAATCGAACGCGCATGACCTGATGCGGGCCGGACGCGCCCGTTGGCGCATCGAGAACGAGACGTTCAACACCCTGAAGAACCAAGGCTACGGCTTCGAGCACAACTTTGGTCACGGCAAGCGGCATCTGGCGACGGTGTTCGCCCACCTGACGATGCTGGCGTTCCTCATCGACCAGGTGCAGCAGCGGTGCTGTGCGCTGTTCCGGGCGGCCCGGGAGAAGGCGGGCGGTTCGAAATACCTGTGGGTGCGGTTGCGCGGGCTGTTCACGGAGTTCTACATTCCGGACTGGGAGACCCTGTACCGGGCGATCGCGTTCGGGCACCGGAAGACGGAGTTGGTGCCCTTCGACACTTCCTGACCCGGCGGCCGTGTCCGAATATGCAACGGGCCGGTTCTTCGGGGAATCATGTGGCCAGCAGACAATCCGGCACACCGCCCGGAGGGGGTTCCCTCCCCGCGTAGTCGGGGAACAGGGGCTCAAACCATGAAATCCGCCGAATCCAATCCGTGATAGAATTAGCGGGAATTGCTGAATTTCCATAGACCAGTCCGGGAAGCCAAAGTGACAGTTCCGGAATATATGTCGTGAGAAGGAGTGTGGGAATCCAGGCGAACAGGATCATGATCAATGTCGGCTTCATCATCGAGCTCACAGTCGAATTGCCGATCCGGGCGCCGAGATAAAGCAGGGGCGCAGTCGGCGGTGTGATGTTGCCCATGCCAAGATTGATGCCGATGATCGCCGCAAAGTGGACCGGGTCGACTCCAAGATCGATCACGATCGGCAGGATCAGCGGCGAGGCGAGCAGCACGCCCGACACGTCATCCATCAGCATGCCGATCGCGACCAGGACCAGGTTGATGACCAGGAGAATGACAAGGGGATTGTCGGAAATCGAGAAAATGAAGTCCTTGGCAATTCCGGTGATGTCCTCGAAGATGAGAAACCGGCTGACGATCATCACCATGAAGAACATGACCATCACCGAGCCGATAATCGCCGCGGAATCGATCACGGCCTCCTTGAGGCCGTCCCAGTCAAGACCGCGGTAGATCCAGATGGCGACTGGCAGTGCGTACAGCACCGCGATCGCGGCGGATTCCGTCGGCGTCATGATGCCGCCATAGATGCCGCCGAGGATTATGACCGGCATCAGCAGCGCGGGGACGGCAAAAGTGGTGCGGGTACGCGCCTCTGCGGCAAACGATTCGGGTTTTTCCTCAACGATGATGTTCTTGTGGAAGTGCATCATCGCGAAATTGACCAGACACAGCAGGAAAATGAGAATGACGCCGGGCACAACCGTCGCGAGGAAACACTGCAGAACCGATTGACGGGTAACCCATGCGTAGATGATCTGGATCGAGCTTGGCGGTATGAGCAGGCCGAGCGGGGCTGCATTGGCGATCAGCGCGGCCGAAAAGCCCTTCGGGTATTTGTGACGCTCAAGTCGGGGCAGCATCACGCCGCCGATACAGGTCAGCGTGGCCGCGGCGCTGCCGGAGATCGAGCCGAATACCGCACTTGCCAGGACTGCAGCGCACGTGAGGCCTCCGCGGAGTCGGCCCAGAATCAGCGATGCGATATCGACAAGCGGTTCGGCCAACTTGCCCCGGTTCATGATCGCGCCGGCCAGAATGAAAAGCGGGATGGCCAACAGGACGATATTGTTCATGCGCCAGTGTCCTGACGCGAGGAAGGTCGCGATGTCGGTGTCGGCGGCAAAGCCCAGATAGATCAGTACCGCGCCGAAGGCGAACGGAACCGGCAAGCCGACGAGCAGCAGCAGGCAAAGGAGGAGAAAGACAATCAGAAGTGTCATGACCGTGGGTTTCCTTTTGTCTTTTTCAGTCTTTCCGGTCGTCGGTGGCGACCGAAGGGCTTCCTGATTCCGACTCGGCGGTGCGGGACATGCGCATGCCGGCGCGGATCTGGCGAATTCCGTTCACAAAGGCGTGAAGCGCCATCAGGGCAAAGCCCAGGAAGATGAAGCAGCGCGGAACCGCCAGCGGAATCTTGTAGACGGGAGTTGTCGGGATATCCGGCCAGCGCGCGAACTCGTTGAAGAACATTTCCCCGGCGTAGAAGGCCAGGACCAGCGCGATGGCCGCCTCGAAGAGCAGCATGCTGCCCTGGAACAGGGTCTTGACGCGTTCCGACTTGAGGTATTCCTGGACAATATCCGCCTTGATGTGCACATCATGGTGGGAGGCGAGTGCGCTTCCCAGGAAATAGAGCAGGAATGCGACCGTCAGAACCCATTCCTCATAGGCGAAAAGGTCCGAATCGAATCCGTAACGCAACAGCACGACGAGGCAGAATGCCGCGGTAAGGAACAGGCTGCAGAAGAAAACAATACTCCGTTCAAGCCAGACAAGGATGGCCATCCGGATACTCCGTGCTCTCTAAGGGTTGGATGCAGGAAAAAAGAAAGACGCCGGGAGTGTCGGACTTACTGCCCGGCGTCAAGAGGTGAGCAACACCCACTAGAGATCGGATTTGATATTGTCCAGAATTTCCTTGCCCAGCTTGTCTTCCAGTACCGGCCAGACCGTATCCCGGACATGACTCGCGAGACCGGCGATTTCCTGATCGGATACCGGCACCACGGTAATGCCCTTTTCCGAGAGCCGGTTGATATATTCCTCGTCCACCATGCGGCTGAGTGCAAAGGACTTGGCGGAGGCTTCCTCGAAAGCATCGGCCATCACTTTCTGCTGTTCTGCGTTGAGACGCTCCCAGGTCGCGTGGGAAATGTAGAACCCGGTGTTTTCGACGAAGGCTTTGTAAGGCGTGAAGAACTTGACCACATCCCCGAATACCGTGTAGTTCGACTCTGCGGTGCCGCCGATCACACCATCCACGATACCCTGCTGAATCGCAGCCGGGACATCGCCCCAGTTCATCGTGGTCGTTTTGAATCCGATTGCCTGTGCGGTCAGCCGGCCGACCTCCGCGCTCCATACCCGGATGTTGAGGTTCTTGTCACCGGTTGAGCCGGAATTTTCCGGCGCCCTCGTCGACCCGACACCGATAAAGCCTTCCGCGAACACGCCAAGCAGCTTCAATCCCAGTTTGTCCAGACGCTCTTCGTAGATGCGATAGAAATGGGATCCGGGAGAGTAGATTTTTTCCATTTCCTCGTAGGTGCCCACCAGGTAGGGCAGGGAATTGATTTCCAGCACCGGATCATTGTGGCTGTAGATGAAGGTGTGACCAATGTCGATGACCCCCTGGGCCACATCGTCGAATACCACCTCCCCGTTACCGAGCTGGCCTGCCGGAAACAGCCTGATCTCGATTCCGACGTTTGCGGATTCGATCTTGGCGATCGTCTCTTTCAGGACCAGTGTGGCGTTGTGATCAATGGGGTGTTGACCCGCAAGCCGGAGTTTCATTTCCTCCGCACTTGCCGCGGCCGGATAGATCAGAATGAAAGCGATGGCGGTGAATATCAGTTTTCGAAATTGTTTCATGATTGCCTCCACTTGGATGCGGTTAGATTGATTGCCGGCCATTCGCATGCTCAGGTTGCTGCGCGAATGGCCGGTGCTGCGGGAATGGGTCCCTGTTCCAGAGCCATGCCGGCGCCCCATGTGTCCGAGAGCGCGTAGCCGAGTTGAAAAGGATCGGCCGGATGCACGCCCAGCGTATGGCGGCCGTAAATCCATGCCCGGCCCGACACCTTCGGCCGTACCGCTGTACGGTCGCCAACGGTTGCCAGTCCGGCTATCTGCGCCCGAAACTCGCTCCCGATAATGGAGCGCACGGAGATTTCATCGCCCACGGCGAGTTCGCCGCGACTGTGCATGACAGCAAGGCGGGCCGCCGTGCCCGTTCCACAGGGAGACCGGTCCAGTCGTCCCGGGGCGATAATCGTGGCGTGACGGAATCCGGAGCGCGCGCCGGCCACGAACATCGGGTACTCGATCCGGCTGAATTCAGGCATTTCGGGATGCCTGACAGCAATTTGCTCGGTTGCCGCCTGCACGATCCGCAGTCCCAGATCGACCAGCCGACGTGCCTCGTGTGGAGCGATTTCGAGACCGCAGGATTCAGCATCGATCAGTGCGAAATAACATCCGCCAAAGGCCACATCGACAGCAATCGGTCCCAGGCCTTCGACCTTCAGGGGGTGTTCCAGGTACTCGACGAAGCTCACCGGCATGTCGACTTCTACCCGTTCGACCTTCCCGCCCGTCCAGGATGCCTTCGCTTCGACCAGACCTGCCGGTGTGTCGAGGAGTACCACAGGGTTTTGGCCTTTCGGTGAGACCATGCCCGTTTCCAGTAAGGCCGTGGTGACACACATTGCATTTGATCCAGACATTGCATGCGCGCCGTCGGGCTGCAAGGGCAGGAATCCGATGTCAGCGCCTTCCCGGCAGGGAGGCACCAGGAGATTGACGGTCATCTGCGCGGCACCGCGTGGTTCATACAGGCAGCGCTTCAACAGGGAATCGTCGATGTTGTTGATATGGTTCATCTTTTCGACCATCGACAAACCAGGTACATCGGGGGCGCCCGAAACGATGACCCGGCCGATTTCCCCCTCGGCGTGTACGCCCAACAGCTCAACAACATGGGAAAGATCCATCATTCTTGTTTGGCTTACCGGATTTGTTTTTCATTTTGCTATATATTTTTCTGTAAATCAATTTATTTTCTATATAAAGAAAATATTTTTATATCAGGAACAAGGTGAAATTCCCGATCGGATCAGATCGGATCAGGGCCGCATGGAAGGACTGCCAACTTTCCCTGGTCGTAAAGCCGACCCGAAAATCACCTGTATTCGGTTTGTCGGCGTGCCGGCGAGACGGTCTGGCCGGTACGCGCCTTGTCGATGTCGCGTCGAACGGACAGCCGACGCAGTTCTGCAGGCAGTTTTCAGCTTCAGGGGCTCTGGCAGTAGGCGCGCATGACTGCGCTGGACCAGGTGGAGAGTGGAGCGGTTTCGAACACCTTCAGACGCCCATCACGGCGACTGATTTACTCAACGACAGGGCTTTGCCGTCTGGAGATGGCGCCGGAGATGTTCCTGGCCGCGCCGACCGCGCATTCGATCTGGCTGGGGCCGCCATGGCCAACGCCCGGAGGGGACGCCTGTCCATGGGGAAGGATTCCAGCGATCAGAAGTCCGGGCGCCGGTAGGTGGTTGGACTGTTGCCCAGGGAGAGCACGAACTGCCACAGCTGCAGATCCCTGGCACGGAATGCGCCCGCGCAGACCCGCAGGTAATAGGTCCACATGCGGTAGAAGCGTTCCGAGTACCTGTCCCTGAGTTTCTCCCAGCCGGCGTCGAAGTTGCGGTACCAGCTCATCAGGGTCCGGTCATAGTCGGGACCGAAGTTATGCAGGTCCTCCACCATCAGTTCCGGTTCCAGCGCATGGCTGATCCGCCGCAGGGAGGGAATTTCCCCGTTGGGGAAAATGTAGCGGGCAATCCAGGGGTCGACTCCGGGCAAGGAGTTGTTCTTGCCGATGGTGTGCAGCATTGCCAGGGATTCCGGTTTCATGCAGCGCAGCAGCACTTCCATGAAGGTGCGGTAGTTCTTGTGCCCGACATGTTCGAACATCCCGAGGGAGACGATGGCGTCGAACTGCTCCCTGACGTCGCGGTAATCCTGGAGGCGAAAAGACACCGGCAGGCCGGCGCAGCGCTCCTCCGCCAGTTCGACCTGTTCCTTCGACACGGTGACCCCCACGACCTCGCAGCCGTATTTCCCCGCAGCATACTCTGCAAAGCTTCCCCAGCCGCAGCCGATGTCCAGCACCCGCATGCCCGGCTTCAGGTCAAGCTTACGGCATACCAGCTCCAGCTTGTCCTCCTGGGCCTGGTCCAGGGTGTCGGCATTGCGCCAGTAGCCGCAGGTGTACACCATGCGCCGGTCCAGCATGGTTTCATAGATGTCGTTGCCGAGATCGTAATGCTCCTGCCCGACCTGGAAGGCGCGGGACTGCTTTTGCAGGTTGAACAGGATGGCCTTGAAACGCATCCACAGTTGCGGGAGATACGAGCTTTTCTGCGCCTGCGGCGAGCGCAGCAGGCGATGGATCATTTCGTCGAGTTGCTCCACCTCCCACTTGCCGTCCATGTACGACTCGCCCAGTGCCAGCGATCCGCCGGTCAGCAGGCGCAGTAGCATGGACTCGTCCTTGACCTGGATATCCCAGGGATTGGGTCCGTTCAGTACGATCCCGGCCTGGTCCAGGACCGCCTGGACCGGGCGGGAGGCAATGCCCATAGTGCCGTTCGTGACGGGCTTGGTGGAAGAGTCTGCCATGGCGGGTCGGCGACAGGTGATGCAGTGGTTGGCAAACGGGTCCTGGCTAGTGCTGGCGGGATCGGACCTCCAGCGGATTGTAGCCGGACCGGGTATACAGGGGGCCGTGCACCACGCCGGTTTCGTCCTGGAAAACGGCACGATCGCATTGCGGATCCGACTGCCCCGGGTGGTTATGTTCCGGATTCCCGCAACCAGGGGCGGACGGGCAGTTGGAATGTCTCACCGCGGTCACGGCGAAATCTGCGCCGGCCTCAATCTTCTGCCTGAGTTCCAGGCACTGCTCTTCGATGTCCCCCGGAATGTGGCGGGCGGTGGCAGTGTCCATGACGTTGTTCTGCGTGATGGTTTGGCACCGGACATGCTAACAGATTGCGGGTTCAGTGCGCCACTTTCCAGTTGGGCCCGGTGCCCGTGTCCACCACCAGCGGCACGGACAACTCCGTCACGGAGCACATGATTTCCGCGACGGTCTCCGCCATTGGCCCGGCTTCCTCCTCGGGCACCTCGAGCACCAGTTCATCGTGCACCTGCAGGATCATGCGCGAGCGGGACGCGTTTTCCAGGATCCATTGGTCCACCAGGATCATGGCCTTCTTGATGAGGTCGGCCGCGGTGCCCTGCATCGGCGCATTGATGGCCGTGCGTTCCGCGTACTGGCGCCGCGCGGGGTTCTTCGAGGCGATTTCGGGCAGGTTAAGACGGCGGCCGAAAAGGGTTTCCACATAACCCTGGTCACGGGCCAGTTCCCGGGTGCGGTCCATGTAATCCCGGACACCGGGATAGCGGTCGAAATAGATCTCGATGTACTCGCGGGCCTCCTTTTGCGGAATCCCGAGCTGCCGGGCCAGGCCGAAGGGGGACATGCCGTAGATCAGGCCGAAGTTGATCGCCTTCGCCCGGCGGCGCCGTTCGGGGTCCACATCCCCGGGGCTGCCGCCGAACACTTCGGCGGCGGTAGCGCTGTGGACGTCCAGCCCCTGCCGGAAGGCGTCGATCAGGCCCCCGTCTCCCGACAGGTGCGCCATGATTCGCAGCTCGATCTGGGAATAGTCCGCCGCCAGCAGGGTGAAGCCTTCCTCGGCGACGAACGCCTCGCGGATCCGGCGGCCCTCTTCGGTGCGCACGGGAATGTTCTGCAGGTTGGGATCACTGGAGGACAGCCGCCCGGTGGCCGCCACCGCCTGCTGATAGGAGGTGTGTATCCGGCCGGTGTTCGGATTGACCAGCAGGGGCAGTTTTTCGGTGTAGGTGCTTTTCAGCTTGGCAAGCCCGCGGTGCTCCAGGATCAGGCGGGGCAGGTCATGCTCCATGGCCAGATACTGCAACACGTTTTCCGCAGTGGACGGCTGCCCCTTGGAGGTCCTGGCGGTCACCGGCAGGCCCTGTTTCTCGAACAGGATCTCCTGGATCTGCTTGGGTGAGGCGATATTGAATTCCTCTCCCGCGGCCATGTGCGCCTCGCGTTCGATGCCCACGAGCCGTTCGGCGATCTCCGCGCTCTGTGCGAGCAGCATGTCCGCATCCACGCGCACGCCCCGGGTTTCCATCCGCTCGAGAACCCGGATGAGCGGTATTTCCATATCCCGGTACAGGTCCATCAGCCGGGGAATTCCCTCCAGCCGAGGCAGCAATGCCCGATGCAGCCGGAGAGTGACATCGGCATCCTCGGCGGCATACTCCGTGGCCCGGTCCAGCGGCACCTCGTTGAAGGTGAGCTGGTTCTTTCCGCTGCCGGCCACATCGCTGAACTTGATGGTGGTATGACCGAGATGCCTGGTGGCGAGGGTGTCCATGTCGTGCCGGGAGTTTCCGGCATCCAGGAGGTAGGACATCAGCATGGTGTCGTGTTCGGCCCCCGCCACGCTGACACCGTGGTGGCCGAGAACCTCCAGGTCATACTTGAGGTTCTGGCCGGTCTTGACCACGGCGGCATCCTCCAGCAGCGGCCTCAGCCTGTCGAGCGCCGCGCTCCGGTCCAGTTGCGGGGGTGCGCCGGCAAAGTCGTGGGCCAGCGGCAGGTAGGCGGCCTTCCCGGCCTCGACGCAGAACGACATGCCCACCAGGGAGGCCTGGTGGGCGTCCACGGAGGTGGTCTCGGTATCCAGCGCCACCACCTCCGCCGTGCGCATGCGCTCGATCCACCGGTCCAGGGCACGGTCGTCCAGGATGGTTTCGTATTCCGCGGCGGCTGCCGGGTCGGGCGGACTGACGGTTTCGGCCATGTCCCCTTTGTCACCGAGTTCCGCCAGCCAACTCCGGAATTCCAGGTCCTTGTACAGGCGCCGCAGGTTCGGCCGGTCCGGTTCCCTGAGCGTGAGGTCGTGGAATGTCAGGTCGAGCTCGGCGTCGAGTTTCAGGGTGACCAGGGTGCGGGACAGGGACAGGATGTCCAGGTTCTCCCGCAGGGTCTCGCCGACCTTGCCCTTCACCTCGTCCGCGCGCGCCACCAGCTCGTCCAGGCTGCCGTACTCCGCCAGCCACTTGGCAGCGGTCTTGGGTCCGACCCTGGGGACGCCGGGGACGTTGTCCGAGGTGTCCCCGGTCAGGGCCAGCAAATCGATGATCCTCTCCGGCGGCACGCCGAACTTCGCCATGACGCCGTCAGGGTCCAGGGTGGAGTTCTTCATCGTGTCGACCATGACCACGTGCTCGTTCACCAGCTGAGCCAGGTCCTTGTCGCTGCTGATGATCATGACCCGGTAGCCTTCCCGGACGGCCCTGGTGGCCAGCGTCCCGATGACGTCGTCCGCCTCGATCCCGGGCACGGACACCAGCGGGAGGCCCATGGCGGGGATAATCTCGAGCAGATAGCCGAGCTGCACCCTGAGATCGTCCGGCATCGGCGGCCGGTTGGCCTTGTACTGCGGATACATCTCGTGGCGGAAGGTCTTGCCCTTGGCGTCCATGACCATGGCGAGATATTCCGGCTGGACCTCCCTGATCAGGCTCCTCAGCATGTTGACCACGCCGAACACGGCATGTGTCGGCTGGCCGTCCCGGGTGGAGAGCCCGCCCTGGCTGCCGATGGCATGGTACGCCCGGAACAGGAAGGATGAACCGTCTACCAGAACCAGCTCATTATCTTTGTCAGGTGCCATCTCGTGGGGGTAAGATCGGGGAGGTCACCCGCGGTATTGTAACCGCAGACCCCGAAAACCATCCGGGAAGATTGCCGCCATGAACAAACCGATGCCACGACTCCTGTCCGAACTGAACGGCATGCGCGGCGGCGCGCTCGGCGCGAACCAGCTGGTCGAGATCATGCAGGAAATCACCACCGCCCATGACTGCCTGTCGGAAATCGGTGCCGCGGTCAGCTTCTTCGGCTCGGCCCGGATTCCCCGGGATGACCCGGATTTCGACATCGCCCGAAGGTCGGCGCGGCTGCTCTCCAAAGAAGGGTTTGCCGTCATCAGCGGAGGGGGACCGGGAATCATGGAGGCGGTGAACCAGGGTGCCCAGGAGGGCGGGTCTGCCAGCATCGGGCTGAATATCCGGCTGCCGGGACGTAACGAGACGCCCAATCCCTACCAGGACATCAACCTGAGCTTCCAGCATTTCTTCGTCCGCAAGATGATATTCGTGCACTTCGCCACGGCATTCGTGGTCATGCCGGGCGGGGTCGGCACCCTGGACGAGGTCCTGGAATGCCTGACGCTGATGCAAACCGATAAAGTGCACCGGATTCCGGTTATACTCGTGAACGGGAGTTTCTGGGGCGGCCTGGTGGACTGGTTCCGCGGCACCCTTCTTGAACGCGGCACCATCGCGGAAGGGGACCTGGACATGTTCCGGATCCTGGACCGTCCCGAGGAAATCCGGGATGCGGTGAACGGTTTCTACCGCGGCGGCCAGGGCGGTTTCGATCCCCTTGAGACGTCCCGTGTCCGATGAACCTCCCGGGAGGCAGGATCGCGGCCACCACACCGCCTGCAGTCCGGGGATCCCGGGCAATCGCCTGATAACCGAAACAGCCCACTGACCAATCACCGAGCTGACCATGACGGATCACCGCCACACCAGGCATTCCCTCCTGACGGCCGTCATTCTGGCGGCATCCCTGTCCGCGCCGGCATGGTCCCAGGAGTCCGGGTCGGATGAGTCCGGCGGGCTCAAGCTGCCGGCCGATATCGCCGCCGAATCCGAATCGGAGGGGGTGGCCGCGAACGAGAAGTACACGGTCCGGGAATGGCGGATCGGCGGTCGCCTGGAGCGGGTCACGGTGTACCGTGACAACAACATCACGGAAGTCTATGAAAACCGGGAGGTGGACTCGATGTGGCTGACCGAGGAGAAGGAACTGGGGGAAATCCCGAACATGCGGCGCTGGACCATCGGCAGCTGGTAGCTCCGCGCCGCCTCGGGGGCATCCCGCCGATGCCCCGGCCGCACCCGGGCCCGGCTATCCCGTGACCGTCCGCTGCCCCCTCATGCCGCCTTCGGGATGGACACCGTGACGCCCACGCCGTCCCTGTCCGGGCGGTTGTCTATGGAAGCCGTGCCGTGGTGGTACTCGGAAATCAGGCGGACCACGAACAGGCCAAGGCCGAGGTGGGACTGCTTGGCGTTGGTCTTGCCGTAGGACACCATGGGGTCGAAGACATGCTTGCGGATGTTGTCCGGAATGGTGGGCCCCTCGTTCAGCACCATGATCTCCGCTTCACCCTGATTCTCCCGCACGCGGATGATGATGGGGCGTTCGCGGGGAGTGAACTGCACCGCGTTGTCCACGAGCTTGTCCAGCATCTGGGCGAGGTGGTCGGTATTGCCCTCGATCCACAGGGGTCCTGATCCGACCTGCAGCTGGAAGGTGTGCTCATCGTAGACGCTGTGATACCCCTCCACCACTTCCGCCACCAGCGCGGCCAGGTCCAGTCTTTCCTTGGCCTCGTCGCGCATGGCGTCTTCCAGGTTGGCCGCTTCGGTCAGGGCGGTGAGAATCGCACGCAGCCGGTTGACGCCGTTCTGTGCCCGCTGCATGTGCTTGTTGCCGGTGATGCCGGGCAATTCGTTCTCCAGTATTTCCAGGGAAGACGACACGACATTCAGGGGATTGTTCATTTCGTGGGCCAGGGTGTCCGGCATGCCTTCCAGGTAGCGCGTGTAACCGGACAGGCGTGTCAGCATGCTGGTGATGCTCCTGCCGAGATCGCCGATTTCGTCCTTGGGGTAGTAGCGCTGCGGGATACGGTCCTCAATCACGCGGCCCTCGGGAGTGATCGCCTTTTCGGTGGTGGTGTAGAGCCTGCGGATGCGGACCGTCAGCCGCCAGGTGAATATCACCAGGGCGGTCAGCACGAATGCAAAGACGAGAATCGTCACCAGGGTGAGATTCCGCAGCAGGGAATACTGCTCCGCCATGATGGCGTTGCTGCTTTGCTCCACGATGACGGCGCCGAGAATCTCATCGCCGGAACGGATGGGATAACCGGCGACGATGATCTGGGCCTTGCCGTCCAGTGAGGGCCTGGCCTCCACCATGGGCTCACCCTTGAGAATGCGGGTGAAGATCCTGTCCGGCCGGTGGGAAATATCCCTGGGCACGTCGACGAACTGGGCGGACGGCCGTCTCAGCAGCCTGTCGAAAAATGCCTCGGCGCGCAGGTACTGGCGCGCGAAAAAGGACCGTTCCGCGTCGTTGATCGGCGTCTCTTCCATGGGTGCGGACAGTCCGCCCACCACCGCGCGGACACGCTGGTCGTTGTCCAGTATCCAGATTCGCGAGTGCGGCCGGTCCAGCGCCTTCAGGATCTTGGTCAGTTCCGGCGAGTTGAGGAGGACCTGGCCGGGCTTGCTGTTCGCCTCCCTGGGAGATGTGGACAGTGTGCCGACGACCTCCCGGGATTCCGGGTTGTCCACATCCACCACGAAGTAGCCGAGCCGGGCGCGCCGCACGATGATGTTCCGCGGAATCCGCAGTTCGACACGGTATCCCCAGGGCGTTTCCGCCAGTTCCGCGATGAACGTCGTGACGGGCTCGCCCTTGAGGGGCAGCTCCCAGTTCTCGTCGACGAGGTAGATGCTCATCCTTCCGGGAGCCCTGGCCACGATCAGGTAGTGGCGGAGTTCGCCCCGGGGCAGCTGCAGCAGCATCCTGATCTGGTCGCTGGTGTCAAGCTTCAGGAGGCTCAGGTCGCGGTAGACGATCTCGTCGTCATTGACTTCGAACAGGACATACAGATCGTCGTTGGAATAGCCGATCACGTTGGCCAGGGAAAAACTGTCCGGGTCATCCCCGGCGTCACAGCTGAAGGTGGTGCTGCCGGTATAGTAGTTGAACTGGTCGACGGTCTCTCCCCAGTCCTCGGCCTGGCCGTCCAGCTGGATGGCGCCTTTCAGGGCATGGGCGTAGAGGTCGTTCCTCGACCCCAGCAGTTCCTGTACCCCGGTGGTGGGATTGAACAGTTCCGAGCGGTCGTTGAGCACCGTGGCGATGCCGTTGGCGGCCAGCAGCTGGGCGTCCTGCTGGCTGCGCAGGAGGAAGCCGCGGATCTCCTGTACGTACTGGTAGCCCATCCAGGGAATGATCAGCAAGGACAGGGCAATCCATGTCAGTTTCGATTTGATGCTGAGAGATCGAAACAGCTTGAACATCTTTGAACGGGGTCTGGGGTCTGAATATCAGCCGGTTGTTGCCACTTCCGCCTATCGGTGCGTTTTGGCGCTTTTGACTAATATACCACTTCATATTGAATGTGATTTACTGGATCCTGTTCTCCGGCATCTCTTGCCGGTGCAGGCACCGCCCCGCCTGATTGTCAATGGCAGGGATGCCGCCTTCCGGGGCAGTGACATCCCCGGGTTTGGAGACAAAGAAGATTCCCTGTCCCGGGGTTCTTAAGAAAAAATATCAAGCCGGTCCAATCGGGGACATGTTATGGTAGGTTGGTTGACTCGATCGCGTACAAGCCGTTTTACCTGTGCTGTTGACACATCCCGCCGCAATTGCCTTGATTTTGGCTCCGCCCATATCCCCCGGGGATACAGCAGCGGAACAGCCGATAACCCCTGAAGAACAGGCCGCGCAGGCCAGTCCATGATGTATTGCATTGCGGATCAGCCACTCGAATGGAGCGGACCGGGGCAATGAAGTTTCCGGCCCAATTCGTCAAGGTGCTTGTGCTGGTTCTGCTTCTGGTCGTGAGTGTGTGGCTCATCTACCCGGAACGCTCATACCTCGCCCGGATCGATGAGATCGTGGCGGATAGCCAGGCCCTCAGATCTGAGATTGTGGAGCTCAGCAAGCGCATCGAGGACTACCAGGCGGGCAAGCAGGGCGCCAGTTCTGAACTCGAGGCCGTCCGATCGGATCTTGCGGAGATCTGCAGGCACCTCGAAGATACCCGGAACTCCTTGCCGGGCAACCCGGAGCGTCCGGATTTCGACTGCGACGACATATTGAATTCCCGCCCCTGACAGGGAAATTCGGCTATACGCCGGGCGCCGCAGCCTGTCGATTCTCCGCTGAACGGATGATGGCTTCCAGGGTGGCGGTTCCATGGGCGATTTGAGCCGGGGAAACCGGGAAGGTTGCGCCGCCCTGGATTTCGCCGGCGAATGCCTGCAGCGCAGCAGTGATGGTCGGCAGGCCGGGGTATGCATAGCCGGGATAATGGGTTGTCTTCCGCTCCCCCTCCACCGGCTGCACGATGAGGGTGTCGAGATCCTGTAACTCCGCCCAGCCGCGGGTGCCGTACCAGGTGATCCGCCACTGCATGGCGGTGGAGGTGAGCGTGGTCAGGCGGCCACCGGCGTTGTTGGCAAACAGGAAGTCCGCCACGGTGCAGTCATCGAAGGACAGGCTTGTAGCAACGCGCCGGCTTGTGGCCCGAACTTCCCTGATCGTTCCCATCAGATTGATCATCATGTCCAGGGCGTGAATACCCAGCGAGGTCATTCCGCCGGCAGGACTCTCGTCAACACTGTCGCGCCACTGTCCCTTCGCCGCGGTCATGCTGGCGTTGAACACCCCCTCGATGTGAACCGGGTCACCCAGTTCCCCCGCGGCCAGCATGTCCTGCAACGCCAGCGTATTCGGCGCGAACCGGCGGTTGTGGCCGATGGCCACGGTGCATCCGCCCGATTCGAGGGCGTCCAGTGCCTTCGCGGCATCGTCGCCGGTCAGGGTGAAGGGCTTTTCGCAGTAAACGTGCTTGCCGGCGTGGGCGCATTGCAGCAACTGCGATGCGTGCTGGGTATGGGGCGTGGCGATGATCACCGCGTCGATGCCGTCGTCCTTAAGGACCGGCTCGAAGTCGTCGCCCAGAACGAGGTCATGCTTGGTGCAGTAATCCCGCACCTTGTCCGGGGATCGGGTGACCACGTGGCTGATCCGTAGCCGGCTCGCGGACAGCGAGGCGTCGTGGAGTATCCGGCCCCAGCGGCCGAATCCGAGTATGGCGGCATTGACGGTGTTCACGAAGTCTGTTCCAGTACTTCGTTGATGCATTGGTCCAGCAGACTCTGGAAACCCGGATCATTTCCCGGTGATGCGGAGCAGTGTCCCCATGGAGAGTTGTGAACGCGCATCTCTCCGGCGCGGATATGGCGTACTTCCAGCGCATTGTCCTCGGGCGGGAAATACAGGTCGTCGCTGCAGGGAATGGTAATGAGCCGGGCCGTGATGGCGCCCAGGGCGCGCTCGAAGTCGCCGCCATACCGGTCGTTGGCGCTGATGTCCCCGCATAGCCACGTATGCAGCATGGCAAGCAGGTCGTTGGCATCCCAGTTCAGGTGATCCTCCTCCCAGTCCAGCAGGAGTTCCTCGTAGGTGTCGAATCCCAATTGGCGGAACAGGCCTTCCCGGAAGAACGTCTGCGAGAAGGCCCAGCCGGCATAGACCCGGCCGAAGGCGCGAAGGCCGCGCTCCGGTGGCCTGGTATATCGGCCGTCGGCAAACTCGGCATCCGCCAGCAGAGCAGCCTTGACGCCCTCCAGGAAAACCCTGTTGTGGGGCGATGTCCGGGCGGACCCGCAAAACGGCACCGCGGCGCGCACCATGTCCGGGTACTGGGAAGCCCACTGGTAGCTCTGGCAGCCGCCCATGGACCAGCCCGTCACCAGGGCGAGGCGCTCGACGCCGAGTCCCTCGGTCAACAGGCGGTGCTGGCAGGCCACGTTGTCGAAGAAGGTAACCAGGGGAAAACGGTGACTGGCGCAGTCCGGGTGGGCATTGCTCGGCGAGGTTGAAATCCCGTTACCGAACAGATTGATGGAGACGATGAAATGCCGCTCGGGATCCAGCGCGCGCCCGGGGCCGAAGAAACCCTCGTTGCGCACGTGGGTACCCGTGTAGAACGTCGGCAGGAGAACCGCGTTGTCGCCGCCTTTGTTCAGCGTGCCGTAGGTCTTGTAGCCGAGCCTGGCGTCAGCCAGGCGCTCGCCGGACTGGAGCGTTACATCGCCGAGCGGATAGTAGCTGCAGTCCGTCACCGGCCGACGCCGATATCGGCGCTGGTCTCCAGGAGCGCGAGGGCGCCCGGGGCGGCGTCCAGCATCGGGCGGATATCCGGACGCTGCAGCCAGAGGAACTGGCCGTCCTTCCATAATGTCTGTCCATCGACCTGCACCGTGGGATTGAACACCGACCAGGAGATTTCGCCGGGCGGAACGTCGCCGCAGGTGTGCATGTGAAGATACCTGGGGCTGGCGAAGGAGATGGCTTCCCATTCGGCCAGTCCCCTGTCCGTGGCAAGATCGCCGTCAAACCGGGTAAAGGGATTCATCCCCGCATGCCAGGAATGAATCCGGTTGCGGTTGATGCCGAGGGTTCCGGCAACATGGTCATAGTGGTCATTCGCCGCGCGCACGGATTCGCTGGGGCCGGTGAATCCGGTGAGCTTGCCGTCGGATACCTCGGCGACAATGGTCTCGTCCAGCATCAGGTACGCATTGTCGACCTTGGGAGCGCCCCCCGGCATGAGCCAGCGCGACAATGCGACCCGGCCATCCGCCGTGCCGCAGGGAGCCGGCCGGAATGTGGTTACCGGAAAGAGATTCATCGAGAATTCACCCTCACTGTCCTGATCCCAGGCAAACCCACCCCTGATGTCCGTGCCGAGCGGGCATCGTATGCGCCACTCCCGTGCAGCGAAGAGCTCCGATTCAAACCGCTCCAGGAGGGCATGAAATAGCCGGTTGCACGTCCCCGCAAACGCGGACCCCAGCATGTCGAGACTGCGTACGTAGCAGATGGTCTTGGTGCAGGGCGCCTCGAGGTCGGTGAATCGGCAGTAGTCCCCGAGCCGGCTGAGAAACAGGGTATGGTCGACCTCCTGCATCATCTGCAGAATGTCCCGGGGAAAGTCCCCCGGATCCGCGATCAGTGCCGGGGACCGCCGCACCG
The DNA here is from genome assembly GCA_965204165.1 of Candidatus Poriferihabitaceae bacterium. GTDB lineage: Bacteria > Pseudomonadota > Gammaproteobacteria > Arenicellales > Poriferihabitantaceae > VYFG01. The sequence goes on along the minus strand of OZ241969.1, from coordinate 4,406,714 downwards.
ACGTGACCCCATGAAATCCGGCGCGCTGCACGATGAAGTCCGCGAACCGTTTCTCGAACAGCGTACAGTCATCGGGTTCCTCCACCACGAGCATCCGTTGGTCCGGGCCGACGCCCATGGAGTCGAGAAGCAGGTTGTCCGCACCGGCGGTCAGGTTGTCCATGGCCGCCATCACTGCGCGTTGGGCCGTTCCGATGGTTGGCTGGGGGCCGCCGTGAACTCCAGGTAGTCGCTGCGCAGGGCCCTGGCGGCCTCGGCCAGGATTTCCTCCCCCAGCGCCTTGCTCGCCATGGCCGGGTCGGAACCGACGCAGCCGTCGGGAAACGCCTCCCTGTGACGCCTGGCGTCCTGGTGGTTGTCACCGGCGTGCTCCCGGATTTCCGCGGGGTCGAGTGCCCTGAACGACGCTTCGCCGCGGGCGGGCCGCGACTCGCTGGCGGCCAGGGTAATGGCGATTTCACTGGGCGTGGCATGGATGCCCTCGCGGTCACCGAACATTCGCTGGCGCAAGGCGTCCACGCCCGGCAGCTCCCACCAGCTGCGCAGGCGGAAGTCGAGTCCGCCGGCCGCACCCTGGCCGGTGCTCTCGGCATGATAAAGGTCATGGATCGCGCAGCGCACGGGCGCGATGTTCGCGCCGTGTCCGTTGAGAAAATAGAACCGGCGGAATCCGCCGGTCGCCAGCGAGTTCACGACATCCTTCACCAGTTCGATCAGCGTGGTGCTGCGCAGCGATATGCTGCCGGCGAATCCCAGGTTGAACTGCGCCGGGGCATAGGACATCACCGGCGCCACCAGGATGTCGTCACGCGACTCTGCGGCGCTTTCGGCAATGACCCTGGCGCAGATCGAATCGGTTCCGAAGTATCCTGTAGGCCCATGCTGCTCGGTGGAACCCAGCGGAATGACGATGCCATCGTGGGCTTCCAGGTAATCCCGGACCTGTGGCCAGGTGGCATGGGCCAGATGCATCCCCGGTTCGCCTGGTCAGTATCCGGGCGAACCGGGAAGGCCAGCCGGGGTCAGTCCTGACCCTGAATGCCCCATTTCTCGTTCAGGGACTTGAAGTAGCCGCCCTCGTGCTTGATCCGCATCCAGTTGTTGAGAAAGCCCAGCCAGACGTGGTCCGACTGTGGCGCGATGAACGACAGCGGCAGGCTGTTGGCTACCTTCTGGAATGGAATGGCCAGGGTTTCGTGGGTGCTGGAAAGCTTGCCGGCCTCCAGGATGCTGGAAACGGTCACGTCCACCCGACCGGCCAGGAGTTCCTGCCAGTCACGGGCCGGGGACTCCACTTCCTTGACCTTGGCGTTGGGCAGTCTCAGCTTGACGAAGTCGGCGAAGGAGGTGCCCAGGTTGTAGCCGACGGTGACGTCAGGCTGGTTGATATCGTCCCAGGACTTGAACCGATCGGCGATCTCTCCGCGGGTCAGCGGCAGGTAACCGGTGCGGCCCCAGGGAATGGTGTAACCGGCGGCCTTGGCCCGGGTAACCGTCATGGAGGTGCCGGTCATGACGATGTCGTACTTGCCGGCCACCACGCCGTTGATCAGCGTCTTCCAGTCGGTGGGAACGAATTCCACTTCCACGCCCATGTCCGTAGCCAGTTGCTTGGCGGCGTCGATCTGGTGGCCCATGTATTCCTTGGTTTCCGGATCCTTGAAGGACATCGGATTGAAATCACCGGTGGTGCCTACTCTCAGCGTTCCGCTGTCCAGTACCTTGTTCAGGATGGACTGGTCCTGGGCCAGGGTTGCCGTGGAAAGCAGCAGTGCCGCAAGGCCTGTCGCCAGGGCCACGAGTTTTCTTGGGATCATTGGTTGTTCCTCTAGTGTGATGGTTGGTGTCGGGCGATATTACCCGGTTGGTTGGTGGTTGAAACTGTCTGTCAGGTCGCCCCGGCGGTGCCGAATGCTTCCCGGACAAGCTGCCTGCGCTGCCCGGTGGGGAGTTCGGCGCTCTCGATGATTGCCTGGGCCACGCGGTCTCCGGAATGCCGCATCAGCTGACGTTCATCCAGGCCATTGGCGTTTTCCGGCCAGGGGGCGACACTGTCCTGGATATAGGTGGCGATACCGTCCGGGCCGGCCGGCGGATAGCCGGGCGCGGCATCCTCGGCCAGGCCGCGGACCTGCTTGCGGAGCAGGTGGCGAAGGCGGATGACGCCGGCGTCGGAGCTGCCGTGATGTTCCAGTGCATGCACGGCGATGGCCCGCTGCGATACCTGGGCCTCGTAGTCGCCGGGTTGCCGCTGGCGTTCCTGGTAGGGCCGCTCTTCTTCGGTCTGGCCGATGAAGTCGATCTTCTCGAGCCCGACCTGGCGGCGGTCTCCCCGGCCATCGGGGTCCAGCTCGTCGCTGAAAAAGCGCCAGCCGATGGTGCGCGTGACGAAATTGCTGCTCGGCACCATCCAGCGCAGGATGGCGCTGCGCTGGAAATACTTCTCGCACTCCGCCTCTTCGAAGATGGCGCCGGTCTGGTTGACGTTGGGCAGGATCGATTCGGTGCTGCGGACCCAGAGCATGTCGCCGACGCGCCGGGTCTGCACGTTGATCATGCCGATGGGCGTGTTGCGGTATTCGATTTCCTGGTCGACGCCGGAGGCGGCGCCGAACTGCACGCCGCTGGAGCGGGCGTGCAGGTGCAGCACATGAATCGGATCCTGGGTGTTTTCGTACACCTGCAGCCAGTTGCAGGGCGTGGTGATGACAAACGGAACGGCTTCCGTATCCACCCTGTTCTCCGTGTCGAAGACCGGAAACGGCGGTTTCGATTCCGGCGGGCCCAGGTAGGCGAAGATGATGCCGTTGTGTTCATGGGTGGGGTAGGCGCCATGAACCACGCGCCGGCAGACGGGACTGTCCGCGGGCTCGGAACCCGCCCGGATCAGGGTGCCGTCGGTATCGTAATGCCAGCCGTGATAGCAGCAGATGATGCCCTGCTCGGCGATGATGCCGTATTCCAGCGAGGCGCCGCGGTGGGAACAATGCCGATGCAGCAGTCCGACACGACCGCTGCGGTCGCGAAACAGGACCAGCGCCTCGCCCAGGACTTCCACCGTGACGGGCAGTTCGCCGAGTTCCGAGGCGAGTGCAACCGGATGCCAGAATCTGCGCAGGTACTCGCCGCAAGGCGTGCCCCGATCGACATGGGTGAGTTCCGGATCCGGCTCGCCATGGGTGGGCAGGTGGTATCCCTGGAACCCTGCAGGCCGGGGCTGGTTTTCGTTCATTTCGGGGACAATGCACCGTGGAATCGCGCTAGAATCCGACGGTACCCACAGTCGTCATCAAGGTCAAGATGATTTGATAACGTGCGGTTTCTTAGGCCCTTTCCATATAACAAAACGGTATTGATGCTCTTGTCCGGTCGGTGGTTTGCGCAGACAGCCCACCTCAGAATCCTGCTGGTTCTCGCGGTCCTGGTTCTGCTCGGCGGCTGCGCCAGTTCCCAGGAATGGGGCTGGTACGTGATCGACCCGACGCTGAAGCGGGGACGGATCAACCTGGCTTTCCTGCTGTCCGGAATTCCCTGGACCATCGCCCTGACAATCTGTTGCGTCATCATCTCCAACGTGGTGGGATTCCTGGTGAGCCTGCTCGGTCTCGCCCGGGGTCGCTGGCTCCGGCTCGTCTACCGGGTCTATGTCGAGGTATTCCGTTCCATACCGCCGCTGGTGTCGATTTTCTGGGTGTACTACGGGCTGCCGATCATGATCGATATCACGCTGTCGCCCTATCCCGCCGGCATGCTGGCCCTGTCCGTCTACGGGTCGGCGTTCATGGCGGAAATCTTCCGCGGCGGCGTGCAGTCCATCGAACGGGGCCAGTTCGAAACGTCCGATGCGCTCGGGCTGACCTACCTGGATACCATGCGTTACGTGATCTTTCCCCAGGCGCTCAGGCGCGCCCTGCCGGCCATCGGCAACCAGTTGGTGATCATGCTGAAGATGACATCGCTGGTATCCGTGATCGGCGTCTCCGAGGTGCTGCGCCGGGGCAACGAGCTGGCGGTCACCGAGTACCGTCCGCTGGAGATCTACACGTTCGTCGCCATCCAGTACCTGCTGCTGGTGCTGATCGTTTCGGCCGGGGTCCGCCGTCTCGAGCGCAGGATGGGCGCGGATGAACGGTTGGGCGGTTCCGCCCAGACCGAACAATGACGAGGTGCAGTCATGTCCTATGCTGAGGTTCGCAACATAGACGTCACGGAAATTCCTGTCATCGACATCGCGCCGCTGTTCGGCGACGCACCGGATTTCATGGGCGTCGGCGAACAGATCCGGCGCGCCGCCACCGCCGTCGGATTCTTCTATGTATCCGGCCATTGCATCGATGAATCCCTGATGCGGCGGGCATTCGCCATGGCCCATGAGTTCTTCGCCCGGGAAGAAGCCGAGAAGGCCGGGGTGCTGGCCCGGGAGTACCACCGCGGACTGCTGCCTTTCGGCGCGTCGAGAATGGAGGGGCAGGCGAAGGACGATCTCAAGGAAAGCTTTATCTGGGGCATGGACTTTGCCGCCGACAATCCCGACTTCCTGGCGGGCAACGAATTCATGCCGCCGAACCGCTGGCCGGAATTCATGCCGGAAATGCGCCCCGTGCTGCTGGACTACATGGACGCCGCCCATCGCTGCGGCAAGGCGCTGCTCAGGGCGGTCGCGGCCAGCCTCGAAATCGACCGGGACTATTTCATCGGGCGCTTCAACAGGCCCATCACCCGGGGAACCCTGATCCACTATCCGCCGCAGCCGCCGGACCTCGGCGCCGACCAGTTCGGCGTCTCGCCTCATACGGACTACGGCACGATGACCATCCTGGCGCAGGACATGAGCGGCGGGCTGCGGGTCAGGTCAAGGCAGGACGAGTGGCTGACCGCGCATCCGATTCCAGGGACCCTGGTGGTCAATGTCGGGGATCTCCTGGCCCGCTGGAGCAATGACCGGTTCCAGTCGACTCCGCACGCGGTGGTGAATACTTCCGGCGGGGAGCGTTTTTCCATCGCCATCGCCATGGATCCGGACTGGGATACCCTGATCAGTCCGGTAACCGTGGACAATGAGGCACCCCTGTATGAGGACGTGACCTGCGGAGAGTACATCCGCGGCCGCTTCGACCGGTCGTTTTCCTATCGCCATCGCGGGGAGGCGATATGAGCGCCTGGATCGAGATGGTGCCCACGGACGCCGCCGAAGGGGAACTCAGGGAGATGTACGAACTGGTGAAGACGCCCCATGGCACGGTGGACAACGTGATGCGCGCCCACAGCCTGCGTCCCGCCACCATGAAGGGTCATGTGACGCTGTACCGGAGCGTACTGCACAATGACGCCAACGTGCTGCCGTTCTGGTTCCTGGAGGTGGTGGCTTCCTATACCAGTCTGCTGAACCGGTGCGACTACAGCTTCACTCATCACTGGACCAATGCGCGCAACCTGATGAACGACGACCCACGATCAGACCGAATCTATCAGGCGTTCGTCGACCGTCAGCCGGAACGGGAATTTGCCGGCCGCGAACTGGCTTTCCTGCGCTACGCGGAACGGTTGACCGTGGACGTTGCGGGAATGGACAGGTCCGTGTTCGATGCCATGAAGGCCGAGGGCTGCACCGATGGTGAAATCCTCGAGGTCAACCAGGTCGTCGCGTACTTCAACTATTCCAACCGCCTGCTCAACGGGCTCGGCGTGACGACCGAGGGCGACACGGTGGGTTACTACAGGAAGCCGGAATGATCCGCCTCTATGCGCTGCCGCTGAGCGCCTACTGCACCAAGGTCCGGATCGTTCTGCGCATCAAGGGTATTCCGTACGAGGAATCGCCGCCGCCCGGAGGCCATTATTCGAGCGCGGAATACCAGGCCCTCATGCCGCCGGCAGCAATTCCCGCCATCATCTGTAGTCCAATAAAGACGTGGGTTTGAGGCGGTGCTGGGGGAAGGCGGTTCGCAGACTTTTCCTGAAAAGGCGGTATGATCCGTCTGATTTCACGATATCGGATGATCTGTCATGTCGAAAGCCGTGTTTCGCAAGACCCTGAGCGTTCCGGGTCTGCTTCGGGTGGTGCGTGGGCATTTTGATCGCATTGAGGATCCCATCGTGAGCCGGGGCCTGGCACTGACGGACTGCCTGATGTCGGGTCTGGCGGTATTCGCGCTGAAGTACCCGTCGCTGCTGAGTTTCGAGCAGGACGCACGGGACGAGGGCCGGATCCGGTCGAACCTCAGGGAACTGTACGGGGTTGGCCGCGCGCCGTCGGACACGGCGATGCGCGAGCGCCTGGACCTGGTGGACCCGCGTGCGCTGCGGGGTGCCTTCAAGGGTGTGTTCGCGGCCCTTCAGCGTGGCAAGGGTCTGGAGGGTTTCACCTGGCTGGGCCATCATCTGCTGTCGGTGGACGGGACGGGGTACTTCTCGTCGAAGAGTGTGCATTGCGACCATTGCTGCGAGAAACATCACCGTGACGGCAGCACCACCTGGTACCACCAGATGCTGGGGGCGGTACTGGTCCACCCGGAGCACCGGGAGGTGTTCCCGCTGGCGCCGGAACCGATCATGCGTTCGGACGGTTCGCGGAAGAACGACTGCGAGCGCAACGCGGCGAAGCGTCTGCTGCGTGACGTCCGTCGCGAGCATCCGCACCTGAAGCTGCTGGTGGTGGAGGATGCGCTGGCGTCGAACGGGCCGCACATCCGGCTGCTGGGGGAACTGGACATGCGGTATGTCCTGGGCGTGAAGCCGGGGGACCATGGGGAACTGTTCCGCCGTGTCGAGGCCTCGGCGGCGACCCGTACCGTGGAGAGGTCGGAAGGGGGCGGCAGCCGTTTCCGGTTCCGGTTTCTGAACGGCGTACCGCTGAACCAGGCGAACCCCGATCTGGCAGTGAACTTCCTGGCGTGCCGGGAGACCCGCCCCGATGGCCGGGAACTGCACTTCTCCTGGGTCACGGACATGGAGGTCACGGAATCGAACGCGCATGACCTGATGCGGGCCGGACGCGCCCGTTGGCGCATCGAGAACGAGACGTTCAACACCCTGAAGAACCAAGGCTACGGCTTCGAGCACAACTTTGGTCACGGCAAGCGGCATCTGGCGACGGTGTTCGCCCACCTGACGATGCTGGCGTTCCTCATCGACCAGGTGCAGCAGCGGTGCTGTGCGCTGTTCCGGGCGGCCCGGGAGAAGGCGGGCGGTTCGAAATACCTGTGGGTGCGGTTGCGCGGGCTGTTCACGGAGTTCTACATTCCGGACTGGGAGACCCTGTACCGGGCGATCGCGTTCGGGCACCGGAAGACGGAGTTGGTGCCCTTCGACACTTCCTGACCCGGCGGCCGTGTCCGAATATGCAACGGGCCGGTTCTTCGGGGAATCATGTGGCCAGCAGACAATCCGGCACACCGCCCGGAGGGGGTTCCCTCCCCGCGTAGTCGGGGAACAGGGGCTCAAACCATGAAATCCGCCGAATCCAATCCGTGATAGAATTAGCGGGAATTGCTGTGCCGCCGGGCACGATCCCGTCGATCGAGCACGACGGGTTCGGTCTGTTCGACTCCGAGGCCATCGTCGAGTATCTGGAGGATGCCTACCCGGTTCCGCCGCTGCGCGCGGAAGACCCCCGGGAACGGGCGCGGCAGCGCGCGATTTCCCAGTTTCACAATACCCGGGTAGAGCCGGCGGTCAGGGTGCTGTTCCCGCTGGTCCGGCAGGGGTCGGAAACGCCCGGGGAGGATCACCCCGGCGACCTGCTGGACGGTTTCTTCCGGCAACTGGAAAAACTGGAACGGATCATTGATCCGGCGCCGTATGTCGGCGGCGCCAGACCCTGTCTCGCGGACTGCGCCTTTCCTGCCACGCTGCGCATGGGCCAGGATATTCTCGCCCACCTTGGCGCAGACGTTTCCTTCAGCCCAGGGCTCGACGCCTGGCTGGGTACGTTGGAGGGCCATGCCGTGATCGGCGAGGAGGTGGCCGCCAACCGTGCGGCGGTCGGGGATTGGCTCAAGGGGTTTCGCCGGAGCGGCTGATGACCGCAAGGGACGAGTCCGATGTCCTGGTCATCGGGGCGGGATTGTCCGGGGCGATCACCTCGTTGCGGCTGGCCGAGGCCGGCATCCGCGTTACCTGCCTGGAGCAGGGGGAATGGCAGAACCCGGAAGACTACCCCGGTGACAAGCCGACGTTCGAAGTCGCCGCCATGGGCCCATGGCATCCCAATCCGAACATTCGCGGCAATCCCGCGGACTATCCCGTCGCCGACGACACCTCGGATATCGCGCCCATGCTGTTCAACGGCGTCGGCGGCAGCACGGTACTGTTCAGCGCCCACTGGATGCGCTTTCTGCCGTCGGATTTTCGTGTCCGCTCCCTGGATGGCGTGGCGGCGGACTGGCCGTTCGATTACGGGGAACTGGCGCCGTACTATGACCGCGTGGAGCGTGATGTCGGTGTCTCCGGCATCGCCGGCGACCCGGCCTATCCGGACCGGCCGGAATACCCCATGCCGCCGCTGCCGATCGGCGATTGGGGGGAAAGGGTGGCGGCGGCGCATCATCGTCTGGGCTGGCATTGGTGGCCGGGCAGCAACGCCATTACCTCTCGGCCCTACAACGGGCGGCGCCCGTGCGTGCAGCGGTCCACCTGCCGCGGCGGCTGCAACGAAGGCGCCAAGGGAACCGTCGACCGCACGCATTGGCCGGAGGCGCTTTCCCTGGGCGTCGACCTGAGAACGGGCGCAAGGGTATCGCGCATCGTCGTCGACCGTAACGGCCTGGCCAGGGGTGCGGTCTACCACGACGCCGGCGGGGAGGAGCGGGAAATCCGCGCGAAGGTTGTCATCCTGGCCGCCCATGCCATCGGCACCGCGCGGCTCCTGCTGATGTCCGCCTGCCCGGGCTGGCAGGACGGCGTGGCCAACCGGTCCGGCCGGGTCGGGAGAAATCTCATGATGCATCCGCTGGCCAGGGTGGTGGGGTTCTTTGACGCGGACCTGCATAGCTGGCAGGGCCATTGGGGCCAGAGCCTCTACAGCCTCGAGTTCGCGGAGACGGACCGGCGCCGGGATTTCATTCGCGGCGCGAAATGGAACCTGGTGCCGAGCGGCGGCCCGCTGCTGGCGGCCCTGTATCCCACGGACGGCGCGCCCGGGTGGGGCGCCGGGATCCACGAGCGGGTATCACGCTGGCTCGGCCGTTCCGCCATCTGGGGAATCACCGCGGAGGATCTCCCCCATCCGGACAACCGGGTCACGCTGGATGACGCGCTGTCGGACGCCCACGGGAACCCGGCTCCCCGGCTGCATTACCGCGTGGATGACAACAGCCGCAGCATGCTGGCATACATGGTGGAGCGCGCCCGGGAATCGTTCCTCGAGGCGGGGGCCACGGGAACGGAAGCACAGACCCTGGCACCCGATACCGGATGGCATGCGCTGGGCACCTGCCGGATGGGGGATGACCCCGCCACATCGGTAGTGGACCGCTGGAACCGCAGCCACGATATTCCCAACCTGTACGTGGTGGACGGCAGCACGTTCGTGACCGGCTCTTCGGTGAATCCCGCGGCGACCATCGCCGCGCTGGCGCTCCGGGCCACGGAACGGCTGCTCGACCAGCGCCGGAATCAGCCGGTGCCGATCTGATCGCCATGGCTCCCCTGACGCAGGCCCAGGCGGCCAGGTTCAGCGCGCTGAGCAGTGTCATTCTGCCGGCCAGCGGTCAGATGCCGGCCGCGGGCGCCCTGGATCTGGCAGCGCGGGAACTGAGGATGGTGCGGAAATTGCGGCCTGCCGCGGAAGCGGCGCTCCTTCGGTTGCTGGCGCGGTGCCCGGAAAGCGTGACGCCGGACTGGTTCGATGACTGCGCCAGGGAGTGCCCGGAAGACTGCCGGCAGGTGGTGATTCTCGTCTGCGCCGCCTACTACCTGCACCCCGAGGTGCGGCGGATACTGAATTATCCCGGGCAGCAGGCCCTGACGTTGCCGCGGGGCGGATTCGGCCAGGAAGAACTGGTCATCGAGATGATGTCGGGACCGAAACGCTATCGTCCCGCGGACTGAAACCGCGTCCCCGGCCGTCATCCGGGAAGACGGCGCCTCCGCTACCGTTTCGCCACGCCGATCATGCCGTCCCGGGTGACGAGGCCGGCCAGTTCGGATTCCGCCAGGTGTCCTGTTCCGGCGGGCCGTTCCGGGAGTACGAGAAAGCGCAGTTCCGCGGTGGAGTCGTGTACCCGGACTGCCTGTTCCTTAGCCAGCGACAGGCCGAATTCCGCCAGTACCGCGCGGGGTTCCCGCACCACCCTTGCACGGTATTCCCTGTCCCTGTACCACGCTGGGGGACGTCCCAGCAGGGCCCGGGGATAGCAGGAGCAAAGCGTGCACACCACGACGTTGTGGGTTTCCGGCGAGTTTTCCAGCACCCGCAGCTGCGAGGTTCCCGGGTCCAGCCCGATGCCCGCGATCGCGGCGTTGGCGTCGCCGAGCAGCCGCCGCCTGAAATCGGCGTCGGTCCAGGACCGGGCCACTACCCGGGCGCCATGGGTGGAAGGGTCCACCGACTCGATGGACGCGATCATGTCATGGAGCTCCGCCCTGGAATACAGGCCGCGCTCGATCAGCAGTTCGTTCAGCGCCAGGTCCAGAAACCGGTGCCGGGTCCGCGGCGGCGGATGATCCGGCCGGGGCGGCGAACGGGAATGGTCTCTGGCCATGCCGGGCAGGCGTCAGGCGTCGGGCCGGCCCGGGTCGGGACCGTCGGCGGGCGCGAGCCAGTGCTGGTGGACCTCGATCTCCAGGGTGTCATGCGACGGCCCTTCATAGCGCGGCCAGAGCGACGTCTGATCCAGCCGCACGCGATAGACCGGCACCCTGGCAGGCTCAGCATGGCCAAGGGCCGCTTCTTCCGGCACCGCCTCCGGCCCGAGCACTTCGGTGACCACGCCGACCCGGTCCATGACGTAGCCGGGAACACGGTGATGGCCGGCGACATCGCGGCGCAATATCCTGACGGTGTCTCCTGACTGAAAACTCATGACGCCGTCTCCGCCAGGTGCCGGATGCGGGCATCCAGTTCCTCCCGGGTCACCAGTTTCCGGCGGACCGCGATTTCCGCCGCGACGATCGCCCAGCGTTCATAGTATCCGAGCTGTTCGTACTCTTCCGGGGTCAGGGCCTCGATGCCGGGGCGCAACTCGGCCCAGTCCGAAATCACGCCCTTGGTGCGCATCAGGTTCACCATGGCGTCGATGCGCTGTTCCCGGGACGAGATTTCATGGGGTGCCTGATCCACGGGCCCGGCGGGAGAACCGCCGAGGTCATGGGGGCGGGACTGGGGGACTTTCATGGAATCATTATTGGCATGGATTCCCGGCAATGCAAGGTGCTCCGGAATTCTGCGGCGCGCATTGTTTCCCGTTCGGACAACAGGCAAAATCCATCCGCACTTCCCCACCGGATCGATCATGGCGGTCAGAGAGATATTGCAGATCGGGCATCCCGTCCTGGCGTCCCGCGCCGAGGAGGTGGCGCCGGATGCCATCGCCAGCCCCGAGGTGCAGGGCTGGGTGGATGACCTGATCGACACGATGCGCCATGCCAACGGCGCCGGCATCGCGGCCAACCAGGTGGGCATACCCTACCGTCTGTTCACGGTGGAAGTCGGGGACAATCCCCGCTACCCCTACAAGCCGCCGATTCCGCTGACGGTCCTGATCAACCCGGAGATCCGTTTCCTGTCGGACAGAACCTATAACGGCAACGAGGGCTGTCTGTCGGTACCCAACCTGCGCGGTACGGTGGCCCGGCACCTGGAGATCGGCGTCAGCGGCTACAACCGGGAGGGTGAACCCGTGTCGTTTGAAGTCAGGGGATATTCGGCCGGCACCTGGCAGCACGAGTACGACCACCTTGACGGCATCCTGTTTCCGCATCGGGTCACCGACCCCAGGACGTTCTGTTCCTGGTCCGTGTTTGCCGAATATCACCAGCCTGCGTTCGCCGAGTATGTCCGCGGCCTGGTGGCGGAATGGGGCGCCTGATGCCGTCGTCGCTGGTCGTTGGCGTCACCCACCTGGTCCAGCCGCCGTTCCAGCCGGAAATGGCGGCCCTTGGCGGCGATATCGAGGTGGTCCATTTCAACACCCGGGACGAAGCGGAATTCGACCCCGGGGAACTGCAGCGGCTCGACGTCTTCCTGGTCTGGACGCCGCGCATCACCACGGCCACCATCGACCGGCTGAAGAACTGCCGGATTCTCGTCCGTTACGGCGTCGGCTACGACAAGATCGACCGGCAGGCCCTGTCCCGGGCCGGAATCGCGTTTTCCAACAACCCGGAATACGGCCCGGAGGACGTGGCGGACACCGCCATGGCCATGCTGCTGGGGCTGCAGCGGAAAATCTACGAGCACGACTGGGCCGCACGCTTCTACCGGGACAGCTGGCAGGAAAACCATCTCAGCCCCGTACACCAGTCGAACCGGTGCACCGTCGGCGTGGTGGGCGTGGGCCGTATCGGCATCAGCGTGATCAACCGGCTGAAGCCGTTCGGCTATCGTGTTCTTGGCTATGACCCGTATATCAGCAACGGTCTCGCCCGGGCCGTGGGCATCACCCGGATGCCGGACCTTGAGTCCCTGTTCGCGGAATGCGACATGGTGACCTTGCACTGCCCGCTGACGGAAGAAAGCCGCGGGATGATCACGCCGGAGTTGCTGGCGTTGTCACGGCCGGGTCTTGTCCTGGTCAATACCGCGCGGGGCAACCTGATCCAGGGACTCGACATGATCGAAGACGGTCTGAAAAGTGGCCAACTCGCCGGGGCGGGACTCGATGTCTTGCCCGAAGAGCCCCCGGCGCCCCATCCCCTGGTGGATGCCTGGCGGCGTGACGAGGACTGGCTGCGCGGCCGATTGGTCATCACGCCGCACAACGCCTTTTATTCTGATCATTCGATGGCGGAATGCCGCTTCCAGGCTGCGGAAACCGCCAGGCTGTTTCTCGCCGAGGGCGTTCATCGGAACAGCGTACCGGATTAGTCGACCCTGATCCCCTTTTGACGGTGATCGAATGTGTGTTAACTGTAGAAAATTGGCTGGAAAACCCTGTTGGCCAAACTACCCAATGGTAGAAATTCTTGATTCGCCCATCGATCATGCAGGCGGTCACCGGAGGAACAATGAAAATCCGTAAAACAAGGGAAAAGTCCGTTGTGGTCCGGCAAGGCAAAAAGGCACTGCAGCCACCCGGCATACATGGCTTTCCGAAGGACTGGCGCGATCGGATCAGGGCGGATCTGTCGGCTCAGTTGGAGGCTGGCGGAACCCTGTATGGAGTACGGTCAGACGGGGCTTACATTGCACGTACCAAGGATGGAGACAGGGTTCTCAGACAACCTGAAAAGAAATCTTCCTGACCGACCAGTACCGGATCTGCGGCCATGCCTACCCTGCATGTGGTTGCCGGTCCCTACGGTTACGGCAAGGCAACACTGACCCGCATGAATGGATTTGGTGGGCTGGTACCAATTGACCCCGACATATTCTGCGCGGCATGGTGTCCGGCTCACCTGCACAAGCGGCCCGGGAGAAATCGGATGACAGGGGTCAGAGGGATGTTCACTGAATCGGACGGAGGTCTTTGTCTCCAACCTGCCGACCGGCATAATCGCAATCCTCGAATACCATTGTGAGGAATGTGATTCATGAGCGTGCTGGCGCATGTCGTACTTGGGGGGCCGCAGCAGGGCGAGCCAGCCGCAACACAGGCCCTGGCCTATATACTGGACGGGAACAGTGAACTCGCCAAGGCATTCATTGGAATGCTGGGAGGCGGGCACATGGAGTTCGAGCCCGGACGTATTGAGGCCGAAGTGGGCTCTGAAGGCAGCCGGCCCGACCTGACGATTCATGACACGGACGGTCATGTGCGGGTTTTCGTTGAAAACAAGTTCTGGGCCTCGCTAACCGAAGCCCAGCCGGTGTCCTATCTCCGCAGCCTACCGGAGAAACCCAAGTCTGCCCTTGTGTTTGTTGTTCCCGAGAAGCGAGTTGCGACGGTCTGGCAGGAATTGAAGGAACGGTGCGAACAGGCAGACTTGGAATGGGAGGACTTGGCGAAAATCGGCCCGGTGCAGAGTGCCCGTGTCGACAGCAACCGCATGTTGATCACCAACTGGGATCATGTTCTGAAAATTTTGCAGGATACCGCGTATTCGATGGACGGCGACATCCAGCACGACATCCGCCAGTTGCTGGGGCTGGTGAAACGGGTGGATTCGTCGGAGACATTCCTTCCTCTCCGTGACGAAAATGTCGACGACCGGGAAACGGCACGTCGATTGGTCAACTTCATCGATTTGATCGTGCCGATCGTGGAAAGACTCAAACAGGACGGTATCGCCGATACAGAAGGTCTCAAGACCACGAACTCCGCCTACCATTTCGGCCGTTATTTCCGCATGTACGACAGGTTCCCATTGCTTCTCGTGATTGATTTAAAAAAGATATGGCGTAACTATGGCGTTTCGCCCTTATGGCTGGGATCCTGGATAAAGGAACCTCAGAGGAACATGGAGAATTTGGAAAAGGCCCGAGTAGCCTTTCCAATAACAGTGGAATCCGACGGGTATCGATATTTCCCCATCCGTCTCAAGTCCGGCGTCGATAGGGACAGGGTCATAGATGATGCCGTCCGGCAGATCAGGGAAATCGTAGACCATTGCCGGGAGCCTGCCCCACAGGATTCCCCATCCGACAACTGACCTGCGCCTTGCCGGAGATGAAGGAGGGAAAAGTGAACAGCGAGCCGAACATCATGGAGTTAATAGACCGCGCCCCATGGCGGGAAGCGGTGACATACAGAGAAACCTGGCCGCATGAATATGTGGTCATCAAGCGGGACGCCCAGCAGGAACTTCTGGCCGCCTTCTGCGAGCGCATTGGCCGCGGCGAGGGCGTCGAATGCCATTTCTTCCACCAGAAACGCCAGTATCTCTTCCTGGGCGGCTACAAATACTGGACCATGACCGATTGCCCGGACATCGACCTCAGCACCGACGACTACGTGCTGAACCGCGCGCCCCTGTATCGCGACCGTCGGGACTTTGCCATACGCAAGGGCGACACTGGCAAGCGGGATCCACAAGAGTAGCGGATTGCAATCATTGAAGGACTCGCCGACCACATACGGACCTCCGGGACTGACCCGTCATTTTTTATATTCAGATGGATACGTTCATACTTCGGATTTTTCAGAACCGAAAAATTTATCCGGTATGGACAACGTCAGTATGGCGGATCGTGCCGTGCTCGGAAGGATCCGTGGTCGGCCGGTTCGGCGTCGGTGTGGGTGACCCGACTCACCCTGGCATGGGCGGGACCCTGCCACAGCCAATTCTCCAGCGCGTCCATCGCCTGTTCGTCGCCATGGGCCTCAACCTCCACCCGGCCGTCCGGCAGGTTCCGGACCCACCCCGTCAGGCCCAGGCGTTCCGCCTGCCTGATCGTGGCGTAGCGGAAGCCGACGCCCTGCACCCGGCCTTCGACAAGGTACCTGTGGCGGGCGATCACGCCGCGCTGCTGCCGCCGATCGCCCGGTTCAGCCACTCGGCGACATGTTCGCCCAGGCTGGACTCGACGTACACCTGGTAGCACCGGCCGGGTTCCAGGGGCAGGAGGACGGCACGGGTCCGGGTGAACGCGCAGGCGGCGCATTGCCCGGGGCCGAAGCGGTCCGGGGACAGGTCCATGGAGACGCCCTGGCAAAGCACGTCCAGGACATCGCTGCCTTCCAGGCGGAACTCCGCGTACTGGTCGGTGACCAGCGTGGCGAGCGCATGGCAGCCGCTGAAAGCCCCGTTGAGCCGCGCCACCAGCTCCTCGTCGGCTGCATCCCCGGACGAATACAGCCAATGGTCCGGCGACAGCTGCATCAGATGCCTGTGGCCGTCGGTGGTGCAGTGGCCGGTCGCCGCCGGCAGCGCCATGCCGAGCGTCTCCGCCAGGGCAGGGCGACCGTCCCGGTCCGATCGGATATCGATGAGGCAGCAATCCACCCCGGTCACCTGGACATCGTAGCCGCTCAAGATTTCATCCTCTCGCCCTTTGGGTCGATAAACACCGGGCGTGTGACTTCCGCCTCCACGGTGCGTTCCAGCCCGGAAATCACGATGGTTTCCCCGAGGCGCCGGCGCCCATTCTTCAGCAGCGCCAGGCAAATGGACCGCTCGAGGTTCGGGCTGTAGCACGAAGCGGTGACATGCCCCTGGAAATCCGGCCCAGATTCGCTGCCAGGCTGGATCAGCGCACTGCCCTCGGTCGGTACGAAGGAGGCGTCTTCGGGCAGCAGGCCGACCACCTGCTGGCGCACGAGGGTCTCGTCCGCCAGGTCGCGGACGAGGGTGCGTTTGCCGATGAAATCTTCCTTGTCCATGTCGACCACCCAACCCATCCCGGCGTCGAACGGGTTGGTGATGTTGTCGCCTTCGCTGCCGGCGGAGATGAATCCCTTCTCGATGCGCAGCACGTTGCTGGTTTCAGAGCCCACGGGGGTGATGTCGTAAGCCTCTCCGGCTTCCATCAGTGCTTCCCATACCCGCAGGGCATCCCGGCGGCGGACGTTGACCTCGAAGCTGAGTTCGCCGGTAAAGCTGACCCGCGCAACCTGGGCTTCCACCCCGGCCACCCGGCCCGTCCGCAATGCCAGGAAGGGAAATTTTTCAGGATTGAGGTCGATGTCCGTTCCGGCCCGGGTCAGAACGGAGCGCGCCTTCGGGCCGCAGACGCAAATGTTCGCCCAATGGTTGGTGACCGGTGTGATGTACACCTGCCAGTGGGGAAACTCCACTTGGAGCAGGCGTTCAAGGTGCCCGTGAATCTGGTCCGCGGTACCTGTTCCCGTGGACATCAGCCAGCGTTGCTCGTCCAGGCGGAACGTGACCCCGTCATCCAGCAGGCGGCCGTCCTCGAGCAGCATGAGGCCGAACCTGCCCTGGCCCGGCTCGAGCTTCCGCCAGCGGTTGGTGTACACCAGCTCCAGCAGATTCGCCACGTCCGGGCCGAACAGTTCGAACTTGCCGAGAGGCGAACCGTCGTAAATGCCGGCGCTCGTCCGCACCGCCTTGGCCGCGCGCCAGATGGCATCCTCATCGCTTTCGCCCGGACGCGGGTACCAGAACGGCCGGCGGTAGTTGGCCCCTGCTTCGTTCATCCGGGCGCCCTGGCGGATGTGCCACGGCGTCAGCGGTGTTCGCCGGATGGGGATGATCAGTTCACCGGTTTCCATCCCGCCGACGGCCCCGAAGCTGACCGGCGCCACCGGGGGGCGGAACGTGGTGGTGCCCACATCCCCGGGGGGGCTTCCGAGCTGCGCCGCCATGTAGCCGATGACATGCGTGTTGCCGGACTTGCCCTGGTCGGTTGCCATGCCGGCGGTGGTATATCGCTTGACGTGCTCCACCGAGGTGTAGTTCTCCCTAAGCGCCAGGTCGATATCCGCCGTGGTGACGTCATTCTGGAAGTCGACGAAGGTCTTGGAGCCGGCGGGACCGTGCGCCATGGACCAGTCCGCCTCGATATCCAGTGCGGGTTCACCGTCGGCGCCGAAGGCCGGCATCGTTGGTGCGTCCCGTCCCAGCGCCGCTACCGCCTCGTTCGCGGCATCCAGGCCCTGCTGCAGGCAGGCCGCCAGGGAAAACGCCCCTGCCGCGGCGCCGATCGTGCGTTCTGGCTGCACCGCCTCCCCGGGCACGAAGCAGGCGTTGGATCCGTCGTAGCGCGGCCTGGCGCCGGACTGGGAATGCAGTTGCACGGATGGATTCCAGCCGCCGGAAGTGCAGAGAACGTCGCAGCGATGTTGCTGCGCATGGGTGCCCTGGACGGTCTCCGAGCTGACGCCGGACAGGGCGGACCGGCCGGACACGCCGGTGATTCGCCGGCCGGTCAGTACCGGGATACCGAGTTCCGCCGCCCGGGCAAGCAGTGCCTCCGGCGGCGCGGTGCGCTGGTCCAGCAGCACGGGAATGTCCACGCCGGCCTGCCTGAGCGCGAAGGCGGCGGCATAGGCGCTGTTGTTGTTGGTGGCGACCGCCGCCGCCCGGCCCGGCCTGACGCCGTAACGGTGGCAATAGGCTGCGGCGGCGGAGGCGAGCATCACCCCCGGCCTGTCATTGCCCGGAAAGAGCAGGGGGCGCTCCACCGAGCCGGTGGCCAGGATGACCCGGCCCGCCCGGATCCGCCACAGTCGTTCCGCGACCCAGTCCGCATCCGGAACACGCTCCACCGCGGTCAGCAGGTTGTGGTCGTAGTAGCCGGCGACCAGGGATCGGTTCAGCCTGAGGACGTTCGGCCGGGAATCCAGCCATGCGGCGGACTCCCGGGCCCAGGCTTCCCCATCGCCGCCATCGACCGTGCGCGGCAGGTTCAGCAGGTCCCCGCCGGGGCGCTCGCCGTCATCCACCAGCATGACGCGGAGATCCGCCCTGGCCGCGGCCAGCGCGGCGGCCAGCCCGGCGGGCCCCGATCCGACGATGAGCAGATCGCAGTGGTGGTAACGGCGTTCATAGTGCCCATGGTCCCGGGCAACCGGATTGTTTCCGAGGCCCGCGAAACGGCGGATGACGCGGGCATATTCCTTCCACGGGCGCCACATGAAGGTCTTGTAGTAGAACCCGGCGGGGAATAACGGCGAAAGCAGGGAATTGACCGCGCCCAGGTCGAAACCCACCGAGGGCCAGCAGTTGATGCTGCGGGCCGCCAGGCCGTCGGTCAGGGGCAGCCGGGTGGCCTGTACATTGGGTTCGTCCCTGGGATGCAGCAGCTGCACCAGTGCATTGGTTTCCTCGATACCGGCGCCCATGACGCCCCGGGGGCGGTGATACTTGAAACTGCGCCCGACCAGCCGCACGCCGTTGGCCAGCAGCGCCGAGGCCAGGGTGTCGCCCTGGTACCCCGTGTACTGCCGGCCGTTGAAGGTGAAATTCAGCCGGGCGTCCCGGTCGATCAGGCCTCCTTGGGGCAGCCGCATGGGCTCAGCCATCGGAACCTCCGGAACCTTCCGGCTGGCGGATGGCGTGCGTCACCGTGTGGCGCTCGATTTCGAACCAGCGTCCGCAGCCAAGAACATGCCACCAGCGTTCCCGGACCCAGCCTTTGGTGTTGGTGTTGTTGTACAGGTAGTCCTGCCAGGCGGCATCATCCAGATCCTGGGGAGACGGGGGCCGCATGCGCTCCGCGTCGCCGCCGCAGACGAATTCGTGTTCGTTTCGCTCTCCGCAGTACGGGCAGGGAATCAGCAGCATGTCATCGATTGACGGAGACGCCGCCCTCCGGAATCAGTTGCCCGTTGCTGAAGCGGTTCAGTTCATAGGCCGCCGCCAGCGGATGGGGTTCATCCCGGGCGATGAGGTGGGCGAAGGTCCGCGCCGCTGCCGGGGTGGTCTTGAAACCGCCGGACCCGGCAAGATCCACGTAAAAACCCTTCAGGTCGGTGCGGGAAATGACCGGACTGCCGTCGTAGACCATGTCCAGCATGCCGGCCCAGTGGCGGAGCAGCTTCAGCCGGCGGAAACTGGGGAACACCTCCAGCATCGCGGTGGTGGCATCCTCGATGATGGGAAACGTCCCGCGCTGGGCATAGGACGGATAGGGGTCGCAGCCCTGGCCCACCACGATCTCCCCCTTGTCGGATTGCATCAGGTAGGTGCCGAAATAGCTGCGAATCACCACGATCTCGTCCAGCACCGGCTTGATGGGTTCGGATACCCAGGCCTGGAGCGGGTGGGTGACGATGGGCAGCCGGATGCCTGCCATGCCGGCGACGACGCTGCCGTGGCCCGCCACGGCCATGCCCACCTTGTCCGCATGGATGACGCCGCGGGAGGTTTCGACGCCGGTTACCCGGCCGTTCTCCCTGAGGATGCCGGTGACCTCGCAGTTCTGGATGATGTCCGCCCCGCGGGCGTCGGCGGACCGGGCGAATCCCCAGGCCACGGCGTCGTGCCGCACCATGGAGGCCCGGGGCTGGTACACCGCGCCGTGGACGGGCATGCGCATGTCTTCGGCGGGCTCGAAGATCGGGATCCGGCGCCTGACCTCGTCGAGTCCGATGACGCGGTAATCCGCGCCGTAGATATGCATCGTGTTGGCCATCTGCATGGCGATGCGGTTCACCGCGGAACTCTGGATGAAGGTGATCATCCCGCGTTCGTTGGTCATGGTGTTGAAATTGAGTTCGCGGCTCAGCTGCCGATAGAGATCCAGCGAATGCTCGTGAAACGGGACGCTGGCCTCGCGAAGAAAGTTCGACCGTACGGTCATGGTGTTGCGGCCGGTGTTGCCGCCGCCGATCCAGCCTTTCTCCAGTACCGCGATGTTGGTCAGGCCGTGCTCCGTGGCAAGGTAATGCGCGGTGCCGAGTCCATGTCCGCCGCCGCCGATGATGACGGCATCGTAACGGGCCTTCGGCGCCGGGCTGCGCCAGGCGTGCTGCCAGTTCCGGTGGTGGCTGAGGGCGTTGCGGGCCAGGCTAAAGATGGAATACCGCTGCATGCACTGAAATTAGCACAGCATTAAAGACCCGTCATCCGCCGCGATGACGTATGCCGGATTGCTATGTGTCGGTCGATGAGTCGGCGCCTGTGCTTTCGAGATGGGCCGACCAGCGTGATTCCAGCGCCGCGGCGACATGGGCCGGGATCAAGACGCCCGAACCCTGTATGCGCCAGTGCATCTCGTCAAGTGGCGGTTTGTCGAGATCATCCACGGACAGCGGCGGGGCCGCGTCCGTATCGAGCAGCCGGGAAAATTCGATATCCACGCAGCGGCTGCTTTTTCCCTGCCTGCGTTTCTCCGGGTCCCAGTGTGGTGTAAGGTAGGCGCCGCTGACCGCGGAGCCCGAAGCAATGATCCCCCGGGGGGGTACTCCCAGCCTGATGAGGAAGACCCTGTCGCCCGGACGGATGGATTTCGACAGCATGCCCCAGGAAGTGACAGCGGGCAGGCCGGCTTCGAGACGGAGCAGCAGTTCGGTGCGTTCCCGCCAGGGGGCGCGCCGCGGATTCCAAGCCAGTAGGTAGGTGATCATGCAGCCGTTGCGGTTGGCAGTATTCGTTGAACGATGTTAGGTGAAGAACCGGGAATGGGGATTCTCGCCGTGGTGGCGCTTGTCGCCGGGCTGTTGCGCGGATTCACCGGATTCGGCGGTCCCGCTTTCCTCATCGCCGTTCTGACCATTTTCTATCCGCCGATCATGATCGTGGGCAAGGTGCTGATCGTGGATTTCGCCGCCAGCACCTTCCTGTTTCATTCTTGCTTTCGCCAGATTCAATGGAAGCCGACCCTCAGCCTGGTGATCCCGAGCTTGCTGGTGATGCCGGCCGGCCAATGGCTGCTGGTGGCGATGGATCCGGATGTCCTGGCCCGGGGATTCGCCGTCACGATCCTGTTGACCAGCCTGATGATGCTGGCGGGCTGGCGGTATCGAAAGCGTCCCGGCCTGGTCGGCATGGTGATCATCGGGGTCTTCAGCGGCGTTGTTTTCGGTGCCAGTTACATTGCCCTGGTGACCATCACGGCGGTTCTGCTGGGCCCGTGGAATCACGTGGAGGCACGCACCTTGATTGTTGCCTGGGCCTTTCTGGTGCAAATCTGGTTCACGTTCATCGCCGTCTATGCGGGAACCGTGGGGAGCAGCGACCTGCTGATCGCATTGCCCGCCGCGGTGCTGTATCTGGCCGGCACCTGGCTCGGGTCCCGGCTGTTCGGCGGGGCGGGGGAGGCGCAGTACAGGAACGTGGCATTGATCGTGCTGGTCGGACTTTCCCTGGCGGGGCTGGTGCGATGAACCGGGAGCATCCGTAACCAGAAAATCTCATCGAGGGTGTAGATAAAGGCTGATTCCCATGGCATAGCGGTTGTGCAATCAGTTAAGCCGGTTGTCGCATACTCGAATGACGTCATCAACGTCCATCGGCCTGCTGGTCGGCGAAGAAGGTCTCGCCGTTCACTTTGAATTCGAATTTTCCCATCTCGATGTTCTCTGATCTGTGCGTTGTCCGGCACCATGGTGCGGTCCACGCTCAGGGCGATAGAGTCCGGCAGTAGGTGCCAACTGAAAGTTGACAATAATACGAATCGTACATATATTGTCAACCACAGGTTAACAAAAGAGGAGGAGCGGATGTTTGGACAACGACTCCGGCTCGCCCGGAAACGGGCAGGTCTATCGATGCGGGAGCTTGCGGACAGGACTAGCCCGAAGGTGACCGCTCAGGCGATCAGCAAGTACGAGGCGGGCAAGATGCTGCCCTCCTCGGCCGTGCTGGTTGGTCTCGGGAAGGTTCTCGACGTCTCGCTGGACTTCCTGATGAGCGCGCAGATCGAGGCGCTCGAAGCGGTTGAGTTCCGTAAGCATTCCGGCGTTTCGGCCCGCGATCGCGCAATGGCTGAAGCGGTCGTGATGGATAATCTGGAGCGGTACCTGGCGATCGAGCACATTCTGGACATCGAACCCAGCGTCGACTGGGTGGAGAGGCGGCGCGTCGACAGTGTCGCCAGTGAATCCCAGATCGACGAGCGGGCCGATGTACTTCGCGGGATCTGGGATCTCGGCCTCGACCCGATCCCCAGCTTGTGCGAGCTGCTCGAAGACAAGGGAATCAAGGTGGTGGAGGCCGATCTCCCGGAGAACATCAACGGGCTCTCGTGCCATGTTCTCCGGAGCGGCGAGATCGTCGCCGAGGCGGTCGTCGTGTCCAGCCGGGTCAATGTGGAGCGCAAGCGCTTCACGCTGGCCCACGAGCTCGCGCACAGGATCATCTGCTCCACCGGCAATCCGGCGATCAACCTCGAACGGGCGATGAACCGGTTCGCTGGTGCGTTCCTGGTTCCCGGTCAGTGCCTTCGGGAGGAAGTTGGTGCCAATCGGCACCGGATCACCTACTACGAGATCGTCCGTCTGAAGCACATCTACGGCGTGTCGGCCACGGCCCTGCTCATGCGTCTCGGTCAAGTGGGGGTTCTGTCCGAAGGCTCTGTACAGCACGCATTCGCGACCTTCGCCCGGTCCTGGCGCAGCTCGGAGCCGGATCCCATCCAGCCCGACCAAGGGTTCGCGGCCTTCGAGAAGCCTCGTCGCTTCAAGCGGCTCGTCTCGCGAGCGGTGGGTGAGGAACTGATCTCACCCGTGCGCGCGGCCGCGCTTCTCAACCAGTCGCTCGAATCGGTCGAGCGGCAGATTAACGGTCCTGCCATCCAATGACCTGCGTTATCGTCAACGATGCTTCGTGCCTGATCGACCTTCGCAAGGGAGATCTGCTGGGCGTCGTTTGCGACTTGCCCTATCGAATCGTGGTTCCGTTGCCCGTGCGAGCCTTCGAAGTGCTTGACCTATCGGAGGCCGAATGGCAGGCGCTCGATGCGGCCGGCATGATCACGCACGATCTGACGCCAGAGGAGGTCGGTCAGGCGTTCGTGGTAAAGGTGGCGGCCGATACGGTTTCCGGTAGCGTGGGCAGG
The DNA here is from genome assembly GCA_965204165.1 of Candidatus Poriferihabitaceae bacterium. Taxonomy (GTDB): domain Bacteria; phylum Pseudomonadota; class Gammaproteobacteria; order Arenicellales; family Poriferihabitantaceae; genus VYFG01. Next base: position 4,383,211 of record OZ241969.1, on the reverse strand, counting down.
CCATGATGTCTATCCGGCCATCGCGGTCTCGAAAGGGAAGCGCGAAAGCGTCACCGGGCCGGACTCCGTGACCATGACCTGCTCTTCGAGCTTGATGCCGTCCGGTCCGCCGGTTTCCCCGATATAGCTTTCCACGCAAAGGGTCATGCCCGCCTCGATCACGATATCGCCCTCTCCCCGCTCTTCCAGTATTTCGAGCTGGTAGCAGTTCGGCCATTCGTCGCACAGCCCGATGCCGTGGGCGACGAAGGCGTAGCTGTTCGCCTTGTATTCGGCCGGCACGGGAAAGGCCCGCTGCGCGATCTCCTGCAGCGACCTGCCCGGCTGCAGCAGTTCCGTGTTGTGCGCCAGTTCCTCCCTGGCGAGTGCATACATCGCCTTTTGCCTTGGGGTCGGTGTGCCCGGCCCGCAGAAGAACGTTCGCGAGATGTCCGCGCAGTATCCGAATGGCCCGACGATGTCGGTATCGAAGGCAACGACGTCCCCGGCCTGCACGGGCCGGTCCGACGCCTCCTGCAGCCAGGGATTGGTGCGCGGGCCCGATGTCAGCAGGCGGCATTCGAGCCATTCGCCGCCGTATTCGATGTTGTTGCCGCCGAGGATGCTCCAGAGATAGTTCTCCGTAACGCCGGGACGCAGCGCATCCTGCATTTTTTGCATGCCGTATTCCGTGACGGCCAGCGACACCCGCATGCAGTCCAGCTCCTCGGCCGACTTGATGGCCCGGATCCGCTCCATGGGCTCCTGGGCCTCGCAAACCGAATAGCCCTTCGATTCCAGCGCCCGCAGCAGCGCCGGTTCGCAGTGGTCCATGGCCAGACGGCGACCGCCGGCGCCGTAGCTGTCTACGAGGTCGCCGATCTCACCGATCCAGCGGGCGATGTTTCCGGCGATGTCCGCTCCGCCCGTGGCGCCGCGGCAGGAAATCCGGTCGCGCACCTCGCCGACAAGGCCGGAGCCCTCGGTGAGATGGCGCCAGTGCGGCTTTTCAAAGAACACCACCGGCCCATGGGCGCCGATGAAGCAGTAGCGGTCACGGAAGTGCAGGGAGAACACCGGGCTGGTGCTGGTGCCGGTGGCGTAGCGGATATTGACCGGGTCATACAGCACCACCCCGGCGAACCCGGACGCATCGATCATCCTGCGTACCTGCGCGAGGCGGTATTGCCACAGGGCCGCGATATCGATGGACCAGGATTGATCATCAATGATATTCCGGTACAGGTTCAGCGCGGCCTGCATGCGCTGGTCCGGCGACTCGTGAGGCACGGAGCGGGACGGGTCTGAGGGATCGTTCATGGGGAGTTGGTTGGAAATGGGGCCCATGATAATGGTATCGTTGTCCGGATCACTTGTCTTCCGGTTTCGGTGTGACATGAATCGTATCGGCGACGCACCTGCCAATTCTCCTGCCAATGCCCGTCAAGCGGGGGAAGGGAGGGCGGTATTGCGTACCGGGAACCCGGATGTCGACTTCGCCCGGCTGCTGGAGGAGAACAATCGATTGCAACAGATCGTCGATGCCCTGCCGGCCATGACCGGCTACGTGGATCTCAATCAGCGCATCGTCTTCGCCAACCGGCAACTGGAGTCCTGGTACTGTCTGAGCCGGGACGACCTGATCGGCATGTCGCTGCGGGACCTGTTCACCGACGAGCACTACCATACGGTGGAAACCCTGCTGGAACAGGTGCTCTCCGGGAAGGAAGTCAGCCAGGAAAGCACGATCACCTACCGGGACGGCGTCTGCCGAGATGTGCATCTCAATTACATACCGGATGTACAGGACGGCCGGGTGCTCGGCTATTTTTTCCTGGTCAGGGATATCAGCATCCGCAAGCGCGCGGAACGGGAGCTGCGCCAGGCCTATGAGAAACTGGATGAACGGATCCAGCATGCCACCGCGGCCCTTGAATCCAGCAACCGCGAACTCAGGGAGGAGATCCGCATACGCCGTGAAACCGAGGAGCAGCTGAGAGCGAACCAGGAATGGCTGGACGAGGCCCTCGAATCGATGACGGACGGCTTCCTTCTGTTCGACAGCGACGGGCACCTGGTGGCCTCCAACTCCCGTATCGTGGACCTGTTTCCGAGTATCCGGGGCAAGCTGAATCCGGGGGTATCGTTCAGGGACCTGTTGCGCATCAGCGCCGGATCCGGGGAGGTGCGCGAAGCCGTCGGCCGCGTGGACGAGTGGCTCGAGGAGCGCATGGCGGACTACCTGAACCAGAAGGGATCCGTGGAGGTTCAGCTCTCCGACGGCCGATGGATCATGGCCACCGACCGGCGCACCCGGACCGGCGGCGTGGTCGGCCTTCGAACCGATATCACGGAAAGGAAGCAGGCGGAAGAGAAGATCAGGCAGCAGCAGGAGCAGATGGCGGCGGTGCTGCGCCGCGCCTCCATGGGCGAGATGGCATCGGCCCTGGCCCATGAACTCAGTCAGCCGCTGACGGCGATCACCTACTATGCCCGGGGCTCCCTCCGGCGCCTGGAAAATTGCCGGGACCGGTATCCGGAAGTGGTCGACGCCCTGGAGAAGTCCACCAGGGAGGCGGAAAGGGCAAAAGCCATCCTGAGCCACGTCGGCGAATTCGTGCGGGATTCCGTTCCGTCCGTCAACGAGCACGACATGGTCGAAATCGTGAACGCGGTGTTTGAACTCGCCGAGGCATCGTTGCGGCGAAACGGAATCAAGTGGCGCAAGGACCTGCCGCAAGCCGCGGTCCTTGTACAAGTGAACCGGATCGAGATGGAGCAGGTTGTCTTCAACCTGATCCGGAACAGCATCGATTCCCTGAAACAGGCGCCGGGGCAGGATCGATTCCTGTCGGTGAGCGTGGTCCACGATGCGCGCACCGGCTGCGAAGTCAGCGTTTCCGACAACGGGTCCGGGATCAGCGATGACATTGTCGGCAGGCTGTTCGAGCCCTATGTCACCACCAAGGACTCCGGTCTCGGCATGGGCCTGCCCATCAGCCGGACGATCGTCGAGTCCCATGGGGGCCGTTTGCGGGTGGACGAAAGCTGCACCACCGGTGCCAGGTTGACATTCAATCTGCCCGATGCCCGGATCGAAGGCGCATGAAGGGAATCGTCTACATCGTGGATGACGACGCCGGGGTGCGGGACAGCGTGAGCTACCTGATGGAGTCGGTGGGCCTGAAAACCCGACTGTACGCCTCGGCCCCTGAATTCCTGGACGGTTACGATCACACCGGTCCCGCGTGTCTTCTGCTGGACCTGCGGATGCCGGGATACAGCGGGCTGGAAACCCAGGAACTGATTCGCGCCCGGGGCATCGACATTCCGGTGATCATCATGACCGGCCACGGCGACGTTCCGGCGGCGGTCCGGGCGATGAAGCTCGGCGCCCTGGATTTCCTGGAAAAGCCCTGCAGCGACCAGGCGCTGATCGACAAGGTCCAGGGGGCGATCGAATCAGATGCCTATAACCGGAGCGAGCTCGAGGAGGCGAAAATGCTGCGGACGTCCCTGTCCCGTCTCAGCGACAGGGAGCGGGAGGTCATGGCACTGGTGGCGAGCGGCAAGTCCAACCGGGAAACCGCCCAATTACTCAGCGTGAGTCCCAAGACCATCGAGACGCATCGGGCCAACCTGATGCGGAAGCTGGATGCGGAATCGCTGGCCGACCTGGTCAGGCTTGCTATACTTGCAGGCGTGGTGGAGGGCAGAAAGCCTAATTCAGGAATGCAGTTATGAATATCGAGACCAAACCCCTGATGCCGAACTTCGGCATGGAGGTCCTTGGCGTCGACCTGTCAAGGCCGTTGTCGACGGACCAGTTCAACCAAATCCGCCGGTTGTATGACCAGCATTCGCTGTTGCTGTTCCGGGAGCAGGATCTGTCGCCCGAGGACCAGGCCCGCATCAGCCACTACTTCGGTCAGCCCAAGATCGAAACCCGCAAGCAGTTCAATTTCCGCGAGTATCCCGAAGTGTCCACGGTCGGCAACATTGAGGATGATGACGGCAAGCCGCTGGCCTTCTTTGCCAGGGGAGGATTCGGATGGCATACCGACGGATCCGCCGCCTGCCACGTCGATGCCGCCACGCTGCTGTACGCGGTGGAGGTTCCCCATGAAGGCGGAGACACCCTGTTCCTGAGCACGGCGGATGCCTGGGATGCTTCCCCGCCGGAGTTGCAGGACGCCCTCAGGGACGTCAGCGCCCTGGCCAGCTTTCACGCGCACAACGACCCGTTGCTCGTGAAGGATCCGGAATCCTTCATCCCCCTGACGCCCCTTGAGCGGGATGCCCTGCCGCCGGTCTGGCATCGTGTCGTCCAGACCCATCCCGTCACCGGCCGCACGGTCTACTATCTCAATTTCAACCCGCTGGAATTGTCCGGTGTGGAATTCGAAACCGGCAAGGCGCTGCTGAAGCAGGCGCTGGAAATCGCTAGTCATCCGGATCGTGTGTATCGCCACCGGTGGACGCCGGGTGAACTGATCATCTGGGACAACCATGCCATGCTGCACAGCGGTACGCCGACGCACATGTACGAAGCGGACCGCCGCCTGATGCTGCGTTCCTTCGTCTACACCATGCCGACGGAACGTCCCCTGCCGAACTACGAGGAAGTCAGCAAGATCTTCTGGCCCGGCGACAATTCAATCAGCGTCTCGGAAGTATTCACCCACTGAGGCGCCGCCGCTGGCTTCGGCGGGTGTTGCCGTGCCTCAGAGCAGTCCCCTGGCGCCCAGGCTGGACCCGCCGTCGACGAACAGCGTCTGGCCGGTGACGTAGCCGTTCTCCGGCGCCATGAAGAATGCCACCGCCCGGGCGATATCCTCCACGGTGGCGATTCTTCCCATGGGGATCTTGTCTTCCTTTATCTGCCGGATTTCGCTGCCCGGCGGGTTGTTGCGGTTGAACAGATCCGTATCCACCGGTCCGGGTGCGACGCAGTTGGCTGAAATGCCGTAACCGGCCAGTTCCAGGGACCATGTCCGGGCGGCGCTGATCAAGGCGGCCTTTGCCGCGCTGTAGGCGGTCCTGGTCGAAAGGCCGAGGGCAAGTTCGCTGGAGACATTGACGATGCGCCCGTAACCCTGGGCCTTCATGCCCGGGAGCGCTGCCCCGACCAGCTGGATGGCGCTGTAGAAATTCACTTCCATGACCCGGTCCACCGTGTCGAGGTCGATCTCTTCCAGCAACTCGGGTCCGGGGTCCCCGACGTTGTTCACCACGCCGTTGATCTCCGCCTTCCGGGGCAGTTGTTCGCACACCCGGGCAACGGCCGCGCGGTCGGCGAAGTCCACTTCGATGAATTCGCCCGGGAATGCATCCGCCGGGCGCCGGCGGCCCAGCCCGATGATGTCGTGCCCATCGCGCCTCAGCTGTTCGGCGCACGCCCTGCCGATGCCGCGGGCAGCGCCGCTGATCAGGGTTACGGGTTGCGGGTTTCGTGGATTGGTCACGGGATCGGTTGCGGTTTGCCAGGGCGGGATTATGCGCCAGATCCGGGTGATTGATGAAACGGTCTGACCCGGGGTTTTTTCTGAATGGAACCCGGGGATTGCTGCACGGGACTTCGGCCCGGATCCTCTGCCATCAGACCGGGTACTTTAACTTCAGCGCTTTCGGGTATTTTTCACCCGGCACTGACACGCATCGGGGAATTCAGGCGAACGCTGGCCCGGGCATTATGGCCTGCCCGATTCCGTGAGAGTGGCCCGCAGTTTCCTGGCGGAGAGTCGGACCGCGCTACGCTCATCAAGCGCCGCTCCGAATCCGAAAACAACCCGGATCAGGGCGTCCGGCGCACCGTCCGTTCCGGACGCGGGCAGGGATGCCGGATTGAAAAAACCGTCTGCAGCGGGTCAGACATCGTCGACGGTCCCGGCAGGATTCTGCCTTTTACCATCCGCCCGCCCGGGAACTTAAGGCCTCCGTCCGGGGTCATTCGGACAGGAGCCCGATGCGTCGTCAGGGATGGTCCGGAAGGCCGAAAAGGGGGTGAAATCGCCTCCCGCGGCGATGGATTTCGGGGGGTATTCGAGGGCGCTGAAAATGTTCTTCAGCGAATGTAAAGGAAATGTAAAGACGAAAAAAGGAGGAAAAATATTATGGAGCAAAAACAGGAAGTTACGACGATTTTTATGAAATTTTTACTCGCGATAACTACATTTATCAGGAGCAAAGAATATATTCCTATGCCCGTACAGTCAAGGGTTTTGGCACAATCCGAAGATACATGATTTTATTTCCTGTACCCGGCTGAATTGCAACCCGTGGGAGATGATTTTACCTGATTTATAGGGTTCCGTGGACAAAATCTCCCAAGGTCCAAAATATAAATTGTGAAAAAGTGCCATTTTTTTTCATTTTTTGCTCGCGATAACATCACTTAAAGGCCGGAACAGGTAAGGGGAAAAATCGGGTTTTTTGCCATTTTTCGCCTCTTTTCGGTCCATTATTCTACTTTCCTCACCCCCCACTCCGGTCACGGTCTCCAGGCGGGTTTCCGCCCCCTTCGCTGCAGCCTCGCCAGCTGCGCCGCACCTCCCCGCCGGGCCAGCAAACGCTCCCCGTACCGGTTCACCATGGACGTGCTCTTCCACCTCCCCGCCTGCAGGATCGCCGGCAGCTCGATCCCCGACGCGATCATGTCCTGCACCGCACCCACCCGGGTGCTGTGGCCCGACAGTCCCGCCACGATGTCTTTTCCCAATCCCGCATTCCTCGCCATGGACTTGTAGATGCGCGGCACCTGGCTGGAGGGCAGGGCGCCCCCGGGTATCCCGTTCTTCCCAATGGACCGGAACAGGAACCCCTTGTCGATGCCGCCCCTTCGGCGCCATTCCATGACGAAGTCCGCGGTGTCCGGGGCGAGGAACAGGACAGATCCCTCGCCCTGGGGGTCGGTCTTGCCCCGGCGCACCAGGAGGGTGGCGGATCCGTCGGGTTCCATCGAGAAATCAGATACTTGCAGGGAGACCAGTTCGGACCGCCGGAGCATGGCGTCATAGGCCACGGCGAGGAGGGCCCGGTTGCGCGCATCGATCAGGCGGTAGCCTGAGGATGCCAGCAGCCGCTTCCTGAGGGGCCAGGTCAGTCCCGAGGCCTGGACCTGCCTTCGGCCCTGTTTCCGGTACATGCGCTGCATGGCCATGCGGACGGTCATGTGCCCGAGGGGGTCCTTCCATCCGGCGGCCTTGTGGAGGGCGACGATGCTGGAGACGTACCTTCGCACCGTCGCCGGTGCCTTCATGCGGGCCATGGTGCTGATGAAACTGACGAGGTCACCTGCCCGGGTGGGCCAGGGTTTCAGTCCCTCATGCCGGCACCAGTCCAGATAGATCTCGAGGTCTGCCCGGAGGGCCCGTTCGGTGTTCTCACTCAATGCCCCGCTGGCGGATTCGAGCCATTCGGAGATGGGGTCCGGAGGGGTCCGGACAGGGTGCGTGGACGGCGGTTTTGGATATTCATTCCGAACGGGGGCCCGGCGGGGCGGTTTTCCCGGATTTCGAACTGTTAACGCGCGTTTACTCTCGATAAATGTAGTTATCGCGAGCAAAAGTAAGGCCAAAACCAAGGCAAAACCAACTCAAGAACCCTTCAATCAAACCTTGTGAGAACCAACGTTATGAAATCGACAGATAAATTCATGCTGGTCCTTGTGGCCTCGCTTTCCCTGCTCCTTGCTGGTTGTGGTGGAGGGGGAAGTTCGACACCGGCGACGACGCCTGATCCCGCTCCGCCACCGCCGCCCGACTATAGCGGTCAGCTTCTGATGTACCACCAGGCGGCAGTCGAGGCTACCACCAAGGCCGCAGGCGCGGGCATGACCGCGGCGCAGGCCGTGAAGGACGCGACCAAGTACTCGGGCATGCTCGACGTGTCTAAGACCGTGGGGGATTCTACGGTGGCGATGATGAACGCACAAATGGTGCTGGACGCCAAAGACGCTGTGAGCAAGGCCCTCATGGACGCCGAGGCGGCGAAGATGCAAGCCATGGATGCCAAGACCGCAGCCGGGGCGATTCCCGACGGCACGGCGGGCAAGGCCCGGGCGATTGCAGCGCTCGACGAAGCTATCAAGGTGGCGGAGAAGCAGGTCGCCGACATTATGGCCATCAGCACCGGCATGAACGCTGACGAGACCGACAACGCGGTTGGTCAGGCGCTGAAGACAGCCGTGCAGGCGGTCACCGGCACGAACACGAAGAAGCCGAAGACGGCTGGTGACGTTGCCGCCGATGTGGCCAAGGCGGTCGCCGGGGCGCTGGCACCCACCGTTCCCAGCACCGTGGTGGACGCCACCACGCACGATGGAACGGCGTTGAGGGTGGAACACTATGCAACTAGTACTGCTGTAGTCGGTGCGACCAGCGTTCCCGCACGCGCGGATCGGACCATCCATGCTCACAACAGCCTGGGCAGATATTGGGCTGAGATCGTCGGCGAAGACAACATCATGATGGAGCGGCTTGGTGTGCTGGATGATTCAGGCGACTTCATCACACCGGGCAATGGATTCCTTCCGGTGGCGTCGATCGCCGGCATGTCCGCATCGGCTGTGAATCCCGACGGGACCGATTTGAGTGCGGCAGGCGGAAGTGGGAATCTCGGCAGTAGCGCGGGTGCGTACACTGACGGTGCCAGTACCGATGCCACCGACATCAACTACAAGGGCATTCCGGGCGTAGCCGTTTGTCTCGGCGGCTCGGCCGGCTGCTCCGTAAACGATGCAGGCAGGCTGGGCGCTGGCTGGTACTTCACGGCGGAAGACCATACTGTCCTTTACATACTGAACCCGACCACGGCGGCGCGTACGACAACGCTGTACGTGCCCGATATTGACCACGCTCAATGGGGTCACTGGCTGGCGGTGGCTGAAGACGGTACGGTCACCGTCCATACCTATGCGTACAGTCCCGGTAATGAGAGTGGGCTCGACCTTGCCAGGGATACCACCGAAGGCGCGGCGAACACGGCGACCTACACGGGCAGCGCCGCCGGCATGTCGGTCCACAAGACCTTCGACGGGAACGGCAATCAGATGGGCATCAACTCCGGCGCGTTCACCGCGGATGTTGAACTGACAGCGACGTTCGGAACGACACCGAGGCTCAGTGGCACGGTAGACAACTTCCAGGGCGGTGCCCATACCGACTCCGGATGGTCGGTGAATCTTCAGGAGACGAATCTCGCCGCCGGCGCTAGCCTCACGGGCGTGGCGAAGGGGTCCGGCCAGGCCGGCGACTGGACGGCCCAAGGCCATGGCACGTCGGGCGAACGCCCTACGGGCTTCTTCGGCAACTTCGAGGTCCACTTCACCGACGGGCATGCCTCCGGGGCCTACGCTGCCCGAACGGACTGATACAGGTACTTGAGATTCATTGAAGGCTTCAGGTTCCGATTTGGAATGGTTGGCATGACTTCCTGTACTTTGGGTGCGGCTCCGGCCAGGTTGAGAGCCTGGCCGGGGCATTCCGAAATTTCGGCGCCGTGAACTAAACACAATCCGCAAAACACAAACTGCAAATTTGAACTATGAACTACAGTAAACTGAAAGCGATCATGGCAATGGTTCTCGTTGCCTCATTGTTTGCGTTGGCCGGTTGTGGAGGGGGAAGTTCGAAGCCGACAACGACGACCCCCGACCCTACACCCCCACCGCCCGACTATGGCGGACAACTTCTGATGTACCATGAGGCCGCGGTCGACGCGGTCGCCATGGCTGAAGGCGCGGGCATGGCCGCTTCGGCTGCGCTGAAATCCGCGATGGAAAGCGACGACATGCTCACCACAACGGAAGTCTCAGGCGACTCCACCAAGGCGATGATGAACGCGCAGGCGATATTGGATGCCAAAGACACAGTGGCCCAAGCTCTCATGGACGCCGAGAAGGCGAAGATGGACGCCATGGACGCCAAGGCTGCGGTGGAGATGATTCCCGATGGTACGGCGGGCAAGAACCTGGCGATCGAAGCGCTTGACGCCGCCATCAAGACGGCGGAAGACGAGATCAATGCGGTCACGGCGATTCGTGACGGTGACGATTTGTATAACGCTGTGCTTGAGGTCATTGGCGCCAACGGCAAACGCACGCCGCGTTCGATTGCCGACGCGGTAGGCACGGCCATCGCTGCGTCGCTTGCATACGCCTCCGCTACCCCAGCGGGAGACAGTGTCCAATTTAGCTTCGACTTCTCGGCGGCTACTTCGGCTGTTGATTTGGAATTGTTGAGGAAGTCCCGGGTCTTGATGGACGATCACCAGGGCATGACCTGGGCGGAGATTGTCGGCGAAGCCAACGTCATGAAGAAGCGGATCGGTACGATCTCTGGCAACCAGCTTGCCCCGGGCATAGGGGAGCTTTCGGTGGCATCGATCGCCGGCATGGCCGCGTCGGCAGTGGATAAAACCGGTGTTACGGATTCGACTCCAGCCGGTACTCCTGTTCTGAGCGCCACAGGCGGTACAAACGGCATCTATCCAGACGGTCTGGGCCAAGGCACCGCCAGTGTTACCGGCACACCTGGCACCGAATACAAGGGCATTCCGGGCGTAGTCGTTTGCCTCGGGGGTACCGGCGGCTGCTCGGTGGGTTCCGACGGAACGCTGAGTGACGGCTGGTACTTCTCGCCGACCTCAACGACGAACTACTACGTCAGGAACACGGACATGCAGGAAGCCAGAACGAAGCCGTATGTTCTGGAGACCCTGTACGCGACGTACGGCTACTGGTTGCGGACAGGCAGTCCCAACTTCAACGTCCACGCCCACGTGGGCTCCACTGCGGGCACCACTGAGGGTACCCACTACGAACTGAACACGGTAAACACCGGGGCAACTGCGACCACGCTGACGGATACGTCGGCGACCTATTCGGGCAGTGCCGCAGGATGGTCAGTCCTCAGGACGCCCAAGTCCGGCGGAACCGGCAACCACGTTGATTCCGGTAATTTCACTGCCGACGTCTCGTTACAGGCGACGTTCGGAACCCATGCGACGCTCGGCGGTACCGTCGACAACTTCCAGGGTAATGCGGTCAATCCAAACTGGTCAGTCACGCTTCAGACTAAAGGTTTCAATGGGCATATTGACGTCAATAATACTGACACCAGTAACATTACTGCACAAGGGCAAGCCATTGCTTCAGGTTCGCCCGGCGTATGGGGGGCGAGGGCCTATGGCGACGGTAACACCAAGCGTCCGGTTGGTATCTTCGGTCAATTCGGCGCCCACTTTTCGGACGGCGATGTTGCCGGGGCCTATGCCACCCGTAAGGACTGATACGGGTTTCTGACCTGCAACGAGGGTGGCGGCCTTTTACATGACTCTTTCGGGTCGCCATTCATTCTTCACCCCGGCCCGTAACGGCCGGGGTTTTTTCTTCTAACTTTTTGGAGCCCGGGCAACGACAACGGCTCCGGGAGGGCGACGCCGGAATGCCCAACCCCGTCCTCCATTGAAGTGTGGAAGCCCCGGAAAACCCGGCCGGTCCCACGCATGGAAAACGTGAACTAAACACAATCCGCAAAACACAAACTGCAAATTTGAACTATGAACTACAGTAAACAGAAAGCGATCATGGCAGCGGTTCTTGTTGCCTCATTGTTTGCGTTGGCCGGTTGCGGAGGAGGAAGTTCGACGCCGGCAACGACGACCCCCGACCCTACGCCGCCGCCGCCCGACTATAACAGCCAGCTTCTCATGCATCATGAGGCTGCGGTCGATGCAACCGCCCTTGCCGAAAGCGCGGGCATGGCGGCTATGGATGCGAAGGATTCCGCGATGGAAAGCGACGACATGCTGACCTGGCAGGAAGTCTTCGGCGACTCCACGAAGGCGATGATGAACGCCCAGGCGATTCTCGACGCCAATGATGACGCGGACAAGGCCGTCATGGACGCCGAGCAGGCGAAGATGGACGCCATGGAAGCCAAGGCTGCAGCCGAGATGGTTCCTGACGATACGCCGGGCAAAGCCCAGGCGATTGCCGCGCTCGACGCCGCAATCAAAGTAGCCGAGGCAGCGATCAAGGATGCTACCGCAATTCGTGACGGTGACGATTTGTACAACGCTGAGCTTGAGGTCATTGGCTCCAACGGGAAAGGCACGCCGCGTTCGATTGCCGACGCGGTGGGCACAGCCATCCTCGGGGCGCTTACGCCGGGAGGTGTTAATCCCAATCAGGGAGATCGCGTCGGGAATAACAATGCTCTTCCGACGACCGATACTGATTTGGGGAGGGGTTCCCGTGTCCTGATGGACGATCACCAGGGCATGACCTGGGCGGAAATCGTCGGCGAAGCCAACGTCATGAAGAAGCGGATCGGCACGATCAATGCTTCCAACCAGCTTGCTCCGGGCATTGGGGAGCTTTCGGTGGCATCGATCGCCGGCATGGCCGCGTCGGCAGTTGATAAGACAGCAACTCCTGTATTGAGTGCCACAGGCGGCTTCAACGCTGATGGCACCGCCCGTACTGACGGTAAATATCCAGATGGTCTGGGCCAAGGCGCTGCCAGTGTTACCGACACACCTGGCACCGAATACAAGGGCATTCCGGGCGTGGTTGTTTGCCTGGGGGGCACCGGCGGCTGCTCGGTGGGTTCCGACGGAACGTTGAGCGACGGCTGGTACTTCTCACCGACCTCAACGACGAACTACTACATCAGGAACACGGACATGCAGGAAGCCAGAACGAAGCCATATGTGCTGGAGACCCTGTACGCGACATACGGCTACTGGCTGAGTGTCACCTCAGACGGCGCATGGGTCCTCGCCCACGCCGCTAGCGGCGGTGCCGGCACCGCTGAGGGCACCGATTACGAACTGAACACGGTAAACACCGGAGCGGATGCGACAACGCTGACGGACACTTCGGCGACCTATTCGGGCAGTGCCGTCGGCATGTCCGCGCTCAAGACACCGAAGGCAACTGGAAGCGGCAACCACGTCAATTCCGGCCAGTTCACCGCCGATGTTTCGTTGCTGGCGACGTTCGGAACCCATGCGACGCTCGGCGGCACCGTCAGCAACTTCCAGGGCAATGCGGTCAATCCGAATTGGTCGGTCACACTCGGTGCACGCAGCTTCGACGGCACCATTGACGTCAATACCAATAACGACAGAGGGGAGAGCCATACCGCTAGTGCGGTCAATGGTGTGTGGGGGGCAACGGCCTATGGCGACAGCGCCACCAAGCGTCCGGTTGGCATCTACGGCCACTTCAACGCCCACTTCTCGGACGGAGCCCTTGCCGGGGCGTACGCCACCAGAAAGGACTGATACAGGTTCCTGACCAGCAACGAGGGTGGCGGGCTTTTACATGACTCTTTCGGCCCGCCATTCATTTTTCACCCCGGCCCTGAACGGCCGAGTTTTTCAACTAACTATTTGGAGCCCGGGCAATGACAACGACTCCGGGACGACCGTGGCAACCCGCCCCGTCCTCCATTGAAGTGTGGAAGCCCCGGGAAACCCGGCCGGCCCCGCGCATGAAAATCGTGAACTAAACAAAATCCGCAAAACACAAACTGCAAATTTGAACTATGAACTACAGTAAACAGAATGCGATCATGGCAACGGTTCTCGTTGCCGCATTGTTTGCGTTGGCCGGTTGCGGAGGGGGAAGTTCGACGCCGACAACGACGACCCCCGACCCTACGCCGCCGCCGCCCGACTATAACAGCCAGCTTCTCATGCATCATGAGGCTGCGGTCGATGCTATCGCCCTTGCCGAAAGCGCGGGCATGGCCGCTGCGACCGCGCTGGAATCCGCGATGAAAAGCGACGACATGCTTCTCTATACGGAAGTTTTGGGGGACTCCACGAAAGCGATGATGAACGCGCAGGCGATACTGGATGCCGAAGATGCGGTGGATCAGGCCCTCATGGACGCCGATAAGGCGAAGATGGACGCCATGGACGCCAAGGCTGCGGTGGAGATGATTCCCGATGGTACGGCGGGCAAGACCCTGGCGATCGAAGCGCTTGACGCTGCCATCAAGACGGCGGAAGACGAGATCAAGGCGGTCACAGCGATTCGTGACGGTGACGATTTGTATAACGCTGTGCTTGAGGTCGTTGGCGCCAATGGCAAAGGCACACCGCGATCGATCGCCGACACAGTGGGCGCGGCCATCGCCCATGCATTTAGGTATATCAGCACTTCCCCAGCGGGATCCGATGTCCTGTTATCCCCTTTAGATAATTCGGGTAGTGTGGGTGTTTTGGTGGCGAATTCATTGGTCACGATGGACGATCACCAGGGCATGACCTGGGCGGAGATTGTCGGCGAAGCCAACGTCATGAAGAAGCGGATCGGTGCGATCACGTCCAACGCGCTTGTTGCGGGTCTTGGGGAGCTTTCGGTGGCATCGATCGCCGGCATGGCCGCGTCGGCAGTTGATAAGACAGCAACTCCTGTATTGAGTGCCACAGGCGGCTTCAACGCTGATGGCACCGCCCGTACTGACGGTAAATATCCAGACGGTCTGGGCCAAGGCACCGCCAGTGTTACCGGCACACCTGGCACCGAATACAAGGGCATTCCGGGCGTAGTCGTTTGCCTCGGGGGTACCGGCGGCTGCTCGGTGGCTTCCGACGGAACGCTGAGCGACGGCTGGTACTTCTCACCGACCTCAACGACGAACTACTACGTCAGGAACACGAACAGGCAGACGGCCAGAACGAAGCCGTATGTGCTGGAGACCCTGTACGGGACGTACGGCCACTGGTTGTCTCATGATACTGGCACCCTCTATGTCAACGCCTTCTCGAACACCACTGCGGGCACCAGTCCCACTGGCGGCCACTACAACTTGAACACGGTAAATACTGGGGCGGATGCGACCACGCTGACGGATACGTCGGCGACCTATTCGGGCAGTGCCGGAGGATGGTCAGTCCTCAGGACGCCCAAGACCGGCGCGACGGGCAACCACACCGATTCCGGCCACTTCACCGCCGATGTCTCGTTACGGGCGACGTTCGGAACCAATGCGACGCTCGGCGGCACCGTCGACAACTTCCAGGGTAATGCGGTCAATCCGAACTGGTCGGTCACGCTCCAGACTAAAGGTTTCAATGGCTACATTAACGTCAATGATGGTAGTACCACCGCCATTACTGGACAAGGGCAAGCCATTGCCTCAAGTCCGAATATCGGCATATGGGGGGCAAGGGCCTATGGCGACGATAACACCAAGCGTCCGGTTGGTATCATCGGCCGTTTCGGCGCCCACTTTGCGGACGGGGATGCTGTCGGTGCGTTCGCCACCCGTAAGGACTGATACGGGTTCCTGACCTGCAACGAGGGTGGCGGGCTTTTACATGACTCTTTCGGCCCGCCATTCATTCTTCGCCCCGGCCCGTAACGGCCGGGGTTTTTTCATCTTCTTCTGTTCCAGAGGTCGGAAGGTATATGCCTCAGCAGTGTTTCTCCGAACCGGATCCCCGGCCGGGTATGGCCTGGAAACCGGAGTGAAGACCGGACCGGACGGCCTGGCGTTTCAATGTACTGAATGACCTGAATGACAGGAATAAACAGAATAACAGGCAGGAAAACGGTGAATGCCGGATCCACCTAAGATCCATCAACAATCACCCGGTAAATGCCGGACCCAATCAAGGACCCATTCTATGAGAAGAAAATCCCGCCGGGAGGAGCTGATGTACTCCTGGCACTGCCAGTACTATTTCCACTTCACCTGTACCCGCAAGGAGGTCCACGCGGGACTCCACCACCTGATCCAGGACCTCCAGGTGGACCACTTCGCCTGCTTCCTCATCCGGCTCTCCCACGACCGGTCCCCCATCCTCCGGCCCCCCGAGGCCTTCACCAGCTATCCCCGGGCATGGATCGAATCCTATATCAGGAGTGCAAGCTACCTCCCCGACCCGATCATCCACGAGGCCCGGGGGACCAACGAGCCCTTCTACTGGGGGCCGGGCCTGTTCCTGAAGCCCTACAGCCCCGGGCAGCGCCAGATCATCAAGGATGCCGGGGAATACGGCATCCGCTACGGCCTGGCGATCCCGGTGCATGGACCCACGGGATCCTTCGGGGTGTTCATCCTGGCCCACCGGAACCTGGTGTGGCTGAAGAAGAGGACGGAGGGGGAATACGCCCGGCTGTACGCCGTCGCCTTCGACGTGCACGAATACATGCTGGACCGTGCGGTTGCGAAGGCGCGGCGGGTGGAGGATGCATGGGACCTGCGGAAACCCGAACTGCTGAGGAAGCACGAGAGGGAGGTCCTTTACTGGACCCGGGAGGGCTATCCGGCGAAGGTGATTGGCCATATTCTGGGCCTGACGAAGAACACGGTGAACCAGTACCTGAATGTTGCGAGGGAGAGGCTGGGATGTCGGACGAAGTTCGAGGCGGCGGTGCGTGCATCCCGGTTCGGGCTGCTGCTTGGGAGTCCGGACAGTTACAGGAGGAATCTCCGGCGGAATGCG
Source organism: Candidatus Poriferihabitaceae bacterium (assembly GCA_965204165.1). Classification (GTDB taxonomy): domain Bacteria; phylum Pseudomonadota; class Gammaproteobacteria; order Arenicellales; family Poriferihabitantaceae; genus VYFG01. The sequence goes on along the minus strand of OZ241969.1, from coordinate 4,366,765 downwards.
TACCCGGAGGTGGATTACGATGACCGTTGGATCGAGGGGACGGTGATGGTGAACCGGGAGGGGAGGGAGGAGGAGCCGGAGCAGGAAAAGGAGGACGGGGAGGGGGGCGGAAGGTAGGACGGAATGATCCTCCGGGCGCTGGCGGGTTTCCGGGTCCGGGGAGCGTGAGGGTCGGGTAAGAAGGCTCCGTCAATCCCGACCGGGCCGTTCGGCGTCCGCCCTGCCGATGCCCTGGGCGGCGCCGATGATCAGGGTTGCGGGATGCGGGTTTCGTGGCCTGGACACGAGATCGGTTGCGGTTCGCCAGGACGCCATCATGCGCCGGATTCGTGTGATTGATGCAACGGTCCGGCTCAGGGTTTTCCCTGAGTGAAACCCGGGGATTACTGTATGGGACTTCGGTCCGAATCCGATTATTCTATTCCTGCCAACCGGTTTGCGCCGATCATGACGGCCAACGTCCATCTATGCCCAATCGTCGGGAGCGCGTTATGGATCAAATGACACCGCTGGAACCTTACGGCGGATATCACAAGGCCATCCGGCCGGAGGAAGACGCCGAACTGACCCATGTCGGACCGGGTACGCCGTGTGGAGAGTACTTCCGACGTTTCTGGATCCCGGTTGTGATGACCAGCGAGATTACCGATCTTCCGTTCCGCATCCGGATCCTCGGGGAAGACCTGGTGGCATTCAGAACCCGTGACGGCGATTACGGCCTGCTGCATCTGCATTGCAGCCATCGCAACGCCTCTCTCGAATTCGGCGTGGTCGAGGATTGCGGTCTGCGCTGCTGCTACCACGGATGGCTGTACGGAACGGATGGGACGGTGCTGGAGACACCGGGGGAGCCTGCCGGCAGCACGCGCAAGGACTCGGTCATGCATGGCGCCTATCCGGTCGTCGAATACCATGGCCTGCTGTTCGCCTACCTGGGACCCCCCGACAGGAAACCGGATTTTCCCCGCTTCGACACGACCATGTTGCCGGATGTGGAGTTGGTGCCGTACTGCATACACTATCCCTGCAACTGGCTGCAGGTTTGTGAAAACACCATGGATCCATACCATACCGTCTTCCTGCATGCCCGGGTAACGGATGTGCATTTCGGCTCCACCTGGGGCACGATGCCCGAAGTGGTGTTCCATCGCCGGGACGAGAAGATCTGGGCGACGCTGACATACCGGATCGACGACATGATCTGGGTGCGCTCCCAGGAAACGGTTTTGCCGTCCTTCAGCCAGGTGGGCGCTTTCTGGGAAGAGGGCAAGGACGAAAAGTACTTTGTCCGGGCCAGTATCACCAAGTGGACCATTCCCCATGATGACAGGCATTGCATGATCATTGCCTGGCGGAGTTTCGGTCCCGGGATCGACCCTGAAGGAATCCACGGAGACCGCGCGAAATGCGGCAAGCAGAGCGTGGACTTTGAAGGGCAGACCGGTGTCGAGAGCTATGAATACCGTCAGCGGCACCCCAATGACTATGAAGCCCAGGTGTCCCAGGGCCTGATCAATTCCCACGCGGCGGAAAACCTGGGCGTGACCGATGCGGGGCTGATCCAGCTCAGGCGGCAGCTTCGCAAGGGAATCCGCGCGGTCCAGGAAGGCGGCGACCCGCCCCCCTTGACCCGGGTCGGAGACGAATGGATGACCCATGTGCAGGACACGGTGCTGCCCATACCGCCCAGGGACGACATGGACGACAAGCAGCTGATGAAGGAGGTGACGGATGCGGTCATGGCTGTCGTGTTCGACGGCGACAGGTACAGCGGCCGGGAACGGATTGACTACATCCAGACGGAACTGAAGAAAATCCGCCAGGATCCGAGATTCACCGGTTAACGGCCAGGTCCGCCCATTCCATGAAAGTACGCTGGGAACTGTTGCTGATACCGGGATTTCTGATCACGATCCTGCTCATCGTGTCTTCCCAGTATGTTTTCCTGCAGGGCAGCTTCCACCGGGACCTCGGATTGGGCCGCCTGTCCGAAGCGATGAACCTCGGCAACTACTTCAAGTTCTTTTCCGACACCTTCTACCTCAATACGCTCTGGATCACGATCAAGACGTCGGCGCTGGCGACGCTGTCCACCATCCTGCTGGGCTTCCCCGTGGCCTACCTGATTGCCCGGATGCGGTCCCGCTGGGCGATGATCCTGCTGGCCGGCGTCGTGGTGGCGACGTTCGTCACCATCGTGATCAAGGTGTTCGGCCTGATCATCATCTTTTCCGCCGACGGCTGGCTGAACAGGTTTCTCCTGTGGGTCGGATTCATCGATCGGCCCTATACCATCATCGGGAACGAGGTCGGCGTGGTGGTCGGGCTGATGCACTTCACCCTCGGATTCGGCGTGCTGCTGCTCTACAGCGTGATCCAGACGATTCCCCGATCCTACGAGGACGCGGCGCAGATTCACGGCGCCAGCCGGTGGCGGGTGCATTGGCGGATCATGCTGCCGCTCAGCCTGCCGGGCATCACCGTCGGCGCGCTGATGATCTTCAACATGAGCATGGGCGCCTTCACATCGGCGGCGCTGCTTGGCGGCGGCAGGGTCTTTACCCTGCCGGTGCTGATCCAGCGGACGGTCATGATGGAGATCAAGTACGCGATGGCGGGTACGCTGGCGGCGGTGCTGCTGGTATCGGTCATCCTGATCAATCTGCTGTCCGTTTACCTGCTCAAGCGGCTGAAGGCGGCCCGGCTGGTGATTGCATGATGGAAATGCGCTCGGAAATGGCCGTGATCCAGCCCCGTGCCCGTTCCGGCCCGCTGCCGAAGCGGGGACTGCCCTGGGGAAGGTGGTTTCACTGGCTGTATTGCAGCCTGTCCTATATCTTCCTGCTGTCGCCGATGATCGTGGTGATCGGCGCTTCGCTGCACGGCGGCGAGTACTACACCGCAATCAAATTCCCGCCGGATGACCCGTCCTTTCAGTGGTATTTCAAGATTCCGGCGGCGCAGTTCCATGCTCTCGGGCTGAGTTTCCTGCTGGGAGGGGCCGCCACCCTGGGCGCCTGCCTCGTGGGCATTCCCGCCGCCCTCGGCATCGTACGCAGCAACCTGCCGCTGAAAACACTGATCTCGGCATTGTTCCGCGCTCCGCTGCAGATACCGGCCATCGTCACGGGCATCGCTTTTCTCCAGCTCTATTTCCTGGTGGGCGACGCCACCGGCCTCTATGCACAGGGAACGTTCCTTGGCCTGTATCTCGGGCACTTTTTCGTCGCCACGCCCTATGTCATCGGCACCGTGACCGCCATCCTGCAACGCTTCGACAACCGGCTCGAGGAAGCCGCGCTCAGCCTGGGGGCCTCGCGCTGGCGGACATTCCGCCGGGTGACGCTGCCGGTGATCATGCCCGGGGTCTATGCCGGCGCGCTGTACTCCTTCATGGTGTCGTTCGGCGACGTGCCGATATCCATTTTCCTGACGGCGCCGGGATTCACCACTTACCCGGTCGAACTGTTCTACGGACTCGAGAATGATTTTGATCCCAGCATTCTCGCGTCCGCCTCTCTTGTCATTTTCTTCTGCCTGATCGTATTACTGGGCATGCAGAAACTGGTGGGGCTGGAAGCCCTGCTGCGTTCGGGAAGCCGATGATGTGCCGGCCGACCCATCCAATGGACTCACACCAATATCTCATACACTATACGTGGAGGATCCAATGAAGTACCGTAAATCATTCATAGCAACCAGTGTCGCCATGGCCCTGGGTGTCGGCTCAGTTCTGGCCACCGGCGCATCGCTGGCCGGCGAGTTCGATGGTGTCACGCTGAAGGTGGGCACCTGGGGAGGCTCCTGGAAGGAAAACATGGTCAACGTCATCGTGCCCAGATTCGAGGCAGAGGGCGGCACGATCGAGTTCGTCACCGGCAGCCCCCAGGCGAATCTGGCCAAGCTGATCGCGGGCAGGGGCAATGCGCCCTTCGACATCATGGAAATACTGGACGCGCAGATTCAGGATTTCCGCGACGCCGAGTTCCTGCAGCCGCTCAACCTGGATGCGATTCCCAACAAGGCCCATCTGGAAGACTGGCAGGTGAGCGATGACACGATCGGTTCCTGGTTTACCCAGGAGACCATCTGCTACAACAAGGACAAGTTCGCCGAGCTCGGCATCGATCCGCCGAAGACCTACAGCGATCTGGCCAATCCCAAGCTGGAAGGCAGGCTGTCGATTCCCGACATCACTTCCGGCGGCGGGCTGGCGAATTTCGGTGCCTTCGCCCATGCCGGAGGCGGCGATGAAGCCAACATCCAGCCCGGCCTTGACCTGGTGAAGAGCATGAATGCCCTCAAGTTCTGGTCCCGGGGAGGCGAGGTGGTCACGCAGTTTCAAAGTGGCGATGTGTATGCCGCGGTCGTCCATGCCGGTTGGTGCGTGCGCGCCAAGAATGCCGGCTCCAACGTCACCACGGTGCATCCGTACATCAACGACATGCATACCGGCGTGCACAAGCATGGCTGGCTGGGCATCATGAAAAGCAGTGAAAACGCTGCCGCGGCCAACTGGTTCATCAATGAGTACCTGGACGCCGGGTTCCAGTTCGAATTCGCCACCAAGAGCGGCGTGGTGCCGGTAAACAAGGAAGCCATCGGCAGGCTGAGCGAGGATCCGGTACTGGATGAAATGCTGCAGACCTCTTCCGAGGAAATTTCGCAGCAGCTCCGGATCGACTACTCCAAGGCCGATATTGCGGACTGGACGGATCAGTGGAACCGTTCCGTGGCGCAATAAACCTGGCTGGGCACTGAAGAAACCGAACCATCATGTCCCGCGTTCTACTTACCCGGGTTGTCAAGAAATTCGGGGACTTCACTGCCCTCAAGTCGCTGGACCTCGAGGTCAAGGAGGGTGAATTCCTCACCCTCCTTGGTCCCTCGGGCTGCGGCAAGACCACTACCCTGCGGCTGATCGCGGGGTTCCTGACGCCGACCTCGGGCACGATCCTGCTCGGCGACGAGGACGTCACAAGGGTGGCGCCCCAGCACCGCGAAATCGGCATGGTGTTCCAGGACTACGCCCTTTTTCCCCACCTCACCATCAGCGACAACATCGGCTTTGGCCTGCAGGAAAGGGGATACCCCAAGGACAAGATCCGCCAGCGGGTGGACGAGTTGCTGGACCTGATCCAGCTGCCGGAAGTGCACGACCGGTACCCTTCCGAGGTCAGCGGCGGACAGCAGCAGCGGATCGCCGTGGCCCGTGCAGTGGCCTATCCGCCCAGGGTGATGCTGATGGATGAACCCCTGGGAGCGCTTGACCTCAAGTTGCGCGAAGCGATGCAGGTGGAGCTTCGCCGGATCCAGCAGGAACTCGGCATCACCACCGTCTACGTCACCCACGACCAGACCGAGGCGATGAACATGTCCGACACCATCGTGGTGATGAATCTGGGAGAAATCGAACAGATGGGCAGCGCCGAGGAGATCTACAACAATCCAAAGACCAGTTATGTGGCGAACTTCGTCGGCCAGGTCAACACGTTGCCCGGGCGCCTCCTCGGCCGCAGCGACGGCGTCGTCACCATCGGCACGGACATCGGTGAATTCCGCTGTGCCGCGCAGGGCGGGGCGGCTGAGGGCTCGGCGGTCATGATCGCCATCCGGCCGGAGTCGATCCGCCTGGAATCCGGCGCTTCCGGTGATTCCGATTCTTCCGATGCTTCCGATAGCACCGTGAACCGCGTCAGCGGAACCGTGTCGACACGGCGGTTCGCCGGCAACCTGGTCAGTATCTCGGTCTCCATGGAGGACGGCAGCACCATGACCCTGGAAGACCACCCGAGGGATCTCGATGTCCAGCCCGGGGAGCAGGTGACGCTTGCCTGGCGGGTGAGCGAATCCACGCTGCTGACGGAGTAATCCGTTACGATTGCCGATTCACAACCGACCGAAAACGACCGAACACCAACCGCATCTTCATGACAGACAGAATTCCAGTCAATCCCGGCACCGTGGAATGGTGCGGCGACAATCCGGGCATCTATCTCAAACAGGACCCCGCAGGGGACTGGTCGTCGCTGGCGGTGTATTTCCGGGTGACGCTCTCGCCCCATGGCCGCGGCCATACCATGCTGCTGCTGGAACAGCCGGACAGCGCCGCCGGGTATCCGGATGCCAATAACCTGTGCATCACGGACAACGACGCATTGACGGACTACCTGCTGGAAGACTTCATCCGGCACTTCCCCACGTTCAGGGGAAGAGCAGGCATCGACGGCATGCGCAGGCTGCCTATGAAGAGCCGGCGCTGTGAAGGCGACATGAAGTCGGTCTACCGCGAGCTGATGTCCGCCGACGGGGTTGAGTGCTGCCTGGAATGGCGCCGGCTGGGCGAGCCCTTTGCCGTGGAGGTGACGCCGAAGGACTGCGCCACCGGGGCACATGACATGTACAGCGTATTCTTCGAGGCCGGGGACGCATCCATCTCCGTCAACGGCGCATCCTTTGATGGCAGGGTCACTGACCGCCAGTTTTTCGGACGGACGATGAGCACGGCGTTTCTCGCAGTCTCCGAAACCTGGGTCAGGCCACGCTCCTGACCGCAGGTTATTGCCATGCCCCTTGAATCACCCATCCATCCCGGCCGCGTCGTCTGGACCGGCGAGAACCCCGGTATCCTGCTGAAGGAGGATCCCGACGGCCCGCTGTCCGCGGTGGCCCTGTTCTTCCGCATCGCCTGGTCGCCGGCGGGAAGAGGCACGGTCCTGATGCTGTATGAGAATCCCGGCAGCGCGACCAGCCTGCCGGATGCGGCGAATGTGCTGTTGTCGGACAACCGGGAACTGGCCGATTTCCTGCGGCTGAACTTCATTGCCAAACTGGCGGCGTTCGCCGACGCGCCGGCGTTTTCCGCGCTGACCCACGTGGCCATTACCGAGGCCTGGCCCGAAGGGGATTCCAATTCCTGCTACCGTGAGCAGGTCCGGGCGGATGGCCTGGAGATTACCTTGACGTGGGATGATCTGGGGGCGCCGGTGGCGCTGGAACTGCCGGCGGAACTGACCGGCGGCAAGGAGCACGAAGCCTACAACGTGCTGGTGGAATGCCGCCGGCCCGAGATCCGCCTGAACGGGCGCATCCTGCCCGGAAAGCCGGGACCGCGGGTGCAGGCGGGCATCGAAACCACCAGTGCCTTCCTGTATTTCTCGGAGTCGTGGATCGACCCCGCGACATCATGACCGGGATACTCAATGAAGCGGACCGTGCCGCGGTTGCGCGCCTGACCGCCGCCTCGCCCGAATGGTTCGGCATGACCACCGCCGGCGAAGCCTCGGGCTGCGAAGGCTCGACGCTGCTCCATGCCGGGCCCGCGTTCGCCTCGCCGGGAGACATCACCGCGCCGATCATGAATTCCGCCCGGGTGGCCGCGGTATACCAGGGGCTGGCGGCGGATTTCGAGGATGCCCGCGAGCGGATACTCAAGGGGGAAATCCGGCTTGCCCCGGCCCAGGACCATGGCGTGGCGACGCCGCTGGCCTCGGTGGTTTCCGCGGACATGCCCCTGCATGCCGTCCGGGACGCCAGCCGGCCCGATGTCCGGGCATGGGCGCCCATCAATGGCGGGAACGGTCCGGCCATGCGCTTAGGGCAGTGCAATGATTCGGTCCTGGCGCATCTGCGCTGGCTGAACGGACCGTTCGCGGAACAACTGGCCGGCACCGTCGGCTCCCCCCTGAACCTGATCGATATCGCCCGGCAGTCCCTTGAATTGGGAGACGACTGCCACGGGCGCACCATCGAGGCCACCCGGCTGCTGACCGAATGGATGACGTCGGGCAAGGGCGGCGATGGCATGGACCAGAAGGCGCGCGAGTTCCTTCAGCAGGGTCCCAGCTTTTTCTTGAACCTCTGGATGGCCGCGGTGAAGTGCATGTTCCGATGCGCCGAGGGCGTGGCGGGCAGCAGCCTGGTGACCGCTGCCGGCGCCAACGGCCTCGAGACGGGCATCCAGGTATCCGGCCTTGCCGGGCGCTGGTTTACCGCGCCTGCCGCGCCGCCCGAGGGAAAGCTGGATGTCGATGTTCCGGCAAGCCGCAAACTGGGCGCCATCGGCGACAGCGCGGTAGTGGACGCGCTGGGGCTCGGCGCCATGGCCATGAATTTCGCACCCGCCCAGCAGGCCGGCCTCGGCGCCTACCTGCCGCAGAACGGCCTGGCGCTCCCCGACCTCCTGCTTGGTGCCGTACACCCCGGATTCGGCGAACTCGGACTCCGGGTGGGGCTGTGCGCCCGCGGCGTCGTCGAATCCGGCCAGTGCCCGGTGGTCAGCCTCGGCATTCTCGATATCCAGGGTGAACTCGGGCGGCTGGGTGGAGGCATATTCCAGCAGCCCATGACATTGTTCGAACAGGCAGTGGATGCGTTGCCTGCCTGAGGATTCCGTTGCCGGGTAAGGTAGTGCCATGACAGGTGAATTCAATCGGCTCGGCCTCAACCGCATCGTGCGGCAGATTCGGGAGGGGCGGGCTTCCTGTGCCGAAGTCGCCGAAGCGTTTGTCTCGCGGATCCGGGCCCGGGAATCCACGGTGGGCGCCTTCGAGAGCTTCGACGAAGAGGAAGTACTGGAGTCCGCACGGCGGCTGGACGGCATGCCGGACGCTGGACCGCTCCGGGGCGCTCCGATCGGCGTCAAGGATGTGATCGACATGCGGGGACATACCGCTGCCTGGGGCTCGCCGATCTATCGGGGGCGCATGCCCCACGGGGACGCCAGTTGCGTGGCCCTGTGCCGCGCCGCGGGCGGCAATCTTTTCGGCAAGACCGTCACCACGGAGTTCGCCTATTTCTCTCCCGGGCGCACGGTCAACCCCCACAATCCCGAACACACGCCCGGCGGCTCTTCCATGGGTTCCGCCGCGGCCGTGGCGGATGGCATGCTGCCGTTCGCCTTCGGCACCCAGACCGCCGCTTCGGTGACCCGCCCCGCGGCCTATTGCGGGGTGATCGGCTACAAGGCCTCCTGGGGCAGTTTCGACCTGCAGGGCATCTGCGGCCTGGCGCCTTCGCTGGATACCCTGGGGTTCTTCTGCAGGGAGATCGAGGATATACCGTTGATGCGGTCCGTCCTGTGCGGGGACCGGGCCGACCTCGAGCCGCGCGGGGACGGCGATGGCCCCCGGGTCGCTTTCGTGAAAACGCCCCATTGGGAACTGGCGGACGACGCCACACGGAACCTGCTGACCCAGGCCGCCGCTTCACTGGCCGACCTGACGCCCACCGAAGAGGTGGAACTGCCGCCAGGGTTCGGCGATCTTGCGGACTGTCACAACGGCATCATGGCGTTCGAGGCCGCCCGTGCCCGGGCCCACGAATATCTCGCCCACGCCGACCTCCTGAGTCCGCAGTTCCGCGAGCTGATGGAGACGGGCCGGGCGGTGACCCGTGACGCCTACAGGGGCCTGAAGGGCCAGGCAGCCGAAGCGATGAATCAACTGGCAACGCTGTTTGACCGCCACGATGTCCTGCTGGCGCCGAGCGCAACCGGCGAAGCCCCCCTGGGCCTTGGGTCTACGGGGAACCCGATATTCAGCCGCATGTGGACATTGCTCAAGGTGCCCTCGGTCACCCTGCCGGCGGGCAGGGGGCCGGCCGGTCTGCCGCTCGGCATACAACTGATCGGCAGACTCGACGAAGACAATGCACTGCTCAGGGATGCGCAGTGGATTCAAGCCGCACTGAACCTGAACTGAGAATCCGGAGAAACCACCATGATTGGAGAGAAAACCCCCGAAGTGGAAGCCTACTGGGCTGAAGCCAGACGAAAGTTCGGCATTGAGGCCGAGGAATACCATTGCAGCACGTTCGGTGATCCGCGATTCGCCGACTATGGCGATCACGTGACCCAGCTTGCCATCGATGAGACCAAGCGCGCCACCGCGCATCTGGCCGTGGACTTCGAAATCAATCACGTCGCCAGGCGGAAGGAGGGGGATTACTGGGTCATCCTGTGGGAAGACATGACGCCTGCCTGCGTGCTGAAGATGATCAAGGTCGAGGAGCGTCCGTTCCGCGAGGTGGACGCGGCGTTCGCCGCCCGGGAAGGGGAGGGCGACGGCAGCCTGGAATACTGGTCACGTATTCACGAGGATTACTTCAAGCTCCAGCTCGGCGTGTGGGGAAGGGAATGGCGGGACGATCTGACGGTCGTCCTGGAATCTTTTGATCTGGTCAAGTAGCGCCGACTACCCGGGCGTCAACGCGCCGCGGTAGGGAGCGCCGGACGGTTCCGTCAGGCGCCTGCGGGTCTCTTCCGGAAAGGTCATGCCGGGCCGGCGGTCGTAGCTGAACAGAAGGCTGTGTCTCAGGTTCCTTGTTGCGCCGACGGCGGACACCCGGTGCAGGCTCCGCCTTCCCATGAACAGCATGAACGTTCCCGGCGGCATTTCGGCGCGGCGGGGTTCCGCGAGGCCATTCACGATGGCCGAGACGGCGGCGTAGTTTTCATCCTCCTCGCTGCGGATCAGCGGGGCATACTCGAAGACACCGCCATCATCCGCGCATTGCAGGAGCAGTGACACGGCGCCGTCATTGGTGTCGAAATGCCAGTCGAAGATATCCCCCGTCCCCATCACGTTCATGCGCAGGGAAAGGGCGGGGTCGGCGGACCGGTACAGCGTATCGTAGCCGAGCAGGCTTCTGACGAAATCCGTGATTTCATCGCATTCGTACAGTGCCCGGCACAGCGAATCCCCGGCGAACTGGTCCGCGGTAATCGCTCCGCAACGCCGGTTCAGAAGCGCGGACCTCGGGTGGTCTTCGGGAAAACCGGAATTGTCCATCCAGCTGTACAGCGTGACGGGATAATCAAGGCGCCGGGCGATGCTTTCCATCGACACCGCTTCCCGGGACAGCAGGGCAAGCGCCTCCGGCAGGATAAAGCCCGGCAGGGCGCAAAAGGAGTTGCCTGCAATCTCCTGCCGGCACTTCGCTACCAGCGACCTTCCTTCGTCGTGCTTCAGCCGGTGTATCGGATATCGGTCCAGGTCGACGAACCGGTTCAGCTGACTCATGGGCGGCCTGCCCGCCGGCCGCAATTGCGCCGGTGTTGAAAAGAAAACCCGCGCGGGGCGCGGGTTTTCCAGACGGGTTCAGCGTATCGAAACGCCATGGCGGGTCTTACTTGACGACAAAGGGGTTGTCATCCACTTCACCGAACCAGCCGTCCGTCTCAAACCAGTACCGCTTGCGTTCCTGGAGCCAGCCATTGGCTGTATGGAGCTGGATCCATGTGTTGAGGAATGTCAGGAAGTCCGGATCCCCCTTGCGGACCGCGAGGCCGCCGGGATAAAAGTTGAACTTCTCATCGCCGAACGGCTTGAACAGCACATCGCTGTTGGCGAGCGTGTACAGGGACGGCTTGGGTTCCGCGCTGACCACGCCGTGGGCATTGCCGTTCAGTACCTCCTGGAATGCCAGCGGGTCGGAATCGAAATAGGTGTACTCGGCATTGGGGAAATGCAGTTTCATCCATTCCACGTTGGAGCTTCCGCGGCGCACCGCCAGCGTGACATCGGGCCGGTTGAAGTCCTCGAAGGTCTTGAAATCACCCGCCAGCTCCTTGTTGGCTGACATCGTGATCGTGGAATAGGCATAGGGGATGGTGAAATTCACCGTCTGGGAGCGCTTCGGCGTGGCTGACATGCCGCCGATGATGACATCGAACTTGCCGGCAATCAGCGCCGGAATGATGCCGTCCCAGGCGGTTGAGATATGTTCGACTTCCCAGCCGTTGTCTGCCGCGAGCTTGCGGGCGACCTCGATCTCGAAGCCGATGAATTCACCCTTGCTGTTACGCATCGCCCATGGCACGAACGTGGAAAAACCCACCTTCAGTACCTTGCGCTTCTTGATTTCCTCGAGCGTACTGGATGCGGCAAGATCGTTTTGCGCCAGTGCCTGGGAGCCCACCAGGGCTCCAAGCGCCATGGCGGCGACGGTAATTAATAGATTTCGTTTCTTCATCATTGTCTCCGGGTAGATGGTGTCTGATATGGAGCAGTCTCAATGGACCACTTCGAGGATGCCATTATAGACAAGATTGAGGGCCTGTAATCAATCCGGAAAAACCCGGATAACTACGGATTCCAATCGTTTCGCATAACATCCGGTTATTCATTATCCACGTACCGGAATGGGCAATGCCGAAAAAGGCTTCATGCTAGAATGACCCGGGCATCCGGCTTCACAGAACCAGAACCATGACAGATACTTCGGATCCGATCATCCGTCTGACTGATGTAAGCAAGTTCTTCGGAAACTTCCAGGCATTGAAGAACATCAACATGGAGGTGCAGCTGGGGGAGCGTGTGGTGGTCTGCGGCCCTTCGGGTTCCGGCAAGTCCACCATGATCCGCTGCATCAACCGGCTGGAGGAACACGATGCCGGACGCATCGTGGTGGACGGCAAGGAACTCACCGAGGACATGGGCAACATCCTTGCGGTTCGCAGGGAAGTGGGCATGGTGTTTCAGCAGTTCAACCTGTTTCCCCATCTCACGGTGTTGCGCAACCTGACCCTGGCGCCCATGCGGGCGAGAAAGCTGTCCCTGAAGGAGGCCGAGGAAGTGGCCATGCAGTACCTGGAGAGGGTGCAGATTCCGGATCAGGCCAACAAGTATCCGAGCCAGTTGTCCGGCGGTCAGCAGCAGCGCGTGGCCATCGCCCGCAGTCTTTGCATGAAGCCCCGGATCATGCTGTTCGATGAGCCCACTTCCGCGCTGGATCCCGAAATGATCAAGGAAGTGCTCGATGTCATGATCGAACTGGCCCGGGAAGGCATGACCATGATCGTCGTTACCCATGAAATGGGTTTTGCCAAGACCGTGGCGGATACCATGGTCTTCATGGACCACGGGGAGATCGTGGAGTCGGCGCCTCCTGCGGACTTCTTCACCGCCCCGGAAAGCGAGAGAACGCAGCTTTTTCTCAGCCAGATCCTCTCGCACTGATCCTTCCCGATGAACCGCACCCAAGTCAGACGCTGGTGGCGGCTTTCACAACAGTCACCATGGATTGCCACGCTGCAATTCCTGATATTCATGGCTCTCGTGATGTGGGTGGTGCTGCGCGGCGCGGCGGAAATGGGTTACCTGTGGCAGTGGTACAACATTCCCGAGTACCTCTGGAAGGAGTACAAGGGGGAGATCTATCCGGGACAGCTGACCAAGGGCCTGATGGTGACGCTGGAGATGACATTCTGGTGCACCATTTTCACCTTGCTGGTCGGACTCATTACCGCGCTTCTCAGGATGTCGAATTCCTGGTCCGGCAAACTGCTGGCGACGATCTACCTGGAAGTGGTGCGCAATACGCCCCTGCTGGTCCAGCTTTACCTGTTCTATTTCGTGCTGTCGCCCATTTTCGGCGTGGACCGGTTCTGGACCGGGGTGATCTGCCTGACATTCTACGAGGCGTCCTTTGTCGCCGAGATTATCCGCTCGGGCATCGTGTCGGTGGACCGGGGTCAGTGGGAGGCCGGCGATGCCGTGGGCCTCAGTCGGCGCGATGGCTATCGGTTCATCGTCCTGCCCCAGGCGGTACCGCTGATGCTGCCGCCCCTGACGGGGCAGATCATCAATCTGATCAAGCACTCCGCCATCGTCAGCGTCATCGCCGTGGCGGATCTGACCACGGAAGGGCGCAATATCATCGCCGATACCTTCATGAGCTTCGAAATCTGGTTCACGGTGGCGGCCATCTACCTGGTGATCACCCTGACCCTGTCGGTGTTCGTGACCTGGCTTGAGCGGCGGGTGCGGGTGCGGACATGACGGCGGGGAGTCGGAAAAAGAAAACCAGATGGTCGTGGATCGACCTGCTGGTCATCGCCACGGTGATCGGATTCATGGTGTTCGTGGTGGTGCGGGTCGAAACCGTGCTTCGCTACACCTGGAACTGGGGCCATGTCATGCCCTTCCTGGCGTACGTGGACGAGGATACCGGGCGGTGGGTGACCAACCTGCTGCTGGAAGGCCTGATACTGACCCTGCGCCTGGCCGTGATCGGCATCGTGATCTCGGCCGTGATCGGGGTGGTGATGGGGCTTTGCCGGATTTCCAACAACCTTTTTCTGCGCATGGTGGCCCGCACCTATGTGGAACTGGTGCGCAACACCCCGCCCCTTGTCTTCATCTTCATCTTCTACTTTTTCCTGTCCAGCCAACTGATGCCCCTGCTGGGCGTGGATGACCTGGCGCGCAGCGATTCGGAGTTCGTGCAGTGGATGGTCAGGATGGTGGCGGGAGATCCGTCGCTGTTTTCCAACTTCGTCGCCGGGCTGATCTGCCTCAGTCTCTTCGAGGGCGCCTACATCACCGAAATTGTCCGCGCCGGCATCCAGTCCATTCCCCGGGGGCAATGGGAAGCCGGCAAGAGCATGGGGCTTTCCGGCTTCGATGTGATGCGCAACGTGATCCTGCCCCAGGCGGTCTCACGCATCATGCCGCCGCTGGCCAACCAGTTCATCATCCTGATCAAGGATTCCTCCATCGTCTCATTGATCTCGATCCAGGAGTTGACGTTCATGGCGGTGGAGGTCGGCGTCTCCACATCCCGGGTATTCGAAGTCTGGATCCTGACCGCGGTCATGTACTTCGTGATCTGCTACGCCTGCGTCATCGTGTTCAACTGGCTGGAACGCCGGGCCGAGAGATCCAAGCGCTAGATTCAAGCGCTGGATCACGTATCTTCACCGAATCCCCCCGAGACGCGCCCGAAGGCATCGGCGAGCGAGAGCAGGGTAAATTCGTCCCTGGGCTTGCCCAGCAATTGGACCGATACCGGCATGCCGTTGTCGTCCCGGCATACCGGAAATGCGATCGCCGGCAATCCCAGGTAGTTTACGAACCGGGTAAAGCGCGCGGAGCGGGCGAAGAGCCCCTGGATGTCGGGATGGTCGCTTGCCGGGACATCATCCGGGCACAGGGGCAGCAGTATGGCGTCCGCGTTGCCGAAGACGCTGTCCAGAAATCCCTGCAGCATGGGCAGCCGGAGCCGCAACGCGGAAAGGTAGGCCGCGGCGGGAATCTCGTAACCCTCCCGTACCACGTGCCGGACCGATTCCGACACCCCGCATTCATCGGATGACAGCAGCGGAGCCAGGTAGGCGGCGCCCTCGCACTTGACGACCACCTGGTGAAGCTGGTTCAGGGGATCGATGTCCGGCAACACGGTCTCGGCGATGCCGAGGCCCATGTCCCGGAATACGGCTTCCGCCCGGGAAAGCGCCACGCCCTGGTGCCTGCCGATGGTTTCGGGAATACCCCGGTCCACCCCGACCCGCAGCGAACGGTCCGGAACGGCGGGCAGGGGCGTGAACGATTGCCTTCCCGGCAGCGTCGATGGGTCCCCGTCATCCTCGCCGGCGATGAGTTCCAGGAGCAGGGCGCAGCTCGCGGCATCACCCGCCAGCGGGCCGATGCAGTCCATCGACCAGGTACGGGGTATCACACCGGTTCGGGGCACCTGGCCGTAGGTCGGCTTCAGCCCGGTCACGCCGCACCACCCTGCGGGCAGGCGGACGGACCCGCCAGCGTCGGAGCCCAGCGACCAGGGCGCCATGCGGGCACCGACCGCGGCGGCGGATCCCGACGATGACCCGCCCGAAAGGAAACGGTGGTTCACCGGGTTGAGGCAGCGGCCGAAGTGTGCATTGATGCCGGAGCCCCCGGCGGCGAATTCGTCCAGGTTCAGGATGCCGAGAACGGGCATGCCCGCCTGTCTCAGCCGCCGGACCACCGTCGCGTCGGGTCCGGAATCGATGGGATGGGCGCCGGACCCCGCCGACACCGGAATGCCGCGGCGATGGAAAATGTCCTTGATGGCGATCGGCATGCCGCAAAGGGGATGGACCTCCTTGCCGCGGCGCCGGGCGGCATCCGCCTGCTCCGCCGAGGCCAGGGCGCTGTCCGGCTCGATCCGGATGTAGCAATTGATTTCCGGGTTCCGGTCCCGGGCAAGATCGAGATAGGCCGAGGTGATGGCCACCGAGCTCAGCTCGCCCGATGCCAGCGACCGGACCATGTCCGGCACACCCAGCGACAGGATGTCGTTGTCAGTCACCCGGGGAAGTGGCGGCGCTTCCCGCCGGCTCCGCGGGCGCACGGTAGTCCGTCCACTCCCTCAGCAGGACCAGGAATCCATCCGGCTCCGGGCAGTGATGGAAGTCCCGGGTTCCCTCCATGGCGGATTCCACCGCCTGTAGCAGGCGCTGTACCTCACCGCCGAGCGCCTTTTGCCTTGCAAAGACATCCACGGGATGCTGACCCGTCAGCCGGACAGCTGCGCAAGCTCCCGTTTGAGGAATTCCAGCCGGTCACCGCCCTCATATCCGTCGCCGCGAAAGTAGACCTCCGCCACCTGTTTCTGGAGGTCCGCCAGAAAGGTGCCTTCGTCATCCTGCTGCCGGGGGATGCGCAGCACGGTGTCGCCGCCGTAGGTGTGAATCGGCCTTTCCGGTGTGCCCTCCGGGCGCTCCACGAGCTCCCCGGCCGCCACCGCCCGGATGTCCTTGCGCAGTTTGCTGCGCAGCATGGCGACCCCCCTGTCGGTGAAGCCAAGATACTCCCTGGCGTGGAGATTGATGGGGCCCTGGCTGGTCCATGCCTCCCAGTCCCCCGGATTGCTCCGCATTTCATCGCGGCTGCGATGGGCTGTCTGGCCGTAGAAGTCCACGCTTTCCCAGCCGACTTCCGCACGCTCGCCCCGGCGCAGGACTTCGCTGGTGTCGTCAAAATGCCGCCAGCCGAACTTGCGGCTGTTGGTGTTGTCGACGGGCACGACCCATTTCGACAGGCTGGGACGGCCGAAGAAGGTGGGCTTGGAATAGCTCTGGAACATGCCGCCGTTCTGGGCGAAATTGGGTGTCAGGTGGTCATGGAAACGGATCCAGACCAGGTCGTCCACGCGCCTGGCATGGCTGTAGACGAACCCCGCCGGAATCTTGTGGTAGACCACCACGGGCAGATTGACGAAGTTCTCCAGCCCCGGAAATTGCGGGCCGTTGATGCGCCCGTGAAGGAAGACGCTGTGAAACGGGTCCATGGAGTTTTCACTTTCCTGCAGCCAGTTGCAGGGGGAATGGATGGAATAGGGAACGAGATCGTGGCCCTCGATCTCCATGGAGTCCAGGTAGGGGAATTCGGGGTACTCTTCCGGCGGACCCATGTAGGCGAACACCAGGCCTTTGTATTCCTCCACCGGATAGGCGCCCATGCAGTTGCGTTCCTGGGCGCCGGCGGGGTTGGGTTCGCCGGGCTTGTCCAGGACGCGCCCGTTGGCGGCGAATTTCCAGCCATGGTACGCGCAGCGGATGCCGTCCTCCTCGATCTTGCCGTACTCAAGGGACATCCGGCGGTGCAGGCAGTGCTTGTGCAGCAGGCCGATCTCGCCTTTCAGGGTGCGGAAGATCACCAGATCCTCCCCCAGGATGCGGATGACTTCCGGCCGCTCGCCGATGCGCTCGGTCATCGCGACGGGATGCCAGAACCGGCGCATGTATTCACCGCACGGCGTGCCGGGCTCCACATGGGTCAGTTCCTCATCCTCTCCCGGGAGTTCGGCGAGGTGGTATCCGTGGTAGGGCTGGTCTACCCAGCGGGTTTCTCTGGACATGGCGATTGGCTGAAGGAATCTCGGTTAATCATAACAAAAACATTTTTGAATCACTACTTGAATGTCGGTTTGTTATGTATAATGCCCTGATGAATTTCCGGCAGATCGAGGCGTTCCGTACGGTCATGGCATCCGGCTCGGTGACCGGGGCGGCGCAGCTCATGTCCATCAGCCAGCCCGCGGTGAGCCGGCTGGTGGGGGACCTGGAACGGAATGTGGGGTTTCCCCTGTTCCGCAAGAGAGGCCGTAACCTGGTGGCCACCGAGGAAGGCGTGGCGCTCTACAAGGAGGTCAAACGCGCCTTTGTCGGACTGGAGGATCTCAAGTCCACCGCCGAGGCCATCCGCCATTGCCGCACCGGAACCCTGAACCTCGTCACCATGCCCGGACTGGCGTCCCGGGTATTGCCCGAACTGGTCGCCGAATTCTCCGCCGTCCATTCCGGCGTCGGGGTCTGGCTGGAGGTGCTGCCCCGCAGCGAGGCGCTGGTGGCCATCGCGACGGATCAGTACGATGTCTGCATCGCCTCGGGACCCATTGACGACAGGGAATTGAGTGCCGAGCGCCTTTGCAGGCTGCAGGCCTACTGCGTGCTGCCGGCGGAGCATCCGCTGTCCGGGAAGCAGAGCATCCGCCCGGAGGACCTGGAAGGCGAACGGTTCATCTCCCTGGCGCGGGACTCGCTGTTCCGCTACCAGGCGATGATGATGCTGGAGCAGCACGAGGTCAATTGCCGTCTGGATATCCAGGCCCGGACCGCTGACGCGATCTACGGCCTGGTCGGGGCGGGCCTCGGGGTGTCCATCGTCGGACCGGAACTGCCCACCTCGATGAATGACGACCTGCTGGCATTCCGGCCGCTGCAACCGCCCATGCATATCGACATCATGCTGATTACCCGGGCCAATACCCCCACCTCCCGTCTTGGCCGCCTGTTCTACGAACATGCGTTGGACCACTGCAGTCGCCAGGAAGCGGACAAGGCGGTACGGGCATGAAGTCATTCCGGCTGTTTATCGACGGCGACTGGTGCGACCCGGCGGGCGGCAAGTGGTTCGACAGCATCGAACCATACACCGGCAGACCCTGGGCCCGGATCCCCCGTGGCGGCCCCGGGGACGTCGATGCCGCGGTGGCCGCGGCCAGGCGGGCGTTTGAGCAGGGAGACTGGGCGCGCACCAACGCCACCTCCCGGGGGAGGCTGCTGCGGCGCCTGGGCGACCTGCTGCGGGATCAGGGGGAGGAGATCGCCCGGATCGAGGCCAGGGACAACGGCAAGCGACTGGCCGAGGCATTGCCCCAGTTCCGCTACCTGCCGGAATGGCTGTATTACTATGGCGGGCTGGCCGACAAGGTCGAAGGCACTGTGATTCCGCTGGATATTCCGGATGTCTTCAATTTCACCCGCTACGAGCCCCTGGGCGTGGTCGCCGTGATCACGCCCTGGAATTCTCCGGTCATGCTCATGCTGTGGAAGCTCGCGCCCGCCCTGGCCGCGGGCAACACCCTGGTGGTCAAGCCCTCCGAGCATGCATCCGCATCCACGCTGGCGTTCATGGAACTCGTGCAGCAGGCCGGATTCCCGCCGGGCGTGGTCAACGTGGTGACGGGATTCGCCGATGGCGCGGGGGAGCCCCTGGTTTCCCATCCGGATGTGGCCAAGGTGACCTTTACCGGCTCGGTGAACGGCGGGCGCGCGGTCAACCGGACGGCAGCCGACCAGTTGAAACCGGTGACCCTGGAGCTCGGCGGAAAGTCGCCCCAGATCGTGTTTGCCGATGCCAACCTGGACAATGCCGTCAACGGGGTGCTGTCCGGCCTGTTCCTGTCGAACGGCCAGACCTGCGTGGCGGGCTCGCGCATCCTGGTGCAGGAGGAGATCGCGCCGGAATTCGAGCAAAGGCTGGTCGGCGCGCTGGCGGATCTCCGGATGGGTGACCCATCCGACCCGGCGACCCGGATCGGCCCCATCGCCAATGAAATGCAGTTCGACACCATCCTGGGCTTCCTCGACTCCGCAAAGGCCGAAGGCGCGGAACTGGTCGTGGGCGGGCATCGCGCCACCCGCCCGGGCTGCGAAGAGGGCTGGTTCGTCGAACCCACCGTCTATCGCAACGTCCGCCCGGACATGCGCATCGCCAGGGAGGAAATCTTCGGGCCGGTGGCCGGCATGATGACCTTCACCGATGAGGTCGAAGCGGTGGCCATGGCCAATGACAGCCCCTTCGGACTGGCCGCGGGGGTATGGACGGAAAACATCCGCCTGGCGCACCGGATGGCGGCGAGCCTCAAATGCGGAACCGTCTATATCAATACCTACCGGTCCGTCAGCATGATGTCGCCGGCAGGCGGCTACAAGCTGAGCGGCATCGGCCGGGAAAACGGCCAGGAGATGATCCGGGAGTACCTGCAGGTGAAAAGCGTTTGGATCAACACCACGGAAGTGGTACCGAACCCGTTCGCCTGAACCCGCCGCAGCAGGCCGTCACGCCGGGGGATTGAACGCGGCGCGAAAGCGCGCCCTTCGCTCCGCGCTGTGCAACTGGACATAATCCTGGGGATAGACCGCGCCCTGTTCCACGATCAGTTCGATGAACACCGGTCCGTCCAGGCCAAGCACATCCCCGATCCGCGAACGGAAGTCGTCCAGGTCGTCGAAACGGTGGCAGTGGGGATATCCCGCGGACCTGGCCAGTCCGGGAAAATCCACGATGCCCTCTCCGGGAATCGGGTGCGATCCATTCGCCTCGTAGACGCCGTTGTGGCAGAGAAAGTGGTGAAAGTTACCCGGCGCCACGCTGGCGATCGTGACCAGGGAGCCGAGATTCATCAACAGGCTGCCGTCGCCGTCCAGTACCCATACCGCCTTGTCGGGCCGCGCCAGGGCCAGCCCCAGGGCATGGGACGACGCCTGACCCATGGCGCCGGTGGTGAGGTAGGTGAGGTCCGCCGGACAGATCACCATCCATTCGAACGCGGCCTGGTAGGCCGGGACCACCACCTGGTCGGTGTAGTGCCGGCTGAGGGCCTGCAGGCATTCGTCCCGCTTCATCATGCCGCGGGGGCCCCCCCGAGAAAGAAGGCAACCGGCCCGGGTTCGGCATAGGCGCGTTCGATCTCCCCCGGAATCACGGGGATGTCGTCGTCGTTCCGGATGAGGTGGTGTTCGAGTTCCATGACATCCGCCAGGGGCGGGCAGATGCGAACACTGTATTTTCCGGATTCCGCGGGCAGGCGGCCTGGCTCCAGGCCCTGCAATCCCACCATCAGGCAGATCGGCAGGTTGTACTCCACCGCCATAACCCGGATGGCATTGATGGAATCCATGAATCCCGTGTTCTGTATCAGCACCAGGGACCGGACGCCGCCGAACGACAGCCCCGCGGCGATGGATACCGCCTCGTCCTCCTTGCACACCCGCACCAGCCGGAAATCCGGATCCCTGCTGACAGGCCAGAGCAGGCCGTCGCTGGTGACGATGTCCGGTACGGACAGTATGTAACGGATACCGGACGTTTTGAGCGCGTCGATGATGCGCTTCCCGCTCAGCATAATTCATCCAGGCAGGTACGCATGGCGGAATGGAACTGCGCCATTTCCTCCTCGGTGCCGATGGAGACGCGGATATAGTCGATCAGGACCGGGTTCGGAAAGCACCTGACCATGATTTTCCGCTCCCACAGCGCATCGGCGATCTTCAATGCATCGGGACCGTCTTCGGGAAAACCGATGAGCACGAAATTCGTCTGGCTTTCCAGCGGGTAGAGGCCCATGGAGCGCATGCCGTCCCGCAGTTCGTTCCTCAACGACCGGTTGAACTGCTTGATTTCCTCCGGATAGTCCCCGCTGTCCATGGCCGCGATTCCGCAGTCCAGGGCGATGTTGCTGATGGGAAATGTGGGACCGATGCGCCGCAGGATTTCCACGATTTCCGCAGGACCGTACAGCCAGCCGAGGCGAAGGCCGGCCAGGCCATGGATTTTCGAGAACGTCCGCGTCATGACGACGTTGTCGTGATCTTCAACCAGGGCGGATGGCACTGCATAGTTCGGGTCGTCCACGTATTCCGCATAGGCGGAGTCCAACACCAGGAGTACGGACTCCGGCAGGCCCGCATGCAACCGGACGATTTCACTGTGCGGCAGCCAGGAGCCCGTCGGGTTGTCCGGATTGGCCACCATCACCATCCGGGTTCGCGGCGTCACGCTCGCCAGCAGGTTGTCGACACTGACCCTGAAATCCGCATCCGGCACGCGAACCGGCAAGGCGTCGTTGGCGAGCCCGTAGTTGCTGAACTTGGCGTAGCCGTTGATGGTGTACAGCAGCTCATCTCCGACACCGAGATAGGCGCGGCACAGGCGGGACAGCAATTCGTCGGAACCCGGCCCGCAAACGATGTGTTCGGGATCGATGCCCTCCCGCTGCGCAATGGCCTGCTGCAGATCCCAGGTTCCCTGCTCGGCGTAGAACTGCATCCGGCCCACCGCCTTTTCCGCGGCATCGATGACGCCCGGGGCCGGACCGAAAGAGCTTTCATTGGAACACAGCTTGATGGTGTCGCCCGAAAACCCCTCGGGCAACGCTGTCATGTGGGCCCGGATATCGACGATACGCCGCTTGGCGGGGGACAGATTCATGTAAGCCGGGCGGCGTCGATCTCCTCCGCCACCTGGAAGACATACTGTCCACGGTGGACAATGGCGGGCGTGTGGATGGCGGCGATGATGCCGCCATGGGCGAAATGAATGACGTCCGGCTCCCGGAACGGGTCGTTCAACGGGTGGATCAGTCCTGCCTGCTGTCCGGCATCGACCGTGTCCCCCAGCCGGACGGCCGGTTCGAAGATGCCGTCCGCGGTGGCCCAGACGAACCAGCTCGCTTCCGGTGTCTGGATGTAGCGGGTGGCCGCGTCGGCGGGAGGGCTGTCGCCGATGATGCCGAAATGGGCCAGGTAGCGGAGGGTGGCGTCATAGCCGATCTCCAGCGCATCCAGGTCCATGCCGGCGGATCCGGCGAGTTCGGTGGCCACCATGACAACCCCGTTGCGGTCACAGGACGCGGACAGCGACCGGTTGTCCGCGGTGCCGGATACCACCACGGTCCACGGTGCGGAGAACGCATCGCAGGCGGCCAGCTTGCGCGCCATGAATTCCGCCTCGCCGGCGTGACGCATGTAGGCGCAGGGCAGGAAGTCGGAAACCGCGCCGCCGGAATGCAGGTCCGCGGCGGCGGCGCACTGCGGCAGCACGACGGTCTCCACGTAGTGTGCCATGGCGGGCGTGGGCGTCCCGTCCGGGTCGCCGGGATACGCCCGGTTCATGTTGACGCCGTCGATGCGTGACACGCGGCTGTTCTCCATCACCGCGGGATAATTGAGCGCCGGCAGGACGATGACCCGGCCATTCATCGCCTCCGGGTCCAGTTCGCGGATCAGCCGGCGGACAATGACCTGCCCTTCGTACTCGTTGCCGTGGTTG
This sequence comes from Candidatus Poriferihabitaceae bacterium, assembly GCA_965204165.1. Taxonomy (GTDB): domain Bacteria; phylum Pseudomonadota; class Gammaproteobacteria; order Arenicellales; family Poriferihabitantaceae; genus VYFG01. Next base: position 4,343,666 of record OZ241969.1, on the reverse strand, counting down.
CCGGCCGACAGCAGCACCGTGTTTTCCCGGCCGAAGCGCCCGCCGGCGATCACCGCCACGGGAACGGGAATGAATCCCCAGGGAGTTTCGTTATCGGAATGCACGAGCCGCAAGACGGTAGTCTGCTTGCCCGGCCGGTCGTAGTCGATGTCGCTACGAATGCGTGTGGTGGTATTCATGGTGCCAGCATAAACCGGAAAGGTGTCTTTCACAAGCAGGTCTCTTATACTAGGACCGGAATCGATAAATAGCTGTTTTCAAACAATATAAGCATCACATTTGGTTATGTATCAGCAACTCGCAGAAATCCTGGAACAGGATGGCACCGCGCTCCTCGACGGCGCGATCGGGACGCAGCTCCAGGCCATGTCCGTGCCGATGGACAACACGGCCTGGGCGGCGAAGGCGCTCCATACCCACCCGGACACCATTCGCCTGATGCACAGGCGGTACCTTGACTGCGGGGTGGACATCATCACGACCAACACGTTCTCCTCGGCGCGACACAACCTGGAGCCGCTGGGTCTCGGCGACCTGACCCGGGAACTCAACTACCGCGCGGTGAACCTGGCCATGGAAGCCCGGGAACGGTCCGCACCCGACCGGAACGTCACGCTGGCCGGCTCGATTTCCGCCTTTGGCCTGACAGTGGGCGGGGAATCCGTTCGCAGTCTCCATCGACATGCACGCCCCCGGGCTGAAATCACCGAGCGGCAGGCCCGTTGGAACCTGCGTGAACAGGCGGAAATCCTGGCCGAGGCCGGGGTCGATTTACTCCTGCTGGAGGGAACCGGCAGCATCGAGCACCGTCACTGGATGGTGGACGAATGCGCCGGGACCGGACTGCCCCTCTGGCTTGGGTTCCGCTGCCGGCTGGATGAGGGAGACGACACCCCGAGAATCGGCTACAGCTCCACCACGTCCCTCGCCGACGGCCTCGGCGAGTTCACGGACAAGGGCCTTTCCGGTGTCGCCATCTTCCACAGCACCATCGACGCCACCGACGCGGCCATTCCCGTGGCACGTTCCATCTGGTCCGGACCGCTGGCGGTCTATCCCGAGGCCGACCGGTCCGATTACACCCTGCCGCATAGGGATGATGAAGTGGAGAGCAATGTGACGCCGGCGGAATTCCCCGGGATCGCGCGGCGATGGTTTGCCGGCGGCGTACAGGTAGTCGGCGGCTGCTGCGGCATCAACCTGGAGTATTTCACGGACCTCAAGCATGCGTTGGCCGGATAGGAATGCGCCCGGTCGGCCAGGCGCCGCCGGCCGGCATTGCTGAGGGGGACGCTTGAACCTGTTACGTCCCGGTACCGGTCGCGGACTGCTCTGGATGCTGCTGTCCACGGTCGGGTTTTCCATCTCACACCTGATCGTGCGTTACGTTTCCCCCGAAATACACAGCTCCCAATCGGTCTTCTTCCGGGGGTTCTTCGGCCTCTTTGTTCTCCTTCCGCTGTTCATGCGCCAGGGAAAGGCGCTGTTTCGGACCAGGCAGCTGCGGCTGCACGTCGTCCGTGCGGTGTTCTCGGTCTCCTCGCTGACCTGCTTCTACTATGCCCTGACGGCCATTCCCCTGGCCAAGGCGACCGCCATCGGCTTTTTCGCCCCGGTGGTGGTCAGCCTGATGGCTGTGGTGTTTTTCAAGGAGCGGTCCAGGCTGGTCAACTGGCTGTCCCTGGCCATGGGCGTGGCCGGCATGCTGCTGGTTCTGCGGCCGGGAACCATTCCCCTCGACGTGGGAACGGTACTCATGATCCTGTCGACCATACTCTTTTCCATCAACCTGACGGTCATCAAGGTGCTGGGGCGGGAAGACTCCAGTACGGTGATCACCGCCTACATCACGGTTCTGCTGATACCGCTGTCCCTGCCCATGGCGATCAGCGTCTGGGTCTGGCCGGATACCGGGCAGCTGGTGCTGCTGGCCATTATGGGCATCATCAATATCACGTCGCTGATCCTGTTCACCCAGGCAATGCGGGAGGCGGCGACCAGCATCATCATGCCACTGGATTTCCTCCGCCTGGTGTGGATGGCACTTTTTGGCTATCTGTTCTTTTTCGAGTTACCGGATGTCTGGACCTGGATCGGCGGTCTGGTGATCTTCATCGGCGCGCTGCTGGTGGCGGTTCCGGACCGCCCCAAGTCGCCGCTGTTCCGCGCCTGAATCATGGCGGACCACAGGCCGCTCAGGCTGCATTGCTGGGAGGGTTACGATCGGGCCGGTTTTCTGGCGCCGTTCCGGGACAGGTACGGTACGGACGTCTCGGTGCAGGCGCTGGTGACGGACTACGAGGCCGCCCGGAACTGCGCCGCGGCAGAATCCGAACGTCCCGATATCCTCAATATCAACAATGCCTGGATTCGGGGATACCTGGACCCGCTTGGTGCGATCCGGCCGCTGCAGGATGGCCAGTTCAGTGGCATGGACGGGGACATTCACCCGGACTTCGCGCGCCTGGCCGCGTGGACGCGTTCCGTGGATGGTGACAGGCGCCTCGGCATTGCCCAGCGCTTCGGCGCCTTCAACCTGGTGGTCAATACCCGCAGGATATCCCTTGTAACGGCGGAGGCCGAAGGCTTTTCGCTGGCGCGGGACCCGTCGATGAAGCGGCGCTACGGGATCCTGCTCTACCGGGACTTCAACCTGTTTCACCTGGCCATCGCGGCCGGGTTGAATCCGTTCAGGCCATTCGGGGAGGAGGCGTTCGCGAAGTTCGAGGCCATGGCCGCACACTGGTTCGAAAGCGCCGGGCTGCTGAGCGAGGACCACTTCGTTCTGAACCGGAAGCTCATTGAAGGGGAAATCGATTTCTACCTGTCCGGCGGCACCTATACCGCCTCGCCGGCCCGCCTGGCGGGCCACGGACAGATCCGGGCGGCAACCCCCCGAAGCGGTCCGGTGGACGGCCTGGGCGGGATCGTGTTCACCGAGGTGACCGGTCTGCTGTCGAATCCGGATCCCCACCCGCTGGCGGACAGGTTCCTTGAATGGATGCTTTCAGAAGACGCCGCGCACCGGGCAGCCACCGCGCCCAGGACGCTGAACCCGGTGCTCCAGATGGGCAATCCGGCCGTGATGGAACGGTTCACCCGCGCGGAACTCGACGCCATCCAATGGGATTCCCTGGCGGAAGATATTGCCCGGTGCGCGGAGTACGACCTGATGCCCGATCATGACCGCCTGGCGGGCGTGCTCGATTCCGAAATCAAACGTCATCAACATCTTATCGTGGAGGATCTACCATGAACGAATCCGGTTCCGCCGACATCAAGGCGCTGCAGCAGTCCCTGGAGGCCCGGGGGGTCCGCTATGCCCTGGCTTCCTATTCGGACATGCATGGGGTGTCCAAATCCAAGGTCGTGCCGATCGGACACCTGGACCGCATGATGGGCGGGTCGGAATTGTGTACCGGCGCCGCCCTGGATGGGGTTCCCCAGGACATCAGCGACGAGGAGGTCTCTCCCCATCCGGATCCCGAATCCGTGATGGTCATGCCCTGGCAGCCGGATGTGGCGTGGTTCGCCAGCGACCTGTACTGCGAGGGGAAACCGTTCGAACCCTGCAACCGGACGATTTTCAGGAAGATCTTGGCCCAGGCGGAATCCATGGGGTATCGATTCAATTTCGGAATCGAGCCCGAGTTCTTTCTGCTCAGGGAGGACGGGAACGGCGGTTACGCGCCCATCGGCCCCCGGGACGACATGCCCAAACCGGCCTACGATGTCCGCTCCACGCTGGACAGTTTCGAGATGCTGGAGGAAATCGTCAGCGAGCTCAATGGACTTGGCTACGATGTCTACTCCTTTGATCATGAGGATGGCAACGGGCAGTTTGAGATCGACTTCATGTACACGGAAGGTCTCCGCATGGCGGACCGGTTCGTTTTCTTCCGCCTGCTGATCCAGGAGCTCGCCAACCGCAGGGGCTACTTCGCATCCTTCATGCCCAAACCGTTCAGTGACCGAGCCGGGAGCGGCGCCCACTACAACATGTCTCTCGCCGACATCGAAACCGGCGTCAACCTGTTCGAGTCGGACGATGACCCCCGGGGCTGCGGAATCAGTGAGTTGGGGTACCAGTTCATCGCCGGGATCCTGCGTCATCTGCCGGCGCTGAGCGCGGTGGTATCCCCGACCGTCAACAGCTACAAGCGGTTGATCAAGGAGGGCAGCATGTCGGGCTTTACCTGGGCGCCCGTGTTCCAGTGCTATGGCAACAACAACCGCACGGACACCGTGCGCATCCCCCTGGGAGGAGGCCGGGTTGAGCTGCGTTCGGCGGATATTGCCAACAATCCCTACCTGGGCGGCGCCATGGTGCTGGCCGCCGGCCTGGAAGGTGTCCGTGAAGGCCTGGACCCCGGCGAACCCCACACGGACAACATGTACCTGAAGAGCCAGGCGGAACTGGACGCCCTCGGGATCCGGATGCTGCCGCGGACCCTGGAGGAAGCCGTCGATGCGCTGGATGCGGACCCGTTGACGGAGCAGGTGATGGGCAAGCTCATGAAGGATACCTATGTTGCATTCAAGCGCGATGAATGGCTCAGCTACCTGAATCATGTGTCGGACTGGGAACGCCAGCGCTACCTGAAGTTCTACTGAGCCTGCAGTGAACCGGTTCTTCTCCCTGGCATTGGCGCTTCTGCTGCTGCTCGGCACCATTCGGGGTGGAGCCACCAGCATCTCCAAATTCGTTTCGACCAATCATATCGAGCCGTTCGGATACGCGTTCTGGCAATCACTGGTGGCGGCGCTGGTTCTGACCCTGACGGGCCTGCGGCAAACCGGAAACCTGCCGTCCATCCGGATGCAGGACGCGAAGTTCTACCTCATGTGCGGATTGGTGGGAACGGCGCTGCCCAACGCGGTGTTTTTCGAGTCGGTACGTCATATCGCCGCCGGCGCCATGGCGGTGCTGTTGACGTTCGTGCCGATCTTCATCTATCTGCTGGTTGTGCTGATTCGTCAGGAAAAGGTCGATTTTCTGCGGATGGGCGGAATTCTCCTGGGATTCGCGGGCGCCCTGATGATCGCGCTGCAGCGGGTGGACGGATCTCTGACGCTGGACGGCCACGTTCTGTTTGCCATGCTCTGTCCGCTGGGCTACGCCATCATGGGTGTGTACGTCGGCCGATTTCCATTGACAGGGGTGCATCCATTTCACCTGGCGGCGGGAACGCATCTGGTCGCGGTCGCCTTTCTCCTTCCGGTATCGCTGTCAAGCGGTCAATTCCATCCCATCTGGCACGACTTCGGCCCCCCTGAAGCCATGATGATCGTGCACGGAGTCATGGCGGGCATCTCCTATTCACTGTTTTTCCGTATCATGGAACTCGCCGGCGCCGTGTTCTACAGCATGAGCCATTACGTGATCGCACTGACCGGGGTCGCCTGGGGCTGGCTGATATTCGGTGAAACCCACGGAGCGGTCTTCTGGTTGGCGGTTGTCCTCATTCTGCTCGGATTCAGCCTGGTCAACCAGCGTCAGGAAAAGAGCAGGGCGCGCCTTGCCTGATGCCATGAACGGGCATCCCGGCCCGTCTGCGTCGTGGGGCTGCCGGATTCAGGTTACCGATTCTTCCCCGGTTCCCATGCAGTCTCGGACCACCCAGACCCGGTTACTGTGAAACGTGCTTTGTCCGGCGACATCCGCCAAGCGGTCCGACGTGGTCCGGTTGATCGATTGCATGCCGTCCTCGCCCTGCCAGAATCCGTTGGTCGCCACCGCCACACCGGGCAATGTGTCCTCGCTGACAGTGACGGTACGATAACAATGGCCCCGGGTATTGAAAACTTTCACCCGGCCGCCCGCTTCCAGGCTGCGGGCTGCCGCGTCCGCCGGATGCAGCATGACCGACGCTTCCCGTTCCCGGCGGACAAGTGCGGCCTGGTTGGCCATGCTGGAATTCACGAAATGGTGGGCGGCGGGTGACAGCAGGTGCAGCCCGTCGGCAGGGTTGCAGCCCGGGGGAGTCTCTTCCCGGGGCGTGGCGGTGCTGCCGTCCGGCACACCGTTAAGGCCGCAATCGGAGTAGGCGGATGAATCCAGCTCGACGCGGCCGCTGGGCGTCGAGAATTCCCCGCCGGCGAATGGCACTTCATCCCCGTCGGCGTAGGCGACAAACCCGTTCTGCCGTAGCTTATGCAGCGTGATCCCCCGAAGGGGCGGCTCGGTGGCTGCCGTCGCCCGGAGTATTCCGTCGACGACTTCTGCCGGGGATTCGTACAGCCACGACTCACCGAATCCCATGGCCCGGGAAAGCAGCTGCATCGTCTCCCAGTTGCTCCTGGATTCGCCCACCGGGCGTATCGCCGGGTGGTTGTAACCCAACAGCGTATGGCCATAGCCCCGGTGCAGGTCCTCCTGCTCCAGCTGCGATGTGGCGGGAAGTACCAGGTCCGCCAATTCGGCCGTATCCGTCATGAACAGGTCATGCACCACCGTGAACAGATCCTCTCTTAGCAGCCCCTTTTCCACCAGGGCGCTGTTGGGTGCGGAAACCATGGGGTTGGCACCGAATACGAACAGGGAACGAATGGGGGGATCCCCGACTTCGCCGCACAACGCGGCACCCAGGCGGTTCATGTTCACCATCCTGCCGGGAGGCGGGCATTCGGACCAGCGGTTGATGGCCTCGTCATTCCAGGTGAACCAGTCCCCGGTAGAACTTCCAAGGCCGCCGCCGCGGACACCGTATTGCCCGACCAGTGCCGGCAGGCAGGCAATGGCGCGGACAGTCTGGCCCGCGTTGGTGTGACGGTTGATGGCGTCGCCCAGCCGGATCATGGCGGGATGCGCGGAACCCAGCCAGTGCGCGAGGCGGCGCAGTTGTTTGCCGGAGATGCCGGTTTCGGCGATCACGGACGCCAGGTCCAGGGACGCAATCCTGCGCCGGAATGCGGGCCAGCCATGGGCGTGGCCGGCGAGCCATTCCTCATCCACCAGGTTGTCTTCGGCCAGGATCTTCGCGATGCCCAGCGCCAGCAATCCGTCCGTGCCCGGGCGGGGGCGCAGGTGCATGTCCGACCCCCGCGCGCTCCGGCTCCTGACGGGATCGATCACCACGATCCGGCATCCCTGGCGACGCGCACGGCGGACAAAGGGCATGAGATGGGGCGCGGTGCTGACCGGGTTGTGCCCCCAGAAAATCAGCAAACGCGAGTCGAGCACGTGGTGATACGGGGGGCTCATGCGTTTGCCCAGTGTGGCGCGCACGGCGTGCCGGCTGCCCGCCATGCAGATGGTCCGCTCCAGGCGGCTGGCCCCCAGGCGATTCCAGAACCGGCTGCCGGCGACGGTCATCTGCACCAGCCCCAGCGTGCCGCTGTAGCTGTAGGGCAGGATACTTTCCGGTCCATGGGACGCGATCAGGCCCTGCCAGCGTTCGGCGATTTCCCCGATGGCTTCCTTCCAGCTGACAGCCTGCCACTGTCCCGACCCCCGGCGGCCCGTCCGGCGCAGAGGCGTGGTCAGCCGGTCGGCATGGTAGACACGTTCAAGATAGGGGTTCACCTTGGCGCAGAGCCATCCGTCGGCGACAGGATGTTCCGGCTGGGCCTCGAAGGCGACGGCGCGACCCTGTTCCACCCGGGTACGGATGCCGCAGGCATCCGGACAGTCGTGGGGACAGGTCCCGTTGATCCAGTTCCCGGGTCCTTGTACGTCCATCTGAGGCTATCGTTGCGCTGGGCCCGGATGGTCAGGGAGGCGCGACCCGATACGGTTCGGGCTCAATCGGCCTGCCAGCGGTATCCGACACCGAACACGGTCTGGATCTTGTTGAAGGCTGGGTCCACTTCCTTGAATTTCTTGCGCACGCGCCGGACGTAGCCGTTGATGGTGTTCTTCTCCACGTAGCTCTGGCGCGTGGTCTGCATCAGCGCCTCGTAGGTCTTGACATGTCCCGGGTGTCGGGCGAGGGCGTCGGTCAGCCAGAACTCCGTCAGGGTGAAACTGAGCAACTGGCCCTTCCAGCTCACCGACATGCTGTTCTGGTCCAGCTCCAGGTCCCCCAGCACCATCGCGGCGGGCAGCTGCGAGGAGTTCTGGATCGTGGATGCCATCCGGAAGAGGGAAGAGACCCGCACCGCCAGGAACTGGAGGTTCACCGGCTTGGTGATGTAGTCCCAGGCATCCAGCCGGAGCCCGGAAATCCGGTCGATGTCGCTGTCCCTGGCAGTCAGAAAAATGATCGGAAGCTTGGGGGACTGCTGCCTGAGTTCCCGGCAGAGATCGAAACCGCCGTCCATGTCGTTCTCGAGCATGATATCGAGAATGGCGAGGTCCGGCAGCGAGCGGCGGAATCCCGCGCTGGCGTCGGCGCGGTTCCCGTACACCTGGATTGCGTAGCCCTGGGATTTCAGCGCGTCGGCGTAGTTTTCCCGCTGGTCGACGTCATCCTCGACGATGGCGATGGTTCTGGACATTCGGTATGACTGAACCCGTGGTTTCGGACTGAAAGTATACCGGATGCCTTTCCCCCATCGACAGGCATTCCCGGAAACCCCGCAAACTGTCACCGGATTGCCATGAATTGCGCCCCGGGTGCAGGGAGGACGTCCGAGGGGATCAGACCGCCTCCTGCCCCGGCATCTCACCGTGGGGCGGCCCTCAGTCCACGGACGCTGTTTCAGGTTGGCAATGGGGCGCCGCGGGTCTTCCTGTCGGGGAGGGTGGGGGTCGGGCCGGCGGTACGGTTTAGGATTCGCGGCCCGGCGTCACGGACGTTTCCGGCGGGATTGCCCTGGCCGGGTCCCGCATGGGGCTACGAAACCCGTAACTGCCACCAAAATACCATGATTTCTCCTTATTCCGCACCACCGCGCGGGAGTGTAATTCACGCTGGTCTAGAAATAAGGTAGCAACTGGTAGCAAGCACATGCCTCTCGTTTCCGAAGCATTGCCTTCGCACAAGGTGTTCATCCCGGTGACCGACGAAATGCTGTATGAGCATCCAGAGCTGATCACCGCGCCGCTGAGGCCGTACAGGGTGAGCGAACCCTGTTTCCACTGGCTGGCGGTGGAGATCGAACCGGCGGAGCCCCACATGCTCGAGCAGCAGCCCGAAGGACACCGCTTCGAACAAAAGCAAAAGGACGCGGCCTGAATCCCGGCAAGCCCCGCCGGGCCCCGGCGGCGATCATTCGCATTCACGGCTGACCGGGAATGCGGCAGGCCTCAGACCATTTCCAGCCGGGCATAGGCTGGCAGTATCCACTTGGTCCCCACTTCGCTGAAGTTGATCTGGATCCGGACATGCTCCCCCTGTCCCTCCAGGGTCACCACCGTGCCCTCGCCGAATTTCTCATGCCGGACATGGCTGCCCGGCCGAAGGCCGTTGTAGGTCGGCGTCCCGGTGGAGCCGTAGGCCCTCTGAAGCGGCCTGCTGAACGCCCGCGAGCGGATTTCCTCGAGGTGCCCGGGGGGCACCTCGCCCAGAAAGCGCGATCCCTGGGTGTAATTGTCCCTGCCGTACAGCCGGCGTATTTCCGCGTGGCACAGGTACAGCTGTTCCATGGCCCGGGTCATGCCGACGTAGAACAGGCGCCGCTCCTCCTCCATGCGTCCCGGTTCCTCCAGCGACCGCTGGTGGGGGAACAGGCCTTCCTCCATGCCGCAGAGGAAGACCAGCGGAAATTCGAGGCCCTTGGCGGAATGCATGGTCATGAGTTGAACGCAGTCTTCCCATTCCTCTGACTGGCCTTCCCCCGCCTCGAGGGCGGCGCTGGTGAGGAACATTGACAGCATGTCCGGGGTCTCGTCGTCCGTCTCCGACGGCATGAAGTTCCTGGCCGCAGTCACCAGTTCCTGCAGGTTTTCCACCCGGCCCTGGGCCCGTTCCGACTTGTCCTTGGCATGGTGGGCCATGAGACCGCTCTGGTCGAGAATCCGTTCGGTCAGTTCGGCCAGGGGCCGGTCCAGGGAATCGTCGGCCATGGCGTCGATCCCCTTGAGAAAGCCCCCGACCGCTTCACCGGACCGGGTGGGCAGAACCCCCTTTTCCAGGACCTGAATTGCCGCCTGCCACATCGAGATTGCCCCCGCCCGTGCATGCTCCCGGATCACCTCCAGGGTGCGCGCCCCGATTCCCCGGGGGGGCAGGTTGACCACGCGCTCGAACGAGGGATCGGAATCCCGGTTGCTCACCAGCCGCATGTAGGCCAGGGCGTCCTTGACTTCCGCCCGCTCGAAGAACCGTAGCCCGCCGTAGACACGGTAGGGAGTGGAGGTCGACAGCAGCAGTTCCTCAAACACCCTGGACTGTGCGTTGGAGCGGTACAGGATGGCCACGCTGTCCCGCCGGTTGCCTTCCCGGACCCAGGATTCGATTGTGTTGACCACGAACCGGGCCTCGTCAATCTCGTTGCTGGCGCCGTAGAGCCGGATCGGGTTGCCCTGGCCGGCCTCGGTCCAGAGATTCTTGCCCATGCGGCCGGCGTTGTTGGCGATCACCGCGTTGGCGGCGGCGAGGATGTGGCCGCTGGAACGGTAGTTCTGCTCCAGGCGGATGATCCGGGTGCCGGGAAAGTCCTTCTCGAAGGACAGCATGTTCTCGACCCTGGCTCCGCGCCAGCTGTAGATCGACTGATCGTCATCCCCAACGGCGAACAGGTTCTTGCTGGTATCGGCAAGCAGCCTGAGCCACTGGTACTGGATGGTGTTGGTGTCCTGGAACTCGTCCACCAGCACATGCCGGAACCGGCGCTGCCAGGTTTCACGGATGGTCTGGTTGTTCCTGAACAGTTCCAGTGTCCGCAGCAGGATCTCGGCGAAGTCCACCAGCCCCAGGCGCTGGCAGGTTTCCTCGTAGGCGGTATAGATGCGCAGCAGGGTCTGTTGGTGGAAATCGGGGCTCTCTGGCACATGGCGGGAGCGCCTCGCCTCGTCCTTGTGCCAGTTGATGTTCCACTGCAGTTGCCGGGGCACCCAGCGGGCCTCGTCCAGGTCCAGGTTCGCCAGTACCCGGCGCACAATGCGAAGCTGGTCCTCGCTGTCGATGATCTCGAAGGTCTCCGGCAGTCCGGCCTCCTGCCAGTGCATCCTGAGCAGGCGGTGGCAGAGTCCGTGGAAGGTACCCATCCACATGCCGCCGCTGGGAAACTGCAGCAGCTCCTCGATGCGCCCGCGCATTTCCCGGGCTGCCTTGTTGGTGAAGGTGACCGCGAGTATGTTGAGTGGAGATAGTTCCTCCGCCCGCACCAGCCAGCTGATCCGGTGGGTCAGGACCCGGGTCTTGCCGCTGCCGGCGCCGGCAAGCACGAGGGCGGGTCCGGGGGGCAGGGTGACCGCTTCGCGCTGGGCGTCGTTGAGCGGGTCGAGAATATGGGAAACGTCCATGGGGGTGGTATTGTACTCATTAGGTGGCGATGAGTCGTCAAGGCGCAGACGGGCATGTTAGGGCGCATTCTGCATGACCTTATCGGCCAGTCTGATTTCGCAGATGGAGATTTTGGTCAGGGGGGTGTTTGCAATCCAAAACCCGGGAACAGGAAATAGTGCAAAGTCATTCGGAACTTCCGGTGTATGGACACCGGGCGGTTTGCCAATTCATGACTCAACTTGCGTCAGTACAGCCAGGTGAAGGTTCCGAAGCACGATGCCATAGACCCGTTTGACTTGTCTGCCCCCGGACTTGCCCATTGCATGAAAGTTCTTGTGGTTTTCCGCGAAAGTCATGCTCCGCGATGAATGTGAACCAAAAAATGTAGTAACATAGTCACATTCCATGCCGTAGATTCGCAATGACCGTCACAACCCTTACCAGTCGTGAATTCAACCAGGATCTTGCCCAGGCAAAAAGGGCTGCGGCTTCCGGTCCCGTGGTCATCACCGATCGCGGAAGGCCCGCGCATGTCCTGCTCAGCATTGAAGCCTATCGGGAGCTTTCTGGAGAGCGCCGTAGCCTTCTGGATGCAATCTCAATGAAAGGACTCTCCGAGATAGATTTCGACCCGCCGCGCATCGGTCCGGACATCTCATCGGTTGAACTGTCCTGATGTTCCTTCTGGACACGAATGTCATCTCCGAATTACGCAAGATCGGAGATGCACGGGCAGATGTGAATGTCAAAACCTGGGTGGCGAAGCAAAATGGGGGGAGTTTCTATTTATCCGTTCTTACCCTGTTGGAACTTGAGATCGGAATTCTGCGCATCGAGCGGCGTGATGCGGAGCAGGGAGATCGTTTGCGGGAATGGATGGACCGGCATGTATTGCCCGAGTTCCTGGAGCGCATACTGCCGGTTGATCCTGCCATTGCCCTGAAATGCGCCAGGCTGCATGTACCTGATCCGCGATCTGAAAGGGATGCGCTGATTGCTGCAACTGCCATGGTGCATGGCATGACGGTCGTTACCAGAAATCTGTCCGACTTTGATTTTGCCGGTGTAAACACAATCAATCCGTGGTTGGCGGGTTGCACTGCAGATTGATCGCGCCAAGGTATTCTCGATATGCAAGGACGAATGAAGAGAGGGTCTCAGGGTTCAAAGAACGGGTAGATTGACCGAATCAGCCGTATGCACAGAACGGCTGATACAGTGTATTCAGCTTTTCAGCGGGTACAAGGAGGACCACCGCCACCTTCCGCCCCCGCACGGTGATATCCACGCCCCGATCCCTGGGGGCCAGCCAGAAATTATGCATTGGGTCAGGTCTCCGGAACTCTGGAGCCCGCGTCCGGGGTGGCGCCTGTCCACCGGGCTGGCACCGTGCAGCGATCCGATCTGGCCCTATATGCACCTTCTCCCAGCAGCTATGTTACCCTGAGAGTACGCGAGCGAATCCAATCCGTCGGCGTGCCGGCGGTACGACTGGAGGTAGATTTCATGAACAAAGCAGTAGCCGGCCTCGAAAGCGCCAGAATCGTCGACGACGACAGGGCGCACGTCTGGCATCACATGATCCAGCACAAGCCCCTGGAAAACGCCGATCCCCTGGTAATTGTGGAAGGCAAGGGCCTCAGGGTGAAGGACATCAACGGCCGGGAATACCTGGATGCGGTGTCCGGCGGTGTCTGGACCGTGAACGTGGGCTATGGGCGGGAGTCCATCGCCGATGCCGTTCGCGAGCAGTTGGTGAAGATGTGCTATTTCGCCAATACCGCCGGTTCCGTGCCGGGGGCGATGTTCGCGGAAAAGCTGACCGAAAAGATGCCGGGGCTCAGCCGGGTTTACTACAGCAACTCGGGCTCCGAGGCCAATGAAAAGGGCTACAAGCTGGTGCGCCAGCTCGCCGCGCTGAAGAACGGCGGCAAGAAGCACAAGATTCTCTATCGCGACCGTGATTATCACGGCACCACCATCACCGCGCTGTCGAGCGGTGGGCAGCTCCAGCGCAAGGACCAGTACGGGCCGTTCACACCGGGGTTTGTGGAGGTTCCCCACTGTCTCGCCTACCGGGCACCGAATGGCGACGATCCGGACTACGGTGTGCAGGCGGCGCGAGAGATCGAGAAGGTCATCCTGCGGGAAGGTCCCGACACGGTGGGGTCGCTGATCCTCGAGCCCGTCACCGCCGGGGGCGGGGTGATCACGCCGCCTGAAGGCTACTTCGAGACTGTGCAGGAGATCTGCAGGAAATACGGTGTGCTCCTCCATATTGACGAGGTGGTCTGCGGCATGGGCCGGACCGGCAAGTGGTTCGGCTACCAGCATTACGGTGTCGAGCCGGACATCGTGACCATGGCCAAGGGCGTTGCCAGCGGGTATGCCGCGATCTCGGTGACCGTGACGACGGAGGAGCTGTTCGGCGAATTCCTCGCCGATGTGTCCGACACGATGCATTACTTCCGGGACATCAGTACTTTCGGCGGCTGCACCGCGGGCCCTGCGGCGGCGCTTGAGAACATGCGCATCATCGAGCAGGAGAACCTGCTCGACAACGTCAACGAGATGGGCGAGTACCTTATGGGTCTCCTCCATGAACTGAAGGACAAGCACCCCATGGTCGGCGACGTGCGTGGAAAGGGCCTGTTCGTGGGCGCGGAACTGGTGCAGGACCGGGTGACGAAGGAGCCCGTTGACGAGGCGGTGGCCGCGGCGGTGGTGACGCATTGCCTGCGTGAGAGCGCGGTCATGATCGGGCGCACCACGCGCAGCTTCCCCCGGTACAACAACACCCTCTGCCTCAGCCCCGCACTGGTCTGCAGCCGGGGCGACCTGGACGAGATCGTCGGCGCCATCGACCGTGCGCTGACGGCACAGGCGGCCTGAGCGACCCGGAATTCAGGCACAGGAAAAGCCGCCCCCGGGCGGCTTTTTCAGATTTCTCCTTCGCTCCTTCGGGATGCCGCCGGGATCTTGGTGCCGAGGGTCGGACTCGAACCGACACTGAGTTGCCCCAATCAGATTTTGAGTCTGACGCGTCTACCAGTTTCGCCACCTCGGCACGGGGCCGATAATATACAGTTTGCAGAGCGGATTCCACAGAACCCGGGGCTCGCGATGGGACCCTGGGAGCGCCCGGAAAGGTTGCCATCGCCGGTGCGGACGCTAGAATCCGCGGATTCCACCCTCGCCATGGATATCAGCGATTTCGACTACGAGCTGCCCGAGGAACTCATCGCGCAGCATCCCCTGCCGGACCGTGACCAGAGCCGTCTGCTCTGGCGCGATGCCGGCGACGGTGCGTTGCGTGAGGGTTTTTTCAGGGACCTGATCGATCGGCTGCGTCCGGGCGACCTGCTGGTTGCCAACGACACCCGTGTGGTGCCCGCGCGGCTCGAGGCACGCAAGCCATCGGGGGGCAGGGTGGAGGTCCTGCTGGAACGGATACTGTCATCTGGGCGTTTCCTGGCGCAGCTGCGGGCCAACCGGCCCGTGGCGCCTGGCCAGGAGTTGTCCGTTGCGGACAGGACGTTGGTCGTGGAAGAGCGGGAGGGCCGTTTCCATGTGCTTCGGATTGACAGGGAGGGTAATGCTGACAGGCTGTTCCGGGATCACGGATCGGTGCCGTTGCCGCCCTACATCCGCCGCAAGCCGGTGCGGGAAGATGGCCCGCGCTACCAGACCGTTTATGCTGACGTGCCGGGTGCGGTGGCGGCCCCGACCGCGGGGCTGCACTTCACCCCGGAACTGCTCCGTGAACTCGGGGAGTACGGCATCGGCTGGACCACGGTAACCCTTCACGTGGGTGCCGGTACCTTTCTCCCGGTACAGGATGGCGATCTGGAGAGCCACCGCATGCATGCGGAATGGATTGACGTCAGCGAGGAGACATGCGATCGGGTCCGGCAGACCAGGAAAAGGGGCGGTCGGGTCGTTGCGGTGGGCACCACTGCGGTGAGGGCCCTTGAAACCGCCGCCCTGGGCGGGGAGCCGTGTCCCTTTGCCGGGGACACGGACCTGTTCATCAGGCCCGGATTCCGCTTTCGTGTTGTGGATTCGCTGGTCACCAACTTCCACCTGCCGAAATCCACGCTGCTGGTATTGGTGACCGCATTCGCGGGTTACCATCCGGTGATGGAGATGTACCGGTATGCAGTGGCGAACCGTTTCCGTTTCTTCAGCTACGGGGACGCCATGCTGCTGGGACGGGCGGAGCCGGACCGATGATGGAATTCGAGCTTCTCGCCGTTTCGGGCAAGGCCCGCCGTGGCCGCATCACCCTGTCCCGCGGCGTCATCGAGACGCCGGCGTTCATGCCGGTGGGCACCAGCGCAACGGTCAAGGCGATGACACCGGAGGAGGTATCGGCAACCGGCGCCCAGATCATTCTCGGCAACACCTTTCACCTGATGCTGCAGCCGGGTACGGAAGTGATCCGGGCACATGGAGGATTGCATGACTTCATGCACTGGGGCGGGCCGATCCTGACGGATTCCGGGGGATTCCAGGTATGGAGCCTGGCGGAACTGCGCAAGGTTACCGAACAGGGAGTGGCTTTCCGGTCGCCGCTGGACGGCAGCAAGGTGTTTCTCGGGCCCGAGGAGTCCATGGACATCCAGGCAGAGCTGGGTTCCGACATCGTCATGGTGTTCGACGAGTGCACCGGGTATCCAGCCACCCGGGACGAGGCCCGGCGCTCCATGGAACTTTCGGCGCGGTGGGCGGCGCGCTGCAAGGCACATTACCGCGGCGGGGGGGCGCTGTTCGGCATCCTCCAGGGCGGCATGTACCCGGATCTCCGCCTCGAGTCGCTTGCCCGCCTCCGGGAGACCGCATTCGACGGCTACGCCATCGGGGGTCTGTCTGTGGGCGAGCCGAAGGAGGAGATGCTGGATGTGCTCGACGCCGTGGCCTGGCACCTGCCAGAGGACCGGCCCCGTTATCTCATGGGGGTGGGTACCCCCCGGGACCTGGTCGATGGCGTGGTTCGGGGTATCGACATGTTCGACTGCGTCATGCCGACACGCAATGCACGCAACGGCTGGCTTTTTACCAGCGAGGGATCGGTCAAGATCCGCAACAGCAGGTACCGGCTGGACACCCGCCCCCTGGATCCCTCCTGCGACTGTTATACGTGCCGGCACTACTCCCGTTCGTACCTCCGGCATCTGCACCGCAAGGACGAGATCCTAGGCGCCAGGCTGTGCACCCTGCACAATCTCCATTACTATCAGCAGGTCATGCGGCGGATCCGCGAAGCGCTGGAGGCCGGGGATTTTGATGCGTTCGCGCGTGACTTCACCGCCTAGAAGCCGGTGCCGGCAACGGGAATCCGCCTTGTTCCATCCGCCCAACAGAGAACTTCCGTGAACTCAAAACGCTGCCTGTCCGCCGTTGTTGCGCTGTTCCTTGCCGCCGGTGCCCACGCCGAGACATTGACAATCCTGCACACGAACGATCTCCATTCCCGGGTCGAGCCGATCAACAAGTATGACAGCAACTGTTCGGCCAAGGACGACGCGGCCGGAAAATGCTTTGGCGGGTATGCCCGCCTGGCCACGGCCATCCGGGCGGTGCGGGCTGATGCGCCGAACGCACTGCTTGTCGACGCGGGGGATCAGTTCCAGGGGTCCCTTTTCTACACCCGGTACAAGGGAAAGGTCGCAGCCGAGATGATGAACACACTCGGCTACGATGCCATGACCGTGGGCAACCATGAATTCGATGACGGTCCGGAAGTGCTCCGCGGCTTCATGGATGCGGTCCGGTTCCCGGTGCTGATGTCCAACGCCGATGTGACTTCCGAACCCGCGCTCGCGGACGTCATGATGCCCTCGACGGTTATCCGGCGGGGGGGCTACCGCTACGGGCTCATTGGCCTGACGCCCGTGGATACGCCGGAAATCTCCGTGCCGGGCCCGAAGATCAGATTCACCGAGCCGGCAGGGGCAGTTCGCCGGGAGATCGAGCGGTTCGCCGGACAGGGCATTGACCGCATCATCGTCCTTTCGCATTCCGGCTACCAGGTGGACCGGAGAATTGCCGCGATGGTGGGGGGCATTGACGTGATCGTCGGCGGCCATACGAACACCTTCCTGTCGAACACCTCGGACCGGGCAATCGGCCCCTATCCGACCTGGGTCACCGGCCCGGATGGCGGGCGCACGGCCATCGTTCAGGCCTATGCCTACGGAAAGTATCTCGGGCGGCTCGACGTCAGCTTCGACGATCACGGCGCCATTTCAGAGGCGGCGGGTGAGCCGCTCCTGATGGACCGCACGGTGCCCGAGGACAACGCGCTGAAGGCGCGAATCGCCGCCCTGGCGGCGCCCCTCGTCGAAATCCGCAACCGGGTCATTGCCGAGGCGAGTGCCCCGATCGACGGCAGGCCCGAGCATTGCCGCAGCCGGGAATGCGAGATCGGCAATCTCGTCGCCGATGCTCTGCTGGCGCACATGAAAAAGTCCGGAGCCGAAATCGCGATCACCAACGGCGGTGGCCTGCGCGCCTCGATCGACCAGGGCCGGATCACCATGGGAGAGGTGCTCACCGTGCTTCCGTTCCAGAACCTGCTATCGAGATTCAAGCTCGCTGGCGCCGACATCGTGGCGACGCTCGAAGCCGGGGTCAGCAGGATTGAGGAGGGCAAAGGCCGCTTCCCGCAGGTCGCGGGGCTCCGCTACAGCTACACCCTTTCAAGAGCGCCGGGCGAGGGGCGTATTCTTGAAGTCGAGGTCATGCAGAACGGACAGTGGGTTCCGATCGACCCGGGCAGGATATACAGCGTTGTCTCGAACAACTTCCTGCGCGGTGGCGGAGACGGTTACGAGATCTTCGCCAGGAATGCCATGGATGCCTATGATTTCGGCCCGGACATGGCGGATGTCGTGGCCGAGTACCTCGCTGCCCGCAGCCCATACACGCCGAAACTCGAAGGACGGATCACCGTGAAATGACGCCGGGAGGAGAACCCGGGCCCGGCCAGTCCCGCCCAAGGGGCCGCCTTTGGCTCACATAAAATATTCTTTACTATTCAAGCCGCTCAGGGGCGGATAGAATCGGGCGCTTACCCTATTTGACCGGGCACAACAGACTGAATCGTACAGTTATCAGCTTTCCCATTCGATACCAGAGAATCACTGAAATGTTTGACAAGCAGCAATCCATCGAGGAATTCGATCCGGAACTCGCCGCGGCCATCCGGGACGAGGCCGGCCGCCAGGAGCACCACATTGAACTCATCGCCTCGGAAAATTTCACCAGCCCGCGGGTCATGACGGCGCAGGGGTGCCAGATGACCAACAAGTACGCCGAGGGCTATCCCGGAAAACGCTATTACGGCGGCTGTGAATTCGTCGACCAGGCGGAAGTGCTTGCCATTGACCGGGCCTGCCAGCTGTTCGATGCGGATTACGCCAACGTGCAACCGCATTCGGGCTCCCAGGCCAATGCGGCAGTCTACATGGCGCTGATGGATCCCGGCGAGACCGTGCTCGGCATGAGCCTGGCCCATGGCGGGCACCTGACCCATGGCGCCAGCGTGAATTTCTCCGGCAAGATCTACAATGCGGTCCAGTACGGGCTCGATACCGCCACGGGCGAGGTGGATTACGCCGAGGTCGAACGGCTGGCGGCGGAACACAGACCGAAAATGATCGTGGCCGGCTTCTCCGCCTACTCGCGCATCATGGACTGGCAGCGGTTCCGGGACATTGCCGACGGCGTGGGAGCGTACCTGTTCGTGGACATGGCCCACGTCGCCGGGCTGGTTGCCACCGGCCACTATCCCAACCCGGTACCCATCGCCGACGTGGTGACCACAACCACCCACAAGACCCTGCGGGGTCCCCGGGGCGGCATGATCCTCGCCAGGGCCAACGATGAGATCACCAAGAAACTGAACTCCCTGGTGTTTCCGGGCACCCAGGGCGGACCGTTGATGCATGTGATCGCCGCCAAGGCGGTGGCCTTCAAGGAGGCCATGGAGCCCGGGTTCCGGGACTACCAGCAGCAGGTTCTGGACAATGCCGACGCCATGGTGGAGGTTTTCCAGTCACGGGGATTCGATATCGTCTCTGGAGGCACCGACAATCACCTGTTCCTGCTCGACCTGATCAGTAAGGACATCACCGGAAAGGATGCGGACGCGGCGCTCGGCCGGGCCAACATCACGGTGAACAAGAACGCCGTGCCCAACGACCCGCGCTCACCGTTCGTGACCAGCGGCCTTCGGATCGGCACCCCGGCCATGACCACACGCGGCTTCGGCGTGGAAGAGGCGAAGCAGATCACCGGCTGGATTTGCGATATTCTGGACAACATGGATGACGAGTCCGTGGTGGATCGGGTACGTGGGGAAGTCATTGCACTGTGCAGCCGGTTTCCACTCTATTCCGACGCCGCTCCCGGGGCATCGGAAATGCCCTGATTTAGCACTTAAATCAATCTTGTGATTTATTTTAGATTGCATATCTTATTAATATATAATAATAAATAAGAAATAAAAGTAATTTTATCGGAAATTTCTATCTTCCAGAATTTTCTTTCCGTAAGCATAACGCAAGCGAATTTGATTCAATTCAGGCGTATCAATACGCATCCCCGCCGGATTTTTCCAGGGTAATCCTTCGGTCGTCGGGTGATTTTGCTGCGGTTAATGGTGGTGATTCCGAATTCAGCTTGGTAATGATTGTAATTAGCCAGTGTTGATTTCATCTTCGCCACCAGACAACCGAAGGATTACACCCCGAACCGGGCAATGGTTTTGCAGGCATTTCCCAAGCATGGTTACCATGGATGTGGATGATGCATAATCGATATGAATATACCCGATCTCATGCTCCCGGTACTTTCGGGTATAAGGACCGGATGCCGTTTCCAGTTACAGAGACAGAACCCATGAAGGCATTGATCAAGAGCGCCGTGGCAGCCACCACATTGTCCGTGGTGCTTGCTGGTTGCGGTGGCGGCGGAGGTTCCGGCATCAATCACGGCGGAAACGGTCAGGCGCCCCCGAGAACGGAAACCACGCCAACGAATCCCGGGCCGGACCCTGTCGCACAACAGACCGTCCATGTGGTCGATGGCGACACCATCGATGTCGATGGCCAGCGTTACCGCCTTCAGGGCTTCGATGCGCCGGAAAGGCACCAGATGTGCCGGGATGCCGATGACGTGCCATGGGCCTGCGGCCGGGCAGCCACCGCGGCACTGGAAAATCTGGTTTCAGCGGGAACCGTGGGCTGCGAGGATTCCGGCCAGAGGAGTTATGGCCGAATTGTGGGGTCATGCTCCGCCGGTGGCGTCGAGTTCGGCGCGGCCCTGGTGAGGGCTGGCCTTGCGGTCGATGAACCCCGGTACGCCCCGGATTATTCCGCCGAGGAACGGGAGGCGAGGGACCGGGGAGCGGGAATACATGAGGGACGGTACCTGGCCCCTTGGGACTGGCGTACCGGAGACCGTCTGGGAGACGCGGTTCCGGGATATCTTCTTTCGCGTGATGCGGATATCGGGATCCGGGATATCCTGCCGCCGGAGGATAGTCCGGGTAAGGTCGTGCAGTATGATCCGACAGGCCTCATGGATGCCACGGCCTGGGGAGGTTGGATCAACAGGAGCGCCTTTGCGGTCGTGCACGACGGCGGGGAGCTTCTGGGCCTTGCCTGGGCGCCGCACTTTCCGGGCACGGACCCGAAGGAGGCCGATGGCGGGGCTTCGTGGTCCGGGCTGATGGCGGGGGTGGACACGGGGGACGGCGGTGCCATGTCCGGCCGGGTCCTGATCACGCTGGCCGATTTTTCGGATCCGGAGGTCGACGTTTCCTTCACCGGGGTCCGTATGATCGCATCGGGTACGCCGGTCCCAGGCATGGAGTGGGAGAACCTGCCTGTCAGTCAGGGCTCATTCTCATCAGTTGTTCCGGGAAGCCGGGTCGATGGCAGGTTCCACGGCGACCGGCATCAGGAGGCAGGTGGCGTGTTCGAGTACGGCGCCATCGTCGGCGCCTTCGGCGCGGTCAGGGATTGAGGTGGACGCATTGGTTATAATCCGTCCGGTTCGCACCATTGACCATTAATCGTTTTCGACCAATAGCATGAAAATCCAGTATCTTGTTGTTGCACTCGCTGCAACGATGACCACAACCGGTTGTACCCCGACGCAGGCAATCAAGGATCTGGAACAGGACAAGGTGATTGTGGTGGAGACCAACGACATGGTGCGTTCACTTCCCGAGGACCTCGACCGGTTGGCCCAAGAAGGCTGCTCATTGCATGGGAGGATAGCAGTGCCCATAAGCACCATCACGAGCACAAACCTGAACCGTCTGTCAGGCTATGAGTATGAGCACCTGTACGCTTGTATTGAACCCGAAAACGCAGATTGAGAAATGACCCGGACCGGGCATGAATTCGTGCTTGACCGGATACGGGCGCAAATGGCCGATCACCAAACACGCGTAATCCTTGCCGTCTTTGTTGTGGCCGCATGCATGACTGCCATTCTGGGCATTCCGGGCGGTCTTCAGGGGTGACTTTTGTTCTGACCCTGATTCTGTGCACGATTCTCTGACCGGTGGCGACCCGTCATGGAATCAGGATTCGGTGCAGTTTCGTACGGGTTTTCCTGCAGGTCGTTGTTGTCCTCGGATTCCTCTATGCGGCCTCGGCGAGGTCATGAGTGGTCGCTGCATGAAACGATGGGACGACACCGTCGGATCGGGATGGGATTGCATGCTGTGCGAATTGCTGTTTGCTTTGCCCTTGGCTGGAAAACGCTGTAAGTCCGACCGCCGGAAACCGCCGGGAAAAGCAGCCGCAGCAGGCGGAACGGTATTTGGGGTAAACATACTATCCTTTGCGATGGTCATGATTCATTCCTCGAGAGCGTGAAAGATTGCAATTTTATTGCAACTTCAAGAAGCCGTATCCGACCGGAATAAACTGGAACCAATGCGCCGATAACCACATCCGTATATAAAATGATCACCATGAATCAAGGAATTCGGACAGATGTTGTGGTTTGACGATCAGCGTGTTCCTTCTGGAAAATGGCCATTTCTGAAGACTACGTTCAACGGATTAAGTCGTCTTGAAGATTCTCTCACTGGATCTCTGGATCTGAGCGAAGGAAACGAAGGGATCACGATTACAGGTTGCCTCAACGCATATCGTAAGGCGATATTGATTCGCACACTCGATCTCGCTCAATCAGTCGTTGCATCCTGGAACGCAGGTCATATTATCGGATCCGTTGTCTGCGCCAGGGCCCTGTTAGAAACGTTAGCGATGTTCCATTCTCTGCTTAATCGTGCACAGGTAGAAGCGGATAATGGAAATTGGAAGGCTATAGGGATGTTGGTTGATAGTTATGCGTTTTCAAAATATCCAGTTTCTAGGGGCAAGAGAAAACCTGAGCAGGATACCCCGCCTCGCATCAGCCATTCGGTAAGAACATTTATTACAGATTCACAGCCTGGGTGTGAGAAATTTTGGGATCAAATTTGTGAGGTGGCACATCCGAATGGAGAGAAATTGATGTTCTATGGCGGAGTCCTACGGGAAGGACGATTCGATCCGCCTGATACTGAGTCCAATGAAAAGATATTATTCACCGCCATATACAACTGTTTATATTCTTGCTGCTGGCTTATCAATGCGATGCAGGATTTCGACATTCTATGTGAACACATTAGAACCGGTATGCCGCTGTCAGACGACCACCCCCTGATTCAAGAGAGAGGACTTCTTGATCAAGTAGTCAAATCTGTTTTGGATGCCCAGAATCGTTGAATGAGCTTTGATCAGGTTGCCGATTTAGCGTTTCAAGTAATTACTTTGCCTACCGGAGCCATCATCAGGCGTAACTTTCTGGATTGTCTATTTATTGACGAATATCAAAGCCTGCCCCGATCGGGACTTGGTTTGTATGCTGCCTACCTGTAGTTTGATGGCGGGAAGTAAACAAGGTGGGCAGGAATCCCGTGGTTTTAACCAGTTAACAGGAAAATCACAGGAGCAAACAAATCACTCGAGGCTGGATGTGGGCGGCTATGGGCAGCGACGGTAGTTTGCTTGGAATTTGCACCAGAAATCGAGCTTTCCATCTGGGACAAAATCCCCCATGATCATGAGCGACTTGTCCGCGGTTCGACGCTTGAAGAGTATCTTGCCCATGAAGGGTTGCCAGAGTGGCATCAGCGCTTCCGTCTCCCCCATTTCTTCCAATACTTTGCCACATTCAGTTGCAAATCGATTGAATTCCTTGAAATACGTCTTGTAGTCCTGATTAGCGATTGAGCGTCCGGATATCTTGCGAAGTCCTGCAAGAGCAAATTTATCGTAGGGCACGCCAACACTGGGTCGCAGGGAGAATGCAAACTTGGACATCAGGCTCATTTGCCTTTTATTTGTGGCACGATCCAACATGTTCACCCCATCATCGACTATCTGTGGTAATTCATGCTTATGCGCCTCGATGATACGTGGTCGAAGTTTTATAAGGCACTTCACCAGTTTCGTCCGCGTGCCTTTTGGATTGGCCCGATGCAATTTCCACTGAGTGAGCCAACGGGTTATTGATTCTTCATCAAGTCGACCCTTAACCAGATCTAATGAATTCTTCTCGCTTTCCGCCCATTTGTATATGGCATAAGGGGCTGCGTGCCTGAAAAGATCGGAGATGGGAGTGATGTAACCAGGGTTGTTTGTCATCTTGGAATCTCCATGGTAAGTCTGAAAGAGTTCGGTCAGAACCTGAAGCAGCGTCCCTTGTCAGCATAGAAGAAGCACTTCAGAGTTCGTCAGGTTTCCGATACTGGTGGAGATGGTGTATTGACTTCATCAATCTATAGAATACCAAGTAGTATTCGGAAAATCCCATGCTATTTCCAATCTCCTGATAAGGATCACGAAAGAGAATTTCCTCCCGCTGATTCCGGTATGAATGAACCGGCAGTGCCTTAAGGTTGGCGCAAGCCACCGGAAGAGCATGATCAATGCATATTCCATCCCGCTCTAACTCTACTTTTCGCCCTCCCGGGAAAGCTGGATTCGATGGCATCGACGAGTGAATCCTTGACGCTGGGTAGCGTTCGTCAATCCGTGATCGATTCAGGCCGATTCTGGGTGCAGTCGCACAGGAAGGAGCCCGGGGATGGAAAGGAGACGGTGCTTCCAGTCTGACCATGGCATGGTACAAACAGTCGATCCGGAAGTGGTTGTTGGCAAAGTGCATACACAACTGGAGTTGTTCGGACCATATGCGCCGCCGTGCGCATCTCGTAACCAGGATGATCTCGCACATACTCCTGCTGCGCTTAAAAGAATTCCAAAATTTATTCCCGTACCCGTTCGCGCCTCATCGCAGCCGAGCGATACGGTGTCGATCCGAAGGTATGTTATTCACTAAACGGGACCCTTGCCGACTGTGCGGACAGGGCTGTATATGGTTGCCGCGGCCGGATCAGGGATGCAGGGAATGGACGATCGCGGTGAACGACAACAGCCGGGCTGGCAAGGTGGATCGCTGGATGCTGCCGGCCCGGGCTTCCAGCTATCCATTGATGAACCCAAGAATCGGAAACAGCACCCTCCGGGGCGGCCAGACGGTCTTCCACGGCATCCGCATGTGGGGCCAACTCCTGCGTGCCGGCATGTTCCTGGCAGCCATCTCGGTGGTTGCGGTCCCGGCCTGGCACACCTGGCGGAACACCACGGGATACGAATGGTACGCCGCCGCCATCTTGACCGTGGCGGAGATGAAGCTGGGAATCGGCTACCAGAAGGACTCGCGTCAGGAGGTCCGCATGCACGATGGAAGAACCGTCGTGCTGACCATCACGGAGATCGCCTCCTCGCCCCGTGCCCTTGTTGCCCGGGAGCGCCTGAAGGACGGGATCTACGAAAGCGCGTTCCAGGGACTGAAGTTCGGCGTTCTCGCCATCGTCATACTCCTCGCCGTCTTCTGGTTCCAGGGTCGGCAGCTGAACCGGGAGAAGAGGATACGGGGGGCGGAACTGGCCACCGCCCGCCAACTCCGCCGCCAGGTCTTTTCAACTTATCCTGTAGGCGCCCGTGTCCGTCATGCGTTTTCCATGGCCGTGGATGCAAGGCCGTACCGCATCGCGGATGTGCCGTACCCCGAATGGGCGGAGACCCAGCACACCATCGTGTCGGGCACCACCGGTTCGGGCAAGACCGTTCTCATCTCCGACCTCGTCGCCCAGATCCGGGACTGTGGAGAACGCTGCGTGATCTACGACAAGATGGGAACCTACACCCGTTCCTTCTATGACCCTGAACGGGACGTGCTCCTGAACCCCCTCGATGCCCGCGCCCCCCGCTGGTCCCCGTTCTTCGAGGCCAGGGGGCCGAGGGACTTCGACATGATGGCGGCGGCCCTGATCCCCCAGCAGAAGGACACCGTGGACCCCTTCTGGGTCACCGCGGCCAGGCAGCTGTTCTCGAACGGAGCCGGGGTGCTCTGGGAGAAGGGGGTGAAGAGGAATCAGGTGCTGGTCAATCACCTGCTGAAGACGGAACTGACGGAACTGGCGGAAGCCATGGAAGGGACCGTGGCACAGTCCATCGTGGACCCGGAGAACCCCAAGACCGCGCTCAGCGTCCGGGCCATGCTCACGGCCAACATCGGGGCACTGGAACTCCTCCCCGATGATCTTTCCGGTTCTCCCTTCTCCATCCGGGACTGGGTTGAAAGAGAAGACGAGACAGGATGCCTCTTTCTGACATCAAGAGGGGACCAGCATGCGAGTCTGAGAGGCCTGATATCGACATGGCTCGAGATCGCGGTCAACGCCATGCTCTCGCTGGAGCAGTCGGACGGGAGAAGGATCTGGATCATACTGGACGAACTGCCCACCCTCCACCAGGTGCCGAGCCTGCAGCCGGGACTGGCGGAGTCCCGCCAGTTCGGGGGATGTTTCGTGCTGGGGGTACAGGTGATCTCCGCACTCCGAGACCTGTATGGAAGAAACGGTGCGGAGACCATCTCGGGGCTGTGCGGCACCCGGGTGGTGCTGGCGGCCCCGGACCGGGACACCGCGCAGTGGTCGGCGGACTGTCTCGGCAGGAGCGAGGTGGAGGGGATGAACGAGGGCCTTTCCTACGGGGCCAATACAATACGCGACGGGGTATCACTTACACCGAAAAGAGAACTCCGTGCGCTGGCCCTTGCCTCGGAGATCATGCGTCTTCAGAACCTGAACGGATATCTCCGGTTTCCCGGCCCGCTCCCTGTGGCGAGGATCAGGCTGGAATACTCGAACCGCCCCAGGATTGCCGAACGTTTCGTTCCTTGCATGCGCAAGGAGGAAGAGCCTGAGGATCCGGTTAGATCGGTACCGAAACCCAAAACCGATGAAATCCCCGCCGATGACATTCCGGTTGCTGCTGAAGCACAGGAAACGGAATCATCCGACTGTCCACCGGTGCAGGAACCAATGGACGAAACCACGGACCGGCCGGCACCCAAGGCTACAGAAAAAACAGAAAAAACAGAAAAAACCAGCTCCGGAAGTCAAAAGGATAATCTGGACTGGATGGCGTGGTAGTGTCGGTCGGCTCCGTGGCTTCGGCCGCCCAGGGCGCCTCCTACTACGAACGGGACGGGTATTACGCGAAGGACGATCCCGAACACCTTCGGATGAGCGCCTGGGCGGGGCGGGGTGCGGCCGAACTCGGCCTCGAGGGCCATGTGGACCCGGAGATGTTCAAGGCGGTCCTCCGGGGCGAGGTGCCGGACGGCAGCGGGCAGCGGCTCGGCCGGATGGACAGGGAAGGGAATGTCATTCACCGCCCGGGCCGGGACCTGACCTTCTCCGCCCCCAAGTCCGTTTCCCTGGCCGCACTGGTGGGGGGAGATGAAAAGCGCGTTGTGGAAGCACATCGGCAGGCGGTTGCGAAGTCGCTGGCCTGGGTCGAGAAAAACGCCGCGGAAACCCGTCTGCGGGACCCCGCGACCGGTCGGCTGGTCCGCGCGGGAAATCAGAAGACGGTGGTTGCCACCTTCCTGCACGACACGTCACGCAATCTCGATCCCCAGCTGCACACCCATGCCGTCCTCGCCAACATGGTGCGGGGAGAAGACGGGAAATGGCGGACCATGGCCAACGAGGGGCTGTACCGCAACCAGAAACTGGTCGGCATGATCTACCGGAGCGAACTCGCCAGGAGCCTGATGAAGCTCGGTTACGGGATCGAGAAAACCCATGCGGACGGAAGGTTCGAGATCGCGGGGATATCCCGCAGGGTAATTGAAGTGTTCTCCACCCGGAGGGCGGAGATCGAGGCCGCGGTGGCGGAGAGGACGGCGGACGGGGGCGGCACCGCCGGCAACCAGCGCCTGGCCGAGCGGGCGGCGCTGATGACGCGGGCGTCGAAACGGGACGTGGACAAGGATGCGCTCCGGGCGCACTGGCGGGAACAGGCGAAGACCATGGGCTTCGATGCCAATGCACTCACCGCCGGTTCAATTCATGCTTCAGGTGTGGCTTACGGGGAATCCGACAAGGATTTTTCCGCTTCGGATGCGGCACCCGAGAAAGCCGGGAAGACCGGCAGGGTCGTGGAGCCGTCGATGGCGGATATTCCCATACCGGCAAGCGAATCGAAGGACCTCGCTACTGAGGCAATAAAATGGGCGGTGGCGCATCTGGGGGAACGGGAAGCGGTGTTCAGCCGGACGGAGCTTCTGGCCGCCGCGCTTTCCTGGAAGCCCGGGATGGTGTCCGTGGAGGCGGCGGAGCGGGCGGTGGAGGGCCTGAGGAAGGAGAACGGCCTGTACGTCGCCCCCGCTTTCCACACGGGGGACGGCCTGACCACCGACCGGGCGCTGGCGGACGAGCGCGAGACCATCGGCCTCATGCGCGAGGGCCAGGGCCGTGGCCGTCCGGTGATGCGGAGCTGGGCGGTGAGCGCCCGCCTCCACAAGGGGCCGCTTACAGAGGGTCAGAAGGAGGCCGTGAAGCTGATCCTGTCCGCCAGGGACCGGGTGGTGGGAGTGCAGGGATACGCCGGCACCGGCAAGACCACGATGCTGAACCGAGCCCGGGCGCTGGCGGAGCAGCAGGGCTACCGCATGGCGGGCCTCGCCCCCTCGGCCTCGGCGGCGGGCACGTTATCTATGGAGGCGGGGATCGAATCAGAGACCCTGCAGATGTTTCTCGCACGCAATGAAGGCGTGGCCGAGGGAAGATTGACGAGGAAAGGCGAACGGGAACTCCGTGACATGTTCAAAAGGACCGTGCTGGTAGTGGACGAGGGGTCCCTCGCTTCCACCGTACAGGCCCGGAACCTCCTTCGGATCGCGAAGGCATTGCGGATTCCCCGGGTGGTACTGGTGGGGGACAGCAAGCAGCTCGAAGCCGTGGACGCGGGCAAGCCCTTCGCCCAGCTTCAGGAGGGAGGCATGAAGACGGCGGTGATGGACGAGATCCTGCGCCAGCGGGATCCGGACCTGAAGGCCGCCGTCGAGGCGAGTCTGGCCGGGAACGTGGAAAAGGCGTTCGGGAAGCTCGGGGCCAATATCGCCGAGGTGAAGGCGGACAACATCGCCGGGGCGGTCGCCGCCCGTTGGCTCCGCCTGACCCCGGAGAAGCGCGAAAGAACCGGGGTGATGGCGCCGAGCCATGAACTGAGAAAGGACATCAACGGCCATATACGGGAGCGCCTGGAGCGCGAGGGCCGGATCCACGGCCCCGCCTTCCAGGGCCAGCGGCTGGTGTCGCAGGGATTCACCAACGCCGAGAAGGCCCTCCCCGCCAACTATGCGCCGGGGGATGTGGTGGCATTTCACCGGACGTACAGGCGGATCGGCATCGAGAAGGGCGACGAACGCCAGGTCCTGGGCGTGGACGGCAAGACTGGCAAGGTAATGTTGGAGGGCCCGAACGGGAACGCAGGGCAGATTGTGGGGTGGGAACCCGAGAAAATCGGCGGGAAAACCGGCGGGGCCGAGGTCTACAAGGCCGAGGGGATCGAGCTTCGGGCCGGTGACCGAATCCGCTGGACCCGCAACGACCGCGGGCTGGGACTGTTCAACAGTCGCACCGCGGAAGTGACGAAAGTCGGCAATGGCCGCGTATCCTTCCAGCTGGAGGATGGCCGCAGACTGGAACTTGAAAAAAACGATCCGCAGATGCGGCATCTGGACCATGCTTGGGCATCGACGGTGCACGCGTTCCAGGGCAGGACCGTGGACAACGTGATCGCCGCCA
Source organism: Candidatus Poriferihabitaceae bacterium (assembly GCA_965204165.1). Classification (GTDB taxonomy): domain Bacteria; phylum Pseudomonadota; class Gammaproteobacteria; order Arenicellales; family Poriferihabitantaceae; genus VYFG01. The sequence goes on along the minus strand of OZ241969.1, from coordinate 4,314,095 downwards.
TGGAGGCGGGGCATCCGAACCTGACGACCCAGAAGTCATTCTATGTGGAGATCAGCCGTGCCAGGGATCGGGCGGAACTGGTCACGGACGACAGGGCGGGACTGAAGGAGCAACTGGAAGCGGCCACCGGGGAACGGCTCTCCGCGTTGGAAGGCATCACGAAAGATTCGGAGATAACGGGGAAGTCGGTACCGGAAAAGGGCGGCGAAAGGACGTCCAGGTCGAGGGATCAGGGCCGGGAATCGGGGATGGAACCGCCCCGCAGGCCCAAGGTTGTGGACCGTGAACTTGGTTTGTGATTGATCCGACGCCGGGAGGAGCGTTGGCATGTCTCTAGGATGGAACCATACTCTGCGTACCTGTAGCCTGTCTGCGTCCGGGGACTCACATTGTAGCCTGATGTGGGACTTCTTCGCAGTTATGGTGGAAAAGTTCTCCGGCCTGGCGTTGTAGCTGATACCAGTTTCGATCCCAAATTCCTCACCATCCCTTGCGAGGTGATGTGGTAAAGAATGTCTCGATATTATCGAAATTGACCATCGGAATACTTCAGGCATCATTGGGCTGTAGTAAACCGCTTTGAAAATCAATCTTCCAGAATCTCTTTCAACTCCGTAAGGGTTTTCATTATTCCCTCTATCTCCGCATGCAAGACAAATTTTGATCGTTCTACTGGATCCATTGCTTCCAATTTAGCAATATTGGACTGAATCTGGCCAAAATCTGAAGTGCTTTGCTCAGTCTGAATAAGTACTTGCGGCATTGGATGTCTATCATCAATAAAATTCTCCCATTCTTTCACTGCATTTAGAACACGCTTTTCGTCCGCATCAAGGAAATTCTTTTCCGAATCGATATCTTCGGGTAATTCTCCAGCTTTAGCTGTAAGAACAATACCATGAATTACGATCACCTGAAGAGAAGAAAATATACTGAATAATAATTTTTCAATTTTTCCATGGCCGTGTTCAGAAAATGGTGATGAACTCTTTCTCAATAGTATGAGTATGGAAATAATATCTTTCAGGTGGTTTAGTGGGTAGGCATTTCCTGGAAGGTTTTTCCTGTTACTCCATAATTCTAAAATTAAACGAACGGCTTTTTCCTGTAGAGATTCTCGTTCAGTTCCTTCTGCTGTTTCTGCTTCCTTGATGACTTCAGCTAAATGATGTGCCATCCATCGGCTGAGAGTATCGGAATTCTGGTGGATATTGAGTTCATTGACGATTCTGGAACCAAGCTTCAAAACTTCGCTCGGCAGATTCGATATCTCCTTCTCGTCTGAGGACAAACACTCTGTCGAAGATAGCCCTATTTCTACCTTCCGTATCATATCTCGGTTCTTCTCTCGGTTTGTCATATCGTGTTACTCCAACTTGAACAATCAAATCTTCTTCTTTAATCCGCATGAATTTAACCATCTCATCTTTTCTGATGAGTGTCCTGTACCCAAAGTATTCAACTGCATTTTTTGGGCGATATTGATAGGTACCATTTCTATCCGAATCCCCCCATGTTTCATATATTACAGATGGCATTTCCGAATCTTCACGAAACCAATTAATTGATGGAAGGGATGTCCGTTGTTGCAGATCCAAGCAGCTGACAATTCCCTCCCCAGGTAAGCCTCTAGGGAGATTGATGTTGTGGCAATAAGGATCTTTACTATCAAATCGAGTGTCACCGTCAATGTTAGACAACCATCCAGAGAGACTATAATCAGCCTCATTAATTTCTGACTCAGAATTTTCCGGCGGGATAAAATAGAGGTATTGACTTTTTGTGGTTTGCAATGCGCGGACAAGCGCATGAGCTGTCTCTGGGGAAACAAGCCCTGTGTTTATCTGAACTCTTTCTTCTCGGTCGCGATATACAGAATTCAATTCAGCATTAGCCACGATCCAATCCCATCGATCCTCGGGAAATAGTTCGCGAAAAAAAGCATCGTCAGTGATTGTATTCATCCATGAGCTTAATTCATCTGCTTCTGGAATCCAGCGATGCTGCTGTAAAGGAACTGCTCCAATCAGATCACTGAGCCATAATGAATCAATCGATAATTTTCCCTGGGCTATTTTCATGGCCAGTTCATCGACTTCTTCGTATTCCTCTTTTCTGACTGAATATGACTTGGCCAATTCTCCAGCAGTACACCACATGGAATGCCACTCTAGGTGATTCTGGAATCGTTCAAGTGTGGGAAGGCTCCCATGGCTATTGCTCCAGGAACCATATGTACTGTCTTGGAATCTCCAAGAACGTGGATCATACCTGGTTCGTTTCGATTGTTCTGTAATCCCCCAACGATCAACTATCCATGCTTCTGATAATTCAAGAAATCTCCTTGTAGTCAATTCCGGAAAAATATTTAGCCATGGCTCATACCAATATCTAAGCGTATCCATCCAATCAAATTCAAACCTCCGTGAATCATCGCTAATTCCGCACGACTCAAAAGATTCAGTACGACCCACACGACTTGATTTATCAATATTCGATGGTGAATTAATTCTTTGTAGTGCGCCAATGTTTGTTGAGTCAAGTTGCACGTATCCATTTTCACTGAGTTTCAAACATGCGTCAGTTGCATAAGCACGTATCAGCATGTGAGGAAAATCATCAGAAAGAGCTATATTTAGTAACTTTTCGATAAAAGGTTTCGATAATTCAGGCGTTTCATGTGAAATTCTGTCCAGGGAGATCATCAACCAAAGCCGTGCAGCAAGCCAATAAAATGGTGTCCCTACAGCTCTGAATCCTTTTTCTTCGATACGTTCATACTGATTAACTATTTCAGTTAGTGTATTGCTATCACCAAGTCGAGCTAATCTCCGCATTGCATGTGCTGCACGCCATCTAGTACGCAAATCGACATCGCTGAGATGTGCATAAAGAAATCTTGCAACAGAACTAGTAACGTCGACTGGTATATCAACATCATCGACATCCTCACGTTCGTTTTCAGGGATACGATTGAAAAGTCTTTCAAGATACCATTCAAATAAATTAGCGGATTCTCCAGGATCAGAATTTATTGAAATGAGATTTGCAATAGTGAGTATTTCAAGTACGCTCAATTCCAATGCGGAAGACTCAATACCTTTTAACAATGAAATTTGCGTTTTTTCTCCATCCATCTGAGCCAATTCAATTGCTGGGTTGAGTCTGTCTTCCCAAGGAATGTGCCGCGTGAATAGCGGCAAGAAATCAGAAATCAACTTCGGAATATTATTTTTACTCCAATTCTGAACGGACCATTTTGATTTCCAGCATTGAGCAGATCCCAAAATAGCGTCCAGTATTTGATAATCACGATTTTTTTCTAATATTCCAACAAGTGCATCAAGATACTCACACAGATTCCCAACAGGCACTTTCTGTGATGCGTAGAAAAACACATCTCGCAATGATATGTGTTCTCCTTCAGACCTGGACTTCGAAATTAGGTGTTCAGCTTCAGCCAACAAACGATCGCTGTCAGTCAAGGTTGCATGTTCCCAAACATGCTTTTCAATGATTTCAGAATTTTTCAGAGTTACTTCGGTCGTGTTACTGGATTCTTCTTCATCCTGTGAAATTCGGACAATGAATTCATTTTGCTTGTCTAATTTATTTATCCATTCTCCAGTACCATGCTTGGATATGAGGGAAGCGAAATCCTCAAAAAATCTGATACGTCCAACGAGACAGTCTTGTGCGAATTCCTCTGCCAAGTTGGAAGCTACTGATTTACCTTCATCCAGAGCTTTCTTAAATATTCCCTCTAAAGTTTCCAAACGTGCATAACGAAGCAAGCACAACAGTGCCGAAGCTTGTGTACTGTCTAGATCATTTGTCCTTAACCCCTCTGAAATGACAGGAGGTAAAATTGTGTCTATACCCTGCAGATTAAAATCATTCCATCTTGCGGTACTTGCCAGTGCTGTAGGAATGTCCAGTAGAGAAATGGATTCCATCGCATTGCACCATGGAAAGTCCTCCAAATCTTTTAGACGTATACCCGCATCAAAAATTATTTCAGATAGCCTGGATGCATAGAAACGATGTTTTTCTTTAGGAATTACAGTTTTGCAATGGCCAATCAAACTGTGAAAAAGTCGAATTTGATCTATTGATTCTTTGTCAAGTTGACTTGCAATAATTATGGCTTCTTGGAATAACGCATCAGCATCCCTTGGACTGAACGACGTCAACAATTCAGCTAACTCGGAAAGATTATGAGCTTTTTCTTCGGATCCACATCGCTCAGAAATGGTGGCATTTGCAGTGGAAAGAATACTATCAACTATATTGCTATGAAGTTCACGAAAAACAGCGAATCGTTCATAGAAATTATTGGTAGGATATTCTCCCTTCTCGAGATACATTATTGCGTACGAATAAATCTCCTGAGAACTGGCCCCAAAGGCAATAAGGGTTGTCAAACGGTCACACAGTACTGCACGGTATTCCTTGCCCCGACGTCTGTGGCTCAAACGCCAGAAATCAGTGTCAAATCCTTTCTTGAATTCATCAATACATAGATCGAAACTCTTATTACACTGAGCTGAAAGAATGGTTTTCGCCCGAAGGATATAAAAGGGAGAAATCGTATTTATAAATTCACCGAAATCTCTGTCATGATGGATACTATGTCTGTCTGTATAGTTTTCGATTCCACTTGATTGTGGTTCAAATTGAAATATATCTGACGATGTTATGTCCTTGTCCAGCATCAACTCAGTTAATGAGTATGACCTAAAAATTGCATCAATCAACGAAATCTCGAATTCATGTCGCTGTTCTAAATTACGCAAACTGGGGTCAGTGAACGACGAAAGAATATTTTTTCCGACATCTGTACAAACGCCATTTCCAATTAGGATTTCAGATGCAGTAAGAACTGTATCTAGAACATATTCTCCTGTTCTGTATTCATCATCATAATTTGCTAATTCGATATCTAACCGAAATCGTCTCTTTAATGCAGATAGCCCTCTTCCTAATCGATGCAAGTCAATGTTCCGACCAGCAAGGGCAAGAGGCACCAGAAGAAAAACTGCCTTCCACGGATGGAACCTCATTGCAATTTCTTCAGCTAATTCAAAGCGACCTTCGGTAAGTAATCTGGTTACGAATTTCTTACCTACATTAATGGCAAATTTCATTTGCCGAAATCTCTTGAGTTCCGTAATCGCGGCATCTGGACCCATTAATACCGCAGACCCGTAGACAATCGATGCAAAGTCGTCAAGCTTTATTGGCCAAGGATCTTCATATCCATGTTTTTCAAATTCTGACTTATAAACATCCCTACGCGCTACCCACCACGCTTGAAGAAGCCGCCATCCCACTCTATATCCGACCTTATCTCCTTTTCTGGCATCCTCAGCGATAGAATGAAAAATAAGAGGGCCATGATGTTCTATTTCTTTTGGATCACTTAATATAAGACGACTTGCTGTCTCCTTTGCGTACCTGGCCGTTAGTTTTGGGTATGATGCCAACAGTGATCGAGTCGATTCACTGGTACGGCGTGCTTCCGCGCCAATAAGTACGAAGCGTAAAGCACGCGCAGTATTCTCTGCTTTTCGACATACCCGAATCGCTATTAACAATCTTTCATCGTAACTACTCACCCCTTATTTGCCCCATTATCCCCATCTGTAGGTTGACAGTATAGAATATTTTCCCTATCGTTCGGGTTTCGGACCACGAGACGAACCCGCACACAGATGGGGAACCGCTATTTCGGCTCCAAGGGAGCTTCGGGGCTGTGCCAGCCTCTGATCGCCCTGATGCCGCCGCACTCGGTGTATATCGAAACCCACCTTGGCGGTGGGGCGATCATGAAGCGCAAGCCGGGGGCCCTGCGGAACATCGGCATAGACTGCAACGCCAGGGCGCTGGAAGGATTCCAGTGCGACTATCCGGTGGAACTGGTGCATGGCTGCTGTCACCGGTATCTCCGGACGTTTCCGTTTGACGGCACGGAACTGGTCTACTGCGACCCGCCGTATCTGCAAAGTACGCGCAAGTCGGGCCGCCGCTACCGGCACGACTACAGGAACAGCGACCACGAGGGCTTGCTGGCGCTGATCCGCGGCCTTCCCTGCTCGGTGATGATCTCGGGGTATCCTTCGCGGATGTACGACGACTGGCTGGGGGATTGGGGCAGCGTGTCGCTTCAGGTGATGAACCAGGCGGGTGTGGTGACGGAGAAGGTGTGGTTCAACTTCACGCCGGACCGGGTTCACTGGCCGCGTTATGCGGGCCGGAACTTCACCCATCGCCAGGCGGTGAAGCGCAAGGCCCAGAGTTGGGGCCGGCGCTACCGGGGGATGCCGCATGGGGAACGCCTGGCGGTGCTGTCGGCGATGATGGCGGTGGAGGCGGAGGAGGCCGTGGAGGCGAGGGAGGAGTGAATCCATGGGGACGGTGAACCGGGTTGCGCTGCGCGAGGAGTTCGATGCGCACCGGGAGAGTTTCCGGTCACTGTGCAGGGAGGGCAAGGTCAGCGCGGAATGCGAGGTGCTGTTCAACGCCCTGTTGATGCTGATGGAGTTGATGATGGCGGTGTTCATGGAAAAGACCACCCGCAAGACGCCGGTGAACGCGAGCCTGCCGCCGTCCCGTGAGGGGAAGGATGAGACCGCGGCACGCCCCGGGAGCCGTGGCAGGGGACCGGAGCAGCCGCACTGGGAAACGGGCCATACCCGTCTGGTGAGTGAAACCGGGGTATCCCCGGTGACGGAATGTTCGGCCTGCGGCAGGAACCTGGTGCGGGTACGGTGCGAGGGCCATGAGCGTCGCACCCTGGTGGACATCGTGTTCGAGACCCGGGAATACCACGTGGATGCCGAGATCAAGACCTGTCCGCGCTGCCATGCCGAGAACCGGGGCGCCTTTCCGGACGGCCTGCCGGGTCCGCTGCAGTACGGACACGGCATCATCGCGTTCGCCGCCCACCTGATGGTGGCGCAGATGGTGCCGCTGAAGCGTGTGGTCCAGACCATGAAGGCGATGACGGGACGGGCCATTGCCGAGGCGACCCTGCTGGCCTGGCTGCTGCGCCTGCACGATGCCCTGGCGGACTGGGAGGCTGCCGCCGTCGAGTGCCTGCTGGCCGCGCCGGCGCTGCATGTGGACGAGACCTCGATCCGCATCGACCGCAAGAACCACTGGCTGCACGACTGCAGCGCCGGAGACCTCACCCTGAAGTTCTGCCACCCCAAGCGGGGCGGCGAGGCGATCCGGGACATCGGCATCATCCCCCGGTACGGCGGCGTCCTGGTCCATGACCGCTGGGCCAGCTATCTTGCCTGTGACCACTGCGACCACGCCCTGTGCGGCGGCCACCTCCTGCGGGATCTGCAGTTCCTCATCGACGCCCATGATCCGGCCTGGGCGAGGCGGATGAAGAAACTGCTCCGGGACGCCGCCCGCAAGGTCAGGGAAAGCCCGGACAAGGTGCTGTCCGCAAAAGAATGCGCCGCCCTGCAAAAGCGCTACCGGACCATCCTGACCCAGGGGAAGAAGGAACTCCCGGCAACCCCTGTGCGCACCGGCGGGAAAAAGCGCGGGCGCATCGCGAAATCCGACGCGGAGAACCTGTGGGAGGCCATGGGAAAGCATGAAACCGAAGTCCTGCGGTTCGCCAGGGACCCCGCGGTCAGCTTCACCAACAACCTGTCCGAAAGGAACCTCCGGATGGCCAAGGTCAAGCAGAAAGTGTCCGGCTGTTTCCGTACATACAAATACGCCGTCGCATGGTGCCGGGTCTCAAGCTATCTGCTGTCCATGTCCTATCAGGGTTACAATCCTCTTGCCGCCATCGAGATCGCTCTCAAGGGAAAGGCCGCCCACATGCTCAAGACACCTGAATGACCTTCAGGTGCTCCACAGGGGGCTAGTAGTTACCTTTCATCGTTGATCTCACGTCTTTGAACAGGATCAGGAACAGCCTCAGAGTTTGGCTCCGGCTCCTTTTCCACAAACTCCAGTAGTTCTTGATGTCTTCCCGAAACAAACAAGAGATGTGCGACATTTCTGGCGGCGTATGTATTGCATTCGGCTTGCGAAAGGCATCGTTCTGCCGCTAGCACTTGAAGGTTTTGTTCTTCATCTATTCCCTTTCTTCTAACAAAATCTTCAAAATCTTCATCTGAGAAACTAATATTATTCCCCTGCATGCGTATTCCTGGTGCCAAATCAGCACAGATGTCTAAAACCTGCGAAACTGGCAGCTGAAGTAAATATGCCAATTCGGTTATTGGAATCGGCCTTGGCAACACGATTAAAGCGGCACAAACATTTTGAACAAGGTCAGAGTTACCAGATTTCTTCAGTGCGAACGCAAAACTTTCATCGAATATCTGATCAAGATCCTTTCCTTCAGGTAGCAATACATCCATTGCTTTTTCGTATTTTTCTCTCGCCCATTCAAATGCGTAATCTTGAACGCGAGGAATACCATTGGATAATTCATGAAAGACGTCTATCCAATTTGCTGGAGCATTCCAAAATCTGTTGACATTTTGTGTTGTTTCATCTTTCGTAAAGCCAGATAGTTCGATACGTACATATGCAGATGGGGGGCTCAACTCATCGAGTCGCCCTGTTCTTGCACTTACTATAATTCGTACATTTTCTGGCAGCTGATGAAATGACATGAGTTCAGGAACAAAACAAGTATCATTTCCATAGAATGCATTTGCTGCTGAGATTGAGTTGTCCGCTGCATCCACGGCAATAACCAGAAAGGCATCTGGGGAGACTAACTTAAGAGTTTCTGCAGCTATTTCCAGTCTTCGACAGAAAGCTCTTGCATAATCTATGGATTCACTCCGTTGAAGAAAGAGAGGTATCCGTAATCGTTCGGCCAATTCGTTGGATAGCTGGGTAAAAGCATCTCTTGGCCGGTGGCGTAATTTGCTGGCATCCAAATATGATCCTGCTCCATAGCAATCAAAAACGATCATGTGAGAATTTGCCGGCAATGATGAATTGATCTCTTGCAATGCTGTAGTCTTTCCCACTCCGGCACCACCATGGAAGCAAATCCTTTGCGTTCCTTGCTTCATGGTTTCTACGATTCTCTCTGATTCATCTCTGGATACTAAACCGGATACTGGTTTCATCGCCGGTGGGCACGGAAACAATGCGCTCTCATCAGATACTCCAAACTGAATAAGAATATTCTGTTTCGTAATTTGTTCTCCTGCAGCTTCCGGTAGCATACGCTTGCGAACAAAATTCCTGAGTTGGAGAAATGTTGTCTGAAACTCTACATCTTGAAACGTAGCTATAGTGGTGAGAATTCCATCTTCCATCGAAAAACGGGAACCCACATTAGCACTTGTTACACAATCGAAAACAAATGCGAAGGACCGAAATTCACTAGGAGAAAGACCACTGGCGGAGACGAGACGGTGCAATTTAGAATCACCGGTTTTCCAAGGCACCGCGTATGTTTCAGGCACATCTTCCCTGGCTTCGAAAATGACCCGCAACAATTCTGGAGAAATCGGTTGGTTGGTCACGAGTTTTACCTTGATTGACTCAAGTTTTTTGTCTTTGCGTATTTGACGCAGGGCGTGAAACGCTTGACCTAGTCTATGAATCAACGAAGCTGAACCTGTACCCCCTCTACCGGCACAGGCCCGAGCAACTGTCCATTTCTTCGTTGGATTTGCGGCTGAATACTTTAGTTGTTGAATTTCTACGTGTTTTGCTTCGGCCAAAGAATCTCCACAGTACAGCAATGTACAATCCACGCCGTCCCAGAAATTCCCATCTTCATTGCCCGATTTAACACCTTCCAGCATGATGGAGGATAGGCTACTATGTGGATCCAACATGGAAAGAGCATGTCGAATCGCCCACAGTTCGTGGAATTCGTCTCCGGTGTTTGATCCGCGTGCACCTCGGAAATCGACGCGAAAATCGTCAGCTGCCAATTTCAAATCTCCAATCTGATGCGGTTATATTTTTCTTCACTAAATATTCAATCCACCCTGAATTCCCTAAGGTGGCAAAATTTGGTGCTGGCTGAATATCGATGGGCACTGTAATCAAAACGAGATCCGTTTTCTTTCATCAGGAATCCGGCACGGAAAGTGAAATTTTATTCTGATACTTTTCGAAAGGATCGGTTAAGTAAGGACCAGGAGACTTCAAAGTTGGTGATAATTGATATTCGATCAGACAGAGGATTCCTGTATCAGTTTGCGTGACTTTCGGGCGTCTTCAATGATTCTTTCCACTTCCTCCTCTTGCCCTCTCGCGAGCATTTCATCCCGCTTTAATGTTGTGAGTAGGTAGACGCCGTTATAGATTCGTTCGATCTGTGCTGCAATCTCGGGATGGGATGTAGGCAAACTCCTGGAAGTGGATGCGGAAAATTTTCCTTTCGCAAAGCCAACTGCGGCATGTCGAACCAGTTCGGCGGCTGCCATACCACGCTCCTTGGCCGTTCTCTCGATCAGTTTCCATTCGGAATCGGAAAAACGGATGGAGCGTGGCAAGCGCCGTTCGGACGTATTCACGTCGGCATTTCCATCATTGGATTCGCCGGATACGGTTTTTGCGGATTCGGTTTGAATTTTTTCTGCCATGTTATTCCTGCTTCGGCTCACTGATTGGGTGGACGGTCTTCGAAATTTACTTCATGAATCCGGATGGAAACCATCTTAGGTGTTTTCGCCGTAGGGTGGGAACCGCTTCCGAATAGCCGATTGTAACAATCCCGAGCGTGTTCTCATGGCATACGAGCTGTATGCTCATCATGGAATTTAGCAAATTTACTATATCGGCACCGTGTTACGCTGAAATACGAAATTTGGAAATGACGTTTGAAAACAAAGGGTTCCGGGGGTATACCGCGCCGGTAGCAAGAACATACACTCGCCCCAACAACATGGGGGCGGTCGATGTCATGGCAGGCTGGGACAGGGCCGGGCAATCGTACGCATGAAGCACACTGCACCATAGGTGCGTGGGGTGTGAGAGAAAACGCCGCCGGGCGTAGAAATGAGAGAAGATCGAGGAGCACACCACGAACGATTCTGGACTCCGGCAGAGCGAAAGGATGGAGCCCGGCGGCGTTTGAGCGGGGCAGCGGAAGCGACCCGCGATGGGGAGCGGCACGCGACCCGATGGAGTTCCCGAAGGGGAAGCGCGACCGACGCGCCAACGGGCAGAGGCACGAGAAGAAACTTGCGCCGGTGGCGGAGTCCGGAGCGGCTGACGCTGCGGACGGGGAACCGGTTGACTACTGCGACCATCACCGTGAATTTTTTTTCGGCTCGTTGTGGAACAGGTGGAGATGCCGGACGCGGCGCGCGTGACGGAGACCGGCACGTTCGGAGCGGGGGATGAGGATGCCGACGAAAAAACTGTCGCGACCGGAACGGGAGAGAGACGGAGCTGGAGTCGGCAGCGCCGTGCGGCGAAAGCCGACGGCGGAGACCCGGCACGGGTTCGCCACCGGGACCGTCGCGGAGCACGGACCGGTTCGCTGTGGAAGCTGGAGATCGGAAAAATCGTCGCGACCGGCCCGCGAAGCGGAGGGCGTCGGCGACGGTAGGCGGTCCGGTCCGCGTGCCCGGCGAGGATGCGGAGCATCGAGCCAGCAGCAGGCGTCGAAGCGGATGCGGTTGCCGCCGCCGCCGCGGACGGGGAATGGAAAAAGCGCCGGGCGCCGCGCAGCGGCGATGGCGCGGCACGGCCGCCGCGCCGGAAGGGAAGAAGGACCGCGCCGTGGGAACGACGCGGCCCGGTGCCGGTGTCTCAGTTGACTCTCAGAACCGGTATGCCCGAGGCGGTCGCCTTGTCGGCCAGGTTGGCGGTGATGCCGGATTCGCTCGGGAAGAGGATGATGCCCTTCGGCATCAGGTTCAGCAGTTCGTCGTTCCGCCGGAACGGCGCGGCCTTGCCGTGTGTGTTCCAGTCGGGCCGGCAGACCACCTGGTGCACGCCGCGGGCCTCGGCCCAGCGGGCGGCGAACTTCTCGACGCCGGGCCCGCCGCCGTGGACGAGGACCATGTCCGCGTACTTGCGGTGGGCGGCGTCCAGCTTGCGGAACACCGCGTCGGGGTCGCCGTCCTTCCCGCCCGCGACGGCGATCAGGGTTCCGTCCGGGAGGTTCTCCCTGACGGCGGCGCTGTCCCTCGCCCGGAGGAAGTCCCGGGCGTCGATGGCGGCGGAGGTGAGAACCCCGGTGCGGCTGGTGTGGGAACCGGAGCGCGGCCGCCACATCTCGCCGGTCTGCGCCTGGTACTGGGCCGCCGCCGCGTCCCGCATCTCCTCGAAGGCGTCGCGCCGAGCCCCCAGGTTCTTCGCCCGGTCCGTGAGCAGTTCCAGCTCCCGCGATTTTATTTCCGAACCGTCCTGTTCCTTCCGCAGGTCGCGCAGCTCGGGCGCGATCCGGTCGATGCTCCGGTCCAGCCTCCGGATCTGCGCGTCGAAGGTGTTGACGAACCCCCAGAGGAGGGAGCCGGCCTCGTCGGCGATCTGGAACCCGGTCATGCCGATGGAGTCGGCGAGTACCGAGAACGCCTCGGCCACGGCGCCGATGGCGGTGTCCCGCTCCCAGACCTCCCTGGGATCGAACTCGCCGCGCTCGGGCGTCGCCCCGTGGAGCTTCGCCTGCTCGCAGATCATGGCGGTGACGGATTGTCCGCCGGTATCGATGCTGTCGAGGTGATCGATGTTGTCGATGGAGTTGCTGTTGTCGTACATGTGAATTCTCCGAATGAACAATAGAAGTTGAAGGGGCGGAAGCCCCGCATGAGCTGGAAGGGAACTTCCTGCGTATTCATCCCTCATCGCCGCGCGCAGAGCCGCCACCGGGCCCCAGGGACATGGGTCGGCGTGCCGCGCGATGGTGCGGGCGCAGTGACGACCGCAGGGAGGAATGAGCCACGGTCGCGTGGCGCGCCGGCGCTAGGCGCGCCAGCGCCGTTGTCCCTGGAGGCGCGGCCGGAACGGAGCGGAGCGCAGTGGAGGACCCCGGAGGGGTTGGCAAACGAGCACGGGGATATCATGGGAATAGGCAGGGAGTAGTACTGTCCCCCCAATCGGGTCGCGTCAGGCGTACAACGAGGAGAGCCGAGTGAAACGCCGTGGGTGCATGGACAGCACCAGCGACCAACAAGCCGCGCCGCAGGCGCTCATTGTGGGCAGGACGCCCACCGGGCGGTGGGTGAATGGGGAAAGCGGTGGGAAGGGGACTGGCATGGCGGTGCTGGCCATGGCCATCAGAATCGCCACCCCTGTAGCGGGTGCGAGCGGAGCCGGTGCCTGATGGACTGGTGGACCTTGCTGCGATCATCGCAGCGCAGCCAACCCCGGCCGTCCTCGCTGAGAAGTATCAGATAGAACGGCTTCCCCGTGATCGGATCCTCATGGCGGTACAGGTCGCCGACGGCCTCGCCGTCGTAACGGATGATGGCTTCGTCGTCGCCGGTTTTCTGGAAGGTGATTCGGGGCATGGTTCTCTCCGGTCGGTGTGCTGGTTGACGTGACGCGCGAAGGCCCTCTCTCCGGCCGCCGCGCGGTTCACCACCCGCCCCCCTGACCTTCACTCGATGATCATGCGAGCAGGCGCGGCGAAGCCGGCCGTTGGGTTGGCTGCAAGAAAAAAGCCGCAGCCCCTGGGGACTGCGGCTGAAGGGGAGGGGATGGCGAGGCGGATCGCTTAAAACGGGATCGGCTCATCGAAATCCGTCATGTTCTCCCGAACGCCGCCCTGGGGAGCGGCCGGTGCGTCCGCCGGGGCCTCGGCGGGCTGCGCCTTGGCGCCGGGCCTGTCCAGGAACTGAATCCTGGAACCGGGCACGAGCATGATCTCCGTGGAGAACCGGTCGGCGTCCTCGCCGTCCTTGCGCCAGCGGCGGGTCTGGAGCTTGCCGTCGACGTAGACCAGGCGGCCCTTCTTCGCGTGCTTCTCCAGCATGGTGATGAGGCCGTCCTGGAAGGTGACCAGGCGGTGCCATTCCGTGCGGTCGACCCGCTCGCCGTCCCGGATGTAGGACTCGTCGGTGGCGATGCTGAGGTTGGCGACGCGTCCGCCGGACGCGAGGTGGTTGACGGTGACGTCCTGTCCGATGCGGCCGATCAATGAGGCCTTGTTGAGTCCGAAAGGCATATGTACCTCCTGAGGTAACGTTGGTTGATAAAACGGAAAAAACGGAAAAACGATGGAACGAACCCCCGGGGGTCCGGGTTCTTCTTTCTCCCGGCCCCCTTCGGTTCACCTTCTCCAGACCTCCTTTCCCTCCGTCAACCTTCGGGACGAAGGTCGAGGGCCGGCTCAGAGGAAACGTCGTCGAGGATCTCCCTGATGGTCTCGGTTCCCAGGCCAAGCTCACCGAGCAGCTGGTCGGGGCTGGTGGGGATTTCGGATGTTGCGGGCATTTCGGAATTGCCCCCGATGTCGCGGATCTGCATGATGGTTCTCCCGTTTCGGGTTGGATGGAAAGTTCGATGAACCCCGGGGAGGCGGCCGGAGCCGAACTCCCTCCCGCCTACCCGGGTTCACTCTTTCCGCTCCTTCCTTCGGCTCTCGAACGGCCTGGAAGGGCGGACAGGGGCGTGGGGAGCCAGGGTGGGGACCGGGCCGGAAAAAGCCGCTGCGGGGCCGTCAGGGGCTGCTGCCGACGGATGCGGGTGGGTTTTCGTCCCGGCGCAGACCGGCGCCGGCTCCGTCTCCGGGGCATCGCGTCCGACGAGCCGTGGTCGCCGCCGGTTCCATGGCCCCCGCCCGGCTGCCGCCCGGGACGGCTTGACCATCTTCCGTGACAGCGTCGGTGTATACTGGCCCGGCACGCGCTCCCCAGCCTCCTCACCGGGTGACATGCCGTCCGGCATTGCCCGATAGGGAGCGCGTGCTTCTTCCGGGTTCTTCCGGGTTCTTCCGGGTTCTGCCGGTGCCGTCGGCGGCCGATCCCCCCGCGCCGGCTTTCATCGGCAGGCGTCGTCGGGCCGGCGGCCGGCTGCGCAGCGGGGGCGCCGCCGCGATCCCGGAACGCGTGCCATGCTCCGGGCCGGCCATTCCCGTGTCCGGACCCGGCGGGGCAGGCGGGCGGTGTCGGCCAATGCGCTGTCCCGGACTCCTTCGCGAGGCATGCCGGCGCGGGCGTGGCCGACCAGTCCGGCCTGTTCGCCCAGCCGAACGGCTGCCGGCCGGCCGGCTGCGCAGCGAGGCGGAAAGGCACCGCACCATCCCGTGGCAGGCGTGGTATGCTCGGCGCCGACCGCTCCCGCGTCCGAATCCCGTTCGGGTGGGTGAAGAGGGCGTCCGCGCACAGTGGGCGCTTCCGCCGCAGGGAATACGACCCCGGGCCGGGAGCGGTCGCCAACCCCGATTCCGGACCCGGCTTCACCGGGCCGTCGGCATGTGCGGCCCCCGCCCCCCGGCCGGCTACGGAGTGCGGTGGAGGGCAATCACGCCCATCCGACCGACCCCGCCAGCGGGTGGTTCTCGGCGACGACCTCGAACCGTCCCTGCCGGAGCTTGAGAAACGCGGCGCCGGCGTCCGCGTCGGCCCGGCTGTCGAAAGGCCCGTGCTCTTCCCCGGTGTCCAGGTCCACCACGGTGTATTCGGGTTCCCAGGCGGGCATCCCGCGGAAGTGGGCGGAGCGGGTGTAACTTCTTTCTGCGCAGGGAACACAGCGCGATGCTCCATTGCTGGGAGCTCCGCAATCGGTACAAATCCCGGCCCGGCGCCTTTCCATGTAGCGCCGTCTGGAAGCGGCGTTCTTCCGTTCCTGCCGCCCGCTGTCCGCCTCCACGGCGGCGCAGGTGAAGCAAAGGGCGGCGCCGTCGAAGGTCGAGGCGGCACCGCAACGGACACAACATCCCGTAGACCGCCTTTTGGCGTATTTCGCCCGTTCACGCTCCTGCCTCCTGGTCCTGCATGGGGTGCACGTGGACCCGCCTTCGGCGGGTTCGGCCTTGCCACAGCGCGAGCACTTGCCGGCAGCGACCCAGGCGAACCGCTTGCGCTCGCTGCGGACCCTGGCGGACCGCCGGCGTGACTCGGCCGGCCGACCGCCGTATGGCTTCCCCAGCGCCTTGCCCCTGGCGTATCTCGCCCGGGAAAGTTCCCGGGTCTGTTCGTTGCAGCCGTCGCAGAGCCTCCGGCCGGAAGCGGGTGTGGCGGTGCCGCAGCGAGGACAAAGTCCGGCGGCGATCCGTGTTTCGACCTTCTTGCGGTAGTGCCGCCGTCCGGCTTCGCGGGCCTTGACCGGATCGCGCCGGGGTTTTCCCTCGGCCTTTAGCCTGGCGCTCCGCTCCTTCTCGCGCGCGCGTCGCTTCTCAGAACAGGGCTCGCAGTTCGTGCGGCCGGGCACCGGGGGGACGACGCCGCACATCAAACACAATCCGGCGGCTTTCCTCTCCGCCATGCGTTGCTGGAACCGTTCCCTGTTCTTTTTGCGTCCCTGCTCGATGTCACGGTATGCCACGGTCCCCGCTCAGCCCTTGAGGCGGCGGTCGTAGCCGATGCCGCTGGCGCGGATGCCCCAGGCCTGCATGCCGCAGTCGCGCCGCTCGATCCCGGTCGCGATGATGATCTCGTCCCGTCCCGGGCAGAGTTCCCGGACCTTGTCCAGGGTCATGATCGAGGGCCGGGGCCTGCCCTTGCCGGTGGAGCCCTCGGGATGGACGGGGACGATGTCGCCGTCGGCCCGGGAACGGAAATGGGTGACCGCGTAGCGGATGTCGGCGAGGCCGCCGCCGAGTAGGTGGACGAGGAATGTCTGCGCGCCCTGGCCGGGCGCCCTGATGGAGTCGTGCATGGTGATGAACCTCCTGCTGGGGATGGAAAATCGGAAGCGGGAAGCGCACGGGATGGAGAGAAGACCGGAGGATTCTCTCTCCGGTCCCCCGCGCGCCAACCCGCTTCCGGCCGATCCACGAACTTTTTTTGGTTCATGACCGGGCCGTGCTTGATGGCGCAGGTGGGAAATTCAGGCGGGCATTGCCATGGACATGGCCGCGGAGCATGGGCCGGCAGCGCCGCGGGACATCATGCCGCGTCCGCTCACCATCCGGGCCCGGCCCACTGTTCCATGATGCCCCGCAAGGGCAGCCCCCGAGGGGCTGGCGGAGTCCGCCGCGATCGCCGGAGACGGGCCTCCCGCCCGCGGCGCACTACCTCAGGGAGAAGATGATGTGTTCCGCCGCGGGCCGTGCCAGCATCCGGTCGAAGATCGCCACTTCCCAGGCCCAGACGTCGTCCTGGGTGACATGGTCGAGGGGAGGCGGCGGGACGTCGCCGGGATAATGGGTCAGCAACAGGTGCCTGGCTTCCTGGAGAATCCCCCAGAGCAGGGCGAAGGGAACGGCGAAGAGAATTTCCATGGAGGGTCCCTGAAAACGGTATGGCGTACGGCCGGGAATGTCCCGCTCCGGCGCGGTGGATTCCACCGGTATCGCCGGGAGGATCCGGCCGATACAGCAGAAAAGACCCCCGACGGCCTTCCGACGGAGGTCTTCAATTCCGCATACCAATTCCGCATACCAATGAAATCGTACCCTGGCCGATGACCGGGGCGGGCCGAGTGTAACACGCCCATGGCCACCATGGGGCTTGGTTTGCCCCGGTATCGGACGATGGGATGGATGCCCGCGATTCTGGCCCGTGCGGCGCGGATCGGAACATGCACGGAAAAAGGCCGGAAAAAGGCCGGAAAAAGACTGGAAAAAGCCCCGCCGGGGTTGCCCGGCGGGTATATCCAAATCTCATTTCAGGTATCGCCCTCTGGAGGGCGGGCGGAGTCTATCACGAGGGCCGATGGAGATGATGGAGAACAGCCGGGCCGGTGATTTCCTGTGCGCACGGCCTGCACACTGCCGCCGTGCGCCCGGACACTGCCGCCCCGTGGTCCCTCGGAGAAAGGGCTGACGGCAGGCCGGGCGCGGGCGGATTCTACCAGAACCCCGGCAGTTCCTGCCGCGGCCGGAAAAACGGAAAAACGAACGGCGAGAGGGAACACAAAAACACCCCGCGAAGCGAGGTTGCCTGCGGGGCGGTAATTTGAATCAGGATAAAAACCACCCCGGGAGACGATCCGGGGCGGGCGCGATTATACCGGAAGGGCAGAGCGTTCGGGATAAAGAAGGAATCCCGGAAAAAAATCCCCCCGTGGTGTTCACCGGCGGGGGGGCTCCAAATTCATGAAGTACCTTGGCTGACCTCGGTGAATCGAGTGTAGCATGCGCCCTGGCTGCCTGGGGTTGTAAGTTCCACAGACACGGATTAGGGTCATGCGGGAGTTCGAGGACTGGCTCGGCAAGGATACGCATGCTCATGGATTTTTACCGGGATCATGTGAGTCAAATCACCGATTCCCCCGGCCCGACATTGACGCCGGCGCCGGCCCTGCAGACCATCGGCTGGATTGCTGCCGCCGGTTTTCGCCGCCCCAAATCCTCACTATCCGGGTCAGAACAAACACAATTAACTCACAATCATTCGGTTATGTTCCGGCATGACGGACAGTGCCGTCCCGTCGCCGCCATGGGTTCGCGGGAGCGGCGCTTCCGGCGTCCGGCTGCATAAGGCGGTTACGGGGATGCGAACGTGGGTGCCGATGTCCGCGGAGACGCCTGGATCCACCAACCCGGAGAATCGGAAATGTCGAGCCACACTGCACCAGGCAAAAGCCCGGGAATGGAAGTGGAAGGCGCACGATACCCGGCTTCGATGGCCGGTAATGCCCTGGTCATGCCGGTGGATTCCGCCGTCCCGGATAAGGGAAGAATAAGGTCACGGGAGGGAGTTGACAGGTCGGACGGAGCCGATAGAATGCCTTGCCCAGCGGCCCAGCGGCCCAGCGGCCCAGCGGCCCAGCGGCCCAGCGGCCCAGCGGCCCAGCGGCCCAGCGGCCCAGCGGCCCAGCGGCCCAGCGGCCCAGCGGCCCAGCGGCCCAGCGGCCCAGCGGCCCAGCGGCCCAGCGGCCCAGCGGCCCAGCGGCCCAGCGGCCCAGCGGCCCAGCGGCCCAGCGGCCCAGCGGCCCAGCGGAATCGCGCGTGTGCGCCCCCGGATGAACGCCGCCGGCGCGGCGCGCCCGCAAGGCGCCAATGCCGGGCACGCTGGCGCGGGAGGCCCGGCCGGCCCGGCCGGCCCGGCCGGAGCCCCTCGGCGATGGACCGCCCGATCCCTTTCCGCCGCCGGCCTGGCGATATTCGCAGTCGCGCTCACGGTGTCCGGCCAGGCGCTCGGGAACGGGCCCGGGGCGCGCGGGGATCTTCGCCTCACTCTCGAGGGGGCCATTTCATTCGCCCTGAAGAACAACCGCCGGCTGGTCAATGCGCGGCTGGACCGCGAGGTCCAGCGGTTTTCCCTCCGGGTTTCCGAAAACCGGTTCCGCCCGCATGTCACGGTCGGCCCGTATGCCGAGCGGACCGGCATCGATCCGGGCGCCGACGTCACCAGGGCCGGCGTGTCGACGTCGGTCACGCTGCCCGTGCGCACCGGTGGAGCGTTCGGCGTGCGGTGGAGCGTCGGGGGCGCCGGTGACGGCGTCCCGTCGTCCGAACGCTATTCCGGCGAGTTGCGGTTCACGTTCAGGCAGCCGCTGCTGCGCGGGGCGGGCATCGGGGTCAACAGTGCGCCGGTAGAGATCGCCCGCCGCACGGAGGAATCCAACGTTCTCGCGCTGAAGCAGGCGATGATCGACATCGTCTCCTCGGTGATCGGGAGATACCTTGCCCACATGCAGGCGGCGCGCCGGGTGGAGATCCATGCCGAGTCGCTGCGCCGCGCCCGGGACCTCCTTGCGGTGAATGAGGAACTGGTGCGGACGGGCCGCATGGCGAGACGCGACATCGTGCAGACCGAGGCCGACATCGCGAAGCGGGAGCTGGAGCTGATCGCGACGCGCAACGCCCTTGACGCCGCGCGCCTTGCGATGGCCGACATCCTCGACATCGACGAAGGAACCCGGTTTCGCCCCGCCGACAGGCTTGCCGACCTCCTGGACAGGCCGGAATCGAAACGGCCTGACGCGGCCGGCGGGGTCGGGGCGGCCCTGCGGAACCGCCCGGATTACCTGCGGGCGCTGCTTGGCGTGCGGAACGCGGAAAGCCGCGTCATGGTGGCCGGGAACGAGCGTCTCTGGGATCTGTCCGCGTCCGTGACGGCAAGCTTCGGCCATGCCGGCGATGACGTTTTCGCGGCGGCGGGGCGATTCCGGAACACCGACTACGGCGTGAGGCTGGAACTCAAGGTTCCGCTGGGGCCCGCGGCGGTGGATCCCGGGGAGAAGAAGCATCTCGAGGCGGCGATCGGCCTGAGGAAGGCGCACAACGATCTCATGGACCTGCGCCAGCGGGTCGACATCGAGGTGAGCGGCGCGGTTCGGGAAGTGGAACGGTCGGAGCGGCAGATCGAGCTGGCGCGCTCGGTCCGGGAGCTGGCGGAGGAGAAAACGGAGATCGAGCGCGAGAAGCTTCGCGTGGGGCTGTCGTCGAATTTCCGCCTGGCGGAGTTCGAGGACGACCTGGTGGCGGCGGAGAACGGGGAGCTGGACGCGGCGATTTCCCACCTCGGCGCACTGGCATCGCTGGACCGGGTCCTGGGCACGACCCTGGAGAGCCGGGGCATCCGGATCGTCGAGGCGGAAAGCGGGACCGGCCGATGAGCGAGGAGCGGACGAAACTGAAGCGGATCATGCCCGGGGCGGAGTTGCCGGCCGGGTTCGATCCGATCTACCGGAACGTGCTGGACACCGTGGCGAGCGGGGTGCTGTCCCTTGACACCGGCGGGGTCATCACGAGTCTGAACCCGGCGGCGGCGGAGATTCTGGGCCTGTCCAGCGAGGCGGTCGTGGGGCGCACGTTCGCCGATGTCCTCGCCCGGAACGAGGACATGGACGAGTTCAGCGATGCGATCCTCGATGCCGTCCACGACTTCTCCGCGGTCCATCAGCGGGTGGTCGAAGCGGGTTCGGGGGGCGCCAAGCGGTCGCTGTCCCTCGCGACCAGGTATCTGACCGAGCGGCGCGGCGGCGAGATTGTCAGGATCGGCGTCGTCGCGGTCTTCAGCGACATCACGGAAGTCAAGGAACTGCGCGAGGGCGAGCTCCGCATGGCCAGGGAGATGGAGGCGAAGCACGCCGAACTTCGGGAAGCCTACCGCCACCTGGAAGAGACGAACCTCAGGCTGGGCACGGCCTCGAGGAGATTCCGCACCGTCCGTGCCATCGCGGCGGTCGCGGCGGTTGTGGTGTTCGTCTCGGTCGGGCTGTACTTCGGGCTGTATTTCTGGAACACCGGACCCGGGGACGCGGTTTCCCGCCCGGCCCCGTCCGGGCCGTCGAATTTCTTCACGCAGGTGGTCGAGCCGGAGCCGATTTCGGTCCGGGTATCGATGATCGGACGCATCGCGCCCAGGCGGGAAATCGAGGTGACCAGCCCGATCACCGCGAAGGTGGCGGAGGTGCTTGTCCAGCCCGGCGAACGGGTCGTCAGGGGTCAGCGGCTGGTCGAGATGGACGTTGCGCAACTCCGGATCGACCACCGCAACGCGCGGGTCGCCCACATCAGGGCGCGCGACCGGGTCGACGAGACCGTGGGCTGGTCCGGCAATGTGGAGGTGTCGCGGGCGCGCCGGGCCGTGAGCAGGAGCCGGATCCACCTGGAGGCGCGAAAGAACCGGCTCTCGGAAACCGCCTTTCTCCTGGAGCGCGGCATCATCCCGGCATCGGAGCACGAAGCCGCGAGGAGGGAATATGACAGCCAGCTTCTCGATCACGAGTCGGCGGAACAGACCCTCCGGGCCGTGCTGGCCAGGGGCGAGGAGGAGCGCGAGGTGGCGGAGCTGGAGCTCGACAACGCGCGCGCCCGTCTGGAGCGCCTCGAGCGGACCCTGGGCCAGGCGGAGGTGACCGCGCCCGCCGCCGGGGTGGTGATGCACCCGAAGCGGGCGCGCGGCGAAGGGGCCGGGCCGGGCGGAGGGGACGTCCGGCTGGCGAAGGGTTCGTCCGTGGAGCAGGGAGGGCGCCTGCTGACCATCGGCGACCTCGACGGGCTGACGGTGGTGGGTTACGTGGACGAGGTGGACGTCGCGCGCATCCGCCCGGGCCAGCCGTCGCGGATCACCGGCGACGCCTTTCCCGGCGTTTCCCTGGACGGCAGGGTCGTCCGCGTTTCCTCGGAGGCCGTCGCCCGCGCGGACCAGCGCAGGCTGCCGTCTTTCGAGGTCGAGGCCGCGGTGGAGCGCCTGACGGAACGGCAGCGGGGCCTGCTGCGTCTCGGGATGTCCGCCCGGATCGAGGTCGTGGTCTACGAGAAGGCGGATGCGCTGCTGGTTCCCGTCGAGGCGGTGGACATTTCCGGTCCGCGGCCCCGGCTCCTGGTCAGGGATCGGGAATCGGGCGAGACCAGGCTGGTCGAGGTGGTGGCCGGCATGACCACGCTGGATTCGGTGGAGATCGTCGAGGGAATCTCCGCCGGTGACATTGTGCTGGTGGCGAGGAGATAGGCCGTGGGCGGGGAAGCGGGAACGGCGCCGGCCATGCTCGGTCTTGTGGATGTCGGCAAGAGCTATGTCACCGGGCCGGTTACCACGGAGATCCTCAGGGGGGTCCGGCTCAACGTTCGCAGGGGCGATCTCGTGTCGATCATGGGGCCGTCCGGCAGCGGCAAGTCCACGCTGATGAACATCGTCGGCCTTCTCGACCGGCCGACGTCGGGCTCCTACTTCCTGAACGGGCGCGCCACCGGCGGGATGAGCGACAGCGAGCTGTCGTCCCTGCGCAATTCGAGCATCGGCTTCGTATTCCAGTCGTTCAATCTTCTGCCGCGCCTGACCGCCTGGGAAAACGTCGCCGTTCCGCTGATATACCGGGGCGCCGGAGCGGCGGGCATGCGCCGCCGGGCCCGGGACATGCTGGACAGGCTGGGCATGGGGGACCGGGCGGATCACCGCCCCGCCGAGCTGTCGGGGGGCCAGCAGCAGCGCGTCGCCATCGCCCGCGCGCTCGTCGGGGAGCCGGACATCCTGCTGGCCGACGAGCCCACCGGCGCGCTCGACGCAGAAACCGGCCGGGAGATCATGGACCTGTTCGTCCGGCTGAACGAGGCCGAGGGGCTGACCGCCGTCGTCGTCACCCACGACCGGGAGGTCGCGCGGCAGTTCGCGCGGCATGTCCGCATGGCCGACGGCGTGCTGGACGAGGCGGCGGGCGCCCCGGAAACGGGACGGCCGGAGACGGGATGACGGCGCTGGCCAGGGCGAACCTGAAGGAGGCGGCGGGCAGCCTGCTCGCCGGCCGGCAGCGCAGCCTGCTCGCATTGATCGGCATCGCGGTCGGCGTCGGCTCGGTGGTCGCCATGATGTCGGTGGGGATCATCGTCAGGGACGAGTCCCTGACGAAGTTCCGGGAACTGGGCACGGACATCCTGAGCGTGACCCTGCGCCAGCGCGACGGGGCGGGCGACCGCTCCGTCGTCTCCCTGGACGACGCCCTGGGGCTGGCGGCGCTTCCGGGCATCGCCCGGGCGGCGCCTTACGCGATCTCCCACGGGCAGGCGTCCCTGGCCGGCAAGGCGGCCGTGGAGGTGTCCGTCATCGGCGCCACCTCCGCCCTGGCGGACCTCAACAAGCTGCAGCTCGAAACCGGCAGGCACATATCGGACCTCGACCGCCGCCGGTATTTCTGCGTGATCGGCTCGGAGGTTGCCCAGGCCGCGCGCGCGGCGGGCATGGAGCGCCCCGTCGGCGAATCCGTGACGGTCGACGGCGCCGTCTACACCGTCGTGGGCGTGCTGCGGCGGACCCCGCGGGGGATGCGGCGCTTCGATGCGGACCGCGCCGTCATCATCCCGATCACGACGGCGCAGCGGGTATTCGCCTGGCCGGACATCAGCGACATCACGGCGCGGATGAGCGAGGGCGCCCACCACGCCGCGGCGGCCAGGGAAATCGGCGCCTACTTCCGGCGCGGGGCGGACGGCCCCGTCGTCCGCGTGGAGAGTGCCGAGGAGTTGATCGAACGCATGTACGAGCAGGTCCGGCTGTTCGCGCTGCTGCTGGGATCGGTGGGCAGCATCTCGCTTTTCGTCGGCGGGATCGGGGTGATGAACGTGATGCTGGTCTCGGTGACCGAGCGGCGGCTTGAGATCGGCATCCGGCGCGCGCTCGGCGCGCGGCGCGCCGACATCCAGAGCCAGTTCCTGATCGAATCGGTCATGCTGTCGACGGCCGGCGGAATCATCGGGATCGGGGCCGGGGTCGCGGCGACCTGGGGCATTTGCCAGTTCACCGGCTGGACGTTCGGGGTCTCGACCCGGGCCATGGGCCTCGGCGTCGGCGTTGCCGGCGCCGCCGGGGTGCTGTTCGGGTTCTCCCCCGCCTACCAGGCGGCGAGGCTCGATCCCGTCGCCGCGCTGCGCGGGAGATGACCGGACCGGAAATCACGCGATGGGCCGCCAGGCATTCACCGGCGCTTCGCTCCGGCCCGGTCGCGAGACAGGAATTGTGCCTGCGGCGTCCCGGGGCAATCCCGCCGCGGGCGGGATGGCGGGGCCGTTCGCACACAGCGCGCTGCGGCGGCGCCCGATCTCAAGACGCGCACACGATTCGTTTAACAATCCGGAGGGCAATCCAATGAAGACAGTCAAGTTCATCCTCGCACAGGCGGCGTCCCTGCTTGTCCTGGGCCTCATGGCCGGGTCCGTGCCGGCGGATCCGGAACTTCCAGAAGACCGTGACTCTTCCGACGTGACCGACGATCCCTACTACTCCTCCTGGGCCAGCGATTGCCGCTCGGGATGGAAAAACAGCGGTGCGTACAGCACCTGCACGACCCGGGGAACCGTGCGCGTTGACTTCACCCGCAAGTGCACGGTGAACGCCGACTGCACGACCGACGACGGGGGCACGAAGAGCACGCACCACCGGGGAACGGCCGCCGAGCTGCGTACCCTCGTGAACTGCGACGGGGATCTCGTGCGCAACGCATGTCCGCCCCCTCCGCCGCCGCCGGAACCGCCCCACCCCCGCGACAGCGTCGACGTCACCACGAAGCTGACGGAATACAACTACCAGACCGCCAACGCCACGTGCCTCGTCGGCACGAGTTGGCACACGGCGCCCTTCGTCACCTGGCGCAACTGCTGGGACATCGACATCCAGCACAAGGTCAATGTGACCATCCAGGAACTGTTCGAGGGGCGCCTGTGCAAGGTCACCGCGACCTGCCGCACATGGCTTGAGTTCGCCGGAGCCGGCAGGGTGACCAACGACCTGAAGTCGTCGATCCAGGTCAAGGCGTCGGATATCAAGAACATCTACGAATGCGACGGGGCGCTGCAGGTCGGCGCATGCCCTGCCGGCAAGCAGAGCACTGACCGGCGACAGCCGGCATCCTCGCAGTGAGGCGCCGCCGCACGGTCCGGCCCGGCCCGTCGAGCCTGAAGTCCCGGGTTTCACGGTGCAACCTGCCCGATTGACGGCGACAGCCGGGTTTCGCTGTTGCCGACCGGGTTGGTGGATCTGGACGGCTTGTCCGCCTTGTCCGCCTTGTCCGCCTTGTCCGCATCGTCGGACGACCGTTTGCGCATGCCGCGGGATCGTCTGCCGGCCGGGAAGCGTCCCTGCGGGGTGGATCATTCTCCTGCATGCCGGCCCGGTTTCATAAGGACTGCGCGTGATGCCGGGAAACGCCCTTCAATTGCAGGCCGGGCTGAAAGCCTGGCATGCCTCGGACCGCCACGTCGAAAAGAGCGTCCTTCGAAGGGCATTCAGGAACAGCCGGGACAGCCGGATTGGCGCGGCGAAGTTCGGGGGTGTCCGGTCAATCTCCAGGGCCAGGAAAAACCCACGCCATCCGGCAAGCAGGGACGCCATGCGAATCGGCCGGTGGAACCGGTGCGGACAGACCGTGACGGTCGATCATGCGATCCCGGTCAATGTCCTGTTCGATCTCTTCTGGAGGGCGGAAACCGCCGGCGACATGCAGGCCGTCGTCGACGCCTATGCTGTCGCGGTCATCACCAGGGAAGAAAACATGCGCCTGAATGCCGCCGGACTCCGGTCAGGAATGCCGGATGGCTGGAAATCGGGAGATGAACCCCGGGCGCGCTGGAATACGGTCGGAATAGAGATATCCGGATAGGGGGCGGAAAGGGCCGGTGCTGTCCTGGCCGGGGCGGGTGCGGATTCCACCGGAATCCCGGGGGCGGGTGTCAGGCTGATGCTGAAGTACTTGCGGGCCGGCCGGCCTCGGTGAAACCGGACTGGCATGCGCCCCGGCCGCCTGGGGTTGGAGGTGCGACAGCGCCATTTCGATTACGGCTTTTGCGGGCGTTCAAGGAGAGGCGGGGCAAGGCTGCGCATGCTCATGGATTTTTACCGGAACCGCGTGTTGCCAAAGTAGAGACAAATCAGTGATCCCTGACCTGATATAGACGGCGATGCCAGCCTTGTTGGACATCACATGTATTGCTCCTGCCGGTTCCCGCCTGACTGTGGTTTTTCTATGTTCTCGGGCAAGCATCCCAAGACAGAAAACGCATTCCCATGACCGACTCAAGCCGGGCCGGAACACGGTGCGGGCGCCAGAAGGCCGCACGAAAACCACCCTCCCGAAGCGTCAGTATCCGATGCTCGACAAGCCTGATATGCGCCTGTTCGAAGATCATGGCGGCATCTTCCGACGAGAGCACCCGGACCCAGGCGCGCGCGTCGGCGGTTTCCTTCCGTGCGGCGATCTTCTCCCGTGCGTGATCGAGCATGAAAATTCCGGTCGGCGTCCGGTCGATGACCATCAGGCTCTCGAGGTCCGCATCAATCCGGTTGACCAACGCCAGGTCCATCAGGACGGCCCCGGCGAACACGCAGGCCATGTGGCTGCGCGGAACCGGCGCCGGGACTCCACGTTCGTCATCCAGCAGAAGGACCGGTATTTCTTCTGTTACCGTCGGGATGTCGGTGGCAGGAGTCATTGTCGTTTCCGGCCAACCCCGGTATTGGGGGATGTCTGCGCAGTGATGGTGTGGATTATTCCGGTTCGTCTTCTGTTGGGTGAAGATCTTCCTGCCGCACCCTGGACGGGAAACGGGCACGGAACCGCTTTTCAACTCCCGGTACCGAAGCGGTGCGAGTCGGCACCACCGAATGGGGCAGGGGCCGCACGGTTCTCAGCCGCCGGATGATTCCAGGGCCTTGAGCCGCTCGACCGCCCGTTCGTGGAGCAGGCGATCATAAGCATCCTTCACCGGCATCCGGATAGTGCGCTCCAGAAGCCCTGCCGCCCTTTTGCGGTAATCTCCGCCACCCATGGCCAGCAGACCGAACGCATATTCCAGAGGTACGGCTTTCGCGTGGGGAGCAAGCTTGAGGGCGCGTTCGAAGGCGGCGAGGGCATTCCTTTTGCGGGCGCCGTAGGCCAGGCGCGCCATGAGAGGACCCAACGCAGCGACCACTTCCGCATTCCACAGACCCAGGCTGAGATGTGCCGCGGCCATTTCGGGTTCGAGCCCCAGGGCTGTCTCGGCCGCCTCACGAATCCGCTTCCCATAGCCCCGGCCAGTCGACCTGACCGCGCCGATCGACTGTGCGTGCCGACCCATCGCGCGGGCCATCTGCAGATAGGCGTCCGCATTGCCGGGATCGGAGTCCACCGCCTTCTCCGCCAGTCCGATAGCCCGCTCAAGCAGCGCCTCCCGCTCGCCATCCGCCGCGATGTGGTGGGCATGGATGGTCAGCGACTCCGCGGCCAATGCATACCCTTCGGCGGTCTGGAGCGCTTCGGCAATCCCGGCCGCCTCGGCGAACCGCCCCGCCGCGTAGGCCGCCCGGACCTCGTCGATGGACCGGGTGTCGGCCGACGCCAAGGAGTTTTCCAAAGCCATGCAGCAGCAGACCAGGAAGCCGATCGCATGACCCGGACGAATCACGGTCTCAGTTCCGGCCGGATCGCGGGGCAGACCGCAGGAAGAACGACGCCAGCGCCACCGTCACCCAGGGCCGCCGGAGGGTCAGGTCGAAGGCGCGGTCGAGTTGAGCGGGCGTCATCGGCAAGGACCTTCCCGGCCGTGTACATCGTGCGACGCAGCGCGCCGCCGGGTTGAAACGTCGCGCATCAATCGTTCACCAGTCGGCCGACTTCGAGGCATGGACGTGGTTTGGCATCCTGTAGCTGAGGCCTCCCTCGTCATACACGGAAATGTCCAGAAGCTGAGAGAAATTTCCGAATCGGAGCAACTGGGTATTCTTGGCCCTGCGTTGCAGGTACTGTTTCAGCCGAAACAGAAACAGCGTTCCGATCGTCGGGCTCCATGGATACTGGTACTGATTGGCAAGCCTGTTTCCAATGAGTGCGCGCGAAAGCTTGAAGGCCAATGCCGTCGTTTTCCTTTTTTCGGTCGGGTCCGTGATGCCCGCCACCGACGGAATGGACTTGATCAGCGCATTCGCCACTTCCACGGAATCCCGGTCGGGCGGCGGTTCGCACAGGAAGCCGACCGTGTAGATGGATTCGGCTTCCTCCCCGTCGGCATACAGGATCGAATCCGGTATCCCCATCAGGTGGCCGGCGTAGCGCCACACGGCGAGCACGCCCGCCTTTTCCTCGGGCGTGTATGTCGCGCCCACCTTCATCGAGTAATCCAGCAGGCGCTTGGAGAAAACCGCGATCGCCAGCCCCAGGTGCGCCGCGCTGACCGGCGTGCCCCAGGCGTCCTCGTCCCATACGTCCGACTGCGCCAGGAGCGTCCTGATGCGGCAATGCACGAACCGCACGCGCGTGGACAGCTTCCAGCCGTCGCCGTCCCGGTCCAATCCGCCGGGGAAGAAAATTTCCACCAACTGCCGGTTGTTCTGCTGCAGCCGTCGCTTGGTGGCCGCCACCCGCTTGGTGGTGTTGAACGATTTTGCGATCAGCGTCGAAAACCCTTCCACCAGCACGCCCGCAACGAAGGCCACGAGCATCAGGTCCGCGTTGGTGCTGAACGCGCGGATCCCGGGCTTGAACGCCTCGCGGTCAAGCCACGGAGGATCTTCCAGATGATCGAAGAAATCCCGCAGCACCTGCGGCGCCCTGCGAAGAATGTCGGGCTGCTGCTCGACGCCCGCCCCGATGAATCGGTGCAGGTCGACGGGAGGCATGGCGGATAGCTCCTCCATGACCGGGTCGAGCACGGGGTCTCCGATCGTCGTATGCCGGATGTAATTCTCAGCACGCGCGCCCATGCCCAGCAATTCCCGCTAATCCTATCACGGATTGGATTCGGCGGATTTCATGGTTTGAGCCCCTGTTCCCCGACTACGCGGGGAGGGAACCCCCTCCGGGCGGTGTGCCGGATTGTCTGCTGGCCACATGATTCTCCGAAGAACCGGCCCGTTGCATATTCGGACACGGCCGCCGGGTCAGGAAGTGTCGAAGGGCACCAACTCCGTCTTCCGGTGCCCGAACGCGATCGCCCGGTACAGGGTCTCCCAGTCCGGAATGTAGAACTCCGTGAACAGCCCGCGCAACCGCACCCACAGGTATTTCGAACCGCCCGCCTTCTCCCGGGCCGCCCGGAACAGCGCACAGCACCGCTGCTGCACCTGGTCGATGAGGAACGCCAGCATCGTCAGGTGGGCGAACACCGTCGCCAGATGCCGCTTGCCGTGACCAAAGTTGTGCTCGAAGCCGTAGCCTTGGTTCTTCAGGGTGTTGAACGTCTCGTTCTCGATGCGCCAACGGGCGCGTCCGGCCCGCATCAGGTCATGCGCGTTCGATTCCGTGACCTCCATGTCCGTGACCCAGGAGAAGTGCAGTTCCCGGCCATCGGGGCGGGTCTCCCGGCACGCCAGGAAGTTCACTGCCAGATCGGGGTTCGCCTGGTTCAGCGGTACGCCGTTCAGAAACCGGAGCCGGAAACGGCTGCCGCCCCCTTCCGACCTCTCCACGGTACGGGTCGCCGCCGAGGCCTCGACACGGCGGAACAGTTCCCCATGGTCCCCCGGCTTCACGCCCAGGACATACCGCATGTCCAGTTCCCCCAGCAGCCGGATGTGCGGCCCGTTCGACGCCAGCGCATCCTCCACCACCAGCAGCTTCAGGTGCGGATGCTCGCGACGGACGTCACGCAGCAGACGCTTCGCCGCGTTGCGCTCGCAGTCGTTCTTCCGCGAACCGTCCGAACGCATGATCGGTTCCGGCGCCAGCGGGAACACCTCCCGGTGCTCCGGGTGGACCAGTACCGCCCCCAGCATCTGGTGGTACCAGGTGGTGCTGCCGTCACGGTGATGTTTCTCGCAGCAATGGTCGCAATGCACACTCTTCGACGAGAAGTACCCCGTCCCGTCCACCGACAGCAGATGATGGCCCAGCCAGGTGAAACCCTCCAGACCCTTGCCACGCTGAAGGGCCGCGAACACACCCTTGAAGGCACCCCGCAGCGCACGCGGGTCCACCAGGTCCAGGCGCTCGCGCATCGCCGTGTCCGACGGCGCGCGGCCAACCCCGTACAGTTCCCTGAGGTTCGACCGGATCCGGCCCCCGTCCCGTGCGTCCTGCTCGAAACTCAGCAGCGACGGGTACTTCAGCGCGAATACCGCCAGCCCCGACATCAGGCAGTCCGTCAGTGCCAGGCCCCGGCTCACGATGGGATCCTCAATGCGATCAAAATGCCCACGCACCACCCGAAGCAGACCCGGAACGCTCAGGGTCTTGCGAAACACGGCTTTCGACATGACAGATCATCCGATATCGTGAAATCAGACGGATCATACCGCCTTTTCAGGAAAAGTCTGCGAACCGCCTTCCCCCAGCACCGCCTCAAACCCACGTCTTTATTGGACTACAGATGATGGCGGGAATTGCTGCGTCCACATGCAGCGCCGGCGCGGCCAGCAGGCACTCGACGGCGGCAGCCTCCCAGTCCGCCAGGGCATCGTGCAGGCGCAGCAGCCAGGCCAGCAGGGTCGCCTCGGCAATGGCCCGTCCCGTCATCGCCTTCATGGTCTGGACCACACGCTTCAGCGGCACCATCTGCGCCACCATCAGGTGGGCGGCGAACGCGATGATGCCGTGTCCGTACTGCAGCGGACCCGGCAGGCCGTCCGGAAAGGCGCCCCGGTTCTCGGCATGGCAGCGCGGACAGGTCTTGATCTCGGCATCCACGTGGTATTCCCGGGTCTCGAACACGATGTCCACCAGGGTGCGACGCTCATGGCCCTCGCACCGTACCCGCACCAGGTTCCTGCCGCAGGCCGAACATTCCGTCACCGGGGATACCCCGGTTTCACTCACCAGACGGGTATGGCCCGTTTCCCAGTGCGGCTGCTCCGGTCCCCTGCCACGGCTCCCGGGGCGTGCCGCGGTCTCATCCTTCCCCTCACGGGACGGCGGCAGGCTCGCGTTCACCGGCGTCTTGCGGGTGGTCTTTTCCATGAACACCGCCATCATCAACTCCATCAGCATCAACAGGGCGTTGAACAGCACCTCGCATTCCGCGCTGACCTTGCCCTCCCTGCACAGTGACCGGAAACTCTCCCGGTGCGCATCGAACTCCTCGCGCAGCGCAACCCGGTTCACCGTCCCCATGGATTCACTCCTCCCTCGCCTCCACGGCCTCCTCCGCCTCCACCGCCATCATCGCCGACAGCACCGCCAGGCGTTCCCCATGCGGCATCCCCCGGTAGCGCCGGCCCCAACTCTGGGCCTTGCGCTTCACCGCCTGGCGATGGGTGAAGTTCCGGCCCGCATAACGCGGCCAGTGAACCCGGTCCGGCGTGAAGTTGAACCACACCTTCTCCGTCACCACACCCGCCTGGT
The DNA here is from genome assembly GCA_965204165.1 of Candidatus Poriferihabitaceae bacterium. GTDB lineage: Bacteria > Pseudomonadota > Gammaproteobacteria > Arenicellales > Poriferihabitantaceae > VYFG01. The sequence continues at coordinate 4,282,334 of OZ241969.1, read as the reverse complement.
TCATCACCTGAAGCGACACGCTGCCCCAATCCCCCAGCCAGTCGTCGTACATCCGCGAAGGATACCCCGAGATCATCACCGAGCAGGGAAGGCCGCGGATCAGCGCCAGCAAGCCCTCGTGGTCGCTGTTCCTGTAGTCGTGCCGGTAGCGGCGGCCCGACTTGCGCGTACTTTGCAGATACGGCGGGTCGCAGTAGACCAGTTCCGTGCCGTCAAACGGAAACGTCCGGAGATACCGGTGACAGCAGCCATGCACCAGTTCCACCGGATAGTCGCACTGGAATCCTTCCAGCGCCCTGGCGTTGCAGTCTATGCCGATGTTCCGCAGGGCCCCCGGCTTGCGCTTCATGATCGCCCCACCGCCAAGGTGGGTTTCGATATACACCGAGTGCGGCGGCATCAGGGCGATCAGAGGCTGGCACAGCCCCGAAGCTCCCTTGGAGCCGAAATAGCGGTTCCCCATCTGTGTGCGGGTTCGTCTCGTGGTCCGAAACCCGAACGATAGGGAAAATATTCTATACTGTCAACCTACAGATGGGGATAATGGGGCAAATAAGGGGTGAGTAGTTACCCGGCGCCTTCGGACCATCCCTGGAGTGGGGCCGGTCATCGGGCTGGCGTTCCTGGCCTTTGCGCCGGACATGGAGGACTTCAGGTGCGGCAGGGATTTCGCAGCCTGGCTCGGACTCGTGCCCCTTCAGAAATCATCCGGGGGGAAGGCAAGGCTCGGGAAGGTTTCGAAGATGGGTCAGCGGGACCTGCGCCGATTGCTGATCACCGGCGCGATGACGGTGATACAGAAAACGACCCGGTGGGGGAAAGAGCCGGAACGCTGGCTGAAGCGACTGCTCGACCGCAAGCCGACAATCAAGGCGGCCATTGCCGTGGCCAACAAGATGGCAAGGACCATGTGGGCATTGATGATGAAGGGAGAGGATTACCGCGGACCGGAATCCCGGGTTGCCGGCATTCAGGCCGTGGGAGCGTGAGGATGCATCCGACAATGCACAGATACGGGCGAATGCCGTGTGGCGCGGAGTCCCTCGCTGCAAAGAGCCGAGGCAAGTCCGACAGGTCCATCCACAACCGGACACTACCGCCCTCGCTCTCCGCTCGGTTGCTGTCTGCCGCCTCCCTGCGGCAGAGCGGAGAACCAAAGACGGCCATGAATGGCCTTTGGGGACCGGGACTGAAACCGGCAGCCATGCAGGGGCTTGCCCGAACCTGCAAGAGAATATCGCCGCTTCGGCCTACAAGGAAGGCCAGATCGGCACCCGAACGATTCCGGAGAATACTCCGGAACCGTCCCGGCTTTCCGGCAATCGTGGATTGACCATGAGGAACCGGTAGGCCGGGTTGTTGTAACCACTCGAAGGACTTGCAAAATTGCCTGATTGAGCGAGTTTTTCACCCCAACAGGCGATTTTCAAAGCAGGGCCAAGGGGTCGGACGGTGGTATAGTGAAGTCTTGAAACACACACTGCGCCGCCGAACAACCCGATGCCCCTTGCGACGACTATATCCAACCTCCGCTACCTTTTTCAAGACGAAATTTTCCCGGCCATCGAGGACCGGACCGGACGACTGTCGGAGAAGCACCGGCGCCTGATCGCGGTCCTTGACTGGGTGAAGGTGGAAACCTTCTTCCCTGCCTGCCCGGTGAGCGCCGGACGTCCGACGGCGGATCGGGTGGCCCTGGCGACGGCGTTCATCGCCAAGGCCATCTGGGATCTGCCCACCACCCGGCACCTGATGGACCGGATCCTGTCGGACCCGGCGCTGCGCAGGATGTGCGGGTGGAGCCGGTGTTCCGAGGTGCCGAGCGAGGCGACGTTCTCCAGGGCGTTTGCCTTGTTCGCTGAAGGCGACCTGCCGGGGAGGATGCACGAGGCGCTGATCCGGAGCACCCTGGGCAGGGACGATGTGATCGTCGGGCACCTGTCCCGGGACTCGACGGCGATCGAGGCCCGGGAGAAACCGGAACGGAAAAAGGCTTCGGACAAGGATGAAGGCAATGGCAAGGATGGGAAGAAGAGAAAAACCGCGAAGCGCAAGCCGGGGCGTCCGCCCAAGGGGGATTCGTCCGAAGGGAAGCCCGACCGCAGACTGGAGCGGCAGTTGCAGATGTCCTTCGGGGAAATGATGGCGGACCTGCCGCGGAAATGCGGCATCGGCACCAAGCGCAACGCCAAGGGGTTCCTGACCTCCTGGAAGGGATACAAGCTCCACATCGACGGCGCGGACGGCGGCATACCGGTCAGCTGCATCCTGACCTCGGCCTTCCTCCATGACAGCCAGGCCGCCATTCCGCTGTCCGCGCAAAGCGACCGGCGGGTGACCGCGTGCTACGAAGTCATGGACAGCGCCTACGACGCCCCGGAAATCAGGGCCTACAGCGAATCCCTGGGCCATGTGCCGATCATCGACACCAATCCCCGCCGGGACCGGGCACTCAAGGAAAGTCTCCGCCGGGAGGCCCGCGCCCAGCGCGCCGCCGGGCATATCGATCACAAGACGGTGCGTTACCGTGAACGGTCCAACATCGAGCGGATCAACGGACGGCTCAAGGACGAGTTCGGCGGCCGCCATGTCCGCGTGCGGGGACCCACCAAGGTGAACTGCCACCTGATGTGGGGCATCCTCGCACTCACGGTGGACCAGCTTCTCCGGCTCGGGACCTGAGTCGAACCCCGAACCGATTTCCCTGCTGAATACCCTGCCATCCCGCGAAGATGGCATGGAAAGGCTCGTCCCGAAACCACCGGAATCCCCTCGTCGGGGTACTTCACGCCCTCCCGGACGGCAAAATCCATCCGTAATTGATCGCCAGCGATGGCGCTATCCGGCCATTCTTATTGTGCGTTGCACAATACTTCTCTCTCGCCGGAATTTTCCGAGTAAGAGGGGGTGTTGCCACGCCCCTCTCCTCACAGAACCGCGCGAGCGCGATTGACGCACGCGGTTCCTCACGCAACAGATTCGCTCAGGTAGCATAGATCGATCGAACGACCTTGACATTCGGCAGTGAGAATCTCCTTAGTATGGCATTCATGCGGTCCCAATTCAGGCGGCCATCGCGGCTTCGGCGCGACAGCGCCTTCTTCCACGCACGACCGACCCGATACCGGAAGTCATCAAGACGCTTGCCGTTCCCTGTGCGCCCATAGTAGGCACAATGCCCCTTGATGACCCGCGACAGATACGCCTGCTGTTCCTTCAGCGGCCGGTGCCTGTTGGCCTTGCACCAGTCATGCACCGACTTCACCGCCCGGGCAAAGCGCGACTTGGCCGTGACTTGACGAACTACCCTGTTTCCTTTCCTCGACGTTCCCCATACATGGGTGAAGCCGAGGAAGTCAAAGCTCGCGCCTTTCTCGCCTTTCCCTCGCGGAGGCCGGAAGTCCAGGAACCGCGTCTTGGTCTCGTGGAGCGTAAGCCCGTACTTGCCAAGCCGCTTGCCCAGTACCCCCAGCACCCGGCGGGCGTCCATCTCATGGGTAAAGGTCATCACCCAATCGTCGGCGTACCTCACCAGCTGGCTGCCTCCCTTCAACCGAGGCTTCACCGCATCCTCGAACCACTTGTCCAGCACATGGTGCAGGTAAATGTTCGAGACCAGCGGGGAGATCACCCCACCCTGCGGCGTTCCCGTTTCCGTTCGCCTCAAGTTGCCCTCTTCCAGTATTCCCGCCTTGAGCCATTTGTCGATCATTTTTCTCACTACACCATCCCTGATCCGCAGGTCGAGCGCCTCCCGGAGGCGGTCATATGGGATACTGTCGAAGTAGGATTTCAGGTCCACCTCGACCACCCACCGCTGGCCCTTGTCCATGATGCCCGCACGCAATGCGTCCAAAGCATCATGACAGGACCGACCGGGCCTGAAGCCGTATGAACAGGGCAGAAAGTCCTGCTCGTAGATCGGCTCCAGCAACATCAATATCGCCCGCTGCGCCACCTTGTCTTCAAACGTCGGTATGCCCAAGGGCCGCATCCTGCCGTCCGCTTTCGGTATCCAGTGCCGCCGCACCGGCGGCGCGAAGTAGCTGCCCGACCTGATCCGGTTCAGGAGATCCGCAAGATTGGATTCCAGCCCCTTCTCGTAGTCCGCAGCCGTCACGCCGTCGATGCCTGCCGCCCCGTCCTTCCGCGTCCGGCGATACGCCTCGTGCATCCAGTCGATGTCGATCAGATGGTGCAGGGACGTGAACACCCGGTCCGGGTGCTTGCTCGCCTGTTCGGCTATCCACTGTTGTTTCGTGTACGTGTTGGTAGAACTCAGTGTTTCTTTCATCGTTTCCCACCAGTGGGTCTGTGTGCATGACGCCCCGCTTTCCTCCGGCGGGTCCCGATGGCCACGGTTCCCCGCCTTCAACGGTAGTATCAGGGCGCTAAGACCACCTGCATCCCATCCCTTCGGCTTATTGATTCGCCAGCCGGTACCACCTCTGTAGCCTGTCTCGTCGTGGTTCGCTCGCGCGCTCCCGGCGACCGCAGACCTGTCGCCGGGCCGGGGCTTTGTACCGGTGCCCCACAACCGTACTCTCAAGGTGGAGAATGCAGGTTCTCCCAGGTTTCCTGGCAGTCCATCCCGTGGCTTTGCGCCGCTCCCAAGACCCCGGACGGCCCTGCTGTGCCTCGCCATTGCGGCACCGCAGGTACTGCCCCCAGCCTTGCAACACTGAAGGCGCCATCGATTAGAGCATATCGGGGCTCAATAACGCCGCTTCACCACCCGCTGTGTACGCTTCACGACGTACGTTGCCGTACGCCATGCAACACTGACTTCCGGTCGGTGGGCTGCACCTTTACCGGGCAGGAGTTGAACCTGCTGGACTGCGGTGAATGGTTTCCGCTATTTCATACTTCCTCCATTCCAGGACTTAGCCTGGCGCAATGCAAGTGGCTCACTCAATAGAGCGCAGAAGCAGTAGGGGAAAAACAGTCGAGAAACTGGGAACAGGAAAACCATGTATGGCCCACGGCTTTCGAAGCCTCCGGGGCGATTTGGATCTGTTCCACTAATATCCATACCGGCCCGCGGCACATCGTGATGCCGCTTAATCAGAGGCCTGATATACGGACGTGCTCGACGAGTTGTCAAACTGCCGAAACATGAACTTGGGGGGTTGCAAACAAGGCGGCGTCCATATAGGGGTCATACCATTAACCCCTGGCGGCCAGGGCGCATGCTATACTCGATCCACGAGGTCAGCCAAGATACTTCATTGCATTTGGAGACCCCTCGCCGGCGAAGACCGCGGGGGTTTTTTTCGGCGTTCCTCTCATCCGATGCCTTCGTGACCACTCCTATATAGTCCACAAAATGCGGCAACAGCTTTGACGGGTGTATTTCATCCGGCGACGGCACCATGCGGGAAACCACGGGCAATCATGCAGCAACCGACAGCGTCGGATGCACTCGGGCGGGACTCGGCCTAAAGCGTTGAGCCCGTTTACTTTCGTGTGTCCGTCCCTGTCCTCAAGAATTCCGGGAAATTGGAGTTAGCACCTTCCGCATACGCTGAAAGCCACGCGAAAGCAAGCTCCATGGGCATGGGCCAGCAATTCCCGCTAAGGGTTAGCTCCATTGTGTCAGGGAGTGTGATCCGCAGGAGGTTGTGGTTTTAAAGGGATCGGGGCGCAGCGGTCGTTACAGCCACCACTGGGGCTGTAGAACTCATCGGGTCGGTAAACGCTGAAGAATCGACCTGAACACCCGCCGGTCACGGCGTGATTCAGGGCGGTTCAGGCAGCGCGGGATTGTTTTTGTACCCCCGCGCAATGACCTGATACAGTTTCTCCCAACTGTCTATCAGGAACAGGCTGAACAGGCCCCTCATCTTGCGCCACAGCGCGGCGCGGCTGTACATGGCCGCGGCTGTACATGTTCCAGGCCGTAACCCTGGTTCTTCAGCGTGTTGAAGGTTTCGTTCTCTATCTTCCAGCGGGCCCGGCCGGCCCGCATCAACTCCATCAGGTTCGATTCGTCGATCGGGATATCGGTGACCCAGCAAAAGCGCTGCACCTTGCCCCCGGGACGGCGCTCCCGGTACTCAAGGAAGTTCACCTCCAGATCAAAGTGGTCGTCGTTCAACGGCACCCGGTTCAGATACCGGAAGCGATGCACTACCCCCTGCCCGTCCCGGCACTCATGTTCCGGAACGCCCCGGGTCTTCGACACCCAGTCGTACAGAAACCGGTGGTCCCCTTCCTTCGCACCCAGCACATAGCGCATGTCCAGTGACTCCAGCAGCCGGATGTGCGGACCGTTCGAGGCCAGGCCATCTTCAACCACCAGCAACCGCAAATGCGGATGGTTGCGACGGACACGCTTCAGCAGCCCCTTTGCGGCATTCCGCTCACAGTCGTTCTTGCCGGATCCGTCCCCCTTCAGGTTCCGGCATCAGGGGGATCACCTCGCGGCAGTCCGGATGCACCAGCACCGCACCGAGCAACTGGTGATAGTACGTCACCCGACCGTCACGATGATGCTTGCTGCAGCAGTGCGCGCAATGCACCTTCTGCGAGGAGAACAGCCCGGTGCCGTCCACCGACAGCACATAGCGGCCGTCCAGCACCTCGAAACCCTCCAGACCCTTGCCCCGCTGCAGCAGCGCAAACAGCCGCTTGTATACCGGCTCGAACACCCCCGGGTCCAATTCGTCCAGCCGTTCCCTCATGTACGTGTCGCTCGGCGCCTGCGCCACCCCGTACAGATGCTTCAGATTGTGCCGCACCGCTTCCTCGGACTGCGACCGCTCGAACTGCAGCAGCGATGGATATTTCAGACCGAACATCGCCAGCGCCGACATCATGACGTCCGACAACGGGAACTTGCGGGTGCGCTTCGTGTCCGGAATCTCCTCGAAACCCGACCGGATCGACTGCAGCAATCCCTGTGCGCTCAAGTGTTTGCGATTTGATGGTTCACGCATCCAATTTCACCTGGTTCATGAAATTGGAACTGTATGATACCAGAATTCCTGAAAAACTTTACGAAAAAGTTTTTTCCGTATCTCTCTATCACCTTGTATTTGCTTGACTTTTTAAACCAGCGGGAATTGCTGAAGCCTGAAGCGGAGAGGGGTGCACGACAAATTTGTGCAGGCCCTGGGAATTTCAGCCTGCCCTTCGCTCCCAGAAGTCGTCGAACCTGTTGCTGTGGACGGAGCATCGCAGTGCGATGACGGCATTGGCGCCGTCGAGGCTCCAGTGCATGCCGCCGTGCTTCATGCGGCCCCCTATCACCGATTTGCAGGCCCCCTCGACGACCCCCGTTGAGACGCACAGGTTCTGTTCCCGGAACCGGGGATAGTCCATGCGCGCCCGATTGGTCTTGAAGTAGGCCATGTTTCTCTGCGCCTCCGGGCAGCGGCCCGCATGCCTGGCAAGTTCCTCGATGACGAGATCGAGGCGCCCCTGGTCGAGCTGGTCGCGCTGGATCTTTCCCCACTGTGCCGCAAGGTCGCTCCCCGGGCCGTACAGGGCCTTGGCAACGTCGAAGAGGTGCTGCTTGGCATGGAACACGTCGACAATCTGGATTGCGTCCGGAATATGCTCTTCGGCGAAGTTCCAGATCCAGGGTGCCCCGTCTCCGAGGACGACCCGGCGCTCGACGCCGAAGAACCCGCGTCGCTCGATCTCGCGCAACACCCGCCTGACGAAGGGGGCGAACTCCCTGTCCGTGTCGCGGGTGGCAATGGATTCGATGGCGGCATTGTGGCTGACGGACCCGGCGTCGCGAACCGGCCGGCCCTCCGCGTCGCGGGCTTCCGCCGACCAGACGGTGGAGAGCTTGACCTCCCGTGTCTTGCTCGTGCCGTCGGCCTGCTTCCCCGCCCGGCTCGCAGTCTCCTCCCCGCGCATCGGGATCCCGGTGCCGTCCAGCCCCAGGTAGAGGGTGGCGGCCGTGGCCGGCTCGGGCTCGACGACCTCCCGCTCGTCGGCCGCGATCTCGCGCCCCAGGGCCTCGGCATGACGCTCGACCTGCTTGGGGCCGATCGCGAGGCCGGCCAGTTCCCGCAGCAGTACGCTGCTTTTCTCGAAGCTCAGTTCCGCCGCCGTGACGCCGACCATGCGCAGGGCCCCCGGAGACAGGGACCGGCCCTCGATGCAGAGCGCACTGTCGCGCGGGCTGAACCCGCTGCCGCAGGCGTCGCAGTGATACCAGGCCCGCTTCAGGGTCAGCGGCCCAAGGGCCGTCGTGACGGTCTTGTCCCGCCGCCCGGTACGGCGCGCGTCGGCGCCGCAGGCGCAAGCCACCAGCGGCTCCTTCCCGTCCGAAAGGTCGGCGTTCAACCGGGCGGCGAGCAGGGACGCCGCAGTGCTCAGCGCGGTCTCCCGGACCACCCGCTCCAGAACCTCGAAGTCGATCCCGTCCGCCGAGCCGGCGATCAGCCGGTCGATGTCGGCCGCGACCTCCGTCCCGATCGCCGTCGTGAAGACCCCCCTTTTTCGGGGCCGTCCCCTTCCGCCTCCCGCCCTGCGGCGCGGGCCGCGTCGGCAAGCGCCTCGCTCGCTTCCAGAAAGGCGTCGCTGATTTCCCGAAAGCGCTTGTACTCGGCACATTTCCCGCGCGTGGCTTCGGCCTCGTGCCGGCGGATCGGGATCGACCGCGACTTGCCCCGGAGCGAACGAACCACGAGATAGTTCGGACCGTGACCGGGATGGCCCTCCTCAGCGCACCGGCAGTTCGGCTTGCCGCATTTCCTGTAGTTTTCCACCAGCGATCCAGGCTGTAGGTCACCAAGCGTGGCAAACTCCTGCTGCAGGCGATCCCGACGCTCGATCAGGGACTTGATGCTGTCTGTCATGGTGCATCTCCGATACTGTTATATATAAACATAACAGACAATAACACCAAACCCACACCCATTCCACAACAACTGACATACTTCACAAATTTGTCGTGCACCCAGCGGAGAGTTGTTTTTTTTCTTCAGTCCCGGTATTCTCTACCGTGCCTGATTTATGTGGGCGCAGACGCGGTTAGGTCTGGTTGAAATGGTGAAGGGACAGGGAGGGAGACCTCCCTGTCCCGGAACTATAGAAACCAACCAAACGCGCTGAATGTTCAACCCAACCAAACCGAGATACCAAATCATGAATATGAAAAGATACGTGCTGCCTCTGGCAGTTGCCGCGGTATTCGCCCTCGCCGGTTGCGGAGGGGGAAGTTCGACACCGCCGGATGATCCCGACCCACCGGCGGTGGACGCGGGGCTGGCCGCGGCGAAGACTGCTGCGGCCGCTGCGATGGCGGCGGCGCAGACGGCGTATGACGATGCGCGGGCGGCGTTCGACGCCGTGATGTCGGACCGGGAGGCTGACGCGGGCTCCTACGCCGTTGCGCAGAACAGGCTGGCCGCGGCGATGGCTGCCTTCGAGAAGGCGAGGGCGGCGAACACCGAGGCCCAGGCGGCCACGGAAACTGCGGCGGCCCGGACGGCGCAGGCGGCGGCCGAGGCGGCGCAGGCGGCGGCCGAAGCCGCGAAGGCGGAGGTCGTCAAGTACGCGGGCATGGTGACGGCGGCGGCGGGGGAGATGAGAGCCCTGACCGCCGCCAGGACCGCGGCAATGGAAGCGGCGACGGCGGCGCGCACGGCGGCGACGGCGGCGCGCACGGCGGCTGATCTGGTCAAGGAGCGGCTGGGCGCCGATTCGGAGGCTTACATGGACGCCGACGAGGCGGCGACGGCCGCCGAGGCGGCGGCGACGGCTGCCGAGACGGCTTCCGCCAATGCGCAGGCGGACACGATGTCGGCCGACGCGGAGGCCGAGAAGACGGCCGCCGAGGGCAAGCAGGCCGAGGCGGAGATGAAGCTCGCGGCCGCGGAGGAACTGGCGCGCCAGGCCGGCGTGACGGTTGCCGGTCTCAACCGGCTGCGCATCGAGCAGGCGCAGGATGAGGCGGGGGTGGCCAAGACGGCCGCCATGGAACACGCCGTCTCGGCCCGCTCCAAGGCGACGATGGCCCGGGCGGAGGCAACGAAGGCGCGTGCCGCCGCGGACAGGGCCATGAGGGCGCGGACCGACTACGCCAAGGCCGACATGAAGGCCACGGAAGCGGAGATGGCGGCGACGGCGGCCGAGACTGCCGCGACGGCGGCCGAGGCTGCCGCGATGGACGCGGAGGCCGCGTACATGGCCTCGAAGGCCGACGACGTGACGGCCGAGACCGCGCGTGCGGAGCGTGACAGGGCGCAGATGCAGCAGCGCACCGCCATGGCCATGGACACCGGCGATGACGGCGCGAATGCCCAATACATGGCCGCGAAGACGGCGGCGGCGGAGGCGGCAACCGCGTCCACGACGTACTTGCTCGAACTGCTCAAGGTCGCGAGCGGCCAGGGCCTGGCCGACGCCGAGAAGAAGGCGCGCATCACATTGGTGCGTAACCTGATCGAGGACTCCGGTGACCAGGAGCGTGATACCCACGTCACCGTTACCACGGGCAAGGCCCTTACCACGCAAGCCGACGGCCAGGGCAATGCGAACAACTCGGTGGACGGCCTCTGGCGGTACAACACCAACGACAACGACCAGATTGCCAACAACGCCTATGGAGCCCGGATCACGCACCCGATCGGCGAGGACCGCGTATACCGCTTCGGCAAGTACGCTGCCGAGCGCCTGAGGACGCCGGACCCGGCGGTCACGACGGATCAGGCGACGCAGCGGGACCTGCCGACGCTCGGCCGCTTCACCGGCGTCGAGCTGTCCAAGCAGGACGGCGACCACCTGTCCACTGTCCACATCTACACCGACTACGACCCGTCCAAGCGGACGGCGGCGGTGAAGGCGGGCAACATCAGCAGCGTTCTGGCTTCCTCGGGGACGGTGTCGGGCACGTTCGACCTCAGCACGGCGGGCACCATCACGACCCTCGCGGGGAGCAAGTTCACCGCGGGCGGGGTCACCTACAGCGGCACCGGCCTTGAGTTCGCTTGCACGGCGCCGGCCGACTGCTCGTACACGAGCACCGGGGCGGCGGCCACCGCGACGATCACGTCGCTAGGCAGCGGCTGGCGTGTGACCGGCTCCGCGGCCGCGGTGCCGATGGCGGAGGATCCCGACTACATGACCTTCGGGTACTGGCTGAATCTGGGAGGCAACAACTCGGGCGGCCAGGACGAACGCCTCGGCGCATTCGCGTCCGGCAACGCCTTCAGTTCGGTGAGTCCCGATGGTGTCATCACGGCCCTGACCGGCACGGCGACGTACCGGGGCCATGCTGCGGGGCTTCACGGGATGACCGGGGCGAAGGAGGCGGTCCAGCCGTTCGACGCCAGGGCGGAGCTGACGGCGAAGTTCGGCACGGCTACCGAGCTGGGCGGCCTCCAGGGCAGGATCTACGACATCAACTCCGGCGGCGAAAGGCTGACGGGGGAGTTGAGCGAGGTCACCCTGGCGTACGGTGAGGTGGATACCGCAACCTCCCGGAGTCTCACCTATTACCACACCCGGATGGGCACGCCGAAGCTAGACCCCACCCTTGCGACGCCTACGGCGACCTACCCGATGAACGGGTTCTGGCATGCCCGGTTCTCCGAGGCGGTTGTTGAGGGCGCCGAGGCCGGCAAGAAATACCCGACCGCGGTGATCGGCACCTTCGGGGTCAGCGGGACCCTCGACATGGGCACGGCGGACAACACGGCGGACGACGTGACCCACAGCCTGATCGGCGGCTTCGGGACGCACCTGGAGGACTGATCTTCAACGAGGGTGGCGGCCCTTTACATGACTCTTTCGGGCCGCCATTCATTTCTCACCCCGGGCGTGTCTTCGGACATGCCCGGGTTTTTTTACCTCTGGCATATGGGAATGGGGATGAGGGGCTGAGATTCATAGCCTTGGCTCCCCGGAATATGCAAGCCAAGGGTTTTCTTTTCGATTGCCTTCACAAACGGACCTGGCCCCGGCCGTGGCGGTAGCGGGGCCCGATGCCTGGCTTGACCGCTGCGGCCCCTGAATTGCGCCGTATGGCGTTTTCCGGTCCGGGGCCGTCCCGCGACACTCCGGAATCAACCGGGACCAGATACGGTCGTCTGGCGCGGGCCTCGATGCGTGACATTATTCAAGGATCCCGGCATACTGTCACGCATCGACGAACCCGGTATTGCGACGATGCCATACTGCAATTCCCCTGTAATAGATCACTTTTTTTCACCGGGAATGTGTGTCCAAACAGCAATTCCCGCTAATTCTATCACGGATTGGATTCGGCGGATTTCATGGTTTGAGCCCCTGTTCCCCGACTACGCGGGGAGGGAACCCCCTCCGGGCGGTGTGCCGGATTGTCTGCTGGCCACATGATTCCCCGAAGAACCGGCCCGTTGCATATTCGGACACGGCCGCCGGGTCAGGAAGTGTCGAAGGGCACCAACTCCGTCTTCCGGTGCCCGAACGCGATCGCCCGGTACAGGGTCTCCCAGTCCGGAATGTAGAACTCCGTGAACAGCCCGCGCAACCGCACCCACAGGTATTTCGAACCGCCCGCCTTCTCCCGGGCCGCCCGGAACAGCGCACAGCACCGCTGCTGCACCTGGTCGATGAGGAACGCCAGCATCGTCAGGTGGGCGAACACCGTCGCCAGATGCCGCTTGCCGTGACCAAAGTTGTGCTCGAAGCCGTAGCCTTGGTTCTTCAGGGTGTTGAACGTCTCGTTCTCGATGCGCCAACGGGCGCGTCCGGCCCGCATCAGGTCATGCGCGTTCGATTCCGTGACCTCCATGTCCGTGACCCAGGAGAAGTGCAGTTCCCGGCCATCGGGGCGGGTCTCCCGGCACGCCAGGAAGTTCACTGCCAGATCGGGGTTCGCCTGGTTCAGCGGTACGCCGTTCAGAAACCGGAACCGGAAACGGCTGCCGCCCCCTTCCGACCTCTCCACGGTACGGGTCGCCGCCGAGGCCTCGACACGGCGGAACAGTTCCCCATGGTCCCCCGGCTTCACGCCCAGGACATACCGCATGTCCAGTTCCCCCAGCAGCCGGATGTGCGGCCCGTTCGACGCCAGCGCATCCTCCACCACCAGCAGCTTCAGGTGCGGATGCTCGCGACGGACGTCACGCAGCAGACGCTTCGCCGCGTTGCGCTCGCAGTCGTTCTTCCGCGAACCGTCCGAACGCATGATCGGTTCCGGCGCCAGCGGGAACACCTCCCGGTGCTCCGGGTGGACCAGTACCGCCCCCAGCATCTGGTGGTACCAGGTGGTGCTGCCGTCACGGTGATGTTTCTCGCAGCAATGGTCGCAATGCACACTCTTCGACGAGAAGTACCCCGTCCCGTCCACCGACAGCAGATGATGGCCCAGCCAGGTGAAACCCTCCAGACCCTTGCCACGCTGAAGGGCCGCGAACACACCCTTGAAGGCACCCCGCAGCGCACGCGGGTCCACCAGGTCCAGGCGCTCGCGCATCGCCGTGTCCGACGGCGCGCGGCCAACCCCGTACAGTTCCCTGAGGTTCGACCGGATCCGGCCCTCGTCCCGTGCGTCCTGCTCGAAACTCAGCAGCGACGGGTACTTCAGCGCGAATACCGCCAGACCCGACATCAGGCAGTCCGTCAGTGCCAGGCCCCGGCTCACGATGGGATCCTCAATGCGATCAAAATGCCCACGCACCACCCGAAGCAGACCCGGAACGCTCAGGGTCTTGCGAAACACGGCTTTCGACATGACAGATCATCCGATATCGTGAAATCAGACGGATCATACCGCCTTTTCAGGAAAAGTCTGCGAACCGCCTTCCCCCAGCACCGCCTCAAACCCACGTCTTTATTGGACTACAGATGATGGCGGGAATTGCTGGTGTCCAAAGGAAGGGGGCTTATACGCATAACTAGCCAACCTCCGGCTAAGCCGTTGACGGCGTTGTGGGTTTGCGCGCCGTCTTCCGAAGGCCGGGATCGGGCGGCTTGACGGCGGAGAACAGCGCCCGCGCGGCTTCCTCCGGCGTCGCGTCCAGCTTGATGATGCGGGTCGGCTTTCGCCCGCGCGGCTTGTGCTCGCTCGCCGGTTTCCTCTTGGTCATGCGTCCTCCCCGAATTTGCGCTTGAGCCAGTCGAGCGCCTGCCGTTGGTCGTCCACTGTCGCGCGGCGTATGTGACCTAGCAGCCAGGCCCAGCTAGGCGGCTCCTGAACAAGGTTCTTCGCGCCCTGGTTGCAGGTGCTGCACAACGCGCGAAGGTTCAGCGCCTCATCCTTGCCGCCGTGGTCGCGGTCCACGATATGCCCGACATGCAGCCGCGCCGGCCGTCCGTCGTCCATCGGGTCACCCGCGCCGATCCCGCACATCTGGCAGGTGTAGCCGTTGCGCTCCAGCACTTGCGCCCGCAGGCGGGCGGAGATGCCCCGCGCAAAGTCGTAAGCGGGCGGCGTCGGGTCTTCGAGCACATACTCGCCCGGCTTGAGGCCCGCCCGGTCATTGTTCGTGAGGATCAGCCAGCCTTCCGCTCGCAGCTCCCGCACGCGCCGCGCCCATTCCACCGCGCCGCCGCTTGCCGCCTGAATGTCCGCCGATGAAAGGACCGTTCCGAGGTTGCCCAAGAAGAAGTCCAGAATACGCCGCTTGGAGCTAGTCCGGCGAGCCATTGACCCGGCTCTCTATGACGCCGCTCCATTTCGGCGAAAGTTCGACAAGAACCGAGTCCCGGCCCAAGCTCTCCGCGACAATGCCGGTTGTTCCGCAGCCTCCAAACGGGTCTAGAACGGTGTCGCCCTGCCGCGAACCGAGCAGGATGCACCGCCGCGCCAGTTCGCGCGGAAACGCTGCCGGGTGCCCGGCCTTATTGCCGTCCGGGCCGATGATCCAATAGTTCCGAAGGTTGGCGCCGGTGTCCTGCCGAACCGCCTGCGCGTTGTAGTAATACTTCGGCGCGGCCGAGAACATGAAGATGTCTTCCGTTGAGCGCGTAGGGCGGTTCTTCATGCTCTCCGGCATGGCTGCCGTCTTTACCCAAGTGATGTGCGAGCGCAGGAACCAGCCGTCCTGCTGGAGCGCAAAGGCGACGCGCCACGGGATGCCCATAAGGTCAAGCGGCTTGAGGCCCCATACCGGCGGAACCTTGCAGTTCCGGTGCTGTATCAGCTTGCGCGTGTTGCCGACAATCGCGTTAGGCCCGTGCGAGCCTGTGCCGCCGTTGCGGGCGTAGCCGTCGCCCATGTTGAGGAAAGCCAAGCCGTCCGAGCGCAGAACGCGCCGCACTTCGCGGAAGACGGCGACAAGGCTTTCGACATACTCAACCGGGGATTCTTCCGAGCCGATTTGCGCGTCTTCCTCGTAATCGCGCAGGCCCCAATAAGGCGGCGAGGTCACGCAGCATTGCACGGTTGCTTCCGCGACTTCCTGTAGCACTTCCCGGCAATCCCCGGTGAGAACGGTGCTGGCAGGCGCGATTTCCTCCAGCGCCATCATGCGACCAAATCCCGATAGCGGAGCCGCTTGCCGACAATCGCACGGGCGAGGAATTCCATCTGCTCCAGCGTGTCCATGTCGCGAATGTTGTTGCGGCCCGTAAACTCCCGCAGATAGCGGTCCAAGTGCTTCTCGGACAGATGATGGAAGGTGCCGTGATAGCCGCGCTTGAACAGGCTCCAGAAGCCCTCCATGCCGTTGACCGTCGCCTCGCCCCGGACATACTCGCCCGCGCTGTGATTGACGGCCGCATGGGCGCGGGGGATGCCGGTGTAGGCTTTGGACTCGTCGGTATAGACCGTCGCCGTGCTCTCCGTCCGGTCCAGCACGAACCCCTGCAAGGTCTTCGCGTCGGTGCGCTCGACAACCGCCGCGCTCACCTGCTTGGACTCCCGGTCCTTCACCCCGGCGACGATGGCCTTGCCGACGCTGCCGCGTCCGACGCCCGCCTCGCGGAGCGCCTTCCGCTTCTTGTTCGACATGTTCTTGCGCTTCCCGCCGATGGCGGTTTCGTCGGCTTCCACCGGGCCGGGGAAGGGCAGGTTGTGACCCTCCATGAAACCCTCGCGGATGCGCTGCATGAGGAACCATGCCGTCGCCTGCCGGATACCGACTTCGCGGTAGAGCTTCATGCTGCTCGTGCCCTTGATGCCGGTCGTCATCATGTAGAGCGCGATGGCCCACTTCTGGAGGCCGAGCTTGCTGCTCTGCATGACGGTCCCCTTCCGCACCGAGAAGTGCGCCCGGCAATCCCGGCAACGGTAGGGCATGGGCTTGCGACTGGCGACAGGGACCGTGTTGACGGAGCCGCAATCGGGGCAGAACCGCCCATGCGGCCAGCGCGTCGCCTCGAACCATGCTTCCGCCGTCGCATCGTCGGGGAAGCGGCGCAAAAGCTCCATCACCGTCATGCCGATTCGGTGCGAGCGTCCCGGTGCTTTCTGTGTCATGTCTGGCCTCCAAACCGGATAGTATTGTGCCGCAAATCCGGGCGGGCGTCAACAGCTTTTTGGCCAGCAATTCCCGCTAAGGGTTAGCTCCATTGTGTCAGGGAGTGTGATCCGCAGGAGGTTGTGGTTTTAAAGGGATCGGGGCGCAGCGGTCGTTACAGCCACCACTGGGGCTGTAGAACTCATCGGGTCGGTAAACGCTGAAGAATCGACCTGAACACCCGCCGGTCACGGCGTGATTCAGGGCGGTTCAGGCAGCGCGGGATTGTTTTTGTACCCCCGCGCAATGACCTGATACAGTTTCTCCCAACTGTCTATCAGGAACAGGCTGAACAGGCCCCTCATCTTGCGCCACAGCGCGGCGCGGCTGTACATGGCCTGGTGTGCCGCATTGAATACGGCACAGCAGCGCAACTGGATCTGGTCCACCAGAAACGCCAGCATCATCAGGTGCATCAGCACCGTCGACAGGTGCTTGTTGCCGTGACCATAATTGTGTTCCAGGCCGTAACCCTGGTTCTTCAGCGTGTTGAAGGTTTCGTTCTCTATCTTCCAGCGGGCCCGGCCGGCCCGCATCAACTCCATCAGGTTCGATTCGTCGATCGGGATATCGGTGACCCAGCAAAAGCGCTGCACCTTGCCCCCGGGACGGTGCTCCCGGTACTCAAGGAAGTTCACCTCCAGATCAAAGTGGTCGTCGTTCAACGGCACCCGGTTCAGATACCGGAAGCGATGCACTACCCCCTGCCCGTCCCGGCACTCATGTTCCGGAACGCCCCGGGTCTTCGACACCCAGTCGTACAGAAACCGGTGGTCCCCTTCCTTCGCACCCAGCACATAGCGCATGTCCAGTGACTCCAGCAGCCGGATGTGCGGACCGTTCGAGGCCAGGCCATCTTCAACCACCAGCAACCGCAAATGCGGATGGTTGCGACGGACACGCTTCAGCAGCCGCCTTGCGGCATTCCGCTCACAGTCGTTCTTGCCGGATCCGTCCCCCTTCAGGATCGGTTCTGGCATCAGGGGGATCACCTCGCGGCAGTCCGGATGCACCAGCACCGCACCGAGCAACTGGTGATAGTACGTCACCCGACCGTCACGATGATGCTTGCTGCAGCAGTGCGCGCAATGCACCTTCTGCGAGGAGAACAGCCCGGTGCCGTCCACCGACAGCACATAGCGGCCGTCCAGCACCTCGAAACCCTCCAGACCCTTGCCCCGCTGCAGCAGCGCAAACAGCCGCTTGTATACCGGCTCGAACACCCCCGGGTCCAATTCGTCCAGCCGTTCCCTCATGTACGTGTCGCTCGGCGCCTGCGCCACCCCGTACAGATGCTTCAGATTGTGCCGCACCGCTTCCTCGGACTGCGACCGCTCGAACTGCAGCAGCGATGGATATTTCAGACCGAACATCGCCAGCGCCGACATCATGACGTCCGACAACGGGAACTTGCGGGTGCGCTTCGTGTCCGGAATCTCCTCGAAACTCGACCGGATCGACTGCAGCAATCCCTGTGCGCTCAAGTGTTTGCGATTTGATGGTTCACGCATCCAATTTCACCTGGTTCATGAAATTGGAACTGTATGATACCAGAATTCCTGAAAAACTTTACGAAAAAGTTTTTTCCGTATCTCTCTATCACCTTGTATTTGCTTGACTTTTAAAACCAGCGGGAATTGCTGCTTTTTGGCTAGTTATGCGTATAAGCCCCAAAGGAAGATGAGCCTGAAGCGGGCAATCGCGCTATTTGTATTGTTCATGCTATTCTTTGTCGTGGTCATGGTTCACTCCTCAGTGTGAATGGTTTAGCTGAAATCATTGGGGCTCACAGAAGCCGGATCTGATCGGGGTGGGCCATGGCCGCTTCCCCTCCTGCCGGACCCGCCGTGCTGTTTGCCGCGTATTGATCATGCGCCGTTACTGTAGCGGGTTTCAGTGCAGGAAACCTGCGGGCGTATATGGACGCCGCCGGGTTTGCAACCCCCCGGCTTCACGCTTTCACGCTTTGGCAGTTTGACAAGTCGTCGAGCGCGGTCGTATATCAGGCCTCTGATTAAGCGGCATCACGATGTGCCGCGGGCCGGTATGGATATCAGCGGAACAGGTCCAGATCGCACCGTAGGCCTTGTAGGCCGATGCCCGCACATGGTTTTCCTGTTCCCGGCTATTCGACTGTTTGCCCCTACTGCCTCTGCGCTCTTTCGAGTGGTTGCAACAACCCGGTCTCCCGGTTCCTCGTGGTTAACTCACGATCGCCGGAAAGCCGGGACGGTTCCGGAGTATTCCCCGGAATCGTTCAGGTGCCGGTCCGGCCTGCCTTGCAGACCGCAGCGGCGAAGTTCTTTTCCAGGGCCGGGGAGGCCTTTGCAGGCCCGTCCTGGCGCCGAACGCGGGACACCCTCGGCCATACGAGGTCGCCAACCCATGTCTGAGTGTCTCCGGACACATTCTCACGCTCCCGCGGCCTGGATGCCGGCAGCCCGGACTACCGCGTCATGCCGATAGTCCTCCCCCTTCATCAGCAGCGCCCACATGATCCGTGCCATCTTGTTGGCCAGCACGATGGCGGCCTGGATCGTCGGCTTGCGTTCGAGCAGCCGCTTCAACCAGGGGTCCGGCTCCTTGCCCCAGCGGGTCGTTCGCTGGATCACGGTCATCGCGCCGGTGATCAGCAGTCGGCGCAGGTCCCGCTGACCCATCTTCGACAGCTCCCCGATCCTGGTCTTCCCCCCGGACGATTTCTGAAGGGGCACGAGACCGAGCCAGGCTGCGAAATCCCTGCCGCACCTGAAGTCCTCCATGTCCGGCGCAAAGGCCAGGAACGCCAGTCCCGTGATCGGGCCCACGCCCGGAATGGTCCGAAGACGTCGAATGGTTTCATCATCCCTGGCGGCCGCCCGGCCCTGGCGATCCAGTTCGACAATCCGGGCATCGAACGCGCGGATCTGCTTTACGAGCATGTCCGCCATCTCCCGGGCGAGGTCGGGAAGCCGGGAGTCTTCCCGGTCCTCCAGCACCGCCTCCAGGGTCTTGACGTTGGCCCGCCCCCTGGGCGCCACCAGGCCGTACTCCGCCAGCAGTCCCCGCAGGGAATTGATGGTCTGCGTACGCTGACGGACCATGAGGTCCCGGACCCGGAACAGCATGGCCCGTGCCTGCTGGCCTTCGTCTTTTACCGAAACGACCCGCATCGTCGGGCGTGAGGCCGCCTCCGCGATGGCTTCCGCATCCGCCATGTCGTTCTTGTGCCGTTTGACGAACGGCTTCACATAGGCGGGCGGCAGAATATGAACCCGGTGGCCCAGCTGGCGGATCTCCCGTGCCCAGTGATGGGCCCCACCGCAGGCCTCCAACGCAACCAGGCAGGGGGGCTGCTTGCCCAGAAAGTACAGCAGCTTCCCCCGCGTGACCCGCTTGCGGAATGCCACCGAGCCATCCTTGTAGGCCCCGTGGAGCTGGAACAGGTTCTTTGCCAGGTCAATACCGATGATGCTAATCTTTTTCATGGATGTCGTCTCTCGTTGAAGGAGTGTTCAATGCCAGCCTGCTGGCACCTGCTTCACTATGAAGCAGTAGAGAGGCGGCGTCCATTCCATCGCACACGGAGGGTCGTGGGCCGGTGGCGAAACGGCGCCCCTGAGTCCCGCCACTGTCCGCCTGGTCGCCCCGGCGGAGATCCGGGGCGGCCATATCGCCCTGGCGGAAGGTGGGGTCAAGGCCACCCTGTCCGGGCGAACCGGCCTGTCCGCCGCCGCCTTCGCCACCGATCGGCTGACGGGAACGGGATCCGCCTTCGGCGCCAGCCTGGGCTGGCGGCGGGCCGGCTCCCCCGTGGGTCTTCGGGCCGGCTGGATCGGCGAGCGGGAGACTCTCCTCGGGAGCGTCGGCGAAGGCGCGTTCGGCGACATGTCCGCCGAAACCACTTTCCTGGGCGTGGACGCGGCTGCGGACCTGGAAGGATGGCGCATCGGCGCAAATGCGGAGTTCGGACTGGTGGCCCCGGCGGCGAGGGGCGGACTCGTCACGCGGGTATCAACCCTGGTCACAAGCGCGTTCGCGCTTCACGCCGCAAGGCCGCTGGCCGGTTCAGGCAAGTTGCGCCTGTCCGTGTCCCAGCCGTTGCGGGTGGAGAGCGGCCGGGCATGGTTGAGCTTTCCTGTGGGCCGGACCAGGCAGGGCGCGGCGTATCTCAGCCAGGCGCGGGCCGACCTGGCGCCCAGCGGCCGGCAACTGGACTTCGCCGGGCAGTGGCGCGGGCCGCTGGCCGGGGGCGAGCTTCGCCTGGGCGCCGTCCTGAGCATCCGGCCCGGCCATCGACAGGCCACGGACCCGGAGTGGACCTACCTCGGCGGCTGGCGCCGGGAGTTCTGACCCGCGGGCGCGCTGGAATACAGTCGGAATAGAGATATCCGGATAAGGATCACGATTATTGGGATGATTGCCTGATCCCGCGACCCCGCTGGCGGCGATCAACGAACCACCGTATACCGGGAATCGCCCTGGACCTGCAGATATTCGGCCATCCGGACACAGGGGTCCGTGTAGAAAACCACCCAGGGCGCAGGCCGCATCCCGCTTGGACGGAACTCGATGCCGGCGACAGCCCCGGTTGAACATGATCACGCCACTCCTCATGGAGCGGAAATTCCGCCAGTTCATACGATTGCGTCGCAGAGGCGTCGATCGGCGGCGGGCGCAGAATCATTCTGGCCATTCAAGAGGCTTATAAGGGTAACGTGATGTACGAGTACGAACTGCATTGGAATTCCATCCCCATGGGCGCAATCTGTGGCTATGAGGGTTGGTACAATCCCTCATTGGGTGCAGGAATCTACATGCTTGTCGTGGCCACCACGACAGGTGGGTATGTGGGCTACTACATCGGCAAGGGTAATGAGATTGGCAATCGGTGGCGGTACCACATTGACAAATGGTTCGTCAATCCGGGCGAAGGATATTGTATTCCCAATTGTCCTACCTCCTTTCTCAATGATCCTGTAGCTGTGATCAATGGCGGAGATTACGGCACAGGCCTTCCGAACCGAAAGACATCTATGGGCAGGATACTTTGCAGTACCTGGTTTGTTTTTGCGGAGGTGCGCACCCTCACAAAGGACATTGCTTGGAGAATATCGAGTATGTTCTTCAGGAAGCGCTGAGAGATCACATTGGTATAGGGCAACCGGGGTGTATCGGAGACGCTGAAGTTGGCCGCCAACGCTATCGTCCGACTACGGAGCTTATCATCAGCAACCGTTTCCGGGGGCACTTTCTGGAGAATACCCTTCCCAGTCGGGTTCGCTACAATCCTGACGACAACAGTGTTTCGGCAGGGTGAGCCATGCCAGCACCGTCACCCGATGCATCCGGCCTGCAGTTCTACATGTTTCCCAGGTTTCTTCCGGCCGGTATAGCCGTAGCCAGCCTGAGCATGCTTGATTCCTGTGGTGGCTGGGGTGGCAATAGCCCAACGGGTCCCGACAATACTACCGGTCAGGTTCCTGATGCACAGCCAGATGCCTCCAGTCCCGGCGACACCCTTACCTCTCGAACATCACCATGCCCATCCACTGAACGCGTTCTCGATTATCTCTTCTGACATGCCAGCGGCGGTCCGTGGCAGGGATGCTGCGGCGCATACCAGCATGATCCGGGCCTCGTACGGTTCACATCCACACCGACCGTGTGCTTGGCAGCCAGCATGACCGGGCGCGAGCGCGCCAGCGTTCTCTATTTCGTCGGCCTCGTCAACCGGGCACTGCTCTATGGGCAAATGAGCATATGCGCAAGCAAGGATCGTGGCCTACCTGATTTTCTCCGCGCTGCAGAAGCGCCCTGCCCATGGAAGCCCATGAACGGCATGGTTCTCGACAACCGAGGGGTGACCTGACAGGTACCGCCGGAGAACCCCAGGGATACCGCAGGTGACGCAGAAGAGTTGCAAATGTGGGGGGGGACATCCGCAGTGCTCGCCCATGCGGGTTACAGAGCTTCTTGTATGAGTTCAGAGTGTTCTGGTCTGGTCGAAATGGTTAAAAACGAGGAAGCGGGTCATATATGGAATAACCACACGGACGCGTTTAAACCGCCCTTATGACCCATCGTCGTACTACCCCTTACCTTTGGTAGCGGGCACACCATTCTCTGCATTGTTGACTCGTTTATTTCAAACTGAACCTTTGTCAACTCCGCTATACATCTCCAAGTGTTCCGTAACCTGCCTGGAAAAATACTGGATTGCCAGCCGCTCGGGTACTTTGGGGTGGGTAATAATAAATATATCGAGCGTCAGCGCATCAATATTTTCGGTTAGGGGCCACAACTGATTGAGTCTGACTTCTCGCTCTGTAAATCCCTCCGGCAGAAAACAGATTCCTGAGCCTGCAATCGTCAGGCGTTTTGCCTCTTCCAGACTGGAAGAAATTCCGCCTATGTGGTGTCCCAGATTGTGCTTCATTCTAAATTTGGTTAATTGCTCCGGCTCATCATTCCCCGTAAGCACGAATTTCTCCTTGGACAGCCGGTCGATTTTTCTGATTCTTTTTCCGAACAGCCTGTGCTCTGAGTTGCAATACGCCCGGTGGCTTTCCCGGAACAACAAGTCGTATTGCAATTCGTCGTGCCTTGCGTTGATCGGGGTAATCCCGACATCGATACTGCCGCGGAGAATCGCTTTTGAAATACCTTCCCAAGGCACAATTTCAATTACCAATTCCACATCCGGATACAGGCGTACATACCTGTTGAGGATTTCATCCAGAGACGCACAAACGATATTACTGATCATCTGGATTTTGAGTTGCCCATGGATCTCCTCCGAGAAGCTGTCCATGTTTTTTGGAATGCTATCGACCCGACTGAACATCGGACTGCACTGCTCGAACAACAGTTGCCCTTCATCTGTCAACCCAAATCCACCCGGTCCTCTGAAGCACAGTCTGACTCCAAGCTCCGATTCGAGTTTAAGGAGCGCATGACTGATGGTTGACTGCTTTCTGGATAAGCTAATCGACGCAGCTGTTACCCCTTTCGAAATCACGATTTCATGGAACACCTTGAGAAGATTCCAGTCAAGGGTATTGGCAAATTTAACGTGGGAGACTGTCATTACTTGAAACCTAGCGGCAGGGATCTCTTAGCTGAATTCTCGAATGTGCCGAATACAGAAAATTTAAAACATAGATTTTATCAATGTTTTAAATATATGTTCGGGTGTTTTTACGCCGTATCGTATATGTTTTCATATTACCTGCCGCTGATAACAATTCGAAATAATCCACCAGACAAAGGTACCGTTATGAAGACATTGACCAGGACCATCATGTTGATGGTCGCATCTATTCTTGCTGTTGTACCCGCAACCGGTTACTCAAACGAAAGGGTGAATATCGCCATCATTTCTTTCTCACCCTATGCGCCCTGGTATATTGTCCAGGAAAAGGGAATGGCAAAGGGTATCGACTTATCAGTTCAAATTATCGAGGACATAACAGCGAAAAACGCAGCTATTTCGGGTTCTGAGCTGCAGTGCATGATGAACACCCTCGACTCTCTGGTAGTAGCTGTTGCCGCTGATGTACCGGTGAAAGTCATAGCCATTCCAGCCATGTCATATGGATTGGATGAAATGGTGGTCATTGAGGATATCCGTTCTGTAAACGATTTCCCCGGAAAAAATTACGGCGCAGACTTTGCTTTTTTAAATCACATGTGGATGCTGCTGACTTTGAAGAAAGCAGGCATTCCGTTCGACCAGTTGGCTCATAGCATTCTCCTTCCCCAGGATAGTGCTGCATCATTCGTTAGCGGCGCTCTGGATATTGACGTGAACTACATCCCTTTTTCCAGGCAATCACTAAGCCGACCCGGATCCCATGTCCTTAAAACAAGCCTGTCCGATAAGACCTGGGAGCGCGGACTGATATCAGAATCCATCGCGTGCAACAGCCGATGGCTGGCGGAAAAGCCCGAAGTTGCCAAAGAGTTGTTGCGGTCCTGGTTTGAAGCTGTTGACTGGTGGAAAAGTAACCCCGAAGAAGGGAATGAAATTATCGCCAAAGGCCTTGACTGGCCCATCAGTGACGTAAAAGAAACGCAGTATGGAGCGGTAATGCTGAACGCATCACAAAATCTCGGGGCGTTTGGTCTGGGCGGCGCTCCTCTTTGTGCAAGTTTGCCGGAAAACATTGTGGAAGCACCTGCAGAACCCAGCGGTTGGGGCGCAGAATTATTCGATGGAGCACCGGACTGTGCCGAAGGTTACGCGTTACAGACATGGGATTTGTTTGGTGATGTATATGTAGAAGCAGGGGTGATGGACAGTAAAGCCGTCTCATCCGATGGCATAGAAACTTCAATATTGCAGTCGCTGGCAGATGATGGAATTACTGACACATACTCTTCCAACCAGTGGATTGGAAGACTCGGCCTGGACTAGTCAATCCTCCAAAAGTGGCTGTCTCCTGCGGCGAATATTGTAGTGACAAATCGCTGTGGGCGATCGGCTGAAATCCTGAAATTAATTTTGGATAAAAAAAATGCCTGATAAAAAGACGGGGGAGCTGCGCGGTAATCGCAACCTCAAGAGACTGGAGAAAATTTCCCAGACAAAGCAACAACAGGAAATTGAACGCGGACTGGAGTTTGGCCTGGAAGCCGCGGAATCCATAAACGACAGGACCATTTCTCTGTTCAGTCGTGGCCACCAGCCTGCATTTGCGGGAATTAACACTTTTATGAAAGCGCCCTACTGTGAAGACATCAGAAAAGTGGGGGAGTATGAAGCGGCGTATGTCGGTATTCCTTTTGATACCGGAACGACCTATCGGCCTGGTGCCCGATTCGGGCCCCAGGCCGTGCGTCAAATTTCTGCGTTGTACGATGGTTATTCCGTGGATGGCGCAGTGGATCTTCAGGAGGAGCTTGATCTGTGTGATGCCGGGGATATCTTTGTCATCCCGGGCAATATTGAAAAAACCTTCGATCAGGTCACCAAAGCTGTTTCTCATATTTATACTTCCGGCGTGTTTCCGATTCTGATGGGCGGTGACCATAGTCTTGGTTATCCGAATGTGCGGGGAATAGCACCCCATATCGATGGAAACGTTGGCATTATCCATATCGACAGGCATATTGATATGCAGGAAATGGATATGGACGAAAGAATGCATACCACACCATGGTTCTGGACATCCAATGGACACGAACATGAAGGCCGGGATGCCTCAACCTCTCATCATTCCCACAGTCATATGCATGACGTCGGACTCAAGAACTGCCCCCCCAAAAATCTTGTGCAAATGGGAATTGGCGGATGGTATGGATCGAGACCGGGGTCCGAAGTAGCGAGGGAACGAGGGTCCAGCGTGATGACGATGACCGATATTGAAGAACTGGGAATTAAAAAGGCGGCTGAAATGGCTCTGGAACTTGCTTGGAAGAACGCTAAAGCGGTTTATCTTTCCTTCGATATCGATTCCATCGATCCGGGTTTTGCACCTGGTACAGGTTCGCCTGAACCAGGGGGACTATTGCCAAGAGAAGCACTGGAGTTAGTAAGATTAATTGCCAGGGAAGGTCTTTGTGGAATGGAGGTTGTGGAAGTCGCGCCTCCCTACGATGTTAATCAGAACACCTCCCAATTGGCCTGCCGGGTGGTACTCGATGTGTTGGGCACCTTGACCACCGAAGGCAAACTTGGACATCGCGCACAAGTGCTGTGCTGATCTAGGCTGATGATAAGCGTTTTAGTCCTGGGGCTCCTCATGGGATTCCGCCATGCACTGGAAGCTGATCATTTATTGGCAGTTGCCACATTGTCTGAATCTTCGCACTCAGGAGAAGCCATGGTGCAGGGAATAACCTGGGGCATAGGCCACACAACAACCCTGGCGATTGCGGGCGCCGCGGTTCTGTATTTTGATTTCGTCATTGTGGATGAACTCAGCCTGATCCTGGAGTTGTTTGTCGGAATCATGTTGATATTTCTCGGCGCAGACCTCGCAAGAAAGATCATTGTTGGCCGATTGCATGTACATGTCCATTGCCATTCGGACGGCGTGAAACATTTACATCTGCATGCCCATCGCCATCAGAAATCAAACGAAACCGCACTGCATGATCACGGGCATTCCACGCAATTTCCCGTCAGGGCTTTGTTAATCGGGATGATGCATGGAATGGCGGGATCCTCTGTACTGATTTTGTTGACATTGAAAACGATCCAGTCTCCTGCTTTGGGCTTTGTCTATATTTTTCTTTTTGGAGTGGGATCGATCATCAGCATGGCAATGGTGTCAGTTGCAATATCCATTCCAATGAAGGTTTCGCTGGGAAAAAACAACTGGCTATACGGAGGATTGAGAACCACAATTGCCACTACAACCCTGATCATGGGCGGGCACATCGTATATGAAACGGCGTTCAATGGTGGATTGATCACTCTCTAGACAACAAAGGGAACCACTGTATTTGTTTAACCCCGTTAATCTCCACTCGTTTCAGCCACAAACAGGATTTACCGATGATAAAAACTGACGGGGCAAGTCCAACCGAAAGCGCCCATTCGCAGTATTCAGAGGCAGCCCCCCTGTTCAAGCCACCCAGGTCACGTTTTTTGGAAGTTCGTGGAACTGTAGGCCGCAACGAAAGTCTGGTTCTTGGTATTTTGGGAGTGATCGGGTTTTTTGGGTTGTGGGAGATAGCACATTATCTGACACCTGTATCCCAGCAAAAATTCCTGCCAAGTGTTGAGCAGGTGGTTGGGAAAATCTACGGATTAATCAGAGACAAGGGGTTTATCGGAGATATCGGCAAAAGTGTCTACCGAATCTACCTGAGTTTCATTGTGGCTTGCTTGGTTGCCGTTCCATTGGGCTTGCTGATGGGATGCTTTATCAAACTCCGGGCATTGATCAACCCAACAGTCGGAGGACTGCGTTATCTTCCCGCCGCATCATTTGTTCCGTTGCTGTTGGTGTATTTTGGACCAACAGACTTTGCGAAAATGGCGCTTCTGTTTTTGGGGTGTGTGTTTTTTCTTATAGCGTTGATCCTGGATAACGTATTGTCTGTACCCAAAGAATTGATTGAGTCCGCGCAGACAATGGGAGCCAACCGGCGACATATCGTACTCAAGGTTGCGTTTCCTGCCGCCGCGCCCCAAATTCTGGATTCAATGCGCAACATGATTGCCGTATCCTGGACTTATCTCGTCATTGCTGAAATCGTTGCCGCAACAGACGGCATCGGCGCCGTAATGATGCGTGCTGCACGTTTTTTACATGTGGATATCATCATGGGAGGAATCCTTACGATCGGTGTATTAGGGGTGCTGACTGATATTTCATTTCGAATCGCCGCCCGAATTTTGTTTCCCCATGAATATGCGCGGAGGTAAGAATTAATGGAGAACAGGGAAACTGAATTGGTATCCAGAAATGCGGCCTTGGAACAAGGCCGGGAAGCTGGCGAGCCACCCATCCGGGCAACGCGAGTCTCAAAAGAATATGTCGGCGGTAAAATTGTTGCCTTGGATGATGTGTCAGTGAATATTCGGGAAAACCAGGTAACCGCCTTGATAGGGCCTTCTGGCTGTGGAAAGACAACGCTATTGAGATTGATCGCCGGACTGGAGTATCCCACTCGAGGCAGCGTCGACGTCTATGGCTTGCCTATATTAGTGTCCGGCAGAAAACCCATAAATTTCTGATTGGAAAGGCGTAATCGGGAAATCGGCGTGATGAAGATGTCCCGGATTCATCGGCTGGATGGTAAAATCATGGGGAATTTGCTGGTTTTTCCCGAATCTTCGCCCTGGTCCCTACCCGATGAGACATACCCTCCATCCCCAACTGGAGATCGGCGCATGCCAGATTGCCGATATCCGGATCGACCCGAAATCCCGGGACGATATCCCCGCGCTCCTGATCGGCCTGCAGCATCTGTATACCGACGAGTCATTGCGCAACCGTCTGTTCGACCTGCTGGAGCGCGAGGTTCTGCCGGATGTGGACCTGGACACTGGCAGGCCGGGGATGCACTTGTGGTCGATTCTGGTGATGGCGATCCTGAAGCAGGGACTGAACTGCGACTTCGACCGTCTTGAGGGACTGGTGAACCACTATGACGTGATCCGCCAGATGCTGGGGCACAGTGTGTACTCGGACGAGAGTTATTCGGTGCAGCAGATCAAGGACAACGTCAGCCTGCTGACGCCGGGGGTGCTGTCGAAGGTTGGAGAACTGGTGGTGGAATCGGGCCACCGGGTGTCAAAAAAAAAGCCTGGAGACTTGTTGCGCGGTCGGTGTGATTCCTTCGTGGTGGAAACGGATGTGCATTACCCGACGGATACGGGTCTGTTGTGGGATGCGCTGCGCAAGTTGCTTGGCCTGATGCAGGAGGCGGCCCTGGAGGACGGGGTTTCGGGGTGGCGCCAGGCGAAGGACCGGCGCAGGAAACTGAAGCGCCTGTTCAACGGGGTTCGACGGGCGCGTGATGCGCACGGCCGCCCGGACCGGGTGAAGGGTTTTCTCGATTCCGCCCGGCAATTGATTGCCCAGGCCGATGGCACTTTGGATGTTCTTGCCGGGATGGCAAGGGTGGAGTGCCGGCTGGTTCGGATGAACCGGATCCGGCAGTATCTGTGGTATGCCGCCCGGCTTTCGGACCAGGTGGACCGTCGGTTGCTGCGGGGGGAGACGATTCCCCAGGGCGAGAAGATCTACTCGATCTTCGAGCCCCATACGCGCTGGATCTCGAAGGGGAAGGTGGGCCGCCCGGTGGAACTGGGGGTTCCGGTCTGCGTTCTGGAAGACCAGCACGGCCTGCTGCTGCACCATCGGGTGATGTGGAAGGAAAGCGATGTGGAGATCGCGGTGCCGATGGTGGAGGAGGCCAGGGGGAAGTATCCGGACCTGGGGCTTTGCAGTTTCGACAAGGGGTTTCACAGTCCGGAGAATCGCCGGTGTCTGGATGAATTGCTGGAGGACAATGTCCTGCCCCGCAAGGGCCGCTGGACGCGGGCTGACCGGGTGCGTGAGACGGGCTCCGTGTTCCGGGCGGCCCGGCAACAGCATCCGGCGATCGAGTCGGCGATCCACAATCTGGAGCACCGGGGCCTGGACCGTGTGCGCAGCCATGGCGTGGAGGGGTTCGAGCGGACGGTGGCACTGTCGATACTGGCATGCAACGTGCATCGCGTCGGACGGATGATCCGGGACCGGGCCCGTGAGGCCGAGCGGCGACGACGGGCGGCATGACGGATCGGCTTTCGTCAGCTGAAGTTGAAAGTCCCGCCCCGACAGGGTGGGCATGGAGCCCAATGTCCGGAATCAGGCCGAAACGCCCTGACAATCAATTCCCTCTACTGTTTCCCGGAAATCCATAGAGTCACTCAATGACTGGATGCTGGCGAAATATTTTCACGCCGGGAATCCGTCGGAAATCGGGGTTTTCTGTCTGACACTATATTAGGTCCAGGACCTGAACGAGGGATGGTTTTCCAAGCCTATACTTCATTCCCATGGTTGAGTGTAGTGAAAAATGTTGAACATGGCATGGGAATTCAGGGAGTACCCAATCCGGAAAAACGGCGTCGAGCGGAGAAATTCCTGAAACTCGTACATCTGGATGAATTTGCCGACTCGTACCCCGTCCAACTGTCAGGTGGAATGAAGCAACGGGTAGCCATAGCCCGGGCACTGGCGCAAAACCCTCAGCTGCTCTTATTGGATGAACCCTTTGGCGCTCTCGATGCCCAGGTCACCTGGGAAATGGAAGAGATGATCATAGAAATTATTGAAAGCGAGAATAAAACCGTCGTTCTGGTTACCCACGACATTCAGGAAGCCATATATCTCGCCGACCGTATCATATTTTTTACCCGTCAACCCGGAAAGATAAAGGCGGACCTATCAATGGAGTTCAAGGGAGGAAAACGATTTCCGAAGAAAGAAGATCTTTTGGCAGAGCCGGGGTATATCGTTATGGAGAAACAACTCTACCAAATGATGCGTGAAGAAATTCAAGGTCGTATCAGTTAGTGATCTCTCGCGTAAAGTGCGAGCGTAGCTGCTTGTATGAAACCTGGGATGGCCTGGCACCCGTCCGGGCGGAGGAACCGGATGCCCGGCCGGATCGCCGTCCCCGATGAGGGTGGCCGTCGTGCGCTCGTACAGGGCGGTGCCCTTCGCCTTGGCCCGGTTCAGGTGGACGGTGCGTCGTACCTGGCGGCCACCGGACAGGTCGGGCGGGTGGCGCTACCGCAGCAGGCAGGCCGCCCGTCCCGCCCCGCCGAGTTGCGCGCCTGCGGCGGGACGTGGCGTGGCTTCGCCAACGGGAGCGTGAAGGCGGAAGGTGCCGGTGAGGTCCTGGGTGGAGCCAGAGGGGTTGATGCCGACTGTGTCGGCCATGGGCCTGGAGTTGCCGTGAAGACGGTCCGAGGATTACTGGAACGTCTGGACCGGAATCCGCTTCCAGCCAAGGGTGACGGCTGCCGGGGTGTTCCATTGGGTCGGCGACAGGCAGTATCCATTCGGTGGGGCGTGATCACACTCCGTCAACTCGCGAACTTTACCTGAAGGGGTGAGTGGTTATACCGGATTGGTTGATGCTCTCCCCATTCGGCCTGACTCCCCATCACGGCTCGACCGAAGGCGTACGACAGGCACGCGCCTGCACTATCTTCGCTTTAAGGTGTGTTGATGTCAGTCCGATTAGATTACGGCTCTCCGGCAAGATGTCGTACCCTGTAGAGGAGAAAGGGGAAATTCGGGGGGCCGTGTATGACCGTACAAATCACCGCCGATACCTGTCCTGATCGGATCAAATATCCGATTTATTAATCTTCCGGGGGCAGTTGCGGTGGTGACGGCGGGGAACGGCTGAAGGCGATCGGGTTCCGTCGCCCACTACTTCACCCGCCTCCGGCCACTTCACATGGGCTGGAAGTAACGGCGGTGGGTGTTTCAGGTCGGGTCGAACTGGCGAGCCCGCGACCGCTGGATGGTGAAGCCATGCGCTTCGGCGATCGGCAGCCGGGATGCTCGGAATCGGGCGATACGGGTCAGGCGTGCGATCTGAACCCCTGTATGTGTAATCCGTCCGATTCCGGATTTATGACGGATCGGGCAGTGAGTAGGCTGATGACCGATCACGCGCACCATCGGAGCAGATGATCGTCGTCGGCCGTAGACTATGTCCCCACGGACCTGGGTTCAGGGGTGGCAAACATGGCCGGACATGGCCATTCCGGGATGGACGCGGCTATAGATTCCATGTTGGCTTGACACCACCCCTGGCCCGGACTCAGGCGGGGATCACCTTAACCGCCGCCGGGCTCCGGTCCCGGCCGAAGGCCACCCCGATCAGGTGGACCGGCTCTCCCCGGTCCCGGTATTTTTCGGCATAGCCCTTTTCACGGATCTGTTCGATGGCCTGCCGGGCGGCGTCGTCCCGGTCGTCTTCCCCTTCGGCCATCTTGAACTCGAACACGAACACCTGGCCGCCGTGGAGCACCGCCATGTCCGCCCGGCCCCTTGCGGAGGAATCCTCCACCCGGAGGTCCAGACCGATGGTCCGGAAGCAGGCGTACAGCATCCCGGCGTACCAGGCCTCGTAGCGGGCGGGACCGCTGGACCCCTGCCACTGGTAGGGGATTCCGGCGAAGAATGACCTGAGCCGGTCAGCGAAACCGTCGAAGTCGTTGGCCACCAAGAGATTGCCAAGTTCCTTGCCGCTGTCCGACACCTCCTTCCCCTGTCGGCCCAGATAACCCAGTAGCCCCTGGTTCAGGCTCTGGCGAACCTCGAGGTTGGGGTAATCCAGAGTGTAGAAGGTCTGGGCCCCGTCCTGCAGCATGTCCGTAATGGTCAGGTAGCCGGTCTGGAAAAGTAGGGCGTCGATGCTGATGTGCTCGATATCGAAATTGGATACCAGCTCTTCGTCAGTTACCCAATCTTCCAGTTCCAAAGGGCTGACCTCGCGCTCCATCATTATCCGGAACAGGAAGGTCGGGGAGCCGGTCTCGAACCAGTGCGGCTTGAACCGGCGTTTCCGGAACAGCAGCAGGAGGTCGAACGGGTTGTAGAGCTTCTCTTCCCCGAGCCAGTGGTAGCCGTTGTACCATTTCCGGATCTGGTCACGATCCAGCCCAGGGAGTTCCGGGGCGAAGACCGTATCCAGGTCCCTGTCGGTGTAGCCGCAGATGGTGGCGAACTCGGGGTCCAGGCTGATGTTGTCCAGATTGTTCAGCCCGGAAAAGAGGCTCACGCGGGAGAACATGCTCACCCCGGTAACGAAGACGAAACGGACATCCCGGGCGCTGTCCTTGATGATCCCGTAGAAGCCTCTCAGGTAGTCCCGGTTGGCGGTGGCCATTTCAGGTCGGTCGATGACATCCAGGATCGGCTTGTCGTATTCGTCCACCAGCACCACCGCCTGTCGGCCGGTGGCCCGGTGCAGGCCATGCAGGAGATTCTGGAGTCGATCCGGACCAGTGCGATTTTCCGCCGGATCGAGTCCGGCATCCTGCTCGATCATCGCTAACTGGCTGATGATGTTGCTGTGGAGGTCTCCGGGTGCGTCGTATTTTCCGCCAAAGCTCAGACGGACCACCGGATGTCGGATGGACCAGTCCCATTGGTCGTGAATGTGGAGACCCCGGAACAGGGGTTCATTTCCCTCGAACAGTTCCCGCAGGGTATCCACAAGAAGGCTCTTTCCGAATCTCCGTGGGCGTGACATGAAATAATATCGTCCCTGCCCCACCAGTCGTTGGATGTGGGAAGTCTTGTCGACGTAGTAGAATTCCTGTTCCCGAATGGTTCTGAAGTCCTGGATGCCGATCGGGAGCTGGCGGCGCGTCATTATCCGTATTCCAGATGGGATTTCGGGAAATCATGCCATCCTATACAATCGTGCGCAAGCGTAACACCTGAATCGAACAAATCCGCTTGCGATAAGATTACGGTAGTCAGATATACTTTGTTATCTATATGATTATAAATGTATATTCTTGTATATATTGATAACCGGGGACAAGAGGCTTTCCTTTTTGGCGCAGACGACCCAATTTCTCCCGATGACTGCCGACTTGCGGGCATCATATTCCGAGCTTTCCGGTACCGGAATCCGGTCGTGACGGACTGATGGATTCCACCAGGATAGTCGTTGTGGGCCGTGACGGCGTCATCAACCGTGATTCCGAAGACTGCATCAGGTCGCCGGCAGAGTGGGAACCGTTGCCCGGCAGCCTCGAGGCAATCGCCCGGTTGTGCCATGCCGACTACCGTGTCGTGGTGATGACCAACCAGCCCGGAATCACCAGGGGACGCCTTACCCTAAATGCCCTGAACCGCATTCATCAGAAGATGCTCGGACAGCTGCATGCCCTTGGCGGGGAAATCGATGCGATCTTCTTCTGTCCCCATGGTCCCGGCGACGGATGCCAGTGCCGCAAGCCCCTTCCTGGCCTGTTTTTCGACCTGCAGCAACGCCTGAAATGCAATCTCAACGGTGTGGACGCCGTGGGAGACTCCCTGCAGGACCTGCAGGCTGCCCGGGCTGCCCAGGCCAATCCCGTGCTGGTGCGTACCGGAAAGGGCCTCGGGACCGAGGCCGCCCTGGCCTCCGGAGCGGACGCCGGTGAAGTCGGCGAAGTGGCAATCCACGACGACCTTGCGGCGTACGTGGAATCGCTGCGCGAACGGGGGCTGCTGGCCTCATGACCGGTGTCAGATCGCTGATATACCTGGTGGGTCAGATTGTCAGCGCGGTCATCATCGAATTCGCCATATTGCTGACCGTTCCGTTTCCCCGCCGCGTCACCGACCGGGTAATCGGCACCTGGGCGCGGTTCAATATCTGGACGTTGAAAGTGGTGTGCGGACTCGACTACCGTGTCCGTGGCCTGGAGAATCTTCCCGACGAGCCGGCCATCGTCATTTCCAATCACCAGTCAGCCTGGGAAACGCTCTGTTTCCAGCTGTTCTTTCCGCCGGTTTCCTTTGTCCTCAAGCGTCAACTCCTCTGGATTCCGATTTTCGGGTGGGGGCTCGCAGCCTACCGGCCCATCGCCATTGACCGGTCACAGAAAATCCGGGCGCTGGACCAGATGATCCATCAGGGAATCGAAAGACTGTCCGATGGCAGATGGGTGGTGATCTATCCCGAAGGCACCCGGATGAAGCCGGGTTCCCCGGGCACATTCCAGGCGGGGGGCGCCATGATTTCCAGCAGGTCGGGGGCGCCGATTCTTCCGGTGGCGCACAACGCCGGCGTGTTCTGGCCGCGCAGGAGCTTTCTCAAGTACCCGGGCACCATCGACGTGGTGATTGGCGCGCCGGTCTGGCCCGAGGGGAGAAAAGCGCGTGCGATCAATGGAGAGGTGGAAAGCTGGATCAGGGCCCGGATGGCCGAACTGCCCGGCGCCCGGGGCTGACACAGGGGTTTCCTGGCCGTTCAGCGGCTCCGGGGAAACGGGACCCGTCCCGGCAACTCCCGGGATGCGTGCCTCTCCGGGACCATCTCACGGCTTTGGGGTGATCGCGGCTGACAGGCGGACGAAATCTCCGGGTCCCAGGGCTTCGGCACGCAATGAGGGATCGATCCCGGCTTCGCGAAACTGCGCCGGCGTGACGAGTTCACGCAGCGTGTTTCGCAACGTCTTGCGCCGTTGGGCGAAGGCCACGGACACCAGTCGGCCCACTAGCTTGCGGTCCATGGCCATTGGATCAGGGCGGGGGACGAGCCGGATGATGCTGGAATCCACCCTGGGGGGTGGAGTAAAGGCTTCCGGGGGAACATCGAACAACCGCTCGCATTCCAGTTCCAGCGCCACCATGACGGACAGGCGCCCGTAAGCCTTTTCGCCCGGGGTGGCCGCGAGCCTTGCGGCGACCTCCTTTTGCACCATGAACACCATGATTTCAATTTGCGGCAGCTGGTCCATCAGGTGGAACAGCAGCGGGGTGGAGATGTTATAGGGCAGATTGCCCACCACGCGAAAGGGCATGTCCGGGCTGCGGCGCGGCAGAGCGGCCAGGTCGCAGCGCAGGATGTCCTTCTGAACGAGCTTCAGCCGGTCGGACCCGAAGCGACCGGCCAGCCGGGCCACCAGGTCCCGGTCCAGCTCCACCGCCGTGATTTCCGGTAGCCGTTCCAGCAGCATTTCCGTGAGTGCCCCGAGTCCCGGCCCGATTTCCAGCAGATTGCAGGGATTGCCGGCGCATCCCGCCCGGGCGATACGGTCCAGGACCTGCCGGTCGTGCAGGAAATGCTGCCCGAACCGCTTGCGCGGAAGATGCCGGGCCATGGACCCGTCGTTGTCGCTCATGGGTCAGGTATCCCGGGACGGATTCCCCCCGGAGAATTCCATGGCAAGGCGGATCGCGGCGATCAGGCTGGAGGCGCTGCCGCGGCCACTGCCGGCGAGATCGAGCGCAGTTCCGTGATCCACGGAAGTGCGGATCAGCGGCAGTCCCAGCGTGACATTGACGACTTCACCGAAATCCCGGTACTTGACCACCGGCAGTCCCTGGTCATGATACATCGCCAGGACGGCGTCCAGGCGCCCGAGCACGGAGGGGGTGAACGCGGTGTCCGCCGGAAGGGGACCTACCAGCCTCATGCCTCCGGACTCGAAGGAACGCATCGCCGGGACGATGGTATCGATTTCCTCCGTTCCCATGTGGCCACCCTCGCCGGCATGGGGGTTGAGACCGAGTACGCCGATCACCGGCCTGTCCAGTCCGTAGAGCCGGCCGATGTCCCGGTCCATGATTTCGAGGACGCGGGTCAGGTGGTCACGGGTGATGGCCATGGGCACCTCCGCGAGGGGCAGGTGGGTCGTCGCCAGGCAGACGCGCAGCCCGGGACCGGCCAGCATCATCACCGGCATGTCGCCGCCGGCGCGCTCCGCGATCCATTCCGTGTGCCCCCGGAAGGAGATGCCGGCGTCGTTGATGACCGCCTTGTGCACCGGGGCTGTGACCATCGCGTCGGCCCGGCCATCCAGGCACAGGTCGACGGCAGTGTCGATGCCGCGGACAAC
The DNA here is from genome assembly GCA_965204165.1 of Candidatus Poriferihabitaceae bacterium. Classification (GTDB taxonomy): domain Bacteria; phylum Pseudomonadota; class Gammaproteobacteria; order Arenicellales; family Poriferihabitantaceae; genus VYFG01. Next base: position 4,245,917 of record OZ241969.1, on the reverse strand, counting down.
GGCACGTGCATTTTCAGGGTCGGGGCGTCCCGCCCTGACGTCCCGGGAAACGGGTATGTCGATAACCGGGATCAGTCCCGCACAGTGCGGCGCGGGGGCACATGCGCGGTCGACTGCCTGGATTTCCACATCGAGCCCGAGCATGGCGGCACGCTGGCGGAGAACCTTGCTGTCTCCGAGCACGGTGATCACTCCAGCGTGGGATTCCGTGAGCGCCGTCAGGACGATATCCGGTCCGATGCCCGCCGGCTCACCGACGGTGACAACAATCCGGGGCGGAGCGGAACGGGTCACGCGCGATCATCTCCGTACAGAATCCATTCTGTTGCCTGGGCACGCCGCTTTCCCCGCGGCGGCTGTATCCATTCAGTCACTGCTCCCCTCCAACCAGAAAAGATCAGCCTCGATCCAGCCGAACCGGTCAAAATCCACCCGGCCTCGGGGATCGAACACCACCCCCTCGGCCTGCAGCAGCCTGCGCTGTTCCGTGTCCGCCCGGCCGTCCTTCCGGAGGCTGATCTCCCCGCGGCTGTTGATGACCCGGTGCCAGGGTACGTTGTCGTGGGCGCTCAGCGCCGCCATGGCGTAGCCCACCTGCCTCGGACCGGTTCTGACCATTCTGGCAATTCCGCCATAGCTGGCCACCTGCCCGGGAGGAATGCGCCGGACCACGCGGTAGATCCGCTGGTAAAGGCTTTCACCGTTTTGGTCATCCGGCACGATGTGGGGTCTGTGATTGCTCTCGGCATGAATTATAGCGGCAGGCCGTCATGATCACGACTGTTGTTGCTTTTCCAGTATCCGCATCAACGAACAGTGGCGATTAGGCTTCTCTTTTTCAAACGGAGACGCCCACGATGCCGAAATTGTGGATTATCGAAAGACCATGAACATGAAAGGACGTGAAAGCTGAAGAGTCCGGATCGGGGGATGGAACTCTGGCCGCATCGAATAGACCCTTGGCGGTGAAATGACTACACTAGCCGGCACGTTCGGAAGACAGTGTCCGCATCAGACATGTTTGAATTGCTCAAGGCTGGCGGCTTTCTGATTTGGCCCATTCTCCTTTGTTCCGTGATTTCCCTGGCGATCATCCTGGAACGCGCCCTGGCGCTGAAGTCCAGTGATGTGGCGCCGCCGGAACTGCTGGACCAGATTCGCGACGACCTGAGGAAGGGCAGGCTGAATGCGGAAGCCATCAACGAGATCGAGGAGAACTCGCCCCTGGGCAGGGTCCTGGCTGCCGGGCTGCGCAATCCCAACCAGCACCGCGTGGTGATCAAGGAATCCATAGAGGAAGCCGGGCGGCATGTCGTGCACGACCTGGAGAAAAACCTGCCCACCCTGGGCACCATCGCCAATATCACCCCGCTGCTCGGCCTTTTGGGAACCGTGATCGGCATGATCAAGGTTTTCTCCGCCATCACCACCTTTGGCGTCGGCGACCCCCAGGCCCTGGCGGAGGGCATCTCCGAGGCCCTGGTCACGACCGCGGCCGGACTGTCCGTGGGCATTCCCAGCCTGCTGTTCTACCGCTACTTCCGCAGCAAGGTGAGTTCCCTCACCGTGGACATGGAGCAGCAGGCGCTCATGTTCATGAAGATCCTGCAGCGGGAAGGTTAGCCGGGCGGGGATATGCGTTTTCGTAACGTCAGCGACGAAAGTGATGCGGACATCAACCTGACTCCGCTGATCGACGTGGTATTCCTGCTGCTGATCTTCTTCATGGTGACCACCACGTTCTCCCGGGAGGCGGAAATCAAGCTAAACCTGCCGGAGGCGGATACCGCGGAACAGATCGACACCGAACCCCGCTTCCTGACCATCCAGATCAACGACATCGGCCAGTACGGGGTACAGGGTCCAGGCGAGGATGCCCCCAGGCAACTGGTCAGTACCAGCGTGGAAACGCTGCGAAAGGCTCTAAAGCGTGCGGCGGGAGATCTCAAGGAGCCCCTGATCCTGATCAGGGCCGACGGTCTCACACCGCACGAATCCGTGGTCAGGGCCATGGATGCGGCCCGTCAGCTGGGCTGGTTCCAGATCACTTTCGCAACCGGGATGCCGCGGCGGCAATGATCGCCGTCCCGCCAGCGTCCGGGGCCCGCCGCCCCGGGGACTGCGTGGACATGCACGGCAAGTCCCCCTGTTCAGGTGGTGTATCCCGCGGGTTTTTTGCGTGGTGAGCCTGCAACGTCCCGATGCCGGGCATTCCGCGCGGGTCGGGTCTCCTACCGGTCGGGTTTCCTGGTCGGGCGCTTCCACCCGGGATAGGAAACCTGCCTCGCCCGGCTGACCACCAGTGCCGGCTGGTCCACGTCCCGCGTGACGGTGGTCCCGGCTCCGATGGTAACGCCGTCGGCGATACGGACCGGCGCGACCAGCTGGCTGTCCGAGCCGACGAACACGTCGTCACCGATCACGGTCCGGTGTTTCCTGGCGCCGTCGTAGTTGCAGGTGATGGCTCCCGCGCCGAAATTGGTGTTGCGGCCCAGCGTGCTGTCACCGATGTAGGCCAGGTGGTTGGCCTTGCTGCCTTCCGCCAGCTCGCTGTTCTTGACCTCGACGAAGTTGCCGACCCGGACATGGTCCCCGAGACGGGAATCCGGGCGCAGCCGTGCGAACGGCCCGACCTGGCAGTGGTTGCCGAGTTCCGCGTTCTCGAGCACGCTGTGGGGATGGATGCGGCAGTGGTTTCCAATGCGGGCGTCACGGATTACGCAGCCCGGACCGATGGTGACGCCGTCGCCGACTTCCACGACACCCTCCAGTATCACGTTCACGTCCACCACGCAGTCCCTGCCGAACCTGGCCTCGCCGCGAATGTCGATCCGGGAGGGGTCCATGAGCGTTACCCCCGCTTCCATCAGGGTGCCGGCTGCCAGCCGCTGGAAGGTTCTTTCCGCCATGGCCAGCTCGCCGCGTGAGTTGATCCCGAGAAACCTGTCGGGGTCCTGGGCGGTTTCGCCATGGACGGTCTCGCCGTCGGCGGTGGCCTGGGCGATCACATCCGTCAGATAGTACTCTCCCTGCCTGTTGCCGTTACCGATGCCGTCCAGCCAGCGGGCCAGGGCGGTGGCACTGCAAAGCAGGATGCCGGTGTTGATCTCGCCGATGGCAAGCTGCCCGGGGCTGGCGTCCCGCTGCTCGACGATGCCCGTGATGTTGCCCGTGCCGTCCCTGAGAATCCTGCCGAGCCCGGAGGGGTTCGAGGGTGATGCCGTGAGAATCGCCAGGGCGGCTTCCGACCGGCACAGGCTGAGAAGGTCGTCCCGGTTCACCAGCGGAACGTCCCCATACAGGATCAGGCACCGGGACTTCGGGTCCACGTCCGGCATGGCCAGGCGTACGGCATGTCCGGTACCGTTCTGTTCCGTCTGGACCACCCAGTTGAACCGGTCCGCCGCCGTGGTGAACAGCGGCTCCATGGCAGCGCGTACCGACTCGCCCCCATGGCCGATGACGACATGGATGTGGGCGGGTTCAAGGCCGAGCGCCGTCCCGAGCACATGCGACAGCATCGGTTTCCCGCCCACGGGATGCAAAACCTTGGGCAGGTCGGAATGCATGCGTGTCCCCCTGCCGGCAGCAAGAATGATCACTTCGAGGGGCATGGGCGCGTTGGGGGTCGGGGCTTTGATCTTGTCGGACGTGCGGGAAAAGCCTGGGGCGCCCCTCTCGACGCTGGGAATCCAGGCAATAATATCATATGCGCCAAGCCGGCCATCACGGGCTGCCGCGGGTGACGGTTCCCGTCACAGGTAACTGGCTGGTTTGCCGGGGTCGTGCTGGCAGTGTGCAGGGAAGAGGGAAAACCGGGCATCCGCGTCACCCCGGGGGCAGCGAAGCGGAAGGGGTATCCAGTTCCGAAAAAACCCGGAGAGCTACCTGTTCCCGGCGAGATACAGCCAGGTTTCCACTACCGTATCCGGGTTCAGCGACACGCTTGCGATGCCCTCGTCCATGAGCCACTGGGCAAGGTCCGGGTGGTCCGAAGGCCCCTGCCCGCAGATGCCGACGTACTTGCCAGCCCTGTTGCAGGCGCGGATGGCCATGGAGAGCATGGCCTTCACCGCCTCGTCGCGCTCGTCGAACAGGTCCGCGATGAGGGCGGAGTCCCGGTCCAGGCCCAGGGTGAACTGGGTCATGTCGTTGGAGCCGATGGAAAAGCCGTCGAAGCGCTCAAGGAATTGGTCCGCCAGCACGGCGTTGGAGGGGATTTCGCACATCATGATGACCCTTAGGCCGTTCCTGCCCCGCTCCAGGCCGTTTTCTTGCAGTAGCCCGATGACCGCGTCGGCCTCGTCCAGGGTGCGCACGAAAGGCACCATGACTTCCACGTTGACCAGTCCCATGTCGTCCCGCACCCGCCTGACCGCCTCGCATTCCATTTCGAAGCAGTCGCGGAACGAGTCGGCGATATAGCGAGAGGCGCCGCGAAAGCCGAGCATGGGATTTTCCTCTTCCGGTTCGAACAGGCTGCCGCCAAGCAGGTTGGCGTACTCGTTGGATTTGAAATCGGACAGCCGGACGATCACCGGCCTTGGGAAGAATGCCGCGCCGAGGGAGCCGACGCCCTCGACCAGCTTTTCCACGTAGAAGCTTCTTGGATCGGCGTATCCCGCCATGCGCCGGTGGATTTCCTCGCGCAGGTCCTCAGGCATGTCGTCCTTCTGTAGCAGCGCCTTGGGGTGCACGCCGATGGTGTTGTTGATGATGAACTCCAGGCGCGCCAGGCCCACCCCATGGTTCGGAATCCGCGAAAACGCGAAGGCGCGTTCCGGGTTGCCCACGTTCATGGTGATCTTGAAACCGATCTCGGGCATCCTGTCGAGGTCGGTGGTCATGACCTCGTAATCGAGCCGGCCCGCGTAGACCTTGCCGGTATCGCCCTCGGCGCAGCATGCCGTGACTTCGCTGCCGTCGACGAGAACCCGGGTGGCATTCCCGCAACCCACGATGGCGGGCACTCCGAGCTCGCGCGCGATGATGGCGGCATGGCAGGTGCGGCCGCCACGGTCGGTGATGATGGCCGCCGCTCTTTTCATCACCGGTTCCCAGTCCGGATCCGTCATGTCGGTGACCAGTACATCGCCGGCCTCCACCCGGTGAAGGTCGCCCACGTCCGGGACAATACGGACCCGCCCGGTGCCGATGCGCTGACCCACGCTGCGGCCGGTGACCAGCACCTCGCCGTCCTCCTTGAGCCGAAACCGCTCCAGGGTATTGCCGCTGTCCCGGCTGCGCACGGTTTCCGGGCGGGCCTGGAGAATCATCAGCTCCCCGGTTTCACCGTCCTTCCCCCATTCGATGTCCATGGGGCGGTCGTAGTGCTCGCCGATGGCCACGGCCATCTTCGCAAGCTCCGTGACATCCTCGTCGGTGATGGAAAACGCGTATTGCCGGGCCGGGTCCACGTCCACAGTCTCAACCGCCCTATCGGCTCCTTCGGGCGCGTAGACCATCTTGATCAGTTTGGAGCCCCGGGTGCGCCGCAGGATCGCGGGCCGTCCGGCCGCCAGGGCGGGCTTGTAGACATAGAATTCGTCCGGGTTCACGGAGCCCTGCACCACGCATTCCCCGAGCCCCCAGGAGGAGGTGATGAACACCGCTTCCTCGAAGCCGGACTCGGTATCGATAGTGAACATGACGCCGCTGGCGCCCAGGTCGCTGCGGACCATGCGCTGGATGCCGGCGGAAAGGGCCACGTCGGCATGGGCGAAGCCCTGGTGCACCCGGTAGGCGATGGCCCGGTCATTGAACAGGGAGGCGAATACCTCCCGGACCCGGTGGAGCACCTGGTCGATGCCGCGAACGTTGAGAAAGGATTCCTGCTGCCCGGCGAAGGAGGCTTCCGGCAGATCCTCGGCAGTGGCCGAGGACCGTACCGCAACGCTGCCGCCAAGGGTGTCATAGGCTTCACGGACGGAACGCTCCAGATCCGCCGGAAGGGGATGGTTCATGACCATCCCGCGTATGGAGGCGCCGGCCTCCCGGAGATCCGCCAGGTTGTCGACATCGAGGGAATCGAGGATCGCGCCGATGTCCCTGTGGAGGTCCTTGTGCCCGATGAAGGCGCGGTAGGCATCCGCCGTGGTGGCGAACCCGTCGGGGACCCGGATGCCCGCCGATGACAGGCCTGAAATCAATTCCCCGAGCGAGGCGTTTTTTCCTCCGACACGGGGTACATCGCTCATCCCCAGGTCATGAAACCAGGCAATCCACTCAGTCAACGGTCCGGCCCCAACTCATCTGTCCAACAGGAAGGCGGATTCTAGCAGTCGCACCCCGCCGGATCACCAGCGTACCCGGCGCGTTCCATCCGGCAGCCTGTTCGGGGAAAGCCAGGAAAAGCCGGGGAGGGCCACGGAGGGCAATTTCCGTATAATCCGGTGACCCGCTCATCTTGACGAACTGTGCCCAACTGTCCCGTTTTCATTGTCTCGGACCGCAGCGGACTGACCGCGGAGACGCTCAGTCATACGCTGATGAGCCAGTTTCCGGACGTCCGGTTTCACCAACGGGCCCTGCCTTTCGTGGATACCCCGCAGAAGGTGCAACAGGCCGTCCGGGCCATCGACGAGGCCGGCCGTGAATCGGGTTGCCGGCCGCTCGTGTTCGCGACTTTTGTCGACGAATCGTTCAGTGAAATCCTGTCGGCGGCCGAAGGGGAGATCTTCGACCTGTTCTCCCCGTTCATCGGCCGCATGGAACGGCTTCTCGACCAGCAGTCCTCCCACAAGCCCGGCCAGTCCCACGGCATTTCCGATGTCGGACGGTATTACCGGCGCATCGATGCAGTGAACTACGCCATGCATTGCGACGACGGACTGCATACGCAGGATTACAACCGGGCCACGCTGATTCTCCTTGGCGCCTCGCGCTCCGGCAAGACGCCCACCTGCCTCTACCTTGCGCTCCATTTCGGCTTCTATGCGGCGAACTACCCGCTGACGGAGGAGGACTTCGGCACCGGAGTGCTGCCGGGTCCCCTGGAGCCGCACAAGGACAGGATCTTCGGTCTTACCATCGACCCGATGCGGCTTCACCAGATACGGACCGAGCGGCGTCCGGGAAGCGAATACGCGTCCGTGGCCAGGTGCCGCCAGGATGTCGTCCGGGCGGAACAGATGTTCCGGCGCAACGGGATTCCATTCTGCGATTCCACGAATTATTCCGTGGAGGAACTGGGCAGCACCATCAAGCACCAGATGGGCCTGGTGTCATCCCTGTACTGAATGTCCATGGGTTCGGTGCCGCCCGGCAGGATCGGATTCGTCAGCCTGGGTTGTCCCAAGGCCACGGTGGACTCGGAACGAATCCTGACCGAACTCAGGGTCCGGGGCTACGAGATGGCATCGGACTATGCCGCGGCGGACTTGGTGATCGTGAATACCTGCGGCTTCATCGACTCGGCGGTGGAGGAATCCCTGGAAGCCATCGATGAGGCCATGGACAGGAACGGCAAGGTGCTCGTCACCGGTTGTCTGGGGGCCAGGGGGGACATGGTGAAGGAGCATTTCCCCGGGGTGCTCGCGGTGACCGGGCCCCAGGCCACGGAAGAGGTGATGTCCGTGGTCCAGGATCACCTGCCGCCGGCCCACGACCCCTTCGTCGACCTGGTACCGCCGGGCGGCCTCAAGCTGACCCCGCGGCACTACGCCTACCTGAAGATCTCGGAAGGCTGCAATCACAGGTGCAGCTTCTGCATCATACCAAGCATGCGCGGCAGGCTGGTGAGCAGGGGCGCGGCATCCATCATGGCGGAGGCCGAATCCCTGGTGAGCGCAGGGGTCAGGGAACTGCTGGTGGTGTCCCAGGACACCAGTGCCTATGGCGCCGACATCCGCTATCGCACGGAGTTTCATGGCGCTAGGCCCGTGCGTTCCCACATCCGGGACCTGGCCCGGGACCTGGGTGGGCTGGGGGTCTGGATACGCCTCCATTACGTCTATCCGTACCCCCATGTCGACGAACTGATCCCGTTGATGGCCGAGGGGCTGGTCCTGCCATACCTCGACATACCGTTTCAGCATGCAAGCCATGCCGTACTGAAAGCGATGCGGCGGCCGGCCCGTGGCGAAAAGGTGCTGGAACGGATCGGAAAATGGCGCGGGGCCTGCCCGGATCTCACCATCCGCAGCACCTTCATCGTGGGGTTTCCCGGGGAGTCCGAGGCGGACTTCGACGAACTGCTGGGCTTCATCCGGGAGGCGGAGATCGACCGGGCGGGCTGCTTCGCGTACTCCGACGTGGCAGGGGCCGCCGCCAATGATCTGCCGGACCAGGTCCCCGAGGAAATCCGCCAGGAACGGTACCATCGGTTCATGCAGGTCCAGCAGGAGGTTTCCAGGCGCCGGCTTGCCGGAAAGGTCGGCCGGACGATGGATGTCATCGTGGATTCGGTGGATCCCGAATCCGCAGTGGGCCGCACCCGGGGGGATGCGCCGGAGGTGGACGGCGTGGTCCAGATCCGGGGTCCCTTGCCGCCGCTTCGGCCGGGGGAAATCGTGCCGGTCAGGATCACCGGCTCCTCGGAATACGACCTGACAGGGCAGGCCGCCTGAGCGGGGACGGTGCCGGCGGAAGGATGCCGGGAACCACGGAGGCCCGGCCCATCCGGCTGCCCGTCCGGGCGGTTCCACACGACACGGACGCCGCCCGGTCACATTGAACAACGGGACAAAAACCCCATGTAGCGGAGGGTAATAAGAACTTTTTTTGGAGTTGTTTCAATGAGAATGGACAAGCTGACGGCCAAGTTCCAGTTGGCCCTGAGCGACGCCCAGAGTGCCGCGCTCGGACGCAGCCACGCGTTCATCGAGCCGGTGCATCTGATGCAGGCCATGCTGGACCAGGACGGCGGCAGCATTCGCCATCTGCTGACCGTTGCGGGCGTCAACGTCAACCGATTGCGGTCTGCCATCGGCGAGACGCTGGACCGGATGCCCAGGGTTGAAGGCAACGAGGGCGAGATCCATGTGTCCAAGGACCTCGGCAAGCTGCTCAACGTGACCGACCAGTTGGCGCAGAAGCGTCAGGACCAGTACATCGCCAGCGAACTGTTCGTCCTCGCCGCGCTGGGCGACCGGGGCGTTCTCGGCAGACTGCTGCGCGACGCCGGCGCCTCAAAAAATGGTGTCGAGAAGGCCATCGAGAACATGCGCGGCGGCCAGAGTGTGGACGATCCCAATGCCGAGGACCAGCGTCAGGCCCTGGAGAAATACACCATCGACATCACCGAGCGGGCTGAACAGGGAAAGCTTGACCCGGTCATCGGGCGTGACGAGGAAATCCGCCGCGCCATCCAGGTCCTGCAGCGGAGAACCAAGAACAACCCGGTGCTGATCGGCGAGCCCGGTGTCGGAAAGACGGCCATCATCGAGGGTCTGGCCCAGCGAATCGTCAACGGCGAGGTGCCCGAGGGCATGCGGGGGAAGCGGGTTCTGTCGCTGGACATGGGCGCGCTGCTGGCCGGGGCGAAATTCCGGGGCGAATTCGAGGAACGCCTGAAGGCGGTGCTGAACGATCTCGCCAAGCAGGAAGGCCAGATCATCCTGTTCATCGACGAGCTGCACACCATGGTGGGGGCCGGCAAGGCCGAGGGCGCCATGGATGCGGGCAACATGCTGAAGCCGGCCCTGGCCCGGGGCGAACTGCACTGCGTCGGCGCAACCACCCTGGACGAGTACCGCAAGTACGTGGAAAAGGATGCCGCGCTGGAGCGGCGATTCCAGAAGGTGCTGGTGGACGAACCGACCGTGGAGGATACCATTGCCATCCTGCGCGGGCTGAAGGAACGCTACGAGGTGCATCATGGCGTGGATATCACGGATCCTGCGATCGTTGCCGCGGCGACGTTGTCCCACCGCTACATCACCGACCGCAACCTTCCGGACAAGGCCATCGACCTGGTGGACGAGGCCGCCAGCCGCATCCGCATGGAAATCGACTCCAAGCCGGAGTCCATGGACCGGCTCGACCGTCGCATCATCCAGATCAAGATGGAAAGGGAGGCGCTGAAGAAGGAAAACGACTCCGCCTCCCGGAAACGGCTGGAGGCGCTGGAAGAGGAAATCGGCAGGCTGGAGAAGGAGTACGCTGACCTCGAGGAGGTCTGGAACGCGGAGAAAGCCGCGGTGCAGGGCAGTCAGCAGATCAAGGAGGAACTGGACCGGATGCGCACGGAATTCGAAGGTGCGCGCCGGGCCGGGGACCTGCAGCGCATGTCCGAACTGCGGTATGGCCGGATACCCGAACTGGAAAAGCAGCTGGCGAGCGCCGACGAGGCAAGTGAGCGGGAGACGGTCCTTCTCAGGAGCAATGTGACCGAGGACGAGATCGCCGAGGTGGTGTCCCGCTGGACCGGTATCCCGGTGTCCAAGATGATGGAGGGTGAACGGGAAAAGCTGCTCTCCATGGAGGAAAACCTGCACCGGCGCGTGATCGGCCAGGACGAGGCCATCCGGTCCGTTTCCGATGCGATCCGGCGCTCCCGGGCGGGGCTGTCGGATCCCACGCGCCCTTACGGTTCATTCCTGTTTCTCGGTCCCACCGGGGTCGGCAAGACCGAGCTGACCAAGGCCCTTGCGGAATTCCTGTTTGACACCGACGAGGCCATGGTGCGCATCGACATGTCCGAGTTCATGGAGAAACACTCCGTGGCGAGGCTCATCGGGGCACCGCCGGGATACGTCGGCTACGAGGAGGGCGGGTACCTGACCGAGGCCGTGCGCCGCCGACCCTATTCCGTGATCCTGCTGGATGAGGTGGAAAAGGCCCATTCCGATGTGTTCAATGTGCTCCTGCAGGTGCTGGATGACGGACGCCTGACGGACGGTCAGGGCAGGACGGTGGATTTCCGCAACACCGTGATCGTGATGACCTCGAACCTGGGGTCACAGATGATCCAGGAAATGGCGCCAGAGGGCGACTACGACCAGATGAAATCCGCAGTGATGGCGATCGTGGGGAGCCACTTCCGGCCCGAATTCCTCAACCGGATTGACGACATCACGGTGTTCCATCCGCTGGAGATGGATCAGCTCAAGCGGATTGCCGCGATCCAGGCGGATTACCTCAGGCGTCGCCTCAGGGGTCGCGGGATCGAACTCGAACTGGCCGATGAGGCCCTGGAGCGGCTCGCCGAGGCCGGATTCGACCCGGTATACGGTGCGCGACCGCTGAAACGGGCGATCCAGCAGCAGGTGGAAAATCCGCTGGCGCAGGAGATCCTGTCCGGGGAGTTCGGGGAGGGAGACCGCATCCGGGTGCTGGTGGAGGACGGCCGGATTCTGTTCCGGTGACGTCTCCCGGGGTTGCCCCTCCGGGGTGGGGCTTCCCCGGTATTCCCGGCCTGATCCCCCGCAGGACCGGCCGATTGTCAATTTCTCCCGGGCAGGTCAGAATCGGCTTCCGCCGCCCACCTCGAAACCGACCGGACAACCCCCATGGAGTTCAGCATCCAGCTTTCCGCCTACTACCCGGACAAATCCTACGGAGGGGACCGGATTTACCGGGACATGATCGAGCAGTCGGTGCTCGCCGACCGGCTGGGCTATGACGCGGTTTCGCTGACGGAGCACCACCTGATCAACATCCTGATGCTTCCGGCACCCCTGCAGCTGGCGGTGAGAATTGCCGCCGAGACCCGGCGCATCGGCATCATGACCAGCGTGGCGGTCCTGCCGCTGCATGACATGCGGATCTATGCGGGTGAAGTGGTCTGCGCCGATATTCTTACCGAAGGGCGCCTGATGCTGGGAGTGGGGCGGGGCGCGTTCGGCTACGAAATGGGCCGGCTGGGGGTTCCGCTGGAGACCAGCCGGGAAAAGTTCGACGAGTCGCTGGACCTGTTGCGGCAGCTGCTCGACGAGGAGGAGGTGGGGTGGGACGGGAAGTACTACCGGTTCGAGCCGATCACCGTCATGCCCCGCCCGGTGCGCAGGATTCCCATCATGATGGCGGTGATGGCGCCGGAAGGTATCCGCGCCTGCGCGGGGAGGGGATTCCATATCCAGACCACCCCGCTGTCCGGCAGTCATCACAAGATGCGCCAGCAGGTCGAGGCGTTCAATCAGGGCAAGGCCAGCCTGGGAGAGGCTGGCTGGGACCTGACCCTGTCGTTGTCGCGGGTCGCATTCCTGGCGGCCGGCGAGGCTGACCGGATGCGGAAGGTGGCACAGGCCAACGAGTACTACAAACGGTTCGACAACGTCTTCACCGGGCCGGGAATCGTGGACCGCGGCATGATCCGTCCCTTGCCGCGCGAAATGACCCTGTCGGAGACCGCCGAGAACCTGGCCATTGAAACCCCGTCGGACATGATTGACAAGCTGGGACCCTATGCCGAGGCCGGCGTAGACCGGTTTATCATGAACATGAATTTCGGCTTGTCCCAGACGGAAACGCTGGAATGCATCCAGCAATTCGCCGAAGAGGTGATGCCGCATTTCACCGCCCGCAAGGCAGCCCGGACGAAGCGGGCCACTGCCTGAGCATGGCCGCGATGAACGCCCACGTGTGTTCCGCCCGATGAAGCGCCAGGTTCCCGTGGAATGCGACTTCACCCTGCACGGGGAAGGCCCGCCGCTGTTCCTGATCCATGGGATCGGTGCCGCCAGGGATGCCTGGCGGTTCATGGTGCCGCTCCTGTCAAGGCATTTCACCCTGGTGACCAGGGTAATTCTTTTCTGCAGAGTTTTTTCTTCCGGTCAAAGGACTTACCCCAAACACTGGACTTTTCCCCCGGGTACTGGTATAAATCCCGTCACAAGACCATCAGACGGACATACGCAAGGTGGACCTTTCAGAGGTGTCGGTAGACATCATACCGGCGAGAGATGAATCCCGGTTCCGGGATCTGATGCAGGCGCATCACTATCTCGGCGCGGTGCCGGCGCGGGGCGAGACGCTGCGCTATGTGGCCCATCACCGGGGGCGCTGGCTGGCACTGGCCATGTTCTCGGCATCGGCGCTGAAATGCGGCGCCCGGGACCGGTGGATCGGCTGGGAGTACGGCATCCGGTTCGGCCGCCTGCACCTGATCACCAACAACTCGCGCTTCCTGATCCTGCCCGGCGCACCGCGCAACCTCGGCTCGCGCGTGCTTTCCCTGTGCACCCGCCGCCTCGCCCGCGACTGGCCGCTCCGCTTCGGTCACGGCCTCCTGCTGGTGGAGACCTTCGTCGACCCCGCCCGCTTCCACGGCACCGTCTACCGCGCCGCCAACTGGATCGAGGTCGGGCATACCCGGGGCTTCGGCCGCGAGGGCCCGGGCTACAGCGAACACGCAAATCCCAAGCTCGTCTTCGTCCATCCCCTGTCGCGCACCGCCCGCGCCCGCCTCCGGGACCCCTGCCTCGACACCACACTGCAACATGGAGTACCCAGGATGACTCTCACCGCCGAACAGATGCGATCCCTGCCCGACTTCTTCCGCGACATCGACGATCCCCGACGCCGCCAGGGCCGCCGCCACGCCCTGTCCACCATGCTGGCATTGGCCGCAGCGGCCACGCTCTGCGGCATGCGCGGCTACAAGGCCATGAGCGAATGGATCGACGACCTCAGCCCCAGGGTCCTGGAACGTTTCCGCGTACGCCGTTCCAGGAGCGGACACCAGGTGCCCAGCCTGTCCGCCATCCGCAGCGTCCTCATCCGCATCGACCCGGACCAGTTCGATGCCGCCCTGCGGGCGTGGCACCAGGTCCATGGCCCAAAGGACACCGCCATTGCCGTCGACGGCAAGACCATCCGGGGCGCCATCGATGACCAGGGCAACCGGCCCCACGTGCTCGGCGCCGTCGGCCACCACACCGGAATCCCCTGGAGTCAAAAAAAGTCGGCCTGAAACCGGGGGCCGATGACGAAACCAAACGCACCAACGAGATCGGCATCGTCATCCCGCTGCTCGACACCCTCTCCGACATCGAAGGATGCACCATCACCACCGATGCCATGCTCACCCAACGCAAGCTCGCCGACTATCTCCACGGACGCCGCGCCCACTACCTCTTCACCGTCAAGGGCAACCAGAAAAACCTGCTCGCCGATATCCGACTGCTCCTCGACCGCCACATCCAGCGCCGTCCGCCGGACTTCACCGACCAGGCCCCCAAACCCGTCCATGGCCGCCGGGAGCGCCGTTCCGTCTGGGTCTCGGACAAGCTCAACCACTACCTCCAGTTCCCCAACGTCGGACAGGTCTTCGCCGTGATGCGTGAAACCACCGAAACCGCAACCGGCAGGAAACGCCGTGAGATCGCCTACGGAATCACCAGCCTGACCCCAAATGACGCCTCCCCCGAGCGAATCCTCTCCCTCAACCGCGGGCACTGGTCCGTCGAGGCCATGCATCATGTCCTCGACTGGACCTTCGACGAGGACCGCAGCCGAATCCGGGCCGGACACGGTCCCCAGAACATGTCCCGCCTCAGGCGATTCGCCATCGGCATCATACAGAGCCGGGGACTCGCCGTCGCCGAAACCATGCGCCACCTCGCCAGGAATCCCCGACGCATGCTCGACTTCCTCAAGATGACCGACAACGCCAGGCCAAACCCGGCTACCGGCTGAGCATCCCTCCAGGCCCCGAATCCTCAGCCCCTCAACACACAGGGGCGGGAACAGTCATGCCTCAACGGAACGGAAATCCACCTCCGGGAACATCAACCTGCCCGGTGTAACCACCATGGCGCCCAATTCAGTCCAAAGTGGCCAAAATAATCCGTGATAAATCCCAAGCACGGCAGTAACGATCTCTTCGGGCGAATCAGAACAAATTTGCCTTGCCCTGGTGACCTACGATCTCCGGGGGCACGGGGCGTCCCCCCCGGCGGCGGAGGCATTCGGCCTTGACGAACTGGTGCTGGACCTCGAGCGGCTGCGGCAGCGAACGGGGTACGAGCGGGCGAATTTTGCCGGCCATTCCCTGGGCGGCATGATCGGGCCCGCCTATGCCAGGCGGTTTCCCGATCGGGTGATTTCCCTCGGCCTGCTGTCCACCGCTGCCGGGCGCACCAGCGAAGACCAGCAGAAAGTCCTTGGTGTGGTGCGGGCGATGGAGGCCAAAGGCATTCCGCAGGTCCTGGACACCCTGGTCGACCGCTGGTTCACTGACGCCTTCATCGCCGCCAACCCGGAGATCGTCCGGCGGCGTCTTGCGCAGGTGGTCGAAACGGACCCGGCCGTGTTCCTCAATGTGTTCCGTATCTACGCCGAAACGGAAATGATGCCCTGGTTGCACGAGGTCACCGCGCCCGCGCTGGTGCTCACCGGGGAAAAAGATGGCGGCTGCAACCCCCGGCTCAACCGCCGCATCGTCGAGGCGCTGCCTGACGCGGAACTGGTGATTCTGCCGGAATACAAGCATGCCACATTGCTGGAGGCGCCCGACCGGGTCAGCGAGCACCTGGTCAGGTTCATGGGTTCCAGACAGTGAGCGCCGGACGGGAATGCCGGCGCGTGGCCCCCGGATGCCGTTTCGTCAAGCCTGCTGTTCCAGGGCGGCGGACAACTCCTGGCGGTCCCCGGCGGCGGCGGCTGCCAGCAGCATCGCATCCGCACCGGCCAGCACCAGCTGGTGTCCGTTCGCATAGAGCCGTCCGGCAGTCCAGTCCGCAAACGTGATGCACCCGAGGGCCGTACCCGCCGCCAGCGTGCGCGACTCGATGCGCGCAAAGGCCTCGGTGAACGCCGCCGACGAAAAATCGCCCACCCGGCCGAGCGAGGCGGACAGGTCCGCGGGACCGATAAAGACCATGTCGACGCCATCCGTGGCGGCGATGGCATCGATTTCGCTGACCGCCCCGGCGGACTCCACCTGGATGATCAGGAGAAAATCCTCCCGCATGGCGCGGAGGTAGTCCGGCACCCTGTCCCCGGAATAGGCGGTGGCGCGGATGTATCCCGGCGCCGCCCCGCGGTCGCCTTCCGGGGCGTAGCGGCAATGCGCCACGACCTCGCGCGCATGGGCCGCGTCCAGGATGTTCGGCACCATGATGCCGGCCGGGCCGGCATCCAGCGTACGCTTGATGTCCACCACGTCGGCCGAACTGCAGCGGATGACCGGTGTGCCGCCGCCGGCCTGGACCGCCTGCATCAGGGATATCGCCGAGAGGTAGTCCGACGCCGTGTGTTCAAGGTCGATCATCAGCACGTCGTAGCCGGCCTCCGCCATGATCTGGGCCGCGATCGGGCTTGAGAGGGACAGCCAGCCGCCGGTCAGCCGGTCGCCCCGGAGAATGCGTTTCTTGAGAGAGGTCATGGTTTGAATCGCTGAATCAGTTGCCCGTGGACCGGGGTGGTCGGGGTGTTTCGGGCGCGCAATCATACCGGCGGGCCGGGCGGGGGTAAAGCCGCCGCTGCCGGCCCCGGTTGCACCGTTTACCACCCGTCGCCGGATGATGAAGATGGCCCCTGCTTCAAACGGGGCGGATTCTGTCGCATTTGCCGGCTGTGGACCGGGGGTGGAATTGCTATCGTTGGGGCCGTTTGAATCCACGCTGCGGCCATTGCCGCAGGATCCGCCCGTCCCGATGAAACCTGATCGCTGGAAAGACCCGAAGAACAAGCTTTTCACCTACCAGGTGGGGTTTACCTCCCCGCCCCATGATTTCGACGCGGCCCCCAGCGATTTCCTGCGCATCAGTGCGGACAACGTGGGGGCGCACGGCCACATGCTGCACGTTCCTGATTACGCCCACGAACTGTCCCAGCGCGTGGACAATTTCCACCTGCTGGAGGAATTCGTCCATTGCATGTCCAACAACGGGGCGGATGTCTGCGGCCAGGTGGGCACGAACTGGGTGCACTGCCGGGGAACCACACCGGGAGAAATCGACGGAATCTGCCGGCGCATCGGTGACCGGTACGAAACCCCGTTTCACATGGCGGGCTACTGCGTGGTGGAGGCGCTGCGCGACATGGGTGCCGAGCGGATTGCATTGAACTCGGTGTATTACTGGCCCGACTGGCGGGACGGCTACGCGCGTTTCCTGGGGGAGGCCGGATTTGATCTGGCATACGTGGGCAATTTCGTCGACCAGGGATTGATCGCCACCCAGCAGGAATGCAACGACTGCACCTGGATATTCGACGGTTCGCTGGCGGAGCGTTCCATGGCCCATGTCGTGGACAGGGCGCCGGATGTGGATGCCATCGTGGTCAACGGCATGCCCAATTTCCGTGGCGCCGACGGAATTCCCCGACGGATCGTTTCCCTTGACCGGGACCTGGAAGACGCTGCGGGAAAGCCCATCGTGTCGTCCGACACGGCGCTCTACTGGCGGATCTTCAAGTCCCTGGGCACGGCGCCCGTGGGCAGTCACGGACGCCTGCTGTCCTCCCTGCAGTAGTTCCCGTGCGAAGAATCCTGGTGCTCTGGGCCGTGCCGAGGTCCACGTCCACGGCGTTCGAGTGGATGATGCGCATGCGCCGCGACATGACCTGCTTTCATGAGCCGTTCGGCGAAGCCTGGTACAGGGGTGAGGATGCGCGCTGGCCGCGAAGGGATCCCGACTGTACGCCCGTGGCGGGACTGAGTTTCGCCAGCGTCTGGCAGGAACTCGCTTCCGCGGCGGCAAGGGGGCCGGTGTTTTCCAAGGATTTCCCACATTACGTGTCCCATCTCTGGGACGATGATTTCCTGGATCGGTTCCACCACAGCTTCCTCATTCGGGATCCGGCCAAGGTGATCACGTCCATGTACAGCCGCTGGCCCGAGTTCCTGCTGGAAGAAACCGGGTTCAGTGAACAGCGTGAACTCTTCGACCGTCTTTGCGACCGTGACGGCAGTCCCCCGGTGGTGATCGACAGCGACGACCTGCTGGAGCATCCCCGGAATATTGTGGAGGCCTATTGTGACGCCGTGGGGATCCCGTTTATCGAGGACGCCCTGTCCTGGGACCCGGGGGAACGTACCGAGGTGAGCTGGTACGATGGCGGATCCTGGCATGCCAACCTGCGCGCATCCGACGGGCTGAAGCCCCAACCGCGCCGCGCTGCTGACATTTCCGACGCCCCGGACCGAATCCGCCTGATCCATGATGCCGTGCTGCCGCATTATGAGCACCTGCATTCGTTCCGACTGTCGCCAGGTTGATCCGGGATGCCGTACCTGAACAGGATCCTCTTACTGTGGGCCACGCCCCGTTCCACTTCCACGGCCTTTGAATGGGCCATGGAAAATCGTGGCGACATGACCTGTTTCCACGAGCCCTACAATGAAGCGTACTACCAGGGAGAAGACCGGCGGAACGACCGCTATTTCATCGCGGATCCCGGACTCACTGCCAGGGCCGGCCTCAGTATCGGGTCCGTGCACCGGAATCTCCTTGAACTCGCCGGCAGCCAACGCGTGTTCGTGAAGGATTTCGCCTATTCCGTCATGCACATGGCCGATGACGAGTTTCTGGACGGGATCCAGCATACCTTCCTGATCCGGGATCCGGAGAAGGTGATCACCTCCATGCATGCCAAGTGGCCGGACATTTCCCTCGGGGAGATCGGCTTCGAGGATCTGCATACCCTGTACCGGCGAGTTGCCGAAAGGGAGGGGACGCCTCCACCGGTGCTGGATTCCGACGAACTGCTGGACAACCCCGAAGACGGCATGCGGGCGTACTGCGAGGCAGTGGGGATTCCGTATGTCCCTTCGACCACCCGGTGGGAGGGCCGCCGGGAGGAGAACCGGGAAAGGGCGCCGACCTGGAATCCGCACGCTTTCGTTTTCCATGACCGGCTCAGGGCGAGCACCGGGCTCGTCCGGCAGAAGAGGGACTATCCACCGCTGGCTTCCAGCCGGGACATGATGCGGCTGCATGCAGCCTGCAAGCCGCATTACGACGCGCTGTACGAGGTACGTCTCCGCTTCTGATTGACCCGGGCCGGATTCGCGTGCAAGTTACGGGCAACGTATACCGCTGATCCGCTGAATGGTGTGAACGTGCCGCCGAACCATGACGACAACCGGCAGGGAATTCTCCTGATCGTGTCGGGGCTGGCCATCGCCGCATTTACCGGCGCGGTCATGAAGCTGCTGGCCGACGGAATGAGCGTGTTCCAGATCACCTGGTTCAGGTTTCTGGGTTTCGCGATCATGATGCTGCCGGTGGTGGCATGGCGCTTCGGCCGGGCCGCATTCCGGCCGGCCCGGCCGAAAATGCAGATACTGCGCGGGTTCACCATGGCTGCCGCCACCGTGGCATTCGTCACCGGGGCCCGCACCGTGGACTACGCCGATGCCATCGCCATTCTGTACGCATACCCCTTTTTGCTCACCCTGCTGGCGGTATGGTTTCTGGGAGAGCGTGTCCGCTGGGAGGGATGGGCCGGAATATTCGGCGGATTCACCGGGGTGCTTCTCATCATGCGGCCGGATTTCTCCGGCGTCGATTCGGGCGTCCTGTACGTGTTCCTGTGTGCCCTCATCGTCAGCATCCAGATGACCCTGAACCGGAAACTGGGCGCGTACTCGCATCCCCTGGTCACGTCTTTCTGGGGGGCGGTGGGAGCCACCTTGCTGCTGAGCCCGGTACTGGGCGGCGTCTGGCAGGCGGCTGATTCGAGGGAGACGATGCTGATCCTGTTGATGGTGGTCAGCGGCGGGGTCAGCCAGACCCTGATCGTGTTCGCGTTCGCCAGATCCGAGGCGTCCACCCTGGCGCCGTTCACGTATTTCGAGATCGTTGCGGCCGTGGTGATCGGCTATGCCATTTTCGGCACCATGCCAGGGACGGTGTCGTGGATCGGCATCGCATTGATCTTCGCCTGCGGGGTCCTGGTGGCACGGTCGCTTTCACAGCCGGCAACACCCCGCAGGCAGCCCAAGATCTGAGGCGCTCGTCCATGGCCGGGAATCGTCCCGGGAAGTCGGGGCTGGATGAACCGGCTATGCGAGGCGGGAGAATTGCCCGCTCAGCCCGGCGCCTGGGGAAATCGGGGCAGTTCGCCGCCGATTTCATACCAGTCCGCCCTGTCGTCGACGAAGATGTGGTCCCCAGGGCCCTGCCCGGGGTCGTCGTCCAGTGCCCCCAGGGGGATGGAGGCCAGTTTCCGCCCGGTATCGATACGGGGCAGACCGGAACCGCAGGTATCGCAGAAGGCATGGGTGAAATAGCGGGCGTCGGGCAGCCTGTAGAGTTTCACATGCTCTTCCCCCTGCAGGAACCTGACGCCCTTCGATGAGGTGAAGCCATTGGTGGTAAAGGCGGCAGATCTTGCCCGCCGGCAACGGGAGCAATGGCAGTTGTGGACCACCCGGAAGGGCTCCGTTATTTCGAATTCCACGATCCCGCACAGGCAGCTTCCCCGTGCGACTACGCCGTCCGGCTTCGGCGGCAACGGCTTGTCCGGGATCACGGGCCCGGGAACACCGGACGGGTAATCCCCGTGCCGCGGCAGGTCGTCCGTGATCTCGTGCCAGGGGGCCTTGTGGTCCACGAAAATGTGGCAGGACACCGCCGGCCCGCGGTCATGGCTCCCGGCGGGCACGTCCACGCTCTTTCCGTCGGGGCTCAATTCCGGCACCAGGGAGCCGCAGGTGCGGCAGAATGCCCGCGTGATTCCCGGCGATGACCGGTAACCGGAGATGGATGACTGGCTGCCGGTCCACAGGAAGCGGTCCGCCGGAACGAAATAGTAGGTCCCGAAAGCGGCGCCGTGGGCCTTGCGGCACATGCGGCAGTGGCAGTGACTGGCGAAATCGGGCTCCCCGGAAAACGTCCAGGTGACTGTGCCGCAAAGGCAGGTTCCGTGATGTTCTGGCATAGTGTTCAGCGCGGACCGGGTTGGTTACGGATCTTATCCGATTCCGGAGACGATGCATCCTCCTCGGACACGGGCGCCGCCAGCTCGGAAGTCAGGGGCACCTGGGCGCTGACCTGCTGGTAGTGCCCGGCATCCTCCAGGGGCGTCGGCTCGCGGCGGAAAACCCGGTAGACCACGAACAGGCAATACAGTGCCGCCAGAAGGACGGACATCAGCATGAACACGCGGGTCCCCAGCACCGGAATCAGCGAGGTGGCCAAGGCGGGCATGATCAGTGCGGACAGCGACCAGGCCACCAGCAACGTGCTGGACAGGGAGACGTAGTATTCCGGGTCTGCGCGGTCATTGGCGTGCGCATTGGCGATGGAGAACACCGATTCCGTGGCCCCCGTCCAGATGGCGAGGATGATCACCAGCCAGATGAAACGGGCGGGATCCACGCTGTAGCCCAGCGAGGCGGACAGGAGCATGATAATGCCGGCCGCGATGAGCACATGGCGCCGGTCCATCCTGTCGGACAGCGCCCCGAGCGGGTATTGCACCACCAGCAGGCCGAACTGCATGAGAAAGATCATCAGGCCGACATCCGCCTTGGTATATCCCGCATCGGCGACATAGATCGGGGCAAACCCCTGCAGCAGCATGGTGAGGCCGCCCGCCGCGAACATGCCGACGAAACCGACCGGGGAGATTTTCCACACGGCCGACACCGCGATCGTGATGGATGCCGGCGGCGGCGGGGTCGCCAGCCGGGTCAGGCTCACCGGCAACAGCGCCAGGGTGGCGAAGAAGATGCTCGTCAATGGAACCGTGGCGTCGTCCAGGGGCAGGAATCGCAGCAGGAACCCGCCGCAGCCGATGGCCACGACGTAGAGCATGTAGAACAGGGCGATCACCCTGCCGCGCCATTCGTTTTCGCAGGCATCGTTGAGCCAGCTCTGGCTGATAATGAAAAGACCGGTGGCGGCGAATCCGTACAGCGCGCGTGCACCGACCCAAAGGAACGGGAATGTCCCCAGGGAGATGATCAGCACGGACAGGATGACGCAGGCGGTCATGGCGCCGAAGGCGCGGGCATGTCCCACCCTCCGGACTGCCAGGCCGGTGACCAGGCAGGCCAGCAGGCCGCCCCCGGCCATGGAAGTCACCGCCGCGCCGGCCATCCAGGGAGGAAACCCGGATTCCGAGAGCTGCACCGGGATGTAGGCGAACAGCAGCCCGTTCCCCACCGCAAGAAGCGTCATGGAGAGGATCACGCTGGCGACTGCCAGTGGGGGCGAGGGGGTTCTTGTCGTCGCTGGCAAGGCAGGAGGCACGGGGAAATTCCGCCGAGTGTAACCAAACAGGCCGGAGTCACGGTGATCGGTTGACTATGATCATCAAACTGCTCGTCCCTGGTCAGAGGGAACGCGCCGGATTGCACCGGTTTTTCGTATCCGCGATGATGCCGGACCGTTCCCCCGAACCCGGGCGGAGAAACGGTCCCCGCCCCTCGAGAACGTGGTATCGCGGTGCGGTGGTATGGCATAGAATCAGCGGCGACATGGCCGAAGTCCCCTACAGAACCGTCGACCTCGCCGAGCCGCTGGAAACCCCCGGACCCAATGGCCGGATCGGCCTGGTGGCGCTGGCAACGGACCTCTGTGCCGAGTCGGACCTGCGGACCATGCTGCCGGCCGGTGTGGAGCTGTATACCAACCGCGTGGCCAATGCCAACCCGGTCACCGAGGCGAATCTCCGTGCCATGGCCCCCGACATCGGCCGCGCCGCGGCGGGAATCGTGCCGGATGTAACTCTGGACGTCATGATCTACGGCTGCACGTCGGGTACCGTGGTGATCGGCGAGGAGGAGGTCTTTCGCCGGATGCGGGAAGCCCGTGGCCCGTTTCCCTGCACCACACCGGTGACCGCGGCCATGGCGGCCATCCACGCCTGCGGGTCCCGGCGGGTTTCCGTCCTGACGCCCTACCTGGAATCGGTGAACGTGGAGCTGGCGCGTTTCTTTTCGGACCAGGGACTGGACGTGCCCGGCATTGCCGGTTTCGGCCTTGCCAGTGATGCCGACATGACCCGGGTGTCCCTGGAGTCCATCTACCGCGCCGCGCTGGATGTCTGCACCGACGACGCGGAACTGCTTTTCATCTCCTGCACCGCACTCCGGTCCGCCCAGGTCGTGGACCGGATCGAGCGGGTCCTGGGCAGGCCGGTGGTCACCAGCAACCAGGCCATGG
Source organism: Candidatus Poriferihabitaceae bacterium (assembly GCA_965204165.1). Lineage (GTDB taxonomy): Bacteria > Pseudomonadota > Gammaproteobacteria > Arenicellales > Poriferihabitantaceae > VYFG01. The sequence continues at coordinate 4,222,917 of OZ241969.1, read as the reverse complement.
CCTGGCATGCACTGGAACTGATCGGGCGTCCCTACGAGGTGAACGGGTACGGACGCCTGTTCTCGCGGCGGCTGTCCGCAACGACCCGATCCGCAAGCCGGGCTCCCTGACCTGCCTGCGGCTGCCGGATCCGCGGCCACCCTTGACCGTTCCGGGAAACACCGTGTCGGTTGGGCGTTCATACCGTCGATGGGCGCTGCCTATAATCCATGCATGCTGAGCTGATTCCCCGGAGACATTACCCATGGCCAAATTCCCTAATCGCGCCAACGTCGTCATCATCGGTCAGGGCGGTATCGTCGGCGCCTCGGTCGCCCATCACCTGATCGAGAAGGGCTGGGATGACATTGTCGGCATCGACAAGTCTTCCATTCCCACGGATATCGGGTCCACGTCCCATGCATCGGACTTCTGCTACCTGACCGCCCATGACAACATGACCTGCTACACCACGAAGTACAGCGTGGAGTTCTATGACCGGATGGGACATTACAGCAGGGTCGGCGGCCTGGAGGTGGCCCGGGTGGGCGACGACGAGCGCATGTGGGAACTGAAACGCAAGGTGGGGTCCGGGAAGTCTTTCGGCACCAATGTGCGCATGATCACGCCCGGTGAGGTGAAGTCACTGTTTCCCCTCATCGAGGAGGACATGATCCAGGGTGCCATGTGGGATCCTGACGCGGGGCTGGTGATCCCTCGTTCCCAGACGGTGGCGGGCATCCTGGTGGACAATGCGGCGGCAACGGGGAAACTCAGGCCTTTCGCCAACACGACCTGTACCGGGCTCGATATCCAGGATGGGCAAATCCGGGCCGTGCACACCAGCCGGGGTGCCATTGAAGCCAGCCACGTGGTCGTCTGCGCGGGACTCTGGGGACGGCTGATCGCGCAGATGGCGGGGGAGGACCTGCCGATCATGCCGGTGGACCATCCGCTGACGTTCTTCGGCCCCTATGATGAATTCGCGGGCACCGGCAAGCACATCGGCTACCCGTTGCTCCGGGACCAGGGCAATTCGGCCTATCTGCGGGATACCGGCGACCCGGTCACGCCCGAGGGGGGACAGATCGAATGGGGCTATTACGAGGAGAAGGACCCTAGGCTGCTGCACCCGAAGGACCTGCCGGAAAAGGGTGAAACCCGCTGGTCGCCGTCCCAGCGGGACCTCGAGATGGAGGACATCCTGGAGCCTCTTGAAAGAGCTATTGAACTGACGCCCGTCCTCGGTGAGCTGGGCTACAAGGATGACCATTCCTTCAACGGCCTCCTGCAGGTAACCGCGGACGGCGGGCCCTCCATCGGGGAATCCCCGGATGTGCGCGGCCTGTGGTATGCCGAGGCGGTGTGGGTGAAGGACGCCCCCGGAATCGGCAAGGTGCTGGCGGACCTGATGACCGACGGCCTGACCGAGGTGGACATCCACGGGATTGACGTGGCCCGCTACTATCCGGTCCAGAAGACCCCTGTCTACATCCATGAACGCTGCTACGAGACCGCGTTCAAGATCTACAACCCCGCGGTGCATAACCGGGAACCCTACACCAAGGGGCGGAGTCTCAGGCGCAGCCCGTTCTGGTCCCGGGAGCAGGAGCTGGGCGGTTACTTCATGGAACTGGCGGGCTGGGAACGGGCGCACGGCTATGCCGCAAACGAGCACCTACTGGAAAAGTATGCCGACCAGGTGCCGGCACGCGAACATGAATGGGACAGCCGTCATTTCTGGCGCGTATCCAATGCCGAGCACCTGGAGATGTCGGCAAACGCCGGCATGTTCAACCTGTCCCATTTCGCGGTCTACGATGTGAGCGGCCCCGACGCCGAATCGCTGATGGAATACGTCTGCGTGGCCAGGGTGGGGGGGGCCGTGGCCGTCGGGCGGGGCATCTACACCCACTTTCTGGACGCCCGTGGCGGCGTGCGGGCCGACCTGACCGTGGTGCGCATGGCGGCGGACAAGTACCGGGTGATCGACGGCGCGGACGCGGGCCACCGGGATTACGTGTACCTGAAGCGCATGGCCGAGGACCGCGGGTGGAAGGTATCCATCGAGGACCGGAGCGACCACATCGCCTGCCTCGGGCTCTGGGGGCCCAATGCACGTAGGATGCTCCGGGCCGTGGCCGATCATCCCGGGGAACTGGAGGCCGACACCTTCGGATTCGCCACCACGAAGGAGCTGACCCTGCGCGGCATTCCGGTGATGGCCTTCCGGATTTCCTATGTGGGCGAACAGGGCTGGGAACTGCACGTGCCCTTCAGCTACGGGCTGTCGCTCTGGGACCTGATCCATGAACAGGGCGCGACGCCGGTGGGCGTTGAGACCTATGCCAATTCCCGCCGCCTTGAAAAGAGCCTGCGCCTGCAGAACGCCGACCTGCTTACCGAGTACAACCTGGTCGAGGCGGACCTGGCCCGGCCCAGGGTGAAGGACGCCGACTTCCATGGCAGGGAGGCCTATCTCGAACAGCGCGCAAGGGAACATCAGCCGGCCTACCTTTGCACCATGACCATGACCGACAACGTCGACCGCAACGGGGTGGCGCGTTACCCCGTGGGGACCTGCCCGATCCTGGATCCGGACCGCCGGGAAGTGCTGGTGGATGCACTCGGCCGGCGATCCTATACCACCAGCATCGCCTATGGACCCTCGGTGGGGAAGAACATCATGCTGGGCTACCTGCCAAGGGAATACGCCGTGGAGGGACGGGAACTGGTCATGGATTATTTCGACGAGCCGTACCCCATCAGGGTGGAAGCGGTGGGCTGCAAGGCACTGTACGATCCCGAGAATCTGCTGCCGCGCAGTTGAGCGGCGCGGGCGGCGGACTCCCGGTCAGTCCGCACCTGGATTGTCCCGCCCAAGCCCCGGGAGGCAGTGCTCGGCGACGTATCTGTCGATGGGCAGGGTGACCTCGCCGGGACCGAATTCTTCCAGGGGCAGCCAGCGGAATCGAAGGATCTGTTCATGGGGACGGTGACGCTCGAACGGGATGTCGAAGTGCTCATCCGTCAGCCGGCTGACCGGCTCGACTCGGTAATAGATGCTGATGATCTGGTCTTCGGTACTGAAGGCGGACTGCTGGAAGAACCCGGTGGTGTATACATGTTCCCTGACGCGGACGTCGATTCCGGTTTCCTCGTGGAACTCCCGTACGAGGCACTCGATCGGTCCTTCGCCGAGTTCAAGGCCGCCCCCCGGGAACTTCGTGATTTCCCGGCCCCGCACCTGCTCGTCAACCAGCAGCAGCCTTCCCCGGTGGAGAAGAAGGCCATAAACGCGGAGATTGAACCGTTTCAGCATCCGGATCCGCCTGCACCGTCATCCTGTTCGGGTCGCGGAACTCCTGGAATCGATTGACTGCAGTGCACGGCCAGTTACTGACCGTTGGCCGTAAATCCGCCCTGTCGGAAACCCGGGGCCCGGACCAGAAGTCAACGAATCACAGGGTCTTGTGCGTGCCGTCGCAATGGGGTGTTTTCCCGCTTGCCTTGCACTGGCACAGAAAGGCGAGGCCGGTCTTTTCCGCGGTAAAACGCAAGGGGGTGAATTCCGTTCCCTTGTGGGAGCCGTCGCAGAACGGCTGGGACTGTGAACGACCGCAGCGGCACCAGAAATAGGTTTCACCCTCGGTCAGTTCCACCCGGGCAGGTTCCCTGGCGGCGATGATGGGAGTTTCTGACATGGTTATGGGAAATTGACTTGCTGGCCGGAAGTCTGCGTGAACAGCACGATTCCCGCAACCCTTGATTCCGTCAGATAGCCGGACATTGACGTACTTGTCAGGGGATTGGCGGCCGATCGTCACGTGAGAGTGCTTTGACAAAGCGGAAAAATACGGTTTCAATGGGTTCTGTAACATGCGGATTCCGGTCTCAGCCGGTAATTCGCCAACCACAGACAAATTCAGGAGCGAACCAAATGTCAGACTATTATGACGTGGCCGTGATCGGCCTGGGCGCCATGGGCTGGGGGAGCGCAATGACGCTGATTCGCGAGGGCTACAATGTGCATGGTGTAGATGTGCGGACCGACGTGCTGGAACGGTTCGAGACCGAGAAGGGAAAGCCCCACACAACGGCGGCAGCGGCGGCGGCGGAGGCGCCCGTGATACTGACCTTCGTACTCAATGATGCGCAGACCGAGGAGGTCCTGTTCGGCCCAAATGGTGCCGTGGAGGCAGCCAAACCCGATACCCTGTTCATTCTTTCCAGCACCATTGCGCCATCGACGGTGGAGAGTATTGCGGGAAGGCTTGCGAAGGCCGGTATGCAGATCATGGATGCCCCGGTCGCCGGAGGCGCCGCGCGGGCGCTGCGCGGGGACCTGGCGATCATGGCATCCGGCAGTGCCGAGGCTTTCAGAATGGCGGAACCGGTGTTCGATGCCATTGCCGCCAGGGTCTTTCCCCTCGGAGCCCGGCCGGGAATGGCCTCCAGGATGAAGATGCTGAACCAGCTCCTTTCCGACGTTCACCTGGCCACGACAGCGGAAGCCATGACCCTGGCAGCCAAGATCGGGGTGGACCTGCAGACCATGTACGACGTCATCACCAGCACGACGGGGAGCTCCTGGATGTTCGAGGAGCGGGGCACGCATATCGTCAACGGCGATTACGCCGTCAGATCCACCATGGACACCATTGTCAAGGACCTCGGCATAGTCAGCCACGAAGCGCAAGCGGCCGGTGCCGTGACGCCGCTGACCAATGCCGCGCTGACGCTGTTTGCGGAAGCGGCCGGTGCCGGATTCGGGAAAGAGGATGGCTCCGCCGTGGCACGGTATCTGGCGTCCGAGACGGATACCGTGATGCCGCGATAGGCCCCGAATCCACTGACAACGGCCGGGTCCGGGCCTGTCCGGCCGACACCGGTCAGGAAGTAACCTGACCTGGCTGGGGCAATTCTCTTTCACCCGCATCCACGACCCGCGCCATCCCCTACAATACGCACCGTATCCCAAGGGAGCTGTTTGCCTGTGAATTTCCAGTACTCCGGCCGCGTCCAGGACCTTCGGAACCGGCTGAATGCCTTCATGTCCCGCCATGTCCACCCCGCAGAGACGGGAATGAACGCCTGGAAGCGGGATACGGAAAATCCCTGGACGACACCACCCATCATCCGGGACCTCAAGGAGAAGGCGCGCGCCGAGGGTCTCTGGAACCTCTTTCTTCCCAAAGCCCATTACCGGCCGGCGCCGGGGGAAACCGAACCGCTCAGCAATCTCGAGTATGCCCCGCTCGCCGAAATCATGGGACGCGTGATCTGGGCACCGGAGGTGTTCAACTGCAATGCTCCGGACACCGGCAACATGGAGACCCTGATACTGTACGGAACCGGACCCCAGAAGGAACGTTGGCTGAAGCCGCTGCTGGACGGTGAAATCCGGTCCGGCTTCGCCATGACCGAACCTGACACCGCATCGTCGGACGCTACCAATATTTCCTGTTCCATCATCCGTGATGGCGGCGAATACGTCATCAACGGGCGCAAGTGGTTCACCACCGGCGCCATGAGGGACAACTGCGAGTTGCTCATCGTCATGGGCAAGACGGATCCGGACAACCCGGACCGGCACCGGCAGCAGTCCATGATCCTGGTACCGCGCGACACGCCGGGCGTTCGTATTGTCCGTAGCCTGACGACGCTCGGATACAACGATGCGCCATTCGGTGAACCGGAAATCGAATTCCGGGATGTGCGCGTGCCCGCCGGCAACATGCTGCTGGATGAGGGGCGGGGATTCGAGATCGCACAGGGTCGGCTGGGCCCGGGACGGATCCATCACTGCATGCGCCTCGTGGGGTGCGCCCAGAGGGCCCTGGAGCTGGCCTGCAGGCGGGTTGAGGAGCGCGCCACGTTCGGACGTCTCCTCAGCCAGCACCAGTCCGTCAGGGAGGCGATTGCCCAGGCTTATTGCGATATTGAACAGGCCAGGCTTCTGACGCTCATGGCCGCGGACCGCATGGACCGGCACGGCAACAGGGTGGCCAGGGATCTCATCGCCGCCATCAAGATCGTGGCCCCCGCCATGGCCTGCCGGGTGATCGACAACGCCATGCAGATGCACGGTGCGGCGGGATTGACCGATGATTTCTTCATGGCGGAGGCCTACAACTATGCCCGGCAGATCCGCCTCGCGGACGGGCCGGACCAGGTGCACATGATGCAGCTTGGCCGCGACATCATCCGCCACCATGCCGATACCGGCGCATGAACGATCCGTCCATCGGCCGCCTGCCGATCGATACCCTGGGGCCGTACCTTGAAGCACGGATCCCTGGATTCCGCGGGTTGCGGGGGGCGGAGAAATTCAGCGGCGGTCAGTCCAATCCCACCTACCTGCTGTCCGCGGACTCGGGCGCCTTCGTCCTGCGCCGCAAGCCTCCCGGAGAACTGCTCAAGTCCGCCCATGCGGTGGACCGTGAGTTCCGCGTCATCCGGGCCCTGGACGGTACCGGGGTGCCCGTGGCAAGGGCGCTGCACCTGTGTGAAGACGACGCGGTCATCGGCAGCATGTTCTATGTCATGAGCCACGTTCCCGGAGAGATCTACTGGGATCCCGCGCTTCCGGAGCTGGATCCAGGCCGCAGGAGGGCGGTCTTCGACGGGATGAACCGGGTACTGGCAATATTGCATGATGTCGACATCGAGGCGGCCGGGCTTGGGGATTTCGGCCGGCCGGGGGATTATTTCGCCCGCCAGATCAGCAGGTGGAGCCGCCAGTACGCCGCATCGGAAACCGAGGCCATTGCGGACATGGACGCCCTGATCCGCTGGCTGCCCGGGAACATTCCGCCCGATAACGGCATGGTCAGCCTGATTCATGGTGATTATCGCATCGACAACCTGGTTTTCGACCCCCGGGAGGATGTCGCCCTGGCCCTGCTCGACTGGGAACTGTCCACGCTCGGGCATCCCTATGCCGACCTGGCCTACCAATGCATGCAGTGGCGTCTCGGCCGGGAGGAGGTGATGCCGGGTCTGGGAGATCTCGACCGCGGTGCGCTGGGAATCCCCACGGAAGAAGAGTATGTTGCCCGGTACTGCGAGCGCCGCGGGATCGGCGGGATACCGAACTGGCCGTTCTACCTCGCATTCAGTTTCTTCCGCTTCGCCGCCATCATGCAGGGCGTGTACCGACGCAGCCTGGATGGCAATGCCTCCAGCGAGCGAGCGTCGGAGTACGGGTCCCTGGTCAGGCCGCTGGCGCGGCTGGGTGTTCTGCTAGCGAACTGATCCTGACGGTCGTCCAATGGATTCGGTTGATTGCGCATCCCAGCAAGCATTGGCCAATCAATCCGGACAGCCGGATCATGAAGCTTCCCAGTCCGAAAATTCCCTGGATGCGCCCTTCAGTGGGAGTGTGGGTCCGGATTACCGAAATGGGCGATTTCGGCCAGCGCCGCGTTGAATGCACTGAGACTTGGCGCCTGCAGCCAGACAGCCGGTTTGGTCTGGTAGTCACAGATCCTGCGCACTTCGTTGGCTGCACTATGACTGACGCAGGAGATCGGACATAGGACAATATCCGCCCTGCTGACCAGGGAGGGAAGCCGGTGGTGATTGTCCTCACGTCCGCCGTCATGATAGAGGAATTTACCGTTGAGAAGCTCTACAAGGCGGCGGAATTGACAGCGAACGCGACCCCTGCCACCCACGTACAAGATGCAATGTCCGTTCAGGTTCACAGGGTTGCCGGGGGATTCTTCACGTTCTGTCGCGCGCAATGAACCCAGCAGGTTGGCCAGTTGGGCTTCGAGGGCGCGATTTTCATGCATCAGACCTTCCAGGGTTGGGGGCATCCCGAAACCAGTTTGAGGCGCATGGTGTTGGTTGCCGTAGCTGCCGGCCTCTGCGGCCCGTTCCAGCCTTCTGATTTTTGCCCTGAGTGCCGCAATGGTTTTCTCCCGGGTTTCGGATTCCAGGGGCCTGACCTGGGATTGGACTCTTGATTCCAGCCGGGAGATGGTCTGCTCCTGCTGGATGATTTTCATCTCCAACCTGCCGACGGCGGTGGTTTGTCGGTCCAGATGCTTGCGGGTCTGATTCAGCGCGCTTTCCGCCTGCCGCAATTTTCGCAGTTTTTCCTGCAGCCGTGATTCGGCTTCCTTGCGCCGGGTGGATTCCTGCTGCCAGGTACGGCCCGCAAGATGGGAAAGCATATGAACTTCACCGAAAGCCTCTGCATTGAGGCTGTCGGTGATCATGGGATGGGTGGTTAACGCCCAGTAACCCGCCGCTACTTCGCCACTGTCGACCGAAGAACGCCACAATACATCGAGTGCCTGCGCGTCTTTCGCTTTACCGAACCGCCGAATGGTGCTGCGATAACGGGTGTCAAGGTATCGTTGCAACTGCTTGATACCGTCGTGTTCCCCGGCAGCGGAACGGACAAACAGGTTATGTATCTGGTAATCGCCGATTGCGTCGGCGGGCGATCCGTTGACCTTGCGATAAATCCTGCGTAACTCGGAGACCGGGGCACACGTGCCGATCACCGCGCAATGGATGTCCGGATCAAGTTCCCAAATTTTTCTGCGGCGAGTTTGGCTTCTGACGCGGCCCGGACGGCTGTTTCCTGCTGGTGCGGGATGGTAGGCGGACCCTTCCGGGGGCGCACTTGCCGCCGTGGCGTTCTCTTGGGGTTCGAAAATATGCTTGCCGCCGGAAGCGGATTCGCAATGCTTGCACATGGAGCCGGGTTGACTCAGTGGAACATTCTCGGGCCGGGCGGCTGCTCGGACAGGCAGGCGCCGTAGCGTTCAAGCAGGTCGCTGCATTCGCTGGTGTTCGGGCGGGATCTCGATAACGCAAGGGGTGTCTTCCCGTGGAGGGTTTCCCTGTTCAATTGGGCCCCATGGGCCACCAGCATCGATACACAGACCGGGTCGCCGCCCATGGCAGCGTAATGCAGCGGCGTCATTCCCATGCCGTCCTTGGAATCCACACTTGCTCCGTTACCGAGCAGGTATGACATCAGGCATGAATCTCCCTTGGCGGCAGCGTAGCAAATTGCAGTGGGTTTGGCGCCCACGGTGGCATCAGGGTGCAAACCCCTTCGTTCCACCCACTGTCGTACCGCGGTGAAATCCAGCTGGGCCGCGGACACCAGGAATTGAAGAATGGAGGATTCCGGCGCCGGTGGTGCAGTTGCGACAGTATACTGGTCGGCGACTCCTGCTTCAGCCGCACTTCCCATGCGAGGAGCAGCCCAGAAAGGCTGCTTGTTGTCACGATCCGGTTTCATGTTTGCTTGTCCAAGAGACAGTTGCAAACCGATCTGCATCGGACACCTCGAACGGACCGGTGCACGGGTGGTCCGGGTACTCCGGTTCCACGAACATTTTCCCGATGACGCGATTGTTTGCGACGAAGACATATCGCCACGAACGCTTGTCGAACCCCGTTATCGACTTGTCCATCAGCATTCCCATTTCGCAGATCATTTTGAATTTGTATGAATCATAATATAAATGATAATGATTATTATTCACATATACAAGAGGAAGATCAACATTCATGCTGCCGGAATCATCATCGTGAAAGATCAGGGCAGCCGGTATCTTGATGGTAAGCAGTTCGCCAACGTACACGCCTGGTGGAGCAGGCACATTCTGCGTTCCGGTCTTGTGTGACTGATGCAGGCGATTCCCGATCTGCCTGTGTCCACTCCTGTCGATAGCGGAATCTCGCCTGAAGTTCGGTCACCGCCTTTCGGTCCGTTGCGCGGCGGAACTACGGCGTTACTGATGGACGGCATGCACCATCCTGTCTGCCCCTGTTCTGTGGACAGAATGACGGGACTGGGGTTGTCCCCATCCTGCCGGGAATCTCCTTTTGCGATTATGCGGGATGGAGATGCCCCCGGACAGGCCGGGCGCTTTCATAAAATTGTCAAAAAGCTATTGTAATGCTAATCATTATTATTTACATTACACGAATTGACATTCTATGTTCATCAAGCAACTGACAGGAATAAATCCCATGACTTCAAAGAATTATCTGGTATTTGCTGTCGCCGGTCTCCTTGCGAGCAGTGGGCCTGCGCTGGCTGAAACCTATGGACCCTTCCCCGTAACCGTCAAGGGGTATAGCGGCGACAAGTCGGATTCGACCTCATATACGGGCCAGGCTGCACGCCAGGTTCTCCACAACTCCCTCAAGAAACTTGCCGGGAAGGGTGATGGGTCCAATGCAGCTGAGATCAAGTCGCAAATGATGGCGTACTACGCCGGCAAGGAGGAGGGTCGTGCAATCCTGGATCCGAAATCCAAGGATGACTTCGTTGTCCTTCAGACCGAAGTCGATCAGATCTCCAAGGGCAAGGACCTGAAGGGGAAAACCTATAAAGGCGTTGTCAATGGCTGGCCCGGCAAGATGACCGGTTCCGAGGTCATTGAGTTCATGATCGGCAAGGCGGCTTCGGCCAAGGGCGGCTTTGATCCGTTGACCGGATACGACTATCCCCAGCTAATTTCAAAATTTGCCATGGGCGCCGTGTTCTATAACCAGGCCGTGGACAACTACCTGGATGAAAAACTGGCGGCCGACAACAAGCCCAACAACAAGCCGTACAGCGAGGGCAAGCATTACACCGGCAAGGAGCACTCCTGGGACGAGGGGTTCGGCTATTTCGGTGCGCCGGCACATGCCCTGAGCCTCGACGCGAAGCAGGCCTACGGAATTGCCAAGAAAAAAGATATCGGTGTTGCGGACCACGACAAGGACGGGACGGTGGACCTCTACCGGGAGATGACCTACGCCCATGCCTACTATGCCGCGGATGCGGACAAGAGCGGGACCAACTATCTGCATACCATTTTCCAGGCTTTCCTGGACGGCCGCAAACTGATCGCCGCCGCTGAAGGCGAGGCCCTGTCAGATGCCCAGCGCGCGCAGTTGATCGGATATGCCGACACTATCAAGACCAATTGGGAAAAGGTCATTGCGGAAGCGGCGTTCAAATACGCGGGATCGGTGTACAAGGACCTGGAAAAACTTCAAATAATCGTTGAGTCCGACGGTGACGCCAATGACGCGTTCAGGGCCTACGGAAAACACTGGGGTGAATTGAAGGGATTCGCCATGGCGCTGGAAGCGGGGGGCAAGGACCTCGGTGAGGTCGGTGTCAGGATGAACCGCCTCATCGGATACGGACCGGCATTGCTTGGCGGTGGCCAGGTGACCGGTATCGACGCCAGCGGAAATTACGTGATCGGCGGCAATCAGGACATGGGCAACTACATGGTCCATATGCTCAAGTTGCAGAAGCTGCTGGCAGAGGCATTCGGTCTGAGCGCCAGAAAGAATGATGCGACGGCAGAACTCGAGGACCTGATCGAATCCCTGGGGGAGAGTCTTGCAGCGGAGAATGACTGATCAATCCCTGATGCCTGGCCATGTTTGAACTGACCGCCCAGGACCTGTTGGACGACTGGGCGGGGCAGTTCCTCGATCCCGGAAAAAGACTGTTCTGGGGGTATCTGGGCTCTGCGTTCCTCATTGCACTGATCTGGATGGTCCTGCTCGGGCGTGAACGCCCCGTCAGTGCATGCAGGAAACTGCTTGCGCGGGATCTCTGGTGTTCCGCCAGTGCCCGCGCGGATTATGCGGTATTCCTGATCAATACCGTCCTCCTGGGGTCCATCGTGCCCCGGCTGTTGGGTCATGCGGCTGTGGCTGTGTTCTGTTTTTCGCTGCTGCATGACCTGTTCGATGGCAGGGCAAGCCTGCTTCCCGACGCACCGGCCTGGGCTATTGCCGCCGGCTTTACCCTGGTGTTGTTCGTGGCGGACGACCTGGCCCGTTACGTCGTCCACCGCCTCATGCACGCCGTCCCGCTGCTGTGGGCATTTCACAAGGTGCATCACAGCGCGACCCGGTTGAATCCCCTGACGGTTCTGCGCACGCACCCAGTGGAGGGAATCCTGTTTGCCCTGCGCGGTGCCCTGGTGCAGGGGTTGTGTATCGGGATATTCGTGTACGGTTTTGGCGACCGTGTCAGTCTTGTCATGGTGCTCGGCGCCAACGCGTTCAAGTTCGTGTTCAATGCCCTGGGAGCCAACCTGCGCCACAGCGAGGTTCCCATCCGCTACTGGCCCTGGCTGGAGAATTTTCTGCTGTCGCCCGCGCAGCACCAGATTCACCATTCCGAGGATCCCCGCCATCATGACCGGAATTTCGGCGTGGCGCTGGCTTGCTGGGACCGATTGTTCGGCACCCACTGCCATTCCGAGCCGAACCAGGAACTGCGCTACGGTCTGGGGCCGGCCGCGGCCGAACCGCATTCACTGTACGCCCTGTACCTTCTGCCTTTCCGGGAAGGGGCGGGGGTTCTTCACCGAGCAATGACCCGGGGGTGGCGCAGGCGATTGCCCCCGCCCCTGGTGCCGGCCGATCAATATCAAAGCAACCGAGCCATTTATGAAATCGATTAATTCACGCATCCCCCTGGCATTGGCGCTGGCATCGATGATTGCGGGTTCCGCACCGGTGGCCGCGGAGGATGTCGTCAATATCTATTCCGCCCGGAAGGAGGCGCTGATACTCCCGCTCCTGGAGAGATTCGAGGCGGACACGGGAATCGGGTTCCGGCTGGTTACCGGGAAGGCGGACGGCCTTCTGAAGCGGATTGAAATAGAGGGTGAGGCGACGCCCGCGGATGTCTTCATCACAGTGGACGCCGGCCGGCTGCAGCGCGCCAAGTCCGCGGGAATCCTGCAATCGACTGGGAACCCCGTACTGCATGAAGCCATTCCGCTTCATCTGCGGGACAAGGACAGCCAGTGGTTCGGCCTTTCCCGCCGCGCCAGGATTATCTTCTACGCCAGGGACCGGGTTGACCCGGCGGAACTTTCCACCTATGAGGCGCTGGCGGACGAGAAATGGCGCGGCCGCCTTTGCATACGCTCGTCGAGCAATATCTACAACCAGTCCCTGGTTGCCTCAATGATCGAGCACCTGGGTGAGGAAAGGACGGAACAGTGGGCCCGGGGTCTGGTGGCGAACTTTGCCCGCAAACCCGGTGGAGGGGATACGGACCAACTGCACGCGGTGGCAGCCGGGCAATGCGACCTTACGTTGGTCAATACCTATTATTACGGGCGCCTTGTCAACAGCGACAAGAAGAAGGATCGCGCGACCGCGGAAAAGATAGGCGCCTTCTGGCCGAACCAGGATGGCCGTGGAGCCCATGTCAATGTCAGCGGTGCCGGCATTGTCCGCCATGCCCGCAACAGGGACGCGGCAGAAGCCTTGCTGGAATTTCTCGTGGCGCCGGAGTCGCAGAGCTGGTACGCCGAAGTCAACAACGAGTATCCCGTTGTGCCCGGGGCGCCCGTTTCGGATACGCTGCATCGGCTGGGGGAGTTCAGGGCCGATACCCTCAACCTGACACTGCTGGGTGAAAACAACAGGGCGGCGCTGCAACTGATGGACCGGGCCGGATGGCGTTGAGTGCTGTGCGACGTGTCAGGCATAATCCGCGACCCGCCCCCAGTCTTTTGATCGTGTGTTGGCACTGCCAATGACCAGCTGTCCCGATGCTCGGCACTACCGCGTAGACCCGCAAGGAGGGGTCCCCAACGTTGCGGTGTTCCTGTGATCCGCAGTGCGGCATTGCCTGTCGGTGGAAATCCTCTGGGCCTGCTGCGGTTGCCCGGTGGCTGGGCGATCGCCGGCGCGCTGACGTCGCTCATCATACTGGTGCCCATCGGCGCCGTCTGCGTTTACCTGTTTACCCCGGCGAGCGAGAACTGGGCGCATCTCGTTGACACCGTCCTGCCGGAGTACGTCCGAAACTCATTGTGGCTCATGGTGGGTGTTACCCTGGGCGCGGGGAGCATCGGCATCACCACGGCATGGCTCACCAGCATGTACCGCTTCCCGGGAAGGAATCTGCTGACCTGGCTACTGCTGCTGCCGCTGGCAATGCCGGCATACATCATTGCCTATACGTATACCGGGATGCTGGATGTGAGTGGCCCGTTCCAGGGATGGATCCGCGGGACGTTCGGAGTGGCGTACGGGGAGTACTGGTTCCCGGAGGTGCGCTCGATCGGCGGCGCCATCGTCATGTTTTCACTGGTGCTGTACCCATACGTCTACCTGCTTACGAGGGCTGCATTCATCGGCCAGTCGGTCTGCGTGCTGGAGGTGAGCAGGACCCTGGGCTGCAGTCCCTGGAAAAGTTTTTCAAAAGTCGCCGTTCCGTTGGCGCGGCCTGCGATCGTGGCCGGGCTGTCCCTGGCGCTCATGGAAACCCTGGCGGATTTCGGCACCGTGCAGTATTTCGGCGTCAGCACATTCACCACCGGCATCTACCGCACCTGGTTTGGCATGTTCGACGCCGTTGCGGCTGCACAGCTTTCGGCGTTTCTGCTGATCTTCGTGTTCGCCCTGATCCTGCTGGAACGTTGGTCCCGCCGCCGTGCGCACTTTCACCATACCACCAACCGCTACCAGCGGTTGCCGGATATCAGGCTTTCCCGCGGGTGGGCCGCACTCGCCTTCATCGCCTGCCTGTTGCCGTTGCTGTTCGGTTTTGTCATCCCGACCATCCAGTTGATCATCTGGGCCCTGGAAACTTACGAGACCATGATCGATCGCAGGTTTGTCACCCTGGCCTGGCACAGTTTCGCCCTGGCGGCGGGGGCCGCCGTCGTGGCGCTGGTCCCGGCGCTGATTCTGGGTTACGGCAACCGCATTCACCCTTCAAGAGCCATGCGGTTTTTCTCACGACTGTCATCCATGGGCTACGCCATACCGGGCACCGTGATCGCCGTGGGCATACTGATACCGTTCGGTGCACTGGACAACGCGTTGAATCGTTGGACCCGGGAATATTTCGATATGGGTTTGGGGCTGGTGTTCAGCGGCACCGTGTTCGTACTGCTTTTCGCCTATACGGTCCGTTTCCTTGCGGTATCCCTGCAAACCGTGGAGGCAGGGCTTGAGAAAGTCAAACCTTCCATGGATGATGCTGCACGATCCATGGGCAGCAACCGGGCTGCCGTACTGCGTGAGATTCACCTGCCGATTTTGAAGGGAAGCCTGCTGACCGCCATCGTAATCGTATTCGTGGATGTGATGAAGGAGTTGCCCGCCACGTTGATTCTCCGCCCGTTCGACTTCAACACCCTGGCAGTGCGGGCCTACGAACTTGCATCGGACGAACGCCTGGCCGATTCCTCAACCGCCGCGCTCGCCATCGTCGCCGTGGGCATCATCCCCGTGATTCTGCTGAGCGGGGCCATCAGCAGGTCGCGGGCCGGTACCCGGCCCATATGAATACGAAGTCCCCAAATCATCTGGAAATCAGCGGTGTCAGCGTTGAACTCGGAGGGGCCCGGGTTGTCGACAACGTGAGTTTTTCCCTGGAAGACGGCGAAATCGGCAGCTTGCTTGGTCCCAGCGGTTGCGGAAAAACCACCCTTCTTCGTGCCATAGCCGGCTTTGAACAGCCTTCCCAGGGCCGGATCAAGATCCGCGGCCAGACTGTCTCCGGAGCCGGCCAACATCTGGCGCCGGAGCGCCGCAGAATCGGCATGGTATTTCAGGACCTGGCGTTGTTCCCCCATCTCACCGTCGCCGGTAACGTGGGCTTCGGCATCCGGCAGATGAGTCAAGACGCAATCCGCCGGCGCGTGTTCGAACTGCTGGAGCTGGTTGGCCTGGAACGGTATGCGGACATGTATCCCCATGAGTTGTCGGGCGGTCAGCAACAGCGGGTGGCATTAATCCGCGCCATCGCACCGGGACCAGATCTACTGCTTCTGGATGAGCCGTTCGGTGGCCAGGATCTGGAACTCAGGGAACAGCTGGCCCGTGAGATCCGCGAGGTATTGCGTCAGAATGGCGTCACCGCTCTCCTGGTCACCCATGACCAGCTGGAAGCGTTTGCGTTTTCCGACTTGATGGGCGTCATCAACAGCGGCCGGTTGCACCAGTGGGACTTCGGTTACAACCTGTACCATTGGCCCGCGGATCGATTCATCGCCGAATTTATCGGGCGTGGAGTCTTCATACAGGCCAGGGTGCTGGATGAAAACCAGTTGCATACCACCTTCGGGGTGCTTTCCGGGGAAATGTCCGTGTCCTATCCCACCGGCACCGAGGTGGATCTTTTGCTCAGGCCGGATGATATTCACTATGATCCCCGGGGCCACATAACGGCCCGGGTCGAGTCCAGTGCATTTCGTGGCGCCGACCATCTCTACACCCTTGTGCTGAATGATGGAGCCAGGGTCATGTGCCATGCGCCGAGCCATCATGCCCACCAACCCGGGGGAGAGATCAGGATTCGCCTGGACCTGCAGCATATGGTGGTTTTTCCACGAGCCGGCTCTGCCTGATCTGGGGGCGCATGTCCGGGGCCGGTACTGACCGGTTGGGGTCATGCGATTACCGGCAATGTTTATTGATCGTGCATCCAGCGGAAGAATCGATCCAGGAACTCCCTTTCCCCGTCAATGACAATTCACTGCCATGGATCACTCCGTGAGGCAGGAGGAAATGGATACCTGCTGGACGGATGCTTCTTGCTTATCGGGAATCGATGGAGGAGATGTTTTCTGCGGCAGCGCTTACCGGGCAGGACGCCGTCACCGGGCAGACCGCTTCCGGGTCTACCTGATCCCTGCGGCATGCCTGGACCCGGAGTTGTATTCGTGAAGTATGAAATACGAGAATGATAATCAATTATAATATTCGAAATTTCATTTTCGTCACGGCCGGCGGAATTCCTGACGTGAATGCAACCAGCAAAGTACTCGCATCGGTCCTGGCATTTCTGACATCACGTTCGGTGATGGCCGAAGAAAGTGGTCGAGATGGATTCGGCGTCTGCCGGCATGTCGTCCTGTTGGGTTTGCTGCCGGTACTTGTATGTATATTCGCCGGATCGGCTCAGGGAGATGCACCACCTCCTTCCGACAACAAGGCGGCACTTGGAATGGCCCTTTTCTTCGATACCAATCTGTCGCTGAACCGTACCCAGTCCTGTGCCACCTGCCATCATCCTGAATTTGCGTTCACTGATCCGAGGGAGACCGCCACCGGCAAGGCGGTTTCCCTGGGCGATGACGGCAGGTCGCTTGGCGACCGAAACACCCCCACCGCCATGTATGCGCGATTTACTCCCCCATTTCATCAACGGGATGACGGCGAATTTGTTGGCGGACAGTTTCTGGATGGTCGTGAACCGGATCTTCATGGCCAGGCAGGTATGCCACTGCTGAATCCTGTAGAGATGGCCATGCCGGACAAGGCTTCGGTGGTGGCCCGGATCACGGAAAACAAGGCCTATGTGGCCGCATTCGAAAAATTGTACGGACAAGACATACTTGCGGACATCGATGCCACCTTTGAAGCTTTGCGCGAGAGCATCGCCGTATTCGAACAGATCGACGAGTTCTCGCCCTTCGAATCAAAGTATGACCGCATGCTGCGGGGGGAAGTGGAGTTCACTGACCAAGAGGAACTGGGTCGGCTGTTGTTCTTCTCCCAGCAATTTACCAACTGTAACTTGTGTCACCAACTCCGGACTTCCCAGGTCGCTCCGGACGAAACCTTCTCCGACTACACCTATCACAATATCGGCATTCCCGTGAATCATGAAGTCAGGGCGGTCAATGGTATGGCACCGGGTCACCTGGATCATGGATTGCTGGATAACCCGGCGGTCTCTGACCCCGCACAGAATGGAAAATTCAAGGTGCCGACCCTGCGTAACGTTGCCGTGACAGGCCCCTACATGCATAACGGCGTGTTCAAGAATCTCCGCACCACTATCGTGTTCTACAATAAATACAACAGCAAGGCTGAGTCGGCACAGACCAATCCGGAAACCGGTGAACCATGGGGAACTCCGGAAGTGAGTGCCAACCTGTCACTGGAGGAACTGGAGTACGGGCCGGCATTGGACAATCGACGCATTGATGCGCTGGCAGCGTTTCTCAGTACGCTGACAGACCGGCGCTACGAGCATCTGTTACCGGCAGAATAGCCCGCAGGAAAATCCCGCTCCTGAACTGCACCCGGACATGGTGAATTTCTCGACATGAAGAACATCTGGGCCGATTTGTGCCCGGGAGCGGAAACATTACGTAAACCACTCTGGAGTGCATATGGGAAATGATGCGGCGCTGGATGGAACGAGAATCAGAAGCAATATTATTATGTTTAAAATCAATCACTTGTAAATGAATCACGTCTTTGTTACCCTTGAGAACTGTTCCAACAACAGTGGCAATGGCAATTGAATTGCCGCTTGCCCCAACGGTAGAGAAATCAATATGAAAGGGGATGAAACAGTCATCAAGCACCTGAATAAGGTTCTGAAAAACGAACTGACGGCAATCAACCAGTATTTCCTCCATGCGCGGATGCTGAAGGATTGGGGCCTGGTCGCCCTGGGTGAGCATGAATACCATGAGTCCGTTGACGAGATGAAGCACGCCGACCGTCTCATCGAACGGATTCTCTTCCTGGAAGGTCTTCCGAATCTGCAGGACCTCGGAAAACTCATGATAGGTCAGGATACTCGAGAGATACTGGAATGCGATCTGAAAATGGAAATGAAAGCGCACCCGGATCTGAAGGAGGCTATCGCGGACTGTGAAAAACTCGGGGATTATGTTTCCAGGGAGCTATTCGAATCCATCCTGGAATCCGAGGAAGAGCATATCGATTGGCTGGAAACCCAGTTGGAGCTGATCGACAGGGTGGGACTGCAAAATTATCAGCAGTCACAAATGGCACCCGGTGCCGAAGCCTGAGAAACGCTGCCGAATTAAAGCGAAAACTTCGTTTTTCACCCCGGTTGGCTGATCGCCGGCGGGCAGTTTACTCCCCGATGCCTCACCATGGACCAGTCGACTGTCCAGTGAGCCGGTTCGGCAACTGGCGGGAATTCCCGTACTGACATCTGGTGGATAGTGAGAATGACGCGCTCCAGGGGCTGGTGCAATGTGTCCCTGGTCATTCGGAGGTCATCGGCATCAGTCTCTGACGGGGCAGGGCATTCTTTCAGACATCATCCATATCCTCACAAATATCCATCGGTCTGCCGGATGCTTTGATCCCGGGGACCGGATTCTCCGGGATAATCTGCTTGGAGACGGATATTTTCAGTATGTGTTAGACGAATGCCATGACCGTATGCGGGCTGGCCTGCTATCTTGTGGGGTGATCCTGCGGGGGATCAGTTCTCCCGGTTGGTCTCAGGACGCGCTCGGACACTGCTTGGATCAACTTGCTGAACGCCCAGGGCTTGACTGACTGGCTTCCTATACCGGATTCCAGCTTTCAAACTATTGATTCCCTTCGTAAAATAGTGGAGATATTCATATCAGGTCGACAATCTGTTCTGGGGGCTTTGCAAGCGGATCAATTCTCATTTATACTCCGATTTGCAATTACCGAACTCTGGAGCATGTACGTCTGCATCTGCAAATCCGTCAGCAACCACGAGATCAAGGACGCCGTGGAACGCGGGGATGTTACCTCCCTGTCATGCTTGCGCAAGTGCCTGGGTGTCGGCACGGGATGCGGTATCTGCCTGGAGTCCGCAAGAGAGTGCCTCTCCGAAGCGCTGGCACGCGATCTGCCTTGTGATGCAATGGCGCAGTATGAACCCCCGGCGGAAATCAGGATCGCAGCAGCCCTGGCCTGATCCGGAACTTCCCGCTACGAAAGGAATCGTCATCATGTCCCGGCAACAGGGGTGCCTGACTTGGGGTAAGATCGTATACTTCCACTGTCCGACAGTAGAAGCCGCCTCGTGGTTTGTGACCAGGCGGCATTGAGTTGCTGCACTCTCCCCAACCAGATTTCCCATCACAGTGCCCCCCACTTCTGAAGAAAAGTCCGAAGGTCTTACCGGTGATCTGCACAAGGCCGGGCTGAAGACCACACTGCCCAGACTGAAGGTTCTCTCGGTCCTTGAAGCAAGCGACAACCGGCACATGTCAGCGGAGGATGTGTATCGCGAGGTCTTGAAGGATAGTGATCCCGTGGGTCTCGCGACTGTCTACCGCGTCTTGGCCCAGTTCGTGGAAGCCGGGCTAGTGGTCCGTCACCAGTTTGAGGGAGACAAGTCGGTCTTCGAGCTGAATGACGCCGCGCACCATGATCACATGGTTTGTATGAAATGCGGCCTTGTGATCGAATTCGTGAATCGGGAAATTGAGTCACTGCAGCAAAAGGTGGCTGAAAATCATGAATTCGACCTGCAGGACCACTCATTGACGCTTTATGGACTATGCAGTAACTGCCACGAGTCTTCTCAGTAGCCGGAATACCCGCCCATTCGCTGTAGAGCGGTGTTCGGGATAAATTGCCGTGTTGCCGCATTGGCATGCTCTTCTCCTCGTGGCAAGCCATTCCTGTGATGCCCTGGCCGTGACTGCCTTCGGTCAAGATTTTTCCTGACCAATTGTCCCAACGGGTGGGGTGACCTGTGATGACCACCGGAAGTGCCCCGCCCCGATTCACTGATTGCCAATTGGCTTGGTGCCTGCACCGAACCCGCATTGGACGCGTGGATCACGCCAGAACTGTAGTGGTTGTCTGACGATACATGGCCACAGCAACGGCGGATGCTGTTGTGTCCCTCGATGTGATGGAAACAAGGTAATTCCAGTACCGCGCCGGGTTATTTTCATGCTGACACCGGACCTGTACCGGATCTGATTGAGGATGGACCTGTCAGGTCCAGACCAGGGCCTGGTGTGATCGGCGAATTCGTCGATTCGCCAGCCAACTGCCCGGACAGGTTACGAATCTGCAAGAATTCTGCTCCCGGGACCACGTGGTCCTGGCTGATCATGGTAATGGGCTTGGATCAGTAAATTGCGGCAAATTTATCACCAGGGCATGGACGCGTTGGTCCCGAAGCAATCTCTTCCTCCAGCTGTTGCTTATCTTCTTCTTACCGCCAGACGTTCACTAAACGTGTCGAAGAATAGACATCCGCACCCGGGGCTGTTCACAGGGACTATGGATGCCCTGTCCGAATTGTGGGCAAACCGGCCATACGAAGATCCCCGCCGACCGCACTGCCACGCGTGCAGAGTAATGCGGTGGACTGTGCTCCGTATGCCTGCGCAGCAGTCTTAGAAGGCCCGAGCGTCGTTGGGGCACTTCCGCACGCCAGCCCAACAGCCAGATCAACAGCTATTGACTTGTCATTGGGTATTACTGTTAAATACGAATAAGATTGATTATTATTATAATATTGAATATGATTAAGAAAATTTGACAGCCATTTGAGCCAGCCACACTGTGCAAAATACGAAAACCGGCAAGGACGTTGACGGCATGTGTATTGGTGCTGTGCCAGAGGGTGTCGGGTTCGATTGAGATGAAGGTCGCGGCATGTTCATCTATGGAACGTCGGTATTCTGATCATGGCCACCTTGCCGGTCAGGTTTTAAGTCAGATCACATGCCATGCATGGTAGTGCCGCGAGGTTTTTTTCGATTTGGTGGCCGATTCCACTTACTTTCCCATGAGGTTGAAAAGAGGTTCATATGAAGATAATGCAGACAAGCACGGTACTAACGTCTACGGCCGGGATCGCACTTGCCGGGATTGTGGGTTTCGCCGGCACCGCGCAGGCCGGCAAACACATGATGCCGGTTTTGGAGAACTATGCGGATATCGCCCTTGCCGGGTATGAGGATTCTCTGGCAACCGCCCGGCAACTGAAAACCGCGGTGGATGCCCTCGTTGCATCGCCGTCCGAAGATACTTTGGAGGCAGCGCGTCAGGCATGGCGTGATAGTCGTGTGCCTTACATGCAGACCGAGGTCTACCGCTTCGGGAACGCCATTGTCGACGACTGGGAAGGCAAGGTAAACGCATGGCCCCTGGATGAAGGGCTGATCGATTATACCGACGCGGGCAGTTATGGCACCGAGTCGGATGAAAACGCCCTCTATACCGCCAACGTTGTCTCAAATGCCAGCCTGGTGATGTCCGGAGAAACCATCGACGCCGGCCAGATCACCAAGGCATTGTTGGAGGAGTCTCTGCATGAAGCCGACGGAAATGAGGCCAACGTGGCAACCGGATACCACGCCGTGGAATTTCTACTTTGGGGCCAGGACCTGAACGGTACCGGACCCGGCGCCGGCAACCGCCCGGCCACGGATTTCGATCCCGCAAACTGCACCGGTGGAAACTGCGAGCGTCGAGTTGCGTACCTGCAGACTGCAACGGATCTCCTGATCGATGACCTGGCCTGGATGGCGGAACAGTGGAAGGAAGGCGGTGAGGCCCGCACTGCCGTGATGGCGGACGAAAACGAGGGGAATTATCGGGGAGAGTTGACAAGATAGGGAGATCAGGACGCCAGCGACCCGAACGCCTTGAGGTACCAGCGCGTCTGGACCATGACAGTCCAGAACAGCTGACCGACCACTTCCGGGTTGGTATTCCTAATTCCCTCCATCTCGGCCAGCAGCTCATCGTGCGTGAACGGGTTGGGCGTGTCCGACTGGCCCAGCGACGACAGGCAGCGTTCCAGCACGTTGGCGTGGTAGGTCTTGCGGAGTTGCCGGAGGGTCGCCTGTTCCCGGCGAATGTCGTCGGCCAGCAGACCGATGGTCTCCCGCTCGCGGGAACTGGGGGTGTTTGCCGGGGACATGGTATTATCTCCCCGTAGCCATCAATCCGAGTCAGACGATGAACGATCATCCCCATAGAGATACCGCTGAACCTCATGCGTCAGCATCTTCCCCAGCCGAGCGGCAGCCGGAGGCGAAAGGCTGTACGCCCAGCTCTTGTGATTCACGTCATCCCGAAGGTTCAAGACCACTGACCCTGAAGATGCATCCAGTTCCGCCGCCACGCCTGACACCAGACGAATTGGATGCTCTGAATGCTCGTGTTCGCGCCGCTCTGGAATCTGCTGAGGCCGAGGAACATCCTCCATCTTCCTGATCACGAATCAGGTTCTACTTCAGTCATCTTCGGCTTGCCCGATCTGCTGAAATCCAGCCGAAACTTCCTGTTCAGATCCTCCTTGGTCGGGGCCGGCACTGCCGGCTTGTTCTTCTTCGGGTCGATACCCATGCCCAACAGGGCCTCGGCAGCCTTTCGGGTCGGGTTGTCAGATTCGCCAGTCATGGTTCCACCTCGTCAGTTTGATTGGTCGGGATTGTAGTCGATTACGCACTGAGGCTTGATTCCCAGGGCGAGAACGGGGCATCCGCCATTGCGCCCCGCATCCAGTCTGTAGAGCAACTTGTTCATACCGGTCGTGGATGCTCCGAATTTCTTGTAGACCGGCCCCTTCCCTTCATTCCCTTGCTTGTCCAGAACATTACCCAAGCTGCGGAAAAATCCAATGTCGAGGCTAACTCCCCGGGTCAGCAGGACGCCCACATCAATCGCCCCGGCAGCATGAAAAGCCGAAAAGGCGTACAGGTCCCGGTCATACGTCTGATCCTTGCTGTTCCACTCGAAATCCAAGGCGACCTTACCGTTCACGAAGTCGATACGGTGGCCGTCCAGATAGCCGGAGCGGGTGTACTCGCGTAGTATCGCCTTGCCCTTCGGGGGCAGCAGCTTGACGTGCAGATCAGCCGTTATCCGCGTCTCCCTCCACTGGTCGGACGGCAACAGCCGCTCGACGTATTCGGCAATTAGTCCCTTGTTTCCGCCGGGATACCGGATCATATGGGTTGTGATCCTGAACGCATCGAGGGCATTGACAATCTGCGCGAACTGATCCGGGAAATTCTGGTGCAGGACCGTCGCAGCGTTCCGGTAGCTATGTATCTCGAATTTGTCTGTCACGCCCACGGGAAACAGGCCATCGAATAGCGCCGGATCGTCTGCGCTCATGGTGCGGCCACCAATGCGGAGTTGTACGGATAGGTCGGCCAGTCCGGCTTGTACTCCGAATCAGCCTGATTTCCCCATACAGTCCACCCCTCGCGCTGGCCGCGCCCGAACAATTCCAGATACGGTCCCCAGCTGCAACTCTCGATCAGGTCATATTGCTCGTCTGGCTTGCGTGAGTGCTCACGTTTGCGACTGGCAATGAGGTTCACCTGGCTGCGACCGGGCGCAAGGGTCCGGGCGTTCTTGCCTCGGACGCCGAACAGGACGATCTCCGTCACATTGCGGAAGTAGAAACCGACGCCGCGACCATCGGACCCGCCGTCTTTTCTCACCTTGTGCCAGACAAGGTTGGTCTTGTACTCGAACCCCCATGCCGCCAGGGTCGCCAAGCCGTGGGGCAAAAGCGCGTTCGGCACCCACAGGTAGCAGTGAGCCGCATTGTCCATGTGGTCGCCCACCGGGAGCGTTGCTATTTCCTCGAAAGACAGCGTTCCGTATCGCGACAGGCGGCGGTGCTCCGGGGCCACTTTGCCGGTTCGGTTTGCAAATCGCCAAGGCGGATCGGCGAGGACAGTGCCGAATGTCTGACCCTCCAAGCTGCTTGAAAGATCAGCAGCGGGATTTGGCATGACCTTACGCCGTCAGTGCGGCGTAGGTGATGGTCTTGCCAGCCATCCCGCGGAACAGGTCGTCCAGCCGGTCCTGGGTGTCCCGCTCGCAGTTCCCCTCATTCAGCCGGAAGACAAATTCGTCGATGTACTTCTGGCAATGCTTCTTGCTCCAGTTGTGGTAGACGCCGTTGTATCCGCGCTTGAGAACGGCCCATACCGACTCCACCCCATTCGTGCTGGCCTGTTCGTTGACATACTCCCTGGCGGAGTGATTGACCCTCTTGTGGCGGTAGCCGCTGCGTCCGAGGATGTTGTAAGCAGCCGCCTCGTCGGAGTAGATCGTGGCGTCCGGGTCAACGAGTTCCTCTGCCAGCCACAGGACGGTTTCGGAGTTCTCGACATCGACGGCCACGGCCCTGGTGCGGCCACCGCGCTGTCTCACGCCCATGACGGCCTGTTTGCCGACTGTGCCGCGACCGGCATTCATGCGTTTGCTCTCGTGCTTGTTCGATTCCTTCCCGCCCAGGTATGTGGCGTCCATTTCCACCTCGTCGTACAGGGCTTCCATGTTGTCGCCGCAAGCCATGCGGATGCGGTGGAGCATGTACCAAGCGGTCGAGTAATGCACTTCCAGCTCCTTGGAGAGCTGCATGGCGGAGATCCCCTTGCGGGCCGTCATCAGCAGGTAAGCCGCGAAAATCCACTTGCGCGGATCAACCTTGCC
This sequence comes from Candidatus Poriferihabitaceae bacterium, assembly GCA_965204165.1. Lineage (GTDB taxonomy): Bacteria > Pseudomonadota > Gammaproteobacteria > Arenicellales > Poriferihabitantaceae > VYFG01. The sequence goes on along the minus strand of OZ241969.1, from coordinate 4,197,732 downwards.
GTACTCCATCGGGGTGCCGGTCAGGGCCGTGAAATAGCCCCGGCACTCGCCGCACCAGTAGCGGCCCGGGAACTTGGTTTGAGGGGTGATCTTGGTGTCGCAGCCGCATTTCGTGCAAACAGTGTGGTCGCCCCACCGGATGCTCTCGAAATACTGCACAGCATCCATCTTGGTTGGGTACTGCTGCATGATGGAAAACAGGGAAAGAACCTTTGCACGTCGCATGTTTGTTAGCCCGGGGTGTAGGAAAGTTGACAGGATTGTCCCCCGAATCTCCCTATCTTGTCAACTCTCCCCGATAATTCCCAAAACGAGGGCCTGCGTACCATTCTGACCGGCATGGGTTCCCTGTCGTACGGTGAACTGGCGGGCGAGCGGATGAAGCTCGGCCTCATCCTGCATGATCCTGAAGAAGAGCATGACTGCTTCGCCGATAACACCCACGCATCCCACTACTATGATGCCAAGGGAATCCAGAACGTTTTCCTGGGAACCTATCAGAGGGTGGATGGCAGTACGGTATCCGGTCCGGGAGTGGCGGATGCGCTGGCTGGCGCCGATGCTGGTCTGAAGGCTGAACTGGCTGCCAAACTCGAAGCCACGATGACGGCCATGCAGGCCCTCGTTGATTCTGCCGAAAGCGGCGAGGCGTATGACCAGATGCTGGGCGAGGGCAACGATGTGGGCAATGCCCGGGTCCAGGCCGCCATTGATGCCCTGGTTGACCAGACGCAGTCCATCGGCGAGGCCGTTACTGCCCTGGGCCTGGATGGAATCGATTTCGAGGGTTCGGACAGTCTTGACGCCCCGGAAACGGTCGGTGCGTGATTGTGTTCTCCTGAAACAAGCATAGGCCCACGGGCCAGAGCTTCTTTCTCTTCAGCCGGGTTCCGGGCAACCGGAACCCGGTTTTCTGCCACAGAGTGAACACGCTTGCTGTTACGTTTGAGCAACCAAATTCACCCGTTTCTTCTGGTTGCCGGCTTCGGTTTTCTGCTTACGTCTGCAACCGCCATGGAAATTGGCCAGTTGGAACCCGGAGAGGAGTCCCCGGGCGGAACCGGCACCCATTACCAAAGACCGGACAGGAACGCATTTTCCCTGGCATCCGCCGACCTGGAGCTGGAACAGGAACTGAATTTCCATGTCGGCAACGGGTTTTTCCGCCGGATTTGGGTCTCCGCACCTGCTTCCACCCAGGCGGCAGACGGACTGGGTCCCATCTTCAATTCCAGGGCCTGCCACCGTTGTCATGTCAGGAACGGTCGGGGAAATCCGCCGCCGGACCCCACCGCCGGCTCCGAATCCCTGCTGTTTCGCCTATCAATTCCACCGCAGTCTGAGGAAGAGGCCGAACGGCTTGCAAGGGGTCGGACAATCAATGTCCCGGATCCGGTGTATGGAAGCCAACTGCAGGGTTTCTCCATCCAGGGGATACATGCCGAGGGCAAGGTTATGATTGACCATACGCCTCTCGGGAGGCGTTTGGCGGACGGTGCCGTGATCACCCTTCAGGCGCCTTCGTATCAACTCACCGACCTGGCCTATGGCGAGCCGCACCCTGATCTTCGCCTGTCTCCCCGGGTGGCGCCCCAACTGGTCGGGCTGGGTCTGCTGGAGGCTGTCAAAAAGGATGAAATTGTTTCCTGGGCTGATCCGGAGGATCTCGATGGAGACGGTATTTCAGGGCGGATCAGCCGTGTCTGGAGCCCGGATTCAGGGCAAATGGCCATAGGGCGATTTGGGCACAAGGCTGAGGTGGCGACATTGAACGAGCAGGTGCAACTGGCATTTCACGGTGATATCGGCCTGTCCACCCCATTACATCCGGATCCCTGGGGGGACTGCACCAGATTCCAGGTGGCCTGTAGGCAGGCGCCACACGGCGACAGTCCACAATACGATAACCTGGAAGTCCATGACGAAATCGTCTCGTTGGTGCTGTTCTACACCCGCAATCTGGCGGTCCCCGCCCGCCGTGAGGCAGCCAATCCTGATGTATTGGCGGGCAAGGCCTTGTTCCAAAAGGCCGGCTGCGCAGCGTGTCATCGGCCGAGCTTCCAGACCGGGCAGGCCCCCGGCCATCCTGAACATGCGAATCAGCTGATCTGGCCCTATACAGACCTTCTTCTGCATGACCTGGGCGAAGAACTGTCAGATCACAGCGACAGCGGGAATGCCACCGGCCGCGAGTGGCGCACCGCGCCCCTGTGGGGTATCGGCCTGACGGAAGTGGTCAGTGGGCACTCCCGGTTCCTGCACGACGGCAGGGCACGAAATCTCACCGAGGCCATCCTGTGGCATGGTGGAGAAGCGGAACCCGCCAGACGCCGCTTCTCGGCATACAATGCACTGCAGCGCCATCAACTGATACGTTTCCTGGAGTCCCTATGAGTTTTCGGTCCCGATTTTCCCAGTTGGCGCTTTTTCTGCTTTCCGTTTTCACCTGGCCAGCGAACGGGGACATCCGGGTGGAGACAACGCTCGCATTGGCGGACGAACTGATCATTCCGGCCTACAGGGATTTCGGCCAGGCTTCTGATGCATTCACCGTTCTGGTCGAGGGGCAGTGCCAGACCGGAGGTGAAGTTGATCTCGACCGGTTGCAGGGGGGCTTCCATCAGTTGATGGACCGCTGGCAAGAGGTGCAATGGTTGCGCCAGGGTCCGGCGGAGTTCAGCTTCCGTCACCAGCGGGTGCAGTACTGGCCGGACAAACATGGCTCCGGTGGGCGGCAGTTCCGCAAGTTGATGAACAATCCCGATCTCGCGAAACTCGAGCAGGAACGATTCCGTGAAGGCAGTGTGGCCTTGCAGGGATTGCCCGTTCTGGAGCGCCTTTTGTTTGCTTCGGGTGCGGCACCCACGGATTATATTGCCGAGGATGGTTCCATCACGTTCCATTGCCACTACCTGCGGGCGATCACGGCGAACCTTTCGGCAATAGCTGACGGCCTCGTGCGGGACTATGCAGGCGTTTATCGCGAGGCGCTTTCCGCTCCAAACCTGGACAATCCCTGGTTCGAATCGTCCGGCGTGTCCGTGTCCCACTACCTCTCCCAGCTTGCCACGCAAATTGAGTTCATGGCCGCAAGCAAGCTTGCAGATGCCCTGGGGCTGGATGACGCGAAAGGACGCAAGCGGTTCAAGCGCATGGAGTCCTGGCGCAGTGTGCGTTCCATCCGCAACCTGAAGATCAATCTCGGGACATTGCATAAAGCGTCCGATATCCTGCTGACTCCTCTCATTGAATCCGGCGGGACCCGCGCAGAATTCTCCGGGCATTGGCAAACCGCCCTCGACCGGGTCTCCGGGTTGCCCGCCGGGGTTTCAAGGGACGATGCGCCGGTTGAGGAATTGCGGAAATTGCATGATTCCCTGGTGGCCCTGCACACATTCATAGCCGATGAGGTAACTGCCGCCATAGGAATTCCGCTGGGATTCAATTCCCTTGACGGTGACTGAGCGACGATCTGCACTCCGTTTTCTCGGGGGCTTCCTGCTGTCGCCGCTGGCGGGTTGCGGTGGATTCGGCTTGGTGCGGCGCGATGAAGTCGTGCTTGCAGCCGGCAAGCAGGGCGTCCGGCCTGTACTGGCTGCCTGGGAGGGGGATGCGGAATTGCTCTATATCGTACCGATGCCAGCTAGGTTACACGGATTTGCCAGGCGTCCGGCAAGTGACGAAGCCGTGGTGTTCGAACGTCGGCCGGGACGGTCTGCGTATGTGTTTACCAGACGGACTGGGCAGTTGCTGTATCGGATCCAAAGCGCCGAGGGGCGGCATTTCCAGGGGCACGGCGCCTTTTCCCGGAACGGAACGGTGCTGTATGCCACCGAGAATGACTTCGGACGTGGCCGTGGCACGATCGGAATCTACAAGGCGGACGACGGGTATCACAGGGCGGGAGAATTCGATTCCGGTGGTATCGGACCTCACGAAATCATCTCACTGAATAGGCGGGACGTGCTGGTGGTCGCGAATGGCGGGGTGTTGACCCACCCGGAAACCGGCCGGGCGAAACGCAATCTCGACACGATGCAGACGTCCCTGGTGATGCTGGATTCCGTCAGCGGCCAGGAACTGGATCGGTTCGAGCCGGATACCGGCCATCGGCAACTCAGCATCAGGCATCTTGACGTGTCCGGGGATGACAGCGTGGGTTTTGCGGCGCAGTACTATGGAAATGCCGAAGACCAGCCGCCTCTGGTGGGAATTCTGCGCGCTGGCTTCAATCCGGAATGGCTGCCCGTCGGTTCGGCCTTGCAGCGTACGCTGAAAAATTATGTGGGCAGCATCGCCATCAACCACGCAGGGGACTGCCTGCTTGCCTCTGCCCCCCGGGGAAACAGGGTGTTGATGATTCACCTTCGGGATGGGCGAATCGAGGTGTTGCCCATCCGGGACGGCAGTGGACTGGTATGGAAAGACTGGGGTCACTTCTGGCTTTCCTCCGGTACGGGAGGGGTGTCCCGGCTGCAGGGCGGCAGTCGACAGGATTTTTCCTTGAGAAACGGTGGATCGGGGTTTCCCCTGATTTGGGATAATCACCTGGGATAAACCCTGTGACCTCAGGGCAGTGGCATTCCGAAGCCCGGTCTGGGTGGGTGTTCCGCAGGCGGACGCCTGCTGTACAACGGCGATTGGAACGCGCCTTCTTTGGAGAAAGATTCAGTGTGGGGCTATGGGAAAGGCATGCCCTGGCAGAAGACCTGCAGGACTCAGGGATTTCGATGGTTAAAAATCCATCACCGGGAGCTTGAAGCGGATATTCTCTTCGATTCCGTCCATGGTCGACAGCTCCACCGGGGATAATTCACGCAACCGGTCAATGACATCCTCGACCAAGTACTCCGGTGCCGAGGCGCCGGAAGTGAGTCCAACAGTGTCCACATCTTCGAACCAGTCCTTCTCGATGGCGTCGACATCGCCCACCAGATAACTGGGAATGCCGGCTTCGCTGCCGATTTCCCGAAGCCGGTTGCAGTTGGAACTGTTGTGTGCGCCGACCACCAGGATGAGGTCGACGATTGCAGACAGTTTGCGAACCGCGGCCTGGCGGTTCTGTGTCGCGTAACAGATGTCCTTGACATCCGGACCGACGATTTCGGGAAATCGTGCCCTGAGGGCCTCGATCACGTCGCGGGTATCGTCAACCGACAGGGTGGTCTGGGTGACATAGGCAAGCTTGTCCGCATCCGCCGGCGAGAGGTTTGCAACGTCCTCGATGTCCTGAACCAGGTGCACCGTCCCGGGTATCCTGCCCATGGTGCCGATCACTTCGGGGTGATTCTCATGGCCGATCAGGACAACTTCAAAGCCCTGCTCGGCATAGCGCTGCCCTTCCTTGTGCACCTTGGAGACCAATGGACAGGTGGCGTCAAGCACCGGCAGACCGCGTCCCTGGGCGGCATCCGCTACCGACTGGGCGACACCGTGCGCACTGAAAACCGTAATGGCCCCATCCGGTATTTCATCCAGTTCCTCGACGAATCGTGCGCCCTTGGAGGTGAGATCCGCGACCACCCACTTGTTGTGCACGATCTCATGGCGCACATAAACCGGTGGACCATAGGTGGCCAACGCCGTCTCGACGATTTCGACGGCGCGGTCGACACCGGCGCAGAATCCGCGTGGCTTGGCGAGAATGACTTTCAACAAACTATATTGATCGCAAATTTCAGGCTTTTTTTGTTCAGCAGCCCCGGCTGATCTGCTTATCAATCTGCGCGCAAATCGTTAGCCTGGGCTGTGCATGCGGTCCTGGAGCCAGGCATTATTCTGCATCAACTATAGTATATGGCCTTGAAGTCGCCCTGATCAAATGCGTCCTTGAGCGGAATTCAACCCGAACTGAATACACCCGTGGACGCGATCCATCGGATTTCCCGGGATCTGTGACCGGGGACCGGGAGCGGAAATGATTGGGTTAAGGTATTCCCCCACCTTGCAGGCATTCATGGACAGTACATTATTTTCCTTTTAAATCATATAATTGGACACAGGTCAATTTTCCACTGGAAAAATCCTAGTGTCTGGTTGAGAGTTTCATTAAAATATCCCCTGTTTCGCTGTTTCTTGGAGGATTCAGGTTGATAAAACTGCTGTCACCGGACTGACGTACATGGCTATCGTGGAGCAGGCTGGCACCTTTTGGCGCAACCCTGCCGGATGGGAACGCATCCTCGCACCGATGACGGAAGGTCATTTCGGCGAGGTGTCATCTGTCCGATGCAGAAACCGGAACAGGTCATTCACCAATCCGTCGAAACCTCCTTTTCCAGGCATCAGCCCTATTGGCGAATCCCACAGGCGCGACACTCCGGCCACGATCAGGCGTTTCTTCCCACGCATTCCCGATACCAGAACAATAAAAACCAACCAGTTTACATTTGCCATCAGGATCCCGGATGAACTCTAGAGTGAGTACACCTTCCGATCCTTCGGTGCCGCCCGTTCTTGTTACCGGATCGGCCGGGCATGTGGGCGCCAATCTGGTTCGCCGACTGCTCGCCGACGGTACCAGGGTCCGGGTGCTGCTGAGGCACGAGGACAACAACGAGGGTCTGGAAGGTCTCGGGGTGGAGCGGTCATTCGGTGACATTCGGGACCTGAACGCCACCCGGCAGGCCGTTGAAGGTTGTCAGGGGGTCTATCACGTCGCTGCCAAGATCTCAACGATTGAGGGCAATCACGCCAGGGTAATTCTTTTCTGCAGAGTTTTTTCTTCCGGTCAAAGGACTTACCCCAAACACTGGACTTTTCCCCCGGGTACTGGTATAAATCCCGTCACAAGACCATCAGACGGACATACGCAAGGTGGACCTTTCAGAGGTGTCGGTAGACATCATACCGGCGAGAGATGAATCCCGGTTCCGGGATCTGATGCAGGCGCATCACTATCTCGGCGCGGTGCCGGCGCGGGGCGAGACGCTGCGCTATGTGGCCCATCACCGGGGGCGCTGGCTGGCACTGGCCATGTTCTCGGCATCGGCGCTGAAATGCGGCGCCCGGGACCGGTGGATCGGCTGGGAGTACGGCATCCGGTTCGGCCGCCTGCACCTGATCACCAACAACTCGCGCTTCCTGATCCTGCCCGGCGCACCGCGCAACCTCGGCTCGCGCGTGCTTTCCCTGTGCACCCGCCGCCTCGCCCGCGACTGGCCGCTCCGCTTCGGTCACGGCCTCCTGCTGGTGGAGACCTTCGTCGACCCCGCCCGCTTCCACGGCACCGTCTACCGCGCCGCCAACTGGATCGAGGTCGGGCATACCCGGGGCTTCGGCCGCGAGGGCCCGGGCTACAGCGAACACGCAAATCCCAAGCTCGTCTTCGTCCATCCCCTGTCGCGCACCGCCCGCGCCCGCCTCCGGGACCCCTGCCTCGACACCACACTGCAACATGGAGTACCCAGGATGACTCTCACCGCCGAACAGATGCGATCCCTGCCCGACTTCTTCCGCGACATCGACGATCCCCGACGCCGCCAGGGCCGCCGCCACGCCCTGTCCACCATGCTGGCATTGGCCGCAGCGGCCACGCTCTGCGGCATGCGCGGCTACAAGGCCATGAGCGAATGGATCGACGACCTCAGCCCCAGGGTCCTGGAACGTTTCCGCGTACGCCGTTCCAGGAGCGGACACCAGGTGCCCAGCCTGTCCGCCATCCGCAGCGTCCTCATCCGCATCGACCCGGACCAGTTCGATGCCGCCCTGCGGGCGTGGCACCAGGTCCATGGCCCAAAGGACACCGCCATTGCCGTCGACGGCAAGACCATCCGGGGCGCCATCGATGACCAGGGCAACCGGCCCCATGTGCTCGGCGCCGTCGGCCACCACACCGGAATCCCCTGGAGTCAAAAAAAGTCGGCCTGAAACCGGGGGCCGATGACGAAACCAAACGCACCAACGAGATCGGCATCGTCATCCCGCTGCTCGACACCCTCTCCGACATCGAAGGATGCACCATCACCACCGATGCCATGCTCACCCAACGCAAGCTCGCCGACTATCTCCACGGACGCCGCGCCCACTACCTCTTCACCGTCAAGGGCAACCAGAAAAACCTGCTCGCCGATATCCGACTGCTCCTCGACCGCCACATCCAGCGCCGTCCGCCGGACTTCACCGACCAGGCCCCCAAACCCGTCCATGGCCGCCGGGAGCGCCGTTCCGTCTGGGTCTCGGACAAGCTCAACCACTACCTCCAGTTCCCCAACGTCGGACAGGTCTTCGCCGTGATGCGTGAAACCACCGAAACCGCAACCGGCAGGAAACGCCGTGAGATCGCCTACGGAATCACCAGCCTGACCCCAAATGACGCCTCCCCCGAGCGAATCCTCTCCCTCAACCGCGGGCACTGGTCCGTCGAGGCCATGCATCATGTCCTCGACTGGACCTTCGACGAGGACCGCAGCCGAATCCGGGCCGGACACGGTCCCCAGAACATGTCCCGCCTCAGGCGATTCGCCATCGGCATCATACAGAGCCGGGGACTCGCCGTCGCCGAAACCATGCGCCACCTCGCCAGGAATCCCCGACGCATGCTCGACTTCCTCAAGATGACCGACAACGCCAGGCCAAACCCGGCTACCGGCTGAGCATCCCTCCAGGCCCCGAATCCTCAGCCCCTCAACACACAGGGGCGGGAACAGTCATGCCTCAACGGAACGGAAATCCACCTCCGGGAACATCAACCTGCCCGGTGTAACCACCATGGCGCCCAATTCAGTCCAAAGTGGCCAAAATAATCCGTGATAAATCCCAAGCACGGCAGTAACGATCTCTTCGGGCGAATCAGAACAAATTTGCCTTGGCAATCACGCCTATCGCCGGGAAGTGTACGAATGCAATGTCATCGGCACACGAAACGTGCTGCAGGCTGCGCGGGAATCCGAGGCTGGCCGGGCAATGGCATTTTCTTTCCGCACATGAACGGATCGGATTTTTCCTGACCCGGTGAGTTCGTTGTCCGGCGGGGCTTCCGGCTGCCGGTGGATTTCTCCGCAAGCGACGGTTGACAAGACCCCGCCCCTGGGATAGTATGTGCTCAGAGCAATATATTCCCCGGAGGGCGTTCAATGGACCCGCGGATCGAGAACCTCGAGACCACCACCTTCTTCGGCCGGCGGTTCACCCGTCGGGAGATCGTCGGCATCCAGGAGACGGTGGCGAGATTCCCGGCCCTGAGCCGGCACGAACTGGCCCAGACCGTCTGCGAACACCTGAACTGGCACACCCCGAAGGGGGATTACCGGGTGTCGGCCTGCCATCGCACGCTGGAGCATCTGGAGGAGCACGGCATCCTGACCCTGCCGGCGATCCGGGATACGGGAGGAGGCCAGCCGGGTCCCATCGAGCACACCTCGGCTTCCGATCCGCAGCCGGAGATCGCCTGCGCGCTGTCCGACCTGGAGCCGCTGTCGCTGCATCCGGCGGACGATGCCGGGGAGAAGGGGGAGTGGAACGAACTGGTGGACCGCCACCATCCCCTGGGGTGTCCGCGCCCCTTCGGTCCGCACCTGCGGTGGTTCATCCTGGACCGGGGCGGACGCCGTCTCGGCTGCCTGCTGTTCGAGGCGGCGTCGCGGGTGCTGCCGGACCGGGACGAATGGATCGGCTGGAGCCAACGGGACCGGGACCGCCGTCTGCACCGGGTGCTGGGCAACACCCGCTTTCTCGTGTTCCCCTGGGTGAAGGTTCCCAACCTGGCCTCCCGCTCCCTCGGCATGGCGGCGGCCTCCCTGGCGGAGGTATGGGGTCGCCGCCACCACTGCCGCCCGGTGCTCGTCGAGACCTTCATCGATCCGACCCGCCATGACGGCGCCTGCTACCGGGCCGCCAACTGGACCCGGATCGGGATGACCGCGGGCCGGAAGTCCGGTCCGCGCAAGAAACCGCCCAAGGAGATATTCGCTCTTCCCCTCGATCCCGGATTCCGCGACGTCCTTCAGGGACGCCCCGTGCCGAAGGCGGAGCGCCCGAAGGCCGTCGAGCCGCCACCCGTGCGTCCGGACTGCAACGACCCCCTGGTGGCGATGTGGCTGCGGATCATCGACGCCGCCACGGCCCTGGCCGAGGCCCACGACCGGCGCTGGCGCAAGCGCCGCCGCGTCCTCGGCAGCCTCATCGTGATGCTGTTCGTCTTCCGGCTGGTCCTGTCCCGGGGGGACAAGGGATACGCCACCGTCACCGCGGAACTCTGGGAACAGTGCCGCAAGCTCGGCATCGCCCTGCCCAAGCCCGACCCCGTGGCGGCCTCGTCCATCTGCAAGGCCCGCAAGCAGGTCCACGAGGACCTGTTCCTGGAACTCCACCGCGAGATCCTCCGCCACGGCGGCGACGGCGAACGCTGGCGGGGACACCGCCTGTTCGCCATCGACGGAACCAGGATGAACCTGCCCCGTCAACTGGTAAACGACAACTACCCGCTTCCGGGAGGCCAGACCTGTTATCCTCAAGGGCTCGTGTCTTGCCTGTACCGACTCGACGACCGGGTGCCGGTGGACTTCTCACTATCCGCGCACCCCTGCGAACGGACCGCCGCCCTTGGCCACGTCCACGCCCTCAAGGCCGACGACATCGTGGTGTTCGACCGGGGCTACTACTCGTTCCAACTCCTGACCGCCGTCCTGGAAGCCGGTGCGTACCCGGTGTTCCGGTTCCACGGTAGCAGCACAGGTGCCTTCAAGGCATTCATTGAAGGCAACAGCGACGAGACTGTCGTAACCATCGACCCGAGCCCGAGGGTGCGGAAGAGGCTCGCCGAGCGTTGCCCGGGCAAGCACTTCGAACCAGTGAAGATGCGGCTGGTCCGCATCAGGACAGTCAAGGACGAATACCATCTCGCCACTACCCTGCTCGATGCCGGGCACATCTCCGCAGGTGACCTCGCCGACCTCTACCACCGCCGCTGGTCCATCGAGGAGTTGTTCAAGGTCTCCAAGCAGACCATCGCGGTGGACGAATTCCACGGCAGGACCGAGCGCGGCGTCCGGCAGGAACTCTACGCCCACTTCAACCTGATCGCCATGACCCGCCTGTTCTCCGCCCCGGAGATGCCCTGCTCGCCCAGATCCGCGATAAAGACCAGGAGCCCCAGACCGTGAACTTCAAGAATGCCGTCGCCATCGTGGCCGCCGGCCTGGAGGAGATGATCCTCGGCCAGGTTCAGGCCGTGGCCGATGCCGTGACCCGGATGGCCGAAGGCATCCTGCGGGTCCGCAGCCGGCTGCGCCCGGGACGGTCGTACCCGCGAAAATCCATGAAACCCGTCAACAAGTGGATGCGCTCCCGATACGCAAGCTGAACCACTGACCCGGATAGAACACGGCCCAACCCTGGGCCTCGCCACGCCTCCTTAAGGAAATAGCGCCCGATCCTTAAGGAAATGCCATTGGCTGGCCGGGTGGTGGTCACGGGGTCTTTCAGTGCGGTCGGCTACGACCTGGATGACCCGTCCACCCCCAGTGACGAGACGATGCAGTTCTATCCCATGGAACGCACGATGCCCTACGAGCGCAGCAAGGCTCTTGTTGAGCACGAGTGCTGGCGCGCCGCGGCAATGGGGCAGGATGTCATCGTCGCGACGTGCTGTGCGGTGATCGGAGGCAGCGACTATTTCCCCTCGCGACTGGGGAGGACCCTGTGCGACTACACCAACGGGAAGCTCCGTGCCTACGTGGACGGCGGCTTCGAGTTTGTCGCGGCACGGGATATCGTGGAAGGACACCTGCTGTGCATGCACCGGGGACAATCCGGCGAGAAGTACATCTTCAGCAGCGAGTACAAGACCATCTCCGAGATCCTCGACCTGTTTGAGGAGGTCTCGGGTGTCTCGCGACCGGCCAGGCGGATCCCGACCCACATGATGCTCGCCTTTTCGGAAGTTGCGAGCTATTATCTCAGCCGGTTTCACCCCAGCTTTCCCCAGCGGTTCACGCCCGGGGCCATCCGCCTTTTGAAAATGTGCCGTCATGCGGATACCGGCAAGGCGCAGCGGGAACTCGGATATCAGCCAACCAGCATCCGTGCTGCGGTTCATGAGGCCTACGCATTTCACTATCACCGCAGCGCGATCGCGAATCCACTCGCGAAGCGTCCTTGCGAGGATGCCATGCGGCATGTGGATTTTCCCATGACAGAACAAGACACAATGGTCATTTCCGAGGGAGGTTCAATGTGAACGCGGTTGCGGCACCGCCCTCGTTCGAGGAGGCCAGTAACCTGCGCCAGCAGGTTCGTGCTACCGGCTTGGATCCAGACTACTGGTACGCGGTTGAAGAGGTGCGCCGGATCAAGCCAGGCACCGTGACCGAGGTCATTTTCTGGAAACGTTCCATCGCGCTGTATCGTGCGACGGATGGCTCGTTTCACGCACTCGAGAATCGCTGCGCGCATCGCCAGATCAAGCTGTCCCTGGGCGAAGTGCAGGGCTGCCGGCTCGTGTGCGCCTACCACGGCTGGCAGTATGATGAGAACGGACGTCGTGCAGACATACCCCAGGTACGCACCGGGGGCAGTCTCCCGAAGCCCTCCATCAGGAGCTATCCCGTGAAGGTTCGATACGGCCTGGTCTGGCTGTTTCCCGGGAACCCGGAACGCGCGCAGGATCGCCAGATCCCGGACATCCCCGAGCTCGAGGGGTCGGCGCGGTGGGCCTGTGTACCGCTCACTTTCACCTGGTCGGCCCACCATTCGATGGTGATCGACAACGTGAGCGACTTCACTCACGCCCATCTGCACCGACGGTATCGGCCCTTTGACGGCGCGACGCTTACCAGTTGCGAGACAATCGGCGACGACGTGCATCTTTCCTATGATACGGAGGTCGGACGTGGACCCATCTCCAGGCGGTTCGTCGATCACAAGCAATTGAACACCAACCACATGGATCTTTGCTATCAATATCCGTATCAATGGTCGAACACCGATGATGCAATCAAGCACTGGCTGTTTGTGCTGCCCATCGACGAACGCACCACCCGGGTATTCTTCCTGTTCTATTTCAAATCGCTGAAGATCCCTTTTCTGCCGGTACGGATACCCCGATTCATGATGACCACTGTCATGAAGATCTCGAATCGCATGCTCATAGGCCCCTTGCTTGACCAGGACCGGTGTGCCGTCGAGGCGGAACAGCTGGGTTACGAGAGATACTGGGATGCCCGCCCAATCGAGTTCAACCCGGTGGTAAAGGCATTCCAGAACGTAACAGTGCGCAAGTGGCGGGAGTACCTGGCGCGGGAGGAAGATATGAGGTGATGTCGTCCTCCGGGTCACAATTCACGCTGTCGGGCGCCGGCCTGCTCGAGGCCGCAGCCATGCTGCTGGTGTTTGTTGGCGTATTGTTCGCGGGTTCGATTCTCCTGACGGGACGCCGGGTGGAAGGGTCGATACTGGAAGGGAAGTCAATCACCTACAAGCTCAATGGCCTGGCCCTGTTCCTGCTGACCGCGGCCATTGGATTGATCGCCCAGATCTTCGGCTGGTTTTCCCTTTCGGCGCTGTACACGCACTTTGCCGAACTGTTCCTGGTGGCGAACGTGTTCGCGTTCGTGTTTTCCGGATGGCTTTGCTGGCGAGGCATCCGGTCCCGGGGCGGTCCCGGGGGAATATTGCGGGGCTACTTCTTCGGCGTGGAGCTCAATCCGTCCTTGCTCGGGGTGGATCTGAAGTTTTTCAGCTACCGCCCCTCCCTGATCGGTCTGGCGCTGTTCAATGCGTCATTCGCCGTAGTCCAGTACGAAGCCTATGGCGAGCTGACACTGGCCATGGCGCTCTACCAGATATTCACGTTCCTGTACGTGTTCAACTATTTCCAGTTCGAAGACGGGATGATCCACACCTGGGACATCGTCAGCGAGCGCTTCGGTTGGATGCTGGTTTGGGGAGACTATGTGCTGGTGCCATTTTTCTATTGCCTGCCCGGATGGTGGCTTGTCCATGCAACGGAGCCGCTGTCCGCAGTTGCCGCCGCACTGATTGTCCTGCTGTTTGTATTCGGATTCTGGCTCTTTCGCGGCGCCAACCAGCAAAAGCACCGTTTCAAGAGTGACCCCGGCGCCACGATCTGGGGGCGGCCCCCCCAAACCCTGGACGGGCGCCTGCTGGTCTCCGGCTTTTGGGGCGTGGGACGGCACCTCAACTACACCGGGGAGATCTGCGTATACCTTTCGTTTGCCCTGACGACCGGGTTTGCATCCTGGGCGCCCTATGTGCTGCCCGCGTGGCTGGCGAGCCTGCTGTGGCATCGCTCCAGGCGGGATGATCGACGTTGCCGCGCAAAATACGGCGAACTGTGGGAACGCTACACACAGAAGGTTCGTTATTCCATGTTGCCGTTTATCTATTAGGGTCAAAGGGGTGGCACAGCAATCTCACACCGTGACAGCACCGGGCTCGACAGGACTCCCGCCGCAGCCGGGAGAAACTGTTCCTGAGCTTGCGGGTGGCTGGCCGCTGATCGGCCATCTGCCGGATTTTCTGAAAGATCCGGTCTCTCTCCTGGATCGTGGCTGGCGGGAACAGGGAGAACTGTTCCGGTTTCGGATCGGTCCCCGCGATTTTGTCCTGTTCACCGGTCCCGAAGCCCACGACTGCTATTTCAGGGCGCCCGAGGATCAGCTGAACGCCAAGGACGTCTACCAGTTCACGGTCCCCATCTTTGGGCGCGGCGTGGCTTACGACGTCACTCCCGAACTCATGGCAGAGCAACTGGGATTCCTGTATCCGGCGCTGCGCGAATCCGCAATGCGCAGGTTTGCCCGGATCATGTTCGAGGAGAGTGCCCGGTTCGCCGACGGCTTGGGTGAACACGGCGTTGTCGATCTGCCGAACGCGATGAATGAACTCACCGTCAAGATCGCCAGCCGGTGCCTCATCGGAGAGGAAGTCCGGGAACGGGTGGATTCGGATTTTGCCGATGCCTATCACGAACTGCAAAACGGCATCAACACCCTGGGTTTCTTTCTCCCCAGGCTACCAACCCCCGCGCACCGTTCCCGTGACCGGGCCCGGCAGAAAGTGGCCGAACTCTTCAGCGGGGTCATGGCCGAACGGCGGCGCTCCGGAACCGACGCCGATGACTTCATGCAGACCCTCATGCACGCCCGCTACAAGGACGGCAGGGCGTTGAGCGACGACGAGATCACCGGCATCCTGCTGACGGTGCTGTTCGCGGGCCAGCACACGAGCGCCGTGCTCGCCACCTGGACCGCACTGGAGCTGTTCAGGGAACCCGCATACCTGGCACGGATCAGGGACGAGATCGGGGAAGTCTATTCCGAGGCCGACTCCATGAGCCTGGCGAGCCTCAAGCGGCAAGTGGCTCTGGAACACGCCGTGCGTGAGTGCGAGCGGCTGCACCCGCCGCTGATCATGCTGATCCGCAAGGTGCTCAAACCCCTGGAATACGGAGGCTATACGGTGCCGGCCGGGGCCCTGGCCATGGTATCGCCTGCGGTCTCCCACCGGTTGCCACACATATTCGACGACCCGGAACGGTTCAACCCGGAACGGTTCGCTCCACCCGCCAGCGAGGACAAGCAGCACCACTATGCCCTGATCGGATTCGGCGGCGGCAAACACCGGTGCATGGGGAAAAATTTTGCCTACCTGCAGCTGAAGGCGATCTGGACCGTACTGCTCGACCGGTTCGATTTTCAGATCGACACCGAATTTCCCGCCCCGAACTACGGCAGCTGGGTGACCGGCCCAAAGGAACCGTGCAGACTCCGGTACCGCCAGCGCTCGCCAACGGGCGTTTTTCGTAGAACGGCCGCATGACCCGGAGCTACGACGTTGCCATTGTCGGAGCGGGGCCGGTCGGCAGTTTGTGTGCGCTTGCCCATGCGCGAAAGGGCGCCAGGGTGGCCTTGCTGGAAGCGAACCCCAAGGCCGCCCAGAGACTGGCGGGTGAATGGCTGCATCCGCCCGCCGTGAGAATACTGCGCGACCTCGGGATTGAAATTGATGTGCAGACCCGGGATCCCATGGGCAGGGGATTTGCGGTATTTCCGGAAGACCGCACGGAACCGATCGTCTTTCCCTATCCGGGCGGATCCCGCGGCTTGACCTGCGAGCACGCCGCTCTCGTCTCCAGCCTGCGCGAGGCCGTCAGGAACGAACCCGATATTGAACTGCTTCTTCAGGCCCGGGTGCACACGGTCGAAGACGGGCAGGTCGTTTATTCACGCAGCGGCAGTGATGAAACCCTGACAGCCCCCCGGATTATCGGCGCCGACGGCCAGGCTTCCGTCGTCCGCAAATCGCTGGGGCTGTCGATCAGCCCGGTAATCTGCTCGCAGACGGTTGGGGTCGTGTTGAACGGGGTGAGGCTGCCGCTCGAAGGCTATGGCCATGTGCTGCTCGGCGGTCCGGGCCCGATTCTGATCTACCGCCTGGGAGAACACCATGTCCGGCTGATCGTCGATGTGCCGCTGGACCACACGACCCCCAGGGACCGGATCGGCTTTTTACTGGACTCGTACACTGACTTGTTGCCGGATACGCTTCAGCCCGCATTCGTGGAGGCCCTGCGGGTGAGGCAATTCCAGGTTGCGGCAAACAAGTTGAGGCCGCATGTCACCTACGGGAGTCCGCATCGTGTGCTGATTGGCGATGCTGCCGGGCACTATCATCCGATGACGGCGATGGGCATGACCTTCGGCTTCGGCGATGCGCTTTCGCTGGCCGAGAGCGGGGATTTTCACGAATTTACCACCAGTCGATTCCGGGCGACCCGGACGTCGGCGTTTCTCGCCATGGGCCTCTACGAGGTCTTTGCCGATCATCGGCTCGAGGCGGTGGCGATCAGGCACGCGATTTACCGCAGCGCCCGGGCAAATTCCGCATACCGCGACCGGACCGTGCGGTTGCTCGCCTGTGAAGACACCTCCGCGGTCCGTATGGGCATCGCATTCTTCGGGACGGTGGCCCGCGCGGTTTCCGCGAAAATTCCGCGATCCGCTGACCGGCTTGCCTGGCGCAGGGCCCGGGACGTCAATCAGGCGCTTGCTGTCCGTATCGGATGGCTCTTGCGAAGTATTTGGCAACTGTACAGGGCGAGAAACGGGACCGGGGAAATAGACGGTCGAACCTGGGGTTCGTTGGCTGGCGTGTTCCAGATCTCCATGCCACCGAAAGTCCGCGGAGCCCAACCAGGCCGCCCGAAGGAGAGTGCCTCAATTGATGCCTGTCCGGCATTACGGAGTGCAACCGCGCGCCTGCTGGACCTGCAGCGTGAGGACGGGGACTGGGAAGGGGAGATGGTCTGGTGTCCCATGCTCACGGCGCAATACGTGCTGCTGCACCACATCATCGAAAGGCCGCTTGAGCCAGATCGTCGACGGCGCGTGCTGCGCTCATTCGAACAAACCCGCCTTGAGGGTGGCGTGTGGGGCATGCATGAACACTCGCAACCCCATCTGTTCGTCACCACGCTGGTTTATGTCGCGGCCAGACTGCTCGGTATCCGGCGAAACGATCCGATGCTTGAGCCGGCTCTTCGTTTCCTGCAGGCAGAGGGGGTTCTCGGAATTCCGAGTTGGGGAAAGTTCTGGCTGGCGCTGCTCAACCTTTATGACTGGCGCGGTGTCAACGCCATACTTCCGGAGTTGTGGGCATTGCCGCGATGGGTCGCGATTCATCCCTCGAACTGGTACTGCCATACCCGGCTCATCTACATGGCGATGTCGGCGATCTATCCGCAGCGGTTCCAGGCACCCGTGACCCCCGTGATCGCGTCGTTGAGGGAGGAGCTCTTCCCCCAGGGATTTGCGAAAGTCGATTTCTCCGCGGCCGGCAGCCGCTTGCGCGACGGTGACCTCTACGCTCGCCCCGGCATGTGGCTGCGGGCCGGATACGTGTTTGCAAGGGTGTATGAACGGTATCACGGCAAGCGCCTGCGTAACCGGTGTCTGGATTCGATCAACCGGCAAATCAAATGGGAGTTGCAGACCACCGACCACACGAGCATCTCCCCGGTCAGCGGTATCCTCAATATCCTTGCCCTGTGGTTACGTGATCCGGTCGATGCCGACTGCCGCCGGGCGCTGGAGCGGCTGGATGGCTGGATCTGGGAAGACGAGGAAGAAGGAGCCCGGGTCACCGGTGCGAGAAGCGCCTCGTGGGATACGGGCTTCGCCCTTCAGGCGCTGGCTGCCGTACCCGAAATCGATGGTGTGGAAAGCGCCATGTCAGCCGGAGCCGACTTCCTTCGCCGACAGCAGATCCGTACAAGCTTCGAAGGGTTTCGCGAAGCGTATCGGAACGACCCCAAGGGCGGCTGGTGTTTTGCCGGGGGTTGGCATGGCTGGCCCGTGACGGACTGTACCGCGGAAGCGGTGCTCGGGTTGACCGCGGTCCAGGGCGAGGACGCGGATGCCGCGATGCTCGGCGATGCGGTTCGATTCATGTTGCGTGGTCAAAACCGTGACGGCGGTTTTGGCAGCTACGAGGCGCGGCGCTCCGTGCTCGGCCTCGAATGGCTGAACCCGGCCGAAATGTTTGGCGACTCGATGACCGAGAATTCCTATGTCGAGTGCACCGCCTCCTGCCTGGCGGCCTTCGCCGCCTGCCGGCGGCATTTCCCGGATATCTCCGATCAGTCGGTTACCAAGGCGATCACGCATGCGGACGACTGGCTTCGCCGGTCCCAGGCATGCGACGGGTCCTGGCGCGGCGTGTGGGGCGTCCAGTTCATCTATGGCACGTTTTTCGGGATCCGGGGCCTGCTTGCCGCTGGAGCCCGTCCCGGTGACCCGGCATTGCGCATGGCCTGCCGGTGGCTGCTGGACCGCCAGCTCGGCGATGGCGGATGGGGCGAGCATCACAGCGGCTGCCTGTCCGGACGGTACGTCGCACACGGGGAAAGCCAGATCATCCAGACGGCGTGGGCCATGATCGCGCTCTTGGAGGCGGGGGACTCGAACTGGAACGCGATTTCGAAGGGCGCGCGGTTTTTGCTCGGGGCACAGAATGCGGATGGGTCCTGGCCAAGGCAGGACATGGCCGGAGTCTTCTTTCGCACGGCCCTGCTGGATTATGTGCTGTACCGGCAGTACTTCCCCCTGCATGCGCTCGGTCTCTATGAGCGGCGTCGCCGGGCCAGGCTGGAACTGACGACTCCCGCCACTGCGGACGCCGGCACGAGATACCCAGGGGAAGAAGATTCCACGGAGCACCACAGGGGCCGGGCTGTACTTCCGGGGGCAGCCGCGGCTATGCCTCTTTCCAAATAGCGCCGGACGAATTTCCGGGCCGGGTGCAGTTCCCCTATTCGTCGGTCTCCCGGGCGCCGGGTTTGCGGGCCAGGAAGAAAAACATGGGCGTGAAAATTCCGGATACTCCGCCTTCGACCAGGGAATCCGCTCCCCTGTTCAAAATCGTGCTGACCTCGGTGGTGCCTTTCGGAACCAGCCGCACCCTCTCCGCGGCCCGCAACGTGAGATTCGTCAGGAAACGGCCCGCCGGTGTGCGCGGAATGCTTGCAATACTGAAATCACGGCCCTGCAACGCCCGGTACCAGGGCGTTTCCGGGTCCGATTCGGTGGCAAGATCGCGACTTTCCAGGAGATCGAACCCGGCCGCGCGGAGCGCGTCGCAGACTTCCGACGTGTCGGCGATATCCGGCAGCGCGTTTCCCGTTTCAATCTCCTTCTTGATCCGCAGATGCTCCTCGTTCTGCGGGTCATGGATTTCCGTAAGGCACCACTCGTAGCCCGCGAAGCAGGCTCCCGGGCGCAGCACGCGGAAGATTTCCCGGAATGCGGCTGTCTTGTCCGGCGCGTGGGGCATGGACTCGATGGCAATGGCGCAATCATAGCGGTTGTCATCTTCGGGAATCCGCATGTAGTCGCCGTGGATGAAACTGCACAATGACTGGATATCCCGGGTATGCGCTCGAGCGCGCTCGATCTGGTAGGCGTTATTGTTGATACCGACAAATCCGGCCCCGGAATGCCGGGCCAGGTTGTACATCGGTCCCCCGACCCCGCAACCCACGTCAAGCACCTGCATCCCCGGCCCAAGGGACAACCGTTCAGCCAGAAACATTTGGTGCCTGAGAAGTGACGCCTGGAAGCTCTCGCCCCGCCGCCGGGGGGCGAAGTGAAACGACCGGCCCCAGCCGAACTCGTAGAAATCGGTAACCAGGTCGTAGTAGTGATTGACGAGCGTCACGTACCGTTCCTTTCTTCGCTGAAGGCCGGTAACGTGAAGCCCCTTGTACTGGGTAACCACGGTATTCACTTCATCCGGGGCGATGTCTCCAAGGGAACGGGACTCCGGCTGCTTGGCGGACCCGCGGGGCGATTGATTGTTTGGTGTGACTTGCACGGTTTCTCAAACTTGTTGTCAGTTCCCGGAAAACCTCGCCGGAGATTCGGCATGGCGGCAGGCCGTCTGCAGCCCCCGGGGCGATTGCCCGTCCGCCGCATCCGGCCTGGACCTGCTAAGTGTATCGACGGTATCTGGCTGATATGACAAAATCAACCCCGGAGTCTTCCAACGGAGGTGAGTCTGGAGGCTGCGGTTCCGTATCTTTGGGTACTGATGGGGAGTCGCATGCCGCTTAAGGACGGGATTCGGACATCACCGGCCGGGCCTCACGCTTTGCCATTGAACCCGGGCGCCGGGAACCGCAGAACCGCCACACAGGATTTTCCGAGAGCATCAAGAACCATGCCCGAGCACCGCAACGACCAGGCACCCTCCGAACAGGAAGCAGACCAGGCCCGCTTGACGATATCTGCGGGAATGTTCGTGGCACTGTTCATCTCGACCGTGTTTCTTGCCGGAATCGGCGCCCGCTATCTTGCGTACGGGGACGTCGACCTCATCCATTCCTACCTGATCCTGTTCTTCACGAGCAATCTGCTGGTCTGCTATTGGGAGATCTGTCTCTTCTTCCGGCGGGATTATGTGGAGTTGCGCA
Source organism: Candidatus Poriferihabitaceae bacterium (assembly GCA_965204165.1). GTDB lineage: Bacteria > Pseudomonadota > Gammaproteobacteria > Arenicellales > Poriferihabitantaceae > VYFG01. The sequence goes on along the minus strand of OZ241969.1, from coordinate 4,176,803 downwards.
CCGGATATTGGCGTGAACGCCGGCGAATGACCGGCCGGTCACCGGCCCGGGATCTCTTCGCCACAAGGGTTCCGTTGCCCCGGATCCTGTCGCCCACCCTCTGGGCCGATGTCTGGGCGGCCTATTGCCAGTATGATGATTCCTATTCCGATCGCCGGACCTACGGTTTCAACGTGGACATCGCAAACGGCTTTTTTACCCCTGTTCCAACGCTGGTTCTTTATGCGGCCTATACGGTGGATTGCCTGCCGGCGCTCTATGTGGGCATTCTCGGGGCCATGCTGTTCTGGCAATGGGCCTACGTCACGTCTGTCTACTGGGTCAGCTTTTTCGTGGCAAAGCGGCAAAGCCATATCAGCCTGGGCGAGGTGTACTTTTTCATCCTTACGCTTAATGCATACTGGGTGCTGTCCGCGCTGCTTGGGCTGTACGTCTCCATCCGCCTGATCGTGGACGGAAATTACGGCGTTCTGGGCTTCTGACGCCGCCACTCCGCCGCATTCGGCAGCACTGCCGGAATCAGCCGTACAGGCCGGGGAGTACCTGTTCTTCAGGGGCGAAACACCCGGGGTCTTCCGCCCGGGCAGGCTGGCCGCATCGAGTGCTGTTGAAACCGGTAAATACCGGAATTCAGATGGTGACTTGCTCCCGGTCCAGCGCCTCCAGGAATTTTTCCTGTTCGTTGGGGCGCATGGTGATGCACTGCTCCGGGTAGGGAAACCGCCTGCCGGTCACTTCGGTGTGAAACGCCTTCAGCGCGGCGACGCGTTCCTCGTGCATCTGCCTGTGCAGCCGGCCGAGGTCACCGAACGCATGGGCATGCCTGGGCGGCGTGTCCTCCTCGCTGTCTTCCCCGCAGATGTCCGCCACGAACAGGAAAACCGCGTCCCCGGCATTGCCGGAACCAAGCGAGAAGGTGACGATCGAAGTCCTGTCGTTGACTGCCTGCAGCACCTCCTCGGCAATACACTCGACCTCCACGGCGAAAACCCCGGCGTCTTCCATGCGCTTGAGCGTGCGGTAGACCTCCATGGCCTCGTCGGCGGTCCGCCCCCAGGCACGCAACCCGCCGCACCAGTGGCTGAACGTCGGAATCAGGCCGATGTGGCTGTGTACCGGGATGCCTTCCTTCGCCAGCATCTCGAGGATGTCGTAGGAGCGCAGGGTGTAGTACATGTCCGCCCCCTTTTCCATCCGGTCCAGGGCGTTCGCCAGGATCTCGTCCGCCGTTGCATACTGTGCCCAGGTCATACCGGTACCCATGAAATGCGTCGGTGCAATCCTGCGGGCTTCCTCCACCTGGCTGTCCCAGATGACGAACAGGTCAATACCGGCCTCGACGCAGGCCCTGATCTCAGTCGCATCCTTGGGGTTGGACATGCTGAGCCGATCTCCTGAGCCCTTCAGTGCCTGCAGGTCGGCAACCGTGTAGTTGCGGTTCGCCGGCCTGCGACCGAAATCGTAGATTCTCTTCATGGCGGTATCCCGTTTACAGGTGGACAGGCCGGCCAATATTCGACAGATCCAGCCCGGCGTCAATCAGGATCGCGACATCAATCTGTGGCTACGGGACGGTCGGGCCCCCGTCGTCCCGGGCGAGGTCGACGAGGCAGCTGTGTGCACTGCAGCCCTGCCCCAGCCGTGATGTGCCCGCATCCCGGGTCAGCACGTTCGGATTGCCCTGGGTATCGGTTCCATTGTCGTCGGGATCGAACCAGCTCCCGGTGGACAATGCCACCACGCCGGGCATGATGTCCCCGCTGACCACCGCCCGCGCAAGGCAGATTCCGCGGGCGTTGTAGAGTTTCACCGGGTCGCCATGGCGGATACCGCGGGCATCGGCATCGGCCGGGTTGACCGTCACCGGCGCCGGACGCTCCCCCGGCAGGTCCGCGATGGCGCATTCGAGTTGGCTGTGAAGCTTGTCTCCGGGCTGGGGCGAAACCAGATGCAATGGATACCGCCCGCTGTTGCCGCGCCATTCTCCCGGCGGCATCCAGGTCGGATGGCCGGGGCAGTCATCGTAACCGAATCCGTCAATGGTCGCGGAAAAGATCTCGATCTTCCCCGAGGGTGTGTCCAGTGGCGCCCCCCCGGGATCCTCCCTGAAGGCGGCGAACGGCGCCAGGGCATGTTCCGGTCCCCGTACCGGCAGATCGATCCAGTTGCGCTCCCTGAGTTCCTCCAGATCAGGTATTTCGATCCCCCTTGCGGCATTGTTTTCCTGGAACTGCCGGTAGAGGTGGCCGATCCAGCCGCTGCTGTCACGGCCTTCGGTAAATTGTTCGGCAATACCCATGCGGGAGGCGAGGTCGCTGAAGATGTCGTAGTCGTTCCGCGCATCCCCCACGGGCTCGATCAGTCTCGGCATGTGAATCAGGTAGGAGTCCCCCCGGGCCCAGCCGATGTCCTCCCGTTCCCAGGCTCACAACTGCCCACAGTTGACTCAGTAAGCCTGACCCGGTACATTTCCGGGCATGCAGGTAGGTCTTCACCAGTTTGACGCCGGGACGGTGAGTTGGTTTTGCGATGCGGTTTCCGAAGCGGGCCGCACGCGGAGTTCGCTGGCCCGTGAGTTGTGCATCCGCGAGGACTGGACGGGGGACCGCGGCGAGTACTGTCTGGGCTCGGCGCGCAAGGCCCTTCCGGTTCTCGCGGACCGGCTGGGGGTTTCGTTGCCTCCGGCCCGTCCGGCATTCGGCGGACGCCGGGACGGGGCCCCGGATCCGGATTATCCCGACTGCCGGCTCCGGTGCGGTCTGGCGGAACTGGGCCAGGTGTTGCTGGAGCCGGTATCGGGGAAGGCGGACCGCCGCCGCTGGGAGTCGATGATGGCGACGCATCACCCCCGGGGCTGGGCCCGTGCGCCGGGGGGCCAGATGCGCTACTGGGTATGTTCCGCGGTCCATGGCCGTCTCGGGGGGATCGGATTCTGCGCCGCGGGCTGGCACCAGAAGGCCCGGGACGAGTTCATCGGCTGGTCGGCGGACGCGCGGGCGGCGAACCTGGGGAAGGTGGTCAACAACCATCGTTTCCTGATCCTGCCCGGGGTCCGGGTTCACGGTCTGGCCTCGTGCGCGCTGGACCTGGCGGCGCGGCGCGTGGCGGCGGACTGGGAGGCGGCGTACGGGGTCCGCCCGGCGATGGCCTACACGTATGTGGGTCCCGGCCATTGCGGAACCTGCTACCGGGCGGCGGACTGGCGGCGCTGCGCGAAGGCCACCACGGCGGGATGCACGGTGTGGATGAAGCCGCTGGCGGAACCCTGGCGTGTGGTATTGTGCGCCGAGCCGGGCCGGGCCATCCACAGGGCCCCGGCCCTGCACATGGACGGGGCCACGGACTGGGCCGGGCGGGAATACGCGCGCAGCACCCATCCCGACGGCCGGGTCCGGGAGAGGATCGTGTCCATGGGGCGGGCGTGGCTGGAGCATCCGGGCGCCGCGGTTCCGGAGATCTTCCCGGCGCGGGCGGACCGCAAGGCCGCCTACCGGCTGTTGTCGAACGAGGGTGTGACCATGAACCACATACTGGAGCCGCATCAGGCGACGATGGTGGAGCGCTGCGGGCTCGAGGAGACCGTCCTGGCGATCCAGGACACCACCACGGTGAATTACGACGGTCTGGCGGCGACCGGCGGGCTGGTGGACTTCGGCGGCGGCGGGAAAGGCCACACCCTGGGCCTGCTGGCGCATGTGGGACTGGCGGTCAACGAGGCCGGGCGGCCCCTTGGGGTGTTCTGCCTGGACGGGACCTATTGCGACGAAGGCAGGGACGAGGTGGCGAGCGCGCGCTGGGGGCACGGGCTGGACCGGGCGGGGGAACTCGCCCGCGCCTGTCCGTCCACGCGGGTGGTCACGGTGTGCGACCGGGAGGCGGACATCTGGGCGTTGTTCGCCCGGGCGGAATCCCTGGGCGCGGGTCTGCTGGTGCGCGCGCGGCGGTCGACGAGACGCCGCGTGCTCGTGGAGGCGGGCGGCGAGGAGACCCTGTGGGACCATGTCGCCACGCTGCCGAGGGTCGGTTCCCGAACGGTGAAGATCCGGGCCTGCGGCGGCAGGCGGGCGCGTTCCGGTCGCAAGGCGAAGATCGAACTGCGCGCCGGCAGGGTGAGGGTGCTTCCGCCGGTAAAGCCGGAGAACCGCGCCGGGCACGGGGGACCGATCGAGGTCCTGGCCGTCGTCGCGACCGAGAGGAGCCCGTCTCCGGGCAGCGAGCCCCTGCACTGGGTGCTGCTGAGCACCGAGGGCGCCGCGGACGCGGCGACCGCCCGGACCGTCGTTGGCTGGTACGAGCGCCGGTGGACCATCGAGGAATACTTCCGGGTGCTGAAATCCGGCGCCCGGGTCGAGGACCACCGGTTCGACCACGCCGACGACCTCAGGAAGTGCCTCGCCTTCGACGCCATCACCGCCTGCCATGTGTTCGATCTCGAGCGCATGGCCCGCGACAAGCCGGACGTCCCCGCCGACCGGGTCGTCTCCAAGGACGAAATCGCCATTCTCTACGTCCGGCTCATGGCCCATGGAATCCTCCGCGCACGCCCGCCGCCGGAGCGGCCCCCCGACATCCGTACGCTGGTGGTCGACATCGCCAGGCTCGCCGGATTCCATCCGCGCAACAGCCAGCCGCTGCCGGGCACCACCATGGTCTGGAAGGGGTATGTCCTGCTCCGTCAGGCCACTTCAACATACCGGGCGCTGAAAACTATGGGAATGATCAAAACCGACTGAGTTGAATGTGGGGTGTTGTGAGGTTCCCAGGGGGTCGTCGCGGGGAACACGATGTCCGCCCGTTTGGCGGTGGCGGTCCACCACGGCTCGTGCACGATGATGGTTTCGGGACACTGCCAGGCCCGGTGAAGCCGGTGAAGATCCTGATGATGGTGGAAGGGGTTGCCGCCGCACCAGTAGACCAGGCGGATGTCGGGATAGGCCAGACGCCTGCCGTTGAAATCGAACGGCGTCCCGGGATTCAGCAGCATGTCCGCGATGCGGGCCACCGGTATCGCGATATCGACCGGATTGCGGCCCTGGGGGAAGGTGAGGCCGTCGGTGCGCCGGACGGAGACACCGACGCCGCCGATGGCGCCGTAGCCGTAACCGATGCCGCCCCCCGGAAGGCCGATCTGCCCCAGCATGGCGGCCAGTACCGCGGCCATCCAGTAGGGCTGTTCGCCGTGTTCCGCGCGCTGCAGTGACCAGGACACGGTGATCAGGGTCCGTTCACGGGCCATGTCCCGCGCCAGCTGCCGGATCCGTTCCGCATGGATGCCGGTGAGGCCCTCGGCCCATTCCGGGGTCTTGGGCCGGCCATCGGACTCCCCCGTGAGATAGGCCCTGAACCGCGGATAGCCCGTGGCGCAGCGCGCCAGGAAATCCCGGTCAAGCAGTTCCTCGGCCTCCAGCACGTGGGCCAGGGCCAGCATCAGCGCGGTGTCGCTTCCGGGGATCACGGGCATCCATTCCGCCCCGTCCGGCGCGTCCGTTCTTTGGGGCGCGATGTTGATCCGCCTGATTCCCCTGCGGGCAAATTCGTCGAACCAGGTCCGGGTTTCGTGATGCGTCACGCCGCCCATGCTGACCTGGGAGTTTTTCGGGTTGATTCCGCCGAACATCACCAGCAGGCGGGTGTTCTCCGCGATGGTCGTCCAGGCGTTCTGATTGCCCCAGAGGAGCTTCAGGAAGTTCATGCCGAATACATGGGGAATGATGGCCTGGGCGGCGGCGGTGCTGTAACTCGCGACCGAAGCCACATACCCGCCGGCACAATTGAGAAAGCGGTGAACCTGTCCCAGTGCATGGTGAAAGCGCCCGGCACTTGCCCAGCCGTAGGAGCCGCCGAAGATGGACTCGTTGCCGTGACTCCCGCGGACCCGGTCGATCTCCCGGGCGGCAATGTCCAGCGCCTCGTCCCAGGGCAGTTCCACGAACGTGTCCCGGCCCCTCGGGGCATCGAGGAGTCCGGCCTCGCCCGGTCCGTTTTCAAGCCATCCCCGGCGAACGGATGGTTTCCGGACACGATTGCGGTGATGCACCGCAGCCGGCAGTACCCCGGAGATCGGCGATGGACACGGGTCGTTTTCGAACGGAGTCACGGCGGCAATGCGGCCATTCTCCGTGGTGACCCGGAAGGCGCCCCAGTGACTGGAGGTGACGCGAGTGACGGAATTGTTCATGACCATGTCAATAGGACCGCGGCATGCCGAGTACGTGCTCGGCAATATAGCTCAGAACCAGGTTGGTGGATATTGGCGCCACCTGGTACAGGCGCGCCTCCCGGAACTTGCGCTCGATGTCGTATTCCTCGGCAAATCCGAACCCGCCATGGGTCTGCACGCAGACTTCGGCGGCCGACCAGGAGGCATCGGCGCAGAGCATCTTGGCCATGTTGGCTTCCTCCCCGGGGTTCTCGCCCAGGTCGTACAGCCGGACCGCCTCCCGCAGCACCAGTTCCGCCGCCCGCATTCCGGCATAGGCCTGGGCGATGGGGAACTGGATGCCCTGGTTCTGGCCGATGGGACGTCCGAAGACCCTGCGTTCGCAGGCATAGGCCGTGGCCCTGTCGATGAACCACTTCGCGTCGCCGACACATTCTGCCGCGATCAGTATGCGCTCGGCGTTCATGCCTGAAAGGATGTAGCGGAATCCCCGGCCCTCCTCGCCCACCAGGGCGGAACGCGGCACCGGCATGTCGTCGAAGAACACCTCCGTGGTGGCATGATTCATCATGGTGCGTATGGGGTGTATGGTGAGCGTCCCGTCGGGGACTTCCCGCATATCCACCAGGAGCACCGAGAGCCCGTCGGTGCGTTTTTCGACCTGTTCCAGCGGCGTTGTCCGGCACAGCAGCAGCATCAGGTCGGAATGCGCCGCCCGCGAAGTCCAGATTTTCTGTCCGTTGACGATGTAGTGGCCGTCCTCCAGGCGGGCGGAGGTGCGAAGGGCGGTGGTGTCGGTGCCGCTGGTGGGTTCGGTGACACCGAAAGCCTGCAGCCTGAGTGAGCCTTCTGCGATTTCCGGCAGGTAGCGGGATTTCTGGTCCTGGGAGCCGTGCCGGAGAACCGTGCCCATGGTGTACATCTGGGCATGGCAGGCGGCGGCATTGCAGCCGCTGTGGTGAATCTCCTCCAGGATGGCCGCCGCGGCGGAAATGGGAAGCTCCGCCCCGCCATACTCCTGCGGAATCAGCACGGACAGGTAACCGGCCTCCGTCAGGGCCCGGACGAACTCTTCCGGATACGCGTGTTCCCGGTCGCACCGACGCCAGTATTCGCCGGGGAACCGTGTGCAGAGCTTGCGCACCTCGGCGCGGATTTCCGGGTAATCAAGTGCGTAGTCCATGGACGGTTGCCTGGGGGTTGACCGGGTTGCAGTGGCCGCGGGTTCCGGCGACTTTACCAGCCCGCCGGCCCCTGATCCATGCCGCACGCCCCGGCGGCGCGGGATGTTCGGGGCGGCTGCCCGGAAGTCAGTCTCCGACCGCCCGGTCCCGGGGGCCCTGGTCCAGGGACAGCAGGTGATCCATGCGCCGCTTCTTTGTCTGCAGGTAGCGTTCGTTTTCCGGATGCACGGTGCTTTCTACGTGGACCCGTTCCAGCACGATGATGCCCTCCGCCTCCAGGGCCCGGATCTTGAGTGGATTGTTGGTCATGAGCCGGATCGACCGGACGCCGAGGTCTTCCAGGATCCTCGCGGCAAGGGAGTATTCCCTCTCGTCCGGCTGGTGGCCCAGCAGGATATTGGCGTCCACCGTATCGTGCCCTTCGTCCTGCAGGTTGTAGGCTTCGATCTTCTTGGGCAGGCCGATGCCGCGCCCCTCCTGGCGCATGTAGACAACCACGCCCCGGCCGGCTTCCGCGATCCGGCCGAGCGCCAGGTCAAGCTGTTCGCCGCAGTCGCAGCGCAGGGATCCGAGCACGTCCCCGGTGAAGCATTCCGAATGCACCCGGGTGAGTACTTCCTTCCCGTCCATGAGGTCCCCCATGACAAAGGCCAGGTGGGACTTGTCGTCGCGGGAGTTGACGTAGTGGCAGAGCTGGAATTCGCCGTACCGGGTGGGAATTCTGGCTTTGGCGGTACAGGTAATGGTGTGTTTTGACATGGGGCAATGGTACGGGCAACCGCTCATCCGGTAAAGCCGATTCGGGCATTTTCCCCGGCCGAGCGCCGCCCGGATTCTGGGCAGGGGATCAGGTGCGCCTGCCGGGAATCGACCGGTGATGGAAAACCCGTGTTGACCGGGACAGGTTTGCCGCTATGATGCCCTCATCCGCCGGTGGTACTGAAGCCATCATCGGCATGTCACCGCCGATGGCGGGCCTGTCAACAACCCGAAATCCGGACACCGGGCCCTTGCTCTTGAAACCGTCTCTTCCCGACCTGCAGACCGGATCCACGGCAGCGACGGACCCGGGCACGGCGACTGTCACACCGACCGGTATTGCGCCGGCCCGCCCCGGCACGGTCCCCGTCACCGCCGGGGAGAGAGGGCGCGCGCATCCGGACCGCTGATGGTCGCCGTATTCGAAAGCCTCCTGCCGGTTTTCCTGGTTGTTGCCCTCGGCTGGGCCCTCAGGCGCTGCGGCGTGATTTCCCGGGATCAGTGGGAAGGGGTGGAACAGCTGGGATTCTGGGTGCTGTTCCCGGTACTCCTGTTCCATGCGCTCATCAACGCGGACCTCGCGGCCCTGTCCTTGGACGCCCTGATCGTGTCCTATCTCGCCGCGCTGGTGATCATCTTCGTGCTGCTGTTCCTGCTGAATGTTGCCCGCGGCAGGATCATTTCCATGGACGGGCCAACCTACAGCAGCGTGTTCCAGACCACCTCCCGCTGGAACGCGTTTATCGCCCTGGCCGTGATGGACAAATACGCCGGCGCCGAGGGGCTCGCCCTGGTTGCGCTGGTGATCGCGTTGACGGTGCTGCCCCTGAACGTCATCAATGTCCTTGTCATCACAAGAACCGTGGCCCGGGAAGGATCGGGCTGGCGTCACACCCTCGCGGCAACGGCACGCAACCCGATGGTACTCGGTGCGTTTACGGGCCTTACGTTCAATCTGCTCGCCGTGCCGATTTACGAGCCGGTCCTGGTCGCGGTGGACCTGGTTGCCCAGGCGGGTCTGGCCATCGGTCTCCTGACGGTGGGGGCCGCGCTTCGGATCCGTTCGGTTTTCCGGCCGCGGGTGGAGATGCTGTACGGCCTGCTGGGCAAGTCGGTACTCTTTCCGCTGCTGGTGCTGGAGATCGGCCTGGCGGCCGGAATGTCAGGCGTGCCCCTGGTGGCGGCGATGGCCTGCGCCACCACACCCGCAGCCGCACATGGCTATATCGTGGCACGCATGATGGGCGGAGACGCCGACCTGTACGCCACCACCGCCGCGGCGCAGACCCTGCTCGGGATGGTGTCGATGCCGTTTTTCCTGTGGCTGGCCCTGGTTTCCGCCTGATGCCGCGTCAGCCAATGGTCTCGAGCGGGCGCCGCTGGCGGCCCTGGTCGTCGAAATTTCCCGGATCCAGCCAGCGCTCGAAAGATTCCCGGATGCGCGGCCAGTCCCTGTCGATCATTGCGAACCATGCGGTATCCCGGTTGCGCCCCTTGTACACCGTGGCCTGACGGAAAATCCCTTCGAAGGTGAAGCCCAGGCGCTCCGCGGACCGTCTCGATGGCGCGTTGAGGGCATCGCACTTCCATTCATAGCGCCGGTAGCCGAGTTCATCGAACACCCTGCACATCATCAGGAACATGGCTTCCGTGGAAGCGATGGTGCGCTGGAGCAGGGGGGAGAAGTGGATATGCCCCACCTCGATACAGCCAGACTCCGGATGGATTCGCAGGTAGCTGGCAATGCCGGCGGGACAGCCGTTCGCATCCAGCACGGTATGGAACAGGGGATCCTTGCCGGTGCAGTACGCCCGCAGCCAGTCCGCGTAGTCCTCCGGGTTAGAAAACGGGCCATAGGGAAGATAGGTCCAGTTTCTCTCTGACTCGTCCTGACGCATGGCTTCGAACAGCGCCTCGGCCTGGGTGTCCGCGTCAAGGGGCACCACGCTGCAGTGCTGTCCCCGCATCGGGGTCGGTGGGGGAAACGGCCTCGGCAGCTTGTCCGGAACCGGGAAGCCGATGGGCTGGCCAAGGGTATTGATGTGTTCGGTCATGGAATTTCCGGTCGATAGATGGATGATTTCATGTGCGGGCATGCTGTGGGGGGTGCCGTGGGCGATCCGGGTTTCCGGGGGATGCCTCGACCTGGCGCCCAGGTGACAACCATAGCAGGATGTCGGCTTTCGGCAACCCTGTTTTGCCGGCGCCCGGGACCAGGTGGACATGCATGGGCTGGCGTCGCGGAAGGGCAACCGTCCAGAGGATGCGGATCACAGGAACCTGGCTGGACCGAACTATTCCCATGTCACGGAGCCACCGGATTTCGTCGCATCGGGAGTATTTTGACACGGGTGTTACATACCGCCCTGACTTATTCTACGCGGAGTCTTGAAGCGGGAATAGATCTCTGGCGTTCCCTGTGCCTTCCGCGCCCATTAGCGCAGACATGCCGGACAGGTTCCGGCGATGCCGCTTTCACTCCGGACTTCCGTGAACGCCGCCCGCCCCGCCCTGACACTGCTTGGCGACTTCGTGGCGTCGGCCCCGCCTGACCTGCCGGACGGGGTTCGCAGGGCAGTCCGGAACAGCATCATCGACGTTTTCGGGTGCATCCTGGGCGGAGCCCGGATGCCGGTGTCCGTGGCGTCCGCGAAGACCATGCGGTCCCTTGGCGCCGATCATGGAAGTGCGCGGGTGTTCGGCACCGCGCACGGGGCGCCGGCGCATACCGCGGCCATGCTGAACGCCGTCTCCGGCCATGCCCTGGAATTCGACGACTGGGAGATTCCGGGCAATACCCATCCGAGCGTGGTGCTCTTTCCCGCGCTGCTTGCGGTCATGGAAGAAGACACCCCGGGCAGGGACCTGCTGACGGCCTATGTTGCCGGTTTTGAGGTCATTGCCCGTCTTGGCGAAGCGCTGAATTTCGAGCATTACGATGCCGGCTGGCATTCCACCGCCACCCTGGGCTCCATCGGTGCGGCGGCGGCCGTGGCGAGGCTGCACGGACTGTCCCCGGTCCAGACCGCCCATGCGCTGTCCATCGCGATCAGCAGGGCCTCCGGGCTGACCTGCCAGTTCGGTGCGGACACCAAGGCGCTGCAGGCCGGATTCGCGGCCGAAAACGGCGTGGTCAGCGCCGCATTGGCCGCACAGGGCGCAACCGGAAGACTGGAAGCCCTGGAACATCCGCGCGGTTTCGCGGCCCTGATGGCCGGGGTGCCGCCGGAACGGATCGCCGCCGCCCTGGAGAAGCTGGGAAATCCGCTGGCCGTGGCAGAGTACGGCATCCTGATCAAGCCCTGGCCAAGCTGCGGCTATACCCATCGCATCATGTGTTGTGCGCTGGACCTGGCCAGGATGCACCCCGGTGCCGGGGCCGTTCACGCCATCGACCTGCACCTGCCGGACTTCCATGCGGCAATACTTCCATTCCACCATCCCAGGGACCGGCGCGAGGCACTGTTCAGCCTGCCTTTCGTGGCTGCCATGGGACTGGCCCGCGAAGGCCTCACCCTGGATGACCTCGACCAGGAGTGTTGGCAGGATCCGGATATTGCCCGCCTAATTGAATGCACGAATATCCATCCGTTCAGGCCTTCACGGCCATCACTGAACTACGACCCTCTTGAGCCGGACCGCATGCGGGTCACGCTGCCGGACGGGGGGCAACTGGAGGCCGTATGTGCACTGCCGCTCGGCACACCGGAATTTCCGGTGTCCGATAAGGCGGTGGTGGAGAAGTTCCGGCAAAACGCCGGGCACGGCTCCGATACCGACCTGGAGGAATTGATGGCCTGGCCGGAGACACACTGCGCGCGGTCGCTCTTTGAACGCATCGGAGACTTGACATGCATGGCATCCGAAGTACGAGTGGCGTGAACGGCCAGAAGAGGGCGAGGGGCGGTAGGGCCGCCCGCCGAAGTGCGCGCAGCGAGGGCGCGGGCGGCGGTGTCAGCCCGGCCGTCTGGCCGGGGCTGGAAGGCGGGCGGTACAAGCCCCTGGACGAGAATGCGGTGCAGGCGGTGCACGAGACCGCCCTGCGCATCCTGGCGGAAATCGGCATCCAGGGCGCCACGGCCCGCTGCGTGGATACCGTGGTGGCGGCCGGTGGCAGGGTGACTGGCGGAGGGGGTCGGCTGCTGATGCCGGCGGAACTGGTGGAGCGCATGCTGTCAGTGGCGGGACGAGGATTCAGGCTGCATGGCCAGGATGCCCGGCATGACCTGGACCCCGTCGGCACCCGGATCCATCTCGGCACTTCCGGCGCAGCGGTGCATGTCATTGACAGCGAGACCTGCGCCGTCAGGGACTCCACCCTGCAGGATCTCTACGACATGGCCTGCCTGGCGGACGCCCTGCCGAACATTCACATGTTCCAGCGTACCGTGGTGGCCCGGGACATCCCGGAAACCTACGACATGGAGATCAATACCGCGTATGCCTGCACACTGGGGACGGCCAAACCGGTCGGGACGAGCTTCTCATCCCGTGACACCATGCGCGACGCCGTGGAGATGTTCCACCTGATCGCAGGCGGTGAGGCGGCATGGCGTGCGCGGCCGTTCTGCTGCGTGTCGACCTGCTTCATCGTGCCGCCCCTGACGTTCGCCGAGGAGGCGCTCGGCATCATCGAAACCGCGGCGGAAACCGGCACACCGCTCAAGCTGGTTGCCGCCGGCCAGGCCGGCGCCACCAGTCCGGCCACCCTGGCCGGGGCGGTGGCGCAGCAGACGGCGGAGGTACTGGCGGGGCTGGTGTACGTCAACCTGCTGAATCCGGGACATCCGGCACTGTTCGGTGCATTGCCCTTCATTTCCGACCTGCGCACCGGGGCCATGTCCGGAGGCAGTGCGGAGCAGGGGGTGTTGATGGCGGCCTGTGCCCAGATGGCCCAGCATTACGGTATCCCCTGCGCGGTCTCGGCCGGAATGACGGATTCGAAGATGCCGGACTACCAGGCGGGCTACGAAAAGGGCATCACCGAACTGCTGAGTGCCCTGGCCGGGGCCAACCTGATCTACGAGGCCGCCGGCATGTACGGATCGCTCCTCGCCGCCTCCTGCGAAAGCTTCGTGCTGGACAACGATCTCATCGGATCCGTGCTGCGGGCAACGCGGGGGATCGATGTCAGCGAAGAAGCCCTGGCATTCGATGTGATCCAGGAGGTGTGCATCAATGGACCGGGACATTTCCTCGGTCACGACCAGACCCTGGGCCGGATGCAGACGGACTATTTCTATCCGGCACTGGCGGATCGCAGCACTCCGGAACAATGGCGCGAGAGCGGCGCGGAGGATCTCCTTGAACGGGCACGGCAAAAGACCCGGAAGATCCTCGATGGGCCGAGGCCGATGCATGTTGCCCGGGAAGTGGACCGGGCGATCAGGGACCGGTTTGACATCCGTCTTTGACCGGGGCATTCCATGATCCCGGCCCCCACGCGGCCCGAGAATTGCCTGTTGCACGGGCCGCGGGAAGCCGGCCGGCGCAAACGCGGGATGGGCTGATACGAACCGCGTTTCGGTAGTCTCCGCCGGTACCGCGGTTCCCGCTGCTTCTGCTGGAAGTTCTCCCGATTCCCCGTATAATGCGTCTGCGGGGTCCAGGGCCCCAGGGACGGCAGTCAAGGCGTCGCATTGTGTTTCGGGATTTCACCCAACCTGCCCGGGGGCCGAGTCGTGCCGTCTATCAACCTGCTTACCGTCTCCGGCCTGACTGCAATGCCGGGCCATTCCGCCGCCCGCCCGTCGTCCCGCTCGGGGGAATGCCGCGTCCGCGGCACACGGGCTGCCTGCGACGGTTCCCGGTGCCCGTGGCCGTGACCCGGCATCCATCCCTACCTGTCCTGCGCCGGGACCAGTGACGGACCATGTCGGATGTCACGGACCCTGCAGGTGACCATGTGAATCGGGAGCCGGTCGTCCCGCTGCGCCGGCTGCTCGCCGTGTTCTGGCGCATCGGCATCCTGTCATTCGGCGGCCCGGCGGCGCAGATCGCGCTGATGCACCGCGTCCTGGTGGAGGAGGAGCGGTGGCTCGATGAGCCAAGGTTCCTCAGTGCGCTCAGCTTCTGCATGCTGTTGCCCGGCCCGGAGGCCATGCAACTGGCCACCTATGCGGGATGGCGGCTTCGCGGGGTGCCCGGCGGCCTGCTGGCAGGCCTTCTGTTCGTGGTCCCGGGCGCCCTGGTGGTGCTCGGGCTTGCAGTGCTTTATATGGCCGTGGGCCATCTGCCGGTCATGGCGGCTCTGTTTCTGGGAGTCAAGGGTGCGGTGCTGGTCATCGTGGTGGAGGCCTTGCTGAAGGTTGCCAGGAAGGCGCTGCGCTCCCCCGTGCACTGGTTCATCGCCGGCCTGGCCTTCATGGCGATCTTTTTCCTGGCGGTTCCGTTCCCCGCCATTATCCTGGCTTCCGGCCTGGTGGGATTTTTCCTGATGGGCAGTCGGGGCGCGGCGCCTCCCGGGACGAGTCGTGGTGGAGGATCGGTATCCGGTACGGCAAGGACGGTGGCGCTGTGGATGGTTGTCTGGTGGACACCGGTTTTGCTGCTGGCGGCCATTGGCGGCTACGATGTCCTGGTGCAGCTCGGCAACTTCTTCTCCCGTCTCGCGGTGGTCACGTTCGGCGGTGCCTATGCGGTACTCGCCTACCTTGCCCAGGACGTGGTGACCCATCACGGCTGGCTGACCGCCGGCGAAATGATGGATGGCCTGGGGCTGGCCGAAACCACCCCGGGGCCGCTGATCCTGGTGACGGAGTTTGTCGGTTATATCGCGGGATACCGGGCAGGCGGGGTGGGCCTGGGCATTGCCGGCGCGCTGGTCACGCTCTGGGTCACGTTCGTCCCCTGTTTCCTGTGGATCTTCGCCGGCGCGCCCTTCATCGAACGGCTCACTGCACAGCCGCGGCTGAAAGGCGCCCTCGAATCGATCACGGCGGCGGTGGTGGGCGTCATTCTCAACCTGTCCATCTGGTTTGGTATGCACGTCCTGTTCATGGATCTGCCGTCCAGGCAGATCGGCCCGGTCAGGCTGTTGATACCGGACTGGCATTCCCTTGACTGGCGGGTTCTGGCCGTCGGAATCGTGAGCGCGGCCATGCTCCTGTGGCGACGGCAGTCACTCATGAGAACCCTGGGCGTCGCGGCGCTGCTGGGCATCGGATTCGGTGCGATGGAACATCTTGCCGGATAGCGGCACCGGTCGGGAGGAGGAAACCCCGGAGACAGAGCACGGCCGCCGGCATCATGGCGGTTGCCCCGGGCGGGATGGCGGATCCGTTTCCCGGGTCCGCGGGGATTGTACCGGTCAGATGTCCGCGATGGACTCCAGCAGGTCGTGCTGCGTGATGATTCGCGGCAGGCCCTTGTCGTCGCGCACCATGACCGCAGGGTTGTTGCGGTTGATCATGGATGACAGTACATCCAGCGTGGTGTCCGCCGGCACAAACTGAAACGGCTGCTGCATGACTTCCCTGATGGTTTTCGCCTTCAGGTCCGGTTCCTCGATGAGCTGCTTGAGCAGTTTCGTATCCGAGAGGCTGCCGACGAATTCCCCTTCACCGTCCACCACCGGCAACTGGGAGACGTTGACGGAGGTGAGCAGGCCGATGGCATCCGAGACCGTGGAATCCTGGTTGATGGTGGTGAGTGCGTCCTCCCCGCTTTGCTTGTCGATGATATGGTGGGCGGAGGAATAGACGCGCTCCTCTTGGAAGCCGTGGTCCTTCATCCAGGTGTCGCTGTATACCTTGCCGAGGTATCGGGTGCCGTGGTCCGGCAGGATGATGACCATGACGTCGTCCTCCCCGAGGTGGTCCTTCGCCCATTCCATGGCGCCCCACACGGCGGAGCCGCAGGACCAGCCGACGAACAGTCCCTCCTCCCGGGACAGCCGGCGGGTCATTACGGCGGCATCCTTGTCGGTGACCTTGACGAAATGGTCGATGAGCGAAAAGTCCACGTTGGCGGGGAGGATATCCTCGCCGATGCCCTCGGTGAGGTAGGGATAGATCTCGTTCTCGTCGAACACTCCGGTCTCCTTGTACTTCTTGAATACGGAGCCGTAGGTGTCGATGCCCACGGTCACGATTTCCGGGTTCTGTTCCTTGAGATACTTGGCAACCCCGCACATGGAGCCGCCCGTGCCGACTCCCGCGGCATAGTGGGTGATCTTGCCCCCGGTGTCACGCCAGATTTCCGGCCCCGTGGTTTCGTAGTGGGCCACGGTGTTGGACAGGTTGTCGTACTGGTTCGGGTAGTAGGAGTTCTCGATTTCCCTGGTGAGCCGGTCGGCGACCGAATAGTAGGAACGCGGGTCTTCCGGCGCCACGGCGGTGGGGCAGACGATCACCTCCGCGCCCATGGCGCGCAGGATATCGATCTTCTCCTGGGACTGCTTGTCCGCGAGGGTGAAGATGCACCGGTACCCCTTGGCGATGGCGACCAGAGCGAGGCCCATGCCGGTATTGCCCGACGTGCCCTCGATGATGGTGCCACCGGGCCGGAGGTCGCCGCGTTTCTCGGCATCCTCGATCATCTTCACTGCCATGCGGTCCTTCATAGAATTGCCCGGGTTGAAGTATTCCACCTTGGCCAGCACGGTCCCCTTGATTCCCTTGGTGACTGAGTTCAGTTTCACCATCGGCGTGTTGCCGATGGTATCGACGATGGATTCGCAGTATTGCATGGGTTAGCCTCCGGGAATCAAAGCCTGTCAAGGGCCTGCTTGAGATCGGCAATCAGGTCGTCGGCGGCCTCGAGTCCCGAGGAAAGGCGTACCAGACCATCGGTGATGCCCGCTGCGATTCGCTCCTCCCGCGGCATGTCCGCATGGGTCATGGTGACGGAATGGGTGACCAGGGATTCCACCGAGCCGAGATTTTCTGCCAGACTCCAGAGTTCGAGAGTATCCATCAGTTTCTTGCCGGATTCCACGCCGCCCCTCACCTCGAACCAGAGCATGGAGCCGTAGCCGCTGGCCTGCTTGTCGACCAGGGCCTTTTGCGGGAAGGACTCCAGTCCGGGGTAGGCGACCCGTTCCACCATGGGATGGGTTTCCAGGAACTGTGCCACCCGCATTGCGTTGGCCGACTGGGCCTCCAACCGGGTACTCATGGTCTTGCAGCCCTGCAGCGTGAAGAAGGCCACCATGGGCGACATGTTGGAGCCGAGGCAGTTGCGCACGAATCGGATGTCCTCCAGCGCCTGTTCGTCCCGGCAGGTGACCGAGCCGCCCACGGTGACGTTATGCCCGTCCATGAACTTGGTGGTGCTGTGCCAGGTGATGTCCGCACCCAGGTCCAGCGGTCTCTGGTAGAAGGGCGTGAGGAACGTGTTGTCCACCGCGTGGGGAATGTCGCGCCCCCGGGCGATTTCCGAGATCGCCGCGATATCGGAGATCTTGAGCGTGGGATTGGCCGGGGTTTCCGTGATGATCAGGCGGGTGTTGTCACGGATGGCGTTGCGTACATTGTCCGGGTCCGACGTGTCGACCATGCTGTAGGCCAGTCCGAAACGGCTCAGGACCCGGGTGGTGAGCCTGTGGGTGCCGCCATAGACCACGTCGGAGATCACTGCGTGATCGCCGGCGTTGCACAGCGCCATCATCAAGGCGCTGGTGGCCGCCATGCCGGTGGAGAAACAGGCCGTTCCGATCCCGTTCTCCAGCGAGGTGATGCGGTTTTCCAGGGCCACGACCGTGGGATTGCCGGAGCGGGTATAGGAATATCCCTTGGCAAGGTACTCGTCCACGGAATCCTGGACATAGGTGGTGGACTGGTAGATTGGCGTAAGGATGGCTCCAGTCACGGGATCCGGCGCTACGCCGGCATGAACTTCCCGGGTCTTGAAATCTGCGGTTCTCTCTGTCATGAATCTATTTCCCCGATGGGGATGGTTGGGTGGTGTCGATGCCCTCTGAATGCCTATGAACTGCGCCGCGGACCCGTAATAGGGGTCCGGTGAATACAGGCAGTACGAATTACAGCGTTTCAGGGAACGTGTCTGCTTATCTCCTCCGGGAGACCCGGACTGAGTCAGGGGTGATTCTGTTCGGGATTGGCCGGTATTTCAACCTTCCCAACGTTGCGGGCGCCGCGGCCGGCTGTGGATTGCGGGCCCAGGCGGTCCCCATGCCGGTTCAGGACAGATTTCGGGGGCGTCCCGTGTTCTGGCTCCCGTACTGCGCTACCGGCTCTCCCAATTTCGCCAAGTCAGGCGTGATGCCGAGGCCCGGAGCCCCGGTGACAAAGAGACATCCATCGTCGTGACGAATACCCGATCCTTCCGTCACGTCCGCCGCCAGCATGTCCTGGCAGCACCAGGTGGCAAGACGATGTTCCGCCGGAATGGACTGCGCCAGGTGTACGGCTTCCGCATCCGCCAGTGCGGTGCCGCCGGTTGCCATGACATAGCATTGGATGCCATGGGCAAGCGCCAGGTCCCTTATCCTTCGTGACTTGGTGAGGCCCCCGCAGCGGTTGAGCTTGATGTTGACCACTTCCGCCAGGCCGTCGCCGGCGATACGGATCATGTCCTGGAGAGTCTCCAGACGTTCATCCACACTGATGGCGCAGCGTGTAAGAGGGCGGATCGCGGCGATGTCATCCAGGGTCTCGCAGGGCTGCTCCACGGTGATTCCCAGATCCGCAACCGCGTTCATCACCAGCAGCGCCTCCCGGCGTGTCCAGGCGCGGTTGGCGTCGTACAGAATGCGTTCCCCGGGCCGGCGGTGCTTCTCGAGGAATCGGATTCGCTCGATATCCAGGTCCGCATCGGCTCCCACCTTGGCGGAATGCACACGGTATCCGAGCTTCCGGTACTCCTCAATCAGGCCGAGCATGTCCTCGGGGGTTCCCGTGGAAATCGAGGAGGCGATCGGCGTGGGGTTCGGGTGACATCCCCCCAGGAGATCGGCGACGGGCCGGCCGAAAGCCTGTCCAATGATATCCCAGCAGGCCATGTCGATGGGGGCCTTTGCATAGAGATGCCCCGGAAGACAAAGGTCCATGGCCCGCTCCACCAGCTCTATCCGGCAGGGGTCCAGGCCAAGCACCGCGGGCGCCAGGGTTTCGATGCCCGCGCGGACGCCGGGACCGTGGGCCGGCAGGTACGTGTGCCCCCAGGGAGTGGCCTCGCCCCAGCCGGTGATCCCATTGTCCGCCTCCAGGCGCACGAACGTGGCGTCCAGGGCATCGAAGCGCAGCCTTCCCCCGGAAAGGCGGTAGGGTTTCTTCAGCGGCAGTTCCTTCCGCCAGACGGTGATCGTGGAGATTTTCATGGGGCGACATGGTAACGGATAACGATCACGCCCAGTGCAACCAGGGTGGCCGCGATGATGCGTTGGCGACCGAAGGGTTCCCTGAGCAGCAGCGTCCCGATCAGGGCGGCAAAGATCACGCTGGTTTCCCGCAGCGATGACACCAGCGCCATGGGTCCGAGACTCATGGCATAGATGACGAGACCATAGGCGGCGGAAGAGGCAATTCCGCCGGCCAGGGCATGAGCGCGGTTCCGGGCAAGGAATCCAAGCCACGCCTGCCGCTGTGTCGCCACGAGCCACAGGCAGATGGGCAGCGCCTCGAAGGCGAACAGCCAGAGGATGTAGGACAGGCTGTTTTCCACCGCCCGCACGCCCATGCCGTCCGCAACGGTATAGACCGCGATCAGAGCCGCCGTGGCCATCGCCCAGCCAAGGGTCGGAAGCGAGGATTTCACTCTAAGGCCCCCGAACAGTGCCAGGGAGAACAGGCCGGCGCTGATCAGGAAGACACCGGCCAGCGCTTTCTCCGAGAGGTGTTCCCCCGCGAACCAGGCCGCACCTCCCGCCACCAGCAGGGGCGCCGACCCCCGGAACAGTGGATAGACCAGTGACAGGTCACCCTTGCGGTATGCCTGGCCCAGGGTGAAGTAGTAGGCGTTATGTACCAGTACGGATATCACGATATAGGGCCAGGCCTCCGGGGGAGGCGGCGGGACCCACCACACGAGACACAGGCTGATGGCGGCGGCAACCAGGTGGTATGCCGCGATGCTGTAGAGCGGCGAGCCGCCGGATTTCGCCATGGCATTCCATCCCGCGTGCAGCACCGCAGCAAACAGGACCAGTCCGATCAGGGTGGGTGACATTACGCGTCAATCCAGTGGGTGCGGTTGTCCGGGATTCGTGACGATTTTTTATTCGACATGCTCGGGCTCACCGAACCCGTCGGCGGCTTCAACGGGACACCGATTCCGGGGTACATCCAATCGCGGCCACCGGATGCCCCGGAACCGGAAGGCGGCCATTCCGTCCGGGGGTATGTCGCTGCGCTTGAAATTTCATCAGTGTGTCGGCATATGCGGCGGAACCCGGGATCGAATCCACCGCCAGGGCGGGGACTGTTCAAGCCCGATCACCGGCGGAAGATGATACAGTATGTGCCATGAATGAAAAGAAAAATGCGGCGGGCCAGAAAAGGGTCGCCATTATCGGTGGAGGGATCTCGGGCCTTGGCGTGGCCTGGGCATTGCGACGGCACCCGGAACTGTATGATTTCCGGCTCTACGAGGCGCAGTCCGAAGTCGGAGGCAATGCCATCACGGTCGACATGCCGCAGAACGACGGTACCTCGATTCCGTTCGATATTTCCGTCACCGCGTGCATACCCTCGGTATACCACCATATTCTCCTGTTCATGCAGCAACACGGCATCGACCTTGTCGATACCAGGTTCAGCTACAGCGTGAAGTATCGTGGCGGAATCTATGCACACGACTTCGACTCCGATATCAGGAGGCAGCTGCAGCCGGAAATCGAGAGGTTCCAGAAGGTCCTCGGGCGCATGAAATGGTTTGGCCGGCTCAACCGGTCTAGGTCCCGGCTGCTCAATGCGCTCAACCCGTACAACTACGTCAGCATGGGTACGGTACTTAACCTTGGCAGGTTTTCCGGCGATTTCAGGTACAAGATTCTGAAGCCCATGTTCGTGAACTTCCTGATGGCGACGAATGTGTTCGACATGCCCGCGTCGCTGTTTTCCCGGTACCTGGAATTCTTCGATATCGAATCCGCCACCCCGATGCAGACATGGGACCATGGCACGCGGCGCATTTACGAAGAAATGTCGGCCGACTTCCGGGACAGAATCTATCTTGACCGGCCTGTCCGGAAAGTGTACCGGCGCCCCTCCGGCGTGGTCGTGGAGGATGAAAACGGCGACACGGAGATGTTCGACGACGTCGTCTTCGCCTGCAACGCGAACCAGACGCTGATGATCCTGGACAAGCCGACCATCCTGGAGAGCTTCCTGCTTTCCTCGATCCGTTACGAAAGCGAGCTGCACAACCATACGATCGTGCATTCGGACGCTTCGGTTCTTCCGGACAATGAGGTCAAGCCGCTCGACACCCGGAGCAACCACATCGAGCAGTACGGGGTAAGGCCGGACAATTATGAAATCACCTACATCATGCACAACCAGCAGCCATGGGCGAAACGATCGGACCGCCCATGCCTGGTGACCTACAATCCGATCAGTCCCATTGACGAGGGGAAGGTCGTCAGGAAATGGTGGTTTCAGCATATCGTGCATGATGTGCTCCATATCGCCTTTCTCGTTCACCTGTTCCGTTTCGTCCAGGGCAAAAGGCGGACCTGGCACTGCGGAGCCCACACGCTGGTCAACAGCCAGGAGACATGTTTCGTGACCGGCCTGGTCACGGCGAGGCAGATCGGGGCGGACTATCCGTTTCAGGACCCTGAAGCAAGGAAGTGGTTCAACTTCTACGGGCGCACGATGTACGGCTGGCGCTTCAGGAAAGCGTAGAACCGCGCGTTCATCACCAGGTGCGGACGCGCGCCGGGCGCGTCAGCCGCCGGCCGCGTCGAGGGTCTCGAGGCGTTCGACCGCCCTGGTATGGAGAATTTCTTCGTAGGCATCCCTCACCGGCATGCCGATGGCGCGATTCAGCATGTTGCGTGCCTTCTCCCGGTGTTTGTTCTCGTCCAGAGCCAGCATTCCCAGGGCGTATTCCAGGGGTCCCGCTTTCGAATCCGGGGCGAGCTCCAGGGCCCGTTCGAAAGAGGCGAAGGCATCCTTCTTCCGGGCACGGTAGAGGACACGCGCCATGAACGAACCCAGTGTGCCGACCAGTTCGGCATGCCACCGGCCGAGGCTGAGATGGGCCGCAGCCAATTCGGGGTCGATCCGAAGGGCGTTTTCCGCCGACTCGCGTATCTTCTCCGCGTATCCCCGGCCTGCCGCCCCGAACGCGCCGACCGTCTGCGCGCGTCTGCCGATGGCACGTGCCAGTTGCAGGTGGCCCTCGGCGTTGTCGGGGTCGGAGTCAATAGCCTGTCTCGCCAGCCCGATGGCGCGCTCGAGCAACGCGCCTTTCTCGTCGTCCCCCGCAATGTAGTGGGCGTGTATCGTCAGCGACTCGGCAGCCAGCGCGAATCCCCGGGATGTTCCGAGGGCTTCACCGATTCGTGCCGCGTCGGTGAACCGTCCTTCCGCATAGGCTTTCCGGGCCTCGTCAATGGACTGAATCCCGGAAGCGCCGGCCAATGACGGGACGCCCACCAGGACCAGAATGCAAGAAAGCAACAGGCCGGCTGCATTACCTGGACGAAGCATATCCTGATTTTCATTCGGTAATTCCATGGTATGTAACCTGCCGGCCCGGTGAATGCAACCGGTGAAACGGCTGCCCTCCGGCAACCCGCTTGGATGACGGTTGAGCGCTGCGAGGGCTTGACCCGGTACAGGACCACCGTTCGGGAAATTCCGGGGTTCATTCGCTTCCGTCCGAATGCTGTTCATGGCGGTACCACCGGATGTGCCCGATTCCTCATCGCGACCAGTGCCACTTGGGGGAGACGGGCATTGGCGGACAGGACCCGGGATACGGTACCATCCGGACCTGTCGAAAAGGACCCCGTCATGCCTCTCGATCCGGATCAGTTCTATCTCAGCCTGGACCAGCGTAATTTCGCATCTGTCCCTTCGGTGATGCCGCGGGCTGAACTCGAATCTGCCGCGGGCAAGTTTCTCGAGTTCCTGGCCCTGCCGGAAACACTCAAGCAGCAACTGCACTTTCCTGCACGCAGCCATCGTGCCAGCGCGGATGGATATACCGACAAGACAGACCTGGAGCGCAAGGACTCCAAGCTGTTTTTTCACTGGAATCCGGTGCTCATGGAACGTGAACCATGTCCTTCCCTGAGGGCTGCGGAACCTGTTGTCGACCGCTTCTTTGACGCCGCGGAGCAGATCTACCACCAGGCGGAAGCCACCCTGAACGTCATCTACACGCAGTGCCTGCCGGACTACCGGGAGCGGATATTTCAGGGCAACCGTCTGATCGACGGCATCCTGCGATTCCTGTGCTACTCACCATGTGCGGGGCAGGAGTTCTGCGCCCGGGCACATTTCGACAAGGGATTCAGCACACTGGCCTTGGGGGACAGCGCCCCTGGCCTGCGCATCGGCTGCTGCGACGCGCACCCGCTTTCCCACGTGCACCACCGGGACGGCAACGCAATCTTCATGCCCGCATGGATGCTGTTCCAGGCTTCGGGCGGCCGCATCAAACCCGCCTGGCACGATGTCGTGCACCGGCCCGGGGAACAGGATGTCAGCGAGTTGTGCGCGCGCTGGTCCATCGTGTTGTTCGTCAACGATCCGGCCACTCCGTTTTCTTCCTGGGACACCGTTCACACGCCCCTGCATTGAATTCATCCCGCCGGGGCAGGACCTGGTCGGGACAACCGATGACGGCGGAACTTGGGTCCGGTGCACCGGACAATGCGGGCGCCTGATTCAGCGGCGGGCCGATACGCTTGCCGCCGTGCCCGGGGCCACCGCCACGATTCCGGCAGGCAGCAACAGTACCGCCGCGAAGATCATCACCGCCGCCACGGAGAGTATGGGGAAAAGCACTTCGAAGCCCCATCGGCCATGGACCCAGCCAATCAGCGGGACCGTGGATGCCATCACCGAGAACGTCACGATATAGCGCAGCGCATAGGCCCTGGCGCGCCACTCGCTTTTCGAGAGCCGCCCCACCAGCACGTCGTTGATGGGGATCTGCCCGAATACCGCCAGCATGAACGCCAGCGAAATCAGGAGCGCGGCAATGCCCGACAGCTGGGTCATGGCCAGCAGAAACACTGCCTGGACCAGGGCCAGGAGGGCGAATATCCGCCGTATCGGGAAGCGGTCTACCAGCCAGCCCACGATCAACTGGGCGAATGCCGCCACAGTAAACACCAGAAAGGCGTATCCGCCGATCGCGGTGGCGCTCTGGGCCAAATCGCCCAACCGTTCTTCGAATACCTTGGGCAATGCGAACGTGGTGCTCTGGAACACCACCCCGCCGATTCCCGTGGTCACCAGTACGATGGCGAAGGCCTTGACCAGAACGTTCCGGGAATGGCCCGGCGCGGCTGCCGTTTGACCAGACGCCGTGCCGGTTGACTCCACGACATGCCGGTGCTGTCGAAGGAAGCCGAGAAAACCAAGCCCCACCAGGATCGACAATACCCCCGGAAAGATGAAAGCCTGGCGCCAGCCCGCGGTGTCAATCAGGAATCCCGTGATCAGTGCCGCGGACGCAACCCCCATGTTGCCGAAGATGCCGTTGATGGCCAGGGGAACCCCGGTGCGTTCCCTGCCCTGAACCACGAGGGCGAGCCCGACGGGGTGATAGATGGCCGCCATCGCTCCGACAAGGGTGAGATATACCGCCAACTCGAGTGGTGAATCGGCAAATCCCGCCAGGATGGAAGTGGCGCCGATGCCGACAAAGAACACCACGATCATGCCCTCGCGACTCCATTTGTCCGCGAGCCAACCGGCCGGGATGGCGCATACACCGAAAGCGACGAACCCGGGTGTGGCATAGGGAATCAGTTCCCCGTAGGACATGTTCCATTCCGTCACCAGCGTCAGGGCCGCGGCAGTGGCGAAGATCAGCACGAACAGGTGATCCAGGAAGTGCCCGATGTTGAGAAAGAGAAAACGGATGCGTTGTGTGGACACGGGCTCAGGTTTTCAGTTTGTAACCGGTGGTGAAGATGTGTCCACCGGCAAAAGGCAAATCAGGAGGAATATCGTGATCATCGTCAGGCTGACGCCCGTGCCCACGTCAGCAATCTCGTAAGAAAGCTCCGGCTGAATCCGCTGGCCGGAGTTAAACCGTATGCTCATCGTGTTCGAGATAGCGTCGCAGCGCATCGCTGACGACGGTGTTGAGGTTGATCCCCCGGCGCTTGGCACAGAGCATTGCGCGGCGATGCAGGTCGCGGCCGGGGCGCACGTTGAAACTGCCCTTCAGCGGCACATCGGGTGTGCGGCCTTCGGCCTCGCAAAGCCCAAGATAATCGTCCACAGCCTCCTGAAACGCTGCCTTGAGGCTTTTGGCGTCATCGCCCTCATAGATCACTAGGTCCCGGATGAACTCAAGTCGTCCATGCAGCACCTCGTCATCATCACTATACTCGATCGAGCCGAGATAACCCCTGTATTCCAGCATCGTGGTCATATCAGATCCTCCTCAATCAGCACCCGCAACACGTCTCTGATGACATACATCTTGACGATGTTGCCGGGGTGTGGTTTATGCAATGCAATGGTGGGCGCAGTGGCATGAAGAAAGCGCCGTCGGGACCCACCCGTCTTGCCGGCCGCTGCCTCGCTGTAACCCAACCCTTCCAGCAGCCTGACCAGTTCGTCCCAGGTAAAGTTCTTCGGTTTACCCCTTAGCCGGGCAACCAGTTTGTTGCGCCGACTCATACCGCCCTCGCACTCACATTATGCTTCTCAGAAGCAGTATAGGTACCATTTCAAGAAAATGCAACCATATTCAGTCGCAAATAAAATTTTGCAGAATCGGCAAAACAGGCCAAGTAGATTCTTGGGTAGCTCAGCAATTCCCGCCATCATCTGTAGTCCAATAAAGACGTGGGTTTGAGGCGGTGCTGGGGGAAGGCGGTTCGCAGACTTTTCCTGAAAAGGCGGTATGATCCGTCTGATTTCACGATATCGGATGATCTGTCATGTCGAAAGCCGTGTTTCGCAAGACCCTGAGCGTTCCGGGTCTGCTTCGGGTGGTGCGTGGGCATTTTGATCGCATTGAGGATCCCATCGTGAGCCGGGGCCTGGCACTGACGGACTGCCTGATGTCGGGTCTGGCGGTATTCGCGCTGAAGTACCCGTCGCTGCTGAGTTTCGAGCAGGACGCACGGGACGAGGGCCGGATCCGGTCGAACCTCAGGGAACTGTACGGGGTTGGCCGCGCGCCGTCGGACACGGCGATGCGCGAGCGCCTGGACCTGGTGGACCCGCGTGCGCTGCGGGGTGCCTTCAAGGGTGTGTTCGCGGCCCTTCAGCGTGGCAAGGGTCTGGAGGGTTTCACCTGGCTGGGCCATCATCTGCTGTCGGTGGACGGGACGGGGTACTTCTCGTCGAAGAGTGTGCATTGCGACCATTGCTGCGAGAAACATCACCGTGACGGCAGCACCACCTGGTACCACCAGATGCTGGGGGCGGTACTGGTCCACCCGGAGCACCGGGAGGTGTTCCCGCTGGCGCCGGAACCGATCATGCGTTCGGACGGTTCGCGGAAGAACGACTGCGAGCGCAACGCGGCGAAGCGTCTGCTGCGTGACGTCCGTCGCGAGCATCCGCACCTGAAGCTGCTGGTGGTGGAGGATGCGCTGGCGTCGAACGGGCCGCACATCCGGCTGCTGGGGGAACTGGACATGCGGTATGTCCTGGGCGTGAAGCCGGGGGACCATGGGGAACTGTTCCGCCGTGTCGAGGCCTCGGCGGCGACCCGTACCGTGGAGAGGTCGGAAGGGGGCGGCAGCCGTTTCCGGTTCCGGTTTCTGAACGGCGTACCGCTGAACCAGGCGAACCCCGATCTGGCAGTGAACTTCCTGGCGTGCCGGGAGACCCGCCCCGATGGCCGGGAACTGCACTTCTCCTGGGTCACGGACATGGAGGTCACGGAATCGAACGCGCATGACCTGATGCGGGCCGGACGCGCCCGTTGGCGCATCGAGAACGAGACGTTCAACACCCTGAAGAACCAAGGCTACGGCTTCGAGCACAACTTTGGTCACGGCAAGCGGCATCTGGCGACGGTGTTCGCCCACCTGACGATGCTGGCGTTCCTCATCGACCAGGTGCAGCAGCGGTGCTGTGCGCTGTTCCGGGCGGCCCGGGAGAAGGCGGGCGGTTCGAAATACCTGTGGGTGCGGTTGCGCGGGCTGTTCACGGAGTTCTACATTCCGGACTGGGAGACCCTGTACCGGGCGATCGCGTTCGGGCACCGGAAGACGGAGTTGGTGCCCTTCGACACTTCCTGACCCGGCGGCCGTGTCCGAATATGCAACGGGCCGGTTCTTCGGGGAATCATGTGGCCAGCAGACAATCCGGCACACCGCCCGGAGGGGGTTCCCTCCCCGCGTAGTCGGGGAACAGGGGCTCAAACCATGAAATCCGCCGAATCCAATCCGTGATAGAATTAGCGGGAATTGCTGTGGGTAGCTTCTGCTTGTCCGGTCGATGCGGGGTTCTTCAACGCTTGCCGAATGCCAAATTATTCAGATTACCAAATATCAATTACGTGAATATAATTCACTATGTCAGTAAATGAGAGGAAAGCAATGATGAAGGACTTGCAAAATTGCCTGATTGAGCGAGTTTTTCACCCCAACAGGCGATTTTCAAAGCAGGGCCAAGGGGTCGGACGGTGGTATAGTGAAGTCTTGAAACACACACTGCGCCGCCGAACAACCCGATGCCCCTTGCGACGACTATATCCAACCTCCGCTACCTTTTTCAAGACGAAATTTTCCCGGCCATCGAGGACCGGACCGGCCGGCTGTCGGAGAAGCACCGGCGCCTGATCGCGGTCCTTGACTGGGTGAAGGTGGAAACCTTCTTCCCGGCCTGCCCGGTGAGCGCCGGACGTCCGACGGCGGATCGGGTGGCCCTGGCGACGGCGTTCATCGCCAAGGCCATCTGGGATCTGCCCACCACCCGGCACCTGATGGACCGGATCCTGTCGGACCCGGCGCTGCGCAGGATGTGCGGGTGGAGCCGGTGTTCCGAGGTGCCGAGCGAGGCGACGTTCTCCAGGGCGTTTGCCTTGTTCGCTGAAGGCGACCTGCCGGGGAGGATGCACGAGGCGCTGATCCGGAGCACCCTGGGCAGGGACGATGTGATCGTCGGGCACCTGTCCCGGGACTCGACGGCGATCGAGGCCCGGGAGAAACCGGAACGGAAAAAGGCTTCGGACAAGGATGAAGGCAATGGCAAGGATGGGAAGAAGGGAAAAACCGCGAAGCGCAAGCCGGGGCGTCCGCCCAAGGGGGATTCGTCCGAAGGGAAGCCCGAACGCAGACTGGAGCGGCAGTTGCAGATGTCCTTCGGGGAAATGATGGCGGACCTGCCGCGGAAATGCGGCATCGGCACCAAGCGCAACGCCAAGGGGTTCCTGACCTCCTGGAAGGGATACAAGCTCCACATCGACGGCGCGGACGGCGGCATACCGGTCAGCTGCATCCTGACCTCGGCCTTCCTCCATGACAGCCAGGCCGCCATTCCGCTGGCCGCGCAAAGCGACCGGCGGGTGACCGCGTGCTACGAAGTCATGGACAGCGCCTACGACGCCCCGGAAATCAGGGCCTACAGCGAATCCCTGGGCCATGTGCCGATCATCGACACCAATCCCCGCCGGGACCGGGCACTCAAGGAAAGTCTCCGCCGGGAGGCCCGCGCCCAGCGCGCCGCCGGGCATATCGATCACAAGACGGTGCGTTACCGTGAACGGTCCAACATCGAGCGGATCAACGGACGGCTCAAGGACGAGTTCGGCGGCCGCCATGTCCGCGTGCGGGGACCCACCAAGGTGAACTGCCACCTGATGTGGGGCATCCTCGCACTCACGGTGGACCAGCTTCTCCGGCTCGGGACCTGAGTCGAACCCCGAACCGATTTCCCTGCTGAATACCCTGCCATCCGCAAAGATGGCATGGAAAGGCTCGTCCCGAAACCACCGGAATCCCCTCGTCGGGGTACTTCACGCCCTCCCGGACGGCAAAATCCATCCGTAATTGATCGCCAGCGATGGCGCTATCCGGCCATTCTTATTGTGCGTTGCACAATACCTCTCTCTCGCCGGAATTTTGCAAGTGGCTCTGATGAAAGTCTCCACCAAGCTTGTATTTTGTGCTGCAACTTTGCTTGCGGCAACGTTTGCGGCTTCAGCCGACTCTGTCAAGATCGGATTCAACGCACCCTTGACCGGATTCGCGGCGGCGGACGGCAATTCCGCCCTGATCGGCGCCCAACTTGGGGTGGAGCAGGTCAATGCCGCAGGCGGCATCAACGGCGTGCCGATGGAGCTCGTGGTTTACGACGACCAGGCAAGTCCCAAGGAGGCGGCGCCGCTTGCGGTGAAACTGACCACGCAGGACGGGGTCACGGCCGGGATCTCCGGGAGCTATTCCGGTTCCACCCGGGCTGCGGCGACCATCTTCCAGGAGAACGCCATCCCCTATATTTCGGCCTACGCGGTCCATCCGGATATCACGAGAGCAGGCGACTATGTATTCCGCACGTCTTTCATGGGGGAAGTGCAGGGACGTGCCGGGGCAAAGCTGATCGGGGATCTGATGGGGCTCAAGCGCGTTGCGATGATCACACTCAACAACGACTTCGGTAAGTCGCTTGCAAACGGGTTCAAGGAGAAGGCAGCCGAATTCGGCATTGAGATCACGGGTGAATCCGAGTATTCGATCAAGGATCGCGAGTTCGGCCCCATCGTCGCCAAGGTCAAGTCGGACAACCCGGATGCGATTTATGCTTCGGGTTACTTCTTCACCGCCGGCCCTTTGGTACGGCAGATTCGGGCTGCGGGAATTACCGCCCCGGTAATCGGCCAGGAAGGTTACGACAGCCAGAAGTTCATCGAGATTGCCGGACCGGATGCGGAAGGGGTGATCATCACCACGTCGCTTGACCGCGATTCAGCGAACCCGATCACACAGGCGTTCATCAGTGGTTTCGAGGAGAAGGCGGGCTATCCTACGGACATGGTGGCGGCTTCCGCCCATACCGCGGTTCTCGTTATGGCCGAGGCACTGAAGAAGGCCGGAGCAAGCGACGGGGCGACACTGCGCAACGCCATTGCCGAAACCAGCGTCGACGCATCCACCGGCCATATCTCGTTCAATGCGCTCGGGGAGGTGAAAAAGGATGTCCAGGTCCAGGTGGTAAAGGATGGCGCGTGGCGCCATTACGCGGTCATCTCCGACCCGGTTCTGCTGGCGCCACCGGAGGAGTAACAGAACGACAACGGATGGGTGTTGCAACATATCCTGTCCACCACCGAGTGCTGGTATTCAATATGTGATAGGTGCCCTGTCGTTGTCGAGACGAAGGGGCCGCCTTAAGCCCGGTGCTGTCCGTGGGTGAACGGCGCCTGCCGCCGTGATGGCCGGGTGGCGGAACGCCGAGCACCTGGACGCAACCGGCTGACGAATACGAGGTAGATGGGTGCTTCTGCTTGATCTGGGCTTACAGGGCTTGGTACAGGGCGCGATTTACGCCCTGATCGCGCTCGGACTCACACTGGTATACGGATTGCTGCGTATCCTTCATGTGGCACACGCCGCGCTGTTTACACTGGGAGGGTACGTCGGTGTTATTGTGACCAACGGGACAGGAAGCCTGCCCCTTGCCATCCTGCTTGCGATGGTGTCGGTCGGGGTGATCGGCATCGGCGTGTACCGCATCTGTTACCGGCCGTTGCTGAGCAGATCGCCGCTTGTTGCCCTCATTGCGTCCATCGGGCTGTTCATCGCCGCAGAGGAGATTTACCGGTTGGTTTTCGGCCCATACGGCCTCTCATT
Source organism: Candidatus Poriferihabitaceae bacterium (assembly GCA_965204165.1). Taxonomy (GTDB): domain Bacteria; phylum Pseudomonadota; class Gammaproteobacteria; order Arenicellales; family Poriferihabitantaceae; genus VYFG01. The sequence continues at coordinate 4,145,794 of OZ241969.1, read as the reverse complement.
CGTAACGCCCCCCTTGCAGACACAGGTGGAGGTTTTCCCCGGCGTCTTCCTTTCCCATGCGCGGCTGTTGGTGGTGGGGCTCTCGGTGGTCATCATCGGTATCCTTGCATGGCTGTCGGGTTCGACCCGTACCGGTGTCGCGTGGAGGGCCACCGTGTCGGATCCGGACATTGCGGCGAGCTTCGGCATCAACATCGAGAAGGTACGCTACCTTAATTTCTTCATCGGCTCCGCGCTGGCCGCTCTCGCGGGTGTGATGGTGGCACTACTCAACAACCTTGTCGAACCGACAATGGGCGCAGTGCCCGCCTACAAGGCCCTGGCGATCATCGTCCTTGGGGGGCTCGGATCGGTGCGGGGGACCCTGGTGGCCTCCCTGGCGCTCGGCGTGATCGAGAGCTTCGGGACGATCTATATCGGGCACCTGCTCGATCGCGACGCCATCGCCTTCGCATTCCTGGTCCTGGTGCTGATGGTCAGGCCCCGGGGCCTGCTCTCGCGAGGATGAATTGATGGCCTACGAAATCACCGTCCTCACCACCATGGCGATCTCGATCCTGTTCGCGCTCTCGCTGAATGTCATTACCGGCTTCTGCGGACAGGTCAGTCTCGGCCATGCGGCATTCTATGGAATAGGCGCCTATACCGCGGCACTGCTGACCAAGGCGGGCATGCCCCTCGCGCTGGCCCTGCTGCCAGCCGCCGCGGCAGCGGGCGCGGTGGGGTTCGTTGTCGGCATGGCGTCTCTGCGTGTGCGTGATGACTTCCTCGCCATCACCACCATGGGGGTGGCCTTCCTGTTCGTCGGCTTCGTGCGCAAGCAGGAGATGCTTGGTGGAGAAATCGGCATATCGGGCATTCCGTCGGTGGCCTTCGGCCGCCCCGGCCTCCTCGCCCTGTCCTTGTTGTGCACGGTCCTCTTTGTGCTCCTGACCGTGCATATCCGCCGTTCCTGGATGGGTTTCGCGTTCGATTCCGTAGCCGATGACGAAGACACCGCACGAATCCTGGGTATCGACGTGCCGCGGTTCAAGCTGTGGGCCTTCGTCATCGGGACCGCGGGGGCTGGGGTTGCAGGAGGGCTCTACGCCCATCACATCCGTTTCATCGGACCGGACAGTTTCGGTTTCCTGGAGTCGATCACGGTGCTCGTGATGGTGATCGTCGGAGGCATCGGCTCGATTTGGGGCGTGGCCCTTGTGGCGGCAATACTGTCCGTGCTGCCGCTGTTCCTGCAGTTCGTCGACGACTACAAACTCCTGCTTTACGGTGTGCTGGTCTTCGCCACCGTACGGTATGCGCCTGGCGGTGTTGCCGGGCTTGCGCGGACACTGGCCATGAGAATCCGGCGATGAGTCTGCTCAAGGTCGAGAATGTCACCATGCGTTTCGGTGGGGTGGTAGCAGTCGAGGATGTCTCGCTCAGTGTGGACCAGGGCGAGATGCTGGGGTTCATCGGTCCCAACGGTGCCGGAAAGACAACCCTGATGCGCATCATTACCGGGGTGCTGCGCCCGCAAACCGGGCGGGTTCTTTTCCGCGGCGAGGATGTGACCCGCTGGCCGGTCGACCGCCGCATCCGTGCCGGGTTGGCGTTGGCCCAGCAGATTGTGAAGCCGCTTGCATCCCTTTCCCTGGTTGACAACGTCGCGCTCGCGGCGGGCGCCCACCGCATGGTGAGTCCTCTCGCTGCCCTGCTTCGTACCGATCGCGAAACGGAACGGGCGAAAGCAGGGGAGCTTCTTGATTTCGTCGGTCTGGGCGATGCCCTAAGTATGATGCCGACGGAACTTCCGCTTGGCGACCTGAAGCGTCTTGAAGTCGCCCGTGCCCTTGCGCTGGAACCTGTGCTGCTCCTTCTTGACGAGCCGCTGGCAGGCCTCAACCAGGGGGAAGCCCGTGCCATGGCGGACCTGATCGCAACCCTGGCGGGGAAGCACCGCGGCATCGTCCTTATTGAGCACAACGTTGGCGAGGTCTCCCGTATCTGCCCCCGGATTTACGTCCAGGACAATGGCAGGGGACTCGTCGACGGCCGGGCCGATGAAGTGCTGGCAAGTCCCGAACTCCGGCGCGCATACCTTGGTGAGGAGCGGGCATGAAGCTGGAGGTTGAGAAGCTCAGCTGCGGTTATGGCGATGTCACCGCCGTTCATGACCTTTCTATCAAGATTGGAGCCGGTGAGATGCTCGGCCTCCTCGGTGCCAATGGCGCCGGCAAGAGCGCGACCATCATGGCCCTGGCGGGATTGATTCCCGTGCGCCGGGGTACGGTCCGGGTCGACGGGAACGACATCACCACGATGCCTGCCCATTCCCGGATTACCGAGGGTATGGCGCTCGTGCCGGAGGGTCGCCGGGTTTTTGCCGATCTGACTGTCGACGAGAACCTTACGGTCGGCGGGACACGCCTGGGCAATAAGGCACTCAGCCAGGCACGCGAAAAGGTCTTCGAAACTTTCCCGCGTCTGTCTGAACGGCGCCGTCAACTCGCCGGGTCCCTCTCCGGCGGCGAGCAGCAGATGCTCGCGATCAGCAGGGCGACGATGGCGATGCCGGCGATTCTTCTGATCGACGAACTGTCCCTCGGTCTGATGCCGATCGCGATCGACGAGTGCTACCGCGCCCTGTCCGAACTTCGGGATGAAGGCCTCGCTATCCTGGTCGTCGAACAGAATACCGAGCGGGTCTTGCGTGCGGCCGATCGAGTTGCCGTACTTGAATCAGGCCGTATCACCTGGTCAGGAACGAGCGACCAGGCAATCGGTCACGCCCGGATTTTGGAGATGTTTCTGGGTTCGGGAGTAGGTCATGAATAATTCTCCCGGATCGGCACCGATCTGCATATCCTACCGGGCCGACTGAGCACACAGGTTGCCGTGCCGGCCGGATACGAGGAAAACTGTTTCTGGATTCGGGGAGAGTACGACTATACGTACCAGCAAGTGGCCGGGGCCATCGGCACCGGCCGGTTCCCGACGATGTTGCCAAGTTGCAGTCAGACTCAGAGGCAGGAAGAAGGCAATTCGCCTGCTACTGCAGTTCCAGATGCAGTGTGCGGCCAACTGCTTTCGCTGCGCGCGCCAGGGTAGCCAAGGTTACGTTGTCTTTTTCAGGATCAAGCAGTCGGTCGAGTTGCGAGCGGCTGGTATCCAGACGCCGGGCCATTTCGACCTTGGTGATATTCTGTCGCTTCATTTCGGTGGCAAGCTGATAGGCAAGCACGCGTTTGATGGCTCGTTCGGTAGTGTCCTCAAGTGTGCCTTGCTCCTTGAGGAAGTCTCCGAAGAGTTGCCCGGCTTTGCCTTGCTCAATATTTTTGCTCATGTCAAACCTCTCATTCGTCCCACGGCAACAGCGATTTCCCTGTCCTGCGTCGCCCGGCTTTTCTTGATGAATCCTTGCAGCAAGACCATGTTACCCTCATGGGCACAGAAGAAAACGCGGGCGATGCGGCCACCATTCAGATTGCTCCTGATCTCCCAAAGTCCGTTCTGGCCTTTGATAGACCGACAAAGCGGCATGCCAACCGGCCAGCCGAATTCAGCCGTCCTGATGTCGTCGCCAATGATCTTGCGATCTTCAGCTGACAGGGACAATAGCCAATCCCGGACTGGTTGGTTTCCGGCATCGGACTCAAAGAACCTTGCCGGGAACTGCTTCATCATCGTCACTCACCATATGTACCATAAGTGGTACAAAATGACAAGGCGGATTTAGCGTTTCGCACTGTCCAAGGCACCCAAGTCTCTCGGGGATGCCTGATTCGGGGATAGCGGCGAGTGATGAATTTCGGAGTGGGGAGGAGGGTCCTTCGTGGAAAAACAGGCGGGCAGGGGGAGTAAGACCCAAGGCAAATTTGTTCTGATTCGCCCGAAGAGATCGTTACTGCCGTGCTTGGGATTTATCACGGATTATTTTGGCCACTTTGGACTGAATTGGCCGCCATGGTGGTTACACCGGGCAGGTTGATGTTCCCGGAGGTGGATTTCCGTTCCGTTGAGGCATGACTGTTCCCGCCCCTGTGTGTTGAGGGGCTGAGGATTCGGGGCCTGGAGGGATGCTCAGCCGGTAGCCGGGTATGGCCTGGCGTTGTCGGTCATCTTGAGGAAGTCGAGCATGCGTCGGGGATTCCTGGCGAGGTGGCGCATGGTTTCGGCGACGGCGAGGCCCCGGCTCTGTATGATGCCGATGGCGAATCGCCTGAGGCGGGACATGTTCTGGGGACCGTGTCCGGCCCGGATTCGGCTGCGGTCCTCGTCGAAGGTCCAGTCGAGGACATGATGCATGGCCTCGACGGACCAGTGCCCGCGGTTGAGGGAGAGGATTCGCTCGGGGGAGGCGTCATTTGGGGTCAGGCTGGTGATTCCGTAGGCGATCTCACGGCGTTTCCTGCCGGTTGCGGTTTCGGTGGTTTCACGCATCACGGCGAAGACCTGTCCGACGTTGGGGAACTGGAGGTAGTGGTTGAGCTTGTCCGAGACCCAGACGGAACGGCGCTCCCGGCGGCCATGGACGGGTTTGGGGGCCTGGTCGGTGAAGTCCGGCGGACGGCGCTGGATGTGGCGGTCGAGGAGCAGTCGGATATCGGCGAGCAGGTTTTTCTGGTTGCCCTTGACGGTGAAGAGGTAGTGGGCGCGGCGTCCGTGGAGATAGTCGGCGAGCTTGCGTTGGGTGAGCATGGCATCGGTGGTGATGGTGCATCCTTCGATGTCGGAGAGGGTGTCGAGCAGCGGGATGACGATGCCGATCTCGTTGGTGCGTTTGGTTTCGTCATCGGCCCCCGGTTTCAGGCCGACTTTTTTTGACTCCAGGGGATTCCGGTGTGGTGGCCGACGGCGCCGAGCACATGGGGCCGGTTGCCCTGGTCATCGATGGCGCCCCGGATGGTCTTGCCGTCGACGGCAATGGCGGTGTCCTTTGGGCCATGGACCTGGTGCCACGCCCGCAGGGCGGCATCGAACTGGTCCGGGTCGATGCGGATGAGGACGCTGCGGATGGCGGACAGGCTGGGCACCTGGTGTCCGCTCCTGGAACGGCGTACGCGGAAACGTTCCAGGACCCTGGGGCTGAGGTCGTCGATCCATTCGCTCATGGCCTTGTAGCCGCGCATGCCGCAGAGCGTGGCCGCTGCTGCCAATGCCAGCATGGTGGACAGGGCGTGGCGGCGGCCCTGGCGGCGTCGGGGATCGTCGATGTCGCGGAAGAAGTCGGGCAGGGATCGCATCTGTTCGGCGGTGAGAGTCATCCTGGGTACTCCATGTTGCAGTGTGGTGTCGAGGCAGGGGTCCCGGAGGCGGGCGCGGGCGGTGCGCGACAGGGGATGGACGAAGACGAGCTTGGGATTTGCGTGTTCGCTGTAGCCCGGGCCCTCGCGGCCGAAGCCCCGGGTATGCCCGACCTCGATCCAGTTGGCGGCGCGGTAGACGGTGCCGTGGAAGCGGGCGGGGTCGACGAAGGTCTCCACCAGCAGGAGGCCGTGACCGAAGCGGAGCGGCCAGTCGCGGGCGAGGCGGCGGGTGCACAGGGAAAGCACGCGCGAGCCGAGGTTGCGCGGTGCGCCGGGCAGGATCAGGAAGCGCGAGTTGTTGGTGATCAGGTGCAGGCGGCCGAACCGGATGCCGTACTCCCAGCCGATCCACCGGTCCCGGGCGCCGCATTTCAGCGCCGATGCCGAAAACATGGCCAGTGCCAGCCAGCGCCCCCGGTGATGGGCCACATAGCGCAGCGTCTCGCCCCGCGCCGGCACCGAGCCGAGATAGTGATGCGCCTGCATCAGGTCCCGGAACCGGGGTTCATCTGTTGCCGGCACGATGTCTACCGACACCTCTGAAAGGTCCACCTTGCGTATGTCCGTCTGATGGTCTTGTGACGGGATTTATACCAGTACCCGGGGGAAAAGTCCAGTGTTTGGGGTAAGTCCTTTGACCGGAAGAAAAAACTCTGCAGAAAAGAATTACCCTGGAGTAAGACCGAAGGCACCTTTTCTTATCGCCCGCTGGTCATTACAATGCCGTATCGCAGACTCTCCAGAGAATACGGCCATGAATCTCCAGTCACAGGCTATCAACTATAACAGCGGCACCACGGATCATGTCGGGTACCTGGCCTGGGACGGCGATCTTGAAGGGCCGAGACCGGGTATTGTGGTGATTCATGAATGGTGGGGTCTGACTGACTATATCCGCGGCCGCGCCGATCAGTTGGCGGAACAGGGATATTGCGCGCTTGCCATCGACATGTACGGGGATGGTCATACCGCCGCAACGCCGGACGAAGCCGGCGCCGCGATGAATGCGGTGCTGGGGGACATGGCCGCCGGCACCGGACGGCTCAGGGCCGGCCTTGATACCCTGCTGGAACAGTCCCGGGTGGACGCCGGGCGCACTGCCGCCATCGGCTACTGCTTCGGAGGCGCCATGGCACTGCACATGGCGCGGATCAGCATGCCTCTCGGCGCGGCAGTCAGCTTCCACGGGGCCCTTGGGTCATTCCACGAACCCGGTCCGGGCGAGGTGAAGGCCAGGGTGCTGGTCTGCCATGGTGGCGCGGATGCCATGGTGTCCATGGATGACGTGGCGGCCTTTCGCAATGAGATGGACGTGGCGAATGCGGACTATGAGGTCATCGTGCACCCGGGCGCCATGCATGGTTTCAGCAGTCGGGAGGCTGATGAAAACGGGCGCAAGTTCGGGCTTCCGGTGGGATACGATGCGGATGCGGACCGGGATTCCTGGGCGGCGATGATCAAGCTGTTCGGCGAGGTGTTCTGAACGGGGCGGCGTCCCGCCCGGGCTCTTCCGCAGGAACCTTCCTGCCGGGGGATTACCTTGGGTCAACTGGACCTTTGGGGCCCTGGAAACTACAATCGTACCCTTGGGACCCTAACCGAAGATCATGGCGATACGCGACATTCTGGTCTACCCGGACAAACGGCTTCGGCAGCGCGCCAGTCCCGTGACCGAATTCGACCAGGAACTGAAGACCCTAGTGGCGGACATGGCGGAGACGATGTATGCCGCGCCGGGGATCGGTCTTGCGGCGGTCCAGGTCAACGTGCCGTTGCGCGTGATCGTGATGGATCTAACCGAGGAGAAGGACGATCTTCTGGTCTTCGTCAATCCCGAGATCAAGCCCTTGGAAGGCACACGGGAGTACGAGGAGGGCTGCCTTTCCGTTCCGGGGTTCTTTGCCCCCGTGGAACGGGCGGAGCGTGTGCATGTCAGGGCCATGAATGTCGACGGTGAACCGTTCGAATTCGAGGCGGACGGTATTCTGTCGGTATGCATACAGCATGAAGTGGACCATCTGGACGGGAAGGTGTTCGTGGACTATCTTTCCCGCATCAAACAGTACCGCGTCCGGAAGAAGCTGCTGAAGGAGCAGAAGCAGGCCCAGGCGGCCTGACCGGAACAGCCCGCCAGGAAAACTTCCGCGTTTCCACGCAACCGGCTCGACACGCCTTGTCAGCAAAAGTCGTCTTCGCTGGCACTTCTGAATTCGCCCTACCCAGCCTGGAGGCGCTGGCGTCCCATGCAGGCGTCGAGGTCGTGGTCGTGTACACGCAGCCGGACAGGCCTGCCGGACGCGGCAGGAAGCTGACCCCGTCGCCTGTCAAGGCCCTTGCGGCCGCACTGGACATCCCGGTCAGCCAGCCCCACTACCTGGATACGGGGGATGCCGCGGAAACACTGACCCGCCTGGAACCTGGCCTGGTGGTGGTGGCTGCCTACGGGCTGATCCTGCCCCCGGCAATCCTGGCCGTACCCACGCGGGGCTGTGTCAACGTGCACGGCTCGCTGTTGCCGCGCTGGCGCGGGGCGGCACCGGTGCAGCGTGCCATCGAAGCGGGGGATGCGGTCACCGGCGTCTCCCTGATGCGGATGGAGGCCGGGCTGGACGACGGCCCGGTGTACGCCCGGTCGGAGGTGGCGGTGGACGCGCGGGATACCGGCGGCACATTGCAGGCCAAGTTGGCAACGGCCGGTGGACAGCTGCTCTTGGACCACCTTGACGGCATTCTGGAAGAAACGCTTCCCGCAGTGGACCAGGATCCCGGCCAGGTCACCTACGCGGCCAAGTTCTCCCCGGAGGAGGCGCGGATCAACTGGAACGGATCCGCCGTGGACATTGCCCGCAGGATCCGGGCATTCAATCCCTGGCCGATGACCTCGACTTCCTTTCGCGGGAAGAGGCTGCGGTTGCTGATGGCCTGGGAAGAACCCGGTATCGGAGCAGGGGGGGCGCCCGGAGAGGTGCTGTCCGCGGGCGCCGAGGGAATCGTCATTGCCTGCGGCCGGGGCGCCATCCGCGTGGCCCGGCTGCAAAGTGCCGGCGCAAGGGCCATGGAGGCGCGGGATTTTCTCAACGGTACCGGCATTTCGGCGGGCGAACGACTTGGCTAGGGCCTCCCTGCAGATCGCCGCGGCCCATGTGTTACGCGATGTCATCGACCAGGGCCGCTCCCTGGACCAGACGCTCCAGGCACAGGAAAGACGGGTCCGGCCGGACCAGGTCGGCGCACTGCGGGAAATCAGTTTCGGCGGATGCCGGCACTACTGCCATCTGGACGGGATCATTTTCTCGCTGCTCTCAAAGCCCATCCGCAGGAAGGACCGGATGATCCATTTCCTGCTGGTGGCGGGGCTTTACCAGATCATCCACATGCGCGTGCCGGATCATGCCGCCGTCAACCAGTCTGTTGCCGCGCTGGGTGCCTCCCGCCAGGCTTGGGCCCGGGGACTGGTCAATGGCGTTTTGCGTGGCTACCTTCGCAAGCGGGACGACGGGCGCCTGACGGAACTCGAAGAGGAGCTGGCCCCGGCCCAGCGCACGTCGTTGCCGACACATCTGCACCAGTGGATCCAGCAGGCCTGGCCCGACCACGCCGGGGCGATCTTTCACGCGTTCAATGAACGTCCTCCCATGACTCTCAGGGTCAACCCCCTGAAAACGACCCGGGAAGGTTACCTGGCACTGCTGGATGACCGCGGCATCGGTGTGGAGATCACCCGGGATTCGCCGGTGGGGATGAACCTGGCCTGTCCTTCGGGTGTGGGCGCCATCCCCATGTTTGAGGAGGGCTGGGTGTCGGTGCAGGACGAATCCGCCCAGCTGTGCGTGGCCGCGATGGACCTTCGGCCCGGATTGCGGGTGCTCGACGCCTGCGCGGCCCCGGGCGGCAAGACATGCGCCATGCTTGAAAGCGAGCCCGGGATCCGGCTTACTGCCGTGGATATGCCGGAGCGCGCGGACGGCATACGGCAGAATCTTCGGCGCATCGGGCTCGAGGCGGATATTCGGACGGGCGGTCTTGAGGAACTGGCCGACTGGGGGGAATGGGATCCCTGGGACTGTATACTGCTGGACGTGCCCTGCTCGGGAACCGGCGTGATCCGCCGACATCCGGATATCCGCCATCGCCGGCAGCCCGGAGATCTCGAACGATTCGCAACGCAGCAGCAACACCTGCTGGAAACCGCCTGGGAACTGCTGGTTCCGGGCGGGACGCTCCTGTATGTCACGTGCTCGATCATGCCCCGGGAAAATGACGGCGTAATCGACGGATTTCTGCGCCGGCATACCGGCGCTAGGGTGAATCCCCTGGCCGTGATTCCCGGCCTTGCCACCCGCCACGGGATCCAGCGACTGCCCGGCGTCCATGACGGGGACGGCTTTTATTATTGCCGGTTGGGTAAACTATAATCCCGTCTGCCTGTACGTGAGGCCGGCGGCAACGCGAAAGTGTCCATGAAAATCATCATCCTCGGGGCTGGCCAGGTCGGCAGCTCAATCGCCGAGATACTCTCCCGGGAGAACAATGACATTACCCTGGTGGACCAGAACCGGCAATTGCTGGACAGCCTGCAGGACCGGATGGATATTCGCACCGTGGTTGGCGAGGCCTCCTCCCCGGAGGTTCTGGCCCAGGCCGGGGCGGCCGACGTGGATCTTCTGCTTGCGGTCACCCATTACGATGAGGTCAACATGGTGGCCTGCCAGGTTGCGCACACCCTCTTCAAAATCTCCACCAAGATGGCCCGGGTCCGCTCACCCGACTACCTGCAGCATAAGTCCCTGTTCAGCGACGAGGCGATTCCGGTGGACAGCATCATCAGCCCGGAACAGATCGTCACCAACCAGATCAGTCGCCTGATCGAATTCCCCGGTGCCCTGCAGGTCATCGATTTCGCCCGGGGAAAGGTGCACCTGGTGGCGCTCAGGGCCTATTACGGCGGCGCCCTGGTGGGCCACCAGTTGCGGGAACTCAAGGATCATCTGCCTTCGGTGAATTCCCGGGTCGCTGCGATCTACCGCCAGGACCGCGCGATCATTCCCACGGGGCGTACCGTCATCGAACCGGATGACGAGGTGTTTTTCATCGCCACGCAGGAGGATATCCACAAGGTCATGCAGGAACTGCGTACCATCGAGGAGGTCGGCAACAAGGTCATACTGGCCGGTGCCGGGAACATCGGGCTGCAGCTGGCACTGTCGCTGGAGAGTTCCGGATACCAGGTAAAGCTGATCGAGCGTGACGCGGACAGGGCCAGGCTGGTGTCGGAGAAACTGGGCAGCAGCATGGTCCTCCAGGGTGATGCCGCCGACGAGGAACTGCTCCGCCAGGAAAACATCGATAGCATGGAACTGTTCTGTTCGCTCACCAACGCGGACGAGGCCAATATCCTGTCCGCCATGCTGGCCAAGCGCCTGGGCGCCCGCCGGGCCATGGCCATCGTCAACCGCCCGGCCTACGTGGACCTGATTGAGAGCGACGTGCTTGATATTGCCATTTCCCCGCGGATGTCCACGGTCAGCGCGCTGCTTTCCAGGGTGCGAAGGGGGGACGTGGTGGCCGCCCATTCACTCCGCCGGGGCGTGGCCGAGGCGATCGAGGCGGTGGCGCACGGTGATCGCAGGCATTCGAAGCTGGTGGGACGGCGGCTTGCGGAGATCCAGTTGCCGGAAGGCGCCACCATCGGCGCCATCCTGCGGGAGGACACCCTGGTGCCTCTTGACGACGAAGTCGTGGTCCAGGAGCTTGATCACATCATCATCTTCCTCATCGACAAGCGGCGGATTCCCGAAGTGGAAAAACTGTTCCAGGTCACCCCCGGTTTTTTCTAGGAACAGAACCCGTGCGCTCCCCGGTATTCCGTATTCTTGGCATCATGCTGGGTCTTTACAGTACCTCCATGCTGCCGCCGATGCTGGTGTCCTGGATCTGGAAAGACGGCCAGCTGATGCCCTTCATCATCGCTTTTTGCCTGATTCTGGGACTGGGCTTGCTGTTCTGGTTCCCGTTGCGGAATGACCCCAGGGAGTTGCGGTTTCGCGAAGGATTTCTCATCGTAGTGCTGTTCTGGACCGTGCTGTCCAGTCTCAGTGCGGTGCCGCTGTTACTGCTGGAATCTCCGTCACTGGGTGTGATCGACGCGTTGTTCGAGTCCATGTCCGGGCTCAGCACGACCGGCGCCTCCGTGCTCACCGGCATCGACGGGCTCCCGCCGTCCATTCTCTACTACCGGCAGCAGCTTCAGTGGCTCGGCGGCATGGGGATCATCGTGCTGGCGGTGGCAGTCATGCCCATGCTGGGGGTCGGGGGCATGCAGCTCTACCGTGCAGAGACGCCGGGCCCGATGAAGCAGAACCGGCTGGCGCCAAGAATCGCGGAAACAGCCAAGAAGCTCTGGTACGTCTACGTGACGCTGACCCTCGCCTGCATGCTCGGTTACCGGATGGCAGGCATGAGTTGGTTCGACGCACTCTGCCATGCTTACTCCACCGTCGCCATCGGCGGATTCTCCACCCATGACGACAGCCTGGCCTGGTTCGACAGCAACGCCGTCAATCTCGTTGCAGGCGTGTTCATGCTGCTGTCCGGATTCAATTTCGCGCTGCACTACACCGCGTTCTACTCCAGGCGCGTACGGACCTATCTGGAGGATCCCGAAGCCCGCACCTACCTGTTGATTGTGGCCGGCATTTCGCTGCTCAGTGTCTTCGTATTGCACCGGTACGAGCACTTTTCCGACCTGCAGGAAACGGTCGTCGACGGCGCCGTGCAGGTCATTTCCGTGGTGACCACCACCGGGTTCATCACATCGGAATTCCATCTTTGGCCTTCGTTTCTCCCCGTGCTGCTGATCCTCATGAGCACCATCGGCGGATGCGCCGGCTCCACGGCCGGAGGCATCAAGGTGATCCGGCTCCTTCTGCTGTTCAAGCAGGGTTCCCGGGAAACCACCCGGCTGGTGCATCCGAACGCGGTCATACCCATCAAGATCGGCGGAAAGCTGGTGCAGGAAAACGTCATCAATGCGGTATGGGGTTTTTTCGCGCTCTACGTCCTGAGCTACGTCATCCTGTTGGTTGCACTGATCGGAACCGGCAGCGACCACGTCACGGCATTCTCGGCGGTTACCGCCTGCCTGAACAACCTGGGACCGGGGCTGGCCGGTGTATCGCAGAACTACGCCGGTGTCGCGGATGGGGGAAAGGTCATCCTGATCGCGGCCATGCTGCTGGGCCGGCTGGAGCTGTTTACACTGCTCGTGCTGTTCAGTCCGGTGTTCTGGAAGAATTGACGCCATCCTTCACCTGCGGCGGACCGTGCGGCCGCGGATGCCGTCGGCATGACCGGCAGTGACGGGATACGGGTGATGCGCCGGGGGGAGGCGGTCGCCGGGAGCCAAGAAGCGCAACTGGCCGGGTGATTCCGGCCATCCCTGCCTGCGGATTGCCCTGCGCCGGTTTGCCCCAGGGCCGTCTGATCTACCCGAGCGGCTTGATGAAAGGGAAGTCCCTTAAGAATTCCTCGTCCCGGTAGGCGGTGTTCCGGTCGCTGAGCCAGCCGTTGATGAACCGGATGTCCTCGTCGCCCAGGTCACCGGTGGCCTTTTCCAGGCGCAGGAGCGAAAGGATGTAGTTGTACCGGGCCCGCAGATAGTTCGTGCGGGACAAGGACAGGTCCCGCTGGGCGTCGAGCACGTCTAGGTTTGTGGTCAGGCCGGCGCTGAAGCCTTCCTCCTTGGCCTTGAGCGCACTTTCGCCGGCCACGATGGCTTCCGCCAGCGCGATTACCTGGCTGATGCCGTTGGTGATCGCGAGAAAGGCGGTGGTGGTGGATGACGTCGCGCTGCGGCGGGACGCCTCGAGAACCTGTTCCGCCTCGTTCTGGCGCAGGCCCGCCTGCCGGGTTCTCAGGTCCACGGAGCCGCCCAGGTACAGCGGCAGATTCAGGGTCACCCCGAGGCTGGTACTGTTGGTCGCGCCGCCCCCGGCACCGCTGCCGTTGTCGGCCCAGCGCTGGCTGGCCTCGAAAGCCACCGTGGGGCTTCGTCTCGCCCGTTGCCGGTCCACCTCGTGGCCGGCCAGCAGGAGGTTCAGTTCCTCCGATTTGACCTGGAGGTTGTTGGTTCGCGCAAGGTTTACCCAGTGATCGATATCGTCGGGTTCCGGCGGGTCCAGGGGGGAATCCTCCGCCAGTTCGGAGATGGTCCGCGGGGTGATGTTGATGATCTCGATCAGCGCTTGGCGCGCATTGCTGATCTCGATGTCGGATGCGATCAGGTCGGCGTCCGCCTGCTGGAAACGCGCCCGGGCATCAAACAGGTCGGTACGGGTTCCAAGACCGACCTCGAGCCTTTCCTCCGCCAGGTCCATCTGCCGCTTGATGGCGATCTTCTGCAGCCGGGCCACCTCCTTGGCGTCCCGGGCGGCCAGGAGGTTGAAGTAACGCTCCGCCACCCGCAGGGTCAGGTCGTCCCTTGCGTTGTCGAACTGCAGGAGTGCCCGTTGCACCTCCAGTTCAGCCTGGCTGATCTGGATCCGGGTCGTCCGGTTCAGCAGCGGGAGGTTGAGGTTGACGCTGATCTCGTTATTGTCGCCGGTGGTGGTCGGGCCCCTGAAATCGCTGCGCTGCTTACCGAGTGTCCCCTTGCCGTTGACGGTGGGCTTGAAGCCGGTCCGGGCCAGGGGCAGATTGAGCCGGGCGGCCTCGTAGCTTTCCTTGGCGGCGAGATAGATGGCATCGCTTTCAAGCGCCAACTGGTAGACATCCCAGAGGTCTTCGCCGTTTGCAGTGTAACTGCCTGTCAGCATCATCGACAGCAGAATCCCCCGAAGAGTCGCAGGCACCGCGCCAGGTATTCTTTTCATGACAGTAACCCGGATGAAATGTATATGGAAAAATCCCGAATTCGGAAAGTCAAAATTCGAACTCCGGGGGATCTTCGGCGTTTTTCAGGCGCGGGGCCTCGGTCTCGAACAGGCTGCGGTGCGTCACGCCCCCGTCGGTGCGCTGATAAAGCACAACCCGCATGGCAGGAGAATGGCCCTCGATTCCCACGAGACGTCCATCCTTTGCGAGTCCGGCGAGCAGCCCGTCCGAAATCCGGGCCATGGAACCGTTCACCACGATGGCGTCGTAGGCGCCTTCGGTTCCCCAGCCGTCATGTGCATCCCCCTGTTCCAGGGCAACGTTCTCAAGGCCGGCCATGCCGAGATTCCGCCGCGCCTGCTCCAAAAGTGCCGGGTTGATTTCCACGCTGGTTACATGGGCACAGACCTGGCTGAGTACTGCGGTGAGGTAGCCCGTCCCGGTGCCGACTTCCAGCACCCTGTCGTTCGTGGAGAGTTGCAGTGACTCCATCATCCGTGCGCTGACCTTGGGTTCCAGCATCACTTCGCCGTCCCCCAGGGGAATCTTCACATCCGCGAACGCCAGATTCCGGTAGTCCTTGGGCACGAAGTCCTCGCGTCTTACCGATTCCAGGGCGTTCAGCGTCTGCAGGTCCAGCACGTTCCAGGGCCGGATCTGCTGATCGATCATGTTGGCACGTGCTGCTTCGAAATCCATGTTCGAATTCAGGAAGGTTGTGAAGTAGGGCAAACATTCTAACAAACTTTATCCGCAGCCGCTCTAGACGGGTGCCGCCGGACCGCATACGCGTGGTCCTCCGGCCGTAGGCTGATGGGGCGGTTTGTTCCGGGGTTCGTGACGGCCCTCAAGCAATGACGGGCACGGGATTCAGGTCGGATTCCTTGAGTGGTTGCCCGGTCCAGCCCAGTGCCACCGGCACATCGTAAAGGCGTCCCGGAGCGAACCGTTCCCAGAAATGACGCAGGCCGGGCACGATCACGCGCACCACCGGCATGCCGATGTCTGGGCGGGTCTGGTCGAGTACCAGAAACTCCATCCCCCTGGCCTCAACCAGCCCCCGGCACCATTCCACGTCCTGTCTCAGATCCTCCGTTTCCGGAGGCGCGTAATCCGAACTGCTTCGCAGCCTGGCATTGGGCAGAGGCGCGAGGTGGGGGTTGTCCGCCAGTTTCCCGTTCTTCCACCACCAGAGGCACATCGGGTCGTCGACCCCGTAGCGGGTGTGGCCAGTGCCCGGGCGGGGAACCCAGGTCAGGCACTGGTTCAGCTCGCGAACGGCCCTGAGGGCCGCAATTTGCGGATCGGAGTGTGCGCCGGCACCGTAGATGATGTCTTCCGTTTCGCTGTCGGTCCTGCGGGACAGTGCAACGAAGGCGGGGATCTCCAGGTCACCGGTGAGGTCCAGCACCCACATGTCACGATGATATTCACGGTAGTAACCGGGCGCGGATGCCAGGTATTCGTCGCCAAAGCTTTCGAGGTCCACGCCGGGTCTTTGCAGTCGGTTGTACCACCAGATTGCAAAGGCGTCGCGTTCGACCAGTTCATAGAATCCCTGCAACACGGCTTCCTCGAGGGTGTTGCCGGCGGCGCATCCATTGGAATCGGCCCAGAGCCCCGCGGTGCCGCGCTGTTCCGGGGTCATTCCGTAGAGCATGGCTGTCGGCAGATAGCGCTGCCGGTCCCGGGTGGGCGACCACACGGGAGACCAGTCCAGTTCCCTGTCCGGGTCGAACCGGGGCGGAACGACATTGTAGGGGTGGCCGCGGGCGTTGATCTTTTCCGCATGGTCGAGTTGCCAACCGCTGAACAACTGGACTTCGTTCGGGTGTATCGCCTGCCCGTCTGCGTTGCCGGCAAAATCCGCCAGACGTCTGCGGCAGCGGATTTCGTCGCCATGGAAGGCCCCGGAATAGCGTTCGATCGCCTCGCACAGGGCACTCACCCTGGATTGCTCCGCAGTGCTTCCCTTGCCGGCGCTCTTGCTCCGCAGGCTGCGGCGCAGTGAACTCAGGTTCTTGATTCTCAATGCGAGATTGCTGCCGGCCCAGTGTACATGCAGCCAGGAATCCGTCTTCGGCGTCGTGCGCGCGACCCATGTGACGACACCGCTCACCGGGCTGATCAGGTGCTCATACTTTTCCAGTGTCCGTGCAGGCGACATGGCACGCAAACCGCCGCTGTTGCGAAGCTCCTTCGGGCTGGCCTGCAGCCGTACCGGCGTTGCCGGCCGGTCGGGGCTGTAGTACGCCTCGCTGCCGCAAACCGGGCATTGCGGCCGGCGGACGACCGGATGATGCTCGCAGTTCATGCCGGCAGTATCCAGTGTGATTGCCTTGTCGTGCAGCGGTGCCGCTTTGCCGAGAACCAGCCACTTGGCAATCTCGACGGCGACCATTCCGCAGACGACGTCCAGTACCGCCGGTTCGGCTGCAGTGGGTCGGAAGGCCGCCGCCTTGCCGGAGAGGTTGCGCAAGAAGGAATGGACTTCCTGGTTGTTCCGTAACCGGTAGGAGAGGCACGCCCAGCAGGGACTGTCCTCCGCGGGCCGGAAGACGGGACCGAAGAGGGGCTGCATGCCCCTCGGCCGGATCAGAATCCAGGGCGTGCCGGATTCCAGGTGATGCCGGTTGATCCCGTCATATTCGTCATCGAGATAGTCGGAGGCAACATAGACGGACAGGGCGGGGCTGTCGGAACCGGGTGCAACACCCAGGCTTTCAAGCCGTTCCGCGAGACGTCCGTCGTCGCCATGAATCGCCACCCCCGCGGCACCCAACCGCTCCTCGGCCCGGCGGGGGGACGCGCCGAGAGAGGACCAGAATGCCGCCTTGCCCCGGTCCATGCCGTGATCGCCCGAAACGACGTAGCCCTTGGCGGCCAGGGAGGCCAGGGCCTTGCGCACGTCCGCTGCCGGATGCATCCCGTCAAGGGCCACGACGATGCTTTCCCGCGCGCGGCTGCCGTCCAGCAGCGGCAGGAGGTCCCCGTATACCTTTCCGTGCAGCAGTGTGTTGAAGGTCTCGGAAACCAGGAGCACCTGCCCGTCGCCGATCGGGCGGTATTCGAGATGCGGTGTAAGTACCGGTCGTTCTATCTCACTTAAGTCTGCGGCAGTAGCCTTCAGCCGCCCGCGTTCATCCATGGCTGCGCATGATTTCTTTCAGGTTTCCGGCGCAACAGCCGCCGCGGCACATCCCGCACCCGCAGGCGGAACCCGGGGTGGTCATGGCCTGCACCGGTCTTGTTGTACTGTGCCCTGCATGTTGCCGCACCTGGCGGTTCCGTCAACTGCCCCGGGCGATGATGGCGGCCAGTCCGCTCTCGGTGGCGGCGGTGGCTTCCCGGACCGCTTCGGTCAACTCGTCGAAATCGGCATGGTCGCAGGACCGGGCAAAGGCCGTCCTGACCTTGTCTGGCATGGATTCGACCGGCGTGTCATCCTCCATGACCAGTTGCCGGATGCCGTACAGGTTCCGCCACATGCGGGCAGCCCCGGAAAGTTGCTCCGCAACCTCACGGGGAATCACTTCAAGCGCCTGGCCCGCCTGGAAAACGGAAGCCGCGTTGCTGGTAATCAGGCTTCCCGGCATCTCCGGCAGGTGGGTCAACTGCAGCAGGCGTGCGGCGCGCTCGACATCACGGAGCCCCTGTTGCATGCTGGAGATCAGCGATTGTCCGGTCCTGGTTTCATTGCCTGCCCCGTTGCCCAGCTCCCGGATCAGCGCATCCCGTGTCGGGCCGTCGGCAAGCAGGGAATATCGGGCATCATCGAAACGTTGCCCGATACCGGGTTCTCCCTGGGTAAAGATCCACCGCGCCCGGGTCAGGTCCAGCAGTTCGCTTGCCGGAGCGGTCCGGTGGTGTTCCACGAATTCGTCAAGCGCATAGACGCCGCGATCGCGGGCTTTCCCCGATGTCGGCTCGAACAGCAGGCTGGCCCGGGTCAGTATGCGAAGTGCCCCATGATACAGGCGGTACAGGGCCGCATGACGATCGGCGGATCCGCCCTCGAAAACGAACATGATCTCGAGTGCGGCACGGGGCGCGACTTCCCGACTGGCCAGATCGTCGAAGATGACGGCGGTCATCCCGCCTTCGTCCGGGCGGGGATCACGGTCGGCAACATCTTCCACGACGGCCTGTAGAACGGCGTCGATCGAGGATTCGGCGACATTGGCCAGCGCGATCCCGGCCTCGGTCGGCGTCAGGTTGCCGCGCAACGTATGCATGCCGATCTGGAACACCTTGTTGTTCGACCAGTCCCGAACCATCTCCGCGGCGTCGGCGGCATCCTTTACCGGTATTTCGGCGATCTGTTCCTTCATTTCCACGACACCGAACTCGTGGGTCCAGTAGACGCGCACGAGGCCGCTGCGGGCAATCCTTTCAAATTCCGGGTCCGGTCCGAATCCCTCGGGCATCTCCAGATCGGTGAACTCCCTGTCCTTCAGGCTATCGAGCAGTTCCGGGTCCCTCTCGATTACCCTGACCAGGCGGGGAGCGGCGCCGTAAATCTCCATGATCGCGTCGAGTGCCTCCGGGCGTGCCTCGGAAACCGGGCTGTCGTAGGCGCTCCAGTCCTCGATTTCGGGGTAGAAGTGGGCCCGCCATTGATCCACCAGAGGGTCCATCGTCTCGAAGAAGCGCTTCGGGCGCAGGGCCAGGCCAAACATCGTGCCGTAGGTTCCCGGCAGCTGGGGAGTTTCGTCTTCGCCGTGATGCTGCAGCAGCGGGTAGCGCCTGCCCGCCGAGACATGGTGGTCGGGATGGCGTTGCATGTTGAAGAACATCCAGTTGCTGAACTTGTAGTCGGCGCCCCATGAATGCCGCAGGCTGACCCTTTCGAACCGGCCATTGGGCAGGCGTATCCGGCGCAGGCCGTAATGCTGGACGTAGTTGCTGATTTTCATCGAGAACACGATCCCGAGACACAGGAACATGAAGATCAGAACAGACCACCATCCCCCCAACGCATAGACGAACGCGTACCAGGCGGCGGTTTCAAGGCCGTACCGCCAGAACGGATTGCTGAAATGCCAGGTCGGCAACTGCCGGTGCGCCATCCGTCCGCGTTCAACCTTCCAGGCCCCAAGGATGTTGCTTGCCAACTCGCGGGGGAAATACGTCCAGAAGCTCTGTCCCTTGGGCGCGGAGCCCACGTCTTTCGGCGTGCCGACATAGGCATGATGGATATAGAAATGTTCCGTGGCGTAGTGCGGGTACGAAACGGAGGCAAGCAGGAATTCCCCGACGTACCGCTCCCACGTCGTGCGCCGGTGAATCAGTTCGTGCCCGACGATGAATACTCCCTGACCTTCCACGCCCAGCACAATCGCCAGCAGCGCACCTTCCCAGGGAGCCAGGTGTCCGACCATGAAGATCTGCCATAGCGTGAACACGAATGCCGCCGGCCAGAGCAATGCCCAAAGCCATGCCGACAGGTTGTACCAGACCAGCCGGTGTTCCGGTGTCGCCCTCGGGTTCATGTTCCGCCCGTCCAGGCCGAAGGCAAGGTCCAGCGGACCCGCGATCATGAAAAAGACGAACGGCCCGGCGATCCACCAGCCGCCGTACAGGGCGGCGGCGAAAATCAGGGGAAAGACCGCGAGGGGCAGGAAATGCGGAATGGCGTTCCGTAGTGACGGCTCTATCGCCCGATCTGTGGAAACTGCTACTGCGACCATAGTGGATACCCGGAATGCTCATCAGTGGCTCAGACAAACCCCTGAATCGCAAAGTTTTGTTCTGAGTGGAATTATTCCTTTCCCGTAACTGTGCGGTCAAGGGCAGTGTACCGAAACCTCCGGAATTCTGGCCTTGACATATATGACCAGTCATGGATACTAGTCATATGACAACCATCAATGCATCCGACTTCAAGGCCCGCTGCCTTGCCATCCTTGACCGCGTCCATGAGACGGGGGAACGGGTGGTCATTCTGAAGCGCGGGAGACCCGTTGCGGTGCTGGTTCGTCCTACCGGGGAAGACAGGGCGTTTCCCCAGGCCGAGCTGGCCGGGACGGTCGAACTGGTCGGGGATGTTGTGAAGCCGGTGTTGCCGGAAGAATACTGGGACGTCCTGAAGCCGTGAAGGCCCTGCTCGACACACACATTCTGCTCTGGTGGCATGAAGACCGGGGCCGGCTGTCCCGTGACCAGCAGGAAGTGATTGCAGCCGCCGATGCGGATTCGCCGTTGCTGATCTCCGATATCTCCCTGTGGGAAGTGGCCATGCTGCACAGCCTTGGCCGGATTCGCCTCACGATTCCCCTGCGGGAGTGGCTGGGGAAGCTGGCGGCACCTCCACTGGTGCGGCGAAATGGAATATCACCGGCGATCGCGGCCGAGTTGGCCTCGTTGCCCGATTCCTTCCATCGTGACCCGGCAGACCGCATCCTGGTTGCCACGGCCCGGGTGCTCGGCGCGACGCTGCTGACCCGGGACCGCAGAATTACGGAAGCGCGACTGGTGGACACCCTGGCCTGATCCCGGGGCAGGCGCTGTTGCAGGGGAATCCCGGCTGTACTGTTCCGGGGGAGGGGTCAGCAGCCAAGACCGCGGGACATCTGGTCATAGCTTGTGAGGGGGACTGCGCACATCCGGTTCCAGTCCGCCTCGCCGATTTCCGGCTGGCGCATCAGTTCGAACATGCCGTCGAACTTGCGGAGTGCGTCGCAGTCCACGGACTCGGGAGCCGCCGCCTTGCGGTGCCGTGGCCAGACGTGGTCACGGGCATGGCACCAGAACCCGCTGTCGTACTTTGAGCCAAGGCAGTAGTGCCAGCCGACGAACAGGCCGTAACAGAGCATGTTGTTGACGAGGAACCGGTTGACAACCGGTGCGTCGCGTTCAATATGCTCGATTGGGCGGTTGAGACGCGTTTGGAGGACCATCCCGATCTGCAACTGGGCGGACACGATGGCCGTTGCCTCGAGGGGCTCCATGAAGGCCGCCGCATTGCCGATGCGGGCCACCGCGCCGTCGTACATCTGCCGATGGACGAAATTGGGGAACTGGATGACGGCGCGCTGCTCGAATTCCGGTACGCCATCGGTTGCAAGGAAGGCATCGAAATCCGACTCGACTTCGTCAAGGCCGGATACATCGCGGTTGAAGATGTACCCGTAGGATGTGTGTACTTGAAGCGGAATGACGAAAATCCAGCCGTGCGGACGCGCAACCGCGCGGGTATAGGTATGTTGCAGGACCGGTCCGCCCCGATCCTCCCCGAAGATTGCCGGGCAGCGGCGGATGACGGCCGTATTGGTGGGAATGAACGAAATGTCGATGTGCTGTTCGGGCTGGAGTTCCCTGGGAAATCCGCGGGCATCGAAGACCAGGTCGTAGCGTTCCGGCGCCAGGCCCTCGAATTCCACTTCCGCGCCGCCGTCCACCCTGGTGATCCCGAGCACTTTCGCGTCGATGTGGCGCGCGTGCGTGCTTTCGTGCAGCAGGTCCCCCATCAGGTCGGCGGACAGGTGATAGGCGTAGGACTCCTTTACCGGCATGAAGTAGTGGGTGAAATCCTGGTCGCGCACCCCCCATCCCTCGAATGCGACCCCGTACTTGCGAGTTCCTTTGAGACGCTGCTGGACGGTATCGTGGGGCAGATCCGTCAGGTGCTGCAACTGCTGAACCAGGCTCGGCCAGCTGCCTTCACCCACGCCGATGACCGGGATACGCGAGTCATAGATGTGGTGCAGCTCGTAGTCCCGGCCGGAGAGAAGGCGCGTTACGCTGGCGGCAGCCAGAGACCCCGCGGTTCCGCGTCCCACAACCGCGATCTTCTGCAAGGATTTGCTGCCCTGATGGATCACCCTGATGGATCACCCTGATTGACTTCCGCAGATGCCGGTCAATTGCGCCAGAATGGAAACCTGGATGTGCCAATTGCCCGGCAACCTGTCGTCATCTTAGCACCATCGTTTGTTTTTTTCATGGCCCCCGGACCTGTAATTCTCCGGACGACCCGTTTGGGAAGGAAGGTAATTGGTTGATTCAGCACATGAAATCCGCTCATGGGGGCGATATCCGACTCCCCGGCCGATGGCATAACCCCGCCGCGGATCGCCAGGCCCCTGCCACGGACGCCATCAGAAACTGTACGTGAATCCCACACCCGGGAAACTGTCGCGTCGTACGTCGTAGGTCAGGTCCGTCCGGGAGCCGAACAGCGTGTAGACAGTGCGTTCCAGACCGAAGATGAAAGCGTTGTAATTCTCTTCCTGACCCAGGAGTTCTCGTCCCAGTCTCCATACATCAACAGGTAGACCTCACGCAGGAGGGCCGCAATTGCGTTGCCGGGCCGCATCAGCGCACGCGTCGCAGAGCCGGTTTGGTGAATTCGCTTTCATCAAGTCCGGTGCGAAACCGGAAATCGGCCCATTGCAGCACCGTGCTCGCACCGGTCAGGTGGTTAACCATCGTTTGTTCTCCCGCCCGCCAGTACTGGTCCAGGTATTGCTGGTAGTTCTCGAACGTGAGAGTTTTCAGATGCGAGTCCTTGCGGTCGTAAAGCTCCATCTTCCAGGTTCGGAGTTCGCCGGTATCCTGCCAAACGACCTTGCGGCTGTATCCGGATTTCCTGTCCAGGGGGACCTGCTCGATCACCGTACAGGTGAGCGCCCCGCATGGCTCGTCGCGAAGAAACCTATGGGTGTACTCTTCCACCTCCGAAGAGCTCATGTCTTCGTAGGAAAACTCGCTCCCCATGAATGACCCTGAACGTGACGAGGCGTTGATGCGCTTCACCCTTTTCAGGGCCGGCAGATACAGCCACTGGTCGTCCTGGGTGTTGATGTGGGCGTGCGTCAGGAGGGCGGTGCCCTGCACGTCCCGTGGCTGGTCGAACACGAACAAGCTCCGGTCGCCATCCTCCTGCATCTCCAGCACCTTGAAGCGCATCTGACGGACACTCTCCCGGCCCTGCCGGTCGCGCAGCACCATCCGCATGCCGGCGGTGTAATCCCCGAAGCCGTCGTTAAGGGCGCTTGCTTCGCGCGCGATCCTCAGGCCCTTGTCTTCCGGCGTTTCTTCCTCGGCAAGGGCAAGTGCACCTGGCAGGCACAAGCATGCCAGCGCCAAGACACTGTGCACGGAATTCAACCGGGCGCCCCGGCGGTTTGGCAAGCCCTTGAGCCGGCCCTGGCGGACATACCTGTTTGCGTCGGTTTCGTGGTCAGGGAACATCCGCACAGGCCCCGTTGTGGACATGAATCATTGTACATTGATACCTCGGTAAAGGTGAAGCTGCGGCCTTGCGGGAAATTCCAGACGTGATACATTCCCCCGGGAATTCACGGCACTGTGCCGATCATTTCCGGCGCCGGCAGGTGCGCGCCACGGGAAATCGATTGCTGGCGCCGATGCACACATGGCCAGATTTTTCAGTGTTTTGTAAGGTTCTCGTAAATGGTGTGTAAAGGGTTTGTAAAGGATACTTTCAGGCGTCCAGCAATTCCCGCTGGTTTAAAAAGTCAAGCAAATACAAGGTGATAGAGAGATACGGAAAAAACTTTTTCGTAAAGTTTTTCAGGAATTCTGGTATCATACAGTTCCAATTTCATGAACCAGGTGAAATTGGATGCGTGAACCATCAAATCGCAAACACTTGAGCGCACAGGGATTGCTGCAGTCGATCCGGTCGAGTTTCGAGGAGATTCCGGACACGAAGCGCACCCGCAAGTTCCCGTTGTCGGACGTCATGATGTCGGCGCTGGCGATGTTCGGTCTGAAATATCCATCGCTGCTGCAGTTCGAGCGGTCGCAGTCCGAGGAAGCGGTGCGGCACAATCTGAAGCATCTGTACGGGGTGGCGCAGGCGCCGAGCGACACGTACATGAGGGAACGGCTGGACGAATTGGACCCGGGGGTGTTCGAGCCGGTATACAAGCGGCTGTTTGCGCTGCTGCAGCGGGGCAAGGGTCTGGAGGGTTTCGAGGTGCTGGACGGCCGCTATGTGCTGTCGGTGGACGGCACCGGGCTGTTCTCCTCGCAGAAGGTGCATTGCGCGCACTGCTGCAGCAAGCATCATCGTGACGGTCGGGTGACGTACTATCACCAGTTGCTCGGTGCGGTGCTGGTGCATCCGGACTGCCGCGAGGTGATCCCCCTGATGCCAGAACCGATCCTGAAGGGGGACGGATCCGGCAAGAACGACTGTGAGCGGAATGCCGCAAGGCGGCTGCTGAAGCGTGTCCGTCGCAACCATCCGCATTTGCGGTTGCTGGTGGTTGAAGATGGCCTGGCCTCGAACGGTCCGCACATCCGGCTGCTGGAGTCACTGGACATGCGCTATGTGCTGGGTGCGAAGGAAGGGGACCACCGGTTTCTGTACGACTGGGTGTCGAAGACCCGGGGCGTTCCGGAACATGAGTGCCGGGACGGGCAGGGGGTAGTGCATCGCTTCCGGTATCTGAACCGGGTGCCGTTGAACGACGACCACTTTGATCTGGAGGTGAACTTCCTTGAGTACCGGGAGCACCGTCCCGGGGGCAAGGTGCAGCGCTTTTGCTGGGTCACCGATATCCCGATCGACGAATCGAACCTGATGGAGTTGATGCGGGCCGGCCGGGCCCGCTGGAAGATAGAGAACGAAACCTTCAACACGCTGAAGAACCAGGGTTACGGCCTGGAACACAATTATGGTCACGGCAACAAGCACCTGTCGACGGTGCTGATGCACCTGATGATGCTGGCGTTTCTGGTGGACCAGATCCAGTTGCGCTGCTGTGCCGTATTCAATGCGGCACACCAGGCCATGTACAGCCGCGCCGCGCTGTGGCGCAAGATGAGGGGCCTGTTCAGCCTGTTCCTGATAGACAGTTGGGAGAAACTGTATCAGGTCATTGCGCGGGGGTACAAAAACAATCCCGCGCTGCCTGAACCGCCCTGAATCACGCCGTGACCGGCGGGTGTTCAGGTCGATTCTTCAGCGTTTACCGACCCGATGAGTTCTACAGCCCCAGTGGTGGCTGTAACGACCGCTGCGCCCCGATCCCTTTAAAACCACAACCTCCTGCGGATCACACTCCCTGACACAATGGAGCTAACCCTTAGCGGGAATTGCTGTCAGGCGTCCGCATTTCTTGACCATGCCATATCGTCATGTTACGTTCAGCCGCTATTGTGTCGTGTATTGTTCGTAACCAAATCAAAGGGGTACTGTCATGAGAAGCGGTGATGAAATGCTGAAGCAGATTGTCGAGAAGTCTGCTCTGGACACGGAATTCAGGCAACAGTTGCTTGCCGATCCGAAGACTACGATCAGTGGCGAACTGGGGGTCACGATTCCCGATTCGATGAACATCATAATCCATGAGAGCGACATGCAGACGGTGCATCTCGCCCTGCCGCCGGATCCGAACATTACCGAAGAGCAACTTGAGGCCATCTCAGCCGGTCTTTGCTGCTGCTGGTAAACGAAGCGGCCGGTGATCAGCCGGCCATTTTGCGGAACAACCCGGGTCCGCATACATAGAGTGTTTGAATGACCCCGCATCCGGCCGGATGCGGGGTTTCGTTTGCCTGTTTGGAGCCTGTCTATTCCGGGACCGCCCCGGAAAGCACCATAAATACGTAGGCCTTGGCTTTTCCCAGCCGGTTTTCGGTGATCACCAGCTTGATGTGGTGAATGCCGCGCAATAGGACAAAGCGCCCGGACTTCGCAAACAGAATTGTCGGTTTCGAAACCCAGTCGGCAAGCGCCGTCAGTTTCTCCTGAGCCACAAGGTCCTCGTGGCTCAAGGCCTTCAGTAACGGGTCCCAGTCGGTCAGGCCGTCGATCCAGTACCGTGAATCCTTCGTATATCTCTGCTTGACAATGAGGGTCAGGCCGAGCGTCGGGCCGACCCCCTCATCCCGAACATCAATATTCAGCCCGGTCCGGACGATCTTCACCCGTTCCCGGAAGCGTGCGAGCACGGAATCGACAGCCGAGATCTGGCCCGGCCAACCCGTCTGTTCAAGATAGCCGCATGTTTCCTGCGGCGTCTTGAAGCCCATGATCGCCAGGCGAATTGACCGTGAGCGGGACGGGAAAACACCAAACGAATCCATGCGCGTATCCTCCGGCTGCGCTAGGTAAACCCGCTGGACATTATTCCGCTGGTCATCATTCATTTCCCAGCCCAGGCAGGAAACGAGCGCGTCGACCACCATGCCGACCTCATCCGCCTGGCCGCCGGCGCCGATGATCGGGCGTTCTCCGGGTCTCAGGAACATGCCCGGAAGCGAACGTTCCCCGTCCCGCGCCGAACCGATGTCATATTCAAGCATCAGCTTGCGGCCGACGACGTCACGCAGGGGAGAGTGCCCGGAATCCATTTGCCTGAACAGCCGCGAGACCGCCCTGGCGGTTTCATCCTTCGTGTCGGTCCGGGCGCGTTCATGGAAGAAATCCGCTGTCCTGGTCCCGCTCGCCATGGAGACTCCGAAATCCGCTTGCGGGCTGTGCAGATGAAGCGGCAGTTCAAAGCCGAATGGAAGGGCGCCCATTGTGATGGGAAGTTTCCCGGCACATTCGAGGATGCGCTTCCATTCGGGGTCTCCGATCAGAATCGGCGAGACCCGGTTCCGGAACTGTCCGAGCAGTTCACCCATGCTGCCGCCCTCTTCGGCAAGACGGTCCTGGGTAAGAATGATTGCCTCGTCAATATCCATATTTATTCCTCGGGACTGCAGGGAACGGGGGCCCGGACAGTCCATTCCGACGGACGCCGGGCCTGCCGGGAACGGCGTATGGCCGGGACAATCACCCGCGCCACAGGCATGCCGGCGCAGTGCCGGGTCCGGTCCTGCGCCCGGGGCTCCATGCCCCCGGCTTCGGCGGTCGTGCGGTCATTTCCCGTATTTGCTTGCGTGTCCAAGTCCTTCAGGCTTCCAGGGTCTCGACGAGACGCTCCAGGGCCTCGATGCAAAATGCGGTGGTCACGGATTCAGAGCCGTGCCCGATCTGTCCGAACGCGCCCCATCTCAGCGATTGGTCGCCAAACGCGAGCAGTTCCGGCCAGCTGCCGTCTTCACGCTGCGAATCGATGATCCTTTCCACCTGACGTTTCACGTCGATACTTTCAAGGCGGTCGATATTATAGAGTGCCGAGACCGCCTGTGCGGTCTGGAGGAGGTTGCCGAATTCCCCCTTCCCGCCGCCCAGGTCAAGGATTCGATCCGCAAGTATCGGCCGCAGACTGTCGAGGGCGGGTTCGGCGCGCATCATGGCACGGGTTGTTGCATAGTAGATCGTGACCGTGTCGGGATACCACTTGGACGAGTCCTTGAGCCGGTCCTCGGTGATCAGGGCCTCCAGCCACCGTTGGGCGTCCCTGGTTTCGGGGTGGTCGCCGAGGTAGGCGATGACATTCGCGTTGACCACAGGATCGGCTTCGATACGGAAGCTGGACACGACATCGGGTTCGGCTTCATCCAGCATCCAGGTCATGAAACAGCCGTTGTCGTCGCGGTTCGCCAGTATTCGCCGGACATTCCTTCCCAGAAAGATCCAGGGGTGGGTCCCGATGACAAGCGAACAGACGGCGGTGCTGTCAAGATCCTGGGGAAGATGGCGGTAGTAGCGCCACAATCCGGGATACTCGATGGTGCTGCCGAGATACTTCCTGGTGGCGTCGCACAGGGCCTTGGCCCGGGCTTCATCGCTGCTTTCCAGGGCAAGCACGCAATGGGCCGAAATGAACGGGGGCTTTTCGAAATGCCGCGGAATGTCCGGATCGGCGATATTGAACCTGATGCAGTGCCAGGCCCCGGATTCGTCGACCACGGATTCCAGGAAGGCCAGGCCACGGAGGATGCATTCCCTGCCCTCTTTGGCAAGTGACTTCGGGGTGGCGGCGTGCTTGCGGGAGCGCACCCGTTCGGGGGCGGGCGGGCGCATGGGCGGTGCGGGGTCGTGGAGCGTCCTGCGAAGAAACGCCAGTGACGTTGCGCCGGCTTTCGCCTCCTTCCGCTCGGCCTCGCTGAATTTGCTGCGCGGCGGGAGCACCACGTGCGTGGCGGAATAGGTTTCTTCGTGCACGTGTATCTCATGGTCTTCGTCCAGGGAAACGCCGAATTCCCTTGCGATCGTTTCCCTTGGATTCGTGACAAGGCGTGCGCGAAAGTCGCTGTCCTCGGCGGCTCTTGAAGCAATGCGATCGGTTGCATCAGCAGGTTTCTTCATGGATGGTTTCCATTTGCGCGAGACGTGGCCGGGTGCGGGTCCCCGGCAGCCGGATGACGGAACAGGGCCAGCCTTCCGACCCGCAATTCCGGGTCAGGCGACCTGTCTCTTGACCAGTTCTTTGAATACCCCGTCGACCGCCATGAGTTCGTCGAAGGAGCCGCTCTGTACGACTTTTCCGGCCTGCAGCACGTAGATGCGGTCAGCCTGTTCCAGCGTGGACAGGCGGTGGGCGATAACCATCCGGGTGGCTGTCAGGGTTGTGAGGTTCCGCATTACCTTGGCCTGGCTTTCGTTGTCCAGCCAGTTGGTGGCCTCGTCGAACAGCATGATGCGCGGGTTGCCGATCACCGATCGGGCGATCGTGACGCGCTGGCTCTCGCCGCCCGACAGGACAGATCCGCTGGCGCCGACCATGGTCATCATGCCCATGGGCATGCTCCTGATCTCGTCTTCCACTTCGGCGACCCGGGCAGCGGTCCATACTTCCTCGTTCGCCACTTCGTCGTGGTGACTGACCAGGTTGTCCCAGAGGTCCTGGGGATGGAGCCCCACCGATTGCGGCACTGCGCCGATTTTCCGGCGCACCTGCTTCAGATTCAGGTGCCTGAGGTCACGGCCGTCGTAATACACCGCACCGGCGGTTGGCCGGTCAATGCCGAGTGCGAGCCGGAATAGGGTGCTCTTGCCGGCACCGGACTCGCCGGCAATCGCGATGAATTCGCCGGGGCGGGCGCGGATCGTGACCCCGTCGAGAATCAGCGGACCGTCGGGATCATAGCGGAAGGAAATGTGGTCGAACAGGATGTCGCCGCCCAGATATTCAACCGGCTCTCCTTCGACCTCGGCCTCGGGAACCGCGGTGAGTAGCGGGCGCATCTGTTCGAACGCCGGCAGCATGGCGGCAACGGTGCCGAAGGACTCGCCGAGCCGGGCGATGGCGGTCTGGAATACGATGAAGACCGTGTAGACGACAAGAAAATCGCCGACCGGGACGTTCCGTTCTCCCACCGACACCACCGCAAAAAGCAGTACCCCGCCGGCGAGAAAGGGGAGCGCGGCGCCAAATGCCCGGGAATGCCCCTCGAGCGCGCCCAGTTCGAGTTCCGCGCGTTTCTGCTCGCGGTAGCCCCGCGCCCAGATGGCGAAAGCCGACCCTTCCGCATTTTCCACGCGCAGCTTGGTAATGCCGCCCACGATCTGGAACAGCTGGCCGGCTACGCGCCGCGCCGCACTGATCATCCGGCCATACGGCAAAATCTGGCGCCATCCGAGGACCGCGATGATCAGCAGGGACGCCAGGCTGAAGGCGAGGGCGATGCTCCCGAGGGTGGCATCGTAGAAGAAGATGACGCCGAACGTCGGAAGCAGGAAAATGATCGACAGGAAGCTGTCGGCAACGACTCCCTGCAGGCCGTCGCGAAGATTCTGGAAGGTCATTCCCGACATGGCCAGGTCGCCTGCCGGCTGGCGGTGCAGGATGCTTGGCGGAAGACGCATGAGGCGGTCCCAGAAGGCGGCTTCGACCCGTGACGCTGCGCGCGCCTCGAGCCGCATCATCGCAGTGCCCTGAAGAAGATGCAGCAGGGCGCCGAGCAGGCCGAATCCCGCCAGCGCCACGGCCACGGCATAGAGCGCCTCGACGTTTCCGCCCGCAGTAACTTCATGCGCAACGAATCCGAGCGCAAGTGCCGGCAGGAGCTTGATCAGGCCGCCCGGGAGCCCGGCAATCACCAGCCGCGCCAGATCCGCGGCCGACCCGTGCAGGGCGATTTTCAGCAGGTCTGCCGGATTCACGTTCCCCGACGGCAATGGCCGGTAGAACATCCAGGCTTCCTCTCCAAGCGCGCTGGCGCGGTCCGCGGTAATCCGCGTAGTGCGCTTGGTGGCCGGGTCGTATTCCCGATAGCGCCCGAACATTCCCGGAAGCAACGCCACGGGCTGCCCGTCTTCCGGGCGGAATACCAGCATCGCGTTGCTGTCCCCGCGCCACCAGGTTCCCTCGTCCTTGAAACGCACGCGCCGGGCGCGTACGCCCGATGCGTCGAGAACGTCCACGAGACCGATCGGAATATCGGCAGGTCCCGTGCGCGCCGGAATCCTGAAATCGATGCCTTCATGGCGGCCGATGACCTGCAGGGCATCTTCCAGAGCCGTGTCCTCGACACTGGCATCCCGGTCAATGGGCAGATCATAGATATTGAAAAGCCGTTGCCTGGCAACCTTTTCGGCCGTGCGGCGGCTGGTTGTCCGCGCGCGCTCGAGATTCACGTCATCGACCACGGCCAGGCGGCGGTTAAGGCGTTCCAGGGTGAAGGCGACCGCGTGGAAGGTGGCGAGCGCCGGCAGCAGCGTGCCTTGCTGCGCCAATGTTTCGGTAGACTGGCCCGTCAGTGTCGTCTCTTCGAACAGGGTGATCCAGCTGGTCCGTGTCAGCGGAAGCATGGTTTCGCCTGCACCGCCGGCCTCGGCAAGTTCCGCCTGGTCGACGATATCCATGAACAGGACTGCGCCGTGCGACGGTTTGCTGACCCATACCACGCGGTGCCGTGTGGACAGCGTGCAGGGGGGAGAAAGGGTTTGCGCCAGACCGGGTTCGGCCAAGGCGTTCGGACGCGGAAGGGGGCTCGCAAAGCGCGACAGCGTGCCGGTGATGGCGTTCAGCCAGGTGTCGGCCTGCTCCGCCAGTTCCGTCGGATCGGCCTGGGACAGCAGGGACGCCGGCAGCCGTTTCAGCATTGTGCCCGGCATTCCCTTGGCCATCAGGCTGAGCGTAGTGTCCTGGCCATCGTCCCGTACGTCCGGGGCGACGCCCGGCAGCAACCATCCCGAATCCCGGCGCAGCAGATGCTGTGGTGCCGCCTGTTCCACCCCGTCCTTGAATTCGATCAGAAACAGGTTGACGGCGCCCTGATCGATGAACCAGACGCTGTCCGGATCGTCGAGCCTGACCGGCAGGTTGCCGGCGCAGGGCACGGCTGTGCCGGAGCTTGCGGCGAGCTCTGCGATGGATGTGTATTGCGGTCCGGCGTCCTTCATCAGCCCGACTTGACCAGCTTGTAGTACGTGCCTTCCCGGTCCGCAATCAGCTCGGAATGCGTGCCGCGCTGCACCGTAACGCCCTTGTCGAGCACGATGATTTCATCGCAATCCCGCACGGTGCTCAGCCGGTGAGCCACGATCAGGCAGGTGACGCCGCGCCGCCGAAGGGCATCATCAACGAATTCCTCAGTCGCGGCATCGAGAGCGCTGGTCGCCTCGTCCAGGATGAGTACCGTCGGATGGCCCACCAGCGCGCGGGCGATTTCCAGCCGTTGCCGCTGGCCGCCGCTGAAATTCGCCCCGCCCTCTTCGACCAGGGTCGCATATCCTTGGGGCCGGATCAGAATTTCGTCATGGATCTGGGCATCCCGCGTCGCGGTGAAAATGGCTTCATCCGGGATGGCCGGATTCCACAGGGTGATATTGTCGCGTACGGACGCGGAAAAGAGCACGACCTCCTGATCCACCATGGAAATGGACTGCCGCAGCACTTCCTCGGGTATCTCATCCCGCAGGTGGCCATCGAACAGGATTTCCCCCGACCAGGGCTGATAGACACCCGAAACCAGGCGCGCCAGGGTCGACTTGCCGGAGCCGCTGGGACCGACCACGGCAACCCGCTGTCCCGGCCTGATCACGAGGCTGAAGTCCTTGATCAGGGGCGGGCGGCTCTTGTTGAAACCGAAGGTGACATGGCGCAGTTCGAGCTGGCCTGCCAGCTGGAGCCGGCCGTTGAACGTGGGAATCGAGTCCGATTCCGGACTCCGGCGGTTGAAGACCGGGTCTTCGGCGGCCTTGGAGATGTCATCGACCCGCTGCAGGTCGGTTTCGAGCGCCTGGCGCTTGTCGGCGAATTCCAGGAAGTGCCCGATCGGGGTCAGGAACAGTTCTGCCAGGATATAGAAGCCCACCAGCGCCCCCAGGGTCATCTGCCCGCTCATGACCATGCTGCCTCCGATGCCGAGGATCGCCGCGCTGCGAAGTGTGGCAATCAGGCCCGGAAGCGCGGTGTTGACGGAACCCAGTTCGGAATAGGCCTGGCGCGCCTGCAGTTCGCGTGCCTGCTGACCGCTCCAGCGCGAAAAAAACCGGTCATCCGCTCCCGTCATGCGCAGGTTGTCCGCATGGTTCAGCATCTGCATGCCGAGGCCGATCAGCAATCCCTGTTCGCGCCTCATCGTCTGGCTTCGGACCGCCCGGTGGGCGTTCAGAAAGTGGGCCAGGATGCCGTGCACAAGCGCCAGCAGCAGCACAACCAGCGTCAGCCGGATATCGTAGGCGAGCATGGCGATGAGCAACACCACGCTCATGGCCATGTCGATCATGAGCACGAGGAACTGGTCCGTCAGATTCTTCGCGATTCTGTCAATGGACGAGACCCGGTCGGTCAGGTCGCCGGCCAGCCGGTGCTCGAAAAACTCCACCGGCAACCGCAACAGGCGCGACAGGCCTCGATTGTAGCCGGTCACCGAAATCCGGGTTGCGAGACGCTTCAGGAACCGGTGCTTGAGCAGGGACAGGATGTATACCAGGACACCGCCGCACAGCAGGGCCGCCACCAGTCCGCCCCAGGGTCCATGGTTTTCCAGGACGTCGTCCACGAAAACACTGATGGATACGGGGACGAGGAGTGCCAGCAACGTCAGCATGAACCCGCAGGCAATCACCCCGGCAAGCACATTCCATGATCCGCCGAGCAGGGTGCCCAGTTGCCTGAACAGGCCGGGTTGCTCGCCGCCGGGCTTGAAATCGGCGCCGAGCTTGAACCGTAGTGCAACGCCGCTGTAGCCCTTGTTGAATTCTTCAACGGAAAGCCTGCGTCGTCCCGTGGACGGGTCATTGAGATGGTAGTTGCGGCCGTCGAACCCCTCGAGGACGACGAAATGGCTGAATTGCCAGAACAGTATCAGGGGCAGTTCCAGCTTTTGCAGTTGCTCGGCGCGCATGCTGAATCCATTGCATTCGAGGCCGTAGTGTCTCGAGGCGCGCAGGATGCTCGCGGCACTGCTGCCGTCGCGGCTCACCTCGCATTTTTCGCGCAATTCGGTAAGCGGCACCCAGCGCCCGAAGTGGGCCAGGATGATGCCGAGGCAGGCTGCGCCACATTCCGACGCGTGCATCTGCAACAGGACCGGGGTGACTACCTTCCGTTTCCGGGAGTCTGTGGCGGCCTGACCGGCAGCCCCTTTAGAGGCGACCATCTTACGATTGCTTCATTCGGAACAATGCAATCGGTGATTGCCTGCCAAGTTCGAGGAAGATCCGGCACTCCCCGTCCACAAGGGAAGTCAGGTCGTGACTTTCATCGAGCGTGACGACGATGCGGTGGACGGACACCGGCACCGCGGTCTCGAGCGTCGCCAGCCCTCCTTGCAGGGGTACGGCGGAAATGTCCGCGACCTCCCCGTCAAGCGTGTCCGCCTTTCCGTCCGCCATATCCAGCTCTATCACCGCCGGTATCCCGGCCTTTATATACGGCGCGATGTCGCTCTTGACCCAGACGAGCGCCTGCAAGGACCTGCTTTCCTCGGACAGGCCTTCGCCGGGCTCGACCAGCACGCCGTCCAGCGCAAGGCTGCGGGGCACGTTGCCATAGAAGAACCAGGTCCCGAGGATGAGCAGCATCACGGCGATGGCGGCGACCAGCAGACGCTCCCGGGGCGTGGAGATTGTCAGCAGCCGGTCGAGCTGTTCGCGTTCCTCCTTTGCTTCGGCAACCGTATTGTGAAATGAATCAAATGGATTATTGAACACGACCGCGGGCAACCTCCTCGTAGAGATCCAGCAAGGACAAAGAGAATCTCATTCGGTCTGAGTGAAGATTTGGGAGATTATATGCAATCTCGACCAGGAAAGAGCAAATTCCAGGGGTCGGGAAATCCGGTTCAATGTGGGTCGGTTGCACGCCTTAAGGGGCAGATCAGGATGCTGGCGCGTTCCGCCTGGCAGGACCCCGGTCCACCACCGTCAGCAGCGCCGGCAGAAGCGTCAGGTCGGCAATGAATGCAAAGCCAATGATCATCGCGGTCAGCACCCCGACCTGCGCGGTGGGAACGAACGGGGAGAACGCGAAGATCAGAAAGCCGGCCACCAGCACCACCGTCGTTGTGAAAAGGGCCCGGCCGGCGGTGTCAAAGGCGTGATGCACCGCTTCTTCGGTGTTCTGGCCGTATTCCCGCCGCGCACGGCGGTACTTGCTGAGAAAGTGCACCGTATCGTCCACGACGATGCCCACGGTCATGGCAACCACCACGGATAACGACAGGCCCACCTGTCCCACCGTCAACCCCCAGACGCCGAAGCCCAGCGCGGCGGGGACCAGATTGGGGATGATGCTGATCAGGCCCAGCCTGAGCGACCGCAGGGCAAAGAGGAGAATGGCGGAAATGGCCAGGAGCACGACCAGCGTCCCGACCAGCATGGCACGGATGTTGCGCTGCCCGATGTAGGCGAACAGCGCTGCGGGCCCGGTGCTGTTGACGTCGGCGACATGGGCCGCGTTTTCCTTCAGCCAGGCCTTGGCACGCGCGTTCAGTTCAAGCACCTCCTGTGTATCCAGCGTTTCAGCCGAAATCGTCACGCGGGTGGCCGATCGGGACCTGTCGATCTGGTTGTTCAGGTTCAGGCCCTGGGGAAGCGAGAGTTCGTACAGCAGCAGGTACTGCGCCGCCAGGTCCTGGCTTTCCGGGATCCGGTAGGCAGCCGGGTCGTCGCCGTGCATGCTCTTGTTGAGTTGGCGGAAGGTGTCGGTGATGACCGCCACGTGGCGTACCGGGGGCTGCTCGCGGTACCAGTCGGCGAATTTCGAGACGTCGGCCAGGAACAGGGGGTCGGTGACACCGCCCTCGACCGTTGCTTCCAGCGAGTATTCGAGCAGGGTATTGCCGCTCAGGTGCTCGTCCATGAAATCCGTATCCTGCCGGAACTCGACGCTCTCATCGAAGAAATGAACCAGGACATCGTTCAGTTCGTTGCGCGGAATGGCCAGAAGCATCAGGGGCACGATCAGAATCCATGCCCACAGGATCGCCTTTCTGTAGCGCAGCACGGAATCCGCCAGGCGGACCATGGCGGTTCCGCCGAACCGGCGTTCCTTCTTGGCACGGACCGGGAGCAGCGAAAGCAGGGCCGGCAGGAAGGTGACGGAGAGGATGAAGGAGGTGGCGATGCCGAAAGCGACGAAGTTGCCGAGATGGCGATAGGGCGGCACCTCGGAGAAGTTCATGCTGAGGAATCCAAGCGTCGTCGTGAGACTCGCCAGGAATACCGGGTACAGGTTCAGCCTGACGGATTCGACGATGGCGTCGTGTCTGGTATGCCCGGCACGCAGGCACTGCTGCAGGGCCACCAGCAGGTGCACGCAGTTCGCCACGACAATCATCAGCACGATGGTGGGCGCCGGCGAGATGGGCGGGGAAAAGGGCATCCCGGCCCACATGCCAAGGCCCATTGACGCGAGAATGGAAAAGACGATGACCAATCCGGTAGCCGCCACCCCCGCCCAGCCCCGTGTGAGGACGCCGAGGATCAGGGCCATGAGCAGCAGGCTCGCGGGCAGGAAGACCTTCTGGCTGTCGATCGATGCTTCCAGGAATGTCTGGTTGATCATCACCGTGCCGACGATACGGAGGTCCACGCCGGGAAACCGTTCTTCCGCCTCCGCGGCGACGGACCTGGCGAACCCGGCAATTTCGGCCACGGCCTCCAGCAGGCCCTCCTCCGGCAGTTCAACGGTGACGTTTACCACGCTGACATCCCCGTTCAGGGAAAGAATGCTGCCGGCGATACGGGGGTCGGACGAAGCGACATCCCGGATCCGGGACCGCGCCTCAGGCTGGGCCAGTTCCTGCGGATCAACCAGATCCCGCACGTACAGATCGTCGCCGTCAGCGGTTGTGAATTGGAAATTGGCGAGCGAGTCGACGCGCCTCGAATAGGGTGTATGCCAGGCGGATTCCGTGAGCCAGGCGGCGGCCGACAGTGCGCCTTGCGATGTGGCGTCACCATCGTTCGGAACAATCAGGAACACGATGTT
This sequence comes from Candidatus Poriferihabitaceae bacterium, assembly GCA_965204165.1. Classification (GTDB taxonomy): domain Bacteria; phylum Pseudomonadota; class Gammaproteobacteria; order Arenicellales; family Poriferihabitantaceae; genus VYFG01. Next base: position 4,109,379 of record OZ241969.1, on the reverse strand, counting down.
TTCGTTCTTCCCGTATGTGTTCTCCAGCGCTTCCAGGGCCAGAAGCTGCGGGTTATCGTCGTCGAAGAAGATACGGTAGTTGGCGGAGAATTCGAGCCGGGCAATACCGCTTGAAGCGACCGCAACCAGGAACAGCGTGACAAGGATGACCCGCCAGCGGGCCGCGAGCACCCTTTCGGCAAACCGTTTTGCGAATGACTCTTTTGTTATGCCGTTTTCTTCCACAGGACCGGACGGGGCTGGTTACGAACGACTTCGCGGGTAAGCGGTGCGCCGGGCATCATCGAAACCGGAGATTCATGGCAAGGCGGCAAGCATGCCGGTTCGGCCGGGGCAGGCTACGAAGCAGGCGGCCCGGCCTGGACCACGTGCTTCGAATCCACCGGGCCCGTATCGGGACCGGACATGACATGCACCGCCGCAGCAACGTGGACTGCAAGTTGATGCCAAGAAAGATATAGTCCGCCGGGACGTCATGTCAACATCTGCAGTGCCCGTGCAATGCGGTCCGGGCCCTTCGATCCGGGTGGGCATGTACCTATGGGTCCGGGCAGCTTCCACGATCCGGTGCCGGCGGAACCGGACCGGGCGCCGCTACCGTTCGTACGGGTTGTCCAGAAGCGCCTCGAACCTGTCCAGCGCATACCGCAGCGATGCGATCGCCTCCCTGCGCTCTTCGCGCAGCCACGGAATGGTCTCCGTCAGCAACTCGTAGATATCCGCCCTCGTGGCCCTGCGCTGCTCCGTCGTCAGGTCCGCGTTGTCGAGTTGCCATTCCAGTTCGTCTATCACCTCCTCGGCCTCGGCAATCCGATCATCGAGGTTGCCGACGGTCCTTCGCCAGCCCGCCGCTTCGCCTTCGGCCGCATGCACCCGGCGGCCCACGGAATAGGCGTCGAGAAACCCCGGCTCCAGATCCTCGGGACACACGCCGCCGTAGAGACGCCCGCTGCGTCCAGTCCGGTATCCCCTAGACGGACGGCAGTAGACCGCCAGACCTTCGTCGAGCCCGTGCAGATAGGCGTCGAGATCGGGAACAATCCCGGCCTTGGCGCAGGCCTGACGGTAATCCGAGATCCGCTGTATTCCCCGGGCTCCGTCCTCGTATCCCACCGTACGCCAGTCCGCGGACCGGCATTCCTCCTCGGACATCGCCACGCAGCCGGAGATGGCCACCGCGGCCGACATGCAAATCACCAACTGTATCTTCATCGTATCTTCATGTCTTCATCGCGTCATCCTTCGGCCTGCGCCTGCCCGGCCGTCTGAATTCCTCTTCACACGGGAAACCTCACACCTGCGTTTTCTGTACTGGAAAATGGGGATTATAATCTCCGCCTTTCCGCGAATCGCTACCGTCAGCAGAGCCTCTGGATTGCAATGACATTTCCATGACAACCAAGTCCCCCCATACCTACCTGACCGACATCCTCAATGCCCGGGTGTACGATGTTGCCCGCGAAACGGCGCTCGATCATGCGCGGCTCTTGTCGGACCGCCTGGACAATCACGTCCTGCTGAAGCGGGAAGATCAACAGCCCGTGTTTTGCTACAAGATCCGTGGCGCCTACAACAAGATGGCATCCCTGCCGAAAGCCCAGCTCCGCCGTGGCGTTGTGGCGGCATCCGCCGGCAACCATGCCATCGGTGTGGCGATGAGCGCCCACCAGCTGGGCTGCCGTGCCATCGTGGTGATGCCCCAGACCGCACCCGCGGTGAAGGTCGAGGCCGTGGAACGCTGGGGTGCGGAGGTACGGCTGGTCGGTGACAGTTTCGACGGTGCGTCAGAATACGCAACAAACCTGTCGCGCAAGGAGAACAGGCTGCTGATTTCCCCGTTCGACGACCCCGCCATCATCGCGGGCCAGGGAACCGTGGGCATGGAAATCCTCAAGCAGAGCCTTGATCCCGTCGACGCCATTTTCCTGCCGGTGGGCGGCGGTGGACTGACCGCGGGGGTGGCGGTCTATGTCAAGCAGGTCCAGCCCGGGGTGCGCATCATCGGCGTCGAGCCGGAGGATTCCGATGCCATGTACAGGTCAGTGAAGGCGGGCAGGCGGCTGAAGCTGAAGCAGGTCGGCATCTTCGCCGATGGCGTTGCCGTCAAGCAGGTGGGCAAGGAGACCTTCCGGCTATGCCGTGACATGGTGGACGAGTTCATTCGGGTCAGCACGGACGAAATCTGTGCCGCGGTCAAGGACATTTTCGAGGATACCCGGACCCTGGTGGAACCGTCGGGCGCACTCGGGATCGCCGGCGTCAAGCGATGGCTCAAGGAGCAGGAAGACAGGGGCGAGACAGTCCGGGGCAAGAACCTGGTGGCGGTGTGTTCCGGCGCCAACATCAATTTCGACCGTTTGCGCCACATTTCGGAACGCGCCGAAATCGGCGAGCGTCGCGAGGCCATCCTGGCCGTGACCATACCCGAAAGGCCGGGCTCGTTCCGGCGTTTCTGCGGCTTCATCGGCAATCGGCAGGTGTCGGAATTCAACTATCGCTATTCGACCGACGAGTGTGCACATATCTTTGTCGGCGTCCAGATCAAGGAAAGGGACGAGATCGAGAAACTTGTCACCAAGCTTGAATCGGTAGGTTTCCCCACGCTGGACCTGACCGACAACGAGGTCGCCAAGGTGCATGCGCGGCACATGGTGGGCGGCCGCGCGCCGGGACTCGAACACGAACGCATCTTCAGTTTCGAGATTCCCGAACGTGTTGGGGCGTTGCGGGAATTCCTTGACCAACTGGGTTCGAATTTCAATATCACGCTGTTCCACTACCGCCACCACGGCGCCGACTTCGGACGGGTACTGTGCGGAATCGCGGTGCCCCCCGAAGGTCGGACGGCATTCAGGGGCTTTTTACGCAACCTCGGGTATACCTACCGCGAGGAAACCGGCAATCCGGTGTATCGGTTGTTCCTGTCCTGAGCGTGGCAGCATGAGCAGACGCAAACAAGGAGAGAAATCCCGGCTGGTCGGCATCTTCAGCATGCCGGGCGAGGGACTGGTCGTGGAACTCGGACTGGACGGCGGTACGGCGCTGTTCGATCGCCAGGGGCTGCAGTACCGCATATTGCAGAGAAAGAATCAGGGTCTCGACACCAGTACGGAGGAAAACGCCCTGACGCAGATGAACAGCTATTCACCGGTCTTTGATGTCTAGCCAGCCGGCGCTGAGCGACCATGTCGGCATGCTCTCCCTGGACTGGAGGCCTGCTGTTCCCCGGCCCCGGGCCGCCGCGCCGCTGCAGGGCGACATCCACCTGTGGGCTGTTGACCTTGGTTCCCTCGGCGGCACCCTTTCCGCCTGTCTTACGCCGGCCGACATCAGCCGTGGAGAGCGGATCGTCGATGCCGGGAAACGCCGGCTGTATCTCGGCGGCCGGGCGGGCGCCCGGTACCTGCTGTCGGCGTATACCGGCATTCCCGCGAACGACATCCGCTTCGGTTATGGTGCCCGCGGCAAGCCGGAACTGCTTGACGGCGCCGGCGGCCGGCTCAGGTTCAACTACAGTCTTTCGGGGGACAGGGTCCTGTACGCCCTGGCGGACGACCGGGAACTCGGCGTGGACATCGAGGTGCTGCCGCGGCGAACCAGCGCGGACTGCCTGGCCGCGAGAAAACTGACCGCCGCGGAACGCACTGCCTGGCATGCCATGCCGGAGAGACTGCGCAATGACGCCATGCTGTGCTGCTGGACACGCAAGGAAGCCTACGGCAAGGCCCTGGGTGTCGGCATCCGCTACAACCTGGGGCAGGTGGCGCTGTTCGACATGCCCGGTTCCTGCTGGTTCGATACGCCGCGGGCCGGACTTTTTTCGGGTACGGACACCAGCGGCATGCCCGCCTCGTTTGCGGGGGTGCAGGTCAAAATGCCTTTCCCGGCAGTCGCCGCCCTGGTGTATCCGGGCGACGGACGGGACCGGCCGCCCATCAGGTCGTGGCAACTGGACATCCGCTGAACCAGGGGAACACATGCACAATCCGTCAGGTATCCGGTCATGAAATTCGTGGATCTCGATGCGCAGTTCCGGCGCCTCGAAACCGACATCCGTGACTCGATCGATGCCGTGTTTGCACACGGCCAGTACATCATGGGGCCGGAGGTCTACGCCCTGGAGGATGAGATCGCCGAGTATTGCGGCGCGGGGCACGTGGTCAGCGCCGCCAGCGGTTTCGATGCCCTGCTGATGTCCCTGATGAGTTACGGTGTCGGGCCCGGCGACGCGGTGATCGCGCCGTCGTTCACGTTTGTGGCCACCGCTGAAGTGATCCAGCTGTTGGGCGCCACGGTGGTTTTTGTCGATGTGGAGGCCGCCACGTTCAACATCGACGTGAACCGGCTCGAGGAAACCGTCAGGCGGATCAGGGGGCAGGGCAGGATGAATCTCAGGGGCATCATACCGGTGGATCTGTTCGGTCTGCCTGCGGACTACGGGGCGATCAGCGAGATCGCCGCACGGCATGACCTGTTCGTGCTGGCTGACGCCGCCCAGAGCTTCGGGGGCGGCAGGGAAGGTCGCAGGGTCGGCACGTTCGGTGATCTCGCCGCCACCAGTTTCTTCCCGGCGAAGCCATTCGGCTGCTACGGGGATGGCGGTGCGGTCTTCACCGATGACGGGGAGCGGGCCGAAGTGCTCAGGTCCATACGCTTTCATGGCATGGGCACCAGCCAGTACGACAACGTCCGCACCGGCATCACCGGCCGGCTGGATACCATTCAGGCAGCGGTACTGCGCTGCAAGCTCAAGGTGCTGGATGATGAAATCGCCGCCAGGCAGAAGGTGGCGGAGCGATATACCCGCGGGCTTGCCGATCTGGTGGCGACGCCGGCCATTCCCGCAAACTGCACCACGACCTGGGCCCAGTACACGCTCCGCTCCACCGAGAGGGACCGGATCCGCAAGGCCCTGGATGACGGGGGCATCCCTTCGGCAGTCTACTATTCATGCCCCCTGCACCGTCAGCCCGCGTACCGCGGCGCGGAAGGCGCCGGCGTCGGCATGCCGGTTTCCGACCTCCTGGCGGACGAGGTGTTCAGCCTGCCCATGCATCCGTACCTCGAACCATCGGACCAGGACAGGATCATCGACACGATTCGACGCGCTCTTTGACCCGGCATGGAAGCGGGCGCGGTATTGCACGCCGCCCGTCCGGTGACTCGGCGTGACCCGCTGCCGGATGACGGCAATACGGGCCATGACCGCAGGATGCCGGTTCTCCGGAAACAGCCGAATTCCCGTCCGCCGGGGAGATTTCCGCCGGACGGGTTTCGTCCGGAGCCCTTCAGGGGCGGGTTGCTGTCCGCTTCCCGCCCGATTTCTTTTTCGCGGCCCTGGCAGAGGTCGCTTTCTTCTTCCCGGATTTCTTCTTGGCGGATTTTTTCTTTGCGACCTTGCGCGCGGCTGCTTTCTTCCTGGCGGCCTTCTTCCTGCCCCGGGCGGGCTTGCCTTCCTTCAGAAGTTCTTCACAGTCCTCCAGGGTCAGTGTCTTGGGCTCGACCACATCCTTGGGTACCCTGGCGTTGACGCTCCCGTTGGTGATGTAGGGCCCGTAGCGCCCGTTGAGCACCTGGACCCCGGCTTCCTCGAAGTTGAGGATGATGCGATTCGCATCCGCTTGCTTTTTTTCCGACACCAGTTGCAGCACGGTTTCCCGGTCCACGGTGAGCGGGTCATGTTCCTTGCCGAGGGATACGAACTTGTCGCCATAGCGGACATAGGGGCCAAACCGGCCGATGGCCACGGTCAGCGGTTCGCCCTCGGGTGTTTCACCCATGCCCCGTGGCAGCCGGAACAGGTCCAGTGCCTCCTGAAGGGAAATCCCGTCCAGCTTCTGTTCCGGCCTCAGGCTGGCGAAACTCGGCTTTTCTTCGTCCTCGCGGGTGCCGATCTGGGCATACGGCCCATACCGGCCGAGGCGCACGGATACCGGCTTCCCCGTCTTCGGGTCCTCGCCTAGAACGCGGGCCTGGATCGCATCCTCTCGGCTGACGGTTTCCGTCTTCTCCTCGATCTGTTTCTCGAAGGAACCCCAGAAGTCCCGCATCAGCGGCACCCATTGCTTCTCGCCGCGGGAAATTTCGTCCAGGGCATCCTCCATGCGTGCCGTGAACTCGTAGTCAACGTACTGCGTGAAGTGCCGGGAAAGAAAGTGGTTGACGATCTTGCCGAGGTCAGTGGCTTCGAAACGCCGTTTCTCCAGCGTGACGTATTCCTGCTTGAGCAGGGTGCCGATGATGCTGGTCCACGTGGAAGGCCGGCCGATGCCGTATTCTTCCAGGGTTTTGACCAGGGACGCCTCGTTGTAGCGGGGAGGCGGCTCGGTGAAGTGCTGCTCCGGCCTTACCTGCTTCAGGGCCACGGCGTCCCCTTCCCGCATCGGGGGCAGAACGATGTCCTTGTCGGTCTTGTCCTTCCTGTCATCCCGCCCTTCCTTGTACACGGACATGTATCCCGGCACCCGGACGGTGCGTCCCGTGGCGCGGAAAACGCCGGCATCCCCCGCCGAGAGATCCACCGTCACCGTGTCGATGATGGCAGGAATCATCTGGCAGGCCATGGTCCGTTTCCAGATCAGGTCGTACAGACGGTACTGGTCGTCTGAGAGCGCGCCCCGGAGGCTTTCCGGTATCCGTTCCACGGACGTGGGACGGATCGCTTCGTGGGCCTCCTGGGCATTCTTGGACCTGTTCCTAAAGGTATTGGGATTGGTCGGCACCATGTTCGCGCCGTAGCGCTTCCCGATCAGCCCCCGGATTTCCGCCACCGCCACGCTGGCCAGCACCACCGAGTCGGTTCGCATGTAGGTGATGAGTCCGGCGGAACCGGAACCGGTGTCGATCCCTTCGTACAGCTGCTGGGCAGTTTGCATCGTCCGCCGGGTGCTGAACCCGAGCTTTCGCGAAGCCTCCTGCTGCAGCGTGGAGGTGGTGAACGGCGGCTTGGGGGAGTCCTTGGTTTCCCGTCTGGCAACCGATTCGACCCGCAGGCGTCCGTCCGCCGCCCCGGTCAGGCGGCGCTCGACCTCTGCCGCCCTGGTACTGTCGGTGATGGAAAACTTGGCCAGCTTCTCGCCTTCGAACCGGCGCAGTTTGCTGACGAACTCCGCGCCTTCCGCAACGCAGTCAGCCTCGATGGTCCAGTATTCCTGCGGAACGAAGCGTGCGATCTCCTCGTCCCGCTCGCAGATCAGCCGCAGGGCCGGGCTTTGCACCCGGCCCGCGGAAAGACCGGCCCGGATCTTTTTCCACAACAGCGGCGACAGGTTGAATCCCACCAGGCGATCCAGGGCGCGGCGGGCCTGGTAGGCGTCGACCAGATTGTGTGACAGGGTGCGCGGGTTCTGTACCGCATGGCGGATCGCCTCCCGGGTAATCTCGTGAAACTCGACCCGGTATACGGGCTTGTCCTCGATCAGGTTGCGCTCCTTGAGAAGTTCATACAGGTGCCAGGAGATCGCCTCGCCCTCACGGTCCGGGTCGGTGGCCAGATACAGGGCATCGGCCTTTTTCATCGCCCGGGCTATGGAGTCGACATGTTTCCTGCTGCCCTCGATGACCTCGTATCTCATCTCGAAGTCCTGCTCCGGATCCACGGCATTTTCCTTGCGCGGTAGATCCCGCACATGGCCGTAGGAGGCCAGCGCGACAAAATCGTTGCCGAGATAGCGCGACATGGAGCGCGCCTTGGCCGGCGATTCGACGATAATTAACGGCTTGCCCATCGGGACAACGGAACAGACAGATAACGCGGATTGTCAGTGGATGCAGGCGTGCAGGCCGTCGAGCACCAGGGTTTCCGTCAGTTCGCTGATCCCTTCGCCGCCGGTGTAGTTGCTGAGCACCATGAGGATCACCCACTTGATATGGTCCAGCTCCACCTGTTCCACGCCGAGGGCCATCAGCTGGTCGATCACCATCTCCCGGGTAGTCCCGTTCAGCACGCCGCATTGCTCCAGGCTGAGCAGGAGCCCCCGGGCTTCCAGGTTGAGATGCTCGCATTCCTCGGGCGTGTAGTGACGGACGGCGCCGGCAGGACCGATCGAATTCTCTTCCGGGTTCTGTTCGCACAGCCGGGCCAGGTTCTCGAGCCAGTCAAATGCCTGGTCGATCATTGCATGTTCGAATCCTGCCTGGCTCAGTTCCAGCGCCAGGGTTTCCTGGTCCGGCTCGTAGCCGTCGTCATCAAACATATAGTTTTCAAACAGATAGATCAGGACATCGAGCAAGCTTTCTTTCATCGACACGGAAAATTTCGGTTGATCGGGGGCTCTCCCGCTGACAGGCGTTGGTGTCCCTGGGTGAATCGGAAGCCGTTCCCTGCAATACCTCCTATACTAGAATGGAGGAAACTTGGCCCGCCGTCAATCCGTTGGGTTCAATTATTTTTCAGGTGTGATCCGGGCGGAAACGGACCGGGCTGCCGAATGGGCGGGCGGGGAGGCGCCGCCAGAGCCTGAGGGTGCGTGGCCGGCGGGCCGGACTCCCGGGACATGGACCTGCCCTTCCGGCCCGGGACTAAGGACCCGTTGTCAGTCCCTGGCTTCCACGGGCCTGAAAACGTCACGGGTTTTCTACAAATATCCGTCGTTTGCGGGTAGAATAGATCGTCCCAAGCGAGTGGATACCGCCCTTACGCCTTCCCGATTTCTGTGAAAGTGCATCCCCGTTCCAGGGTGACTTTCGCCTGCGGCATCACCCCGGAACGGTCGTCGCGTCCCCGGATACCCGTGCCTTTCGAAAGATACCCGTCAACTCACCCAGTTCACCATCGACAGACGACCTGCAGTGTTTGACCCCCGGTTGCGCAAGGATACCCGCCAGCACCTCCGTCATGACTGAACGAACCGCAGAAATATCCCGCAATACTGCGGAAACGCGCATTACCGTGAAGCTCAACCTGGACGGTTCCGGAAAGGGCAGCTTCAAGACAGGCGTTCCCTTTCTCGAGCACATGCTGGACCAGGTGGCAAGGCACGGCGTGGTGGACCTGTCCGTGGACGCGGAGGGGGACCTGCATATCGACGACCACCACACGGTGGAGGATATCGGCATCACCATCGGCCAGGCGGTTGCGGCGGCCCTGGGGGACAAGGCGGGAATCCGCCGCTATGGCCATGCCTATGTCCCCCTCGATGAAGCCCTGAGCAGGGTGGTCATCGATTTCTCCGGTCGGCCGTTGCTGGTCCAGCACGTCTCCTGGCCCGATGCCATGGTCGGCCGATTCGCCACCACCCTGGTGCACGAGTTCTTCCAGGGATTCTGCAACCATGCCCATGCGACCCTGCATGTGGACAACCTCCGTGGCGCCAATTCCCACCACATTGCCGAAACCATGTTCAAGGCGTTCGGGCGGGCACTCAGAATGGCCGCCGAGATCGATCCGCGCATGCGCGGCGTGCCATCCACGAAGGGACAGCTATAGCCCCGGCCCGAGGGAACAGGCAAATGCCCGCCGTGGTCATCGTCAATCTGGGAACCGGCAACCTGTATTCCGTGTACAAGGCCCTCGTGCATGTGGGTGCCGGTGACGTCAGGATCAGTTCGGACCCTTCGGATATCCGCAACGCCGGCCATCTGGTGCTGCCGGGACAGGGCGCGATCGGCACCTGGATGCGCCAGCTTGGGAAACAGCCGGAACTGGCAGCGGCAGTCAGGGTCCGCCTGGACGAAGGCCCGGTGCTCGGCATCTGTCTCGGGCTGCAGGCCCTGTACGCATACAGCGAGGAAAACGGCGGGGTGGCGTGCCTCGGCCTGCTCGACGGCGAGGTGCGTCATTTCGCCGCTTCACGCGGACAGGCGGATGAGGCAGCGCACCGGGGAGACGGCCGCCGGAAAATTCCGCATATGGGATGGAACCAGGTGCAGCAGACGTCCGGCCATCCCCTCTGGCGGGGGATAGACGACCAGCGGCGGTTCTATTTCGTGCACAGCTACTACGTGGAAGCCAACAACGAGCACGAGGTGGCGGGCACCTGCACGTACGGCAACCGGTTCACCGCCGCGGCAACCCGCGACAACCTTTTCGCCACGCAGTTTCACCCGGAAAAAAGCCAGAGGGACGGTTTGCGCCTGTTGCAAAACTTCATTCATTGGAAAGGGGTTCACTGACATGCTCTTGATACCTGCAATTGATCTCAAAGACGGCAAATGCGTACGCCTGCGGCAGGGCGACATGCAGGATGTCACGGTGTTTTCGGACCGGCCCGTTGAAGTGGCCAGGCGCTGGGTGGAGGCAGGGGCCCGAAGGCTTCATATCGTGGACCTCGACGGCGCGTTCCGGGGCGAGCCGGTCAATGCCGACGTCATCCATGATATTGCCGAGGAATATCCGGATATGCCCATACAGGTTGGGGGGGGTATCCGCAACGAATCCACCGTGGACGTTTACATCCAGGCCGGTGTCCGCTACATCATCATCGGCACCCAGGCGGTCAACGAACCCCACCTCATCAGCGACCTGTGCGCGGAATTCCCCACCCACATCATCATCGGCCTGGATGCGAAGGAGGGCCGTGTGGCGACCGACGGATGGTCCAAGCTGTCCAAGCATGACGCCATCGACATGGCCCGGCATTTCGAGGAGGATGGCGTCGAGGCCATCATTTACACCGATATCGCCCGGGACGGCATGATGCAGGGCGTCAACATAGAAGCCACGGTCAAGCTGGCCGAAGCCATCAACATTCCGGTCATTGCCTCCGGAGGCATCCACAATATCGAGAACGTCAGGAAACTCGCCAGGGTGTCGGACTCGGGCATCATCGGAGCGATCACCGGGAGGGCCATCTATGAAGGCACCCTGGATTTCGCCGAGGGCCAGAAGACCGCCGACGAAATCGCCGGACAAAGCGTGTTCGGCCTCTAGGCCGGCCTGCGCAGCGATCACGATTCATGGGTCTTGCCCGCCGCATTATTCCCTGCCTGGACGTGGACGCGGGCCGGGTGGTGAAAGGCGTACAATTCGTCGACATCCGGGACGCGGGAGATCCGGTGGAAGTTGCACGCGGTTACGACCGCCAGGGCGCGGATGAAATTACATTCCTCGACATCACCGCCAGTTCCGACCGGCGGGACACGATTGTCCACGTGGTGGAGGCGGTGGCCGGGGAAGTGTTCATTCCCCTGACCGTGGGCGGGGGGGTCCGTTGCCTGGATGACATCCATCGCCTGCTGGATGCCGGCGCCGACAAGATATCCATCAACACCTCGGCGGTACAGAACCCGGATTTCATCCGGGACGCCAGCGGGCATTTCGGCAACCAGTGCATTGTCGTGGCCATTGACGCCAAACGTGCCCCGGACGAGGGCGATGGCCGGCGGACGTGGGAGGTATTCACCCACGGCGGGCGCAACCCCACCGGTATCGATGCAGTGGATTGGGCGCGCAGGATGGAGGATCTGGGCGCCGGGGAGCTCTTGGTGACCAGTATGGATCGTGACGGTACCCGCAATGGATTCGACCTCGAACTGGTCCGGGAAATGACCTCGGCGGTCAATCTTCCGGTCATCGCTTCCGGCGGTGTGGGAAATCTCGATCACCTCTCCGAAGGGGTGATCCAGGGAGGCGCGGATGCCGTGCTTGCAGCCAGCATATTTCATTTCGGGGAGCACACCGTCGGGGAAGCCAAGCGGCATATGGCGGCCCGTGGCATCGAGGTCAGGTTGTGATTCCGCCAAAGGACCGCAAAATAGTATTCCGGACAGAACGAACAGCACAAACCGCAGGAACATGAACGACGCGCAATTACTGGATGCCATCCGGTGGAACGGGGATGGACTGGTGGCCGCCATCGCCCAGGAACACGATACCGGCAGGGTGCTGATGATGGCCTGGATGAACCGTGAGGCGCTGGCCCTCACCCTCAAGGAGGGCCGTGCCGTCTACTGGTCCCGCTCGCGGGGCAAGCTGTGGCGCAAGGGGGAGGAGTCCGGACACGTGCAGAAGCTGAAGGAGATTCGCATCGACTGTGATGCCGACACGGTCCTGATGCAGGTGGAACAGGTGGGAGGCATCGCCTGTCATACCGGGCGGCACAGCTGTTTCTATCTCAGACAGGAGGAGGGGCAATGGGTGGCGGTGGACCCGGTGCTGAAGGATGCCGGAGAGATCTATGGCAAACCCTGACCATGGCGCCACTGCCGGATCGGTCCTGGCGCAGCTGGAGTCCGTGATCGCCCGCCGCAGGGGCCTTGATCCGGAGGAATCCTACGTGGCCAGCCTGCTGGACGGGGACGAGGACCGGCTCCTGAAGAAGATCGGCGAAGAGGCGACGGAGGTCATGCTGGCCGCAAAATCGGGCAACCGGGAGGAAATTGCCGAGGAGTCGGCCGACCTCCTGTTCCACCTCATGGTCGTGCTGGCGCGGTACGATCTCGGGCTGGCGGAGGTGCGGGCGGTGCTGGAATCCCGTTCGGGCCGGTCCGGGCTGGCGGAAAAAAATTCTCGCACTCAGCCAGATTCCAGCTAGAATGTACGGTTTCGATCAATCCTCCGGCGCCTCGGCCCGGCGGCGGCGGTGGGGCGGCAGTCCCTGTCCGCGGACAACTTCACTCTCAACGCTATTGGAGAAAGAACATGGGTTTTGGCGGAATTAGTCCATTCCAGTTACTGATCATCCTGGTCATCGTGCTGCTGATCTTCGGCACCAAGAAACTGCGCGGCCTCGGCGGTGACCTCGGCGGCGCAATCAAGGGCTTCAAGAAGGCGATGAAGGAGGACGACTCCCAGGAAAAGCCGGAAGACCAGGAGCAGTTGGATGAAGCGCAAGACGGGGTCGCCGAGAAAGTCGCCGACACCGCGGAGGACAAGACGGACGGGGAGAAATCCTGAAAAGAGCATTGGGCTGACGCCTGACGGACATGTTTGATGTTGGCTTCTGGGAACTGACGATTATCGGCGTCGTGGCACTGATCATCGTCGGACCGGAGCGCCTGCCAGGGCTTGCGCGGACGGCAGGCCTGTGGATCGGCAAGGCCCGCCGCATGGTCACCGACGTGAAGCGCGACATCGACCGCGAACTCAAGGCCAGCGAGCTTTCGGGGCTCAAGGAAGGCCTCGACACTGCCCACAAGGAGGTGAACAAGGCGGCCGACACCATCAAGAAAGCCAGCGACGCCGAAGAACTCCGGTCCTCCGTCAAGGATGTCGTGGAGGAGGCCGCACCGCTGAAAGAAGAGATCCAGTCCGACATCGACGAGATCGACGAGATCGCCAAGCAGATGGAAAGTGAAATCGATGGCGCCGATGACGGTTCCGGTGCCGGGCCGGACAAGGCGGACGGAACGGACGCCGGAAGTGAGCCGGCCGCGGCCGGAGAAACCGCTGCCGGGGAGAAGTCCCCGGAGGCGAAAACCCCGGTGGAGTAGGCCACTCCGGTGCGCAGGGACACTCCAACGGGTGAAGGCACCCTGATCTCCCACCTGCTGGAGCTCAGGGACCGCCTGCTGCGCGCCATCCTGGCGGTGGTGGTCATCTTTGTCTGCCTGGTGCCCTTCGCCAACGATCTCTACGAGATCCTGGCGAAGCCGCTCATGTCGGCGCTGCCGGAAGGCAACAGCATGATCTCCACGGAGCCGCACGGGCCGTTCTTTGTGCCGTTCAAGTTCGCGTTTGCCTGCGCATTCGCCATCGCGGTGCCCTATGTGCTGTACCAGATGTGGGCCTTCGTCGCCCCCGGGCTGTACCAGCACGAGAAGCGGATGGTGCTGCCGATCATCGTCTCCAGCAGCCTGCTGTTCTACCTCGGAATCGTGTTCGCCTACTTCGTGGTGTTCCCCATCATTTTCGCCTTCTTCGCCGGCAGTGCGCCGGAGGGGGTCCAGGTGATGACGGACATCAATGCCTACTTCAGTTTCGTGGTCAAGCTGTTCTTCGCATTCGGGGTGGCGTTCGAGGTGCCTGTGGCGACCATCATTTTCGTCAAACTGGGCATCACGACACCGGAAGACCTGGAGACGAAGCGTCCCTACATCATCATCATTGCGTTCGTGGTGGGGATGCTGATGACCCCGCCGGACATCTTCTCCCAGACGCTACTCGCGGTGCCCGTATGGCTGTTGTTTGAACTCGGCCTGTTCACCTCGCGATACATCGCGAAGAAGGATGCGGAAAAGGCAGCCAGGGAGGAGGCGGAACTGGCGGAGGAAGAGGAATTGCCGGATCCCTGACCCGGGCGCTTTCCGGGCGGCGGCGCCCTGACCGGTACCGCACACCAGTCGCCCTTCCCGTGCGTTCGGCATGACCGCCCCGGTGCACGGCCGGGAGGACTCAGTGCAGGGTGAGCCGGCGCTGCAGCATGGACAGGACCACGCCATAGGCGGGCAGGAAGAAGAGGATGGATACCACGATCTTGAAGACCAAGTCCACGGTGGCCACCTCGGGCCAGTTCGTCGACATGAACGGGTCCCGGGACTGGACGAATGCGGCGGAGTAGAACACGTAGGTGTCGATGATATTGGCAAAGAACGTCGAAATGGCCGGTGCTACCCACCAGGCTCTGGAGCGCTCCCGGACTTTCTGGAACACCGTGATGTCCACCAGTTGCCCGACCAGGTACGCGGTGCCGCTTGCAAGCCCGATACGCCAGTCGGCCAGCCAGGCGCTGATGAGGATGGCGGGAACGTAGGCATATCCGACAATTCGGCGGGCCAGGCGCTGGTTTGACAGCCTGACCGTCAAGTCCGTGGCCAGGATGACCAAGGGGAACACGAACATCGCCCAGGTGAAATGGTAGCCGAGAAAGGTGCCGGTGAACTGGACCGTGTAATTGGCAATCGCGATGATGGCGACGTGAAACAGCGCCAGTCTGATGGCAAGGGTGTTGCTGGTTCGTTCCAAGGTTTCAGGGCGGGTTTGGCGGGCGCGGATTGTATCCCCCGTGCAGACCGGGGTCCAGCGAAAGGGGCGCCGGCCGGATACCGTGCACCGCGATTCCCGGTCGCTGCCGGCCGGGCCGATGTGCTGTGACGGGTTGAAAAACGGCGTATCGTCAGGCATGTTAATGAAAACCGACCGCAGGAGGAACTTGTTCATGGACGCACTCATTGATCCAGAATCTGTCGCACGCAGGCCGTTTTTCGCGATGCGGGATTGCATAGAATAGGCGACTGCTGCGGCTTGCCGGCCTGCCCGGTGTACCGTTGTACTGATCAACACACATCCACCCCGCCAATGTCAGAAGAAACCTACGAAGACGATATCGATCTTGCCAGCCTTCCGGATGACGAACTGGTAGAGCAGATGCATGACGACCTCTACGACGGTCTTCGGGAGGAGATCATCGAAGGCACGAACATCCTGCTGGAACGCGGCTGGGCGGCCACCCGGGTCCTGGACGAGGCACTGGTGGAGGGCATGCGTATCGTCGGCATTGATTTCCGGGACGGAATCCTGTTCGTGCCGGAAGTGCTGATGTCGGCCAACGCCATGAAAGGAGGGATGGAGGTGCTGCGGCCGTTGCTCGCGGAGACCGGCGCCAAGCCGATCGGCAAGATGGTGGTCGGCACCGTGAAAGGCGATATCCACGACATCGGCAAGAACCTGGTGGCCATGATGATGGAAGGGGCGGGCTTCGAGGTCATTGATCTCGGCATAGACAACCCGGTGGAGAACTACCTGGAAGCGATCGAGAAGCATCAACCGGATATTCTCGGCATGTCCGCACTGCTGACCACCACCATGCCCTACATGAAGGTGGTGATTGACACGCTGGTCGAAAAGGGGATTCGGGACGACTACATCGTGCTGGTCGGCGGCGCGCCCCTGAACGAGGAATTCGGCAAGGCCGTGGGTGCGGATGCGTATTGCCGGGATGCCGCCGTGGCGGTTGAAACCGCACAGGCGCTGGTGGCCCAGCGCCGTGCCGCGGCCTGATTGACGGCCGCAGGAGACTGATGGCGCGTGGAGAGGGTTCTCGTCATTGCCTGCGGCGCACTTGCGCATGATCTGGTCAGGATCCGGGACGCAAGCGGTTGGGAGCACATGGATTTCCAGTGCCTGCCCGCCGAACTGCACAATCGCCCGGAACGGATCACGCAGGCGGTAAGGGAGAAGATCCGCGAGGCGCGGGCGCAGTACCGGGAAATTTTCGTGGCCTATTCCGACTGCGGAACCGGGGGCGAACTGGACCGGATGCTTGCGGAAGAGGATATCGAACGTTTGCCGGGCGCCCACTGCTACGAGATGTTCGCCGGCAGCCGGGTCTTCGGTGAACTGCAGGAAGCGGAACTGGGGACGTTCTACCTGACGGATTTCCTGGCGCGCCACTTCGAGCGCGTGATGGTCAGGGGATTGGGGCTGGACAGGCACCCGGAGCTGAAGGACGTCTATTTCGGCAATTACCGCAAGCTGGTGCTCCTGGCCCAGCTGGATGATCCCGATATCGAGAAACGTGCCCGGGACGCTGCGGAATATCTCGGCCTGGCCTTTGAAAGGGTCATGACCGGAGACAGTGGGCTTGGCAGTGCGCTGCGGGTGCGGGTTGCAATGGCGGGACAGTCCGCCTGATTCCCGGATCCATTGCCGACCGACCCGGGTAACATTTCTGGCTGCCTTGTTGCAGGAGCTGTTCGATGGCAAATCTGATTACGGTGTACTGGCGCGATATTCCCGCCCAAGTGATGGCGAGGGAACGGCGAACGAGCGCCAAGGTGGAACTGAGCGGTCGCTTTTCCGAGGCGATCGACCATGCCGCCATGCGGGCGGGCATGGTGGGCACGGACGCCTACCTGGAGCAGTGGAGGCGCGTCAGCGAACCCTGCGGCGATGATCTCGAGACCATTGCCCGGGAAGCGGCTCAACACCTGGAAGCGGAATACGACAGGGACCGCCTCCTGGCGCTGATCCGAAACGAGGGCAGGGAGCCGGCCGCCTGACTGGAGCCGACCCGGGCCGAACAAATGCAACCATACAGTTATCCATGACAGAGACCGTTATCAGTTCAGCCACCAGCGAGGTCAAGATCGGCTTTGACCGGCCCTTCGTGATCATCGGTGAGAGGATCAATCCCACGGGCCGCAAGATCCTGGCCGAGGAAATGAAGAACGGGGACTACAGCAGGGTGGAGACGGATGCCCTCTCCCAGGTGGCCGCAGGGGCCTCCGTGCTGGATGTGAACGCCGGCATTCCCCTGGCGGATGAACCGAGAATTCTTGCGGAAGCGATCCAGCTGGTGCAGTCCATTACCGCGGTACCCCTGTCCATCGATTCTTCCATCGTCGCCGCCCTGGAAGCCGGGCTCGAGGTATACCAGGGCAAGCCCCTGCTCAATTCGGTGACCGGCGAAGACGATCGGCTAGAGGCCGTCCTGCCCCTGGTCAGGAAATACGGCTGTGCCGTGGTGGCCATATCCAACGATGAAGCCGGCATTTCAGAGAACCCGGACGAGCGCTTTGACGTGGCGAAGAAGATCGTCGAGCGCGCGGCGGACCATGGCATTCACTACAGCGACATCGTGGTCGATCCGCTGGTCATGCCCGTGGGTGCGGTCAACAGCGCAGGCAGGCAGGTTGTTCACCTGGTCAAGCGGCTGCGGGAGGAACTCCGGGTGAATACCACCTGCGGCGCGTCCAATTTCAGTTTCGGCATTCCGAACCGCAAGGGCATGGACGCGCATTTTCTCAGCATGGCCATCGGCGCGGGCATGACCTCGGCGATCACCAATCCACTGCATGAAGAGGTCATGCAGGGCATCATGGCGGCCAACGTGGTCATGGGTCACGACAACAACTGCTCCAGGTGGCTGAAGAGATACCGCCAGCCTGTTCCGGAGGGGGATTCGCCTGCGGAAGGCCGTGGTGGCCGGCGGCGGAGACGCCGCGCCTGAGGGTGGTGGCACGCTGACCGGGACGGGCCTGCACGGCGGTGTGCACTGCCGCGGTCGCGATCCATTCCGCGTCACCTGCGACCAATGCGGCTGCCCGGCAGGGAACCGGGCTTCTGAACAGTGATGCGCTGATCTGGTACGATTCCCCGTTGGTGGCCAGGCGGTGGTTCGCCGGCCGTTGGGGCTGGGTCCATTTCCGGCGGGGCCGGTAACGGCGCACGATCAACACGATGGCGGACAGACTGAACGAACATGCGGGCTTCGCCGCCGTCGGGAACGCTTTTTCGGGAATCCGGGCGCCCGCCGCACCTTGCCCGCGTCCACATGCTGACTCCGGGGAATCCAGAGGATGAACGACAGCCAGTCCGTACAGGTCGTGTTTACCCCTTCCGGCAAGCGGGGCAAGATTCCCCGTGGAAAGTCGGTGCTGGATGCGGCAAGAATGCTGGGCGTCGACCTCGATACGGTCTGTGGCGGCCGCGGAATCTGCGACCGTTGCCAGATCGACCTGAGTATCGGTGAGTTCGCCAAGTTCGGCATCCATTCCCTCGCCGAGCACCTTAGCCCCCACTCCTCCAGTGAACTGGAGTTCTTCAAGTCCGGAACCCCGCCGACCCGGCGCCTCGGCTGCCAGGCCCTGCTTAAGGGCGATGTAGTGGTCGACGTGCCTCCGGAGAGCCAGGCCCACCGCCAGGTGGTGCGCAAACGCGCCGAAGTGCACAGCATCAACCTGAATCCGGCGGTCAAGCTCCACTATATCGAAGTGCCCGAGCCGAACATGCACGAACCCAGCGGCGACCTGCAGAGGCTCGAGGACGCACTGGAGTTCGAATGGGGACTGACGGGGCTCACCTGTGACGCCCAGATACTCGGGAAACTGCAGGCAACCCTGAGGGAAGGCGCGTGGTGTGTCACTGCAGCGGTACACCACGGCAACCGGATTGTCGGCCTGTGGCCCGGACTGAAGGACCGCATATTCGGCATTGCCGTGGACGTCGGATCCACCACCATCGCCGCCCATCTGTGCGATCTCACCACGGGACAGGTCACGGCCTCGGCGGGCCGGATGAATCCCCAGATCCGCTTCGGCGAGGATCTCATGAGCCGGGTGTCCTACGCCATGATGAATCCGGGCGGAGAAAGGGACATGACCCGGGCGGTCCGCGAGGCGCTCCAGGAGCTGGTGGAGGAGCTGGCCGGGCAAGAGGGGGTGGAGATGTCCGACATCGTGGACATGACCCTGGTGGGCAACCCGGTGATGCATCATCTGCTGCTCGGCATCAGTCCGGTGGAACTGGGTGGCGCGCCCTTTGCCCTGGCCACGGACCAGGCCCTGGATGCCCGCGCCTCGGAGATTGATCTCGACATCAACCCGAGTGCCCGCGTCTACGTGCTGCCCTGCATCGCCGGACATGTCGGCGCCGATGCGGCCGCGGTCGTCCTTTCGGAGGCGCCGTACGAGCGCAGCGAAATGACCCTGGTGGTGGATGTGGGTACCAATGCCGAGATCGTTCTCGGCAATCACCGCCGCATGGTGGCGGCATCCAGTCCGACCGGCCCGGCGTTCGAGGGCGCCCAGATCAGCGGCGGGCAGCGCGCTGCGCCCGGCGCCATTGAGCGGGTGCGTATCGACCGGAACACCCTGGAGCCGAGGTTCCGGGTC
Organism: Candidatus Poriferihabitaceae bacterium; assembly: GCA_965204165.1. Taxonomy (GTDB): domain Bacteria; phylum Pseudomonadota; class Gammaproteobacteria; order Arenicellales; family Poriferihabitantaceae; genus VYFG01. Next base: position 4,089,888 of record OZ241969.1, on the reverse strand, counting down.
ATCGGCTCGGAAACCTGGTCCGACGAGCCAGGTTTCGACGATGCCGTCGGGAGCGGGGGTGTCACGGGTATCTGCGGCTCCGGCATCATCGAGGTAATCGCGGAAATGTACCTGGCCGGGATCATCCGCCCGGATGGCATTATCCGCGGGGAGCTGGCACGGCAGAGCCGGCGCATCGTACCCCAGGAAAAGACGTTCAGCTACGTGCTGCATGACCAGGGCGACCTGCGGATCGTGATCACCCAGAACGATGTCCGCGCCATCCAGCTCGCCAAGGCGGCGCTCCACGCGGGCTGCGCATTGCTGATGGACAAGCTTGGCACTGGACAGATCGAACGCATCCGGCTGGCCGGCGCCTTCGGTTCGCATATCGATACGAAGTACGCCATGGTGCTCGGCATGATTCCCGACTGTCCCCTGGAACATGTCAGTTCCGCGGGCAATGCCGCGGGAACGGGTGCCACCATCGCATTGCTCGATATCGACGCCAGAACCGAGATCGAGGATGTGGTGCGACGGATCCAGAAAGTGGAAACCGCCGTGGAGCCGAAATTCCAGGAGCACTTCATCGACGCGTTGGCCATCCCGCACAAGACGGCCCCGTTCCACAACCTGGCGCTGGCGGTGGAACTGCCGTCACCGGAAACCACGGGGACCGAAGGCGGCGGACCGTCAAGGCCGCGTCGGCGCCGGCGCAACGCCTGACCGCGAAGCGGAACTCCCTGCAGCTTCGGGCGCCGGATGGCGCGGGTGACCCGGTCCTTCAGGAGGCAGTCGCCATCTGCTTGTGGGCTCTTCGCTCCTCGCGCGGCGGAATGCCGAAGAACTCCCGGTAGCACTTGCTGAAGTGCGGTGTGGACACAAAGCCGCTGGCATAGGCGATGTCCACGATGGGCATGCTGGTCTGCAGCAGGAGCTGGCGCGCGTGCATCAGCCTGAGGCGCATATAGTAGCGGGTGGGCACGCAATGGAGGTACTTCTGGAACAGCCGCTCAAGCTGGCGTCTTGACAACCCCACATGGAAAGCGATTTCGTCCAGGCTGATCAGCTCCTCCAGGTTGGCCTCCATGAAGGCCACGGCGTCCGCCAGCTTCGGCTGGCTGGCGCCCAGCTGCAGTCTCAACGGAAGACGCTGGCGATCGTTTTGTCCACGGATGCGCTCCACGAGGAATTCCTCCGCGATCTGGGTCGCCAGGTCCCAGCCATGTTTCTGTGCGACCAGGTACACCATCATGTCCATCGCGGCACTGCCGCCGGCGCAGGTGTAGCGGTCGTTGTCGACCTCGAAGAGATCGGGGCTGATGATCAGTTGGGGGAACTCTTCCCGCAGCCCTGCCATGTTCTCCCAGTGAATGGTGCACCGGTAACCGTCCAGTAACCCGGCATGAGCAACCAGGTAGGTGCCGGTGCAGATCGCGCCGATGGCGACCTTTCGTGCGGCCTGTTCACGCAGCCAGGTGTTGCGGTTGCGGTTGGTTTTCTGTTCGATGTGAACGCCGCCGCAAACGAATACCGCATCAAGCCTGCCGGCATCGTCAATGGCAGTGGTTTCCATGGCGAGGTGATTGCTGGCAGCGACAGTGCCTCCCTCATCCCCCAATATGACCCATTCATACAACGGCTTCCCGGTAAGGCGGTTGGCCATTCGCAATTGATCGATGGCGGCGGCGAACGCCATCATCGAATATTCCGGAATGACGAGGAAGCCGTAGCGGGTCGTATGGTATGTGCCGGTGATTTGAACCGTTTCCGCCAATGCAGGACGCCATCTTGCCTAACCCGGCGATTATCCAATAGCAGCCGGGGTGGCGCAATCGGTTATAAGCGGGTCGTGCTGTGCTCTGGCGCGAGTTCCGGCCTGGGCCCATACTTGATAGGATTTTCCGACAATTCCCAGTGTCCTGATGTCCGAACCCCCCCGCAAGCGTGGCGGTCGACGTGCCCGCGGCATCGCCGCCGGCAACGCCGCCCCCGTTATCGTTCCCTATATTTCGAGGAAAATCCCGGTTTATGAACTGATCGGCGAGGAAGGTCTTGAGATCATCGAGCGCAATGCCGACACCATCCTGCAGGAGATCGGCATCGACTTCCGCTATGAGCCGGCACTGAGGCTGTTTCGCGAGGCCGGGGCGGATATCCAGGGGGAAAGGGTACGCTTCCCGGCGGGCATGTGCCGCGGAATCATCCGGGACTCGGCCCCTTCGGTGTTCGAGCAAAAGGCGCGAAATCCGGCGCGCAGTGTCGTCATCGGCGGAAACAACACCGTGTTCGCGCCGGTGTACGGGCCGCCTTTCGTACGGGACCTTGACCGCGGCAGACGCTACGCGGTCATCGAGGATTTCCGGAACCTGGTCAAGCTCGCCTACATGCTGCCATCCCTGCACCACTCCGGCGGCACCGTCTGCGAGCCCACCGACCTGCCCGTGAACAAGCGTCATTTCGACATGGTGTACTCGCACATACGCTACAGCGACAAGCCGTTTATGGGATCCGTGACCCAGCCGGAACGGGCGCAGGACAGCGTGGACATGTGCAAGATCGTGTTCGGCGAGGACTACGTCGACCGGAACACGGTGCTGGTCAACCTGATCAATGCCAACTCGCCCATGGTGTTCGATGACACCATGCTCGGCGCCTGCGAGGTCTACGCCCGCAACAACCAGGCCAGCGTGGTGTCCCCCTTCATTCTGGCCGGTGCCATGTCGCCGGTCACCGCGGCCGGAACGCTGACGCAGATTCTTGCCGAAGCCATGGCCGGCATGGCGTTCACGCAACTGGTGCGTCCGGGCTCACCGGTGATCTTCGGCACGTTCGCCAGTTCCATGTCCATGCAGTCGGGGGCGCCAACGTTCGGCACCCCGGAACCCGCCATCGTGCTCAATGGGGCCGCGGCCCTGGCCCGGCGGCTGGGCGTGCCCTTCCGCAGCGGCGGCTCGTTGTGCGGCTCCAAGGTTCCGGATGCCCAGGCGGCCCATGAAAGCGCGCAGACCCTGCTCCCCACGGTGCATGCGGGCGTCAACTTTGTCCTTCACGCCGCGGGATGGCTGGAGGGCGGCCTCGTGTCCAGCTACGAAAAACTGGTCATGGACGCGGACCAGCTCGGCATGATGCAGGTGTATGCGAACGGGATCGACCTGTCCGAGAACGGCCAGGCCATGGGGGCCGTGCGCGAGGTGGGTCCCGGTGCCCATTTCCTCGGCTGCGCACACACCCAGGAGAATTTCATGACCGCGTTCTACCGTTCCAGTGTGGCCGACAACAACAGCTTCGAACAGTGGGAATCGGAGGGTTCGAAGGATGCCGCCATGCGGGCCAACGGCCTGTGGAAAAAGCTGCTGGCTGACTACGAGGCACCCCCGCTGGACCCCGCCGTCGACGAGGCGCTCATGGCATTCATCAGTCGCCGGAAGAGCGAGTTCGAGGACATGAACTACTGATGTCCTCGATGCATGCAATCCTGCAGAATTCTCCCGGGACGACGGAGTCCGGTACCCGGCCCGGAATACTCCCGGCAGCGGCGCCGTCTCCCCGATAGTACCGATTCGCCGCCTTGGAGGTGCGGCTCCGGCGGCGGCCCAGACATTGGCGGTTCACTGCTGCGTGGGTTGACAGGGAACCGCCGCGGGACAAATCATATCGGCTTGAAGCATTCGACCGACATACTCCGGCGCATCGAACTTGGCTGGCATCAACCGCGCATCGTCAACCGGTTGCTGCTGCCCCTGTCGTGGTTGTACTGTGCCCTGGCGGTACTGGTCCGCCTGTCCTGGCGGATCGGGCTGCGCCGGCCGGAACGCGTTGGCGTGCCGGTGCTCGTGGTCGGCAACTTGACGGTGGGGGGGACCGGCAAGACGCCCCTTGTCATCGCGCTGGCTGTCCATTTCCGTTCGATAGGCTGCCGGCCCGGTATCGTCAGCCGGGGATACGGAGGCAGGACTTCGGCCGTACCCCACGGAGTCACCGGTTCCGATACTCCCGCCACCGTGGGCGACGAGGCCCTGCTGCTGCAGCGGCACAGCGGGGTTCCCGTGGCGGTTTGTGCCGACAGGGTAGCCGCCGCGAGACATCTGGTGGACCGCGATGGCTGCAACCTCATCATCAGCGATGACGGCCTGCAGCATCACCGGCTTCACCGGGACCTGGATATCGTGGTGGTCGACACCATGCGCGGCTTCGGCAACGGCTGGTGCCTGCCGGCAGGGCCCCTGCGGGAGCCGAAATCCATGTTGCGGCGTGCGGACATCAGGGTGTTCAACGGTGCCGGGGCGATGGACAAGGACCAGGAGTTCGGCATGGCCATGGAGGGGGCCGAGGCGCACTCGTTGCGCGACCGGGTCCGCAAACTGCCCCTGGCGGGTCTTGCGGGAGACCCCGTCCACGCCGTGGCGGGGATCGGCAATCCGGAGCGGTTCTTTCGGCACCTCGAGGACGCGGGCCTGGCCGTGGTGCGGCATGCATTTCCGGATCACCATAATTTCACGGAAAGCGATTTTGGATTTGCCGGCGACGACAGCGTGATCCTGATGACCGAAAAGGACGCGGTCAAGTGCGATCACCTGGAGATAGCCGGGGATGTTTTCTGCGTGCCGGTGTCAGCACGAATCTCCCCGGGGTTCTTCGCCGCCGTACAACGTCACCTGGACCTTGGGTCCGCGCCCGGGACCCCGGAACCATGAACACGCGCTTTCACGTCGTCATCCCTGCCCGTTATGCTTCCACGCGCCTGCCGGGGAAACCATTGCTGGACATCGCCGGCAAGCCCATGATCCAGCATGTCTACGAGGCCGCCCTCGCCAGTGGTGCGGCGAGTGTGACCGTGGCCACCGACGACCGGCGCATCGAGTCTGCCGTGCAGGATGCCGGGGGTGTTGCCGTCATGACCGGGAAGGATCACGCTTCCGGCAGCGATCGTATCGCCGAGGCCTGTAGCGTGCTTGGCCTGGCGGACGACGAGGTGGTGGTGAATGTACAGGGGGACGAGCCGCAGATGCCCCCGTCCCTGATTCGCCAGGTCGCCGAGTTGCTGGTGGTGCGGGAAGACGCGGCCATGGCGACACTGTGCACGCCATTCACCGGTGCCGGTGAATTTGCCGATTCCTCCGCCGTGAAAGTGGTGCTGGGAGATGATGACAGGGCCGTCTATTTCAGCCGGGCCCCGGTGCCCTGGAACTGCTCCCGGGATTCCTCCGACCTTTCGGGGGAAGCCTGGCAACATGCCCTCAGGCACCTGGGCATCTATGCCTACCGCTGTGGCTATCTGCGCACGTTCTCCGGCCGTGGACCCTGTCCGCTGGAACGCAAGGAGCGACTGGAACAATTACGGGTTCTCTGGCATGGGGAGTGCATTGCCTGTGCATTGGCCGTCGAGGCGCCTCCTGCCGGTGTGGACACCGCCGAAGACCTGGCAGGCGTCAGGCTTCGGATGGAGGGGAACCCGGAGAGCTGAAATTACGGGCGGTCCGTTGCCGAAAACACCGTCCCTGTCCACTATCATCAAAATCCCTATGGCATCAGGGATCCGGCCATCAGGTTCCATTTATGGTTGTTTATGGCGGAAGAGGCCGCGTCGGTATAAGATGACCCTCAGGGTTTTGACGGTAATTCCAACTATTCCAGGCATTCTCCGTAACGGCTGAGATGAAGGGCGATACCATACGGAAAGTACTCCACGGCCTACTCTGGCGTCGTGGCTTCGCCATGCGTGAGGTTTCCCGGGCCGCTGGCCGTAACCCCGGCCGCATCCCCGTTTCCCCGAGAGTGGTGGACCCAAGGTGCTGACAGCGAGATGACCGAGATCACCCTGGGCATAGAAGAGGAGCTGATGATCGTGGACCCGGGATCACGGGACGTGGTTCCCGAGCCCGACGAGCAGGTCCTTGTCCAGGCGAGCGAACAGGCAGGTGAGAACAAGGTGGTCAGCGAATTCCTGCGATCGCAGGTCGAGACCAATTCCAGGGTATGCGCCTCAATCGCCGAGGTCGAGCAGAGTCTGAGGGAAACGCGGCGTTGCGTGATCGACGCCGCGCGGGCGCACGGTGCGAGGATCATCGCGTCCTCCACCCACCCCTGGGCCCGTTGGCAGGACCAGAAGGTGACGGAGAAGGAGCGCTACCAGCGCGCCGAAATCCTGATGCAGGACAGCGTACGCCAGTTCTTCATCGGCGGGATGCACATCCATGCCGGTTTCGGCGACGACGACCGCAGGATCGAGGTGATGCACGCCCTGCGCGGCTACCTGGCGGTGTTTCTGGTGCTCTCCTGCTCCTCGCCCTTCCACGGGGGACGTCTGACCGGACTCAAGTCATACCGGCAGATGGCGATTACTGCGCTGCCGCGCACCGGAACCCCTCCCGCAATGCGCTCGCGCAGCGATTACGATACCGTGCTGGAACGCTACCTCGCGATCGAGGCGGTCGAGGACGGTAGCGAGCTGCGGTGGGATATCCGGCCGTCCGCCAGCTACCCGACCATAGAACTCAGGATCTGCGATATCTGTCCCCGGATCGAGGACGCCGTGTCAATCGCGGCACTTTACGCGTGCCTCATCCGCCACCTGGACGCAAGGCTCGAATCCGGCGAACGCCTTGAGTCGATTCCTCCGGAATCGATAGAGGAGGGGCGTTGGCTGGCGCAGCGCTATGGTACATTTGCATTCTTGCCGCACTGGAATGGAGCCGGTGGCCGGATCGATGTCGAGGACCTGGTGATCGAACTGGTCGACATGCTCCGTGACGATGCGGACGCACTCGGGTGCGAGGCGGCGCTTGCGCGGATTCCGAGCATCATCTCGGAAGGCAACAGTGCTGATCGGCAGGAGGACGTTTACCGGCAGGCCATTCTCGATGGGGCCGACAACCGCGAAGCGTTGCAGAAGGTAGTCGATCTTGTCATCGCCGAAACCGAGCCGGGACCGGCTGTCAGTGCTGGACAAGACATCTGAAAACCCGGGATGTGCCCAGGCACCCTGGAGGAGCTTGCGATGAACAAAATCCTGCGAACCACCGTCCTCATGGCGGCCCTGTTTCTCAATCCCGCCTGGTCGGATCAGAATGCCCCCGCCCTTGACGGCCTGTTCGATCGTCTGTTGTCCCCGGAGACATCATCGGCGGAGGCCCGCGAAGTCACCGCGCGGATCTGGAATCATTGGCTTGCCAGCGACAATCCCAGGGCCCGGCGGCTGATGGCGCTGGGAATCCGGAGCATGAACCAGTTCGCCCTGGACGATGCTGCCCGGATTTTCACGGACCTCATCGACATCGCGCCGGATTTTGCGGAAGCATGGAACAAGCGTGCCACGGTCCTTTACATGATGGGCAGGTACGAACAGTCCACGGCTGATGTCCGGGAAACCCTGCGCCTTGAGCCGCGCCATTTCGGGGCACTGTCGGGGCAGGGTCTGATCTACATGGAGATTGGTAAACAGGCCGAGGCCCTGCACTGGTTTCGCCGCGCCCTGGAGGTAAACCCGTTCATGGAGGGCGTCCGGCAGAACGTGAAGCTGCTTGAGGATACCCTTGAAGGCAAGGTGATCTGAAACGTCCCTGCCTTGGCCCGCATTGCGCCGAAGGAAGCGGAGTGCGGAGTCTCTGGAGTAACGACAGCAATCTCACCAGCATTGCGGCCCGTATCTCGGCCTGCAAACGCGCAGAATCGGTCCAGGCTCTGCACCGGCCTTATCCCGCGCTCACCCATGCAGCCTGCGAGAATTCCCCGGCCTGCTTGGTAGTCAGTCAGTCTGTTTGCGGACAAGTAGGGTGCTCCTTTACCGCCAGGGGCTGACGCCTCCCCAAGCGAGGGTTGGATTTGGGCGCCTTGGGACGCTTTTACCCAGGATGCTGCGTGATCAGACTGCACATCGTGCTGTGGGTCTGTTAAACTCAGATTTTAGAAAAACAATACTGTTTTTCTGAAAAATATATCACTAGATAATGTCACAATGTGTTGAAAAAAAAGTTATTTCTCGGATATATGGACATGGTAGGGGTTGGGCATTCACCAAGACTGATTTTGTGGCCGAATTTGGTGAGGCCAATATCCTTCAGGCACTCTCCAGCCTGACCAAGGCCGGTAAGATTCGTCGTGTCTACCGCGGGGTCTACGACTATCCTCGTTATAGCGTATTACTGGATCGTCAATTGAGCCCGGATCTCGACCAGGTGGCTCATGCCTTGGCTCGAAAATTCAACTGGCGCATTCAGCCTTCCGGTGATGCGGCTTTAAACCTGCTGGGCCTCTCCACCCAAGTGCCGGGGCGCTGGATTTACCTCTCCGACGGCCCGAGCCGTGAGTACGAAATAGTGGACCAGTCCCTGGTGTTCAGGAAATCCGCCTTGAAGGACGTGGGCTTTAAATACAGGGAGAGTGGCCTGGTGGTGCAGGCCCTGAAAGCGCTAGGTCGGGAGCATGTGGACCAGAAGGTAGTAGAGGTTATCCGCCAGAATCTGGAGTCGAAAGCGTGTGATCGTATCCTCAGTGATACCCGTTCGACCACTAGCTGGATCTTTGAAGCCATCAAACGGATTTGCAAGGAGGTTGACTGATGGACAAGGTTGCCCAGCTTCCTGCACAGGAACGTAACGAATTGTTTTCGGAGACGGCGACGCAGAAAGGCACCACGCCAGCTGTTGTCGAAAAGGACTTTTGGGTTACCTGGGTACTTAACCGGTTGTTCCGGGAGCCGGATCTCGCGCGGCTGCTGATGTTCAAGGGTGGCACCAGCCTATCGAAGGTATATAACCTGGTTGAACGTTTCTCGGAGGATATCGACCTAGTCCTCGACTGGCGTATTCTGGGCGGAGATGATCCCTTGGCTGACCGTTCCAAAACCAAACAGGCTCGTTTGAATGCAGCGATCAACGAGCAGGCACAACAGTACATTGGTGGAGAACTATTGAGATTGGTCGAATCTGCACTCGACGGTGTGTGTGGCTGTGGTATGGATGCTGATGATCCGTATGTGATTGACGTTAGATACCCTGCGGCCTTTCCTGATGGTTACCTCCGTTCCGGAGTGCGACTGGAAATCGGCCCGCTGGCGTCATGGCTGCCGAATGAAGATCGCAGAATCAGTTGTTACGCGGCAGAGGCCTTTCCCGATGTGTTTGGGCAACCTGAATGTGCCGTCAAAGTCATCAAGGCGGAACGCACATTTTGGGAGAAGGCCACGATTCTGCACCACGAGGCCTATCGCCCCGAGGGGAATAAGCAGCCGGCACGCTATTCGCGCCACTATTACGATCTGACCAAGATGGCCCAGTCGCCGGTAAAGGAACAGGTTTTGGCTGATCCGGGCTTGCTGACCAGCGTAGTGGCGTTTAAGCAGCGATTCTATCCTCGGGGTTGGGCTAGGTACGATCTGGCGAAGCCAGGTACCCTGGTGCTGGTACCGGAGGGCCATGTCCTGTCCTCGGTCAGGTCCGATTATCGGGCAATGGAAGACATGATTTTCGGCGAGGTGCCGGATTTCGAGGAGATTCTGGCGGTACTCCAGGCACTACAGGAAGAGATCAATGCGTAACGAGTAATTTAGTCACAAAGGAGTAGTGTGCCAGGATGTGTGCAAATTGGTGGTGGTCATGGTGCACTTCATCAAGTTACCACGCCATCAGAGGTACACGACCCATTACGACCAACGACAAGAGTAAAAATCCGCCATCGTGGAATTGAAAGCCCTTCACGAAGACGATGAAGATCGTCTGCGCACCCTTATCCCGTGGCTTGATCAGCGGCTACGGCTGACCGCGTCCGCCACCACGCAGAGGATTTCGAACATCATGGTGGCGCCCACCAGGGCGGTGTTGCCGGAAGGATCGAACGGCGGCGCAACCTCCACCACGTCGCCGCCCACCAGGTTGAGTTCCGACAGCCCGCGGATCATGATCTGTGCCTCGAGGGTGGAATAGCCCCCCACCTCCGGCGTACCCGTTCCGGGGGCATAGACCGGATCCAGGGCATCCACATCGAAGCTGATGTAGGTAGGGCCGTCGCCCACGATTCGCCTGGCCTCTTCGATCACCGCTTTCGGTCCCATCTCGAAGTATTCCTCGATGTAGATCACCCGCATCCCCGCATCGTGGCTGAATTTCCACACATCGGGGTCATTGAGGGAGCCCCTGATGCCGATCTGAATGGTGCGTTTCGGGTCAAGCAGGCCTTCCTCCACCGCTCTCGAAAACGGGGCACCGTGGTGGAAGCGGGAGCCCAGGTAGTCATCGCCGGTGTCGCAATGGGCATCGAAATGGACCATGCCCACCGGTTCTTTGGCGGCAAGAGCCCGAAAAATCGGCAGGGTGATGGAGTGATCGCCGCCGGCGGATACCGGTACGATGCCCGCCGCCGTCACCCGGTGATAGAAATCCTCGATTTCCCGGTGACTGCCTTCGAGGGTGAACGGCTTCTGCACCCAGGCATCCCCGATGTCCGCCACCCGGCAAAGATCATGGGGCGAGACGCCGGTTGCCTGGTTCATGCGCCGTATGAGGCTCGACTGGTTGCGGATTTCCCGGGGGCCGTGCCGTGCACCGGTACGGTTGGTGACGCCGCCATCGAACGGGACTCCAACAAGTCCGACATCGACGTCACGCATGTCCTCACGGTAGGGCGCACGCAGGAAGGTCGGCAAACCGGTATAGCGGGGCCGTACGATGGGATCCAGAAACTCGGGGTAGTCAGTCATGATGTCAACCGCAGGAGGGATGCAGGCAGTATACGCAAAATTTACCCGGTGACGAGACGTCGACAGGCTTGCAAGCCGCTGCAGGGATCGTGCAGAGTCCCGTTGTTGCAGTCACCGTCATCAGGCTTACAGGCCAGGCACATCCCATGCACCGAGAGTCCGGAAGTTCCTCCAGCGGCAGTGGCCGCAGCGTGAAAAGGCGGCATCGTTACCTGCGGGACCTGCAAGACGGCCTGACGCCCGAGGAGCGCCTGTACAAGGTGGTGACGGATGCCATGTGCATCGGCTGCGGACTGTGCCAGAGCATCGCCGGCCGGGAGCGGGTGCAGATGCGGCTGGTGGAAAACCTGACCGAACGGCCCGTGATCACCGGGGAACTGGATGCCGGGACCGTGGACAGGATCTACCGTGTATGCCCCGCGACGCGTATCGAGGGGCTGCCGGAGACACTGATCGACTCCGCCAGCCGGTCCGACAAGGTCTGGGGCGTCTGGCGCCGGCTGGTGCTGGCCTGGGCTGCCGAGCCGGAGATCCGTCATCTTGGCTCCACCGGAGGGCTCCTCACTGCCCTGGCGCTGTACCTGCTGGAAAAGGGGGAAGTGGACTTCATCGTCCATGCCCGGGCCTCGCGTAAATATCCCGCGTTCGGGGAGCGCGCCATCAGCCGCAGCCGGGAGGACATCATCGCCGCGGCGGGGTCCCGCTATGGCCCCACGGCCACCTTGGTGGACATGCTGGAGATTCTGGACCGGGCAGAGGCGGCGGATGAACGCTTCGCGTTTATCGGCACGCCCTGCGACGTGACCGGACTGAGAAACCTGGCCACGGAGGATTCCAGGGTGGACAGTCTGTGCCGCTACCAGCTCACCATGGTCTGTGGCGGCTTCATGGCGCCCACCGCCCTGCGGCGGTACCTGCGGGAACTGGACGTGGAATGGGACGATCTGCATGCCTTGCGCTACCGGGGCCACGGCTGCCCGGGGCCCACCCGGGTGGAAACTGCCGATGGCAGGGCCATCGAGAGGAATTACCTCGATTTTTGGGGGGAGGATGAATCATCCTGGCAATTGCCGTTCCGCTGCAAGGTCTGCGCCGACGGTATCGGCGACGCCGCGGATATTGCGGCGGCCGATACCTGGGACGGGGGCTCACCTCCCTGGGAGGGCCAGGAGAAGGACCCGGGCAGCAACGCGGTGATCGCCAGGAGCCGCCGGGGCGAAGAATTGCTTGCGCGGGCGGAGGCTGCGGGTTATGTCGCCACGGGGGAAGGCCTGACTCCGCGCGACCTGGACCGACTGCAGCCGCACCAGGTGACCAAGAAGCTCGCGGTCTGGTCCCGGTTCGTCGGCATGCGCAGCGCGGGCCGCATCGTGCCGGACGTGGCAAGGCTGCGCCTCAAGTCGCTGGCCAGGAACAACACGCTGGCGGAGAACCTGGACCAGGCCCGGGGAACCAGGAATCGATGCCTGGACGGCAGCAACAGCGAAACCCTTCCGGAACCGGTGGAGTAATCCGGGATTACTGCCAACCCCGGCAACCCGCGTGCCACTGCAAAAAGGTCGCCTCCTGTCCTGCTGACCGGAATCGGGCCCTGGTGGCCGGTTGGACGGAATTCCCGGGACTGCGCACCCGGCGGGCCATGCTCCGGCGTTGGTTCAGGGTGGGGTGCATCACGAATCCCTTCATGCACCGGTGCGATTCAGCAGGTCAAGATAAGCGTCTTCGACCAGCGTTGCCGGGTCTATTTCCAGGGCATCCATGATCCCGAGGGCAATTCGTTTACCGTCCTGGACGGTTTCGCCTTCATCCAGAACGACTTCGAGCTCGACAAAATCTCCCAACCCCTCCACGCTGTCCAGGTGTATCCTGGTGCGGCCCACGAGAAACAACAGGCGCCTCTTCCTCACGATTCCCCGCACTCCGTTTGACCGGGTGAGGGACGCCTCCAGGGTCCCGGGATGACTTGCGGGGGTGATGATATAGTCGCTTTCCTTGGGCCCGTTCTGGTTCGGCCGATCATAATGGATCAGTTCCCCCGTGCCGTCCGGGAATTTCCTCAGCTTCAGCCGGCCGTGGTTGCATTCGAAGAAAACATCCTCCTGGTAGATGGTTTCCGCTTCGGTGTCGGATATCGCCAGTATCCTGGACCGCAGTCTTTCCACGTTTTCGACACGTGCCTTGATTTCGATGTTTCTTGCCATTTCGGTTCAGCCATGTACGCGTTGGAGGGTCGGTATATCAACCCGGCTAGGCCAGCGTGGCTGCCGGGTTGCATCGAGGGGCTGCATGAGCATGACGGATATGAGTGAAATGACGGGGCCCATAGGGAACTCATGGCGGTGTCTGGAATTGCCGTCCATTTGCATGGGTAACGGGAGCACGTGTCAATACGCCGCCTGAAAACACTGGTGGCGGTCGCGGAAACCGGGTCGTTCATCGAGGCCGCCCGGAGGGTGCACCTTACCCCGGCGGCGGTGGGGCAGCAAATGAAGTCCCTGGAAGCGGAACTCGGGCAGCCGATCTTCCACCGTGACACGAAGGTGCCGCGCCTCAATTCCCTGGGGATGTCCCTGGTACCGAGGGCGCGGAAACTGATCCTGGATTACCAGGCGTTGATGACCGGTGCGGATGCGGAGGATATCGCCGAACTGACCATCGGTGCCGTGGACACGGTCATGACCGGGCTGGTGCCCGCCACCCTGCGGCACCTGCAGATGGCGCAAAGGCCGATTCATCTGCGGATCGTGCCCGGCCTGTCGTCGGAACTGCTGCGCCAGGTGGACCGGGGTTCCCTGGACGCCGCGGTCATCAGCGAACCCCGGCAGCGCTATCCCCATCTCGTCTGGCGCCAGTTGGCAGTGGAACCGCTGATACTGATCACGCCGCCGGCGGTGGCGGGCGCCGCGCCCGAGGAAATACTGGGCCGGTACCCCTTCATCCGATTCTCCCGGAACGCCTGGGTGGGGGAGCAGATCGACAACTGGCTGCTCGAACGGGGAATCGCCGTCCGGGAAACCATGGAGTTGGAGAGTCTTGACGCGATATACACCATGGTCTCCAGCGACCTTGGCGTGTCCATCGTGCCGGACCGCTGCGTCTCTCCCATGCACACCATATCGCATAACAGGATTCCCCTGGGTGAGGACGTGGTGCGTGTGCTCGGCCTGCTCTGGCGCCGGGACAGCCTTGCCTACAGTGCCATCGATGCACTGGCGGGAGAGATGGCCGCCCTGGCCGGTAAATCACAAAGGGAAAATCTAATTTTATCAAAATGAAATAAATATTTATTTTAGAAAATTATATTTTATGTAGAATCGATGCATGGAACTGCAGGCGGAGCATGTCACCACGGGGGATGAGGCCTCCATACACGTCCGTGTCTGGCGCGGGGATGCCAAGGGGGGACAGTGGCGGAGCTACCGGGTCCCGGTCCGCGAGAACCAGACCGTGCTTGACGTGGTGACATGGATCCAGCAGAACCCGGAGCCGGATCTTGCCTATCGCTTCGCCTGCCGGGTGGGTGTGTGCGGCTCCTGCGCGATGACGGTGAACGGCGAACCCCGGTGGACCTGCCGGACCCATGTCAACCGTGTTCTCCGGGACGGCGGGCTGTCGGTTGCCCCGTTGCGCAACCTGCCTGTGGTGCGGGACCTGGCCTGCGACATGACTACTTTCTTCGATCGCTGGCGCGAAGCCGGCGGCGGATTCGTACCCGGCGCCGACCGGAACCGGCCCCTGCCGGCGATTGCGCCGGATACGCCAGCCAGGCGCGCCGCCGACGCGGCCATTGAATGCATCAACTGCGCCGTCTGTTATGCGGCCTGCGATGTGGTTGCCTGGAAACGGGACTTCCTCGGTCCGGCGGCCCTGAACCGGGCCTGGTCGCTGGTGAACGACGAACGCGACCGGGGCGGCCGCGAACGGCTGCGGGCGGTGGCGGGAGACGCCGGCTGCCACAATTGCCATTCCCAGCAGAACTGTACGCAATATTGCCCCAACCTGCTGGACCCGGCAGGGTCCATCGCCGGGCTGAAACGGACGATCATGGGATCCCTGCTGAAGGGAGATCTCTGATGCCGCTCGGACTGTATCTCCTGCAAAGGCTGAGTGCCCTGGTCATGGCGCCGCTGGTGCTGGTTCATCTCGGTGTCATCATCTACGCTGTCCGAAGCGGACTCGACGCCGAGACGCTGCTGGGCCGCACCCGGGGCAGCGTGGCCTGGGGGCTGGTCTACGGCAGTTTCGTCCTCGCGGTTTCCATCCACGCCGCCATCGGTCTTCGCACCGTGCTGCATGAGTGGCTGCAGCTCAAGGGGCCGCTGCTTGCGGCGGTGACCTGGGCCCTGGGACTCGGCCTGCTGATTCTCGGCTTCCGGGCAGTGCTCGCCGTGACTCTGGCATGATCGCGCCCCACAGACGCCACGGGCTCTGGCTGGCCTTTATCGTGCACCGGCTGTCGGGCATCGCCCTGGCCCTTTTCCTGCCGGCGCATTTCTGGGTGCTGTCGCTAGCCCTGACGGATCCGGCGGCGCTCGACGGGTTCCTGCAGTGGACCCACCGGCCCCTGGTGCGGATCGCGGAAATGGGCCTTGTCTTCCTGCTGTCGGTGCATCTTTTCGGCGGGTTGCGGCTCATGGCCCTGGAATGGCTGCCCTGGAGCGCGAGGCAGAAAAACATGGCGGCCCTGGCGACCGCCGGCGCGGTCTTCATGGCACTCTGGTTTCTGTTGTCCGGAGCCCGGACGGCCTGAGACATGACGGAAGTCTCCAGGCTGGAAACCGATATCCTGGTCATCGGAGCCGGCGGCGCCGGGTTGTTCGCCGCACTGCATGCCCACCAGGCGGGCCCGGACCTCAGGATCGCCGTTGCCGTGAAGGGACTGCTCGGCAAGTGCGGCTGTACCCGGATGGTCCAGGGGGGCTACAACGTCGCGCTGGGCCCGGGAGATTCGGTGGAGCGGCACTTCATGGACACCATCATCGGCGGCAAGTGGCTGCCGCACCAGGGCCTGGCCTGGAAGCTGGTGGAGACCGCCGTCGTCCGGGTCAGGGAACTGGAGAATGAACTGGGCTGTTTTTTCGACCGCAACCCCGACGGCAGCCTGCATCACAAGGCCTTTGCGGGACAGACGTTCGACCGCACGGTGCACAAGGGCGACCTGACGGGCATCGAGATCATCAACCGCCTGATGGAACAGGTCAGGGCGCTGCCGCTGGCCGGGCTCGAGGAGCACCGTGTCCTTGGCCTGATTCCCGACAGGGCCGGCGAACGGATCGCAGGCGCGCTGATGGTGGACATGCGCAGCGGCGAGTTTCGCCTGGTCCAGGCCCGGGCGGTACTCCTGGCCACCGGCGGAGGACCCACCATGTACCGGTATCACACGCCTTCCGGGGACAAGTCCATGGACGGTCTTGCCATGGCGCTCAGGCTCGGCCTGCCGCTGCGTGACATGGAAATGGTGCAGTTTCACCCAACCGGTCTGCTGGCGGGCCGGGATACCCGCATGACCGGGACGGTCCTGGAAGAGGGGCTCCGCGGCGCCGGCGGGTATTTGCTGAACGGTGCCGGGGACCGGTTCATGCTCCATCACGACCCGGCCGGTGAACGGGCCACCCGGGATATCGTCAGCCGGGCGATCTACGACGAGATGCGCCGGGGCCGGACCAGTCCGTTGGGCGGTGTCTACATCTCCATGTCCCATCTCGGCCCCGACACGGTGGCGGCGAGATTTCCGGGCATGGTGCGCCGCTGTGCCGACTGCGGATTCGACCTGGCCGCCGGGCGGGTGGAGGTGGTGCCGACGGCGCACTATTTCATGGGCGGGCTGGTATGCGATACGGAAACCCGGACCGGGATCAGGGGACTCCACGTGGCGGGAGAGGATGCTGCCGGGATGCACGGCGCCAACCGGCTCGGCGGCAACGGCGTGGCCAACTCCACGGTGTTCGGCGGGATCGCCGGGGAAGTGATGGCGGCGGACCTTGGCGCGGAGGGGCGGGGAAGTGCGCCGCCCGAACCCGACCGGGATGCCGTGGACCGGGAGCTGGCCAGGGCAACGCGTCCCCTCGGCCGCCACGGCGGCAACATCCATGGGATTCGGGAGCGCCTGATGGACCTGATGTGGACGGACGCCGGCATTATCCGTTCCCGGGCGGGCCTGGAGCAGGGAATCGCGGGGATTGCCGGTCTCAGGTCCGAGCTCGATGCCGCCGGTATCGGCACCCGGGACCTGCGCTTCAACCTGTCATGGCATGACTGGCTCAACCTGGAAAACCTGCTGGATGTTTCGGAGGGCATCTGCCGGGCGGCGCTTTCGCGGGAAAATTCCCGCGGCGCCCACTACCGCGAGGATTTCACCGGGACCGGCGATCTGGCATCCTCCACGTTTACCGTGGTACAAAGGGCCGATGACCGTTTGTCCGTAACCCAGTCCCCGGTGGCGTTCACCATCGTGCGCCCAGGGGAAAGCCTGCTGGAGGAGCAGCCGAGCCTGCCCGGAGCCACCCCATGATTGCACCTGACGACATCGAAGAGGCCGCCTGCCGCATCATGGCCAATGCCGCCATCGACATTCCCGCGGACTACCGCAATAGTATCCAGCGCATGGCCGAAGGCGAGTCGGGGGATCTTTCCTGTTTCGTACTGCGGACCATGCTGGAGAACTGGGAAACCGCCACCGCCGACCGGCGGCCCATGTGCGCGGACACCGGGCTGCCGAGGTTCTATGTCAAGCTCGGGGACCATGCCCGGTTCGCCGGCGGATTCACCGGGTTCGAGCGGGCTCTTAGAAGCGCCACCGCCAGGGCGACTCATGACATCCCGCTGAGGCCCAACCGGGTGCACCCCCTGTGGCGGACCGACCACAACAACAACGTCGGCATCAACGCACCGGAAATCGAGTGGAGTTTCGAGCCGGACGTGGACTGGATCGAAATCACCACGGTGCACAAGGGCGGACTGTTCGGCACCGATTACCGCATGCTGTTTCCCGGCGACGGCATTGACGGCATCAAGCGGTTCTTCCTGGACACCCTGGTGGCCTTCGGCAAGCGGGGCCTGGCCTGCCAGCCCGCCATCGTCGGCGTCGGCCTCGGCGGCTCCAAGGATACCTGCATGGTCCTCGGCAAGCAGGCGGCCTGCCTGCGGGTGGTCGGCGACCGCAATCCGGATCCGGAAATCGCCGCGCTGGAAGAGGAATTACAGGAACTGGGCAACTCGATCGGCATGGGCGCCATGGGGTTTGTGGGGAAATCCATGGTGGCGGACTGCCATATCGAGGTGGGCTATACCCACACAGGCGGCATGCCGATGAGCATGCACACGTTCTGCCTGTCTTCGCGCCGGGCCACGGTGCGGATACGGGCGGACGGTTCGACGGAATACCGTACCGACCCCAAGTGGTTCACCCCCTACATGCGACGGGAGACAGTGGAATGGCAGACCCCGCACCCGGCTTCAAGACAGTCCGGCTGAAGGTGCCGGTCAGCGGCGAGGACCTCGCGGACCTCGCCATCGGCACCATCGTCTACCTCGACGGCGTGATCTACACCGGCCGCGAGGGCGTCTACCAGCGCGTCCTCGGGGAAGGGCATCCCCTTCCCCTGGATCTGCCCGCGGTCAGCAACGTCAACTTTCACTGCTCCCCCGCCGCGGCGGTGGAGCCGGACGGGCGGTACAAGGTGGGCGGCGTCACCGCCACCGCCAGCTTCCGCTTCGCGAAGTGGATGGCCGACTGGTTCAGGGTTTCCGGTGCCCGTGTCATCATCGGCAAGGGCGGCATGACGGGACAGGATTACCGCGACCTGTTCCTGCCGGCCGGGGCCGTGTACCTGACCACCGTGGGATACGGCACCGGCGCCCTGCTCGGCCGCGGCATCCGGCGTGTGCGCGAAGTGCACTGGCTCGGGGAACTCGGCAATGCCCAGGCCATGTGGGTGTTCGAGGTGGAGAATTTCGGCCCGTTCATCGTCGACAGCGATCTTCAGGGAAACAGCCTGTTCGAGCAGCAGGCCGAGCTGGTGAACCGGAACCTGGAAGAACTGTATGCCGGGCTGCGGCCGCCCGCGCTCAGCCGCTACGGGGAAACCGACGACCGCAAGGATGAACTGATATGAACGCCCGGGAAGGCCGTGCAGGTGAATACTGCAATCAGGGGCATCCGGATATAATCGCGCCATGAACAGATCACCCAACACATTCTGGCACCAGGCCACCATCAGCCGCGACGACAGGGAAAGACAGAACGGACACGCCGGTGCCATCGTCTGGTTCACCGGGCTGTCCGGCAGCGGCAAGTCCACCCTTGCCCACGCCGTGGAACTGGAGCTCCACGAGATGGGATGCCGCACCCTGGTGCTCGATGGCGACAACGTCCGCCATGCACTGTGCGGCGACCTTGGCTTCAGCGAGCAGGACCGCACGGAAAACATCCGCCGGATCGGGCAGGTGGCGAGGCTGTTCGTGGATGCCGGGGTGATCGTGCTCACCGCGTTCATCTCGCCCATCCGGATCGACCGCCAGCGGGTGCGTATGATGGTGGAACGGGAGAACGACTTCGTCGAGGTGTACTGCGACTGCCCGCTGGAAATCTGCGAACAGCGTGATATCAAGGGTCTGTACCAGCGCGCGCGCAAGGGAGAGATCGAGGAATTCACCGGGATATCCTCCCCCTACGAGACGCCGCAGAATGCGGACCTGATCGTGCGTACCGGAGAGCGGGGCGTGGAGGAATGCGTCCAGGAGGTGATGGAATTTCTCGCGCGCCGCGGTCTCATTTCAATGCCGGGGCGCAAAGACGACTGATCCCTGCAAAAGGAACGTCCTTTTCAGACGAAAGGAAGGGGCTGCGGGAAAAAGACTTGAGCGGACCAGCACGGCGTTGAATCGACCCGGCATGGAAACGGGCGACGTTGGCCTGTCCGTCGACATCGGAGATCGGAACGCATGTGCATTGATCGCGATCTTTATCTTGCATTATTGAACTGGAAGTTCAATTAAACAAGGATGATTCCCCGGGAAGCACAACATCTTCTAAGATTTATCCTCATCAGAAACATACAGGACATATTAAAAAGCTTCCTCTCGCATGCTTGCTGCACTTCCTGCCAACGTTCGCCGCAAGCGCCGCATATCAGGGGCAGGTATGGCCTGCCTCATTGAATCGGGCAGGCCATAATGTCTAGCGTGCGCTGTATCCCGCGTCCACGTTTACCAGTGCGCCGGTCATGTAGCTCGCGTCCTCGGACGCGAGGAACAGCACCACCCGTGCGATTTCCCCGGGTTCGGCCAGTCGGCCCATGGGAACGGTGCCGGCGATGCTCTCGAGCATTTCCGCGGTCACCGGGCCGGTCCGTTCGGATCGCAGCATGGGGGTGTCGACTTCCCCGGGACAAACCGCATTGACGCGGATACCGTCCTGGACGCATTCCAGGGCCATGGCCCTGGTAATCTGGTGTACCGCACCCTTGGAGGCGCAATAGGCGATGACGCCCGGGGCCCCGGAACCGCCCCAGATGGAACCGAAATTGACGATGGCGCCCGAGCGCTGCTCCTTCATCACCCGCAGCGCCGCCCGGCTCATGTAGAACACGCCGTCCACGTTGACCCGCATCACCCGCTGCCAGTCCTCGTCGCCGGTGGACAGGGTATCCCTGCGGGCGATGACGCCGGCGGCGTTGACCAGGACATCGACGCGGCCGGTGTGCGCGGCGACGTCGGCGATCACGTGATCGCAGAATCCAGAGTCGCTGACATCGCCGATCAGGCAGCCCGGTGCATTGCACTTCTTCGCCGTCGCGGCGGCCGCCGCTTCATCCCGGTCCACGATGGCGACCCGGGCGCCTGCATCGGCAAACAGCTTCGCGGTTGCCGCGCCCATGCCGGAGCCGCCGCCGGTGACGATGACGGTCTTGCCCCTGAAATTCATCGCCCGGCACCGCAGGCGGGGCAGTCCGGATTCTTCGGCAGCACCATTTTCTGCCAGTCCATGAACTGGGCGTCGAACAGCCATACTGCGCCGTGGAGCTGGCCGCGGCCCAGCAGGATGTTCACCGCCTCCAGGGCCTGCATGGTGCCGATCACGCCGACCAGCGGCGAGATCACGCCCTCCGCCGCACAGGTGGCGGCCTCCACGCTCCGGTCGGGATACAGGCATTGGTAGCAGGGGCTGTCGGGCATGCGGGGGTCGAACGCGGTGACCTGGCCCTCCCAGCGGATGGCTGCACCGGAGACCAGCGGGGTGCCGGTGGCGAGGGAGGCGTCGTTGAGCTGGAACCGGGTGGGAAAATTGTCGGTGCAGTCCATGAGCAGGTGGTGGTCCGCGGCCAGATCGACGAACTCCTCCGCCTCCAGGGTGTAGTCCAGGCAGGTCAGGACAATATCCGGGTTGACGGCTTGCAGGCGCCTGGCGGCGGACTCAGTTTTCAGCAGGCCGATATCGTCATGTGCATGGACGATCTGGCGCTGGAGGTTGGACAGGTCCACGACGTCGAAATCCGCAATGGTAAGGCGGCCCACACCCGCGGCGGCCAGGTACATGGCAACCGGCGATCCCAGCCCGCCCATGCCCACGATCAGCACCGCCGCATCACGAATCGCGCGCTGCCCCTTCTCTTCCACCAACGGCAGTCGGATCTGGCGGCTGTAGCGGTCGGCAAAGGCATCATCTTGCATGGTTCGTGTCCCGGTGTCGGCCTGACGCCCGATCTTCCCACAATTCCCGGTATCTCCGTCAATGCACCCCCGGTGCCATGGGGGCGTACGGGACCTGTCCGGGCGGGAGCGCAGCCAGGACGAACCTTGCATGTTTGGCTGCCCGGGGGTACATACTGGAAATTCCTGGGGTCTGCATCATCATCCGGATGAATTCGAAACGCCGAACGGGTGCCGTGCGCGTGGGTGGCGAATACCTGCTGCCCGCACCGAGACCGGTCGTCTGGCGCAGGCTGAACGATCCCGGGGTCCTGAAATACTGTATCCGTGGCTGCGAGATGGTGGTGCGGGATGCGGACGGTGAATACCGGGCGGTATTCCGATTCGGCGTTGGGCCGGTGAAAAAACGGCTGGACGCACGGTTGCTGGTGGAGGAGACCGATCCACCGGTGGAATACCTGCTCCATGCCGAAACCACCCTGCGGGCCCTTGGCCATGCGACGGGCAGGGCCCGGGTCCTGCTGGAATGCCGGGATACCGAAACCCTGCTGATCTACCGGGCGGACATCAACGTGTCCGGCTGGTTCTCGATGCTCGGTGACAGCCTGCTCACGACCGCCGCGGACCGTTACATGGCGCGCTTCTTCCGGCGGTTTGCCGACGTTGTGGTCTGACTCCCCAATTGGTATGGTTACGGTTCACAAAGGCATTCAATACAATCCATGACCTTGACCAGCCGCCCAGGCGTGGCCCTGGCTGACCGGGGTACCAGGCGGTGCGGCATGTACGGGTCCAGAACCAGTGGGCGCCAGGCGCCCGGGCAGGGGGATTCATGAAATCCGGCATATCCGATCTCGCGTTTCTGAACGGCGGTAACCTGAGCTATCTCGAGTCGCTGTACCAGGATTCGCTCCACAATGGCGCCGATCCGGCCTGGCAACAGATCGCCGCACTGCTGCCTGATGTCCAGCCACTGGCCCCCACCGGGGTCAGCATCGGCGGTTCCCGGGAATGGATGGAGACCGCTGCCCACAAGCAGGGCCAGGTCTCCAAGCTGATCATGGGCTACCGCTCCCTCGGACACCTGCTGGCCGATATCGATCCCATCAACACCATGCCCCGCGGGGACGCCGGGGAACTGGAACTGACCCAGTATGACCTGACCGAGGCCGACCTCGACAGCGAGTTCGATACCGGGGATCTCGCCGGCGGGGGCCGCAAGACCCTGCGGGCAATCCTGGATTACCTGAAGGAGGCCTATTGCGGTCCCATCGGGTACGAGATCCGCTACCTGAATTCCATGGAGCAGCGCCAGTGGCTCATGGCCCAGATCGAGACGGATCCCGTGCGGCCGAATCTCACCCGCGAGGACCGCCTCCGGGTCATGACCAAACTCACGGCCGCCGAGGGCCTGGAGCGCTACCTGCACACCCGCTACGTGGGCCAGAAGCGGTTTTCCCTGGAAGGCGGCGACAGCCTGATTCCCATGCTGTCGGAGCTGATCCAGCGTTTCGGGCGCAAGGACGTGAAGGAGGTGATCATCGGCATGGCGCACCGCGGCCGGCTCAACGTGCTGGTCAACATCCTCGGCAAGTCGCCGGCAGAGCTGTTCAGCGAGTTCGAGGGCGACTACCACACCGAGGACGAGGACACCCAGACCGGGGACGTGAAATACCACCAGGGATTCTCCTCGGACATCCAGACCGACGGCGGAAACGTGCACGTGGCGCTGTCCTTCAATCCCTCCCACCTGGAAATCATCAACCCGGTGGTGGAGGGATCCGCCAGGGCGCGGCAGGAACGCCGCCACGATGTCGACCGGCGCATCGTGGTGCCGATCCTGATTCACGGCGATGCCGCCTTCGCCGGCCAGGGCGTCGTGATGGAGACCCTGAACATGTCCCGGACCCGGGGCTATTCCACCGGCGGCACGATCCATATCATCGTGAACAACCAGATCGGCTTCACCACCAATACCCTGGACGCCCGTTCCACGCTGTACTGCACGGAGGTGGCGAAGATGATCCAGGCGCCGATCTTCCACGTCAACGGGGACGACCCGGAGGCGGTGATCACCACGGCGCGGCTTGCCATGGACTACCGCAACCGGTTCGCCAACGACGTGGTCATCGACATGGTCTGTTACCGGCGCCACGGCCACAACGAGGCGGACGAGCCGGCCATCACCCAGCCGATCATGTACGGCAAGATCCGGAATCACCAGACGCCCAGGGAGATCTACGCCGACCGGCTGGTTTCCCTCGGCGTGATGACGGCGCAGGAAGTGCAGGACATGGTGGAGGATTACCGCAGCCAGCTCGACAGCGGCAAGATGGTCGCCGGCCAGGTCATCGATCCCAACAAGAAGCTCAAGATGGAGAACTGGGAGCCCTTTCTCACCGACGAATGGGATACCGACACCCCGACCGGCGTCAGCGCCGAGCGCCTGGTGTCCCTGGCGGAGAAGATGAACCGGTGGCCGGAGGACTTCAAGGTGCATCCCCGGGTGTCCAAGGTGCTTGCCGAGCGGGTGGAGATGGCCCGGGGGGAAAAGCCCATGGACTGGGGATGCGCCGAACTGCTGGCCTACGGCTCCCTGCTGGAGGACGGTTACAAGGTGCGGCTGTCGGGGCAGGATGCCGGCCGCGGCACCTTCAGCCACCGGCACGCGACACTGCACGACCAGTCCCAGCCCCGCACCTACGTACCGCTGCAGTACATCACGGACAATCCCAGCGACTACCTGGTCATCAATTCCCTGCTTTCCGAGGAGGCGGTGCTGGGTTTCGAGTACGGATACGCCACCACGACGCCCAAGACCCTGGTGATCTGGGAGGCCCAGTTCGGCGACTTCGTCAACGGCGCCCAGGTGGTGATCGACCAGTTCATATCCAGCAGCGAGGCCAAGTGGACCAGGGTGTGCGGCCTGACCCTGTTCCTGCCCCACGGCCTTGAGGGCCAGGGCCCGGAACACTCCTCGGCGCGGTTGGAGCGCTTCCTGCAGCTGTGCGCGGAAAACAACATGCAGGTCTGTATCCCGACGACGCCGGCGCAGATGTTTCACATGCTGCGCCGTCAGTTGCACCGGCCCCTGCGCCGCCCCCTGATCGTCATGACCCCGAAGAGCCTGCTCAGGCACAAGCTGTCGGTCTCCTCGGTGGAGGAACTGGTGAACGGCAGGTTCCAGCCGGTCATCGACGAGATCGACGACCTCGACCCGGAGGGCGTGAAGCGCGTGGTGCTTTGCAGCGGCAAGGTGTACTACGACATCCTTGAGGAACGCCGTCTCAAGGGCATCACCGACGTGGCCATCGTGCGGTTGGAACAGGTCCACCCGTTTCCCAGGGAGCACCTCGAGAAGGCTCTCGGTCGCTATGGCAATGCGAAGGAACTGATCTGGTGCCAGGAAGAACCCAAGAACCAGGGAATCTGGTACCAGATCTTCTATTACCTGAACGGGCTGCGCAACAGGAGCATCGGCCAGACGCTGAGTTACGTCGGGCGTGAAGGCTCCCCGGCGCCGGCGGTGGGCTACTACAAGCTGCATGTCGAACAGCAGCGCAAGCTCGTGGCCGAAGCACTGATGATCAATCGATAAGAACCGACTCTTTCACTTAGATTTCATCCCCAGAATCCGAACCCATGACCGTAGAAATCAAGGTACCGGTATTGCCCGAATCCGTGGCCGACGGACTGCTGCTTGACTGGAACAGGCAGCCCGGCGAGGCTGTCAGCCGCGATGATGTGCTGGTGGAGGTAGAGACCGACAAGGTGGTGCTGGAAGTGCCGGCGCCGGCGAACGGCGTGCTGACCGAAATCCGGGCCCAGTCCGGGGAAACGGTGACGTCGGAACAGGTGCTGGCGGTACTGGACACGGAGGCGGTAGGAACCGCGCCCCAGGCGGGTGCCGGCGATGCCGGATCCGAGGAAGCGCCCGGCAGTGCCCCCGGAGGGGAGCAGCTGATGGGCCCCGCGGTGCAACGCCTGGTCGCGGAGCATGGCATCGACCCTGCGGCCATCACCCCCACGGGACCCGGGGGCAGGCTGACCAAGGAGGACCTGCTGGCCTACATGGCCGACTCGGTGGCGCCGGATGCGGGTCCGCCGGCTGCGGCGGAAACCGCCACCTCGCCCGCCGCTCCCGCCGAGGTTCCGGTGAAGGCCGCGGGGGGTGGGGCGCCCGGGGTCACGGGCAGCCGGGAGGAGGTCCGGGAACCGATGTCCCGCCTGCGCCAGACGATCGCTGCCCGGCTGGTGCAGTCGCAGCAGACGGCGGCCATGCTGACCACGTTCAACGAGGTCAACATGCAGCCTGTGATGGCGCTCAGGAACCGCTACAAGGAACCGTTCGAAAAGACCCACGGGGCTCGGCTCGGCTTCATGTCGTTCTTCGTCAAGGCCAGCGTGGTGGCGCTGCAGAGATTTCCCCTGGTGAACGCCTATATCGACGGCACCGATATCGTGCGGCACCACTACCAGGATGTCGGCATCGCGGTGTCCTCTCCGCGCGGGCTGGTGGTGCCGGTGCTGCGCAACTGCGAAGACCTGGGATTTGCCGAAATCGAATCGAAAATCAGGGAGTTCGGCGCCCAGGCAAGGGATGGCAAGATCGATCTCAAGGACCTGGCCGGCGGCACGTTCACCATTACCAACGGGGGAGTGTTCGGATCCCTGGTGTCCACTCCCATCATCAATCCGCCCCAGAGCGCCATTCTCGGCATGCATGCCATCCAGGAAAGGCCGGTCGTGGAGGAAGGGGAAGTGGTGGTGCGCCCGATGATGTACCTGGCCCTGTCCTATGATCACCGGATCATAGACGGCAAGGATGCGGTCCAGTTCCTGGTCACCATCAAGCAGATGGTGGAGGATCCGGCCCGGCTGTTGTTGGCGTGCTGATGCACCCCGGGTGCCACCCTCCTGGCCGCCTCGGATGAGCGGATGGGTTGCCCCGGACCGAAACACGCGCCGAAGGCGCACCAGCCCGCCGCGACGGCCGCAGGCGGGCTGCCAACCGTGAGTAAGCAGGATGTCGGAACATTTTGATGTCATCGTGATCGGGGGAGGGCCCGGCGGCTACGTCGCCGCGATCCGCTGCGCCCAGCTTGGTCTGGCCACGGCCTGTATCGACGACCGCACGGATGCCGGGGGCAATCCGTCCCTTGGCGGCACCTGTCTCAACGTGGGCTGCATTCCCTCCAAGGCGTTGCTGGATTCCTCGGAGCAGTACCACCGCCTCGTGCACCAGTTTCCCGCCCATGGCATCCAGGCAGAAGGCGCCAGCATGGATGTCGGCAGGATGCAGGCCCGCAAGGAGGAGATCGTGGCCGGCCTGACCGGGGGCATCGCCACCCTGTTCAAGGCCAACAAGGTGGCCCCGATTTTCGGCAGGGGCCGCCTGATGACGGACAAGAACGTGGCCGTGCTCGATCCGGCCAGCGGTGAGCTTCGCCAGACCATCAGTGCCCACAACATCATCCTCGCGCCGGGGTCCGTGCCGGTGGAGTTGCCGGCGGTACCCTTTGACGGGAAACTGATCGTGGACTCCACGGGGGCACTCAACTTCGAGGAAGTGCCCGCAAGGCTGGGCGTCATCGGTGCGGGGGTGGTCGGCCTGGAACTCGGCAGCGTCTGGCGCCGGCTCGGGTCGGAGGTCGTCCTGCTGGAGGCGCTGGAGGATTTTCTTGTCGCCGCCGACACCCATGTGTCGCGGGAGGCGGCCAGGCAGTTCCGCAAACAGGGCCTGGACATCCGTCTCGGCGCCATGGTCGACAAGGTCAGCACCACGGCCGGCGGCCTGCAGCTGGAATACACCCAAAAGGGCGAGTCGCAGCAGGTGGAGGTGGACCGCGTGGTGGTGGCGGTCGGCCGGCGGCCGGCCACCGACGGCCTGCTGGCCTCGGACAGCGGCGTGTCCACCGATGCGCGCGGATTCATCGAGGTGGACGGCCACTGCCGCACGGCGGAAGACGGCGTCTGGGCCATTGGCGACGCGGTGCGGGGACCCATGCTGGCGCACAAGAGCTCCGAGGAAGGTGTTGCCGTGGCCGAACGCATCGCGGGACAACCGGGCCACGTGGACTTCAACCTGGTGCCCTGGGTGATCTATACCTCCCCCGAGGTGGCCTGGGTGGGGCAGACCGAGCGCCAGCTCAAGGCCGACGGCGTCCCCGTCAGGTCGGGCATGTTTCCCTTCGCCGCCACCGGCCGGGCCAAGGCCATGGAGGAACCCGTCGGCCTGGTGAAGATCGTCTCCCACGGAGAGACCGACCGGGTGCTGGGCGTTCACATGGTGGGGCCCCATGTCTCGGAACTGGTCGGCGAATGCGTAGTGGCCATGGCGTTCCATGCCAGTTCGGAGGATATCGCCCGCATCGTGCATGCCCACCCGACGCTGTCGGAAGCGGTGCACGAGGCGGCGTTGGCCGTCGACAAGCGCGCGATCCACAAGTTCGGCTGAATTGCCTGCCCTGCGCGATTTGCCCGCGCCGGCCTGGCGTTCCCGTGCCGCCATGCCGATGACAAGAGGGTTCCGGCTTCCCTGTCAGGCTGATCGCGGCGCGGCGGCTGCGCGGCGGGGTTCACAGGGGTTTCATGTGTTTCACGTACACTCCGCCGCCATTCCCGGCGAGCCGGACTGAACCCCGATGGAATTTCCCCACGAGATCTTCAAGGCCTACGATATCCGCGGCATCGTGGACCGGACCCTCACGCAGGAGATGGTGCGGCGCATCGGGCAGGCGCTGGGCAGCGAAGCGCGCGGGAAGGAGGCGGGCGCCGTGGTGCTCGGGCGCGACGGGCGGCAGTCCGGGGAGCGCCTGTCGGGCGCATTGGCAGCGGGGCTCCGGTCTGCGGGCTGTGACGTGATCGACATCGGGCAGGTCCCGACGCCGGCGCTGTATTTCGCCACCCGGGAATTCGGCACGGGCACCGGCGTACAGGTGACCGGCAGCCACAACCCGCCGCAATACAACGGTCTCAAGATGATGGTCGATGGCGTGACCCTCTCGGGGGAGGCCATCCAGGGGATCAAGCGGCGGGTGCTCGACGGGGACGTCCTGGACGGCCGTGGATCCTATGCGGAGCGGGACATCCTGGACACCTACTGCAGGCGTATCCTGGAAGATGTGCGCCTGGCGAAACCGCTTGACGTGGTCATCGATTGCGGCAACGGGGTGGGCGGGGCCGTGGCCGGGCGGATCTTCCGCGGCCTGGGCTGCGGGGTGACCGAGCTTTACTGCGACGTCGACGGCACTTTTCCCAACCACCACCCGGACCCGAGCCAGCCGGAGAATCTCGCGGACCTGGTCGCGTGGGTGGTCGAGACCGGCGCCGACGTGGGGCTTGCCTTCGATGGCGACGCCGACCGCCTTGGCGCGGTGGCGCCGGATGGAGCCATCATCTGGGCGGATCGGCTGATGCTGCTCTTTGCCCGCAGCGTGCTTGGCGAGCGACCCGGCTCGGAAATCATTTTCGACGTCAAGTGCTCCCAGGTCCTGCCGGCGGACATCGCCGCCCATGGCGGCAGGCCCACGATGTGGAAGACCGGCCACTCGTTCATCAAGGCCCGCTTGCGCGAAACCGGTGCCGCCCTGGCCGGGGAGATGTCCGGGCACATCTTCTTCAACGACCGCTGGGGCGGATTCGATGACGGGCTCTATGCCGGGGCCCGGCTGTGCGAACTCCTGGCGGCGGATTCCCGGCCGGCGGCGGACGTGTTCGGTGAGCTGCCGGACACGGTAAACACGCCGGAACTGCGGCTGGAGATGGAGGAGGGCGACCACTTCCGGTTGATGGAGGTGCTGGCCGCCCGTGCCTCGTTTCCGGATGCCGAGATCAGCCGGATCGACGGTGTCCGGGCGGATTTCGAAGACGGCTTCGGGCTGATCCGGCCGTCCAATACCACGCCTGCGCTGATCCTGCGCTTCGAGGCCACGAGCGGGCCAGCGCTGGCGCGCATCCAGGAGGAATTCCGCCGGCTGCTCCTGGAATGCCGGCCGAACCTGTCCCTGCCTTTCTGAGGGCGGGCGCGATTCGCCGGCGGGCTCCAGGATCGAAGCCGGGAGCACGGTGCCTGCCCGGTCAGAGTGCGAGGACTGGAATGGATGCCGATAATGCCGTGAACATCAACGGCCTAACCCTGCGAATCAGAAATTAACTTGCTTTTCCCCGTTTACAAACTGTCTAATTGATCCCATCGAATACAGGGATTCCCCCATGGCCGGATTTGAGATTTCAGGAACCACCATCACCGCCATCGTACTGATCGTGCTCGCCGTACTGACCGTCTCGAAGTCGGTCATCACGGTTCAGCAGGGCTTCGAGTACACCGTCGAGCGTTTCGGCCGGTTCACCCGGTGCATGCGGCCGGGCATTCATTTCCTGATTCCCTACATCGAGCGGATCGGCGCGCGGGTCAACATGATGGAACGGGTGCTGGAAGTGCCTTCCCAGGACGTGATCACGCGGGACAATGCCGTGGTGCGGGTGGATGGCGTGGTGTTCTTCCAGGTGCTGGATTCGGCCAAGGCCAGCTACGAGGTGAACCAGCTCGAAAACGCGGTGCTGAATCTCACCATGACCAATATCCGGACCGTGCTGGGGTCCATGGACCTGGACGAGTCCCTGTCCAAGCGGGATCACATCAATGCCGCGCTGCTCGGCGTGGTCGACTCCGCCACCACGCCCTGGGGAATCAAGGTGACCCGCATTGAGATCAAGGACATTTCCCCGCCCCAGGACCTGGTGGATTCCATGGCGCGGCAGATGAAGGCCGAGCGGGACAAGCGGGCGGAGATCCTCGACGCCGAGGGCAAGCGCCAGTCGGAGATCCTGCGGGCGGAAGGCGCCAAGCAGGCCGTGATCCTCGAGGCCGAGGCGGAGAAGGAGGCGGCTTTCCGGGCCGCCGAGGCCCGTGAGCGGGAGGCGGAAGCGGAGGCCAACGCCACCCGCATGGTGTCCGAGGCCATTGCCGCCGGCGACATCCAGGCAGTGAACTACTTCATCGCCCAGAAATACGTCCACTCGCTGGAACAGGTCGCGTCCTCCGATAGCCAGAAGGTGATCTTCCTGCCCTTGGAGGCAACCAGCATGCTGGGCTCCCTGGGCGGTATCGGGGAGATCGTCCGGGAGGCGTTCGCCAAGCCTGGCGGTGAGGGCGGGAAGGCCTGACGGGCCGGATCGAGCCGATGCACGCGAGGGGCGCCGGACATGACTGAAATCCTGGCCATGACCCACTGGAGCTGGCTGATACTGGGCCTTGGCCTGCTGGTGCTGGAACTGGTGGCCTCGTTCCTGTTCTTTCTCTGGCTCGGCGTGTCGGCGCTCGTGACCGCGGGAGTCCTGTACCTTTACCCGGAAATGCGCTGGGAAGTGCAGTTCCTGCTCTTCTCCGGGCTGTCGGTCGTCAGCATCGTGCTGTCCCGGAAGTACCTCTTCCGGAAACAGGTTGCGAGCGACCAGCCCGACCTCAACCGCCGTGGCCAGCAGTACGTGGGCCGGGTATTCACGCTGATCCAGCCCATCAACAACGGCTACGGCAAGATCTCGGTGGACGACACCCAGTGGCTGGTCACCGGGCCACCGCTGGATGCGGGTGCCCGCGTGCGCGTCGTGGCGGCCGATGGTTCCGTGCTGGACGTGGAGGAAGCGGAATCCGACTGATGGCCCGGGGCTCCGGGCATGCCGGGTTGCCATGGGAAGGCGTTTTCACTATGATCACTGACGGCTCGGGTTCCCCTTGGCGCGTTGCTTCGGCTTCGCCCAGGGGTGAAAAGGGAAACCGGTGCGCCGCGATTGCGGCTATCCCGGTACTGCCCCCGCAACGGTAAATGAGTCAGGTTCGCAGGATCCCCCGGTATTTTGGAATGGGGCGATCAGCCACTGTACATCTGGTATGGGAAGGCGCGGACCGCAGGTGGTGTGCAATTGCAGGCATGCATCCGGCACCGCCACTCATGAGTCCGGAGACCTGCCCGATCCTGGTGTGACCACGCCCGGTTGTTGATTCCGGGGCGTGGTCTTGACGAAACACTGCACGGGTGCGTGCAGTCACCGAGATCTCCAGATGAAAACCTACCCTCTTGCCGGCATCGCCGGCGTACTGCTGTACACCGTCTCCCTGTTCGCTGCGGCACAGGACAATCCCATCACCGTGGTCGTCACCGCGTCCCGCACTGCGGAAACCGTGGACGAGACCCTGGTACCCGTGACCGTCATCACCCGCGAAGCGATCGAACGGGGCGGTGCAACCACCCTGTCCGAGGTGCTTTCCACCGTACCGGGTGTGGTGATCACCCGCAATGGAGGCGCGGGCCAGCAAGCCTCCCTGTTCCTGCGGGGCACCGAATCCGACCATGTCCTGGTGCTGATCGACGGCGTCAAGGCCGGGTCGGCCACCCTGGGAGCAATGCCGTTCCAGCATATTCCACTCGACCAGGTGGACAGGATCGAGGTCGTCCGAGGCCCGCGCTCCAGCCTGTACGGCTCCGAGGCCATCGGCGGCGTGGTCCAGATATTCACGCGCAGGGGAGGAGACGATCCTCGACCCTCGCTCAGTATCGGTGAGGGAAGCCATGAAACCAGGAAAATCGATGCCGGGATATCCGGTGGCAGTGGTACGGCCTGGTATTCGATGCATGCATCCGCCTTCACCACCGCGGGCTTTGACGTCCGCCGTGACGCGGAACCGGACGACGACGGCTATGAAAACACCGCCCTGTCCCTGAGGTCGGGAGGACAAGTCGGCGAGCGGCTGGAAGTGGAAGCGTCCCTGCTGAATTCCAGCGGTGATACGGAATATGACAACGCCTTTTCTGAAGGTGCGGATTCCGCAAAGACTCTCAACAGGGTCGGGCACCTGCGCGGCATCTTCACCGTGAACGATCGCTGGACCACCAGCTTGCTGGCGGGCAAGGCCGTGGATGAAGCCGAACAGTATCTGGACCGTGTGTTCCAGTCCGTCATCGAAACCGACCGGGACCAGTTGACCTGGCAGAATGATATCGCCGTCGGCAATGCCGACCTGATCTTCGGCGTGGATCACATCAGCGAGAAAGTGTACAGGACGGGCGACAACTACGTGGTGGACAGCAGGGACAATACCGGCATCTTCACTTCCGTCCATCCCGGCTTCAGTGCCATGGACCTGGAGGTTTCCCTGCGTCATGATGACAACGAACAGTTCGGCAGTGAAACGACCGGGAGTGTTGCCATGGGATGGGATTTGGGCGACCGTCGGCGCGCCACGCTTTCCTGGGGGGAGGCATTCAAGGCACCCTCATTCAACGAACTGTATTGGCCCGGTTTCGGCAACCCGGATTTGGTGGCGGAATCAGCCCGGAGCCTGGATGTGGGCCTGTCCGGCAACAGGGACAATTTCCGCTGGTCCGTCAACCTGTTCAGCACCCGGGTTGAGAACCTGATCAGTACCGTTCTTGTGGACCCGGAGACCTTTACCTACTCGCCGGTCAATATCGATGAAGCGGAAATCGAGGGTCTGGAACTGACAGGCGATGTCAAGGCGGGCGGCTGGAACCTGTCCGGGGTGCTCACCTTGCAGGATCCCCGTGACGGCAGAAGCGGCGACCGGCTTCGCCGGCGTCCGCAGTGGATAATCAATCTCGCCGCCGACCGCGACTTCGGCAGGTGGTTCGTCGGGGCGTCGGTTCTGTCCCAGGGAAAGAGCCGTGACAACCCGGATGATCTGGACGGGTTCACCGTGGCGGATCTGCGTGCTGGAGTGAAACTCAGACGCCAGTGGACGCTGGGCATCGAGATCAACAATATTTTCGATGAGGAGTTCGAAACCGCATCGACCTACAACCAGGATGGAACCAACGTGATGGCTACCTTGCGATACGGTGGTGAATAATGGGATTCACACAAGGAAAACGCTTGACCGGTTCAATGTGACACCGAGTCCCGGCCAGTTGAGAACGGCCTGTCATCCGAACGCCGGAAAAAAGGGAATCCCCCGGCGTTCGTGGTGCAGGCTGTTCCTGGCGCGGGTGATGGTCTCCGGCCTGTCACTTGGGCTCTGGATGACAGGTACGGCATTTGCGGAAATTCGGGTCGTCGACGATTTCGGCCGTGACGTGGTCCTGGCCGAACCCGCCCGCAGGATTCTCAGCCTGGCGCCCCATATCACCGAGAACCTGTTCTCGGCGGGAGCCGGCGACCGGGTCGTCGGTGTCGTGGACCATAGCGATTTTCCGCCTGCGGCAAACGATCTGCCCTCGGTGGGGAGCTATGTCCATTTCAACATCGAAGGCGCCCTGGCGCTGGCGCCGGACCTGGTTGTCGCCTGGCCGAGCAGCAGAAACGGCGAGACACTGAACCGCCTGGAGCGGCATGGAATTACGGTGTACTTCTCCGAGCCCCGCACGTTCGATGGCGTGATGGAGAACATCCGCGAGCTGGCCTTGCTGGCCGGTACGGAGGATGCCGTGGACCCGAGGCTGGACCAGGCCCTGGTAAAAATAGCCGAAGCCCGGGACCGTTTCGCGGACCGGCCGGTACTGGACGTGTTTTACCAGATCTGGTCGGAGCCCCTGATCACGCTGAACGGCGAGCATTTCATCTCCCGTATCCTGGAGGTCTGTGGTGCCCGCAACCTGTTCGCCGACCTTACGATCATCGCTCCGAGGGTCAGCATGGAAGCCGTGATCGAGGCGAATCCCGACGTGATCATTACGGGCCTTCGGGACGGTATGCGCCCGGACATGTCCTTCTGGCGCAGGTGGACCATGGTCAAGGCGGTCGAACAGGACCGCTTTGTGTACGTCGATTCCGACGTGATGCACCGGCATACGCTCAGGATGC
Source organism: Candidatus Poriferihabitaceae bacterium (assembly GCA_965204165.1). Lineage (GTDB taxonomy): Bacteria > Pseudomonadota > Gammaproteobacteria > Arenicellales > Poriferihabitantaceae > VYFG01. The sequence goes on along the minus strand of OZ241969.1, from coordinate 4,055,744 downwards.
TGCTCGGAATCCCCGGGTTTTGTTCGCAGATCGACGCGGCGAGGCAGGGGAGTTCGGGATGACCGGGGCTGGGACACTGGAAGCATTCCGTGCAAGTGGTCATACCCTCGGCAATGCGGAAGGGGATTTCGTCCAATGGCACCGGGGCAGGCCGTACTATTACTGCTGGCTGGTGATGGTAGAAGCGTCGGCCTGGAAATCGGCCCTTCGCCAGGCAGCATTGCGGCTCGGGCCCTGGCTGCTGTCGGGATACGCCCGCCAGAGCCATGTCACCATACTGCCGGGTGGCTTTCCACAGCGGGGATCGCTGGACATGTCGGCCATCTCCGCATGCGCTCGGGGGATTTCCCCGTTCGAGATCGCACTCGGCCCCCTGGGGAGCTTCACATCCTCCCCCTGCTTCGAAGTGATGGATCCCGATGCCATACTCGGGCGCTTGCGCAGTGCGCTCCGGCCGGTTCTGCATGACCCGCTGGCCCAGGTGTCTGACGCGACATACCTGCCGCATCTGACAGTGGGACTTTACAGAAAACAATTCTCAACCGGTGAGATCGCTGCAGCCATCGCGTCATTTCCTCCTGTGTCGATTGATTCTGTGATACAGGTAGACTGGATATCCCTGTGTGCTTACGATACCTCCTCCATAAAGGGGCCGCTCATCGAGGTCGCCCGGGTGGAACTGGGTAGCGGCAGGATGAGCGTGCTGGGACATGCCGAGTTGTTCAGGAACGGTTGCGATGATCGAACTGGTTGTCGGCGGAGCTCGTAGCGGCAAGAGCCGGTATGCGCTGAAGGCCGCCGAGGCGCTGTCGCCCCATCCCGTTTTCGTGGCGACCGCCACTGCCGAAGATTCCGGTATGGCGGAGAGAATCCGCCGTCACCGCGAGGAGCGGGGGGCTCATTGGGGTCTGGTGGAGGAGCCGTTCGATCTGGCCGCGGCGATCCGGTCGGCCGGCCCGGAAGATGTGATGGTGGTGGATTGCCTCACCTTGTGGATCAGCAACTGGCTTGGCAGTGCCGACCCCGGGGGCTGGCCGAAGGAGCGGGCCGCGTTCCTGGCCGCGTTGACGGAAACCCGGACCAGGGTGTTCCTGGTGAGCAATGAGGTCGGTATGGGCGTGGTGCCCATGGGCAAACTGAGCCGGGAGTTCGTGGACCAGAGCGGATGGCTGCACCAGGACATCGCCGCCCTGGCGGACAGGGTGACGTTGATGCACTTTGGCATTCCCACCACGATCAAGGATATCTGAATCCGCCGGACCGCAATCATTCAGGGTCCGTAAACGTCTGCCCGCGGACCGCTTGAGATAAGGTGTTCCTATTCCAGCCTGGGGATGATCAACGGTATCTCCGGGTCCTGGGGATGCTCCCTGATCCAGATGTCCAGGTCGAACACGTTGCTCAACGTTTCCACGGTGAACACTTCCGAGGGGTGTCCGTCAGCAATCAGGCGTCCGTTGTCCAGGATCAGGCAGCGGTCGGCGAACTGCGCCGCCAGGTTGAGGTTGTGAAGGGTGCAGATTGCGCCGAGCCCTTCTTCCCGGGTCAGTTGCCGGAGCAGCCGGAGCAGGCGGTACTGGTGACTGAGGTCCAGCGCCGACACCGGTTCATCAAGCAACAGAAATCGTTCCCTGGGTCCCGTGCCGTTCCAGATCTGTGCCAGCACCCGCGCCGTCTGCACACGCTGCTGTTCTCCGCCGGAAAGCGTGGGGAACGCCCGTTCGGCCAGGTGATGGCAGTCGCACAGGCGCAGCATTTCGTGGGCGATCTCCCGGTCCGTGTGTTCGTCCGTGGCGTGCGGCAGGCGGCCCATCAACACCACGTCCAGCACGGAGAACGGGAAATCCAGGCTGGAGTGCTGGGGAAGCACCCCCCGTGCCAGCGCCAGGCTGCGGATTGGCCATTCCGCCAGGGTCCTGTCGTCAAATTGGACCGTGCCTTCGGAGGGGGTGATATCTCCTCCCAGCGTTCGCAGCAGCGTGGTCTTGCCGGCGCCGTTGGGACCGACCACCATGCACAGCCTGGTGGCGGGAAGGTCCAGCGACAGGTCATGCAGCAGCCTGGTTTTGCCCATATCCACGCAGACCTGGTTGAGAACAAACATCAGACGACCTGCCTGCGTCGGTGGCGGACCAGGAGCCAGAGGAAGAAAGGTCCGCCCAGTATCGCCGTGATGATGCCGATCGGAATTTCCGCCGGGGCCACCGCGGTACGGGCGGCAATGTCGGCAACGATCACCAGCACGGCGCCGAACAGCCCGGCCGCGGGAAGCAGCAGGCGGTGGTCCGGACCGAAGACAAGCCGCAGCAGGTGGGGTACCAGCAGGCCAACGAAACCGATCACTCCCGACATGGCCACCAGAACGCCCACCACCATGGCAACCAGCACGATCAGCTGCACCTTGATGCGCTCGATGTCAAATCCGAGGTGTCGGGCCTCGCTTTCTCCCAGGAGGTTGGCGTTGAGCGCCCCGGAATATCGCAGCATCACAAGACAGCATGGAACTGCAATGACGGCGGTGATGAAGAGTTTCCACCAGTCCGCGATTTCCAGGCTGCCCAGGCTCCAGAAGATCAGGTCTCTCAGCTCGGCGTCGCTGGCGATGTAGCTCAGCAGCCCGATCAGGGCACCGGCAATGGCGTTCACTGCGACACCGGCCAGCAGCATGGTGGCGACATCGGTGCGGTAGTTGAATCGCGCGAGGCGATGGACCAGCCAGAGGCTCAGCAGGCTGCCGCAGAACGCGGCCGCCGGCAGCAGCCAGCCACCCACCACGGCAAAAAGTCCCGGTGCCGCGGAAACCCCGAGGACGATGACCGTCACGGCCCCAAGGGCCGCCCCGGAAGAAACGCCCAGCAGCCCCGGGTCGGCCATGGGGTTGCGAAACAGGGCCTGCATGACGGTGCCGGACATCGCGAGGCCAGCGCCCACGAGCATGCCGAGCACCAGGCGCGGAAGACGGATATGGACAATGACCTGGTCAAGCCCGCTTACGGGAGAATCCGGACCCCGGAGACCCAATGCCCATCCAATGGCCGAGAATACGTCCCCGATGCCGGTGGAAATTGCGCCGATCGCGAGAGAAACCGTGGCTGTGATCAGCAACAGCAACGCAAATCCGGCAAGAAGCACCCGGGTGCGGGTGTGGCGATAGCTTCGCATGGCAGGGGGAATCGGGCAGTCCCGGATTATCCACGCTATACACCTTAGAAAGAAAGCAGCGGGTGGCCGGTTCATCTTCCTGGCTGGTTACCAAAGGCCCACTTGCCGGGTGCCCCGATCAGGGTTCTGGGTCACCCGGAACAGAACTTCTCACTGTGAGCCAACACTCCTCGACTCGCGTTGGTGAGACGCCGTTTGGATTCGTCCGCTCCTAAACGCCTCGGTCTCTTTGCCGGAGCCGATCAATGGCACCAGCGCACCCGGCTTCCGCCGGGCGCGAACTTCTAGGTCGTCGAATTACCGTCGAATTGCTTTCGTGAACGCGAACGCCCTTACACCGATCCAAACCATCTCGAACAGCCCCGCAAACTTCAAAATCGTTTTGCCGGTGACGGATACGGTGTCGTACTCCCTGCGCGGGAATCTGTCCCGTACGTTACCGGCCCTTCGCATGTCACCCAAGACCATTCTTGTTCTCTGCTCGTCGTGTCATACGACGTTGCTAGTCATCGAACCGCCTGTACTTTGAGGTGCAGACCCTCGCGTTCCTGAAGGCAGTGAATGATCTCGAATAGATTGCGCGCTTGCGGATTGCCGTTCGGACTGAGCATACGCATCAAGCTCTTGGGTGACTTCGCCGTCAGCCCACCGAGTTCTTGGAACCCGATGGTAGCGTTGACATAATCACGCAGAACCGCCTTGCCGACGTCCACCTCTCCGGCAAGAAGGCACTGCACGCCTTCTTCGAGCAGTGCCTCGCGGAAGCACGGATCGCGTTCGAGCCGCTCCCGGATCGTCACTCTGAAATCGCGCGTCAATGGCATAGTCTCAACCCTCCTGCCGCTTTCTCCGCTTGTACTCCCGCCACAACGCCATCGCGGCCTCAATGTCGCGCTGCTGGCGTACTTTCGTTCCACCGCCGAGGAGAATGATCAACGCATCACCGTCCCGCCCGAAGTAGATCCGGTAGCCTGGACCAAAGTCGATTCGGTACTCCAATACCCCACCACCGACACCCTTCGCATTGGACAGGTTCCCCATCTCCATCCGGTACAGCGCGGTCACCACACGCGCAGTGGCGTAACGATCGAGCCGACTGACCCAACGACCGAATGGGCTGCTGCCTCGGTCATCGACGAACTCCTCAACTTCGATCACCGACATATGGTAACTGATACGTTACCAGGATGCATCCCCGTGGTACTTGTGCGTCCGTATCGCCACGGACCAGAGAGTTCCTTGAGCAACCGGCTATTCCGTGACATCAACCGGACGATATCCTTTTAAGATATTGAAAAATATAAATAAATATAGAAAGGATGGCGGAGAGTGAGGGATTCGAACCCCCGGACCTGTTACAGTCAACGGTTTTCAAGACCGCCGCATTCGACCGCTCTGCCAACTCTCCGGTAGATTTGACTTGGCTTGGCTTGGTTAATTATAGCCAAGCACGCACAGTACTGTCAGCCGGAAACACGGGAATGCATCGGCTCTGCCAGCGCAGTCCGGACATGGTCTGGCCATGGTCGAACTGCCACCTTTCACCCGTGAATCTCACCTGCAATCCGTATCATTTCCGGCAGGCACCGGTCGCACATTTCCTGATCGAAACGGAGTTTCAGACCGGAAACGGTCAGGGCGCCGGCGATGGCTCCCGACCGATCGAAAACCGGTACGGCAATGGCGGCAATGTCCGGGTCTCTTTCACCGAGAGAGATCGTGAAGCCCGCCTCCCGGATTTCCGGTGCACCGGGATGGTTCTGCTCGGTAAAGGCCAGCAGCAGGCGTCCGGCGGCGCCGTTTCGCAGCGGCAGGCGTTCACCCTCTTCAAGATGATGCCGGATGGGCTGGTTCGCGTTCAATCGGTACAGGCAGATACGATGATCGCCGTCGCGGACATAGAAAGAGGCGGTTTCACCGGAAATCTCGCGTAACCTGGCCAGGGCAGGCCGCACCAAGGCGGAGGGCAGGAATTCCTTGCGGTAGAGCGAACCCAGTTGCCAGAGGCGGACACCGAGGCGGAAACTGCCATCGGCTTGCCGCAGCAGGTAGCCGAAGCGCTCGAGGGATCCGCAAAGCCGCAGGATGGTGCTCTTGTAGTAACCCGTGCGCGCGGAAAGTTCCACCAGGGAAAGTTCCTGTCCGGGCTCCTCGAACGCATCGAGAATCGTCAATGCCCGCTCCACCGCCTCGACCCGGTTCTTCATGGCCATGAAATCCAGTCCCGGGAGTTGTATGTCCCGGCATATTTCATATAATAGAATTATAATTCTATTCTACAGAACATAGGACTGCATCACAACGCGTATCCGCGCCATCCTGGCCTCCCGAAAATTTCCAGGCCTGTTCGGGCATCGTCTGCCGGTCCCTGCCCCCTGAAATCACTGTCGGCAGGGACTGATCGGGGGAGATAGTCGGGGCGGACCGCCATTCGGCTCCCTGTTGCCGGTACATCGGTGCGGACCAACCCGTCGGCAGGATCGGCCAGCCGCGCACCTTTCAGACAAGCGATAAACGATATGTTTAGACCATTGAAAAACATACGGGTACTGGATCTGACCAACGTGCTGGCCGGGCCATTCTGCTGCCATCAGCTGGCGCACATGGGGGCGGAGGTGATCAAGGTGGAGAACCCCGAAGGGGGGGATCTGGCGCGTCGACTGGGCGCAAGTCCGGAACTCAATGACAATGACATGGGCGTCTCTTTCCTTGCGCAGAACACGGGCAAGAAATCCATCACGATCAACCTGAAGTCGCGCCGGGGAAGGTCGCTGTTCGAGGAACTGGTGCGAACCGCGGATGTGGTGGTGGAAAACTTTCGCCCGGGCGTGATGCGCCGTCTGGGCCTTGATTACGAACATCTCAAGTCGCTGAATCCGGAACTGGTCTACTGCGCGATCTCCGGGTTCGGACAGGACGGACCGTTGCATGACCTGCCCGCCTACGACCAGATCGTCCAGGGGATGTCGGGGGTCATGAGCATAACGGGCGACGAACATTCGTCCCCCTGCCGGGTGGGTTATCCCGTGGCGGATACCATTGGCGGGCTGACCGGTGCCTTTGCGATCAGCGCGGCCCTGGCGAAGCCGAAACCCGGGAGAGGTGTGTTCATCGATATCTCGATGCTGGAATCGGTGCTGGCGACCATGGGTTGGGTCGTCTCCAACTTCCTGGTGGCCGGCCGGGCGCCGTCCCCCATGGGAAACGACAACGTCACGGCAAGTCCTTCCGGAAGTTTCCGGACCGGCAACGGGATCATCAACATCGCCGCCAACAAGCAGGAACAGTTCGAGGCGGTGTGCGAGGTCGCCGGTGTGCCGGAGCTGAAGCGGGATCCCAGGTTCCGGACCCGTCAGGCGCGCCTGGAAAATCGCGGGGCATTGCAGGAACTCCTGGAAGAGCGCCTTGCCGAACGGAGCGCCGGGGAATGGCTGGAGGCCCTCGGCAGGAAGAACGTGCCGTCGGGACGGATATTTTCCGTTCCGGAAATTCTGGCGCATCCTCAGGTTGCCGGGCGCGGCCTGATCGGCGAGTTTGACCGGGTTTCCGGGGTGTCCGGGCCGGTCCGGTTCGTGAAAACCGGTATCCGGTTCGACGGGCAAAGCCCGGACACCGGCAGCCCGCCGCCCGGGCTCGGCGAACACAGCGAAGAGATCATGGAGGCGCTTGGCTACCGCCCGGCGGAAATCCACGCGATGAAAGAGGAGAACGTGATATGAGCGAGCAGGAATCCAACCGTCCGGGAGCCGACTGGTGGCGGACTGAGATCATCGACATGTCCCCTGGCGAAATCCGCTACCGCGGGTATCCCGTGGAAGAACTGATCGGCAATGTGGGATTCGCGGAGATGGTCTGGCTCCTTCTCCGCGGCGAGCTTCCGGGGCGCCCGAAAGCCGCACTCCTGGAGACTGCCCTGATGGCGGCGGTGGACCATGGACCCCAGGCGCCCGGCATCGCCATCGCGCGCATGGCGGCGACCTGCGGGGTGGGGCTGAACAATGCCATTGCATCCGGCGTGAATGTCCTTGGTGACATCCATGGCGGTGCCGGTGAGCAGGCGGCGGTCCTGTACAACGACATCGTCGCACGGATGGACCGGGACGAGGACCCTGATGCGTCGGCGGCCAGGGTGCTGGATGCCTTTCACGCCGCGGGTGGAAAGTACGTGCCCGGCTTCGGCCATCGGTTTCATCCCGTAGACCCGAGGGCGCCCGCCCTGAAGAAGGCGGTTGAGCGCGCGGTGTCGGACGGCACCGTGCCGGGCCGTCACCTGGCCGCGGCGCAGGCGCTCGAGCGGCGGATCGAGAACATGAAGGGCCGTCATATGCCGATGAACATCGACGGGGCCACAGCGGTCATTTATACGGAACTGGGGTTTCCCCCTCCACTCGCCAGGGGCCTTTTCTGCCTGTCCAGGTCCGTGGGGATACTTGCCCATGCATGGGAGCAGACCTGCCAGGGGGGTCGCAACAAGGGACCCCTGCCCAGGGAGGTGATCTGGACCTACGACGGCCCGCCGCCGAGACCCGTGCCTGCCCCCGACATGGATTCACCCCGCTGAATCCCCGACCTTTGCCCGGTCCTGCACATCGGTGACCCTTGTTCAATGAAGGTTACAATGCGCCCCATGAAAGAATCGACAGGAAACCTTGACTCCCGAATTTGACACCAGCCCGGTACTGGAGTCCGTCCAGGGAATCCGGCATGGCTTCTTCACCCGCAGGGGCGGGACATCCGGCGGTCCGTTCGAATCACTGAACTGCAGTCCTAACGCCGGCGATTCCCCGGAAAGCGTACGTGAGAACCGGATGCGGGTCGTGCGGGCCCTGGACGGTCACTGCCTGGTCACCAACCGGCAGGTGCATGGGCGACGGGTGCGGTTGGTCGGCAGGGACACGGATGCCGCGGCGCTGGAGGAGGCCGATGGCCTGGTGACTACCGACCGGGGTGTTTGCATCGGCGCGTTGGGTGCGGATTGCGCGCCGGTTCTGTTCTCCGCGCCGGGAGTGGTTGGCGCTGCCCACGTCGGCTGGAAGGGGGCGCTGGCGGGGATTACGGACGCGGTCATCGAATCGATGGAGGCATTCACTGACCGGCGCCGGATCGCTGCCGCCGTCGGCCCGGCCATCCAGCCGATGAGTTACGAGGTGGGCGGGGACTTCCGTGACCAACTGCTTGAGATGTCTCCGGTGGACGCCGAGGACTGTTTCCTGTCCCATCCGGATACCCGTCGCGTGCATTTCGATCTGCCGGCCTATATAGAGCGGCGACTCCGTCACGCCGGAATCCTGCAGCTGGACCGGAGCGCGTCGGACACTTACGTGGACGAGAATCGGTTTTTCAGCTACCGGCGATCCTGCCATCGGGGGATTCCGGAATACGGCCGCCAGCCAGGTGTGATCTGCCTGTCCCGGGACGGCTGAACCGGGTCCTCAGGACTCCAGTTCCTCCCACCGCCGATAGCATTCCTCCAGTTCCCCGGAGACCCGGTCGAGTTCCCGCAGGGTAGTTGCCACGGCCTCCTGGTCCTGGCGATAGAATTCTCCCCCGGACACGAGGTTCGTGAGTTCGGCCTGGCGTTCCTCCAGGGTCTCGATCCGTTGCGGCAACACGGACAGTTCCTGCTGTTCGCGGTAGCCCGGCTTTTTCCTGGATTTCTCCCGTTCCGGCGGTTGCCGGGGACGTTCCCGGGGGATGTCCGGTTCGGCCGGAACGGTTTTCGGCCGCTGCCGCTCCCAGTCGGTGTAGCCGCCGACGTACTCCCGGATGACACCGTCGCCTTCCAGCACCAGGGTGCTGGTCACCACCTGGTCCATGAACTGCCGGTCGTGGCTCACCAGGAGCAGGGTGCCCCGGAATTCCAGCAGCAACTCTTCCAGGAGTTCCAGGGTCTCGATGTCCAGGTCGTTCGTGGGCTCGTCCATGACCAGGAGGTTGGCGGGTTTGCTGAACAATTTCGCCAGTAGCACCCGGGCGTGCTCCCCGCCGGACAGGCTGCGCACCGGGGACCTTGCCCGGGCCGGCGTGAACAGGAAGTCCGACAGGTAGGAAATGACATGCCGGTCCCGCCCGCCGATGGTGATCTTCTCCCGGCCTTCGCCGATGGCGTCCACCACCGTGGCGTCGGGGTCGACCCGCGAGCGGCCCTGGTCGAACCAGGCGACCTTCTGGCTGTGCCCCAAGCGAACAAGGCCGCTGTCCGGCGCCTGTTCTGCCAGGAGCAGCCGGATCAGCGTGGTCTTACCGATCCCGTTGGGGCCGATCAGGCCGACCCGGTCGCCCCGGAGAATCCGGGTGGAAAATTCCCGGGCAATCGTCTTGTCTCCATGGGCAAACGTGACGTCCCTGGCCTCGATGACCAGCCTGCCCCCTTGCGCGGCATGGTCGAGCTTCAATCTGGCCTTGCCCTGCCGCTCCCGCCGCCGACTCCGTTCCTCGCGCATTTTCATGAGGGCGCGGACACGGCCCTCGTTGCGCGTACGGCGGGCCTCGATGCCTTGGCGGATCCATGCCTCTTCCTGCTGAAGCCTGCGGTCGAATTCGGCGTTCTGCCGTGCTTCCTGGGCCTCGAGTTCGGCCTTTCTTCGCAGGTAGTCCCCGTAGCCGCCGGCCCAGGACCGCAGATCGCCGCGGTCGAGATCGATGATCCGGTTGGCCACCTTCGTCAGGAATGCGCGGTCGTGGGTGACGAACAGCACGGAACCCTGGAAGTTCAGTATCTGGTTTTCGAGCCATTCGATGGACGTGATGTCGAGATGGTTGGTGGGCTCGTCCAGCAGCAGCAGGCGGGGCTCGGAAACGAGGGCCCGGGCCAGGGACACCCTCCGCTGCCAGCCGCCCGACAGCGTTCCCACGGGTTCGTCCGCCGGTATCGCCAGCCGGGTCAGCACCTTTTCCACCCGCTGCTGAATGCGCCAGCCGTCCGCGGCGTCAATCCGCTGCTGCACCGCTTCCATGCGCCGCATCTTCCGTTCATGCGGGAGATCGTCACGGGTGACAACGTGGTGGTATTCCGCAAGGTCCCTGCCGATCTCCCCCAGCCCGCCCGCCACCACGTCGTAGACGGACTCGTCACCCGCAAGGTCCGGCGCCTGATCAAGCAGGGTGACGGCCACCCCGGGGGCATGGCGGATCTCCCCTTCGTCCGGCTGCAGCCTCCCCGCGATCAGGGCCAGCAGGGTGGACTTGCCTTCGCCGTTCCGGCCGAGGAGCCCGATACGCTCGTTCGGTCCGATCACCAGGTTGGCGCCGTCCAGCAGCCTGTGGGCGCCAAACGCGATGGAGACGTCATGCAGTGAGACCAGGGACATGGGAAGGTGGATGGTGTCTGGTGCTCAATATGGCAGGAGGAGAATCATGGGCAGCGGCCACTGACCGGGCCGAAAGCTGAAATCGGGCCGGAAGATAACATCGGAACCGGAATCATGCCTGGGCTTTTTCCGAATGAGGGCATGCCAGCCAGTGGTCGGGCCCGGTCCGGAGGAGCGCCGGCCGGGAGGTGGCGCAATCCTCGCGGGCGATCGGGCATCTGGTTGCAAACCTGCAGCCGGGGGGCGGGTTTTTCATGGAAGGGGGATCACCCAGGATGAGCGGTCCCCTCCTCGATTTCTGGATCTTCGGATCCGGCACCGGCACGGACTCGATCAGGGTGCGGGTATAGGGATGGCGGCTCGACTCGAGGAGGTGTCCCGAACTCACCGTTTCCATCACATTGCCTAGGTACATGACCAGAATCCGGTGGGAAATATGCCTGATGACACTGAGGTCGTGGGAGATCATGATCAGCGAAATTCCGAATTCCTCCTGCAGCTGCCCCAGCAGGTTGACGATCTGGGCGCGGATGGACACATCGAGGGAGGCGACCGGTTCGTCGCAGATCATGAGTTTCGGTCTGGATATCAGCGCACGGGCGATGCCCACCCGCTGGCATTGCCCGCCGGAGAATTCATGGGGATAGCGGTTCGCCATCCCGGGCGTGAGGCCGACCCATTCCATGGCCTCGTCCACCTTTTTCCGGATCTCTGCCCCGGATGCCTTCGGTTCATGAATCCGGCAGGGTTCCGCGATGATCTGCCCGACCGTCATGCAGGGATTGAGCGAGGCCAGCGGGTTCTGGAAGATCATGGACATCTCCCTCCTGACCTGCCGCCTTGACGCCGGGCTGGCCCCGGACAGGTCCGACCCCCGCCACAGTACCCGTCCATCCCGGATCGGGGCCGTTCCAACGACGGCCCTGGCGAGGGTGGTTTTCCCGGAGCCGCTTTCGCCGACGATGCCCAGCGTTTCCCGTTCGCGAAGATCGAGCGAGACCCCGTCGAGTGCGATTATATGCTCCGGTTCATGCCGGCCGAACCGCCGGCTTCCCCTGAGGGGAAACCTGACGGTCAGGTTTTCAACCTGGAGCAGCGGATTCATGGTGCCAGGGACAGATGGCAGGCATGGAAGTGCCCGCCGGCGCCGTCCATCGGGGGCCGGATGTCGGCGCATTGCGACAATCGGTGTGCGCACCGGGTATGGAACGGGCACCCCGGTATCCGTACCGCCGGGTCGGGAGGCTCTCCCGCGATGCCCTGCAGCTCCGCCTCGTCCCGGTCGAGCCTCGGCACTGCCTCCAGCAATGCCCGGGTATACGGATGGCGGGGACGGGAGAACACTTCCTCGGTGTAACCGATCTCCATGATCCGGCCGCTGTACATGATCGCGATCCGGTCGCTGATGCTTGCGACCAGGCCGAGATCGTGGGTGATCAGCATGATGGCGGTGCCGAATTTCCGGGGGACATCCTCGAGCAGCCGGACGATCTGCATCTGCACCGTGACATCCAGCGCGGTCGTCGGTTCGTCGGCGATCAGGAGGCGCGGCCGGCGAAGCAGGGACATGGCGATCATGATCCGCTGCAGCATGCCTCCGGAGAACTCGTGGGGATACCGGTCGATCCGGGATGCGGCATCCGCGATCTGAACGGATTCGAGCATTTCGATACTGGCGGCCCTGGCCTCCGGCCTTGTCATCCTGCCGTGCAGCATCATCCCTTCCATCATCTGGCCTGAGACCCGCAGGTAGGGATTGAGGGAGGTCATGGGATTCTGGAAGACCATGGCAATCTCGTCGGCGCGCAGGCGGGCGAGCCGGTGTTCGGGCAGGCCGAGTATTTCCGACCGGTGCCATTGAATGGATCCCTCCGCCGCGCCGTTTGCGGCCAGCAGCCCCGTCACCGCAAGCGCCGTCTGGCTCTTGCCCGAACCGCTCTCCCCGACGACGGCGAGTACTTCGCCGGGATGCACATCGAGGCTGACGCCATCGACGGCCCGGATCGGGCCTCCCGGCGTATTGAAGGTCACCGAGAGCTCCCGGATGGCCAGCAGCGCCTGCTCAGTGTCGGTCCTTGGGGTCGAGCGCATCGCGAATCCCATCTCCCAGAAAGAAAAACCCGAACTGGATGACAATGAAGAACACCAGCGGAAAGCCAAGCTGCCACAGGACGCCGTATCGCATCTGGGCGGCTCCCTCACTGATCAGCACCCCCAGGGAGGTGTTGGGTTCCTGGATGCCGAGTCCGAGAAAGCTGATGAAGCTTTCGAAGATGATCATGTTGGGAATCAGCAGTGTGGCATAGACGATCACGACTCCCAGCAGGTTCGGCAGGATGTGCCTGAAGATGATCAGCGGGGCCGGCACGCCGATCACAACGGCGCTTTCGACGTATTCCCGGTTCTTGATGGTGAGCGTCTGGCCCCGGACGATCCGGGCCATGTCGAGCCATGATACCAGCCCGATCCCCACGAACAGCAGGATGATGGAGTGGCCGAACATCACCAGGAGAATGATCAGGACGAACATGTAGGGGATCGACATGAACACGTCCACGATCCGCATCATGATGCTGTCCGTGCGTCCGCCGAAATAGCCCGCAATCGTGCCGTACAGGGTGCCGACCACGATGGCGATCAGTGCCCCGACGATGCCGACCATCAGGGAGATGCGCACCCCGTGGGCCGTGCGCACGAACAGGTCCCGCCCCAACTGGTCGGTGCCGAAGTAGTGGCCGGAATCGAGGGACGGCCGTCCGGCGGACTCGACATTGCCGAGCACGTTCCAGTTGATGTCCTCAGTCGACCAGCCGGAGAACGACGGGCCGAGGACGGCAAACGCGCCGACGAGGACCAGGGCGGCGAGGCTGGTCATCGCGACCGGGTTCCTGGCGACGCGTCCGCGCGCATCCTGCCAGAGGGACCGTCCGGGTCCGGCCTCCGGTAAAGAATCCTGCCCGATCCGAATCGTCAGCATGGTCGGGAAATCCGGCTTCGGCTAGTACCGGATTCTTGGATCAATCCAGACATAGAGTATGTCCACGAGCAGGTTGAACAGCACGGTCAGGATCCCGGTGAGTATCGTCACGCCCATGATCAGGGGATAGTCGCGGTTGATGGCGGCATTGACGAAATGCTGACCGATGCCTCCGGTGGAGAAGTAGATGTCGATCACCACCGACCCGGTGATCAGGCCGACGAAGGTTGGGCCGAGATAGGAAATGACCGGCAGCAGGGCGGGTTTCAACGCATGCCTGATCACCACCCGCCGGAAGGGCAGTCCCTTAGACCGTGCCGTCAGGATGAAGTCCGAGTTGAGCGTCTCGATCATCGAGGAGCGGGTAATCCGGGCGATGGACGCCATGAAACTGGTCGCCAGGGCGATGACCGGCATGATCAGGTAGGGCCACTGGCCGCCCTGCCAGCCGCCGCCCGGGAGCCAGCCCAGCCACAGGGTGAAGATCAGCACCAGGATCGGGGCCATGATGAAATTGGGCAACACTTGCGCACCCACGGACACGCCGACGGCCAGGCTGTCGAGCCAGGTCTTGCGGTAAACCGCCGCGGCGATGCCAAGTCCGGTTCCGGCGAGTATGCTGAAAAGGAACGCAAGGGAGCCGTAGGTCAGCGTCACGGGAAACCCCTGCGCGATGATCTCGTTCACCGTGCGGTCCTGGTAGCTGTAGGAAGGACCGAAGTCGAAATCTGTGACGATATTCCAGACATACCGGGCCACCTGCTCCGGAAAGGACCGGTCAAGGCCGTACTTGGCCTCGAGGTTGGCGAGGATCTCGGGGGGCAGGGGGCGCTCCCCGGTGAACGGGCTGCCCGGGGCCGAATGCATCAGGGCGAAGGACAGGACGATGAGGATCAGGATGGTCGGTACTGCGATGGCGATCCGCTTGAGCGTGTAGTGGAGCATATTCCCCGGGAGCCGGGTTCAGCGGGCGCTTTTCACCCGGTAGAGATCCTTGGAGTACCAGTTGTTCTGGACATTGCCGAAGGGCCATCCCCGGATGTCGGGCTTGAGCATGAACACGCTCGTGTAATGGTAGATGGGAATGATCGCCATCTCCGAGGCGAGGATGGATTCCACTTCCCGGTAGTTCGGGGTGGGGTCATCCAGGGTCCTTGACTGCTCCATCAGTTCATCCACCCTGGCATTCATGAACTTCCCGTCGTTTGCGCCGGACGAACTGGTCAGTATGTCCAGGAACGTCGAGGCCTCGTTGTAGTCCCCGCACCAGCCGGCCCGCGACAGGTCGAACTCCTGGTGCTTGCGGCGCACAAGGTAGGTTTTCCACTCGAAATTGGACAGCTTGATATCGATCCCGAGTTTCTGTTTCCACATCTGCGACATGACGGTGGCGATCTTCTTGTGGGACTCCGACGTGTTGTAGATCAGGGAGAGTTGGAGCGGGTTTTCCGGTCCATAGCCTGCGGCGGCAAATAGTTCCCGAGCGGCCTCGTCCCGTTCCGTCTGGGTCATGTGCGCGTAATCCGGCACGGGCGGGTCGAAGCCCGCGGTCGCCGGATGGGTGAAGTTGTAGGCCGGAGCCTGGCCGCCTTTCAGCAGGCTGCTGACGATGATGTCGCGGTCAAAGGCATAGGAAAGGGCGCTCCGGACGCGGCGGTCACGCAGGGCCGGGTGACCGGTTTCGGTATGGTTGATGGTGTAGTAGTACGTGCAGAGCGCCGGCATCGAGTGGGTCTGATCCGGGTACTCTTCCTTCAGGTTCGGAAACTGCCCGGCCGGAATCCCGGTTCGGTCTACCTCATCGGCAAAATACCGGGTCAATGCCTGGTGTTCGTCGTTGACCACCAGGCCGGTGACCCTTTCGATGATCGTGCTTTCGTTGTCCCAGTAATGGGGATTGCGCGTGCGTGCATGGTACTCGTTCGGCACATGCTCCGCGAGTACGTAGGCTCCGTTCGAGACCAGGTTCCCGGGGCGCGTCCAGGCGATGCCGTGGGCTTCGATGGTGGGCCGGTGCGCCGGGAAGAACGTTGCATAGGTCGTCATTTCGGCAAAATAGGGCACGGGACGGTCGAGGTCGACCTGCAGGGTATGCGGATCCAGTGCCTTGACCCCCAGGGCTTCCGGCGGCATGTCCCCGGCCTGGATTGCGCTGGCGTTCATGACCCCGGCCAGTTCGACGTACCAGGCGTAGGGGGAGCCGACGGCCGGGTCAGCGGCGCGTCGCCATGCGTAGACGAAGTCCCGGGCGGTCACGGGATCGCCGTTGGACCATTTCGCGTTGTCTCTCAGGTGGAACGTGAACGTCCGGTTTCCGTTGGACGAAGCGAACCGCTCGGCGACTCCGGGAACCAGTTCTCCGTTCGGACCCTGGTTCATGAGCCCCTCGAACAGGTCGCGCAGGATGTCGAACCCTTCCGAATCCTGGTTCAACTGGGGATCCAGGGTCGGTGCCTCATCCAGCATCCGGTAGGTGAATGTCTGGGTTTCGGACAGTTCCTCTCCTGTCAGGGGATGGTGAGATGGCGTGTCCGCCTGGGCCATGGCGCCAATGCCGAGGCCCGCGGCCGCTGCCAGGGCGATGAGATGGTTCCGCAACCGGAGTTTCCCGGAATTGAATTGAAAATCAAAGGGATGTAGAGCGGAATCCGGATTGTCGCAATGATCGGGAGACGGTGTCTGCATGGCTGTTGTCGGTTCCGTGGTTGGGTTTCCCGGGCGCCGTTTGGCGATGATTCCCGGTCGCAATCCCGAGGCATGCCCAGGGTGGCAGGACCGGCACCCGGCCGTGATCGTGGAAAGCATATCACAGGCCATCCGCCGGACCGGACTGTGGGGACAAGTCAGGAGCCATGCGCGGCCCGGGGGCGCGGTTTCCCCGGTTGGGTCACTGGAGCCGATTTCGGGTAAACTTGCGCGCCATTTTATCCATACCGATACGGTTCTTCCGATGGGTATCAACCAGGAGTACAGGCAGGTGGCGGACAACGATCTTGCCCGTGAAATCAACAACAGGCGCACCTTCGCCATCATCTCCCACCCCGATGCCGGCAAGACGACCCTCACGGAGCGCCTGCTGCAGTACGGCGGCGCGATCCAGCTGGCGGGCACGGTCAAGGCCCGCAAGAGCAGCCGCCACGCGGTGTCCGACTGGATGGAACTGGAGAAGAAGCGGGGAATCTCCGTCACTTCCTCCGTGATGCAGTTTCCCTACGGGGGACGTGTCGTCAACCTGCTGGACACCCCGGGGCACGCCGACTTCTCCGAGGACACCTATCGCACGCTCACCGCGGTGGATTCCGCCCTGATGGTGATCGACATCGCCAAGGGCGTCGAGGAGCGCACCATCAAGCTGATGGAAGTCTGCCGGCTGCGGGATACACCGATCATGACCTTCGTCAACAAGCTCGACCGGGAAGGGCGGGATCCCATCGAGGTCATGGACGAGGTGGAGGAGGTGCTGAAGATCCACTGCGCGCCCATGAGCTGGCCCATCGGGATCGGCAAGTCCTTCGTTGGCGTGTACCGCTTGTACGACGACACCGTCCACCTGTTCGCGGGGCGGGGCGGACTCGAGGCGGACCGCCTGATCCGGGGCATTGACAACGGGGAAGTGGACAGTGCCGTGGGCGATCTTGCCGGGTCGTTGCGCGAGGAAATCGACCTGGTCCGGGGCGCCAGTGAGCGGTTCGATCCCGCGATGTACCTGGCCGGGCGGCAGACGCCGGTGTTTTTCGGGTCCGCCCTCAACCGCCTGGGCACCGATGAGCTGATGGACAATTTCGTCGAGCATGCGCCGTCACCCCGGCACCGGGCCGCGGATTCCAGGGAAGTCGCCGCCACGGAGGGGAAGTTCACCGGCTTTGTCTTCAAGATTCAGGCCAACATGGACCCGGCCCATCATGACCGCGTGGCCTTCCTGCGGATCACATCCGGGCGGTTCGACCGCGGCATGAAGGTCCGCCAGGTGCGCACGGGCAAGCAGATGACGGTGCACAACGCACACACGTTCCTTGCCGACCGCAGGGATCAGGCGCAAGTGGCCTGGGCCGGGGATATCCTGGGACTGCACAACCACGGCACCATCCAGATCGGAGACACCTTCACGGAGGGCGAGGAGCTCAAGTTCACCGGGATACCCAACTTCGCCCCGGAATTGTTCCGCCGGGTCCGTCTGAAGGATCCGCTCCGGGCAAAGGCGCTGCATAAGGGGCTAGTCCAGCTCAGTGAGGAAGGCGCCACCCAGGTGTTCAAACCCCTCATCAACAATGACCTGATCCTGGGTGCCGTCGGCATCCTCCAGTTCGACGTCGTGGCCCACCGGCTGAAGACCGAGTACAACGTGGATTGCGGTTTCGAGGCGGTACCGGTTTCCACCGCCCGCTGGCTGTCATTCCCGGATGAGAAGACGGCCGCCGAGTTCCGCAGGAGGAACGAGCAATACCTCGCCGTGGACGGCCATGAAACGCTGGCCTACATCGCACCCAACCGCGCCAATCTCCGGCTTGTGGCGGAGCGGTGGCCGGATGTTACGTTCCACACCACCCGGGAGTTTTGACCAACTTGACTGCCAATCGGCATGCTTTGGGATTCCCGGAACCTGTTGACTGTCCGCATTCTGCGGGGGATCCTGAAAAAAATCACTGAATTCCGTCCTTGTCCATGAAATCCGTTTCCTCAGTACGTTTCGTCACTCGAATCGCCTGCCTTCTTGGGATGCTCCTTTGCCCGATGGCGACGGCCGGGGCGGATGTTCATGTAGAGGATGCCTGGTCACTGCCCCTGCCGCCGACCTCCGTGAACGGAGCGGCGTACCTGACGGTGCATAACCGGGGTTCCTTGACCGACCGTCTATTGGAAGTCGAATCGGACATCGCCGGGAAGGCTGAACTCCACAGTCATGTCATGCAGGACGGCCAGATGTCGATGATGCGGTTGAGTGGCGTCGACATACCTCCGAATGCCTCGGTGGAGTTCGCTCCAGGCGGATTGCATGTCATGCTGCTCGGGCTGACCAGGCCGTTCATAAGGGGCGAACAATACCAGTTGATTCTGAGATTCGAACTTGCCGGCGAAGTCCCGGCAGTGGTCATGATCAAGGAGCGGTCCGCCATGTCCGGGCATTCTGGACACTCCGTCTCGGAAGGGTCGGGCACCGACTGAAGCCCTCTGGCCCGGTACCCAGAATCCCGGGGCCGCCCTGGCTGCCACGTCCGGAATCATCCATTTCGGGAAGCCGACGGGCCACTGCCCTGCCGGTGCACGAACCGGTCAGCTGTCCGATCAGGCGTCGGGGTCGACCAGGATCACCTGATGCGGTCAAAACGGTCGCGATAGCCCTCCGGCGTGGCGCCCCTGGCCAGCCCCTGCAGATCCTCACGCTCCGGAACCGGCACCAGCAGCACGCCGGCGCCCCTGGGAATGAAGGCGAAGGTGAGCCCTGCCTCCCAGTTCTGGGCCTTCCTTATCGTCTTCGGGATCGTAATCTGGAACCTCGAAGACAGGATTGCGGATTCAGTCATGGTCATACTCATGTGCGATCGACGGAATAAGTAATACAGCCAGGCGGCAATAGCAAGGATGACAGCCCTCGCAAAACATCCGCATCGTGTTGGTTGGCTTTTCCTGTACTGGAATTGAGGCCGTCGATCAGGCGTTGTTTCGGTCGGGTATTGGACATGTTATTCTCCCGATGCGGCGTAACATCGCAGGAAAAATAACAGGATGTTTTTGGCAAGTGCTACGGTTTTTACAAAATAAAACTATAAAAACAATAAGATAGAAATTCCAAGTGCCGGAATGATGTTACTCGCGGAGTCTGGTTTCTTGGTTGAGGTGGAAAACTGTGAAAACTATGGCGATAACCGATTTCAGGACAGAGTGCCTTCGCGTGATCGGGCAGTTGGGCAAGGACCGTGAGCCGGTCACGATCACGAAACGGGGTCGGCCGGTTGCGATGTTGTCTCCGCTGCCCCCGGCAAGCGGCACCATCCCGATCATCGGGGCGATGCCAGGTTCAGTACTGGAATACGACGATCCCTTCGAGCCCGCGGCTGATCCGTCCGACTGGGCCGCCACCCGGTGATCGTCCTCGGCACACCCGACTTGCAAAGGAGATTCTGGATATGGCACGCATCACGATCCGCAATATCGATGAAGACGTAAAGACGCGCCTTCGCGTACGCGCCGCCGAGCATCACCGTTCGATGGAGGAAGAGGTGCGCATCATTCTGCGCAACGCAGTGAATGACAGGCAGGCCGGTCCCCGGGACTTGGTGAAATTCACGCGCGAATGTTTCGCCCACCTCGGCGGCGTGAATCTCGAACTCCCACCACGTGGATCGATGCGCGAACCTCCGGATTTATCCTGAGCGGCCCTAAGGGGCCCAGGAAATGAATTTCGTATAATTTTTCTTGTAATACAATGGATTATAAGCAGAAAAGTGCGCAGGTGCAGCCAAGGCGGGGCAGCATCAGAATACTGTGATCATTCTCGACACCCATGTTCTGGTCTGGGCAATTGCCGATGACAAGAGACTCGGGAAAGCTACGAGGGCTCTCATAGAGCAGACAGCCAAGACAGACCGGGTTGCGGTTTCGGCGATCACGCCCTGGGAAATCGCCTTGCTCGTGGAGAAGGGGCGGTTGCGGTTGGGTCATGACGTCCGGTTCTGGATTGACGTCGCACTGGCCTTGCCGGGAATTCATCTGGTACCCATCGAGCCCATGATTGTGGTCGACAGCGTGAGTCTGCCCGGCGAATTCCATGCCGATCCGGCCGATCGGTTTCTTGTTTCCACGGCCCGGATACTGAATGTCCCCCTTGTCACCGCGGACGGTGTCATTCTCTCATATGCTGCAGCCGGGCATGTCCGTGCGCTGGATGCCACAAAATAAATAAGGGCGTTCAGCCTTTTACGTTAACTTTCCTAGTAATCAATTGGGTGCGATCCTTCCGGGTCGTGCTCGACTGGCAATATCAAGTTTGTTCGAACGCGACTGAAATCCGTGCTTCCTGCGAACATCGCTGTGCCGCATGGACGTGTGTTATCACGTCGCAATTTACGTGTATATATGCAGCATTATTGACTTGAATATATACTGCATAATATACTTGTATATCTACAGCATAATAAACTTGCCAAAATACGCGAATAGTCCGGTATGGCCACACCGAACCAAAAACTCGCAGCCTCGCTGGCGCAGTTTGAGGCGCTCCAGGGCCGGGGGCGGCGGGTCTTCCGCTCAGGCGAACTGACGCGTGTTCATCGCGAGCGACTGGTCGGAAACGGTTTCTTGCGCGAGGTGATGAAGGGCTGGCTGATCTCCTGCAGCCCGGGAGCCGATCCGGGTGATACGACGCCGTGGTTCGCTTCTTTCTGGGAGTTCTGCGCGGCCTATTGCACAGCCCGGTTCGGGACGGACTGGCACCTGTCACCGGAACAGTCATTGCTGCTCCACGCGGAAAACACAGTCATCCCCCGGCAGGTCATTATCTATACGCCCGGGGGCGCCAACAACACCGTCGAACTGTTGTTCGGCACGTCTTTATACGACCTCAGACAGAAAGACATGCCGCCGGACGCCGACCTGACGGATCTCGACGGGCTGCGGCTATTTATGTCCGAGGCGGCATTGGTACGCGTACCGGAGGCGTTTTTTGTCCGGCA
Organism: Candidatus Poriferihabitaceae bacterium; assembly: GCA_965204165.1. Lineage (GTDB taxonomy): Bacteria > Pseudomonadota > Gammaproteobacteria > Arenicellales > Poriferihabitantaceae > VYFG01. The sequence goes on along the minus strand of OZ241969.1, from coordinate 4,034,625 downwards.
TCCGGTCGAAGCGCAGGTCATACTCTCGGGCATCCGCGATGCAGCTGACGTGCTCCGGAGGCTGCTTGAGGGCGGTCATTCGGTGATTGCCGGACGGCTGGCCGGCGCCTTCCGCCGGATCGGCAAAGGTGAAGTGGCCGATGAGATTCTAAGCGTCATGAAACGCACCGGTTACGACGTCCGCGAAACCGATCCGTTTGAGCCGCAACAGACATTTGGTGCGTCCGGCCGGGTCCAGGCGCCGATTGTCGGCCGCCTGCAATCGCTGTGGGAGACGATGCGGGGGCCCGTGATCGCAGCATTTCCCGAAACGCCTGGTTTACCCGAAGACACCGGGGCCTATTTATCCTTCGTTGACGATATCTATCGGAACGATGCCTACCACTCGCTGTCGATCGAGGGTTACCGCGTCACGCCGGAACTGATCGACCGGGTACACGTGGGCAACTGGGATCCGGCTCATCAGGACGCCGACCTGCAGAACCGCGATGCGCTGGCCGCGCGGGGTTACTGGCAGGCGTTCCGGCTTGTGCGGGCGGTGGTCAGTGAGATCATTGGCGGCGGTGGAGCCGGCGCGCTGGTCCGCAGGGCCCACCGGGACTGGTATCGCGAACTGTTTCAGCCTTGCGTTCCCGCAGGCTTGATCGCGGCTTCCGCTCTGGCGGGTTATCGCAGCGATGCCGTGTATCTGCGGGGTTCGCGTCATGTGCCGCCGCGCCGGGAAGCGGTACGTGATGCCATGCCGGCCCTGTTCGATCTGCTGGAGACTGAAACCGAACCTTCCGTTCGCGCCGTGCTCGGGCACTGGCTGTTCGGCTATATCCATCCTTACCCGGACGGAAACGGGAGAATGGCGCGCTTTGTCATGAACGCGATGCTGGCATCCGGCGGCTATCCGTGGACCGTCATTCGGGTCGAGGATCGCGATTCCTACATGGCGGGGCTTGAAAGCGCCAGTGTCGACCAGGATATCGGGCCGTTCGCAAAGTTTGTGGCGGACCGGGTTGCATGGTCACTGGAGCAGGTAGCGTGAATGCACGCAAAGGTCGAACGCCCAAATGGAATCCTGCACCGGGGTGAACGTCATTCTGAGCCGCGGTGAGTCCCGTCTGCTCCAGAACGCCGGAGGGGAGGAAACCGCTCATATGACACTGCCTATCAATTTGAGTATGATGCCTTGCATGCGCTCTTTCGAAGGTCAAAGGCCATGATGAGCCGTGAACAGAATGACTACCTCACCCGCACGGCCAAAGGAGAACCGGCGGGAGAGCTGCTGCGTCGTTACTGGCTGCCCGCGGCGCTGACCGATGAACTCGCGGGCGACAGGCCGCTGGTGCCGGTTACGCTTTTGGGAGAATCGCTGGTACTGTTCCGGAATGAGTCAGGCGAGCCCGGACTGATCCAGCGTCATTGCCCCCATCGCGGGGCTGACCTGTGTTACGGGCGGCTGGAGGACGGGGGGCTTCGCTGCGTGTTCCATGGCTGGCTGTTCGACACGAAAGGGCGCTGCCTGGAACAACCGGCGGAACCGGAAGGCAGCCGTATGAATGAAGGGATACAGGTACGCTCTTATCCGGTGACAGAGACCAACGGCATCGTGTTCGCCTATCTCGGTCCCGGCGAGCCGCCGCCCACGCCGGCCCTCGACTGCTTGCGGGCACCGGAATCCCATGTTTTCTCGTTCAAGGGCCTGTGGCACTGCAACTGGCTGCAGGCCCTTGAAGTCGGCATCGACCCGGCCCATGCATCTTTCCTGCACAGGTTCCTTGAGGACGAGAACCCGGCGGAAGGGTACGGAAAGCAGTTCCGCGACCGTACGGTCAACACGGATATCCCCGTCACGGAACTGTTGAGGCGCCATCCGAGACCGGACATCCGGGTCGAGCGGACGCCGTGGGGACTGCGCCTGATCAGTCTGCGCGATCCCGGTGACGGGGAACGCATGCATGTTCGCGTGACCAACCAGGTTTTTCCCTGCGCGATCACCATACCCATGTCCGCGGAGATGAACATTACCCAGTGGCATGTCCCCGTGGATGACACGCGTTGCTATTGGTATGCCATGTTCACCAGTTACGGCGATGCCGTGGACAAGGACACCATGCGCGCCCAGCGCCTGGCGGAGCATGAGCTTCCCGATTACCGGCCGAAAACGAATGCGTCAAACCGCTACCACTTCGACGCGCAGGAGCAGCGCACCAGGACCTATACCGGCATGGGATTCGATATCAATGTCCACGACCAGTGGGCCTGCGAGTCCATGGGACCGGTGCAGGACCGGACGGACGAGCATCTGGGACAAAGCGACGCGGGAATCATCCAGTATCGCCGGCTGCTGAGGGAAATGATCGACCATATAGAAGCGGGCAACGAGACGGCACTGCCGCTGCGAAATGCCGAGGCCGGCGACGTGACCGGACCGCCTGCCGTGGACGCCATGGTCGGACATGCCGACTGGTCGCGGGAATGGGTCGATGCGGAACTGAACCGGCGGCAGTCGGCGCCCTGGGCGGATCCGCCGGACCAATGAGTGAACCAGGCTTCGCGACCCGCTGCGGCCTGAACGACGATGCACGGGCTTCCGCGCTGTACTCCGTGTTGGAGTGCGTCCGGGAGAAGGGTCTTGAGACCGTGCGGATATCCTTCGCCGACCAGCATGGAATATTGCGGGGCAAGGTGATCCTGTCCGATGGCCTGGCGGAGGCAATGGAAAACGGTGTGGCGATCACCAGCACCCTGCTGCTCAAGGACACCTCGCACGCCACCGTGTTTCCCGTCTGGGACGAGAATGCCGGTTTCGGGCCCGGGATCCTCACCGGTGCATCGGACCTGGTAATGGTTCCGGACCCCGGCACATTTCGCCTGCTGCCCTGGTCGCCGGGCAGCGGCTGGATGCTTGCCGACCTGTATTTCCGTGACGGCCGCCCCGTTCACCTGTCCACGCGGCAGATCCTGCGCAATGCTGTGTCGCGGCTGCTGGATGACGGGATGGAGATGGTCTGCGGCCTTGAGGTGGAATTCGCGGTGTACCGGGTCACCGCACCCAACCTGGAGCACCATCACAGTGGCAAACCCCAGCAGCCGCCGGACACGGCATTGCTGTCCCACGGCTACCAGTACCTGACCGAGCAGCATTACGACTGCATCGAGCCGGTGATGGACCTCATCCGCCGGCACGCCACGGACCTCGGTCTGCCGATCAGGACCTTGGAGGTGGAATTCGGCCCCAGCCAGCTGGAAATCACCTTTCATCCCACCGGACCCATGGAGGCCGCCGACCGGATGGTGCTGTTCCGCAGCATGGTGAAGCAGGTCTGTGCGCGCGAGGGACTGCATGCCACGTTCATGTGCCGGCCGGGCCTGAACAATGCCATGGGCAACGGCTGGCACCTCCACCAGTCGGTCAGGGACAGCGCCAGCGGCCACAACCTGTTTGTTCCCGAACCCGGCGGCGATCTTTCGTCCGTTGCCGGACGGTGGGTGGCGGGCCTTTTGGAACACGCCAGGGAGAGTTGCCTGCTGACCACGCCGACGATCAACGGATACAAGCGCTATCAGCCGTTCTCCCTGGCGCCGGACCGGGTGCAATGGGGGCGTGACAACCGTGGCGCCATGATCCGCTCATTGTGCGAACCCGGGAACGGGGCGTCCCGGGTGGAAAACCGGGTCGGGGAGCCGGCGGCAAATCCCTACCTGTACATCGCCTCGCAACTGTTGAGCGGTGTTGACGGCGTGGAACGCGGACTGGTTCCCCCGGACCCGGTCGAGGCGCCCTATGCTGCGGATGCCGAGCGGTTGCCCGCGGACCTGTCGGAAGCACTGCGGACTTTTGCCGGCAGCGGATTCTGGCGTGATACCCTCGGCGCCGAATTCGTGGACTATTACGCGCATATCAAGAGGGCGGAGTGGCAGCGCTACATGGAGAGCGTCAGCGACTGGGAGCACCGCGAATATTTCTCCCTGTTCTGAGTGAACATCGTTCCAGTTGCCGGTTATCCGGTTTCGCGCAGCCCGGCAACCGGGGCATGTTTCCCGGACGTGCGGGTGTAATGCACGGAAAAAGGCGCTAATATCCGCCTGTACTTCCCGGCTGTACGAACCATGTCGGACCGGGATATCCTTTCCAATTCACCACTTATTCTTATTAGGAGTACTTTCGTGAAGACAATGCATCAACTGGTTCGTGGCACCCTGGCTGCCGCGTTGCTGTCGGCAATGGGCCTTGCCCATGCGGACAGCGTAAAGATTGGTTTCGTCACCACGCTGACGACGCCGGCGGGCGTAATCGGCGCGGACATGCAAAACGCGGTCAACCTGGCGCTGGAGCACATCGGCAACAAGATGGGTGGCCTGGACGTGGACCTGATCATGGAGGATGATGGTTTCAAGCCGGACATCGGCAAGCAGAAGACGGACAAGCTGGTCAAGCAGGACGACGTGGATTTCATCTCCGGATTCATCTGGTCCCACGTGCTGCTGGCGTCGATGAAATCGGCCCTGGACGGGGGCAAGTTCCTGATCAGCGCCAACGCGGGCCCCTCGAAGATTGCCGGGCAGTTGTGCCACGAGAATTTCTTCTCCACCTCCTGGCAGAATGACCAGACACCGATGGCGATGGGTGAACACCTGACCCAGCAGGGTGTGAAATCCCTGTATGTGATGGCGCCGAACTACGCGGCGGGCAAGGACATGGTGTCCGGCGTGGAGTCGACCTTCAAGGGAGAAGTGCTGGGCAAGGACTTCACCAAGTGGGGTGCGGACGCCCAGCTGGATTTCTCCGCGGAACTGGCGAAAGCGAAGGCATCCGGGGCGGAAGGGATTTTCGTGTTCTACCCGGGCAAGGCTGGCGGCGCGTTCATGAAGCAGTACCAGCAGGCGGGTCTGCAGGGAGTGATTCCGCTGTACACGGTGTTCACGGTGGACGCCATTGGCCTGCCGCGGATGCAGGAGGGGAATCTGGCCGGTGTGCTGGGATCAAAGAATACGCAGTTCTGGTCACCGGACCTGGATACGCCTGCGAACCGGAAGTTCGTTTCCTCGTACCTGGAGAAGCACGGGAAGTATCCCTCGTTTTACGCGGCGCAGTCCTATGACGCGATCATGCTGATCAAGAGCGCGGTGGATGCGGTCGGCGGGAACCTGGAGGACAAGGACGCGATCCGCGACGCGCTGATGGCGGCGAATTACGATTCGGTGCGCGGCCCGTACAAGTACGGCAACAACCACATGCCGATCCAGAATTTCTACCTGCGCGAGGTAGTGGAAGATGCCGAGGGCCGGTGGACGACGAAGATCGTGGAAACGGTGTTCGAAAACCACCAGGACCCCTATGCCGCCGAATGCAAGCTGTAACAGCCTGATTCAGGCCTGAATGCCGCTTCGCTTCGTTCCGGCGGAGCGGCATTTTCGCTTGGCAACACCAAGGCGCCATTCACAGGGAAGAACGTGACCACGCAGGAGTCGGCACGGCCGGTTCGGGATTATGCGGGTATCCGGTCTCCCGGCCCATGGCGGGATATCGACCAACCCAGGCGGTCTTTCACGGGACCGCTGGTACATGAAATCACCGTCGGATGGGGTGACTGCGACCCCGCGCAGATTGCCTATACCGCCAACATTCCCGCCTGGGGCCTCGATGCCATCGAGGCCTGGTACCGCCATTGCGTGGGTGCCGGCTGGTATGAACTCAACCTCCGGTATGGCATCGGGACGCCCTTCGTTTCCCTCGGGTTCGATTTCAAGTCCCCGGTCACGCCGCTGCATGTTCTCGGAATCTGCGTGGAAGTGACCCGCATCGGCAATTCCTCCGTGTCCCATGCCGTGACCGGGAGGCAGAACGGCACGCTGTGCTTCACCGGGCAAACCACCGCCACGTTCGTGGAGGCCGCCGCCATGTCCCCCCTCAAGATTCCGCCGAACATCCGCAGCAGTATCGAATCCTACCAGTCCGCCCAGGGCAGCTGAGATCGTGGAGCCCGAGTTCTGGCACCAGCGCTGGTCGGAAAATCGACTCGGCTTTCACCAGCAGAAGATCAATTCCCGGTTGAGGAAATTCTGGCCGGGTCTCGGCATCCCCCGTGGCGCCGGTGTGTTCGTTCCGCTGTGCGGGAAGTCCCTGGACATGCTCTGGCTGGCGGAACAGGGCTACCGGGTTCTGGGCATCGAGCTGAGCAGGGCGGCCTGCGAGGCGTTCTTTGTCGAGAACGGTATTGCATACCGTGCTGAAACACGGGGGCACTTTACCGGATATGTCGGTGAATCCATCACCTTGTATGCCGGCGATTTTTTCGATCTTTCCACTGACGATCTGGACATCGTGCAGGGCGTCTACGACCGGGCTGCGCTGATTGCCCTGCCGCAAGCGATGCGGCCCGGCTATGCCGGACACATGGCGGACATTCTGCCGCCGGGCTGCCGGGGGCTCCTGATCAGCATGACCTACGATGAACAAAAAATGCAGGGACCACCGTTTTCGGTCGGCGAGGAGGAGGTTCGGGAATTGTTTGAACCGGGCTTTTCGGTGAACCTGATTTCGGAATCCTCGGGTCCGGATATTGTCGGCAACCTGCGGGAAAGGGGTCTGGATTCGCTGGATGAGAAGGTATACAGACTGGCAAAGCCGGACCGGTCATATACATCCCGGTAAACATGTATATCGGTTATTAACCAGTACCTCACAACCGATCATCGCGGTCTTCCGCCAAAGCTGAAGACAGGCCATCCGGAAACGCAAGCGGCGGCTCATTCAGAATCTCGCTTGCCTTTCCCTTGCCGGGACGCAGAAGACCTGACTCGATCAGGGAATGCAACCTGCCGCTGCCAGTCTTCGGGGGAGTTATACGAGCAACCGGCGTACCCCTGTCAAGTACCTGGATTACTTCCCCGCGGCGAGCCTCGCGGAGGTAGTACGCCAGATTCGATTTCAAGTCGGTGATTGATACGGTAGTCATGGTGGTCACTATGCCCTGACTGAAATGACTTATCAAGATTCTGATCCACAGACAGAAAATATCGCGAACATAGCGAAAACCCCAAGTCCGACGTTTCATAGTATTCCGGAGTCTGTGGACCTATGGCCTCGTCCGCATATCTCCGGGTTCGTCCTGCATTACACAGGACTCCTTCAGCTTGTTCTTCGCCGTGAGCGCGAACGCCACACTGATGTATTCGGATCCGATCGTCCTCGGCCTCATCTCTGAGTCTATTTTGCCCCATTGCGGTGCAATTCTTCCTTGGATTTTGCAAGAATTTCATCGGCGCCTAAATCAGAAAATCCGCTCTGCTCTGCCCGAATCAGTTTGTCGCGTATGTACTCGGTCTCGCGGGCATTGCGGATCAGGTCGTTCACGACTTCGCTTTTACTGGTGTATTCCTTACTATCGACTTTGGCTTTCAGCCATTCATCATTAGGTGGGGTAAATGTGATGCTTAGTCTTGTCATCGGTTTGTCTCCAACAAAACCCTCTGGTGCATTATTACACCAAACATGCATCCGTTCCTGCTCCGGGGCCCAAGGACCATTGTCAGGGCATCAAGATAGGCAGTTCGGTCCCGGGTGCTATTGCATCCCAGTCACGAATTCGACAAATCAACACTCCGGTGAAAACCCATTCGATCAGTGTACGAATCTCTTCCGTTCGACCTAGCACACGAAAGCCATTGAAATTTTGAAATTAGTTCTTTTGCATGGTTAAATACCATATAAATATGTCTTTCACAAAATTAAAGGTTGCGGATATTTTGAAAATAATGTATTTTCATGGTTATGAACCATCAAAAAACACCTCGTTTGAAACGTCTTTTGGACACCGTCCCTCCCGGCTTCATGGTGGACACACCATGGCTGAGAGCCCAGGGGATCGACCCCAAATCCATCCACGACTATGTCGCTCGCGGGTGGCTTGAACGCGTCATCCGCGGAGTGTACCGACGCCCGCTACCCGAAGGTGTACAAGGCAACCACGAGGAGTCTTGGGTGATTCCCCTTATCTCCTTGCAATGGCTCATGAAGTACCCCGTGCATCTGGGCGGAGAGAGTGCCCTCGACATGGCCGGCTACTCCCATTACCTGAAATTCGGACGAAGACCGCGCGTTCAGTTCTATGGTGAGGTGCCGTCCTGGCTGAAGCGGCTGCCCATGCAGACACAGATCATCGTGCACCGGCGCAAGCTCTTTGGCAACGACTCTCTTGGGATCGATGATGCCAGCCTCTCGACACAGGGGAACCGACCGATGGTTAACGTGTGGAACTGGCCACTCAAGACATCGTCACCGGAACGCGCCATCCTTGAGGCTCTCGACGAACTACCTAGGAATACGACCTTCGAATTCCTCGACAGGGTATTTGAAGGACTGGTTTCGCTCCGACCCAAACATCTCACGGCCCTCTTGATGGCGTGCCGGAGCGTGAAGGTGCGAAGGTTGTTCTTTGTATATGCCGACAAGCACCAGCATGCATGGCGCAAGCACTTGGACACGTCATGGATCGACTTGGGATCCGGGCCACGTGCTCTGGCAGAGGGTGGTAAGTTCCACCCGACTTACCGAATTTATGTGCCCCAAACATTCCTGCCCGGAACACCGCAAGTGATGAATAGCGATGGATGACCGATACGTGGCGCAGGTTCGCTTGCTCATGAGTACGTTTCAGGATATCGCCAATGAGACTGTATTCGCACTCAAGGGCGGCACTGCCATCAACCTGTTCTACAGGGACATGCCGAGGCTGTCCGTCGATATTGATCTGACCTACCTGCCAGTGGCGGACCGCCAATCGTCTTTCAAGGAAATCGACAATGCCCTCAGCCGCATAGTCGCGGCTTTTACCCGCCGCAACCCACATGTCAAGGCGCGCCGCGCCGCAGGTGGCGGTAACGCGGACACGCGCATCATATTGAGCGACGGCCAGGCACAGATAAAGATTGAGACCTCCCCGGTTACGCGAGGGGCGGTGTTTCCGGCGACGACGATGATCACTTCGCAGACAGTAACAGAGCACTTCGGATTCGCCGAGGCGAAGGTACTAGCGTTTGAGGATTTGTATGGCGGGAAGCTTACTGCGGCACTCGATCGCCAGCATCCGCGCGACCTCTTTGACGTAAAGCTCCTGTACGAAAACGAAGGACTGACAGATGATCTCTTCCGAACATTCATGGTCTATGTAGCGAGTTCGCGCCGCCCAATGCACGAACTGATGGCGCCGATGGCGCCCCTAATGGAGGAACTGTATGATGAGGAATTCGTGGGAATGACCCGCCAGCCCGTAACTTGGGATACCCTTGTCGAAACACGGCACCGCCTGCACGAAGACATTGGTTCTCGATTGAGCGGTGACGTCGCGGCCTTCCTGCTCTCCCTGCACGATGCCGAGCCGGACTTTCGCCTGATTGGGGTGCCCGAAGCCGTTGACCTTCCCGCCGTCCGCTGGAAGCTGATGAATCTGGAGAGGCTCAAGCAAGCGAATCCTAATAAGCACAAGGCTCAGCGCGAAGTGCTCGAACGGCTCTTCGAATGACACTGAGAACCGCTCCTTGCCTTACATAGACCTCTGACAATATTGCAGGGGTCGCTGATTTCGGTTGGCGAGGAGAAAATTCGGGGATTGCTTGAGCCGTCCGATGAAAAATACTCATGTTCGGCTCATTGGATTCGCTGTCACGGAAGAAAAAAATTACGCAAGAAGGCTGCCGAAATATCTATAATCCCCCTCATTTTAACGGGGCATCTCCTGTACCGGTCATGGCTTACGAAACCATCCAGCTTTCGTTTGACGGTCCCGTCGCCACAATCAGCCTGAACCGTCCGGACAAGCTGAATGCCATCAACGCCGTCATGCTCCATGAACTGGAGATCGCCCTGGATGACCTGGAATCCAACGATGCGGTCAGGGCCATCGTCCTGCATGGCAACGGCCGTTCATTTTGTGCGGGATTCGACCTGAAGGCATCGGTGGAAAAAGGCCGCAGGGGTGAACGGGAATGGCGCGCGGCCCTGGAGTATGACCTTGCGGTCATCATGCGTTTCTGGCATTGCGAGAAACCGACCATTGCCGCCGTGCATGGGTACGCCCTGGCAGCCGGCTTCGAACTTGCCCTGGCCTGCGATATGACGGTTTGCGGGGCAAGCGCGTTGTTCGGGGAACCGGAAGTTCGATTCGGCAGCAGTATCGTGGCCATGTTGCTGCCCTGGTATGTCAATCCGAAACGGGCCAAGAAAATGCTGCTCACCGGGCAGGATCGGATGACTGCCGACGAGGCGCTGCACTATGGCCTCGTAAATGAAGTGGTACCCGATCAGGAGGTGCTGGCCCGCGGCAGAAGTCTTGCCCGTGAAGCGGCTCTCATGGATCCCGACTCGGTCCGGCTGACCAAGAAGGCGATCAACGGGTCCTACCGGATCATGGGCATAGAACAGGCCCTGGATGCGGGGCTCGAGATCTCCATCGAAATCGAGACCACCGAGACGGATATTCGCAGGGAATTCAACCGGATACTCAGGGAACAGGGATTCAAGGCGGCTCTCAGGTGGCGGGAGGAAAGGCTTGGAAACCCCGATGCATCGACTTGACCCGCTGCTGAAACCCGGTTCCATCGCCCTGGTGGGTGCCTCGGAAAAACCGGGCAGTCCGGGCCGGAACCTGGCTGAACATGTCATCAATTCCGGTTATCGGGGCGCCGTGTATCCCGTCAATCCGGGGTATCCGGAGATTATCGGGGTGCGGTGCTTCCCGGACCTCGCCGCCCTGCCGCAGGCTGTCGACCATGCCATCCTGGCGGTGTCCAACGAGCGCCTGGAGGGCGCCTTGAGCCAGGCTGTCGAACGTGGCGTGAAGGCGGCCACCATCTATTCCAGCTGCACGCTGGAAAACGATACCGACCCGCCGCTGAAACAGCGACTTGCGCGGCTGGCGGACACTGCAGGCATCCCGGTCTGCGGCGGCAACGGGATGGGCTTTTATTCCGTCGGCTCCGGGCTGTTCGCCGGAATCTTTCCGATGGACAGGACAGTGGAAGCGGGCTCCATCAGCTACATCGCCCAGTCCGGGTCGGCGCTCAGCGCGCTGGTCCATAACGGTAACCGGCTCGGATTCAACCTGTGCGTGTCCTGCGGCAATGAACTGACAACCTCCGTGTCGGATTACATGGACTGGTCCCTGGAACAGGAAACGACCCGGGTCATCGCCCTGTTCCTTGAAACCGTCAGGAATCCGGCCGGTTTTCTCGGCGCCCTGGAGAAAGCCAATGATCGGGGCATACCGGTCGTCGTCCTGAAGGTCGGGAAGTCGCCGCTCGGTGCGGAACTGGCCAAGACCCATACCGGCGCCATGACCGGAGACCATGCCGCCCTGGAAGCCGTCTTCAGGCAGTACGGGGTCATGGAAGTGGGGGATTTCGACGAGATGGCCGCCCTGCTCATGCTGCTGCAGTCCGCCCGAAGGCCAGGTCCCGGGGAACTGGCGACGATCCAGGAATCCGGCGGTTTCATGGAACTGGTCACGGATATCTGCCATGACTTAGGCATCGGGTTCGCCCGGATCGGCCAGCAGACCAAGGACGAGATCGCCCGGCACCTGGAGCCCGGTCTGAAAGCCGACAATCCCCTGGACGCCTGGGGAACCAACAAGGACTTCGAATACCGGTTCTACGCCTGCATCGCGGCCCTGATGCGGGACCCCGCGGTGGCAAGCGGTATCTTCTTCGCCAATTTCCGCGACGGGCACTACCTGGCGGAAGCTTTCTTCAGGGCGGTCAGGAAGGTCTCGCAGGAAAATGAGAAACCGCTGGCAATGGCCAACTGCTACAGCGACATCTCCCATCCGGAACTCTGCAGGAAGGCGTTTGAGGCCGACATTCCGTTTATCGACGGCGCCCGGGAGGCCCTCCTGGCAACCCGGCACCTCTACCGTCACCGCGACCGGTTGCGCCGTTCGCCCGAAAAATCCGATATTGCCCTTGATCCGGATAGAACGATGAAGTGGCGGCATCATCTGGCCGAAGCGGACGAAAACCACCTGATGGAAACGACCGTCCTGGACATGTTGGGGGACTTCGGTATCGCGGTACCGCGGCGCCGCAAGGTAGACACCCTGCAGCAAGCGCTGGACTGCGCAGAGGAATTCGGCTATCCGGTGGTGCTCAAGTCCCGCGCACCGGGCCTGCATCACAAGACGGAGCGGAACGGAGTCGTGCCCGGCATACGCGATACCGAACAACTCGCGGAACACTACCAGGACATGGAGACCCGTCTTGGCGCCGAAGCCCTTGTCTGCGAACAGGTCGCCCCGGGCACCGAGATCGGCTTTGGCATGGTCAATGACCCGCAATTCGGACCGTTTATCATGATCTCGGCTGGCGGAACCCAGATCGAGCTGCTCGCCGACCGGGCCGTGGCCCTGCCGCCGGTCTCCCACGCCGAGGTCGATGAAATGCTCTCTTCCCTCAAGATCGACAGGCTGCTTCGGGGGATACGCGGTCAGCCCCCCGGCGACAGGTCAGGACTGATCGACAGCATTGTGAAACTGTCCCATCTGGCGGTTGCCCTGCAGGATCATGTTGCCGAGATGGATATCAACCCGATCATCGTGAATTCCCGGGATGCCGTTGCCGTCGATGCGCTGATTGTGCGGAAACAACCGCAAGCGGGCCACTGAACGGGAACCCGTTTTCGTTGCGGCGACGGCGGAATCATCTTCCCGCGAAAACAGCAAGTCGATCTTTCCTGATCGGCCAACTCCTTCATTTTTACTACAGGAAAAAATACAATCCGGTGAACGGGTGGCCGTATCCATGGAAGAAGCCAGGGCTGAGGTTGTGGAAGCAGGCTTCCGGCATCCGTTCCTGCCCCGGGTGCTACCGCAGCGCGGTCACGAATTCGACAAAGCGGCGCTCCGGCGAAAACCCGAACAGCGCCCTGCCGTTCGTCACGAAGTTGGAGTACGGGTTGAAATCGTAGTAGCAGGGCCGGCCGTCGGCCGGATCCAGGAAGTACTCGACGCCGCCGAGATCGGCTCCCGCCGCCGCCACGACAGCGCGCACGTCCGACAGGATGGAGTCCGGGGGAACAAACGGTTGGATCCGGTTCTCTTCCCCGGCCCCACGGAAATCGGGATCATCTCCGCCGCCGTCCCCCCGGACACTGCAGCCGTCCGCGGCGCAGTAGTTGAAGGAGGTCTCCGCCACCGGCTGCCTGATCGCGTAGAGAAGGGCGTCGCCGAGCAGTTCCACCCGGTAGACGTATCCGTCCGTAGGGGCGTAGCGCTGTATGAGTCCCGTCCCGTCGATGCCGAGATCGAGCTGCCGGCTACGCATCGCGGCTTCCAGTTCGCCGGGGGAGTCATAGCGACGGATGCCCGCGCCGGAGCCGCCGATGTTGGGCTTGACCATCAGCGGGAAGCCGATCCGTTCCGCCGCATCCGGCACATCCGAGGGCCGGTAGACAGCGACCGCTTCGGGGTAATGCAGGCCCAGGTGCTGGAAGATGCCGTTCTGGACGGCTTTCGACGCACCCGCCTGGTGGGCCCTGGCCCCGTTGACGATTCGGACTCCCCGGGCCTCGAGAAAGGCGAGGTAGTGCAGGGTGTGGAACACGACATGCGGCGGCCTGTCCGCTGACGGCATCACGTTGACACGGTTGACGGCGAGTGCGAAGGGAATGTCATCCCCGGATGCGGCGAAGGAAAGCTCGCCCACGTTGACGGGCACCAGGTCGACGCCGGCCTCGTTAAATGCGGCAATCAGGGAATCGGACCAGGAGGGGTGCTCGTAGATGAAGCCCACTTTCATGGGATTGACCAGTCGATCGGGGTCTTGCCGTGTTCTTCCAGCCATTGGTTGGCCCTGGAAAAATGCCGGCATCCGAAGAAGCCGCGGTGGGCCGACAGCGGCGAGGGGTGCGGCGACTTGAGAACCAGGTGGCGCCGGGGGTCCACGAACTCGCCCTTGCGCTGCGCATAGCTTCCCCACAGTATGAATACCAGGTCATCCCGGGCTTTTTCCAGGGACTGCACCGCGAAATCGGTAAACTGCTCCCATCCCTTGCCCTGGTGGGAACCGGCGCGGTGGCGCTCAACGGTGAGGGTTGCATTCAACAGCAGCACGCCCTGGTCGGCCCAGTGCTGGAGGCAGCCATGTCCGGGTGTCGGAATGCCGAGGTCCTGCCCGAGTTCCTGGAAAATGTTCTGCAGGGACGGTGGGAACGGAATGCCCGGCAGCACCGAGAAACACAGGCCGTGGGCCTGACCGGGCCCGTGATAGGGATCCTGTCCGAGGATCACGACCTTCACCTTGTCGAAAGGCGTCGAGTTGAAGGCGTTGAACCAGTTGCCGCTGTTCGGGTAGATCACCTTGCGGCGGTCTTTCTGTTCCCGCAGGAACTCCTTCAGGGAGACCATGTACGGCTCGTTGAACTGGGGGCCCAGGACGTCAAGCCAGCCCGGCTCGAGCTGTATGGTCGCGGGAGTGTTCATGAACGCTGGCGGCGGCGGGGCGTCTATATCCCCAGGTATTGCATTTTCAGGCCCGGGTTCGCCTGCAGTTCGGCGGGGCTTCCGCTCCAGACAACCCTGCCTTTCTCGATGATGTGGTGGTGGTCGGCGATCCGGTTGAGTTCCTCGATGTTCTTGTCGATCAGCAGTATGGTCAGCCCGGACTGCTTGAGCAGGTCGAGGCGTTTCCAGATTTCCCGGCGGATCAGGGGCGCAAGCCCCTCCGTGGCCTCGTCCAGGATCAGGAGCAGCGGGTTCAGCATCAGGGCACGGCCGATGGACAGCATCTGCTGTTCGCCGCCCGAGAGCTGGCTGCCCATGTTGCCGAGCCTTTCCTTGAGGGCGGGAAAGAAATCGAGCACCCGCTCCAGGGTCCAGGGATCGTCCAGGCCGGCAAAGTTGGTGGCGGTGGCCATCAGGTTCTCGCGCACGCTCAGGTTGGGGAAGACCTGCCGGCCTTCGGGCACCAGACCGATGCCGTGCTGTGCCACCTGGTAGGCGGGCTTCCCGTCGATCCGGTCGCCGAGAAACGTGATTTGGCCGCTGCGGCAGGGGACGATTCCCAGGATGGAGCCCACCGTGGTGGTCTTGCCCATGCCGTTGCGGCCGATCAGGGTGGTGACCTTTCCCTCCTCCGCCCGCAGGGTCATGCCGAAGAGCGCCTGGATGGAGCCATAAAACGTCTCGACGCCGGCCAGTTCAAGCATGTTCTTCCCCCAGGTAGGCTTTCTGGACTTCCAGGTTGCCGCGTATGTTTTCCACGGTATCGGTGGCGATGATGTGGCCGTTCACCAGAACGGACAGGATGTCCGCCAGGGTGAACACGGCGTCCATGTCATGTTCGATGAGCAGGATGGTCTTGTCCCCCCGAAGGCCTGAGAGGATCTCGACCATGCGGGCGCTTTCCTCCGTGCCCATGCCGGCCATGGGTTCGTCCAGCAGGAGCATGCGCGGCTTCATCGCGAGCGCCATGGCCACCTCGAGCTGGCGCTGCTCGCCGTGGGACACCTCCGCCGCGAGCCGGTGGACGCGGTCGCCCAGCCCCACCCGGGTGAGGTGTTCCATGGCCTGGTCCCGCATCTCCTGATCCCGGCTTACGGGCCGCCAGAAACGGTAGGAGTGGCCGCTGGTGCCCTGCACCGCGAGCATGACATTCTCCAGCAGGGTCATCGGCAGGACCACGCTGGTGATCTGGAACGAGCGGGCAAGCCCGGAGTGGGCGCGGCTGGCCGTGGAGTGGTGGGTGATGTCCTCGCCGTTGAATTCGATCCGCCCGGCGCTTGGCCGGAGCTGGCCGGACAGCTGCGCGATCAGGGTGGTCTTGCCGGCACCGTTGGGGCCGATGATGGCGTGGATGATGTCCGGCTGCACCTCGAGATCGACGTTGTCCGTGGCGATGATGCCGCCGAAATTCTTGCAAAGGCCGGTGATCCTGAGTATGGGTTCAGTCACTTCCCGACCTCCCGCGCCTCGCATCCAGGCGGGTCAGCATGCCATGGATGCCCCCCTTGCCGAACAGGACCAGGGCCACCAGGAGCAGGCCGAAGGGCAGGTGCCAGTATTCCAGCCAGGATTGCCTGAGCAGTTTCATGAATTCCGGCAGGTACTGTTCCAGGAAAACGAAGGCGCCGGTGCCCAGCAGCGGGCCGAACAGGGAACCCGTACCGCCCATGACGACCATGAAGATGAGCTCCCCGGAGCGGATCCAGCTCATCATCTCCGGGCTGATGAAGCTGGTGAAGTTCCCGAGCAGCATGCCGGCGATCCCGCAGATCACGCCCGAGATCACATAGCAGGCCAGCCGGTAGCGGTAGGTGTTGAAACCGAGCGACTGCATGCGCTCGTCATTGAACTTGGACCCGACAATCACGCGGCCGAACCGGGCATGGACCAGCCGATGAACCAGCAGCAGCGCCAGCAGCAGCACGCCGAAGATCCAGTAGTACAGCGCCACGGGGCCGTCCATGGTCATGAAGGCCGGGAAATCGCTGCGCAGGTAGATGACCAGGCCGTCGTCGCCGCCGTATTCCTCCAGGCTGACGAAGGTGAAGTACACCATCTGGCTGAAGGCCAGCGTGATCATGATGAAGTAGACGCCCTTGGTGCGCAGGCAGATGGCGCCGGTCACCAGCGCGAATGCCGCGCTCACCACGATGGTCAGCAGCAGGTGTATCCAGCCGTTGTAGATGTCGTAGTAGGCGGGTATGCCGACGCAGTAAGCGCCGATGCCAATGAACGCGGCGTGGCCAAGGCTGACCATGCCGCCGTAACCCAGGATCAGGTTGAGGCTGATGGTAGCGATGGCCAGGATCAGCCCCCGGCTGAGGAGATCGAGCAGGAACGGCTGGTCGGCCCACAGGATGATCCACGGCGCGGCCGCCAGCAGCAACAGCAGCACGGTGTAGACGCGGCCCGAAACCGATGTCGGCAGCCAGGACATCCCTAGCGGGCCCCGGCGGGCGGAAACAGGCCCTGGGGACGGAAGGCCAGGACCACGGCCATCAGTATGTACACCAGCATTGAGGACAGCGCCGGTGCGGCGGTTTCGGCGTGGTGAACGGACATGAACACCTT
This sequence comes from Candidatus Poriferihabitaceae bacterium, assembly GCA_965204165.1. Lineage (GTDB taxonomy): Bacteria > Pseudomonadota > Gammaproteobacteria > Arenicellales > Poriferihabitantaceae > VYFG01. The sequence continues at coordinate 4,017,568 of OZ241969.1, read as the reverse complement.
CAGCAGGTCATCCAGGTAGGAGCGCCCCAGGGTATCCATGAGGCCGATGATGATGGCGGCGTAGAAGGCGCCCTTGATGGAGCCGATGCCGCCGACGATGACGACGACGAACGCGATGATGATGATCTCGTTGCCCATGCCGATGCTGGCCTCGGTGATGGGGGCGATCAGCATTCCGGCGAAGGCCGACATGGCGGCGCCGATGGCGAACACCACCAGGAACAGGCGGTGGATGTTCACTCCCAGCGCCTCCACCATGGTGCGGTTGGACGCGCCGGCCCTGATCAGCATGCCCAGCCGGCTCCGGGTCACCATGATGCTGAGTATCCCGGCCACCAGCAGTCCGCCCAGGATGATGACCAGCCGGTAGATGGGCAGCACCAGGGTGCCCAGGGTGATCTGGCCGTTCAGGAAATCCGGCAGGGGGATGGCCATGCCCGCGGGCCCCCAGATGATGTGCACCAGCGTATCGAAGATCAGGATCAGGCCGAATGTCACCAGCACGTGGTCCAGGTGGTCTTCGCGGTACAGTCGCCGCGCGATCACCCATTCCACGATGGCGCCGATGATGAAGGCGCCCACCAGGGCAACCAGGATGCCGGTGAGGAACGACCCCCCGCGGGCCACCACGGAGCCGCAGAAGTAGGCGCCGAGCATGTAGAAGGAGCCGTGGGAGAGGTTGATGAAGTCCATGATCCCGAAGATCAGGGTCAGTCCCGATGCCAGGAGGAACAGCAGCAGGCCGAGCTGCAGGCCGTTCATGAATTGCGTAAGGAGGAGGTTCCAGTCCACGGTGGCGGTTCTCGGGCGTCAGGCGGCGGCCGTGGTTGCGGGCAGGGGGTGGTTCGGTCTCATGACAGGTGCTCCGGTGTCGACTGTTCTGGTGGCTGCATGCGTGGCCGGGAATTGTGCGGGACGCCGCCGTGGATTGTATCCCCTCGGCGCGTTCAGTCCGTATTTCTCAGCCTGAATCGCTGTATTTTCCCCGTGGCCGTCTTCGGCAGGGCGTCAATGAATTCGATGATGCGCGGATACTTGTAGGGCGCCAGGCGGGACTTGACGAATTCCTTCAGTTCCCGGTCGGTGGCCTCGTGGCCGTCGTTTAGGACGACGCAGGCCTTCGTCTTGATGAGCCCGTCGTCATCCCTGTGGCCGACCACGGCGGCTTCCAGCACCGCGTCGTGCTGCATCAGCGTGGCTTCGATCTCGACCGGGGAGACGTACATGCCGCTGACTCTCAGCATGTCGTCGCCGCGGCCGGAGTTGGTGTAGGTCCCGTCCGGGTTGCGCACGTACTTGTCGCCGCTCTTGGTCCAGGCGCCCTGGAACGTGTCCCGGGATTTCTCCCGGTTGTTCCAGTACATCAGCGCAGCGCTCGGTCCGCGGACATAGAGGTCGCCGATCTCGCCGTCGGCCACGGCGCCCCCGTCATCCCCCCGCAGTTCGATGTCATAGCCCGGCACCGGCTTGCCCGTGGTGCCGTAGCGGTTGTCGCCCGGACGGTTGGACAGGTAGATATGCAGCATTTCCGTGGAGCCGATGCCGTCGAGGAGCTCGACGCCGAACTGTCTCGTGAACCGCTCGCCCAGTTCCGCGGGCAGGGCCTCGCCGGCGGAGCAGGCCAGCCGCAGGGACACCTCGTCGCTGCCCGGCAGGTCCGGGGAGGCCAGCATGCCCACGTAACCGGTTGGCGCGCCGAAGAACAGGGTGATTCCCTGTTCGGTCCAGCGCCTGAACACCGCGTCCGGTGTCGCCCGCCCCGCCATCAGGACCACCGACGCCCCGACGCTCAACGGAAAGGTGAGCGCGTTGCCGAGGCCGTAGGCGAAAAACAGCTTCGCGGCGGAGAAGCAGATGTCTTCTTCATGGATGCCGAATACGCCCTTACCGTACAGTTCCGTGGTCCAGTACGGGTTGGCGTGGGTGTGCACGGTGCCCTTGGGATTGCCGGTGGAGCCGGAGGAATAGAGCCAGAACCCGGGTTCGTCGGGGCTGGTTTCCGCGGCCGCCGGCAGTCCCTCGGCCCCGTGCAGGATTTCGTCGAGCGCCAGGCAGCCGGATGGCGGCGGGTCGGACGCCCCGGAGACGATGACGGGAATACCGGCCATGCCGGCCTTATCCATCGCCTCCCGGGCGGTTTCGAGCAGCGCCATGGAGACGATGACGCCGCCGGCGCGGCAGTTGCCGAGCATGTACGCGTAGTCGTCCGCGGTCAGCAGGGTATTCACCGCCACCGGCACGACGCCGGCATACATGGACCCGAGAAAGGCCACCGGCCAGTCATTGCAGTCATGCATGAGCAGGAGGATCCGTTCCTCGCGGCGGATACCGCAGTCAAGCAGGGCCGCGCCCATGCGCCGGACGCCGTCGGCGAGTTCGCCGTATGTCAGGGTGCCCCGGTCGTCCGTGTAGGCGATCTTGTCCGGGCGCTCCCGGTTCCGCTCGATCAGGTGCGCGGCGAAATTGAAGACCGGCCCCGGTGCCGGAACGTCGGTGGTATCCATTGTCTCTCTCACTCAGGTGTCGGGCGGCAGGTCCGGTGACCGGGGTCCGGTCCCGGATGTCCGCTCCAATCGGAACGTTAGCCGCATTTGGGCCCGCGGGTCAATTCGAAGGCGCTTTTGCCGGCCGCCCCATGGGCCCTTTCTCCCGGGCGCCCGGGGCGGTCTTGCACGGCCAGGCAATATGAAATATTATGCATCTTATTACTGTAATTTTTCCTCTGGCCAGTGTCAAGCAATATAATGCATGCCTCGGCTTCCGCGACGGGAACCGCGAAAGGTGCACACGGGGAGACCCCGCCCAGGGGGATGCGCTCGGAGACCGAACGCAATCCCGTGCTGCAGGCCCTCGGGGAGCGGGTGCGTGGATTGCGGGCCAGGAAGGGCATCTCGCGCAAGGCGCTGTCCCGGATGGCCGGGGTGTCGGAGCGCCATCTCGCCAACCTGGAGCTCGGCGAGGGCAACGTATCGTTCCTGGTGCTCCTGCACATCGCCGGGGCGCTGCAATGCTCCATGGCGGAGCTGGTCGGGGATTTCACCACCGCTTCGCCGGAATGGCTGTTGATCCGGTCCCTGCTGGAGGGCAGGGACGAGGCGACGCTGCGCCGCATGCGGGTCCTGATCGCCGAATCCCTGGACACCGCGGCGGCGGCCGGGGACCGGGACGGGAACACCCGGGTGGCGCTGGTCGGTCTCCGGGGGGCCGGCAAGAGTACGCTGGGCGCCATGCTGGCGGACGACCTGGGTTTCCCGTTCGTGGAACTCAGCCGGGAAATCGAAAAGTTCGCCGGCTGCAGCATCGAGGAAATCCAGGCACTGTACGGCGGCATTGCCTATCGCCGCTACGAGCGCCGTGCCCTGGAGGAATGCATCCAGCTCTACCCGGAAGCCGTCATTGCCACGCCGGGGGGGATCGTCTCGGACCCCGCCACGCTGAATCTCCTTTTGACCCACTGCACCACGGTCTGGCTCCGGGCGCGGCCCGAAGAGCACATGGCGCGGGTCATCGCCCAGGGCGACCTGCGGCCCATGGCCGGCAACGACGAGGCCATGGAGGACCTGAAGGGGATCCTGGGCTCCAGGGAGCCGTTCTATGCCCGGGCGCAGTACCGGGTGGACACCAGCGACGTGCCCGTCGGGACGGCGCTTGCCAGGCTGCAGTCCCTGGTCCGCCGGGCTCTGCAGATCCCGGGTTAGATCCGAATATGCATTTTAATGCTTGACGGAACCCATAATAAGCAATAAAATGCATATTCCTTCAGACCCACACATGACCCTGCCCCCGGGAGCGACAGCGTGAACACTGCCATCGAACCGGTCGACTACCGCACCGAGCCTTCAAGGTACCGCCACTGGAAGCTCTCCTTCGACGGCGCCGTTGCCACCCTGGCGGCGGACTTCGACGAGGATGCCGGGCTGCGCCCGGGCTACCGGCTCAAGCTGAACAGCTATGACCTCGGGGTGGACATCGAGCTCAATGACGCCCTGAACCGGATCCGCTTCGAGCATCCGGAGGTCCGCTGCGTGGTGATCACGAGCCTGAAGGACAAGGTGTTCTGTTCCGGTGCCAACATCTTCATGCTCGGCTCGAGCAGCCATGCCTGGAAGGTGAATTTCTGCAAGTTCACCAATGAGACCCGCAACGGCATCGAGGATTCCTCCCGGCACAGCGGCCTCCGGTTCATTGCCGCGGTGAACGGCGTCTGCGCCGGCGGCGGCTACGAGCTGGCGCTGGCCTGCGACGAGATCATCCTGGTGGACGACCGCTCCAGCGCGGTCAGCCTGCCGGAAGTTCCGCTCCTGGGCGTTCTGCCCGGCACCGGCGGGCTCACCCGCATCACCGACAAGCGGCATGTGCGCCACGACCTGGCGGACATCTTCTGCACCACCACCGAGGGCGTGCGGGGGCAGCGGGCCAAGGACTGGCGGCTGGTGGACGAGATCGCGAAACCCGCCAGGTTCCGGGAGGTGGTCCGGGAGCGCGCCGAGGCGCTGGCGGAGGCGGGCGACCGCCCTGCAGACGCCGCGGGCATCCACCTGGCGCCCCTCGAGCGGACCTTGGAGGAATCCACCCTTCGATACCGCCATGTCACCGTGGAGATCGACCGCGGGGCGCGGACCGCCAGGTTCATCGTCCGGGCGCCGGATGCGGGATTGCCGGATTCCATCGATGCCATCGTGGCCGCGGGCGCCGATTTCTATCCGCTGGCCCTGGCGCGGGAGCTGGAGGACGCGGTGCTTGCCATGCGCACCAACGAGCCCGACATCGGCGTGTGGCTCCTGCACACCCGCGGCGACCCCGCGGCCGTGCTCGGGATGGACGAGGTGCTCATGGCGCACCGGGACCACTGGTTCGTGCGCGAGACCATCGGCTACCTGCGCCGCACCTTCTGCCGCCTGGATGTCTCCTCCCGCAGCCTCTTTGCCATCATCGACGAGGGTTCCTGCTTCGCGGGCACCTTTCTCGAGCTGGCCCTGGCCTGCGACCGCAGCTACCACCTGGCCCTGCCGGACGACGAATCCGCCGCGCCGCGGATCACGGTGGGCGGGGTGAACGACGGGCTCTACCCGATGGTGACCGGGGAGAGCCGCCTCGGGCGGCGCTTCTATCACGAGGAGGCGGCCCTGTCGGCGGTGCGGGCGAAGGCCGGCCAGCCGCTGGACGCGGACGGGGCCTTCGCCCTCGGGCTCGTGACCAGCAACCCGGACGATCTCGACTGGGACGACGAAGTCCGCATCGCCGTGGAGGAGCGGGTCGCCATGTCGCCGGACGCGCTCACGGCCATGGAGGCGAATCTGCGCTTCAACGGCCGGGAAACCATGCTGACCCGGATCTTCGGCCGTCTCAGCGCCTGGCAGAACTGGATCTTCCAGCGACCCAACGCGGTGGGCGAGCGCGGGGCGCTCCGGGTGTACGGCTCCGGGGAGAAGACGGCATTCGACTGGAACCGGGTATAGCCGGCAACTCCGCATCTGAGGACACCGACCATGTCAAGCATCGACTACAACGAGAAGATTCCCAACAACGTCAATCTCGCCGAGGACCGGGGGCTCCGGCGGGCGCTCGAGCACTGGCAGCCGAACTACCTCAGCTGGTGGTCCGAGATGGGCCCCGAGGGCACCCGGGACTTCGACGTGTACCTCCGGACCGCGATCAGCGTGGACCCCAAGGGCTGGGCCCAGTTCGACTACGTCAGGATGCCCGACTACCGCTGGGGGATCTTCCTCAATCCCGGCCAGGAGGACCGCCGAATCCATTTCGGCGACCACAAGGGCGAACCCGCCTGGCAGGAGGTGCCCGGCGAGTACCGCGCCAACCTGCGCCGCATCATCGTGACCCAGGGCGACACGGAACCGGCCTCGGTGGAGCAGCAGCGCCACCTCGGCCTGACCTGTCCCAGCCTCTATGACCTGCGCAACCTGTTTCAGGTCAACGTCGAGGAAGGGCGCCACCTCTGGGCCATGGTCTACCTGCTGCACAAGCACTTCGGCCGCGACGGGCGCGAGGAGGGCGAGGCCCTGCTGGAACGGCGCAGTGGCGAGGAGGACAACCCGCGCATCCTCCAGGCCTTCAACGAACGGACGCCGGACTGGCTGGCTTTCTTCATGTTCACCTATTTCACCGACCGGGACGGCAAGTTCCAGCTCTGCGCCCTCGCCGAGTCCGCCTTCGATCCGCTGGCGCGGACCACCCGCTTCATGCTGACCGAGGAGGCGCACCACATGTTCGTGGGCGAGTCCGGCGTCTCCAGGGTGATCCAGCGCACCTGCCAGGTGATGCGGGAACTGGGCACGGACGATCCCGAACGGGTCCGCGCCGCCGGGGCCATCGACCTGCCGACCATCCAGAGATACATCAACTTCCATTTCAGCGTCACCATCGACCTGTTCGGCGCGGACGAATCCAGCAACGCCGCCACCTTCTACTCCACCGGCCTCAAGGGCCGCTTCGGGGAGGGCAAGCGGAACGACGACCACGTGCTGAAGGACGACAGCTACCGGGTGCTGGTCGAGCGTGACGGCAAGCTGTCGGAAAAGGAGGTGCCGATGCTGAACGCCCTCAACGAGGTGCTGCGCGACGACTTCATCACCGACAGCGTCGGCGGCGTGAACCGGTGGAACAAGGTGATCGAGAAGGCCGGCTTCGATTTCCGGCTGATCGTTCCGCACAAGGCGTTCAACCGGAAGATCGGCAGCCTGGCGGGCGCCAGGGTATCCCCGGACGGCCATGTAATCTCCGGGGATGAGTGGGACCGGCGCATGGCGGGCTGGCTGCCTTCCACGGGGGACCGCGAGTTCGTTGCCAGCCTGATGGGCCGCGTGGTGGCCCCCGGAAAGTTCGCCGGCTGGATCGCCCCGCCGGCGATGGGCGTCAACCGCCTGCCGGTTGACTTCGAGTACGTGCGTTTCAACTGATGCGGGCGCCCGGCAATTCCGGACCGCCGCTGCAGGCATGCCTGCGGCGCCGCTGACGGTCGCCGCCCGGATCCCGCCGGACACTGTCATGGAGCACCCGGAGACGATCCTGAACCAGCATGTCATCGACCCGGAGATCTGTATCCGGTGCAACACCTGCGAGGACACCTGTCCGGTGGGCGCGGTGACCCACGATGACAACAACTACGTGGTGGATCCCAAGAAGTGCAACTTCTGCATGGACTGCCTGGGGCCCTGTCCCACCGGTTCCATCGACAACTGGCGCCAGGTGCCCCGTGACCGCCCCTACACGGTGGAAGATCAATTCGGCTGGGAGGAACTGCCCGGTGAATTGCCGGACATCGGCCAGGCCGGACCCGGCGACGGCACCGCGCCCGGGAGTCCGGATGCGGGCGCCGGGGCGGCCGGGGCTGCTCTCGCCGCCGTGGCCGGGGCGGAGGATTTCAGGCCGTCGCGTTTCAATTCCCGGATTCCGCCCTGGTCGTCCGCCCATGCCTATACCAACCTGTACGGACCGGGATGCGAGCGCGCGTATCTCACCGCGAAAGTGACGGGCAACGCGCGCGTGACCGAGGTCGGCAGTGAATACGACACCCATCATATCGTGCTCGATTTCGCCGGCGAGCCCTTTCCCGTGCTCGAAGGCCAGTCCATCGGCATCCTGCCGCCGGGCAAGGACTCCCTCGGCAGGCCCCATCATGCCAGGCAGTATTCCGTGGCCAGTGCCCGCAACGGGGAGCGGCCGGGATACAACAACCTGTCCCTGACGATCAAGCGGGTGCTGGAGGATCACGACGGCAACCCGGTACGCGGCGTGGGGTCGAACTACATGTGCGACCTCGAGGTGGGCGACGAGGTCAGGGTGGTGGGCCCCTTCGGATCCACCTTCCTCATGCCCAACCATCCCCGCTCCGGCATCGTCATGATCTGTACCGGCACGGGCAGCGCGCCGATGCGGGCGATGACGGAATGGCGCCGCAGGCTGCGCAGGAAGGGACAGTTCGAGGGCGGCAGGCTGATGCTCTTCTTCGGCGCCCGGACCCCGGAGGAGTTGCCGTATTTCGGTCCCCTGCAGAACCTGCCCGGGGACTTCATCGACATCCATTTCGCCTTCTCCAGGGTTGCGGGCAGCCCGAAACGCTACGTGCAGGACGTGATGCGGGAGCGCGCGTCCGATCTCGTGCCGCTGATCCGCGACCCCGACACATTCTTCTACGTCTGCGGCCTGAGGGCCATGGAGGAGGGGGTGGTGCTGGCGCTGAAGGACATCGTGGAGCAATCCGGCGATGACTGGAACACCGTCGGCGAAGACCTGCGCCGGCAGGGCCGGCTGCACCTGGAGACCTACTGATGTCCGGTCCCGGGAAGCCGTCCGATTTCAGCACACTGTCGGTGGAGCACGGCGGTGATGGCGACTGCCGGATCACCATGTCCCGGCCGGACCGGTACAACGCCTTCGATGAAACCATGGTCGGCGAGCTTGGCCGCGCGTTCCACGGGGCCGTTGACGACGATGCGGTGCGGGTCATCGTGCTGGCGGGGGCGGGGAAGCATTTCAGCGCCGGCGCCGATCTCAACTGGATGGAGCGGGCCAGCCGCGCCGACCGGGAGTGGAACCTGGCGGATGCCAGGCGGTTCGCCGAGGTGCTGCATGGCATCGAATCGTGCCCCAAGCCCACCGTGGCCCGGGTCCAGGGCGCGGCCCTCGGCGGCGGCGTGGGCCTCGTCTGCGCCTGCGACATCGCCATCGCAGCGGACAATGCCTCGTTCGCCGTCAGCGAAGCCCGCTTCGGCATCCTGCCCTCGGTGATCGGGCCCTACCTGTTCAATGCCGTGGGACGGCGCCAGGCGATGCGCCTGGCGCTGTCCGGCAGCCGCATCCGGGCCGGGGAAGCCCTGTCCATGGGCATGGTGCAGGGACTGGCCCCGCCGGAGGAGCTGGACGAGACCGTGGACATCCTGGTGCGGGACCTGCTGATGGGCGGACCCGAAGCGCAACGTGAAATCAAGGCGCTGTTCCAGAGCCTCAGCCAGGGCGAGATTACCGGGGACGTGCGCGAACTCACCGCGCAGACCATCAGCCGGGTACGCGCCACCGATGAGGCGAAGGAGGGCTTCCGTGCCTTTTTCGAGAAACGCAAGGCAAACTGGATTCCATGATGGCGTATGACCTGTCGAAAGCCACGGTGCTGGTGGCGGGCGCCGGGGCGATGGGCACCGGCATCGCCCAGGTGGCGGCCGGGTCGGGGCACGAGGTCATGCTGTATGACAACCGGGCCGGCGCCACCGGCGATGCCCTGCGGAACCTGGAAGTGACGCTCCGGAAGCTGGTGGACCGGGGCAGGATCGGGGGAAAGGACGCCCGGAATACCCTGGCGCGGATCCGACCCGTCGATCACCTGGAAGGCGCTGCGGGCGCCGGCCTTGCCGTCGAGGCGGTGAGCGAGGATATCGGAGTCAAGCGCAATCTCTTTGCCGAACTGGAGGACAGGCTCGACGCAGGGGCCGTACTTGCCACCAACACCTCCTCCCTATCGATCACGGCCATTGCGGCGAACCTGCGAGACCCCGGGCGCCTGGTCGGTATGCACTTCTTCAATCCGGCGCCTGTGATGAAGCTGGTGGAGGTGGTGTCGGGCCTTGATACGGACCCCCGGGTGGCGGATGCGGTGTTTGAACTGGCCGGCCGGTGGGGCAAGGTGCCGGTGCACGCCGCGTCGAGCCCGGGGTTCATCGTCAACCGGATCGCCCGGCCGTTCTATGCCGAGGCGCTGGAGGTGCTGCAGGAGCGCGCCTGCGACCATGTCGCCATCGACGCCTGCCTGCGCGGCGCGGGATTCCGGATGGGGCCCTGCGAGCTGATGGACCTCATCGGCCACGACACGAATTTCGCGGTGACGGAGTCCGTCTACCACGCCAACTTCATGGACCGGCGGTACAAGCCGTCGCTGATCCAGAAGGCGCTGGTGGAGGGCGGGCGGCTTGGCCGCAAATCCGGGCAGGGCTTCTACCGGTATGGCCCGGATGCCGGCGCTGCCGACACCGAGGTGCCCGTTCACACGTACCGGCCGCCGGATTCGGGCGGCGTCATCCTGCATGGCCGCGATTTCGTGGCCGATCTCCTGGGCGAACGACTGCGGGAACTGGGCCTGTCCTTCGAGCAGGTAACCGGGAGCGGGTGGACGGGGATCGAGTCCCCGGACGGGCAGCTCCGGCTGACCGAAGGCCTGCCGGCTTCCGCCCTGGGGGAAAACGTTGCCGTGTTCGATCTTCCCATCGCCTGCGGCAGGGAGAGCGCCCTGGCGATGTCCTGCTCCGTGCGTGCGTCGGCGGACTGGCAGGCCCACAGTGCGGGATGGCTGGCTGCGCTCGGATTCGTTCCAAGGATGATCGGGGACGCCCCCGGGCTGGTCGTCGCCCGGACCCTCGCCATGCTGATCAACGAGGCGGCCGATGCAGTGCAGCAGGGAGTCTGTACCGAATCAGCCGCCGACGACGCCATGAAACTGGGCGTGAACTATCCCGGGGGGCCGTTCGAATGGCTGTCGAAGTGGGGTATTGCACCCGTGGTCGGTCTGCTGGACCATCTTGACGCATACTACCGGGGTGAGCGCTACCGGGTGAGCCCGCTGCTTCGCCGGCGCGCCTGGAGCAAACCGGGCCGTGACGAAGGCGGAAGCTGATCGACCGGCCCATGACCCGTTTCCATTCCGACCAGGCATGCACCCCATGAACGAGGCTTATATCTGCGATGCCGTCCGCACCCCCATCGGCCGCTACGGCGGCGCCCTGTCGCCGGTCAGGACCGATGATCTCGGCGCGGTGCCGATCCGGGCGCTGATGGAGAGGAACGCCGGCGTGGACTGGGACGGCGTGGACGAGCTCATCTACGGCTGCGCCAACCAGGCCGGCGAAGACAATCGCAACGTGGGCCGCATGTGCGCCCTGCTGGCCGGCTTGCCGGAGACGGTGCCCGCCGCGACCGTCAACCGCCTGTGCGGTTCCGGCATGGATGCCGTGGGCAGTGCGGCCCGGGCAATCCGGTGCGGGGAGGCCGCGCTGGCGATCGCCGGCGGGGTGGAAAGCATGAGCCGGGCGCCTTTCGTCATGCCCAAGTCGGAGACGGCCTTCGGCCGCAGCAGCACCATTCATGACACCACCCTCGGCTGGCGATTCATCAACCCGCTGATGCGGCAGCGGTACGGGGTCGATTCCATGCCCGAGACCGCCGAGAACGTGGCCGCGGAATGCCGGGTCGGCCGCGAGGACCAGGACCGGTTCGCGCTCTGGTCCCAGCTAAAGACCGCCCGGGCAGTGGATCGGGGATTCTTCCGCGGCGAGATGGTGCCGGTTCCGGTACCGCAGCGTCGCGGCGACCCGGTGGCGGTGGATGTGGACGAGCATCCGAGGGAAACGACCCTGGACGCGCTTTCGAAACTGAAGCCCATTGTCCGGGAGGATGGAACGGTCACCGCCGGCAATGCCTCCGGTGTCAATGACGGCGCCTGCGCCCTCCTGCTCGCGAACGAGGCGGCAGCGGTGAAACACGGACTCGCGCCACGCGCCCGTGTCCTTGGCATGGCGACGGCCGGCATCGCTCCCCGCATCATGGGCCTCGGACCGGTGCCGGCCAGCCAGAAGGCGCTGGCGATGACCGGTCTTGCCCTGGACGGGATGGACGTGATCGAACTCAACGAGGCGTTCGCGGCCCAGGCGCTGGCGGTGATGCGTGAACTCGGTCTTGCGGACGACGATCCCAGGGTGAATCCTAACGGCGGCGCCATCGCGCTTGGCCATCCCCTGGGGGCAAGCGGCGCCCGGCTCGTTACCACCGCCGTCAACCAGCTGGAAGCGGTTGGCGGAAGATATGCCCTGTGCACCATGTGCATCGGGGTGGGGCAGGGGATCGCACTGGTGATCGAGCGGGTCTCCTGAGCGGGCGGCGGGAGCTGGCCGTCCGGTCGGTCCGGCATTGCGCAGGGTCGTGCCGGCGGCGGGCAGGTGCTGGTACCCGAAGTCCTCTTTCCCCTGAACCGCCGGGACGGGTGCGGTTCTGTGTCCCCCCGCGCATGTCCCCGAATGGCCGGTGGTTTTTCCGTCGGAAGACAACAGCACCGACAACACATCACCGAAACGCCCCGGGCCCAAGCAGCCCCTTCGGATACCCAAGTACAGGTACGCATGTCGACCGCGAACGTGCCCATGCTCAGGGCAGGAGACCTCACGCGGTTTTCCCAAGAGCATGCCCGGATACCGCCGTTGCTGCCGCAGCGTCCGAGCAAGGCTCCGAACTGCCGTTCGGGCGGCGCGATTTCCCCTCCTTCCGGAACTCTATGGCTTCGCCGGGGTCATCGGAACAGGAGGTCATCGCGCCGTCCGAGGATGGCTATTCCACGGAAAGTTGCCACCTGTTCCACAGTGAAAGTTGCCACCCATTCCACGGCAAAGTTGCCATTTCATCCAGGGCACCTTCTCATCGGAGCGAAGCGACGCAACGGTCATCAGGCTGTAGGACTCAGATCCTCTCGCCCGGTCGCGGGTGCGTGACGAATCTTACGCCACGCACCCCCGTATTTCCAGTTTCCGGCGATCACCGGCGCCACCGCCTTTGGCTTTTCAAGGTCATTTATTGACCTGCTTTTTCTCACCTGCAAGACAGCCCTGGTCCGTGATGACGGGCGACAAACTTGTTTGTCGCGCGGCATTGCGGAGAGCAAGCGAAGCGCGGTAGTGCGGCGGACGCCGATCCCGTTTCGGGTTGCCGGTTTCATTCCGGACCGGACTCCGGATCCCCGGATCCGGCCATCATGGCCACGGACTTCTTCTTCCGCATGGACTCGCCCTTGAGGCCGATCCGGTAGGCATTGTGCACCAGCCGGTCGAGGATCGCGTCCGCGAGGACCGGATCGCCAACGCCTTCGTACCAGCTCTCCACCGCCAGCTGGCTGGTCACCACGGTGGAACGGGCCCCGTACCGGTCCTCGAGGAGTTCCAGCAGGTCGCGGCGGTTTTCGGTGTTCATGTTCTCAAGGCCCCAGTCGTCGATCAGCAGGACGTCGACCCTGGCGAGGGCCGACAGCAGCTTGGGATACCGCCCGTCTCCCTTGGCGACGGCCAGGTCCCGCAGCAGTGCGGGGAAACGGACATACCGGGCATGGTATCCCTCCCGGCACGCTTTCTGGGCCAGCGCACAGGCGATCCAGGTCTTGCCAACGCCGGTGGGTCCGGTGATCAGGATATTGAGATGGTCGGCGACCCAGCGGCAGGCTGCCAGTGACTGCATCAGGCCCCTGTCGAGGCCCCTGGGGGCACGGTAGTCGATATCCTCCATGGCGGCGTTGTGCCTGAACCTGGCGAGCCGCAGGCGGGCGGTGAGCCGGCGGTCTTCCCGCTCGGTGGCCTCCCGGTCCACGAGGAGCCCGAGTCGCTCCATGAAGTCGAGTTCGTCAATGTCGGATATACTCGTCTGGTCGGCGAGGGCCGCGGCCATGCCGGTGAGTTTCAGTTTCTGGAGCTTGTCCAGGGTGGGATGGTTCAACATGTTGGTTTCTCCGGTTGTCGTTGAAGTCAAGAGGTCAGTGGTAATAGGAGGGGCCCCGGACATTCCCATGGTCATCCGGAAGGATGGACTCCTGGGCGGGCTCCGGTTTTTTCCGGTCGAGTCCGTTCTTGAGGATCGCCTCGACGCTCCGGTACTTGAGGGTCTTCAGGTACAGGGCCCGTTTGCAGGCGGCGTTGAGCCGCTCGTTGCCGTAGGACTGGCCGAGGCGCATGATGCCGAGGCAGGCGCGGAAGGCCTGCTGGGGATGTTGGCGCGAAGCCATCATCTTCTTCACCAGCGCCGCGGTGTCGGGGCCAGCCTTTCCGGCCCATGCGACGATGCGCTCCGGGGACCATTCCCCCACCTTGCGGTGCTTCTCTGGCATGTGTTCCGAGGCAGTGGTGTGCCTGCCCCGCAGCCAGGAGCGCCGGTGGCTCGCGACCCGCTGGCCCTTGTGGAGGCATTCGATGGTGTTGCGGGTGGCCCGGAGTTCGATCTCGATCCCGACGAGTGCGCAGGGAACGGAGTACCAGTGCTTGTCGAACTCGACGTGATAGTCCGTGCTGTGGACGCGGACCTTCTTCCACTCGGCGAACTCGTAGGGCTCCCGGGGCAGTGGTTTCAGGGCCGGCCTGTCGAGCTCCTCGAAGAGTTCCCGGCGGCTGCCGGGGAGCTTCTGGAACGGCTTGTTGTTGAGTTTCTCCAGCAGCTGCCCGATCTCGATGTTGACCTCCCGCAGGGAGAAGAACCGCCGGTTGCGCAGGGCCGCGAGGATCCAGCGCTCTGCCAAAAGCACGCTCAATTCCGCTTTAGCCTTCTCCCGCGGGCGCCGGACGCGCGCAGGCACCACAGCCAGGTCATGGTGCTCCGCCATTTCCTGGTAGGTGGGGTTGATGTCGGGCTCGTACCGGTGGGCCTTCACCACCGCGGACCGCAGGTTGTCGGGCACGACAATCTCGGGACAGCCACCCATCCAGGAGAAGCAGTTCTGGTGGGACGTGATCCAGTCTTCCAGTCCCTGGGTCCAGGTGACCTCGGCATAGGTGTAGCCCGACGCACCCAGCGCCGCCACGAAGAGCTGGGCCTGGCGCTCCTCCCCCGTGGACGGGTCGATGATCCCCACCGTCATGCCGGCGTAGTCCACGAACAGCTTCTCACCCGCCTTGTGGTCCTGCCGCATCACCAGATCCAGCTTGCCGGCCCACTTGCGGTAGTGCCGGCAGAACCAGGAATACTCGTATCCCTCGGGGTTCCCCTCCCGGTACTCGTCCCACAGCAGTTGCAGGGTCACGCCCTTGCGACGGAGCTCCTTGTGGATGTACACCCAGTCCGGGACCCCCCGCTTCCTGGCCAGCCGCCGGGGCTCCGGCGGTGGAAACAGGCGCCGCTCGAGATCGGCGTCGTTCAGATTATCCGGAAGTGGCCACGAAAGCCCCTCCTGGTCCAGCCGCAACAGATAGTTGCTGACCGTGGTGTGGCTGATCCTGCAGATCCTGCCGATTTCCCGGTTGCTCAACCCTTGCTGGTTCAGCCTCAGGATTTCCTTGATTTTTCGCATGGATAGACTCTTGTGTGGCATGGGCGCCTCCTCGTTGAAAAGGCGGGCACCATACCGGGTTGTCAATCATGCGTCGTTCGGCTCCGATGGGAGTGTATGCCTTGGTGAAAGTGGCAACTTTCACCGTGGAATGAGTGGCAACTTTGCCGTGGAATCGGTGGCAACTTTCAGCGTGGAATGGGTGGCAACTTTGCCGTGGAATACCCACCGAGGACGGTCCGGAAGGCCGAAAAGGGGGTGAAAACGCTTCCCGCGGCGATGGTTTTCGGGGGGTATTCGAGGGCGCTGAAAATGTTCTTCAGCGAATGTAAAGGAAATGTAAAGACGAAAAAAGGAGGGAAAATATTATGGAGCAAAAACAGGGAGTTATATCGATCTTTATGGAATTTTTACTCGCGATAACTACATTTATCGAGAGTAAACGCGCGTTAACAGTTCGAAATCCGGGAAAACGGCCCCGCCGGGCCCCCGTTCGGAATGAATATCCAAAACCGCCGTCCACGCACCCTGTCCGGACCCCTCCGGACCCCATCTCCGAATGGCTCGAATCCGCCAGCGGGGCATTGAGTCAGAACACCGAACGGGCCCTCCGGGCAGACCTCGAGATCTACCTTGCCTGGTGCCGGCACGAGGGTCTGAAACCCTGGCCCACCCGGGCGGGAGACCTCGTCCGGTTCATCAGCACCATGGCCCGGATGAAGGCACCGGCCACCGTGCGAAGGTACGTCTCTTCCATCGTCGCCCTGCACAGGGCCGCCGGATGGAAGGACCCCCTCGCCAACATGACCGTCCGCATGGCCATGCAGCGCATGTACCGGAAACAGGGCCGAAGGCAGGTCCAGGCCTCGGGACTCACCTGGCCCCTGAGGAGGCGACTGCTGGCATCCTCAGGCAACCGCCTGATCGATGCCCGCAACCGGGCCCTCCTCGCCGTGGCCTATGACGCCATGCTCCGGCGGTCCGAACTGGTCTCCCTGCAAGTGTCTGATTTCTCGGTGGAACCCGACGGATCCGCCACCCTCCTGGTGCGCCGGGGCAAGACCGACCCCTTAGGCGAGGGATCGGTCCTGTTCCTCGCCCCGGACACCGCGGACTTCGTCATGGAATGGCGCCGGCGGGGCGGCATCGACAAGGGGTTCCTGTTCCGGTCCATTGGGAAGAACGGGATACCCGGGGGCGCCCTGGACTCCAGCCAGGTGCCGCGCATCTACAAGTCCATGGCGAGGAATGCGGGACTGGGAAAAGACATCGTGGCGGGACTGTCGGGCCACAGCACCCGGGTGGGTGCGGTGCAGGACATGATCGCGTCGGGGATCGAGTTGCCTGCGATCCTGCAGGCGGGGCGGTGGAAGAGCACGTCCATGGTGAACCGCCTTCGGCCCTGTTTCCGGTACATGCGCTTACGGGGAGCGGTTGCTGGCCCGGAGGGGTGGTGCGGCGCAGCTGGCCAGGCTGCAGAAGCGGGGGCGGAGATCTGCCTGGAAACCGGGGCTGGAGTGAGGGGTGGGAAAAGACGGATGAAGGGCCAAAATATGTCAAAAAAAAGTTAAAAAGGTTAACTTTTTTTGATGTTTGTTCCGTCTGTTATTTGATGTTATCGCGAGCAATAAATGAAAAAAAATGGCACTTTTTCACAATTTATAATTCGGGCCTTGGGATATTTTGTCCACGAACCCCGTAAAATGCGGTAAAATCATCTCCCGAGGGTTGCGAATCAACCGGATACAGGCAATAAAATCATGTATCTTCTGATTGAGTCAAAACCCTTGATTGTGCGGGCATAGGAATATATTCTTTGCTCCTGATAAATGTAGTTATCGCGAGCAAAAGTGAGGTCGAAATAAGGCCCAAACCAACTCAAAACCCTTCAATCAAACCTTGTGAGAACCTTCGTTATGAAATCAACAGATAAATTCGTGCTGGTCCTTGTGGCTTCGCTGGCACTGCTCCTTGCCGGTTGTGGAGGGGGAAGTTCGACACCGCCGCCAGATCCCGGTCCGAGTCCGGCGCAAATGGCAATCGATGATGCGAAAGCGGCCCTGGTGGAAGCTGAAGCGGCAGTGTCCAGCGCCATGACCGACGTGGCAATGGCGGCTGCATACCGGGCCATAGAGAATGCGGCGAATGCCCTTGTCGCGGCGCTCACGACACATGGCGGATCGTCAGCCGAAATCGCGGCGGCAGCCAGAACGGGCGGAAATGCCAAGGCCATGGCGGACAGTCTGGATATGAAGAACGCGGAAGCACAAAAGGCAGCCGACATGGCCATGGCCGCCACGGCCGCGAAGCTGTACGCGGGAATCAGCGCTCCTGTCGCCAACACCGTTTCCGAGACTGCTACCATTCGGGCCGCCGCTTACAACGAAGCAGGCACTCCCACCGGGTCCGCCGTAGACACACATATATCGGTGTTCAACGGCTCGACCACAGCCGTCTCTCTGTCGGAAGACAAGATGGCGATGATCGCCGACAACCACGGCTGGGCAGGCAAGAGGTACACGGCCTCTCCTACTGGCGATGGCATGTACGAGGCAATGGTCTACTCGAACGTTGAGGCTCCGAAGCAGGGCAAGAAGTTCGGTAGCGCCGATGCGGTACCAAACGACAATTTCCAGTACCAGTTGGACGCCGCCGACCGTAACGGCAATGCCAACAAGGCGCTTACCTACGTTGTTGCGGACCATGCGGCGGACGTATCGCTTCCAAGCGTTACCCGGACAGCCGGCACGGAGACGTTCCACCTGCCGGACCCGAACAACGGCGGCGCGCAATTCATCAACGTGCCCGGCATGCTTCATGGCGTGAGCGGCACCTTCAGTTGCGATCCGACCACTGACGCCGATGGTTGCACCGCGGCAGTAGCCGCAAAGGGCTTCACGCTTGGCGGCGGAACGTGGCTGTTCATTCCCTCCAACGCGGAAGCCCGAGTCACGGACGTGCCGGACGCCGACTACGTCTCCTACGGCTGGTGGATCCACAAGTCTGCGGACGGCATTACCGCGAGCGCATTCGTGGACCATAAAGGGGCTGTCCCGACGGCTGCCTCTAACCTCGATACCTTGCAGGGAACGGCGACATACAGTGGCGGAGCCGCCGGCAAGTACGCTCTCAGCAGTTCGACCGGTGGCACGAACGACGCCGGCCACTTCACCGCGAGTGCCACGCTTGAGGCCGACTTCAGTGACAACATGATCTCGGGCACCATCGACAACTTCATGGGTGCCGATGGAATGTCGCGGGACTGGTCCGTCGAATTGAAGAAAGCAGCCATCGCGGCTACCGGGGGAATTACCCGCACTGATGACAACGATACGGCCTGGACCATCGGCGGTACGGCCGCCAGCGCCTCCGGTGAATGGTCCGGAACTCTCTATGACAACGGCGACGACAACGTTCCGCAGGTCGGGACCGGAACGTTCTACACCGAGTACGGCATGGACGGCAAAATGGTCGGTGCGTTCGGAGTCAACAAGGAGTAAACATTTTCAACGAGGGTGGCGGCCTTTTATATGACTCTTTCGGGTCGCCATTCATTTTACACCCCGGGTGAGTCTTCGGACCCACCCGGGTTTTTTCTCCCCGGTTCTGCCTGAACAGGCACCGGGAGTGCCGGAGAATCCGGCGGGTATTGGTTTTGGAGGAGCGGAGGAATTTGCGCGATACAACCATTGATCGCGCACAGCAGGGGCCACTGGAGGCCTGGTCCCGATTCAACCCTTTCAACAACCTTGTGAGAAACGTCGAAATGAAATCAACAGATAGAAAAATACTGATCCTCGTGGCCTCTCTGGCACTGCTCCTCGCCGGTTGCGGAGGGGGTGGTCCCTCGACTGCACCGCCAGACCCCGGCCAGACGGCGGACATGGCAATCATGGATGCGAAAGATGCCTTGACGGCAGCTGAAGCGGCAGCGTCCGCCGCCATGACCGAAGATGCAAAGCTGGCCGCGTATCGTGAGGTACAGCGAGCGGCGGATAATCTCGTCGCGGCGCTCACGACACATGGCGGATCGGAAGCCGATATCGCGGCGGCAGCCGGTAAGAGCGGAAATGCCGGGGCCATGGCGGACAACCTGGCGCAGAAGATCGAGGATGATGTGGTGGCTGCTGATACAGCCATGACGGCCCTGGCCGCCAAACTGTATACGGCAATTGGTCCTTATCCCTTTGGTGGTGACCCCGCAGGCAATTTCTTTGACCCCTCCGGGGTTGATACTGGCATTAGCAACACCGGCGTCCTTACTGTCCATAACATCAGCGATAATGTCCCGCGAGCGAGCACTGGTCCCCAACTGAAAGAGGACAAGTCGACCATGGTTCCGCCCTTGCACGGCTGGACAGGCTCCAGACACACCGCTACGGTGGCAGCGGGAACCCTCATAAATCCCGGAAATTCTGATGATGGAGACATCGGCGCCGGTACCTATACGGCGCACCTGTACTCCGATGTGGGAGACCCTGAGGAGGGGGCCAAATTCAATTCCGCCGGTTTAACCGAGACTACTGCCGGTAGTGGCATATATACCGTTCCGGCAGGAAATTCAGACAGGATCGCCAGCCCGGAGTTTGATCATACCGCAGGGGACAAGACCTATAAGGTGCCGGACAATCCCCCAACGTGGAAAGAAATTGACGGCAGTTATTGGGGTGTTGAGGGTACATATAGGTGTACCTATGGTGGCAATGATTGCACGGTAACCAAGGCCGCAAAAGGATATACCCTTGGCGGAGGTACATGGACATTCATACCCGACAACCCGGAGGACAGGGTAACGTCATTGCCGGACACGGTATATCCCGTCTATGGCTGGTGGCTGCACGAAGCCCTGGACGGCACTACCACTGTAAGCGCGTTCACAGATTACAGGGGTAGTCTAACGGAACAGCAAGCGGAACTTGCGAATCTTAGTACTGATGAGAATGCTGCACCTGCTGCTGCTGTTCATCTGAATGGCACTGCAACCTACAAGGGCGGGGCCGCAGGGTTCTACGCTCTTCAGAGTTCCACCGGTGGAACGAACGACGCGGGCCACTTCACGGCGGATGCCGAGCTCACGGCGACATTTAAAGAAGGCGGGATAGGCTCGGTTGGGCACAAGATCACGGGAACCATCGACAACTTCATGGGCAGCGATGGAATGTCCCGGGACTGGTCCGTTGCGTTGAATGAAGTCCCTATCGCCGCTGATGGGAGATGGCCAGACACTTCACTCAACCCCAACAAAACCATATGGTCCGTGGGCGGGACCGCCGCCGGTGAAGCCGGCGAATGGGGAGGGCGTCTTTACAAGCAAAATGACGGCGGTGTTCCTACCGTAGGAACCGGTAGGTTCTATTCGGAATACGAAAATGCCGGGCGCATGGTCGGGGCCTTCGGGGTCAATCTGGAAGAGTAGACCGTAGAAGACCTGTTCAACGAGGGTGGAGGCCCTTTGGATGACTCCTTCGGGCCGCCTTTATTTACACCTCGGGTGCATCTTCGGACCCACCCGGGTTTTTTCTCCTCGGTTCTGCCTGAACAGGCACCCGGAGCGCCGGAGAACCCGGCGGGTATCGGTTTTGGAGGAGCGGAGGAATTTGCGCGAAACAACCATTGGTCGCGCACAACAGGGGCCACTGGAGGCCTGGTCCCGAATCAACCCTTTCAACAACCTTGTGAGAAACGTCGAAATGAAATCAACAGATAGAAAAATACTGATCCTCGTGGCCTCTCTGGCACTGCTCCTCGCCGGTTGCGGAGGGGGGAGTTCGACTCCGCCAGTAGAACCCGGCCCGACTCAGGGGGACATGGCGATCTCGAACGCGCAATCGGCCTTGAGTGATGCTGAAGCGGCAGCGTCCGCCGCCATGACCGAAGATGCAAAGCTGGCTGCGTATCGTGAGGTACAGCGAGCGGCGGATAATCTCGTCGCGGCGCTCACGACACATGGCGGATCGGATGCCGAAATCGCGGCGGCAGCCGGTAAGAGCGGAAATGCGAAGGCCATGGCGGACAACCTAGCGCGGAAGGTCGAGGATGATGCGGTGGCTGCTGATGCAGCCATGACGGCCATGGCCGCCAAACTGTATACGGTAATCGGTGATGATCCCTTGGCCAACAACGGGCGTGATTCTGCCGTTTCCCCAACCGGTGTTCTGACCGTCCAAAACCTAGATCCCCCCTTCGGCTTCGGGGGTAGAGCTGCTGCCCAACTGAAAGAGGACAAGTCGACCATGGTTGCGCCCTTGCACGGCTGGACAGGCTCCAGACACACCGCTACGGTGGCAGTGGGAACCGTAAGAACCGTCAACGGTAGTGATAATCGCGACGCCCCCGGCACCTATACGGCGCACCTGTACTCCGATGTGGGAGAGCCGACGCAGGGAGCCAAGTTCAATACACTAGCCAATTTCGATACAACTAACGGTGAGTTACCCGCCACTGGGGGGCATTTCGAAGCAGCAAATGCAGCCAAGATCGCCAGCCCGGAATTCGATCACAGTGCAGGGGTCAAGCCCTTTAAGTTGCCGGACCCGAATCCTACCGGTGAACGCATAGTCACAATCGACGGCAGCTATGACGGCGTGGCGGGTGTGTATAGTTGTAACACCGGTACCGCTGGCACCGGCACTTGCACAGTAACCAAGGCATCAGGGGACGGGTATACCCTTACTGGTACTGGTAGTACATGGACATTCAAGCCCGGAAACCCGGAGGATACGCTGGCACCCACGCCGGACACGGTATATCCCGTCTATGGCTGGTGGCTGCACGAAGCCCTGGACGGCACCTCCTATGTGAGCGCGTTCACAAGTTACAGGGGTACAGATGGACCAGTGAATCTTAGTCCTAGCTCAACTCCTGATGGTGATCCTGTTAATCTGCATGGCACCGCAACCTACAGGGGCGGCGCTGCAGGAATGTACGCTCTTCAGAGTGCCACCGGTGGAACGAACGACGCGGGCCGATTCACAGCTGATGCCGAACTGAAGGCAACGTTTTCAACGACAGCAGGTGGTACTTTTACTACTGATATCAACCACAAGATAGAGGGGACCATCGACAACTTCATGGGCAGCGATGGCATGTCCCGGGACTGGTCCGTTGCGTTGAAGGAAGGCAGTATTGATTTTCTAGGGGTTATTCGTTCCCCCAAAACCATATGGTCCATAGGCGGAACCGCCGCCGGTGAATCCGGCCAATGGACAGGAAATCTTTACAAGCAAAATGACGGCGGTGTTCCTACCGTGGGAACCGGTGTGTTCCATTCGGAATACGAAAATGCCGGCCGCATGGTCGGGGCCTTCGGGGTCAATCTGGAAGAGTAGACCGTAGAAGACCTGTTCAACGAGGGTGGTGGCCCTTTGGATGACTCCTTCGGGCCGCCATTCATTTCAACCCCCCGGGCCACAACAGGCCGGGGTTTTTCCACTCCTTCTGTTCCAGAGGTCAGCAAGTTTTTGCTCAAGCAATCTGTCAGCGAACCGGAACCCAGCTGTACATGGCCCGGGACCGTTTTCCTGGTGATACTGCCGGAATAGCCCGGCATGGACCCGGGGGAACATGGACTTCATCCTGAGGAAAGAAGAAGCAATCGTCCGCATGAACGCAGGGTAGATGCCGGTCCGGCGGGACCATGGAATCCAATGCGATCATCCACAGCAGTGTCTCTCCGGCGGTCAGCATCACCCCGCCACTGATCAACTGCAACCCGACCGGCCCCGCAGGCCGGAAGAAAGAGAAAGCAAGTGAAACAAACAGGAATAACGGTAATAAACAGTAATAAACAGGCAGAAAACCGGCGAATACCGGACCCATCGAAGACGCACGAAACAACAAACCCGGTAAATGCCGGACCCACCCAGGACCCATTCTATGAGAAGAAAATCCCGCCGGGAGGAACTGATGTACTCCTGGCACTGCCAGTACTATTTCCACTTCACCTGTACCCGCAAGGAGGTCCACGCGGGACTCCACCACCTGATCCAGGACCTCCAGGTGGACCACTTCGCCTGCTTCCTCATCCGGCTCTCCCACGACCGGTCCCCCATCCTCCGGCCCCCCGAGGCCTTCACCAGCTATCCCCGGGCATGGATCGAATCCTATATCAGGAGTGCAAGCTACCTCCCCGACCCGATCATCCACGAGGCCCGGGGGACCAACGAGCCCTTCTACTGGGGGCCGGGCCTGTTCCTGAAGCCCTACAGCCCCCTGCAGCGCCAGATCATCAAGGATGCCGGGGAATACGGCATCCGCTACGGCCTTGCGATCCCGGTGCATGGACCCACGGGATCCTTCGGGGTGTTCATCCTGGCCCACCGGAACCTGGTGTGGCTGAAGAAGAGGACGGAGGGGGAATACGCCCGGCTGTACGCTGTCGCCTTCGACCTGCACGAATACATGCTGGACCGTGCGGTTGCGAAGGCGCGGCGGGTGGAGGATGCATGGGACCTGCGGAAACCCGAGCTGCTGAGGAAGCACGAGCGGGAGGTCCTGTACTGGACCCGGGAGGGTTATCCGGCGAAGGTGATCGGCCATATTCTGGGTCTGACGAAGAACACGGTGAACCAGTACCTGAATGTTGCGAGGGAGAGGCTGGGTTGTCGGACGAAGTTCGAGGCGGCGGTGCGTGCGTCCCGGTTTGGGCTGCTGCTTGGGAGCCCGGACAGTTACAGGAGGAATCTCCGGCGGGAGGCGTATCCGGAGGTGGATTACGATGACCGTTGGATCGAGGGGACGGTGATGGTGAACCGGGAGGGACGGGAGGAGGTGGATGACGGCGTGGATGAAGACAGGGAGGGCGGCAACGTGAGGGGAGAAGATGACGGGAAGTAAGGCGGCGCGGCATACGGCCCGGGAGCAGGTTCGATGGCAGCGGTATCCGGCAAGTATCCGGGCCGGTCATCCCGGTCCTGCAGGACCGAAATCCTGATCCCGGGGGTCATCACCGGCAGCTTCCGGCGCATCACACCGCGGCCCGGCGATTCGGGCCGTCCATCACATGACCCGGTGTTTCTTTAGGAAGCGGTCTATGCTGTCCAGAGTCTCACCGGGCCGGTCGAGATGGGGGGAATGGCGGGCCTGGCCAATGACACGGGTATCCGGTGAAGACGGCAGGTGCCGTTTCAGCGCATCGAGCTGGCGTAAGGTGCCGTATTGATCTTCCTTCCCCTGGATGAACAGCACCGGCACCCGGATATTCGGCAGGAATCCGGTGAGATCCCAGTGCAGGAATTCCGGGTCCAGCCAGGCATCGTTCCAGCCCCGGAACGCGCAGTCCGCATTGCCGCCGTGATATTTCGCCAGGCCGTCGCGCAGCGTGCCAGCCTCGTACGCGGTCTTCGCCTGGACGATGGAACGGGTGGAAATAAGTTAATCTGAATAAAATACATTAAATACAATAGGTTAATATTTTACCGTAAGCATAACGGAAGCGACACAGGGTAAAGTTCCGGGCATTTTGGCGCACTATTGTCGTACGCATTCGGCGGTGGAGCCATGAAAATAGGAATCGAGAGTTGTCGATGACCGCAGCGCTTCCACTCTGAAGAAGATACGGGGATAATTCCCGGCAAAATACATTCAGACTTGAGCGGCATGAGACAGGTGTCGCCTCACGAAACAGCAGATGCCCGTACCTGATTACCAGTCACTGATGCTTCCTTGCCTGAAGGCGTTTGCCACTGACGAAGAATTGACGCGTGCCGAAGTCCGCGAGCGGGTTGCAATTTCCGAATCACTGACGGACGATGATTTACGGGAAATGGTTCCCAGCGGTGCTCAGTCTATTTTGGCCAATCGCGTGAATTGGGCCATGAGTTACATAATGCATGCCGGACTGCTGGAGCGGACCCGGCGAGACGTGTATCGGTTGACCGAGGAAGGTAAGGACCTGCTTTCTCGGTCGCCCCCACGCATCGATAACAAGCTGCTTGAGGAATACCCCGATTTCGTTCAATGGAGGCAGCGGAGCAAATCCCCATCATCCAGTACAGTCGAGGTGGACAAGAAACGGGATGCCGTCATCGAAACACCGGAGGAGACGTTATCGCGCGTCACTGATGAACTGAACAATGCCCTGAAAGTCGACGTGCTGGACCGGGTACGGAATGCCGGACCTTCATTTCTTGAGCGGGTGGTCGTCGGCCTGTTGATCCGGATGGGCTACGGTGGAGGAGATCCCGAGAATGGGCGCGTGACGGGCGGTTCGGGAGATGGTGGAATCGACGGCACGATTCGTGAGGATGCGCTCGGCCTGGACGAGGTCTACGTGCAGGCGAAGAAGTACGCCGACGGCAACACGGTGGGCGAAGCCGAGCTACGCAACTTCGCCGGCGCGATTGATGCTGCAGGCACGACCAAGGGTGTGTTCGTCACCACATCCGCATTCACGAAGTCGGCAGTGGAGTATGTCGGCCGCAGCCCCAAGCGGATCATCCTGATCGACGGAGAGAAACTGGCCCAGCTGATGGTCAAGCATGGAATCGGTGTGCGTACGAGACTCACCTACGAGGTCAAGCGGATCGACGAGGACTGGTTCGACCAGGAAACGCTGTAGTCCATGCGTCTTTCGTGGAACGAGATCCGCGCCCGCGCTGCTGTCTTTGCCGAAGAGTGGCGAGAGGCGTCCTACGAGAAGGGCGAGACGCAGAGTTTCTACAACGACTTTTTCGACATCTTCGGCGTCCGGCGCCAGTCCGTGGCCCGCTACGAGCAGCATGTTGCGAAGCTGGACAACCGATCGGGGTTCATCGACCTGTTCTGGCCTGGCGTTCTCATCGTCGAGCAGAAGAGCGCCGGACGGGATCTGAACAAAGCCTACGAGCAGGCCGGGGAATATTTTGATGCCCTGCCCGAACGCGAACGCCCGCGCTACATCCTGGTCAGCGATTTCCAAAATTTCGAACTCCATGACCTGGCTGGGAGGGAATCCATATCCTTCCCGCTTTCGGACCTGCCCGAGAATGTTCAGGCGTTCGGTTTCATACTCGGCCTGGAGCGCCGGGTGTTTCGCGATCAGGACCCGGCGAACATCGAGGCTGCGGAACTGGTCGGACGCCTGCACGACGCCCTCGCGGAGGCAGGTTACCGGGGCCACGACCTCGAGCGCTTCCTTGTCCGGATCGTGTTCTGCCTGTTCGCGGACGATACCGGGGTATTCGAGCCGAGGGACATTTTCCTGGACTGGATCGAGACCCGCACGGGCGAGGACGGATCGTCTTTGGGTGCGCAACTGATGGAACTGTTCCAGGTGCTGAACACCCCGGAGGCGGAGCGGCTGGCAACGCGTGACGAGGACCTGGCACGGTTCCCCTACATCAACGGCGATCTTTTCGATGGGCCTTTGCGTATCCCGGCTTTCGACGCAGGGATGCGCGAGAAGCTTCTGGACGCCTGTCGCTTCGACTGGTCGAGCATTTCGCCCGCAATATTCGGTGCGCTGTTCCAGTCGGTGATGGACCCGGCCGAACGCCGTGCCCAGGGAGCGCACTACACTACCGAAAAGAATATCCTCAAGGTGATCGAGCCCCTGTTCATGGATGACCTTCGTGTGGAATTCGAACGGATAAAGTCACGTCGTGGCCGGGGGCGTCTTGCGGCGCTCCAGCAGTTCCAATCGAAGCTCGGCGGTTTGACCTTCTTCGATCCGGCCTGCGGGTGCGGCAACTTCCTGATCATTGCGTATCGGGAATTGCGCATTCTCGAAATCGAGGCTCTCAAGGAAATACACCCGGGTGGGAATATCGACCTGGCTGCGGGCGAGCTTTCGGTGATCGACGTGGATCAGTTTCACGGGATCGAAATCGGCGAATTTCCGGCCCGGATTGCCGAGACGGCGCTGTGGATGATGGATCACATCATGAACAACCGGCTGAGCCGGGAGTTCGGCCAGATCTACGTGCGGATTCCGCTTGAGAAGTCACCGAACATCGTTCACGGGGATGCACTGGAAATCGACTGGGAGAACCTGTTGCCGCCGGAGGAATGTTCCTTCGTGTTCGGCAACCCGCCCTTTGTTGGCGCGAAGTTCCAGACAGAGGAGCAGCGGGCGCAGGTGCGCCGGATCGCGGCGCTCGGAAAGAGCGGCGGCACTCTCGATTATGTCACCGCTTGGTTCATCAAGGCGGGGAAGTATGTGCAGGACAGCAATGCCCGGATCGGTTTTGTTGCGACCAATTCGATCACGCAGGGGGAACAGGTTGCCCAGTTGTGGCCGATCCTGTTCGGGCGATGCAATCTGGAGATCGCCTTCGCGCACCGGACCTTTGCGTGGGGATCCGATGCACGCGGCAAGGCGCACGTGCATGTGGTGATTCTCGGGCTGGACCGGCGAGAAGATGCGCGGAAGGAAAAACGTATTTTCAGCTATCCAGATATCAACGGGGAGCCGGAGGAAAGTTCACATACCGCACTCTCACCTTATCTGTTCGATGCGAGCGGACTTTCCGACCCTCACTTGGTGGTCAGGGAAGAAGGCGCACCAATCAACGGCATGGGACGGTTGATTATCGGCTCGAAACCAATCGACGGAGGCCACTACATTTTCGATGAGGAAGAGCGCGCCGTCTTTCTGGAAGCGGAACCGGACGCCGAACCATTTCTACGCCCGTTCATCGGGGCGCGTGAATATCTGCAGGGCGGTATGCGATGGATACTGGCGCTGCACGATGCGCAGCCCGACAAGTTGGCCAAGCTGCCCCATGTGAGGAAAAGGATGTCTGCTGTGCGTGCCTACAGGCAGGCCAGCAAGAGCACCTCGACACGAAAGCTCGCGGAGACACCGACACTCTACCACGTCAACGTAATCCCCACTGCGCCATTTCTAGTGATCCCCGAAGTCAGTTCAGAGCGTCGAGAGTACGCGCCCATCGGCTGGCTGGAGCCCCCGACGATTCCAAGTAACCTCGTTCGTATTCTGAACAACGCTTCGCTGACTGATTTTGCGTTATTGACCTCTGCAATGCACATGGCATGGTTACGCCATATAGGTGGGCGACTGAAGAGTGATTACCGCTATTCAATCGGCCTTGTCTACAACACCTTTCCGATGCCACCTAAGAATGCTGACCTGTCCAGGCTTGAGCCATTGGCACAGAAGATTCTGGATGCTCGTGTCATGCATCCGGGATCGACTCTTGCCAATCTCTACGACCATGACCTGATACCACCGGACTTGCGGCGGGCGCACTTGGCAGTAGACTACGCTGTGGACTGTCTGTATCGGCATGGCGGATTCTCCTCCGAACGGGAGCGCATAGAGCACCTATTCACCCTGTATGAGGGGATGCAATCTCCCCTCGCTTTCAAGAAGGAAAACAGAAAAAGTCGGCAACGGAAAAAATCGCATGCCCGATAAATCAAGCCACCCTATGCGATTTCATAAATGGACGTAACTCAAGCTGAGCACTCTAGATGAACTTGAGCGCGTAATTAACAGTGCACCGGGTTGATGTTGAGGTTGTCCTGAAAGAACTATGTAAGAAGCAATGGTCGCTGGACAAACTGTTCCAGCATTCTACATTAACAGAGTATAGATAAATGGCATCGGGAAAATCTGACCGATACACAGGGGCTAGAAACCGCGACGAATTTTCGTTAGGCACCAAGGAGAGAATTGCCAAAAGAGCTGGGTATATGTGCGCCTTTCCCAATTGCCGCCAGCTTACAATTGGCCCTTCCAATGGTCGCGTGTCGGGCGTGACTCAGGTAGGGATTGCTGCTCATATCACAGCTGCTGCAGCTGGCGGCCCTCGTTATGATGCTAATTTAACTCCTGAAGAGAGATCGGGCGAAGAGAATGGGGTGTGGGTTTGCCAGAACCATGGGAAACTGATCGACGATTCTCCGGATAAATATGGACCTGAAGACATAAAACGCTGGAAAAAACAACACGAGGAATGGGTAGAATCACGCGTTGCTAATTCAGAAAACTATCTTGGTGACGGGATCAGTCGAGTAAGTATACAGGATGTTGGAATATTTAATGGACGTATCGACATTAAGCTCGGGAGATATAACGTTGTATATGGTTCCAGCGTTGCGGGAAAGTCCACAATTTGCGAAGCGATAGCGGCCTTCTCGGGGCAGAAAAATTACAATCACTTCTCTGATCGTTTCAAATTTTGCCGTGGTTCAGTGGGCGATGCAATGATAGAAGCCGTAGTGTCACATAACCACACAGCAACAACTGTACAACTGAGTCAACAAGAACTTCCTGTACGAAGGGCAAGTAACCTTCCTCCTGCACAACGGCTGCGCATCGAAATTGATGGGAATATAGCCCCAACGTGGCCACTTTCATTTTTCAATGTTATTAATTTGAACGATCACTTCTTTGAGACCCATTTGAATTTCAAGAGGAATTTACGTAACGCAATTTCTTCTTTGTCGGAGCAACTGAAAGTTGACCAACAGATCATTTGGGATATGCTTGATGAAGAGATATTCTTGACTTCAACTTTTGGATTTCGACTGAAGCGAACCGGAGTCCGAACGGTAAAATTTCGCGTACCCGATGGGCGGGATTTTTATTTACCTTTTTCGCATTTAAGCACTACAGAGCAGGCTCTCGCTATCATTGATATTCTACTGAAGTACTTACGTGCAGATTCACGAAATCTTCCATGGTTCGTTGCTTTCGACTCAGATTTCTTTCGAAGATTTACTACCAGTGGGCAAGGACATATATTTAATAAAATTACAAACAACACCAGTGTTCCATTGCAGGCTATTTTCATTGTTCATGATGAAAGGGATGCGGATTCAATAAGAATAAATGCAACTGATAACTGGATCGGTGTTGATGTTGTTCGTGGTCTGACAATTCATAGATTTGTATGAAACCTACAGCATGTTGCTCACTAACCACTTGGGTCGACTCCTGGAAGGGTATATTCGGAAACCAGTAGCAGGTTGGTGAACTCAATAAGTCGTCAGATGGATTATCAAATTGTCCTGTGATGGGTGAAAACTGTCACATAGGTTCCGAAAGCCTTCTGCACGAACCATACCAACTCTGTTCGGTTGATCCGGTCAGGCCATAACATCCTTCAGGTATTTCATGGATAGGAATTTTCCACGGCTGCCCCTTACGGCATGTGTCCAAGGGAAGAAATCGACCTGATTCGAAAGCGACTCCGGCAGCTTGAAGCCGAACAGTCCAGATTGCGATCGCGGCTTGCCGAACTTGAGGCGAACGAATCCTCTGCTGCCGGAATTGAAACCATCGCATCGCCGGTCACGGCCAACTCAGCTGCAAGCGACAAGGTAGCCTTGTTCCGATCCCTGTTTTCAGGCCGGGAGGATGTCTTCCCGAAGCGGTGGGAGAATACCCGGAACGGCAGGAACGGTTACGCACCTGCATGCAACAACGAGTGGAAACCGGGTCTTTGCGACAAGCCCAGGATCAGATGCAGCGACTGTCCGAACCAGGCTTTCATTCCGGTCACCATCGAATCCGTCGACAGACATCTGCGCGGACACCATACGATGGGCATCTACCCGCTGATGCCCGACGATACCTGCCATTTCCTTGCCGTGGATTTCGACAAGGAGACATGGCAGGACGATGCGGGCGCTTTCTTGGATGTCTGCAGGGATAAGCAGGTTCCGGCGGCGCTTGAGCGTTCCCGTTCCGGCAACGGAGGGCATGTCTGGATCTTCTTCTCCGAACCGGTCCCGGCCATCCTTGCGCGCAAGCTTGGAAGCAACTTGTTGACCGAGGCCATGGATTCCTATCCGGGCATGGGCTTCGGATCCTACGACCGCCTGTTTCCAAGCCAGGACGTGATGCCATCCGGGGGGTTCGGAAACCTGATTGCCCTGCCTTTGCAACATGGTCCCCGACGGGAAGGCAACAGCGTGTTCCTTGACGGGAATCTCGAACCCTATAAGGACCAGTGGGCATTTCTGTCATCGATCTGCCGTCTTTCGCTGGCGAAAGTGACCCGTATCGTCCAGGAAGCGGAACGGCAGGGCCGTGTGATAGGGCTGCGCCTGCCGGTGGATGACGAGGACGAGACACCCTGGACAGCGCCGCCATCCCGGAGCCGATCGCTTCCGGAAATCAGTGGGTCCCTTCCGGAAAGAATCGAGGCAATATCGGGCGACCAGATCTATATCCCGCGTGCCGGCCTCCCGCCCGGCCTGGTAAACAGGATCATTCGCCTGGCGGCATTCCAGAATCCGTCCTTCTACAGGGCACAGGCGATGAGGCGTTCCGTATCCGGCATTCCGCGTATCATTTCCTGCGCCGAACTGCTGTCCCATCACATCGCCTTGCCGCGTGGTTGCCAGGATGCCATGGAGCAGCTGTTCGAAGAGGTTGGCATTCACATGCACTTGCGGGATGAACGCAATCAAGGTCGCTCGGTGGAGGCGGTCTTCCAGGGAGAGTTGACCGCGGACCAGAAGGCGGCGGCCAATGCCCTTCTCGGCCACGAAACCGGAGTGCTTTCGGCAGCGACCGGGTTCGGCAAGACGGTGGTTGCCGCATCCGTCATCGCAGCCCGCAGTACCAATACCCTTGTGCTTGTGCACCGCCGTCAGCTCCTGGATCAGTGGATTTCCAGGCTGGAGTCTTTCCTCGGGCTTCCTTCATCCTCAGTCGGGCGGATCGGGGGCGGCAGAAGAAAACCTTCCGGCATTGTCGATGTCGGCATGATCCAGAGCCTTGTTCACAAGGGTGTGGTCGACGACATTGTCGCCGATTACGGTCATGTCGTTGTGGACGAATGCCATCATGTTTCCGCCGTCAGCTTCGAAGCGGTCGCGCGCAGGTCAAAGGCCAGATACGTCCTTGGTCTTTCCGCCACCGTCACACGCAAGGACGGGCACCATCCGATCGTCTTCATGCAGTGCGGACCGGTGCGGTTTCGGGCCGAGGCAAGATCCCAGGCCCGCAGGCGTCCGTTCACACACCGTGCAGTCCTGCGGAAGACTTCGTTCAGGATACAGATTGAGTCTGACAACGAACCCCCGCAAATTCAGCGGATTTATGCCGAACTGGCCGAAGACAGGGAACGCAACGACCAGATCTTCGATGACGTGATGTCTGCCCTGGAATCGGGGCGGTCGCCGATTGTCCTTACCGAGCGCAAGAGTCACGCAAGGCAGTTCGCCGAAAGGCTCGGTCCTTTTACCCGCAATGTACTGCTGCTCACTGGTGGAATGGGCGTGCGTCAGGGCCGCGAGATCATGGAGCGTATCGCTTCGATTCCCGAGACCGAGGAACGGGTTCTGGTCGCAACCGGCCGCTATATCGGCGAGGGATTCGACGATGCCCGCCTGGACACGCTCTTTCTTGCAATGCCGATATCCTGGAAGGGGACGCTGGCGCAGTATGTGGGCCGCCTGCACCGACTGCATCCGGAAAAGCGTGAAGTGCTGGTCTACGACTATGTTGATGACGCCATCCCCCTGCTTCGGCGCATGAGCGAAAAGCGTGTTCTGGGTTACCGGAGCCTCGGGTATTCGGTCGAACCTTTGGACAGTTCTTGATCCGACATGGCGATGATTCGGCTATATTACGACCTTTCTGCAGCCGGATGCACTGGAAAAGCAGTCATACACTTGCCCGCGGTTTGTTACGCTTCTCTCTTTCATATAGAGCAGTGAAAAACACCCAACACACTGGAGCCATCAGCCATGTCCGAATTGACCTTGTCCGACCTCAAAGAAGCCGTCGGTGGAACGGCCGCCGCATTTCGCTGCGCAACCAGTTATCAACCGGTCGGAGGTCCGGGAGACAAGATATTCCCTCCTACCTACGAGGGCGGCAAATATGCAACCGAAGACCGTGTAAACCCTGAGACTGGAGAGATTACCCCTTGCGTCCTGTTGGACTCGGTCCAGTCTCAGGCCAACCGAATGGAACTGGCGTTGCTGGAAGCACATCGGCGGCAAGAAATACAGCTTCCCCTGCTGATCACCAGATTCGATAATGATGCGTTGCTCAAGAAATTCACTGTCAGCAGTCTGGAGGCTCCTCATCGGATCGCCGACGCATTATTCCGCGACAGCCTCCTTGATGGGGTGATCTTTCGTAAGTCAGACAAGGGCCGATTACTGGATACTGCCGAGGTTCGAAACGCCACCGGCTTATTCGGTTTGTGTCCAACGGCCCTGGTGTTTGGCGTGTGGGATTCAACTGGCCCACGTGGCGGCCTCGGGGCAAAGTTCCAGCGGGCTCTCGTGTCCGAAATCGTTGGTTATGGCGCGAAGGCGGGTGTGAAGACAAGCAGCAGGATCGATCCGGCCCAAATCATGTTGGACGCAGGTCCAGTTCTTGAACGCCGACAAGAAACATCAGTTGCGCCTGACTGGACTTTGGATGCTGAAGCAGGAAGTAAAAAGCTCGGCAAAGGAAAACCTTCCGAAGCAAACCACGGAAATGTAACACCCAGTATTGTTGATGGTGGCTTTACAATCTCAAAGGGTGTGCAGACAACCGTGCTTTCCCTCAGCGCACTGCGTCGGCAGCGCTTCCCGCTTAATGGAGCCGCTGAATCCGACCCCAAAACGGACCTGCTTGCCCGCACCGCATTGGCGGCCTTGGGGCTGGCTGCCGCCACCCTGGCGCGAGATGATGGCGACCTCCGCTCCCGATGTCACCTGTTCCCTCTACAACAGCCCGTCTGGGAATTGCTGGACCGCCCCGGTGCAGAGCCGGCGAGCTACGAACTGACACCCGGCAGTGCGATAACGCTCCTGAATGAAGCTGTCTCCGAGGCCAGTAGTTCCGGGTTGCCTTGGGAAGGTGAAATCGAACTCAACCCATCGGATGAATTGCTTGAGTTGGTGCGGCGCAGCCAGGAATTGGCGGCAAGCAGGCCGGACTCGGAACCGGAATAATGTTCGCCATTGCCATTCGTTACCTCAACGGTTGGGCGATGGCGGCGGCGGACGGGGCAAAAAAAGAACAGGCCGAATGGCCTCCCCACCCCGACCGCGTATTCATGGCGCTGGCCGCGGCCTGGTTTGAAACCGGGGAAGACCCCGCGGAGGGTGCCGCGCTGCGCTGGCTGGAAGACCAGGACCCTCCTGCTATCGCCGCCTCGGATGCCGACCGGCGAGATGTGCCCACCAGTTATGTGCCTGTCAATGACTCTCGCACCGGCAAGAAGGCACCGGACAGTTACGATTTTGGTCAACTCAAGAAAATTGGCTTGGATCTGCTCCCCGAGTTTCGGTCCCGCCAGCCTCGCTCTTTTCCTGTCGCCATCCCCCATGATTCGACTGCCCACTTCATCTGGACGGAATCCCTTCCCTTTCAGCACAGGGCGGCCATGGAAAATCTGCTTTCCAACGTTACTCATGTCGGGCACTCGGCTTCGCTGGCGCAGGCGTGGATTGCCGATCATGCGCCCGACCCACGCTGGCTGCCCACGAACGGCCTGGCCAGGCATCGTTTGCGCGTTCCACACTCGGGCCGCCTGACGACTCTGAAACAGCGGCTCAATCGTGATCACCTGCTGGCTTACCACGACATCTCGGGAGAAATCAGCGAAGTAAAGGAAACATTGAAAGAGATCAAGGCGGCACAGCCTCATCGCGCTGAGTGGAAAGACTTCCCGGATTTGTTGATCCTGAAAGAGGAATCAACGGTCAAGCAAGACCCGCTCTACTCAGCGTCAAAGGGTGGTGACGCCGAAGTCGCGGCGACCATGCTGAAAAACATGCTGACCTCCGCTGATATCGACCGGATACAACAATTCATCGAGAAGAATTCCGACGGTGCCAAACCCAGACTGGCAGCGGTTCATGCATACGAAAAAAACCTTAACGCTATCCCCGCCGCGCTGGCGCGGACCATCTGTGAGAATTCCGGGAGCAACCATGCTGTAGATGTGTGGCAAAGCAATATCGTCTCGCATACCGGAGCGGATGGATATGGACGGCTTGCCCGCCAGGCATTGTTCAGCGGTGAGGTGGAAAGGGGAGAAACCTACATCCTGGTGGATGATTTCGTCGGTCAGGGCGGCACCCTGGCCAACCTGCGCGGCTACATTCTCAAGCAGGGTGGTCATGTGGCTGCGGCGCTTGTATTAACCGGCAAACCCTATTCTGCTAAACTCACACCCAGTAATGATCAACTGGAGGAGTTGAGGAAGACCCATGGACAAGCCCTTGAGCGATGGTGGCGAGACTACTTCGGCCACGCCTTCGATAGACTTACTCAATCGGAAGCTAGGTACCTCTCCCGCTCCCCGGATGCTGACCGAATACGAGAACGAATTGTTGAGGCGAAGCGCCCACGAGATTTCCAGGGTCACTATCGAGGTCCTAAGGCGCAAAGACAACGCCTGAAACAACTGGAAGCCGAGCTGGAGCAGCGATTCCCGGACGGCACCCCGCCCAGTCAGCGGCCAACCGTCGGTCAGTGGCAAGGATACGGTAAGCCCCAACCCGTCGATGTCACGGAACATTCCTCCAATCACTTCGACCCCAACCTGATCGTTCTGCGGGTTTCCGGCAAGCGTGTCTCGCTGCCCGCCACACTCAGACTGACCGGAGCACTGCGTGGCGCTTTGTTGAGGCACTGCATGATTCAGCCGCCGCCTGAGTGGCTCTCGGGACATACCCCCGATGGTCGTCCGAGTGGGAAGCCACACCTCGCCTTGATGCCCATGCCATTTGTGGGTTCGCAACACGCCGATGGGACTATAATGGGTGTTGCCCTGGCCTTGCCGCTGGGACTGGACGGGAGGGAAGCTGCCAATTGCCTGGCCCCGTTCTTGTACGACGAGAACAGTCTTTCGATTTCACGCCGTTTGTTTGATGGCGAATGGCTGGAATGCAAAATCGAACAGGAAACACGCGAACAGCCACCCCTGGCACTGCGACCGGAGCGCTGGACACGCAAGTCGCGCATTTGGGCAAGCGTGACTCCGGTTGCTCTGGACCGCCACTACGACGGCAAGGAGCGCTGGATACGCGCCGCCGACGATATCAAGACGGCCTGTGAACGCGTTGGTCTACCCAGACCTGATGAGGTCATGCTACATCCCGTTTCGCTCGTGGAAGGCGTTTCACACGCTCGAGAGTATCCCCGCATGAATCGAAAATCGGACGGCGGCGCTCGTAGTCACAGTCATGCTGTGTTGATATTCGGACAGCCGGTAACTGGCCCAGTACTTGTCGGCGCAGGACGCTTCCGCGGCTATGGCCTGTGTCTGTCGATTGATCAGGAAGACTGAGGGATGACCGATTTGACCGCGCCTCGTTTCGGCGAATTTTTTCAGGCCCTCTGGAGTTACAGCCCCTTTGCCTGGCAACAGGCACTGGCTGAGCGAGTTATGGAGAATGGTGACAGTTCCTGGCCTGAAGCCATCGCCTTACCTACCGCCGCCGGCAAGACAGCCTGCATCGATATAGCAGTGTTCGCTTTGGCGGCCCAGGCCTCAAAGATGGCAAGCGGTGGTGTCGTGACCGCACCACGCCGCATGTTCTTTGTGGTGGACCGGCGAATTATCGTTGACGAAGCCTATTCCCGGGCGGAACGACTGGCACGAGAACTGGCGATTGCCGAAACCGGTATCCTCAAGGAGGTCGCGGACGCCCTGCGCACGATTGCTACTGGAAGCGCAGAAGAACCCTCGCGGGATGAGCTTCCTCTCACCGTCCATACCTTACGGGGGGCCAGCTACCGTTCTGATTCCTGGGCGCGAAGTCCGTTGCAGCCCGCCGTCATCGCATCCACGGTCGACCAGGTAGGCTCGCGCCTGCTTTTTCGCACTTATGGACGCGGCTCCGGCATGTGGCCCGTTTATGCAGGAATGACTGCCAACGACAGCCTGGTTCTGCTCGACGAGGCCCATTGCGCCCAGCCGTTTCTTGAAACGCTTCAGGCAGTTCAGTTATACCGCGAATGGGGCAGGGCTCCGCTGCACAGGAGATTTCACCCCGTGGTCCTGTCCGCGACTCCGCCTCCCGGATTGGAAGACGTTTTCAGGGATGATTCAGAGCAGGGAACTAACCCCGACCATCCTCTGGGACGCCGCCAGTTGGCACGCAAACCGGCTTTGCTGGAGAATGTCGAGGCAGCCAAAGGCAGGAACGCAACCCGTCGTTTTGCCGAAGCGCTTGCAGAGAAGGCTGAAACTCTCGCAGACGAATCAAGGGCTCATAACAGCGGAAGAAATCCGGCGGTAGTTGTCTTTGCCAACCGAGTCGCCACTGCCCGGGCTGTACGCGACTGCCTCGCCAGGCACCACAAAGGCAAGGTGGTACTTTTGACCGGACGAATGCGCGGCATCGACAAGGTTAGCGTAATCACCGCGCTTGAGGAACTCCAATTGGTGTCGAGCGCGTCAGAGAACCGCGAGCTTGATGCGCCGCATTTTGTTGTCGCTACCCAGACACTTGAAGTCGGCGCTGATCTGGACTTCGATGTTCTCGTCACGGAGTGCGCCGCGCTCGACGCCCTGCGTCAGCGATTCGGCCGATTGAATCGCATGGGCCGCGCCATT
Organism: Candidatus Poriferihabitaceae bacterium; assembly: GCA_965204165.1. Taxonomy (GTDB): domain Bacteria; phylum Pseudomonadota; class Gammaproteobacteria; order Arenicellales; family Poriferihabitantaceae; genus VYFG01. The sequence goes on along the minus strand of OZ241969.1, from coordinate 3,980,083 downwards.
GAATCCTGTGCCGCGATTCTCCTGCGGGGTGACCAGGAAAAAAGTGAGGATCCGGTCTACGGCTCAGCGATTGTCAATACATTCGAATGGCTGAGCAAAAGGCAGGATGAAACAGGCGCAGTGGATTTCGGGATTGCGCACCTGAATCCACCGACTGAAGAGGAACTCCTGGAACTGAACAGTCCTATCCGTTACGCGCCCGTCATGCTGCCCTCTCATCTGGACTCCCTCGTACAGACGAGTCCGGTGCCAGAACCGTCGCCCGAAGTGAGCCTGTTCCTGCATGGACGGCAAGATATCCGGGCCGATGTCCAGGTCTGCTGGCGCGTTGCTCCCTCTGCAGATAGCTTGCAGCTCTGTCCACCCGTATCCAGCGAGATGCTTCCCGTACGGGTGGGTGTTTTTCGGCGCTGGCTCAAGGGGGAGGGAGTGGATGATACCAGCAGCGACGTGGAGGGGGAGGCCAGTATCGACAGCACAGGTGAGGTTGAAACTGGCATCGCCGAAAATCGCGCTGCCTTCCTTTGGAAGAAATCATTGTCAGGCGTGGAATTGGTGCGCATTGGCCGTCCGAATGAACCAGGTCCGGGCGATGTCGTCGTCATTGACGCGGGCAATGCGGACAACTCGCAATACGAGGATTTCCAGCACTTGGGAGAGCTTCCCGATTTTCAGGACAGTCCGGCCGAAATTGACGTGAGTCAGCAATCGTACCTCGAGAGCCGCGCAAAGGCACTGTTGCGGTTGCACGATGGGTTGATCGATCTGTGGCCCCCGGGCGAGTCACGACAACTGGCCAGGGAACTGCTCGTTGAGACCGAACTCGAAGACCCCGATCCGGATGCACAGTTAAGGTTGGCGCGCCGTATGCTCGATATCCTCGTGGAAGACTCCGGGAATTATCCCCAATTTGCATGGTTCTACACTGCAGCGAAACAACTCCGGGCGGAAGCGAAGTCGCGAGCATTTCTGCAGAATCTGCATCGCATTGGAAAAAACGATGTTGTCTTGAGCGGGCGACGCCTGCTGCGTGAATACACAAGACAGGCGGAAACCTTCAATGACGAGGACGATCAAAATTCCTCCGGCACTGCCAATTGGAGGGGTCAGCCTGTTCTGTTGCGAAAGCACTTGCCGGGGGTCGAAGCCTGGGCTCGCCGTTTCGCTCTTGGTTGCGGCCTACCAGAAGAACTCGTTGAGGCTGTGGCTCGTGCGGGATTGCTGCACGATACCGGCAAGGCTGACCCGCGTTTCCAGGCGCTGCTCAATGGGGGGAGGCACATGCCGGCGATAAAAGAGCCACTGGCCAAATTCGCCTCCATGCACAGAACGAGAACTGCGCTGCAAACTGCGCACGACAACGCCGGCTATCCAGTTGGCGGTCGCCATGAACTGCTGTCCGTGCGCTTGGCGGAAAGCGCGCCCGAATTGTTGCCCGACGATCCCCTGCTGAGGGAACTGACCTTGCATCTTGTTGCCAGCCACCATGGCTACTGTCGCCCTTTCGCACCGGTTGTAATCGACGAGGATGCACCTGAAGTCAGATACCAGCTTAATGACCATGAATTGACTTGGACAGGTCCGACGCGCCTGGAGCATCTCGCGGCGGGGACGACGCAGCGTTTCTGGACCTTGATTGAAGCTTATGGTTGGTGGGGTCTGTCCTGGCTGGAGGCGATACTGCGATTGGCCGATCACCGCCGCAGCGAATGGGAGGAGTTATCCGATGCAACTGGAGACGACAAGTGACTGATCTGCTTCTGGGGGGTCTTTCCGCAGATAATCCGCTCGGCTTTCTCGCGGCGCTTGGCGTTCTTCGAACAGCGACACTGGCTGCGCACGATAATCGGTTCGAAATGAGTTGGGAACTCGTGAATGGCCATTGGCGGCCGCGACTGCGGTCTTCGACAGAAATCGATCGCGCCGGATTGGTCGACTTGCTCGATCGACAGTTGAAAGACAGCGCGGGCCTGTCGGCTTTCAATCTCGGCGATGATCTGACGATCAATGTCACAGACTTCCGCGACGCGCTGGTGAGAAGCCGCTTTTCTACCTCGGCCGAGGATCGCCGAAACGCGGATTTTCTTGTTGCTTTCGGTAGCGATGCCATCGAATCGCGGCCAAACGGCAAGCCGACCGGTCAGATCGCCGACACGGATTTTCGAACGATGAGCGGAGTAGGCCATCAACACTTTTTGAAAACGATGCGGAATTTCATCGAAGACACGCGATCCGACCATTTGGATAAAGCGATCTTTGAGCCTTGGGTATATGACGATCCCCTGGAAAGTCACAGCATGCGCTGGGATCCGGTGGACGACAACCGATATGCGTTGCGCTGGGACAATCCGGCCAAGGACTCAACCAAGAAAAAATCAGGAAGCGTTTGGGGTGGGAACTGTCTCGCCATAGAAGCGCTGCCCCTGTTTCCCACCCAACCCCGACAGCGGGAACTCCAAACTACCGGGTTTTCGAAGCGTTATCGCACGAAGGAATTATCCTGGCCGGTATGGTCGCCTCCCATTGAACTGTCGACGGTCCGATCATTACTTTCACTTGCGCAACTTCAGGAAGATCAGCCTGACCGGGAATTTCTCATACGCATGGGAATCGTGGAAGTTTTTCGAAGTCAGCGAATTACTCAAGGAAAGTATCGAAACTTCGTCACAGCCAGACCCATTTGAAACGAAGTTTGAGAGTAATCGAAAGTTTACAGTAACTGCTCCCATAAAATTCATCACTCCGAGTCCCACACTCGCTGAGCGGTCGTTCCCGAAGCAAATCCTCATACACCGGTTCATCTGCCATCGACTAGAGTTCGCGACATGCAGTGGTATCACCTCAAGGTTGCCGACATTCCTCCACTGGCAGGATGCGTGAGTGCCGAATACTGTCTATCAGCATCTCGTCGTCGTGTTGCCACCGGCCTTTTCTACCGCGAAAACAGCTTGGCCGATAAGCCTTGTGCTGACTCCGCATTCTATAGAGACATCCCATCATGTCCATCGAAACGATCCGCCCGATTCCGGACCATCTGATAGTCGAAGCCGAGGAGCCAGAGAGTCCCCCGCTGCAATTCTCCTTGCCGCTCAATGTGGGCAAACATCCGGAAAGTCCCCTGATCCCGGCGCGTATGCTGAACGAATTCGTCTATTGTCCGCGGCTGGCTTATCTCGAATGGGTACAGAAGGAATGGGCGGATTCCTCGGATACGATTGAAGGCCGTCATGTTCACCGCCGGGTGGACAGGAAGCCCGAGCCTCTGCCGGATCCTGAAACCGAGGCCGAACCCGAGGATCTCAAGCCTGCCCGTTCCGTCGAGCTTTCATCTCCGAAGCTCGATCTGGTCGCGAAAATCGACCTGATCGAACCGACCCCCGACGGTGAAGTCGTTCCGGTGGAGTACAAGCGCGGCAAACGGCCTCATGTGAAGCAGAAAGCCTACGACCCGGAACGCGTGCAGCTATGCGCCCAGGGTCTGTTGCTGGAGGAACATGGCTATCGCTGCTCCGAAGGCATTCTTTACTTCGCCGGTTCAAAAGAACGGGTTCGCGTGGAATTCGACGAATCGTTGCGGATGCTGACGAAACAATCGATAGGCGCCTTGCGGTCGGTTGTCGAGGGTGGACAGATTCCTCCCCCGCTGCAAAACAGTCCCAAGTGCAACCGATGCTCTCTGGTGGGAATCTGTATGCCTGACGAAGTCAATCTGTTGCGGGCTACCGGCAGCGATGTGCGTCCGATCGCGGTGCGCCGCACGCATGCATTGCCGGTCTATGTTCAGGCCAATCGCGCGAAAGTCGCCAAGCAAGGCGACCGGCTGGCGATCACGCTGGATGACGGAGAGCCGGTCTACGCCCGGCTCGCGGAAGTCTCCCAATTGGTGCTCATGGGTAATGTTTATGTCACCACGCCAACCCTGCACGAATTGATGCGACGCGAGATTCCCATCACCTGGCAATCCTACGGGGGCTGGTTTCTCGGCCATTCCATGGGCGCCGGACATTCGAATGTCGAACTCAGAACGGCGCAATACCGGGCCTCTTTCGACGACTCCGCTTGCCTACGCCTGGCAAAAGGCTGGGTCATGGCGAAAATCAAGAACAGCCGTGTGCTGCTGCGCAGAAACTGGATCGACAAGGAAGAGGCGGCGCCCGTGCTGCATGCCATGAAGTTGCTTTCGAACAAAGCCGGCTCGGCCAGGGATATCGAGTCCTTGCTCGGGGTCGAAGGTGCGGCGGCCGCGCATTACTTCCAGGTCTTCCCCAACATGTTGAAGATGTCCGGAGATTCTGAATTGCGCTTCAGCATGGAAGGCCGCAACCGGCGGCCCCCGACCGATCCGGTCAACGCCATGCTTTCCTTCGGTTACTCCATGCTGACTCGCTCATTCGTGGTCGCTCTTTCCGCGGTCGGCTTTGATTCGTTTCGCGGATTCTTTCATCAGCCCCGCTATGGCCGACCGGCATTGGCGCTGGACATGATGGAGCCCTTCCGGTCGCTGATAGTCGATTCTTGCGTCATCACCGCGATCAATAACGGCGAGATCGACAAGTCGGACTTCATTGAAACTCCAATCGGAGTGAACCTGACGGACAAAGGGCGCAAGCGGTTCATCGCGATTTTCGAGCGCCGCCTGGACCGGGAAGTGACCCATCCGCTTTTTGGTTATACGGTTGAGTATCGCCGCCTGTTCGAGATGCAGGCCAGATTGCTGGCGCGCTTTCTGTTGGGCGAAATACCGGAGTACCCGAACTTCCTCACGCGCTGACTGCGGGCCTCGCAGAAAGTCCATCAATAAATGGGATCCCGATATTGAAAGATCACGAAAAAATCTACTTCGTCGTTTATGACATTGCCAACAACAAACGCTGGCGAAAGGTATACAAATTGATGCAGGGATACGGCGAGTGGGTTCAGTTGTCGGTGTTTCAGTGCCAGTTGTCACAGACTCGCTACGCTCAACTGCTTGCCGACTGCGATCAATTGATTCATCATGGTGATGATCATATAGTGATCATCGATGTCGGGACCGCAGAATGGCTTGAACCTCGAATTGTTTCGCTGGGGAAGCGAAAAGTGTCCCCGGTCAGGCGGGAAGTTGTCATCGTTTGAACTGCCGCTTGTTGACGAGAGGCCAGGTGACGCCAAATACCCCCGGAACCGCTCGTTTTACAAAATGATCTTTGAAAATATGAAGTTACATTGGTTGCCGGTCGCGATTGGATGCAAAGACGGACAATTGGGTTATTATCGGACGAGGTTCTCGCAAACAAGCGTGGGAACCCTTGGCGTAGCTTGCATTGCGAGAGCGCTGTATCCGCCGCTCGCGGGCGGCGGCCTCATTGAAGCTTCTTGGCCCGTTCCTCGCGCTCCTCGGCCTCCTTCGTATCCGCCGCTCGCGGGCGGCGGCCTCATTGAAGCACGCCGACCGTCAGCACGACGGATCAACGATTCGGCGGCCTCATTGAAGCATTGCGCTTGAGTTCGACGAGGATGAATCGACCGTTGTATCCGCCGCTCGCGGGCGGCGGCCTCATTGAAGCCGATGACCAAAATTCCATCGGAGAAGCAAACCTGGTTCGTATCCGTAGCTGTCGGGTGTCTCGCCGTTGTGGTCCATGAACCTCAGGGCACCATGCCCCGCGAACGCGACCTCCGTAACCTTCAACACCAACAATCTCACATCCTGACGCCACGAAGGTGCCGAACATAGACCACTGCGCGCCCAAAACTAATCGATAATTGTGCCCTGCGACGAATAACTCCGGATATACTCCAACAAAGACCTTTATCCTCGCAAATAACTGCTTGCGTACTCTTCGATCCTCCGGGACATATCTGGGTCTAGCAAACGATTCGAAGCCTCCTGTGAACGAGCAATTGCATCGTCCAACAAATAGGTACTCTCCCCATTACGGATGAGTTCGCAAGCGACATCGCAAAGAGTGTAGTAGGAATATTTATCAGCCTTATGGCGATCAATATTATTAATCGCCAACTCATGGGCTTTACGAAGCAATGCAATTCGGTCATTTTTTGAAATACCCTCAGTTCTTCTCGCTCGTACAATCAACAACCTTACTCTATAGCGATCAATCGGGGCGTCCGATCCTGCTGCCTCCACCGCATTTCTAATGGTATATTCCGTCTCCTCTAGGTTACCTTCCTGTAATAATTCTCTTATCAATCTGTGCCAAGGAATACGTTCCCCTGGCGCTATCTCGATCAGGCGTTTGTACAAGGTCTTTCTCGTGTCCCTATCGCCAATCTGCCCGATCCCGTAATCTACATCACAAATATCACGAATAGTTCGCATCTCAAGCGGTACTGCTGGATTCAAGTGTTCGATCACCGTATCAAACAGCTTGATCAATTCGGGAACGCTAGAAAATTTGTATTCCGAAATTTTTCGCGCAATCACCAAATGTCTCGTCCGCCACCCATATACCCCTTGACCATCGTTTATATCGTACTCGTCAACAATATCCGTTAAGCCGCCAAGCACGTGCGCAATGTGTTGTGGCGGAATTGAACGCATACGAATGAGTAGTTGACGGTGAACCCTCGTACCGATGGCTTCCAATGCGGAAACATAACGATAATAGTCTTGAAATTCCTCATTCAATTGGTCATATTCCTTCAGCAGGATCATGTCTAAACTTTCGTTTGCGAAAATATTTTTTAGGCAAACGAACATATCCGCACTTGCTTTTCTTCGCAATTCATTGAATTGCTTTTCGCGATGCAGAGACTTAAATTTATCGTGAACAAGATTTGCCACGCTAACGTTGTAGTCGACTAAATTCAATAGTGAATGAATTTCACTTTCCTCAAGTCTGCTCAGATGGATTTCAACACCATAACGAAAGATGTTGTGGCTCTTTAGTCTGGGTACCCATTGGGATGAGTTTGCAGTCAAGATTATCCGTAATGCCGGTTCCTCGATTTCAGAAAGCTCATCAATCAACAAATTGGTTTGTCGCAAGAAGTGCGTGCATTCATCCAAAATTAGAAAACCCTTTGTACCTTCATCGCGCAAATACCTCTCGACTTGAAGCCACGGTCTATGTTGAAAAGGAAATTCAGGCCTGTGTTCCCATACAGAAAACCTCTTTGAACACAGATTAGATCCCAATTGACGAGCGAAAGTCGTCTTTCCAACCCCAGCTGCGCCGACAATAGCAATCAAGTTCTTGATTCCCGTTAAGGTTTCCAATGCCATGCCAAAAGGCTGTCGTTCAAAAGTGGAACCAGACGCGATATCAGCATACGTTGCGGGTCCTCCGTTGAACATTCTCGTAACATTCGGACCAAGACGACGCTCAACCTCTACATCATGCACTGTGCTAATGATAGTCATCGGCAAAATGCCAGTACTCGTCATAGAGGAATCATCGGTTTCTGTAATGAGAGTAGACATCTCATGGAGAAATTCATCGATCCCACCAAAGGCGATTTTCGCGCCTCTGTCCTCTAGTATTGGGGCCCTGAGATCATCTTTATCGAACACCAATACGAATATCGTTCCTGGTGCGCCGTGGTCATGCTTTATCTTTAGCACCTCCTTTACAAGATCGGATAGATGCCGATCAGCCAAGGATTGACCAATCAGTAGAGCATCCCCTGACGTGAGGGTATCCAAAAGCTTTACAAATAGTACTTGACGATACTTCTCGTGTGCTTCGTAGTCTTGTTCAGTCAATATCATTGATGACTTATGACCAAATTCTCGATCCTGAGAAATGCAGCCATGGATCTTAAATAGTCTAATTCCGCTTTCTTGCTCCCTGTTTGTGAAATCAAAATTGGATCGGACAGTAACGAGAGGCACCTTGCATTCTTTGTAAGCGGATTCGATGAGCTTGTCGAAGTTAGTCGTAAAGACCGCTTTCCAGTGCAAGTTAGGCAGGCCCAATAGTCCAGCGGTAGGTCGAAGGGGACTTAGTTTGTCTACTACTGCTTGAACAACTTCTTTCCGAGAATACCGCCGACTCAGAATAGTCGAGGTTTCAACTAGATCCTCACTAAGGGGGTCGCTGTCGGCAACGGAACGCCAAAGATGGTGTGCCAACTGACGACCGGTAGGGGCTCCTGAGGGCACCGAGGCCCCTGCGCCCAGAAGTAAAGTGGTATTGGAAGGCCGGATAAGCGTTCGGAGTTCGGGTAGGGAAAGCGGCATTGTATTGACTCTCTGGGTGGTAGGACCTTGACCAAATTGACTCTTCGAGCCAATGGCAGCAAGAATCGTCGTCGCGAGTAGATTCGGGGAAGTGTGAGGTTAAGGTTGGGTTTCTGTATGGTCCGGAAAAATATTTTTAGGACGTGAATATGATCGATATTCAATCAGCTTGTCTATCTCAAACCAAGCCATGCAATTCTGGTGCCCGAAGTCCTCAAGGATGTGTAGTTCGTCCGAGTCATCGTCTGATCGGGGAACCAGAGGGAAGTGACGTTCAAGCGGAACGTGATCGTTGAAGTTCATGTTGGTCCCAATTGGATGTCTGGAAATACGAGTAAGTTTATTGGCATCACGAGACAGATTCCTGGATCAGTTTGTGGGATCTTTGACCGTCCTCCGACTAGGCTGACGATCAGCTGGTTCGGCGAAATTTCCCGCCCCCGGGCGGTTTTTCTATGCGAATCCATTGTTCCGGAGTGACCCTAATGTTCTTCTGGATGGTCTGCGGCATCGGTTTTTACTGCCTCTCTTGGGCATTGCGGGGAGTGATTCGGTCCGGATATTACCAGTGTTCCGACTAGGGAATTTCCGGATTTTTTCGGTTTCTGGACCGCTCCGTGGACTGAACGGCGCCCCTGGTCAAACAACCGGATTGGTAGCCGTCAACACGGAGCGCAACGGTGCGCGGATACCAAACTGGTATCACCGCGCAATGCGCCGCAATGCGCGAAGGGCCACAGTGCCACCACCCTGGTACCAGGAAAACCCGGGGTTCAGGAACCCTTTGTATTTCAATGTAATTTTCCGTATGCGCACGGAATTCGCTGGTGACGCCATATATGACCCGCCCCGGTTTGCAAGAACAGTTGTCGATCCGGAAGGGACAGGCTGCTGCCATATATCCGACCTTCTGACGGGGATCTCTATGCCCCTGGCCCTGATGGAATGCGCGCCGGCGTGTCCTTATCAATCGGTCGACCTCTACACAGCACACCGCAAGGTGTTTCATGAATCGGGTCTTGACGTCACTCAGGTTCTCACTCCGGCGATTTGCCTTTTCTGCCATCACGATCAACTGCTCTCAAGCAACCCTGGTGGGTAACTGCTCTACTCTAATGTCAGGTTTGATATTTGGAATCCGGAACCGGATTCCTCCAGTGGCCTACCCCCAGGCAGGCACATGATTCTCCTCGTACGGCCTGCCGGATGTCAGCACCGCCCACGCGGTCCGCACCATCCGGTTCGCCAGTGCCACCGTCGCCACGTTCCTGTGACGCCGTTCCAGCAAATCCTTCAGCCATTGGCTTCGGCGATCCGTCTTCTCCTTCCGGGAAAGCTGATTGACCATCGTCCGCGCCCCATGGACCACCAGGCAGCGCAGATACCGGTCGCCCCGTTTCGATATCCCCAGCAGACGGTCCTTGCCTCCGGTCGAACGCTGCCCCGGCACCAGGCCGAGCCAGGCCGCGCATTCCCTGCCGTTACGGAACATGCCCGGATCCCCCATGGTGGACAGCAGCGCGGTGGCCGTCATCGGACCGATCCCGGGAATCGTCATCAGCAGCTGTGCCTGCTCGTCCGACTGGGCAATCTCCTCGATCATCCGGTCGTATTTCTCCACCCGCCCGTCCATGTGCACCAGCTCGTCGTACAGCTCGGCCAGCACGTCCAGAAACCGGGGAGGCAGGGTGATGTCCGCCGTGCCGCCGTTCCCCAGGATCTCCGCCACCGCCGGCCGGACCTTCCAGATGCCCAGGGGAATCTCGATGCCGAATTCGGCCAGCAGGCCGCGGATCGCGTTCGTGTGGGCCGTCCGGTTGGCCACCGCCCGGGACCGAACCCGGTGGATGGCCTGCTGTGCCTGACGGTCCGCGCTCTTGATCCCCACGAAGCGCATGCTCGGGCGCTGGACCGCCTCGCAGATCGCCGCGGCGTCCGCACGGTCGTTCTTGTTGGTCTTGACGTAAGGCTTGACGAACTGAGGAGCCATGAGCTTCGCCTCATGCCCCATGGACAGCACGTCCCGGCCCCACTGGTGGGCCCGGCCGCAGGCCTCCATGCCCACCACGCAGGGTGCCAGGTTGGCCAGGTATTCCTTCAGCTTCGCCGGCTTCAGCTTCCGGTCTACGCAGCTGCGCCCCGATGCGTCGGCGCCGTGGACATGGACCGAGTTCTTCGCCAGGTCGATGCCAATGAATGCGGGAGCGGATTTGGGTTTCATGGTATGTTTCGTCTTGGTCATGGTTCATTCCTCGAGTGTGTGAATGATGTAATGGTCATTGTGGCTCCCAGAAGCCGTATCCGACAGGGATGGACCATGGCCCTTTCCTCTGCCGGATCGCCCGGCCCCCGGCGCCACAATGCAACGGAGTGCTCACTGTAGCGGGTTTCAGGATAGAGGGGAAACCGCTCCTGGCAGGATGTCCCCGGATCACCGCCTTGCTTGCAGACCAACGACCTGACGGGCTGCACTGTCCCGGCATCGCGCGCCTCCGCGATCCGGCTGCATTCCGTTCCGCGGTCCCGCCTGACAGGCGTGTGCGGGATGTCGATGGTGTTGCTGGGTGGCTCATCGCTGATCGGAGTTGGTTGCAGTTTGCTACCCCCCGAGGGTGAGGCGGGTCATACCATTAATCGGTGCCAAGTGTTTCCGGCACCCGCCAGTCGTCATATGGCGGAGGAATCGCATGGGAATGCCGGTCAGGCGCGCATTTGCTGTTGAGGGCACCCCAGGTGCGTCGGGTGTGACGCTCTCAAGGGGCGGGATTGTTCACGTGCCAGGTGCTTGCGTATGAAGCCAATGAGTTGTTTAGCGGAAGATACGTCGTCAGATTTCAGATTTAGTTCGTCTACCAGCTCCAACGAAATATCTTCAGCGGTACAAGTGCCGGGGTTCTTACCGGTGGCAAGATCCGCGTCGTAGGCAAGCCACTCAATCGTGTCGGATAGAATTCCGCGTACCTGGGTCACATGGACACGATTGCGGACGAGTCCGGCAACATGTTCTCGAACTTGCTCAAAGCCCCGTTCGCGCTTACTGTTGTTACGCAGGTCGGACTCGTATTCGATCGTCGTGTAACCGACCAGATTATCAATAAATCGGTTTGCAACAGCGTCTTCGGTCAACCCCACTCTTGTCTTGGCCTCCGTGCCTTCACCGTAGTGATTGATCCAGTTTTGATCGTTGGAATCCGGAAAGATCAGTCGAAGTCGTGAATGGAACTCACTTCGCAATACTGCTTCCGCCTTGCCGGCTTGGCGTAACTCCCGGCACCGTCTGATCGCCTTCCTTGCTTGCTTGATATCAGCATTCATGGTGTAGTTCCTTGCCGCGCAGAGCAGAAATCGTTCGTCTGTATCGCAAACCGACGGGCCAGTTCCAGCAAGGTAGCCTCCGATACTTTGTCTGTGAAAATCGCTCTCAGAACAATGCGATTGATATCTGCCTGCACATCGTCTGAATCCCTGGTCAGTTTCCTTCCGGCGTTATCCAATGCAAGACGTTCCTCGGCCGAAAAATCCGGGACAAGGATTTGCCGCAAGTGGGCGGCCTCGAGTTTCAGGGCGCCGCCTCCGAGCGGTGTTCCGATCACTTCCATGAATGTGCGACACCATATGCTATTGAGCAGGGCTTTCAGACCAAAGCGGGTCCAGCCCTCGTCCAGTGTCCAGAGAGTCGAGAAATTGGCATCGATCAACATCGGTGGGTCCGAGTTGCATTCAATCCACGGTGTTCCCTGATTTACCCGTGCCACAAAAGCTGCCGGCAGGTGACGGGGGGTGAAATCCGGGAGCATATACCAGAATCGGGGTATCACGAACTTCTCGTCAGATTTGCGTACATTCGTGCGTACCGCCGAAAGTGTCGGAATTGGTTTATTTCCTGCTGTACTACCGACAGTGACTTTCGATGCATGGCGGACAAACGTGGCCAATTCCGCAGGCATGATGTGCGGGGGGTCAACTCGATTCGCCTTGTATACAGTAAGTGCACTTTCCACTATCGGGTAATCTTCTGGAAGCACCCAAGCGCGCAAGTCAAGAACATATCCGGGAAGAGTCTCTCCGCTCTCAAGAATCCGCATCTCCGCCTGGCGTCGAATCACCGGGTGGAGTGCGTTTGACGGAACAATGAAACTGGTACTTCCAAGCGCAGGCGATGCGGTCACCTGTACACCACGGTCTCTGACTATGCCGGATGAGGTAACATAGAAAAATCCATTGCATCCGGTACGAAGTCCCTGACCAATGCAAATACCACTATCTTTCAGGGAAATCAGACCAGATGTATCGATAGTCCTTGGCAACATGTCAGTCAAAGCCGCGGGCAACCCTGAAGGGGCAAGTTTCCGATGAGTCGAAAATAGAGGTGAACTTTGACTGTCGCTTTCAAGTAAAGGGTACCAGCGTCGCCGAGCAATACGTGAATGCAGTATCGACCATTCATGATGCAGGTCGAAGGAACTGGACTGAATATCTGGCACTTGGTCAGTGAAATTGGCGTGAGCCCAAGCAGCAAAGTCAGCCTCGGGATGCTTTCCCTTGAAAGCGGCTCCCACCAGCGACCGTTTGTTTGCCGCGTCGGGTGCAATATGAATCCACCGCGCTTTGTACCAGCGGTTTCTGTCGTCAAGACGCTTCCGAGCCTCGGCAGCCCCCAAGCGTTTAGCGATCACCAAATGGGTGCGTACCAAGGCATCAGAGAACCAGCCCGGTGGAGTATCCGCCACGATGATTTCAGGCATGAAACAACGTAAGAGCAGGTAGCGGATAACATCTGCGTAATCACGCGAACGCCAGGTAGCTGGGACAACAAGTGCAAGCCGGCCACCGGGACGTACTAGGGAACCTGCAAGAATCCAGGACGGTACCGACAAATCGGCCAAGCCTGAATAGTTTTGGGCGATTACTTTCCAGATTTCACTGTCTCCTTGTACTTGGTGTTTTTCGACGATTTGTCCAAGTCCTGTACGGACGGAATCTTTGGCAGTATCGTCGTGACTGCGTGACTGGTAACGCACATAGGGCGGATTGGTGATAACAAGGTCGTATCCTAAAACCGGCAAGTCTTCGATGGAACCCGGGTCAAACGCATCGCCGGCAATAATTAGGCATTTGGTAACAGAATTTTGTCGGACAAACGCAGCAAGACGATCACGGCATCTATCCGCTGTGGTGCTGTCGATTTCAATTCCGTCAAGCCGATTGATCGGAATTCGACGCTCGGCTGCCGCTTCGTTGGTTGCATCCAAAAGATCCCCGTGTCCGGCCATCGGATCAAGAACGGTGCGGGTATCCGGTAGCAGGGCCAAGTGGGCAAGTAATTTGCCGAGTGGGATGCCAGTGAAAAACTGGCCGAGTTGTTTTCTCTGCTCAGGGTCAAGCGACTGCTCGTAGGCACGCGCGGAATTTCTGACTATCCTGCGCGCCTCATGGCCTTGCACCTACTTTCGCCTCCACTGCGTGTTGCTTTTTATGCCACCGGTAAAATGAATCGGCATCGATGGGCACTTGCTGATGACGTGTGAGGTAATGGCTGACCAAGCGTGAATACAGCCTTTGGGCCGTCTGTTCTTCGGGATCGAAGGTCAAGACCGCTTCCTGGCGGAGCTGTTCTGCGATCGTCCAGACGCAGGAAATCGATTTGGTTTTTTGCGCAGTCCTCTTGCCAAGTAGAAGTACGGGATCACCCCGTACGGCGCCGTTGGTGGTAACCTGCTTGAAGCTCCCCTGCGTCTTGTCGAGTACGCCAGCGCATTCTACGCCGAATCCGGCATCGGTATAAGCCGCTTGAAGCGCATTCCATACGCCCGCCGAGGCTGAGTGGAAGACAAGGGTCGTCTTGCCGTTGGGTTTGAGGATGCGGTTAGCCTCGCTGAGCGCGGCTGTGAGTAGATTCTGGTAATCCGGGATGGCCTTTTCCTGCGAGCTGCTGACAATGATTTCCTCGGTGCGGTCGGTAAAGCGTCCAAGCCATGCTTCATTGATGAAGTTGACCTCGGCATATGGGATGTTCCCGCCAAAGGGAGGGTCGGTGAACACGTAATCAATACTGTGGTCAGGTAGATGGGTGGAGCAGCTTGATGCCTGGCAAACCTCGACGCTGCCTCTGCGGCCGCGTGTGACCTCGAAAGCGTTCGCAATCGTCGAGAGTTTGCGCCTTAATCCCCATATCAGGTTCTTTTCGACCGGAAGGCCGCTAACATAGAGAACGCCTGGTTGGGCACTGGTAAGTGCCAGGTTTTTTTGACCCGACTTTGCAACAACGCGTGTCATGATCGTCGAATGAGAGGCGTTATAGCTCAGCAGCCAGAAGCGTAACGCGTCGCGAAGTGCACCATTAAAGCACGACGTGCGCTCCCACAGGTGACCAAACACGATCAGGTTGCGCCTTGTGTAGAAGTGATGGAGATGGGTAATGCCAAGATGATATCCGCGGCGATACAGATCCCCCCAAGGTATGTCAACACGGGGAACCGATTCCGGGATGGGTTCAGCCTCAATGCGACTGTTCAAGTAAAAATCATGACCGGTGGCCTCGCGTGACCAATCATACTTTATGGTCGAGCCATAGACTCTGGCGATTTGTCGGACGCGCAAGCGTCGTTTGGTCCCGATGAGGTCGTCGTATGTCTCTTGAGTGAGGCGTTCGACTTCATCGAGTGACGCCTCATGCGCACATGAAGGGCAGGTGAAATGGGAAGCAATATGGGCAGGACTAAGGGATACACAGGAATCCCAAAAGGTTGCCTCATGCTTACACATAGGGCATTGCAGCACATCGGTCCAGATGACATAGCGTATTGTGCCATTCTTCCCTTCGGGATCCTTGGTTCCATACATCCAACCATATTTGGTTACAGCGGCGTGCAGTATGTTTTCCGCTGCTTCCCGAAATTCCTTAGGGTCCGGCGGATTCGTCAGGGTTTGGCTGACGAACGCGCCAAGAGCACCAAGTTCGTACAGTACAGCGTTACGGGCACCCCATTCTGCAGTAAAGCCAAGCCGGCGAGCTTCTTCACGAAGCGCTATTGGCGGATTTTCACAGAGCAATGAGGCGAGCCCGGTGGTTCCGCTTCCAGCAAAACCATCGAAAACGGTATCACCTGGCCTTGTATGGGTAGCAATAAAAAGCGCGATCGCTTCAGGTGAGATTTTGGTAGGGTACGGAAAGGCACTATAGAGACGACCACTTCGCTTTGCCGTCAGGGCATTGGCGTAAAGCACCTCCAAACATTCAGTTTTCACTGCCAATGGAATTAGCTCATGTTTCTTTAGCATTGAAGTATACACATCTTGTGAGCAGATTTTACCGTGCCTCTTTTGTCATAAATTGATTGAACATACACTAGATTATTATTTATTTTCATAAAGTTAAGGCATATTAAAGCGGTCACTTATAAAGGGAATCGAGCACCTTCAGGTACGACTCCAGGGCCTTGCTGAATCCTTATGCCGTATTCCCCGATGGAATCCCTGCATTCCCTGCAGGGCGCACGGAATCACCCCAGGAAATCCGCCGCGATGCTCGCGGCCACCCGCGTCGCCGATGCCCTGACGGAATCCCGCGCCAGATGCGCGTACCGCTCCGTCGTCCGGATATGGCTGTGCCCAAGAAGCTTCCCGATAGCCGGCAGGCTCTCGCCGAGCGCCAGCGCCCGGCTGGCGAACGAGTGGCGGCAGTCGTGAAGGCGGACGTCCCGGAGTCCCGCCTGTTGCCGCACGAATCGCCATGACGTGTTCAGATCGACCATACGCGTCCCCGGCTTCTTCCCCGGAATCACCCAGGGGTTGCCCACGATGCGGGGCACCTCCGCCAGCACACGCACCGCCGGAGGCGACAGCGGCACCGTGCGCGGCCCCGTCTTGGTCTCCGGGAGGCGCAGTTCCCCGGCATCGAGGTCCACCATCTCCCATTTCAGGGTCAGGATCTCGCTCTTGCGGCATCCGGTCAGCATCAGCAGCCGGATGGCCGCCGCAGCATGGACCGACGCCCCGCCCTTCACCTCGGCCTCGGCAAGAACCTCGCCGAGGCGGCGGAACTCAGTATCGGTAAGGAACCGCTCGCGCTTGCCCTCCCGGTGATTGTCTATCCCGCGGCAAGGATTCGTTCCGTCCGGGACCATCCCCCAGTCCGAAGCCTTCCGGTACATGCGCGCAATCAAGGCTACTGTCTGGTTGGCGGCGCTCGGTGTCCCGCTGCGGCGGACATGGAACGCCGCCACCCGGTCCCGCTTCAGCGCCATGAGCTGTACCCCGCCGAACTCCGGCAGGACATACCGGTCAAGCAGCTTCCGGATGCTGACCACCGTCGATTCCCGGCAGTGGGCGGATACATGCTGTTCCATGTAGCGTTCCGCCAGGTCGGCCACGGTCGACCCGTCACCTGTCTTCACAGGCAGGGGGGCGTCGACGGCTTCCTCTCCCGCTCGGATCCGGTTGAGCACCCTGGATGCCCGGCTGCGGGCCTCGTCCGCGGTGATCACCCCGTGCCGCCCCAGGGTCACCCGGATCGATTTTCCCCCGTGCCTTGCCTGTGCAATGTACATCTTCGTGCCCGAGGCATAGACCCTGACGCCGAAGCCCGGCTGGTCCCGGTCCCAGAACACCGTGTCCCGGTCCACCTTCATCGCATCCACGGCGCTCCGGGAGATCGACCGTCGTTTCAGTTTGGCCATGATTGATACCTATACCTATACCTGTGCCTGATCCGGAAGAATATCAATTCCGATGCTGCCGCCGACCCTGTCCGCCGACAGCCTTTCGGCATCCTGGGCCAGATGGGCATAGCGCGCGGTGGTCTCGATCCGGTTGTGGCCGAGAAGCTTGCCGATCATCGACAGGCTCTCGCCGAGCGCCAATGCCCGGCTCGCCCATGAATGACGGAGGTCATGGAGACGGACCCCGTCCAGGTTCGCCTCCGCCCGCACCGCCAGCCAGGGCCGGCTGATGCCCTTCAGGCGGGATCCGGGCTTGGGCCCTGGAATCACCCACGGGTTTCCCTTCCCCCGGGGAATGCCGTCCAGCACCCTTTGCACCTCCGGTGTCAGCGGGGCCATGCGCCCGCCGGTCTTCCCTTCCCGGATGCGCAGTTCCCCCGCCGTTCGGTCGATGTCGTTCCACTGGAGTTCCAGCACCTCGTTGCGCCGGCATCCGGTCAGCACCAGCAACCGGATCGCCGCCGCCGCAGGGGACGAAAGCTTTCCCTTGCCCTCCATTTCTGTAATCGTCCGTCCGAGTGTCCGGTACTCGGCATCCGTCAGGAACCGCTCCCTCGGGGAGGTGCGGTATTTCTTCACCGCCTTGCAGGGATTCGTGCCGTGTTCCCGCAGGCCCCATTCCATGGCCAGGGACAGCAGCCTGGCCACGATCTTGATCGCATCGTTTGCCGCACAGGGCTGATGGCGCATCGCATAGTGCAGTTCGGTGACCTCCTTCCGTCCCACCTCCCGAACCGGCATGTTCCCGAAGGCCGGGAGCACGTGCCTGTCGAGGGAACAGCGGTAGGATTCCACGGTGGTCTGGGCACACCGGGAGACGACGCATTCGCGCATGAAACGCTCCGCAAGGTCGGCCATGGTGGGATCGGGCGCGGGTGGCGGGGGAACCGGCTCCTCGCCCCGCTTGATGCGGTCGATGGCCTTTGCGGCCTGGGCCCGCGCCGCGTCGGGAGTGATCTTGCCGTGACTGCCCAGTGTCACCCGCTTCGACCCTCCCGGTCCCCGGGACTGGACGATGTAGTTCTTCAGGCCGGAAGGATAGACCCGAAGGCCGAAGCCGGGGAGGGCCCTGTCCCAGAAAACGGCATCCCGGCCGGAGACCCGGAGCGAGTCGGCGGTGCGCTTGTTGATGGTGAGCTCCTGGCGTTTCGGCATGTTCGTCTCCAGTACGTTTTTTCGATCCTGAATCCCGTAAGCAAAGTGCAAGCAACTGGGGTTCAATCGGGGCGTATTGTCGCGCAGCGGAGACGGGTTGGCAAGAGCCTAATAGTCTCGATTTTGAAACATAACCTACGGAATATAGGAGAAAAACTACAATCATTCACCTGCAATCGTGCCTTTGGCAATCCGTGGGGAAGGGGGTGAAAAATTCACAACAGGAAATGCCCTGAACCGGACCGGACGGCTTGCTGATGTAACGGGACCTGCGGCTCCCGTTTCATCCGCCGGGCATGGTGGCCGGTTCCCGGGGCAGGGCGCACGGACGGGAGATGGTCAAAAGGGCAGACGTCCAGTTCCGAAACTTGCCAGCACGGGATTCGGAACTGGCTATACTCGGTTCCATGGAGATCAGTTTTGCAGACTGCTACGAGGCGGTTCGAACCCGGAACCCGGCATTCGACGGCTGCTTTTTCACCGGTGTCACCAGCACCGGGATTTTCTGTCGTCCCGTATGCCCCGCGGTAACTCCCAAGCCGGAAAACTGCAGGTTCTTTCCTTCTGCGGCGGCGGCGCTGGAAGCGGGGTTCCGTCCCTGCCTTCGCTGTCGTCCGGAATCGGCACCGCACAGTCCGGCCTGGAACGGCGTCAGAACCACCGTGTCCCGGGCACTCGGACTCATCGACCAGGGAGCCCTTGACGAAGGTAACGTGGAATCCCTGGCCGAGCGGCTGGGCGTGGGCTCGCGCCATCTGCGCAGGCTGTTTTCCAGGCACGTGGGTGCGAGTCCCATGCAGGTGGCACGGACCCGCCGGCTGCTGACGGCAAAGCGGTTGATTACCGATACGGACCGCCCGATGTCGGATATCGCCCTTGCTTCCGGATTTTCCAGCCTGCGGCAGTTCAATCACACTTTTTCCAGCGTGTACGGCAAGAATCCCAGCGCGTTCAGGCGCGCCGGAGGAGAGATCCGATGAAGCAACTCGAGCAGTTCCCCTATCGCTCACCCATCGGCATGATGGACATGATTCTCGATGGAGAAACCCTGGTCTACCTGGACTTTTCGGGTAATCCCGGGCGTGTCGACCGCCTGTTGACAGGGCGCTTCGGCGAATTTGAACTCCGCCGGGCGGAAGGGTCCACGCCGGTTCATGAAGCCCTGGAGTCCTATTTTGATCACGGCGGTGATCCGTTCGGGAATATCGGGCTGGATGCTGGCGGAACCCCTTTCCAGCGCAGTGTCTGGCGGGCTCTCAGACAGATTCCGCCGGGCAGCACACTGGACTACACCGCGCTTGCCAGACGCGTGGGCAACCCGCGGGCCGTGCGGGCGGCCGCGTCCAGCAACGCCCGCAATCCCATAGCGATCATCATTCCCTGTCACCGGGTGATCGGCCGGGACGGTACGCTCCGGGGTTATGCCGGCGGCGTCGAGCGAAAACGCTGGCTCATCGAGCACGAACGGCACTGCCGGCACCGGGATGCCGCGTGACCGCGGGCGGCCTGGGATTTTGAATCAGAGATAGGCCTTGCGGTCCTTGCGGGACTTTCCCGCCCTTTGGATCACCCGGCCCCGGATCGCCTCGGGTCCGTCGATGGGGATATCGGCATGATCGCCCTGGAGAGCGTGCAGTCGCCAGCCCCTGTCGTCGATCAGCAACTGGCGAAAGACCAGTTCATCGCCATCGGATCCGATCACATAGCAGCCGTTTTCAAGCACCCCGTTGGGTTCGGAGATGATCACACAACCCTTGGGGAATTCCGGCTCCATGCTGGAATCCGTTACCTGCAGGGCATAGGGTTCGTTGTTGGCGCATCCGTCCATCGGTCCGGTAGGAGGCTCTGAAAAGCGGAATTGTAACCGAGAAGAAGGGGCCGCACGGATGAAGTGCCCGGGTTCCATGCGGTGGGACGTCAACGACACTGCATCAGCAGCGCCATTCACGAGCCTGGTGGTGTTGCGAGTCGATGGGGCTGGTGCCGGGAAGAGGAATTGAACCGTTCTAAATTACATAAAATCTATATAAAACAGTTGCTTGTAGTAGTTGTAAATATTCTTCGTTCCACTCGCGGCTTGCGTAATGGAGTTTTCACTGTATCGCGGGCAGGCAGCGATTCTGCAGGTCTACCTGGGTCCGATAGGTTTCGTTGGCTGGTATGGAGGTCTTTACTGGTAGTTCGTGTCCGCCACGACCAGGTTGTATTTCCTGTCAAGGTGGCCGCCCGGGTGTATCGTCCGTTTTCCGGCCCCGAAGTCAACGCGGGATAGATCCAGGTCATCAAGCCATGGGTGACCAAGTCGTCCGGCCGCTAACATGAACAGGCGCTTGACCTTCACGGAGCGGCAGGTTTCGAGTAATCGTTGCACGACATGAGGCCGAAGGGCCGCCAAGGATTCCATGACCTGCATGGCTTCATCGAAGGATTGCCGCTTCGGGACGAGGTACATCATCTCCAGGGCCGCCAGTTCAAGGGTTGCGACAGCGAGCTTTACATCCTCGACTTTGACGGTCGAGACGGCATCCTCTTCATTGGCGAACGTGCCGGTGGTCACCAGCCGCACAGGTTGTGACCAATGGTGATTTCGGAACCAGGAGGGGAGCCTTGTCTTTGTCCTGGCAAACAGCACGACCTCACGACCGTCCAGTGCCAGATAATGCGCGTAACCGCGCAGATCGAAGGCCGAGATGGCCCCAGGGTGCACGTCCAGACCCAGTTGTTTCTGTAGCGCCAAGACGGCGCCCGGCCAGTCAACGGTCGACCCTGCTCGGACATATGCACCGTGGCCGAGTCGTTTCAGCCAGCCGGATCGGACGTACTTATCGGCCAGACGGTAGTCGATACCCATGCTATTGAACCAACGCTGGGTGCCTACGCCATGGGGCGGCCATTCCCGCAGCAGCCGGTTTATTTTGGATTCCATAACACTACCAAAAGGCGATAATAGAGCATTAATATAAACCATAAGATGGGAGAGAATGCCAGGAGCCTGTCGTCGAAGACCATCAGTCGGCTCAGGCAGCACTGGTCGAGGTACATCACCGGTGGTCTGGACGAACTCTTTCCTTGAATCGCTATGTGTACCGGTGGGTTGACGGGGTGTACACGAACCTGAGGATGGATGATCGGCTGTGCCAGCCGGTGATCGTGGGTGTAACGATCAGCAACTGGCATAAGACCCGTTCATTACCATCGGACCCGGTCATAGAACTGCCGTTTTCAAGCACTCCGTTGGGTTCGGAGATGATCACACAACCCTTGGTGAATTCCTGCTACATGCTGGAATCTGTTACATGCAGTACATAGGGTTCATTGTTGGCGTATCCATCCATGGTCCCGTAAGCCAATCTGTAGGGTGGTTAACCGAGAAGTCAGTTGACGAATTTTGACAAAACACCTAATTTGTTCATGTGTAACGACAACTGTTGTCAACCACGTCGGTGGCCATGAAAGTTCAGGAATTCTTCAACGAGCATCCGGTATTCCGGCATGAGGCCTTCGTGGCCTTCCTGGAATCCACCGGCTCATCTCGGATAAAGACGCGAGAGGCACTGCTTGCCTATCACGTCAAGGCAGGACACCTGCTACGGCTCCGACGTGGCCTGTACGCCGTCGTGACCCGGGGAATTGACCCCGAGACCTACCCGGTGGATCCCTACCTGCTGGCGGGGCAGCTCACAGCGGATGCAGTGGTATCCCACCACAGCGCGTTGCAGTTCCACGGCAAGGCCTATGCTGTACATAATCGGTTCACGTATCTGACTCGGAATGCACGACGACCCTTCGTATTCCGCGGGCAGGAATTCGTTGCGGTCCTGTTTCCCAAGGCGCTGCAGGCCCAACAGGCGGAACTGTTCGGGATTGAAACCGCGCGACATGCAGGCGGCAAGGTCCGCGTGACCACTCTGGAACGCACCTTGGTCGATGTGTTGGTACGTCCGGACTTGGGGGGCGGCTGGGAGGAGGTTTGGCGATCACTCGGGTCCGTGGAGTATTTCGATCTGGATCAGGTGACCGACTATACGTTGAAACTGCGAAGCGCGACTGCGGTGGCCAAGGTCGGTTTCTTCCTTGAGCAGCATCGAGACGCTCTGATGGTAGAGGAATCATTCTTGGCGCTGCTGCGAAAACACGTGCCCAAACAGCCTTGTTATCTGGAACGCAGTCGCCGAACGGCAGGCAGGCTGGTGCCAAACTGGAATATCGTCGTGCCACCGGCGGTCCTCGAGTCCGCATGGGAAGAGGAGGGGTGAATCTCTCATTAGAGGAACTCCAGTCCGAAGCGGCTGCAACCGTTTCTCAAGGACCGGGTCGTCCTTGCACAAACCATTGAACGCGTATCTTTCGATGGTTAAAAAGCGTGATCGCGATTTAGTATGGGCAGTGGGCGTTTTTCGATTGCACAAAAACCGCCAGTCCGTGTTCCGTCCACGTTCCATCATTGCGACTATCAAGGACAACCGGAGATAACAGAATGAAAATTCAGAAACAAAAAAAGCACTGTAAATACAGTGCCTTTGTGAGTTTTGGTTTTCTGTGTTATTGGATGAATTTGGTGCCGAGAAGAGGACTTGAACCTCCACGGGGTTGCCCCCACTGGCACCTGAAGCCAGCGCGTCTACCAATTCCGCCATCTCGGCATTGAAACGGGGGAGCGAAATTTACCGTCTGACCCCTTGCATGTCAAACGGAAACAAGGGTGAACACCGTATAGCGCCCGGCATCCCCATGCATCCCCAGGGTGGATTCCGGACGCAGGGGAACGGATCCTATCCTGTGTTCAGCCGGCAGTGCCGGCACATGATGGAAGCAGGGTTCACGGCCACCCGGAATTGCAACGGTTCTGCTGTCATTTAGAGGCGATTTTCGGTATCCTGCGCGCTTTTCGAAATCCCGCCTGAAAGATCATGGAAATCCCCAATGAACTTCGCGAATCCATCGATTCCGGCGTCGAGCGCGTGGTCGCGCTCAGGGGGTTTCTTTGACTACGCAAACCGCAGGGAGCGGCTGGAGGAGGTAGACTTACGGATGGAGGATCCGAACCTCTGGGACAACCCGGGGGAGGCCCAGGCACTGGGGCAGGAGCGTACACGGCTGGCGGAGGTTGTCGAGGGGCTGGACAGCATCGACGATGATCTCGCAGAGGCCCGCGAACTGCTGGAACTCGCGGAGCTTGAGGAGGACGCCGAGACCCTTGATGAGGTTGCCGTGGAAGTGGACCGCATCATCGGGCAGATCCTGAAGCTCGAGTTCCGGCGCATGTTCAGCGGGGAGATGGACCCTGCCAACGCCTTCGTCGACATCCAGTCCGGTTCCGGCGGCACCGAGGCCCAGGACTGGGCGGACATGCTGTTTCGCATGTACACTCGCTGGGGCGAGGCGGCGGGATACAACGTGGATATCATCGAACGGTCCGATGGCGAGGTGGCCGGCATCAAGAGCGCCACGGTCAAGTTCAGCGGGGAATACGCCTACGGCTACCTCCGCACCGAGACCGGGGTCCACAGACTGGTGCGCAAAAGCCCGTTCGATTCCGGCAACCGCCGTCACACCTCCTTCGCTTCGGTGTATGTGTATCCCGAAATTGACGACAGCCTCGAGATCGAAATCAACCCGGCGGACCTGCGCATCGACACCTATCGCGCCAGCGGCGCCGGCGGGCAGCACGTCAACCGGACCGATTCCGCGGTGCGGATCACCCACCACCCCTCCGGCATCGTGGTCCAGTGCCAGAACGACCGGTCCCAGCACCGCAACAAGGCGGAGGCCATGAACATGCTGCGTGCCCGCCTGTACGAGGCCGAACTGCAAAGGCGGCGCGAGGCCTCCCAGGCCGAGGAGGAGGGCAAGGCCGATATCGGCTGGGGCAGCCAGATCCGTTCCTACGTGCTCGACCAGTCCCGCATCAAGGATCTCAGGACCGGCATTGAAACCGGCAACACCCAGGGCGTGCTGGACGGCGACCTGAACCGGTTCATGGAAGCCAGCCTCAAGGCCGGTCTTTAACCGGCGTCCGTAGCCAGCGGCCTTCACTCCTCACTGATCCAGGGCATGTCGGAAGAGAACGAGCAAATGCACCAGCGGCGCGAGAAGCTCGCGGCGCTCAGGGAAGAGGGGATCGCGTTCCCCAACGATTTCCGTCGCGATGCGCTGGCGGCGGACCTGCACCGGAAATACGGCCAGGAGCTGCCCGAAGAGCCGGTGCGGGTCAGGGTTGCGGGACGCATGATGCTGCAGCGGATCATGGGTAAGGCGAGCTTCGCCACCATCCAGGACGCAAGCGGACGGATCCAGCTCTACGTGCAGCGGGACGCATTGCCGGAGGGGGTGTATGACGACCGGTTCAGGAAGTTCGATATCGGTGACATCATCGGCGCCGAGGGCGAACTGTTCCACACCCGCACCGGGGAGCTGTCGGTGCGCGTCAGCCGGATCAGGCTGCTCACCAAGTCCCTGAGGCCCCTGCCGGAGAAATTCCATGGTCTGACCGACGCCGAGACCCGCTACCGGCAGCGGTACGTGGACCTCATCATGAACGAGGATTCCCGTGAAGTTTTCCGCAAGCGTTTCCGGACCATTCAGGCGATCCGGGAGTTCATGATCGGGCGGGATTTTCTCGAGGTGGAGACGCCGATGATGCATCCCATTCCCGGCGGCGCCGTTGCGCGGCCGTTCGAGACCCACCACAACGTGCTCGACATGCCGCTGTTCCTGCGCGTCGCCCCGGAACTGTATCTCAAGCGCCTGACCGTGGGCGGATTCGAACGGGTGTTCGAGATCAACCGCAGTTTCCGCAACGAAGGGGTGAGTACCCGTCACAACCCCGAGTTCACGATGCTCGAATTCTACTGGGCCTATGCCGATTACAACGACCTCTTGGACCTGACCGAGGCGCTGATGCGCCAGGTCTGCGAGCAGGTCTGCGGCAGCCTCAGGATCAGCTACCAGGGGGAGGTCGTCGACTTCGGCCAGCCCTTCTCGCGGTTTACCATGCAGGAGGCGATCCTCGAGTACAACCCTGGGATCACCGCCGCCGATCTGGGCGACCGGGATGCCGCGGGCGCCATCGCCCGGGGGCTCGGACTGGAGGTCGGGGACAACCACGGACTCGGCAGGCTGCAGACCGCGATCTTCGAGGCAACCGTGGAACACCGGCTGGTCCAGCCTGCCTTTGTCACCCAGTATCCGGTGGAGGTTTCCCCGCTGTCCCGGCGCAACGACGACGAGCCGGAAGTCAGCGACCGGTTCGAGTTTTTCGCTGCGGGACGTGAGATCGCCAACGGCTTTTCCGAACTCAACGACCCCGAGGACCAGGCCGAACGGTTCCGCGTGCAGGCTGCGGAAAAGGAGGCCGGAGACCACGAGGCCATGCATTTCGACGCCGACTACATCCGGGCCCTGGAATTCGGCATGCCGCCGGCCGCCGGCGAGGGGATCGGCATCGACCGGTTGGTCATGCTGCTGACCGACAGCCCCTCCATCCGGGACGTGATCCTGTTTCCCCACATGCGGCACGAAAACGAATGATCCGGCCGCTGGAACTCCTCATTGGCCTTCGGTATACCCGCGCCAAGCGGAGGAACCATTTCATCTCGTTCATATCCGCGACTTCCATGATCGGGGTGGTGCTGGGAGTGTGGGCCCTGATCTCGGTGATGTCCGTGATGAACGGGTTCCACAACGAACTGCGTGAAAGGATCCTGTTTGTTGTGTCCCACGTCACTATCAGCAGCTACCAGGGAGGCCTGGAGGACTGGGAGGAGCTGGCGCAGGAGCTTTCACGCAACGAGGAAGTCGCCGCGCAGTCGCCGTTCATCCTGGGCCAGGGCATGCTGACCCGGGGCGGAGAAGTGACCGGCGCACTGATACGGGGCATTCTGCCGGAAGGGGAGCGGGACGTGTCGGAGGTGATGGATCACATCGTGGAGGGTGATCCCGGGGAACTCAGGTCGGGCGAATTCGGCATCATTCTCGGAGACACGCTGGCACGCATCCTGGGCGTAAAGCTTGGCGACAAGGTCACGGTGGTGGCGCCCAAGGGCCGGGTGACCCCGGCGGGTCTGCTGCCGAGACTCAAGCGGTTCACTGTCGTGGGACTCTTCAGGATCGACATGCACGAGTACGACAGCGGGATCGCGCTGGTGCATATCGATGACGCCGCGCGCCTGCTGGACATGGACGGGAAGGTCAGCGGGCTCAGGCTGAAGCTTCACGACGTCGACCGGGCCCCGCTGGTCGGCCGCCAGATCGGCCAGGATCTCCAGAACCGGTACTACATCCGAGACTGGACCCGTGAACATGCCAATTTCTTCCGCGCCCTGGAAATCGAGAAGCGGGTGGTGTTCATCGTCCTGACACTCATCATTGCCGTGGCGGCCTTCAATATCGTGTCCACGCTGGTGATGATCGTGACCGACAAGCAGCCGGACGTCGCCATCCTGAGAACACTGGGCATGAGTCCCGCGAGCATCATGAAGGTGTTCATGGTCCAGGGCACGGTGATCGGTTTCGTCGGCACATTGGCCGGCGCCGTTCTCGGCGTCATCACGGCGCTGAACGTACAGACCATCGTCCCCGCTCTGGAGCGCCTTTTCAACACCGAACTTTTTCCGGTCAACGTCTATGTGATCACCGACTTTCCCGCGGAACTCCGCTGGCCCGACGTGTTCTGGGTGGTGATCCTCGCATTGCTGCTCAGTTTCCTGGCCACGCTGTACCCGGCCTGGCGGGCTTCCCGGGTCCAGCCGGCGGATGCGTTGAGGTATGACTGATGCAGGCGGCGAGTGAACCCATCGTCAATGCCCGGGGCGTCTCCAAGACCTTCCGGGAAGGCACCCTCCAGGTGGAAGTCCTGAAGAGTATCGACTTCCAGGTGGGTCAGGGCGAGCTGGTTTCCATCGTCGGTGCCTCCGGCTCGGGGAAAACCACCCTGCTGCACATTCTCGGCGGCCTGGCCGAGCCCTCGACCGGCACGGTCCATATTGATCAGAAAGACATCAACCGGCTGTCCCAGAAGGCTCGCGGCGAACTGCGCAATCATGCCCTGGGGTTCGTCTACCAGTTCCATCATCTTCTCGCCGAGTTTTCCGCACAGGAAAACGTGGCCATGCCATTGCTGATCCGGCGCACGGATCCCGAACAGGCCATGGAGCAGGCAGCGGATATCCTTGTCCGGGTCGGGCTGGGGGAACGTCTGGGACACAGGCCCGCGGAGTTGTCCGGGGGGGAGCGCCAGCGAGCCGCCCTGGCGAGAGCCCTGGTCGCGAAGCCGCGCTGCATCATGGCGGACGAACCCACGGGGAATCTTGATGCCCGGACCGCCGGTTCGATCCATGATCTGCTGGTCGAGCTCAACGAGGCCACGGGAACCAGCCTGATCGTGGTTACGCACGATATCCGCCTGGCAGAGCGGATGGGGCGGATGGTCTCCCTCGAGAATGGCCGTATCACGGATCGGTAACGCCAGCCTTGCGGTCCCCGTGGGAGACATTTGCCGCCACCTGTGGCTGTTGCTTGCTCCCCATTGTTCCCACGCGGTGGCCGTTCGGTTGCCGGTGTTCCGCAATCCGTGATTTCCCCTTGTAATTCGCCGGCCCTTCACCATAACTGTCCCTATGAACGATCAGACACATTCCCGAATGGAACAGCCCGTGGAAGATCAGGACTCCGGGCAGGCCCAGGGAGAAATCGTCACCGACCTGGCGCGGCCGCAGGATGTCCTTCCCGGTGAATTGCTGGTGTTGCCGCTCGAAAAGAAACCGTTCTTTCCCGGGCAGGTGCTTCCGCTGGTCATGGAGGCGGGAAAATGGGGGCAGCATCTTGAGCGCATCACCAGTACCGGGAACCCGGTGGTGGGTGTCGTGTTCACCGGCGGGGTGGCACCGGACAGGGTGAAATGGACCGATTTCAGGCCCGTGGGCACCGTATGCCGGATCCATCAGCTCGAACAGCAGGAAAATCAGCTGCATGTCATCCTGGCAGGCCTGCAGCGTTTCCGTATCAATGCCTGGGGGAGCCGCGGGCATCCGTTCACTGCCTATGTGACCTACCACCCCGAGCATGTCCCGGCGGAGTCGGTGGAGATCAAGGCCTATACCACGGCCATCGTCAACATCATCAAGGAACTGCTGCCGCTGAATCCGATGTACGGCGAGGAGTTGAAGATGTTCCTCAATCACTTCGGACCGGGGGAGCCCTCCCGGCTGGCGGACTTCGGCGCCAGTCTGACCACCGCCGCGCCGGACGAGTTGCAGGACGTACTGGAGACCCTGGACCTGCAGCCCAGGCTGGAAAAGACCCTCGTGCTCCTGCAGAAGGAACTGGAGATCGCCAGGGCCCAGACGGAAATCCGCGCCCACGTGGAAAGCGAGATGACGAAGCACCAGCGGGAGGCGTTTCTCAGGGAACAGCTCAAGTTCATCCAGATGGAACTTGGCATTTCCAAGGATGACCGGGCGGCGGAGATCGAAGCGTTCCGGGAAAAACTCGAGGACTGCGTTGTGCCGGAGCATGCACAAAGGCGCATCGATGAGGAAATGGACAAGATGGCGGTGCTGGAACGCGGATCACCGGAGTACACGGTCACGCGGAACTACCTGGACTGGCTGACCGGTGTGCCCTGGGGAAGGGTCAGCGAGGATTCGCTGGATATCGACAGGGCAGCGAAGATCCTGGATCGGGACCACGAGGGGCTGCGGGAAATCAAGGACCGGATCCTGGAGTTCATCGGGGTGGGCAAGATGCGTGGCGACATCGCCGGCTCCATCATCCTGCTGGTGGGTCCGCCGGGTGTGGGCAAGACCTCCCTCGGCCGGTCCATCGCCACCGCGCTCGGCCGGAAATTCTACCGCCTGAGCCTGGGGGGCATGCAGGACGAATCGGAGATCAAGGGTCACCGCCGCACCTACATCGGCTCCATGCCGGGCAAATTCATCCAGGCGTTGCGGGAGTGCGGAACGGCCAATCCGGTGATCATGCTCGACGAACTCGACAAGATCGGCAACAGCTACCGCGGCGATCCGGCCTCGGCCCTCCTCGAGGTGCTGGACCCGGAGCAGAACCGCGACTTTCTGGATCACTACCTGGATGTGCGCGTGGATCTGTCCAGGGTGCTCTTCATCTGCACGGCCAACCAACTTGATACCATTCCGGGACCATTGCAGGACCGGATGGAGGTGATGCGGCTTTCCGGCTACCTCGCGGCGGAAAAGATTTCCATTGCCCGCAAACACCTGCTGCCGCGACAGCTTGAGCGCGCCGGCCTCAAGAAACGCGGCCAGCTTCGCCTCCCTGCCGCCGCCATACGCAGGATCATAGAGCAGTATGCCCGCGAGGCCGGGGTGCGCCGGCTCGAGAAACTGCTGGGTACCATCGTCCGCAAGGTGGTCATGAAGCTGCATGCGGGTGAAACCGCCCCCATCCACGTCCAGGCCGGAAACCTCGAGGACTATCTCGGCAAACCGGTGTTCAGCGAGGAGGAGCGGATCCGCGGTGTCGGCGTGGTGACCGGTCTTGCCTGGACCGCCCTCGGCGGCGCCACACTGGATGTCGAGGCAACCCGCAGCCATGGATACGCCCGCGGATTCCGGCTCACGGGCCAGCTCGGGGACGTGATGAAGGAATCCGCGGAGATTGCCTACAGTTACGTGATCGGCAATGCGGACAGTCTTGGCCTGGACCCGGACTTCTTCAGGGATTCGATGATCCACCTGCATGTGCCCGCCGGGGCCACGCCGAAGGACGGACCAAGCGCCGGCATCACCATGGCCACCGCGCTGATCTCCCTGGCCAGCGGAAGACAGGTGAAGTCCTCGTACGCCATGTCCGGGGAAATCTCCCTCACCGGAAAGGTGCTGCCGGTAGGCGGCATCCGCGAGAAGGTTGTCGCCGCCCGCCGGATGAAAATCCGGAACCTGGTGCTGCCCATGGCCAACAAGGGGGACTTCGACATGCTCCCGGACTACATCCGAAAGGGCCTGAAGGCCACCTTTGCGGCCGATTACCGGGACGTCTTCAACACCCTGTTCGGGCCGCCCGCGGTTAACTGACCGCCCGCATCGGAACCGTTCACGCCCGCTCTGCCCGATGCCTCTCAGGGACTGCCATCACTGGATTTTCGACATGGACGGCACATTGACTGTTCCCGTGCATGATTTCAATGACATCCGCCGCCAGATCGACATTCCTGCGGACACTCCCATACTCGAGACAATCGCCCGGATGGAACCTGCAGCCGCGGCGCAGGCCAGTCGGCGTCTGCATCAGATCGAGATGGATCTGGCGGCACAGGCAAGACCCCAGCCCGACGCACTGGAGGTGCTCGAATACCTGTCTGCCCGGGGCGGCACCCTGGGTATCCTGACCCGCAACGACGAGGAAATCGCGGAAGCGACCCTGCGTGCCAGCGGGCTGGATCATCTGTTCCCGGCGCATCATGTCATTGGCCGGATGACGTGCGCGCCCAAGCCAAGCCCGGACGGAGTCCGGCACCTGCTGGATCTCTGGCGCGTGCTTCCCGCCAGGACCGTGATGGTCGGCGATTTCCTGTACGATATCGAAGCGGGCAAGCGGGCCGGGGTGCGAACCGTGCATTTCGACAGCAACGGGATTTTTCCCTGGCCCGAGTTCTCGGACCATCATGTCACCTCCCTGCGCCAGATCCTCTCCCTGGTCGGATAGCTTCGCAGTGTTCAGCCGGAACGGGCCCTGTCATCCTCCCCACCCTGAACGGCGGGGGTTGCCGCGCGTCAGGCCAGGGGAATCGCTGTCGGCGGCTTTGCACGGGAAACCCTGGCCGGTATGCTACCGGGAAGATTCCCGTCTCCTGCCAGATTCGTGCGGATAGTTCCCCTGACACCGGCCATCGGGGCCGAGCTTCACGGCCTCAACATCGGTTCGATGAATGCATCCGACTTCCCGGCCGTCCGGTCCGCCTGGCTCCGCCACAAGGTCCTGTTTCTGCCCGGCCAGTCCCTGGACCTGGAAGGGCTTGAGCGGTTCAGCCGCCGTTTCGGAGAACTCGTGCAACTGCCGTACATCCGGCCGGTGGAAGGACATCCGGAGGTGATCCGGGTGCTCAAGGAGGCCCACGAAACCGATATGGGGGTGTTCGGGGGGGAATGGCATTCGGATTTCAGTTTTCTTCCCGCGCCGCCCTCGGCTTCCATCCTGTACAGCGTGGAAACGCCCCCGTCCGGGGGAGATACCCTGTGGGTCGACATGTCCCTTGCCTGGAAGCGTCTCCCGGAATCCGACCGGCGCCTGCTGGCCGGCGCCACCGCCGTCCACACCGGCAAGCCCTATGGCGTCTCTCATGCGCCGGAGGAATCCACCAGGTTCAAGGGTTCCATCGTGATGGAACGGGACAACCCGGAGGCGGACCGCGAAACCCGCCACCCGGCGGTTTGCCGTCACCCGGAGACAGGAGAGCAGATGCTGTTTGTCAATCCGACCTACACCACACGCATCGAGGGACCGGACGGGGATGTCGGTAGTCGTTTCCTCGAGAAGCTCTACGCCCACTGCGTGCGCCCCGAGTTTGCCTGCCGCTGGCGCTGGCAGCCCGGGGTGGTGGCGATCTGGGACAACCGCAACACCATGCACTATGCGGTGAACGATTACGACGGACAGCGCCGGGAGATGCTGCGCACGGCGATCAGGGGGGAGCCGCCTGTGGCTGCGCCGGCGTGATCGTACGTGTCGGGCTCGTCAGCTCTCGTGGGCGAAATCGAAGGAATCGAAATGGAAGTGATCCAGCGACATGCCCCGTTCGCCGAGGTGGTCGCGGACCGCATCCACCATGACCGGCGGCCCGCTGGCATACACGTCGAACCCACTGAAATCGTCATAGGACGCGAGCACCGCCTCGTGGGCGAAGCCGGTGGCCCCGGCCCAGGTTGTCGAGGTGGATTCCGACAGCACCGGGGTGTAGCGGAAGTTGGCCAGGCGGGCGGCCCATTCGCCTGCCAGGGAGTCAAGATAGAGATCCTGCTCGTCCCTTGCACCCCAGAACAGATGGATGGCGTAGTTCTCGTCCTTGGCAATGGCGTGCTCGATCAGTCCCTTGACCGGCGCAAAACCGGTTCCCCCCGCGACCATGATGATCGGGCGGTCAACGTCGGTCTGCAGGAAATAGGTGCCGAAGGGACCCTCGAGGCGCAACAGGTCGCGTTCCTTCATCGCATCGAATACCCGGGGGGTGAAATGTCCTCCCGGAACAAGGCGGATGTGCAGTTCGAGGCCTTCCTCCCGGGTTAGTTCCGGCTGGTTCGCGACCGAGAAACTGCGGCGCTGGCCATCCTTCATGAGCAGGTCGATGTACTGGCCGGGAATGAAGTTGAATTCCTGGGTCCTGGGCAGCGTCAGGTAGAGCCGCATGACGTCTGCCGACAGTTGTTCCATCCTGCCGACGCGACAGGGCAGCATCTTGATCTGGATGTTCTGCCCGGTCATGACCTCTTCGGCGTCGATGGTCACGTCCTCCAGCGGAATGGCCTGGCAGATCAGCACCTTCCCCTCGGCCTTTTCCTCATCGGTGAGCGTGAACTCCTCGTAGTCGCCGTAGTCCACCGCACCGCTGACAAGGTTGCACTTGCAGGCGCCGCAGACCCCGTTTCTGCAGCCATAGGGGAAGATGCGGTTGTCCCTGAGGGCGGCATCCAGAATGGTTTCACCGGGATTGGTTCCAAACTGTTGTGAACTGTTTTGAATGGTGACGGTGAAGGACATCGCGCAGGGGGAATCGGTTATGCTTCAGGGGCGCGATTGTAACGACTTTGAACCAGATTTCCATGCCGGAGCTTCCCGAGGTTGAGATCACCCGTCGCGGTATCGCGCCGTTCCTGGAGTCGGCCGAGATCCGTCGGCTGGTGGTGCGGAACCGCAGCCTGCGCTGGCCCGTTCCGCCTTCCCTGGAGGATCGTGTCACGGGCCGTACCATCCGGTTCGTCGACCGTCGCGGCAAGTATCTGCTTTTCGGTATGGACGGCGGCGGCATGCTCCTGCACCTCGGCATGTCCGGCTCCCTGCGGGTGCTTGGCCGGCCCGTGCCGCCCCCCGGTCCGCATGATCATTTCGATCTGGAAACCGGGGACGGGCATACGATGCGGTTCCGGGACCCCCGCCGGTTCGGCTGCCTGTTGTGGCAGCCAGGGGCAATACACCATCATCCGTTACTGAAGGAGCTCGGGGTGGAGCCGCTCTCGGCGGAGTTCACCGGGGACATGCTGTGGGCGGGCGGGCGATTCCGCCGGACCGCGATCAAGAATATCCTCATGAACGCGCGGGTGGTGGTGGGTGTCGGCAATATCTATGCATCCGAAGCGCTGTTCGACGCCGGTATCCATCCGGCCAGGACCGGCAACCGGATTTCCCGGCGCCGCTACCAGGCGCTGGCATCCGCCGTTCGGGCGACGCTGCAGCAGGCCATTGAACAGGGCGGCACCACACTGCGGGACTTTACCGGTGCCACTGGCAATCCCGGATACTTTCACCGGTCCCTGCGGGTGTACGGCCGCGAAGGAGAGCCCTGCGAACGCTGCCGGGCGCCGGTGCGCAGGGTGGTCACGGGACAGCGTGCGACGTTCTACTGTCCGGGATGCCAACGGTGAGTCACGGCGACCGGGAGGGGCGGCCAGCAGGGTGGAACGGGACACGGTAAAGTTCCTGTGGCTGGGCCTCCTTGGCCTGGTGGTGCTCAGTTTCTTCGCGCTGCTGGTGGAGTCGCTGCCCATGGAACGAGAGATCAGGGACAACGTGCGCGAGGTCCTCGGCGAGGCTGGCTATCACCAGATGGGTGTGGAAGTGCGGGGGCGTGACGTGACCCTGACGGGGCGCGTGTCCGGCCGGGTCGCGTCCGGCGCCGCCATCCGGCTCGCCGCGGAGGTTCCCGGGGTCCGCACCGTCCTCGACGGGACCCGGATCGCGCCGGAGAGCCTGTCCTGGCTGAAGCTCCACCTCAACCGGGATGGCGTCTGGCATGCCAGGGGCGTATTGCCCGATGCCGATTCCTGGCTGCAGCTGGAAGAGGTGTTGCGAAGCCGGCATCCCGGGTCCGGTACCCGTGCCGATCCGGTTGACCGGGTGGTGGATCCCGAGCGCGCTGATCCGGACTGGCTGGATGCCGTCGAGGGGGTGCTTGAACTGGTTTCGGGGCTGGACGGCGCCGCGCTCGAGCTGGGAGCCGGCACCCTGGACGTCAGCGGGTCTCTGGCCGACCCGGCATTGTATCCGGGCACGGTGCAAGCTCTCGAGACGCTGGCCGCGGACGAGCGACTGGACCTGATCAACCGGATTTCCCTGCGTCCGTCCGGCTGAGAAACCCCTTCAGGATGCCGATGAACAGCCAGGAATTCTGTGGACAGGTCGGCCAACCGGGGCATATAATTGCCCCCTGGACGGTTACGGAGACCGGTTGAGGATTGCCGCACTCCAATGCAGCGATATTGCCCTGAAAAGAACATGTTGGGTTCACTTTCTCAACATTCCAACACCCAGCCGGTGTTGCGACGGCGTGCGGCCGGAAGGACCCCCCGGATGCTGCAGGGCTCCGTCCTGGCCGGCGTGCTGCTGATGGGCGCGGCTGCCGCGCATGCGGACGCTGCCACCGATGACACAGTACATGCCGGGATCGCGGTCGAACCCCTGACCATTGACTGTCTGGGAACAGGTACCGCCTTGGGTGACCGGGCCCTCGAACCCTGCCGCATCATTTCCGGCAACCGTCTGGGTCCGCAGGCCACGGGTCCATACTCCAGTTTCGCGGAGGGCGATGAACCAACGGGACTGTCCATGTCGTCCATTCTCGAGTTTGAAGTTCAGGACGAGAATCTTGGGTCGCTTCTTCCGGAAACCGGTCTTTCGCTCATGCAGGATCCTGCCGACGAGAGGGGAAAAATTTCCATACGCAGGGTTTCCACGTCACTCACGGGTCCGGAAGGCACGCTGACGGTGGGCAACAACTGGAGTAATTTCCAGGATTTTCTTCACCCGGCGGGCAGTTCGCTTGCGACCCGGGGACTGACTGCGGAACAGCTGTCCTGGGCCACCCGGAAAGGGACGGGTGAAATCAGTGTGGCGCTGGAGAGCGGTTACGAACTGATCGGTCACGATGAACATCTGGACAAGTCGCTGGCCGGCGTGCCGGATGATAGAGAAACGTCCTCGCCCACGATCTCGCTGTCCTGGCGTGGTGGCACGGATGACAGCCTGTACGGGATTTCCGCCCTGGGACGGGAGCTGGAGCTTGACGATTACGACAACACCGGCGCCACCAGCGATACCGGATGGGGACTGAACCTGTTCGGTGGCAGGCATTTCGGCGAGTTGTTCGCCGCGCTCAGCGTGACCCTGGGCAACAGCATCGACAGCTTCATACTCGGCAGGGTGGGTGACCGTGAGACCGCTTCGGCCGCAACCCGGTATCTGCAACCCGGCAACTCCATCAACATCAACCCGACCCTGAACTACCGCCTGAGTGAAAACGCGAATATCCACCTGTCCGTGAACCGCTTCTCTTCCGATGCTGAAGATGCGCCGCACGGCGTGGAGACGCTGGACACCATTCACCTCGGCTATTCCTGGACACCGTGGCCCAGCACCAGGCTCGACATTGAATTCGTCGGCAAGGATGTCGAGGGCACCGGTCCCATGGAAGATTCCAACAAGGTCAACTTCGCCGCCAGCAAGCGCTTCTAGCCCCGGAAACACCGCGTCCGGGGAGCCCCGAGCATTCAAAGCACAGACGGGTCGTGCCGTAAAGCATGTCCGCGCGGTCTTCCCGCGGGCGGCATGCACCGGCCGGGATCCCCGTTACCCCAGGCTGTATCCGGGACTGCCCGGTCCAAGGGCGCCGGTTGCGGGCGGCAGTCAGCCGATGGCGGGAACTTCTCCGAATCGCCGGCTGAAGCGCTGGTTTTGCGGCTGCCGTATCTCCTTTCCCACGAGGGTGTCTTCCCGGACGGTCTCCTGCTTCTTCGGCAGTTCCGGCACAGTGACGGCCGGGGAGACATCGTCCGCATGTCCGGACGGGGTTTTGCCGCCGGATTCCGGTTTGTCCGCGCGGACTCGGTCTTCCCGGTTTTCCCGTAACCCGGACCGCTTCTCACCGCCCGTCCCGCGAGGCGATTTGCCGCGCGCCTCCCGGTGCTGTTCCCGGCCGGTCTCCTGTTTCTTCGGCAATTCCGGCATAGTGACGGTCGGGGGGACGGTCGGGGAGACATCGTCCGCATGTCCGGACGGGGTATTGCCGCCGGTCTCCGGCTTGTCCGCGCGAACGCGGTCCTCCCGGTTTTCCCGCAACCCGGACCGCTTCTCACCGCCCGTCCCGCGAGGCGATTTTCCGCGCGCCTCCCGGTGCTGTTCCCGGCCGGAACCGTGCCTGCCACGGTCCCGGTCCCGGCTCCGGTGGCGGGGCGGCACCTGGATGGGGGCGAGCATGGAAGGATCGATGGGATTCTTCGGCAGGCTGTGACCGATGAATTCCTCGATCTCCATGATCGAATAGGCATATTTTTCGCAGATGAAGCTGACGGCCTCACCGCTGGCGCCCGCCCGGGCGGTCCTGCCGATGCGGTGAACGTAGTCTTCGGCGTCCTGGGGCAGATCATAGTTGAACACATGACCGACCGAGGGAATGTGCAGGCCGCGGGCGGCGACATCGGTGGCCACCAGGACCCGCTTTTTTCCCTCCTTGAACTGGGTCAGCAGCTTTTCCCTTTTTTTCTGGGGGACATCGCCGGACAGGGTTGCGCTTTCGATGCCGTTGACGAGCAGTGCATTGGCGACATCTTCCGCGGCATGGCGCGTGTTGACGAAGACGAGCACCCGGTCGGATTGGATCTGTTTCAGCTGGTTGACCAGCAGCGGCAGCTTTTCCTCGTCGCTGGGGTAGTAGCTGGTTTCCACCACCTTGTCCGCAATCACCTCGTCGGTGTCCACCTTGATTTCCATCGGACTGTTCATGTGCTCGAAGGCCAGTTCCATCACGCGATAGGACAGGGTGGCGGAATAGAGCAGGTTCAGCCGCTGGTCTGCAGACGGCATCCGGCGCAGCAGATACCGGATGTCCCTGATGAATCCGAGGTCAAACATCCGGTCCGCTTCATCCAGAATGGCTACGTCCGCATGCTTGAGGGAGAACAGGTTCTGGCGGTAGAAGTCGATCAGGCGTCCCGGGGTGCCGATCAGGATGTCGTTGTTCCCCGAGAGCATGTTCTTTTGCTGTTCGTAGCCGGTACCGCCGTAAACCAGTCCGATGGACAGCCCGGTAAACCGGCCGAGCAGCAGCGCATCCTTGTGTATCTGGATAGCCAGTTCCCGGGTGGGCGCAAGAATCAGCGCCCGGGGTTCACCCTGCTGGTATCCCGGCAGCGGTTCCCGGGTCAGCAGCCGCTGGCAGCAGGCAAGCAGAAACGCGATGGTCTTGCCGGTTCCGGTCTTGGCCTGCCCCGCCACGTCCGTGCCGTCCAGGGCATGCGGCAGCGACTGCGCCTGGATCGGTGTACAGTATTCGAACCCGGCTTCTGCCAGTCCCCGTAGCAGGCGATCATCCAGTGAAAATTCTGTAAACTTATGATCTGTAAGATGTTTTTCCGTCATTCTCGTTGTCGGCCCGCATCACAGGCGGGCAAGAAATATTTTGGGCGAAAAGCCTTGATTCAATAATCCGATGATTGCATATTACGACGATTCACCCC
This sequence comes from Candidatus Poriferihabitaceae bacterium, assembly GCA_965204165.1. Taxonomy (GTDB): domain Bacteria; phylum Pseudomonadota; class Gammaproteobacteria; order Arenicellales; family Poriferihabitantaceae; genus VYFG01. The sequence continues at coordinate 3,942,329 of OZ241969.1, read as the reverse complement.
TATTTCCATACGAACCACATGTCCAACAAAATCGTGCACGTAAGCGATGAATCCTTCGCCGATGAAGTGTTGAATGCAGAAGGCCCTGTGCTGATAGACTACTGGGCGGAATGGTGCGGACCCTGCAAGATGATCGCGCCAATCCTGGACGAACTTGCCGAAGAATATGGCGGCAGGTTGAAAATCGCCAAGCTTAACATTGATGACAATCCGGAAACACCTCCGAAATTCGGCATCCGCGGCATCCCTACCCTGATGCTGTTCAAGGACGGAAACGTGGAGGCCACCAAGGTGGGCGCGGTATCGAAGTCGCAGCTTGCGGCATTTATAGAAAGCAACGTCGAATCCGCCGCATCCTGAGCCGGCAGGCGGATCCGGCATGCCGGGACGGTTCGGAATGCGCGGGTCCGGCCACGCTTTCCGTGTTCCCGGGTTGGCGGGGCAGGGATAGCAGGCAGACCGGGCCCCAAGGCCTGTGTTCCGGTGCTGGACATCTGCCCCTTACGGCATTATTATTCACTTACCGCATCCTCCTCGCAGTCGTTCAGACTGCTCCAGAAGTTATCTGGCGTCAGGTATCCCTGGATATCCTGCCAAGTTTCCAAACACAGTGAGCGCAAGGTTCAGCGCATTTATTAACACAGACTATTTCCCCCATGTCGATCAGCCCAGAAGCCAAGCCCAAGGCACCCCGCAATCCCTCAAGGCAGCCCCTCCCGCCGGAGTACCAGGAGGCGCCGCCGATCAGTCTCACGGAACTGAAAGAGAAAAAGCCCATTGAACTCGCGGAACTGGCCCGTGAACTGAATCTCGACAACATCACCAGGCTGCGCAAGCAGGACCAGATCTTCGCCATACTGAAGGCCCAGGCCCGCAAGGGCCAGCGGGTCATGGGCGAGGGCGTGGTGGAGATCCTGCAGGACGGCTTCGGTTTTCTTCGGTCCGCTTCCTCTTCCTACCTGGCCGGCCCCGATGACATCTACATGTCACCGAGCCAGATCCGGCGGTTCGGATTGCGCACCGGGGATACCGTTTCGGGACTGATCCGTCCACCCAAGGATTCGGAGCGCTATTTCGCGTTGCTGAAAGTCGAGCAGATCAATTTCCAGACGCCGGAAGAGGCGAAGAAGAAGATCCTGTTCGAGAACCTGACTCCGCTGCATCCCGACGAGCGCCTGATTCTGGAGCGTGAGAACGGATCCAGCGAGGACCTCACCGGCCGGGTGATCGACCTGATTGCCCCCATCGGCAAGGGACAAAGGGGCCTCATCGTGTCGGCGCCGAAGACCGGGAAAACCGTGATGCTGCAGCAGATGGCGCAGTCCATCACCAGGATGAACCCGGAAGTGATGCTGATGGTGCTGCTGATCGACGAACGGCCGGAGGAGGTGACGGAAATGCAGCGCACCGTGCGCGGGGAAGTCGTCTCCAGCACCTTCGACGAACCTGCGGCCCGCCATGTCCAGGTGGCCGAAATGGTGATCGAGAAAGCCAAGCGGCTGGTGGAGCACAAGAAGGACGTCGTGATCCTGCTGGATTCCATCACCCGGCTTGCGAGGGCCTACAACACGGTGGCACCGGCTTCCGGCAAGGTGCTCACCGGCGGCGTGGATGCCAATGCACTGCAACGGCCGAAGCGTTTTTTCGGCGCGGCGCGGAATATCGAGGAGGGCGGAAGCCTGACCATTCTCGCCACGGCGCTGATCGACACCGGATCCAAGATGGACGACGTGATCTACGAGGAATTCAAGGGCACCGGCAACATGGAGATCCATCTCGATCGCCGGATCGCGGAGAAACGGGTGTATCCGGCGATGAACATCAACCGTTCCGGCACCCGCCGGGAAGAACTGCTGACGGACCCCGCTGAGCTGCAGAAAATCTGGCTGCTGCGCAAACTGCTGCATCCCATGGATGACCTGCAGGCGGTGGAGTTCCTGATCGACAAGCTGAGGGCAACCAAGAACAACGCGGAGTTCATCAAGTCGATGAACCGGTGACGGCTCCCGGCATCGGCCGGGGCGGGCATCTTTGCACGTGCTTTCCCTTGAATCGTGCGGGATATTTCACTACCATCGCGCCCCTGCTCGGCAATCCACTCGGCGGCGGCGTCCGCGTTCCAGGAGACAGACATGAAATCAGGCATTCATCCGGAATACAGTGAAATCACGGTGACCTGTGCCTGCGGGAACAGCTTCCAGACCCGGTCCACGATGGGCAAGGATCTCCACATCGAGATCTGCTCGTCCTGCCATCCTTTCTACACCGGCAAGCAGAAGGTGGTGGACACCGCAGGCCGGGTCGGCAGGTTCCAGGCCCGTTACAACAGGAAGTGATCAGGCCGGGGGAACCCATGAAAAAGGCGCCTGCAGGGCGCCTTTTTCATGGATCCCGGCACCCCGGCCGGGCGGCAGCGCCATGATATCCGGGACCGGAGACCGGCCTTCCGGAACGGTGCTGGCGGATGGGATCAGCCTTGTCGATGCCGTCGGCGTGGTTGCGGACAGCCTGGAGTCGGGTGGCCTTTGTTTCGGCCACGGCACCGATGACGCCGCCGGTGAGGCGGAGTGGCTGGTTCTGTGGGCCTGTGGATTGACTCCGGCCGACCCGGCTGTCCCCTGGGAGCGCCGGCTGTCCGAAAATGAGCGGGTGACGATCTCGAGCCTCCTTGATCGGCGCATCCGTAGCCGCAAGCCGCTTGCCTACCTGCTCGGCGAGGCCTGGTTCGCCGGCTACCGGTTCACCGTCGACGAGCGGGTACTGGTGCCGCGCTCCTATTTCGCCGAATGGATACCTGACCGTTTCGAACCCTGGATAGAACCCGGCAACATCCACTCCATCCTGGACCTTTGCTGCGGCAGCGGGTGCATCGGTATCGCCGCGGCCATGGCGTTTCCCGGGGCCCGGGTCCTGCTGAGCGATCTTTCGGCGGAAGCGCTCGCGGTGGCGGAGCGCAACGTTTTGCGCCATGGGGTTTCGGACCGGGTGGAGATCAACCAGGGGGACCGGTTCGAGGGGATTTCCCGCCGTTTCGATCTGATTCTGTGCAATCCGCCCTATGTTTCGGGAAGTCGGATGGATACACTACCCCCGGAGTACCTGGCCGAGCCCCGGCTGGGACTGGAAGCCGGGGAGGATGGCCTGGATTTCATCGCGCCGCTGCTGGAATCCGCCCGGGACTATCTCAATCCGGGCGGTGCACTCATGGTCGAGGCGGGGAGTGCCGGGCAGGCCGTCCTTGACCGGTGGCCGTCGGTGCCCTTCACCTGGCTGGCGACGCGGGACGATGATCAGGTACTGTTCATGCTGCGCACCGAAGAGCTCGCGCGGCATGGATTCTGAATCCGCGGTCCCCGCTCCCGGGCGCTGAACGACTAGAAACGAGCTGGAAAGATGCAGAATCAGACCCTATACCAACAGGCCTGCCGGGTCATACCCGGGGGCGTCAATTCCCCGGTACGGGCGTTCCGCTCCGTCGGCGGCAGCCCGGTGTTCATCTCAAGGGCCAAGGGCAGCCGCGTCTTTGCCGAGGATGGAACCGGATACATCGATTACGTGGGATCCTGGGGACCGATGATCCTCGGACACGCCCACCCGGATGTGGTCTCGGCAGTGGCCCTCCGGTCCGCGAATGGCCTCAGTTTCGGCGCGCCCACCGTGATCGAGACGGAAATGGCGGAACTCGTCTGCCGGCGATTGCCCTGGGTGGAGCAGGTGCGCATGGTGAACTCGGGCACCGAGGCGACCATGAGCGCGATCCGGCTGGCCCGGGGATTCACCGGCCGGGACAGGATCATCAAGTTCGAGGGCTGTTATCACGGCCACGCGGACAGCCTCCTGGTCAAGGCGGGATCCGGTGCGCTGACGCTCGGTGTCCCCACCTCCCCCGGGGTGCCGGCGGACACGGTCAAGGACACCCTGACGGCCGGATACAATGACCTCGACTCGGTGCAGCGGATTTTCGATTCGGTGGGCGATGAGGTTGCGGCGGTCATTCTCGAACCGGTGGCCGGCAACATGAACTGCGTGCCTCCGGTCGAGGGGTTTCTCGAGGGGCTCCGCAGCCTGTGTGACCTGCACGGCAGCCTGCTCATCATGGACGAGGTCATGACCGGCTTTCGCGTGGGCTATCAGGGTGCCCAGGGGCGTTACGGCGTTCCGGGCGACATCACGGTCCTTGGCAAGATCATCGGCGGGGGCATGCCGGTGGGCGCGTTCGGCGCCCGGGCGGAGATCATGTCCCACCTGGCACCGGAAGGGGGGGTCTACCAGGCCGGTACCCTGTCGGGAAATCCCGTGGCGATGGCCGCGGGAATTGCCACGTTGCGTGGAACCGAGGCGCAAGGCTTTTACCAGTCCCTGGAACAACGGACGGGGCAGCTGGTGGAAGGCATTCTGGAGGCGGCCGGGGAACAGGACATTCCGATGCGGTCCAACCGCGTGGGTGCGATGTTCGGCCTGTTCTTTACCGACAGGCCCGCGGTCACGGGATTCGCCGATGTCGGCGCCTGCGACAATGAGCGGTTCAACCGGTTTTTCCACGGCATGCTCGAGGAGGGCGTCTATCTGGCGCCGTCGGCATTCGAGGCCGGGTTCGTATCCGCGGCGCATACCGAGGAGGACATTGCGGCCACGGTCGATGCCGCCCGCAGGGTGTTCGCACGAATCGGGTGAACACCGCGCCGGTGGCCCGGCGCCGGCTGTCAGGCCACTTCCGCCCGGTCCCCGTTCGCGGCAAGCCAGCTTCTGCGGTCGGCGGAGCGCTTTCTCGCGAGCAGCATGTCCATGGTTTCATGGGGCCTGTCCCCGGCGTCCATCTTGAGCTGCACAAGACTGCGTGAATCCGGGTTCATGGTGGTTTCCCTGAGCTGGAGGGGGTTCATTTCACCGAGCCCCTTGAACCGCTGGACGTTGACCTTGCCGCGGATTTTTTCCTCCTCGATCCGGGCGAGAATCCGGTCCTTTCCCGCGTCGTCAAGCGCATAGTACGCCGTCTTGGCCACATCGATCCGGTACAGCGGCGGCATGGCAACGCAAACACGGCCGGCTTCGACCAGCGTCCTGAAGTGGCGCAGAAACAATGCACACAACAAGGTGGCGATATGCAGGCCATCCGAATCCGCGTCGGCGAGGATACAGATCCGGCCATAGCGCAGTCCCGAAAGATCCTCGGACCCGGGGTCTACACCGAGAGCCACGGCGATATCGTGGACCTCCTGGGATGCCAGCACTTCGGCGGGATCCACTTCCCAGGTGTTCAGAATCTTGCCCCTGAGGGGCATGATCGCCTGGAACACCCGGTCCCTTGCCTGTTTGGCTGAACCTCCGGCGGAGTCGCCCTCGACGAGAAACAGCTCGGTCCGTTCCAGATCGTCGCTGGTGCAGTCCGCCAGTTTTCCGGGCAATGCCGGCCCGCTGGTGATTTTCTTCCGTTGCACCCGTTTGCCCGCGCGCAGCCGGCGCTGGGCCGATTCGATGGCCAGCAGGGCGATCCTCTCCGCCTCCTTCACATGCTGGTTCAGCCACAGGCTCAATTCGTCCTTCGCGGCGGACTGGATGAGCGTCGCCGCTTCCCTGGAACCGAGGCGGTCCTTGGTCTGGCCGCTGAACTGGGGGTCATGCATTCTGAGGGACAGGACATAGGTGCAGTTGTTCCAGACATCCTCGGGGGTAATCTTGAGTCCCCTCGGGAGCAGGTCGCGGAACTCGCAGAATTCGCGTATGGCCTCGGTGGAGCCGCTGCGCAGACCGGAAACATGCGAGCCGCCCTGCGCCGTGGGGATCAGGTTGACGTAACTTTCGGTGACGCACTCGCCGCCATCCGTTACCCATGCCATTGCCCAGTCGATTTCACCGTCATCGCCCTTGTGGTGAAAGACGCAGGGCGATTCGGGCACGAGTCCCGCTCCTTCCAGGGCCCCGGCGAGGTACTCAACAAGGCCGTCCTCGTACTGCCAGCTTTCGCTGTTCTCCGGATGGACCTCGTCCTCGTACACAACCTCGAGGCCCGGACACAGCACCGCCTTCGCGCGCAAGGTTCGTTTCAGGCGGGGAACATGAAACCTGGAAGAGTCGAAATAGGCGGGGTCCGGGTGAAAGCGCAGGGTGGTGCCGGTATTGCGTTGACCGACCTGTCCGACAACCTTGAGTTCCTCCTTTTTCTCACCGTTGGTGAATGCCATGTAGTGCTCATTGCCGTTGCGCCGGACCCAGACCTCGAGGTGGTCCGAGAGCGCATTGACAACGGATACCCCGACACCATGCAGTCCGCCCGAATAGTTGTAGGCGTCCCCGGAAAACTTGCCGCCCGCATGAAGGCGCGTGAGGATGAGTTCCACACCGGTCACGCCATGTTCCTCGTGCAGGTCGACCGGCATGCCCCGGCCATCGTCACGTACGGTCATCGCCCCGTCCCTGTGCAGCGTGAGCTCGATCCTGCGGGCGAAACCGGCGATTGCCTCGTCCACGCTGTTGTCGAGCACCTCATGGGCAAGGTGGTTCGGACGGTCCGTTTCCGTGAACATCCCCGGGCGTTTTCTCACGGGGTCGAGTCCGGAAAGGACTTCTATGGCCGATGCATCGTAGGAACTGCTCATTTCAACGCCGTGGATTCGATTGGGCGGATGATAACCCAGCCCCGTGCCGGGCGCGTGCCCGGGGCGCCTGCATGCATTCGAAACTCTGATAGAATTCGCCGCCAGTCAATGTCTTCCGTCCCTCGGTCCCCGCGATGTCGACGACCAAAAAATCCGCCACCCCGGACTTCGAAAAACTGCTCGCCGAACTGGAGGGTATCGTACAGCGCATGGAACAGGGGGAGCAGACACTCGAGCAGACCATGAAGGACTTCGAGCGCGGCATGGAACTGTCGGAAAAATGCCAGGAAAGCCTTGACAAGGCCCAGCAGCGGGTGGACAAGCTGGTCAAGAAGCATGGCATCTACCAGGTGGAATCGGGGCGTGACATATTGGAGGGTGATGAACGGTACGATCCCGGCGGCGAAGACCCTGACGCCGATGAATACTGACTCCGTGAATCCAGTGCAGTCACATGCCGGGGGATGATTTCGGCGAGCACTGGCGCCGCTGCCGGGAGCGCACGGAGTCGGCGCTCAAGGGGGTGTTCGATCAACAGCCGGCCATACCCGCCGGGCTCATGGACGCGATGCGCTACGCCACGCTGGACGGCGGCAAGCGGCTGCGGGCCATGCTCGTTTACGCCGCGGGGGAGCAACTGAAAGGTTGCAGGCCCGCATCGGGGGACGTGCTCGATGCCGCCGCCGCCGCCGTGGAACTGGTGCATGCCTACTCCCTCGTGCACGACGATCTGCCCGCCATGGATGACGACGACCTGCGAAGGGGCAGACCCACATGCCATCGCAAGTTTGACGAAGCCACTGCAATCCTGGCGGGTGACGCCCTGCAGTCGCTGGCGTTCGAAATACTGTGCGACGGGGACCCGCGGTCCCTGTCCGCGGAAAGGCGGCTTCGCATGGTGAACTGCCTGGCAGCCGGCATCGGCGGATCCGGAATGGCCGGCGGGCAGATGCTGGACATGGCGGCCACCGGCCAGACGCTCGACCTCGAGGATCTGGCTACCATGCATGGCATGAAAACCGGGGCCCTGATACGCACATGCTGCGTGCTGGGCGGCCTTGCGGTCGCGGAGTCCACGGAATCACAGCTCAACGCGCTGGACAGTTACGGCAAGGCCATCGGCATGGCGTTCCAGATCGTCGACGACATCCTGGATGTCACCACGGACAGCACCGTTCTCGGGAAGGACAGCGGGTCGGACGACAGGATGCAGAAGACCACCTTTGTCTCCCTTCTGGGACTGGATGAGGCCCGCGTCCAGAGGGACCGGTGGCATGAGGCCGCCCTCGAAAATGCCTGCGCCCTGGGTGACAATGGTGGTATATTTCATCAGATCGCAAATTTTGTTGTTGCCCGAAGCTACTGATTACAGTTGCAAATATGCATTAACAAATAACAACAATACGAATGAATCCTGGTTGCCGACACCATGCCTGAAACAGCCGAGTACCCGCTCCTGTATTCCATCGACACGCCGCGCCAGCTCAAGCTGCTGCAACCTGAGCAACTGCCCCAGCTGGCGGAGGAACTGCGCCGTTTCCTGATCGAGGTGACATCCCAGACCGGAGGGCATCTGGCGCCGGGCCTGGGGGCGGTGGAACTCACCCTGGCATTGCATTACGTTTTCGATACGCCGAAGGACCGGCTGGTCTGGGATATCGGCCACCAGGCATACCCGCACAAGATCATCACCGGCCGGCGGGACCGGTTTACCACCATCCGGCAGTTCGGCGGACTGTCCGGATTCCTGAAGAGAACGGAAAGCGAATACGACACTTTCGGTGCCGGACATGCGAGCACCTCGGTGAGCGCGGCCCTGGGGATGGCCGTGGCGGCGAGCGCCAGGGGAGAGGACCGCGAGGTGGTGGCGGTGATCGGTGACGGTGCCCTGACCGGGGGCATGGCCTACGAGGCCCTCAACAATGCCGGCGACCTGGACGCCAACCTGCTGGTGATTCTGAATGACAATGAAATGTCGATATCACCCAACGTGGGGGCAATATCCAACTATCTCGCGCGGATACTCTCCGGCCGTACCTACACCTCCGTGCGCGAGAGCAAGACCGTTCTCAGCACCCTGCCTCCCCCCCTGGTCAGCTATGCCCGCCGCTGTGAGGAACACATCAAGGGCATGTTGATGCCAAGTACCCTGTTCGAGGAGCTTGGTTTCTACTACATCGGTCCCGTGGACGGTCATGACCTGAAATCGCTGGTCAAGACCCTCGAGAACATGCGCGACCTGGATGGCCCGAGATTCCTGCACGTGGTCACCCAGAAAGGCAAGGGTTTTGAACCCGCCGAGGGCGATCCCTGCGTGTATCATGGCGTGTCGCCGTTCAATCCCGATACCGGGAAGCTGGAAACCAAGCCGGTGAAGACCCGCACCTTCACCAATGTATTCGGCGACTGGCTATGCGACATGGCCGGGATGGACGACCGGCTGATGGGGATCACACCGGCCATGCGCGAGGGGTCCGGCCTGGTGAAATTTTCCACGATCTATCCCGATCGGTACTTCGATGTGGGCATTGCGGAACAGCATTCGCTGACATTTGCCGCCGGGCTGGCCTGCGAGGGGCTCAAGCCGGTGGTGGCGATCTACTCGACTTTCCTGCAGCGGGCCTATGACCAGCTGATCCACGATATCTCCATACAGGATCTGGATGTCCTTTTCGCCATCGATCGGGCGGGATTCGTGGGTGCCGACGGCGCCACCCATTCCGGGACCTACGATTTTTCATACCTGCGCTGCATTCCCAACATGCTGATCATGGCACCGGCGGACGAAGCGGAATGCCGCAACATGCTCTATACCGGATTCATGCACCAGGGACCCGCGTCGGTCAGGTATCCCCGGGGAGGCGGCCCGGGCGTGGCCGAGTCCGAAGACATGGAAATACTGCCCATCGGCAAGGGCGAGATCCGGCGGCAGGGGAGGGATGTGGCCATCCTTGCTTTCGGCACCCTGCTCGCACCGGCGCTGGAAGCCGCGGAGACACTGGATGCAACCGTGGCGAACATGCGCTTCGTGAAACCGCTGGACCGGGAACTGGTGCTGGACCTGGCGGAATCCCATGGCTGCCTGGTCACCGTGGAGGATCACGTGGTTGCCGGCGGAGCGGGATCGGCGGTCAATGAACTGCTGCTTGCCGAGCAACGGCAGGTGGACGTGATCAACCTGGGTGCGCCGGACAGGCACTTCGATCACGGCAGCCAGCAGCAGCAGCTCACCGCATGCGGCCTTCATCCGGAGGGGATCGTTGCCGCGGTCCAGGACCGCCTTGGCACCAGGGATGACAGCGGTCAGACCACCAACGTCAAGCCACTGCGGCGCTGACGCTTCGCGCCGGGCACCGGCGAATGCCCCGGGCGGCTACTACTGACCGAGCTTCAGGGTGGCGATGCTTCCGAGGGCGTCCCGGATTTCCTCCAGGGTAAGGTAGCCGCGCTCGTAAGGAACGGCAAAAATCCCGCACTTCAGCTCCCTGACGCGGGACTGTCCGGCGGACTCGAGCCGGACAGTGGTCATCATGTATTCGGCGCTGTAGTCCTGAAAGGACAGGGAGGACATCGCGTACCGGACGTTCGGCAACAGGGCCCCCGAATACTCGATGCGGCTCGTGAGTCCCTTCACGGTGAACAGGTCGGGATGGATCGTGAACCCGGTGTCGATCACCTGAGGGTCGCGGAACACGTGAAAATAACAGTACGGTTCCCGGTATGCCCGATCGGCGCCGGCGACGACCCTGCCATGCTGGAGGTAGACCCGTGCGCCGGCGGCGGCCCGGACGGCGTGATGCAGTTCCACTTCGTCCCCCGGATGGATTTGGCGGGCGGCCGGAGTAGCGATGGAACCGAATGCGCCGGCTCCCAGCGGGACCAGCATCAGTACCATGGCGATCCGGCGGCACCAGAAAACCGTCCGTCCCCGGACGGTCTGCGGGATGCCGGTTCCTGGATTTCCTGTCGGTTGATTCATGACTGTACCATTGTGTCGGTTGGGGGGTTGTGCAGCCAGTGCCCCTGTTGCATGCCTTCAGCTTAACCAGTATTCGATGGCGCGGGCAAGACAAACGCCGCCGTGTCGAGGCTTCTGGTAAAATCCCGCGATGGTCAAGATTCGCCGGACGCGATCACACTGCTCTCCACTGTAGACACGATGCCTGATCGCCAAGTTCCCGACCTGCTTGAAGGCCCCATGGTCGAAGTGTCGGATGTACAGTTCGGTTATGACGGAAGGGAGGTTTTTTCAGGGCTGAACCTTCGAATACCCCGAGGCAAGGTCACTGTCGTGATGGGGCCGAGCGGATGCGGCAAATCCACGCTGTTGAGCTTCATCGGCGGCCGGTTGAGGCCCGGGAAGGGCGGTGTGCGGTTCGATGGCGATGAGGTGCCCTACGGCGCCGGTAAGCGTCTTTACGCCATGCGTCGGAACATGGGCATGCTTTTCCAGAGCAGCGCACTTCTGACCGACCTGACGGTTTTCGAAAACGTGGCCTTTCCCCTGCGTGAACAGACCGATCTCCCGGAGTCGCTGATCCGCATCCTGGTGCTGATGAAACTCGAACTGGTGGGGTTGCGCGGCGCACGGGAACTCCTGCCGTCATCCCTGTCCGGCGGCATGGCGCGCCGGGTGGCGCTGGCCCGGGCCATCGTGCTGGATCCCGCGATGATCATGTACGACGAGCCCTTCGTTGGTCTTGACCCCATTTCCATGGGAGTGATCGTCAAACTGATCCGGGAACTCAACGATGCGCTGGGGCTGACCTCCATCGTCGTTACCCACGATGTGCGGGAAGGCTGCAGTATTGCCGATTACGTCTACCTCCTCGGCAACGGGCGGGTCATCGGCCATGGCCCACCCGGGGAAGTGATGCAAAGCGTGCAGCCGGAAACCCGGCAATTCATGCAGGGCCTGCCGGATGGTCCCGTGGGCTATCACTATCCGGCGGAAGATTATCTCGCCGATCTGAGAGGCCCTGGCTGATGCCGTGGATACAGCAGCTTGGCCGGACCGGGATCGACTTCGTCTCCCGTCTGGGGCATGCAGTGGTGTTTCTCCTGCATGCCCTGTCCGGCGCCTTTCGCTGTCTGCCGAGGTTCCACCTGGTCGTCCAGCAGCTTTATTCCATCGGGGTTCTGACCGTCCTCATCATCCTTGTATCCGGCTTTTTCGTGGGCATGGTGCTGGGGATGCAGGGCTATTACCAGTTGGTGAATTTCAGCGCCGAATCCAGCCTTGGCCTGGTTGTCGCGCTGTTCCTGGTGCGCGAACTCGGACCGGTTCTTGCGGCGCTGCTGTTCGCCGGGCGGGCGGGTTCCGCGCTGACCGCCGAGATCGGGCTCATGAAGGCCACGGAGCAGCTCTCCGCCATGGAGATGATGGCGGTAGACCCCATGAAACGGGTCATCGGCCCCCGGTTCGTTGCCGGGATCATCGCGCTGCCGCTGCTGGCGGCCATGATGAGCGCCGTCGGCATACTGGGCGGCTACCTGATGGGCCATGGACAGTTCGGTGTAGACTCCGGTGTGTACTGGTCATCGATGAACGAAGGCGTGGACCTGGTTGACGATGTGCTCAACGGCATCATCAAGAGCATCGTGTTCGGGTTTGTCGTCACCTGGATCGCGTTGTTTGAGGGTTATGACGCGATACCGACGTCCGAGGGAGTCAGCAGGGCCACCACGCGCACCGTGGTGACTTCTTCCCTGGCGGTACTTGGCGGGGACTTTATCCTCACCGCTTTGATGTTTGGAGGCTTGTGAAGGTGCAGAAGAAATCCATCGAAATCTGGGTCGGCCTGTTCGTTGTTCTGGGTATCGCGGCCCTCGCCATGCTGGCGCTGAAGGTCAGCGGGTCCACCGGAACCGGGGGTGATGTCTACCGGATACATGCGCGGTTCCAGAATGTCGGCGGGCTCAGCGTCAAGTCCCCGGTGATGGTAGGAGGGGTGCGGATCGGACGCGTGGCCGAAATCTCCATCGACAAGGACGACTACAGCGCGGTCGTGGGTATGGACATTGCCGAGCACTATGACAACCTGCCCATCGACACGGGCGCCAGCATCCTCACCTCCGGTCTCCTGGGAGCCCAGTTCGTGGGCCTCGATCCCGGGGCGGAAGACATCTTCCTCCAGGAAGACGACGAGATCGAGATTACCCAGTCGGCGATCCAGCTCGAGTCCCTGATCGGTCAGTTCATGTTCAGCCTGGCCGGCAATAATGACGATGAAGGCAACTAGCGCCACGCTGCAACCCGGAGTCAAACCCATGGACATCACCGTCGGGAGCAATTCCAGCTCCGCCCCGGCCAACACGTTCGCCACGGTCCTGTTCGCACTTTGCATGGGCATCCTGGTCAGCCTGCCCGTCCGGGCCGAGCCGGCACCGGAACAGGTCATCCAGACGGCCGTTGAGGAATTGCTGGAGGAATTCACCCTGCGAAGGGGCGAACTGGAAGGTGACCACCCGGCGCTCTATCACATGGTGGCCCGTGTCACCCATCCATACTTCGATTTCAGCAGGATATCCAAGCTGGTGCTCGCCCAGAACTGGAAGTCCGCCAGCTCGGAGCAGCGCAGGCAGTTCGGCATGGAATTCCGGAAACTGCTGATCCGTACCTATGCCACCGCCCTGTTCCAGTATTCCGGCGACGGAACGATGGCGTTCAATACCACCCGGATCAAGGAAAGAGGCGGGATGAAATTCGCCACCGTGGAGTCCGAGATCACCCTGGCGGACGGCCCTCCCATCCCGCTGAGTTATTCCATGATCCTGGACGGCGACGGCCGGTGGAAGATCTATAACATGACCATCGCGGGGGTGAATCTCGTCACCAACTACCGCAAGATCTACAGTGCCTCCATCCGCAGTCTCGGGCTGGATGGTCTGATCGGATCCATGCGGCAGGCCAATCACGTGATGAGGCCGGGCTGAGAGCCGCCCGTGACGGAAATGGTGCAGTTGATACAAACCGATACCGGTCTGTCGCTCCGTGGAGACCTGACCGTTGACACGGTGAACGGCGCGCTGCAGGCCAACCGGGGGTTTGCCGGGAATGAATGCACCCTGGATCTTGCGGCGGTCGACAATGTCGACAGCGCCGGGCTGGCCCTGCTGGTGTACTGGGTGCAGGAGGCCGCAGCCAGAAACTGCAGGCTGCGTCCGTGCAATGTCCCGGACCGGATCAGGTCGCTGATGCGGATTCTGGGCCTGACTGAACTGCTGGATCCCGAGCCGCCGGAGGATTCCGGTAAGGGTTGAGCGGTCGCGCTGCACGCCCTTGTGTTTTCCCCGCCGGTCCCCATCTGAAATCCACTTGCCAGATACCCCGCAACCCATGGTAACCCCGAAAGACATAGAAGACTGGATCAGCGCCGGCCTGCCGGGCACCGAGGTGACGGTGGAAGGGGACGGCGCACACTTCGATGCAGTGATCATTCACCCGGACTTCGCCGGCAAGTCGCTGGTGCAGCGTCACCAGATGGTATATCAGGCTCTGGGTGATAGAATGAGGTCTCAGATCCACGCGCTGTCCATGAAAACCCTGACCCCGGAAGAGCACCGGGACTGACGCATCAAGATATTTTCAGGAGTCCAGAAACATGACCATACAAGACCAGTTGAAGGAAGTCATCGAGGGCAACGAAATCGTGCTCTTCATGAAAGGTACCCCGGATTTTCCGCAATGCGGCTTCTCCAGCCGTACGGCCTCCATCCTGCAGGCACTGAATGTCCGTTTTGCATCAGTGGACGTGCTTTCCGACCACATGGTCAGGGAGGGCATCAAGGAGTACTCCCAATGGCCCACCATTCCGCAGCTCTATATACATGGCCAGTTTGTCGGCGGCTGCGACATCGTCACCGAGATGTATGAAAACGGCGACCTGCAGAATCTGCTGAACCAGGCAGCCTGACCCGCCATACCCGAATTCCGTTTCCCTTCCCCGGAACGCACGGCTCATCCGCTTCGCGCGGGTGACAGCAGCAACCACGGCTCGGCGAAGCCGCTTACTTGCTGTTTATCAGACAGTTACTACCAAATTGCCTGGATAATTGTTACAGTAATATGACAGTTCGGGAGTTGCCGGAGGGTGATCCTGGAAAGGGTGTTCAGATTACTGGTTTCGGGGGCCGTGGTTTTGGCCGGGGGATGGTTGACGGGATTTGCCGGTGGAACTCATGGATTGCATGGAGGCGCGGTCCATGCCGGCGAGGTGATCACGGTCAAGCGCATCATCCCGGCCGACGATTTCCGGATCAGGCGGAACTACCGCCACATGAGCAACCTGCACCAGTCCGGACTAGCCGTCCTGCTTGAAGGAACCTCTGCACAGATCGCCCGACTGGCCGGCTGGCTCGACGAGATCTCCAGCACGAGTATCGGGCGCGAGACCCTGGAGGCGATCCACAGAAGCGGCAACACGGTCACCATCCGCCATTCGGAGTGGGCGCTGGTTGCATCCGGCAGGACCCTCGCCCCGGTTTCAGCCAGGCTCATTGACGGCCGGGGGGATGATGCGACCATCCTGTTTGATGCCCGCATACCGGACTCCGGCAGTCACATCGTGTATGACAGCGCAAGAAAACCGATCGGGTTCTCGGCTGTCCAGAACCTCTTCCATGAACTGTCCCATGCCCGTCACATGTCCAATGGTACCTGGCGGTATTTCGATTCCGAGGGGCAGGCCATTGAGGAGGAAAACCGGTTCAGGCAGCAGTACGCGCGGACACAGGGGCATGCGGGGGATGTACCCCTGCGGGTGGGCAAACGGGGCGAGCAGATCTGGAAACCCCGCTCTGAAGATCTTTACGGCTTCAATTTCAGTCGCCGCTACGCGTTGGGTTTCGAAGAACGGAAGTGAGCGGTTCGGCCGTTCCGGGGGGCGGACGGCCCAGGCTTCGAAATCAGGCTCGGGTACCGCAGACAGCGCTGGCGGATTGAAACGAAGGCGGGCGTCGGCGACCAGCAGCGCCCGATCGCGAATGAGGACACCCTGGTCCAGGGTGTGCGGCGATATGGCAGCGAGCCGATTAAGGACTACACCCGGTAGCCCGGAAGCCGCCCGATGGGGGTGGAATCACCGCCATTTTCCCGCTGCACCGACGTCCGAAGGGTGTCCCATGCAAGAAGCGGTGCAGCTCCAAGCCCGATGCAGGGCGCTCACTCCTTTCCCGGTTCGGGCATGCGGTATCCGACGCCGCGCTCGTTGAAGATCCAGGTGGGATTTGTCGCGTCGTCGCCGAGCTTTCGGCGGAGGTTCCTGACGAAGATGCGCACGAGGTTTGCGTCGGCTTTGCCGCGCCCGCTCCAGACCCGGGCCAGCAGCGTATCGTAGGCCACAACACGTCCCGCGTTGAGCGAGAGTGCGCGCAGGAGTTCGAACTCGGTGGCGGTAAGGATGATCGGATCGCCACTGATCGTTACCCGGTGCCGGTCGTAGTCGATCGCGAGTTCGCCGAGCACGAACGGCTCGGGCTCCTCGTGCCTGCGCAGCGCCGCGCGGACCCGGGCCACCAGTTCGGTTGGCGAGAAGGGCTTGACGATGTAGTCGGCAGCGCCGGATTCGAGGGCCCTGGCGACAGTCTCGTCGCGCCCGTAGCCGGAGATGAAGATGACCGGCAGGTTGGAGAGCTCCGGGATGCCCTCCATCAGCGTGATACCGTCTTCGCCGGGCAGCACCACGTCAAGCAGCACCAGCCGCGGCTTCTCGGAGCGGACGATGTGGGCGAGGTCCTGCGGCTCTCCGGTCACCAGCGGGTCGTAGCCGGCCTTGGTGAGTGCGTCGCGCGTGAAGCGGAGCGTGCGCGGATCGTCGTCGACCACCAGGATGCGCGCCGGCTCGCCCTTCTCCCCGGCCGCCGCCGGCATACCGGTGGCCACTTCGGCGTCGGGCTCCCCGGCGATGGGCAGCGTGAAGGTGACGGTGGCGCCGTGCCCGACGCCGGCGCTCTCGGCCCGGATGCGGCCGCCATGGGCCTCCACCAGCCCCTTGCAGATCGCGAGCCCCAGGCCGTGGCCGGCCTTGGACCGCCCGCCATCCCCGATGCCGGAGTGCTTGTTGAACAGTTGCGCGAGGCGCTCCGGCGCCACTCCCGGTCCCTTGTCGGCGACTGAGATTGCGATATGGGCGTCCTCGCGCGCCGCCGAGACCCGGATGGGGGAGGACTCCGGCGAGTGCCTCGCGGCGTTGGCGAAGAGGTTGTTGAGCACTTGCACGATGCGCCGGCGGTCGGCCATCGCGCGGGGCAGGCTGGCGGGCAGGTCGACGACGATGCTGTTTCGCCCGCCGCCGCCCAGGAACGTGTTTCGCGCCCGCTCCACCAGATCGGCCACCTCCGAGGATTCCGGCGTGACCGAGAGGGTGCCCGAGTCGATGCGACCCGCATCCAGCAGGTCGCCGATCAGGCCCCGCATGTGGTTCGCCTGCTCGGCGATGATCCGGTGGAACTCGCGCATCTCTGCCGGGTCGAGCGCTTCCGCCTCCTCCAGCAGCGTCGTCGCCGAGCCCTTGATGGCGACCAGCGGTGCGCGCAGTTCATGGCCCACCAGACCCAGGAACTCGGTCTGCAGCCGTTCGATCTCGTCGAGCGGCGCCAGATCCTGAAAGGTCACCACCACCGTGCCGATGGCGTCTTCCTCGTTACGGATCGAAGTGGCGTTGACCAGCGTCCGGACGCTGCGGCCGTCCGGCACCGAAAGCACCATCTCCTCGGCGCGCAGCGTCTCGCCGCTGTGAAGCAGCTCCGTCATGGGGAACTCGCTCAGGCTCACCTCGCTGCCGTCGGAGCGATGGAAGGTCATCACCTCCAGGAGCTGCTCGGTCGGACGGCCGGGCGTGCGCAGGCTCTCTCCGATGCGCCTTGCCTCGCGGTTGATCGACACGGCCCGGCCGCTCCCGGCATCGAACACCACGACCCCCACCGGGGAGGTCTCGACCAGGGCCTCAAGGTCGGCCCGTGCGCGGCGCGCGGAACTGTAGGTGCCCGCGTTGACGATCGCCGAGGCTGCCTGGGAAGCGAACAGCGTCATCACCTCCTCGTCCTCGTCGGTGAATACCTCGCCGTCCGCCTTGTCGGCGAGGAAGAAGCTGCCGACATCCGCATCCCGATGGCGCATCGGTGTGCCCTGGAAGGTTCGGGAGAACGCCGGGGCGGGCTCGATGCCGAGTGCGCGGACATAGCCCGAGAGGTCATCGAGCCGCAACGGCCCCGGCAGGCCGCGGAAGTGCCCGAACAGGCGGGCGTTGTCGGGCCAGGCGATGAGCTCGCGCTCTTCCTCCGGTTCGAAGCCCGAGAACATGAAATTCCGGGGCGCGCCCGCCTCGTCGACGGTGGCAATGACGCCCCAGCGGGCGCCGGTGAGCGCGCGGGCGCTGTCCATCACCTCGCCCAGCACGGTGTCGAGGTCGAGACTGGCGTTGATGCGCAGGATCGCTGCATTCAGGGTTGCGATGCGCTGGCGCAGCGCCTCGTTCTCCCGCCTCAGATCGTCGATCTGCGTCACGGCCTCTTCCCCCGGTGAATCGGTATTTTCGGTATGCCCGGCAGGCATTGCATCGTGTCCGGCCGCAGGATTTGCGGTCCATCGGCGCGGCGACGGCACACGGCGCTTTCCACGGGGGCGATAGTAGCTTAATTTTATGAAAATTACATCTTACAGCTCGATATCCACACACATTTAACACATTGACTGGGAAAACTCCCTGCAATCACGAAACACGTTGCGCCAGCGAAGTGGACGGGCTCCGCGTTCGCAGGTGCCCCATTGCAACTGCGGACAGCAACACCATTGCACAGGAGGCCCATCATGGCACGCAAGCCGTTCCCTGGTTCTCCGTCCACGACTACCACAGACGGGATTCGGGGAGGATCGGCGGAAAGACCGGTCGGTGTCTATACAGGGGCAGGCGGCAATACCGGCTTGCGCGGAAGTTGGTGTTCGCTCTTTGCGATGTAAAGTAGATGCAACACGATACTGGTAGGTATCAATCCCGACGTTATGCGCGGATTGGGTGTTGTCGCCGGAAAATTTCGCCGGTGAAATACCGGGAGCGCTTGACAGCCTGTAGACCTGGTCAGGGCAATGCCTTTGAAGGGATTCGCCAGCCTTCGGATACTGACCGGGTACATGGACGGGCAATGGCCCGGCGAGTGCAATCGGGTGCCGGGAATGATCGCCTGTCGGTCCATGGGATCATGCCGGGGGCGTTGCATGCGCCATTATCCTTGGAATGGTACTATGCGGGGCGAGAGGAGGACCGGTCATCCGGTTAGAATAGCAATAGTTTTGCGCCCCCGGGGCGTTGGCGGCACACCCTCGTTGAACCGTGCCAAGTTACGATATTGGTGCGTCTGCCCGCCTCATATCCGGTCCTGATCAATAGAGTATTTCTGAGCATCGTCGGTGCTTTGACGTTTATTGTTGGGAAAGAAATTTGATGAAAGAGATCGCAAGAAGAGACGGGGAGCCGGACATCGTCCCGGACCATGACGTGCGCAGTGAACTCGAAATGGAGCCGGAACTCATGCTCGATCTCGCACGACGATCCGCGGAATTGCTGGTGGATCGCATCAGGGGCCTGCCGGAAGAAAACGCCTGGGATGGAGATTTCCGGAGATCGCTCGAGACTCAGCTGCTGGAAGAGCCACCCGAGGAAGGCCGTGCGCCCGCAGAAGTGATCGAACGGGTTTCCCGGGAAGTGCTCCCGTATGCGGCGCGTCATGATCATCCCCGCTTCCTCGCGTTCGTTCCCTCCTCACCCACCTGGCCCGGGATCCTGGCTGACTTCATCGCCGCCGGATATAACTTCAACGTCTGCACCTGGCTGGCTGCCAGTGGTCCAAGCCAACTCGAACTTGTGGTGATCGACTGGTTCTCGACTGGTTCCGGCGCTGGATCGGTTATCCGGATAGCGCCGGGGGGGTTCTCACGAGCGGCGGTTCGGCGGCCGCCCTGGACGCCTTTGTCGCGGCCAGGGAGAAAGCGGGCAACCCGGCACGGCCAACCGTGTACATGAGCGAGGATAGCCACAGTTCCCAGGTCCGTGCGGCGAGGATCATCGGTGTCAGCCCCGATTGCATTCGCACCGTTGCCATCGACAACACCTTCCGCCTGGACCTGGATGCGCTCGCCCGTGCCGTAGCCGAAGACCGCACCGCTGGATTCACTCCCATGGTGATCTGTGCCAACGCCGGTGCGACCTGCAACGGAGCCATCGATCCCCTTGAGGAAATGGCGGACTTTTGCGAAGAGGAGAACATCTGGCTGCATACCGATGCCTCCTACGGCGGCTTCGCGTTGCTGACGGACAAGGGGAAAGAACTCATGCGCGGCATAGAGCGTTCGGATTCCGTTGCCCTGGATGGGCACAAGTGGCTCTTTCAGCCCTATGAGGTCGGCGGACTCCTGGTGAAGGATCTTCGTACTCTCGACAATGCGTTCTCGGTAAAGCACGATGTCCTCCAGGACATGATCTGGGGAGAAACCCATCCCAACTTTTCGGATCGGAATCTGCAACTGAGTCGGGGTTTCCGGGCGCTGAAGATCTGGATGTCGATACAGACGTTCGGTCTGGGCGCATTCCGCCGGGCAATTGCGAGGTCCATGGATTTGGCGGAGAGAGCCGGAGAGTACGTCCGGGCGAGTGCGGTCCTGGAATTGCTGGTCCCCGTATCGCTGGGAATCGTTTGCCTTCGAATCAACCCTGCGGGCGCCGCCCTTGGCGAAAACGCCCTGGATGATGTCAACAGGAAGGCACTTGCACACGTGGTCTGGGAAGATCGGGCTTTCATATCCTCAACAATGATCGGCGGCAGATTCTCACTCCGTCTTTGCATCATGAACCACAACACGACATGGACCGATGTCCGTGAAACACTGGAGTTCATCGAAGAGGTTGGAACGGGCGACCTGTCGAATTGAGTGTCCGGTTTGACCCCCCGGCGCTGATCAAGGCACTCAAGACGGATAGTTTTCCTGTGGCAGGCGCTCGAGAAACGGACGGGGATCGGACACTGTATCTACCCCTGCGCCCCGGGCACGCCTGCCAATGACGTCCGGCGGCACCCGCTGGGACATCGTGGCTCTCGCGCTTGCGTCAGGCTACGTTGTCGGGATGCAGGTCGGCAAGGTTCCACCGGTGCTGCCACTGCTGCAGGCCGAACTTGGCCTGTCCCGCGCCCTTGCCGGTCTGATCGCGTCTTCGTTCTATGCCCTGGGCGCCGTATTCGCCGTCGCCGGAGGCTTGGTGATCGACCGGGTGGGCACCCGGCGCATGGTTCTCGCGGGAAGTGTGGTGATGTTTGCCGCGGGTCTTTGCGGCGGGTTCGCAGGGAGCGGGACGTTGCTGCTGGTGACCCGGCTGGCCGAGGGCTTCGGCTTTGTCGCGCTCACAGTCGCCGCACCGAAGCTGATCGTTGCGGCGACGGGCACCGATATGCGCCGTTTTGCACTCGGCGCCTGGGGTACCTACATGCCGGTCGGCATGGCCCTGTCCCTTGTGCTCGCCACGGTGCTGCTCGATGAGATAGGCTGGCGCGGACTCTGGTTCCTCAACTGCGGGTTCATCCTGCTCTTCTTGCTCGCTTTCGCCCGAATGACGGCACCACATCGATGGCAGGGGTCCGCGGCAGCCGGCAGCATGCCCGACAGCATGGCGGTACGCGCGACGCTGGCCCGTCCGGGTCTTTGGCTGTTCGGCGCCTGTTTCGTGCTCTTCTCGATCCAGTGGCTTGCGTTGATGGCGTGGTTGCCGACCTTCCTGATCGAGACCCAGGGCCGGTCGCCCGCCGGTTCCGCCCTGGTCACGGCGCTCATCGTCGCCTGCACCGCGCTCGGGTCCATCGGCGCTGCGCTGCTCATGCACCGGGGCGCTGCCCGCGGGCTGCTGATCGCCATCGCCTACGGGATCATGGGCCTTAGTGCCGCATTGCTGTTTGCGCCCCTTACGCCTGAATCCGCCAAGATTCCCCTGGCACTGTGTTTCACCCTGATCGGCGGCCTCCTGCCGGCCGCCTGCCTGGAGGGAGGCGCCGCGCATGCGCCCAGCCGGAACCAGGTCGCCATGGCCAGCGGTTTCGTGGCACAGGGTGCCGCCCTGGGAAGCGTGATCGGCCCGCCATTGCTTGCGGTTGCAATGAACGCCGTTGGCGACTGGTCATCTGCATGGTGGATGATGCTGATCTGCCCCGGTCTCGGACTGTTCATCGCCGCCGCCGTTCTCAGGGCGGACGCACGACTTGCACCACTGCAGGGAGCCTAGACTGCGGCCTGGCGGCCATGCAGTCCAGCTTCCTGTCCCGGCTCCGCCAGGCGTTCACGTCGTTCGCGCGGCCGCGTGATTCCGGTGTTGAACTGATCCGGTTGGGATCGGTTGCCGAATCAGGTTCTGTTCATCATTTTCTGAAACTTGAACCGGGAAATCGGCAAGCCCGCAATCGCGGCATCAGGCCGTCCCGGCGGACGTATCATGCAGCACTGCCAGGTAATGCTTCGCAACCCACTGGTGGAAATGGTGCGAGCAGACATCGTGAACCGGCGAGAACGCGCCGCCCCGGTAGCCGGGTGAGTTCCTGCCAAGCTGCATCCGTTCGCAGGGTTCGATATCCTCGTTGAACACCGCTGTCCAGGCATCGAGGTTCGATTTTCTCTGGCGAAGATAACGGTCGTCGTTGGCTTCGTCCCCGGCGTAGAAAATCATGAATTCCTCGCGGCACGAGTCGGGTGATACCGGGGAGACGATCATGCCGAACACGTGGTTGGCCTGGAATCCCAGCAGCAGGTTGGGGAACAGGGCCGGGTATTCCCCCGTGGCCAGCCGGTCCGGATCCCAGCCGTTGAACAGGGGCAGGGGATCGTCACGGTCCAGGTCGGGGTCGAAGGTGGTCGTGACCTGGCCCGCGCACAGGTCGTCGATGATCTCGTTGTAGTGCCGGTTCAGCGGCGAGTAGCTGTTGAGCCCGGGATGGATGAAAGGCAGGTGATAGGCTTCCAGGAAATTCTCCAGTGCCAGTTTCCAGTTGCATCTGACGTCCATGGTTCCGCCATCGTGCGTGATGGCCCGGCGAAGCTGGGATTCCCCGTCAGGTCCCATGAGGTTCCGGTACCTCTCCAGCACAGTGGTCGCCGCCGCCTCGAACGGCGGGGCAGTGCCGTCGAGATTGACGAACAGGACGCCCATCCAGACATGGTGGCGTATGGGCTTCAGTCCGTGGTCGGCGCGGTGGAATCCGTCCACACAGTGAACACCCACGCCGCCGATATGGGGGGTTGCCTTGAGATCCCCGTCAAGACCGTAGGTCCAGGAATGGTACGGACAGACCAGGAGGCCATTGGTCTGTCGGGAGCCGCTGACCAGACGCAGACCGCGGTGACTGCAGACATTGTGGAACACCCGGATCTCGCCGTTGGTTTTCAGTCGGCAGAGCAGGATCGGCAGGCCCATGAAATCCACCGCCCTGACCTCCCCGGGTGCCAGGGAGTCGGCAAAGGCGATGGCGGTCCAATGCGGAGCGAACAGGTGTTCGCGCTCGAACGCATAGGCCTCCTCGGAGGTATAGACCGCGTTCGGCATGCCCCGCGCCATGCCGGTCGGTTGCAGGACCGCCTGCAATTCGCCGGGTTCTATCAGGGACTGGATGGGTTGTGTCATGGCAATCGGATCGGGAAATCCCGCCGGGGACCGGTATTCACCGGGCCCGGCCGGGTGATGCAGAAGGTCCGGACAGCACAGTTGAAATGTACTCCTGTGTCTGCCGGGTGCAATGGCGAATGCGACATTTTCGGGAACAATTATGACGCATCCCGTTTGCCTGGTGGACGCGGGGCGTCGCCGGATCCGATGCCCCCGGTGCGATGGCCTATAATCCGGTGATCCGCATGTCTGCAGCTGTGCCAGGAGAAGATTCTTTTTTCCGGAACCGGCGTGCCGGATGCATCCGTTCCAGTTCCGGCAACCCGGCATCCCATGTCATCTCCGAAGATCCGACGGCCGATCAGAAGCTACGTCACCCGGGAGGGACGGCTGACCGCGGGACAGGCGCGTGCCCTGGAGGAACTGTGGCCAAGGTACGGCATTGACCGTTCGCCGGGACAGTGGTTCGATTTCCGGGCGCTTTTCGGGCGCAACGCCCCGGTGGTCTGCGAGGTGGGGTTCGGTGACGGCAGCACGCTTCGGCAGATGGCCCTTGAGCGGCCCGAATGGAATTTTCTCGGTATCGAGGTGCACCGGCCGGGTGTCGGCAATCTGTTGCTGCGGCTCGAACGTGACGGTATCACCAATGTCCGCATCGTACGGGAGGATGCCGTCGTGGTGCTTGAGCAGGCGGTGCCGGCAGACAGCCTGCATCGGTTCCACCTGTTTTTTCCGGATCCGTGGCCGAAAAAGCGCCATCACAAGCGGCGCATCCTGTCCCCCGGGTTTGCCGAACTGGTGGCTTCCAGGCTCCTGCCTGGGGAAGGCGTCTTCCACTTCGCCACCGACTGGGAGGACTATGCGGCCCAGGCCCTGGCAATACTGGAGGATTGCGCGGCGCTCGGGAATGTCCATGCATCCGGCGGATACGCGGAGCGCCCCGACTGGCGGCCGGAAACCCGGTTCGAGCGCCGCGGCCGGCGTCTTGGTCACAATGTCCGCGATATCCTGATGCGCAGGACCTGAAGCCGGGCAGGCTCCGTCGGCGGTGACAGGGTGGTCGTCGGGCCTTACCGGGACCTTGGCAAGGGGATGCACAAGAGAGTGTTGGGAGGGGCGGGCGGAGCACCTATAATCGGGGCCCCGCCCTGCCGGCGTTTCAGACAACCCCCAACCGAGACGAAATCTTGATCACCCATCCGGGCTTCGACCCCGTTGCCATCTCCATCGGACCGCTGTCGGTACACTGGTACGGACTCATGTATCTGGCCGGATTCATCGCGGGCGTCATGCTCGGACGGTTGCGGGCCAGCCGGCCGGGCTCCGGATGGAAGCCTGAAGAACTCACCGATCTTGTGGTCTATATCGCTCTCGGTGTCATCCTCGGCGGCAGGCTGGGGTACGTGCTCTTCTACAACCTGTCCCATTATCTCGCGAATCCGGCGGGAATACTGGCAATCTGGGACGGCGGAATGTCTTTCCACGGGGGTTTGCTCGGCGTCATCGTGGCCATGTGGCTGTATGGACGCAGGACCGCCCGTTCCCTGCTCGCGGTTTCCGACTTCATGGCGCCGCTGGTTCCGGCCGGGCTGCTGTTCGGTCGCATCGGGAACTTCATCAACCAGGAGCTTTGGGGCAAGCCCACCGACCTGCCCTGGGGCGTGTTGTTCCAGACCATGCCCGATCATGCCCGGCATCCCTCCCAACTCTACGAGGCGGGTCTGGAAGGGGTGCTGCTGTTCATCCTGGTATGGTGGTATGCCGCACGCAAGCGCCCGGAGGGACAGGTGGCCGGGTACTTCCTGCTGGGCTACGGCGTCTTCCGTTTCCTGGTGGAGTTCGTGCGCGAACCGGATGCCCATCTGGGTCCGGTCGCACTGGAATGGATCAGCATGGGACAGGTCCTGAGCCTGCCCATGGTCCTGCTGGGCGGCTGGCTGCTGTTGAGGCATGGCCGAAATCCGCCGAAGGCATCATCTTCATAGGTCAGATGCCCGCCAGGCCGGGTCCGATGGCAGGACCGGGACTCTGCATTTCCGGCGGGCGAGCAGGGCCGATGCTGTCCGGTCCGTTATCGCCTGCGCGGCGGACGCCTTGGGCCGGAACCGCCCCGTTGCAACCGGTCGATTTCCCCCCGGTTGCTCCTGCCCGCCCCGAGGAACGGATTTCCCGAACAGGCGGCGCCCGCAGGCCACATGTCCGGCAGATGAGATGGCCCCTCTTCGGGTTCCGGCCATTCAGGACTAGGGAATAAGGGGCTGAGCGGGTATAATCCGCACCGGCAGATCGACGGATGTTCGCTTTGTTTTCAATAAGTTAGTGGAAAACATAAGAATAACCCCTTGATTGTGAAACACAAAACCGAATGCGGCTGAAGAAATTAACGGTTTCCGGGTTCAAGTCTTTCGTCGATCCGATTGATATTCGCCTCCCGGGAAGCCTGGTGGGGGTGGTTGGTCCCAACGGTTGCGGCAAGTCCAACGTCATCGATGCGGTTCGATGGGTCATGGGGGAAGGATCCGCCAAGGTGATGCGGGGAGACCAGATGACGGATGTCATCTTCAACGGCTCGGCCTCCCGCAAACCGGTGGGCAAGGCTTCGGTGGAACTGGTATTCGACAACCAGGAAGGTCTGGCCGGTGGAAATTACGCCAAGTTCGCGGAGATTTCTGTCAGGCGGACACTGAGCAGGGACGGCGAGTCCCACTACTTCGTCAACAACATCAAATCCCGGCGCAAGGATGTCCTGGACCTGTTCCGGGGCACCGGACTCGGAGCCCGTTCCTATTCCATCATCGAGCAGGGCATGGTGGGCCGCATCGTGGAAGCCAGACCGGATGAACTGCGTGCCTTCGTGGAGGAGGCGGCAGGCACGTCGCGGTACAAGGACCGGCGCCGCGAGACGGAAATCCGCATACGCCACACCCGGGAAAACCTGGAGCGGGTGGTGGACATTCGCGACGAACTGGAAAAACATCTCCGCCGGCTCCAGCGCCAGTCATCCGCCGCGCGCCGCTACAAGGTACTGAAAGAGGAAGAGCGCCGGGTGAACGGCCAGTTGCAGGTGATGCGGTTGCAGCAGCTCGAAGCCGATCTGGAGGAACAGAACCTGCAGTCCGCCAGGTTCGAGAAGGCACTGGAAGCCGCCATCAGCACGCAGCGCGGTACCGAGACCGAACTCGAACAGCTTCGCCGCCACCAGTCAGAACGGCGCGAGGAAAACCAGGAGACCCAGCAGAACTTCTATACCCTCGGGTCCGAGATCCGTGCCATGGAGCAGCAGATCGAACACATGCGGGAAACCCGGCAGCGGCAGGGAGAGGAGATCGAACGCCTGCGACAGGGGCGGAGCGAACGCCAGCAGGAAATCGAGGCCGGCCGTCGCCGCCAGGGGGAAATCGAATCGGGTCTGGCAGAGATCTCGCCCGTTCTGGAGACGCTCAATGCCCGCCTGGATGAATCCGAAGGCGCCCTCAGGGAGGCCGAGGAGGTCCTGTCATCCTGGCAGCAGACCTGGGAGACGTTCAATCAGGCGGTGCAGCAGCCGGTACAGCAACAGGAGGTGCAGCAATCCCGCATCAGCCAGCTCGAGCAGCATCTGGAACAGTCAGCCCTGCGGCGCCAGCGGTTGCGCGAAGACCTGGAAAGTGTACGGCTGCATGCCTCCGACAGCGAGATCCAGGCATTGCGTGACCGTGTCCGGCGTCACGATGACGTCGTTGATTCCCGGGAACTCAAGCTGCAGTACAACGAGCAGCAGTTGCAGGCGATCCGGGATGATCTTTCGGCCCGCAGGGAGGAGTTGGGCGAACGTCGCGTGCGTCAGCAGGAGGCCGCTTCCAGGCTGGATTCCCTGCGCGAGATCCAGGCCGCCGCCCTGGGTGGGGACGACGAGGAACTGAACCGGTGGCTGTCCGGCCGTTTCGGCGGCGATGCGGCGAGGCTGGCGCGGAAAGTCCGGGTCGAGGAGGGTTGGCAGAGAGCCGTGGACCGGATTCTCAACAGTTTTCTGGGGGCGGTCTGCCTGCGGACCGGAACCACGCCGGATTTTTCCGGCCGCCCCGAGGGTGTGATGTCCGTGATGCTGGACAGGCAGGTCACCTCCCCGCCTGCCCGGCAGCCGGGTGAACGCCTGATCGACAAGGTCACTGCCGAGGGAGTCGACCTGACGTCGTTACTGGCGGATATCTACGTGGCCGACGGGTTGGATCAGGCGCTGGCCATGCAGGACAGCCTGCTCGGCAGGGACTGCGTGGTCACCAGGGATGGCGTCGTGGTGGGTGCCAACTGGATCAGTTTTGCCAGCGAAAGCCAGCTTGAAACCGGCGTTCTCGTCCGGGAAGAGGAAATCAAGCAGCTCGACACGCGGGTGGACGCGTTCAAGATCGAGATATCCAACAGTGAAGGGCATATCAGCAGACTGGAATCGGCCCGGGAGGATGCGGAGTCCGGACTGCAGCGGCAACGGACGGAGTTGAACGGGCTCATGGCGGAAAAGACCGCGCTCCACAACCAGCTGGGACGTGAGGAGGCGCGCCTGCTCGAAGCCGGTCAGCGGAGCGAACAGATGATCCGTGACCTGGGCGAACTGGAGTCACAGATCCGGCAGGATCATGAGCAGATCGATGAAGCCAAGGAATTGCTGGACCAGGCCCGGGGTGAGCTCGGCAAGCTGGATTCCCGTCGGCACGAGTTGCTGTCCCGCCGCGTATCGCTGGAAAAGGAGGTTGCCCGCTGCCGTGAGCTGGTGGTGTCGGTGCGCGATGAGCAACAACAGAAACTGCTGGAAAAGCAGCGCCTCGACTCGTCCCATGAGGCCGTGATCGAGCAAATGAGACGGCTCGGGCAGCAGATCAGTGACGATGACCGGCGTCTCGGCGAACTGAGCGCCGGCGTTGCCGACGGCAACACGCCGGAGGAGGATTTGAGCGCGCGTCTGCAGACCCTGCTGCAGGATCGGGTCGAGGTCGAGCAGCAGTACCAGGCGGCGCAGGACGAAATGGCGGAAATCGATAACCGGCTGTCCGCGCTGGAAAACCGGCGCAGGGATGAGGAACAGGCGGTGGCCAGGGAGCGGGAGGCCCTGGAGGGCCAGCGCCTTGGCCGGCAGGAGGTCCTGGTGCGCCGGGACACGCTGGCCGGGGAAGTGTCGGCGCTGGCCCTGGATCGCCAGGCGCTGATGGCGGACCTGCCGGAGTCGGCCAGTGTGGAGGAGTGGGACCGCAGCCTGGAGGAAATCCGGCACAGGGTCGAGCGTATCGGCCCGGTGAACCTGGTCGCGATCGAGGAGTTCGAGGAGCAAAGCCAGCGCAAGGAGTACCTTGACACGCAGCACAGCGACCTGACCGAGGCTCTGGAGACACTGGAGAGCGTGATCCGCAAGATCGACAGGGAAACCCGCAGCCGCTTCCGTGACACGTTCGATCGCCTGAACGTGGGCTTCAACGACTTCTTCCCCCAACTCTTCGGCGGGGGCCGGGCGGAACTGCAACTGACCAGTGATGACCTGCTGACGGCCGGCGTAACCGTCATGGCGCGTCCGCCCGGCAAGCGGAACAGCACCATCCATCTGTTGTCAGGCGGCGAGAAGGCGTTGACTGCAGTGGCCCTGCTTTTTTCCCTTTTCAGGCTGAACCCGGCGCCGTTCTGTATGCTGGACGAGGTGGATGCGCCCCTGGATGACGCCAACGTCGACCGTTACTGCAACACGCTGCGCAAGCTGTGCGATGCGAGCCAGATGGTGGTGATCACCCATAACAAGATCACGATGGAGGCTGCGGACGTACTGGTCGGCGTGACCATGTCCGAACCGGGTGTCTCCCGGATGGTGACGGTAGACATTGATAGAGCGGTCGAGATGGCCGCACAGGCATGATTGGTTGGGAACTTATAACGATTTATTGCCGGCATGATATATTTTTGCCATGAGTACTCAGGCCAACCGCCGTACTGTTGTATTCCGCCTTCACCCCGGGTCAAGGCGGAAGCAGGGCCTGCTTGGGCAATCGGCGGGTGCGTGCCGGTATGTGCGGCAGACCGGCTGGAGCGGCCTTCGGGACAGGATTGAATACAAGGCCTGCACCTGGCTTGCGGTGAACCCTGCGCACACGTCGCAGCGGTGCAGCAGTTGCGGCCATGTGAGCAAGGCAAGCCGCAGGTCACATTCCGGATACGGATGTGCGGCCTGCGGGCATGAGGTCAATGCGGACGTAGGCGCCGCCTTGAATGTCATGGCCCTGGGGAGCGGGGCGTCCGGACGGCGAGAAGCGTTGGAGTTATCCACTTCCCCGACCCGTCAACATATGAACTCGAGGTTGGTGGCTTCGGTTATCAACCCATCTTGATAATTCCCAGACCATGAATCTTCAAGTCGCTCTGATTGCCCTGGGCATCATTCTGATCGCGGCCATCTACCTGCTCTCGCGCTGGCAGGAAGGCCGGCGGTCGAATGGCAGGCCGAACAAGCCGTCCCGCACCGAGTCGGCCGAACCGTCGCTGGATGACGACGCATCCGGTACGCGAGCACCTGCCGCAATGGAATCCGTCGAGGAAGGGGAAGGCCTGGCCGGATCGGGGCGGCAGGAGTCCGTGTGGGAGGCTTCCATGGATCGTGAACGGGTGGAGTCTGCCGTTGACGTGCCAGATTCCGGAGATGCCGAGCCGGTTGTGTTCCAGGATCCCGGGGATCCATCGGATGGGTACGTCCGGCAGCATGACGCCCCCGGGGAGGATGATCACCTTGCCACGGATCCGGACATTGGAGCCGGCGATGCGGGCGGTTTCGGGGAAGAAGAGCCGGAAGACGATGCCGCGCCCGAGGACGGCGTTGACCCCGAACAGGGGTCCGGGGCGCAGCGCCGGTTTCAGGAACCCGATGCGGACCTGCAGCCGGCGCCGGGTTTCGAGAAACTCAGCCAGATCGATTACTACGTCAAACTCAGCGGTGGCAGGGATGTCAGCCGGGATTCCGTGCTGGCGGTTTACCGTGAGGCGGCGGCAGGCATTTCCAAGGAGCACAGCGTGTACGGGCTCCGGTTGCCGGACAAGATCTGGTCCGATGTGGAGCATGAACCGGAGGAGGCCCGGTTCGGCGACCTCGTGATGACCCTCCAGCTCGCGGACAGCAACGGCCCGATGTTGCCGGAGGACATGACCCGGTTTTCCAGCCTGGTGGTCAAGCTGTCGGAAAGTACCGGTCGCGGCTTTTCCTTCATGGCCCCCATGGAAAGCGCGCAACAGCAGGCCATCGCCATTGACAACCTGAGGCGCCGGTTCGATTCCATTTTCGTGATCAACATCCGCCCGGTGGAAGAAGACTACTTTGATGGCGCCACAGTGGACCGCTGCGCTTCCCAGATCGGGCTGATCCCGGATGACAGCGGCTTTTATGCCCGGTACAAGCCGGTAGACAAGCAGAAGGTCTGCCTCTACAGCCTGGCGAACATGACCGATACCGGTCGGTTCGATATCAAGAACATGCGCGGGACGCGGACACGCGGGGTCACATTCTTCACCCGTCCGGCGGTCAACTGCCTGCCGGGAGCGGTGTTTTCGGAAATGGTGGATGCGGCCAAGGCCTTCGCGTCGAGAATCAAGGGAGAAGCCATCGCCCCCGGATATGACGTCCTTTCCAACGACAATATCGAAGCAATCCGTCGCTCCATCGAACACGTTGCCAGTGAGATGGAAAGCTACGGCATCGTACCCGGAAGCCAGGAAGCGATCAGGCTGTTCTGACCGGGCCACCCGTGTCCACCAGTAAATCCATGACCGGCGGGGACAGTCACGCCACCGCGAGCATCGCTGCACGGGTCCACGCTTTGCGTGAGGAACTCGAATACCATAACTACCGCTACTACGTTCTGGACGACCCGGTCATCCCGGACGCAGAATATGACCGCCTGCTGCGGGAGCTCGAGGGACTCGAGACCGACCATCCCGAGTACGCAAGCGAGGACTCACCCACCCGC
Source organism: Candidatus Poriferihabitaceae bacterium (assembly GCA_965204165.1). Taxonomy (GTDB): domain Bacteria; phylum Pseudomonadota; class Gammaproteobacteria; order Arenicellales; family Poriferihabitantaceae; genus VYFG01. The sequence continues at coordinate 3,911,129 of OZ241969.1, read as the reverse complement.
AAGGTTGCTGGCTCGGTGGTGCGGACATTTTCCGAAGTGGTTCACGCGGTGCCCATGCGCTCCCTGGCCAATGCCTTCGAGGAAGAGGAAGTCGTTGCGTTCGACCGCAGGGTCCGCGAGATCATCGAACTGGAAGACGGCGATGTGGAATATGTCGCCGAGCCGAAGATCGACGGGCTGGCGGTCAGCCTTCGGTATGAGAACGGCTGGCTGGTGCAGGCGGCCACGCGGGGCGATGGCCGGCGCGGCGAAAACATCACCCAGAACATGCGCAAGGTCCTGGGACCGGGTACGACCCTTGACGGCGGTGCGGTTCCCGCCGTGCTGGAAGTCCGCGGCGAGGTATTCATGGGCAGGGAGGATTTCGCCGCCATGAACCGGGAACAGGCGGCGGCGGGACAGAAAACGTTTGTCAATCCACGCAACGCCGCCGCCGGCAGCCTGCGGCAGATCGACCCGGCGGTGACCGAGAGCCGCCCCTTGAGTTTCTTCGCCTATTCACTTGGGCAGGTGGCCGATGCCGCCGTACCGGGCACGCACTGGAACATCCTGCAATGGATCCGCGAATTCGGCCTGCCGGTCTGTGACCTGGCCAAGCGGGTCAGGGGCGTCGATGGCTGTCTGGCCTATTACCGTGAAATGCGCGATAAGGGAAGGGGGCTGCCCTACGATATCGACGGGGTGGTGTACAAGGTGTCGCGCATGGACTGGCAGTCGAGCCTGGGACATACCGCCCGGGCGCCGCGCTGGGCGCTGGCCCACAAGCTCCCCGCCCAGGAGGAAATAACGATGCTGAAACGCATCGAGATCCAGGTGGGGCGCACCGGAGCCATCACACCGGTGGCAAGGCTGGCGCCTGTATTCGTGGGCGGCGCCACGGTGTCCAATGCCACCTTGCACAACCGCGACGAGATCGACAGGCTGGATGCCCGGGAAGGCGATACCGTGATCCTGCGCCGGGCCGGCGATGTCATCCCCGAGATCCTGTCGGTGGTCAGGGAGCGAAGGCCCGATGGCATCGACCGGTACAAGTTTCCATTGACATGCCCGGAATGCGGATCCGATATAATCCACGAGCGTGACGGGGTGATCGCACGCTGCAGCGGCGGGCTGTTCTGCAGCGCCCAGCGCAAGGAGAACATCCGCCATTTCGCCAGTCGCAGGGCAATGGACATCGAGGGGCTGGGGGACAAGATCGTGAACCAGCTGCTGGCGGCACAACTGATTCATGACGTCGCCGATCTGTACCAGCTGAAGAAGGAACAAATAGCCGGGCTGGACCGCATGGCGGACAAGTCCGCGGAGAACCTGATCGGCGCCATTGACGGCAGCAGGAAGACGACCCTGCCCCGGTTCCTGCATGCGCTGGGAATTCCCCTGGTGGGTGAGGCCACGGCGGAGACCCTGGCCGGACATTTCGGCGACCTGGACCCGATCATGGACGCGGATGCGGAGCAGTTGCAGCAGGTCCCCGACATCGGACCGGTGGTGGCGGAAAGCGTGCGGGTCTTCTTCGGCCAGGACCACAACCGGGAAATCGTCCAACGGCTGAGGGACGCCGGCGTGGCATGGCCGAGGGCGGAAGCCCGGCAGGCGCGGGAGGACTCGCCGTTCAGCGGCAAGACCGTCGTGCTCACCGGGGCGCTGTCCATGGCCCGGTCCGACGCGAAGAAGATCCTCCAGTCCCTTGGCGCCAAGGTCACCGGCAGCGTGTCGAAGAAAACCGACTTTGTCGTGGTCGGCGCCGACGCCGGTTCCAAGGCGGAAGAGGCGGAACAGCTCGGCATCCCAATGCTGGATGAGCGGGAATTCCTTTCCCTGGCCGGCCATGAAGACGGGGACTGAGATTCCGCTGGTGCAGGTGTTCGTGCGCCACGACTGCCACCTGTGTGATAGTCTTCTGGATGAGTTGCGGGCATTTCGCTGCCGGCGCGGCACCGGTTCCGGTTTCGAGATCGAGGTGCTGGAGATCGAGGACCGGGAAGACTGGCTGGCGCATTACCGGGAGCATGTGCCCGTGGTGGTTGTCAACGGCGAAGAGATCTGCCACTACTTTCTCGACCCGGACGAACTGGAAAAGGTACTGCCATGTCCCTGATACCCGCGGCCCCGGAGGCCTTGCAGCAATACGATTACTCCGCCGGACTGGCGGAATTGCGGAAACAGTTCGGCGACCGGGTGCTCACATCCGAAAGTGTCAGGGAACAGGCGGGAAAGGACGAGTCCTTTCACCCTGCCATGCCGCCCCATGCCGTGATCCGGGTGCGGAGCCGGGAGGAGGTGCAGGAGGTGGTGAAGATCTGCGCACGCACGGGAATGCCGGTGGTCCCGCACGGTGCGGGGACTTCCCTGGAAGGCAATATCGCCGCCCTCAAGGGCGGAGTGACCATCGACTTCACCGATATGAACGAGGTGGTTGCCGTGCACGCCGGGGATTTCGACGTCGTGGTGCAGCCCGGGGTCACCCGCAAGCAATTGAACGAATACCTGAAGGACCAGGGCCTGTTCTTTCCCATCGACCCGGGAGCCAACGCCACGGTCGGCGGCATGACCGCCACCCGGGCCTCCGGCACCAACGCGGTGCGCTACGGCACCATGCGGGACAATGTCATCAATATCGAGGCGGTGCTGGCGGACGGGTCCCTGGTGCGGACCGGGCGTCGGGCGCCCAAGTCTGCGGCCGGCTATGACCTGACGAGACTGCTTGTGGGTTCCGAGGGCACCCTGGCCGTTTTCACCGAGATCACGCTCCGGCTCTACCCCATCCCCGAGGCGATTTCCGCGGCCGTCTGCACCTTCGAAACCATGGAGGGGGCGGTGGATACGGTCATCGGCATCATCCAGTACGGCATTCCGGTGGCGCGGGTGGAACTGCTCGACGCCCTGACCATGAAATCCATCAACCTGTACTCGAATACCGATTTCGCCGAGTTGCCCACGCTGTTTCTCGAGTTCCACGGCAGCGAATCCTCGGTCGGGGAACAGGCCGAACTGACCCAGGAAATCGCCCTGGAATTCGGCGGCAGCGGCTTTCAGTGGACATCCAATACCGAGGAGCGCAACCGCCTGTGGCGGGCCCGCCACGAAGTCGCCTGGGCTACGAAGCGGCTGCATCCCAAGGGAGAGATCTGGGCGACCGACGTGTGCGTGCCCGTGTCCCGTCTGGCGGACTGCATCAACCAGACCCGCGAGGATATCGACCGTTCCGGGCTTCTGGCGCCCATCGTGGGTCACGTGGGGGACGGCAACTTCCATCTTCTCCTGCTGGTGGATCACGACGACCCCAAGGAGGTGGAAAATGCGCAGGCCCTGCATCACCGGATGGTGATGCGGGCGCTCGAGATGGATGGCACCTGCACCGGTGAGCACGGCATCGGCTACGGCAAGATCGAGTTTCTGGAAATCGAGCACGGCGACGCCGTCGAGCCCATGCGGATGATCAAGCGTGCACTGGATCCGGAAAACATCTTCAATCCGGGAAAGGTGATCCGGGGCCTTTGAACCTGGTGCCGGCCACCAGCGGTTTCAGGCTGGACCTCAAGGGCGGCGACTGCCGCCTGGTCGAGGGGGCGATCACGCCCGAGGACGGTACCCTGCTGCTGGACAGCCTGCTGCATCATGTCTCCTGGGTTCAGCCCGAAATCAGCATGTTCGGCCGGCGGTACAGATCCCCCCGCCTGGCTGCCTGGTACGGCGACGCCGGCGCCGTCTACCGGTATTCGGGCCTGGTGAACCGGCCGCTGCCCTGGCGGGAAGAACTGCTCGCGCTGAAGACCCGCCTGGAGGAGCGGTTCGCCGCCAGGTTCAACAGTGTCCTGCTGAACCTGTACCGGGATGGCGGTGATTCCATGGGCTGGCATGCAGACGACGAGCCGGAACTGGGGGCAGAGCCCTGCATCGTCTCCGTCAGCCTTGGCGGAACCCGTCGTTTCCGGCTCCGCCACCGCTTCGATCCTGCCGTGAAGCCGGTCTCTGTCGACCTGGTCCACGGCAGCGTTCTGATCATGCGGGGACGGACGCAGCACAACTGGAAACACGCCCTCCCGCGAACCCGGAAACCGGTGGGTCCCAGGATCAACCTGACTTTCCGGTACGTCAGCAGGCCGTCCGGCGGGATAGCCACGGATGCGCCCGCGTAACGTACTCATCCTGTTCAGCGACGAGCACCGCCGGGATGCCCTCGGCTGTGCCGGGCACCCACTGGTCCGGACGGACAACCTGGACGGGCTGGCCGGCAGGGGCACCCGGTTCACCAGGGCCTATACCCCGTCGCCGATCTGCGTTCCCGCCCGGGCGTCACTGGCAACGGGGAGGTATGTGCACGCAACCCGCTGCTGGGACAACGCCCAGGCCTACCACGGCGAACCCAGGGGATGGGGGCATGTGCTGCAGGACAATGGCTTCCGGGTGGAGTCCATCGGCAAGCTGCACTACCGGGGGTCGGATTCGAACAACGGCTTCGACCGCGAGATCCTCCCGCTCTACATTCGTGACGGCGTGGGCTGGATCAAGGGCCTGCTCAGGGATCACGAGGCAGTGCTGGACTGCTCCGGCTACGCCAGCGACATCGGGCCAGGGCCGAGCAGTTATACCGACTACGACACCGGGGTCACCCGGGCGGCATGCGAGTGGCTCCGCGACCCGGCCACAGCCGGCACGGACCGGCCGTGGACCCTGTTCGTTTCCTGGCTGAGGCCGCACTATCCCCTGCGCTGTCCGGAACCCTTCTACCGCCTCTACCCCCTGGAACGGATGGATCATGCCCGCTTTACCGGAGAGCATGAACGAAGCCGGCATCCCGTGACCCGGGCGCTCGCGCGCAATTTCGACTACGACCGCTGGTTCACCGATCAGACCCGGCAGGTGGCCCGGGCATCCTACTACGGGCTCTGCAGTTTCCTGGACCACCAGGTCGGGCAGGTGCTGGCGGCACTGGAGGAGAGCGGACGGGCGGACGATACGCTGGTGATCTATGCCAGCGACCACGGCGACCACAACGGAGACCGCGGCCTGTGGACCAAAATGACCCTGTACGACGAGTCGGCGGGCATTCCCCTGATCCTCGCGGGACCGGGTGTGCCCGAAGGGGAGACGGTTTCGACACCGGCTTCCCTGGTGGATATATTTCCCACTGTCCTGACGGCTCTCGGCATTCCGGCGGACGGCGCCGGCACCTCCGGACTGCCCCTGCAGGACCTGGCGACAGGCCGCCATGCCGACCGCTCGGTCCTGAGTGAGTACCATGACGGTGGTTCGCCCACGGGCATGTTCATGCTGCGCACACCGAAATGGAAATACAACGAGTATCCCGGCTATCCGCCGGAGCTGTATAACATGGAGGACGATCCCTCGGAACTGGTGGACCTGGCCCCGGACGCCGCTTATGCGGATGTGCTGGCAGATTGCGGGCGCCGGCTCCGGTTGCTGGTGGACCCGGTCAGGGAGAGCCGGCGGGCATTTGATGACCAGGCGGCGCTGATCAGGAAATTCGGCGGCGTCGAGGCGATCCTCCGGCTCGACGACTACGACTTCACGCCGGTACCGGCAAGGGCAGGGTGAATACCCCATTTGGCATGTCTGGATTGACCTAAGTGGGATGGAGCGGGTGAATGGGCCGGTTTATACTCCGGCGCTTGTTTGCGCCGGCGGCGGCCATGGGCTCTCTGGGGCACGCTGACTGATTGCTCCGACAGGGTTACGAATGAAAAGAATTTCCGCGATTTTCTGGTTGATGCTGCTGGTATCCGAGTCCGTCCGGGCTGACCAGATCGATTCCGGGGACACCGCCTGGATCATGACATCCACCGCACTGGTGCTGTTCATGACCCTGCCCGGTCTGTCGCTGTTCTACGGTGGGCTTGTCCGTGCCCGCAACGTGCTGTCGGTGCTGATGCAGTGCTTCAGCGTTGCCGGTGTCGCCACCATTGTCTGGCTAGTCTGCGGCTATTCCCTGGCCTTTGGCGAGGGCAATGCCTGGATCGGCGACCTTTCCCACGTGTTCTTCGCCGGAATCGGGGAAGACACGGTTTCCGGAACCATCCCGGAATCGCTGTTCGCGCTCTTCCAGATGACGTTCGCCATCATCACCCCGGCGCTGGTGGTGGGCGGCTTTGCCGAGCGTATCCGGTTCTCCGCCGTGCTGCTGTTCACCGTACTGTGGTTGTTGATCGTCTACGTCCCGATCACCCACTGGGTCTGGGGCGGCGGCTGGCTGGGCGCCATGGGATTGCTCGACTTCGCCGGGGGCACCGTGGTGCACATCACGGCCGGGGTGGCGGCGCTGGTATCGGCCCTTGTCATCGGGCCGCGGACCGGCTTCTCCCGGGTTCCCATGCCGCCCCACAACATGACGCTTACCGTGGCAGGTGCGGGCATGCTCTGGGTGGGCTGGTTCGGCTTCAACGGGGGCAGTGCGCTGGCGGCGAACGGTGATGGCGCCATGGCGATGCTGGTGACCCACATCTCCGCCGCGGCGGGGGCCATGACCTGGATGGGCTTCGAATGGGTCCGGTACGGAAAACCCACCGCCCTGGGCGCCGCGACCGGCATGGTCGCCGGACTCGGAACCATTACGCCGGCCTCGGGCTTTGTCGGTCCGGCCGGCGCGCTGGTGATCGGCATCCTGGCCGGTCTGCTCTGCTCCATCGCAACGACGTATCTGAAAAACCGCCTGAAAGTGGACGATTCCCTGGATGTCTTTCCGGTCCACGGTGTGGGCGGTGTCCTCGGGACGCTGCTGGTCGGCGTGTTTGCTTCCACGGGCCTTGGAATTTTCAGCGGCCAGGGATTTGCCGACGGGATCGAATCCATCGGCTCCCAGGTCTGGGTTCAGCTGGTCGGTGTCGTTGCCACGGTCCTTTGGACTGCCGTTGCCACCTGGGTGATCCTGAAACTGGTGAACCTGGTTACGCGGCTGCGGGTCGATGAGGATGACGAGTCCATGGGGCTAGACCTGGTATCCCATGAGGAGCGGGCGTACGACCTGTAGGATATCACTTGCAGACGATTGCCAATCGGCCTGTTTGGTGCGCAATATTCGTTATCCTGAAGTGACAATCACTCCGATGGTACCGTCGCCCCGTACGCATCGCGGCCTGATAGATCCGGAGATATTCCAAGCTCAACTTTCCATTCCAGGAGATTAACCATGAAACTGAAACAGCTCGCACCGGCCATACTGGTCGTATCCTTGTCGGCTGCCCCTGCTGTCTCGGGCGCCAGCGAAGAACTTGCGCGCAACAGCAACTGCCTCGCCTGTCACAAGATGGACACCAGGCTGGTCGGTCCATCGCTCCAGGAAATCGCCGCCAAGTACAAGGATGACGCAACTGCAGCGGACACCCTGGTCGAGAAGGTGAAGGCCGGCGGCGTGGGCGTCTGGGGCCAGATTCCGATGCCGCCGAACCCCCTGGTCAACGATGCCGACGCGAAAACGTTGGTGGACTGGATACTGTCCCTGTAATCCCGGTGGTGTGATGGGGCATGGTCCCGCCCGGGATCCTGCCCGGCAGGTGTTCCAGGCTGCCTACTTCCATGCGGTGACGGGTTCCGGACGGTTGTCCGGCCGGGACCCCAGCAGGACGTAAAGCGCCCCGCCGCCGCCATCGTGCGGCTGTGCCTCGCAAAAGGCCAGGATGTCCGGCTGTTGTTTCAGCCAGTTCACGGCCAGGGGTTTGAGTACGCCGCCGGTGACCTCTGACCCTCGACCCTTGCCGTGAATCAGCAGCACGGTCCGAAGGTCCGCCTCCAGGCATTCGTTGATGAAGCGTTCCAGGGCGGGCTCCGCTTCGGCGCCGCGCAGGCCGTGCAGGTCCATTGACTCCTCAATCGCGAGCTTGCCCCGTCGCAGCTGCTTGACCCTCGCAGGAGCGATGCCTGCGCGCACAAACAGGACCGCCTGGTCCATGTCGGTCCGATCCACCGCCACCGGTGCCGCGGTCCTCCCGGTCCGGGACGCAGGAGGCCCTGTCCCCCGGGGCCGCACCTGACGGGCGGCTGCCGGCTTGCCATCCGCCCCGGTCGGGGGGTAGTGGACCCTGGACACGCCCAGGCTTTTCATGGCTTGCCGAAACAGGTCGGCGTCGTCCCCGCTGTCGCTGTCGTTGCCGCCGGCCATTCGTGCAGTGGGCCCCGCCGCGGGTTATGTCAGGGTTTTCAGGTAGCGGTCCGCGTCGAGCGCCGCCATGCACCCGGTACCCGCCGAGGTGACCGCCTGACGGTAGACATGATCCATGACATCCCCGGCGGCAAAAACCCCCGGCACGCTGGTGGCGGTGGCGCCGCCGTCCATGCCTCCCTGGGTCACCAGGTAGTCGCCTTCCATGTCGATCTGCCCCTGGAACAGGGCGGTATTCGGCGTATGGCCGATGGCAATGAACACGCCCATCAGATCGATGTTCTTTTCCTCGCCGGTTATCTTGTTGCGGATGCGCATCCCGGTGACGCCGCTGTCATCGCCCAGGACTTCCTGGAGTTCACTGTCCCATTCGATGGCGATATTGCCGCCGTTCTTCTGGGTCTTCGCCATCAGGTGATCAACCAGGATGGCCTCGGCGCGCAGTTCGTCCCGGCGGTGTACCAGTGTGACCTTGCTTGCAATGTTGGACAGGTAGAGCGCTTCTTCAACCGCCGTATTGCCGCCGCCGATGACGGCCACTTCCTGACCGCGGTAAAAGAACCCGTCGCAGGTGGCACAGGCGGATACGCCCTTGCCCTTGAAGGCATCCTCGGAAGGCAGGCCGAGGTACCTGGCGGACGCCCCGGTGGCAATGATCAGCGCATCGCAGGTATAGACCCCGCTATCCCCTTCAAGCCGGAATGGCGCCCTGGTTGCATGGGCGGTATGGATGTGGTCGAAGACAATCTCGGTGTCGAACCGCTCCGCATGCTTTTGCATGCGGATCATCAGGTCGGGACCCTGCAGCCCCTCGACGTCGCCGGGCCAGTTGTCAACGTCGGTGGTGGTTGTGAGTTGGCCTCCCTGTTCGAGGCCGGTGATGAGTACCGGTTCCAGGTTGGCCCTGGCGGCATAGACCGCAGCGGTATATCCGGCGGGACCGGAACCCAGGATCAGGAGTCTTGCATGATGGGAATCGGGCATTTGTCGTCGGTTTCCTTGCGTGAATTGGGTTCGATCGAAACGGTAGAGGGATCATTGCTGACCGCCGGCGATGACGCGGTAAGCAGGGCCGCCTTCCGAACGCAAAACCGGATTATAACCGTGCGGCCTGCGCTGCGGACCGCCTGGCCGGAACACCCTCGGGATGACCCGGGAACGGATCATTTCCCCGCCGTTTGCGGTTCCCGGAACCTGCCGGGCGCAGCCCGGCGGGCCTACTGCAGGGACTGGTAGTAGTCGATCAGGATTTTCGCTACTTCGGGGCGTGAAAACTCCGGCGGCGGGGCGACCCCGTTGCCGAGCATTTCACGGACCTTGGTGCCTGAAAGGAGGATGAAATCGTCCCTGGAATGATCCGGGGCCTCGCGCATCATCACGACCCGGTCGAGCTTTTTTGACCAGGCGGTATGGTCGGCACGGAAGATCTCGATGTCCAGGGCGTCTTCGGGGACTTCTTCGTCGAAGATGGTCTGGGCGTCGAAGGCGCCGTAATAATCGCCAACGCCGGCGTGATCCCGGCCGATGATGAAATGGGTTGCCCCCATGTTCTGGCGGAAGATGGCGTGCAGTACAGCTTCCCTCGGTCCCGCGTACAGCATGTCGAAGCCGTAGCCCGTGATCATCACGCTGTTGGGCGGAAAATACAGTTCCGCCATCCTGCGGATGGCCGCGTCGCGCACATCCGCAGGGATGTCGCCGGGCTTGAGCTTGCCGAGCAGCATATGGATGACGCAGCCGTCGGCCTCCAGGCGTTCCATGGCGATGCGGCAGAGCTCCTCGTGGGCGAGATGCATGGGGTTGCGCGTCTGGAACGCCACCACGCGGTTCCATCCGCGCCTCCCGATCTCCTCCCGGATCTGCACGGCGGTACGGAACGTGTCGGCGAACTCGGTTTCAAAATAGCTGAAATTCAGCACGCGGACGGGCCCGGACAGCAGTGCCCGGCCCTGGGCGACGAATTCGGCCACCCCGGGGTGTTCCGGGTCGGTGGTGCGGTAGACCCTTTCACAGATGAAATCCACGTCTTCGTCGGTCAGCCTTTCCACCGCTTCGAGGTTCAGTACCGCGATCACCGGCTGGCCGTCCACGTTGGGGTCCCTGAGGGCCACCTCGCATCCCGGGCTGAGATGATCCGCGCCGTCAACCAGGCAAAGTACCGGCGTGGGCCAGAACGTGCCGTCCCGGGTCCGCATGTCTTGCGCCACGCCGAGAGCGTCGTCACGGTTCATGTAACCGGCCAGCGGAGTGAAGTAGCCGCCGCCCAGCATGACCGCATTGGCAGCCCCCGAGGAACTCATGACCACCGAAGGCATGGATTCCGCGGCAATCGCAAGGCGACGGTTTTCCGCGGGATCGCCGACGAACAGCGGCATCAGCGTTGCGGAGCCATGGGGATTGATCATGTGCTGGTCCGTCCTCGAATGGATGAGGGAATTCTGCGGGCGGTTCAGGCCTTTCTGCGTGCCGATACGGCGGCGGCCAGTTTCTCGAGCACCGGAACCGTGTCGTCGAAGGAGATGCATGCGTCGGTGATGCTCTGGCCGTAGGTCTCGGCCTTGCCTTCGACCACGTCCTGCCGCCCGGCCACCAGGTTGCTCTCGATCATGACGCCCATGATGCGATTCTCTCCGTCCGAGACCTGGGCACAGACGTCATCGCAGACGCTGATCTGGTTTTCGGGAATCTTCCGGCTGTTGGCGTGGCTGAAGTCGATCATGACCTGGGGCGCGAGGCCGGCCCGGGCGAGCTTCTCGCACGCCTCCTGGACATGCCCGGCGTCGTAATTGGGTGTTCGGCCGCCGCGAAGGATGATATGGCAGTAGGGGTTGCCGGTGGTGGTGTAGATGGAGGACTGGCCGTATTTGGTCAGGGTGAGGAAACGGTGGGGCCGGGCGGCGGCCCGGATGGCGTCCACCGCGATGACCAGATTCCCGTTGGTGCCGTTCTTGAGCCCCACCGGGCAGGAAAGGCCGGAGGTCATCTCCCGGTGCACCTGGCTTTCCGTTGTCCGGGCACCGATTGCTCCCCAGGAAATGAGGTCGGCGAGATACTGGGGGGTGATGAGATCCAGGTATTCGGTACCGGCCGGCATGCCCATCTCATTGAGGTCAAGCAGCAGCCTGCGGGCCTGATGCAGCCCCTTGTTGATGTCGAAGGATTCGTCAAGGTCGGGATCATTGATCAGCCCCTTCCATCCCACGGTGGTACGCGGCTTTTCGAAGTACACCCGCATCACCAGGAGCAGTTCTCCGGCCAGGCGCCTTTTCTGGGTGAGCAGCCGCTCGGCATAGTCCAGGGCCGCGGCCGGGTCGTGTATGGAGCAGGGTCCGACCACGGCCAGGATCCGGTCATCCTCGCCGTCCAGGATCCGTTCGATTTCGGATCGGGCAGTCAGGGTTGTGGCGGCAGCCTCCCCGGTGGCGGGGAGTTGCTCGAAAAGCAAGTGCGGATTGACGATGGGAGAGACATCCGCAATGCGCAGGTCGTCGGTTCGGACGGTATTCACAGAGTGAAAAGGAAAAAGGGGGCGAGCATTTTATCCTGACCGGCGATTGGTGTCATTGATCGGGGCAAAAATTTCTCTATGCCGGGATAGATAAACCTGCCTGCGGATTCGCGGTCCGGCCGGGCCGCCAACTGCAGACTGGCTCCGGGCTCTCTGCTTTTGACCCGGACTCGCCAAAGGGACTATAATCCCGCGCCCTTCAGCATGACCCTGGTCGGCGCCGTGTCCCGGCCGACAGTAATCGTCGTCGGTTGCATTTGACCAGGTTTTCTTCCATCGTCCAGTATAGAGGCACCCATGGCTGTACAGCAAAACAGAAAAACCCCGTCGAAGCGCGGCATGCGACGTTCCCACCACAGCCTGTCGGCCCCGACCCTGTCCGTTGACGAAATGACCGGCGAGATTCATCGTCGCCACCATGTCACACCCGATGGTTACTACCGCGGACGCAAGGTGGTCGAAAGCCGAACCGACGACTGATCCCCGCATTCGTCCGCCCGTCCGGGGCGGCCGATTGCACAGCAGTCATCAGCCATGATTACCCTGTCCGTTGATGCCATGGGCGGGGATCTCGGCATGGATGCCACGGTCCCGGCATGTGCAGAGGCGGTCCGGGATATCCCTGACCTGGAGGTGATCCTGGTGGGGAATCCGGACAAATTGAGGTCCCGGCTCGGGCGGAATCCCGGCACCAGGATCACGGTGCATCCCGCCAGCGAGGTGGTCGGGATGGATGACACGCCGGCCAATGCCCTGCGGAAGAAAAAGGATTCCTCCATGCGGGTTGCGATCAATCTCGTCAGTGAAGGCAGGGCCAATGCCTGCGTCAGTTCCGGCAACACCGGCGCGCTGATGGCCACCGCACGGTTCGTGCTGAAGACCATCCCCGGCATCGAGCGTCCAGCGATCTGTACCGCGCTGCCCAAGCTTCATGGCCACACCCACATGCTGGACCTTGGGGCGAACATAGACTGTCCACCCGAGATCCTCTACCAGTTCGGGCTCATGGGCAGCCTGCTCATTCGCTGCCTGGGCGGCCCCGAGAATCCCTCGGTGGGCCTGCTCAATATCGGCGTGGAAGAGGTCAAGGGCAGCGAAATCCTGAAGGCTGCAGCAGAACTGTTCCGGGAAAGCCCCCTGAATTATCGTGGTTTCGTCGAGCCGGACGAGATCTACATGGGCAGTACCGACCTCGTCGTCTGCGACGGATTCACGGGGAACATCGCACTCAAGGCCAGCGAGGGTGTGGCGCAGATGATCATGGGCACGCTCAGGGAGGAATTCAGCCAAAACATTTCAAGCAAGGCCGCGGCGTTTGCCGCCCGCCCGGTGCTGGACCGTGTGAGAACCCGGCTCGATCACCGGCACTATAACGGGGCCAGCCTGGTGGGCCTGCGCGGTACCGTGGTGAAGTCCCACGGCAGCACCGATCATGTGGGATTCCGCAATGCGATCGAAGTGGCGGTGGAGGAGGTGCGCAAGGATCTGGTGAAGCAGATTGCCGAATCACTGACAGGGGCGCGGGATTAGGATAGTCTTGCGTGATGAGATATGCCCGCCTGACCGGCAGCGGAAGCTACCTGCCGGACAAAGTGATGACCAATCACGACCTGGAATCCATGGTGGATACCAGCCACGAATGGATCATGGCCCGTACCGGAATCTCCGAGCGCCGGATTGCCGCGGATGACGAGTTCACCTGTGACCTGGCGGAAAAGGCCGCCCGGGAAGCGCTGCACGTCGCGGGTGTTTCTCCCGGGCAGGTCGACCTGATCGTGGTCGCCACCACCACGCCGGACCAGGTATTTCCCAGCACCGCCTGCCTGCTCCAGCAGCGGCTGGGGATCCGGGGATGCCCGGCTTTCGATGTGCAGGCCGTATGCGCGGGTTTCATATTTGCCCTGGACGTAGCCAACCGGTTTATTCGAACGCAGGGGGCGCGCTGTGCGCTGGTTGTCGGGGCGGAGACCTTTTCCCGGATCATCGACTGGACCGATCGCGGCACCTGCATCCTGTTCGGGGACGGTGGCGGAGCAGTGGTTCTGCAGGACGATGACAGGCCGGGCATCCATTCCACGCACCTGCACAGTGACGGCGCCTACAAGGACCTTCTGTGCGTCCCTACAGGCGTTTCGCGCAACTACGAGGCAGTGAAAAGCGGCACGGCCTACACCACCATGGCCGGCAACGACGTTTTTCGCTGGGCGGTGACCGCCATGAGCGCACTGGTGGATGAGACGCTGGAGGCCAACGGCATCGGCCGGGACGATGTGGACTGGCTGATTCCCCATCAGGCGAATGTGCGGATCATCAATGCGGTGGGCAAGCGCACGGGGTTCCCCGCGGACCGTGTCATCGTCACGGTGAACCACCACGGCAACACCTCCGCCGCGTCGGTGCCGCTGGCGCTGGATGAATCCATCCGGAACGGCAAGATCCGGACCGGGGATACCGTTCTGATGGAAGGATTCGGCGGGGGATTTACCTGGGGTTCCGCATTGCTGACACTGTGACCGGTGCGGGGGACCCGGAACCGACCTGAGGTGATGTACGTATGAGCGATCTGAATCGGATGTTGCAGGAACGGGTTTGCCTGGTCACCGGCGCCAGCCGGGGAATCGGGCGGGCCATTGCACTGGCATTGGGCGAGAGGGGCGGAACGGTGATCGGCACCTCGACCACGGAGGGCGGCGCCGGTTCCATCAGCACCGAACTCGCCGAAGCGGGCATCACGGGCCGGGGCCTCGTGCTCGACGTCACCGACAATGATTCCGTGGAGGCCGCTGTCACGGCGGTCACCGACGAATACGGCGCGCCCGGCGTACTGGTCAACAATGCCGGCATCACCCGCGACAACCTGATGCTGCGCATGAAGGAGGAGGAGTGGGACGCCGTGCTGGACACCAATCTGAAGTCCGCCTACCGTATGAGCAGGGCCTGCCTGCGGGGCATGGTCCGCGCCAGGGCCGGGCGCATCATCAGCATTGCATCCGTGGTGGGTGCTACCGGGAACCCGGGCCAGGCAAATTACGGTGCCGCCAAGGCGGGCCTGCAGGGCTTCACAAAGTCCCTGGCCCAGGAAGTGGCCGGTCGCGGCATCACGGTCAACGTCATCGCACCCGGCTTCATCGCCACCGATATGACCGGCGTGTTGAGCGAAGACCAGAAATCCGCCATTCTCGAGCGCGTTCCAATGGGCCGTCTCGGATTACCGGAAGACATCGCCCAGGCAGTGGTTTTCCTGTCATCACCCATGGCGGACTACATCACCGGCACCACCATTCACGTCAACGGCGGGATGTACATGCCCTGACCGGATTTCCGGGAAAGCGTGCAATGGTCCCGCAAACCCGGCAATGGGAGTGCAGGGCCCGCCCGGATTGACGCCTGGACCGGCGCCGAATTTCCCCCGTGCCGATAGACTTGAAGAAACTGATTGTTTAATATCCGTCCATCCAAAAATCGATAACGGGGCTGAGTTGATTCCGCCTTTCTGGGCACTCTGTGAAGGCGGAAATCTTGCGGCGGCCCGGCCCGGGGTGCCGCCGAGAATCCCACCCGGATAATTTACATATCATTCACTGGAGAACATTATTCGAATGAGCACAATTGTAGAGCGTGTAACGAAAGTCGTTGTAGAACAGCTCGGTGTCAACGAGGATCAGGTCACCATGGACGCATCCTTCGTTGATGACCTGGGTGCGGATTCGCTGGATACCGTGGAACTTGTCATGGCCCTGGAAGAGGAGTTCGATACCGAAATTCCCGACGACAAGGCAGAGACCATCGTGAAAGTCAAGGATGTCATCGACTATATCGAGAAGAACGTCAGCGTCTGACGTTCAGGATTTGTCCTGCCTTTCATGGCGGCCTGTCCGCGAAGCCGGTTCATGCTGTCCGGGGTGGGGCATCCCGGGCTCCCGAGGTTGCTGACCGCCCTGCGGTAACCGATTTCTTGGATGCTCGGAATGGGGCTTCTCAGGAGCATGAAACGCCGTCGTTCCGACGGCGTTTTCATTTCGGAATTTACCGTGATCCGGTCCCCTGGCGGGATCTGGGCGGGTACCGTATACCGTATACCGGGCCGTCGTTCCGGATAGGTTAAGCTACTGATGTGGATGACATCGTCAACGTGGAAACTGCAAAATCAAGATGAGTAAAAGACGTGTCGTTGTGACGGGGTTGGGTGCCATCACGCCGGTTGGCGTGGATGTGGACTCAAGTTGGCAGTCGATGCTGGATGGTGTTTGCGGCATCGATACGGTTACGGCCTTTGACCCGGCGGGACTCCCCTGCACCATCGTCGGCGAGGTCAGGGAATTCGATCCCGTGCAATACATGCCGGAGAAGGATGCCCGCAAGATGGATCGTTTCATGCAGCTTGGCATCAGCGCGGGGGTGCAGGCGCTGATGGATTCCGGGCTGGAGGTGACGGAAGACAATGCGGAACGGATCGGCGTGTATATCGGTTCCGGCATCGGGGGGATCGCCAATATCGAGAATACCACCCTGGTCTACCAGGAACGGGGATTTCGCCGGGTATCGCCGTTTTACATCCCGATGACCATCATCAACATGGTTTCGGGCAACCTGTCGATCATGTACGGCCTCAAGGGTCCGAACCTCTCCATGGTCACTGCCTGCAGTACCGGAACCCACGCAATCGGTGAGGCCGGCAGGCTGATCGAGTACGGCGACGCGGATGTGATGATCGCGGGCGGCTCCGAGGCCCCGATCTCCCCGACCTCGCTCGCCGGCTTCGGCGCGGCGCGGGCCCTGAGCCGGCGCAATGACGATCCGGCGGGCGCCAGCCGCCCCTGGGACACCGGCCGGGACGGTTTCGTGATGGGCGAGGGGGCGGGCATCCTGCTGCTCGAGGAATACGGGCACGCGCGCCGCCGGGGTGCCCGGATCTATGCCGAACTGGTCGGATTCGGCCTGAGTGGGGACGCCTATCACATGACCGGTCCGTCACCCGGGGGGGAAGGCGCCTCGAACTGCATGAATGGTGCCATGCGCAACGCCGGTCTCAACCCGGATCAGATCGACTACATCAATGCCCATGGAACGTCCACACCCCTCGGGGACGTCGCGGAGACGCGGGCGCTCAAGCGCAGCTTCGGGGACCATGCCGGCAAACTTGCGATCAGTTCCAACAAGTCCATGATCGGCCATCTGCTGGGCGCTGCCGGCGGGGTGGAAGCGGTGATGACTGTTCTCAGCATCTTCCAGCAGAGCATTCCCCCCACCATCAATCTGGTGGATCCCGATCCCGAGTGTGATCTGGATTACGTTCCGGGTACCGCGCGGGAAGCCGCCATTGATGTGGCGCTGTCCAATTCGTTTGGTTTCGGCGGCACCAACGGTACCCTGATATTCAGGCGGATCTGAAAGCCGTGACGGGACGGTAGCGCCCATTGTTCAGAAACAGTCTCATACGCTTTCTCGCTCTCCTGGTGGTCGCCGCCGGAGTGGTTCTTGGCGGGTCCTGGTTCTATTACGTGGAAGCGGTGAGCAAACCGTTCGAATTCGGCGAGGGAACCTTCGTTGTCGCACGGGGCGAAACCCTGAACGGCATCTCCCGGCGTCTGACGGATTCGGGAATCACCCCGGAGCCCTGGAGTCTGAGAATCCTGGCACGGCAACATGGCAACAAGCCGATCATGGCCGGGGAATACGACTTTCCCCGCACGATGGCGCTGACCGAATTTCTCGAGCGGATCGTCAGCGGCCGGGGGCAGGTGGATGTGGGCGTGACCATCGTGGAGGGCTGGACCTTTCGCATGATGCGGGAGGTCCTCGGCACCGCCGAGGGACTTCGCCCGGACACCCGGGAGTGGAGCGACGACAGGATCATGGAGGCGCTGGGGTATCCGGACCTGCATCCGGAAGGCCAGTTCTACCCGGACACCTACTATTATCGAAAGGGGGATCCGGACCTGGACATCTATCGCAAGGCGTTTGAACTGATGCAGTTCAGGCTCAGGCAAGTCTGGGCGCAGCGATCACCGGATCTGCCGCTGGACGATCCCTATGAGGCGCTGATCGTGGCGTCCATCATCGAGAAGGAAACCCAGGACCGGGATGAGCAGCCTACCATTGCCGGGGTGCTGTTCAACCGGCTGCGCAAGGGGATGCGCCTGCAGACCGACCCCACGGTGATCTACGGGGTCGGTGATGCCTTTGACGGCAACATCACCCGCAAGCACCTGAAAACCGATACCCCCTACAACACCTACACCCGGGCGGGCCTGACGCCCACCCCGATCAGCCTGCCTGGCATGGATTCCCTGATGGCGGCGGTCAAGCCGGCGGAAACCGAAGCGTACTATTTCGTGGCAAAGGGTGGCGGGAGGCATCATTTTTCCCGCACTCTCGAAGAACACAACCGTGCGGTGCGCAAGTACATCCTCGGGAAGAAGCAATGAACGAGACATCCGGTCGGCGCGGAGCCTTCA
The DNA here is from genome assembly GCA_965204165.1 of Candidatus Poriferihabitaceae bacterium. Classification (GTDB taxonomy): domain Bacteria; phylum Pseudomonadota; class Gammaproteobacteria; order Arenicellales; family Poriferihabitantaceae; genus VYFG01. The sequence continues at coordinate 3,893,047 of OZ241969.1, read as the reverse complement.
TCACGGTGGAGGGCGTGGACGGCGCCGGCAAGACCACGCAGATGGGTTTCATCGAGCAGTGGCTCGCCGGCCGCGGCATCGAGGTGGTGCGGACCAGGGAGCCCGGCGGGACAGGTCTGGGCGAACGGCTGCGGGACCTGCTTGTGCGGGAAACGGCGCTGGATATCAGCGCGCACAGCGAACTGATGCTGGTGTTTGCCGCCCGTCGCCAGCACCTGGAAGAACGGATCCTGCCGGCCCTGGAGTCCGGCCGCTGGGTGATCTCGGACCGTTTCACCGATGCCACCTACGCCTACCAGGGTGCGGGCAGGGGCATCGATGCGGGCCGTATCGAGGTATTGGAGCAATGGGTCCAGGAAGGACTCACCCCGGACCTGACCCTGGTGCTGGACTTGCCGCCGGAAGCGGGTATGGCAAGAAGTGGCCGCCGGGGAGGGGCCACGGACCGGTTCGAGGACGAGGCCATGGCGTTCAAGCGTGCGGTTCGCGAGTGCTATCTGGACCGTGCCGCCAGGTATGCGGACCGGATGCGCGTGGTGGATGCCGGGGGCAGCGTGGCGGCGGTGCAGCAGGAGATCTCGAATTTGCTGCAGGATTTTCTGACCGCACGCGGCGGACACTGAGATGGACCCCCTGTATCCCTGGCTGGTGCCGCAGTGGCCGAGGTTTTTCACCGACGTTCCGGTATTTCACCAGGGCCTGGTGCTGGCGGGAACTTCCGGTATCGGAAAACGCGAGTTCGCCGCCATGCTGGCACAGCGACTGCTGTGCCCGGAGCCTGGAGAACTGCCCTGCGGCCGGTGCCGGGACTGCCGCCTGTTTGCCGCCGGCTCCCATCCCGACTTTCATGTGCTGATCACCGAGCACGAGCGCGAATCCTGCAGGTTGGACCTGCTGTCCGCCTATGCGGCGCGTTACCCGGACAGGCCGGGAAGGGAGGGCCGCGGCGGGCCGTCGAGGGTGATTACGGTGGAGAAGATCCGATTGCTGATCGACCGGTTCTACCAGTCCTCCCATTCCGCATCCGGCCGGGTGGCCCTGTTGGTGCCCTCGGACCGGATGAACGTCAACGCATCCAATGCCCTGCTGAAACTGCTGGAGGAACCGCCGCCGGGTGCCCGCTTCGTGCTGGTGACGGACCAGCCGGGATCCCTCCTGCCCACCATCCGCAGCCGCTGCGTGGTGGAAACGCTCACCGGACCGACCGCGGAGTCATCCATTGAGTGGTTGCGGGGCGAGACGGATGCCGATGATCCAATGATCCGGGATTCCGTCTCCTCCGGGATGGGGCCACTGGACATTCTGGCCGACCTGGAAAGCGGAACGCTCTTCTGGCAGGCCGCCAACCTCGGTTCGCTCAGGGACCTGTGCTCGGGGAAGGGGGACCCCGTCGCGCTGGCGGAATCCCTGGCGAAACAGGATCCGTTGCCGTTGCTCGGCTGGCTGCAGCGTTTGACCGGCCAGTTGATTCGATGGCAGACGGCCGGTGGCGACGCGCCCTGGGGCGTTCCGGAACGCGGGGGAGCGGGCTGTCCGTCCATTTCCCCGGGGGCCCTGTTCGCGCTCTATGATAAAATCGGATTCTATCGGCGCATTGCCCGGGACCAGTTGAACCTGAGGCTCGCCCTGGAGGAAATTCTCGTTGCGCTGGGTGAAGCGGCCCTGCCCGGGGATTGACTGACCGGCAGCAGGCGCCAACGTACCGACACCACCCGTGACACCCCGGGACGGTCATGGAGGATCATCCGGCTTCACTGGCCCGAACAGGAATGCCCCTATGCAACTGGTAGATTCCCACTGTCATATCAATTTCGAACCGTTGGCCGGGGACATGGCCGGGTTGCTGGCCCGTGCGGCGGAAAACGGAGTCGGACATATGCTCTGCGTATGCGTGAACCTTGAGGACCTGCACCAGGTGCTGGGCCTGGCCCGCGAGAACACCCATATATTTGCCTCGGTCGGCGTCCATCCCTGCACCACCGAAGGAGAGGATCCGGAAGTGGGCCGGCTGGTGGCGCTGGCGGACGATGACAGGGTGGTGGCCATCGGCGAGACCGGGCTGGATTATTTCCACCAGGATGACCGCCCCGAATGGCAACGGCGGAGATTCGCCCGTCATATCGAGGCGGCCAAGGCCTGCGGCAAACCATTGATCGTGCATTCCCGGGAGGCGCCGGTGGACACCATGGACATGCTGCGCGATCTGGGCGCCGGGGAGGCCGGCGGTGTGATGCACTGCTTCTCCGGGGACTGGTCGATGGCACGCCGGGCCCTTGACATTGGCCTCTATATCTCGTTTTCCGGCATCGTCACCTTCCGCAGCGCCGAGTCGCTGCGTGAGGTTGCACGCAAAGTGCCGCTGGACCGGATGCTGGTGGAAACGGACGCGCCCTACCTGGCGCCGGTGCCGAAGCGCGGCAAGACCAACGAACCCTCCTACGTCAGGCATACGGCCGAATGCATCGCCGACCTGCGGGGCAAATCGCTCGAGGATATTGCCGGGGTGACCACGGAGAACTTTTTCCGCCTGTTTTCCGCAGCCCGCCCGGCTGCCGCCTGACCGGCGCCCTGAATGCCGGGCCCGTCCCGGCGGGCCGCCATTCTAGCGGCGGTGAAATCCTGCAGGTGCGTGACCGTAGTCCCCCTCCCGGAACAGGAAACCGACCATGTGTCTTTCGATGCGTTCCTGGCAGGCCGGGTCCGCGGAATTCAGCTGCTCCTCGTTGATGATCGTCACCAGCCGCTGAAGCCACTGATTCCATCCCTCGGCGGAAACGTTTTCGTAGATTCTCCGGCCGAGTTCCCCGGGATAGGGCGGCTTGTCAAGACCTTCCGCCTCGATTCCCAGGACGGCGCATTTGACGGTTCTGCTCATGGAATTCTCTGGAATACTGGTTGCGGGGTTACTGCCGGGAAAGCGCCGTAACGGCGGCGGGGACTGCACCGCGCCAGCCGGCCCCAGGGTGCATTTGTCACTTTTTTACCCGCTTGATAATGGGTACAATGGCTCCAGATACAACCCTGTCCGCAGGCGGGTTCCTGACTTCCCTGCGGTGCGGTTTGAATCACTAGTGACAACAGGAATCGAGTGTAACATGATCGAATACAGCCATACTCTGAGTGAGTCGGAACTGACGGTGACGCAAAGCGCCCGGGACAAGATATCCACCCTGGTAAGGGACACCAACGGAGAAGTGTCCGCAGTGAGGATCTATGTCTCCGGCGGGGGATGTTCCGGCATGAATTACGGCATGACATTTGCCGAGAAGGCGGAATCCGCGGACAGCGTGATGTCGGACGGGTCCGGCTTCAGGCTGGTGGTGGACCCGGTGGCGCTGGGTTTTCTTGAAGGTGCCGAGGTGGATTATGTGGATGACGGAATGAATGCGTCGTTCGTTTTCAACAATGTCTTCCAGGCAGTGGGCGGCAGTGGAGCCTGCGGCGGCTGTGGTGGAGCCATGTGAGGACTGCCCGGGACGTGGCCATCCCCGCATGACCTGAATACAGATGTCCGACAAGAAGGAGCCCGGCGGCAATAACGGTTCCGGCACGGGACTGATTGTCGAGCGGAGCAAACCGAAGCTCAAGAAGCCACCGATGTACAAGGTCCTGCTGCACAACGATGACTACACCCCGATGGAATTCGTGGTGAAACTGCTGATGAAGATCTTTCATATGTCCCAACCCAGGGCCGAGCAGGTAATGCTGCATGTGCATACCCGGGGCATCGGTGTCTGTGGGGTGTTTCCAAGAGAGATTGCCGAAACCAAGGTCCAGCTGGTGATCGACTATGCCATGGAATACCAGCACCCCCTGCAATGCACCATGGATCTGGCATGATGGCGTCCGTGCAGGCATTGCTGGTTTACGACCTGTCCGCAACCCGGGATGTTCCTGTCCGTTCCGGCAAAGGCCATGCTGTCCGAAGAACTTGAAGTCACCCTGGGAACGGCGGTCAACTACGCCCGTACCCGCCGGCACGAGATCATCACCGTGGAGCACCTGCTCTACGCGTTGCTGGATGACAAGGAGACCAGCAAGGCCATACGGCTGTGCGGGGGGGATATCGGAGTCCTCAAGCAGTCTCTGGAGCAGTACCTGGAAAACGAGGTGCCCCAACTCGAGCCGGAAAGCGAGGACGAGCCGCAGCCGGGTCTCGGGTTTCAGCGGGTGCTGCAGCGAGCCATCATGCATGTGCAGAGCTCGGGCAAGAAGGAGGTCAAGGGCGCCAACGTCCTCGTGGCGGTGTTCAGCGAAAGGGAGTCCTTCGCGGTCTATTTCCTGAGCCAGCAGGAGATCAGCCGCTACGATGTGGTGAACTACATTTCCCACGGCATCACCAAGGTGCCGGAAGGGGACCGCCTGCCGGCGCCGGAGCAGGAGCACGAATACGATGGGGAGGGGGGGTATGAACAGACCGACGGTGCCCTTGAAAACTACACCATCAACCTGAACCAGCTTGCGGAACAGGGCCGCATCGACCCCCTGATCGGACGCGCCATGGAGCTCGAGCGAACGATCCAGATACTCTGCCGCAGGCGAAAGAACAACCCGTTGTTTGTGGGCGAAGCCGGAGTGGGCAAGACCGCGCTCGCTGAAGGTCTGGCGCGCAACATCGTGTCCGGCGATGTGCCGGATATACTCGAAAACTCGACCATCTATACCCTGGACATGGGGGCCCTGCTTGCGGGTGCGAAGTACCGGGGTGATTTCGAACAGCGGCTGAAGTCGGTACTGAAAGCCCTGGACAATGAGACCGGCGCGATTCTGTTCATCGATGAAATCCATACCATCATCGGTGCGGGTGCGGTATCCGGCGGGGCGCTGGATGCCTCCAACCTGTTGAAACCCATGCTGGCTTCCGGCGACCTCAAGTGCATCGGGTCCACCACCTACCAGGAATACCGCACCATATTCGAGAAGGACCGGGCCCTGTCACGGCGGTTCCAGAAAATAGACATCACCGAACCCACCATCGACGAGGCCGTGGAGATCCTGCGCGGGCTCAAGTCGCGCTTCGAGGAGCACCATGAAGTCCGCTACACCAACCCGGCGCTTCGCAGCGCAGTGGAACTTTCGGCCCGCTACCTCACGGACCGCCAGTTACCGGACACCGCCATCGACGTGATCGACGAGGCCGGTGCCCGCACCCGCCTGGCAGACGCGGAAAGGCGCAAGAAAACCGTGGGCGTGAAGGATATCGAGAAGATGATCGCGGACATCGCACGGATTCCGCCCAAACATGTCTCGGCGTCCGACGTTCAGGCCCTGAAAAACCTGGAGCGGGACCTGAAGATGGTGGTGTTCGGGCAGGACACCGCCATCGAGGCCCTGTCGTCCGCCATCAAGATGGCCCGGTCAGGACTTGGCAATACCGGGCGCCCCATTGCCTCGCTGCTGTTTTCCGGGCCCACCGGCGTCGGCAAGACCGAGGTGACCAGGCAGCTCGCCAACACCCTGGGCATCGAGTTCATCCGTTTCGACATGTCGGAGTACATGGAGCGCCACACGGTGTCCCGGCTCATCGGCGCTCCCCCGGGATATGTCGGCTTCGACCAGGGCGGGCTGCTGACGGAGGCGATCAACAAGCATCCCCATGCGGTGCTCCTGTTCGACGAGATCGAGAAGGCGCATCCCGATGTATTCAACATCCTGCTCCAGGTCATGGATTACGGCAACCTGACCGACAACAACGGCCGCAAGTCGGATTTCCGCAACGTCATCATCATCATGACCACCAACGCCGGCGCGGAGCGGGCCGCCAGGGAAACGATGGGCTTCATCACCCAGGATCATTCCACGGATGACATGGAGGCAATCCGGAAAACCTTTACACCGGAATTCCGCAACCGGCTGGATGCCGTCATCCGCTTTGCCGGCCTGGACCCGGACACCATCCGCCACGTGGTCAAGAAGTTCCTGCTGGAGGTGGAGCACCAGCTCGCGGACAGGAATGTGACGATCGAGGTGGATGACGCGGCCCTTGACTGGCTGGCAAGGAAGGGTTACGACCCGGCAATGGGAGCCAGACCCATGGCGCGGCTGATCCAGCAGGAAATCAAGCGACCCATGGCGGACGAGCTGTTGTTCGGGAAACTGGCCAAGGGAGGCTGCATCAAGGTATCCGTCGCCGCCGACGACAAGGGTGAGGAAGTGCTGGCCTTTGACACCGAGGGCAGGTCCTGACCTGTTCGGACTGACCGGACAGGAGCTGCCGGCACGGAATCCCGCCCGGGCGCTGACAGCGGGACTGCAAATTCCGGAACACCCGCCGACAGTTTCCCGCGACCGGGTCCGGGGTGCCGGTCAGGCCATTCGCAGGCGGGGCAGGGGGCGTTCGTTGATGGGCAGGTGTACCAGGGCCGCGGCCAGTCCCAGTATGATCCCGGCATACCAGATGCCATCGTAGGAACCGGTCTGGTCATAGATCCGTCCGCCCAGCCAGACCCCCAGGAAACTGCCGAGTTGGTGGCTGAGGAATACGATCCCGAACAGCATGGACATGTAGCGGACGCCGAACACCTGGGCGACTATGCCGGTGGTCAGGGGCACCGTGGAGAGCCAGAGAAGGCCGATGGCGCCGGCGAAGGTGAGAATGACCAGGGGAGTCTTCGGCAGCACCAGCAGGGCCAGGATCGCGACCGAGCGCAGGAAGTAGATCAGGCTGAGCGCCATCTTCTTGCTGAACCGCTGGCCGGCGATCCCGGAGAGAACGGAGCCGACGATGTTCATCAGCCCGATGACGCCGATGGCCCAGGCACCGATCACGGGGTCCATGCCCAGATCCTGGATGTAGGCGGGGAAATGCACGGTGATGAACGCCAGGTGGAATCCGCAGACGAAGAAACCCGCGGTGAGCAGGATGTAGCCAAGGTGGCCGCCCGCTTCGCGCAGCGCCTCGCCCATGGTCTGGTCCACGGTCTCGCCCACGGACTGGTTGGGATCGTTGGGCAGGGCGAAGGACAGCGGAACCATGACCATGAGGATCGATGCCAGCAGCACCAGCGCCGTGATCCAGCCGAAGGCCCCGATGAATCCCTGGGTGATGGGTGAAAACAGGAACTGGCCGAGGGAACCGGCCGCCGTGCCGAGCCCCAGAACCATCGACCGCTGTTCCGGTTCCACCACCCGGGCCATGGACGCCATGGCGATGGTGAACGCGGAGAACGCGATGCCGACTCCCGCCAGAATCCCGCCCGTGAGATGGAGCAGCATGGGCGTGTCCGCGATGGACATGCCGTACACCGCCAGGGCGTACATCACGGCACCGGAAATGATGACCCAGACGGGTCCGAAGCGGTCTGCCAGCGCCCCGGCGAATGGCAGGCTGAGGCCCCAGAAGAGGTTCTGCAGCGCCATGGCAAGGCCGTAGATTTCCCGGTTCCAGTCCATGGCCACGGTCATGGGCTCGAGAAACAGCCCGAACCCGGAACGGACGCCGAAGCCGATCAGGGAGATCAGGCACCCGGCGGTAATGACAAGGAGGGGCGTCCGCCAGCTGCCGCTGGGCGCATTCATTACCGATTGCCTGGAATCGCCCGGATCCCGGTCAGCGATGCTTCCACTGGGCCTCGCGCTTCTCGGCAAAGGCCGACATGCCTTCCTTCTGGTCCTCGGTGGCGAACAGGGCGTGGAACTGGCGACGTTCGAACAGCAGTCCTTCCGCCAACGCGGACTCGAAAGAGCGGTTGACGGACTCCTTGCAGGCCATCACTGAGGGCAGGGACTTTCCGGCAATGGACTGCGCGATTTCCAGGGTGCTTTCCAGCAGTTCTCCGGCGGGCACGATCCGGGCAACAAGGCCTGCACGTTCGGCCTCCTCGGCGTCCATCATGCGCCCGGTCAGGCACAGGTCCATGGCCTTGGACTTGCCCACCGCCCGCGTCAGGCGCTGGGTGCCGCCGGCACCCGGAATGATGCCGAGGTTGACTTCCGGCTGTGCGAACCGGGCGTTGTCCGCAGCGATGATGAAATCGCACATCATGGCAAGCTCACAACCGCCCCCCAGGGCGTATCCCGCCACCGCGGCAATGACCGGCTTGCGGCATTGCAACACCGCCTCCCAGTTGTCGGTGATGAAATCCTGCCGGAAGACATCCATGTAGCTCTTGTCCTTCATTTCCTTGATGTCCGCACCGGCGGCGAAGGCTTTCTCGTTGCCGGTGATCACGATGGCCCCGACTGCGTCGTCATTCTCGAAGTCACGCAGAGCCTGGCCGAGTTCTATCATCATCCCGGATGAAAGCGCGTTCAGCGCCTCGGGCCGGTTCAGTTGAATGAGCCCCGTACGGTCACGGGTCTCCACGAGAATGGTGCTGTAGGCCATTGGTAGAATACGAAATGGGATTGATCTAGACTATAACGCAAAACATATCCTCCCCGGCATATTGCCGGTTTGTTCGACGGTTTATTCGAAACAGAAAAGCGGTCCGATGCGTCCGGTGATCGCAGAACCGCGGGATGAGAAACATGACAGACACCTTTGAAGAGATCTACCGCCGCTCCATTGACGACCCGGAGGGGTTCTGGGGCGAGGCCGCCGAACTGGTACACTGGTACCGCAGGTGGGACACGGTTCTGGACGACAGTGATGCGCCCTACTATCGCTGGTTTGCCGGCGGCCAGACCAATGTCTGCTACAACGCCGTGGACCGGCACGTGGAAGCCGGTCACGCGGAACAGCTCGCCATCATCCACGACAGTCCCATCACCGGGACCCAGCAGAAGATCACCTACGGGGAACTGAGGGACAGGGTGGCCGTCTTCGCCGGCGCCCTGGCCGCCCATGGCATTTCCGCCGGGGACAGGGTCATCGTCTACATGCCCATGATCCCGGAAGCGCTTGTCGCCATGCTGGCATGCGCCCGGATCGGCGCGGTCCACTCGGTGGTGTTCGGCGGGTTCGCTTCCAACGAACTCGCCGTCAGGATCGACGACTGCAAACCCAGGGCGATCGTGGCCGCCTCCTGCGGCCTGGAACCGGGCCGGACCATCGAGTACAAGCCGCTCCTGGACAAGGCCATTGAACTGGCCGACCACAAGCCGGAGCACTGTATCGTTTTCCAGCGGCCCCAGGCGCGGGCGGAGATGTCGGCCGGGCGGGACGTCGACTGGAATGAGGCCGTCGCAGCGGCCGCACCGGTGGATTGCGTACCGCTGGACGCCCTGGCGCCCCTGTACATACTCTATACCTCCGGCACCACCGGCCAGCCCAAGGGAGTGGTGCGGGACACCGGCAGTGGCATTGTCGCCCTCAACTGGACGATGAAGAACATCTACAACGTGGACCCCGGCGAGGTGTTCTGGGCGGCTTCCGATGTCGGCTGGGTGGTCGGGCATTCCTATATCGTGTACGGCCCGCTGCTTGGGCGTAACACCACCATCGTTTTCGAGGGCAAGCCCGTGGGGACGCCGGATCCCGGCGTGTTCTGGCGGGTCATCGAGGAGCATGACGTCAAGGTGCTGTTCACCGCACCCACCGCGTTTCGCGCCATCAAGAAGGAGGATCCAGGCGGCGACTACCTGGACAGGCACGACACTTCCGGGATGCGGGCCCTCTTTCTCGCCGGTGAACGGACGGACCCCGACACGCTCCAGTGGGCAACAGACAAGATGGGCGTGCCGGTGATCGATCACTGGTGGCAGACCGAAACCGGCTGGTCCATCTGTGCCAATTGCCTCGGCATCGAACTGCTTCCGGTCAAGGAAGGATCGCCGACCCTGCCCGTGCCGGGCTGGGCCATGGAGGTGCTGGATGATGACGGCAATCCGGTGGCTGCGGGCGACATCGGCTCCCTGGTCGTGAAACTTCCGCTTCCACCGGGCACTTTCCCGACATTGTGGAATGCCCGCCAGAGAATGTTTGATTCCTATTTCAGCCGCTTCCCCGGGTACTACGAAACCGGTGACGCCGGTTTTATCGACGGGGACGGATATGTATTCGTCATGTCGCGTACCGACGATGTCATCAACGTCGCCGGCCATCGCCTGTCCACGGGAGCGATCGAGGAGGTGCTGGCGGCACATCCCGACGTGGCGGAATGTGCCGTCATCGGTGTCAGGGACCAGCTCAAGGGTGAACTGCCGCTGGGCTGCCTGGTGCTCAGCAGCGGCGTCGACAGGGATCATGCGGACATCGTCAGGGAATGCGTAGGCCTCGTACGGGAGAAAATCGGACCGGTGGCCGCGTTCAAGCTGGCTGCGGTAGTGGCCCGCCTGCCCAAGACCCGGTCCGGCAAGATTCTTCGCGGCACCATGAAAAAGATAGCCGACGGGGATGAATGGAAGATGCCTGCGACCATAGACGATCCGGTGATCCTGGACGAGATTGGCGCCGCCCTGAAAACCCTGGGCTATGCCGCCTGACAGCCCTCCGCGATAATCTGCTGTGAGGCATGTCTTCGTCATGGACCCCCTCGGGTCCGTGAAACCCTGGAAGGATACGACCTATTTCCTGATGCGGGCCTGCGTGGAGCGGGGGCATACGGTGGGTTACGCGGACCCCGGCTGGTTGAGCCTGCGGCATGATGAACCGTATTCCAGGATACAGTGGCTGGATGTCCGGGATGATCACGATGTTCCGTTCACCGTGCTTTCGGATGAAACCGTTCCCCTGTCCCGGGCGGATGCGGTCTGGCTGAGAACCGACCCGCCCTTCGACCGCGGCTACCTGTATACCACCCTGCTGCTGGACTTTCTTCCGCCGACCACCCGCGTGATCAACCGGCCGCAGGGTGTCAGGGACTGGAACGAGAAGCTTGCGGCGCTGGCGTTTCCGCGCTACACCCCGCAGACCCTGGTCAGCAATTCGGCCGAGGAAATCCTGGCATTCGCGGACCGGATCGGCAGAATCACGGTAAAACCGGTTGACGGCCACGGCGGCAAGGGAATCGTCTTTTTCTCGCCGGGCGAGGACCCGTCGCCACTCGAGGCGGCCACCCGGGCGGGGCGGCACTGGGTCGTCTCCCAGGAGTACTTGCCGGCGGCACGGGAAGGGGACAAACGGATTCTCCTGCTCCAGGGCGATCCCCTGGGTTCCATTCTGCGCGTGCATGCCGAGGGCGTGGAGCTGAACAACCTTGATCAGGGGGGCAGCGCCCAGCCGGTGGAGCTGACACCCAGGGATCGTGAAATTTGTGCGGAACTGAAACCCGCGCTGGTTTCCCGGGGGATATTCTTCGCGGGAATCGATGTGATCGGTGGCCAGCTGATCGAGGTCAATGTCACCAGTCCCACCGGCCTCCAGGAGATGAGCCGCTTTGCCGGTGAGCCCCTGCATCACCGGATCATATCCGCGTTGGAATAGTCGGGCGGGCACAGCGGCGGCAATACCGGATTCCCGTGTGACCAGTTCCAGTTTGCCAGGTCCCGCATGCGGGAGGCGAAGGGTGGGCCGCCTGGCCTTGCTGCTGGCCGTCCTGGCTGGTCCGGCATCGGCGGACTGTGACCACTTCACTCCCCAGGGGCGGCCTTTCCACCGTGCATCGGACAATGCTTCCGGGACGGGCGGCGCCCCGGACTGGGTCATCCTCTGCCATGCCGGCCAGGTCGTTGCATTCAATCCTGCCCGCAACGTTCCGGACTGGGTTGCCTACCGGCTGCGCAGGGAGGATCTCATCAGTCCCAGGGCGGAACGAAGGGAGGCATACCGGCCGGACCCCGGGGTTCCGCTGCAACACCGGGTGGCGGAAGACGACTACCGGAAGACGGGCTACGACCGGGGGCATCTCGCGCCGGCGGGGTCCATGAAGTGGTCCGAGGCGGCCATGAGCGAGAGCTTTTTCATGAGCAACATGGCGCCGCAGGTGGGTGCCGGATTCAACCGGGGCATCTGGCGGGTGCTGGAACGGAAGATGCGGCAGTGGGGATGCGAACGTGGTCTGCTCCATGTCGTCACCGGGCCGCTCTACGAGGACCGGGAAACAGCCAGGCTCGCCGTGGACATGGACGGCGACGGGGTGGATGACAACGGGATCCTGGTAGATGTTCCCTCGCATTTCTTCAAGTTGGCTCTCGACCCCGGGCGGATGGAGGCCATCGCGTTCATACTGCCGAACCGGAAGCTGAAGGCGGACAGCCTCCCCGGATTCCTGGCGAGCATCGACGAGATCGAGGCACGCAGCCGTCTCGATTTCCTTCCGAACCTCCGTGACGAAGTGGAACACGACATTGAGCGCCGCGTGGAACCCGGGCTGTGGGACAGGCCGGTCGCCGCCGCTTGCCGGGCGCTTCATTGAGGCATGGCGATACCGCGAATGGCAGTGTCCGGGTGACGCGCCGCGGTAATTCCGCACCCGGTCCCGGTTCCCGGCCGGACGGCATCCCGGGACCTGTCATTGTCAATTATGCTAGATTGACGCACAACGGTCCCGTATTGCAGTCAGAATGCTCGAAACAAACCGCAAACTCAACCAGTCTGTTCGCTTCCTTGGAAATTTCCTGACGGATGTGTTCCATTACCTGGCCCTGTTCGTGATCGGCAGCATGGTGGTCTGGTCCGCCGGGGCAGAGTTCCTGCACCTGATGGCCAGCAAGCGCTCGGCATCCATCGAGGATATCCTGCTGCTTTTCATCTACCTTGAACTGGGTGCCATGGTCGGCATCTATTTCAAGACCAAGCGCATGCCCGTGCGTTTCCTGATCTACGTGGCCATAACGGCCCTCACCCGCATGCTGGTGGGCATCATCCAGGTGGACCATCACCTGGTGGAGGAAATACCGATCGGGGAGTTGCCGGTCCTGCCCCTGATCTACATCTCCTCCGCAATCCTGATCCTGGCGCTGGCCACACTGGTGATCCGGTTCGGTTCCTTTCGCTATCCGTCGGAAAGCCTGCACGAGGATATTCCCAAGGATGTCTGATATTCACGGTCGGTATGGCTTTCGCGTATCGTACCGGCGAAGCCGTTTCCACGGTGTAACCAGACCGTCAGGCCGTTTATGCCCGGCTAGGCTGCGGGACCACCCGGATTCGGCCGATCAGTAACTTGCTGGATGACCGGATTTACATGGCAACCGGTCTGCGCTGAAGCTGTGCGGCGGTAGAGGGGACTCAGCCGGGACAATGGGAATCCTGCATGTAGTCGTGTACCTTGATCTTTTCCATTACGATGTCTGCCCTGGCCTGCTCGACGGCAGACTTCAGGCTGTCCGAGAGTAGGCCGGCATTGTGCTCGTCCTGCGCCCAGTCGACACCACCCTCGGCAAGGCCCAGGCTGATGACACCGGCAGTGAAGTTGCCGTTCAGCCCGTCACTGAGCGTCTGGTAGGCAGCTACATCGACACGCTTCAGCATCGAGGTCAGCACTGACCCGGGAGCCAGCCCGTTCTGGTTCGAGTCGACGCCGATGGCAAGCCTGCCGGCTTCGGCTGCGGCCCGGATGACGCCGATGCCGCTTCCGCCGGCAGCATGATAGATGACATCGGCGCCACGCTCGATCTGACCCTGTGCAAGTTCCGCGGCCCTCGCCGGATCTCTCCAGGCGGCGGGTGTCGTTCCGATCATCGCCTGCAGGACCTCGATATCACTCCTGGCGGCCTTCGCACCCTGCAGATAGCCGCAATGGAACCTGTGGATGAGGGGGATATCCATGCCGCCCACGAAGCCGACCTTGCCGGTCCGGCTCGCCAGGGCCGCCGCGACGCCTACCAGATAACTGCCTTCATGCTCCCTGAAAGCGTACTGGCGAAGATTGGGACGGTCCAGCCAGGAGACATCGATGATCGCGAATTGCCGGTCGGGATATTCGGCTGCCACCGCGTCGATTGCGTCCGCCTGGGCGAAACCCACCGCAATCACCATGGTTGCCCCACTTTTTACCAGGTCCTGTATCGCCTGCTCGCGCCGGGTCCTGTCGGCAATCAGCAACTCTTCGACCCGGACGCCCGTCTCGTCGGAGAACTTCCGCAGACCATTCCAGACGCCCTCGTTGAAGCCCTTGTCGAACTTGTTGTCGGTGTCATAGACCACCGCAGGTCTGAAATCTCCGGCGAACGCGGTGCCGATCATGGGGACCGACAGCATCGCCACGCAGAAAAGAGTGAGAATCCTCATTCCGGACACTCCACGAGCAGGTGTAAGGGATAATCCGAAGGATGGGTGAATTCCCGGGACAAATCAACTGATGCCGGAACTATAGCTACAGGCCGGTTGTTCGTCCCCTGGGAAGAGAATTCCCGCCGGCGAGTCCCTTGACGGCGCCGGTAAAGCGCGTCGTCGGTTCGGGTGGATCATGGCAAGGACTCCTCGGGCGTACCGTCCTTTGCGGTGTTCCTGCCATCCGCCGCGCTGTTCGGTTGGGATCGATTCTTTACAGAATGTTTACCCCATGCTTACCCCGAATTTGCATCACTCCGGAGACAATGGAATCCTCGAAAAGTGCATGTCAAATGACAAATGCAGGAAGGACCGGAACATGAACAAGAGCAATTTCCCCCTTTTTTCTGTCCTTGATCGCATGATCGGCGGACTGCGTACCTGGAACCGGCGCCGTCAGGCAATTCGGGTACTGCAGGCATTGCCGGATTACCTGCTTCGGGACATCGGCATTGAGCGGCACGAGATCATGGAAGGTGTGGCGCTGCACGACAGTGCCTGTCCGCAGTCTCAACCACAGCCACGGTCACAGCATCAACCGGTAAGTGCGAAGATCGAATCACTGCCGATTCCGCCAAGAATCAAAGACGCAGCGTAGATTGCGTGTTACTCCTCCAGTGGTGTTCATTGCAGACCCTCACCCCGAGGGTCTTTCTTTGGGTGCTGTGCCTGGCTGACAGCTTAGAGGCCTCACGGGTCCCGAAAAGCGCAGGTTCCCTTTCGTAGTACATGGCAACGGCTCCGGTCCAGTAACCCAGCAGGCAGTAGGTTCCTTCGACGTGTGGAATCGTTTCTGCAACCGATGCAGTCGTATCCGAATTTCAAAGAGATTACCTGGCCACCGCACTCCCTGCGCCGTCCGCAGGCTCTCGCGAAGGGTAGGAAAATGTCGGCAGCGGTTCAGGTGGACAGGAATATTGGGCATTGAACGTTCCTGTTCAGTTGGCGAGGCTATCTTGTGTGTCGAAGCCAACGCTCGCGGCCTCTCACTGGTGAGAGAACGGGAGGCCCTGAGGTGTCGATGAACCATCATCAGTTTCCCTCCAACGGCGAAGCATTGACTCGCGTTTCGATCGCCGTGCAGTGCTCCATCAGCTTGTCGAACGGTTCACTCTCGTCGAGCAGCATGCCAAAGGTCGCGAGGACCCAGATGTCCTCATCCTGAAGATGTGCCTTGTGGCTGCTGTTCCGCTCCGCCACTTCCAGAGCATTGCGCCTGTCGTCGTGCGAGAGGTGGTGTTAACGTGTCCCAGCCATGTGCAAGGCGGGCGCTCACCGGTTCCGCCATCCAATTGGGCATCACGGCCCGCGCGGCCGCAAGTTCGTCCCGATCCGATACGGAAAGCGTCGGAAGGACCGCTTCGAGGCCGTCCTCGACCTCGGCAGGTCCCAGCCATGCCAGGGCTCGGATAACGTCTCCCGCCTTTTGGTGGGGGGCCACCAGTTGCCAACGCGGTGCGTGACGCAGATCGACGATTGACGTGCCGAAGTGGAGTCGTCGGTTGGGACCGGAGGTGAGATAGAACACACGTACCGGATTCTGCGTGGTTAGGCCGAGGCGGTTTGCCGCCGCGCCGCCGGATGGCACGATCGTTTCGACCCACATCTTCGACAGCGCGGTGAGCGCCTTGTCAACACGGGGAGACCGAAGGCCGAAGCGGGTTTCGACCGGGCACATGTAGACACCCTGGCAGATCCGCATGAGATCACCGGATCGTGCGAGACGCGACAACGCTTGGTCGACGGCCGCCCGGTTACCGAGGTGCAACAGGGCTGACGGACACAACGGCGTGGCTTCCGGAAGCGTCGTGGCGTGCTCCATGATGCGACGGGAAAGGCTGCGCATGTTTCGTTTCTTCATTCGGAAGTGTCAGAAATAAAGTAATATATCTATCATAATTCAACGCTTGAGAGAAATCGTCTGCGGCCACGGATGGAAACGGAAAGGCATGGGACGTTCTGTCCCGTGTTCGCCGGAAGCATGTCTTCCAAGTAGGTTTGTTGGTTCGCACGCGCGTAATGCACTTGCGAGCGGAGGTGAAAGAGATCGAAGTGGAAGCCGGAACACCAGTGGAAACAGCAACGGAGAATCTGGCCCGAAAGGGTCTCCCGATCCTTTCCGGACTGGAGCCAGCTTGGACTGCGACCCGATGGCAACGACCCTGGCCACCGCCGGCCACTCAGTCTCTCGCCGGTCACGGGGATCGTGGATCGCCCAGGCTGCGTGGCGCGCCGGCATTTGGCCGTAACAGTGTTGACCGAATGGGATTGTCTGTCGACTTGGGGCTATTTCATCATCACAATCGTAAAACCCGTTGTCCTTGTTGGCCTGGATGCCTAGGGATTGCCCCTTCTGCGGTTCATTGATGCACGTCTTTTATATTCCGCATGCCCAGGAAGATGCCGCGTGTGCCGCCGGATGACCTCGGCTGAAAAGTCCACGAAGTGCCGCTCGACCAATGCTTCAGCAACCTTCGGATGCATTTTCGACAGGTCGCTGATTACCCAACCGATCCCGGTCTGTATGAACCGGTCGCGCTCTGGGACGAGCACTTCGACCGTTGCCTCGATGACGGGGTGGTAGGCTTCATCACGCACGACAGTCCGGAACGGGACGATCGAGGAGCGCCGTTGCCAGAGGTTCTCGGCGCCCCGCCACCCGGCCACCCGGTGCGCGATCGGCATGTCGTGACGTGCAATCATGGGGCCCAGTACCCGCACGCTGAACCAGTCCGTGGTCGACCAGTCGAAGAACGCGCCCGAGACGAAGAGGTTTTCCGCAGCGTCCAGGATCTGCACCGGGTCCATCCGCCGCAGCAGGTATTTCTGGATGTAGAGTGTGCCGGCGAACTTGTCCTCCGCGTAACGTCCTTCAATCAGTGTCCTGGCGAGGGCGAGCTGGTCCTTGTCGGGCCACTGGCCGAGGTCGTGAACTCGCCGCCAGTCAGCGAGAATACGGCTGACCTGGGGGGTCTTCACGCCGCGGTAGGAGACAGCATGCTTCAGATAGTTTTCGAACCATGCTTTCGTGGCCGGCTCGGCGACGGCCTCAAGGCGGCGCCGGAGGTCGGAGGCGGTCTCATGGGGTGTCACGGACGGATCGGAGGCGAAAGGGTGTCGGTGCTGCTCGGACCAGCCGGCCTGAAGACCGGATTCGTGTGCCCACAAGGACAAGGCGTGATCCCATTCGCGATACCGGAGGCGTTCATCGGTGGCGGCATATCGGTTCAGGTTCCGGAAGACTAGGCAGGGTCTTCGCATGTGGTCCGCCGGTTGGCCGTTGCTGAAGCGCCTCTTCGGTTTTGCCGCATTCCCGATCACGGATGGCTACGCTGCGTGGTCGGGACACCAAAGTCATGGTCCCGGTCAAGGGCGGGCGATGGCCCGGAAGGCGCCTTCCAGGGATGGGTAGGCAAACCCGAAGCCCTCCTGCTGGAGCCTTGCCGGTATCGAGCGCTGACCACCGAGCACTAGTCCCGCAGCTTCTCCGAGCCCCAGGTGCAGCACCGGTGCCGGAACCGCGAGCAGGCGCGGGCGGCGCAAAACGCGTGCAAGACAGTCGCTGAACCCGGTATTGGTCACGGGTTCCGGTGCCGTCAGGTTATAGGCGCCGGCGGATTCCGGGTTGGCAAGCAGGTGGGCAATTGCGGAGACCTCGTCATCGATGTGGATCCAGCTCATCCATTGCCTGCCGTTCCCGATGCGCGCTCCAAGCCCCCACCCGAAGCTATGCAGCATGGGGGGCAGCATGCCGCCTTTGCCGCTCAATACAAGACCGGTGCGGATGACCGCTACACGGGTCCCCAGCGTGGCGGCTTCCATGGCCTCGTGCTCCCAGTCCCGGCACAGCAGGGCACCGAAGTCCCCGCCGCATGACTGATCCTCTTCGAGGGGTTCGCCCTGGCGGTCGCCGTAATACCCCACCGCTGATCCACTGATCAGCACGGCCGGCGGCACCGGGCGTTGGGACATCCACCCCACCAGTCCCCGGGTCAGTACAATCCGGCTGTCCCGCAGGACCTGTTTGCGGCGGACGCTCCACCGCCGGCCGATGATGCGCGCCCCCGCCAGGTTGATGACAGCGTCCACCGGATGATCCCCCGGGATGTCCCGCAAGGCGGCGAAGAGACGGGGGCGGCTGGCTTTGCCGGGGTACCGGTCCGGCCGCCGGGACAGAACGGAAATCCGGTGACCCCCGGCTTCGAGAACGGGGATCAGCGCCTGGCCGATCAATCCCGTTCCCCCTGTAATCAGTATGTCGAAAGGACCTTGGTTCATGCTGCACGACCCGGGGGGCTGACCACGTTTGTCCAGAAGTATAGCCGGCATTGTCGAAACCCCGCGATCATGGTTATATTGTGCATACCTATCACCGGTCACTGAAGTGTTGTCATCGTTACCGCGTTCCGGGGAGCGTACACCCCCACCCGTCAAGACCCGGGACGTTGTCCTCCTCCTCTTCGAACGTTTTCCCCTGATTCCGTTCAGCTGCCTGGTGGACTGCATGCGGACTGCCAACCGGTTCACTGCGGATCATGCCTATCGCTGGCATCTGGTATCCCCGGACGGACAGAATGTATGTTCCAGCAGCGGGGTCCAGGTGACGGTCGAAGGCCCGCTTGAGGACGTCACCGCCTGTGACCGGATACTGCTGGTGGCCACCAATGAAACCCAGTACTTCGCGGATGAGCAGACGTTCAGAAACCTGTGGACGCTGGACCGCAGGGGTGCCCTGCTCGGCAGTGCAAGCTCCGGCAGTTTCGTGTTGGCCAGGGCCGGACTGCTGGATGGTTACCGCTGCACCATCCACTGGGAGAATCTGCCGGTGTTCCGGGAACTCTACCCGCACCTTGAAATCACCAGCAATATCTACGAGATCGACCGCAGCCGGGGAACCTGTTCGGGCGGCACCGCGGCGCTGGACATGATGCTTAAGCTCGTGGAACAGGATTGCGGCCATGAGATGGCGCGGAGGATATCCCAGATCTACCAGCACGACCGCCTGCGCACGCCGGACGATCGGCAGCGGATGGAGAACAGGTACGACCTCATACGCCTGTCGCCCAAACTTGCCGAAGCCATAGACCTGATGCAGAACAACATTGAGGATCCGCTGACGCCCCAGGAGGTGGCCAGCCATGTGGATGTCTCGCTGCGGCAGCTGGAAAGGCTGTTCCGGAAATACCGCGACACCACGCCCCAGAAATACTATCTCAAGCTGCGCCTGGAGAATGCGCGTCAACTGCTGCTGTACACATCGTGGTCGGGTCTGGACGTGGCCATCGCCTCCGGTTTTTCCTCCCATTCCCACTTCATCAAGTCCTACCGGGATGTGTACGGCCGGACGCCCCGGGAGGAGCGGGTTCCCGACACGGACAGATCGGAATAATCCCGCGATTTCGTCGCGGCAGTCGTATCCCAGGTCGCAAATCCGCAGACGGCGGGACCGCACCGGGGTCTAATGTCGGCACAGCGAGATTCCGTTGGGCCGCAGGTCATCATGTCCCGCCGAAGAAAATCCCGGTTGCAGGCGTCCGAAGGTGCCGCCAGCGCAGGCCGGGAGACCGTCTACAAACAGATCAGGACATCCCTGCCGCCGGTGCCGATCCTCGGCGAGGATCAACTGGAGACCATTCACCGCGCATCCCTGAAGATCCTCGGGGAAATCGGCATCGAATTCATGGGGGATCAGGCCCGGACGCTGTTCCGGGAGGCCGGTGCCGAGGTGGATGATGCGACCGGCCGCGTCAGGATCGAGGAGGAACTGGTGGACAGGGCGTTGGCCAGCATACCGTCCAGGTTCACGCTGACCCCGAGAAACCCGGACAACCGCCTGGACCTTGGCGGCAATGCCATCTGCACCACGTCCGTTGGCGGGCCGCCCAACGTTCATGACCGCATTCATGGCAAGCGCAATGGAAATTACGAGGACTACTGCCGGCTGCTCAAGCTGGTGCAGGTCCACGATGTCGTTCACGCCACCGGCAATCAGCCTGCTCCGCCGCTGGAGATGCCGGCATTCAGCCGTCACCTGGATTGCTATCTCGCTGCCGCCACCCTCACCGACAAGTGCTGGCTGAATACCAGTATCGGCGAGGACCGCGCCCGGGACGGCATCGAGATATCACGGATTTCAAGGGGTATCTCCCTGGAGGAGATGCAGGAGTCACCGTCCTGCCTGACGATCATTTCGGTGAATTCACCGCGGCGGTTTGACGGTGAGATGTCCGACGGACTGATCGCCACCGCAGGACTCGGGCAGTGCTGCGTGGTAACCCCCTTCACGCTCATGGGTGCCATGACGCCCACCACCCTTGCAGGCGCCCTGTCACAGCAGAACGCGGAAGCACTGTCGGGAATCGTGCTGACCCAGATCGTCCGGCCGGGCGCTCCGGTGGTTTACGGCAGTTACACCTCCAACGTGGACATGCGTACCGGTGCCCCGGCATTCGGGACCCCGGAGTATGCCCGGGCGGTGCTCGCTTCGGGTCAGCTTGCGAGAAAGTACGGATTGCCGTTCCGGTGCAGCAACTCCGCCACTGCCAACACGGTGGATGCCCAGGCGGGCTGGGAATCCGAAATGTCTCTTTGGGCGTGTTTCCTGTCCCACACCAACCTTCTGTATCATGCCGCCGGATGGATGGAGGGGGGGCTGACGGCATCGTTCGAAAAATTCGTCCTGGACGCCGAGCTCCTGCAGATGATGGCGGAAGTAGTGCAGCCGGTGGGGATGGACGCGGAGGCACTGGCGTGGGAGGCCATCTCCGAGGTCCCGACCGGGGGGCAGTTCTTCGATCACCCCCATACCCTGAAGCGCTACCGGCACGCGTTCTATGAATCCACGCTGGCGGACTGGCGAAACTATGAGGTGTGGCATTCCGATGGTGCCAGGACCGCCACCGATCGGGCCACCGAACTTTGGCAGCAACGTCTGCGGGAATACCGGGAACCGGTTCTCCAGCCCGACCGCAGGGAGGAACTGGAGGCTTATGTGGCCCGCCGCAAGGAGGCAATCCGGCAACAGCTGCAGTAGCGCCGCCGGCATCTGTCCGGGTATTCCCCGGCGCCGGTTCATTCACCGCGGAGTCCGGGAGGCCGGCCGACGTGCCGGCGCCTGGACAGGTTATGTGCTACTTGACCGGACAAACCATTTGCTCGCTACACGGGCCCGGCCCGGAACTATCCAACCAAACGGATTTGATATATATTTTTGGGCCCGAAGAGTCGCGAACACGCTGGCGGGCCCGTCGTTTGCCGGCGCATCGTGGCATTCCAACAAAACGAGGAGGAGTTAGTGAAATGCGATATATGAAACAAAATATGCTGGTTGCCGCAACCGCGTCCGCGATGCTGCTCGGGTCCGCAGGAGCCAGCGCCGAATGTACCAACGATGTCTGGAACAAGGTGATGGACCGCGGCAAGCTGGTTGTGGGCGTCAAGGCGGACTACAAGCCCTGGGGCTACCGTGACGAGAGCGGCGCCATTGTGGGCATGGAGGTTGACATGGCCCAATTGGTGGCCGATGCCATGGGTGTGGATCTCGAGACGGTTGCCGTCCAGTCCTCCAACCGCATGCAGTTTCTCGAACAGGGCAAGATCGACATGATGATCGCCACCATGTCCGACCGGCCCGACCGGCGCAAGATCGTGGGCATCACCCAGCCCAACTACTACACGTCCGGCACCAACGTGATGTCTCCAACAGCCCTTTCCCTGACAGAATGGGAGAATCTTCGCGGCAAGCCGGTGTGCGGAAAGCAGGGCGCTTTCTACAACAAGATCGTCAGTGAGCGTTATGGCGCGGAAATCGTCGCATTCACCGGCAACGCGGAGGCCAAGCAGGCGCTCCGGGACAAGAAATGCATCGCCTGGGTCTACGATGATTCTTCCATCATGTCGGACCTTTCCTCCGGCAACTGGAACGATTTCGAGATGCCGCTGGCCAGCGAGGACGACAACCCCTGGGGACTTGCCGTGCCGCTGGGCGAGAAGGATTGCGTTTTCGGCAATTTCATGTCCGGCATGACCTACAACTGGCACCAGTCGGGCAAACTGATCGAGCTGGAGAAAAAATGGGGCATCCAGGCCACCAAGTACCTGGTGGACCAGCATGCCCGGCATGCCGACTGGATACAGTAATCACCTGACCATTGACTGCACGGGGAGGGGACGGCCGGACGCCGTCCCCCGCCCCCGGCCGGTTGTAACCCCCGTTGTGGTGACTGATCGGCCATGAACGCGTTCCAGCAGTTTTTCTTCGACCTGTCGGCGGACCATCCGCGCTGGAACTTCATCTTCTTCTATGACCCGGTGCAGACGGACCGGGTGCTGACCGGTCTTTGGGTGACCGTCAAGCTTTCGGTGACCTGCGTGATCCTGAGCGTGGTCATCGGCCTGGTCGGGGCGTGGCTCCAGGGCGCCAGGTCCGGCCTGGTCAGGAGCCTTGTACAGGGCTATATCCAGTTTTTCCGCAACACGCCGCCGCTGATCCAGCTGCTGTTCTTCTATTTTGCCCTGGGCCAGTTCACTCCGACGTATTCACCGGACGGCTGGCTTGAGATACCGATCATCTCCAACGTCGGCTGGGCAATCATATCGCTGTCGTTCTTCGCCGGCGCGTTCAACGTCGAGATATTCCGTGCCGGCATCGAGGCCATTCCCGAATCCACCCGGGAAGCTGCCGAGTCCCTGGGCATGAGCCGTCTGCAGACCTTCACGAACGTGGTATTCCCGCTTGCATTCCGGGTCAGTCTGCCGGCGCTCAACAACAACCTGGTGAACCTGGTGAAGACCACCACCCAGGCCCTGGCCATCGCGGTTCCCGAACTGCTCTACCAGATGGTGAGCATCTACAACGACTACTCCACCGCGCAGTACGCCTGCATGGTGGTGCTGTTCCTGGTCTATATCGTCCTGGTGGGCATACTCGTGATGGCGATGAATTCCTGGGAGCGGGCGGCGCGGATTCCGGGTTACGGGCAATGAGATCCCTTTCAAGGCCGATTCCAGGTATCGATCCCGGCGCGGCCGCCGGTACCGACCTCCCGGTGCTGAAGCCGTATCGGCTGACGTCCCGGGGGAGTGTGTCGGAGCTCGGTTTCAGCCGCTGGCTGGACAGTCTCGGCCCGGGCGTGCTGTTCGCCGCTGCAGCCCTGATGCTGCTCTGGCCCGTGCTGGTTCTTGCACAGGGCGGCTATACCCATGCCCAGGCTTTCGAGGCGCTCTGGCGCTGGCTTCCGTTCCTGGTGGGAGAGGGCTTCACGCTCAACATCCTGATCAGCTTCCTGACGATGCTGATCGGGACCGCCGCAGGGGTCCTGCTGGGGCTGGGCCAGGTGTCGCCGGTTCGCCTGCTTTCCGGGTTGAGCTGGTTCGTGACCCAGCTGTTCCGCAATTCGCCCTGGCTGGTGCTGCTGTTCATCGTGATGCTGGCCTTTCCGTTCGAGTTCGAGCTGGGTGGGAAAATCTACCTGATCCCGGACTGGATGAAAGCCGTTTTCGGACTGGCATTGCCCATCATGGCCAACATCTCGGAAATCGTGCGCGGGGGCATCCAGTCGGTACCCACGGGACAGTGGGAGGCGGCGGAATCGCTGGCGTTCACCCGCCGCCAGATCCTGTGGCAGATCATACTGCCGCAGTGCTTCAAACGCATGATCCCGCCATGGATGAACTGGTATGCCATTCTCACCATGGCTACTCCGCTGGTTTCATTGCTCGGGGTGGAGGAACTGGTGACCCTGTCACGCCAGGCGATGGAAGCGGAGGACAATCATCCCGAACTGCTTCTGCCGTACTTCGGGTTTGCCCTGGTGATCTTTTTTCTCTATTGTTATCCCATCGCCAGGTGGACACTGCGCCTTGAGCGCAAATTCGCCGTCAAACAGTAACTCCGGCGGGACTATTCCGATATGAGCACAGACACCTGGACCCCGGACCAGCCGCTTGTGTCCCTGCGCGAGGTGCACAAATCGTTTGGCGATCTCGAGGTGCTGAAGGGCATATCGCTGGATGTCATGAAAGGCGAGGTGATCTGCATCATCGGTCCTTCCGGTTCCGGCAAGTCCACCCTGATCCGCTGCATCAATGCCCTGAATCCCATCAACTCCGGTTCCATCCTGGTCGAGGGACAGGAGGTGCATGATCCCGCCCTCAACAAGCTTGAGCTTCGCAAGAAAGTCGGGATGGTGTTCCAGCAGTACAACCTGTTCCCGCACAAGACCGCGTTGCAGAACGTGATGATGGCGCCGCTCAAGGTCTTGAAGCAGCCCAGGGAGGAAGTGGAGAAGCGGTCCCTGGAACTGATGGCAAGGGTAAACCTCCAGGGCAAGGAGGACAGTTATCCCGGGGAACTGTCGGGGGGGCAGCAGCAGCGCGTGGCCATCGCCCGTTCACTGGCGATGAATCCGGATGTCATGCTGTTCGACGAGGTCACCGCAGCGCTGGATCCGGAAACAGTGAAGGAAGTATTGACCGTGATCAGGGACCTCGCCCAGAGCGGGATGACCTGCATCCTGGTTACCCACGAAATGGGGTTCGCAAGGGAAGTCGCGGACCACATCTATTTCACCGACCGGGGCGTCATCGTGGAACATGGTCCCCCGGCGACGTTTTTCACCGAGGCCAGGGATCCCCGGACGCAGGAGTTTCTCAGCCAGATACTCTGAATGGGGGTAATCCCCCGGATGCTGATGGGCCGGCGTCCGGCTCCGCTCAGCCCCGTCGGGCCCAATACCATGCCGCAGCCCAGACCGGCAGGCTGAGGAACGCCGCACAAAGTGCGATGGCCACCGGCCCGAGCAGGCCCGCAATGATGGTCGATCCGGTGGTGACGAAGCCGAGAAGGGCGCCCGCCAACCAGGCGGTACGGCGGCGGCCCAGGCGCCACAGCTTTCGGCACCCCAGCGCCAGGGGCAGGCCGCAGGGCGCAACCAGGGCCAGCGATGCCGCCAGGGTAATTCTTTTCTGCAGAGTTTTTTCTTCCGGTCAAAGGACTTACCCCAAACACTGGACTTTTCCCCCGGGTACTGGTATAAATCCCGTCACAAGACCATCAGACGGACATACGCAAGGTGGACCTTTCAGAGGTGTCGGTAGACATCATACCGGCGAGAGATGAATCCCGGTTCCGGGATCTGATGCAGGCGCATCACTATCTCGGCGCGGTGCCGGCGCGGGGCGAGACGCTGCGCTATGTGGCCCATCACCGGGGGCGCTGGCTGGCACTGGCCATGTTCTCGGCATCGGCGCTGAAATGCGGCGCCCGGGACCGGTGGATCGGCTGGGAGTACGGCATCCGGTTCGGCCGCCTGCACCTGATCACCAACAACTCGCGCTTCCTGATCCTGCCCGGCGCACCGCGCAACCTCGGCTCGCGCGTGCTTTCCCTGTGCACCCGCCGCCTCGCCCGCGACTGGCCGCTCCGCTTCGGTCACGGCCTCCTGCTGGTGGAGACCTTCGTCGACCCCGCCCGCTTCCACGGCACCGTCTACCGCGCCGCCAACTGGATCGAGGTCGGGCATACCCGGGGCTTCGGCCGCGAGGGCCCGGGCTACAGCGAACACGCAAATCCCAAGCTCGTCTTCGTCCATCCCCTGTCGCGCACCGCCCGCGCCCGCCTCCGGGACCCCTGCCTCGACACCACACTGCAACATGGAGTACCCAGGATGACTCTCACCGCCGAACAGATGCGATCCCTGCCCGACTTCTTCCGCGACATCGACGATCCCCGACGCCGCCAGGGCCGCCGCCACGCCCTGTCCACCATGCTGGCATTGGCCGCAGCGGCCACGCTCTGCGGCATGCGCGGCTACAAGGCCATGAGCGAATGGATCGACGACCTCAGCCCCAGGGTCCTGGAACGTTTCCGCGTACGCCGTTCCAGGAGCGGACACCAGGTGCCCAGCCTGTCCGCCATCCGCAGCGTCCTCATCCGCATCGACCCGGACCAGTTCGATGCCGCCCTGCGGGCGTGGCACCAGGTCCATGGCCCAAAGGACACCGCCATTGCCGTCGACGGCAAGACCATCCGGGGCGCCATCGATGACCAGGGCAACCGGCCCCACGTGCTCGGCGCCGTCGGCCACCACACCGGAATCCCCTGGAGTCAAAAAAAGTCGGCCTGAAACCGGGGGCCGATGACGAAACCAAACGCACCAACGAGATCGGCATCGTCATCCCGCTGCTCGACACCCTCTCCGACATCGAAGGATGCACCATCACCACCGATGCCATGCTCACCCAACGCAAGCTCGCCGACTATCTCCACGGACGCCGCGCCCACTACCTCTTCACCGTCAAGGGCAACCAGAAAAACCTGCTCGCCGATATCCGACTGCTCCTCGACCGCCACATCCAGCGCCGTCCGCCGGACTTCACCGACCAGGCCCCCAAACCCGTCCATGGCCGCCGGGAGCGCCGTTCCGTCTGGGTCTCGGACAAGCTCAACCACTACCTCCAGTTCCCCAACGTCGGACAGGTCTTCGCCGTGATGCGTGAAACCACCGAAACCGCAACCGGCAGGAAACGCCGTGAGATCGCCTACGGAATCACCAGCCTGACCCCAAATGACGCCTCCCCCGAGCGAATCCTCTCCCTCAACCGCGGGCACTGGTCCGTCGAGGCCATGCATCATGTCCTCGACTGGACCTTCGACGAGGACCGCAGCCGAATCCGGGCCGGACACGGTCCCCAGAACATGTCCCGCCTCAGGCGATTCGCCATCGGCATCATACAGAGCCGGGGACTCGCCGTCGCCGAAACCATGCGCCACCTCGCCAGGAATCCCCGACGCATGCTCGACTTCCTCAAGATGACCGACAACGCCAGGCCAAACCCGGCTACCGGCTGAGCATCCCTCCAGGCCCCGAATCCTCAGCCCCTCAACACACAGGGGCGGGAACAGTCATGCCTCAACGGAACGGAAATCCACCTCCGGGAACATCAACCTGCCCGGTGTAACCACCATGGCGCCCAATTCAGTCCAAAGTGGCCAAAATAATCCGTGATAAATCCCAAGCACGGCAGTAACGATCTCTTCGGGCGAATCAGAACAAATTTGCCTTGGCGATGCCGCCGCCATCGGCAAGTCCGCCGGGTGCATGGCAAACCCGGCCGTCGTGCCGAAGCGGACCAGTGTGACCGCCACCACGCCGGCCGGCAGCCACACAAGCGCAAGGAGCCAGAAGCGCATGTTCATCGGGGTAACAACCTGATTCGGTCCGATGCAGGCTCCGTCCGGCCTTCGGCGGGGAATCCGTATTCCGGCGTGACGGCCGGATTGGACAAGGCGTGCGGTCTATGCGGGTACATGCTGGCTGATTCTCGGGTGAAGTAGGGATCGATGCCGGAAAGCCCTGCCCATTGCGGCAGGCCCGATGACCGTGAGCGGCCGTCGAATGTTCTTGCCGGATCGTGCCAGTCCAGGAGCCAAATCCGGCGACTACGGAGCTTTGCAGGAATGCCTGGGCAGTTACAATAGCACCTCTGTCCAAGGTGTACCGAAAAATTATCTTGAATTAAGATATATTATCTTCCGGTATCCCGTATTTTCTCCCGGACTTATTGTTATATTACAGCATGTTATCCTTCTTTGCAACAAATTCCCCGTTCATCTATACTATATGAATGTTGTTCGAATTTTGCTGGTTTGTTGCATTCCGGGAAAAATGAGTCCTATTTCTTGCTGCACGCTGTATCCAATATTCTCTGAGGATAGTACGTAGCACTGTATGAATTCATATATTCCTTGCCAATGTATTCCATTGGTGTTTTCAGTATCAATATGATGCCATTTTGTCGACTTTTCCGTCTTTCGTTTTGATCCGCAACTGCTCTGGGAATGCATCATCGTGAACGAAATTTCTCATACAAAAAATCATACAAAAAGGCGGAACCGGAGTATCACCGTAACGGACAGCGAATGGCACATCATCACCCGAAAGGCGAAGGCCGCGTCCATGCCGGTGTCTCGGTATATCGTCCAGCGTATCGTTGAGCGGGATGTGGGAAAGGAGGAGCCGGTCCTTCCGGGCGGGGTGGCAAGACGGGTTGCCCGGGACCTGCTGGTGCTGGCGAGAATCCAGGAGCTTCGCTTCGAGGAGGTGGGCGCCAGGGAGGACTGGCTGAAGCTGCTCGAGGAGGCTGATGAAATTATCGAGGCCGAGAAAACCGCCGGATGATTTTTTCTTTTTCTTTTTCTTCTGCTTCCTGCGCTGACTTCTTTCCCCGTATTTCCTGTTTCTCATGTTGTCCCCGTTATCCCCGGTTTCGATCCTGAAGCATTGAAACCGTGAAGAAGAGATCACGGCAATATTGCGTGACCTGCCCTCCGGGTGAATGGGAGGCGATCCGGAAACGGGCCGATGCCGCGGGGATGAAGATATCCCGGTTCGTGGTTGCCTGTGCCCTTGACGATGAAGAGGACTCCGTGCCGCAGCTGGTGCTGACCGGGGAGGAGCAGCGCGATCTCTATCACCGGGCAAATCTTCTTCTTCTCGCCGTCCAGGACCTGCTGGCGCCGTTTCCCGGCACCGGCGTGACGCCCCGGCAGGCGATGGAATTCCTCTACCGCTCGGCAAGGGAGCCGTCCGGCCACCAGAGCGTGATACCCGGCATTCCGGACGGAGACGGACAATGAGCCGGGAGAACGGGGAGGGATTGGAAGAAGGGGAAGCAAGGCAGAACCGGAAGAATGGAAAGAATCGAAAAAACAGAAAACCGAAGGAGATGCGGTCGACGACCCATTCGGTTTCCTGCACGCCGCTGGAGTGGGAACGGATGCGGGAGCGGGCCCGGGAAGCGGGCAAGCCCATCTCGCGCTTCCTGGTCGAGCGTGCCCTGACCGTGGATCCCGGTTCCCGCGGGACGACAACCGATGCACCGCAGGAACTGGTCCTTGGCGCCGGGGAGCAGGGCGAGCTTCATGACAACCTGGCGGCGTTTGCCGCGCTGATGTCGGAACAGATGTTCCAGGACGATCCCCTAAGGCCCAACCTGCCGGCGATGATCCGGGCCCTCTTTGAGACGCGGCTGGACGAGATGACGCGCACCGGGCGCTATGGCGAGATGAAGGCGCTGCTGGACGAGGTGATCGGCCCGGCCGAATCGGGACGGATTGCGAATGCCGCCTACGAGCGCAACCTGCCTGGCCGCGGGGAACGGGAGTAGCAGGGGAAACGGTACAGCATCGACCCGGTGCAGCCGATCAACTCATGGCCAGACTGGCATCAGACGATACGGACAAGGTCGGAAGGGATATCGGGTGCCATGTCGGCGAACGTCTCCACAATGCTGCTGGCGATTTCTGCCGACGCCTTTCTCAAAGACGATTCCCATGAAATAAGGTACCATTCAACTCTGAATTAACAGGCTTTCCACGATCTCTCCAAGAAACACTCCATCCTGGAGGAACGAATGAAAAACAAGCAAACGGAGTACAAGACCAAGGCAAATTTGTTCTGATTCGCCCGAAGAGATCGTTACTGCCGTGCTTGGGATTTATCACGGATTATTTTGGCCACTTTGGACTGAATTGGGCGCCATGGTGGTTACACCGGGCAGGTTGATGTTCCCGGAGGTGGATTTCCGTTCCGTTGAGGCATGACTGTTCCCGCCCCTGTGTGTTGAGGGGCTGAGGATTCGGGGCCTGGAGGGATGCTCAGCCGGTAGCCGGGTTTGGCCTGGCGTTGTCGGTCATCTTGAGGAAGTCGAGCATGCGTCGGGGATTCCTGGCGAGGTGGCGCATGGTTTCGGCGACGGCGAGTCCCCGGCTCTGTATGATGCCGATGGCGAATCGCCTGAGGCGGGACATGTTCTGGGGACCGTGTCCGGCCCGGATTCGGCTGCGGTCCTCGTCGAAGGTCCAGTCGAGGACATGATGCATGGCCTCGACGGACCAGTGCCCGCGGTTGAGGGAGAGGATTCGCTCGGGGGAGGCGTCATTTGGGGTCAGGCTGGTGATTCCGTAGGCGATCTCACGGCGTTTCCTGCCGGTTGCGGTTTCGGTGGTTTCACGCATCACGGCGAAGACCTGTCCGACGTTGGGGAACTGGAGGTAGTGGTTGAGCTTGTCCGAGACCCAGACGGAACGGCGCTCCCGGCGGCCATGGACGGGTTTGGGGGCCTGGTCGGTGAAGTCCGGCGGACGGCGCTGGATGTGGCGGTCGAGGAGCAGTCGGATATCGGCGAGCAGGTTTTTCTGGTTGCCCTTGACGGTGAAGAGGTAGTGGGCGCGGCGTCCGTGGAGATAGTCGGCGAGCTTGCGTTGGGTGAGCATGGCATCGGTGGTGATGGTGCATCCTTCGATGTCGGAGAGGGTGTCGAGCAGCGGGATGACGATGCCGATCTCGTTGGTGCGTTTGGTTTCGTCATCGGCCCCCGGTTTCAGGCCGACTTTTTTTGACTCCAGGGGATTCCGGTGTGGTGGCCGACGGCGCCGAGCACGTGGGGCCGGTTGCCCTGGTCATCGATGGCGCCCCGGATGGTCTTGCCGTCGACGGCAATGGCGGTGTCCTTTGGGCCATGGACCTGGTGCCACGCCCGCAGGGCGGCATCGAACTGGTCCGGGTCGATGCGGATGAGGACGCTGCGGATGGCGGACAGGCTGGGCACCTGGTGTCCGCTCCTGGAACGGCGTACGCGGAAACGTTCCAGGACCCTGGGGCTGAGGTCGTCGATCCATTCGCTCATGGCCTTGTAGCCGCGCATGCCGCAGAGCGTGGCCGCTGCGGCCAATGCCAGCATGGTGGACAGGGCGTGGCGGCGGCCCTGGCGGCGTCGGGGATCGTCGATGTCGCGGAAGAAGTCGGGCAGGGATCGCATCTGTTCGGCGGTGAGAGTCATCCTGGGTACTCCATGTTGCAGTGTGGTGTCGAGGCAGGGGTCCCGGAGGCGGGCGCGGGCGGTGCGCGACAGGGGATGGACGAAGACGAGCTTGGGATTTGCGTGTTCGCTGTAGCCCGGGCCCTCGCGGCCGAAGCCCCGGGTATGCCCGACCTCGATCCAGTTGGCGGCGCGGTAGACGGTGCCGTGGAAGCGGGCGGGGTCGACGAAGGTCTCCACCAGCAGGAGGCCGTGACCGAAGCGGAGCGGCCAGTCGCGGGCGAGGCGGCGGGTGCACAGGGAAAGCACGCGCGAGCCGAGGTTGCGCGGTGCGCCGGGCAGGATCAGGAAGCGCGAGTTGTTGGTGATCAGGTGCAGGCGGCCGAACCGGATGCCGTACTCCCAGCCGATCCACCGGTCCCGGGCGCCGCATTTCAGCGCCGATGCCGAGAACATGGCCAGTGCCAGCCAGCGCCCCCGGTGATGGGCCACATAGCGCAGCGTCTCGCCCCGCGCCGGCACCGCGCCGAGATAGTGATGCGCCTGCATCAGATCCCGGAACCGGGATTCATCTCTCGCCGGTATGATGTCTACCGACACCTCTGAAAGGTCCACCTTGCGTATGTCCGTCTGATGGTCTTGTGACGGGATTTATACCAGTACCCGGGGGAAAAGTCCAGTGTTTGGGGTAAGTCCTTTGACCGGAAGAAAAAACTCTGCAGAAAAGAATTACCCTGAGTACAAGACCGATATCGCGCGCCTCGCCGAATACATGGAGAAACTGGATGCTGATGCGGCGAAGCAGGAATCCCGGTTCCTCCTGGCGGTATTCGGCATGGTCGCCCTGGCAACCGCAATCCTTGGTTTCCTGATCCGGCTGCCCGCCGCGTCCTGATCCCGCCCGGTCCGAACCGCACAGCGGCCTGTTACGGGTTTCACCCTTGCCGAGTGGCAAAATCAGTTCACGTTTGGGGATTCGGGGAACACGATCGGGGAAACTGTTTCCATCACCTGACCAGTAAAGACAGGCAACCGACAGATCATTGACCAGGAGATCAGCATGAAAAGAAAAATCCACGTCCGGTGGCCGGAAGATACCGGGGCCGTCATCGAGGCGGCGCACTATGGATTCGTCTCGGTAAGCCCGGAAATCGCCGAGCGCCTGGGCGCATTCCGGGAAACTGCCGTGGAGGAAGAGGACATCGATCCGGCCTATGAAGTGGACCGGATGCTTGAAGAAGAATGGATGCGTGAGGAACAGGAAGCCGCTCACCGGTCGCACCGCCGTACAATCGAGGAAGGTGGGACACCGGATTGACGGAAACCGGCATCCTGCCGTGTGCTGACGGTCTGCCCACCTGCAGCAGAGCCGACCATGTTCATGATTGCGGCAGGATTCCGCCGGTTACCCGGCCATTCAGTCCGGGAACTTAATCCCCCCGCCCGGGGTCATCCGGACAGAGGCCCGATGCGTGGGTCAGGGATGGCGAGGATGGCCTTACAACGGGTGAGGATGGACCCTTTTCGGCAATGGAAGCCGGGCCCCCGAAATTTTTCTCGGACGAATGTTAAGGAAATGTAAAGACGAAAAAGGGAGGGAAAATATTATGGATAAAAAACAGGGAGTTACATCGATCTTTATGAAATTTTTACTCGCGATAACTGTATTTATCAGGAGCAAAGAATATATTCCTATTGCCCGTCCGGTCAAGTGGGCTCGGATACACCGAAAGTGGTAGATTTATTACGGATGGCCGATTTTGACGTATCGCGATAAGAGAAAAAAATACCTGAAAATGGGTATTTCCCGGTTCAGTTTCCCTTTGGGTTCTGAAAGCAATCGCGAAAAAGTGCCATTTTTTTTAATCTTTTACTCGCGATAACATCACTTAAAAGCCGGAACGGGCATAGAGAAAAATCGGGTTTTTTGCCCTTTTCCGCCTCTTTTCGGTTCATTATTCTACTTTCCCCGCCCCTCACTCCGGTCACGGTTTCCAGGCGGGGTTACCGACCCCTTCGCTGCAGCCTTGCCAGCTGCGCCGCACCGCCCCTCCGGGCCAGCAACCGCTCCCCGTACCGGTTCACCATCGACGTGCTCTTCCACCGCCCCGCCTGCAGGATCGCCGGCAGCTCGATCCCCGAGGCGATCATGTCCTGCACCGCACCCACCCGGGTGCTGTGACCCGACAGTCCGGACACGATGTCTTTTCCCATATATGACCCGCCCCGGTATGCAAGAACAATCGTCGATCCGGAAGTGACGGGCTGCTGCCATATATCCGACCTTTCGATGGGGATCTCTATGCCCCTGGCCCTGATGGAATGCGCGCCGGCGTGTCCTTATCAATCTAGCGACCTCTACACAGTACACCGTCAGGTGCTCTATGGATCGGGTCTTTGGAAAACACAGGTTCTCACGCCGGCGATTTGCCTTTTCTGCCATCACGATCAATTGCTCTCAAGCAACCCTGGTGGGTAACTGTTCTACTCTAATGTCAGGTTGATATTTGGAATCCGGAACCAGGTTCCCGATCCTCCACTGGCCTGCCCTCAGGCAGGCACATGATTCTCTTCGTACGGCATGCCGGACGTCAGCACCGCCCACGCGGTCCGCACCATCCGGTTCGCCAGCGCCACCGTCGCCACGTTCCGGTGACGCCGCTCCAGCAAACCCTTCAGCCACTGGCTTCGACGATCCGTCTTCTCCTTCCGGGAAAGCTGATTGACCATCGTCCGCGCCCCATGGACCACCAGGCAGCGCAGATACCGGTCGCCCCGTTTCGATATCCCCAGCAGCCGGTCCTTGCCGCCGGTCGAACGCTGCCCCGGCACCAGGCCGAGCCAGGCCGCGCATTCCCGACCGTTCCGGAACATACCTGGGTCGCCCATGGTGGACAGCAGCGCAGTGGCCGTCATCGGACCCACTCCGGGGATCGTCATCAGCAGTTGTGCCTGCTCGTCCGACTGGGCAATCTCCTCGATCATCCGGTTGTATTTCTCCACCCGCCCGTCCATGTGCACCAACTCGTCGTACAGCTCGGCCAGCACGTCCAGAAACCGGGGAGGCAGGGTGATGTCAGAAGTACCGCCGTTCCCCAGGATCTCCGCCACCGCCGGCCGGACCTTCCAGATGCCCAGGGGAATCTCGATGCCGAATTCGGCCAGCAGGCCGCGGACCGCGTTCGCGTGGGCCGTCCGGTTGCCAACCGCCCGGGACCGGACCCGGTGGATGGCCTGCTGCGCCTGACGGTCCGCGCTCTTGATCCCCACGAAGCGCATGTTCGGGCGCTGGACCGCCTCGCAGATCGCCGCGGCGTCCGCCCGGTCGTTCTTGTTGGTCTTGACGTAAGGCTTGACGAACTGAGGGGCCATGAGCTTCGCCTCATGCCCCATGGCCAGAACGTCCCGGCCCCACTGGTGGGCCCGGCCGCAGGCCTCCATGCCCACCACGCAGGGTGCCAGGTTGGCCAGGTATTCCTTCAGCTTCGCCGGCTTCAGCTTCCGGTCAACGCAGCTGCGGCCCGATGCGTCGACGCCGTGGACATGGACCGAGTTCTTCGCCAGGTCGATGCCAATGAAGGCGGGAACGGATCGGGGTTTCGTGGTATGTTTCGTCTTGGTCATGGTTCATTCCTCGAGTGTGTGAATGATGGCAATATCATTGTGGCTCCCAGAAGCCGTATCCGACAGGGATGGACCATGGCCTCTCTTCTCTTCCGGATCACCCGTCCCCCGGCGCCACAACGCAACGGAGCGCTCACTGTAGCGGGTTTCGGGGTGAAGAGAAAACCGCCCCTGGAAGGATACCCCCTGATCACCGCTTTGCTTGCAGACCGGCAACCCGACGGGCTGCGCTGTCCCGGCATCGCGCGCCTCCGCGATCCGGCTGCATTCCGTTCCGCGGTCCCGCCTGACAGGCGTGTGCGGGATGCCGGTGGTGTTGCTGTATGGCTCATCGTCGATCGGAGTTGGTTGCAGTTTGCTACCCCCCGAGGGTGAGGCGGGTCATACCATTAATCCCGCATTCCTCGCCATGGACTTGTAGATGCGCGGCACCTGGCTGGAGTCCAGGGCGCCCCCGGGTATCCCGTTCTTGCCGATGGACCGGAACAGGAACCCCTTGTCGATACCGCCCCGCCGGCGCCATTCCATGACGAAGTCCGCGGTGTCCGGGGCGAGGAACAGGACCGATCCCTCGCCTAAGGGGTCGGTCTTGCCCCGGCGCACCAGGAGGGTGGCGGATCCGTCGGGTTCCATCGAGAAATCAGGCACTTGGAGGGAGACCAGTTCGGACCGCCGGAGCATGGCGTCATAGGCCACGGCGAGGAGGGCCCGGTTGCGGGCATCGATCAGGCGGTTGCCTGAGGATGCCAGCAGTCGCCTCCTCAGGGGCCAGGTCAGTCCCGAGGCCTGGATCTGCCTTCGGCCCTGTTTCCGGTACATGCGCTGCATGGCCATGCGGACCGTGATGTTGGCGAGGGGGTCCTTCCATCCGGCGGCCCTGTGCAGGGCGACGATGGAAGAGACGTACCTTCGCACGGTGGCCGGCGCCTTCATCCGGGCCATGGTGCTGATGAACCGGACGAGATCGCCTGCCCGGGTGGGCCAGGGTTTCAGTCCCTCATGCCGGCACCAGTCTAGGTAGATCTCGAGGTCTGAACGGAGGGCCCGTTCGGTGTTCTCACTCAATGCTCCGCTGGCGGATTCGAGCCACTCGGAGATGGGGTCCGGAGGGGGCCGGACAGGGTGCCTGGAAGGCGGTTTTGGAAATTCATTCCGAACGGGGGCCCGGAGGGGCGGTTTTCCCGGATTTCGAACTGTTAACGCGCGTTTACTCTCGATAAATACAGTTATCGCGAGTAAAAAGAACCAAAAAGAACCAAAAAGAACCTGATCTGGAGGGGGAGAAACGGTTGCCGACGGCCCGGTCTTTGACGGGCAGGCGGCGGTCCCGGGAGGAGCAACCGGCGGGTTGATTCGATTGCGCTTGTCAGCACTCGAATCACCCAGGCAGCGGCCATGTGCCGCAAAACCATTTAAGAAAAATCAAAACAATTCAAACCAACCAGGAATGATGACGATGTTCGCTCTTGCCGATTGCGGGAAATCTTCCGCGGACCCGCGGACCGTTCTGCCGGGCGCCGGCGCCGATACTGCCGGGCCTGGCCACGTGGCGGACCGCCTGTCCGGTTTCTTTATTCCGTTCGCCGGCCGGCGCGCCCCGCGCATGGGGCTGCGTTCTGTCCGTGCGTGGGCGGCGGCCCTCGCCGCCGGCCTCGCCCTGACCCTCGCGGCGATACCCGCCCAGGCGCAGACGAGCGGGAAGCTGGTGAGCAACACCGGCCAGACGCATGGGGGGACGCACGTCGGAAGCGATGCCGACCGCGCCCAGGCGTTCACCACCGGCAGCATCGCCGGGGGCTACAAGCTGACCGCGGTGAAGGTCGATACGGTGGCCGGCGCGCTGGCGAGCGGCGCGACATTCGGGCTGTACGCGACCGACGGCAGCGGGCACCCGACCGGCTCGAGCCTGGGCACGTTCACCAACCCGGCCGGCCAATGGCATTTTCTTTCCGCACATGAACGGATCGGATTTTTCCTGACCCGGTGAGTTCGTTGTCCGGCGGGGCTTCCGGCTGCCGGTGGATTTCTCCGCAAGCGACGGTTGACAAGACCCCGCCCCTGGGATAGTATGTGCTCAGAGCAATATATTCCCCGGAGGGCGTTCAATGGACCCGCGGATCGAGAACCTCGAGACCACCACCTTCTTCGGCCGGCGGTTCACCCGTCGGGAGATCGTCGGCATCCAGGAGACGGTGGCGAGATTCCCGGCCCTGAGCCGGCACGAACTGGCCCAGACCGTCTGCGAACACCTGAACTGGCACACCCCGAAGGGGGATTACCGGGTGTCGGCCTGCCATCGCACGCTGGAGCATCTGGAGGAGCACGGCATCCTGACCCTGCCGGCGATCCGGGATACGGGAGGAGGCCAGCCGGGTCCCATCGAGCACACCTCGGCTTCCGATCCGCAGCCGGAGATCGCCTGCGCGCTGTCCGACCTGGAGCCGCTGTCGCTGCATCCGGCGGACGATGCCGGGGAGAAGGGGGAGTGGAACGAACTGGTGGACCGCCACCATCCCCTGGGGTGTCCGCGCCCCTTCGGTCCGCACCTGCGGTGGTTCATCCTGGACCGGGGCGGACGCCGTCTCGGCTGCCTGCTGTTCGAGGCGGCGTCGCGGGTGCTGCCGGACCGGGACGAATGGATCGGCTGGAGCCAACGGGACCGGGACCGCCGTCTGCACCGGGTGCTGGGCAACACCCGCTTTCTCGTGTTCCCCTGGGTGAAGGTTCCCAACCTGGCCTCCCGCTCCCTCGGCATGGCGGCGGCCTCCCTGGCGGAGGTATGGGGTCGCCGCCACCACTGCCGCCCGGTGCTCGTCGAGACCTTCATCGATCCGACCCGCCATGACGGCGCCTGCTACCGGGCCGCCAACTGGACCCGGATCGGGATGACCGCGGGCCGGAAGTCCGGTCCGCGCAAGAAACCGCCCAAGGAGATATTCGCTCTTCCCCTCGATCCCGGATTCCGCGACGTCCTTCAGGGACGCCCCGTGCCGAAGGCGGAGCGCCCGAAGGCCGTCGAGCCGCCACCCGTGCGTCCGGACTGCAACGACCCCCTGGTGGCGATGTGGCTGCGGATCATCGACGCCGCCACGGCCCTGGCCGAGGCCCACGACCGGCGCTGGCGCAAGCGCCGCCGCGTCCTCGGCAGCCTCATCGTGATGCTGTTCGTCTTCCGGCTGGTCCTGTCCCGGGGGGACAAGGGATACGCCACCGTCACCGCGGAACTCTGGGAACAGTGCCGCAAGCTCGGCATCGCCCTGCCCAAGCCCGACCCCGTGGCGGCCTCGTCCATCTGCAAGGCCCGCAAGCAGGTCCACGAGGACCTGTTCCTGGAACTCCACCGCGAGATCCTCCGCCACGGCGGCGACGGCGAACGCTGGCGGGGACACCGCCTGTTCGCCATCGACGGAACCAGGATGAACCTGCCCCGTCAACTGGTAAACGACAACTACCCGCTTCCGGGAGGCCAGACCTGTTATCCTCAAGGGCTCGTGTCTTGCCTGTACCGACTCGACGACCGGGTGCCGGTGGACTTCTCACTATCCGCGCACCCCTGCGAACGGACCGCCGCCCTTGGCCACGTCCACGCCCTCAAGGCCGACGACATCGTGGTGTTCGACCGGGGCTACTACTCGTTCCAACTCCTGACCGCCGTCCTGGAAGCCGGTGCGTACCCGGTGTTCCGGTTCCACGGTAGCAGCACAGGTGCCTTCAAGGCATTCATTGAAGGCAACAGCGACGAGACTGTCGTAACCATCGACCCGAGCCCGAGGGTGCGGAAGAGGCTCGCCGAGCGTTGCCCGGGCAAGCACTTCGAACCAGTGAAGATGCGGCTGGTCCGCATCAGGACAGTCAAGGACGAATACCATCTCGCCACTACCCTGCTCGATGCCGGGCACATCTCCGCAGGTGACCTCGCCGACCTCTACCACCGCCGCTGGTCCATCGAGGAGTTGTTCAAGGTCTCCAAGCAGACCATCGCGGTGGACGAATTCCACGGCAGGACCGAGCGCGGCGTCCGGCAGGAACTCTACGCCCACTTCAACCTGATCGCCATGACCCGCCTGTTCTCCGGCCCCGGAGATGCCCTGCTCGCCCAGATCCGCGATAAAGACCAGGAGCCCCAGACCGTGAACTTCAAGAATGCCGTCGCCATCGTGGCCGCCGGCCTGGAGGAGATGATCCTCGGCCAGGTTCAGGCCGTGGCCGATGCCGTGACCCGGATGGCCGAAGGCATCCTGCGGGTCCGCAGCCGGCTGCGCCCGGGACGGTCGTACCCGCGAAAATCCATGAAACCCGTCAACAAGTGGATGCGCTCCCGATACGCAAGCTGAACCACTGACCCGGATAGAACACGGCCCAACCCTGGGCCTCGCCACGCCTCCTTAAGGAAATAGCGCCCGATCCTTAAGGAAATGCCATTGCCCGGCCGGCAGCGCCGCCGGGCTCAGGACGTTCACCGCGCCGTCCGGCGGCATCGACCTGGACGCCAACACGACATACGCGTTCGTCATGGATCTCACCCAGGTGTGCCAGACCTGCGTCGCGTTCAAGGTGACGGAACCGGACGCCGAGGACGCGGGCGCGGGATCGGGCTGGGGCATCGCCAACAACACCCTGGACCGGCTCGTCGGCGGCACCTCGTGGACCGCCTCCGGCACCACAAGCCTGATGATGGAGATCCACGGCTACGCGAAGGTCTCCCCCCTTCGGGCCCCGACGGTGAGCGCGGTGCCGCTCCAGCCCGACCGCCTGGCGGTGAGCTGGTCGGCGCCGGGCGCGTTGACGGCGACGGACTACGACCTGCGCTACTACCGGGGCAGCGCCGACCCGGCCAACGAGGCGGACTGGATCGAGGCCGGCGAGACGGGCGGCCACGACCACTCGGGCACGCTGACCCAGGCGACGATCACCGGGCTCGACCCGGTTTCCACCTACCGCGTGCAGGTGCGCGCCACGACCGAAGGCACGGGCCCGTGGTCCGCCTCGGGCAGCGGGCGGACCGAGGCGCTGGTCGGCGCATGGGGCTCGTCGGTGAATAGCCTGGTGAGCAACACCGGGGAGGCGCAGACGTCGCCCTTTACCTTAAGCTCAAATGACATGGCACAGGGATTCACCTCGGCCGGTCACAGCCTCGGCTATACCGTCACCGACGTCGATCTGCACTTCAGCACCTTCTTCCCGGCCCCGACCGGCGTGCGGGTCTGGCTGGCGACCGGGGTGTCGACGACGGACGGTGGGACCGAGGTCGCGACGTTTCGCAATCCGGCGGCGCTCACCACCGGCACCCTCACCTTCACCGCGCCCCCGGGCACCACCCTGAAGGCCAACACGACCTACTACGTGGTCGTCGAAGGCGCGACGGGCAGACTGTCAAGGACGAACTCCAACGTCGAGAGGCATCCGCCCTGGAGCATCGCCAACAACGGCTTCACCCGATCCGCGTCCTCGACGGGAGGGTGGACCAGTAGTACCCCAAAGATTTTGATCCGCATCAACGGCCGGGCAAAGGCCGGCGATCCGCCCGGCGCGCCGGCCGCGCCGACGCTGGCCGCGGTGACCGGGTCCACCAGCGTGAAGGCGGACTGGGATGTGCCGACCCACACCGGGTCGGGGATCACCGACTACGACGTACGGTACTACGAGGGCACCTCCGATCCGGAGGACGAGGCCGACTGGGTCGAGGAGGACGAGACGAGCGGCCTGCCGTTCGAGCGCGCGGCGGACGCGTCGACAACCGTGACCATCACCGGGCTGAAGGCGAGCACCGCCTACCGGGTGCAGGTGCGCGCCGAGAGCCACCAGGCCACGGGTCCGTGGTCCGACTCGGCCTCGGTCACCACCAACGCGGCGACGGACACCACGAACCGCGCGCCGACCCGCGCGAAGCTCGCCACGAATGCCGCGGACGGCTGCATCGCGGATACCGCGAACAATGGGTTTGGAATCCTCCCTCTAGCCGCCGGCGGTTTCCAAAGCCTCGGAGGCTTTACAGAAGACGAGAACTGCGGCGCGAACCCTCCGCGCGGCACGCGCGGCGCGCCCCTCTTCATCGACGCCGACGGCGACGACCTGGCCCTGACGGCCGCGGTCGTGATCCCGGACAACGTGCGCTTCATCAACTACACGCCGCTGGTGGACGGCGCCAATGACAGGATCTTTTTCACGGCCTACGCCGCGGGCAAGACGACGGACGTGCGGGTCGACGTGACGGCCACCGACCCGCACGGCGAATCGGTCAGCGGCTGGTTCACGGTCCGGGTGGCCACCCTCTCCGACACCGAGGCGCCGCGCTTCGACCAGATGGTGGGCACGCGGGGCTTTCGCCGGGGCGCGCCGATCCCGCGCTGGGTGCTGCCGCCGGCGAACGGCGGCAACACGGCGTCAGTGAACTGGGCGGGCCAGCTCCCGTACTTCTACGCCGTCTCGGGGCTGCCGCCCGGGCTGTCCTTCGACCCGCTGACGCGGGCGATCACGGGCACGCCGACGCAGGACGGCACCTACACCGTCACCTACACCGCGGACGACGCCGACGACAAGTACTCGCTCAAGGACTCTCCGGATGCGGATGACCTGGCGGACGCAGCGCGCCAGAGCTTCGTGGTGCAGGTCGGCGCCCCGTCCATCGAGCTGGTGCAGATCGTCTCCGCACCGACCTATGACGGCGACGGCGACGGCGGCTTCGACACCTACATCGCGGGCGACGAGATCCTGGTCGACGTGCAGTTCACCGAGGCGGTGCAGGTGACCGGCACGCCGGAGAACCCGAGCGCCAGGACGCGGGTGATCCTCGACGTGAACGGCGACAACAAGTTCGCCAACCTGCTGGAGGACGGCGGCGTGCTGTACGGCGGCCGCCGGCTGCGCTTCGGCTACACGGTGGCCCAGTCCGACAGCGACACCGACGGGGTGTTCGTAAAGCCGAAGAACAGCAACAATGTCGTCCTGCTCGTGCCGACGGGCCTGCACGTGACCGGCGTCAAGAGCGGCGCGGCCGTGGTGACCACCTTCGACGGCCTGCCGACGGAGGGTGCCGCGAACGCGAAGGTGGACGGCAGCAAGTCGAGCACCGACATCGGGCCCCGGCCGGTGGGCGCGGTGACCGACAACGACGGCGACACCCTGACGGTGGCCTTCAGCCGCGCGCTCAACACGCAGGTGGACCTGAGCGGGACGCCGCTCGCGGCGTATTTCTCGATCCAGGGCGCGGGCGTCGTCGGCGCCGGCCGGCGCGGGACGTACCAGCACCCGAACTCGGTCACCGTGAGCGGCAGCACGCTGGTCATGGAGCTGAACACGCCGGCGCGTCCCGGCGACACGGTGACGCTGAGCTACGAGAACATCGGCGGCGGCGCCTGGCCGCTGAAGGACCAGTCGTCCACGCCCAAGAGGGTGGCGGGCTTCGTCGACCTGGCGGTGACGAACAACGCGGGGCTGCTGACCGGGAACGGCCTGGTGGGCAATCTCGGGCA
This sequence comes from Candidatus Poriferihabitaceae bacterium, assembly GCA_965204165.1. Classification (GTDB taxonomy): domain Bacteria; phylum Pseudomonadota; class Gammaproteobacteria; order Arenicellales; family Poriferihabitantaceae; genus VYFG01. Next base: position 3,851,035 of record OZ241969.1, on the reverse strand, counting down.
GGCCGATCACAGTTCTACGGCTGCCCTCGGCACTGTAGACTTGGCCCAGGGGTTCACGACCGGCAGCAATGCCAACGGCTACGCTCTGGACGCCGTCGTGCTGGATTTCGCCGTCGCGCCGGCGGCATCGACGTTCAGCGTGCGCCTGGCGACGGGGGTGTCGACGACGAGCGCCGGGACCACGGTCGCCACCCTGACCAGTCCGGCGACGATCGCCCCCGGCGAGCTCACGTTCACCGCACCCGCGGACACCGTGCTCAGCGCGGAAACGCAGTACTTCGTGGTGGTCCGGAGCACGACTGCTTCAGGCAATGCCAGCCTCACGGCTTCCAAGGCCGAGGACGCCGGCGCCGCCGCCAGATGGAGCATCGCCGACGAAGTCTACTCTCGGGCCAGAGCCAATACCGGAGGGTTTCCGACCGTTGGAACCGCTGCCGTTCTCAAGATGCGCATCGACGGCCGTGCGAATGTCTCCGTAACGCGGACGGGCGCGGGCAACCTGGTGGGCAATCTCGGGAAGGCCGATCACAGTTCTACGGCTGCCCTCGGCACTGTAGACTTAGCCCAGGGGTTCACGACCGGCAGCAATGCGGGCGGCTACGCTCTGGACGCCGTCGTGCTGGATTTCGCCGTCGCGCCGGCGGCATCGACGTTCAGCGTGCGCCTGGCGACGGGGGTGTCGACGACGAGCGCCGGGACCACGGTCGCCACCCTGACCAGTCCGGCGACGATCGCCCCCGGCGAGCTCACGTTCACCGCACCCGCGGGCACCGTGCTCAGCGCGGAAACGCAGTACTTCGTGGTGGTCCGGAGCACGACTGCTTCAGGCAATGCCAGCCTCACGGCTTCCAAGGCCGAGGACGCCGGCGCCGCCGCCAGATGGAGCATCGCCGACGAAGTCTACTCTCGGGCCAGAGCCAATACCGGAGGGTTTCCGACCGTTGGAACCGCTGCCGTTCTCAAGATGCGCATCGACGGCGCTGCATTGGTCCCCGCGCCGCCGCCGGCACCGACGGGCGCGAGCGCGGTGGGGACGGCGCTTGAGCTGGTGTTCGACCGGCGCCTCGACCAGGATTCGCGGCCGCCGGGGAGCGCCTTCACGGTCAGGGCGACGGACGTGGACGACTCCGTCCGCACCATCGCCGGGGCCGGCAGCGCGGTGGTCATCGACGACGCCACGGTCACGGTGACCCTGACCGCCGCGGTGAAGGAGGGCGAGCTGCTCTCGGTGTCCTACGCCAAGCCGGCGGAGTCGCCGCTCCGGGCCGCTGCCGGCAGTCCCGACGTGCTGTCGTTCGAGGGCTTCCACGTCGAGGGGGTGCATGACAGCACGCCGCCGAAGCTGGTGGGCGTGGTCTACGTCCAGCACCCGACGATAGGTAGCCAATCGAACTGGACCCTGTATTTCGACGAGGCGCTGGACACGGGCTCCGTGCCGGCGGCAGCGGACTTCACTGTGGCTTCGCAAGGCAGCAACCTCTCAACCTTCAGTCATGCGGTGGCGAACAACGCCGTCACTTTCACCGGGGTGGGGAGTGCCCCCGTGATGCAGTTCTCCTACACCCCGCCGGCGACGGGCGGCATCCGCGACCTGGCGGGCAACCCGGCGGCGAAGATCGACGGCAAGACCTACAGCAAGACGACCGCCGGCAAGCCGGCGCCGGGGATTGTGAAGACTGTGGACGGCACTCTCTTGAGAATCTCCATGAGCAAACATTTCGACCCGGCCTCCGTGCCGGATCCGAAGTGGTTTACGATCCACGACACCGACGCCGACTCAACGGCAGGCGCCAACAGCGTGGACAGCGTCCAGTTGGTGACTCATACGCTCATTTCCTACTTGGAGCTGAGCCTGTCGCACCCGGTGCATCCCTGCGCCGGCGCAACGCCGATCCGGGTAAAATACACGAAGCCCACCGGCGCCAGCGACGCCAAGCTCCAGGGCCTCGCCGGCGCGGAGGCGGACGGGTTCGGGCCCCTCAACGTGAAGAACAACCGGCACAGCCAGTGCGTGACGCGCAGCGTGTCGGGCGGCCGGTCGGGCGGCCAGGTCCCGGTGTGGGAGCAGAAGAGCGTGACGCTCAAGTTCGACCGCGCGCTGGACCGGACGAAGACGCTGGACCCGGCGGACTTCACCGTCGAGGTGTCGGGCGCGTCCGGGTCGTCGGCCCCGTCGGTCCGGGGCGCGTCCCACACCGCCGACGGCACCGGCGTGACGCTGGCGCTGAGCCGCGCGCGCAACGCCGGCGAGACGGCGACGGTGGGCTACACCTGGCCCCGCTCGGGCCAGGGCCTGTGGGACACGGACGGCAACCAGTTCGACAGCTTCTCCGGAGTGGAGGTGAAGGGCGCCGGGGACGCTGTGGCGCTGACGGCGTCGTTCCACGGCCTGCCGGACGCGCATGACGGCTTCGGCGCGTTCGGGTTCGAACTGCACTTCAGCGAGGAAGTGAAGCTGAGCCACCGGTCGCTCAGGGACGGCTCGGCGCTGCAGGTCGCGAACGGCCGGGTGACGAAGGCGAAGCGGCTGGTGAAGGGCGAGAACCGGCGCTGGGCGATCACGGTGCAGCCGGACGAGCCGCGCTGGACAGGCCGCGGCTCGTCGCCCTTCGGGGAGGTGACGGTGACGCTGGCCGCTGCGTCGGACTGCGCGGCGGCGGGAGCGGTGTGCACGCATGGGGGCAAGAAGCTCTCGGCCGCGGTCTCGGCGACGGTGCCGGGTCCGGAGACGCCGCAGGCGGCGCTGCCGGTGCTCTCGGTCGCGGATGCGCGCGGCGACGAGGGCGAGACTCTCGCCTTCGCGGTGACGCTGAGCGAGGCGGCAACCGGCGATGTGACGGTGGACTACGCCACCGCCGACTACAGCGCGGCGGCGGGCGAGGACTACACCGCGGCCTCGGGCACGCTGACCTTCGCGGCGGGTGAGACGGAAAAGACCGTTTCGGTGGCGCTGCTCCACGACGGATCGGTGGACGACGGCGAGACCTTCACGCTGACCCTCTCCAACCCCTCGGGCGCCACCATCGGCGACGGCGAGGCGACCGGTACGGTGATCGACGTGCCGCCGCTCACGGCGACCTTCCACGGCCTGCCGGACGAGCATGACGGGAAGAGGCTGTTCGCCTTCGAGATCCGGTTCTCCGAGGAGTTCCGGGGGCTGGAGCTGGCGGCGTTCAGGGCGGACGCTCTCCAGGTGACGGGCGGCCGGGTGATCGACGCGAAGCGCACGGTGCGGGGGCAGAACCGCAGCGTCACGGTCCGGGTGCGCCCGTCCTCGTTCGACGACGTGCGGCTGACCCTGCCGGCGACGACGGACTGTTCGGCGGCGAGCGCCATCTGCACGCATGACGGCCGGAAGCTGTCGGGCACGGTGACGGCGACGGTGCGGGGGCCGGTGACGGTCTCGGTGGCGGACGCCGAGGCGCGGGAGGGGACGGACGCGGCGGTCTCCTTCGCGGTAACCCTGAACCGGGCGGCTTCCGGAGAGGTGACGGTGGATTACGCCACGCGGGACGGCACGGCGAAGGCGGGCGAGGACTACACCCACGCGCGCGGCACGCTGACCTTCGCGGTGGGCGATACGGAAAAGACGGTCGAGGTGCCGATCCTCGACGACGCGCTCGACGAGGGCGCCGAGACGTTCACGCTGAAGCTGACGGGCGCGCGGGGCGCTGCCATCGACGACGGCGAGGCCACGGGCACGATCGAGAACTCGGATCCATTGCAGACGATGTGGCTGTCGCGCTTCGGACGGACTGTGGCGGACCATGTAACGGGTGCGGTCTCTGACCGGCTTGCGAACCCGATGACGGGCATGCAGGTGACGGTGGGGGGCCAGAACCTCGATATCGCCCAAATGGAGGACGAGGCATGGCTCGACCGGACGATGGTCTCCATGGCCCGGGTCCTGGGGGTTCCTGAGGGACAGGGGCCCGGTGAAGAAGGCTGGCCGGATACGGACCTGTACATGCATGAGTCACCGACGTTCGGCAGCGCGCCCGTAAGATCGATCACGGGCCGGGAGCTCCTGCTCGGCAGTTCCTTCCATCTCGCCGGGGACGGCGGGGGGACAGGTTCCGGCATGACGGCCTGGGGCCGGGTGACGACGGGGGGCTTCGACGGCGAGGCGCCGGCGGACGGGGGTACCGTGCGCATCGACGGCGAGGTGACCACGGGGATACTCGGCACCGACGCCCAGTGGGGCCGCGTGCTCGCGGGCGTCGCGCTGTCGGTGAGCGAGGGCGAGGGTTCCTTCGACCAGCCCGGGGTGGACGCGGGCACAATAGAGAGCACGATGACCACGGGCAGCCCCTATGCGCGGATTAATCTGAACGACCGGGTATCGGCCTGGGGCATGGCGGGCCTCGGCACGGGGGACATGACCATCGTGCAGAACGCCAATACCACAACCAACCAGCCGGAGCGGATCACCCGGACCGACCTGTCCCTGCGCATGGCCGCGGTGGGCGGCAGGGGTGCGCTGATGACGCCGGACAGCACCGGCGGCATGGACCTTGCGCTGAGGGCGGACGCGTTCCTTGTCCGGACCGAGTCGGAAGCGGTCTCCGGCGAGGGCACCACGAAAGCGGATTCGAGCCGGGTGCGGCTGATCCTGGAGGGCAGCCGTGCGTTCCGGACGGCCAATGGCGTACTCACTCCCGGCCTGGAGCTGGGGCTTCGCCATGACGACGGGGACGCGGAGACGGGCACGGGCGTGGAACTCGGCGGGCGGATTTCCTACGCGAATCCGGAGACGGGTCTCAGCCTGGAGGCGAACGTGCGCGCACTGGTGGCGCACGAGGATACGGGCTACGAGGAGTGGGGCGCGTCCGGCGCGCTCAGGCTCGTCCCGGGAGCGCGGGGGCGGGGAATTTCGTTCAGCCTTGCGCCGACATACGGTGCGCCGGGAAGCGGCGTGGAGCAGCTGTGGTCTGCGCGGGACGCGGGGGGCCTTGGTGGTGCCAATGGCGACACATTCGATCCCGAAAGCCGCATCGAGGGCGAGATCGGCTACGGGGTCGGGGTGTTGGGGGACCGGTTCACCGGTACGCCGAATATAGGCTTCGGCCTCGCGGGCGGGGGTAGCCGGGAGTACCGGCTCGGCTGGCGGCTGGCCCGGGCGGGCGGAAGTTCATCCGGTTCGTTCGGTTCGTTCGCCCTGAGCCTCGACGCCACCCGCAGCGAGCCGGCGAACAACAACGATTCCGGCTCCGGAACGGCGCCGGCCCACGCCGTCGTGCTGCGGGCTGGGCTGCGCTGGTGATTGGGGCGGCAGATTCCGGCGCGGCATTGCCCGTGCCGGTTGCCGGATCGGGAACAGACCCCGGAACGGTCCGCCGGTAACCAACAGACACACAGGGTACTGCAATGAAAAGCGGTGATGAAATGCTCGGGCACATTGTCGGGAAATCCACCCTGGACGCGGATTTCAGGCAGCAGCTGCTTGCGGATCCGAAGACGACCATCAGCGACGAACTGGGAATCACGATTCCCGATTCGATGAACATCGTGGTCCATGAGAGCGACATGCAGACGGTGCACCTCGCCCTGCCGCCGGACCCGCACATCACGGAAGAGCAGCTCGAGGCGGTCTCGGCCGGCCTTTGCTGCTGCTGGTAACGGCAGCAGTCGCCCGCAGCCCGGGACGGGGTTCGGAGCAAGGCGTGCCGGCTCTGGCCGTCCGGCCGAATTCGCGGGCGGGCGGCGCGGGGTCTCTTGCTCCCGCGGCCGGAAGCCGGGCCGGCATCGGCGGCGGCGGGTCCGGCATTGGGAGAATGGGCGGGTGAGCGGTGAAATCTGAAATGCCGGATTCCCCCGAAAACGAAATTGCAATCGATTCCGACATGCGGATGATGCAGGGCCCGTTCCCCCCAATGCCTCAGATGCGTACCCTGCGCATTTTCGAGAGCGCCGCGCGGCAACTGAGCTTCAGCGCCGCCGCCGCGGAGCTTCACACCACGCAGCCGTCCGTCAGCCGCGCCATCGCCGACCTGGAACGGAAAATGGGGGTCCGGCTGTTCGAACGCGGCCACCGCGCCATCACCCTCACGCCGGCGGGAGAGATCTTCCACCGCGCCGTCGTCATCGGCCTGAGTCGCATCGCGGCAGGCACGCTCACGGCCTCGAACCTTGCGGATGGCCGGCGGGTGGTCGTCGCCAGCAGCCACGCGCTCTCGCACCAGTTCCTGATGCCCCGCTTCGATACCCTGCGCAGGGCCCTCGGAGAGGACGTCAGCCTGCGCATCCTGACCCTCGACTACGACCTGCTCGACCGCCTGGACGACAGCGAGATCGACCTTGCGCTCGACTACGATACGGACGGCAGCGCGTCCGGGGACCGGGCGGTGCTGTTCAGGGAAGCCGTCGCGCCGGTGTGCTCGCCCGGCTTCGCGGCGGAACACGCGCGGGTCCTGGCCCGGCCCGTCAAGGAGTGGGGTTCGCTGCCGTTTCTCCGGCTCGCACGGCCCGCGACGTACTGGGCGACCTGGCACGACTGGTTCGAGTCCGCCGGGTATCCGGTACCGCCGCCCCGGTACGACGGCATCGAGGACTACGTCTACCTGGTCGAGGAGGCCGTCGCGGGACGGGGCCTCGCGCTCGGCTGGCGCCACTTCGTGGACCGTCAACTCGAGGAGGGGAGGCTGGTCACGGTTACCGGCGGCTTCGTCGAACTGGACCGGCACTGCTTCGCCCGGCTCACCGAGCGCGGCAGCCGGCGGCCGGCCGCCCGGCGATGCCTTGGGGCCCTGGCGGCCCTGGCGGACGTAACCGCGCGCGGCGCCTGAGCGGCGGACGGCGGATCGGGCCGGGCTGGCTGTCACTCTCCGGGACGCTCACGCGCGAGACTGCCAGGCTAAGCAGCCTGAACTGGCGCTCGGGGAGGCTGAGCTTGGAATACGCGGCGGATGCCGGGGAGGACTGGAGCAGGTCGGTCCGCCTTGGAATGAGCGCGGCGCGGTTCGACGAAGCCGACGCGGTGTTCCTTACCCGGCGAGAGGACCGGACGCGGAGCGCCGGCCTGACGCTGTCGCACCGCGAGGTCTCCTGGAACGGGTATCAGCCGGTCCTGATGTTCGACTGGTCGCGGACCGATTCCAATGTCCCGCTGTACGACCGCACGGTGACCTCGGTCCGGGTCGGCCTGAACCGGCTGTTCTGATGGATTCTGCGGTTGCGTAGCAACCAGGAGTTCGACAGGACCGAGAGGGCGAGGCGGGAGTTGTCCCGTTCCGCGATAGGGCAGGAATCCGGGATGGCCCCCGAGCTTTGGCTTGCGCCACTCGCCGATCCGGAACTGAGTGTGCCGATCTTCTCGAAGCGCTAGCGATGGTGCTTGTAGGAGGCGTTTTTGCGCATGTTGACTGGAATTCTCGCGGTCTGTCACGTACCATCCCACCTGCTTCAGCAGCCTCAATTTGGAATTTTGAAATTATTTCTTCAACTCAACGGCCATCATGTTGATATGCCCGGTGGGAGGAAACCTGACTGAAATGAGAATTTTCAGTGAGGAATCACCGACAATTTATTGGAACACCCATATGATGGTTATTCATTCTACCGGCTGCGAGACACCATAGTTCAAGATACATTCCATGACTGATACTGAACGCCGATTTGGCGAAGCCATGTTCGACATCTATCGAAAGGCTAAGGAACTTGGTTACACACCGTCACTCTTTATTCAAATGCTGAACAGTAAAGGCCCCCTTGAGACAGCTCGGCAGCTTATCAATACCTCAAATCCCTCTTACGGTTATACAAGACTTTGGGAACTAGGCCGATTGGACTTGAGTGTCGAAGCGGTTATTCATGATAACGAGGAATGGCATAGCTTGTTCACACAGGAAGAACTGCAGCGATGTAAAAAGCGGTTAATCGACTACGGATATTTCAAGACAAGGAAGGAATGAGTCCTGGTGCAGGAACTAGAACGATTCTCGTCCACTACCAACAGATCCGAGGTGTTTTCCCCTGCCTACTCATATCGTGCAAGAACAAGTTGTGGAACTTCGATATGTATCTGTTTCGAAGAGTCATAGTTTGAAGTAGAGGTGGAAAACTGTTGGAATCATGCCAAGGACACTAGGAAGAACGCATCAGAATAATCAATCCGGGATATCTAATGACGCAGATACTTCCTTGCTACCGAGTGAGGTCGAAATAATCTACGACTCAGAAACATGATACATAACTAAGATGCACGAAACGAGTAGTTACCTTGAAGAAATCGGACTGATTTGCATCAAAACAATTCAATAGATTAACGCTCAATTTGACTCATTTGGGCTAATAACTATGACTATGGAAACTTCTTTTCTCACAGATTTTATAAGCGGGGAACTTGTGCGTGCGACACAGGAAGAGATTCACGCCGTCCAAGTTTTTTCAAAAATTCTTGTTGAAGATTATGGCTACCCAAAGAATCATATTCAGACGCATCCACAATGGCGTGTACGAGTTCGCCCATCAGACACGCGTAAGGAATATCCAGTTGATATCGCCGTTTTCGGCACAGATCGGAAAGAAGAACACAACGAGCATATTATTATCGAATGTAAAAAACCCAACAGAAAAGACGGTCAATCGCAACTTGAAGACTACCTGCGTTTTTCACGTGCAAACATTGGAGTTTGGTTCAATGGTCAAGAACGTTTGTTTCTTAAAAAAACCGAGACAAAGGGTAAAGTTATTTTTGAGGAGCTACCCAATATTCCTAAATATGGTGAACGACTCGAAGACATCGGCCTTTACAAGCGTCAAGATCTAAAGGTTGCACACAATCTAAAAAATGTGTTTCGTTCCGTGCGAAATTATCTTGCAGCCAACGCGGTTGGAATTACTCGGGACGAGGTATTCGCACAACAAATAATCAATTTGATATTTTGCAAGATTTATGATGAAAGATTTACAAAGAACGAAGACACTGTGAAATTCCGAGCTGGAGTAGGAGAAGATTTCAAGAGTGTACGTAAACGAATTGAACAACTATTTGTCAGGGTACAGTCACAATACAGCGATGTAATTGATCCCAATGAAAAGATACTGCTTGACGATACTACTTTAGTTCATTGCGTTGGGGCGTTGCAGATATATTGCCTCATGGAAAGCCAACGAGATGCTATTGCAGAAGCATTTGAAACATTTATTGGACCATCACTGAAAGGTGGGCAAGGCCAATTCTTCACACCGAGAAATGTAGTTCGGTTGATTGTCGGAATGGCGCATCCTGGCGCGGAGGAGAAGATAATTGATCCGGCATGCGGAAGCGGAGGATTTCTAGTTGACGCCTTACGCTTTGTTTGGAGGAAAATTGAAGATTCGGGCAATGAATTGAGATGGCCAAGTCAAGAGATATATTCGGAAAAACAGAGGGCGGCAATACAAAATTTTAGAGGATTAGACAAAGACGGCTTTCTGAGTAAGGTAGCTAAAGCATATATGGCGATACTTGGGGACGGTAGAGGAGGCGTCTTTTGTGAGAACAGCCTTGAAACCCCAATGAAATGGGCTTTTGGCACTCAGGAAATGGTAGGGCTAGGCCAGTTTGATGTAGTAATCACGAACCCTCCTTTCGGTAAAAAATTGAGGATCGATGAGACGTCTTTATTGTCCTCGTATGAGCTGGGTCATAAATGGAAAAAAACACGTACTACCGATACATATTCGAAGACAGCGAAATTGCAGGACGCACAGTCCCCGCAAATCTTGTTTATTGAACGTTGTCTTGAATTCCTGAAACCAGGAGGAAAGTTGGGAATTATCTTACCTGAGAGTATGTTCTGTAACCCCAACCACCGTTACATCGTGCAATATATCAAGAGTGTCGCCCAGATCAAGGCGGTGATATCAATGCCGGAGGAGCTATTTCAACCGTACACACATGCAAAAACCTGTGCGGTACTAATTGAGAAGAAATCCAGTAACAAATGTATGGACGAAGGGATTTTTATGGCAGTCGCCCAATGGTGTGGCCATGATTCTCGAGGACTGGAAATTCCCCGAGACGATATTCCAAAAATTCAAAAGCGATACGAGGAGTACCGAGAGACAGGTACGCTTGAGTATGACAGGTTGGGTTTCATCGTTTCGAATTCTGAAATGAAGGACGACATCTTTTTACCTAAGTACTACAACCCAGACATTGCCAACAGATTAAATTATTTAAAGAAGACCCACAAACTCGTGAACTTTGGCGAATTGGTTACGGAAGAACTACTAGAGGTTTCGACGGGGCACGAAGTGGGGAAATTAGCATACGGAACTGGAGATATACCCTTTATTCGAACTTCCGATATTGCCAACTGGGAAATCAAACTTGATCCTAAGCATGGACTTAGTAAGGAATTGTACGAGGTGTACAGTAAGCGGCAGGATGTCAGAGAAAATGATATTTTGATGGTAAGGGATGGTACATATCTCGTAGGAACGTGCGCCCTGATTACACGATTAGATACTAATATTGTTTATCAGAGCCACATCTACAAGATCCGTTCAACCAATCATGAAATAGTTCACCCGTATCTATTGTTGGCTATGTTGTCCAGTCCAATAGTGAAAGAACAAATTTATGCCAAACGATTTACACAGGATATTATTGATACTTTAGGCCAGCGTATTCACGAATTGATATTACCAGTTCCGAAGGATTCTACCGAAGTTGCCAATATTGTGCGCAATGTGGGCAGAGTAGTGGAGGGACGAATAAAAGCTCGCGAATTGGCACACAGGATCGTTTTGGATGTAGCGCCGACTGACGTGCGGTCAGATAAGGGATTTGGATTTCTGACCATTGGCAGGTAAGGTGTTGATAAACCTCACCGGAAAACGTCAAGGTGGGAGGGTAATGTGGCTGACTGGGGACAATCCTTCGGGCGAGCAGAAGTTCCGGAAGATTTAGCCACCATCAAAAATGATCTGCGGACCGTGAAAAAGGCGCTCCGAGATGCCGGAGTACCGAATAAACTAGTGCAGAGTATTGAGACACGCGCACTTCGCTCCGCAAGGCGTCAAACTGGGATTCACCAAACCAACAGGCAATCTCGGTGGCGGCTGGCTCCCGGTAATCCCCAGTATGGTACAGAGGCGGATTGCAAAATAATCTTATTACGGCTTATCGGTATGATGCTTGCGTTTGACAATCCACCGAAAATTGATACCTCAGTTCGGGAATTGCTCGAACGTTGTTATATTGGGCAAGAGATAATAAGTGCAAGTTATAGGGATGACCTGTTGCTTGAGAGAATGGATTATAGACGCCTCGTAAATGAAGCTGAAAATCCAAAGCATGGTAAATCAAACTTCCATATTGGACATATTGATCCAACAATTCATCCTAGGCATATACCAGCAAATATTACATGGCGCTCCCAAAGAAGTAATTTAATTCAGGGTGATATGACATTAAGAATGGCTCGTATATACATCATCAAATTAATTGCTCGCTATTTTGAGTTGGGCGAACTCGAAATAGAATAGAAGAAGGGTGGCGATACTCGATCAATTTCTTGTCATCCCCCAGAAGGATTCAGGAGAGAACCGGTGCTACTTCTCTTTCCGGACGAGCGCTGGAATGACCCATGGGCCGTCTGACTGGGGCTGACGTTCAATGACGGCTTTTTCATTGAGGACGCACTATCTAGGGGACCGGCCTTGCTTTCGACAAACTCAAGAACATCCTCACCCACCTCTAACCATTGCAGACTCAGGGTCTTACTGCGCTGGTATCCGGAACCCAATGTCCTTAAGGTAATGCCATTATGGCAATTTCAGTAGATGATTCGGAACGGGCGCTGATTGATCAGCTTATTGCGGCGACCAGGCTCTACAACACCAGTAAGACGGTCCATGAACTGCTCGATTTCACAATCCGGCTGCGGGAATTTGCGCCGTTCAATGCCATGTTGCTCCACATCCAGAAGCCTGGATTGACCCATGCAGCTACGGCATGGGATTGGCATTCCCGTTTCGGCCGTGTGCCGAAGTTTGGCGCTCGTCCACTTCTGATTTTGCGAGTGATGGGGCCGGTCGATTTTGTGTTCGACTTTCTGGATACGGAAGGGCGTGAAGTTCCGCTCGACGCTTTTTCATTTCCGACACTGGGATGCCTGACGGAAGAACGCTTTTGCAACTTGGTAAATTCAATCGAAAGGGACAAGATCGAATGCTCCGTGCTTGATACCGGCGATGCCCTAGCTGGCGGAATCGAGTTGTTAGCAGAGTCGACCTCTCATCAAGGTAAAAACCTGTATCGACTTTCATACAACGGAAATCACCCCACTCCAACGCAGTTTGTGACCGTTGCCCACGAACTGGCGCACCTTTATCTTGGTCACTTGGGTCCCGACCGTGGGCGACGCATACCAGACAGGCGCACGGTCACTCATGACTTGAGAGAAGTTGAGGCAGAAATAACGGCCTATCTTGTTGCCAATCGCAACGGGCTCAGACCGAGGAGTGAGAGCTATCTCGCGAACTACCAAGGGGCGTTCGAGCACCTTAACCTTTACGCGGTGATGCGCGCAGCAAACGCTGTGGAAACAGTAATGGGAATTTCCTCCAAGAAACTCTGGAATGAGAAGGCCTAACTGCCACCTAACTTATAAGAATTGATTAAGCGTAATGAATACAAGTGCCCAAAATACGCTTAGGCGCGCTCTGCAGTAGGAATCCGGTTGTCTATTCAAGCAGTTCACTCCCTAGGACCGCCAATAACTGACTGACCTGATCGTTCGATTGCTCAAGGCGTGTCAGCGCCAAATCGAATTTCCGGCGTTAGTCTTGTATCCGTGCAATACTGTCCTGGATGACTACCAGGTTTTCCAGGACCAGTTTTGCGGTGTTTTCGTCCATCAGCCTATCGTAACGTGGCTGTCAGATGCACTCCAATCAGAAGTCTGGAGGCGTTGGTTTCTTCACCAAAACGGCGATGCTGGTGTAATGACTGAGAAAATGCGTGGCCGTGCAGGATTGGTTCCCCCTGCAATCCGGACTCGCGGCCGGTTACGACCGGTTACCGGATACACGATCCTTCAGAGATTGCAGAACACCCGGATGATCCTCTCCACAGGAATCCCTTTCAGGACTACATGCCGAATCCTCCGCCCCTCGACTTCGACTTGCTGCGGGCGAGTTCCTTCTGGTGGTCATCCCATTTCCTGACAGCCTTTGCGATCTCCCCCTTCTGCTCCTCCGTCAGGTGCCGCTCGTCCGCCAGGTCCCTCATCCGGTCGACCAGCGGCCCGCAGCCGTCCATGTCGAACACTTTCCGTCCCTCCTTCCGCGCATTATCCCGTAACAGGCCCCACTGCCCGGCCATGTCATCGTAGCGCTTCTGCGCCTCCGGCCAGGCCCTGTCGTAGTCATCGAGGAATTCCCGGACCCGCTCATGGTTCCCCGGCAGGAGATCCGGCTCCCCGGCAAGGGCCCGGGCCTCTTTCACGCACCAGTCCATCCCCTTATGGCCATAGGGATGTTCATGGGGGTTGCCCGCCCTGTCCACCGCCTCGAGTATTTCTTTCAGGCCCGAATCCCACTTCCCGAAGCGCAGGAACGCCCGGCTGAACGTTGCAGCCTTGTCAGCAATTCCCGCTAATTCTATCACGGATTGGATTCGGCGGATTTCATGGTTTGAGCCCCTGTTCCCCGACTACGCGGGGAGGGAACCCCCTCCGGGCGGTGTGCCGGATTGTCTGCTGGCCACATGATTCCCCGAAGAACCGGCCCGTTGCATATTCGGACACGGCCGCCGGGTCAGGAAGTGTCGAAGGGCACCAACTCCGTCTTCCGGTGCCCGAACGCGATCGCCCGGTACAGGGTCTCCCAGTCCGGAATGTAGAACTCCGTGAACAGCCCGCGCAACCGCACCCACAGGTATTTCGAACCGCCCGCCTTCTCCCGGGCCGCCCGGAACAGCGCACAGCACCGCTGCTGCACCTGGTCGATGAGGAACGCCAGCATCGTCAGGTGGGCGAACACCGTCGCCAGATGCCGCTTGCCGTGACCAAAGTTGTGCTCGAAGCCGTAGCCTTGGTTCTTCAGGGTGTTGAACGTCTCGTTCTCGATGCGCCAACGGGCGCGTCCGGCCCGCATCAGGTCATGCGCGTTCGATTCCGTGACCTCCATGTCCGTGACCCAGGAGAAGTGCAGTTCCCGGCCATCGGGGCGGGTCTCCCGGCACGCCAGGAAGTTCACTGCCAGATCGGGGTTCGCCTGGTTCAGCGGTACGCCGTTCAGAAACCGGAACCGGAAACGGCTGCCGCCCCCTTCCGACCTCTCCACGGTACGGGTCGCCGCCGAGGCCTCGACACGGCGGAACAGTTCCCCATGGTCCCCCGGCTTCACGCCCAGGACATACCGCATGTCCAGTTCCCCCAGCAGCCGGATGTGCGGCCCGTTCGACGCCAGCGCATCCTCCACCACCAGCAGCTTCAGGTGCGGATGCTCGCGACGGACGTCACGCAGCAGACGCTTCGCCGCGTTGCGCTCGCAGTCGTTCTTCCGCGAACCGTCCGAACGCATGATCGGTTCCGGCGCCAGCGGGAACACCTCCCGGTGCTCCGGGTGGACCAGTACCGCCCCCAGCATCTGGTGGTACCAGGTGGTGCTGCCGTCACGGTGATGTTTCTCGCAGCAATGGTCGCAATGCACACTCTTCGACGAGAAGTACCCCGTCCCGTCCACCGACAGCAGATGATGGCCCAGCCAGGTGAAACCCTCCAGACCCTTGCCACGCTGAAGGGCCGCGAACACACCCTTGAAGGCACCCCGCAGCGCACGCGGGTCCACCAGGTCCAGGCGCTCGCGCATCGCCGTGTCCGACGGCGCGCGGCCAACCCCGTACAGTTCCCTGAGGTTCGACCGGATCCGGCCCTCGTCCCGTGCGTCCTGCTCGAAACTCAGCAGCGACGGGTACTTCAGCGCGAATACCGCCAGACCCGACATCAGGCAGTCCGTCAGTGCCAGGCCCCGGCTCACGATGGGATCCTCAATGCGATCAAAATGCCCACGCACCACCCGAAGCAGACCCGGAACGCTCAGGGTCTTGCGAAACACGGCTTTCGACATGACAGATCATCCGATATCGTGAAATCAGACGGATCATACCGCCTTTTCAGGAAAAGTCTGCGAACCGCCTTCCCCCAGCACCGCCTCAAACCCACGTCTTTATTGGACTACAGATGATGGCGGGAATTGCTGCAGCCTTGTCGACGGCCTTCTCCAGGCGCTCCGCCTCGGGCCCGGAAAGGGCCGGATTGGCGGACAGCTCCTTTCCCATTTCGATCAGACGCCCGAATTCGGGCTCGTGCACGTCGATGGGCTCACCGCCGAGGACCCTGGCATGGAGTTCGGAAAGCGACTTGCGGATGGCCGCCGACTCGCGGCGCGCGGCGCCGGCCAGTTCCCGGGTTTCCTTCCATCCCTCATCCCGGCCTTCATCGCGGGACTCCCTCTCCACGGCGGCATGGTGGGCCTCATGCTGGTCGATCCGGTCCCGGACCGCTTCCCGGCAATCCCCGGGGAGGGACGGCGACGCGGACAGGTCCCGCGCCCGGCCGATCAGGCCGCCGGCCCCGGGAAGGGAATGCACCGGAACCCCCTCGTCCGCGGCCCTCTCCTCCAGCCGGTTCCACTCCCCGAGCCATCCGTCGTACCGTTCGACGGCGCCATGGCATTCGTCGGCGTCGGCGATCACCGCCCCGATCGCGTCCAGGCGGTCCGGGGGGAGCGAAGGGTCGCCGGTGATCGTCCGCCCCAGGGCAATCATCTCAAGGCCGGCCTCCGTCATCCGGGGGTCGAGCCCGTCCCCCGCGGCCCGGTCGGCGTACTCCGCCCATTCCGCCTCCCACTGCTCGGCGCGGGCGGCGGCCGTGTATCCGCCGAGCACCAGGTCGTCACCCGCGAGTACCTCCCGGGCGGCGGCCAGGCCGGCCTCCAGTTCCTCCCGGCCTTCCCGGCCCCCCAGGGCCGCGACATGGGGTCCGTACAGGGCATCGTCCCCGAGAATCTCCCTGGCGGACGTCACCGCCTCCTCCATCCCGAACCGCCAGTCCGGATAATCCTCCCTTTCGATGAACGGGGTGTTTTCCGCGTCATCCGCATCTCCGGCATTGCCGGTATCCATTTCCATCGCGGCACCGGTGTTATCCGGGTTATGCAGGTTGTCCGTTCTGTCCGTACCATCCGTTCCTCCGGTTCCGGTTTCCTCCCGGCGCACGGACAGTCCCCGCGCCAGTCCCTCCATGCAGTCCTTCACCCGGCCCGCCGCGGCTTCGGCCGCATCGAGTCGTTCCAGTTCCCCGCATGCATCAGCCAGGGAATCCCCCGACAGTACTTCTGAAGTGATCAATTCCCGGAGTTGGCCGGACAGTTCGGCATACCCCTCCCCGTGGACCGGATGCACGCCCGCTTCGGCGCATTCCCGCTCGTACCGCTCCCACTCCCCCTGCCACTCCCGGTGTTTTTCATCTTCCGGGTGCGGCTGCGGAACTGCCGGTTTGTTGTCTTCCGGCTGCTGCGCCGGTTGTGCCTGTTGCGCCTGCTGGAAAGAGTCCGGGTCCGGGGACTCTTCCGGCTGCCGTACCGGCTCCGGATCAGGTTCAATAAAATCCGGTGGGGGCCATGATGGCAATGGGCCGTCGTCGGGGATCCTGGAGATGGAAATACCCGCCGTTCCGGATTCCGCTTCCGGTTCAGGCTCCACCCTCTCGCCGATGGCCTCGAGGGCGGTCAGCCGCAGACCCGTATTCCGCTCCAGGGTCTCGCCAAGCTGTTCCCGGTTGTCGGTCAGCACCACCGCGTTGTCCCGGGCCCGGCTGATCTCCACGTAGAAGGTCTGCTGGTCCGTCAGGAGCCCATGCCCCGAATCCAGCACCGCGATCACGTTGTCCCGGGTGATCCCCTGGGCCGAGTATACCGTGGACGCATAGGCATGGGTCATATGCCGCAGCTGCCCGTCCCCATGGGTAAACGCAATCCTTCTCCCGTCGTCCAGCCGCATCCGGACGCGGTCCTTCGCGATCGACAGGACCGTCGCCTCCCTGCCGTTGACCAGTTCCCGGGCCGGATCGTTCCGGGTCCAGCGGATCCGGTCCCCGGCGCGGATCCCGATCCCGGCGGTCTCGTGAAGCTCCAGGCGGTAGCGGATGTCCCCGGAGGGGTCGATCCGCCGCTCGCTCCCGTCCGGATGGGCGAGGATCACCCGGCCACCATCGAAGCCCGTCACCCTGCAGGCGTCGTTCTTCCCGATCCGGTAGTGGAAGAGGTCGCTGTGGAAGACCGCGACGTCCCCCTCCTTCCAGTTCCGCGCATCCCCCGTCTGGGCCCGGCTCATCCGGAGGCTCACCAGGGTGTTCAGCTCCAGGGTCCGGCCCTTCAGGATTCCCTCGGCATCGAGCCCTTCGCGCACCGCCTCGTTGATCTCCCTGCGAAGGGCATGGGTCGGCGCCAGGATCGCGGTATGGGCGCGGGCTCCGGGCGTGAGCCTGAGCCAGACCTCGGCGGCGCGCGGTCCGAGCCTGTCGAACGGAACCTCGTGCAGGTTCTCCCCGAGATGGCCGAGGGCCTCCCTGGGGGCATTTCCGATGACCGCATGGACGGCGGCCTTCAGGTCCGGGGAACGCTGGCGGAGGATGTCGTCCATCACCGCCGTCTTCATGCCCGCCTTCTGCAGCTGCCGGAAGGGCTGGCCCGCCCCGATGGCCCGGAGCTGGCGGACATCCCCGACCATGGCCACGCGCCCGACCCCGAGCCTTCGGGCGATCCGCATCAGCCTGACCGTCTGCGCCGTGGACGCCAGGGACATCTCGTCCACGACGAGGAGGCTTCCCTCGTGGCTTGCCCGCAGCCTGGCGTAACTCTTCGGGTCGATGGTGCCGTCCGCCACCTTGCCGTGGCGCGCCAGGAACCACTGGAGCGTCCTCGCCGGCACGCCGGTCTCCCGGGACAGCGCCAGCGCCGCGCCGGTGGACGGCGCGAGGGCGATCACCTTCCTCTTCCCGGCGATGGCCGCCACCTCCCGGAGCATGGCCGTCTTGCCGGTGCCGGCATAGCCCTGCACGCCGACGATCCGGTCCCTGCCGAGCAGAATGGTCCTGACTCCCTCCTTCTGGCCCTGCGTCAGCTTTCCGGCCGAGAGTTTTTTCTCGACTTCGGATTCCGTTGCGAGTGGTTCACTCTTGCCGATCCCGGCCTTCATGCGGGCGATCACCTCGCGCTCCGCCCGGATGGCCCGGTCGGTGACGTAGGAAGGACCGGAGCCGCGGCGGATGGCGTCCACCAGGTGCCCGTCCTTCCGGAGCTGATCGATCGCCCCGTCGATCTCCTCAATACCGTGCCGGCCCGGGGAATGGCCGAGCGCCAGGGCCCGGAGTTCGCTGGCGGGAAACACGGTGTTCCGCTCCTCGACATGCTCCGCCGCGCTCCAGACCACCTCCAGGGCCGTCAGTTCCGGCGGGGCGATGCCGCGCTTCCTTCGGTATGCCGGCACCGGGCGGTCCGGATCGATGCCGAACCCCTCCGCGCGCTCCCGCCACAGTGCCGACAGTTCCTCCCGGTGGGGCTCCCGCTTCCGGCCCCGGGTGGCCAGCGCCGCCGCCTGCCGGGTCCGGCTGTTCTCCGACCAGCCCCGCTCCTTCAGCCATGCCACCATCTCCCGGGAGCGGCTGGAGAAGGCGTCGAGGTCGGATTTGCTCCAGTGGGCGATCTCGAAGCCGGGTATATGGCCGATCATCGACGGTACGAGTTCGTGGCCCCGCTCGAGGAGCCGCCGGGCGAGCTCGTCCCGGTAGATGGCCCCGATCAGTTTTTCATGGCGGCGGATCGATGTCTCCTCGATGCTGCGCCATCCCTCCTTCCCGTCGGTGCGGGTCATGTTGGCGATCACGCAGTGGGTATGGAGCTGCGGATCCAGGCCCCTGCTTGCGACATGGCGGAAGGTGGCGGCGACCAGGGAGTTTGCCCGGGTCCGGGTCTGGCCGGAGCGGGTCTCCAGGAGATCGCTCTCGATGAAGTCCAGGGTCGCCCTGACCGCCTCGTCGTGGGCCTTGAGCACCGAGCCGTCCTCCCGGAGCAGGGCCTCCAGGGACACCGACTTCGGGGCCGACAGCGTCAGGTCGACCCCGGCCCGGTGCTCGTGGACTCCGTCGCGGACGCGCCCGAGCCGGTCATCGGTGCCGGGCACATGACCTTCCAGGACGGAATGGAACCGGTCCGGGTCCACGTACCCGCCGAGCCCGAGGGCGGCGGCGCCCCCGCCGTGCCACCGGCTTGCCTTCCTGTGCTCGGGATCGCCCTTCGCGTAGTATCCGTCCTTCTCGAAATAGTCCACCGTGGAGGAGGTGGAGGTGATGCTGGTGACGGTGGCGACCATGGGATAATCATGCCGTGCCGGAGGGGCGGGATCAAGAATCGGGAAGGGTTTTCGGAGACAATCGGCATCATCCGAATGCCCCGGCAAAATTCCCCCGGCGGTGAAACTGAAGTCAAAATCCCTTTCTGGTCATTTCGCCGGGCGGGTACTGGATTGCGGCAGAACAGAAAACGTTTGGGATGTGAACATGAATGACAGCGATGGCCGGCCGCCCGGCGACGACCCCGATGGGGCGGTGAAGGCGGAACTGCGAAGACGGGAGCGGGCGGGGCCGGGTCGGGATGCGGGTTCGGCGGACACGCCCCGGCAATCCCCCCGTGCCGGACCCGGCTCACCGGGGGCGGCCGAATACCGGGTGGTGGATCCGGATGCCCTCTACCGGCGCATCGAACGCATGATCGACGTAAAGGGGGGGCAGATTGTCGCAGAGATCGACAATGTTGCCGAACGGGTGGCGCCGGTGTCCGAGGCGTTGCAGACCATCTCCGCCAGGGTCGAGGACGAGAAGCGGGTGATCGGGATTCTGGACGGCTTCACGGAGGAATTGCGTGACTATAGGGAGGAGCGGAATCGCCAGGCCGAAATAGCATGGCGGGCAGCTTGGCGGCGGCGGAATATATGGCTTCCGGTAAGAGTGGCGGTCATCGCGATCATGCTGGGGACGGCCATGTGGGGCGGCATGGTCATTCAGCGGGATTTCGATGTGATTTCGGCTTCCGAAACCAACAACTAGTCGGAGTGTGATCTGATCCAAAACATCAGCACATCGATTGTAATCACATTGGTACACGCAATATGAATATCCATGACACCCTACTTGCAGCAAGCGTTTCGGGGACCTTGCTCGAAACGCTTTCTAAAACAGAATATGAAGAGGTTGAATCTGTAGCAATCGCCGTCTCTGAGTTACATAACTGTGACAAGATCAATCTTTTGTCTGCATATGAATCCCCGCAATTCGACACCTCAAACCAATCTTTTTTTGTTCTCAGGAATGTTTTCTGCAAGGCTTTTCCGTTATTGGAATGTTCTGCAGGAGTTGCGATATCGACTTGTGAGAATTTAGCTAATAAATTGGGATCCGGGGGTGATGCGTTATATGACTGCCTCACCGAATGGTTTCGAAAAAAGCCGGAAAGGACTACAGACGGATTTTCTCTCTTTCATAAGGACATCACCGCAAACAGTCGACTCGTAAGACCTCTTTTATTGGCGGAATCATCTCACGATGCAAAGAGGTCAACTCAAGAAGCAATCAGCCTACTGAGTCAGGACAATGTTCCGATACGATTGGACGCCATCTTTGCGCTAGGGCGAATTGTCCCAATTGATGACGATTCACTTGTAACATGTGCAGTAAATCAACTGGAGAAGGTCATTGAATCTCCCAGAACTGACAGTGACATCGCTTTCACCGTCGAAACAGCTCTCATGATGCTTCAGCGGACTGAAGGCAGGATTCTACAAGAGATTGAACTCCTACTCGTCAAGGCATGTACCTCTCCTGATCCAGTCACGCTTAGTTCATTGGCCTACGGCCTCCTGCGACACCGGGAATATTATTCGGAAGCGATGGTCGATATGACTTTTTCCGCACTTGGAAAAACGAGAAAGCAGGACCAGGAGACGGTCGATTTAATCGATTCCATACTATATCAATGGGACCTCGATGAGGACAGGGTACGGGTTCTCCAGTTACTTGTTTGTCTTCTCAGCTATTCCGATGACGCAGTCGAGTTAGATTCACTGGACAGTTTTAAACACAAGCTCTGTCGGGAGCCTGGTAACCTCTTGGGATGGTACGTAATTTCTCTGCTTTTGACTGGCGACTTCGGGCTCTGTAGTGCGGCTGCGGATTTGCT
The DNA here is from genome assembly GCA_965204165.1 of Candidatus Poriferihabitaceae bacterium. GTDB lineage: Bacteria > Pseudomonadota > Gammaproteobacteria > Arenicellales > Poriferihabitantaceae > VYFG01. The sequence goes on along the minus strand of OZ241969.1, from coordinate 3,829,807 downwards.
TCCCTACAATGAGTCCCGCGATGGTCTTGACATTGATCTCAATGAATATTCGCTGACTTCCCCTTGGGTCTTGTATTTATCCCGCAAAGTCCTTGGTTATTGCATCCTGAAAAAAGAGAGCACAGCTGCTCTACTCTTGTCATGTCTCAGAGCTGTATCTGATCCGGAACGGGAAACTCTGGAAAGCCTGATTCGGGAGTACTTTCTAATGAACTACCTGACAGCCATCGACTGGTTTGAGGAAGCCATATCTACCGACGATCCAGCGGAACTTTCAATTCAGAGACTCTCGCAAGAATTCAACTCCTTTGTTAATGAAATTGAACAAACCGGAACTTGCAATGCGTTCCGGCCAAATGAAAAGGAACGCCAACTTCAAGGCTATCGATTAGCCGATAGGTATCGTGTAATTCAAAAGATGGCAGAATCGAAATCCATACTCTCGTCTCTCGTCCACAAATCAGTCATGCTCTATGGATCAGCAGCAATCTCCTATGTTTATCCCAGTGACCAGGGTGAGCCGAGTAGACAGGAAATTTCCCTAAACACATTTGAACATGCCACTGAGATTCCAAGAAAGGATATTCTCGATCCGGTAGGCTTTCACTACATGATTTATAAATTTAGGACAGAGCCTCAGCCGAAATGAAACTCATCTTTCGCGAATATCTTGCCTCCTTAAAGGAGCGGGGCGAGCTCGATGTCATCTTGCCGGACCTTCTCAGTGAAATCGGATTTACTGTTCTTTCAAGGCCAGCAATAGGCACCAAGCAATACGGTGTGGATGTGGCCGCCGTAGGTCTTGATTCTGATGGTGTTCGTTCCATGCACCTCATCTCGATCAAACCCGGAGATCTGAGACGAAACGATTGGGATGCAGGTGCACAGTCACTTCGTACATCTCTCAACCAAATTCTGGACGTTTACGTCGAAAAATATATTCCAGATCGTTACGCCCCCCTGCCAGTGGTGATAGTTCTCTGTCTCGGGGGAGATTTGCACGAAGATGTCAGGACCGACGTCAATAGCTACATGGATAAAAACTCGAATGAGCGCATAAGATTTGATCTCTGGAATGGGGATTTTCTGACAACTTTGATGCTTTCCGGTGTACTTCGCTAGAACGCCCTGCCTGACTCCTGGCGTTCGGACTTTCGGAAATCTGTTGCACTTGTAGACGAACCCGACGTTTGTTTCGCCCATTATTGCCGTTTTGTAAACAGTATCGTCGAGAACTGCAAAAAAAGCAGACGTGCACGACTCACCGCGATACGTCAAATTTACCTGGGACTATGGACCCTCTATGTCTGGGCACGCTCAGCTGAAAATATCGAAGCGGCATTTCTCAGTAGCGAGCGATCCATACTGGTATCCTGGCCGCTGGTTAAAGATCACCTTATTGGTAAGGCAAAGGAAATTCGCCAGATTAATCGCACAATACAACGACTAATTGAGTTGCACAATATTATCTCGGACGAGTATCTGAACAAATATGTTTGGCCGAGATCTGGAGTTCGATATGGTTTGTCATATGCAGTACCGAGCGGGGTTTCGTTGGACATTAATCTCAGGCTATTCGATATCGTTGGGCGAATCGGTACGCGTGGTCTCTGGCAACTACACCTGTTCAATGCTCTCAAATCGAAAAACAGGAAAGAAGATGCAGAGGTTATACAAAATAATCTATCTGATATCGCTGCACATCTCATCAACGTGATCAGAAACAACCCGATTGTGTCTACTCCGATCAAGGATAATCAGGCAATCGACATCAACATTGCATGTCTTTTTCTTCACCGAATCGGTTATGACGATGTAATCCGGGATTGGGTGTTTCGAATTACTGCTGCCACGACCTATGCCTATAATGCAAACGACCGATATCCATGTATACATAACGAGTATCGCGATCTGGTTGATCACCCCATGAATGATGAAGAATATCGCGTCGAATCTACCGCAGGCAGTCTTCTTGTTCCGACGTTGGCAATCTGGGCTGCTATCGTCAACGACACCAGGCCACTCGTCGGACTATCCGACTTTGTAGCCGGTCCATACAAGCATTCCACCTTGCAACTATGGTATCCGGGTCCTGACTCTGAGGAACATTTCTATTCCAATAGGACCGCCCACGGCCTCGCATCAACTGACTTGAGAATTGAGCCTTCGTGTGAGGATATGCTCGCTCCGATCAAATCTGAATGTGCAACCTCTTCAGAATTTTATTCCCTTTCACCGTTAAAGTTCGAACTATGGCCTTTGCTTATCTCAGCATGCCGCCATCACCGTGTTCCAGTACCACCGCATTTTTGGCCATTTGTCGATCAATAATTTTAAGCTCAAAACAATAGCATGACTCAACGATAGACTTTGTCAACTAATCTCGAGTTAACATTATTAACATACATAAGTTCATCCAGGGGTAAGCGGTTAGACAGAAGCGTTCTTGACCAACCACAGACCGTTCTTCACCGGATTGGCGCAGAACTTCTCCTTACCAATTTTGTTGGGTCAGTTTGATCACGTCCTTCACCGAATGCTCACCGGCCTGCTGGAACACATTCACCAGGTACGTGTAGGGGTCGATATCCTGTAGCTTGCAGGTCACCAGAAGACTCTGGATCACCGCCACGCGTACAGACCTTACTTCTGACCAGTAAAACTTCCAGTACCTAGTGAGTTTGGCGTCGTTTCTAGTACCGCATCTGTGACAAGTGAATCATTGCCCTCTTCCTATCACAGCTGCTTAGCCTGGCATATATCTTTCTGCGGATATTTTTCATTATTTTAAATATCACGAGTTTTCAGACAGCCTTTTCTGAAGATCAGGATACGCATAATAATCATCAGCTCTACCATCCATTAACTCAATCTGGTTGTCAACGAACTCCTGCCAATACACCCTTGTCTTTGGCAGCAATTCGTTTGTTTTGTCAAATACTTTATTCAAGATATCCGGTGTTTCACTGGCATACCAGATTTGGCCGTTTCCTCTGACGGTGTCCAGTAGTGTTTTTACATCCTGTTCCTCAAAAAATTCCGCAACCGGCAGAATAGCAGATTCTCCGAGCCATTCCGCACTCCTGAAACTGCCTGCTTTTTCATACATGCTGATCGCCAAATCCACGAATTCTGCCCGGGGATGCTCAGATATCAATACGATTTTTGTAGCCTCATCGAACTCCTCAACTCGGGATAATAAAACAGTATCGATTTGGGATATTCCAAGCACGTCAAAAGCCGAATTTTCCTTGAGGTTTTCAGTATCAGCACTATCCAGCATCTTGCGAAGCCGAGCCTGGTCGGAATTTTTCAACCACTCAAATATACGTGGATCACATCCGATAAAGGGGCAGATGCTGAGAAGTTTGTCTCCGGAAATCTGCTCGCACTTCTCGGTCACATACCCAGGCATCATTGAGTCGTAGATCTCGGTCTTTGCGTTGGAGATTTCACGCAGAACCAGCGCCAGTGTCCGGATCCTTCCAACATACTTTTCCCGTTCGTCTCCAAACGGTGCGCTAATGATCGCCTTGATGAGGTTAACCACCAGAACGTCTTTCGCACGGTCAAGGTATTTCGATCTCATGAAAATACCGATTTCCTCGGCCGTTGTCGGGAATGCCGGGCTCAGCAGGTCAGCATTGAATCTGGCAATCGCGCTTTTTCCCTGAAGCGGGGCATGAACGAGAAGGTGTTGCAGTGCATGAATGATATGTGCTCGCACCAGTTCAGGTGTGGGTTGATACAGTTCATCTTCGACTACGAAGGCTGGGTGAGCACAAAGGTGGCGATCTTCCTGAAGTCGCAGCAACGCAGAGTATTCGTGAGGTGCCAACAATTGCAGGTCACTGTTGGCCTTCGTCAACAGTTCGCTTTCGATCTTCAGTAATTTTTTCTTGTCGCCGTTTGTGATGGCATTGTCCAACTCCTGAACAAAGGCATCGGGAGCTGCCTCGTCTTGTGCAGCGAGCTCACGGGCTTTGACGATAATGTCATAGGCAACCGCAATCCATGCGGACATGATGGCGGATCGCAAGGCGCCGCCGCGGTAGGCAGTAACTGCCTCGCCGATCAGACGCCGAGATTCCGGATCCCGCACTGAAAGCGCAAGACTGTCAATATCCGAATATCCGATATTGCCAACAGTATTCATGGTAGATCATTCACGATATGAAACTAGATTAAGGCAAGAAGATTTCCGTGAAGGTTCCTACAATAAACTGTATGAGCCGTCGGAGTTCCTTTTGAAATAGACCCTATGTCCTCCCGGATTACTAAGGCGGTACTTCGGAAGAAAATTGTTGTAGGTGCGATAGTCCCAACCGGGGCAGGCACGACGGACATCCGCGGCTCGGAATCGCTCCGATAGCCTGCCCTGTTGGATTGCCAGACTGATTTGCCTGACAACATCGTCTACGCCCAATTTCTCATCTTAACAATGTTCATTCTTCTGGGGAATTTCCGAGAACTGTCGCTGAATGTCAATGCGTTTCGACACGGAACAAGCCATGCTCGCTACTACGGTAGATTTCAAGCGCTTACCCACGCACTTCTGGAGCGGAAACCGGTCATCGAATTGAACTACCAGCCATGGTCATTGGGGAGACTTTCCGGGTTGAACATCGGCCCTGGTCCCGAAGGGAGGAACACCTGCTACGCCAATTTGCATCATCACCTAGGCGGCTTCACCGGATGATAATGATAGGCGGGCGGTGACTTTGGAGTCTCCAGTTTGAGGCTGCGGACGAATCGGTAGACTGAGGAATAACTGCCGTCGTACTGGTGGTTGTGTACCAGGACCTGGTGGATCGTGGTGGCCTAGATCCCCTGGCGGGTCCAGGACTCGATCTGGGGCCAGTAGGGCTCCACGGAGGAATTACCCGGTGCGCCCGACTCCGCCACCCGGCCCACCATCCGACTGATCTCGTCATGATCCGGCAGCGGCTTTGCTGGATCGAGCCATCCGTGTGATCGGCCAGCACCCGGAACCGGCACAGCTTTTTGCGTTCCATGAGATCGGTCCTAGCTATGGTCCGGTCGGAATCTCCTCGGCGCAATGGCACTAGGACTGTACGTATCTCAAACATTTCGAACCTTCGGTTGCTCATGGTACCGTCGTAATAAATCTACGAGGATACCGGTCATCAGAGGTTCGAAACCGTTGGCGGCTTACCCATCAGGTGGCTCTATTACGGTGAAAACGCTATGGCCCTATATGAGTAAAAATTACAACTATAACGCCTGTATACTCGAGCCTTCTGTTTTCACGAATAACGAGCACAATGTTTCACCTTACGGCCCGGGTCGCCTGGCACGACTCCCGCTGGGACGGCAGGGTCTGCCAAGCCCCTTCCTGCAACTCCTTCTGCACGGCCCTTGATCGAATCCGGTTGGAGAAAATCGATGATTCGGAAGACATCCTTGCTAAAAAAGCATGGAACGAGCTATCGCCAAAAGAGTTGCCACCCTGCCGAGCAGAGTCCGGCGCATTCATGAGCCCATTCGAGTGGACTCGAAGCTTCACGCATCCGTTTGCGGAAATCGAAAGGGCCAAGGAAACCCATGGGCACCTAAAACCCACATTGGTCAAGGTTCCAAAGTTTGCGACTTTTGCAGTCCCATTCGCCTGGATGTTGCGCAGTGAGCAAGAGGGCATCGATGAGAGGATGCCCACTGCGCTGCCGCCCGATGAGGAACCTCCATTTAAAAGTCCTTGGGTATTCGGCCGGGCGCGGCAGAAAGCGATTCTGGAACTTTTTTCGAGTCGCCTTAAACCTGATCGCTCCCTCGTCTTTTTTTATTGTAAGGAGGGGCAGCCTCTCGGCGACACAATTTCGCGACTGGTGATTGGTGTCGGCCGCATCACAAATCTAGCCCCTCCTAATACCTTTGACGTTCTCGACAATACAAAGCCCAAGCAACTAATGTGGGATCTTCTTTTCCGACATTCAATTCGCCCAGATGGCCACGATGGTTTTCTACTTCCGTATCACGAATACACCACACCAACAGGCGATTCGGCTGAAGACGCCCGACGCCTGGATCTACTTCGCGAAATCGCTGTTGCCGCAGACCTCGCCCACATCCGAGTGTTCTCTTATGCGGCCGAGCTTGCTCCTGCCGATATCGCGTTGTCGACTCTGGTACGATTCCTAGAAGCAGTTCGTAAAATCAAGCAACACGGAATCGCAAAAGGACCATGGGATCGTCGTGAGGAGTGGTTGAACAAGCAGATCGCGCAAGTTTGGCAGGATAGGGGCGCATTTCCCGGCCTCGGTCCTGCGCTGGAAGCCCTTGGTATGCGTCTTGGGACTGCACTCACACTGGAATTACTAATGTCTAGAGTTGTCGAATCCACGGATGATCCATGGCCGACAGTCGATTCGATTATTCGCGGTAACCAAAGCCCACCCCAGACGGCTTATGAAGATGACATCCAGGCTGTCAAGGATACCTGGATTAATTTGTCTAATGAGAGACGAACTTTGCTGAAGCTTTTGTCCCGCTTTGCCCTCACACCCGCGCAGGCAAACCGTTGGTTCAATCCTGATAAGCGAGCACAAGCAACCGAAGTGAAGGTCTCCGACGCGGATATTTTGTTGAATCCATATCGGATGAGTGAAGTTGATCTGGGAAGCCGGAAAGACTCTCCCGTATCCGTTGGAATGATCGACCGAGGCCTTCTCCCGGATACTACCGTCGCAGCAAAGCACCCGGTTCCGGAACCGTCAAAGGTAGGTTCGCCTGCCGATGCCCGCAGGTTGCGGGCGGCAATCGTTGCGGTCCTGCGTGAAGCCTCTGCAAACGGTGACTCGCTGCTCAGCACGGCAGAGACGTTAAAGCGCGCGGCGAGTTTGGATCTTGCCCATCCCTGTAACGTTGCAAGCGATTGGCCCTCCACGAACCAGGCTGCATTGAATGGGGTCGTTGAACTGGTGGACATCATCGAAAATGACTCGGACGATGGACCGATGAGCACTCTTCAGTTGGCGGAGTTGAAAAAACGCGAAGATAGACTACGTTCTATTCTCTCAAAGCGCGCGGCCAGCCTTCCAATTCCGCCGATCGAGACTCACTGGGAGAAGCACCTGGAAACAGCAATCGAATTGGCTGGAGGGCAATACGATTCCAGCAATAGACGTCACGCCCAAGCCATAGCAGAACAAGCAGTTGCTCTTGATCGACTGGCATCGCGACGTCTGAGTGTTCTCGTCGGACAGGCTGGTACAGGAAAGACCTCTGTCATGGGCGCACTGATGCTCTGCGAGCCGCTAGCAAAAGATGGAATTCTCTTGCTGGCTCCAACCGGAAAGGCCCGCGTCCGGCTTAGTAAGGCAACAAACGCCGAGGCGATGACGGTGGCGCAGTTCCTTTACAGCTTAGGTCGTTACGATGGATCCCGGCAACGGCCTCGATTTTCAGGCAACGAAAAACACCGAAATGAGAAGACAGTGGTTATCGACGAATGTTCCATGCTCACGATGGATGACATCGTTGCCGTGCTTGAAGCACTGGACCTCGCCCACGTTCAGCGTGTGATTCTCGTGGGCGATCCGAACCAACTGCCTCCTATTGGGGTGGGACGCCCCTTCGCCGACTTCGTCTCGTACCTAGAAACAACAACCGAGCAGGCAAGCGACGACACGCTCTTGGGCAATGCCCTTGCCAGATTGACTATAGAAGTTCGGGCCGCGACCGTGGACGCCGGCTCATCGGACGCACTTCGCTTGGCTTCGTGGTTCACGAGAGAGCCGCAGCCTGTGGACGCGGATCGTGTGTTGAGCGATCTTGAACTGGGTTCGAGCTTCAGTGATCTTGATCTGGCGTTCTGGAATACTCCCGACGAACTCCGAGCTGAGTTGATGGCGGCATTCCAGCGCCATCTGCAACTTCAAGATTCCAGCGACGTAGCCGGCTTTAACGCCTCACTCGAAATCGATGCCCAAAGGCGGGTTTCTTTTGGTACCCCGGAGGGCTCGGAAGCGTGGCAAATCCTCTCTCCAATTCGCATGCATCCGCACGGCGTGCATGATCTGAATAGATGGATTCAAAGGAGCTTCCGCGCGGCGGAGCTCACAGCAGCATCTACCCCGCGGGGGCTTAGTCTCGGCGACGAGCATATCGTAATCCGGGACAAGGTTATCCAGACATCCAACCAACAACGATACGCGTTCGACGGTGAGGCCTCGGACAGGCATTATCTGGCCAACGGCGAAGTGGGCCTTGTGGCCACGAAAAATAACGGCTGGCTTAACGTCCTTTTTGCAGGTCGCCCAAATTTGCTTTTTGGCTACAATGGTAAAAATTTTTCCGGTGGCACGGGTCCGCTTGAACTCGCCTATGCGCTGACAGTCCACAAATCCCAAGGCAGCGAATTCCGGGTTGTATTTTTTATCCTGCCCAAGAATTCTCGGCTCTTGTCGCGTGAGCTTCTTTATACAGGCCTGACACGCTCACGCGATCAACTCGTTCTCCTAATCGAAGGCGACAACCCATCCTCACTCTTCGATTTGTCCCGTCCCGAACGGTCTGAGACGGCTCGACGGAACACAAACCTGTTTCATGGAATTGTGCGAGTTTCAGATGAAGAGATTCCCTATGCGGAACATCTGATTCACCGAACCGAGAAGGGGCACCTCGTTCGGAGTAAATCCGAACTGGTCATCGCCAACATGTTGTATCGAATGGATATCGACTATGAATACGAGCGGGTCTGCGAGGGGTCGATCGAATCAGGTCGGATGCGCCCCGACTTCTCCTTCATAACACCGGATGGAGATCTGATCATCTGGGAACATCTCGGTTTGCTCGATCGCATGGACTATAAACAGGGCTGGGAATGGAAGCGCAATTGGTACGAGATAAACGGTTTTATCGACGGTGAGACTCTCTTCACTTCGACGGAGAGTGCAGGGCAAGGCCTAGACTCTGGAAAATTAAGTGCCATTGCGCTGACTATCAAACAGCAGCTGGAGTAGGCGAATCCAAGCAAGAATTCCCTCCTCCATACAGGTGTGAGCAATACACTCCGAAACCGGTAATTTAATTTTCTATGACTTGCAATGAGGTAAGATTCTCCCTACCCGAACTGCTATCATAATGTAACTGATTGAATTCAACCTAGTCGCAGCGCAACCGAAAGAGATTGTGTACGTGTGTAGTGGAGCCGAGACAGGACTACGACAGAGATCATAATTGACTTTGTCACGGGAACGAGTACGTTGTATATGCTGATTTTCACAATTACAAAATCCATTTATCGTGGACTGACCTAAGGCATACGAGACTGCTGAGGAACCCCTATAGGTCGGAAATCGATAATAAATCCCTTGGCTGAAAATGTTATGCAAACCAACACAACTTGATACAGATAACGAATCGTATTCTTGCAGGTAGTTGTAAAATAGCGTCAGGCCCAAAGCCAATCAAGTTCTGAGAATGCAAGCGATCGATTGAAGTTCTCAATATTGTCCCGGACATTGAGAATCAAGCAGCGTTCGTTTCCGCCATTCCTTGGCCCCCGCAATCCCCTGCCGATCATTTGGAAGTATAGGTTCGGGCTATAAACCGGTCTCGCAACTATGATTGCGCGGGTCTTGGGTGCATCGAAACCCTCCCGAAATACACCATAGTTGACTAGTGCCTTTATTTCACCGCTACGGAACTCTTTCACTACACGACGGCGTGTAACCATTTCTGTCTCTCCACTCACGGCACGGGACCGAATGCCCTTACGATTCAATAGAGCTGCTACAGTCTGTGCATGCTCAACTGACGTTGCGAATATGAGTGTGGACCAATCCGGTTCAATATGCATTTCATAAGCTTCAATTATGCGCTTGGTGCGTTCAACGCTCTGGGCTATCCGATCCTCTACACTTCGCGGTAACCAGGGTAGGGTCAGCAATTTCTCTAATTCTTGCTGCCTCTCCTGAGACTGAGAAGAATCTCCCAAGAAATCTTCAATAGAAAAAGTTTCGCCCTTGATGGTTTCATGATCAGCTTGAGCTAACACTCCGTTTGACTGTAGCTCATGTATAACATCTTCCGCCTCGTCACTCTCAAAAGCCCCAGTATCTAGTCGATTACTTCCGTAACGATTGGCCAACCACCTGGTTTCATCCTCGTTATATCCGCGATAGGGTGTGGCGGTAAGACCCACAAGAAATGGTTCATCCGATTTCTGCCGCCTTGTCAATCCAATTTCCTCCATTACCGAGGTGAAGGTTGGGGCAATGGATCGATGCGCTTCATCAAAGACAACCAACTTAAATTTCTTTAGGAACTCATAGCCCCCCTGTCGACTTGAAAGTCTTGCATTGAGAGTCTGGATAGTTGCAACAACAACATGTAGCTCATTCGTTGGCAAGGGCTTTGGTTGTCCATCCCACATTCTGGATATGCGAAGATGCAATTCATGAGTACCGATACTAGACCAAACCTGGCGCCAAGCCTCGACAGCCTGCTCGCAAAGTTCGCTCCGATCAGCGGCCCAAATTACACCGCCAACAAATCCATCATCCCGCATCGCTTCGACGATTCCCTGAACTGCGACTCGCGTTTTGCCTGATCCGGTCGGCATACTGACAATGCCACGACGTGGCGTGTTATCCGAATCATCACAGCGGAGCATTTTACGAATGTTGCAGACAACAACCTTCTGATAACTATGGAGATCACTAAGCTCAACCCGACCTTCTACATCAAGAAACGGCTCAAGGCGACGCATCCGATCTCCAGCCCATTCCGTGGAGAAACCAAGCGAATGAACGAAGTTAACGGCCTGTGGTGAACCAGCCCATCGGGAGGGGGGAGCGAGATGCTCCAATGAACATTTATATTGCTTGAGCGCATCAGTGTGATACGTCGCAATTGCCGCTTCTGCAATCTCTATACCAGTCAACGATCCATTTTCCTGCTCTAGTACGGACGTTAGCGAAGAGGGAAGACCCCGACGTAAATCGCATTCACCGATTGCAGCTAAAAGACGTTCAGGATCAGTTGTAAATTGCCGTATTTTTTCACGGCGTTCTTCAATCTCGACAGGTGTCTTATGTTGGAGGATCGCCTCAATCTCATCACAACTTAGCGGAAGCTCCAATTCATTCAAAATAAGCTGTATCTTATGTCTCTGGTTATCTTCAACATCTCCTTGGATGTAGACGTCCTGAGAATAGAAAACACATTCCCGTATTTGATCCATGAGATAAATTCTTTCACAAGGAACAACCCGGCACTGCTTCTGGTGAATTGGAAGATGTGGCTCTAATCCGGGCCAAACATCCGTAAGGGGAATCGAGTCTCCTTCTCTAAAAAACTCTGGAGTCGGCGCGACCAGGTCGAAAGCCATCTTGATATTGTCGGCCATCGAATGGGCCAGCAACGTATGTAAGGCTTCTGGGCTCTTTGGGACTGGACCGAGCGCGTCAGCGATTGGGACGATTGTCCCACTTGAAATTTTTACTCGTCCTTCCACGCGAAGAATATAAATGGGAAAAGATTCACAGGACAAGTCAGGATAAGTATGCCGCTGGCTTTCGTGGTGCATTGTCCATTGCGAAAAGGTGGCATCCCGCGACAGAAGAACAGCTGTGTAGGCCGCCCGCCCTTCCTCCGACAACCTCTTAAGGACGTGTAGTGGTCCGCAACCAATGCTTGTCTCGAAATCAAGAAGATAGGAACGTGGAGTCCTTTCCAAGGGACGACTAGCGAACTGTTCACGACAAAGATCCCGGAATTCGTCAAATAACGGCTCCGCCGAAAGTTCCCAGCCATCATGGGGTACATCAGTCACCCCTAGATCCTGAAACAGCTTTTCATCTGGTCCGTGAAACTCCATATCCACAGTGACGTCATCGTCTCTACTTCCATCACCCGGAACGACCTCACCCGGTAACAGAACGGAATGTAGATGCAACCAGTTACCGGCACTAGTCAGAACCCGGAGTTTCGAACGCCAGGACTCTTGCTGATCCCAATTTTTGAACGATCGAATGATTGTGAGCGCTGTTTCCGCCGAAAGTCTGCGGGAACTGATCCAGAATTCCCTGTGATAGTCATCACATGACATCTCGCTGCTGCTTTCCAAAATCCGTTTCGCGGCGAGTGTGAAGCTGCTCTCGGGGGATGGTGGTTTGAGCCCTAGTTTCTTTAGCGCAGAAATCGTCTCCGGGTCTGTTGCTAAATCTGGATGAACACGTGATGCGGTATCCACGAAATGGTCATCGCTAAGCGAATTTTCATAGAGGAAGATGCAATCGGGATCGGGTGGCATATAAACGTTGTCTGCCATTAGAACGATACGGCCCAGTTCTTCATTCTTCCCAACTATCCCAGAAGGAATCGCTGCAGCTGTAAGGATTGCCGCCTTCGAAGAGTGAGTCGCCTCATCTCCTTCCTTGTCTGCCACAAGCGCCTCAAGCCACTCTGAAATAGTTACCAGTGGCACACTCTGTCGAGTGTCTCCATCCCAGCGCGGTGGAGTCAGTCTGTTTATTACAGCGAGCCGTCTCACTCGATTGTGTGTGATTGCTTTATGGTGGAGCCAATCACACGGGCGTGCGGAATATGCAGCCCATCTCTCTAAGGGTGTCGGGTCCGAAATATCCGTGAGTTTTTTCGGTGGGTACGAGAGATCTCCTACGACTCGTAAATTACCATCTTGATCAGGTACAACCGCTTGACTACTAAGATTCATGAAAAGCGACTTACGAAGAAGATCGGCTTGTTCAGAATCGCCTCCCTCGTGCCGACGTGGCAAGGAATCCAGATGTCGAGCGGGATCTTCGGCGGTGGAGATTTTTGGAAGATTCTCGACAATCAATCGGGCGGCCGCTTTGATGAGTTCCTCGTTGTAATGCCCCTTTAGAAGGCTTTGCCGATCCTCGTTTGTCTTCCATGGCGCATTAAGAATACCTGCAACGAGGCTTGGGGTATCAGTCGGAAAAAATGCCCAGAATTTACCTGGTTCGGTCAACCGTTGGTCTAACGGTACCGCCCACCGGATAAGCGCTGTATTGTTGTCGTCATGCAGGTTCCAATCAGCCAGAGCTTCTGAAGATAAATTATGGGTAACTTGGAAACACTGCCAATTCGAGGCTTCCTGACCGGTGTCGAGCACGATTTCACCGTCACTGTGTCGCAACATCAAACTTCGTGAGTGGCTTTCATCCTCAAGAGTTAAATAACGCACATGGTCGACAAATAGTAAGAATTCCGGTGGGAAGGTACTGATTTGCTGTGCAAGCTCTTTATATGCTCCTCCGATGCCGAGGGGAAGGCGAACGATGTTCGTTGCCCAAGTCATCATTTCCTGCAAGTCTTCATCTTCTTCCTTTGCACGGTATGGATCAATCGGCACAGGAAGTCGTAGGACAGGGTAATGCTCGGCTGACGCAACGTCCCTTAATCGTTTCGTTGCAAACACTTTGTCGAAACGGAAAGAGCCTGAACGACTAAAAAACTCTGGCGCGTCAGTCACACGCAGTACCGACTTGAATCCGCGCCCAAACCTACCGATCGCAGCAGTATTTCGCTTATTCGACATCCTATCGAACATGAGTCCTTCCAATCCCTCTTCATCTATTGGAGCCCCGTTATCCGCACAGTAAAAATAGTTTTCTGTCAAGCGGACTAAAATGCTTCTTCCCTTGCTCGTTTGGAGCAAGGCATCGGCACTATTTTGGACAAGTTCGAACAACTGGCGATGAGCATATCCACCTAGAGTCGTATCTAGTTCCAAGCGAGCATGTTCGGTGATCAATTTTGGTTGTTCACGATATGCGTTTAGACTCTTTCCCGTCTCCTGCAAAATAAACTTTCCTAGTTGGCCAGAGGGACCTGCCCAAATCGGATATTCGTCAGAATCGGGATTACGCAGTTTGGTATTTTTGCGGAAAAATTTTCCGCGCACACCTTTCGAGAAATCGTATTCTTCCTTCATTTGCCTGATCCAAATTGACGCTGCTCTCTTCGGGTAGCCCCGCGAGCAGAAATGATTCGCACAGACTCGCCGTAATCATCCTCCTCTGTATAGGTATGGGAGACGACTAATGTCCGACCGTCCTTAGCCACGCCTATAGATATCCATCGCTCCTCAAACTCACTGTGTTCTTCGTCGAAAATTGATTCCACTAAATCTAAATCATTCGAGAAGATCGTTGCAGCAAGATTGAAACTAACGTTGTGTTTTCGCTCATTACTTGCTGCTTTTGCCGGATCCCAATCAAACTCGTACACACCTTTGGGCTCAAGCTGTTTTCGAGGCAGATAACGGGCATGTCAATGCGAAGCACTGACAAGCGGGCATGGGAAATAGGAATGAAACTGCACCATCCAAATTGGGAAGCAATAGAATGGTGTTTGGTGTTGACATTTTGAACTTTTACCACAGGTTCCAAAACTGCGCAAACTACAGCCATCCAAAGGCGGTAGTGTTGCCAATTCCACGTGGAAATACTAATCTGAAGACTCATATTCGGAGAATCTTCTGAGCCTGAACCGCTTCATCCTGTCGGCACCTCCGACTTGGTTGCGTTTACGCCACTCGCTACGCCCAGTCTCGGTTCCTTCAGGACCACAGCCAGCAGGTCATCAGGTGGCAACTGGGCTTACCGAAGGTCGACGAGGCTGCAGCGCAACACCGGAAACCAATCCCGAAATCCGCAACCCGGTCTGGCGATCGGTGCTGCTTTCCGCATTGCCTAGCACCAGGGCTAGCTTCAGCTACAGACCGCAATCCGAGGCGTCCGGGTTCACGTGGAGCGCGCCGCTCACGGTCCACTCTTCATAGCCATCGTCATCCGAAACCTGCGTGGCTCCGTACTCTCGACGGACAGGCTCCCTGCGTATAGCAGAGACCCGCCCCAAGTTCTATGCCGACCCATATGGCGTCAGACTTCAATGTTAGACAGATATCGTCCATCACCTAACCGAAAGTACCCGCCTGCTATCTTGAAGCACTTGACTTCTCCCGAAACGGAAATGCAATTGAGATCGTCAAAGTTCCAATCATTGCTACTCCTTGAAGCCGCTTTCAGATTCTTCATGCACACCTCGTATCAATTTGGAGAATGGGTATTCATTCCTCAAAGATTGTTGGTACGACTCAACTACGTATGAATTCGGAAATACTGAATATCTGCCTTGTGAAGTTCAGTTCATGAAGAGCCGGGTGGACTACTATTTGCACTGAGCTCGACCTGAACGTCATGGTTTCCTGCAGGAGGTCCATGTACTGGATTCAGGTATCCGGTGCACTGCATCCGTGGTCAGGTTATTCGTGATAGATATGTAACTGACCGAAGGTTGAACGGTTGAAAGGCCGTACAACCTCCATCCCTACCTGGCAAGTTTAGATCTCTTGAGCAGATTAAGAACTGAGCACCGCAATGGAGGCATCACGGATTTCAAACCACCGCGCGTGACCTCCCAAATCATTGAAATCAAACTCACGGTCATGGAGTTCTCGTAGATCAAGGCTGAGAAGCGCACTCGGTAGTTTCACTCCAAACACTTGACGAAAATCACCTCGCACCTCCCATTTCGGACAGGCAATACCATGGGCGTATGCGCATCGCACCATATGAACCAGTGTGCGTAGCCTGACCTTTTCATCTGTAGACTTTGGATCGGGACGGTAGCCAGCAATCTCCCAAGCCTTGTCAAGTGTTAATGCAGAAGCGCCGAAAGCTGATGAAACAGTAACGCTTGCTGCCCGAATAATGTCCTCCAAACATCTGAAATGCCCTGGTGGAAATCTTAGATTATCTTGCTCCAATAGAATAAACTGGTCTGTATCAAATTCTGCCGGACTGATTTTTTCAAGTTGGCAATAGGATAGAAGTTTGATCGAAAATTCGACTTGAAGAAAAGCAATATTTACGTCAGTAAGCGCCTCTTGCAACGTCATTCCCATTGCCTTCTCCATTCTAATGACAAATTGAACCAAGCTTCTTCACTATTTGTTGTCCTGAAATTCTAGTCGCTATATCCGTCCGGCGATCGCGCGACGATGGACCACGATGTCTGATTCGAATAACAGAACGCTTGTACGGCGATGTATGAGTAGAGCACGGATCCTTTCCAGATTCCCTCATGAATGGTATCAGATATGATTTGGCTGAAAATCGATTTGAGACTGCCGTTATGTCTCCAAGTATTCAGCCTGCGATTCCTATAATGGGATCCCACATCCGCAATCTTATCTGGCCCGGATCAAGCGACTTTTCAAACACTGCCAACCCATCTCTATACAGTGCATATTTCTCTTCCACTCCAATGCTCCCGGTAGCTTCTTCGTCATTCTCGGCTCCAAATCCCAGAGGATCCGCCTGAAGCAATTGAAGCTCTTTTGGTAATTCCCGTTGTGACGTACCTGCTCTACGTATGGCCCCGCTCAGCCCATTCAGGAATTTCTGTGCACACTGCATTTCCATTGCAAACATACCAGCAAATTCACATCCATTGTAAAGACGGGTCGAAGGAGGGAACGCATTTGCGGAACAAAGATAATTCCGGTTGGCATGAGAAAATTCCAGAAATTCAATTGCTGGACCAGGGCCAGGCCAATGCGCGGCATAACGGTAACCATATTCTCCGCGGAGCCAGTCGATCCAGGGAACAACGTCACCTGCATTCATCAGGAAAAAGTTCGCGCGAAACGTGGCAAGTGCGAGCGACATGGGAACTGGTCCGGGATTTTCTGGTCCATCAGGTTGGCCATTGGATTTAGCCCCCCCTGCTTGGTTATTGACATCGGTTTCAGATACATGAAGAAATACCTTCTGCGTCTTTGGGTTTGACCCGAATGCAACAGAATATCCATGTATCACCTGACCTGTATCATGATTTTCCATCAGGTTCGGTTTGACTTGTCTGCAATATTTCATTTGCCCAGTCCCCATCATTTTTTTATTGTATAGACTCCTGGCGAATGATCCGTGCGCCTCGGCTATCACCACACCAAGATTCCCGGCTGCACCGCCCCCATATATGAAGTCAGGCCGTGGGCCATCTGAAATTCCTTCAGCGTTGTCTCTCCAGGTATAACCAATGGCATTCATCAACAGGTCTGTTATTCCTGCACCAACACACCCGGCAAAACTTGTCTTTTCCGCATCTGCGAGGTACTGGATGTTCGATGTGACAATGTCATGTGAATTGTCTTCGATCAGGCACCCGCACAGGTTCAGCGCATTATCAATCAGGCGGCTCAATACATACTGCGGCACGTTTCTCAAAGCAGAAGTTCTTGCGATCGATCCGGCGAGTGCGGTTGGTCCGAAGATCAGGGACAGATCCAGACTTGGCGGAACGAATGCCGGCTCAATCGAGCTTTTCACATGCCGATGACGGGTTATGCTGGAAACAGTCACGGACTTTGTTGACTGCCAAACTCCAGCGGCCGGTGTAGAATTATTCATGTATGGCGTCTCTAGCTTGTTGAATTCTTCGTGATGCGAATTGAGATATGATCCGAACCATTGTCGTCATGGAATTCAGGAACTCCCATAACGACACTTCCAGCATCTATTGTTATTCTGATGGGCGAGTATGATGGTTAACAACATTTATCTTGAAAGAGCCCTGTTTATTCTGGGAGATAGGAATTCCGGGAAGAACACTGAACTTCGGAGTATGTTTCTTGATTGGCGTCTTGGCACTTCAGGCTGGATACCTACTGCCAACAATTTGACTGACTCATACTCACTCAGTAACGAAAGATCCATTTATCTTAGACTGACATCTCCCCATGAAAGGGGCGAAACGATGAAGGATTTTCTCGATATATGTGACCGAAAAATGCAGTCCAGCACTGGAACAATGCATCGCTGGAATTTTGCCGGCGCCGTGCAGGCAAAGCCTTCCAAGTTGTTGCTGGAAGGAGTAAAGGTCATCGAGGAGTTTAACAAGTATTACGCTCCGGAACGTACCCGCGTTGTTATACTGTATCCAAGCATGAAGGGTGCGGAACTTCTGCGAACTATGGATTTTCTTCATTCCATCGACTGTGAAGCAATCAGTGTGTATGACCGGTCGGATAACTGTAACGGCCTTGTGTATGCTGACTTTTTCGATTTCACCTGATTGCTGGGAGGGGAACGAGGGCTCTTCCCCGATTTTGATGAATGGGATTTCCTGACATTCAGACGTTTCCCCTGGAACCAGTTTCAGTCAGGTTGCCTGCATCAATAACCGGTCACGTAAATCTTCCCGACACTTACACAGTCGCCTGACTGGACTCGAATCAGTTTCGTTGTCTCCAGAGTAGTAGCGCCATTTTCGTACACGTCTATGAATATCGGATGTTCCCCTTGGGAACGTTCGTGACATTTTCCCCAGAAGTGCCAGCCAATTTTTCGTGGTGGGCGCTGGAAACGCACCGGTGCACCGTAATTCCGAAAAGGACACTGGCAGATGCTCTCCAAATCTTCGGTTTGATGAAGGCCATCAACTCTGGAACCCACCCCAATCTGCTTTGGGAACCGGTGCGACGGTGACAGGTTGCCGGCCTTAGATTGGTCGATTTGGCTCGCGAAATGGATTTTCCGCGTCCGAAATGGTCATGGAATCGCTTACAATCGTGGCTGCAAAGATCCGACTCTCGGGCTACTTGGGTCACAACCCTAAGGAGCCGGGATCCTGGCGGGAGTGGATCGGAGGTATGCGCTGGAGGGATACGACCCACGAGAGACCCAGAAACAACGAAAAAATTAGTCAGACCAAAAAGAGGGGGACCCGACTTGCAATACAACTGGCTGCACGACGAACACATAGGCTGGTGTATCAGCGCCTACGGACACGAAGACGAGGTGGATCACATCTGCGAAATCGTGACGAAGTGCGAAGGAGCCTGGAAGATACATATGACCCGGGTAGACGGGACAGAAGTTGATGTGCCGACCTGCGAGGTCTTGGCAAGATTCAACGCCCGACCAAGGAA
Organism: Candidatus Poriferihabitaceae bacterium; assembly: GCA_965204165.1. Classification (GTDB taxonomy): domain Bacteria; phylum Pseudomonadota; class Gammaproteobacteria; order Arenicellales; family Poriferihabitantaceae; genus VYFG01. The sequence goes on along the minus strand of OZ241969.1, from coordinate 3,810,861 downwards.
GCGAAGAGGGATCGACACGAGGAGGCGGAACGAGAAGCTGAACTACGAGCCAGGGAAAAAGCCGCACGTGGTGCTGCGGGTAGGATGGAAACCGAAGAATGAGGCCAGAGGATTCGTGAAACCGAACAAACACCCGGGAATCAATCCGAATCCGACGCTGGGAGACCTGAAACTCGAAAACGAACAGAAACTACGGGAAGCAATGATAGCAAGAGGCCTTATTGCTGACGAAACGGATGTGCACGCACTAAGGGAGAGGGGAAAAATGGAGGCCTTGGAACAGGCCAAATCAGAAGGATGGAAAACAGAAGGAAGTGGATACATGTCTCCACCAGAAACTAAGACAAAATCTTGATCTGGATTCTGAACCTATAGGCGCCTGAAACGGGAGTTTTCAGGATCGATGTCGATCCAAGCGCTACATACCGCTCAAAGGAACCGCATCTCGGTTCCGAAACCACGACCGACAGAAGGGGGTCCATCCAAGGCAAATTTGTTCTGATTCGCCCGAAGAGATCGTTACTGCCGTGCTTGGGATTTATCACGGATTATTTTGGCCACTTTGGACTGAATTGGGCGCCATGGTGGTTACACCGGGCAGGTTGATGTTCCCGGAGGTGGATTTCCGTTCCGTTGAGGCATGACTGTTCCCGCCCCTGTGTGTTGAGGGGCTGAGGATTCGGGGCCTGGAGGGATGCTCAGCCGGTAGCCGGGTATGGCCTGGCGTTGTCGGTCATCTTGAGGAAGTCGAGCATGCGTCGGGGATTCCTGGCGAGGTGGCGCATGGTTTCGGCGACGGCGAGGCCCCGGCTCTGTATGATGCCGATGGCGAATCGCCTGAGGCGGGACATGTTCTGGGGACCGTGTCCGGCCCGGATTCGGCTGCGGTCCTCGTCGAAGGTCCAGTCGAGGACATGATGCATGGCCTCGACGGACCAGTGCCCGCGGTTGAGGGAGAGGATTCGCTCGGGGGAGGCGTCATTTGGGGTCAGGCTGGTGATTCCGTAGGCGATCTCACGGCGTTTCCTGCCGGTTGCGGTTTCGGTGGTTTCACGCATCACGGCGAAGACCTGTCCGACGTTGGGGAACTGGAGGTAGTGGTTGAGCTTGTCCGAGACCCAGACGGAACGGCGCTCCCGGCGGCCATGGACGGGTTTGGGGGCCTGGTCGGTGAAGTCCGGCGGACGGCGCTGGATGTGGCGGTCGAGGAGCAGTCGGATATCGGCGAGCAGGTTTTTCTGGTTGCCCTTGACGGTGAAGAGGTAGTGGGCGCGGCGTCCGTGGAGATAGTCGGCGAGCTTGCGTTGGGTGAGCATGGCATCGGTGGTGATGGTGCATCCTTCGATGTCGGAGAGGGTGTCGAGCAGCGGGATGACGATGCCGATCTCGTTGGTGCGTTTGGTTTCGTCATCGGCCCCCGGTTTCAGGCCGACTTTTTTTGACTCCAGGGGATTCCGGTGTGGTGGCCGACGGCGCCGAGCACATGGGGCCGGTTGCCCTGGTCATCGATGGCGCCCCGGATGGTCTTGCCGTCGACGGCAATGGCGGTGTCCTTTGGGCCATGGACCTGGTGCCACGCCCGCAGGGCGGCATCGAACTGGTCCGGGTCGATGCGGATGAGGACGCTGCGGATGGCGGACAGGCTGGGCACCTGGTGTCCGCTCCTGGAACGGCGTACGCGGAAACGTTCCAGGACCCTGGGGCTGAGGTCGTCGATCCATTCGCTCATGGCCTTGTAGCCGCGCATGCCGCAGAGCGTGGCCGCTGCTGCCAATGCCAGCATGGTGGACAGGGCGTGGCGGCGGCCCTGGCGGCGTCGGGGATCGTCGATGTCGCGGAAGAAGTCGGGCAGGGATCGCATCTGTTCGGCGGTGAGAGTCATCCTGGGTACTCCATGTTGCAGTGTGGTGTCGAGGCAGGGGTCCCGGAGGCGGGCGCGGGCGGCGCGCGACAGGGGATGGACGAAGACGAGCTTGGGCTTTGCGTGTTCGCTGTAGCCCGGGCCCTCGCGGCCGAAGCCCCGGGTATGCCCGACCTCGATCCAGTTGGCGGCGCGGTAGACGGTGCCGTGGAAGCGGGCGGGGTCGACGAAGGTCTCCACCAGCAGGAGGCCGTGACCGAAGCGGAGCGGCCAGTCGCGGGCGAGGCGGCGGGTGCACAGGGAAAGCACGCGCGAGCCGAGGTTGCGCGGTGCGCCGGGCAGGATCAGGAAGCGCGAGTTGTTGGTGATCAGGTGCAGGCGGCCGAACCGGATGCCGTACTCCCAGCCGATCCACCGGTCCCGGGCGCCGCATTTCAGCGCCGATGCCGAAAACATGGCCAGTGCCAGCCAGCGCCCCCGGTGATGGGCCACATAGCGCAGCGTCTCGCCCCGCGCCGGCACCGAGCCGAGATAGTGATGCGCCTGCATCAGGTCCCGGAACCGGGGTTCATCTGTTGCCGGCACGATGTCTACCGACACCTCTGAAAGGTCCACCTTGCGTATGTCCGTCTGATGGTCTTGTGACGGGATTTATACCAGTACCCGGGGGAAAAGTCCAGTGTTTGGGGTAAGTCCTTTGACCGGAAGAAAAAACTCTGCAGAAAAGAATTACCCTGGGGGTCCATCAAGCCTGGGTTGACTTCCGGCTGCATACACATGCAGCCGACAGTGATTCGTGTGTGCCCATGCACGGCAGTTGCGCCGCATGCGCCGCCAGTGGCTGTGGTTGCCGGGGCAGGATTTGAACCTGCGACCCCCAGGTTATGAGTCAGATTTCACGAATCTGGAATTTCACAACGTTCCGCTATCACTTTCCCCACCCTTTCTGCCGCCGCCTCGATTTCCCTCTCCGCCACATGCGCATACCGGAGCGTCATGCTCAACTGGCTGTGCCCAAGCAGCCTGGCAACCACCGGAAGCGGAACGCCTCTGAGAACAGCCTGTGAGGCAACGCTGTGGCGAAGGTCATGCAGACGTACATCCTCGATTCCGGCCCGTTTCCGTACCATCCTCCAGAATTTACCAACATAATCATCGGAACAGGATTTTTTCCTGTCAAGGGGTGACGGAAAGAGCCATGGACTGTCCTTCCCGGGATGACGTTCGATCACGGCCTTTGCATCCGTGCTCAGAAACACCGTTCGGGGGCCGGTCTTGCTGTCCGCGAGTTCCAGAACATCCTCACCCACCTCGCTCCGTCGCAGCCCCAGGATTTCGCCACAACGGCACCCGGTGAACAGAAGAAGACGAACGATATCTGCCTTGGGGGCATCGGTGGGACGATCGGCCACGCAGGCGTCAAGCGTCGCGTGCAGCCTGCGGATTTCCTCCCCGGACAGAAACCGGGTCATCTTCCGCTTCGGGTTCCGTCTGATATCCCGGGTGGGATTGACCGTGATATGCCCGCAGACGATGGCATGGTTCAGGATTCCGGACAGGTTGTCGAGCGTATAGTTGGCCCCGCCGGGCGCACTGCGGCTGTATCCGTCGAACCACCGGCTGATTCGGGAGCGCGTGATCCGGTGCAGCGGCAGTTTCCCGAAATTCGGAAGCAGCTGGGCCTTCAGGGCACTGTCGACGCCTATTCTGGTAGAGGGTTTCATCTTGTCATAGCGCACCGTCTTCCATTCCCCCGCAACGAACTCACCGAAATTGGGTATCTTCACATTACCGGGCACATCAGGAGATGTATCGGAATAATTGCCGTTCTCTCGCTCGACCTGGAGCTTGAGACATGACTGTCGCGCCTCCTCCACCGTCTTCAGGCTGATGGGGCTGAGACTGTGACGCCGCGGCCTGCCGGAGGTGCTTTCGTGATACACCCAGGCCCGGTATCCCGAGGGCTTGACCCGGACGCCGAGACCGGGGGTCTTCGTATCCCAGACCGTGTATTCGGACTCCTCCGGCCTGAACTTCCCGGCGTTGGCATCCGTCAGCCGTATTTTTCTTGCCGCCCTGTTTCCCATCGTTCAGACCCTCCCGGCCAGGACCGGCGCGATGGCCTCGACCGCCTCCCGGACGGCTTCGTGGTTGAGATGCGTGTATTTCAATGTCGTGGCCGGATTGTTGTGGCCGAGAAGCCTGGCGATGGTGGGGACCGTCTCGCCACTGCGCAGCGCCACCGAGGCGTAGGTATGCCGGAGGTCGTGCAGCCGGACATCGTCAATCCCGGCCTCGGCCCGCAACTTCCACCAGCATTTTTCGAGTGTCATTTCCGACAGATGCCCCCTCTTTCGGTGAGCAGGAAACATCCATGCACTGCGCCGGGGAAGACCGTCCAGCAGGCGGCGGGCCGGGGAGGACAGCCAGACCGTGCGGGGACCTGTCTTGGAATCACGCAGAAAGAGATGTCTCTCGCGATAGTCGGGCCATTTCAGTGTCAGGATTTCGCCGCGGCGGCAGCCGGTGAGAAGCAGCAGCCGGATTACCGCAACTTCCTGGGGGCGGTCGTTCTCGTGTCCGGCCAATATGGCTCCGAGGCGCTGCATCTCATCTGGTGAAAGAAACCGCTCGCGTCCACGGCGCCGGTACCGCCTGATGCCCACACAGGGATTCGATCCCTCCGGCCGGTAGCCATGAAGTTCGGCCTGGCGCATGAGAACGCTGAGCACGGGCGCGGACCGGTCGGCCGCCACCGGTGTGGCATGCAGCGAAGCGTGCCACTGCTTCACGTCCCGATTCGTGATCTCCGCGATCTGCATGTCCCGGAACCACGGCAGAATCTGTTTCCTGAAATAACCCCTGTTGACTCTTCTGGTGCTGGCTTTCCAGTATCGCTGGCAGGACTCGAACAGTTTTTCGGCGATGACCTCGAAACGGGTCTCTTCGGGAATGGCTGTTGCGGGTTCGTCTCCATTCCGGATGGCGGCGAGGATCTTCCTTGCGCGGCTTCTCGCCTCCTCGACTGGCATTTCCCCGGCATCGCCGATCTGGTGCCATGCGCGAACCCCCTGATGCTGGCTCTGGATGAAATACCGTTTGACGCCGGTGGTGAGTACGCGGACACCGAATCCCCTGAGTTCCTTGTCGCGGAGGTCGTATATGTTCCTACAGGGATTCAGGCGGTCGACCCGGCGCTGGGTGAGGCGGACGTTGGGCATGATATTCTCCCGGATTCTGTTGCACCCCGGGAACAGAATCGATGGATTCTGCAACAGGGCGGTTGAATTTCGAGAGAAAATATGGCTTAATATCAATAAGATAGCACCGAAGGTGCGCTCCAAGGTGTGATCACCGGTGCATATTCCGGCACCGGTCATCACGGTCATTTTACCCGCTGCGACACTGGCGCCACCACTCATGGATCACGTATTTCCCCGGCATACCCGTGCCTTGCCGCCCCTTGCCGTGGCCGGCGAGGGCTGCTACCTCTTCGACGGGAACGGCAAGCGTTACCTAGACGGCTCGGGCGGGGCCGCGGTGTCGTGCCTGGGCCATGGCGACCCCGGGGTGACCGGGGCCATCAGGGATCAAATGGAGAACCTCGCATTCGCCCATACCTCCTTCTTCACCAGCGAGCCGGCGGAGGCTCTCGCCGATCTGCTAGTTGCGCATGCGCCGGGATCCCTGGAACGGGTCTATTTCGTCACCGGCGGTTCGGAGGCGGTGGAAGCGGCGATCAAGCTGGCACGCCAGTATTACCTGGAAAAGGGCGAACCCGACCGCTGCCGGATCATTTCGAGACTGCAAAGCTATCACGGCAATACCCTGGGTGCGCTGGCTGCAGGCGGCAACCGGTGGCGCCGCGAACCCTTCTCGCCGCTCCTGATCGACACTTCCCATATCAGCCCCTGTTACGAATACCGCGGGCGCATCCAGGGCGAGACGAGGGAACAGTACGGGTTGCGGGTGGCGGACGAACTGGAGGAAGAGATCCTGCGCCTCGGCCCCGGGACGGTGATGGCCTTCATCGCGGAGCCGGTGGTCGGCGCCACCATGGGAGCGGTACCGCCGGTGCCCGGGTACTTCCGGCGGATCCGGGAGATCTGCGACCGCCACGGTGTGCTCCTCATCCTGGACGAAGTCATGTGCGGAATGGGGCGCACGGGCACCCTGTTCGCTTGCGAACAGGACGGCATCGCCCCGGACATCGTCACCATCGCCAAGGGACTCGGCGCCGGCTACCAGCCCATCGGGGCGACCCTGTGCAGCGGCGAAGTCTACCGTGCGATCGAAAGCGGCAGCGGCTTCTTCCAGCATGGCCACACCTACATCGGCCACCCGGTTGCATGCGCCGCGGGGCGAGCGGTGGTCAGTGCCTTGCTGGAGCGTGATCTGGTCACCCGCTGCAGGGAGCAGGGCGGGAAGCTCGAGCAGGTCTTGCGGGAGCGGTTCGCGGACCATCCGAATATCGGCGACATCCGGGGCAGGGGGTTGTTCCGCGGCCTGGAAATCGTTGCCGACCGTGAGCAGAAGAAACCCTTCGATGCTGCCCTCAAGGTGCACGCGAAAATCAAGAAAGCGGCATTCGACGCCGGGCTGATCTGTTACCCCATGGGCGGTACCATCGATGGCGTGCAGGGCGACCACATCATGCTGGCGCCGCCGTTCATCATCGGGGACGGACAGATCGATGAACTGGTGGACAAGCTTTCCCTGGCAATCGATGCCGCCGTGACGGCCGGATCGAAATGACCCGCGCGGCCATTATCATGGCGGCGCCCAATGGCGCCCGCAAGACACACCGGGATCACCCGAACCTGCCGGTGAGTATCGCCGAAACCGTGGAGGAGGCCGCCCGCTGCCATGCCGCGGGGGCCACCATCCTGCACGCGCACGTGCGTGGCGACCACGGGGAACATGTCCTGGACCCGGTGCGCTACCGGCGGCTGTTCCGGGCCATGGGAGATGCTGTTCCCGGCATGCTGCTGCAGATGACCACGGAAGCGGTGGGCATCTATTCGCCGGACCAGCAGGCCGAATGCGTCTACGCAGTCAGGCCCGGGCTCATCAGCATGGCGGTGCGGGAAATGGCCGGGCCCGGTACGGATACCGCCCTGGCGACGGAATTCTACCGCTGGACCGGGCAGCACGGGGTGCATGTACAGCACATCGTCTACGATGACCTGGACCTGGCCCGCCTGATGGAGCTGCAGCGGGAAGGGGTGGTGCCCGGGGACCGGTTGTGCGTCCTGTTTGTTCTCGGCCGGTACCTGGAGGACAGGGAGTCCGAACCCGCGGACATCGAACCGTTCCTGGCGGCCAAGGGCGATGCGCCGATGGACTGGTTCGTCTGTGCGTTCGGCAGCCGCGAGCATGACTGCGCGCTGGCCGCCATCGAGGCAGGAGGCCATGCCCGGGTGGGGTTCGAGAACAACCTCCTAAGGCCCGACGGGAGCAGGGCGGACTATACCGCGGACCAGGTGGCGGCCCTGAAGGCCCGGGTGGAGGAACGGGGAATCCGCGTGGCCGACTCGGCGGAAACGGCCCGGATTCTCGGCCTGCCCGGATGACGGGGCGTTGATTGCTGTTAAGATTCCAGGGGAATCTTTATTTTGCGTCTGACATGATCCGAATGTACCGTGGCCTGGCCGTGTTGCTGCTATGGCCCCTCGTCGTATCGCCGTTGTGTGCGCAGGACATGGAGATCGTGGATGTGCACATCCACTACAGCCACGATGCCTGGGAGCGGCTTCCTCCGAAGCAGGCCATCACCATGCTCAGGGAGGCCGGACTCAGAAAGGCGTTCGTTTCCAGTTCCAGCGACGACGGCACGCTCATGCTGCATGCCCTTGCCCCGGAGCTGGTGGTCCCGGTTTTGCGGCCCTATCGCCGCCGGGGGGAGATTTCAACCTGGATGCACGACCCCGGCGTCATCGACTTCCTGCGTCAGCGGCTGGCCGACAACGAGTACGCGGGCATCGGGGAGTTCCACGCCTTCGGGGAAGACGTGGAGACCGCCGTCATGCAGGAGGTGATCCGGCTGGCACGGGAGCACAAGCTGTTCCTGCACGCTCATTCCGACAGTGATGCGGTGGAACGGATCTTCGCGACGGATCCCCAGGCAAGGGTTCTGTGGGCCCATTCCGGGTTCGCTTCGGTGGCGGAGGTCCGGCGCATGCTCTCGCGGCATGACAACCTGTGGGCCGATCTCGCCTTCCGTTCCGAGCATGCCCCCGGCAACCGGGTCAGTCCGGAGTGGCTTGCGCTGTTCGAGGACTTTCCCGACCGCTTCATGCCCGGCACCGATACCTACACTCCGGAAAGGTGGTACTACGTGCGCCCGCATGCCGAGTGGACCCGTGGATGGCTCAGCGACCTGCCCCGGGAACTGGCACAGAACATTGCCTGGAGAAACGCGGAGAGCCTGGTGCGCTCATCGAGGACAAGACCATGAACAGGCAGGCTCTTGCCGTGATGCTCTGTTGCCTGTGTACCCCCGGCCTGGCCGACGACCCCTGCAGCGATGATGCATCCCGGGACGGGAATCTCCTTCGTATCGACGGTGAACCCGCGGCTCACCTCGCCTTCGTGCCGGAAACCGTCCGGGTTGGCGAACCCTTTGCGATCAGGATTTTCCTGTGCAATCCCATGCTGGAACTGGAGGAGGTGGATGCCGGCATGCCCGCCCATGGCCATGGCATGAACTACCGGCCGGCGGTGTCGTCCGGAGCGGACGGCGTCGTGACCGCGGACGGCTTCCTGTTTCACATGCCCGGAACCTGGGAGATCAGCCTGGTCCTGAGACACGGGGCAACCAGGTTGCGGCTGATGCGGGAGCTGGCACTGGATCCGTGACTGCCCGCGCGGTGCCGGTGCCCTCAAGGACCAGGTGGCTGGCGACCGGGTTCTGCGTCATGCTCGGCTGCACCGGATACCTGACGTCCGCGGCATCCGAGCCGGTGCCTTTCACCCCGTCCGAGCGGGCCATGATCCTGTCCCACGGGCCGTGGCCGCAGCAGCAGGGCAGGGACCCGAGCAACCGCTTTTCCGGAAACGGGGCGGCGATCCGCTTTGGCCGGGCACTGTTTTCCGATGCCCGCCTGTCCGGCGGCGGGGACCTGAGTTGTGCGAGTTGCCACCGGCCGGACCGTGCCATGACCGACGGCCTGCCCCGCGCCAGGGGCAGGGCGCTCCTGGACCGGAACACGCTCCCGATCGCAAACCTGGCCGACAGGCGCTGGTACGGATGGACCGGCCAGGCGGATACCCTGTGGGGACAGAGTATCCGGCCCATGCTGAATCCGCTGGAGATGGCGGCAACCCCGGAACTGCTCGCACGACGGGTGATTCTCAGCCCGGACCTGGCGCGATCCTACCGGCGCATCGTCGGCCGGCCGCCGTCCGCGGAATCCCCGGAAAGCATCCTGGTCAACATCGGCAAGATGCTGTCGGCCTGGCAGGAGACGCTGGTCACGCCGGCAACGCCCTTTGACCGGTTCCGTGACGCCCTGGCGAGGGGTGAGGACGTCCCGGCGGATCAGTTTTCAGCTTCCGCCCGCCGTGGCCTGAAATTCTTCGTGGGCGAGGGCCGGTGCAGCCTGTGCCATTTCGGACCCGGCTTCAGCAACGACGAATTCCACCATATCGGCCTGCCGCATTTCGTGGACGGGGACCGCGTGGACCCCGGCAGGCACGGCGGACTGGACCGCTACCTGCAAAGTCCGTACACCCGCGCAGGCCCCCACAGTGACGAGCCCTCCCGAAGCGCCGCCAAGGCACCCGGAAATTTCGTCTCACGGAACCCGGACGACTGGGGCCGCTTCCGGGTGCCGTCGCTGCGCAATGTCGCCGCCACCGCGCCGTACATGCACGACGGTTCGCTGGCCGATCTGGCCCAGGTGGTGGGGCACTACAACGAGATCGACATGGAACGTCTCCATGCCACCGGGGAGTCGCTGTTGCGGCCCATGGGGCTTGATGCGGCCCGGATCGGGGACCTGGTGGACTTCCTGCGGACCCTGACGGGGGACCCGGTGACCGCGTATCCCTGAGACGGGGCCGGCATCAGGGCCGGATGCAGGCCCCGGATGCGGATCTGCCCGGGATTGCGCGGCGCGGGAATGCTACTTCAGGCGCTTGTACTTGATCCTTGTCGGCCTGATGGAGTCGCCGTGGCGCCGCCTGTAGTCCTCCTCGTATTCAGTGTAGTTCCCTTCATGCCAGGTAACGCTGGAATCGCCCTCGAAGGCGAGTATGTGGGTTGCGACCCGGTCCAGGAACCAGCGGTCGTGGGAGATCACCACCGCACAGCCGGGAAAGTTCAGCAGGGCTTCCTCGAGTGCCCTCAGCGTCTCCACGTCGAGGTCGTTGGTGGGTTCGTCCAGCAGGAGCAGGTTGCCGCCGCCCGCCAGCAGCTTGGCCAGGTGCACCCGGTTGCGTTCGCCGCCGGACAGGGACCCGATCTTCTTCTGCTGGTCGGTGCCCCGGAAATTGAACCGCCCCACATAGCGTCGGGACTGCAGTTCGTGGCCGTTCACCAGCATCACGTCGCTGCCCCCGGAGATTTCCTCGAACACCGTCTTGTTGCCGTCGAGGGCGTCCCGGCTCTGGTCGACGTAGGCGACCCGCACAGTCTCGCCCACGCGGATACTGCCCTCGGTGGGTTCCTCTTGGCCGATGATCATGCGAAACAGCGTGGTCTTGCCTGCGCCGTTCGGGCCGATCACCCCGACGATCCCGCCTTTGGGCAGGCTGAAATCGAGGTTCTCGTAGAGCAGCCGGTCGCCGAAAGACTTCGATACCCCGCTGGCTTCCACCACGAGGTCACCGAGTCTGGGTCCCGGGGGTATGTAGATCTCGTTGGTTTCGGCGCGCTTCTGGTAATCGCTGGAGCTGAGTTCCTCGAAACGCCTGAGCCTGGCCTTGCTCTTGGTTCCGCGACCCTTGACACCGGCGCGCACCCATTCCAGTTCCTCCTTCATGGTCCTGATGCGCGCCGCCTCCGATTTCTGCTCCTGTGCGAGACGCCTTTCCTTCTGCTGCAGCCAGGAGGAATAATTGCCCTCCCAGGGAATACCATGGCCGCGGTCCAGTTCCAGGATCCAGCCCGCCACGTTATCGAGAAAATACCGGTCGTGGGTCACCGCCACCACGGTGCCCTCGAATTCGTGGAGGAACCGTTCCAGCCAGGCGACCGATTCCGCATCCAGGTGGTTGGTGGGTTCATCGAGAATCAGCATGTCCGGGCTTGACAGCAACAGGCGGCAAAGCGCCACGCGGCGCTTCTCCCCGCCGGAAAGATTGCGGATTTCGGCGTCCCAGGGCGGCAGCCGGAGGGCGTCTGCGGCGATTTCGAGCTTGTGGTCGATGTTGTGGGCGTCGGCCGCCTGGATGATGGCCTCCAGGCGCGCCTGTTCCGTGGCCAGTGCGTCGAAGTCTGCATCGGGTTCGGCGTAGGCGGCGTAGACGGCATCCAGTTTTTCCATGGCTTCCTTGATCGGTCCGAGCCCGTCTTCCACGTTGCCGCGCACGTCCTTGGAATCGTCCAGTTGCGGTTCCTGCGCCAGGTAGCCGACGCTCAGTCCCGGCTGCGGCCGCGCTTCGCCGAGGATGTCGGCATCGACGCCGGCCATGATCCTGAGCAGGGTGGACTTGCCGGCCCCGTTGTATCCGAGAACGCCGATCTTGGCGCCCGGGAAGAAATTCAGGTAGATGTCCTTGAGTATCTGGCGGTTGGGCGGGACAACCTTGCCCACGCCGTTCATGGTGAATACAAACTGAGCCATCGTGGATTGGAACTGGTTTCAGGGTTCTGGCGCCGTGATGCGGCACACAACGGATTCGGTACCGGGTTGCCGGTCTACCGGTTCAGTAATGCAAGGGCGGCAAGGTGCAGTTTCTCGTTGGCGGTGGCGAGCACCTTGTCGCCGGAATCGAGGGTCAGCGCGTTCCCGTCCCAGTCGGTGATGATACCACCGGCGCCTTCCACCACGGGCACCAGCGGCAGGTAGTCGTAGGGGTACAGGTCCGCCTCGCACACGATATCCGTGTAACCTGCCGCGAGCAGGCCGTAGCAGTAACAGTCGCCGCCCCATACCCGGTACTGGCAGCGGTCCGCCAGTCCGCGAAAGCGGATCATGGATTCTTCGTCGAACATGTCCGGGCTGGTGGCGTAGATCGAGCAGTGCCCGACCCGGGTTTCCCGGCGGGTTGCGCACGGCCTTTCGTTGAGGGTTGTCCCGGAGCCGGTGATACCGACCCAGCGTTCGTCCAGAATGCCGTGGTCAATGACCCCGAGAGCCGGCTTGCGCGCGTCCATCAGGGCGATCAGGGTGCCGAAGGTGGGGCGGCCCGAGGCGAAACTCCTGGTGCCGTCGATGGGGTCGATGATCCAGTGCCAGTGTTTTTCCCGGATCTGGTTCCCCCCTTCCTCGCCGAAGATGCCATGGCCGGGATGGCGGGACCGGATCAGCGCGCGGATCGCCTCTTCGGTCTCCCGGTCAGCGATCGTGACCGGGCTCTGGTCCTGCTTGTTGTCCACGGCCATCCGGGTACGGAAGTGGCGGCCGGTGATTTCACGGGCGATGTCCGCGGCATCAAGGGCGGTCTTAAGGCAATCGTCGAGGGAGGCGTTCATGGCGTCGGATCATCGGCGGGCGTATTCTACCCGAGGACGGGGCCGTTCCGGTTCCCGATTCTGTCAATGGGCGTCGTTTTCTGACAATCAGCGGGCTTCCGGTTCCCCTATAAATACGCGCCTTTGCGGGTTCTCCCCCGGTCCTGTGACGGGTTAGAATCCGGCCCTTGATTTCCGGGGGTGCCGATCCTTGGCATCCCCGCTGGTTGGGTATCAAATCCCGGGAGATTTCCTTTCATGAAAGTACTGGTACCAGTCAAACGCGTGGTCGACGCCAACATCCGGATCCGGGTGAAGTCGGATAACACCGGGGTGGAGACCGCCAACGTCAAGATGGCGATGAATCCATTCTGCGAGATCGCCGTTGAGGAGGCATTGCGGATCAGGGAGGCCGGCGTTGCCGAGGAAGTGATCATCATGTCGGCGGGCCCGGAAAAGGCCGCCGAGACCATTCGCACCGGCCTTGCCATGGGAGCGGACCGGGGGGTGCATGCGCTCACCGACGAGCGGCTTGAGCCGCTGGTCATCGCGCGCCTGATCAAGTCGGTCGCGGAAAGGGAAGGCACCGATCTCGTGATTCTTGGCAAGCAGTCCATTGACGACGACAACAACCAGACCGGGCAGATGCTGGCCGCGCTCATGGGTCGTCCCCTTGGAAGCTACATATCCAGGATCGCGAAAAATGACGACGGGTTTGCCATCACCCGGGAAATCGATGCGGGACTCGAGGACCTCCAGATCGTCTCCCCGGCAGTGGTGACCGCGGACCTTCGCCTGAACGAGCCGCGCTATGCATCCCTCCCCAACATCATGAAGGCCAAGAAGAAACCCATAGACGTCCTGTCGCCTGCGGATCTTGGCGTGGAGGTAGTCAACCGGATCGAGGTCCTGCGTGTGGACGAGCCGCCTGCCCGGGAAGCGGGCATCATGGTATCGGACGCCACCGAACTGGTGGAAAAACTCAAGAACGAAGCAAAGGTGATCTGATGAGCATCCTGGTTATCGCTGAACACGACCACAGCCAGCTTTCCCCGGGAACGCTGAACACGGTATCCGCGGCCGCCAGGGTCGGCGGCGACGTCCATGTGCTGGTAGCCGGCAGCGGCTGCGCCGACGTGGCGGAACAGTGCGCGAAAATCGCCGGTGTATCCAGGGTCCTGTGCGCCGATTCGGCGCTCTACGCCAATGAGATCACGGAAAACACCGCCGCGCTGATACGTGCGAACGTGGATGGCTACACCCATGTCATGGCACCGGCGTCCACCTTTGGCAAGGCGCTGATTCCCTATACCGCCGCACTCTGTGACGTCCAGGCCATCTCCGACATCAGCGAGGTGGTTTCAGCGGACACCTTCGTGCGCCCGATCTACGCCGGCAACGCCCTGGCAACCGTCAAATCAAGTGACCCGGTCAAGATGCTGACCGTGCGGACGACCGCGTTCGACCCCGCGGACGGCGAAAGCGGCAGCGCGGAAGTCAGCAGCATTGACGATGCGGGCGCCGACGAAGGGATCAGCTTCGTTGGACAGAACCTGAGCCACAGCGAAAGACCCGAGCTGGCTTCCGCCAAGATCGTGGTATCCGGAGGGCGCGGGATGAAAAGCGGCGAGAACTTCTCCATGCTGGAAACACTGGCGGACACCCTGGGCGGTGCGGTTGGCGCCTCGCGGGCTGCCGTCGATGCCGGGTTCGTGCCCAATGACTACCAGGTGGGCCAGACGGGCAAGGTGGTTGCGCCTGACCTCTATATCGCCGTGGGCATTTCCGGTGCCATACAGCACCTTGCCGGCATGAAGGATTCCAAGGTCATTGTCGCCATCAACAATGACGAGGAGGCGCCCATCTTCCAGGTGGCCGACTACGGCTGGAATGAGGATCTCTTCAACGCAGTCCCGGCATTGCAGGCGGAGCTGGATAAATAAACCTGCCACGGCATGAGCCGTTCGCAGGGCCGGCAGGCGCAAATTTCCTGCCAGAGGTAAGCCGGCAGGAATTTCCGGGCGCTGGGCTACGGGTATCCGGCTGCCCCAATCCTGCCTTTCCGGTGCATGGTCAGAACCGGACGGTGTTCAGCCAGCCGGCCACCATCTCCGTCAGTGCGTCCCCCTTGTCCCGGAAGAAATGGTCCGCGCCTTCGACCGCCAGTTGGGTCGAATCCGGGTGGCCGTTTTTCTCCAGCATCCCGGCCCTCATCGGCAACATGGCGAGGGGGCGGGGGTATTCCTCGCTGCCGTAGATGTCGAGAACCGGAACGGTCATGCTGCCCATGGGAAAGGGAGTCTTCAGATCCTGTTTGTAGTCGGTTGCGCCAAGGCCCATGGCCACGTAGCCGTCGATTGCGCCGTCTCCCTGGTGGTTCAGCCAGTCATTGGCCATATGGGCGCCGCAGCTGTGCCCGGCCAGTACCACGGTCTGGTAGCCCTGTTCCCGCAGGAAAGCAAGGCCGGCCTCGATCCGGGCATGGGCGAACCGGAGGATGGGCAGGTAGTCGTAATACTTCCGACCCTTTTCCAGAACCGGCATCTGCAGGGCCAGGGTTGACCAGCCCTCCTCGACCAGCCCGACACGCATCGGCCCCGCCACATTGACATCCTCGGGACCGGTATCCCGGCCGTGCAGTATCAGGGCGGCCCCCGCAGGCTCATCCGCCTGCGTGTAGATGGACAGGAATGTCCGTTCCGGCGTGTTCAGCCAGACGACTTCCCCGTCGAAAATCTGGGGCTCTATCTCCATGGCGATGCGTTTTTCACGCTCGTAATCGGGAATGTCCGCACCATGGGCAGGGCCCATGAGAAGGAGCAGGGGCAGAAGAAAGTGGAACTTGCGCATCATAGGATATCCGGATAGTGGCTTGGTGGAACAGGCCGGCATAAGGTCAAACGGCACGGTCAGCGCCCGGTGAGGATGCAGGGCCGCACATGGATCCTGCAACACCGGAAAAAGGGCCGGGCAACAGGAATGGGGCACCGGTCAGGGAGATGCCGGTCACGATCCGGGCCACCCGGACCGCACCGCGGATATTGCCGAAATCCATGGGGTTGCCTCTGAATAAATCGGGTGGACGGAACGACATGGCCGATCCGGCCGCACCGGCGACGAAAAACAGGAGCGCGGGCCGTGTCAGTCCACGCATACCCATGTGGTCGCGATGTATTTTACACCCCGCTCCACCTCGGCACCCCGATGAAGATGGGTCCAGAAGGGCGGAAACAGCAGCAGCAGGCCGGTTTTCGGGCGGACACTGACCTGCTGGAAGAAGAACTCCGTTGCCCCGCCCTGTTCGGGTGCATCGTTGAGATACCAGATCGCGACGAGCTGGCGCCTGGCGAATTCCCCGGGTCCGGAATCCAGATGCCAGTGGTAGTAGCCGCCGGGATCGGTGCGCTGCATGTTGTAGCCGATGTCGTGCAGGCGGTTGACCTTGAAAAACGGATGCAGTCCGCTGATCAGTCCAAGCGCATGGCCGAGGGATTTCTTCAGCCTGGCGTCGTGCGCCGCCCACTCTGGGCGGCCGGATATCCTGAGATCGGTTGAGCGCTTGATCGAGGATTCGGCCCGGGCATCCTGGCCGATTCGCCCCGGAGCCTGCTGACCGGGACTGTCCTCGAACTGACGGATCATGGCCTCGCAATCCCCGGCGGACAGGGCATTGTCCAACGTGTAGATGAAGGAACCCGGCTTGCACTCACTGAACATGGCAGGTCACTCCCGTTCCCTGTCGGATGGAAGCCCCGCGGCACCGGCGACGGGCGCCGGCCCGCCGGCCGGCACCAGGGGAAATGCTAGAATCCACGTCGCTGTCATTCTGCCCTGTTCCGGAATTGCCCGATGCCCCGCGTATTAGTGGAAAGATCACCCTCGCCCATGAAGCTTGATGTGCTCGGCGTGGAGGACTGGCCCCTGGTTGTCGAACCCGCCGGCCGCGTTGTCAGGCACTGTCCCACCACCGAGACGAGCTATATCGCAAGCGGGGCGGGTGAGATCAATGTGCGGGGGGAAGAACCCGTCCCCTTCGCCGCCGGCGACCTCGTTACCGTGATGCCGGATACCGAATGCGCCTGGGATATCACCGAAGAAATAGAACGCCACTATTATAAAGGGTAGTTCAACCCCGGCGGCATTGCTGGTATTTTCCCGCATCCGATGCCCGGTGATGTTCCCGGCATCGGAATCGCCGTCAACCTGTAGACAGGTGACGGTAACGAATAACAAGGGGCACACTCATGACCAATACTTACTACCAGATCATCACCGAGCTGGAGAGGAAAAAGGTATCCCGGGACTACATTGTCGGTTGGGCCTCCGGGTTCCTTGGCAATCCCAAGCTTGAGGAACAGCGCCTGACGGAAGCCTACGAGGCGGGCTATGCAGACGGCCAGGGCCAGTGCACGGACAACGCCGAAAACTGGAAGTAGGCAGGAACGCAAAACAGCAGGCATGCATCAGAAGTAACGGGCATCCCGGTTCCGCGGCCCATGCCTTGATGGCGACGGCCCGGGCGGGAGGCGGGAAGGGGCGGCGGTTGCCGCCGTTTTTCCTGCCGGCGATCCCCGGCGTCTGCCGTGGCCGGTACCTCGTGCCGCGGGTGACGCGGTCACATCGCCTGCCGGGGGAATGGACCGGATCTTCACGGCAGCTCCCGGTTCAGTAGGGTTGCCGGCAATCCGCCTTGATCAGCGCGAGCCGCCGTTCCATCATGCGTGAAATGATGGGCAGCAGTATCAGCTCCATGGCGAGGACCATCTTGCCACCGGGCACGACGATGGTGTTGCGCCGGGACATGAACGAGTCGTGCAGCATCGACAGCAGGTAGGGAAAGTCGACGGAGAATTTGGCGGCATCCTGGAACCGGATGACCACCAGGCTCTCGTCCGCGGTGGGAATGTCCCGCGCAATGAACGGGTTGGAAGTGTCCACCGTGGGAACCCGCTGGAAGTTGATGTCGGTACGTGAGAACTGTGGCGTGATGTAGTGGACATAGTCGAACATGCGCCGCAGGATGGTGTCGGTGACGGCCTCGGCGCCGTAGCCGCGGTTGCTGGTGTCGCGGTGGATTTTCTGGATCCATTCCAGGTTCACGATCGGCACCACGCCGATCAGGAGGTCCACCTGCCCGGCCACGTTGATGTCTCCGTACTGGAATCCTCCGTGCAGCCCCTCGTAGAACAGCACGTCGGTACCTTCCGGGATGGGTTCCCAGGGAGTGAATTCCCCGGGTTGCTGCTCGTAGGGCGCCGCCTCCTCCTCGTTGTGCAGGTAGTAACGCCGCTCGCCGGTGCCGTTCAGGCCGTACTGGGAAAACAGCTTTTCCAGCAGGCCGAGATCATTGGCCTCGGGACCGAAATGGCTGAACGTGCCGCCCTGCTTTTCCGTTTCCTCGATCTTCTGGCGCATCATGTCGCGGTCATAGCGGTGATAACTGTCCCCTTCCACGACGCTGGCCTTGATGTTTTCGATGCGGAATATGTGTTCGAAGGCGCCCTTGATCGTGGAGGTGCCGGCGCCGGACGACCCCGTGACGGCGATGACCGGGTGTTTTTCAGACATGGGCAGCCTCCGCCGGCGCCCGGCGCACGGGGAAGGTGCCGATCCTGTTCAGGCCGTCCCGGGTGATGGCGGGCAACCCGTCGGACTGGAATCGTCGGCCGTTCAGATTGCGGCAAGGGGGGGCGAGCCCCCGGGGTGACTGGTATTGCATGGTTTGCGGATCATAGTTGAAAGCCTGTGCAGGGTCCCCGGGGCCTGCGCGCCCGGGGTGCCCGGTTGATCGGTTATGGGCGCAATGCTGACGGAAAACATTATATAAGTAAAATAATATTATTTTTGATATGTATATAAGTAAATAATTATTATAGAGCCCGGCCGGCTTCCCGCAGCCCGGCAGGCGGCACGGTCTCAGAATCCCGAGCTGCGTTTCAGCTTGTCCATGGACTTGACGAACACCTCGAAAATTTCCGGTCCGTCAATGTCCATGACCTGGTCGATCACCCACCGGTTGGTCTGGTCCTCGCCCATGTATTCCTGGATCCGGGCGCCCAGCAGGCGGAGCATGTCATAGCCGGGAGCGCGGTCCCGGAAGGTCGTGGCGGCGTATTCATCCAAGCGCCGGTTGGCCTGCTCGATGAAGCTGTCGCCGCGCTCCGCACCCCCGGTGATCTCGGTGCTGTTCTCGCGGTAATGGCGCCGGCAGTCCAGCGCCAGCGCCTGCATGAATTGTCCGCGCTGCGCCCGGTCCAGGGCATCGAACATCAGGCGGTCCGCACAGTGCATCAGGAACAGGAGGTATTCACGGATCACCCCGAGTCGCTGGTGGTCGTTCTCGTAGATGAAATCCTGCTGATGGAGATTCCGTGCGGCATTGAGGGACATTCGCCAGCAAATGCTGGACAGGGCATTGGCGAATTCCTCCAGCGTGATTTCCCGGCTGCGGTTCTTCCATCCGGTGCGGATACGGGCCTTTTCCATCAGGGTCGTCGGACTGTCGGGTTTCCGTTGCGTTGACAAGGGCATATGATACCAGTGTAATCAAACTATCTTCCTACCGGACCGGTCGCTCCCCGGAACTGATTCCAAGCGCCATGACAGCGATTCCCGACCTTGATCTGAAGGGCCTGGTGGAAACGGTGCAGCACAATGCGGATGTGGCGGATGCCCGTTTCGCGGGCAGGTATACACTGTGTACCTACCTGATGAAAATGCGGGACTACTATCGCTGGCGCCGGGGTCTTGGCCCCTGTTCGCCGGTGGAACGGAGGGATCTCGGGGAGTGGATTGCCGGGATGGAATCCCGCTGGAATGACCTGGAAGCCGCCCGGGCGGATTACCGCGGGCTGCCGCTGCCCGGCGGAGAGGTGGACTGTTTCGACAATGAAACCGTCAATGCGGTACTCAATCCGGCGGGCCATGTCTATGCCGGGGTGCACGGCTACGGCGGGGTGCCGCTGTTCTTTTTCGCCGACCTGCTTCAGCGGGATACGGCCGGCAATCCGGAAGCCGGCCCGGACGGCAAGCCGGAACTGGACCTGCTGGTTTCCGGCAGGGAACGGGCCCGTTCGCTGACGGCGCCGCCCGCCATGTCCGCCCCGGGCTTGATCTTCGTCCGCCGCGAGGCCCTGAGCAGATACCTCGGCAGCATGGTGGAGGAGTGGGGCTGGCGGCGCGAGGACAACGCAATGGGCAAGGTCGTGGCCCACTACGGATTCGAAGGGGACCCCGAAGGGGCGCTGGAGCGGCTCGTGGACACGGAAATGGAGAACGTGATCCTGCATGAAATCGGCGAGCGGGTGGCGGGCGCGCTCATCGGGGAAGGCTGGCAGTCCCTGCTGAGCCGGGTGGAGGACCCGTTGACGGAACTGAAAATCAGGGCCGTGCGGGACAACCTGGCGGACTGCCTCGCCGCCTTGCCCGCCTGCATGACGCTGGAAAACTGGCCCTCGCTGGATTTCTACTATGCCAACATGACTCCCCTGAGGAGAGACCTGTTTCCCAGCTTCTGCGAGGCCTACCGGGGTGCCCGCGGCAGCGGCAACTACCGTTCCCTTGCCCCGCTCATCGCCCGGGCCAGGAAGCACTGGCTTGCGGTCAGCCGGGAATTGCCCGTCTGCGCCCCCGACAACCTGAAAAGCTACCTCGACGCCTGCGCATTCTGATGCTGGTCACCCTGCCGGAGATACTGGATGCTGACCAACTCGCCCTCGTGCGGGGTATCCTGGACGGTGGCCGGTTTGCGGAGGGCAGGGGGTCCGCGGGGGAACAGGCGCGCCGCGACAAGCACAACGAGGAACTGGTGCCGGACGAGGAACAGTTATCGCGCCTGAACAGCGTGGTGATGGGTTCGCTGGTGCGGCATCCGGTCTACCTGAATGCGGGTCTGCCGCACCGGATTGCTGTTCCGTATTACTCCCGCTACCGCGAGGGCATGCGGTACGGACCCCACGTGGACGATCCCGTGATGGGTATCGGGCCCGATCCGAGAACGCGTTACCGCTGTGACCTGGCCATCACCTTGTTCCTCAGCGGGCAGGAGGATTATGATGGCGGTGAACTGGTGGTTCACACCGAATTCGGCCCCCGAAGCGTGAAGCTGCCCGCGGGGGACGGGGTGATGTATCCCGCGTCCTCCCTCCATGAGGTCCGCCAGGTGACCCGGGGCGAACGGCTGGCGGCGGTCACATGGATGCAGAGCATGGTGCCGGACGCCGGGCAGCGGGAACTGCTGTACCAGCTCTGGCTCGCCCGGGAGGAACTGCGCCGGCATGCGCCGGAGGCCGACAGTACCCGCCGGGTGGACCGGAGCTACCTGAACCTGGTGCGGATGTGGTCCCGGGTATGAACAACCTGAACTCCCCGGATGGCGGGTACGTCCCGGCTCCAGGATTCCAACGGCAACCGAGGGGCCGCCCCGGGCGGCATGAACCATGAATACGATTGAATCCAGCGGCATGTACGGCACGGCATTGCGGGCACGTGTTGAAGGCGGCAGTACCCCGGAAATGACCGGGTGGTACCTGAAATCGGAGACCGGCCCTCTCAGGGACGTGCTCCTGGGTCCGGCGGACACCTTCGGCTGGCTCGGGGAGGCGAACGCGGAATACAGTTCCCTCGTCCGGGACGCCCTCAGGCGGGGGTACCGGTTCGACCGTGAACTCGCCCTGAGACAGCACGGTGAAATGGTCTCGGCCTATGAGGATGCCGGCGCAAGGTGTCATTTCCTGCCAGGCGATGCCGCTACCGAGATGCAGGTCTTCGCCCGGGATTCGTCGTTCATGACGCCCTACGGCGCGGTGATCTGCCAGCTGGCCAATCCCCGCCGAAGGGGAGAATACGCGGCCGTGTTGCGTTTCTACATGGACAACGGCATTCCCATCTACGACATGGTCTCGGCGGGCAACTTCGAGGGCGGGGATTTCAACATAATCCGGCCCGGGGTGGCCCTGGTGGGCTACACGGATCACCGTTCCGAGGGCGTGGCGGCGCGCCAGGTGGCGGACTGGTTCACCGCGGAGGGCTGGGAAATCAAGTTCGCGCCCATTGACCCGTTCTACGTGCATATCGACCTGATGGTCTGCATGCTGAACGAGGACTGCGCTGCGGTGTGCCTGGAGACCACCGAGGATGACGTGGTCGCGTGGCTGCGGGAGAAGAATATTGAGATCATCCCCGCCACCTACGAGGAGACCATGACCCTGGGATGCAACGTGGTGGCGCTGGGAAATGACCGGATACTGTCCACCCTGGCGGCCAGCGATCTGAATGCCAAGATGCGCGCGGCGGGCTTCAGGGTGTACGATCCCGACATGACCCAGTTCACCCGGGCGGGCGGGGGCGTGCACTGCATGTGCCAGCCCCTGCGACGGGACCCGGCCTGAAGCCGGGAGTCTTCACGACCGGGCAGGAGAATCCCGCTGCCCTGCCTGCGTGTCTACGCGCCGGCCCGTCGGGGCTGGCAGGTCAGGCAGGCTCAGCGCTTTGAACCCTTCTCGGCGTGCGCCAGGTCGACCAGTTTATTGGCCAGTTCGTCATAGCCGGTCTGGAACCCGTCCAGGTCATCGCCTGATTCCGGGTCGTAGTAATCCTTGGGATCCAGCCCGCCCGCCTGCTCCTTGGCGATGAACTGCTTCTGCATTTCCAGCATTTTCCGGATGATTTCCAGTTTTTCGCTCATGATGGATATTCTCGTTGCGATTGTGTGGGGAATGGGGCGGGGTGTTCACTAGCCATTCTGTCCGTATTTTATACCTTCAAAATCGGAATAAAAAACACAATAAATTTAATTGGTTATGAAATTACTCTGGTGGGGCCGAAATTTTTCTTATCAGAACTCAACACCATTGCAACACCACCAGGTTTTCCAGAACCTGACTCTCCATGGGTCCGTGGGCTCCTTATTCCCATGAATCGTCGGACTCGTGATTTTCGCTATGTTCGCGATATTCTTGTCTGAGGAACAGGGTCTTGATGAGTCGTTTCGGTCAGGGCATAGTGACCACCATGACTACCGTATCAATCACCGATGTCGCGGGACGGCAACCGGGCTCATCGCCCGGGCGCCCGGCCCTGGTCCGTCCTGACTGAAGGCGGTGGATACCATTACCCAGGTCGCGCTTGGGGCCGCGGTGGGCGAAGCGGTCCTCGGACGGAAGGTCGGCCGGCGGGCGCCCGTGTGGGGAGGGCTCTGCGGCCTCGCCCCGGACCTCGACGTCTTCTGGCCCTACGCCGACGCGATGGCGGCGTTCACCTGGCACCGCGTCTACAGCCACTCATTCCTTCTGCTCGCCCTTGCGACGCCGCTCATCGCCTGGGCTGCGGTGCGCATCCACCCCGCGACCCGTCCCCACTGGCGGGGCTGGCTGGTGCTGGTGTTTCTCGCGCTTGTCACCCACCCGATCCTCGACTGCTTCACGGTGTACGGCACGCAGGTACTGATGCCGTTCTCGGATCTGCCGGTGGGATGGGGGACGATCTTCATCATCGACCCGGTGTTCACCGTACCCCTCGTCATCGGGGTGGCGGGTGCGCTCATCGTGCGGCGGAGCAATCTGGGGCACCGACTGTGCAATGCGGGCCTCGCGCTCGCCGTCGCCTGGCTCGTGTGCACGGTTGCCATCAAGGCGCACGTCGACCGGGTGGCGGAGGAGTCCCTGCCTGTTGCGGGCGACACCCGCTGGATCACCGTGCCTACCCCGTTCAACGCGGTGCTGTGGCGGGCGGTCGCGATGACCAGAGACGGATACTTCCTCGAGGGCTACTACTCCCTTCTGGACGCCGAGCGCAGGTTCTCGTTCGTGTCGCGCCCGGACGGCCACGAGCTGCTGGAGCCGCTTCGCGCGGAGGCGCCGGTCGAGCGCCTGATGTGGTTCTCCCGGGGCTTCGTCGCGGGTCGCGAGCGCGAGGGCGGGGACATCGCGATCGCCGATCTGCGCATGGGGTTTGAGGAGTGGTACGCGTTCTCGTTCGTGGTGGGCCGTCGCGACGCGGCCACGATCGGAGCGGCGCCGGTGCGGCAGGAGCCCGACCCCGACTTTCCGCCCGGCTGGGAAGGACAGCTTTGGGACCGGATCCTTGGGCGCTCGTCCAATCCCGCCTGCATTCTGGGTTGCTGAGGGGCGCGGGCGGTCCCGTAGGGCCGGGATGCCGGGGGCTGGATCGGGAGCACCGACGCATTCGCCGGCTCGATCGGAGAGTTGGAGATTACCCGAACCGTCAACGGAAACGCCCGGCGCATGCTGGTAAAGGCTGCCTGGAGCTACCGGCACCGAGCCCGGATCAGACTGGCCCTTCAGATCCGCCAGGAGTGTCAGTAGCCACCCTTGCGCTTGCTTTCGGGCAGGCCTGCCATGCGCCCGGCCTGCTTGCTGGGGGTGCCGGGAAACAGCTCGAACAGGGTGCCCGCGTTCACTTTTTCTCCCGGCCATTTCTCCGCCATGGCCTTGGCCATGACCCGGTTGTTCGGCTGGTTGCCGCCGTTGTTGAAATATTCATCCCGCAGGTAGTGGATGACATCCCAGTGCTGATCGGTCAACTCCAGCCCCTCATCCATTGCGAACTGCCTGGCGACGTCCTCGCTCCAGTCGTCCGTGTTGACGAGGAAACCCTCTTCCGTGGTTTCGATTTCACGATTGTTGACGGTGATGCTCATGGTTGTCTTCGGTATACAGCGTGTTGATGAATATGGTTCCGGTTCAGGGTATCCCGGGCGGATCCCGTTTCACGCCTCCCCCTGGGCCGATCCGACCGCGGCAATGCTCTTGTGCGGCAGGAAAATCCCGCAGCCGAGCTTCTGGCCGCTGCCGATTCCCGACTCCTGCAGGCGGATGGATTCCATGGGCTCGAGATCCGACAGCATGACGCTGCGGGCGGCGATGTCGTCTCCGGGGCAATGGATCACATGCCTCAGCCCGCACAGCATCTTGCGCAGCCGGATGCCCCGTTGCAGCAGCGTGTCCGCCACCCAGCGGGTGAATTCCTCCTCGTCATCCACGTAGTCACCGGTCAGCGAGCGGCTGAAGACCGTGTCCGATGGAACCAGGGATTTCTGGTGGCAGTCCCCGAGTTTCATCCGGTAGCCATCCAGCTGGAGCTCGCTGCCGCAGAGCGCCAGCGCATCCTGCTCCCGCTCCGCCGGGATTCTGATGTACAGGCGGGTTCTCCGGGGAAGCTGCAGCAGGTTGCCGGGCACTTCCGGTGGGCGGATCCAGCCGTTGCCGGAGGTGGCGCCGTGAATGGAGTGGATCGCCACCCTGGCATCCCCGTCGATCCAGGGCAGCAGGCGACGCAGCCCCTGGTACAGGGACCAGGCGTGGTCCACGGGCAGTTCCCGGCATTCGATGCGGAAGCACAGGTCGATGATGTCCCGTGGTACGACGAATTCTCCGTCACCGGATGTCTCCTCCCAGAGCATGTCAGTGCTCCGGCGGCAGGGTGGCCTGGAGGGCGTCCCGGTCTATCCACCACTGGTCCTGCACCAGCACGTCGATGACATTGCGCATGCGCACCAGGAATTTCGCCGGGTCATCAAGCTCCAGCCGACTGAACCAGTCCTTGAACGCCTCTGGACCCCGCACGTCCCCGTGCCTGCGGGCCACATCGTTCAGCAGCTGGCCCACCGCGAGGGACAGTTCGCTGTGCTGGTTGCCCTCGGAGCGGAGCTCCACCACGTAGGCCGCCACCGCCGCCGCCACCGCCGCCCCGTCGGATTCCGCCGGGGTTTCGTCGATGACGTGCATCAGCTGCCGGACGGTGAGCGAGGGGTCGATGGGGAAGGTGATGCCGAGCCACAGGCCGTGCCCGAGGGCAATCAGCGCCTCGTCGGTTCCGCAGGAGAACAGCGCGTCACAGGCCACCACCGCCTGTTCCCAGTCCTCCCTCGCCAGCTGGATCCGGAACGCCTCCATGGCATGGCCCCAGGCATCGGTTGTCCGATCCATGGAGACTTCGGTCCTGGACAGCTCGGTCAGCAGGCGTGCGCGCAGGCCCGGGTCGTCGGCGGGTGCCGATGCCAGTTGCCGGGAAAGCTGTTCCGCCCTGCGTGCGAGCACCTCCATGGAGGTCTGCGCATCATCCTGGCACTCCGCTCCCAGGTCCACCAGATCCCGGTCAAGATAGTTCATGGCGGTCAGTGCGGCGCGATCCGCTGGCGGAAACGCAGGCGGTGGAGCAGCCTGCCGTTTTCCTTCCCGGGCCTGTCCTCGAAGGCGGTACGGCAGTGCAGCACGTTGTTGCACACGATGCCCTGGCCGGGACCGAGCGTCCAGCGGAGAATCGCGGGATGGGCGCTGTCGAGGAGTGAGGCGATGAATTCCACCGCTTCCCGGGTATCCGCGTCCTTTCGCCAGACGATATTGTGGCGCCTGCGGGTGAACCGGGTATAGAGGGCGCCGGTTTCCCCGTCGATGCTGAATACCGGCCCCCTGAATTCACGCCGGCCGCTGCCGGACGCGCCGTCGTCGGCGGGAATGAGAAAGGCCTCCGGGTGGCAGAGCGCGCGGGCGAGCCGGGGGGAGTGGTCGCGCAGCAGGATATACAGCATTTCCGGGTCCAGCAGCCGGTTCTCCCCGCCGCTCAGGGCGCTGCGCACGCAATGCAGTGCGAACGCGCGGATCCGGGACTCGGCCGGGTTGTAATAGCCGTCCGTATGCCAGTTGAGCCTCTTGCGGGAATAGGGGATGTAACGTGCCCGCTCTTTCGCGCCGGCTTGGGGATGGTCCTGCCTCACGGCCTCGATGCGGCTGATGCCGCGGTGGTCCGCCGCGGGATTCGGCAGCGGATCCGTGAGGCCCAGCTGGCGGCAGAGCGCGGGCAGTAGGGCATCGTTGTCAGGGTCCTCCAGGCCGTCATCCCCGGGGCGGCCGAGATCGTAGATGAACAGGTTGTGGTGCCTCACGCAGTCCCGCATGCCGGACAGTTCGCGCCGCGTCAGGTGAAACGGATCCTTCACCGGGACCACGGGGGGCGTCGGGGCGTTTTCCCGGCAGGCCAGCCTGTCCGCCCGCCATCCGGCAAACGCCTCATCATCTACCAGGATCCGGGATAACGGTTCCCGTGTCTTGCCGGGGGTCCCGGCCATCCCGGGCAGGGTCCCGCCGGCATGCATCCGGCGCTCCGTGTTCGAAGCATGGGCAGTTGCGCTCAAGGGACTCGGGGAGTGGGAGAATGAATGGCGTTCATGCGGACAGTCCGGTCGCTTCCATGTCGCCCGGTCATTCAGCCAGCGGCACCGGTTTTCGTCCATACCTCCATCGGGATAAACCCCAGTCAGCGCCTATCCTTTTGGGTAACTGTAGTAATCGGGGAACGACGCTAGAATTTGGTCAGAGCCGGAGTGCGCAAAAGCTAAGGCGGGCTTGCTGATCGCCGGTCGTCGAGCACGTCAGAGGCAGCCTCCGGCCTGGCTGGAAAACCAAATAACTACGGAGATGCACGATAAGCCATAACCCTCCGAAAAAACAGTCGGCAATGGGCTGCGAAGGTCAGCCCGACCCGACCCGCTGACCTATTGAGCACCCCCGGGTGCGGATGGTCCCCGAAACCGATCGGAGCTTAATTCCAGGAGTCAATCACCGATGAGCGATGACAAACATGTAACACCAATGCTGGATGAACTGGAGCACGGCCCCTGGCCGAGTTTCGTCAGCGGGATCAAGCGGCTGCGAGACGATCATCCCGACCAGCGCATCAACGGCATGGCAAACGACCTGCTCGGCCAGCTCGAACACTCCTATGAAACCCGCAAGGGCTACTGGAAGGGGGGCACCGTGAGCGTCTTCGGCTACGGCGGCGGCATCATTCCCCGCTTTTCCGAAGTGGGCAAGCAGTTCCCCGATTCCAAGGAATTCCACACCCTGAGGGTGCAGCCGCCGGCGGGCAATCACTATACCACCGACATGCTGCGGCAGCTGGCGGACAGCTGGGAGAAGTGGGGCTCCGGGCTGGTGACCTTCCATGGCCAGACCGGAAACATCATGTTCATCGGCACGTCCACCGAGAACACCCAGCACTTCTTCGACGAAATCAACGAATACGGTTTCGATCTCGGCGGCGCGGGGCCGTGCGTGCGTACGGGCATGTCCTGCGTCGGGGCCGCCCGCTGCGAAATGTCCTGTGCCAACGAGCAGCGGCTGCATCGTGAACTGGTGAACAACTTCACCGACGACATCCACCGCCCGGCGCTGCCCTACAAGTTCAAGTTCAAGATTTCAGGATGTCCCAACGACTGCACCAACTCCATCGAACGCGCGGATTTCGCGGTGATCGGTACCTGGCGTGACGAGATCAAGGTGGACCAGGACGCGGTGAAGGAGTACGTGGACGCCAAGGGGCGGCAGCACGTGATCGACAATGTCATCACCCGTTGCCCGACCAACTGCATGACCCTGACCGATGACGACCTGATCGAGATCGAGGATCGCAACTGCGTCAAGTGCATGCACTGCCTCAACGTCATGAACAAGGCGCTGCATCCGGGAGACGACAAGGGCGTGACCGTGCTCATCGGCGGCAAGCGGACCCTCAAGATCGGTGACCTGATGGGCACCGTCATCGTGCCGTTCATGAAGATGGACAGCGAGGAGGACTACGAGCGCATCGTGGAGATCGCCGAGGAGACCATTGACTTCTGGGCGGAGAACGGCCTTGAGCACGAGCGCTGCGGTGAAATGATCGAACGGATCGGTCTGGTGAACTTCCTTGAGGGCATCGGCGTCGACGTGGATCCCAACATGATCAGTCATCCCAGGGAAAGTTCCTATGTCCGCATGGACGGCTGGGATGAAGAGGCCCGCAAGTGGTTCGAACGCAAGCGCGAGGAAAAACTGGCCAGCTGACCCGGTAACCGGATCGCGAACCGAGTTTTGATCAACATTCACCAGGTGAAGCAGCAATGATAAACCTCCAAGACATGCGCCGGCCCATCGAGTCGGGCTGCCCGGACGGCATGCAGTTCATGCATCCCGTCATGATCCGGAACTTCGGCCAGTGGAAGTACCACGAACACCCGCGCCCCGGGGTCCTCGTGCACCACGCGTTCACCGGCGAGTCGGTGTGGACGGTGAAGGCCGGCACCCAGCGGATTCTGGATGTCTACACACTGCGCAAGCTGTGCGACATCGGCGATCAGTATGCCGACGGCCATGTCCGCTTTACCATCCGCAGCAATATCGAGTACATGGTGGTTGACGAGGCCAAGGTGGAGCCGCTGATCGAGGCCCTTGAACGAGAGGGATTCATCGTGGGCGGCACGGCCAATTCCGTGGCGGCCATTTCCCATACCCAGGGCTGGCTGCATTGCGACATACCCGGCACCGACGCTTCCGGCGTGGTCAAGGCCATGATGGATGAACTCATCGACGAGTTCAAGAACTGCCGCATGCCCAACCGGGTGCACATCACCACATCCTGCTGCCAGATCAACTGCGGGGGACAGGGCGACATCGCCATCAACGTCCAGCATACGAAGCCGCCCAAGATCAACCACGACCTGGTGGCCAATGTCTGCGAGCGTCCTTCCGTGGTGGCGCGGTGCCCGGTGGCGGCGATCCGTCCCGCCATGGTGAACGGCAAGCCCAGCCTGGAGGTGGACGAGAAGAAATGCATCTGCTGCGGCGCCTGCTACCCGCCGTGCCCGCCGATGCAGATCAACGACCCCGAGCATTCCAAGCTGGCGATCTGGGTGGGCGGCAACCATTCCAACGCCCGCAGCAAGCCGAGCTTCCAGAAACTGGTCGCCGGCGGGGTGCCCAACAATCCCCCGCGCTGGCCCGAGGCCACGGCGATCGTCAAGAAGATCCTCAAGGCCTACCAGAACGACGCCAAGGACTGGGAGCGGATGAACGACTGGATCGACCGCATCGGCTGGCCGCGCTTTTTCGAACTGACCGGCCTGCCGTTCACGAAGTACCATATCGACAACTGGCGCGGCTCCCGCAAGAGCCTGAACTCCTCCACCTACATCCGGCTGTAGGCTGCGACATGAAATTCGCCGTGGTGGTCAACGAGGGGCCGTATACGCACCAGGCCAGCGACACCGCCTTCCAGTTCGTGAAGGCGGCGCTGGACGGCGGCCACGAGGTGATGCGCGTCTTTTTCTACCATGACGGGGTCAACAACGGAACCCGTCTGACCACTCCCCCCCAGGATGACCGCAACATCGTCAACCGGTGGGCGGAACTGTCGTCACAGCACGAGCTCGACCTGGTGGTGTGCGTGGCCGCGGCCCAGCGCCGGGGCATCGTCGACCCCGACGAGCAGAAGCGCAACAGCAAGGACGCCAACAACATCGCCGACGGCTTCCGTATTTCAGGACTGGGACAACTCATCGAGGCCGGGATACAGGCGGATCGCCTGGTGTCCTTCGGCGACTGATCCGAACACGCAGACATGTCAGAACCAGACAGCCAGGCGGGTGGAACCGTCAAGAAATTCCTGTACATCAACCGTCGCGCACCCCACGGTTCGAACTATGCCCAGGAAGGGCTTGAAGTGGCGTTGATCGGTGCCGCCTTCGACCAGGACGTGGCCATGGCCTTTCTGGACGACGGCGTGTTCCAGCTGAAGAGCAACCAGGACACCGCGGAAATCGGCACCAAGAACTTCAGCGCCACCTACCGGGCGCTCGGGGACTATGACGTCAAGAAGGTGTATGTCGAGAGGGAGTCCCTGGAAAGTCGCGGGATCGGCGAGGACGAGCTCATGCCCCTGGTCTACGAGGACGAGGACGACGACTGGGAAGAGAAGCCGCTGATCAGCGTGGTCGGCGAGGCGGAACTGCGGGAAATCATCAACCAGGCCGACGTGATACTGAATTTCTGACCATGAGCGCGATACTGCATACCGTGAACAAGTCGCCGTTCGAGAAGAACAGTCTCGCGACCTGCCTGCGACTGTCCCTGCCGGGCAGCCACATCCTGCTGATCGAGGACGGTGTCTACGCCGCCATCCGGGGCGGGTCCATGTCCGATGACCTGAAAAGGGCCATGTCGGACCGCACCGTCTCCGTCCTCGGCCCCGACCTCAGGGCCCGGGGCATCACCGAGGACGGCCTCGTCGAGGGCATGGGCGTGGTGGGCTACGACGGCTTCGTTCGCCTGGCCGCGGAATCCTCCAAGGTGCAGTCCTGGATGTGACCGAAGAAACAACCATCAATCCAATTCCATTCATTGTGGAGTCATACAAATGAGTATCGAAATAGAAGGCAAATCCTACGAAACCGACGAAGAGGGCTACCTCGCCAACCTGAGCGACTGGAGCCATGAACTGGCCGAAGCCATGGCCCGGATGGACGGTTGTGATCTCACCGAGAATCACTGGGAGGTGGTGAACTTCCTCAGGGAATACTACGAGGAATACCAGATCGCGCCGGCGGTCCGGGTGCTGACCAAGGCCATTGGCAAGCGCCTTGGCAAGGACAAGGGCAACAGCAAGTACCTCTACGAGCTTTTCCCCTACGGCCCGGCGAAACAGGCCTGCAAGTACGCCGGTCTGCCGAAACCGACCGGCTGCGTGTAGGCCTGCAGGGCGATCCGCGCCGCGCTGAGTCCCGGGAACGGAAATGTCGATCCTGACGACGGTTGTTGCCGGACTTTTCTACCTCGCCACCGCGACACTCCTCATCGGACTGACGCGCAAGGTCGTACAGTATGCGCGCACCCCGGCACCGCTGAAGATTCCCACCACGCCCGCACCGGTCACGCGCACGGGCGTGGTGCTGCGCATGGTCAGGGAGGTGGTGCTTTTCGAAAGCCTGTTCAAATCCAGCAAGTGGACCTGGCTCTTTGGGTGGCTCTTCCATTTCGGCCTGTTCGTCGTCCTTTTGCGTCATCTGCGCTATTTCACCGAACCGGTCTGGGGCTGGGTGGCCCTGGTCCAGTCCGCGGGAATCTATGCCGGTTACGCCATGGTGATCGGTCTCGCCGGCCTCTGGGCCCGCCGGGTCCTGGTGGACCGCGTGCGGTACATCTCGGCCCCTTCCGACCACCTGATGCTGGCGCTGCTGGTGGGAATCGGCGGATCCGGCCTGCTGATGAAATACGTCTGGCACACCGACGTGGTGGCGCTCAAGGCCTTCGTGCTCGGGCTGCTCCGGCTCGACCTTTCCCCGCTGCCCGCCGACCCGCTGCTGGTGATTCACCTGCTGCTGGTGGTCTGCCTGATGTTCATCTTTCCCGTCAGCAAGCTCCTGCATGCCCCGGGTGTGTTCTTCAGCCCGACCCGCAACCAGGTGGACAATCCCAGGGAAAGGCGGCACGTGACGGGAGGGGCCTGATGGCGGTCAAGGTTGAATTCGACATCCCGGTCATCACCAACGTGCCACGGACGCCGGCGCTCAGGGAAGGTGCCATGGCGCACAGCAGGCCGTTCGTCGCCAAGCCGGACCACCAGGAACCACTCGGCTTTCCCGGGGAACTGGTGGAGGACTGGCATGACCGGGCCATTGCCAAGATGGGCGAACTTCTGGGCAGTTACCGTTCATTGCAGGTGTTCATGGACGCCTGCGTGAAATGCGGTGCCTGCACCGACAAGTGTCACTACTATCTCGGCACCGCGGACCCCAAGAACATGCCGGTCGCCAGGCAGGACCTGATGCGCAAGGTCTACCGGCGCCATTTCACCTGGGCCGGCAAGTATTTTCCCTGGCTGGTCGGCGCCGCGGACCTCACCGAGGAGGTCCTCGAGGAGTGGTACGCCTACTATCACCAGTGCTCCGAATGCCGCCGCTGTTCGGTCTACTGCCCCTACGGCATCGACACCGCCGAAATCACCATGGCGGGGCGGGAAATACTCGACAGTGTCGGGATGGGGCAGAAATACTCCAATGAGATCATCGGCAAGGTCTTCAAGATCGGCAACAACCTGGGACTGCCGGAGCCTGCGCTCGCCGATACGCTGGAGGGCCTCGAGGAGGAGGTCAAGGAGGAAACCGACGTGGACGTGCGCTTCCCCCTGGACGAACAGGGCGCCGATGTCCTCCTGGTCACGCCATCGGCGGATTTCTTCGCCGAGCCCCATGTGGACGGCCTGATCGGTTATGCCAAGATCTTTCATCAGGCCGGCATCCGCTGGACCCTGAGCTCGCATGCCTCCGAGGCGGCCAATTTCGGCCTTTTCATCGGCAGCCAGGGCAACATGCAGCGGGTGGCCCTGCGCATCCGCGAGGCGGCGATGGAACTCGGCGTCAAGCGCATCATCGTGGGCGAATGCGGCCATGCCTGGCGGGTGGCCTACAGCTACTGGAACACCCTGATCGGCCCGTTCGACTTCCTCGATCCGGACTACCCGGCACCGCAGCACATCTGCGAGGCCACCTATGACCTGATCCGGCAGGGCGCACTCCGGTTCAACAAGGAGAACAACGACGACAAGGTGGTCACGTTCCATGATTCCTGCAACGTGTCCCGCGGCTCGCGCATGGGCAGCATGCCCGGCGGCCAGTTCATCATCCCGCGGGAGGTCATCAAGGCCTGCTGCAACCATTTCGTGGACATGCGCCAGGAAACGATCCATGAGGGCACGTTCTGCTGCGGCGGCGGCGGCGGACTGCTGACCGACGACCTGCTGGAACTGCGCGTCAAGGGGGCCCTGCCCCGGGTGCAGTCGCTGGGCGAGGTGATCGAGGAGTACGGTGTGACGCACATGGCGGCGATGTGCGCCATCTGCAAGAGCCAGTTCACCAAGGTGCTGCCCTACTACGGCATGGGCATGGACATGGTCGTCAGCGTGCACCACCTCGTGGGCGATGCGCTCGAACTGGGGACGGATGGATGATCCGGGCCCGGAGAACAGATTCATCTTCACGGGCGCCCCGGCACCCCTGAAATCGACTATCGGAGAATACGCAATGTCTGTAAACAACAAGCAGCAGCCGGAACAGAATCTGACGTTCCGTGCGTTCAAGGATGGGGAGCACAAGTGGGACGACTGGCAGGAGGCCATCTTCAGCGCGGACCATTCGCACAAGTGCCCGACCTATGTCCATCGTACGCCGCCCTGCCAGGGCAGTTGCCCGTCCGGTGAGGACATCCGCGGCTGGCTGCAGATCGTCCGCGGCATCGAGAAGCCGCCCGCGGACATGGAATGGGAGGAATACGCCTTTCGCCGCAGCACCGACGCCAATCCCTTCCCGTCCATGATGGGGCGGGTCTGCCCGGCCCCCTGCGAGGACGGATGCAACCGCAATGACGTGGAGGATTTCGTGGGGATCAACGCGGTGGAGCAGTTCATCGGCGACAACGCCTTCGACAGGAAGTACACCTTCGAGACGCCGGAGCTGGGCGAAAAGCGGGTCGCCATCATCGGCGGCGGTCCCGCCGGCCTCGCAGCGGCCTACCAGCTCCGCCGCAAGGGTCATGGTTCCACCATTTTCGAGGAGCATGACCAGCTGGGCGGCATGATGCGCTACGGCATCCCCGGGTACCGGACCCCCAGGGACTACCTGGACCACGAAATACAGCGCATCCTGGACATGGGCGGCATCGAGGTGCGTACCGGCGTCCGGGTCGGATCCGATGTCACCGTCGGGGAACTCGACGAAGGGTTTGATGCCGTGATCTGGTGCATCGGCTGCCAGACCGGCCGGCCCCTACCGGTTCCGGGCTCCGACGCCCCCAACTGCGTCAGCGGGGTCAAGTTCCTGGAGGCCTTCAACCAGGGCAAGCTGCAGGCCGCAACCGACCGGGTCGTGTGCGTGGGCGGCGGCGATACCTCCATCGACGTGGTTTCGGTGGCCCGCCGGCTCGGCAGGATCAAGAACATCAACAAGTCCCACCGGCCCGAGGCAGTCATCGGCGGCTACGTGGCCCATGACTCGGCCTATGCCGCCATGCGCGAGGGCGCCAATGTGACCCTGACTTCGCTGTTTCCCCGGGAAAACATGACCGCGGCGGACCACGAGGTGGAGGATGCGTTGCACGAGGGTGTCGACATCCATTACGGCGTGATTCCGGTGGAAGTGCTCAAGAACGGCGAGGGTCGGGCCACGGCATTGCGCATGGCCGAATGCCGGATCGAGGAAGACGGCCGCCCGGTGCCCGTGGAGGGCACCGAGTTCGATATCGAATGCGATCTCATCGTCTCCGCGATCGGGCAGGGCGGCGACCTCGACGGGCTCGAGGAACTGGACAACGGCCGCGGACTCATCGATGCGGACAAGTTCTACCAGCACCCGGAGCGCAAGGGCCACTTCGTCGCCGGTGACATCATCCGCCCGCACCTGCTGACCACCGCCATCGGGCAGGCGTCCATCGCCGCCGACAGCGTCGACTATTACCTGCGCAATGACGAGATGATGAAGCGGCCGAAGGTGGATGTGCACCATTTCAGCCTGATGCAGAAACTGCGCGAGGCCAACCTGGAGCCGGAGGGCTACAACCACCAGCCCGCCTGGGGGACCAACGACGCCGGTTTCGCGATTCACAACTACGAGGACCGCAGCGCCCACGAGGTGATTCCGACCAGCGAACTGTTTCTCGGGCACTTTGCCTACACGCCGCGCAACAAGCGCCTGAGTGACGGCCCCGGCGCGGAGGAAGTGCTCGGGCACTTCGAGGAGCGCCATATCGGTTTCGATGCGGAAACCGCCCGCCAGGAAGCGGATCGCTGCATGAGTTGCGGTATGTGCTTCGAGTGCGACAACTGCGTGATCTACTGTCCCCAGGATGCGGTTTTCCGGGTGAAGAAGGACCAGTCCACCACCGGCCGCTACGTCGATACGGACTACACCCGCTGCATCGGGTGCCATATCTGCGCCGATGTCTGCCCGACCGGCTATATCGACATGGGAATGGGGGAATAGGGGCCCGGTACCATGGGACTGGACAGGCTTGTTCCCCTCGTGGCACTGCTCCTGGCACTGGTCTCGCCGGCCGCGTCGGCGGATCCGCCGGAACTGCCCCGCGGCAAGGGTGACGCCTGTGTGGCGCCCACCGACGAGATGCGCAGGGATCACATGGATTTTCTCCTGCACCAGCGCGATCTGACCGTGCACGATGGAATCCGCACTCCGCGGTTCAGCCTGGTGGAATGCGTGGACTGCCACGTGCAGCGCAATTCCGAGGGCGGATTCATTCCGGTGGACGCTCCGGAACAGTTCTGCGAGATCTGCCACACCTACGCCAGCGTCAAGATGGACTGTTTCGGCTGCCATGCCACCACTCCCGACAGCGCGTCCGCGGACGCCAACACGGCGGCATCCGTCGTGCACACCGGTGACGTCCTCGGCGTGATGTCCTACCGGGTGACGCCCGTACCGGAGGGAGGGGGGACTGATGCCGACTGACCGGAAAAAACCGGACGACGCCTTGAACCCTGACCGCCGCCGGTTGCTCGCCGGCGCCGCGGGCATGGCGGCCATGGGCGGGGGATTCAGCATCATCCGGCTGGCCCTGGCCAAGAATGACGACGAGGCGGTCAGCAGCCTGACCCGCTGGGGGCTGCTGATCGATACCGCGAAGTGCAGCAGCGGATGCAATGCCTGCGTCAGCGCCTGCAATGACGAACACAATCTGCATGGATTCGGCCGTCCGCTGACGGATCCGCAGTGGATCCGCAAGCTGGACCTGGTGGACGAGCATACCGGCCACGAATCCTCCCTGCCCATGCTGTGCCAGCATTGCGAACATCCGCCCTGCGTGGACGTCTGCCCCACGGGGGCGTCCTTCCGCCGCGAAGACGGTATCGTGCTGGTGGACAAGCATACCTGCATCGGCTGCCGCTACTGCGTCATGGCCTGCCCCTACAAGGCGCGTTCCTTCGTGCACGAGGCGCTGTCCAACCAGAAGTCCTATTCACCCAGGGGTAAGGGCACGGTGGAGAGCTGTACGCTGTGCGTCCACCGCGTGGACCGCGACAGGACGCCGGCCTGCGTGGAAGCCTGCCAGTCTGACGGCGGCGGCGCGATGGTTTTCGGCGACCTGAATGACGAATCCGGGGCGCTCGCGGGCGCACTGCGGGATCATCCGAGCAGCCAGGTCCGCTGGGATCTCGACCTGAACACCGGCGTGCGTTACCGCAACCTGTAACCGGCCCGCGCAGACATGCAGCAGACCAGTCATTACCGCACCCTGGGCACCCGAAGCACGACTTACTGGCTGACCCTGCTGGGAATGCTGTGCCTGGTGGCGGCAGGTTATCTTGCGGCTCACCGCATGGACGTGGAGGGACACTGGATCACCGGGATGAACAACCAGGTAGTCTGGGGCCTGCCCCATGTCTTCGCTGTCCTGCTGATCCTTGCGGCATCCGGCGCGCTGAACGTGGCCTCGATGAGTTCGCTGTTCGAACGCAAGGAGTACAGCCCCTGGGCACGACTCTCCGGATTGCTGGCCATCTGCCTGCTGGTGGGCGGCCTGATCGTTCTGGTGCTCGATCTCGGCCGCCCGGACCGGCTGATCGTGGCCATGACCTACTACAACTTCAAGTCCATCTTTGCCTGGAACATCTTCCTCTACACCGGTTTCATCCTGGTGGTGATGGTCTATCTGTGGACCCTGTTCGAGCGTTCCCTGGCGGGTCACGTGCGCCGTGCCGGCCTGCTGGCCTTTGTCTGGCGCTTTGTGCTGACCAGCGGCACCGGGGGGATTTTCGGATTTCTCGTGGCCCGGCAGTTCTATGACGCCTCGATGATCATCCCGGTATTCATCGTGCTGTCCCTCATCCTGGGGACGGCGGTGTTCATCATCATCAGCATGGTCCTTGGCCAGTGGTACGAAGACGCTCCGGACGCAACCCTCCTGCGGAAGCTTGCGCGGCTGATGGGCATTTTCATCGCCACGGAGCTGTTCCTCGTGGCTGCCTTCCATCTGACCAACCTGTATGCCACGGAACACCATGGCGTGGAACACTTCATGCTCGTCGGCGGCGGCATCTACACCGTCCTGTTCTGGCTGGGCCAGGTGATCGCGGGCGGTCTGCTGCCCCTTGCCCTGGTCTTCCTTTGCGGGCGGGACCGGTTCCCGAAAACCGCCCTGGCGGCTGCCGTCCTCGCCCTCTTCGGCGGCTTCTGCCAGCTCTATGTCACCATCATCGGCGGGCAGGCCTACCCACTCGTGATGTTCCCGGGGAAGCGCGTCGCAAGTTCTTTCCACGATGGTGAGGTGGCCCTCTACAACCCCTCGATGCCGGAGTGGCTGCTGGGCGTCGGCGGAATGGCCCTTGCCGTGGTGATGGTGCTTCTGCTGGTCAGGGTGCTTCCGTTCCTTCCCGACTATCGCCGCTCCCGTACCGCGGCCTGACTGTCCGTCCCGGCATGGCCCGCCTGCTGATCTCGGCGACCCGTAAATCCTCGGGCAAGACCACGTTCACGCTGGGGCTCCTGGTGGCCCTGTCCCGGCGCGGCCTGGCGGTCCAGGCCTTCAAGAAGGGGCCGGATTACATCGATCCCCTGTGGCTCGGCGCGGCGGCTGGCCGCGACTGCCTCAACCTCGATTTCAACACCATGGAGGCCGACGAGATCCTGGACCTGTTCGGCCGCTACGGCGCCGGTGCGTCGCTCTCGGTGGTGGAGGGAACCAAGGGGCTCTATGACGGCATCGATCCCGAGGGAAGTGACAGCAACGCGGCCCTGGCCAGGCTGCTGTCGGCGCCGGTGATCCTGGTGATTGACGTGGAGGGAATGACCCGGGGGGTGGCGCCGCTGATCAACGGCTACCGGTCCTTCGATGCGGGTGTTGAATTCGCCGGCGTGGTGCTGAACAACTACAGCGGCAGCCGTCATCTCGGCAAGCTGCGGGCCGCGGTGGAGACCTATACCGATCTCCGGGTCACCGGCGCCATCCCCCGCTGTGAGGACGTGCGCATCACCGAGCGCCACCTCGGACTGACGACCCGGTCGGAGACCGGGGGTTCGGACGGGATGCTGGACAGGCTGGGTCGGCTCGTGGCCGATTGCGTCGACCTCGACCCGCTCCTGGACAGGGCCCGGGAGGCGCCCGCACTGGATATTCCGGAACAGTCCGGGGAACCGGCCCCGGCAGGGAGCGGACTTCGCATCGGCATCGCCCGCGACAGCGCGTTCTGTTTCTACTATCCTGACGACCTCGATGAAATGCGGCGCCAGGGCGCGGAACTGTTTTTCTTCGATACGCTGTCCGACAGCAGGCTGCCCGAGGTGGATGCGCTGATGATCGGCGGCGGATTTCCGGAAACCCACGCCGTCGCGCTTGAGCGTAATGGGGAACTGCGTGCAGCCATCAGGCGGTTCATCGCCGCCGGCGGGCCTGTCTACGCGGAATGCGGCGGCCTCATGTACCTCACCCGG
Source organism: Candidatus Poriferihabitaceae bacterium (assembly GCA_965204165.1). GTDB lineage: Bacteria > Pseudomonadota > Gammaproteobacteria > Arenicellales > Poriferihabitantaceae > VYFG01. The sequence continues at coordinate 3,772,116 of OZ241969.1, read as the reverse complement.
GCTCTGACCTGGCAGGGCAGGCGCCATGCCATGGTCGGCGCCATCCCGGCCGAAGTCGCCATGGAAGAGCGGCCCGTGGGGCGTGGATATGTCGTCCTCGAGCGGACCGGCCGGCATCCCTGGATGACCGGTGGCACTTTCAGGGCGCATGAATTCCACTACTCCAGGATTGTGGGTCTGGCCGATGCGTTTCCGTTCGGGTTGCGGGTCCGCCGCGGTCATGGGATCGACGGCACCCATGACGGACTGGTCATGGGCAATCTGTTCGCCACCTACGCCCACCAGCGCCACACCCGGCAGAACCCCTGGGTGACGTCGTTTCTCGGCAATGTGGCACGGTTGGTGGACGGTTCTGAAACGGTAGAGCCCGCAGGGGGGCAGACAGCATGATCAATATCAGTGAAAACGCCGCCAGGCAGATCAAGGAATCGATGAAGGAATCCGACAGCGAGGGCATGGCACTGCGCGTGGCGGCGAGGCGGCTGCCGGACGGCAACCTCGATTACGCCATGGGATTCGACCACTCGGATCACAATGACAGTCATGCCCGGAGCAACGGCATCGATATCGTGGTGGGGCCGACCAGTACCGAGCTGTTGCGCAACGCCGATCTCGACTACGTGCAGATGGAGGATGGGGAGTACCGCTTCATCTTCATGAATCCCAATGACCCGGCCCACGGCGGGCAGACGGACCCGGGCGGTGAGGCGGGTGGTGACGGGGAGAGCCGCTAGAAAATCCCCCGCAATACCGTTATAGTGCAGTTCCGGTTTTCCTAATATTCCATTCTTGGACCAGCCGCAAAGCAATCAGCCCGAATCCTGCGCCACGTCTGAGGAGCCACGGTGCCTGATCACGCCGGAGTCGCGATGGTACCGCCCCGGGCAGGGTTTCACCTGCCGCCAGATCATGCTGCCTCTTCTGGTGGTCTGCGCACTCCTGCTGGTGATGATCGCCGTGCAGGGGATTGTCCTTTACCGTTCCGGCGGGCAGAGCCTGCTGGAGTGGGGCTTTTTCCTCACGCCCGTGGTGATGCTGGCCCTGGTGGTCAAGTCGATCCTGTTCGTCAGGCGTTCGCTGATCAATCCCCTGTCCCACATCCGGTTCTGGGTTTCCCGGGTCCGGGAAGGCGACCTTTCGGCGCGCATGCCGAGACTCGACAACGGGGAGTTCAACGAACTCGCCGGGGACATCAACGGCGTTGCGGATGTGGTGCAGTCGCTGCATGACGACCTGGAAGCCCAGGTGCATTCCCATACGCAGAACCTGAAGCGGAAGGCGCAGGCGCTGGAACTGCTCTACGAGGCAGTCACATCGGTGAATACGGCCTACGAGGTGGATGATCTCCTGTCCCGGTTCCTGCGCAGGCTGGGCAATGTGTTCGATGCCGATGCGGCGGTTCTCAGGGTGCTGGAAAATTCCCGCCTGAGCCTCAGGGACAGCTACGGGCTTGACCGTGAAAGCCGGTTCCTGGAGCCGGATGTGCCCATCCGCTTCGTATGGCGGAACAACCTGTTCGGCCGGGGCTCCATCGAGGTCCGCTCGGAGACCATTGCCGAGACCCTGGATGCGGGCGCACCGGAAGGGGCCCCGGTGCGCCAGATCGTGTCGGTGCCGCTCCAGTACCGCGGCTCCATTCTCGGCAGTTACCAGCTGTTCATCCCTTCCGATGCCGAATTCAACGACGAAACCCGGGAGCTGCTTGCCGGTATCGGCCAGCACCTGGGCGTGGCCCTGGAGCAGTCGCGCCTCGACCAGGAGTCCGGCAAGCTGATGCTGGTGGAGGAACGCGCCCGTCTTGCCAACGAACTCCACGATTCCCTGGCCCAGACCCTGGCAAGTCTCCGGTTCCAGGTCCGGGTGCTCGACGAAACCCTGCACCAGGGCGAGGAACGTGTGACCTGGGAGGAGCTTGAGAAGCTCGAGGGCAAGGTGGAGGAGGCCAATCATGAACTGCGTTCCCTGATTGCCCAGTTCCGCGCCCCCCTGAAGTCCCACGGCGTGGTCCTGACGGTGGAAAAACTCATCCGCAAGTTCCGCTCGGACACGGGCGCGCTGGTGTTCTTCCAGAACGAGTGGGACGAGGATCGCCTGAGTGCGGAAATGCGCAACGACGTGGTCAGGATCGTCCAGGAGGCGCTGAACAACATCAAGAAGCATGCCGATGCGGATACCGTGAGGGTTTTCCTGCGGCATCACGGCAACTGCCACCGGGTCGTGGTGGAGGATGACGGCGTGGGATATGATGAATCCGCGTTGTCCGCCGGCGGGGCGGGCGAGCACATCGGCCGGCAGATCATGGCGGAGCGCGCGGAAAATCTCGGCGCCATGCTGCGCCTCGAGTCCGAGCCGGGCGAAGGCAGCTGCGTGATACTGGAATTCGAATACTCTCTGGATACGGACGCCCGTGATGACCCGGGCGATGCCTCCGAACAACCGCGGCCGGTGGCTGCGACTGCATGACAGGCACATGAAAGTCGTACTGATTGATGACCACGCCCTGTTCCGGGAGGGCCTTGAGACGTTGCTGAAGCGGCGTGGCGTTGAGGTCACATCCTGCTCCAACGGCAACGAGGGTGTGGAGGCGACCATGTCAATCCAGCCGGACGTTGTCATGGTGGACCTGCGGATGCCTGAAATCACGGGCATCCAGACTCTGAAACAGCTGCGGGAACTGAACAAGGAAATTCCGGTGCTGATCCTGACCACCAGTGACGATACCGCGGATCTCAAGGAATGCATGCGGCATGACGCCAGCGGCTATCTGATGAAGGACATGGATCCCGACGATCTCGTGCTCGCACTGCGCAAGGTCATCCAGGGGGAAATGGTCGTTGCCCCGGAGCTGGCGGGAAAACTCGCGATGATCATCAAGAACCGCGACGAGGACCTGGAAGAGGAGGACAAGTCCATTTTCTCCAGCCTTTCTCCCAGGGAAATGGAGATCCTGAGCCATCTCACCGAGGGGCAGAGCAACAAGGTGATCGCCCGGCACCTGGGCATCTCCGACGGCACCGTCAAGCTGCACGTGAAATCCATCCTGAAGAAGCTCGGGCTGCATTCCCGGGTGGAGGCGGCGGTCCTGGCGGCCAACGAGAGGCTGTTTGCGAACAAGCGCTAGCCTTCCTGCCCCGGCGCTGCCGCCGAATACGAATCATGTCCGGACCGAACTCTGAAAGGGACAGCGTGGACCGCGCGAGCGGGATTGCCGCGTTCGAAGCGAAGAACTTCGCCCAGGCGCTGGCACTGCTCGGTCCCATCGCGGAGCGGGGAGACGCCGACTCCCAGTACCGGCTGGCCATCATGTACCAGAACGGGCTCGGGGTCGTGCGCAACGAGCTGCTGGCCATGAAATGGATGGTCGCCGCGGCGAACCAGGGACTCGGCCTGGCGCAGCACGGCCTTGGGTTCATGTACATGGAAGGGGACTGCGTGGGCCGGAACGCCGCTAAGGCGGTGGAATGGTTCACCCGCGCGGCTGATCAGGGCATGGAGGGCTCCTGCGCCACCCTTGGCATGATGTACGAGAGTGGAAACGGCGTGGAGAAGGATGCCGCCAAGGCGCGGGAGTGGTATCGCCGGGCCGGCTTTGCCGACGGAGAGATGACGTTGGCCTGACGCCCCTTCGGGGGCGCGGGTGCGGCTATTTCGAGGGCAGCAGGTCGGACGCCGTGCACTTGACGGCATGCCACCAGCCCAGGCCGTCGTACAGGTAGTACTGCATCTTCATGGTCACCGCGCCGCCGGCGATGATGGACAGGAGCGCCAGCACCGAGCCTGGTGCCAGGGTGGACATGCCGGTGATCCCCTGGCCGATGGTGCAGCCCAGGGAGAGCACGCCGCCGAATCCCATCAGCACTCCGCCGTACAGGTGGTTCACCAGGTCTGACCGGTCATGGAAGACTTCCGTGCGCAGGGTTCCGGTCAGCAGGCTGTAGAGGAACGAACCTGCAATGGTGCCGAGCACCAGTACGATGCCGAAGCTGATGGTGGAGCCCGTATAGGTCATCAGGTAGGCGAGCGTGTTGCCCACCGGGTTGATGAAACTGACGCCCTCCACCGGGGTGGGTTCGAAATCGTCGTACCCGAGGACGCCGGTGATGAACCAGGCGGCCACGATCACCAGTCCCACACCGACCCCTGCCAGCAGGTTGTCGAACTCGGTGCGTACCTTGCGGTCACGCAGGGCATAGAGCACGATGCCGCCTCCCACCAGGGCGGTCAGGGCAATGCCGATCACTGTCTTGCTGATCCCTGTTGCGGTGCCGATGAGTTCATCGAATCCCTGGCTGGCCAAGCCCCGTTCGGCCAGGTCGATGGTGGTGGGCCCGGTGATTTCGAGGCGCACCAGGGCCAGCAGTCCGCGCAGGGTCATGTAGGCGGTCACGGCAAGGACGAGCAGGAGGACCAGGGACTTGAGATTCCCGGATCCCACCCGGACCAGGGTTCTTTGTCCGCATCCCGAGCCGATGGTCATGCCGATGCCGAAGAGGAAGCCGCCGAACATGTAGCCGAACCAGGAGAAGGCGGTGCCGTGGTAGATCGTACCGCTCAGATCGACCTGGCCGGTCAGGTAAAGCGACTGGGTGCCGATGATGGCAATCCCCATGGCCAGAAGCCATACCCTGAACCGGGTGCGCGAACCCATGTTGATCCAGTCGCTGATGGCCCCCATGGTGCAGAAGTGGGTCCGGTTCGCGATGGCGCCGAATGCCATGGCCACCAGGAACCCGTACAGGGCAATCAGCTGGTAATGCTCGAACTCCATTGTCCGGTCACCTCCCGCTCATGGAAAAGCGGCCGCGCGGTATCCGCCTGTCCCGCAGGCCGCCCGGCGGCAACGGGATTCGATGGGACCTCGGGTTCACGGCCTTGGGGAGATCAGGCTTTCCTGAGCAGGAAATGAAACTCGCTGCCGACCTCCGAGGAATCCAGCAGTTCATTGCCGGTCTGGTTGGCGAAGGCCGCGAAATCCTTCACCGAACCCGGATCGGTGGCCATGATTTTCAGAACCGTTCCCGCTTCCATGCCGTTAAGCGCCTTCTTGGCCCGCAGGATGGGCAGGGGGCAGTTGAGATTGCGGGCGTCGAGTTCGTGATCGGGAGTCGTCATGGGTGTTTTACCTTTTTTCCTTAATGATTGAACAGGAATGCCGCAGTCCGGGTACGTTCAACTTTCCCGCCCGTTCCAGCAGACGGATGCGTGCCAGAGTCTGCCGCAGCTACCTGAAATTTTATTGCCACTTGATCGATCAGGGCGATATCCCCCGGGGATAATGATGCACCCCTGATCATACCCACTTTGGAAGATGGAAATGTAGCGAAAACCGATTCGGGCAGCTTGCCAAAGTCAAATTATACATGGCAATATATACGGAAATTCTATATAACATACTTCTAATATAAGTAAAACCCGCCTGGCTGGAGAATTTGTTCCCGGCAGGCTGGAGGAGAGATCGACATGTCCCAATTCAATCGCCGTACCCTGCTGAAGGTCTTTGGTTTTGCCGCCACGGGCTCCCTGGTCCCGAAATCCCTGGAAAGATTCATCGCCCGCGCCGAGGCCGAGGGACTTGACGGCCTGTACAGCCTCCCCATGCAGGGCAATGCGCGGATCCTGCATATGACAGACATTCATGCGCAGCTTCTGCCGGTCTATTTCCGTGAGCCCAACGTGAACCTGGGTGTTGGCTCGGCCAAGGGGAGACTGCCCCACCTGGTGGGGAGGGCGCTGCTTGAGAGTACCGGCATCAGCGAGAATTCCATCGAGGCATATGCCTACACCAACCTCGATTTCGAGAGGGGCGCCCGGGAGTTTGGCCGCATGGGGGGATTCGCCCACCTGAAGACCCTGCTCGACATGCTGAGGGAGCAGGCCGGCGGTGCGCAGAACACCCTGACCCTGGACGGCGGAGACCTGTGGCAGGGTTCGGGCACGTCGCTTTGGACGCGGGGCCGGGACATGGTGGACGCCTCCAACATGCTCGGCGTGGACATCATGACCGGCCACTGGGAATTCACCTATCACGAGGAGGAACTGCTGACCAACGTGCAGCGGTTCAACGGCGAGTTCATCTGCCAGAACGTGCGGGTCAAGGAAACCAGCCTGTTCGAGGACGCCTATTTCGAGATGGTGGAGAAGTTCGGCGGACTCGGCCTGTACGACGAGGATGCGGGCATGGCGTTCAAGCCCTACACCATGCGGGAGATCGGCGGACGCCGGCTGGCCGTCATCGGGCAGGCGTTTCCGCGCACCGCCAATGCCAACCCCCAGGGATTCATCCCGGACTGGTCGTTCGGCATTCGCGAGGAGGACATGATCTCGCTGGTGGAAACCATTCAGTCGGACGAGAGCCCCGATGCCATCATCGTGCTGTCCCACAACGGAATGGACGTTGACATCAAGATGGCCGGCCGGGTACACGGCATCGATGCCATCTTCGGCGGACATACCCATGACGGTATCCCGGCCCCGGTGGAGGTGACCCGCCCGGACGGTGGCCTTTGTATGGTCACCAACGCGGGCTCGAACGGCAAGTTCGTCGGTGTGATGGACCTGGACATCGGGGAGGGGGGCGTCAACGGCATGCGGTATCACATGATGCCGGTATTCGAGAACCTGCTGGCTCCGGATCCCGAAATGGCGGCGTTCATCCGGGATTTGCGCAGCACGGTCTATGACGGGAACGTGATGGAATCCCGGTCGCCGGATCACCAGGCCCATCCCGACCGCATCGGCAAGACCTACGAGGAGATCCTGCGGGAGAAGCTCGCCATCGCCGACCGCGCACTGTACCGCCGGGGCAACTTCATGGGGACCTGGGACCAGCTGATCTGTGATGCGCTCAAGCACGAGTACGATGCCCAGGTCACCCTGTCACCCGGGTTCCGGTGGGGTACCAGCGTGCTGCCCGGGGACTGGATCACCATGGAAGACGTGATGACACAGACCAGCATGACCTACGGGGAGACCTATCTCCAGGAGATGACCGGCAAGACCCTGATGGAGATTCTCGAGGGCGTGGCCGACAACCTGTTCGACCCGGATCCCTACCTGCAGTCAGGCGGCGACATGGTGCGGGTCGGGGGCATGGACTACACCATCGATCCGTCCAAGCCGCTGCTGGAGCGGATCACCGACGCCAGGCTGGATTCCGGGGAGGCCATCGAGCCGGACAAGACCTACCGTGTCGCCGGCTGGGCGGTGGTCGGGCCCCATCCGGACGGCCGCCTGATCTGGGACATCGTGCGGGATTACCTGCTGGACCAGCGGGGCCAGGACAACCGGATCGTCATCGCCAAGATGAATCACCCCACGCTGGTCGGGGTGGGGGACAACCCCGGCCTGGCGGATTACGAAGGCAAGGTCGTCTAGTCGCCCCGGGCGGGTGGCGAATGGTTCCCCTTCCCCGGGCCACAATAGAGACCGTACAGGGTCTGGATCACCGCCTTGGCCTCCTCGCTGTCCAGCGAATAGAACACATGCTGGGCCACCTTGCGGGTCTTGACGAGACCGTCCGCGCGCAGCCGGGCCAGGTGCTGGGACAGCGGGGACTGGCCGAGGTCGATGTGCTGGCTGATTTCCGAGACGGACATCTCGCGCTCCGCCAGCATGCAGAGGATCATGAGCCGGTGATCGTTGGCCAGGTTCTTCAGGAGTTCCGACGCGGCGCAGGCCGCCTGGCGCATCACCGCCAGGCTGGGTTTGCCGATCGGCTGTGCAGTCTCGCCGGCAACGGGTTCTGCTCGGGTTGTCATGAGTGTTGTGGTGGCTCTGTCGGCGGGCTGAACGGTCGAATTTCCTGGCATGGCCGGATGCGGACACTTGGCAACCGGCTGGTGTGAATATACTATAAGGGATATTTATCCTATCTTCAAAGGATTACTTTGTTGAAAAGATATTAAACTAATCAGGGCAAGTTGTATATCGGATAAAATTAAATTAGTATCAACTTGTGAATTTTCCGTGAAAGGGATTTCGCCCCCAAAATCAATTATTGCAAACACCATAATTCTGGAGGTCGGTACTCGCATGATCAAGAAAACCTCTTTATTCGCACTTCTGGCTTCGTTCCTGATGTTGTTGCCGGGAACCCATGCCACGGTCAGCGCAGATGAGGCGATGGTCGCCAAGGGCAAGCAGGTCGCCCTGGACCGTCGGAAAGGCAACTGCCTTGCCTGCCACATGATGGACAACGGCCCGTTGCCCGGAAACCAGGGCCCGCCCCTGCTGGCGATGAAGGCCAGGTTCCCCGACCGCGCCAAGCTGAGGGAGCAGGTTGCCAATCCCCTGACATTCAACCCTTTCTCCATCATGCCGCCCTTCGGACTGCACAACATCATCAGCGATGACGAGATTGACGCCATCGTGGAGTACCTGTACACACTTTGAACCAAACACACCACGGTAGAACTATGAACAGAAGAGATTTCAACAAGACTCTGATGTTGCTGACCGGTGTCAGTGCCGGGGCAACCATGAGCACGATTCCGCTGAGGGCCCTGGCCGCATGGCCGACCGACGCGTTTCGCGCAGACAACATCGAGGGTGCGGTCACCGCGATCTTCGGCACCGCCGAAGCCGAAGCCACCGACGCCATCAAGATGAAGGGGCCCGATATTGCCGAGAACGGCGCCGTGGTCCCCATTTCGGTGACTTCATCCATCGAAGGAACCGAGAACATCGTCCTTTTGGTAGCTGAAAACCCGTCCCCCATGGTCGCCACCTTTGATGGCGCCACGGCGGCCAGCACGCGGATCAAGATGGGCAAGTCCTCTCCCCTGGTCGCGTATGTGCGTGCGGGCGGCAAGCTCTACACGGCAACCAGCAAAGAAATCAAGGTCACCATCGGTGGCTGCGGCGGTTAAGCGAGGAGACAATCATGGCAATCAAATGTAAAGCGAAAGCAAGTGGTGGTGCGGTCGAGGTCAAGATGCTGATGAAGCATTCGATGGAGACCGGACTTCGCAAGGACAGCAAGACCGGCGAACTCATCCCTGCGCACCACATCACCGAGGTGTCCTGCATGCACAACGGCAACGAGATCTTCCGTTGCAACATGGGGCCCGCGATCTCGAAGAACCCGTACCTGGCCTTTACCGTGTCCGGACCGGCCGCGGGAGACAAGCTGATGATCAGTGCGGTGGACAACAAGGGTGAAACCGATTCCGGGGAAGCCACGATCAAGTAGGCCGGAACCCCTGATCTTACGAACCCAATCAGATACAGAAACAACAGTCACCAACTGGAGCACAATATGAGAATGTTCTTGGTAGCCCTGGCGGCGACGGCGATGGCGATTGGCGGGTTGGCTACGCATGCCGACCCCGAAACGGATCGGATCGCCTTCCAGAAATACTACACCACCAAATTCCCGAGCGTGCCGAGGGACGATTTCCAAAACGGAATCTACTCCATCGACAAGGTCTCCCGCGAGGAATGGATGGAAATCGAGGAATTTCCTCCCTACGAGCTGGCCATTGATGCCGGCAGGGACCAGTTCGAGACGCCCTTCGCGAATGGCAAGAGCTATTCCGACTGCTTCGAGAACGACGGCGCCGTACGCGGGCAATACCCTCACTGGGATGCCGAGCGCAAGGAAGTGATCACGCTGGAACTGGCGATCAACGAATGCCGCGAGGCAAACGGCGAGAAACCGCTCAAGTACCAGAAGGGCAAGATCGCGGAACTGTCCGCGTACATGTCATACGTGTCCCGTGGTCAGAAGGTGAACGTGGTGATTCCCACGGACGATCCGGACGCGATGGCGGCCTATGCGCGCGGCAAGGAATTCTACTACCGCAAGCGCGGCCAGTTGAATTTCGCCTGCATCGACTGTCACGGTTCGGGTTCCGGTAACAGGGTGCGGTCGGAAATGCTGAGCCCGGCATTCGGCCATCCCACCGGCTGGCCGGTGTACCGCTCCAAGTGGGGTGCCATCGGTACCATTCACCGCCGCTTCGGCGGCTGCAACCGCCAGGTGCGTGCGGCCTCCTTCAAGCCCCAAGGGCGGGAATACCGCGAGCTCGAGTTTTTCCTCACCTACATGAGCAACGGCCTTGAATTCAACGGCCCAAGCGCACGCAGATAAGAAGGAGAATAGACATGCTTAAAAAACTGATTTCACTGCCCATCGCGGTCGCGTTCCTGGTGTCCTGTGCTGCCGTGTCGAGCAGTGACGATTTCAATACCGCCTGGGAAGCCGCGGACGCCAAGCGTAAGGAAGCCGCTGCCGTCGGCTACGAATGGCGCGATACCAAGAAGTTCCTGAAAAAGGCGAAAGCGGAACACGAGGCCGGCAATACCGAAGCGGCCATGAAGCTGGTTGCCAAGGCGCATGAGGAGGCCGAGGATGCCATCGCCCAGCACGCCCGCGAAGCCGAGCTGTGGGCCAGCCGGGTACTCAAGTAGGCTTCATTCCGGCAATCGATTCGTGAACCACCAATCACGATTCGGAAAACAGCAACGGGCGGGCGCTGCAATTTGCAGCGCCCGCCTTTTCTTGCATAGAATAGACCGTCTGCCGGCCATGCCATGATGGACAAGATCGACAACTGGAAGGCTGCCACCGAATCCGCCCGCCTGGGTCGCAAGCCCCTGGTGATCATGATCGACCAGGAGGACTGTCCGTATTGCCGGATCGTGGAAGGGGAGTTCTTCTCGGCCATCCTGGCGAGCGGCGAGTTTGACGGCAAGGTGATCTTCGGCAAGATTTCCCTGGACGCCGGCGAATACATCACGCTGCCCGATGGCAACCGGGTCCCGACCTGGGATTTCCTGCAGCCGTTCTTCACTGCCGGCCTGACGCCGACGGTGATCTTTCTGGATCCGGACGGCAATGAACTGGTGGAACGGATGGTCGGCCTGTCCACGCCGGATTTCTACGGCTTTTATCTCGAGCGGTCCATCCGCAAGGCACGCGCGCTGCTGAACGGCTGAACGCCGGGAACGTTCCCCGAAGATGATGGGCCGTACGCCGGTGACGGCCCGGTGACGAAAGGGCCATGTCACGAAGAATGAACCGGGCAGGCCCCCTGGTCCTGCCCTTGCTTCTTTTCCCGTTGCTGTGGGGAGCTGCGGCGCTGGCCGCCTCCGACCTTTCGGGCCATCCATCCCCCTACCTGCGAAGTCACGCCGATGATCCCGTGAAGTGGCGTTCACCGGAGTCGGCATCCGTCGAAGAGGCACGTGCCCGGAACATGCCTTTTCTCGTCTCGAGCGGCTACCAGTCCTGTTACTGGTGCTATCGCTTCAAGCAGGACACGCTCCTGGATGCGGATCTTGCCGAAGTGATCAACGGCTCGTTTGCCCCGGTGCTGCTGGACCGGGAAATGCACACCCAGGATGACCGCGCTCTGCAGGCGTTCATGCGGGACTTCGTGGGCATCGGCGGATGGCCGGCCACGGCGGTCGTGACGCCGGACGGTGTGCCGGTCATGGCCTGGACCTTTGTCACCGCCCCGGAACTCGCATCGGCCCTGGAGACGTTCTCAAGGGCGTGGGAGGATAACCCCGCTGCGGCGCGGCGCCTCCTGGTTCCCCGGCATCCCGACACCGGGGAGGACCCCCGCAGCGGAACCGGTTCGCCTGACCTCGGCGAGTTGCTGCAGGGCTTTCTCGAGCAGGCGGGCAGGGTGTCGGACGCGCGCTTCGGAGGATTCGGCACCGATTCGAAGTATCCCTTCGCGCCGCAGCTACTGGCGCTTCTGGACCTCCACCAGCTCAACCCCAGCGATGCCATGGCGGCATTTCTCCGTCACAGTCTCGATTCCATGATTGCAGGTGACTTGGTGGACCCGGTGGAGGGCGGCGTATTCCGGTATACGGAAAACCGTGACTGGACGGGGCCGCATTTCGAGCAGATGCTCTACACCCAGGCCCTGGTGGCCCGCCTCCTGTTCCGGGCGGCGATGACCCTGGAAAGACCCGGGTACGGCGAGGTGGCGGAGGGAATTCTCGACAACATGCTGGCGCGTTTTGCCGCCGATGGTGGCTGGTTCGTGTCCTCGCTGTCCGCCACGGGGCAGGGCGGCGTCAACGGCGAATACTATCTTGCAGCGCAGCGGGACCTGGAAGTCCTGCTGGGCGAGTCATGGCGCGAACGGGTGGAAATCAGGCAGCAGGCGGGTAACCGCCTGCTCGTGGCGCCGGTCGGACTCGTGGCCGGTGTCACCAGGCAGGCGCTGGTCTCCCTGCGACGCCGGGAGACCCTTGAACGGGACGGGAAGCTGCTCCTTTCATGGAATGGCCTGGCGTTGTCAGCGCTCAGCCACGGCGCCCCCAGGGAACCGGACTACCTGCAGGCAGCCGGCCTTCTCGCGGATGTGATCATGAAGGCAACCGGGAGCCCCCATCCCGGACTGCTCGCGGGGGTTGATGCAAGGGCGGCGCCGGCGGATCTGGACACCCTGGTCCATGCGGCGGCGGGGTTGTTCGACTGGTGGCAGGTATCCGGCGACCCCGCGGCGATCAGCCGGGTCGGACAGTTGCTGGAACTATCCGTGGAGCGGTTTTTCCGGGAAGAAGGGTGGACCAGGGCGCCCACGTACCTGTTCGCGGGCGACGACAGGACCCTGTCCATCGCCGACGGCCAGCTGCCGTCCCCCACCGCGGAGTGGCTGCGTCTCGCGGGCGGCCTGAAAGCCGTCGGGATTCCGCTCGGCCCGGGAACCGGGAAGGTGTTCGCCCGGATGACCGGGCACTGGCCGCCCGGGTTGATGCAGTCGGCATTTTTTCATCCCACGCTGGTCGGTGCACTGGTCACGGGACGGTTTCTTGGCATACACTGAACCGATGAGTACCGAGATCGCCCTGCTCAAGGCAATTTTCCGGCGCGGACCGGCATCCTTGGAGGAAGAGCCGCTGCTTCCCCTCTACGCCTGGATGCTGGTGAGCGGTCTGGTTCTGTTCGGTGCCTTCCTGCTGTGGCGATTTGGCTACTTCTCCCTGGTGCTGGATGCCGACCGGACCTGGCTTTCGGTGGTCATCATGGTGCTGTTCGTCATCGTCGCCGGGATGCTCGGCAAGGCGGCCTGGCGGCTCTCCCGGCTGCGGCAGGCACTGGCGTTCCTGGCCGCCCGGGGGCCTGCGGCCACCCTGGCGGGCGGGAGCGAGGACCGCGAAATCGCGGAGCATTTCTCCCTGCTTGTGCGGGAGCGCGGCAACGGCATGGGTGAGGCGCTGCACGCGCGCCTGGTGGAACGGGTGCACCGGGGCCATCACCTTGGCTGGTTCGCCGCCGACATGCTGATCCGCATCGGCCTGATCGGGACCGTCATCGGGTTCATCATGATGCTGGGCACGGCATACCAGTTGCGCCAGGATGACATCGCCGGTCTCAAGGTTCTTCTGGGCACCATGGGGGAGGGGATGCAGGTGGCCCTCTATACCACCTTGAGCGGGATCAGCGGATCGCTCCTGCTCAGTGTCTATTGCAAGATCCTGGACCGGTATGCGGACGACCTGGTGGCCGAAATCATCCGCCTGGCCGCGAAGGATTCGGAGAGATCCCATGAACAGTCTCTACCGGGGCAGGAATAAATTCACCCTGAACGCGGATCCGTTCATCGATCTGCTGTTCAACTGCCTGCTCGGGTTTTCCTTTCTCTACCTGATCACGCTTTTGTACATCAACCCGGAAGACAAGCTGGCCAATGTGGAAAAGCAGGCGGAATACATCATAACCGCGAACTGGCCGGATAACCTGGCCGACGATATCGATCTCTGGGTCAAGGGACCCGACGGAAGGACGGCATCCTACCTGAACAAGGAGGCGGGCTGGCTGCACCTGGACCGCGATGACCGCGGCGAAGTCAACGACATCATCATCATCGACGGGCAGGAAAAGATCTATCCCGTCAACCAGGAAATCATCACGGTGCGCAAGATGCATCCCGGGGAATACATCGTGAATGTGTATTTCTACAACGCGGTATCCGACGTGCCGGTGCCCGTGGATGTTCGTATCGACAGGGTGAATCCCAAATTCAGGACCGTGTTCCAGGATGACGTGGAACTGCTGGGTGTTGACCACGAACTCACGGCAATCCGCTTCACCATCGACGAGGACGGCGACGTCGGTCAGTTCAGTACGCTGCCTGCGACCCTGACGCCCTATGCGCTGGAACATATGCCTTCATGGACAAACTAGCGATCAGCATCGGCTACATCGTACCGCTGGTGCTCGTCGCCTGGATATGGCTCAGCCGGCGTTTCGGGCCCCGGTTCCGGATCACCGCGCTTGCCTTCCTGCCGCTGTTCTACGGGGCCCAGTGGTATGGCGTGGAGAGCCTGGAGGGTTGGCCGACCCGCAATGTCATGCCCGAGTCGTTCGAGCTGTTGAGTTCGGACATTCGCGAGCCCGACCCGTCACGGGAGGAACGGGGTGCCATCGCGCTTTGGGTGCGCGAGGAGGGGGACAGGCGCCCCCGGGCCTACCTGTTGCCCTATGACCGGAGACTTCACGAAATGCTCCATGCGGCCCGCCAGCGCATGCAGCAGGGAATCCGGCAGGTCGGCCGGGCCGGGGGCCGGGAGTCGGCGGGAAAAGGCGCCGGTATCGGCAACGCCCTGGAACTCACCATCGAGGACGCCCCGCCATTGTACTGCCGCCCAAGTACTGATACGTTTTATCCGGCGTGTGAACCCATCCGTATGGATCAAATCAGATATTGAATGCAACAGGAACGGTATCCATGACAGAGCAACCGAACATTGATTTCCCCCACGCACCCCATGGCTGGTCTCCGGAATCCGCCATTGACGCCGCCGCCGAGGCCGGGCTGACGCTCACCCGGGATCACTGGGAGGCCATCGCCGGCCTGCAGGACTACTTCTCCCGGCACGAGTTCGGCAAGCGCCGGGAACTGACGGATGCGCTGAACGAGAAATTTCATCACAAGGGCGGAATGAAATTCCTCTACCAACTGTTCCCCGGCGGGCCGGTGGCGCAGGGCTGCGTAATCGCCGGGCTCACCCCGCCGCCCGGCAGTATCGACAAGTCATTCGGCAGCGTGGTCTGAATCGGGGTTCTCCTCCGGTTCCGGGGCCGATGGCTCGAACCAGTTCAGCGTCCCGTGCAACGTCACCACGGTACCGATGATGAGAAGCGTCGGCGGATGCACGTTCTGCCGTTCCAGTAATCCCGGGAGGGTGGCAATGGTTGCACAGTGCACCTTCTGGGACGGCATGGTTCCCTGTTCGATGAGCGCCGCCGGCATGTCGGGGTCCATGCCCGCGGCCACCAGCTCCCCGGAAATGACCGGCAGCCCCTTGAGGCCCATGTAGATCACCACGGTCTGTCCCGGCTGCACGAGCTGGTCCCAGGGAAGATCCACGCTGCCGTCCCTGAGTTGTCCGGTCACGAAGCGTACGGACTGGGCGTGGTCCCGGTGGGTCAGGGGAATGCCGCTGTAACTGGCGCACCCTGCTGCCGCGGTGACGCCGGGGACCACCTGGAATGGAATCCGGTGACGGGCGAGAAGTTCGATCTCCTCCCCGCCGCGGCCGAAAATGAATGGATCCCCCCCCTTCAGCCGCGCAACCCGCCGTCCGGAGCGGGCGTACTCCACCAGCAGGCGGTTGATGTTCCGTTGGGGCACGGCGTGACGGGCCCTTTGCTTGCCCACGTAGACCATTTCCGCTTCGGGGTTGATCTGATCGAGTATGCGGTCCGATACCAGGCGATCGTAGAGCACCACTTCCGACTGCTGCAGCAGTCGCCAGGCGCGAAAGGTGAGCAGGTCCGGGTCGCCGGGGCCGGCGCCGATCAGGTATGCCTCTCCCCCGGGGCTGTCGCCGGGTGCTTTCTGAAGCTCCCGCTCAAGCAGCGACTCCGCCAGGCCGGGATTGCCGGAAAAAACGCTTTCGGCCACGTTGCCGGTGAGGGCCCGTTCCCAGAACCGCTTGCGGTCCTCGGGATCCGCGAACTTCTCCCGGACCGCGTGACGGTATCTGCCCACCAGTCCTGCAAGGTATCCGTACCCCGCCGGGATCAGGGCATCGATCCGGTCCCCCAGCAGCTTCGCGAGCAGCGGCGAGGCGCTGCCGCTGGAGACCGCAACCGTCAGGGGCTCGCGGTGAATGATGCTGGGAAAAGCGATGTCCGATTGTCTGGCGTCGGTCACCACGTTGACCGGTATGTTCCGTTCACGGGCCATGGATGCGACAGCGTTGTTGACCCCGGGATCATCCGTGGCCGCCACCACCAGGACATGGCCGTCGGTCCGATCGTCGGGCTGCCAGGGGCGTGCGACAATCCGGCCGCCGGCCGCCTCGATCCTGTCCCTGAGCGCCGGATCGATGTCCGGCGCGATGATATCCACGACGGCGCCGGCCCTGAGCATGGCCCTTGCCCGCCTGGCCGCGATCCGCCCGCCGCCCACCAGCAGGCAGCGGCGGTTCCTGACATCGAAAAAGAGCGGAAGATGATTCATCAACCCGTTGATTAATCTCGCAAAGCAGTCGCAAAATCTGACGGGCAGTGTATACCACCGGCCATGGTCACCATATCACGCCATGGGGATATGGCGCGAGACGCGTCCTATCTATAATCGTTCCTTCCGCAGGACCGTATCGAGGCCGGCCCTGCGGGTCCGGCCGCCTCGCTTTCTGAGCCCAACGCAACATGCGACCATCCCATATCAGTATTATCCTGGATCATGAACTTGCCGGTGCGGGCAGCGGTGAACATACGCCGGTGATGCTCTGGGGGCCGCCCGGAATCGGCAAGTCCGACCTGGTCCGGCAGGCGGGTGTGCGCCACCGGGTTCCCGTGGTGGACATCCGTCTTTCCCAGATGGAGCCGAGCGACCTGCGGGGCATCCCGTTCCGGACGGGGGAGCATGTCGAATGGGCCGTACCGTCGATGCTGCCCGACGAGGTGCGTCACGGTGCCTCGGGGTTTCTCTTTCTGGACGAACTGACCTCCGCCGTGCCCAGCGTTTCCGCCGCGGCATACCAGCTGATCCTGGACCGGCGGCTTGGGGACTACCGGGTCCCCCCGGGCTGGGCGATCGTGGCCGCGGGCAATCGGCAGGGTGACCGCGGCATCAGCTACACCATGCCATCTCCGCTGGCGAACCGGTTTTCCCACTACGAGATCGGAGTCGATGTCGAGGACTGGGCTGCTTGGGCCTACACCCACGGGATTGACGAGCGTGTGATCGGATTCGTGCGGTTCCGCCCGGACAGGCTGTTCCATTTCGACCCGGCGGACAATCCGAGGGCCTTCCCCACGCCGCGCAGCTGGGAATTCGTGCACCGGGCGCTCCGGAAATACGACCGCAACCCGGCGGTGATCGGCCCCGCGATCGAGGGATGTGTCGGACAGGGCGCGGCAGTGGAGTTCCAGGCATTCCTGGCAAGCCGCGAGGCGTTGCCCGACATCGACCGCATCCTTGCCGGGGAACAGCCGGCGCCGCCGGAGGAACTTGACCTTCAGTATGCCCTGGCCTGCGCACTCATCAGCCGCGCGGCCGGGCCGGCAGATACTGCAGCACCGCCCGGGGAGGTCTGCGGGCGGATACTCGCCTACGCCGTCACCCTGCCGCAGCGCGAGATAGCGATCATGCTGGTTTCCGACCTCGTCAGGGTGGCTGGTGACCATGTGATGGAACTGCCGGAGTTCGCGCCCTGGGCGGATACGGTGGCGGACATCCTGCTGTATGCCTGAGCGCGAAAGGGGCCCGGATACCGAGGCCGGGGAGCGGGCCCGGGGAAAGCTGGCGGCTGCCAGGGCCCGGCTGGTCCTGGAACGCCCGTTTATCGGCACCCTGTTGCTGCACCTGCCCATGGTGCCGGGGGATGGCCGCTGCCGCACTCTCCAGACCGATGCCCGGAGGATTCTTTACGATTCCCGTTACGTGCTGGCCCTCAGGCCCGGTGAACTGCTGTTCGTCCTGTCCAGGGCGGCGCTGTATTGTGCATTCGGATACTTCGCCCGCCGGGGACACCGGATCCGCCATCGCTGGAATCTCGCCTGCGAACTGAGCATCAACGGGATTCTCACGGCGGAGGGGCTCGAGCCACCGCCCGGAACCCTGGTCCTTGATGCTTACCGCGGCATGGCCGCCGAGGAAATCTATCCGATGCTGGAAGACAGTCCGTTCCGATCGGGGGAGGCTTCGTCCGGGGAGGCGGGCGCCGACGGTGGCGGCGGAGACGGAGGCGGGAATACGGCGCCCCGGGGCCCTGGCGGTCGCGGGAAAATCCGACCGCCGGAGGAACGGTACGGGGAAGATTCAGGGATTTTCCGGGAGCCGGATGTCCGGGGCGCGGCCCCCGGATCGTCGAATTCTGGCGGTGCGGCAGACCTGGCCCGGGCCTGGCGGCAGCGGACCGCTTCCGCACTGCTGCAGACCGGTTCATCCGGACAGCTGAGCGGCTTGCTCGAGCGCCAGGTGGAATCGAGCCTGGACGGCAGGGTGGACTGGCGTGCGCTGCTGGCGCGTTTCCTGACGGACAGCGCAAGGGAGAACTATCGCTGGACCCGGCCGAGTACCCGTCGGGGGCCTCCCGGCATTTTTCCCGGGCTGCGCAGCGACGCGGTGAACATGGCCGTGTCGCTGGATGTCAGCGGGTCGATCGGAGACCGGCAGCTTGATGAGGTGGTGACCGAGGTGGGTGCCATCAAGGACCAGATCCGGGCCAGGGTGACCCTGTACGCCTGCGATGCCGCCCTGGTAGACGACTACCCGGTGGTGTATGAACCCTGGGAGCCCCTGGTCAGTGCGACCAGGATCCGCGGAGGCGGCTCGACGGATTTCAGGCCCGTATTCGACCATCTGGACCGGCAGGATACCCGGCCCGATGTGCTGGTCTGGTTCACCGACGGTCTTGGCCGGATGCCTGCTGCGGAACCCCGCTACCCCGTCATCTGGCTGATCAAGGGCGGCGCGCGCGTGCCCTGGGGGACACGTGTCCAGTACTGAAGGGCGGCTCCGCGGCCGTGGCGCGGAGCGGCAACTCAGCGCACAGGACAAGTTGAGGCTCGGTGTCCTGGCGACCCGGAACGTCCGCGCAATCCGGATCGACGAGGCGGCGGCCAGCCTTTCGGCCCTGACGGACGCCGGAGAGGCGCGTATTCCGCTGGACCCGGGGCCCGATCCAAACCGCTATTTCCGCGCCCTCAGGGAGCATCTTTCGGAACTCTTCCTCAACCTGCCGGGGGGATACCCGGCACATATCGGCCGCTGGACCCGGATGGATTCCCTGCACAGGGACCCCGCGCGGCTGCTGTTGCTGGGGGACCCGGAGGCAGTGGTGGCCGTGGCCTTCGCCGATACGCTGGACGCACGGGTGGCGACCGACGTCTGGTGGTGCAGCCAGAGCGTGGAGATCGCACTGGCCCTGTTGCGGCATCCGGGGGCCGCGGACTGGCCCGTGGGCCAGGAGCTGGCCCGGTTCATGCTGGAGCACCTGCCGTTCGAGGAGGACGCGGCCACCGTGGCTGGTGCGCTCGGCAGGATCCTGCAGCCCGGCCTGGTCAGCAGCGACAGGGCGGCGGATCTATGGCGGCGGGGACGCCGGCGTCACCCGTGGCGGGCCGGCTTTTTCCTGGGGCATCCCGCACTCTATCCCGACACCCGGGGCGAGCACCCTGAATACCGGGCCCTCGGGAAACGGTTGTCCGGGCACGGTCTGGACCGGAATCCCGTTGCGTTGCTGTTGCTCGAATTTCTCGGGGAGCCCGGAAGGAATGTCCTCGCGGCGCTGGTCGGCGCCCTGGACAATCCCCGCGAGCAGGAGGTGGTGACCCTGGTGTTCCGCCGGGTACAGGATGTTTTCCGGTGGCCCGGTCCGGTCCCGGAAAGACCCCGTGAATCCGCAGCCGCCTGGTCCTTGGCCGACGACCTGCTGGCGCGGGAAGGGGGGCATGCCAAGGCCATCCGGCCCTTGCTGGGGGGAGGCCAGTGGGATGTCCTGCGGTCGCTCGCGTTCCTGTGCCTGGTCGGCGAGGAGATGCTTGCACCGGTATTCGGCGGCAATACCTTCAGCGGCTCCGTGATGCTGCGCCACCTCGGGCCGGTGCTGGCGGATGTCCGCACTGCGGCCGGGGCAGTGCTGGACTTTCCGGTGTCCTGAGCGGATGCCGGGGGATGGCCCGAGTTGCAGGGGCACCGGGGGTAGAGTATATTAGCTTGTATAGATATAACGGTCCACCACCGGGTGAGGAGTTCCCATGAAGTTCTTTTCCCTTTCTCTGACGGCTGTCATCGCCGTTTTCCTGGCCTTGACCCCGCAGCGCGGCACGGCAGTGGATACCAGCATGCTGGCCGAAAGCCCGGAGAGTTTCTTCCACGTATCCTTCGGCGACCTGCAGGAGGAACTGGAAATCATCCAGGACGAGGCCAAGTCCGGCCTGCTGGTGATGTTCGAGACCAAGGACTGCCCCTGGTGCGTGCGGATGAAGCATTCCGTGCTGAACAGGCAGGCGGTACAGGACTATTACCACGAGAATTTCCGGATTCTCATCATGGACGCCGAGGGTGAGGTCATGATTACGGATTTTGACGGAAACGACGTCACGACCCGGGAATTTTCCCTGAAGGCCATGCGCGTCAGGGCGACCCCCGTATTTGCGTTCTTCGACGACGAGGGGGAGCTGATCGCCCGCTACACCGGCGCTCTTAAGAATGCACATGATTTCCTGCTCCTTGGTCGATACGTCGTGGACGGACATTACAAGAGCATCCGCTTCAGCAAGTTTCGCCGGGAAAACCAGCCGAGCTGACCGGATGCCGAACTGAGGGCTGCCCGCCCGTCACGACCACTGACAAGACCCAATGGGCTTCCTGTTTCTCGCACCCCGGGTCATAGCCTCCCGGGTGATTGCCGTTGTATGCGTCTGGATGTGTGTGGTGTGGGGTGCCGCAGCAGCGGAAACCCAGGGTGACACGGAACCGTTTCCGCGCACCCTCACACTGGGACAGGCCCTGTCGATGCTGGACGACGGCGACCCGGCATTGCGGTTGGGCGAGTCCCGCCTGGCGACGAACCGGGCCGACCGGGCGCGGCTGGATGACCGCAACGCCCTGTCCGCATCTCTCCGGCTCGACCTGCGCGCCGCCGACCGGATCGCCACGGAAGGGCACGATTTCACCAATGAAAGCAGGGCCATCCTGACCCTGGACAAGCCGCTGACACGCTTCGGCACGGACCGGGCCCTGTATGAATCCCTGGAAACCGGTGCGCAGGCCATTTCCGTCCGCCAGGAGCGGAACCGGTCGGAGGCGAGGCACAAGGCGCTCCGCGCGTTTTTCGGGGTGATCCTGGCGGACTACGCCTATGCGGCACAGGACGAGGTCATGACGCTTGCGTTCCTGACATTCAAGAACAAGCGCGACCGGATGGAGTTATACAACGAGGTGGCGGCCGTGGAGGTCCATCGGCTGGAAGCGGTGTACCTGGACGAATTTGCCGAGCGTACCCGCCTCCGTCTTGAACGAAGGGCCAGCCGGCTGCGCCTGGCTGTGGCCCTGAACCGGGCCGACGCCTACCCTGACCGGGTGGTGGAACCGGACCTTTCCGGATACGGCAGGGAAACACCGGACTACGAAGAGGTGCTGGCCGAGGTGCTTGAAAGCAGCGCGGCTATGCGCATTGCCAGGCTTGAGACGGAAGCGGCGCGCAGGCGCCTGGAGGGGCTCTCGGCGGGTGCCGGGCCGGTGCTGGGAACCCGTTTCGAGGCCGCGGAATACCGTTACCGGGTGCCTTCCACCCGGGACCAGTTCCGGGCATCCGTCTATCTCGACATTCCCCTGGGCGGAGCCATGAAACGGCGGGGGGAAATCCGGGCGGCTGCGGCCAGGGTGCTGGAGCTGGAAGCCCGGGAGGCGGCCCTTGAGCATGACCTGCGGGTGGAGGTCCTGCGCCTGGTTCAGCGACTGGCCTACCTGGATACGGAACTCAGGGCCGCCGAGGCGGAGCTCCTGTTCAGCGAGCTGGACCTCGACAGGGTGCGCCTTCTGTACGAAATGGAGGTCCGGGCGAGGATCGGAACCGCCAATTCCGCGGTGGCGGCCGCCATCAGCCGACTGGCCCATGCACGCTATGAGCGTGCCCTGGTATGGGACAGGCTGGACATCCTGATGAACAACGAACCGGTGCAGTTCCCATGAACGATCTACGACAAATACATGCCGACAGGAACACGGGCGGGACCCCGAGGCGACATGTCGGCGGCATTGTCCCCGGCCTGGCGGGCGCCCTCATGCTCTCGCTTTCCATCGCCGCCGGCGCGGAGTCCGCGACCGGTCGGGTGGACTTTGCCGACCGGTATCATCTTGATTTCGGCGTCAGCGGTGAGGTGGCGCCGCCGGGTGTGCGCCCCGGCGACAGGGTGGAGGCGGGTGCGGTGCTGCTGCGTCTGAATCAGGCACCGTTCCAGGCGGATCTGGAGGCCGCCGCGGCCGAGATGGCGTGGAAGCAGGCGCTGCTGGATGAAGCCGACCGCGCCCGGGATCGTGACAACGAACTGTACGAGGAAGGGTCGCTGTCCCAGGTCGAGCTGGATCTGAGCGGCATCCGTCATCTCGAGGCGGAATCGGAATATCGCCGCAGCGCTGCGAACCACGCCGCAAGTGAAAGCCGGCTTCGGCGCAGCCGCATCACCGCGCCCGTGGCGGGCATCGTGCTCGAGGTCAATGCCCGGCCGGGAGACCGGGTCAACCCGGAGAGCGCCTCCCGCCCGGCCCTGGTGTTCGGTTCGGCAGTAACCGTGGTCCGGGCCCGGGTGGCGCCCGGTGCGGCTGTTCCCCCGGTGGGGGCGACGGTGGCACTGGTGGCCGGGGATCACGCCACGTCCGGCCGGGTGCAATCCGTACTCCCGGCCGCCGACGGTGAAGGCCTGGAGGTGACCGTGGAGGGTGGTGACGCCCTGCCGCCCGCGGGCGGCCGCGTGGAGGTCAGCTACTGATCCGGCCCCGGGCGTTCTACAGGGTGTCCAGGGCCGCGGCAAGGTTGCCGACGGCCCGGTCGATGTCCGACAGCTTGTCCAGTCCGAAAAGGCCGAGGCGGAAACTCCGGAAGTCCGGCGGTTCGTCACACATCAGCGGCACGCCCGCGGCAATCTGGAGCCCGGCGGCGGCGAACCGGCTGCCGTTCTGGATGGCCGGATCCCCGGTGTAGGACACCACCACGCCCGGCGCCTGGAAGCCTTCCCGGGCAACGCTGGCAAATCCGCGGCCCTCGAGCAGTGTCCGTACGCGGCGCCCGAGTTCCCATTGGGCATCCCTGGCCCGGTCAAAGCCGAAATCACGCACCTCCATCATGGTGTCGCGAAGCACGGTCAGCGCATCCGTGGGCATGGTGGCGTGGTAGGCGTGACCGCCGCTCTCGTAGGCGCGCATGATCTCCAGCCACTTGGCGAGGTCCGCGGCGAAACTGGAACTGCGTGTGTCCACGATCCGTTCCAGCGCCCTTTCCCCGAGCATGACGATGCCGCTGCAGGGCGATGCGCTCCAGCCTTTCTGCGGGGCGCTGATGAGGATGTCGACACCGGTATCGGCCATGTCCAGCCAGGCCGCCCCGGACGCGATGCAGTCGAGGACCGTCAGGCCACCGTTTTCCCTCACCGCACCGGTGACTGCGCGCAGGTAGTCGTCCGGCAGGATCATGCCGCTGGCGGTTTCCACGTGCGGGGCAAATACCAGTTCAGGCTTTTCCCGGTGAATGGTGTTCACCACCGTCTCCAGCGGAGCCGGAGCAAACGGCGCCTCGGGCTCATCCGAAGCACGGGATGCTTTCAGCACCGTGGATGCGGCGGGAATGTTTCCGGTTTCCAGGATTTGCGTCCAGCGGTAACTGAACCAGCCGTTGCGGATCACCAGACACCTGCGGTCTTCCGCAAACTGGCGCGCCACTGCCTCCATGGCATAGGTGCCGCCTCCGGGAACCAATACCGTTGCCTCGGCCTGGTAGACATCCCTGAGCGTTGACGAGAGATCATTCATGACCTGCTGGAACCGTTCCGACATGTGATTCAGGGAGCGGTCTGTGAACACCACGGAATATTCAAGCAGACCGTCCGGGTCGATGTTGGGCAGTAATGGGGGCATGGCTGATCCGGTTATGCCGCCTGGCCGGCGGCGTTGAAGGTAGGTGATTCGGACAAGGGTTGAGTCAGCTGGCGATGTACTGCTGCAGATGATCGATCGTTTCCTGCTGTTCCTTGATGATGGACGAGATGAGATCCCCGGTGGACACCATGCCCACGACCCGGCCGCCATCCTTGACCGGCAGGTGCCGGAAGCCGTGCTGGTTCGTCAGCGCAAGGCATTCGTCAACGCTGTTCGACGGGGACGTACAGATCACTTCAGGGGTCATGATTTCGCTGACCGGCGTGTCATGGGAGGTTTTCCCCACGAGGATCATCTTGCGGGCGTAGTCTCGCTCACTGAAAATTCCGCGCAGCTCGTCACCCTCCATGACCAGGACGCAGCCGATGTCATGCACCTTCATCAATTCCAGGGCGGCACGCACCATCTGGTCGGGCCGGACACTGTGGATCACCGGTTTCTCCGACTTGGCCCTGATCAGGGTTCCTACTGTGGTCATGGTGATATCTCCAATTTTCTGGATTATTACGGTTTATGATAGCAAAAACAGTCAGCCGGGCGGTATGCGCGGGAAAGCGGGCAGGTCTCATCAAAAGGTCGTGTGCGCACACCGACTGAGGAGGCTGTGCGCGGCCCGCCGGTCCATCGGCGTGTGGGATCTCCCGGCCAGCTCCGGGATCCGGTGTGTGGACCGCCAAATGAAAAGGGCGGCCGGAGCCGCCCTTGAAAGTCCGGATGTGGACGGTATCAGGGTTTCGCGGTAGTCAAACCCAGGATTTCCCAGGCCTGCATGCCGTCACGGTACCACTTGATCTTTGCTGCGGGGTAGCCGTACTTGAGCAGGGTCTTGATGCTGGCGGGGGACTGTCCGCACCACATCCCGTTGCAGAACATGACCAGGGTCTTGGCGCTGCCGTAGTCGAACACCTCGCTCACCCGGTTGTTGGCGATGGCATCATCGATCTCGATGAAGTCAACGCCTTCGGCCAGGGCGACATTGAACTGTCCGGTCATGGTGTTGGTGATCACTTCCGTGGTGGCGCCCTGGGACGGGGTCAGCAGGGTCCACGGAACGTTCACCGCGCCGGGAATGGTGCCCCTGGATACCCAGTCGGGTGTCCGGGAGTCAACCAGCATGATGCTGCCGTCGCCGGCGGACATCTTCGCGGCATAGTCGAGAACCTCCACTTCACCCAGGGTTTCCACGCCCTCGGCCAGGACCATCGGCTGGATGCAGAAAGGCGGGCAGGGACGGGAGGTCTTGGCGAATGCGTCGATGACCGTGTTCTTGTTGTCCTGGTTGCGCATGACTTCCACGGACTGGCCGTTGTGGGTCACCATGACGGACATCAGGTCCGGCGTGATGCCGACCGGCTTGTTCTCTGCAAGTGCAGGGGTTGAAAGACTCGCTGCGAGCAGGGCAGGCAGCAGGATTTGATAGTGTTTCATGTCAGATTCCTCTGTATCGGTGGTTGGTTCAAATGATAACTGCGCGGGCTTCACAAGGATAGCACCATGGGTTCCGTACAGCCTACAGTCAGGCTGTCGATGCCCGGAGAGGCGTCTCCTGGTTCAGCACTCGGGTTCTTCTTCCTCTTCTTCCTCCAGCTTTTTCTCCTCGCCATCCCCCTGGATGACCGTCTCACTCTGGAAGAGTACTCCGGCCCCGGAGTCCGGGGTGGTCGCGGTTACGGCCATGGCATGGGACGCTGACACACCCAGGATAGAGGCAAGCAGGAGAAGAACTGCTGAAATCAGGGCAGGAGACAGGTTTCTGGTTTGCATGATGAACTGCTGGTTCAGATGGTTGAATTCAGGTGATGCACGATGGCGAACTGCCCGCACTCACCGTTTTCTTGCGACAGGTTTTCCCGGCCAATCCCCACGTCGGCCGGGCGGTTGTCTTCACCGGTCGGCGTCGATTCACGTATGGATCCGTGGAGTTTTCCACGCAGCTCCATGAGTCCGTCCACAAATCTCATGGTGGAGGCACCGGAGAGGGAATAGAAGATCACCTTGGATTGCCGGCGCGTGGTCACGAGCCCGTGGTCCCGCAGCTTGCGCAATTCGTGGGAGAGGTTGGGCTGCTTGAGTTCCAGTGCGGATTCGAGTTCCCCCACCGCACACTCGCCGGTCCTCAGATGCAGCAGGATGCGCAGCCGGTTCGGATTGGAGATCAGTTTCAGCCAGCCGCAGAACGCCTCCACCGGCATGCCGGTCTGCAGGGCCCCGTTCGTCATTGTTTCGCTGCCGGAAGCGCGCATGTCAGTTCACCACCCTGGATGCGGCAAAATACCACTCCGGGGTATCCTGCATGGCATCCACATTGTCCGCATCGGCCATGGTGACGGGTGCCATGGGCACCAGCGTATCCCCGGGCTGCCAGCCTTCCGGCGTGGTCATGGAATCGCGTTCGGCCACGGACTGGAGCGCCACCAGGGTCCGCAGGATTTCGGCGGCGGACCGGCCCACCTGCATGGGGTAGAAGATCTTCGCCCGCAGGATGCCGTCGGGATTGATGAAGAACACGCAGCGGACCGTGGCGGTGCTGCTGGAGGATTCATCCAGCATGCCGTACGCCCGGGCAATGGACATGGAGATATCCTCCACGATGGGAAACGTGATCTCGACGCCGAATTTTTCCCGGATATTCCGCACCCAGGCGACATGGGAGTAGATGCTGTCCACCGACAGTCCGAGGAGGGCGCAGCCCCGCTGCCGGAATTGCTCGTAAAGGCGTTGCAGGGCGATGAATTCGGAAGTGCAGACCGGTGTGAAATCCGCCGGGTGGGCAAACAGGATCAGCCATTGCCCCCGGTAGTCCTCCAGGGAGACCGGCCCCATGGTGCTGCGCGCCGCGAATCCGGGTACCGGGCAGTCAAGCAGGAGGGCCCTTGCCGCCCCGGTCTGGCCGGCACCGTTAGAAGAGGTTTTGTCCGGGGTGCTCATCGGTGTGCTGAATGTTCCAGTAGTCCCAGTTTTATTTAACAAATTATTATATAAATTATATTAGAAAGACAAGTAAAGCCTTTCGCGTACACGTTTGCCACGTGTGCTTTCGTCCCGGGGTGGCGTCTAACGGTTGGAAAAACAGCATGATACGGATTGTTTCCGGATGTCCGTGTGAAAGTGCCCCCGTTGCCCGGACGCTATCCGCCCGAACCGGCCTTGCGCGGCGGGTTCGGCGGAACCCCGGACCCCCGGAGGGGTATACGGTCCGAGACCGGACACTGCCCGGGCAGCGACGGTGGATCTAGTATTTCCAGATATCCACGTCGATGCCCTGTTCCCGGATCTCCTCCGCACGGGCACTGAGATAGCGCTGAAAGTTGGGTTCTTCATGGTAGGCCCCGCTGGAAGCGTATGCCAGCGCCCCCAGGATGTGAAAGGTCCGGAACTGTGCGTTGATCTTCATGATGACCCCGCCCTCCGGGTCGAACAGCACCATTGCCGGGCTGTAGCCGATGCCGAGGTCCCGGGCCCAGCGGGAAGCCGTGGTGGAGGTGCCGTCGGGGAGCCTGACGGAGGTGTCCGCCCAGCGATTGACCTGCAGGATATCGAAACGGTCGAGCAGGGGGGCGGCGTCGGGGTCACGGAATGTCTTTTCATGCAGGAGGTTGCAGTTCATGCAGTCCCCTTCCTCGAACAGGACGGCCAGGGGCCGGTTTTGTCCTCCCCGGGTCAGGTCGTAGGGCGGCGCCAAGGCACGCTCCATGACGTTGTCCAGGTCCGTCGCGGCACCCATGCGGCGCTCGGCCACGTAGTCCGCCCAGGAGGTACCGGACTCCAGGCGGTTGGCTACGTATTCCAGGGCGAGGCCGAAATCCTCCGGAGGCAGGTAGCCGTCCAGGCGCAGGACCACCTTGCGGTTCTCGCTGAAGAACAGCAGGGTGGGGGTGAAATCCACATCAAGCGCGGCGGCCAGGGTCTTTTCCGTGAACTGCCGTCCGCCGACCTGCACCACCTCCCGGTCGCCCCACATGTTGATGGCCACCACGTCGAAGTGCTGGCGCACCTTCTGACCCATGATTTCGCTGCTGAAATTGTGTTCGACCAGCTTGTTGCAGTAGGGACACCCGTCCTGATGGAAGTAGAGCATAAGCCGGCGTCCCTCGGCGGCAGCTTCTTCGATATCGTCCTCGAATTCCAGGAAGCTTTCCTTGAACCATTGCGGGTGGACGGTGTTCTTGGCTCCCCGGAATTCACCCATTGTGGTTTCGCCGTGGCCGGTCTCGCCCGACGACTCCTGGGCAGTCCCCGCAAGCGGCAGGAAAAACAGTGGCAACAGGCAGAATAACCGGTAAGTCGCGAACGGTTTCATGGCGATGGCTCGTTCATGAGAATTTCCTATATTAGAACATATTAGAACATTTCCGGCACGGTTTCCATCATGCCGGTCCCGTGGATTTCTTGCGGAGGGTATGGCACGGAACACCTGCCTTTCCTCCGGCCCTGGGTAAACCCCGGCTTCCCGGTTCCGTGCACTCCCGTCCCCGCCAGGCTCCTGACTGTATGGAAGTCCACGAACGGCTGGCAGAGTTCGAGGATCAGGTCATCGATTCTTCTTGCAAACAATAATGATAATGATTTACATTAATAATTACAATTTCGAGAAAGATGCCATGAGCTATCTCATTGAAGCGCGGGTGGATGCGGGAAAGCCACGGGTCAGAATCGTCGATGAACTGACGGGAGTGTGTGTCGTTGAATGGCAGTATACGGAACATGCCGATTTCAAGAGGCTGTTTCAGAAGCTGATGCTGGTCTCCTGTCTGGAAGAGTCCCGGTGCAAGGCCGGCAGGGAAAGCATGGGCATGTCGGGTGAACTGACGGAAGGCGGCCGGGGAGGCTCCTACGAGTTGAAGGTTGCATCCGGCCGCAGCGTTCCCCGGATCATTTCAATGTCTCCGGAGAGTAGACGAAGGACCGGCAGTGGTACCGGAGGGCAGGTAGGCTGAGTATCGGAATGTCCGGTACGGGATGCCCCGCACGGGATTCCAGGGCGCCGTTTTCACCAATGACAGCCGGTTGGCACGGGGATCGGAATTTCCGCCGGGTTCCTGTCCGCAGGGGACCCGCAGTGCGGTCCGGATTGCCCCCTATATACTTCGGGATATCCAGGGGTGAGGACTCCTATTCCTCCGTTACCCCATCAGCCTACAGGTTCCCGGATGGCGGAAAGCTTATACTTTAGTTTTTTATTATATAATATATTTACTAATGTCCACCGCCCGAATTCCGGGCATTTTCCAAAGGTATCAGCATGAACAGATTGATCACGACACTGGCCCTTGCGGCCAGCCTCCTCGTTTCGCCACTGGCTGGTGCCCAGAGCGAGTCTTCGGACACGAATGCCCAGAACCCCATGGACGTGAACCAGATGATGGAGGCCATGATGAAGTCCATGGCCGAAACCGGCGGGATGGCCCAGGCGCCTGCGGGTCTTAATCCGATGGGCATGACGGACGCCATGTCCAACCCGATGGTGGGCATGATGGCGAATCCCATGGCGATGATGAACCCGGGCGCCATGGCGAATCCCATGGCGATGATGAACCCCGGTGCCATGGCGAATCCCATGACGATGATGAACCCGGGCGCCATGGCGAATCCCATGGCAATGATGAACCCGATGACCATGATGAACCCCATGATGATGTATCCGATGATGATGGCACCCATGGGGGCGATGATGCCCATGATGGGGATGGGACAGATGGGAATGGGACAGCCGCAGGGCGGTCCCTTCGTGATGATGAGCCCCCAGAACTGGACCAACCCGGGCGCCTACATGCAGATGATGTCTCCCCAGGGGATGACTGCCATGATGAATCCGGGCAGCTGGGTCGGCTTGATGAATCCCGGCGCCTACACCCAGTTGATGAATCCCAATGCCTACATGCAGATGATGTCCCAGGGCATGAACCCGCAGACCTATACCGGGATGATGGACAGCCTGATGACACCGGACGAATACACCAAGTGGTATGAAGGCATGATGTCCAGCCTTGAAGAGGCCATGAATTCCATGACGGGGGGAGACGACCAGTAGCCGTATCGGCTGGTTCCGGATGCCGGAAAGATTCGCCGGGGCTTCTTCGGCCGGCGGACATCCGGCGGGCGGCAAGGTGCCGGGCAATGCTGGGCCCAGCCAGGCGACAGGTTACTGGTTCACGTCCCTGGACGGGGTGCCCGAAATTCCAGAGATAGACCGAAACCATCCAGGAGTACTTGAATCACCATGTCACAGAAGAAAATGGCATTGATTGCCACCAAGGGCAGCCTCGACTGGGCCTACCCGCCTTTCATCCTTGCATCCACGGCAGCGGCGCTGGACTACAAGGTTTCGATTTTCTTCACGTTTTACGGCCTGCAGCTGCTGAAGAAAGACCTGGCCCTGGAGGTCAGCCCGCTTGGCAATCCCGGCATGCCGATGCCGATGGGCATGGACAAGTGGTTTCCGGTGATGGGAACGGCCGTTCCCGGAATGCAGTCCATGATGACCGCCATGATGAAAAACAAGATCAAGTCCAAGGGGGTGTCCTCCGTGGAGGACCTGCGCTCGGCCTGCCTCGACCTTGAGGTCAAGATGGTCGGGTGCCAGATGACCATTGACCTGTTCGACATGAAGCCCGGGGATTTCATCGACGGCATCGATCTCGGCGGCGCGGCGACCTTCCTTGAATTTGCCGGCGAGGCCGACATCAGCCTGTTCATCTGAGCCCCCCGGCAACCGACTGATCACTAACGATACTGGAGCAGAACATGACCGAACCCACGAGAATTCCCAGGTCCCTTTCGCACGCGGCCGCCGGCCTGGCCGGGCGGCTCCTGACCGTGATCCTGGTTGCGGTGGCGCTGCCGGGGGCCTCCCTGGCCCAGCAGGCGTTCCCCAATGAAGTGACTTCCGCCATCGAGCAGCTGCGCAAGAGCAATGCCTTCCCTTTCCCGGTGCCCACCATGGTGGAGCCCATGGAAGAGAAGGAATGGGTGCCCAACACGGTGATCGAGCCCTTCCCCGCGGATACGCGGGAGGCCATCATGCAGAACATGGCGGGATCGAATCCGTGGTCGCTGCGCCAGGTGTTCAATTTCATGACCCTGAAGATGAAGGCCGACGAAGACCTGACGTTCGACGAGGTGATCGAGGCCATGGACAGCCGTGCCATCGAGGAGAACCTGAAGCGCCTCGGCCCGGACCAGATTTCGAAGGAGATCGCCGCCAAGACCGGCGACGAGAACACGCCCAAGCTGGAGATTCACCATTACTGTGACGCCCTGGTCGCCCGGGCGATCCTGGACTACAGCCCCGAGTTCTCCATCTTCCTGCCCTGCCGCATCGCGGTGCTGGAAGATGCCAACCGGGACGTCTGGCTGATGACGCTGGACTGGGACGTCTCCTGGCTCAACTTCGTCTGGCACCCGGATTCGCAGATCAACGCCGAGCTCAAGGCGGAAGGCCAGCGCATCCGGGATGCCATGGTGTCCATCATGGAGGCCGGCGCCACCGGGGCGTGGTAAGCCGGACAGGGGCACGTTCCGCACCCTTCCTGGCAGGGTAGCCGGACTTGCACTGCAGGGCTCCGTTGGGAGCCGGCGCCGGGTCCGGACGGGCATGATTCCCGGGCAGGCAGATGTCCGCCTCGGCCTCCATGGGACGGGACACGGCGCCTGACCGGTTGACGGCTCCATCAGGCAGGGTCACAATGCGGCGCGCCCCCATATTCCGGAAATCATGAGCGAGCATTCCGTCCCGCAGCTTCGCATGCGCGAATACCTGCAGCTGGTGGCCACCGGTCCCGAGCTCAGCAAATCCTTGGACCGGACCCAGGCCAGGGACGCCATGGGCATCATCCTGCGCGGCGAGGCGGACCCGATCCGGTGCGGGATATTCCTGATCGCCCTCAGAATGAAACGGGAGACGGACGAGGAGAACATCGGGGTCATGGATGCCCTGCAATCCGAGATGACCCGGGCCGCGGCCAAATCCCCGATCGTGCTGGCGATGGCGGACCCGTTCAATGGTTTCCTTCGCAGCATTCCCGCCACGCCCTTCGTGCCGGCGGTGCTGGCGGCCTGCGGCCTGCCGACCTATCTGCACGGAATCGAGACCGCCGGTCCGAAGTACGGCCTCACCCCGCGGATGATCCTGGCCGCCGCTGGCCTCGATGTGGATCTCGACGTGCACCTCGCCCGTGACCGGCTGGATGATCCCGGGGCCGGCTGGGCGTACCTGGATCAGCGCCACTACGCTCCGCGCCTGCATGATCTCGTGGCGTTGCGCGATGCCATGGTCAAGCGAAGCTGCCTTTCCACCATCGAGGTGGTGCTCCGTCCCATCGGCGGCGCCGAGGCCAGCCACCTGATGACGGGCTACGTGCACAAGGCCTATCCCCCGGTATATGCGGCCCTGGCCGCGCACGCCGGGTTTCGGACCGCGGCCATCGTGCGCGGCGTGGAGGGCGGCTGCATTCCGTCGCTGAGCCAGCTGTCCCGCTACTTCGCCTTCATGGGCCAGGGGGAGCCCCGGATGACACGTCTTGCCCCGGAAGATCTGGGGATTCACAGAACCGAGCGCGCCATCGCGGTCCCGCAACGGTTTGCGGAGCAGATGTCCGCCTCGACGTACGGCAACACGGAAGTCCTTGCGCCGGTGGCGGAGCACGCGCTGCAACTGGGTCTCGATGCATTGTCCGGAACGCCGGGACCGATGTTGGACAGCCTGGTGTATGCCGGCGCCATTGCCCTGTCCCATTGCGGCATCGTCGGCGACCAGGCGGAAGGCGCCGCGCTTGCGAGGGAAGCCATTGCAGGCGGGGAAGCATTGCGGCGCTTCCGGGCCCCCTAGGGGAGGCCGGACAGGGATCCCGGTGGCTTACCCCGGGCTCCGGAACGTTCGCTTCATCACACGAATCAGACGGGCAAAAAAAAGTGCCGGGAGACCCGGCACTGAACACCACGTAGGAGAGTAATTGAAAGCCGCCAGAACAGGTGGCCTTCTAGAGGAAATCTGTTTAGTACTGGCTGGCGGGCCCGCTGTCGGTCTCGTTGCCTGCAGCCTGTCCCTCGGGGACGAACGATGCCATGTAGTTGGCGGGATCCAGCAGCCTGGTATAGGTGTTGGGATCCATCCAGGCCATGTAGGTCGCCGGATTCATCCATGTGAAGTAGCTGTTCATGTCAAACATTCCGGTATACATGGCGGGATCGAACATGTGCATGTAGGCATTCGGTGTCATCCAGTAGTTGAAGGTGGCCGGATCCATGAACGTCTGGTAGGAAGCAGGGTTCATCCAGGCGAAGTAGTTGGCCGGGTTCATGAACTCCATGTAGAAACCGGGCTGCATGTAGTAGGTATAGGTTGCCGGGTTGGTCATCGCCATGTGGAACGTGTTGTGCTCCTTGGGAGAGGCGATGGCAGCCCAGCTCTGGGGCTTCAGCGGATGGAAAACGAAACCGCCGCCCTGGGCGCTGCCGGCCTGGCCGGTGACTCCGGTCATGTTGAACCAGGCCATGGGGTTGGCGAGATCAAAGAGGTTGCCGGGCTGGGCCTGGTTGGCCTGTACCGGACCAAGGCAAAGCGACATGCCGAGGGCAGCCGCCGATATGGTTTTCAGAAGGGGTTTCATGACTTGGATCCTCTGGGCTGATACTGAAAATTGAGCGCCCATTGTGCGAGAAACCGCCTCGGGGAAAAATATCCTGTGCGGATAAATGCAAGGAGTTTTTGTGGATAGAAGATGCGTGTCCGGTATTTAGGATGGGGTATATAAGATATATCTAATATTATATTATGATTTTATTTCAACAGGTTATTTTGAATCTTTACTGGAGATCCGCTCCAGGATCGCTTTGATCATGGTATCTGAAATACCGAGGTGATCGGTGATGCGGACCGGGACGCCCGGGTTTTGCAGGCGGATCCGTTCGACTTCCCCCGGGACATCCGTCACCACGTGTCTTCCGGCCACCAGGAAATACGGCATGACCGTGAGTTCGGTTGCGCCGCGCCGGATCAGGTCCTCTGCACCGGTGACGATGTCCGGCCCGGAAAGCTCGAGGAATGCGCAGTCGACCAGGTCAAATTCCCCGGCGGCTTCCGCCAGCGCGCGGGTCAGCACCCTGACTTCCTCATTCGAGGATTCACGCCGGCTGCCGTGGGCCACAAGGAGCAGGGCTTTTCTGGTTTCCGTCATTGCCCTGGATGTCATATAAGGAAAAACTTGTTTAGAGAACAGGGATTCTGATTGTGATTCGCCTGGAGATTCTGCGAAACTGGCTTGCACCAACAGCAGACCTTTTACACTGACCGATGGGCAGATACAACGACAAATTCACTCTCAATCCCGGCGACCTCGAACTGATCGAGCAGGCGCTGGAAAGCCAGGTGACCATGCGTCTGACTCCCGGGGCCGAACAGGAAGCGGAGATGGATATCGTCCATCGCATCCGCCGGCTGCTGGGAAAGCTCCACAACCAGAAGATCTTCTATTCTCACGCCAATCCGGGAGACTGCCCCCTGGGCTAGGCGACGGCAGAGCCCGGCCGCTCAGTTGCCGGTCCGGGTCACCAGCATTTTCCGCAACAGCCGCTCCACCGGCGCATAGTCGTCGGTAATCACCTCAGCATCATATCTCGTCGCCTGTTCGCTGACGAAATCGGCAATGTTGAACCAGCGTCGCCGGGGTCTCGATCGTGAATCGATGACATCGCCGGGCAAGGGACGGCCGGACGCCGACAGCACGAACGTCAGGCGGGTTTCCTCGCTGGGGGGAGACTCGATCCAGACGCCAACGTGGGGGAACGACCCGTGAAGCGTCCGCAGCATGGACTGCACCAGCGAGTTCTGGGGAAAGACGTCGATCACGTTGATGAGATAAAGCCCGTCATCCTTCAGGGCCCGCGCCACCAGTTCGTTGAACTCCCCTGTGGTCAGGTGCCAGGGGATGCCGATATCGTGGAAGACGTCGGTCACTATGACGTCGTAGGACCTTGCCTGCGCCCGCCCGAGCAGGTTCCTGACGTCGACATGGTGAATGATGATCGGGTCCGGGTCCAGGTAGAGCTCGTCGCCCGCAAGCCGGGTGACTGCCGGGTCGATTTCACTGACCGTGACAGTGGCCCCGGGGTCCCGGTGCAGCACCGCCCGTGGCAGGGTATAGGCACCCCCGCCGCCGAACAGGAAGGACGCGGGCGGCCCGCCGGGATAATACGCCTGTATCAGGGTGTCCATGGCATGGGCGTAGGGCACCCACAGCAGCCCGGGGTCGTGCCGGCTGTTGGTGCTGTGCACCATGTGGTCGATGATGAGGCTTCTGCCCTGCAGTACGCCCGAGGGGTCCTGCTCGTCCACCACCCGCAGGCAGTAATAGCTGCTCTCCACATCGCAGGGAGTGGCGAATCCGTCCTCCAGCCAGGTCAGCAGCACCAGCAGCATGGCGGCGGCCAGCCCCGCGACCATGGTCCTGGCGCCCCTGGTCCGCCCGACCAGGAATGGCAGTGCCATGGCGAAAAGGATCACCGCCGAGGACCATATGATGGACCGGGTGCCGAACCACTGGACCAGCCAGTAGCCGCAAAGAAACGTCCCGAGGATGCTGCCCACGGCAGACAGGGCGTGCATCCGGCCGACCACGCTGCCGGGGTTCCGTTCCAGTTTCAGGGCCAGGGTGGTCAGCAGTGGCGAGATGACACCGATGGCGGCGGCGGGCAGGAAGAACAGGGTCAGCACATAGATGAAACTGGCGTTCAACAGCCCGATTTCACTGTCCTGCACGATCGTGCCCACCAGCAGGAGCAGTGGCAGCACGGCCAGGGTGGCCAGGGCGGCGACGATCAGCACGGCTCCCGCGGCCACGTGGCCCGCACCGTTGTCCGCCAGCCTGCCGCCGATCCAGTGGCCCAGGGAAAGCCCCGCCAGGATCACGCCGATGATGGAGGTCCAGGTGTAGAGCGAAACGCCGATGTAGGGTGCCAGCAGGCGCCCGGCCACGATCTCCAGGATGAGGAGGACGGCGGCGGACAGGAAGACCACCAGCCCGTAGAGCCTGGAAAGGGTTTGCGCTTTCATCTGATATCGGCGGGAACCAGCTGCGGAGTGTAGCAACCGGGTCCACGGGGCCGCCACCCGGCCATTCGACGGGTTTCCCGGCCAGGGCGCGGCCGACCAGGGTGACGCACAACCGGCTCCGTCACCGCGCCCGGAGAAGCCTTCCCCTGAAAGCCCGGCAGCCTGGCGAGAACCCGGAACAGGGCAAGGCCGAGGATACGGGACCTGGCAGAAGCGCCGGCAGTGGTGCGGTCCCGGACGGTCGGCAACGGCGGCCTTCACCGGCTCCCCCGTATCCAGGGATCGTCCGGATTCCCCGTTTGCCTGCTTTGCGTTGACAATCCCGGTCGCCGGGCTTAAGTTCAGAATTCCATGGACCGTCTTGACGCGCCGGCTTCCGGTGCTGGAGGTTGAAATGGACAAAACGCCCGCCCCGTCCAGATACGCGGGCACCGCGCGGTATTTCCTGGCCGTACTGCTGCTGATCGTAGCCGTGCCTCCCTGCGTTTCCCAGGACCGGGACAACCTGGTCGAGGCCACTCTCAAGGCTGTCGTAGGACTCCGTGCCGCGGTGCCCGAATCCGCAAGAACCGCCCGCAGCCTGGGTACCAGGCGGCAGGGCAACGGAATCGTCATCGACGACGAGGGTCTCGTTCTGACCATCGGGTACCTGATCATGGAGGCATCCGACATTGAGGTCACGGACGGCAGCAACGAATACGTTCCCGCGGAAATGGTCGCCTACGACTACGACAGCGGCTTCGGTCTCGTGCGGGCGAGGCAGCCGCTCGGCATCAAGGGGATGTCCCTGGGGGACTCCTCCTTGCTCACCCCCGGCGACGCGGCCCTCATCGTCGCGCATATCGGCCCGGACTTCCTGCAACCGGCGGAAGTGGTGGATGTGCGGGAGTTTCCCGGCTACTGGGAATACCTGCTGGAGCAGGCCATCTTTACCGCCCCACCGTTCCAGGGATTCGGCGGCGCGGCACTCATCAATACCGACGGCAAGCTTGTCGGCGTGGGGTCGCTGATCGTGCACGACGCCCGCACCGGGGACCGGCCCGTGCCGGGCAACATGTTCGTCCCCATCAACGCGCTCAAGCCAATTTTCGACGACCTTCTGGATATCGGCCGTGCCAGCGGTGAGTCGCGGCCCTGGCTCGGCGTCCATACCGAAATGGACCGCGGGCACCTGTTTGTGTTGCGCGTTGCCGCCGACGGCCCGGCCGAATCGGTGGGAATCCGCCGAAACGACATCATCGTCGCGGTGAACGGAAACCCGGTTTCCGGCATGGCGGAATTTTTTCGCCAGGTGTGGGCCACCGGTCCCGCGGGCGTGGCCGTGCGGATTTCCGTGATGCGCGAGGGTGCGGTGAAGGAGATCACCGTGGAGTCGGGCGACCGCTACGACTGGCTCAGGCTCAGCCCGGGGTCCCGGTATTCGGCCATGCTGTGAGCAGGGCTTGGGCCGGCAATCCGCCCGGTTCCAAAACCACCCTATAATCACCGCTTTCCCAACCGGTGGACCCCCGTTGCCATCAGTGTTCCTGCGCGACCTGCGCAACATCTGCCTGACCTTCGCCACCGCCCTTGCGGCCGGCGCCGTGCTGAAAGCCGCTGGCGCCCCGGCGCCCTATCTTCTCGGCAGCCTGTTCGGTGTTTGGCTTCTGGGGGGACTGTTCAGGCCGGCGAGGAAGGTTCTCGACGTTCCGCGCTGGCTGCACGTGTCGGTCACCCTGGGCCTTGGCGTGCTGGTGGGTGCCATGTTCGATCCCGGCGTGATCGACAAGTTCGGGCAGTGGTCGGTGTCCGTGGTCGGCATGATGGTGGCCACC
Organism: Candidatus Poriferihabitaceae bacterium; assembly: GCA_965204165.1. Lineage (GTDB taxonomy): Bacteria > Pseudomonadota > Gammaproteobacteria > Arenicellales > Poriferihabitantaceae > VYFG01. The sequence continues at coordinate 3,734,176 of OZ241969.1, read as the reverse complement.
GCGCTGGCCACGGCGGCAGGATACGCATATCTTGCCGGCCTGCGCCGGTATCCGCCGACCCTGGCCCTCCTGTGCTGCCTGCCCGGCGGACAGGCGGAGACCATCGCTGTCAGCCGGGGTCTGGTGGACCGGGATTACGTGGTGGCACTGTGCCACCTGGTCCGGGTTGCGGCGGTTTTCTGTGTTACGCCGATTCTCTTGACCCTGGTCCAGGGACAGGCTGCGGTGGAGGCCTCCAACCGGGTGCTTTCCGGCTTCCCGAGTCTCGGATCCCTGCCGCCCTCGGCCATGGCGGAGTTCATTGCCATCGCCCTGGCGGGATACGTGCTCGGCAGGGCGGCGCGCCTGCCGATGCCGCACCTGCTCGGACCGCTCATCCTGAGCGCGGGCCTTCACGTGACCGGCATCCTGTCCATTCCGAGGATCCACGAATTCGTGGTCCTGGCGCAGTTGACGATCGGCGGAGCCGTCGGCGCGCGCCTATGCCGGGTCCGGGCACGGGAACTGCTGGTCTACCTGGCGGATGCGCTCCTGAATTCGGTCCTGGTGATCGGAATCTATGCCACCCTGGCGCTGGGACTGGCACTGGCGCTCGGCATGCCCTACCTGAACGTCCTGCTCGCGTTCATTCCCGGGGGATTCTACGAGGTGACACTGCTGGCGCTCCTGTTCGGCTTTGACGTGGCCATGGTGACCTTCCACCACACCGTGCGGTTCCTGATGGTTTTTGCGGTCCTGCCCCTGATCGCGTCCGCCGGTCGGCGCGCGCCGCGGAATCCGTAAGTCCCCGGGAATCCATGGCAAACGCAGTGGGCCAGGGTGGCCTGCCTGAAGGATTTGGGGCTGCTTCCGAACGATGTAATGGTGCAAAAATGGTACTACTTTTGGGGTACATATAACGGTATTCTTTCAGGCCCCAAAATTATTCAATGCCATAGTGGAGGCGATATGATTCTATCGAGAAAAACTCTCACAGCACTGTTTTCGGCCCTGTCCCTTGGCTTCGCCACGGGCACCGCAACAGCGGACAGCAGCGAGCCGATCAAGATCCCGATCAAGAACTGGTCCAGCCAGATCGTGATGGCGCACGTGATCGGCGGAATGTTCGAAAGTATGGGCAACACGGTGGAATACGTCCCCGTGGATAACCAGGCGAGCTTCGAGGCGGTCCGCACCGGCGACATCACTCTGGTGCACGAAGTCTGGCAATCCACCATGCAGAACGCCTTTTACAATGCCATGGAGAAGGGCGGCCTCATCGACGCCGGTACCCACGCGGCGGAAACCCTGGAGGAGATGGGGGTACCCAACTGGGTCATCGAAAAGGGCCTTTGCCCCGGCCTGCCGAGTTGGGAGGCCCTGAAGGACTGCCATGAAAATTTCGCCACCCCTGATTCCGGCGGCAAGGGCCGCTGGCTGGAGGGTCCGCAAAGCTGGCACGGGGACGTCATGCCGAACCGTGTCAAGGGGCTCGGCCTGGACGACAAGTGGGTGGTGAAGTTCGCCGGGGCCGCCGATGCGCTCTGGGCGGAACTCAAGGCGGCGGAGAAGGAGGGTCGTGGCACCATCATCTTCAACTGGACGCCCAACTTCACTGATGCCAAGGGTTTCACGTTCATCGAGTTCCCGCCCTACTTCGACGGCTGCAGGATTGCCGATGGTGGTGATCTGTCAACGACCGGCTGCGGGTCCCCGACGGGCTGGCTGAAGAAGGGCGTCAACTACCGGTTTCCGCGATCACACCCTCAGGCCTACACTGCGTTCACCAAGCTGTCGTTCACCACGCCGCAGATCGGTTCCATGGCCGCCCTGGTGGATGTCGATGGCATGACGCACGCGGATGCGGCCGTCAAGTGGCTGGCGGACAACGAGGAGGTCTGGAAGCCCTGGACCGTATCGGTGCTCGGAGCAACCAACTGACGGGGTGATTCCTGCAAGGGCCTGGAGGGCCTGATCCAGGCGTTACCCGGATTCCCCCCTTCTAAAGGGGGGAATCTGTTTCCGGGGTGCGGCAAACGCACACGGGATGGAAAATCGGGTACTCTACCCCTCCCCAACGGAAAAATCACAGAACCGGCCATGTCTTCTCAAGAACCACCTGCCGGGGCAGGGCAGGCCATCATCAGGTGCGAATCCGTCTACAAGATCTTCGGCAACAATGCCGGGCAGATGCTCAGGGATTCCGAGGGGGTCGTGGACAGCGGGAAGTTTCTCGAGGCCGGCCTCGTCGTGGGCGTCAACGATGTCTCCTTTGAGGTGCACGAGGGGGAACTCCTGGTGATCATGGGCCTGTCCGGGTCCGGCAAGTCGACCCTGCTTCGCTGCATCTCGAGACTGACCGACGCGACCGCCGGGAAGATCTACGTCGAGGGTCTGGACCTGCTGGCGCTGAACCACAGGCAGCTCATCGAGCTTCGGCGCAGCAAGATGGGCATGGTCTTCCAGAACTTCGGGCTGCTGCCCCACAAGACCGTTCTCGAGAACATCGCCTTTCCGCTCCAGGTCAAGGGCATCAGTACCCGGGAAAGCGTCAAGAGGGCCATGGAAATGGTCCACCTGGTGGGGCTTGACGGGCGCGAGAACTATTTCCCGAGGGAGCTTTCCGGGGGTCAGCAGCAGCGGGTGGGTATTGCCCGGTCACTGGCCGTCGAACCCGACATCTGGTTTCTGGACGAGCCGTTTTCCGCGCTGGACCCGCTGATCCGCAAGGAAATGCAGGACGAGTTCCTGCGCCTGCAGGGTGTCCTCGGCAAGACGATCCTCTTCGTCACGCATGACTTCGACGAAGCGCTGCGTCTCGCCGACCGGATCGCAATCATGAAGGACGGCATGGTCGAGCAGCTGGACACGCCGGCCAATATCGTGCTGAACCCGGCGACCGAGTACGTGCGCAGGTTCACCGAGGACGTGCCGCGCGAAAAGGTGCTCCGGGTGGAATCCGTGATGGACCCGGTGGATGCCTCGGAAGTACCCGGCGACCTCAGGGTTCCGAAGGATGCCATTATCGAATCCGTCGCCGAGGGAATTCTCGGGCAGGAAAAGCCGGTGGCGGTGGTGGACCCGGATGACAGGGTGGTGGGCACCCTGCATTCGTCCCACGTGCTCAAGGTGCTGTTCGGGGGGAGAACAGGGAAAGACGGAGAGACGTGATCACCGTGCGATGAGCTTCCTCGCCAAGCACCCGAAAATCGTCCAGTTCGCCTTCCTGCTGGCGGCGTTTTTCCTGCTGTGCCTGTCCATCAGCCCGTCGGAGACCAATTACCTGTGGCGCCTTCCGCCGCTCCTGAAACAACTCCCCGTGATCATCAACGATTCGGTCCGGTACCTGATGTTCGACTGGATGCCGATCAACGTATACGACCCGATCATTGAGGACTACGAGGAAAAGCCCCTGTTCCGGGAGATGACCCGGACGGTGTCGGGAACCTTTCTGTTCGTCATCAACTTCGTGCGGGAGATTTTCCTCGGAGGGAACAAGACCGTCGTTGCCTTCACCAGCTGGGATTTCGTCAATGAATACCCCTGGGCGCGCTGGCCCGCGCTTCCCTGGACGGTCATCACCGGCTGGGCGATCATTCTCGGCTACAAGCTGCAGGGCAGGGGTCTGGCGGTGCTGGCCGGGGTCTGCACGATGTTCATCGCGATATTCGGCCAGTGGAAGCCGTCCATGGAGACGCTGTCGTTCGTCCTGATCGCCGCACCGGTATCCGTCATTCTCGGGCTGTTGCTGGGCATCTGGGCCTACAAGAGCAGGTTTGTCGAGGCGACCCTGAACCCCTTGCTCAACGTCGCCCAGACCATGCCGCACTATTCCTATCTGGTGCCGGTGATCGTGCTGTTCGGCGTCGGGGATCATGCCGCCGCGATCGCCACCATCGTCTTCGCCACGCCCCCCATGGTCCGCCTCACGCTGCTGGGGCTGAAGAAGGTCCCCGCGGACGTGATGGAATCGGGCATGATGAGCGGCTGCAACGGGTGGCAGATGATGTTCCGGGTGCTGATCCCCACGGCGAGGCGCGACATCCTGATCGGTGTCAACCAGGTGGTCATGCAGTGTCTGGCGATGACCGTGATCGCCGCGTTCATCGGTGCCCAGGGGCTGGGCTCCAACCTGCTGATCGCGCTCAATTCCCTCCGGATCGGCACCGGGATAGAAATCGGGGTGTGCATCGTGCTGATTGCCGTGGTGCTGGACAAGATGTCCCTGGCCTGGGCGAACAAGCAGACGGACTATTTCGCCGATCTTTCCTTCGTCCAGCGGCACCGGTACGCCCTGATGGCCCTGGCCGTCTTCCTGGCCGGCTCGGTCCTGGCCTTCATCGGCAGCTTCCTGTTCCGGGAGGGTTTCAACTACCTCTACATCGTTCCGCACAACAAGGGCATCACCACGGCCCCGTTCTGGCAGACCACGGTCGACTGGATCTGGGACACGTTCTTCTACACCCTGAAAGGCTTCAACGAGTTCCTGATCACGAGCATCCTGGTGCCGATGCGGGACATGTACCTCGCCATGCCCGTCGCCGCCACCTTCCTCCTGATGATGGGTACCGGCTACATACTGGCGGGTTTCAGATCGGCCCTGATCATCGGCGGATTCCTGCTTTTCATCGCGCTGTCCGAATACTGGGACAGGGCGCTCATTACCGCCTACATGGCCTCGTTTTCCGTGATCGTCTCGGCGGTCCTCGGCATCACCCTGGGTTCCCTGTGCGCCCAGAGCACGATTGCCAGCCGGGTGATCCTGCTGGTCTGCGACTTCCTCCAGACGTTTCCCTCGTTCATCTACCTGATTCCGGTGATCATGCTGTTCGGCATTACCGACACCTCCGTGATCATCGCCACCGTCGTCTATGCCACCGTCCCGGCGACCCGGTATACCGTGGAAGGACTGCGCAGCGTGCCGCCGGTTCTCCATGACGCGGGCTCCATGCTTGGCGTGTCGCGCCTGCAGAGGTGGATCTCGATCGAGCTTCCCCTGGCGTTTCCGCATATCATGCTCGGGGTGAACCAGACTGTGATCTTTGCGCTGTTCATGGTGATCATCGGGGCCTTCATCGGCACCACGGACCTCGGGCAGCTGATCTTGAAGGCCATCTCGGATCCCCAGGGCACCGGTGTCGGGCTGACCCTGGGGCTGTGCGTCGCGTTCATCGGCCTCGCCGTCGACCAGATGATACGGACCTGGGCGAATGAACGGAAAAAGGCGCTGGACATGAACTGATCCCGCGGCCGGAATCCGGCGGGCGTGTCACCTCGGTGTCAGCACCAGCGATCCAAGGGAATTTTCCGCGATTCGGGCGCGGTCGGTGAGCATGGGCAGGTAATGGCCGTCACGCCAGGGTTCGGCGTAGTCCCGGTAGCGCGGAGACAACGGATTTCCTGACTGTCCTGTACTCGCGATGAAAACCGACCGCTCCGGGTCGGCGAGGTCATAGACGGCGCGGTAGCCGGCGCCGTGGTTCTGGGCAAACGGACTGCCGGCATCGGACACATTGAATCCGCCTGCCTTCACCGTCTCCTTCTCGCCGCCCGTGGGCATGTGGATTTCGAACCAGGAGCCGATAACGGGAATCTTGCCCAGCAGTCGGTGGGGCATCTGGACGGCATGTGCCGTTCCCCATTTCCATCCTGTCATGTCGTCGCCGTATTCTCCCGCAAGGTAATCAAGGGCCGTCGCAAGCGCCCCGCTCACCTGCCCGGCGCAGGTCTCCCGCTTCCCGGACGTGATGTCGTCGCACCAGCCCCGGCGCTCGGTGAGCGCACGGTGAACCACCTCGGTGCGGATATCGAAGTAGTCCCCGAAGACGTCCCCCAGCTCGTCGGCGAAGAGCGTGCGGGTCAGTTCCCTCATCCAGGCCATGTAGATGAGCGGCTCGGCCCGGTCGCGGTCCATGGCGTAGTTCCAGGCCCCGAGCAGGTGAAGGGCAGTGCGGGCGTTCCCGTCTTGTGCGTCGGCAAGGGAAAGGAGAACGGGCAGCATGCGTCTCGCGCCCAGCGAGACCAGGTCATGCTGGATGCCGGCCAGGCTCCCGACGGTATGCCGGGTCCCGCCTTCGAGCAGTTCCCGGATCCGCTTCGCCCGGTAGGGCGGCACCCAGGTGTCGGTGATGTAGTGGGGATAGCCTTCCGGGGTGATCCGGTGATTGGCGCTGACGATGTGTCCGGATGCCGGGTTGTCGATCCGCGGCAATTCATCGAAGGGGATGTAGCCTACCCAGTCGTGGGTGCCGGTCCAGCCGGGTGCGGGCAGGTGGCCGAGGCCCCCCGCGCGGATCGGCACGCGGCCGGGGGCGACAAAGCCGATATCGCCTTCGCGGTCGGCGAAGACGACGTTCATCTGCGGTGCTACCAGGTGGCGCAGCCCGTTGACGAATCCCGTGAGATCCGGAGCCGTGGTGGCGAGCACAAGCGCCTCGCCGCTGCGGTCGTCCTCGGCGAGCGCCGTCCACGAAAGGGCAAGGACATGCCCCGCCTCCAGGAATCCCGCGTCCTCCCCGATCACGCCGGAGATCACCGGGCCGTGACGGGTCCCGCGCACGGCAAGCCGGACCGGCTCCCCGCCGCGCACCCGGATCGTCTCGGTGCGGACATCGAAGGGCAGGCTGCCCCGGGGGGCGAGATAGTTGGAGGGGTTCACGGGATCGATCCGCTCGACGAACAGATCCTGGACATCCGGCGCGGTGTTGGTGAAGCCCCAGGCGAAGTTGCGGGCCTGGCCGAGCACGGGGAAGGGCAGTCCCGGCAGGGTGGCGCCGGCGACTTCGAAGTCCGGCGTGCTGATATGGGCGAGGTACCAGATGCCCGGCACGTCCAGTCGCAGGTGCGGATCGTTTGCCAGCAGCGGGAAACCGGACTTCGTGTGGGCACCGGACACCGCCCAGCTGTTGGATCCGAGGCCCGACCCCTGCCGCTCCGGCATCGCACCGGCAAGTGCCGCGTAGTCGATGCCGGCGGGTAACAGGGCCTGCGGGTCCGAATGCGGCCCGGGCTCCGGATCGTCCGGATGCTGGGCCCAGAGATCCTGCAGCTGGGCCCGGTCGAGACGGTCCGCCAGGCGGGCGCGCAGGAGTTCGTCGGCATGATTGTCTCCCAGGGTCCAGGCCATGAGCTTGAGCCAGACGAGGCTGTCGGCCGGCCGCCAGGGTTCGGGTTCGTGGCGGAGCAACTGAAATTCCAGCGGCAGCATGCCGGTCCGGGTCTCGAGGTAGGCATTCACGCCGGATGCATAGGCCTCGTAGATCTGCCGGGCCGCGGCCGACAGTTTGCCGAAATTGCGTTCCGCGATCCGGTACACGCCAAGTGTCCGCATCAGAAAGTCGGTCTCTAGGCCCGCCTCCCCCACCAGTTCGGCGAGTCTCCCGGCGCCGATACGGCGCTGCAGCTCCATCTGCCAGAGCCGGTCCTGGGCGTGGGCGTACCCCATGGCGAAAGCGCTGTCCCGGTGTGATTTTGCATAGATGTGCGGAATCGCATGGGCGTCCCGGATGATCTCCACGGGCGCCTCGAGCCCGTCGAGTGCCAGGGTTCCATGGTAGGAAGGCAGGGAGAGCCAGGCGTAGAGACCGGCGAAGAGCGCCGCCAGCAGCGCGAAGGCGCCGGCAATGGCGCCGGACAGGCGGAACCGGCGGCGCCGCGGGCTCCGCCGTCCGCCGTGGGCCGGTACCTCAGGGCGTGTCATGCCCTGCCTTCCGGGGGTTGTGCCGGTTTGCATCCGGCCCCGGCGCGGGAAGCGGGCAGCGACTGTTCCACCCCGGATCCTGCCGTCCCGGTACCGGTCCCGGACACGCACCCGGTCCGGAAGGATTCCACTTCAGGAGACATTCCTGGTTTTCAGATCCGGGCCTGCCATGGGAAGGGCACGTGTTCTCAAGGTTGATTCGGTGTCGCGCCCCGTTCGTGGCAGGGCCGTCAGGGTTTGTAGCAAATGATCACGAGGAAACCAAGACACTCTTCTTCTCTTCCGGGGAGGGACAGACTCTTCGCCCAACACGTAATGGAGGGCTTGCCGGCGGTTGGTAAATAGCTTTTGGGGAAGCTATTCGGCACTTCCGGGAACACCCTGACAGACGAATTCGAAATGGCTGCAGGCGATGCCGGTCACGTTCCGCAGACGAGGCTTGGGGGCAGTCATTTGAACAATGCGGAGTGAGTGCCGGCCCGGATAAAGTATACAATGCCAACTGAATCGCCAGAATCACAGATACGGTAAATCAGATGGCGTCGTCGTCCGGAGAAAATCGAAGTATTGGAAATTTGCCCTGTACATTGTTGTCCTGTACAAATTGCCCGAAGTGCCGAATGTCGTTTACCATCGGAGTATGAGTGGGTGAGTTCCGTGGAAACAATCCTTATGATTATGAATGCTCAATCGAACGGCAGTAAATGGACATGTACGATCGCTCCCCCTCCAAGCGGTATCACTTGCCCGGGTGTTCGGCGAGGCAGTGGCTGTTTGCCTCAATCCGGATGATCCGGAACCCTATGAAATTGCAATAGAACATTTATCATGAAATCAGAAGCAGATAAGTTAATTTCCAAGTTCCCATACCACCAAAGAGAACTGCTTTATGGCTTGATGGGGAAAATCATATCTCTGGGAATCATGATTGAGCACCTGTATGTCGTGGAATTTTCCAAGAAGGGCAACCCGCAAAAGGAATTCCAGGATTTCAGCATGAAGCTTCTGGAGCAAATGCATTTCAGCGAGAGCAGCACCCTGGACCGCTGGACCCGGGACAATCTCGAACTTCAGATGGATGCGATTTCCTATCGTCTGGACGAACAGGGAAAGGACGAATCCTCCTCGGACGAGGGGTAGCCCGCCGATCACCGGTTCGGAAACAGCCGGGATTCGGTGACCGGGGCCGCGCTGGCAGCCTGATCCGCTACGGCGAACACTGTTGGGTTGCATCCGCAGGTTCAGGGCTGCCGGTTCGATGCATGCCCCATCCCCTGCCGGAACGCCGGAACCGGGCAGGTCGAAAGCCATCCGCGTCCGGGCAGGGTCCGGAAGGCCGCACAACATGCTTCTGGTTGTCGGCATCTCATTCCGGGACAGACGGGGTGTCTCCGGATCCGGTATCAGGTGTTTTCCATGGACTGGCCCGTGATGCCTGCGGGGAGTGATTCCCCCTGAATGATTCGCTTGCATGTAATCGGCACGGACGCTGGGCATCACGAAGACTTCGACAGGATCAATTGCAAAGCTCCCCGTTGCCTGTCCGGCGTAGGCCGAACAGGACGATTGGGGGCGGCAGCACGGATACCCCCGTTTCTCTCCGATCCGAATTCTGCCAACAGGTCCAGGGAATTGATTATGTCGGCTACGCGACAGAACTGATCCTGCAGGACTTCTTAATCTGGCTTTCCCGGATCAGGCCCTGCCGGGTTCGAATTCCGATATCCCCCAAGTGACACGAACGGAGGAGATACCACAATGAAAAAGATGACCGAACAGGAACTGCACGAACGTCTGGGTGATTACTTCGCTCCGGAGGGTCTTTACCAGAAAACCAAGGACATGCCGTTTTTGGGAAATGTCACCTGCAACGTCGACCGGCTGGTGGCCGGCGAGTGGACCGAAATCATCCTGGACTATGAGATCGGTGCGTCCGGAATGGCAGACGGTGCCTGGTTCAAGGCGACGTTCAAGTTCTACTCGGACTGGGCGCTTTTCCAGACCGCGGATCCCGGGGCTGCGAACTACGTGTCCGCGGAATACCATGCGGGGCCCTGTGTCCCCGGACAGAGTCCGGCAACGGTCCAGTCCCTCAAGGTGAGATTCGACCAAAAAGGCCATGAGCGGCCCTTCCAGAAGGCCATCATCGTGGACACAGTGGACGGGTATCTGAAACCGGGCGATCACATCATCATCCGCATGGGCGACCGCCGTCACGGCGGTCCCGGTACCAGGGTGCAGACCTTCGTGGAGAAGGGCTTCCGCTTCCGCTGCTACTGCGATCCTCTCGGCACTTCCCGGTGCGCGGCGGTCATGCCGGACATTGCCATCGACATCATGCCGGGGCGTCCGGAGCAACTGGTCATGGTCGCCTCGCGCATGGTCCGCACGAATGCAGCGGTGCCCCTCCGTGTCCGCGCGGAGGACGCCTGGGGCAATACCTGCTGGGATACCGGCGGGAATGTGGAACTGACGTTCAGCCGGGAAGGGCAGGTCGTGGACACCCGGACAGTTGCACTTGAGGACCGTGGATGGGCGGTCGCCTTGGTGGACGGGGTGCCCACGGACCTGGCCGGTGAACTGGCAGTCACTGCGCGTCACCTCGATTGCCCCTGGGTGCCGGACAGGACGTTCTACATCACCGTGGACGATGATTTCGCGTATGACCGGGATTATTACGGCGACCTCCATGTGCATACCGACGATACCGTCGGCACCAATGACACCACCTACAACCTGACTTACGGACGGGACGTCGCAGGTCTGGATGTGCTCGGGTATACCGCCAATGACTTCAACGTCACCAAGACGCGCTGGGACCAGGCGGTGGAGCTGATCCACCAGCTCAACCGGAGCGGCGAGTTCGTCTGCTATCCCGGAACGGAATGGTGTGGCAGTTCCTGTGCCGGCGGTGACCACAACGTGGTCTTCCTGCGGGACGGTGACCCGGAATTTCCTTTCGACAGGGACGGCAATGCCTGCCGTTCCTTCGAATGGAACGAGGACATGGCCTCCGAAACGATCGAACCGGGCGCCTGGCCACTGGAAGAGCTTTGGGCCACCTACATCCACGACCCGGAAGGGCATTTGCTGATGCCGCACGTGGGCGGGCGCCGGTGCATCATGGACTGGCACCACCCGGTACTGGAGCGCCTGGTGGAAATCGAGTCTGCCTGGGGGCATTTCCCCTGGCTGTACGAGGAGACCATGCGCCGCGGGTACAAGCTGGGCGCTTCCGCAAACGGGGACGAGCACCGGGGCCGCTGCGGCGGCGGGGTCCCGGGTACCGCGGTGTTCGGCACCAAGGGCGGGGTCACGGGGATCCTGGCGCCGGCCCTGGACCGGGCCGCCGTGGGCGCCGCGCTCCGCGCCCGGCACACCTTTGCCACGACCGGGGAGCGCATCGCCGGGTATACGCGCTGCGGCGACGCCATCCAGGGGGATGAATTCGACTCCGGCGGGCCTGCCGCCATCTCATACCGGTTTCTCGGCGATGCCGGGTGGGACGAGATCGTTGCGGTGGATCATACCGGTCCGATCTGGCGCCGCAGCCTGCAACAGGAAGCAGGGTTCTCCGATCAGCGGATCCGCGTCTCCTGGGGCGGTGCCAGGATCCGGGACCGTTACCGCTGGGCCGCGTGGAAGGGAACCATCACCATCCTGAACGGGGTGATCAACCAGTTCCGGGGATACGGATTCGAACACAACGAGGAAACCTGCTGGCGGGAGTCCGCAACCACGATCGGATTCACCTCGGACACCTACGGGGATACCGATGCCATCGAGATCGACCTTACCGGTCTCGCCGATGCCACGATCATGATCCGGGGCACCATCGACGGATACGTGAAGGTCGGCAATCCGCTCGACGGCAACCCGTTTGTACATTGTCCCGAATTCGAACTCATCCTATCGGGCGCCGATCTGCTTGCCAGCGACGGCTCGGTCCGCAAGGACCTGGGTGGGACCGAACTGTTCGTGTCCGCGGATCGGGTCAGTGACAGGGACATGCCGCGAGATGTCACGGGCACGCTTGAGATAGATGCGGTCAACGGACCGGCCGGCTTCAGGCCGGTCTACCTGATGGGGCGCCAGGTGGACGACGCCAAGGTCTGGACCTCCGCCATGTTCATCACCTTCCGGTGAGCCTGAATTGACCCGGGACGCCTGGGAAGACGAAAAATTCGCCGGCGAATGGGATCTCGCCGGCAGCGTCGAGACCAATCCGGACCGTCACCACCAGGTCGGCCTCGTCGCCAGGCTCCTCATGGAGAACTGCCCGCCGGGTTCGCGCCTGCTTGATCTCGGAATCGGCTCCGGCCAGGTGGAGGCCTGTCTGCATGAAATGGCCCCGACGTTCTTTGCGTCCCGTTCACTGCTCGGTATCGACGCCTCGGACGCCATGCTGACGCTGGCGGAATCCAGGTTCTCCTCCCTCGGCCTGGACAGCCGGATCCGGCTCCAAAGGACGGATTTCGGCGACCTGGACGGTCTGCCCGCCGGGGAGACGTTCGACGCCGTCCTGTGCATCCAGGCGCTGCACGAGGTGGCGGATCCGGTGAAACAGGCCGTGTTCCGGTGGACACTGTCCCGGCTCAACGCCGGCGGCGTTTTCTATATTGCCGACCGCTTCACTTATCGCTACACCCCCTTTTTTCCGGACCTGCGGGTGATCTGGGATGCCATGCGGGACAGGCTGGCGGATCCCGGGGCGGTGCCGGACTTCGGCAGCTACCATGAGCGGTACAGCGCCAAGAAGGATCATGTCGCAGCCCTACGGGATTACGAGGATTGGCTGAAGGCGGCGGGGTTCGAGGTAGCCGTTCTGTACCAGCAGTTCAACCGTGCGCTGCTGGCTGCCCGGAGGGCGTAACCCCATTCGAGTGAGGCCGCCAGGCCGGGCGGCCGGTCAGAAGATCAGTCCCGGATCGGCAACAGCCCGTGATGACGGTAAATGGCTGCGGCCTCATCCCCCAGGAAATACCGGTAAAGCTCACCGGCCATCCCGTGGGTTTCATCCACCAGGCCCACGGCATAGCGGGTGGTGATGTTGCGTTCCCCCTCGGGGAGCGGGACCTGCTCGAATATTTCCGGGAAGATGCGCGTGTAGCGAAGCGCGAGGTGTCCGTAGACCACGGCGGCGTCCACCCGCCCGTCGGCAAGAGCCTGGGGTGCTTCCCGGTGGTGGATCAGTTCGCCGAACAGCACCCTGTCGCCGGCGTCAAGAAGATCGCCGATGGCGTCGCCGGCGAATCCTTCCAGGGTTTGCCGGTACACCGCATGACTGGCACTTTCCGTCCTGGGATTCGAGATGAAAAGCCGGATCTCCGGTGACAGGAGATCACGCACGTCACGGATGTTTTTCGGGTTGCCCTTGCGGACGAGGAGGCTGTTGCCGCGGCTTTGGGCGAACACCGAGATGCGGCGGACCGCATCCCGGGAGGCCAGCTTTTCCATGATGTCGTCCGGTCCGATGACGATGTCCGGGGCCACGCCAAGGCGGAGATTGCCGATTTCGATGGCGCCCGACTCCATCCAGTCGAGGTACACCTTCGGGGGGGTCGTGCAGTAGAAGATGGACGAAAGTGCGTGTTCCGCACGGAAGGTCTCGAGGGTCTGCTCGAGCGCCATGTGGTGGTTGCCGTCGGAAAACACCCGGAGGGCCGAGGCGGCCGGATCGCCGTGGAAATCCAGGCAGCAGTTGCTGGACGGATGGAACCAGCGGTTCCGTGGCAGGGTCGGGTCGTCCGCGTTTTCCCCGGGCCAGTCCAGTTGCATGGGTACCCCACATGAGGAATAGTTCAGGCATTATAGCGAAAGCCCATAAGCAATTCCTTTTCGCCGGTCCGACGCATGGCATCCAGGGAACAGCACCAGTTGCCGTCCACCAACCTGCTGCAGACCCTCTCTGCGGGTGAACGGGAGCGTTTGTTCCGTATCGGCACGGTTGCCAGGGTGGAAAAGAACGCACTCATTTTCCAGGCCGGAGCACCCAGCGAATACGTCTACATCATCCTGAGCGGCCGGGCGAAGATCTACGAACTGTCCCCGCAGGGCAAGGAGGTCATCATGTGGTTCTGTTTCACCGGGGAGCTGTTCGGCCTGGCGGAGGTGTGGCGCGGGACGCACCGGGATGTCTTCGCGCAGGCCTGCACCCCGGTGGAGTTGGTCCGGTTCGATCACAAGCAGTTCCGCCGGTACCTGATGGACAACCCGTCCATGGCGATGCAGGTGATCGACATCCTGTCCGGGAGACTGCGGGTGCTCGGCGACATGCTGCTCAACCTGACCTCAACCGACGTCACCGCCCGTCTAGTCAAGCTGCTGGCCCGGTTTTTCCAGCGCTACGGCCGCAGCCGGAACGGGAGGATCTACATCGACATACCGCTCACCCACCAGGAAATGGCGGACATGATCGGCTGCTGCCGCCAGACCGTTACCTCCACCCTGGGGGTGCTGAAACGGACCCATGGTCTTCGTACGGACCGGCGGATGCTCTACATGGAAGCCGCATCCTCCCAGGCTGCCGCGGAGACCCTGGTGAAACTGGAGATGGATCTGGCCGGTTCACCGCGCTGAGCGCCCACCGGAACCGGGAGGAAATCTTCCTTCCAATGGCGGGATTGTCGTCCATACGACATAAACGCCCAGGATAGGGGTATAAGATTTTTTGCAAACCTTGCCTGATCCCGCCCTCGGGGCATGGTTGCGGGCCACGTTCATCAAGTCAGGAAATCCGCCCCGATTTCACCACACCACAGGAGAAGATCATGCTCAAATCACTATTCATCAAAGGCCTCGGCGCCGCCCTTGCCTTGATCCTTGCCGCCCCGTCGGCCATGGCCGAGTATCCGGACAGACCGGTCACGTTCATGACCATGGTCCAGCCGGGTGCCCAGATCGACCGACTTGCAAGGGGCCTGGCAGAACGATTCAGCAAGGAGTTCGGGCAGCCGGTGAACGTGAAGAACGTCACCGGTGGATCCCATGGCAGCGTGATGGCAACCGAACTCAGCAAGGCCAAGCCGGACGGATACACCCTGGGGATCGCGGCGGTCACCGCCTACACCTACCAGCCGCACCATTCCCCGGTGAAGTACGGGTTCGACGACTTCGACTACCTGAGCCTGGTCGCGCTGAATTCCAGCGGTTTCATCTCCAAGCCGGAGCGGCCGTGGAACACCCTGAAAGAGGCGTTCCAGTGGGCCAAGTCCAACGACAAGGCGCTGATCTGCATGTTCCACGGCGCCGATGACCGCGATGCCATCCAGCGCATTGCCAAGGCGGAAGGCGTGAACATATCCCTGATTCCCAGCAAGGGCGGACCTTCCGTCATCAAGGCGGTGACCGGGGGCCATGCGGACATCGGCTACGTGGGAGCGATCCTCTACGAACATGTCCGGGCGGGCCGTCTCAAGCTGCTGGCGTCCGCGCTCAACGAGCGCCTGCCGCCGCTGCCGGATGTCCCGACCCTGAAAGAGCAGGGTTATGACGAGGCCGTGGAGATGATCGTCGGGCTGGTGGCGCCCAAGGGCCTGCCGGATGACGTCGCCGCCAGGATCACCGGGGCGGCGGACAAGCTCGCCACCGATGCGGACACGGAGTCGTTCATCACCGAGAAGCTCCTGATGCTCCCGGTGACCTGGGGCAGGGACCATGCCGAGAAATCCCTGATGGAGCTGTATGACCTGTTTGGAGAGCAGGCCAAGAACCAGTAAACTGCACGTCTTCCCAACCAGGCCTGACCAGGCGGGAGGGCGGCAGTTTTGACACGGATACAACGGGACACGCTGGCCTATGTGCTGATTGTGCTGGCCAGCGTGGTTCTTCTCGCCTGGGCCATTCCGAAGTACACGCCGCCCTACCCGGGATACGGCGCGTCACCTGCGCTGGTTCCCAATGTCGCGGTTGCCGTCATGCTGGTCATGGCCGTGCTGGCGATCGTGCGCACGGAAGTGGCCCGGCGAAGGGGCACCGTGCTTGACGCGGAGGAAAGCGAGTTCCCGGAGGAGGGGGGAGGCACCGGGTTCACCCAGGTGGGCCGCCTGGACATTGTTCACCTGCTCAAGTACATGGTGCCGGCCGCGCTGTTCGTGGTCGGCATCCATACCGTCGGCTACATTGCCTCGGCGCTCGGCTTCATGCTGCTGCTCCAGTATCTCGTGGGCGCCCGCAGCCACGTCAGGATCCTGGCGATCTCGGTGATCGCGGTCGCCCTCATGTACGCGGTCATGCGTTACGGCTTCGGGGTTCCGATCCCGGGTCTCTGAGAGACTCCCGCCAGAAGGATGCGATCATGGAAATGATTCTAGCCGGCCTGATGGACTCCCTGTCCCCCATGAGCCTCATGTTCGTGTTCGTGGGCGTGGCGACCGGGGTGGCCATCGGCGCGATTCCGGGTATCAACGGCCCCATGGCCATCGCGCTTTTCATCCCGCTGACCTATTACATGTCCCCCCTTGCGGCCATCGGGTTCCTGGTGGGTCTGAACAAGGGCGCGTTCTTCGGCGGCGCGATCTCGGCGGTACTGCTGAGAACGCCGGGCACCCCCGAGGCGGCGGCGACGACCTGGGACGGATATCCCCTGACGGAGCAGGGCAAGGGGGAGAAGGCGCTCAGGATGGCGCTCTACAGCTCCGTGTCCGGGGATTTCATCTCCACCACGGTCCTGGTGCTCATCGCGGCGCCGCTCGCCACCGTGGCGCTCTACATGGGTCCGCCGGAAATGTTCGCCCTGATCTCGCTGGCGCTCACGGTGATCGCGGGGATCGGCACCAAGTCGATTTCCCGGGGACTCGTGGCCGCGGCGGCGGGGCTTCTCGTGGGCATGATCGGGACCGAGCCCGTGACCGCCCTGCCGCGCCTTACCTTCGACATCTACCAGCTGGAAAGCGGGCTTTCACTGATACCGGTGGCGATCGGCCTCCTTGCATTCTCGGAAATCCTGATTCAGCTTGAGAGACTGCGGTTCGGCGCGGGTGCCGACGAGGCGGCGCGGAACTTCTCCGACCGGCCGGAAGACCGGTTCGTGTCCCTGAAGGAATTCTTCGCCAACACGAAGACGCTGCTGCGTGCCAGCGCCATCGGCATCGGGGTCGGTGCCATGCCCGGCCTTGGTGCGCCGGTCGCCTCGTTCCTTTCCTATGACCAGGCCCTCAAGCGGTCGGACAAGCCGGAGGAATTCGGCAAGGGGCGCCTGGAGGGGATCGCCTCGTCGGAGGCCGCCAACAGCGCCGTGGTGGGCGCCAGTCTGATTCCGCTGTTCGTTCTCGGCATCCCCGGAAATCTTGCCGTGGCGATGCTGATGGGCGCCTTCATGATCCACGGCATGATGCCGGGTCCGCTCCTGTTCGAGGAGAACTCGCAACTGATGTACGGGGTATTCGGCAGCCTGGTGATCGCGAGTTTCTTCCTGCTCATCATCGGCAGGTTCGGGCTCAAGCTGTTCTGCAAGGCGGTCCAGATTCCCTCGGTGATCCTGTATCCGCTGGTGATCTTCACCTGCATCATGGGAGCCTATCTCGGGCAGTCTTCCATGTTCGACGTGATGGTGATGCTGGTGTTCGGGGTGATCGGCTATTTCATGCGCAAGTTCGATTTCTCCTACGTGGCGTTCCTCATCGGTTTCATCCTCGTGCCCGAGTGGGAGCGGGCCTTGCAGCAGGTGGTGATCACGTCCCAGTACGACACCTTCATGTTCTTCCGCCGTCCCGTGGCGGTGCTGCTGATGGTCCTGACGGTGTTCGTGATCGCCAGGACCTTTCTCGCGGGAATCCGGAAAAAGGGCTGACCTGCCGTCCGTCTCTCCACCAGTTGCCTGCATACAGGCCATCTCCAGGACCTTTGTTTCCGGCGAAATGGTCGGAACTGGAGGAATCTGTAACGGATTACGGTTACGGGAGGAAGGAGAACGGGTACCGCTGTTCCGGACCCATTGGTTTACTTGGTCGGGGTGAGTGGATTCGAACCACCGGCCCCTGCCTCCCGAAGGCAGTACTCTACCAGGCTGAGCTACACCCCGACGGCGGTAGAAGCCGCATATTGTACTGATCGAGTCAACACGGGTGAATAGCCCGGGGAAATTTCACGTCCCCACACTGAATCTCCAGGCCGGGACGGGTAAAATCCCAGCCTTTACCGGGTTCGGGACATGAGCGACAACAATTCATCACCGGGCACGCCCCGGGTTGCGGTGATCATGGGCTCCCGCAGCGACTGGGGAACCATGTCCGAGGCATGCGAGATACTGGACGAACTGGGGGTGGCCTATCATTGCGAGGTGGTTTCCGCCCATCGTACTCCGGACAAGATGATGCAGTTCGCGACGGGCGCGCGGGAAGCCGGCTTCAGGGTGATCATTGCCGGCGCCGGCGGGGCAGCCCATCTGCCGGGCATGGTCGCGGCGGCGACGCCGCTGCCGGTGCTCGGTGTGCCGGTGGAAAGCAAGGTTCTCAAGGGCATGGACAGCCTGCTGTCCATTGTCCAGATGCCCCGGGGCGTGGCCGTGGGCACACTCGCCATCGGGAGCACCGGCGCATCGAACGCGGGTCTCCTTGCCTGCCAGATTCTCGCCCTTGCGGATGGAGAACTGGCAAAGCGCCTGGATGAGCGCCGCGCCGCCGTCACGAAGACGGTACTCGATCAGCCCGATCCCCGGGACTGACATGGCAGACATCCTCGTGGTCGGTGCCGGCCAGCTCGGCCTGATGATGGCCGCGGCCGGAGCCCGGCTGGGGATTTCCGTGGACCGTCTTGACCACGTTACCGGAGAGGTTCTGCCGGGCACCTCGGATACACGGCTGCCCCTGTCCCGGGAGGAGATCCTGGCGCGTTATCCGGTGATCACGGCGGAACTCGAGCACCTGCTCGGCAATGAGATGGTTGAGGGCTTGAGGAACGAGTCCGCGTGGTGCAACGCGGAGGCCATGTCCCTGCTTCCGGCCCGTGACCAGCAGAAGGCCCTGCTCGACCAACTCGACATCGCCACGTCGCCTTGGCAAACCATCGATGCACCGCTTGACCTCGACGCCGCACGCCTTCGCCTTGGTGACGAACTGGTGGTGAAAAGCATCCGGGACGGCTATGACGGCAAGGGCCAGTGGGTGGTCTGCTCCGGGGATGATGGCGGCATACCTGAAAATGCCTACGGCGGCATCATCGCCGAGCGTCTGATCCGTTTCGAACGGGAGGTGTCCCTGGTAGGGGCGCGTTTCCGGGGCGGGGGCAAGGCATTTTTCCCGCTGGTGGAGAATTACCACCAGGACGGCATGCTGCGCTATACCCTCGCTCCGGCATCCGGCAGCGAAGTACTCCAGGATGAGGCGGAGAACATGCTCGGACGGGTGATGGACAGCTTCGACTATGTCGGTGTGATGGCCATGGAGTGCTTCGAGACACGCCAGGGGCTACTGGTCAATGAATTGGCTCCGAGGGTACACAACAGCGGGCACTGGACCCAGGCGGGGGCCGGAGTCAGCCAGTTCGACCTCCATCTGCTGGCGATCCTGGACCGTCCCCTGGTGGAGCTTCCGACAAGACAGGGTTTCACGTTGATGCTGAACCTGATCGGTTGCCGATTAAACCCGGAATGGCAGGGTCTTGATGGAATCCAGTGCTGGTGGTACGGCAAGTCCTGGCGGGAGAACCGTAAGCTCGGCCATATCAACATCCATGCTAGGGACCCGGATTTTCTGGTGCAGGCTTCGGAGAACCTGGTGGACACACTGGATCCGTTTCACGGCGAAATGCTGAACCTGGCACTTGCCGAAGCCCTGCCGAAGTGAGAATCCCCATCGGGCTGCCGGTCCCGGGCTGCGTCAACGGCGAAGACCGTCAGCCGGTGGAGGATTCAGCGCAGCGTCCTGTTTACCCTGGCTCACACACGGCCGATTGGGCTGGCTGAAGCACGGTACCACGGACAAACGCAAGTTGACTTGAGGCAGCCATCCGGCCGAGGAGCCGCGTCACCGGACGTCCGTTCAGTGCACTGATGCCGTGATTCAGTATTGCCGCATCTGGCCCACGACAATGCCCTGGATCTGCACCTGGTCAGCGGAAAATACCATCGGTTCCATAGCCGGATTCTCCGGCACCAGGCGGATCCGGTTGCCGGGCAGTGCGTGGTAGCGTTTCAGGGTAGCCTCGTAGCCGTCCACCAGGGCCACCACGATGTCGCCTTCCCGGGCGGTGCCGGACTGCTGCACGATGACATAGTCCCGGTCGTGGATGCCGGCCTCGATCATGGAGTCCCCGTTCACCTGGAGTACGAATCGATCCGGACCGGCGAACAGGTCGGTGATGTTGATTTCCATGCGCTCCGATATGGCCTCGATTGGTCGCCCGGCGGCGATTCGGCCCAGCAGGGGAATGGTCAGATCAGCGCGCGGCTTGCCGGTACAGCGGAGATTCCTGTTGGCGCCGTCGGACGACAGATACCCTTCATTGATCAGGGATTTGACGTACCGGTGCACGGAACCCCTGGAGGTATAGCCGATTCCCTCGGCAATTTCCGCCAGGGTGGGCGAACGCTGTTCCTCGAAACAGTATCTGGCCACGAAATCCAGAATTTTCTCTTCAATCTCGCGCATGGAAGGTCGGAAGCATGTTGTTCTCTAATATGAGAACAGTTTCGGAGGTAATTGTCAATCATCCGGCGAAAAATTCGTCAGGAATTTTGTGCTCGCTGACGATATGAATGGGTCTTCAATAATCACTCGAATAGATCCGTCGAAAGGTACTTGAGTCCCGAATCGCAGATCATGATGGCAATTGTTCTTCCACGCATCTCTCCCGCCAGAAGCCGGGCTGCGGCCGCCAGGTTCGCTCCTGCGGAGTAACCGCCGAATATTCCCTCCTCACTGGCAAGGGCCCGAGCTGCCAGGCGTGCCTCCTCACCGGAGACTGTGAGATATCCGTCCACCGGGACGTCGTGCAGGAAAACCAGGTCCGGGATGGCGTAACCGCCGCCCTGGATAGGATGGTCCGGACTGGTCACATCATCGCCGGAAACGGCCGCGGCTCCCTCCGGCTCGATGGCGTAGCACCGGATGGCTTCGTTCTTCTCTTTCAGAAACCTCGTGACGCCGGCATAGGTTCCACCGCTTCCGAGAAAATCGCAGAACCCGTCGAGGTGCCCGTCCGCCTGGCTCCAGATTTCCGGTCCGGTGGTCCGGTAGTGGGCCAGCAGTGCCCCCTCGCGCCGGAACTGGTCCACGCGATACCCGCCGTGTTTTTCGGTCAGCCGCCGCGCCTCCAGCTCGACGAGTTCCAGGTCCTCTCCCGAAACCTGACCAGGGATGGAACCTGGGGTCTGGTCGACAAGCACGACCTCGGCACCGAGTGCGCGCATCATCCGGGCCCGCTCCGGGGAATTGCCCCTCGACATCACCGCAATGAACGGGTATCCCCTGATACTGCACACGATGGCAAGACCGGTGCCCATGTTGCCCGATGTCAATTCGACCACGGTCTGGCCGGGGGACAGCATGCCCGCTGCTTCCGCATGTTCGATGGCACCGAGGGCGGCCCGGTCCTTCTTTGAGAAGCCGGGGTTCAGATAGTCCAGTTTGGCAAGGATGGTGCCCTGGAGATCACGGTTGCGGGTGAAGCGGTCAAGGCGTACCAGGGGGGTGTGCCCGATCGCTTCTAGGGCGGACTGATACATGCTTGGAATAACGTGGGCGGTACCCTTGAGATTGACGAGGCCGTGACCAATTCACGCCCTTGAACGAAATATCTTAATAATACATTGATTAATAACATCTTTATTTCCTGTTATTCATAACCCGGGGAACAACCCTGCAACGGTCTTGTGCCCCGGATGCAACTGCGAACAGGAGAAATCACATGCCAAAAATCGCCTTTTCCGGGGCCGGAGTCAATGCCCTTGCCCCTTGAGGGTCTGCCTGCGGCATTCCAAGCCGATTCCATGCCTCTTGATGAGGGTGCGTAAGCGCGCTGCCGCCTGCGCCGCCGGACCCCGTCCGCGTTTTACGGCATGCACATTGCCGGGATCACCTGGAGAGATGTGCCCAGTGCTTCGGCATCCCCCGTGTCAGGCGAGTTTGCGTCCGACCCGGATACGCATCTTCAAACCTCATCAGTCTGGTCTCCTGCAGCTACTCCGCCCCGTCCCATGGCACTTCCAGGCAATGCCGCTGAAACCGGATTACATGCTACTCGGCCGGACATTTCATGTGCTCGCTACACGCAGGAACGGCAGGTTTGACAGTCTCGAAAAAATTGTGTTCAAATAAAATACAAAATTAACCGGAGGCTGAACGCCCTTGAGCACTAGTCCGGCAAACCTCCAGAAGAGTCCGTCCGGCGATCCTGCGCCGGTGGAACTTCGCCATGTCTGGAAGATCTTCGGCGAGCGCTCCGCCGAGTCCATGCAGGCGGTCCTGGACGAGGGAATTTCCAAGAACGAGGTTCTGGCACGCTTCGGCTGTGTGGTCGGCGTCCAGGACGCCAGCTTCACCGTCGGCGAGGGCGAGGTGTTCTGCATCATGGGCCTTTCCGGCAGCGGCAAATCCACCCTGGTGCGCCACATCAACCGGTTGCTGGAGCCTACATCCGGGCAGATCCTCATTCACGGCGAGGACGTCCTGCACAAGAACGGCAGGCAGCTTCGCCTGCTGCGGGCCGAGAAGATCGGGATGGTGTTCCAGAACATCGCGCTCCTGCCGCACCGCACCGTGCTGGACAACGTCGCCCTGCCGCTCGATGTCAAGGGCTTGTCGCGGAACCGGCGACGCGCCATTGCCGAGGAGGCCCTGGCGCTGGTGGAACTGAGCGGATGGGAATACCACTACGCCCATGAACTCTCGGGCGGCATGCAGCAGCGGGTCGGGCTTGCCAGGGCCATGGCCGCGGATCCGGACATCCTCCTCATGGACGAGCCGTTCAGCGCCCTCGATCCCCTCATCCGGCGCCAGTTGCAGGGCGAGTTCATCCGACTTTCCGAGAAGACCGGCAAGACCACCATCTTCATCACCCACGACCTTCACGAAGCCATCCGCATCGGCGATCGCATCGCCATCATGAAGGACGGGGTCCTGGTGCAGATCGGCACCCCCGAGGAGATCGTCAGCCATCCGGCGGACGACTATGTCGCGGAGTTCGTCGCCGGGATCTCGAAACTGAAGCTGGTCTCCGCCCACAGCATCATGCAGCCGCTTGAATCCTGTTCCCTGCCGGCCGCCGAGCTTGAGCGGGCCCCCAGGTTGCCGGAGAGCATGGACCTCGACAGCCTGATCGAATTTTCCATTGCCAATCCGGGTCCGGTGCTGATCGTCGACGGGGAGGGGCGGGACGCCGGTGTTGTCGACCGCGAAATCCTGCTGCGCGGCATCCAGGGCGCGAAGGAGGCCGATACATGAACGCACGCGATCCCCTTCGGATCGATTCCGACGAGTCCCGGACCCGGGCCATCGACCGGTTCGTCGGGCTGAGTCCGCAGTATTACCGGCGCGTCTTTCACCGTCTTGACGAGCACGTCGGCTTCGCGCTCTCGTTCAACCTGCCGGCGGCGATGCTCGGCCCCCTCTGGTGGGGGTTCCGGCACCTCTGGATGCAGTTCTGGGTGTTCCTCTTCCTGGAGACCCTGGCGATCGTCCAGGTCAGCCGCGGCCTGCTCGCCGACCTGGGGGCCGAGCGGTTCGCCCGGGCCGACCGTCTTTCCGGGCATGCCGCGTCGCGTCTCGAGGAGGCCCGGGAAGCCGCGAGCCAGGGGGCGGACAACGCGGACGTCCTGATGGAGTCGGCCAAGGCGCTTGCCGCGGCCAGCGAAAAGGCCCTTGCGCAGGCCGAGGAACTCGCCGCACAGGGGCCTTTCCTGGTGGTGATCGGGATCGCCATGCTGATCGCGGTCAAGCTTGCCGGGGGACTCCTTGCGAACCGCGCACTCAAGGCGCGGTTCCAGAAGTGGCGTGCCGACCAGGGACTTGAAAGCGGCGTCGACTACCTGCAGGGAACCCTGATGGGATGCTTCGCGCTGCTGGCCGCGGCCTCCTGCGCCTACCGGTTCACGGTCACCGAGGTTCCCGGCTGGCTCCGCGGCGTCCCGGTGGATCCGCAGTGGCGGAGAAATGCCGAGACCTGGGTCGACGACGGCTTCCAGTGGCTGACCGAATCCTTTTCCGGGTTCTTCGGCGGCATCACCCGGATGATCCGCCTTCTGCTTGACGGCATGGAGGTGATCATGGTCGGCACGCCCTGGCCGATCATGATGATCGCCATTGTCTTTCTGGCCCATCGTCTGGCCGGTTTCCGGGTCGCGCTCTTCACCGCCGTGGCGCTGGCCTACCTCGGCATCCTCGGATTCTGGGAACAGAGCATGCTTACGATCGCGCTTCTCGGATCGGCCTGCCTGGTCTGCCTGGTCCTGGGAATACCGCTCGGGATCGTCTGCGCCCGCCGCCGGCGGGTACGGAACATTGTCTGGCCGGTCCTCGATCTCATGCAGACCATGCCGTCCTTTGTCTACCTGATTCCGGTCATTGCGTTTTTCGGAATCGGCAAGCCCCCGGGGATCATCGCGACGATCGTGTTCGGCATGCCGCCCGTGGTGCGCCTGACAGTGCTTGGCCTGCAGGGGGTTTCCCCCTACGTGCGCGAGGCCGCCGAGGCCTTCGGGGCCTCGAAGCAATACCTTCTGTTCCGCGTGGATCTGCCCCTGGCCAAGCCGTCGATCATGACCGGCGTGAACCAGACGATCCTGATGTGCCTGTCCATGGTGGTGATCGCCTCGCTGATCGGCGCCAAGGGGCTCGGTGAAGCCGTGCTGGATGCCCTGACCTATGCCAACGAGGGCAAGGGGGTACTGGCCGGAATCGCCATCCTGTTCTGCGCCATGATCCTCGACCGGATCGTGCAGGGCAGGCAGCGGTCCGGCCGGAGCAACCGGACCTGAGGGTCCTTAACCTGTTATTCAACCAACCGGAGAGAAAGTGAAATGAAAATGCTGAAAAAACTACTGACGACCGCCTTTTTGGGCATCTTCTGGGCGGGTGCCGCCCAGGCCGCGGACAAGATCGTGATCGGGGAACCCAACTGGGGATACGCCAAGGTCATGACCAACGTCATCAAGATCGTGGCCGAGGAGAACTACGGCTTCGAGGTCGACATCGTGCCGGGCAACCACGCGGTCTTCTTCAAGGCCATGGACCAGGGCAAGGGCGAGGTCGACATCCACCCGGACCTCTGGCTGCCGAACAACCAGGGACTGGTGGACGAGTACGTGAACGGGAAGGGTACCGTGGCCCTGACCGGCCAGACCTTCCCGGCGATGGACGCCTTCTGCTCCACCAGGGAGGCCATGGACAAGTACGGCCTCAAGTCCGTCTACGACCTCACCCGTCCCGAGATTGTCGAGCTGACGGACAGGAACGGTGACGGCAAGGGCGAGATCTGGGTCGGGGCCCCCGGCTGGAAATCCACCAAGATCCACCAGATCCGGGCCCGGGACTACGGCTTCGCCGACCTGTATGAAATGCAGATCAGCGAGGAGACGGTGATCCTGGCGCAGATCGACGCCGACGCCAAGGCCGGCAAGGTCGTGGTATGGGCCTGCTACCTGCCGCACCACATCTTCGGGATGCACGAGCTGGTGGTGCTGGAGGAGCCGGAGCACGATCCGTCCAAGTGGGAACTCGCCGACCTCAACGACGATGCCAACTGGTACGAGAACTCCAGGGTCGCGACATCCTTCCCGCCCGTGAGCTCCCAGATCGCCTACTCGAAGAGACTGGAAAAGGACGCCCCGGACATGGTCAGGCTCCTGAACGGCATCGAGTACGGCCAGCAGCTGGTCAATGACTGGTCCTTTGCCATCGCGGTGGAGGAGCGGGATCCGGCCGAGTACGCGCGCGAGTGGGTGACGGCCAACCCGGACGTGGTCAAGGGCTGGCTCGGACAATAGTTCAACATTACAGAGGCTGACCGCCTCCCGGCATCCTGGGAGTTGCCGGGAGGCGGGGCCGAAAAACCAATGACAACACCGATACAACTGCGTCAAAGAAAAACCCCGGGAAGGGCGGCCAAGCGCCGCGGCGACGGGCCCCATATCGTCTACGAGTACCTGCGCGAGAGAATTCTCGGCATGGACCTCGTCGCCGGCAGGCGGATCGAGGAGCGCACGGTGGTGGAGGATCTCGGGCTGTCCCGCACGCCTGTCCGCCAGGCCTTCATGTGGATGGCCGCGGAAGGGCTCATCGAGCTCCTGCCCAACCACGGCGCCCGGGTGCCGCCGCTCGACCTCGAGGAGGTACGCTCGTTTCTTGAGGCATTCGAGTTCATGCAACTGGCGACCGCTCGCCTGGCCTGCAAGAGACGGAACGAGCAGGATCTCGAGGAAATCCGTCGCCAGCGCGACGCCTACGAGGCAGCCGCCAGGGCCCGGGACGTCAAGGAACTCATCGACACCAACGAGGAGTTTCACCTTGCGATCGCCCGCGCCGGGCACAACGGCCACATGGTGCGCCTGATCGCCGACCTCCTCGTCAAGGCGCTCCGCCTGGACGGCTTCTGGTACGATCGCCCCTTCGACGAGGGGCTGGACCGGAGCATCGAAAGAAGCCTCGAGGAGCACCGCAGCCTGGTGCAAGCCATCGAGGACCGGGATATCAGGGGGGTCGAAGCGGCCACCAGTGAGCATGTCCACTCGTTCCGCCGGCCGCTGGTGGAATACCTCTGCCGCAGCGAGGCGACCGCGCTCGACTCGGTGCTCTCCGAAAACGGCTGAGGTCCTGTCGAGAATCGACCGCAATCTTCCGGATTCGACCATGAACGACAGCGCAAGCGACTACAATGCCAGGGATCGTGCCACACACCTGCATTCGTTTACGGATCTGCAGCGGCACCTGGAGCAGGATTCCCTGGTGATCGATCATGGAGAGGGCGTCTACCTGGTGGATGCCCAGGGGAGGAAGTACCTGGACGCCATGTCCAGTCTGTGGTGCGCCAACCTGGGCTACAGCGAACAGCGCCTGGTGGACGCCGCCCGGCGGCAATTGCAGCAACTGCCCTACAGCCATACCTTCCGGGGGCGCAGCCACCACAAGCTGATCGAGTTGGCGGAGAAGCTGGTCGAGATTACCCCGCGGCCCCTGCAGAAGGTGTTTTTCGCCGGCTCGGGTTCCGAGGCCAACGAGTCGGCCATCAAGATGGCCTGGAGCTATCACAAGATCCTGGGAAAGCCCGCCAAGCGCAAGATCATGGCGCGGCGCGGCGCCTACCACGGATCCACGGTTTTCGCCACGCGCCTGTGCGGAATGCCGGACATGCACGAGTACCTGAATGCGCACTTCGAAGAAGTGGTTTCCACCGACCTGCCCTGCTTCTTCCGGGAGGCCCGGACCGGGGAGACCGAAGAGGCGTTTTCGGACCGCCTCGCAAGCCAGCTGGAGGCCCAGATCCTGGATCATGGAGCGGATACCATCGCCGCGTTCATCGCAGAGCCGGTCATGGGGGTCGGCGGCGTGATCCTGCCCCCCGAGGGGTATTTCCCGAAGATTCGGGAGATCCTTCGCCGCCACGACATCCTGCTGATCGTCGACGAGGTGGTCTGCGGCTTCGGCCGGACAGGACGCCTGTTCGGTTCGCAGACCTATGCCATCGAACCGGACATCCTGACGCTGGCGAAGGGAATCACGTCGGCGTATTTCCCGATGTCCGCCGCCGTCGTTACCGGGGAGGTCTACGATGCACTGGTGCGGGCAAGCCGGGAAAACGGCAGCTTCAGCCATGGATTCACCTACTCGGGGCACCCGGTGGGCGCTGCGGTGGCCCTCGAGGCCATCGCCATTATCGAGGAGCGCGACATCCCGGGGCACGTTCGGCAGGTGGGGGATTACTTTCACGATCGACTTCGCTCGCTCGAGAGTTCGGCCATTGTCGGCGACACGAGGAGCATCGGTCTCATGGGCGGCTTCGATATCTACCGGGATTCGGGACACCGGGAGCACTTCGATTCCTCCCTTGCGGCCGGCAGCGTCCTCATGGATCTCGCCGAAGAGAATCTCCTTTTCGTCCGCGCTGTGGGGGACACCATCGTGCTGGCCCCGCCGCTGGTCATCACGGAACCGGAAATCGATATCCTGATGGAGCGGCTGAGTACATCCATCGATCTCCTGGAAGAGCGGTTATCGAATTGACCGGAAGATGAGGGGCTTGAAGGAAATCCCGACGCAATTCCACGGCCGTATCATCGGCGGCGCCTGGTAATAGCCCCTGGGCGGCGACTGCTCCCCGGATAGCGCCAGCGGGTCACCGGCGGCGATGATGCCTGGATGAGCCAGGGGTATGCAGGCTGGCTGTAGCCGCCTGGAATCCTCCTGCCCCTTGACTGGCGCGAAACCCAGGGACAATCCCCGAGCGCCGATATTGACGTCGCACTAGTTTGCTGTACTCAGTTTGGAGGTCCAGTTCCTGTGTTTTTCCAGCAGATCGGAATACGCCCGGTCATTGTCGTCGTCAGTATAGAAATACGTTGACACAACCTTCTTGTTCAGAAGTGTGGTTCCCGCAGTGAATCTTGTGACCTTCAGGTCGCCGAACTCCGTCTTCAACCGTATTTTTCCTCCCAGGTACACCGAGGACGCGTCCTCTCCAACGATGCCCAGAATCGTCGGTTTGCCCAGTTCTATCGTGTCTGGTATGACATCCTCCACCACTTCCTTCTCCCGCTCCAGCTTGGCAACCAGGTATTCCTGTCCCTGGTTTTCCATTGTCATTCTCAATTCCGTGACGAAGGCGGCAGCCGTTCCGGGATAGTTGAATTCACGAAGCCCACTGTTGAAAGCAAAGATCGCGTAGTTGTCCAGGGTTTTTTGCCGCGCCGTACGCCATCTTTCCAGCTCACCGCATTCGGCATAGGCGATGACGAAGGTAATGCCGGATTTCCCGAATCCATCCCGCAAGAAGCTAATGAGCCGCGCATCGGAAAGTTTGTTCGGATCGATCACGCACCAGGTCTCAGGGGGCACGATGTTGACCCTGGTGCTGCCAATTTCAGCAACCATCGTTTCGGCGATGGCTGCCGCATTCCAGGCGACCAGAAAAATCAGACCGAGCAACGACTTTTCAAGCGTATTTTTCATTTATTGTCACCTTCAGGAATACGATCCGGATACATGGAATTCTAACGTTCCTACTTATGCTGTGGTGCCGACCTGCCATCCGGAACGACAAAGTCCACTTCATGTTCTTTGAGGCTCTAGACACATCCAGCAGCCCCGCCGCTATGTTCGTCAGCGGTTCCGGCCCGTCGTGGCATCGGCTCCTTTACCAGAATGCCGGATTGGGCTTCGACAGCATGCGATGAATCGAACTTGTCCATGAATCCGCAACAGATTTCCTTCCTCATTTATCCATATTCGGGAGTGCGGTTACGCCCTTCGTTCACACCCGGGAAAACTGCACAGCATTTCGAATACCAGGTTCGCGGCAAGGAGGGAGGTGTTCCCCGTGGTGTCATAGGGGGGTGAGACTTCCACCAGGTCTGCCCCGACCAGGTTGAGGCCGTAAATCCCGCGGATGATCTCGATTCCCTGGGAGGCAGTAAGTCCGCCGGGTTCCGGTGTGCCCGTCCCGGGGGCTACAGAAGGGTCGAGACCATCGATGTCGAAGCTGAGATAGGTCGGCGTATCGGGCCCGATCACGTCACGGATTTCCGCCATCAGCGGTTCCAGGGACATGTACCAGCATTCCTCCGCCGGCACCACGCGCGCGCCCTGGTCCCGGGACCAGTCGAAATCCTCGGCGCTGTAGCCAGTGGTACGAAGGCCGATCTGGAACATCTTCGGGCCCTGTACCAGACCTTCCTCGATGGCGCGGCGGAACATGGTTCCATGGGCGATCTTTTCGCCGAACATGACATCGTTGATGTCGGCATGCGCATCCACATGCACCAGCGCCACCGGGCCATGCACCTTCCTGAGCGCCCGCAGGATGGGCAGGGCGATGGTGTGGTCGCCGCCCAGGCTGACGGGCTTCGCGCCATGGGTGAGGATTCCGTCGTAGTGCCGCTCGATGATGTCGATGGACTTCAGCAGGTTGAAGGTGTTGATGGCCACGTCGCCGACATCCCCCACCTGGAAGCTGTCGAAAGGTGCAGCGCGCGTATACATGCCGTAGGGTCGAACGAGCACGGATTCTCCCCGGATCTGCCTTGGTCCGTAGCGGGTGCCGGATCGGTTGCTGGTGCCGATGTCGAGGGGCACGCCGATGATGGCAATGTCGAGGCCTTCCGCGGTAGCATGCGCCGGCAGGCGGAACATGGTGCCCGGTCCGGCAAAGCGCGGCATCTGGTTGCCACCCAGGGGTTGGTTGTTTTCAGTTGGCATGAATGTTGTGGAGTCTGTTTACTCTTGAATCATGGCCTGCCTGTTCCATTGATGTCGGAGTCATCAGTCTGGCGGCAGGGGTCGGCCCCCGCTATCGTGGGTTACACGGTTGACGTACATTACAGTATCCGGTTCTGGATCGTGAGGCAATCACAAAACCGGGTCTTCCGGGTCCGTACCGCCTGGGCTTACTCAGCCATCCCGCGCTGCTGTGAAGTACCCATCATGATTTATAGTTCCAGGAAGTTTTCTGACATCGGTTGATTGTTTTTTCAAAGCACACGCCTATGCGACATAACCTGCGGCTGGCCCAATGTCGATATCACCCAAGGACTCTCTAATTTGTTACTCTTTGCCGGTTTGAAATGGGCCCAACCGGGTGTCGGTCAGAATAATCAAAACGGTTGAAGCATGGGCAATCCTGAGAAAGCTGCCGATCCCGAAAATACGGCTTCCATCAGTGTCCGGCGATTCGAAGAATCGTCGTTCATCGCGCGCACCGGCAGTCTGGACATGGTTCGTGGCGTCTATGCCGGCCGCTGTTTTCCGATCAGCAAGGTCGGTGCATGTCTGGCGCAAGGCCAACGGACATCGACCGCTGAAGGAACAGCATGCGTATCTTTCGCGGGGCATCAAGGAACTGCTTGCCATGGACGGAC
The DNA here is from genome assembly GCA_965204165.1 of Candidatus Poriferihabitaceae bacterium. Classification (GTDB taxonomy): domain Bacteria; phylum Pseudomonadota; class Gammaproteobacteria; order Arenicellales; family Poriferihabitantaceae; genus VYFG01. Next base: position 3,703,496 of record OZ241969.1, on the reverse strand, counting down.
AGGGAAAAACAAACCTCTTGGACGTATCCGATTGGGTTCCGGGGTAGCTGTTCGGAGAGCAGGTGAAAGAAACCCCGGGATGATGCCCGAAGAGGACCACTGCGGGGTGGGGGGTGAGACATGAAAACACATGCCAGAGTGGTCGTGATCGGCGGTGGAATCGGCGGGGTGTCCGTGCTGTATCACCTGACCCGGGAAGGCTGGACCGATGTGGTGCTGGTGGAGCGCGACGAGCTGACGTCCGGTTCCACCTGGCACGCCGCCGCCCAGGTGACCCAGTTCGGCGTCAATCAGACCATGGTGGCGTTGAAGCGCCATTCCATCGACCTGTACCGGGAACTGGCCCGGGATCCCGAGTACCCCATCAACTATCACATCACCGGGGGCATGCGCCTTGCGCATACCCGGGCACAGGTGGATACCTACCGCCATTTCGTCGGCATGGCGGCCGGGGTCGGCGTGGAGATGGAATTCATCGATGCCGCCGAGGCGGGCAGGCGCCACCCCATCCTGCAGACCGACGGCCTCCTGGGGGCCTGGTGGGATCCTCTCGACGGGGATATCGACCCCGCCCAGCTGGTGTTCGCGATGGCCAGGCGGGCGAGGAAGGCGGGCGCGGAGGTGTACCGGTTCAACGGGGTCCATGACATCACCCGCAATGCCGGCGGAGAATTCACCGTCCACACGAAGAACGGCGACATCACCTGCGAGATGGTGGTCAACGCCTCCGGCTACCGGGTCAATGAGGTGGGCGCGATGCTCGGGATCAGCCATCCCGTCATCTCCATGGAACACATGTACTTCCTGACGGAGCCCATTCCCGGGATCGAGGCGCTGGATTTCCGCGTGCCGGTCATCCGGGACCCCGGGGACGATTTCTACAGCCGGCAGGAGAAGACCGGGCTCCTGGTCGGAGTCTACGAGCAGGGCTGCCGGCCCTTCGGCATGGACGGCATCGACCCCGGCTTCACCAGTTCGCTTTGCCCGTCGGACCTGGACCGGTGCCTGGACAACATGGAAGGCATTTTCCGGCGGCTGCCCTGCCTTGCGGAAACCGGCATCCACACGGTCATCAACGGCCCCATCACCTACAGCGCCGACGGCGCCCCGCTGGTGGGTCCGGTGCCCGGGGTGCCCAACGCCTTTGCCTGTATCGGGCTTCGTGCCGGCATCGGCGAGGGCGGCGGACTCGGCAAGGTGCTGGCGGAGATCATGGTGCACGGGGAGTGTGAATGGGACGCCTGGTATCTGGACCCCCGCCGCCTCACCGGCTGGGCGAGTACCGAGGTCACGTGCCTGAAGGCCGTCGAGGAGTACCGGTACGAGTTCCACTACCACCTGCCGCACGAGCACCGCCCGGCCGCCCGATGCCTGCGCACCACGCCGCTCCACACCGAGTTCGAGCGCCAGCACTGTGCCTTCGGGGTGGTGAACGGATGGGAGCGGTCGCTCTTCTTCAGGCCGTCGGCGGACTTCGTGGACGAGCACTCCTGGCGGTTCACGCCCACCTTCGAGGTGGTGGCGGGGGAAGTGGCGGGTATCGCCGGCGCCGCCGGGCTGATGGAGGTTTCCGGATTCAACCGCTACGAGATCCGGGGTCCCGGGGCCGGTGCGTTCCTTGACCGCATGACCTGCAGTGCCTTGCCCGCAACGGACGGCAAGGTCAACCTCTGCTACCTCCTGACCAGCAGGGGCCATGTCCTTGCCGAGGCCACCATCGCAAGGCTCGGCGAGGACCACTACTGGTACGGCTCCGCCGCCGGCGCCGAGTGGCATGACCGGGACTGGCTGCGCCTGCACATGCCGCCGTCCGTGACCCTGACCGAAATGACGGGCAGCCACACCATGCTGGTGGTGGCGGGGCCGCATGCCAGGGCGCTCCTCGAGTCGCTCTCCCCCCGGGGCGACTGGTCCCGGGAAGCCTTCCCCCCCATGCACGCCAGGCGCATGCATCTCGGCCCCGCGGAAGTGCTGTGCATGCAGGTGAGTTTCTCCGGCGAACTCGCCTATGAACTGCATGTCCCCAACGAGAGGCTGCTCCTGGTCTACCGGCTGCTGAAAGAGGCGGGCCGGGCATTCGACCTCGTCCAGTTCGGGCTCTACGCCACCGAGTCCATGCGCCTCGAGAAGGGCTACCTGCACTGGAAGGCGGACCTCATCCATGAGTACAACCCGGTGGAAGCCGGCCTCGGGCGGTTCGCCAGGATGGACAAGGGCCCCTTTATCGGCAGGGAGGCACTTGAGGAGGAAATTCGCCGCGGGGACCGGCGGCGGCTCGTGGTGATGACGGTGGACTGCGATCATGCCCCCGCCCATGGCGGGGATCCGGTGTACCGGGACGGCAGGCTGGTCGGTTCGGTGACGTCCGCGGGCTACGGGCACCGGGTGAAGAGGAACATCGCCTATGCCTACGTGGAGCCCGGTGCAGCGGCGCCGGAGACGGACCTTGACGTCGGCATCCTCGGGGAACGCTGTCCCGCGAGGGTCAGCGCCCCCTGCCTGTACGACCCGGAGAACCGGCGCTGGAGGGTCTGATGAGCCCGAGGCGCACCAGGCGGGGAGGGCAATCGAGCCGGGAGGCCATGCATGCGCAGCGCGCCCTGCCTCCGGCCGTCGATCCCTGCCCCCCGGGGCCGGCCGGGGGCCGCTACAGGCCCCTTGGCGAGGGGGAGGTCCGGGCGATCTACGACACCGCCCTCGGGATACTCGCGGAAATCGGCATGGGCGAGGCCCCGGCGGAGCTCAGGGAAAAGGCCCTTTCAGCGGGGGCGGAACTCAGCGACCGGGGCAGGCTTTGCTACCCCCGGGCCATGGTGGAGGACATCATTGCCGGCGCCTGCCGGTCCTTCACCTTCCATGGCCGCGACCCCGCCCACGACATCGAGGTCGGAGGTGAGCGGGTGTATTTCGGCACCGGCGGGGCGGCGGTGCAGACCCTGGATCTGGAGAGCGGCGACTACCGCCCGTCCACCCTGGAGGACCTCCATGACTTCACCCGCCTTGCCGACGCGCTCAAGAACATCGCCTGGTTCACCCGCTGCTGCGTCGCCACCGACGTGCCGGACAATTTCGACCTCGACATCAACACCGCCTATACGCTGGTGCGCGGAACCACCAAGCCCATCGGCACCAGCTTTTTCGTCGCCGATCACGTGGACCCGGTGATCGCGCTTTTCGACCGGGTGCTTGGCGGGGAAGGGCGCTTCCGCGACAGGCCGTTCTGCAAGGCCCACGTGAGCCCGGTGATCTCGCCCCTCCGGTACGGGGCCGACGCGGTGCACGTGGCCCTGGCCGCCATGCGCCACCGGATGCCGCTCAACAACATCGTGGCCGCGCAGTCCGGCGCCACGGCGCCGGCGGCGCCCGCCGGGATGCTGGCCTCGACGCTGGCCGAGACCCTCTCGGCCCTGGTCATGGTCAACGTGTTCGAGCGGGGCTATCCGATGATCTTCTCCAACTGGCCCTTCGTGATCGACCTTCGCACGGGTTCGTTCGCCGGCAGCGGCGGCGAAATCTCCCTCCTGAACGCCGCCTCCGTGCAGCTTGCCAACTGGCTCGGACTGCCGTCGGGCGCGGCCTGCAGCATGGCGGACGCCAAGGCGGTGGACGCACAGATGGGGCTGGAAAAGGCGCTGTCCGCGACGGCCGTGGGCCTTGCGGGCGGCAACATGCTCTACGAGTCCTCCGGCATGATGGCGAGCCTCCTCGGCGCCTCGTTCGAGGCTTTCGTGGTGGACGACGAGATGCTGTCCCTGGTCTACCGGCTCCTGCGGGGCATCGAGGTCAACGACGGGACCCTGAATCCCGGGGCGATCCGCGAGGCGGTCTTCGGCGAGGGGCATTTTCTCGGCGGGGCGGACACCATGGCGGCCATGGAGCGGGACTACTACTATCCCGCGCTGTCGGATCGACAGGACCCGGTTTCCTGGATGGAGGAGGGCAAGCGGACGATTCTGGAGAAGGCCAACGAGCGTGCGCGGATGATCCTCGAGGACCATCATCCGGAATACATCGACCCGAAGACCGACGCGGAACTGAGAAGCCGCTTCAACATCCTGCTTCCCTGACCCGGGGAGGCGGCGGGCGCTCCTTCAGCCGATCTGCCGGCTGACCCATTCCCCCGCGTCGCCGATGCGGTTTTTCCCGTCGACGTAGTCGTCGATGAGCCGTATCAGCCGCTCGCGGCCAAAGGAACCCTCGTGTCCGCCGTGCACGACGCTGACGGGCAGGGTACGCAGCCGCTCCAGGCTTTGCCGGTACAGGGTCCTGTCCGAGTGGTAGAGGGTGTCGTAGAGCGCACCGTCGTAGACGGTATCGCCGGAAAACAGGGTTCCCGTGGCCTGCTCGTAGAGCGCGATGGAGCCCGGGGAATGGCCGGGCAGGTGCAGGACCCGGAAATGCCGGTCGCCAAGATCCACCACGTCTCCCTCGTCCAGGTAGCCGGTCAGGGGGGCTGGTGTCACGCTGTATTCGCGGTAATCGAATCCGTCATGGGGCAGGGCGCTGAAAGTTTCCGCACGGATGAACGGGGCCCAGTCCGCGGCATTGTCCCTGGTTGGTGCGGCGTGGATTCCGGCTTCGCTTCGGTGTCCCAGCCGGGTCTCGAATTCATGCTGGCCGCCGATATGGTCGAAATGGGCGTGGGTGGCGATGCAGGTCACCGCCCGCCCTGAAATCAGGCTCACCTCCTTTTTCAGCGGGCGCAGTCCCATCCCGGAGTCGATCAGAAGGTCGTGCTCGTGCCCCCTGACATGCCAGATGTTGCAGCGGAGCCAGGCGGCGACATGGGTCTCCCGTATCAGGCTGATGCCATCGCCGACCGGGTGGACCTCGTACCAGTCGGATGCGGGTTTCTGGGTCATGGACTGTGCGGCTGGGATGGAGTCAAGCGACAAGTATACGCCGTCGGTAGTCTTCAGGTAATCAGGTGTCGGAAATCCGGTTGCCCGCCCTTTGCTTAAGTGGTATCGTTTTCTGCGGAATTGCTGAATTTTCCACGATACCAACCAGCCAAATCGGCATCTCGATTCACTGACCCCTCCGGAGGGAAGAACCATGAAAATCAGACACCTGTTACTCGGCATGACGGCGGGCGCCCTGGCCTGCACCAGTGCCCTTGCTGCAAACGGCTCGTCGGATCCCATCAAGATCGTTATCAACGAATGGACCGGTCAGCACATCTCCGCACATATCACCGGGCAGCTCCTGCAGAAGGCCGGCTTCAACATCGAATACGTCACCGCGGGCGCGGTGCCGCAGTTCAAGGGCATCGCCGAGGGCAACCTGCACCTGCAGCCCGAGGTCTGGGACAACAACGTCGGCGACATCTATCCCAAGGCGGTGGAGTCCGGCGACATCGTCAAGGTGGGCCCCCTCGGCCTCGAACCGCGGGAGGGCTGGATGTATCCCTCCTACATGGCGGAAAAATGCCCCGGACTGCCGTCCCACGAGGCGCTGATCGAATGTGCCCAGGCGTTTGCCGCGCCGGACACCTTCCCCAAGGGAAGGCTGATCACCTACCCGGCCGACTGGGGCACACGGTCTAAGGACTTGGTCGAGACCGCGGGTCTGCCGTTCCAGCCCATTGCCGGCGGCAGCGAGGGCGCCATGATCGCCGAACTCAAGGCTGCCTATGCGGCAAAGGAACCCTCCCTGATGATGTTCTGGGCCCCGCACTGGCTGCATGCCGAACTGGACATGGAATGGGTGGACCTGCCCGCCGCACATCCGAACTGCGACACCGAGCCCGAGCATGGATTCGACCCGGGCAAGACCAATGACTGCGGGTTCGCCCAGGCCAACATCGGCAAGATCGTCTGGAAGGGCTTCGGCGAGAAGTGGCCCGGCGCACTCAAGCTGATTGAGGCCCTGTCCATTGACAACGCGACCCAGAATGCCCTGATGCTGGAAGTGGACAGCAAGAAGCGGGACCTTGAGGAGGTGATAACCGAGTGGGTTGGCGCCAACGAGGCCATGTGGTCCCCCTGGGTTTCCGCCGCCATGTGATCCGCTGACGATCACGGATTCCCAACCCCAGGGCCGGGACATGCCGGATGGCATGCTTCCCGGCCTTGTTTCTTGGGCGCCCGCCCGCGGTATGCCCGCCAAGACCTCTGAGACCCCTACCTGATGGAAAAACCGATCAAGCTTTCCTGCCGCAACGTCTGGAAAGTCTATGGCGACAGCCCGGACCGTTTCTTCGACCGGGGCACCGGTGCGGTTCCCGATCCGGACGCCCACGCCGGAGTAATCCGGGAATCCGGACATATCGTGGCCTGCGGCGATGTCAGCTTCGATGTGTCCGTGGGCGAGATTTTCGTCATCATGGGGCTGTCGGGATCGGGCAAGTCCACCGTGGTGCGCTGCCTTTCGCGCCTGGTGGAACCCACCGCGGGGGAGGTCCTGCTTGACGGGGAGGACCTCCTCAAGAAGAACGCCGCCGAACTCATCGACATTCGCAGGCACAAGATGGGGATGGTGTTCCAGAGCTTCGGTCTTCTGCCCCACCTGAACGTCATCGACAACATCGCCTTCCCGCTGAAGCTCCAGGGGCTGGGTGTGGCCGAACGGCGCCAGCGGGCGCAGCGGGTGATCGACCTTGTGGGCCTGACGGGCAGGGAAAAGAGTTACCCGAGGCAACTGTCCGGCGGTCAGCAGCAACGGGTGGGGATTGCCCGGTCCCTGGCGGTGGAGCCGGACATCTGGTTCCTGGACGAGCCCTTTTCCGCCCTGGACCCGCTCATCAGGCGCGAGATGCAGAACGAGTTCCTGAGCATCCAGAACCAGCTGCACAAGTCCATCGTATTCATCACCCATGACTTCCTCGAGGCCCTGCGCATCGCGGACCGCATGATGATCATGAAGGACGGGCAGATCGTGCAGATGGGAACGCCTGCGGAACTCATCGTGAGCCCGGCGGATGACTATGTCGCCGATTTCACCAACGACGTGCCTGTCACGCGTGTGCTCACGGCCCGTTCAGTGGTTCGCGCCACAGACGAATCCGACGGGGGCGAAGGCCTGCCGGAGGTGGACGAGAAGTGCTGCATCGAGGACCTCCTGCCGGCGCTTGCCGAGGCGTCCGGCGTCCGGGTCCGGGCTGAAGACGGGACCTCCCTCGGCATCGCCACCGCCGAAAGCGTGATCCGCGCACTGGCCAGGGAGAGCGCCACCGATGGGCGTTGAGACCTGGCAGAGACTGCTCTGGGTCATCCTCATCGGGCTGCTCCTCACGACCCAGCTCCTGGGGGAGAAGGGCGACTGGTTCATCGCCTATCCCGAGGGATGGGTGGTGCCCCTGACCCCGATGCTGAACAGCGCCATGAACTGGTTCACCCAGTGGACCGGCTGGTTCTTCCGCGGACTGTCGGACATCCTCGCGGTGCCGGTCTCCGGGGTCCAGCAATTCCTGCAGTGGCTGCCCTGGCCGGTGGTGATGGTGCTGACTGCGGCGGCATCCTGGGCCGCGGCGGGATGGAAGCTGGCCCTGTTCTCGACCCTGGCGCTCCTGTACATGGTCGTCGTGGGCTACTGGCCGGAAAGCATGAACTCGCTCTCCCTGGTGATCCTCTCCGTGCCGCTGGCCGTCGCGGTCGGCTTCATGTTCGGGGTGTGGGGATTCCGCTCGGGCCGCGCGGAAAAGATCATCATGCCCATGCTGGACATGCTCCAGACGATTCCCGCGTTCGCCTACCTCCTGCCGATCCTGCTCCTGTTCGGCTTCGGGCCCGTGGTCGGACTGATCGCGAGCATCCTCTTCGCCTTCCCGCCCATGGTGCGCAATACCATGCTGGGCCTTCGCAGGGTTTCAGCGGAGGTTATCGAGTCCGGTCTCATGTCCGGCGCCACGCCGAGACAGCTGTTCTGGCAGGTACGGATTCCCTCCGCGTCCCACCAGTTGCTGCTTGGCGCCAACCAGACCACCATGGCGGCGGTCTCCATGGTCATCATCGCCTCGATCATCGGCGGCACGGCGGACATCGGCTGGGAAGTGCTCCTGCGCATCCGCAAGGCGCAGTTCGGTGAAAGCATACTGGCGGGCATCGTGATCGCGCTGCTCGCCATGGTCATCGACCGCATCACCTACGGGTTCGCCGGGGAGGATGACCGGGAGTCAGCGGCCGAGGAGGGTTTCCTCAGGCGCCACCGCTACCTGGTGATCGGGGTCGTGGGGGCCATCCTGGCATTTCTCCTTTCGAACGTGGTGCCCGCGTTCCGGGAGTGGCCCCGGGCCTGGGTGATCTACCCCGCCGATGCCATGAACCAGTGGCTGGAGAACCTCATTCTAACTGGAGCGACGTCATCGGCGCGCTGAAGACGGTGGCGTTCTATTACATCATGCTGCCGGTGCGGGTGGGTCTCGTGGATACCATCAGTCCATATTCCTGGGGTTTTGAATTCACCCAGCCCCTGCGCCTCGGCTACGCCGCGCTGGTCATGGCGCTGGGTGCCTGGGCCTGGTTCAGGGGCCGGGTCCACCTGGCACTGGCCATCCTCTTCATGGGGGTGCTGCTCTACTTCGGGCTGACCAAGCTTTCCTGGCTGGTGCTGGTGGCGATGGCCTCGGCCCTCGGCTTCCAGCTGGGCGGCAGGAAGCTCGCGACCGGCACCCTGCTGGCACTCCTGTCCCTGGTACTGGTCGGGGTATGGCCCCAGGCGATGCTGTCGGTCTATCTTTGCGGCATCGCAGTGATCATCTCCTTCATCGTGGGAGGCCTGATCGGCATCACCGCCTCGGAGGTGCCCATGGTGTCCAGGATCGTGCGGCCCATCAACGACACCCTGCAGACCATGCCGCTTTTCGTGATCCTGATTCCCTTCGTGATGCTCTTCAAGATCGGCGAGTTCAGCGCCCTTCTGGCCGTCGTCGCCTACGCAATCGTCCCGTCCATCCGCTACACCGAGCACGGCCTGCGGAATCTCCCCGCGGACGTCATCGAGGCATCCACCAGCATGGGATGCACCCGCTGGCAGCTGCTCACCCAGGTGAAGCTGCCGCTTGCCCTGCCGGTGATCATGCTGGGCCTCAACCAGACCATCATGTATGCCATCGCCATGCTGGTGATCGCCGCCCTGGTGGGCACCAACGGCCTCGGGCAGCAGGTGTATATCGGCCTCGGCGACGGCGACTTCGGCGTGGGCATCATTGCCGGTATCGGCATGGCGATCATCGCCATGGTGGCGGACCGCTTCACCCAGGGCTGGAACGCCAAGAGGCAGGCCGCGTATTCCTGAAAGAACGCCCGGCCCGTCCATTGACCTTCCGGCGTTTCCCGGTCGCCCGATACGCACCGCGGAACAGGCGGAGCGGACGGCCCGGCAGGACCGGGATGCTCCTGTGCTATAGTGCCCCGAAGTACAGGCAGGAACGGTGGACATGGCCGTGAAATCAAGATCAATCCGACACTGCAGGGCGGCATCGTGACTGCCGTGATGCGAACGGGACTCCCGGCTCTGTGGACCCTAGGGCATTCGCCGTCCCGACGCCGGCTGCTTGCCGGCGTGGCCGCGGGACTGGTGCTCCCGGGTGCCGCCCTGGGGGCCGCCTCTCCCCGCGTGAACAGCCACATCCTGGTTGCCGGGAAGGGCCGTCAGCGCCTGGACCCGGGACTGCCCGCCGACACGGAAACCTGGTCCTATAACGGCCAGGTGCCGGGGCCCCTGATCCGCCTGGGGCAGGGCGAGCGCCTCGTGGTCGATTTCCGCAACGAACTTGCCGAGGGCAGCGCAATCCACTGGCATGGCCTGAGGATCGACAACGCGATGGACGGGGTGGTGGGCATGACCCAGGATAGTGTCCTTCCCGGGGAAAGCTTCCGCTACGAGTTCACGGTTCCGGACGCGGGGACGTACTGGTATCACGCCCACCAGCGCTCATCCGAACAAGTGGGGCGCGGGCTCTACGGGGTCCTGGTGGTGGACGAACCGGAACCGCCGGACGTGGACCGGGACGTGGTCCTGGTGGTGGATGACTGGCGCCTGGACGAGACCGGGCGCATCCACCCGTCCTTCGGGAACCTCCACGACATCACCCACGAGGGCCGCGTCGGCAACTGGCTGACCGTGAACGGCCGGGGCAGCGAGACGATCCCTGTCGGGGCGGGAGACCGGCTGCGCCTCAGGCTGGTGAATCCCGCCAATTCCCTGGTCATGACCCTGACGCTTCCTCCATGGCAGGCCTGGGTCGTATCGCTGGACGGCATGCCGCTGCCCGAACCATGGCAGGTCCGGTCCGAGCTGGTGCTCAGCCCCGGGCAGCGGATGGATGTCATCACGGATGTTCCGGCGAAACTGGGGGCGGGCGCGACACTGGATTTCCGCGATCGCGGACTGGTGATCCCGCTGGTCGGGTTTGCCCCAGCGGACCGTCCCGGCAAGCCGCCGAGGGGGGAACCGCCCCGGGCCCTGCCGCCGAATCCCGTGCGCCCGGCGGCGGCCGTGCCGGATGCAAGCACCCCGCTGGTGATGCGGGGCGGTGCCATGGGGGACCTCGACCGGGCGGACTACCAGGGGGAGATGCTGGACATCCGGGCGCTGGCTCGCCTTGGCATGGTCTGGGCGCAGAACGGCGTGATTGACAAGCCGGCGGCGCCCCTGTTATCCGCACCCCTCGGCAGCACCCAGGAGATTGTCTTCGAGAACCGCACCGCCTGGTTCCACGGCATGCATCTGCACGGCCATCACTTCGAGGTTCCGGGCACCATGGCCGGGACCGCGGAGTCCGGCGCGGTGCTCAGGGACACCGTGCTGATCCCGCCCAGGGAACGCCTGGCGGTGAAGTTCCTGGCGGACAACCCGGGCGACTGGCTGCTGCATTGCCACATGCTCGAGCACCAGACCGGCGGCATGGTGACCTGGATCAGGGTAGGGTGAACCAGGAGAACCCCTGACTGGCTGAAGGCCTTGCCCACGCTGCTTATCGTCGCCAACTGCCCCTCCGACAACTGCATACGGCTGCGTGATGCAGTGGTGCAGGGCGCCTCGAACGACGCCTTCGATGACATCCGGCTGGTAGTGCGGGAACCCCTCCAGGCGGAGCCTTCGGACGTGCTGGATGCGGATGCGGTGATCGTGGGCACCACCGAGAACTTCGGCTACATGAGCGGGCTCATCAAGGATTTCTTCGAGCGCATCTACTATCCCTGCCTCGAGCAGACCGAGGCCATGCCCTGCGCGCTCTATGTCAAGGGTGGCCTGGACGGGCAGGGCGCCCGGAGCAGCATGGAGAAAATCATCACCGGGCTTCGCTGGAAGCCAATTGCCGATACCCTGGTGATGCGGGGTGAATTCCGCGACGAGTTTCTCGGGCAGTGCGAGGAACTGGGCATGCAGATGGCGGCTGGCCTTGATGCGGGTATCTACTGATCCCGCCTGACTCGGTGAACCCGCGGCAAGGACCGGGCAATCCATCCCGCCGGACCTCCGCCCTTGGCGACAACACAAATATTTGAGTATGCTAAAGTACAGTCCATCCACTGACCATTCCTTAAGGAGTAGCGATTCATGAATGCAGTTCACAAAGCCCTGGCAGCCCCGGCGCTGATGGCCGCGGCCCTGTTCACCGCGGTGCCCGAGGCACTGGCGGACGATGCCACCGACAAGGCCATCAAGGCGCGGCGGGGTGCAATGCAGCTCTACAGCCACTATGCCGGACCGCTCTTCGCCATGGCAAAGGGCGACCTCGAGTACGATGCCGCGCTGGCGTCCCAGCTGGCGGAAAACCTGAACGCCGTGGCCAACCTGAGCGGTGCGCGCATGTGGCCGCCCGATTCCCACAACGAGGCGCGCGAGGGCAAGACCCGGGCCAAGTCCACGATCTGGGAGGCCGGTTCGGAGGTCGGCGAGAAATCCCAGGCAATGAAGGATGCTGCTCTTGAGATTTCGCTGGTTGCCGGGGACGGGCTCGACAGCCTGAGAGGTGCGGTCCGGTCCGTCGGGGGGTCCTGCAAGGGTTGTCACGACGACTATCGCGCGAAGGATTTCTAGGAAAGGCGCAGGTCTCCGGGGGAACATGACGACCCCGCCCGGCGATCCCGGACCCGCCTGAGCCGCAGGCCGGTCCGTGCCGGGCAGGGTACAGCAGGACAAGACCGCCATGCAGGAATCCTATGAGCAGCGCAAGGTCTGGGATCCCCTGATCAGGGCCTGGCACTGGCTCCTGGTGATCACGGTCACCGTCGGCTGGCTGCTCGGCCAGTACCGTGATTTCGACACCATCGACTATCACATGTACCTGGGATACACCACGGGGACGCTCCTGCTGATCCGGATCTACTGGGGCTTTGCCGGCCCCGGGCCGGTCCGATTCCGCGCCCTGCTGGTGTCCCCGACGGACCTTGCCTGCTATCTGCGCGGCATGTTCCGTCGGTCGCCGAGCGGCGTGGCCGGCCACAACCCGGTGGGCGCCCTGTCGGTGATTGCCATTCTTCTTTCCCTGGCGGTACAGGTGATCACCGGGCTGTTCTCCGAGGACGACGGCCTGTTTGCCGAGGGGCCTCTGGCCGGGTTGGTGTCCTCCGGCACACGCGGATCGATCGGTCAAATTCACCACCTGAACGCGCGGATCCTGCTCGCCCTGGCAGGGTTGCATGTCGCTGCGATCCTGTTCTATCTCGTCTGGAAACGGGAGAACCTGATCAAGCCGATGATCACCGGCTGGAAGATCGTCAGGAAGGACCGCTGAACATCACCGCAGCCGCTGCCTGTCTGTCGCCCTGACACCCGGAGGAGCAAGGGGATCGGGACGAGCCGGCTCCATTAATTACCGGCAGGACCGGCATGTCACGGCAATCTCCACGGTCTGGGAGTGGACCTGGAAGCCGAGTTCATCCGCCTTCGACAGTATGCCCCTTATCATGGTGCCGTCATCGGCAATCTCCACCGCCTTGTTGCAGCGCACGCAGATCAGGAACTGGGAAACGTGCTCCCGGTCCGGGTGATCGCAGCCGATGTAGGCATTGAGCGACTCGATCCGGTGAACCAGGCCGAGATGCTGGAGAAACTCCAGCGCCCGGTAGACCGTGGGCGGCTCTGCGTTCTCCTTTTCCCGGCGCAGTTGCTTGAGCAGGTCGTAGGCCGTCACCGGTTCATGGTTGGACCATACCAGCTTGAACACCTGCTTCCTCAGGCCGGTGAACCGTTGCCCTTTCCGTTCGCAGATGGACTCGGCACGGGATACCGCGCTGCTGATGCCGCGCTGGTGATTGTGCTCCGGAAAGTGGGAGGCCGGGAGGCTTGATTTCATGCGGATGTGGCGCTTGGGTTGGTTGTTATAATGTAACAGAAAATAACCCGAATGCATCAGAACCGCCACAAGACTGACCGGCCCTGGCTTCTCCAAGGAGCTGACCGAGGGGCGCCATCGAATTCGACTGACGGTCCCGCAGTGTGCCAAGCCACCTGAATCGGGACCAGTCCGTCCACCGGCGGATCAACCGGTTACAGAACGTCTTCCAGGCGGGTGAAATTCCCGGGACGCTCAAGTACACTGCGTGCCCATGGCTGTTTCCTGGCTGGTTTGCGGATTGATTGAGGGCGTACCCGTTATGTCGCAGGGAGACGTCTGCTTGGGGTGTCCCGTCCCTGCGCGTCCGCCGGCCAGGGGCGTCTGAGAAGAGACACTGATGCGTTGGGAATCGAGAAGGCAAGGGTTCAGGGCCATCCTGGAAGGCCAGTCCTGCGTCCACCCCGCATCGGTGTTCGACCCGGTTTCCGCGCGCATCGCCGAGAGCCTCGAATTCGAATGCGGCATGTTCGCAGGGTCGGTCGCTTCCCTGGCGGTGCTGGGCGACCCGGATCACATTCTGCTGACCCTGAGCGAATTCGCCGGCCAGGCCTACCGGATCTGCCGCGGTTCGAAGATCCCCCTGCTGGTGGATGCCGATCACGGCTACGGCAATGCCCTCAACGTCATGCGCACGGTGGAGGAACTGGAAACCGCCGGAGTATCCGGCCTGTCCATCGAGGACACCGAGTTGCCGCGGCCGTTCGGCAGCGGGGGCCGGACCGCCCTTGTGTCCCTTGAGGAGGGTGCCGGCAAGATGCGGGCCGCGGTGGCCGGGCGGCAGGACGGCTCACTCGTCATCGCCGCTCGCACCAGCGCGGTTGCGGTGAACGGGGTGAAGGACGCCGTAAACCGGATGCACGCCTACCAGGACACCGGCGTGGACGCGCTGTTCCTGATCGGGGTGAAGCAGAAAGCCGAGCTCGAGGCACTGGCCCGGGCCGCCGGGCTGCCGCTCATGCTGGGCGGTGCCGGCGCCGAGATCATGGACCCGGAATACCTTGCGTCCTGTGGCGTGCGGGTCTGTCTCAGGGGGCACCAGCCGGTCCTGGCAGCGTACCTGGCCGTCCATGAAACCATGAAGGCACTGCGGGAGGGCACGCCCCCGGGGGCGCTTGCGGGGGTGCCGGACAAGTCCTGGATGGCCGGGCTCACCCGGGAAGAGGCATTTGAACGCTGGATCAGGGACTACCTCGGGTAATCCCTTTGCTCCCAGACGCACCATTCCGGCAGCATGGTTCTTCGGCCGGGCTGCCGGACGTTGCCGGGGCGGCGGATGTCCGGGCGGGATACCCCGGCGCGGAGTCCTTCCCGCCGGGGGCCAGGACATTCATGCAATAATGGGCGGATTCCCCTCTGGACGATAATCCTATGCAGTTCAAGGCACTGGGCAGGACCGGTGTGCAGGTTTCCGAACTCTGTTTCGGCACCATGTCCTTCGGCGGGGATGCGGATGCCGGCGAATCCGCGAAGCTCTACCGGGCCGCACGGGACGCGGGCATCAACTTTTTCGACTGTGCCGACGTCTACAGCCATGGGGAGGCGGAGCGCCTCCTCGGGCGCTGCATGGCGGGTGAGCGGGATGAACTCGTCATCGCCTCCAAGGTCGGCATGGCCATGGGCGAGGGGCCCAACGACCGGGGCGCCAGCAGGCGGCACATCCAGCGTGCGGTGGAAGACAGCCTGAAGCGGCTTGGCACGGACCGTCTGGATCTCCTCTACATGCACCAGTGGCTGGATGCCGTGCCCCTGGAGGAGATTCTCCGCTGCCTGGAAAACCTGGTCCGCCAGGGCAAGGTGCTGATCCTGGGCGCAAGCAACTACGCGGCTTGGCAGCTGATGAAGGGACTCGGCATCTCGGTGATGAACGGATGGCCCCGATTCGATGTGATCCAGCCGATGTACAACCTGGTGAAGCGCCAGGCAGAGTCGGAGATTCTCCCCCTGGCGATGGCGGAGGAGCTGGCGGTGGTCAGTTACGGACCCGTGGGCGGCGGTCTACTGAGCGGCAGGTACGGCACCGGTCTCAGTCCCGCAGAGGGGCGGCTGGTGGACAACGAGGGTTACGGCGCCCGTTACGGTGAGCCCTGGGTGTACGAGGTCGCCTCCCGCTTCACCGAATTCGCCGGCACCATGGGGATCCATCCGGTATCCCTCGCCGTGGCATGGGTGAGGTCGCACCCCCAGGTGACCTGCCCCATTCTCGGTGCGAGGGACGTGGCCCAGCTTCAGCCTTCCCTGGACTGCCTCAGGGTGGAGATGACACCGGAACTGCGGGCCCGGATCAGTTCGCTGTCGAGGGAGCCCGCCCTGGCCACCGACAGGCTGGAAGAGCGGCGGGAGGCCGGCTGAACAAATTCCGGGCCAATTTCGCGGCGGAATCATAAGAATTTCTGACTACAAAAACCCCGCCTGATGGGAAAATTTTTGTTGCGATTTCCCTCATTCTTCCGATAATTAGCATCAGGTTATCGTTTTCCTGGTAATCGATGATGAGCAAAGAGAAAGACAGTCCCTCTGTGGATGATGAGTTTGATTTGTTCGACGAAGATGAGGCACTGGAATCGGACGTTGACCTGGACCTTCCGGAAGAAGGAACTCCCGTTGAGATGACGCAAGGCGTCGCCAATCCCGCACCCAACGGCACGGCGGCCCGCCGGACCGGCAAGCTCGAGACCAGGCGCAGGCTCAACGCCTACCTGGAACGCAAGTGGTTTCGCGACCTCGGGTGGGACGACGACGACGAACTTTTCAACGACGAGTTTTTTAGCGATACATCCGGCCACCTGCATCACTCGATCTGAACCGGATTTCATCTGCCAGGCGGGTACTCCACCCGCAAAGGGAAGCTGTCTTTTCTCTGGCGACCTGATCGGAACATTCCATACCGCAAACAGGAAAGGGAGGGATTCGCGGATTGCTATACTGACTGGGTCGGGCGTCGTGCCCACCGCCTGCGCCGCTGCGCCGTCCCATGCCACGAAAAGCCGATACCGCGAGAAAAGCCAGGGGTGGCCGCGGTGCACGCCGTGAGCGTGCCTCCCCGTCCGCACCTGCCTACATCTCGCGCCGGATACCGTTCTACGCATTTCTCGAGGAGGAGGGTCTCGTCATGCTGGAACGGCAGGCGGACTGGCTGATCGAGGAAGTAGGCATCGAGTTCCGCGCCGACCCGGAGGCGCTCAGACTGTGGCGGCAGGCCGGCGCCGATGTCGACGGCACCAGGGTCCGGATGCCGGCGGGGATGGCCCGGTCACTCTGCAGCACGGCGCCGCCCGTATTCATCCAGCATGCGCGCAACCCGGCGCACAATGTGGAGATCGGCGGTGCCAGCCAGGTCTTCGCTCCCGTCTACGGCCCCCCTTTCGTGCGGGATCTCGAGGGCGGACGCCGCTACGGCACCATCCGGGATCACGCGAACCTGGTCCAGCTGGCCTGGTCCATGCCGTCGCTGCACCACACCGGGCTCGTGATCTGCGAACCCTGCGACGTGCCGGTGTCCAAGCGCCA
Source organism: Candidatus Poriferihabitaceae bacterium (assembly GCA_965204165.1). Classification (GTDB taxonomy): domain Bacteria; phylum Pseudomonadota; class Gammaproteobacteria; order Arenicellales; family Poriferihabitantaceae; genus VYFG01. Next base: position 3,686,704 of record OZ241969.1, on the reverse strand, counting down.
TCTGGACATGGTGTACAACCAGTTGGTGTACAGCGACAAGCCGTTCCTCGGCGCGATCACCGCAATGTCGCGCGCCCAGGACTCGGTGGACATGGCGCGGGTGGTCTTCGGCGACGGGTTCATGCAGGAGCACTGCGTGATCATGGGAAACGTGAACACCAACTCCCCGCTGATGGTCGACAAGGTGGTGACCGAGGCCGCCCGGGTCTATTGCGGGGCAGGGCAGGGACTTGTCGGGGTCCCGTTCATCCTCAGCGGCGCCATGGGACCGGTGACCACCGCAGCCTCGATCGCGCAGGCCCTGGCGGAGGCGATGATGGTGTGCGCCTTCACCCAGATCGTCCGTCCGGGGGCGCCGTTCGTGCTCGGGAATTTCCTTTCCTCCATGAGCCTGCGAAGCGGCGCGCCCACCTTCGGCATGCCGGAGCCGGTGATGTCCAACCTGGTCATCGGCCAGCTGGCACGGCGGCTGAACCTGCCCCTTCGCTGCGGCGGATCGCTGACGGCATCCAAACTGCCCGACGCCCAGGCAGCCGCGGAAAGCGCGGACTCCATGCTGTCCACGGTACTCGGCGGGGCCAATTTCGTGCTGCACGCCGCGGGCTGGCTGGAAAGCGGCCTGGTGACGGGATATGAAAAGCTGGTGATGGACGCCGATCGGCTGGGTGCCTACCAGGTCCTTCTCAACGGTCTGCCGGTGGATGAGAACGCTCTGGCCCGGGATGCCTACGGCGAGGTGGAGCCGGCGGGCCATTTCCTCGGCTGCGGACACACGATGCGAAACTACGAGACCGCGTTCTTTGAGTCCGAGATCTCGGATACCGAGAGCTTTGAGCAGTGGGAGGACGCGGGTTCGATGGATGCCGTGCGGCGGGCCCATGAACGCTGGAAAGAGATCCTCACGTCCTATCAGCCGCCGGCCATGGACGTGGCGATGAAGGACGCCTTGGATGATTTCCTGGCACGAAGGAAGCGCGAACTGCCGGATGCCTGGTACTGATCCGGGCGCCGGCCTTTGCGTGATATCCCCTGTTTCACGCATGCAATCCATGCATTCGGTTCGTCTTGTGAGCAGCCCTGATGGACGGGTTGGGGTGTGCTGGGAGGCATTACCGAATTAGCCATTTCCAGACCTGTCCATGAGTTGAATCATGCCCCGGGTCATTTTTCGTTTGGAGTAGCTGATCTGTCCGGATCCGGAGTCCGGCCCCGGGTCTCGCCGTATCCGCGCAGACCCGGCATCAACTTTCAGATCAGGTTTCGGCTCCTGTAGTCAAATATATTTCACAAAATATGATATAATATAATCATTTATCATAGAAAATACTTGTTTTTCATGGTATCCTGATCAATGGTTGAGGATAATCGTAATTTATAGATATGGATAATTATAATAAAAATTCACAATCCGTAATCGTTTTTCGCGCTTTTCCGACGCTGGAAAGGGGTGCGATCCCCGTTGGATACGCCGCACTGATCAAGGAGCACGCGTTATCCGTGCCATTGCCGGACTTCCTGTGCGCCATCGGCCTCAAACACAGAAGGCGGGAAATGGGACGCTGGCGTCTGTTCACACCCCGTCATCGGCCCGACGACTCGTTGCGAGGCCACCTCACCTTCGCGCTGAAATACGAGGGAGTTGATCTTGCCGTTCTCAAAGCCCTGTTCGGGTCTGTTGAACCACGGCGAATTGCAGACCTTGTGAAATCAGAACCGACCGGTGCATACAGCCGGCGGATCTGGTTCCTGTACGAATGGCTCTGTGAAAACAGGCTGGACCTGCCGGATGCAACGCAGGGCAACTTCATTCCTCTCATCAGCGATGCGTTGCAATATCCGGGGCCTTCCCGCGATTCCAGGCGCCACCGAGTCCGCAACAATCTGCCCGGCACCCGGAACTTCTGTCCCCTGATCAGGCGCACCGAAAGACTCGATGGGTTGATTGCCATGAACCTGTCGCAGGCGGCATTGAACCATATCGGCAAAACCCACCCGGATCTGCTGGGCAGGGCTGCCGCCTTTTTGCTGCTCAAAGATTCGAAGGCCTCCTACACGATCGAGGGTGAATCGCCGCCGCACAATCGCATCATGGGCTGGGGAAAAATAATCGGCGAAGCCGGTCAGCGCCCCCTCAGCGTGGAAGAACTGGAACACCTGCAGTCCATCGTGATCGCCGATCATCGCTTTACCCTGCCGGGACGCCGCATCGAAGGCGGCTTTGTCGGGGAACATGACCGGGCAACAGGCTTGCCGATACCGGTGCATATTTCAGCCCGGCACGAAGATCTGGAAGCGCTGTTGTCCGGTTTGATGGAGACCAGCCGGCTGCTGAAGGACAGCGACTATGATGCAGTACTCGCAGCGACCCTGATCGCCTTCGGTTTTGTCTTCATGCATCCGTTTGAAGACGGCAACGGCCGCATCCATCGCTACCTGTTTCACCATGTACTGGCCGAGAAGGGGTTTATCCCCGAGGGAATGGTCTTTCCGGTCTCGGCGGTCATACTGGATCGGATCGATGGCTACCGCCAAACGCTGGAACACTACTCAAAGCCAAGGCTCGATCTCATCACGTGGCGTCCGACTGTCAAACACAATGTAGAGGTAGTGAACGAGACAATTGATCTGTACCGCTATTTCGACGCCACCAGGCAGGCGGAGTTTTTCTTTGATTGTGTCGAGGAAACCGTCAACAGGACGATGGCCGAAGAAGTTGCATACCTCAGGAAATATGATCTTCTGAATGAATTCATCAAATCCCGTATCGACATGCCGGACAGGCGGGTCGACCTGTTGATCCGCTTTTTGAACCAGAATGACGGCAGGCTGTCAAAACGCGCGCTTGGCAAGGAGTTTGCGGCGCTGACGGACGAGGAGGTCAGGGCTATTGAGAATAGATTCGAAGAAGTATTTGGCTGAATGCCAATCCTGATCACCGCTGAAGCATCCGTTCCCGCCCTGGTCACTGTCTGCGTACAATCACACAACGCGATTGGCGCACGTTACACTCGGGCTGCCGGGAATCCTGTACCGGCGTGAAGCGGTCACGTAGAGCATGAGCATTCAGTAAAACAAGTTTTCTGGATCAACAGATCATCACCGAAACTGCGAATACGTGATAATTCCGGATTCCGCATTCGGTTCAGCCAGCGCCTCCAAGATGCCCCATTCCACCTACCTGCCCCACAAGATGGGCAGCGCCACAGTCTCTCCCACCGGGAGCTTTGAAGCCGGTTCCTACCAGGAATTCACCCTGACCTACACCGCGGGATACTTCGGTATCGACGACACCGGGTCCATCAAGGTGGCCCACCGCTTCGCCTCGGACATGGCGCGCCCGCAATTCGACGACCCGGCGGCGCCGAACTACACCACGGTGGAGGCCAGCAACGGTGCGGTCCTCAACGTGGAATACTTCCCCAAGCGCAACATCCGGCCGTGGGACAAGGTGCTGTACATCCAGGTGGTGCGCGGGTTTCTCCGGGAGGGCGACCGGATCATCGTCCGGTTCGGTGACCGCCGCGGGGGCTCCCCGGGGATCCGGCTTCAGACCTTCTGCGAATACACGTTCGAATTCCGTGTGCTGGTGGACGCCATTGCCACCTACAACTACGTGGAACTGCCCGAGCAGCCCTGGGTCGCCATCACACCGGGGCCGCCGGTCCTTTACAAGGCGATCATGCCGACCGGCGTCTTGACGGGGGAACCCTTCCGCCTGGCGGTGAAGGGCGAGGACCGCTGGGGCAATCCATCCGACCGGTGCGACGCGACGTTCAGGCTCGCGTCTTCCCTGCCGGTGGAAGGCCTGCCGGAGTCGGTCACCCTGGCTCCCGGCGGGTTCACCGGCATGATCGAGGGACTCCGGGTGAAGGAACCCGGAGACCTCGTGATCTCGCTCCTTGACGAGGACGGCGCCGCGGTCTGCCGGTCCAACCCGAACCGGGTCGCCGCCGCGGCGGCGCTGCGGCCGTTCTGGGGCGACCTGCACGGGCAGTCCGAGGAAACCATCGGCACAAATTCCGCCCGGGATTTCTACGAATTCGCCCGTGACCGGGCCTTTCTCGACGTCTGCGTTCACCAGGGCAACGACTTCCAGATCACCACGCCGTTCTGGGAACACCTGAACGAACTGTCCCGGGAATTCGATCGCGACCACCGGTTCGTGGTGTTCCCGGGCTGGGAATGGTCGGGTAATACCGGCCTCGGCGGCGACCGCAACGTGCTCATGATGGAGGAGGGCCGGCAGATCCACCGCTCATCCCACGCGCTGGTGGATGACCTTTCCGACGTCGACTCCGACGCCAACTCGGCCGGCGCCCTCTTCGAGGCGCTGAAGGACGAGGACTGCGTGGTGTTCGCGCATATCGGCGGGCGCTACGCCGACATCAGGGTGGCGCATGACCAGCGGCTGGAACGCGCGGTGGAGGTGCATTCCGCCTGGGGTACTTTCGAATGGCTGATCCACGACGCCTTCGAGCAGGGCTACCGTGTCGGCATCATGGCCAATTCCGACGGGCACAAGGGCCGCCCCGGCGCGTCCCACCCCGGGGCCACCAAGTTCGGGGCCTACGGCGGCCTGACCTGCATGCTGGCGCGGGAACTGACCCGGGAGGGGATCATGGACGCGCTCCGGAGGCGCCACCACTACGGCACCACCGGCAGCCGCATGGTGCTGGATACCCGGGTGGTTCTCGACGCCCCCGGCAGGCGCTACCACGAGGACCCGCTGCTCGGCAGCACGGATCACGACGAAACCGCCGAGGCGATGATGGGGGATATCGTGGGAACCGACGGGATCTCGGCGGCGTTCCATGTCGACGTCCTCGCGTCCAGCCCCATCGAGCGGATCGACATCCGCAACGGCCTCGACACCCTGGAGACCTGGCGGCCGTTCGGCGCCGGGGATCTGGGCCGGCGCATCCGGGTGATCTGGGAAGGCTCGGAATACCGCGGGCGGGGCAGGGAAACCGTCTGGGACGGCCACGCCGAGCTGCGTGGCAACCGGTTCTCGACCGTCCGGTCCATCAACCGTTACAACCTGGACAAGCGTCTTGACCGGGTCAGCGACCGCCGCCTGGAATGGACCGCGCTGACCACGGGGGGATTCGGCGGCTTCGAGGCGGTACTCGACAGCGCCGACGCGGGCACCCTGGTCATCGACACGGCGCTGGTCAAGGCGGAAATACCCGTCAGCGACATCGGCCTTGAGGAACTGGTGTTTGAAAACGGCGGGATCGAGCGCCGCATCCGGGTGTTCAGGCTGCCGGACGAGAACCCGGCGTACCGGGCGACCTTGGCCCGCGACATCACGCTTAAGGACAACCGGGACAACCCGCTCTATGTCCGGGTGATCATGGAGGACGGCCATGTCGCCTGGTCGAGCCCGGTATACCTGATCGCGCCGGCCTGAGCGTCCGGGGCCGGGCCGGCGGGTCGGGCCGGGGTGCCTATTCTGCGGCGAAAGCGTCCGCGTACTGTTCCCGGAGCAGGTTCTTCTGCACCTTGCCCATGCTGTTGCGGGGCAGCGCGTCCACGTGGAAAACCCGCCTGGGCTGCTTGAACCGGGCCAGCTGGCCCGACACCAGTTCACGCACCCGCTCCTCGTCCGGGGGGGCATCTCCCGTCAGCACGGCCACCACCCCTTCGCCGAAATCCGGGTGCGGCACGCCGATGACGGCGGACTCCCCGACGCCGGGCAGGGCGTCCAGCACCAGCTCGATTTCCTTGGGATAGACATTGTAGCCGCCGCTGATGATGAGATCCTTGCTGCGCCCGACAATGGTGAGGTAGCCGTCCCCGCTCAGCATGCCGAGGTCGCCGGTGATGAAGAAGCCGTCCGCGGTGAATTCCTCCCGGGTTTTTTCCGGCATGCGCCAGTACCCCGGAAAGACATTGGGCCCCCGGACCTCCACCCGGCCGATTTCGCCGGCTGGCGCGGTCTCCCCGCCCTGCTCATCGACCACGCGTACGTTGACGCCCGGCAGCGCGGGGCCCACCGTGCCGGCGCGCCGTTCGCCTTCGTAGGGATTGGAGGTGTTCATGCCGGTTTCGGTCATGCCGTAGCGCTCCAGGATCCGGTGGCCGGTGCGTTCCCAGAAGGCGTCATGGGTCTCGGCGAGCAGCGGCGCACTGCCGGACACGAACAGGCGCACATGCCGGACCAGCCCGCGGTCGAGCCTGGGATCCTCCAAAAGGCGGGTGTAGAAGGTGGGCACACCCATCATGCTGGTGGCCCGGGAAAGGCAGTGGATGATCTCGTCGGTCCGGAATCCGGGCAGGAAGATCATGCGTCCACCCGCCACCATGAGCACGTTGGTCGCGACAAACAGGCCATGGGTGTGGAAGACGGGCAGGGCATGGAGCAGCACGTCATCAACGGTGAACCGCCAGCAGTCCGTCAGCGCCTCGGCGTTGGACCAGAGGTTGTCGTGGGTCAGCATGGCGCCCTTGGCGCGCCCGGTGGTGCCGGACGTGTACAGGATCGCGGCGAGATCGCCGGGCGAACGCGGCACGGCGTCGAACTCCGTGTCCCGGGTGTCCGCGCCGTCGGCGAGGCTGCCCCGGCCGGCCGCATCCAGGGTGAGCAGGCAGCCGCCCCCCGGCTCCGCGTCACGGGATGCCATCAGCGGCTCCAGTTCCCCGGCGTCGCCCGGGTCGCACACGAGAATCCTCGGCTCCGCGTCCCGGACGAAATAGTCCACCTCCCTGGCCGTGTAGGCGGTGTTGAGCGGCAGGAACACGCCCCCGGCCTTGATGGTGCCGAGGTACAGCGCCAGGGTCTGCCAGGACTTCGGCACCTGGGCGGCCACCCGGTCGCCGGGCCCGAGGCCCCGGTCCGTGAGCAGGCGGGCGACCTGGTTCACCCTGGCGCCGAACTCGCCGTAGCTCAGCGCGGCGCCGTCCGGCAGCTCAAGGAAGGGCCGCGCGGAGCCGGCACGGGGCGCAAGCAGGCGATCGATCAGGTGGTTGCTCATTGCCGGGGCGTGGTTTGCCGGAATCAGGTCGACAGCAGCCTGCGTACCTGGCCGCTGGAGGTCACTTTCCGGTCCTTCATGTAGGTTTCGTGGTTTTCCTCCACCCGGGTGAGGTCGTACACGTAGTTCACCATGAGCCCCAGGGACTGCTCCAGGCCCTTGGGCGAGGGGTCCGCGTCCGCGTTGAGCCGCTCGAGCCGGGCGCCGTTCTTGAGATGGAACCGGGCCACGGGATCGAGCGGCTTGCCGTCCGGCAGCTTGGCCTCGAGCAGGTAACGGGCCGCCAGCGGCAGCAGCGTCTCCGGGGGGACCGGCTCACCGGTTGGCGGCGGACCGCCGTCCGCGGCCGGCCGGCCTTCCAGCCAGCGCCGGAAGCCGGGCGCCGGGGAGATGGTGGCGAAAGACCTGAGGGCAGGGAACCGCATCCGCAGATTGCTGGCCACCTGCTTGATCAGGAAATTGCCGAAGGAAACCCCATCAAGGCCGCGGTGGCAGTTGGAGATGGAGTAGAACACGGCATGGGTCGCCTCTTCGGGCACCACGGGCGCCCGGTCGGCGTCGAGGATGTCGTCGATGTGTGCGGGCATGTCCGCGGTGAGCGCTACTTCCACGAACACCAGCGGCTCGTCTTCCATGACCGGGTGGAACAGGGCATAGCAATGGCGGTCGTCCGGCTCCAGTCTGCGCCGGAGCTCGTTCCAGTTCCGGATCTCGTGCACCGCCTCGTAGGCGATGATCTTCTCGAGAATGTGGGCCGGGGTGGTCCAGTCCACCGGCTGCAGCACCAGGAAGCCGCGGTTGAACCAGGAGGAGAACAGGTGCCGGAAATCCACGTCCAGGCGCCCGAGGTCCGGGAATTCCCGCACCGCCCCGAGCAGTTGCCCGCGCATCTGCACCAGGCGGCGGGTTCCCCCGGCGCTCAGGTTCAGGCGGCGAAGGAGTTCCTGGCGGCGGGGCTCGGCCGCCCGGGTCAGCGCCCGGAGCGTTTCCGGAGACGGCTCGTCGGCATAGTCCCTGGCCTTTTCCGCCACCAGTTCGGGATCGAGGTCGAAATCGAGGTTGAGAAAGTTGTAGAAATCGAGCCGGGCGGCGTGATCGAGCCGCTCGTAGGTGTCGAGTATCCGCTCGGCGATGACCAGGCTGGAGTAGTCCCCGTCGGAGTCCATCATCATCCCGCAGAGCGCGCGGATATCGCGCTCCTCCGTGCCGAAGAGCCTTCTTGCCAGTGCCGACGGGCGCCAGTCCGACTCCCTGAAGACCGGCCAGATGTCGCGCAGCAGGCTCACGGTGCGCCCTCCAGATAGCGGCAGAGCCCCGGCGTGCGATAGCCGTCGCTGCGCCACAGCACGGGAAAGTAGTTCTCGTCCATCTCGTCGGACGCAAGGCGGGCATAGCGGGAATACACCGGTCCGTTCCCCCGGGAGAAACCCTCGCGGCGGTAGCGGGCCTCCGCGGGCATGGCATGGATCACCAGGCTGCGCCGGGGCGCATCGCCGCGGTTGGGCCCCGAGCCGTGCCAGATGTTGCCATGGTGAATGGAGCCGTGACCCCTCGGCACGGCGACATGGAGGATGTCCGGGCGGACCCCCAGTTCGGCGGCGCGCCTTTTCATGGGCGCCCGGTAGTCCTCCGGCGCGTGGAATTCGCCTTCCGGCTCGGACACGCCCCAGAGGTGGGAGCCCGGCACCAGTTCCATGGTGCCGTTTTGCGCCTCGATGTCATCGAGGGCGATCCAGACGGTGCAGATTTCCCCGGGCTCAAACCAGTCAAGGTAGGCATTGTCCTGGTGGTAGTTGAAGGACAGGGTGTCAACGGGCTTCCAGATCACGTTGTCCTGCATGATCCGGGCGCCGTCCCATCCCATGAGTTCCGCCACCGCGCGGGCAATGTCCTGCCTGAGCACCGTGCGGGCAATAGCCCTGTCCGCGCGCCAGCCGTTGCAGATCTGACGTGCGCGGCTCGGGTCCGACCGGTCTGCCTGCCAGTTGACCTCGTCCGGCATGGTCCCGGTCTCGAACTGGCCCCGGAAGAGGCGTTCGAAGCGCTCACGCAGCACCTCCACCTCATCCGGTGGGATGATGTGTTCCACCAGGACCACTCCGCTGCGGTGGAACTCCTCCGCCTGCGCCGGTGAGATTGTGAACATGGATGGGCGAAATTCCCGCATTCGGTTGGTGATCGGCAAGGGGGGACACTATCATTGATGACCATGATGTTGAATCCCCATATTTTCCGATATTGGTCCCGGTGGCGTGGACGACCTGATTGAACGGGGGTACCTCCTCACCCGCGCCAGCCGTGACCGCCGCCGCGGCACCGAGATCGAGTACTGGGTGGCCACCGAAGGCGGACCCGTGCGCCTCCTGGTCGAGGGAGAGCGGACGGTCTGTTTCGTGGCCGCGGATGACGCCGAGCGGGCCGGGGCGGCCCTGGGTCCCCTTGGGGAGGCGGTCTCCGTGGAGCCGCTGGCGCTGAGGACCTTTGCGGGCAGCCGGGTGGCGGCGGTATATACGCGGACCATCGGCGACCGGCACGTGGCCGAGGATCTCCTGGGCGACCGGGGAATCGAGGTGCTGGAGGGCGATATCCGCCTCCACGACCGGTATCTCATGGAACGGTTCGTCCGCGGCGGCCTGGCCTTCACCGGGCGGATGGTCCGCCGGGAGGGGTACCGGGAATTCCGCGACTGCAGGCTGCGGGCGGCGGACTGCCGGCCGAGGCTGCGCCTGCTGTCCCTGGATATCGAATGCGACCTGGACGGCACGCTCTGGTCGGTGGGCCTGGCTGGCGACGGGACGGCGGACGGGGAGGTGCTGGTCATCGGCGAGACCGAACCCTGCGCCCATACCGCCATCGCCTGGTGCCGGGACGAGGCCGGGCTGCTGGGATTGCTCCGGGACCGGATCAACGACCTGGACCCGGACCTGATCGTCGGCTGGAACCTGGTGAACTTCGACCTTCGGATCATTCTCGAGCGGGCCGCGCGCCACCGGATTCCCATGCGGATCGGCCGCGGCGGAGAACTCGCCCAGTGGCGGGAGACACGCGCCGACCGGGCCAAGGGCTTTGTATCCATGCCGGGCAGGGTGGCCATCGACGGCATCGACGCGCTGCGGGCGGCCACCTGGAGCTTCGCCAGCTTCTCCCTGGAGCACGTGTCGCGGGAACTGCTTGGCCGGGGCAAGAAGCTGGACGAGGACGCCGACGACCGCTTCGCGGAAATCCGCCACAACTTTCTCCACGACAAGCCTGCCCTGGCGGCCTACAACCTGGAGGACTGCCGCCTGGTGCTGGAAATCCTGGAGGCCACCAATCTCATCGATTACCTGGTACTGCGAGGCCAGCTGACCGGGCTCGAACTGGACCGGGCCGGGGGTTCGGTGGCCGCGTTCACCAACCTGTACCTGCCGAAGCTGCATCGCGGCGGCTACGTGGCGCCCAACCTGCCGCCGGACGGCGGTCTCGCCAGTCCCGGTGGATATGTCATGGACTCGAAGCCGGGTCTCTACCGCAATGTCCTGGTGCTGGATTTCAAGAGCCTCTACCCGTCCATCATCCGGACCTTCAGGATCGACCCGATGGGATTGGTGGAGGGCCTGGAATCGCCTGACGACGCTGTGGAGGGGTTTCTCGGGGCGCGGTTCCACCGTTCGCGCCATTACCTGCCGGGCATCATCGCCGACCTGTGGCAGCAGCGCGACCAGGCCAAGCGGGACGATGACCAGCCCAGCTCCCGGGCGATCAAGATCCTGATGAACTCCTTCTACGGTGTGCTCGGATCAGGCGGCTGCAGGTTCTACGACGCCAGGCTCGCCAGTTCCATCACCATGCGCGGCCACGAAATCATGCAGACCACCGGCCGGTGGATCGAGGAGCAGGGCTACGGCGTGATCTACGGGGACACGGATTCCATCTTCGTGTCCCTGGATGAAGGCCTGCCGCCGGAGGAATGCCGCGCCATCGGCCGTGACCTGGCCGGGAAAATCAATGCGCGGTGGCGGGAGAACATCCGGGAGCGGTTCGACCTCGACAGCCTGCTGGAGCTCGAGTTCGAGACCCATTTCATCCGCTTTCTCATGCCCACCATCCGCGGTTCCGACGCCGGCAGCAAGAAACGCTACGCCGGGCTCGCCGCGGGGGAGGGGGACGCACCGGACCGGATCGTATTCAAGGGGCTTGAGAGCGTCCGCACGGACTGGACCCCGCTTGCAAGGGATTTCCAGCAGTCGCTCTATGACCATGTCTTCCACGAACGGGACCCGTCCGAACTGATCCGGCGCACCGTGGACGGGCTCCTTGCCGGGGAGCACGACGACGACCTGGTGTACCGCAAGCAGCTGCGCCGCAAACTTGCGGCCTACGAGCGCAACGTGCCGCCCCATGTCCGCGCGGCGCGCCTGGCCGACGAACGCAACCGGGCCGCGGGCAAGCGCCTGCGCTACCAGGACAGGGGCTGGATCCGCTACGTCATCACCGTGGCCGGGCCGGAACCCCTGGAATACCGCGACCACCCGCTCGACTACGACCACTACATCGAACGCCAGCTGAAACCCATCGCGGACGCCGTCCTGCCGTTCATCGGGCTTGAGTTCGACACGGTGGTGAGCCGCCAGGCGGCGCTCTTCTGACGGGTTCCGGGGACAGGCGGGTATCCTCCGCCTGCCTGGACGGGGAGTTCCGGTGACGCTGGCCATCGGCGCGGAAAATGTGCGATAAATGCATGTTCGCCAAGCCAGACGGGAGTGATGCCAGATGCCCGAGACCGCCAACCGGACCTTTTTTCATGAACACGGCTACCTGGTGGTGGAGAACTGCGTGCCGCCGGACAGTCTCGGGGCGATGCAGGCCCGGTTCCGTGAATGGGTGGAGGTGAGCCGGGGGCATGAGGCGCCCTGGGGGACCACGGTCAACGGCAAGCCGAGGTTCGACCTCGAGAACGGCCACTGCCCGGCCGCGCCGGCGCTCCGCAGGGTCAATGCGCCGGTGGAAATCTCGGACAGCTATTTCCGGGTGATGTCGGACGGGCGGATCCCGGAGATCCTGGCGGATCTCGTCGGGCCCGATGTCCGTTTCCATCACAGCAAGATCAATTCCAAGCTGCCCGGGAGCGCCACCCACGTCAAGTGGCACCAGGACTTCAGCTTCACCCCGCACAGCAACGACGACGTGGTCACGGCCCTGGTATTCCTGGACGACGTGACCGCCGACAACGGGCCGCTCAAGGTCCTGCCGGGATCGCACCGGGGGCCCATCCATCCGTTGTGGCACGCCGGCACCTTCACCGGCGCGGTGGCGGACCGGGTCGCCGGGGACTGCGAGCGCCGGGCGGTGACCTGCACCGGTCCCGCCGGGTCGGTCTGCTTCATGCATACCCGCCTCCTTCACGGGTCCGGCCCCAACCTGTCGCCCGCACCGCGCACCCTGTTCATCTGCGTCTATTCCGCGGACGATGCCGTACCCCTTTCCCCGAACCCGATGCCAAGCCGTTTCGAGGGACTGACGGTGCGGGGCCATCCCAGGGGCAGGGTGCGCTCGGTACCGTTCGACATGGACCTTCCCGAGCTTCCGGGGACCGCCTCCTTTTTCGACCAGCAGGCCGGACGCGGCTGACGGCTTCTGGACCTGCCGCCCCGGGTCCCGGCTCCAACATGCTGGATGGATGAATGGGCAATCCGCCTCCCGGCTGCGATAATCCTTCCTTCCGGCAGCCCAAGTCCATGAACAACGTGAGCGAACACCCCACCGAACCCGGACCTTTCCAGAAATACCTGTTCTCCGGCGCCTGCTATGTGAGCATCGGGCAGTGCTACGCCCGTTTCGTGGAACTCCTGGAACGGGATGCCGCCCCTGCCGCCATGGACGAACTGCACCCCCGCCTGGTGGAAATCTGGCAGGAGGCCTTCGGTCAGCAGATGGCCCTGGCAGGCGGGCTTCTGGAAAATCCCCTGGCCGGCCGGCAGCCCGGGCTGGACCGGGCCATGCGGGGATTCCAGGAGGAGGTGCTGGCCCAGGGCGGGGAGGCCATGGAATCGTTTCTGGAGACGCTGGCCGATCGCCGGGAGCAAATCCCGGACTTCCCGGAATTCTTCCAGGCCTGGGCCGAGGCCTGCGACCTTGCCTACGGCAACCTGGTGCGTTCAGACCCGTTCACGGAAATGATCGGCCTGGTCGTCAACGGCTGCATCGACCTGGCAGCGGCGGGGCAGGATCCGTGAACGGGCGGCCCACCGCGGACATCAGGCAGGAGCTCGACCGGTTCCGGGAGAGGTACCGGTCGTTCAACCGGGACATCGAAAGCAATGCCGTCGCCAGAGGCTGGTGCACCCCCAACCGGGTGGTGCTCGAGAAGGGTCCCGTGCGGCTGCGTGAGTTCATCGCGGGCCCGGAGGAGGGCGCCGTCCCGGTCCTGATCGTCTATTCCCACGTCAACCGGGCTGACGTGATCGATATCGACCCGGACCATTCCATGGTGCGCAGGCTGGCCGAAGCCGGCAACCGGGTGTTTCTCATGGACTGGGCGCGCACCACGGACGCCGATCGGGAAAAAGACCTTTCGGTCTACGTCCTCGACGCCATCGGGGATGCCCTGGACTTTGTTTCCGGTGCGACGGGATTCGAACGGATCAACCTGGTGGGTATCTGCCAGGGCGGCACCTTCGCCCTCAGCCATGCCTGCCTGCGGCCCGGGCGGGTCAGGCGGCTCGGCCTGGTGGTCACGCCAGTGGATTTCCATGCCGGCGACAGCCTGATCAGGCTCTGGTCCCGGCATATCCGGTTCACCAGGCTGGCGGCGCGTCCGGTCAACGTGCCCGGGGAACTGATCACGCTGATGTTCCGTTCCGCCCGCCCCTTCGATGACCTTCGCAGGCACGTGCGCCGGATCGACGGTCACGAGGAGGACTCCGACTTCGAATTCTCCCTGCGCATGGACCGGTGGGTGCATGACTGCCCGGACCAGCCGGGCAGGGCGTTCGCCCAGTTCATGGGGGATCTCTACGGGGAGAACCGCCTCGTCAGGGGAACGTTCGAGGTCCGGGGCGAGGCCGTGGACCTGAAACGGTTGGAGACGCCGGTGCTGAACGTATTCGCGGAAAGGGACCACCTGGTGCCGCCGGCCTCGTCCACGGCGCTTGGTGCGCATGTCGGCCCCGGGCTGTACGGGGAACTGCCGTTCGGCGGCGGCCACATCGGGCTGATCGTCAGCGCAAGGGCCCAGCGGGAGGTGCACCCGGAACTGGGCCGCTGGCTGTCGGCGGGGCGGTAGCCCCGGAACGTCGCCGGCCCCGGGATCCCGGGAGACGGCCGTCCTGTTCAGTACATGTGCTGGCCGCCGTTGATGCTGAGGGTGGAGCCGGTGATGAAGCCGGCGTCGTCGGCCACCAGGAACAGCACCGAGCGGGCGATGTCATTGGGGTCGCCCAGGCGCCCCACCGGAATGGTGGCGATGATCTTCTCCAGCACCTTCTCCGGGACCGCGCGCACCATGTCGGTGAGCACATAGCCCGGGGCGATGGCGTTCACGGTGATGCCCTTGGCGGCGCCTTCCTGGGCCAGGGCCTTGGTGAATCCATGGATACCGGACTTGGCCGCGGCGTAGTTCACCTGGCCGTACTGCCCGGCCTGGCCGTTCACGGAACCGATATTGACGATGCGGCCGAAGCCGCGCTCCCGCATGCCCTCGATCACCGACCGGCTCATGTTGAAGCAGGAGGACAGATTGGTCTGGATCACCGCGTTCCACTGGTCAAAGCTCATGCGGTGCATGGTTCCGTCCTTGGTGATGCCGGCGTTGTTCACCAGGACATCGACGGGGCCGAGATCGGCCTCGATCCGTTCCAGCGCGGCCTTGCAGGCATCGAAATCGGAAACGTCGAACTTGTAGGTCGGGATGCCGGTCTTCTCGGTGAATTTCTGCGCGGCCTCGTCGTTGCCCGCATAGCTGGCGGCGACGTTGTAGCCAGCCTCTTTCAGGCTGACGCTGACGGCCTCACCGATACCCCGGGTACCGCCGGTAACCACTGCGACTCTGCTCATGGTATGTATTCCTCAAGTGTTTGGTTCGTTGATCGGGAAATGTTTCAGTCGTCCTTCAGTACGCGCACCTTGACATAGCTGCCGGGCGCGTCCTCGATGATCTCGAGGCCGCCGTCCCCGGGCTGTCTGGCGGGAATCCGCTTGCCGGCCCTGCGGCTGATCCAGCGCTGCCATTCCGGCCACCAGGAGCCCTCGTGGACCGTGGCGCCGGCGAACCACCCGTCCGGGTCCGCGGGGGGGCGGCTGGTGGTCCGGTAGCTGTACTTGGTCGCCGCGGGCGGGTTGACGATCCCGGCGATATGGCCCGATCCCCCCAGGATGAACTTGACTTGGCCGGGCAACAGCCGGGCGCCCGTATAGGTGGATTTCCAGGGCGCGATGTGGTCCTCAACGGCGGAGACGAAGCAGACCGGGACATCCACGCTGCCGAGGTCGATGGGAACGCCGTCGATCTCGATGCCGCCGGGTTCCCGCAGCCGGTTGTCGATGTAGAAGTTCTGGAGGTACCAGCGGTGCATGCTGGCGGGCAGACGAGTGGAATCGGAATTCCAGTAAAGCAGGTCGAAAGGCCGCGGATCGTTTCCGAGCAGGTAGTTGTTGATGTAGAACGACCAGATCAGGTCGTTGGCGCGCAGGAGGTTGAAGGTGCCCGCCATGGAACTGCCCTTCAGGTAGCCCTTTTCCTGCATCGTTTCATCCAGCTTGTCCAGCTGTTGCTGGTCGACGAACACGCCCAGTTCGCCGGGCTCCGAGTAATCCAGCAGGGTGGTCAGGAGCGTGGCGCTGCGGATCCGTTCGTCGCCGGTGGCCTTGAGATAGGCAAGGGCGGTTGCCAGCAGCGCGCCGCCGATGCAGTAGCCGATGGCGTTCACCCGGCGCTCGCCGGTGGCCGCCTCCACCGCATCCAGGGCGGCCCCCACGCCCTCGATCACGTACGCATCGAAACCGGTGTCGCGGTAGGAGGCGTCGGGGTTGATCCAGGAGACCACGAACACGGTGTGGCCCTGTTCCACCAGCCAGCGGATGAAGGAATTCTTCGGCTGCAGGTCGAGAACGTAATACTTGTTGATCCAGGGCGGGATGATCAGGAGGGGGCGGGTGAATACCTTTTCCGTCGACGGGCTGTACTGCAACAGCTCGAACATGCGGTTGCGGAAGACCACCTTGCCGGGTGTCGTGGCAACATTGCGGCCGAGTTCGAACGCCTCCGTGTCGGTCATGGAGATCTGCAGCTGGCCGTTGCCCTCCTTGAGATCCGCCAGCATGTTCTTCAGGCCCTTGACCAGGTTCTCCCCGTTGGATTCGATGGTCTTTTCGATGACCGCCGGGTTGGTGGCGGCGAAGTTGGTGGGTGACAGGGACTCGATGTAGCGTTCGGTGAAGAAGGCCACCTTTTCCGCATCGTGCTCATCCATTCCCTCGACGTCGGAAACCATGTCCCGGGCCCAGCGCGAGGTCAGCAGGTAGGACTGCTTGATCAGGTTGAACACCGGCTGGTCCTGCCACGCCTCGTGGCGGAAGCGCCGGTCGCCCCTTGACTCGCTGATCACGGGCTCCTGGTCCACCCCCATGAGCGTGAGGGCGCTCTGCTGGTAAAGGCGCATGGCGTCCTGCCAGTACTGCAGGCCGGCCTCGAACACCTTCTGGGGGTCGGCGGAAATGGCCCTGAGCCAGGCGTTACAGGCCTCGGTGAGATGAAACGGGTCCACGTCCGCGGCGCGGGTATTCTTCGAAATTTCCCCAAGAATAGCCTCCATTTCCTTGATATTATTCATCAATATCTGCCCGGGATCGTCACTTCTGGTGGTATGCTGGGTCTGGTCTTCGGGCATGGGGCGGTCCGCGGAATGGGGGGAACAGGGATTTGTGCAGCGCACAATTTATGCTATTGTATTGTTTTTCCTAGTCAAGTCAAGTGAAGCGAGGAGCGTTCGGGCGGGCCGACATGTCACCCGCCGGGCCGTGACAGTGTATGATCCGGCAGTGAGACCACCGCTTCTATTCTCCCCTGAGTCCCATCATGAGCAAAGACGACGTTCGTATCATAAAGAAGTACCCAAACCGCCGGATCTACGACACGGCGGAAAGCAAGTACATCACGCTCGGCGATGTACGCAGCATGGTGGTGCAGGGCGTGGAATTCCAGGTGATCGACACCCAGTCGAAGAAGGACATCACCCGAAGCATCCTGCTGCAGATCATCATCGAGCAGGAGTCGGAAAGCGATCCGCTGTTCTCCACCGACAATCTCCAGAACTTCATCCGCTACTACGCCGAGAGGCAGCACCAGGGTTTTTCGGAGTTCCTCAACCACAACCTGTCCTTCTTCCAGCAGCAGCAGGAACAGCTCCAGCAAAGCATGAGCGGGCTCATGGGACAGGACCCGGTGACCATGTGGAACGATCTCAGCAAGAAGAGAATGGAGATGTGGCAGGAAATGATGGGCGCCTGGCTTGGCAGCACCGGAGAAGTACGCCCCGAGCCTCCGGGGGATACGCAGGGGACCGACAAGAAGGAATAGGGGTTGGTATGGATTGGCATAGGGCGATATGCCGGCCTTCATGAGCGCTCGGACCACATGCCGGGGCGTCACATGCTCCCTGTACCCCCGCAGTCAACGGAAGCACGATATGCTTTCAGGGCTCCCCGGGGCGGGTTCCCGGCACCGCGGCGAATGTCCGCTCCGAACGGATTGAAGCGATGAAACTGGAATATCTGGGAGAGCATCTTTCCGGGACATCCTACCGGATTCCCTACTTCCCCGGCGCCGTGCCGGCGGGGTTTCCCAGCCCCGCAGACGACTACATGGACAGGAAGCTTGACCTGAATGAACACCTGATCAAGCACCCCGCCGCGACCTTCTACTGCCGCGTCTCGGGTTCGTCGATGAAGGATCTGGGCATCTTCGACGGCGACCTCCTGATCGTGGACCGGGCCGTGGAACCGGAACACGGGAGCGTCGTCGTGGCGGTCATCGACGGGGAGATGACCTGCAAGATCCTCGATCGGAAACGGTGCTGCCTGCTGTCCGCGAATGACGACTATCCGCCGATCCCCGTGGGCGAGGACGCGGACATGATCATCGAAGGGGTCGTGATCCACTCGATCCGTTCCCATCGCCATGTTCGCCCTCGTTGACTGCAACAGCTTCTACGCGAGCTGCCAGCAGATCTTCCGTCCCGACCTGCGGGGGAAGCCCGTGGTGGTCCTGTCCAACAACGACGGCTTCGTCGTGGCCCGCTCCCGGGAGGCCAAGGCGCTCGGCATCGAGGACCTGCAGCCGTTTTTCAAGATCGAGTCCCGGCTGCGCCGGCACGGCGTGGCGATCTTTTCCTCCAACTACCCGCTGTACGGGGACATATCCGACCGGCTGATGATGACGCTCAGGCAGTTCAGCCCGCAGATCGAGGTGTATTCGATCGACGAGATGTTCCTGTCCTTTGCCGGGATGCGCATCGACACCAGGGAATACGGCAGGAAGATCAGGGACACCCTGTGGCAGGAGGTCCGCGTGCCGGTCAGCGTCGGGGTCGCCCCTACCAAGACGCTGGCCAAGCTCGCCGGGCGCGTCGCCAAGAAGGATCCGGCGCTGGGGGGCAGCTGCACGCTGGATGCCCCCGGGAGATGGGACCCGGTCCTGGAACGGACCCCGGCGACCGGCGTGTGGGGCATCAACAGGAGGCTGGCAAGACGCCTGGAGGGATTCGGCGTGGCAACCGCCCATGACCTGGCCAGGGCCGATCCCAAGGCCGTCCGGCGGCGCACCAGCGTTTGCGTGGAGCGGACCATCGAGGAACTGAACGGCCGCTCCTGCATCGACCTCGAGGAAATCCCGCCGGCGAAGAAACAGATCTACTGCACCCGGTCGTTCGGGAAGAAGGCCACGCGCCCCGAACCGGTGCTGCAGGGCGTGGCATTGTACGCGAGCCGCGCCGCCGAGAAACTGCGCAAGCAGAACCACCTCGCGGTCGCGATGCACGTCTTCATCCATACCTCGCCGTTCATGCCCGACTTCCATTCCGCCAGCGAGGTCATCCGCCTGGCGTGTCCGACCGACGACACGAGGGTGATCACCCGGGAGGCCCGCCTGGCGGCGGAAAGACTGTACCGCCCGGGCCATCAGTACCTGAAGGCCGGCGTCGGCCTGATCGAGCTGGTGGACAGGAACCACTACCAGGATGACCTGTTTTACCCGGAACAGCCCGAAAAGACCGACCGGCTGATGGGGGCGATTGACGCGATCAACCAGGAGAAGGGGAAGGGCAGCGTGTTCCTTGCCGCACAGGGCGTCTCCCGGCCCTGGTACATGCGCCAGCAGTACACTTCGCCGGAATACACCACGCGCTGGTCGGATATCCCGGTCGTGCATGCCTGACCGGGAAGTGTTTGAGGGGTGAGCCGGACATTACGGCCTGCCCGGTCAGGCTCGAATTGTCTTCTCGTTCGTAGTTTCTTTGTCCTTGCCGAATGGCAAGGCATGTCACTTTCGTGTCTCTATTGATCCGTCATTCGTCGACCCGGGACTGCTTTTCCTGGTACTGCCTGGTGATTTTCCTGTGACGCCTTGCAGACCGTCGGTCATCCTTTTCCTTCTTCATTTGCGTGCTGCGTGGGTCAGCTGGAATGTTGTCCCAAGGACGGCGGTCACAAAGAGTATGGCCAGCACGCACAGGGTCGTCTTGTCCATCTACCCGGAATGTGCTTCTGCCTGCTTTGCGGACATGCTGATTCCCAAAGCCTTCATAACCGCAAGTGTTGAACGCAGTGTCGGATTACCCTCGGCGCTGAACGACCGATAGAGTTGCTCCCGGGATAACCCGGTCTGACGGGCAATCTCCGTCATCCCCTTGGCCCGGGCGACAACACCCAGGGCGTGGGCAATATAGGCCGAGTCCCTGGTCTCGAATGCCGCTGCCATGAAATCGGCGATGGCCTGGTCGGAGTTCAGGTGTTCGGTCGGGTCAAAGGTTGTCAGCTTTTCAGTCATGGTCATTCTCCCCATTCTTTGGCAATCCGTAGTGCGGTCTTGATGTCACGTGACTGCGAGCTCTTGTCGCCTCCGCACAGCAAGATGATGATCGAGTCGCCGCGACGCTGAAAATAAACCCGGTAACCGGGGCCATGGTGAATGCGAAGCTCGCTGACACCCTTTCCGACCGGTGTGGCCGAATGCCAGTCGATCCAGTCTGGAGGCAATGAACGTGGCAGCCCTGGCATCCCGGATATTGGCGAACCACTTGCGAAAGGTATTCGTTTGCTTCAACTCAACCATCGCATGATCGTAGTTTTTATACTACGCTCAAGTCAATTGAAATTTCCTTGTGATCAATATGAAAGCAGTCAGGACGTTGCCAGTTCCATTGGCACGTGGTGGATCACCAGGGCGCCTTCCGGATAATCCGGGACCTTGACCCTTGCCTTGAAGCAATAGCAGGAACCACTACCGGGATGACCTGTTTTACCCGAAACAGTCCGGCAAGACAGACCGGCTGATATGGGCGATTGACGCGATCAACCGGGAGAAAGAAGGGCAGCGTGTTCCTGGCCGCACAGGGCGTCTCCCGGCCCTGGTACATGCGCCAGCAGTACACTTCGCCGGAATACACCACGCGCTGGTCGGATATCCCGGTCGTGCACGTCTGACCGGGAGGGGTTACCCGGCTTCCCAGGGAGCCTCAAGCGCGGCGATGCACTCCGGACCGTCGTGGCGCGGGTTGTTCATGTGGCGGCTGACCCGGTGCATCATGAGCAGGTCCTCGGCCGCGGGTCCAAGGTCGACATCCTCTCCCGCAAGCCAGGGCCGGATTTCCTCCGGCGATAGAATCACCGGCATCCGATGATGAATGGACTGCATGGCCCCATTCGCCCCGGTGGTGAGGATCGTGAAGGTCTCGACGACGTCGTTCGGCCGGCAATCGGCAAGGGAGCCCCGAAGGCCTGCGTCCCCGGGCACCCGCCAGTGCTCCCACAGTCCGGCGAACGCCATCGGCCCCCCGTCCCTGGTGGTGACGTACCAGGGCTGGCGAACCGCGCCCTCGCGCTGCCACTCGTAGAACCCGTCGGCCGGGACGATGCACCGGCGTCTTGCGAACGCTGCCCGGAACGAGGGCTTCTCGGCGGCGGTTTCGGCGCGCGCGTTGATGAGCCTGTTACCGATGTCAGGTTTCTTCGCCCAAGCCGGAATGAGTCCCCAGCGCAGCATGGAGAGTTGGCGCCTGCCGGCATCATCCCGCACCACCGCGGCGTTCTGGCTCGGGGCAATGTTGTAGCGCGGACGAAGGTCCGCCTCCGGGCCGTCCAGGTCCATGACGGCATGTACCTCGCGTCCTGAGGAAATCTGGGTGAACCGTCCGCACATGAATAGAATTGTGGGTAACGAAGAAAAAATTTCCTGTTCTTTTCCTATGCCGTCCAGGGATTGACGGTCTTCAGGCCCGCAGCTTTGAACGGGGCCGTATCCCGTGTTGCCACCATCATTGCGTTGGCGGCCGCGGTCGCCGCAATGTATCCGTCGGACACCGACAACGGTCGACCAGCCGAGCGCGCTGCCGCCATCAGTTCCGCGTAGGCCTGTGAACCCGCCAGATCGAACGCCAGCACACGGCCAGCAAACATCGGCAATACCTGCTGCTCCAGATCATCGTTCAATCGATTGCGGCGCTTCCCTTCAGGCAGTGCCCGGACACCGAAACGCAATTCGGCCACGGTAATCGCGGACAGATACAGCGTTTCCAGCGCCTGGGCGTCGAGCCATTCGGTAACGCGTTGTTCCGGGGCCCTGCGCAACGGCTCCGACACCACATTCGTGTCCACCAGAATCATTCGAGATCGATCGGGCGGGCCGTCGCAGTGTCGCGCTGCGCGAAGGCCGCGGACTCCTCTTCCGTCAATCCGGCGCGCCGTCCGATGGCGGTCAGCAACGTCCCCAATCCGACCCTCCCTTCCGGCAGGACCGTTTCCTCAAGGATGGCGCGTACCTCCGCCTCTGTGCTTCGGCCCCGAAGGGCGGCCCGGACACGCAAGGCGCGGTGGACCTCATCGGGTACATTACGGACGGTCAGTACAGCCATGTCTATAATCCATCATGCTTTCAATGCTGTCTTTATACCTGATTGACAGCAATTCGACAAGCGCGGTGCTTTTTCCCCAATATCCCCAATTCATCGAAGAATGATGCGGTGACCAAACGGTGGTCCGATCTCATTGAGTTCCACGAGTGCTGCATGCACTTCGGATAACCTTTGTGATGATATGAACAATCCCCTGGATTCATATGGATAACGGGTAGTGTGCCGGGATGTGTGTCTTCTGGCGGTGACCATGGCGTACTTCATCAAGTTTGCAAGCCATCAGAGGTATACGGACCATGATCGTTCAGGTCCTCATCATTCCTGGGTTTTCTTCTCCTGCGCATCAACACCAGCCGGTTTCAGGGCCGGTATCAGGGACTTGACAGGGCTTCCCGGGTGGGATTATCGTGCGGCGCACAATGCTGCATTGCACAAGCATTTTGACCCAATAACCGGAACAACAACATGTCAAATCGCATCGCACTCGTCACCGGCGGCGTCGGCGGCATCGGCACCGCGGTCTGCCGGGAGCTGGCGGACCGGGATTGCACCGTGATCGCCTGCTACTACCCCCTGGATGAGGACGGCGCCGAGGCCTGGCAGCAGCGGCACCGGGCGGAAGGGTACGACTTCGCCATCCTGCCCGTGGACGTGACGGACTACCGGAGCGCCCGGGTCATGGCCGAGACGGTGGAGCAGCTCTACGGCGGCATCGACATCCTGGTGAACGCGGCGGGGATCACCCGGGACCGGACCCTGAGGAACATGACCGAGGAGCAGTGGGGTGCGGTGATCGACACCAACCTGAGCAGCGCCTTCAACATCACCCAGCCGGTGGTCCGGGGGATGATCGAGCGGGGCTTCGGCCGGATCATCAACATCGCCTCGGTGAACGGGCAGAAGGGCCAGTTCGGCCAGGCCAACTACTCCGCGGCCAAGGCGGGTCTGCACGGGTTCACCATGGCGGTGGCCCAGGAGACGGCGGCCCGGGGGGTGACGGTGAACACGATCTCGCCGGGGTACGTGCAGACGCCGATGACGATGTCGATGCCGGCGGAGATCCGGGACCGGATCGTGCAGCAGGTGCCCGTGGGCCGGATGGGCACGCCGGAGGAGATCGCGTTCACCGTTTCCTGGCTGGCGGACGAGCGGAACGGCTACACCACCGGGGCCAACATCCCGGTCAACGGCGGGATGTTCATGAGTGCGTGAGTGGCCAGGGCGCCCATAAAAAAGCCGCTGCTCCTAGGCAGCGGCAAGAAATCCGGAGTCGATTCTAGAGGATACCGATCCGGTAAGACCGGCCCGGGAGGGCCGGTTGTGGAGGCACCCGGTCAGGCGGCCTTTGCGGTTTCCGCGGCAGCCTTGATGTTGGATTCGGTCAGGGTGCGGGTGTCTTCGAGGAACTTGGCGTTCAGTTCACCGAAGGCCTTGACGTCGGCGCTGATCTGCGCGGTGATTTCCTTGGCCACGTCCTTTTGCTTTTCGGCGTAAACCTTGAAATCATCCACGTTGCGCACTTCGAGGCCGGCGTTGATGTTGTCCAGGTTCACCTTTGCATAGGCCTGGAGGCTGGTGATCTGCATGTTGAAAGCCTTCTCGGCATTTCTGAGCACCAGCTTGTTGAAGGCGACAACCGGAGCAAGTGCTGCTTCCAACTGCCTGTTTTCGATTGCTTTAGCCATGATTGAATCTCCTGAAAAAGGTAATAGACTGAAAATTTTTGGGGTAAGAATGAATACCCGAGCAAACATTGTGCGGCGCAGCATATCGCATTTGATTGTGCAATGCAACATTTATTTTGCATTGCAGCAAAAAAATCCGGAAAAATGCCATGAAAACCGCTCCTGACCCGGATCCGGTGGTCGGATCGGTGCTGTCTGGCACGCCGGACGGTGCCCGCCATGTCCTGCGGTGGACGGAATGGGGCGATCCGGAAAACCCCCGGGTGCTGATCTGTGCCCACGGCCTTTCCCGCAACGCCCGGGATTTCGATTTCCTGGCAAGGGCCCTCATGGACCGCTACCGGGTGATCTGTCCGGACTTCCCGGGCCGGGGGCTGAGCGACAGGCTGTCCAATCCCGTCCACTACCACAACTTCCAGTACCTCCAGGACAGCCGGTACCTGATCGAATCCCTTGACTTCGAACGGCTGGACTGGGTGGGGACCTCCATGGGCGGACTGATCGGGATGCTGCTGGCATCGGGTCCGGACAACCCGCTTCGGCGGCTGGTGATCAACGATGTCGGCCCGGTCATATCCGGGGAGGCGCTGGCGGGTCTCGGGGAATACCTCAGCAAGCATCCCAGGTTCCCCACGCTGGCGGATGCGGAAGAGTACTTCCGTACGGTCTACACGGGCTTTGGCCCCCTGGAGGACCACCATTACCGCCACTTCGTCAGCCACGGCCTGCGCCCGGCACCGGATGGCGACGGGTATGTTCTCGAAGTCGATCCCGAGGTCATCGACCAGTTTGTCTCCCTGCCATACAGGGACGTGGCCGTGTGGCAGTTCTGGAATCCCATACGGATCCCCACGCTGATACTCAGGGGAGAGGAGTCCGTCGTCCTCGACCGGGACACCCTGGCGGAAATGAAGGCGCGTCATCCGGCTGCCGAGTCCGCGGAAATTCCCGGCTGCGGCCACGCCCCCTCCCTCATGGTGGAGGACCAGATCCGTCTGGTCGGGGATTGGCTCGAACGGGACGGGTAGGGCCGTCCCACGCCGGGACGCTCCGGTTGTGCGGGCCGGTCCCGCTTGCTACGCTTGGGCCGCCCGTCTGAAATGCCGCCCCGACACGTGGAGTTGAACCTCGATCCGAGCTATTACGTCGATCCCGGAATCTTCCGGCGGGAGCGCACGGGCCTCCTGTCTCGCAGCTGGCAGCTTCTCGGGCCGGCCGGGAAGGTCTCCGGTCCGGGGCAGTACCTGAGCGAGGACATCGCCGGCATCAAGGTCCTGGCGGTGCGGGGTTCCGACGGCGAGCTGCGCGCCTTCCGCAACGTGTGCCGTCACCGGGGCGCCCAACTGCTGGAGCGGGGCGGGGGCCGCCTCAAGACCATCCGCTGTCCCTACCATTGCTGGACCTACTCGGATGCCGGCCAGCTCATGCACGCGCCCTGGTTCGGTGAGGACCCGGATTTCGATGCCGCGGACTGGCCCCTGGAACGGATCCCGGTGGACACCTGGCGGGGCCTTCTCTTCGTCGCCGTCGATCCCGCCGAGTCCCTCGGGGACCAGCTCGGCGCTGCCCGGGAGGCGCTCGACGACGTGGAAATCGAGTCCTACGGGCACGGTGAGACGGTGCGGGTGGAGTTCGAGGCCAACTGGAAGGTCTACACCGACAACTTTGTGGAGGGATACCACATTCCCGGTATCCATCCGGAATTCCATGCCAGCGTCGATTTCGAGCAGTTCCGGACCACCGCGTCCGACAACCTGGTCACCATGACCGCGCCGCCCAGGGACGGTCTTTTCTACCTTGGCCGCTGGTACTGGATGTGGCCCAACTGGACCCTGTCGCTGTTTGGCGGGGGGATGAACACTTCCCGCATCAACCCGCTTGGCCCGGACCGCACCGAACTCATCTACGATTTCTATTTCGATGATCTGGGCGCCGGGACGGCCAAGAGCCGCGCGCGGACGGTCGCGCGGAACCTGGACGTGGTGCGGGAGGATTTCGGGATCTGTGCCAGCACCCATCGCAACTATGCCAGCGGCGGATACCGTCCGGGCCCGCTGTCGCCGAGGCACGAACAGGGCGTACACTGGTTCCAGTCCCGCTACCTGGCGTGCCTTGAGGCCTGAGATGGCCGGTCCGGGGACGTTTTGGGCCAAATTTACGACGACAGACGACTAGGGATGCGCGGAGGTATGGGATATGATCGCCCCCGAAATTCCGGCCCCACATGACCACTTGAGCCCGAACCTGCCATCATGACCAGATACTCGGCCTGGAGCGTATTCCTGCACGGTCTCATGGGACAGCGCGGCTGGGACCGGGCCTGGCGGGACCCGGAGCCCCGCCCGCATTACGACGTCGTCATCGTCGGCGGCGGACTGCACGGACTGGCCACGGCGTTCTACCTGGCCGAGAACCACGGGATCCGGAACGTGGCCGTGCTGGAGAAGGGATGGCTCGGCGGCGGCAACGCCGGGCGCAACACCACCATCGTGCGCTCGAACTACATGATGGACGGCAACCGGTTTTTCTACGAACACTCCCTGAAGCTGTGGGAGAACCTGAGCCATACCCTGAATTTCAACGTCATGTTCAGCCAGCGGGCCCACGTCACCCTGCTGCACAGCCCCCCGGCCATGGACGCCGCGGCGCGGCGCTACAACACCCTGCTGCTGACCGGCAGCGACGGCGAGATCTGGCAGCTCGATACGCTGAAACGGGAGATTCCGCACCTCAACTACGATAACGCCAGGTTCCCCATCGTCGGCGCCACGGTCCAGCGCCGCGCCGGTACCGCCCGTCACGATGCCGTGGCCTGGGGTTACGCCCGGGGCGCGGACAGCCGCGGCGTGGACATCATCCAGAACTGCGAGGTGACCGGGATTCGCCGGGAAGGCGGCCGCGTCACCGGGGTCAGAACCACCCGGGGGGACATCGGGGCAGGCAAGATCGGGCTCGCCGTGGCGGGGAACACCTCCCGCCTGTGGCGGATGGCGGACCTCGGCAGGCTGCCCATCGAGACCCACAAGCTCCAGGCCTTCGTTTCCGAGCCGCTGAAGCCGCTGCTGGACCATGTGGTGGTGTTCGGCGTGGGCGGCGCCCATTTCTATATTTCCCAGTCCGACAAGGGCGGCATGGTGTTCGGCGGAGATCTCGACTGGTACAAGTCCTACGCCCAGCGGGGCAACCTGCCCATCGTCCAGGACGTGTCGGAATGCGCCACCTCGATCCTGCCCTGCCTTGGCCGGGTGCGGCTGCTGCGCCACTGGGCCGGCGTCATGGACATGTCCATGGACGGATCGCCGTTCATCTGCAGGACCCCTCTCGAGAACCTGTATCTCAACGCGGGATGGAACTACGGCGGCTTCAAGGCCAGCCCCGCCTCGGGCTGGTTCTTCGCCGACCTCATTGCCAACGGCAGGCCGGACCCGGTGATCCGGCATTTCGACCTGCAGCGTTTCGAGCGGGGGGTCAACATCGATGAACGGGGTGCAGGCCCCGACCCCAAACTCCACGGCTAGTAAGTTGACGGCATGATCCGGATCCCCTGTCCCTTCTGCGGCATACGCGATCACAGCGAATTCACCTACGGGGGCGATGCGTCGGTGGAGTATCCGCCACTGGACGCGACCGCCGAGGAATGGCACGAAGCGGTGTTCCTCCGGGAGAACATCCGGGGCATGCAGTCCGAGACCTGGCACCACGTCAACGGCTGCCGCATGTGGCTGGTGGTGGAGCGCGACACGACGACCCATGAAATCCGCTCGGTGCGCCCGGCGCATGCCGGCATGGCCAAGGCCCTTGGCATGCCGGAGGAGGAATCCGGATGAGTGCCAAGCGCCTGATCCAG
This sequence comes from Candidatus Poriferihabitaceae bacterium, assembly GCA_965204165.1. Classification (GTDB taxonomy): domain Bacteria; phylum Pseudomonadota; class Gammaproteobacteria; order Arenicellales; family Poriferihabitantaceae; genus VYFG01. The sequence goes on along the minus strand of OZ241969.1, from coordinate 3,659,094 downwards.
GGAGGGCGCATCAACCGCGACCGGGTATTGCGGTTCAGCTGGGACGACCGCACCCTGTCCGGCCACCCCGGCGACAGCCTGGCTTCCGCACTCCTGGCCAACAACGAATGGGTGCTCGGCCGCAGCTTCAAGTACCACCGCCCGCGGGGCATCATGTCGGCCGGGGTCGAGGAGTCCGGCGCCATCGTCACCGTGGGCGCGGGAGACCGCCGCGACCCCAACGTCAGGGCGACCACCCAGGAACTGTACGATGGCCTGGTGGCGAGCGGACAGAATGCCTGGCCAGATGTGCGCCATGATCTCGCCGCGGTGAACGGGCTGTTCAGCAGGTTCTTCGCGGCCGGTTTCTACTACAAGACATTCATGGGCATCCCCCCCTTCGAGTGGGGGCGCGGCACCGGAATCTGGATGTGGTACGAGAAGTTCATCCGCCGCGCCGCGGGCATGGGCGCGGCGTCCCGGGCGCCGGACCCGGACCATTACGAGCACGTGCACGGGTTCTGCGACGTGCTGGTGGTGGGTTCCGGCATCGCCGGCATGTCCGCGGCCCTGGCCGCGGCGGAATCCGGCCTGGAAGTGGTCCTGGTGGAGCAGGCCTGGGAGCCCGGCGGCGATCTTCTGGGGCAGTACGGCGGCGAGGCGGAGCACCGGCGCGAGGACATGGTGCGGGACCTTGCCGGCGCCGGGGTGCGCCTGCTGCTGCGCACCACCGCGTTCGGCCTGTATGACTACGGGGTCGCGGGCCTCCTGGAACAGGTCACCGACCACCTGCCGGATGCCCATCCGGACCTGCCGCGCCAGCGGCTCCATCTGCTGCGCACGCGGCAGATCATCCTCGCCACCGGAGCGATCGAGCGCGGCTTCGCCTTCGGCAACAACGACTATCCGGGCGTGATGACCGCGGATTCCGCCGGCATCTACCTCAACCGGTTCGGCATCCTGGCGGGCGAACAGGTGGTGGTGGCCACCAACAACGATTCCGCCTACAACGTCGCCATGGACATGGCAGGCGCGGGGGCCGAGGTCACCCTGCTGGACGCCCGCTCCAAGGTGTCCGGGAAGCTGTTCGAACTCGCCGCCGATGCGGGCGTCAGTCTGCGGAACAACTGTACCGTCATGCGGGCCAATGGCCGCCACGGCGTCAAGTCCGTGACCACCGCCACCGCCTCGCGCGGCCGCTGGAAGGCCGGGTCCAGGCAGGCCTGCGACCTGCTGCTGGTATCCGGCGGCTGGTCGCCGGTGGTCAACCTGATGTCCCACCGCGGCGTGAAACCCGTCTGGGATGCGGAAAACGCCTGTTTCCTGGCCCCGGGCCCCCACGAGGACATCCGCATGGCGGGTTCCGCCGCCGGCTGCTGGAAGGTGCCCGACTGTGAACAGTCCGGGCTGGCCGCGGGCCGTGCCGCCGCCCGGGCGCTCGGGCGGGATGTCACCGTCGTGGACGTACCGCCGGCGGGCGGGTGGAACACGCCGATCATGCCCCTTTACGAGGTGCGCGTCCCCCGGAGAAAGCTCAAGGCCATGGTGGATCCGCAGCATGACGTGACCACCGGGGACGTGCGCCTGGCCCACCGCGAGGGCTATGTCTCGGTGGAACACCTGAAGCGCTATACCACGCTCGGCATGGCCACGGACGGCGGCAAGATGGGCAACGTCATCGGCCTGGCGCTGATGGCCGAGGCGCTGGGAAAGGAAATTCCGGAAGTGGGCACCACCACGTTCCGACCGCCCTATACGCCGGTGTCCATCGGCGCCCTGCGCGGCCGCAGCGTGGATGAGCACTTCCGGCCGCTCCGGCGGACCCCGATGCATGACTGGAACCTGGGCCAGGGTGCGACCATGACCATGGCGGGACTGTGGCATCGGCCGTGGTATTTCGCCCGCCCGGGCGAGGAAATCAGCCAGGCCTATGTCCGGGAAATGGAAACCACCCGGCGCAGCGCGGGGCTGTGCGACGTCACGTCGCTCGGCAAGATCGCGGTGCAGGGCCCGGACGCCACCGAGTTCCTCAACCGCGTCTACACCAACCCGTTCGCCAAGCTGCCGATCGGCAAGGCGCGCTATGGCATCATGCTCCGGGACGACGGCTTCGTGATGGACGACGGCACCACCTGGCGCCTGGCGGACACCGAATACTTCATGACCACCACCACGGCCCACGCCGCCAAGGTCATGACCTGGCTGGAGGAACTGCTGCAGACCCGGTGGCAGGAACTCAGGGTCCACGTGACCTCGGTATCGGAGCAGTGGGCGGGCTGTGCCGTGGCGGGCCCGAAGTCCCGGCAGGTGCTGGCCGCCTGCGTGGAGGATGCGGCCTGCATGGAGAACGAGACCCTGCCTTTCATGGGCGTGATCGAGACCCGGCTGAAAGGGGAGATACCCTGCCGCATCGCCCGGATCAGTTTTTCCGGCGAACTGGCCTATGAGGCCTACGTGCCCTCGGACCATGGTCCGGCGATGATGGAACTGCTGTGGGCGGAGACCCGGCAGGTGGATGGCTGCCTCTACGGCCTCGAGGCACTGGGGGGCATGCGCATCGAGAAGGGTCATGTCACCGGTGCCGAGCTGGACGGCCGGGTGACGATCGAAGATGCCGGCCTCGGACGCATGGCCTCTGACAGGAAGTCCTATATCGGCAGCGCCCTCAGGAAGCGGCCCGAGATGCAGCGGCCGGACCGGCCCCGCCTGGTGGGCATCCTGCCGAAGGAACGCAGCCAGACCTTCAAGGCCGGGGCCATCCTCTGCGAACCCGGCAAGGTATCCGGCCTCGGAGAGGGCTGGGTGACCGGGGTGACCCACTCGCCCGCCAACGGCCACTGGATCGGGATCGGGTTCATTGCCGGCGGTCACGAGGCCTGGACGGGGAAGACCGCCATCGCCGCGGACCCGTTGCGGCAGGGCGAAGTCGAGGTGGAGATCGTCTCCCCGCACATGTACGACCCGGAAGGGGAGAGGATGCATGGCTGATCGCGCATCCGCACTGGATGGTCACCTTGTCGCCGGAGTCAGCGGCATCGTCACCGAAGACGGCCCCGGGGTCGTCCTGGAACTCTTGAGGGACCTGGTCCTGTACCAGGTGGCCGCCTGGCCGGACACCCTGGATACGTGCGGCGCCGCCCTCGCGGAGGTCGCGGGGGCCGATGCCCTGCCGGGTCCCGGAATGGCGCTCGAATCCGGCGGCGTCGCGTTTTTGCGGACAGAGCCCCTCAAATGGTGGATCGTCGGGACCGCGGCGCCGCCTTTGGATCCTTCCGCCGGCGCCGTCCTGGACCTGTCCCATTCCCGGACCCGGATCCGGATCACCGGTCCCGATGCCGCGGCGCTGCTGAACCGGTTTCTGCCACTGGACCTGAGGGAGAACGCCTTTCCCCAGGGGTCGGTGGCCTCCTCGGCACTGCATCATGTCGGCGTCACGCTGTGGCGCAGCACCGCGGGCTATGAACTCTTCATGCCTCGAGGGTTCGCCCTTTCCTGCTGGGAGGTGCTGATGGAGACCGCGCGCCAGTTCGGGGTCGAGGTGCGCCAGTCGGCGCTGCCGGGCGCCGGCACCTGAGACGGCCGGGGCATTCGTCCATAAGGGTTGGCCCGGGCGTCGTGTCATGGCAGGATTGCGGGCTGTCATGCGGTGCACCCGGCAGGATGATCTGCCAAAATCCGACCGGAGCCGTCGGGCGGCCGGACGGGACGCCCAATTTCCAGGTCCAGCAGTGATCATGCCATGAATTCAGAAAACAGTATCCGAATCGATGCCGACCGCCTGTGGCGGTCCCTCATGGAGATGGCCCGTATCGGTGCCACCGACAAGGGCGGCGTGTGCCGGCTGGCCATGACCGACCTCGACCAGGTGGGGCGCAACGTGCTGGAACGGTGGTGCCGGGAGATCGGTTGCAGCCACTCCCTGGACCTCGCCGGCAACCTGTTCATCCGGCGGGAGGGAGCCGATGACGGACTGCCTGCGGTCATGACCGGCAGCCATCTCGACAGCCAGCCCACCGGGGGCCGGTTCGACGGGGTGTACGGCGTACTCGCCGGGCTTGAGGTTCTGCGGACCCTGGTGGAACACGGGGTGACCACCCGTGCCCCCCTTGAGCTTGCGGTGTGGAACAACGAGGAGGGCAGCCGCTTTTCACCGCCCATGATGGGTTCTGGCGCCTATGCCGGCGTCTTTGAACTGGATTGGGTGTATGCCCTCGAGGACGCCGACGGCGTGACCGTACGGGAGGAACTCGACCGTCTCGGGTGGATCGGGGAGGGCCTGGGCGACCGGGAAGTGGACGCCTACTTCGAGGCCCATATCGAGCAGGGCCCCATCCTCGAAAACGAGCAGAAGACCATCGGCGTGGTCACAGGCGCCCAGGGACAGCGCTGGTACGAACTGGACGTCTACGGCCAGGAAGCCCATGCGGGCCCCACGCCGATGCCGCTTCGGAAGGACGCGCTGGTGTGCACTGCCGGAATGATCCAGGCGGTGAACCGCCTCGGCCTTGAAAATGCGCCCGATGCCTGTGCCACCTGCGGACTCATACGGGTGATTCCCGGCAGCCGCAACGTGATCCCGGGGCATGTCTGGACGAGCATCGACACCCGCCATCCGGACGACCGCGTGCTTGTGGACATGGAGGGTGCCATGCGGCGGGAATTCGATGCCATCGCCGACCGCCACGGCTGCCGTTACGACCTGTCCGTGTTCTGGGTGTCTCCCGCCACCCCCTTCGACCGCGATTGCGTGGACCTGGTGCGGCAGGGCGCCGCGCAGGGAGGCTACAGCCACCGGGACATGATCAGCGGCGCCGGTCATGACGCTGTCTATATGGCAAGAAAAGTCCCGACTGCGATGATCTTCGTTCCCTGCGAGGGCGGGATCAGCCACAACGAGAGCGAAAACGCGGAGCCCGAACACCTGGCGGCGGGCTGCCAGGTCCTGCTGGACTCGATGCTTGCCCGGGCGGGGGTGGCCTGACGGCGCGGCAGGGAGCCGCGGGTTTTTGCCGGGGGATCAGGGCAAGTTGAGCCAGGTCAGGGGATCCGGAATCTCGGGCCGGAAATAGCAGACCATACGTCCATCCGGTCCGGCCTTCGCATGGGCCTGCCAGGGCGCCATTCCATGGAGCGCCATGCGGTGCACCAGGAAGCACTGCCCCGGAAGGGCATGAATCTCCCTTCTCGGGCAGCGCCGGAAAATGTCGCGCCGCAGTTCGTGGTAGCTGTCCGTCAGGTCAAGAGTCTGCCATGCGCCGGGTTCCCGGCCGGCAAGCAGGCGGTGAAAGAATTCCCGTGCGATCCGGTGGGATCCCTCCCATACCACGAACGGCGCGGCCCCGGACTGGAACGCAACCATCGGGATGCCGAGTATGTAGGCGTGGTGTTCACCGAGATACCGGCGCCGGTCGGGTCCACGGCGCAGCATGCCGTCGATATGCGCCGCGTCGCGCTGGCGGCGATAGCGGTGGCTCGCGTCGGATTCCGCCGCGGACCTGGCCGGGTACCCCGGGAAGCACACGGAGACCTGCGCCCGGTCAAGGGGCAGGTCGCGAAAGGCATTCGTACGGGCCAGGTAGGACAGTGCCTGCCCGGTAAACGGGAGGCCCCCGGGAACCGCGCCGTCGGGGCCGTTTTCCAGCGCATTCACGCCGACGAACCAGGTGTCGCCGTGCCGCCACCACTGCTGGTATGCGGGATCGTCCAGGGTGCTCCGCACCGCGGGCAGCGTGCCGCGGATCCAGCGGTGCAGGGCCGGGTCGTCTTCGAACAGGATCCAGCCACGCTCCTGCATGGCCAGGTCAAGTGCCGAGTGGGAAGTCCGGGCGGATGCCAATGGAAGAAGATCGCAAAGAATCGTGAATGGGACGGCAATCCTCTCTGGGTTCGCTATAATTCCGGCCACCCGTCAGAAATGCCATGGCCGTCGTCAATTTTACCGCCAATCTGAGACGCCACGTCCAGTGCCCCGCACCGAGGCACAGGGCGCCACCGTACAAGGGTTGCGCGAGGACGTGTTATCCAGGTTCCCGTTCCTGCGGGGAAACTGGCCATGGGCAGCACTACCGGGTCACTGTGGATCAGCGACGACGACTGCGTCCTGTGGGAGAGCGTATCCCGGCACCAATTGCCGGTCTACGCGCTGCGGTTCGACTGATTGAGCGACGCCGACGGAATCATGAAGCCCATGCCTGAATACGTGTTTCCCGCTCCCGGGATCCCCTGCCTGCCGGTACGGGGAAGCGACGCCCGCTTCCCGGTCCACCGGATCTACTGCGTCGGGCGCAACTATGCCGCCCATGCCATCGAAATGGGCCACGATCCGGACAGGGAACTGCCGTTCTTCTTCCTCAAGAACCCCGACAACCTGGTGTTGGATGACGGGGATTTCCCCTATCCGCCGAGGACCGGGAACGTGCACCATGAAGTCGAGCTGGTGGCCGCCATCGGCCGGGGCGGCAGCGATATCGGCGTCGATGCCGCGCTGGATCACGTCTGGGGCTATGCGGTGGGTCTGGACATGACCCGGCGGGACCTCCAGGCGGAAATGAAGAATGCCGGCCGTCCCTGGGAAATCGGCAAGGCCTTCGAGCACTCCGCGCCCATGAGCGCCGTGGCGCCGGCCGCGGAGATCGGTCATCCCGCGGAAGGGCAGGTGGAACTCAGGGTCAACGGCGAAATCCGCCAGGAGGGCGACCTCAACCAGCTGATCTGGAAAGTGCCGGAAATCGTCGCGTACCTGTCCGGCCTCTTTGAACTCAGGCCGGGCGACCTGATCATGACCGGAACCCCTGCTGGCGTCGGGCCGGTGGTGCGGGGAGATTTGGTAGAATGCTCCGTCGCCGGGGTGGGCGCACTGACCACCAGGATTGTCTGATCACGCGTCCGGCGTTTCTCTTATGACTCTTCGCTACCTTGACTGCACCGCCGAGACGGGTCCCGTCCGGCAGGTCCCGCCGGGCCCACGGGGCTGGCTGGCCCGCGAGGTCTCTGAATCGGACTGGCTGATTTCCCTGGATGACGGGATGCGCCGGGAGATCGATCGCCTGGCGGACTTCATCGCCGCCAATCCGCTGCAGAACCTCCAAAGGCGCGTTGCGGATTTTTCCCTTCCCCGTTGCGCGGACACCATGGGGACAATGAAGGATAAGGTGGACAACGGTGTCGGCTTCGCCGTGCTGGACCGGATGCCGATGGACGACCATCCCCCGGAGGTGATGGTGGAGGTCTACTGGCTGCTCGGCCAGTTCATCGGCCGGCCGGTGGCGCAGAAATGGAACGGGGAGATGATCTACAATGTGCGCGACACCGGGCAGGCCTACGAGTACGGCGTCCGCGGATCGCACACTTCGGTGGAACTGGTGTTCCATACCGACAATGCCTTCGCGAGCATGGTGCCGGACCATGTCGGACTGCTGTGCTGCTACCCGGCGGCGGAGGGTGGGATCAGCCGGTTCTGCAGCCTGTATACCGTGCACCGGCGCATGCAGGACAGGTTTCCCGGGCAGCTGGAGCGCCTGTATCTGCCGATGTACTTCGACCGCCAGAAGGAACACGCCGCCGGCGCGCCGCCGGTATGCCTTGCGCCGTATTTCAGCTGGAGCGGCGACCGGCTCAATGCCCGGGCCAACTCCTCTCTGGTGCGGAAGGGCTACGAGGTGGCGGGGCAGGACATGGACGGCGAGCTCGTGGCGGCCTTGGACGCCATCGACGAAGTGTGTTCCAGCGAGGAAATCTGGTACGAGGCGCCGCTTCACCGGGGGCAGATCCAGTATCTCAACAATCACGAGGTGGGGCATTACCGCTCGGAATTTAAGGATCACGAGGACCCGGAAAAAAGACGCCACCTGTACCGGCTGTGGCACCGGGAACGGGGGTCGGCATGCTATGACGGCGGGTACCTCTAGCGGGTTACATTGTTGTTCACCGCATGCATACGTGCCGCACGACATTGCACCGGCATGCTGACAGACTAAGCGGGTAGCGGGCGGGACGTGTCCGGAATCCGGGAACCGTGTATGAGCAGGGATCACGGACGAATTCGGGTCATTGCAGGCATGTTTGCCGTCCCGGCTCCTGGAAACGCTTTACTCCCGCACTGCCGGAACATCCTGAAGGCCCCGGGGTTGCCGGGTGCGTCATCCCTTCCGGACGGTTACCCGGCCACTGTAGCGGGGATTACGGATCCAGCAACAGTTTCCCCCTGCTCCGCCTTTCTTCCAGGTATTCCATGGCTTCCCCTGCCGCTTCCAGGGGAAAGCGGCGGTCGATGGTGATCCTGAGCGCCCCTTCACGGACGGCCTGAAAGAGATCATCCGTCCGCCAGGCGACCTCGTTCCGGTCCGCGAGGTAGTGGGCGAGATGGGGACGGGTGAAGAATACCGACCCGGCTTCCGCCAGGGCGAGGGGGCTCACGGAGTCTACCAAGCCGGATGCGCCGCCGTAGTTCACCACCGTGCCCAGCCGGCGCAGGCAGCGGATGCTGCGGTCGATGGTGTCCCTGCCCACGGAATCATAGGCGACATCGACGCCCTCGCCGCCGGTAATGTCCATCACCGCCTCAAGAAAATCCATCTCGCGGTAGAGGATGGTGTGCTCCGCGCCCAGGGCCGCCGCGACGGCGGCCTTGTCCGGACTGCCCACGGTGGCGATCACGCTGGCGCCACGACGCACCGCGAGCTGGATCAGGATCTGCCCGACGCCCCCGGCGCCGGCATGCACCAGGCACCGGCTGCCCGGCTGCAGGTTGGCGGCGGAATGGGTCAGGTAATGGGCGGTGCAGCCCTGCAGCATGAGGGCGGCGCCGGTATCGAAATCGATGTCAGGCGGCAGCTTCACCAGTTTCCAGCCCGGCACGCAGGCGCTGTCCGCATAGCTGCCCCGGGACAGGCACCAGGCCACCCGGTCCCCCGTCCCGAGACGGTCCGATCCGTTGGCATCGGCCACCACCCCGGCGCCCTCCATGCCCAGGGTGAAGGGCAGGGGAGTGCCGTAGGTCCTGGAATCGCGGTACTTCCCCTCCCGCATGTAGACGTCGATGAAGTTGAGCCCTGCCACCTTGATGTCCACCCGTACCTCGCCGGCGGTCGGTGCCGGCGGCGGAACGTCGTTCAGTGCGATGCCGTCCCGCCCGCCGTAGGCGTTGACCTGGACCGCGCGCACTGCCTCAGAGGTCCCGGATCATGTCCGGCAACCGGAGCCGCTGGATCTTGCCGGACGGTCCCTTGGGCAGGTCGTCCATGAAATAGATGGTCTTGGGGCATTTCACCCCGCCGACGGCCTGTTCGCAGAATGCCTTGAGTTCCTCCTCCGTCGCCCGGTGGCCGTCGCGGATCACCACGCAGGCCACCACCTCCTGGCCGTAGTTCTCGTCGTCCACCCCCACCGCCGCCGCCTCCAGGATGGCTTCATGCCGGTAGAGCACGTCGTCGATCTCACGCGGCGCGATGTTCTCCCCGCCGCGGATGATGAGTTCCTTCAGCCGGCCGGTGATGTAGAGATATCCCTCGTCATCCTTTTTCCCGAGGTCGCCGGTACGGAACCACTCGCCGAAAAATGCGCCCTCGGTTGCCTCGGGATTCTTGTAATAGCAGTCGAGCACGTTCTCTCCGCGGACCACCAGTTCCCCCGGGATCAGGGGCGCGCACTCGTTGCCCGCCTCGTCCACCACGCGGATCTCGTTGCCGCAGGGAAATCCCACCGAGCCCGGCTTGCAGGCCCGGGGCGGCATCGGGTTGGTGGCCACGGTGCCGGATGTCTCGGTCAGACCGATGGTCTCGATCATGGGCACCCCGAAGGTGTCCTCCCACTGCCTGAGCACCACCACCGGCAGCGGCGCGGACGCCGAACGCCCGAAGCGGAAGGCCGCCAGGCGCGGATCGGCACCGAAGTCGAATGGCTCCTCGGCCGCCCGGTCATGCAGGTACTTGATGATCGTCGGAACCACGCTGGACCAAGTGCAGCCATGGGCGGCGACCAGGTCCCAGAACCGGCTGGCGCGGAAGCGGGACGGCATCACCACGCTGCCCCTGCTCACTAGCGGGGCGACCACGGTGACCATGGCGCCGTTGATGTGGTAGATCGGCAGGACGCAGAGCACGCGGTCCCCCGGGCCGAGTTCGTGGCCGAGTTCCACGTTCTCGCCGCCCGTGACGATGGCCCGTTGGTTCATGATCGCACCCTTCGGCAGCCCCGTGGAGCCGGAGGTGTAGAGCAGCAGCGCCGGGTCCTTCTCGTCCGGCCCGGAAGTGGGCGCCGGCAGCGTGCCGTTGCCGTCTGCCGGCCAGGCCGGTCCCTTGTCCTCGTCCAGCTCTACCACCCGGAGCTCCCGGTCCACTGCGGCCCTGAGCTCCGTCAGCCGCTCCTTGTACGCAGCGGAGACGAACACCAGTTCCGCGTCGGAATGTCCAAGGACATGCACAAGCTGCTGGGTCCCGGACACGGCGTTCAGGGGCACGATCACCCGGCCCGCGGCCATCACGCCGAGAAAGAGCTGGGCGGTCCAGTACCCGTTGTCGAGCAGGAAGGCCACCTTGGCGCCCCGGGCCACACCGAGCCGGTCAAGACATGTGCGGATCGCTTCGGTGCCGGCTTTCAGTTGGCTAAAGGTCAGCGTGCGGTCGTATTCAGGATCCACCAGGAAGATGTCATCCCCATGACCGGCCGCGTGGCGGTCGATCACCGCCCGGATGGTTTTCGCCGTCATCAGTCGCGTCCGTAGCGGGCGAAGTGGGCACCGAAGAGATCCTCTTCCGTGGGCCTGTCCTCTCCCACGGCGGTGACTAGGTGCGTGATGTTGATGAAGTGGCGGTAGTTGAGGTTCTCGGAGATGCTGTTTCCCCCCCAGGTGCCGCAGCCCATGGAAAGGGTGAAATTCAGGGCGTTGTTGAAGCTGCCGCCGTTGCCGAAGGTATGCGCCTGGTTGACCAGCACGCGGACCACGTCCATGGTCTCGGCAAGGCGTTCGGGATGGCCCGGCGTCCGGGTGTGGATGCCGCAGGAATGGCCCTTGCCCTGGACATCGAGGACATCCCTGACCAGCGCGACCGCGTGATCGAAATCCCGCGCCCGGTAGACCGTGAGCACCAGGGACAGCTTTTCGTCCGCGAACGGCGACCCCGGATCGAACCCCGGTTCCTCCACCAGGAAGTAACGGCATTTTTCCGCCTCCGGCGCCAGGCCCACGCCGCGGGCGAAGACATCCGCGTCGCGGGCGATGAGGTCCCGGTTCAGCTTGCCGTCCCGCCAGAGCGCCCTTTCGATCAGTTCCCGTTCCGCCGGCGCGGCGCGGTAGGCGCCCACCCGGACCAGTGCGTCCATGGCCTTCTCGTACACCCCGTCAAGGATGATCAGCGAATTCTCCGATGAGCAGGACGTGGCGTTGTCGAAGGTCTTGGAGGCGAGAATCTTTTCCGCGGCGTCATCGAGGTCCGCGGTGTCATCGATCACCACGGGCACGTTGCCGGCGCCGACGCCGATGGCCGGGGTGCCGCTGCTGTAGGCGCTGCGGACATTGTTCTGGGAGCCAGTGGTGACCACCAGGTCGGCCGTGCGCATCAGTGCCCGGGTCATTTCGCGGGAAACCGGTGCCGGCAGCACCTGCACCAGGTCCGCCGGGGCGTCCGCACGAGCCAACGCCCCGCGCATCAGTTCCACCGCCTCATGGGTGGTGGTCCAGCCGGCGGGGGAGGGTGCGATGATGATGGCGTTGGCGCCCTTGAGCGCCATCATGGTCTTGTTCACCGGGGTGGCCGCAGGGTTGGTGGACGGCGTGACCGCCGCCACCACGCCCACGGGCTTGGCGTAGCGCACCAGTCCCCGGGCAGGGTCGTCCTCGATGATCCCCACGGTCCTGGCCCGCATGAGGTCCCTCAGCGTGCCGAAGGTCTTGCGCTGGTTCTTGACGACCTTGTCGGCCACGTTGCCGATGCCGGTGTCCTGGACCGCCATTTCCGCCAGCCGGCGGGCGTTTTCCGGCTTGTACAGCGACCAGGCCACCGCGGTCACGAGTTCGTCGATGCGCGCCTGGTCGGCCCCGGAAATCCCGGCCATGGCGGCACGGGCGCGGCGGATCAGTGGTTCGATCACGGCAGTTTCCTGCGCGTCCCCAGGGGCGGGTGCTGGCTCGGCCATTGAACGATGAACTGACGGAAATGGATGGAGGCCGGTAGTGTAGTGGCCGGACTGTCTAATCTCAAACCCCGTGGGCGCCGAATCATGCTCCGCACGGGAGGTTGCGCGTCCGATTGCCGGCATCGGCAAGGTGTCCGGCGGATCGGTGAATACGCCGCTGTGGATGCGGATCGGCACATTGCGCGGGCCGCAACCGTTAGAATCTCCCCGGCGACCCGGATACCGATGGCTGACCATTCATCCCTGTGAGATGTGTCGGCCGCAGGCCCGGACCGCTGCGCCGGGTTAACGCCGACATTGTATTTGCGCTCGATCGGTATGAAAATTCCTATTCATATTCAATATGTTGGATAATATATTTACCCTGAATTCTCTGCTTTCTCATGAGACCGGTTTCTGGATTATTGCCTGGTGTTTTGCCGCCCTGCTGTCGGGGGGGCTGGTCAAGGGCGCCCTTGGCGTGGGCACGCCGCTTCTGCCGGTGCCGCTGATGTCACTGGTGCTGCCGCCGCAACTGGCAGTGGCGATGATGGCAATGCCCGTGGTCGTGGCGAACCTGCTGCAGGTTTCCGAGGCGGGGCATCCCGGTTACACCGTCCGCAGGTTCTGGCCGGCCTTCGTTTTCCTCCTGGCGGGAACCTGGATCGGGGTCAAGGTCCTGTCCGTGATCGACGAGCGCTGGCTGCTCGGTATCGTGGGCGCCTTGGTGATCGCGTTTGCGCTGCTGCAGGGCTCCGACCGGAGCTTCCATATTCCCGCCGCAATGGAAAAGGCCGCGGGAGCGGGTTTCGGCTTTGCCGCGGGGGTGATCGGCGGCCTGAGCTCCATGTTCGGCCCCATGCTGATCATTTTCCTGGTATCCATCCCGGGACTGGTCAAGGAGCGCTTCGTGGGTTCCATCAGCTTCCTGTACATCGCCGCGGTGGTTCCCTGGACCATCAACCTGTTCGTGTACGGAATCCTGGATGCGGCCACCGTTACCCTGTCGGCGCTGGCCATCATTCCCGTGACCCTGGGGCTGTTTCTCGGCAAGCTCCTCAGAGACCGGATCTCCGAGGGACTGTTTCGCCGCCTGGTGATCGTGGTGCTGATCTGCTCCGGCCTGACCATGCTTTGGCGGGCATTTAACTGATTCCGGTTGGCTGATTTCCGGTCGGGTGGAATTTCATTCCGGTTCTTGATATCGTTGTATGTGCATAATTATTTCTACAACTATCGAGGAGCACCACTAGATGAAGAGAATAAAACTATTGTCGATCAGCCTTGCTGTCGTCGCGGGAGGACTCGCCGCGGTCAGTGAGGACGTGATCAGCCAGATGAACGCATGGATGTCAGCCAAAAACCACAACCGGATCATCCAGATCCAGAACGAGGGCGGTGTCCGTGATGCGACGGACACGGTCGAGATCTCCTTCTACAGCAACTCCTCGTTCAAGGTCACCTCCCCCCGGGGAGTCAGCATGCTCGTGGATCCCTGGCGCAACGATCCTTCCGGCGCCTGGGGACTGTGGTATCGGATGGAGTTCCCGATGACCGAGGTTGACATCGGCCTTTCCACCCATGCCCATTTCGATCACGACGCACTGGACCGGCTGGATGCCAACATGCTGCTTGACCGGATGGCGGGCACGTTTGAGCTTGGTGATGTGAAGATCACCGGAATTGCCGACAAGCACGTGTGCGTGGCCCCGGGAATCATCCCGTGGACCGATGCCGTCAAGCAGTTCGAGGGCCGGGACGACCCGTGTCCGCCCACCAATCTGAGGCACCTGGACAACAACCTCTACGTCATCGAGACCGGGGGCATGCGCCTGCTGATGTGGGGAGACAACCGGGCCACGCCGCCGGCCGAGGTCATGGAGAAGATCGGACAGGTGGACGTGGTATTCGTGCCGGTGGACGGCTCCCGTCATATCCTCGACTATGAGCAGGCGGACAACGTTGTCAAGATGACCGGCGCCAAGGTGGCCATACCCCACCACTACCTGGTCCCGGAGACAACCTTCGTGACGTCCACGCTGATGCCCGCCCAGGAATGGGCCGAGCGGCATCCGCACACCATACTCGACGGTCCGACGGTCCAGTTGAGCGCGGCCAGCATCGCGGACATGAAGAGCCATGTCATGTATTTCGGCTCGCACAACATGGTATCGGGAGGCGGATAGGACTGGCGTAAGGGAACCGGACCGACCGGAATCCTCCGACCGCCGGACAAGCCGGGCGTTTTCCCCGGCTTGTCCTTTACCCCGCACCACGGCGGTTCACCGAATGGTGCGGCCGGTCACAGGTTCATGTGACCATCTCCAGCCGGTGCCGGCTCACGGCACCGTGCACCTTCCCGGCCGTACCCCCTAGACCACCGGACAATGAGCCCTGCAGTTCCGGGCGCCGGATCGCATTCAGGATCCCGTGACGCCGTCCGTCAACCCGGCCCGTCTTCCCGCCGGACCCGGTCGCCCGAGTTCATGACCCTGATGACGGCCTTCCGGTGGTTGTTGCCGGCCCTGCTTCTGTTTGCATCCGCACCGGCCCATGCGCATTTCAACCTCGACCTGAACATCCGCACGATCCACGTGGTCCATACCAGCCAGGGGCTGGATGTCTACATGCGCCTGCCGACACCAATCTTTCTGGCGGGCCTCGTGGGCGAGGCGGATGAAGGCGGCATCCCGCAACCCGCGCCGTTCACCTACAACCGCGTCGAATCCGGAACCCTGCTGCATTACCTTGACCTTGAAGCCATCCGGGAGTCGCCCCTCGAATTCGCCTCCCTGGCCGAGCAGGGGCAGGAGATTTCCGTGGACGGCAAGGTGCTCGGGGCGGAAATTGTCGATGTAGGGATCCATCCCGGCCTGGAGCAGCCGCCCTTCTCGTCCCTGGAAGAGGCCAGGCGGGCGTTCGAAGGGGAGCTGTTTCCCTATGATTACCCGGAAATCCATGTCGGCGCATCGGTCACCGATCTCCTGCTCCGTTACCGTCACGATTCGTCCATCGACACCTACACCTACCGGAGCACCTTCAATCCGGGGCTGGAAAAGCAGGAAGACACGGCGAACCTGGTCCTGGACTACTTCCCGGGGAACGTCCGGGTCCACAGGCTCACCGGCCTTCTGAACGAGCCCGTTCAGATCAGGAACTCGGATTGGGCGGCGGTCTCCACCTTCGTCCGCCAGGGGGTCGTCCATATCCTCATCGGCCTGGACCACGTCCTGTTCGTCCTTTGCCTGACGGCGGGGGCGGCGGGGCTGATGGGCCTGCTGTGGCGCGTTACCGGTTTCACCCTGGGCCATACGGTCACCCTGATCCTCGGATTTCTCGGCTTTGTGCCGAGCGGGGCGTGGTTCATCCCCGCGGTGGAGACTGCCATCGCCCTGACGATCATCTATGCCGCCGTCATCGTCCTGCTGTCCAGCCGGCGTGCAGCGGATTCCGTCGTCTCCTACGCGGTCACGACCGGAATCGGACTGGTCCACGGGCTCGGCTTCTCGTTCGTGCTGCATGAACTGCTGCTGCCGGGCGGCGCCCATCTCTGGAAATCCCTGATCTCCTTCAACGTCGGCGTGGAAATCGGCCAGGTGCTGATCGTGGCGGCCGTATGGGCGGTGCTCCTGGGCGTGGCCCGGATCAGCCGGACCGCCCTCGTCGCCGTGCACTGGGCCGTAGCGCTGCCCTGCATCGCCCTGGCGTCGTTCTGGACCCTGGAAAGGGGGCTGATGCTGGCGGAAATCCTGTTCCCGCCCTGGGCATCGTAGTCGCCGTCCCGGATGACCTGTCCGGCGTGCCGCGCTTTCCACCGATCCGCCATCCCAAGCGGGGCGCCGGCACGGAAGCTGGCGGGGCAGATGCCGGGAACGAACCGGACGCGGCGATGTAACTGCAATTGATACTCGACAGGGCCCGGTGACTTGGATACCATCCCCAAGTTCAACACAGGGCGAAAGGCGAGTAGAGCGCCGGCCTGTGTTCCTGCCTGGAGTCCGGCGGCCGTCGTGGCGCCCGGCAGGAAGAAAATGATAATTCACCCACACCATAGTTACTCAGGAGGAAACCTGACATGCAATTGAAGAAAACCCTTGCCTCCACCGGAATCGTGGCTGCGTCCATGATGCTCGGTGCCAACCTGGCATACGCTGCCTGCGCCACCGATGGCCTGCCGGCCAGCATGGACGGGCCCGGCGGATACCCCGAGCGCGCCCTGACCATGATCGTACCCTACGGTCCCGCCGGCGGTTCCGGCCAGGTTGCCCAGGCCATGGCCCAGGCGGTCACCGAGCTGACCGGTGTGTCCATCAACCGGGATCACAAGCCGGGCGGCTCCGGCACGGTGGGCATGACCGCGTTCATGGCGGCCCCGTCCGACGGCTACACCGTCCTCGAGCACATTGATGACGCCGCCAGCGCTCATGCCCTGGACTCCGGCCGTCCCAACCCGGCTGAGGACCTGGTTCCCCTGGTGACTTCCCAGATCACCTTTTCCCAGATCTACATCCGCGCCAACGAGGACCGCTATTCCGACTGGGGATCCTTCGTCGAATGGGTGAAGGCCCAAAACGGCAAGGCCACCATCGCCAACGTCTCCAAGGAAGGCTCCATGGAGCGGGTGACGATGAAGTTCATCACCGACGCCACGGGGATGCAGATCCAGCAGATCTCCTTCGACAAGGGTGCGCCGCGCTACGGAGCCCTCGCGGGCGGGCAGGTGGACGCGCTGTTCGAGCAGCCTGGTGACGTCCGCAAGTTTCTCGATGCCGGTACCTTCAAGCCCATACTGACCATCCTCAAGGACAGGCCGGCGGCCTTCGCCGACGTGCCCGCACTGACGGATTCCGGACTGGACTTCGATCCCCTGTTCCGCTTCCGCGGCTTCTACGTCCACAAGGATGCGCCCGCGGACCGTGTCGAATGGCTCCAGTGGGCATTCCAGAAGGCCTTCTGCCAGGAGAGCTACCAGGCGTTCAACGAAAGCAAGTTCATGAACCTGATCGAAAGCTATCGTGACACCCCAGGTTCCATGGAACTGATTACCAGCACCATCGGTCAGTACCGCAACGTGTACAAGGAGATGGGCCTCGAGGTGAAGTAATTCCCCGGCCTGTTGGTTGAAAAACCCCGGCAGATGAAACGCTCGCCGGGGTTTTTTATGCACGCCGTGCACCACACCTCATGCGGAGGGCTGCAACATGGGTAATCTGAGAATCGGCCAGATCGTCGAGGCGGCGCTCTGGATCGCCCTGGTGATCTTCCTGTTCGCCTATTCGTTCGAGTTCGACAGGGAAATCGAAATCTACAAGTACGGCGCCGCAGCCTGGCCGCGGGCCATTCTCCTGCTGATCTTCATCGCGGCGCTCGGTCAACTGCTGCAGCAGTGGTACCGGGGCGACGAGGCCTCCTCCGACATGATGGAAAAGGCGGCCGATGACGGTGCCCACGAGGCCGCCGAGGAAGCGCATCACAATACCCTGACCTGGTACCTGTACACCTTCGCCATCTCGGTCATCCCCTTTGCCTATATCCTCGTTCCGGACTGGATCGCCGCGGCAATGGGGCTGGAGAAGCCCGGGCTCCACGTCGCCAAGCTGGTGGTAGCGGCCCTGCTGCTGGTGCTCTTCATCGCCCTGGCGCGCGGCAACCAGCTCGGCGGCATGATCGCCCTGCCGGTCCTGTTCGCCGCCATGATGCAGGACCTGGGCTTCTACGCCCTGGCGCCGTTCTTCATCATGGCGGTCATGTATCTCATGGGCGAGCGGCGCTTCGGACGCATGCTCGTCATCTCCGCCGGAATCTACGCCGTCCTGCTGACCCTGTTCGTCAGCGTGCTGTACGTGGGCCTTCCCACCGGCAATATCACCCCGTTCTACGAATTCGGAACGGGCATGGTCACCATCCTGCAGTAGGGGGTCGGTGTGGATACCTTCAACAACTTCCTCAATGGCACCGTCACCCTGTTCAGTGATCCCATCGGGATCCTGATCTTCCTCGGCGGTGTCGTCGGCGGCATGCTGTTCGGCGCCATTCCCGGCGTCAGCATGCTGACCCTGGCCGCCATACTCCTGCCGTTCACCGCCCACCTGTCTCCGGAACACGGCATCATGCTGTTCTCGGTGATCTACTGCACCGGGGTATACGGCGGCGCCATCACGGCGATCCTGTTCAACATTCCCGGTGCGCCGGAAAACGCGCCCACCGCGTTCGACGGCTACCCGATGACCCGGAACGGGCAGGCGGGCAAGGCGGTGGGGGCGGCGGTCATGTGCTCGGCCCTGGGCGGCACGGTGTCCGCCGTGATCATGATGATCGCCACGGCGCCCATCGCCAACTGGGCCATCCGCTCCTTCGGTCCCCCCGAGATTTTCGCCCTGGTGTTCTTCGGCCTCGCGGTGGCCTCCTCGGTCGGCGCCAGGACCTTCTGGAAAGGCTGGCTGTCGATCCTGGTGGGGCTGCTGATTGCGATCGTGGGGCTGGACCCCGTGGGCGGCATCGAACGCTGGGATTTCAACATGCCCTACCTCCTGGCGGGCATCCATTTCATCCCCGCGATCCTCGGCTTCTTCGCCGTCTCGGAGATTTTCGTCCAGGCGGAAAAGAAGGTCACGGGGTCATACAAGGCGCCCGAGCTGAGCGTGGATTTTCCCTCCTTGGCGGAACTCATCGCCCACAAGTTCGCCGTGATCCGGTCGATCCTGATCGGCTTTTTCTGCGGCATCCTGCCGGGCATCGGCGCCACCCTCGCCGCGTTCATGGGCTACAACGAGGCGGTGCGCTGGTCCAAGGACCGGTCCGAGTTCGGCAAGGGCAAGATGGAGGGCGTGATCTCCTCCGAGACCGCCAACAATGCCGCCACCGGCGCCGCCATGATCCCGCTGCTGGCCCTGGGGCTCCCCGGCGGTGCGCTCACGGCCATGATGGTCGGCGTATTCCAGATGCACGACATGGAGCCGGGACCCCTGGTGTTCATCAACAGCGCCGACCTGGTGTGGGTGGTATTCTCGGCGATGTTCTTCGCCAACCTGTCGATCCTGCTGATCGGCTGGCTGGAAACCAAGACCATCATCAACCTGCTCAGGATTCCGTTCCAGTTCCTGGCCCCGCTCATCCTCTGCCTGGCCACCGTGGGCTCCTACGCCGTGCGCGGCCTGACCATCGACATCATCGTGATGTTCATCGCCGGGGTCGTGGGATTCTTCCTGCGCCGTTCGGGCTATTCCCTCGCGGGCATCGTGCTCGGGCTGATACTCGGCCGGATCGGCGAGCAGACCTTCGCCCAGGCCATGCAGATGCTGCATTTCGAATGGACCGGCTTCTTCGGCCGGCCCATCGCCCTGGCCCTGCTGGTGGCGGGCTTCGCCACGCTGGGCGGCAGCATTTACGGCGCCTTCTTCAGGCGGCGTCCCTGACCGTCCCTGACCTTCAGAGGTGATTGCGGACCGGGCATCCATCCGGGCGGATGTCCTTGTCATCGGCGGAGGGCTCGCGGGCCTTCGTGCGGCCGCTGCCGCACGGGGTGCGGGACGCGACGTGGTCATCGCATCGCGGGGCAGGGCCGGGGCGGGCGGCTGCTCGGTGCGGGCATCCGGCGGATTCGCGGCAGCCACCGATCCGGCGGACACACCCCGTGACCACTGCATGGATACCCTGTCCGGCGGGTACGGCATCGGCGAGCGGGAACTCATCCGGCGCATGACCGAAGAGGCGCCGGCCCGCCTCGGGGAACTCGCGGCCGAGGTGGACGGTTTCGCCCGGCATGACGGCAGGCTTAAGGGCACCCCCGCGCCGGTCCACGGATTTCCCCGCTCGGTACAGTACCTGCCCGGCATGCCCCGGCTGCTTGCGTCCCTGCGCGATCAGCTGGAACGGGCCGGCGTTCGGGTGCTTGACCGCCAGCGCTGTGTCCGGCTGGACCGGGAGGCCGGCGGCCGGGTCCGGGGACTGTGGCTGTTCGACGAGCGGACCTGCGCCCTGCGCTACGGGTCCGCCGGGGCCGTGGTCCTGGCGGGCGGCGGATGCGGCCGGCTCTACCCGGTCACGTCCAACGGGCCGGACGCGACCGGCGACGCCTTCGCCCTCGCCCTGGAAGCCGGATGCGCGCTCCGGGACATGGAATTCATCCAGTTCACCCCCACCGCGTTCGCGGCCCCCGCGTCCGTCAGGGGAAGAACCATCGTCGGTACGCTGCTCACCCTCCCCGGCGTGGTGCTGACCAACAGCAAGGGAGAACGGTTTATGGGGCGGTATGACCCGGACCGCATGGAACGGGCCGATCGCGCCACGCTGGCGCGGGCCGTGGCGGAGGAGGTGCTGGCCGGCCGGGGCTCGCCCAACGGCGGCGTGTTCCTCGACCTACGCTCCGTTCCGTCCGCCGAACTGGACCGGCACCGGCCGGGTTTCCACGGATTCTGCCGGGAGGCGGGCCTGGATCCGGCGACAGAACTCCTGGAGACGGCGCCGTCCGCCCATACCTGCCTCGGCGGCGTGGCAGTGGACGGAGAGATGCGGGCCTGCGAGGGGCTGTACGCCGCAGGGGAGGCGGCGGGCGGTGTGCACGGCGCCAACCGGTTATCCTCCAACAGCCTGATCGACGCGCTCGTGAGCGGGTGGCGGGCAGGGAAATCCGCCGCGGCCTCGTGCTTGAAGCCCGCCCCGGAGCCCGCCGGCGAGGCGCCGCCGGTGCCGGCGCGGGGGCAGTGGGACCCCGCGGGACCGCTGGCTGATCTGCGCCGTGTCATGGGTGATCGGGCAGGCGTGGTACGAAGCGGGGAGGGGCTATCGGCCGGTCTCGGCGAGGTTGCCGATATCGGGAAAAGCATGCAGTCACTTGCCGGCAGGGGCGTCACCGACCACGGCAAATGGCTGGATCTTCTTGGCCTGATAGCCACGGCCGAGGGTATACTGACGGCATCCCTGATGCGGGAGGAATCCCGCGGCGCGCACTGCCGCAGGGATTTCCCGACACCGGACGAGGACGCCTGGATCGGCAGTATCCATCTCACGCGGCACGGGGGTAAGCTGAGTGCGCGGTTCCTTTCCATAGACAATGCCAACTGACCGGATTGAATCGGAATTCGTGATCGTCGGCGCCGGCTCCGCCGGCTGCGTGCTGGCGAACCGTCTCAGCGAGGCCGGTCACAGCGTGACCGTCCTGGAGGCGGGGCCCCGGGACCGCCGCCTGATGATCCATATCCCCATCGGGGTCTACAGTGTCTACAGGGATCCTGCGCTGAACTGGAATTACCGGGCGGAACCGGACCCGGGGGTCAAGGGCAGGGAGGTGGAACTGCCGCGGGGCAAGGTGGTTGGCGGCTCCTCCAGCATCAACGCCATGGTGTACATGCGCGGCCATCCGCTTGACTATGACCGCTGGGCGGGGCAGTACGATCTGCCCCAGTGGGGCTTTGCGCACTGCCTGCCCTATTTCAGGGCGGGCGAATCGTCCGACCGCGGCGCCGACGAATGGCGCGGGGACAGCGGCCCTCTGGGCGTCACCCGGGGCAGCATGGAAAACCCCCTGATTGACGCTATGTGGGAAGCCGGGGACACCTCGGGGCAGGGACAGTCCGACGATCTCAACGGGTTCAGACCGGAGGGAGTCGCCCGACTCGACCGTACCACCCGCGGCGGACGGCGCTGCTCCGCCGCCGTGGCCCATCTTCGTCCCGCGCTGACGCGACCCGAAATGAAGCTGGTGACCGGCGCCCTGGTCCACCGGATCGAGGTCGACAACGGCGTTGCCCGGGGCGTGCGTTTCTCGCTGCGCGGCAGGATGATGGAGGCCATGGCCACGAGGGAAGTGATCCTGTCGGCCGGAGCCATCAATTCTCCCCAGGTGCTGAAACTCTCGGGCATCGGTCCGGAGAAGGAACTGAACCGCCATGGGATCCGCCCGGTGCACGTCCTGCCCGGCGTGGGGGAGAACCTGCAGGATCATCTGACCATCCACTATGTGCAGGCCTGCACACGGCGGGTCACCCTGGACGGCCTTGAGCGGCCGTGGACGCGGCTGCGGGTGGGACTTCGCTGGCTGCTGGACCGGGGCGGAGTGGCCGGGTCCAATATTTGGGAGATGGGCGGCCTCGTGTTCAGCCGTCCCGGATATGCCCATCCCAACCTGCAATACCATTTCGCCCCGGTGTGGCCGGAATACCGCGGCCGCGAAATCCGGCTGCACCAGGCATGGACCATGTCCGTGGACCAGTTGCGGCCCTTCAGCCGCGGCAGCGTGCTGCTGCGCAGCGCCGACCCGTCCGACCCGCCCAGGGCGCAGTTCAACTACCTGTCCGATTCCCGTGACCTGCAGGAACTGGTGGACGGGGTACGGCGTGCGGCGGAGCTGTCTGCGCAGCGGGCCTTCGACCCCTTCCGCGGGCGCCGGATCCTTCCCGGGCCGGATGCGTCCACGGACGCGGATCTTGCCGACTACGTGCGCGAGAACGCCAGCACCGACTACCATCCCTGTGGCACCTGCCGCATGGGGCGGGACGGGATGGCCGTGGTGGACGGGGAACTGCGGCTGCACGGCATCGAACGCCTGCGGGTGGTGGATGCCTCGGTGATGCCGGATGTCGTGAGCGGCAACCTCAACGCGCCGACCCTGATGATTGCCGACCGGGCGGCGGACTTCATCCTCGGCCGGCCGCCGTTACCGCCCTACCGGCCCCGGTACCATTTCGATTCGTGACAGGGTTTTGACAGTGGCCGGGCTATTCCCGGTCTGCCGTCTCCCGGGCTCCGCCGTCCAGTTCCAGCCGTGATTCGCGCCGGAAGATGTAGATGCCGGATCCCACAATCACGGCGATGCCAACCCAGGTGACGGAGTCCGGGAAGTCGTCGAAGAACACCAGGCCGAGGAGGGTGGCCCCGATGATCTCCACGTACTGGAGCGGCGCCAGGACCCCGACCGGCGCCCGTTGGAACGCGTAGACCACCAGCAAGTGCCCGGTGGTGGCAATGAGGCCCAGGGCCGCCAGCATCAGCCACTGGTCAAGGTCGGGCCGGACGGCTACGAGCGGCTCGAACCCGGCCGAGTCGCCGAGTGAAACGGCAATGCTCATGACCAGGAATCCGAAGATGCCGGCAAGGAACTGCAGCCTGACCGGTTCCACGGTCATGACCATCTTGCGGGTCAGCAGGATGTAGAAGGAGAAACTGACCGCTGCTCCCACGGGATAGAGCACGGCCCAGCCCACGTCGGCGAATGTCGGACGGATGATGATCATCGCGCCGATGAATCCCACGGCAATGGCAGTCAGCCGCCGCCATCCCACCTGTTCGCGGAGCAGGGCGGCGGACAGCAAGGTGACCAGCATCGGCTCGATGAAGAAGATGGAGATGGCGTCGGCCAGGGGGAGG
This sequence comes from Candidatus Poriferihabitaceae bacterium, assembly GCA_965204165.1. Taxonomy (GTDB): domain Bacteria; phylum Pseudomonadota; class Gammaproteobacteria; order Arenicellales; family Poriferihabitantaceae; genus VYFG01. The sequence continues at coordinate 3,635,640 of OZ241969.1, read as the reverse complement.
TGGGCCAGGCCGGAAAAGAACAGGACCGTGGCGAGGGCGATCAGGCATCCCCTGGCGGCGTGCAGCCACAGGTGCCGGTCGAACCAGGCCCCCCTGGTGTGCAGAACGAGCGGCAGCATGAACAGCACCTGGAACAGGAATCTGCACTGGGCGATCTGGCCCGGGGAAATGATACCGGCCAGGGATTTTGCGATCGCATCGATGCCGGGCAGGATCAGCATTGCCAGCACCATCAGGCCCATGGCCTGGGCGTTGTGGTTCTTCTCGGCGTAGGTCACTGGTTGTCGGGGGGGGAGTCGGCGCCGGGGAAAGACCGGGAGTCAGTCGGGTGCGTTGGCGCCCGCCGGGCGGCGGTGCGGCCTTTGCCGCCCGGATTGTATTGCGAAACCGGGGCCCGGTGCATGATCGATTCTTCGATGCCGGCAATCCCGGCCGCGAATTCACCTATACTCCGGGTTCTCCGTTTCCACTCCCGACCGGGTTCCCGCCAACCCCTACCTGACATGCCGATTTTCCCCGTCCCGGGCACCCCGGGACCATGAGCGCGACAACCATCTACTGGCACGACTATGAAACCTTCGGCGCGGATCCCGTCAGGGACCGGCCGTCGCAGTTCGCCGGCCAGCGGACCGATGAGGAGTTGAATGCCGTCGGTGAGCCCCTGGTACTGTTCTGCCGCCCGCCGGTGGACCGGCTGCCGTCGCCCGAGGCCTGCCTCATCACCGGCATCACGCCGCAGATCGCACGCGAACGCGGGGACATCGAGGCGCGGTTCATTGCCGCGATCCTGGAACAGCTGTCCATGCCGGGCACCTGCGGAACCGGCTACAACTCCCTCAGGTTCGACGACGAGGTCACCCGCCACACGCTGTTCCGCAACTTCCACGATCCCTATGCCAGGGAGTGGCGGGACGGCTGCTCCCGCTGGGACATCATCGACCTGGCCCGCATGACCGGGGCCCTGCGGCCCGAGGGAATCCGGTGGCCGTCGAAACCCGACGGAAATCCCAGCTTCCGCCTGGCGGACCTGGCCGCGGCCAACGGCCTGGAACATGCGGAGGCCCATGACGCCCTTTCCGACGTGCAGGCAACCATTGCGCTCGCCCGGCTGCTCAGGGACCGCCAGCCGCGCCTTTACCAGTGGCTGTTCGACCTGCGTCACAAGCGGAAGGTGGCGGAACTGGTCGATATTCCGGCAGGCACTCCCCTGGTGCACACCGCCCGGGTGCATCCCTCCGCAAACTGCTGCACCTCCCTGGTGCTGCCCCTCATCTATGAAACGCGCAACCGCAACAGCGTGCTGGTGTACGACCTCAGGATGGACCCGGCGCCCTTTCTCGACCTGCCCCCGGAAGAACTGCACCAGAGGCTGTATACCCCGTATGCCGAACTGGGGGATCCGGCCATGCGACTGCCGGTGCACTCCGTGAAAATCAACCGCTGTCCGGCCCTCGCGCCGGTCGCGACGCTGGACGACGCGGCGCAGGCGCGGACCGGCCTGGACCTTGCGGCCTGCGCCCGGCACCGGGAGCGGATCCGTGACCACGCGGATTTCGCCCGCAAGGTCGAGCAGGCGGTCGCCTCACGGGATTTTCCCGCCGCCGGGGACGTGGACGAGTCCCTCTACGGCGGTTTCCTGAACGATCACGACCGCAACCTTTGCCGGCGCATCGTGAGCGCCTCGCCGGCGGAACTGGCCGCCGGCGGCCATGATTTCCATGATGAGAGGCTGCCGGAACTGCTGTTCCGCTACCGGGCCCGCAACTGGCCGGACAGTCTCGATGCCTTGGAGCGGGAACAGTGGCAGGCCCATTGCGAGGGCCGCTACCACGATGAACGCACCGGGCTCGAACCCTATCTCGAGCGCCTGGCGGAACTGCGCCTCGAGGTCGGCCATGATCCGTCCGGCACCCGGGTCCTGGATGCCCTCGAGGACTGGGCGGACATCCTGCTCGCGGCCGCCTGAGATCCTCCCTTGGTCCTGGAGACGGCCACTGCGGGTAACCCGGCCGGCGTCCGCTGCAACCGCGTTCCAACAATCCGCCGCGAAGACGATGCACCCCGGGAAGGATGCGGTAGAATCGCCCCCCCGTGGGCAGTTGTAACAACCCGGACGCAGCATTCCATTCAGATCATGCCAACCATCCATTACATTCTCCACGACGGAACCGAACATGCCATCGACGCCCCGCTGGGGGACACCGTGATGATGGTCGCCATGCGTAACAACTTCCAGGGCATCCTGGCCGAGTGTGGTGGCGCTTGCAGCTGTGCAACCTGCCATGTGCACATCGACCCGTCCTGGGTGGACCGTCTGCCGCCCAAGGAGGATCTGGAGGAGGAGATGCTGGACTTTGCCGAGGACGTGGACGAAACCAGCCGCCTGAGCTGCCAGCTCAAGATCACGAAGGAACTGGACGGACTCATCGTCAACGTCCCGGAAAAGCAGTATTGACCAGGGAATACCGATGGCCAGGAATGACCGAGTCGCCCCGCATCGCACCCTGCCGGAATCGCCCCCGCTATCATGAACGAGAGCAACCAGCATCCCATCGGCGAATTGCTGTGGCAGCCGGATTCTGCGGCAGCCAGAAAGTCAAATCTATCCATATTTATCAATAAAATATCTGATAAATATAAAGTAAATACTGATTACGAGTCTCTGCACCGCTGGAGCACGGATCAAAGCCCGCTTTTCTGGGCGGAGATCTGGGAGGAAATGGATGTGCTCGGCGACCGGGCGGATGGGGATGTACTCGAAAACCCGGGCGCGATGCCCGGGGCCAGGTGGTTCCCCGGCTGCCGGCTGAATTTCGCCGAGAACCTGCTCAGGTTCCGCGACGAGCGCTGTGCCCTGATCTTCCGTTCGGAAGGCGGCGGCGAGGCCCGCTACAGCTACCGGGAACTCCACCGCGAGGTGGCCCGCCATGCCGCCGTGCTGCGGGCGCTGGGCGTCGAACCCGGCGACCGGGTCGCGGGCTACATGGCCAACATCCCGGAAACCGTGTTCGCCATGCTGGCCGCGACCGCCCTCGGGGCCACCTGGTCCTCCTGCTCGCCGGATTTCGGCACCCGGGGCGTACTGGAGCGCTTCGCCCAGATCGGGCCGAGAGTCCTGTATTGCGTGGACGGATACCATTACAACGGCAAGCCCTACGGGATTCTCGATTCCGCCGCCGATGTCGCGGCGGAACTGCCGTCACTCGAGCGGGTGATCGTGGTGCCCTTCCTCGGGACGGCGCCGGACCTGCCGGACGATCCCAGGTTCACCCTCCTCGAAGACGTCCTGGCGCCCCACGGGGCAGCCGAAGAGGTCGATTTTGTCCGGCTGCCGTTCGATCATCCGCTCTATATCCTCTATTCCTCCGGCACCACCGGCGCGCCCAAGTGCATCGTCCACGGCGCCGGGGGCACGCTGCTGCAGCATCTCAAGGAACACCGTCTGCACTGCGACCTTCGTCGTGAGGACACCTTGTTCTTCTTTTCCACCTGCGGCTGGATGATGTGGAACTGGCTGGTCAGCGCACTGGCCACGGGCTGCACCCTGGTGCTGTATGACGGGTCGCCGTTCTTCCCGCGCCGCCGAAGCCTCTGGCAGATGGCCGGCGAACTCGGCATCACGGTGTTCGGCACCAGCGCACGCTATATCGCCGCCTGCGCCAAGGCCGGCCTGAACCCGGGCGGGGAATACGACCTGTCGGCGCTGCGCGCGGTGCTGTCCACGGGTTCGCCGCTCGCGCCCGAGAGTTTTGACTACGTCTACGAACGGATCGGCCGGAACCTGATGCTGTCCTCCATGTCCGGGGGCACGGACATCGTGTCCTGCTTCGTTCTCGGCAATCCCCTGATGCCGGTGCGCCGGGGCGAGATCCAGTGCCCCGGCCTCGGCATGGCGGTTGACGTGTACGGCGAGGACGGACCGGTGCGCGGGGAACGGGGCGAACTGGTCTGCACCCGGCCGTTTCCCTCCATGCCCCTGGGGTTCTGGGGGGAGCCGGACGACAGCCGTTTTCACGACGCCTACTTCTCCCGGTTCCCGGGCATCTGGACACAGGGCGACTACGCCGAGATCACCGCCGCCGGCGGCATGGTGATCTACGGCCGCTCCGACGCGGTGCTCAATCCCGGCGGCGTGCGGATCGGCACCGCGGAAATCTACCGCCAGGTGGAAAAGCTGGATGTCGTGCTGGAGAGCCTTTGCATCGGCCAGAACTGGTCCAACGATGTCCGGATCGTCCTGTTCGTGCTCCTCAGGGAAGGGGTGGAACTGACAGAGGAACTTGAGAAGGAGATCCGTCGGGTCATCCGTGAAAACGCCAGTCCCCGCCATGTTCCCGCCAAGATCATCGCGGTACCGGATATCCCCCGAACGTTGAGTGGAAAAATTGTCGAATTGGCGGTAAAAAACATTGTTCACGGTGAACCGGTCCGCAATACCGAGGCGCTGGCCAATCCGCAGGCCCTCGATCATTTCAGGGATCTGCCCGAACTGGAGGAGAACTGACCCAAACCCGGACCTCATCCATCATACGACCATTAGACACAGGAATTACCCATGCAAATCAACGATGTTTATCTGACCAGCGGCGTACGCACCGCTGTCGGCGACTACGGCGGCAGCCTCAAGGACCAGCGCCCGGGGGACCTCGCCGCCCAGGTGGTGCGGGAAGCCGTATCCAGGGCCGGTATCGCACCGGAAACCGTCGGCCACTGCGCCATCGGCAACGTGATCCACACCGAGGCCCAGGACATGTACATCTCGCGGGTGGCGGCACTGGGCGGCGGACTGCCCCATGAAACCCCCGCGGTTACCGTCAACCGGCTCTGCGGCAGCGGGCTGCAGGCCATCGTCACCGCTTCCCAGCAGATACAGCTGGGGCTTTGCGATACCGCGGTGGGCGGCGGCGTGGAATCCATGAGCCGCGCGGGCTATGTCGCGGAAGGCGCCCGTTTCGGCAACCGGATGGGTGACGCGAAAATGGTGGACATGATGGTGGCGGCGCTGAACTGCCCCATCGAGCTGTACCACATGGGCGTCACCGCGGAGAATGTCGCGGAGAAATGGGGCGTTACGCGGGAGGACCAGGACGCACTGGCGCTCTCCAGCCACCAGCGCGCCCAGAACGCCATCGAAAACGGCCATTTCAAGGACCAGATCCTGCCCCTCGAGCTCAAGTCCCGCAAGGGCACCACGGTGTTCGAACAGGACGAGCATGTGCGTTTCAACGCGTCTCCGGCGGACATGCAGAAGCTTCGCTCGGTGTTCAAGAAGGAAGGCACAGTGACCGCGGGGAACGCGTCCGGCATCAATGACGGCGCCGCCGCCGTCGTGCTGATGTCAGGCAAGGCCGTGGAGGCCAGCGGGGTCAAGCCGCGGGCGAAGCTGCTCAAGTACGCCTTTGCCGGCGTGGAGCCGAAGTACATGGGAATCGGCCCGGTCCCGGCGGTGCGGAACCTGCTGGAGAACACCGACTACTCGGTCGGGGACATCGACGTCTGGGAGGTCAACGAGGCGTTCGCCGCCCAGGCCATCGCGGTGGCCCGGGATCTCGGCCTGCCGGATGACAAGCTGAACCCCAACGGCAGCGGTATCGCCCTGGGACATCCCATCGGCGCCACCGGGGCCATTATCACGATCAAGGCCATCTCCGAGCTTGAGCGTACCGGCGGACGGCTGGCAGTGGTGACCATGTGTATTGGCGGCGGCCAGGGGATTGCCGCATTGTTCGAGCGCGTCTGAGCCGGACGCGGCCTGTTCCCCGGACATGGCGGGACCGCTTGAGGGAATCCGGGTCATCGACCTGTCCCGGATTCTCGCCGGTCCCTGGTGCACCCAGATACTGGGTGACCTGGGCGCCGAGGTCATCAAGGTGGAACGCCCGGCGCGCGGTGACGACACGCGCCAGTGGGGTCCTCCCTGGCTCCGGGACACGCAGGGCAACCCCACCGGGGAGTCCTCCTACTACCTGTCGGCCAACCGCAACAAGGCCTCGCTGGCCATCGACATACAAAAGCCGGAAGGCCAGCGCCTGCTCCGGCAGCTTGTACAGAAGAGCGACATCTTCATCGAGAACTTCAAGGTCGGCGGACTCGCCAGGTACGGGCTCGACTGGGAGACCCTTTCCCGGGAGCAGCCGGGGCTGATCTACGTTTCCATCACCGGCTTCGGCCAGACCGGGCCCATGGCGGACCAGCCGGGATACGACTACCTGATCCAGGGGCTGGGCGGGCTCATGAGCATCACCGGCCGGCCGGAAGATACCCCGGGGGGCGGGCCCCAGCGGGTCGGTATCGCAGTCTCCGACATCACCACCGGCCTGTATGCGACCATCGGCATTCTCGCGGCCCTGCATCATCGGGACCGCACCGGAGAAGGGCAGTACATTGATCTGGCGCTGCTAGATACCCTGGTGGGGTGGCTGGCAAACCAGGCGTCCAGCTACCTGACCGGCGGCGTACTGCCGGGACTGACCGGCAAGTGGCATCCCAGCCTCGCGCCCTACCAGCCCTTCCGCACCCAGGACGGGAACATCATCATCGCCGTGGGCAACGACACCCAGTTCACCGTCCTGTGCCGATTTATCGGGCGGCCCGAACTGGCCGAAGACGCGCGCTTCTCGACCAACCCGGAGCGCAACCGGAATCGCGCGGCTCTCGAGGACGAGCTTGAGCGGGAGTTCGAGAAGCACCCGAGCGCCTACTGGCTGGAACACCTGCCCCGGGAAGGAGTGCCTGCCTCGGCCATCAACAATATCGCCGAGACATTCGAGATGCCCCAGATCGAGGCCAGGGGCATGCGGATCGAACTGGACCATCCCCTGTCGGGAACGGTTGCGGGCGTGGCCAACCCGCTGAATTTCTCCCGGACCCCGGCAACCTACCGCCGGGCCGCGCCCCTGCTTGGCGAGGACACCGGGCGGGTGCTGAGGGAAGTGCTCGGACTGGACGGCGAGGAGCTTGAGCGATTGGTCGCAGCGGGGATTCTGGGAGGAAATTCCGGCACATCGGAATAATCTTCCCCGATTGTGTCGGGCCGGCGTATGAAATTGGGTATTGCGGCAGGCCTTCGAAGACCTTGCCGGGCCCGGCAGACTCGGGTCAGCTCCAGGTCCCGGCGTGCTGTTCCAGGATGTCCTCCATGGTTTCCGAGAACGCCTCCAGGTCCTCGTCGGTGTGCGGCAGCATCAACGCGACAAAGCCCCTTCGGGCAATATAGAAACCACGCTCCAGCAGGTCCAGGAACACCAGCTGCTTGATCCGGTCATCGCTGGCGTCCAGGTCCTGCGGGTCGCGGATCTCCGTACGGCAGCCGTGCAGGTTCATCAGCGAGCCGATCCCGGTCAGGTGGACCGGGGCGCCGCACTCCTCGGCCATGGTGTTCAGTCTCCGGCGCAGCGCGTCCCCCCGTGCATTGAGCGCAGTTGCCGCCCTGGGGGTGAACACCTCTCCCATGGCCGCTGCGCCCGCGGCCATGCTCAGGGTGTTGTTGTTGAAGGTGCCGGCATGGGGCATGGCATTCGGCCGCCCCGGGTCGTACATCGCCATGATCTCCTGGGTGCCGCCGAAGGCGCCGAATGACATCCCGCCGCCGATGTACTTGCCGAGCGTGGTGAGGTCCGGCAGCACATCGTAGTGCTGCTGTGCACCGCCCGGTGACAGGCGGGAGGTCATCACCTCATCGAAGATGAGGATGGTGCCTGCATTGCGGGTTTCCTCCCGCAGCATGCAAAGAAAATCCGGGTCCGCGGGCAGGCACCCGGCGGAACCCATCATCGGCTCGACCAGGACACAGGCCAGGTCGCCGGCGTTGCCGCGGATGAGTTCGCGGGTGGCGTCAATCCGGTTGAACCGTCCCAGCACGAAATCATAGGGGGCATTGATGGGAATGCCGCCGTCGCCGAAATAGAGCAGGCCGCCATGGTAGCCGCCGTGCATGACCATGACCCGCCCCCGGCCGGTGTGATGCCGGGCGGTGGCGATAGCCATCAGGTTCGCCTCGGTGCCCGAATTGGTGAAGCGGACCCGCTCGATGGACGGAAACCGCCCGCAGACCAGTTCCGCCAGGCGGATCTCATGGGTATTGTGCGCACTCAGGTTGATTCCGCCGTCCAGCGCGCTGTCGATGGCGGCCCGGATCACCGGATGGGTATGCCCGAACAGCCCCGCAGTGTACTCCCCAAGAAGATTCAGGTACTCATGGCCGTCGGCATCGGTGATGCGGGGGCCGTGTCCGGACACCACGCGCAGGGGAAAGGGATCATGGTACAGAATCGTGCGGGTGTTGCCGCCGGGCATGAACCGCCGGGCCTGGTGATGCGCCGCCTCCGATGCCGGGTTGTCGGCAACATAGCGTGCCCGCGCCTTGGCGAGCGCCGCGTCGAGGCGGGGGCGATCGCTGTCCGGGACCGGCATGATGCGGCCTTCTCAGTGCCCCTCGAAACCGATGAGGACGTTCACGGTGTTGATGCCGATCTCCTCCACCGCGTAGCCGCCCTCCATGATGAACAGCGTGGGGAGATCCAGTGCGGCGATGGTCGTGCCGTAGCGCCTGTAATCGTCCGAGGTGAGCCGGAAAAAAGAGATCGGGTCATGCTCGAAGGTATCCACGCCCAGCGAAACCACCAGTGCGTCGGGACTGTACTCCCGAACCCGGTTGCAGGCGTGCCTCAGCGCCTCGCCCCAGGTATCGTAGGCGGTACCGGGACCGAGGGGATAATTGTGGTTGAATCCCTCCCCGGGGCCGGCACCGGTTTCGTCGGCATAACCGAGAAAATGGGGGAAGGCCTCCCTGGGGTCGCCGTGGAGGGAGACGTACTGCACGTCGTCCCGGCGATAGAAAATGGCCTGGGTGCCGTTGCCGTGATGGAAGTCCACGTCCAGGACCGCCACTCTCGATGCACCCTGGTCCAGGAAGGCCTGGGCGCAGACCGCGGCGTTGTTGATGAAGCAGTAGCCGCCGTACTGGTCGGTGGATGCATGGTGCCCGGGCGGGCGGCAAAGGGCGAAGACGCTGTCGCCGGCGGACTGGACCCTGGACTGGGCGGTGAGCGCCACGTTCGCACTGGCACGGGCCGCGGTCCATGTCCCCTCGCAGATGGAAGTCTCGAGCGCCATGGCATAGTAACCCAGCCGGCCTTCGATGTGATCCGGGATGCGCTGCTGCATGCCGCGGGCGGGAAAGACGCAGGGAATGGCCTCGCCCCGGTACCCCGTGGCCTGCCATTCGGCCCAGCAGGACTGCAGGAATTCCACGAACCCCGGGTCGTGTACCCGAAGCACGGGATCGATGCTGAAGTCCTCGGGCCCGATCACCCCGCCAAGGCGCACCTCGCGAATCCGTTCGAGGACAAATTGCATGCGCTCCGGGCATTCGAACGGCGGCACCAGTTCCCCGCCATAGAGTTCGGTTTTCGCGTTGCGCAGCTCGTGATCGGGGCTGTAGACGGTCAGCATGGCGTTTTCCGGGTGGCGGGGACGGATCAGCCGGCAGGGAGGCGCCGGTCCAGGGACCAGCCGGGGATGGCCCCGGACGCGGCCTCGAAGGCCTTGCCGGCCTCCATGACCTTGCGGTCGGCATAGGTGCGCGCAACCAGCTGGATGCCGGTGGGCACCCCGTTGCCGCCCACCCCCGACGGCACGGCGAGGGCGGGGCAGCGGCTCAGCATGTTGAAAGGGTAGGTCAGTGACCAGTACTCCTCGTCGGAGATCACGATTTTCCCGTTGATCAGCACCTCGCTGTCCGGCCAGGTGAATTCCGCCGGGATGTGGTTGGTGGCCAGGGTGGGGCAGACGAACAGGTCGAACCGGTCCATCAGCGGACCGAACACCCGGTACATTTCCACCTTGATCTGCAGCGAGCGCAGATAATCCGCCCGGGTGGACTGGCGCGCCCGCTCGATGAAGAAGACCGTGTAGTCGGCCAGTTCCCTGCGGTGGGTGTCCAGCAGCCCCTGGATGGTGGCCGCCCAGTTGTGCGACCAGTACGAATGGGCCGCATGGATGATCTCATGGTTCCAGCCGAGGTCGATGTGCTCCACGGTTGCGCCAAGATCCCGGAAGGTATCCAGGGCGCGCAGGGTGTTGTTCTCGACATCGCGGTCGATTTCCATGAACCCGAGATCCATGGACCAGGCGATCCGCCAGCCTTCAAGGCTTTCCGGAACCCCTTCCGTATCCAGCCTGACCCGGCTGCGGAGCGTGGCGATGTCCTGGTTGTGCGGACCGGAGATGACGTTCTGCATCAGCGCGGCATCCGCCACCGAGCGGGTCATGGGACCGGAATGGCTGTAGAAATCTAGGTTGAAGACCGGCACCTCGGGGTTGCGTCCGTAGGGCGGCTTGTAGCCCACGATGCCGCACTGCGCCGCAGGAATCCGGATGGAGCCGCCGATATCCGTGCCGGTTCCGAGGATGGCCATGCCGGCCGCCAGCGCGGCGCCCGTGCCGCCGGACGATCCGCCCGGTGTCAGGTCCAGGTCCCAGGGATTTCGGGTCACGCCGAAAAGCCGGGAATGGCAGGAACCGAGCAGGCAGAACTCAGGGGTGGCGGTCTTGGCAACGGGGATGCTGCCCGCACGCAGCAGGCGGTCGATGATGACGTCGGAATCGTCGTCCACGCGGTCCTGGAATACCAGGGAGGACGAAGTGCGTCGGGTTCCCTTGAGGCGCAACTCATCCTTGACGGCAAGGGGCAGGCCCTCCAGCTCGCGCGGGCGGCCCCCCAGGTAGCGTTTCTCGGCCACGGATGCCGCCTCCAGCGCCTGTTCGTAGAATGTGTCCGTGAATGCGTTGATTCCGGGCTGCATGGATTCCGCCCGCCTGATCACGGCCTGCATCAGTTCCACCGGCGACAGGTCGCCGCTTCTGAAGAGGGCCAGGGCCTCGACACCGGTCAGATAGCACAGGTCGGTGTCGCTCATTCGTTCAGCACCTCCCAGATTTCGGGCCGGAATTTCCGTATCTCGTCATCGCTCAGCCCTTCCAGGGAGTGGGGAAACTTGATCCATCGCCCGGTTTCGTGCAGGTAGTAGTCCGGTGCCCTGCCGACCAGGTTGCGCGAAGGCTTGTACCAGGGAACGGCGACGCGGATGTCGCGCGGCGTGTTCAGCCGTGCCTTCCGCCGCAGCTTGTCGATGACCTCCTGTATGGTCAGGCCCGTGTCGAAGACATCGTCGACCAGGAGCAACCCGTCCTCGGCGTTGACCCGATCCACGAGATAGCGCAGACCGTGGACACGCACGGAGTGTCCCCGCCGGTCGATGGACTGGTCGTAGGATGAGGTGCGAATCGCGATATGGTCGGTTTCGATCCCGGCCCAGGACAGTACCTCCTGCACCGCGATGCCGATCGGCGTCCCGCCGCGCCAGATGCCGACCATGAAGTTGGGCCTGAAGCCGCTGTTGACCACCATGGCGCCGAGACGCATGGCATCGTCCAGCAGATCCTGGGCATTCAGGTAGAGTTTCTCGGTCATGCTACAATTCTAGCCCATGAATCCGTCCCGGACTGCCGAAAAAATCTACATCGAGGAGCAGGCCCTGATTCTGGACGGATTCCGGCTCGGACGCCGGGTGTATTCCAGCGGGTTCCGCCCGGATTACATCGTGGGAATCTGGCGCGGGGGCAGTGTGGCCGGCATCGTGGTTCAGGAATGCCTGCAGTACCTGGGCGTGGAAACCGACCATATCGCCATCCGGACATCCTACCGGGGCATGCAGGACTATCCCGACATGATCCGGAACTCCGATCGCATCCGGGTCCATGGACTGGAATACCTTGAGGATCGCCTGGACGCCGAGCATCGGCTGCTCCTGGTGGACGACGTCTTCAGCAGCGGCCACAGTGTCCAGGCGGTGAAGGAGAAGCTGCGCCGCAAACTGCGCCAGAACACGCCGGAGGACATTCGGGTGGCCGCGGTCTGGTACCGGCCGGTTGCAGGTCGTCCGGCACCGGACTACTTCGTCAACGAAACCGACCGCTGGCTGGTGCTGCCCTACGAACTGTCCGGTCTCAGCCTGGCGGAAATCCGTGCCCACAAGGCCTGGGCGGCGCCCGTCCTGGAATCCATCGCGGCGCCTGATTCATGATGGCGCGGGGGGTTCCACCATGGAGGTGATGCAGCGCTCCGCGTCACCCTGATCGGTTCTCGCCCTGAGGAGCGCCGCCGCGGCCCGAGTCAGGTCAAGATCAAGGCCAAGGCCGGTTGCGGCGGTATCGGCGCCATCGAGGTCCTTCAGCATGGTTTCGATCTTGGCGGACACCGGCGATTCCACTCCGTCGGCCATGCGCTGCCCGAAGATCCGGAACGGCAGCGAATCCGCGAATCCCCCCGCCAGTGCGTCGGGCAGCAGTGCGGCGTCCACGCCGGCGGCCCGGGCAAGCCGGAAGGCTTCCCCGATGGCGGTAACGTTGCAGCCCACGATGATCTGGTTGCACAGCTTGGCGGTCTGTCCGGCACCGCTCGGGCCCATGTGGGTGACACGCTTCGACAGTGGCGCCAGCACCTCCCTGGCGCGCTCCAGGGCCTCGGGTTCTCCGCCCGCCATGATGACCAGGTCACCGGTCTCCGCACCGGGAACGCCGCCGGATACCGGCGCGTCGATCCAGCTGGCTCCGGAAGTTTCGGCAGCCCTTGACGCCAGGGTGCGGGTGGTTTCCGGGGAGATGCTCGACAGATCCACCACGATGCTGCCTGGGTCAAGCGCGGCGAGGAAGTCATCGTCCCCGGCTACGGACTCCACGGCCCGGGTATTGGCGAGGGACAAGAGGATCACATCCGACTCCCGGGCCAGTTCCGCGGGCGAGGCGCAGGGCACCGCCCCTGCGGCGGCCACTTCCGCAACCTTGTCCGGACTGCGGTTCCAGACCCGCACCCCGTAGTTGGCGAGCAGAAGCCGCAGGACCATGGGCCGGCCCATCAGCCCGATGCCGATAAACCCGATTCGGGGATGCCTGTTCTGGTACATGGATGGTGTTCGCTGGAGGTAAACGGGCATTATAGCGATCCGGCACGGAATCGCATGACCGCGCGCCTGTCGACCTTGGGTTCGATATCGGCGTAATATCCCGGCTACCTCTCCCGACCATCCGGATTTTGATGCTGACCACAAGCGAGCAGATACTGGAACAGCTCATCGCGTTTCCCACCGTGAGCCGGGACAGCAACCTGGCGTTGATCGGGTTTGTCAGGGACTACCTCGATGAGCACGGCATCGAATCCGTGCTGATCCACAACGAAGACGGCGACAAGGCCAACCTGTACGCACGGATCGGCCCTGACGGCGGCGGCGGCGTGATGCTTTCCGGGCATACCGATGTCGTGCCCGTCGACGGCCAGGACTGGACCCGGGATGCGTTCCGGATGACCCTGGAATCGGGGCGTCTCTACGGCCGCGGCACCGCGGACATGAAAGGATTCCTGGCCTGTGTCCTCGCCCTGGTACCAAGTGCGGCCAGGCGTTCCCTGGCTGTCCCCCTGCACCTTGCCTTTTCCTACGACGAGGAAGTCGGCTGCATCGGTGTGCGGCGGATGCTCGACATGCTGGAGTCGGTGAAGGAGCGCCCGGATCTCTGCATCGTCGGGGAGCCGACGGAGATGCAGGTCGGGATCGCCCACAAGGGCAAGCTGGCCGCGACCTGCACCTGCCGCGGCGTGGAGGCCCACTCCGCGCTGCCGGACCGGGGGCTGAACGCCATCTATCTCGCCGCGGAGATGATCCAGGCACTGCGGGACATCCAGGAGAGCGTCAGGACCCGCAGCCCCCATGACCACCACTACAGCGTCCCCTGGACGACCATCCAGGTGGGCACCATCCGGGGAGGGACCGCCCTCAATATCATTCCCGGGGAATGCCGGTTCGCCCTGGAGATCCGCAATACCCAGCATGACGACCCGGAGGTGCTGCTGTCACGGATCGAGGAGGCTGCAGACAAAATCGTATCCCCTCACCGTGGGGATTTTCCGGACGCGGCCATCGACATCACGGTCACCAACCGGTATCCCGCACTGGACACCCGTCCCGAGGAGGAAGTTGTCAGGCGGGTCCAGGACCTGATGGACACCGAGGACTTCATCAAGCTGGCTTTCGGCACCGAGGGCGGACTGTTCCAGCAGCGGCTCGGGCTGTCCACCGTGATCTGCGGACCCGGCTCCATGGACCAGGGCCACAAGCCCGACGAGTTCGTTGCCCGCAGCGAACTGGCGCGCTGCGACGTGTTTCTCGGCAAACTGCTGGATCAGATCAGCGCGCAATGATCCTTAAGCGAAGGGACGTCCTGCCGGAACCGGAACTGCCGGGCGGCGACGAGGTGCTGGCGGAAGGAGCCGCCCTGGCCAGGGACTGGCGCGTGGAAGGGTCCGCATTCCTGGACTATTACCGGGTCCCGGACGAGATGACGTACAAGCGGCAATGCATGGAAAGCGGGCATATCATGCAGCATGCCCACATGGGCTTCCGGGACCGGGAAAAGAGCAGGCGGGCATTCGTCCGGATCCACGACCAGGTAGCCGCACGGGGTGGCCGGGTCGACCGTTTCGGCCTTTGTCTTGACTGGTCCATGGGGTTTCCGCGCGCTGAGCGCGGGGAGCGGATGCAGGGCACCGGCCTCATCCTGGACAGTCCCGAGGCATTCGTGGACGTCGCCAACGCCGCTCCCGTCGCCACCCATTTCGGCGATTTCATGCTGGGATTTCCGGCGGCACTGGAGAACACCTGTGCCGCCCTGGCGGCGGGTAGCACGGTCATCGGCAACCTGGGCCAGTACTTCACCTTCCGGCTGCCGGACTGGCAGGACGACATTGCCGCCACCCGCTCGACCCTTGCAGCCATCGGCCTCATGTCGGCCCAGCCGGTGACGGTGATGGTCCATTCGAATCTCGACGACGGCTTTGCCGCGGTGTTCGAGGACCTGTCCTGCGCCCTCGGCGCCGCACTCATCGAACGTCATATCGTCGAGAACCTGGCCGGCGGCACGATCACCCACTGCTTCGGCCATCATTGCACGACACCGGTCCTGCGACTGGCCTTCCAGCGCGCCCTGGCCCGGCTGAGTCCGAACCCGGGCAGCATGATCTACGGCAATACCACCGCCTACGACGGCACCCCCGCGGAGAACTACGCCGGCCTCGGCAGCTACCTGATGTTGGACATTGCAGGGCAGATGACCCGGCCGAGCGGCCATGCCGTCAACCCCGTGCCGGTCACGGAAAACGAGCGCATCCCCGAAATCGACGAAATCATCGACGTCCAGTGCTTCGCCCGCCGGCAGGCGGAACTCGCGGAAGGCTACCTTGACGTGATCGATTTTGCCGGAGTGGATTCCATGGCGGCGCGGATGGAGGAGGCCGCAAGGCGGTTTCATCACGATACGATCGAGGGTCTTGCGGCGGCGGGATTCGACACTGAGGACGCGTTAGAGATGTTGCTGGCGATCCGCCGCATCGGGGGGCGCAGGCTGGAGCAGCTTTTCGGGCCGGGAGAAGTGGACCGGGAAGCCCGCTGCCGCCGGCCCGTTGTGCGGTCCGATACCGTGCGCGAACTCGAACACCAGGTCGGGATGCACCTGTCCAGCATGGATGCGTCGGCATGTTCGCGCATCCGGGAGCAGGCCCTCACCGTGCTGACGGCCAGTACCGATGTCCACGAGCACGGCAAGCGGCTCATCGAGGGGGTTCTGGATGGTCTCGGCGTAAGCGTTGTGGACGGCGGCGTTTCCGCGGAGCCGGGCGACCTTGCCCGGCTGGCGGAATCCCGGGATTGCGCCGGTATCGCCCTTAGCACCTACAACGGCGTGGCACTGACCTATTTCTGTCGGCTGCGTGACGAGCTTGCCGAGCGGGGCCTTGCGATTCCCGTCATGATGGGGGGACAGCTCAGCGAAATTCCCGAGGATTCCGGGGATTCGCTGCCCGTGGATGTCGGTGACCGGCTGACCGCGGAAGGCGCGATCCCCTGCAGGAGTGTCAAGGACATGCTGCCGGTACTGATGGAACTGGCACCCGGCCGGGAACAGGCGTCCCGTCCTTAGGACAGGGCTATCCTCCATCGTATCGGCCCGGTATCACCGCTTAAGGACCGGTATTACCGCTTAAGGACCGGAATCCGCTGACTCCGGGTTTTCCGGCCACTGAGGTTTTATGCACCACAGACCGGCCGTACCGTTGGCGTGGCAAGGTCTGGCGGACCTTGCCGTTTCTCCACCACGATTCATCCATGATGGCCTAGGAAGAATCAGGCATGCCGCCCCGGAGGCAGGGCGCTCCCGTGTCAACCCAATTTAGAAATGTCCCCTTTTCTCCAACTTAGAAATGTCCCCTTTTTCGATTTGAGCCAAAGGTTGAACGAAGATATCTGGCTTCAAATGACAGGCAGTCAGGCCCCGGGAGAACCCGAGGGTTCTCCCGGGGCCTGGGCCGGATGGATTCTTGCTGGCATGGGTTTTCAGCGTACTGGAGGACGGATGGCCGTCCGCCGCCAGGGATGGTCCGCCGGCGGTTTCCATTTGGGCCTGCCCGCCTGTTCGGCCCGGGCCCGCTCAACCGCCTGCTGAACGGTTTTCTCATCCACGATCGGCGTCGGGGCCTGGCCTTCCTGCAGCACCCGGTATTCGAGCTCCTGGCCGCGGTGCAGAAGCGTCACTTCGCCGCCGAAGGACTTGCACACGGTCACGGCCGCCCGGCGCAGGGTGTAACCCTGTCCGCGGGTCTGAACCTGGTATTCACGGTTCTCGAACTGGCAGGTGAGATTCTTCGAGAGCGTACGCCGGTGATGCAGCGAGAGAATCAGTCCAAGCGCCCGTTCGTCATGCAGGACCGGCCGATGGGCATCGTCGGGATGTTGCGGCGCGATGCCGAAGCGGGCGTTGTAGTCTTCGATGAAGTCCGGCAGGAAGGCGTTGGCGCTCTCGGGATCGTGGATCCTGCGCAGTCGCAGCTCCTTCACCAGCCGGTCCTGGAGCGTTTGGTTGGCGCGTTCCACCCGGCCCTTCGCCTGCGGGGTATTGGCGTGGATTCCCTCGATGTCGAGGGTCCTGAGGGCCCGTGAGAACTGGGTCAGTTCGCCCTCGCGCTCGGGGTGGTTGATCCGGAAGATGCTGTTCTTGTCCGAGTAGATCGACACCGGTCGCCCGTGCTGATCGAGGTACTTGCGCAGGATCGCCATATAGGCTTCGGTCGTCTCGGCCGGGACGAAACGCAATCCCTGGAGACGGCCGGTGGCATCGTCGATGAACACGATCAGGGTACACCGGTCGGCACGGCCCTCGAACCAGTCGTGCGGGGAACCGTCCACCTGAACCAACTCCCCCAGGCGGGGGCGCCGGATGCGGCGCTGGTGGATCCGGGCCTGGCGCCGCCGCCTCGGCTGCCACAGGTCCTCGGCGATCATCCACTGGCGGAGTGTCTCGGTCGATAGACGGTGACCGTGCTGCTCGGCCAGCTTCTCGCAGGCCAGGGTGGGACCGAAATCCCCGTAGTGTTCCTTGACCAGATCCACAACCGTCCGGCGTACCGACGGGGCATAGGCGCGATTCGAACGCTTCCCTCGGTGGCCCGACACCAGACCGGGCGGGCCCGACTCTCGGTAACGTCTCACCAGTCGCTTGACCTGCCGAACGCCCAGCCCCAATCGTATCGCCGCCTCGTCCTGGCGGAGCCGTTTCTCCGCCACGGATCGGATCACTGCCAATCGGTCCAGCTCCTGATGACTCATCGTAATCGTCCCCTTCGCCATTCCACCCCCTGAAAACAAAAGGGGACATTTTAAAATTGGAGAAAGGGGACATTACTAAGTGGGGCTAACAAGGCAGGGCGCTCCCGTTGTCTGTGCCATTGTGCTGGGTTAGTCTCCGAACCTGTTGAAACTCCTCCCTTGCCACATGTCCCTGTCCGTGGGTTTTCTCGGAACCGGCCGTATCGCCGCTCCCATGGTGCGGTCCCTGAATCGCAGGCTGCCGGACTGCGCCATCCGGATCAGCGGGCGGAACCGCGAGATTTCAGGGCGCCTTTCCGAATTGTCGGGGGTTACGGTCATGGAAAACCAGGACGTGGTCGACCGGAGCGAAATCGTGTTCCTCTGCCTGCTTGCGGACGTTGCGCGGTCGGAACTGCCTGGACTCGATTTCCGCGAAGGTCAGAAGATCATTTCCGTCATGGCGGATATCAGCCTTGCCGAGATCGGGAACCTGGTCCTGCCCGCAACGAATCCCGTGGTCACGGTGCCGCTCCCGTTCATCGAAACCGGGGGCTGCCCGCTGCCTGTCTTTCCGGACGGGGAGGTGCTGCACACGCTGTTCGGGGACGAAAACGAGGTGATCACGGTAAATACCGAGGACGCCATGGGGCCCCATTTTGCCGCTACCGCCATCCTGTCCCACACCATGAAGCAGCTTGACGTGGTGGCGGACTGGTTATCCGGGTTCACCGGAAGCCGGCAGGATGCGGAACGCTATGTGGCGTCGCTGCTGGCCGGCTACCTGGAAAGCCTCGAGAAGGACGGCAACGGCCGCTTTCACGAGGCCATGGAGGACCTGTCCACCGAGGGCGGGCTCAACAACCAGCTCCGGGCCCATATCGGGCAATCGGGTTTCTACGAAACCCTGCACCTGGGGCTCGATCAGCTTGCAAAGCGGCTCCGGGAACGCGCCCCTGTATAAGGCCCCCCGGGCATGGATATGGCCAGGCGTTTTACCCGTCCGGCACCAGTGGACAAGAGCCGGGGTGGGCTGGTTTTTCATATGGGCGTCATATCGGACCGGTACTGTTTCAAGGTCCTCGGTATTGAATGTGGCTGCCCTGCCTTTTGCAGCCACAATTTTTTTATCCTTTCGCGTTTCCATGACGTCTGAACCGGGCTGAAGGTATCCGCTCCGTGAACGGTTATGCATGCCGCCTTGCGTAACTGCCTCTTACGGTTCTTTACGAAACCAAGCCGTTTCGCCTCGTCGTGAGCATCACTCAGGGAGAGATGAGTAACCAAATGAGCACCTGAACGAAGCCATGTCCTGAGCGATCTCCGGTAAGCATCGGCTTTAAAAGGTTAATCTCCACAGAAAGATTTGTATTTTCTTAAAATAAGCCATAATTAACAAAATATTGTTGAAAATGAATTTATAACTACATTGGTGGCATCATGCTCCATAGATACCGATTCAAGAATTTTTTCTCGTTTGCGGAAGAAACGGAAGTCTCATTTCAACTCAATAGACAGGTGCCGGACTCGGATTTGGTATTCCTAAGCCCGAGTGGTGTCCGTCTGTCGAAAGCCTTGGCGGCCATCGGCCCCAATGCTTCCGGCAAGACCAATGTGCTGAAACCGCTGGCATTCCTGGGTTGGTTTGTCTCGTACTCGTTCACCTCCGGGAAACCAGGGGATGCTATCCCGGTGCAGGCACACATTTTCTCTGATTCGGAAGACAGCGAGTTCGGGATTGAAATCGAGGTCAAAGGCCAGCAATACCGCTATTGGCTGGTTGTCAATCCGGAACGGGTGGTGCATGAATCCCTGCATCTTAAAACCAGCAAGTATTTCAGCTTCATCTTCCGGCGTGACTGGCACGAGCCGAGTTCAGCCTATGACATACGCCAGCAGAAATTTGGTTTCGCAGCCGGGGAGGCTAAGAAAGTTCGGCCGAATGCGTCACTGATCGCGACAGCGGTACAATACAACGTGCCGTTGGCAAAGGAACTGGTCGATTACTTTTCGCGTTTCCATTCAAACGTGAACTACAGCGGCCGGAACCATTTCGAAGTCAGGGATGTATTCGAGGCCGCGGATTTTTTCATTGGCCGGCCGGCCTTGCGTTTGCAAATGTCCGAAGTCCTGAGCAGTCTGGACCTTGGCTTGGACGAAGTCATCATTGAGTCACGGCCGGTACTGGGCAGTGAAGCCGGAAAGATGGATAAGTACAACATTCCCTTTGGTGTTCACCGTAAGGGCAGGAGAAAGCTTGAACTTCCGTTTTGGTATGAATCCAGTGGAACCCAGGCGGTATTTGTCTTGCTGGAGAAGATTCTGCCGGCACTGGAACATGGCGGTGTCGTCATTATCGATGAATTGGAGGCGGACCTGCATCCGGATATGATTACGGCAATGCTTGATCTGTTTATCGACCCAGAGCGCAATCCGCACAATGCGCAAGTCATCTTCACCTGCCATGCGCATGAGATTCTCAATGATCTGAAAAAGGAGCAGGTCCTGCTCGTCGAAAAAGACCCCAACGGCTTCAGTGAAGCCTGGCGACTGGGTGATATGAGAGGTGTTCGGCGGGACGATAACCTGTATGCCAAGTACCGTGCCGGTGCGTACGGCGCTGTCCCGAATTTCTAGGCAGCCGATGCCTTCTCCTACAAGACTTGTAGTGCAACATACATTTTATTGGGCCAGTGAATCCGAACCACGCGTGGCGATGCAGTTATCCTCAAACGGTATCGTTGCCCATTTCCAATATTGCGACCAAGCCAATTGCGTCACCGTATCCAAACGGCCCGTGACACCAAGCCCGCAAGTTGAACAATTCGTGAAAACGAGAATCGACAGGTAGGGTGAAAGTGACCCGTCGGGCTCGGGCGAGAGGCGTCCTCAGACGTCTACCACATTGACAAGACGCTCAAGTCGCTCCAGCCGTTCCCGGATTTTGTCGAGGCTGTGCCGATCCTCTATCAGCTCTCTGAACCCCAGGATTGTTCCTTGCTTAATTTCGAGACCATCCTTTCAATGCCGGATACGCGGCGCAACAATTCCTTGTCGATGTCCTGGCCGGAGGCGATATCCGACTGAACCTGTTTCAGTGTTTCATAAATGAGCTCGTTGGAAACATCGGCCGCCATCGGCAAATCTCAGTGGGTTTGAAACATCCTGAAGTGTAGCACAGCCGGATTTCCCCGGAATCTCTCAGTGCGGCTGCACCTGCTCACGGCGGCCGCTTTTTCTTTGTCCCGCTTCTGATTACGGCTCACGGAAAAAGAACAGACAGGTCGATGATACGCCGAAATGACAGGCCGATCCGCGGGCCGGTGCCGGGCTCCGGCAGGATACCGTGCTGCCAGACGGTCTGGGACGAATCGTCCATGTAAAATGCCGATCCCGGCTCCAGCGCATAGTGATACCGGATGGCGGGTGCGTCGATCCGTCGCAGCACCATGTGACGCACGGCGCCAAGGGAGATGATGACCACGCCGGTTCCAGCGCGTATTTCCATCCCTTGGTCCGAATGGAAGCCGATGGAATGACTGCCGTCCGGGTAGTGGTTGGCCACGCAGTTGTTCGGAAGGAACCCGAAGCGAGTTTCGACCGCCGTGGCCAGCGGTCGGAGAAAGTCCGGCCACGGATAGCGGGTCCGGGTCTGTTTGCGGAGGTGGTAGGACTCGCCCCAGGTAACGGTCTCCCTGGTGCCGTAACGGGTTCTCCAGCGGACCGTGGATTGCAGGTGTCGGAACAGGGCGCCGTGTTCCGGGACAAGACCAGGAACATGGGTGACGCCGGCAGGTGGTGCGAACCTGTCCGAATCACTCGGGAAGAGTTCGAACTGCGCCGGGCGGTTGTCCGCACCGACCAGGAAGTCACGGGTCATCGCGGCGTACAATTGTTCTCAAAGATGAGAACAATTGTACGCCAATTTCAGTCGCGTTGCAGCCGGAGCGGCAGGTCAGATGCCCCAATGGGCGAAGAATTCGCGGGTGTGGCGGGCGAACCGCTTCGCGACCGGTGACGGGGTCTCCCTTTCGCCCTGGCGCAGTATCAGCCGGCCGGGCGTGACGGAATCCCGCAGGGGACGGGTGGCCAGGGCGCCGCCATCGTAGCTCATGGCGCTGGCCGGCCTGGAAACCAGGATGGTATAGCCGAGCCCGTTGGCCACCATCCCGCGCACGGTTTCGAAGGAGGGCGAGCGGAACCGGATTTGGGGTTCAAGCCCGTGTTCCGCGAACAGGGAGGTGAAGAAATCCCGGCTCGGAGAGATGTCCAGCAGGATCATCGGGTGTTCCGCCAGTTCCGTCAGGGAGATATCGTGGGACTCGCACAGGGGGTGACCGGCCGGCAGCAGCACATGGGGCCGGACCGTGGCCAGAATTTCCTTCGAACACTCCGGCAGGGCCGGGGAGTCGTACATGAGAATCAGGTCGAACGGCGAGGACCGGTTGGCCTCCTCGATTTCACGCTCGCTGCCTTCGAAGAACTGGAACATCGTATCCGGGGCCTTCTCGAGGAAGGTCCGCACCAGCCTGGGAATGAAAAACGGCCCGATGGTCGCGAAACAGGCGATATGCAAAACATCGGCGTTACCGCCCCCGTGCCGCTCCGCGACGAATTCATCCAGTTTCCGTGTGGCGCCGTAGGCGCGGTTGGCATAGACCAGCGCATTGCCCTGCTGGCGGATATGAATTTCCTGCGGTTCCGCGATGAAAATGAAATGGGTGCCGATCTGGAAATGGTTGCTGATGCGGCAGTCGAACGCGATCAGGGCATCTTCCAGGTTGGGCGCGCCGGTTGACCGGGTGATCCACCGGGCACAACTGAACTTGTCCTGTCCGGGGGGCTCGATCCGTCCGGCGAAGGTATCCGAAATCACCGACTGGCCCTCGCTCAGCACGTTCACGCACAACACGCCGTTATCCATCAGTTTCCGGCAGGCCGGACTCAGTTGATGCACGCAGACCAGCAGCGTCGGCGGGTCGGCGGACACCGATGTCATGGCGCTCACCGTGACCCCGGCACGCCCGTGGGGGCCGTCCGTGGTGATGACGGATACCGTGCAGGCCGCATGGCTCATGCCTTCGAGGAACTGTCGCTGATTCATGAGCGGATCCTTGGATGGCGTTACCCGAGTATAGGGGTTGACACCACTGCTCCATGCAACGGATTTTTCACTGTCTTGCATTGGGTTAGCTGAACCAGAACCCGGCGGGCCGATCCGGATGATTTGGCAATCCCGATGCAGTGTTCCCGAAAAAAGTAATTTACAGCCCCGCCGGGGATCAGTGAAACTCGTTTTTTTCATCTCACCGCGGCCTGTCATGATCCGAACCGGAAACGAATATCGCACCGCCCTGCAGGACGGCAGGGAGGTCTACATGGACGGCAAGCGGGTGGAGGACATCACCGCCCACCCCCAGTTCAGGCCGCTGATCGATGTGCGTGCGCGCATCTATGACATGCAGCACGAGGAAGCCACCCGGGACATCATGTCCTTCGAGGAGAACGGTGAGCGATTCCCGGTCGGCAACCAGATCCCCAGGGAGCAGGAGCACTGGCACGCCAAGCGCCGTGCAGTGGACGCAGTGATGCAGGATATCTGCGGTGTGGTTACCCGGGTGGGGGATGAAACCGTGGGGGAAATGTGGTCCCTTGCCGACGGGGCGGACATCCTGAACGAAATCAACCCGCGGTTCGCCGAGAACATCAACCACCACATCCGCCTGGCGGTGGAAGAGGATCCGTTCCACGTTTCCGCCAACACCGACCCGAAGGGGGACCGTTCGCTTCGGCCCCAGGATCAGGACCCGGACATGCTGACCCATGTCGTGCGGGAAACCGATGCGGGGATCATCATCCGCGGGGCCAAGTACGAAACCGCCGCGGCATACGCCGACCAGGCCTTTCTCAAGCCCACCATCGCCAACTGGGGGGATGAAACCTATTCCGACTATGCGCTGGGCTGCATCGTGAGAATGAATGCACCCGGGGTCAAGCACATCTGCCGCGCGGGTTTCCGGAACGAGGGCACGGACGACGACTACCCTCTGTCCAACCGCTTCGACGAGGTGGACACCCTGCTGGTGCTGGATGATGTATTGATTCCCTGGGAGGATGTGCTCTTCTACCGGCACACCCGGGCCGCCGCCTTCATCCGCACCACGCTGCACCGCTATTCGGCCCTGCCGTTCGTGCAGCGCCTGATCACCTATGCGGACATGATGATCGGCGCGGCGCTGTGGAACGTGAAGCAGACCGGCCTCGAGAAACAGCCGGCGGTGCAGGAGAAACTGGCCCAGCTGGCGGTCTACCGGGAGGGCATCAATGCACACCTTACCGCCTCCATTGCCCTGGCCGAGGAAAGTCCCGGCGGTTTCCTGATGCCGAACCAGTCCCTGCTGATGACCGGCAGGGTCCATGCCTGCGCCAACCTTCCGGCGATGATGCATCTCGCGCGGGAACTGTGCGGTGGACAGATCTGCGTCACGCCGGACCTGGACACCTTCGAGGGCGAGGATACCGGCATCTGGATGCGGAAGTTCTACACCATCAACGAACGCTGGAATCATGATGACCGGCGCAGGCTGCTGGCCTTCGCCCGGGACCTGCTGAACTCGGGCTACGCCGGGCACCGCCTGACGTTCCACCTGTTCGCCCAGGCGCCGCCGTTCGCGCACCTGGCCGCGGTGTACCGCAATTTCGGTTGGGACGGACCCCTGGATTTCGTCAAGGAGGCCGCGGGCATGTCCGACAGCATCTACGGCGAATAGCGGGATTCCGGCGGTCCGCCCCATGACACGGGATCCCAGATACGACCTGCTGTTCGAGCCCCTGGACATCGGTCCGGTCCGGGCAAAAAATCGCTTCTACCAGGTGCCGCACTGCAACGGCGGCGGCTACCGCGACCCCTCGGCGGTGGCGGAAATGCGCCGGGTCAAGGCGGAGGGCGGCTGGGGGGTGGTATTCACGGAGCAGGTGGAGCTGCACCACACCTCTGAAATCACGCCCTTCATCGAACTTCGGATCTGGGACGACGACGACATCCCCATGCTGGCCAGGATGGCGGACGGCATTCATGAATACGACGCACTCGCGGGCATCGAACTGGCCTACTCGGGAATCAACGGCCCCAACCTCTATACCCGGGAAGTGCCCATGGCGCCTACCGCGCTGCCCGTACGCACCTTCACCAACGACCCGGTATCCGCCAGGGCCATGACCAAGCGGGACATCCGGGAACTCCGTCTCTGGCACCGGGACGCCTGCCTGCGGGCCAGGGCCGCGGGGTACGACCTGATCTGCCTCTACGGTGCCCATGGATTCGGGGTGATCCAGCATTTCCTGTCTACGCTGACCAATCACCGTGATGACGAGTACGGCGGCTCCCTCGAAAACCGTTCCCGGCTGATGCGGGAACTGATCGGGGAATGCCGCGATGCGGTCGGGGACCGGTGCGCCATCACGCTGCGACTTTCGCTGGATGAGATTACCGGTGAACTCGGCTTCACCAACAGCGAGGTACGGGACCTGGTGGCCATGCACGCCGACCTGCCGGATCTCTGGGACCTGGCCCACGGCAGCTGGGAGGACTGTTCCGGGCCGTCCCGTTTCAGGGAGGAGGCGGCCCAGGAGAGCCTGGTTTCGGGGATCAAGGCACTGACCGGCAAGCCGGTGGCCGGTGTCGGCCGATTCACCTCGCCGGATGTCATGGTCAGGCAGATCCGCTCCGGCATCCTCGACCTGATCGGCTGCGCGAGGCCGTCCATCGCGGACCCGTTCCTGCCGCGGAAGATCGACGAGGGCAGGGTCGACGACATCCGTGAATGCATCGGCTGCAACATCTGCATCACCGGGGACATGACCATGTCCGTGTCGCGCTGTACCCAGAACCCCACCTTCATGGAGGAATGGCGTCGGGGATGGCACCCCGAACGGTTCCCAACGCAAGGGGACAGCGGACCGGTACTGGTGGTCGGTGCCGGACCAGCGGGGCTGGAAGCGGCCCGTGTTCTGGGGGAGCGGGGCTACAACGTGGTGCTGGCGGAGGCCGGGGACGAGATCGGGGGCCGGGTCCGGAGAGAACGGCAGTTGCCCGGACTGTCCGCATGGGGGCGGGTGGCGGACTACCGCCAGTACCAGCTTGGCCGCATGGCCAATGTGGACATCTATCTCGACAGTGAACTGGATGCCGATCAGGTGATGGACTACGGTTTCCCGCATGTGGCCGTGGCCACCGGAGCCTTCTGGCGCCGTGACGGCGTGGCCCGGTTTCACGTCAGGCCCCTGCAGCCGGACCCCGGCATGCCCGTGTATACGCCGGACGATCTGATGCGGGGCAATCTACCCACGGGCAGGGTGGTCCTTTATGACGACGACCACTACTACATGGGCGGTGTCCTCGCGGAACTGCTGGTACAGAACGGCGCCACGGTCACCCTGGTGACACCGTCGTCCCATGTTTCCGAGTGGACCGGCAACACGCTGGAACAGGGCACCATCCATCGGCACCTTGCGGCACTGGGCGTGACCCTGGTTCTCAACCGCGCGGTGTCCGGCATACGCCGGGACAGCGTGGACACGGTATGCGCCTACACCGGCGAAAGCGGACTGCTGGAGGCCGACGCGGTGGTGCTGGTGACCACCCAGCAAAGCGATGACAGACTCTGGCGGGCACTCGCCGCCAGGGAGGAGGACTGGGAGGATGCGGGCATCCGCACCGTCCGCGTCATCGGGGATGCCGAGGCGCCGGCGCCCATTGCCTGGGCCACATTCGCCGGTCACCGCTACGCCCGGGAACTGGACAGCGGCGGGACCGATGGAGCCCTGCCTTTCCGCAGGGAGGTGGTGAACCCGTCCTGACGGCGCTCCCTGCCGCCGGGATCACTGTATCAGGGCCAGCATGGAAGCGGTGAGCACGATGACCGCAAAGCCGCCGAAGAACCAGGCCACATAAGCCAGTATCTTCCGCGTCATCCTTTCCCCGCCGCCCCGTTCCAGAATGGCGAAGGCCACGACCAGCGGCAGGATGGCGGCCACAATGCCGATATCGACCGGCAGCGAAAGGGCTTTCATCGCCAGGTTGAGGACCAGCACGGAGCCGGTCAGTGCGAACAGCCAGAAAAGGAAGCTGCCGAACTCCCGCATCGGTCAGTCCGGATGGGGCGGGGCCGGCCAGCCGGCCCCGCCCGCGCGGGTTCGATTCCCGGTTACTTCTTCAGGTTGGTCCAGATGGCGTCGTACAGCACCTGGGTCGCTTCCTCGCAGACCTGGACGAACTGGCCTGCCGGCGCATCGGCCGGGGGATTGAGTTCCGGGGACGCCTTGAGTTCGGCGTCCAGCAGATCATCCACGCCGCCCACTCCCGCGGTGTACTGGGCGAAGTTCGTCACCGCTGCCGCGTTTTCCGGCTCAAGCAGGAAATCCATGAACTTGAGGGCGTTCTCCCGGTTCGGGGCGTCTTTCAGCAGGACAACATTGTCCATCCAGACCAGGTAGCCTTCCTTCGGATAGGAATACTCGAGCGCGGCGTTTTCCCCCCGGGCCTTGGCGGAAAAGCCGTTCCAGATCATGCCGACTGCCGCTTCCCCGGATACCAGGACGTCCTTGGCGCCATCGGAAATGAAGGACGCCCAGTGCTCTTTCGCCCCCTGCACCAGGGCGTTCAGCTGCTTCAGCTTCTCCTTGTCACTGGAGCATTGCTCGATTCCGAGGTGGATGGAGGCCAGCGCCAGCAGTTCGCCCTGGCTGTCGAGGACGTTGATCTTGCCGGACAGTTCCGCCGGGGGATTGAAGAGCATGTCCGTAGTGCGGATGTCGCCCTGGAATGCGTCCCGGCTGACGGTGAAGCTGGTGGAGCCCCACTGGTAGGGGATGGAATGCATGCGGCCGGGATCGAAAGAGACGTCGGCCCATTGCGGCAGGATGTTGCCCTTGTTCGCCAATTCCCCGGCGGCGATGGTATCGAGCATCCCTTCCTTCGCCAGGATCTCCACCATGTAGTCCCCGGGAACGGCAACATCGTAGCTGCCGAGCTTGCCGCCTTTCAGCGCCGCCAGCAGCGCCTCGTTGGAGTCGTAGGTGTCCATGGTCACTTCCACGTCATGCTCCGCGGCGAACTTGTCCAGCAGCTCCTGCGGGATGTATTCGAACCAGTGGTAGACGGACAGCTTGCCGGCGGACAATGCGGGCCCGGCGCCCAGCGCCAGGCCCGCGGCTGTCAGACAGGTGAATATTGCTTTTTTCATGATGATATCCTCTATTGGTTAGGGGTTTTTTGAGCCCATCCGGCCAGCAAACCAGGACAGGGTGACAAACACGAAGGAAAGTAGCAGAAGCAGGGTGGAGATTGCCATGATATTGGGCTTGATGCCCTGCTTGACCGCGCCGAAGATGGCGGTGGGGAGCGTTTCGATACCGGCGCCCTTGACGAAATTGGTGATGATGAAATCATCCAGGGAGATCACGAAGGCCAGCAGGAACCCGGAAATGATGCCCGGCAGCATGAGCGGCATCAGCACCTGGAAAAATGCCTGGGCCCGGCTGGCGTAGAGGTCCATCGCCGCCTCCTCGTAGATATTCTCGATCCCTTCCAGCCTGGCCGCGATGGGGAGATAGGCGAACGGGATGCAGAACACGATATGGGCCACCAGTATGGTGGCGTAGCCCGCGGTGAATCCGATCGTGGTGAAGAAGATCAGGGTGGCCACCGCGGTGACGATCTCGGGCACCATCAGCGGCAGGCTGATGAGCGCGAAGCTCGCGGTCTTGGCCCGGAACTGGCCTCCCCGGATCATGCCCACTGCCGCCGCCACCGCGATTGTGGTGGAGGTGATCGCCGCCATGGTGGCGATACTGAAGGAATTGAAGGCGGCCTTCTGGAATTTCGGCGCCTCCAGGCCGAAGAAGACATCGTAATACCAGCGCAGGCTGAATCCTCCCCAGCGGGTGATGGACAGCGAATCGTTGAACGAGTAGACCATCACGATGATCAGCGGCCCGTACAAAAGCACCATGCAAAGCACGGTCATGGGCAGGAAGCCCTGGTAATGCCGGATGTCGGTTTTCCGTGCCATGGTTCAGTGTCCTGCGCCCGACGTCTGGGCCGCCCGGTTGCGGGCATTGAAAAACAGCACCACCAGCACGACGCTGAGCAGGATCATGGATGCCGCGGCGCCGAACGGCCAGTTGCCCGCGGTGCCCTTGAACTGTTCCTCGATCAGTGAGCCGATCATGAAGTTCTTGGCGCCCCCCAGCAGATCCGGGGCGAGAAACGCTCCCAGGCTGGGAATGAACACCAGGATGCAGCCCGCGACGATCCCGGGCCTGACGTTGGGAATGATGATGTGCCACAGGGCGAACCAGCGCCCGGCGTAGAGGTCCGCCGCCGCTTCGCACAGGGAGAAGTCGAACCGCTCGATGGCGGCATAGATGGGCAGCACCATGAAAGGCAGGTAACTGTAGAACAGTCCAAGCTGGACGGCCACGGGCGTGTTGATGAGGTGGATCGGCTCCGCGATCAGTCCGGCGGACAACAGCCATTCGTTGATGGGGCCGTTGTCCCGGATCAGGAACTTCATCGATACCGTGCGGATCAGCAGGTTCACCCAGTAGGGGATGGTGACCAGGAACACCCAGATGTTGCGGGTCGCCGGCGGCCGGGTGGCAATGTAGTAGGCGGTCGGAAACCCGATCAGGAGGCAGAGCACGGTGGCAAGCCCGGCCTGCCAGACCGAGCGCCAGAAGATGCCGATGTAGGTCCACTCGATTTTCGGGGGCTCGTCGCCGAACAGTCCCCGGTCCAGGAAGAACTGGTCATAGGCCGCGAGTGTGAACTCCCAGATTACGCCGCCGCGGAATTCCTTGGTGAGGAAGGAATACACCAGCATGATGAGTACCGGCGCCACCATGAAGAAGCCGACCACCAGCCAGGACGGCAGCAGCAGCCAGTAGCGCAGCGGGGTGAACACGCCCTGGAAGCCTTTGCTGTTTCCCGGTCCGGCCATGACGTTCAGTCACCCAGCAGCACGATTCGGTGGGGGTCTATATCCAGCGTGACCCCGTCGCCGGGCGACAGCGCCGCGACGCCGGCCGCCGTACTCTGCACCCGGGCGACCAGTTCCTCGCCCGTGGGCAGGCTGCAGGCCACATGGATGTCGGTACCGAGGAAGATCTTGCGAAGCACCGTCGCCCTGAGGGCATCTCCCGTCTCTTCCCCCGGGGTGATGCCGATGTGCTCCGGGCGTATGGACATGTGGGCGATCTCGCCGGGCTCGTGGGCCTGGTCTTCGTTGACGCTGCAGGCCAGGGTGTGGCCAGCGAACGTGACCGTAGCACCGCTGTCACTGATCTCCCGGACCTGGACCTCCACCAGGTTGGTCTCGCCGATGAAGTCCGCCACGAAGCGGTTCAGCGGATGGTTGTAGATCTCCTCCGGGGTACCCACCTGCTGCAGCGCCCCGTGGGACATCACGGCGATGCGGTCCGACATGATCAGGGCCTCTTCCTGGTCATGGGTGACGAAGATGAAGGTGATGCCGAGTTCCTCCCGGATCTGCTTGAGCTCGTGGCGCATGGACTGGCGCAGTTTCAGGTCCAGTGCGGACAACGGCTCGTCCAGCAGCAGGACCTTGGGCTCCGGGGCCAGGGCCCTGGCCAGCGCCACCCGCTGCTTCTGGCCGCCCGAAAGCTGGGACGGGCGCCGCTCGGCGTATTCCGACAGCCGGACCAGTTCCAGCATCTGGTCCGAGCGCCGGTGGATTTCCTCCGGGGGCCTGCCCTGCATCTTGAGCCCGAAGCCCACATTGTCGCGGATGCTCATGTGGGGAAACAGCGCGTAATGCTGGAATACGGTGTTGACGGGGCGCCGGTTCGGCGGCAGTTCCTGGATATCCTCGCCGAACAATCTCAGGGTTCCCTCGCTGATGTCCTCGAATCCGCCGATGATCCGAAGCAATGTGGTCTTGCCGCAGCCCGAGGGACCCAGCAGAGTGAAGAATTCGTTGTGCTGGATCTGGAAATGGATATCGTGGAGCGCACGCACCGCGTCCGGTCCCGAGCCATAGAACTTGGTCACACCGGCGATGTCGATGGCTGTCTGATTCATTTCGGTGGGGTTATTGTGCCCCGTACGGGGGCACTTCAATATTAGATGGAATCGCGTTGGTACTGTAAATAGCGATTCCCGATTCAGTGCATCCGTCCCGGCTAATCAAAGCCCGGGGTCATGCCCGGTATTGAATGGTCGCTGACGCAGTTGCGGCAGTGACTGATGAAGGCCTTGCGGACGGGGTTGGTCTGGGTGGTGGCGAGGGTGGCGATCCCCAACGTCAGGACTGGATGGTCTCCTTCAAGCCTGATGTAGCACAGCGACTTGCCGTCCAGGGCATGGCGGTTGAGCGGACGGACATTGGCCAGGCTGTATCCCCTGCCGCCGGCGACGAGGGCCCGCTGGACCTCCGTCAGGTGGGTGCGGGCGCGTATCATGGGCTTGAGACCCTGCTCACTGAAGAGCGACATGAAGTATTCACTGCTCAGCGGAAGGTCCAGCAGGATCATGGGTTCCCTTTCCAGATCCTTCAGGTCCAGGGATTTTCGCGCAGCCAGGGGGTGATTCGCCCCGAGCAGCACGTATGGGGGCAGTCCCGCCAGGGGCAGAAACTGGATATCGCCCTGGAGCTGCAGGTCATAGGTCAGGGCGATGTCGATGGTTCCCTGCCGCAGCAGCTGCAGCAGTTCCGCCTGGTGGGCTTCGCGTACCCGGATATCCGTATCCGGATGAAGGCGCATGAACTCGTGGCAGAGTTCCGGCGTGATGATCGGGGCCAGGGGGTTGAAGCAGCCCACCTCGATGCTGCCGAACACCTTTCCGGCCAGTTCGCCAGCATATCCCTCGAGTCGCTCCGCCTGGGCCAGCAGGGCCCGGGCTTCCCGGAACAGTTCCCGGCCGGCAGTGGTCAGCGTCATGCCCTGGGCATGATGCCGCACGAACAGCTGGACCCCGAATGTCTGCTCGAGGTGGGCAATGGCGCTGGAGATCGAGGGCTGGGAGACGTGGATGTTCTCCGACGCTTTCAGGATACTGCTTGCCTCGCCGGTGGCAACGAAGTATGTGAGCTGCCGGAGCGTGTAACGCATGACAGGGTTATTTGGCGATTCCGGACGGATGCAGGGAATTACCCTGCATCGGGCGGCAGACAGTTCCCGTTATGGCGACGTGATTTCTCTGGATAGGGGAATGCATTGCAGTACTGTCGAAGGGTCAATGGTGCTTGTTGATCGCTTCAGGGTCTGTCCGTCTGTGTACCAGGAGTCATGATTCCGTGCGAATTGCATTCTATCCCGGATTTACGTGGATATTCGTGTTCTCCACTCCAGGATAATCCGGGATATGGAGCACAAAGTAAGCGATTAGGTGTTAGGGCATTGATTCCCGCTGACCCTCTGAACGCACTACGGTAACTTCTTCCTCTATGTCCTCCAGCAACTGTTTTCGGTCGAGGGTTGTATTGAATACAACTCTACGGGAAAGCTTCGGGTTTTCGCGGCCATCGGTTTCAATGTAACGCGATGATGAATAACCTACCGCAGTAACATGTTTTCGCGCCCACTCTTCATCAGCCGGAACCCTTGCGTGGCTCAGGCAGCGTTCCAGTACCGATTGCGCCCGTCGTTGTGAGAGATCTAGATTCCGGTAAAACGCATTTCGCCTATTTTCGGCACCACGCCATTCTGATGAGGCGTGACCTTCCACCCGAATCTCGTCGATGTTCAGTCCAGAGTTACGTAGTGTATCAAGCCAACGCCAGCAAAACTCACTGAGAAAGTTTTTCAGGGAGGGTAACAACTCAACTGAACCGCGTTCAAATAACAGATTATCAGGTAACACTACGGTTCCGTCGTCCTTAATTTCTCCTCCCATTTTTGCAACCGCTGTACCAAGCTCTCGTCGCAGATTCTCTACCAGTGCCTCCTCAGCAGCTTCTTCTTGCGCCAATCGTCCCCTGATTCGTGCTCGTAATGCATCAATATCACTCACCCCCGCCTTTTCGGCTTCCTCAGCCATTTCAAGGGCCTTCGCAATCTCGCCGGGACTCTTCCCAGCAAGGATTTCCATCATTTCATTAACCCGCTCAATCACATCCGGGTTATTCAACCCCATTCTCTCTGCTTGTGCAGCAGTATTTATTGCACTGGTAATTTCGTCCACATTGTTACTACTAAGAATCTGTTTCAGTTCATTGATACGTTCAAGTGCATCCCTGAACTCTTCAAGATTCACAAGACTGGTTAGTTTTCTTCGTTGCTCTGGGTCGAGCATCATTGCTGCCTGGGCAAGTTGACGAACTTCCTCCGTTGCAACGAGACGTGCCTGTCTTTCGAACTTGTCGAGTCGAGCCCTCGGCACCACCACCATGTCCTGTTCCTGTGCGGATGCCATCGACATATCCCTTGCTTTCGTATTTTCATCTCGCTTCTCCAGGTCAGTAATCAATTCGCCCAAAACACCTTCACTCGCAGCCTCTACAATCAAGCTCATTTGCAAGGGTGTGAGCTTCGAAAATTCCGCAATCTCATCCTCCTTTTGGATTCGCCAGAGGGCGAACAGCATTAGAAGCAGAAAAGTAATCAACATGAAAGTCTCAGCGACCGTAAGCCCCATGATCGCACCACGCCGGTATTGAACCTCACCTACCTGCTGCCAGCCATCTTCCCTTGCCATAATCTCTTCTCACTTCTGGCGACGAAAAAAACAACAAATACGCCCAAGAAACCATTGACATGATTTAACCTCCTTAGTTGCTTCCAATGATCTGTCCGAAGAAAGTTCAATGCGCTTTCTTGCATCTTCCTCAAGGCTTCTCACGATACTCGAAAAGCGATTCGCTGCCTGTTCTAATACAGAGAAGTTGTCCTCTAAAGCTTTCGCTGTCCGTTGATAATGATCAGCCTTTGCGAATTGCTCCACCGCGGCGGCTAGTGTTACGAAACTAGCATCAATCCTTCTTCCCGCCGAACTGGCCGATACTTCAATGGCCTCCGATGTCCTTTTTAATTTTGCATCAAAACCTTCTGTCGCGTCCTCAAGTTGCTTCGCAAGCTGATCAAGGTGGTTGAGAATCTTGGTAAATACCTCATGCATCTCCCCGACACCCTTGTTGGCGTGCATTAACTCATCGACCATGCGGCGCATCGTCTCGGATTCTGTCTTGACGAACTCCACAGTGTTCTCGCGAATTTCCGAAACCTGCCTCTCAAACTGTTTCGATGAGGTTTCGAACGCGCTCTCAACTGTCGACGCGATCGTTGCAATCGATTTCTCAGATCCTTCCTTCATCGTGCGCTCCAACACTTCAAGCTGGTGGTTCGCTCCTGATTTTAGAGATTCGCGGTGTGCCACTGTCATTTCTTCCGTCATCTGTGACAGCTTGGACCGTTCTTCTCCCATAATTTGCAAGGATTCCACCGAATGTCTTTTCATTGCTGTTGCGCTATCCGCTAGCGCGGTCCGAAACCGACGAATAGCCGTGTGGAGTTCGATTCTTGCCTCTCGATCTCTTGCCACGATATCAGGCCGGAGTCTCATCAACCACACCCGGAGAACAATACCGACTATGGTCGAAGAAAGTGCTATACCAAACCCGGAGATCACATCCTGCAGAGCACCCTGCCCAACTTCTCCATCGCCCATTTGGTACAGAGTCACTGCCAAACTGGTCAATGTGAAAACGAAGCCAAGATAGTAGCAGTTGTCGCCAGTCGTCTCTGGTTCCGTTTGGAGATTCCCGACACTCCAGACAGCAATAACATACCCAAATAGCACAATGGCGGCCCATAGCGCGGCAAAACCCGGATGTATATCCGTGAGTTTCAAGTAAACACTTCCACATGCACCAAAGATAAACGCCGTGGCAAGCGCAATCCGATCAGCGCTCTCGCGTGGCGTACTGTCGGTGAAACGTAAGGGGCGCCTCGCCATGCCAGTGCCTAGAGATCTCCGATCGTGCTAACGTAAACTTGCGCTACTCCTTGATGTTCGAAGTAGTTAACCCAGAAATCGTCTACTTCCGCCCAGTCTGGAATATTGGCACCCGGTCTCGGTAGTCTCAAAATCTCGATGTTTACATCAACCAAATTTCGGGCCAAACGCTGGAATTGATTGGAGTTCAAGAATTTCTGCCAGGTATCCCCGTGATAGAAGGAGAACACAGAACTGTGCTGCAGGAGGTCCGATACTAGAATTAAACGTCGAGGATATGATGCATCAGCAAATCCAGATGCATCGCTCAACGTGGCCTGTAACGATTCCATGATCGGTGAGCTGTCAGCTACACCTGATGACAGCATAGCTTCAAGTTCCATATCCAGAGGAATTCTAAATTCAGCTTCGTAGAGTTCTTTGATCATTCTCGGATTTTCATAAAATTCATTTGCGTCCAATCCAGACCTCGGTTTGCAAATCACAAACCTAGCACCACGCTCTTCCTCTTCGGTGCGCACGAGTCCCACGGCAAACAGCGTGCCGGTTTCCGATTGTTTGATCACTGAAAGAATCTTTTGCCTGATGAGGGCGTTTTGTCCCCTCCCGACCGAGTCTGTCATGTCGAGAATGATAACCGTACCAGCAGTTGGGCCATCAGCAGGGCAGAGCGCATCGTCTAGAGGTGATTTCTCCAGACTATTCATGAACCAGAATGCGCCTCCAAGAATTGCAAGAGCAGCAACGCCGAGAACACTCCAAGCCACATTATGATTTGTGCTCCCACCATCTACCCGTGTTTTCCGCCTTTGAGAGTATGTTTGGCTCGAGCGCCTGCGTCTCCTGCGTGTCACGACACGATCTTCCGGTGTTTATTGAGTTTAGATGTAACTACTAGCCCCCTGTGGAGCACCTGAAGGTCATTCAGGTGTCTTGAGCATGTGGGCGGCCTTTCCCTTGAGAGCGATCTCGATGGCGGCAAGAGGATTGTAACCCTGATAGGACATGGACAGCAGATAGCTTGAGACCCGGCACCATGCGACGGCGTATTTGTATGTACGGAAACAGCCGGACACTTTCTGCTTGACCTTGGCCATCCGGAGGTTCCTTTCGGACAGGTTGTTGGTGAAGCTGACCGCGGGGTCCCTGGCGAACCGCAGGACTTCGGTTTCATGCTTTCCCATGGCCTCCCACAGGTTCTCCGCGTCGGATTTCGCGATGCGCCCGCGCTTTTTCCCGCCGGTGCGCACAGGGGTTGCCGGGAGTTCCTTCTTCCCCTGGGTCAGGATGGTCCGGTAGCGCTTTTGCAGGGCGGCGCATTCTTTTGCGGACAGCACCTTGTCCGGGCTTTCCCTGACCTTGCGGGCGGCGTCCCGGAGCAGTTTCTTCATCCGCCTCGCCCAGGCCGGATCATGGGCGTCGATGAGGAACTGCAGATCCCGCAGGAGGTGGCCGCCGCACAGGGCGTGGTCGCAGTGGTCACAGGCAAGATAGCTGGCCCAGCGGTCATGGACCAGGACGCCGCCGTACCGGGGGATGATGCCGATGTCCCGGATCGCCTCGCCGCCCCGCTTGGGGTGGCAGAACTTCAGGGTGAGGTCTCCGGCGCTGCAGTCGTGCAGCCAGTGGTTCTTGCGGTCGATGCGGATCGAGGTCTCGTCCACATGCAGCGCCGGCGCGGCCAGCAGGCACTCGACGGCGGCAGCCTCCCAGTCCGCCAGGGCATCGTGCAGGCGCAGCAGCCAGGCCAGCAGGGTCGCCTCGGCAATGGCCCGTCCCGTCATCGCCTTCATGGTCTGGACCACACGCTTCAGCGGCACCATCTGCGCCACCATCAGGTGGGCGGCGAACGCGATGATGCCGTGTCCGTACTGCAGCGGACCCGGCAGGCCGTCCGGAAAGGCGCCCCGGTTCTCGGCATGGCAGCGCGGACAGGTCTTGATCTCGGCATCCACGTGGTATTCCCGGGTCTCGAACACGATGTCCACCAGGGTGCGACGCTCATGGCCCTCGCACCGTACCCGCACCAGGTTCCTGCCGCAGGCCGAACATTCCGTCACCGGGGATACCCCGGTTTCACTCACCAGACGGGTATGGCCCGTTTCCCAGTGCGGCTGCTCCGGTCCCCTGCCACGGCTCCCGGGGCGTGCCGCGGTCTCATCCTTCCCCTCACGGGACGGCGGCAGGCTCGCGTTCACCGGCGTCTTGCGGGTGGTCTTTTCCATGAACACCGCCATCATCAACTCCATCAGCATCAACAGGGCGTTGAACAGCACCTCGCATTCCGCGCTGACCTTGCCCTCCCTGCACAGTGACCGGAAACTCTCCCGGTGCGCATCGAACTCCTCGCGCAGCGCAACCCGGTTCACCGTCCCCATGGATTCACTCCTCCCTCGCCTCCACGGCCTCCTCCGCCTCCACCGCCATCATCGCCGACAGCACCGCCAGGCGTTCCCCATGCGGCATCCCCCGGTAGCGCCGGCCCCAACTCTGGGCCTTGCGCTTCACCGCCTGGCGATGGGTGAAGTTCCGGCCCGCATAACGCGGCCAGTGAACCCGGTCCGGCGTGAAGTTGAACCACACCTTCTCCGTCACCACACCCGCCTGGTTCATCACCTGAAGCGACACGCTGCCCCAATCCCCCAGCCAGTCGTCGTACATCCGCGAAGGATACCCCGAGATCATCACCGAGCAGGGAAGGCCGCGGATCAGCGCCAGCAAGCCCTCGTGGTCGCTGTTCCTGTAGTCGTGCCGGTAGCGGCGGCCCGACTTGCGCGTACTTTGCAGATACGGCGGGTCGCAGTAGACCAGTTCCGTGCCGTCAAACGGAAACGTCCGGAGATACCGGTGACAGCAGCCATGCACCAGTTCCACCGGATAGTCGCACTGGAATCCTTCCAGCGCCCTGGCGTTGCAGTCTATGCCGATGTTCCGCAGGGCCCCCGGCTTGCGCTTCATGATCGCCCCACCGCCAAGGTGGGTTTCGATATACACCGAGTGCGGCGGCATCAGGGCGATCAGAGGCTGGCACAGCCCCGAAGCTCCCTTGGAGCCGAAATAGCGGTTCCCCATCTGTGTGCGGGTTCGTCTCGTGGTCCGAAACCCGAACGATAGGGAAAATATTCTATACTGTCAACCTACAGATGGGATATGGGGCAAATAAGGGGTGAGTAGTTACGTTTAGAGGAAGTATGTTGGTCTATCACCACCGGATTTTCTCTTGCAGCCGCCAGCGCTTTTCCGGTCAGTGTTTGGTTTTCCAGTTCGTGGGTTTCAGGGTAGGTTGCGATCGCTGTCTCTGCACCGTTTTTGATTCTTTCGATGGTGCACGAAACGATGTTTCTGATTTCATCTTGTTCTTTTCTCGCATTGTTTGTAACACCGTTGTCATGCTTTCCGAGCTCATATGGTTTAAACGAGTACTCATCCAAGAAGTGGGCGGGCGCTTCAGCTTCACGTACTTCTCGGTTGGCATCTCTATAGATTGCGAGAAGGTGATTCACTTTCTGATCGCACTGTTCGATAAAAAGACCGAGACGCCCATACAAGGAACTTGATCCGGCCAAGGCGTCAATGGCCTCATCAATCCGGTCTCGAGCAGCATCGCTTTCATTGCGAAGGTTCTCGATTGCATCGTCTCTGGCATGGAAGATCTCATCGATGGCATCTCGAAGTTGTATTGCATAAGCAACCCGTGCATTCGTCATCTGTCGCCAGATGTGCCCGAAACCCGGATAAGGTTCGTCGAAGGAGTAACCCTTCCATCCCGCAACTATGGCAATTAGAACTCCCAATCCGACAAGCATCCAGGATTGCAAGCTGTCAAGCATGTAGGGGGTCGCAATCAACGTGTCTAAAGCCTCCGAAGCAGCCTCTTCCATTATTCCAAGCTTCGTTGCCGAATCACGATAATGTCCAGCGGCAATATTGACTGCACATACCAAGAGGGCAAACGTGGCCGCCCCGAAAAGTGCTAAAAGTTTACGGAACCAACTCACATGATTGAAGTATCTTGCTGACAATCCGGTCAGTGCTGAGAATCCAACGTTCAGAATGGATATAGATACGGCAATAAAGAAACCACCCAGCCATCCCTGCGTGCTTGCCTCCCGTAACAGGATGCCATTTCCCATCGACTCGATGACGATCATGAAGGATACAAGCCCAAAGAGCTTGAAATTACTTGATCTTTCTCTCGCAGCTCCTTCTACTGGATGCTTGTCATAAAAACGCTGTAGTGCATCTCCGGCCACGGAAACCATTTTCCGCTGATTTGCCATCTCGGCGTTACAAGTTTTGATCTCCCCTTGGAAGTCAGTTTCTGCACTCACCGCAATGGTTTCAATCTGAACGCGTGATTCCGATGCTCTTGTCAGCCTCTCTCCATACACTTGCTGATGTTGTTCAAAATGGCTAAGGCCCTTGTTACGGAGCTCTTCAATGGCACCAACAATTTGATGCTCTACGCTGTCGAGTACTTGGTCCTTTGGTCCCGGAAGATTCTTTCTTCCCCTCTCTAATCCGATTTGCTTAAGCCGCAAATCGTTAGCGATTTTGTCTACATTGATGTTTGGAAAAACTGCATCCGTGGGATCGAATCTGTCTCCCTTGCCAAGTTCCAGCATACGCCTCAACATGCTCTTGCTCCGATTGAATTCACCAGCTGTTCTTATTTTTGTCAATTATTGTTTTCTGAAAGATTCGATGTCTTGTTACCAGTAGCGCCCTTTGTCCGAGGTCGTGTTTAAACTGATTTGATGGGGAAAATCTGTGGAGTTGCTGAAAGCTCAGGCAAATTCCCGGGGTTGAATCTCTCGCAAAGAATCAGCATGGGCCCGCTCCGCAAGTTCGAGTTCATATCGGTCCTGAAGGTTCATCCAACTGCGGGCGTCTGTCTTGAAGTACCGGGCCAGGCGCAGTGCCGTCTCAGCAGTGATCCCACGGCGGCCGCGAACGATATCGTTGATCCGAGCCGGAGACACACCGATGGCCCTGGCAAGCCCGGGGGCAGACAAGTCGAACGGTTCCATGAAATCGTGCTTCAGAACCTCACCCGGGTGTACTGGCGCAAGTCGGGTCATGAGTACATTTCCTCAATTGACAATAATTCAATCAGCGCAGGTCAATGATAATCCACAATCTCGGCATCGTGAGCGTTTCCGTTGGCGAAGCGGAAGCATAGACGCCACTGCTCGTTGATACGGATACTGTACCAGCCCCTGCGGTCTCCTCTCAACGCTTCAAGCCGATTTCCGGGTGGTACCCGCAGAAACTCCAGCGTCGCGGCTGCATCCAGTTGCGCGAGCTTGCGCCGCGCCACACGCTCGATATTGACGAATCGGGCCACCCGATAGCCATTGGCAAGCCGCTCAGTGTCCCTGCATCGGAAGCTCCGAATCAAGTTGATTCAAGCTCCGGATTTCGGCTGTTGCAATGCAACATGCGCATATGCTGCACATGCGCAGATATCTTCCGATTCCAGGCCCGGATAGTCCTCCAGAATCTCTTCCTGGGAAACGCCTTGGGCCATCAGGCTGAGAATCAACTCTACTGATATCCGCGTATCACGCACAATCGGTTTTCCGGAGAACACGTCGGGCCGGGTAGTGATGCGCTCAAGGAGCGTTGCATGGCTTGTCATGTTTTCCTCCATCTTCATTCAGTTCTGCCTGGTTGCCCCGTATCAGAGAGGAAGTATGGTACCCCGAGGGCGCTTATCGATGGTGGGAGGCATCACACGATTGACATGGCGTGACCCCGGCAACAGTACGCTCCCCCTTTATCGACCGGCCGGCATGACTGGGAATGATCGTGTCATGGGATCGCCTGAAATCAAGTATACCACTGGCACCCTGATTCCCGGATTGCTTGCCCGGCTATGATCAAGAATACCTTACGCGAATTTGGCAAGAGCGGTTCAACGATAGGTCAAGCATTCACGGCACACCTGCAGAATGATCGAGATTCTGCAGGCGACTTCTGCAAATCAGGTATTTTCAGTTGGTCCAATTGATCCGGTTCACCGGCATCAACGACCGGGATCGGAGAAATGCGCCATACGCCTGTACGGGGTACACTTGTTCGAGGGTTCAGTTGACTTCCGGGTTGTATCATCGCAATACGGAAACAAGAACCAGTCAAACCAAGCCAGAGACAAGAATCAACAAAGATGACAATGTCCCAAGATCCGCTACTGCAGCCCTTCACCCTCCGGCACCTGACACTCAGGAACCGGATCGTCAGTACGCCGCATTCCCCCGCCTTCGCGGAGGAGGGAATGCCGAAGGAGCGCTACCAGCGATACCATGAGGAAAAGGCCAGGGGCGGGATCGGCATGACCATGTTCGGCGGATCCTCCTGTGTGGGGCCGGATTCCCCGTCGGTCTTCGGCCAACTCGATGTGGGGACCGACGCCATCATTCCCTATCTGAAGAGCCTGACCGACCGGGTTCACGGTCACGGCGCCAGGACCGTTTGCCAGATCTCCCATCTGGGCCGGCGCAGCACCTGGAATGCCGGCAACTGGCTCCCCCTGGTGGCACCGTCCCGGGTGCGTGAGCCGGCGCACAGGGGGTTCCCAAAGGAGATGGATGAATGGGACATCCGCAGGGTCGTCGGCGACTATGCCGCCGCTGCCAGGCGTTGCCGGGACGGGGGGGTGGACGGCGTGGAGGTGATGCAGAATGGGCACCTGCCGGGCCAGTTCCTGTCCCCGCACACCAACCATCGCCGGGACGGATATGGCGGCTCCCTGAAAAACCGGGTCCGGTTCATGCTGGAAGTCCTGGAGGCGATCCGCGAGTCGGCGGGGGATGATTTCGTGGTGGGAGCCAGGGTGGATACCGACAGCAAGCTGGCGGACGGGCTCAGGCCCGAGGAATCCCTGGAGGCATTGCACCTGATGCAGGAGCAGGGGTGCGTGGACTATTTCAATCTCAATGTCGGCAGGTTCGACAATGATTTCGAGCTCGGCTGGTTCGCGGTGCCGGCCATGTTCCAGAAGCTGGCCCCGTGGCTGCAGACCGTCGGGCTGTTCAAGCGGGAACTCGACCTGCCCGTGATTCACGCCACCCGCATCCTCGAC
Organism: Candidatus Poriferihabitaceae bacterium; assembly: GCA_965204165.1. Lineage (GTDB taxonomy): Bacteria > Pseudomonadota > Gammaproteobacteria > Arenicellales > Poriferihabitantaceae > VYFG01. Next base: position 3,593,894 of record OZ241969.1, on the reverse strand, counting down.
CTCGCCACCGCCCGCTACGCCATATCCGAGGGCATCCTCGACCTCGTGGGCATGACCCGGGCGCATATTGCCGATCCCTGGCTGGTCCACAAGCTGCAATCCGGTCAGGAGTCCCGGATTCGCCCGTGCGTGGGTGCGGGATACTGCATCGACCGGATCTACAACGAAGGGGACATGGTCTGCACGCACAACGTGGCCACCGGCAGGGAGAACGAGGTGCCGCAGCAGATCACCCGCGCGCGGAAACCCGGACGGAGGGTGGTCGTGGTGGGCGGCGGGCCCGCGGGAATGGAGGCCGCCAGGGTCTGCGCGGAGCGCGGACACCGGGTTGTCCTGTTCGAGGCTTCCGGCGAACTGGGAGGACAGGTCCTGCTGGCGGGCAGGGCGGAGGTCCGGCGGGATATTCTGGGCATCACCGACTGGCTGGCCGCGGAACTCGGGCACCTGGGCGTGGCGATCCACTGGAATGTGCTGGCTGACGAGGAAACCGTCCTTGCCGAGACGCCCGATGTGATTGTGATCGCCACCGGGGGTCTGCCGGACACCCACCTGGTTCCGGGTGCCGAGGCCTGTCTCAGCACCTGGGACGTTCTGTCCGGCACGCCGGTTTCCGGGGATGTGCTGGTTTACGACGACCACGGCCAGCATCAGGGCGCGTCCACCGTGGACCAGATCGCAGAAGGGGAGGCGCGGGTGGAACTGGTGACCCCGGACCGCAGTGCCTGCGCCGAGATGGGTTCCTCGAACTTTCCCATGTACATGAGGCGATTCCATCAAAAGGGGGTAACCGTCACGCCGGATTACCGTCTGCGGAGCGTGGAGCATGACTCGGATCGCCTGCGGGCGGTGTTCGAGAACGAGTTCGGCGGTGGGAAATTCATCGACCGCGTGGTGGATTACATGATCGTGGAGCACGGTACCGTGCCCAACGATGCGCTCTACGGTGCACTGAGGCCCCACAGCGTCAACGATGGCGTGACGGATTACGGGGCGCTGTTGTCAGGCAAGCGGCAGCCCCATGACAGCGCACCGGCGCTGTACCGGGTCGGTGATGCGGTCGCCAGCCGCAACATCCATGCCGCCATTCTGGACGCACGCCGCCTTTGCCAGTCTCTGTAGGGCTCCGGGCCGGAGCGGGAAAACCGTGACCTGAGGACCCCGTCGTCCGGGAAACATGGATATTCCGGCCCGGGAACAGCCGGCAGGATTCCGCCCGTCCGGCGTCCCTACCGCCGAAGGTAGATGGTGTTCCAGAGCCCGGAGTCGCCTTCCAGAGGCCCCTCGGCGGACACTTCCCAGAGATCGGGGTCGATGGAGGGGAATGTCACCGCCCCGGGCGCCCTGATCCTGTCGGGCACCCAGGTGACATCCAGCAGATTGAGCAGCGGCATCGCGGACCGGTAGACCTGACCGCCGCCGATGACCCACGCATCGCTTCCACCGCAGGCGTCGAGGGCCTCCCCGGGGCTGCCGTGGCATTCCACTCCCCCGACCCCTTTCCGGGTGACGACGATGTTGCGCCGCCCCGGCAGTGCGGTGGAACCGATGGATTCCCAGGTTTTTCTGCCCATGATGATGGCGCACCCCATGGTGCGGCGCTTGAACCGCTTGAGGTCATCGGAGTAGTGCCACGGCAGGCGGCCTTCCAGGCCGATCACGCGGTCCCGGGTCATCGCCACGATGGCGCCGCGCAGGGGGACGGGGACTTCCATCGGTCTGCGGGTTTCCCGTGGCGGTGCGTCTCAGACCGCCACTTTGAAGCTGATGGCGGGATGCGGGTGGTAGCCGTGGAGCCGGAACTTGTCCATGATCTCCCCGGTATCGAGATCGAGCAGGGGTTCGATGTCGTCCAGGGAACGGATGGATTCATCGATCTCCAGCCGCGGGAGTGCCCGGGGTTCCCGCCCGAGCTGCTCTCTCAGGCCGGGAATATGGTCGTACTCGGCCATGCTCCCGTCGGCCCGGGCGGTGTAGATGTGCGCATCGATCAGGGTATGGCCGAAAATGCCCGCCGGAATGCCGCCGAAACGGGCGAACAGTTCCGCCAGCAGGGAGTACCCCGCGATGTTGTAGGGAACGCCCAGGGCGATATCGCAGCTTCTTTGTGTCAGATGCAGGCAAAGGTGCGGATTTCCGGTGTCGTCATTCTGCACGTTGACCACCCAGAACGCATGGCAGGGCGGCAGGGCGCTGGATTGCGCGTTGCCGGGAGCCCAGGCGGCGACCGCCATCCGCCGGCTCATGGGGTTGTTCTTCAGGGTGTCGATAACATAGGCGATCTGGTCATTGGTGCCGTTGTCCGGCAAGGGAAAGTGCCGCCAGAAATTCCCGTATGCGCTCGGAACCTTGCCTTCCTCGTCCGCCCAGGGGTCCCAGAATTTGCAGCCGTGCTTGCGCAGCAGGGCAATATCGGTGCGGCCGGACAGAAACCACAGGTTTTCGATGACGATGTTCTTCCAGGAAATCTCCTTCGTGGTCAGCAGCGGAAACCCTTCACGCAGATCGATCTCGTAGTTGATATTGAACGTGGACAGGGTGTCCACCCCGGTGCGGTTTTCTTTTCTTGTGCCGGATTCCAGGGTTTCCCTGACGGCGTCCAGGTATTGTTTCATGGGGTGCGGGAATCGCGCGGGTTCAGGCGTTCTGCGGCGGTTGAAAGTAGTATTCGAGCAGTTCCCGGGACAGCCTTGCGGACCGCACGTACCATTTCTCCTTGTTGATGCAAAGGGCCGCGAAGGCGATCTTGCGGTGCCCCTGCTCGGCAAACCCGGCGAACCAGTCATAGCGGCCGGCCGGGTCGGTGCCGGTGAGGGAGCCGGTCTTGCCGCCAACGACGACATCCTTGTAGGATTTCCTGTGGAATCCCCGGAAGAATCTCCTGGCCGATCCCATGGTCACCGTGGCGGTCATCAACTGCTTGAGCTTGTCGGAGGTTTCCTGCCGCATGGCCGGCGACACCGCGGGATTCTCGTACACGTACAGCGGGATACCCTGCGGGCCGGTCACGCGGTCCACCAGCACCGGGGCGATCATTTTTCCGCCGTTGACCGCGGTGGCGGCCAGTGCCGCCGCATGCAGCGGTGAGAGGGTATTGCGCCGCGTGTACCCGGAGGCGCTTTCCGCAACCTGCCACGCATCGGACGGATCCAGCTCAACGGTACCGTTGGGGAAATGGAAATCCGAAGTGAACCGCATGTTGAACCCCAGCCGCTGGAAATAGTCCATCAGCTGTTCACCGCCCAGGGAAACCGCGCCAACGCGCCCGAATACGGTGTTGTTGGACTTCGCGAACGATTCCCTGAACGTGGGCTTCCGCGTCCATTTGTTGTCCTTGTGCCTGAAGACGTTCTTCTTGTACAGGCTGGTTGTTTTTCCGTTGAACGGAATCACCGTATCCACGTCGACCACGCCCTGGTCGAGGGCGGTCACCGCGGTGACTATTTTCGACACCGAGGCCGCGGGGTAGGTGTTGCGCAGGGCCAGGGAATCCACCGGCAGCGGCGCCCTGCTGCTGTCCGCCATGGCAAGCACGCGGCCGCTTTCCGGGTCCATGGCAACGATTACGGCATAGTCCGGGTTGTATTTCTGCAGCAGTCGCTCGGCTTCCCGCTGCAGGTCCGTATCCAGGGTGTAATGCAGGTTCAGATCCGCATTGAGGCCCGCGCCCCTGATCCGCGCGGACCCCGGATATTCACGCCGTGACACAGCGCTGCTGATATGTTCCGAGATGGCGGAGGGACTGATGTTGAAGTAGCGGCTATTCCCGGCTCCGGCCAGGTTCATGGCGGTGGGCCACGCGAATGCAAGCAATAGACCGAGCAGGAGGCTGGCCTTGCACCAGGAGTGTGTGGTAGGCCGGGACAGAGTGGTACCTTCCGTAAGTTGTGTCTGGATGACGAACGAGGATTCAGGGATATCTTAACGCATCATCCGCTGATTTGTCTTCAGGAACCGGCTTCGACGCGGTGCAGCACGGCATGTACCGTGCTGCACCGCGGGGTACTGGCCGATACCGGAATGCTATACGGTGCCCGCAACCGGAACCGCGCCCTTCCGGATTGCCTGAAGGCAAATGAAGTCGTGCGCCAGGGTGGCTGCCGCAATGGCGGTGATTTCAGACTGATCGTAGGCCGGCGCGACTTCCACCACGTCCATGCCGATGATTTCGAGGTCCCCCAGGGATCGGATGATTTCGAGTGCCGTGGCCGTGGACAATCCACCGGCGACAGGGGTGCCGGTGCCCGGCGCAAAGGACGGATCAAGGCAATCGATGTCAAAGGTCAGGTAGGCGTTGTGGTCGCCAACGACCCGCCGGATTTCCTCCACGGTTCTTGCCGCACCGTGCCGGTGAATCCACGGGGCGTCAAGCACGGTGAAGCCGTATCGGTTCGCGTTGTAGGTCCGTATGCCGACCTGTACCGAACGGCCGGGATCGACAATGCCCTCTTCAGCCGCCCTTGCGAACATGGATCCGTGATCCAGTCGCTTGCCGTCGTCCTCCCAGGTGTCGGGGTGCGCATCAAAATGAACGAGCGAGATCGGGCCATGCTTTTGCGCATGTGCCCGCAGAAGCGGATAGGTCACGAAGTGGTCCCCGCCGAACGTCAGCATCTTGGCGCCGCTTGCGATGATGGTATTCGCATGTTCCTCGATCTTTTCCACGACGTGATGCGGGTATCCGAAATCGAAATAGCAGTCCCCGTAGTCGGCGACGGCAACATAATCGAAGGGATCGAAACCGAAAGGAAAGGATGGCAGTTCCGCCAGCTGGACGGATGCGGCGCGGATGGCCTGGGGCCCCAGCCTGGCGCCCGGCCTGAACGATGTCGCGCAGTCGTAGGGAACCCCGGACACCACGATATCCGCGCCGTCGATGTCACGGGTATATTTTCTCCTCAGGAACGACAGGGTCCCCCCGTATGTCATTTCCCAGTGCCGTCCCAGCAGCGATTCGCTTCTGAAGGCACTGTCGCCCTGGATCTCGAATTTGCTCATTGCGCTTTTCGTGTACTGCGGATGCCCGGATTGTAACCGACGGCCATACGCCCTTACCGGGGCCCACTTGGGCATGCCGGGCAGCCGGAGGCCGGAGGATCAGTGGTCGTCCAGCAGGATCTTGCGTGCCTGGTTGATGCTCTGGGCGAGGTAGTCGGATCCGCCCTTGTCCGGGTGGACCCGGGACATGAGCTTGCGGTGCGCGTCGATGATTTCCTCCCGGGTGGCGCCGGGCGCAAGGCCGAGAATCTCCAGGGCCTCCTCCTTGGTCATGCTTTCGATGGGCCTGCCCGTCTCCTGCCGGCGGCCCCCGCCACCGGCGCCGCCGGGATCCCCCCCGCGCCACTCCCGGAAAAAGAACCAGGCCCGTCTCGCCGCCATGGCCCGGTTGATCCAGGGAACCGCGGCGCTGAACAGTGCGAACAGCCAGGGAATGCGTCCCGTGACCACCAGTACCAGCAAACCGATGCCGATCCCGTAGAGTGTGACGGTCCGAAGCGAGCGCCGGCGCGATTCCGGATCGGCCCTGTGATACCAGGCCAGGTACCACATGATGCCGGCAACGGCAATGAGGGCCAGGAATATTCGTATTGCCATATTGTCCGATCGGTCAGGGCGCGGGCAGGAAGCCGGTGGAAAAAATCTCGGTGGGTATGGTAGGGTGGCGGCCCTCGGAAGCCCCGCCGGGGCGTCAAGTCAACAGGCCTATTCTATCAAGTTCGCAGCGGAGTGCTCATGTCATCGGGATCCATGGTTGAAACCATCGACAGCATACTGACCTTCTGGTTCGGTCACGGTGTGACCGCCAGGGAGATCAGAGACGACCGCGAAGTCGTCTGGTTCGGCAAGAATGACGATGTGGACCTGGAAATCCGGACCAGGTTCGAATCGGTGACCCGGGCGGTGTTCGACGGCCGGCTCGACCATTGGCGGGAGGCGCCCCGGGGGATGCTGGCAAGTATCATCTGCTGTGACCAGTTTCCCCGGAACATGTACCGGGGCAGGGCGGAATCCTTCGCCTTTGATGCGGCGGCGCTGGCAATGGCCGAGGAGATGGTTGCCGCCGGCACCCACCTGGAACTGCAGCCGATTCAGCGGGTATTCACCTACCTGCCGTTTGAACACAGCGAGGACCTCGCGATGCAGGACAAATCCATGGAACTGTTCGGTGCCCTGGCGGAGCAGGCGGATCCCGAAGACCGGGAGATGTTCGGGATTAACCTGGATTTTGCCCGCCGGCACTTGGAGATCATCGAGCGCTTCGGCCGCTTCCCGCACCGCAACGCCATCCTCGGCAGGGAATCCACCGATGAGGAGACGGAATTCCTCACCCAGCCCGGGTCATCCTTCTGAAGAACCGGCACCGGGGTCGCCGCCGGTCACCCTGACGGGACAACGGCAGGTTCATGCCGCGGGCGATGGCGGTGGTGGCCTGTTCGTGGCCGCATACCGTGTCCCGGATTCCCGGACAACGACGACCACCGGGTTTGCATCGGCCCGGTGCCGATTCCGGACAGGACCCCGCTTACTTCATGGCTGGTCCGACTCTTCCCCGTCCAGGGTGTGGTCCATGTCCAGGGCCGGCTGGCTGCTGGAGCAGTCCCCCACCGGCCTTGCCGGCACACCGGCCACCGTGGAATGCGACCTGACATCGTTCAGCACCACGCTGCCGGCGCCGATCTTGGCGCCTTCCCCGATCCTGACGTTGCCGAGTATCTTGGCACCGGCCCCGATCAGCACCCCGCTGGAGATTTTCGGGTGCCGGTCCCCGGCGTCTTTCCCGGTGCCGCCCAGGGTGACCTCATGCAGCATGGAGACATTGTCCCCCACCACCGCGGTTTCGCCGATGACAATGGCATGGGCATGGTCGATGAGGATGCCGCAGCCGATGCGGGCGGCGGGATGGATGTCCATGGCGAAGATCTCGCTCATCCGGCCCTGCAGGAAGAGCGCCAGGTCGCGGCGTTCATGCTGCCACAGCCAGTGGGCGATACGGTAGGCCTGGAGTCCCTGGTAGCCCTTGTAGTAGAGAAAGGGTTCGGAGTAGCGGTTGCAGGCCGGGTCGCGGTCACAGACAGCGACCAGGTCCTCCCGGGCGGAGTCGCCGATGGTGGGTTCGTCCGTCAGCGCGTGCAACGCGATCCGCTTGAAGTACTCCCTCGGCAGGATCGGGCTTTCGAGCTTCTGGGACAGCAGCGATGCCAGCGCATGCTCGAAGTCCGGATGGTCGAGCACCACGGACTGGGCGAAATGGGCAAGGATGGCTTCACCCGCAATCAGCTGCTCCACTTCCCGGCGCATAGACTGCCAGATCATGGCATGGGCTGCCGGGGGCGTCACGGGCTTGTTCATGGCAACTGGGGGTGGCCGGCTTACCCGTCCAGCGGTATCGCCACGTAGCGTACCCGGCCTTCCCGTTCGACCAGCATCAGCACGGATTTCTTGCCATCGTCGATGGCCTGCCTGATGGCCTCCTGCACCCCTTCGGGTGTTTCCACATCGCTGTTGCCGACCTTGGTGATCAGTTCGCCGCGCGCCAGGCCGCGCTCGGCGGCCGGGCTGTCGGGTGCCACCTCGGTGATGAGCACGCCGCTGCTGCCCTCGGGAATGCTGAACTGTTCCCTGGCGTCGTCATTGAGTTGGCCCAGCCGGAGTCCCAGTTTGCCTGCTTCGGATTCGTCGTTGTCGTTGACGGGTCCGGCGGTTGTGCCGTCACTGTTGCCGCCGACTGAAACCCGGACGGTCATCTCCTTCTCATCCCGCCAGACCACCACGTCGACTTCCTTGTTCATTTCGGTCAGTGCGACGATCTTGGGCAACTCCCGCATCCGCGGTATGTCCTTGCCATCGAACCGGAGGATCACATCACCGGCTTCGAGGCCGGCCGCTTTCGCCGGGCTGCCATCGATTACCTGGGTCACCAGCGCCCCCCGGGCCCGGTCCAGTCCCAGGCTGTCGGCAATATCGTCATTCACCGACTGTATCTGAACCCCGAGGTAGCCGCGCTGGACCGAACCCGTGTTCTGCAGTTGGCTGACGACGTTGCTCGCCATGGCGGAAGGAATCGCGAAGCCGATGCCCACGCTCCCGCCGTTGGGTGAGAAGATCGCACTGTTGATGCCGATGACCTCACCCTTCATGTTGAACAGCGGGCCCCCGGAATTGCCGCGGTTGATCGGTGCGTCAATCTGGATGAAATCATCCAGCGGCCCCGAGCGGATATCCCGGCCACGGGCCGAAATGATGCCCTTCGTGGTGGTGCCGCCGAGGCCGAAGGGATTGCCGATGGCAACCACCCAGTCACCCACCCTGGCCTTTTCCGAATCGCCGAAGATCACGTAGGGGAAGGGCGCGTCGCCGTCGATCTCCAGCAGGGCGAGATCGGTTTTGCCGTCCGTCCCCCGCAGCCTTGCCGGAACCCGTGTGCCGTCATCGAACACCACCTCGATTTCATCGGCGTCTTCAATGACATGGTAGTTGGTGACCACCAGCCCTTCCGGGTCGATGATGAAACCCGATCCCACGGCCGTGGTTTTCCGTTCATAGGGGGCTCCGTCGCCGCCTTCGCCGCCGGGCATTTCGAACTCGTCGCCGAAGAAGCGCTTGAAGAACTCTTCCAGTTCCGGCGACTGGTTGCGGAAATTCGGCAGGCGTCTGGTGGAAGTGACCGTGCCGGTTACCGAGATGTTGACCACCGCCGGCTTCACCGCCTCCACCAGTTCCGCGAATCCATCCACGATGTTCACTTCCGGCAGATTGGCGGCCACATGGTCGGCATCGGCCATGGCCATGGACGGCAGCGTGGACCACAGAAGAAACAGGGACAGCATCACCGCACCGGCATTGCGTCCCGCCGGTTTCAGGAAAGCAGCTTGGTAGTTCAATTCAATACCTCGATCATCAGATTGTATGGCGTCACGGTAGCAAGCGCCGGCTTGCTGCAATCTGAACAACGGATTAACTTCTCGTAACATTTCCAGGCGAATTCCCCGCCCTGGTATGGATATGCGTCCGTGGACCGCCTGATTCAATCCTTTCGGCTTCAGGGCATTTCCAGTTCGAATGTCGGCCTTCCCGAGGCGAGGGTCATCTCCACCCGGCCCGTGAGTTCCTCCCCGATGAACGGGGAATTCCGGCCGCGGCTCTTCATGGTCTCCGGCATGAACCGCCAACGATGCTCCGGGTCGACGACGCAGATATCCGCCCGGCCGCCGGGAGTCAGGTGCCCGGCGTCGATTCCGATCACCCGGGCGGGACTGGCGGTCAGGGCGGCGACGGCCCTGCTGCGGGGCAGTACGCCGGACCGCACCAGCGACAGTGTCAGGGGCAGCAGGCTTTCCAGGCCAGCAATACCCGTGGCCGCCTCGCCGAACGGGGCCAGCTTGGCGTCCGCGCCGTGGGGCTGATGATCCGAGCAGATCACGTCGATGGTGCCGTCCAGGACACCCTCGACCAGCGCATCCCTGTCCGTTTCGGTGCGCAGCGGCGGTATGACCTTGTACCGGGTGTCGAACGCACCGATGTTCCGCTCGGTCAGAAGCAGCTGGTGAATCGCCACGCTGACGCTCACCGGCAGGCCGGACTCCCTGGCCTCCCGGACCATGCCGACGGAGCGTGCGCAGGACAGCAGACTGATGTGCGACCTGGCCCCGCTGGTCTCGATCAAGGCGAGGTCACGGGCCACCCCCACGGTTTCCGCGGCTTCCGGTATGGCGGGCAATCCGAGCCGGGTGCTGATCTCGCCCTCGTGAACCACCCCGTTGCCCATGAGCCAGGGATCCTGCGGGCTCAGGAACACGGGAATGTCGAACGTGGAGGCATACTGCATCGCACGGCGCATGATCAGCGTATTCTCCACCGCTCTCAGGCCATTGCTGACCCCGACGCATCCCGCATCCGCGAGCATGGCCATGTCCGTGAGCCGTTCGCCGGCCAGCCCCACCGTCAGGGCACCCAGGGGATGGACCCTGCTGAAGCCGCCGGACTCGGCCCGGTCGCGGATCATGTTGGCCATGGCGGGCGTGTCGACGACGGGCCAGGTGTCCGGAGGACAGACCAGGCCGGTGATCCCGCCGGCGGCGGCGGCGGCGGTTTCGCTCGCGATGGTGGCCTTCTGTTCCTCGCCGGGTTCCCTGAGGCGGGCGCACAGGTCGACCAGTCCGGGCAGCACCCAGCGCCCGGAGGCGTCGATGGTCCGGTCGGGGCTGAATCCCGGTTCAGCGTCTCCGACAAACCGGATGCGGCCATCGGCGATGCCGACATCCGCTTCCCTGTCCACCTCGTTGGCCGGGTCCACGACATGACCGCCGGTGATCAGGATCTTCATGGCGTCACCGGGCCGTTCTCCCGGTCCGTCCCCCCCATCAGCGTGGCCATGATGGACATCCTGACGGCGATGCCGTTCGTGACCTGGGAGAGTATCACCGACTTTTCCCCGTCCGCGACGCTGGAGGAAATCTCCAGTCCCCGGTTGATGGGGCCCGGGTGCATGACGATGGCATCGGGACTGGCAAGATTCAGCTTGTCCTCGGTGAGGCCGTAACGGCTGAAGTATTCCTGTTCGCTGGGGACCAGCTGTCCTTCCATCCGTTCCCGCTGCAGACGCAGCATCATGATGACATCCACGTCCCTGAGCCCTGCCCGCATGTCGGAGAAAGCCCGGACCCCCATGGCCTCGATTTCTGTCGGGATCAGGGTGCGGGGGCCGATCACCCGGATTTCGTCTACCCCGAGGGTGCCGAGGGCGTGAATCTGGGACCGCGCCACCCGGGAGTGGAGAATGTCGCCGATGATGGCGACACGGAGTCCCTCGAACCCGCCTTTCTCCCGGCGGATGGTGAACATGTCCAGCATGGCCTGGGTGGGGTGGGCATGGCGGCCGTCACCGGCATTGATCACCCGGACGTGGGGCGGCAGGTGGCTGGCGATCAGGTGGGACGAACCGCTGGCCGAATCCCGCACCACGAACATGTCGGTATGCATGGCTTCCAGGGTACGCACCGTGTCCAGGATGGTTTCCCCCTTCGAGGTGGACATCCTGGTTGCGCTCAGGTTGATGACATCCGCGGACAATCGCTTGGCCGCGATCTCGAAGGTGGTGCGGGTCCGGGTGCTGGGTTCGAAAAACAGGTTGACCAGCGTCTTTCCCCTGAGCAGCGGGACCTTGCGGATTTCCCGCTGGCCGAAGCTGATGAAAGACTCGGCGGTGTCGAGAATGCCCAGCAGGGTTTCCCGGGGCATGCCGTGAATGGTCAGGAAATGACGCAGCCTGCCATGCGAATCGAACTGTATCGCGCTGTCGGAGGGAATCGAATGGCTGTCGCTCATGGGACCCTGGTCACGATCTCAAAATTCAGGACACCGTTGCCGTCCCGCGTGATCTTGGCCTGCTTGTCGGCGTCAAGCTCGATCTTTCGTCCAACCACGTCCGCCTGTACCGGCAATTCCCGTGCGGGACGGTCCAGCGCGACAGCCAGCCGTACCAGGGATGGCCGTCCCCAGGAGAAGATTTCATTGAGGGCGGCGCGGATGGTGCGGCCGGTGTAGAGCACGTCGTCGACCAGGATCACCTCCCGGCCCTCCACGTCGGCCGGCAGGGAGGATGACCGGACCCTGGGATTCAGTCCCACCCGGCTGAAATCATCGCGGTAGAAGGAAATGTCCAGGCTGCACAGGGGCGAGTCGATGGCGAGAGAGCGGTGCAGGTGTTCCGCGATCCATGCCCCCCCGGTATGGATACCGATCATCAGCGGATCGTTCATGGCCAGGTCCCGGATTTCCTGGTCCATGCGGGCGAGAATCGGCTCCAGCGCTATCGGTTGCATGTCGGGGCCGGATTGTCCGCCAGATAGGTCCTGACAATCAACTCCGCCGCGATGCTGTCCCTGTGGGCCAGGCGCCGTCGCTGACGGGACTTTCCGGGGGTCGATCCGAGGGTGAGGACATGGTCGGCCTCGCTGGAGCTCAACCGTTCGTCCACCAGGGACACGGGCAGGCCGGTGCGGTTGGCGAGTTCGTCCCCGAAACGCCTGGCCTCACGGCTGAGATGGCTCTCGCTGCCGTCCATGTGCAGGGGTAGCCCGACCACCAGTTCATCCGCCCGCCATGTATGCACCAGGTTCACCAGCCGTGGCCAGTCCGGGCCCTGACTCGTGGCCGCGACGGTTTCAAGCGGCGCGGTGGTGCCGGTGGTGCGATTGCCACTGGCGGTTCCGATCCGTTTGTGACCGAAGTCGAAGCCGAGAACCCGACCCTTCACGCGTGGCCCACCTGGCCGGTCAGCTTGTTCAGGTCCATGCCGATGAGCGAGGCGGCATGATTCCACTTGTCTTCCACCCGGGTGTCGAACAGTATCCGCTGTTCCACCGGCGTGCTGAACCAGGCGTTCTGCAGGATTTCCTGCTCGAGCTGCCCCGGGCCCCATCCGGCGTATCCGAGGCTCATCAGGGACTCCCGGGGGCCGGCGCCCCGTGCCATGTCCACCAGGATGTCCCGGGAACTGGTCAGCGCGAGGCCGTCACTGATCCGGAGGGTGGACTCCCAGTGCCGGTCGGGTTCCAGGCTGTGCACGACCAGCCCGAATTCGCGATGCACGGGACCGCCCTCGAACACCGGCTGGGCCGCACTGTGACGGTCCGCCACCCGGATGTTCAGTTGCTGGTAGATCTCGCCGAGGGTATGCGCGCTGAGCCGGTTGACCACGATTCCCAGGGCTCCGTCGGCATCGTGCTGGCAGATCAACGTCACGGTGCGGGCGAAATTGTCATCCATGAACTGCGGCATGGAGACCAGGAAATGATTGGTAAGGTAACCGTCTGTCATGATGATCCGCAGGTCCGGTGGACCGGCCAGTCAACGGGTGACATCTGCAAGCGTGTTGTGACTGAATCTCCAGGTCCGGATAATGTGCAGGATATCATAGTCCCGGCGCAGGCTTTCCGGAATTTCCTCGAAAGGCGCGGCCATCCGGACAATGCGTACGGCACCGTCGTCGAGAATTTTCTGGCCGGAGGATCTGAGAATCTTGATGTCGGCAACGGAACCATCGGCGCGCACCGCCACGTCCAGCACGAGCTCGCCTTCCAGTTGCTGCCTCCTGGCTGCATCCGGATAGTTCAGGTTGCCCACGCGTTCCACGACCATCCGCCAGTTCTCCAGGTATGGCGCCAGATCCGAGACTTTTGAGTTGGCGTGCACGAACCGCTCCCTGGGATTCGCCTGGGCGTTGAGGAAGGCGGTATCGATGCGCTTCATCAGGGCGTCCCGGTCAGCTTGATCCATGACCGGGATGTCGTTGGTGTCGGCCCTGGGCTCGGACGAGAGCCAGGCATTGACCTGCTGCTCGAGCAGCAGCTGTTCCCGTTCGAGCTGTTCCACCAGCCTGGCGCCCGCATCCATGGACATCCGCAGCGGCTCCGCCCCGTCGTCCGCACCCAGACTGTTGCTCTGGGCCAGCGTGTTGGTATCATCCGGCGCGGTCTCGGTGGGTGTGGAGACCAGCATGATTTTCATGGAAGGTGCGAAGCTCCGGTTTCCCGCTTGGGAGGGCATGACGAATGAAATGCCGAGAACAAGGATGCTGTGCACCAGCAGCGAGACCAGCAGAACCCAGCCGAAACGCCCCCGGGACCGGTACTGCCTGCGCCGGCCGGACGGCAATGGGCTGGTATCCCTGGTCACGCGTCGAATGGGTGGTCGAACCTGTTCATTTTCGATGATGTAAGTTATTATAACCTATTAATTTATCATACAAAACGGAGATGGTTTGTTGACAGGTAGGGAAGTCGCACAAAGAAGCATGGGAACGGGATCAGGCGCCCCGCTGATCGTTCCCGGGACCGGTTTGTCCGGCGTGACGCTGCACCGGTCCGGACCAGGGAGAATGCCTGCATGAAGAGAATCCTGGTGGTGGATGACAGCCAGACCATCCTGCACCAGGCATGCGGGGTGCTCGAGGGAGCGGGGCACGAGGTGGCCACGGCAATGGACGGGTTCGAGGCGATCGCGAAAATAGCGGATTTTCAGCCCGACCTCCTGTTTGTCGACATTCTGATGCCCAGAATCGACGGCTACCAGACCTGCTCGTTGGTGAAGAACAGCAGGCATCACGGCGGGATACCGGTCGTCATGGTATCCAGCAAGAGCGGTCCGTTTGACCGTGCCCGCGGCCAGATCGTGGGCGCCGATGGCCATATCGGTAAACCGGTCGGCGAGACCGAACTTCTGGATGCGGTGGAACAATACGCCGTACAGGCAGCGCAGATTACAGAAGGAATATGAGGAATATTGCAGGAAAAGGGTCAATGCCCAGAAAGGCTGAAGCCGCCCCGAAGGACGGCTTCGTTGCTCCTTCTACACATGGCAGATGAGCTACCTATATTATCGTCACCAGATCGGACAAACTCAAGGAATATTTTACAGCAATTCCCGCTAAGGGTTAGCTCCATTGTGTCAGGGAGTGTGATCCGCAGGAGGTTGTGGTTTTAAAGGGATCGGGGCGCAGCGGTCGTTACAGCCACCACTGGGGCTGTAGAACTCATCGGGTCGGTAAACGCTGAAGAATCGACCTGAACACCCGCCGGTCACGGCGTGATTCAGGGCGGTTCAGGCAGCGCGGGATTGTTTTTGTACCCCCGCGCAATGACCTGATACAGTTTCTCCCAACTGTCTATCAGGAACAGGCTGAACAGGCCCCTCATCTTGCGCCACAGCGCGGCGCGGCTGTACATGGCCTGGTGTGCCGCATTGAATACGGCACAGCAGCGCAACTGGATCTGGTCCACCAGAAACGCCAGCATCATCAGGTGCATCAGCACCGTCGACAGGTGCTTGTTGCCGTGACCATAATTGTGTTCCAGGCCGTAACCCTGGTTCTTCAGCGTGTTGAAGGTTTCGTTCTCTATCTTCCAGCGGGCCCGGCCGGCCCGCATCAACTCCATCAGGTTCGATTCGTCGATCGGGATATCGGTGACCCAGCAAAAGCGCTGCACCTTGCCCCCGGGACGGTGCTCCCGGTACTCAAGGAAGTTCACCTCCAGATCAAAGTGGTCGTCGTTCAACGGCACCCGGTTCAGATACCGGAAGCGATGCACTACCCCCTGCCCGTCCCGGCACTCATGTTCCGGAACGCCCCGGGTCTTCGACACCCAGTCGTACAGAAACCGGTGGTCCCCTTCCTTCGCACCCAGCACATAGCGCATGTCCAGTGACTCCAGCAGCCGGATGTGCGGACCGTTCGAGGCCAGGCCATCTTCAACCACCAGCAACCGCAAATGCGGATGGTTGCGACGGACACGCTTCAGCAGCCGCCTTGCGGCATTCCGCTCACAGTCGTTCTTGCCGGATCCGTCCCCCTTCAGGATCGGTTCTGGCATCAGGGGGATCACCTCGCGGCAGTCCGGATGCACCAGCACCGCACCGAGCAACTGGTGATAGTACGTCACCCGACCGTCACGATGATGCTTGCTGCAGCAGTGCGCGCAATGCACCTTCTGCGAGGAGAACAGCCCGGTGCCGTCCACCGACAGCACATAGCGGCCGTCCAGCACCTCGAAACCCTCCAGACCCTTGCCCCGCTGCAGCAGCGCAAACAGCCGCTTGTATACCGGCTCGAACACCCCCGGGTCCAATTCGTCCAGCCGTTCCCTCATGTACGTGTCGCTCGGCGCCTGCGCCACCCCGTACAGATGCTTCAGATTGTGCCGCACCGCTTCCTCGGACTGCGACCGCTCGAACTGCAGCAGCGATGGATATTTCAGACCGAACATCGCCAGCGCCGACATCATGACGTCCGACAACGGGAACTTGCGGGTGCGCTTCGTGTCCGGAATCTCCTCGAAACTCGACCGGATCGACTGCAGCAATCCCTGTGCGCTCAAGTGTTTGCGATTTGATGGTTCACGCATCCAATTTCACCTGGTTCATGAAATTGGAACTGTATGATACCAGAATTCCTGAAAAACTTTACGAAAAAGTTTTTTCCGTATCTCTCTATCACCTTGTATTTGCTTGACTTTTTAAACCAGCGGGAATTGCTGAATATTTTATGGATTATCTACAACCATTGCGGCAGTGCCAAGGGAAAACGCCCGGAGACGTACACCCGTGAGGAGATACTGGAGGAATGGTTCACGGAACAGCTCGACAGTCTACGTTTAGATGACGAGGTGCTCGCCTGTAGGTCACAGGCTCTGCGGATCATCCACGGTGATGAGATATCTGCACTACGAGGATGCGGACCGGTGGATACTAGCCGACGTTTACCCCATCGGCGGCACCTGACCCGCACCGTTCTGATCGGGGGCGGGCATTGTCCGCTGGCGCTGCGCGGGACGTGACGGCCGTGGCACCCAGGGAGCGTCCGCCCGCCGTGCGGATGAACCGAATCATGCCCGGCGCCAATGGATTACCGGCCGCGCGCATGCGGTACAATGACCCGGATACAACGTGTATTCCCATGATCATCGTGCCATCCAAGAACATGGTTTCCTGCAGGATGCGGGGTCTCGGGCGGGATACAGCGGGGTATATAGCCAAGCCGTCCGACAACCAGGAACCGATTGAATCCCGGGAGTCCGCATGATTCTCGAACCTGGATACCGTCTCGACGGAAAATACCGATTTCCCCGAAAGATCGAAGAGACGTGATCGACGGCATCCCCACTCCCCTGGAACAGTTGCAGATGCTGGCAGCGCAGTCCCTGGGCGCAGCGGCGCTCGAAAGCAGCGTGGTGGCGGATCGCAGCTGGCGTGGATACAGCCTGCGCGTGGGCGACTGGAACCTGGTGTTTCCGTTCTCGGAAGGGTTCGAGGTGCTCGCCGAGCAGGAGATACAGCCCGTGCCGTGGGCGGCGCACTGGGTCAGGGGGATGACGAATATCCGGGGGGAAATCCATACCGTGGTCGATTTTTCCGATTTCCTGGGGTTTGGCGCTGTTCCATCCCTGCGCACGGCGATCCTGTTCAGGCTGCCGGACGAAAACCTGAAGAGCGTCCTGTTGCTGGAACGGTGGGTTAATCTCCGGACCTTCCCCGAGGGGCTTGAGCAGACGGAGGATGCCGGGATTCCCTCTTCGCTTTCTTCGCTGGTCAGTTCGGTCCTGGTGGAAAGGAAGCAGACATGGGTGGTGCTGGATGTTGACAGACTTTGCCGCATGCCGGAATTCATCTCGATCGCACGACAGGCGGCAGGGCTTTGAAAACAGCCGCAGATAAGCCGGCAAGGGAACTCGTTGAGCCGGTTCTCGGGGGCCCGGGTGGTACAGGTTCCGTTTCCGGTCCGGGCGGTTCCGCCGTCCGGGAGGAGGCGCCCGACGTCGGACCGAACTGGGCGGCGATTTTCTGGATTTTGATTCTGGCCGCCGCCCTGTCCATACTCCTGGTGGGCGTGGTGATCGAAATCCAGGAAAGACAGCGGACTGCCGGCATGCGGATTGCCGCTCTCGGGGTGGAATCCGATGTCAGGGAAATTGCCTACCAGTCCCTGCTTGCAGTCAAGGGAACCGACAGTGCGTTCGACCGGTTGACGGGATTGAGGACGCAACTGGGTCAGGAAATACCGACCCTGGACCACCGGGTGCTGGAGGGATACGGCAACCGGGCCGCTGATGGTCTCAGGGCCGTCACCGGCGAATGGGGCAGGCTCGACCCCCTGGTGGCATTGTTGGTATCCGGCCATGGAGTGGTTGGCAGCACCCTGACCCAGGTGGATGCGGTCGGCAGCCTGGTTCCGGAACTGGCGGCGCGGGCGGACGGCATTGTGGACAGGCTGATCGAAAACGAGGCCTCGCTGGAACTGATCGGACTTGGCCACCGTCAGCGGCTTCTGGTGCAACAGATCGGCGCCGGCGCCGGTGAATTTGCCGCCGGCGGGGTGGGCTGGCGCCGGGCGGCAGGAAAGATGCAGGACGACGTGCGGCGTTTTGGGGAGATCAACGATGCCATCCGCGGCATGGGCGGCGTGGCAGTGGCCGAGGAAATGGCGGGCATGGACACCCTGTACCAGCAGCTTGTTTCCAGTGTGGCGGGCATTGCGGGCAATGCCGACGACTACATTACCATGCTGGATGCGGCTGCCAGGATCGAGGGTTTGTCAGCATCCATGCAAAAGCATGTTGCACAAATCATCCGGGAACTGGATGCGGGCCCGGAACGCCCGGCATGGGTCCGGAACCTGCCCTTGATGCTTGCTGCCGCAGGCTCGCTCGGCCTGCTCGGGCTGATCTGGTCCGTGGTCCGTCATGGGCGACGCCGGGAGCGGGCCGATGCAGTCCGGAAGAAACGCTCCCGGGACGCCGTGATGAGCCTCCTGGATGACATGGACAGCCTCGCCCATGGAAACCTGGCTGTGGAAGCGGAATTGGCCGATGAAGCGACGGACGTGATTGCGGATTCCATGAACTTCGCCATCGGCGAAATACGCACGCGGGTCGGCGAAATCAGGTCCGCATCCGACGAGTTGACTGCCGAGACAGAACAGTCGGGCCGGCACATTGAAGAGCTGCTGGCCAACAGCGATGCCCAGGCCAAGGGCATTGCGGATGCCGCGCGGGAAATCGAGCGGATGAGTGAAACCATCAATCGCCTGGGCCAGTCGGCACTCCACTCGTCGAAACGCGCGAGGGAGGCGGGGCAGTCCGCCAGGGACGGCGCCGGGGCGATCCGCGACACCGTCGAGGGGATGAACGCCATCGGCAGCCGGGTCCGGGATACGGCAGCAAGACTGGGCCGGCTACAGGAGAGTTCCCGGCGGATCAATGAGATCGTCAGCCTGATCAGGGACGTGACCGAGCAGACCAACGTACTGTCCCTGAACGCTTCCATACAGGCATCCATGGCTGGCGATGCGGGAAAGGGGTTCGCCGTGATCGCGGACGAGGCGCAACGCCTGGCGGAACGTTCCGCCAGGGCTTCGGACGGCATCACCGACATCGTGAAAACCATCCAGCAGGATGCCAGGGAGGCGATCCTGTCCATGGAATCCACGACGGGCGAGGTGACTGCCGGTGCAGGTGTTGTGGACGAGGCAGGCCGGGCTCTTGAGGAAATCGAGCGGGTCGGCCAGGAACTGCTCGCTGCCATCGAGTCCCTGGCGACGGAGGCTACCGAGGAGTCCGGTGTCGCGAACCGGGTCTCCAGGGACATGGATGACCTGCGCCGGGCTGCCCGGCAGTCAGGGCTCGGTGCGTCGCAGGTTGCCGCCGTCCTCGGGAACATCCGCGGGACACTGGAGAAACTCAACAGGGCCGTGGCAGGATTCCGGCTGCCCGACTGAGCCCGCCGCCCCGACAGCCGTTCCCTGTACACCCCCGGTCCCATCCCAAGGTTACGCAATCCGTTGAAGTGAGTATTCCGGCACCAAATCCACAGGCATACAGCCAAGTCAGTCAGGCCCTGGACGAGGCCATGGGCGAGGCCATGGACGCAGTGGCCAGGGCGCAGGATGAGTTCGACTTCAGTTGCCTGGACCGACTGGTCTCCGGTTTGCGGGATGTCCGGGATCTCCTGCAGGCAATGGAACTGGACGCGGCCGGCATACTCGCGGGCAAGCTGGAGCAGCTTGGCCTCCAGGTCGGCGATCTGCCGGGCATACGTGAACAGTACCGGGGCATCCTGGTGCTGCGCCGGAGCATGGAAGCGCTGCATGGCTATGTCGATGCAATCTCGCGTCAGGCAGCGGAATCCCCGTTGTCACTGGCGGAACCGATCAACCAGGCCAGGGATTGTCTCGGCGAGCCGCCGATCAGCCGCTTCGCACTGTTCAATCCGTTACTTGATCCGGCCCGTTTCGGTCCGGACGGGCCCGACCCGTCCCGTACCCCGGTCAGGGAGATTCCACAGGGTGTCCGATCCGGCCTGATCGCGCAGATTCGCCGGAAACACCGCCGGGAACTGCTCGGCTGGCTCACGGGACAGTCCGCTGATGATGATCGCAGGGGGAACACCGCGCTCGGCCGGATACGGGATCTGACGGAAGAGCTGCAGAGTGTCAGCACATCGGATTCCTTCCGGTTGTTGTGGTGGGTCGCCGGCGGATACCTAGACGCCGTTGCATCCGGGGAGATCGAAGTGAACGCATCGGTCAAGTCGCTGCTTGCCCGGCTTGACCAGGAGATCGTCAGGATGCAGTCGGAGTCCGGCTCCGTTGAAGAGGTGATCCCAGAGGAAGGTGCGGGGTACCCGGATGAACTGCTGCTGAGCATGCTGTTCGAGCTCGGACCGCTGGACCGGAGCGGGTCGGAGCGGGTCCGGGACATCCGCGGCAGACTTGGGCTCGATGACTGGTTCAGGGTCGGAACCCCCAAAGACAGCGGACTGGCCCGGATTCCCCCTGCGCTTCTGGAACTGAAGCAGTCGTTCGATGATGGATGGTTTGACAGCCTGCAGACCCTGTTCGGCCGTGCCCTCGGTACAGGGTCGGACAACGGGCGCGAGGCCGCTGTCGATGATCTTGCCCAGGCACTGGAAGAGCTGGCGAGTCGTGCGGATGCCCTAGGGCTGGATGCCGTAGCCGGCCTCGCCCGGGCAATCGCCCTGACCTCCCGGGAGGCCTGCCGGCCGGACGGCGGTGAGAACCCCTCGACGATGGAGGTCCGGGTCGCGGCATCCATCCTGCTGCTGCGCCATGGCGTGATGAACCCCGAATCGGTGGACGCCGAGTGGCTCCGGGCGGTAACCGGCGCCGTCGGGGAACTGCGCGGCGCCGGCATCCCCGGGGAGGCCGAAAAGGAACAGGCCGGCTGTATCCGCCGGGCGGCGGAATTCGAGCAACGGCATGCGCGCCTGGCGGCCATGGGGGCGATTCGCCATGACCTGGCGGGGATCGAGGCGTCCCTGGCCGGGATCGGTGCCGGCCAGCATCAGGCGGAGGAACTGGCGGCGGCAGCCGGCCTGCTGCAACAGGCGGGGAACCTGCTGGATGTGCTGGAATTCGGCGCCGCGGCCCGGTTGGCACATCAGGCCGCGGGACTCCTTTCCGGCGTGGCCGGGGACCCGGACGCGGCGTCACGGATGAATCCGGAAGACATCACCTTCGTCACCGCCGCGCTTGATCTGGCCGCCGATCAGCTGCTGCAGGATGAACAGGCCGTGGACGGGCTCTTGTCCGTGGCGGCGGAGAAACTGGACAGGGCCCGGCGAATGCTGCCGGATCCGTCATCCGCGTCGGATGCGGAAGCCGGTGGAGCGGACGAGGCCGGTCCGGCGGTGCACGGTCTCGACATACTGGACCAGGACCTGAGGGAAATCTTCACGGAGGAATTCGGGCGTCACATCGAAACGCTGGAACAGTCGCTGGATGCCCTGCAGGGAAGCCCGCCGGGGGAAGCGGGCGTCGAGGACATCATCGAAGACATCGAAGACTGCGTGTACACCCTGGGCGACAATTGCCGCAACCTGGGATTCGACGAGGTTGCGGCGTACGCGGAAGGCAGCCTTGGCCCGTTGCGCGATGCGGTGGACGGCGGTGATCTCGAGTCGGCCGGCGCAGGGTTCAGGAGCGGTCTCGGGCTGCTGCGGTCTGCGCGCGATGAGATCGTCGCGCGTGGCAGCTATTCCCGGGAACTCGCGGACAGGCTGCTGGCGGAGGCCGGCGGCCTGACGGAACCCGGAGAAGGGCGACAGCCAACGCATGCGGATCCGGCGTGGACCGCACCGGAATCCGCTGACGTTGCCGAAGAGGCCATCGATGCCGACATTCAGCAGATATTCCTGGACGAGTCCAAGGGTATCCTGGGCCGGATCAACCAGTCCCTGATGCGCTGGCGTGAACGTGGACCCGAACAGGAGAACATGGCCGCAATCCGCAGGGAGTTCCATACCCTGAAGGGTACCGCCGCCGCAGCCGGCAGGGACGGGATGTCCCACCTGATTCACCGGGTGGAAACACTACTGGACAATTTCCAGGGGCAGAACCTGTCCGGCCAGTCGAAACTGCTCGGTCTGCTGGAGGAGATCCATGACGGCCTGTCCGCCGAACTGGGGTTGCTGGAATCCGGGGACGGAGCGCACCTTCCCGGGCTGAAACGCAGGATCTCCGATTTCCCGACCGACGGGGAAGCGCAGACACCGCAGGAGGCCCAACACGATCCGGAGGAACCCGCCGGGAGTGCGCCGGATCCTGGGTCCTGGCGTTCCTTGACCCCCGATGGCGGCAAGGCGCTCGGTGCTGCGACGCCCGCGGATCCCGTGCCTGGAGTGGCCCGCGGGGCGCATCATTCCGACCTGGCGGTACTGACCCATGCATCCGGGGAAATGGATCTGGTGCGGATGCAACTGCACAATTCCCTTGACGCCACACGCATGGATCTGGAGCTGTTGCGGATCGGCATGGTCTCGATCCGGGACGGGCTGCGGGAGGTGGAAACGGAGGTCTGTACACGGCTCCTGCCCGGGGCGGAGGAAGGTGCCGGCGGAACGGACGATGCCCCGGACACGGAACGGTCCGACCGTGATGCGCGCCTCAGGAAACAGTTCCGCGATCTGTCGGGACGGCTTGAGCAGCTCGACAGGGTGGAACAGGAACTGGTCCGGCGGGCCGCTGGGATCGACGCGGCGCTGGAACACCAGCGAAATCTCGGCGATCGCCTGCAAAGCGGCCTGAGAAGCGCGCGGATGGTTACCCTGGGGGAATACTTCCCGCACCTCCGGCACCTGGTAAGGGAAACCGCCAGGAAGGCGGGCAAGGAGGCAAGCCTTGAGTTCCAGGGCGGTGACATCCAGATCGACCGCCAGGTGATCGAATCGATGATGGCTCCCTTCGAACACATGATCCGCAATGCCGTGATTCATGGAATCGAGGAAGGGGATGAACGCCAACGGTCGGGCAAGGACCCCGAGGGGTCCATTTCCATCAGCATATCCCTGCAGGGTTCGGAACTGGTGGTCGGCTTCAGCGACGACGGCAGGGGGCTGGCGATGGACCGGATCACGGCCCGTGCCGGGGAGTTGGGACTCCTGGACAACGACGGGCAGGTGAGCGAAACAAACGTGCTCAAGATCATCACCCAGCCCGGTTACAGTACTTCCGAGGAACTCAGTCTGGAGGCGGGACGGGGCGTGGGCATGGATATCGTCTACCAGACAGTGCGGGA
Organism: Candidatus Poriferihabitaceae bacterium; assembly: GCA_965204165.1. Lineage (GTDB taxonomy): Bacteria > Pseudomonadota > Gammaproteobacteria > Arenicellales > Poriferihabitantaceae > VYFG01. Next base: position 3,570,810 of record OZ241969.1, on the reverse strand, counting down.
TCTGGGCGGCTCCATGCAGATGACCCATGCCCCCGGGCAGGGGGTCGGTTTCCATTTCCGGCTGCCGGTCACCCTGGCGGTAACACCCGCACTCATGGTCAGGGTCGGCAAATGGCGTTTCGCCTTCCGGTCCCGTTCCGTGGAGCGACTGGTGAGGATTTCCCGGGATGAAATGCAGCGTGACGGGGACAGGTGGTCCGTCGAGGTCGACGGGGTGCGGGTACCCGTTGTACTGCTCCAGGAGCGGCTGGACATCAACGCCGATCAGGCGGACCCGTCCATCGTGCTGGTGGTCATCGTGCGCCTGGTGGACCGGCTTGCGGCTTTCGAGGTGGATGAATTCATCGATTCGGTTGACATCCTCAGCCGGAATCCCGGCACCCAGCTGCTTTCCATACCGGAAATTTCAGGGGTGACGGTGCTGTCCGACTCGAGCATCGTCCTCATCCTCGATCCCGAGGCTTTCATCCAGCGGATCGGTGCGGAGACCGAAATCCCGCTGACGGACGGGATGGCCGCGGGGACTGGCAATCTCAGGCGGGTGCTGGTGGTCGATGATTCCGCGGTGGTCCGCAAGGTGATGCAGAAGGATCTTGAGGCGGACGGGCTCGAGGTGGATACTGCGGACGACGGGGTCAGTGCCCTGGAAATGCTGGATAAGCACCCCTACGATGTGGTACTGGTTGACATCGAAATGCCCCGCATGAACGGATATGAATTGCTTGAGCGGTTACGGGAGAATCCGTATGAACCCAATCCTGTCATGATTGTCATCACCTCGGGCTCCGGCGAGGAGTACCGCCAGCGCGCCCTGGAGCTCGGGGCGGATGGCTGCATCACCAGGCCCTATGATCTCGCGGCCCTGAACCGGCTGATGCGGGATGCGGTGGTTTCGAGGGGAGGCCCGGACTGATGCAGGTGCTGGCCATTCCGGCCCAGGGCTTCCAGCTTCTGGTGCCGGTGAGCATGGTGGCGCAGGTTGCCGGACGGCTGCCTCTGACACCCACGTCCCTGGACATTCCGGGCGCGGCGGGCATCATCCAGTGGCGCCGATTCAGTCTGCCGCTTTTCCGTACATCCGAACTCCTGGGCGGCGACGCCGCGGACGACGACGATTTCAGACATGTGGTGGTGCTGTGGCCGATGAAATCCGCCGGAAACCGTTCGTTTGTGGCCCTGACCAGCCCGGGTCCGCCCCGGGTGATCGACGTGGACGACCTCCCGGCGGCGGAAGGGGATGCCGGGATGCCCTGGACCCTTGCCCGTGCCTCCCTGCCAGAGGGTCTCGGGGTAATACCGGATATCGATGCCCTGGCCCGCAGGGCATGGAACCGCAATGAATCGGGTACCGGCAATGACTGACACACCGGACGGACAGCTGCCGTCCCTGGCCGGGCTTCGCGACCTGGTGGTGGGGGTCTCGGAGGGGGTTTCCGCACTTAAGGGCGGCGGTTCAGCGGTTTCGGAAAAGATCGACGGCAGCTATGTCACCTCCGTGGACCAGGATCTGCAGGACCGCCTGCTGCGTGCCCTGGACACCAGGTGGCCCGGCTACGGCGCCATCGGGGAGGAAATGTCGCATTCGGACCAGGTCTCCATCTGCCAGTCCAGCGAGAACGGATACTGGGTCATTGACCCGCTGGACGGTACCACCAATTTCGCCTCGGGCTTTCCCTGCTACGGTATTTCCGTCGCCCTGGTGATCGACGGAGACCCGCAACTGGCCGTCGTGTACGACCCGGTCCGCCGGGAATGCTTCTCTGCCGGTGTGGGTCAGGGCGCGTGGCTGAACGGGCAGGCCATTCGCTGCCTGGAAACGCAGATGCTGGATGACTGCATCGCGAACGTGGACTACAAGCGGCTGGTGGGGGAACTGGCGGTACGCCTGGTGCAGTCCCCTCCCTACCGGTCCCAGCGGAACATCGGGGCGTCGGTCCTGGAATGGTGCTGGCTGGCCGCCGGGAGAATCCAGCTCTATCTCCACGGAGGTCAGAAACTGTGGGATTTCGCCGCGGGGTATCTGATACTCACCGAGGCCGGGGGGGCCGCCACGACGCTGTCGGGCGCTCCTTTGGACTGCGGCAGCCTTAAGAAGCGGTCCGTTGTGGCCGCTTCCAGTTCGGCGCTGCTGGCACAGTGGAGCGCCTGGATCAACATCAACCGGTTCGACTCGGACACCCCCGCCTGACCGGGTGCCATCGGTAATCATTGTTTATGACAGGAATCAATAGATTGATTCCCTGTCCGCCCCGTCATCTGTTATGTTTGCCCCGGGCCGGCACAGCCGGTTTTTTACGTCCCCGCGCACCGCTGGCTCGCGGTGTGCGGGCAGTGATCCAGAACAACCGGAATTTGAAGAATGCCTGACGTTAGCCGGCGGGAAAGGGCAAACGCCATTCGCGCCCTCAGCATGGACGCGGTGCAGAGGGCCAAGAGCGGCCATCCCGGCGCCCCCATGGGGATGGCGGACATCGCCGAGGTGCTGTGGAACGATTTCCATCGGCATAATCCGGCCAACCCGGAATGGCCCGACAGGGACCGGTTCGTCCTGTCCAACGGCCATGGTTCCATGCTGCAGTATTCCCTGTTGCACCTGACGGGGTATGACCTGCCATTGGACGAGTTGCGGAATTTCCGCCAACTGCATTCCAGGACCCCGGGACACCCCGAATACGGCGACACGCCCGGAGTGGAGACCACTACCGGCCCCCTGGGCCAGGGCCTGGCCAACGCGGTGGGCATGGCGATTGCGGAACGGACCCTGGGCGCGCAGTTCAACCGCCCCGGACATGAAATCATCGATCACCGGACCTGGGTGTTTCTCGGCGACGGATGCCTGATGGAGGGAATATCCCATGAGGCCTGCTCGCTGGCCGGAACCCAGGGTCTCGGCAAGCTGATCGCCTTCTACGATGACAACGGCATTTCCATCGACGGTGAAGTGGCGGGCTGGTTCACCGATGACACGGCCGGACGGTTCCAGGCCTATGGCTGGCAGGTGATCCCCGACGTGGACGGCCATGACCCCGATGCCGTCCGCAATGCCATCGACACGGCGCTGGCGGACGGCGCGCGCCCCAGCCTGATCTGTTGCCGGACCATCATCGGTTACGGCGCCCCGAACAAGCAGGGCAAGGAGGAGTGCCACGGGGCTCCCCTGGGGGATGACGAGGTTGCCGCGGCGCGGATTGCCCTTGATTGGGAACATCCGCCGTTCGTCGTTCCCGATGCCATTGCCGAGTCATGGGATGCGCGTGACCAGGGGGCGGAACTGGAGCGTGCCTGGCGGGCGGGGATGGAAGCCTATGCCGCGGCGTACCCGGCGGAGGCCGCGGAACTGGATCGGAGACTGGCCCGGGGAATGCCCGCGGACTGGGAGGAACAGACCCGGGGGATCATATCCGGCATCAGTGAGAAGGCGGAATCCATTGCCTCCCGGAAGGCATCACTGAATGCCCTCAACGCATTCGGTCCGCTGTTGCCGGAACTGATCGGGGGTTCTGCCGACCTGGCCGGATCCAACTACAGCATCTGGTCCGGCTCCAGGGACGTCCGCGAGTCCGCGGACGGCAATTACGTCTATTTCGGCGTGCGGGAGTTCGGCATGTCGGCCATGGTGAACGGCCTCGTGCTGCACGGCGGCTTTCGCGGCTATGGCGCGACATTTCTCATATTTTCCGAATACGCCCGCAACGCGCTCAGGATGGCCACTCTGATGCGCATACCGAGTGTCTTCCTGTTCACCCACGATTCCATCGGCGTAGGGGAGGATGGCCCCACCCATCAGCCGGTCGAGCAGGCCGCGACCCTGCGGATGATTCCCGGGATGTCGGTATGGCGGCCCTGCGACACAGTGGAATCCGCGGTTGCGTGGCAGCAGGCCATGCAATCGGTGGACCAGCCGTTCAGCCTGATATTTTCCCGGCAGAACCTGAGGCATCAGGAGCGCGATCCGGACCAGATCGATGCCATTGCACGGGGCGGGTATGTCTTGCGTGATTGTGACGGCGAGCCCGAGGCCATCGTGATCGCAACGGGATCGGAAGTGGAAATCGCCGTGGACGCGGCGGAAGCCCTGGCCCATCGCGGCATCAGGGTGGTCTCCATGCCCAGCACGGACCGGTTCGATGCCCAGGATCCGGACTATCGCGAGTCGGTGCTGCCGGCAGGCGTGCGCCGGCGCATCGCGGTGGAAGCCGGCGTGACGGACGGCTGGTGGAAGTATGTCGGCAGCGAAGGGGAGGTCATCGGCATCACCACCTTCGGCGCGTCGGCGCCGGCCGCCGATGTATTCGCTCACTTCGACCTGACGGCGGACCGGGTGAGAAGGGCGCTCGAGCGGCTGTTGCCGGACAGCTGACAGGTCAACCCGGCGGCGGAAGATGGCAGTGCCCAGGATGCGCGATCTGTCCCTCTCGGGTCAGCGGGTACTGATCCGGCAGGACCTGAACGTGCCCGTCTCCGGGGGCCGGGTCACCTCGGACCAGCGGATCCGTGCGTCCCTGCCCACCGTCACCGCGGCGCTGGAAGCAGGCGCCGGGGTGATGCTGATGTCCCATCTGGGACGACCCGAGGAGGGAAGCCCGGATGCCGGATTCAGCCTGGCCCCGGTGGCCGAGCACCTGTCCGGGATGCTTGGGCGGACGGTTCCACTGGAGACCGGGTACCTGGAAAACCCCGTCACCTGCAATCCCGGGGACCTGGTGCTGCTGGAGAATGTCCGCTTCAACAGGGGCGAGAAGTCGGACGACGAATCCCTCGCGCGGCGTTACGCTTCGCTGTGCGATGTCTTCGTGATGGACGCCTTCGGCACCGCGCACCGCGCCCAGGCCTCCACCCACGGCGTTGCGAAATTCGCCCCCCGGGCTTGTGCGGGACCGCTGCTGCTGCAGGAACTGGAAGCACTGGACAGGGCGCTGACGGATCCGAGGCCGCCCACGGTGGCGATCGTCGGCGGCGCAAAGGTGTCCACCAAGCTGACCCTGCTGAACAGCCTGTGCGGCAAGGTGGACGTCCTGGTGCCGGGAGGTGGAATCGCCAACACCTTTCTCGCGGCCGCGGGATTTTCCGTGGGCAGGTCGCTGTACGAGCCAGGCCTCCTCGATGAAGCGGGGTCCGTGCTGGAACGGGCGCGTTCCCGGGGGGTGGAGATCCCGCTGCCCGTGGACGTGGTGACCGGCAGGGAGTTCAGTGCCGATACCGAGGCGGCCGTACGCGAGGCCGATGCCGTTGGGCCTGACGAGATGATTCTCGATGTGGGTCCCCGGACTTCCGGACTTTATGCCGAGATCATGCGGTCCGCCGGGACCATCGTCTGGAACGGTCCGGTGGGCGTCTTCGAATACGGGGCATTCAGCGACGGCACGCGAGTGCTCGGTGAAGCGATTTCGGCCTCCGGGGGGTATTCCATTGCCGGCGGCGGCGATACGCTCGCGGCGGTGGACCGGTTCGGCCTGTCCGGCGGGATTTCCTACATATCGACCGGCGGCGGCGCGTTCCTTGAATTCCTGGAAGGGCGTACCCTGTCAGCCGTGGCGGTACTCGAATCCCGTGATCGGGAACAGGAAAATGGCGAATGATATAATTCAGTCGGACTCAGACCGGATTCGGGTGCGGACCCGGACCGCCGGACCGGCATCCCAATCCAGGTATTGATTTCAACGAAGAGGTATTCAACATGGCAATCATCTCCTTGCGGCAACTGCTGGATCATGCAGCGGAACGCCAGTATGGCTGCCCGGCATTCAACGTCAACAACATGGAACAGATGCAGGCGATCATGCAGGCCGCCGACGAAACCGATTCACCGGTAATCGTCCAGGCCTCCGCCGGTGCACGCAGTTATGCCGGCGCCCCCTTCCTGCGCCACCTGATCCAGGCGGCCGCGGAACAGTACCCGCACATCCCCATCGTGGTGCACCAGGACCACGGTACCTCTCCCGCCGTCTGCCAGCGCTCCATCCAGCTGGGGTTCACCTCCGTCATGATGGACGGCTCGCTCGAGGAGGACGGCAAGACCCCCGCCAGCTATGAGTACAACGTGGACGTTACCCGCCGTGCGGTGGACATGGCGCATGCCTGTGGTGTTTCCGTGGAAGGCGAACTCGGTTGCCTGGGATCCCTGGAAACCGGCATGGCCGGCGAGGAGGACGGCATCGGTGCGGAAGGGGCCCTTGACCATTCACAGCTCCTGACCGACCCGGAGGAGGCCGCCGACTTCGTCAGCAAGACCAGCGTCGACGCCCTGGCCATCGCCATCGGCACCTCCCATGGCGCCTACAAGTTCACCCGTCCCCCGACGGGGGACATTCTCGCCATCGACCGGATCAAGGAGATCCACGCGCGCATCCCCGATACCCACCTGGTCATGCACGGCTCCTCCTCGGTTCCCCAGGACTGGCTGTCCACGATCAACGAATACGGCGGCGATATGGGGGAGACCTACGGTGTGCCTGTCGAGGAGATTGCCGAGGGAATCCGCCATGGCGTGAGAAAGGTGAATATCGATACGGACCTTCGCATGGCGTCCACCGGCGCCACCCGGAAGTTCCTGGCGGAAAACCCCTCCGTGTTCGACCCGAGGAAATACCTGAAGGCGGCGACCCAGGCAATGAAGGTGATCTGCATCGAGCGTTACGAAGCCTTCGGCACTGCCGGCAATGCCTCCAGGATCGCTCCCGTCAACCTGGAAGCGATGACCAGGCGGTACGAGTCCGGGGAACTGGATCCCAAGATACACTGAAACTATCAGGATATCCGGCGTCCCTCCTGAGCAGGGGCATTAAGGAGGCGGTATAAGCAAGTACGGTCGTCTCCTCGGAATTCGAAGACCGGTTACGGGTCGTCAGTCCTGCTTTCATTGATGATCTGCCAGTGGTCGTCCCGTTTCACCCAATACTGCCGTTTCCTCATCACGCTGTGGTAGTTGTCGCTACGATAGTCCTGGGTGAAGGAGACAAGCAGCATTTTCTCGTCGCCCGGATAGCCGTAGATGCTCAGATCGCTAATTTCCAGTTCAATAAATTCCTTGTTCCGGTTCGTCTGTCTTTTCTGGTCGGCAAACTCGTCATAGTCCCGGAGGTCCGTGCGGGAATAATGCGCCAGGTATTGTTCGGTATCCAGGCTTTCCCAGTCCCGCTCCCATTGGTCGAGCAGCTCCAACACCGACGATTTGCGGGATTTCAGGGTGGCAGGATCAATCCAGTTGAACGTCCTTGAGATGATGACCGGGGTTGTGCCATCCGTCGAGATGTAGCGCCGGATACGATTGAATTCCGTGTTGCTGAGGGACAGGCAGCCGTCGCTGGCGAGCGGGACCTTGTTGATGAATTCCGGTTCCGTACCATGTATCCAGATTCCGTAACCCGTGCGCTTGAGCTGGCGGTCGTATTCATTGGGGTAATCGATCGGGAAGGCGCCCGGGCCGTACCGTGGGGGCAGACCCTCGCCGGGCAGGTAGGCGGTGACAAAATACACGCCTTCCGGTGTGCGCAGATCGCCTTCCACGTTTTTCACCATGCCCTCCCTACCGATGGTCATGTAGAAGTCTTCAGCCAGCCGGTAGTCCGTGCCCGTGTTCTCGTACACATACAGCCGGGCATGGCTGGCATCCGCCACCAGGATGTACCGCTCCTCGGGAGAGGAGAGAATCAGGTCGTCCGGGATCATTCCCCGGGCTGCCGGGGTCTGCCCGTTGACCTGCATCCAGCGGGAGGCGAGTTCATCGCGCAGGCCATCCAGCTGGTGCCGGTCGCCGGAGAATCGCGAAATGAGGTCGGGCGCCCCCGCGCGGGCTGCAAGCAGGTCTCCCAGCAGAAGATGGCCGAGCTTGCTGTTGGGGTATTGCCTGACCAGCGCTTCCAGGCCGGAGAGGGAAGCTGAAAGGTCGGATTCGACGATGGCGTCGACAGTGCGCATTACCCGGGTTTCGTAGTTCTCCTCGGTCGCCATGGAATTCGGCGGCAGTACGCCAAGGGAGCAGATCCCGGCAAGGGATGCGGTGCGAAACCAGAGGCGAAGGCGCCGCGAAAGTGGATTGTCTGGATTGGTGGACATGTTCCTGGACAACTCCGATCAGTTCAGTTCCCGGACGATCCGCCAGTCCCCGCGCTCGTTCCTCATCACCAGCGTGACCAGGGACGTCTCTTCAGAGTGGCCCGATCCTAGGTGCCTGGAAAATTGCACCGTCGCAGTGTCGCCGTCAGGATGTACGCTGAATCCGTCCACGCTGACCTCCATGGCCGGGGGATCTGTGTCCAGGTGTTCGTGAAGCCGGTCTTGCCATTCGTCGATACCCATGCCGTTCGGCGGCACGAACTGGTCCGAGTAGTGTGACAGGTAACGCTCTGCGTCACGGCTTGACCACGCTTCGGCCCAGTCCGTAATCCGGCCAATCAGCGCCTGCTCCCACTGGCTGGTGTCCCCGGCGGGCTCTTTGGGTGAGGCAACGGGGACTTCAGCAGCCGCTGCCACGGAGGGCGCCGCGCCCCGTTCCGAAGGACCGGCAGCGGTTTCCGTTTCCCGGGGGGGTGTCTTCACGTCCGCAAGGGGTGCGGGGAGCTGCGCCGGACCCTGCTGCCCGGTCCCGGTGGATTCGGCCGGCGGTACGGAGCCGGCCGCCGACATCGACTCTTCCAGTTCGCCCAGGCGAAGCTCGATTTTCCCCAGCCGCTCCAGGGTGCTCTGGAGTTGCTCCTCCTGTGCCAGGAGATGTTCCCTTGACGCCAGGTTCATATGCTCGAGAAGGGCATGAATGGTGGCGAGAATGTCGCGCTTCATCTCTTCACCGGGTTCCGGTGGATCCTGCAATCCGGATTCAGAGGGTTCGGGGAGTTGCGGATCCGTGCCGGCTTCGGCGATGGCGGCGGGCTCCTCGGGAGCAAGTACGACTTTCTCTTCCCGGATCTCCTCTGGGGATTCCTCCCGTGGTGCGCTGTCAACGTATTCCATTGCCTGCTCTTCCGGGGCCGGTTTCCGGTCTCCCGGTGTTCCAGGCAGCGAGTCGACCCGATCCAGGGTAGCGAGTTCCGGGGGAGGCAGGGGAGTCGTGGCGTTCAGGGCCTTGCGGTAGGCGGCGCCCGCAAGCTGCCCGTAGACCGCGGTGAGATTGTCGTATGCCGTGGCAACCTCCGGGTTGGATCCGAGCGCCTCTTCCAGGATCCTTGCGGCAGCTTCGTAGTCACCCTCCCTTGCATGGTGGACCGCTAGGTTGTTGTACGGCGCCAGCAGGGTCGGATGGTCGCGGATCAGCATCCCGTAGATTTCAGCCGCCTTCCCATGTTCTCCCCTGCGCTCGGCGATGAGCGCCCGGGTGAACAGCAGGGAGGGATCACCGGGAGCCTCCGCCAGCAGGGCGTCGACACGTTCCTCGGCCTGGTCCAGCCGGCCGTCGCCAAGCAGCGTCTCCAGTTCGGCGGTGTCCGAACCCTGGGCCGAGGATAGTACAAGCGGGCAGACGGCAAGGAGAACGGCGGGCACCAGGGGCAGCAGCCGTTTCCATTCTAGCGGCGTTGATGTGCCCGTCATCTTCACGCCAAAAGGGTTCCGTCCCCGGAAGCGGGCCAGACGTGATGTATGCGTATTCCTCGGTTTCACCGGGTCACATGATCTTGGTACTGGTATGCGGCCAAGGCCTCGGCGCCATGCGAGGTCCGGCCAGTCCCGCGGGAGTATCCCCTTCATCCGGGTCATCCCCGGGGGCGATCATTGTACTGTAGTTTGGCTGCCAAACCCTACCCCGGTTCCGGGCAGGGCGGGGCGGCTCAGCCCATGACGGCGGCGATATCCAGTCCGCCCTCGATGATGAGCTTGATCGCCACGTAGAGAATGACCAGCAAACCGAGGTAGCCGATCCAGCGGTGCTTGTTCAGCAGGTCGGCGATCCAGGTGGCGAAGAACATCATGAAAATGATCGACAGGGCCAGGCCGATGACCAGCAGCCCGGTGTGTCCTTCCGCGACCCCCGCCACCGCGATGACATTGTCCAGTGACATCGAGACATCGGCCACGATGATCTGAAAAATCGCCGACGGTAGCGGCGGATTTTCCGGTTCCGCCCCGGACTGGTCCTCAAGTTCGCCGGGCACGGCCGCCTCTTCGGTTGCCCGCAGGTCCTGCCAGAGCTTCCAGCAGACCCAGAGCAGCAGGAGCCCCCCCGCCAGGGTGAGGCCGATAATGGCCAGCAGCTGCACGGTGAGCAGGGCGAACACCACCCGCAGGAAAACCGCCGCGCCGACACCCCAGAGAATCACCTTGCGGCGGTATTCCGGGGTGAATCTCGCCGCAACCATGCCGATCACGATCGCATTGTCCCCCGCGAGTACCAGGTCTACCAGCAGGATCTGGAATAGCTTTGAAAGCTGGGTGAGGATATCCACGGCGGGGTCCGGATGGGCAAGCGGGGGTTTGTACCCGTTTAGGAGCCTCCATGCAACACTTGCCCGCGACACGCTTGCCTGCAACCCGTGCCTGCCGGGAATCCCGGAGCAGCCTATGGCCGTGGAGCACGGCGGGTCGCCGGAGAACCGCGCAAAATCCCCCCGGCGTGATGCCCGGTCGGCGGGCGTCCTGTACTATGATCGGGCCCTTCCAGCCATCACTGCAAGGTTCCGGATGTCATGATCAACCGCAACGTGCTGTTCCTGGCCGCATGCCAGGGGCTCATGCTGTCCTCCACGTCACTGATCATGGCGTCATCCGCCCTGGTTGGCTTCATGCTGGCCGAGGATCCCCGGCAGGCCACTTTGCCCCTCGGACTCACGTTTCTCGGCATGATGGCAACCATGATTCCCGGGTCCCTGTACATGCGTCGCCACGGCCGGCGCAGCGGGTTCGTCCTGGGTGCCGTTACCGGCCTGTGCGGCGGCCTGGTGTCCGGGGTCAGCATCCATCTCGGCAGCTTCACCGGGTTCTGTATCGGTTCGGTGCTGGTCGGCGTGGCCAACGGTTTCGCCCAGTACTACCGTTTCGCCGCGGTCGAGGTGGTGGATTCGGAGCACCGTGCACGGGCCATTTCCTGGGTGCTGGCCGGGGGCCTTGTGGCGGCATTCGTGGGGCCCAACGTGGCCCGCTTTACCCGCGACCTGGTTCCCGGATCGGTATTTGCCGCATCCTACGGCTGCATCGCGCTGTTCTGCCTGGGGGTGATCCTGGTGCAGTTCCTGCTCAGGATTCCCCGGCCGTCCCATGAGGAGATCACGGGGAAACGACGCCCCATGGCGGTGGTACTCACGAACCCGGTCTTTCTCGTGGCTGTGGTCTGCGGGATGGTCTCCTACGGCACCATGAACCTGCTGATGACCGCGACGCCCTTGGCCATGGACCTGCGCCGGATTCCGTTTGCCGGGACCGCCATGGTGATCCAGTGGCATATTGTCGGCATGTATGCGCCTTCCTTCTTCACCGGAAACTTGATCCAGCGGTTCGGGGTGCTGAGGGTGATGTTCACCGGCGTGATCCTGCTCATGGCCTGCGTGCTGGTGGCCCTGACCGGGACGCAGTATGCGCATTTCTTCGCTGGCCTGGTGCTGCTCGGCCTGGGATGGAACTTTCTATTTGTCGGCTCGACCACCCTGCTGACGGAGTCCTACCTGCCGGCGGAGAAGGGATCGGTTCAGGGCATCAACAATTTCCTCGTGTTCTCGGCCACCGCCTGCACCGCCCTGACTGCCGGGTATCTGCATCATCTGCTGGGATGGGAGCGCCTGAACCTCTATACCCTGCCCCTGCTGATGTTGGCGGGACTGCTGATCACGCTGCTTGGCGCGTCCCGCCGCCACGCCGCATCCGGGGTGCCCGGCGGAAACTGACGCGGGCAGGGGCGCCTATCGCGGTCGGTGCGCCATCTCCAGCCGGGAACGGGAAGCGATGTCATGCCATGTGCGGCGCTCCGGATCCCACAGGGACCAGAGAAATCCCAATCCAAGCGCGGCCCATGACAACCAGGCAACCGCCAGCCGCAGGAAAGCCTGCTTCCACCCCACCGGCAGGTATGCATCCGGACGGGATGCCGCGTCCACCAGCCTGAGCCGCCATGCCCGCATGCCGAGCGTCTGTCCGCCATGGATCCAGAACCAGCCATAGAACGCGTAGACCACGCAGCCCAGATAGGCCAGGCGCCAGCCCCTGGACAGCCACTGCGGCCACTGGTCGTCAGGGACGAGGGGCACCGGCAGCCAGGCAATGAACACCAGGCACACCAGCACCAGGCTGTCGTAGAAAATGGCGGCCAGCCTGCGCCACAGGGACACGCCCGCTTTCCCTGTGTGGTGATTTCGGGATTCTGTCATGACATCGCCCTATCCGGGAGCCGGATGGTTTTGGCGTCCGGAGCCCCGTTGATTGAGGTTATTCACAGTTGTTCAGGTACGGAAATGGCTCCTGATAGGAAATGATTTTCATGTTTCCTCTAGTTTAAGCTTTCCAACCGATTGATATAAATACATTTTTTAGACATTCCGCCGGACTTCACCATCGGCGGGCCGGCACGTGGCCGCATCGGAGCGGTTGCCGCCACAGTTTATCCACAGAGTTATCCACAGCTGAAGATGCCCGGCGGGCATGTTCTCGGCGGCGGCAAACCCCCGCCGGTCTTGCCAGCGGTACGGATCGGGTAGAATCCTGCCGGTCTGTGATCCGGCCGTCAACATGATCCTGTCCGATGCCTCCGGGGTGAATTTTTCCGCCGACCTTCCCGCTTCCGCGGCGGTCACCGTGATCGGCGGAGGGGTGATCGGCGTTGCCACGGCCTGGTATCTTGCGCGGGCGGGCCACAGTGTGCTCCTGTGCGAGAAGGGGAGGATTGCCGGCGAGCAATCGAGCAGGAACTGGGGCTGGGTGCGCCAGCAGGGCCGGGACGAGGCGGAATTGCCGATCATGATGGAGAGTAACCGGATCTGGCGGGAACTCGCCCGGGAGATCGATTTTGATGTCGGATTCCGCCAGCACGGGGTGCTGTATATCGCCGAGTCCGGCCGGGAGCTTGCGCGTTTCGAGGACTGGGTGCGGCTGGCCGCGGAACACGGGCTCGAGTCGGTCCTGCTCACGGCGGCGGAGATCCGGGAGAAACTGCCGTCGCTCAGGGGCGAGTGGCTGGGCGGCGTTTTCACGCCCAGCGACGGCAGGGCCGAGCCGTTCGAAGCGGTGCCCGCCCTGGCCAGGGATTGCCGGCGCCGCGGGGTCACGATCATCGAGGACTGCGCGGTGCGGGGGCTGGAACTGTCGGCGGGCCGGCTCTCGGCCGTGGTCACCGAGCGCGGGGAGGTGCGCTGTGACAGCGCGGTGCTGGCCGGCGGTGCGTGGTCGTCCATGTTCCTCGGCAACCTGGGAGTGCGGTTCCCGCAGCTGACGGTGAAATCCACCGCGGCGCGCACCGCGCCCGTGGCGGATTTCTTCTCCGGCAGTGCGTCCTTCCGGGGACTCGCCTTTCGCCGCCGCCAGGACGGCGGTTACACCGTGGCGCCGTCGGGCTATCAGGAACACATGATCAGCTGTGACAGCGTGCGTTTCCTCTGGCCGTTCGCCCACTTGCTGAAACGGTCGTGGCGCGAAACACGGCTCCGCCTCGGCGCCGATGCGCCGGGCAGCCGCTGCTATCCGCGCCGCTGGCGGCTTGATCAGGCCACCCCGTTCGAGCGCCAGCGGGTGCTGAACCCCGTACCCGATCCCGCGTTGCTGCGGACGCTCATGGGACGCATGGGGGACCGGGTTCCCCTGCTGGCGGGGACGCCACTGGTGGAATGCTGGGCCGGCATGATTGACACCACCCCGGACGTCGTGCCGGTGATCGATGCCGTGGAGACGGTTCCGGGGCTGTACCTGGGCAGCGGTTTCAGCGGTCACGGGTTCGGTATCGGTCCTGCGGCGGGCCGCATACTGGCGGACCTGGTCCAGGGCAACCCGACCGGGCACGACCTGGCCCGGTTCAGGCTTTCCCGCTTCAGTGACGGCAGTCCCATCGTCCCGGGTCCGGATCTCTAGCAGCAGCGCGGCTGTCCGACATTTCCCGTTCCGCCCCGCCGGACCGGACGCCCGCGAAGGAGGCCCGGCGGACCGCGGTCAGAGTACCGCGGCGGCAATGACCATGCCGGCGAGCATGACGGTCACCCAGAGCACCATGCCCCCGCTCGGCCATGTGCGCGCCAGGATGCCATGGGGACCATGATGACGGTACAGGCGCCGGACAAACCCCTCGATGCGCATCCTGGCCTGTCGTTCCATCCGCTCAAGGGCGTGGGATGACCGGATGGTGAACTCGTCCGCCAGGATCCGGCCGAAACGGCGGTAGAACCAGTCGAAATCCAGGCTGATGGTGAGGCTCCGCTTCATCATGGGAAGCAGGGCGAAGAAGGCGAAGCCGGAGAACAGCAGCAGCTGGCTCTGGGACACCAGATGGCCGGCGGTATAGGGCTGGTATTCCGTCTCGAAGGGAAGAATGCTGTACAGGGAATCGGGGTAAAGGCCGATGGCAATGCACAGGAAGGAAAAGAACCACATGCTGAGACGCATGCCCAGCGGGGGGTCGTCGGGCCGCAGGCCGGAATCCTTCTGGAAAAACACGAACCAGGGGAACTTGATGCCGGCGTGGAGGAACACGCCCGCGGAAGCGGCCATGAGCAGGAACCACACCAGCATGAGCCCCTGGTCCGCGGCTGCCGCCGTTTCCAGGGACTTGCTGACAAAGCCGGAAGTGAACGGGAAGGCGGAGATCGCCAGTGCGCCGACGATACCGTTGATGGCGGTGACCGGCATGGACTGGAACAGCCCCCCGAGATCGGTGCACTTGCGCTTCCCGGTCATGTAAAGGACGCTGCCGGCGGACATCAGCAGCAACGCCTTGTAGATGATGTGGGCAAAGGCGTGGGCTGCGGCACCGTTCAGGGCCAGTTCCGTGCCGATGCCGATGGCGCAGACCATGAACCCCACCTGGTTGACGATGCTGTACGCGAGGATCCGGCGCATGTCGTTTTCCAGCAGGGCGTAGATGATGCCGTAGAACACCATGTAGAGGCCGATCCAGATCAGAACCTCTGCGCCGGGAAAGCCGACCAGCAGGGCAAACACGGCGGTTTTGGTGGTGAACGCGCTCAGAAAAACCATGCCGCTCGGGCTGGCTTCCGGATAGGCGTCGGGAATCCAGGCGGACAGCGGCGGAGCGCCCGCGTTGACCAGGAAACCGATCAGGATCAGGATGTTGGCGGGGTTGTCCGGCAGCATGGGTCCGAAGTCGGCGTTTCCGGTCATGCTCACCCGCCATACGATCCCCGCCATCAGGATCACGCCGCCGAGCAGGTGGATCAGCAGGTAGCGGAAGCTGGCATTCCAGGCGCGTTCGCCGCCTGCCGCCCAGATCACCAGGGTGGAGCCAAGGGCCATGATCTCCCAGAACACGAATAGGGTGATCAGGTCGCCGCTGAAAGTCACGCCCACGGCGGCGCCGGAGTACACGTACGCCGCGACCAGTTCCGTCAGCCGGGCGCGGCCCATGGCGTAGGCACCCCCGGCGAATGCCATGAGGCAGAAGATGATGGCGAACAGGCGGCCGCTCGCGGTGGCGTGCACCGGCGCGATCCGGTAGTCGAGAAACTCAAGCGCGACCTGCGTGCCGACGGGCAGGGACCACACCGCCGCGAGGGCCAGCAAGGGCAGGGCCAGGATCACGCCCCGGCGCACGGCCCCCCGGACCAGCGGCAGGATGAACGCGCCGATGATCAGGATGAGGCCGGGCGGGAAGACGATGTCAGTCATCGTAGTAGGTGTCCTTCCGCTTGAGGAAGATGCCGAGAATCTTGGCCCCCGCGACCATGCCGGCGCAGGTCAGGAAGCCGTACCAGGCGAAGAAGCCGAACGAGGCGTCAACGGAGGTGCCCCGGTCGGGGAAATGCGCATGATGGTGAACGAAGAACTCGGGCAGCAGGGCCAGCAGCAGGACGGCCGCGAGGATCATCCACAGTTTCGGCAGGTTTTCGGTCCGGTAGAACCAGTGTTTCTTGGGGTCGCTGATCATGTCGGTATCCGGTGAACGAGTTCCAGCGCCAGGCCGGGAAACAGGAACAATGATACGGTGATTGCCGCGGTGGCGCAGACAGCCGCCACCACGGGCCAGGGGGCTTCGCCGTAGGTCAGCATCGACTCGGACGACTCGCGCCTGAAAAACGCGACGTAGATGATCGGGACGAAGTAGGCCGCGTTCAGCAGGGTCGAGACAACGATGACGCCCACCGCAACCATCTGCTCCGCTTCGATCGCACCCGTGAGCAGGTACCATTTCGAGATAAAGCCCGCCGCCGGCGGAACGCCGATCATCGACAGGGCGCCGATGGCGAAGGCGGTCATGGTCCAGGGCATCCGGCGGGCGATGCCGTCAAGCTGGCTCACCTCGGTCTTCTTGCTGCTGGTGTAGATCGAGCCTGCGGCAAAGAACAGGGTGATCTTGCCGAACGCGTGCGCCAGGATGTGCAGGGCCGCCCCGACAATGGAAATCGGCGCGAGCAGCATGGTGCCGAGCACGACGTAGGAAAGCTGGCTGACGGTGGAATAGGCAAGTCTCTTTTTCAGGTTGTCCTGGCGCAGTGCCACCAGCGATGCCACGATCACGGTGAAGCCGGCGAGCCACAGGAGCCAGTGGATGCCCGGGGCGCCGGCGACATGATCGATGCCGAGGATGTACACCGTGACCTTCACGACGCTGAACACACCGGCCTTGACCACAGCCACCGCGTGCAGCAGCGCGCTCACCGGCGTCGGGGCGACCATGGCGGCGGGCAGCCAGCGATGCACCGGCATCACCGCCGCCTTGCCGATGCCGAGCAGGTACATCAGCGCCAGTGCGGTCAGCGCGGGACCCGCCAGCCTGTCCGCCAGGATGCCGCCGGCGGTGAAGGTGACGGTGCCCGCGACGTTCCAGGTCCAGATGATCGCAGGCAACAGGAGTCCTATCGAGGTGGCCAGGAGAATGCCGAGGTACACCCGCCCGCCGTCCCTGGCGGCATCGTTGCCCTTGTGCGCCACCAGCGGGAACGTGGACAGGGTCAGCACCTCGTAGCACAGGAACAGGGTGACCAGGTTGCCGGCGAAGGCCACGCCCATGGCGCCGAATATCGCCACGGCGAAGAAAAAGTAGAAGCGGGTCTGGTTCTTCTCCTTGTTGCCGCGCATGTAGCCGATGGAATAGACCGAGTTGATCGGCCACAGGACTGCCGCGATGGTGGCGAACAGCATGCCGAGCGGCTCCACCTCGAAATGGATCGCCAGCCCCGGCAGCATCTCCACAAGGATGTATTCGGGACGCGCACCGTCCAGCACGCGGAACAGCATGGTGATCACGGCCAGACAGAGCAGGCCCGAGGTGACGAGGGTGCAGGCCTCCCGCAGGTTGGGCTGCCGGCCCGTCAGAATGATGCAAAGGCCGCCCGCCAGGGGGAGCAGGAGAGCGGTGACGAGCAGCGCTTCCGTGGTCATGGCAGGTATCCCCCGAACAGGGTCTCAGCGGCCCCGGACGCGAGGCTGGTCACCAGGCCCGGGTTGACGCCGAACCAGACGTTTGCCAGCACCAGTGTCCAGGTGACCGCGAGCAGGGCCGGCGGCGCCTCGGCGACGGTCTCGGCGTCTTCGGGCCGTGGATTCAGGTAGGCGGCCTCGACCACCCGCCAGACGTAGATCACCGCGATCAGCGAGGCGATCACCACCACCGCCACCACCGGCCACCAGCCCCGTTCCACCGCCGCCAGGATCAGGTACCACTTGGAAATGAATCCGGCCGTCAGGGGCACCCCGATCAGGCTGAGGCCGCCGCCGACGAAGGCCGCCATGGTCCAGGGCATCTGCCGGGCAATTCCCCGGATGTTCTCGATCCTGGGATTGCCGATGCGGAAGCAGATGGCGGCCAGGGCCAGGAACAGTGCGCCTTTCATCAGGGCATGGTTGAACACGTGCAGCAGGGCGCCGGTCAGGCCGGTGACGTTGACCAGGCCGATCCCCACCAGCATGTAGCCGATCTGGGCCACGGAAGAATAGGCCAGCATGCGCTTGATGTCGTGCTGGAACAGGGCCACGATGGATGTGAACAGCACCGCGATGATCCCCACGGGGATGAACAGCCACTGCACGTACATCGCGGAAAACGCGAATTCGGGTCCGAAGATGGTGTACAGGTAGCGCACCATGACGTATACCGCCACCTTGGTGGCGGTGGCCGCGATGAAGGCGGAGACCACCGACGGTGCGTAGGCATAGGCGTTCGGCAGCCACAGGTGCAGGGGAAACATCGCCAGTTTCAGGCCGATGCCGATGACGAGGAAGCCGTATGCCGTGTGCATGGCCCGGGAGCCCTGCAATCCGCCCAGGCGGTGGGCGAGATCCGCCATGTTGAGGGTGCCGGTGAGCATGTAGAGGATGCCCACGCCGATCAGGATGAAGGTGGCGCCGATGGTTCCCATGATCAGGTACTGGAAGGCCGCCGTCAGGGCCCGACGGTCGCGCCCGAGGCTGATCAGGGCATAGGTGGACAGCGAGGATATCTCCAGCAGCACGAACAGGTTGAAGGCATCGCCGGTAATGGTGATCCCGAGGAGGCCGGCCAGGCAGAGGAGGAGATTGGTGAACAGCAGCGCCTGGCGGGATTCCGGAATTTCCTGCCGTACGCTTTCCCATGACCCGGAAAAGATCACCGCCGCGATCCCGGATACGATGAGAAGAACCAGGACATTGAGCCGGTCCACGGCGTATTCGATTCCCCAGGGAGGAGCCCAGCCGCCGAACGCATAGCTGATGGTGCCGCCTTCCCGAACCTGCAGCCACAGCCCGGTTGCGATGACGAGCGTCGTCCAGGCGACCGCAGAGGCGAGCAGCCACGCCAGGCGCGGCCACCGGCCCAGCAGAAAACAGACCGGTGCGGCGAGCAGGGGAATGACCACCTGCAACGCTGGCAGATGGTCCATCGTCATTCCTCGTCGTCCTCCCGGCGACTGATCTCGAGGATGTCGTTTTCCTCCACTGTGCCGTAGGCCTCACGGATGCGGATGGCCAGCGACAGCGCGAGGGAGGTGGTGGCCACTCCCACGACAATGGCGGTCAGGATCAGCACGTGCGGCAGCGGATTGGAGTACAGATCGGTGTTGGCGGCCAGGATGGGCACCGACCCGCCGAATACCTTGCCGAGGCTGATGTACATGATGAAAACCGAGGTCTGGAAGATGTTCAGCCCGACGATTTTCTTCACCAGGTTGCCGCTGGCGATGACGGTGTAGAACCCTGCCATCATCAGCAGGATCACCACCCAGTAGTTGAACAGGCTGAATCCCATCAGCGCGGCCTCTCCGCGCGGCTGACAAGAGCCAGGAAGATCGCAATCATGACCGTGGAAACGGTGATGCCCACCCCGAGTTCGATCAGCAGGATGCCGTAGTGCTGGCCGCTGACCGGGTCAGGGGCGAGCACGTCGTAATCGAGGTAGTTGCCGCCGAGCAGCATGGAGACCACGCCGGTGCCGCCGTAGAGCAGCACGCCGCCGGCGGCGAGCATGCGGATCAGCTTCACCGGCAACAGGGCCGTGGCATCGTCAAGGCCGAACGTCAGGGTATAGAGAATGATGGCCGCAGCGAAGATCACCCCGGCCTGGAATCCGCCGCCGGGGCCGAAATCCCCGTGGAACTGCACGTACAGCGCGAACACGAGGATGAACGGAATCAGCAGGAGCGCCATCACCTGCAGCACGGGATAGGGCCGGGAATGCCTCTCACCGGTACGGTGAACCGGATTTTCCCGGCGTTCCCGCACCCCGAGCAGGGAAAGGACCCCGACCAGCGCGGTGAAGATGACGATCACTTCCCCCATGGTGTCATAGCCCCGGTAGCTGGCAAGCACCGAAGTGACCATGTTGGGAATGCCGATTTCGGCAGGCGACTCCAGGATGTACCGGTCGGCGACGTGCACGTGAACCGGATTGCCGGGATCACCGAAATGCGGCATGTCCAGCGTCCCCCAGATCAAGGCGGCCCCGGTGACGGTGACCACCGCCAGGGGCAGCAGCGGGCTGTGTGCAGGCGCCTTTTCCTGCCGCCCGGTGGATACCAGGGTCGCAAGCATGAACACCGTGGACACGCCGGCGCCGACGGCGGCCTCGGTGAATGCCACGTCCGCCGCATCGAGCACCACGAAGATCAGCGCGCTCAGGAGGCTGTAGATCCCGAACAGCATGACCACGCTGAACAGGTGCCGGACATACACCACGACCAGGGCCGTCATGCACAGCATGGTCAGGAGGGCGACGTTGATGAGGAGTTCTATGACCGGTCTCCCAGGAAGCTCCAGGTCATGGCGCGCAGCCCGGCATGGTGCGCCGCCCTGACCAGGGCGTGGCTCGATGCGGGACTGGTGAGCCAGAGCAGCAACAGCACCATCAGCAGCTTGACGGTCACCAGTGACAAGCCTGTCTGGAGCATCAGTCCGGACACGAAACAGGCCGCGCACAACGTATCGGTAATGCTTGCGGCGTGAACCCGGGTGTAGAAATCAGGGAAACTCAGCAGGCCCCATGCCCCGGTCAGGCCGAGCAGGCAGCCGATCATGAAAAGCGCGGTGCTGATGATGTCCACGATCATGTCAGCGCTCCACCACCTCGTCGTACTCCTCCACCCGCTCGATGAACTTGAGCACCGCGATCACGCCGATGAAATTGATCAGGGCGTAGAAGATGGACAGGTCGACGAGGCTCGGGCTGTCCGTGAAAACGCCGTAAACCGCGATCAGCAGCACGGTCTTGGTACCGAACATGTTCATCGCCAGTATGCGGTCGTAGACTTTCGGACCGGCGAGCGCTCTGGCCAGTGCCAGCAGCATGATGGCGAGCAGGGCCCCGATCGTGATGGCCAGTACCATGCTCACCGGGAATCCTCCAGGGCCGCAACCCGGTCGTTCATCTCACCGTCCATGAGTTCGGCAATGGCGCCCTCCTCGATGGCATGGACGGTGATCTGGTCGTCGGAGACATCGAAGGAAACCGTGCCCGGTGTCAGGGTGATGGAATTGGCGTAGATGGTCTGGCAAAGACGCGAGCGGGAATGGATCGGAAACCGCTTCACGGTCGGCGAGATCGGGTAACGCTCCGGCAGCCAGATATTCCGCACCACCGCGATGTTTGCCTTGAGGATTTCGAACAGCAGCCAGGCAAGATACCGCGGCAGACGCCGGACAATGGTCCAGGGAGATGCCAGCCGGTACTTTCGCCGGATGCGGGCCGACAGGATGACAGCCAGGCCACAGGATGCGATGCCGAGGGCGACAATCAGCGGATTGTTCCAGTATCCGGACAGCAGCAGCCAGAAAACGAACAAACCCGCGCCTAGCAGGGGAAGGTGCATTGCATTGATGGTGGTGTGTGATTTCTGCTTGGCGTTATCTGGTATATTGTATACCAAAACTTCTTCTCCCCCGTCCTACCGGATCCCCCGCTTCGACCGGGGGAGGCGGGATCTTCCGGCCGGTATCAGGATCCTCCGGCATGGCGTTGGCATGGTTTCCGGGTCCGGGACAGTCCCGTGCCGGGGAAACCGCCGGTATGCTGATCGTGGATTGCAAGGATGTGATCGTGGTATGCCCGGAGACGGTTCAGGGGGATTTTACCGGTACTGCAGCCCGCAGGGTATACAACCGGAATGCCGGATGCCTCCCGGGCAGACCCGGGCCGGCCCGGCACCTGCTGCCGGTCCCGCCGCATATGCACGGTGCTAGATGTCGGGGCAGCCCGCCCGGACTTTTGTAAACGGACCCACTGCGCTATCCTTGACGCATCAAGCGGAAAGTGCCATGAAAGAGCGGTTCATAGTCTTCCTGATGCAGGGTACGCGGCCTTTGCGGATACTGATATTCGGCGGCATTTTCCTTGCCTGGCTGGTGATGGTTCTGCTCGCCTGGCTGCTGAACATCGAAACCGATATCGGCGGTGAGATCGTGTTTGCGAATGTCATGCTGATCGTGGTGTCCCTGCTGATCGGTTTCGGTGTCGCATTCCGGATTTTCCGGTTCCTGGAAAACGCCAGGTACGAGCGGGAACCCCCGGACAGGCTGTAACCGGCCTTGGCGTCGGAGTCAGTGGCCCGCGACCCGGCTGAAGGATGCCCGTATCGGCCGGTCAGTCTCCCTCATCGGGATACGCATTCCGGCACATTGCCGGCGCTCGGGATCAGCGAAGAAAGGAGGCGGGAAGCACGGAAATCCTTTTGTCGGCGGTTCTGCCGGACGGAACCGTACTCCCATTGTGCGCCATGGGGTGCCAATTCGAGGCCAGTTCGATGAATGCCGCACAGGCCGGATTGATATAGCCGTTGCGGTGCCAGATCAGGCTGACGGCATGTTGCGGCAGGTCGATCTCCAGTTTGATCGAGTGCAGATTGCTCCGGTTGTCGATGATGCTCTTCGGCAGGATGGTGGCCAGCCTGCCGGACTCGACCAGTTCGAGTATGACGCTGACCGAGTTGGTTTCCATCGCGATCTGCGGGTTGAGCGAATGCTTCTGGCAATATTCGTCAATGTGCTGGCGCAGGGCGAAATCCCGGTTGAGCAGCACCATGGAAACGGGTGAATGGTCGTGCTTGGTTCTGCTCCGCTGAAACTTCGCAAGCGGATGCTTGTCCCCCACGGCGATGAACAGCGACTCGTTGAACATGATGCGGGTTTCGAATTCCTGCACATGCCTGTTGCTCGCATCGGGCTTGGTGAACGCGATGCCGATGTCGATCGTGTCATCGGTCACGGCCTGTTCGAGGAATTCCTGGGACATCTCGAAGGTCGACAGGATGATTCCGGGATACTGGCTGTGAAAGTTGTCGATCAGGTCATAGGTCAGGTGATCGGTGATCGGCGTCCAGCCAAGCCTGAGGGTGCCCCGGCTCAGGTCCTGGACGTCATTGACCGCGCGCGCCCCCGCTTCCAGCTCGGCCCGTGCCCGCTTGGCGAACCCGAGATAGACCTCGCCCGCGTCGGTCAGCCGGACAGTGCGCCCCGGGCGGATCAGCAGCCGGGTCTCGAGCAACTCCTCGAGTTGCTTGATCTGTTGCGACAGCGAGGGCTGGGAAACATGCAGGACTTCCGCCGCCCGTGAGAAACTGCCATGCTCGACGATGGTGAGGAAATACTCAAGCGCCCGCGGAAATACAATTTTTCGGTACATGGCGGTGATTTATACCCGCCGGGCTGGGGAGTCCTGATGCAGTCTGGAAGGCGACCTTCCAGGCATGCCGTGGACACCCGTGAGACGGCGGGGGTTCATGGTCTGCCGTGCTATGATATATTTCTATAGCAAATTCAAAACAATTCGAAATAACTTATACAACGTCAATTCGGGGACGTTCCTGAAGTTATAATTTTATCCTATAGGCCCGATAGGATAAAGTAACTTGATTTGATAGTTTGTTACTCTTTAGAATTGCTTTTGTCATGTCAGAATTTTAATTCGATGGCGGTGTTTTCCGCGCAGTGACCGGGACAAAAAACAAGAGTGCCGCTTCGCTGGAAACCAAGCATCGCCGGGCGTACTAAACCAGCACCGTTGAGGAGATTTTCCGGATATGCCTTCATCCACCCGAGACAGAATCATGCGGCATCTGGATATTGTGAAGCAATTCCAGCCTTCCCTGCATACTGAAACCCACGCACCCTCTCCTGATATGGTCGATGACGACCACTATCGTGCCTATACCCGCTCCTCCCATGACCTTGGCGGGGAGCCGGATATCCCGATTACCTGGGAGGAAAAGGAAGAGGAGATCTGGGAGCACAATACCTTTGTCACCTGCGAGGTTCTGGCCTGGCGGGGAGTCTGGAACGCCGAGGAAAGGCGGCGGCGTCAAAACGTTGATGTCGGCCAGACCATCTATCTCGGCCTGCCGTATTACGGCCGCTGGCTCATGACCGCGGCCCTGATCCTGGTCGACAAGCAATATGTCACCCTGAGCGAGCTTCAGGACAAGATTCACGAGGTGAGGCAACGTTATGAGTAACAAACCGGTTTACGATCGCGAACATCACGTCAAGAAGGCCACGGGGATCGGCGATCCCCAGTGTTTCGCCGGTGAAGCGCCGGCGGCCAAGTTCAAGGTTGGTGACCAGCTCCGGGTCCGTGACCTGCCGGATCTGTTCTACACCCGGACCCAGACCTATCTGCGGGGAACGGCGTGCACCGTTTCCGCGGTGGTCTATGAAAGCCCGGCCGCCGAGGACGAATCCTGGGACAATACCGACAAGGTCGAATGGTTCTACAGCCTCGTCTTCAAGCAGAGCGATCTGTGGCCCGACTATCCCTCTGCCTTCGGCAACGACACGCTGGAGACGGAATTGCCGGAACGTTGGCTGGAATCGGCCTAGGTCCGCACCGGATCCCGCACCTGCCAGAATTGACGAAATCACTGTTAGAGGAAAGATAAATGTCTGACGATCACAAGCATGCGCCAATGGTCGATGAAGTGAGCGAATTCGAAATCCTCGAAATTGCGGTTCGCGAACTTGCCATCGAAAAAGGCCTGTTTACCCAAGAGGATCACAACAAGTGGACCGAGTACATGCATACGCTCGGGCCGTTGCCGGCAGCGCGCCTTGTGGCCAAGGCCTGGCTTGATCCCGAATTCAAGAAACTCGCGGTCGAGGATAGCGTAAAGGCCAGCCTCGAGGTGGGGATCGACTGGATCAGGACCATGCCGACACAGTTCGGCACGCCCAGCGACTACTGCAGCTTCCGCGTCATGGAAGATACACCGACCCTGAAGCACGTTGTTGTTTGTACCCTTTGCTCCTGCTATCCGCGCCCGATCCTCGGCCAGTCCCCCGAGTGGTATCGTACGCCGAATTACCGCCGGCGGCTGGTGCGCTGGCCGCGCCAGGTGCTGTCTGAGTTCGGCCTGCAGTTGCCGGAGGATGTGGAGGTCCGGGTGGTTGATTCCAACCAGAAGTCCCGCTTCATCGTGCTGCCGGTCCGTCCGGAAGGCACCGAGGGCTGGAACGAGGATCAGCTGACCGAAATCGTCACGCGTGATTGCCTGATCGGTGTCGCCGTGCCGAAGCCCGGAAAGACCGCGAACGATCCGCGTCCGGTCCGCAAGGCGCTGAAGCCTTACGACCACTAGGCGACACGCCACGCCGTCATGACTTCAATCAATCCCGACAAGATCGCGCTTGACGAGGAAATGCAGGCGCGGAATCTTGACAACTCACCGATCGACCTGCTGGAACAGATCAGGCAGGAAGGCCGGTGTTGGGAGGACCTTGCACCGAAATGGGGGGTGGACAATCCGGAACCGCCCTGGAAGATCTGGCTGGAGGCCACCTGCGAAGTCCTGGCAGACCGGAATTGCGCCCTGCCGGCGCTGGAACGCCGGTGGGAGGAGGACGATCTCAGCGAGGATCTGTACAAGGATGTGCCATTTCCGGAACGGCAGTTGCTGGCCCTGGCGCACTCGATGATCCGGCGCGGACTGATCGACGAGAAGGAACTGGCGGCACGCACGAAGATCGTGGAAAAGCGCCTGAACATGGCGGACTAGAGAACTTGAGAGGCTGCACACTTTTCGCGATGACGTAAACAGTGAATAATCCCGCAAGCGCCAGTGGTGTCCACGTCAGTGTCGAAGAGCTTTCGCATCGATACACGCCCAAATTGCCCCTGACCTTCGAGGAGGTCAGCTTCCAGGCGGTGCCGGGCGAGGCCCTGACCATCATCGGCCGCTCCGGATGCGGCAAGTCAACGCTGCTTCAGGTGATCGCGGGATTGATGCCCGGTTCGATCGGCAGGGTAAATATCAACGACGAGCATGTCGTTGAACCCTCCTCGCGGTGGGTCATGATGTTCCAGGCCCCCCACCTGTTTCCCTGGATGAACGTTCGCCAGAACGTGGGTGTCGGCCTGCGCTTCGCGAACTGGCCGAAGGACAAGATCAGGGACCGTGTCGACGAGGCGCTTGAACTGGTCCACCTGGAAGAATTCGCCGGCAAGAACACCCAGGATCTCTCGGGCGGCCAGCAGCAACGTGTTGCCCTGGCGCGCTCGCTGGTCATGGAACCGGAAATGCTGCTCCTGGATGAGCCCTTTTCGGCGCTTGATGCCTTCACCCGTGCCTCTCTCCAGCGCGATGTGCGCCAGATCGCCAAGCAGCTCGGCATCAACCTGATCCTGGTCACCCACGATATCGACGAGGCAATCCTGATGGCGGACCGCGCCCTGGTGATGGCCGGCGCCCCGGGCAGGATCGTGCATGACTACAAGGTGGACCTTCCGGACCCGCGCGAGCGCAGCGACCCGAAGGTGCAGGAAATGCGTGCCAAGCTGATGAAGGTGTTCCGCGATGCCGCGGGCGCGCCCCATGATGGCGAGGACGAAGGCGACGAACCGTCAGACGAGGATGAAACGATTATGAACGACTCGACAAAACTTGAATTTTCAGGCCGCGAGTACAGCCCAGCCTAGCCTAGCTGGACCAGGGCGGCTTCCGGCCGCCGAATTTGACACTACGGAGGAAAGAGAATGACAGACATGAAAAAAATCTATACGAAGTACGGCGATGGCATCCAAGACCCGAATCTCTGCATCGAGTGCGACCCCACCTTCAAGGGGATCCTGGGGTCGGCCGTCAATCGCCGTGAAGTGCTGCAGCTGGGTGCGGCCGCGGCCGCGGCCGGATTCACCCTGCCCAGGCCCAGCCTGGCGCAGCAGGACAACTGGGATCCGGTGGTCAAGATCGGATACATCCCGATTACGGACTCGGCCGCACTGCTGGTTGCCCACGAACTCGGATACCTGAAGGAAGAGGGTATCGATTCGGTACGCCCGACGCTGATCCGGGGATGGTCGCCGCTGGTGGAAGCCTTCGCCTCCTACCGCTTCAATCTGACCCACATGCTGATTCCGATTCCGATCTGGATGAGGTACAACAACGATTACCCGGTCAAGATCACCGCCTGGGACCACACCAACGGATCCGCAATCGTGGTGGGCAAGAACACCGGCATCAATTCTCCGGCGGATTTCGGCGGCAAGCAGTTCGCGATGCCGTACTGGTATTCCATCCACAACATCGTGTCGCAGCGCCTGTTGCGTGATGCCGGTATCACGCCGGTGATCCGTCCCCAGGATGCCGAACTCGGACCGAACGAGTGCAATTTCCTGGTGCTGCCGCCGCCTTCCATGCCGCCGGCACTGGCCGCCGGTACGATCGACGGTTACTGCGTTGCCGAGCCATTCAACGCTCTGGGCGAGCTCAAGGCGGGCGGCAAGGTGCTTCGGTTCACCGGCGACGTCTGGAAAGGCCATCCCTGCTGCGTGGTCGTCATGCACGAGGAGAACACGATGGATCCGGACCGGGCCGCATGGGCGCAGGGCATCCACAATGCCGTGGTCAGGGCGCAGATCACGCTGGCCGAAAACCGCCAGGAAATGGCGGTGATGCTGTCACGGGACGGCCAGAAGTACCTGCCGTTCCCGAAGGAGGTCATCGAGCGCGCAATGATGTTCTACGATCCCGCCTACTACAACAATCCGCTTGCCATCAAGCATCCCGAGTGGGGCATGGACCGGATCAACTTCCAGGCCTGGCCGTACCGTTCGGCGACCGAACTCGTGGTCAATGACCTGAAGAAGACGGTCGTTACCGGTGACGATGCATTCCTGGACGGCCTGTCGCCGGAAATGGTGGCCGACGATCTGGTGAATTACGAGTTCATCAAGAATTCACTCGAAGCCAATCCGAAATGGCGTAACGATGTGAGCGTGCCGAAAGGAGATGATCCCTACAACCGGGTGGAAGTCGTCCAGCTGTAGGCGCTTTACGGTCGCGACGGCATAGAACCGGAATCCGGGTATGGCAGAGAAGAGCCAGTCGCAGGTCTGGATCAGAAAGTTCGGCCTCAAGTTGTTCAACTGGGTGGCCGGACTGCTGATCCTGTTCCTGCTTTGGTTGTTGGGTGGCTACCTGATCTACCTCAACCCCGACACGACGCATTTTTCGGATTTCGGGCCGATCCCGACCTTCCAGGCCTTCCCGTACCTCTGGGAAGACGGAACGATCCCGAATGCAATCAAGTCCAGTGGCTACCGACTCGGCATCGGGCTTCTGATCGCCATCGGCTGCGGCATTCCGATCGGGATCCTGCTGGGACGGAGCCGCACATTCCGTGAACTGAGCAATTCGCCGTTCCAGCTGCTGCGGATGATCAGCCCGCTGTCCTGGGAGCCGATCGCCGTCATCGTATTCGTGACCTGGAACCAGGCGATCATCTTCCTGATCGCAGTGGCCTCGGTCTGGCCGGTTGCCTTCGCAACCGCCGCCGGCCTCGCGAAGGTGGATCCGGCCTGGTTCAAGGTTGCCAGGAACCTCGGCGCCAATTCCTGGCACCGTCTGACTCAGATCATCATTCCGGCGATCACGTTCGATATGCTGACGGGTATCCGCGCCGCCCTTGGCGTCGCCTGGATCGTACTGGTTCCGGCGGAGTTTCTCGGCGTAACCTCGGGTCTTGGTTATTCCATCGCGGATGCGCGAGAAACCCTGTCCTATGATCACCTGACCGCAATGGTGTTGACGATCGGTATCATCGGCTACATTCTGGACAGTTCCTGTGCACTGGCGATCAAGCGGTTCAGCTGGCACCGGGGCGATGAGGCCTGACAAGACATCAATGTCTTCCAATCATTTATTCATGCAATGAGTTAACACGAGGAGAGAGCAGTATTTCCGGCCAAATGGCAACAGCGCCCGACCATAACCGGCGAGTCCGGAACTGCGTGCCGGATCGGCAGGTGCGCGTAGGGATCAGCATGGAACCCCCTCAGACCGCGTACAGTTCCACCCCAGCCTGACCGAAGGAACCGAAGTGACCAACAAGATCAGCATAATCTGCCTGTCGGGCGAGCACGAAAAGCTGCAGATGGCGGCCATGGTCGCCTCGGTCGGAGCCGCATCGGGCGACGACGTCACTGTATTCTTTTCCATGAACGCGATGAAGTACTTCGTCAAGGGCAACGAGGACGCCGCCCCGGCCGAGGGTGATTTCGGTAGCAGCGTGCTCGGCCGTGAAGGCGTGCCCCCCTTTCGGGAACTGTTCCAGCAGGCGGCGGAGCTCGGAGATGCGGCCCTGCTGCCCTGTTCGATGGCGATGGACCTGCTGGAACTGAAGGACGGCGACCTGATGGGCGAGTTCGGCCCGTCGACCGGGTTGACCAAGTTCCTGAGCGATGCCGAGGGATCGCAGATCTTAACTTTCTGATGGCAGAGAAACCTGTGCCAGGAGGGATGACATGAGTGAACACAAAATTGTTGATGCGAAGAATACCTATTGCCCGGGGCCGCTGATGGAACTGATCCGGTGCATGAAACAGGCGGAGGTCGGCGACACGCTCGAGCTGCTGTCGACCGACAGCGGCACCGCCAACGACGTTCCCGAGTGGGTTGCCAAGATCGGTCATGAACTCGTGAGTTCGGAACAGATCGATGACGTCTGGCACGTCACGGTGAAAAAGGTGAAGTAACACCCGTATCAAGACGCCGCGGAGATAGACGGGAGGATGAAATGAAAATTCTGGTGGTGGGCGGTGGTACCGGCGGTACGATCATCGCCAACAATGTGGCCCGGCGCCTGGCGTCGGAAATCAGCGCGGGCAAGGCGGGAATCACCATGCTGTCGGATTCCGACCGCCACATGTATCAGCCGGGCCTGATGTATGTCGCCTTCGGACAGATGATGCCCGATGAACTGTATCGCGACCAGGCGAGCCTGCTCGAGAGTTCCATCGAATTTCATGTCGATCCGGCAGAACAGTTCGATCTCGACAACAACCGGGTGACGACAGCGAGCGGCCGGACCCATGACTACGACATACTCGTGATCGCAACCGGTTCACGCATCATGCCGAAGAACATACCCGGCCTGAACGAGGGTTCCGAAACCTTCTATACCGAGGAAGGGGCGATCAAGATGTTCAAGGCCCTGCGGGAATTCGAGGGCGGCAGGGTTGCCATCGTCGTCGGGGTGCCCCACAAATGTCCGATCGCGCCGGTGGAGGTCACCTTTTCCCTGCACGACTATTTCAAGTCCCGCGGCATTCGCGACAAGGTCGAGATCAAGTACCACTATCCGATCAACCGGATTCACAGTATCGAGAACGTGGCCGCCTGGGCGGAACCCGAGTTCCGGCGCATGGGCGTGGAGTACGAGACCCTGTTCAACGTCGATGAGGTCGACGTCGAGAACAAGATTGTCAAGAGCCTCGAAGGTACCGAATACCAGTACGATCTCCTGATTTCGATTCCGGAGCACAACGGTGCTGAGGCCATTATCAACAGCGAACTGGGACAGGACGGCTGGATTCCGACCGACCGGCACACCCTGATGATGACGGGCCATGACAATGTCTATGTCGTTGGCGACACCACCGACCTTCCGGTCAGCAAGACAGGGTCGGCGGCCCATTTCCAGGCCGAGGTCATCGCGGAGAACATCGCCTCGGTGATCAAGATCGGCGCACCGGTCACTGAATACAACGGCAAGGTGTACTGCTTCATCGAGGCCGGCTTCGACAAGGCGACCTATGCGATGTTCAACTATGACTTTCCGCCCGATCTGAAAGAACCGAACAAATCCATGCACTGGTTCAAGGTCAGCTACAACAAGATGTACTGGAGCAGCGTTCGCGGACTACTGTAAGGCAGACACCGATGACATCCGGATCAGAAGAAGAGGACAACAAGAGCCTGGAAAAGAGCCTGGAGGGACTGGCCGAGATCGGCACCGTCATCGCGGCGGCCAAGGACGCGCTCAACGATGACATGGTCGCCAGAATGGCTTCGGCGCTTTCCGAGGGCGTCACGCTGCTTGATCGCCTGACACGGAACCAGGAGCTCGTCCGGCTGCTGCAGAATCTTGATCGGCCGGAGAACAAGGCTCTGCTGAAGGGCCTTTCGGAGGCGCTCAGCAAGACCAGCATCGAATTGTCGTCTTCACCGCCGGCAAAGGGGGGCCTCGGTAACCTGGTCAAGCAAATGAATGATCCGGGTACACAGGAGGGTCTGCGTATTCTCGCCATACTGGGCAGGAACCTGGGGGAGAGCCTCCGGAAATAGCCTGCCGGCTGGTTGGCCGGGGGAGGGCAGCATGATGGCGTTCAATCCCGGTGCGGCGGGCAGCAGGTCAGCACTGATATCAGTTCTGCGACAGTAGACAAACACCTCAGTGCGACGTTACCGGAATTCCTGCCCTTATGGCCTCCGCCGCCCCAGGCCAAGGCTGCCAAGAACAGATTCAAGTGAGCACACCCATGATTCACGTGTTCGAATTCTACGGTGACAACCCGATCATCAGTGCCCTGATGCTGGATACGGACCGCCGTTCTCCGCTGCGCTCGATACGCGTCAGCAGGCCGTTGCTCCGCGCCCCGTTCATCGAGGCGCAACACGCCGACGGCACCCTCGAGGTCCACCAGTTTGCAAGGGACGACTTCTCCAGTCACTGGGCGGAGACGAGGCTGCTGTTTACCCTGCTGACCGGCATGGAAATCAAGATGGATTTCAGTCAGGGCACCCTTGATCGGGAGGCACAGCGACGGGAGGAGATACTACGGATTCGCGACCAGGGCATCGAGGCCTCGAGGAACCTTTTTGAACAGGGCCGGTACGACGAATTTGTCGGATGTTATGGGCCGGATTGCGCGCATCTTCCCCGGGAGGCGGCGCAGATGCTGGACGAGGCGCGGCGCCGACTCGAGGGAAGCCCTCCCCGTGCTTCCCGGGAATCCTGTTCCGGAGTCCGCCAATGAAACTGTACGATTTCGGCCGTTCAGGCAACTGCTACAAGATCCGGCTTTTCCTCTCGCTGATCGGCCTGCCCCACGAGACCGTGACGGTCGACCTGTCCAGGGGGGAGCATCGTGAGCCCTGGTTTCTCGCGATCAACCCAGAGGCCTGTGTGCCGGTGATTGACGATGATGGGACAGTGCTGCATGATTCGGCCGCCATCCTGGTATACCTGGCGAAGAAATATGCCGATGGGAACTGGTTGCCGAAGGAGGCATTGACGGCTGCGATGGTGACCCGTTGGCTGGTCTTCGAGCAGGGCATGATGCGTTACGGACTGGCCCGGGGCCGGTCGATCTCGCTCAACAACCCGATCAGGCTCGCCGGGACCGGCAGCCTCGACGAGTGCCACCGGATCGCCACCGATGCGCTCGACCTGCTTGAGACCCGATTGTCGCAAACAACCTGGCTTGCCGGTAATGCCCATCCCACGATCGCCGATGTCGCATGCTATCCCTACAGCCTGCTTGCTCCTGACGCAGGCCTTTCGCTGGAAGCCTATCCGGCAATCAGGGAGTGGTTCGGGAATATCGAGACCCTGCCGGGTTACCGTCCCATGTAACGCCGATGGGTCGGGATATCTGCCCTTGGGGGACATCCTGTGAAGATTTTCGGTGCGCCGGGCAGACGTGGTGTCCGGCGGTATCCGGTTGCGGATCCGGCGGTACACCCAGGCCCGTCGACTCCAGGTAAACAACAATGACAATCCAGGTAAACCATGATTAGTGAAACTGAAGCATTGGAAATCGCCACCCGGTACCTGCACGAGGAGTACCAGGCATCGGGGCTGTCCCTGACCGTCACGGGCCGTGATGTTGAACTCAAGGACGAGGACGAGGAACTCACGATGGTCGGTCTGTTCGGAAAATTCTTTTCCGTGACCTTCCATTGCAAGATTGAGCCCAATACCTTCGACCCTGACTACATCATCCTGCTCGTTGATGCCGAGACGGGTGACACGCTCTGGTATCCCGGTGAGCACTAGCGGTCGACCTGCCGGCTCCGCCGGATGACGTACCGGGCGTACATCGTCGATGTTTTCGCCAGCGAGCCGCTGGCCGGAAACCCTCTCGCGGTCATTTGCGGGGACGAATTTCCCGGGCGGCAGCGCATGCAGGGGATTGCCGCGGAAATGAACTTCTCCGAAACCACCTTCGTCAGGCTTCCCGCGAGGAACGGGAAATACTCCGTACGGATTTTCACGCCGGTACGTGAAATCGAATTCACCGGCCACCCCCTGATCGGCACTGCCTATGTCATACGGCGGTTCCTGGGAGCGCGGGACCGGGACGAAATCGACCTTCAGACCGCGATCGGATCCATACGCGTAAGCTTCGAGAGGGATGCGGACGGTACCGAGATCGCGTGGATGCAGGGGCCGGCCATGCAGCTCGGCAAGGTCCTGCCCCATGATCTTGTCTGCGAATCACTCGGCCTCACGGTGGACGATCTGGATTCGGCCTTACCGGTTCAGGTCGTCTCGGCGGGCACTGCCGCCCTGATGGTGCCGCTCAAGTCCGCCGATGCACTTTTTCGCGCCCGTCTCGACCTCGCGCAGCATGCCGCCTTGGCCGATCAGGGCATTCCGAAACTGGTCTACCTGTTCTGCCGGGAAACGCGGCAGGCGGCGCATGATTTCCAGGTGCGGTTTTTCTTCGAGGCCGACGGTGTCCGAGAGGACCCGGCAACAGGCAACGGAGCCGCCTTCTTCGGTGCCTACCTGCTGGAACACCGACCCGATCTTGCGGCAGGATTCGATTTCTCCATCGAGCAGGGCCACGGGCTGCGGCGTCCTTCGCTGATCCGTCTGCGCGGGAAGCGTCTCGCCGACGGAATTGACGTGCAGGTCGGCGGCAGCGTGTATGAGGTATTGCAGGGCGAGATGCTGGATGCCTGACCGGCGGGGCCCAACTGGCGGCCGGCGACCCGTTGCGATAGAGTGGACCGTTCATAACAGAGACCATCATGATGACCAGTGTTGATCCCCACTGCCGATCCCATTCACTTGATGACGAAACTGCGGGGCGGCTGATCAGCCGGCTTGAAAGCCGGGCGCAGGATGCCGTGTTCACCCGCCTGTTCGACCGCTATGCCGATGCCTTGGAATTTTCCGACGACTCGGTGACGCTGGAAGTGGGGTGCGGAACCGGTGCCATGATTCGCGCCCTGGTGAACAAACCGAATTTCCGCGGCCGCGTTGTCGGCGTCGACCAGAGCCCGGCCTTCATCAATGCGGCGACGGATTTTGCGGACCGGGCGGGTATCGCGGACCGGGTCGAGTTCCGGGTCGGCGACGCACACGACCTGGCATGTGCGTCCGGTGAATTCGGACTGGTCATCGCCCACACGGTGATCAGCCATGTGGTGGACCCGGAATCGGCGATCAACGAGTGCGCCCGTGTTCTGCGCCCCGGGGGATTGCTTGCGGTTTTCGACGGCGACTACTCGTCCCTGACCTATGGGTTTCCCGAGGACCCTGAACTCGGGCGGCGCATGGACCGCGCGCTGGCCGAAACCACCTTCCACAATCCGCTGGTCATGCGGGACCTGATCGGGCTGTTGCCCGCATGCGGATTTGAGATCGACGACACCCTTGTCGATGTCGTCTCCGAAATCGGCAAGGCCAGCTATTTCAAGTCCTTCGCCGACACCTACGCGCCCATGGTGGCAAGCGGGGACATGATGGGCGCCGGCGAAGTGGAGCGCTGGGTCGACGGGCAGGCCGAACTGATCGCCGGGGGGCGGTTCTTTGCCTCCTGTAACTACTACACCTACCTCTCAAGGCTCGTCTGAGCGGGTATTGCGGCGCATTCAGTGCGCCAGGTGGTAGACCCGGGTGTGTACCCGGTGCGGCGACTCGATGTGGAAATACCGGTAGCCGGGCGTCCGGGTCTCATCCACCGTCATCGTGGCCGCGCCCGGCTTGAACTGGTAGCAGGTCGACGGAGCCGTCAGCACCCGGGTATTGCCGAATTGCCGGTCAATGGTCTGGTGAATATGCCCGCAGAGCAGCAGGGTAGGTTGGGGAACCTTGGCGAGTTCATCGTACAGGTCGGCACGGTTGACAAGTCCCATCCCGTCAAGCCAGCAGCCGGTCGCGACCGGCGGATGGTGGAGCGCGATGATGTCCATGCCCCCGGGCGGCCTCGCCAGTTGCCCGCCAAGGCGGCGCAGGCAGGCATCGGGAATCCGGCCATGGTGTTTTCCTGCGATCCAGCTGGTCAGCAACTGCAGGCGATTGGCGCCGAGCGGGATCGTCCGCAATCCCGACACCGGGCTGGTCGGGATGATGTCGTTCAGCCCGGCCGGGTCGTCATGGTTCCCGGGAATGCAGTAGACCGGGCAGCTCAGGGAAGCCAGGGCCGAGGCGAATATCCCGTAGCTGGTACGGCTGCCGGTCTGGGAAATGTCCCCGGTGAACAGCAGGAAATCAAGTTGCGGGTGGTTGTTTCCGATGGACTCCAGTACGGCTTCCAGTGTCGCCCGGGTATTGATACCGCGCAGCCGTCCATCCGGCTCGTCCATGAGGTGGCAATCGGTGACCTGGGCGAAGCGGATGCCGTCCTCCCCGGCAATTTCCAAGGACTCGGGGGAGGCGGTCATGGTCTGGATTCGGAATCGGCGGCGTTCACCAGTTCATCGGCGGCGCGATTGTAACCCTGCGCTCGGCAGGGATCAATTTCTCTGCGGCGGCGGCAGCAACCAGTCGACCCCGATCGCCCCGCGACTTCCTGCCCGGCGCCCGAATGTCCAGATCGTCGCTAGCCAAGCAACTGCAGCGCTTTTCGGGAAACGGGGCTCGGTGCCGTTGCGGGCCCGGTGAAATATGCCATCGAGGCGGACAGGATCCGGTCACGCCACATGGTGGGCGCCATTTCCCTGTAGTTCTCCAGGGCGGCCTCGGTGAACTTGTAGTCGTGGGACTGCCGGCCGTTGCGGGCGAGCAGACGACGTGCAGTAGCGACAAGCCGGTACGCGGAGCCACCATGTCGCAGGTAGTGCAATGCCTTGCGGGCGCTGGAGATGTGATCGCGCGGCAGCTCGGAAAATGCATCCTGCAACGCTTCCCCGCTGTCATCGGAGACCGGGAGAGGTTCCAGGTCTTCAATCCGCAGGCTGGGTTGCGCGCTGCCTACACGGCGGTGGAACTCCGGCATGAAGGCTGCGGACTGCAGGAGCGCCAGGAGCTTCGTCTCCTCGGTCCGCGCATGCCGGAACACATAGTGAAACGCGTTGGCGGACGTCTGGGCATGCACCGGCACCACCCTCGGTTGGCGCATCACCAATTCCGCGGCCGTGGCGAACAGGGCCTCCCAGATCGAGTCAGTGGACACCCCGTGCTTCAGGAGGTCGATCACCGCCCGGCCCGCATCGAGTTCCGAAACCTCGCGGAGGGTGCGGACGAGTTCATTGCGTCCGGCGTCATCCCGGCGGCCCTCTTCCCAGGTCTTCGGAACCTCTCCAAGCATCGTCCGGAATTCTCGCCAGGTTCGATCGGCGGGCAGGTCGCGAGTGGCGGGATTCGCGTCGTAGCCGTGATTCTGCAGCGCCGCGGCCAGGGAGCGAAGCACGGCAGGTGCATCTTCGGGGCCGATGACCGACGAGAGGCGATGCACGTTCTGCACCGCGATGACCTTGTGACCGATCGCACGAAGATCCCGGGCGCCGTATCTGAACAGGAGCTCGTAGAGCTGCCCCGGGGGCGCGAGCCTGACGAAATCGCAGATGGCAGGATCGACAGCCTCGAGGTCCCAGCGATCCAACGCGTCGATCAGATTTTTCCGGGCCTGTCCGGCCGTTCCGGCCATGGGTTTCGGCTGCGGCCCCATCGTCCAGCCGCTCGCACGGCGCTCCTGTCCCTGGGCGCGCTTGAAATAGTCGAGCGCCCAGAATACCGGCAGCCAGCGCTCTTCGTCCGGCAGGTTCAGCGCCGTCAGGTGGACGGACTGCAGCGCAAGCACCGTGTGGTACTTGAAGCCGACATGGGGGAAGGGCTGTACGCTGCGCGAAGTCGCGACGGCCAGGGCGGCCAGGGCCTTGCGGTGATCGAGACCGTTCCGGATCAGGGATGCAAGCTCTGCCGCGACGCGTTCGCGGGGCGTCTCTTCCATGAGGCGATGCAGGGGACCGACCTCGGGAAGGGTCTGTGCCTGGCCCAGCCCGCCACCCAGGCTCAGGGCCGCCGCACTTCCGGTGGCGTGCAGAAATTTCCGACGATTCACGATATTCATTATACGCCCAACCCGTCGGGCTCATTTGCCCCTGGAATGACGCCTCGCCTTCCAGTTTCCTGCACCATCGGACAAGGCTCTTCTGGCGATGGGCGTACTGATTGGATAAGATCGATCCAACCAGATACCTACGGTTGTAACATACCGGGGCTATCCTCCTGATCCTTTCCGGGCCCCGTCTGTAATTTGTCCCAGAACCTGCCGCCACTGACCGATTCCCGAGACGGTCCCGTCGAGGAACCCGATCCATCCCGGACGCGGAACGGACAACGTAGGGTTTTCATCCTGGACACCAATGTCCTGCTGGTGGATCCATCCGCAGTGGACAATTTCAAGGAGCATGTCGTGGTGGTTTCCATGATGGTGATGGAAGAACTGGATGGGTTGAAACGCAGGTCTTCCACGGAATACGAGGCCCGTCAGGCGATCAACCGTATCCTGTATCTCACGACCAGGCACCGTCCCGGCGAACCCATCAGGTTGCGCTCCGGAGGCACATTCATTCTGGACGCCGCCGAGCTGGGCGGCAGGGACATTCGTGGATACGACCTTACCCTGGAAAAGCCCGACAACCGCCTCCTGGCGCTGGCCATGCGCTTCAAGAAAGACCCGGCCTATCCCGACCGGGTGGTCATCGTCACCAATGATGCGGCAGTCCGCATCAAGGCGCACTCGCTTGGACTCGCCTCCGAGGAGTACGAGGCGGTCAACTACCGCAGCCGCCTGGATGAACTGTACCGCGATCCCACAACGTTTGAACTGTCTGACGAGGAAGCCATGCGCTGGCATGGCGGGAAGCCCGTGACGGTTTCCGGGGAACATGCAAACGGACATGACGAGCCGGTACTGGTGCGTGTGAATGGAGGTCATGTCCATGCAGGCTATCTCCGGAACGGAGCGGTTCACCAGTATGGCAGCCTTGCGGGTACCCTGGTGCAGCCCCTCAACCATCAGCAGGAACTGGCCCTGCAGGTGCTGTATGACCAGCAGGTAAGGGTGGCGGCCCTGGTGGGGCAGGCCGGCACCGGAAAGACCATCCTGGCCCTGGCGGCGGCCGTGGAACAGAAACTGCTGGGCACCTCGCCCGGCAAGGTTTATGTTTTCCGTCCCAATGATCAGCTCGCGGATGACATCGGCTTCCTGCCCGGCCGGCTGGACGAGAAGTTCAGTCCCTACAAGCGTCCCATTCGCGATGCCTTCGAGATCATTCAGGATGGCGTAAAAGGCTCGAAGAAGGGCAAGAGACTGGTTGATTTCGATTCCCTGACCAATGAACAAAGCGGCGGCCGGATGCCCGTACTACCGATCAACTTCATTCGCGGCAGCACCCTTCACAACTCGCTGGTCATCATCGACGAGGCACAGAATTTCACTCCCCACCAGATGAAGACACTGCTGACGCGTGCC
This sequence comes from Candidatus Poriferihabitaceae bacterium, assembly GCA_965204165.1. Taxonomy (GTDB): domain Bacteria; phylum Pseudomonadota; class Gammaproteobacteria; order Arenicellales; family Poriferihabitantaceae; genus VYFG01. The sequence continues at coordinate 3,532,346 of OZ241969.1, read as the reverse complement.
GGGCGGAACACCCGGATCTTCATCACCGGGGATCCGGACCAGATCGACAACCGGTTCCTCAGCAGGCGGTCCTGCGGCCTGACCCATGTCATCGGCAACATGCGCGGGCATGACATATTCGCCTGTGTCAACCTGACCCAGGGTGAACGCTCTGAAATCGCCAACCTCGCGGCGGAACTGCTCTGACACCATCCATGTCTGCAACCCGGGTATGATGACCGCCTTGCCAGGTACCGCAGACCTCCATAGGCGGAAAAACAACGGGCTGCGTCCCGTCAATCAGTGATCTGGAGAAAAAATCGGCTCAGTTTCCGGGCTGGCTGCCGATCGGCATACCGAGTTCGTAGAGGCAGTCCCCACGCTCCACCCTGGCCGGCATCCGCATGGCCAGCACTTTCCCCGAAACCTCGAATCGAAGTTCAACGGGGTCCGTGAAGGGGACATCCGGATAGTGAATCCATCCGGCATTATCACCCGGTTCCACCCGGTCATCGGGCACCTCTGCCGGTTCGAATACCCCCTCGTTGCGGGCGTACAGGTATCCGCAGTCGGCGAACAGCTCCGTGGCGGCCGTGGCAGGGGTCGTCGCGACAGGCCCGTTGAATACGCCGCAGTCGGCAAGGTAGCGCGGCAGTGCGACATCCAGCAGCGACATCGCCGCCCGGCTCACACCGCCGCCCCCGGCCATTTCCGCCGTCATTCCAAGTACCCCTTTCCGCCTCGCCGCCGAGGTGGAATAACTCGCGCCGCGCGATTCCGAGTACAGCACTGCCTGGGGAAAACCCAGCGCTTCCACCAGCTTCATCAACCGTTCCTGGTGGGCGGGGTCATCAGGCTTCGCCACGAGCAGGGTCGGTTTCCTGTACTGCATGGAACTGCCGCCGGAGTGGATGTCAAGCAGGAAATCCGCACGTGGCATGAGTTCGGACTCGATGAAATGCGCGATCATGGCCGTGGGGCCGCCCATGGGGCTTCCCGGAAAGCTCCGGTTCAGGTTCCCCCCGTCCAGGGGAGACGTGCGGGTGCCGGCCCGGGCCGCGGGGTAGTTTGCCATGGGAAGGATGATCACCTGTCCGGAAAGCCGGTCGGCTTCCAGCTCTCCGGCCAGCCGTGAGAGGGCCACCTGGCCTTCGTACTCGTCGCCGTGATTCCCGCCGAGCAGCAGCACCACCGGCCCGTCACCGTTTCGAATCGACACAACCGGTACCGGGACCCAGCCGTAGGCGGAGCGGTGAACGGAATGGGGCACCCGCAGGAATCCGCTGTGACGGCCGTCACGGTCCAGGTCGACTTCGCAGTGTATCTGTGTATCGCTGGACACTTCTACTGGCCCGACTTGGGTTCAGGTGAACAATTATATTTACTTATCAACATCTTATTGGCCAATGTTTGAATTTCGTCATCTGTCCGAAACCGGAGCAAATCCTGAATATTCCGTTCGTACGACTATCGTTTATCTTCCGAAATTTCAGAATCGGGTGGTTCCATTTTCCCACGAATTTCCCAGTATTTCAGGAACACGGCTATGATGCCTAATCCACGCCTGATCGTCAGGCAAAATCCACCCCGTGACGTCGCTTCGGGTACTATCCGCCCGTTGGTCAACCTGGTTCCGGAATGACATTTCCTGCCGGTTCTGCTTCAGCCGTCCGGGCCTGTTTGTGGTGGAATCCGGCTCTGGCGCAGCCGCCTTACTTTCATTTCAGCAATGTGGTTACCCCGATGAAATTTTCCAGCCTGACCGAACGAATTTCCGGAGACAGCGTGGATGTCTGGGACGTCCATTATCGTGGAATGGCCAGGCTGGAAGCCGGCGAGGACATCATCCTGCTGAGCGTGGGCCAGGAAACGGAGGAACAGACACCGGCGCCCATCGTTTCTGCTGCCACGGAAAGCCTGTACGCTGGCCGCCACCATTATTCCGCCGTCGCCGGGATCGAGCCCTTGCGCGCCGCGATCGCCCGGCGCCACCGGTGGCTGACCGGGCAATCCGTCTCTGCCGAGAACTGTATCGTGACGACTGGTGCGCAAAACGCCCTGTTCGCGGTTTGCCAGTGCGTCCTGGAGGCCGGTGACGAGATTGTCCTGTCGGAGCCCTACTACACCACGTATCCGGCCACGGTCACGGCTTCCGGGGCCACCCTGGTTCGTGTTCCGGTGCAGCCGGAGGACGGGTTCCGGATTGCCCCGGACCGGATCGAGGCGGCGATCACGCCAAGAACACGGGCGATCCTGCTCAACTCGCCCAACAACCCCACGGGTGCGGTGTATACCCGGGAACAGTTCGAGGCCGTTGTGGATCTTTGCCTGGCCAACGACATCTGGCTGATCAGCGACGAGGTGTACCAGGAAATACTGCCGCCGGAGGATCGCTTCAGCCCTGCCTCGCTGGAGCGGGCCGCACCGGTGTGTGTCACGGTGTCCAGCCTGTCGAAATCCCACCGGATGACCGGCTGGCGCCTGGGCTGGGCGGTGGCTCCCCTGGAACTGGTCCGGCATCTGTACAACCTCTCGATGTGCATGTCCTATGGCCTGCCTCCGTTCATACAGGATGCCGCGGTCACCGCCCTCGAGGAAGACCATGTCACCGCCGGAGTCGTGCGCGACGCCATGGACCGGCGGTACCGCCTGCTTCAGGATGTCCTGAAAGATGTGCCGGGAATCCGGATCTTCAACGCCCAGGGGGGCATGTTCGTGGTTCTGGACATCCGCAGCCTGCCCGTCAGCGGGTTCCGGTTCGCGGACGAGTTGCTGGATCGTCACCGGGTGGCGATCCTGCCCTGTGACGGCTTCGGCCCGAGCGGGAGCGGGTTGCTTCGCATCAGCCTTTGCGCGTCGGAGGAGAAGCTGGTCGTTGCAGCAGAACGGATAGTCGAATACGTGGAATCCTTGCAGGAGGGGGTTGATAAGAATTGACCATTCTCGGCATACGCCTCAATTCCCTCCCAACGGCGCTCACAGGAGTATCCCATCATGCAAACCCATGCCCGGGTAGTGGTCATCGGCGGCGGCCTGTCCGGCTGCAGTATCCTTTACCACCTGACGAAACTCGGCTGGACCGATGTCGTATTGCTGGAGCGTGATGAACTGACGTCCGGTTCCACCTGGCATGCCGCGGCGAACACCCACGGCCTGCATGACAACAACAATATCTCCCGCCTGCAGTACTACACCATGAACGTGTACCGGGAACTGGAAGCGGAGACCGGGCAGTCCTGCGGATTGCACGATGCCGGATCCATCTACCTGGCCTGCTCGCGGGACCGTGAACACCAGCTTCGCATACAGGCATCCAAGGCCCATGCCTTCGATGCCGAATTCTACGAAATTTCCAGGAACGAAGCCCTGGAACTGCACCCCCTCCTGAACCTGGACGACGTGCGCTGCGCCATGTACGAACCCCTGGCCGGACACGTGGATCCCTCCGGCGTGACCCACGCATATGCCCAGGGGGCGCGCAAACTGGGCGCGCAGATCCTTCGGTTCACGCCGGTGATGGAAACCAACCAGCGGCCCGACCACACCTGGGACGTGGTTACCCCCAAAGGCACCATCCATGCGGAACATGTGGTCAATGCCGCGGGACTCTGGGGCAGGGAAGTGGCCGCCCTGGCCGGTATCCACCTGCCGCTCATGACCATGGAGCACCAGTACCTGGTCACCGAAACCATTCCGGAGATTGCCGCCATCGACCGCGAACTGCCGTCGGTGGCGGACCGCGACATGGAATACTACATGCGCCAGGAGGGCAAGGGCCTGCTGGTGGGTGCCTATGAGCAGGACGGCCGCTTCTGGGCCGAGGAGGGTACGCCCATGGACTTCGGCCATGATCTGCTGCCGGAGGACCTGGAGCGGATTGCCGAGAATTTCATGCGCGCCTGCGACCGGGTGCCGGTATTGGCCGAGGCGGGCGTCAAGCAGGTGATCAACGGTCCCATGATCTGGACGCCAGATTCGTCCGCGCTGCTCGGCCCCGTTCGGGACCTCAGGAATTACTGGTGCTGCAACGGCATCGTTCCCGGGTTCAGCCAGAGCGCGGGCCTGGGTCTGACCCTGGCACAGTGGATTGTGGAGGGAGAGCCGGAGCTTGACATGTTTCCCTGGGACGTGACCCGTTATGGCTCCTGGGCGGATGCGAATTATGCGAAGGCCAAGGCGCTGGAGACCTACGGCACGCGTTTCAGTATCCACTTCCCCAACGAAGAGCGTCCCGCGGGCCGGCCGATCATGAAACGCCCTGTCTACGAGCTGCAGAAATCCATGGGCGCGGTGTTCGGATTTTCCTTCGGTTACGAGCATCCGCACTGGTACGCGCCGGAGGGTGTGCCACAGGAGGATGAATTCACATTCGAACGGCCCCGGTGGTTCGACGTCATGGGACAGGAGGCCGCCACCGTGCGCAATGCCGTCGGTGTGGTGGATACATCCAATTTCGCCAAGTACATGATTACGGGCCCGAACGCCAGGCAGTGGCTGGACCGGATCGTTGCCAACCATGTGCCGAAGGAGAATGGCCGGACCTGCCTGACGCCACTGCTGAGCCTGCGGGGCGGGCTGGCCGGGGATTTCACCGTGGCACGGCTGGAAGACGAGAAGCTGTTCATGATCGGGTCTGGTATCGCCGAGGATTACCACCGCCGCCTGTTCAACGGCTATCTGCCTGCGGACGGGGTCAGCTTCGAGTGCGTGACCGATGCGATATGCGGGTTCAACGTGGCGGGCCCCAATGCCCGCACACTGATGGAAAGCATGACCGGCCTTTCATGGGGCAACGACGACCTCCGCTTCATGCGTAACCGCGTGATCAGCCTGGACGGTTACGAGGTTATCGTCATCCGGGTTTCCTTTACGGGAGACCTCGGCTACGAGATGTATGTGGCAGAGGAGAACCAGCTCGATCTCTACCGCAAGATACTTGCCCACGGGGAGCCCCTTGATGCCCGTCCTGTCGGGTCACGGGCGCTTGGCTCCATGCGCATCGAGAAAGGTTATGGCAGCTGGGGCAGGGAGTATTCGCCGGAATGGTGGCCCACGGAATCCCGCATGGACTTTCTGATAAAAACGGAAAAGCCGGAGTTTCACGGTCGAGAGGCCTTCATGGCCATCAAGGATGTTCCGCCCAGGCAACTGATGTGCTGCTTCCGGATTGATACCGGGTCCGGCAAGGAGGGTGCGGATGCATGGGGCGGTGAAGCCATATTCCGCAACGGCAGGTATGTCGGCCGCGTGACATCGGGGTCCTACAGCTTCACGTTCAACACTTCCGTCGCCATCGGTTACGTGGACCGTGACGATGCGGTGCCCGGGGATGATTTCACGGTGGGGGTGCTTGGTATTCCCACCAGGGCAACATTGCTGGAAAAGCCCCTGTTCGACCCAAGAGGTGAAAAGCTGCGGGCCTGATCCGGTATTCTGGGGACTGTTGTCACCTGGCGTCCCTGGGTTTCCTTTGATCGGCTCGACTGTAGCTGTCCTTGCGGTCTTGTGAAGATCTGCACGGAAATCCGAGTACCACTTTCACTCCGTGAGGCAATACCGGAAGATCACATGGCAGCCCCAGGAAGGGCGGTCTCGGTTCGTGGGATATGTGCCGGCCGTCGCGAACAACCCGGACATGCCCATCCCGTATCCCGTGGGGCGGGCACGGATGGCAGGGTATTATTGCGTGACACACAGGACTCCTTATCCTCCAACCCCGGATGAAACCCCGAACCGGACCGGTTCGGGAGAGGTGAAAGAAACCTTGAAATACGGTATCTTTGAAACCCATGCCGCAGATTCTCCACGCTGGACAGAGCCGTGACCAACCCGACCATAGACAGGAACCCGGACATTCTCGGGGGCACTCCGGTGTTTCCCGGCACGAGGGTGCCGGTGCGCATCCTCATGGAACATCTCGAGGCAGGGGACCGGCTCGACGAATTCCTGGAGGACTATCCCACGGTATCGAGGACCCAGGCAGTGGCCCTGCTCGAGCAGGCCAAGGAGTTGCTTGCAAGTAACGGGGATGAGGCTGCTGCTTGACGAGTCCGTGCCCCGTAGGCTCGCGGCGTCATTTCCGGACCGATTCGAGGTGCAGACCGTCCCGCAAATGGGCTGGGCCGGCACCGGCAACGGCGCCTTGCTCCTGCTTGCGGCGAACCACGGATTCGACGCCCTGATCACCGTCGATCGCGGGATTGCGCACGAACAGAATCCGAGCAGCCTGCCGATTCCGGTCGTTGTCATTCTCGCCACCAGGAACCGGCTTCAGGAACTGCAGCCACTTGTTCCGCAAACTGTAGCCGTGCTGTCCGGCAATCTGCAAAGGCGTATTTACCATGTTTCGGCCTGAACGGGGGCATTGAATTTCCCGAGCAGGAGTCCGCATACAATGCCCGGCTGTCCATTCCTTCTCCGTCGGTTGCCTGCGGACCCTCCGTCGTGCTGATAGGAGTTCTATCCGCAAAACTGAAGCGTGGATTGCGCCTTTCTCCCGATCTGCTACAGTATATCGGTCGGCGCAAATTGCTGGCGATCTGCTGCGGATATTCCATATCGGGGGGACGCCTGTCACGTCGATTGATATAATCGTCTGCTGAGACGAACAAATCTAAGAGAGGTGCCTGTGCTGAGTTTTGCCGAAGAGATCATGCTCCTGCTGCTCGAGGACGAGGACGGGAGATTTGTGCATGCTCCGGACCATTACCTGAGATGTGTGCTGTCCGGCGCTGTTCTGATGGATCTTGCACTGAAAGGCAAGATCGACACGGACCTGGATTCCCTGGTCATCATCGACCCGGAGCCGACCGGCGACGACCTTCTGGATCCGATTCTCGAACGCCTCACGAAAGAGGGGGAAGATCATGATGCCCAGTACTGGGTCGAGCATTGCCAGAGCCTTTCCGGGGATATTCGCGAGAAGGCGCTTGCCCGATTGTGTGAAAGGGGAATACTGAGCCAGGAGGATGACCGGTTCCTCTGGGTTTTCAAGTCCCGCCGCTACCCGGTAGTGGACGGACAGGCCGAACGGGAGGTGAAGCTTCGCATCATGTCGATCCTGTTCAGCGATGAAATCCCCGACCCCCGTGATATCGCGATCGTCGGCCTGATGGACGCAGGCGGCCTGTTCAAGTACCTGCTTTCCGAACGGGAACTGAAGGGCGTCGCGGAGCGGATCGAGCAGGTCAGGAACATGGACCTGATCGGGCAGGCCGTGACGGTTTCCGTGAGGGAGATCGAAAGACAGCTTGCCCAGGTGACGATGGCGGCCGCGCGAATCTGAGAACCCTCGCCCTTGCGGCCGGCTCTGGGGCGGAGCCGGCCCCTTTCGCCTCCGCCATCATCCGCTGACATCCGGCTCCCGCCGAATCCTGCAGCGATCCAGCCGTCGTTTATCCTGCGTTTTTCCGGCGGCGCTGCACCAGATAAACCATCCCCAGCACCAGCAGGGCCGGGATATAGAACACTTCCTTCGGCAGGCGGTCCTTTTCCTTGCGGATGGTCGCCACCCGGACCGGCTCATCCACGTAATAGTCGAAGGACTTGCCGATGGACTCGAAATACGGGGTGCCGGGGAACGGCTCCTCGATTCTTGCAAGACCGTCCTCCACCACCACCGTCAGGCCCGCGGACTCGAGCCGCTTGGCAGCCTCCTGCCGGTTCCCCGTGGGCACCAGGATCGTGGTGCTGGCCGTCTCACCGGTGTCGAAATCCGGCCCCTCCACGACCATTGTCAGGATGCCATCCGTGGGAGTGGCCTCCACGACCTCGTAGATCCGGGCGGGTTCGATGTTCTCGTAGGGCGGGTCCACACGGTCAAGCCAGAACCCCGGCCGGAACAGGGTGAACGCAACCAGAAGGAGGAAAAAGGACTCCCACAGACGGTTGCGGGTGACGAACCACCCCTGGGTGGCCGAAGCGAACAGCATCATTGCGATCACCGCGACGACAAAGATGAAAACCGCCTTCATGGGCGAGACATCGATGAGCAGCAGCTCGGTGTTGAAGATGAACAGGAACGGCAGCAGGGCCGTTCGGATATCGTAGGCAAATCCCTGCACGCCGGTCCGGATGGGGTCACCGCCGGAGATCGCGGCGGCGGCGAAGGCCGCGAGGCCCACCGGCGGCGTGTCGTCGGCGAGTATGCCGAAGTAAAACACGAACAGGTGTACCGCGATCAGCGGGACGAGCAGCCCGTTGGCTGCACCCAGGGTGATGATCACCGGGGCCATCAGGGAGGACACCACGATGTAGTTCGCCGTGGTGGGCAGGCCCATCCCGAGGATCAGGCTCATCACCGCCACCAGGATCAGCATCAGGATCAGGCTGCCGCCGGACAGGAACTCGACGAATTCGCCCACAACCTGGTGGGCTCCCGTCAGTGAAATGGTGCCGACGATAATGCCCGCGGCGCCGGTGGCTACCCCGATGCTGATCATGTTGCGGGAGCCGGCGATCATGCCGTCAATCCACTCGCACACCCCCTGGCGGAATGCATTTCCGATATCCTCCGAGCCCCGCATCACCGCCTTGATGGGATGCTGGGTCAGCGTCACCACGATCATCGCGACAGCGGCCCAGAAAGCGGAGAATCCCGGAGAGAGGCGCTCGATGACGATGCACCAGATCAGGATGATGATGGGCAGGACATAATAGAGCCCGGTGATGGCGGTCGGGCCCACCCGGGGCAGTTCGTCGAGACGCGATTCCACCGGCAGGTCGGGCTCACGGGATGCGAACCAGAGCAGTACCAGGTAGAGCAGGAAGCAGAAAACGGCCACCACGGCGAATGCCGCATCCGGGGCCACCACCTTGATCCAGCCCATGCCGAAATAGACGAACAGGCCAAGGAGGGCGATGCCGATGAAGCCGCCCAGAAACCCGATGATCTTGGTGGCGAAAGTCAGTGACGAAGGCGGTTTCCGCAGACCCTTGAGATCCAGTTTCACCGCTTCGAGGTGCACGATGTAGACCAGCGCGATGTAGGAGACCAGTGCCGGCACCAGCGCGTGCTTGATGATTTCCGTATAGGAGATGCCGGTGAATTCGGAAATCAGGAACGCGGCGGCGCCCATGACCGGCGGCGTGAGCTGGCCGTTGGTGGATGAAGCCACTTCCACGGCGCCCGCCTTTTCCGGGGTGAACCCGGTTTTCTTCATCAGCGGTATGGTGAATGTGCCCGTCGTGACGGTATTGGCTATGGAGGAGCCGGAATACAGGCCGCTGAGCGCCGACGCCACGACCGCCGCCTTCGCGGGCCCCCCGCGCAGGTGTCCCAGCAGGGCAAAGGCGATCTTGATGAAGAAGTTGCCCGCGCCGGCCTTCTCGAGGATCGAGCCGAACAGGACGAACAGGAAGATCAGGGAAGCCGACACCCCGAGGGCAACCCCGAATACCCCCTCGCCCTGCATCCAGTAATGCCACAGGGCCTTGCCGTAGGACGCTCCTTTCCAGCGGATGGCGTCCGGGAGGAACTCCGAGTGGCCGAAGAAGACGTACAGGACGAACACGGAGGCCACGATCAGCAGGGGAAGGCCGAGGGAACGGTAGACCGTGATTCCCAGGATCAGCATGCCGATGGTCGACATCACCAGGTCCCCGGTTGTGGGCAGTCCCGCACGCACTGCAATCTCGTTGCGGAACACCACGATGTAGAGACAGGCCATGATCCCCAGCGCCGCGAGCAGCCAGTCGTACCAGGGCACGGTATGCCGGGGGCTGGACTTGAACAGCGGGAAGGCCAGGGAGGCCAGCAGTAGCGCGAAGGCGAGGTGGATCAGCCGGGCGTTGGAGTTGGTCACCACCAGGCTGAGGCCGGTCCATTCGGTGAACAGGAACGGCAGGTTGGAAGCGATGTACAGCTGGAAAACCGCCCAGGTGAAGGCGATGACCGGAATCAGGTTGCGCTGCCAGCCAACGGGATTGCGCGCGCCCGTGTCAACGGATGCGGCCAGCTCGCCGGCGCTCAGGGTTTTTTGATCTTCCGCCATGGTCGTTCTCCCGGGCCGAATGTGGATGCATTTCCTGCCATGGCGGAAATGTCAGGGGCGTGGATGAAGGGAGGCACAAAAAAGGGCGGCCGGAGCCGCCCTGTTCGTGCACGAGGCTTACATCCAGCCCCGCTCCTTGTAGTACTTCACCGCGCCGTCATGCAACGGTGCGGAGAGGGAATCCGAGATCATCTCCGACTCCTTCAGGTTGGCGAACGCCGGGTGCAGTTTCTTGAACTGGTCGAAATTGTCGAAAACCGCCTTGACGACCACGTAGACCGCATCCGCGGGAACATCCGCACTGGTCACGAAAGTAGCGCCGACCCCGAAGGTGGGAACGTCGTTTTCGTTGTTGTACATGCCCGCGGGAATCGCTGTCTTGCGGTAGAACGAATTGTCCGCCACCAGCTTGTCGAAGGCAGGGCCTTCCACGCTGACAAGGTGGGCATCACAGGTGGCCAGGGACTCCTGGGTAAGCGCGGACGGGTGCCCCACCAGCCAGAAGTAGGCGTCGATTTTCCCGTCGCAGACCGCCTGACCGGTTTCGGCGGACTTCATTTCCGCAGCCAGCTTGAGATCGCTGCGCTCCCAGCCCAGGGCCTCCTCGATCACTTCCCAGGTGCCGCGCGTACCGGAACCCGGATTGCCGATGTTGAGCCGCTTGCCCTTGGCGTCCGTCAGCGTGTTGATGCCTGACGCATCGCTGGCGATGACGGTAACCGGTTCGGGATGCACCGAGAATACGGCACGCAGATTTTCAAAGGCACCCTGGTCGGCGAATTTTGACGAGCCGTGGTATGCATGGTACTGCCAGTCGGACTGGGCGACTCCGAACTCAAGTTCTCCGGCCCGGATGGTGTTGATGTTATAGATGGAACCGCCGGTGGATTCCGCGGAGCAGCGGAAACCGTGTTCCTTGCGGTCCTTGTTGACCAGCCGGCAGATCGCGCCGCCGGTGGGATAGTACACGCCGGTGACACCCCCGGTGCCGATGGAGATGAATTGCTGCTGGGCGAATGACGGTGCGGTGGTTCCGGCAAATGCCAGGCCGGCCGCAACGATCGAAGTGTAGAGGTAACTACTAGCCCCCTGTGGAGCACCTGAAGGTCATTCAGGTGTCTTGAGCATGTGGGCGGCCTTTCCCTTGAGAGCGATCTCGATGGCGGCAAGAGGATTGTAACCCTGATAGGACATGGACAGCAGATAGCTTGAGACCCGGCACCATGCGACGGCGTATTTGTATGTACGGAAACAGCCGGACACTTTCTGCTTGACCTTGGCCATCCGGAGGTTCCTTTCGGACAGGTTGTTGGTGAAGCTGACCGCGGGGTCCCTGGCGAACCGCAGGACTTCGGTTTCATGCTTTCCCATGGCCTCCCACAGGTTCTCCGCGTCGGATTTCGCGATGCGCCCGCGCTTTTTCCCGCCGGTGCGCACAGGGGTTGCCGGGAGTTCCTTCTTCCCCTGGGTCAGGATGGTCCGGTAGCGCTTTTGCAGGGCGGCGCATTCTTTTGCGGACAGCACCTTGTCCGGGCTTTCCCTGACCTTGCGGGCGGCGTCCCGGAGCAGTTTCTTCATCCGCCTCGCCCAGGCCGGATCATGGGCGTCGATGAGGAACTGCAGATCCCGCAGGAGGTGGCCGCCGCACAGGGCGTGGTCGCAGTGGTCACAGGCAAGATAGCTGGCCCAGCGGTCATGGACCAGGACGCCGCCGTACCGGGGGATGATGCCGATGTCCCGGATCGCCTCGCCGCCCCGCTTGGGGTGGCAGAACTTCAGGGTGAGGTCTCCGGCGCTGCAGTCGTGCAGCCAGTGGTTCTTGCGGTCGATGCGGATCGAGGTCTCGTCCACATGCAGCGCCGGCGCGGCCAGCAGGCACTCGACGGCGGCAGCCTCCCAGTCCGCCAGGGCATCGTGCAGGCGCAGCAGCCAGGCCAGCAGGGTCGCCTCGGCAATGGCCCGTCCCGTCATCGCCTTCATGGTCTGGACCACACGCTTCAGCGGCACCATCTGCGCCACCATCAGGTGGGCGGCGAACGCGATGATGCCGTGTCCGTACTGCAGCGGACCCGGCAGGCCGTCCGGAAAGGCGCCCCGGTTCTCGGCATGGCAGCGCGGACAGGTCTTGATCTCGGCATCCACGTGGTATTCCCGGGTCTCGAACACGATGTCCACCAGGGTGCGACGCTCATGGCCCTCGCACCGTACCCGCACCAGGTTCCTGCCGCAGGCCGAACATTCCGTCACCGGGGATACCCCGGTTTCACTCACCAGACGGGTATGGCCCGTTTCCCAGTGCGGCTGCTCCGGTCCCCTGCCACGGCTCCCGGGGCGTGCCGCGGTCTCATCCTTCCCCTCACGGGACGGCGGCAGGCTCGCGTTCACCGGCGTCTTGCGGGTGGTCTTTTCCATGAACACCGCCATCATCAACTCCATCAGCATCAACAGGGCGTTGAACAGCACCTCGCATTCCGCGCTGACCTTGCCCTCCCTGCACAGTGACCGGAAACTCTCCCGGTGCGCATCGAACTCCTCGCGCAGCGCAACCCGGTTCACCGTCCCCATGGATTCACTCCTCCCTCGCCTCCACGGCCTCCTCCGCCTCCACCGCCATCATCGCCGACAGCACCGCCAGGCGTTCCCCATGCGGCATCCCCCGGTAGCGCCGGCCCCAACTCTGGGCCTTGCGCTTCACCGCCTGGCGATGGGTGAAGTTCCGGCCCGCATAACGCGGCCAGTGAACCCGGTCCGGCGTGAAGTTGAACCACACCTTCTCCGTCACCACACCCGCCTGGTTCATCACCTGAAGCGACACGCTGCCCCAATCCCCCAGCCAGTCGTCGTACATCCGCGAAGGATACCCCGAGATCATCACCGAGCAGGGAAGGCCGCGGATCAGCGCCAGCAAGCCCTCGTGGTCGCTGTTCCTGTAGTCGTGCCGGTAGCGGCGGCCCGACTTGCGCGTACTTTGCAGATACGGCGGGTCGCAGTAGACCAGTTCCGTGCCGTCAAACGGAAACGTCCGGAGATACCGGTGACAGCAGCCATGCACCAGTTCCACCGGATAGTCGCACTGGAATCCTTCCAGCGCCCTGGCGTTGCAGTCTATGCCGATGTTCCGCAGGGCCCCCGGCTTGCGCTTCATGATCGCCCCACCGCCAAGGTGGGTTTCGATATACACCGAGTGCGGCGGCATCAGGGCGATCAGAGGCTGGCACAGCCCCGAAGCTCCCTTGGAGCCGAAATAGCGGTTCCCCATCTGTGTGCGGGTTCGTCTCGTGGTCCGAAACCCGAACGATAGGGAAAATATTCTATACTGTCAACCTACAGATGGGATATGGGGCAAATAAGGGGTGAGTAGTTACGTGTAGAGAATGGTTCTTTTCATGGCTTGGTTTGCCCCTCCGAATGGGCTGTTGGGAAATGTATCGGAAACGAGCCATTCTAACCGTTTCAGTTGAACGAGGTCAAAATACACACTGATCGTTCAGCAATTCCCGCTAAGGGTTAGCTCCATTGTGTCAGGGAGTGTGATCCGCAGGAGGTTGTGGTTTTAAAGGGATCGGGGCGCAGCGGTCGTTACAGCCACCACTGGGGCTGTAGAACTCATCGGGTCGGTAAACGCTGAAGAATCGACCTGAACACCCGCCGGTCACGGCGTGATTCAGGGCGGTTCAGGCAGCGCGGGATTGTTTTTGTACCCCCGCGCAATGACCTGATACAGTTTCTCCCAACTGTCTATCAGGAACAGGCTGAACAGGCCCCTCATCTTGCGCCACAGCGCGGCGCGGCTGTACATGGCCTGGTGTGCCGCATTGAATACGGCACAGCAGCGCAACTGGATCTGGTCCACCAGAAACGCCAGCATCATCAGGTGCATCAGCACCGTCGACAGGTGCTTGTTGCCGTGACCATAATTGTGTTCCAGGCCGTAACCCTGGTTCTTCAGCGTGTTGAAGGTTTCGTTCTCTATCTTCCAGCGGGCCCGGCCGGCCCGCATCAACTCCATCAGGTTCGATTCGTCGATCGGGATATCGGTGACCCAGCAAAAGCGCTGCACCTTGCCCCCGGGACGGTGCTCCCGGTACTCAAGGAAGTTCACCTCCAGATCAAAGTGGTCGTCGTTCAACGGCACCCGGTTCAGATACCGGAAGCGATGCACTACCCCCTGCCCGTCCCGGCACTCATGTTCCGGAACGCCCCGGGTCTTCGACACCCAGTCGTACAGAAACCGGTGGTCCCCTTCCTTCGCACCCAGCACATAGCGCATGTCCAGTGACTCCAGCAGCCGGATGTGCGGACCGTTCGAGGCCAGGCCATCTTCAACCACCAGCAACCGCAAATGCGGATGGTTGCGACGGACACGCTTCAGCAGCCGCCTTGCGGCATTCCGCTCACAGTCGTTCTTGCCGGATCCGTCCCCCTTCAGGATCGGTTCTGGCATCAGGGGGATCACCTCGCGGCAGTCCGGATGCACCAGCACCGCACCGAGCAACTGGTGATAGTACGTCACCCGACCGTCACGATGATGCTTGCTGCAGCAGTGCGCGCAATGCACCTTCTGCGAGGAGAACAGCCCGGTGCCGTCCACCGACAGCACATAGCGGCCGTCCAGCACCTCGAAACCCTCCAGACCCTTGCCCCGCTGCAGCAGCGCAAACAGCCGCTTGTATACCGGCTCGAACACCCCCGGGTCCAATTCGTCCAGCCGTTCCCTCATGTACGTGTCGCTCGGCGCCTGCGCCACCCCGTACAGATGCTTCAGATTGTGCCGCACCGCTTCCTCGGACTGCGACCGCTCGAACTGCAGCAGCGATGGATATTTCAGACCGAACATCGCCAGCGCCGACATCATGACGTCCGACAACGGGAACTTGCGGGTGCGCTTCGTGTCCGGAATCTCCTCGAAACTCGACCGGATCGACTGCAGCAATCCCTGTGCGCTCAAGTGTTTGCGATTTGATGGTTCACGCATCCAATTTCACCTGGTTCATGAAATTGGAACTGTATGATACCAGAATTCCTGAAAAACTTTACGAAAAAGTTTTTTCCGTATCTCTCTATCACCTTGTATTTGCTTGACTTTTTAAACCAGCGGGAATTGCTGCTGATCGTTACGGAAAACCGGTGAGTACCTGGAACGGCAGTCCCCCGTCCGCTGCCGAGCCTGCGGCCCCACCGGGAATGGTCGGGTCCAGGAACGCCCTGCAGCCGGCGACTATTCCTTCTCGGACAGGTTGAGGTAACCGGCCCTGGTCTGCGGTGTCTTGATGCCGAGCACCTTCCCCGCGATGAGGTTTCTCAGCATCTGGGCCGTACCCCCTCCGATGGTGAACATCCGCGCGTCACGGACCATGCGTTCCAGGGGGAGGTTGCGTGAATAGCCCATGGCGCCGTGCAACTGCAGGGCGTCGTTGGTGATTTCCACGGCGGTTTCGGACACGTGCAGCTTGGCCTGGGCGGCGAGCAGGGGGTCCGGGAAACCCGTCCCGGTCGTTCCGGCGCTGGCGGCGGCCTTCCACAACATCAGGCGGCATCCTTCGAGCTTCGTCGCCATGTCGGCGATCATCCACTGCAGTCCCTGGAATTCCGCGATCGGACGGCCGAACTGCTCCCTTTTCCTGACGTATTGCCGCGCTTCGTCGAAGGCGCCCTGGGCGATGCCCAGGGCCACCGCCGCCGCACCCACCCTTTGGGCATTGTAGGCGTGCATCAGCTGGGCAAACCCGATGGGGTTGCCGTCCTGATCCGCCAGCAGCCTGTCCCGCGGCAGGCGGAGATCATCGAATTCGATGACGGTTTCCGGTATCCCCCGCAATCCCATGGCGGGTTCCCTCGGGCCGATGATGAGTCCGGGTTCATCCAGAAAGGCGATCAGTCCCGCGATGACGTCGGTGTCGCCGTGGGCGAGTCTTGCGAAGATCAGGTGGAGCCTGGAGACGCCTCCCCCCGTGATCCAGTGTTTTTTCCCGTTGACGACAAAATGGCCGTCTTCCTCGACGGCCCGGGACTCCATCGACGTGGCCGCGCTGCCGGCGTTGGGTTCGGTGATGCAGATTGCGGGCTTGTCGCCGTCAAGCACCAGTTCACAGGCCTGCTGTTTCTGCCGGTCGCTGCCGTAGCGCAGGATGGCGCCGATCGCACCCATGTTGCCTTCGACCATGATCCTGCCGGTGACACCGCAGCACTTCGCGAATTCCTCGATCACGAGCACCGCTTCCAGACAGGAGGCCCCCAGGCCCCCCAGCGACCGTGGAATGGTCATGCCCATGAATTTTTCCCGCACCATCTCCCGGACGGTTTCCCAGGGGTATGCCTCGGTCCGGTCGGTGGCGGCGGCCATGGGTGCGGCGAAGGTCTTGGCGAATGCACGGGCCTTTGCCTGCAGCGCCTCCTGTTCCCTGCTGAGCGTGAAACGGGGCTCCCCATGATCCAAGCTGTCCCGGCTGGATGCGGGCTGGGCTGGCGGCTTGTTCATGGTTTGAACGGGTCTGAATCCCGGTTTCCGGGCGAAGCGGGATTATAGTGTGAGGACGATCTTGGGACTGCCGCACAGTCCCGCGTGGAGATCGTTGAATGCCGGTCCGCCTTCCGCCAGGGGGCGGGTCTCGATCCACCCGAGATCCCCCAGTGCGCCCTGGTGAATCTTTGACAGTGTGACCCGCAGGTCCAGGGGGGAATAGGTATAGCAACCGATGAACGTGATCTCCTGGAGAGTCATTCTGCGGATGTCCATCCCGCCCTGGTTGTCCATGAGCCCGATGTGCACGATGACGCCCCCTGGGCGGACGGCGCTGACGGCCGCGTTGCGGGTGACTTCTCCGCCGACGGCGTCGAACACCAGGTCGTAGCCGTCATCCGGCAACGGATCCGTGGACGGATCGCGAACTGGGATGTCCGTATGGGTCAGGACGGTTTCCCGGCGCAGCCCGTTGGTTTCGTAAATTTCCACCGAAACGGCTCCCTTGTCCCTGAGGACGAGAGCGGTCAGCAGGCCGACGGATCCCGAGCCGATGACCAGCGTCCTGGTTTCGCTCACCGGTCTTGTCAGGCTTCGTTCCGCCAGCGTCACCGCATGCAACGCGGTGGCTCCGGGTTCTGTCAGGGCCGCACGGGTGCTGTCCAACCCATCCGGCACGGGAATGAGATTGCGTTCCGGAATGGCGATCTGCTCGGCGAAGGCACCCGGCCGGTACATGCCGATCAGGTCCCGTTCGGGGCACAGGTTCTGCCGGCCTCCAAGGCAGTAGTCACAGCTGCCGCAGGTGATCAGGGGGTTCAGTACCACCCGTTTTCCGGGCTCGCTTCCCTCCAGTACCCTGCCGACCGCCTCGTGGCCAAGTATCAGCGGCGGGACCCGGCGGGGGTCGTGCCCCATCCAGGCATGCATGTCGGAACCGCAGATGCCCACGGTTTCAATGGATATCAGGGCATCGCCGGCACGGCCATCGGGTTCCGGCTCATCCCGGTAGGTGACTTCGCGCTCCGCAGTGTAGACCAGGGCTTTCATGATTCGGATCGTATTTCAGGCCCGATGATACCGCATGCCCCCGGGGATGTAGTTCAGCGGGCGGTAAATCCGCCGTCCACCGGCAGGACCTGGCCGGTCATGTAGCCGGAAGTCGGGGAAGCGAGGAAGATGATGACGCCGGCGAGGTCTTCCATTTCGCCGTTCCGTCCCATGGTGGTCTGTCCGGCAGCCCAGAGGCGCATTTCTTCCCGATCGAATACCGGGGTAGTGAGATCCGTCGGAAAGAACCCGGGTGCAATGGCGTTGCAGGTGATGCCGTGACGCGACCATGCTTCCGCCATTGCGCGGGTCAACTGGCAGACGCCCGCCTTGGAAGCACCATAGGGCAGGCTGTCGGGAAAGGCCCGTTCCGACTGCAGCGAGGCGATATTGATGATCCTGCCGTAACCCCGTTCCCGCATTCCGGGAACGAAACAGCGGGAGAAGAAAAACGGCGCGGCGAGATTCAGGTTGAGTGTCCGGTCCCAGGAATCCGGGGTGACCTCATCCCATGGCTGGCGCAGGTTGACGCCGGCGGCGTTGACGATGCCGTCGACCTGCCCGTAGTGTTCGCTGCACTGCTCGGCGGTGTCGGCAATGGTGTCCCGCTGTACCAGGTCGGCGGCGACGCTCCGGCAATGATCCGGGCCGATCTCTTCCACCGCCTGGGCGAGCAGGGATGCACGCCGGGCAACGAGGACGACCCGGGCGCCTGCCTCTGCCAGGAATCCCGCCATTGCCCTGCCAATGCCGCTGCTGGCCCCGGTGACCACGAAGACGCGGCCGTCAAGGCCGAACCGGTCCCGTAATGGATCGGCGGCTGTCACCGTCGGAATCCTGGAAGGGTGCCCGGCATCGATGTCCTGGTGCCACTGGCCGGGAACTGCCGCCCGGCATGGTCAGGTGCCGATGTCAAACCTCTCGCCCGGAAAGTATTTCGCCAGACGGTCGTCCCCGGTCCGGGCATGACCCTCCATGCCTTCGGACCGGGAGATCCGGGCGGTTACCGCCCCGACATCCCGGTTCGCCTCCTCGCTCATGCGTTGCCAGGTTAGCACCTTGATGAATTTGCCGACGCTGAGGCCGCCGGTGTAGCGGGCCGCGCCCTTGGTGGGCAGGATGTGGTTGGGGCCGGAGCACTTGTCGCCGTAGGCCACGGTGGTCTGCTCACCGAGGAACAGCGAGCCGTAGTTGGTGAGATTGGCCAGCCACCAGTCGAGATTTTCGCAGTGCACCTCCAGGTGCTCGGGGGCGTATTCATCACTGACCCTGACCGCCTCACTGTCGCTGTCCACCAGCACCACTTCACCGTAGTCCCGCCACGCCTGGAGGGCGGTGCTGCGGTTGGGTTCGCTCATGCGCCCGATGTAGTGGGGCATGAGGTCTATGACCCTGGCAGCCAGGTCCCTGGACGTGGTCACCAGCCAGGCTGGGGAATCGGTGCCGTGCTCCGCCTGTCCCGCCAGGTCCGACGCAACGATGTCGGGGTCCGCGGTTTCATCGGCGATGACCAGGATTTCCGTGGGGCCGGCGAAGAGGTCGATCCCGACCCGGCCGTAGAGTATCCGCTTGGCTTCCGCCACGAAACGGTTGCCCGGCCCCACAATGATGTCGGCAGGATGGCCGGTGAACAGGCCGAACACCAATGCCGCCACGCCCTGGACGCCCCCCAGGTGCAGGATGGTGTCCGCCCCCGCGAGATTGGCGGCGTAGAGAATGGCTGGATGGACCCCGCGGTCGCCGTGGGTGGGGGAGCAGGCGATCACGTGCCTGACGCCTGCGACCTTCGCCGTGGTGACACTCATGATGGCGGAGGCGATATGGGCGTAGCGGCCGCCCGGGATGTAGCAGCCAGCCGTGTTCACCGGGACCAGGCGCTGTCCCGCGATCAGGCCAGGGGACAGTTCGGTCTCGAAATCGGTCATGCTGACCAGTTGCGCCTCGGCGAAGGACCTGACCCGTTCGTGGGAGAACTCGATATCCATGCGGGTCTGTTCCGGCAGGATGCGGGCGGCCTCCTCGATTTCAGCGGCACTGACCACGATATCCCGGTTCCAGCCGTCGAGTTCCATGGCGTACCGGCGTGCCCGGTCCTCGCCTCCGGCCTCGATTTCGGCCAGCATTTCCTGCACGGTCCGGCGGGTGTCGTCCTCACCGGTCGCCGGCGTCTTGGTGGCTTTCTTGATGAATTCCCGGCTCATTGTGAAAGTACTGCGGGCAACCACAGTGCAATCTGGGGAAACAGCATGATCATCACCAGTCCGAAAAGCTGTACCAGCATGAACTGCAGCATGCCCTTGTAGATATCGGCAAGATCCCAGGAGGGCGCGACGCCCTTGAGGAAATAGGCCGATAGCGCCACCGGCGGCGACAGCCATGCGGTCTGCAGGTTGACCGCCACCAGGATACCGAACCAGATCAGGTCAAACTGCATCTGTTCCACCAGCGGCAGCAGGATCGGCACGATGATCAGCACGATGGGGACCCATTCCAGCGGCCATCCGAGAATGAAGATCAGCGCCATGATCACCACCAGGATGGCCATGGGCGGAAGATCCATGGTCAGCAGGTAGTTGGTCAGCATGGTGGGGGTGCCCAGGCGGGAAAACACCGCGCCGAAGAAGTTTGACGCTGCAACCAGCACCAGGATCAGCGCGGAGATCTCCAGGGTCTTGATCAGGGCGTCCTTGAATCCCTTCCAGGTCAGCTTCCGGTATGCCGCAGTCAGCAGGAACGCACCGAAGGCGCCCATGCCGGCGGCTTCCGTGGGCGTGGCGAACCCAAACAGAATGCTGCCGAGCGCGAATCCCACCAGCGCCGCCGGCGGAACCAGCCCCAGGAGGAATTCCTTGAACACGTCGACCATGGACTCCGGCTGCATTTCCTCCGGGAGCGGGGGGCCGAGGTCAGGGTTAAGCTGGCAGCGGATCAGGGCATAGGCGGTATAGAGAAACGCCAGCATGAAGCCGGGGATGATGGCTGCGGCAAAAAGGTCCGTCACCGGCACTTCCAGTATCGGCCCCATCACCACCAGCATGATGCTCGGGGGGATCAGGATACCGAGGGTGCCGCCCGCGGTGATGCATCCGGCGGAAAGCTGCACGTCGTAGTTGGACCGGTTCATGGTCTTTGCCGCCATGATGCCGAGAATGGTGACGGAGGCGCCGACGATTCCGGTGGCTGCGGCGAAAATCGTGGAAACGAACAGAACCGCGATATAGAGCGCTCCCCGGGTGCGTGACAGGGTCAGTTGCACCGCCTGGAACAAACGCTCCATCAGGCCCGCCTGTTCCATCAGGATGCCCATGAAGATGAACAGCGGCACCGCCGCCAGCGTCTGTTCCAGCATGACCGCAGAGAATTGCAGCGTCATCAGGTAGAACACCAGTTCGCCGAATCCCCAAAGCCCGAAGGTCATACCGAGAAATATCAGGGTGAAGGAGATCGGAAAACCGACGAAAATGGCGAACAGCATGACGCCTACCATGATCAGCCCGATGAGTTCGGGCTGCAGATTGACAAGGGCTTCCCACATCAGAACGGCCACCTCCCTTTACGCGCTGCGTAAAGACTTTTCAGCAGTTCAGAGACGCCCTGGATCAGCAGGAATATGATACCCACCGGGAGTACCGTCTTGATCGGGCCCATGTAGGGCATCCAGGCGGTGTCCATGCCCCGTTCGCCCCTTGAGACGGCATCCCAGGCATAGTCGATGGACATCCAGAGGAATACGAGCAGGCCGGGAAAGTAGAACAGGATGTAAAGGGCCGAGTCCACGAGACCCTGGGTTCGGGGATGCCAGTTGCGATACAGGAAATCCGCACGGATGTGGACCCCGACGGAGAGGGTGTATGCCGCCCCGAGGGTGAACATGGCCCCGTACATGAACCGGCTTATGTCGTAGGCCCACATGGTCGGGGCAATGAAATACTTGCGTGCGATCACCTCGTAGACCATGGCCAAGCAGAGCGGCAACAGGAGCCAGCCCGCCATCTTCCCGGTCCAGAGGTTGAAAATGTCGATGCCGCGAATGGTCTTTGCCATCCAGTCAGGCATGTCCGGGGGCATCTCGGCTTCTATGGCCGAACGCCGCTCGGCAATCAGTTCGTCGGCGATTTCGAGCTCTTCGGGCTTGATCGGTTCCGCCATGATGCCTCCAGTGGTATTCGTGCGGACACGGGACGCAGACCTCGCATCAGGTGCCGCCGCCGGTTAATGTGGTACGGGAGCGGACCCGAGGTCCGCTCCCGTACCGGGAACGGTTAAATGTAACCGAAATCCCTTACTGCTGCTTCTGCTTGGCGTACGCCTGGCCGAGAGACGCGTTGGACGCCTGAGCACCGGCCCAGAAAGGAACAGCCAGATCCGCAAAATCCTTCTGCGACTGCCAGACCTTGGCGAAGAACTCGTTTTCTGCGGCGTTCTTCTCCAGGCTTGCCTTGGCGGCATTCATGTAGGCCGGGAAGTAATCCGCCGGCGTGTCGTGCAGGATGACGCCGTGGTTCTCGGTGAGGTCCTTGAGGGCCTTGCCGTTTTCGTAGATCCGGTAGCCGAGTGAACGGATCAGGGAGGCATCCGCGGCAATTACCATGGCCTGCCGCTGATCTTCGGTCAGCCCGTTCCAGACATCGCCGTTAATGTAGATGTCGGCGTTGACCACGACCTGGTGCAATCCCTGCAGGTAGTAGTGCTTGAGCACCTTCTGGAAACCGAACACGCTGTCGGGCTTGGGGCAGCACCATTCCGCGGCGTCGATGACGCCTTTCTCAAGGGCCGGGAGAATGTCGCCCCCGCCCATGGCCACGGATGCAACACCGATATCCTTATAGGTCTGCCCGGGGATGCCGGGAGGTGTGCGGAACCGGTACTTGCGGAAGTCGTCCATGCTGTTGATGGGTTCCTTGAACCAGCCCAGTGCTTCCGGGCCCACGGGCTGCAGCATGAGACCATGGACATTGAGACCCATTTCGTCCCAGAGCTGGTCGTACAGCTCCTTGCCGCCGCCGTACATGAACCAGGAGATGAACGCGATGTTGTCGATGCCCACGCCCGCACCGGCGACGGGGGAGCCGAACAGCATGGCGGCCGGATGAATGCCGGACCAGTAATGGGTCCAGGCGAACCCGGCTTCCACGAGCCCCTTGTCCACTGCCTGCATGATGTCACGGCCGCTGACGACGGCGCCGTCAGGCAGCACCTCGATCTGGACCTCGTTGTTGGTCAACTGGGCCACATTGGCAGCGAAATCCTTCAGCATGACGATCTCGTCCGCCTTGGTCGGCAGCACCGACTGGACCCGGATCTTGACTTCGGCGAATACCGTGGAACTGGCCATCAGGGCCAGTCCCGCCGCGGCGCCGACCAGGTGTTTCTTGGTGAGTAGCATGATTTGATGATCCTCGATTGGTTGGATGAATAGACGGTGCCTAATCACTTAGTCACCGAAGAGTGCACCCCCGGTCCGGTAACCGGGACCGGGGAAGCGGAAGCTGTCGTCAGGTGCGGGGCCGCCGGCACCGCCGTGCCGCAGGGCCTGCACCTGGTCGGAGGCTGGGACCTCATGCCCAGTCCTCCCGGATCATGTCGGCGCATTTTTCGCCGATCATGATGCTGGGTGCATTGGTATTGCCGGACACGATGGTGGGCATGATGGAGGCGTCGGCCACGCGAAGGCCGTCGAGCCCGTGAACCCGCAGCCGATGATCCACCACCGAACGGGCTTCGTCGGCGGGTCCCATGCGGCAGGTGCCGGTCGGGTGGTAGATCGTGTTGGCCGTGTTGCGTGCATGCTCTAGCAGTTGGTCGTCCGTCTGCACGTGACTCCCCGGATCGTATTCATCCGTGATGAACGGCTGCAGGGCCGGCATGGATGCGATGCGTCGGGAAACCCTCATGCCCCCGATGGCGACCTCGCAATCGTGTTCCGTGCTGAGGTAGTTCGGTTGAATGGACGGATGTTCGTCCGGGTTCGGGGAGATGATCTTCACCTGTCCGGTGCTCGTGGGACGCAGTTGACAGACCGAGGATGTGAACGCCGAGAAGTCGTGGGTGCCCTCTCCGGGGCTGTCGGAGCTGAGGGGCTGGAAGTGAAACTGGATGTCCGGCCTTTCCGCCCGTTCGGACGTGCGTGTGAAGATGGCCACCTGGCTGGCCGCCATGGTCATGGGCCCGGTGCGGAAAAGCAGGTACTGCAGCCCGATCAGCAGCCTGCGAAGCGGATTGCGGATTTCATCATTCAGGGTGGGCTGGCTGCATTTGTACACGGCCCGGATCTGCAGGTGATCCTGCAGGTTCGCCCCGACACCGGGCAGGTCCAGCACGGGCTCGATGCCCATTTCCCGGCTGAGGTTGCCGGGTCCGATGCCGGAAAGCTGGAGCAGTTGCGGGGAGCCGATGGCGCCGGCGCTGAGCACGGTTTCCCGGCGGCTCGTGCCATGGAACAGCTGACTGCCGCGCCGGTATTCCACCCCGGTGATGCGCCGGCCCTCGCGGGTCAGCCTGGTGACATGGGCGGAGGTGACCACGTCCAGGTTGGGGCGCGACTTCGCAGGTTTCAGGAAGGCCTGGGCAGTGCTGCAACGCCTGCCGCCATGGGCGGTCAGCTGGAAGTAGCCCACGCCCTCCTGGCTTTCCCCGTTGAAATCGTCGTTGGGCGGAATGCCTGCTTCCAGTGCGGCATCAATGAAGGCGTCGGTAATCTTCCGCCGCATGCGGATATCGGATACCGTCAGCGGCCCCCCGGAGGCATGATGGGCATTCGCACCGCGCTCCTGATTCTCCGACTTGAGAAAATAGGGCAGCACCTCCTGCCAGGACCAGCCCGGATTGCCCATGGCGGACCATTCGTTATAATCCTCGGGTTGGCCGCGGATGTACAGCAGACCGTTCAGAGAACTGGACCCGCCCAGCACCTTGCCCCGGGGCCAGTTCAGCCTTCTGCCGTTGAGCCCCGGATCCGGATCGGTTCGGTAGCACCAGTCCACAGACGGATTATGCATGGTCTTGAAGTAGCCCACCGGCACATGAATCCAGGGGTTGGTGTCCCGTCGTCCGGCTTCCAGCAGCAGCACCCTGACATCGGCATCCTCGGACAGTCTCGCCGCGATGGCACATCCAGCGGAACCCGCCCCGGCCACGATGAAATCGTAGGTGTCGGAATTGTTTGCCATGCGCAGTCAAAATACCGAATTCCCCTAAAACGGAACTACTGGTTCCGTTATGTGGATTCTATTATATAGTAAATTCGGGATATTCAAAGTAGTTTCTGAATATCCATTTTGTATAAATCAACCATGACGAGAGAACGCGGATCCACGATCGAACGGGTGCTGGCACTGGTACGGTTCATTGCCGAGGCGGACCGGGCAATGGGTTTGCTGGAGATCGGCAAGACGCTGGACATGCCAAAATCCACCACCCATCGTCTTTGTGCCGCGCTGGAGAGACAGGGCTTCCTGCAGAAGGAGATCGACGGCAAGAAATACCTGCCCGGCCCTGTTCTCAGGGACATCGCCATGGGAATACTGTCCGGCGCATCCTACCGGATGGAACGGCACGCGATTCTGGAAAGTCTTTCGGAGGACGTGGGGGAGACCTGCAACCTGGCGTATCCCGACGGGTCCGGCATGGTGTATGCCGACCGCGTGGAGACAAAATGGCCGCTCCGTCTCCAGTTCCCGATCGGTTCCAAGGTGCCGCTGCATTGCACTGCCAGCGGAAAGATGTACCTCGCCTCCCTGGACCGGAGGCGGCAACGCAAGCTCCTGTCCATCCTGCCGATGGAACGCCTCACGCCCCTGACCACCATTGATGCCGAACAATTGCTGTCTGAACTGGCGGAGGTCAGGGCAAATGACTATTCCACGGACCGGGGGGAACTGGTGGCGGGCATGATCGCGGTTGCGGTGCCGATCCGGGACGACGGCGGGAACCTCGTCGGCACGGTGTCCCTGCAGGCACCGGAAATCAGGATGACGCTGGATGCGGCTATCGACTATGTCCCCCGGCTGCGCCGGGCCGCGGCCGACTTCGCTGAATTGCTGGTTACGGGCTGAGACGGGCCTGGGAGCGTTTCAGCCGGCAGCCGGTGAGGGCAGTCCATATTGAATTCGGGCGGGCGGGCACTTATATTTCACAGAGTAAGCCTCCTGTAAAGCCCCATGCAGACCGATCTTTCCATCAGTGCCGCAGCCGTGGAGCGGGTCAATCAACTCCTGTCGTCCAAGGGCGATCCCGACCTGATGTTGCGGGTCTACATCCAGGGCGGGGGATGTTCCGGGTTCCAGTACGGGTTCCAGTTCGATGAGTCGGCCCAGGAAGACGATATCGCCATAGAGCAGTCCGGTATCCGGATCCTGGTGGACATGCTCAGCCTGCAGTACCTGGGCGGCGCGGAAATCGATTTCAAGGACGATCTGATCGGATCACGGTTTCTGGTGAACAATCCCAATGCCTCCGCAACCTGCGGCTGTGGATCCTCCTTTTCGATCTGACACTGCCAGCCCGGCTTTCCGTACCTGATCTCCGCTGGCCGGCGAATCAACCGAAAACCTGAATTGCCGATTTTTTTCAGGCAAACCGCTTGAGGCAAGCGCGTCGCGTCCCCACTTTGCGACAGGAAACAACCAGACCTTCCATATTCAATGTCAGTCAAGCAAGCAGACTCCGGAACCTCCCCGGGTTCCAAGGGCAAGGCACGGTCCTCCGATAAAAAGCAGGCTCAAAACGGTGGGAAGCCCGCCGGTGAGCCGGCAGTCGACGGGACCGCCCCGGATGCATCCGAAACCGGTCAGGCTGCCGATCACCGGGTTGAACAGGCGAAGGACACACCGGAAGACACGCCAGCAGACACACCACAGGACGACGAGGACCTGGCCGCTGCCCTGGTGGAAGCCAGGGAGCAGGTCCAGGAGATGAAGGACGGATTTCTCCGGGCCCAGGCGGAAATGGAAAATGTCCGCCGCCGCAGCCAGAAGGAAATCCAGGCGGCCCGGAAGTATGCGATCGAGGTGTTCGCCCAGGAACTGCTGCCGGTGAAGGACAGCATGGAACAGGCAACTCAGGTCGAACTGGATGACGCCGTGGGCGAGGCCGTGACCAGGATGAAGGAGGGCCTGGAACTGACCCTGAAGCAGCTTGAAACCGTGCTTGCCAAATTCTCGGTGGAGGAAGTCGAGGCCGGCCCGGGCGTGAAGTTCAATCCGGACCATCACCAGGCTGTCAGCATGATCGCATCCGAAGACATTCCCCCGGATCACATCATCAGCGTCATGCAGAAGGGCTTCCTGCTCAAGGACCGGCTGCTTCGCCCCGCCATGGTGGTGGTGGCGAGCTGATCCTGCCCTTCCGGCAAAACCTTGTATTCAGAAGGGTTATCCGCATATTCCTGAATCGTACAGATCTATTGAAAGCATAATCAGAGGACCAACTCACAATGGCTAAAATCATCGGTATCGACCTCGGTACAACCAATTCCTGCGTGGCGGTGATGGAGGGCGGTACGCCCAAGGTCATCGAGAACAGTGAAGGTGACCGCACCACCCCTTCCATCGTCGCGTTCACCAAGGACAGTGAAGTCCTGGTGGGGCAGTCCGCGAAGCGGCAGTCGGTCACCAACCCGGACAATACGGTCTTCGCGGTCAAGCGGCTGATCGGCCGGCGCTTCGACGAGGATGTGGTACAGCTCGATATCGATCTCATGCCCTACAAGATCGTCAAGGCCAAGAACGGAGATGCCTGGGTCGAGGTCGGCGGCAAGCAGATGGCCGCGCCGGAGGTCTCCGCCCGGATTCTCCAGAAAATGAAAAAGACCGCCGAGGACTACCTCGGGGAGGAAATCACCGATGCGGTGATCACGGTGCCGGCCTACTTCAATGACTCCCAGCGCCAGGCCACCAAGGATGCCGGCAAGATCGCGGGCCTTGACGTCAAGCGCATCATCAACGAACCGACCGCTGCCGCGCTCGCCTACGGCATGGACAAGGCCAAGGGTGACCGGAAGATCGTGGTCTACGATCTCGGTGGCGGCACGTTCGACGTGTCCGTGATCGAGATCGCGGAAGTCGAGGGAGAACACCAGTTCGAGGTGCTTTCCACCAACGGCGATACCTTTCTCGGCGGAGAGGATTTCGACCGCCGCCTGATCGACTACCTGGCGGACACCTTCAAGAAGGAGCAGGGGATGGATCTGCGGGGAGACCCGCTGGCCATGCAGCGGCTGAAGGAAGCCGCGGAAAAGGCCAAGATCGAGCTGTCTTCCAGCACCCAGACCGAGGTCAACCTGCCCTACATCACTGCCGATGCCAGCGGTCCGAAGCATCTCAACCTCAAGATATCCAGGGCCAAGCTGGAATCCCTGGTGGACGAGTTGCTTCAACAGACGCTGGAGCCCTGCCGGACCGCCCTCAAGGACGCGGGCCTTGCTGCATCGGACATCAACGACGTGATCCTGGTGGGCGGACAGACCCGGATGCCCAAGGTCCAGGAAGTGGTGAAGGATTTCTTCGGCAAGGAACCGCGCAAGGACGTGAACCCCGATGAGGCCGTGGCGGTCGGCGCGGCGATCCAGGGCGGGGTCCTGGGCGGTGATGTGAAGGACGTCCTGCTGCTGGACGTGACCCCCCTGTCGCTCGGCATCGAGACCTATGGCGAGGTCATGACCAAGCTGATCGAGAAAAACACCACCATTCCCACCAAGGTCGCCCAGGTGTTCTCCACCGCGGCCGACAACCAAAGTGCAGTGACCGTGCACGTCCTGCAGGGTGAACGGGAAATGGCCAGCGGCAACAAGTCCCTGGGGCGCTTCGACCTCACAGAGATTCCCCCCGCACCCAGGGGCGTGCCCCAGATCGAGGTGACGCTTGATATCGATGCCAACGGCATCCTCCATGTCTCCGCCAAGGACAAGGCCACGGGCAAGGAGAACAAGATCGTCATCAAGTCCAGCTCCGGCCTTTCCGACGACGAGATCGAACGCATGGTCCAGGATGCCGAGGAGCATGCCGATGAGGATCGCAGGGCGCGTGAACTCGTGGATGCCCGCAACCAGGCGGAGGCAATGATCCATGGGGTAAGGAAATCCATGGAGGAACTCGGGGACAAACTGGATGCGAATGAGAAGTCCGGGATTGAGGTGGCGATCACCGACCTGGAGGAAGCCATCAAGGGCGATGACAAGGATGAGATCGTCAGCAGGACCGAGGCGTTGACCCAGGCCAGCCACAAGATGGCCGAACAGCTCTATGCCCAGGCCTCGGAGCCGGAAGGTTCCGCCGGAGATGCCGCCGGGGAAGGCGGCGCCAGCACGGCGTCCGATGATGACGTCGTGGATGCCGAGTTCGAAGAGGTGGACGACGACAAGAAATCCTGAGGAAAAGCGCCTGCCGCCGCCGCATGTCGTACACGGCCCACGGTCCGGATGGCCTCGAGGCGCGGCAGGGTGACGTGACGGGTTGGCGGAGCGGGACCTGAGAGGTCCCGCTTTTCCTGTCGGGCACAAGAAGAGATGTCGAAAAGAGACTACTACGAGGTTCTCGGCGTCAATCGGAGCGCCGGCGACGATGAGCTGAAGAAGGCCTATCGGCGGCTCGCGATGAAATATCATCCTGACCGCAACCAGGGTGATGCCCAGGCTGAAGCCCGCTTCAAGGAGGCCAAGGAGGCCTACGACATCCTGTCAGACACCCAGAAACGGGCCGCCTACGACCAGTTCGGACATGCCGGCGTGGAGAATGCCGCCGGCATGGGAGGGGGCGGTTTCAGCGAGGGCGTGGGCGACATTTTCGGCGATATCTTCGGCGATATCTTCGGCGGCGGCGGTGGAGGCAGGCGCCAGAGCCGGGGTGCGGACCTGCGTTACAACCTCGAACTAAGCCTGGAGGAGGCGGTCCAGGGAACAGAAAAGAAGATCCGGGTCCCGCGCATGTCGGACTGCGCGGCCTGCAATGGTTCGGGTTCCCGGCCGGGCTCCGTGCCGCAGACCTGCGGCACCTGCCATGGCCAGGGCCAGGTCAGGATGCAGCAGGGCTTCTTCTCGGTGCAGCAGACCTGTCCGCAATGCCGGGGCCGGGGAGAGATCATCACCGACCCCTGCGGCAATTGCCAGGGACAGGGCATGGTGCGCGATGAAAAGACCCTGTCGGTCAAGATTCCCGCGGGTGTAGACGAAGGTGACCAGGTCCGACTGTCCGGCGAGGGCGAGAGCGGCGGCCCCGGGGCGCGGCCCGGCGACCTCTACGTGCAGGTCCGGCTGGCACCGCACGATATCTTCCGGCGCGACGGCGACAACCTGTATTGCGAGGTGCCCGTCAGTTTTGCCACCATGGTTCTGGGAGGCAGCGTGGAAATTCCCACATTGTCCGGGCGCGCCACGATCAAGGTGCCGCCGGAGACGCAATCGGAAAAGATGTTCCGGCTGCGCGGCAAGGGCGTGCGCAATGTCCGGAACGGCCATCAGGGTGACCTGTATTGCAAGATTGCCGTCGAGACCCCGGTGAACCTGACCCGTCAGCAGAAGGATTTGCTGAAGGAACTCGACCAGTCGCTCATCGAGGGCGGCGACAGGCATTCCCCCAGGTGGGGCAACTGGACCAGCCGCATCAAATCGTTTTTCGACGACCTGGTGACCTGACGGGGCTTCCCGGCCTATATAATTCGGTTCACCTGAAACCGGGACCGACTGTTGCAGGTTGAAAAGACCAGGATTCACCCGCCCGCATACCATGGTGTGCCGTGGTCCTTGGCGATAAGAACAGTCGGCAAGCCCGCATTCCTCCCGGATACGACAACAGATTCCGCGTTCTCGGCGAAAGCGCTGAATTGGAGCGAATATGCACCGGCACCGGCCCTGGAATCCGGGATGTTGATCCCCGATCCCCGGGTGCGGGCATGGAATCGGGAATTCCCTCCCTGCCGGAAGTTTCACATCGGCTGTTCCGCGGGCCGGTGACCGGACCGGAGTACCATAGCGACGCATTGTCGGACAACGGGCTGTTTCACAGTAGGCTGCCGCGGTTCGTGCCCCGCAGGGCGCAGCAGGAAATGGCGCTGGAAGTGGGACGCGTATTGACCGAGGGAGGCACGCTGGTGGCGGAATCCGGTACCGGGACCGGCAAGACCTACGCCTACCTGGTTCCGGTGATCGAGCAGGGGGTGCGGGTCGTGATATCGACCGGGACGCGGCATCTGCAGGACCAGATCTTCCACCGCGACATCTCCGAGGTGGGCAGGGTCCTGGGGCGCAGCGTCAATGCAGTCATGCTGAAAGGCCGCAGCAACTACCTGTGCCGGTACCGCCTGCGGCAGGCCATGTCCCAGACCAGCCTGACCGGAGACGATGATCCGGCGCTTGCCGAGATCGCGCGTTGGGCTGCCAGTACCCGTGAAGGAGACATTGCGGAGATGCAGGGCGTCGGCGAGCAAGCGCCGGTATGGCGCCTGGTCACGTCCACGTCCGACAACTGCCTGGGCGGGAAATGTCCCGAACATGCCGGGTGCCATGTGATGAAGGCGAGGCAGAAGGCACTCCAGGGGGACATCGTCGTGGTCAACCACCACCTGTTCCTGTCCGACCGGACGCTCAAGGATGACGGGTTCGGGGAACTGCTGCCCCAATGCGATGCGGTGATTTTCGACGAGGCACACAGCCTGCCCTCGGTGGCTTCGGACTTTTTCGGATTTTCCCTGTCCAGCTTCCAGTTGGAGGAGTTGTGCCGGGACGTTGTCGTGGCGGAGAGGGAAGAGGGCAGTGCCGTGGATTTCGCCGACGCGCTGACCTCAATGACACGGGCGGTGGCACAGGTCAACACGGCGCTTCATGGCAGCCAGGAGCAGATCCTGGACCACGGGGTGCTGGATGAAATTCCATTCCGGCAGTCGCTGGATCAACTGGACCACAGCCTGGAGAGCCTGAGGGCGTCCCTTGAGCTCGCCGCCCCGGCCGGTGATGCACTGGACAAGTGTCACCAAAGGGCCGTGCATCTGCAGGGGCTGTTGGACGAGTGGGCCCACGGCCGGGACCGCAACCTGGTTCGCTGGCTGTCCAGGTCGCGCCAGTGGTTCAGGCTCCGTGCCACGCCCCTTAGGATCGACGCCCGGTTCCGGGAGATGATGCAGCATGCCCGGAGCTGGATATTCACCTCGGCCACTCTGGCCGTGGGGGATGATTTTTCCGCCTACACGACGCAGCTCGGCATCGACGGATCACAGAGGCGCTGGGGAAGCCCCTACGATTTTCGCAGCCGTTCGCTGCTGTATCTCCCGGCATCGATGCCGGACCCCAGGGACAGGGAGTACCCGGATCGGATGACCGCCGTGATCCAGGATGTCCTCGAGGCGAGCAGGGGCAGGGCGTTCTGCCTGTTTACCAGTCACGGCATGATGAATCGAATCCATACGAAACTCCGGGACAGGCTCCCGTGGCCATTGCTGCTGCAGGGCGAGGCGCCGCGCAGTGAACTCATGGATCGTTTCCGGCAATCGGGCGGCGCCGTACTGTTCGGCACCGCAAGCTTCTGGGAAGGGGTTGACGTGCCGGGCGAAGCGCTTTCCTGCGTGATCATCGACCGACTGCCGTTTGCCGCGCCCTCGGATCCGGTTCTCAAAAGCCGGCTAAGAGCCTGCGAGGAGGAGGGCGGCAATCCGTTCATGGACATCCAGGTGCCTGCTGCCGTCCAGGCCCTCAAGCAGGGCGCCGGACGCCTGATCCGTTCCGAACAGGACCGGGGTGTACTCGTCATCTGCGATCCCAGGATCCATACCAGCCGATATGGTGCCCTGTTCCTGCAGAGCCTGCCCCCGATGCCGATCTGTGAACGCATCGAGGATGTGACCCGGTTCTTCCAATGAACGTCCTGGCCATTGACACCGCAACCGCCCGCTGTTCGGTGGCCCTGTGCACCGGTTCAGGCAACGGCCAGCGCATGCAGGATTCTTCCGGCAGGCATTCCAGCCTGGTTCTCGGCATGATCCGGGAGCTGTTGTGCAACCGGGAGATGACCTTGGGCGACCTTGATCTCGTTGCCGTGGACGTGGGACCCGGGTCCTTTACCGGTCTTAGGGTGGGTGTCGGCATTGCCCAGGGGTTGGCCTATGCTGCCGGATTGCCCGTGGTGGGAATCGGCTCACTGGCTGCATTGAGCAGCGCCTATCCGCAGCAAACAGTAATCCCGGCACTGGATGCCAGGATGAATCAGGTCTACTGGGGCGTTTACCGGGCAGGCGAGTGCATCGTTCAGCCGCACGTGGATGATCCGTGCCGCCTCGGATCGGAGCTGGCGTCCCTGTCGCTGCCGGATACGCCGATGGGTGTCGGCAACGGCTGGACAGCCTATCCGGATGCCATGCCGGTCGAACTGGCGGGCAGGCCCCTGGAAATCCGGGGCGAACACCTGCCCGAGGCACTGCAGATCGCCCGGCTTGCTGCATCAGCCGGACCGGCAGACCGGGTCTCACCGCTTGGACTGGAGGTTGCCTACGTGCGTAACCGGGTGGCGGAAGCAATGCCCGGTGGAGCCGGCAGGCCGGAGTCCTGAAAGGGGAATGCCTTTCCCGTTCGGCGGCCAGATGCATCCGGAGTAAGGAAATGGGGTATATCAACAGGAACAATTCATTCGCAATTCCTTACGATGAGACATGATGGCGTAGGGGTGAGGCTGTCAGCAACTGATCTCATGCGGTTCACCGCATGTCCGCATTCGGTTCGGCTCGACCTTGCCGATCTTCAGGGTGAGGCGCCTGTTCCTGTTGATGACAGTGAGGATTCAGCCTTGCTGCAACGTCACGGTGATCTGCATGAAGCCGGGTATCTTCAAGAACTCGAGGCTGAACGCAAGCAAGTCATCCGGATTGAAACTGATGGTGTGCCCTTTGCAGAGTCGGTAAGCGCCACCAGGAACGCACTTGGTTCCGGGCCGGATATCGTCTTTCAGGGTGCGCTCGCTGGTGGGATGTGGGGTGGTTACGCGGACTTCCTTGAGCGCGTGCCGGTTCCATCCGGGCTTGGCGCGTTCTCCTACGAGGTTGTGGATACCAAGCTCAAGCGCAAGCCCGCTCCGAGCCACGTACTTCAACTGTCACTCTACTCGGATTTGCTTGCGGACCTCCAGGGCAGGGCGCCCGAGTATGCCCACGTGCAGCTCGGCACAGGAGAACGGGTCAGCTTCCGGCTGTCGGAGTATTCCGATTATGTGCGCCTGGTACGTGAACGCCTCGAAGGGTTTGTCCAAAATCCGCCCGGTACCCGCCCGGTTCCCTGTTCACTCTGCGAACTCTGCCGTTGGCGAGAGGCGTGCGCCGCCGAATGGAAGGAGACCGACAGCCTTTATCTCACTGCCGGCATCACCAGGAGCCAGGTTGCCAAGCTTGAGAGTATCGGCATTGGGACCATGGGTTCCCTGGCCGAGCACAGTGGGCGGGTACCCAGGCTGGCGGATTCAACGGCCGCGAAGCTGCGATCCCAGGCGCGGCTGCAGACTGCCCGAAAGGCAGGCGACCCGGCCCATGAACTGCGTACCCATGTCCTCGGCAAGGGCTTCGACCTGTTGCCGCGCCCGGATTCAGGGGATCTCTTCTACGACATCGAGGGAGATCCTTTCTACGCAGAGACCGGATCCGAGGGGCTCGAATACCTCCAGGGCATTTGGAATGGAAATGCCTTCGCCGCCCTGTGGTCGCACGATCTCGCGGAGGAAAAGAAGGCCCTGGCTTCCCTCATTGAACTGTTTGAGGAACGTCTCCGGGAATTTCCGTACGCGCACATCTACCATTACGCACCCTACGAGATCACTGCCCTTCGCAAGCTCACCACGCGGCATGGGGTGGGGGAAGCAATATTGGACCGTTGGCTGCGGGAACGGCGGTTCGTGGATCTGTATGCGGTGGTCCGGGGAGGAATATTTGCATCCGAACCCTCCTATTCACTGAAGGACATGGAGGTGTTTTACGATATGAATCGTGAGGGAGAGGTGGTGACTGCGGGCGGTTCCATCGTCGCGTACGAGAAGTGGAGAGAGTCCGGGGATGGTGGAATCCTCGGGGAAATCGAGGAGTACAACCGTCTTGATTGCGTTTCTCTTGAGCAATTGCGCAACTGGCTGCTCAGGATTCGTCCCAAAGGCCCCTGGCTTGAGATTCGCCAGGGGGTAACCGGGAATTCTGCGGAGCGCGAGGCCGAGAATGACGCACTCGCCAGTTTTCTCGCGGCCTCCAAACTGCCCCGGGATCGCCAGCAAGCGCTCTACGACCTGGGGGTATTCCATTGGCGCGAAAGGAAACCCCAGGCCTGGGCCGTATTCGACTCTGCCGCGAAAGACTTCGAGGAATTGAGCGACGACATGGATTGTCTGGCCGGACTGGTTGCAGATGGGGGTGAGTATCCGGTGAAACGATCAGTGGGACGTGACTATTCCTATCCGCCCCAGGAGACAAAACTGCGAAAGGGGGTAGATGCCCTCTTCGTGTACGGGGACGGATTCGCAACGGTCGAAATCATCGACCTGGACCGAAGCCGCAGGCGGGTCTCGCTGAAGATGGGGCCCAGTTGGGGTACCTGTATGCCGGACGAAATGGACCTTCTTCCCGGTTTCGCCCTGCACCCGGGTTCGATTCCAGGCGCCATCAGGAAAGTGGTGGATGATCAATGCCGGTCCAGATCCAATACAGCCGCGGAAGATCTGCTCTCGCGGAACCCTCCGAGGTTCCACAGTCCGTCGCCGCTGCCGCTGGCAGAAGATGACGGGACGCTCGATGGCATGATCCGGGCCGTGCGGGCGATGGACAGGACTGTCCTGCCTGTCCAGGGGCCGCCCGGCACCGGCAAGACCTATGTCACGGTGCGGACGATTCTCGCGCTGGTTCGGGACGGCAAGCGCATTGCGGTGTCCTCCAACAGCCACGAGGCCATCCGCAACGTACTGATGGGATGTGCCCGTGCGCTTCGAACGGACGATACCGGTCTTTGTGCCGGGGATGTGCGCATCACCCACAAGATCTCGCGCGATACAGATCTTCCGGCCGAAGTCCGCTCGGCAATCAATTGTGTGACTGACAACAATGCTCCCGCCATCGAAACTGCCCATGTTGTCGGAGGCACGGCATGGCTGTTTTCGAGGGACGAGCTGGAAGGGGCGTTCGATTATCTCTTCGTGGATGAGGCGGGCCAGGTTTCATTGGCGAACCTGGTCGCGATGTCCAATGCGGCGGACAACCTTGTTCTCGTCGGCGATCCCCGGCAGCTCCCGCAGGTCCTCCAGGGAGCGCATCCCTATCCGGCCAATCGTTCCTGTCTCGACTGGATCCTGGGCGAGGGCCGGAATGTCGACCCGGCGCGTGGCATCTTCCTGCCGGAGACCTGGAGAATGCATCCTGATCTGTGCGGCTATATTTCATCGCAGTTCTATGAAGACCGCCTGCAGAGTCATCCCTCGACTGCCCTTCAGTCCATCCAGGCCAGGAACCTGCCCCGATGCGGTGCCTGGCGTGTGTCGGTCGCGCATGAAGGCTGCGCCCAGGTCTGCCCGGAAGAGGTGGCGGCTGTTTCCGATACGATCGAAAGCCTGCTCGACGGCACATGGACGGATCGAATGGGAAAGAAGCGCCCGATCTCCAAGCGCGACATCATCGTGGTCGCTCCCTATAACGCGCAGGTGAACGCATTGTCCGATGCCCTGCCTGGAATCCGTGTCGGTACCGTGGACAAGTTCCAGGGGCAGGAAGCACCGGTTGCCCTTGTCTCGATGACCGCCTCGTCTTCCGAGGAGACTACCCGGGGACTGGATTTCCTGTTGTCCCGGGAACGGTTGAATGTGGCCGTGAGCAGGGGCAAGGGGCTGAGCCTGGTGTTCGCATCGCCGCGGCTCATGCACACGAACTGCACTACCGTCGAGCAGATGCGTTTGGTGAACGCGCTTTGCGCGCTTCCGGATGCTTTCGCATAGGATGCATCGCGTCGCTCATCGGCATGTCGGCGGCGCGGGCGCGGATCTTGTTCCACGAAGGGCGAGGGGACTGCAGCGCTTCCTGGTTAAATTGCCCTCGTCGGGTCGCTTGATTTCGTAGGTGTCCCGCATGTGCACCCCGATCCCATGTCAAACCATCAGTCGGGTCAGGTCCTTGCCGTGGATCCCGGCACCTGCAGGGGTACCGTGAACCTTCCGGGGAAAGGCTTCAGGACAGGACCACCGAGGTGACGAACCGGGTACCGAAATATGCCAGGATCAGGACCCCGAAAGCCGCCAGCGTCCAGCGGGCGGCCACGGTGCCGCGCCACCCGTAGATCCTGTGCCCGTAGAGCAGGCCGGCGAATCCCAGCCAGGCGAGGAAAGACAGCAGGATATGGTGATTGAACGCCAGGGTCCGTCCCTGCTGGTGATACAGGTAGACCATGCCGACCACCAGGTTCATGGTGAGCAGGATGACGCCGATCATGGTCAGCCAGAACAGGTTGTGTTCCATGGTCTGTATGGGTGGCAGGGAGGGCAGCAGGTTGCCCGGCCGATGGCTGTGAAGATGCCTGTCCTGAAGGTACAGCAGCAGTGCCTGGGCGGCGGCGATGCAGAGAAAACCGAATGCCACCAGCGCAATCCCCAGATGCCACCACTGCAGTGCGGACGGGTTTTCCACCGGCACCGGCTGACCGGTGAGGAACAGGCCCACGAGCAACCCCAGGAGTCCGACCGGCATCACGAACAGCCCCAGGTTGAACATGTCCCGGGCCAGGGTTGACAGCAGGAATACGAGCACTGTCATGAGTGTCACCAGGGAAAACACGTAGCCCAGGGACAGATTGAGATCCGAGGCGGACAGCATTCCCCGTGCCAGCAGCCACGCGTGCAGTACGGCGGCGGCCCATCCGACCAGCAGCGGATACAGGTTGCTTCCGTTTGCTCCGCCGGTTCCCGTACCGGCACCGGGACTGGCATGAACCCGGCGCCAGAACCAGGCGGAGGTGACCAGGTAAGCCGCCAGGGCAAGGATGATGAGAACGAATTGGGGCACGCCGGGTTGGTATTTGGTGGACGGGGATGATTACACTACAATCAGCGCGGCCCGGGGACCGTGGTGGTGGCATGCAATTATACACTCCGGGCGTTTCGGTGGCTGCCGCGGGCGGCGGACGACGACAGCTTTGCGGTACACACCGAACGGGCTCCCGGGTGGGGGCGGCTCTGGAAATGGTCCGGAACCGTTCAGCAAGATTCGGATGAAAAATGTTTGAACAACTCAGTGACAAGCTCAAGTCCACGTTCCGCAACCTGAGCGGCAGGGGACGCCTGACCGAGGACAACATTACCGAAGCCATGCGCGAGGTGCGCATTGCCCTGCTGGAGGCGGATGTCTCCTTGGAGGTTGCCAGAAATTTCGTCGCCAGGGTGCGCGAGAGATCCGTGGGAAGGGAGGTTCTCGGTAGCCTGACGCCGGGGCAGGCCGTGATCAGGGTGGTCCAGGAGGAACTGGAGTCGCTGATGGGCGGCGCCAACGATGCGCTGGACCTTGCCGCCCAGCCGCCGGCGGTGGTGCTGGTGGCCGGTCTGCAGGGGTCCGGCAAGACCACCACCGTGGGCAAACTCGCGAAACGGCTGATCGAGCGGGAGAGGAAATCGCTGATGGTGGTCAGCGCCGATATCTACCGGCCCGCCGCCATCCGGCAACTGGAGACGATTGCCGGACAGGTCGATGCGGTGTTCTATCCCAGCGATGACTCCCAGTCCGCGGTGGAAATTGTCCGGGGTGCACTGGCGCAGGCGAAGCGGTCCGGCGTGGACGTGCTGATCGTGGACACCGCGGGTCGTCTGCATGTCGACGAGGACCTCATGGAGGAGGTGAAACAGGTCCATGCCGCCATCGACCCGGTGGAGACCCTGTTCGTAGTGGATGCCATGACCGGCCAGGATGCGGTGAACAGCGCCCGGGCATTTGACGGGGTGCTGCCGCTGACCGGCGTCATCCTGACCAAGACCGACGGCGACGCCAGGGGAGGCGCTGCCCTGTCCGTCCGAGCCGTCACCGGCAAGCCGATCAAGTTTCTGGGGGTGGGAGAGGGGATGGATGCCCTCGAGGCTTTCCATCCGGACAGGATCGCGTCGCGAATCCTCGGCATGGGGGATGTGCTGTCCCTGGTCGAAGAAGCGGAGCGGAAGGTCGACAAGCAAAAGGCGGAAAGACTGGCCAAGAAGCTGGTCAAGGGAAGGGAATTCGATCTCGAGGATTTCCGTGAACAGATGGTCCAGATGGAGAACATGGGAGGGATGGCGGGCATGCTGGACAAGCTCCCGGGGATGGACCGGATTCCGCAAAAGGCCCTCGACCGCGTTGGCGACCGCCAGACCCGCCAGACAATTGCGATCATCAACGCCATGACCCCCCACGAACGGCGTTTTCCCGCGGTGCTTCGTGGTTCACGGAAAAAACGCATTGCCGCAGGGTCGGGAACCCAGGTTCAGGACGTCAACCGCCTGCTGAAGCAGTTCATGCAGATGCAGAAGATGATGAAGCGCATGAAGAAGAAGGGCGGGATGCGGTCACTGATGCAGCAGATGAAGGGCGGCGGTGGCGGGGGCATGCCGGGCATGCCGTTCTGATCCGGCCCGTCGCGGCATACCCCAGGATGGCCGGATCCAGCAATTCCCGCTGGTTTAAAAAGTCAAGCAAATACAAGGTGATAGAGAGATACGGAAAAAACTTTTTCGTAAAGTTTTTCAGGAATTCTGGTATCATACAGTTCCAATTTCATGAACCAGGTGAAATTGGATGCGTGAACCATCAAATCGCAAACACTTGAGCGCACAGGGATTGCTGCAGTCGATCCGGTCGAGTTTCGAGGAGATTCCGGACACGAAGCGCACCCGCAAGTTCCCGTTGTCGGACGTCATGATGTCGGCGCTGGCGATGTTCGGTCTGAAATATCCATCGCTGCTGCAGTTCGAGCGGTCGCAGTCCGAGGAAGCGGTGCGGCACAATCTGAAGCATCTGTACGGGGTGGCGCAGGCGCCGAGCGACACGTACATGAGGGAACGGCTGGACGAATTGGACCCGGGGGTGTTCGAGCCGGTATACAAGCGGCTGTTTGCGCTGCTGCAGCGGGGCAAGGGTCTGGAGGGTTTCGAGGTGCTGGACGGCCGCTATGTGCTGTCGGTGGACGGCACCGGGCTGTTCTCCTCGCAGAAGGTGCATTGCGCGCACTGCTGCAGCAAGCATCATCGTGACGGTCGGGTGACGTACTATCACCAGTTGCTCGGTGCGGTGCTGGTGCATCCGGACTGCCGCGAGGTGATCCCCCTGATGCCAGAACCGATCCTGAAGGGGGACGGATCCGGCAAGAACGACTGTGAGCGGAATGCCGCAAGGCGGCTGCTGAAGCGTGTCCGTCGCAACCATCCGCATTTGCGGTTGCTGGTGGTTGAAGATGGCCTGGCCTCGAACGGTCCGCACATCCGGCTGCTGGAGTCACTGGACATGCGCTATGTGCTGGGTGCGAAGGAAGGGGACCACCGGTTTCTGTACGACTGGGTGTCGAAGACCCGGGGCGTTCCGGAACATGAGTGCCGGGACGGGCAGGGGGTAGTGCATCGCTTCCGGTATCTGAACCGGGTGCCGTTGAACGACGACCACTTTGATCTGGAGGTGAACTTCCTTGAGTACCGGGAGCACCGTCCCGGGGGCAAGGTGCAGCGCTTTTGCTGGGTCACCGATATCCCGATCGACGAATCGAACCTGATGGAGTTGATGCGGGCCGGCCGGGCCCGCTGGAAGATAGAGAACGAAACCTTCAACACGCTGAAGAACCAGGGTTACGGCCTGGAACACAATTATGGTCACGGCAACAAGCACCTGTCGACGGTGCTGATGCACCTGATGATGCTGGCGTTTCTGGTGGACCAGATCCAGTTGCGCTGCTGTGCCGTATTCAATGCGGCACACCAGGCCATGTACAGCCGCGCCGCGCTGTGGCGCAAGATGAGGGGCCTGTTCAGCCTGTTCCTGATAGACAGTTGGGAGAAACTGTATCAGGTCATTGCGCGGGGGTACAAAAACAATCCCGCGCTGCCTGAACCGCCCTGAATCACGCCGTGACCGGCGGGTGTTCAGGTCGATTCTTCAGCGTTTACCGACCCGATGAGTTCTACAGCCCCAGTGGTGGCTGTAACGACCGCTGCGCCCCGATCCCTTTAAAACCACAACCTCCTGCGGATCACACTCCCTGACACAATGGAGCTAACCCTTAGCGGGAATTGCTGGGCCGGATCGGCTACCTTTCCCGGAGCCAGAGGCAGGCTGCTATACTTGTCTGCCAGTCAGAAAATTTCGCACTTCTCACGGGAGTAAAGCATGATGAAGTCCGCCAAGCGAGTGATACTGGTATTGTTTCTGGGTCTTTGTGTACCGGCAACGCTGTTTGCGCAAACCCTGTCCGATACCGAAAAGGAGGGGCGCTGGAAGGAACAGATCATCGATACCCTGTTCGATGGTGAAACAATCTGGCTGGAGGCGGACGGGCACGATTTCCTCGGCATCGAAATGGAGGGTTTCGACGGGCACACCGGCCGCGCGGCCATCGTGGTGCATGGAATCGGTGTGCATCCAAACTGGGAGCAGGTGATCAGGCCGCTTCGGGTTGGACTCACGGAATACGGGTGGCATACGCTGTCGATCCAGATGCCGATACTCCCCAACGAGGCCGGCGGACTGGAATATGCTCCGCTTTTCGATGAGGTGGCCGGCAGGTTCGAGGCGGCAATCGATTTCCTGCAGGCCCGGGGAAACCGGGAGATCGTCATCATTGCCCACAGCATGGGCTCATCCATGACGATGCGGTATATGGACGATGTTGCGGAGCCCCCGGTCAAGGCGCTGGTTCTGGTCGGTATGCAGGGTGGCCGGGAAAACATGGTCCACGACAACGTATCGGCACTGGGCAGGGTGAAGTTGCCCGTTCTGGAACTGTACGGCAGCGATGACCTGCCGGGCGTGGTTGATTTTGCCGCGCGCAAGGCCAGTGCCGCCTATACCGGCGGGAACAAGGGCTATCGCCAGATGGTGGTGGACGGGGCAAACCATTTTTTCGACGGGCTCGATGAAACGCTGGTGGAGATTGTTGGAGAGTGGCTGGCGGGGCTGGAATCTTCCTGACGCATCCCCTTGCCGGACGGGAAGAACCGGCAACCTCGTGACCGGAGCGGGCCGCCGGACGGTACGGCTGCCGGGATAAAGTTCCCGTGGCTTCACGCACGGGCAGGCAGAAATCACGGTTGTTGCCCGGAACCGATATCTCTGATGCGCATCATCCTTTCACGCTAAGCGTTTGGAATCTCGGGGGTATTCTCGCTATACTTCCGCCTCCGATTTTTTCCGGGTTTCCCGACATGGGAAGGCCCCGTGATACAGAGGTGAAACGTGCAATTGACAGGCGCTGACATTGTTGTCCGATGTCTTCAGGATGAAGGCATTGAATATATATTTGGTTATCCCGGCGGCGCGGCACTTCATATATATGACGCGCTCTACAAGCAGGACAAGGTAAAGCATATCCTTGTTCGCCACGAACAGGGTGCCACCCATATGGCGGATGGCTATGCCCGGGCTACGGGAAAGGCCGGGGTCGTCCTGGTGACATCAGGTCCCGGTGTCACCAACACGGTAACCGGGATCGCCACCGCATACATGGATTCCGTCCCGATGGTGGTGCTGACCGCACAGGTGCCGTCCCACCTGATCGGGGATGACGCTTTCCAGGAGGTGGACACCGTCGGCATCACCAGGCCCTGCGTCAAGCACAACTTCCTGGTCGGCGACGTCGACAAGCTGGCGGAGACCATGAAGAAGGCCTTCTATATCGCCGAGTCCGGCCGTCCGGGCCCGGTGGTGGTGGACATTCCCAAGGACGTAACCGCGAAAGTCGCGGAATATCACTATCCCGAAGTGGTGGACATGCGTTCCTACCAACCACGAACCCGGGGACATATCAAGCAGATCTCCCGAGGGCTTGACCTGCTTCTGCAGGCGAAAAGACCGGTGGTCTACACCGGCGGCGGGGTGGTGCTCGGGGACGGGTCCGCCCCCCTGCGCAAGGTCGTCTCCAAGCTTGGTTTCCCCTCCACCAGCACCCTGATGGGCCTTGGAGCCATTCCCCATGACGATCCGAACTTTCTCGGCATGCTGGGTATGCATGGTACCTATGAAGCAAACATGGCGATGCATCAGTGCGATGTCATGTTCGCCATCGGTGCGCGTTTCGACGACCGGGTGACCGGCGAGCTCAGCAAGTTCGCCCCCCATGCCCGCATCCTCCAGATCGACATCGATCCGTCATCCATCGGCAAGAATGTACCCGTGGAGGTGCCGATCGTCGGCGACTGCGGGCAGGTCCTCGAGCAGATGCTCGAACAGCTGGATGCCCGCCTGGGGGAAATCGACCGGACCGTTGTGGGCGAGTGGTGGGCCCAGGTGGACAAGTGGCGTGCAGTCAAATCACTCGACTATCAGCCCAGCAAGGACAAGATCGTACCGCAGCTGGTGGTGGAACGCCTGATGCAAATCACCAATGGGGAGGCATTCGTGTCGTCCGATGTGGGACAGCACCAGATGTGGGCCGCGCAGTACTACGGTTTTTCCAAGCCCCGCCGCTGGATCAATTCCGGCGGGCTCGGCACGATGGGATTCGGGCTGCCGGCAGCCATGGGAATCCAGCTGGCCTATCCCGATGACACCGTGATCTGCATTTCCGGCGATGCCAGCATCCAGATGTGTCTCCAGGAACTTTCCACCTGCCTGCAGTATGAACTGCCGGTCAAGATCATCAACCTCAACAACCAGTACATGGGCATGGTGCGGCAATGGCAGGAATTTTTCTATGATCGCCGTTACTCGCATTCCTACATGGATGCGTTGCCGGATTTCGTGAAGCTGTCCGAAAGCTATGGACATGTCGGCATACGGGTGGAGGATCCGGCGGACCTCGACGAGGCCCTGAACCGTGCATTTTCCATGAAGGACCGGCTTGTGTTCGTCGACGTGATCACCGATCCGACCGTAAACGTCTATCCCATGATTGCCGCCGGCAAGGGGCATAACGAAATGCACCTGCAGCCTGACCAGGAGGAACATCAGGAACGGGAACTGGCCTGATGCGTAGAATCATTTCCCTGTTGCTGGAGAACGAATCCGGTGCCCTGTCCCGTGTGGCCGGACTGTTTTCCGCCCGCGGCTACAACATCGAGTCATTGACCGTGGCGCCCACGGAGGATCCGACGCTGTCCCGGATGACCATTGTAACCCGTGGCAGTGACAGCATCATCGAGCAGATCACCAAGCAGCTCAACAAGCTGGTGGACGTGGTCAAGCTCATCGATCTCACGGAGGGCCAGCATATTGAACGGGAATTGATGCTGGTGAAGGTGGTTGCACATGGCAACGATGAGCGCGAGGAGGTCAAGCGGCTGGTGGATATCTTCCGGGGCCGGATCATCGATGTCACCGACAGCACCTACACCCTGGAGATGACCGGAAACGGCGACAAGGTGGATGCCTTCATTCAGGCCCTGGGACAGGTGGAAATCATCGAAGTGGTGCGGTCCGGCATCTCCGGCATCGGACGGGGAAAACGCGCACTCAAGGTGTAATCCGTCCCGGCCCAGTCCGTGTATAATCCCGCGCCCGGCCGGGCGGTGTTCACCAGTCAGCCGTCCTGCAGAACAAGAGGTCTGACCAGGATGACGTTTGGTTGTTTTGAAGGCCTGTAGTATTGAAAACCGGAGATATTTCCATGCAAGTTTTTTACGACAAAGATGCCGATCCCGAACTGATCAAGAGTCGCAAGGTGGCCGTCATCGGTTATGGATCCCAGGGGCACGCCCATGCCAACAATCTCAAGGATTCCGGTATCGATGTGGTGGTCGGACTGCGGGAGGGCTCCGCAAGCCGGGTCAAGGCCGAGACCGCGGGTCTCGATGTGGCGGAGGTGGGTGAGGCGGTCAGGTCCGCCGATCTCGTCATGATGCTGGCACCGGACGAACTCATGGGCGCCATCTACAAGCAGGAGGTGGAGGAGAACCTGAAGCCGGGAAGCGCCCTGGCCTTTGCCCATGGTTTCAACATCCATTTCGGATACATCGACCCCAGGCAGGACGTGGACGTCATCATGGTGGCGCCCAAGGGTCCGGGTCACCTGGTCCGCTCCACCTTCGAGCAGGGTGCCGGGGTGCCCTGCCTCGTGGCCATTCACCAGGACGCCACGGGTAACGCCGAATCCGTTGGCGTGGCCTATGCTTCCGC
Source organism: Candidatus Poriferihabitaceae bacterium (assembly GCA_965204165.1). Lineage (GTDB taxonomy): Bacteria > Pseudomonadota > Gammaproteobacteria > Arenicellales > Poriferihabitantaceae > VYFG01. Next base: position 3,487,601 of record OZ241969.1, on the reverse strand, counting down.
CATTGGCGGCGGCCGCGCCGGTATCATCAAGACCACTTTCCGTGAGGAAACCGAAACCGACCTGTTCGGTGAGCAGGCAGTTCTCTGCGGCGGCGCAACCGGCCTGGTCCAGGCCGGTTTTGAAACCCTGGTGGAGGCGGGCTACTCGCCGGAGATGGCCTACTTCGAATGTCTGCATGAACTCAAGCTGATCGTGGACCTGATGTACGAGGGGGGGATTGCGGACATGCGCTATTCCATTTCCAACACTGCGGAATTCGGCGACATGACCCGGGGTCCGCGGATCGTGAACGAGCAGGTCAAGGCAGAGATGAAAAAGATACTGGCAGAGATCCAGTCCGGTGAATTTGCCAGGGAATGGATGGATGAGAACGCAAGCGGCGGGAAACGTTTCCCGGAACTGCGGGACCAGGCCCGCAAGCACCAGATCGAGGAAGTGGGCGAAAAGCTGCGCTCCATGATGTCCTGGATCGGGGAATCCAAGGTCGTGGACAAGTCCAGGAACTGAGTTTCGCCGGACCACGGTACTGAAGACCGGGGTTCGTCCCCGGTTTTTTGTCATACCGCCCCGGTTTGCCCGTCATGCAGACAGCCCGATACCCGATATTTGCACCGGAAGGCCGGCTTCACCTGGTTCTGGTGCTGTGCCTGGGGGCTGTGGCCACCTGGCAGCTTGGCTGGTGGTCCGCACCGGTGTGGCTGCTGGTTCTGTTCGTGATCCAGTTCTTCCGCGACCCCCCGCGCCTCGTCAGTGAAAAGCCCGGAGACGTGGTTGCCCCTGCAAGCGGCAAGGTCGTGTTTATCGGGGAAGAGGAAAACCCCTACCTCAAGGGGCGCCCGAGGATGCGGAAGATCAGCATATTCATGAACGTTTTCTCCGTGCATTCCAACCTGATTCCGGTCGGCGGATCGATCAGGGAGTGCTCCTATCACCGCGGCTCCTTCTTCAACGCCGCCCTGGACAAGGCGTCCGCATCGAACGAGCGCAATGCCGTCTGGATCCACACCGATGACGGCAAGGATGTGGTCGCTGTCCAGATCGCGGGCCTGATTGCCCGGAGAATCTTCTGCTATGTCCGGGCAGGCGACGAGGTGAGAACCGGGCAGCGCTACGGATTCATCCGGTTCGGATCCCGGGTCGACCTGTACCTCCCGGAGAGCGCGGCACTGCAGGTGACCCTGAACCAGTGGGTGGCTTCGGGAAACGACGTGATCGGGAACCTGGGTACCTGATGGAGTATCATTACCACCTGATCCCCCCATGGAGGCGATAACCCGAATCCGGCATGTATTCAGAGGGTGACAGCGGCAAGGGCCGCAAGGGTATCTACTTTCTTCCCAGCCTGTTTACCACGGCGGGACTGCTGTTCGGGTTCATTGCCATCATCCAGGCAACCCATGGGCGATTCGATCTCGCGGCGGTCTGGATTTTCGTGGCCATGATCATGGACGGCCTTGACGGCCGGGTGGCGCGCTGGACCAACACCACCAGCGAGTTCGGAAAGGAATACGACAGTCTCGTGGATCTGGTCGCCTTTGGAGTGGCGCCGGCGATGATGGTCTACTTCTGGTCACTGCAAAGCATCAGTCGGGCGGGGGCGGCGATCTCCTTCCTGTACGTGGCCGCCACGGCGCTTCGGCTGGCCCGGTTCAACACCCTCACCATCAAGGACAAGCGCTACTTTTACGGCTTGCCGTCCCCATCCGGCGCGGCATTCGTGGTGTTCTGGGTCTGGTGCATGTACGAATTCGGGATTTCCGGCGAAGGCGTATCCTGGCTGAGTGCCGGTGTCACCCTGGTGGCGGCGATCCTGATGGTCAGCAATCTCCGGTTCCGCAGTTTCAAGGATTTTGACTACAAGGACAGGATTCCTTTCGTGGTGCTGATCGTACTGCTGTTGATGCTGGTGCTGATCTACTTCGATCCGTCCACCGTATTGTTCGTCATGGCCCTCGGATATGTGCTTTCGGGCCCGTGGGGATGGCTCATGCGGTGGCGGAAGGGCCACCAGGAAAGCCCGGCCTTCCTGCCCGACGATGACGAGGGCGGAGACGGAGGGACGGATTCACCCGACGACACCGGATCCGGTCAGTGACCCCGGCATGACCGCCTGAGATGCCGAAGTCCCGGGGAATGGGCGCGTTGTCGCCCAGGCAGGCCGAAATCCTCGGACTGATCGGCATCGAGGTCTGGCGCCGGCGTACGGATCAAAAGGATTTCCCCGCCGCTCCCCGTCCGGATACACCGTCCAATGCCCGTTCCGGAGCAGATCGGGAGCAGGCAGGCACCGCCGGAACAGATCGTTGGCATCTTGCCGGCGGCGAGTCGGACCCTGTCCGCGATATCTGGGTCTTCTGCTCGGACAGTGCGCAGTTCCTGGAATCGAATCCTTCCGCAAGACGGCTCCTCGAGGAGATTCTTGCGGCCATGGGACTCGCGCCCGGGGACGTATCCTTGTTTCACCCCGGGGATGGCCGGGCGGACGCGGACACCTCGAGATCCGCCCGGCAGTTGCTTGAGGCCCGTCCCGGGAAGTCACCGAGACGGGTAGTCGCGCTCGGGCGCGATTGCAGTGAGTGGGCACGTGCCCATATGAGCGGAGTGGAGCCGGACGGGCCATCGGATCGTACTGCCGGCGCAGGGCCGGTTGCCCTGCTGACGGGGGACGACCTGGGGTCCTTGATGGCGGACCCGAACGGCAAGGAGAGACTGTGGCGAAGGATGGTGGCATCCGGGATGGCATCCCTTGACGATTGAGGCGGCGTATTCACTGGCCGAACTGACACCTGAGTCTGCCGGGCGGTTCATGGAGGAGGAATCGCGGGATCAGGATTCATGGACCCTGGTCCAGGTGCGCCAGAGCCTGCACTGTGGTCACCTGGGCTTCACCCTCCGGTCCCCGGAAGGTGTAGCCGGCTATTGCATCGTGAGGCAGTTGCCCGGGGTCATGGAAATCCTCAACCTGGTGGTTCTTCCCTCTTTCCGATCAAGGGGATACGGGAAAACTTTCCTGGAACTTCTCTGCAGGTTGGGCATGGCAAGGAAGCTGGACAGGATCTGGCTGGAAGTGCGTTGTTCCAATCTTCCGGCAGTATCCCTGTACCGGGCCTCGGGATTTGCCGAGGTGGGCCGCAGGCGGGGCTACTATTCCGGCCGACCGGGTGCGGGCCCGGAAAATGACGCGATCGTGATGGAGAAAGCCCTCTGACCCGTACCCGTGTTCCGCTGGCCGGGCTGTTCCTGAAACTGACGGAAGACCGCTCGTGTGCGGCAAGGCCCCGAATGACGGCGGAAACTCCGGGGCTACGGGCTGACGATGATGCTCTGCCCCGGGTGCAGGATGGTGCTGCGTGTCAGCTGGTTCCACTGCAGCAGGTCATCAAGGCTGGTACCGTAGATGCGGGATATCTTCCAAAGAGAGTCCCCCGGCACAACGAGATGGGTGACGGTTTCACCACTGCCGGAGCCCCATGTGGGCCCGGCATACTGATTCGCTCCCGCGCTCAGCGGGATACGCAGTTCCTGGCCGGGATGAATCAGGTCGGATTTGAGCTGATTCGCCTGCTGGATCGACCGGATGGAAACACCATGCAGGCGCGCGATCTTCCCAAGATACTCGCCGGACTTGACCTTGTGATGCGCCCATTGCAGGCGTTGCGTGGGCGTCAGTCCGGCAAGTCCCTCCAGCAGGACCTGGGCCTCGTCCGCCGGCACTGCCAGATGGTGCGGGCCATTGGGCGGTGTCACCCGCCGCTTGTAGCCGAGGTTCAGGAAGTGGAGTTGTTTGAGCGTCAGCGAGAGGAAAGAGGCGGCAACCGAGATGTCGGTCTGGATTTCCAGGTCGATCACCCGCAAGGTCGGCCGGTTTTCCAAGGGCTTCAGGGCAATGCCGTATTTCTCCGGATCACGCAGGATGTTCCGCACCGCCATCAGGCGGGGCACATATTCCCTGGTCTCCCGTTTCAGCTTGAGGTGTGCATAGGTCGTGGGGAGATTGCGATTCCGGTTGCGGCGGATCTGGCGTCGTACGGCACCCTCGCCGGCATTGTAGGCCGCCAGTGCCAGTTCCCAGTCGCCGTCGAATTCCTGGGACAGGTATTCCAGGTAGTCCAGGGCGGCGCGGGTGGAATGGACCAGATCGCGACGTGCGTCCATCCACCAGTCCTGCCGAAGACCATACCTGCGGCCGGTGGCACTGATGAACTGCCACATTCCCGCCGCCCTCGCACGGGAGGTTGCGTCGGGCCGGAATGCGCTTTCTATGGCCGGCAGGATGGCGATCTCGGTCGGCATGCCGCGGCTTTCGACTTCCTCGAGGATGTAGTGGAGAAACCAATAGGCGCGATCACCCAGTCGCTCGAAATACATCGGGTAGCTGCCGTACCTGCGTTCGAATTTCTCCACCCGGCCCGGCAGCTCTTCCAGGTTGCCGAGACGGAATCCCCTGTTCAGCCGGTCCCAGAGGTTATCCGTTGACTCCGGAAATGCCTCCGGTTCCGCCGGTTCGGGTTCCCGGGCCGGATCGGACAGGATTCCCGGTTCGATTTCCGGGAAATCGAGTTCAGGCAGGAGGCGGGAAGGGACGATCTCCCGGTCGCTATCCGGGACATTGGCGGCGCTGGCCGCCAGCAGATTACCATCCGTTGACGCGGGCTCGGACAGTTCGGGCAGGGCCACGGCGGACACCGTCACCGGACTGCCGGGCGTCGCCTGCCACGATCCGCCGGCGCAGCCGGGCAGCGGCAGCAGCAGGGCGCAAAACAGGAGGGACTTGGGGAGAGAAAGGGGCATATCCGATTGAATACTACGGACCATCCAAGGCCCAGTCAACCGGAAGCCGCATGACCGTTTTGCAACAATCCGCGGACTCCGGTGCCGGTGGAAGACAATCTTCCGATTCGATTTCGTATTGTATTCAATTTATTAAGATTAATCTATAATAAATTGATATTATTATAATAATACACTATCCGTCACTGAATCCGGATTGCCGCTCTGCCTTTTCCCATTGACCGGACGCCGTGGTGTGGCCCCGTCCTCGGGGTCCCGTTCGCGATACGGCGAATATCCTGGGGCGGACACTGCAGGTGGAACTTACGGGCGAGGGACAGCGATGCCGGCATTGACTATAATCCCCGCTCTTCCACGGTACCCAAACACCTTCGAGAAATACCATGAAACCACCCGTCCGAGTTGCGGTGACCGGAGCCGCCGGTAACATTTCCTATGCACTGTTGTTCAGAATCGCCGCCGGCGACATGCTGGGAAGGGATCAGCCTGTCATCCTGCAGTTGCTGGAAATCCCCCCTGCGATGGGTGCGGTCATGGGGGTGGTGATGGAACTGATGGACTGCGCTTTTCCGTTGCTGGCCGGGATAGAAACCTCCGATGATCCCAACGTGGCCTTCGGGGACGCGGACTATGCGTTGCTCGTGGGTTCCAAGCCGAGGACGGCGGACATGCAGCGCAGCGACCTGCTCAAGGACAACGGCAAGATCTTCTCGGTCCAGGGAAAGGCCCTCAATGACAATGCATCACGGAACGTCCGTGTCCTGGTGGTGGGCAACCCGGCGAACACCAATGCGCTCATTGCCGCCGCCAATGCCCCGGATCTCGACCCGCGCCGATTCACCGCGATGACCCGGCTGGACCACAACCGGGCCAAGGCCCAGTTGGCGGACAAGGTGGGCGTCCACCATGATGCGGTCAGGCGGATGACCATCTGGGGGAACCATTCCGCCACACAATATCCCGATGTTTTCCACGTGATGGTGGATGGGGCGCCGGTCGATGTGCCCGGGGAATGGTTCAGGGAAAACTTCATCCCGGAGGTGCAGAATCGCGGTACCGCCATCATCAAGGCCCGTGGCGCGTCAAGCGCCGCGTCCGCGGCGTCCGCCGCCCTCGATCACATGCGTGACTGGGCGATGGGCACGCGGGAAGATGACTGGGTCAGCATGGCGATTCCCTCGGACGGAAGCTACGGTATCGCGGAGGGGATCATGTATTCCTTCCCGGTGACCTGCAGCGGGGGGGACTATCATGTCTGCCGGGACCTCGAAATCAATGACTTCAGCAGGGAACGCATGACGCTCACCGAGAGGGAACTGCTGGAAGAGCGCGATGCGGTCAGCCACCTGATGTAGGCGGCCGTTGCCGTCCTGCGGGCGGTGACACCGTCGGTTGCCCTGTGGATGTCAGCGTCGTCATACCCACCCACAACCGGGCCGCCCTGGTCTCAAGGGCCATCCGTTCGGTGTTCGGCCAGACCCTGGCGCCCCGGGAAATCATCGTGGTGGACGACGGGTCCGATGACGGAACGGCGCCGCTCCTGGCGCGGACATTTCCGTCGGTAACGATCCTGAGCCAGGCCAATGCGGGTGTCAGCGCGGCGCGCAACCGGGGCATCAACGCTGCCACGGGAGAATGGATCGCCTTGCTGGATTCCGACGACGAATGGCTCCCGCGCAAGCTCGAATTACAGGCAAGGCTCCTTGCCGGACATCCGGAACTCAGGGTCTGCCACACCGACGAGATCTGGATCAGGAACGGCCGCAGGGTGAACCCGGGTCGAAGACATGCAAAGCCGGAAGGCAGGATATTCCGCCAGTGTCTGCCGCTTTGCTGCGTGTCCCCGTCATCCGTGCTGCTGCACGGCTCAGTGCTGGCGGATGCGGGGCTGTTCGATCCGGATCTGCCCGCCTGCGAGGACTATGACCTGTGGCTGCGCGTCTTTCAGCGTTACCGTGCCGGGCTGGTGAAGGAACCCTGTGTCATCAAGTACGGCGGTCACCATGACCAGCTGTCCAGGCGGCACTGGGGCATGGATCGGTTCAGGGTCCATTCCCTGGACAAACTGCTGCTGAGGGACACGCTGGATGCGGGGGACCGCGGGGCCTGCATCGACACCCTGCGGCGCAAATGCGGAATCCTGGTCCAGGGCATGGAACGCCGCGGCAATGTCGAGGGCGCCGGACACTATCGCCGGATCTCGAACCGGTGGAGTGACGGCCAGCCGGCCTGCTGACCGGGATGCTGACCGTCCTTTGCGCCCATCTTGCCGAGGGCATGCCCTTCGTGGATCATTTCGGCCTCGAAAGGTGCAGGCATGATTCCAATCTGTACCCCGGAGACGGGGTCCGCCTTGTCCTCACGGGGCAGGGCGTGGACCAATGCCGGGCGACCCTCGAACGCCTTTTTGCTGCCGGACCCGCCGCACCAGAGGATACCTGGCTGAATTTCGGCGTTGCGGGATACGGAGGCAGTGCGGTCGGCCCGCGCGGTGCCGGGCAGGCAGCATACGCGCCCGGCATGCTGGTGTGGATACACCGGGTGCATTACCGGGGGCAAAGCTGGACACTCACGATGCAACCGCCCGGCGGCGGGGACAGGTCCGGTCCGGTGACCGCGACCGGAGGCTGCCTGCGGACCGTGGATACGCCGGAAACCGCATTTGCCCGTCCCTGGCTGTATGACATGGAGGGCGCGGGGATCGCCGGGTTTCTCGCATCGGGAAACCGGCTCTCACGCCTGGCCATCGTCAAACTGGTGGCGGATGGCCCGGGGCTTTCCAACCGTGAGGGTGTGCGGTTGGGCAGGGAACTGCTGGCCGGTAACCGGGACCGGATTGCCGGTCTTGGCGAGCTGCTGCTTGGGGCATGACACCGGGTGGCGTGCGGGTGTCCGGGACCGCCGGACCCCACGGGTCGGTGCAAGGCAAATTTGTTCTGATTCGCCCGAAGAGATCGTTACTGCCGTGCTTGGGATTTATCACGGATTATTTTGGCCACTTTGGACTGAATTGGGCGCCATGGTGGTTACACCGGGCAGGTTGATGTTCCCGGAGGTGGATTTCCGTTCCGTTGAGGCATGACTGTTCCCGCCCCTGTGTGTTGAGGGGCTGAGGATTCGGGGCCTGGAGGGATGCTCAGCCGGTAGCCGGGTTTGGCCTGGCGTTGTCGGTCATCTTGAGGAAGTCGAGCATGCGTCGGGGATTCCTGGCGAGGTGGCGCATGGTTTCGGCGACGGCGAGTCCCCGGCTCTGTATGATGCCGATGGCGAATCGCCTGAGGCGGGACATGTTCTGGGGACCGTGTCCGGCCCGGATTCGGCTGCGGTCCTCGTCGAAGGTCCAGTCGAGGACATGATGCATGGCCTCGACGGACCAGTGCCCGCGGTTGAGGGAGAGGATTCGCTCGGGGGAGGCGTCATTTGGGGTCAGGCTGGTGATTCCGTAGGCGATCTCACGGCGTTTCCTGCCGGTTGCGGTTTCGGTGGTTTCACGCATCACGGCGAAGACCTGTCCGACGTTGGGGAACTGGAGGTAGTGGTTGAGCTTGTCCGAGACCCAGACGGAACGGCGCTCCCGGCGGCCATGGACGGGTTTGGGGGCCTGGTCGGTGAAGTCCGGCGGACGGCGCTGGATGTGGCGGTCGAGGAGCAGTCGGATATCGGCGAGCAGGTTTTTCTGGTTGCCCTTGACGGTGAAGAGGTAGTGGGCGCGGCGTCCGTGGAGATAGTCGGCGAGCTTGCGTTGGGTGAGCATGGCATCGGTGGTGATGGTGCATCCTTCGATGTCGGAGAGGGTGTCGAGCAGCGGGATGACGATGCCGATCTCGTTGGTGCGTTTGGTTTCGTCATCGGCCCCCGGTTTCAGGCCGACTTTTTTTGACTCCAGGGGATTCCGGTGTGGTGGCCGACGGCGCCGAGCACGTGGGGCCGGTTGCCCTGGTCATCGATGGCGCCCCGGATGGTCTTGCCGTCGACGGCAATGGCGGTGTCCTTTGGGCCATGGACCTGGTGCCACGCCCGCAGGGCGGCATCGAACTGGTCCGGGTCGATGCGGATGAGGACGCTGCGGATGGCGGACAGGCTGGGCACCTGGTGTCCGCTCCTGGAACGGCGTACGCGGAAACGTTCCAGGACCCTGGGGCTGAGGTCGTCGATCCATTCGCTCATGGCCTTGTAGCCGCGCATGCCGCAGAGCGTGGCCGCTGCGGCCAATGCCAGCATGGTGGACAGGGCGTGGCGGCGGCCCTGGCGGCGTCGGGGATCGTCGATGTCGCGGAAGAAGTCGGGCAGGGATCGCATCTGTTCGGCGGTGAGAGTCATCCTGGGTACTCCATGTTGCAGTGTGGTGTCGAGGCAGGGGTCCCGGAGGCGGGCGCGGGCGGTGCGCGACAGGGGATGGACGAAGACGAGCTTGGGATTTGCGTGTTCGCTGTAGCCCGGGCCCTCGCGGCCGAAGCCCCGGGTATGCCCGACCTCGATCCAGTTGGCGGCGCGGTAGACGGTGCCGTGGAAGCGGGCGGGGTCGACGAAGGTCTCCACCAGCAGGAGGCCGTGACCGAAGCGGAGCGGCCAGTCGCGGGCGAGGCGGCGGGTGCACAGGGAAAGCACGCGCGAGCCGAGGTTGCGCGGTGCGCCGGGCAGGATCAGGAAGCGCGAGTTGTTGGTGATCAGGTGCAGGCGGCCGAACCGGATGCCGTACTCCCAGCCGATCCACCGGTCCCGGGCGCCGCATTTCAGCGCCGATGCCGAGAACATGGCCAGTGCCAGCCAGCGCCCCCGGTGATGGGCCACATAGCGCAGCGTCTCGCCCCGCGCCGGCACCGCGCCGAGATAGTGATGCGCCTGCATCAGATCCCGGAACCGGGATTCATCTCTCGCCGGTATGATGTCTACCGACACCTCTGAAAGGTCCACCTTGCGTATGTCCGTCTGATGGTCTTGTGACGGGATTTATACCAGTACCCGGGGGAAAAGTCCAGTGTTTGGGGTAAGTCCTTTGACCGGAAGAAAAAACTCTGCAGAAAAGAATTACCCTGCGGGTCGGTGCGGCAGGTCTTGGGTTATCCGTCCCGTTCATGGATAATGGCGGGTTACTCGGCAGGCCGATCATCCTCCCTGATTCATGAACTTTCAGGATTGCGGGACATCCAAGCTTCCGACAGACCACATTCGAAGGAGAGTGCAATGACACGAAATTTCCGCCCTGACCGGGCACTGGCCAGAGCGGTGATGCTTGCCGCCGCCCTGGCGATCGCCCCGCCGGTTGTGAACGCCCAGGACCGGGTGACCGTTGAAATGGATGCGGTTCGCGAGAACCTGCTGAAAATCATTCCCGATGGGGCGACCATCGCTTCGGTGGAGCCGACCGAAATGCAGGGGGTCTACCATGTGCGCATCGGCAACGAGCACCTGTATGTCTACAGCCATGCCGGGTTCGTGCTGATCGGGGAGGTGTATGACACCGACCGGCGTGTCAGCTGGACCCGGGAGCGGCAGAACAGGGAGCAGCAGCTTGCGATCCAGGAACTGGACGGGGTCCCCGAGAGCCGGATGATCATCATGGGTGATCCGGAGGGCACGCGCTATATCACGGTGTTCACCGACACGGATTGCGGCTGGTGCCAGAAATTTCATCGCGATGTCCCGGCACTGAAGGAAGGCGGACTCAAGGTCCGCTACATGATGTGGCCGAGGGCCGGCTTCGATTCAGACAGCTGGCACGAGGCGGTGGCGGTCTGGTGCGCGGCGGACCAGGGTGACGCCATGACCAGGGCCAAGGCCGGGGAGGAGATCGAACGGAAGGTCTGCGAGAATCCCGTCGACGAGCACTATCAGCTCGGCTTCCGGCTGGGGGTGCAGGGCACACCGTTCATCATGCTGGACGACGGGCGGGTGCTGGGCGGATACGTTGCCCCCGAGAAGCTTCTGGCCGAAGCCGGACTGCAAAGCGCGGACGGCTAGGAGTAATTACCGGCGGGGCCGGGTCGCGCGCGGACCGGCCCGGCATCATTGCGTTTCCGGCCTATTCGGTTTCCGGGGCGATATCGCTTTCCACCGAGGTCAGGTAGTCCCCTTCAAACAGGAGCTTGGCGGACCGGCGGGTCATTTCCCGGGTCTTGCCGGACTTGTAGGAATAGAAGTAATCCCACCGGTTACGGTTGAACGGATCGCTGACCAGGGGATATCCCAGGATCTTGACGACCTGACGGCGGGTCATGCCGGGATTCAGTTTGGAGATCATGTCTGCGGTGATCTCGTTTCCCTGCTGGACGTCAACCCGGTAGACGCATGCGGAAACCGCTGCTCCCAGCATCATGACGAGGGCCAGGGGGACAATGGTTCGGATGACACGTTTCGGCATTTCGAGGGCGGGTGGTTTCATTCCGTGGCAGACAGGTATTTGAGAACCGCTATTTCATCACAATTGCGGAATTTCGGGCAGTTGATGCATGCGCCCCAGACCTTTTCGGGAAGGACTTTCATTTCCACCACTTCATAACCCATTCTGTTGAAAAAGCTGACTTCGTAGGTCAGCGCCATCAGCCGGGAAAGTCCCAGCCGGCGCGCGTCTTCTTCCAGCGCCCCCACGAGACGTGAACCGATCCGCATTCCGGTGGCATCGGGGTCCACTGCCAGGCTGCGCACCTCGCCGAGATCGCGGGTGAATATCTGCAGTGAGGCGCAGCCGACCACGCGGCCATCGCGCTCGGCCACGACAAACTCCCGCAACGACTGGTAGATGTCCGGCTCGGCGCGGGGCAGCAGTCTTTCCAGCGAAGCGTAGTGGGTGAGCAGGCGATGGATGTCCGTGACATCGTCCAGCCTGGCCTGCCGTATGGCGCCCGCGGCGGCGGGTGCCAGCGCGGGATCCCGGATGATTTGTGCGGTTTCGTTCATCGGGCGAATGATACCCCAGCAGCGAGGCAATGGGCAGTCAGCCCGGGCGTTCCGGGTCGCCCGAATCCAGCATCTGCCTGGCATGGTCCCGGGAGGCCTGGCTTGGTGTGTCGGTCCCGGACATGCGGGCGATTTCCACGATTCTTTCGGGCCGCTCCAGCAGGCTGAGTTCCACGTCCACGATATTTTTTCGCTCCCTCTTGGTGACCGAGATATGTCGATTGGCCCGCGAAGCGACCTGGGGGAGGTGGGTGACACTGATCACCTGACAGGATTTTCCGAGCTGGCGCAGGCGCTCGCCCACGACATTGGCCACGGTTCCGCCGATGCCGACGTCCACCTCGTCGAATATCATCGTAGGCACATCGGCGGCATCCGCCAGGATCACCTGGATGGCCAGGGAAATGCGGGAGATTTCCCCGCCGGAGGCAACCCTGGACAGGGGTTGCAGCTCCAGTCCCGCATTCGCGGACACGAGGAAGGTCACGGTTTCGCGGCCCGAGCGGGACAGTGGTTCCGGCTTCACGGGCTCAAGGACGATTTCCAGACGGCCGCCGGGCATGCCGAGTTCCCGCATCGCGCTCGTGATTTTCCGGGCCAGGGCCGAGGCGGCCTTGCGGCGGTTCCCGCTGATCGCATCCGCCAGCCGTTCGCACACCTGCCCGGCCTCCTCTTGCTGCCTCTCCAACCTTTCCCGTTCCGCCTGCGGGTTTTTCAGTTGCTCCAGCGAGTCGCCAAGGCCGGCTCTCATGCCCGGCAGCTCACCGGGGAGCACCCGGTACTTCCGCGCCATTGCATGCCAGGCGGACATCCGCTCCTCCACCTGTTGCAGTTCATCCACCCCCGGGTCAATCTGGTCGAGAGACTCCCTGAGCCGGGTGACGGATTCGCTGACGTTGATTTCGGCCTCCTCCAGCAGCGCGGCGATTTCGCCGGTGGCCGGATCGTACTGTTCGAGTTGGCGCATGCGTCCGGCAATCCGGTTCAGTTGCCCGTGAACCGACAGGTCATCATCGTGCAGCTGTGCCACGGCTCCATGCATCGCATCCAGGAGTTCGGCCGCGTGGCCGAGTCTTCTTTGTTTCTGCGACAACGACTCCCATTCGTCGTCCCCCGGATCCAGCCGATCGAGCTCGGACAGCTGGAACTGGAGCAGTTCGATGCGTTCCAGTACGCTTTCCTGCTCCCGGCTGATGTTCGCAAGCCGCTTCCCGATCTCCCGCAGGCCGTCCCAGGCGGTGGCGAGTTCGTCCAGCAGCCCGGAATTGCCCGCGGCCTTATCCAGCAGTGCCTGCTGCACGCTTCTCTGAAGCAGAGAATGGTGTTCCTGCTGACCGTGGATTTCCACCAGCCGATCCCCCAGGTCCCGCAACTGGGACACGTTGACCGGGTTGCCGTTGATGAAACTCCGCCCGGGGCGGTCACGCCGGAGGATTCGCCGCAGAACCAGTTCGTCCTCGCCCTGCAGATCCCTTTCCCGGAGCCAGGCGAGAACCGGGCTGCCGTCCGGAAGGCTGAATCCGCCCCGTATCTCGGCTTCCTCCTTGCCCTGCTGGATCAGTCCCTGTTCCCCCCGTCCACCCAGCAGGATTCCCAGCGCATCCACGAGCAGCGACTTGCCGGAACCCGTTTCGCCGGTGATGGCGGTGAATCCCGCACCGAACTCCAGCTCCACTTCCGATGCGATGGCGAAGTGTCGGATGGACAACCAGTCGAACATCAGCCCCAGCCGAGCTTGGTTCTCAGTACTTCGAAATGGTCGTGGGGGTCGATCCGGATCATGGACAGCTTCCTGTCCGCCCTGGTCAGGCGAAGGGTCTCTTCCCCGGAAAGCTGATGCACAATCAGGCCGTCCAGGGACAGGATGGCGCGGGTTTCCGGTGTTCTGAAGGCACAGATGTCCACCACGGCGTCGTCCGAGATGATGATGGGGCGGTTGCTCAGGGTGTGCGGACAGATCGGGGCGATGCTCAGGACCGAGAGCGTCGGATACACGATGGGCCCGCCGGAGGACAGGGAATAGGCGGTAGAGCCCGTCGGCGTGGCGATGATGATGCCGTCGCTGCGGGTATGGCTCACGAAACGACCGTCGATCCTGGTTTCGAATTCGATCAGCCGGCCGGTATTGCCCTTGGCGATCACGGCATCATTCAGGCTGACGCCTTCGTAGATGGATACATCATCCTTGAGCACCGTCGTCTTCAGCAGCGTCCGGTTTTCCACGCTGAAGCGGCCGTCCAGCAGGGCATCCAGGTTGGTTTCCAGGTCGCCCTGGGGAATGTCGGTGAGAAAGCCGAGCCTGCCGAGATTCACGCCGACCATGGGTACGCCGTGGGTACAGAGAATCCTGGCGGCGTTCAGCATGGTGCCGTCCCCCCCGACCACCATGGCGACGTCGATCAACTGGTCCAGGGGAAGGTGCTGATCGTCAATCCATTCTCCGTCGATCTCCGCGGAAGTGGTGCTGCCCAGCAGCACCCGTACGCCGCGCGCCTCTAGGAGTGTCCGCACCCGGTCCATGACCGGTGCCACGCTGGAGTCGCGAAACTTTCCGAACAGTCCGATTTTGGATATTTTCAAATTAAATACAGATAGTTATTTTTTATTCTTATAGTAGAAAGGTATGCAGATTCCTTGAAACTGATCCCTGGAACGGACCACAGTATATGCACAACCGGACAAAAAACAATCTTGACACCTCGGAGCCGGGTTGCTATTTCTCTTTCAGGTACGACATCATATGGTACCCGGAAGAATTTAAACGATGTCCGCATCCGGTACTGAAAAGCTGCAAGAACGAATCGAATTGAGCCCCCGTGCTGAACAGGTACTCCTCGGGCTCATCGGACGGTACATCAGCGACGGGGTGCCGGTGGGTTCGCGGACCCTGTCCCGGGAAACCGCTCTGGCGCTCAGCCCGGCCACCATCCGCAACGTGATGTCCGATCTGGAGGATCTGGGGCTGATACAGGCACCGCACACCTCCTCGGGCAGGGTGCCGACGCGCAAGGGCTACCGGTTGTTCATCAACTGCATGATGCGCTCCGGCCAGATCAACCACGATTCCCTGGCCGACCTTCGTGCCGATTTCCGGACCGCCCTTCAGGGGGTTTCCGACTTCCGGGGCATCCTCACCAGCGCCACGGAAATGCTGTCACAGATCACCTCGTTTGCCGGGGTGGTTTCGACCCCCAGCAAGTCCGGCAGCAAGTTCCGCCAGATCGAGTTCCTGAATCTCTCCCAGCAGCGGGTACTGGCGATCCTGATCACGGCAGACGGCCAGGTCCAGAACCAGGTGATCTCGACCAGGCGCGAGTACTCCGACAGCGAACTGGTGGAAGCCGCCAACTTTTTCAACGACACCTACGCCAACTGGATACTGGATGATGTCCGCCTGGACCTGGCAGTGCACATGCGGAACGATCACCGGAGCATGCACCGTGAGATGCGTACCGCGATCCGAATGGCCGGCCAGCTGTTCGGCGCGGATGCCGATACCGACCAGGAGTCGGTGCTGGTGAGCGGGGAGAACAACCTCCTGACGGTGCCGGATTTTGCCGAACTGGAAAAGATCAAGAGGCTTTTCGACACGTTCAAGACCAAGCAGGTGCTCTACGATCTCCTGCAAAAGAGCATGGATACGTCCGGTGTCCACATATTCATCGGGGAAGAGTCCGGGTACAAGATCCTGGAGGATTGCAGCGTGATCGCCGCGCCCTACGAGGTGGACCACCAGCGGGTCGGTGTGCTGGGCGTGATCGGCCCGACACGGATGCACTACGACGAGGTGATCTCCGCGGTGGACATCACTGCCCGTCTGCTGGGCAGCGCCCTGAGCCATCACGGCACCCACTGAGCCGGCCTGTAGCGACCGCTGCATGTCCGACTGCATTGACCGTGGGACACTAGACCGGCTGTTCGACGAGGTCAGGCCCTTTCGCCGTCCCCCGGTACAGACCTGGCATCCGGAAAGGGTGGTTGATTTCGACCTGGAGATCCGGGCCGACGGCAGCTGGATTCACGAGGGCGGCGTCATCGGTCGCCATGAACTGGTCAAGCTGTTCTCCACCGTGCTGGCGCGCCGGGACGGCGATTTCTTTCTGATCACCCCGACCGTCGGCTACCGGATCCGGGTCGAGGATACGCCTTTCCAGGTGGTGGAGGTGTCCGTTGACGGCGGGCATGACGGCCGCCGCATCTGGTTTCGCACCGACATGGATGAGACCGTTCCCCTGGACCGCGACCATCCTCTCGATCCGAGGATCGACCCGCAGACCGGCGAGCCGGACCCCGTGGTTCTGATCCGGGATGGCCTGAAGGCCCGCCTGAAACGTTCCGCCTACTATCACCTGACGGAAATGGCCGAGCGGGAGTTGCCCGGCAGCGAAGTGTACGGTGTGCGCAGCGGCGGTGTTTTCTTTCCGCTGATGTAGCCGGGGTCCGGCGGCTCCTTCCGCGCGCCTACAGTGAAATCCCCATCTGGAAAATCCGGTCAAAATCCCGCATTATCCCTTGGGCGGAGAGCCGCCGGACCGACGCCGTCCGGGCGGCGGCCCGGACCGGATGCCGGCACCGGGCAGGTCCGCCGGGAAAACCACTACAGATCATCTATATATACCGCTAAAGGAGAGAACCCATGAGTTGGCAAAAGAACATTCTGCGTGTCGATCTCAGCGCCGGGACCACATCCATCGAACCACTGAACATGGAGTGGGCCGAACAGTATCTGGGCAGCCGGGGTCTTGCCACGCGTTATCTGTGGGAGGAAATGGACCCGGCGGCGGATCCCCTGGGACCGGACAACGTCCTGATTTTCGCCACCGGCCCGCTGACCGGAACCATGGCCTCCACCAGCGGACGCTACACCGTGGTGACCAAGGGCCCGTTGACCGGCGCGATCGCGGCGTCCAATTCCGGGGGCAAGTTCGGTGCCGAACTCAAGTATGCCGGCTACGACCTGCTGATCATCACCGGCCGCTCGCCGGCACCGGTATACCTGGACATCCGGGATGATGATGTCCGCATACTGCCGGCGGATGAGATCTGGGGAAAATCGGTCTGGCAGGCCGATGAGTGGATACACAAGCGCACGCAGGACCCCTTGACCAAGGTCGCTGCCATTGGCGTCTCCGGCGAACAGGGCGTGCGTTACGCATGCGTGGTGAACGATCTTCACCGGGCTGCGGGAAGGTCCGGTGTCGGCGCGGTCATGGGCAGCAAGAACCTCAAGGCAATCGCGGCACGCGGCACGGTGGGCGTCAAGGAGGATAACGCGAAGGCCTTCATGGAAGTCGTCCGCACCGTCAACGAGGAGATGAACGCCAGCAGCGCCCGCCGGGGACTGATGCGCTACGGCACCCACGCGATGCTGGAAAGCATGCAGGAATTCGGGGGACTGCCGACAGAGAACTTCCGCAAGGTGTCTTTCGATGGCGCTTCCAGGATCAACCATGAGGCGGTGACGGTAAAGAACCGGAACGGCCACCGCAACCTCGTCCGGAACGCCGCCTGTTTCGGATGCACCATCGGCTGCGGCCGGCTTGCCCGCATCGATCCCGAACACTTCAGCGTCCGGGACCGGCCGGAATACTGGGGCACGTCCGGCGGCCTGGAATACGAGACCACCTTCGCATTTGGCCCCGTGGTGGGAGTGGACGACCTCGATGCACTGACGTTCGCCGGGTTCATGATGAACGAGCACGGGATGGACCCGATCTCATTCGGGGTCACGCTGGCGGCGGCCATGGAGCTATTCGAGATCGGCGCCATCACAAGGGACCAGACGGACGGCATTGACCTCAGCTTCGGCAGTGCCGAGGCATTGGTGGTGATGTCCGAAAAGACCGGCAAGCATGAAGGCTTCGGCCGTGAACTGGGCCTGGGCTCCCGGCGCCTTTGCGAGAAGTACGGCCATCCGGAACTCGCCATGGTTGCCAAGGGCCAGGAATTCGCGGGATACGACGGGCGCGCCATGCAGGGTATGGGGCTCGGCTACGCCACCAGCAACCGGGGCGCCTGTCATCTCAGGCATGACACCTTCGATCAGGACATGGCGGATCCGGGAACCGGCGGCAAGGCGGAAGCCGTGCGCACTTCCCAGGACTTCGTCGCCATGGTGGACTCCACGGGGCTTTGCCTGTTCACCACCGGGGTGTGGGGATACGAGCATTTTTCCCGGATGATCAGTGCAACCTGTTCAGGCGACTGGGATGTAGAGAGGCTGCGCAGTACCGGAGAGCGAATCTGGAACCTCGAGCGGCTGTTTAACAACTCCGCAGGCCTGACGTCCGCGGACGATACGCTGCCGCCTAGGATGCTGAAGGACCCGGTGCCCGGAGGTTTCGGCAACGGCAATGTGGTGGAGCTCGGGGTGTTGATTCCCGAGTACTACGAACTCCGGGGCTGGGATTCCGGCGGGGTGCCGACAGCGGGCAAGCTCGGTGAACTGGGGATCCGGTTCGACCGCGGCGAGTCCGATTCCGGCACGTCCGCGGAAGAATCCCGGGAGATGGCCGATGCCCCGGCAACCTCCCATGAGACGCCCGCGCCCCAGGAGCCGCCACCGCCCCAGGGCGTGCTGCAGAAAATCGCCCGGGCCCTCGGTTTTCGGTGACGGGGAACGATTGAACCGTCGTCCGTATGCCCGTTCGATTCAGGAGATACTCTGGATTCCTGCTGGCGGTAGCCTTCGCTGGTAGTTGATCAGGACGGGAGCCGTCGCCACGGGGGCTCCTGACCGGGGATCAGCCGGTGGCAGGCAATGGCGCGCGCAGAAAGGTTCTGCGGTAGTATTTCAATTCCTCGATGGATTCACGGATGTCTTCCATGGCGCGATGGGTATTGCGCTTGCTGAACCCGTTGAGCAGTTCCGGCCGCCACCGGGTCACCAGTTCCTTGATGCTGCTGACGTCCAGGTTCCGGTAATGCAGATAGGCTTCCAGCTTGGGCATGTGGCGCGCCAGGAACCGCCTGTCCTGGCAGATCGAGTTTCCGCACAGGGGTGAATGGTTCCCCGGGACGAGGCCGCGGATGAATTCCAGGGTCTGGCTTTCGGCCTCGGCAGTACTGATGTTGGATTCCTTGACCCGGTTGACCAGGCCGCTTTCGGTGTGCGTGCGGGTGTTCCACTCGTTCATCTGTGCCAGACGGGTCAGTGGCTGGCTCACCGCGATGACCGGTCCCTCGCCAAGGATGTTGAGCTGCGAGTCCGTGACGATGCTGGCAATCTCGATGATGACGTCGGTTTCCGGAGACAGTCCGGTCATCTCGAGATCGATCCATACTAGGTTCTGGGAAGGCATATGTATACAGGTTGCCGTTGTCAAGGGATCAGGCAGTCTCCGGCAGGGTGGACAGCCACTGATCGGCAGTGGTGAGCAGTGCCAGCGCGGCGGTTTCCGTGCGCAGTATCAGTGAACCGCAGTTCACCGCCATGGCGGAGCAGTTCCGAAGCAGCTCCAACTCCCCATTATCGAACCCGCCCTCGGGGCCGACAACGATCACCACTCTCGGGGGCCTGCGGATTATGCCCTGAGCGGCCAGACAAAGCGAATCGCCTGACGGTTCTCCGTAGATCACGGCGGCATCGTGGCCATTCCCTGCCAGGAGCTGCTGTACGGACCTCGGCTCCTCGATACGGGGAAATCTGGTTTGGCGGCACTGTTTCGCCGCGCTTATGACGACACGTCGAAAGCGGTCGGTCATTTTCTGCTGATGGCGCACCACGCTGCGTACGCAGTCCAGCGGCTGGAATACCTGCATTCCCAGCTGGGTCGCCATGTCCAGCAGTGTGTTGATACGGTCGCCCTTCGGCAGGGCGGTGGCAAGAACCACCTCGGTTGCCGGCGCACGGACAAGGCTGCAGTGTTCCACGGATACCCGCATGGACGGCGGTTGCCGGGTCACTTCCTTCACTGTCCCTATCCCCAGCAGGCCGCGTCCGTTGGTCAGGGCAATCCTGTCGCCCGGGCCGAGTCTTCTCGAACGGCCCGCATGAACCGCCTCGTCGCCCGACAGCGTCAGTTCCCGCATGTCTGGCGCCAGGGGGTCATGGAAGAACAGAGGAGAGTCGGCGACGGGAGTCATGGTACAGGTGGAAACAGGAAAACATATTATTGTACGCCTTGGAGGAATGAGGTCGTTGGGTCCCGTTCTCTACCATCCTGGCAGGCTGTCGAAAGGCGCGGTCATCGCTGCTCAACCTCAGAAACTGCACCCCAGAAATTGTACGGGTCTTACTGATCGCAGGTTCTCACTGCTGATTGTCGGATGCACGAATTGCTTCAGTAGAGTGGGTATCCACAACAGGCAAAAATTTGTCGTCGAGTAGATGTGCAAACCCGCCGTCTCAACCGCTGTCTTCATCCATATCCTGTACAGACCGGTTCTGGCCGCCAACCTGTGGGACGAGCCGCAAGCCCAGTGCCTCAATAACATTGAGCACCGTTCCAAAAGCAGGATTGCCTTCAGACGATAGTGCCTTGTACAGGCTTTCTCTGCCCAGTCCGGATTTGGTTGCAATGGCAGTCATACTCTTGGACCGGGCGATATCCCCGAGTGCGGCCGTAATCACTCGTGGATCACCATCCTCAAACGCCGCTTCCAGATAGGCAGCGATGTCGGCCGGGTTCTCCAGATACTCCGCCGGATCCCAAGGGCGTGTATTTGCCCTTAGTGCGGCTATTTGTTTTCGGGTATTACTCATCAACTGGCTCCAGTGTCAGTTCATGGACCAGAATACGGGCTCTTTCGATGTCCTGCCGCTGGGTGCTTTTGTCCCCACCGAGTAGCAGGACAGCCGTATCCCTGTCGGCAAGAAAAAATACACACGATATCCAGGTCCATAATCGATCCGAAGTTCCGAAACCTTTCCACCGAGCCGACGCATGTCGCCCGGGTTGCTCAACAAAAATCGTTTGATGCGGATTTGTATCCTCGACTCCGCCTGTTTGTCGCGACGCTTCCGGAACCATTTTCATAGTCATCGGTCTGGAGGATTTCTATCACTGATCAAATGTATCCTATAAGATACAGTTTGACAAAAATCAAATACAGCAAAACACGAGAACCCAGACGCCCAATCAGCGTAACTCTCCATCGTTAAAGCCTTTTCTCCTGTCCGTCGGGTTAGAAATTGGTCACCCCCTTGTCAGTTCGTCCTGGAGGCTCTCATCCACCCGCATCGTCGATTTCATCACCAAATCCTGAAGTGGAGCCAATACGATTACGCGATAAATTCCGTCTGGTCCATCGAGCATGTCTGGAGGTGATCTACAGGAACGGCAAAATCTACTGTGGGGTGTTGTGAGGTCCGAGCCGGACCGGATGCCGTGGATCGTGTCAGGATGCGCGGTTCAGAATGAATTCACCGTGAGGAAATCGTCTACCTGCTCAAGCAGTTCGCCGAAGCGCGGGTTGTAGGTCAATCGGGCCACAGGTGTTCCATCCGGGATCCCCGCCCGGTTGTCACCGAACACCTCTCCACGCCAGGGATGCGTGGCGTCGAGGCAGCGCGCCACCACCTCGGCGCGCTCGCCGGACGCCTGGCCACAGCTTCGATAGTCGCCGTGTGTGCCATAGTGCGCATTGGCGGGCGCGATATGGACTGACAGATGGGAGAAGCCGGCGATGCGTTGCCCGGGCAGGAAGCTGTTGCTGTAGCTGATCCGTGCGTCGCCCGGATCAGTACCCTCTTGCGGGTCGCGGCGGTAAACCCCCAGCCGGCTGCCCGGATGGGAGAAACGATCCGTGAAGTAGTCACGGTTGACGGCCACATCAATGACGGAGTCGTCTGCGCTCATCGCCATGAATACGGGTACATCGACGCGGCGCTGTTCCAATAGCCGCGTGAGCTTCCGGACTAGCAGGAATGTCTCCGCCATAGCGTTCACCGGCATCGCCTCATAGCGCGCATAGTCATCGGGTTCGTCTCGGTCCAGCCAATCGATGACATGGCGCAGCCAGAGAGACTGGCGAATCAGCCAGGAGCTCTCAAGCGCAAGAGCGGGTGAAAACAGGAAGGCGCCACTTACCGTGGCATCTTCAAGTACCGCGTGCATGGCGAGCAGCCCGCCCAGTGAGAAGCCGCCGACGAAGACCTCGTCGACATCTCCTTTCAGCGTTTCCAGCCCGAACCGCATTGCGGCCAGCCAGTCCCCATGCGTCACATCGAGCAGGTCTCCCGCCCGCGTGCCGTGTCCCGGTAGCAGTATCGTCCGGACAACAAAGCAGCGCGCAGCGAACGCATCTGCCAGATCCTGCATGGCCAGGGGCATGTCGGACAAACCGTGCACAAGGAGAACGCCCCGACTCGAGCGATTGCGTGCCGACGGCGGGCAACCAGCGGCGGGCGCCCGCTCGAACGGCGTCGCGGCGGCAAGTTCCATGTCCGTGCGGTGCGGGTCCATGTACACCTTGTGGCGCTGGAGCCGTTCGCGTGTTTGCAGCACGTAGTCGTCGAAATCCCGATAGCGGCCGGGATCGAACGGCAAACCCTCCCCGGAGGGCTGAAACCGCGCGTCGGTTGCACTCGGACTCTGTGACGAAACCTCGGCAGCAGACGACTGCCGATGACAAGCAGTCCGAGCGCAACCAGTACGCCCGCCGCTACGGCTCTCGATCTGGTGTTCACGATGTACGTCCCCTCCCGTTCTCCATAGAACCGGTGTCTGCCAGCATGTCACCCAAGATCGATGATTGGCTGTTCGTTGTGGCGCATGAACTGGCCTCTCTGCGAAATAGTATGCCGAGTTGGTTGAAAATTGGTGATGCCATGGTGTCGCGAAGTGTTCTTCCAGGCCAGTGAGGCAGCAGTTTCCCGTCCCCGTTCGGGGCGGTTCCGAACGCGTCGCAGGCGTTCCGTGTCGCTGGGGCCCGGACCACGGACCTACGACCCGCTGCCGATGGCCATGCGCCGGATGACATCGTGCCCGTCAACCCAACGATGCTTGAAGGCCGCCGCGACGTGTCCGACGGCAACTGCCAGCATGGTGTAGGCGAGCCACATGTGCATGTCTTCGGACAGGTCCTGAAGATCCTCTCCCGTTTCTGGGAAGACCCTGGGCATGTCTACGCCGAACCACTGCACGGCATGGCTGCCGAAGTTCGTCTCCGCCCAGCCGGCCGCGATCACCAGCGCGGGAAGCGCATAGAGCGCGGCGTGTCCGAGATGCGCGGCGGTGCGTTCCATTCCCCGGATCGATGCGGGCAGCGGCGGCGGCGTGATAACCAGGCGGACGGCAATGCGCAGGACGAGCAGGGCAAGCAGCGTCACCCCAACCGAGATATGCAGGTCGAACAGGAACTCCTCCAGCGGAGAGTCATCCTCGACGAGGGTCGTCATGATGTAGCCGCACCCCCACATGAAGGCGAAGCCCGCCGCCATGAACCAGTGAATCAGGCGTACTGCGAGGTGGTATTTCTCATGGTTTACCGGCATTTTCTTCTGGATGGAGTGGGGTAAATCATCCTTGCGGATGCGGTGTACTGGTATGGGTTACGGGTGTTCGGGATCGAATCCGGCTCTCCGTGCGCCGCCCAACGGAAGATCGTTCCCCGCCGGACGGCACCCGGGTAGACGGAAACGTCCTAGTCGTCGTCCCATCGCCTTTCGTCATCATCGCCGTCATGCCGGCGGTCCCGCATCGACAGGCCGCCGTCGCGGTTGCGGTCGAGGCGTTCGACGATGCCGGCAAGCGGGCGGTCGTACTCAGCGCGGGTAACCACCGCGTCGCCGTCGGTATCGAGCATCTGGAAGGCGCGCACGGTGAGCGGGCGCGTCGTCTCGTGCCAGAGACCGGCGAATTCCTCGATGCTCAGGTTGCCGTCGCTGTTGGCGTCATGGGCGGCATGGCGGTCGTTGCGGAACTTGTCGATTTCGGCCTGGGTGAGCTTGCCGTCGGCATCGGTGTCAATGGCGTCGTATATCTCCATCGCCGAGACCGCGAGTGGTCCCTTGCCGGGAAAACCCTTGCCGTGGCCACCGTCGCGGTGGCCGGCGTAGCTTGCGCCTGCGAGCGCCGTCCCGCCGAGGGCAGCGGCAATGGCGATGGCGGCCAGTGACTTCATTTTCAGTTTCGTGTTCATCGTTTCTCTTTCGATTCGGTTGATGATTGGGTTGATCCACCGGGTATCGATGGATGACGGGAATATGGACTCGAAATGTCGCAGAACCTTGCCGGGGATGCGGCGGAAATGTCGCCCGGCGTGGCGCAGCGGCTACCTGACACGGATTGATACAAATTGTTTGTACAGCCCCCAGGCAGGCCATAATGTCCAGGTGGGCATATCTGGCCGTGGGCGTTCCGAGAAAGAGCCAGAGTCCCGTTGCTGCGCCTCCCCCATTTCAGGTAAATTTTCCGGAAATGGAGGAAACTATGGTCAACCCCAATCCGTCTCCCGTCACTCAGTGGCGCAAGCGCCGTCGGCAGCAGGGCTTTGTGCGTGTCGAGGTCCAGGCCCGGAAGGATGACGCTGCGCTCGTGCGGGAAATCGCTTCGGCGCTGGTCGATTCCGAGCGCGACACCGAGACTCGTGCCATTCTGCGCGAGAAGATCGCCGCGCCGCACTCCGGGGGGCTCAAAGCGCTACTGGCTTCGGCGCCGCTTGAGGGGATCGATCTTGAACGGCCGCGCGATTTCGGACACAACACTACCCAGTGATTTCCTGATCGACACAAACATCATCCTGAAGTGCGAAAGGGTGCTCGCGGTAATCCGGTCTGCGCTCATCACAGCGGAACCGATGGAATTTCCCGGCCGTATCGGACCGAACCGCGCCAATTACCGATCCCGTTGCCGAGCGACTTGGCATGCAGAGAGAACTGGTTCGCCTGCATCATGGAATACCTCAGTGCCGGTCCGTCGGCTTTTCTGTTCTGCCCGCAGAGGTGTCAATGCGGGAACAGCTCGTGGTCGAGATTGACGATACGCGGATTTCCGCCATCATCCCCCCCTCGCAACCACTCGTACGGCCTGAGAGGCGAAACTCGGTGTGTTCGAAGGTTCACCACGAACTCCTCGTAGTAGCCCCAGCTGGCGCATGAGGTGCAAGCCCATACGTACGTAACCGGCCATTCTGAGGCGTTGTTCCACTGACGAAGTCAGGGTCTTATCGTGCGTCTTCCATTTCGAAACCGGAGACTCAAAACGATGACGCAACGCAAGAAGGTGGTCCGCACCCCCAGGCAGTGGCGACGCCTGGTAACGGAATTCGAGGCCGGGGATCAGGGGCCGAAGGAGTTTTGCCGGAAGCGGCGGCTGTCCAGCACCCAGCTCTACAAGTGGCGGAAGCGGTTCCGTGGCGAGGAGGCCGCGGCGGGCAATGGCTCTGCCGGACCGCTGGTTGAATTTATGGAATTGCCCGCGGTGTCTCCGAAGGCGGCGCCGGCGCCGACACCGGCCGCTGCCGGTGACGGCGAGTGGCGCGTGGAGCTGGACCTTGGAGGAGGCATGGTCCTTCGCCTGAGGTAGCGGGGATGTTCTTTCCGGAAGACCGTGTGCGGGTTTGGCTGTACGCCCGGCCCACGGACATGAGGAAGTCCTTCGACGGCCTGTCGGCGCTGGTCCGGAACGTGCTGAAGGAGGATCCGGCCAGCGGGCACCTGTTCGTCTTCATCAACCGCCGCCGGAGCATGATGAAGGTCCTGTACTTCGACCGGGGCGGATACTGCATCTGGTCGAAGCGCCTGGAGCGGGGCCGGTTCCATTACCGCGGGGGCGCCGACGACAAGTTGTCCCTGGACTGGACCGGCCTGAAGCTGATCCTGGAGGGGATCTCGGTGGGAAACATCCGCCGGCACAAGCGATACCGGCATTCCGCGGAGCCCCGGACGGCCACGGAAAGGGGCGCTGATGTTATAATCCAGCGCCATGTTGCAGGCCGCTTCCGCAGTCCCTGAATCCGATATCAACGCCGCGCTTCGGGCGGAGATTCTGACCCTGAAGGAGGAGCTGACGGAGCTGAGGCGGCAGGTGGCCTGGTTCAACCGCCAGCTGTTCGGGGACAAGTCCGAGAAGCGGCATCTGCCGGACCCGCCGCCGGACCAGGCGGACCTGTTGGCGTCCCTCGGCCTGAAGCCGGACGCCGCGCCCCCGCCGGCCATGGAGAAGATCAGCTACGAGCGCCGCAAGCGGGGTCCCAAGAACAGGGAGGGGGCCGTCAACGAATCGGGGCTCCGGTTCGACGAGACGGTTCCGGTGGAAACCATCGTCCTGATGCCGCCGGAAGCCGATGGGATTCCGGAGGACCGGCGTGAGGTGGTCGGGGAGAAGGTGACCCACCGTCTGGCGCAGCGTCCCGGAAGCTACGTGATCCTGAAGTACGTCCGCCCGGTGATCCGAGAGAAGGACGCCGTCGGGAAGGCGAAGCTGCACACGGCGCCGGCGCCGGCGAACGTGCTGGACCGGAGCATCGCGGACGTGAGCCTGCTGGCGGGGATGCTGGTGGACAAGTTCGTGTACCACCTTCCGCTGCATCGCCAGCACCAGCGGATGGCGGACTGCGGGGTGCAGTTGTCCCGGAGCACGCTGTCGGTGCTGGTGGGCAGGGCAATCGACCTGCTCGAGCCGATCCGGGAGGCGCAGTACCGGAGCGTGCTGGAAAGCGCCGTGGTGGGGATGGACGAGACCCCGATCAGGGCCGGGCGGCAAGCGAAGGGGAAGATGCGCCGGGGCCAGTTGTGGCCGGTGTACGGCGACAGGGACGAGATGGTGTTCAAGTATACGGAGTCCCGGGCGCACCGCCATGTGCGGGAGATCCTGGGAGACGACTTCACGGGGACGTTGCTGACGGACGGGTTCGACGGCTATACCCGGTTTGCGGAGATGATGGCCGCGGTGACCCATGCGTGTTGCTGGAGTCATGCCCGGAGGAAGTTCGAGGCGGCGCTGGATGCGGAGCCGGAGGCGGCGGATCATGCCCTGGCCCTGATCGGGCTTCTGTACGCCCACGAGAAATGGATCCGGAAGAAGGCGTTGTCCGGGGAGGCGAAGCTGGCGTACCGGACCCGCCACAGTCTGCCGGTGGCCGGGGCGTTCTGGGATTGGTGTGATCGACAGTGCCGCCGCCACGACCTGCTGCCGTCGAATCCGCTGTCGAAGGCGCTGAAGTATGCGATGGCCCGTAAGGGCCCCCTGCAGGTGTTTCTGGCGGATCCGGACGTACCGCTGGACACGAACCACGTCGAGAGGGCGGTGCGGCCGA
Organism: Candidatus Poriferihabitaceae bacterium; assembly: GCA_965204165.1. GTDB lineage: Bacteria > Pseudomonadota > Gammaproteobacteria > Arenicellales > Poriferihabitantaceae > VYFG01. The sequence continues at coordinate 3,460,711 of OZ241969.1, read as the reverse complement.
TTGCCGTGGGCCGGAAGAACTGGATGTTTTGCTGGACGGAGGTGGGAGCGCATCGGGTAGCCGTGATCCAGAGCCTGTTGGTGACCTGCAGGATGCAGGGAATCGACCCCCATGTGTACCTGGTGGACGTGCTGCAGCGGATCGGGCGGCACCCGGCGAAGGACGTGATCGACCTGACGCCCCGGGTCTGGAAGGAGAAGTTCGGGGACGATCCGCTGAAGGGCGACCTGGACAGGGTCGGGAGCACCCTGCACTGACCTGCCGTCCGCGGCTTCAATTCGCCGTCGGCCTTACACCTCGCCCTGAATGTGGATGTCCTGGTGCTTGCCCGGGAAAACCCGGTCAAGAGTATCCAGGGACGGGGACAAGGGGAAAGACGCCCCAGAATGGCCGCTTACATACGTACAGCCGGTCGTGAATGATGATCATGTCGCGGAGCGAAAAGCTGAGGACCTTCGAGCAGCCTGAGGGCACGTCGTAAATCGCTCTCCAAACCCCCGTTTTTCGGTCGAGCACCAGGACGACTCCCTCTGCATCACAATTCCATACACCGTAGACCTGAACCACCCGCCACGCCTCCCGGTCGGCATCACTGGCATAGACGGCTCCTTCAAGCCTTGCGATGCCGTCCAGAGCCTTCAGCCAATGTTTCACCGTCTCCGCCGGCACAATGCGCGTCGGCAGCTCGGATAGCCGGCGGGGGTTACCGACTTCCCTGCCGATACGCAGGTCAGACATCGCAACGTCGAAGAGTTCGCGTCCCTCCTTTCGTTCCTGCCACAGACAGCTTCCATCGGCGGCAACCAGTTGCTCCATCCCCACTCCCTTCAACACACGGTCTCCCCAGACCTCGACATAGTCCCGCACCGGATTGCCTGACGCGGGATCAACCGACCATATCTCGATATAGCCAAGATAGGCGCCGCTTTGAGTGTAAATCAGCCAATGGCTCCGACCGGACACAGGATGGCGGCAGGTGTTCACGATACGTGCAATAAGATGCTCGATCCTTCCGAGGCAACGCCCGCCTTCAGCATGGAGGAAATGCCCCGGAGGTGTTCCCTCGACTCTCTGTGACAGAATCAGCCATGGGTAGTCCTGTGCTTGCCACTTTGCCTGAGGGCGCCATTCGAGCGTGGAGGGATCAATGTCGTAACAGCCCCCGCCCTCATAGGTCTGTGCTTGCGCGCCGTGGTGCGCAAGCACCAGCACGATCAGGACCAAGGCGATCGCGTGGATGGTGGAAGTAAAGACTCTGCCGGTTCGGGTTAGGGGAGCGTTTGTCATGGCCATTTGTTCATGCAGGCAAGTCGTACCTGAAACCGTCGGCAAGCGGATTGCGGCTTGCCCACCTTGCAGGACGTATAAGACCCGAACATTTCTTTGTTGCGTAAGAATCTTCTCACTTGCAAATCCCTCGACGCCTCGGGATTCCTGGCGAAGTACAGGATTTTGGTTTCATACATTCCCGCGGCCTCCCAGGTTCCTGGCGTCGGAATTTTGATGTGCCAACGCTTTTGCTACCCGTGCGCGGAGGGGTTGCCGGAAGTTCCTTCGGTACTTCGGTCCAGCCATAGGTCTGGTTAGTGCATCAATATCCCCTAACATACGCCGGGACTGCCGGGACGATTCGTCGACTTCTTAATTCGTGTCCCTCCAGAAACTACATTTCCGGGCACCGATCGCTCGGAGCGGTTCGGGAATTGCCGAGGGCTTGCCGCCGAAGACCCTGACGCCGTGTTCCTCGGAACAGGTAACGGCGTAAGGCCGCCCCGTGGCCACCTCGATCGCGATGCCTCCCTGTTCATATGGGCAATTGTGGGGCCTGCATCCCCAGGCGACCAGGATACCGTCCACTGTCCGGGTGTCGCCGGGAACAGCGACATACGTGTTACGAACCAGTTCATACAAAGCTTCAGGGGGCATGATCGTACCGAAGCGACGCCGTTCCGAAGATTCGTCGAGAATGACTGCCGGGTGGGTTCCGATCCACCTGGTGACACCGGAACCAGATCCTGCAATCTCCGCCCCGGAATCGTCGCGGGCAACCTCGATCTCCTCCGTTCCCTCACCGTCGAACCGAAAGGTGACATGCGAGAGATCCGGACGGCTCACTGCTATTGTGTCAATCTCAATTCCGTTGTGCGAGACACGCATGGCAAGAGTCCCCAGGGCGCAGGTTTCAGACGCTTCTGTAGCCCACGGATATCCCAACTCGGGCACGACGACGAACTGATACCATCCCGTGCAGGCGTTGCTGATCTCCAGTCGCAGGAGTACGACAACATCCGTATCGGGTCGCCATGGGATGGCCGTCTCGACAGCCAGACGCCAGTTCCCGGTACCCGGCACCGACCAGCCGGGATGCCAGTTCTCTTCCCAGCCGTCCGAAACCAGTTCCTGGAGATCGTCGTCACGGTCGACGATCCGTAACGAGGAATATCTGGTGAAGAAGGAATTCGTGTCCGCCCGGGCCAAGGGCGCGGCGATCAGGACGCTGATCACGAGCAACAGTACAACAGTACCGGCAATTTCAGCCGCTTTTCGTGAACGGTCGGTGTGGCGGGTCATGGAGCGGATGGATTGCGATTCCCGCCCTTCGCGGCATCATGCATTGAAGGAGTTTCGGGCAAGAGTGAAGCGTTAGCCCAAATTAAACCGGAACTTCAATTACAAAGAATGCTGAAAACCTTGTATACCAATGGGATTGTAGGGAATCAGGATGTCATGTTTATGGCAACACCGGAATCGGGGTAGACGCCAATAGCCACGACCCAGCCCGGAATGAAGACCATGCATACTTGCTGATGCGACCTGGCGCTGGATGATAGAGAATTCGATCCCCGATACCCCGAACACCATGCTTCCCGTGCGTATCGGGAAGGTCTCGACTGGGAGCACGTGAAGCGTTCGGTCTTTGCCGTTACCGAATATGAAAGGGAGCCGCAACTTTTTCCCGGCTCGCGGAGGCCTGCTGGCGGCTGCGCGAACGCGCTGGGGCCATCGGGCCCGGTTCACACTGTGTCGTGTGGCGCCTGGCCGGATCGGAGAACTGTTTGAGTTGCCTGGAATTCCGGCTTGGAACCCGAAGGAAGCGTGGCAGATTGCGCTGGAGCAGAAACTGGAACTGGAAGCAGCTTCCTGTTAGCTGCTTGCGTGGATGCTGCTGGAGGAGCCCGGCCTTGCCGGTGTGCTGGAACCGCGCCCCGGAGACGATCCCCCGGCGCGCCTTCGAGGTCGTGAGAGCGCTGCTGGGACATCCGCATCCGGACGGACGGGCAATGGAACTGCGTGCCGCGCTGAAGGCAATCTATCCGGGCATGCTGGAGCGTTCTCTGGAGATGCTGGAACGAGAATAATTACCGCGAAACTCTGTCCCATCACAGATCCTTACAGGGGACATGCACCGGCGGCATTGTCCGCATCAGGGTCCGTTCCGGTTACTGGATGTAATTCGTACAGCAGCGGTCGTGGTGTTTCGGAGAGTATTCAAGCCATTGGAGGGTGGCAGGAAAATCTGGCAGGATAAGTTTGCGAACAAGACTTCAACTGACAGTCGCCCCATCGAACCAGTAACCGTTAGATCAAGTGCCGGCTTCTACATTTTGTAGTTTAGTCAGATTGATAACCTAGCCGTTCGATATATTCGGGTAACTACCATCCTTGATGATATCTTGTGAAATTATTAACATGGATTGTTATTTAGCGTCTCTAAATTCATTGCTAGCCATTCTATTTTCTTGCGCAAGGGTTTCCTGCTGAGCCATGATTTTATGAAAGTTTCTTAATGCACTGTTGAATTCTTCGGTACCTCTCATTGTTTTTCTTGCTTCTAAAATAAATTCTTGACGGATCGTTTCTACTAGAGTATTGAATCCTGAAAAACGCATTTCTTGTATTTTTTTCCATATATGACCCGCCCCGGTATGCAAGAACAATCGTCGATCCGGAAGTGACGGGCTGCTGCCATATATCCGACCTTTCGATGGGGATCTCTATGCCCCTGGCCCTGATGGAATGCGCGCCGGCGTGTCCTTATCAATCTAGCGACCTCTACACAGTACACCGTCAGGTGCTCTATGGATCGGGTCTTTGGAAAACACAGGTTCTCACGCCGGCGATTTGCCTTTTCTGCCATCACGATCAATTGCTCTCAAGCAACCCTGGTGGGTAACTGTTCTACTCTAATGTCAGGTTGATATTTGGAATCCGGAACCAGGTTCCCGATCCTCCACTGGCCTGCCCTCAGGCAGGCACATGATTCTCTTCGTACGGCATGCCGGACGTCAGCACCGCCCACGCGGTCCGCACCATCCGGTTCGCCAGCGCCACCGTCGCCACGTTCCGGTGACGCCGCTCCAGCAAACCCTTCAGCCACTGGCTTCGACGATCCGTCTTCTCCTTCCGGGAAAGCTGATTGACCATCGTCCGCGCCCCATGGACCACCAGGCAGCGCAGATACCGGTCGCCCCGTTTCGATATCCCCAGCAGCCGGTCCTTGCCGCCGGTCGAACGCTGCCCCGGCACCAGGCCGAGCCAGGCCGCGCATTCCCGACCGTTCCGGAACATACCTGGGTCGCCCATGGTGGACAGCAGCGCAGTGGCCGTCATCGGACCCACTCCGGGGATCGTCATCAGCAGTTGTGCCTGCTCGTCCGACTGGGCAATCTCCTCGATCATCCGGTTGTATTTCTCCACCCGCCCGTCCATGTGCACCAACTCGTCGTACAGCTCGGCCAGCACGTCCAGAAACCGGGGAGGCAGGGTGATGTCAGAAGTACCGCCGTTCCCCAGGATCTCCGCCACCGCCGGCCGGACCTTCCAGATGCCCAGGGGAATCTCGATGCCGAATTCGGCCAGCAGGCCGCGGACCGCGTTCGCGTGGGCCGTCCGGTTGCCAACCGCCCGGGACCGGACCCGGTGGATGGCCTGCTGCGCCTGACGGTCCGCGCTCTTGATCCCCACGAAGCGCATGTTCGGGCGCTGGACCGCCTCGCAGATCGCCGCGGCGTCCGCCCGGTCGTTCTTGTTGGTCTTGACGTAAGGCTTGACGAACTGAGGGGCCATGAGCTTCGCCTCATGCCCCATGGCCAGAACGTCCCGGCCCCACTGGTGGGCCCGGCCGCAGGCCTCCATGCCCACCACGCAGGGTGCCAGGTTGGCCAGGTATTCCTTCAGCTTCGCCGGCTTCAGCTTCCGGTCAACGCAGCTGCGGCCCGATGCGTCGACGCCGTGGACATGGACCGAGTTCTTCGCCAGGTCGATGCCCAAGGCAAATTTGTTCTGATTCGCCCGAAGAGATCGTTACTGCCGTGCTTGGGATTTATCACGGATTATTTTGGCCACTTTGGACTGAATTGGGCGCCATGGTGGTTACACCGGGCAGGTTGATGTTCCCGGAGGTGGATTTCCGTTCCGTTGAGGCATGACTGTTCCCGCCCCTGTGTGTTGAGGGGCTGAGGATTCGGGGCCTGGAGGGATGCTCAGCCGGTAGCCGGGTTTGGCCTGGCGTTGTCGGTCATCTTGAGGAAGTCGAGCATGCGTCGGGGATTCCTGGCGAGGTGGCGCATGGTTTCGGCGACGGCGAGTCCCCGGCTCTGTATGATGCCGATGGCGAATCGCCTGAGGCGGGACATGTTCTGGGGACCGTGTCCGGCCCGGATTCGGCTGCGGTCCTCGTCGAAGGTCCAGTCGAGGACATGATGCATGGCCTCGACGGACCAGTGCCCGCGGTTGAGGGAGAGGATTCGCTCGGGGGAGGCGTCATTTGGGGTCAGGCTGGTGATTCCGTAGGCGATCTCACGGCGTTTCCTGCCGGTTGCGGTTTCGGTGGTTTCACGCATCACGGCGAAGACCTGTCCGACGTTGGGGAACTGGAGGTAGTGGTTGAGCTTGTCCGAGACCCAGACGGAACGGCGCTCCCGGCGGCCATGGACGGGTTTGGGGGCCTGGTCGGTGAAGTCCGGCGGACGGCGCTGGATGTGGCGGTCGAGGAGCAGTCGGATATCGGCGAGCAGGTTTTTCTGGTTGCCCTTGACGGTGAAGAGGTAGTGGGCGCGGCGTCCGTGGAGATAGTCGGCGAGCTTGCGTTGGGTGAGCATGGCATCGGTGGTGATGGTGCATCCTTCGATGTCGGAGAGGGTGTCGAGCAGCGGGATGACGATGCCGATCTCGTTGGTGCGTTTGGTTTCGTCATCGGCCCCCGGTTTCAGGCCGACTTTTTTTGACTCCAGGGGATTCCGGTGTGGTGGCCGACGGCGCCGAGCACATGGGGCCGGTTGCCCTGGTCATCGATGGCGCCCCGGATGGTCTTGCCGTCGACGGCAATGGCGGTGTCCTTTGGGCCATGGACCTGGTGCCACGCCCGCAGGGCGGCATCGAACTGGTCCGGGTCGATGCGGATGAGGACGCTGCGGATGGCGGACAGGCTGGGCACCTGGTGTCCGCTCCTGGAACGGCGTACGCGGAAACGTTCCAGGACCCTGGGGCTGAGGTCGTCGATCCATTCGCTCATGGCCTTGTAGCCGCGCATGCCGCAGAGCGTGGCCGCTGCTGCCAATGCCAGCATGGTGGACAGGGCGTGGCGGCGGCCCTGGCGGCGTCGGGGATCGTCGATGTCGCGGAAGAAGTCGGGCAGGGATCGCATCTGTTCGGCGGTGAGAGTCATCCTGGGTACTCCATGTTGCAGTGTGGTGTCGAGGCAGGGGTCCCGGAGGCGGGCGCGGGCGGTGCGCGACAGGGGATGGACGAAGACGAGCTTGGGATTTGCGTGTTCGCTGTAGCCCGGGCCCTCGCGGCCGAAGCCCCGGGTATGCCCGACCTCGATCCAGTTGGCGGCGCGGTAGACGGTGCCGTGGAAGCGGGCGGGGTCGACGAAGGTCTCCACCAGCAGGAGGCCGTGACCGAAGCGGAGCGGCCAGTCGCGGGCGAGGCGGCGGGTGCACAGGGAAAGCACGCGCGAGCCGAGGTTGCGCGGTGCGCCGGGCAGGATCAGGAAGCGCGAGTTGTTGGTGATCAGGTGCAGGCGGCCGAACCGGATGCCGTACTCCCAGCCGATCCACCGGTCCCGGGCGCCGCATTTCAGCGCCGATGCCGAGAACATGGCCAGTGCCAGCCAGCGCCCCCGGTGATGGGCCACATAGCGCAGCGTCTCGCCCCGCGCCGGCACCGCGCCGAGATAGTGATGCGCCTGCATCAGATCCCGGAACCGGGATTCATCTCTCGCCGGTATGATGTCTACCGACACCTCTGAAAGGTCCACCTTGCGTATGTCCGTCTGATGGTCTTGTGACGGGATTTATACCAGTACCCGGGGGAAAAGTCCAGTGTTTGGGGTAAGTCCTTTGACCGGAAGAAAAAACTCTGCAGAAAAGAATTACCCTGGGTCGATGCCAATGAAGGCGGGAACGGATCGGGGTTTCGTGGTATGTTTCGTCTTGGTCATGGTTCATTCCTCGAGTGTGTGAATGATGTACAGATCATTGGGGCTCCCAGAAGCCGTATCCGACAGGGATGGACCATGGCCTCTCTTCTCTTCCGGATCACCCGTCCCCCGGCGCCACAACGCAACGGAGCGCTCACTGTAGCGGGTTTCGGGGTGAAGAGAAAACCGCCCCTGGAAGGATACCCCCTGATCACCGCTTTGCTTGCAGACCGGCAACCCGACGGGCTGCGCTGTCCCGGCATCGCGCGCCTCCGCGATCCGGCTGCATTCCGTTCCGCGGTCCCGCCTGACAGGCGTGTGCGGGATGCCGGTGGTGTTGCTGTATGGCTCATCGTCGATCGGAGTTGGTTGCAGTTTGCTACCCCCCGAGGGTGAGGCGGGTCATACCATTAATCTTCAGGTGAAATGATTCCTTCAATATTCTGGCCCATCAGCTTGTCATTTTTCCAATTTACATCTTTCTTATCTCTAATTCCATATGACACAAGAATTCCTAATCTGCCGTGGATAGCGATGAACGAATGAAATATTCTCCATAGTTTCTCACTGACAAAAATCCTATCTTTTTTCACATTAGAATTCGAGTCTGGATCAATTAATTTTACGACAGAGTCAAAATCGCTATATTGTTCAATCGCTGCTCGTGCTTTAGACGGTCCTTTGCCTCGGACTAGGTCATTAATCTCATCATCAGTAGTAATAGTTACAATGCCAATTAAAGCCGAGAATTCTTTCTCTACGCGTAGTATCTCTTCCCAAAGAGTCTGTACAGATAAAATGCTATTTTTTCTTAATTCATGTCCACTTTCACCACTAGTTGATATTGCGTTGTTCAAGATATCTCGATTCATCGATAGGTGTGATTCTTTTTCTGCCAGTAAAATTTGATTCTTGATTTTAATTTTCTCAATTAACACTTTCTCGACTATTCTAGGAAGAATCATTACCAAAGATACTCCCACTAATATCAGTTGTGACAGCAACAAAATTACAAATTCGAGCAAGCTATTATTCATCTACATAAGAATATTGAGAAACAGTTTATGAAGTCAGTTCAATCCACCACCTCTATTTCAGTAGTAGCCTGGACGAGTTGTTGGTTGATGTCGGAGCTTGATTCAAACAATGTCGGAAACCGAATCCCATCCTAAAATCTATACGGCATTTCTTAAGACGCTGTGTTCAAAATTACCCAGTTATGCAAATTGAAGATCACTTGACGCAAATAAAAAATCGGATGGCTATCGGAGAGCGAGAAGAGCCTGAACGCCTATTGACAGATCTTATTCTACAGATGGGGTCTGCTGAATTATCCGATTGGCGATTGGATATTGAGCGGATTATAAATGAGTTCCAAAAAAGACGTCGAAAAAACTTAATGGAAATTCTCGACAACAGAGATCGAATAGGGGCGGGTCTCATGGATCGAGAGGATGGAGAAGATATTCAGAGTTTTTCTGAACCAATTTCCCCTACTTCGGAAATTGCATCAGACTTTCGATACGAATTAAACCAACTTAGGGAACATCATATTTTTCAGTGGTCGACATTTTATCGTGATTGTTTCGACAATTATTTTAGTTTGTTTCTTAAAGAGATTGGACAGCCGTCTGTGGACGATTCTGTTGAAGCGTTTATGGACCCACTAGCCGAACATACAAATTTAATTTTCACGCAAGGCTATGAGTATGTGCGTAGAACACATAACCATGATATAGCAATAACTAAATCCTTAAATGGATTAACTCAGTTTCTTGCTGTCCCGCTGGATTACTATTCCGCGCAGGCGTCAAGTGTCTCTGATTACCGTTCGGCCATATCTTTACGACTACTGTTTTCAGCGGCGCTATGCGGCATCTTGGAAGGGTATTCTCGTACGTCGTTTGGTGATTTACCTGGAAGCGGTGTGCTTGCGAGATTCCAACGAAACTGGGTTCACTATGCTGCATTTTTCACTCCGACTCACGCAGAGCGATTAATTTGTTGTATCGAGCCTGGTCCATTTTTAAACGGGTTCCGGACATCCGTTCTACCGCTACTTGATGCGATTCAGAGATTTTTTCGTTCAGAAGAGTATGACTATTGGCCTCTTCCGGTAATGGGTCAGTATTCTTGGCCTCAACGTTGCTTAGAAATAAGTGTTCGCCCTCCACGAAATGCTGCTTTCCAGGGACTTATTGAAACCAGAGTATTTCTTGATGAATCATTTGTTCACATACAAGATCTAGAAAATTCTTTTGGACGGCGTGTTGCTTTAGTTATTGCCCCACTTAAACCAGATATACAAAAAGCGGTCGATGATCATGAGAGACTGAGGGAAATAGTCGTAACAGTTAGTCGAGGGACAACAGTAGACGACATCACAGCGGAAAAAATACGAACCAATCTATCTGATCGGGCTTATAGAGTGTTAGATGAGGTAGTCTACGTATTGCGTAGTAAACTGGAGGCTAAATCTCCGATTACTTACAACTTCGCTCGTGAGTTCCCTTTGCATCAACCAGATAAAGCATCGTTTTTTCATGTAACACGAACAAGTGTACGTGACTTACTTCGGACATTCGAGCGACGTAATGGCGTGAGGCTTTGGTGTAGTGTACGTAGGAGTGGAAAAACCACTGCATGTTTTGATATGGAAACAACTACAGGAGAATCTTACATAGTCGGTCAAACTTGTGGGGTCCCACCGAATCCAGATGCATCTAAGTTTTATAATTTTATTCGAGATGCAATTCAATCAGGTGATATGGTATCTCAATCATTTGTGAAAGATATCATTTCTCAATGTGCACCTGATAATTTAGTAGGTAGAAGAATTGTATTAATTATTGATGAATATGAAACCCTATTCGGTTTACTACGAAATGCAGTTAAGGATAGTGATTCTATTCGTTACAATGTGATTCAACCTTTATTGGATCAGCTAGTAGTTTTCTCCCAAGAAAATTTGTTGGTTTTTTTAGGGCAGCAGCCAGACGCACATTTCATATTAATGGATCAAAATCAGCTTGCACCATACGTTACACAAGATTCTTTTCCTTTATTTGAACATGTGCAAGGTTCCTCAACGGGAGAATTTGCAAAGTTGGTAAATAAAATTCTTTTCGGACGCATAGAATGCACTGCTACATTTCTTGACGCACTATATAGAGAAACAAGTGGACACCCATATCTAACGGTAACCGTTCTGATTGAGTTTGTGGATTGGCTAATTGAAAGGAAAAGACCACAGATTGGGTTACGACTCAATAGCGGTGACTTCACAAGATTTGCACGAGCAAAATTATCTACAGAAAGAATTATATTAAGTCCGGAATATAATTTTTTTAAGGAAGCAGCTGCTCCTGCACTTTCGAAGCAGGGCTACTTGAGTAACCCGTGGCTTTTTATGTCTTACTGGGCAATCAGAGAAATATCTATAGAAAACCCAAGTGTATTCAGGGTTAGTCGGAAAAACTTTGAAAATATAACAAAACGTATTCCTGTTCCAAAAGGCGGAGCTGAAATTGATTGTGAAAATATTCTTCGCACAGCATCACAAGCAAACTTTCTTACATATGATGAGAAACACGTAAGTGTTCGAATTCGGATCCTGGGTCGTATTTCTGCAGCAGTACGCCCATTAGTTCATTGATACTAGATGGCGTTAACATGCTAATTTTCTTGCGAAAAAATGAATCCCAAACAGCTGATTGAAGAATTACGTCGTCGACAGAATGACGCTTCCTATATTAGTGAGCTAAGGGTTTTTTGGGTTATGTTCACAGGTGAACGAGATAAGTTTGCTGAGGAACTAAAAACATTAAGAGGTGAGTGGCCACTAATTCCTGTGACATTGCGAGAGTCGGGCTTATTCCAAGATCCAAATGCTGTAATGAACGATGTAGCAGCCATAATCGAGAATTCGAAAAATGATATTCTAAGTATTGGGCAAGCAGTACAGCATCATGGTCATACTGACATTATTGTAATTAGTCGAAGAGAACTAAGGTTGGCTGTTTCTTCTTCTCCAATTCAACTACCAGGCTGGTTTCCTATAGCAAAAAGGGAAACTGTGGTGGCTAAAATAGATGATCTAACTTGGTCAATTAATGTTTCTCTTTCGGATAGTGTTTTATTTCTAGATGATGTGCATCGATTACTTTTTGAAATTGACAAGACATTATTATTCAGAATCCAAGAAACAAAAAATATAGACTCAGGGAATGTGCAGTCTCTTTGGAATTATATTCGTCGGGATGACGAAACAAATATATTTAACACAATTGAGAATGTACAGAGAACGTTGGAGAGTGTGGTTACACCAAACAATTTTCGACCAAGTACAGTAAGAGACCCAACATTTGTGGGTCGTCTGTGGTACGCGGCAAACAAGTATTCTCCTGATAGATTACCCAGAATTGCCAAGGCATTAGCAATATCCTTAAGGACTAATGAAATGATTCTTCCCAACAGTGGGACTTCCATTTTTGCAGTTTTATGTCGTCCAACAAACCCAATTTCCGATATTGGAGTATTATGGTCGTTCAATTTGATTGTATCAATTCGAAGTGCATGCCAACTAGTAACTGCCTCAGCACATGCCGATCAATATCCACTTTTTTCCAGTAGCCTATTAAGAATGACATCTTTAGATCTTCGATTATTTCTCGATAACGCAATACAGAGATTGGAACTGGGAACTTTAGGGACAGACTATTCATCACATATCTAGCGACTTGTTGTAGATTTCATCGGTCTATAACATAGTCAGCTTGTTCGTTAGGGGCGGCTAACAGGTGATAGGTGACCTGAAAACGGGGCGATATTAAACGTACCGGGTGGGCATAGAAAGGTTGGACTTAACTGATTGCAGGAACAGGCGGAAAAATATAATTTTATAATAAGTTATGTTGATGAAACGCCATTTTGCACGGAAGGATATTCGTAGCATGACCGTGGATAGGGGGCTGTTAAATTATGCATATGGAATGGGTGGATAGATGTCGAACCGCACCAGCTTGCCCCTGGTTTCCCCCGATTTTCCGGGCAGCAGCGGCTCGGCATGACGCGGTCTTTTCACCACGACACGCCGAACGATCCGGCATCTTGCCACTTCGAGCATCCGGCGGTCCCGATCCGGGCAGTACGGTATGATTTCCTGCAGTAGCCGGATTCCTTTTCTGGACAGTGCGCTTCCCGGGCGCGGCGGGTACATCGGATCCAGGTATACCGTGTCAACCTTGTAGTCCAAGTTCCCGAGCCACTCAATCGTGTCGGCACGCACCAGGTTGAGGCGGGAGGCGAGTTCGGTATCGCTACAATGCAACAGACCGTCCGCAAGGAGTGCGTGGAGCAGGGGGTGTTCCTCCACGGCGGTAACCCGGTGACCTGCGGCAGCCAGGTGGGCGGCATCCACGCCAAGCCCGGCGGTGCCGTCGACGATTTCACGGAACCCGGACCCGATGGCGCGAAGCAGCGGGTCCCTTCCCCTGGAGTGCCGGCGGGATGACAGGTTGACCTGGAGCGGCTTGGGGGCGGAATCCCTGCAATATCTGAGTTCCAGCCGTCCGGCCCCGTTATAGCCGATCAGGTACCGTGCATCATGCCGGCTTCCGTGGGTGACCAATGGCGCATTCAGGGTCTCGGCCAATCGCATTTCCCTGGGACAGGATTCGCTGTCGGGGTGCCGGGAATCCGGCGGACAGGCGGAAACCAGAACGGCGAATTGCGAGGCGATCATCCGGTGGCGCGATCCGGGAAAGGGACGGCTATAATACCGTGCCACGACCGGACACCACATTCATTTCTGGAGGTTTCATGGGTTTTCTGACCGGCAAGCGCGCCCTGATCGCAGGCATCGCCAGTACCCGTTCCATCGCATGGGGCATCGCCCAGGCCATGCACCGGGAAGGCGCCGAGCTGGCATTCAGCTATCCGAACGACAAGCTGAAGGGGCGGGTGGAAAAATGCGCCGGAGAACTCGGCTCCGAGATCGTCTTGCCCTGCGATGTGGCCAGCGATGAAGAGATCGGCAGCCTGTTCTCAACGCTCGGGGAGCGCTGGGACGGGCTCGACATACTGGTGCATTCCGTTGCATTCGCGCCGGCAGGAGAACTGGAGGGTCTGTACCTCGACGCGGTGACCCGGGATGGTTTCAGGGTGGCTCATGAGATCAGTTCATACAGCTTCGCGGCCATGGGGAAGGCGGCGGCGCCGCTGATGGACGGGCGCAACGGCGCCATGGTCACGCTGACCTATATCGGTTCGATGCGCTCCATGCCGGGGTACAACGTGATGGGCCTCGCCAAGGCCAGCCTGGAGGCCAATGTCCGGTACATGGCCCAGTCACTGGGCGGCAGGGGCATACGGGTCAACGGCATCTCCTCGGGGCCGATCCGGACCCTGGCGGCCTCCGGGATCAAGAACTTCAAGACGATGCTGGGGCATTTCGAGCACGTGTCCCCGCTCGGCAGGGCGGTGACCATTGAGGAAGTGGGCAATGTCGCCGCGTTCCTATGCTCGGACCTGGCGTCCGGCATCACCGGCGAGATCACCTACGTGGATGGCGGTTTCAACACCGTGGGAATCAGCGATTATTTCGTGTCCGGCGCCGGGGAATAGTGTTCACTGTCACGGATCATGACCGGCCAGGTTTCACGCGCCCATGTCAGTGACTGATCGATGGGGGCGGTCCGGACCCGGACTGCCTGATGCATACGAAATTAGGGTGAAAACATGAACAAATCGGTCGAGCGGATCAACCTTCTCAAGCCGGCGGAGCGTCCGTTTTCGGAAGACCCCACGATCTCCTTCACGATCCCGGCATATTGGTACTTCGATCCGGACATCTATGACCGGGAGAAATACCGCGTCTTCTACCGGAACTGGCATTATGCCTGCCATGCCAGTCAGTTGACCGAAAAAGGAAGCTATTTCACCACCCGCATTCACGACCAGAACATTTTCGTGATCAGGGGCGATGACGGTGAACTGCGGGGCTTCCATAACGTCTGCCAGCATCGCGGCCATGAACTGGTCCGGGGAACCGGCAGCACACGCCTCATCGTCTGTCCCTACCATGCGTGGTCCTACAGGACGGACGGCACCCTGGCCAACGCGCGCAACACCGGGACCAGCCCGGAATTCAGGGCCTGTGACTTCTCGCTCAAGCCGGTCCGGGTGGAGGTGTTTCTGGGGATGGTCTTCGTCAATTGCGACCCCGATGCCGAACCCTTTGGCGAGATGATGGACGGACTCGAGGAGGAGATACTCAGCTATGTTCCCGATGCCGGATCGCTGGTCTACTCGGAACGGAGGCAATACTCCGTAGCCAGCAACTGGAAGGTGATCATGGACAACTTTCTCGAGTGCTATCACTGCCATGTGGCCCACCGCGACTTCGTGGACCTGGTCAACATGGACGCCTACTCGACCCAAACTCACCGCTGGTGGTCCAGCCATTGTTCCCGCGGTTCGGTCAATGCGGACAGCTCGGCCTACAGGGTAAGTTCCGACGTCGACTTCAGTTATGCGGCCTGGTTCATATGGCCTAATATCACGCTCTGGGCGATGCCCGGGGAACCCAACCTGTCGGTGCTGCAGATGAATCCCGACGGGGTGGAGCAGACGCTGGAATTCCTGGACGTGTTCACCACTTCACCGGAGCTGAGCAACGAGATGCGGGACGCCTGCCGCTACCTGGATGACGTACTGCAACCCGAGGACATCGGGCTTTGCGAAAGCGTCCAGCGGGGGCTGAAGTCAATCGGCTACAACCAGGGCCGCTTCATCGTGGATGACTGTCGCTCGGAACTGAGCGAGCATGGCGTGCACCACTTCCAGCAGCTGGTGCGCGAGGCGCTTTCCTGACCCGATCAGCGGACAGCGGGCGAGCCGGGGCGTTCACTGCCTCACAGTCACAACTCGTCCACGATCCGGTATATCGCCTCGACGTTGGTGGCGCCCAGATGCCTCGACCGCTCCGGTGACCAGCCCTGGAGCGCATTGGGCGTACCCTGGGTGTCCTTGAAGGGCATCTCGTGGGTCATGGTCAGGGCACCGAACGTTTCCGCGATGTAATTGGAGAAATAGGACAGGTTGGCTTTCCCCGGAGGCGTGCTGGGATAGCCGTATTCGGTCTGGAAATCCGGGTTGATCACGCTGAGTTCCCGTTTGTAGGTGTCCAGCAGCCGCTGGCGCCGGCCGTCCCAGGAGGGCACTCCCTCGGCCGACGCGATGAAGTTGCAGGCAAGGATTTCGTCCCCGTGCACGTCGATCCCGAGGTCCACGCCCGTATCCTCCATCATGCGCCGCACGTGCAGCACTTCCGGACTTTTCCCCTCGTCGGGATCATGCCAGCAGCGGTTCAGGTTCGCACCGGCCGCATTGGTGCGAAGATGGCCAAGCGAGGATCCGTCCGGGTTCATGTTCGGAACGACATAGAACGTTACCCGGTTCAGCAGTTCCCGGGAAACGGCATCGTTGCTGTCAAGAAGCCGGCTGATGAACCCTTCCATCCACCATGACGCCATGGTTTCGCCGGGATGCTGCCGGGCGATGGCCCAGCAGATTTTCCGGTTCGTTTCCGCGTTTCCGATCCGGATGACATCCAGATCCCTGTCCTGCACCGTGGTACCGGCATGCAGGACTGCCGCACGGGGAGAGGTTTGCGCCACTGCAACCAGGCCGGCGAGTTTTTCCAGGGAATACGGCGCAAAATAGGCATAGTGAACCGAGTCGTAGCCCGGCTGGTGCCGAATGCAGAGTTCGCCGTCCTCGTAACTGGTGTCGACGCGGAACCAGAATTCCCGGTCATAGGAAGCCACGGCCCGGTAGCCTTTCCAACCGTCCGGATAACTGCATTCGCCGGCGTTGACGATACGCAGCAGGCATTGGCGGTGTGCGACCCCGGTGAGGCGGAAGTAGAACCATTGCAGGAAACCGGATTCCCGGTCCCTGCGGATTTCCAGCCGGATGTTGTCGGCTTCACTGCAATCGATTGGCCGGATATTGCCGCCTTCGAAGTTGCTCGATACATGCATGTCTGAAGTACTGACCGTTTTTTCGGAGCATAGCACTCCCCGGGTCCCGGGAAGGACGGTTGTTTGCATTCCCGCTGCGGACCGTGATCGTTCACGCAGTACAATCCACGGGTGATACAGACAGGTACCCATGGTCATGACCGAAGAAATCCACCACACCCCTGACATGCTGAACCGCAGTTATTCCTCGCCGGAAATTGAAAACCAGCGGCGGGTTACGATGAAGCAGCTGTCGGTCCAGGCGGGTGAAGACGTCCTGGACATCGGCTGCGGGTCGGGCTTCCTGACCCTGGAGCTGGCCAGGGCGGTTGGCGAGAGCGGATCGGTGGATGCACTGGACATCTCCCCGGAAATGGTGGACGCCGCCCTGGAACGGTGCCGGGGGATGCCCCAGGTCTCCGCCAGCCAGGGGGATGTGACCAAACTGGAAAAGCCCCCGGGGAGCTACGATGCGGTAACCTGCACCCAGGTGCTGCTGTATGTGGCGGACGTGGAAAATGCGCTTGCCCGGATGGTCCGGGCGCTGCGTCCGGGCGGCCGGCTCGCGGTCCTGGAAACGGACTGGCGCGGCGTGGTCATGAACAGCGGTCATCCGGAACTGACGGACGCCGTCTTCGGGGCCTGGGACGATGCGGTTCCGAGTCCGAACCTGCCCGTCCGGCTGCACCGTCTGATGCGAGCTGCGGGCCTTGAGGATATCCGGGTGACGGCCATACCGCTTCTGAACACGGAATATGACCCGGGGCTGTTCTCCGTCAGCACGCTTGACTGGATGGGCAGCAACGCGGTCCGGCGGGGGGCCGTTTCCCGGGAGGAATCCAGGAAGTGGCAGGATGACCTGGAAAGCCTGGGCCGGGAAGGGGACTACCTCTTCTGCGTCAACCGGTTCCTGTTCATCGGGACAAGGCCCTGAGGCAATCCGAGGCAGCGGTCTTGACAGAAGCCGTCCGAATCCGCACATTGGTCCCATGAGTCTCCATTCTTCCATTGAAGCCAAGCTGCTGGCGCTGGACCCGGTCCACCTGGAAGTGGTCAATGAAAGCCATATGCACAGCGTGCCGGCGAATTCCGAGACCCATTTCAGGGTGACCGTGGTTTCGGAACGGTTTGACGGCCAGCCGCTGGTGGCGCGTCACAGGGTAGTCAATGGCATGCTCGAGGAGGAACTGGCAGCCGGCGTCCATGCCCTGGCGCTGCATACGCGGACCCCGGACGAGTGGTTCGCGCAGGGCGGAGCGGTGCCGGAGTCCCCCCCCTGCCTTGGCGGTTCAAAGACGACCTGACAGCGGTCCCTCCTGTCCCACTTGAAATCCGGCCGGGAACCCGCATGTTTCCGGCGTGGCGGGAAGTCTCCCGAAGATTCCCGGACCACAAGATGTTTCAAGTGTTTAACCATATTGCTTCACAGGAGAATATGATCATGACTACGATCGACCTTACCCCCCTTTATCGCAGCACCATCGGCTTCGACCGGTTCGGTTCCCTGCTGAACGCCGCCCTTGGCGCGGAAAAGCCCGCGTCCGGCGGATATCCGCCCTACAACATCGAAGTGGTCGGCGAAAACCAGTACGCCATCACCCTGGCGGTTGCCGGCTTTACCCGCGATGACATCGACATCCAGGTGGAACACGGTGTGCTGACCATCCGCGGCAAGCAGGATTCCGACGGCAGGGAGCACAACTACCTGCACCAGGGAATCGCCAATCGGGCGTTCGAACGCAAGTTCACCCTGGCGGATCATGTGGAAGTCACCGGTGCGGAACTGTCCAACGGCCTTCTGAAGCTCAGTCTGGTGAAGGAAGTGCCCGAGGCCATGAAGCCCCGGAAAATCGAGATCGGCGGTGATTCCGACACCGTGCTGGAGCACAAGTCCGGAAAAGCGGCCTGACCCGGTCCGCCGGGTTGATCAAGGGAGGGTGGTGACGTTGTCACCGCCCTTTTTTCATTTCTGCACGCGGGAAAGACGGTATCAGCAATTCCCGCTAAGGGTTAGCTCCATTGTGTCAGGGAGTGTGATCCGCAGGAGGTTGTGGTTTTAAAGGGATCGGGGCGCAGCGGTCGTTACAGCCACCACTGGGGCTGTAGAACTCATCGGGTCGGTAAACGCTGAAGAATCGACCTGAACACCCGCCGGTCACGGCGTGATTCAGGGCGGTTCAGGCAGCGCGGGATTGTTTTTGTACCCCCGCGCAATGACCTGATACAGTTTCTCCCAACTGTCTATCAGGAACAGGCTGAACAGGCCCCTCATCTTGCGCCACAGCGCGGCGCGGCTGTACATGGCCTGGTGTGCCGCATTGAATACGGCACAGCAGCGCAACTGGATCTGGTCCACCAGAAACGCCAGCATCATCAGGTGCATCAGCACCGTCGACAGGTGCTTGTTGCCGTGACCATAATTGTGTTCCAGGCCGTAACCCTGGTTCTTCAGCGTGTTGAAGGTTTCGTTCTCTATCTTCCAGCGGGCCCGGCCGGCCCGCATCAACTCCATCAGGTTCGATTCGTCGATCGGGATATCGGTGACCCAGCAAAAGCGCTGCACCTTGCCCCCGGGACGGTGCTCCCGGTACTCAAGGAAGTTCACCTCCAGATCAAAGTGGTCGTCGTTCAACGGCACCCGGTTCAGATACCGGAAGCGATGCACTACCCCCTGCCCGTCCCGGCACTCATGTTCCGGAACGCCCCGGGTCTTCGACACCCAGTCGTACAGAAACCGGTGGTCCCCTTCCTTCGCACCCAGCACATAGCGCATGTCCAGTGACTCCAGCAGCCGGATGTGCGGACCGTTCGAGGCCAGGCCATCTTCAACCACCAGCAACCGCAAATGCGGATGGTTGCGACGGACACGCTTCAGCAGCCGCCTTGCGGCATTCCGCTCACAGTCGTTCTTGCCGGATCCGTCCCCCTTCAGGATCGGTTCTGGCATCAGGGGGATCACCTCGCGGCAGTCCGGATGCACCAGCACCGCACCGAGCAACTGGTGATAGTACGTCACCCGACCGTCACGATGATGCTTGCTGCAGCAGTGCGCGCAATGCACCTTCTGCGAGGAGAACAGCCCGGTGCCGTCCACCGACAGCACATAGCGGCCGTCCAGCACCTCGAAACCCTCCAGACCCTTGCCCCGCTGCAGCAGCGCAAACAGCCGCTTGTATACCGGCTCGAACACCCCCGGGTCCAATTCGTCCAGCCGTTCCCTCATGTACGTGTCGCTCGGCGCCTGCGCCACCCCGTACAGATGCTTCAGATTGTGCCGCACCGCTTCCTCGGACTGCGACCGCTCGAACTGCAGCAGCGATGGATATTTCAGACCGAACATCGCCAGCGCCGACATCATGACGTCCGACAACGGGAACTTGCGGGTGCGCTTCGTGTCCGGAATCTCCTCGAAACTCGACCGGATCGACTGCAGCAATCCCTGTGCGCTCAAGTGTTTGCGATTTGATGGTTCACGCATCCAATTTCACCTGGTTCATGAAATTGGAACTGTATGATACCAGAATTCCTGAAAAACTTTACGAAAAAGTTTTTTCCGTATCTCTCTATCACCTTGTATTTGCTTGACTTTTTAAACCAGCGGGAATTGCTGAGACGGTATAAGATCCGCTCATGACAGCCGTCTCCCTGTACACCGCGGCCCAGGTCCGGGAGCTTGACCGGGTCGCCATCGAGGAATTCGGAACCCCGGGCCTGGAACTCATGGAACGGGCGGGCAGACGCACGTTCGACCAGGTCGTGCGCCGGTATCCCGGACATGTGCCGGTGGTCGTGCTGTGCGGTTCCGGCAACAACGGCGGGGACGGCTACGTGGTGGCCAGGCTCTTGCATGAGATCGGCGTGGAGGTACACATCGCTGCCACCGCCGAACCCGGAACGCAGGACACACGGGAGATGTGCCGGAGATACCTGGATGCCGGTGGACGTCCGGCATCCCGTGACGGCGGCATTCTGGAGCGTGCCGCACTGGTGATCGATGCGATGCTCGGTACCGGACTGTCCAGGGCGCCCGAAGGCATCTCCGCGGAATTCATCAGGGCCGTCGGTTCCTGCCGGTGTCCCGTGGTTGCCGTCGATCTTCCCTCCGGGCTGTCCGGCGATACCGGCAGGGCATTCGATCCCTGCATACGCGCCGATCTCACGGTGACCTTCATCGGCCGCAAACTCGGACAATACACCGCGGATGGTCCCGATCACTGCGGGGAACTGGTGTTCGACAGCCTGGGACTGGACCGGGCCGTGTACCGCGAAGTGCCCGCCGCCGCCGTACTGACGCGTGCTCCCGAACTGCGGCCCCGCCCGAGGAATTCCCACAAGGGGATGTACGGCCATCTGGTGGTTGCGGGCGGGGAGGCCGGCATGCTGGGTGCTGTGCTCCTCGCCGGCAGGGCGGGGCTTCGCAGCGGCGCGGGGCTGGTGACGGTGTTGAGCGTGGCGTCGAACCTGGACCGGGCGCCGCTGGTGCAGCCGGAACTGATGACGCGGGCCTATTCGCCGGACCGGGGGCCGGAAGAGCCATTCGCCGGTGCGGACGCCGTGGTATTCGGTCCGGGGACCGCGGGCGGCGAGTGGAGTGCCGGCCTGTTCGGCATGCTGGCGAAGACCGGGGTGCCCGTCCTTTTGGATGCGGGCGGGCTTCATCTGCTGGCGGCCATGCCTGAGCGTAACGACAACAGGGTGCTGACCCCCCACCCGGGCGAGGCCGCGGTACTGCTGGGATGCAGGACCGGCGAGATCCAGGCCGACCGTCCCGCGGCCGCGGCCGAGATCCGGCGGCGCTACGGCGGCGTCTGTGTGCTCAAGGGTGCCGGAACGGTGATCCACGGTACCGGTACTGAAATCTGCGACCGCGGCAATCCCGGCATGGCATCGGCGGGTACGGGCGACGTGCTGAGCGGCATCATCGGTGCGCTCCTCGCCCAGGGCCTGTCGCCGTGGGATGCGGCCCGGCAGGGCGTCTGGCTGCATGGGGCGGCGGGAGATCTGGCAAGCGGTGAAGTGGGGGAACGGTCGCTGACGGCTTCGGACGTGATCGGCCACCTTCCGGCTGTACTGCAGGAGTTGACCGGGTAAGGTCGGGATTTTCCATGCCGGCTGACTGACCGCACTCTGTTGCCCGGGAGATGTGACCCAGGGGGCAGGCCGGCCCCCCGATTACTGTTCTCGGCAGGTTCTGGCGCAAATCCGACTTGCGCGGAATCCGCCCTGAAGGCAAAGTTCCGCCAGCCATTCAAGCCCCCATGATGAACGGACTGGAAGACAGACGCGTGTTGATCACCGCCGGTGCCGGCGGGATCGGCCATGCCATTGCTCTCGAGTTCGCCGCCGCCGGGAGCAGGGTGCATGTGGTGGATGTGAACGCGGATGCGTTAGAGGAGCTCCGCGCCTCGGCATCCTGGGCGCATCGGGGGGCATTTTCCTCGGGGGACGTGTCGGACGAGTCCGCCGTGGCCCTGATGATGCGGCATCAGCAGGAACGGTTCGGCGGTATCGACGTGCTGGTCAATTGTGCGGGCATCAAGGGACCCACGGGACCGGTGGAGACGCTGGAACTCGGGGACTGGCGGGAATGTCTCGCGGTCAACCTGGATGCGACATTTCTCTGCTGCAAGCATGCGGTGCCATTGCTCCTCGAGGCAAGTGATGCCAGTATCATCAATATTTCCTCCACCGCGGGATGGCATGGCTACCCCCTGAGAACACCCTATGCCTCGGCGAAATGGGCGGTCATCGGCCTGACCAAGTCCCTGGCAATGGAACTGGGACCGCGGGGCATCCGGGTCAATGCGATCTGTCCCGGGAGTGTGAACGGAACCCGGATGGACCGGGTGATCACGGAGGAGGCCAGGGAGAAGGGCGTCCCCGAGGACATGATCCGGCAAAGCTATGCCAAGAACGTATCATTGCGGACATTCATTGATCCCGAGGATATCGCCCGCACCGCGGTGTTCCTGGCTTCTGCTGGAGCGCGCCGGATCACGGGACAGGCTATTTCCGTCGACGGCCACCTGGAATCGCTGGGCGGCGTCGATGACTGACTTTACCTGGTAACGACCCTATGAACTTTGATTTGAGCGAAGAACAGAACATGCTGGTGGAAACCGCCAGGCGGTTCGTGGAAGAGGAGTTGTATCCCTATGAGATGGAAGTGGAACGGAGCGACGAGGTGCGGCCCGAATTGCGCCGGCAGATCGTCGAACGGTCCCTGGAGA
Organism: Candidatus Poriferihabitaceae bacterium; assembly: GCA_965204165.1. Lineage (GTDB taxonomy): Bacteria > Pseudomonadota > Gammaproteobacteria > Arenicellales > Poriferihabitantaceae > VYFG01. The sequence continues at coordinate 3,438,035 of OZ241969.1, read as the reverse complement.
TCGGGCTGTACGCGGCCAACATGCCGGCGGAACTGGGCGGCGGCGGACTCGACCCCCTGTCCATGTGCCTGCTTGACCGGGAACTGGGCCGTGCCAGCATGGCGCTGCAGTACACCGTTGCCAGGCCGAGCAACATTCTGCAGGCCTGCGTGGGTGAACAGCGGGAGAAGTACCTGTTTCCCTGTATCCGGGGGGAGAAGATGGACTGCCTGGCAATGACCGAGCCGGGTGCCGGTTCCGATCTGCGTTCCATGATGTGCCGCGCCGACAGGGAAGGGGACGACTTTGTCATTAACGGTACAAAACACTTCATAAGTCACGCAGATGTATCTGATTTCGTGATTCTTTTTGCGGCCACTGGCGTGGAGGAAACCAAGCGGGGACCGCGCAAGAAAATCACCGCGTTCCTCGTGGACATGGGTACGCCCGGATTCACCGTGCGCAAGGGATATCACAACGTTTCCCATCGCGGCTACCACAACAGCATCCTGGAATTCGACCAGTGCCGGATTCCGTCGGACCAGGTGCTCGGCGAGGTGGACCAGGGGTTCGAGGTGGCCAATGACTGGCTCGGCAACACCCGGCTCCAGGTGGCGGCCATCTGCCTCGGCCGCTGCGACCGGGCGTTCGAACTGGCGGCGTCCTATGCCGCCGAACGCAGGCAGTTCAACCAGACCATCGGCAAGTTCCAGGGGGTGGCGTTCAAGCTGGCGGACATGGAACTGCGAAGGCGTTCCGCCGAGTTCATCGTGTACGATGCCGCCTGCAAGGCCGCGGAAGACCGGATGACGGACATGGACGCGGCCCTGGCCAAGCTGGCCTCCACCGAGGCCCTTGGGTTCATATCCGACGAGGCGCTGCAGATTCACGGGGGCATGGGGCTGATGTCCGATCTGCCCCTGGAGCGGATCTGGCGGGACGCCCGGGTGGAACGCATCTGGGAAGGCACCAGCGAAATCCAGCGGATGATCATCTCCCGCTCGATTCTGAGACCCCTGGAGAATGCCTCCTGAACCGGGCGCAGGTTCCATGATCCGGCGCCTTCGCCGCTGTCTCAGTCCCGACTCCATCGCGGTGGTCGGGGGCCGGGAGGTCGAGCGGGTGGTTTTCCAGTGCCGCAAGATGGGATTCCGCGGCGACATCCAGGTGGTGAATCCCCGGCGCGCCGAGCTCGGGGGGCTGCCCTGTGTTCCGGACATTGACGCGCTGACGGAGGTGCCCGACGCGGCCTTCGTGGCGATTCCCGCGGAACCCAGCATCGAAGCCATGGAGCGGCTCTCCCGGATGGGGGCCGGCGGCGCGGTCTGCTATGCCTCCGGATTCCGGGAAGTCGGCGCGGCGGACCGCCATCAGCGCCTGCTGGCCGCCGCCGGCGACATGCCGGTGATCGGGCCGAACTGTTACGGCTTCATCAATGCCGTCAACGGCGCCGTGCTGTGGCCGGACCAGCATGGCATGGGCCGCTGTGATTCCGGAGTTGCCATCTTCTCGGCCAGCGGCAATGTCAGCATCAACATGACCATGCAGCAGCGTGGCCTGCCCCTTGCGCTGATGGTCTCCATCGGCAACCAGGCGAACGTCGGCGTGGAGGAACTGTTGCAGGCGGTGCTGGAGGACGATCGCATCACGGCGGTAGGGTTGCTGATCGAGGGGCTGCGGGATCTGCCGAAATTCGTGGAGGTGGCGGGGCAGGCCGCCGAGGCCGGGAAGCCGGTGGTGGCCCTGAAGCTCGGTCGCTCCGCCGCCGGCGCCCACATTGCCATGAGCCACACGGCCACCCTGGCCGGGGAATCCGGTCTGTATGACGCGCTGTTCCGAAGGCTCGGGGTGGCACAGGTCCCTGACCTGGAAACCTTTCTCGAGTCCCTCAAGCTCCTGTCGGTCTGCGGGACGCTGCGGGGCAACCGGATTGCTTCCATGAGCTGCTCCGGCGGCGAGGCCTCCATGGTCGCCGATCTTGCCGAAAGTCTCGACATCTCGTTCCCGCCGATGGACGCGCAGCACCGGGCGGCGGTTGCCGCCACCCTGAACGAGTATGTCAACGTGGACAACCCGCTGGACTACCACACCTTCATCTGGGGCGACAGCGCAGCCATGGAGGCCACGTTCTTCGCCATGATGCGGGGCGGATACGACCTCACGCTGCTGGTGCTCGATTTCCCCGTCACCAACCAGTGCGATGCGACCGAATGGGAGGAGGCGGCAAGGGCGTTTGCCAGGGCCGTCGGCAACAGTGGATACCCCGGGGCGGTGGTGGTGAGCATGGGGGAAAACGTGACCGGGGAGATCATCAGGGAGCTGGCCGGCCATGGCATTCCCGTGCTGATGGGCATTCCCCAGGCCCTCGGTGCCGTCGAGGCGGCATCCGGGGCGGGCAGGATCCGGTGCCCCTTGCCCCGCCTGCCCTCTGGCGTCCACGGGGATGGCGATGCGGCGGAATCCATGAACCCGGAAACCTGCAGCGAACCGCATGCCAAGGGCCTGTTGGCGGAATCCGGGTTCAGGGTGCCCCGGGGATCACTGGCCGGGAGCGTGGACGACGCGTTGGCCCTGGCGGGGGAAATCGGGTATCCCGTCGTGATGAAGATCGCCGGCGATGGGGTGGCCCACAAGTCCGAGCACGGGGGGGTCAGGACCGGCATAGGCGACCCCGCTGCTGCCCGGGAGGCCGCGGAGGCATTGCTTGCGGTGAGCGAGCGGATCCTGGTGGAGGAGATGGTGCAAGGCGGCGTGGCGGAAATGATCCTGGGCGTGGCCAGGGATCCGCAGTTCGGACACTATTTCATGATCGGCATTGGCGGAACCCTGGTGGAACTGCTTGCAGACAGTGCCATCCTGCTGCCCCCGCTTTCCGGCCCGGATGTCCGTGAAGCGCTCTCGTCGCTGAAATTCGCACCACTCCTGGAGGGCTACCGGGGTGGCCGGCCGGCGGACACCGATGCGGTCGTAGATTCGGTGATTGCGCTGGAGGGTTTCGTCAAGGCCCATTGCGGCCACCTCCTGGAGGTGGACATCAATCCCCTCATCGTGCATCCGCAGGGAGGCGGCACGACGGTGGCGGATGCACTGATCATTTTCGGCCGACCGGTCAATCAATGACCTGGGGCATACTTTCAGATTTATCCTGACCAGGCAAACAACCATGGAATCACCACTCAAGATCAGCCGCGAGGGCTCCGTTCTGGAAGTCGTTCTCGACCGCCCGAAAGCCAATGCCATCGACGTATCCACCAGCCGGGAAATGGGCGAGGTGTTCGCGGAATTCCGCGACGACCCGGACCTTCGGGTTGCCATCATCACCGGCGGGGGAGAGAAGTTCTTCTGCGCGGGGTGGGACCTCAAGGCGGCGGCCGAGGGCGAGTCGGTGGAATCCGACTATGGCGTCGGAGGATTCGGCGGTATCCAGGAACTGCCGGATCTCAACAAGCCCGTGATTGCGGCGGTCAACGGAATCGCCTGCGGGGGCGGGTTCGAACTGGCCATATCGGCGGACATGATCATCGCATCCGAAACCGCCTCATTCGCGTTGCCGGAAATACGCGCCGGCACGCTCGCGGATGCCGCCACCATCAAGCTGCCCCGGAGAATCCCCTATCACGTGGCCATGGACCTGCTGCTCACCGGCCGCTGGATGGATGCCGCGGAAGCACACCGGTGGGGACTCGTCAACGAGGTCACGGAACCCGGGGCGCTCATGGACCGTGCACGGGAGCTTGCCCAGCTGCTGGCCAGCGGTCCTCCCCTGGTATTCGCGGCCATCAAGGAGACGCTCCGGATGACCGAGTCCCGGACAACCCAGGAATCGTTTGACCTACTGCGCGCATCCGCCATCCCCACCGTGCGCACGCTGTACGACAGCGAGGACCAGCTCGAGGGTGCCCGGGCGTTCGCCGAAAAGCGCGACCCTGTCTGGAAGGGGAGATAGAACGCCCGGCAGGTCAGGGCCGCCCGCACCGGACGGGTCCGGGCAGCCGGGATCTGTTCCCCGGGTTTCCTGAGGGTTCCTCAGGCCTGGTGCCAGTGACCGTCCACGCCGAAGAACTCACTGCCGTCCCGGCGGTAGAACGTCGATTCACCGCTATCCAGCAGCCTCGAGATCATGGCCGGCGGCGCCAGGCCCAGTCTGTTCGCGGATTCGGCGAGGCGCTTGGCGCCCAGTTCGTCGATGAGTTCGAAGGGTCCCTTCTTCCAGCCGAATCCCCAGCGCATGGCCCGGTCGACATTGACGATGTCATCCGCGATTTCAGGCACCAGGTCCGCGCTGTAGCAGAGGGTTTCGGTCATGAGGCTGCGGACGAAGCGTCCGTTGGCGCTGTCCGCGGCGAACAGCCCCGTGAGGGACTGCTCGTTTTCGGGCAGGGCCACGTTGCCCGAGGGCTGCCACTCGTCCCCGGCGAGGTCGAAGACTGCCATGGACTTGCTGCCGTCGTCGTGGCGGATGAGTTTGTAGAATCCGCCACCGGACTTTCTGCCGAGCTGACCCCGGTCGTACAGCCTCTGGACATTGTCGGTGAACCGGACGAATCGCCGTCCCGCGTCGCCGTCCGGCAGGTTGGCCTCCAGGTTGCGCCCGACGTTGTACATGACATCCAGTCCGATCAGGTCCACGAGTCCGTAGAGCCCCGTCGCCGGCAGCCCGATGGGAGCCGACATCAATGCATCGACGGTCCCGATATCCAGGCCGTCCTCGTTCATCGCGGTTTCCGCGATATGGAGTCCGGCCAGCATCCACATGCAGCCGATGCGGTTGCCGATGAAATTGACCGTGTCCTTCGCGTATACCACGCCCTTTCCGAGGGTGTTTCCAAGAAAATCCGCGAGGGTCCCGATCACCTCCTCCCCGGTGGCCTCCCCCGGCACCAGTTCCACCAGCTTCATGATGTGCACGGGGTTGAAGAAGTGGGTCACGGCGATATCACGGCACAGCCGGTCCGGCATTCCCGCGTAGATGTCCCTGAGCGGGATTCCCGAGGTGTTGGTGGTGATGATGGCGCCGTCCCGGCGTACCGCCTCCACCCTGCTGAACATGTCCCGCTTGATGTCGACATCCTCCACGATCGCCTCGCAGATCCAGTCGCAGTCCGCCACCCTGTCCAGATCCTGGTCAAACGAACCGGTCCGGATATTGACCAGCAGGCCGGGATCCTGCACCACCGGCGCCCGGCCGCCGGAAAGTCTCTCGAGGGCGGCATTGCAGCTGGATTCGTCCAGATCCAGGAGCAATACCTGGCAGCCGGCGTTGGCGCATATGCCGGCGATGCCGGATCCCATGGTGCCCGATCCGAGCACGGCGACTTTTTCGATTCTGGTCATGACGATAGGAAAATAGGGTGTTGGAGTGGAATGTGCGCGATCAGACGTTTCCGTCCCGGACAAGTTCTCGAAGCGTGAATTTCTGGATTTTTCCCGTGGAGGTCTTCGGCAGTTCCATGAAGACCACGTGCCTCGGCCGCTTGAACCCGGCCATGTGCTCCCGGCAGAAACCGATGATCTCGTCCGCGTCGGCTTCCGCTTCGGGTTTCAGCTCGACAAAGGCGCAGGGCGTTTCACCCCATTTTTCGTCGGGCATGGCCACCACCGCAGCCGCGGCCACCTTGGGGTGCCGGTACAGGACGGACTCCACCTCGATGGAGGAGATGTTCTCGCCGCCGGAGATGATGATGTCCTTCAGGCGGTCCTTGACCTCGATGTATCCGTCCGCGTGGACCACGGCCAGGTCGCCGCTGTGGAACCAGCCGTCCTTGAAGGCCTCGTCGGTTGCCTGCGGATTCTTGTAATAGCCTTTCATGATCGGGTTGCCGCGTATCACCACTTCGCCCATGGTTGCCCCGTCGGCGGGCACCTCCCTGCCGCTGCCGGTGTCAATGACCCGGACAGACTCCATCATGGGAAACCGTATGCCCTGGCGTGCCTTGATTTCCGCCTGCTCCTCCACGGCCAGCCGGTCCCAGTCGGGGTTCCAGTCGCAAAAGACGACGTGGCCGTAGGTTTCCGTGAGGCCGTACACATGGGTGACATTCATGCCGAGGGCCGCGGTCCGCTCCAGCACCTTGCTCGGAGGAGGGGCGCCGGCCGTCATCACCTCCAGGGTGTAGTCCGGCCGGAACTGCTGTTCGGGGGGCGCCGCGGAAAGCATGGACAGGATGATCGGCGCGGCGCCGAAATGGGTGACGCGGTAATCCCGGACGGCATTGAAGATGACCTCGGTGGAAATGACCCGGTTGCAGATGAAGGTTCCCCCCATGATGCCCATGGTCCAGATATGCCCCCAGCCGTTGCAGTGGAACAGCGGCACGGTGTACAGGTAGACCGGGTGTTTCGGAACCCGCCAGGCCGCCACCGTACCCATGGACATCAGGTAGGAACCGCGATGGTGGTACACGACGCCCTTCGGCCTCCCGCTCGTGCCCGAGGTGTAGTTCAGGGTCAGCGCATCCCATTCCGATTCCGGGTATCCCCATCCGCCGTCGCTGTTGCCCATGCCGAGGAGGTCGTCGTAGGTGATCCGTCCGAGCCGGTCCCCGCCGTCTTCGGGGGAGGGGAACTGCTCATCCACGATGTCCACCACTTCCGGGGGCGTTTCCATGGAAGCCAGGGCCTGCCGCACCACCGCGGAATAGGCCGTATCGGTGATCAGCACCCGGCAGTCGCCGTGTTCCAGGATGTAGGCAATGGTGTCCGGGTCGAGGCGCACGTTGATCGCGTTGAGCACGCCGCCCGACATCGGCACCCCGTAGTGGGCCTCCAGCAGTTCCGGCGTGTTCCCCGCGATCATCGCCACCGTGTCGCCCCGGGAGATGCCGAGGGCATTCAGCCCGGAAGCCAGCCGCTTCGCCCTGGCAGCCACTTCCTTCCAGGTATACCGCCGGTGGCCGTAGATGATCGCGTCGTGATCCGGGTACGCGTCGCTGGCCCTCGCAAGGATGGAGATCGGGCTCAGAACCACATGGTTCAGGCCGGCAATGGGGGGCAGGGTGTCGTAGTGTTGTTGCATAAACGCCTGCCGGCGGTGTCTGCGGAAATGGATAACCGGCGATTGTAAGGCAATTGCGACCGCTTCGGTCGCATCCAGGTACGGCCCCGGGGGCATTTCCTGTCTATCATCGCACCCCGTTCCGGTGACAGCCGCCACGATCCCATGCCCAGCCAGAGACTCGTATATTCCCGCCGCATCCGTTCCACCCCGTTCGAGCAGAGAATCTTCGAAAACGGGGTCAGTGCCGTGTCCGTGTACAACCACATGACGCTGGGGTCCGTATTCCGTTCCCCGGTCGAGGACTATGAACATCTTCGCCGTTATGTCCAGGTCTGGGACGTTTCCTGCCAGCGCCAGGTGGAGGTTGTCGGGACCGATGCCCTGGCACTGGTGGAGTTGGTAACACCCAGGGATATTTCGAGCTGCGACATCGGGCAATGCCTGTACACGCCGCTGGTGGATGAGAACGGGGGAATCGTCAATGATCCCATCATCCTGCGGCTGGACACGGACCGTTTCTGGATCTCCATCGCGGATTCGGATGTGCTCTTGTGGATGAAGGGCCTGGCGGCGGGCCGCGGGATGGATGTGCGGGTTTTCGAGCCCGATGTCAGCCCCCTGGCGGTCCAGGGCCCGTTGTCGGACGACCTCATGGAAAGGCTGGCAGGCCCGGAGGCGCGTGAACTCGGGAATTTCCGGTTCATCCTTTGCGAACTGGCCGGCACCCCCGTTGTGCTGGCGCGCTCGGGCTGGAGCGGCCAGTGCGGATTCGAGATCTACCTGCAGGATTCCTCCCGGGGCCTGGATCTGTGGGACCTGGTCTGGACGGAAGGCCAGCCGTTCAATATCCGCGCGGGCTGTCCCAACCTGATCGAGCGCCTGGAGGCCGGGCTGCTTTCCTACGGCAGCGACATAACGCTCGAAACGAACCCCATGGAATGCGGTCTTGACCGGTTCTACAGGCTCGGCAAGACCGCGGAATATCTCTCCCGCGATGCCCTGGACCGGATCAGCCGGGAGGGGGTCCGGCGCCGGCTGGTCCATCTGCTGATCCCCGGCGACGCCGTGCCCGCACCGAGGACGGTCTACCGGGTGTCAGACGGATCGGGGCATATGGCCGGCATCGTGACGAGCCTTGCGTGGTCGCCGCGCTTCCGGGGGAACCTGTCATTCGCGACAGTGGATGTCCCGGCCTCGGAGCCGGGGACCGTGCTGACGGTCCATACCGGTGACGGTGACCGGGAAGGCACGGTCAGGAACCGGACATGGCAGTGAGTGGTCGTGGCCGGCTTCCCGGTCGGCCGGTAGCCGATGCGTCGGCGGAACTATCTGGGGTCGGCGGGATGCGTTGAGTGCGTGACCAGCTCCAGGGTTTCCTGGATTTTCAGCCGGCGCGCCATCTCATTGTATTCGTTGACAATATCCTGACAGTCACGGGCCAGTTTGCTCATGTAGCCCACAGGGTTGCGAAGCTCCCAGTGCTCCGGCGCCATGATGAGTTGGCCCTTGGCTTGTTCCCTGCGCAGAAAGGGGGGGGAACACCAGATCTCCTCTCCCATTTCGGTCATGTGGTAGAACCAAAGTCCGTTTTCTTCCGCCTCCTCCATCATAGGCTCCAGGCTTGTGGAAATTACTTGCTCCAGTATGTGCAGATTAGACATAGGCACTTCTCCTTTGTGAATCACAGACCCTACTATACTTCCTGCGCCGTTGGGGGTCAAAACAAAATTGTTTATTGACACTATAAATTAAAATATTTCAAATAATTATAATATTTATATAATGTATTTTATTCGGTATGGGAAAGAACCTCCTGTTCGTACATCCGGTACGCCGTTTCGGACATGCCGAGGGACAGGTACGTTGACTTGGCCGCGTGGTTGTCCTTCTCCACATACAGCCTGAAACCACAAACCCCCTTCTCCCCGGCCGCCAGCTTTTTGACCCGGTTGTACAGTGAACGGTAGAGTCCCAGGCGGCGGTAGTCCGGCAACACGTACACGCTCTGGATCCACCAGAACATGCCGTTGCGCCAGTCGCTCCACTCCATGGTGACCATCAGCGACGCCACGATGAACGTCTTCCCGGCCGGGCCGGTCTCCGCCACCAGGTAGAAGCCGCGCTCGGGGTGCTCTACCATGCCGCGGACGCCCGCCGTGATGGTGTCGGGATCCAGCGACATGCCCTCCGTTTCCTGCGCCATGCGGGTATTGAACGATGCGATGGCGGGGATGTCCTCCGGTCCGCCGTGGCGTATCCTGAATTCCGCTGGGGGCGGCATGGGCTGGCCGATGAAAGGGGTGGGAGCGGATTTTACCCGAAGCCCCACCGGCGGAATACCGGTGGGAATTTCAGGATATTTCCGTGGGTTGCCGTGCGCACGACCCGGGCCGGTGGTTCCGGCTCCCGTCGGCGCGGCCCCGGGGTCGTGGATGAATCAGTTGTCCAGCAGCGCAGGCCAGTTCTTGTCCGCCTGCACGATCAGGTTCTCCTTGTCGTCCAGCCACTGCTTCTTGATGTCCGCGTCGTAGTTCAGGTAGAGCTTGCCGTCGTGCAGGCTCCACTGCTTCGGGTCGCCCTTGGCCGTGTACCCCCCGGCGGCGGCCCAGGCGCAGTATCCGCCGTACTGCGGCGCGTATTTTTCCGGATCCGCAAGGAACAGATCCAGGTTCTCCTGGCTGGCAAACAGCCAGTTTGCGCCCATGTACGAGGTATTGAACTTCTTTTTGCCCTTCACGGGCTTGTTCTCGGAGAAATAGGCGGTGACGTCATAGCCCCCGGCGGCATTCTTGGAGAACAGGGAAGTGTAGATCGGGTCCTTGGCGGCAAAGGCGGGTGGTGCCAGGACCAGCATCAGGGCCAATGCGGGCAGAATTCGTGAAAGAGTGGTTGCCTTGAACATATTCATGGTGAAGTGAAGAAAGTTACATGATACACCTGAGACGCGCCGGCGGCGAAATGGTTCCCTTGCATGGACGGCAATCTGATACGATTGCCGGCGTTCCAGTCCCCTGCCACCATCCTGCAAATATCCGGAGATGACCGAACAGTACGACTACATCATCGTCGGAGCGGGCTCGGCGGGTTGCGTGCTTGCCAACCGTCTGAGCGAGGATCCCGGCAACCGGGTGCTGCTGCTGGAATCCGGCGGTTCCGATCGCAGCATTTTCATCCAGATGCCGACGGCGCTTTCCATTCCCATGAATACCGAGCGCTTTGCCTGGCAGTTCCATACCGAATCCGAACCCTTCCTGGACAACCGGGTCATGCATTGCCCCAGGGGCAAGGTGCTCGGCGGATCCTCCTCCATCAACGGCATGGTCTACGTGCGCGGCCATCCGCTGGACTTCGATGCATGGGAAGAAGCCGGGGCGGACGGATGGGGCTACCGGCATTGCCTGCCGTATTTCCGCCGGGCCGACGACTGGAAGTTCGGCCGTGACGCCTATCGGGAGCAGGGCGGGCCGCTGTCCGTCTGCAATGGCAATGAGATGCAGAATCCGCTGTACCGCGCCTTCATCGAGGCGGGAGTCCAGGCGGGTTATCCGCCGACCGGGGACTATAACGGCCATTGCCAGGAAGGCTTCGGTGCCATGCACATGACCGTCAGGGGCGGCGTTCGCTGGTCGGCGGCCAACGCCTACCTGAAGCCGGCGATGGGACGTCCCAACCTGAAAGTGGTCACCGGGGCGCTCACCCGGCGGGTGCTTCTGGAAAACCGGGTCGCCACGGGCGTGGAGTATGACGCCGGCGGCAATACCAGAAGGGCCGGGGCGGACAGGGAGGTGATCCTCAGCGCCGGATCGGTGGGCTCTCCCCATCTGCTGCAACTGTCGGGCATCGGCCCGGGCGAAGTGCTGCAGGCGGCGGGCATTCCGGTCCTGCATGACCTGCCCGGCGTGGGGGAGAACCTCCAGGACCACCTGGAATACTATTTCCAGTACCGGTGCCGCCGGCCGATCACCCTGAACGCGAAACTGGGGCTCTTCAGCAAGTTCCTGATCGGGGCCAGGTGGCAGTTCTTCCGCAGCGGGCTCGGCGCCACCAATCATTTCGAATCCTGCGGGTTCATCCGGTCCCGGCCGGGCCTGGAGGCGCCGGACATCCAGTACCATTTCCTGCCCGCGGCCATGCGTTACGACGGCAGGGCGGCGTTCAAGGGGCATGGCTTCCAACTGCACGTCGGCCACAACAGGCCCGCAAGCAGGGGGCATGTCAGGGCGAAGACGCCCGAGCCCGCGGACAAGCCGCAGATTCTGTTCAACTACCTGCAGCATCCGGACGACATCCTGGGATTCCGCCGCAGCCTGCACCTTTCCCGGGAGATCATCGCCCAAGAGGCGATGGATCCGTACCGGGGCGACGAAATAGAGCCCGGCGCGGACGTCCGGTCGGATGACGAAATCGATGCCTGGGTCCGGCAGAACGTGGAAAGCGCCTATCATCCGTCCTGCAGTTGCCGGATGGGCACCGACGACCTGGCGGTGGTGGACCCGGAAACCCGGGTTCGGGGCGTGGACCGGCTGCGGGTGGTGGATTCCTCCATTTTCCCCGTCATCACCAACGGCAACCTGAACGCGCCGACCATCATGACCGCGGAACGCGGCGCCGATCTGATCCTGGGCAAGGGCATGCTGCCCCCTTCGGATGCACCCGTGGGCATTGCCGAGGGGTGGAAGGATTCCCAGCGCAGCGGCATGCCGGCCCGCCGGGCGGGCGATGCCCGGTAGATTTTCGGTGGCGCTCCCGGTGGTCAGCCGGGAGCGGATCGAAGAGACGCTGGCGGCCCGATGGGGCCTGCGGGGCACCCTTGTCCCGCTCAACGGGGAGCGTGACCTGAATTTTCGTGTCCTTGTCCAAGGACAGCCGGAAGGGCGCTCCCGGGTATTCAAGATCTGCAATGCCGCCGAGGATGCGTCCATGCTGGAGTGCCAGGAACAGGTCCTTGCCAGAATGGCGGCACTTGACGGTCTTGAATTTCCCCGGGTGATTCCGACGGTTGATGGCGAAAGCAGGGCAACCATCCGGGCGGACGACGGGGGCCTTCACCTGTGCCGGCTGACGAGCTGGGTCGACGGACGGCTCTTTTCCGGGGTGAATCCCAGGGGCAAGGTCCTCCACCGTTCCCTGGGGCAATGCATCGCCAGGGTTGATCAGGCGCTGCAGGGTTTCCGCCATCCGGCACTGGAACGCCCGTTGCCCTGGGATCTGTGCCGGGCCGTGGAGGTGCTGGAGGCGTACCGGTTACCGGATGCGGATCCGGGCAGGGAAGACCTGATCGCCGGATTCACCGACCTGTACCGGGATCGGGTGCTGAAGGTGAGCGATGCCCTCCGCCGGGGAGCCATCCACAATGACGCCAATGACAACAACATCCTGGTCGGGCTTCCTGCGGGTGCGAATGAACGGGTGTGCGGGCTCATTGACTTCGGCGACATCCTCTATGGATGGCGGGTGTCGGATGTCGCGATCGCCTGCGCCTACGCGATGCTGGACAGCGACCATCCGCTTGATGTCGCGGCGGACATCGTGGCCGGATACCATGAACAGTTTCCGCTCCTGCCGGAGGAGGCCGGTGTGATTTTTCCGCTGGCCTGCATACGGCTCTGCCTCAGCGTCTGCATTGCCTACCACCATCAGTTCGTGGAACCCGGAAACAGGTATCTCGGCATCGGCACGTCATCGTCCTGGCGGATGCTGGAGATCCTTTCAGAGGTGCCGCCGGATGATCCCACCCACCTGTTCAGGGATCGGTGCGGGCTCGGGATGCAGTCCTGATTCATGGTTGGGGATTACATTTACATGCGGCACGGAGGATCGTCCCGTTGCGGTGGGAACGGCTCAACCACACCCGATCATCAGATATCACCGGCGGCTACGCTGCCGACTGGACCTTCGGGCAGTTGCGTGAACCAACCCAGAAGATCACAAATAGGATTGATGATCTGATGTACCCTACGCAATAGGGATCTATCCGACAGAAGCGGTTTGGCGAGCTTGACAAAAGTAGGCCATTGGCCTACATGAACGGGGTGGAGTTCAAGTGGGGCGATGACAAGAATGATGCTTGCTTTCAGGGCCGTGGATTCGACTTCAACAACGCGATCCGGATCTCCGCCGATACGCATCGGGTCGTCATGCAGGACCGCCGACGGGATTATGGCGAGGACCGTTATCGGGTAGTCGGCATGATCGACAAGAGGGTATATGTAGTCGTCTATACGATGCGGGAGGACACGTTCCGAATTATTTCAGCCCGCAAGGCAACGTTAAGGAGGTCAAAGCCTATGAGCACAACACGTATCAGGGTTGATCCCGACGACCCTGAAACTTTCCCAAAAGGGAAAATTGACTTTACGGTAGTGGATAGCACCACCGAGGAAATGATCGCCCTCCAGCAGGAGGAAGACGAGAACGAAGCCATGCAGGACATGGCACGCTATACACGCCGGATTCGTAGACGAATGGGACTTACCCAAGTCGAGTTTGCACGGCGTATCCACGTGTCACGCGAGACAATCCGCAATTGGGAACAGGGGAAACGTTGTCCTACCGGGGCAGCGCGCGCATTGCTACGTGTGCTCGACAAGGCGCCGGAGAGCGCACTCCGCATACTGACCTAGCGCACGAATGTGGGGCATGGTATCGGGCACACTCTGGTGAAACAATTGTGGTGGATGTGCAGATCACATCAGGGGCTGGAAATTCCCGGATGTGACATGCCTTCCGTCAAGGCGATGCTGCTGGATTGGCCTCGATCTTGAGATCCGGAAAAGCTTCAGCCAGTTTCCTGGCCGCGTTCGCCGCCTTGTTTCCCCATTGGTTGGTGAGGACATACGTTTTTCCATCGATCGGAAAAACCTCCCCATCCCCGCAGAAATAACGCTTGGCCCGAGGTACCGTGCCGCCGACGTCCTTCTCCATGATCACCTGATAAGCCTGTTCGGCGGTCAATTCGCCTTCAAGTACCTTGAAGAGCCCCTTCTTCCAGGGAATCGTCTCAATGACCTGCTGTGGTGTTCCACCATTCGTCAGTATTCCCGAAATGATCCGGAACATCATCCAGCGCTTGCTCTGAGCCGGGAAATGCTCTCCATCAATTTGGACATCGTACTTTGTGAAGTCCCGGGCGGCTTTCCTGGACTCCCTCTCCTTTTGCTTCTTGTCCCGGATCCGGACCTGGTAGTCCGCCACTTCCGGGATCGGGATGACGGCCTGGATATCGAGAAGCGTCTGTCCGTCACTGACATACGGGTGCATCCGCACACAGCGTATGTCCAGGCCGAAATCATTCAGCCACATGACCGAGGTGGTCAGTTCTTTCGAGAAATCCGCCGAGGCAAGCACGATCCTGACCTCCTGTGCGAACTGTTCCTCGTCCGGTTCGGACCAATCCAGGAATTCCAGGATTCTCGCCGCAGCGTCCTCTTCGATATCGTGATCGCCCAGATAGCCCTGGTGAATCTCGACCAGCTTTTCGAAGGTCAGGGTCGAAACCATCGCGGCGTATCGGATGGCCTGCAGTTCCATGTGCCCACCGTCCTCGGTCCTCTTGAGTTCGATCACCACGAGGTTCGCGCCCTTGTCGATACCCAGAAGATCGATCCGCCGCCGGCTGTCCTCCCAATCGCCGAATTCCTCGGCCAGAATCAGGGTGTCCGGCGAGACCACATCGATCTGCGTCTTGAGGAGCGTTTGCAGGTTCTGGCGTTCGCGCAGCCCCTGTTCTGCGAAGGTCGTTCGCTGGATCGGGACGATCTCATTATTGTCAATCCGATAAATTGGCATATGTCTGATCTGTTATCGTGTTGTTTTACTTGGGGGTGCGATCATAGCGCTGAACGCCATAGACTAGCCAATAGCGGTTAGCTTGGGTATCCAGCCAATCAACCGTTAAATACACTGGGATACTGAATTTGGTATCAATCAAGCAATGTCGCCCAGGCTACTCGGACTGGATAGTTTTGTGATTTCGGATTGTTTTGAATAGGACTGGAAAGAATGGTTACAAGGAAGTGACTTCCATGGCTACCGGTCCCATGAATTCGGCGTAGTGCTCGCAATTGGCCACCATATGTGCAGATTGCCACCGACATCCACCGGAACGGACGTCAAGTAGTCAGCTGTAGAGGGCGATATTCTCCACAAGGTGTTCCATGGTATCCAGAAAGGCCGGATCATAGGTTTCGTCCACATGGTTAGAGTTCCAAAGGCCCGACGTGCATACCTTGTCCCTGTCGCAGTGATGCCCAAGCCAATATGGAGATGGAGGATCCAGAGGCCCAGCAAGGCGATTGCTCAGCAGGGCAATGGCGTTTCGTTCGATGTAACCTCGTAGGCTGTTGCGTCCTGGTTCATCAGGAATTGCGAGCCAAAGGAAGGGCATGTGGCCAATTACGGTGCTGACCGCATGTTCGACGACCCATTCCAATTTTTCGTTCCGTTCGTCCGACGGCGTCCGTGGATCATTCCACGACGGGCAAGTTAATTCGTCCCGGGCAATCAGCGCAGTGCCGACGTTGTGCCTGAAGATCGAAGTGCGGTGGTTGCCTCCGCCTGCGGTCGAACCACGGTGCTGGGCCAGACGTTGCCATAGTGTGGATTGCGCACCGGTCTTCAATGCGTGCGTGCCAACGCGTACAACCCGGAGTCCCCGACCCGAATCGGACCTTGTCTCACCGGGTTCCATGAAGAAGTATACGCCACGCTCTGGCCAGGTCATGCCGCCCGAGCAGACTGAAAGGCTCCGGGAACCACCGATGCGTCTTTTAAGGTTCTCAAGGCAGTCATAGAAGCGCTGCAGGTGCCCGACTCGACCGGTGGCGTACTGCGATGGACGGGGCCGTGGACTCAGTTTGGTTGCCGGGCGGTACAGACAGGTGTCCAGCCACTGCAACTGTCTGCCTTGGGATAATCCTTCCATCGGCACCAGGATTTCGATACCCTGCATTTGCAGTTCGTGCATCAGCAGTTCACGGTACGTAGCGCCGGCAAGCATGGTTATCGTACGTACGTCAACAAGATGCGGAGCCAGTGACGCCAGCACGGTATCGGCCCATTGCCGTCGTTGCGGCAAGGACATCGTTCTGAGTGTCTTTTCGTATGGGGCTATGGTGTCGGATGGCCAGACAAGGCCGTGCTTCGCTGACAGGATTGCCCATGGACGACCAGTCCTTTCAACACATGTGCGGGCTTTCCGGAACCACGCGGAGGCGTATAGGTCCCTTGCCGGCATTGGGAAGTTGTTCTTGGACTTGACACAGGACACGAGGTAGAGGTCGGCGTCCGGCAGTTTCGTTGTGTTCCATTGAGTGGTGGCGGCGGACCGCTTTGCCGGCGCCGGTCGTGGTGGCGATAAAATCCGTGGATGTTGGGAGTTGTGTCGATTGGCCCGTGAAGGAATCGTTGTGACTGTCCTGGCGTCAAGGTGGTACTCAATTTCCAACGAGCTGGACCGGCCGCTCGCCGTCCGGTGGATTACTGTGTGCTCGAGAATCTCAGCAAGCTTCCACATGGCGTTGCAGGCCATCGGCATCCGATTTGGTTGGCTGCCGCCGACGACTGTACGATGAAGGTCGCGGGCGGCTAGGCGACATCGTTCGGCTCCCGATTCCCGGCACTTTCGGATGGTCGCAGTGAGGGCGTCGTCGAATTGTCGTTGCGTGAATCCGGACTTACTCATGAAAGGCTGCCTTTCGGGGTGCTCGCGAAGCACGGATCAGGCGAGGTTGCCCCCGGGTAGCCAAGCATCATGCAGATAAGAGGGTTCATGGATGTCTGACAGGTGTTTAAATCTTGAGTGTAGCTAATATCGATGCCTGGCGTTATTCTCCCCGCCATGAAACCGAGTTCCGGAATACCCTTCGACAAAGTCAGGGTCCCTGTCCGGGGAAATGCGCTTTTTAACAGTGCTGTCCGCTGTATGAGGGGCGGCTCCTGCGATCATTCAGTCGAGTATTTACGACGTGTCATCAATAACTGATAGTTCCTTATGGAATGAGAGGCAAGGAGATGACTACAAGTTTGCAGTATTCACCGTGACGACGAACCCAGTCCATTTCTGCTTCGAGCGGGCCGATTCCAGCTCCCCGGACTGTCCGAAATATTGAACTACTCTTCGGCACATGAAGATAGAGCGCGGAGTTTTCTGTAGGATCATTTATTCCCTGTCCGCAGACAACAGAAAGGGCCTGGAGATTGACGCTGAGAGCCTGAACATCTTGCGAACAAGGGAAACGCGCCAGCTCGGAATTATTCCTTTCGTTGAAATTGCCGGACAGTCCCACGTCCGGAAGAAGCTATTCCGCAGCGCGATTGAAATCCCGTTGATGAGCGGGAAGAAAATGGTTTTTAGCGGCGTGGAGTTAGTTGGGGCCAGTGAATTCATCCTTGCGCTGAACGAGGCATGGGAACAGGCCTGGTGCCGGAAACTGGAACCACACATTGGTTCCATTCAGTCGCTTGCAGGCGTTGTCGAACGACTGGACAACCCGCGCAACTTACCGGCGGCCTGTCTTGTGGAACCGTTCTGGCAGCAGGCGGCGGCCCTTTTTCGGTTCCTGCCTGCGGAATTACCGGATGCCGTACTTGCACCGGATATCCGGGAATCTATTACGAAGATTGCGGAATTTCACGAGGCCCCGGATCGATTGAGAGACAAGGCAGTTGAGCACTTCATGACAGGGGAATTGGAGGTGATGGCCCAATTTTTTGAAACCATCGAGAAAAATCCCTTGACCCCGGAACAGCGGCGGGCCGTGGTTTGCGATGAGGACGCCACACTTGTGCTGGCTGGTGCTGGCTCGGGCAAGACCAGCGTGATCACCGCCAAGGCGGCATATCTGATCAGCCGGGGAATCCGTAAGCCGGAAGAGATCCTGTTGATGGCCTTTGGGAAAGACGCGGCAGGAGAGATGTCCGAACGTATCCGGCAGTGTTGTAATGTAGAGGTCCCGGCGATGACATTCCACAAGCTGGCCTATGACATCATCGCAGAGGTTGAAGGACGGAAGCCCCCGCTTGCCGCACATGCCACCGATGAAAAGGCATTCAAGGTCCTCCTCAATGAGATTCTGTTCGAACTGGCCGGAGATGACAGAAAGATCACGTTCCTGCTGCTGCGCTGGTTCACCGAGTTTCTGGTGCCCGCCAAGAGCCAGTGGGATTTCGGGAGCCAGCACGAATATTTCAGTTATGTCGAAAGTCATGAACTGAGAACCCTACAGGGAGAACAGGTCCGCAGTTTCGAAGAACTGGAGATTGCCAACTGGCTGTGCATGAACGGCATTGCCTATCAATACGAGCCGATCTATGAACATGAACTGCCTGACGCGGGCCGGAAGGTCTACACGCCGGATTTCCGGTTGACGGAAAGCGGCGTCTACATAGAGCACTTCGGTGTCAGAAAGGAGATGGATAATAATGGCAACGAACGCCTCACGACGGCGCCCTGCGTAGATCGGAAGCAATATCTGGAGGAAATGGAGTGGAAGAGGAAGATACACGTCCAACATGGAACGCCGCTGGTCGAGACCTACAGCTACGAGAAGTCCGAGGGGAGACTCCTGTCCGCGCTGGAGGAAAAGCTGTCTCCTTACGTCAAACTGAACCCTGTGTCGTCACAGGAAATGCTCTCCCGGCTCAGGGAAATGGGGCAGTTCGACGACTTTACCGGAATCCTCGGCGCATTCCTCCGGCACTTCAAGGGATCGGGAGCGACGATGGATCAGTGTCGCAGCAAGGCAGAAAGCAGGCGGGACAGAAGTCGCGGACTGGCATTTCTGGAAATATTCGAACCCGTATATGAGGAATACCAGAATCGGCTTGGAAGGCACATCGATTTTGACGACATGATTTCCCGGGCAACGGACCATGTCAGGGAGAATCGATACCATAGCCCTTACCGTCACCTGCTAGTGGACGAGTTCCAGGATATCTCGAGGGGGCGTGCCGATCTCCTGCTGTCACTCAGGAAACAGCACCGGGATGCCCGAATCTTTGCCGTGGGTGATGACTGGCAGTCGATCTACAGATTCTCAGGTTCCGACATTGACCTAATGCGAAATTTTGGCCGAGTCTTCGGGGGCACTTTCGGGGGCCAGGATGGCATCCACCGTACCGTGGATCTTGGGCGTACCTTTCGAAGCGTGGATCGTATCGCGCATCCAGCACGCCGGTTCATCCTGCAGAATCCTTCCCAGATTGAAAAGGAGGTGATTCCTGCGGGCACTGCCAGCGCACCGGCAATCCAGGTTTTATGGAGCCGAAAACACCGCGGTGACGAGGTTCTGCAACAGGCGCTGGCCTATCTAGCGAAACAGACGAAAGGAGAGAAGGCAACGGTGCTTCTGGTCGGGCGTTACAACTGGCAGCGTCCAGAAGATATGTCCAAATTGAGCAAGCACTATCCGGGCCTGTCGATATCCTTCAAGTCCATTCATGCATCGAAGGGGCTTGAGGCGGACCATGTGGTCGTACTCGGCGCCGATAGCGGGCGTCTTGGGTTGCCGTCGGAAATTATCGACGATCCATTGATTGACCTTGTACTTCCCGAGCCGGAGCCATATGAGCATGCCGAAGAACGTCGCGTGTTCTATGTGGCGCTTACCCGGGCACGTAAATCGGTCACGATCATTGCCCGAGAGGATCAGCCGTCGGACTTTGTGAACGAACTGCTGAAGGACCAGGAATATGGTGTGGTGGAAACGGAGGGTGCGAAGACGAAAACCGGAAGGCGCCGGTATCGCTGCCTGAAATGTGAAGGCCATATGATCCCAGACGGAAAATCTAGGTATTCCTGCGAGCACAGGCAAAACTGTGGCGCAAACCTACCTGCATGCCCGGCATGTGGCGTCGGATTGCCGATCCGGAATGGTCACAAACCATCGGTCAATCAATGCGAATGCGGGACGGTCTTTCCGGCCTGTCCGGATTGTTTCGACGGATGGCTGGTCGAGCGTCGTGGTAAGTACGGCCGGTTTCTTGGTTGTGTGAACTATCCGTCGTGCAAAGGGCGCAAGGCAGCGTAGGTTTGGTATTCCCAAGGTACGAATGAGAGGGGAATAGGCATCTTTTTCAACTCGAGCCGACAACCCTCGAAATCGGAAGTACGACAGTTGTACGAAAGGCTGACCGGATGGTGCGGTGAGCAAATTACTTGCTTCACATTTGGACTACTTCTTGGTCCTCGAACCAGCCAACATCGGAGGACATATGGTTGGCGACCTTGTCCACCTCTTTCGTATACACAATTACGGCGAGGCTCTGCTGAGCTCTGCTGCACGTCACATAAAAGAGGCGGCGGGTTCTGTCTACGGATGTATCCTTCCCTTCAAGAAGGTTTTTCTCGTCTGTGTTCGTAAGTGCTTTCGCCCCAAGCAACTTCTCATAGCTGAACATGAAACCGCGGGCTTCGTTGTCATCTAGGATAACCATTACTCGCGGGAACTGCAGCCCTTTGATGCCCTGATGTGTTCCAAAAGGTGATCTATCAGAAATATATCCTGCATACGCCTCGAACTGACTGAAAGGGACAGCAAGCGCTTCCCGCCAAGCTTCGATCGCAGGGTTCTTGTCGTCTTCCGCTGCTCCAGGCACTGGTTCTGTCTCTTCTCCCTGCCCATCAGCATCAGCGAGGATGGGCGTAAATATATCCGGGGTACCGAATAGGTTTTCACGTTTGATTTCCTTGAGAACATCCAACAGATAGGGATCTGCGCGATCGTCCCAGAGAGAGAACATGGATTCCACAGCTCTCCCGGCCTTGCGGACATCCTCTAACGAAGTTCTGGTTCCATTTTTTCCTTCGGGAGCCATGATCGGGGAGTAATCCTTCACGACCCGAGCCACCGCAAACCTATCTCCTGATTGCATGGCTTGAACCAAGGGGAGAACTTGCTGTGTGAATAAGGCAATTCCGCTCAGAGTCCCATCAAGCAGGCCTGTCTTGAAACTGTCTACCTTATAAAGCGGCTCAAAGAAACCGTCGAAGCCGCCCCGACGAGCGGCCATGTGATGCTCAAGGGTAAGTACCTTGATCGCCTGTTGGCTCCTCCATTCTTCATCGGAAGTGACCTCTGCCATTTTTTTTGCCACTGTCGTTTCGACGTTTAGTTTTTCCACGTCATCAACATCATTGATCAGAAACAGACGCACGACCCCTTCTTGCGCATCTTGTCTAGGCTCCTGTAGAGCGCCGTCAACTTTCAATCTGATCCGGTTGAGAAGGGCTACAACACGTTTGGGACACCTGTGGTTGACGGTAATGGCTGGTTTTGCCCAATTTGCTGGGACAGCCTCCTCCAATCCGACTTTCCCGTCCGAGTAGATGCGCTGCATCGTGTCACCGAACAGAGCCAAACAGAACTGATCCGGATGCTCCGCCTGGAGGAAAAAGAATGCGTCAATCAGGTCTTTCTGTGTGTCTTGGCTTTCGTCAATGAGTAGGACGGGGTGTTTCCGAATCAGTATCTGACGCATGAGTGGACTGTCGGAAATAAACTTCGCTGTGACGGCTATAACCTCAGCGTGGTGCAGTGAGTTTTTGCCGATGTTTTCACCGTTTGGGTTATAGGTAAACCGCTTGATGACATCAAGATGCTGAAGTCGGTTCCGCTTCGATTCTATCTGAACCTCCCGCTCAGCAGCGGCCTTTGTTCCTGGCCTCCCCGCCGCCTGCTTCTCGCGAAGACTGGTGATTTCGGAATTTAAATGATCGCGGAGCCAAGCAGAGATATCTTTGTGGTATGTGCGGATCTGCTCCCAAGCAAAACTATGGATGGTGGACACAGCGAAAATGGGATCGAAATCGACTCTGCGCTTGATCTCATCACATGCAGCATTGGTGTAAGTTATGACAGCAACTTTTTGACCCGACTGCCGAAACCTCAACCCATAGCGGTCTCGGAGGATGTCCAATGACTCAACGACAGCCCTTGTCTTGCCGGTGCCAGCGCCGGCATAGAGGAAGAAACTCTTGGGCTCGTTCAGATCGAGGCATGCCACGATTGTCTTCCTGAGTTCATCTTCTTGAGCGGCTGCTTCAGACATCATTCACTTCTGTCGGTTCTGTTGAGATGGTGTCAGCTATTCTCGTCGCAAGATTCTCCTCAAGCCATTTGAGTCCATCCTCGATGTAGCCTGGTGGTTCTAGCTGGTCTGGCTCACTCAGGTAGAGCAACTCTAAAGCCATCTCGGCCTTGCTACCCTTCTCCAAGTTACAAAACATATCATTGACGGCATCTTCGAGGGTGTCTTTTTCGAGAGACGCCTGGAGCTTTTTCAATAGGCCCACCGGTTCTGTATATTCTCGAAACAACGCAAGATTTGTCAAAGCCAACGAATCCTCAAAGGTATAGGGTATTGCCTCGTCTTCACTTGCACCCTCCTTGTATTTCACATTGAATGGGCACTGGTATGCGACCCTCACGAGCCCATCCGCTGTCTGTTTCTCTTCATCCGACAGATTGAACAGACCATCGAGTAATTTCTTCCTCGGTACCCAGTTTTTGAGTGTTGTGTTTCCCGTTTGGTGACCTTTGCCTCGTTCTGGGCGAACCTTGGCGCTGCCAGTCTCCGGAGTCGAATCCAAATCCGTGATGACCAGAGACATGAGCCCAAGAGTATCCAATAACGGTTTCAAACGATGTGCATGAGCACCACCGATCTCAAGAAGTGAGATGTAGCTCTGATCAAGTTTTGGGAACTTCGTCCGGATAAAATGAGGAATCAACATGCGTTCGGCCGAGCCCTCCACGAGGATGGCCGCGTCGGCGAAAAAGAGATCACAATGGGTTGTACGAAGATAACGAGTGGCAAACTTCGAGGTCTCATCGTTGTCGCCGAACGTCTGTGAGAGATTAATGACTGTTGCCGTGGGAATCTCCCCCTGAATTCTAGCTGGCTCTCGGCGAAAGTAGCGCAGGCATGAGAAATCCAGTTCATGAGCAATATGTGATGAATGAGTGCTGACGATCATCTGCGTTCTGAAGGAAGAATCCGCAAGCGCAGAGTGGTTCCAGAGTACTTTGTATCCTTTCTTGATGAATACCTGCTGAATTTGCGCGTGCAGATGGGCTTCCGGTTCTTCAACAAGTACGACGTGCAAGGGTTCGATAGCTACGTCCTTGCCATCTTGATTCTTGGCCGCTTTCCCAACACGCATCCATTCATCCCTGAATCGGATCAGGTTGAATACCATCGAGATCAGATTCTGGTAACCTAGTCCGTTGTATTTTTCGGGCAAGAACAGTGAATCTGATCCGGGCAGATCGAACTGTACCGCGGCATCGTGATCAAGACTGTCGCGCGGATCGATCTTGCTTGTTATGGAGATTTTCGGGTCACTAAATCCCGGGTAGTTGAGACCTTCAAGTTCTCTGATGGCAGGCCTGAAGCTTTTCACCAGCTTCTTATTAAATTCCGTTTTCGCTGCTTCGATCGCCTCCAGCGCCTCGATATCACTCGCATCCGGGGCTTGCGACGGATTCAAGTGCTTGGAGAAGTAGCGGCGCAGCTGAGTCGACAGGCTTGCAAAGCCATTGTATGACTCATCATCTGTTTTGGGGTCGGAAAACCCTCTTTGGGCAGTGATTACGTCAATCTTGATGAGACCATCGAATGGATCCTTGTTGAGCGGGTCGCTGTCCGGCAGAAGCGACTGGGGGCTAGCGATTCCCCGCACAGGAGGTGTGACCTTTATAGGGTCGAGAATGTAGAATTGAACCTCAAATTGGCTATGAAGCCGTCTGTCCAGAAAGTCCCTCATTGAGTTTGGCCATAGAGATTGCCGAAACTCTGCTATAGTGGTTGAAGCCGACTCAGCATCACGCGCCGATTTATTTGCACTTCGGAAGTCCTTGTAGAATTGCTCCATGTTCTTTGGTGCCAATACAAGCCTGACTCCTAGCAATTCCTCAGGTGTCCAATCCAGTGTAGGGAGAAGATGCGCGATACGGTAAAGGTCTTGTTCGTCTGCTTTAAGCCAAACATCGACTGAAGGTAGTAGGGGAAGCCAAGTGTTAACAGCGATATCTCGATAATCATCATCGTTGGAAGCTGCCCACTGTGTACCGAATTGATTCAAAGATGACCAGTTGGAAAGGGTAAAATCCGTGGTAGAAAAGTCTTTGCGGCGGCTTTTCTTGAGAAAGAGAATCAAAGCATCCATTGCAGATGTCTTTCCGCTGTTGTTCGCGCCAACGAAGATCGTCTCCTCCTGCGCGATCTCGACGCGGCAAGCCTTCAGCTTTCGGAAGTTCTGTATCTCAACAAAGTCAATGTGCATTGGGTGTTCTCCCATGTGCGGCAGAATAGTTCGGCCGTCATATGTTTCATAAATCTTCAGAAAGCCACCAATCTCTCCCCAAATTCAACACGGAGATTCCATTTCTTCGTCGTATTTTGAGCTTGCTCAAGGCAGATGAAGATACCTTCCATTCCTTTGAGTTTGGCGATTGTCGATTTCTTCAGATCGTAGTCGAGGCAAACTGTCGCTAATTTTTGAGAGTCCCACGCGCGGAAGACCACATTCTCGGTGAAGTCCACGAGTGGCTCCGTCTGAACATCGAGCATAAAGCCATTCTTGAGAAGAACTTCTTGCAGAATTTCCTCCCGAGAGACACTTAAAAAGTATGTCGAAAGTCGGGGGATGTGGGGATGTCGTTCGATAGGGTGGAGATTGCCTGACCACCCATTCCTGGAGGGACCTCACTATTCTTGTGTTGCCGATGATACTCGGTCACTGGAACCGGTTGCAATGCGAGTTGTTTCGGTAACTTCCTAGAGAGGTGGAGTCGTTCAGTCGCAGCCACCAGCAGCGGCTGGCTGTTGTCAACATTGTCGAGACCACAGCAGCAATTCCCGCTAAGGGTTAGCTCCATTGTGTCAGGGAGTGTGATCCGCAGGAGGTTGTGGTTTTAAAGGGATCGGGGCGCAGCGGTCGTTACAGCCACCACTGGGGCTGTAGAACTCATCGGGTCGGTAAACGCTGAAGAATCGACCTGAACACCCGCCGGTCACGGCGTGATTCAGGGCGGTTCAGGCAGCGCGGGATTGTTTTTGTACCCCCGCGCAATGACCTGATACAGTTTCTCCCAACTGTCTATCAGGAACAGGCTGAACAGGCCCCTCATCTTGCGCCACAGCGCGGCGCGGCTGTACATGGCCTGGTGTGCCGCATTGAATACGGCACAGCAGCGCAACTGGATCTGGTCCACCAGAAACGCCAGCATCATCAGGTGCATCAGCACCGTCGACAGGTGCTTGTTGCCGTGACCATAATTGTGTTCCAGGCCGTAACCCTGGTTCTTCAGCGTGTTGAAGGTTTCGTTCTCTATCTTCCAGCGGGCCCGGCCGGCCCGCATCAACTCCATCAGGTTCGATTCGTCGATCGGGATATCGGTGACCCAGCAAAAGCGCTGCACCTTGCCCCCGGGACGGTGCTCCCGGTACTCAAGGAAGTTCACCTCCAGATCAAAGTGGTCGTCGTTCAACGGCACCCGGTTCAGATACCGGAAGCGATGCACTACCCCCTGCCCGTCCCGGCACTCATGTTCCGGAACGCCCCGGGTCTTCGACACCCAGTCGTACAGAAACCGGTGGTCCCCTTCCTTCGCACCCAGCACATAGCGCATGTCCAGTGACTCCAGCAGCCGGATGTGCGGACCGTTCGAGGCCAGGCCATCTTCAACCACCAGCAACCGCAAATGCGGATGGTTGCGACGGACACGCTTCAGCAGCCGCCTTGCGGCATTCCGCTCACAGTCGTTCTTGCCGGATCCGTCCCCCTTCAGGATCGGTTCTGGCATCAGGGGGATCACCTCGCGGCAGTCCGGATGCACCAGCACCGCACCGAGCAACTGGTGATAGTACGTCACCCGACCGTCACGATGATGCTTGCTGCAGCAGTGCGCGCAATGCACCTTCTGCGAGGAGAACAGCCCGGTGCCGTCCACCGACAGCACATAGCGGCCGTCCAGCACCTCGAAACCCTCCAGACCCTTGCCCCGCTGCAGCAGCGCAAACAGCCGCTTGTATACCGGCTCGAACACCCCCGGGTCCAATTCGTCCAGCCGTTCCCTCATGTACGTGTCGCTCGGCGCCTGCGCCACCCCGTACAGATGCTTCAGATTGTGCCGCACCGCTTCCTCGGACTGCGACCGCTCGAACTGCAGCAGCGATGGATATTTCAGACCGAACATCGCCAGCGCCGACATCATGACGTCCGACAACGGGAACTTGCGGGTGCGCTTCGTGTCCGGAATCTCCTCGAAACTCGACCGGATCGACTGCAGCAATCCCTGTGCGCTCAAGTGTTTGCGATTTGATGGTTCACGCATCCAATTTCACCTGGTTCATGAAATTGGAACTGTATGATACCAGAATTCCTGAAAAACTTTACGAAAAAGTTTTTTCCGTATCTCTCTATCACCTTGTATTTGCTTGACTTTTTAAACCAGCGGGAATTGCTGAGACCACAGCGATGTTGCATGCTCGTATCTGGGTCTGGGGTGGCCCCGGGCAAGCCGTGCAGCGCTTACCCGGGTGTTTCTAACGGAAGTGGTATGGACCCAGCCACCCCGCAGCACACAATGTAAGTCGGGTTAGGGAGCTGGCGGTGCGACACACCAGCTTAAAAATTTTGCGGATCTCGGGAGGAGACGGCTGGTTGACATCGTTAAGTAACCACAATGATTGGTATTACTCGCTCACGGAGAACCTCGGCGACCCTCTCGCGTCTGTATTGGGTGCTCCCTCCTCGACGCCGATGGTATTTTCCGACTATCGTCACTATCGTTGCCAAATTGCCGGATCCCCATAGGATGAAGGCACCGACAACAGCCCTTTCACGGTATCTAGGAGTTACATCTGAAGGGCAAATTATTCCGCAATCCATGTACGTTGGAGGTGTTTTGACCGTTGTCTCGAATCGGGTTTTCCCCCTGAATTTGCATGTGCTCCGGTTTATTGATCGAAGAGTTGTTTCAGGTATTCATTGACTTAATCCGGTTCGAATTGTGAAATCCACGGCAAGGTTACTACGCTAGGTACATTGAAATTCCAGGCTGGTTGCCGAAGTTCCCCTCCATAATTAATGTAACTAATTGTTTTGTCATAAATAAAGCGGAAGTATCAGCAATTCCCGCTAAGGGTTAGCTCCATTGTGTCAGGGAGTGTGATCCGCAGGAGGTTGTGGTTTTAAAGGGATCGGGGCGCAGCGGTCGTTACAGCCACCACTGGGGCTGTAGAACTCATCGGGTCGGTAAACGCTGAAGAATCGACCTGAACACCCGCCGGTCACGGCGTGATTCAGGGCGGTTCAGGCAGCGCGGGATTGTTTTTGTACCCCCGCGCAATGACCTGATACAGTTTCTCCCAACTGTCTATCAGGAACAGGCTGAACAGGCCCCTCATCTTGCGCCACAGCGCGGCGCGGCTGTACATGGCCTGGTGTGCCGCATTGAATACGGCACAGCAGCGCAACTGGATCTGGTCCACCAGAAACGCCAGCATCATCAGGTGCATCAGCACCGTCGACAGGTGCTTGTTGCCGTGACCATAATTGTGTTCCAGGCCGTAACCCTGGTTCTTCAGCGTGTTGAAGGTTTCGTTCTCTATCTTCCAGCGGGCCCGGCCGGCCCGCATCAACTCCATCAGGTTCGATTCGTCGATCGGGATATCGGTGACCCAGCAAAAGCGCTGCACCTTGCCCCCGGGACGGTGCTCCCGGTACTCAAGGAAGTTCACCTCCAGATCAAAGTGGTCGTCGTTCAACGGCACCCGGTTCAGATACCGGAAGCGATGCACTACCCCCTGCCCGTCCCGGCACTCATGTTCCGGAACGCCCCGGGTCTTCGACACCCAGTCGTACAGAAACCGGTGGTCCCCTTCCTTCGCACCCAGCACATAGCGCATGTCCAGTGACTCCAGCAGCCGGATGTGCGGACCGTTCGAGGCCAGGCCATCTTCAACCACCAGCAACCGCAAATGCGGATGGTTGCGACGGACACGCTTCAGCAGCCGCCTTGCGGCATTCCGCTCACAGTCGTTCTTGCCGGATCCGTCCCCCTTCAGGATCGGTTCTGGCATCAGGGGGATCACCTCGCGGCAGTCCGGATGCACCAGCACCGCACCGAGCAACTGGTGATAGTACGTCACCCGACCGTCACGATGATGCTTGCTGCAGCAGTGCGCGCAATGCACCTTCTGCGAGGAGAACAGCCCGGTGCCGTCCACCGACAGCACATAGCGGCCGTCCAGCACCTCGAAACCCTCCAGACCCTTGCCCCGCTGCAGCAGCGCAAACAGCCGCTTGTATACCGGCTCGAACACCCCCGGGTCCAATTCGTCCAGCCGTTCCCTCATGTACGTGTCGCTCGGCGCCTGCGCCACCCCGTACAGATGCTTCAGATTGTGCCGCACCGCTTCCTCGGACTGCGACCGCTCGAACTGCAGCAGCGATGGATATTTCAGACCGAACATCGCCAGCGCCGACATCATGACGTCCGACAACGGGAACTTGCGGGTGCGCTTCGTGTCCGGAATCTCCTCGAAACTCGACCGGATCGACTGCAGCAATCCCTGTGCGCTCAAGTGTTTGCGATTTGATGGTTCACGCATCCAATTTCACCTGGTTCATGAAATTGGAACTGTATGATACCAGAATTCCTGAAAAACTTTACGAAAAAGTTTTTTCCGTATCTCTCTATCACCTTGTATTTGCTTGACTTTTTAAACCAGCGGGAATTGCTGCGGAAGTATCTGTACAACCGTGGAAGAGGGGCTTTAGCACTATTTCTGTCTCTCCGGGATCGACTACCCGGTGTGATGGACTTGAGTGCGCCCTACTGCAGGACGGGATAGCCCGCCAGGATCGCTTCATGCTCCATCTGCTGTGTCCGTTCGTAGTCCGAGACCTCCACGGGACTGAAGCCGGTCAGTCGGAGGGTGTCCCGGGCAGGGGCGGGGAGGGTAGTCAGTGCCTCGTTAAGCGCTTGGAGAATTCGCGAAATTCCGAACTGCGATTCACGCGGACGGATGAACGGCAGGCCGGTAGTGGTTGCGGACCGGCTGAATACGCGCACACCTCCGGCCAAGGCGGGTTCCATAGCGGCGACGTGGTGGAAACTGACCGCATCGATGGCGGCGATGTCCGCCTCTCCCCGGGCGACCAGTCGCATGCTTTCCGTGTGCGAGCCGCTGTTCAGCACGCGCCGGAAGAATGTCTGCCTCGGACTCAGGTCCTTCAGCGCGTATCTCAGTACGTTCATGCCGCTGTTGGAGTCGGCATGGTTGAGGGCGACGACACCCTGAGAAAACTCGGCCAGGGAGTCGCGTTCGTCATCCGCGCGGCAGATGAACCAGCTCCTGTAACCGATGCCGTCGCATCCCGGAATATCGAATACCGGCACCGCCACCGGTTCATGGGTGGCCTGCCAGCGCTTCAGGTAGGGATATCCGCAGGTATGCCCGATGAGGAGGTCGGGCGACAGATAGGTCTCGTCGGAACAGTCGAAAACCACCTCAGCCTGGGAGCTTTCGGCGCTGGCCGACGCATCGAGGAAACCGGGAAGCGGTTCCAGGAGCGTCTGCCAGGACCGGCGCAGGGGCTCGGTGAAGGCATACATGCCGCAAGAGATGATCCAGTTGCCGGTAGGGCTCATGTGTCCGGCCCGGCCAGCAGGGCGGGGTAGACCGGCGGTGCCACCGGACGGACCAGGAACCGCAGCCACTTGAGGTAACCGGAGTAGTAGAAATCGCCGTTCCGTTCCAGGGTGTCATCCCGCTCCCGGTGAAACCGTGCCTTCAGCCGGTACCAGGGCAGTCCGGGATAGCGGTGGTGGACAGCGTGAAAGTTGTTGTTCAGGAAAAGGATCTGGAAAAAACGGCAACTCTCCACCACGACGATGCGTTTCATCGGCTCATCCGCCACCCGGTGCTCGTAGAATGAGCGCATGCTGATCAGTGCATGGCCCATATGCGCGGCAATGAGGTATGCCCAGATCGGAACGGAAAACACCGAGTGCACGAGCCAGAGCACGGCGGTCACGCCCAGGATATGGCCGATCCAGTTCAGCCGCTGTACCGGCGTTCCCCCCAGGAGCTGGCGCACACAGAGCTCTGCCATGTTGACGGCGCTCCGGACGGGGTTGATCAGCATCCGTCCGATGAGGGTCATGTTGGCCCACCACAACGCCCTCGACAGGGGGCCCATCCTGTTCCAGTGCTCCCGGGTGTGAAAGAAGCTTTCGGGGTCGACGCCCGGTGTCGTCAGCTGTTCGTCCTTGTGGTGCTCGAGGTGGGATCTCTTGTATTCGGCATAGGGATAGACCAGGCTGATCGGCGGCGTGCCCAGCAGGTCGTTGAACCAGGTGATGCGGGTCGGGTGGCCGTGGATCAGCTCGTGCTGCAGCGAGAGGTGCATGGCGAGGCACAGGCCAAGGAGCGGAACGGACACCACCGGGTAGTCCTGGTGGAGGCTCAACAGCCCGAACCACAGCAGGTAGTTGCCTGCCAGTATGGCGAGGGTGGGCCACTCGACGGATGGGACCGGGGTTTCTTGGAGCTTCATTGGGACCTGTTCCGATATGGAAACTTGTACCGCCACCCGGCTCTCATGGCAACATGGGATTGGTGCGCATAATTGTCATAAACATAAACTAAAAGACGATTTATTTACTTTTGTAAACAAACATTCAAAAAGTCATCAGCACCTGCTACATTGCCGGACCATTGCCAACAATCATGACCGGGGGGCCGTCTTGCGACGTCGACAACGTGGAAACAGGGGGGATCAGTCGCCCGTTCTGGAACAACTGCCGGTCACCCAGTTGCGCAACCCCTTTCCGCCCATCGAGGTGCTGAGCGCGGAGTCCCTGGA
The DNA here is from genome assembly GCA_965204165.1 of Candidatus Poriferihabitaceae bacterium. Taxonomy (GTDB): domain Bacteria; phylum Pseudomonadota; class Gammaproteobacteria; order Arenicellales; family Poriferihabitantaceae; genus VYFG01. The sequence goes on along the minus strand of OZ241969.1, from coordinate 3,407,181 downwards.
GCGGATTCATGACGGCTCCATGCGGATCCTGGAGGAGGTAGGACTCGAAATCGTGAACGACCGGGCCAGGGAACTGATGGTTCACCATGGGGCCGGCATCGACCCGAAGACCGGGTACGTGAGGATGGACCGCGGACTTGTCCTTGAAAAGATCGCCCTGGTGCCCGCGGAATTCACCCTCCACGCCCGCAACCCGGTGCACAACACCGTCTTCGGCGGCGACCACATCAACTTCACCCTTGTGGCGAGCCCGCCCAACTGCTCGGATCTCGATCACGGACGCCGCACCGGGAACATCGGGGATTTCCGCAAGTTCCTCAAGCTTGGCCAGCAGTTCAACGTGGTGAAGATGTTCTCCGGGTATCCCGTGGAACCGGTGGACCTGCCGGCCCATACCCGGCATCTGGATGCCTACATGGACTTCATCACCCTGACCGAAAAACCCTGGCATTGCTACAGCCTGGGAAATGGGCGGGTGGAGGACGGACTGGAGATGACCCGGATTGCCCGCGGCATCGACGCTGACCAGATGAAGAACGAGCCCAGCATCACCACCGTCGTCAACACCAACTCCCCCCTCAAGGTTGACGGTCCCATGCTGGACGGCCTGATGCTAATGGCGGAGTGGGGCCAGCCCGTGGTGGTCACGCCGTTCACCCTGGCGGGAGCGATGTGCCCGGTGACCCTGGGGGGCGCCCTGGCGCAGCAGAACGCGGAGGCGCTCGGCGTCATTGCCATCTCCCAGATGGTTCGGCCGGGCGCGCCCATGATGTACGGGGGCTTCACCTCGAACGTGGACATGAAAACCGGCGCTCCCGCCTTCGGCACCCCGGAATATGCCCGTGCGGTGCTGGCCGGCGGGCAGCTTGCCAGGCACTACGGAATTCCATACCGAACTTCCAATGTCAACGCGGCCAACGCGCCGGACGCCCAGGCCGCCTGGGAATCGGAGATGTCCCTGTGGAGTGCCGTGATGGCCCACGGCAACATGATCAAGCACAGCGGCGGCTGGCTGGAGGGCGGCCTGTGCGCCTCGTTCGAGAAGCTGATCCTGGACATGGAAATGGTGCAGATGATGCACCGGACCCTGCAGCCCATCGAAGTCACGGAGGAAGACCTGGCACTGGATGCCATCCGGGAAGTGGGCGCCGGGGGGCATCACTTCGGCACAAGCCATACCATGGCCCGCTATAAGGATGCCTTCTACAAGCCCATCGTTTCGGACTGGAGCAATTTCGAGACCTGGCGCGACAACGGCGCCCTGACCGCGGACCAGCGGGCCAATGCGCTGTTCAAGCAGATGCTCGAGGACTACCGGCAACCGCCGCTGGACCCGTCGGTACTCGAGGAACTCACCGCCTACGTCGAGCGGCGCAGGGGCGAAATCCAGCCTGCATGGTAACGGGGCCGGGGACGGGATCGTGAAATACGCCCAGCGAGTGGAGGTCTTCCGGGAAAGGATCGGGGAGGTCATCGCCGGCAGCGGCCTCAACCACTCCCGCTTCGCGGCCTCCATCGGCGTCGACCGTTCCACCCTTTCCCAACTGCTTTCGCCGAACAACCTCCGCCTGCCGAGGGCGGACACCATCGCCGCCATCGCCGAGGTCTACCAGGTCAGCGTCGACTGGCTCCTCGGGCTGACCAACCGGGGCGTGGTGGACGCCGACCTGCTGCGCGGTCCCCTGGAATTCGAGGATTTTTCCGAATCCTCGGCGAACCAGAAGCTGCTGGAATGGCACCGGGAGGCCAGCGGCTACAAGATCCGCTACATTCCGGCCATCCTGCCGGACCTGCTGAAGAACGAGGAGGTGGCCGGCTACGAGTTCCGCCGCTACGGGCTCGGGCGCACCGACCAGAGCATCCGCGATTCCCATATCCTGCTGATCCAGCAGCGCCGCGCGGAAGCGGAGATGGAGTCCTGCCAGTCCGTGCAGGATGTCGAGGGGTTCGCGTTCGGGCAGGGCATCTGGCGGGGGCTGTCCCGGGAAAGCCGGGTCCGTCAGCTTGAGCACATGATCGTGCTGGTGGATGAACTCTATCCGCGATTCCGCTGGTTCCTGTTTGACGGATGCGAGGTCTACACTGCCGCGTTCACCATTTTTGGGCCGCTGCGCGTGGTGGTGTTCATCGGACAGTCCTACCTGGTGCTGAACAGTACCGAACACATCCGCATGTTCACCCGCCGCTTCGACGAACTCATCCGGTTCGCCATCGTGCAGCCGAACGAGATCACCGATTACCTGGACGACCTCATCAGGAGAATCCACTGAAATGAAAAGCCATACCCGGGTCGCCGTGATCGGCGGCGGCGTGGTCGGATGCAGCGTTCTGTATCATCTGACAAAGCTCGGCTGGACCGATGTCACCCTCATCGAACGCTCCGAGCTGACTTCGGGGTCCACCTGGCATGCGGCCGGCGGATTCCATACGCTCAATGCGGACACCAACATGGCCGCGCTGCAGGGCTACACGATCCAGCTGTACCGTGAACTGGAGCAGCAGTCCGGCCAGAGCTGCGGGCTCCACCATGTGGGCGGGATCACCCTGGCGGGCTCGCCGGACCGGATGGACTTTCTCAGGGCCGAACGGGCCAAGCACCGGTACATGGGTCTCGACACCCATCTCGTCAGCCCCGCGGAAATCCGGGAACTGTCACCGATCACCAACACCGACGGCGTCATCGGCGGGCTGTACGATCCGCTGGACGGGCACCTCGACCCCTCCGGCACGACCCATGCCTATGCGAGGGCCGCCAGGAACAACGGCGCCGAGATCATCCTCAGGAACCCCGTGACGGCCCTGAACCCGAGACCCGACGGGGGATGGGAGGTCGTGACTGACCAGGGCAGCATGATTGCCGAACACGTGGTCAACGCCGCCGGCCTGTGGGCCAGGGAAGTGGGCGCCATGGCCGGGGTATACCTGCCGCTCCACCCCATGGAGCACCAGTACCTGGCCACCGATACCATCGAGGAGGTGGTGAATCATGGCAGCGAACTGCCCCACGTGATGGACCCGGAAGGGGAAAGCTACCTGCGCCAGGAAAGGGACGGGCTGGTCATCGGATTCTACGAGCAGGACTGCGATCCCTGGGCCGTGGACGGCACCAGCTGGGATTTCGGCCATGAACTGCTGCCGGACAATCTCGAACGGATCGGGGACGCGCTGGCCCTGGCGTACCGGCGCTACCCGGTGCTGGAGAAGGCCGGCATCAAGACCGTGATCAACGGACCCTTCACGTTCGCTCCCGACGGGAATCCGCTGGTGGGCCCGGTGCAGGGACTGCGCAACTTCTGGTCCGCCTGCGGGGTCATGGCGGGATTCAGCCAGGGCGGCGGCGTCGGCCTCGTGCTCGCGGAATGGATGGTCGAGGGCGAGCCCTCCCGTGACGTGTTCGCCATGGACGTGGCCCGTTTCGGGGATTTTCCCACGGCGGGCTATACCCGCATCAAGGTGCGGGAAAACTACCAGCGGCGGTTTTCCGTTTCCTATCCCAACGAGGAGCTCCCGGCCGCGCGGCCCTTCCACACCACACCGGCATATGGAATCTGGCAGCAGCAGAACGCGGTCTTCGGGGCCGGTTACGGCATGGAACACGTGAACTATTTCGCCCCGGAAGGGGAGGAGCCCTGGGAGATCCCCAGTTTCCGGCGCTCCAACGCGTTCGACGCAGTGGCCGGGGAGTGCGATGCGGTGAGAACCGCCGTCGGGATCAACGAGGTGCACAACTTCAGCAAGTTCGAGGTTTCCGGGCCGGAGGCGGCGGACTGGCTGGACCGGATCATGGCGGGTCGGCTGCCCCGGGTCGGGCGCATCACCCTGGCGCCGATGCTGAGCCCCAAGGGCCGGCTGATCGGGGACTTCACGCTGTCCCGGCTTGATACGGACCTTTTCCAGCTCACGGCGTCCTACGGTTCGCAGAACTATCAGCAGCGCTGGTTTGAGCAGAACCTTCCGGCCTCCGGCGTCCTGCTCAAAAACATCTCCCGGCGGCGTGTCGGCTTCCAGATCGCCGGTCCCAATGCACGGGAACTGCTGGCCAGGGCGGCGTATGGCGACGTATCCAACGATGCGTTTCCCTTCCTGTCGGTGCGGCGCCTGCGGATCGGCGCCTGTGAGGCCATCGTCCAGCGGGTTTCCTATACCGGCGACCTCGGTTACGAAATCTACGTGGACGCGGACCAGCAGGTGGCGCTGTACGGCGAACTCGCCGCGGCCGGGGAGGGCCTCGGACTCAGGCCCTTCGGCATGCGGGCGATGATGAGTCTCCGGCTGGAAAAATCCTTCGGTTCGTGGCTCCGGGAGTACAAGCCGGACTACACGCCCATGGAGACCGGGCTTGACCGGTTCGTGGCCTATGACAAGCCCGCCGATTTCATCGGCAAGGCGGCCGCCCTGGCGGAGCGGGAGAACGGCGTCGGCAGGAAACTCTGCACATTCGAGGTGGATGCGCTGGATGCGGACGTGGTGGCGGACGAGCCGATCTGGGTGGCGGACGAGGTTGTCGGTTTCGTGACGTCCGGGGGGTATGCGCACCATGCCCGAAAGAGCGTGGCCATCGGCTTCGTCCCGGTGGACATGATCGGACCGGATCTCGAAGTTGAGATCGAGATACTCGGCGAGAGGCGCCCTGCGCGGCTGTTCACCGGGGCGCTGTTTGATCCCGATGGTGAGCGGATGCGCGGCTGACTCAGTGTCCCGTCCGCGCCTCCGGCGGCCACCACCCGGATCTGGTCCGGGAGCCGCCCGTGAGGCGGGGGATCCGGCAAATGCCCCTGGGGGATTGACTTCAAGTGCGCTGGAACCCGTGTAATCCGCGAGTATGAACAACGATACCGGCCATCACCCCGCCACCGGTTCCGGGTGGAAGGAGATCCTGCGCGCGGATTACCGCCGTTCCCTGGCGCTGGTCTGCCTTTCGATATGGCTGCACGCCTCCATGGTGACTGCCATTTCGACGATGGTGCCGAAAATCATCGAGGATATCGGCGGCATCTCGCTGGTTCCCTGGAGTTTTGCGCTGTACGACATCGGGTCCATTGTGGCCGGGGCGGGCAGCGGGCTGCTGGTTTACCGCTATCGGCTGCGCGCGCCCATGGCGATTGCGGCCCTGCTGTTTGCCTTGGGCAGCATGGTCTGTGCACTGGCGGACGCCATGCCGGTCCTGGTTGCCGGGCGGCTGCTGCAGGGCTTCGGCGGCGGCGGGCTGATCGCCATTTCCTTTGTCGGCATCGGTGCCCTGTTCCCGGCGCGCCTGATGCCAAGGGCGATGGGAGCGGTGTCCGCGGTCTGGGGCGCCTCGGCCTTCCTTGGCCCGCTGATCGGGGCCCTGTTCGTGGAGCAGCTTTCCTGGCGGCTCGCGTTCTGGGTGTATGCGGCTGCGGCGATGGCGCTTTCGGTCTGGATACGAACGGGAGTTTCGGCAGAGGGGTCCCGCAACATCTCCGAATCCGGGCACCGGTTCCCGGTCCGGAGAATCGCGTTACTGTCCGTCGGCGTGCTGCTGATCGCCGCCGGGGGAATCGATGTCTCTGCCGTGGGAACGCCCCTCCTGGTGATAGCCGGCATCATGATCCTGGCGCTGTTCCTCAAAATGGATTCCGCGCGGCAGGAGGACCGGCTGCTGCCCGCCAGGCCCATCGGCTTTCACAGCAGTGTCAGTGCGGGGCTGACCATGATCCTGTGCTTTACCATGGCAACCATGGCGATCACCGTGTACGGACCGTTGTTCGTGGTCTATCTGCACCAGGTGTCCATTCTCACCGCCGGATACATCGTGGCCTGCACTTCGGTGGGCTGGAGCCTGGGTGCGGTGGTCTGTTCCGGGATTCCCGCTTCCCTGGATACCCGTGCCATCCTGGCGGGCATGGTGATGCTTACGCTGAGCATCGTGGGATTTTTCTATGCCATCGCAACCGGGCCGGTGATCCTGCTGGCCCTGCTCGCCCTGCTGGAGGGCGCCGGTTTCGGAGTGGCCTGGGCCAGCATACTTCGCCGCATGCTCGCCCTGGTCGACGAACAGGACCGGGAGCGGGTCTCCGCGGCGATTCCAACCATCCAGAGGCTGGGTTATGCCATCGGGGCCGCCTGGATCGGTATCGTGGCGAATGCGGGCGGGCTGGACATCAATGCTGACAGGGAGACGACGGAGTCGGTGACCAGGTGGGTATTCGGTGCCTGCCTCCCCATGGCATTTGTCGGACTGGTGGCGGCGGTACGGTTTGCCGGCCGCCGGTAGGGCGCCGCGGGGACCGGCGGCCGGAAGCAGGATTTATCCACTCCTCCCGGTCGGTCAATCCCGCTTCAGGGAGAACGCCCCCGCGATCCCATCGCGCTCGAAGACGCCGCCGGCCTCCTCATGGTCCGGCCCGTAGAACCGTCCGTCCAACCCATCGTCCCGGAAACCGCCTCCCAGCATCGGCACATCCTGCCAGCCGATGTTGACGATCCCGGTACCCGATGACAACTCCGCGATGTTCGTGAACGCAAGATCGAGGGTAGCCCCCTCCAGGTCCACGGCGATCGCCGCATCACCGGCCACCTCCGCCCCCAAGCCGGAATCACCGAACTTCACCCCCGTCATCGCACCGGACCACAACACGCCGCCGGACACGGGATTGGCGGCGCTGGCGTAGCCCACCGAGGCCGGCACGATGAACCGGATGGCGATGCCCTTGATGGTCGTGGACCCCGCACCCGTCGTCGCCGCGTTGTATTCCCCCCATACTCCCAGTGCGTCGTACCGGGTCTCACCGTCACTGGACGCCAGCCGGCCCGTCTGCACCCCGTTACGGAGTTGCTGTCCGGTAATGGCCGTGGTGGACGCCGACGGGTCGATGTCGGACAGGTCCACCGTGACACTCTCGCCTTGGTACGTCACGGTGCAGGCGGAGCCGGAACAGAGGCTTTCCGCCCGGTACAGCCGGTCCTGGGCGCCCAGGAGCACGTCGCCGGCCACGAAGGTGTCGAAGATCGTCGGGTCCGAGGCGGGCGGTCCCGACGGTGGGGGTGGCCCCGGCGGACTGCCGCCGCCGCAGGAGGCGAGGAGGAGAGCGGCGGCCAGCCCGACTTTCGCGATTCGCCCGGAATCCGGGCTGATTTTGGGGATGATTGAGATGCAATCCCTTGAATTGATTGGCCCGTCCCCCTGAAGTTGCCTTGTAGTGCCGACTTTTGCCTTGATCCGGAGGTGTCCGGCAGAGACCATGGAGGTCATGTTCGTGCGCAGCAAGAGCCGCTGGAAGGACGGGGTGCACCACCGGTACTGGAGCATTGTGGAGAATGCCCGGGTGGGAGGCGGCCGGGTGGTGCAGCGTCAGGTTCTGTATCTCGGCGAGATCAACGGCACCCAGAAGGCGGCGTGGTGCCGCACCATCGATGTGCTGTCCGAGAACCGGGGTCTGCAGCAGATGGCGCTGTTCCCGGAGGACCGGGAAGCGCCGGAGATGTCGTGCGCGGTGGTCCGTGTGGATGTGGGCAGGCTGGAGTTGCACCGTTCGCGCCAGTGGGGGGCGTGCTGGCTGGCCCTGTGGCTGTGGGATTTTCTGGACCTGGACGGGTACTGGGGTGAGCATTTGCCGCCGAGCCGGAAGGGGACGCGGTGGCTGGACATTCTGAAGGTGCAGGTGTGCTACCGTCTGATTGATCCGGGCAGCGAGTGGCGGCTGTACCGGCGCTGGTACGAGGACAGCGCGATGGGTGACCTTCTGGGTCTGGACCGGGTGATTCCGCGGGACACGCTGTACCGGGTCCTGGACCGGCTGGAGGCCCACCGGCGAGGGTTCTTCTCGTATCTGCGGACACGCTGGGGCAGTCTGTTCCAGGCGCGCTTCGAGGTGCTGCTGTACGATCTGACGAGCACGTACTTCGAGAGCGATCCCCCGTTCGAGGACAAGCGCCGGTTCGGCTACAGCCGTGACAAGCGCCCGGACTGCGTGCAGGTGGTGATTGCGCTGATCGTGACGCCGGACGGGTTTCCGCTGGCCTACGAGGTGATGCCGGGGAACACCTCGGACAAGACGACGCTGCTGGAATTCATGGCCAGGATCGAAGATCAGTACGGCCGTTCCGAGCGGGTGTGGATCATGGACCGTGGGATCCCGACGGAGGAATCGCTGGAGGCGATGCGGTCGGACCCTTCCGGGATCCGCTACCTGGTGGGTACGCCGAAGGGGCGGCTGAGCCGGATGGAGCGGTCGTTCCTCGGCCAGCCCTGGCAGGCCGTCCGGGAGAACGTGGAGGTGAAGCTGCACCGGGCGGACGGGGAGCTGTACATCCTGGTTCGCAGCGGGGGCCGGGTCAGCAAGGAGAGGGGCATGCGCCGGCGGCGCCTGAAGAAGCTCTGGGGACGTCTGGGGGAACTGCGGCGCCAGACCAACAGCCGCGACGAGCTGCTGCTGAAGCTCGGTGCGGCGAAGAAGGAGGCCGGCCGGGCCTGGCATCTCGTCGACCTGGAGATCGGGGATGGTGATTCCGGGGTGCCGTTCACCTACCGTCTGCGGCGCGGGAAGCTGCGGCAGACCTTCCACCGGGAAGGGCGCTACCTGCTGCGCTCCAACATGGCCGACGGGAATCCGGCGGAACTGTGGCGTCAATACATGCGGCTCACCGAAATCGAACAGGCATTCAAGGAATTGAAGCATGACCTTGCCATCCGGCCGGTGTTCCATCAGAAGGAGCAACGGATCGAGGCCCATATCTTCCTGTCGTTCATGGCCTACTGCCTCCAGGTCACCCTGAAGAATCTTGCCAGGCCCCATGCCCCCGGCCTGACTCCGCGGGAAATACTGGAAAAGTTCGCCACCATCCGGATGGTGGATGTTCACCTGCCCACTGCCGATGGACATCATCTCATCCTGCCGCGTTACACCCAGCCGGATGGGGACCACAAGCTCCTGCTGCATCAGCTTGGCCTGAAGTTGCCGGAGCAGCCGCCTCCGCGGCTGCGAATCTGATCTGCTACGCCACCGGGCGACAAGGCTCCTGTAGTGCCGACCTTTGGGGGGTCGGTATAATCAATTCAACAGGTTACGTTTCCAAAACCCCCGAATTGCGAAAGTCGGGCCAGCGCCGCCGGCATGCGGAAGTTCATGGGCATTCCCCTGTGGTCTGTTATCCAGCGCCGGTCCGGTCTTGTTCAGTTCAGTCCAGTTAAGATTCGGCGCAAAGCCAGCCTAAAATGACGCGGAAAGTCGCAGCCCGACGGCGCCCCTGGCATCGCCGGGGTCCGCACCGTTCAGCGAGGCTTCCGCCGCCAACGAGAAGCGGCCCTGCCGGTAGACCCCGGACAGCGCCAGCCGCAGTTCCGTCTCCTCCGCCTGCGAGGTCAGTCGGGCTCCGGAGACCTCGGCGACGGCCGCCCTGCCGTCGAGCACATGGGCAAGGTCCACGGAACCCCGGAGGGACAGCGTCCCGGACCCCGCCCGGCGCTCCGCCCGGGCCGCCATCCCGACACCCCCCGAGACCCTTGCCATACCGGGGACCGATACCCGGGAGCCCACGGCATCAGTGAAATCGTCCACCGAGAGCGCCGAACGCTTGGCCCATATGCGGGGCGCGACATGGAGGCCGCCTCCCAGCGAAACCTCCCGGCCCGCCTCGATGCGCGCCAGCGACCCCCGCGCTTCGACGCCTCCCGCCAGCATCCCGACGTCCCGGTCTTCCGACCAGGTGCCGAGCCTGTAATGCGTCATCGACAGGCCCGCCTTGGCATAGAGACCCTCCGGACCGTCCCATTCCCCATCCAGGACCAGTCCGGTCGCCTCGACGCCGATCTCGCCGCCCCCGGTCCCGGCTTCCACGTCGACTGTGCTCCAGACGCGATGCAGGGCGGCCGACGCCCCCAGGGTCTCGCCCAGCTGGAGGCGCCTGCCGAACTGCGCCCCGCCATAGCCGAGGGAATGGCGCTGGCCGACGGTGGAGTCCGCGGGACGGAGGCCGCCGTGTTCCTCCAGGGTGCGGGCGAAGGTGAAGGTGCCCTGCTGAAGAGGAGCCCCTGATCCCTGTCCCGCATCGTTCAGCCCGAGGAGGGCGGCGGGCAGGGCCTCGTATACGGCTGCGCGGGGAGCGTACTCCTCGATGAAGGGAGATGATGATGGAGATGCCGGCATTTCCTGTTCACCGAGCACAGCGGAAAGAATGCTGCCGAGTGCGTCTGCGACCACGCCCCCCACCAGTTCCCCGAGCTTCACTCCATCGACAGACGGGGGGTCCGGTTCGGGCGGTGGAGGTGGAGGTGGAGGTGGTGACGGGGGTGGTGGCGGGGCTCTTCTCCTCTCCGAGAAGTCCGTAGCGGCGAAGTCCCGGTCGGCGATGACATCCTCGGCCCGGTCACTTACAACCCACATCGCGGGGTCCGCATTCGTGCGGTCCGTGACCTTGACGCCGCCCGCCACCATGCTGACGTTGTAAGCCCCGTTCCGGGCTGTGCTCCCGGTGGCGCCCGTGGCCCCGTCGTGCAGCACAACGCCGTTCATGGCGATGGTGGTCTCGCCGCCGTCATTAAGGATCCAGTCGTCGCCGAGCGCCTGCGACACCCGCCGGCCGCCCAGGTTCAGGTCCACCCGCAGCTTCGGCGGGATGGCCGGGACTGCCGGGATAATGTTCATGGGATCGGTAGCATCCTCCGGCACCTCCGGTACTGTGCCCGTGGCCAGGATCGCGATTCCTGTATCTGAACTGATGCTGCCTTGGGGCCCGATAACCACCCTGCCGCCGTTTACGAGGTAGTGTCAGACAGAAAACCCCGATTTCCGACGGATTCCCGGCGTGAAAATATTTCGCCAGCATCCAGTCATTGAGTGACTCTATGGATTTCCGGGAAACAGTAGAGGGAATTGATTGTCAGGGTGTTTCGGCCTGATTTCGGACATTGGGCTCCATGCCCACCCTGTCGGGGCGGGACTTTCAACTTCAGCTGACGAAAGCCGATCCGTCATGCCGCCCGTCGTCGCCGCTCGGCCTCACGGGCCCTGTCCCGGATCATCCGTCCGACGCGATGCACGTTGCATGCCAGTATCGACAGCGCCACCGTCCGCTCGAACCCCTCCACGCCATGGCTGCGCACACGGTCCAGACCCCGGTGCTCCAGATTGTGGATCGCCGACTCGATCGCCGGATGCTGTTGCCGGGCCGCCCGGAACACGGAGCCCGTCTCACGCACCCGGTCAGCCTGCGTCCAGCGGCCCTTGCGGGGCAGGACATTGTCCTCCAGCAATTCATCCAGACACCGGCGATTCTCCGGACTGTGAAACCCCTTGTCGAAACTGCAAAGCCCCAGGTCCGGATACTTCCCCCTGGCCTCCTCCACCATCGGCACCGCGATCTCCACATCGCTTTCCTTCCACATCACCCGATGGTGCAGCAGCAGGCCGTGCTGGTCTTCCAGAACGCAGACCGGAACCCCCAGTTCCACCGGCCGGCCCACCTTCCCCTTCGAGATCCAGCGCGTATGGGGCTCGAAGATCGAGTAGATCTTCTCGCCCTGGGGAATCGTCTCCCCCCGCAGCAACCGACGGTCCACCTGGTCCGAAAGCCGGGCGGCATACCACAGATACTGCCGGATCCGGTTCATCCGAACCAGCCGGCACTCCACCCTTGCCATCCCGGCAAGAACATCCAAAGTGCCATCGGCCTGGGCAATCAATTGCCGGGCGGCATCGAGAAAACCCTTCACCCGCTCCGGGCGGCCGTGCGCATCACGCGCCCGTCGAACCCCGTTGAACAGGCGCTTCAGCTTCCTGCGCCGGTCCTTCGCCTGGCGCCACCCCGAAACCCCGTCCTCCAGGGCCGCCTCCTGCATCAGGCCAAGCAACTTGCGCAGCGCATCCCACAACAGACCCGTATCCGTCGGGTAATGCACATCCGTTTCCACCACGAAGGAATCACACCGACCGCGCAACCAGTCTCCAGGCTTTTTTTTTGACACCCGGTGGCCCGATTCCACCACCAGTTCTCCAACCTTCGACAGCACCCCCGGCGTCAGCAGGCTGACGTTGTCCTTGATCTGCTGCACCGAATAACTCTCGTCCGAGTACACACTGTGCCCCAGCATCTGGCGGATCACGTCATAGTGGTTCACCAGTCCCTCAAGACGGTCGAAGTCGCAGTTCAGTCCCTGCTTCAGGATCGCCATCACCAGAATCGACCACAAGTGCATCCCCGGCCTGCCAGTGTCCAGATCCACATCCGGGAGAACCTCGCGCTCCAGCAGGTCGAACAGACGGTTGCGCAATGACTCGTCGGTATACAGATGCTGCAGGCCGATCAGTAGCGCGGGGATGTCATCCCGGGATTTCGGGTCGATCCGGATATCGGCAATCTGGCATGCGCCGATCTCCAGTTGGGGATGGAGGGTATGTCTCATCGGGTAGGGACCAGGGCGAAGATTCGGGAAAAACCAGCAAATTCCCCATGATTTTACCATCCAGCCGATGAATCCGGGACATCTTCATCACGCCGATTTCCCGATTACGCCTTTCCAATCAGCAATTTATGGGTTTTCTGCCGGACACGAGGTATATCCCTCCACCCTTGCTTGAGATGCTGCTGTTCACCGTCACAGTCTGCTGGCGATAGCCGTCGGTATCCAGTGCGGCCATGCGCGCCGGGGTGCCGGAACTGATGGTGCCCACACGAACGCCCTGGGCAAGGGCGCCATTCACCGTGACCGGGCCGTCAAGAGTGATATCCATCGTTCGCGTGTCCGCAGTACCATAATGATAAGTGACGACGCCATGGGAATTCTGCCCTTCCGTCGTTACGGAAGAGCCTTGCCCCAGGTCAATGTCGATGTTGCCGGATCTTCGGTGTACGGCGTAAATACCGTAGGCATAGGTGCCGAGTATTCTTGGGTGAATCGCGGTGGAGAGCGTGGTGATGTCGAAGTCCCGGGTGGTGATCTGAATATCACCGGGGCCAGACGGATCCTTCGCTTCCGCATAGATGCCAAAGGATGTAACACCCTTAGACGGGATGGCTGGGATAATGTTAAGCGGGTCGGTGTTGTCCTCCGGTACCAGTGCCGTGCCCGTCGTGACGCTTCCGTTCCGGGCATTAATGGTGATGCCGCCTTCACTTGGAACCTTCCCCACCGTGTCTACAGTGCCGTGTACTTCCCCCCATATGCCGTATGCAGCAGTGCCTTCAGTGATAATTGTGCTGCCGTCGATATCTATCAAGACATTGCCGTGCCCAGCTTGGCGACGGGCCTAGAGGCCATAACTGCTTTCACCTGTTGTCTTGACGGTAACCGCACCTGCGGTAAGGGTGACGACATTGCTTGTGCGTGCCATGCCGTCCGGCAGTCTGCCTGTTGCATTTGTCAGGTGGACTCCAGTTCCACTTCTTCCCGTTGTTGTGATAATGGTGCCCGAATTCAGGGTCGCTGTTACTGTGCCTCTACCGCCCCACAAGTGGCCATAAACAGCGTAATAGCCATCCCCTACGCCAGCATTTTGTTTATTAGAGCTAGTGATTTCGGTATCTTCCAGAGTAATGGTAATGTTGCCCGTCATCGAATTTGCGCTGGGATTCCGCTGGGCACTAATGGCAGAGGACACCATCGTTCCGCCGCCCGTTGTGATGGTCGAAGGCACGGTAGTTGTCCCAGTCGTTTTTCCCCGGAAGTCGATCACGATGTTGCCGGTGCCGTCATGCTGAGCAGACACTCCATGCTGGCTCCCGTTACCTACCCCCCCGGTCAATATGCTGATCCCCGTTGCATTGATATTCATATCGCCGGTGCCGGTATGCTTACTGTAGATGCCCAGCGATGAACTGCCGGTTGGCGTTATCGTGATGTCCTCCACATCGATATCCACATCGCCGGTACCGGTATGTGCGCCGTGGACTCCCGATGAGTCAGTACCGGATGTCGTAATCCCTACCCCTGTCACATCGATATCCACATCGCCGGTGCCGGTATGTTTGCCGAGGATACCTTCCGCCGTGTTCCCCGTCGTCGATATAGTCTTCTTCGTTGCGGTGCCGTCGACGTCGATCGTGATGTCCCCGGAGTCCGTGGAGGTCCCTCCGGCATGCTCTGCCTTGATGCCGGGGGTGCTGGCGGCAGTGGTACTGATCGCCACACCATCCACATCGATGCTGATGTCGTCGTTCGACGTGCTGGCTTTCTCGCACGCGATCCAGTTCCCATCGCCGGGCGCCGTGCCGGGCGGGTCGGGGCACACCGCAGCGGCTTGTGCATCTCCCATGCACAGACTGCCAAGCAAGAGAACAAAACAGGCAGCTATCCCGTGGCGCATCAATTGCCGTTCCGGGAAAGTTGACTTGGGCACCTCTCCTGATTGATCGGACAGGTGAAAATAGTGTTTTCCGGTTGTTATCACTGTGTATTTATTGGCTTGTCTGACTTGTGCGTTTGTTGTCAGCACGTGGTCGCTATCCGGGAAATTCGGGCCGCCGCCCGCCCGTCAAAAACAGGGTTGCCGGCAGCCGTTTCGCTCCTCCGGATCGGATCCTTTCCGGATCTTTTTGCTCGCGATAACTGTATTTATCGAGAGTAAACGCGCGTTAACAGTTCGAAATCCGGGAAATCCGCCCCGCCGGGCCCCCGTTCGGAATGAATATCCAAAACCGCCCTCCAGGCACCCTGTCCGGCCCCCTCCGGACCCCATCTCCGAGTGGCTGGAATCCGCCAGCGGGGCATTGAGTGAGAACACCGAACGGGCCCTCAGAGCAGACCTTGAGATCTACCTTGCCTGGTGCCGCCATGAGGGACTGAAACCCTGGCCCACCCGGGCAGGTGACCTCGTCCGGTTCATCAGCACCATGGCCCGCATGAAGGCACCGGCCACCGTGCGAAGGTACGTCTCTTCCATCGTCGCCCTGCACAAGGCCGCCGGATGGAAGGACCCCCTCACCAACATGACCGTCCGCATGGCCATGCAGCGCATGTACCGGAAACAGGGCCGAAGGCAGGTCCAGGCCTCGGGACTCACCTGGCCCCTGAGGAGGCGACTGCTGGCATCCTCAGGCAACCGCCTGATCGATGCCCGCAACCGGGCCCTCCTCGCCGTGGCCTATGACGCCATGCTCCGGCGGTCCGAACTGGTCTCCCTGCAAGTGCCTGATTTCTCGATGGAACCCGACGGATCCGCCACCCTCCTGGTGCGCCGGGGCAAGACCGACCCCCAGGGGGAGGGATCCGTCCTGTTCCTCGCCCCGGACACCGCGGACTTCGTCATGGAATGGCGCCGAAGGGGCGGCATCGACAAGGGGTTCCTGTTCCGGTCCATTGGGAAGAACGGGATACCCGGGGGCGCCCTGCCCTCCAGCCAGGTGCCGCGCATCTACAAGTCCATGGCGAGGAATGCGGGATTGGGAAAAGACATCGTGGCGGGACTGTCGGGCCACAGCACCCGGGTGGGTGCGGTGCAGGACATGATCGCGTCGGGGATCGAGCTGCCGGCGATCCTGCAGGCGGGACGGTGGAAGAGCACGTCCATGGTGAACCGTTACGGGGAGCGGTTGCTGGCCCGCAGGGGCGGTGCGGCGCAGCTGGCGAGGCTGCAGCGAAGGGGCCGGTAACCCCCCCTTGGAAACAGTGACTGGAGTGAGGGGTGGGAAAAGTGAAAGAATGGACCGAAAAGAGGCGAAAAAGGGCAAAAAATCCGATTTTTCCCCTTACCTATTCCGTCCGTTATATGATGTTATCGCGAGCAAAAAATGAAAAAAAATGGCACTTTTTCAAGATTTTCGTTTTGTACCATAGGAAAAATTGTCCACGTATCCCTGTAAATCCGGTAAAACAATCTCCCAACAGCTATTAATCAACCGGATATAGGTAATGAAATCATGTATCTTCGGATTGTGCCAATATTCTTGACCTGTCGGGCGTAGGAATATATTCTTTGCTCCTGATAAATACAGTTATCGCGAGTAAAAATTTCATAAAGATCGATATAACTCCCTGTTTTTGCTCCATTATATTTTCCCCTCCTTTTTTATCTTTACATTCCCTAAACATTCGCCGAAAAAAATTTCGGGGACCCGGCTTCCATTGCCGAAAAGGGTCCATCCTCACCCATTGAAAGGCCATCCTCGCCATCCCTGACCGACCCATCGGGCCCCTGTCCGGATGACCCCGGGTGGGGGGCTTAACCCGACTTTCGCGATTCGCCCGGAATCCGGGCTGATTTTGGGGATGATTGAGATGCAATCCCTTGAATTGATTGGCCCGTCCCCCTGAAGTTGCCTTGTAGTGCCGACTTTTGCCTTGATCCGGAGGTGTCCGGCAGAGACCATGGAGGTCATGTTCGTGCGCAGCAAGAGCCGCTGGAAGGACGGGGTGCACCACCGGTACTGGAGCATTGTGGAGAATGCCCGGGTGGGAGGCGGCCGGGTGGTGCAGCGTCAGGTTCTGTATCTCGGCGAGATCAACGGCACCCAGAAGGCGGCGTGGTGCCGCACCATCGATGTGCTGTCCGAGAACCGGGGTCTGCAGCAGATGGCGCTGTTCCCGGAGGACCGGGAAGCGCCGGAGATGTCGTGCGCGGTGGTCCGTGTGGATGTGGGCAGGCTGGAGTTGCACCGTTCGCGCCAGTGGGGGGCGTGCTGGCTGGCCCTGTGGCTGTGGGATTTTCTGGACCTGGACGGGTACTGGGGTGAGCATTTGCCGCCGAGCCGGAAGGGGACGCGGTGGCTGGACATTCTGAAGGTGCAGGTGTGCTACCGTCTGATTGATCCGGGCAGCGAGTGGCGGCTGTACCGGCGCTGGTACGAGGACAGCGCGATGGGTGACCTTCTGGGTCTGGACCGGGTGATTCCGCGGGACACGCTGTACCGGGTCCTGGACCGGCTGGAGGCCCACCGGCGAGGGTTCTTCTCGTATCTGCGGACACGCTGGGGCAGTCTGTTCCAGGCGCGCTTCGAGGTGCTGCTGTACGATCTGACGAGCACGTACTTCGAGAGCGATCCCCCGTTCGAGGACAAGCGCCGGTTCGGCTACAGCCGTGACAAGCGCCCGGACTGCGTGCAGGTGGTGATTGCGCTGATCGTGACGCCGGACGGGTTTCCGCTGGCCTACGAGGTGATGCCGGGGAACACCTCGGACAAGACGACGCTGCTGGAATTCATGGCCAGGATCGAAGATCAGTACGGCCGTTCCGAGCGGGTGTGGATCATGGACCGTGGGATCCCGACGGAGGAATCGCTGGAGGCGATGCGGTCGGACCCTTCCGGGATCCGCTACCTGGTGGGTACGCCGAAGGGGCGGCTGAGCCGGATGGAGCGGTCGTTCCTCGGCCAGCCCTGGCAGGCCGTCCGGGAGAACGTGGAGGTGAAGCTGCACCGGGCGGACGGGGAGCTGTACATCCTGGTTCGCAGCGGGGGCCGGGTCAGCAAGGAGAGGGGCATGCGCCGGCGGCGCCTGAAGAAGCTCTGGGGACGTCTGGGGGAACTGCGGCGCCAGACCAACAGCCGCGACGAGCTGCTGCTGAAGCTCGGTGCGGCGAAGAAGGAGGCCGGCCGGGCCTGGCATCTCGTCGACCTGGAGATCGGGGATGGTGATTCCGGGGTGCCGTTCACCTACCGTCTGCGGCGCGGGAAGCTGCGGCAGACCTTCCACCGGGAAGGGCGCTACCTGCTGCGCTCCAACATGGCCGACGGGAATCCGGCGGAACTGTGGCGTCAATACATGCGGCTCACCGAAATCGAACAGGCATTCAAGGAATTGAAGCATGACCTTGCCATCCGGCCGGTGTTCCATCAGAAGGAGCAACGGATCGAGGCCCATATCTTCCTGTCGTTCATGGCCTACTGCCTCCAGGTCACCCTGAAGAATCTTGCCAGGCCCCATGCCCCCGGCCTGACTCCGCGGGAAATACTGGAAAAGTTCGCCACCATCCGGATGGTGGATGTTCACCTGCCCACTGCCGATGGACATCATCTCATCCTGCCGCGTTACACCCAGCCGGATGGGGACCACAAGCTCCTGCTGCATCAGCTTGGCCTGAAGTTGCCGGAGCAGCCGCCTCCGCGGCTGCGAATCTGATCTGCTACGCCACCGGGCGACAAGGCTCCTGTAGTGCCGACCTTTGGGGGGTCGGTATAATCAATTCAACAGGTTACGTTTCCAAAACCCCCGAATTGCGAAAGTCGGGTTAAGTTCCCAGGCAGGCTAATCAGGCAACAGGCAAAACCCTGCCGCATTCATGGGCGTGGTCGGCCCTGCTGCAGACCGGTACCTGCCGACAACTACCTGATGGCGAGCAAATCGTAGGGAGCGGACAGGCCTAATTGTCTAGGCTATCCGATCCGGTTCGGGGAGCCCGTACCTGCCGGGAGAAAAGGCTTCCAGGCTTTCGAGTATTTCCGCCGCACCCCTGTACCTGGATTTGTCCATGTTCGGGTCCGGCACCGCGATGACCCGCATGTTGGCCGCGACCCCGGCGGCAAGACCGGACGGAGCGTCCTCGAAAACCAGGACGTCATGCGGGTCCGCTCCCAGCCTGTCCGCGGCGGCCAGGAAGATATCCGGTGCCGGTTTGGCCCGCCGGATACCCGGGTCGTCGCCCGTGACGGTGACTTCGAACAGGTCAAACCAGTGCGTATGCCGGGATTTCTTGATCCGGAACAGTTCCCTGGAGGAACTGGTGGCCACGGCCATGGGGATCCCGTGCCGGTGCAGGTGCCGGACAATGCTCTCGGCGCCGGGCATGGCGTCGCATGCGGCGAAACCCTCCTTCAGCATGGTGTTGCGTTCCGCGAGGTATTCGTCGGAGGTGATCGGGAGGTCGAGGGCCTGCACCAGGTAACGCGCGGATTCCGCTTCCGCACGGCCGATCATGTTGGCCTTGATGGACCAGTCGAAGGTCTTGCCGAATCGCGAAACGATCTTCTGCGTGACCCGTGTATAGACGATTTCGGTGTCCAGCAGCAGCCCGTCGACGTCAAAGATCACGGCACGAACGGGATTTGGATGTTGCATACACTCTCCTTCTGGAGACACGCTGCCATGCGAATCTGTGATTGCTGTACCGGCAACAGGCCGGGAATTACCCCGCGGAAGTGAAACGGCAGGCCCATGTCCGGACGACGCCCGGATTGTAACTGACAAACGCCGGACGGCAGGTGCAGAAAGGCTGTCAGCAAACCTTCGATTCCGTCACGGTCCGGCAATCCCGCGAAACCATCCGGTGTAGCGGGCCTGTGGACAATCCTGCCGTTGGTGCAGGCGAATCCGGCTGGAGATTGCCGGGATGTCTGCGTTGTCGGTCTGTTGCCCCTTCTTGAAATCCGCCGGGCCAATCCTATTTTCCCCTGTGAGATTGTCATGCCAGGTGGTAGAATTCAGGTGTCGGATGGAAGTCACTTGTACCCCGGCAACAGGCCTTTCCCTGATCCCGGCCGCATGATGAAGATACAGTACCCATGACCATGCCCATTACCCTGACAGAATCCGCCGCCCAGCGCGTCCAAAAGCAGCTGGCGGAACGTGACGGCTTTGTTGGCCTGAAGCTGTCGGTAAAGAATGCCGGATGCTCGGGCATGGCCTACGTGCTCGACTTCGCGACCGATGCGACGGATGACGAGCAGGTATTCGAAAGCCGGGGCGTCAAGGTGATCGTCAGCGCCGAGCACATGGACTACCTGTCCGGCACCGAGATCGACTACGTGGAGGACGGTCTTTCCGCCGTGTTCCATTTCCGCAACCCCAATGTCACGGAGCAGTGCGGCTGCGGGGAAAGTTTCACCGTCAATTGACGTCTGCGGCCCGGATGGCCGCTCCCCCCGTTCATTTTTCGTTCGGCATGACGCTGCCCCACCGCGATCACCGTTGTTGACGCCCCCGCAGATGAATGCATTGCTGGTAGCACCCCCGGTCAGGCAGGCATCCCGTTCCGGACCCAGCGTGTCCGTGGCGACCATGGGCTGCAAGGTTAACGCGTTCGAATCCGCCCTGATCGGCGAAACACTCGCCGGCTTGGGCTTTGCCGACTCCCCCGGTGCGACGCCGGCCGATATCCGGATCGTCAATACCTGTACCGTGACCTCGGAGGCGGACCGCCAGGCGCGGCAGATGGTACGGCGCATCATCCGGGAAAATCCTTCCGCCTGGGTGGTGGTGACCGGGTGCTACGCCCAGACCGATCCGGAGGCCTGCGCCAGTATTCCCGGCGTGGACCTGGTCGTGGGCAATGCGCGCAAGCTGGATATCCCGGCCCTGCTCGGGCCGTTGATGAGGGGGGAACTGCCGCCCGTGATGGTGGATGACTTCGACCCGGACATCGGTCTGCCGGACCGGCTGATCAGCGGTCTTGAGGGCAGGACGCGCGCGTTCGTGCAGGTACAGCAGGGATGCGACCGGGGCTGCACCTTCTGCATCATCCACACCGCCCGCGGCCCCAACCGTTCCTTTTCCGCCGCCATGGTCAGGCGCCAGGTGGAGCGGCTGGTGCTGAACGGCTACCGGGAAGTGGTGCTGTGCGGAGTCGATATCGGGTCCTACGGCGAAGACCAGCCGGGAAGCTTCGGTCTGGAAGACCTGCTGGAGCACGTCCTTGACCTGCCCCGGGGCTTTCGCCTGCGCCTGAGTTCCATTGACCCCGCCCACGTGACCGATCGCTTGATTTCGCTGATGGCCGCCAACCGAGACCGGATCTGCCCGCACCTGCACCTTTCACTGCAAAGCGGCAGTACGCTGATCCTGAAGCGGATGAAACGCAGGGCTACCCGGGAGATCCTGCTGGACAGGATCGGGGCACTGCGAACGGCGCTGCCGGACCTGGTCCTGAGCGCGGACATCCTGGTGGGATTTCCCACGGAGACCGAGGTGCATTTTGCCGAAACCCTGGACCTTGTGGAGCGCCTGGATATCGCCTTTCCCCACGTGTTTGCCTATTCGAAGCGGTCCGGCACACCGGCCGCGCGCATACCCCGCCAGGTGGATGGTGCGGAAAAGAAGGAAAGGGCGTCCCGGATGCGGGCCGCGGGCATCCGGGTGCGTGATCGCGTGGGGGCGGGGCTCGAGGGAAGAACCCTGCCGGCCCTGGTGGAAGGGAGCGCGGCCGGCGGGAACGGCGCCGTGACCGGGCGCGCGGACAACTATTTCGGCGTTCGCCTGCCCCCGTCCCTTGCCCGGTCGGAGGATTGGCAAGAGGTTGAAATCGCTGGATTCGAGGACGGGATGCTCGTTGCCCGTGATACGGGCTAAAGGGTAGAATTTGCGGCAAACCTTTCCCTGCCGCCGCCGTGTCCCCGGTGGCGGTTCTGTCTGCACGGCTCTAACGGAGAATTCTGGAGAAATTTATGGCCATTGAACGCACGTTTTCTATCATCAAGCCCGACGCGGTCGCCCGGAACCTGATCGGCAGGATCTATCAGCGGTTCGAGGACGCCGGCCTGCGGATCGTGGCCGCCAGGATGGCGCATCTGACCCGTGAGCAGGCGCAGGAATTCTACGCGGTGCACAGGGAGCGGCCGTTCTACGGCGACCTGGTGGAATTCATGATTTCCGGCCCGGTCATGCTGCAGGTGCTGGAAGGGGAGAATGCGGTGGCAAGGAACCGGGAAGTCATGGGGGCCACAAACCCGGCGGATGCCGCACCGGGCACCATCCGGGCGGATTTCGCGAAGACCGTGGACGAGAACGCGGTGCACGGCAGCGATGCGCCGGAAACCGCGGCGCAGGAGATCGCCTTCTTTTTCACGGATGACCAGCTTTGCCGGCGGACCCGTTGACGCGGGCAGGCGCGGCCGGATTCCGGGACAACCATGCAGGCACCGACGACCAATCTCCTTTCGCTGGACCGCCAGGGTCTGGAGGAACATTTCGTCCGCATGGGGGAGAAGCCGTTCCGGGGTCGCCAGCTGATGCAGTGGGTCTACCAGCGCATGGTGACCCGGCCCGAGGAGATGACGGATCTCAACAAGGCGTTGCGCCGGAAACTGGCCGCCGAGGCGAGCTTCGCCCTGCCGGAAATCGTCAACCAGCAACTGTCGGCCGACGGCACCTGCAAGTGGCTGCTCAGGCTGCGTGACGGCAACTGCATCGAGACGGTATTCATCCCGGAGAGTGACCGCGGAACGCTGTGCGTTTCGTCCCAGGTGGGCTGCAGCCTCAACTGCGATTTCTGTGCCACCGCCCGGCAGGGGTTCAGCCGCAACCTCACGGTGGACGAGATCATCGGCCAGGTGTGGATCGCCAATGAACGACTCGAGTCGACCGGTTACCGGCATGGCGACAGCGGCCAGGTCCCGGTTCCGGACAGCCGTCGGCCGGTGACCAACGTGGTGATGATGGGGATGGGGGAGCCGCTGGCGAATTTCGACAACGTCGTGTCCGCCATGAACCTGATGCTGGATGACTACGGATTCGGGCTGTCGCGCCGCCGGGTTACCCTGAGCACCGCGGGGATGGTGCCGGGAATGGACCGGCTGCGGACGACCTGCCCGGTCAGCCTTGCCGTGTCGCTGCATGCGCCGGAGGATTCCCTGCGGGACCGGCTGGTTCCGCTGAACCGCAAGTATCCCATCCGGACCCTGCTGGACGCCTGCCGCCGTTACGTCCGCGGGGCAGGGAGCCAGCGGGTGACGTTCGAATACGTGCTGCTCAAGGACGTCAACGACACCCCGGCCCAGGCCCGGCATGTCGCGGCCCTGCTGGGGGACATCCCGGCCAAGGTGAACCTGATTCCGTTCAACCCGTATCCCGGTGTTCCCTACCGCCGGAGCGACCCCGGGGTTATCGAGCGGTTCCGGGATGAGCTGCTGGGGCGCGGCATCGTCACCATGACGCGCCGCACCCGGGGCGATGACATCGATGCCGCCTGCGGTCAGCTCGCCGGGGACTTCACCGACCGGACCCGCCGTTCGGAACGCATGCGCAGGGTGCCGGTTCCCTCGAGGGACAGCGCGGCAACCCCGGCCCCGGAAACGGCGATGGACGGGAGATGGTGATATGATTTGTCGGGAACAGGTTTTTCTGTCCGTCCGTGCGCCGACCAGGCGGACCGTCTCCACCGGCGCCGGCCATGCGATCCCGGACCGGGAGGGTGTCTTTCATGTCCCGTCCTGCCGGGCGTCGCCTGCCGGTTGACCATCAGATCATGAACAGCATCCTGTCCAACAGAAATCCGGCCCTCGGCATCCCCTCTCCCGGGCAGTTGCTGTCCGCGAAGCGCGAGGAGTACGGCTGGTCCAGGCGTGACGTGGCCAGGGAACTGCACCTGTCCGAGCGGCAGATCGAGGCGATCGAGCAGGACGATTACACCCAGTTGCCGGAGAAAACCTACGTGATGGGCTACTGGCGGAGTTATGCCCAGTTGCTTGAAATGTCCATCGAGGAGTCCATCCAGGTGCATCGCGCCAATCTGGATGGCCATATCAATTCCCTTTCGGCGCCTTCCGGTCATACCGAGGTTCACGGCAAGGTGGAACGCTCCCGGAAGCGTGGCGCCCTGCTGTTCGGCCTGCTGCTCGTGATTTTCCTGGTGGCCGTCTGGTACTGGCAGGATCCGGATGCGGGCGTGTCCGAGTGGATCGGCACCAGCATGAAGAAATTCTCCCAGTCGAACACCCAGGAAGCGCAGGATGCTGTCATCGAGACCGAACCCGCGCCGGCAGAGGAGCCCGCTGCCACGGGAGAACCGGCCTCCAACGGTGCGATACTGGCATTGCCCGAACCGAATTTCTCCGAGAACCAGGAAGTGGTGGAGATCAATACACGGGGTTATGAGGTTCTGGTATTCGAGTCACCGATTCCGGCCCCGCCCCCGGCGCCGGCCATCCCGGAAACGGCGGCCGGGGCTGACACCGGGGCTTCTGCCACAACATCCGGGGAAACCGGCAACACCGCACAGTCCGGAACCCCGGAGCAGGCGGAAGACCAGGCCGCCTCCGCGGAAGCCCCGCCCGAGGAGACGGCAGCCGGCGGTTCGGCACCGGCGGCATCACAGTCCGAGGCGACCCCGGAGCCGGCACCCGCACCCGTGGATCACCGCATCGTCTTCCATGTCTCGAAGGAGTCCTGGATCGATGTGCGCGACAGTACCGGAGAGCGGCTGATCTACCGTACGGTGAACCGGGGTGAGGACATACAGCTGACGGGGACCCCCCCCTACTCGGTGTTCATCGGCAGCGCCGAGGGTGTCAGGGTGCAGTATCGGGGCGAGGAAGTGCCGTTCGAGGCCCATGAAAGCGGCCTGTTCGCCCGGTTCGAGGTTGGCGCGCAATGAACCGAACCCGGGTCGGGTTCCCGGAATCCGCAGACTACAGACCATGAGCAGAATCCAGGCCGTCAAGGGCATGAATGATCTCCTGCCCGGGCAGATTGGGCATTGGCACCGTGTGGAGGCGGTGTTGCGGAATGTCGCCTGGCGTTATGGCTACCAGGAGATCAGAACACCGGTTCTCGAGAAGACCGAACTGTTCCGCCAGGCCATCGGCGACCAGACGGACATCGTCGAGAAGGAGATGTACGTTTTCGAGGACGCCGGGGGTGTCAGTCTGGCCCTGCGTCCCGAGGCGACCGCCAGTACCGTGCGTGCGGGCAACGAGCACGGCCTGTTCTATAACCGGAAACAGCGGCTCTGGTACATGGGGCCCATGTTCCGGCGGGAGCGGCCGCAAAAGGGCCGTTACCGCCAATTCCACCAGTTCGGCATCGAGGCATTCGGCTGGCCGGGGCCGGATGTGGATGCCGAGGTGATCCGGATCGGTGCCCGGGTCTGGGAGGAACTGGGGGTTGCCGGGGTGAAGCTGCACCTGAACACGCTGGGTTCCGAGGCATCGCGAACCCGCTACCGGGATGCGCTCCGGGACTTTTTCACCGCTCATGTCGACAGCCTGGACGGGGACAGCCGGCGCAGGCTGGAGCGCAATCCCCTGCGGATCCTGGACAGCAAGGTTCCGGAAACCCGGCAGATCGTCATGCAGGCGCCCTCCATGATGGATTTCCTCGAATCCGGGGAGCGGGAGAATTTCGACTCACTGGTGGATTCCCTGTCACGGTCCGGTATCGAACCGGTAATCGATGACCGCCTTGTGCGGGGGCTCGACTACTATACCGGGACGGTGTTCGAGTGGGTCACCGACCAGCTCGGGTCCCAGGACGCGGTCTGTGCGGGCGGCCGGTACGACGGGCTGGTGGCGTCGAGGGGCGGCCGTCCGACGCCGGCGGTGGGATTCGCCATGGGCCTGGAACGGCTGGTGGAGCTCATGCGTGTACAGGACATCCAGGCCGGCGGCGGCAACCTGGACGTCTACGTGATCTCCATGACCGACCAGCAGACGGCAGTGGATATCGGCGAGGCACTGCGCGACGCCGGGTACCGAGTCTGCGAACACTGCGGCGGCGGCAAGCTGTCCAACCGCATGAAGCGGGCGGACCAGAGCGGCGCCCGGTTCGCGGTGGTCGTCGGTGAGGAGGAAAAGGCGGGGAGCATTGTACAATTGAAGGACCTCAGAGGTGGATGGCAGAAGCATGTTTCACGCGAGTCCCTGGTGCAAATCTTGCGGAAATACGTTATCCCCTATATCGTCGGCGAGGTTTGGCGGGGCTTCGGTAACAGGCCCTGATCACTGGAATCAATCGGCCGCGTCATCGAGCGGTCGGCATCAAATCAGAATATGGCAGAAGAACCAAATCCCCAGCTTGCCGGGGATGAAGACCTTGAACGGGCGCGTGCGTTCTGGCAGGAGAACGGGCGTCCCATTGTCGCCGGAGTGCTGCTGGGAATTTTCTCAATCGGCGGCTGGAACGGCTGGCAGTACTGGCAGAAGTCCGAGGGGGAAAACGCGTCCACCCTGTACCAGAACCTGGTCAGCGGCGAGATCGGACCCGCGGCGGCGGCATCCATTGCCGGAGACCTGATGGGGGATTACTCCGGGTCCCCCTATGCCGCGAATGCGGCGCTTGTGATGGCGAAGATGTCCGTGGAGGCGAAAGACTATGCGGAGGCGAGACGCTATCTCGAGTGGGTGGCCGACAACGCGGGGGAAGAGGCACTGGTCCATATTGCCCGCCTGCGGCTGGCCCAGGTGGCGATGGCGGAGAACCGGCCGGACGAGGCGCTCCTGACCCTGCAACAGGGAGGCGCCGTTGCCGCCGACGGTCCGTTCGCTGCCCGCTACCAGGAGCTGATCGGCGATGCGGAAGAAGCGCTGGGCAACCACGAGGCCGCCAGAAAAGCGTGGGAGACGAGCCGTGGACTGCTGGAATCCGGCTCCCCGTCGGCCAGGCTGGTGCAACTCAAACTGGACAATCTCGGCAAACTATGAATATTCGGTTACTCGCTGCCGCCGCATTCTCCATCCTGTTGCTGCAAGGCTGCAGCGGCAAGGAGAAAGAGACCGTGTGGGGCATCTTCAACGAGCCCGTCAAGAGGGAGGAACTGCCGGAACCGGTCGGGACGGAGGAACTGTCCATCGCCTGGAAGAATGGGGTGGGGGACGCCGGGGAGGACGGGTATGCATTGCTCCGCCCCGCGGTGGATGCCGGGGGAATCTACGTCGCCAACCGCGACGGGGATGTTCTGGGCCTGGATCCCGGGAGCGGAAAGCCACTCTGGCAGCGCGACCTGAAGCGACCGGTCTATGCCGCGGTGGGGCTGGGTGAGGGCCTGGTGCTCGCAGGCATGGAGGACGGATTCGTGGCGGCCCTGTCCGCAGCGGACGGGACCCTCAAGTGGGAGGCGGATATCCGCAGGCAGATTTCCGCGATTCCCGCGGCGGGATCCGGACGGGTTGTCGTGAGAACCGCCGGCGGGCTCGTGATCGGCCTGGATGCCGCGGACGGCAGCAGGGTGTGGGAAGTCCAGCGTAACGTTTCCGGGCTCGGGCTGCACGGAGATTCCATGCCGCTGATATCCGGGGGCACGGTAATTACCGGATTTTCCAACGGCAGGATCATCGCCAACGCCGTGATCAACGGCCGGGACTACTGGGAAACCGACATCTCATTCGTCGGCGGCACCAGCGAACTGGACCGGCTGGCCGACATCGATGCGACCCCCGTCCTGTCCGGGACCAGTCTCTATGCCGCCACCTACCAGGGCGATGTCGTGGCAGTGGACATCCAGAGCTCGTTCGTACGCTGGCGGCGCGACATATCGACCCGCCTGCCCATGGCGGTGGATGCGGGACAGATCTTCGTCACCGGTTCACTGGGGGATATCGTGGCCCTTGATGCGGACAGTGGCGGCGTTCTTTGGCGGCAGAATGCGTTCCGTGGACACGGCATGACCAACCCGCTGGTGTTCGATAGCCGTGTGGTTGTCGGTGATGCCTCGGGATTCGTCCATCTGCTTGACCGGGCGGACGGAACCCTGCTGCAGTCGCTGAAACTGGACCGAAGCGCCATCACCGGCCTGGCGAGGCAGGGCGAATCCGTGGTGGCGGTTTCCGTCGACGGGACGGTCGTTTCGGTGGGATTCACCGGTTCGTGACATCCGCAAACCCGCCCCTCCCGTACTGATGCAAAGGCCGGTGCCCGGGGACATCCAATGGCATTCTTACCGGTAATTGCCCTTGTTGGCAGGCCAAACGTCGGCAAGTCCACCCTGTTCAACCGTCTTACCCGGAGCCGGGATGCCATTGTCGACAATCAGCCGGGGATTACCCGGGATCGTCTCTACGG
Organism: Candidatus Poriferihabitaceae bacterium; assembly: GCA_965204165.1. Lineage (GTDB taxonomy): Bacteria > Pseudomonadota > Gammaproteobacteria > Arenicellales > Poriferihabitantaceae > VYFG01. The sequence goes on along the minus strand of OZ241969.1, from coordinate 3,379,583 downwards.
TCGCGGAAAGGTAGGCGAGCGTCCGTTCCTCGTGGTGGACACCGGGGGACTGGAGGCGGAGGACGGCCCGTTCAGAGCCCAGATCCGACAGCAGGTCGAGCAGGTTGTCGAGGAGGCCCAGGTGGTCATTCTCATGGTCGACGGCGAACAGGGCCTGGTCCACCAGGACCGGGAAATTGCGGAACGGCTCAGGCAGTCGGAGCGGAGAATCCTGGTGGCCGCAAACAAGACCGAGGGCGAGGATCCCCATCTTGCCGCGGCGGATTTCCAGGAACTCGCCCTGGGAGATCCGCTGGCCATCTCGGCGCTCAGGGGGGACGGAATCGACAGGCTGGTGGAAGCGGCCATGGCCGGGTTCGCCCATGACGATGCCGAGGAGGCTGACGCGCCTCCGCGCATTGCCATCGTCGGCCGCCCGAACGTCGGAAAATCCACCCTGACCAACCGTATCGTGGGCAGTGAGCGGGTGATCGTCAGCGACACCCCCGGGACTACCCGGGACAGCGTGCGGATCCCGTTCGAGTTTGCCGGCAGGGCCCTGGTTGCAGTGGACACGGCCGGCGTCAGGCGCAGGTCCAGGGTGGCAGAGGCGGTGGAGAAGTTCTCCGTCATCAAGACCCTGCAGTCCATCGAGGATGCGGATGTCGCGGTGCTGGTGCTGGACGCCAGCAGCGAGATCGGGGCCCAGGACGCCAGCATCGCGGGCATGGTCCAGGATCTTGGACGGTCCGTGGTGGTCGTGGTGAACAAATGGGATGGACTGGAAGGCCGGCAACGCCGTCGGATCCGGGATGAGTTGGCGCGCAAACTGCCGTTCCTGCCCGATCCCGAGATCCTGTTCGTGTCCGCCCTGCACGGCTCCAATACCAGTGAAGTCATGCCGGCCGTGATCGGTGCCCTCGACTCGGCGATGGTTGAACTGGGGACCGCGTCCCTCAACCGGACACTGCTGGCCGCGGTGACCCAGACCCCGCCTCCCATGCACCACAACCGGCCGGTAAAACTCAAGTTCGCCCACCAGGCCGGCAAGAATCCCCCCGTGGTGGTGGTGCACGGCAACCGGGCAGAGGCCCTGCCGGCATCCTATGTCAGATATCTCGGACGCTATTTTGCGAATGCGTACCGCCTGCGCGGGACCCGCGTCAGGGTCATCCCGCGCAGCGGCGAAAATCCCTTCGCCGACAGGAAGGGGGCTTCGCGGCCATCACAGGGATCCTCAAGGCGCCGACGCAAACTGTAACGGGTCGATGCGGTAGCCGTTCAGTGCCACTGCCCAGTCCAGGCGGCCGGTGCGGTCGCCGGCCAGGGCACCCACCTTCCCAAGCATTTCGCCCTGTTCGACTGCCTGTCCGACCTCCACCGGCACATCCTTCAGGTTCGCCAGGACCGAAACGACCGCATCCCCGTGCGCAACCACGATCCGGCTGCCGCCTTGCTGTGTCGGGTCGATTCCGGCCACCACGCCGGGCGCCGGCGCATAGACGAGGTTGCCGGCGGGAAGAAAGAAACTCAGGTAGTCATGACACCACAGGTTGCCGTCCACGAGCAGCTTGCCGTAGTCGACGGAATACTTGGATTCCACCGGTGCACGGAACTGAAAATCCGGGTCCATGCCTGCCGCCAGGGCATGGTCATAATCGATGCTGCTGAACATGGCAATGTTGACAACCGACCGGGCGCTGACTCCCCGGGGCAGGGTAACGGTCGGGCTTCGGCCCTGGGCGTGGCCGCCGCCGTCACCTGCATCCGGATCCGGCAATCGCGGGGGATGGGGCAGGATACCCAACTCGACGCTGGGGTGATCCTGCTGGCCCCCGGACACCGTGACGATGTAGTTGCCCGGAAGGATATCGCAGGGTAGGCCGACGACGGCGGTCCAACCTTCCTGGTCCCGCGCCACATGGACCGGGCGCTCGCCGAACTTGACCACCGGCTTGTCGTCCGTGGCTATTTCCAGGGGAATCACCGCAATGCCTCCGGGAACCGGATTGTGCCCTGGCAGGTCCGCCAGCGCGTGCGGGCTGGTCAGGAACGCCATGACCGACAGGATGATCCCGGAAATGCCGCATCCGGGCAGGCCCCGTGCTGGTGCAGCCCCGGGAGGGGGGCTGCGGGACTCAGTCGCCATCGACGGTGAGCGGGATCGAACCGTCCGCCAGCAGCGCCGAAAGCGAATCCCCGGGGTGGACGGATGACACCGAGCCGACCACGCGGTTTTCACGGTCACGCAGTATTGCGTAGCCCCTGCCCAGGGTCTGGCCGGGTCCAAGGAGTCTCAGTGCATTGCGCTGCCGATCGAGATGGCGCCCGCGATCGGAGAGCTGCTGGAACCCGGCCCGGACAACGTGGTGGTTCAGCGCGTGATGCCGTTCGCGCAGCAGCCGGAGCCAGTTTGCGGGATTGTGCCGGCTGGCGGAATCCCGCCCTGCCATCACTGTCTGACGCCAGCCCGAAAGGGACAGCAGGACATGACTCAGCGTCCGCCGGTGGAGTGATTCCAGTTCCAGCCGGTGGCGCCGCAACCGTTCGACAGGATGAACCAGCCTGGAGGCCGCATGATCCACGTGCTGGCCAAGATCGCCCAGTCGGCGGGTCATCCGCGCAACCAGAACAGTCCTGTGCCGCGAGAGTTGCTGATGGATTTCACTTGCCAGGGGGGTCACCATTTCCGCTGCGGCGGTCGGGGTGGCCGCACGGCTGTCGGCCACCAGGTCCGCGATGGTCACGTCCGTCTCATGGCCGATCCCGCTGACCAGGGGTAGGGGGCAGCGATGGATGGCCCGGGCTACGGTTTCGTCGTTGAATGCCTGCAGGTCCTCCAGGGATCCTCCGCCCCGGGCAAGGATGAGCACATCCGTTTCCATGCTGTCCGCCGCCCGGTCGAGCATGGCGGCGATCTCGCCCGGCGCCTGTTCCCCCTGTACCGGGACCGGATGGACAATGACCCTCGCCGGCGGGTACCGCCTCCTCAGCGTCACCAGGATATCGTGTAGGGCGGCGCCGCTGCGCGAGGTGATCACGCCGATGGTCCGCGGGTAGGCTGGCAGCGGTTTCTTGATCCCGGGGTCGAACAGCCCTTCCTGCTCCAGCTTCCGCTTCAGGGCCTGGAATGCCCGGCGCAGGGCGCCTTCACCGGCGGGCTCGAGAAAATGCACGATCAGTTGCAGGTCGCCGCGCTTGGGATAGACGGAAACCTGCCCCCTGACCAGGACCTGCATGCCTTCTTCGGGCGTCTCCGAACCGGGACGGCGGTTGCGGAAGAACGCACACCTGACCAGCGCCCCGTCCTCTTTCAGTGAAAAATACAGGTGTCCCGAGGCCGGACTTGCCAGGTCGGACACCTCGCCCTCGACCCAGACATTCCGGTAACTGGTTTCCAGCAACGTCCGGAGCTCGGAAACCAGTGTTCCAACCGAGTAGACGGCGTGTCCGGGCATTGCTATTGCGGGTAGTAGGGACCGGCGCGGGACTGTTCGGCCATCTGCGCGAGACCGAGGCGGGACATCCGGGAGACCTTGCGCGCGAGTTCGGAGGCCAGGACGGTGTCGCCTTCCTCCTGCGCCTGCTCGGACCGGCGCAGGATCTCACCGAGGCTGACCGGCAGATCCGAGACCCGCGGCTCCAGCACCAGCCATTCCGCGTCTGCCGCCCTGGCGGCGGCAAGCAGTTCCCGGGCCTCCACGATATCCGGGTTTTCCGGAATGACGGGAACTTCGGGCAATGGTTCGGGGATCGGCTCAGGCTCGGGCTCCACCACAGGGGCTGCGCAGGCGGACAGCAGGACCGTCAGCAGCAGTGGCGGCAGCAGGATTTTCAAGTTCTGGTGCATGATTTCCGGATGATCGCTCCCACCCCCTATTCTATCCCGTGACCGCCCGTGTTGCGGGCGCGGATGGTGGTTTTTGGTCCACTGAAATCCTTGCAAACCCCTTTCCTTATCCCGTTGTTTACATGGTAGAATCCGCGCCCTCGATTTTCCTACACAAGCATATCTCAGCGGACGGATAACCATGGTTACTATTCGACTGGCTCGCGGCGGGTCAAAGAAACGCCCCTTCTACTCCATTGTGGTTGCGGATCAGCGCCGTTCCAGCCGGGGCCGTTTCATCGAACGGGTCGGGTTTTTCAATCCCATAGCGGCCGGCGGCGAACAGGCGCTGAAACTCGACACCGAACGCTATGATCACTGGGTGTCCCGGGGTGCGCAGCCCAGCGAGCGTGCCAGCCAGCTCTACAAGCAGGCCCGGTCCGCATCCTGACCCCGGCCGGCTGCATACGCGGAGCCTGTATCGGAGCGTCCCCCGTGTCCCGGCCGAGGCACGGCCTGCCCGACAGAATGGCCGTCCGGAATCAACGGTTGTGCCGGCATGGGAAGTCCAGACACCGAATTGACGGTCATGGGGGAGATTTCCTCCCCGTACGGCGTCAGGGGCTGGGTTCGTGTGCGGTCATACACGCGCCCGCCTGAAGAGATCCTCGGGTACGCCTGCTGGACCCTGACGCCCCGGAACCGGTCCGGCGACCCGGGCGGTGCCGACCGGCCGGCGGAAGCGCGCCAGTCGAGACGGGTGATGGATTCCCTGCTGCAGAAAAAGCACTTGGTGGTGAAGCTTGAGGGTATTTCCAGCCGTGACGAGGCGGCGTCCCTTTCCGGCATGCAGGTCTGCATCCCGGCCGGCGATCTTCCGGACCTCCCGGCCGGTGAATACTACTGGTCCCAGCTGATCGGACTTGAGGTGGTCAATCTTGCCGGCGAGTCGCTCGGCACAGTGGACCACCTGGTGGAAACCGGTGCGAATGACGTGCTCGTGGTGAAGTACCCGGGCGTCGATACCGATGCCGATGCCGAGCGGCTGATTCCCTGGATTCCGCAGGTGATCAGGTCCGTGGATATCGGGGCGGGCAGCCTGCTGGTGGACTGGGAAGGGGATTACTGAGCGACAGGCAGAATTGTGCTGGGGGCACCAATGCGGATCGATGTGATTACGCTGTTTCCGGGGATGTTCGATGTACTGCGGGAAAACGGCATTACCCGGATCGCGCTGGAGCGGGAGTCCGCCGGATTGTCGTGTTACAATCCGCGCGATTTTTCCGGGGACCGTTATCGTACCGTGGATGACCGTCCCTACGGAGGCGGCCCCGGCATGGTGATGATGCCGGAGCCCCTGGACCGGTGCATAGATGCGGTGCGGCAGGCCAATTCCGGGCCGTTGATCTACCTCTCCCCGCAGGGAGAGACCCTGGACCAGCGCCTGGTGGAGGAACTGGCCGGATTGCCTTCCCTGGTGTTTCTGTGCGGTCGCTATGAAGGCGTGGATGAGCGCATACTCGTCTCCCGGGTGGACCGGGAGGTATCCATCGGCGACTATGTGCTGGCCGGCGGGGAACTGGCGGCGATGGTACTGATCGAATGCATGCTGCGGCTGCTGCCCGGGGTTCTCGGGAGCGCGGAATCCGCCACCCAGGATTCATTCAGTACCGGGTTGCTGGACCACCCGCACTACACCCGGCCGGAAGACTACCGCGGCATGCGGGTTCCCGGGGTGCTGCTGGGAGGGAATCATGCGGAAATCGGGCGCTGGCGATTGACCCGGTCCCTTGAAAGAACCAGGACAAGGCGTCCTGACCTGCTCGAGCGCCGGATGCTCAGCGAGGTCGAACAACAGTTATTGACAGCTTTAGATACGGAGCAGAACGATGAGTGACATTATCCAGCAACTCGAGTCCGAGCAGTTGAAGGACAACGTGCCGGCCTTCGGCGCCGGCGACACGGTCAGGGTGCAGGTGCGGGTCAAGGAAGGCGGGCGGGAGCGCCTGCAGACCTACGAGGGGGTGGTCATCGCAAAGAAGAACCGCGGCCTCAATTCATCCTTCACGGTCAGGAAGACCAGCAGCGGTGAAGGCGTCGAACGGGTATTCCAGACCCATAGCCCGCTGATCGCCGGGATCGAGGTGGCGCGCCGCGGGGATGTCCGCAGGGCGAAGCTCTACTATCTGCGCGAGCGTACCGGGAAGGCCGCCCGGATCAAGGAAAAAATCCGCCGGTAACCCCGGGGCCGGTCCCGCCGCCGGGTTATCCGTTTACCGGACAATTCGCCCCATGGGACGTTTCCGAACTGCCGAGACGGACCCGAGGAAGGCTTTTCTTTCCATGGGGGCATGGGCGTGCCTGGTGCTCGGGGCACTGATCTCCGCGCCCGTTTTCGGGCAGTCCACACACGAGCCGCTGCCGGAGCCGGCGTCGCCGGAACTGCTGCGGGTCAGAACGCTGGTCCAGGCGAACGTGCTCGGTCTTGCCGAAAGGATCATGGAGGAGCAGGGCCCGCCGCAACTGCCCGATGGTGAGTGGCTGAACTGGGAGCGGCAGCTGTGGGCCCTGTACCGGGCCAAGAAGCGCTGGCGCAAACTGGTTCTCAGGGTGCGGGAAATTCCACCCGCCTTCCCGGCATCCATTCACCGGGAGGCGCAGCGGGAGGCCATTGACGCCTACAACGCGCTCGGTCAGGGCGGCGATGCCCGGCGGTTGCTGCGACGGCACCTCCTGTCTCCGGAATTGACGGACCAGGAGAAGATCACGCTCAGGCGCAAAGTCATCGAGAGCTATCTCGTGGATGGGCGGCTGCACGATGCCAACGCCGCGGCCAGGGTGTTCCAGTCCGACTACCGGCCTCAGGACCGTGACTGGCTGCTGCTGGCGGGCACGGTTGCGCTGCGGTCCGGCAATCCCTCTGAAGCGGTGAATCTGCTCGCTCCGCTGGACGATCCCGCAGCCAGGGTATTGACCCTGTGGAGCAGGCTGAAGGAGGGCGGGGTCAGGCCCGAGGAAGTGCTGGAAAGGGCGGAGCGCATGCGGCAGGATGAAGCGTACCGGCCCCTGGAGAAACCGCTGCTGGCGGTGATGGCCGCCGCGGCGGATGCCGCGGACCTGCCGCGGCAGGTGTCGGATCTGCTGGAACAGTACCTCGGCGCAGCCGATTCCGCGTACCGGGAAGACAATCTCGGTATTCCGCAACATGGCGTCGGGGATCTGATGGAAAGCTATGCGGCCATGGCAGGGAGCAGGGCGAACGCCGAGGGTTACCTGACCGGGGAGGAGCAGGACTGGGATATTTTCGCCAGACTGCTGCCCGCGGAGGACGATGTGATGCGTCGGGGGGTATGGGCGCACATCGCCATCCACAGCAACGACCCGGCTTCACGGACGCAGGCGCTGGATCAATGGGTCAACGCGGCCCTCGACGGCGGCCGGTGGACCCTGGTGCCCCTGCTGTTCGGCGAAGATGCCCCGCTCGGTCCGCTGCTGATCTCCCCGGACACGGCGCTCAGGCTTTCCAACGCGGCGCTGGAGTCGGGGGACATCCACCTGGCGGCGGAGGCCAACGCCAACGTGTCCGCCCCCCCTGCCGGCATGACGCTGGACGAGTGGTTGCTGTACACGGGCCGGATTTCGGTCATCGCGGGCCGTTACGGACAGGGAACCGAGCGTCTCCGTCAATGGATCATGGCGAACCCCAGACTGACGCCCGAGCAGACCGACCGGGTGCTGCAGCCGATATTCGAACTCCAGATCGTGGGGCAGCATGAGCCTGCCATCGAACTGCTGGAACTGATCGATGCACGTTCTCCGGGCGGGAAGTTCGTGCGTGAAATCGCCTTCTGGATCGCGGAATCCCACGATGCCCTTGGCCAGCACATGAAGGCGGCGGATTATTTCCTGTTTTCGGCGATGCAGAAGGCAAACGGTTTTGACCAGTGGGGAATATCCGCGCGCTACCGGGCGGCGGATGCCTTGCTGGAAGGAAATTTCTTTGCGGATGCCAAGACCATTTTCCAGAATCTCCTGAAGCATTCGAAGGACGAGAACAGGATTTCGGCCCTGAGGCAGAAGCTGCAAAGGATCTGGTTGCTTGAATCCAGCCTCGCCGGCGGTGGGAAAGATGTCCCGGAAGGATGAGATGGACGCCACCGACCGGCGCCTGATCGAGGGGTTTCTCGACGCGGTCTGGCTCCAGGCGGGGCTGAGTTCCAACACCCTGAAGTCCTACCGCTTCGATCTGGAGCATTTCCAGCGGTTCATCGCCGCCCGGGGCATCAGGATTCCGGCGGTCCGGCGCGGCGACCTCAGGGATTATCTTGAGTTCCGCGGAGACGGCACGAGCCGGCGCACGGTCGCACGCAGCCTTTCCACCCTGCGGCGGTTCTACCGATACCTCCTGGTAGAGGAGCTGGCCGCCGACGATCCCACCGCGGACATGGCTTCCCCGGCGATGGGAAAGGTCCTTCCCAAGACGCTATCGGAGAAGCAGGTGGAGGGCCTGCTGGCGGCGCCCGACACCCGCACCGATCTTGGTGTCCGCGACCGGGCGATGCTGGAGACGCTTTATGCAACTGGATTGCGGGTCAGTGAACTCATCCATCTCGGCCGGTCGCTGACCGATATCGATGCCGGCGTCTGCCGGGTGATGGGCAAGGGCGGCAAGGAGCGCCTGGTGCCCCTCGGGGATCCGGCCTGCACATGGATCCGGCGGTATCTCGAGTCTTCCCGCCCCGCGCTCATCGGCAGCCGTACCAGCGAGGCCCTGTTCGTGACCCGGCGGGGCACTCCGATGACGCGCCAGGCCTTCTGGCACCAGATTCGCCGTTACGGCAGGCTGGCGGGCATCGACTCGCCGCTGTCCCCCCATACCCTGCGGCATGCCTTTGCCACGCACCTGCTGAACCATGGCGCGGATCTTCGCAGCGTGCAGATGCTGCTCGGCCACGCCAGCCTGTCAACCACCCAGATCTATACCCATGTGGCCAGGGCACGTCTCCACGACCTGCACGCGGCCCATCATCCGCGGGGCTGAATGCTGCTGGAAATCCACATCGCCACGGCCCGGCAGGGGCTTCACGAGATCACCGCCGAAGTGGCCTCGGCGGTCAGGGAGCACATGCCTGGCGACGGGCTCTGCACGCTTTTTCTGCGGCACACATCCGCGTCCCTGGTGATCCAGGAAAACGCAGATCCGTCCGCAAGGCGTGATCTCGAGAACTGGATGAACCGGTTGGTGGCCGAGGACGACCCGCTGTACACCCATGTACAGGAGGGGCCGGACGACATGCCGGCCCATATCAAGTCCATGCTGACGCAGAGCACCCTGTCCATCCCGGTATCCTCCGGACGCACGGTGCTGGGCACATGGCAGGGAGTGTTTCTCTGGGAACATCGCACCGGCCGCCACCGCCGGACACTGACGCTGCACCTGCAACCCGACAGTCACGGGTGAACCGCTCCGAAGCCGGCTGCCGGCATGGGCCGGAATGTCGGCGATGTCCGGGAATACAGGAACCGGTGGGCGCGGAACCTTCCATGGAATGAGGCGGCAGGCAGGCCATGCCCGGTCATGGATCCGCCGGGACAGGCCCGGCCGGTGATCACACTGTCCGGGGGAGATGAAACGGGTACAATCCGGTTACCGTATTGATGCCCCATACCCGACCCCAGTGATCGCGACACCGTCAAGGATCGAATCCATGCCTCCGGGTGTGGAAAACTGTGCGCGCTGGCTTCTCGGACGGCAGGACGTGGATCCGGCCGATGTCGACCGGGGCATGGCAACCGTAGAAATACTCCGCTCCCTCGAACTGGATGACAGCGGATGTCTGGCGGCGTTGCTGCACTGCGTGGACAGCGCGGCGCTCCCCGACGACGCCGAGCTGCGCGAACACTGCGATGAAGAGGCTATCTCCCTTTATCGTGGGGTTGTCAACCTGGCGCGGCTGTCCTCCTTTTCCCGCCACGAGGATGCAAGCGTGGACGCAGAGGTCAACGAGGACAATCTGCGCAAGATGCTGATTACCATGGTGGATGATGTCCGGGTGGTACTGATCAAGCTTGCCGACCAGTTGCGTCTTCTGCGCGATGCGCGTGGTGATCCGGACCAGGAAAAATGGATTCTCAGCCGGACGACGCTGGACATCTACGCCCCGTTGGCAAACCGGCTGGGCATCTGGCAGCTCAAGTGGGAGATGGAGGATCTTGCCCTGCGTTTCAGCGACCCGGTCACCTATCGTCAACTCGCGGACATGCTGCATGAAAAGCGCGGCGACCGGGAGCAGTATATCCAGCAACTGCTGGATGTGCTGCACGGGGCGCTTGCCGATACCGGCATCCAGGCGGAAGTGAGCGGCCGGCCGAAGCATATCTACAGCATCTGGAAAAAGATGAAGCGCAAGGGCCTGGACTTCGAAAACCTCGGGGATATCCGCGCGGTGCGCATCATCGTGGATTCCTTGAGCGAGTGCTATGTCGCCCTGGGAATCGTCCATACCCGCTGGCGCCACCTGCCGGGGGAATTCGATGACTACATCGCCACGCCGAAACCCAACGGGTACCAGTCGATCCACACCGTGGTGATCGGACCGCAGGACAAGAGCGTGGAAGTGCAGATCCGTACCCGGGACATGCACCTGGAGAACGAGCTCGGCGTTGCCGCACACTGGCGCTACAAGGAAAACCGGCAGCAGGATGACAATATAGACCGCAAGGTACTGTGGCTGCGCCAGCTGCTGGAGTGGAAGCAGGAACTGGAGGAGTCCGAATCCATCGTCGGCGCCCTCAGGGAAGCCGCGGAAAGCCGGCGCGTCTACGTCTTCACCCCCAAGGGTACGGTGATCGATCTTCCCGAGGGATCCACCCCGGTTGATTTCGCCTATGCGATCCACTCCGAAGTGGGGCACACCACCCGGGGTGCGCGGGTGAACGGTCGCATGGTTCCGCTCAGCTACCGGCTGAAATCCGGTGAACAGGTTCAGATCCACAGCCAGAAGGGCGCCTCGCCAAGCCGGGACTGGCTCAGGCCCGAGTTGGAGATCGTCCACACGCAAAGAGCCCGTTCGCGCATCCAGCAGTGGTTCAAGCAGAAGGACCATGCCCAGCATATCGCGGAAGGCCGGGCCATGCTGGAAAAGGAACTCGGACGCCTCGGTCTGGAGGATCTGGGTTACGAGCGCATCGTGGCCCACACCCCTTACAACCGCCCGGATGACCTTCTCGCGGCGCTGGGAGCCGGAGACTACAAGCTCTCCCGCGCCCTGTCGCCGTTCCGGCGGGAGCTGGAGCGGCAGACCGGTGCCGGTATCGAGACCCGTCACCAGCCGCTCACCCGGCAACCCGGCAGCTTCAGGGTCAACGGGGTCGGCAACCTGCTGACCAACATGGCCCGATGCTGCCAGCCGGTTCCCGGCGATCCCATCGTGGGGTACATCACCGCCGGACGCGGCGTGTCCATACACAATCAGGACTGCGGCAACATCCGGGGGTTGCCCGAGGAACGCCGCAACCGCCTGATCGAAGTGGAATGGGGCCGGGAGGACACGGCCTCCTACCCGGTGGAGGTGAACGTGACGGCCTATCACCGCACCGGCATTCTGCACGACATCTCCCAGGTGCTCAAGGACAGCGGAATCGATGTGCTCAAGGTCAATACGGAGACCGACGAGGAGAACGTGATCCGGGTCAGCCTTCGACTGGAGGTCAGTGGCCTGAAAACCCTCAGCAAGACCCTCGGCCGGCTGTCAAGGGTCCAGAATGTGCTGGACGTCCGCCGCCTGCGGAGTTGAGCCCCGAACCGTCCGGGTCGACTTTTTCATCTCTTTGAAATTAAGCAAAAACAATGACTTATATCAAACTTGCAAACCGGATTGAGAGGGCGAGGGAGTCGATCACGGCGGCATTCTCGGCCCGTGCAAAGGAGATGAGTGCCGCGGGCAGGGATGTCATCTCCCTGGCCGCGGGCGAACCGGATTTTGATACTCCGGCAGACATCCGCGAGGCCGCGCACCAGGCGATTCATGCCGGCCATACGCACTACACCCAGGTCGAGGGGATTCCCGAACTCAGGGAGGCGATCTGCCGCAAGTTCTCCAGGGACAACGACCTGGCCTACGAACCCTCCCAGGTGACCGTCAGCACAGGGGGCAAGCAGGTGATCTTCAACGCCCTCATGGCCACCCTGGAACCGGGGGACGAGGTCATCATCCCGGCACCCTACTGGGTCAGTTATCCCGACATCGTGCTGCTGTTAGGGAGCGAGCCGGTCATTGTCCAGACGGCCGCAGCCGACGGGTTTCTCATGACCCCCGAACAGCTGGAGCAGGCGATCACCCCGCGGACCCGCTGGATCATTCTCAATTCCCCGTCCAATCCGACCGGCGCCATGTACCGGGCCGGGGATTTCTCTGCCTTGGGGGAGGTACTGCGCCGCCATCCGGATGTCTGGATCATGACGGATGATATCTACGAAACCATCGTCTACGACGGGGAGACTTTCGTCAGTTTCGCCCAGGCAGTGCCGGACCTGTTCGATCGGACGCTCACCGTGAACGGTCTTTCAAAGTCTCACGCGATGACCGGCTGGCGCATCGGCTACGGGGCGGGGGACGCCACGCTGATCCGGGCGATGAACAAGATCCAGGGTCAATCCACGCTGCATCCCTGTTCCATCGCGCAATGGGCGGCCGTGGAGGCACTGACCGGTTCCCGGGATTCCTTTCGGCCCATGGTGGAGAGCTTCGCCAGGCGGCGCGATGCCACCGTGGCGGCGGTGGACGCCGTCGAAGGACTGCAATGCTTCGTGCCCACGGGGGCGTTTTACCTGTTTATCTCCATCGCGCGGCAGCTGGAGACGAAAAGCGCCGGAGGCGCTGTCCTCGGAACCGACCATGACTGGGTGATGGCACTGCTGGAGGAGGAGGGCGTGGCGCTCGTTCCCGGTTCGGCGTTCGGCACCGGCGGCTACTGCCGGCTGTCGTTCGCGGCGGCCGACGGGGAACTGGCCGAAGCCTGTCGCCGGATCGCCCGGTTTTCGGATGGTCTCGGGTCCTGAATGCGGCGCCGCTTCGGCAGGGGTTTCGCCGTCATGACGCGGGAACCGTCCGTGGATCGTCCGTTCCGACTGGAACGCTCGGTTCTCTCGGTACCCGCGGTCAGCCCGGAGCTGTTTCCCAAGGCGCTCGCGGGAGAGGCGGACTGCATCATGCTCGACTGCGAGGACTCCGTCCCGCCGGAGGCCAAGGAGGCTGCACGAAACAACGTCATTCAGGGCATCCGTGAACTGGACTGGGCTTCCAGCGGCAAGACCCTGATGGTGCGGATCAATGGACTCGATACCCATTACATGTACCGGGACCTGGTGGAGATCGTGGAGGCGGCGGGGGAGCGCATCCACTGCATCCTGCTGCCCAAGGTCGATTGTGCCGCCGATATCCACCTGCTTGACCGGTTGCTGTCCCAGATCGAGTCCGCCGTGGAGATTCCTCACCGGATCGGCATTGCGGCACTGATCGAGACTGCGGCCGGCGGCCTGAATGCGGGTGAAATCGCGGCGGCCAGTTCCAGGCTGGAGGCGCTGCATTTCGGCGCCGGCGATTTTGCCGCAAGCTGCGGCGCCCGCACCGTGAACATCGGTGGACTGAATCCGGATTTCCCCGGGGACCCCTGGCACCCGGTCCTGCAGATGATGGTCATGGCCTGCCGGGCGAACGGCCTGCGCCCGGTGGACAGCGCCTACGGTGACTACACCGACACGGACGGCTTCCTGGCGGCCGCGCGCCGCGCCGCGGCCCTGGGTTTCAGCGGGAAATGGGCCATACACCCCTCCCAGGTCGGGCTGGCGAACATGGTGATGACCCCGACCGAAGAGGAAGTCGCGCGGGCGCGCGCCGTGCTGGCGGCCATGGAACGTGCCGGGGGCGCAGGCCGGGGCGCTGCAACGCTGGAAGGACGGATGGTGGACATCGCCTCCAGCCGCATGGCAAGGAACGTTGTGGCGATGGAAGCTGCCCTGAAGGGACGACGCGGGCCGGACTGAAAGCGCCGGCGGTCAACCCGCAATCCTCCGGAGCCTGACTTTACTGACCGGCGCCCTCCAGCATCCGGAAGATCGCGGAGAAGTCCAGCCCCCCGTAGCCGGCTTCGCTGAACCGCCGGTAGAGTGCCGCGGCCAGCGGGGCCATCTCCAGGGGCAAGCCGGACAGTTCCGCCGCGTTCAGCGCGATTTCCATGTCCTTCAGCATCAGGTCGGTCGAGAAGCCCGGTTCATAGTCGCGGTTGGCCGGCGATGCAGGGACCACATCCGGCACCGGGCAGAACGCGGTCAGGGAGAAGCAGTTGCCGGAGGAGCTGTATGCCACCTCGTAGAGCTTCGCATCGTCGAGCCCGACCCGGCGTGCGAGGTGGAAGCCCTCCACCACGGAAGCCATCTGGATTCCGAGCATCAGGTTGTTGCACATCTTGGCCGCCTGTCCCATCCCCGCGCCGCCGCAATGAATGATGCGCGATCCCATGGCGTTCAGCACATCCCGTGCGGATTCGAGCGCGGCCGTCTCCCCGCCCACCATGAAGGTCAGGGTACCCGCGGCCGCGCCGCCGGTGCCCCCGGACACGGGCGCATCCAGCATGCCGAATCCATTGTCCCTGGCTCTGCCGTGCAATGATCTCGCGTCCTCAAGGTCAATCGTGGAACTGTCCATGACCAGGCATCCTTCAGGAGCGTGACAGACGGTGTGCCGGTCGAAGACGTCGTTGACCTCAACCGCGGTGGGCAGCATGGTAAGGACGAGGTCGGCATCCTCCATGGCCTCGGCGTGTCCGCTGCTCGCGGTGATTCCGTGCGCCGCCAGCGGGGTCATCTTCTCCCGTACGATATCGAATGCGCGGACCTCGTACCCGGCGGCCGCCAGATTCCGCGCCATTGGCGCACCCATGTTCCCGGTGCCGATCACCGCGATGCGTTTCATGTTTCCGTCCGGCGCCGGACACCGGCTCCGGGGCAGGTGTCCGAACGGTCATTTTTCTGCATGGCCAGATATGTGCAATTTCTTGTTGTAGATGTCTTGTTATCGCCTGTTGATGTCAAGATAATACCACCGCATCACATCTGCGCATTTCGTCTGGTTGTCCTGATAATGGAACGACTTGATTATGGCCGGGTCATCGATGGCGCCGAACGCAACATCGGTTTCTACCTCCCGGACTCATTCAGCATGCTTCCCCTCATCTCCGCCATGGAGCCGCTCAGGATAGCGAACCGCCTGTCCAAGCGGCGCCTGTACCAGTGGCGCACCGTCAGCGATAACGGGGAGACCGTCTGTGCATCCAACGGCATGATGCTGCGGGCCGACCATTCGGTGCCCCCGAAGGACGATTTTTCCCTGCTGGTGGTGTTGGGGCCATTCTATCCGGAAAGGTTGAACAAACCCCTGGTGCTGGACTGGCTGCGCGAGGAGGTGGAAAAGGGAACGGTGGTTGCCGGACTCGAGACCGGCTGTCATCTGCTGGCCGATGCGGGAATTCTGGACGGGCTGCAATGCACCACCCACTGGGAAAGCATGGCGCAGTTCAAGGAGACATGGCCGCAACACAAGGTCTCCATGGAGGTGTACGAAGTGGACCAGCGGCGCCTGACCTGCTCCGGTGGCGCGGCCTCCATGGACATGATGCTGTACGTCATCGAGCAGCACCATGGACATGAACTGGCGGCATCGGTGTCGGACAGCATGATCCATCCCCACATCCGCCACGGATGGGAACCCCAGCGCATGGACATCAGGTCGAGAACCGGGGTGACCCATCCCGACCTGATCGAGTGCATCGAACTGATCGAGGCCAACATCGAGCAGCCACTGACACCCGCCGAACTGGCCGGTCTGGTGGGGATATCGAAGCGCCAGCTGGAGCGGTTGTTCCGGCGCTATCTCAATACCACCCCGGCACGGTATTACCTGGCTCTCAGGCTGGAAACAGCCCGCAGGATGCTGGAAAACAGCACCATGAAGATCATCGATGTGGCGATCGCCTGCGGATTCAAGTCCGCCGGCCATTTCAGCAGCCGGTACTACTCGAGTTTCGGGGTAACACCCAGGGAATCCCGCAAGGAGCGGTAGTCCCGCAACCCGGCGGTGGGCGGTCGATTCGCCATTGGGAAACTTGCGGTCGTAATCCCAAAGGCGTCACGCACCTGCCTGTCCCATAATTTCCGGTTTCGTCCACCAAACGGGCATTACAACGATGGCGAGTCGCAGAGCAGGAGGGAGGGAAGCACGCAAGGCCTTGCGTGCCGCACCACTGGCCGAATCGGAAAAACCGGTCCGGCCCGGGCTGATTGGCGGGCGGTACCTGCCCCTTGAACCCGGCGATCTGGACCGGATCCACCACACCATTCTCGACCTGCTGGAGGATGTGGGATTCTCCCGCAGCATCCCGAGTTGCATCGAGGCGGTGACTTCGGTCGGCGGGATCTTCCGGGACGGCCGGCTCAAGTTCCCGCGGTCACTGGTGGAGGACACGATCGCCAACGCGGCCCGGGACATCGTCCTGTACGGCCAGGAACCCTCCCGGGACATCCAACTGTCCGGAAAAAGGGTGTACTTCGGCACCGCGGGCGCGGCGGTCCATGTCGTGGATGAATGGAAATCCCATCAGGCATACCCGGGCAAGGGTCTTTACCGGGAATCCACGCTGCAGGACCTGTATGATGCCGCCCGGCTGGTGGACAGTCTCGAGCACCTGCATTTTTTCCAGCGCTGCATGGTTGCCCGGGACATTGAGGAGCCGCGCGCCATGGACCTGAACACCACCTATGCATCCGTCGCCGGGACCACCAAGCATTGCGGTGTCAGTTACGTGGACCCGGCCCATGCCGAGGAGGGCCTCAGGTTGCTGCACGAAGTGGCCGGCGGGGAGGACCGTTGGCGTGCCCGGCCGTTCGCGAGCCTGTCATGCTGCTTCGTGGTGCCGCCGATGCGCTTTGCCGAGGATGCCTGCCGGGTGATGGAGGTCTGCATCCGCGGAGGGATGCCGGTCCTGCTGCTGGCCGCGGGCCAGGCCGGGGCCACCAGCCCCGCCTCCCTGGCGGGATCCGTGGTGCAGGAATGGGCCGAGGTGCTGGGCGCGCTGGTTTACGCGAATGCGATCGTACCGAAACATCCCTGTATCTGTGGCCCCTGGCCCTTCGTGTCCGACCTGCGTACCGGGGCCATGAGCGGCGGCAGTGGTGAGCAGGCGGTCCTGATGGCGGCCTGCGGGCAGATGGGCCGCTACTACGACCTGCCCTCGGGCATCGCCGCGGGCATGGCGGACTCCAAGATTCCCGACGCCCAGTCGGGTTACGAGAAAGCCTATACGCTGACGCTCGCCGGCCACAGCGGCGCCAACATGATCTACGAATCCGCCGGGATGCAGGCCAGCCTCCTGGGTTTCAGTTTCGAGGGCTGCACCATCGACAATGATATGATGGGTGCCATCAACCGTACGATACGTGGTGTGGAGGTCGACGACGACAACATGGCCCTGGAAACCATCCGTGACGTGTGCGTGAATGGACCCGAGCATTTTCTCGGCCATGTTGCGACCCTGTCCCGGATGCAGCGGGACTACGTCTATCCCGACCTGGGAGACCGCCTGGCGCCGGCGGAGTGGATCAGTTCCGGTGCCGAAACCGTCGAGATGAGGGCGCGCCGACGGACCCGGGAGATCCTGGAAACCCATTTCCCCACGCACATCCCGGACGTTGTGGATCAGAGAATCCGGGAGCAGTTCGACATCATGATCCCGCGGGAGCAGATGAGGCCGGATGGCTGACCACAATAACTGAATCTTCGACATGTCACAGAACAAAAACGGCAAATTGCCATCGCAGGCCAGGGTCGTGATCGTGGGCGGCGGTATGATGGGGGCCAGCCTGCTCTATCACCTGGCGGAGGAAGGCTGGACCGACAGCCTGCTGATCGAGAAAGGGGAACTCACGTCCGGTTCCACCTGGCATGCGGCGGGTCAGTGCCCGAGCTTCATCGCCGATTACAACATGGCGAAAATCCATGACCACGGGGTCAAGCTGTATCCGAAGCTGGAGGAACTCACGGGCCAGTACGTCAGTTGGCACGGCTGCGGCGGGATTCGCTATGCGCTGCAACCGGCGGAGGTGGAATGGTTTCACCGGGTGGCCGCGGTGGGCAGGCTGATCGGCTTTGAATGCGAAATCATCGATCCGGCCAAGATCAGGCAACTGGTGCCCTACGCCAACATCGACGGCGTGCTTGCCGGAGCCTGGACCCTGAACGACGGCCACGTCGACCCGGCGGGGGTCTGCAATGCCATGGCCAAGGGGGCGCGCCGGTTCGGGGCGACCATTGTCACCAACAACCGGGTGCTGGACATCAACCCGAGACCTTCGGGGGACTGGGAGGTCGTGACCGAGCAGGGCACCGTCATCGCCGAACACGTGGTGAACGCTGCCGGCTGCTATGCGCGGCAGGTGTCGCAGATGGTGGGAACGGATATACCCATGATCAACATGAAGCACACCTACATCGTCACCGATGCGGTCCAGACTTTCCTTGAAAGCGATTCCGAAATGCCCGTGATCAGGGATCCGTATCCCTCCTCGTACTACCGTCAGGAACAGAAATCCGCCCTGATCGGCATCTATGAAATGGAGAATTCCCAGGAATGCTGGACCCACCGGGGGGGTTGGCCTGAATGGGATTCCGAGAATGAACTGTTCGAACCGGACCTGGACAACATCATGCCGTTCGTCGAGCGGGTGATGGAACGGGTGCCCATGTGGAGGGAACTCGGGATCCGGCGGGTTGTCTGCGGCGCCATCCCGCATACCCCCGACAGCAATCCGTTTCTCGGTCCCGCCGCGGGGCTGAGAAACTTCTGGCATTGCAACGGCGCCTCGATCGGCATCGCGGCGGGCGCCGGTTCCGGCAAGTACCTGTCCCAGTGGATGATCTACGGCGACGCCGAAATCAACATGGCCGGCGTGGACCCCCGCCGTTTCAGCGACTTCGCTCCCGGTGACTATACCAAGGCCAAGTCCCACGAGGACTACGAGCACATGTACAAGCTGCACCTGCCGGGAGAGGAGCGCCCCGCAGGCCGCGAGGTCCGGACCACGCCGCTGTATGACCGTCTGACCGCCCAGGGCGGTGTTTTCGGTGAACTGAACGGCTGGGAGCGGCCCAAGTGGTTTTCTCCCGATGGCCGCGAGGAGGAGGTCGGCTTCCGGCACAACAACGTGTTCGATGTGGTGGCGGAGGAATGCCGGGCGGTGCGGGAGCGGGTTGGCGTGCTCGACCTTTCCAGCTTCGCCAAGTACGAGGTGACCGGCCCGGATGCCGAGGCCATGCTGAACCGGTGCAGCGCCAACAGGATGCCGAGGAAGACCGGCGGCCTGGTGCTGACCCACTATCTGTCCGGGGAGGGCAGACTGAACGGGGAATCCACGGTGTGCCGGCTGGGGGACGATCGGTACTATGTGCTCTCCGGCGCCAACTGCGAGGAACGGGACCTGGCGATTCTCGGCCAGGCCGTGCAGCCGGAAGAGGACGTGGAAATCAGGAACATCACCGATGAATGGGGTGTTCTGGTGCTTGCGGGTCCGCGCGCCAGGGAAGTGCTCGCCGGCGTAACCGACGCGGACCTTTCCAACGCGGCATTCCCCTGGCTGACGGGCCGCGAAATCGACGTGGCGGGTGTGGCCGTGCGCGCATTGCGTGTCAATTACGTGGGTGAACTCGGATGGGAACTCCACTGCCCCATGAACCGGCTGTTGGCGGTATACGATGCGGTCTGGGAAGCCGGCGGGGCGTTCGGCATCGCCAATTTCGGGACCTATGCGGTGAATTCCTTGCGCATCGAGAAGGCCTACAAGGGCTGGGGCGCCGAACTCACCAACGAGATCAGTCCCGTGGAAGCGGGAGTGGAGCGGTTTTTCAGGGAGGACAAGGGTGATTTCACCGGCCGGGATGCCGTCCTGAAGATCAGGGAGCAGGGGCCGGAGATCCAGGTCGTGTATTTCGAGGTGGAGGCCGGAGACAACGACGTGGCGGGTGGTGAGCCGATGCTTGACGGTGACCGGGTGATCGGCATCACCACTTCCGGCGGCTTTGGCCATGCGACCGGGAAGAGCCTAGGATTCGGTTATGTGCCTGCGCAGTACACCGAACCTGGAACCGGCATGCAGGTCCAGTTGCTCGGCGAGATACGGCGCATCACCGTGCTGGACACGCCGGTCTGGGATCCGGCCTCGGAACGACCCCGGGCCTAGGGCGCGGAAATGGGAGGCACCGTGTTGACGGACGCCGCCGCGCCAGTGCCCGCGGCGGACTCGGTGGGGGTGGCTTCCGAGGGTATCGACTGGACCGACCACGGCGACGGCTTCCCCTACAAGGAACTGCTGCACGATCCCGGTACGGGTATGCGTACCCAGCTCATGAAGATGGTACCGGGAGCATGTGTCGGGCCGCATGCCCACACGCTGCTGGAGCAGGTATACGTGCTGGAAGGGGAATTCGACGACGGAGAACATACCTACCGGGCCGGAGATTTTGTCGTGCGGGCGCCGGGCGCGATGCACAGCGCCGCGAGCCGTGACGGCGCCCTGCTTCTGGTTGTGTACACGCCGCATCCGGGCGGTGACGGCGACTGAGATCGCCCTTCCGGCAGGCGAAGTGCTCTGCCTGCGCGATGTGTGTGCCTCGGATGCCCGTGCGTTGTCGGACCTGGCGTTCCGCTCGAAGAAGGTCTGGGGCTATGACCGGGCGTTCATGGCGAAGGTCCGTGCCGAGCTTCGATGGTCTGAATCGGACCTTCGGGCGCCCGGGATCCGGGGTCAGCTGCTGGCGGACCGGAACCGAGTCGTTGCAGGGTTCCATCTGCTGAACTGGCAGGCCCGGGAAAAGCCGGAACTGGATGCCCTGTTCGTGCACCCTGACTGGATGGGAAGGGGCGTCGGAAGCGCGTTGCTGCGGCTGGCCATCCGGATGGCGCGGGAGGAGGGAGCGCGGGAACTCACGCTCGAGTCCGATCCGTTCGCGGCCGGTTTCTACGACACCATGGGGGCAGAGCCGGTCGGTGAGCGGCCCGTGCCCGAAATTCCCGGGCGAAGCCTTCCCCTGTACCGTATCAGCCTGTGACGCGGAATTCCGGGACGGGCTTTCGCTGTCGGTGAAGCGGGCCGGTCATTTCTCGCTGACGACATAGACGATCCAGCTCGGGTCGTCCTCTCCCCGGCTGGTGGGGAAATATTCACCGTTTCCCTCACCGGTCTCCTCATCCGTGCCTTCCCAGTACACCTGCACCCTGCTGAAGCCGGCTTCGGACAGGATTTCCTGCAGTTCCGGCAGGGTCCACATGCGCCAGTCATAGGTGAAGGCATTCCTCAGCCAGGACCTGTCCCTGAAGCGGAAATGGATATGGCACAGCATGTCCCCCGTGATGGGATTGAACTTCTTCTGATGCCAGTAGTAGGTGAAATTTTTGTGTTTGGTCTTTTCCTTGACCTCCTTGTAGGAATCATGGCCGCCGTAGGAATCAATGAACAGTATGCCGTCGTCCCTGAGTCCCTCGCGGGCCTTGCGGAAATACTCGCGTAGCCGGTCGCGGGTCTTGAACAGCTGATAGCTGAAATTCATGGCAAGAATCACGTCAGCGGGATCGCAGACCGCCTCCATGACGTCCTGCTGGAGAAGGGTGACCCGGCTGCGCTGCTCTGCGCTCAGACTCCCCACCTTGTTCTTCAGACCCCAGTCGAGAACACACTGGTCCAGATCAAGACCGGTGGCGAGATTGGATTTCCTGCGGCGAACCCACTCGCAGCTGGTGTTTCCCGTGCCGCAGAAATCTTCGCGGAGGAACCTGGCCCGCCGTCCCCGAATGGTGTTGTAGGTGTCGTCGACAAAATCGATCTCCGATTCGACACACTGGACCGCTTCCTCGTAACAGGCGTATCTGTCCGCGGTGTAGGCGATGGTTCCCTTTCGCGGAGTGAGATCTTTTTTCCCCATCTGGATTCTGCTAACCGGTTACAATGGAGCGCGTATTGTACTGACGGTTCGAAAGCATGGCGACACGACGACTGATTCTGTTACGGCATGCCAAATCCGACTGGTACAGCGGCGCGGCGACGGATTTTGACCGCCCGCTCAACAACCGCGGCCGACGGGACGCTCCACGGGTGGGCCGATGGCTCCATCTCAATGCGCTGACCCCGGACGTGGTCTGCTGTTCCAGTGCCCTGCGAACCAGGCAGACGCTGGAACTGGTTGGTATGGAACTCGGACTTTCCATGGCTGACCTGCATTATCTGGGAGAGCTGTACCATGCCAGCGAAGGGGAGATCACCGGGGTCGTGGAAGACTATCTGCCCGGCGATGGCACGCTGATGGTGGTGGGGCACAACCCCGGCATGGAGACGACGCTGCTGGAGTTCTGTCCGGATCTGCAGGTGCCCCCGGACGGCAAGCTCATGCCCACGGCCGCGGTGGCGGTGTTGGAGTGGCCGGAAACCGGTCCGCCGCAGCTTCTGCACCTGGTCAGACCCCGGGATCTGTGACCAAATCCATTCCCTTCAGTGCCCCCCGGCCCGAAACCGGCCCCGTAGGCTTGCATTGCCGGGCGAAAATCTGGTATGTTCTCAATTTAGAGAACAAGGGTGCCGCGCCATGCGGTGCCTTCGTCAAATCCGAATTACTCCACATGGGAAAGATCATTGATGGATGAAAACAAGCGTAAGGCGCTGGATGCAGCGCTGGGTCAGATTGACCGCCAGTTCGGCAAGGGTTCCGTGATGCGTCTCGGGGATTCCACGGTCGCCCAGGATATCCAGTGCTATTCGACCGGCTCTCTTGGGCTGGACATCGCTCTCGGAATAGGGGGATTGCCAAGGGGGCGGGTCATCGAGGTCTACGGGCCCGAATCCTCCGGCAAGACGACGCTGACGCTCTCGGTGGTGGCCCAGGCCCAGAAGCTGGGGGGGACCGCCGCGTTCATCGATGCCGAGCATGCCCTGGACCCCGCCTACGCGGAGAGGCTGGGAGTCAACATCGACGAACTTCTGGTGTCCCAGCCGGATACCGGGGAGCAGGCCCTGGAAATCGCCGACATGCTGGTTCGTTCCGCCGCGGTGGACGTCATCGTTGTCGATTCCGTGGCTGCGCTGACGCCCAAGGCCGAAATCGAAGGCGAGATGGGGGATTCCCATGTGGGATTGCAGGCGCGACTGATGTCCCAGGCGCTGCGCAAGCTCACGGCGAACATCAAGAAGTCCAACACCATGGTGATCTTCATTAACCAGATCCGGATGAAGATCGGTGTCATGTTCGGCAATCCGGAAACCACCACCGGAGGCAACGCTCTCAAGTTCTACTCCTCGGTCCGCCTGGACATACGGAGAATCGGAGCCATCAAGAAGGGCGACGAGGTTCTGGGCAACCAGACTCGGGTGAAGGTCATCAAGAACAAGGTGGCCCCGCCGTTCCGGCAGACGGAATTCGACATTCTCTACAATGAGGGCATTTCGAAGCAGGGGGAACTGATTGATCTGGGCGTGGAAACGGACATCGTGGAGAAGTCCGGTGCCTGGTACAGCTACAATGGCGAGCGTATCGGCCAGGGACGGGACAACGTACGGGAGTTTCTGAAGGAAAATCCGGGCATATCGGATGAAATCGAGAAGGCCATCCGGGGACGCAAGGGCCTGCTGAAATCCGGCGGAAACGGCGCTTCCCCCACTGCGGGCATGGCCGGTGAACCCGCCGCGGATGCCAAGATAGAAGCCTGACCGGGTTTCATCACCGGCACCGGCGGTTCGTTGCATCGCAGGGGAGACGGCAAAGACAGGCGCGGTGGAAGATTCCCCGATCCGGGCCATTGCCGATGCGCGGGCGTTCCATGCCCTGCGGGAAAGGGCTTACCGGCTCCTTGCGCGCCGGGAGTACAGCTGTTACGAACTTCGCCGGAAACTGACGCCGCATGATGGCCAAGGGCAACTGGATCTGCTCCTGGATACGCTGGTTTCGGAGGGCTCGCTTTCGGACCGGCGATTTGCCGAACAGCTTGGCCGTTCCCGCTACCAGGCCGGCAAGGGTCCGAGGCTGCTCGAACAGGAGCTCCGCCGCCACCGGCTGGAGGAAGACATCGTACAGGAGGTGATGTCGCAATACCGGGAGTCATGGCGCGATCTGGCTGTCGAGGTTCGGCAAAAACGGTTCGGCACCGCTCCGCCGGAAGACTACCGGGCCTGGGCGAAACAGGCCAGGTTTCTGCAGCAAAGGGGATTCACCGCCGACGAGATCGGCAGCTATGACGAGACCTGAACAGCGCTGCTGAATTCATTTCGCGACGGTTCTTGGTATCATCGCCGCCCTGATCCCTGTCCGCGCCAAGATGAAAACCTCCGACATCAGAAACAGGTTCCTCGAATATTTCAGGGACCAGGGTCATGAGATCGTGCCCAGCAGCCCGCTTGTGCCCGGCAATGACCCGACACTTCTGTTCACCAATGCCGGCATGGTTCAGTTCAAGGATGTCTTCCTGGGGGACGACAAGCGTGACTACGTACGTGCGGTAACCGCACAGCGCTGCGTCAGGGCCGGCGGAAAGCACAACGACCTGGAGAACGTGGGATACACCGCCAGGCATCACACATTCTTCGAGATGCTGGGCAACTTCAGCTTCGGCGACTACTTCAAGCAGAATGCCATTGACTATGCCTGGGAGCTGCTGACCCGGGATTTCGGGCTTTCCCCGGACAGGCTCTGGGTGACGGTTTTCGAGGAGGATGACGAAGCCGAAGACCTGTGGATCAACCGCATCGGCATGCCCGCGGATCGTGTCACCCGTATCGGGGCCAAGGACAATTTCTGGCAGATGGGGGATACCGGCCCCTGCGGTCCCTGCTCGGAAATTTTCTACGATCACGGACCCGAGGTGGCCGGTGGCCCGCCGGGGACTCCGGAGGAGGACGGCGACCGCTATATCGAGATCTGGAATCTGGTTTTCATGCAGTTCAATCGCAGCATGGACGGTGAACTCTCGCCGTTGCCCAAGCCGTCCGTGGACACCGGCATGGGGCTGGAACGCGTCGCCGCGGTGCTGCAGAACGTACACAGCAATTACGAGATCGACCTGTTCGCCCATCTGATTGCCGACGCCGGACGCGTGCTGGGCAGCGCCGATCCCGGCAACAAGTCGCTTCGCGTGGTGGCGGACCACATCCGTTCCACCGCGTTCCTGGTGCTGGACGGCGTGGTACCTTCCAACGAGGGGCGCGGCTACGTACTGCGACGCATCATCCGGCGTGCCGTGCGGCATGGATACCAGCTGGGCTGCCGCGAAGCCTTCCTGCATCAGCTCGTCGGTCCGTTGGTTCGCGAGATGGGCGATGCCTGTCCGGAGCTCCGCACCAGTCAGGCCATGATCGAGAAGGTCCTTCGCACGGAAAATGAAAAATTCAATGAAACCCTGGACCAGGGGCTCAGGATACTGGACCGCGAGATGGATACCATGCGGGGGAACACGCTGGACGGGGAACTGGTGTTCCGGCTCTATGACACCTACGGCTTTCCGCTGGACCTGACCGCAGACGTGGCCAGGGAGCGCGGGCTCGGGATCGATCAGGCCGGTTTCGACACAGCCATGGAACGCCAGCGTGAAAGGGCGCGGGCCGCGAGCAAGTTCTCCCAGGATGAACAGGTCAGACTGGAGGGCGTCGAGCCGACACTCTTCAACGGGTACAGCAACCTGGCTGAAGACGTGGAAGTGGTGGCCCTGGTACAGGATCAGATGCCGGTCCAGGCGCTGGCGGAAGGTGAAAAGGGGATGCTGATCACCCGTTCGACTCCGTTTTACGCGGAAAGCGGGGGCCAGGTCGGGGATCGGGGAGAAATTCGATTCGGCGACGCCCGTTTTACCGTGGAGGACACCCGCTATCTCACGAACCGGGTGATTGCCCACGTGGGATACGCGGAAGGCGGCGAGATCGGCGTCGGCATGCGGGGAGCTGCCGGTGTCACCGCCGATCACAGGCAGGGCAGTGTCCACCACCATTCCGCCACCCATCTCCTGCATGCGGCACTGAAATCGGTGCTGGGGAGCCATGTCCAGCAGAAGGGTTCCCTGGTGGAGCCGGCAAGACTGCGGTTTGACTTTTCCCATGCCGAAGTGCTGCCGGCCGAACAGATCCGCGCGGTGGAAGACCTGGTCAACGACCAGATCCGGCGGAACGAGGAAGTGACGGTGGAGGTGATGGAGCTGGAAGCTGCCCGGACTGCGGGCGCGGAAGCGCTGTTCGGGGAAAAGTACGATGATGACGTACGGACCGTTCGCATGGGCGGATTTTCGTTCGAACTGTGCGGCGGCACCCATGCCCGGCGGACTGGTGATCTCGGCCTGTTCAAGATTGTCTCGGAAACCGGGATTGCCGCCGGCGTGAGGCGGATCGAGGCGGTGGCCGGGGCCGCGGCGGTGCAGTGGACGGATCAAAGGCTGGCGCTGCTGGATTCCGCCGCCGGAATCCTCCGGGTGGCGCCCGACCTGGTGCCCGAGCGGCTGGATTCGCTGCTGCAGCAGCAGAAAAAACATTCAAGGCAGATCCAGACGCTCCAGGAAAAGCTCGCCACCGGGGACAGTTCGGCGGACGCAACGCGCGAAATCAACGGCATCCGGGTCGCCGCAGTGCGCCAGGACGATGCCGACGTCAAGACCATGCGATTGACCGTGGACCGGTGGCGCAGCCGGCTGCAGAGCGGGCTGGTGTTGGTTGCGGGCGCCAACCAGGGGAAGGTCAACATCATCGCCGGGGCAAGCAAGGACCTGGCGGCGCAGTTTCCCGCGGGGGAGCTGGTGGCCCACCTGGCGCCCCTGGTCGGCGGCAAGGGGGGCGGCAGGCCCGAACTGGCCCAGGGCGGAGGCGGCCAGGTCGATGCCGTGGACAGCCTGTTCGATGCCACCTATCGGTGGATCGAATCGAGAACCTGAACTCCGGGACCGGGCCGGGCCGCTCTGTCATGGGCGGCCGGGGAGTAGCCGTACCTGATTGAATCGGGGCCCCGACAGGCCTTCGATGCCGCCCGGAATCGTTACCGGGCTTTACATTCCCTGTTGAAAAAGTTTAAATCGCGCCCCGCTTTCCCACCCCCGAGACAACACCGTTGGCCCTGTTGGTTGAAAAGTACGGCGGCACGTCCGTCGGGAGCGTCGAACGGATCCAGGCCGTGGCGCAGAATGTGGCTGCCTCCGCAAGGCAGGGCCACCGGATGATCGTGGTCGTTTCGGCAATGAGCGGGGAAACCAACCGGCTCCTGGAACTTGCTGGCTCCATGCACCCGAATCCTCCGGCACGTGAAACCGATGTGCTGGTATCTACCGGGGAACAGGTCACGATTGCGTTGCTGTCCATGGCGCTCGACGCCATCGGCGTGCCGGCCCGCTCCTATACGGGCGGGCAGATCCGGATACTGACCGACGAAATCCATGGCAAGGCCCGGATCAAGAAGATCGATGCCGCCAGGGTCAAGCAGGACCTGGAAGACGGCAGGGTGGTGGTGGTCGCGGGATTCCAGGGCGTGGACGGACAGAACAATATCACCACACTGGGGCGGGGCGGATCGGATACCACGGCGGTCGCCATGGCCGCCGCGCTGAACGCGGACGAGTGCCGGATCTACACGGATGTTGATGGTGTCTACACCACCGATCCGAAAATCGTGCCGGAGGCCCGGCGGCTTGCAAGAATCACGTTCGAGGAAATGCTGGAGCTTGCCGGTGCCGGGGCCAAGGTCCTGCAGATCCGGTCGGTGGAATTCGCCGGCAAGTACAACGTTCCGCTGCGGGTCCTGTCGTCCTTCGAGCCGGGCCCGGGCACCCTAATCACCTACGAGGACGATACCATGGAACAGCCAATGATATCCGGAGTGGCGCTCAACCGGGATGAAGCCAAGGTCACCGTGCGCGACGTGCCTGACAGGCCGGGCATTGCTTACGCCGTTCTGGGGCCGATTTCCGATGCGCATATCATCGTCGACATGATTGTCCAGAACATCGGGCTGGATGGCATGACCGATTTCACGTTCACGGTCGGCAGCAGTGATCTCGAGCGTTGCCTGCAGTTGCTCGAGCCCGTGGCCAAGGAACTCGGCGCCACCGAGGTGATCGGAGATGCGGACCTTGCCAAGATTTCCCTGGTGGGGGTCGGCATGCGGTCCCATGCGGGGATCGCAACCGAGATGTTCAGGGCGCTGGCCGACAAGGGAATCAACATCCAGATGATTTCCACCTCGGAAATCAAAATTTCGGTGACCGTCGACCTGGAGTATGCCGAGCTCGCCGTCCGCACACTGCACAAGACCTTCGGCCTGGAATAAATACCCATGTCGAGAACTTATGGATGGTTTGTTAAGGAAATTATTCTTTAAAAATATGACTTTAAACTGATTTATTGGAACACACTTGGGGTTGTAACAATGAACAAAAACGTTTAGCCTCAACGTTGGGAATCGATACGCCGGAAACAGGGCTGGAATGCTAGGATCAGTCAGACCTTTTCACCATTGTCAATGGTGCGATTCGGTTTCAAACAAACCAAGAAGTAAACACATGCACAGGACTTCAAACCCTGGAGTGAGAATAATCTGGAGAGCACTATGTTAATCCTGACACGTAGAATTGGTGAATCTGTCTTTATTGGCGAGGAAGTGAGAATGACGGTCCTGGGTGTTCGAGGGACCCAGGTCCGAATTGGAATCAATGCACCAAAGAATGTGCCGGTCCATCGCGAGGAAATCTACTACCGCATCAAGAATGAACAGGGAGGGGGGAATCGTTTCGACAACGGCGACCGTGGATATGATCAGGATTACAATCACGACGATCACTACAACCAGCAGCCGGACATGTCTGACTACGGCGACCCGCACAACTCCT
The DNA here is from genome assembly GCA_965204165.1 of Candidatus Poriferihabitaceae bacterium. Lineage (GTDB taxonomy): Bacteria > Pseudomonadota > Gammaproteobacteria > Arenicellales > Poriferihabitantaceae > VYFG01. The sequence goes on along the minus strand of OZ241969.1, from coordinate 3,350,833 downwards.
GACACCCCCGGGTTTCGTCGCATTTTTCCCGTTGCCTGGTGTAAACTCGGCCACCACGGAGAGATGGCCGAGCGGCTGAAGGCGCGCCCCTGCTAAGGGCGTATACGTTGATAGCGTATCGAGGGTTCGAATCCCTCTCTCTCCGCCACTCGTGACCCTAATTCATGCGCCCGTAGCTCAGTTGGATAGAGTACCTGGCTACGAACCAGGTGGTCGGAGGTTCGAATCCTTCCGGGCGCGCCATGATCACTGGGGTCCTTTCCGGCCGCATAGGTAACGGATTATTCCGGGCGCATAGGTAACAGTTTCGGAGCGAAGGGATTATTTCCCGCAGGCTCCACCTTGTTCAGCTCCCGGTCAAGGAAACCCGGATCATCCTCCAGGAAGCCGACGCGCCAGGCCCGTCGGCGACGACTTCTCTGCCTCCGCAAACGGGCCGGCTATTCTGGGGCTGAAACCGTCTTCCCGGCGATGCAGGCGGAGCCCAGTGGCGATGTGTCGGACGAACGGATCGCGAGCGGTACGGGTCGGAACCATGATGCGCCGATTCGCAGGGCCGGTACTCGGGAATTTCCGTTTATGGAGTATAATTCTCCGCCCATCCATCGATTTTACTCTTCATGAAACTGGTCTCTGCGATCATCAAACCGTTCAAGCTGGATGATGTCCGTGATGCCCTTGGGGAAATTGGCGTGCAGGGCATGACCGTGACCGAGGTCAAGGGTTTCGGTCGCCAGAAAGGACATACAGAACTTTACCGCGGCGCCGAGTACGTGGTTGATTTCGTGCCCAAGGTCAAGCTGGAAGTCGCAGTGGATGAGGCCAGTGTGGACCAGGTGGTGGAGGCCATCGTGCAGGCGGCCCAGACCGGCAAGGTGGGTGACGGCAAGATCTTCGTGTATGAACTGCACAAGGCCGTACGCATCCGGACCGGGGAACTGAACGACGACGCACTGTAGATTTTCCGGTTGCTGAATTAAGGGACGGAAGGATCTCCCGCCGGAAACCGGTCCGGTTTCCGAATCACGTGTACATCCCGGATACTCGCCGCGGCGGGCCCTGAACGGCTACCCGGAGGATATCCCGTATTGCGCCCGGTATGCCGCGACCGCACTGGCATGGGCTGTCAGTTCCTCCCGGCCCGCCAGGTGTTCCACCAGGTCGCTCAGCCGGATGATCGGGTGTACCGGTATCCCGTGCGCGGCTTCCACCGCCTGCACGGCGGACAGCCCGGTATCGCCGGCGACCTCCTCCCGGTCGAGGGCGATCACCACGGCCACGGGTTCGGCGCCGGCGTCACGGATGATCCGAACGGACTCTTCCACCGATGTTCCCGCGGTGATGACATCATCGATGATGATGACCTTGCCCCGCAGTTCCGCCCCGACAATGTGGCCGCCTTCTCCATGGTCCTTGGATTCCTTCCGGTTGAATGCGTAGGGAATCTTCAGGCCGTATTCATCCGCCAGGCGTATGGCACAGGCGGCAGCCAGCGGAATGCCCTTGTATGCCGGCCCGTAGAGCATGTACTGTCCCGTCGAGTCGGTCATGATCCGGTGTACCAGCCCGGCATAGTGACCGGCCAGGCGGCCCAGCAGCGATCCGTCACTGAACTGGCCGGCATTGAAAAAATACGGACTGACCCGTCCGGATTTCAGGGTGAATTCACCGAAAGTGAGAATGTGATGCCGTATGCACAGATCAATGAAATGGTTGGGACTCTTGGTCATGGAACGGGGGTGTGTGGGCGGGGAGAAGGCAATCGTTGGCTGATGCGGGTTTCGGGTTAATATCCGGCCACCGCAATAATAACCACCCCCGCCCCATGATGGAATCAATCCAGTCAAGACCCACGTATGCAGCCGTGCTGGACCGCCGGGTCTGGATCATGCTGCTGCTCGGATTTTCCGCCGGACTGCCCCTGTTGCTGATTTTCGGGACGCTGTCCTTGTGGTTGCGCGAGGCGGGCGTGGAGCGCAGCGTCGTGACCATGTTCAGTTGGGCGGCACTGGGCTACTCGTTCAAATTCGTCTGGGCGCCGTTGGTGGACCAGTTGCCGCTGCCCTTGGCAACCCGGATGCTGGGCAAGCGGCGCAGCTGGCTGCTGCTTTCCCAGGGCATGATCATTCTGGCTCTGTGGCTGATGTCCATCGTGGACCCCGGGACAGGCGGCTGGTCCCTCCAGTATATGGCCTTCGCCGCGGTTCTGCTCGGCTTTTCGTCGGCCACCCAGGATATCGTCATTGATGCATTCAGGATCGAGTCCGCGGAGCCCAGGATGCAGGCCCTGCTGTCATCCACGTACATTGCCGGCTACCGCATCGCCATGCTGGTCGCCGGTGCCGGCGCCCTGCTGTTGGCGGAATGGCTCGGGTCGTTGCCTGACGCCTACGACCATTCTGCCTGGAGCAGCACATACCGGATCATGTCGGTTTGCATGCTGGTCGGGGTTGTCACCACATTGCTGGTGCGGGAACCGGATCACCCTGCCCAGCAGGAGCGGTCGACACGGGAGAACCTGCAACTGCTGCTGCTTTTTTTCTGCGCGGTACTCGCGTTCATCCTGAGCTACATGGCGGGAGCGGGTCCGGCCGCGGTGATGAAGTCGACCCTGAAGGAGCTGCTGCAAAACGGGGCGCTGGCGGGACTGGTCGTGGAAACCGCCAGACTCGGAACCGGTCTGCTGCTGGCCTGGCTGGTTGCCCGCCTGCTCTCCGGTTTCGCCCTGGTGCCCGCAGCCATCGCCCGCGGCGCCTACCTGGCGCCACTGCAGGAGTTCTTCCAGCGGCACGGCTGGTGGGTTGCATGGCTGGTTCTGGCATTGATCGGTCTTTACCGGATAGCGGATATCGTTCTCGGCGTGATCGCGAACGTCTTCTACTACGACCTCGGTTTCACCAAGTCCGAGGTGGCCGTGGTGGCGAAGACCTTCGGACTCGGCATGACCATAGTCGGCGGCTTCGCCGGGGGACTGCTGGCCTTCCGCTATGGGGTGATGCGGATACTGCTGCTTGGCGCAATTCTTGCCGCCGGCACCAATCTCCTGTTCATGGTGTTGGCGGGTACGGGCAAGAATATCGGCATGCTCTATGCCGTGATCGGCGCGGACAATCTGTCCGCCGGACTTGCAAGCACCGCGTTTGTGGCTTTCCTTTCCGCCCTGACCAATATCCGCTTTACCGCCGTGCAGTATGCAATCTTCTCCTCCCTGATGACCCTGCTGCCCAAGGTGGTGGGCGGGTATTCAGGTACCATGGTGGACACCATGGGCTATTCGAGCTTCTTCCTGATGACTGCGGTCATGGGAATCCCGGTGGTGATCCTGATCCTGGTGGCAATGCGGGTGCTGACACTGAAAGTGCCGCGCTGATCCCCGTCTCAGCGCCCGGGGCGGGTTCAGATCAGTGAACGACTGAGATCCATCAGCGGGTTGACTACCAGCCTCTGAACCAGGCTGATTGCCAGAATGGCGAAAATCGGGGAAATGTCCAGACCGCCCAGGTTCGGCATGAGCCGGCGAAACGGCAGCAGTACGGGATCACTGATCTCTCCCAGGATTCTTGCGGCCGGATGGTAGGTGCGGGGTGCGATCCAACTGAGTATGGCCGAACCGAATATGGCGATCAGCAGAATCCAGCAGGCAATGTTGATCGACTCCCCCACTGCATAGAGCAGCAGCGCGGACAGGCTGACCTGCAGGCCGGCGATGGAGAACAGCAGGAAGTACTTGGCAAACGCCACGATCAAAATCAGGAACAGCGATGCAAGATCGAACCCGTACAGGCCGGGGATGAATCTGCGCAGGAACCGGAGCGGCGGGTTGGTGACACTGATGATGGCCGCGATGATGGGATTGCGAAAATCGGCCCGGAAAAGCTGGCACAGGAACCGCAGGATCACGACCACAAGGAACAGTCCCAGCAGAACATCCACAAGCATGCCGAGGGCATCCTGGAAGTAGGGCATCAGTCTCCTCCGAACTGGTCAGACAGTTCCCGGGAGCGTACCACGGCCGCACCGATTCCCGAGTGCACGGCATCATCGATGCCATGGTCCTCCATTGCGCGTATGCCGGCCTCGGTGGTGCCACCGGGAGAAGTGACCTGGCGGCGCAGTTCAGCCGGAGCCTGGTTGCCGTTGCGGATCAGGGTGGCTGCCCCGAATGCGGTCTCCACCACCAGCGTTTTCGCGCTTTCACTGTCGAGCCCGTGCTGTTCCGCCGCATCCAGCATCAGTTCCATCATCTTGAAGAAATAGGCCGGGCCGCTTCCGGATATTCCCGTGACCGTGTCGATGAGTGATTCATCCTCAACCCACACCACCTCGCCGACCGCACGCATGGTTTCCTCGGCTGCGGCGCGTTGTTCGGGTCTGACCAGTTGATTGGCCCACATTCCGGATACGCCCCGATTGACCAGGGCGGGGGTGTTGGGCATCACCCGAACAAAGGGCATCTCGCCGCCGACCCAATGCAGTATGTCCCCGCCGCGGATCCCCGCGGCAATGGATATCAGAAGGGGCGACGCGTCGAGCAGGGGCTTCGAAAGCGCCCGGACCACTTCCTTCAGCACCTGGGGCTTCACCGCCAGTACGACCAGATCAGCGCCCCCGATGCAGGGGGTGTTGTGTTCGAAACAGCTGATGCCATGGGACCGGGCAAGCTCCTCGCGCCGGCTTTCCAGCGGCTCTGCCACGCGAACGCTGTCGGCCGGCCATCCGGCGGCAATCAGGCCGCCGATCATGCTGCCTGCCATGTTTCCTCCGCCGATGAAGGCGACGACGGGTTTTCTGATGCTGTCTGATGGCATGGGTTGTGGCTCGGTGATTCGGTGGGAAGATTCAGGCGGACGGCGGGCGCGGTCCGAACAGGGCCGTGCCAATCCGCACCATGGTGGCGCCCTCGGCAATGGCGGCCTCCATGTCCGCGGTCATGCCCATGGACAGCTGGTCCAGTGCCAGCCCCTCCCGGATGAGCGAATCCTGCAGCTGCCGGCACCGGGCAAAGGCTTCCCGCTGTTCTGCAAAGGTGTCCCGGGCCCGGGGTATGATCATCAGCCCCCGCAGATGAAGGTTTGACAGGGTACTGACCATGCTGGCCAGATCCTGCACCTGATCCACCCGGACACCCGACTTGGTGGGTTCATCGTCGATATTGACCTGGATCAGTACGTTCAGGCGCCGGTCGCCCCGGTGCTGGTTCAGGCGTGTTGCCACCTTCTCGGAATCCACGGTGTGCACCCAGTGAAACCGCTCCGCGATTTCCCGGCACTTGCGGCTTTGCACATGGCCTATGAAATGCCATGCAAGTCCGTCGGCTTCGCCGGGCGCCTGATCATGGCACCAGTCCATTTTCCCGCCGGCCTCCTGCAGGTAGTTCTCTCCGAAATCCCTTTGCCCCAGGGCGGCAAGGGCGGCTATCCTTTCCGCCGGGTGCTGCTTCCCCACGGCCACCAGTCGAACGGAATCCGGATCACGGCCGTATTTCCCGCAGCAGGCGCGGATCCGTGAACGTATTCCCCGAAGGTTGCCTTCGAGATCATCATTGAAACTGTGTTCCGTTGCCGGAGACGGGGGTGGGCTCATGCAGGGATCGGCTTGTCTTCACCCGGGACGGGGTATTCTCATGCCCGATTATAACTTCGGTTCGCGGGAATGCAGTGTGAGCCGGCCTACCGGTTTTCCGGGACGGTGCCGGTATCGGATTCCGCCGCGGCCACGACCAGCCTGCCAAGCTCGGTGCTCTCTGCCGGGCGTACGGTCCGGCCCCGGGACAATTTGCTGAAGTGGGACTGGAGAGATTTTTTCAGCCCCGGATCCAGCTCCGATGCCAGTCCACCTTGGCTCCGGTGCTCAATCCGCAGCCGCGCCCTGACGGCGTGGTTTCTTCTTGAAACCAGGCGCAGGTGGGTCACCGCGCGTCCCAGTACGATCCAGGGAAAGTGAATACTGCTCACCGGTCCCAGTATGGCCTGGTGGCCGCCCAGCGACTGTCCCCTGACCCGGACATTCACCAGTTGCCGGCTGCCCAGCCAAGCGCCCGCGGCGCCGATCGCCGCGCCGACACTGCTGCCGAGAAACACGGTCAGTCCGCCGGTGCCGATGTCGACCAGTGCGCCGGTGGCCGCGCCGCCCGCGGCGCCCATGGCCAGCACCTGGTCCCGGCTGAGCCCGAACAGCTTCCAGGTCTGTTCGGAGAACAGGTCCTCATCGATTCCCTCAAGCGCCGACTCGTCCCTGTCAAGGCCGCCGTGGTTGAAGATCTGCTCCACGTCAGCCCGGGCAGCGCGCTCCATTTCGCCGAGCCGGCTTTCCAGTGCCTGGCGGCCGGCCGCAATGCCGGCCTGATCCCCGGAATCCCGGAGCGGGGCGGTTTCGCTGTAACCCAGCATGTTCTCCAGCAGTTTCGCGATTCTTTCTCCTGCCTGCCGCATCTGCAGCGCTCTTCTGGCCACGAGGCTATCCGCGGCTTCCCGCAGCGGCTTGCGCCATTCCTCGCACAGTTCGGAAAATCCCGTGAGCAGTTGCACCTGCTGTTCGAATGGTTCCGAAATCGCGTTGAATTCCCTGACGATCCGGAAATACTGCGACAGCGGCCTGCGCCAGTCCGCCACATGGTTCCCGGCTCCTATGCGGTTGATCAGTGCCATGCTGGGCCCCCCGGTCCAGCGCAGGATTTCCATCTCGGCGTCATAGTCCGGTCCGTATGGCACCGACCCATCGATGACGTACAGTATTCCCGCGCCATCGACGATGGGTCCCAGCAGTTCGCACTCCGCGCTGAACCGGGGGTCCTGCCGGTGTTCTTCCAGGAATCTCCTGACGGCTTCGGGGCGATCCGCCGTGGAGCCCGAATGGCGCTGCATCCAGTCCATTGCCGCCCGCGGGCGCTGGAATCCCGGCGTATCCACCAGGCGGCACAGTTCCCGGCTGTCGAGTCTGATGGCGTACGCGCGATTGCTTGTCGTGGTGCCGGAGCGGGGCGAGACGCGGACCGACGCATCCTGTGCCAGTGTGGAGACGATACTGCTCTTGCCCTTGTTCGGATGGCCGACAATGGCGAGTACCGGCGGCCCCGTGTCGGTGGACGGGTCGGTCACGGTGGCTGGACCTCCACGTAGAGCCTGGAATCATCCATGGCGTACAGGGCAGATTCCCATGTCTCCAGGTCCCCGGGCCTGACCGCCTCCCTTTTCTCCGCCGGCACCAGATAGACAATGCGAATCACGGAGGCATCCATCTGTTCACACAGTTCCCGGAGAAAATCGATAAATTCCATCATCGGGGGCTCCCAGGATCCCGCCACGAGAACCACGGCTTCAAATTCATGTCCACGAATCCGGTTGATCATTTCCCTGTCAGCGTCCGGACTCTGCTTGCCGCCGGCGGAATGGAACTGCTCGGCCGTGATGCCTGAACGGGACAGGGCAGGGCGGTCCGCTTGCACCCCGGACCATTCGATCACCACGGCGCGAAGGGGCCTGCCGATCTGCCGCCGGCGAAGGGGGGGCGGGCTTTCCCCGGTCCCGTCCACCGTATCCGCCTCGTCCGCCCCCGAGGAAACGAGAGGCGAGCGCATCCGCAGCAGCACCTGGGCAGAACCGGTGGTGTTCCGTATGGCGGAAATGACCGAGCGGTCATAGCGAATACCCGCGTACAGGAGGGTGAGTATCCTCGGCAGGAGCCCGTAGACCAGGATACACATCAGCATGAACAGCCACCAGATACCCAGTTCCGCCACCAGCATGGTGTCCTGGTGCAGCCTGGTCTGGAGCCGGTAGTAGCGGCTTGCCTCCACCAGGTCGGCATTCGGCGCCGCCGCGGGCAGTATCCATTGCCAGGGAGACGACAGTGCATCGAACCAACCCGACACCGCCTGGTTTTCCACCATCAGGGTGGTACTCCATCCGAAGGCGAGGTCGGAAACGGTAACCAGGTAGAACAGCACCGCGATGATTCCGAGATTCAGTGCAACCGCAAAGTGCTGCGCCAGGTAGATCAGCAGCCACCGGCGGATTCCGTGAAGTCTCATGGCACCCTGCTCGTCCAGCAGTTCTCTGATCGATGGATGCCAGGCGGGTTGCATCCAGGCGAGAAGCCGGGATATCCAGACCGCCGGGTTGATGAATGCAAAGGCCTCGCGAACTCTTTCGAGACCGAAGGCCAGCAGGATCAGGAGGGCAGTCAGCAGGAGCAGCTGGCTTCCCACAAGAATCATCAGCGCATGGATGATGTTGACCGGCTCGCTCCCGTCATAGTCGAGTGCCATGTCGCCCAACAGCCATCCTCCGGAGAGCCCGAAGAGCCACAGGGCCGCGATCACGGTGATAATCCCCCGCTGCGCCAGCCGTCCCTGTCCCCCGTGTCCCTGGCGTATGGCGGCGACCCAGCCCCTGAGTGTTGCCGCGTCATTCTGTCCGGCCGGAATCCGCAGGCCGATGTCCCGATCACGCTGCCGGACCGTTTCCCTGTTGCATTCGGCATCCGACTTGATCTGATGGCGGATATCCACAAGGTCGGCGAGTAGTGACGGTTTCTGCAATGTTTATGCTGGGTTAAACTTGATCGGTATTGTAACGATTTCACGATCAGCGTTGACATGAGTAAGCTGAAGGCCGGGATTCTGGGCGGGACGGGATATACCGGTATTGAACTGTTGCGCATCCTGGGACGCCATCCGTCGGTGGAGTTGTCCTGCATCACCTCGCGCAGCGAGACCGGCCGGCCGGTCGCCGACCTGTTCCCGTCATTACGGGGCGTGGTGTCGTTGGATTTTACCGATCCCGGGGAGGGGGCCCTGGAATCCTGTGACGTGGTCTTCTGTGCCACGCCGAACGGGATCGCCATGCAGCACGCCCGGTCGCTGCTGGAAGCCGGCACCAGGCTCATCGACCTGTCTGCTGATTTCAGGCTCAGGGATGTCGCCGAATGGGAGCAGTGGTACGGTATGGCGCATGCCTGTCCGAATTTGGTGCCGGAGGCGGTTTACGGACTGCCGGAAATGTTCCGGGAGTCTATCCGCGGGGCACGCCTTGTCGCCAATCCCGGGTGTTATCCCACGTCCGTGCTCCTCGGATTCCTGCCTTTGGTCGAGGCCCGCCTGGTGAAGACAGACAGGTTGATTGCCGACGCGAAGTCGGGTGTATCCGGGGCCGGCCGCTCGGCGAAGACGGACCATGCTTTCTGCGAGGCCGGGGATTCCTTCAAGGCCTACGGAGTCGCCGGGCATCGGCACCACCCGGAGATACGGCAGGGACTCGGGGATTTGGCCGGGCATGCGGTCGGGCTGGTGTTCACCCCCCATCTCGTGCCCATGATCCGTGGTATCCATGCGACGTTGTATGCGCAACTGGATGATGCCGGATCTTCCGACCTGCAGGATCTGCAGGCCCTTTACGAGAACCGTTATGCCGGGGAACCCTTTGTCGACGTCATGCCCCAGGGTTCACATCCCGATACCCGCAGTGTACGGGGGTCGAATATCTGCCGGATTGCGGTGCACAGGCCACGGGACGGGGATACCGTGGTGATCCTTGCCGTGGAGGACAACCTGGTCAAGGGCGCGGCGGGTCAGGCTGTCCAGAACATGAATCTCATGTTCGGTCTGGATGAAACCGCCGGTCTGGACCAGGTATCGCTGGTCCCCTGAACCCATAGTGCTCGGCAAGCTGATTCTCGCCGGTCTCATCCTGTTGGCGTTCGGCGCCGGCTATATTGTCGCGTTGCCGGATTCACAGTCCGGCGATTCGGCACGTGAGACACTGCTTGCGGTTGAGCAGGAACGGGACCTGCTGAAAAGCCGTATTGTGGATCTGGAGAAAACCCTGGACCTGGTCAGGCGGCAGATCCAGACCGACCGGGTCGCCTACGACAACCTCCAGCGAAGCGTCGACGAATCGGAACGGGAACGCAAGCTGATCCAGGAGCAGATCGAATCCCAGCGGGCACTGTTGGAACGCCTGAAGAAGAAACTGAACGAATCCTGATACCATGATTGACATTGACAGGGTCCGGGCGGACACGCCCGCCTGCAGCCGTATCGCGCATCTGAACAATGCGGGCAGTTCCCTGATGCCGGGGGCGGCCTATGACGCCATGATCGACTACCTGCAGCGGGAGCAGGCGATCGGTGGCTATGAGACCGCCGCGGAACGGGCGTCGGACACGGCCCGTTTCTATCAGGAGGCGGCCCGTCTCTACGGCTGTTCGCCGGAGGAAATCGCCTACTGCGAAAGCGATACCCAGGCGTGGCTCAAGTTCTTTCACTCGCTGCGGTTTTCACCCGGGGACCGCATTGTCACCACCCAGCTCAACTACGGCAGTCATTTCGTGAGTTTCATCCAGAAGGCGGGGCTGGGTGTGGAAACGGTGTTGGTAGGGTGTGACGCCAACGGCGATGTGGACCTGCACGGGCTTGAAAAATCCCTGGACGGGAGAACCCGGCTGATCACGATGAGTCATATTCCGACGGGGGGAGGCACCATCTGCCCGGCTGCGGAGGTTGGCCGGATCGCGCGGGATGCGCAGGTGCCATTCGTGCTGGACGCCTGCCAGTCCAGTGGCCAGATCCCGGTCAGGGTCCGCGAGATCGGATGCACCGCCATGACTTCCACGGGGAGAAAGTACCTGCGTGGACCCCGGGGCACGGGGCTCCTGTACGTCGAGCGGTCATTCCTGGGGCAAATGGAGCCGGCCGCACTGGATCAGCACGGTGTGGAGCTTCTGGACGCCAACCGCTTCCGTCTGCTGGACGGTGCACGGCGGTTCGAGAACTACGAGGTCAACCACGCCGCCCGCGTGGGGCTTGGCGCCGCCATTGCCTATGCCAACGAGGTCGGCATGGAGGCGATCGGGGAGAGAGTCATCGCCCTGGGCGCAGTCTGCCGGCAGTTGCTTTCGGACATCCCCGGGGTGACGGTCCACGACCGCGGTTCCGTGCTGGGGGGAATCGTAACGTTCAGCATGTCCGGCATGTCGCCCCGGGAGATTCAGCAGTACCTGCATACCCATGGCGTCAACATTTCTGTTTCCGGCGGGGCAGGCGGGCGGATCGACTTTCAGGCCAGGGGCATAGACAGCCTTGCGAGGGCCTCGCTGCACTACTTCAATACACGGGAAGAAATTCAGAAAATGGCCGGACTGCTCGCCCAGGCACGCTGAACCGGCGGCAAGGTTCCGCCGTCAGGTGGAATTCCTTCCGGGACCCTTCGAGATCCATCTGTCCGCAGGTGCCTTGCCGGACCGGCGCTGCCCGCGCACGGTGAAGCGGTCAAAATCGAACAGGTCCGCGTCGCCCAGTTGGGAAGGCGACACGCTGCAAATGGCACGAAAGATGTTTTCCACCCTTCCTGGATGCTGTTTCCACTGGGTCAGCATGGCCTTGATCTGCTTGCGCTGGAGCTGATCCTGCGATCCGCACAGTGTGCAGGGAATGATGGGGAATTTGCGCTGTTCCGCGTACGCGGAAATATCCTCTTCGGCGCAATACGCCAGTGGCCGGATCACGATGTTCTTGCCGTCGTCGCTGCGCAGCTTGGGCGGCATGGCACCCAGGCGGCCGCCGTGGAACAGGTTCAGGAACAGGGTTTCGATGATGTCGTCCCGGTGATGGCCAAGGGCGATCTTGGTAAATCCGTGCCGCACCGCATAACCGTACAGGTTCCCGCGGCGCAGGCGGGAACACAGACCGCACATGGTTCGCCCGTCGGGTATGACGCGCTTGACGACACTGTAGGTGTCCCGCTCGATGATGTCGTAGGCAATGCCCCTGGATTCCAGATAGCGTGGCAACACGTCCCCGGGAAAACCCGGCTGTTTCTGGTCCATGTTTACGGCCACCAGTTCGAAATCCACCGGCGCCCTGGCCTGTAGTGCCAACAGGATGTCCAGCATCGTATGGGAGTCCTTCCCGCCTGACAGGCAGACCATTACGCGGTCACCCTGCCCGATCATGTGATAATCTTCGATGGCGCGTCCAACCTGGCGCCGGAGGCGCTTGCTGAGCTTGTCGAAATTGCGTTTTCCCTTCGCCGTTTTGCGATGATCCGGCCGGTTCAAGGCTGTGGGATCAGCCCTGGCGGACCGGTCCGGCGAAGTATCATCCCGGGACGATGCGCGGGACATTGCAACTGGGGTGGTTTCCGCATCAAGCGGTTTGGCTGCCCGCATGACACCTTCGGCTGAGCCCGGAATTTTCATCCGGGCGATTCTATCCCATAACCAACCTCCGGGGATGTGCAAGGGGCGATGAGGACTTTCATCAGATGGCTGTGGCGGCTGCTGGTCACCATCCTGCTGGTCGTCATCGTCCTGCCGCTGGCAGGCAGCCTGCTGCTTGATCAGGAGGACTACAAGTCTGCAATCTCTGACTGGGTCGAAAGCCGGACCGGTCACCATCTGGAGATCCGGGGCGATATCGGAATCCGTCCGGGTCTTGGCCTGATCCTGTATGCGGAGGACATCCGCCTCGAAAACGCGGACTGGAGCGACCATCCGGATGCATTGCGGGTAGCCAGGGTCGAGGCGCGCGTTTCAATCCCGGAACTGCTGCGGGGCAGCGTGGTCGTGGAGCACGCTCTGGTGCGGGAGGCCGGACTCCTCGTGGAACGGGATTCCTCCGGAAAATACAACCTGGGCCCGGTCGGCGGTACATCGGCGGGCGACCTCCGGTCCGCGGCTGCGCCGGGATGGCTCGATATCCGGTCCGTTACGCTCGAACAGGTCAGGATGCAGTTCTTCCTCAGGTGGAGAAATTGGGATGTGCAGATAGACAATGCAACCATCACTGCGGAGAGTCCGGATACCCCTGTGAGCGTGGATCTCGGGGGTACGCTGAACACGGTGCCTGTCACGGTCAACGGAACCCTCGGAACAATCGCGTCGTGGCTTCAGCGCCGGAAATCGGACGCGGACCTGACCTTGGTCGCTGCGGGCGAGCACGCACTCAGGGCAGTGGGGACGGTCGGGGACGTTCTCCTCTGGCGCGATCTGGACCTTGAGCTGGATGGCGGCATTTCCCGGTTGCGGGACATCACGCCCTGGTTCCGGTTTCGCCCGCTGGACCTTGACAGTGTCCAGCTGTCCGGGCGCCTGGTCCAGCCCGGGACGATTGCAACGATGCGGCTGGAGGACCTGACGGGCCGCGCCGGGTATCACGGGATTCCTCTCCATGCCAGCGGCAGTGTCGGCCGGCTGGTCAGCCTGTCGGAGATCCAGGTCAGCGTGCGCGCCGATGACGACTGGGACATCAGCGGACTGCCCCTGGGCGATGTGACCAGACTCAAGCCAAGGATCGGTTTCGACGCGGTCCTGACCGGCGCGACGTACCGGCTGCACATGGACGTCTCCCGTTTATCGGTAACCGCGTCAGGTGTGACAGTCACGGCACAGGGGCAGGTGGAAAATGCCAGCCGGCTGTGGGGGACGGGCCTTCCGCTGCAACTGACGGTGCAGGACATCCAGGGTTTGGGTAAAGCCTTGGGCAGGTCCTGGCCCGCATCCGGCGGACTCAATGGCAGTGCCGTCCTTAACCGGGACCGGTCGGGGTTCGTTCTCGAGGACCTCCGGATGCAGACCACCGGTGAACTGCTGGCACTTTCGGGCCATGGCCGCATCGACGGGATTGGCCGGGAACCGGCGGGCAGCATGGATATCAGCGGAAGCGTCAAATCCGGGTTTTTCGCCCGCAATGCCTGGGTGCCGGCTCTTCAACCCAAGGTTGCCGACGTGGAGGCCGTATGGCGGTTGGCCGGCAAAAGGCATCACCTGGCGGTGGAAAACCTGCTGCTGGAATTCCCCGGCGGGGAGTTGCGTGGTTGGGGCGACATCCCGGACCTGGAATCTCCCGGCACCCTGACCCTGGGTCTCGAGGGTACGCTGTGGGATGCCCGGACATTCGGGTCGGCGCATCAACAGGATTGGCCGGAACTGCCGGAACTGAAACTGGCCGGAATGCTGCACGGCGAAGGCGCGGGCAACTGGCGCATCGACGATGTCGAAGTTTTCGGGGAAGAGGGGGACGAGAGTCTGTCCATGACAGGGGACTTGGCGCTGCCACGGGGACGGGCGGTCCCCAGACTGGATGTCAAGGCAGTGGTGAGCCCGGAATCGCTGGCACCCTGGGTCCGTGAGAGGCCCGCGGGGGACAGACTGGTTGAACACCTGGAGCCGGTGCATGCGCAGTTCGGTGTGCGCGGCGGTGCGGAGGGGGCCTTGTCGCTGGAAGGCCTCCGGATGACTTCAACATGGGCGGGCGCGGAACTGGTGGTAACGGGCGAGGTATCCTCGCTGAATCCGATGCGGGGCTTTCTGGATGTGTCCCTGTCCGGCAGACCCGTCGCGCTGCCGGATTTTTCGCGGTACCGCCTTCCGGCCATGGAGGCGGTGAACATGTCTTTCGTGATGCCGCTGCCATGGGATGGCGAGGGGCTTGAAGGCTTCAGGCTGAAGGCCCGGGCCCAGGGCGGATCGCTGGACCTGCACGGCGACATATCCGGCCTGAAACCGCTCGAGTTCGACAAGATGCGCATTGTGCTGGAATACAGGGACCTGGCGGAACTGGTTCCGGCGCAATGGAAGCTCATGCCGGGAAATCCCTTCATGATGAACGCACTGCTGGGAATGGAGGCTGGTGTCCTCGCCGCGGACGGTTCCGCCCGTCTCGGGGAGAGCGTGATTGAAGGCACTGCCAGCTGGCGGGCGCCCGGCGACGACGGAAGAACGGGGCTGAATGCGGCCCTGCGGGTGGATCAGCTGGACATGAAGACCCTGTTCCACCCGGCTGAAAAGACCCCCCGGGTTTTTTCCGATAACCCGTTGCTGCCGGCATGGATGCTGCAGTCGGACGGGACATTGATGCTTGAGATCGCCGACTACTGGGGTCGCACCACGCACTTGCGGGATCTCAGGCTTGACGCCAGCATGGACGGGGGTTCGGTTGCGTCGGACTTCGAGGCCTATCTGGGGGATGGCGTGCTGTCGAGCAGCATACGAATGCCGAAGGGGGGGGAGACAAGGGTGAAACTGGGGGTGAAGAACCTGCCGGCCGAATCGTTGCGGGCCCTGTCCAAGGGCAGGGCGTTCACGGGCGGAGTGATTGACGCGGACATCGCCCTTCGGGGCCGGGAACAGTCCATGGCGGGCCTCGTGGACCGGGGCGAAGGGCAGATCAGGCTCAATATCCGGCAATCCAGGATATACGGCAAGGCGTTGGGAACCGTAGGCGGTGACCTGGTCACCAATTTTCTCTCCGCCGCCAACCTGTTCGACCGGAACAAGGATTTTGCGGATGTGGAATGCGGTGTCCTGTATCTTGATATCGGGGAAGGAAAGGCGGTGACGCGCAACGGTCTCGCGCTCAAGACGGACAGGGTGACCATTCTCGGTGGCGGCGAGATCACATTCCCCGGCGAGAAGATCGACATCTATCTGACCCCGAAGGCGCGCGAGGGGCTCGGCATCAGCGCCAGTTCCATTGCAAGGGTGATCCAGTTGGGGGGCACCCTGAGGTCGCCGGAAATCGAGGCGGATCCAAAGGGCCTTCTCGCAACGGGTCTGAACCTGGGTGCCGCGATACTTTCCGGCGGCGTCACCCTGGTTGCGCTCGGACTGTTCGACCGGTTCCATGCCAATTCGGATGTCTGCGCCATCGCCAGGGGTGAACAGGAACTGAGTGAGATCGATCTTCGGGAGCAGCCAGGATCGAAAACGGACAGGCGATAGGAACGGCCCATGAGCACATTGCCCTGCAGCCCCGCCGCGGAAAGGAACAAGTCGCCGATCCTTGGTGCACTGCGCACCCGGATCCGGCGGGGACAGTCGATCCTGGAAATCGGGTCCGGTACCGGTCAGCATGTCGTCCATTTCGCCTCGGCGCTGCCCGGGATTCACTGGGTGCCCTCGGAACATCCGGAAGCGGTGTCCATGCTGCGGGCCAGGGTGGATGCGTCGGGCCTGGCGAATATCGATCCTCCCCGGATTCTCGACGTGGCTTCAGCCTGGCCGTCGCTTGAGGTGGAGGGGGTGTATTCCGCCAACACTGCCCACATCATGAGCTGGGAGGAGGTGGGCTGCATGTTCAGGGGGGTCGGGCAACTGTTGCGCGGTGGCCGGTTCTTCCTGTACGGGCCGTTCAACCGCGACGGACGGTACACCAGCGCGAGCAATCAGGATTTCGACCGGAGTCTGCGAAGGAGGAATCCGCGCATGGGCCTTCGCAACGATGTCGATCTGGTTGCACTGGGCCGGCAGTGTGCGCTGGAATTGCAGGACGACCTCGAGATGCCGTCCAACAACCGGATGCTGGTCTGGCAGAGCATACGAACCCCAACCGACGGTGCGGGAGGAGCAAGTGGGGATTGAGCAGGCTGAAGTGGCACCGTTTCGGTGCAATCCGGTTGCAAAATGCACCAGGATATGACATTTTCCCGCCGGGCCGATCCCGTATTGATCAGTAAGATTTTGAAAAGACGGGGAATGGTGATCTGGCACGGAATTTGCTGTCAAACAGCCGATCCGGAATTGCCGGACCAAACCGTTTTCACCATCCACAATCCAATCCAGCAGAGGTTTTTCTAGAATGTCTTCAGAAGTCATGAAATTGTTGCAGGAGAGCGAAGCGAAATTCGTAGATCTCCGGTTTACCGACACGAAGGGTAAGGAACAACATGTCACCATACCGGTCTCGGTGGTGAATGAGGACCTGTTCGAGGACGGCAAGATGTTTGACGGCTCATCCATTGCGGGATGGAAAGGCATCAATGAGTCGGACATGATCCTGATGCCCGATACCGACACCGCGGTAGTGGATCCCTTTTCCGATATCCCCACCGTGAATATCCGCTGTGATGTCATTGACCCGTCCGACATGCAGGGCTATGACCGGGACCCGCGTTCCGTCGCCAAGCGCGCAGAAAACTATCTTGCGTCCACGGGGATCGGTGACACCGCCTATTTTGGACCGGAAAACGAATTCTTCCTGTTCGATTCCGTGCACTGGGGCAACGAGATGGGGCATTCGTTCTACGAAATCGACTCCAGCGAGGCCGCGTGGAATTCCGCCAAGGAGTACGAGGACGGCAATATCGGCCACCGGCCGGGCGTCAAGGGCGGGTACTTTCCGGTGTCCCCGGTGGACAGCCAGGGCGATGTGCGTTCCATGATGTGCCTCACCATGGCCGAGATGGGACTCGACGTGGAGGTGCATCACCACGAGGTGGGCACTGCGGGCCAGGGCGAGATCGGCGCCAGGTTCAACACCCTGGTCAAGAAGGCCGACGAGGTGCAGATCTACAAGTATGTCGTGCACAACGTGGCCCATACCCATGGCCTGACCGCGACTTTCATGCCGAAGCCCATTGTCGGTGACAACGGCAGCGGCATGCATGTGCACCAGTCCCTTTCCAAGAACGGTGAAAACCTGTTCGTCGGTGACCTGTACGGTGGGCTGAGTGAAACCGCGCTCTACTACATCGGCGGCATCTTCAAGCATGCCCGCGCCCTCAACGCCTTCACCAATCCCAGCACCAACAGCTACAAGCGCCTTGTGCCGGGGTTCGAGGCACCCGTGTTGCTGGCCTATTCGGCCCGGAACCGCTCCGCATCCTGCCGGATCCCCTACGTGGCGAATCCCAAGGGTCGAAGGATAGAGATCCGGTTCCCGGATTCCACAGCCAATCCCTACCTTGCCTTTTCCGCCATGCTGATGGCGGGTCTCGACGGCATCCAGAACCGGATTCATCCCGGCGATCCGGGCGACAAGGATCTCTACGATCTGGAGCCGGAAGAAGAGAAGCAGATTCCCACTGTGGCTCACAGTTTTGATGTGGCCCTCGAGGCACTGGACCAGGATCGGGGGTTCCTGCTTGCCGGGGATGTCTTCAGCAGTGACTATATCGACGCCTACATCGAACTGAAGATGGAGGAGGTCACCCGGCTGCGGATGGCAACCCATCCCGTGGAATTCGACATGTACTACAGCCTCTGACCGGAGCTGCAGGCCCCGCCCTACGGGGCGGGGAAGGCTGGCGCGGATGGCGCAGCCGTCTTGTGTCTGATGCCGTACAGTCGATGTTCGGGGGACGGAAGCCGGATCAGCCCGTGAAGCGAGTGGTGCCGCGCCGCCAGCAGCAGGAACCCACCGGAGCGGGTCCCATGGAAAGACCTCCCATGGGTGCCGTGGGAATCCCCGGCCTTCAGGCCGGGGAGGATGACAGAGAATCCCGGTCTGCCCCCGTTCCGGCAGAGGCATTTGACCTGAATGGCACCGTCATGGTGCAACCCCGGCCCTGTCCGACCATGCTTGAAGATGCGTTCAAGATCCTCCAGCAGCAGTCCACCAGCATCGCCTTACTGGATGGGGACCTGACCGTGGTGTATCTGAATGAATCCGCGGAATCCCTTCTCAACACCAGTCTTCGGCGTGCTGGCGGAAAACCGTTGACCGGATTGGTCCGGGACGGGAAACAGTTGTCCGACGCCTGTCGCCGGGTCCTGCGCGAAGGCGGGCAGATCAGCTTGCTGAACCATGAACTGTTGCTGTACTCCACGACCATGGAGAAGCACATGGACTGTGTGATCAACCGGATGGATGACGGACATGGAGGACGGCTCATCCTGGAAATGACGGAGATTGAACCCAGCGGAAAACTCGTTCGGGACGCGGAGTTCCAGAGGCGGCAGCAATCCAATCAGGCGGTCATTCGCGGCGTGGCCCACGAGATCCGGAACCCGCTGGGAGGAATCCGCGGCGCCGCGCAGCTTCTCGCCGAGGAGGCCGGCAGCGAGGCGTTCTCGGAGTACACCGGGATCATCATCCAGGAGGCTGACCGCCTGACCGAGCTGGTCAACCGGATGCAGGCCAGCACCCGTACCGATCTGGATGAGCAGGTCAACATCCACCGCGTGGTCGAGCACGTACGCCAGCTCCTGAACGCTGAAGTCGAAGGGAATTACCGGCTGCTGCAGGATTACGATCCGAGTTTGCCGCGGGTGCGGGGCAATCGCGACCTGCTGATCCAGGCCCTGCTGAACGTCATGCGCAATGCGGTGGAGGCACTGGAGGGGCAGCCGGGGGAAAGACGCATCGTGGTCCGCACGCGCATCGATTACATGGCATTGGCGGGTTGCCGGAGGCAGGTTGTCAGGGTGGAGGTGGTTGACAACGGCCCGGGGGTCGACCCCGGCATCGAATCCCGGATTTTCGATCCCATGGTCACCGGCAAGGCCGATGGAACGGGGCTCGGCCTGCCCATTGCCGCGGAAATCATCACGCAGCACGGCGGCGCGCTGGACTTTGCCAGCAAACCGGGGGAAACGGCGTTCAGGCTGTTTCTTCCCGTCGACGGGGCTTTGCAACATTGACCGATCGCGGACGGGGCAATGTCTGGGTGGTGGACGACGATGCGTCCATCGCCTGGGTGCTGGAAAAGGCGCTGACCCGGGAAGGTTACGCCGTGGCGCGTTTCGAGAGCGCCGGGGCCATGCTGGCGGCGCTTGAACGCCGTCCGGACAGCGGCCCCGACGTCGTGCTTTCGGATATCCGCATGGAAGGCATGGGCGGATTCGAACTGGTGGACACTCTCCACGATGTGGC
Source organism: Candidatus Poriferihabitaceae bacterium (assembly GCA_965204165.1). Taxonomy (GTDB): domain Bacteria; phylum Pseudomonadota; class Gammaproteobacteria; order Arenicellales; family Poriferihabitantaceae; genus VYFG01. The sequence continues at coordinate 3,331,245 of OZ241969.1, read as the reverse complement.
CAAGGGGCTTCCGGTCATCATCATGACGGCTTACGGGGACCTTGACAGTGCCGTGAACGCCTATCGGCACGGGGCGTTCGAATACCTCACCAAACCCTTTGACATCCGGGAAATGCTGTCCCTGGTCGAGCGGGCCTGTCATCAGGGAATGACGTCCGGCACCAACGGCGATGATGATCCCAGGGACCGCGTCATGATGGGGGAAAGCGCCGCAATGCAGGAGGTTTTCCGGATTATCGGCAGGCTGTCATCGTCGGACATGAACGTACTCGTACGCGGCGAATCCGGCACCGGCAAGGAACTGGTGGCCAATGCCATCCACCGCAACAGCCCCAGGGCCGATCAGCCGATGATTGCCATCAATACCGCGGCAATTCCCTCGGAGTTGCTGGAGTCAGAGCTCTTCGGACATGAAAAAGGCGCTTTCACCGGCGCCCACGGACGCCATATCGGACGATTCGAACAGGCGGACGGCGGCACGCTGTTCCTGGATGAGATCGGGGACATGCCCGCAGGCCTGCAGACCCGGCTTCTGCGGGTGCTGTCGGAGGGTCGCTTCTACCGGGTCGGCGGCAGGGATGAAATCCGTGTTGATGTTCGTGTCATCGCAGCCACGAACCAGGACCTGGAAGCCCTGGTGTCCACCGGCGCATTCCGCAATGACCTGTTCCACCGGCTCAATGTGATCGCGATTCACACGCCCCCGCTCCGGGAGTGCCGCAGCGACATTCCCATGCTGGTCACCCACTTCCTGCGGCAGGCTGCCCTGGAACTGAGGCTGGATGTCAAGCAATGCTCGCCGGAGGTGCTTGCGGTGATGCAGGCCTATCAGTGGCCGGGAAATGTCCGTGAACTGGAAAACATGGTGCGCCGGCTGACCGTGCTCGCTCCGAGCAAGGTCATCCAGGTCGCTGACCTGCCGGGGGAGATGCTGGCCCGGGAAACGCGGGACGAGGGCTGGGTGTCCGCGCTGGCGGACACGGCACTGGACAGGCTCCGCGGCGGAGAGAAGCGTCTGGCGCAGAGCATGGGAGCGCAGTTCGAGACCGCGCTGATCCGTGCCGCGCTCACCCACAGCCGGGGTCACAAGCAGAAAGCGGCCGAACTGCTGGGCTGGGGACGCAACACGCTGACCCGGAAACTGCGGCTCCGGCGCCTGGAATGACGGTCCGTTTCAGGTCGGGAATTGCAGCTTGAAGCAGGCCATGGGGACCCCAAATAAAGTAAAATCTGTAATCCTTTCCTGAGAGTACATCCGCATGCCTTGGAATCAGCCCGGATCCAACGGGGACGAACGCGACCCGTGGGGTCGTAACAACGGTGGCGGTAACGGCCGTCGCCGCCGTGGAGGCGAATCACCCCCCGACCTCGATGAAATGTTCAAAGATGCCAAACGGCGGATCGATTCGTTGTTTGGCGGACGTCGCGGGGGCGGTTCCGGCGGCGGACGGGGTGGCCGCTCCGGATTCGGTGAAGGCATCAGTTCCACCATGATCCTGATCCTGGTGCTGGTGGGTCTGGGCGCCTGGGGATTCAGCGGATTCTATACCGTGCAGCAGGGTCAGCAGGCCATCGAGCTGCGCTTCGGCGCCTATTCCGAAACCAAGGGTGCGGGACTGCGGTGGCATTGGCCGACACCGATCGAAAAGATCGAGGTCATCAACACCGACAAACTCAACACCGTCTTCGTGGGATACCGCGAGTCGGCCAGGGGCAAGCAGCTGGTACCCATCGAATCGCTCATGCTGACCCAGGACGAGAATATCATCGACATCCAGTTCGCGGTGCAGTACGACATCAAGGACCCCCGGGACCTCCTGTTCAATGTCAGCGAGTACAACCCGAGGGATGTGGCCGAGAGCGTGGTTCGGGGCGCCACCGAAAGTGCGGTCCGGGAAATCGTCGGCCGTAACACCATGGACTTCGCCATCACCGAGGGACGCGCGGAACTTGCAGCGGAAACCAAGACGCTGGTCCAGGACATTCTCGATCGCTATGCGACCGGCATCAACATTCGCGCCGTGGAAATGCAGGATGCCCAGCCGCCCGCCCAGGTGAAGGACGCATTTGACGATGCGGTGAAGGCCCGTGAGGACGAGCAGCGTCTCAAGAACCTTGCCGAGGCCTACGCGAATGATGTCATTCCGCGGGCCCGCGGTGCCGCAGCGCGCATCACCCAGGAGGCGGAAGCCTACAAGGCCACTGTCATCGCCCGGGCGGAAGGTGAGGCGTCGCGCTTCGATCAGGTGCTCGACGAGTACGAGAAAGCGCCCGAGGTCACCCGCGACCGGCTGTACCTTGAAACCATGGAGGGTGTTCTGTCCCGCTCCAGCAAGATCGTGATCGATCAAAAGGGCGGCAACAGCCTGATGTACCTGCCGCTGGACCAGATACTGAACCGGCGTGTCACCGCCGGCGGCGCCGGTGGCGGCCAGGACTTCACCGGGGTGGACGAGGTCGGCTCCACGTCGACGTTCAACCAGGGACTGCGAACCTCATCCCGCAACAGCGAAAGAACCGGGAGGAACTAGGACATGAGATCGAAAAGCACCATATTCCTTGTTCTGGCGGCATTGATCGCGGCCGGCCTGTTTTCGGTTTTCTACTATGTCGACGAGCGTGAGCGAGCCATCAAGTTCAAGTTCGGCGAGATTGTGGATTCCGGTATCGAACCGGGCCTCAACTGGAAGCTTCCCTTCATCAACAACATCCGCTATTTCGATGCCCGGGTCCAGACCATGGATTCGGACCCGGAACGCTACCTCACCGTGGAGAAGAAGACCCTGGTGGTGGATTCCTTCGTCAAGTGGCGTATCGACGATGTGCACGAATACTTCACGCGGTTACAGGGACGTCTCAGCAATGCCCGGTCGAGACTGGCCCAGAGGGTCAACGACAGTCTCCGCCAGGAATTCGGCAGGCGGACCCTCCAGGAGGTGATCTCCGGGGACCGCACGGTCATCATGGAGGCCGTGCGCCAGGCCATGGTCGAGGAGGCGAAGCAGTTCGGCATCGAGGTGATCGATGTGCGCCTCAAGCGGGTGGACCTTGATCCCGCCATCAGTGACGGTGTCTACGCCCGGATGCAGGCGGAGCGGCAGCGTGTGGCGAAGGAACTGAGGGCCCAGGGTGAGGAGGAAGCGGAAAAGATCCGGGCGGATGCGGATCGCCAGAGGGATATCCTGCTCGCCAACGCCCGCCGGGATGCCGAACGCGTCCGGGGTGAAGGCGACGCCACCGCCACGGGCACCTACGCTTCGGCATTCAATCAGGACAGGGATTTCTACAACCTGTACCGCAGCCTGAACGCATACACGAAAACCTTCAGCGGCAAGGACGATCTCATGGTGATCGATCCGAGTTCGGAGTTTTTCCGTTATTTCAAGCAATCCGGCGTCGATAGCCCGCCGCCGCTCCTGCCGGGAGGTGGTTGACCGGATTTTCCGTTTCAATCAAGGCGGCCGCCTGCGGGCGGCCGCTCTGCGTCTGACGGCGATTTCCTCGGCATGAACCTCCAACCCGGCCCGCCAATTTCCCATGATCTGGAATGACCTGCTGGCTGCATTTGCGCTATATTTGGTGCTCGAAGGGATACTGCCATTTCTCAATCCAGGTGCATTCACCCGGCTCATGAACCAGATTTCCCACTTGCCGGAACGACAGCTCCGGCGCGTGGGGTTTGCCTGCATGCTCGCAGGTGCTGTCCTGCTGTATCTGGTCCGCTCCTGAACCTGTTTCAAGAACCAGCTCCCGTCCATTGAACATGTCGAGATACGTCGTATTGCTCGGCACCCAGTGGGGTGACGAAGGGAAGGGCAAGATTGTCGATCTGCTGACGGAAAAGGCGGATGCGGTGGTTCGTTTCCAGGGTGGCCACAATGCCGGCCATACGCTGGTGATCAACGGCATTAAAACCGTGCTGCACCTGGTGCCATCGGGAGCAATGCGGCCGGAGGTGGAATGCCTGATCGGCAATGGCGTGGTGGTGAACGTGGAGCAGCTGCTGAAGGAAGTCCGGGAACTGGAGGAAATCGGGATTTGCATTCGTGACAGGCTGATGGTCAGCCCGGCGTGCCCGCTGATCATGCCCCACCATATCGCCCTCGACATCGCCAGGGAGGCGGCGCGGGGCGAGGGCGCCATCGGCACCACCGGCCGGGGTATCGGCCCCTGCTACGAGGACAAGGTGGCCCGCCGCGGCCTGCGCCTGGGGGACCTGATGCGGCCGGACCTGTTCGCCGAGAAACTGCGCTCGGTCATGGAATATCACAACTTTGCCCTGGAACGGTATTTTGGCGCGGAAAAGGTGGATTACCGGGAGACCCTTGATCAGGCCATGGCACAAAAGGAAATGATCTCGGACCTGATCGATGACGTGTCCACCCGTCTGTACCGGCTGCGCCGGCAGGGCAGGTCGGTCATGTTCGAGGGGGCCCAGGGCATGCTGCTGGACGTTGACCACGGGACCTATCCGTATGTCACCTCGTCCAACACCACCGCCGCCGCCGCCGCGGTCGGCAGCGGCATCGGTCCGCTGGAACTTGACCATGTGCTGGGAATCGTCAAGGCATACACCACCCGGGTCGGTTCCGGACCCTTTCCCACGGAACTGTTCGACCGCGTCGGCAGGCATCTTGGTGACCGCGGGCATGAATTCGGGGCCACCACCGGACGTCCTCGCAGGTGCGGCTGGCTTGATATCGTGGCCCTGCGCAGAACCGCCCAGGTCTGCGGGCTCAGCGCGTTGTGCGTGACCAAGCTGGACGTCATGGACGGCCTGGAAACGGTCAGGATCTGCACCCGGTATGAACTGGACGGTCAGGAGGTGGACCTGCCGCCGTACGGCGCGGAGGCGATGGCCAGGTGCCGCCCGGTGTACGAGGAACTCCCGGGCTGGAAAAGGAGCACGGCGGGTGCGCGCAGTTTCGACGATCTTCCGGCCAATGCACGGGCGTACCTGGACCGGATGTCCGAACTGTGTGAACTGCCCGTGGATATCGTCTCGACAGGCGCGGAACGTGATGACACCATCATTCTTCGCCACCCGTTCGACTGACAGCGAGAACACGAACACCGAGTTTCTGAATTACCGGAGATCATCATGCAACTGTCCAATCCTGCTCTTTTTCGTGAGCGGTGCTACATCAATGGCGCCTGGCGGGATGCCGAAAGCGGTGAAACGCTAGCAGTGACCAACCCTGCCAATGGTGACGTGATCGCCAGAATCCCGAAAATGGGTGGGGCGGAAGCAAGGGAAGCCATTGGTCATGCCCGGGATGCGCAACCGGGGTGGAGCGGACTGCTGGCCAAGGAACGCGCCCAGGTCCTGCGCCGCTGGTTCGAGCTCATGATGGAGAACCAGGAAGATCTGGCACGGCTGATGACCCTGGAGCAGGGCAAGCCGCTCGGCGAGTCCCGCGGCGAAATTACCTATGCGGCATCCTTCCTCGAATGGTTCGCCGAGCAGGCAAAGCGGGTCAATGGCGAGGTCATTCCCCAGCATCAGAACGACAAGCGGATCGTCGTCCTTCGTCAGCCGGTAGGAGTCTGTGTCGCCATCACGCCATGGAATTTTCCGTCCGCCATGATCACCCGCAAGGTGGCGCCGGCGCTCGCCGCAGGGTGTACGGTGGTGGTCAAGCCTGCCACGCAGACTCCGCTGTCCGCCTTGGCGCTGTGCGAACTGGCGGAGCGGGCAGGAGTGCCTGCCGGGGTGCTCAGCGTGGTGACCGGATCCTCGGGCGAAATCGGCGATGAAATGACGTCCAATCCCCATGTCCGGCACCTCAGCTTTACAGGTTCCACGGAAGTGGGTCGGCTGTTGATGCGGCAGTGCGCGGATTCCGTGATCCGGGTGGCACTGGAACTCGGCGGCAATGCACCGTTCATCGTATTCGATGACGCAGACGTGGATGCGGCGGTGGAAGGCGCGATCATGTCGAAGTACCGCAATGCCGGCCAGACCTGCGTCTGCTGCAACCGTATCTATGTCCAGGACGGCGTATACGAGAAATTCGCGGACAGGCTGGTTGAGGCCGTGGCCGGGATGCAGGTCGGCGACGGGCTCGACGACGGCGTCGTCCAGGGGCCGCTGATCGACATGAACGCGGTGGAGAAGGTGGAGGATCACATCGCCGATGCCGTTGGCCGGGGCGCGGAAATCAGGCTCGGCGGCGGGCGGCACCCACTGGGCGGCACTTTTTTCCAGCCCACCGTACTGGCCAATGTCTCCGCCGACATGAAGGTGGCCAGGGAAGAGACATTCGGCCCCCTGGCGCCGCTGTTCCGCTTTTCGGAAGAAGCGGAGGTCATCCGGCAGGCCAATGACACTGAATTCGGCCTGGCGGCCTATTTCTACAGCCGCGACCTGGCCCGCACCTGGCGGGTGTCAGAAGCCCTGGAATACGGGATCGTGGGCATCAATACGGGCATCATCTCCAACGAGGTCGCGCCTTTCGGCGGTGTCAAGCAATCCGGCATCGGCCGTGAGGGCTCCAGTCACGGCATTGACGAGTACCTGGAAATGAAATACCTGTGCATGGGCGGAATCGACTGACCCCGCCGGATGCATTGATCCGTCCGATGAGGAGGTCCCGCGGAGTTCCCAAATCGATCCGAGGCCGGCTTGCAGTCCGGCCCGTACGGAATCTCAACGGGCCAACCGCAGGATTGTGTGCCGGCATTACGGAGCGGATGGTTCGGGTGGTGACAATCCGGCGCTAACCCGGGATAAACATGTAATTTTCATAAACATGCCATTTTCCTGGTATGGATTGCTCTATTGATATTGGGTATCACCAACGTTAGAATCTCATCAATGGAGTAATCTTACTTTTTTATGGTGATTAGGCTTTCTTGGCCCCTTGGAATTCGACAAAACTAACTGAATCGTCCTACGCATGACCATCTCAACCGATAAAATGAACACAGGGCTGAAATTGATTGCCATCGCCTTGGCCGCGACCTTGACTACAGGTTGTATCAGCGCGAAAAGCAAGCCCACGGAAGAAGCAGAGCCCGCTGCACCGCCCCCTGCTCCGGCACCTGAGGAGCCGGCTCCCGCCCCTGAACCGGAACCGGTCCCCGAGCCCGAACCCGTGATGGAGGCATTGACCAGCTGGACGGTTGTGGAAGGCAACAACCTCTGGATGATTTCCGGCCATGAGGAAGTGTACGAAGTTCCCGAGCAGTGGCCGCTGATCTACAAGGCAAATCTTGACCAGATCACGGATGCCGACCTGATTTATCCCGGACAGGTCCTGACCATTCCCAGGGACATGTCCCAGTCCGACATCGACGGCGCCGTCCAGCATGCCAAGACCCGTGGCGAATGGTCCCTTGGCCCGGTCGAGGAAACTGATATCGCATATATACAGAATTCCTCCAACTGATAATCCCGGCTCGGCTGCCCTGCCGGACAACCGTCGCTGACGGATTCGGTGCAGGCAGCCAGCTTTGCCACGCCTGACATCGAGCGGGGTGGCTGCTCCATAGACAAAACAAACCGGCCTCGGCCGGTTTGTTTTTTCCGCCCGGCTGGACGTGGATCGACGGTAGCCGGAGGTTCCGGAGCGGTCCTTGGGTCAGAGCACCATCTTGTGGAGTTCGAATTCCAGGATGCCTTCCGCTCCCGCCGCCTTCAATGCGGGGATGAGATCCCGGACCTCGTTCCGTCCCACCACCGTTTCCACCGCCATCCAGTCATCGCCGTAAAGGGGATTGATCGTCGGGGCGTGCAGGCTGGGCAGTTTCGACACCACCACATCCAGCTTGTCGGCAGGAACGTTCATTTTCAGCATCACCCTGTCCCGTGCGAGAAGGGCGCTGTTCAGGAGCAGGGCGATCTTGTCGATCCTGGATTTCTTCCAGGGGTCTTCGAGCGCTTCCCGGTTCGCGATCAGCACGGTGTTGGTGTGCAGAAGGTCGCAGACAATCCTGAGGCCGTGGGCCCGGATCGTGGTTCCGGTTTCCGTGATTTCCACCGCGGCATCCGCGAGGCCTTCCACCACCTTGGCCTCCGTGGCGCCCCAGGAGAACTGAACCTCCGCTTCCACGCCGCGCTCCGCCAGGTATTGCCGCGTGAACCGGACCAGCTCCGTGGAGACGACTTTTCCCTGCAGGTCGGATACGGACTGAATGGGTGAGTCGTTTTTCACCACCAGCACCCAGCGGCACGGCTGGTCCGATGTTTTCGAGTAGACCAGTTCGGTCACGGTCACCACGTCGGCGCCGGTTTCCAGGATCCAATCCTGCCCTGTCAGTCCCAGATCCAACGTGCCGTTTGCCACATAGGATCCCATTTCCTGGGAGCGAACCAGGGCGCAGGTGATCTCGTCGTCGTTGATGGACGGAAAATAGTTGCGTGCCCGGGTGCTGATTCGCCACCCGGCCTGATCGAACAGTTCCAGGGTGGCGGTTTCCAGGCTGCCCTTGGGGATTCCGAGTTTGAGTTTGTCCGGCATGATCAGGGCAGGTTCGAGACGATGGTGTCCACACTGTCCTTGGCGTCTCCGAACAGCATGCGGGTGTTCTCCTTGAAGAACAGGGGGTTTTCGACGCCGGCGTAACCGCTGGCCATGGAACGTTTCATCACGATCACCGTCTTGGCGTTCCAGACCTCAAGGACAGGCATACCTGCGATGGGGCTGTCCGGCTCGTCAATGGCGGACGGATTCACGATGTCGTTGGCGCCAATCACCATCACCGCGTCGGTTTGCGGAAGATCCTCGTTGATCTCGTCCATTTCAAGCACGATGTCGTAGGGCACCTTGGCCTCTGCAAGCAGCACGTTCATATGCCCGGGCATGCGGCCCGCGACCGGGTGAATGCCGAATCGGACATTCACGCCCTTGTCCCGGAGTTTGCGTGTCAGGTCGGACACGGGATGCTGTGCATGGGCCACTGCCATCCCGTACCCCGGCACGATGACCAGGGAATCCACGTTGCCCAGCAGTTCCGAGGTGTCCTCGGCAGAGATCGGTACCACTTCTCCCTGTTCCCCGCCTGCATCGGGCCCCCCGGCACTGGTGGTGCCGAATCCGCCCATGATCACGCTGACGAACTTGCGGTTCATGGCCCGGCACATGATGTAGGACAGGATTGCACCGGATGAGCCCACCAGCGCACCGGTGACGATCAGCAGGTCGTTGGACAGCATGAACCCTGTGGCAGCGGCGGCCCAGCCGGAATAGCTGTTGAGCATCGAAATCACCACCGGCATGTCCGCCCCCCCGATGGCCATCACCATGTGGACACCGAAGATCAGTGCCAGCACGGTCATGACGAGCAGGGGCCAGATACCCTCGATGGTGCTGCCGGCGCCCAGGAAAACGTAGCCGAGCCAGATGCAGACCAGCAGGTTGGCGAGGTTCAGCCAGTGCCGTGCGGGAAGAATCAGTGCCCGGCTGCCGATCCTGCCGCTCAACTTGCCGAACGCGATCACCGAGCCGGTGAACGTCACCGCGCCGATCAGCACGCCAAGGTAGATCTCCACGTCATGGATGGTTTTTTCCACCCCGGTGAAATGGATGTCAGGGTCGATGTAGGTGGCGAATCCCACCAGCACCGCGGCAAGGCCCACGAAACTGTGGAGTATGGCAACCAGCTCCGGCATGGCGGTCATCTCCACCCTGGAGGCCACCCAGGCGCCGATGGTGCCGCCCACCAGCATGCAGGCGATGATGAGGCCGTAATTTCCGACCTGGTCGGACAGCAGCGTGGCGATGATGGCAATCGCCATCCCGATGATGCCGTACACGTTTCCACGCCGGGCGGTTTCCTGATGGCTGAGCCCGCCGAGGCTCAGAATGAACAGAATGCTCGACAGGATGTACGCAGAAAGAATGATTCCGTAGTTCATGTCCGCCCCCTATTTCTGGAACATCTTCAACATCCGCTGGGTGACCAGGAAGCCACCTGCGATGTTGACGGAGGCGATGGTGACGGAAATCACCGCCAGGGTGACCCCGATCCAGCCGGGTGACGCAACCTGCAGCAGGGCGCCGATGACGATAATGCCGCTGATTGCATTGGTGACGCTCATCAGGGGTGTGTGCAGCGCCGGCGTCACGTTCCAGATCACCTGCCACCCCACGAAGCAGGCGAGTACGAACACGATGAAGTGGTTCATGAAGCTTGCGGGTGCGACGGATCCCATGGCGAGGATGGCAATCCCCGCCACCGCCATTCCCACGACCGTTGACAGGGTGCGGTTCCTCGGTTCCTCCACCGGCGGTTCCTCGGGTTTGGATCTGGCCTGGGGGGCGGCGGAGAGTTTCACCGGCGGTGGCGGCCAGGTGACTTCGCCGTCCTTCACGACCGTGGCGCTGCGGATGACCTCGTCCTCCATGTCGACATTGAGCACACCGTCCTTTTCCGGTGTCAGGTCCGTGAGCAGGTGACGCACGTTGGTGGCATACAGCTGGCTCGACTGCGAGGCCATGCGGCTGGGAAAGTCGGTGTATCCGACGATGGTGACGCCGTTGTGGCGGACCACCTGATCGGGTTCGGTCAGTTCACAGTTGCCCCCCTGTTCGGCTGCAAGATCCACGATGACGCTGCCGGACTTCATGGAATCCACCATCTCGCGGGTGATCAGCTTCGGTGCCGGTTTCCCGGGTATCAGGGCCGTGGTGATGATGATATCCACCTCCCTGGCCTGTTCCGCGAACAGGGCCATCTCGGCCTTGATGAACTCCTCGCTCATGACCTTGGCATAGCCGCCTTCGCCGCTGCCTTCCTCCTCGAAATCCAGTTCCAGGAATTCCGCATTCATGCTTTCGATCTGTTCCTTGACCTCGGGCCGGGTGTCGAATGCCCGCACGATGGCGCCGAGACTGACCGCAGTACCGATCGCGGCGAGCCCCGCGACGCCGGCACCGATGATCATCACCTTGGCCGGCGGGACCTTGCCCGCCGCGGTGATCTGTCCGGTGAAAAACCGGCCAAAGTGCTGTCCTGCCTCGATCACCGCGCGGTAACCCGCGATGTTTGCCATGGAGGACAGCACGTCCATCTTCTGCGCCCTTGAGATGCGTGGAATCGCCTCCATTGCCATGGCCGTGGCCTTGCGTCCGGCGATTTCGTCCAGCAGCGCACCGCTCTGCGCCGGTGCGAGCAGGGCAATCAGGATCTTTCCCTCGCCCAGCAGTTCGGTTTCGGTCTTGCCGAGACTTTCGTGCATCTGCGGTGCCCGGACCTTGCAGACCAGTTCCGCCTGTTGCCATAAATCCGTTGTATCATCGATGATCGAGGCGCCTGCCTCGGCATATTCGTTGTCGGAGAAGCCGGCGGCCTGACCCGCGTTGGTCTCCACCAGGACCTCATGCCCCAGCTTGATCAGTTTTCGGGTTTCGTCCGGCGTACATGCGACACGTCGCTCGCTGGCCAGGATTTCCCTTGGTATGCCGATTTTCATAGACTTGGATGAAATAAAAAAGTTGAAGAATGGAAAATAAAATGGGAAATCTGTCGCACGAGGTTGTTCTTTTCGTTTTATCCCCCGAAGGGCTTACCGGATGGCAGGCAACGGGCCCGTTGGCCGCGTGCACCACAGGTCATCAACCGGATGTATATCAGAAATAACTGATTCAATATGCGGGAATTTTCCGGAAACAGCCATTGGGCCGCAATGCTACCAAGGTGCGTTTATTTAACCAATATTCACAATGATAGATAGTCCTTCATCGACTGACACAGATTTCAGGCCGGCTGACGATTCCGGCATCCCGGTGCCATCCCGTCACCAGATCATCCTATACCTGACAAAAATGGCCCGGCCGGTCGGCTTCGGGCAGTTGTGCCGTCACTTCGGTCTCGATGGGGCCGAAGCCCGCCGTGCGGTCAGCGCCCGGGTGGAGAGACTCGGGCAACACGGTGTCGTGATCGTGGACCGGAAAGGCCGGCTGGCACTGCCCGACCGGATGGGGGCGTTTACCGGACGCGTGATCGGCCACCCCAAGGGCCACGGATTTGTCCGTCCCGAAACGGGTGGTGACGACCTGTACCTGCATCACCGGCAAATGCGGAAAGTACTGCATGGAGACCGGGTGGTGGCGAAGCTGAAAGGCATCGATTCCCGGGGGCGCAAGGAGGGCGTGGTCATCGAGGTCATGGTGGATCCCGAGCGCGAGATCGTCGGTCATTTCCATGTCGAGGAGGGAGTGGGGTTCGTGGAGCCGGACGATTCCCGCTTTGCCAGGGAAATCGTGATACCCGCGGATCGATTCGGCAATGCCTGTTCCGGCGACATCGTGGTGGTGAAGATCACCCGGCATCCGGTACGGCACCAGCATGCGGTGGGTTCGGTCATCCATATCCTGGGCAGCGAGCTTGCCCCCGGAATGGAGACGGAAATTGCCATCCGCAAGCATGAGATTCCGTTGGACTGGCCAGGGGCAGTGGAGGAGCAGCTGAAAAGGGAACGGCGCCGGCTGGGAACTGCCAGGATGGACCGCAGCCGCACGGACCTGAGGAATCTTCCGCTCCTGACCATTGATGGCGCCGATGCCCGTGATTTCGATGACGCGGTGTTCTGCGAACGCGCCGGCCGCAGCGGCTGGCGACTGGTGGTGGCCATCGCGGATGTGAGCCACTACGTGCAGGCGAATACCCCCCTGGATCACGAAGCCCTGGTACGGGGAAACTCGGTCTATTTCCCCGCCCGGGTGGTGCCCATGTTGCCGGAGGCGCTTTCGAACGGCATCTGTTCCCTGAACCCGGACGAGGATCGCTGCTGCATGGTCTGCGACATGCGGATCAGCCGTACCGGGAAGATCCAGGAATTCGATTTCTATCCCGGTCTCATGCGTTCCCGGGCCAGGCTCACCTACGAGGCGGTCGCCCGTATCGTCGACGAACGTGACCGGACGCTGCGCGGACAGTGGTCCCATGTCGCCGACGAACTGGACAACCTGCTGCGTCTCTACAAGGTGCTTGATGCGCAGAGGAATCAAAGGGGCACCATCAATTTCGAATTTCCGGAGCCGCTGATCCACTTTGACGACCGTCAGCGCATAGCGCGCATCTCCGTGCGCGCGCGCAATATTGCCCATCGCATGATCGAGGAATTCATGCTGGCCGCCAACATCTGCGCCGGTGAACTGCTCAGGGGCAGCCTGGGTGGTGAAGGGATCTACCGCAATCATGCGGGTCCGGATGCACCGGCGCTGGACGACCTTCGCATCTTCCTCAAGGGCATTGGTCTGCATGTTCCCGGAGGGGACAGCCCGGATGCCGCGGATTACGCCGCGGTACTTCAGCAGGCGGCAGGGCGTCCGGCAATACTGGGAGTTGTCCAGACCGTGCTTCTTCGCAGCCTCAGCCAGGCGGTCTATGCATCCGATCCCGAGGGGCACTTCGCGCTGTCCTACCCGGTCTATACCCACTTCACATCGCCGATCCGGCGCTATCCGGACCTAGTGGTGCACCGCCTGATCCGCAATATCCTCTCGGGCAGGCTCAAGAGGGTGGTGCCGGCAGAAAAATCAGTGCGGGAAGTGGCGGAACATTGCTCGTTTACCGAGAGGCGCGCCGATGACGCCGTGCGGGACGTGGTGTCCTGGCTGAAGGCGGAATACATGCAGGATCGGATCGGCGAGGAATTCGAAGGCGTCATATCCGGGGTGAAGGAATTCGGCATATTCGTTCAACTCGACGAAATCTTCGTCGACGGCCTGGTGCATGTCACCGCCCTGGGCAGCGACTACTTTCACCATGACCCCCTGCGGTTCGAACTTGCCGGAGAACGCAGCGGACGCCGGTTCAGGCTGGGCGACAGGCTGCGGGTGAAAGTGACCCGGGTGGACCTTGATCTGGCCCGGGTGGATTTTGAACTGGTCCCAAAAAGCCGCGCATCCACCGACGAAGCTCCAGGAACCAGGCCCCGTCGCGGCAAGGGCAATGCCGGCAGATCTGCCGGACGCGGACGCCGTTCCAGACCCGGAAAACCGAAACGTGGCCAGAAAACCTGAAAAGGGCGATGCCGGCGAGCAGCGCCTGACGGGCTTCCATTCGGTCCACTCGGCCCTGCGCCGGCATCCACGGGAAATTCTCGGCCTGTGGGTGGATGGCTCCCGCCGGGATACCCGGATGCAGGCGCTGGTCCTTCTTGCGGAGCAATCCGGCGTCGAAGTGCACCGACAGTCGCGCCAGAGTCTTGATGCGCTTTCCGACGGGGCACGGCACCAGGGCGTCCTCGCCATCCGCGCAAACCGAAGCAGGCAGAACACCGGACTGCCCCAGTTTCTTGACACCTTGGGAGCATCGCCGCTGCTGCTGATCCTCGACCGGGTGCAGGACCCGCACAACCTGGGGGCCTGTCTTCGCACTTCGGACTGTGCCGGAGTGGACGCGGTCATTGTCCCGAGGGATGGCGCCGCGCAGGTCAACGACACCGTCAGAAGGGTGGCAGCCGGTGCGGCGGAGCGCGTCCCCGTATACCGTGTCGTCAATCTGGTGCGCTGTCTCGGGGAATTGAAATCCCGGGGTATCTGGATCGTCGGCACCTCGGACAGTGCCGAACTATCCCTCCATGAGAGCGACCTGTCAGGCCCGCTCGCCCTGGTGCTCGGGTCCGAGGGCAAAGGTCTTCGGCGTCTGACCCTGGAAGCCTGCGACAGTGTCATCCGGATTCCCATGTCGGGATCGGTATCCAGCCTCAACGTCTCCGTTGCCGCGGGTGTCGTACTGTTCGAGATCCGCAGGCAACGTGACCCCGGGAGTAGAACGTGAGAGCCTGGCCGGTAACGAGGCCGGAAGCTGAAAGTTACGAGTCCAAGTGTGTGTTACAAGCCGAAGTGTTGAAAACGCAGTACGTTGCAGGATACGATAAGAACGGTGCAGGTAGATTGCAGAGAATTTAGAACGTGACCCAGCCTTGGATTTGACGTAGTTTCGAAGAGGACAGCTTTGATGGATAGCGAGCCAACATCCGACAGGTCCGATAAGGCGTCGGGTGCGAATATCCTGAATTGAGCAGTGCGTGCCGATAGGGCAAAGAGGCGAGGTCATGACGACTGTCCCCACGAAATTAAGCCAGATGCTCCAAGCCATCATACGTTGGGAACGGTCGACGCGGAAGCCAGTAGGGAGTCGATTAGGGCTGCTGTACACGCCCATTTGTTGAACATAGGATTTGCCAAGTCGACAGATGAGTATTTCATCGACGGCGATCTTACCAAGCAAAGGATTCGGAACATCCATGAGGCACACCGACTGGGCGTCCTTCGGCAGAACCGTGAATTTGTAGATGAACATAAGGATACTCTAGAGAGCTACTTCGCTTCAGGTCGTGAAATAGACCCAAGCCGAATAGATGCTGAGCTTGTAGAGGTCAAGGCAAATTCTTTGGAGTCCCGCCTATTCAGATTCGCAACTCTGTCATGGTCGATACCCGTCTCGCAGGGTTTTGGGCGGCGGCTTAGATTTTTAGTGCGAGACCGCCAAAATGGTCGATTAATCGGTCTCTTTGCTATTGGTGATCCGGTTTTCAATTTGACTGCCCGCGACAATTGGGTAGGATGGTCCCACGAAGACCGGCGGGAACGCTTAGTCCACGTTATGGATGCGTATGTGGTTGGTGCTGTTCCGCCGTACTCGTATCTCATCGGAGGTAAGCTTGTCGCAGCTCTAATGGCGAGTACTCAGGTGAAACGCGCGTATGAGAGAAAGTACCTCGGACGTAAGGCTGTCATCAGTGGAAAGTCGAATCGCGCACGGCTAGTGTTGCTCACGACGACTTCTGCGCTCGGAAGCTCTTCGCTATACAACCGGCTCACGATCCCTGGGAAACTTCGCTTCGAGAGAATCGGGACGACCAAGGGATTCGGGCATTTCCACATATCGGGCGAAGTCTTCGAGTTGCTTCGCCAACATCTTGAGCGGGAAGGGCACCCTTATGCTTCGGGACATCGGTTTGGGATGGGGCCGAACTGGAAGTTGCGGGTTGCACGTGCAGCGTTGGAAGACCTCGGAATCCAGGGAAATGCAGTACTCAAACACGGAATCGCGCGGGAAGTGTATGCGGTACCTCTTGCCACGAATTGGCGCAAAATTTTGCTGGGCGAAAACAGCCGCATATTGTCAACAGCGCTACCCGTCGGGGAAATCTCGGAATTTTGCTTGAACCGCTGGATGCTACCGAGAGCAGAATGGGATAAGCGTTATTCGTCATTTTCACGTACCGAGATCACCAAGTCTATTCTCAACGAAAAGCTCTAAGAAACCGATGTCGGTGGACTCCGAACTAGAAGAATGGCAGGTGCGCCTAATGTCGCATTTCGAAGGGCTTCGAGAGCAACGTGCGTTTCGTGTTGACCCTAATCCGATTTTCGCTCTTGAACATGGCCTTTCCGAACGCGAGGTTCAGGAGCTTTCATCGGTATTGCATGCTCACATTGCTACCCGACAACCATCGTGCCGCCATACGATGGTTTGGATCGTGTATGCGTCTGAATTAGGATACCGATATTCTGGTGATGAATTCTGGCAGACGTTTGAGCGTGAGACGCCAGGTTGGTCGACTTTCGGAAACCGATATTGGCTAAGGGGCTGCTACTATCAGTTTCAACGAGAATTTAACGGCGCCAAGCCGTCTGGGATTTGGGCTGAACAATTCTCGATCATCTGCTGGCCGATTACGCACGCGATTCTCCCGAAAGATCTACAACGCCAGTTTGCACGAGCTCTCTATGAATCTAGGCGGTGGTACTCCGGCAATATCTTGCAGTACCCGACAACACTCGGAGAACTAATCGAGGCTTGGAGTTGGAACGCCAGTTCGCGTTTCCAGAATTTTGCTCAAGAGACTCACTTGGTCGGTCAGATCGCAGCTGCACTGTTGCTTGAAGGAGACTTCGGCTCCGAGGGTCTCGTTCATCCTGCAACGCTTCAACGCATTAGCGAGGACTTGGAGCGGGAGCGTCAAGGGCGGAAGTGGCTCCGCGACGCGCGACACAGCGCGCAGCGACGCGTGAATGTTCGCGGACTAGGGCCTGTCGGAGGTAAGGCAACCGTTGTGACATCGGGTAACGTCGAGGCGGCGCGGGCCGAACTTCGGCATCTTGGAATCGAGCCACGGCTAGTACTTAGACCTAAAAACGCTGAGAAAAGTGCTTGGTCCTTGCATTTAGAGATACCCGATCTTTCGCATCTGCTAGTCAGATTTCCGGCGGCCCGCGATTCGCTCGTTAATTCGCGATGTACGGTTCGGGGCGCATCCGGTCGCCCACTGGCCCGGGGTCGATTGCTCCATGGCGTGCAGCGCATCGCGCTCCAACATTGGCCTTCATCAAACGAATCTCTGCTTGAGTTCGAGTCCCCCAATCAACAATTGGATTTTTTACTGCGCACGGAGTGCCTTCTACGGCCTGGACCCGTCCGTCTGTTCAGAGTCGCGTCCGATGGTCTCGCTTACGAATGTCGCAGTTTGAATGTACGGCCGGGACAACAATATGTGCTACTCAGTACAACCGGTACCATAGAGACGTCAGAACATGTTCGACATATTAACGTAAATTGCCACGGCGTAGATGGTGCGGAAATATCCCTACCACAAGTCCTATCGGAAAGCTGGGAGAAACGTCTTCTCTCGCTCGGGCTCAGTCAGGCAAGGACCATCGAGGTGTGGTCGGCAGGATTGGATGCCATTACTTGGGATGGTGAGGGGCATGGCGAATGGTTGACTTCGGATAGCCCCTGCCTCGCGATACGGGCTGACCATCCAATAGAACAACTACGGTTGATGATGGGGCAGGATGATGAACTGTACATTGACGGCAGATCAATGACACTTGGTGAACCTGTATTCGTGGAATTGACAGGTCTTACTGACGGTCATCATCGGTTGAGAATTTCGGGGCGTGAAAGCCCTGAGCTAGAATTCGAAGTACTGGGGGACTTGGAAGTTGTCGTAAGAGAATCTTCTCCATGGGCCGATTCGACCAGAGCGAACGGACTCTTAGAGCTAAGTCTGGAGCCTCCTGCGCCGTCTCTTGAAGAGCTATGGGATGGGGATGTAGACGTGTCGGTTTCAGGTCCTGTGGGTCGCCATGCGATTTTCCGGATTGAGTTTTTCAATGATCCAAGCACGAAATCGATTGGCGCATACGACCTCGGCTCGATGGAACTACCCGTGACAGCCGGTGAGTGGCGAGAGCGATTTGAAACACGCGTGATGCAAGTCACAAGTGCCCAGAGAGCATACGACAGTGCAAAGTCGTGTGAAATGCGAGTTAGCGCAGGAGATCTCGGCGTGGCGAACACTCGATGTGAGCGAGATTTCACGCCCCTTCGCTGGATTACTCGAAGACGAGCCGGGCGCTACGAGTTACAACTGTTCGACGATGAGGACGGCGATAGTCAACTGACGGTTAAACGGCTGGCTTTCGAGCGGCCGATCGTAGAGGAAGAGGTTATTCATGATGGGGCAATCAACGTATCGCCGGACGGAGGATTGTACATCGCCAGCAAGGGGACGTTCTTCGTTGCAAAAATAATGCCGCCCATTGATCACAGCCTGAAGAGTCTTGTGTTCGAACCTGTGATTGAGGAACAGGACCGCTCACTAACTTCGGCCATAGAACTCATACAAAAGTCGCACTTTTGGCGAATGGCAAGACTCCCTGGTGACTTCATCGCTCTGAGGCGAAGACAGCAGATCTTGTTGACTCTTGCCCAGCACATTGCCTATGTAGTTTGCGGACCAAGTTGGGCCCGAGCAGAGGTGGCGACCATTGCGGAAGAAATCGATGGTACTCAGCATCTTCGTAAGGCTCTGTCACGTACAGCACCAGAGTTGGAAATCGCGAGCTTGCTCATCCAAGTAGCCACGCAGCTTGCAGGAGAATCCTGCCTGGATAGAGCTGAACGCTTAGCGTCTTTGGCAACCACAACGGGTCTGCTTACGTCTAATCGCGGGCGTGAAGGATTCACGCCATTGTGGCTCTCTGAATTTGCATTGCGGGTCGCTAGCGACCCGGGGACATTAGAAAGTTGGGCTGGTGACCGGTTGCGGGCGGGCGTTTCGAGGTTGATGGAGATTCCAGCGTTGGTCAGGGCAGCCCGCTTTGTTGTGCTTGTGGTGACTCCATCCCTAGATCGAAGACATAGTGGTGGAAGCGCCCCGCTGGCAGGATGGGAGTGGAAGTGAAGCGGCTTGAGATCTCCGAGGTGCATGAGAGAAAGGTACTCGAATTGGGTCTGGACCCGAATGCTGTTAACCTGACGTCGATTGAGGCTATCGCGGGTGCGTTCCGTAGAGCTGGGCGGTTCCTTTGTCCGTGCACTCCAGCGACCTTGGTGCGAGCTATAGTAGGCCCACTGCGTGGTCTGGTTGAAGACACGGAATCAATAAAGCGACTAGCTGAAGATACCTTGGAGGCGATGACTGCTCACGGAGACTTTCAGGAGCATAGAGAAATAGTAGATGAATCTCGGGATGAGGAAACAGCGCTCTTATATCAGGCACCACTTAGTTTCGTGTGCCGCGACAGTGGGGCCGTGTTGCTATTCGGTAGCGCGACGGACATGCTTGAGGCGTTACCTCAGGAGTTTCGGCAGCGTATTGAGTACATTAATCATGTGCGTCGTCTAGATCCCGTTGTCGATGAAGACTTACGCTCACATCTCACCGATCTAGGATTGGTGTCGCTGAACTATCGGACTTGGTTGAAACCGCCGTCTCGCCGTACTGCTGCTGAGCATGTCTCGTCTTTGGACAAACTTCTGGCTGACACGCAGCGGTCGGGTGCAGTGCCAGATCTCGTGCTCCTCGATTCCACGCGCCCTACGGGATATTACAGGGGACGTTGGATCTCAGTCGGATCCCAGTCGGGTAGATTTGTCGCGCGCCGGAGGCGTGCGTATGGTGCTGATCTATGGTGTTACGTTGAATTGCGCGAGGGCGAGCCCCAGCAATTGATCGACTTCCCCGTCCAAGGAAGCCGGTGGCGTGGTTGTGACGAAGCTTGGCAGCTTCAGATGGCTATCGACGCAGAGCGAGGCGAACCGCAACGTTTCGCGGTTCAACCCGACTCTGCTGGGTCTGCTATTCTCGAATTTTTCTCACCGATTCCCTTGTGGGGAAGGCGTCGCCTTGACGCGGTCGGTGAACCTCTGTCAAGGCGCAGGTGTTTGTTCGCGTACAAACTGCGCCTCTCGGACTTGGAAGAAGAGATCCGCTTTCTTTCTGACGAACTCTGGTTAACCAACACTACCAAAGAACCGTAACCCTCTTCGGAGGTTGCGGTGGGAGTCCCAAAAAAATGAGTTTGACTATCGGACAAACCTCGGAAGAACTGCATCGTGCTCTCAAAGAGTACATCGAGGCGGCATATCATGTCAGCCACCCGACGCTTGTTGAGCAACGCAAGACGCTCCTTGACTTACCAGGCGTAATCCATCAGCAGCCATACCTTGAGAGCACCCCTCGCTACCAGCCGGGGCCACGTTTCGCGGAACTCGGGCTAGATAGTGCCACATTGGAGGTTTTCTCGGCACTGTCCGAAGTGGAAGGAGATCTGGATGTAGTTATTCATGATCCGCCATACCAACATCAAGCGGACTCTTCGAGGTTGGCGCTTGTCGAAGGGCAGAGCCTAGTGGTCATGACAGGGACCGGTTCTGGAAAGACGGAGTGCTTTCTCTTGCCGGTTTTAGGGAAGCTAGCCCGGGAAGCGCATCGCAGTTCTGCGTCGTTTCGGTCAACTCCGGCAGTCCGCGCCATGGTGTTATACCCCATGAATGCGCTGGTGAACGATCAACTTGGTCGACTCCGGTTGATGTTCGGGGATCCAAGGCTCGTCGATAAATTTATGGACTGGGCCGGTCGACCTGCACGTTTTGCACGATATACCAGTCGGACGCTATACCCCGGGGTAAGGGATCCGAAGAAAGATCAGCGTCGACTTGCGCCGATCGGTGACTACTACGTCCACAACCTTGAAATTGCCCGGGAGCCTTCGTCACAAAAGCAGAAGGCAGCTGCTGGACTCATCCAGGAATTGAAGAAACGTGGCAAGTGGCCTGCCAAACCGGACCTTCTACGATGGTACGGTCAACGGAGATCCCGATGGCGAGATTCAGAAGGGAATTTCAAGAGGTGTGTGACGCTCCCTGGAGATCCGGAGTTGTTCACACGCCACGAAGTACAAGCTGCGCCACCTGATGTTCTCGTGACGAACTACTCGATGCTCGAGTACATGTTGATGCGTCCTCTAGAACGCCCAATTTTCGATGCAACTCGTGATTGGCTTCGGGCTAATCCGGAGGAGGTGTTTCTACTAGTAGTGGACGAGGCACACCTTTATCGGGGGGCTGCGGGCGCAGAAGTTGCACTACTGATACGTCGACTACGAACACGTTTGGGTATCCCAGTTGAGCGGTTTCAGGTTATCTGCACCAGCGCGAGTTTTCAGGATCCAGTAAAGGCTCGGGAGTTTGGTTCGGAATTGACCGGCAAACGCAAAGAAGACTTTAAAGTCGTAAAGGGGAACCTGCATACTCGGCGTGGTGCTGCGGCAGGCAGTAGTCGAGACGCAGAAGCTCTGGATGCTGTCAATTTAAGTCACTACTACGACGCAAGCACCGATGAGGAGCGTATGGCTGCAGTGCGCCCTTTTCTCCAATATCGAGGTGTTTCTAACAATGAAAGCGTTGGAGCAGCGCTCTACGATGCGCTCACTGACTTCCCTCCGATGGCAAATCTCGTCAATCTAACAATGGTTGACTCGTATCCCGTGAACTCTCTCGGTGAGTTGATTTTCACCGATGTCGATCCGGACCTTGCGGATCGGAGTGTCACCAACCTGATTGCGTTGGGGAGTTCAGCTAAACGGAGTGCCAAAGAACCCGGGCTTTTACCCTGTAGGATTCATTCCTTTTTCAGAGGCCTTGCAGGACTTTGGATATGCATGGACCCAGAATGTAGTCGCTTACCACCGTCACTACGAGGAGGTCCTGGCGGAATGCTTTACAGCCAGCCTCGGGATCGATGTGAATGTGGGTCGTGTGTGCTCGAACTCTACACGTGCCGAAACTGTGGCACTGCGTATGGTCGTGCATATACCGACGAGGTTGAAGATCCGGACTATCTTTGGCCGGAGCCGGGTGGTGCGCTTCGCACGCTTACGGAAGTCGTCGGGGAACTTGCACCGTTAGACCTACTGCTTGAGCAACCGGTCTTCGAGGAAGACGTAGAACCTGCCGAGTACGACCTCAGTACGGGCCGCCTTAATCCGCAACAGCTTGGATCATGCAATCGACAGGTCTATCTACGTAGAGACCGACTTGCAGTTGCAGATGATGAAGATGGCCCTTTTGCGGCATCGAAAGGTGAGTTCCGCCCCTGTGCCGTCTGCGGGCAGTCTGCCACGTTCGGGCGCTCTTCGGTCCAAGACCACCAAACCAAGGGCGACCAACCCTTTCAGGCTTTAATCACGAAACAAGTTGAGGTTCAGCCACCATCACCAGTTACCGCTACGAAACTAGCGCCCCATCGAGGACGAAAAGTCCTGATTTTTTCGGATTCGAGACAAACGGCTGCACGTCTAGCGCCAAACATCCAAACGTACTCGACACAGGACGCTTTACGACCTCTCATTGTCTCTGGGTATGACAAACTTTTGAGTTCTCCAACAGTCGCGGAGGTTCTGTCCTTAGAGGACCTATACTTGGGCGTCATGATTGCAGCCCAGACAATGGGTGTGCGATTGCGCCCCGAATCCAAGGACCACGAGAGTGGACGAGATGAGACAATCGTGGAAAACGCGATTGCTGAGGGGGCACTCTCAAGCGATTCTGGCTTGCTTCGACTTCTCATCCGCATACGAGGATCATCTCCACCGGAGTCGCTGCTACGAGCCATCACCAAATCCCTAACCGACAGGAATTACGGCCTAGAATCGCTAGCTCTAGCGTCAATCATCGAACGATCTGAATACAGTCCAAAAATTTGCGAATTACCAGACGTACCGGGGTACGCCGAGTCGGATACTCAGAAGCTTGGGCTTGCCCGCCTTTGGCTTAGGTGTTGGCAACGGCCTGGGTTTTGGTTGAGCCGAATGCCACAGGCGTGGTGGCGAACAGAAGTGCAATCGCGACCAGGTACGTTCAGACAGATCGATCGTCTGATCCGGGAAAGGGACGCCCGCTCGTTGTTTCGGAAGGAGTGGATACCAAAACTCTTATCGATGTTCACAGAGTGTTTTGGAGTGAAAGAGTACCGACTGAGTGGCGGCGAATTGTCCCTCGATATCGGCGGAGATTGGGCGTATTGTCAGGCGTGTCGTACACCGCAAAGACCGATTCTAGGTTGGTCAGCTTGTGTGAACTGCGGAGGGGACTCGCTCGCGACCATTAATCCCGATATAGACCCTGTGTTTCGCGCCCGCAAGGGTTATTATCGCGCCAGCACTATCGACGCAATGATGAATCCGCCGCGTCGGCCGATGGCGCTAATTGCAGCCGAACACACGGCTCAACTCAATGCTGCGCATGCTGAGGAGGTCTTCTCAAGGGCTGAGGAGCACGAACTACTTTTCCAAGACGTAGATTTAGGTCCGGGTAGAGATGGACGAGAAAGACCGGCGATCGATGTTTTGTCGAGTACGACGACGATGGAAGTTGGAATTGACATAGGCTCACTCTCGGGAGTTTCTCTTCGCAACATGCCTCCGGCACGTGCCAACTATCAGCAGAGAGCCGGTCGCGCAGGAAGGCGAGGTAACTCTGTTGCTACGGTAACAGCTTTCGGCAGTGCAGATAGCCATGATGAACATTATTTTACCCATCCAGATCTAATGATCCGGGGCGCCATTGACGATCCGACACTCACCTTGGACAACACAGAGATCGCTCGACGACACATCACGGCGTACCTTTTGCAACGTTACCACCAGGTGAAACTTCCCGAAATCAACCCAGAGGATCAGCCACAACTGTTCGCAGTACTGGGAACCGTACAGGAGTTCAAGAACATTGCCAGTCCACTCAATCGGACCGATTTTTTGCAGTGGTTACGATCCAATGAACAGGCACTCGTTTCAGACATTGATGAATGGCTTCCAATAGAGATATCAAGTGATGACCGAAGCACTCTCTTGCGTGGAATCGTCGATTCAACGGTTCATTTGATCGACAACGCGATCGACTACGACGGGCAAGTGCAAGAACGCCAGGTTGCGTGCGGGGATGAATACGGAAGTAATCCGGAGGCTGATCTTGAAACTACTCTGGAATCTGCTGAAGAACAGGGTGAGGAACAACCAGGAGTGAGCCCAGCGTCGGAGAACCTGCTGGACCGACTCCTCTATCGGGGAGTGTTGCCAAGGTATGCATTTCCGATCGATGTTGCGACGTTCTACGTCTTCGATCCCGACGCATCAACGAATTATCGACCAGCATTTCAATTTACACCATCGCAGGGTCTCCCTGTTGCCTTGACGCAGTACGCCCCCGGGAAGGAAGTGTGGATTGGCAACAAGCTTTGGACGTCTGGCGCAATCTATTCGCCGATGTCGAGTGATCGGTACACCGCATGGCTCACTCGCCGCTTGTACTACGAATGTCGGTACTGTCGCTATGCGCGTACTTTGCCACTCGACAAGGGATCACGTGGGGAGACCAAGGACTGTGAGGCATGCGGTAGTGTCGGTACGTTCGGACCAGCCAGATACTGGTTGCGGCCCCCCGGCTTTGCACACCCCGTGAAGAAATCCGAAGGAACGTCCCCGGAGGACCAACCTGCGCGGAGCTACGCTACTAGGGCGAAGCTCACGATGCATACGCCGCCCGATGATGCGAGGTGGTCTACTGTGACTACTCACATTAGGATTCACTTCGCGCGCGAGCGTCTGTTGGTTACCAACCGAGGGCCTAGAGAAGAAGGCTATAGCTACTGCACGAGGTGTGGGTTGATTGAACCCACAGCGTTGCCAAATGGGTCGGTTCACGGCGAACACCTAAAGCCATTCCCGGACGACAAAGATCAGAGTTGTCCTGGTGGTAGGGTAACCACTGGCCTTGTCCTTGGAACGGATTTTCCCAGCGATGTACTACTAGTGTCCGTCAAAGTAGAACCACCATTGACACTAACTCCGAATGTCTTGGCGACGGATGTTGCATTGCGAACGATCAGTGAAGCCATTACGAAGGCAGCGTGTGCACGGTTGGAAATTGAGGCTAGTGAGTTGCAGGCAGAATACAGACCGACTCTTACGCGGGCGGGTCGAGAGGGGCGAGAGGCAGAAATCTACCTCTATGACACACTTCCAGGGGGAGCCGGATTCGCTCAGAGCGTTGGTAGGTTAGGGGTTAGCGTGTTTGAAGACGCACTAAGTATTCTTGAGATGTGTCCGGCGAATTGTGATCGATCATGCTACCGGTGTCTTCGCAGTTACAAGAACAAGTTCGAGCACGACCTACTTGATCGCCAAGTGGGGGCGAGTTTATTGAGATTCCTTATTCATGGGACACATCCAACCTTGGACAGTGGCCGTCTTGCTAGCTCAACTGACTTATTGTATGAAGATCTTCAACGCAACGATGTAAGAGGAGTCATCATTCGGCGCGATGTCACGATCAACATTCCAGGCATCGGGGATGTGACGGTGCCCATACACATCGAACGAAGTTCTGGAGAGTCGTTTATCGTGGGACTGCATGGGCCACTCACGCCAGACGATCCACCTGATCCTCAACTTCGGGATGTAAAGGAATTTTCCCCGTCTAACACCGTATTACTAGTCGACGAAATCGTCGTTCGTCGGAACTTGCCTGCTGCAACGAGCCGTCTGATCTCGGACATTGGGGGATAAAGGCGTGACGGATTCGGGTCGGGACTTCTGGACCACGTTGGAGCCGCGAGTTTGGCCATCACCGCCGCGATGGATGTCGGTCTCTACGTTGTCAGAGCTTGAGTCATGCCCTCGCCGATGGGCCCTAGGTGCTGCTGACTATGGAAGTCTATGGGATGGCAAAGGTTATCCTAGGCCGCTACATTTCGCAGTATTGGAGGGTGCTGTTGTTCATAAGAGTCTGGAGACAATCCTGCATGCGCTTGTTGATTCTCGCTGCACTTCGCTTGCGGATCGGTGCGCCATAGAGACGCTGAGGGAACTCGGTGGCTTTAGCAAGATCGTCGCTCGCAGTCTGAGTAAAGAACTTGAACAGGAGGTAGGCAATCCACGATCATCCATAGTCCGTCAATTGTACGCTGAAAGACTCGCCTCTCGGATTCCTACAATTCGTGCGAAGGTCCAGCGCCTATTGGCTCGTGTTCATTTCTCGGCACCCAGAGACAAATTTGTTACTGAAGAAGATCGGCGCCCTACGCCCCACCGTCAGTTGCTCCACGGTACATACCCAGAAGTAACTTTGAGAGCGGACGATTTAGGTTGGATCGGTATTGCTGATCTTGTTACGGTCTCAGGTGAACATTGTGAGATCCGGGACTACAAGACGGGCACACCAGCCGACAGGCACATTTTTCAGTTACAAGTATACGCTTGGCTGTGGTCAAAAGACCGACAAACGAATCCAAAAGGAGAATTAGCAGATTCGCTCGTGATTTCCTACGACGACCATGAAATTCGAGTCGAAGCTCCAAACGCTGAGGACCTTCGTGTTTTCGAGGATGGACTTAAGAGACGAACTTCGGAAGCATTAACTGGCTTGCAATCTGATCCCCCAGTGGCGAGGCCAACTGAGCAAAACTGCGCAAATTGTACGGTGCGACACCTTTGTGATGACTATTGGTTATGGCACGCCAAATGGGGTGCAAGTGGTCACCAAGACGAATCCCACAAGGACACTTTCAATGATGTTGAGTTGATGATCTCTGGTAGACACGGGCCAAGTAGTTGGGATGGATTCGTATACTCTGGAGTCGACGGAAAGAAGAATGCGCCCGTACTCCTTCGGGTCCATGAGTTGCCCTTTGATCTGGGTTCACAAAAGCGTGTCAGGATTCTGGACGCGTACATAAAGGTGAAAAACTCAATGGAAGAGAATGATGATGAACGAGATGAAGTAACTGTGGTAACCATGGGTGCCCGATCTGAGATTTTCTTAGTGGTCTAATACCCGTTGGGTGATACCACTGGCAACGTCTCTATTGAGATAGGCAGTACATCATTCGAGAAAGCGCACTATCTGGAGTCAACGTCGTAGATTAAATGGGGGGGCGGGTCGCGAACGATGCGTAAGAGGTCCGATCTGAGAGTTTCGGGCGACCCGCAGAGGTCTACGGTGGTGAATCTAATAAGATGACCTTGAATGCGGGCAGCCTCATCGATCAGGCCGTCAGTGGCGGGGTGTAAGAGAACGCCTTCGGCTGGAGACGCATCTATATCGACCTGCGAACGCAAGTAGGCATAGATTTGATATAGATATGCACTGTGTATCGTCCTGCCTCCAAACTGTGCCGGTTTAAGCAAGGTAGTGAATTTTGTATCGATCACAATCTTTCTCCGTGACTGCCGGTGGAGAAGTTCGATGTCCGTCTCCATTCTCGGGAGTATGACGTCGAGGTTTGGCGTTCTAGCAGTAAGGGGCCAGTGAAGCACTCTACCGGGTAAAACTAACCATTCATCGGAAGAGAGCACAACCTTGTAGAATCCGAAGACAGCGCGTTCGTAGAGCTTGCGGAGCCAGTGCGGATTGTGATCCGTACGTGCAAGCAATTCCGAACCGGTGGTTTCGGTTGGGAGGGAGAGGTCGAATGCCAAACGGGCAGTTGCGACCATGAGGCGATCGTCCGCGTCGTGCCGTCCAAACCGATCTGTGCTGATCTGAGAGTTTGGTGGCTTACTCCCAGTTACCCCCATGTTTCGCAGGTCATTTGCGAGGCGTCGGCAGCGCCGGGCGAGGTCGGTAGAGGTGAGTCGTGCAATGGAGTCAAGGGCACTGCGAACATAACGATTCCTGAGAGTGTCTGTTGTGTGCTCCTGATAACGACAAGCGATCTTGCCACGGTGGAGAAGTTGTCCCGACTCCGTCGCTAGGACATCGATTGCGCCACGGATGCGGTCAAGCACAGCATGTTCAGTTTCGTAGGTCCGATGGAGGTTACGTCGCAATCTTTCCTCTACTGCGTGGACTAGTAACTCTGCAACAATATCCGGGAGAACGTCTGGCATCTGTTCGACGTCAAAGGAATCTGTACCGCGCATCCTAAACAGATCCGAAGCATACAGCATGAGCAGCCACAGATTCCGAATGGGTATGCCGTCCATGCCGTTAGGGGGGCGACCAGCGATAGCGTTCACCAGTTCTCCAACAAGCGGTTGCGCTCCTCCTTGGCTCGGTCTAAATCGTCGAACCAGTACTCGTCCAACAAAGGACCGACTTCAGTGGTGACGATGTCTCTGAACCAGTTCTTGGTGACGTTAGGATCGAGTCGCTTAATAGGGGTGACATAACTATGTCCAACACGAAACTGTTCCCCAAGATCTTTTGCGATGGTTTGATTGAGCGAAACCATGCGTCTCTGGATGTCGCGCGCGAGACTCAGATCCATCCCGATCTTCTCCGTCATCCAATTTAACCACGCATCGCCAATCTCTGGTTTGAGTGTAGCGAAAGCGAAGCGCCGCCTGAGCGCCAAGTCAACTAGCGCAAGGGATCGGTCCGCGATGTTCATGGTACCAACGACATGGAGATTGTTGGGTACATAGACACTTCGGGGGATCCCTCCGTCGGAGTAGATCAGTTCAACTGACTGGTCCGATGTACGCTTGTCCGCCTCAAGTAGGGTGATGATCTCACCGAAAATTTGTGCCGGGTTGCCCCGATTGATCTCCTCTATGACGACTACGAAGGGGGTAGCAGGTTCGGCGAGAGCAGCATCGATGGCTCTTAGGAAAGTGCCTTCGGTGAGCTTGATGCCCGTCGTTGAAGGGCGCCATCCTTGGACGAAATCCTCGTAGGTGACCGTCGGATGGAATTGCACAACGCGGATCCGTTCGAGGTCGGGGCGGCCGATAAGTGCGAAAGCGAGACGTTTAGCAAGCCAAGTCTTGCCTGTACCGGGCGGTCCTTGGAGGATCAGGTTTTTCTTAGATTCAAGTCGGCCAATCAGAGTGCCGAGTTCATTTCGGTCTAGGAAACAGCCATCGGCGATTATGGAGTCAATCGTGTATTCGACTACAGTGTTTCGATCTGTCTGAAGGATACCGACAGCACGCTTCAAGTCGTCAACCAGTTCTGCATACTGCGTCACATCCGTGAGGGTTTTCCGAACGAGCGGTTTGCTTCGAACTTTAGTTCCGCTAGGGAAGTTCGAGTGCCACTCGACATTACGGACGTTCTTGTACTGTTTCCTGTTAGCCTCGAATCGATATGCGGAAGTGACTGTCCCGTGGCCGACCACGCTGGTGGTGCCAAGTTTGGCGAAGATAATGTCGCTAGGCTTCATGTCGTGGCAGAATTGCCAGCAGGCGAGGGAGTCGTTTGAGCCAAGCTCCGGTATGTCCTCCCTGTTCATGTAGCGGCCGAGATCACCCAACTCGTCCCAGCCAAGGCAAGCAATACCATTCCTATAGCACTCGTCCCAAAACCTTGCGCGCGGACCCAATGCCATCAACCAGTACCGCGGGGTCCTTGAGTTGCCAATTCCCGATAGACGGCGTTGAATACTGAGGCTACCGATGATGTCAAAGCCCGCGGGCAAGAGGGTGTATTGGCCGTGCTCTTCGGTGATGAGACCGGCTGCTTCTAACCACACTAGACGTGCACGAATCTGTGCATCAGTCCTCCAAGTCAGGTCGTAGTGCTCCGTCGCAACAATCAAGAGTTGATCGACTGTCAGCGCGCCGTCGCGTAGTTCCATGAGGAGTTCGCCAACAAATTGCACGTTGTTGTGCATAACGCGGATTGGCGTTGCGGTGTCGTGGGTATCTGTGATCCAGCGCGTGATCTCGTTAGAGCAAGTCAGGTGTTTGTCGACTCCGATGAGAACGCCTGCGCGGACTAGGAATAGAAGGTTGGTGTCAGCTGTAGTGTCGCGTCTAATCGAGAGCGCATCAGCAAGCCAAGCAGTGGCGTCACTTCTGGACGGCCTCGTGTGGAAGATCCATGCTGCAAACTCGCGAAGCGTACCCAAGCCCCCGCGACGGATGATGTCCCCGCGTACTTGAAGACGACGTTCCGCCCAAGGAATGAGAGTGGAGTTCAGCGGTTGCGGGTTGGGTTCTTGGAGCATTGGCCAGTCTACTGTTTCTTTACATTATTGTAATTGATGGCATTGCCCGGCAGATATGGCTGTTGAAGCCTGAGTTTATTTAACGACCACGATGTTGGGGCGCGGATTGGTGGCTTTGAAAGGATAGGTCGGTTTTGGGATCATCCACAGCGACGTAGTTGCACATCGCTTTGGGGAACAACTGCCCGCCCACGCTTGTGTGCTTTACTGGCAGTGGGCGTACTGTTCGCTGCGTTGGTAGGCGGGTTTGTCTCTGTTGCCGATTATTTCCCATCACATGACGAGAACTTCGCAAAGTGGGAGTGCGCGCTGGTCGGACGAACAGGTGGCCATCCTCGTGAACGTGGAACCGGCGGCGACCAATGAGGATGCCATTCGGCTGTCCGGCATAATTGAGCGCTTCCCGGAGAATGTGTTGGAGGATAGCATGGAGAGAGTCTTCGGCCACTGTCTGGCACTTGACCACCCGGTGTAGGCGCATGACTGGATGGAGACCTACCGTCAGCTGTACGCGGGCCCCGCTGCTGTGCGCCGAGGCTCATCGCTGGCGTTGTGCCAAGAAGTGTCAACGCCAGGCGCACGGATAATTTTATGGGCCGGAAACTAAATTTGGCCTGTTCCCGTTGCTATGTTAAAGTGTTCAGTTCCGATCCTCACTCCCCGGACGCCATGGATCAGAAAACCACTTCCCCTCGCTCAGTCGAGAAAGAGCCGAAAGGCCCGCCGCCGGCGGATACGGTCGGTTTCAAGCAGGCAGCTACCCGCTCCGACGCGGTTCGCGCATTTGAAAACGGCCAGTATCCCTACGATGACCGAATCCCCACAAAGGCCTATGAAAAGGAAAAGGCGGCCCTGCAGGTAGAACTGCTGAAAGTACAGAAATGGGTCAAGGACAGCGGGGAGAAGATCCTGATACTGTTCGAGGGCAGGGACGCGGCAGGCAAGGGCGGCACCATCAAGCGCTTCATGGAACACCTGAATCCCAGGGACGCGCGGGTGATTGCACTGCAAAAGCCCACCGATGCGGAAAAATCGCAGTGGTATTTCCAGCGTTACATCACCCATCTGCCCTCGGGGGGCGAGATCGTCATGTTCGACCGGTCATGGTACAACCGGGCCGGAGTGGAACGGGTGATGGAATTCTGTTCCCCGATGGAGTATCTGGAGTTCATGCGCCAGTGCCCTGAAATCGAGCGCATGCTGGTACGCGCGGGCATCCGGCTTTTCAAGTACTGGTTCTCCGTTACGCGGGAGGAACAAAGGACACGCTTCGACTCGAGGAAGGGAGATCCGCTGAAGCAGTGGAAACTGTCGCCGATCGACGTCCAGTCCCTGGACAAGTGGGACGATTACACGGAAGCCAAGGAGGCGATGTTCTTCTATACCGACACTGCGGATGCTCCCTGGATCATCGTGAAATCGAACGACAAGAAACGGGCGCGCCTGGCCTGCATGCGGCATTTCCTTTCATCACTGAATTATGACGGCAAGGACCCGTCCGTGGTCGGTGATCCGGATCCGTTGCTGGTAACCACCAGCGAGCATGTGATCGGCAACAGCCGCCATATCCTGGGCAAGAGCCTGCATCCGAAACAGCGCAGGTGACCCGTGCCGGGTTCTCCCGGTTTCACCGGAATACTGCCGATCGCCGGACCCGGTTGATGCGGCCCCCCGGCGCCAGGCCGGAGGGGCGGATCAGGGCAAAATCACAAGTCGAACAGGTCCAGGTATTTCTGGTAACCACTGGTGACCAATTCTTCCTTGGGTATGAACTTGAGGGAGGCTGAATTGATGCAGTAGCGAAGGCCGGTGGGTGCCGGTCCGTCGTTGAACACATGACCGAGGTGAGCATCGCCATAGCGGCTTCTCACTTCCGTCCGCGGCAGCCCCAGCTTGAGGTCGAGTTCTTCCACGATAAAGTGTTCGTTGATGGGCTGGGTAAAGCTTGGCCAGCCGGTGCGTGAATCATACTTGTCGGTAGAGGAAAACAGCGGCTCGCCACTGGTGATGTCGACGTAGATGCCCTCCGCCTTGTGGTTCCAGTATTCGTTCTGGAACGGCCGCTCGGTGCCTTCGTGCTGGGTGACCTTGTACTGCAACGGCGTCAGTATTTCACGCAGTTTCTCGTCGCTGGGTTTGCTGTAGGCGTGCTGCTGGTCGGGGCTCTGTGACGACGATTCCTGGCTGGACTGCGTCCCGCCGCTTGGCATGTATGCCGTCTTCAGGTCCTTCCCCCAGGTTCTTTTCAGGTACTGGTCCCGTCCCGAGCCATGGCGGTAGACCTTGTAGCGCAGGGCGCTTTTGCGGTAGTAGTCCTGGTGGTAGTCCTCCGCTTCCCAGAATTTCTCGAACGGAAGGACTTCCACAGCCAGCGGTTTTGCGTAGCGGCCGGAAGCCTCCAGGGCTGCCAGGGATTCTTCCACCCATTTTTTCTGTTCGTCATCGTGGTAGAACACTGCGGGGCGGTACATGCTGCCACGGTCCACGAACTGGCCGCCGGCATCCGTGGGGTCGATGTCGCGCCAGAACCAGTGCAGCAGTTCGCTATAGGAAATCCGGGAGGGATCGAAGTGGATCTGTACTGTCTCGGTATGACCGGTCGAGCCGCCGACAACTTCACGATACGTGGGATTCTCGGTATTGCCGCCGGCAAACCCGGATACTGCCTCGACCACGCCGTCGATCTTTTCAAAGGTGGATTCGATACACCAGAAACAGCCGCCGGCGAAGGTGGCGACAGAATACGCCTCGGGCTTGGCCGGATCTTCAGCAGCGACAGCCGGGGAAATGCTGCCCTGCTTCAGCGGTGGCTGACCGAATCCGAGGACCACTGCCACCGCAATGACCACTGCGGCCGCTGCCAACAACAGGGAATTTTTCATGGTATTCACTCAGGGGACTATTCTTCCATTGAACCCGGATTGACTGAAAAGTTCAATATTCACCCCGATCTCTTGCAGTCCGGGGGCAATACTGTGATAGTCCCCGCCTTTACGGTGTGGGAAAGATGACCAGTCTCAGCGTTAATCTGAACAAGATCGCGCTTCTCAGGAATTCCCGTGGAAGGGATTATCCCAATGTGCTCGACTATGCGCGAAAGCTGATCGACATGGGCGTACAGGGCATCACGGTCCATCCCCGGCAGGACGAGCGCCACATCAAGCGCACGGACGCCCTGGAACTCGGCGTCCTGCTGGCGGACATGCCCGCGGTGGAACTCAACATCGAGGGATATCCTTCGGAGGATTTCATGGAACTGGTCGGGCAGGCACGGCCTGACCAGGTGACGCTCGTGCCGGACAGTGTGGACCAGTTGACCTCCGATCACGGGTGGCAGGTCCCTGCAAGCATGGATACGCTGGGACCGGCGCTGGAGAAGATCAGGGCTGCAGGATCCAGGGGCGCCCTGTTTCTGGATCCCGATATTACCCAGGTGGAGGCCGCAGCGGCAAGCGGCTATGACCGGATCGAGCTCTACACCGAGCACTACGCGGCAACATGGGGAACGTCGCTGCAGGATACGGTCCTGTCAACGTACCACCGCGCCAAGGACCGGGCGGTATTGCTCGGACTCGGGGTCAATGCTGGCCATGACCTGGATCTCCGGAACCTGGCCGATTTCCTGTCCATGGGAGATATCCTGGAGGTTTCCATCGGACATGCGCTGACGGTGGAGGCAATCGACGAGGGACTTCCCGGGGTGGTGGCCCGGTATCTCGCAATCTGCGGCAGCGCCTGAACGACGGGTCGCCCGGCCAGGTCTTCCGGGATTGCCGTGCCGCACCCGGACGCCCCTCGCCCGGGAAGCCCGCCGGGGCGGTTCGCGGTCCTGTCCAGGGACATGGGTCCGCGCCCTGTTCCGTTGCCGTTTGTGCGGGATTCGCGGACCAGAGAGGTAGGTCTACAGAATCAGGGCTGCCGCCACCTTGCGTCCGTCACCGGCCAGGATGTTGTAGGTTCGGCAAGCCGCCGGGGTGTCCATGATTTCCACCCCGATGCCCCGGTCCACGACGGACCGGTAGACCCGGGGCGGAGGGAATTCGAGGAGCCGTCCTGTGCCAATCAAGACGACTTCCAGGTTCAGCCCAAGCAACCCCTGGAGGTGACGTTCGGTGATGGCCGCCACAGCGTCGACGCCCCACAATTCCAGGGTCAGGGGTGTTATGATCAGGCTTTCATTATAGGTCTTTCCCCCGATCGTGACACGGAAGCCATCGTCAACGGACTCGAGATGGCGAACGAGGTACTCGGACTGTGGTCGTTCGAGCTGGATCTGCATTGGGGTGACTAATGGTTCGATAGGACTGACAGTTTGCACCGGTTGCCCGGACGGTGGAGCGCAACGCGGTGTTGGGGCATCCTGCATCAATATTACCCGAGAATCATCGTGAAAGCTGTCAACATCGGATTGATCGGCCTCGGTACCGTGGGAAGCGGTACCGTGGAAATACTGCGTCGCAACAACCGGGACATATCGGGCAGGGCGGGGCGCGACATTCAGGTAAGCCGCATTGCGGTTCGTGACCCGGACAAAGCCAGGGAAGTGGATATTGCCGGCATTCCACTCGGGGATGACCCGATGCTGGTGGTGGATGATCCCGAAGTCGAAATCGTGGTCGAACTCGTGGGTGGAGACACCCTGGCCCGCGAGGTGGTGCTGCGCGCCATCGAGAACGGCAAGCATGTGGTCACCGCGAACAAGGCGCTGATTGCCTTGCATGGCAATGAGGTGTTCGCCAAGGCGCAGAAAAAAGGCGTGATGGTGGCATTCGAGGCTGCAGTGGCCGGCGGTATCCCCATCATCAAGTCCCTGCGGGAAGGCCTTTCCGCCAATCGGATCGAATGGGTCGCCGGGATTATCAATGGTACCTGTAATTACATCCTGACCCGGATGGAAAACGACGGGCTGGACTTCTCGGATGTCCTTCGGGATGCCCAGGCCCTGGGATATGCCGAGGCGGATCCGGCCTTTGACATCGAAGGCATTGACGCTGCACACAAACTCACGATCCTGGCCTCCATCGCTTTCGGCATTCCGCTCCAGTTTGACCGGGTTCATGTCGAGGGCATTACAGGGGTCAGTCTTGAAGACATCCGCTATGCCGGGGAACTCGGCTACCGCATCAAGCATCTGGGAATCACCAGGCGGCAGCACCATGGCATTGAACTCAGGGTGCATCCGGTACTGATCCCGGCGGAGCGGCTGATCGCGAACGTACACGGTGTGATGAACGCGGCGCTGATCCGGGCCGATGCCGTCGGACCGACGCTATTCTACGGCGCCGGCGCCGGCGCCGAGCCCACGGGCTCCGCGGTGGTGGCGGACATCGTGGACGTGGTCAGGGCACTGACCAGCGATCCCGACAACCGCGTGCCGCACCTGGCATTCCAGCCCGGTGCGCTTGCGAGGCTTCCCATCATGCCCATGGAGGATGTGGTTACCGCGGGTTACCTGCGCTTGAGGGTGGTCAACCGCCCCGGGGTGCTTGCCGCAATCACACGTATTTTCGGTGACCGGGACATTTCGATTGATACCGTTCTGCAAAGGGGGCACGACGAGGAAAACGGGGAAGTCACCATCATCATGCTGACCCACAATACCCGCGACGAGAACCTGGCCGGCGCCATATCGGAGGTGGAAGACCTGCCCGTGGTGATCGGCAGGATCAACCTGATCCGCCTGGAGAATCTTGCCTGAAGCAAGCATAATCCCGAAGTGCATCCGGGTTCCGGTATCCTTGAATTGCCGGATCGACCCGCCGGGTGAAGCGGAGCCGTGGGAGTTTCCCTGACCCCGGCCGGACATGCCCCGGTGGACCCGGTAATACTCTGCGTACGGGTTCCGGCGCGATGACGCGTTACCCCACGGAGACTCCCGGCGGTTTGCGCGAAGCGGCGCCCGATACCGCCGGGGCCGGCTCCGGGGAATCCTCCCCTCCCGTCACCCAGGGAGCCCCGGGCGGACGCAAAATTGTTCGCAGGGACGTGGAGGGGAAGCCTGCCCCGCCCATTCCCAGTCTGCATCCCCTGTTGCAACGGATCTTTACCGCCCGGGGCATCCGGCTTGCGGCGGAACTGGAACATTCCCTGGAAGATCTGCCGTCCCCGTCACTGTTCAAGGACATGGATGTTGCCGTGGAACGCCTGCTTCGTGCACTGGATCGGAGTGAGGACATCCTGGTACTGGGGGATTACGATGCCGACGGGGCTACCGCCTCCGTGCTGGCCATGCTCGGACTGCGCTCACTGGGGGCCTCCAGGGTGGATTACCTGGTGCCGAACCGCTTCGAATACGGTTACGGACTGTCTCCGGAAATCGCCCGGGTCGCCGTTGACATGTCTCCGTCCCTTGTCATCACCGTCGACAACGGCATCTCCAGCGTGGAGGGCGTGCGGCTGCTGCGTGACGACGGAATCGATGTCATTGTGACGGATCACCATCTGCCAGGGGAGCATCTGCCCCCGGCCACGGCCATCATCAATCCGAACCAGGATGGCTGTTCGTTTCCATCCGGCAAGATCGCCGGTGTCGGGGTCGTGTTCTATCTCCTGCTGGCCCTGCGTGCGCGCATGCGGGAGCGGGGCGATTTTTCCACGGAAGGCGCGTCACCGCCCAACCTTGCCCGGTTCCTCGACCTGGTTGCACTCGGCACCGTGGCGGATGTTGTACCCCTGGACCATGTGAACAGGACGCTGGTGGCCCAGGGAATCGCACGGATACAAAGGGGGTATTGCCGCCCGGGAATCCTCGCCCTGCTTGAGGTTGCGGGCAGGAATCCGGCAGACACCACCAGCAGCGACCTGGGATTTGTCGTGGCGCCCCGGCTGAATGCTGCCGGCAGGCTCGACGACATCGGACTTGGAATCGAGTGCCTGCTCACGGACGACGGGGCGCTGGCTGCCGGGCATGCGGAGAGACTGCATCAGATCAACACGGAGCGGCGCCAGATCGAGCAGCGCATGCAGCGAGAAGCCCTGTCCATCGTGGCCGGAATGTCCCTGGAACGCGATTCACTGCATGGCATCTGCCTGTTCGCCAGGGACTGGCACCCGGGCATCACCGGACTGGTGGCCTCAAGGGTCAAGGATCGATACTTCGAGCCGGTGATTGCGTTTGCACCAAGTTCGGAAGGCAGGTTGTCGGGGTCGGCCAGGTCGGTCCCCGGCCTCAATATCCGTGACCTGCTGGCGGATCTTGCAGCAGCCAACCCGGGCCTTGTGGAACGGTTCGGCGGGCATGCCATGGCCGCGGGCCTGACCATCCGGAACCAGGATTTCGAGGCATTCCGGTCGGCGTACCGCAGCGCGGTCAACAGGCATTTCGAAGTGGCGCCTCCGAGCATTGAGATGCTCACCGATGGCCCCCTGGAGGAGGAGTTCTTCACCCGGGAGATCGCGGACATGCTGAGGAACGCGGCTCCCTGGGGACAACAGTTCCCGGCCCCGGTATTTGACAACGAATTCAGGGTGGTTTCCCATCGGGTCGTCGGTGGGCAGCACCTGAAACTGCGCCTGAGAACCAGGGACAGGCTCGTCGACGCCATTGCATTTCGTGTCCTGGAACCCGGCGAGGAGCCTTCGCTGCCGGACCGGATTCGTGCGGTCTTCCAGCTTGATGTCAACCACTACCGGGGTGAAAGCACGCTGCAGCTGATCATCGAGCACATGGAGGCGGTCCCGTCAGGGCGCTCCGTGCCGGCAGGAGCTGTCCGGGAGCAGGATTGAGTTTTACCCAACTTCCACTATACTGCGCCACAGCCCCTGATCGCGGCCCGCACTGCAACCTGATTGATGGATACCGACATTAACGACAGCGCCGTGGTGGAGCGGGTACGTGCGGGGGACAAGCAGGCATTCAACCTGCTGGTGGCGCGGTACCAGTACAAGATCCAGAACCTGGTGGCCCGGCTGATCAGGGATCCGGCAGAGCAGGAGGATGTCGCCCAGGAGGCGTTCATCAAGGCATATCGGGCCATTGGCAATTTCCGCGGTGACAGCACCTTTTACACCTGGCTCTACCGCATCGCCATCAACACGGCGAAGAATCACCTCGTAGGCGCCGGCCGGAAACCGCCTGCCAGGGACGTGGACGTGGATGATTCCACCATGCTGGGCCAGGTCGAGGGTCTGGTGGAGATGAACTCGCCCGAAGCCATATTGCAGAACGACGAACTGGTGAATACGATCAGGCAGGCGATCGCCGAACTGCCGGATGAACTCAGGGAAGCCATCATGCTGCGAGAGTTTGACGGGCTCAGTTACGAGGATATCGCCGATGTCATGGGTTGTCCCATCGGTACGGTACGTTCGCGGATTTTCCGGGCCAGGGATGCCATCGAGCAGGCGATGGGCCTGCCCCTGAAATGATCCTGGGCAGTTGCGGAACCGGGCGGCGATATCAACTGATCCGTGGATCCGATGAACTTATGCATTTGCCTGTTGACTAACATACTTATACGGTGACCGGGGTTTTCCGGATGAAATCATGAAAGAAACCATATCTGAAATCGTCGACCAGCGACTGGACCCGTCCGGTGCGGCCGGTGAGTTCAGCCGAATCGCCGCTGACGAAGAGCACTGCCGTGTGTGGCGCGACTATCATCTGATCGGCGATGTCATCCGTGGGGATGTCAGAACCACCGGCTCCTGCCTGCTCGGCCGGGTCCAGGCGGCCCTGGCGGAGGAGCCTGTCGTGGTCTCCCCCGACAGGAATACCGCGGGACATGCCCCGGAAACCACGCGCAGGGGACGACCCGGCGCCGACCCGTCCCGGGGCGAGGTGCTGAAGGCGGCGGGACTCTTTTCATTGGCCGCATCCATCGCCCTGGTTGCGGTCGTCACCCTGGTTCCCCAGGATCACGGCCCCCGCGAGGCTGCCGTGGCGACACGCACCACCGGCGCTGTCCCCGGTACGGATGCAGGGGGAGTGGCCGGCAGTATCCACACGAACCACTCGATTCAGACCGAGTTCGGGCAGATGCTGGCAGGGCACGGGGAATTTACCGGATCCAGCGGGCTGAATGGGCTCCTGTCCTATGCCAAGCTGGTCAGCAACCAGCCACTGGGGGAGTAGCGTTCGTGTATCCGGAGAACCCGGCAATGGCTGGTGCGGGTCGAATCCACATGCCGAGGTCCCTGAGGGTCATCGCATGCGCGCTGGTTGCATTCGTGGCGATGCCGATTGCCAAGGCCGCGGATGTGGAGGAGTGGCTGATGCGGATCAACGAGGCTGCCGCCAGCAGGAGCTTCGTGGGCAACTTCGTCTATGTGCATGACAACCAGATCGAGGCCATGCATGTGGTCAGGCGGATCCGGAACGGGATGCTGCAGGAGCGGCTTTACGCGTTGAATGGCGATGCCAGGGAGGTGGTCCGCGATGAGGACCGTGTATGGTGCTTTATTCCGGACAGGAACCTGGGGGTGCATGATTACCGCCAGTCCTCGGAAAGCGGATTTCCCCGCATCATGTCCGAGGACCTGGAGACGCTGAGCAGGAATTACCGGTTTGAAATGGGTGGGACAGCCCGGATAGCGGGCCGGATGGCCCAACAGATCAAGGTCATGCCGGCGGATCGTTTTCGATACGGATATGATCTCTGGGCCGACAGTGAAACCGGACTTCTGCTGCGTTCCGACCTGGTAAACGACTCGGGGCAGTCCGTTGAGCAATACATGTTTGTCAACATTGAAATTGACGGGGAGATCTCCGACCGTGAACTCGAGTCGGTGACCAGCCGGGAGAACCTCGTCTGGTATGGCATGGACCTGCCGAACATGAGCGCGGAAGTGGAAAGCCCGGTATGGCGGGTTCAGACCCTGCCCGCCGGGTACCGGCTCAGCAAGCATATCCGGCGCATGAACCCGATGAAACTGGAGGAAGAGGAGCACATGGTGTTCACGGATGGCCTGTCTTCGGTTTCCATTTTCATCAAGGCACCCGGGGAAAAGCAAAGCGGAATGGCCGGCCTTTCCCGGATGGGGGCGGTTCATGCCTACCGTGAAACCGTGGCCGATCACTGGATCACGGTGATGGGAGAGGTGCCCGCCCAAACCGTGGAGCATCTGGCCAAGGCCATCGTCCACCAACCCTGATCCGGATCCCGCATCCCGCGCTCCACCAGCGTCCGGGTCGCCGGCCCGGCCGGACCGGAGAATACCGCCGACAGGGAACTGACGGACCCGGAAGTGTAAAGGTCCGGCGCGGTATTTGATAAAATTGCCGGACAGGGTGCCCTTGACCGTTCGTGGTGTACGTTTGCACCCGCCTTACTCCCCATTCCCATCGGAACCTGATACCGGATGATCCAGCAAGTACCTGCCGCGGGACAGACCCTGGCTGCGCTTGACCTGGGATCAAACAGCTTCCACATGGTGATCGCGGAGCAGGTTGCTGCCGGCGGATTGCAGATCGTTGACCGGGTCAAGGAGATGGTCCGGCTCAATGCGGGCCTGGACGGATCGGGAAACCTGAGCGAGGACTCCCAGCTGAGAGCCCTGGACTGCCTGCAGCGATTCAGTCAGCGCCTGCGGGACATTCCCCCCAGCCAGGTTCGGGCGGTGGGCACGAACACGTTCCGAGCGGCGCATAATTCCGCGGAATTCATCAGCCGGGCAGAGGATGCGCTCGGGCACCACATTTCCGTCATCTCCGGCCACGAGGAGGCGCGCCTGGTATACCTCGGGGCCGCATTCAGCCTGGAAATCAGCGGCAGGCGCAGGCTGGTCATCGACATCGGGGGCAGCAGCACGGAACTGATCATCGGACAGGGTCACGATACCGTGACGATGGATTCCCTGTACATCGGTTGCGTGAGTATGAGCCGGCAATATTTTCCGGAAGGGCTCATCACCCCGGAGCGACTTGGGCGGGCAAAAGCGGCTGTATGCCAGGAACTGGAGCCAATCGTCCAGCGATATCGCCGCAAGGGCTGGGAAGAGGTCGTCGGTACTTCCGGCACCATCCGGGCGGTGGACGACATTTCCCGGGCACTGGGGGTCAAGCTTGACTGGGTGGGCATGGAAAGCTTCGAGCGCATCGAGCGATGGTTGCTGAAGCGCGGACATGTCGACCGGCTCGATCTGGTGGCTGAACAACGTCGGCCGGTTTTTCCCGGGGGAGTCGCCATCATCTCGGCGATCTTTTCGACATTGGCCCTGGAGCGACTGGACTGTACCAGCGGTGCCCTGCGCGAGGGGGTTCTTTACGACCTCAACGGGCGTCTGCGGAACAGGGATTCACGGGACCAGGGGGTAGATGCGATGGTCACGAGATTCAACCTGGACAGGGATCAGGCCGTCCGCGTCGAGAATACCTGCCTCAGGCTGCTTGTACAGG
Source organism: Candidatus Poriferihabitaceae bacterium (assembly GCA_965204165.1). Lineage (GTDB taxonomy): Bacteria > Pseudomonadota > Gammaproteobacteria > Arenicellales > Poriferihabitantaceae > VYFG01. The sequence goes on along the minus strand of OZ241969.1, from coordinate 3,289,714 downwards.
TGGCGCGGACGTGGCAGCTTGAAGAAATCATCTGGCGGAAACTCCTGACCTGGGCCTGCCTGCTGCATGAGATAGGTACTACCATCGCATTCAGCCAGAATCACAAGCACGGGGGCTATATCATTGAAAACGCGGATATCGACGGATTCTCCCGCCAGCAGCAACGGGTGCTGTCCCTTCTGGTCCGCAGTCATCGTCAGAAGTTTCCCCTGGAACTGTTTGGCAAAGTTCCCAAACCGCTCAGGGACAGGGCGATCCATTCCGCCATCCTGCTGCGTCTTGCCCTGGCGTTCAATCGCGGACGTACGGATGCCCCGATTCCGTCCATGGATCTCGAGGTTTCGGCAAACCGGCTCAGGCTTGAACTGGAGAAGGACTGGTCTGAAGACCACCCGCTGACCATGATGGACCTGGAAACCGAGGCCGGTTTTCTTGCCCAGGCGGGTTTCGAACTGGAAATCGGGCTGGCCTGAACGTTCTTCGGGGTCAGACCTCGTACTGGCTGCGCAGGGCCTTGATCTTGCCCTTGTAGCGAACGGCTATGGTGTCGGTCACCATCTTGCATATTTCGGTTACCGATTCGTCAATGTCGACGGCGTCCACGATTTCGATATCCGCGGCGTCCGCATCGGACAGGATGGCCGTCTGGAGCTGCCAGATCTCGTCGAAATGATCCAGGTACCGCTTGGCCGCCCGTTTTTCCCCCGCACGGCCACGCAGGTTTTCCTTGAGGCGTTTTTGCTGGAGCACCGCAAGGATGACCGGCACCACCACGGCATCGACGGTCTTGTCGAACCGCTTGAACAGTCCCGGTCGCATGTGGACCCCTTCGAGGATCAGGGAAACCCGCTCGTTCACCGCGCGGCTCAATACGGACTCGCAGGCCACCGCGACCATGTCACTTTGCGTCTGGTATCCCCCGATCAGCAGGTCGAGGTTCTTGGTTTTTCTCATGGCGGACCGGTACTGCACCTTCCCCGCATTGAAGGAGGATTCGTGCAGCGAAGGCGAGACGCGCTTCGGGATCAGGGCACGCATCACTTCCCGCAGCATATCGGTGGACTGTGTCCTGACAATGGAGAGCCGACCGGCCAGTTCGGTGGCGATGGTGCTCTTGCCGCTGCCGGGCACGCCGCCGATGAGGATGATGAGCGGAGTGCCCTTGCGGTTGAAGTCGCACCAGATCAGGTACTGGTCAGCGGCTCTCTGGTTGCTGTTGGTCCGCAAGGACCGGTAGGTAAGGGCGATGAGTTCCCGTGTGGTCACCTTGCGGATCTGATGGTCGATCAGATAGTCGTGGATTTCCCTGGTCACCGTCCCGTACAGGTCCATTGGCATGCCGCATCCCATCAGCCGCTTGGAGAATGTCCCCCTCGAGAAGGGCTGTTCCTGGCCGCTCTCGTCAACCACCTCGATGGGTTCGGTATAGGGCGTCTGTTTCTGGTAGCGGCGCAGAACGACATCCGGATAATCCTCTTCCAGGGCGTCGGCGATCCGCTGGCGCAGGTCACCGGTGGTCACGGTGTCGAGTTCGTCCAGATCCTCGCGGATTTCGGAGGCCAGCCGGTATGCGTCCATGAATTCCAGTCCCGACCGCTGCAGGGACTTGGTCAGCATGCCGCGAAGAAACGGGATCCGGGTATCCGCGGTTTCGTCGATGACAATCAGCTTTGACACGGTCGGGGGCTCATTCTACTGTGCACTGATTTTACTGTTCTGGTCATCGTAGGCAATCCGGACCTCTTCCGAAATCACCGCAAGTCCGCGACGCAGGTCTTCTTCCGGCGCAGCATAGCTGACCCGGATGCATTCGTGCATGTGGCGCCACTGCCCTTCGATCCCGGGGAAGAAGTGGTGACCCGCAATGACGTAGACGCCACGGGATTTCAGCCGGCGGTAGAGAGTTTCGCTGCTGATGGGCAGTCCCTCGAACCAGAACCAGAGAAATATGGCGCCTTCGGACAAATGGATCCTGAGGGGAATGTCCGCCATCAGGTCGTTGGCGATGTCGATGGCAAGCTGCGAGCGCTCGCGGTACCAGGGTCTCACCACTTCCCGGCACAGTTTGAGGATTTCGCCGGATTTCACGATACCGGACACCAGCGTGGGTCCGAAGCGCCCCGGCGCCAGGCTGAATATGGCGTTGGCGCCGGTCAGCAGTTCGATCACCGGTTCATCGGCGATCACGATGCCGGTCCTGACGCCCGGAAGCCCCAGTTTGGACAGGCTCAGGCAGAGAATGATGTTCCTGTCCCAGACGGGCTCGGCAGGGGTGAAAACGATATCCGGAAACGGTTGCCCATAGGCGCAGTCCAGGATGAGGGGGATCCCCCGTTCGGCGGCCAGTTTCCTCATCACATCCAGTTCCCGGTCCGTGACCACGTTGCCGGTGGGATTGGTCGGCCGGGAAAGGCAGATGGCACCGATGTCCTCCCCCGGCTCGAGGCGGTCAAGGTCCACCTTGTACTTGAAACCCCTGTCACCACGGTATTCGATCTGCGGAAGATTCGACGTGAATATGGACCGGTCGCCCAGGCCGACATCGCTGTATCCGATGTATTCCGGAGTCAGCGGAAACAGGATGCGTTGAAAGCGGCTGTCTTCGGCCTGGCCCCCGAACAGGTTAAACAGGACCGAGAAACTCGACTGGCTGCCGTTGGTCACGGCGATGTTGCGCGGGTTCACGGGCCATCCATACTGTTCCGAGAGCAGTCCCGACAGGGCTTCGATGAATGCAAGGTTTCCCACCGGGGCATCGTAGGCGCCCAGCATCGACTCGAAGGACCTTCCGTTCTCCAGCAGCAGGTTCATTTCCCTGCGGTAGGCACGCTCCATCCCCGGGATCATCGCGGGGTTGCCGCCTCCCAGCATGGAGATCGGGCCCTTGTGCGGGTCGACTCCTCCCAGGTCGCTCATGAGCTGCAGGATTCCGCTGTCCGGATCAAACTGTTTGGCGAAATTGGTGAATTTCACGCCGGCATTCCTTGACGGATGATGATGTTCTCGTACGTGGGAGTTCGCTTCGGAAGGCAGGACTGCATGATATCCCGGTGAAATCCTCCCCGGCAGCCTTTCGGAACTGCGGGGGGAATCCGGTGATCAGTTGCCCAGGCGTATGTCCAGTTGCTTGGCCAGGCTGTTGTTGTCCGCATCCTGATACAGGCGGGAGAAATAGATGTAGTCACTGAGAATCCTGACGGATTCTCTCAGGAACATATCCGGCTCCCGTTCCGACTCGGGCCGGCGTTGCTCGGCCAGGTCGAATTGTTCCAGGGCGTCGACGTCCTCGAAGGGCTGCTTGCCGAGCGCATTCCTCCGCTTGTTCTCCAGATCAAGACGAAGGTCATCCAGGCGTCTCAGATCTGTCTGCCGGGTCACCTCGTGCAGGGAAACGCTCTTGAGGTCGCGCTGCTCCTGGTTGATGCGTGCAATCTCGCTGAAGTAGTCGAACTCCGGATCATGCTCGATGCGCTCCAGGTGCCGTTCCCGCAACATGCCGAGGACCATCTCGCTGCTTCCGTTCGAATAGCCGAAAGGGACGTAGAGGGCTTCGCGGATGTGTCGCCACGGAATGGCATTGTCATAGATGCGCTCGCCGAACTCGGTCCCGGCAGTGGTCCAGACGAGGTCAGGCGTGACGCCGCGGTACTGGGTGCTATCGCCGTTGACACGGAAGAACTGCGCTATGGTGACCTTGAGCTGCCCGAGGTCATCGTTGCCGTTGGAAAACCGGTTCAGGTTGATCAGGTTCTGCACCGTACCCTTGCCGAAGGTGGGTTCGCCGATGATGATGCCGCGGTGATAATCCTGTATGGCGCCGGCGAAGATTTCCGAGGCGGAGGCACTGAATCCATCCACCAGTACCGCCAATGGCCCCTTGTAGACGATTTCGGGGTCGGGGTCACGATCGACGTGGATCTTGCCGCCGGAATTTTCCACCTGGACCACCGGGCCCTGGCGGATGAACAGGCCGGTCAGGGCGATCGCCTCCGAAAGGGCTCCCCCACCGTTTCCGCGCAGGTCGATGACCAGGCCGTCGATATCGTCCCGGCGGAATTCCTCCAGCAGGCGGCGCACGTCCCGGGTAGTGCTCCTGTACTCCGGGTCCCCGCCGTGCATGGCATCGAAATCCACGTAGAAGGAAGGCAGCTGGATCAAGCCGATCCTGGTGCTTTTGCCTTCGCTGTCCACTTCCAGAACTTTCTTTCTTGCCGCCTGTTCCTCCAGCCGGATTTCATCGCGCACGATGGAGATGATCTCGGTTTCTCCGTGCAGTCCGGACTCTCCGGGCAGGACTTCCAGCCGTACGGTGGAATTCTTCGGACCGCGGATCAGCCCGACCACGTCATCCAGTCTCCAGCCGATCACGTCCACCAGGTCCTCATCGCCCTGACCCACGCCCACGATGCGGTCCTCTGTCTTGAGTTCTCCGCCAAGGTCCGCAGGTCCACCAGGCACCACGCGCCGCACCAGCGTGTACTCGTTGTCCGTCTGCAGGACAGCACCGATCCCTTCGAGGGAAAGCCGCATGTTGATCTTGAAGTTCTCGGTGGCCCGGGGGGAGAAATAACTCGTGTGGGGTTCGATGGAGCTGACATAGGCGTTGGTAAACGTCTGGAAAATGTCATCGGACTTGAATTGCCGTGTCCTCCGGGCGATGTGGGTGTAGCGGCGGTCAAGGGTTTCCAGAATCTCGTCCTCGTTCTTGCCTGTCAGACGAAGGCTGAGAATGTCGTTCTTGATGCGCTTGCGCCAGATTTCATCCATTTCGCCGACGTCCGCCGCCCAGGGCAGGTCTTCCCGGTCCAGCACGTGGTCCTCGTGGATGCCGAAATCGAAGGGTTCGCCGAGCCGTTCCAGCGCATATTCCACGCGTTGGTCGACCCTGGTCCGGAAGATGCTGAAAATGGCGAAGGCCGGCTTCAGGGATCCCTGGCGGATGAAGTCATCGAACTGGAACCTAAGACGGGAAAACTGCTCGATATCCGCATCCAGGAAAAAACTCTTGCTGGGGTCCAGTTGGTCAAGATAGGACTCCAGGATCCTCTCCGAGAACGCATCGTCAAGTTCCACCGAGCGGTAGTGCGACCTTTCGATCAGGTAGTTGATGAGCTTGAGCGTCCTTTGCTGTTTCTCGGTGCTGACAGGAATGTCGGTATCTTCCAACGAAGCGATCTCGGCGAACGCCGGTGCACTGCCGATGATCCCAAGAAGGAGTGCAATCCCCAAGATGGAAGATATGGAATATCTATTTAAAACAGATAATTGCATGTATAATCTATTAAATTGCCTTAATTTAATTTCCTCGCGCTGTTACCGGATTCCCGGGCATCCTCGGTTGGTGCCGCCGATATGTCAAAAAACCAGGGTGGACGCTGCGGGGCATCCCCACCTGAGATTCCGTGTCGATCATACACTAATTCAGGGTATGCATACCCTGCGGCCTCCATGTTTTCATGGAAATCAAGGAATTACTCCCGTTTGGTGATTTCCCAGAGTCCCGCGGTGAGTGACTGCCTGTCCGGCGGATCATGGGTCAACGTCTCGTGCCGGGACACCGTCAGGCCCTGGCGTTCGCACCACCTGGCAATGGTTGCAGGCGCGAACCCCAGCCGTTGATGGGCATGCCGTTCCCGCAGGAATTCGAGATCGTGCGGCAGGAGGTCCACGATCAGCAGCTTGCCGGCGGGATGCAGGAGCCGGCCGGATTCCAATATCGCCTGTTCCGGGTCGTCACAGTAGTGCAGCACCTGGTGAATCGTGATGATGTCCGCGCAGGCATCCGGCAAATCGATGCTGCAGATGTCACTGAGGCGCACGGTGCAGTTGGTGACACCGGCATTCTCCAGGTTGCTGCGGGCCACGCTGAGCATGGCCCGGCTGAGATCAAAGCCGATTCCCTTGCGGACCCGGGATGCGAAAATTTCCAGGATCCGTCCGGTTCCGGTCCCGAGGTCCAGGAACAGGTCCGCCTTGGCGTTGTCGGCGAACTCAAGCAGTCGCCTCTCGATCGCGGCATCGGAGACCATTCGGGAGCGGATGGAATCCCATTCCGCTGCGTGTTCGCTGAAGTACCGGGCGGCTAGCCTGGTTTTCTCCCGTCGAATCTCCTGCAGCTTTTTCTGATCCCGTTCCAGGGCCGGATCGCTCAGGTCGATGAGGTCCAGTAGTCCGCGCGTGATGTCCTGCATGTTTTCCTTGTCGGAAATCCGGTGAAACACCCACGCGCCCTCCTGGTACCGCTCCAGCAGGCCCGAATCGCAGAGCAGCTTGAGATGCCGGCTTACGCGGGGCTGGCTCTGGTCCAGGATCCGGGTCAGTTCACTCACGGTCAGTTCGCTCTGCTTGAGCACGGCGAGGATTCTGAGACGTGTGGATTCGCCGGCGGCACGCAGGGCGTGGAGGAGCTGGTTCATGAAATGTACGGGGACGGTCGCCTTGTGGCTCGGGAGTCGGATATTCGATGCCCTTTATAGCAGGTAGTTCCGATGCAGGCCAACCGTCACGCAAGGCGGGGAATTCCGGTCCGGTGCCACTCGGGCATCCGCCCATGAATCCGGGGGTGTGACGAGGTACAAGAACGCGCGAATGCGGGGAAAATCCTGCAATACCGTCCGCAGGGTATTCCGGGAAAAAATCGGATTCCTGTATAATCCGTCGATGGAACCTGTACAGACTGCACTCACCTTCGACGACATCCTGCTCGTCCCGGCAAAATCGGATGTCCTGCCCCGCCACGCGGACCTCAGTACCCGCTTCACCCGCAACCTCTCCATCAACATTCCGCTGCTGTCCGCCGCCATGGACACCGTCACCGGTGCGCGTGCGGCGATCTGCCTGGCACAGGAGGGCGGCGTGGGTGTCATCCACCGGAATCTCTCCCCGGAACTCCAGGCCCGGGAAGTCAACCAGGTGAAGAAATATGAAAGCGGGGTGATCACCGACCCGGTGACGGTGGATCTTACCGCCCGGGTCAGCGATGTGCTGGCACTGATGCGCAAGCACGATATCTCCGGGGTGCCTGTCGTCAGCGGACGCAAGCCCATCGGCATCGTCACCAGCCGGGACCTGCGGTTCGAGCGCAACATGGACACGCCCGTGGAGCAGGTGATGACCCCGGAACCGAAGCTCGTCACCGTGCGGGAGGGCGCCTCGCCGGAACAGATCGAGGGGCTGCTGCACCGGCATCGCATCGAGAAAGTCCTGGTGGTGGACGGCCAGGGAAATCTCGCCGGGCTGGTCACGGTGAAGGACATCCAAAAATCCAGTGACCATCCCAATGCCTGCAGGGATTCCCGGGGCAGGCTGCTGGCGGCGGCAGCGGTGGGCGTCGGAGAAGATGCGGACGAACGGGTCGAGCGGCTGGTTGAGGCCGACGTGGATGCCATCATCGTCGATACCGCCCACGGACATTCCCGGGGGGTACTCGAACGGGTGGCAAGGATCAAGAAGGACCACGAGGTCGAGGTGATCGGCGGCAATATCGCCACCGGGGAAGCCGCCCGCGATCTTCTGGATGCGGGTGTCGACGGCGTCAAGGTGGGCATCGGACCCGGTTCCATCTGCACCACGCGGATGGTGGCGGGCGTCGGCGTTCCGCAGGTTCACGCCATCATGGAGGTGACCCGGGCCCTGGAGGGCACCGGTGTTCCGGTGATCGCCGACGGGGGCGTCCGCTATTCGGGGGACATCGCCAAGTGCATCGCGGTGGGCGCATCCGCAGCCATGGTCGGAAGCATGCTGGCCGGCACCGACGAGGCCCCCGGGGAGATCGAGATGTACCAGGGGCGCTCCTACAAATCCTACCGCGGGATGGGTTCCCTGGGGGCGATGCAGAAAGGCTCCAGGGACCGTTATTTCCAGGACAGCACGGACAGCGCCGACAAGCTGGTGCCGGAGGGCATAGAGGGAAGGGTGCCCTACAAGGGACCCATGATTCACATCATTCACCAGCTCATGGGCGGACTGCGCGCCAGCATGGGCTATACCGGTCACGACAGCATCGAGAGCATGCGGGGCAATGCCCGGTTCGTCCGCATCACCAATGCGGGCATTACCGAGAGCCATGTGCATGACGTCTCCATCGTCAAGGAGGCGCCGAACTATCACCGGTAACCGGTTTTCCCGATTCCCCCGCGCCGTGGGGTGCAAACGCATCATCTGCCTATTCCTTCCTTGAGCATGCGCAGTATCCAGGACCCGCACCATGACCGAATCCTGATCCTGGATTTCGGTGCCCAGTATACCCAGCTCATCGGGCGGGTCGTGCGAGAACTCGGGGTGTATTGTGAAATCTACCCATGGGATGTGGACCATGCGGCGATCGAGGAATTCGGGCCGAAGGGGGTGATCCTTTCCGGCGGACCGGCGTCGGCCTACGAGGAGGGTACGCCGGCGGCCCCGGAACCGTTGTTCACCAGCGGGCTGCCCATTCTCGGGATCTGCTACGGCATGCAGACCCTGGTGGCCCAACTCGGCGGCAGCGTGGAAAATGCCGATCACCGGGAGTACGGCCATGCGGACATGGAAACCGTGCGCAGTTGCAGGCTGCTGGGAGCGGCCGGCCGCTCCCTCGATGTCTGGATGAGTCACGGAGACCGTGTGACCGCCCTGCCCAAGGGATTCGAGGTGGTGGCCACCAGTCCGGGATCTCCCTACGCGGCCATTGCCGACGACCGCCGCCGGTTCTACGGCGTGCAGTTTCATCCGGAAGTGACCCATACCGCGGAGGGAAGGGATATCCTGTCCCGTTTCGTGCATGAAATCTGTGCCTGCGCCGCCGACTGGGTGCCGGCGAACATCATCCAGTCCATCGTCGCCGACGTGCGCGGCGCCGTTGGGGACGACGAGGTCATCCTCGGTCTTTCCGGCGGCGTGGATTCCTCTGTCGTGGCCGCGCTGCTGCACGAGGCCATCGGCGACCAGCTGACCTGCATCTTCGTTGACACCGGGCTTTTGCGCATGCACGAGGGGGACCAGGTCATGCAGACCTTCGAGGAGCACCTGGGTGTTCATGTCGAGCGGGTGGATGCGGAAGCCGAGTTTCTCGCCAGACTATCCGGCGTGCAGGATCCGGAAGCCAAACGCAAGGCGATCGGCAACCTGTTCGTGGAGATATTCGAGCGGGAGGCCGCCCGGTTCAGTGATGCCCGCTGGCTTGCCCAGGGCACCATCTACCCTGACGTGATCGAGTCCGCGGGCAGCAAACACGGAAAGGCCAAGGTCATCAAGTCGCACCACAACGTGGGCGGTCTTCCGGCCGCCATGAACCTGCGGCTGCTTGAGCCGCTACGGGAGCTGTTCAAGGACGAGGTTCGACGCATCGGCATCGATCTTGGCCTGCCGGAGCGCATGGTTCAACGGCATCCGTTCCCCGGTCCGGGGCTGGGCGTGCGTATTCTCGGTGAGGTGAAGAAGGAGTATGCCGACCTCTTGCGCAAGGCCGATGCCATCTTCCTGGAGGAACTGGAAAGAAACGGACTCTACGATCGGGTCAGCCAGGCATTTGCCGTGTTTCTGCCGGTCAGGTCCGTGGGAGTGGTGGGGGATAACCGTGCGTACGAATTTGTCATCGCGCTGAGAGCGGTGGAAACCGTGGACTTCATGACCGCCAACTGGGCCAGGCTTCCCTACGATGTGCTGGCCACCATATCCGGCCGGATCATCAACGAGGTTCGGGGCATCAGCCGGGTGACATACGATATTTCCGGTAAGCCGCCGGCCACCATCGAGTGGGAGTAGGCCAGATTCGGCGCTGAACGGCCCCTGCTGGCATCAACACACAGCAAGCTCGCCTAACCATAACTTGATCTGTAGCCCTGCCAATATCGATTGTTGATACTTATTTCAGGTTCAAGCGATGGTGGGCCATGATTTTTTTCGTCAGTTCCCTGGGTACCCCGGCCTGCTTTGCATAGCGTGGCCAGTCGGCTACCGTGTCTGTGATCTGCTGAATGATCTGTTTTGCCTCACGCTTGAATCGTTCCGCAGGTTGCAGCAGATCTGCCTGCGTGAATTCATCGCGCTTGCCGTTCAGTGTCAGCTGATGGCTGTTTACCCACTTGGAATCCGGCCTGTAGCTGTAAACCAGGTCAAATGCCGGTGCCAGCTCCCAATTTCCATTTTCGTTCAAAATGAAACCAAAGTTCTTGGCGTGATCATCCTGATTACGCGCCACAATGTTGAATACCATCCGTCTGTACAGCTCCAGCGCTGACCTGCGGTCTAAGCGCAAGGTGCGCAATACTCCGAACAACTGTTCATAACTATAGTGTCCAGGCTTCCTGTAATCCGCATGGTCCATTGCGCAAAGCGATTGGTAGTGGATCTTTTTGTTCCCATCCCGATCAAACCGCCTGGTCAGAAAATGTGCTCTTTCGCCTTCCGGCAGTAACTCGCAATGCGAGATATCAATATTGACTTCCTTGGCCATCAGGTAATAGGCATATTCCATGCGACCGTATCCCTGCGGGTCACCAAACGTCTGGTGAGATCGGTTCGAATCAACAATCCCATCAAACTTCAGCAAGTAATGCTCATAGCCGGCAGGGCAGGCTACCTGCCCGCCGCGAATCCTGGTGCGTGACTTGTTGACCGCCACGACCGCCTTTGCGCGTGCGCCACCCGCGGATGTCCCTACTTGAAACAGCGTCTCCAGGCCATTGGTGTCGGTCTCCACCTGGAGTTTTACCCGCCCGTCTATGACGCGTTGCGCCATATCGGCCAAACTGTCGAGGTGTAATTCCCCGGCATTTCCAGGTCGGTCCTTTGGTTCCGGGGAATACTCGAGTGCGCCCATTCCGCGCCGCGCCATATACAACAAGCGCTCAACCGGCGTAATCGAACCCGGGTCCCGACCCTGGCGTGCGAGCCAGGCATCAATCACGGCATGACCAAAATCATCCGGCAATGAATCGGCAAAGGCTGCCGGCAGTCCCTTGTAGGTATCCAGGTTCAGCTCCGGAAACTGGTACTTGCGTTCACTGAGTGGTAACCGAATGGGGGATATCTCAACGCCGCTGTTGCGCCAGCTCCTGGTGTACTCAAATGTGCCAAGTCCCCTGTCTTCATCAAACGCCAGGGCGCCGACCAGTTCGCCCCATAATTTGATCTTGGCGAATTGGATCTTTTCTACCATCCCAAATCCTTTTCATCGTCCGTAATGGTAATCTCATTCTTTCTCGCCGACGCCGCGCGCTGTCGCATGCGGCCCCTGAGTTTCATCAGCGCCAGGGGACTTGGTGGGGTTTCGGGGACAAACGCATCCACCAGCTCCAGTTTGCCCAGAACGCGCAGAATCCCGATTAGCGTTTCGAACTTGCCATGACCTTGAATCACTGAGCGGTATGTCTTTGGCGTGATGCCTAACCGGTCAGCGATTGTTTTCTGGGTGATATTGGACTCTAGACGTAGCTGCTCAATGCGTTTACCCACGTCCTCCGCCAAAGCCTGATCGCTCATCCTATATATATCTCTAACAGTCATTATTTACCTATTGAAATCAATATTGAGGAATAAAAGGTAATTTATTCCTTCTAAATATAGATCATAAATTTTCCAGGATAAATTACAATAGGTAATAATTTGCTATTAAATGGCTTTTTTATCTTATATAGGTAATAAATTACCTTTAACAAAACATGTGTAGTCGAGAAATTGACTGTCTGGCATCTCCCGGCGTTTTTCGGTGCGGCAGCCCAGGTCATTGGACTCCTCTCCCGGCAGGATGGCTCGGTGAGGGTACTCATTACTCCAGCGCGCGGTTCGGGTGTATTCTAGACAGGGCTTTTGTCAGGCGTTTATTGGTCCTGTGGAATGGTTTTTTGGAGGTAATTGATGACGATTAAATTTTCCGAGGATCTGGTTCCTCTGACCGACCTGAGGGTGAATCCTGGACGTGTAGTGAAACACACGACCGAGACACACCGCCCGGTACTGCTCACCAGCCGGGGGAGGGGTGTCGCTGTAATTCAATCGGTGGCCGATTACGAGCAGACCGAGGAGGAGCGTAAATTCATGTGCGCGGTTGTCGCCGGACTTGCAGATCTGGAGGCAGGGAGGGAGGTTTCCTTCGACGAGGCCAGGGTGCGACTCGGAAGTGTTTGACTTCAGAGCTGCTTCAGAGTTGTTTGCATCCATTCACAAGTTCAAACGAGCCGACCTGGATACACTTCGGCCGACGATGAAGCTCCAAGGGAACCCCCGGGCGAGTGACCTGTTTGCGGTGATCCACTATCTGCAGAAGCAGGAGGGCATCCGCCTGGAACTCAAAGTCCGGAAGACAACCCAGGGTGCCGTGTGACAGCATGCAATCGGCCATTTTTCCGAACGTACAAAGGATTACTCTTGAGTCATATGGGAATGATCTCTTCTTGGATGGTATGGCTTGGTAAAGAACAATTTTCGCGCCAGAAATATTAATAATCTGGCGTGATTAAGTGTTAAAATCACGCCATGAGATGGATATGGCAACAACCTCGCTGGCCGGATTTCTGCTATGACAAGCATGCGCTCGAAGACCGGGAACTTGAATTCCGCATAAATTCGGAGCGTCTTGCCGGCCGGTTCGAGGCTCTGCCAATGGCTTCTCAGGAAGACGCCATGATCGATCTGATGCTTTCCGAGGCCATCAAAACCAGCGCCATTGAGGGCGAGAACCTGGATAGAGAATCGGTCAGGTCATCTCTGCTCTCATTGATTACATCGGATACGCTACCTGACCACTCAGACCGGAAGGCGGCAGGGGCCGCTTCGCTGCTGGTGGACGTTCGCAAGAACTGGCAAATATCACTTACACGCGATCTGCTGGGCAATTGGCAATCCATGGCGGTGCCTGAGCAGCGCTATACGCCTGTTTTACGTGGCGTATATCGCAACGATCCCTCGCCGATGCAGATTGTCAGCGGGCCTTACGGACGGGAAACAGTTCACTATGAAGCTCCGCCGGCGGCCCGGGTGCCCGATGAAATGGCGAGGTTCGTCGATTGGTACAACCAGACAAGTCCCCTGGATGGAGGCAACAGGATGTCCGGGATTGCCCGAGCAGGAATTGCCCATCTTTGGTTCGAGGTGATTCATCCCTTCGATGATGGTAATGGACGGGTCGGCCGGGCGGTTGCTGACCATGCGCTTTCGCAGTCTCTCGGTTATCCGACCACGGCTTGTCTTGCCACGGCGATAGAGGGCGATAAAAAATCCTATTACCAGCAGCTGGAAAAAGCGAGTCGTGGAAGCCTGGATGCTGATGCTTGGCTTGATTATTTTGCCGATACGATCATCAAGGCACAGGAAATTGCCAGGGAAGAAGTGGACTTTGTATTGGCCAAGACGCGTTTTTATGATGTCTATGGCGATCAGTTGAATGACAGGCAGGCCAGGATGGTATCACGTGTATTTGCTGAAGGCCGCGCGTCTTTTGAGGGCGGGATAACGACAAGAAAATATGAAGCGATCACCAAGTGTCCCAACCGAACAGCAAGTCGTGACCTTTCAGATCTGGCTGCTAAGGGGATCATCGTACCGCTACCGGGTGGCGGCAGAACAACCCGTTATGAGTTGACCGCTGTCGAACCGTCCTTACTTGGTTTGTAGAAGAGATGATTCACTGTTTGAGCCGGTGCATTTCGTATCGATTGGCAGCGCTTTCTTTGCTGTATCACGGTCACATGAACTGGCAAAGTGGAACTGCCGCCTCCTACTCGAAACCACATTCTTCGGGCGTGGCGCCGAGGGTTGCCCACACGCTGTTCTGATCGCCGAAGCAGCCGTTGCGCCATTCGCCTGCATACTCGAGGCCGGACTCATAGCTGGCAACCCCATTGCCATGTGCCTGTCGACCACGAAACTCTCCTTCGTAGCGGCCGCCTGACCATGTCAGAACCCCGTAACCGTAAAACACCCCCGCTTTCATGCCGCCTTCGTAGGTTTCCGTACTGCCATACGATGATCGCCAAATCAGCCGCCCCTCTCCTTCGGCCTTGCCATCAACACATCCTCCCGACCATGTGAATGTCTCTCCCGGCTCGGGGTAGGGGTTCTGAACCTGGCAATCCTGGTTCTCCACCACGATCCAGTATGGCCCAAACGGTTCCATCTGGTTTTTCGCGAACACCTGGGCTGTGAACATGAGATACAGAAAAATCGCGGTCAGGGTAACGGGAATATTATTCATGACGGTTTGAAATGATCGGTTACCTGTCCCTTAAGACGCCTGCCAGGGCAGAAACCTTGGTGCATGGCGGGGATGGAATGTGCATGCGGTTTCATGTGTACATGCCTCCCTGGGGATTGGCGCGATCGGAAAGGGTGCCCCCGTTCCACCGATCTGTACCCCATGCCGGATAACAGGGCATAAATAGCCGGCGGCAATGCCTTCTGCGACCTTCCTGAATGAAGCCGTCACGGCATGTCAGTATACTCGCAACGAGGATTCGGAATGACCCGCTTGCGGTAATCCTGGCGAATCCCGGGCTTGCTCCATGTCAATTGGATTTGGGAATGCACCTACTCATAGCTGACTACAAAGAGGAACTGACCGAACGCTGCCGGCATCATGGCGTGGCGCGCCCGGAAGTGGCACCGGCCGCTGAGTATTTCATCCGGGCGAGTGGATTGCGCGATCGGAAGCTGACGGAGAAGCCCTTGAAGAACCGCATGAAGTCCCGGGTGTGGTCGAAGGAGGAACACCTTGTCCACCGCCGTTTCGCATACTACCCGGTATGTTGCTCGGTGAACCCGGAAGGCATAATGTCAAGACGGAGCGCCATCGGTTGGCTCCCCCGGAGCTTTTCGGAATCAGGTGCTCCGGTTACCGCTACGGATATTCCCTTCGGGCAATCGAAAATGACCGGAACTGCGGATCCTTGATGAGTGAGCTGCTGGACAAGAAATTCATGGCTATGGCCCTGGAAGAAGCCGGCAAGGCTGGCTCCGCAGGCGAGGTGCCGGTCGGGGCGGTCGTGGTCCTGGAGGGTGAGGTGATCGGCCGGGGACACAACCGCTCCGTATCCGATCACGATCCCACCGCCCATGCCGAGATGAACGCCCTTCGGGATGCCGCGATGCGCCTGGGAAACTACCGGCTCCAGGGTGCCGACCTCTATGTCACGCTGGAACCCTGCATCATGTGCGCCGGCGCCTTGCTGCATGCCCGCATCGCGCGTCTTGTCTACGCGGCCCCGGATCCGCGCTACGGCGCGGCGGGCAGTGCACTCAACCTTCTCGACTCACCGTTTGCGAATCATCGCACGCGCGTCGTCTCAGGCGTGCTGCGCAGGGAGGCTGCGGCAATGCTGGATGAATTTTTCGCCGAAAGGAGGAATACCCCGGACGCATCGGGGTCTGTCAGCCCCGGGCCATGAAACGGCGTATTTCAATCAGGTCGTCCGCCAACCCTTCGGCATTCAGCGGGGGCTGCAGCAGCGCCGCCAGCTTCGTGTCCGGGGAGACGAGAAACAGGCTTCCGGGGTGCGAGACCAGGTAGTTCAGAGCGCCCGGTTCGTGCTCGTCGATTTCATAGGGAACACCCAATTGCACCGTCAGGCTGTCCACCTGGTCCCGGTCCCCTGACGCGGCAATCCAGCTCTCGTCATAAAAGCGGATATAGGCGGCAAGGTGGTCCGGCGTGTCCCGCTCCCCGTCCACGGATACGAATGCCACCTTCATGTCGGATAGCGATTCAGGTGCCCGGTCATGATAGGACGCCACCGCCTCCCTCAGCACCGACATGGTCACCGGGCAGATGTCCGGACAGTACGTGTAACCGAAAAACATGAGGGTCCATTGTCCCTCCAGGTCCTCGAGGGTGAAGGGATCGTGCCGGTGATCGACCATCTCGAACGGGACCAGCGACTTCTGCTCCGGCCAGAAAAATCCCTGGACCTCGGGGGGTGCCAGCCGGAGCCAGGGCAGCCCGTTTTCCCAGGTGGCTGTCAGGATGCCCGCCGACATGGCCAACAGGCAGGCTGCAATCAATTTCCAGCGACGCGGCTTCAAGATCAAATCCTTTGGGGGAGATAGGGAATCGTCAGTCGTTATAGAAAACTGACAATGATCGAATTATACTGCCTCGGTCCTTACATAAGTCCCGAGGTGGCAATGTCAATGAAAATCCTGAATCAAACAATAGAAAGCAACACCAACAGCAGCCCGAAAAAAACCATCTTACTGGGGGGCGCCCTGGCTGCCCTGCTGACCGGCAACCTGGCCCTGGCGGAAGGGGAGCTGTTCGTGACCAACTGGGCGGAGTACATCGGCGAAGAAACCATCGCCAATTTTGAGAAGGAGTACAACATCAAGGTCACCTACGACACCTACGACTCGGTGGAGGCCATCGACTCGAAGCTGCTGGCCGGCAATTCAGGCTATGACGTGGTCAGCCATTCCAGCACCCCGGTTGCACGGATGATTCCCGCCGGGATACTCCAGCCCCTGGACAGGTCCAAGCTGGATAATTTCAAGCACATGCGCAAGGACGTCCTGGATTCCCTTGCCTCGGAGAAGGATCCGGGAAACAAGTACATGGTTCCTTTCATGTGGGGCACCCACGGCGTGACCTACAACGAGGAGTACGTCCGGGAGGTGTTTCCCGACGCGCCGATCGGTTCCATGGACCTGATCTTCAAGGCGGAAAACATGGAGAAGCTGGCCAAGTGCGGCGTGTCGTTCCTCGATTCTCCGACCGACGTCGTTCCCATGGCCCTGGCCTACCTCGGACTGGATCCTTCCTCCACCAACCCGGATGACTACGCCAAGGCGGAGGAGATGCTTCTCAAGGTTCGCCCGTACATCAAGACCTTTGACAACTATGCCTACCAGCGTATGCCGCAGAAGGAGTTCTGTGTGGCGGTGACCTGGGGACCGGACGGCCTCCTGGCCATGTCCGGCGCCGCGGAGGCGAATACCGGCGTGGTGCTGGACTTTTTCCTGCCGGCCGGTGACGGCGCCGCCAACGTCTGGGTGGATGGCTGGGTGATTCCCGCGGACGCCAAGAACATTGAGAATGCCCACCTGTTCCTCAATTACATGATGCGCCCCGAGGTAGCTGCCGCGGACAGCAATTACACCTGGTACGCAACCGCGAACGCCGATGCCTTTCCAATGGTGGACGAGGCGGTGACCAGCAGTGCCGCCGCCTATCCGTCCCAGGAGGCGGTGGAGATGATGTATTCCCTGAAACCGGTGCCGCCGCGTATCGAACGCGTCAGGACCCGTACCTGGACCAACTTCAAGTCCGGCAACTGATTAGCCCGCGAAAGGAGTTGCAAACAGCGTGGCGTGCACAGGGGCACGCCACGCTGGACTCCCTACAGCCCTCATTTCCGCACCCTGAAGGGGGGACTCGTGACCACTGAATCCCATCACACCCTGTCTCACCAGCCCTGGCTGGATCCCGAAGAGAAGCCCTTTATCCGCATCCAGGGCGTGACCAAGCAGTTCGGCGCGTTTGTGGCGGTGGACAACGTGGACCTGGATATCTACAAGGGGGAACTGTTCGCCCTTCTCGGCGGTTCCGGTTGCGGCAAGACCACGCTGTTGCGAATGATTGCCGGCTTCGAATCTCCCTCAAGCGGCCGAATCGTCATCGATGGCGAGGACATGCAGGATGTTCCGCCCTATGAACGGCCCGTAAACATGATGTTCCAGTCCTATGCGCTGTTTCCGCACATGACGGTGGAGCAGAATGTCGCCTACGGCCTGAAGCGGGACGGTGTGGCCAGGGAGGAAATCCGGACCCGTGTGGATGCCATGCTGGAGATGGTGGAGCTTGCCGCGTTCAGGAAACGCAAGCCGCACCAGCTTTCCGGCGGCCAGAAACAGCGCGTGGCCCTGGCCCGGTCGCTGGTGAAGAACCCCAAGGTGCTGTTGCTGGACGAGCCTCTCGGCGCGCTTGATAAGCGGTTGCGGGAGCAGACCCAGTATGAACTCATGAATATCCAGGACCAGTTGGGTGTCACCTTCATCGTCGTCACCCATGACCAGGAGGAGGCCATGACCCTGTCCACCCGTATTGCGGTGATGGATCATGGCTGGTTTCAGCAGATCGGGACACCGACTGAAATATACGAATTCCCGGAATCGCGGTTCGTGGCCGACTTCATCGGTTCCGCCAACATGTTCGAGGGCCGGGTGGCGGGCCATGACGGGGATGTTGCCAGCATTGACGTGGAAGGCCTGCCGGAACCCCTCAAGGCGGAGCACACCGCATCGCTCCGGGAGGGCATGCAGGTCTGGTTGGCGGTGCGGCCGGAGAAAATGCGGATCGCGACGGAACCTTTCGATGACAGCAGCCTGAATTCGATCAGGGGCAGCGTGGAGGACATCGGATATTACGGCGACAGTTCCACCTACCGCATCCGGGTCAATCCTGAAATGCGCCTGGAAATCACCCATCCGAACCTGCGTCGCCCCCGGGACGGCCGGCATGTCGCTGACTGGGACGAGACGGTTTACATCGGCTGGGTGCCCGAGGCCGGCGTGGTGCTCACGCGTTAGGCCATGCGAAGTTCCGGCTTCGGTCACATGGTGGAGCGGCTCCAGGCCAGCTGGAAGTTGCTGGTTGTCCTCGTACCGTATGTCTGGCTGCTGATCTTTTTCCTGACGCCATTCTTCATGGTGCTTAAGATCAGCCTGGCGGAACTCAGGATCGCTTCGCCGCCCTTCACGCCGATGTTCGGCACCGACGAGGCCGGCGCCACCATCATCAGGCTGCTCTTCGATAACTTCCGGTATCTCTGGGAGGACAGCCTCTATCTCAACACCTACCTCAACTCCCTGAAAATCTCCACCAGTTCCACCGTTCTGTGCCTGCTGATCGGCTACCCGATCGCCTATGCCATCGTGCGTTCCACACCGACGGTACGGAACATCCTCCTGCTCCTGATCATCCTGCCGTTCTGGACCTCGTTTCTTCTCAGGGTCTACGCCTGGATGGGCCTGCTCGCGGACCAGGGCACCATCAACGACCTGCTGATCTGGCTCGGTATTGTCGAATCGCCGGTGCGGATGCTGTACACCGAGTTCGCGGTGTACGTCGGCATAGTCTATACCTATCTGCCGTTCATGATTCTGCCGCTGTACGCCAACATGGAAAAGCTGGACATCAGCCTGCTGGAGGCGGCATCGGATCTCGGGGCGAGGCCGGTGACCACGTTCCTGACCGTGGTGCTGCCCCTGACCGTGCCGGGAATCGTGACGGGATCGCTGCTGGTGTTCATTCCGGCCACCGGGGAATACGTGATCCCCGACCTCCTGGGCGGCGGCAACGTGCTGATGATCGGCCGCGTGCTCTACAACGAGTTCAACGCCAACACGGACTGGCCGGTGGCGTCGGCGGTGGCCATTGTCCTGCTCCTCCTGCTGGTACTGCCGATGATGCTGTACCAGCATTTCCAGTCGAAGGCGGCGGGGTAGATGAGCCCGAAACGTTCCCGGTTCCTGTTCAGTTCGCTGTGCTTCGGCCTGGCGTTCCTCTATATCCCGATGGTGTTGCTGATCTTCTATTCCTTCAACCATTCGAGGATTGTTCCCATCTGGGGCGGGTTTTCACTGCGGTGGTACAAGGTGCTGTTCCAGAGCGAGGATGTCTGGGCGGCCACGGCACTCAGCTTCAAGATCGCCTTTGTCAACGCCTCCTTTGCCATGGCGCTGGGAACCCTGGCAGGTCTCGCCCTGGTGCGGTTCGGCCGCTTCCGGGGGCGCACGCTGTTTACCGGGATGATCACCGCCCCCCTGGTCATGCCCGAGGTGATTACCGGCCTTTCGCTGCTCCTGCTGTTCATCGGCCTGCAGGGCCTGATCGGATGGCCGGCGGAACGCGGATTCACCACCATCACCATCGCCCATATCACTTTCTCGATGGCCTATGTGGCGGTCATCGTACAGTCCCGGCTGACCGGCATGTCGGAAGATCTGGAAGAGGCCGCCTCGGACCTCGGCGCCAGGCCGTTCAGGGTGCTGCTGGACATCACCCTGCCACGGCTGGCTCCAGGAATGCTGGCGGGCTGGCTGCTGGCGTTCACCCTGTCGCTGGATGACCTTGTGATCGCCTCGTTCACCACCGGGCCCGGGTCGAATACGCTGCCGATCCTGATCTATTCCCGGATCAGGCTCGGGCTCAGGCCCGACATCAATGCCCTGGCGACGATCATCATCCTTGCGATCACCACCGGGGTCATTATTTTCGGCTGGATCATGCTGCGGCAGCAGCGCCAGCGTGAACGGGAAATGCAACAGGCCGCCCTGTCCTGAGCCGGCCCTGGAGTCGTTATCCCAAAAGCCCGGTCACCGGTTCATCCAGGCATTGCACTCCGTGACCTGGCCGGGCCCGGGTTCGTCAGCCAGCCGGGCCACGGGCAGCACCTTCTGAACCGCCTTGTGGAAGTTCCGCACTCCCTGTTCCTTGTCCGACAGGGTTTGTTCCGGAAAGGCGCTGGAACGAAGCCCATCCTGCATGGCCCTGACGAACTGTTCGTCTTCCCGGTCGGTGAAGTAATTGATCCGCCGGTTGAGATAGCGCACCGCATGCACTTCGCGCCGGTCGTCGGGAAGGGCGAAAGCACGCCCGAGGAACCAGGTGCTGTCCGGTGAAATGGGCAGCGTCATGTAGAACTCGATGGAGTCCGGGTACAGCCCGATGACCATGTTCGGAAAAATGCCGAGGTACAGCCAGAGCTTCTGGTTATCTTCGGGCAGGTGGTCGAATCCGGGAAGCAGTTTCTGGTAATTCCTGACGCTCCAGAATCTCCCCAACCGCTCTCTGATCCGTGCGCTGGAAACCGGGATGTCGCCAATGGAGTAATCCCGATAGGTCGGGCCGTAGAGTTGTTGCAGGGCGGGGTGCCCCACGGGCACGTGGTAGCCCTCGTTGTCGATATCGTGGATGATCTTCCAGTTGTAGGGTCTTCGCTGGAGGAACCCGGTGCCGGGCAGGGGCATCATCTCCGCCACCCGGTAGGGTTCGATCAGGTGTTCCACCGGGGCCATGGTGTCCTTCAGGGAGGCGCCGCCGGCCCGGAAGCGGACAAAGACGAAACCCATCCAGATTTCCAGTTCCAGCGGCACCAGTCCTTTGGTCTCCATCTCCAGCTGTCCGAACGTATGGCGGGCGGGCACGCTCATCAGGTTTCCCCGGGTGTCATAGGTCCAGCCGTGAAACGGACAGGAGATGGCATGACTGCAGTGGCCGCGCGGTTGATTCAGCAGCAATGCTCCCCGGTGGCGGCAGACATTGTGAAAGGCCCGAAGCCGTCCGTCATCACCACGTATCACCAGTGCGCGCTCGCCGAATCCGTCGAAGGTCAGGTAGGCACCGGGTTGCGCAACGTCACTGACATGGCCTGCCAGCATCCAGCCGGGCTTGAACAGGTGTTCCATTTCAAGCCCGAAAAACTCGGGATTGCGGTAGGTCCAGCGCGGGAGGAGGTCACTCCGGCCTCCCCGGACGACCGCCCCGGGCGGCCTGGCACCGGAAAACCGGCCGGGAAACAGCGAAGCCAGGTAAGTGCGGCACAGCATGACCGCATCCGCCGGATCAAGAGCATCCTGGGAATTCAGGCAATCCCGCAGGCAGGTGCTGATCATTCCTTCCAGGCCCCTTGCCAGTACCGCGGGGTCCAGTCCGGTGCCGGGCATCTGCCGGCAGAGGGCCGAGAGATTTTCCCCGAGCATGTCACGAACTTCCTTTCCGAACATGCCGCATGTCCCGCGATCGTCGCCGTTGACGTACCTGGTGCCGGAAAATGCGCACCAGGCTCCTGTTTTTTCCGCCCCCGAGGCGAGGAGATCGAAATGAAAGCCGATGATCCGGTCCAGGATCTCTTCCGGGTCCTTCAATCCATGGACCGCTTCGGCAAGACCCGCTTGGAATTCGTCCCGGATTGACGTCTGCACCGCAAGGAGCAGCCTGTCCTTGGTGCCGAATTGCGAACGCACGGAGCCGGCGGGAAGTTTCGCCGCACGGGTGATGCCGGCAACGGTGGTTCCTTCCAGGCCCTGCTGGTGGATGCAGGCTATCGCCGCGTCGATGAGTTGCTGTTGCCTTCTCGCCTTTGGCGCACCATCCGTGCTGGAAAGGACATGGTCTGACATGGTGGCCTGTACGGGTGATCGATAGCCGAAGAGTATAATACGGGAATCTTGGCGGCCGATCCGCCCGACCAATCCCGTGGTCAGTTCCTGCGGCCTACAGCCAGCGCCTTACCCGGGTGCGATAGCGCTGCCACTCTTCCCCGAATTTCATTTGCAGCGACTGTTCTTCCGGAGCAATCTGGAACCTGGTGATGTATACCGTGAAAGCGATGATCCAGGCCACGTTGATCCAGGTGCCCAGCCAGATCAGCCAGGCAAGCAATACCAGCAGGTCCGCAAGATAAATCGGATTGCGCGACCATCGATAGATGCCGCCGGTAACCAACACGGATGTGCGGTGAATTTGCATGGGGTTGATCGTCGTGCGATGGCGCCATAACTGGTAGGCCGCGAGGCAGAAAATCACTGCAGCGACCATGAGGATCGCCCCGGACACCCAGTTCGAATAGGGGATATGCGCATGCAGCAGTGGAAGGTAGTGGTGCACCATCCACATGCCGGCGCCGGCGATCAGCACCTGCAACGGAGGAATGATCTTCAGTTTCAGATTCATGCCCCATTGTAAGGCGTGCCGTCACCACCCGGAACGCCTGCCGTCGGTTCATGTAACGCGGCTGTACTTAAGTCCTGCAACCGCCGGATCGGCAGGGTGGCCGCGATTCCGTATCGCTCTGCCCTGTGAACCGGTCAGCCTTCCTTCCAGATACCGTCACGTTCGATGTCGGACATGGCCAGTTCGATCCCCCGGCGCAGCTTGTCAACCAGTTCATCAATCTGCTCCCGGGAAATGATCAGCGGGGGCGACATGACGCACATGTTGACGATTGGCCGCACCAGCAACCCGAGTCTCTGGCAGTGCTCATCGATCCGTTTGCCGATCTCTTGGTCCAGGGACAGTTCCCGCTCTTGGCCGCGATTGATGTTGCATTCCACGCAGGCCATCAATCCGACACCCCGCACGTCAGCCACTACCGGGAGTTCCCGGAGCGTCTGCAATTGCTGCTGGAAGTACGGGGCAACCTCCCGGACATGCTCAAGGATGCCCTCACGCTCCATGATCTCGAGGTTTTTCAGTGCGGCCGCACAGGCTACCGGATGACCGGAGTAGGTGAATCCATTGGAAAAACAGGCGCCGCTTTCGGCTTTCTGGATGTCGTCGATCAGCCGGTCCGATACCAGAAACGCGCCCAGGGGCACGTATCCCGAGGTGATGCCCTTGGCGCAGGTGATGATATCGGGCTGAATGCCGAAAACTGCCTCGGAGGAGAAGTAATGTCCCAGACGGCCGAAGGCGGTCACAACCTCATCCGAGATGTAGATGATATCGAATTTCCGGCACACCTCCAGGCAGGCCGCATGATAGCCGTCCGGTGCCAGAAGGACGCCGCCGGAAGCCAGCACGGGTTCGGCGATGAATGCCGCCACCCTGTCCGGCCCGACTTCCAGGATCTTGTTCTCGAATTCCGCGATCTTCAGATCGAGCCATGCGGCGTCGTCCATGTCCGCCGGCTTGTCGAGTATGTTGGGATCGGAAATATGGTGGAACGTATCGGATTTCGTGTCCAGGAACGATTTGTCCCGGGCCTTGCCCGATGCCGATGCGGCGAGAAACGTACTGCCGTGATAGGCGTTGTTGCGTGAGATGACGTGTTTCCTTTCCGGATTGCCGAGGACATTG
Source organism: Candidatus Poriferihabitaceae bacterium (assembly GCA_965204165.1). GTDB lineage: Bacteria > Pseudomonadota > Gammaproteobacteria > Arenicellales > Poriferihabitantaceae > VYFG01. The sequence goes on along the minus strand of OZ241969.1, from coordinate 3,265,950 downwards.
TTGCGGAACATGATGAACCGGAGGGCGGAATCCACGGCGGTGGAGCCTCCGGTGGTAAAGAAGGCATGATTCAGGTCCCCGGGGGTCAGCTGTGCGAGCTTCTGTGCCAGTTCCACTGCCGGGGCATTGGTCAGGCTCCATGGGCTGACATAGGTGAGGGCCATGATCTGGCGGGAGACGGCGTCCGCCATCTCCTTGCGCCGGTGCCCGATGTTGATGCACCACATGCCGGCGGGGCCGTCAAGCAGACGGTTGCCGTCCGAATCGGTGATGTACACCCCGTCGCCTTCGGTCACCACCGTTCGATGGTGATTGCCCAGATTGTCCACATCCTCCCAGGGATGCAGGAACTGGTTGTCACCGGATTGCAGGGTTGCGGTATTGGAATCTGTCATGGTTCAGTGGCAGGTTGTGCGTAAGTTGCAATTGGAGGGGCTGATACAGGCGTTTGAGCCCGGGCGATGGCGCAATCTCTGTCCCCTGTTGAAATGTCACCGGTCAGCGATTGATCCGTCATCGATCGACTGCTCATACATGCCGGTATACAGGCCGCCGAGCGCCAGCAATTCCCTGTGCGTGCCCGATTCGACGATCCGCCCCTGGTCAAGCACGACAATCTGATCGGCATTCTCTACCGTGCTTAAGCGGTGCGCGATAATCAGGCTGGTGCGATTCTGCATCAGGTCCTGGAGCGCCAACTGTATCAGCCGCTCGGAATGGGTGTCCAAGGCGGACGTGGCCTCATCCAGGACCAGGATGGGGGCATTTTTCAGGAATGCCCGCGCGATCGCAATCCGCTGCCGCTGGCCGCCCGAGAGCGTGATGCCCGCCTCCCCGATCTGCGTGTCGAGGCCTTCCGGCAAATTTTCCGCGAATTCCATGACCTGGGCATGTTCCGCCGCCTCGATAACCCGGTCGCGGGAAGCATTACGCATTGCGCCGTAGGCAATGTTTTCCGCGATGGATGCATTGAACAGTGAGACATTCTGGTTGACGAGGGCGATGTTCTCCCTGAGGCTGGCAATACCGAGGTCGGGCAGGGCGATTCCGTCAACACTCACCTTTCCTTCCGCCGGTTCGTAGAATCTGGCAACCAGCCGTGCAAGGGTGGTTTTCCCGCTGCCCGAACGGCCCACCAGGGCGCAGCTGGATCCAGCCGGTATGAGGAAATCCACGCCGTCGATGATCCACTGCCTGCCTTGCCGGCTGTCGGCGCTGCCGTAGCGGAACCGGACATGTTCAAACCGGATTTCCCCCCGGCAGTCGTCCAGCGCAAGGGAGCCCTGGTCACGTTCCACCGGCAGGTCGAGAACACTGAAGATACTGTCCGCAGCGGCGATGCCCTGCTGAATGATCGCGTTTACCTGGGTGAGTTGCAGGATGGGGCGGGCGATGAACCCTGCGGCCGTGACGAATGCGACGAATTCGCCGGCGGACATGGTCTTCAGGATGGCGGGCTGCATCGCGACCAGGATCAGGGCTGACAGTGCCAGCGAGAAAATCAGCTGGATCAGCATCGAACTGGTTTCATTCAGCAGCGCCAGCTTCAGTCGCAGTCTCCGGTCCTTCTTGATGACGGTCTCGAATACCGTTTCCTCGTGCTCGTATCCGTCGAAAATCTTGACCACTTCATAACTTTTCAGTACGTCGCCGGCGCGCTCGCTGACATTCCCCATGACCTGCTGGATTCGCTGGCTCAGGGAGCGGAAACGGCGGGTTACGACCAGGATGATCAACGCCATGGCCGGACTGATGATGAGGAACAGACCGGAAAGCTTCCAGTTGATATAGAACATGAATCCGAGCAGGCCGATGACCGTGAACCCGCCCCGGACGATGATGCGCAGGGCGTTGGCGGAAGCGGCCGCGACGTTTTCGATGTTGTAGATCAGTTTGGCAAGAACGCTGGCGGAGGAGTATTTTTCATAGAAGGTGCTGGGAAGGCGCAGGATGTGATCGAACATCTCCCTGCGCAGGCGATTGATCACCCTGCGGGAGACATATTCCGTGCAATAGCCGCCCAGGATTCCGCCGATTCCCCGGGCGATGAATATACCGACGATCAGGGCGGACAGTTCGATACGCCGGTCGGTGAGCCCACCCTGAATGCTGTCCACGAGTTCCTTCATCCACCAGGCAAACGCGGAATCGCAGGCAGCGTAGACCAGGAATCCCGCGAATCCGGCCAACAGCACCGGCGTGTCGCGCCGCATGTAACCCAGGAGGCGGTTATAGACCGCCATGCCGCTCGATTGGCTGTCGGATTCAGTCATGGCTTAGTACGGGCGGCAATTCGGCCGATGGGGCTGGCAGTCAGTTGACATGGTCCGTCCATTGGCACATTGTTCTGATTCTTGTGCCATAATTTGTCTTGAATCCCGATGATCTTCAGCGGTCTTTTTCGCGGTCCGCACGGGGCAATCAAGCCAAGATTACAACAAGTTGTCCGTTAACAGGAAAATTTCTCCGGGCCAGTGGGTTCTTGAATTCTTCACGGCTCTGCTGCTTGCGTTTCTCTGGGTCATCAATCTGCTTCCATTCCGAGCCAAGATCGCATTGGGTCTCGGTCTCGGGCACCTGCTGTATCTGATTCCCGGTTCCCGGGTTTCCATCGCGCGGACCAACATCGATCTTTGTTTTCCCGATCTGCCGAGGAAGGACCGGGAAGACATGGTGCGGGATACCTTCCGGAACTTCGGTGCGGGATTGGTGGAGACGGTCATGTGCTGGTGGGACAATCCCCGCAGTATCCATCCAATCACCGAAACAGTGGGCCTGGAGCATCTGGAGGCCGCCAGGTCAAAGGGTCGTGGCGTGATCCTGCTGGGTGCGCATTTCTCCACCCTGGATATCAGCGCCATGCTGGTGGCCAAACATATTCCGATGTATGCCATATACCGTGAGCAGAAGAATCGGGTCCTCAATCACTTCATGGTCAAGGGACGCGAAAAATACCTCCTGGGGAGCATCCCGCATACATCGATGATGGGCGCGGCGAGGCGGATAAAGGAGGGCAATCCGCTATGGTATTCCGCAGATCAGGACATGGGGGAGGATCGTTCCGTTTATGCCCCGTTTTTCGGCCATCCGGCCGCCACCATCCACGGTATTTCCCGCCTGGCAAAGTTGACCGGAGCGCCGCTGCTGATGCTGGCCACCAGACGCAGGAGCGACAATTCGGGATACGTCGTGGAATACCTCCCGGCGCCTGATGTATTTCCCCTTGACGATGATGTGGCCAATGCGACGATCATCAATGAAATGATCGAAAGGGGCATTCGGTCCGCCCCGGCCCAGTACTACTGGTTCCACCGCAGGTTCAAGACCCAGCCGGGGATGGAAAAGGGAGCGCTGTATCGAAGATCCTCTCTGGAGTCCGGCATCGGGCTCAATTCACTGCAGTAGCTGGATACTTGTGAGCAACCCGCCTTCCCCTGATTCGGACCGGGAATCCCGACCCCGGCCGGCGACGGCTCAGTAGCGTTCCGCCCAGGCGGAGCGGTCGAACGGCGGCGGGCCGTTTTCGCCGAAATACTCCTCCGCGGCGGCGATTCGCCCGTCCCGCACCGTGAAGAACGACACCGCGAAGAATCCGGTCTTCCCGTCACCGATCTCGGTCACGGTCACCACGCCCTCGGCATATTCCTCGATCCGCCGGACGGTGCAGCGCCAGGCCCCGGGGTAGTTCTCGTTGAGGGCGATGAAGTCTTCCCGGCTCCGGATGCGTTCCCGGGAGTTCGGCCAGTGCGCCTCGAAGTTCTCCGACAGCAGCGGAAGCGCATCCCGGAACCGGCCGGCGTCGAACAGGCGCCAGAGTTCCGCCGCCAGCGAACGGGCAACTGTCCCGGTTACCTGAGTCATCGCTGCACCTCGCATGCAGGCCAGCCACGGCTTCCGCCGTCAGCGTGGCGGACCGTCCGGCGCAAGTCTGTGCCGGGATGGCGGGAAGGGGAGCGGTCCGTCCGCAGGCAAGGGCCAGGACCGCCGCCTGGCTCGGCTTCCATTCCATGATCACCATTCACCTTGCAGAAACGGCCCGGGATTGAACACGGTACTGGACTATTCACGCCAGGCTTCCTCGATCCACCCGGTCGGCAGGGTGTAGTGCCGCAGGTATGAAAACAGGTTCTCTTTCGGGGATTTCAGCTTTCGATACCCAAGCAGGTGTTCGGATCGACTGATGCCCTCGCGGCCTCTCCAGCCGCCCCGGATTCCGTGCTCCGGATGGAATCCGCCGGGGAAAATCACGACTTTCGTGCTGCGGGACAGCTTCGGCTGCAAGAAATAGTTGACTGGAAAGGTGCGCATGTTATGGCGGCGGAAATGCCGAATCCAAGGTGCCGGGAAAAAATCGATTCCCCCGGGAGCATGGCGGGTGACAAAGCGCTGCTCGAACACATACGTCTCGGCGATCCTCACCGGGTCCCTGCAGAATGCCTCCTGGAGGGGAACCAGTTTGCCGACCGGGAAACGGAACACGGAGGTTTGCCCGAGCCTCTCGAGCGGCCTGGCGGGATTGCGGGCGAGGATGACACGGTCATGCCCGCCGAATCCGAACAGATCATCCAGGTTTCCGGTGATGACAAGATCGAGATCCAGGAACAGTACCGGGCCTTCGAGGTCAGCAAGCCTTGGTCCCCAGAGTCTCGCTTTTGGCCAGATTCCCTGCCGCGTTTTGGGTATCTCCACGGAGATCGGCGGCAGCGGCTGGCATTCCACATCGGGTCTGACCCCATCGCTGGAATCGGTGAAGCAGACGAATCGGAAGGGTGGGGTGATGTTGCGTGCTACCATCGCATAAAGGCGGTTGATGAATGGCGGCCCATACTTGGTACCCCAGTTGATACAGATGATCTGCTTGACCAGGGGTTGTGTCATGGGATTGATGAGCGCTGGGGACGGCTGTTGGATGGTGAGCCTTCATGCGGCCCTGGTGCAGCAGGCTGCGGGTAATTTCTGCGGTACCCGGAATCGCCCCTGATCAAACCGGCATCTTGCTAGAATCGGGATCTGCGCGATCTTACCTGAATATGCCCATGTTCCAGACCGGCCCGGTTGATTTTTTCGTCCGCCAGGGGCGACTTTTACGCAGGTTGGCCCGCTGGAACACCTGATCGGGGCGTGCGTGTGAGTCGTACGGGGAAGGAACGGATCGCCCAGGGGAAATCGGCACCCGCGGGTCCTGGCCTGGGCGAGCTTGGGATGGTGCTGTTCTATCGGGTTCTTGCGCGCCGACTGCCCGCGTCCTGGTTTCGCCGGGTCGATCCCGATCGTGTTGTGCCATCGAGGCGCCGGGGCCGGCTTCATCTGCAGATCGTGAGCCACTGTTGGCGATACGATCATTTCCTGACCTATCAGCTCAGTTCCCTTGTCATTCACCAAGGTACCGGGATCGACCTGACGGTGACGGTGTACCACTCCCCCGAGGACGACGCCACCTGCAGGGTCCTGGAATTCTTCGGCAAAATGGAAGTCCCGGGCATCACCTGGGACTGGCAGCCATTACCGAAGGAACGGCTGTTCCGCCGCAGTATCGGGCGAAACCTTGCCGCAAAGAACAGCATTGCGGACTGGGTCTGGTTTACCGATGCCGACGTTGTATTCGGCGAAGGGTGCCTTGATGCCCTGGCGGAGCTGCTTCAGGGAAGGGACGACAGGCTTGTCTTTCCCGAGTTCTCGCAGGCAACCGACCTGCTGCGGGAGGAGGATCCGATCCTGCTGGAAGGCCGGGCGGGTCCGGCGCTGCTGGATCTTCCGCGGTCGGCATTTCCGAACCGGCTCGGCCCGGTGGACAGGGCAATGGGCCCGTATCAGATCACGCACGGCGACGTGGCACGGGCATGCGGGTACTGCGAATCGATCCGTGTCTACCAGAAGCCCGCCGCGCACTGGCAAAAGGCCTACGAGGACTCAGCGTTCCGGTGGTTGCTGGGCGCCCGTGGCGTCCCCCTCGATTTGCCGGGGGTGCACCAGATACGGCATCTCGCCAAGGGGCGATACCGGCAAGGCAGTCTCAACGCCAGGTTGCGCACCTTTTTGCGCAGCAGACGGAACCTGTTCCGGTGAAGGGGCGTCATGGCGTGTCCCGGGGCGTGATCGGGTGGCGTATCTTTCCCCGGGGGCATGACACATCATGGGTCTTTTGTCCCTCCGCCATCAGCACAGGCTGAAATCCGTTTGAAGTTAATGACTTGGTATCATACTGGCACGATTCTGCATCATCCTGCCAGGTACAAACTGTTGCTGTCGTAGGGCATGGAACTGGCCGTTGTCCATGCAGGGTTCCGTGATCGGATTCCCCTCGCTACTCTTGCACGAGGCCTAATCCAATCTATACCCGGAGAAAAATAATTTTGGGTTCAAAACCCTTGAATTTCGAGACGAATTTACGTCTGTGACCACGGTTGATGGTAGACTGTCCGGCGATCCAGCCAGGGAGGCGATTTCCCCGGAACGGGGAGGGCCCGGTTTGAGGGGGGCCGAAACAAGCACCAGTATCCTCGGAGAATTTCTTGACTGAAATGCTGCACCTGACCGGCGAGATGATCGCGGTCATGGGAATATTGCTGTTGACCGTTTACCTGTTCGCATTCGAAGTGGTGCGGGTGGATGTCGCGGCAGTCCTGATCATGGTGCTGATCGGTCTGAGCGGGTTGATCCCCGGCTACGAGGGCCTGGTTCCGATGGAGCGCCTGTTTGACGGCTACTCCAGCAATGCAGTGATCTCCATCATCGCGGTCATGATCATCGGGGCGGGTCTGGACCGGACCGGAATGATGGGGCAGCTTGCCGGGAAAATACTCCGTTACGGCGGGAGTACCGAGGGCCGGGTGATCACCATCGTTTCCGCGGTGGTCGGGATTATTTCCAGCTTCATGCAGAATATCGGCGCCGCCGCGCTGTTTCTGCCGGTTGTCAACCGAATCGCCCGGCGCGGAAATCTCCCGATTTCCCGACTGCTGATGCCGATGGGGTTCTGTGCCATTCTGGGCGGCACCATCACCATGATCGGCTCGAGTCCGCTGATCCTGCTCAACGACCTGATCAACAGCTCCAACCAGGTGTTGCCGGCAGGCGTTCCGCAGATGGAGACATTCGACCTGTTCGACGTGACCCCGATCGGGATCGTGCTGCTGGCATGCGGCATCGCCTATTTCCTGATTGCCGGGCGGTTCGTGCTTCCGGTCATCAAGGACAAGCCGGGTGAATCCGGGAGCATGCTGCGCTATTTCAAGGAAGTGTACGGGATCGAGGGAGAGGTCTATGAATGCCGGATCACCCGGGACAGTCCCCTGATCGGCAAACTGCTGTCGGATGTCGATGCCGCCGGCCGGGCCGGCTGGATTGTCGCGGTTCGTGACGGTAACGAAATGACGGTGGCGCCGAGAGGTGACACCGAGTTCTGGGTGGGCAGCGAGATCGCCATCATGGGCCGCAGGGAGGCGGTGATGAGGTTCGCGGATGAGTATGCGCTGCGAGTCAAGAGCGAACTGGACGTTTTCGCGGAGGTGCTGAACGCAAGCAGCGCGGGCATCGCCGAGGTGGTCATCCCGCCGGATTCCTCCATGATCGGCAAGTCGATCAAGGAGATCGGGATCCGCAAGCGGTATGGCGCCACGGTGCTGGCGGTGTTTCGCGCCGATGACGTCATCGACACCGACCTGCCCGATCTGGGACTGCAGTCGGGAGATACGCTGGTGCTGCATGTCAGCTGGAATGACCTCAAGGGTATCTTTGACAACCGGAACGATTTCGTGGTCGTGACGGACTTCCCGAGGGAAGACGAGCGCCCCGAGAAGACAAAATACGCGGTCGGCTTTTTCCTGTTCACGCTGGGGCTGATCCTGTTTACGGACACCCGGCTGTCGGTGGCGCTGATGGCCGGGGCCGTGGGCATGATCATCTCCGGGGTCATCAAGATCGACGAGGCCTATCGCGCCATCGGCTGGCAGAGTGTCTTCCTCTTGGCCAGCCTGATCCCCCTTGGCATGGCGGTTGACCAGTCAGGCACTGCCGCCTGGGTTGCCCAGCAGGTCCTGCTGCTGCTGGAAGGCGTTCCCATCTGGGTGCTGCAGTCGGTACTGGCGGTGCTGGCGACGGCCTTCACCCTGGTGATGTCGAACGTCGGGGCCACCGTGCTTCTGGTGCCCCTGGCGGTGAACATGGCCATCGGCGCCGGCGCCAATCCCGCGGTGTTCGCATTGACGGTGGCTCTTGCCACCAGCAATTCCTTTCTCATTCCGACGCACCAGGTCAACGCCCTGATCATGGGGCCCGGCGGATACAGCGTGATGGATTTCATGCGTGCCGGCGGTATCATGACCATCATGTTTCTGGTGACGGTGATCATCATGCTGAATCTCGTTTTCTGAGGGATTGCCCGGATTCTGCTGAACGACACCCGGCCCGGGTACCGGCCGCAACGAAATCCGGCGTCCGAATACATAACCGGACTGCCGTAAATTCCCGGATGTGCGACATTCCTCTGCTACCATCCGCAATCCGTCGCCCATCACTCCACTGCTTATATGAGAAGACACCGCAAGGCCAAGATCGTCGCCACGCTGGGGCCGGCAAGCTCCAACGGGGATGTGATCCGCCGGCTCTTCGACGCCGGCGTCGACGTGTTCCGGCTGAACTTCAGTCACGGCACGCACGATGACCATGCCGAGCGTCACCGCACCATCCGCCGCATCGAACAGGAAACCGGAAGGCCCATCGGCATTCTTCTGGATATCCAGGGCCCCAAGCTGCGACTGGGCAGTTTTTCCGGGGGGCCGGTCTGGCTGTCCAAGGGCCAGCGGTTCCGGCTGGACCTGGATCCGGCGGAAGGAGGGAAGGACCGCGTCCATCTGCCCCATCCCGAAATATTCGCATCTCTCAGCCCCGGCAGGGAACTGCTGGTCAATGACGGCCGGGTGAAGCTCGGGGTGCTCGAGTGCGATGGCGAATCCGCCCTGACCGAAGTGCTCGTGCGCGGAGAGGTCAGCAGTCACAAGGGGGTCAATGTCCCCGGTGTGATCCTGCCCATATCGGTCATCACCGAAAAGGACCGTGCGGATATCGAGTACGGGCTCTCGCTCGGAGTGGACTGGGTCGCCCAGTCTTTCGTGCAGCAACCCGAGGACGTGCGGGAGCTGCGTGGTCTGGTGGGAGACCAGGCAGCCATCATGGTCAAGCTGGAAAAGCCTTCGGCCCTGGAGAACTTGGACAGTATCCTCGATCTTTGCGACGGAGCCATGGTCGCCAGGGGAGATCTGGGGGTGGAATTGCCGCCCCAGCAGGTGCCGGTTGCGCAAAAGGAAATCGTGCGCCGCTGCCGGCGCGACGGCAAGCCGGTGGTGATCGCGACCCACATGCTCGATTCCATGGTGCAGGCACCGGTCCCCACTCGTGCCGAGGCGTCCGATGTCGCCAACTCGGTGTACGATGGAGCGGACGCCGTCATGCTGTCCGCGGAGTCCGCCGCGGGGGAATATCCGGTGGAATCGGTGGCCATGATGGACAGCATCATCCACTCCGTGGAACAGGATATCCTGTACAGGAACATCATCGATGCGCAGCGGCCCGAGCCGGACAGCACGGCTGCCGACGCCATCTGCAACGCGTTGCAGACGGTCACGGGAATCCTGTCGTCTACGGTTACGGTGACCTACACCACTTCCGGAAGCACCAGCATCCGTGCCGCCAGGGAACGCCCGGACGCCCCCATCCTCGGCGTGACTCCCGAACTGCGCACCGCCCGCTTTCTCAGCATGGTCTGGGGCGTCCATCCCGTGGTGACCGACGTGGCCAACACGGATGCGAATCTGCTGAACGTCATCGACGCGGCCAGGGAAATCTCCGTGCGGGAGGGTTTCGCTGCGTCCGGAGACAACATCATCATAGCCGCCGGCATTCCCTTCGGAATTTCCGGCACCACGAATTCCCTGCACGTAGCCACGATTGACTGATCATGAAAGCGATACTGTTGGATGGATTTGGCGGGCCCGAATGCATGCATTACGGCGAGGCCAGGATGCCGGAGCCCGGCGCGAACCAGGTGCTGATCCGGGTGGCGGCGACATCGGTGAACCGGCCCGACATCATCCAGCGGCAGGGCAACTACAATCCGCCGCAGGGTGAATCGGAGATCCTCGGGCTGGAGGTGGCCGGGACCGTCGATGCCGTCGGCGAAGACGTCACGGACTGGAAGCGTGGCGACCGGGTCATGGCGTTGATCGGCGGTGGCGGCTATGCGGAATTCGCCGTTGCCCACGCCGGGCACCTGATGACGATTCCGGAGAACATGACTTTCGCCCAGGCGGCCTGCGTCTGCGAAACCTACATCACGGCATTTCTCAACCTGTTCCGCCTGGGAAGGCTGAAGGACGGGGAGTCCGCCCTGCTGCATGGCGGCGGCGGGGGGGTGAATACCGCGGCGATACAGCTCTGCAGGCAGCTGGCGCCCGAAAGCCCCCTGTTCGTCACCGCGTCCAGCGGCAAGGTCGACAGTGTACGGGAGCTCGGGGCACAGCATGTCATCGACTACCGGAAGTCCGCATTCGACGAGGAGATCGCGGAAATCACCGGAGGCAGGGGCGTCGACGTGATACTGGACCATGTCGGCGCGGAGTACCTGAAGAAGAATCTCAAGTCCCTTGCGGTGTACGGGCGTCTGGTCATCATCGGTGTGACCAGCGGGCCGCGCGGGGAAGTCAACCTTGCGCTGATGATGGTCAAGCGGCAGCAGATCACCGGGTCCGTCCTGCGGCCAAGGTCCATTGAGGAGAAGGCGGAAATCATCCGTGATTTCCGCGACCGGGTGCTCGGACTGTTTGCCTCGGGCGCCATCGTGCCGCTGGTTTCCCACGAGTTCCCGCTGCAGGAGGCGGCCAGTGCCCATCGCCTGATGGAAACATCGGGCCATTTCGGAAAAATTGTGCTGAATATCTAATTCCCGCATAATGGCTGGCTTTGGAGGACAGGATACGTGGCATGTTCGCGCGTGAGCGCACGATTGCCATCAAGGTCCCGGTACGAAATCTGAAAAATGAATCTCCACGAATACCAGGCCAAGGCGCTGCTGCGGGACTACGGTATCAGGGTTCCTGAGGGCCGGGTTGCCGAATCCCCGGAGGAGGCGGAGGCGGCTGCACGGGAGATCGGCGGGGAAGAGTGGATGGTGAAGGCCCAGATTCCCGCGGGCGGCCGCGCCGAGGGGACCTTCAAGGGCCAGGACCTCAAGTCGGGCATCCGTACCGTGAAGACGCTTGTCAACGTGGGCGCGGATGCCCGCAGCATGTTGGGCAGGAACCTGATCACCGCCCAGACCGGGCCCGAGGGGATGCCGGTGGAGCGCGTCTATGTCGAGCTGGCGGTGACGGTGGACCGGGAGGTGTCGCTGTCGCTGCTGATGGATGAATTCAACCAGTCCTTCGTGCTGCTGGTTTCGCCGGAGGGTGGAACCGGCATCGAGGACAGTCTGAAGCACAGCCCGGAGGCCGTGGCCGCCGTTCCGGTTTCCCTCGCCCAGGGTCCGGATGCCGCGGTTCTGGATGCGGCGCTGGAGCGTTACGGATTTCCGGGGAATGAGGCGGAGTCCATGCGGGATCTTGCCGGCAGGATGGTCGCCCTGGCCAGGGAACGTGATCTCACGCTGCTCGAAATCAATCCGGTGGGCATCACGGGCGGCGAGTGCATTGCCCTGGATGCCAAGATTATCGCGGACGACAATGCCCTCTACCGCCAGGAGACCCTGTTGCGGATGGAAACGGAGGAGCCGACCAGCGGCAACCGTCGCAGGGCCAGCAGCGATGGGTTCAATTACATACGCATGGGCGGCGACATCGCGTGCATGACGGTGGGCGCGGGGTTGTCCATGGCGACCCTGGACGCCCTGGTGCATTTCGGCGGCCGGCCGGCCAATTTCCTCGATCTGCCGCCGGACTCCAAGGTCAACCGGGTGACCAGCGCCCTGGAACTGCTGCTCGGCGGAGACGGTATTCGCTGTCTGTTCATCAACGTGTTCGGCGGGGGCATCATGCGCTGCGACACCGTGTCCGATGCCATCCAGGTCATCAACCGGGTGCGGCCTTTCCGCGTTCCGCTGGTGGTGCGACTTGCCGGCACCAATTCGGAACTTGCCAACCGGCGGCTGCGGGAGGGAATGCCCGGCGTGGTCCTGGCGCCTAACCTGGCCGAGGGTGCCCAGCTCGCGGTGCAGCTGGCCAGGACCGGGAAAACCGCGGACCCGAGGACTCAGGAGGGATGGCTGCAGAAGATCATCCAGAGAGTCAGCGGCCAGGTCCAGGAGGGCAGGGGTTAATGTCGATCCTGGTTGACAGCGAAACGCGGGTGCTCTGCCAGGGAATCACCGGCAGCCAGGCGAGTTTCTACACCGAACGGGCCATTTCATTCGGCACCCGCATGGTGGCGGGCGTACGTCCCGGCAAGGGCGGCAGTACGCATCTCGGCCTGCCGGTCTACGACGATGTGCTGACGGCCCGTTCCGACACCGATGCCAATGCCAGCGTGATCTTTGTTCCCAAGGACCGGGCGGCGGACGCGATACTGGAGTCGATCGATGCGGAAATACCCCTGATCATCTGCATCACGGAACATATTCCGGTGCTCGACATGGCCCGGGTCCGCGAGAGGCTGGATGGAAGCGAAAGCCGTCTCCTGGGTCCGAACACGCCCGGTATCATCACTCCGGAGGAATGCCGCATCGGCATCATGCCCCGGCAGATTTTCCGGCGCGGCCGGGCGGGCATCATATCCCGGTCCAGCACACTGACCTACGAAGCGGTCTGGCAGACCACCGATGCCGGGCTCGGCCAGTCCACCTGCGTGGGTATCGGCGGCGATCCGCTGCATGGCCTCGGTTTCGTCGACTGCCTGCAGATGTTCGGCAGCGACCCGGAGACCGAACTCGTGGTGCTGGTGGGGGAAATCGGCGGCACCGAGGAGGAACGCGCGGCGGAATTCCTGGGTTCCCGCGAATTTGGCAAGCCCGTGCTTGCATACATTGCAGGAGAGCATGCGCCAACCGAAACCCGCATGGGCCATGCCAGCGCCATCATCCAGTCAGGCAGCGGCACGGCGGCGACGAAAAAAGCGGCCCTGGCCGCTGCAGGGGTGCATGTCGTCGACAGCCCGGTGGAGATCGGTGCCACCGCGAAATCCCTGATTACCTGATATGTTTTCGAGATATCTGTGACAATCCTTTGAAAATAATCACTATTCCAGTATTTGACCAGTGGCTTTCCTGTCCGGTTCGACCCATCGTCCTGCCGGCGGCCAACCCCGCTCCGTCTGCCACTTTACAAGCGGCCCTAGGCGGAGTATTCTTTAGCTTGGTATTTGGTATACCATATACCAGACATCAAACACCAAACTATTCCCTCTGGAGGACAAAATCTGATGTGTAACGTATTTTCCAAGATAAAAAAGGCGGCTGTGCCAGTTGCCATTGCCACTGCGGCGTCCTTGGGGCTTTCGGCTCCTGCGATGGCCGATTGGTCCCCGAAAAAGCCCGTCGAGCTGATTATCATGGCGGGTGCCGGGGGTGGCGCTGACCAGATTGCCCGCCTGCTGCAGGGTCTGATCGAGAAGAAGGACCTCTCGCCGCGGCCCATCATCCCGATCAACAAGCCCGGCGGTTCCGGGGCGGAGGCATTGCGCTACATCCAGGACAAGGCCGGTGACGACCATACCATCCTGGTAACGCTGAACAGCTTCTACACCACTCCGGTCATACAGAAGGGCATCGGCGTGGACGTGTCCAACTTCACGCCCATCGGCCGGATGGCGATCGACACCTTCGTGCTCTGGGTCAACAGTGGACGCGAGGACATCACCGATCTTGACAGCTACGTCGCCGCCGTGAAGGCTGCCGGCACCAACTGGAAAGTCGGCGGCACCGGTACCGGCCAGGAGGACTCCATCCTGACCGCGATGATGGAGAAGGAGTTCGGTTACGACGTGACCTACATCCCGTTCCCGGGCGGTGGCACGGTGGCCAAGAACCTGGTGGGCAACCACGTCGACTCCACGGTGAACAACCCGGCTGAGCAGAACGAGTTCTACCGCGCCGGGGAAACCAAGCCCATCGTCCAGTTCACGGCAGAGCGTCTTCCGGCCTATCCCGACGTTCCCACCGCGAACGAACTGGGTGTGAACATGGAGTACTACATGCAGCGCTCCATCAACGGACCGCCGGGAATGTCCAAGGAAGCGCAGGATTGGTACATCAACCTGTTCAAGACGCTGTTCGATTCCGAAGAATGGCAGAAATTCTGCACGGATGATGGCCTGGCATGCCAAGAGTGGCTGGCCGGCGATGACCTGGGTGCATACCATACCCAGCAGATCGCCCTGCACAAGGAGCTGATCGAAACCGTAGGCGCAACTGCGATCACCGGCGAATAATTCGATTCCGTATCGATCACTTTTGTCGAAAATGGCCGGCGCGGCAGTGTACCGCCGCGCCGGCCGGCATCCCCTGAAAGGGGCTATGCCGCACAAAACAACACTGAACTGCTAGCCGCCCGATGTCCTGATTGACGGACAGGGCGGTCACCACCACCGAGGTCCCCGCCATGACAGTCCGTACCGCAGAACTCCTGATGGCAGTGCTGCTCGCCCTTTGCTCCATAGGGCTCATGGTCAAGAGCGCCGAACTCAGGATCGATTGGGTGCCTGATCGGGGGCCCGGTTCGGGAGCCTGGCCGTTCTGGCTTTCGGCAGGCATGCTGCTGACCTGTGTGGCCACCATGATCCGGTGGTTCCGCGGTACCACCCCGGAATCCAGGAACCTTGAGCCCTACATGACCAGGGAAGTCGCCCTGCTGGTCGGGATATCGGCCGGTTCCATCGTATTTCTCCTGGTCGTGACGCACCTGCTGGGAATCTATGTCGCGCTGTTCCTGTTCCTGCTGTTCTATCTCAAGTTCGTCGGCAGGCATTCCTGGCTGATCACGGTTTCCATGATGGTCCTGGTTCCGGTTTTCATCTTCTGCCTGTTCGAGTGGGCACTCAAGATTCCGTTGCCGAAGTCCATCACGGAACCGATGTTCTACCCGATCTACGACCTGATGTATTCGTGATGACTGGACCGCGCAGCTTTCGAGTGTCTTTGCGGACAATCACCAATTCAGTGGCATCATCACTGAACGCCGGGGTATAGCGTGGAAGACATTCTTCTTCATCTGATGGGCGGTTTGGCCGAGGCGATGCAGCCGCTCAATTTCATGATGATCATCATCGGCTGTGCGCTGGGGCTGCTGATCGGCGCCATGCCGGGCCTTGGTTCGGTCAACGGGGTCGCCATCCTGCTGCCCATCACCTTCATCGTACCGCCCACCGCCGCGATCATCTTCCTCGCGGCGATCTATTACGGCGCCATGTACGGGGGGGCCATCAGTTCGATCACGCTGGGCATACCCGGTGCGTCCACCGCGGTGGCGACAGTGTTCGACGGCAGACCGCTCGCCCAGGCAGGGCACGCGGACAGGGCGTTGACCGCTGCGGCGGTGGCCTCTTTCGTTGGCGGCACCATCTCCGTGGTGCTGTTTACCCTGTTCGCGCCGCCGCTGGCGTCCTTTGCGCTCAGGTTCGGGCCGGCGGAGGAGTTCGCCCTGATGGTCATGGCCTTCGCCACGTTCATCGGCCTTGGCGGGGATGATATTCCCAAAACAATCTTTTCCATTCTCATCGGGCTGGTGTTGGCCGCGGTCGGCCTCGACATCATTTCCGGCCAGCCGAGACTGATTTTCAGCGATATTGACGGATTCCTCCATGGAATCAACTTCCTGGTGCTTGCCATCGGCATTTACGGCATCGGGGAAATGCTCTGGACCCTGGAAACCACCAAGGGTGAAGTGATGGTGCACAAGGTCCAGATTTCCCTGGAAAGGATGAAGAGCAATTTCAGGGACATCAAGAACTACATCGGAACGACCTCCCTGGGATCGATACTCGGTTACTTCGTCGGCACCCTGCCGGCCGCGGGAGCGACCCCGGCGTCCCTGATGTCCTACGGCCTGGCGAAAACGTTCAGCAAGGATCCCGACAGCTTCGGCAAGGGGAACGTGGGCGGGGTCGCCGCACCGGAGGCGGCCAACAACGCCGCTTCCACCGGTTCCATGCTGCCCATGATCACCCTGGGCATCCCGGGATCCCCGACGACCGCCATCCTGCTGGGGGGCATGATCATCTGGGGGCTGAGGCCGGGTCCGCTGCTGTTCACCGAGAACCCGGAATTCGTGTGGGGCCTGATCGGGTCACTGTACATCGCGAATTTCGCAACCCTGGTGATCAACCTGGCGTTTATCCCCCTTTTCGTCAAGATCCTGACGCTGCCGTTTTCCATCCTGGCGCCGATCATCTACATTCTCTGCGTGGTGGGCGGCTATGCACCGACCCAGACCATGCACGATGTATGGCTGATGCTGCTGTTTGGCGTCGTGGGCTATCTGCTCAGGAAACTGAACTACCCCGTGGCACCGGCGGTACTGGCCATCGTGCTTGGCCCCCTGGCGGAGCGTTCTTTGCGCCAGTCCCTGCTGGGTTCTCACGGGGACGTGACCGTGTTCCTTACCCGGCCGATCTCCGCAGCCTGTATCCTGATCGCGTTGGCGCTCATCTGCTATCCGGTCATCCAGAAATTCACCCGTCGCAGGCGCCGTAACCTCGGGATGGGGCAGGGGCAGGGCTGAACCATGCAACTCCGGACATTGTCTGAATCGATAGGGTTGTATACCAGATACCAGATACCAGGCTTTTCGACTAACCATGAGCACTGACAGCATCGTTACCGTCAAACCCCTGGAGGCGACTCCGGGACTCAAGGAATCGGTCTACCAGGCCATCAAGGATGCGATTTCCGGTATGGACATCTATTCCGGTGAAGAACCGCCCAAGCTGGATGAGCGGAAGCTTGCGATGAACCTGGGTGTCAGCAGGACCCCGATCCGCGAGGCCATTACGCGGCTCGAACAGGAGGGGCTGGTGAAGACCTATCCCCGCCGCGGCGCCTTCGTGGTCCGCAAGTCGAAAGCGGAGATTCTGGAGATCGTCTGTGTCTGGGCGGGGCTCGAGGGCATGGCCGCGCGTCTGGTCACCGAGAACGCCAGCGATGAAGAGATCGCTTCCATGCGCCGCATGTTCACCACCTTCGACGACAGACACGAGGCGAGGGCCCACATTGACGAATACTCGGATACCAACATCCTTTTCCATCAGCGGCTGATAGAGCTCAGCAAGTGCCGCCTGTTGAAGGAAATCACCGACGGCCTGTTCATGCACATGCGCGCCATCCGCAGAAAAACCATCGGTGAACGGGACCGGGCCACGGAATCGATTATCGACCACATGCGCATCATCAGGGCTCTGGAAGCGCGTGATGCCACCATGGCGGAACAACTGGTGCGGGAGCATGCGATGAATCTCGCCGAGCACATCAAGCAGTACGTCGACTATCTCGATTGATCTGCCCGAATCAATAACGATCTGGAGAAATGAACCCATGAATGACAACAGCAGAGACACCGCCACGGACACGCTGGCACAGAAGGACAAGAGCGGCGCGGTGATTTCCGGCGGGCACCTGGTCGCCAAGGCCCTGGCGAACGAGGGCGTGGACACCATCTTCACCCTGTGCGGCGGCCACATCATCGATATCTACGACGGATGCATCGACGAGGGCATCCGCATCGTGGACGTGCGCCACGAACAGACTGCCGCCCATGCCGCGGACGGCTACGCGCGCCAGACGGGAAGGCTCGGTTGTGTGGTCACCACCGCCGGCCCGGGTTGCACCAACGCGGTGACCGGGGTCGCCACGGCGTTTCGCTCCGAAAGCCCCATTCTCCATATCGGCGGGCAAAGCTCGCTGACCCAGCACAGGATGGGCTCACTGCAGGATTTGCCGCATGTGGACATGATGGCTCCCATCACCAAGTTCGCCTCCGGAGTATTCTCCACCGAAAGGGTGGCGGACATGGTTTCCATGGCGGCCAGGGAATGTTTCAACGGTGCCTGCGGACCCTCCTACCTCGAAATCCCCAGGGACATTCTTGATGCGGAAATCCCGGCGGACAAGGCGGTCATTCCGAATCCCGGACACTACCGCTCGTCCACGAAGTCCATTGGCGACCCGGCGGACATCGAGAAGCTGGCCGACATCCTGGTGAAGTCCGAACGTCCGGCAGTGCTGTTTGGGCAGCAGGTCTGGGCCTCCCAGAGCCATGAGCAGGCCATCAATTTCGTGCGGGCGCTGGACATTCCTGCCTACATGAACGGGGCCAGCCGGGGGATGCTTCCGGAAGACGACCCCCATCATTTCGATCGCACCCGCAGGGACGCCTTTTCCAACGCGGATGTGATCCTGATCGTCGGAACGCCGTTCGATTTCCGCATGGGATACGGCAAGCGGATATCCCAGGACCTGACGCTGGTGCAGATCGACCAGAGTTACGCCACCGTGGGCAAGAACCGGGATATCGCGCTCGGCATCGCCGGTGACCCCGGCGCCGTTCTCGCCGCCGTGGTCCAGGCCGCATCCGGGCGGATCGACCGGGGGGCAGGACAGAAACGCCAGGAATGGATGCAGCAGCTTCGCGACATCGAGGGGCAGAAGCTGGAGAAGCTGATGCCCATGTTCACCACGGACCAGAACCCGATCCACCCCTATCGCCTGGCCTGGGAGATCAACCGGTTTCTCGGGGACGATACCATCTACATCGGCGACGGCGGGGATATCGTCACCATTTCCGCCCAGGCGGTGCGTCCGCGCAGGCCGGGGCAGTGGATGGATCCGGGCGCCCTGGGATCCCTCGGTGTCGGCACCGGATTTGCCATGGCTGCCAAGCTGGCGCATCCACAGAAGGAGGTGGTCTGCCTGTACGGCGACGGTTCCTTCGGCATGACCGCCTTCGACATGGAAACCTCCCAGCGGTTCGGTGCCCCGTACCTGGCCATCGTGGGCAACAACTCCGCCATGAACCAGATCCGCTACGGCCAGCTCGCCAAGTACGGCGCGGAACGCGGCGATGTGGGGAACAAGCTCGGTGATGTGCCCTTCAGCATGTTCGGACAGATGATCGGCGGCTACGGCGAGGAAGTAACGGAAGCGAGCGAAATTCAGCCGGCGCTGCAGCGTGCCAGGGAGGCCATCGCAAAAACCGGAAAGTGCGCCGTGGTGAATGTCTGGGTGGATCCGGATGAATACGCGCCGGGCACCAAGGCCCAGACCATGTACAAGTAGTTTCAATCACTCAAACAAGGGAGCTCTCCGATATGAAGGCACTTGAAGGTGTAAGAATCCTTGACTTCACCCATGTCCAGTCGGGTCCGACATGCACCCAGCTGCTGGCCTGGCTCGGTGCGGATGTGATCAAGGTCGAACGCCCTGGTGTGGGTGATGCCACCCGCAAGCAACTGGTGGATGTGCCGGGGGCTGATTCTTTGTATTTCACCATGCTCAATCACAACAAGCGCTCCCTGACTCTCAATACCAAGACGCCGGAAGGCAAGGGAGTGCTGGAGCGGCTCATTCGTGAATGCGACGTCCTGGTGGAAAACTTCGCGCCGGGCGCTCTCGACCGGATGGGTTTCGGCTGGGAGCGGGTGCAGGAGATCAATCCCCGCATGATCATGGCATCGGTGAAGGGATTTGGCCCGGGACCCTACGAGGATTGCAAGGTGTATGAGAACGTCGCCCAGTGTGCGGGCGGCTCCGCGTCCACCACCGGGTTCCTTGACGGCCCTCCGCTGGTGACGGGAGCCCAGATCGGCGATTCCGGCACCGGCCTGCATCTGGCGCTCGGAATCGTGACCGCGTTGTACCACCGCGAGAAATCCGGCCGGGGACAGCGGATACTGGCGCCGATGCAGGATGGGGTCCTGAATCTCTGCCGGGTGAAGCTCCGCGATCAACAGCGTCTGGCTGCTGGCCCCCTCAAGGAATATTCCCAGTACGGCGAGAACATTCCCTTCGGTGATGCCACGCCGAGATCCGGGAACGATTCGGGCGGCGGCCAGCCTGGCCGCATCCTGAAATGCAAGGGTTGGGAAGAAGATCCCAACGCGTACACCTACTTTATCACCCAGGCAGCGGTGTGGCAGAAGATCTGCGACGTGATCGACAAACCCGAGTGGAAGGAGGATCCGGACTTCACCACCCCGGATGCCCGGTTGCCGCGGCTCAACGAGGTGTTCGACGCCATCGAGCAATGGACCATGACCAAGACCAAGTTCGAGGTCATGGAAATCTGCAACCCGCTGGACATCCCGGTGGGCCCGATCCTGTCCATGAAGGAACTGGCCGAGGAACCCTCGCTACGTGAAACCGGAACCATCGTCGAGGTGGATCACCCGGAACGCGGCAAGTACCTGACCGTCGGATGCCCCATCAAGATGTCCGATTCCCCCGTGGATGTGGCGCGTTCGCCCCTGCTGGGTGAGCACACCGAGGAGGTCCTGGCGCTGCTCGGCTACTCCGAGGCCGAGGTTGCTTCCATGCGGGAAGCCGGTGTCATCTGACATGGCGGCCCGTCCCTGCGGGCCGACTACCCCCGGGCCAACGGCCCACCCACACGAGGAAAACAATCGATGAGAATAGTTGTACACGGGCAGCAGGCCTTCGGCCGCACAGTGCTCGAAAAGCTTCTGGAGCGTGGCGAGAACGTGGTGGCGGTCTGTACTGCCCCCGACAAGGAGGGACGGCCCATGGATCCGTTGAAGGAACTGGCGCAGGAAAGGGGCCTTGCAGTGCACCAGCCCGCGTCCTGGAAGACCGACGAGGCCCTGGAGCTGATGCGGTCCTTTGACGCCGACGTCTGCATGATGGCGTACGTGCTGCTGTTCGTGCCCTCGGCGGTCCTGGATATCCCGAGACACGGCTCCTTCCAGTACCACCCCTCCTTGCTTCCCATGCACCGCGGGCCATCTTCCATCAACTGGCCCATCGCCATGGGCGCCACCCGCAGCGGCCTGACCGTTTTCTGGCCGGATGACGGACTGGACGAGGGACCGATCCTGCTGCAGAAGACCTGTGAGATCGGCCCGGATGAAACGCTGGGGGACGTCTATTTCAACAAGCTGTTTCCCATGGGGGTCGAAGCCATGATCGAATCCCTCGACCTCGTGCGGGAAGGAAAGGCGCCGCGAATCGTGCAGAACCTGGCCGAGGGATCCTACGAGTCGTGGTTTGGCAAGAAGGAGGCGGAGTTGGATTGGACGCAGCCCGTGGCCAACGTCTATAACATCGTCCGCGCCGCCAATCCCCAGCCCGGCGCCTGGACCACCCATGACGGCAGGGAACTCAAGATCTTCAATGCCGCCAGGGGTGAGGGCACAGGCAGGCCGGGGGAGGTGGTTGCAGTGGATGACGGTGGATTCGAGGTTGCCGCGGACGGCGGTTCCATCCGGGTCTTCAGGGTTCGTGCGGATGGCGGTAAAGTCCCGGCCAGCGAATATGCCGCCCAGACCGGACTCGTGCTCGGAGACATCCTCGGAACTGAGACCCTGCGAAGCATGTATAAAGAGGTCCGGCCATAACCAACCATGTAGACAGAACAAAGAGAGACTGATCATGAGCGATATTGAAATTGCCCGCGCGGCGGAAATCCGGCCCATCGGGGAAATTGCCGAAAAGCTTGGTATTCCCAATGAGTCGCTGATGCCATACGGGCATACCAAGGCCAAAGTCGGCCTGGATTACATCGATTCCATCCAGGACAGGCCGGACGGCAAGCTGATTCTCGTCACCGCCATTACGCCGACGCCGGCCGGGGAGGGCAAGACCACGACTTCCGTGGGACTGACCGACGGTCTCAACCGGATCGGCAAGAACGCCATGGTCTGTCTGCGGGAACCCTCCCTCGGACCCTGCTTCGGCATGAAGGGGGGCGCGGCCGGCGGCGGTTATGCCCAGGTGGTCCCGATGGAGGACATCAATCTGCACTTCACCGGGGATTTCCACGCCATCACGTCCGCCCACAGCCTGCTGTCGGCCCTGATCGACAATCACGTCTACTGGGGAAATGAGGCCGGCATGGACACCCGCAGGGTGGCCTGGCGACGTGTGGTGGACATGAACGACAGGGCACTGCGCCAGATCGCCAGTTCCCTCGGCGGCGTGGCGAACGGGTTCCCCAGGGAGGACGGCTTCGACATTACCGTCGCCTCGGAAGTGATGGCCATTTTCTGCCTCTCGAAGAGCCTTGAGGATCTGCAGGAGCGCCTGAGCCGGATCGTGATCGGCTATACCCGGAACCGCGAGCCCATCCGGGCGGAGGCGGTCAATGCGCCCGGTCCCATGACCGTGCTGCTGAAGGACGCCCTGGCGCCCAACCTGGTGCAGACGCTTGAGCACAATCCGGCCTTCATCCACGGCGGACCGTTCGCAAACATCGCCCACGGCTGCAATTCCGTGCTGGCGACACGCTCCGCCCTCAAGCTGGCGGATTATGTCGTGACGGAAGCCGGTTTCGGCGCGGACCTGGGCGCGGAAAAATTCTTCGACATCAAGTGCCGCAGTGCGGGTCTGGCACCGGATGCGGCGGTGATCGTGGCCACCGTGCGTGCGCTCAAGATGCATGGTGGCGTTGCCAGGGACGATCTCGGCAACGAGAACGTGCAGGCGGTGAAAGACGGCTGTGTCAACCTGACGCGCCATATCGAGAACGTGAAGTCCTACGGGGTTCCCGTGGTGGTGGCCATCAACCGTTTCAGTGCGGACACCGACGCGGAAATGGCGGCGGTGCGCGAAGCCACAGAAACCCAGGGCGTCAGGGCCATTGACGCCACCCATTGGGCGGACGGAGGCGCCGGCACCACGGCCCTGGCCGAGGAAGCCGCGCGACTGGCGGACAGCGGGGAGAGCCAGTTTGCCCCGCTGTATCCGGATGAGATGCCGCTGTGGGAGAAAATCGGGACCATTGCCACCCGGATCTACCGTGCCGACGAGATCATCGCCGACCAGAAAACCCGCAACCAGATCCGGGATCTGCAGGATGCCGGCTTCGGCAACCTGCCGGTGTGCATCGCCAAGACGCAGTACAGCTTTTCCTCGGACCCGAACAGGAAAGGCGCGCCCACGGGACATGTCCTGCCGGTGCGGGAGGTGCGTTTGTCCGCAGGCGCCGGTTTCGTCGTGGCGGTCTGTGGTGATATCATGACCATGCCCGGCCTGCCCAGGGTGCCGGCAGCCAACAGCATCCGGATCAACGAGGCGGGGCAGGTAGAGGGTCTTTTCTAGTACGCATCCATCCAACCACCCCCGATGGCGATCAAGTCCATTCTCGTGCCCACGGACGGGCGTGACGACATGCAGAAAGTTCTGGAGGCCGCCCTCGTGGTGGCCCGCCGGTTCGAATCCCACATCATGGTGCTGCATGTTTCGGAGGGCACGATACTGAGTGCCCGGGAAGTCAATCTCCCGGACAGGCTTCAGGCAAGCGCCAAGATCGAGGAACGGAGGATACTGAAGGAACGGGCGGATGACATTCAGCAACGGCTCACGGCGTTTGCGAAAAGACGCCGGATTGCCCTTTGCGAGCCCCCCGGCAACCAGCAGAAGCGGGTCACGATCTCCTTTCACCACGAATCCGGCAACGTGCGCGAGACGCTGGTGAACTGGGCGAGGATGGTGGACGCCACCGCCGTCATGCGCCCGACACATTTCGGGCGGTTCCTGTCACGCAGCATCATGGAAAGCAACCTGGACGCCCTGATGCTGCATTCCGGCAGTCCGATCCTGCTTGTGCCTCCGGACTGGGTCGCGCACCGGGCGCAGCGGGCGGTGGTTGCGTGGAACCAGAGCCTGGAGTCGTCCCGGGCCCTTTCCGTGACCATTCCCTGGCTGGTCCAGATGAAAAAGGTCACCGTGGTGGTTCCGCGCACGCTTCATGACATCGGGCATCGGGTAGTGGAGCACCTCGGCCGTCACGGCGCAAAGGCCGATATCCGGATTCTGGATCGCAGGACCGCTGCCGTGGGCAAACGGCTGCTGGCCATCTGCAAGAACCTCGATGCCGACTTCCTGGTCATGGGGGGGTACAGTCATTCCCGCATGCAGGAACGGGTTTTCGGGGGCGTGACAGAGTATGTACTGCAGAACAGCAGGATCGTGACCGTCATGATGCATTGACGGCGCAGATAGTCGGGGATGGACCTTCTGTGCCCCTGTCCCGGCATCATTCAAATCTTTAATGGTCCCTATACAAATTTTCAGGCCAGCGGCGGTTGTATCCATTCGCCCAATCCATAAGAATCCACTTCTTTTTCGGCCAAAACAATGAAGATCTGTGTCGTAGGCGCCGGCGCCATCGGTGGATTCATGGGCACCCGGCTGGCGCAACGGGATCACGAGATTTCCCTGATCGCACGGGGCCCCCATCTGGCCGCGATCCGGCAAGATGGCATCAGGCTGCTGCAGGACAACGAGGAGATCGTGGCCCGGAATGTCGTCGCTACGGATGACATCGGGGAACTGCCGGTGCAGGACGTCGTGCTGCTGGCGCTGAAGTCCCACCAGATCGTCT
Source organism: Candidatus Poriferihabitaceae bacterium (assembly GCA_965204165.1). GTDB lineage: Bacteria > Pseudomonadota > Gammaproteobacteria > Arenicellales > Poriferihabitantaceae > VYFG01. Next base: position 3,241,420 of record OZ241969.1, on the reverse strand, counting down.
CGGTGCTTGACAGGCTGCCGGGAATCATCGGCCCCGAAACCGTGATGGTCACCCTGCAGAACGGTATTCCCTGGTGGTATTTCCAGAAACTGCCGGGTACCTATGAAGACCGGATCGTGGAGACGGTGGATCCTGGCGGTGTATTGCTGAGGAGCATCAACCCGGACTGTCTCCTCGGGTGTATCGCCTATCCGGCCGCCCTGATCGCCGAGCCCGGTGTGATCCGGCACGTCGAAGGCATCCGGTTCCCGTTGGGCGAACTCGACGGCAACCTGTCCGAACGGGCGAACCGGGTTTCCGAGGCCCTGGTCGATGCGGGCTTCAAGTCACCGGTGCTGGAGGATATCCGCTCGGAAATCTGGCTCAAGCTGTGGGGCAACCTGAGCTTCAATCCCATCAGCGCCATGACCCATTCCACCCTGGAAGCCATCTGCCGGTTCCCGCTGACCCGGGAGCTGGCCGCTACGATGATGACCGAGGCCATGGAGGTTGCGGAAAAACTCGGCGCAAGCTTCCGGGTGTCCCTGGAGCGCCGGATCGAGGGCGCGGAGAAGGTCGGCAAGCACAAGACGTCCATGCTGCAGGACGTGGAGGCGGGCAAGCCGCTGGAGATCGACGGGATGCTTGGCGTGGTGATCGAGCTCGCGCAGATGACCGGGACCCCGATTCCCACCCTGAAGGCAGTCTATGCCTGCGTTTCCCTGCTCAATCACACCATGTCGGAGCAGGGCATATCCGTCAAGGGCCTGCCGGCCTGATTCCTGCCCGGGCTGCACCGCGTCCGGGGCAGTTCCCGGACCGGGATCATCCATTCGCGCGCTCCTTGCACGGTGGCGTACAATACGCGGCTTTCCACCGCTTGCCGCCGGCCCCGTTTCCCCATGGATTACAAGAAACTCGCTCTCGACTACCACGAGCTTCCCCGGCCGGGAAAAACCTCGGTACTGCCGACCAAGCCATTTGACGGGCAACACGATCTTTCGCTGGCCTATACCCCGGGGGTGGCGGGTCCGGTTGAAGCCATCGCCGCGGACGGTAAGGAGGCATACCGCTACACCAACAAGGGAAATCTGGTGGCGGTGGTGACGGATGGGTCCGCGGTACTCGGCCTTGGCAATGTGGGGGCGGTCGCGGGCAAGCCGGTCATGGAAGGGAAGTCTGTCCTGTTCAAGCTGTTCGCGGATATCGATGTCTTTGACATCGAGGTGGATGCCCCCAGCACGGAAGGGTTCATTGAGACGGTAGCCAATATCGCCCCCACGTTCGGCGGGATCAACCTGGAGGATATTGCGGCCCCGAAATGTTTTGCTATCGAGGAGGCGCTGAAGGAAAGGCTGGATATCCCGGTTTTTCACGACGACCAGCATGGCACCGCCATCGTGGTCTGTGCGGGCCTGGTCAACGCCCTGGAAATCCAGGGGAAACGGCTCGAGGACATCCGCATCGTGTTCCAGGGCGCCGGGGCGGCGGGCATCGCCACAGCCAAGCTGCTTTGCAGTCTTGGCGCCAACCGGGACAACATCGTGATGGTGGACAGCCGCGGAGTCATTCACACCGCCAGGGACGACCTCAACGTCTACAAGCAGGCGTTTGCCGCCAACACGCCCCTCAGGAGTGCCGCGGAGGCCCTGATCGATGCGGATGTGCTGATCGGTCTTTCCGGCCCCGGCATGATTTCCAGGGACATGATCCGGTCCATGGCGAAGCGTTCGATCGTCTTCGCCCTGTCCAATCCCGACCCGGAAATCACCCCGGAGGAGATTTTCGAGGTGAGCGATCAGATTGTCGTTGCCACGGGCCGGTCGGACTATCCGAACCAGGTCAACAATTCGCTGGTTTTCCCCTTCGTGTTCCGTGCCGCGCTGGATGAAAAGCTGACCACTATCGACGCCTCGCTGATGACGGCGGCGGTGCAGTGTCTGGCTTCACTGGCCAGGAAGAAGGTGCCCAAGGAGGTACGGAAAATCTATCCCCGGGAAACGCTGGAGTTCGGCCCCGGCTATATCCTGCCGAAACAGTTCGATCCCAGGCTGTGTGAGCACATGGTGGGGGGTCTCAAGAAAGCCATATCCGATTCACCGGCCGTTTCCGGCCGGGCGGACTGACGGGCGCCATCCGGCGCCCGTGGCCGGCCGGGAGGGCGTCCCGGCGCGGAATCAGAACTGATCCTCCTCCGTGGACCCCGCCATGGCGGTGACGGACGAGGTGCCGCCCTGGATGGTGGTGGTGACATCGTCAAAGTACCCCGCCCCCACTTCCTGCTGGTGGGCGACAAAGGTGTACCCCCGGTCCGCGGCGGAAAATTCCGGTTCCTGCACCTGGTTCACGTAATGCCGCATGCCCTCGCCCGCAGCGTAATCCTTCGACAGGCTGAACATGTTGTACCACATGCTGTGGATGCCGGCGAGGGTGATGAACTGGTAGGTGTAGCCCATGGCGGCCAACTCGTCCTGGAAGGAGGCGATGGCGCCGTCGTCGAGATTCTTCTTCCAGTTGAATGAAGGAGAGCAGTTGTAGGCCAGGAGCTGCCCCGGATGCTCCCCGCGCACCGCCTCTGCCCATTCACGGGCGAAGCCGAGGTCCGGGGTGCCGGTTTCACACCATACCATGTCCGCGTAGGGCGCATAGGCCACTCCCCGGGCAATGGATTGCTCGAGGCCGTTCCGCACCCGGTAAAAGCCTTCCGCGGTGCGTTCGCCGGTCAGGAAGGAGCGGTCCCGCTCATCGAAATCCGAGGTCAGCAGGTTGGCCGCCTCGGCATCGGTGCGGGCCAGAATCAGCGTGGACACCCCGGCCACGTCACAGGCCAGGCGCGCCGCCACCAGTTTCTGGATTGCCTCCTCGGTGGGCACCAGCACCTTCCCGCCCATGTGGCCGCACTTCTTCACGGCGGCGAGCTGATCCTCGAAGTGCACCCCGGCGGCCCCGGCGCTGATCATGTTCCGGGTGAGTTCATAGGCATTCAGTACACCGCCGAAGCCGGCTTCACCATCCGCCACGATCGGCAGAAAGTAGTCGACGTATCCGTCATCGCCGGGCTCAATGCCCCGCTGCCACTGGATCTGGTCGGCGCGGGCAAAGGTGTTGTTGATCCGTCGCACCACCGTGGGAACGGAGTCGTAGGCGTACAGGGACTGGTCCGGGTACATGCTTTCCGAGGTGTTGGCATCAGCGGCCACCTGCCAGCCGGACAGGTAGATCGCCTCGATGCCCGCCTTGGCCTGCTGCAGTGCCTGACCGCCCGTCAGGGCGCCGAGACAGTTCACATAACCCTTGCGGGCCCCGCCATGAATCAGGTCGAACAGCTTTTCCGCGCCACGCTGGGCATAGGTGAGTTCCGGCTGTACCGATCCGCGCAGCCGGACCACGTCTTCCGCGCTGTAGTTGCGTTGCACGTCTTTCCAGCGGGGATTTTCGGCCCAGTCCTTTTCAAGGGCGGAAACCTGCTCCGCCCGGGTCATGTTTCTGCTCATCGCCTGTTTCCTCAAAGGTACAATCGGTCAATCATCCGGAATCAGCCTGCGGGGGACAAGGCTGCAACAAGCCAATTGTTTTAATTTCAATTCTTGAAATTTCAAATTATAGTTAATTTCAATAGTTAATATAGCCAATAGCTATATCGTATGATGACTGCCGGATTCTACACAGCAGACCATAGACCAGTCATGACCACGCACGGCGCGGGCCTTTCCCATGGATGACCATACCTCCCCGCAATGGGACATCGTGGCCGATCTGGTGTTGGGCGAATTCCGCGATTTCTATGGACAGTTCAGGGAGATACCGGAACTCTCGAGATTGGCCTTCGAGCAGCGTGACCATACCCGTTCCCTCAGGCTGAGCGGTCGCCGGCTGCAGCTCTACAGTATCAGCATCCGCGACTTCAGCGACCGCATCAAGCGGGAGTACCCGGTGCTGGCCGCTGACGAATCATCCTGGGAAATGGTGGAGAGGCGGTACCTCGAGGCGGTGGAAGGGGAGTATGCAGCCGATCTGGCGATGGCCTACCTGCATTCCATCCGGCGCAAGATCTACCAGGGAGAGTGGCGGGTCAACGATTACGCCAGCTATCGCAGCAAGTACGAAACCGACGATGTGATGGCTGACCAGCTCGTGCGGTACGAGATCCGGGACAGGCTGACCGTGCAAACCGTGCAGGAGATACTTGCAATGGAGGCGTTCGACGTGCCCTACGAGGACATCGGCCGTGACGCCCGGCGGATCGTGGACCGGGCGTACCGCAACCTCGGCCTCGAGTCGCGCCTCAGGGAAGCCCCCCTGGTGATCGAAATGTTCCCGGCGGGTTTCTACCGCAACCGGGGTGCCTACATGGTGGGCCGTGCGACATTCGACCATGAGCGGTATCGCCCCTTCATCATCGCATTGTTGAACGGCGACAACGGGCTTTACGTGGACGCGCTCATCAACAGTGCCACCTATGCCCACAACATGTTCAGTTCCACGCTGGCGAACTTTCATGTCACCAATTTCTACTACCATGAACTGTGCCGCTTCCTGCGGAGCATCATGCCCATGCGCCCCCTGGGGCTGCATTACTCCACCGTGGGATACAATCATCTCGGGAAGGTGGCGGTGATGAACGAACTGGAGGCGGAGTTCGAGTCGGGCGGCCGCCCCATGGTCGTGGCTCCCGGGAAGCCCGGCACGGTGGCAATCGGGTTCTGCATGCCGGATTCAGCCTATGTGCTCAAGGTCGTGCGGGACAAACCGACCGGCGGTTACAAGTGGGGCAAGTTCGACGGGGTGCCGTCGGTACTCAGGAAGTACACCAGGGTGCACGAGATCAACCGGACCGACAGCATGCTGGACGCCATCATCTTCTATAACCTCCGGCTGAGTGTTTCCTGGTTCTCCGGGGAGTTGCTGGACCAACTGCTGGAATCTGCCAGGGAAAGCGTGCACCTGGATGGTGATGCACTGGTTTTCCGTTACCTGATCGTGCAGCGCCGCCTGACGCCGTTGCCGGTCTACCTGGAAAACGCCACCCCAAGGCAGGCGGAGACCGCGATGGTCAATCTTGGATACTGCATCAAGAACAATGCCGCGGGAAACATTTTCAACCGGGATCTGGATGCACGCAACTATGGTGTCACCTCCTATCTGAAAGTGTACCTGTACGACTATGATGCCCTGGAGGATCTTACCGACGTCAAGATCCGCACCAACACCGACCGCATCGATGGCGAGGAGGACATTCCCGACTGGTATTTCGAGGATGGGGTGGTATTCCTGCCGGAGGAGCTGGTTGCAGGGCTGTGCCTGCCGTATCGGGAACTGCGGCGGCGTTTCGAGGCGGAGCATCCCATGCTGCTGACGGTGGAATACTGGGAGTCCATCCAGCGGGACCTGCAGGCGGGGAAGGTGCCGGTAGTCAGCGTCTATCCGGACACCGAACGCCTCACGGGGAACGATGCCTGATCATACCGGCGCAGGGAGTACCCAACGGTCGTAGGCCCACAGGGTCAGGTAGTAGACCAGCAACAGCTGGCACAGCAGTACGAAGGTTCCTGTCGAGCGAATCATGGCAGCTTCGCGGGGACCGGGCTCGCCGTCGCACCGGGCGAGGACCCATCGGGCCAGCTTGCTGTGCAGGTGGGCCGGCAGCGCTCCGATGATCCCCCCGGCGAAGGCCAATCCGCAAAGCAGATACACGAGTCCCGGCAGGGTGAACAGCAAGGTCCAGGCATTGCCCTGCCAGGTCAGGAACAGGGTGACTCCCAGGAAGGCCATCGCGGCGAAGTTCAAGACCAGCCGGCCGGCGATCAGTCCTGCCGCCCGTTCCGACAGCAGGCCCATCAGCATCCGTCATAGCGGTTGACGAGTTCTCCGACGCCCTCGATGAGGATTCGCACGGACCAGCCGTCTTTCATCGCACCGGCGCCCACGGATGTGCCGCAGGCGATGATGTCTCCCGGATTCAGCGTCATGTCACGGGAGATGCGGCTCACGATTTCCCGCGGTCCGTAGATCATGTCGCTGACGGGGTAATTCTGGCGTTCCTGGACCTCCCCTTCGCCTTCCAGGAAGGTCCTGATCACCAGGTCGTCCGGATTGACTCCGCGGGTAATGCCGGGCCCGAACACACCGAAACCGTCAAAGCACTTGGCCCTGGTCCAGTGGGCAAAGCTTTCCTCGCTGAACAGATGCTCGAGCGCGGTCACGTCGTTGATGCAGGTGTAACCGAATATGTAATCATCCGCATCCCCGACCGGAACATCACGGCAGTCCCGGCCGATGACGATGCCGAGTTCCCCTTCGAACAGGATCTTGCCGCGGCAGGCGCCGGGTTTTCGGATCACGGCGCCGGCGGGCGCATAGGTGTTCGGGGTCTTGACGAAATACCAGGGATGTTCGGGCTTCGGCAGACCGGTCTTTTCCATGGTGGCATGGAAATTGTTCCAAAGAGCCAGCATCTTGCCCGGAACGCAGGGCGTCAGGATGGTGACATCGCCGAGCGCTACGACCTCGCCGGTGGCCTCCACGGGTCCGAACAGGTCCCCGTCGTGCACATGGATGGCGGCCTGCTCAAGCAGACCGAATGCGGTTTTTCCGGAAATTTCGAATCGGATCCAAGTGGCCATGAAGTAAAATCAGGGATATTGTTGAAGGGTTTGCAGCACGTACACGTGTATATGCCGGTGGACACGTCCGGTCAGCTTCGGCTGGTGGACATAGGTGAAGATATCACCGGTGTCGGGGCATTGTGTAGACCCGGATAGAGTGCATATGCTTGGTATATGGTATACAATATACAAGAATTCCAATCCATCATCAGCGATACCGGAACAACCTGCCGTTGTGCAACATAATGCTGATTTTCTGCTGTTCCCGCCTGGTTTAATCTTGATTCCCCCATATTACCCAACTCGTAATCGAACATGAACATTCACGAGTACCAGGCCAAGCAGCTGCTTGGAGATTGCGGAGTCACCGTTCCCAGGGGCAAACCGGCGTTCAGCGTCGAGGAGGCCGTGAGCGCAGCCCGGGAACTGGGCGGTCCGGTCTGGGTGGTCAAGGCGCAGATCCATGCCGGCGGCCGTGGCAAGGCCGGCGGTGTCAAGGTGGTGGATTCCATCGAACAGGTGCGCGAGGCTGCCGGCGACATGCTGGGCATGACCCTGGTCACCCACCAGACCGGCCCGGAAGGCAAGGAGGTCAAGCGGCTGTACATCGAGGAAGGCTGCGACATTGCCAGTGAACTGTACCTCGGTCTGCTCATCGACCGTGCCACCAGCCGTGTCACCATCATCGCCTCCACGGAGGGCGGCATGGATATCGAGGAGGTGGCGGAGAATACGCCCGAAAAGATCATCACCGTGGTGGTCAATCCGGCCACCGGCCTGCAGCCGTTCCACGCCCGGCGGCTGGCCTTCGGTCTGGGACTTGCGGGAGAACAGGTACGGTCCGCGGTGAAATTCCTGGCCGCAATGTACCGCTCCTTCGTGGACCTGGATGCCAGCATGGTGGAAATCAACCCGCTGGTCGTCCGGGGGGATGGCAGCCTGATCGCCCTGGACGCCAAGATGAACTTCGACAGCAACGCACTGTACCGCCATCCGAACGTGATGGCGCTCCGGGACGAGGATGAGGAGGATCCGGCGGAGATCGAGGCCAGCAAGCACGACCTCAGCTACATCAAGCTGGACGGGTCCATCGGCTGCATGGTGAACGGCGCCGGGCTCGCCATGGCCACCATGGACATTATCCAGCTGTACGGCAGTTCGCCGGCGAATTTTCTCGACGTGGGCGGCGGCGCCACCGCGGAAAAGGTCACGGTGGCATTCAAGATCATCCTCGCGGATGAAAACGTCAAGGGCATCCTGGTGAACATTTTCGGCGGGATCATGCGCTGCGACGTGATCGCGGAGGGTATTGTCACGGCGGCCAGGGAGGTGTCCCTGGATCGGCCCCTGGTCGTGCGTCTCGAGGGTACCAACGTGGAGCAGGGAAAGCAGATACTGGAGGATTCCGGGCTGCCCATTCTTTCCGCCGACAACCTTGCGGATGCTGCAGAAAAAGCCGTCAAGGCAGTGAAGGAGGCCGCGTAATGTCCGTTCTCGTCAACCGGGACACCCGGGTCATCTGCCAGGGGTTCACCGGCTCCACCGCCACGTTTCACAGCGAGCAGGCGATCGCCTACGGAACCCGCATGGTGGGCGGGGTCACTCCGGGCAAGGGAGGCCAGAACCATCTCGGCCTGCCCGTTTTCGACACGGTCCGCGAAGCGGTGGAACAGACCGGTGCGAATGCATCGGTGATCTACGTGCCGCCGCCGTTTGCCGCGGATGCGATCATGGAGTCCATCGATGCGGAAATTCCCCTGATCGTCTGCATCACCGAAGGTGTCCCGGTACTGGACATGGTCAGGGTGAAACACATGCTGGAGGGGTCGGCCAGCCGGCTGGTGGGTCCGAACTGCCCCGGCGTCATCACGCCGGACGAATGCAAGATCGGCATCATGCCGGGCCATATTCACCAGAAGGGCGGTGTCGGAATCGTCTCCCGCTCGGGCACGCTGACCTATGAGGCGGTCGCCCAGACCACGGCCGCGGGCTTGGGCCAGAGCACCTGTATCGGTATCGGCGGGGATCCCGTCAACGGGACCAACTTCATCGACTGTCTTGAATTGTTCCTGGGAGACCCGGAGACGGAATCCATCATCATGATCGGGGAGATCGGGGGCACCGCAGAGGAAGAGGCTGCCGATTTCATCCGCCAGAGCGGGACCAGGAAACCCATGTGCGGCTTCATCGCCGGGGTGACGGCGCCGCCGGGCCGCCGCATGGGCCATGCCGGCGCCATCATCGCCGGGGGCAAGGGAAGTGCGGGTGACAAGATCGAGGCGCTGAAATCCGCCGGGATCGCGGTTGCGGATTCCCCGGCATCACTGGGTACGACCCTGAAAGCGGCCCTCGGAAACTGATATTTCGTCGGCGCCCGGTTGCCGGACACGGGATCCCGGGGTCAGTCGGCAGGACGACAGATCATGGCGCGGGCGGACGGATTCGTCCGCCTGCGATGAGTTATTAACAACGATAGAATTCACGGGTGGCATCAGCCCGGGGGGATCCGGTCCCGATTCCGCGGTGATGCTCCGTGAGCCACAATCACACAGGCACACTTCATGGGCGTAGTACCAAGAGAACTGCAGGTCCGCGGGCATCCCGGCAGCGGAAAGAAGAAGACCCGGGGCCAGCCCAAGGGTCGCCAGGTCGACCCGGCGGCGCTTTCCGATATCCGCTCGCTGATCGGGCCGGATATCCGGCGCGACCTGCTGATCGAGTACCTCCACCGCATTCAGGACCGGTTCGGTCACATCGGTCCCGCGCACATTGCCGCTCTCGCGGATCACATGGATCTGGCACAGACCGAGGTCTACGAAGTGGCGACGTTCTATGCGCATTTCGATGTGCTCGCGGAAGGCGAGACGCCTCCGCCGGAAGTCACCATCCGTGTCTGCGACAGCATCGCCTGCCAGCTGGCCGGCGCGGAACAGCTGCTGGGGGAACTGGAACGGGATGCAGGCGCCGATGTCCGGGTGCTGCGGGCCCCCTGCATGGGGCGGTGCGATACCGCTCCGGTGGCCGAGGTGGGCCACAACCACATCTCATGCGCCGACAGCGAGGGACTCCTGCGGGCGGCCCAGGAACGCGATCTTCACCCCAGGCAGCCCGACTACCGCGACCTGGCGGCCTACCGGGCTGACGGGGGCTATGCGCTGCTCCGGTCCTGCCTGTCGGGCGAACGCGACGCGCAGGAGATCATCGATTCCCTGAACCGGTCCTCGCTCGCGGGGCTTGGCGGCGCCGGGTTTCCCACCGGACGCAAATGGAGCATTGTCCGGGAATATCCCGGACCGCGCCTGATGGCGGTGAACGGCGACGAGGGCGAGCCGGGTACGTTCAAGGATCGTGTGTACCTGGAATCCGACCCCCACCGCTTCATCGAGGGCATGCTGATCGCCGCCTGGGTGGTGGGTGCCGAAAAGTGCTTCATCTATATCCGTGACGAGTACCCGGCCGTAGTGGCACTGCTCCGGGAGGAACTGGACGGGGTGAGGGAAGCGGGTCTTGCGGACCATGTGGAGCTCGAGGTCCGGCGGGGGGCCGGCGCATACATCTGCGGCGAGGAATCCTCCATGATCGAATCCATCGAGGGCAAGCGGGGGCTGCCCCGCAACCGCCCTCCCTACGTGGCGGAGGTGGGCATCTTCGGACGGCCGACGCTGGTGAACAATGTCGAGACGCTCTACTGGGTCCGTGACATCGTCGAAAAGGGCGCGGAGTGGTTTTCCGGTGCCGGCGTCCATGGCCGCAAGGGCTGGCGCTCCTACTCGGTGTCCGGGCGCGTCAACCGCCCCGGCATGGTGCTCGCCCCGGCCGGGACCACGGCCAATGAACTGATCGAGAACTACTGTGGCGGCATGCAGGAGGGACACACGTTCAAGGGCTATCTCCCCGGTGGCGCGTCGGGGGGCATTCTGCCGGCCAGCCTGGGCGATGTGCCGATGGATTTCGGCACCCTGCAGGAATACGACTGCTTTATCGGATCGGCTGCCGTGGTGATCTTCAGCGACCGGGACAACATGAAGGACGTCGCGCTGAATCTCATGCGCTTCTTCGAGGATGAAAGCTGCGGCCAGTGCACTCCCTGCCGGGTCGGCACGGAGAAGGCCGTCAGACTGATGGAAAAACCGGCATGGGATACCGGCCTTCTGGAGGAGCTCGGCACGGTGATGGCGGACGCTTCCATCTGCGGCCTCGGCCAGGCTGCGGGCAACCCGATCCATTGTGTCCTTAAATACTTTAAAGAGGACCTGTAAATGACAGATAAGATTAATTTTTATATCAACGGAAAGGAAGCCGAAGCAGAGCCGGGCCAAACCATCTGGCAGGCGGCGAAGGCCCGTGACGTGGACATTCCCCACCTGTGCTATGCCCCCAAGCCGGACTATCGGCCGGATGGAAACTGCCGCGCCTGCATGGTGGAAATCGAGGGTGAGCGGGTGCTGGCGGCATCCTGTCTGAGGACGCCGACGGAGGGAATGAAGGTGATCACGGACAGCCACCGGGCCAGGACCGCCCAGCGCATGGTGATGGAAATGCTGGTGGCGGATCAGCCGCCCCGGGAAAGTGCGCATGACCGCAACAGTCAACTCTGGCAATGGGCGGACTGGCTGGACGTCGGCGACAGCCGCCTTGAGCCCCGGGCCCCGCACGCGCCGGATTCCAGTCATCCCGCCATGCACGTGGCCCTGGACGCCTGCATTCAATGCAACCTGTGCGTCCGTGCCTGCCGCGAAGTCCAGGTCAACGACGTGATCGGCATGGCGAACCGCGGCGCACAGGCAAAGATCGTGTTCGACCAGGACGACCCCATGGGCCTGAGCACCTGCGTTGCCTGCGGGGAATGCGTGCAGGCCTGCCCCACCGGGGCGCTGATGGAATCCAGCCTGGTGGATTCCTCGGGGGTGGACCGGAACCTCGACCTGGATGAAGTCCACAGCGTCTGCCCGTACTGCGGCGTGGGCTGTCAACTCACCTACCGGGTCAGGGACAACGAGATCGTGGCGGTGGATGGGCGCGAAGGACCTGCCAACGCCAACCGCCTGTGCGTCAAGGGCCGTTTCGGGTTCGACTACGTGAAGCACCCCCATCGTCTGACCACGCCGCTGATCCGCAAGGAGGGCGCCGCCAAGCACGGTGACCTGGACCTGGATCCCGCCAATCCCTGGACCCATTTCCGCGAGGCCAGCTGGGAGGAGGCTCTCGACCTGGCCGGCGGCGGCCTGTACAGAATCCGCGAGGACAGGGGGGGCGGTGCACTGGCCGGATTCGGTTCTGCCAAGGGTTCCAACGAGGAGGCCTACCTTTTCCAGAAGCTGGTGCGAACAGGCTTCGGGACCAACAACGTCGACCACTGCACACGGCTCTGTCATGCCTCATCGGTGGCCGCATTGCTTGAAGGGGTGGGATCCGGGGCGGTTTCCGCCCCCTTCAACGCGGTGAACGAAAGCGATTGCGTCATCGTCATCGGGGCCAACCCGGTGGAAAACCATCCCGTGGCGGCGACCTTCTTCAAGCAGGCCGCCAAGCGCGGGGACCTGATCGTGATGGATCCGCGCGGAACCGCCCTCAAGCGTCATGCCACGCACATGCTGCAGTTCAAGCCCGGGGCAGACGTTTCCATGCTGAACGCGATGCTCAACGTGATCATCACGGAAGGCCTGGTGAACGAGGAATACGTGGCCCGCCATACGGAGGGATACGAGAACCTGAAGAAACACATCGGTTCCTTCACCCCCGAGGCCATGGCGCCCATCTGCGGCATCGATGCCCAGACACTGCGTACCGTGGCGCGCAAGTACGCCACCGCAAAGGCAGCCATTATCTTCTGGGGGATGGGCATATCCCAGCATATTCACGGCACGGACAACTCCCGCTGCCTGATTGCCCTGGCACTGGTGACCGGCCAGGTGGGCCGGCCCGGAACGGGCCTTCACCCGCTCCGTGGACAGAACAATGTCCAGGGGGCTTCGGATGCGGGGCTGATTCCGATGATGCTGCCGGACTACAACCTGGTCGACGTGCCGGATCTCCGCTCCCGCTTCGAGGATGCCTGGGGCACGACCCTGGACCCCCAGCGCGGGCTGACCGTGGTTGAGATCATGGATGCGATCCATGCCGGAAAGATCACCGGCATGTACATCATGGGGGAAAACCCGGCGATGTCGGACCCCGATGTGCAGCACGCCAGGGAAGCCCTGGCCAAGCTGGATCACCTCGTGGTTCAGGACCTGTTCCTGACCGAGACGGCATTCTATGCGGATGTCATTCTGCCGGCGTCCGCATGGCCGGAAAAGGACGGTACGGTCACCAACACCAACCGCCAGGTGCAGCTCGGACGTCCGGCCCTGGAAATTCCCGGGGATGCCCGCCCGGACTGGTGGCTGATCCAGGAAATCGCGCGCCGGATCGGACTCGACTGGAATTACGGCCACCCATCGGAAGTATTCGCCGAAATGGCCACCGTGATGCCATCGCTGAACAACATCACCTGGGAGCGGCTTGTGCGGGAGAGCGCCGTCACCTATCCCTGTGATGCCCCCGATCTCCCGGGTAACGATATCGTGTTCGGGGACGGCTTTCCCACACCCAGCGGCAAGGGCAGGCTGGTACCCGCCAACCTGATTCCACCGGACGAGCAGCCGGATGCGGATTTCCCCATGGTGCTGACCACCGGGCGCCAACTCGAACACTGGCATACCGGGTCGATGACCCGGCGGGCCCGGGTGCTCGACCAGATCGAACCGGAAGCCGTGGCGGCGCTGTCTCCGGCGCTGCTGGAAGAGATGTCGATCCAGGGCGGTGACAGGGTCCGGGTATCCACCCGCCGGGGCGTGATCGAACTGAAGGTGCGGGCGGATTCATCGGTGCCGGAGGGGATGGTTTTCATCCCGTTCTGCTATGCGGAAGCGGCGGCCAACACACTGACCAATCCGGCGCTCGATCCGTTCGGCAAGATTCCGGAATTCAAGTACTGCGCCGCGCGGGTCGAGGCGGTTACCTGATACCCGTTCGCCCGCGGGAAAGCATTCGCACCCGTCATTCCGGCCCGGGCAGGCAAATTCCGGGGACGGGTTCCGCGGCGCAATACGGCCGCGGCTCAGGCGGTCATCATGAGATTCAGCGCGGGTTCCAGGAATTTGCCCGTGTATGAATCCCGTACGGTAATCACGTCTTCCGGGGTGCCGGCCGCGATGATTTCGCCGCCCCCGTCACCGCCTTCCGGGCCGAGATCGATAATCCAGTCCGCGGTCTTGATGACGTCCAGGTTGTGTTCGATGACGATGACGGTATTGCCATGATCCCTGAGGCGGTGCAGCACCCCGAGCAACTGGCGGATGTCATGGAAATGCAGCCCGGTGGTGGGCTCGTCCAGCACGTACAGGGTTCGTCCGGTGTCGCGCTTGGACAGTTCCCGTGAAAGCTTGATGCGCTGTGCCTCGCCGCCGGACAGGGTGGTGGCACTCTGGCCGAGGGTGATGTACCCCAGCCCCACATCCAGCAGGGTGTCCAGTTTCTTCCGGATCGCGGGAATCGCGGAAAAGAATTCCGCCGCTTCCTCCACCGTCATTTGCAGCACCTCGCTGATGTTGCGGCCCTTGAAGCGCACGTCCAGGGTTTCCCGGTTGTATCGCTCTCCCTTGCACACGTCGCAGGCGACATAGATATCCGGCAGGAAATGCATTTCCACCCTGATCATGCCGTCACCCTGGCAGGCCTCGCAACGGCCCCCCTTGACGTTGAAGGAGAACCGGCCGGGCTTGTAGCCCCTGGCCCTGGCTTCCTGGGTATGGGTGAAGATATCGCGAATGTGGGTGAACAGCCCCGTATAGGTTGCGGGGTTGGAGCGCGGGGTGCGTCCGATGGGGCTCTGGTCGATCATGATGATCTTGTCGAAGTGGTCCAGGCCGCTGATGTCTTCAAAAGGCATCGGGCTTCCCCGCTGGAGGTGGAGCTGGTGGGCGACGGCCGGATAGAGGGTTCCGTTCACCAGGGTCGACTTGCCGGATCCCGAAACGCCGGTCACGCAGGTCAGCAGACCCACGGGCACCTCGGCGGTCACCCCTTTCAGATTGTTGCCCCGGGCGCCGGAGACACGCAGAACCCGTCCGGGATCCATCGGGGTGCGCGTTGCCGGTACCGGGATGGTCTCCCGCCCGCTCAGGAACCGGGCGGTGATCGACCCGGGGTCGTGGATGAGCTTCTGCGGCGGTCCTTCGGCGACCACGGTGCCCCCGTGCTTGCCTGCGCCCGGGCCGATGTCCACGACGTAGTCCGCACTGAGGATGGCCCCCTCGTCGTGTTCCACCATGATGACGGTGTTGCCGAGGTCCCTGAGGTGGAACAGGGTCTCCAGCAGCCGGTTGTTGTCGCGCTGGTGCAGGCCGATCGAGGGTTCGTCCAGCACATACATCACCCCCACGAGTCCGGATCCGATCTGGGAGGCCAGGCGGATCCGCTGGGCCTCGCCACCGGAAAGGGTTTCCGCCGCACGGGCCAGGGTCAGGTAGTCCAGTCCCACATTGGTGAGAAATCCGAGGCGGGCCTTGATTTCATGCACGATCTTGGCGGCGATCTCCGCGCGTCGGCCTTCCAGTTCCAGGGAGGCGAAAAAAGTGAGCGCCCGGTCCACCGTCATGGCGGCGATGCCCTGGATCGTGTGGTTGCTGACAAACACGTGGCGCGCGGCCCGCCTGAGCCGGCTGCCGCCGCAGGTCCTGCAGGGACGGGTGCTCATGTGGCGGGCCAGTTCTTCCCGTGCCGCGCTGGACTCGGTTTCCCGGTAGCGGCGTTCGTAATTGTTGATCACGCCCTCGAATTCATGCTTCTTCTGGAAGTGCGTGCCGTGCCGGAAATACACGAAATTGATTTTTTCGCGACCGCTGCCGTAGAGCACGAGATCCTGCTGCTCCGGCGTCAGCGTGTTGAACGGCTGGTCCACGCTGAATCCGTAGTGGTCCGCCAGGCAGGACAGCTGGGTGAAGAAGTAGGCGCTCCGGCGGTCCCAGCCGCGGATGGCCCCGGCGGACAGTGACAGTTCCGGATCCGTGACGATGCGGTCCGGGTCGAAGAACAGCATCACGCCGAGTCCATCGCAGTCCTGGCAGGCGCCGGCGGGGTTGTTGAAGGAAAACAGCCTCGGCTCCAACTCGGTCAGGCTGTACCCGCAATGGGGGCAGGCGAACTTGCTCGAAAACAGGAGGGTCTTCGACACCTGGCGGTCATCGCCGAGCACCGCGACCCGGGCGGTGCCGTCCGTGAGCGCCAGCGCGGTTTCGAAGGATTCCGCCAGTCGCTGCTGATTGCCGTCCCTGGCCACCACCCGGTCCACAACCACCTCGATGCTGTGCTTGTAGCGCTTGTCCAGCTTGGGCGGATCATCGAGTTCCACCGTTTCCCCGTCCACCACGGCGCGAATGTAGCCCTGGGAATGGAGTTCCCCCAGAAGCTGATGGAACTCTCCCTTGCGGTCATTGACCACCGGTGCCAGCAGCATCAGGCGACGCTCACCGAGCGCCATGACCTGGTCCACCATCTGGCTTACGGTCTGGGCTTCCAGGGTGATGTCATGGTTCGGGCAACGGGGTTCCCCGATCCGGGCGAACAGCAGGCGGAGGTAATCATAGATTTCGGTCACCGTGCCGACCGTGGAGCGCGGATTGTGGGAGGAGGACTTCTGCTCGATGCTGATCGCAGGGGAGAGTCCCTCGATCAGGTCCACCTCCGGTTTCTCCATCATCGAAAGGAACTGCCGAGCATAGGTGGAGAGGGACTCGACATAGCGCCGCTGACCCTCCGCGTAAATGGTGTCGAAGGCCAGCGACGACTTTCCCGATCCCGACAGCCCCGTGAAAACGATGAGCTGGTCCCTGGAAAGGTCGAGGTCTATTGCCTTGAGATTGTGCGTGCGCGCACCGCGAATGCGGATTTTTTCGGTGGACACGAAGCTTCCGGTCGGTCTGGACAAACCTGATACTATACGCCGTCTTTCAACTCCGAGCCAAACAAAAATTGCGTGAAGGAATGACTGCCGCCGGTCCGATGAATGCCATGGAATGGCGATCGGTGCTGGCGCTGTCCGGCGTGATTTCCTCGCGCATGTTCGGGCTCTTCCTGCTGCTGCCGGTACTGGCGCTGTACGCCGCTGCCATGCCGGGCAGCACGCCGTTCCTGGTGGGGCTTGCCCTTGGGATCTACGGATTGACCCAGGCCCTGTTCCAGCTGTCTTTCGGCATGTGCTCGGACATTTTCGGCCGCAAGGGCGTGATCACGCTCGGACTCTTCGTTTTCATCGCCGGCAGCGTGATCGCCGCCCTTTCCGACACGCTGCCGTGGCTGATCGCGGGCCGCGCGATCCAGGGCGCGGGGGCCGTATCCTCGGCGGTCCTGGCACTGACAGCGGACCTGACCCGGGAGGAACAGCGCACCAAGGCCATGGCACTGATCGGGATCAGTATCGGTGCGGTGTTCCTCACGTCCATGGCACTGGCACCCGTGCTGTCCCTGTACATCGGTATCCCGGGGCTGTTCTGGCTGACCGCGGGTCTTGGGGTCGTGGCGCTGTTGCTGCTGCACGGCGTTGTGCCGTCCCCGTCCAGGCATTTGCGGCATCGCGATGTCACGCCCACCGCCAGCCGGGTGCCTGCGGTCCTGCGAGACCCGCAGTTGCTCCGTCTGAATGTCGGAGCCCTTGTCCTGCATCTGGTGCTGACGGCCCTATTTGTGGTGTTGCCTGCCGAATTGTCCCGCATGGGGGACATGGCGTTGCACGAACACTGGAAAGTCTATTTTCCGGTACTGCTGCTGTCCGTGATCGGCATGGTGCCCCTGATTGCCGCGGGTTCCAGGGCGGACAGGATTGCACCCATGTTCCGGGTCGCCATTTTCCTGCTCCTGGCGGGGCTTGGCGGGATGGCGCTGGTGACGTGGGGTGATGGCGGTCCCTTCCTGTGGCTGGCTGCCTGCCTGTGGGTGTTTTTCTGCGGCTTCAACGCCCTGGAAGCCATGCTGCCCTCACTGGTTTCTCGGGTGGCGCCGGCAGCGGACAAGGGGACGGCCATCGGCGTCTTCAATACCTTCCAGTTCTTCGGCGTGTTCGCAGGCGGCGGCCTGTCCGGCTGGATGTCGGGGCAATACGGCGCCGGTGCGGTGTTTCTCCTGTGCGCGGTACTGGCGCTGGCATGGCTGGCCATTGCCTGGCTGTCCCCGGGGTTCCGTCTTTCATCCTCACGGGTGATCCATGTCGGGAATCCTGCCGACTACTCGCGTGTTGATGCCCTGGTTGATAGAATACGGGCTGTCCGGGGCGTCCAGGAGGTCACCATCGTTCGCGGCGAGGCACTGGCGTACCTCAAGGTCGATGACAGGGAGCTGGATACCGCCGCACTTCAGAAACTTGACCAGATACGGGGAGATTAAGCGCCATGCCCAGCAGAGGAATCAACAAGGTTATCCTGGTGGGTAACCTGGGACGTGATCCGGAAATCCGCTACACCCAAGGCGGCGATCCCATTGCCAGTTTCAGCGTGGCCACCAGCGATTCATGGAAGGACCGGAACACCGGTGATACCCGGGAGAATACCGAATGGCATCGCGTTGTGATGTTCCGCGGGCTGGCAAAGGTTGCCGAGGACTGGCTCAGGAAGGGGCAGCAGGTGTATATCGAAGGCCGGCTGCGAACCCGGAAATGGCAGGACCAGAGTGGCCAGGACCGCTGGACGACTGAGATCGTCGCCAACGAGATGCAGATGCTTGGTGGACGTGGCGGCAGTGGCGGAGGAGGAGACGACTATGACCAGTCCGCGCCATCCCGCCCGGCATCCGGGCCACCCGCAGAATCCCGGGAAGGCGGCGCCCAGCAGCCCAAGGGAGCGTTCGACGACTTCGACGACGATATCCCGTTCTAGACCGAACTTCCGGAGCCTGGGCGATCCATCCTGTTGTTTATAGAGGGATCGGAGAAAAATCAGTCAGGGACTACCGGGTACATTTGAGCCTGTACTTTCCCATGACCTTGCCCATCCGCAGAGAGATGGCCTCGATTCCCCTGAGGCGCCGCTTCTCCCGCTGAGTCGCCGCCACCACCCGGTCACACTGTCCGTGGATGCCGTGGTCGGTCTGCGGTTTCATGCTCCGGCGGTCAGCTCCTCCGTATAGAGATCGATTTGCGTCCTCAACCACTGTCGAAAAAGCCTGAATGCCAGGTGTTGCTCCGAGTGTTGGCGGTAGACCAGGTAGTAGCCCAGATCCTGCAGCCTGATATCGAATGGCTCGACCAGGTCACCGGCATCGATCTCCGCCTGTATCAGCGGGCTGCTGACGAGCACCAGCCCGTGTCCGTCGACGGCCGACTGTACGCGTACATTGGGATCGACGATCACCGGGCCATCGGTCGCATGCGCCGGGTCGAGTCCGGCTCGGCGCAGCCACTCCGGCCAGCGGTCGGTACCCGCCTGGTCGTGCAGCAGGATATGTCCGAGAATGTCCCGTGGCTGCCTGATGGCGGATTTCCCCTCCAGCAGGCTCGGTGAGCAGACCGCGCTCATCGGCATTGCGATGAGCAGCTCCGAGAGGCTGTCCGGCCATCGGCCATCCCCCCAGCGGATCGCGAGATCCACCGCCTCGACCGTAAAGTCCGGATCGTTCACCGAGTGCTGCAGGCGCAGCGTGATTTCGGGATGCTCGTTCATGAAGTTTCCGAGCCGTTGCGATAGCCAGCGGGTGACGAAGTAGGTGGTGACCCCGACGGTCAGCAGGTTCCGGTTTTGCCGCGGCGAGATCCGGCGGATCTCGTCATCGAACTCCCTGAACAGCCGATGGGCGGTGCGGAACAGGCTTTCACCCGCGACGGTCAGCACGATCTGCCGGGTACGGCGGTTGAACAGGGCAATGCCGAGACTGGACTCGAGCTGCCTGACCTGGTAGCCGACCGCGCCGGGCGTGAGCGACAACTCCGCCGCCGCCTCGGTAAAACTGCCATGCCGTGCTGCGGCCTCGAAGGCGTGCAGTGCTTTCATGGAGGGTAGATGCCGGAACATGTCGATAAGTCAAAAAAATTGCATTATAGATCAGATATTTTGAGTTGTAACCGCAACCAGGAAATCCGTAAACTCTTTATGAAAAATAATAAACTATAGTCACATTTTTTCGGTTGCCGAATTACGCATGAGCGAGAAAAACTGGTTTATGGATTCCAGCCTGCCCGTTTCGGGGAGGGCCGCGGGATGGCGGAAGTCCTGAATCGCCCGCAATCCGTCGAGGGCGAACGCGGCAGGGGTAGGAAATCCTGGCATTACAGGCCGCCCTTGCCGTTGCAGGTTTCGCCATATTTCCGTTGGCCGCCGAATGCCGTGGCGATACTGGGATGGGTGCTGCGCGGCTGGTTTCCGCTGTCGGAGCGGCTCGTCATCCTGTTGTTGTCTATATTGTCGTGGGCTTACTTCCATCCCGCGCTTGAGCGTTGCCGTGAATTCGCGCCGGACTGGATCGCGCAGATCTATCTGCGCAACCTGGTACTGTTGATTCTCGTCGCCGGCGGCCTGCATCTGTATTTTTACGTCTGGCGAAAACAGGGCGACGAACGCCGTTACGACGTGCGGCCGTTCCCGACCAACGCGCGGGCATTCACCTTCAATTCGCAGCTGCGTGACAATGTTTTCTGGTCCCTCGCCAGCGGAGTCGCCATCTGGAGTGCCTATGAGGTATTGATGATGTGGGCGATGGCGAACGGCTATGCCCCGACCTTCGATTTGCAGACGGGCTGGCCGTGGATGATTCTCCTGGTACTGCTGCTGCCGGCCTGGGAAACGTTTTATTTTTTTCTGATCCACCGCCTGATTCACTGGTCTCCGCTGTACCGCCGCGTGCATGCGGTGCATCACCGCAATACCAACGTCGGCCCCTGGTCCGGCCTGTCGATGCACCCGGGCGAGCACCTGATCTATCTCGGCACGGTGTTGATCCACTTCATCGTGCCGGCGAACCCGCTGTTTGTCATTTTTCACCTGCAGTACTTCACGCTGTCGGCGGCGACGACGCATACCGGTTACCAGGGCATCGTCGTGCGCGATCGCCTGATCCTGCCGCTCGGCACCTTCCATCACCAGATGCATCACCGCTACTTCGAATGCAACTACGGGGGACTGGAAATACCGATGGATCTGTGGACCGGGAATTTTCACGACGGCAGCGCTGAATCGCACCAGGCATTCCTGGAGCGGCGCCGTGAGGGGGTCAATGCCTAAACTGACGGTCAAGGAACTGCTTGAACTGAAGGGCGTACGCCAGATCGCCTTCGTCCAGGTTGCCCGGGATGAGGAAGCCGTCGCTGCGGCGGAAGCCGGCATGGACATGATCGGCACCGGTTTTCATCCCGGGACAAGACATTTTCCGTCGCTTGTGCCGGACGCGCATTTTCAGTTCGGTCTCGCCTGGGGGCGGCACGCGAGCGCAGTGGAGGCATTGCGCGAAGCGATGCAGGCGATGGAGGCCGGTGCCGAGTCGGTGTACTGTGCGATGAGTCCGCAAGTGGTCGAGGTGCTTGCGCGTGAGGGCGTGCCGGTGATCGCCCATGTCGGTCTGGTACCGCCGAAGGCGACCTGGGTCGGCGGCCTGCGCGCGGTCGGACGTAACGCGGAGCAGGCGGTGCAGGTTTACCGCGACAGCAAGTCGTTCGAAGCGGCCGGCGCGTTCGCGCTTGAGATGGAAGTCGTGCCGGCGCAGGTTGCCGCCGAGATCACGCGCCGGGTGTCGATTCTGACCATATCGCTGGGCTCGGGCACCGGTTGCGATGCAACCTACCTGTTCTCGGCCGACCTGCTCGGCGAAAACCGCGGACACATTCCGCGTCATGCGAAGGTATACCGGAACTTCGCCGCCGAGCGCGACCGCTTGCAGTGTGAGCGCATTGCTGCCTACCGCGAATACATCGCCGATATCGAAAACAAGGCTTTCCCGGCGGCCGGGCACGACGTATCCATCGAGGCGGACGAGTTCGAACGTTTTGTCGATACGATCAGTATAGCGGGCGGGACCTGATATGGGCCCGGTGGGGACTGGCGTTATCAGCTGCGGAACCGGCGGCCAGTCGGGTCGGCCGCAAGGTACATCGGTTGTTGCAGCCAACGTGCCGGGCAGGAGAAATTACATGGGATTTGATCGTTGCATGGCGCGTTGCAAGGCGGTCTGTTGTCATGAGTTTGAATTGAAAGTACTATCGCCCGGTCGTGTCAGGAGATTTCACGATATCTATAACAAAGCTGACTGAACTGTGCAGTCAAGCTAACCATTCAATCCACAACCAATCGGAGTGTAGCTAAATGAATTCCAAAAAATTTCTTGCAAGCGTGGCGGTTGCCGGCAGCATGGGGCTGTCCGGAATTGCATCCGCCGCCGATATCGTCATCGGTGTACCCAACTGGCCGTCGGTCGCGGCCAACGCGAATATCCTGAAGGTCATCATCGAGGACAACCTGGGTCTCCAGGTCGAACTGCAAAACGGCACCAACCCGATCGTGTTCGAGGCGATGGACTCCGGCGCAATGCATGCGCACCCGGAAGTGTGGCTGCCGAATCAGCAGAATCTGCACGATACCTTCGTCAAGGACAAGGGTACCGTCGATTACGCCCGGGAAGGCGTGCCCGCGTTCCAGGGCATGTGCTTGCCCAAGGCGCTGGCGGACGAGCACGGCATCAAGTCCATCGACGACCTGACCAACCCTGATGTCGCGGCGCTGTTCGACAGCGATGGCGACGGCAAGGGGGAAGTCTGGATCGGCGCGCCGGGCTGGGCGTCCACCAATGTCGAGAAAGTCCGTGCCAAGTCCTACGGCTACGACCAGACCTTCGAACTGACCGAAAGCGACGAGACCCTGGCCTACGCCAATCTCGACAACGCGATCAAGACCGGCAAGCCGTGGGTGGGTTTCTGCTACACGCCGCATTACGTGTTCGTACTGCATGACATGCAGATACTCGAAGAACCGCCTTACGATGCCTCCATGTGGAAGGTGGTACAGCCGACCGACGACCCGGCCTGGCTCGAGATTTCAACCGCCGGCACTGCCTGGGATACGGCTTACCTGCACCTGCACTACGCCAAGGCGCTCGAAGATTCGCACCCGGAGGTGGCCAAGCTTTTCAGCAACCTTTCCCTGACCACCGACATCGTTTCCGAGTGGACCTTTGCCCTGGTGATCGACAAGAAGGATCCGGCCGCCTACGCCAAGGAATGGGTAACGGCCAACGAGGACATGGTGCTGGGCTGGCTCACGAACTAGACGGTCCAGATACAATAATAACGTGCCGCCGGCGACAGGCCGGCGGCCGCTTTTTTATTCCAGGGAGAGGTTCGCCAATATGTCGGAAACGGTTGTTAAAGCCACGAGTGTCTGGAAGGTCTTCGGAGACGAGTCTGATGCCGCGATCAAGGCGATTCGCGATGAAGGTATCGGTAAGCCCGAGGTGCTTGAGCGTTTCGGCTGCGTCGTCGGCGTGCAGGACGCCAGCTTCGAAGTCCCGCGTGGTGAAATCTTCTGCATCATGGGGTTGTCCGGCTCGGGCAAGTCCACGCTGGTACGACACGTCAACCGCCTGATCGAGCCGACCGCCGGTTCGATCGAATTGCTGGGGCGCGACGTTTCCAGCCTCAACCAGGCGGACCTGCGCGCGATGCGCTCCAAGCATATCGGGATGGTGTTTCAGCACATGGCGCTGATGCCGCATCGTTCGGTGCGCGACAATGTCGCCTACCCGCTCGAAATCCGCGGCGTCGCCAAGTCGAAGCGCTGGGCGGTGTCCGATCATGCCCTCGGTCTGGTTGACCTGGTGGGCTACGAGGACCGGTTGCCGAAGGAGCTTTCCGGCGGCATGCAGCAACGTGTCGGCATTGCCCGCGCGCTCGCTGCCGATCCGGAGGTGCTGCTGATGGACGAACCCTTCTCCGCCCTCGACCCGCTGATTCGCATGCAGCTGCAGGACCAGTTCAAGGCGCTGGTCGCGCAATTGCAGAAAACCACGCTGTTCATCACCCACGATCTCGATGAGGCGATCCGCATCGGTCACCGCATCGCGATCATGAAGGACGGCATCATCGTGCAGATCGGTACGCCGGAGGAAATCGTCATGAACCCGGCCGACGACTATGTGCGCGAATTCGTGCAGGGCATTTCCAAGCTCAAACTGGTCAAGGCGCATTCCATCCTCGAGCCCCTGGACAGCTACGATGGGGACCTGAGTGCGGCACCGCGGGCCGACGAGGGTGCCGACCTCGACCAGTTGATCGACCATGCGGTCGGTACCGATCTGCCGGTCGTCATTACGGCGAACGGCCAGGATATCGGGGTCGTGACCAAACCGCGCCTGTTGCGCGGTATCCAGGGGGGTAAAGAGTAATGAGCGAAAGCGAAACCACGGCTTCCGTCATCGCCGCTTCGGATATCGAGGTTGATCACGCGAGCCTCGACGAGTCAATTGCCGAATTCGCCGGGCGAAATGGCGCGTATTACGCGAAGCAGTTTCACAGGATCCACTCCTCCACCGGCCTGTTACCGAACACTTTCAACTGGATGGCCGCGATACTCGGGCCGGTCTGGTCCGCGTCGCGCGCGGTCTGGGGTATGTTCTGGGGATTCCTGATCCTCGAGATGATCGCCTGGGTGCAGATCGGTCGAGGCTGGTGGGGAGATCCCGGCGCCGAGTTTTTCGAGCGTGCCGAAGTACAGCGCGAGCGCGCAGCCGGCTTTCTCGAACGCGCCGAGGCCGCGCGCGCGGCCGGTGAGGACCCCACCCGTTTCGAGAAACTCGCGGAAAACATCGGCAATGCCGCGCAAAGGAGCGAGGCGATGGGGCAGGCGGCCAGTTCCGAAGCGCTGAGCATCCTGCTCGGGGGGCTCGGGCTCATGTTACTGTTCAAGTTGTTGCAGGGAATCTACGCCAACACGGTATACGAGAAGCAGTTCAGCCGCTGGCGCATCGATCACAAGTTGATGGAAAGCGGAATGAAATCGAAAAACATCCTGCTCGGGATCGCGCTGGTGGTCCTGATCGGACCGTTGACGATCTACAAGTTCACCGTCGACAGCCCGCTCGAGGTGCTCAATGATTTTCCGGAAAGACAGGTCTCCTCGGTCTTCGTGGAATCGGACCGGTCCACACTGTATACCGAACTCGCCGGCTGGCTGGAGCAGCAGATCGATAATGCCGCGGTGGCCGGCGCCGGAGCTTTCGACGGAATTACCGCGAGCGTGCGTTCGGTACTCGACGCGCTGAGCCTGGCCCTGATCGGCACGCCGTGGCCTGTCGTGATGCTGGTCATCTGCGTGGTCGCGTGGCGTTCCGCGGGACCGCGCGTGGCGATCTTTACCGCCGCGTCGCTGGCCTACATCGCACTGCTGGGCTACTGGGCGATCGCGATGGAAACCGTCGCGCTGGTCGGCGCCGCGGTGTTTATCTGTGTTCTTTTCGGTATTCCGCTCGGCATCTGGTTCGGCAAGTCGCGCCGCGCCTACAACGCCGCCGAGCCGGTACTCGATCTGATGCAGACATTGCCGGCCTTCGTATACCTGATCCCGATCATCGCTTTCTTCGGCACCGGTAATCCGCCGGGAATACTCGCCACCATCATCTTCGGTATGCCACCGGTGATCCGGCTGACCGCGCTCGGTGTGCGCGGCGTGCCCGAGTCGATCAAGGAAGCCGCGGTCGCCTTCGGCGCCTCGCGTTACCAGTTGCTGAAGGACGTCGAGGTGCCGCTGGCACTGCCATCGATCATGACCGGCGTCAACCAGACCATCCTGATGTGCCTGTCGATGGTCGTCATCATCTCGCTGATCGGCGGCGGCGGACTCGGCAAGGTGATCCTCGAGGCGCTGCAGTATGCAGCCAAGGGGCCGGGGCTGCTCGGCGGTTTCGCGATCCTGTTCGTCGCCATGGTCCTCGACCGTATCGTGCAGGGCGCTTTCCGGCGTGAAGATCAGAAATAGAGACCGGAAGGACGACCCGGCCCGGAGACGCACCCTTTGAAAACCATGCCCGGCCCACTGCGTTGCAGTCCCGGGTCTTTGCACTGTTGGAAGTCGAACTCAACTGTACCCGGTGATCCCTGACTGATTTTTCCTGTCCCCTGGTAAACAAAGGGATAGATCTTTCAGGCTCTGGAGTTCAGTCCGGGAGCCGGCGGGATACCGGTTCGGTCTATCGGATGATGCCCAGGTCACGGCCGACCTGCGCGAATGCCGCGATTGCCCGGTCCAGGGTTTCGGTGTCATGGGCCGCCGACATCTGGGCGCGAATCCGGTCCTGCCCCCGGGGAACCACCGGAAACGAGAATGCGGCCACCAGGACACCCTTCAGGCGCAGTCCGTCGGCAAAATCCTGGGCCAGTCTCGGATCGCCCAGCATCAGGGGCACGATCGGATGTTCCCCCGGCAGGAGCGTAAACCCCAGAGCGGACATTTCGGTGCGGAAACGGTTCGCGTTGTGCCACAGGCGCTCGCGCAGGCTGCCGGATCCGGCGATCAGTTCCAGGGCGCTCAGGCTGGTCTGCGCGATGACCGGGGCCAGGCTGTTGGAAAACAGGTATGGGCGTGCGCGCTGGCGCAGCCATTCGACGATCTCCGATCGTGCCGAGACATAGCCGCCTGCGGCGCCGCCGAGCGCCTTGCCGAGGGTGCCGGTGAGAATATCCACCTGTCCGGCGACACCGCAGTATTCAGGCGTGCCGCGGCCCGATGCGCCCACGAATCCGGTCGCATGGCTGTCATCCACCATCACCATGGCGTCATAACGTTCGGCGAGCTCGCAGATCGTCCTCAGATCGGCGACATGACCGTCCATCGAGAACACCCCGTCAGTGGCAATCAACCGGTACCGGGCGTCCGCCGCCTCAGCCAGTTTCGCTTCCAGTTCAGCCATGTCGTTGTTCGCGTAGCGCAACCGCCTGGCCTTGCAAAGCCGGATTCCGTCGATGATCGAAGCATGATTCAGCGCATCGGAGATGATTGCATCCTCGGGACCGAGGAGGGCCTCGAAAAGGCCCGCATTGGCGTCGAAGCAACTCGGAAACAGGATGGTCTCTTCCATGCCCAGGAATTCGCTCAGACGCCGCTCCAGGCGCTTGTGCGGCAGCTGGGTGCCGCAGATGAACCGTACCGACGACATGCCGAAGCCGTATGCGTCCAATGCGTCCCTCGCCGCCTGAACCAGGGCGGGATGGTTGGACAGGCCCAGGTAGTTGTTCGCGCAGAGGTTGATGCAGGGGACCCCGGACTGGAGCATGATTTCTCCCTGCTGGGGCGAGGCGATGATCTGCTCCTGCTTGTACAGACCCTCGGCTTTCAGGGACTCGAGCCGGGCGCTGAGGTCACTGGTGAATGCTTGTGTCATGCGTCTGCCTTCATCGCCCGGATCCCGCAGTGGCCTGGTACGGCTTCACCACTCCATCACCACCTTGCCCGCGTTGCCCGAAAGCGCCGCCGCGAATCCCTCCTCAAAGTCGTCGATGGAAATGCGATGGGTGATGATCCCGGCCAGGTCCAGACCGCTTTGCACCAGCGCGATCATCTTGTACCAGGTTTCATACATTTCGCGGCCGTAGATGCCTTTCACGTTCAGCATCTTGAATATGATCTGGTTCCAGTCCACAGCGAATTCGGTGGGTGCGATGCCAAGCAGTGCAATCTTGCCGCCGTTGTTCATCACATCGATCATATTCCGCATGGCCGGGGCCGCACCGGACATCTCCAGGCCGACATCGAACCCTTCGGACATCCCGATGCTCTTCATGACGTCGGCAAGGTCCGTCTCCGCGGGATTCACCACATGCTCCACGCCCATGGATCTGGCAAGGGCGAGGCGGTACGGGTTGATGTCCGTGATGACCGTCTTGCGTGCGCCGACCTTCTGGGCGACCAGGGCGCCCATGATGCCGATGGGTCCGGCCCCGGTGACCAGAACATCCTCGCCGACCAGGTCGAAACTCAAGGCCGTGTGCACGGCATTGCCGAACGGGTCGAAAATCGCCGCGATCTCGTCGGGAATATCGTCCGGAATGGGCACGACATTGTCTTCCGGAATCACCACGAACTCGGCGAAACTGCCGGGGCGATTGACTCCGATTCCGATCGTGTTGCGGCACAGGTGTCCCCGTCCGGCCCGGCAGTTCCGGCAGGTTCCGCACACGACATGGCCTTCCGCCGAAACCCGTTGGCCGACCCCGTACTTTCGCGCATCAGGGCCGGCGCCGACGATTTCCCCACAGAACTCGTGGCCGACCACCATCGGAACGGGGACAGTCTTCGCGGACCACTCGTCCCATTTCCAGATGTGGGCGTCAGTTCCGCAGATCGCCGATTGCCGCACCCGTACCAGCACTTCCCCGGGGCCGGGTTCCGGGACGGACACCTGCTCCATCCAGAGCCCCGCCTCTGGCCTGGATTTCACCAGGGCCTTCATTTGCCGGTCGTTCATGTCATCACTTCGAAGGGTTGCCTTGGGTTGTGCCGTTACCTCCGGGCAACGCTGCTTCTCCAGGAGTCCGCGCCCGCGTGTAACCGGCCTGTATTCATGCATAAAAACTTATCACCCGTGAGCAACGGCCGCAAGAAGAATACGTTGGAGAGCAGGCACGGACATCCGTGTATCCGTTGATCATGGCCTTCCGCGGCGGAGCGGCTTCCTATCTGCCTGCAGGGCAGGGGGATGCCAATCGGGTTTCCGTAATTCTCCCATACCGCATGCCCGGCAAGGCGCTTCCACGGTTGCCGCCAGCAATTCCCGCTGGTTTAAAAAGTCAAGCAAATACAAGGTGATAGAGAGATACGGAAAAAACTTTTTCGTAAAGTTTTTCAGGAATTCTGGTATCATACAGTTCCAATTTCATGAACCAGGTGAAATTGGATGCGTGAACCATCAAATCGCAAACACTTGAGCGCACAGGGATTGCTGCAGTCGATCCGGTCGAGTTTCGAGGAGATTCCGGACACGAAGCGCACCCGCAAGTTCCCGTTGTCGGACGTCATGATGTCGGCGCTGGCGATGTTCGGTCTGAAATATCCATCGCTGCTGCAGTTCGAGCGGTCGCAGTCCGAGGAAGCGGTGCGGCACAATCTGAAGCATCTGTACGGGGTGGCGCAGGCGCCGAGCGACACGTACATGAGGGAACGGCTGGACGAATTGGACCCGGGGGTGTTCGAGCCGGTATACAAGCGGCTGTTTGCGCTGCTGCAGCGGGGCAAGGGTCTGGAGGGTTTCGAGGTGCTGGACGGCCGCTATGTGCTGTCGGTGGACGGCACCGGGCTGTTCTCCTCGCAGAAGGTGCATTGCGCGCACTGCTGCAGCAAGCATCATCGTGACGGTCGGGTGACGTACTATCACCAGTTGCTCGGTGCGGTGCTGGTGCATCCGGACTGCCGCGAGGTGATCCCCCTGATGCCAGAACCGATCCTGAAGGGGGACGGATCCGGCAAGAACGACTGTGAGCGGAATGCCGCAAGGCGGCTGCTGAAGCGTGTCCGTCGCAACCATCCGCATTTGCGGTTGCTGGTGGTTGAAGATGGCCTGGCCTCGAACGGTCCGCACATCCGGCTGCTGGAGTCACTGGACATGCGCTATGTGCTGGGTGCGAAGGAAGGGGACCACCGGTTTCTGTACGACTGGGTGTCGAAGACCCGGGGCGTTCCGGAACATGAGTGCCGGGACGGGCAGGGGGTAGTGCATCGCTTCCGGTATCTGAACCGGGTGCCGTTGAACGACGACCACTTTGATCTGGAGGTGAACTTCCTTGAGTACCGGGAGCACCGTCCCGGGGGCAAGGTGCAGCGCTTTTGCTGGGTCACCGATATCCCGATCGACGAATCGAACCTGATGGAGTTGATGCGGGCCGGCCGGGCCCGCTGGAAGATAGAGAACGAAACCTTCAACACGCTGAAGAACCAGGGTTACGGCCTGGAACACAATTATGGTCACGGCAACAAGCACCTGTCGACGGTGCTGATGCACCTGATGATGCTGGCGTTTCTGGTGGACCAGATCCAGTTGCGCTGCTGTGCCGTATTCAATGCGGCACACCAGGCCATGTACAGCCGCGCCGCGCTGTGGCGCAAGATGAGGGGCCTGTTCAGCCTGTTCCTGATAGACAGTTGGGAGAAACTGTATCAGGTCATTGCGCGGGGGTACAAAAACAATCCCGCGCTGCCTGAACCGCCCTGAATCACGCCGTGACCGGCGGGTGTTCAGGTCGATTCTTCAGCGTTTACCGACCCGATGAGTTCTACAGCCCCAGTGGTGGCTGTAACGACCGCTGCGCCCCGATCCCTTTAAAACCACAACCTCCTGCGGATCACACTCCCTGACACAATGGAGCTAACCCTTAGCGGGAATTGCTGGGTTGCCGCGCCGGGTATACCGGATTCCCGTTCACTTGGATATCATTCGGGTCACTTGCCCGATACTCTCCGGAGCGCGAAAACACATGCAAAAAGACTACTTCAGGCACAAGGCCGGCGATTACGATCAGTCGGAGTGCAGGATCAACAACGTGGATCGGATCGCCGACGCCATCCAAAACCGGGTCCGATTCCTGCCCGGGATGCACATTCTCGATTTCGGTTCGGGAACAGGCCTGTTGCTGCAGAGGGTTGCGCCGCTGGTGGAGCGTATCACCGCGGTGGACATTTCCCCGTCCATGAACGCCCAGCTCGAAAGCAAACGGGGGCAGCTTCCCTGTGAACTGGACATCAGGGAAATGGATCTGACCCGGGAAACCCTGGACCAGCGGTTTGACGGCATTATCTCGTCCATGACCCTGCACCACGTTGAGGATATTCCCGGATTGCTTGCCAGGTTTCACGAACTGCTGAATCCCGGAGGGTTTCTTGCCCTTGCCGACCTCGACAGCGAGGACGGCTCATTTCACGAAGAGGACACCGGGGTATTCCACTTCGGTTTTGATCGTGGATGGATGGAGGAAACTGCGCGGCAGGCCGGTTTCGAGGGCGTGGGCATGATGACGGCCAGCGCAATAAGCAAACCTGACCGGGAATATCCGGTGTTCCTGCTCACCGCGACAGCCTGAAGGCCACATCCGATTCCAGCTCCGGCCCAGTTCCCGGTACCCGTGGTCACCTGATGAAGCCCGGCATGACATTCCGGGGGGCACTTCCCGATCAGACTGAAGAGAACCAAGTTTTGATGGCTTCTTGCAGGGGAGTTCCCATAAACTCAGGGCAGTTTTTCATTGCGCAATAAAAATCCGAACGAGAAGAGACATGTCATCCGAAGATACCCAGCTCCAGGGCAGCGACTATCCCGAAACGGAAATCAGCCGCGAAACCATACCCGGCAACCCTTTCACGCTGTTCTCACGCTGGTTTGACGAGACGCTGGACGCAGGGCTGCCGGAACCCAACGGCATGGTGATCGCCACCATGGGCGATGCCGGCATGCCGAGCCAGCGTACGGTGCTGTTGAAGTCATTCGATGAGGGCGGCCTGTATTTCTATACCAACTATCACAGTCGGAAGGCGCGGGAACTGGAGGCGAATCCGCGGGTCAGCTGCCTGTTCCCCTGGCTGGCGCTGCATCGACAGGTGGAAATCCAGGGAACCGTATTGAAAGTGGACCGGGAAAATTCCGCCCAGTATTTCGCTACCCGGCCCAGGGGGAGCCAGGTGGGGGCCTGGGCTTCCCGGCAAAGCGAGCCATTACCGGACCGGAGCGCCCTGGAAGAACGGGTACGCGTCATGGAGAAGCGTTTTGTCGGGGGAGAAGTACCGCTGCCGGAATTTTGGGGAGGGTACTGTGTCAGGGCGGACCGAGTGGAGTTCTGGCAGGGCAGGGCGAGCCGTTTGCATGACCGTTTTGTCTATACCAGGGACCTTTCCAACGAGGCGCAGTGGGATATTGAGCGGCTATACCCGTAGCTCAGGATTCTCCACCTGTTCAGGATGATGGCATCCAGGACACCCTACTGGTATTCCACATCATCGGTGCGATCGCACACTAAGAATGTCAGTTGATCGCCGGACCCGGGTCGGCCCTCGCTGCCGACTGACAAAGTATCTGCAGTGCAACAGATGAACAGGCAGCAAGAATGGTCGGGATCGGGCAGTTCACTGTATACAAGATCGCCAGGGAACTACAGCCGTCTTGAACCAACTGGCGATGAAGGTCCCGGTTCGCATGGGACACTATACGTTGGCTCAAAGCGAACCAACGTGAAGGACCGAAAGAAAGAGATCGGCAAGGGTCTGCCGGCCAAGATGCTTTCCGATCTCGGAATCGATCGGGAAAACTTTTAGAACTACGGCCGCATTGTATCTGACCGGGAGGATCGTAATATGCCAGACACCTTCAACTATCCTGCTGAAATTGAATGTGATGAGGATGGCCGCCATATCGTCACATTCCCGGATTTCGGGTGGGGCGTGACCGATGGGTCCACCCTGGATGAGGCCTTGACTGAAGCGAGGGATTTGCTGCGAGAACTGATCGCAGCCACCATCAGGGAAGGCGGTGAGTTGCCGAGTCCATCACGACCAGGCAAGCGTCGTCCCCTGATTATTCCACCGGCAACCAACGGACCATTGAGATAGAAATACCGCCCGCCAGGGAGTCGTACAAAGCCTCATCTGCAGCCGGACCCGAGAGATTGAAACGGTGCTGAAGGAAGTGGATACGCAGCATCTCCTCGTTTCCGATGGGCCACCGATCCACGCATTCCCCGGCATTGGATAGAACAGTTTCATGGCTTCGGCCAACTCCTTCCAGGGAATGTTCTTTTTCATGTCATCCGTGATTGGCTTCTTGCGTGTCTTCTTCCTGAATTTGACCAAACCGACATCGGAAAGAGTGGCCTGGCGCATGGAGAGAGTCACTGTTGAATAGAGCCAGGATACGAGCCGTTTGTTCGCTGTCAGGGCTTGGTATAAGTTCCGCGCCCCGTTAGAATTCCCATTCGACACGCCGGCCAAGGGAATTGCGCTGACTGTCACCGCGGAGAGGTGTCTGAGTGGTCGAAAGAGCACGCCTGGAAAGTGTGTGTACGTTAATAGCGTACCGGGGGTTCGAATCCCCCTCTCTCCGCCACCTCCGTGCAGTTGCGCATGGTCAGATCCCTGTCAAAACCGGTTCATTTCCGTTGTCCGGAGCGGGGATACTGGTTTCACCGCAAGGTTCGACGTCTGTAATCCGGACACCGCTCCCGGATATTGCCGTTCTATGGATATCCAGATGGCGAATTCTTCCTCGCCTAAGCCCCAACGAGTTCCATTTCAAAGGCAATTAACCCGGGGGAATTCAAATATCCGTACCCGATAGATATTGTCATCGACCGGGCGCGGGCCGGAAGACAGGTGTTTTGTCGGTATTTCCTGAGCGATTCTGAGTCTGTTGTTTCAGCAAACTGTTATGTAATACTATAACAATTCGTCCAGTCAGAAACGCCAGGACCAGACACGTGTAGCGAGCAAGTAGACTGTCCGGTTCTGTAGCACTTATCACTTCCCGGGTGGGGCCATCATGCCCCCTCATGGCAATCACAGTGAAGGGAACACGTCGACTTTCCAGGCATCTCTTGCCGTTCAATAACGGGATTCCAGATTCAATCTCGTGGCAGGCCTTACAAATTCCAGGGTATCCAGTGATAAGGCGTGAGGGGCAGGGCAGGTCTGGTGCCGGCAACTTCCATATATATTTATGTTTTACATGAGATATAACATGAAATACTTTGTATTTATTGTATTATTTTTGATCAATTCCATGCCGCTACTAGCACAGGAGCGGCGTGATCTGGGGGCTCACGAACATGGTGTCGGTCATTTGAATATCGCGTTTGAGGGTAATCGCGTCGTGATGGAACTTGATACACCCGGTGCGGACATTGTCGGATTTGAACATCATGCGAAAAGCGACGAAGATCGAATGGCGATCAAGAACGCTATCGAGGCACTTTCACATCCGTTGGATTTGTTCCTTCTGCCCGAAGCCGCGGATTGCTCGGTTGTCCATGCCCATGCCAGTCTCGTGGAAGACATGCATGAAGAGCATGATGAACACGAGGAGCACGAGGAGCACGAGGAGCACGATGAGCACGATGAGCACGATGAGCACGATGAGCATGAGGAGCACGAGGAACACGAGGAACACGAGGAACACGAGGAACACGAGGAACACGAGGAACACGAAACAGCGCATACCGAGTTCCATGCCGAATATGAAATGAACTGCACCAATCCGTCCGGACTTACCCGGATCGATTTCGCTTATTTCTCGATGTTTCCGAATGCCCGTGAATTGGAGGTACAGGTAGTTTCGAGCAAGGGGGCCCAGGCCTTTGAAATTGAACGTGACGAACCGGTGTTGGATCTGAAGGATCGAATCTGAATGTGACGGCCGCCTCCCTTGCCCTTGAGGATGTCCGGTTCCGCTGGCCGGGCCGGACTTCCTTTGGCCTCACTGTACCCGCATTTCAGATCGCCCCGGGAGAGAGGGTGCTGCTGCTTGGAGAAAGCGGTTCAGGCAAATCCACGCTTCTGTCGCTGATCTGCGGTATCGTGACTGCCATCTCGGGCCGTGTCACGGTCGCGGGAACGGACCTTGCGAACCTGCGCCCGGGGGCCCGTGACAGGTTCCGGGCGGAACGGATCGGCCTGATTTTCCAGCAGTTCAACCTGCTTCCCTACGCGCGGGTGGTGGACAATATCCTGCTTCCCCTGCGGTTTGCCCCGGAAAGACGGAAACGCGCGGGAAATGTGCAGTCTGAGGCGGCACGGCTCTGTGCGGAGCTTGACCTCCCCGATGATGTCCTGCCGGTGTTGGCAGGCCGGCTCAGCGTCGGCCAGCAGCAACGGGTGGCCGTTGCCCGAGCCCTGATCGGACAACCCCCGCTCATTGTTGCCGATGAACCGACATCGGCACTCGACGCACAAACCCAGGACAGTTTCCTGAACCTGTTGTTCACCCAGGCCGGTCAGGTGGATTCCACCCTGTTGATGGTCAGTCACGATGAGCGGCTCGGACGACACTTCGACCGTGTGGTGAGGATCGGGGACATCGCGATTATCGGAGGGGGGAGGGCATGATCATCCGTCTCGCCCTCGGCTCGCTGATGGCGAGGTCCCTCACCGTGGGGATGACGGTGCTCGCGATCGCACTGTCCGTCATGCTCTTTCTCGGCGTAGAGAAAGTGCGCAACGGAGCCCGCGCCAGCTTTGCCGACACGATTTCCGACACTGACCTGATTATCGGTGCGCGATCCGGGTCGGTTCAGCTCCTGCTCTATTCGGTGTTCCGTATCGGCAACGCCACCAACAACATATCCTGGGAAAGCTATCAGGAAATTGCGGCCCGTCCCGAGGTGGACTGGATCGTGCCGATCTCACTTGGCGACAGCCACAGGCAGTTTCGCGTGATGGGCACGACGGCGGAATTCTTCACACGCTACAAATTCCGGGGCGGGAAATCGCTGGGCTTTCAGGCCGGCGCCGGCCTTGAAGACCTCTACGACGCTGTTGTCGGTGCGGATGTCGCCGACAAGCTCGGTTATGCCATCGATGATCCCATCGTTGTCGCGCACGGACTTGCATCGTTCTCGGAACATGCCGACCAGCCTTTTCGCGTGGCGGGCATCCTTGGTAAGACCGGTACTCCCGTGGACCGTACAGTGATCGTAAGCATGGAGGCCATCGAGGCCATCCATGTTGATTGGCAGGACGGGGTGAAGGTGCCCGGAGAGACCACACCGGTAGAGGTGATCCGTCAGATGGATCTCGTGCCAAAGGCAACCACGGCCGCCCTGGTGGGCGTAAAGTCGCGACTGCAGATCTTTAGGCTGCAGCGCTGGATCAACGAATATCCGGAGGAGACGCTCCTGGCCATCCTGCCAGGCGTGGCGCTGCAGGAACTCTGGGAGATTGTCGGGGTGGCCGAAACCGCACTGATCGGTGTTTCCGCCATGGTCGTGGTAACGGCGTTGATCGGGATGATGGCGATGGTGTTCTCCAGCCTGAATGAACGCCGGCGTGAGATGGCAATCTGGCGGGCAATGGGCGCACGGCCATTGACGATTCTCGGACTACTGGTCATCGAGGCGATACTGATGGCAGGAGCCGGGGCCGGTCTCGGTACTGCGCTCCTCTACTCGGGCCTGCTTGTGGCCCGGCCCTGGGTCGATGCCGCCTTTGGCCTTTGGCTGCCGATCGGGTTGCCGACTGCCTGGGAGGTCTGGATCCTGGTTTCCGTGGTCGGCGCTGCAGCGCTTGTGGGACTCATTCCTGCTCTCAGGGCATACCGGCTTTCCCTTGCGGACGGCATGATGGTGAGGATATGAAAGGGAAATGCCCCTGTCCCGCATCCCGTTTCACCCATAAGGTCCACTTTGAGAATGCGGTCCGGGTACCCGTATGCGATAATCCGGCGACGGACCTGGATGTCCGTGAAAGGGTGGGGATTTGCAAACAGTAGCCGATAAATGATGGACGGACAGATCAACCGCCGCTGTTTCCTTCTGGGTTTGGCTGCAGCGGCAACGTTGGGCCATACGCTGCAGGCGGAATCGGTAATCGACCTTGAATGGAGCGATCTGCTGCCGGAAGGTTCCCTTGCCCTTCCGTTTGAGCTTGAGGAATTCGTTCCCCATGGTTCCCTGGACCTTGCCGATCTGCAGCCGCTCTCGACGGGGGTGCGCACCGACTGGAATGGAAAAACCGTACGCATGCCCGGATTCATCGTACCGATTGACTGGACGGAAACGGGGGTCACGGTCTTCATTCTGGTTCCCTATATCGGCGCCTGTATCCATGTGCCTCCGCCTCCGGCCAATCAACTCGTGCTGGTCACCACCGGGATTCCCTACGAAGATGTGGGTTTGTTTGACCCGGTTTGGGTGACCGGCATGTTCGGGACTTCACCGACGTCGACATTACTGGCCGAGATCGGCTACGTAATTTCCGCTGAATTTATCGAACCCTATCCATTGTAGGGTTCCGGCAGGAGCATCCTTTCCACCCGGCTCCGCGCCTGTGATCAGCTTTGTCGGTTGAGCAAACGCCGATGGTTAATCGACCGGAGAGGTTCACCACCGGAAGAACCGTCCGCCGCCCAGG
Organism: Candidatus Poriferihabitaceae bacterium; assembly: GCA_965204165.1. GTDB lineage: Bacteria > Pseudomonadota > Gammaproteobacteria > Arenicellales > Poriferihabitantaceae > VYFG01. The sequence goes on along the minus strand of OZ241969.1, from coordinate 3,204,735 downwards.
GACTGGGAGTGTAATAAAACGAGGATAAATTCCAGCTTCCGATGTTCCTGATCGCCAGTAAAAAAGCGACAAATTGAAAGTCAATGCTTGACAATTTGAAAGATTGTATCTGGCTAATTGAAACAGATCAGTCGCCTGCTGCTGCAAGAGCATGCCGCCAATCCCGGAGCCACGCACGACAACTTTGCAGTATGCGGATGCCATCTTCCATCAATCCAGTGTAATTTTTTATTGATAAAACAAAACCATATGAAATCTTCTTGATAAGTCCTGTTCGCTCGGCGCGCTTCCGGGAGATCGGCGTAACCCATGTCTTCGGCCTCGGGGCCGGGACTGCTGAACGTGGGGGGTTGCATCACAGGATGGCCCATGAAGCGTACCATTCATCAGGAGGTTGATCCGTCAACCGAACGGCATAAGCCCCGGAGATTCAGGCGTCCAGTTTCCTGCGCAGGGTCTCGTTAACCTGTTTCGGGTTTGCCTTGCCGCGGGTTTTCTTCATGACCTGGCCGACCAGGAAGCCGATGACCTTCTGGTTGCCTTCACGAAACTGCCGGACCTGATCGGGGCTTGCCGCCAGGACCTCATCCACTACGGCCTCGATGGCGCCGGTATCGGTGATCTGCCTGAGTCCCCTGGCCTCGATGATGCTGTCGGCATCACCCTCGCCATTCCACATGGCCGAGAACACATCCTTGGCGATCTTGCCGGATATTGAACTGTCGGCTATCCGGTCCAGCAGCCCGGCCAGGGCATCGCTGCCGATCCTGGACGCCTCTACAGGCATGCCCTCCTGGTTGAGCGCGGCATTGAGTTCGCCCAGGATCCAGTTGCAGGCGGTGCGGGGTTCCGCGTTCGTGGCTTCCGCGACAGCCTCGAAATAATCCGCCAGCGTCCGTTCGTTGGTAAGCTGCGCGGCATCCGCCGGTGCCAGGCCATAGTGTTCGATGAACCGGTGGCGCCGGTCATGGGGTAGTTCCGGCAGGCTTTCTTTCACCTCGGCGAGGAAGGCGTCTTCCAGCACCATGGGCGGCAGGTCCGGATCCGGGAAGTAGCGGTAGTCGTGGGCTTCTTCCTTCGAACGCATGGACCGGGTCTCATCCCGGTCGGAATCGTACAGTCGGGTTTCCTGGACGACCGTGCCGCCGCCTTCCAGGATATCGATCTGCCGTTCGATCTCGTACCGGATGGCCTTTTCCACGAAACGGAACGAGTTGATGTTTTTCAGTTCCGTCCGGGTGCCCAATTCCGCTGCGCCCAGGGGGCGGATGGAGACATTGGCGTCGCAGCGGAAAGATCCTTCCTGCATGTTCCCGTCGGAAATGCCGAGATAGCGGACCAGGGCGTGTAGCTGGCGCAGGTAGGCCACAGCCTCGGCGGGAGACCGCATGTCCGGCTCCGACACGATCTCGAGGAGCGGGGTTCCTGCACGGTTGAGATCGATTCCCGTGAAGTCACCGGAACTCCCGTGGAGCGACTTGCCTGCGTCCTCCTCAAGATGTGCCCGGGTGATCCCGATGGTCTTCGGGCCGTCGCCCGGGTCGATTTCCAGGGACCCCCTGCCCACGATGGGGGTTTCGTACTGGCTGATCTGGTAGCCCTTGGGCAGATCCGGGTAAAAGTAGTTCTTTCTGGCAAACACCGATGTCCGGTTGATTTCGGCGCCGATGGCCATCCCGAACTTCACCGCCAGCCGGGCCGCCTCACGGTTCATCACCGGCAGAACGCCGGGCAGGGCGATGCTGACGTCGCAGGCCTGGGTATTGGGTGCGGCGCCGTAGGCAGTGGAGTCCCCGGAAAAGATCTTGCTGCGGGTCATCAGCTGCACGTGGACTTCCAGTCCGATCACGGTTTCCCATTGCATCAGACGTAGCCTCCCGGCGCCGTCTTGTGCCAGTCGGTGGCCTGCTGGAACTGGTGGGCGACATTCAGTATGGTGGATTCATCCAGATACCGGCCGATGAGGTGAAGTCCGATGGGCAGCCCGTCGCGGTCGAACCCTGCATTGACCGAGATGCCCGGCAGTCCCGCCAGGTTGACCGAGTTGGTGAATATATCGTTCAGATACATCGCAATGGGGTCATCGTTCTTGGCCCCGATCGGGAATGCGGTGCCCGGCGAAGTGGGCCCGGCGATGAGATCGCACCGTTCGAAGGCGCGGGTGAAGTCGTCCGCGATCATCCGGCGCAGCTTCTGCGCCTTGATGTAGTAGGCATCGTAATACCCCGATGACAGCACGTAAGTGCCGATCATGATCCGGCGCTGTACCTCCTCTCCGAATCCCTCCGCACGGCTGCGTTCGTACATGTCGATCAGGTCCTCGAACTGTGCGGCGCGATGACCGTACCGCACGCCGTCGAAGCGGGAGAGGTTGGAACTGGCTTCCGCCGGGGCCAGGACGTAATAGCAGGGAATGCCGATCTCGCTGTTGGGAAGCTCCACTTCCACCGTCCGGGCGCCCAGGGCTTCGAGCTCACGGATGGCGGCCTGGATGGCATCCGCGACATCCGGCTCCACGCCCTCACCGAAAAACTCCTTCGGCAGACCGATGACCTTGTCCCCGATCGATTCCTCCAGGGATGCCGTGTAGTCCGGAACCTGCTGTTCAAGTGACGTCGAGTCCCGTTCATCGAATCCAGCCATGGCCTCAAGCACCAGGGCAGCGTCCTCGGCGCTCGTCGCCAGGACTCCGCCCTGGTCCAGCGAAGAGGCGAAGGCAACCATGCCGTACCGGGACACCCGGCCGTAGCTCGGCTTGATTCCGGTGATACCGCATAGTGCCGCGGGCTGACGGATGGAACCGCCCGTGTCGGTGGCGGTGGCAACGGGGGCCAGCCTGGCCGCCACTGCTGCGGCAGAGCCGCCGGAACTGCCGCCCGGAACACGGCTGGTCTCCCAGGGATTCTTCACTGCCCCGAAATGGCTGGACTCGTTGGATGAACCCATGGCGAATTCGTCCATGTTGGTTTTTCCCATGCTCACCATGCCCGCCTCGGCCAGACGTCTGACCACGGTCGCATCGTAGGGCGAGACGAAGTCCGCCAGCATTTTCGAGCCGCAGGTGGTGGGAACGCCCGCAGTGCAGAAGATGTCCTTGTGCACCATCGGGATGCCGGTAAGCGGGCCGGCGTCGCCGGATCGGATGCGTCGGTCCGCCTCGGCGGCCTGTTCCAGGGCCTGGTCCCCGGTGACGGTTATGAAGGCGTTCAGGTCCCCGGCATCGGCCATCCGTGCGAGATAGTGCCGGGTGAGTTCGGTGCTGCTGTACTCGCCCCTGGCCATGGACCGGGCGAGGTCCCTGATGGATCGGTTGTGCATGCGTTCGGGTTCGGACTGTTCGGTGGCGGCCAGGCGGTGCCGGGGCCGGCCTCGGATATTCGCGGCGCTGGTAGCCTATTCGATGACCCGGGGAACCAGGTAGAGCCCGTTGTCCGCCAGCGGCGCGATGGCCTGGTAGTCCTCGCGGCGGGACTTTGCAGTGACATGGTCCCCGCGCAGCCGGAGATGAACATCCTGGGGGTGGGCCATGGGCTCGACGGACTCCGTATCGATCCGGTTCATCTGTTCCAGGAGATCCAGGATACGGGTAAGGTGACCGGCGAAATAGGCGGATTTCTCCTCGTCGGTTTTCAATCGCGCAAGCCGCGCGATATGGGTGACCTGCTCACTGTTGATGGAAGACATTTGTCGGTTCGTAGATGCTCGGATAGGCAATGTCCGTCACCGTATCCGGCAGCCTGAACAGGGCCGTTCCAGCCACGCGAGAACGGTACGGACACAGCATTTGCGCAGCAACTTACCATAGCTTTGCGCAGTTGAATAGTATGCCCCCGGTTGTTAAGCTACGCCGCTAGGATTTCTCCGGGGTCTGGATTCCTTGCCTCCCCATTCAACAACTCCAACAACACAATGCTGAAACGCCTGGCTGGCTTCTTTTCCAATGATCTCGCCATTGATCTTGGAACCGCCAACACCTTGATTTATGTGCGAAACAAGGGAATTGTACTCAACGAACCCTCGGTAGTTGCCATCAAGAGTTCCGGGTTCGGCGGAGCGGGAAAAAGTGTCCTCGCCGTAGGTCAGGAAGCCAAGCTGATGCTGGGCCGTACTCCGGGCACCATACGGGCAATCCGACCGTTGAGGGATGGCGTGATCGCCGACTTCAACATCACCGAGGACATGCTCAAATACTTCATCAGGAAGGTACAGGAGAACCGCTTTTTTTCCAGTCCGCGAATCATCGTCTGTGTCCCGTGCGGCTCCACCCAGGTCGAGCGCAGGGCCATCCGTGAATCCGCCATGAGCGCCGGCGCCAGGGAGGTCTACCTGATTGAGGAACCGATGGCCGTGGCGATCGGGGCGAATCTTCCCGTGGCCGAGCCCACGGGTTCCATGGTGGTGGACATCGGTGGCGGCACCACCGAAGTCGGCATCCTTTCTCTCGGGGGCATGGTGTATTCCAATTCCCTCCGGGTCGCCGGCGACACCTATGACGATGCCATCATCAACTACATCCGAAGACGGCACGGCGTGCTGATCGGCGAATCCACCGCGGAACGTGTCAAACAGTCCATCGCGACCGCGTGGTCCGAGTCCGACCACATGGAAATGGAGATCAAGGGCCGGGACATTTCGGAGGGCATGGCCCGCAGTCTGGTGATCACCAGCGAAGAGGTCTACGACGCCATCGACGATGCCCTGGTGCAGATCGTCCAGGCCATCCGCCAGGCTCTGGAAAAGACACCGCCGGAACTTTCCGCCGATATCGGTGAAAAGGGCATGGTGATCGCAGGGGGCGGGGCGCTGCTGAGGGACATGGACCGGCGCCTGATGCAGGACACCGACCTTCCGGTTGTGGTTGCGGAAGACCCGCTGACCTGCGTGGTCCGGGGCTGCGGCCGTGCGCTGGAGGAAATGGATACCCTGAACAACGTGTTTTCCAGCGACAACTGAATTCAATAGAGACAACGAACCGGATTTCCAGATTAGTCCATTGCAGCAGGTAGTGCGCACAGTACGTGGTTTCCGGGGATTTCCTTCCCCTGGAGCCTGCGGACTGGCCGGACACGAGACCTTACCGGACAGGCCATGATTTTCGGGCATGTCAGCACCCTCTATCGGTTCATCCTGCTTGCGATCCTGTCGTTCGGCCTGATGATCGTGGAACATCGCAGTGACCTGCTGCGGCCGGTGCGGTCCACCGCATCCGTCCTGGCGATGCCGTTCTATGCCCTGACGGAACTGCCCGGGAACATCGCGGAGATCATCCGTTCCCATTATCCGGACGACACCGTCTACGAGGAACTGGAGTCCCTGCGGGAAAGGCAGGCCAAGCTTGCCACCCAGCTCCAGCGATACGACGCCCTGGTGCTGGAAAACAGCCGGTTGTCCCGCCTTCTGGCCACCTCCCGCCGTTCCGATGACCAGTTGATCCTGGCGGAAATCGTGAATATCGGGCTGGATCCCTTCAGCCACCGGATTATCATAGACCGCGGCATTGAGTCGGATGTGTTCGTCGGGCAGCCGGTGATTGCGCCTGACGGTGTGATCGGACAGGTCTCGGAGGTGGATCTGCACCAGAGCGTCGTGACCCTGGTCACGGACCGCAGCCACGGCATTCCGGTACAGGTGCAGCGTAACGGGCTTCGCACCATCGTGCAGGGCAAGGGGGAGAAGGATCAGGTGAGCGTGCCCTATCTCTTGCGGCAGGCTGACATCCGCAAGGGTGACATCCTGTTGACCTCGGGCATGGGCGGGCGTTTTCCGGCAGGCTACAAGGTCGCGGAGGTGGTGGAAATCACCACCGAGGCGAACGAGTCCTTCCTGTCCATCAACGCCGTCACCACCTCCCGTATCGATCCGCTGAAACAGGTGTTGCTGATATGGGACACCGACCGACTGGCGGGGCGGGAATGAGTCGGCAATCCGGCGATACCGGGATGCCCATGGAGGGTAGGGCATTCTGCGGGCACGATCGATGAACACGTCCTTCTCCCGCATGGCGTGGGGCCATCGCTGGTGGATCATTCCCGTGTCCCTGGGTGTGGCCATGCTGCTGTCCATCATCCCGTACCCGGAATGGATGGGCTTTGCCGAACCGCATTGGGTCAGCCTGGTGCTGTTTTACTGGTGCCTGGCGGTGCCCGAGCGTGTGGGCGTGGGCACCGGCTGGATCGTCGGGCTGCTCATGGACATGATGCTGCATACCCTGTTCGGCGTGTACGCATTCATGCTGGCGTTCGTGGCCATGGTAGGGGTGCTGTTCCATCGACAGGTGAGGATGTACCCGTTATGGCAGCAATGCATGGTGATTTTTGCGATCTCCGCATTGGAGGTCCTGTTCCTTGCCTGGGTTTTTCGCATTACCAACGACATTGACCTCAGGCTGGTATACTGGCAGGCCGCATTGACCACTGCATTGGTTTGGCCGGTGGTGTATACCCTCCTGCGTTTTGCCAGACGGCGCAGTGGCATGGTCCAGTTGAGATAGGGCAGGCCGTGACACCGATCCGCAACTACCTGCAGGAGAACCGGTATGCATATAACCGGATTGTAGTGATGTTTGTCGCGGTCGGTCTGCTTGCCCTGGTGCTGGCGGTCCGGGTGGGATACCTGCAGATATCCCAGCATGACCGGTTCGAGGAACTGGCACAGAGCAACCGGATTGATCTGGTGCCCTTGCCGCCGGTCCGCGGCCTGATCTATGACCGCAACGGGGAGGTTCTGGCGCAGAACTTCCTGGTCTATAACCTGGAGGTCCTGCCGGACAAGGTCCAGGACATGGACGCGTTGCTGGACCAGCTGGGGCAACTGGTGGAACTCAAGGAAGATGACCTTGAGCGTTTCCGTGCACTGCTCAAGAGACGGCCTTCATTCGAGCGCCAGACGTTGCGCGCAAATCTGAGCGAGAAGGAAGCCTCCCGCCTGGCGGTGAACCTTCACCGGTACCCCGGGGCCGAGTTCAGGGCAAGGTTGCAGCGGGATTACACCCGGGGCGATCTGACCGCCCATGTGGTGGGATACGTGGGCCGGATCAGCGCCGACGACCTGGAGCAGATAGACAATGATAGATACCGTGGACTGGAGTATATCGGCAAGAATGGGATCGAGGCTTTCTACGAAACGACGCTTCTCGGAAAGTCGGGATTCAAGCAGGTGGAAACCAACGCCCACGGCAAGATCATCCGAAGTCTCGAACAGGTGCCGCCGGAGGCCGGCAAGGTCCTGCACCTCAGCCTGGACATCCGGCTGCAGGAGAAGGCCATGGAACTCCTGGGAGGCTACGAGGGAGCGGTCGTGGCCATCGAGCCTGCTACCGGGGACGTTTTGGCTTTCGCCAGCATGCCCGGATATGACCCCAATCCCTTCGTCAACGGTATCGGCAAGAAGGCGTATGGGGAACTGCGGACCTCGGACCGACGCCCGTTGCTGAACAGGGCCCTGTACGGCCGCTATGCGCCCGGTTCCACGATCAAGGGATTCCTGACCCTGGTGGGCATGCAGAAGGGGGTCAGTCCCCATGACCGTGTCTTCTGCAGTGGCTACTACGTTCTGCCCAACGGAAAACGCCGTTATCGCGACTGGAAAAAGACCGGTCACGGCAGCGTGGATGCCCATGATGCCATCGAGCAATCATGCAACGTGTACTACTACCAGCTTGCCAAACGGCTGGGGATCGACTCGATGCATGAGGGCATGGGCCGGTTCGGCTTTGGCCATCACACGGGAATCGACCTGTTGGGCGAACCGAGCGGTCTGATGCCGTCGCGTCAGTGGAAACAGGAAATCCATCAACAGCCATGGACTTCCGGGGAAACCCTGATCATCGGCATCGGCCAGGGCTATATGCTGATCACACCGCTGCAACTGGCAACGGTGACAGCCACCCTGGCGAATCGCGGGCGCAAGGTGGTGCCACGGTTTCTGACCGCCGTCGAGAACCCTCAAACCCATACCTGGGAGCGGCTGCCGCCCGAGGTGACCGGCCGGGTTGCCGGTAATAATCCGCAGGACTTCGACTATGTCATCCGGGCCATGCGGGATGTCGTGCACGGAAAGAAAGGCACCGCCCGCCTGTCCGGACGCGGCTTGCAGTATGAAATGGCAGGCAAGACGGGCACCGCCCAGGTGAAAAAGGTAGGGCAGAACGAGACTTACCGGGAGGAAGAGACGGAAAAGCGTTTCCGGGACCATTCGCTGTTCATCGGCTTCGCGCCACTGGATGATCCCAAAATCGCGATCGCCGTCATCGTGGAGCACGCCGGTGGCGGCAGCCGTATCGCGGCTCCCATGGCGCGCGAGCTGCTGGACTACTATCTCATCGAGCGTCTCGGCCTGGTCCCGCCCGATGATGCGGATACTGATACCGGCAATCGACTGGCCAAGGTGGACTGATCGATGCTCTCTCTCCTCAATCGGCAGAATCCGGGGGTGCGGCCACAGCATGGTGATCGGGAGGAAGTCGTCTTCCCCGTGGACATGCCGCTGCTGACCGCCATTCTCATGCTGCTTGCGCTCAGCCTGGTGGTGATCTACAGCGCCAGCGGGGAAAACACCGCTCTGCTGTTGCGCCAACTGGCACGGATCGTCTTCGCTCTCGTTCTGATGCTGGTATTCTGCCGGCTTTCGCCCCTGACGCTGAAACGGTGGTCGCCCATCGTTTACGGGGTTGGCCTGGCACTGCTGTTCATGGTGCTGGCATACGGCATCATCGGCAAGGGGGCGCAGCGCTGGATCGATATCGGATTCTTCCGTTTCCAGCCATCGGAGATCATGAAACTGGCAGTGCCCATGATGATGGCCTGGGTGATCACACAGGCCAATCTGCCGTCCAGGTTTCCCTACCTTACCGTTTGTGTCGGCATCATTCTGCTGCCGGTCGTGCTCGTGGTCATGCAGCCGGACCTCGGCACGGCGATCCTGATTGCCTCCACGGGGATCGTCGTCATTTTCTTTGCCGGAATCAGCTGGAAACTGATTGTCGCCGTGGCCGCGGGACTGGGCGCCGCGGCTCCACTGCTGTGGTATTTCGTCCTGCTTCCATACCAGCAGCGTCGCATCCTGACGCTGTTCGATCCATGGATCGATCCTCTCGGGGCGGGCTACCATACAATCCAGTCGGTCATCGCCATCGGGTCCGGCGGGATCACCGGGAAGGGTTGGCTCGCCGGGACCCAGTCCCAGCTCGAGTTCATTCCGGAACGTTCCACCGATTTCATATTCGCGGTCTATGCCGAGGAATTCGGGCTTGTGGGTGTGCTGGTATTGCTGGGGCTCTACCTGTTCCTGGTGTTCCGTGGCCTGATGATCGCGATGTACACTCACGATGCCTATTCCCGCCTGCTGGCCGGTGCCCTGTCGGTTACATTCTTCTTTTATGTGTTCGTCAACATCGGGATGGTCGTCGGCATTCTCCCGGTGGTCGGGGTACCGCTGCCGCTGGTCAGTTACGGAGGGACATCCATGGTGACACTGATGATCGGTTTCGGCATGTTGATGTGCATCCAGAACAGCAAGAGACCCTAGACAAGGCTATGAGGAAAATGATCAAACAATGCGTGTTCGTCGCGGCGGCCGGATTGCTGGGCCTGAGTCCGGCGCTGGCACTGGACGTCAGCCGCTACCCGGTACTGGTGGAGCTCGTCGAGATCATGAGCAAGGAGGACGGTTACCCGCGGGAAGAGCTGGAAGCGGTGCTGTCGTCATCGAAAATCGATGAGCAGATTATCGAACTCATGGACAGGCCGTACGAATCGTTGCCATGGCATCGGTACCGGGACCTGTTCATCAAGGAATCACGGATCGTCAGAGGCGTGCAGTTCTGGCAGGAGAACCGGGCCATCCTTGCTGCGGTGGAAAAGGAGTTCGGCGTGCCCCAGGCAATCCTGGTGGCCCTGCTCGGAGTCGAAACCCATTACGGAACGCGCCTGGGCAACCGGCGTGTGCTGGACAGTTTGGTAACGCTGTCCGCGGACTATCCCCGCAGAAGCAAGTTTTTCACCAACGAGCTCCGTACGTTCCTGAATACCTCCCGACGGGAGAACATCGCCGCTAACAGCGTGCTGGGATCCTACGCCGGCGCCATCGGCATTCCCCAGTTCATGCCATCCAGCTACGAGGCCTACTCGGTGGATTTCAACGGCAACGGGAGGCGGGATCTGGTGAACGAAATGGAGGATGCCATCGGCAGCGTGGGAAATTACCTCAAGGAACACGGATGGACCCGCGGCGAGGCGATCTTCGCACCGGTCACTGAAGACCTTCCGGATGCGGCCCGGGATTTGGTGAGCAAACGGTCCAAGCTCCGGCACCGGACCGGGGACCTGGCCGATGCGGGGGTGGTGTTCGACACCCGTGGCGGGAGCGACATGGCGGCTCTTTTCTTCGTGCAGCAGAAATTCGGGAAGGATCATGTGGTCGGTTTCCGCAATTTCTATGCCCTCACCCGTTACAACACCAGCATCAACTACGCCATGGCAGTGACGGAACTGTCCAGGCAGATCGCCAGGCGAATGGGAGGATGATGCCGTTCGGTCACGCCCGCAGCGGGCCAGGATCGCGCCGGCTCGCATCCATCACGATGCTGCTCGCCGCGGTCCTGGCGCTGGCTGGCTGCCAGTCCCGTTCCGTGCTGCAGGGCGGCGGGGGCGGGGAGGGCGGCTATTTCGGCGGCGACCGGCCACCGGATTCTGTCCCGGTTGACCTCGCGTCCATCCCGGATGCGGTCCCGGTGGCGCTGCCCCGAAGCAAGACGGGCAACAAGCCCTACGAGGTCCTGGGCCGGACCTGGCGCCCGCTTTCCAGCGCCAAGGGATACCGGGAGCGTGGCGTGGCTTCCTGGTATGGGCGCAAGTTCCACGGCCGCCGGACTTCCAGCGGGGAGACCTATGACATGTTTGCCATGACCGCCGCCCATCCCGTGCTGCCCTTGCCGACCTTCGTGCGGGTAACCAGCCTGGACAACGACCGCAGCATCGTGGTGAAAGTCAACGATCGCGGCCCGTTTCTCCACGGGCGGCTGATCGATCTTTCCTATGCGGCCGCATGGAAGCTCGGGATCACGAAGACCGGCACCGGACGTGTTGAGGTGGAGGCGCTGGATCCCTCGGGCGGAACGCCCCCCGTCACCGGGAAGGCGTCGGACGGTCCATCGCTCTGGACGGGAGTTGCAGGAACGCCTACAGCGGCAATTCCGGTGCGGGAACCCACGGCCACAGGCCGGTACGTGGTGCAGGTCGGTTCGTTCAATGACCTGGTCAACGCGCTCGAGTTGCGGGGCAGGCTGCGCCTGGCGGGTTACGCCCTGTTGCCGGTCCGGGACGAGGAACTTGCCGGCCAGGAGGCTCCTTTCAGGGTTCTCGTGGGGCCGTACGACCAGTGGGGCGATGCCGACCGGGTGCGCCTTGACCAGGAACGGATCACCGGTCTTCGGGGGTTGCTGCGTGAGATCTGAAGCGAACCCGGGCGCGGGCGGATGCACAGGCACGAGCGCGTGATGGCTGAATTGCCACCAATTTGACCGGACTTAGCCGCATTTCCGCCCGTATAATTTTCCGAAAGTCCAAACCGTTTTCCAATGATCCTGCGCGTCGCGGCCCTGCTGCTGTTTACATTCCTGTCGGGACTCCCCTCCATGGCCCAGGAGGGGGATGCACAAGGCGACGCTGCCGTTTTGCAGCCTGTCGGATCATTGGGGGATATACCCGAGGCGATGAAAGCCGTGGTGCCTCCCCCGGATGCCCCCGTGAAGTCCTGGATGCTGGTGGACTTCGAAAGCGGCTGGGTTCTCGGCAGCAAGAACAGGGATCTGCGAATTGAACCCGCCAGCCTGACCAAGCTGATGACAGGCTTCCTGGTGTTCGAGGCGCTGGAGAAGGGGGAGATCCGGATAGACGACAAGGTGTACGTCAGCAGGAAGGCCTGGAAAACGGGCGGATCACGCATGTTCATCCAGGTGGACACTCACGTGGATGTGGAAAGTCTGCTGAAGGGCCTGATTGTCCAGTCGGGCAATGATGCCGCGGTAGCCCTGGCGGAACATCTGGGGGGAAGCGAGGAAGGGTTTGCCGTGCGCATGAATCACAAGGCGCAGGAACTGGGCATGGTGAACAGTCATTTCACCAACAGCCACGGCCTGCCTGACGAAAACCACTATTCCACCGCCGAGGACATCCTGATCCTGAGCCGCGCCCTGATCCGGAATTTTCCGGAACGGCTCGCCCTGTATTCCACCAGGGAATATACGTACAACGACATCACCCAGAAGAACAGGAACGTGCTGTTGTGGCGGGACCCCACGGTGGATGGTCTCAAGACCGGATATACCAAGGCGGCCGGCTACTGTCTCATTGCCACGGCCAACCGTGACGGCATGCGGCTGATTGCCATCGTCACGGGTGCGGACAGACGAAAGACCCGTGCCGACGCCGTTCAGTCCCTGCTCAGGTACGGGTATGCCACCTATGACGGCCTGCTGCTGTATCGCCCCGGCGATGAGGTCACCAGGGTCAGGTTGTGGATGGGGGAGGAGAAGGAAGCCGGTATCGGCGTGTCCGGGCAGCTAGGTGTGGTGTATCCAAAGGGGAAGAGAGAACGTTTGTCCGCAGCGCTCGACATACCGGAAAGCCTGGAGGCCCCGCTGGATTCGGGGACGGATGTCGGCAGTATCCAGGTCAAGTACAACGGGACCCCCGTGCTTGAACGAAGGCTGTACCTGAATGCGGACTATTCCAGCGGTCCGTGGTGGTCCCGGCTGAAGGATTCGGTGCTGAGGCTTTTCTGATGGCGGGCGGCAACGGCAGCACGCCCCCGGGAGGCGGGGAACTGCTGCAGTTTCCCTGCGAGGTGGACATCAAGGTCTTCGTGCGCGCCTCGGAGAACCTGGACCGGCGGTTGCATGCATTGCTGCTGCAGCATCTCGCACCGGACCAGGTGCTCGGCATACGTCGCAGGGAAAGCCGCAAGGGCAACTATCATGCGCTGAGTTGCCTGGTGGTGGCTCGCGAACGGGAGGAACTGGACCGGGTCTATTCCGTGCTGTCCGGCCATCCGGACATTCTCATGGTGATATGAATCCCGGTTGCCGGTTCCGCTGGCTGGGGCTGTGCGAATACACCAGCGTGGCGGACAGGATGCTGCAGTTTACCGATTCACGTGATCGGGAAACCCTCGATGAAATCTGGTTTCTCGAACATCTTCCGGTGTTTACACAGGGCACCAGCAGCCGGCTCGAACCGCACCGAAATCCTGACGGCATACCTCTCATACGCAGCAAGCGGGGCGGGCAGATCACCTATCATGGCCCCGGACAACTGATTGCCTATCTGATGCTGGACCTGCGCCGGCTGGGCATCGGTCCCCGCCGGCTGGTGGAACTGATCGAGGAATGCCTGCTGCGGCTGCTGGCGGACTACGGATTGGAGGGCAAGCGCAGGGCGGGGGCGCCCGGGGTATACGTCGGGGACCATAAGATCGCCGCCCTTGGGCTCCGCATCCGCAACGGATGCAGCTTCCACGGTTTCAGCCTGAACGTGAACATGGACACCACGCCTTTCACCTGGATCGACCCCTGCGGCTATCCGGGGCTGGTGGTCACATCCCTCGCGCGAAACGGGGTCGACCGCAAGATGGACACGGTTTGCCGTGATTTGAGACGGTATCTGAGCGATGCTTTCGGATGGGAGAGTGATGGTACAGGTGCCGGAGTGGAGGGCATCCGTTGATGATTTCGTGGATCAGCCGACAGAACTGCCCCATCAAGCTGGCAACCATCAGGACAGGCACCGACTTCCGCATCCAATTAGATTCGGGGCTTTCGTTTCGATGGGGTGGGTATCGCCGGCAACCCGCATGCCCGGTTTTTCCGTTGCTACGGCAGCGGCCGGGCAGGACCCCGCGCCACCGTTCGGGCACCATGATTCCCTCCCGGATACTTAACCCCCCCATCCGGGGTGATCCGGACAGGGGCCCGATGCGTGGTTCAGGGATGGCGGGGATAGCCTTTCAACGGGTGAGGATGGACCCTTTCCGGCAACGGAAGCCGAGCCCCCGAATTTTTTCGGCTGAATGTTAAGGGAATGTAAATGAAAAAACGGGGGAAAATATAATCGATCAATATCAGTAAGTTATGTTCTATTCTGGGAATTATTGTTCACGATAGCCGTATTTATCAGGCTCGAAGAATAAAGTCCCAATGCCCGTCCGGGCAAGGGCATTGGCGCAATCCGAAGATCCCTGATTTCATTGCCTGTATCCGGCTGATCCGCAACCGGAAGAAGATTGTTTTACCGGATTCGGCGGGGTTCGTGGACAAGAATCCTTCCGGCCCGGCCTGTTCCCGGCCCCGGATCCGGCGTTGGCTGTTCCGTCCTGCCATGCGTGGCGGCACGCCACGGGGTGCAAGCGGTGCCCGCCGCCACGGCCGTGCAGGCTGTCACGAATGTCGCCGTCCCGCCCGCGCCATCCGCGCCCGATAGCATCTGAAGGACGGGATCCGACAGTGCCGGGAGTTCTATTTCACACACGGATGCCTTCCGCACGATAGAGGATACCTTCCGCAACCGGGCCGGCGACGCCATCGACGGCAAGAATGCCGACCCGGACGGCACAGCCTACGAGGTGTCCGGTGCGATGAAGGGCGGTTTCTTCGCGACCCGCGATGCACTGGAAAACGCACGGGCCGCGCGTCGGGGGGCGGGCCGCGGCGCAGATCATGCATATCGGAATTGGTATCGAGATCGGGCGAATCCGGCATTTCACAACCCGTACCCGTGACCGCTATAAATATAGTCTGCCGCCGCCAGGGCCAGGAGTTCGGTCGTGGGGCGCGGCATACCCTTCCGATTGCCGGAAAACCCTGTGGGAAATATCAGTAGTCAAAGATCAGGAGTATTGCCATGAAAAGCGGTGAAGAAATGCTCAGTCAGATTGTCGAGAAGTCCTCCTTGGACATGAATTTCAGGCAGCAGCTGCTTGCGGATCCGAAGGCCACCATCAGCAATGAACTGGGGGTCTCGATTCCCGATTCGATGACCATCGTGGTCCATGAGAGCGACATGCAGACGGTGCATCTGGCCCTGCCGCCGGACCCGAACATCACCGAGGAGCAACTCGAGGCGGTCTCGGCCGGTCTTTGCTGCTGCTGGTAAGCGTGCGGGCGGCGAAGGCCGGTCCGCCATTTCCCCGTGAAAGCGGGGATGGCGTTGGCCTTGCCATGGCATAAGGGATTCGTAATGGGGGCGTGGGGAAAACAGCATATTTTTATGAATTTTTATGGAAATGAAATCAAGTCACTGGGTATCCACATGCAAAATTAACATATTAATGTAATAAAATTTTCTGTTGATAACAAAGCACGTTGCGTCAGCGAAGTGAGTGGCCCCTGCGTTCGCAGGTTGTCCCGCCGCAACTCCTGCAAAGCAACAAAACCGACAAGAGTCAAATGGTTATGAGTTTCATCATAACGCCCACGGTCATTGCCCGTTTTTCCGGCCGCGATGACCACAGGCGAGGTTCGGGGAGGGCCGGGGAAAATTCCGGCAGGTGTTTATTCCTTGCGGGGGCAGGGGCGATATCCGGTTCCGGGGGCTTGACAGGGAGGAAGTGGCTTCGGCAGTCTGGCTTGCCGAGCCGAGCCGAGCCGAGCCGAGCCGAGCCGTTCCTGTGTCCACGCGCAGGCCGGTTTCCTTCGACACATATCGAAACGCGCGGTTGACGCCATGGGCCGCGCGTTTCGCCCGTCGGGAGCGCGATCCCGCCGCCTGATTCCCGGCCGCCGCCGTCCGGCGGGGCCTGCGTCCCTTCCATCCCGTCCCGGTTTCCTTGCGCGCCTCCGCGTCCTGGTGGCGGCGCTGGCTGTGCTGGCGGCGCTGGCGCTGGCCGCGCCGGCCGCCTGGGCGCAGACGCCGGAGCAGGGCACCCTCGACAGCGCGACCGCGACGGCCGGCGACGGCAGCGTGACGTTCAACTGGAGCTACACGGTCGGAACGAGGAATCTCACCTCTTGGCAGTTCAAAGAAAAAGTAGGCAACGGCAACTTTGCCGCCAACTGGACGATCATGCGTACCGATGGTGAGCAGCTGCCGAAAACCGCCAGAACTTGGACGCGCTCGGGTCTCACCAACGGCACTACATACACCTACCGGATACGGGGGTTCGCCGGGTCCCCGACCAATGTGATCACCACCAACCCGGTGACGCCCAGCGACGGGTCCACCACCGTGGTGGGCATCACCGCCGGTGCCGCGGTGACCGAAGGCACCGCAGCACAGTTCACGGTGTCGGTGAGCGCGGCGCCCAGTGCGGCTCTCACGGTGAACCTGACCGTATCCGAATCGGCGGGTAGAGACTACGTGGCGCCCGGGGACGAAGGTTCGAAGACGGTGATGATCGCCGCCAACACCACGTCCGCCACCTACTCCGTCGCGACGGAGGGCGATACCCGCAACGAGCCGAACGGCACGGTGACGGTGACGGTGGACGCGGGTACCGGCTACACCGTGGGGACGACGAGTTCCGCCAGCGTGACGGTGAACGACGATGACGACGCTCCGACCGCACCCTGTGGGACCGGCTCGGGCCCCGTCCGTCCGCAGCATTTCACGGTGACCGCGGAGATTTCGAAGATCAGGGTCGCGTACACCAACCAGGGAGGCAATAGCCAGAGGTACTTCCTCTGCAAGTCGGGCTCGAGCACGATTCACCGGACTACGGCCCATACACACCAGAACCAGCACACCTTCACCAACCTGGATCACGACACGGACTACTGGGTGGGAGTGCAGGAAGGCGGGGGCACCCCCTTCGCCTGGAAGCACGTCCGCACGCTGGTCGACCCCACCGTCGGTCCGGAGATCACGATCGCGGGCGGTACGGCGGTGACGGAGGGCACGGCGGCCGAGTTCACGGTGACGGCGGCCGAGGCACCGACCGCGGACCTCGTCGTCAACCTGACCGTGTCCGAGTCTTCGGACGGCGACTACGTGGCGTCCGGCAACGAGGGTTCGAAGACGGTGACGATCGCCGCCAACACCACGTCCGCCACCTATTCGGTGACGACGGAGGCGGACACGACGAACGAGCCGAACGGCACGGTGACGGTGGCGGTGGCCTCGGGCACGGGCTACTCCGTGGGGACGACGAGTTCGGCGGACGTGACGGTGAACGACGACGATCCCCCCGCGATCAGCGGCGTCGAGATCACCTCGTCGCCGGCGTTCGGCGACACGTACCGGCGGGGCGAGAACATCGAGGTGACGGTCACCTGGGACGAGGACGTGACCTGGAACGTGTCCGCCACGAATGCGGTAATCCGGGTGCGCGTGCAAATCGGGCCTTTAGCATCCGTCCAACGCTGGGCCACACTGGTCAGAGGCGGGGCGACCAGCGGCACGGCGCGGTCGCTGGCATTCCGCTACGCGGTGGTGCAGGCGGACACGGACAGCGACGGTGTGACCGTAGTGCCGACCAACGCTGGCGTCCTGGTGCGCCTGCTGAGCAGCGCGACGCTCCAGGACTCCGCGGGGACGGCGGCAAGCGGGGAGCACGCGGGCCTGACGACGGCCCAAACGGACCACAAGGTGGACGGCAGCGTGGTGACGACGGCCCCGGTCGCGCCGGGCGCGCCGACGGTGGGGGTGGCGTCCACGACGAGCCTGTCGGTGAGCTGGAGCGCGCCGACGAGCCTCGGTTCGGCGTCGTCGATCACGGACTACGACCTGCGGTATTTCGCGGGGACGGCGGACCCCACGGATGCGGCGGACTGGATCGAGGAGGGCGAGATGAACGGCCCGCCGGACCCGGGCACCGCGACCTCGGCGACGATCACGGGGCTGACGGAGGACACGGCCTACCGGGTGCAGGTGCGGGCGATGGGGGACCTGGAGAGTCCCTGGTCGGCCTCGGCCAGCGGCACGCCGAAGAAGGTGGCCCCGTCGGCCCCGGCCGCGCCGACGGTGTCGGCGGCGTCTTCGTCGAGCCTGTCGGTGAGCTGGAGCGCGCCGGACAACCTCGGCTCCGCGTCGTCGATCACGGACTACGACCTGCGGTACTTCGCGGGGGCGGCGGATCCCACGGATCCGGCGGACTGGATCGAGGAGGGCGAGACGAGCGGGCCGCCGAACCCGGGCAGCAACACGTCGGCGACGATCACGGGGCTGACCGCGGACACGGCCTACCGGGTGCAGGTGCGGGCGATGGGGGACCTGGAGAGCCCCTGGTCGGCCTCGGCGGACGGCACGCCGGTGAACCAGCCGCCGAAGTTCACGGCCACCGACAATAACCCGGCGGATAATGTCATCAACGCACCGGCCGGCACTCTCGTCTCTTTGCCAACTGACAGGGCGGGGTTCAGCGATCCCGACGGCGATACGCTGACCTTCTCGGTGAGCCACAGCCCCGAGAACACGTATGCTGCTTTCCAGGATGATAGTGCTGATGGCGAGCCGGGCTCTGCCCTTCGCCGCATGTTCTTCAGCTCGAAAGGCGAGTGCGAGCTGGCGAACCTGGATCCGCCGCTGTCGGGCGTGAAGCCCCAGACGACCGTCACGCTGACGGCGACCGACCCCTCCGGCGGGACGGCGGAGATCACGCGGCGCTTTGTCCTGACGAATTACGGAAACACGAACGGCGTTTTCTGCCCGTCGCTGACGTCCGCCGCCGTGAACCTCAGGACGCTGACGCTGACCTACGAAGGCGGAATCGGCCGCACGCCGTCCGGTCTGAAGGGGTCCGAGTTCACGGTGAAGGTGGCCCAGACGGCGGTGGACCTGGCGGACACGGATCCGGTCACGATCGGCACTCCCACGACGTCGGGCAGCAGGGACACCACGCCGGTCACGCTGAAACTGGCCGCGTCGGTGGCCCACGGCGCGACCGTCACGGTGAGCCACGCGCCGGGCGCTACCCCGTCGACGGTCGGCTATACCGACTCGACAGTGACCAACAACACCCCGGACGACACCACGGCGCCGACGTTCCAGAGCGCGGCGGTGGTCGGGACGACACTGAAGATCGTCTTCGACGAGGTGCTGGACGAGGATTCGACGCCGGCGACGAGCGCCTTCGCGGTGACGGTGGCGGGCAACGCCCGGAGCGTCTCGAATGTGGACATCTCCGGCTCCACGGTGACGCTGACGCTCGCCTCCGCGGCCGTCGGCGGCGAGACGGTGACGGTGCAATACACCAAGCCGAGCGCCAACCCGCTCCGGGACCTTGTCGCCACTCCCAACGCTGTGGCGAACTTCGGCCCGGAGGACGTGACCAACAACGACAACACGGCGCCCACCTATTCGAGTTCCTCGGTGAACGGCGCGTCGCTGACCCTCACCTTCGACGAGGCCCTGGACGGCGCCTCGACGCCGGCGGCCGGCGCGTTCACGGTGACGGTGGGCGGTGAGAGTGCGAGCCGGACGGTCTCGGGGGTGGCCATCTCGGGCGCGACGGTCACGCTGACGCTGGCCAAGATGGTGGCGCGCGGCGAGACGGTGAAGGTGCGCTACACCAAGCCGAGCGCCAACCCGCTCCGCGACGTGGCCTTGAATGAGGTGGCGACCTTCGGCGACCAGGCGGTGACCAACACCACGCCGCCGGTGTTCCGGACCGCGACGGCGAACCGCGCGGCCGTGACCCTGACCTTCGACGCCGCGCTGGCCACCGCCTCGAAGCCGGCGGCGAGCGCCTTCGCGGTGACGGTGGCGGGCAGCACCCGGAGCGTCTCGAATGTGGCCGTCGCCGGCTCCACGGTGACGCTGACCCTCGCCTCCGCGGCAGGCGAGGGTGACGCGGTGACGGGAACCTACACCGCGCCCGGCACGAACCCGTTGCAGGACGCCGCCGGCAACCCGGTGGCGAACTTCTCCTTCACGGCGGCGAACCACACCGACACGACCGCGCCTGTGGTACAGGGCACGCCGACCGTGAACCGCGCGACGCTGATCGTCACCTTCGACGAGGACCTGGACACCGACTCGGTGCCGGCGGCGGCGGCCTTCACGGTGGACGTCGCGGACAGCAGCCGGGACGTCTCGAATGTGGCCGTCGCCGACTCCACGGTGAGGCTGACGCTGGCCTCGGCGGTCTCGGCCGGCCAGGAGGTCACGGCGGGCTACGCGGGGGGAGCGCTCCGGGACGCCGACGGCAACACGGTCGTGGCCTTCGGCCCGCTGGACGTGACCAACAACACGCCGCCACCGCCGCCACCGCCGCCTCCCGGCGGGGGCGGTGATCCGGCCCCGTCGTCCCCGTTGACCACCGAGGAAACGATCGATGTAGGCGAGACCACCTACGAGGCGGGCGACCACGAGGTGACGGTCAGGCGGGAAGCCGGGACGCCCGCGGTGCGGCTCGCGCTGCCGGGCACGCTGGCAGGGGACGTCGAGGTGACTATATCGGCGGTGGCGCCGGACGTGCCATTGGAGTCGGGGACCTTCGGGTTGGGTCCGGCCAGAGCGCAGACGGTGGTGGACGTGGACGTCGACAACGTGCCTTCCGGCGGGCTCACGCTGTGTCTGCCGGCGACGGCGGCCCTGCGCGAAGCCGCGGCGGGCGAGCCGCTGGTGCTACTGCACTGGCGGGACGGGCGCTGGACCGAGGTGCCGGGCGCGGCGCTGAACCCGGCCGGGACTCACGTGTGCGCGACGGTCACCTCGTTCTCGCCCTTCGCCGTGGGCTACCGCACCGACGTGGCGCCGCGCTTCGACCGCCCGGCGCCGTCGCTGGTGCTGGCGGATGGCGAGGCGATGGACCCGGTGGTGCTGCCGGCGGCGACAGGCGGCAACGGGGAACTGACCTACACCCTCGCGTCGGCACCCGCGGGCCTCGCGGGCCTTTCCTTCAACGCGGCGACGCGCCGGCTGTCGGGGACGCCGGATACCGCGGGCGAATACGGGTTCACCTACACCGTCCATGACGCGGACGCCAACCGGGCGGACTCCGATGCCGCGGTACTGACCTTTACCGTGACGGTGGAGGATCCGCGCACGGCGCAGGTGCGGCAGTCGGTGCGGCGCACCCTGGCGGCGGTGGCGCGGCGTTCGCTGACGAGCGCGCTGGACAACATCGGGGCGCGGTTCGCGGCCTCGGTGCCGGCGAGCGGGCTGACGCTGGCGGGTCATGCGGTGCCCCTCGGCACGGCCACCGGAACCGGTTTGACCGACATGGACAAAGGACAGTTCTGTTTGCCGGGTTCATCCGGTTCATCAGGTTTACCGGGTGTAACGGACGGCTTCGGCGCTGCCCATGAAAACTGCGTCCTCGTCACGCGGGGCATGACATCGGAGGAGATGCTGCGCGCAAGCGCCTTCACCCTCACCCTGGGCGCCGCCGGTGGTTCTGAAAATACCGGAAATACCGGAACAGGTGCGCCATCGGCGCCGCAGTGGGCGGTCTGGGGCCGCGGGGACCTCGGGACGTTCGCCGGACGCCCCGAACCCGGGATGGGCTACGAGGGCGAACTGCGGACGGGCTGGCTCGGCGTGGATGCCCGGTCCGGCGCCTGGGTGGCGGGTCTTGCCCTCAGCCACGGTACGGGAGAGGCGGACTACGACTTCGCGGCCGGCGGGGTGTCCGGCCAGGGCCGCCTGGAGACGTCCCTGACCGCGCTGTACCCCTACGGACGCTGGACCCTGTCCGAGGGCCTGGAGTTGCGGGGCGTGCTGGGGGCCGGGAGCGGCGAGGCCCGGCACCGTCTGGACGGCGACGCGGGCGAGAGGAGTGACCTTTCGATGTGGATGGGGTCGCTGGGCCTTCGCCGTGAGTTTCCGTCCCTGGGGGAGATCGACCTGGCGGCGCGGGCGGACGCGAGCGTGGCGCGGATGGAGACCGATGACGGACCGGCGCATATCGCCAATCTCTCCGCGGACAGCTGGCGTCTGCGCGCGGGATTGGAGGCCTCGCGGCGGTTCGCGCTGGACGGAGACGCCGCGCTGGAGCCCTTCGTGGAGGCGGCGGCGCGGCGGGACGGGGGTGACGGCCTGGAGGGGACCGGCCTGGAGATCGCAGGGGGACTCCGCTACACGGCGCCCCGTCTGCACCTCGAGATGCGGGGCCGCTGGCTGGCGTCGCACTCGGAGGAGGGCGCGGAGGAAAGCGGTGTGAGCGTGACCGCGCGGCTGGGCCCCGGGGCACAGGGCCGGGGCCTGTCGCTGTCGCTGAGTCCGCGCTGGGGCGCGGGCACGGGGGGCGCGGAGGCGCTGTGGCGGGACGAGCTGCCGGGTCCGGCCGGGTCCGGGAGTACGGCGGCCATGGACGCGCGCATCGGCTACGGGTTCTCCTGGGCGCCCTATGGGTTGGATGGACTGCTGACGCCGTTCGCCGAGACAAGTATTTCCGGTGAAGACAGCCGCCGGCTCCGTCTAGGTGCCCGGTTCGAGGCGTCTCGGACGAATCTCGGCATAGAGCTTGCGGGCGAGCGCCTGGAGGGCGGGACGAATGGACCCGAGCACGCGATCCGGCTGGATCTCGGGTGGTGGTTCTGAATGATTCCGGGCGGTGCGGCGGCGGCCACCGGAACGTCCGCCATGCACATCCGACGAGACATCACCGATGACATCCTCGATCACGCATTGACAAGATATCCCCGATGAAACATCCGAGACAGAAAAGACCGAAGAAACAGAAAAGACCTGACATGAACCCAGTCAT
Organism: Candidatus Poriferihabitaceae bacterium; assembly: GCA_965204165.1. GTDB lineage: Bacteria > Pseudomonadota > Gammaproteobacteria > Arenicellales > Poriferihabitantaceae > VYFG01. The sequence goes on along the minus strand of OZ241969.1, from coordinate 3,182,097 downwards.
GAACCCGATTACGCACTCTGCCATGAACACACGCTTGCCGCTGACCGCGGCCATCCTGGCCGCCACCCTCACCCTCGGCGCCTGCGGCGGCGGCGGGGGCGGCGGCGGGGGCGGAGGCTCCGGGGGACCGCCGCCGTCTTCGGGCCTGTCGGACTCCGCCGACCCGCGGGTGGCCCGGCTCGGCGGGCTGCTGGAGCGCGCCGACACCCTGCGGATGTCCGGCCTGCATGGACGCTGGTCCCTTGCCGCCGCCGGGGGCGAGACGATCGAGGACACGTTCGACGAGGCCGTGTCCTGCGCGGGCGGGCGCTGCGTCGCGGCGGACGGCACCGCAACCACGGTACGGGACCTGCTCGACCCCTCCGCCAATATCGACCCGGCCACGATCACAGCGGCGATCGGCACGCGGGGCGGGTTCGACACGGTGACGACCCGCGGCGGTTTCCGAACCACGGAGACACTGCCCGGCCTTTCCGTGTCCGTCTCCCCGGCGGTGACCGGCTACGGGTTCTGGGGAGAGCACGGATACGCGGCCCTGGCGCTCAGTACGGGCCCGGTCACGGCGGAGATTGATGGAACATCATTCAGCGGCGACTTCTCCATGGCCCAGGCGTACGTGGCGGGGGATGCCGCGGGCACCAATCCGTCGGGGACGGGGAGCGCGACCTGGACCGGTATCGCGGAAGCGAGCCCGGCGGATACCGCCGAGCGGCTCATGGGCACCGCGAGGGTGACCATCGCGGACCTGTCGCGGCCCCGGGTCGGGGTGGTCATCGAGGTGCCGGGCCATGCCATCGGCGCGCCGGGGTGGCGGGACATGCGGCTTGCGAACGGGGGCTTCAGGTCCGGTACGGCCGGGGACGACTACCTGGAAGGGGCTTTCCACGGGTCCGGGCATGAAGAAACCTGGGGGGTGTTCGATACCGCGGACCATGTGGGGGTGTTCGGGGCGAGGCGGATGCAATAAGCGGAACCTGCCTGGGCGCGGGAAAGTTCCCATGGAGGCCCCGCGCAGGAAAACAGGCGGAAAATAACCGGTGAAGGCCGGGCCCATCGAAGACGCACGAAACAACAAACCCGGTGAATGCCGGACCCACTTAAGGACGCCCTACACCTTACGTGTGCAGGTGAGCCTGTCGTCAGTATTCACGTACTCCATACTGGTGGCAGTCGGGCAAGGGACGCGCGGCGCTAGCCGCTTTCCCTTCGGGCGGCTTCAAGCCTGTCCGCATTTCCCACATCCATCCAGTAGCCGTTGTATTGCTCCCCGGTGGCCCGTTTCTGGTCAATACATTGCCGGATCAATGGCGCGAGGGGGTTGCGGCCTTTGCTGATATGCCGGAAAGGTTCCGGACTGAACACGCCGATGCCCGCATAGGTGAGATTGTCCTCTGCTCCGGATGGGGGCAGGAGACGTTGGGGAATGGAGGACCTGTCGAGTCCGAAATCGCCATTCGGACGGTGCGGTGGATTGGCCACCAGCACGAGATGCATGAAATTGGGGTCTTCAAGGGCAAGACCGTCCAGGCGGATGTCGCAGCGGATGTCGCCGTTGATCACCAGGAAGGGGTCCCGGCCCAGCAGGGGCAGGGCATTGCGAATGCCCCCGGCGGTTTCCAGCGCCCCGGGAGGCTCCATTGAATAGAGGATTTCCACCCCGTAGCGGGAACCGTCTCCGAGGGTATGCTGGATCTGCTCGGCCAGGTGGGCGATGTTGATTACGACGCGATGCACCCCGATGGAGGCGAGGGACATCAGGTGATATTCAATGAGCCGGTGCCGGCCCACCTGCAGCAGCGGCTTGGGAACGCGGTCCGTCAGGGGGCGAAGGCGTTCACCGCGGCCGGCGGCAAGAATCATCGCCGTGTGCATGGACATCAGAAGTATCGTGGCTCGATGGGCACCGGCATGGATCATACGGGGTCGGACCCCGTATAATAATCCACTTGCCAAACATAGTGACCGGGCTATTGTTGCTGATGACAGTCAAGCTGCGGCAATCCACCGCCGCCAGCGTGATCATCTTCCTCCACGCGTTTGTTTCCCTCCCTGCCGATGCACAGCCCGATACTGACGTAGTGACGGGGTTTGCCGGCCAGGGTGTTTGTCTGCCTATGGAAATCAGCGTTCCCCCGGAATTGCTGACCGCCTCCGACGGAACGGCGAATGGGCCGCCGGCCACCATCGAAGCGGATCAGATTGAAGCCACCACCGACCAGGAGTTTGTTTTGCAGGGAAATGTCACGTTTCGGCAGGGGAATCGGGCGGTCCATGCCGATACCATCACCTACAATTCGGCAACCCGCCGTGCCGGTGCCAGGGGCAACGTGGTGCTCTATACTCCGGCCGGAGACGAGGTCCGGGCCGAGACCATGGATCTGGAGGTGGATACCTTCATTGGCGGTGCCGAGGATGTTTCAATCCGCATTGCCGACACGACTTCCGGATCCACGGAGCGTACACGCGGGGATCCGGATGGGGATCCGGGGGATGTCGCGAACGGGAAAAGAGTTTACCAGCAGGCCAGGGTTGACAGTGAAACCATGCAGTTCGAGGGCAGGGAAGTCATGATTCTCCGGAACGCGGAATTGACTACCTGTCCTGATGGCAACCAGGACATTACCCTGGCAACGAAGGTGCTGCGGCTTGACAGAGCCTCCGGTATCGGCACGGCAAAGGCCATGACAGTGCGGTTGAAGAACGTGCCCGTTCTCTATTTTCCCTCGATTTCGTTTCCCATCGACAACAGGCGCAGGAGCGGATTCCTGTTTCCCTCGATCGGCGAGGAAAGGGAATCCGGTGTCATTCTCGAATTGCCGTATTACTTCAACATCGCCCCCCACATGGACGCCACGATCACACCGCGAATCATGACCGAACGGGGAATGCAACTCATTGGCGAGTTCCGCTACATGGGAAAACGGACGGACGGCGTCTTCGGGGCGGAATATCTGCCGTCGGACGATCTGTTTGACGATGAGGACCGCTACGCCGTGCGCCTCGACCACGACCAGGTCTTCGACGACCGCTGGGAGGCGAAGGTCGACCTCGTGGAAGTTTCCGACCCGGCGTATCCACGGGACTTTTTCGGCAACACCGAATCCATCGCCGGGGGTTATGTCGCCCAGCGCTCCCGGTTAAGCCGTATCGGTGAGCGGTTCGATATCCACATCAGCACTCTGGCGCAGGATCCCATCAGCGACCGGACATCCGGCGCACGCCGGCCCCATGACATCCTGCCGGAAATCGGCATCAGCATGAAGCCGGGGAAGTTCGGTATTTTCCGGGGCGGTATACAGACGTCTTTCTCCCGGTTCGAACATGCCGAGGAAACCCGGACAAGCGGCGACCGTACACTCGCCCGTTCCTTTGTCTCGGTCCCGGTCGAGGCGTCGTACGGTTCAATAGAACCGAGGGTTTCGCTCTACAGCCTGAATTACGCTCTCGACGACGCAGGGGACAATTCGCCGTCGGTGTCCGTACCGGCATACAGTCTTGACGGCAAACTGGTGTTCGACCGCCAGTTCGAACTTGGCGGCAGTTCGTTCTACCAGACGCTGGAGCCGCGGCTGTTCTATGTAAAAATACCGCATGAGCGCGACCAGAACACCCTGCCGATTTTCGATACGGATGAGAGTCAACCCACCAGCTACAGACACTTCTTCAGGGAAAACCGGTTCTCGGGCGGTGACCGTATCGGGGATACGGAGCAGATCACCCTGGGGATCACCAGCCGGATGATGGACAACAACACCGGGACACAGCGAATGCAGTTTGGCATCGGACAGGTCTACTACCTGGAGGACCGTCATCTCCGCCTGAATGCCGATGACGGGCCACTCACGACCGGCAGATCCGGCTACTTCACCGAACTGACGGCCAATGTCAACGAGGACTGGAGCATGACCGGATTTGCCTCATGGCGGACGGAGTCCAGCGACCCTGATGTAATCTGGCTGTCCGCTGACTATGATCATGGCCGGCGCCGAGGCGCATCCATCGCCTATACGGCAAGCCACGATGATGTGGAACAGGTCCAGGTGGATTTCTCCGCCCCGCTGGGACCACGCTGGCAGCTCGATGCGGATACCGCCTATTCCCTCGAGGAAAATGATATCCGCTCCTCTTCCGTTCGTCTCAGTTTCGATGGCTGTTGCTGGGCGACACGCCTGGAATACCAGTATTACCTTGACGGGACCGGGGAGTTCAGGAACCGTATTCTGTTTACGCTCGAACTGGATGACCTGGGAAGGATCCGGTCCGGATTCGGGGCAGGCGCATGAGCATGAAGCAGAACGTTTTTCCCATGAAGACACTCCAGGCACTGATCCTGGCCTGCTTGTGCTGGCTTCCTGCCGTTGTCTACCCCCAGGGGTTTATCGACCGGGTCCTGGTTGTGGTGGACAACGTTCCGCTGACATTGAGCGAGTATCGCGTGCGCCATCGCCAGGAGGCTGTCCAGGGCGGCCGTCTGGCACCGTTCAACGGCGAGGTGGATCCGGAATTGCTGACACTGATGATCGATGAACGGCTGCAGGTTCTTCAGGCGGAGTACCGGGGCATCGATGTGACCGAACAGGAAGTCGATGCGTCGGTGGAATTGATTGCAAGGCAGAACAACATGTCGTCAACCGCCCTGGTGTCCCAACTGGAAAGGGATGGAATCACGCTGCAGGAATTCCGCGCCAGCATCCGTGAACAGCAGTTGATACGCAAGCTGATGGATGCGGTGGCGAATTCCCGGGTAATCGTCAGCGACCAGGAAATCGAGAATTACCTGAATGCCCACAGCGAACTGCGTGCCGCTGATGAGTCCTATGAAGTCTCCCATCTGCTCATACAGATCCAGGACAGGACGGACGACCGGATCGCCTCGGAACGGGAAAACATGCACCTGCTCCGCCAACGCATCGAGGAAGGGCTGCCATTCGAACAGGCGGTGCGTGAATATTCGGATTCCTCTTCCAGGGAGGACGGCGGCTATCTCGGGTGGCGGAGATCGGACCAGTTGCCGGAGCTGTTCCTGGAGGCTCTGAGGGACATGGATCCGGAAACGGGCAATCTGTCACCGGTTCTGGAAAGCGATAGCGGCCTTCACCTGTTGAAACTGCACGGCAGAGGGGGGGGTGGTGCGCTGGTGGATCAGCAGCAGATACAGCACATACTCATAATCCCTGATCAGCAGAATACGCTTGATGAGGTCGAGAATCTGGCCAACCAGGTATACGATCAGCTCCTCGCCGGTGAATCCTTTGAAAAGCTGGTGCGGCTTTACTCCATGGATACTCAATCCAGGGACAGCGGGGGCTCCCTTGGCTGGGTAAACCCCGGCAGTCTCGTGCCGGAATTTGAAGAGGCGGCAAAATCCCTGCCGATTGGCCAGGTCAGCAAACCCGTCAGGACCCGGTACGGCTATCATCTGATCCGGGTCCTTGACCGTCGCAGCACGGACATGGCCAACGAAATCGCGGCCAACAAGGCCCGCCAGACGATATTCAGGCGCAAGGCGACCGAGCTCTACCTGAACTGGTTCCAGTCCATTCGTCAGCGGGCATTCATCGAATACGTCGGAATTCCCGACGCAACCGGAAGTTGAACGAATCCCTTTCCAGCATCCTCGACCGATTGCTCCCGCCGGAAGCCGGGGAGGAACTCAGGCGCAATATCGACGCCGCCATCCAGGGGTACCTCGAGCGCATGAACCTGGCAACAAGGGAACAGCTCGAAATCCAGGAAAAGGTCCTGCGGCGAACCCGGGAACGACTCGAGAAACTGGAAAAACGGCTCCGGGAACTGGAGGATTCGGACCCGGACCCGGACCCGGACCCGGAAACGGATCACTGAATCGGGCTGCCGGATTCAGTCACCGGAAAGCGGCTTCGCCACTGCCGGCGGCTTCACTGTGTTTCACTGACCGCCGGGTATCCGGCGGCGGAATGGATGCGGGCAAAGTCCGAATGGTGCAAGGGTTCCCCGGGCCGGTACGCGCACCTGGCACGTCCCGTCAGTAATTATACCCGTGTCCGGTTGGTCACCGGAGCGGGCAGGCAACCGGTCAATCCGGTCGACGAATTAATCCTTGGGCTATAATTCCGGAAATACCCAACTGGAGGTGAATCCCATGAGTGGTAACCAGCGTCTCTCCGGCATCGTACTCGTTGTTACCGGGATTGTGGTCGCAGTGCACACTGTCGTCGAACCCCTCTATCATGTCTCGACCGAGGGCTCGCCCTACAGCCCGTTATGGACCTACATCAACTGGTTGACGTTGCTGTCCATCGCCCTCGGGGTGTTTTACAGCTATATCCGTACAAAGGACGCCGGTGGTACCGGAGGCGATGGACCGGTCACCCGGGAGTCCCTGGTGGCCTGCATACAGCTGTACGGGTTCCTGTTTGTCGGTATCCTGTTCCTCTGGAACTGGATCCAGCTGTTCAGTCCCGAATATACCGCCGTCGCGGCTGAAGTGAATTCAGTGGTTTGGATCTTCATCGACGCTACGGTGCCCCTGCTGACGGTTCCACTGGGGCTGTATCTGTGCTGCGGCACCGGGAAGTCACAGTAGGTTCGTGAATCCGTCCGGTCCGTCTCCGGTCACTGCTCCGTGCAGATGGCCGGAACGGCCGGGGAACCCCGTTTTACCGAAACTGACGCCCTTGTCCTTGGTTGTCATTCTTTGGTTTTGGCCTGAAGGGATCACTCCGGCATTGCACGCAGCAGTGCCTTCACCACCGAGGTCGCGTTTCCCGCCGCAAGGCTGAGAAATGTCTCCATCTGGTTCGTCCCTCCACCACCGCCTGCCAGGTCGGAGAGACTGCGCACCGCGATATAGGGAACCTGGTTGGAATAGGCGACGTGGGCGACGGCGGAACTCTCCATGTCCAGTACGCGGGCATCGAAGGTCTCGAATACATATTCCCTGAACGCTTCGTTGTCGATGAAGGCCCCGCCGGAAACACCGGGGCCGCCGACCAGAATTCTGGGGGTGTTTTCCAGGCATTGCCCTTCTGGCGTGCAGCGGGCAAGCTGTACATCCTCTGCCGCCCGGCGGGCGGCGGGGAGAAGTTCCATCTCGTCCACCGGGAACCAGAAACGGGCTTCGGGCTGACGGTCGCCCGCCCGCACCACGGTGACCGATCGCGGAAACATCATCCCGAAATTGGGGTAGGGGTATTCAAAGAAGGGGACTGTCTCCCAGCCACCGTCGACTTCCCGGGCAAAGACCGTTTCAAGATACTGGCCCCAACGGTCCGCGATCACCACATCGCCGATGTGCAGTTCCGGGTCCACGCCGCCGGCGATTCCGGAAAACACGATCCGCTCGATCGGGAAATGGTCCAGCGCAAGCTGCACCGTCATCGCCGCGTTGACGACGCTGATTCCGCTGAGAAACAGGACGACCGGGCGGCCTTCCAGATTGCCGGTGGTGAATGTGACGCCGTTCAGGGAATATTCCGCTACCTTCCCCGCAAGGCTTTCCTTGAGGATCGTCAATTCCGGCGCGAATGCGGAGATCACCGCGATACGGGGTGTCGTGTCCTCCGGGCCGCTTGCCCTGGCCTGCATGCAGACGGAGATGAACAGGAACATTGCGAGGCTTGTCACGAGAATACGCACTGATCGGGGCGCCTTGAGAGAGTGTGTCATCGTTGCATGTTCCGGTTTGAGAAAATGGAAAAATCAGGCGGCAACAGCGGCCGCCGGGATTATTGCGCGGGGCCTTGCGAAGCGCAATCAGGCCGCATCAGTCCGTGAGAATCACCACGACCATTCGATGATGCCGTCTCGGCATCTCCATGAGGCCGCGTGAACCTTCATTGTCCGGTTTCCCGCCCGGTATGCGAAATGGGTTTTCTGTCGCAAATGTCGCTTGTGGCAAGGCATTGGGCAATGGATAAATACGCCTCAGGATCCACCCTCAGGGCCGATGAACCGATTTGTGCATTCCGCGATCTGCATCTGCCGGTGGATCGCATCTTTCCGGCCTTGAAGTATGGCAAGCACCGGAAATTTCCGGGACCTTTCCATGCACGGGACGGATTCTGTCACGGGCATATACCTGTTGTCCGGCGGCCTGTTCCTGTTTTCGATCCAGGATGCCATCATCAAGGCCTTCAGTGATGATTATTCCCTTCTCCAGATCGTATTCACGCGCAGCGCCACTGCGCTGATCATGATTTTCACGGTCATGCTTGTGACCGTGCGTCCGCCGGCATTCCGCATACACGGGCCCTGGCCCATACTGATCAAGGGAAGCTGCGCTTTCCTGAGTTATCTGTGCTACTACATGGCATTGACCAGGCTGCCCCTGGCGGATGCCGCCACCATCGCTTTTTCCGCACCCATCATGGTTACGGCAATGTCGGCGCTGCTTTTCAGGGAGCGGGTGGGGTGGCGCCGTTGGGGGGCGGTGCTGCTCGGTTTCGTCGCCATCATCCTGGTAGTGGGCCCGAAGGGACACTTCAGCAACCCCGCGGTGCTGCTTGCCCTGGGGGCAGCCTTTGCCTATGCGGTCTCCACCATTGTGACCCGTTACATCGATGCCCGCGACACTGCGGCCACGGCAGCGTTCTATTCCATGGCGACATTCCTGTTCTGGAGCATCGTCTGCAGCCTGGTGGTGTTTGTATTCTGGCCCGAGGATGCGGGAGGCTCCGGCCCGCTTGCCTTCCTGTTGCGTGACTGGAAAACACCGAGCGAGATCGACCAGTGGCTTCTGGTGTTGCTTGGACTGATCGCCACCGGCGGGTTCTACTGCCTGGTAAAGGCGTATATGGTTGCCGAATTCAGCGCCGTAGCGCCCTTCGAGTACCTGTACATCCTGTGGGGGGCGATGTTCGGGTTGATTCTTTGGGGTGAAATCCCCTCCGTGACGACCATGGCGGGAATCGTCCTGCTGGTGACCAGCAATCTCTGGATTTTCAGGCGCGAGATGGCGCTCCGCACCCGCAACGCGTTCCGGCGCCCCAGGATTCCGCACCGCTGAATTCCCACCGGCCCCGGTTCCGGAAGACCGGGGCATTGCCGTGCGAGCGGGCTTGCTGAATAATCCGGACCTTGCCGCATACCACAATCCGACGCTTCGCCCATGTCATCAAAATCCCGGATCACCATTGAGGAATTCTACCGGCTCACGGAAGCCGAGCTGCCGCTCATGGCCTACCTGAACGTCGACCTGGTGAAGCTGGATCCCGTGGAAACGATCCTCCGCGCCCGCTGCGAGGAAGCCAGCCTCAGGCCCGGCGGAACCATCGCCGGACCGGTGATGATGGCACTGGCGGATGCCGCGTTCTTTGCCGTGATCATGGCCAACATCGGCATGGTGAAGCTGGCGGTCACGACAAACCTGTCGATCAATTTCCTCCGGAAACCGGGGCCCGGTGATCTCGACTGTCATGCGGGAATTCTGAAGCTCGGCAAACGTCTCGCGGTGTGCGAGGCGAGGTTGTACAGCGGAGAGTTCGGCAGGGACGAGCCGGTGGCGCATGCCACCGGCACCTATTCCATTCCCCCTTCCTGAAACCTGAGGCCGCAATCACCGCAAAGAAGGTGCAGTCCGGGCCTGCCCCAGGCATTCGCCCCGCATCCGGTGCAGGAGTACCGGGTCTTGTTCCGTGAGGGACGGGTTTTCACGGTGTCCCAGGCCACCTCTTCGCCGGCGGCTTCCGTGGGGACCGGTGCCAGAAGGGCAGGGGCCTGTTCCCGCACCTCCAGCAGCCATTCACTGGCATCTTCCTGGTCGTGCCCCCTGGGCTGGCAGGATTCCTGCCAGGCCGGCTCGGTATCCGTCCACTCGAGCCGGTATTCGCCGTTGCACAATTCGTAGCAGGCCGCGAGAAACCTGCCGTCCGGCATGGGGTAGTCGGACATCGATTGCCCGGTGCTCCGCCCCCCGGGCAGGCCGGTGCTGCTGGGAACCAGCCCGATGGCTTCCATCTTCTCCGACCATTCACGGTTGTGGTAGCCGGGACGGCTCTTTTGGGTTCCGTGAACGTACTGCCAGAGGTGACACTGCTCGTGGACCAGTGTCTGCAGGACATCGATCACGCGATGCCGGGCAAAATAGGCGGGATTCAGGGCAATCTCGTGGGCCTTGAACCCTTGTCCGTCCACCCAGCGTTCCGGGGAAAAATAACCCATGGTGTTCCTGCTGCGCTGCAGTGTCAGCATGCACCGGGGGAGGGTGCCGCCGAACAGGCGTCCATTGAAGTGATCAAAAGCCTCGCTGAGAAGGCCGTAGAACGCGTCGGTCGGGCTGGGTTGCATGACAAAATTGTATCGTACGATACAAAATTTCCAGGATCACCGCCGCGCCTGGCTCCGAAGTACGCTGGAAATGAACAAAACTGAACATTAAACTAATAATTATCAATATATTATGATTAATTATTACTCTTATATATGAACACGGGAATATGCAGATTTCAATCGCATTAGTTTTGTTCATGGTACTGGGTCTGCTGGGAGTCAGCTTGCTTGGTTCCCGGTGGTTGGATCGGCGGTATCCGCCGGGTGGAAGGTTCATGGAGGTCGGGAAGGCGCGTATCCATTACAACGTCAGCGGTGAAGGCACCGCCATCGTCTGCCTGCACGGGGCCAGTTCCAATGCCCGGGACATGGAAGAGAGCATTGTGCCGCTGCTGGCCGGGGACTTCCGGGTCGTGACGATGGATCGCCCGGGTCTGGGCCACAGCACACGCCCCGGAAAGGACTGGTGGAGCCCCCTGGATCAGGCCAATGCCGTGCGGGAGGTGTTACAAAGGCTTGGAATCCGCCGACCGGTCCTCCTGGGGCATTCCTGGTCCGGCGCCGTTGTGCTCAGCTATCTGCTGCAGTACCCCGGCGAGGTGTCGGGCGGCATCCTGCTCTCACCGGCAACCCGTGCCTGGAATCTCCCGCCGGCGCTGTCTAACCGGATCAGCCGGTGGCCGCTGGCGGGTACCCTGTTCGTCCGCCTGCTGGTGCTCCCGATCGGTTCCCTGGTCATGGGTGTCGGTGTCCGGTCCGTTTTTCACCGGGGAAAGACGCCCCGAAACTATCGTCAGCGTACCCATCTGAACCTGCTGCTACGCCCTGACACATGGCGTGCCAACGCCGACGACCTGTGTCGTCTCAATGACTATCTCAAGGAAAACAGCCGGGAGTACGGCCGGATCCGGCATCCCCTCCTGGCAATCATCGGCGACCAAGACAGGGTGGTCAGCAACGAAATCCACACCCTGGGTCTCAGACAACAGATCCCGCACCTACAGATCGTCAGCATTGCCCAATCGGGCCACCTGCCACACCATGAAGACCCGGAAGCCGTTGCCCGCCTGATTCGCAGGTTCTGCCGTAATATGGGAATTACCAGTAACTGATTGCCGCCGAATAGATATTCTCCATGTCCCGCTGATCGGCAATACGCGGGGCATTGTTGATGGCCCGGGTTTGGCGGATGGAGGACGCCGCGAGATTCTTGATGTCTTCCGACCCGAAGCCGACCCCGCTGAGTCCATTGGGTCCATGCGTGTCCCGCATCAGCCGGATCATCTTGTCAGCGACGATTTCCCCGGCATCCTCCCCCGTGGCGCCGCCTGTTTCAGCGCCCAGACAGGACGCCGCCTCCAGGTGGCGCTCGGGGGCGCCTTCGGCGACAAACCGGAAGATGGCCGGCGCGCTGACCATCACGCTGATGCCATGGGGGATGAACGGCGAAGGTACCTGGTATCCCTCGGTGGTGACATCTTCCATCAGGTGGGTCACCCCGTAGGACATGGCATGAGCCAAGTGGGTGCCGCTGTTCCCAAAGGCCATTCCCGCCAGGGTGGCGCCCCACATGAGTTGGTCCCGGGCTTCGCTGTCCGTGGCATCGCTGACACCACGAACCAGATACTCGTCGACGATCTCCAGGGCCCGCCTGGCCGACATGTCGCTCCAGGGATTCGCACCCTGCAGCAGGGTGCGGCCATTCGGGTTGGTCACCCTGTCCCACCGGGTATAGGCCTTGGCCGTATAGCATTCTATGGCGTGACACATCAGATCGTAGCCCGTGGACGCGATGACATTGGCCGGCAGCGTATCGGTGCACGCAGGGTCCACCAGTGCCTCGTCCGGCAGCATATACGGGGATCCGAGGACGAATTTCGTGTTGAGATCACTCAGCCGGACGACCGACACCGAGGTGCATTCGGAACCGGTACCGGACGTGGTGGGGCAGGCGATATGAGGCAGCAGCGGCCCGGGCACGGGACGGCCGGGTCCCGCCGGGGGGCCGAGATAATCGGTGAATTCCGCCGGATAGAGGGCGTAGACCATGCCGGCCTTGGCGGTATCCATGGAGGAACCGCCGCCGACCGAGACCACGCCGTTGAAATTGCCCCCGCGGAGGAATTCCGCTGCTGCAATAAAGGTCTTGTCGTCAGGCTCGATCCGGATGTCGGAGAACACCGCGACATCGATACCGTTTTTCTTCAGCCCGCGAAGCGCGGTATCCACGTAGGGGCCGTCACGCAGGAAGGCGTCGGTGAACAGGGCTACCCGGGAAAATCCACGGCTCTTGGCGCGCTCACCGAGTTCGGACAGGCATCCCCGGCCGAAGGTGAGCTTGGGCATCATGACGGTGAAGGTATCGGCACCTTGCTCGCAGGGGGAAAAATACTGGCAGGGCATATTGAGAAAGGTCAGTTGGGGTTAGGGGGCAGTTGTTCACGAGATGCTATCTTGTCCAGGATGCGCTGCTCCACCTGTGCCATGTCCTCCAGGACTTGGCGAATATCCTCCTGTTGCTGGAGCAGGACCGCCCTGTGCTTGTCGATTACCCGGAGCACGTAACGCGATTGGGCGTCTTCTCCCGATTCGCTGTCATAGAGTTCCAGGGTTTCCCGTATCTCCGCCAGGCTGAATCCCAGTCTCTTGGCACGCAGGATCAGTCTCAGCCGGACCCGGTCCCGTTCCCGGTAAATGCGCCGGGTGCCATCACGCTCCGGCGCCAGCAGCCCCTCGTCCTCGTAGAAACGGATGGTGCGCGCGGTGATGTCGAATTGCTCGGCCAGGCCGGAAATGGTGTAGCGGCTCGTCATGGTCATACAGTGTACGGAATATTGACGTTTACGTAAACGGCATGCGACACTCAAATTCTGCCCCGGAACGGTTCCACCATGCTCCAAAAGCTAAAGCCCCCGCCCCCCGGCCCAGATCGTAACGTCGAAATCCAGCATGTCCGCTTCATCACTGCGGCCAGCCTGTTCGATGGGCATGACGCCGCCATCAACATCATGCGGCGGATCCTCCAGGACTGTGGTGCCGAGGTCATACACCTGGGGCACAACCGTTCCGTGGAGGATATCGTAACCGCCGCATTGCAGGAGGATGCCCAGGCCATCGCGGTCAGCTCCTACCAGGGCGGCCACATCGAGAACCTCAAGTACATGGTGGACATGCTGCGCGAGCGGGGAGGGGAGGATATCCGGGTGTTTGCCGGCGGCGGCGGTGTGATTGTTCCCGGGGAGATCCGGGAACTCGAGGACTACGGCGTCACCCGGGTGTATTCCCCCGAGGATGGCCAGTCCATGGGGCTCGAGGGAATGATCCGGGAAACCATCGCGCTCAGCCTCTTCGATCCGGCCGCCAGGGCGCCTGAAGATCCGGATGAACTGTCCGCCGAGAACTGGCGCCCACTGGCGCATTATCTCACTGCACTGGAAAACGGCGCCATCGGCGAATCCGGGCTGCGCGCCCTGCGGGACCGGGCGGCGTCGCTGGACAGCCCGGCTCCGGTGCTGGGCATTACCGGCACCGGCGGCGCCGGCAAATCCTCGCTCACGGATGAACTGATCCTCCGGTTCCGCCTGGGCCAGAACGAGTCGCTCAGGATCGCCCTGGTCGCCGCGGATCCCTCCCGGCGGCGTACCGGAGGCGCATTGCTGGGGGACCGCATCCGGATGAACGCCATTTCCCATCCGAACATATTCATGCGCTCGATGGCCACCCGGGAGTCCGCATCCGAACTACCCGCCACCATGGCGGATATGATCGCGGCATGCCAGGTGGCCGGCTTCGACCTGGTGCTGGTGGAAACGCCGGGCATCGGCCAGGGCAATACGGCCATCGACGACCTGGTGGACCTGTCCCTGTACGTCATGACTCCGGAGTACGGCGCCCCGAGCCAGCTGGAGAAGATCGACATGCTGGACTTCGCGGACGTGGTGGCGATCAACAAGTTCGACCGCAAGGGTGCCCAGGACGCCTACCGTGACGTCTGCAAGCAGGTTCAGCGGAACCGCCGGGCCTTCGGCGAGCCCCCGGCATCGATGCCGGTATTCGGCACCATGGCCGCGCGGTTCAACGACAGCGGCCTGACCGCCCTGTATCACGAAATCCTGGACCGGCTGGCCGCCATCGGCCTGAAGGTCATGGACGACTCCCTGCCACGGAGGGACATCCGGTACCCGGACGATGAGGTCATGCTGATCCCCCCCTCAAGGGTGCGCTATCTGAGCGAAATCGCCGAAACCGTGCGGGACTACAAGGCAAGTGTCCGGCAGCGGTCGGCCCTTGCCCGGGAGCGCCAGCAGCTGACGGCGTCGATAGCGATGCTGGAAGCCGCGGGTGAAGCCGTGCCGGAAGCCCTGGTGTCCCTGTCCATGGAACGGGAAGAGTCCCTGGGCGAGGAGGCGCGGCGGGTGCTCGCGGAGTGGCCGGAGCGCCGGGATGCCTACCGGGGAGATGAACTGGTTGTCCGGGTCCGGGACCGGGAGAGCCGCAGCCCCCTCGTTCGGACCACGCTGTCTGGCACCCGCCTGCCGCGCATTGCCCTGCCATCCTTCGAGGACCATGGCGAACTGCTCAAGTGGCTGCTGCTGGAAAACCTCCCGGGCTGTTTCCCGTTTACCGCCGGCGTGTTTCCGCTCAAGCGAGACAACGAGTCTCCCACCAGGATGTTCGCCGGCGAGGGCGACGCCTTCCGCACCAACCGACGTTTCCGGGAGCTTTCGGCGCACGCCGAGGCAAAGCGGCTGTCAACCGCCTTCGATTCGGTGACGCTGTACGGATGCGACCCGGACGAGCGTCCGGACATCTACGGCAAGGTCGGCAACTCCGGGGTGTCCATCGCTACCCTGGATGATATCCGGGTGCTCTACGACGGCTTTGATCTGTGCGATCCCATGACTTCCGTGTCCATGACCATCAACGGTCCGGCACCGATCATTCTGGCCATGTTTCTGAACGCGGCCATCGAGCAGCAGCTTGACCGGTTCAGGGAGCAGCATGGCCGGGAACCCGGCGAGGACGAGGCGTCGTCAGTGCGCCGGTGGACGCTGGAAAACGCCCGCGGAACCGTGCAGGCGGATATCCTGAAAGAGGACCAGGGTCAGAATACCTGCATCTTCTCCACGGAGTTCGCGCTCAAGCTGATGGGGGATATCCAGGAGTACTTCGTGGAGCACAGGGTGCGGAACTTCTACTCGGTTTCCATCTCCGGATACCACATCGCCGAAGCAGGGGCCAATCCCATCTCCCAGTTGGCCTTCACCCTGTCGAATGGGTTCACCTTCGTGGAAACCTATCTCGCCCGCGGCATGGATATCGACGACTTCGCTCCCAACCTGTCGTTTTTCTTCAGCAACGGGATGGACCCGGAGTACACGGTGATGGGCAGGGTGGCCCGCCGTATCTGGGCGGTGGCCATGCGGGAGCGGTACGGTGCCAACGAGCGTTCCCAGAAACTCAAGTACCATATCCAGACCTCGGGACGGTCGCTCCATGCCCAGGAAATGGACTTCAACGACATCCGCACCACGCTGCAGGCGCTGATCGCTGTCTACGACCATTGCAACAGCCTGCACACCAATGCCTATGACGAGGCCATCACCACGCCCACCGGGGAGTCGGTGCGGCGGGCGCTGGCGATACAGCTCATCATCGACAATGAATGGGGGCTTGCCGGCAACGAGAATCCGAATCAAGGCAGTTTCATCATCGACGAGTTGACCGAACTGGTGGAGGAAGCCGTGCTGATGGAGTTTGACCGGATCTCCGAACGCGGCGGCGTGCTGGGTGCGATGGAGACCGGGTACCAGCGGGGGAAGATCCAGGATGAGTCCATGGAGTACGAGCATCGCAAGCATGACGGCTCGTTGCCCATCATCGGTGTGAACACCTTCCTGAAGGAAGGGGAGGCGGAACGGCGTGATATCGCCTTGGCGAGGTCCAGCGACGACGAAAAGAAAAGCCAGATCCGCCGCTTGAGGGAATTTCACGAGCGTCACCGGGATTGTGCGGAATCGGCCCTTGAACGGGTCCGGATGGCCGTGCTGGAGAACCGGAATGTCTTCAATGAACTGATGCATGCGGTCCGGCACTGTTCCCTCGGCCAGATTTCAGGGGCGCTGTACCGGGTGGGAGGGCAATACCGCAGGAACATGTAGCCGGCGCGACTGGTCGATAACCGTTCGCTTCGTTCTTTTTCGGCACACTCCTGGACATGATGGCCTGCCCGATTCCATGGGGCAGGATTCCACAGGTTGTCGGTAGAGGTCTGCCTCCGTTGTCAGGCAGGCCATAATGCCTGGCCAACCTCCTGTAATTACCCATATTAGGCACTATAATGCCCAGAATGGGTGACTTGGCAGCCAATAGGAATTCCCGGTCAGCCCGCCGCAGGGCGGCGGCTTCGGGTCAGGCCGCTCCTGTGAGCATCGCCGACGCACTGTTCACAACCACCCAGCAACGTGTCCTGGCCTCGATCTTCGGTCAGCCCGATCGCAGTTTCTACACCTCCGAATTGATCGAACGGACTGGCTCCGGCTCAGGTGCAATGCAGCGCGAGCTCAAACGACTCGCATCCAGCGGAATCGTGACGGTCAGGCGCATCGGCAACCAGAAGCACTACCAGGCGAATCACGACTCGCCGGTGTTCGAGGAACTGAGCAATCTGGTAACAAAAACCGTGGCGCTGGTCGACCCGATACGTGAAGCACTCGCCTCACTGGCGGACAATATCGATCTCGCTATCCTCTATGGCTCTGTAGCCAAGGGTACCGATACCGCATCGAGCGATATCGACATCCTGATCGTCGGTGACGGATTGACCCTGGAGAACATTTACTCGGTGCTGGCACCGGTGGAGACGGATCTGGACCGCAAGATCAGTCCCACCCTGTATACGCGAAAGGAATTCGCGGATCGAAGAGCAGCCAACAATCCATTTCTTGGCCGCGTACTCTCCGGCGACCACCTGACATTGATTGGCGATGAGCATTAGCCACCCGCAGCTCAATAACCTGGTTCGCATCGGCCAGTTGAAGGCTGAGCCGGCGGAGGAGGCCGAACATGAGGGTCTGCTGCACTCCGGATTGCTCGTTGTTGGGTCAATCAGACCGCCTGTCGTCGCCGTTCCTGGGCGAGTTCGTAAGCAACCTGGAGACGCATCCAGTAGGATGCGTTGCTCCACCCCAGACGTTCCAGCGCCAGGGCCATGGCCGGCGAGATGCCCGCCTTGCCGTTCAGCAGGCGAGACAAGGCCTGTCGAGTGCAGCCAAGTTTACCTGCCGCTCCAGTTACGGTAAGCCCTGACGCTTCAAGATCAGCCCGTAGCGTTTCACCGGGATGGCAGGGGTTCAGCATGGTCATCGTTCGTATCCTCCTCGATCAGTGGTAGCCCACCAGATCCACATCCACGACCTCGCAGTCCTCAAAACGGAACACTGCCCGCCGGTTGCCTGGACACTGATGCTCCTCATTCCGACTAAATAGCCTTTCAATGGACGCTATCTGTAGCCGGGCCTCGTCGCAATATCTCCGGGGTTTTCTGCTTCCCCGTGTGATTATTTCAGAGATACAAAGATAGAGAGTAACCGTTCGCTGGCAATCGGCTCAAGACACCTGCAACACGCTGGCGGTCTTACAAGCCATCGAGCGTCCGATCCTGGGGACCTTGCATCCTGTACGGTCATGCCGTATGTATACTCTGCACATTCGTCCGTTCCATTCGCTCCCGGGGACCGCGCCTGCTTTTCGAGAACGATACGCCCCGGCTGCTGAAACAGACTCTGGTGGAGCGGATCCGCGGTATCCTGACCGCGTTGGTCATGGCGGAGAACATGGAGGCCTTTATCCGCGTGGCACCACCCGGATGGCGGATTCATCGACTGACGGGTGGACATCGGAATGAGTGGAGCATCTCCGTGTCGTGAAACTAGCGGATCATGTTCAGGGAACGGGATGGTGAAATCGAGCACATGAATTTGGAGGACTATCACTGATGACCAGCGACAGCATCGAGATGGGGATGACTCCTTCGCATCCTGGAGCATTGATTCGTATCGAGATTCTTGAGGAGTTGGAGTTGAGCGTTTCGGCGGCGGCCCGGATTTTAGACGTACGCCGTGCCACGCTGTCGGACCTGCTGAATGGAAACGCCTCCTTGTCTCCGGAAATGGCGCTTCGGGTTGAGAAGGCCTTTGGCCTCAGCGTGGATCTCCTGTTGAAAATGCAGGCGTGGTACGACGCAGCGCAGATGCGGGCTCGTGCTGGCGAGGTCGACGTTCAGTGATATCAGAGCATGATCGTGCCGTGATCAGCGAAACGGGGCGGTTCGACCAAGTGGCGAGTCTCCTGGTCACTACAAGGTCCCTGTGTGTAAGTCTGTGCTGGGCTTGAAACCAGGGATCGTCCGGTAATGTAGCAAGTTAACCAAGAAATCGAACAAAAGAGGTGCAGAATAAATGTCCGATTATCCCATCCAGGAAACTGGTTATGTTTACATACTGGAAGTCAAGGATATTATCCTTCCTGTCTGCAAGATCGGAAGGACTGCAAGAACGCCGGAGGTGAGATGTGAGGAAATCAACAGCAGTTCAACGGGTGATTTTCTCTGGGAGGTTGCGCACTTTGTTTACACGGACGACTGCAAGGGACTCGAGGCGTTGGTACACAGGAAGCTTGGCCCGCTAAGGCAGAAAAGGCGCGAGTTCTTCAACCTGGGGGCGGATGATGCATTTCTTGCGCTTCAGTCGATCATTGACTCTCAATCCAGCATCAGGATTCTTGACATTCCTGATACAGAACCAGACGAAATAAAAGTTAATGTGCAGAAGAAAAGTCGAAACACCGCAGCGGCAAGTGGCAGACATCTTGATCCAAGGTATGCTGAATATCTGCATATTTTCACATCGGAGCTGAACATCAAGGGCAGACCGTTCGGTCAACTGAACAAGCCCAAGTTCGGTATGAGCGATGGCAACATGGGAACACAATGGAACCTTGCTTTAGCCGCTGGGTCGGCAGAGGCTCATCTGGGGGTGAACCTGGAGGGACTCAAATATGACGACTGGCCCATTGCCAAGTTACTGTTGTCCGAGAAGGACAATCCCAGCATTGAGAACCTCAAGTCACAGGTCGACGATCCCGATGGAGTCTTCATAAGGCTAATGAGGGACGCCTGGCAGGTTACCAGCAGGCCGGATATCGAAGAACAGTACATTGGTGGGGGAATTGCCAGTCTGGCCGAGACAGACAACCGGAAATGGCTGCAGATGGTCAGGGAGGCGCTGGACTGCCTGGATGCAATGAATTCCTACCGTGGCAGGGCAAAGCAGCTGGTAACCTTGGTGAAACAGCCAGTGAAAGGGGATCGAAAGCGCATGATGCCTGTTTCACCACACCTGACTGTATTTTGCGGAGTCGGTCTCGGAGAGAGCTTCGAGGAGGAGTTCAGGCGAAGGTTCAGAGAGATGAAGCCAATCTACGACTGGGTAAAAAAGTCAGCAGGAAGATAGAATTTTCTGACCATTCCATAGTTGCATATCCTACGATGGATTGTGAAAAACAGCGATGAAACGTTGAACATTAGGGTGTTTTCTCGCTTCGGACCCCGAATCGCAGGCAACACATATTTTTCGGCGACTGATCGATGGCGCTTATAAAAAACAGTCTCAAGCAACTTCTTCAGGAAATGGCCAAGGCGGTCGAGTTGCGCCGCGCCAAGTCGATGTGGGCACTTGCATTGTGAAGAAAGAGAGATTCAATCACCGTACCAGCATCGGGTTGCAGCAATCACAAAGACACTTGAAGTTGATCGTGCTCAGTACAATCTGCGCTATGATTCAATATAATGTGCTCGCCTTCAGCATAGGCTGTTGCATGCTACAAATCACGATAATGATCGTTCAGACACCAAAAACGAGATGACGAACACTGTTTCGGGCCCCCCCGATACATTCCCAAAGCTCCTGATTCTCAACGCCCAGCGATTTGGTGACCGCCCCGCGGTCAGGGAAAAGGAATATGGAATCTGGCAGACCTGGACCTGGAAGGAGGTCAAGGAGGAGGTGTTCGCACTCGCCGCCGGACTCCGGGAACTGGGGTTCGCCCCCGGAGACAAGCTCGCCATCATCGGGCGCAATCGCCCGCGGCTTTACTGGGGCATCACGGCCGCCCAGTGCCTGGGCGGCATTCCGGTGCCGGTATACGCCGATTCCGTCGCCGAGGAAATGGAGTTCGTCCTCAATCATGCCGGCGTGCGTTTTGTCCTGGCCGAGGACCAGGAGCAGGTGGACAAGGTGCTGGAAGTGGGTGAGAGCGTCGAGACGCTCGACCAGATCATCTACGACGATCCGCGGGGACTGAGGGAATACGACCAGACGAAGCTGCATGATTTCGCCGTGGTGCAGAACCTGGGCCGGGAAGCCCTGTCCAGGGAACCGGAACTGTTGAACGGGACCATCGACCAAGGCAGGGGTTCCGACGTCGGGATTTTTCTCTACACTTCCGGCACTACGGGCAAGCCGAAGGGCGTGGTCCTCACCAATGACAACATCATCATCACCTCCCGCAACAGTGTCGAATTCGACCGTCTTACCGAGACGGAGGAAACCCTGAGCTACCTGCCCATGGCATGGGTCGGGGACCACATCTTTTCGCATGGCCAGGCCTACGTGGCCGGATTCTGCATCAACTGTCCGGAAAGCGAGGAAACCGTTGCCACGGACCTCCGGGAGATCGGCCCGACCTACTACTTCGCACCGCCCAGGGTGTTCGAGGGGCTGCTGACCCACGTGATGATCCGCATGGAGGATGCCAGCCGCATCAAGCAGAAGCTGTTCCACTATTTCATGAAGGTGGCCAGGGAAACCGGGATACGCATACTGGACGGGGAGAAGGTCCCGCTGGTGGACCGCCTCAGGTACTGGCTCGGCAACCTCCTGATCTACGCCCCCCTGAAGAACACCATGGGATTCAGCCAGATCAAGCTGGCCTATACCGCAGGGGAGGCCATTGGTCCCGAAATCTTCGATTTCTACCGCTCGCTCGGCATCAACATCAAGCAGTTGTACGGCCAGACCGAGGCTGCCGTGTTCATCACCATGCAGCCCGACGGCGAGGTGTATGCCGATACGGTCGGCGTTCCGGCTCCGGAGGTGGACATCCGCATCACCGATGCGGGCGAGGTGGTGTACCGCGGTCCGGGCGTGTTCCAGAGCTACTTCCGCAACGAGGAAGCAACGAGGGAGACGAAGGATGACGAAGGCTGGGTACATACGGGAGATGCCGGCTATTTCGATGACAGGGGGCACCTTCGCATCATCGACCGGGCCAAGGATGTCGGCCGGCTGAATGACGGTTCCCTGTTCGCGCCCAAGTACCTTGAGAACAAGCTCAAGTTCTTCCCGCATATCAAGGAGGTGGTGGCATTCGGCCACGAACGGGATTTCGTCACCGTGCTGATCAATATCGATCTGGACGCGGTGGGAAACTGGGCCGAACGCAACAATATCCCCTACGCGAGCTACCAGGAACTGGCCGGGAATCCCGAGGTATACGGCATGATGGAGGAGAGCATCCGCCAGATCAACGCCGATCTTGCCGGCGACTCCCAGATGGGCGGTTCCCAGATTCGGCGCTTCCTGATCCTGCACAAGGAACTGGACCCCGACGACGGCGAGATGACCCGGACCAGGAAGGTCCGCAGAAACATCATCCGGGAAAAGTACGGGGTGCTCGTGGACGCGCTGTATGAAGGCCTCGAGTCCTGCCACATCCGCACGGAAGTCACGTTCGAGGATGGCCGCAAGGGCGCGCTCGAGGCGGACCTGAGTATCCGCGACGTGGAGGTCTTCCCGACCGTCGCGAAATCCGCCTGAGGAAGGTATGGATCAGGCCGCCGCATCGGAAGACGTCCTCCTGGACCTCAGGAACATTTCCCTTTCCTTTGGCGGGGTCAAGGCGCTGATCGACATCAGCTTCGATATCCGCCGGGGGGAGGTTCGCGCCATCATCGGCCCCAACGGTGCCGGCAAGAGCTCCATGCTCAATGTCATCAACGGCTTCTACCACCCGCAGGAGGGCGAAGTCTGGTTTGACGGCAAGCTGCGTGGCCACATGAAGCCTCACCAGATCGCCCGGCAGGGTATTGCGCGCACCTTCCAGAACATCGCCCTGTTCCGGGGAATGAGCACCCTGGACAACCTGATGACGGGCCGTATCACGCACATGCATGAAAACATGTTCTGGCAGGCGATCTGGAAGGGCAGGGCGGAAAGGGAGGAACTCGCCCACCGCGAGAGGGTGGAGCACATCATCGATTTCCTGGAGATCCAGTCCATCCGCAAGACACCGGTGGGCAAGCTGCCGTACGGACTGCAGAAGCGGGTTGAACTCGGCAGGGCACTGGCGGCGGAGTCGAAGCTCCTGCTGCTGGACGAACCCATGGCGGGGATGAACCTGGAGGAGAAGGAGGACATGTGCCGGTTCGTGCTGGACGTGCATGACCAGTTCGGCACCACCATCGCCCTCATTGAGCATGACATGGGAGTGGTCATGGATATCGCGGATCGCGTGGTTGTCCTTGACTACGGCCGGAAGATCGGCGACGGTTACCCGGATGAAGTCCGCAGCAACAAGGACGTGATCGATGCCTATCTCGGCGTGGCCCATGACTGAACGACCCCGGAGCGAATGATGAGTCCAGCCCTGCTGAACACCATCGAAGTGATCCTGAACGGTCTGATGACCGGGGTCATGTATTCGCTGGTGGCCCTCGGATTCGTGCTCATTTTCAAGTCTTCCGGGATATTCAACTACGCCCAGGGCGTGATGGCCCTGTTCGCAGCCCTGACACTGGTGGGATTCCAGACCGGGCAGGTCCCGTTCGCACACCTGATCAACGTGGTTTTCGGCACCGACTACCATCACTGGGGCGAGGGCATGAACACCGCGCTGGCGATCATTCTCACCATGCTGGTCATGATCCTGCTGGCCTGGGTGGTGGAGAAGGTGGTGCTCAGATATCTCGTCAACCAGGAGCCCATCATCCTTTTCATGGCCACCATCGGGCTGGCGTTCTTCCTGGAAGGCCTTGGCGACCTGATGTGGGGCGCCAACATCAAGGTACTGAACGTGGGACTGCCGTCCGGCGGTTCCTTCTGGTGGGAGGATGTCACCAGGACCTGGGCGACCGAGGGCTCGGATTACTACGGCATGTACATTGACGTCCTGGACGTGTGGGCCGGGGGAATCGCGGTGGTCCTGGTCGTCGCCCTGACCGTTTTTTCGCAGTTCACCAAGACGGGCCGCGCGCTCCGCGCTGTTGCCGACGACCACCAGGCCGCGCTCACGGTGGGCATCTCCCTGCGCACCATCTGGGTCGTGGTCTGGTCCATTGCCGGTTTCGTGGCCCTGGTGGCGGGCATCATGTGGGGCGCGAAGTCCGGCGTCCAGTTCTCGCTCTCCCTGATCGCCCTGAAGGCGTTGCCGGTGCTGATTCTCGGCGGTTTTACCTCCATTCCCGGCGCCATCGTGGGCGGACTGATCATCGGGGTGGGGGAGAAGCTGTTCGAATTTTCCGTCGGTCCCATGATCGGCGGCGCCACGGAAAACTGGTTTGCCTACGTGCTGGCGCTGTTCTTCCTGATGTTCCGGCCCCAGGGACTGTTCGGCGAGCGGATTATAGAGAGGGTATAGATGATTTACCGGGAAGCGGGAGATTTCAAGACCAGCTACTCTGCGGACCAGCAGACATTTCCCATCGCCTTTGATCGCTGGGCGGTACGGGCGGTGGTGATCTTCGCCGTCCTCATGGTGCCGTTCCTGATCAACGACTACTGGGAGAAATCCATTCTGCTGCCGTTCCTGATCTGGTCCCTGGCGGCCCTCGGGCTCAATATTCTGACCGGTTACTGCGGCCAGCTCAGCCTGGGCACGGGGGGTTTCATGGCAGTGGGAGCCTATGCGTGCTACAAGCTCACCACCATGTTCCCGGAACTCAGCATCCTGTACGTGGTGCTGTTTTCAGGCGTGGTGACGGCGCTGGTGGGCATCCTGTTCGGCCTGCCGAGCCTGAGGATCAAGGGCTTCTACCTGGCGGTGGCCACGCTGGCCGCCCAGTTTTTCCTGGTCTGGCTATTCAACAAGGTGCCGTGGTTCTACAACTATTCCGCTTCGGGCCAGATCAACATGCCGGAGCGGGAGATCTTCGGCTTCATTGTCACCGGACCCAATGCGGAACCCTGGGCCACGTACCTGTTCGCACTGATGTTCGTGGTGGTGTTCGCGGTGATCGCCCGGAACCTGACCCGCGGCCGGCTTGGCCGCTCCTGGATGGCGATCAGGGACATGGACATCGCCGCGGAGATCATTGGCGTGCCGCCGCTGCAGGCGAAACTCTCGGCCTTCGCGATCAGCTCGTTTTACATCGGCCTTGCCGGCGCCCTGTATTTCGGAGTCTACCTGGGCGCCGTCGAACCCACCGAGGCATTCGCCATCGACAAGTCATTCCTCGTCCTTTTCATGATCATTATCGGGGGACTCGGATCCATCGCGGGGTCTTTCATCGGGGCCGCATTCATGGTGCTCCTGCCGGTGCTGTTCAAGAATATCATGGTGGGCGACTTCGGCTGGCCCACCGACACCGTCCAGCATTTCATCTTCATGCTGGTCGGCGGCCTGATCATGTTTTTCCTCATCGTGGAGCCCCATGGGCTCGCGCAGTTATGGCGCGTTACCAAGGAAAAGCTGCGACTGTGGCCGTTTCCTCACTAAACCCAAAACCAAACCAACTGGAGAATCCTATGAAACTGAAGCAACTCACTGCCGTTACCCTGGCGGCGACCGTGGCGCTTGGCAGCGGGGCTGTGTCAGCGGACCTGACATTCCCGTCGCTGAGTTACCGCACCGGTCCCTATGCGCCCAATGGCATTCCGTTCGCGGATGGGTATGCGGACTATTTCACGCTTCTGAATGAGCGTGACGGCGGCATCGGTGGAGAAAAGATCAACTTCATCGAATGCGAAACCGGTTACAACACCGAAAAGGGCGTGGAGTGTTACGAGTCCACCAAGGGGCAGGGCTCCCTCGTGTATCAGCCTTTGTCCACCGGTATTACCTACCAGCTGATCCCCAAGGCGACCGCTGACGGGATTCCCGTCCACTCCATGGGCTACGGCCGAACCTCGGCCGCCAACGGGAAGGTGTTCAAATGGATATTCAACTATCCCGGCACCTACTGGGATGCCGCCTCCATCATCGTCAAGCATATCCTGGACGAGGAGGGCGGTGACATCAGCGGCAAGTCTCTCGCGCTGGTCTACCACAACTCGGCTTACGGCAAGGAACCCATCCGCACGCTGGAGGAACTATCCAAGAAACACGGTTACAGCCTGACCCTGCTGCCCGTGGACCATCCCGGCCAGGAGCAGAAGTCCCAGTGGCTGCAGATCCGCCGGGAACGCCCTGATTACGTGCTCATGTGGGGCTGGGGCGTCATGAACCAGGTAGCAGTCCAGGAGGCGGCGAACATTCGCTATCCGATGGATCACTTCATCGGGGTCTGGTGGTCCGCGTCGGAAAACGACGTGATCCCGGCCGGTGATGGCGCCAACGGTTACAAGGCGATCAACTTCCACGGTGTCGGCAGCGGATTCCCCATTTACGACGATCTGAAGAAATACGTCGTGGATGCCGGGAAGGCAGCCGGGGACGGCAACAACCTGGGTACCGTGCTGTACAACCGGGGCATGTATGCCGCCCTGCTGGCTGCCGAGGCCGCCCGTACCGCACAGGAGATCCATGGTGTCTCCAGCCTCACGCCGGCACAGATGCGCGATGGCATGGAGGCCCTGAAGATCGACCAGGCGCGTATGGCCGAGCTCGGCCTGCCGAATTTCGGGCCGGACATCAACGTGACCTGTGGCAGCCACGGCGGTCCCGGCGAAGCGGCGATCCAGCAGTGGGATGCCGCGAGCAAGTCCTGGTCGCTGACTACGGATTTCACCGGCGCGGACCGCGGAGTGGTGGATGCATTGATCGTGGAGGACTCGTCAGCCTATGCCACGGAAAACAACATCACGCCGCGTGATTGCTGAATAAGAACAATACCCAGCAAACCGGGCGGCCGGCCTGTGCCGGCCGCCCGAATTGACAGGTCGGGATTCCCCCTGTATTCGAACCCGGTATGAACAGCAGCGAAATCGTACTCAGCGTCAACAATATCGAGGTCATCTACGACCACGTCATCCTGGTGCTGAAAGGGGTTTCCCTGGAAGTGCCCAGGGGCGGGGTCGTGGCGCTGCTGGGGGCCAACGGCGCCGGCAAGACCACCACCATCAAGTCCATCTCCAATATCCTCGGCACGGAACGCGGAGAGGTCACCAAGGGCTCCATCGAATTTATGGGGGAGCGTGTGGACGCGCTCTCACCCAATGAACTGGTCAAGCGCGGTGTGGTGCAGGTCATGGAGGGCCGCCACTGTTTCGAGCATCTGACAGTGGAAGAAAACCTGCTCACCGGCGCCTACACCCGCAAGGCTCCACGCAAGGAAATCAATGACGACCTGGAACTGGTCTACAGCTATTTTCCGCGTCTCAAGGATCGGCGCCGGAGCCAGGCCGGCTACACCTCGGGCGGCGAACAGCAGATGGTGACCGTGGGCAGGGCGCTCATGGCAAAGCCGAGCGTCATCCTGCTGGATGAGCCATCCATGGGACTGGCCCCCCAGCTGGTGGAGGAGATTTTCGAAATCGTCAAGGCCCTGAATGAAAAGGAAGGCGTCACGTTCCTCCTTGCGGAGCAGAACACCACAGTCGCATTGCGTTACGCCACCTATGGCTACATACTGGAAAACGGGCGCGTGGTGATGGATGGGGACGCGGGGTCACTGGCGCAGAACGAGGACGTGAAGGAATTCTATCTCGGCATGAGCGGAGGCGACCGCAAGAGCTTCCGTGACGTCAAGCATTACCGCCGCCGCAAGCGCTGGCTTGCCTGACTGGAACTGCGGCAGGCCCAGGACACCCGCAATGACGATGCACTACGACCAGCGGGAAATCCGCCCGAGCGACGAGCGGACCGCGTCACTCACGGCGGATGTGCTGGCGCATATCGCCCACGCAAAATCCCATTCGCCGGCCTACGCGGAGATACTGGGGGACGTGGATATCGGCGAACTTGCGACCCTGGAGGATATCGCCGCGCTTCCGCTGACACGGAAATCCGAACTGATTGAGCGACAGGGGCAGGCCCCGCCCTTCGGCGGCCTGGCCGCCCTGACGGGGGAGCCACTGACACAGATATTCGCATCTCCCGGTCCGATCTTCGAACCGCAAACGGCACGGGCGGATTACTGGCGCATGGCAAGGGCCCTGTTCGCGGCAGGCATTCGCAAGGGGAGTCTGGTTCACAACGGCTTTTCCTATCACCTCACGCCAGCGGGCAGCATGCTGGAAACCGGCTGTCATGCGCTGGGGGCCGCAGTGGTGCCGGGGGGCGTCGGCAACACCGAGCAGCAACTGGAATCCATCGGTCTTCTGAAACCGGATGCCTATTGCGGCACACCGTCGTTTCTCGGGATCCTGCTCGACCGCGCGGATGAAGCCGGCCTCGATGTCAGTTCGATCGACAAGGCGCTGGTGAGTGGAGAAGCCTATCTGCCGAACTTGCGGCAGAAGTTCGCGGACCGGGGGATCACCGGCCTGCAATGCTATGCCACGGCGGATCTCGGCCTGATTGCCTATGAGTCGTCCGCGGAGTCAGGCATGATTGTCGACGAGGACGTGTACCTGGAAATCGTACGGCCGGGTACCGGGGAGCCGCTGCCGGACGGCGAGGTGGGAGAGGTGGTGGTCACCGCGCTGAACCTGGACTATCCCTTGATCCGTTTCGCAACCGGAGACCTTTCGGTGATTCTTTCCGGTACCAGTCCCTGCGGACGCACGAATCGCCGCATCAAGGGATGGATGGGGCGCGCCGACCAGACCGTCAAGGTGCGGGGCATGTTCGTGCATCCGTCCCAGGTGAACGGCGTTGCAGGACGCCATTCCGAGATCCTCCGTGCGCGCCTGGTGGTCGAGAGGCTGGACCAGGCGGATGCCATGACGCTGTATTGCGAATGCGAGCGCCGGGCGGATGGACTGGCCGACGCCATTGCGGAATCCATCCGGGAACTTTGCAAGTTGCGGGGCGGGGTCGAGTTGGTCGAACCGGGAACGCTGCCCAATGACGGTATCGTGATCGAAGACAAGCGCAGCTACGACTGAATCCATGGACGCGGCGCCACTGGCCGGTATCCGGGTGATCGACCTGAGCCAGTATCTGCCCGGACCCTACGCCTCGCGAATTCTTTGCGACCTAGGGGCGGAGGTAATCAAGATCGAACCGCCGGTCGGAGATCCGCTCAGGAAGATGTTCAGCGCGAACGGTGACCTGGATTCACCCGTGTACAGGATGCTGAACCGCGGCAAGTCAATCGCCCGACTGGACTTGAAAGACCCCGGCATCATGGATGCATTCCGGGCGGTTGTGGCGGAAGCGGACGTGTTCCTCGAATCCTTCCGCCCCGGGGTCATGGAGCGCCTGGGCTTGGGACATGAGCACTGCAGCAGCCTCAATCCCGGGCTGATCTACTGTTCGCTTTCCGGTTACGGCCAGGACGGTCCCCTGCGCCTCGCCGGCGGACATGACATCAATTATTGCGCGGCAGCGGGCGTATTCAGTTTCTCCGCCATGCATGCGCCACCATTTCCGCTGATGGCGGACCACGGGGGGGCGATGAGTGCGGTCAACGCCATCCTGGCGGCCCTGCTTGGCAGGGCGCGGCAAGGCCGGGGAGCCGTGCTTGACATTTCCCTGTATGAAACCATGCTGTCCTTCCAGTACCCCGCGACCGCCGGTTCGGGTGAGGGGAGTTCCGAACTTCTGACCGTTACCGGCGGGGCAGCCTGTTACAATTTCTACCGGACCGCGGATCAGCGGGTCATCACCCTGGGTGCCCTGGAGCCCGTGTTCTGGCGCAATTTCTGTGAAGCCATGGCGCGGCCGGACTGGACTGGCAGGCAGTTTGAAGCCATGCCCCAGGGGGCGCTGATCGACGAGGTCAGGGGCGCCATCGGCAGCATGACCCTGGCGGAGGTCGTCGCCCGGCTTGAAGGGGTGGATTGCTGTTTTGAACCGGTTCCCGATGCGGCCGAAATCCATGCCCACCGCCAGACGGTGTCACGTTGCATGTTCACCCCGGACAGGGTGGGGTATCCCGGCAGAATCGACGGACACCAACCCTTTACCGATCGCCCGACCCGGGATCTGCCGGTGGGCGTAGTTCCCCAATGGACCAATTGAAATCAGGCATGTCATTCGAAACCATACAACTTGAAACAGATTCCCGGGGCATTGCCACGCTGACGCTGGACCGCCCCGGGAAACACAATGCCATGGATTCCCGGATGATGGTGGAAATCCGTGACGCCGTCCGTGGACTGGATGCCGACTCCTCTGTCCGGGGTGTGATCCTGGCGGGAAACGGTCCGAGTTTCTGCGCGGGCGCCGATCTCGGATGGATGCGGGACAATTTTGCCCGCAGCCGCGAGGAGCGTATCGAGGAAAGCGATGTCCTGAGCGCCATGCTCCATGCGATGGATACGATTTCCAAGCCCCTGATCGCGAAAGTGCACGGACAGGCCTATGCCGGCGGCGTCGGCCTGATCTCTGTCTGTGACATTGCCATCGGCGTGCCGGAAGCCAAATTTTCCGTCACCGAGGTGCGCCTGGGGCTGACACCCGCCAACATTTCCACCTATCTCATTGCCCGGGTGGGGGCGCGGAATGCGCGGCGCCTCTTTCTGAACGCGCATTTCTTCCAGGGCGACGAGGCGGTGCAGTTCGGACTGCTCGACAAGGTGGTGCCCGCCGGGGAACTGGACAAGGCGGTCGAGGCCGAGGTCCGGGCGCTGCTGGACTGTGCACCCGGCGCCGTGGCGATGACCAAGGAACTGATCGCGTATGTGAGAAGCCACGACGCGGAAGCCAACCGCAGGCATACGGCGGTCCTGCTGGCGGACTGCTGGGAGGGGGAGGAAGCCCAGGTGGCCATCGCCAATTTCTTCGACAAGAAACCGCCGCCCTGGACAGTTGAAAGCGACTGAGCCGATGCGACTCACCGAGGAGGAAAAATCCATGCTGGCCGGTGACTGGGGCTATCCCAGGCAGTGGGCCATGGAGCACCTGCTCCGGGTAGGTGCGTTTTTCGATGCCGAAAGGCTGACGGAAGTCTCGCAGGCGCACATGATGGCGGACACGGAATCCCTGGGGGAAGCCGGCGTGGCCTTTGTCGAAAAACTGGCGTCCTGCCCGAAGGATGAACGGGAAGTCCGGATCCCCATGATCACGGACCCGCGGGGGATCGACTTCGCGCACTACCGTGAACTCGGCCAGGAAGAATGGATGGCGGATCTCGAGCAACGCGCCATTGATGCATTCAAGGCCCTGGGTATCCTGATGACGGACACCTGTATCAATTACCAGACGATCATGCCGCCGGCGCGTGGTGAACGTCTTGCCTTTGGCGATACCGGTGTGGTGATCTACTGCAACAGCGTGCTCGGAGCCTATTCCAACTTCGAGGGTGGACCCTCCGCCCTGGCCGCAGGCCTGACCGGCCGGGTACCCTGTTACGGCCTTCATCTTGATGAGAATCGCCGCGCCACAAGGCGCTTCAGGCTGGAATACCAGCCACGGAACCTGGTGGAGTGGGGCGCACTGGGAGCGCTGGTGGGCAAACGCACGGGATCGTACTGGGATGTGCCCGTGATCGAGAACGTGGAGGGCCCCCTGAGCTCGGATGAACTCAAGCATCTCGGCGCCGCCATGGCGAGCTACGGATCGGTGCCCCTGTACCACCTGGTCGGGATCACCCCAGAAGCGCCGGAGCTGTCGTCGGTCTGCAACCCGGACAACCTGGCGGCTGAAGCCGTGACGGAACAGGATTTTGCCGAGTTCCTCGGCTCTTACGGCAGCAAGGGAGACAAGGTGGATGTCGTGGTGTTCTCCGCACCGCAGCTGTCATTGCTCGAGCTGGCGGAACTGGCTTCCATCCTCGATGGCAAGACCGTGCACAGGGACACGGCGCTGCTGGCGGTGACCTCGCCGGTGGTGGCGGCCGATGCCCGGCGACTGGGCATCAGCGGACGGATCGAATCTGCCGGCGGCCGGGTGCTGCAGGGGATGTGCTTTTACCAGAGCTATGCCCGGGAAATGGGTGAGGCCAATGGCTGGACCACCCTGCTGAGCAATTCCGCCAAGCTGGTGAACATCATCGGAGGCTACGGCTATCGGCCCGCCCTGGCGAGCATGCGCGATTGCGTGGCCGCGGCGGTGGCGGGCGAGATTGTCTGAAGTCGCCGGATGTTCCCGGGCAGATCGGGATCATTTCGTGTACCGCCGCGTTCCGGTTCTCGCGCCCGGCCTTCTGTGATTAAATCCCTGCGGTTCAGCCCCCGTCCTCTGCATGACCCGATAGTATGCCCCGAATATTGAAATGCCACGTTGGCGTCGGCCCCAGGGTCACCGGCACGGCGCTGGTCACGGACGACAATTTCTCCGCCCGCTACGATCTGGACCGTATTCGGGGAATCTTCTCCCGGCCCCAGCACAGGCTGGCCGGCGAGAGCTACGTGGACAGGGTGCTCGTGGTGAATACCGCCAAGGGCGGTGTCGCGAGCGCCTGGATGCTGCATGAAATGGCCAGCCGGGGCATGGCTCCCAAGGCCATCCTGTTCAATCGGGTCAATCCGATCCTGGCCCAGGGTGGTGCGCTGGCAAACATGGCACTTTGTGACCGCTTCGTGGATGGTGATGTCACCGGGCTGATCCGGACCGGCGAAACCGTGACGGTCGACCCGTCCCGCGGTGAGGTCATCGTCGGCTGACGACCGGCAGGAGGTCAGGGATATGACCGGCCGGCAGCCGGCCAGGCGGGCCACCGCGAAAGATTGTCAGCGGATACTTCCGTCTGTGCGAGCCGACCCCAGGCGGGAAGCACTGCGGTGATGCTGACGAAGGTACAGGCCCACGCCAAGCAGGAGATAACAGATGCCAAGATAGCCGGGCAACCCCCACACGGCGGAGCCCGCCATGGCCCAGCCCCCTGAAACGGAGCCGAGAAAGGCGCCCATTCCCCACATTGCGGCGAATGAGGCCGCCCCGTTGACCAGCTGGATGCCGCTGAATCGGTCGCCAAGATCCGCCAGGGCAACGGTGTACACGCCGTAGCCGCAGGCTCCGATGAGGACAATGGCCGGCCACATCCAGAAGGTGGCAACCGCCATCGGAAACACGCCAAGCAGCAGTGCCGTGATTACTGCGCAGGTTGCCAGCACGATACGTTTGGGAAACCGGTCCGCCAGCCAGCCGATGGGGTATTGCATGAAGACATTGCCGAGCACCATGGCGCTCAGCAGGTACGCGGACTGGCCGAGTTCAAGACCGTTGTGGAGACCGTATACCGGCAGGAGGGACAGGGTGGCCGCATCGAAAATCGCGAAAACAGCCACGCAGGCCAGCAGCAACGGGGCCCGGGGAGCGAAATCCAGCAAGCCGGACGGCGCACTTTCCTCGGGCTCCGTGGTGTCCTCGTCCCGGACAAGGCTCAGCGGAATCATGCCGACGACCAGCGCGGCAGTCCCGATGAGAAACGGCATCCAACCCCCGATTCCGATCACTCCCACTACCAATGGACCAATCCCGAAGCTGGCGGAAAGAACACTGCTGTAGATGGCCACCACCCTGCCGCGACTGTGATCGGCGGCGAACCGCACAATCCAGGCCTCGCTGAGAGCCCACAACACGGCCATGGACGCGCCCTGGAGAAATCGCAAAACGAACCATGCCTCCAGGCTCGAAAAAAACTTCAGCGCCGGCATGGACAACGCCGTCAGCACGGCGGCTATGAGCGCCACCCGCCGGGCACCAACGCGCTTGGAAATTGCGGGAATGAACGGCGAGAACACCACGATGCCGAGGGTGGACATGGACGCATTGATCCCGATCATCGTGGAGGGAACGCCGCGGGACTCCAGAATCAGGGAGAGCAGGGGGTATGTCATGCCGAACGCAAGGCCAAACACCGAGATTGCGGCGCAGGCAGCGACCAGGTTGCGCTGGTTGGAGGACACGGCGTTGGGTGCGGAAATCGGTGGAACGGAATGCGGGGCGCAATGTACCATGAAGACGCCCGGTGATCCGCCTATGTCATGCTAGCGGACCAGATTCCTGCCGGGGCTTTTCCTGTCTGCCTTACCTCGCCGAACTACTGTTGGGGGATGGGGTCCGTGTGCTGTCAGCGCAGCTGGCTGTCCTTGCTCCCGCGGCGGTTGTAGAGCCCGGAAGGCTGCTGCTCCGAATCGATCTGCTGTTGGCAGGGGACGCAATGGCGTACGCCCGGGACCGCTTCGCGCCTGGCCTGTGGAATCGCCTGTCCGCATTCCTCGCAATGCGTCAGGCTTGAACCCGTCGGGATGCGGCGGCGTACCTGATCGATCGCGTCACGAACGCTGGCGTCGATCTGGTCCTGAACCGCGCCATCCCGTGTCCATCCCCCGGCCATGGCGGTCTGCCCTTTGGTGAACCAGCCATCAACCCTACCGTATCGGACAAGGAATTGCACCCCCAGGGAGGCACCTGACAGGGGGGAACCGATGCCGGCGCAAGGCGTCTGGCAAGCTTGAATAATTCCAGGCCGAAGCTTACTCTCGATTCCTTCCGCGGCACCCTGACGTTCGAACGCAACCGTACGTATTCCTTCGATAGAAAATACTTTCCGATGAGACGCCTGCCATCCTTTTCGCGCACAACCAGGAGCAGAATGATGCCAAACGCACGAACTTCGCTCAGCCGGGATGCTGTCTCGCTTCATCGGGAAGACCCGGCAGGCCGGATATGACACTCGCGGACCGTCACGCACTGGTTACCGGAGGCGGCACGGGCATCGGGGCTGCCACCGCATTGGCCTTGGCCGGTGAAGGCGCGACGGTCACGATCACAGGCCGGCGTGACGGGCCGCTCAGGGAAATCGCGTCCCGTTCGGAGCGTATCCACTGGCGGATCATGGATGTGAGAGACGAAGCTATGATCACCGGGGGCATGGAGGCCGCCTCGGATGAGCATGGAGCAATCGATATCCTGGTGGCGAGCGCCGGAATCGCCGAAACCGCTCCCCTGCACAGGATCACGCTTGAACACTGGCGGGAGGTGCAACGCATCAATGTCGAGGGGGTGATGCTCTCGATGCGTGAGGTTGTTACGGGTATGGCCGAACGCGGCTGGGGCCGGATCATTGCCATCTCGTCGATCGCGGGACTGTCCGGACTGCGTTACTGCGGGGCCTATTCAGCCTCGAAGCATGCGGTGATCGGGTTGGTGAAAAGCGTGGCCGAGGAGGTGCTGACGTCCGGTGTCACGGTCAATGCACTGTGTCCCGGCTATGTCATGACTCCGCTGGTGGAGCGGAACATCGAGAAGATCATGGCCCGTTCGAACATGGACCATGATGAGGCCCTCGCCGCTCTTCGCGACACCAATCCATTCGGCCGGATGATCGAGCCGGAGGAAGTGGCCGCCGCTGTCCTTTGGCTCTGCGGGCCTGGTTCGGGCGCGATCACGGCGCAGGCCATACCGATTTCCGGGGGACAGGTCTAGATTCCCGACAACATTGTGGGGCGCACTCGGCTTGCGGCCGGAAAGCGGGAATTCCCTGTGCGCCGGACTGGCCGGACTGGCCTGTTGCCGTGTATTGGGCAGATCCTTTCCGGTGCAGAACCTGATTGTGGCCTCAGGAACGGGTGCCGGTGAAGAACTCCGGCCACTTCACCCTGACCACATTCGTATGGCTGGACAGGGAATGGCACTGGTTGATGATCGGCGGGGCAGGGGGCACGGGAAGGCTTTGCCGGTGTTTTTCAAGGGCAGTGTGCATGCTCTGGTAAGCGGTGGTGGCAATCGGGTTGAGCAGGTCCATGAGGTGGGTGCAGCCTTCCCTTCGCGGAATTCTCTCCCTTGCTTCCTTGAGCCAGCCCGGGCCGATCTGCAAACCCTCCAGTCTCTTCATGTTGGCTTCCACCTGGCGGCAGATTCCGAAGGGGGTGTCATCCATGGAAACATCAACCCTGTGAATCCGGAAATCGAGATCCAGGGTGACTCGCAGACTGAACTGGTGAATGGGCTCACCGGCTTCTACACCGTCCTTTTCGTGGTTGGGGGACCGGTACGGCTTGGTATCCAGAAGATGTGCCTCCACTTCCCAAAGGCCGTCGGGGCGCTCATAGCCCTGGACGTTCAGTTGACGGGTGTGGTGCTGCTTGCGGCCTGGAGAGTCGGGGAGGGGCATTTCTGTCCGGTGATATCTGTAGGGGCATGGATTTTAACGTACATACGCGGGGAGATATGTCAGTTGCAAAAACGGATTTTCTGCAGGTACAGGGCGCCATTGCAGGTCGGAACCGGATCGTAATGATGCCATTGGGTCTCACAGCACTCCCAGCATGCCCTCATCAGTGGAAGACTGTGACGGGGCATTTATAACTGATCATGTGCTGGCATGAGATTTGGCCACGGGGTTCTGGTAGATATCGAACTCCTGTCTGTCGGCCGGAATCTCAATGTCGGCTTGGTCTTATCTCCATTCACCAATATCGGAAATTCCACCCGTCAAGAAACTGGCTGCGAGATGCTCTGGCACGCGCAGCCGCCATTTTGTCACCACGAGTGTTCCATCCTGATTAGGATCGAGCTTTGCATAACCGCCGCTCAGATGCTGCTTGCAAAGACTGCTCAGTTCTGCACCGCCCGGGAAGCGTTCGGCGAAAAACCCGAGACGCTTGAAGACAGCACCATTGCCGAATTCCACTGCGTATTCGACGAGCTTCTCGTCGCTGCGATCTTCGCGTCGCAGATAGGCTGTGAGGCAATCAGATACATGCCGGATGCCGCCGCCGATCGCTGGATCATCGAGCATGTCGATGATCGTTCGGTGCACGTCTGAGATAGGCACTCGCGTCTGATGGCGCCAGACATTCTTCGTGCCGAATATCTTCCGCTCGGAGATGTGCTTCAGCGAAAAGAGCGTACCCTGTCGCTCCTGGCGCTTGTGGCGTACCGGCTGTGCGGTCATCACGAAGATATCCTTGAAGATCTGTTCGGTCAGGTCCCAGTGCTCGGCTGCTGTGCGGCCTCCGATATAGGCTGGTGCAAAGAGTGAGGGAACGAGCACCCACGGATCATCGAGAACGCGATCTGACCCCATGGTTTCTAAGGAAGCCGCGACATAGGCACCACGGCCCACTCGTCTCAGCCATCCCTGTTCAGCCCAGCGGGACAAACGCTGTGCGGCGCTGGTGCGGTTGAGTTGGAGGGTATTCACCACGTCATCGACGTGTATCACATCGCCGGCAGCGGACAGCACTCGGACAAGCTGCGCGCGCCCTCGGGGGAGTCGTATCGTATTTTTTTCCACAGCAGCTTTTAGCACTAAATGCGAATTTAAACGATAAAAGTAACAAATGTTGTTCACTCATAGGAAATAAAAAATCTCAGTAATCGTCCACTAAGACAGATAATCTGAAGCCGAAGCCAGTCTTTCCGGCGTCTAGGATTGTGCTCAGTGCCCCGGTCGGTGTTGCGGCTGTTGCTTCAAGTAGTTCCGCACGGCCGCCATCGGTGCCCATCCGGATGTTCCACGGCAAAGGGGGCAAGCTGTTCGAGGATATGGATGTCCCAAGAATACTGGGACCCGTACGTGTGCATCACGAGGCCAATGGTGACGGCATCACCCTGCGGGAGGAGGTGGCCGTAGAACCGGGTGCCGTCGATGCTGAAGACGCTCCAGTTCTTTCCAAGTGATCAAATTGGGCTTGCAGTTTGTAACGTTCGGTATATACTGTACTGATCAGTACACAACTAAGGAGCCATCCCATGTCCGAACGTCCCCCATTCCCGCCGTTTACCCGTGAAACCGCGGTGCAGAAAGTCCGAATGGCTGAAAACGCGTGGAACCTGCGCGATCCGGAGAAGGTTTCACTGGCCTACACGGAAGACAGTCGCTGGCGCAATCGTGCCGAGTTTTTCCAAGGCCGGGAGGCGATTGTTTCCTTCCTGGAACGCAAGTGGGCGCGTGAACTGGACTATCACCTGATCAAGGAACTCTGGACCTGGAATGAAAACCGTATCGCGGTTCGTTTCCAGTACGAATATCATGACGATTCGGGCAACTGGTTTCGCGCACACGGCAACGAGAACTGGGAATTTGACGAGCGCGGCCTGATGCGGCGGCGCGAGGCCAGCATCAACGACGTGCCGATCGAAGAGTCCGACCGGAAATTCCTGTGGGGTGAGGGGCCTCGCCCGGAAGACTATCCCGGGTTGACGGAGCTCGGGCTCTAGCCGGGTGCCAAGGGAGATCGCCGAACGCGGGGACGCGATCGCCGCATTGGCGGAGGTATTCAGGGAGCATGGCTATTCGGGCAGCTCCCTGGCCAGAATCACACAGCAGACGGGACTCGGCAAGGGCAGCCTCTATCATTTTTTTCCGGACGGCAAGGAGGAAATGGCGGAAGCGGTGCTCGAAGAGGTGGACCGCTGGTTCAACGAACATGTGTTTTCGCCGCTTCTCGACCCCGGGACGCCGGAGCGCGGAATCGAGCGCATGTTCGAGACCGTGGATCATTACTTCCGGTCAGGGGAGCGGATCTGCCTGGTCGGCGTGTTTGCGCTCGATGACAGCCGCAATCGGTTCGGTGCGCGCATCAACCGGTATTTCAGCGCCTGGACCGAGGCCCTGGCCGCGGCTCTCGAACGTACGGGGCTCACGGACGAGCAGGCATCGGATACGGCCGAAGAGGTGGTCGTCGGCATTCAGGGGGCGCTGGTGCTGGCAAGGTCCCGGCAGGACCCAGCGATATTCTCACGCACCCTGAGGCGGTTGAAACGGAGCATCCCGACCATCAGCCGGTAACACCGGTTCCCGGTGCCATGAACCGCCCAGGAATTCTCCCCGGCACGGACGCCGCCGCCTCCAGTCAATTCTTCATTCCATTGAAAAATCGAATAATAACAATAAATTGACGAACAAAATTAAAGTTAGCAAAAGCTCAATCCATTCGCTCGATGGCCATTGCCGTGGCCTCGCCGCCGCCGATGCAGAGTGATGCCATGCCAACTTTGGCGTTGCGTGCCCGCATCGCGCCAAGCAGCGTAACCAGGATGCGGGCGCCGGATGCACCAATGGGATGACCCAGGGCGCAGGCCCCGCCGTGGACGTTTACCTGTCCAGCGTCCAGATCAAGGTCATGCATGGCCGCCATGGTGACCACGGCGAAGGCCTCGTTGATTTCGTAGAGGTCGATATCGCCTGCCGTCTTTCCCAGCCGG
This sequence comes from Candidatus Poriferihabitaceae bacterium, assembly GCA_965204165.1. Taxonomy (GTDB): domain Bacteria; phylum Pseudomonadota; class Gammaproteobacteria; order Arenicellales; family Poriferihabitantaceae; genus VYFG01. The sequence goes on along the minus strand of OZ241969.1, from coordinate 3,143,430 downwards.
TCCAGGCATTTCCGGATGGCGCCCACCGGGGCGGTAGTGAACCAGGCGGGCTCCTGGGCATGGGTGGCATGTCCCAGGATCCTCGCCACCGGTGAAAGACCCCGGCGCTCCGCCTCGGACTCCCGCATCAGCAAAAGGGCTGCCGCGCCATCCGAAATCGAGCTGGAATTCGCTGCGGTCACGGTACCGTCCTGCCGGAATGCCGGCCGGAGTTCCGGAATCTTTTCGATACTGGCGCTGAAAGGGGATTCGTCCCTGGACACGGTCACGGTTTCCCTGCGCCCCTGGACTTCCACGGGGACGGTTTCGGCATCAAAACTGCCGTCATTGCTGGCGCCCTGGGCACGTTCCAGCGAACGCACGGCGAATTCATCCTGGGATTCCCGGCTAAACCGGTACTTTTCCGCGCAATCTTCCGCGAACGTTCCCATCAGCCGGCCCTTGTCATAGGCATCCTCCAGCCCGTCGAGAAACATGTGATCCATGACCTGGCCATGGCCCATGCGTAGACCCTTGCGTGCCCGGGGAAGGAGGTAGGGCGCATTGGTCATGCTTTCCATGCCACCTGCAACCATGACCGAATTGGTGCCTGCCATCAGCAGGTCGTGGGCCAGCATGACGGCTTTCATCCCGGAACCGCACATCTTGTTGATGGTCGTGCATCCTGCCGAAAGGGGCAGGCCGGCCCCCAATGCGGCCTGGCGGGCGGGAGCCTGTCCCTGTCCCGCCGGCAGGACATTTCCCATGATCACCTCATCCACCGCGTCCGCATCAAGACCAGAACGCTCGACCGCGGCACGGATAACCGAGGACCCGAGTCCCGAAGCCGTGAGTCCGGAGAGAACCCCCTGGAAGCTTCCCATCGGGGTTCTGGCAGATCCAACAATCACTACCGAATCTTTCATGATTTTCTAGATAGGTTATTTAATATATTGAAATAAAGGAAATAATACTATGAATGTTTACCGGGAAATCACCGATTTTCCAGGCATTCAACAATTTCGTTTAAGCCATGCACGATCCGGGTGGGCTGGTACTCCCAGGGATCGAAGGTGATTGCCGGGTCGCGCTGCACCCAGAATGCCTTCAGTCCGGCGGCGACCGCGCCACAGACGTCAAAACCGTTGCTGGAAACCAACCAGGTCCCCGCGGTATCGGATCCGCCGCGTTCGACCATGTACCGGTAGAGCAGGGGGTCCGGTTTGAAACTCTTCTTGTCGTCCACGCTGACGATTCCATCCATCAGGTGCAAAAGCCCCGCATTGCCCAGCAGCGTCTCCAGGTCCGAAGGCAGGCCATTCGAGAACGCGTACATACCAATTCCCAATGATTTCAATGCCTTGAGTCCGCCTGGCACATCTCCGAAAGGCGGTAATTCCAGATACAGCGCCATCAGTCCGTCCTTGTCAGACTCGCTGATCCCGCAGTTATTCTGCGCGCAGGTCCAATCCAGCGCCTGCCGGGTGCAGACCCGGAAATCACGGTATTGGCCCATCAGACCGTAGCGCCAGGTGTATTCGAGCTGCCTCGCCCGCCATTGCGCGGAGATGGCGGCCGCACGGTCGCCGACCAGTTCAGTCAGCCGGCCGGTAACGCCTGCGGTATCGATGAGCGTGCCGTACACGTCAAACGCAAGTACAGTCATATCTGTTCGGATCGTTAAGGGTTAAGGGTTCAGTGGCAAAGCAGCGGCAGGGTGGTGATGACGTTTACAAGACGGCTGCCTTGGAGGCGGGAATAAGTTTCCGGCTGGTCCCTCGAGATCACAATGATCAGCAGTTCATCGATGAATGTGGGTTGGATGGCGACAACACCGGGATCAGCCTCTAGAACCCGGATCATTTCCGGGGTGTTGGACGTGGAGACGTAATACGACCTGCCGCCTGTGGTCAGTCCCGCACGGAACTGGTACTGATTCAGATAGGCCAGACGAAATGCATCTGCGAGCCATTTTCCACCGCCGTTGACCAGGAATCCGCCAAACCAGCCGATCACGAAGAAACCGCACAGGATCAGCACCAGTTGGACGGAGTGTATCTCCCGGAGCCTTGCTGTGAAATAACTTCGCATAATGTATATTATGTTAAATAAATGCTGTTCACGCCAATTCGGGGACATTATATCGGTTTCCACGGTCCGGGCCTCAAAACTTGAATAACAGGAAATTCAGGATGATCCCGGGCCTTGTTGCTCCACCTCCCTGCCGCAGGGACATGGTTAGCAGTCTGGATTCAGTGATCAAGGCCTATTCAACAGCCTGTCATATAATTTTCGGACAATATCCTGTTTAACTTTTTTCTTGGACATGCCAATGACACTCAGACTAGGTATCAACGGGTTCGGTCGGATGGGTCGGATGATTTTTCGCATCGCTATGGAAAGTGCGGATTTACGGGTTATCCGTGTAAATGATCCCGGAGGCGATGCCGCGACATTCGCCCACTTACTCTGCTTTGATTCCGTGCACGGTCGATGGAACCGGGATGTCGTAACTTCCAGGGACGGCCTGTCGGTTGATGGCCGGGATGTGGATTTTTCCGGGAATACCGATCCACAGGATACGGACTGGACCGATTGCGACCTGGTCATCGAAGCTTCCGGGATGTTCCGTTCCGTCGATAAGCTGGCGCCGTACCGGTCCCAGGGAGTGTCCCGTATCGTGGTGACCGCCCCGGTGGCCGACACCGGAGTGCTCAATATCGTCATGGGGGTGAATCACCATCTGTATTCCCCCAAAGAGCATCCAATCGTGACGGCGGCTTCCTGCACCACCAACTGCCTGGCCCCGGTTGTCAAGGTGATCCATGAAAACCTGGTCATACGCCATGGCAGCATGACGACCGTGCACGCCGTCACCAGTACCCAGAGAATCCTGGACGCGCCGCACAAGGACCTGCGCCGGGCCCGGGCCTGCGGGGAAAGCCTGATACCCACCACCACCGGCTCCGCCAGGGCGATCGGGGACATTTTTCCGGAACTGGCCGGTAAACTGAACGGACATGCCATCCGGGTTCCACTGGCCAACGTGTCGCTGACTGATTGCGTGTTTGAGGTGGAAAAGCCGACCAGCGCGGACGAGGTCAATGGACTGCTTGAGGCCGCCTCCAAGGGATTTCTCAAGGGCATACTGGGTTACGAGGAACGCCCCCTGGTATCCGTCGACTATCGGACAGATCCAAGATCCAGCATCGTGGACGCCCTTTCCACAATGGTCGTCAACGGAACCCAGATCAAGATTTTCGCCTGGTATGACAACGAATGGGGCTATGCGAACCGCGTGGTGGACCTTGTGCGCCTTGTCGGCCCCGCGACGAATTCCGCGGACTGATCCATGGAGCTCGGCCTTGGCTGATCACCAGATCCGGCAGTACCTCATCGTCACCGGCAACTACTGGGCATTCACGCTGACGGACGGCGCGCTGAGGATGCTGGTGGTGCTGTATTTCCACCAGCTGGGATACACGCCGCTGGAAATCGCCCTGCTCTTCCTCTTCTACGAGTTTTTCGGCATCGTCACCAACCTGCTGGGTGGATGGCTCGGCGCACGGCTCGGGCTCAACCGGACCATGAACATCGGCCTGTTCCTGCAGGTGGTGGCACTTTCCGCCCTGTTGGTGCCGGCAGCATATCTGACTGTCCCATGGGTCATGGCTGCCCAGGCCCTGTCCGGTATCGCCAAGGACCTCAACAAGATGAGCGCGAAAAGTTCGGTCAAGATGCTGGTGCCGGAGGGCGCAAAGGGAAGGCTCTACCGCTGGGTGACAATCCTGACCGGGTCGAAAAATGCCCTCAAGGGAATCGGATTCTTTCTTGGCGCGGTGCTGCTCACGGTTTTCGGGTTCCGGGGGGCGGTCGCCGTGATGGCGATGGCCCTTGTGCTGGTCCTCATCTCAAGCCTGGTATTGCTGCAGCAGGGCCTTGGCAAATCCAGCAGAAAGCCGAAGTTCCGACAGATTTTCTCCAAGAGCCGCGCCATCAATTTCCTGTCGGCTGCCAGGCTGTTTCTCTTCGCCGCCCGGGATGTGTGGTTCGTGGTCGCCCTGCCCGTATATCTTGCCACGGTGACCGGCTGGGACCATTGGCGCATAGGCGGTTTTCTCGCACTCTGGATCATCGGTTACGGCGTGGTGCAGTCCCTGGCGCCAGCTTTGGTGCGCAAACGGGACGGCGCCCCACCGGACGGGCGTCTGGCGACTCTCTGGGCCGCGGTGTTGACGGTGATTCCCCTTGGAATCTATTCGGTCATGGTGCAGGGGATTTATCCGGTACCCGGGCTGGTGCTCGGCCTGCTGGCATTCGGCATCCTGTTCGCCCTGAATTCTTCACTGCACAGCTACCTGATCGTGCACTATGCGGACCGTGACGGGGTGTCCCTGGATATCGGCTTCTACTACATGGCCAATGCTGCCGGGAGGCTGTTCGGCACCGTACTTTCCGGATGGTTGTATCAGACAAGCGGGATAGAAGCCTGCCTGTTGGTTTCCATGGCCCTGATCGGGATTACGGCCGTGATATCGCTGGCGCTGCCGAGAGAATCCGGGGATACGGTCACGGACCGGGCCTGATCGTCGAATGCCGGCGGATTTCGCCAGTCGGCCGGACAAGGAATCAGGGAGTGGCCGGACGCCGGCCTGCCATTGCCAGGGACAGGGATATGCCGAATAGCAGCATCAGAATACTCAGGACGATCAGGATTTCCGCCATGGTGATTCTGAACAGGACGAACGGGGTGTACCCGCAGGGCTCGTGGATCCGGAACAGCCAGGGCAGCCATTCCTCAAGCGCCAGCCAATCCGGCAATCCGGACTGCATCTGGCATTCCCCGATGATCCATCCCCGTTCCGTGCCCAGCAACTGGTAGGACCGCTCCGCCATCCATGCCCAGATTCCCGTGGTGATGACCACCAGTATGCCGCCCATTCGCGGCAGGCGGCAAAACAACAGGCCGAGCACGCTGATCAGGACCAGGACAAACACCAGCATGCGAACGTGAATGCACAGGACGCATGGGAGCTGATCCAGGACATACTGGTAGTAGAGTGCGACCCCCTCCAATGTCAGGCCAAGAACCAGCAAGCCAAGCCACATGGCCCTGGATTGTGGCAGGCCGGATAAAATCGCCATGTGGTAACTCGTGGAGTTGATCTTTCGGTGAATACAGTCGAACCGTCAGACCGGCATTTCCTCCCGGAGTTCCGGGGATCCGGGACGGATAAGGAATAAAACTATGATTCCTTGATGGACTTGACGATTACGTCGATTCCTTCATGGCGCACATCAAACCCGAACTTGATGAACACCAGGTGGCCGGCAATGTTCTTTGCGTGGCCGCCGAAGCGTTCCAGCGCCCTGATGCCCAGCACGATATCCACAAAGTTGCCCACATTGCGCGAATCCTCCATGATAAAAGTGCTGAGATGCCGGAGTATGGACTGTAGCTGATCATCCAGCTTGAGTCCCATGTTCAGTACTTCCACTGCGCCATTGAGGTCCAGGTCATCAAACACGGACATGCTCTTTTCAAGCATCCCGGAGACGTAATCCGCGAGCGTGTAAATATCCCGAAGGATCTCCTCATTGGGGGGCCGGCTGGTTCCCTCGTAAAACCGGATAGTCAGCCCGGCGATCTTCCGGGCCTCATCCCCTGCCCTTTCCAGTTCACTGACGATCTTCCCTACCGCGATCAGTTCCCTTAGATCCTTGGCTACAGGGGCCCGTTTGGCAATGATGGTGGTGATTTGTTCATCTGCATCGATATCCAGTTGGTTCAGCTTGGTATCGTTGCTGATGACATCGTGGGCTTTTTCCGTATCTTCCGTGCGCAGGGTATCCACCGCATCACGCAATTGTTTGACCGCCAGCACCCCCATTCCCACAACAGTACTGTGCAGTTGCTTCATTTCGTCGTCGAAGCGGGTGAAAATGTGTCCTTCGCCTTGTATGGTCGTCATGGTTGGAAATTCCGGAATGATGGTGATTGGTATCAGCCGAAACGGCCGGTAATGTAACCTTCTGTCAAACCATGGATGGGCTTGGTGAATATGTCATTCGTTGGTCCCACCTCCACCAGTTTTCCCAGGTGGAAATAGGCCGTGCGCTGGGAAACCCTCGCGGCCTGCTGCATCGAGTGGGTCACGATGGCGATCGAATACTGCTGCCTCAGCTCATCGATCAGATCCTCGATCCTTGCGGTGGCAATGGGGTCCAGCGCCGAACAGGGCTCATCCATCAGGATGAGTTCCGGGCTGATCGCGATGGCCCTGGCAATGCACAGACGCTGCTGCTGCCCGCCGGACAGCCCGGTTCCGGGCTTGTCCAGCCGGTCATTGACCTCGTTCCAGAGGCCGGCCTTTTTCAGGCTTTGTTCCACGATATCGTCCAGTTCGGACTTGTTCCTGGCGAGTCCGTGCAGCCTGACCCCGTACGCAACATTATCATAAACGGATTTGGGGAACGGATTGGGCTTCTGGAAAACCATGCCAACCCGGGCGCGCAGGAGCACGACATCCATCGAGCGTGCATAGATGTCTTCACCCTCAAGGGCGATATCACCGGTTACTCGGCAAATGTCAATGGTGTCATTCATCCGGTTCAGGCAGCGCAGAATTGTTGATTTTCCGCACCCGGACGGGCCGATCATGGCGATCACCTCGTTGCGTCCGATATCCACCGAAACGTCGAATATCGCCTGCTTGTCGGCGTAATACACATTGACGTTCCTGCAGGTCATGGCGGGATCATCCACGGTGATGTCGCCCACGGTAACGAAATCCGAATTGTCAACGACCTCCCTTTCCAGGAGATTGGAGGAATCACTCTTTACCTGTTCGTTCATCGATTCAGTGTGTATGGATATGGAATTACCAGCGCCGCTCCAGTTTGCGGCGCAGCAGGACGATGAAGCTGTTGAGAGCCACCAGGAACGCCAGCAGCACCAGGATTGCCGCCGAAGTGCGTTCCACGAATGCCCGTTCGGGACTGTCCGACCACAGATAGATCTGGACAGGCAGGACGGTTCCCGGGTCCATCGGTCCTCCGGGCACGTCAACGATAAACGCCACCATGCCGATGACCAGGAGCGGGGCGGTCTCCCCCAGCGCCTGGGCCAGGCCGATGATGGCTCCCGTCAGCATTCCGGGCATGGCGAGAGGTAGAACATGGTGCAGTACGGTCTGGATCGGCGAGGCACCAACGCCCAGGGCCGCTTCCCGGATGCTGGGCGGCACCGCGGCAAGTGCCGCACGGCTCGAGATGATGATCGTAGGGAGAGTCATCAGGGATAGTACCATGCCGCCCACCAGCGGCACCGACCGGGGCAAGCCGAACACGTTGAGAAAGATCGCCAGGCCCAGAAGGCCGAAAATGATGGACGGAACCGCTGCCAGATTGTTGATGTTGACCTCGATCAGGTCGGTAAACCGGTTCTTGGGTGCGAGTTCCTGCAGGTACACGGCTGCGGCCACACCAATGGGCACAGCCAGCAGCATGCAGACCATGATGGTGAAAAACGACCCCATGATGGCACCGAAGATACCCGCCTGCTCGGGCTCCCGCGAGTCTCCCCGGGTGAAAAACGGGACGTTGAAGCGTTTTTCCACCCTGCCCTGTTCGATGAATTGATCGATCCAGCCGATGGCATTGTCCTTCAGGCGCCGGTTGGCTTCAGGCTGGTTGCGGTCGATACGTCCCTTCATGAAGACATCCACCTCATCGTCGGCCAGCAGCCAGATGGGTCTGATGTCCCCTGCCATGGCGGGATTTTCGATCAGCATGTCACGAAGGTCGTATTGGGCCCCGTTGCTGATCAGCCCGTATAGCGCCCTTCGGTTCTTGCGACCGCTTACATCGGGGAACTCGGCCCGCAGACTTGACTTGATGATTCCGTCGTAGTTGGCGCCGGCAATGGAATCTTCGGTGATCTCACCCCCGAACTGTGCCGGGGTCAGGTCCACTTCCAGCTGGATGTAGGTCTGCAATAGAACCTTGTAGCCGTTTAGAAAGGTTGTGACGAGAAGAAAACCCAGGAACAGGATGCCGATCAGTATGGAAATCCGGCCATACCACTGAAACCTGGACTCCCTGGCGTAGCGTCTTGCCAGGGTGGACTCGACCATCTGACGCTGCGTGCTCATTCGTATTGTTCCTTGAATCTACGCACCACGTGCAGAGCGACGATGTTCAGGACAAGGGTGATCACGAACAGGACGAGACCGAGGGCGAATGCCGCGAGCGTCTTCGGACTGTCGAATTCCTGGTCACCGATCAGCAAAGTGACGATCTGGACGGTGACCGTGGTCACCGATTCAAACGGGTTGGCCGTCAGGTTGGCCGCCAGCCCCGCAGCCATGACCACGATCATCGTCTCCCCGATGGCGCGGGAAACCGCGAGCAGGATACTGCCCACGATGCCCGGCAATGCGGCGGGAAGGATCACCCGGCGAATGGTCTCCGACTGGGTGGCGCCGAGCCCGTAGGATCCGTCCCGCATGGCCTGGGGGACCGCGTTGATCACGTCATCGGAAAGCGATGACACAAACGGCAGGATCATGATCCCCATGACCACGCCGGCAGCCAGAGCGCTTTCGCTGGAAACGCCGAATCCGACGGTTTCCGCGGTGCGCCGGATCAGCGGTGCCACCGTCAGGGCGGCGAAAAATCCGTAAACCACGGTGGGGATTCCGGCAAGAATCTCCAGCAGCGGCTTGGCAAACGTGCGGATGGCCGGACCGGCATATTCGGAAAGGTAGATCGCCGACATGAGTCCGAGCGGCACCGCAATGCACATGGCGATCGCGGTGATCAGGAAGGTGCCCGCGAACAGCGGCACCGCACCGAAAGCGCCCGAGGATCCCACCTGGTCATCCCGGATTGCGGTCTGCGGCGACCATTCCAGGCCGAAGAGAAACTCGGTGATCGGTACCGCCTGGAAGAACCGGATGGACTCGAACAGCACCGAAAGCACGATGCCGATGGTGGTGAAAATTGCAATGCAGGAGCAGAGAATCAGGAATGACTTGATCAGCCTTTCCACCCGCCTTTGAAGCGCCCTGTTGTTGCGGGCGAAATTCAGTGCCAGGATCAGGAATACCGGTCCCAGGATGAAGAACACGAACAACAGGGTCAGGATACTCATGGCCGGGGTGGTCTCGCTAGGTCCGATTCAGTTCACGGGGAATCCGGTTGCGCATGGTACCTGTCGTTGAGGGGCAAAGAAAAGGGGCTGCCGAACCGGTTCGGTCAGCCCCTACTGCCTTCAGGGCCAGGAATACAGCCCTGGGTGTTACATGGACAGCGAGGTCCGGTTCCTGACAGCGGCCGAGAACTGCTGGCGCTCTTCTGCGGACATGGGAATCAGCCCCTTGTCGGTCAGGTAGCCCTCGTCGCCGAACGCGGCATCCCCAGTGAACGCATCCATGAATTCCTGGATTCCGGGAATGACCCCGATATGGGCCGTCTTGGCATAGAAATACAGGGGGCGTGAGACCGGGTAGGAACCATCCGCGATCAGTTCGAATTCCGGTGCAACGCCGTCAATGGAAGCACCCTGGATCACATCTGCGTTCTGGTCCAGGAAGCTGAACCCGAATACGCCCAGGGCGTCGGGGTTTTCCTGGAGCTTCTGAATGATCAGGTTGTCGTTTTCGCCTGCCTCGATGTAGGCGCCGTCCTCACGGACGGTGTGGCATGCGGCCTTGTAGGCACTCTTGTCGGACTTCTTCATGGACTTGACCCAGTCGAAGGTCTTGCAGCCGCCTTCCAGTGCCAGTTCGGCAAACGCGTCACGGGTGCCGGAGGTGGGCGGGGGACCCAGAACCTCGATCTTGATGGCGGGCAGTTCGGCGTTGACATCCGCCCAGGTCATGTGGGGGTTGGGCACCAGGCTCTCGCTGCCGTCCGGATTCGGTACATCCTTGGCCAGAGCCAGGAAGATGTCGCGGCGGGTGAGGTCCAGGCGCTGCGCCTCCTTGGAACTTCCCAACACGATACCGTCGTAGCCGACTTTCACCTCGACAATGTCCTTGACGCCATTTTCCTGGCACCGGTCGAATTCGGACTTTTTGATACGACGGGAGGAGTTGGTGATATCCGGGTGCTCCTCGCCAATACCGGCGCAGAACAGCTTCATGCCGCCACCGGAGCCGGTGGATTCGATGATCGGGGTCTTGAATCCGCTGGTCTTGCCGAAGCTCTCGGCAACGACCGTCGCAAACGGATATACGGTTGACGAGCCGACAATCATGATGTGGTCCCTCGCATGGGCAAAGGTGGCGGCCGTGATCAGGCCGAGTGCCACCAGGGAAATGGCGCTTTTTCGCATCTGAATGCTCTCCTTCGGGAAGATTAGGGATAATTTGGAAAGGAAAGCAGAGTGTAGAAATCGATTGTTACAGGCAGGTTACAGGCAGGTTACAGGGAGTCCACGCCGGCTCATAAGGTCAGTTGAGGAGCAGCTTCACCTGTTCATGATCCGCACGGATCGAATCCCTGGGGAACAGGACCGTGAACATGCTGCCTTTGCCCACCTTGCTGTTGATGAGCAGCTTGGCGTTGTGCCGGTTGACGATGTGGTTGACGATGGCCAGGCCAAGCCCGGTGCCGCCGGCGGCCCGGGACCGCGCAGGGTCGGTGCGATAGAACCGCTCCGTCAGGCGGGGTATGTTCTCCTCCTCGATACCGATACCGGTATCCTCCACACTGAGCGACCCGCCAAGCAGATCCACTTTCCATTTGATGGTGATGCTCCCGCCTTCGGGGGTATAGCGGACCGCGTTGGTGATGAGATTGGTGACCATGCTCTGTATCTCATTGAGATTACAATACAATGAGTAATTTTCATCGATTTCGCAGAGCATGTTCTGATGTTTCTGGGAAGTCAGCGCCTCGGCGTCCTGGCGGGCACTGTGCATGACCGGCGCCATGGGTGTGTACTGCTGTTCCAGTTCCTCGTCCGCTTCTTCCAGCCGGGAGAGCAGCATCATGTCGTCGATGATCTGCTTGATCCGGGTGGTCTGTTCGAACATCTGGCGTACCGCGGGTTTCCACTGCGGGCCGATGCCGTTGTCGGGTTCGTCCTGCATCATTTCCAGGTAGCCGTAGAGGATGCTGAGCGGAGTACGCAGTTCATGGGATGCGTTGGCCACGAAGTCCCGCCTGATCTGTTCAAGCTGGCGGAAGCTGGTGATATCCCTTCCCTGGAGCAGGTACTGGCCGCTTCGATAGGGTGCCACGCGGATCCCCAGCCGGACGGTTCCGTCGGCCGGCGCATCACACTCGAAGGAATCGGCGAAGTCCTGCCGTGAGAGGTACTGGACAAAGCCGGGAATGGACATGACCTGCCGGATCGGCCGGCCCATGTCACGGTTCAGGTCGACACCGAACCACTGGCATGCCGTGTCGTTCGCCCATCTGAGCTGCCATTGTCCTCCGGTCAGCAAAACGGCATCCGGAGAGGCCGACATGCTGCTCTGCAGGTCAGTGACATCCACGTCGCCGGTTTCCCCGGGAACGGACTCTGCGTCCTGTCCATCGGCTGGTCCGGCGGATTCTCCCGGCGGATTCTCCCGGTGAACCAGCCGGTAGAACAGGTAGATCAGGCCGGATACGGCGGTGCCGGCCATCAGCCCGACCCAGAGAACGACGCCCGGACTGTCCATGCTCATTGCGGCTCAATTCGCCGCGGCCCGATATCCTACGCCACGAACGGTCTTGATCAGGCTGGAGTGATCGTGCTTCTCCAGGATGGTACGCAACCTGCGGATATAGACATCCACCGTACGTTCGTCGATGTAGCTGTCCTTGCCCCAGATCCGGTCCAGCAGGTGGGCCCGGTTGTACACCCGGCCGGGTTTGCGCAGGAAGAGATACAGAAGCAGGAATTCCTTGGTGCCGATTTCCACCAGCTTCCCGCCGATCTCCAGGGTGAAACTGTCCGGATCGATGCGGATGTTGCCGAAAGTGACCGCCTCACCGGATTTCTGCGGCTTGGTCCTGCGGATCGCCGCCCGGATCCTGGCCATCAGTTCGTTGTTGGAAAACGGCTTGGTGACGTAGTCATCGGCCCCGTGGTCCAGGCCCCTGATCTTGTCCTCTTCCTCGCCCCGGGCGGTTACCATGATGATCGGGATGTCGGCGGTGAGCGGGTGGGACTTCAGCTTCCGCGCATAGTCGATGCCGCTCGCGCCGGGCAGCATCCAATCGAGGAGAACGAGGTCGGGTATCCGGCTGGAGATGCAGAGGTCCGCAGTTTGCGCATCTTCAGCCTGCATCGCCCTGAATCCGTTACGGTCCAGGACGAAGCGCAGCATCTCGTTGAGTGCGCTGTCATCTTCGACGATCAGGACGGTATCTTTTTCCATGGCCGAGATTGAAACCGGGCATTGTTACACAAATATTACAGCGTAGTATAAAGTCCGTCCGGTCACGTTGCGCGGCAGTTCCGGCCATTCCCGTGAATGACCGGAAACTGTCCGGAAGGAAGCCTGTTCAGTACACATGTCCACACCGTTGCATCTATTCAGCCTGAAAGACGGAGATCCCGCGAATCCCCCACTGGTCATCCTGCACGGCCTGTTCGGGTCCGGTACCAACTGGAGAAGCATCGCACGGGCATTTTCCGGGGACTTTCACGTCACATGCCTCGATTTGCGCAATCACGGCAATTCCGCATGGACGGAAACGATGGATTATGTGTCCATGGCCGAGGATGTCGCCGAAACGCTGGACCGGGAAGGGATCCGCCTCCCCGTCGTGCTGGGCCACAGCATGGGGGGGAAGACGGCCATGGCCCTGGCGCAGTTGGGCCTGATGCCGCTTGAGTCCCTGGTCATCGCGGATATCGCCCCGGTACCCTACTCCCATGATCACGACGAATTCATCGCCGCGATGGAGTCCGTGGACCTTGACTCCGTGACCCGCCGGGTGGACGCCGAGCAACAGCTCTCCCGGGACATAGCCGACCCGGGAATCCGCCAGTTCCTGCTGCAGAATCTTGTCCGCAGGGACGGGGGCTTTCACTGGCGCATCAACCTGCCCGCGATCCGGCGCAGCATGCCCGCCCTGCTGGGCTGGAATCTTGCGGCGGTGACGGATACGCGGGCCCTGTTCGTCTACGGCGAGAACTCAAGCTACATGACCGGTTCCGGGCGCGCGGCAATCGATCGTTGCTATACCCGTGCCGAGACGACGCCGATTCCCGATACCGGGCATTGGCTGCATGTCGAGCAACCCGACCGTTTCATCGCGGCGGTGACCGCCTTTCTCCGTTAAACGCCACCCGCGGGCAGCCGCATTGCGGGTCCTGCGTGTCAGCGGGACGACCTGACCTGACGGGTCACGCCGGCCACGAATCCGCGTGCCCGGGAACTACCTGATCCCGTCCTGGCGACTGCCGATGCCCGCCGGATGCGACGAGCTGTGTAATGTCGCGGCTCCGGCTGGAGCCGGGGGGTATTATCAACTGCCCCGGTTCGCAATCAGATCATCCACCACGGACGGATCGGCAAGGGTGCTGGTGTCTCCGAGGGAGTCCAACTCGTTTTCGGCGATCTTCCGCAGGATTCGGCGCATGATCTTGCCGGACCGGGTCTTGGGCAGTCCCGGAGCCCACTGGATGACATCCGGCTTTGCAATCGGGCCGATTTCCTTTCGTACAAGGTTAACGAGTTCCGTCTTGAGGTCGTCACTGGGGTCTTCGCCGACCATCAGCGTCACATAGGCGTATATGCCCTGCCCCTTGATCTCATGGGGATAACCCACCACGGCAGCCTCGGAGACTTTCTCGTGCAGCACCAGGGCGCTCTCCACTTCGGCCGTGCCCATGCGGTGTCCGGACACGTTGATGACATCATCCACGCGCCCCGTGATCCAGTAGTACCCGTCCTCATCCCTGCGAGCACCGTCACCGGTGGTGTAGTAACCCTTGTAGGCGGAGAAATAGGTGTCGTAGAAACGTTGGTGATCACCATAGACCGTTCGCATCTGACCCGGCCAGGATTGCTTGATCACCAGGTTTCCGGCAACGGCGCCTTCAAGCTCATTGGCATCCGCATCCAGAAGCGCCGGCTGGATCCCGAAGAACGGCCGGGTGGCGGAGCCTGGCTTGAGATCGATGGCGCCGGCCAGCGGTGTGATGCAGATGCCGCCGGTTTCGGTCTGCCACCAAGTGTCGACGATGGGGCAGCGGCCGTCTCCAACCACGTGGTAGTACCATTCCCAGGCCTCGGGATTGATGGGCTCTCCGACCGAGCCGAGCAGCCGCAGGCTCTTGCGGCTGTGCCTGGTTACCAGTTCATCGCCCTGCCCCATGAGGGCGCGTATTGCCGTGGGGGCGGTATAGAAGGTGTTGACGTTGTGCTTGTCCACCACCTGCCAGAAGCGCCCCGCATCCGGGTAGGTGGGCACCCCCTCGAACATCAGGGTGATGGCGCCGTTGGCGAGCGGGCCGTAGACGATGTACGAATGGCCGGTGACCCAGCCCACGTCCGCCGTACACCAGTAGACGTCCCCGTCATGGTAGTCGAAGACGTATTTGTGGGTGATGGCGGTATAGAGCTGGTATCCCCCCGAGGTGTGGAGAACCCCCTTCGGCTTGCCCGTTGAACCGGAGGTGTAGAGGATGAACAGGGGGTCCTCGGCATCCATTTCCTCCGGCGGACAGTCCGCGGAAGCCGAGGCCATGGCCTCGTCGTACCAGACATCCCGGTCGGTGTTTCCGGGGACCGGGTTGCCTGTCCGTCTAACGGTGACCACGGTGTGCACATCCGGGCAGCTCTCGAGCGCCTTTTCCACGTTGGCCTTGAGAGGAACGTTCCGGCCTCCCCGGGGGCCCTCGTCCGCAGTGATCACCACCCGGCAGTCGGAGTCGAGGATCCGGTCCTTGAGTGCGTCCGGGGAGAAACCGCCGAAGACGATGGAATGGACCGCCCCGATTCGGGCACAGGCCAGCATGGCTACCGCGGCCTCGGGGATCATGGGCATGTAGATGGACACCCGGTCCCCTTTTTGGACACCGCGATCCTTGAGCACGTTTCCGAGCTTGCAAACCTGCTCGAATAATTCGTTATATGTGATTGATTTATCTACATCAGGTTCGTCACCCTCCCAGATGATCGCTACCTGGTCACCACGGCTTTCCAGGTGCCGGTCCACACAGTTGTAACAGACATTCAGCTTGCCGCCATCGAACCACCGGATATGGGCCTTGTGGAAATCCACATCCATGACTTTGTCCCAGGGCTTGAACCAGGTGACGAATTTCTCGGCCTGTTCCGCCCAGAATCCTTCCGGGTCGTCCACGGAACGCTGGTACAGCTCGAGGTAACGGCCCTGGTCCACGTGAGCGTGGGAGGCGACATCCGCGGCAACCGGGTATGTATTGACTTCTGACATTCTGTCCTCGCTGCTTGGCAAATTTATGTTGAATATGAATGGTATGGTAAAACTTTATTACCCACCGCCGGGCCGCACAAGGCGACTTAAGTGTAACCGGGCATGCTTGCGGTTCAACGCGATACAACTCCGGCCGGTTTGGCTCCCGCCCCGTCGTCCAGCAGTTCCACCCAGTGCCGCACCGGTACCCGGGCGGCACTTTCCAGGTGCAGTTGGCAGCCGATGTTGGCGGTGGCGATCGCATCGGGATTCCCTTCCATGAGGCAGGATATCTTCCGGTCCCGCAGGCGCATCGACAGTGATTTCTGCAGTATCGAGTAGGTGCCCGCGGAGCCGCAGCACATGTGGGAGTCGGGCACCGGCACGACGGTGTGCCCTGCTGCCGACAGCAGCGCCTCCACCCGCCCGGCAAGCTGCTGGCCGTGCTGCAGGGTGCACGGGGACTGGAAGGCCACGGTCAGGCGGCTGTCCTCCTTGATCGGAGCCAGGGTCACTTGCGAGAGATACTCCACGGCATCCAGGCAGAGTCCGCTGACTTTCGCGGCCCTTTCCGCGTACCGCGGGTCGTGTTCCAGCGCCCGGGCGTAGTCCTTGATCATCACGCCGCATCCGCTGGCGCTGCTGACGATGGCCTCGGCGCCGGCTTCAATGTGGGGCCACCAGGCATCGATGTTGGCACGCATCAGGTTCAGGGCTTCCGCTTCCGCATCCAGATGGAAACTTACCGCACCGCAGCAACGTTCTCCCGGGACACGAATGGCGTCGATGCCGGCCCGGTGCAGGATCCGGGACAGCGACGCGTTGGTGGCCGGTTTGTAGGCGGGCTGCACACAGCCCTCCGCCAGGATGACTTTCCGGGTATGGGAGGGTGCGGGAATTGGTGGAGCCTTCTGCCTCGGCGGGATTTTCTCCCTGAGGACCACCGGCTGCAGCCGCCGCGTCATCTGGCCCAGGAAAAGCATCGGGGCAAACAGCCCGGGCACGGTCAGGATCTTGCGCAGGGACCAGCGGAGCAGCCGCTGATGCGGCGGCCGGGGCAGTTTCTTCGCCACGACAGCCCTGCCGATATCCAGAAGCCGGCTGTACCGTACCCCGGAAGGACAGGTGGTCTCGCAGCTGCGGCAGGTCAGGCAACGGTCCAGATGCATCCGCGTGGAGCGGTCCGGCGGCAGGCCCTCCAGGACCTGCTTGATCTGGTAGATGCGGCCCCGGGGTCCATCCAACTCGTCGCCGAGCAACTGGTAGGTGGGACAGGTGGCAGTGCAGAAGCCGCAGTGTACGCATGCGCGCAGGATGGTGTCCGCCTCCCGGCCATGCGGGGTATCCCGGATAAAGTCCGCGAGCCTCGTTTCCACGTTCAGCCCTCCTGTCCGGGGGGCATCATGCGCCCGGGGTTGAATATGCCCTCCGGGTCAAAGGATGCCCGGATGCGTTCCTGGAGTGCGGCCATCGCCGGCGACAGCGGTTGGAACACGGCGCTTTCGCGGTCGCCGCCCCGGAACAGGGTCGCGTGCCCTCCGGCCCCGGAGACTGGTTCGCGTATGGCCTCGACAGGGGCCTGTGAACCCAGCCACCATTGGCCCCCGCCCCAGTCAACCAGGACCTCCCCCGGGAGATCCGGTCTGGCGCCGGCCGGCAGGGCAATGCGCCACACCGGAAGACCGGTTTCGAAGAACGGGTGCGTGAACTCCCGCAGGCCGCGCCAGAACCCTTCACCGTCCGAAGGCTCCTCCCCGCCCAGGCGCCGCATGGCCATGCGGACTCCCGCTTCGCTGCCGCTCAGGCGCAGGTGGAGCGATCCGTCGTGGAGCACGGCGCCGTTCAGCGGCAATGGCTGCGCGCCCAGTCCGGCCATGAAATCCAGGCCCGCATCGTGATCCATCTCCAACGCCAGGCTGGCCTCCATTTCCGGTTCCGGCATAACCTTGAAGGACGATTCAAGGATCACGCCGAGAGTTCCCATCGCACCGACCATCAGTCTCGAGACATCGTAACCGGCCACGTTCTTCATCACCTCGCCGCCGAAACGGAGAACCTGTCCCCGGCCGTTCAGGATCCGTGTTCCGAGAACATGGTCCCGGGCAGCGCCGGCCCAGGGTCGTGCGGGGCCGGAAAAACCAGTCGCCAGGGTACCCCCCAGCGTGCCGTGGCCATCCATTTCCGGCGGTTCGAAGGGAATCCTCTGGTTCTTTTCCGCCAGGGCGGCATTGATGTCGCGGATTCGGGTGCCTGCGCGCGCGGTGATCACCAGTTCCGTGGGCGCGTAGTGCACGATTCCCCGGTGACCGTCGGTTTCCAGCAGTTGCAGCGGCGGACCGGATTTCCCGCCATAGAAGGTCTTGCTGCCCCCGCCGCGAATCTCCAGCGGCGTCCTGTCGGCAACCGCGCTGTCCACCTGCGTCTTCAGGTCCTCTGTCCGGTCCGCATCCTCCATCAGAACCGTTCCAGTTCCGGAAAGGGCAATTCCCCGTGGTGGACGTGCATTCCGCCGAGTTCCGCGCAGCGTTGCAGCGTGGGAACGGCCTTGCCGGGATTGAGCAGCCCATCCGGGTCGAAAGCGGCCTTGAGGGCATGGAACTGCGCCAGCTCATCGCTGCTGAACTGTGTGCACATCTGGTTGATCTTCTCCACGCCCACGCCGTGTTCCCCGGTGATGGTGCCGCCCACCTCGACGCAGAGGTCGAGTATCCTCCCGGCGAAGGCTTCGGTCCGCTCGAGTTCCCCGGGCCTGTTGGCGTCGTAGAGGATGAGAGGGTGAAGGTTGCCGTCACCGGCATGGAATACATTGGCCACCCTGAGGTCGTATTCCTTCGACCACACCTGCATCCGCCGCAGTACCTCGGGCAGGCTCTTTCTGGGAATGGTGCCGTCGATGCAGTAGTAATCCGGCGAGATGCGCCCCATGGCGGGAAACGCCATCTTCCGGCCCTTCCAGAACAGCAGGCGCTCGGATTCGTTCCTGGCCACCCGGACTTCGGTGGCGCCGTTCTTTCGCATCACCGCTTCCACGCGTTCGATCTGGGCCGCGGTATCTTCCTCGGTTCCGTCCACCTCGCAAAGCAGGATCGCTGCGGCATCCACCGGGTACCCGCAATGGGCGAAGTCCTCGGTGGCCCGGATGGCGAAATTGTCCATCATTTCCAGCCCTGCGGGGATGATGCCGTCCGCAATGACTCCGCCGACGGCCGCCCCGGCGGACTCCACGTCACCGAAGGCGGCCAGCACAAGACTGGTATGGGTCGGCATCGGCAGCAGCTTGACCGTCACCTCCAGGATGATGCCAAGCAGCCCCTCCGACCCCGTCATCACCGCCAGGAGATCGTAGCCCGGGGAGTCGGGCGCATCGGATCCGATGGTCAGCAATTCACCATCCATGGTCGCCACCTTGAGGCACAGGATGTTGTGGACAGTCAGGCCGTATTTCAGGCAATGCACGCCACCGGAATTCTCCGCCACGTTGCCGCCGATGGAGCAGGCGATCTGCGAACTCGGATCCGGAGCATAGTACAGGCCATGAGGTTCCGCGGCCTCTGAGATTGCGAGGTTCCTGACGCCCGGCTGGACTCTCGCGATGCGCCTTTCGGCATCGACTTCCAGGATCCGGTTGAATTTGGCCAGTACCAGCAGGACGCCGTCCGCCAGCGGCAATGCGCCGCCGGAAAGGCCGGTGCCGGCCCCCCGGGCGACCACGGGCACCCCACGCTCACGACAGGTACGCAGCACATGTACCACCTGTTCCAGGGTTTCCGGCAGCACCACCGCCATCGGGTGCTGGCGATAGGCACTGAGACCGTCGCATTCGTAGGGGATGAGTTCGGAGGTCTCCGTGAGCACGTTGGCCCTCGGCAAGCGCTCATGCAATGCCCCAAGAAGATCTGGGGGTATCTGAATGGCGGGTGATTCGTTGGCTTGCAATGTCATAACAGGTATGAATCAGATCACGATTATAGGAAAAAGCCTGGGCCTCATGTAAATACGGACCCGGGGGCAGGATTGGCGATTTTTCCGTTTGCTTCTGGCGTCAGCGTTGATTCCAGTTATAATGCCGTGGCCTCGGGCCGGGAACCGGTTCCGAGCATTCATTATACAAACTACCGGAACGATTCGATTTCCATCTCCCAGGACGCACGAATGCTTGCAGGAGCGGACAGGTCGGGTCATGACGGACCAATCAATCATCACCTCAAATGACTGGAGGAAAGTTACATGAGTAATGACGTCAAGCAACCATCACGCCGGAAGTTCCTGAAAGGCGCTGCCGTGGGCACTACCGCAGCGGTCGCCGCGGTCCCCTATCTTGCCCAGGCCCAGACGGTGCTCAAGGTGCAGGCTGCCTGGGGCGGCGGTATTTTCCTGGAGTTTGCCCAGGACTACGTCAACAAGGTCAACGAAATGTCCGGCGGATCGCTGAAGATCGACCTGCTGGCAGTCAACTCGGTGGTCAAGACCGCCGAAATGCAGACCGCGGTACATAAAGGCGTTCTGGATGGAGCCCACCTGGTGACGGCCTACTGGTATTCGAAGAGCCCGGCAGCATCCCTGTTCGGCACCGGCCCCTGCTTTGGCTGGAACGCCAACCAGCTGCTGGGATGGATCAAGTACGGCGGAGGTAATGAACTCTATTACGAACTGATGGATGCCCTCAAGCTCGACCTGGTGGGATTCTTCAACAGCCCGATGCCGGCGCAGCCCCTCGGCTGGTTCAAGGAGCGGATCAATGACTCCAGTCAGATGAAGGGTCTCAAGTACCGCACCGTGGGACTGGCGGCGGACGTGCTCCAGGAAATGGGCATGTCGGTGGTTCAGCTTCCGGGCGGTGAAATCCAGCCGGCGATGAAGAGTGGCCTGATCGACGCTGCCGAATTCAACAATCCGACCTCGGACAAGGATTTCGGCATGCAGGACGTGTCAAAGCATTACCACCTCGGCAGCTTCCACCAGAGCCAGGAGGCCTTCGAGGTCATCTACAACAAGAGCCTGTTCAACAAGCTCTCCGCAGAGCACCAGAAGATCCTCGAATACGCATCGGAGGCGGCATCCACGGACTTCACCTGGAAATACCAGGACCGTTACTCCAACGACCTCATCTCGCTTCAGGATGAGTACGGCGTCAACGTCTACAAGACGCCGGATTCGGTCATGCAGGACCAGCTCAACGCCTGGGACGTGGTTTCTGCCCGCATTGCGGAGGGGGATCCCTTCTTCGCCAGGGTGATCGAGTCGCAGATGGCCTGGGCAAAGCGCGTGGTGCGTTACGAATTGCTGAACGCGCCCAACTACGCCGGAGCCTACGAGCATTACTTCGGCAGCCTGACCTGACCGGGAGGCAATCCAGTCCGGGCCGGCGCTTGCCGGCCCGGATTCGATGGACCGCAGTGAGGAGCCCCTCATAACGTGAACTCTACCCCGCTGTCCGGTCGAGAACGCAATACACCATGAACAAGTTCCTTCACTTTGTGGACAGCCTCAGCGTCTGGGTGGGCAAGTGCTTCGCCTGGTGCATTGTTGTCCTGACCTTCGCCACCTGCTACGAGGTCTTCGTCCGCTACGTACTGAACGCACCCACGGTTTGGGCGTTCGACATGAGTGTGCAGATGTACGGTTCGCTGTTCGTGATGGCGGGCGCCTACGCCCTCGCCCAGGATGCCCATGTCCGGGGCGATGTGCTCTACCGCCTGATGACCCAGAGAACCCAGGCCACCGTTGACCTTGTCCTTTACATCATCTTTCTTCTGCCGGCGGTCTTCGCCCTGACCTGGTACGGTTACGGCTTCGCCGCGGATTCCTGGTTCTACAAGGAGGTGAGCTGGAGCAGTCCGGCGCGGATACAGATCTATTTCTTCAAGACGCTGATCCCGGTTGCCGGTGTCCTGATTTTTCTCCAGGGCCTGGCGGAATCCATCCGCTGCATCATGTGTATCCGCGATGGCTACTGGCCAAAGAGGATGCATGACGTCGAGGAGACGGAGGACATGATGATCCACCAGCAGGAAGACCTCGAAAAAGAACCCCACTGATTGCGCGCCGACATGACTGACCCCCAAATCGCCATCCTGATGCTGGGCCTTTTCATCTTCACGGTCCTGCTGGGATTTCCCATCGCCTTCACCCTGTTGGCCATGGGTCTGGCTTTCGGATACTACGCGTACTATGACGAACTTCGGATGGATACGATCTTCGACAACCGCATTTTCGATCTTACGGTCCAGAACACGTTTTCCGTGATGTCCAACGACGTGCTCGTGGCGATCCCGCTGTTCCTGTTCATGGGATACGTGGTGGAGCGCGCGAATATCGTCAACCGGCTGTTCTTCTCCCTGCAACTCGCTGCCCGGCACCTGCCGGGATCCATGGCCGTGGCGGCCCTGATGACCTGCGCCATATTCGCCACTGCCACCGGCATCATCGGCGCGGTGGTCACACTGATGGGGATGCTGGCCTTTCCCGCGATGCTGAAGGCGGGCTACAACAACAGCTTTGCCTCCGGGGTGATCTGCGCCGGCGGCTGCCTCGGCATCCTGATACCGCCAAGCATCATGCTGATCGTCTATGCGGCGATCGCGGAACTCTCCCCGTTGCGCCTTTACGCCGCGGCGATGTTTCCGGGGCTGATACTGGCCGGGTTCTACATGTTCTACGTCATCATCAGGGCTTCGCTGAATCCCTCGCTGGCACCCAAACCCAAGGAGGAGGACGTGCCGTCGGCGGCGATGATCCTGGTGCAGGTCGTGACCTCCGTGGTTCCGCTTGCCGTTCTCATCATGGCGGTGCTGGGCTGTATTCTGATGGGTCTGGCCACGCCGGCCGAGGCTGCGGGCGTGGGTGCGATGGGAGGCCTGGTTCTCGCCCTGGTCTACCGCTCGCTCACCTGGGAGCGTTTCAAGGAATCGGTGTTTCTCACGGCCAAGACTTCCGCCATGGTCTGCTGGCTCTTTGTCGGGTCATGGACCTTCGCCTCGGTGTTCTCCTACCTGGGAGGACATGCCCTGATCGAGCATTGGATCATCAGCATGAGTCTTGGCACCGTGGGCTTCCTGATCCTCGCCCAGTTCGTCATCTTTCTCCTGGGGTGGCCCCTGGAGTGGACGGAGATCCTCATCATCTTCGTACCGATCTTCCTGCCGATGCTGGACACTTTCGGGGTGAACCCGTACATGTTCGCCATGCTGATTGCGCTCAATCTTCAGACATCGTTCCTGACGCCGCCCATGGCCATGTCGGCTTACTACCTGAAGGGGGTGGCACCGCCGCATATCCAGCTGATCGAGATTTTCCGCGGCATCATGCCCTATCTGGGAATCGTGATCATGACCATGGTGCTGGTCTATGTCTTTCCAGAGATCGCACTGTGGCTGCCCGACTATTTCTTCGGCAAGATACCCTCCTGACCGGGATACTGGATCCAGTCCATCGCCATGTCCCTGCATTCATTGGGTCTGTGCCAGGCGTCCGAAATGCTTGCCACCGGCGCCATTTCCGCCAGGGAACTGGTGGATGACTGCCTCGCACGAATAGAGGCCTTCGACTCCGGTATCCATGCCTGGGCCTGGCTGAATCCCGAACATGCCAGGCGCCAGGCGGATCGGCTGGATGACGATCGGCGTCACGGCAGGGCGCTCGGGCGGCTGCACGGGATCCCCGTCGGCATCAAGGACATCATTGACACCGCGCTGATCCCGACGGAGCATGGATTCCCCCTGTTCGAGGGTCGGGTTCCCCGCAGGAACGCGGTGCTGGTGGACAGGCTGCAGGAACAAGGGGCGGTCATCATGGGCAAGACCGTTACCGCCGCACTGGCGACGTTCATGCCCGGCAAAACCGCCAATCCCCACAACCCGGCCCATACGCCCGGCGGTTCCAGCAGCGGGAGCGCCGCAGCGGTTGCCTCCTACATGGTACCCGGGGCTGTGGGTACGCAGACCAACGGCTCGGTCATCCGTCCGGCGGCTTTTTGCGGCACGGTTGGATTCAAGCCGAGCTATGGACTGATCTCGCGCACCGGCGTACTGCGCCAGTCGCCATTCCTCGATCAGGTCGGGGTATTCGCGCGTTGCGTGGAGGATGCCGCCCTGCTCGCCGAGGTGATGATGGGCGCAGACCCCGAGGACGCCTCCACGGCAGGCAGCGGGAGTGTTCCGCCACTGCTTTCCGTCTGCAGGTCGGAACCACCGGTAACCCCCCGGTTCGCTTTTCTGCGGACCGGCCGTTGGGACCAGCTGGAGGAAAGCTCGAGAGCAGGCCTGGAGGAAGTGGTGGACGCCCTGGGTGACCGTGTCACCGAGATCACCATGGGGCCGGCCTTCGATTCTGCCTGGCAGGCCCTGGATACCGTCAATGCGGCCGAAATGGCCACATGGTATGGGCCGATTCACGACAAGGGAAGCCGGTTCTTTCAGCCGCTGGTGGAAGACATGCTGACCCGCGGGAAAGAGATCACCGCACGGGACTACATCAATGCCATGGAGTCCCGCCCGCTCCTGGTCGGCATCCTGGATGAATACTTCGATGAATATGATGCCATCATCACGCCCGCGGCACCGGGTGAGGCCCCCAAGGGCCTGGAGGCCACGGGCGACCCGATGTTTTCCACGCCGTGGACGTTCTGCGGCGTACCCGCGCTGACACTGCCCCTGTTGGAGGGCGAGTCCGGCCTTCCGGTCGGCGTGCAGCTCGTGGGGCAATTCAGGGACGATGCCCGTCTGCTCCGTACGGCGAGGTGGGTGATGCAGGCTCTGGGCGAAGACGAATGAGGTTTACCCGGCGACCCCGATCGGCGATGATAGGTAATCGTGAACGCTATGAAAAATGAAGTGATCGCCGGATTGATCGGCATGATCCTGCTCAGCTCCTTTCTTCTGGGCCTGGCAGGCTCCATCGGAAAACCCCCCTTCTGGGTGATTGTCCTGATGGTTCTGTCAGGTGCCTGGCTTGCCTGGTACCAGGACACTGTGAAGAATCCCGACGCGGAATAGGCACGGCGATCATCTCGCCGGCCCGGCGGATGCGTTCAGGCCACCCGGTCCGCGGGCTCCCGCCCGGCGAATATGGCATCCAGGTTGTCGAGCGCGCGAAACCCCATTGCATCTCTTGTTTCCACGGTAGCGCTGCCCAGATGCGGCAGGACAAAGACATTGCCGAGTTCGCGGTACGCGGGATGGATTCCGTCCGGTTCACCGTTGAAAACATCGAGCCCCGCCGCCCTGATGCGGCCGCTTCCCAGGGCCTCCACCAGCGCTTCATCGTCCACCACGGCGCCACGGGCGGTATTCACCACGATGGCGCCGTCGGGGAGCTGTCCGATCCGCTCCGCGTTCAACAGTCCCCTGGAGTCCGGATTGTTCGGGCAGTGCAGCGACAGGACATCGCTCACGGCCAGAAGGCTGTCCAGGGTCTCATGGTAGACCGCGCCCTGTTCCGCCGCCGGGGCCAGCCGGCGACGGTTGTGATAGTGGATTTCCATGTCGAACCCCCGGGCGCGTCTTGCCGCCACCTGGCCGACCCGCCCCATGCCCACGATGCCGAAGCGCTTGCCGGTGACCTGTGTGCCAAGCATGAAGGTGGGACTCCAGTCATGCCAGAGATCCTGCCGTACCATGTGGAAGCCTTCCCCCGCACGGCGGGCCGCGCCAAGCATGCAGAGCATGGTGATTTCCGCGGTGGCATCGGAGAGCACGTCAGGAGTGTTGGTCACCACGATCCCCCTGCTCCCGGCCGCGTCCAGGTCGCAATGATCCACACCCACGGAAAAATTGGCGATGGCCCGAACGCTGTCCGGAAGCTGTTCGATTACCGCCCGGGTGAAGTGTTCCGTGTGGCAGCAGACGATGGCGTCCACGCCGTCAGACCGTTCCACCAGTACCGCATCGTCGTACAGCCGGTCATCCCCGTTGAGGATACATTCGTAATCCCGGGCGATTCGCGCTTCCACCGCCGGAGGCAGCTTGCGGGTCACCAGGATGACGGGTCTTGAATTCTTGTCTTTCATGCATTCAGCTCCCCAGGCATGAATTGTCTGATGCCCGGTTCCCCGGTAACGGGCGCCATGCCGCCAAGTGTCCTTCGAGCAGGATCGCACCATCTGACTCCTTCACGATCAACGGCAGATGAGTGGTGCACGGGATGCCCCCCGTCGTTCACGCAGGCCAGTAAGGCAAAGGCGCTACGCCGGGCAGAATCCAGTGCCTGTTCGTGGTCTTCATATGCGAAATTCTCCAAAGCGCACATCAGTGTCAGCCATGATCGAAAGCCGCAAGCTTAACGGCACGCCCCCGTTTTGCCTAGGGCGCATCGCCTGGTTCGTGAAACGCACAGTGCAGGCATCCAAGTTGCCGACACCGGCATGGTCAGACTGCGGGCATCCGCATCATGAAAAAGTAACCGTCTGTTCGGGTTAGAATCCCAGCACCGGTCAGTCACCCGTCGTCTTTCCATGCCGCAACCCACACGCACCAGGTTCGATACCCTGGCTCTACACGCAGGCCAGGTGCCGGATCCCAGGACCGGTGCCCGTGCCGTACCCATCTACCAGACCGCGAGCTACGTCTTCCGTGACAGCGAGCATGCCGCGTCCCTGTTCAACATGGAAAGACCGGGGCACGCGTATTCCCGGCTGTCCAATCCCACGGTGTCGGTGCTCGAGGAACGTGTCGCCGCGCTCGAGGAAGGCGTTGGAGGCATCGCCACCGCCAGCGGCCAGGCCGCACTCCATCTCGCCATCGCCACGCTGATGGACGCGGGATCGCATATCGTGTCATCCAGCGCGATTTACGGCGGCAGCCACAACCTGCTGCAGTACACCCTTCCCCGCTTCGGGATTACGGCCACTTTCGTATCCCCCCGGGATATCGACGCGATCCGGGCCGCCATCCGTCCGGAAACCCGGATGATCTTCGGGGAGGTGTTGGGCAATCCGGGAAACGATGTCCTGAATCTGCCGGTCGTGGCCGAACTGGCCCACGAACATGGCATTCCGCTGGTCATCGATTCCACGTTCACGACACCCTATCTGATCCGACCGTTTGATTACGGCACGGATATCATCATGCATTCCGCAACCAAGTTCCTGTGCGGCCACGGGACCGTGATCGGCGGCGTTCTGGTGGACAACGGCCGCTTCAACTGGGAGCAAAGCGGCAAGTTCCCCACCCTCAGCGATCCCTATGAGGGATTCCACCAGATGTCCTTCGACGAGGAATCCTCTACCGGTGCGTTTCTGCTGCGCGCGAGGCGGGAGGGGCTGCGGGACTTCGGTGCCTGCATGAGTCCCACCACGGCATTTTATGTGCTCCAGGGGCTCGAGACGCTTTCGGTCCGCATGGACCGCCACGTGGCCAACACCCGCAGGGTGATCGAGTTTCTCCAGGACCAGGACGCGGTGGAGGATGTCAGTTACCCGGAATTGCCGGAGCATCCGGACTATCACCTTGCCCAGTCGCTGCTGCCGCGAGGGGCGGGTGCGGTTTTCAGCTTTACCCTCAAGGGCGGCCGCGAGGCCGGGAGGGTGTTCGTCGAGAGCCTGCAGATCTTCTCCCACCTTGCCAACGTTGGCGACGCCAAGAGCCTGGTCATCCATCCGGCAAGCACCACCCACTACCGGATGAGCGAGTCTGACCTGCTGGAAGCCGGCATCAGCCCCGGCACCATCCGTCTTTCCATCGGCCTCGAGGACGCGGATGACCTGCTGGAGGATCTTTCCCGGGCGATTCACCGGTCCCGCAAGGCGGCTTCCTGAACACACCGGCGACGATGAAACTGAGCCTGGAACAGCAGCGGTACTATGCCTACACGGCGTCGAGGGAGGTGGACCCCGCCCTTGATACCGTGATCTTCGTCCACGGGACCGCCATGGATCACTCGGTGTGGTGTCACCAGAGCCGGTTCTTCGCCTACCATGGATACAATGCCCTGGCCATTGACCTGCCGGGTCATGGACAGAGCGATGGGGATTCCATGGACAGCATAGAGGGTTACGCCCGATGGCTGAACGAATTGATGGGCCTGGGGCTTGGCCGTCGGCATCACCTTGTGGGTCACAGCATGGGCTCACTGATCTGCCTCGAGGCCGCCGGCGATCGCCACGCCAAGGCGCCGCCACTGGCATCGCTTTCACTGGTCGGATTCTGTTTCCCCATGACGGTTGCGCCGGTTCTCCTGGATGCTGCCAGGGACCGGCCGGAAGAGGCCTATGCCATGATGACACAGTGGAGTCATGCGTCTCCCATCGGCGGGGAACCCAATCCCGGGTTCTGGTCCACCGGCAACCAGTACCGGTTGATGGAAAACAGCCGTCACGGGGCGGTGTTTACCGACCTCACCGCCTGCAACACCTACCAGGGTGCACCGGGAGCCCTGGAGGGAATCAACTGCCCCATCCTGTTCCTGAGCGGCATACAGGACCGGATGGCGCCCTGCAAGCTGGCGAAGAGGACGGCGGATGAGCATCCCGGCGCCGAGATCGCCCTGCTGCCTGACTGCGGTCACAATCTGATGTCGGAAAGCCCCGATGGTGTGCGGGATGCATTGATCAGGTTCATACGTGAAAATCCATGATCCCCTACAAGGACGAGAATCCCACCCACCATGTCCCCTGGGTTACCTACAGCCTGATCATCCTGAACGTGCTCGTCTGGGTGCTGGTTCAGGGTATGGGCACCCAACCCGCCCTGGTGGAGTCGGTCTGCCGGTTCGGTGCCATACCGGGCGCCTTGCTGGGCGCCGCGCAGGACTGGACCGGCTCCGCCGGCTATTGCCCGCCGGTCTCCCAGGGCTGGTTCAATGTCATCAGTTCCATGTTCATGCACGGCGGCTGGCTGCATCTCATCGGCAACATGTGGTTCCTGTGGATCTTTGCCGACAATATCGAGGACGCCTTGCGGCCCTTCCGCTTCATCGTGTTCTATCTCCTCGGCGGCATCGCGGCAGTGGCCGCCCAGATGGCTGCGGACCCGGGGAGCATGGTTCCCATGGTGGGCGCCTCGGGCGCGATCGGCGGCATCATGGGCGCCTATGCGCGGCTGTATCCCCGGGTGCCCGTCCATATCGCCATCATCCTCGGCTATTTCGTGATGCGGCGCACCATCCCCGCGGTCTGGATGCTGGGAATCTGGCTGGCGCTGCAGGCCCTGAGCGCCTTTGCAACCATCGGGGCGGGCCAGCAGGGGGGAATCGCGTTCTGGGCCCATATCGGCGGCTTCGCGGCAGGGTTCCTGCTGATCCGTCTGTTCCACATTCCCCGGTCGACTCCCGGACGGGAGGTATGAGCCATGAATAATGCGGACAGGATTCTGCTGCCCAGATGGACGATCCCGGTCGCCGGGGGGGAGAATTCCGACCCTGCCACGGTGCTTGAGGACCACGCCGTCGTCATTGTAGGGGATTGCATCGCCGAGGCGGGCGCACGTTCGGAGGTGCTCGGCGCCTGGGAATCCGCCGAGATGGTGGAACTGGATGACCACGTCCTCATCCCCGGTCTGGTCAATGCCCATACCCACGCCGCGATGACCCTGCTGCGCGGATTCGCGGACGACCTGCCGCTGATGCAATGGCTGTCCGAGTACATCTGGCCGACCGAAGCCCGCTGCGTGGACCGGGACTACGTGGCTGTGGGCACCGACCTTGCCATGCTGGAGATGATTCGCGGCGGCACGACATGTTTCCAGGACATGTATTTCTTTCCCGACACGGTGGCCGCCCGTGCAGAAGCGGCAGGCATGCGTGCAACCGTGGGAATGATCGCGATCGAGTTTCCCACGGCATGGGCTTCCACGCCCGAAGAGTACATCGAAAAGGGTCTGGAAACCCGGGATGCACTGCGGCATTCCAGGCTGGTGAATGCGGCCTTCGCTCCGCATGCCCCCTATACCGTCAGCGACGGGACCCTGGAGAAGATCGCCACCCTGGCGGAAGAACTGGACTGTCAGGTGCACATGCATGTTCACGAAACCGAGCACGAAATCAGCGAATCCGTCGACCGCTTCGGCGTCCGCCCGCTGGAGCGGCTGGACCGGCTTGGACTGGTGAGTCCGCGTCTTGCCGCGGTCCACATGACCCAGCTGCTGGACATGGAAATCGAGTCCGTCGCCTCCCGCGGGGTCAGCGTGATTCACTGCCCCCAATCCAACCTGAAACTCGCAAGCGGGATGTGCCGGGTGTCGGACCTGCTGGGTGCAGGCGTCAATGTCGCCATCGGCACCGACGGCGCCTCGAGCAACAACGACCTGGACATGCTGTCCGAGATGCAGACAGCGTCCCTGCTGGCCAAGGGCATTGCCGGCGACCCTTCCGCCATGAACGCGGCGCAGTCTCTCTGGGCGGCCACCATGGGCGGCGCCTGTGCACTCGGCATGGAAGACCGGATCGGGTCCATAGAACCCGGAAAGCTCGCCGACCTGGTGGCCATCGATCTGTCCGTTGCCAGATCCCTGCCGGTCTACCACCCGCTCAGCCAGGTGGTCTATGGTTGTGCGGGCGATCAGGTCAGCCATGTCTGGATCGGCGGATGCCAGGTTCTCGACAGCGGTACGTTCACCCGGCTGGAAGAGGACCGTGTTCTCGCCGATGCAAGACAGTGGGGTTTGAAGATCGCCCGGCAGCCCCCATCCTCCGGATCATGAGTGCACGAGTCCAGGCAGACGGCATCCCGCACGAAAACGTGGATGCGGCGGAAATCGACAAGTTCGAGGAACTTGCCAGCCGATGGTGGGATCCGGAAAGCGAGTTCAAGCCGCTGCACCTGATCAACCCCCTGCGCCTGGGATTCATCAATGCGCGCACGCCGCTTGATGGCCTGCGCGTCGTGGATGTGGGATGCGGGGGCGGAATACTGAGTGAGGCCATGGCCCTGGCGGGCGCCCACGTCACGGGCATCGACATGGGCGAGGCCCCGCTCAAGGTGGCCAGGGCACACGCCGTGGAAAGCGGCGCAGAACTGGAATACCGGAAGATGACGGCCGAGGCGCTGGCCGAATCGGACGCGGGCGCGTACGACGTCGTTACCTGCATGGAAATGCTCGAGCATGTACCGGACCCTGCCAGTGTCGTATCGGCCTGCGCCGCCCTGATCAAGCCCGGCGGTTCGGTATACTTCTCCACGATCAACCGGAATCCGAAATCGTTTCTCTTCGCCATCCTGGGCGCGGAATTCATATTCCGGATTCTGCCAAGGGGCACACACCAGTATGAGAAACTGATCAGGCCATCGGAACTGTATGGCTGGTGCGAACAGGCCGGCATCCGGATCACGGAACTGACCGGCATGCACTACAATCCCCTGCTCCAGCAATACCGGCTGGCGCCCGGTGTGGACGTGAACTACATCGCCCACGCAGTTGACGGCTGAGCGGGACGCCATGGGCGGGAAACCATGCCGGATGCCGGACGCGATGCTGTTCGACCTGGATGGCACCCTGCTGGACACCGCGGGGGACCTGGTGGCCGCACTCAATACGATACTGGACGAGGACGGACGCCCGCCGATGCCGCTGGATACGTTCCGCCCCTGGGTATCCCAGGGCGGACTCACACTGGTCAGCATGGCCTATGGGCTGCCGAGGGAGAGCGAGGAGGCACAGGCACTGTGGCAACGCTACCTGGTTGCCTACGAGTCCGACATCAGCCGCCACTCCTGCCTGTTTGACGGCCTGGAGGGAATCCTGGCCGGACTGGAATCCGGGTCCCGGCCATGGGGAATCGTCACCAACAAGCCCACCTACCTTACGGACCGGCTGTTGCGGGAACTGGGAATGCGGGACCGGCCCGCCTGCATGATCTGCAGCGACACGGCTCCTCGCAGCAAACCCTGGCCCGATCCCGTATTGCTGGCCTGTGAAATCATGGGAGTGCCTCCGGAAAGAGCCCTCATGGTCGGTGACGATGAGCGGGATGTGGCCTCGGCGAGAGCCGCAGGGGCGGATGCCGTGGTCGCGGCCTGGGGGTATATCCGCCCGGACGATGATCCGGCCACTTGGGGGGCGTCAGCAATACTGCCCCGGCCATCGGCCCTTCGGCCGTGGGTCGGGTGACCTGCTGGAGGGTGACATGACGATCTATCTCGGCACGCCCGCGGAAGCGCAATGCTGGTGCCGGGAACAAAGGAAGGGGGGTCAATCAGTGGGCTTTGTTCCCACCATGGGGGCATTGCACGACGGACACCGTTCGCTGGTCGAACGGGCGGTGGCGGAAAACGGGACCACCTGCGCCAGCATCTTCGTCAACCCGTTGCAGTTCAACAGCCGGGAAGACCTGGACAAGTATCCCCGCAGCCTGGAGGAGGATCTGGCCATCCTCGATGAGGTCGGCTGCAAGATGGCGTTTACCGGCTCGCTGGAAAGTTTCTTTCCCGAAGCCGGGGATGCGGACCGCATCCCGCCGGTGGTGCCCCTGCCGGCAATCGCGGGCCTGGAGGCGGCATTCCGGCCCGGACACATGGAGGGCGTACAGGCCATCGTCGAGCGCCTGTTTCGTACGGTGGGTCCCTGCCGCGCCTATTTCGGAGAGAAGGATTTCCAGCAAAGCCTGCTGGTGCGGCAGATTGCCGCCGGGATGAATGCAATCGAGGTCGTCGTGTGTCCCACGGTCCGTGAATCCGGGGGACTCGCCATGTCGTCCCGCAACCGCCGGCTCGACGCGGCGGAACGGGAATTGTCCCTGGCGCTGGTCCGGGCTCTGCGGGCTGCCGCAGGGGCATGGCACGGCGGGCAGAGAGATCCCGAGGTACTGGAGAAACTGATGCGGGGCATGCTGGCGGTCCCCGGAATCACCACGGACTATGCCGCGGTGCGCGACCCGGAAAACTGGACCGCCGAAACGCCTGCGGGTCCGCTGCAAAAGGGCCGGGCCCTGGTGGCGGCATGGGTTGGGGGCGTCCGCCTGATCGACAACCTCGACCTGGACACGGCCGGAGCGCATTCCTGAACCGGCCGGCCGGCATTCCGGGGTGAATGACCCATGCCTGTCCGCCGTCGCATCCGGATGGTCTGCTGCTAGAATCCGCCACTCCCAATCACACGGCCTTATCTTTCCCAGTCATGCGCAGATTATCGTTTGCGAACCTGTGTTGCAGTGTCTTTGCGCTGGTGTCCCTGCCGGTCCATGCGCTCCAGATTCCCCTGGAGGCAGGCCCCTGGCAAATCCTGGGATACCGGGGCATTCCCGTCAATGAGGTCGAGTTCTCCGGGGACGGCATGGAGATCGGTGTGAACGGTTCCGCCAGCGCCATCGTCTACCCGCTGAAGGCATCCGGCAGATACGGAAGGCTGCATGTCGATGCGGTCATCCATGGCCGTGTGGACCTCGGTGACAATGCCCAGGGCGAAAAAGGAGGGGATGATTTCCGCCTGCGCGTGGGGCTTGTCTATGCAGGTGACAAGACCCTGAATTTCTTCCAGCGTACGGTGGCTCCCAAATGGATTCGGACCCTGTATGCCCTGGCGCCGAAAGGGTCCGGGATCAGCCGGGTGGAGTTCTACAACACCTGGCAGGATCCCGTACTGGACGGTCGGGAGCGCGCCCATCCCACCACCGCCATCTGGCGCGAGCATTTCGTCCTGAAAACCGATGCCGCCGGCAGGGTGAACCAGGTACTGGCAATCCCCACCGACGCGGATATCGTGGCGGTGTGGCTCAGCTCTGACGGGGATGATACCGGATCTTCCTACCGCGTTCGCATCGATTCCCTGTCCCTTGATCCCGCCTGATCACGCAGAGTTGGCGCCTCCTGCACCCTGGTTGCTTTCCGCAGGGCCCGGCCATATCCTTGGCCCATGAAGGGGCAACGACATACCGGATCGTACTGGTCGAATGCGGCGGCCGGGACGATCATGCGCATCTGCCTGTCCATGGCCCGCCATAGGTGCCCCTCTCCGGGCCAGCCAACATCCCCGGGGCGTGCCGTGGTCTCCATCCTGCTTCTCCGCGCTCGGCAATCGGCCCATCCGGGTGGGTTGATTTCCGGTGCAGTCCAACACACACAGGCCGTCGATGGATGAACTGATTATTCGAAACGGATCGGTTATTGATGGATTAACCCCCGCCAGAACCACCCGAACGATCGCGGTCTCCGGGTCCCGGATTCATCTGTTGGAACAACTGGATAACCCCGACACCGCCGACACGATCGATGCGGAACATCTGGTAGTGGCGCCGGGATTCATTGATGTCCACACGCACGATGACCGGCTGGTGATGTCCGACCCGACCATGACGCCAAAGGTGAGCCAGGGGGTCACGACGGTGATTACGGGAAATTGCGGCGTAAGCCTGGCTCCTCTGTGCGGAGTCGAACCTCCTCCCCCGCTGAATCTTCTGGGTGACAGCAACGACTTCAGGTATTCGACGATGCTCGAATATCGCGACGCCGTGGAGAGATTTCCGCCGGCCATCAATCTCGCCATGCAGGTGGGTCACTCCACCCTGCGGGCAGCGACCATGGATAACCTGGAAAGGCCGGCCACAGCGGACGAGATCGGGCGGATGGGCGAGTTGCTGGATGCCGCCATGGCGGCCGGTGCTATCGGCATGAGCACCGGTCTTGCCTATGCGCCTGCCGCCCATGCACCCACGGAGGAGGTGATTGCCCTGGTTTCGCGACTGAAGGCCCACAACGGTATACACACCACGCACATGCGCAATGAGGAAGGTGCGGTCCTTGAATCCGTGGAAGAGACGATCCGGATCGGCAAGGAGGCTGATGTGCCAGTGGTGATTTCCCATCACAAGGCCGGCGGCAAGGCGAACTGGGGCAAGACCCGGGAAACGCTACGGCGAATATCGGAGGCGCAGCAGGTTCAGAGTCTCAACCTGGATGTCTACCCCTATATCGCAAGTTCCACGGTGTTGATGGCCGAATATATCGAGCGGACGGAGCGGATCATCGTGACTTGGTCGAAATCCCATCCCGAAATGAACGGCAGGGATCTGGCGGACATTGCCGGGGAATGGGGTATGGACCTTTATGATGCGGCCGACAGGCTGCAGCCGGCCGGGGCCATCTATTTTCAGATGCACGAGGATGATCTGCAGCGGGTGCTGCAGTTTCCGGATGCCATGATCGGGTCCGATGGGCTGCCCCATGACGAGGTGCCTCACCCGAGGTTGTGGGGGACTTTTCCGCGGGTGCTTGGGCACTATTGCCGCGACCTGGGGCTTTTCACCCTGGAAGAGGCGGTGCGGCGGATGACCAGTGTGCCGGCGAAGGTGTTCGGGTTGAAGGACCGGGGGGTCATTCGGGAAGGGGCGATTGCGGATCTGGTGATTTTCGATCCCAGGACCATCATCGACTCCGCTACCTTCGAGCACTCCAAGGTGCCGGCGGAGGGGATTCATACGGTCATTGTGGGGGGTGAGATTGTCTGGCAGCACGGAAAGCCCACGGGAAGACGGCCCGGGCAGGTGCTGGAGAGGATGGTGGTGTAGCTGAATTCGCGGGCAGTCTCGGGACTGCTTTCCTGATCAGTTGGGCGAATCGGGCGCCTGCCGGATCCTGTTCAAAGACCGCGGCCCCGTCTCAGGATATTCCTGCCGAAACGCCGGCGGGCCTCGTCGGTCAGCCGGTCCAGTTTTTCCTGCCGGTCTTCCGGCTGCCGGATACCGCCGGCCGCTTCAGCGGCTTCGAACAGATCCGCCTGGGATCCTTCCGCCGGCGAGTCGCTGTCGCTGAAATTGCTCACGCCCACGCCCACCAGGCGCACCGCGAACCGCCGGTCAGCCAGGAGGGTCCGCAGGAGCCGGCGCAATTCCTGCCAGATGGCCAGGGTCTGGTCGGTACGTCCGGGGAGGCTGTGCGCGCGTGTGACCGTGGAAAAATCATGGAACCGCACTTTCAGGTTCACCGTCCTGGCCCCCATTCCCGCGCGCCGCAGGCGATAGCAGACACCCTCCGTGAGGGAAAGGACGATGGGTTCGAGCGCGTCCAGCTCGGTGATGTCCCGGCTGAATGTCGTTTCGTGGGAGATGGACTTGGCCTCGCTGTCCGTGACCACCGCCCTTTCGTCGATGCCATGGCAGAGCTGCCACAGTCGGGTCCCGGATTTGCCGAACACGGTTTCGAGCCAGTCTTCGGATGTCCGGCGAAGATCGCCGATCGTGCGGACTCCCGCTGCGTGCAGACGGCGCCGGGCGGATTTTCCCACCCCCCAGATGCTCTCCACCGGCAGCGGGTCGAGGAATTCCTGGACTTGACCGGCGTGGATGAAGAGGAACCCGTCGGGTTTGCCCTGGTCGCTGGCGAGCTTGGCGAGGAACTTGTTGGGCGCGCCCCCCACGGAAGCCACCAGCCCCAGGTCGTTCCGGATATCCTCCTTGATCCGGCGGCCGATCTCCTCGGCATCCCCGAACAGGCGCAGGGACGCGGTGATATCGAGGAATGCCTCGTCCAGCGAGAGCGGCTCGATCAGGGGTGTGAACTGGCGGAAGATGTCCTGAATCTGGCCGGAAACCTCCCGATAGACCTGCCCCCTCGGGGGCACGATGACGAGATGACGGCAAAGCCTGACCGCCCGTGCCATGGGCATCGCGCTGTGGACGCCGAATTCCCTGGCGGTATAGTTGGCGGCGGCCACCACCCCCCTGTCCTCCGGGCGCCCGCCCACCACCACGGGATTCCCCTTGAGGCTGGGATCATCCCTCTCTTCCACGGAGGCGTAGAACGCATCCATATCGATGTGCAGGATCATACCCGCAATTCTATCCCCACAAGGAAAATACTGGGTATTGAGTGTGGCCGGTGTACTGCCTACACTCGGTCCTCCCGGATATGCCCTGGTATGTTGAACCGACCCGTCCCGTTTCCCGACGAAAACAGGCTGGAAGCCACCGAGATTGAATGCCTGCGGGGGTTCCAGAGCCTCTTTCGCGGTCTGTCACTGGCGGTGGAAGCCGGTGTGGGATTGCAGGTCAGGGGTGCGAACGGGAGCGGCAAGACATCGCTCCTGCGCATCCTGTGCGGCCTGGCGCTGGCTGAATCCGGCAGTGTGTTCTGGAACGGTTCGGACATCCGGAAGTCCGCAGCCGAATACCGTGCCCAGATCAGTTACCTGGGGCACCGGCCGGCCCTGAAGGGTGAACTGACCCCCAGGGAAAATCTGGATGTCCTGGGGGCGCTGCATGGCAGGCGTCCCGATGGGCACCGTATCGGTGAAACCCTTGCGTCCGTCGGCATCGAGCGGCGCCACGAACGGCCGGTCCGAACCCTGTCCGCCGGCCAGCAACAGCGTACGGCCCTGGCGCGGGTGATGCTCAGTGATGCGCCGCTGTGGATCCTCGACGAACCTGCCACGGCCCTGGATGATTCCGGGATCGGCACCCTGAGGACAGCCCTCCGGGGCCATCTGGACCGTGGCGGACTGGTGATTTTCACCAGCCATCAGCCACTTCTTGATACCGGGGAGTTGCGGGAAATCCGGCTGCCGGGCGCCCATGACTGATCACGACCAGGCGTCATCCGCCCAATCCCTCTGGTCGGGATTCCGGTCGCTGCTTCGCAGGGACCTGCGTATCGCCCTGCGCGAGCGAAACGACCTGGTACAGCCGGTTCTGTTCTTCGTCGTCGTGGTCAGCCTGTTTCCGCTGTCCGTGGCCCCCGACCTTCAGCTGTTGCAGGATGCCGGTCCGGGGATCATCTGGGTATCCGCCCTGCTGGCCACCCTGCTGGCCCTGGACAGCATGTTCCGTCCCGACTACGAGGACGGCAGTCTGGAGCAGATCGCGCTCAGTCCCCAGCCGCTCAGCCTGCTGGTGCTGGCCAAGGCCGCCGCCCACTGGCTGGCCAGTTCCGTGCCGCTGATCGTGGTGTCGCCGCTGCTGGCAATGCTGATGCAGCTGCCCGGGAACGCTGCGGGGGTGCTCGCGGTCAGTCTTGTGCTGGGAACGCCGGCCCTGAGCCTGATCGGCGCGGTGGGAGTGGGGCTTACCGTGGGAATCCGCCGTAACGGCGTGTTGCTCAGCCTGCTGGTATTGCCATTGTATGTGCCCGCCCTCATATTTGGCGCCGGGGCAGTCCAGTCCGTCATGATCAGCCAGGATCCGACTCCGCACCTGCTGTTGCTGGCCGCATTCTCGCTGTTCACCCTGGCGGTCTGCCCGCTGGCCGCCGCGGCCGCCATTCGGATCAGTTTGAACTGAAAGCCCTGGAGTCCCATCCTGGAGTCCCACATTCCGTCTCACGCTTCGGGCTTCTTCTGTTTTGGACTCTGATAATATACGGAAGACATAATATATGATGATACGTGCAAGAGCTCTCCCGCAATCCTGCCGTTCAGGCGACGATGCCACCGAATAACACCGCTCCCGCCCCGACCGGCAGACGCTGGGTGTGGTTTCACCGGTTCGGCTCGCCGGCGTGGATCTATGGATTTTCCACGCGCTGGGCACCGGTATGCGGGTGGGTCGCGGTGGTGCTGTTCGCCGTCGGGCTCTACCTTGGGCTGGTCGTGGCGCCGCCGGATTACCAGATGGGAGACAGCTACCGCATCATCTACATTCACGTGCCGTCGGCATGGCTATCCATGTCCAGCTATGCCGCGATGGCGGTGGCCGCGGGGATCGGCCTTGTCTGGCATCTCAAGGTCGCCGACCTCGTTGCCAGGTCCATTGCACCGCTGGGTGCCATGTTCACGTTCTGCGCCCTGTTCACCGGTTCCCTGTGGGGCAAGCCCACCTGGGGCACCTACTGGGTCTGGGACGCCCGCCTGACTTCAGAACTGGTGCTTTTGTTCCTTTTCATCGGCTACATGGCGCTGTCCGCAGCCATCGAGGACCGGCGCACGGCCGCCAGGGCATCCGCGGTACTGGCCCTGGTCGGCGTGATCAACCTGCCCATCATCCATTTCTCCGTGGAATGGTGGAACACGCTGCACCAGGGCTCCACCGTAACCCGCCTCGGCAGACCCACGATGGACACCCGGATGCTGGTTCCCCTGCTGGTGATGTTCCTCGCCTTCAATTTCTACTTCGCCGGGGCGGTATTCAACCGTCTTCGGGGGGAACTTCTCCACCATGAAAGGCGCACCCGCTGGGTGCAGGAACTCGCGCATGGCTGATTTCCTGCACATGGGGGGCTACGCGTTCTACGTCTGGACCAGTTACCTGGTGGTGCTGGCGCTGCTCCTGTGGCATTTCCTGGCTCCGCTGAACCGTGTACGGTCCCTGCTCAGGATGATCTCCCTGCAGTCGGACGGAAAGGATGCGGAAAACACCGGGGGGCAGGTATGACACCCCGGCGGCGCCAGCGGCTGGTACTGGTCGGGCTTCTTCTGCTCGGGGTCGGGGGTGCGGTTGCGCTGGCACTGACCGCCCTCAACCAGAACATCAACCTGTTCTACAGTCCGAGCCAGGTGGTGGCCGGGGAGGTGCCGAAGGGCGCCACATTCCGCCTCGGCGGCATGGTGGTGGACGGGAGCGTGCGGCGCAACCCGGGCGACCTTGAGGTCTGGTTCGATCTCACCGACACGGCTGAGGTGGTGACCGTGCGATACGACGGCATCCTTCCGGACCTGTTCCGCGAGGGTCAGGGTATCGTCACCACGGGAAATCTGGTGGATGGCGGGTTCGTGGCCCAACAGGTGCTGGCGAAACACGACGAGACCTACATGCCGCCCGAGGTGCACGAGGCCCTCAGGCAGGCCAATGCCGATGCCTATCGGGATCAGGCCGGGAAGAGCAGCGGGCAATGATTCCCGAGATCGGCCACTTCGCCCTGATCCTTGCACTGGTGCTATCCGTGCTGCTGGGCGTGCTTCCCCTCGCGGGTTCGTTGCGCGGGATCTCGGGCTGGGTCCTGCTGGCGCGCCCGCTGGCCCTGAACCTGTTCATTATGGTGGCGGTTTCCTATGCCTGCCTGACCTGGGCCAGTATTACCAGTGATTTTTCCGTCGCCTACATTGCCAATCACTCCAATTCCAAGCTTCCCCTGATTTACCGGATTTCCGGTGTCTGGGGGGGGCATGAGGGGTCGCTGCTGTTATGGGCGCTGATCCTGACAGTCTGGACCGGTGCCGTGGCACTGGGCACCCGGGGCCTGCCGGACGTGATGAGCGCCCGGGTCCTGTCCGTCATGGGCCTGGTGTCGGTGGGCATCCTGCTGTTCGTTGTGTTCACCTCGAACCCGTTTGAACGGCTCTTCCCGGTGCCCCCGGAAGGCCGGGACCTCAACCCGCTGCTGCAGGACATCGGCCTGGCCATACACCCGCCCATGCTGTACATGGGCTATGTGGGATTTTCCGTGGCCTTCTCGTTCGCCATCGCCGCGATGATCGGCGGACGCCTGGACGCGGCATGGTCCCGCTGGGCCCGTCCCTGGACCAACGTCGCCTGGATGTTCCTGACCTTCGGCATCGCACTCGGTTCCTGGTGGGCGTACTATGAACTGGGCTGGGGCGGCTGGTGGTTCTGGGATCCGGTGGAGAACGCCTCGTTCATGCCCTGGCTCGTGGGCACCGCCCTCATCCACTCCCTGGCGGCGACCGAGAAGCGCGGCGTGTTCAAGGCCTGGAGCGTGCTGCTCGCAGTCATGGCGTTTTCCCTTTCCCTGCTGGGCACTTTCCTGGTCCGTTCCGGTGTCCTCACCTCGGTGCATGCCTTTGCCAATGACCCGACCCGGGGGCTGTTCATCCTGATCTTCCTGTGCATCGTCGTCGGCAGTTCGCTGGTGCTCTATGCCTGGCGGGCACCGAGCATCCGGAGCTTCGTCCGGTTCGATCCCGTTTCCCGGGAAACCGCCATACTGCTGAATAACGTGCTTTTCGCCATGCTTTGCTTCGCGGTCCTTGTCGGGACGCTCTACCCGCTGTTCCTGGACGCGATCAGCGGCACCAAGATCTCGGTGGGTCCGCCCTATTTCGACCTCCTGTTCGGCATCCTTGGTGTGCCGCTGATACTCCTGCTGGTGATAGGCGCCCTGCTTCGCTGGAAACGGGACCGCCTGTCACGGACCCTGCGGGGGCACCTCCTGCCCGGGGGGCTCGCGCTGCTGATCGGGTTGGCCGCGCCACTCGCGATGACCCATTATTCCATCCCCGCCGCTCTTGGCATCGCCCTTGGCTGCTGGGTCATGCTCGAAAGCCTGGCCGGCCTCGCTTCGCGCACCCGTCCGGGACAGCGCGTCCTCGGCCTGCTGCGCCTGCCACGGGGCATCAAGGGCATGCACCTTGCCCATTTCGGCGTTGGCGTCTTCATCGTGGGCGTGGCCATGGTCAAGGGATTCACGATCGAGAAGGATCTGCGGATGGCGCCCGGGGAGGAATTCACGGTTTCCGGCTACACCTTCCGCTTCCAGGGAGTCCGGGAAACCCCGGGACCCAACTACCAATCCCTCATGGGCTGGTTCGAGGTCTACTCGGGCGACCGCATGATCGGCCGGATGCATCCGGAGAAGCGGACCTACCTGGTACAGCAGGATCCCATGACGGAGGCCGCCATTGACCCCGGCCTGACCCGTGATCTCTTCGTGGCGCTCGGGGAGCCGCTGGATGACCAGGGATCCTGGGCCGTGCGGATCTATTACAAGCCGTTCATACGGTGGATCTGGGGAGGTGCCTTCCTGATGGGCATCGGAGGGCTGGTGGCGGCTACGGATGTGCGTTACCGGCGCCGACGGGGGCTCAGTGCGGCTGCGGTGCCGGGCCGGACCGCATGAACCGGTATGTTCTGCCGCTGGCGGTGTTCGCCGGCCTGGCGGCCCTGCTCTGGAAGGGGCTGGACCTGGATCCCCAGAAGCTTCCGTCCACCCTGATCGACAAGCCGGCACCGGCATTCACCCTCGATCGGCTGAATGATCCCGGGGCGGAATTCGGCCCCGGGGACATGGCCGGCAAGGTCTGGCTGCTCAACGTCTGGGCATCCTGGTGCGTTGCCTGCCGGCAGGAGCATCCGGTGATCACTTCCCTGTCGAAAGAAATCGATATCGTGGGTCTGAACTACAAGGACAAGCGCGGCGATGCCCGGAACTGGCTGGCCAGGTGGGGCGACCCCTACCTCCTGAGCGCCTTTGACGGGAACGGGGACGTGGGCATCGATTACGGGGTATACGGGGTGCCGGAAACCTTTGTCATCGATCGAACCGGTCATATCCGCTACAAGCATGTCGGCCCGGTGAGCGAGACGGATGCGATGGAGATCCTGTTGCCGGTGATCCGGCAGTTGCGGGAAGGAGTCAATTGAACGGGCCGGGAAGACGCCGGATCGCGGCCGTGGTCATGGCGGCCTGGTTCTGCGTGGCTTTGCCGGCTGCCGCCAAGGTGGAGGTCGTGGAATTCGCCGACCCCGCCATGCAATCCCTTTACCAGCAGATGATCCAGGAACTCCGCTGCCTGGTATGCCAGAACCAGAACCTGGCGGACTCCAACGCCGACCTCGCAAAGGATCTGCGGCGCAAGACACGGGAGCTGGTCGAGGAAGGAAAGAGTCGTTCGGAAGTGGTTGACTACATGGTTTCCCGGTACGGCGAGTTCGTGCTCTACCGCCCCCGATTCACCGCGGCTACCGCGTTTCTGTGGATGTCCCCCCTGGTTCTGTCCCTGATCCTGATTTGGTGGATGCTGCGGTGGCGGCGGCGTGCGACCGCCGTGCCCACCGGCTACAGCGAAGACGACCTGAAACGGGCCAGGGCCCTGCTGGAGGAGTCGGGGGACAACGGGGACCGGCAACCCCCGGGTTCAGCGGAATGACCTGGTTTATCCTGGCCAGTGCGGGCCTGGCG
Organism: Candidatus Poriferihabitaceae bacterium; assembly: GCA_965204165.1. Lineage (GTDB taxonomy): Bacteria > Pseudomonadota > Gammaproteobacteria > Arenicellales > Poriferihabitantaceae > VYFG01. Next base: position 3,101,354 of record OZ241969.1, on the reverse strand, counting down.
ATCCTCTGCCTCCTTCTGCTCCTGCCCGGCGCCATCCGGCCGCGCCGGGTCGTCAGCGTGGACATGAGCCGGGAGAACCTTGTCATCGCCAGGGAACGCCTGGCGGAAGTGGATGCGGAGGAAGGCGGTGCCGGGGAGGGAGCGCCGGAACTGGAGGCCGCCCTCCTGTCGGATCTGTCCGGACCGGACTATGTCCTTGGCGAGAACCAGGCCCGCGGGCGCTGGACCACCGTCACGGTCCTGCTGCTGGTTCCCCTGGCCGCGGGACTGATCTACTGGAAGGTCGGGGATAACCGCTGGACGCTTCCCCCGCTGAACCAGCAGGAAGCCGGGTCCCAGTCCCATGCGGAAGTGGACATACCGCAACTGCTGCAGCGCCTGGAGCAGAGCCTGGCGGAAAACCCCGGCAATGCCGACGGCTGGGCCATTGCCGGGCGCACCTACATGGTGATGAACCAGTTCGACAAGGCCGAAGCAGCCTACGCCCGGGTGCATGCTCTGGTGGGGGACGACCCGGACATCCTGACTGCCTGGGCGGACGCCAGCCTGATGCGCAACGGGGGCCGTTATACAGCCGAAATCTCGGTGCGCATCGAACGTGCGCTGGAACTGGACCCGGTCCAGGTCAACGCGTTATGGATCGGTGCGCTCGGCTCGAACGCCAGCGGAGACCGGGCCGCGGCGATGGGTTACCTGGAGCGGCTGGAACCCCTGCTGGCAGACAACCCGGAGGCACTCGGACAGCTGCGGCAGCAGCTCGAATCCGCATCGTCCGGCTTCGTGGCCGATCCCACGGAAACGGCTTCATCCGGGTCCGGGGACACCCGGGACCCTGGCCTTCCGGCTGCCCTGATTGAGCTCGAGGTTTCCATCGCGCCTGAATTGCGGGAGAACCTGGATCCCGCCACGCCCGTATTCGTCTTCGCCAGGGCCAAATCCGGACCGCCCATGCCCCTGGCGGCCAGGCGCCTCACGATCGGCGACCTTCCCCGGACCGTGCGGCTGGACGACGCCAGCGCCATGATCGAAGGCAGGAACCTGTCCGGCGAGGATCGGGTCGATGTCACCGCCAGGGTTGCGCTTTCAGGTTCGCCTTCCGCCCAGAGCGGTGACCTTACCAGTGAATCCGTGGAAACCGTTACCCGCGGCGGTGCGCCGATACGGCTGCGGGTCGACCGGCGCGTGCCATAGGCCGGCACGGGTCGCCGCAGGCGGACGGGCCTGACGGCGTACGGATCCGGTCAGGGGCCCGGCCGAGGATTGTTCAGGGGGTGGTCTTGTCCGCAGGCTTGTCCTTGACTACAGCACCGCCGCTGCGTACCGCGGGCTCCGCTGAAAAATCCAGGAGCTTGGTGGTATCCCCTTGCTTGCGCCGGATGCTTTCTCCCTGGAACGAACTGTTGGCATCGATGGTCAATCCGGCTGAAATGAGTTTCCCTTCGGCCTCTCCGCCGGAGGTCAACTCGATCTGATCGCAGTCGGCGGTGCCGATGAAGCGGCCGGTCACAACCAGTTTCTCGGCCTTCAGGGTGCTCTTGAGTAGACCGGTCTGGCCGACCTTGACGATGCCCTTAGAGTTGACCTCTCCTTCGAGTTCGCCATCAATATGCAGGCCGCATTCGATGTCTATTTTACCGACGATGCTGGTTCCAGCTGCGATGGTTGTTACGTTTGATGCGTAATCCGCTTGTTTTTCAGACTTATCAAATATGGCCATTTTATCCCCCGTACATTGGAAAGAAATTCATGTGAGTCTAAGTCCCACTTCAAGAAAATTGTTAAGGCCGACCGAAGACAATCAAGCTTAGCCGATTCGCCGCCGGAATAGAATACCAGTGCCGGTATGGGTAAAACCGGGTCCGGGTTACCCCAGCTAACGTACTTCGCCCGTAACGGCATCGGGATCAGGTAGCCCCTGCCTCCCTGGCGTGCGTTTCCAATGCCTGCCCCGACTGCCGCGCCGGCACCGGCTGGGGTTGCCGCAAGGTGCCGTGGTATCCCGGTACCAGTTCCGGGAATGACGCTTTCCGTCAGGATGGATAGCCGCATGCCGGCCGGATCCGGCCTGATGGGGATGGAACGTGCGGTGCACCCGGGATGACATATAATCCATGTCCCGCTCGCCCGGGAAGAATGCTGGTTTTAAGTACAGAAACATAATTTAACATTAATTATGAAAGATATAGAAAATATTATTGAAGGTATTTGGGAACAAAGATCGACGATCAACCCCCAGAACGTCACCACCGAGGTACGCTCTGCGGTGAACGATGCCGTGGCCTTGCTGGATTCGGGGCAGGCACGGGTGGCCGAACCCGACGGTGATGGCTGGCGGGTCAATGAGTGGCTGAAGAAGGCCGTGCTGCTGTCTTTTCGGATCGAGGAGAACCATGTCATCCCGGGCGGTTTCACCCGTTATTACGACAAGGTCCCGCTCAAGTTCGCCGAATTCGGCGACAGTGATTTCAGTGCCGGGGGCTACCGGGTGGTGCCCCCTGCCCTTGTGCGGCGCGGTTGCTATATCGCCCCGGACGTGGTGTTGATGCCGAGTTATGTCAACATCGGCGCCTGGGTCGGCGCGGGCACGATGGTGGATACCTGGGCCACCGTGGGGTCCTGCGCGCAGATCGGCGAAAACGTGCACCTTTCGGGCGGGGTGGGGATTGGCGGGGTTCTCGAGCCGCTGCAGGCTTCCCCGACCATCATCGAGGACAACTGCTTCATCGGCGCGCGCAGTGAAATTGTCGAGGGGGTCGTCGTGGGCGCGGGTTCGGTGGTTTCGATGGGTGTCTACATCGGGCAAAGCACCCGCATTTATGACCGTGAAACCGGCGAGACCTGTTATGGACGGGTACCGCCCGGGTCCGTGGTGGTCTCCGGTTCGCTGCCTGCGGACGATGGCAGCCACAGCCTGTATTGCGCGGTGATCGTGAAGAAGGTCGATGAGAGGACCCGCGGCAAGGTGGGCCTCAACGAACTGCTGCGGGGCATCTGAATCATCGGCAGATCGGTCCCCGGAGGTCCGCTGTAGACATGCATCACACCATGACCGCAGCCACGGACACAGGCAGTGTCCGGCGCATGAACCAGGACTGTATCTGCATCGTCCCGGAACTCGATGTCGCCGTGCTGGCCGACGGACTGGGGGGACACCAGGCGGGCGAGATCGCCAGCAGGATGGCCGTGGATGCAATCATCCGCCATTTCGGGGATCGGGCCGCGGTCGACGGCGCCGCGGACGCGGCGGACCGGATGCTGGAAGCCGTGAATGCGGCCAATGCCGAGGTGTATTCCAGCAGCCGGCGGTTTTCACACATGGAAGGAATGGGCACCACAGTGGTGGCGATCCATGTCTGCAGCGGACGCGTCGTCATCGGACACATCGGGGATTCCAGGTGTTACCGGTTCCGCAAGGGGGAACTGGCGCAACTGACCGAGGATCACACCCTGGCAACCCGGTTGCTGCGTGGCAACCCGGCCGGAATCGTGCCGGACTACAGCCATCACATGCTGGACAAGGCGTTGGGCACCCAGCCATTCTGCGAGCCGGACATTCTGGATCGGGAGGTGCTTGCGGGTGATGTCCTGCTGCTGTGTTCGGACGGGCTGAGCGGTGTCGTGGCGGATACGGAGATTGCCGGGATCCTGGCACACGGGTCCGAAGATCCCGAATCCTGCGCGGATGGCCTGATCGACGCCTGCCTGAAGGCGGGAGCGCCGGATAACGTTTCGGTCATCCTGGTCCGCATCCGCTGAACACCCGGTCAGCCGTTCAGCGGATGCCTGAGTGTCGCGACGACCGATGCTCCGCCCAGGGAACTTTCTCCGACTGACAGGCTGCCGCGGTAGGAAGCCACGATCTCCTGGCAGACCGCGAGACCGATACCCTGGCCATCCACCCGCTGGTCCGCACGGACGCCGCGCCTCAGGACCTCCTTGCGGTCATCCTCCCGGATGCCGGGACCGTCGTCCTCGACGACAATGCGGATACCCCGGTATTCCTCCCGCTCCTCCGCCGGGGCGGTGATCCGGCAGGATACCGAGGACGCTGCCCACTTGCAGGCGTTATCGAGAAGGTTGCCGAGAATCTCCACCAGGTCGGATTCCTCGCCGTAGAACCTGAGTTCCGGAGTCACTTCGGACTCCAGGGAAAGGTTCCGTTCCGCGTAGACCTTGGCCAGGGATTCCAGGACACGGCTGACCAGCGGCTGGATGTCCACCCGGGTGTGGATCAGGGATATGCGGGACGAGGCCGCCCTTTTCAGCTGGTAGTCCACGATATTCCCCATCCGGTCCACGTACTTCGCAAGCTCCCCCGGGGGAATCGGCCGGTCGTCCTCGGTCATGCCCCGAATGACCGCCAGCGGCGTTTTCAGGCTGTGGGCAAGATCATCCAGCGTGTTCCGGTACCGCATCAGGTTGTTCCGTTCATTGCGGATGAACAGGTTGATCCGTTCGCTGAGCTGGGCGATTTCCCTCGGATAGCTCCCCGCTATTCCCTCCTGGAACCCGCGCTCCACCTGGTCGATCTCCTGTCTCACCCGGTCCAGCGGAGTCAGGCCCCACCGGAGAACCGCCATCAGGGTCAGCAGCAGGAACACGCCCACCAGCCCCAGCCAGAGAATGATCTTGTTGCGATGTTCGGAAACAAACGCGCCGAAATGGTCGCTGGCCTCGAGCATCACAAGGGTGAACCGGTGCTCCAAGCCATCCTCGGTCTCCCAGATGGTGGGGAAACTGTACTGGAACGGCCCGTACAGGGAATCGCCGGTACGGACGAATGCGCTGGACCCCACGGCCTCCCCGACCGGGGCGGGAATCTCGAGGCCGATGGACGACCCGGATTGCCAGACGAGACGCCCGGTTTCATCGACGATGAAGGCGTAGAGCCCGGAATTGGGCACCATCAGACGCGCCTCCGGCAGCAGTTCCGGCAGGACGATGCGCTCCCCGGCTTCCACTTCCAGGACCGACAGCAGTGCCAGGGTCTGGGTTCGGAACTGGTTGCGCAGGGAGACCTCCGCGCTGCTGATAAAGGCCCGGTCAAGGGCGAATCCCGCCAGGCCGAGAAAGGTGACCAAAATGATCGCGGCAGCCAGAAGCAGCCGCTTCCTGAGGGACAGTGTGCTCACATCGTTGACGAATACCGGTACCCCCGGCCCCGCAGTGTCTCGATGGGATTGAAAGACCCGTCATGGTCCAGCTTCTTCCGCAACCTGCCGACGAACACCTCGATGACATTGCTGTCCCTGTCCGAGTCCTCATCGTAGAGGTGTTCGGTCAGTTCCATCTTCGAGACCACCTTGCCCCGGTTCAGCATCAGGTAATGGAGCAGACGGTACTCGAACGCGGTCAGGTCCAGGTTGCGGCCGCCCACGGACACCATCTGGGAGCGGGTGTCCATTCTGACCGGGCCGATCTCGATCACCGGGCTCGGCAGGCCGGCGGACCGCCGGATCAGTGCGGAAACCCGTGCATGGAGTTCCTCGAAATGAAACGGCTTGGCAAGGTAGTCGTCAGCCCCCGCATCCAGTCCCTCCACCTTTTCCTGCCAGCGGGACCTGGCGGTGAGAATGATGACAGGGTATTCGATGCCCTCGCTTCGCATCAGCTTGATCACCTCGATGCCGGAGAGCCTTGGCAGGCCGATGTCGACAACCGCAACGTCCACCGGATATTCCCGGGCATAGTACAAGGCCTCCTCGCCGTCCCTCGCTTCGTCGACGGCGAAGCCCTTCTGCCGAAACTTGGTGACCAGTTGTTCGCGCAGAGTGCTTTCGTCTTCGACAATCAGTATGCGCATGGGTACGTGAGCCGGATCACGATCCGGCGGAACTGCCTATTGCTCGAGTTTCCGCAAATTGGGATTCCTGGGATCGATGCTGATGATCATGACCTTCCCGGTGTTGTTGATCAACTTGAAGCGGTAACGCATCTCGCTGCCTTTCAGACGCTGCCTGGCGTCCAGGATTTCCCATCGCTTGTGGCGTCTGATCATGCGGGCGACGTCGTCCATGCTGGTGGTATCCACGGATATGCTGAAGCCATCCTGCGCGACACCGCCATCGGGATCCAGCGCGGCTGCCGTTCCCGGCACCAGTAACGAGGCGGCGGCGAGCATCGCCCCGTAATACCGGAACTGAACAGCAGCGGATTTTGTTCTCAGTCGCATACGAAGTGATCGCGGTTGACCGGCAGTTGGAAACGGTTCCTGGTCCCGCAGGGGGACGGGTTTTTACCCCTGACTTCCACGATGGGGAAAGTGTAAATGCAGGGGTGCGCGGTCACAAGCCCCGCCGCGCAGGGGCGGCGGGGGAACCGCGCGGCGGGAATCGGGTCCGGAATGTACGTTGCCCGTGCTATTCCGCCGGCTGGACACTGACGCTGACCGTGATGACCTGGCCGGGATCATGATCGGTAAACGCGTAGAACACGTTGTCATGATACCGGTAGGTAACGTCATAGCCCACCAGCCGTTCCTCGGTGCGGTAGCGATCCACCGTCTCGCAGTGTTGCTCGTACACCACCCGGCTGTTGTTGCTGCGGGAGTTGGCCTGGACGTCGCGGCCGATGGATCCGCCAAGCACAGCGCCGGCCACGGTGGCCAGGTCCTTGCCGCGGCCCTTGCCGAACTCATTGCCCACAGCCGCACCCACGAGGGCACCGACGATCTTGGGGGTATGGGATTCGTAGCCGCTGCTTGCCGGTACCTGGACCTGTTCTTCCCAGCATTCCTCCACAGGTTCATTGATCCTGACCGTCCGGTAGATCGGTTCGGCCTTGAGAACGGTTGCCTCATCGATGATCCCCTGGCCGGACTCGGCATGGGTGACCATGGCAACTGCGACGAGCGGGACAGCCATCAGTCTGATCATTTTCATTTCGGACTCCGTGAGAGTGGTTGTTACAGTGCCAGCTTAATTCCCCAAAGCTGAAGCCCAACTGAATTCAAACTGTCAGGAGTGGAATTCATCACCCACCCTTGACTTCAAGCAATTCGATTTCGAACAGGAGCGTTTCATTGGGCCCGATTGCCCCGGAACCGCGTGGACCATAGGCGAGTTCAGGCGGAATCACCACGTTCCACTTGTCACCGGCACGCATGAGCTGCAAGGCTTCCTGCCAGCCCGGGATAATGCCGTTCAGCGAGAACGTGGCCGGAACGCCGCGTGAATAGGAGCTGTCGAACTCGGTGCCATCGAGAAATGTTCCCCGATAATGCACGACGACCGTATCATCGGGTCCCGGACTGGGCGCGGAGGCTTCGCCGCTGGTGACGACCGAATACTGCAGTCCGGATTCCGTTTGTGAAACCCCCTCCTGCTTGCGGTTCTCGGCCCGCCACTCGGCACCTGCCATCGCCACGGCTTCCGCCCGCGCCTCGGCTTCCTGCTGCGCCGCCGCCTGGCGGTTTTCGATTATCTGGAACGCCTCCTCGTCCGTCATAAACCGGCTGCCGCCGTTGACCACGTCGCTGATGCCGGCCGCCAACGCCTGCATGTCGATGCCGCTTCCGTCCTGGCTGAACTGGGCCATGAGTTGGGCCGCGATCCGGGTGCCCACGGCGTAGCCGTACTTCTGCTGGTCGGTTTGCAGGCTGGTTTGCTGGGCGGCGGCAGTGGTGCACAGCACCAGCATGACAGGCAGCAGGAGTGTACGAACACAGTAGGAGGACATGTTGATTACCTGGAAATGGGGAAGGCCTTTGATGCAGGATCATACATCAAACAGGGTGATTGCGTCGTCGATCCGGCGTGCGGGCAGGATCTCCAGGCCGGACAGATCCTTCGCGATGCGCCGGTCGGGGGCGTTCGCTGCCGGGATCAGGGCTCGCTCGAAGCCGAGTTTTCTGGCCTCCCGCAAACGGTCGGTTCCACGCTGCACAGGGCGCAGTTCACCCGACAGGCCCACCTCCCCGAACACGACCAGGTCGCTTCCCGCGGCCCTGTTCCTGACGCTGGACAGGATGGCCATCAGCAGGGCGAGGTCGGCGCCGGTCTCCACGACGCGGACGCCTCCCGCCACGTTCGCGAAGACATCGTAGCTGTTGAGGGAGATGCCGGCATGCCTGTGGACAATTGCCAGCAGCATGGCCAGGCGGTTCTGTTCAAGTCCGACACAGAGCCGTCGTGGGTTGGCCAGTGCGCTGTCATCCACCAGCGCCTGTACTTCCACCAGCAACGGCCGGGTGCCTTCCTGGGTGGCAAGAACAACACTTCCGGGACGTGCCGCGCCATGCCGGCTGACAAACATGGCGGATGGATTCTGCACGTCGCGCAGGCCCTGCTCGGTCATGGCGAAGACACCGATTTCGTTGACTGCTCCGAACCGGTTCTTGATCGCACGGATGAGGCGGAAACTGCTGCTGCTGTCACCTTCGAAGTACAGTACGCTGTCCACCATGTGTTCCAGGATTCTTGGCCCGGCCAGGGAACCCTCCTTGGTGACGTGCCCGACCAGGATGACGGCGGAACCGCTCTGCTTGGCATGCCGGACCAGCCGGGCGGCGCATTCGCGCACCTGGGAGACACTGCCGGGCGCCGCGCTCAGCACGTCGCTGTAGAATGTCTGGATTGAATCGACAACGAGTACGGACGGCTGGTTCCTGGCGGCGGCATCGAGGACATCCTCCAGGCGGTTCTCGGCCAGCAGCAGCAGATTCCGGCCGTCGATATCCAGTCTCTTTGCCCGATACGCAATCTGTTCCGCGGATTCCTCGCCGCTGGCGTACAGCACGACATGGTCCCGGCCGATCACGGAAAGATACTGCAGCAGCAGGGTGGACTTGCCGATGCCCGGGTCCCCGCCGATCAGCACCACGGAACCGGGAACCAGTCCGCCCCCGAGAACGCGGTCCAGTTCGCCGCTGCCGCTTGGCAGCCGGCGCAGGTCGGCGCTTTCCACCTGATCCAGCCGTTGCACCTGGGAACCGGATGCCAATCCAGAAAACCGGGTCACCTCCCGGTCCGCACGGACAGTGAATTCCGACAGGGTGTTCCAGGCGCCGCACTCCATGCATTGCCCGGTCCATTTTGCCGATTCGGCGCCGCAGTCGCTGCAGACGAACCGGGTTTTGACGGATTGTTTCGCCATCGTGCAGCCGGTCTCAGTTCACGGCAACCCTGGGCACCCGGGAAGACACCCGGCACAGGAGTTCATAGGGTATCGTCCCGTCCCAGGCGGCGACCGTGGCCGCGTTCAGATGCGTACCCCAGAATTCCACCGGATCCCCGACCGCCACCGGACCGCATTCCGACACGTCCAGTGCCAGTGTATCCATGGACACACGGCCGATCACGGGCGCCTGCCTTCCCGATACGATGGCATGGCCCCGGTTGCCGATGGCGCGTGGGTAACCATCCCCGTAACCGGCGCCGACGATTGCCATGTGGCGGACTGCGTCCGTGTGCCACGTGGCGCCATAGCCCACCGTGCTGCCCGGGGACAGGTCCTTCACGGCAACGATGCGGCTTTCGAATCGCATCACCGGACTCAGTTCCACCGGTCCCCGGGACGGGTCCGCGAACGGCGTGATGCCATAGAGCATAAGGCCGGGACGAACCATGCCAAGCCTGCTGTCCGCCAGGCTCGCCAGGGCGGCGGAATTGGCCATGCTGCAGGTGGTGTCCAAACGCCGGGCAACCTCGAGGAACCGGGAAAGCTGTTCGGCGTTCATCGGGTGGTCCGGTGTATCGGCAACCGCGAAATGGGACATGAGTCCCGGCTTTTCGTCGCAGCACCCGGCGAGTGCCCGGAAAGCGGACCATGCCTGCTCCATGGAGAATCCGAGACGATTCATGCCGGTATCCACCTTGAGCCAGCAGCCCGCGGATGCGCCCCCGTGATCCCTGAGCCATGACAGTTGGCCAGGCTGGTGGATCACCGGCTGAAGGCGAAGGGAATTGAAGCGCGGCAGTTGTGTGGGATGGTTGAATCCGGAGAACACCACGATGGCATGCTCCCGGGTAATCGCCCGGACCGCCTCGCCCTCTTCCAGTGTGGCCACGGCAAAACTGTCCACGAGCGGCATCAGCGCGGGAACCACGGACCGGACGCCATGGCCGTACGCATCCGACTTCACCACGGCGCAAAGGGACGCTTCTCCCGCCAGTCGCCGTGCCAGGGCTGCGTTCTGGCGCAAGGCGCCAAGGTCGACGGTTGCCCTCACCCGGTCCCAGGTTTCGGCCGCGGTGCCGGCGGAACTGCAGTCAGACTGCGAGGTCACGCCCCGAATGAATGAGCGGCGTCCTGGGAGACGAAATTCTCGAACCGCGTGAACTCCCCGAGGAATGTCAGCGGCACCATGCCGATCGGCCCGTTCCGTTGCTTGCCGATGATGATTTCCGCCCTGCCCTTCTGCTCGCTTTCCTCGTTGTACACTTCGTCCCGGTAGACGAAAAAGATCACGTCCGCATCCTGCTCGATGGCTCCTGACTCCCGGAGGTCAGACATGATGGGCCGCTTGTTCGGACGCTGTTCGAGGCTGCGGTTCAACTGCGAAAGCACCATCACCGGCACGTTCAGTTCCTTGGCGAGCATCTTGAGCGCCCGGGTGATGTTGGAAATCTCCGTGGCACGGTTCTCGTTGTTCTCCGTGGACTGCATCAGCTGGAGGTAGTCGACCACGACGAGGCCGAGGTCGTTGTGATCTCTGGACAGTCGCCTGGCCCGGGAACTGAGCTCCAGAGGGTTGAGCCCCGCGGCGTCGTCAACGAAGATGGGCGCCTTGTCCAGCAGTCCCACCGCGGACGTGAGCCTGGGCCAGTCATCATCATTCAGGCGGCCGGTACGCACCTTGTTCGAATTGATGCGTCCGATGGAGGACAACAGACGCATGGCGAGCTGCTCGCCGGGCATCTCCATGCTGAACACCGCCACCGGGAGCTCCTTTTCCAGCGCGACAAATTCCGCCACGTTCATGGCGAAGGCGGTCTTGCCCATGGAGGGACGGCCTGCCACCACCACGAGGTCCCCCCGCTGCAGCCCGGCCGTCATGTCATCGAGGTCCGTGAACCCCGTCGGCATCCCGGTCACGGTTTCCTTGGATTCGTACAGTTCCTCGATGTGATCGACCGACCGCGTCAGCAGCTCCTGGATGGCGGTGAAACCCTGGCGTCTGCGGCCATCGTGCTCGGAGATGTCGAACACCAGCTTCTCCGCATGGTCCAGGACTTCCCGGGGAGTCTTCCCTTTCGGAACATAGGCTGTTTCCGAAATCTCGTTGGCGGCGGAGATCAGGGAGCGCAGAATGGAACGTTCCCGCACGATCCGCGCATAGTTCAGGATATTGGCGGTGCTCGGGGTATTGCTCGCGAGATTCCCGACATAGGCCAGTCCGCCGGCCTCCTCGAGTTTGCCGTTCTGTTCCAGCCACTCGGAAACCGTGATCACGTCTGCCGGCTCATTCTTTCCCTGCAGCGCCAGGACAGCGTCGAAGATCAGGCGGTGACTCTGGTTGTAGAAATCCACACTTTTGACCTCATCGCTGACTTCGTCCCAGCGGCGATTGTCGAGCATCAGGCCCCCCAGCAGGGATTGTTCGGCCTCCAGGGCCTGGGGCGGTAGCTTGGGTGTACCGGATACGAGTTCGGCGGCTTTCATGTCAGGACGAGGGAGTGCGAAGAGCGATTATAGCGGGTATTATGCCCCCTCCTCACATCCGGCCTTTGCGCATCGACATGGCATTTGACGAAGGTATCGCCGAACGCCTCCGGGAAGTCCTGGCGGAGATGCCGGAAGTGTTCGAACGGAAGATGTTCGGCGGCATTGCCTTCATGGTGTACGGCCACATGTCCTGCGGCGTGATTGGGGATATCCTGATGGTCCGGGTTGGCCCGGAGCAGTACCCGGAAGCCCTGCAAAGACCCCATGCCAGGGAGATGGACTTCACCGGAAAGCCGCTGAACGGATTCGTCTATGTCGACCCGCCGGGTTTCGAATCCGATGAGGACCTGGCCTCGTGGGTGGACATGAGCCTTGGTTTCGTCACCACCCTGCCGCCCAAGTAGCCCCCGGAAACTGTAGCAGCCTCCCGGGGTAGTCAGGCATGTCCTGACCGCGGGACAATGGGACGGAAACCGGTCGGTCCCGGGGCCGAGTTCAACAGTGGGGATGCGCGGGCGGTGTTCGTTCAGCGGGCCGGCGCCAAAGTCCTGTCAGTCCTCACCGCCCGGTTCGTCCTGTTCCTCGCCGCCGGCTGCATCGGCAGGATCTCCGGCCTGCTCTTCGCCGCCGGTCGCATCGGCGGACTCACCGTCGTGTTCGCCAATGACGTTGACCTTGACGGCGAACCGCACCTCCGGGTGCAGAATGACATCCGCCTCGAATTCACCGGTGTTCTTGAGCGGTCCTTCCGGAAGAAATACCTCGGATTTCTCGATGCGGGTTCCGGCTTCGGTCATGGTTGCCGCGATATCCGCGGGTGTGACCGAACCGTAAAGCCGGCCTTCTTCGCTGCACAACCGGACCACGGAAATTTCCTTGGTCGCCAGATCGGCACGGGCCTGGGCGGATTCCAGGCGCTTGCCTTCCTCTTCCGCCAGGGCGCGGCGGCGTTCCTCGACGAGGGCCTTGGCATCCTCGGTTGCGCGTACCGCCTTCTTCTGGGGAATCAGGTAGTTGCGCGCGTAACCGTTCTTTACTTTGACCAGGCTGCCGAGATCGCCCAGGTTCTGGATCTTTTCCAGCAGTATGACTTCCATCGCTGCCTCCTAGTTGTCGTGCTGATCCGTATACGGAATCAGGGCCAGATAGCGGGCCCGCTTCACCGCAACGGCGAGTTGGCGCTGGAAATGGGATTTCGTGCCGGTGGTACGGCGCGGCAGTATTTTCCCGGTTTCACTGATGTTCGCCTTGAGTATCTCGAGGTCCTTGTAGTCTATGGACTCGACCCCGTCGGCCGTGAACTTGCAGAACCTGGGACGCCGCTGAAAGGACCGGCGGGGCATGGCCCCCCTTTTCTTCTTGATCGCCATTATTTCTGCTCCTCGTCTTGCTGGTCGTCTTGCTTGGCTTCATCCGGCGCATCATCGGACGGATGATCGGGTTCTTTGACCGCCGTGTCAGGGGTTTCGTCACCGCCACCACTGTCGTTGTCGCTGTCGCTGTCGCCGTCGTCGCCGTCGTCGGTGTCTTTGTCTTTTTCTTTGTCTTTATCTTTGTCGTTGGCATCCTCATCGGCCTTGGCCCGGGCCTCGGCAGCCTTGCGCTTTTCTTCTTCCTGCCGTTCCTCCTCGGCCTTGGCCTTGGCGAAGGGCGATTCCTCGGAGACGGCCTGCTTGCGGCGCACCACGAGGTGGCGCAGGATGGAGTCGTTGAACTTGAAATTCCGCTTGATTTCCGCGAGGACATCCAGCGAGCATTCGACATTGAAAAGGACGTAGTGGGCCTTGTGCACGTCGTTGATGCTGTAGGCAAGGCGGCGGCGTCCCCAGTCTTCGGCGCGATGTATGCGCCCTTCTCCGGAGGCCACCATTTCCCGGTACCGGTCCATCATGGCCGGCACCTGTTCGCTCTGGTCCGGATGGACCAGAAACACGATTTCGTAGTGACGCATTGTGCTCCTCTCGGGTTATATCCTCCCGGAATCGACTGCGTGGCAGGCGCCGGTGAGGAAAGGAGAAAAAGGATGCGGATTCTAACCAAGCGGGACGGGGGAAACAAGGCGCCGGAGGGTATCATGCATCGCTGGCCCGGCATTCGCCGTCGCGGGCGGAATCCTGCAATATCCGCCGGCGCCAGGTCCGGGGTCGCATCGCTCCGCTGCAATGATCATGCAAATTGTTCAGGGCCGTGATGTCCCGCCAGAAGAGCGCGGACAATTGACGTCGCCTTGTCCCGCGGGGAAACGAGTTTGTCGCCTGTGATCACGGCGCAAGGTACGTAAGCGGACATAATATGGCCGGCCCCGGGGATCTCTCCGGAAATCACGAACCCGATCCGGTCAAGAATTGCGGACAGGATTTCAATGTAACCGATCTTGAGTCCAACAGGTTCCTGCACGCGTATCCGGTGATGGGCAAAACGGTATTCCGAAACACGAACAGGGGGAACTGGTTCCAGGTGAACCGATGAGTCACCGCTTGATTTTTTCGGAAATGTGCCGGCAATTGCCTGCTTCCGGGCAACGAATCCTGCAGCCTGGTTGAGGCGGAAGGGCCATGCCGCATTCGAATGCGAAGTATCGGATCCAGTCGGTCGCCAACGCCGCTGGCCGGCTTCGTATCGACTGGTCGGACGGCCATGCGAGCATGTTCCATCCCATATGGCTCCGCCATCAGTGCACCTGTGCGGCCTGCGGCACTCCCGTTAACGCCGTTCGCGGTCTGCGCCTGCATCACATCCCGGATGACATTGCGTTTCGGATCGAGGCGCACGACGACAAATCGATCGACCTTGCCTGGACCAACGACGGCCACCGTTCACGATATTCCGCCGTCTGGCTGCGCGATCACTGCTATTCCGATGCGGAACGGCAGCGTCGGCGACACTGCCCCATTCTCTGGGATTCCGGGATCCATGACGATCCGCCATGTGCGGATATGGTTGCATGCGAGGGCTCTGCAGACCGCCGCCTGGCCATGCTCGAATCCGTACGCGACTATGGCTTCTGCCGGATTCAGGGCGCGCCGACCAGGGCAGAGGAAGCCGGCCGGCTGATCAGCCTCGTGGGCGACCAGCGCCGGTCCCACTATGGCACCTATACCCTGTCCAGGAAGGCCAGCGTTGACAATGTCGGCGATATCACGGACCCCCTGGATCCGCATGTTGACGAGACGTATCGGCTGTCAACCATCGGCATCACGGTGTTTCAGGTTCTGCGGCCAAGCGCCGATGGCGGGCATTCGACATTGGTGGACGGATTTGAGGCCGTGCGACGGCTCAGGGAGAGCCATCCCGATGACTTCGATCTGCTCACCCGGGTGCCGATCACCGGGGTCCGGCGTGATCCGGCGCACAACAGTGCCGGTCAGGTGAAATGGTACGCTGCCACCATGCCCGTCATTCGTCTGGATTTTGACGGTGAGGTATCAGGCGTGCGCTGCAACGAACGCCAGATCATGCCCCTGGATCTGCCGAGTCGGCTGATCGAGCCTTGCTACCGGGCGCTGAAGCGCCTCTACGCGATCCTGTACGACCCGGAGCTGCGGGTGACGTTCGCACTGGCCGCCGGCGAAGGCATCATCTTCAACAATCAACGCGTCCTGCATGGCCGCACAGGGTTCACGCCGGAAGTGCCGGCACGGTCGGTCCTGACCAGTTCCGTGGACATCGAGGAATTCCACTCCTCCCTGCGGCTGCTGATGGCGCAGGTCCGGGGGCATGTTCCCGCCATGCGGCTGGCACAGGGAATGGTGGCGTGAGTGATTGTCTCAGGGTCCCGGTTCCTGGAGGCAATCATTTCGGTCCCGGTGAGGCGGAGGCCGGCATTGCGGTGTCGTGCAAGATCGCCGGCATCGCCCGTGACCGGTTCCCCCTGAACCTCTCCCCATGATGACAGGTGACAAAATCGCCCGGGGGCGGCCTGGCGGCCAGCAGGACCGGCTGCCGAGGGACTGCCGCAGGGTTTGCCAAGAACAGACCCATGAAATACCATCCGGGCTGGCCATCGAAACTTGAATCAGCAGTGGAAGAAATCAACATCAACGAAATCGGGACTACGGCATTCATCATCGCCGGAATCAGGGCCCTCGAGGAATCCCGCGAGCGCCCGATGTTTTCCGATCCCTATGCACAACTGTTTCTCAACCCGGAACTGCGGGAAACCGTAACCCAGCTCACGCAGGTTCACTTCGCGGTCGCGGATGCCATCCGCTTGCGAACGTTAGCATTCAACGTCATCGTGGAAAGTGACATCAAGCGCGGTGTCCGCCAGGTCGTCACCCTGGGTTCCGGTTTCGACATGCGGAACAGGATATTTGCAAGCGATGACGTCCGGTTCTTCGACGTGGACCAGTCCGCGGTACTGAAGTTCAAGGCTGCGGTCCTTGCCAAGGCGGGCGTCCCGGGATGCGCCGCGATACCCTGCAACTATCTCGAGGCCGATCTTCCGGAGGAGCTCATTCGTGCCGGCCTTGACCCGGATGCGGAAACCCTGATCATCTGGGAAGGCAACACGATGTACCTGCCAGGGGAACTGATCATGGGTTTCCTCAATCGGCTGTGCGCACGTCTGTCCCGGTTCCGCATCGGATTCGATTATTTCCCTGCAAGTCTCCTGGATGGTACTTATGAGAACGCGGAGGCGGTCGAAATCGTTCGTGGCGTCCAGAAAGTCATGAACGTGACCTTCGTAACCGGCTTCGACTCCCTGCAGCCGTTCGAGACCGAGGTGCCCTTCCGGATCATCGACACCGGCAATATCTTCGAGATCGGCACCCGGCTGGGCGGTCCCGGAACGGAAGAGAAACTCGGGGAGACAGCCAAGATCACCCAGGAACTGGCCGCCTGCTATCGGATCGCACTGCTGGAAAGAAGTTAGTCCCCCGATTTCCCCGGGGACAAGCGCGGCGGTATCCGCACAACTCGCTTTCGGCAGGCCAGTCCGGAGGCGATCTACATGCTAACAGCCTAGGCAAACGCGGACTGCGATGACCGGACGGCGACGGGCCGCAAGGTGCTGTCGCGGCTGGTGGCGACCATCAATCGGGAAGGGAGGGAAAGATGACAACAGAACGCACAGAAACCGGTCTAGAAATTGAGGGAGCGCTTGGCGAGATTCTTGCCCATGTGCGGGGGGAGACAGCATTGCCGTGCCGGATCATGGACGATCCATCTGCGGGAAGGATCGTCGAACTGCGTAAGCGCATGAAGCTGAGCCGACAGAAATTTGCGGACCGCTTCGGGCTCGATGCCCGAGCAGTTCAGGACTGGGAACAGGGACGCCGGGTTCCCGACCGGGCGGCGCGCGTCTTGCTGACAGTGATCGACCGCGATCCGGAAGCGGTCATTCGCGCCCTTTCGCCGCCGCTATCCCCATCCCCGGCGCCGGATGATCGGGGCTTGTCGAAGCAGCAGGCCTGAAGAACGTCAAATTCCGGGCAACGCAGGTTGCGACCGGTTCATGTAGCCGGAACAGTCCCGCATTCCGATCATTCCATTTACCCCACGCCTGTCCAGGACTGGACGGCCAGACTTCCAGGGCATTTCCGGCTATTACCAATTGGTATTAGCCGACGGGCGTATCTATCCCGGATGATATAATGATTCCGAGCATCAACCCGGTTCCAAGATGAATAACGAGCGTCCCGTCGACATAGATCCCCTGGAAACTGCAGAGTGGCTGGATGCGCTGAGCGCGGTGATCGATAACGAGGGATATGAGCGGGCCCACTTCCTTATCGAATCACTGATCGACAGTGCACGGCGTACCGGCGTACACATTCCCTACCATGCCAATACGGCCTACCTGAACACCATCCCGGTGCACATGGAGGAACGCAGCCCCGGAGACCATGCACTTGAGCGCCGTATCCGCGCCC
The DNA here is from genome assembly GCA_965204165.1 of Candidatus Poriferihabitaceae bacterium. Lineage (GTDB taxonomy): Bacteria > Pseudomonadota > Gammaproteobacteria > Arenicellales > Poriferihabitantaceae > VYFG01. The sequence continues at coordinate 3,083,874 of OZ241969.1, read as the reverse complement.
TGATCCGCTGGAATGCCATGGCCATGGTGGTCCGGGCAAACCGGATTTCCACCGAGCTTGGCGGCCATATTGCCAGTTTCGCCTCGGCCGCGACACTCTACGATGTCGGTTTCAACCATTTCTGGCGCGCGCACAACGACAACCAGCTCGGAGACATGCTGTTCATTCAGGGACATTCCGCGCCGGGCATCTATGCCCGCGCCTACCTGGAACGGCGCATCGATGCCGACAAGCTGCGGCTGTTCCGGCAGGAGGTGGACAACGATGGACTGTCGTCCTATCCGCATCCCTGGCTGATGCCGGATTTCTGGCAGTTTCCCACGGTATCCATGGGTCTTGGTCCGATCATGGCGATCTATCAGGCCCGCTACATGAAGTACCTGCACAACCGCGGCCTGATCGATGCCGGGGACCGCAAGGTCTGGGCGTTCCTCGGGGACGGGGAAATGGATGAACCGGAATCCGTGGGCGCCCTGTCCGTGGCCGGCCGGGAAAACCTGGACAACCTGGTATTCGTGGTGAACTGCAACCTGCAGCGGCTCGACGGACCGGTACGCGGAAACGGCAAGATCATCCAGGAACTGGAAAGCGATTTCCGGGGGGCAGGCTGGAATGTCATCAAGGTGATCTGGGGGTCCTACTGGGACCCCCTCCTTGCAAGGGACGACAAGGGACTGCTGAAGCAGAGGATGGAGGAGATGGTCGATGGCGACTACCAGGTGCTGAAAGCCCGCGACGGCGCCTACGTGCGGGAAAAGTTTTTCGGAAAGTACCCGGAATTGCGTGAGATGGTCTCCAACATGACCGACGAGGACGTCTGGCGGCTGAACCGGGGCGGACACGATCCCCACAAGATCTACGCGGCCTACGCCGCCGCGGTCAGGCACAGGGACCAGCCCACGGTGATCCTGGCCAAGACGGTGAAGGGGTACGGCATGGGCGAGGCCGGCGAGGGCCAGAACACCACGCACCAGCAGAAGAAGATGGGGGAGGATGCACTGTTCGCCTTCCGTGACCGGTTCAGCATCCCCCTGTCGGACAAGGAGGTGGCGGAAGCGCCGTTTTACCGGCCGGACGAGCAATCCCCCGAAACCGAGTACCTGATCGAGCGCAGGCGTGCCTTGGGCGGGTTCCTGCCCGCCAGGTTCACCGGGTCCAAACCGCTGTTCCCGGTTCCCGGGATCGACCTGTTCGGGGCCCAGCTCGAAGGGACCGGCGACCGTGAAATCTCGACCACCATGGTGTTCGTGCGCTTGCTGTCGGCCATGGTCCGGGACAAGGAGATGAAGCAGTACGTGGTTCCCATCATCCCCGACGAGTCACGCACGTTCGGCATGGAGGGCATGTTCCGGCAGCTGGGCATCTATGCGCCCCAGGGCCAGCTGTACGAACCCGAGGATGCGGACCAGCTGATGTTCTATCGCGAGGACAAGAGCGGGCAGGTGCTGCAGGAAGGGATCAACGAGGCCGGCGCCATGTGTTCCTGGATCGCCGCGGCCACGTCCTACAGCAATCACGACCTGTACACCGTGCCGTTCTACATCTTCTACTCCATGTTCGGATTCCAGCGGATCGGCGATTTCTGCTGGGCCGCCGGCGACATGCGCGCCCGGGGCTTCATCGTCGGCGGTACCGCGGGCCGTACCACGCTCGCCGGCGAAGGCCTGCAGCATCAGGACGGGCACAGCCTGATCCTTTCCGGCACGGTGCCGAACTGCGTTTCCTATGATCCCACCTACAGCTATGAACTGGCGGTCATCATCCGGGACGGGTTGAGGCGCATGTACGGCGAGCAGGAGAGCGTCTACTTCTACATCACGGTGATGAACGAGAATTACGTCCATCCGCCAATGCCCAAGGGCGTCGAGGAAGGCATCCTGCGCGGCCTGTACCTGCTGCACAGCACGTCGAAAAAGGGCAACCGGCTCAAGGTCCGCCTTCTCGGCAGCGGCACCATCCTCAGGGAGGTCGAGGCCGCGGCGGAAATGCTGGCGGAGAGCTACGGCGTGGACAGCGACATCTGGAGCGTGACCAGTTTCAACGAACTGGCCCGGGACGGTCACGATACCGACCGCTACAACCGCCTGCACCCCGATGCGGAACCGCGCAAGAGCTATGTCCAGATGTGCCTCGAGAACAGCGAGGGCCCGGTCATCGCCGCCACGGACTACATGAAATGGTATGCCGACCAGATCCGGGCCTGGGTTCCCGGCCAGTACCATGTGCTCGGGACCGATGGGTTCGGCAGAAGCGACGTGCGCAAGAAACTGCGGCGGTTTTTCGAAGTGGACAGGCAGCATGTCGTGGTCGCGGCCCTGCATGCCCTGGCATTGCAGGAACAGGTCCCGCCTGGCGTGGTGGACGAGGCCATCCGGGAATTCGGCATCGATCCCGAAAAGACCAATCCGAGAGAAGCCTGAGGGAGCCGCCATGTCATCCGTGATTGAGATCAAGATACCGGACATCGGCGACTTTGCCGATGTGGAAGTCATCGAGCTGCTGGTTGCCCCGGGAGACAGGATTACGGCGGAAGACCCGCTGCTGACACTGGAAAGTGACAAGGCCACCATGGAGGTGCCTTCACCGGCATCCGGTACGGTCCGGGAGATGACGGTCGCCGTGGGTGACCGGGTGTCCGAGGGCAGCCAGGTGGCAGTGCTTGACACCGGGGACGGTGAATCTTCCGCCCCCGGCGAACAGCCACCGGCGGCGGAGTCGGCAACCGGCGGGGAGGCCGGGGGACAGTCGGGGGATTCATCCGACCCGGCACCGGAAACGGAGCCGGCGGCACGACCCGAAGCATCCGTGCCCACCCCCCAGGGCCCCCCGCGCACCCTGCCCCCGCCGGTACAGAAGTCCGGCAGTGCAGTTCCCCATGCAAGCCCCGGGATCCGGCGCTTTGCCCGCGAACTGGGCGCCGATCTCACCCAGATCGGCGGTTCGGGGCCAAAGGGGCGGATACTCAAGGAAGACGTCAAGCTCTGGATCAAGCAGAAGCTCGCCGGGATCGCCGCCGGAGGAACCGAGGCGGCGGGAACAGGCATACCGGAAATTCCCGCAGTCGATTTCGCCAAGTTCGGCGCCGTGGAAACCGTCTCGCTCGGGCGAATCAAGAAAATCTCCGGGCAGCATCTCCGGCGGGCCTGGCTCAATGTTCCCCACGTCACCCACCAGGATGAGGCGGACATCACCGAGCTGGAGGAATTCCGGCAGTCTCTCAAGGAAGAGGCCGCCCGGGAAGGCATCCGCATCACGCTGCTGGGATTCGTCCTCAAGATCCTGGTCAGCGCACTGAAGAAGTTTCCCAGCTTCAACGCGTCCATTCATCCGAACGGCGAGAACCTGGTCCTGAAGAAATATTTCCACATCGGCGTGGCCGTGGATACGCCGAACGGACTCATGGTGCCCGTCATCCGGGACGTGGACCGCAAGTCCATTTTCGATCTCGCGAGAGATCTCGGTGAAATGAGTGAAAAGGCCCGCAACGGCAAGCTTTCCCCGACGGACATGCAGGGGGGCTGCATCAGCATTTCCAGCCTGGGCGGAATCGGCGGCACCGCCTTCACGCCCATCGTCAACGCACCGGAGGTGGCCATCCTGGGCCTGTCCCGCGCCCGCATGACCCCCGTATGGAACGGCAAGGAGTTCGAACCCAGGCTCATGCTGCCGCTCAGCCTGTCCTATGACCACCGCGTCATCGACGGTGCCGAAGCCGCCAGGTTCTGCGCCTACCTGGCCCGCGCCCTGGCCGACATGCGGCGGATTTCTCTTTAGAATTAAGTTCATAAAACAGATGCAACTTGTTGAAATAAAAATACCTGACATTGGCGATTTTCAGGACGTGCCGATTGTCGAGGTGTTTGTCGGTCCCGGTGACAGGGTGGCCGCCGAGGATCCCCTGGTGGCACTGGAGAGCGACAAGGCCACCATGGAGGTCCCCTCGCCCCTTGCCGGCACGGTCAGGGAGCTCAAGGTCAAGGCAGGCGATACGGTGTCCGAGGGTTCACTGGTGGCCCTGCTTGAACCTGAAGCCGCCGAGGAGACCGCAGGGCCCGGGGAAAGCGAAACCGGACCGGCATCCGCATCCGAGGATTCCGGGGAAGCGCCCGAGCCGGCAACCCCAAGGCGCCAGGATCCTACATCCGGCGCGATACCGGAAAGCGACCATCAGGCGGACCTTGTGGTTCTCGGCTCGGGTCCCGGCGGATACACCGCGGCGTTCCGCGCCGCGGATCTCGGTCTCAAGGTGGTCCTGGTGGAGCGTTACGACGTCATCGGCGGGGTGTGCCTGAACGTCGGCTGCATCCCGTCCAAAGCGCTTCTCCACGTCGCCAAGGTGATCGAGGAAGCCGAGGAAGCCGCCGCGGTGGGACTGTCATTCGCCAAGCCGGCGCTTGACGTCGACACCATGCGGGGCTGGAAGGACGGGGTGGTCGGCCAGCTGACCCGGGGACTGACCGGCCTGGCAAAGAAAAGAAAGGTGACCGTCCTTCACGGGACCGGCGAATTCACCGGCCCCAACCAGTTGCGGATTGCCGGGCCCGATGGCGAGGTCAGCGTCGGATTCGGTCAGGCCGTGATCGCCGTCGGCAGCGAACCGGTCGAGATTCCCGGAATGCCCCACGATGACCCGAGGGTCATCGACTCCACCGGGGCGCTCAGGCTGGAGGACATCCCGGGCCGGCTGCTGGTCGTGGGGGGCGGGATTATCGGCCTGGAAATGGCGACCGTGTACAACGCGCTCGGCAGCCGCATCAGCGTCGTGGAGATGCTGGATCATGTCATGGCCGGCGCGGACCCCGACATGGTTCGACCGCTGCTGAAGAAAATCAAGGGACAGTACGAAAACATCTGGACGGGTACCGGCGTATCCGGCATGAAGGCCTTGAAGTCGGGAATCAAGGTATCCTTCGAGGGTCCGGATGCGCCGCCCGAGGAAGTGTTCGACAAGGTGCTCATGGCGGTGGGACGATCCCCCAATGGCGGCAGAATCAATGCCGCCGCCGCCGGTGTTGCGGTGGACGAGCGGGGTTTCATCCGGGTGGACGGGCAGATGCGCACGAACGTGCCGCATATATTCGCCATCGGCGACGTGGTGGGTCAGCCAATGCTGGCCCACAAGGCGGTGCATGAAGGCAAGGTGGCGGCGGAAGTGGCGGCAGGCATGAAAAGCGGCTTCGAGGCCCGGGTCATTCCCTCCGTGGCCTACACCGACCCGGAGGTCGCCTGGGTGGGCCTGACGGAAACCGAGGCCAAGGCCGGGAACATCCCCTATGAGAAAGGTTCCTTTCCCTGGGCGGCCAGCGGCCGTTCCCTGTCCATGGGCCGCAAGGAAGGCCTGACCAAGCTCCTGTTCGACCCGGAAACCGACCGCGTTCTCGGTGCCGCGGTCACGGGGAACAATGCGGGGGACCTGATCGCGGAAGCCACACTGGCGATCGAAATGAATGCCGATGCCAGCGATATCGGTCTGACCATCCACCCCCACCCCACCCTGGCCGAAACCATCGGATTTGCCGCAGAGGCCTTTGAAGGCACAATCACTGACCTGTACCTGCCGAAGAAGAAAGGCTGACCAAGGATTCCGGGAGGCTCAATCCGTGGCCGCGACCTGCGTCCGCTTCCCCTGATACTGCAGCAACTGGCGAAACACCCTGCGGCTGCGCAGTTCCCTGCCGCCGAGCTGGTGCCGGATCAGTTCCCGGATCAGCTGCCTGGCTTCCGACCGGGACCTTTGCGACCGGAATTCTTCGCCGTCCAGTTCCTTCAGGGTCGCGCCCCGGACGGCAATGCCCGGAGAACCCGCCGGCGAGGCCACGGGACCTGACTGCGGCAGATAGACGTACTGGACTGACGGGTCGATGGCCTTTCCGGTTTCCACGTCATGGTCCAGTATCAGGCCGAATCCGATTTCCCCAAGAAGCTGTTTTTCGAATATGCGCAGGGTCTCCCCCGGGTCTGCGCCCGAGGCAAGACGTTGCACGGCAACGTCGTAAGCGAAATACAGCTTTTCATGCCCGTCAAATCGGTGGAGCAGCTTCAGCAGCAGTTCATTGGCATAGAGTCCCGCATGCAGGCTGAATCCGGCGATTTCCGGAAGATGGGAGGTGGCTTCCGCCGCGGTCAGGACGGGCAAGGCCCCCTTCCCCGACCAGCCGACCAGGAGCGGCTTGAACGGCATCAGGATGCCCCGCTGCCCGCCCTTCCGGCGCCTGGCGCCCTTCGCCAGCAGCATGCAGCGTCCATGATCCCTGCTGAACACGTCAACCAGCAGGCTGCTTTCCGCATAAGGCCTGGCATGTAGCACGTATGCGGGCTGCCGGTTCACTTTCATTGCGGGCTCCGGAAAAATCAGTCGTCGGTATAGCCCAGCGACTGCAGCATGGACAGGCTGTCTCCCCATCCCTGCCGCCGCTTGACCCAGAGGTCAAGCCGGACACGCACGCCAAACTGATCCTCCATGGCTTTCCGTGCGCGCTGGCCGATGGCTTTCAGAACCTGCCCGTTCTTGCCGATAACGATCCCCTTCTGTCCTTCCCGTTCAACCCAGATCGTCATCTCGAATTTCCAGTGATCAGGGGCCTTGCTGTCGAACCGGGTAACTTCCACGGCAGACTCGTAAGGCAGTTCGTCCCCCAGCAGGGCAAAGGTCTGCTCCCGTACCAGTTCCGCGGCGCGGAACCGGGGGCCCCGGTCGCTCACCTGTTCCGCGGGAAATCCGCAGGCTCCTTCCGGCACTTGCCGGATCAGATCCGGCAGTAGGGTTCTGTCGAGATCGTCTTTCAGTGCGGACAAGGGAATGATCGCCCGGAAATCGTGCAACTGGTCGCTCTCCTGTATCAGGGGCAGGAGCCTGGGTTTGTTCCGCAGGGTATCTATCTTGTTGATGAGAAGAATGACGGGCACCCGCTGTACGGTCACCACGCGCAAAGTCCTCTTCAGATCAGGTGTCCAGCCGCGGTGATCGATCATGAACAGAACCAGGTCAACGCCCTCCAGACTGGCCCTGGCGGTCCGGTTAATCTGCCGGTTGAGGTTTTTCTGCTGCCCGAAGTGCAATCCCGGGGTATCGACGAAAACAATCTGTGCCCCGGGCATCGTGCGAATTCCCATGATCCTGTGGCGGGTGGTCTGGGGCCTTCGCGAGACAATGGATACCTTGAAACCGGTCAGCCGGTTCACCAGGGTGGATTTCCCGGAATTGGGAGGACCGGACACGGTGATGTACCCGAACCGATGGGGACCGATGCCGTCGTTCATCGCAGACCAGTCAGGTACTCCCGGATTCCAGCGCCTCGATCGCCAGCGCCGCCGCATTCTGCTCGCCGATTCTCCTGCTGTTTCCAGACGCGAAGAACGGACTGCCCGCATGGTCGATCTCGCACCGGACATGAAAGACGAGTTCATGATCCTTCCCCTGCCGCTCAACCACTTCGTATACGGGCAGGGGCTTTTCGAGCTTTTGCAGTATTTCCTGCAGTTTGGTCTTGTTGTCCTTCAGGTCGCCCGAGTCGATGATGCTGAGGTGTGGTGCCAACAGCTTCAGGATCACGGATTCCGCACTGCCGATACCGCCGTCGAGGTACACCGCTCCCAGCAGGGCCTCCAGGGCGTCGGAGAGAACCGAATTCCGGTCCGAAACGCCGCTTTTCAACTCCCCTTCTCCCAGGCGCAGGAACCTCCCCAGATCCAGGGACCTTGCAATGGCAGCCAGTGTATCCTGCCGGACCAGCCGCGAGCGCATCCGGGTCAGTTCGCCTTCGGGCAACCCGGGAAACCGGCGATAGAGGATTTCGGCCGCCACGAAACCCAGCACGCTGTCGCCGAGAAACTCGAGGCGTTCGTTATGTCTGCTGTGAAAGCTTCGGTGGGTCAGCGCCCGTCCCAGGAGTTCACGATCGCTGAATCGGTAATCAAGAAGAGTTTCAAGCGCGTCGAAACTGCTCATCAGGCCTGACGGCGAAGGACCGGGACCCCGTCATCGGGATGAGGCCACAGCCTGAGGATTGTCCCCGGGGACCGATATCCCGCAAAGACCGGGGAGGTGACACAACCCATTGATGTCAAGGTATTTTCGCTTCCTATAGTATGCTGTTTCCAATTCTACCCCAGTTCACGCCACCGCCAGAGTCGCTCTTCCAGCTGAACCAGATGAAAAACGCCCTGCCGACGACATTTTCCTCCGGGACGAAACGCCAGTACCGGCTGTCGTTGCTGTGATCCCGGTTGTCACCCAAGACGAAGTAATGGCCTTCGGGAACCTCGACCTCCATGGAGCGGGACCGCGTCACGCGGTCGTCAATCAGGATGTAGTGATCCGATCCGTCAATGGTTTCCTTGACCCTCCGGGCACTGTGTCCCCGCATGTCGAGTTGCTGGAAGTCATACTCGCCGGCCGATTCCGTCTCCACCGGTTCGCCGTTGATGGCCAGTCTCTTGTTTACATAGGTGAGCCTGTCTCCCGGAAGCCCGACAACCCGCTTGATGAAGGCCAGTTTCGGATCCCGGGGAAACCGGAAAACCATGACATCCCCCCGTTCGGGCGGACCGATGTCCAGAATCTTCTGGTGGATCACGGGCAATCTGATGCCGTAACTGAACTTGTTCACCAGGATGAAGTCCCCGTTCTGCAGGCCGGGAAGCATGGATCCCGAGGGGATGCGGAACGGTTCGACAACGAATGAACGCAGAACGAAAACGATGAGAATCACCGGAAACAGTGCCCGCGCATACTCCACCAATACAGGTTGACGGCGCTGTGCAGAACCCCCCTCTTCGGCACCGACCCCCTCTACCGTCCTGCCGGCGCTGCCCTCGAACATCAACCGGTAGCCATAGGAGATTAACCCGGTGACCACCAGGGATATGAACAAAATGAGTGAGAAATCCACGAATCTATCCGTTTGTTTCTGTGTAAGAAGGCAACACCGTGTCCCGGTGTGGAAATCTATTCCCGGTCCACCTTGAGCACCGACAGGAACGCTTCCTGCGGTATTTCCACTGAACCGATCTGTTTCATGCGCTTTTTACCCGCTTTCTGCTTTTCGAGCAACTTGCGTTTGCGCGTGATGTCACCGCCGTAACACTTGGCCGTCACGTTTTTCCTCAGCGCCTTGACGGTTTCCCTTGCGATGATCTTGGACCCGATGGCTGCCTGGATCGCGACATCGAACATCTGCCGGGGAATCAGTTCCCGCATTCGCTTGACCAGCGCCCTGGCCCGGTACTGGCTCTGTCCCCGGTGCACCAGCACCGCCAGGGGATCCACCCGGTCCCCGTTGATGAGCAGGTCCACCTTCACCATGTCGGCCGGCCGGTTGCCGGCGAACTCGTAGTCCAGGGAGGCATACCCGCGCGTATCGGACTTGAGGTGGTCATAGAAATCCAGCACCACCTCATTGAGCGGGAGATCGAACTCCACCATCACCTGGCGGCCGTGATAATGGATATTGCGCTGCTCCCCGCGCCTTTCCACGCACAGGGTCAGCACCGCGCCGATATGACCGTGGGGAACCAGGATCCGGGCCAGAATGAACGGTTCCAGGATTTCCTCGATGCGGGAGGGGTCCGGCAGTTCCGCGGGATTGTCTATCCGCAGCCTGTGCCCGTCCTTGAGCTGCACCTCGTACACCACGGTCGGGGCGGTGGTGATCAGTTCCAGGTTGTATTCACGCTCCAGCCGTTCCTGGACAATCTCCATGTGCAGCATCCCCAAGAAGCCGCAGCGAAATCCGAAACCCAGCGCCTGGGAGGACTCCGGCTGGTAGGACAGCGCGGCGTCATTGAGGCTCAGCTTCTCGAGGGCCACCCGGAACGCCTCGAAATCCGCATTATTCACGGGATAGAGGCCGGCGAACACCGTGGGCTTCACTTCCTTGAACCCGGGCAGCGGTTCCGGAGCCTGCCGGTTCGACAGGGTAACCGTGTCCCCCACCCGCGCTGCCTTGATGTCCTTCAGCCCGGCGATGAGGAAGCCCACCATGCCGGTGGACAATTCCCCGACATCGAGGGGCTTGGGCTGGAAGATTCCGACCTGCTCCACCTGGTGGTCGAATCCGGTGGATATCATGCGGATGCGCGTGCGAGCCCGGGCCAGGGTGCCGTCGAACACGCGCACGAGCGAAACCACCCCGAGGTAGTTGTCAAACCACGAATCCAGCACCAGGGCTCTCAGCGGCGACTCGGGAGCACCGGATGGCGGCGGCAGTTTCCGCACGACCTGTTCCAGGACCTCGGCGACCCCCTGGCCGGTCTTTGCGCTGACCGACAGCGCATCTTCGCTGTCGATGCCGATCAGTTCCTCGATCTCGCCGAGGACCCGCTCCGGTTCCGCGGCCGGCAGGTCGATCTTGTTGAGCACGGGTATCACGGCAAGGCCGAGGTCCACCGCGGTATAGCAGTTGGCCACTGTCTGTGCCTCCACTCCCTGGGCCGCATCCACCACCAGCAGCGCGCCCTCGCAGGCCTGCAGCGATCGCGAGACCTCGTAGGCGAAATCCACGTGCCCGGGGGTGTCGATCAGGTTGAACTGGTATTCAATCCCGTCCCTGGCGCGGTAATCCAGCGTTACGCTCTGGGCCTTGATGGTGATGCCGCGCTCCCTTTCGATGTCCATGGAATCCAGCACCTGTTCCTTCATCTCCCGTTCGTTGAGTCCGCCGCAGAACTGGATGAACCGGTCCGCCAGGGTGGACTTGCCATGATCCACGTGGGCGATGATCGCGAAGTTACGGATGCGGGACTGGTCGATCCTGGACATGGGAGGGACGATCGGGGGAAATCCTGGGGGCTGAATGGTTGACGGCATGGGCAGGCCGGAATCACTGCGATCCTGGCTCCGGGCAGGCCGGGAGTACAACCGAAGCGCGGATTGTACCCGTTTTGCCGATGAAAAACCCCGGCACACGGCGGTATCCGGCGGATGGATCAGGCCGGTTAATGGTAACGATATCGAATCCGTATGCATTTCGTATTCCGTGCACGAAACGGGGCCGGGAGTAAGGGGCCGGACGGGTTAGAATTGACCCGCATCCAGAACCCGTCCATCCACACCGTCCGTCCAGCCATGCCGGTTTCCGCAACAGCCCAGGTAGACCAGTACTACTCGCTCAGTATCGGGGATTCCGGACTCCGTGACGATGTCCGCCTGCTCGGCACCCTGCTGGGTAAAACCATCCGGCAGCGGCAGGGCGACGGAATGTACGAACTGGTGGAACAGGTCCGCCAGCTGGCCCGGGACGCCCGTCATGGGGACACCGCCTGCGTGGACCGCCTGGTGGCCCTTCTTTCCGCGCAGACCAGCGACCAGCTGGTGCTGCTGGCGCGGGCATTCGCCCAGTTCCTGAACCTGGCCAACATCGCGGAGCAGCACCACCAGATCCGGCGCCGGCGCCGGATCGCCGCCGCGGATTCCGTCGATGCCGTGACCGGCGACGGTGCCCGCAGCTTTCTCGAGGCGGAATTCCACAAGCTGCTCGATGCCGGCGTGTCGCCGGCAGAGCTCCACGAACGCACCCTGGGGCTTGACATCGAACTGGTGCTCACCGCCCACCCCACGGAAATCGTCCGCCGGAGCGTCGCGGACAAGTTCCAGCGTATCCAGCACCTGCTGGCGCAGAATGACCGCCCGGACCTGTCCCGCCTCGAGCGCCAGGAGACCCGCGACGCGCTGCACCGCGTCGTGGCGGAGGTCTGGGAAACGGACGAGATCCGCCGCATCCGGCTGACGCCGGTGGACGAGGCCCGCAACGGCCTGCTGGCGGTGGAACAGTCGCTCTGGAACGTGATCCCGGACATGTACCGGCGGCTGGATCGCGCCCTGGAGAACTGCACCGGGAAGGGGCTGCCCCTTGGTCCGGCACCGATCCGGTTCGGTTCCTGGATGGGCGGTGACCGGGACGGTAACCCGAACGCCACTCCGCAGGTGACACGGGAGGTATGCCTGATCTCCCGCATCCGAGCCGCGGAGCTGTACCTGCGGGAAATCGACGAGCTGCACCAGGACCTGACCATGAAAACCGCGAGCGACGAACTGCTGGCGGCGGTCGGCCCGGGCGAGGCCGAACCCTACCGTACGTTGCTGAGGGGCGTACTGAAGAGACTGCGTGCCACGATCCGGCACCTGAACCGCACCCTGAGGGCCGTGGAATCCGGCGAACTGTCGCGCCTTCCCCCCATCAGGGGCGAACTCTATCTCCAGGCGGACAGGCTGCGCGCACCGTTGATGCTCTGCCACCGTTCACTGGTCAGCTGCGGCAACGGCCAGATCGCCGACGGCAGGCTGACGGACATCCTCCGGCGGCTGGACACCTTCGGCCTGGTGCTGCTGAAGCTCGACATACGCCAGGAAGCGGATCGGCACGGCGCGGCGATCGATGCCATCACCCGATACCTGGGGATGGGAAGCTACCTGGAATGGAGCGAGGAGGAAAAACAGGCGTTCCTGGTTCGTGAACTGGAAAGCCGCCGACCCCTGATCATGTCGACGTTTCCCGGGGAGGACGAGGTGAACGCCGAGGTCAAGGAGGTGCTGGACACCTTCCGCATGCTGTCGGTGCAGAACCCCGAATCCCTTGGAACCTATGTGATATCCATGGCGTCGGAGCCCTCCGATGTCCTCGAGGTGGTGCTGCTGCAGAAGGAATGCCGCCTGAAACGGATCATGCCCGTGGCGCCCCTGTTCGAACGGCTGCGGGACCTGGAAAACGCCGCGGCATGCATGGAACGGCTGTTCGCCATTCCCTGGTACAGCAACCACATACAGGGAAGGCAGGAAGTGATGATCGGCTATTCGGATTCCGCCAAGGACGCCGGCAAGCTCGCCGCCGCCTGGGGCCTGTACCAGGCCCAGGAGCAGCTGGTGACAGTCAGCGAGCGCCACGGCGTGACCCTGACACTGTTCCACGGACGCGGGGGCACCGTGGCCCGGGGCGGCGGGCCGGCCTACGAGGCCATCCTGTCGCAGCCCCCGGGATCCGTGAACGGCACCATGCGGGTCACCGAACAGGGCGAAGTCATCCAGGCCAAGTTCGGCCTCCCGGGCATGGCGATGGAAACCCTGGAGGTCTACATCGGGGCGGTCCTGGAGGCCACTCTCAGACCTCCGCCCACGCCCAGGGACCGGTGGCGCGACGAGATCGAGAAGCTGGCGGGGGACTCACTGGCCGAGTTCCACCGCATCGTGCGGCATCACCCGCAATTCGTTCCCTACTTCCGGGCCGCCACCCCGGAACAGGAACTGGGCAATCTCAAGATCGGATCCCGGCCTGCCCGTCGCAGGCCCGGCGACGGAATCGAAACCCTGCGCGCGATACCGTGGATATTCGCCTGGACCCAGACACGCCTGATGCTCCCGGCCTGGCTTGGCGTGGGCGCGGCGCTGGAAGCCGCCATCGACCGTGGAGACAAGCCCGTCCTGGACGAAATGCAGCAGGACTGGCCGTTCTTCCGCGCCACCATGGATTCCATCGAGATGGTTTTCTCCAAGGCGGATGTCAACGTTGCCGCCATGTACGATGCCCGCCTGGTGCCGGCGGAACTGGAATCATTGGGCGGGGAACTGCGGCAGCTCTACCGGGAAACCATGGACCTGACGCTGGCGGTTACCGGACACCGGGTCCCACTCGAAACCCAGCCGGTGGTGCTGCGCTCCGTGGGAGTGCGAAATACCTATGTGGACCCGCTCAACCTGCTGCAGGTCGAACTGCTGTCCAGGGTCCGTGCAGGCGACGACGATTCCGCCCTGGACGCCCTGCTGGTGGCGATCAACGGGATCGCCGCGGGGATGCGCAATACCGGCTGAACAGGCACCCGAAGCGGACCGGGACACTGCCGGGCCTTGCCACCATACGACAATCATGCCGAAAACCAACCGGGAAATCACCGCAATCATCCTGGCCGGGGGCCGTGCCACCCGCATGGGCGGTCACGACAAGGGACTGCTGACCCTGGGCGGGCGCACCTTCGCGGAGCATCTTGTCAACCAGGTCTCCTCCCAAGCGGACAGGGTCCTGATCAATGCCAACCGCAACGTCGAGGAATACCGGAAACTGGGCTGCCCGGTGATCTGCGATACCCTGGAAAATTTTCAGGGTCCCCTGGCCGGCATGCTGGCCGGGCTGGGCCGCATGGAGACCCAATGGCTGCTCACCCTGCCCTGCGACGGCCCCTTCCTGGCGGAAGACTACGGCAGCCGGATGCTGAAGGCTGCCAGGGGCGGCGGCCACGCGCTCGCGGTGGCCACAGACGGCGACCGCCTGCAGCCGGTGTACGCGCTGATCCACCGCACCCTCGCCCGGAGTCTGGAAGACTTCCTCGCGGCCGGTGAGCGCAAGATCGACCGCTGGTACGCACGGCATCCCTTCAGCGAGGTGTCCTTCGCCGAGCACAGCGGAATGTTCATCAACGTGAACACTCCCGATGAACTTGCCGCGCTTGAAGCCTCCAACGACCGCTGAACCCACTCCGCCCGGGACCCGTCTGCCGATAGCATCCGGCAGGGTCAGAGATCGCGGCCGGGACCCGGGTGATCAGGCGAACGCCATGGTGATGCGCCGGTTCTGCTTGCCCTTGCTCTTGATGCTCTGAATCCGCACGGGTCCGATCTCTCCGCTGCGGGCAACGTGCGTGCCGCCGCAGGGCTGCAGGTCTACGCCATGAAAATTCACCAGCCTGACCCGTCCGCAGCCCCGGGGCGGCTGCACGGACATGGTGCGGACCAGGTCCGGCTTGGCGTCGAGTTCCTCGTCAGTGATCCATTGCAGGGTCATCGGCACGTCGGACCGGATCAGCTCGTTGACCCGGTCCTCGATCGCCTGGCGATCCGGCGGGGACGGCAAATCGAAATCAAGACGCCCCGCATCCTCGCTGATCGATCCACCGGTCACCGGGGCGGTCACCGCCGCGCAGAGCATGTGCATGCAGCTGTGCATTCGCATCAGCCGGTAGCGGCGGTCCCAGTCGATCTCCAGCGTCACCCGCTCACCGGTACCCGGGATCACGGTTCCCTCGCCGATGACATGCAGGTGCAGGCCGGTATCCCGGTCCCGGTAGCAATCCACGATCCGTCCTTCACCGCCGGGGCTCCGGTACGAACCGGTATCCCCCGGCTGGCCGCCGCCCACCGGGTAGAACACCGTCCGGTCCACGGCGAATCCGCGGTCGGTCACGGCGGTCACCACCGCCTCGCACGACCTGAGATAACCGTCCTTGCGAAACAATTCTTCTGTCATGAGAGTTTCTCCATGGATGATGCGATCTTCTGCTTGACCTGGTCCGCCACCCTGACGGCGAGCAGCCCGTCCTCGCCGCTGACCAGGGGACGGGCGCCCCTTTGCACGCAGTCGATGAAGTGAGCGAGCTCGGCGTTCAGGGGCAGTTGAGGCGTCACCTCGATGCAGCGTTCGACCAGCCTGGGATACCCGGTTTCCGGGTCCAGCTCCCCGGGCCGGACTTCCTCGAGCTGCTGGTCGGTGAAATTGAGACCGAGATAGTGCTCCCGCGCGAATACCCGGATCCGGCGGAACCGGTTGCGTGACACCCGGCTGGCGGTCACGTTGGCCACCGCCCCGTTGGCGAACTCCAGCCGCGCGTTGGCGATGTCGGCGTGGTCCGTGATGACACGCGTCCCGTTGGCGGAAACGGCGGTGAGTTCGGAGGGCACCAGGGACAGCACGATGTCGATGTCATGGATCATGAGGTCGGTGACCACGTCCACGTCCGTGGCCCGACCGTCAAATTCGCCGAGGCGGTGGATCTCGATGAACCGTGGATCCCGGGCCAGTTCCGCCAGCCTCATCACCCCGGCGTTGAACCGCTCAAGGTGTCCCACCTGGAGAATCACGCCCCGGGCACGGGCCAGTTCGACGATGGATTCACTCTCCCCGACGGTGGAGGCCACCGGCTTTTCCAGCATCATGTGCACCCCGTGATCCAGGAACGGCAATGCAACGGCCAGGTGCATGCTGGTGGGAACCACGACGCTGACGGCATGGATGTCCATACCGCTGTCGAGCAGTGCATTCAGATGATGAAACGCCCTGCAGCCGTATTGGCCGGCAACCGTGTCCGCCGCCTCCGCGTCGGTATCCACCACTGCCACCAGGGCCGCCTCCTGCATCTCGTGATAGATCTTGGCGTGAATCCGGCCGAGGTAACCCACCCCGACCACCGCCACGTTAACCTGGCCGGTCATGATGCTGTTTTGATTCCTTGGATCACCGTAGGGTACTACAACATCTTGACACAGGTCATGTCGCACGACTGACCGCGTGCCACAGCACGTCGATCGCCTGAGTTCGCGGAAATCCCTTTCGCCAGGCAAGGATCACGTCCCTTGAACCTGGGGCGAAGGCAACATACGACAGTACAATAGGTGGTCTGGGTGCTCATGGCCATGGGCATATCATCAATTGATCTTTACAAGATTCATCAATAACATATTCATTCCCATGTCAAACACCGACCGTTACGTGCTGGTCACCGGATGCTCCACGGGGATCGGCTACTGCCTTGCTCGTGGCCTGAGTGCCCGCGGCCATCGGGTCATCGCCTCATGCCGCGCTGATGCGGATGTCGAGAGGCTGTCGCAGGAAGGCATCCAGACCATCAGGGTCGACCTTGCCGACGAAAGGAACGTGGATGAGGCCGTCGAAAGGGTCCGGGAACTGACAGGCGGCAAACTGTACGGGCTGATCAACAACGGGGCCTACGGCCAGCCGGGCGCCATGATTGATATCAGCAGGGAGGTGCTGCGGGAGCAGTTCGAAACCAACGTCTTCGGCACCCAGCAGCTAACCAACGGCCTTCTGCCCATGATGCTGGAAAACCGCGCAGGCCGCGTGGTGCAGATCAGTTCGGTCCTTGGCTTCATCTGCCTGCGATTTCGCGGCCCCTACAATGCAAGCAAGTATGCCCTGGAAGCCCTGACCGACACCATGCGGCTGGAACACCGGTGCAGCGGCGTCCATTTCGTCTTGGTTGAACCCGGCCCCATCCGTAGTCGGTTCCGGGAGAATGCCCTGAAGAAATACCTTGAGCATATCGCCCCCCGCGAGAGCATGTTCCGTTCCACCTACGTCGAACTGGAAAAGCGCATGCATTCCACGGAAGATGCCCGTTACACACTGCCCCCGGAAGCGGTGCTGAAGGCGGTCGCACATGCACTGGAAAGTCCCCGTCCAAGGATCCGGTACCCCGTCACGTTCCCGACCCGGGTGATGGCCATACTGAAACGGCTGCTCACCGACCGCCGGCTGGATGCGGTTCTGGACCGCCAGAGCGAGGGGGTCATTCCGGATGACGGCGGACTCGCCGGGACCGGGCCGTCCGGGAAGTCCGTGCCCCCGGACGGCGGTGCGGCATGACGGAACATATGCCCTACCCCCGCCTGTTCGCCCCGTTGACGCTGCGTCACCGGACCCTGCGCAACCGGGTCGTTTTCGGCGCCCACACGGCCAACATGGCCGAGGGAGGCCTTCCCGGGGACCGTCACCTCGGCTATTACCTGGAACGCGCCATGGGCGGTGCCGCCATGATCGTCGTTGAACCGATGCCGGTGCATGCCGCCGCGGTCCTGACCCGGGGCAACTTTCGCCACGGGGACGATGCCGTGATCCCCCATTTCCGCCGGATCACGGAAGCGGTGAAGGCCGAGGGCGCGGTAATCCTGCAGCAGCTTTACCATGTCGGGCAGCATGGCGACGCGGACAACTCCTATCACCCCAACTGGTCGGCTTCGGGACGGCCGAGCCTACATGACTCGGACGGCAGCCATGCCATGACCGAAGCCGAGATCGAGGAGACCATCGACGGTTTTGTCCAGGCCGCCAGGCGCTGCCGCGCGGCCGGGTTCGACGGGGTGGAGGTCTGGGCCGCGTACCACGGTATGGTGGACCAGTTCTGGACCCCTTGGTCCAACACCAGGCAGGATCGCTGGGGCGGCTCGCTGGACAACCGCACCCGGATGTCCAGGGAGATCCTGACCCGGATACGCAAGACCTGCGGCGAGGACTTCATCATCGGCCTCAGCGTCAACGAGGAACCGGATGTGCCGGTGTCCCTCGGCAACGAGGCGCTCGCGGAAATACTCGCACTCCTCGACCGCCAGGGGCTGATGGACTACGTGACCTGCGGCACCGGGAGCTACTTTGACTTCTACAAGCTGATGCCGACCTTTTTCTATCCCGAAAAACTGGGCGTGGCCCTGCCGGCATTGCTGAAGGCAACCCTTGAGAACGCGCGGGTCACGGCGGAAAGCCATATCCGCACCCCGGAAAACGCGGAGTCCGTGCTGGCCGCCGGCCAGTCGGACCTGGTTTCCATCGTGCGCGGCCAGATCGCCGACCCCCACCTTGCCAACAAGGCCCGGGAGAACCGTCCGGAAGACATCCGCGGCTGCCTGTCCTGCAACCAGATGTGCTGGGGACGCCGCTACCGGGACTACTGGATCTCCTGCCTGGTCAACCCGTCCGCAGGCAGGGAATTCGAATGGGGAGGAGACCGGTTCACGAGGGCCGACACGCCGGGATCCGTCGCCGTGATCGGCGCCGGCCCCGCCGGCCTGGAAGCCGCGCGGGTAGCCGCGGAACGCGGGCACAGGGTGGTTCTGGCCGAGGCGTCGGACCGGCTGGGCGGACAGTTCCGGCTCGCCGGGCTGCAGCCCCGCCGCGCCCAGATTCTCGACCTGATCGACTGGTATGCCGGGCAGCTGGACCGGCTTGGCGTGGAAATCATGTACAACGCACCCATGGATGCCGGGGAGGTGATTTCCCTGGGAGCGGACACTGTCATCACGGCGACGGGATCACTGCCGGCGGATTCCGGATTCCAGAAGGCCCTGCCCCAGGTCGAGAGGCTGGCAGGATACGACCCGCGCTCGGTGTGGTCCGTGGAAGACGTGATGGGCAACGCCGCCCGGCTGGGACAACGCGTGACCGTGCTGGACGAAGGAGGCAACTGGCGCGGCGGCGGCACCGCCTGGCACCTGGCCGAGAAGGGGCATGAAGTCACCATCGTGACACCGGATCCGCTGGTGGGGAAGGAACTGCAGCGCACCGCGGCGGATTTCCCCCTCCGGCAACGCCTGGCGGCCCTGAAAGTCCGGTTCGTCACCGAGTCCGTCATCGTCGAGTGGACAGGCGAGGGATGCCGCGTGCTCAGTCTGCTGGATGGGACCGAGCAGTTCGTCGCGGCGGACTCCCTGGTGCTGGCCACCGTCAACCGGGCCGAGGACACCCTCTGGCGGTCCCTGCTCGAGCACAACGTGAACGCGGTCAACATCGGCGACAGCGCCGCCCCCAGGCTGGCCCCTTTCGCGATCCACGATGGCCGCAAGGCAGGCATGGCGGCATGACGGCATGGCCTGCCAGCCCATTGCATTGCCGGAAAATTCCCGTGAAACCGGACAGGTCACGTACGCCATGACCGGAAATTCCATGCGCCCGCCGCGCCGGCGGGCAGCGCCACTTGCCGGCATTTCGGCCCGGGTATATGGTTTCGGACACAAGTTCCGGGAACTGCCGTTCCGTTCGCTGCGAACCGGCCCTGCCTGACCGGCCGGCAACGCCCGATGACAACCGTTACACAAGACTGAGGAGAATCATCATGGCCACCAATGACACCTGCTGCACCATCGTCCCCTATTTCGACGTGCCCGACGAGAACCTCGCGCAGTTCAAGGGATTGTGCGAACAGTTCGTTGACAGGACCGGGCAGGAGGAGAAGGTGCTCTACTACGGCTTCAGCTTTGACGGCAACAGCGCCCACTGCCGGGAAGGCTACGTGGACGCCGAGGGGCTTCTGGCGCACCTGGACAACGTCGGTGACCTGCTTGGTGAAGCCCTCAAGATCTCCGAGATTTCCCGCCTGGAAGTCCATGGACCGGAATCCGAGCTGGCAAAACTTCGCGGACCGCTGGCAGACCTCAAGCCATCGTTCTACGTGCTGGAATACGGATTCCGCAGGCAGTAGGCAGACGCCCTGCCTCCGGGCGCGCCGGCCCGGCCGTGACAGCCCGGACCGTCCGGTGCCGGGCCCCTGCCCGGCACACCTTCGCGGGGAATGCGGAACGCCATCGTGTCGGCTGCCCCCTGTTCCCGGCAGTTCCTCCGTCCGGCGTTATTCGATCTCGGTAATGATCCTGCGGTTGTCGGACGGCAGGGGGGTCTGGCACATCTCCAGGTGCAGCCGGCCGCCGCTTGTATAGGGATGGCTTTCCATCACTTCCTCATTCAGTTCGATCCCGAGCCCCGGTTCCTCGGGAGCGATGAGATACCCTGCCTCCCAGCGAAGCGGCCGCACCAGTATGTCCTCGTGGAAGCCGGTCAGGATCGTTTCCAGAATCAGGAAATTGGGGCTGCTGAAGCCGACATGGGCGGCGGCGGCGTGGGCGATGGGTCCGCAGTAGACATGGGGGGCGATTTGGGCGTTGAACAGTTCCGCCACCGCCGCGATCTTCCTGGTTTCCCAGACTCCGCCGCTGCGCCCGACATCCGGCTGGAGGATCGCGACACCCGCCTTGAGGGCTTCATGGAATTCGATGCGCGTGGTCAGCCGCTCGCCCGTGGCCACCGGGATGCTGGTGGCGGCGGCCAGCCGGCCGAATGCGGACATCTGATCCGGCGGACAGGGCTCTTCGAACCAGAGCGGATCATAGGGTTCAAGCCGCCTGGCCAGGCGGATGGCGGAAGACGTGGTCATCTGCCCGTGGGTTCCGAACAGGATGTCGGCCCTGTCGCCCACGGCCTCCCGGATTCTCCGCACGCTGTATTCGCTCCGTGACAGTTCATGCAGCGACAGTTCCCTGCCTCCCTGGAAGCTGTAGGGGCCGGTCGGGTCCTGTTTGATCGCTGTGAATCCCATCTCGAGATAGTCGAGCGCGCGCCTGGCGGCCGCGTCACCGTCGTGATAGACGTCCTCCGAGGATCGTGCCGGGCGCCCGTCCTGCCCCGGCTCTTTCGGATACAGGTAGGTATAGGTGCGCAGGCGGTCATGGAAGCGTCCGCCGATGAGATTGTAGACGGGCTGCTCGTGCGCCTTCCCGAGAATGTCCCACACGGCCATTTCAATGCCGCTGAAGACCCCCATCATGGAGATGTCCGGTCGCTGGGTGAACCCCGCGGAATAGACCCGGCGGAACAGGGTTTCCACCTGGTGCGGATCCGTGCCAGCGACGAAGCGCTGAAACGTGTCCTCCACCATTCGGCAGGCGATGTCACCGGACACGGGAATGCCGTAACACTCGCCGATCCCCTGTATGCCGTTGTCCGTGGTGACCCTGACGATCACCCAGAATGATCCGCCGATGCCGCCGGGCGGGACGGTTACCCAGGTTTGTATGTCCTGCAGTTTCATGGATTCTAGAAGGGAATGTGATGTTGGATGGTGTCTACCGCGGACCGGCATGCCGGGATGGCAGCCTGCGGGGATGTCGGTCCGGTCATGAAGGGTTATTTCCCACAGCCGATGACTGCGACGGCCGAGATCTCCACCTTGGCATCCGGAACCGGGAACTGGACCACGAGAGCGGTGTTTGTCGGCCGGATGTCGCCGAAGATCTCACCGAGCTCGGGACCTACAACGGCAAACACTTCCTCCGACGTGACGTACGTCGTGATCTGCACGATATCGTTCAGGCCCGCGCCGGCCTCGGCAAGGGCGGCGCCCATATTGCGAACGATCTGGTGCAGTTGCACGACCGGATCCGGATCGCAGGTTCCGGTTTCGTAGTCAAGACCCACGGTACCGGCGACATACACGGTGTCGCCCACCTTGACGGCGCGGCTGTACCCGTACGCGGCTTCATAGCTGGATCCCGAGGAAATGTTCATCCGCGTGGTCATGGTCTGTCGTCTCCGATGAAGTGGCAGTACATCATTGCGCCTGGAAGGCCGGTCTTCCCGAACCGGTGCAGCCCGGGATCAGGCTGGACCCGGCGCCCCGAATCGGGCCCGTTGCGGCATTGTGCGATCCCTGATACAAGTAAATACCCTTTCCGGGCAGGCACACCCCCGCAAAGATGACAAAAATGTCCCGTGCATGCAACTTCCATCGGATCGGACGACGGCGTACCGCCCGTCGCCGCCGGGGGCCGGACGGCCACTCCGCCTTGTCCGGCCCGGCCCGGGAGACGACCGGGTCATGACCGTGGCCCGCCTGTCCGGGGAAGAAGTGGCCCTCTTCCATGAGAAGGGGTGGGTCGTTCCGCGCTGGGAACTGCCCCGGGAACTGATCGTGGAGATGCGCCGGGAATATGCCGGGCTTCTGGCACGGAACGATGACGTCGCACCCGACATCATCATGGCGCCCCACCAGACCTGCGGTTCGATGGGGGTCAGGGGCTCGGCAAGATGGCTGGAATTCGCCACACACCCCGGCCTGGTTGCCATCGCACGCCAACTCATCGGTGACGACATCATCCTCTGGGGAACCACGATTTTCGGCAAGCCTGCCCTGGGCGGAAAGGAAACTCCGTGGCACCAGGACGGGGAATACTATCCGATCCGGCCGCTGGAAGTGCTGACCATCTGGATTCCGCTGGATGACGTGACACCGGAGAACGGCCCCATGCGGTTCATCCCGGGATCCCATCGAGCACGCAAGCTGTACAGTCACTCCTGGCTGGAAGGAAACGACAAGACCATCAACCTGGTCTGTGATCCGGAGCATTTCGACGCAAGCACGGCGGAGCCGCTGCTGCTGCGGACCGGGCAGGTTTCATTCCATGATGTCTACATGATCCACGGTTCCGAGGCCAACCGGACCGAACGTCGCCGCGCCGCCTTCGTCGTCCGCCTGATGCCGGCAACCAGTATCTACGACCACGCCCTTGGCGCCGAGATCGGCAAGAAGCATCCGGCCCAGGGTTACGGCGTCCGGCCGCTTTTCCTCATCAGCGGGACCGATCGGGCCAACAACAACTTCACGATCGGTCATTGACTGGAACGATCACAAAATCACCGACTACCACCAGATGTCACCCGACATGCAACCTGTGCGCCGCGATATCATGCGCGACCAGGATCGGAATGCTTTCCACGAAATCACCCTGAGGTACCTGCCACAGTTCTGTTCCGACCACGAATACGAAAAGACTCTGGTCACCGATGCGGTCAACCATGACTTGAATGCCGCTGGCTGTTCAACATGACGAACCACACCATTACCGGTGATACATCGATGTCGCAGATGGATCAACTGAAAACCGGACCGCAACTGTAATGCCCGAATTTCCCCGCCTCAACAATTACAGCTGAGTCATTATCGTCCCAAGAAGAATCATGGTTTTCCTTGGAATGCGAACTTGAGCAATCCGTCCTTTCGCACATAGGACCTTCAAAGCGGTCCTGTAAAACTTCGCGCTTTTTCCAGATCCTGTTGGAAATGGGATACGCACTGCCCTGATTCATTTTTGTCGAATCCTAAATCCATATAGAGCCATATCACGATAATGGAATCAGGCGTAACAACCACATTAATCGGTATATAATCCTGCCATGAGCGAGATACCTGACAATCTGGCTCTTGAACATCTCCGGGCAATCCGGGGAAGCCAGGAACGGGTGGAAAAAGACCTGCATGACATCAAACAGCGGTTGTCATCCCTGGAAAGGGGGCAGGCAAAAAATCATGCAGAATATGCGGAATTGTATGGTGACCATGCCCGCCAGCAATCCAATTTTGACGCGCTATCCGAACGGGTACAGCGTATTGAGAAACGGTTGGAACTGACCGACTGATTTCGACGACAAGCTTGGGTCTCAGCACTCAAGCTGTCCCCTGCAAACGACAACATCCTCGCGTGCTTCGGCTTTCAGGTCCGGTACCATTTTCACGTACCAGCCGTTCGGTTGGATATCCGCATTCTGAAAAACGATACAATGAATACCGGCTCGGGCAAATGATTGGGCATACGAAGTAACTATGAAGTGAGGTATTCGCCGGTCACTTCTGCCGGTGTACCAGGACAAGCACGAAAACAGCGCCGACCGAGGTGGTGAGCACGCCGATGGGAAGTTCCTGCGGCGCCAGCAGTGTTCGTGCGGCGATGTCACTCGACAGCAGGAGGCAGGCGCCAATGACCGCTGACGTCAACATCATCGACCCGTGCAGGGGACCCACAACGCCCCGGGCCAGGTGGGGGACCATCAGGCCGATGAAACCGATCACACCGGTAAGCGCGACGAAACTTGCCGTGGCGAAGGCACAGACCAGAAACGCCGCTTGCCGGAACCGAGTGACGGAAATGCCCATCGTCTCCGCTGCCTCGTCGCCTGCCAACAGCGCGTCCATCTGCCGATGCGCCAGCAATACCAATATCCCGATGGCGGCAAGGCCTGCCAGGGCGATCGGCAGCACATCCCAATTCGCCAGCCCCAGGCCGCCCAGGGTCCAGAACAACACTGAATGGGCGGCGCGCTGGTCTCCGGCAAAGATCAGATAGTTGGTCAGGGACAGGAGCAGAAATGACACGGCCAGGCCTGCCAGGACCATCTGACTGGCGCTTTGCCGGGACAACCGTCCGAACAGACTGAGGACGATCAGCGAAGCAATCAACCCGCCGGCAAAGGCCGCCAGCGGTAATGTCCAGAATCCGAGGAAGTTACCCGTCACGGTGATCACGAACACTGCCCCGGCCGCGGCCCCGGACGACAGCCCGAACAGGAACGGATCCGCCAAATCGTTCCGGGTCAGCGTTTGCAGCACGGCACCGACCATGCCCAGCCCGGCGCCAACGATGACCGCCAGCAGTGCTCGTGGAAGTCTCAGGTCCAGTACGATCCGGCTGACCGGGCTGGTCGTGTCGCTCGACGTGAATGCCCCGAGAATCTGCGCCAGGCTAAACGGCGTCGACCCGACAGCCACAGCGACAAGCAGCAATCCTGCCAGGCCGGCGCACCCCAGCGTCAGTACACCGGCCAGGCGCATAGCGCCTCAGCGCTTCAGGGCGGCCGCCATCTTCTCCACCGCCTCGATGGTGGCGGGTCCGGGAGTCAGCTCTTCATAGCGCAGCGGGACAAAGGCTTCGTTCTTGACCGCTGTTACATGCTGCATCACCGGATGTGTCTTCAGGAACGCCAAAAGGTCTGCCGCGCCGCCGCCGGATTGATAATCCAGCAGGATCAGGAACTCTGGGTCGGCAGCGGCAACCGCCTCCCAGGAGGTCGTACCCCAACTCGTTTCCATGTCAGCGGTTATGTTGGTGCCGCCGAGGGCCTCGATCATCGCGGTCGGCATGGCAAACTTGCCCGCCGTGAACGGCTTGTCCGAGCCGGAATCGTACAGAAACACGCGCATTCCGCTAGCCTCGCCCACGCTGGCCCTGATATCGGCGATCCGGGCTTTCCAATTTGCGATCAGTTCTGCCGCCTCATCATTCTTGTCGAATATTTTCCCAAGCCGGGCGATGTCATCGTACAGCAGGTCGAACGACGCCGCCGGGCGATCCTTGTCCAGGTGAATGCAGCTCTCCGTCAGAATCAACGTCTGGATACCATGCGGCGCCAATGTCTCGGGGGTCACATCGCCGCCCGGCTTCATGCCGTAATACCAGCCTGCAAAGAACAGGTCGGGTGTGACCGCGACCAGGTTTTCGAGTGTCGGATATTTCGGCGCCAGTTCGGGGATCGTTCCGCGCGCGTTGTCGAATTCCGGGGTGGTCTTGTACCAGCCACTGATGCCGGTGAGGCCGACTATCCGGTCCTGCAGTCCCAGGGCAAAAGCCATCTCGGACATGTTGATGTCATGGACGACCATGCGTTCGGGCGCCTTCTCAATAGTCAGAGACGCACCGCAGTTGTCGACAGTAACCGGATATGCCTGGGCTGTCTGGACAGTCAACGCGACGGCCAGTACGCCCAAAGCACGGACGATCATATGGGAGGATATCGGGAAGCCTTGGCTGGTATTACTGGGAGGGTTCATCGGACGTGTTGGGTTCATTGGTTACTTCAAGTGCATTGCATGCATTCATTAGATGCGCCGGACACGTTCATTGGTTGCATCACCGATGACGATGTCCAACGACGACAGGATACGTTCCTCATGCGGATGATCCAGGCGATAGAGATTGACGCCGAACACCTTGTTGACGGTATCAGGCTGCAGGACTTCGGCCGGATGACCATAAGCGGCCAATCGTCCATTACGCAGCACCGCCACGTGGCTGGCAAAGGCCTCGATCAAGGTCAGATCATGCAGCGCCGTCACTGCAGTGATACCAAGTCGCAAGGCTGCCGTCAGCAATGTGCCACGTGCGGCCGGATCCAGATGGTTCGTAGGTTCATCCAGCAGAATCAGGTTGGGTGCCTGGCAGATTGCGCGTGCGAACTTGGCGCGCTGGCGCTCTCCGCCAGACAGCATCTCGAGGCGGGCCAACGCCAGATTCGACAATCCGACCTGGTCCAGCGACTCACCCACCCGATCCGATACTTCGGCGGGAGACAGGGACGCACGGTGAGGCAGGGTCCCAAGTGCCACGTAGTCCTTCAACAACAACCGTCCATCGGCGTCGTCATGTTGCCCTACATACGCAATCCGACGCGCCCGCTCGGCGTTCGAAAACATGTCATAAGGCTGGCCACTCAACGAGATTGTTCCCGATGTCGGCCTGATCAGTCCGGCCAGCAATCGGATCAGCGTTGTTTTGCCAGCGCCGTTCAATCCTACAACCGCCAGGATCTCGCCGGGATTCAGATGCAGTGTCACATCACTAAGAAGTTCCGCGCCCCCTGGGGCGCGATAACCCAACCCGTTCAGATCGAGCGCTATCTCACCATCGAGTTTGTGGCCCATATGCGTTGCGTCGTTTAGCGTTTACCTCGATTGCCGTTTCCGGCCAACCTCAAATTGTTATAATATAACAAAACATTTTCCAGGCACAATAGGATCTTAACCCTCCACCTGGTTCCGGGACGGATGAAGGGATGCGGATCCGGCGCTGGTAATGCCCGGGAGCCACTCAACGTCCTGCGCATAGCCGGACTTGGTGACGTGCAGGAGTTTCGGGCACCCTGGAGAAGGTCGGGGAGATGACCGACCGGGGCGGTGAGGGCGGCCGGATGGTGCGGCCCGGTTCCTTTTTTTTCCCCATGTTTGTCCGGTGGCGCCCTGGTGATTCGCCCGGCGCCGCTGCCAATGGATGGAGGTGCTGCAGAGGATGCCCTGCGGCCTGATGCCCCTGTTCCTGGGCATGGAGCCGACAATGGCGGGACCGCGGGGTCCGTCCGGATTCGGAGACGACGCCGAGGGACCGTCGGGAGTACCGTGCGGACCATCCCGGGGCGGTGGGAAGGCCATCGCCCGACGGCATGTCAACCGTACCGGTAGCGCCTCCAGGCCGGTAGTCCCGGGATCATGCCTTGTAAACGGTGACCGGACATGCGGTCAGGGAACAGCAGCCTCATCAAGGCGCCGCAATGCCTCGATCCGATCACTCAGGTCCGGATGGCTCCGGAACAGTCGCTGCAATCCCCCTCCCCTGCCGCCGTTGATCCCGAAAGCGGCAAGCTGGTCCGGCAATGACTCCGGTTCATGCTGGGCCTGCAGCCGGCGCAGGGCGGCAATCATCTTCTCTCTGCCTGCCAGCCTGGCGCCCCCTACGTCCGCACGAAACTCGCGGACCCTGCTGAAATACATCACGATGATGGATGCGAGGACGCCGAACACGATTTCCGCGATCATGACCGAGATGAAATAGCCGATTCCGTAGCCGCGTTCGTTACGGAACACCGCCTTGTCGATGAATCCGCCGACGATGCGGGAAAGGAAGATCACGAAGGTGTTGACGATACCCTGGATCAGGCTGAGCGTGATCATGTCTCCGTTGGCGACATGGGAGACCTCGTGGGCCATGACCGCCTCGGCCTCATCCCGCGTCATGGTGCGGAGCAGGCCGCTGCTCACGGCAACCAGGGATTCGTTCCTCTTCATGCCGGTGGCGAATGCATTGACCTGCGGAGTATCGAAGATCGCCACCTCCGGCATGCCGATGCCGGCGGCATCCGCCTGCTTTTGCACCGTCTCCACCAGACACCTTTCGGTAGCGTTCGCCGGCGTCTCGATCACCCTGGCGCCGGTGGAACGTTTGGCCATGGACTTGGACATGGCCAGGGAGATGAACGCGCCCGCCATGCCGAAGATGAACGAAAATACCAGCAACGGGGTGATATCACCGCCGATATGCCGGTCGATGCCGAACAGGCGCGATACGATGCCCAGCACGACAACCACGGCCAGGTTGGTGCCTAGAAAAAGAAACAGCCGGTTAAACATGGTTTTTCCGGGTTCAGGGGCCAAGCCGGTGATGTCCCGTCATGGAAATCGCGGATACCGGGCAACGCGGGCCGGAGCCCGTGCCACGGGGCAACGGGACGGACCGTCTAGAGCAGTGCCATCATCGTTTCGGCGTCGCTGACCTCGAGATTGGCCCCTTCATCGACGTTGAGATGGGTTACGACGCAATCATCGACGATCATGGCGTAGCGCCTGGAGCGTGTGCCCATGCCCCTGGCAGTCAGGTCGAGGACGAGCCCGACGGCCTCGCTGAACGCAGCACTCCCGTCCGCCACCATGAGAATCTTCCCGTCCACGTTCTGGGATTTTCCCCAGGCATCCATGACGAAGGCATCGTTTACGGACACGCAGGCGATCGTATCCACGCCCTTCGCCTTGATGGCGTCATTGTGGACCACGTAACCCGGAAGATGGGCGGCGCTGCAGGTGGGCGTGAACGCCCCCGGCAGCCCGAATACCAGCACCTTGCGGCCACTGAATATCTCATCGGTGGTCGTGGTTTCGGGACCGCCTGATCCCATCACGCCGACTTCCACGTTCGGCAGCCTGTCTCCTGCTTTAATTGTCATGTTGACCTCATTCATCAGTAGTGAGATCCGGGGAAACGGCCTGACCTGCAATCAGAATCGCCGGTCCCGGACGACATGCCGCGAATCATACCGCCATTCGGTGAAAATTGTGAGATATTCGCCGATCCGGAACGTTTCAGACCAGCCACCAGAGAACCAGGGCGGTCGTCAGCACTGCCATCGCGTTGCCCACCAGCACCAGGGATGCGACCAGTTCGGGGTCCTGCTGATACTGCTCGGCGAAAAGGAAGTTGAGCACCGCGGGCGGCAGGGTCGCGAACAGGATGAGAAGACTCACCTGGGCGAGGTCCAGGGGCAGCAGCCAGACCGCGGCCATGGCGGGCACGAGACCGCTGAGTGGCCGGACCACCGACCCCACGATGCCCCGACCGAGGTCGGCCCGCTTTACGCTGAGCATGCGCACGCCCAGCGCAATCAGCATGAACGGAATCACGATCTGCCCCAGCATGGATATCGGCAGCAGGATGAAATCGGGCAGCCTGACCTGCAGGAAATTGACCCCGAGGCCAGCCACCGTGGCGATATTCACCGGGTTCAGCAAGAGGCCCTTCCAGGAAATGATGCCGCCGAAAATCCACGTTCCGAGGGTGAAGTGCAGCAGGTTGCTCACCAGGAACAGGATTACCGCACCCTCAAGTCCCTTTTCCCCGAATGCAAGCAGGGCCAGGGGCAGGCCCAGATTGCCGCAGTTGTTGAACATCATCGTGGGCAGAAAGGCGCGTTGCGGATAACCCAGCGCCCGGCCTGCAGGCCAGGCAATGACGCCGGAACCCAGGACCACGATCACCCCGGCCAGCGCCAGCCACTGATACTCCACCACCTGGAAATTCCTTCTCGACATGACGTCGAATACCAGGGCAGGTACAAACACGAACAGCATGAGCTGGTTCACCGCCTGGAGATTGGGCCGGTAACGGCGGCCATAGAGGTAACCGACCACAACCAGGATAAAGACTGGAAAAAGAATTTCTATTATTTTCAAATTATTAAAATGTTTATTTAATTTATTTTATTAAAAATGATGCAGACATATTCCCGGCACCTGTAATCGGGTCAGATCCCCGGTCAGCCTGCTGGAGAAGCAGCACAAGCAGTCCGAAACTCTGTACCCGTCCGCAACTGAATGACGGAATAGTCACTGTGGATAGGCCGGAACGACTCCTGGGGATGCCCCGGTTTCCCCTTCCGGCCCTGTGTCTCCCGGTCCCGGGCCGCCCGTTTCAGTCGGTCGCCAGCCAGGATCGGTCCATGGCATCCCAGGAAGGGCAGCCGAGCTGCTTCAGGGTGCGGTCGATCTCGTCGCGGAAGATTTCGATAACCTGCCCTGCGCCGGCCTTTCCCATGGCACCCATTCCCCAGAAGAATGAGCGCCCGGAAAAGATCATTTCGGCGCCCAGCGCCCGGGCGCGGACCGCATCCAGTCCGGTGCGGATGCCGCTGTCCACCATCACGGTCATCCTGGCCCTGGCCTCCTTGGAGACCGCCTGCAGGCTGCCGGCGGAGGCCGGGGCGCCGTCAAGCTGGCGGCCACCGTGATTGGACACCACGATGCCGTCGATGCCGATGTCCAGGCAGGCCCGGATATCCCCCTCGTACTGCACGCCCTTGAGAACCATGGGTCCTTCCCAGAGTTCCCGGATCATCTCGATCCGCTCCCGGGTTACCCCGTTCATGTTGAAGCTCGTCAGGAAGGCCGCCAGCCCCTCGTCGGAATCCTTTCGATAGGGAAGCAGGTTGACGAAATCCGGCTGACCGTGGATCAGGGTACTGACCGACCAGACCGGGTGGGTGGCCGCCTCCCAGACGATTCTGGGTGTGAACTTGAACGGCAGCTTGAGGCCGTTCTTGAGTTCACGGTTGCGTTTTGCCCCCACGGCAATGTCCAGCGTCACCACGAGCGCCTTGAATCCGGCCGTCTTCGCACGATTGAGCAGGTCCTTCATGGCATCCATGTCCTTGGGCACATACAGCTGGAACCAGCAGACATCCGGCGCCGCACGAGCGATATCCTCGAGCAGCGTGGTGCCGAAGGTACTGAGGACATAGGGGATGTTCGCCTGCTGGCTCGCCCTGGCCAGGGCAATCTCCGCACCCGGCCACATCATATTCCCAAGGCCCACCGGCGAGACGCCGACGGGCATGGCATAGCGGTGACCGAATATCTCGACGGACTGGTCGGCGCTGGAAACATCCCGCAGGTAACGGGGGGTCAGTTCAACGTGGTGCCAGGCTTCGCGGTTCCGGCGTTTGCCGTGCTCCTCGTCAATTCCGCCGTCCACATAGTCATAGGCGAATCCCGGAATTCGTCGCTTCGCCCTGGTTTTCAGATCGGCGATGGAGGGGTATCGGGTGTCGTATTTCAGGTTCATGCTGCACCTCGATCGTGTTTTCTTCTATGCCGGTTGATGCGCTCACGCAAGCTGGCCGCTTCCGTCGCTGCGGATTCGGCAAATCTGCTGTCACTGCCCGCATACAGGACGGAACGCGAGGAACTGATGATAAGGCCCTGACCCCTGCTGTCGATACCGGCATCGACCACCGCGGCGATTTCACCGCCCTGAGCGCCGATGCCCGGGATCAGCAACGGCATGTCGCCGACCAGAGCCCTGATTTCAGCAAGCTCGCCGGGCCAGGTGGCGCCGACCACCAGTGCGACGTTGCCGCTCCGGTTCCATTCCCCCGCCGCCTTGCGCGCAACCCGGAGCGAAACGGATTCGCCATCACACGCGAGTCCCTGGAATTCGTCGCTGCCAGCGTTGGAAGTGCGGCAAAGGACGATCACGCCCCGGTCCTCGTAGCGGAGAAACGGCTTGATCGTATCGCCGCCAAGATACGGATTGACTGTGACGGCGTCCGCGCCGTATCGGTCAAAGGCCTCCCGGGCGTACATTTCCGCGGTGGTCCCGATATCTCCCCGCTTGGCATCCAGAATCACCGGAAGGTGGGGATGATGATTGCGGATATGGTCAATGGTTCGTTCCAGTATCCGCTCGGCGCCCTGGGCGGCAAAAAAGGCGATCTGCGGCTTGAACGCACAGGCATGGACTGCCGTCGCGTCGATGATGGCCCGGTTGAAATCCAGAATTCCATCGGCACCGCGCACGCAGGAAGGAAAGCGTTCCGGGTCGGGGTCAATCCCTATGCAAAGCAGCGAATCCTGCTGTTCCCAGGCGCGGCGTAGCTTTTCGATGAAGGTCATTCGGGCCGACGTGGAACTTGATCGATTCTATCCGGTATGCAGCAATTCACGCAACACGGCAGTGGCGTACGCCCCTTGCGGCAGGAAGAATTCGAGGACCAGCCTGCCGGGCTCCTCACACCGCCATTCAAACCCGGCGGGAACCACGCGCAAGGCACGTCGGTCCTGTTTCAAGCCGGCTGCGGCCAGTCCGCCGGGCAACACGTCAATTCCCGCAACCACTTCCTCCTCGAAAGCGCCGGCCGGTCCCGTCGCAAGCGTCCGGCCCCTTCCCCAGAGAGGGCCCGTGGGATGTATGTCGCCCAGCCCGATCCTGCCTGCGACATCCGGGTCGGAACCGTCGTGGATGAACCGGGAACGGCTGCCGTCGAGTTGCATGCAGTCCCCGGCCATGGGCAGATCCCATGACTGACGAGCGATCCGCTGCGACAGCACCTCGTTGAATACCCAGGCGCGCGCGGCGGAAAGCGCCATGGAGCGTGTCATGCGGTCCATGCGCCGGGACTCCCCGCGGAACATTCGAACCGCCGTGCGAAGATTGTTGCCGTTGCGGCCGAATCTCTGCGGGCCGAAATAGTTGGGCACTCCCCGGGCGCGTATGGACTCCAGGCGCGCCTCCAACTCTGCCCCTGCAGCGCTGACCTCCCGCAGGGTAATCCGGAACCCGTTGCCGGAGTGCACGCCGCGTCTCAGCTTGCGCGTGTTGGCGCTCACCTGCAGCAACTCAAGCCGCTCATCGCGGGCGCAAAGGGACACGATTCCTTCGTGAATTTCCGAATCGACCGGCTGGCGGGGCAGGCTGAACCACTGGCTGGTCAATGCCACCCGATCCTTCAGGCCGCCGTAGCCCACATCCTTCGGGAGGATTCCGGCCGCCCGCGCGATCATGCGTGCAACATCCGCGGTGTTGAGGGAGTGATATCGCAGGTAGATCCAGTGGTGTGCCCCGGAACCGGGAGGAGTGAACCCAAGCTGTTCCTCCACCTGGAAGTCTTCGGGGAAGGCACGTGCCCTGGCGTGTCCGACCGGCGGGCCGTGCAGGTATCGCCAGTGTGAAACGGAAAATTCCGGCACGTCCGCCACCGGCCGGGCCGTGGTGGCAGGAGTGAACATGGCTATAATCCGGGCACCTTCAAAGCGTGCGGATTGTAGCAGATGCCGACACCTGCCCTGCCCTATCTTGTCCAGCCCGGAGAACTTGCAGAGGCCATCGCCGGTCCGGACAGCGGCTCCCTGCAGATCATCTGTCTGGGCAAGCCGGAGCAGTTCCTGAGCGGTCACATACCCGGCGCCGTCTGGCTGGACCAGGCCAAACTGAACCGGGGAGGCATGCCGGCCCCGGGACTGCTGCCGGATCCGGAAATCCTGGAATCGGCGTTCGCCGAAATCGGACTCGGGGCCGACCACCACGTGGTCGGTTACGACGACGACGGAGGTACCAGCGGTGCGCGGCTGATCTGGGTGCTCGAAGCCATGGGGCATCGACGGCTTTCCATGCTGGATGGCGGTCTTGTGTCGTGGCAGGCGGAACGGTTGCCCCTGGAGGCCGGCTATCCGGCCATGGCTCCGGCAGCGGGGCGCTGGAAGGCATGTCCCGACCCCACGGTGGTCGCAACCAAGGACGACGTGCTGTCCATTCTCGGTGACCCGGATGTCCGCATACTTGATGCCCGCAGCGAGGACGAGTACCTGGGTCGGAAAACCCGCTCGGCCCGGAAGGGACGCATCCCCGGAGCACGCCATCTCAACTGGCTGGACACCATCGATCCGGAGAACCATCGCCGGCTGCGATCACCGGAAGTCCTGGAAAAGATGCTGGCGGACCGGGGCTTCGACCGGGAGCATGAAATCATCGTCCACTGCCAGACACACCAGCGCTCATCGCACAGCTTTGTCATGCTGCGCTCGCTCGGTTACCGTCGCGTCCGTGCCTATGCCGGCTCGTGGATGGAATGGGCTGCGGACGGATTCCTGCCCGTGATCCTCGAAGACACTGCCGAAACAGGAGGGGTGTAAGAATGGGGACTGAATCTGCCGAATCATGATCTTTCTGCGCGACATGTGGAGAGCCGGTCGATAACGACATCCACTCCGATAAACACCCGTGAATTTCCCGGGAACGAACGCGGAAGCGCACGGAACAGATCCGCCACCTGGAGAACTCAGTGGCGAAGGACCGAGCCTCGCCTTCGGCATGGCAATGGAACTGTTCGAGACACACGAGGTGACCAAAGGGACGCGATTACAGTTGGATTTTTGCGACAAAAAAAGATTTATGCGACACAAAACTTATTTTTACGACAAATAAGGGGCTTTATTTGTCGTATAAGTGTTTTTGCGACATATAATCCACGCATGCCAAAGCGGATCCCTGAACAAGAGCTCGACGCTATTCTCACCGTCGTGGCGGCCCATCCGGAAGGCGTGCAGGTCAGCGCCATCCGTGATGGACTGCCCTACGAACTGCCACCACGGATGCTGCAGCGCCGCCTCGCCCTGCTGGTGGAGCAAGAGCGGCTGATCGCCGAAGGGCAGCACAAGGGCCGTCGCTATCGCATGCCCGTCACCATTTCCGCCAAGGACAATCCGGTCGCGGGTAGCGCGATCGTCGAGGCGCATGGTGAGGTCCATGTGCCGATCTCGCCAGAGGCGGAGGCGGTCAAGCAGGCGATTCGCGCACCGATCCAGAAACGGCAGCCGGTGGGCTACCAGCGCGCCTTCCTGGATGACTACCGGCCCAACGTCACCTATTACTTGCCGGCCGAAACGCGCCAACGACTGGTCGACATGGGTCGCCCGCCCGGCGACGGGCGCCCTGCGGGAACCTACGCCCGGACGATATACAGCCGCCTGTTGATCGATCTGTCCTGGAACTCCAGCCGTCTGGAAGGCAATACCTACTCCCTGCTGGAAACAGAGCGCCTGCTGGAGCTGGGGGAAGCCGCCGAGGGCAAGGATGCGTTGGAAGCGCAGATGATCCTGAACCACAAGGCAGCCATCGAACTGCTCGTCAACCAGGCCGACGAGATCGGCTTTAACCGGTACACCATCCTGAATCTGCACGCCCTGCTCACGGACAGCCTGCTTGCCGACCCGCAGGCCGGCGGCCGCCTGCGGCGCATTCCGGTAGGCATCGAGGGCACGGTCTACCATCCGCTGGAAGTGCCGCAACTCATCGAGGAATGCTTCAACCAGATTCTGGCTACCGCGGCCGCGATCACGGACCCCTTTGAGCAGGCCTTCTTCGCCCTCGTGCACCTCGCCTACCTGCAGGGTTTCGAGGACGTTAACAAGCGGAGCTCCCGCCTCGCGGCGAATATCCCGCTAATCCGCGGCAATTTCTGCCCCCTGTCCTTCGTGGACGTGCCGGAGCGAGCCTACATTGACGGCGTGTTGGCCGTCTATGAACTGAATCGCGTTGAATTGTTGCGTGACGTATTCGTCTGGGCCTACGGGCGCTCCAGCGCTCGGTACTCGGCAGTACGCCAGTCCCTGGGTGAGCCGGACCCGTTCCGCATGCGTTACAGGGCACTGGTTGCCGAACTGGTCGCCGCGGTGGTGCGCACGGGAATGGACAAGAAGACTGCGACTGCACTGGTGCAGCGGCACGCAGCGGAGCAGGTGCCACCGGCGGACCAGGCGCGATTCATCGAAGTCGTGGAGACCGAGGTCATGAGCCTCCACGAAGGCAACATCGCGCGCTACCGCCTGCGGCCGGCCGAATACCAGGCGTGGCGGCAAGGCTGGCATTGACGGGGGTTGGGGGGCCGATACCCGAAGAACACAAGACTGTTCAGGCGAGAATCTCCGAGTACGCCGAGGCGCTCGGCTTCGG
Organism: Candidatus Poriferihabitaceae bacterium; assembly: GCA_965204165.1. GTDB lineage: Bacteria > Pseudomonadota > Gammaproteobacteria > Arenicellales > Poriferihabitantaceae > VYFG01. The sequence continues at coordinate 3,047,960 of OZ241969.1, read as the reverse complement.
ACAGGATGCGTTCATGACGTTCACTTGGAAATTGGTCCAGTTCTCACACAGCGATCTGCCCATCATTGCCTCCTTTGCAAAATACCAGCTAGATTGCCGTCAGTTGCGGCAATCTGATCGTACGGCCTGCAGTCAGGCCGGTGATGCGCAGTTCGGGATTGAGACGATACATGAGCCATAACGGAAACCCAAGGCGGCGGGACATGTCCCAGAGCGAGTCCCCGCTCTTCACGGTATAGTTGTCGATCCCCACGAGATGATAGTTCTCCTTCAGGGTTTCGCTGAGCACCTGGTGGTATTCGATCCGCATTCGCTCGAACCGGGCCACGGTTTCCGGAGAGATCTCGGGAAACCGCAGTCGCCTCCCCAGTTTCAGCACCTCGCCACGCGGCAACCCGTTGAGATTTCTCAACGTGCGTGAACTGCCGATACCCAGCCAGTCGGCATAGTGGCCCAGGGACTCGTCCACCTCCACGAATATGTAGTAGGCCGGCTTTCCCGACTGGCTCCCCACCCGGATACTGAGATCCGGCAGCGTGTCGAGCAGGTTCACGAGCTGACTGTCCGGCGCCAGCGGCGCCTTCCCCTGTGTTGACGCCGAACCCCCGGCTGACCCGGATTCCATGGCCAGTCTCGCGGCCGTCTCCGTGGTTGCCGGTGTTTCGTATCCCGGTATGGACAGCTTCTGTCCCGGGTAGATGACCGCCTTGCTGCCCAGTTGGTTGAGCCGGATCAGGTCACGGCAGGAAACCCGGAATCTGGCAGCCACCCTGCAGGCGGCATCCCCCTTTTGCACGATGTACTGGTTGTCCGCATTGAGACCGGCGGGGTTCTGGGCAAGGTAGTCTTTCCCGGGAATCACGAGTTTCTGCCCCACCAGGATGCGCGCCGTCCTGCCGAGCCTGTTCACGCGAATCAACTCCTTGCAGTCCACGCCAGTTTGCCGCGCAATGCCACAGGCAGTATCTCCTCGCCTGACGGTCCAGCTGGAAGGAGCCCCCGATCTTCCGGATGCGACACTCAAGGCGGCCGGCGCCGGTTTGCGGGGTATGGTGAGTCGCTGGCCGACACGGATCAATGCCCGCTTACCCAGGTCGTTGGCCCGGATCAGCAGGCTGCAGTTGACCCGGAGAGCCCGCGCAATCCCGCAGGCGGTATCGCCCTTTCGAACGACGTACGTGCCACCACCGGGGACATCCTTCTCCGGGGCCATTGCACGGAGGTTGGCGATTTCCCTTTTCCATCGGTGACTCCGCCAGGGCAGCGAAAGCCTGTATCCCGCCGGAATCAGGCGCCACCCATTCCAGATGAATCGGGTCAGCGGCCTGTTCAGTGGCTTGAGCTCAGCTTCGGACAGGCCGAAAACCCCCTTGATCCGGTCCATGGAAGTGGCTCGCTCGAGCACCAGCCGAATCTCCCTCGTCCCCGGGTCCGGCTGCATCCTTGGGAAATAGCGGTCCGCGTTCCGGGCCACATGCCGGGCCGCGAGGAAACTGGCGTAGAAATTCTTGACCGCTATCTGGAATGCAGGGGACTTGTAGCGGTTGAGCACCTCCATGTAATCCGGGCCGATCCGGTGAATCGCCCGACGCATGCCGTTGACACCGTAGTTGTACGAGGTGATCACAAAGGGGTTTACTGTTTCTCTTTCGATGCCCGGCTGGCGCGAACGGGAGGCCTCCATCAACTTCCCGGTGGCGTCCACCAGGTACCGTGCCGCCGCCCTGGTGGCGGCTTCCGGGTCCAGGCGCTCGTCCAGGGCGGCGTTCAGTTCAAGTCCCAGCGAGCGGGCCGTGGCGGGCATGATCTGCCACATGCCGGCAGCCCCGGCCTTGGAATAGGCTGCCGGGTTGTAGGACGATTCGACAAACGGAAGATACCGGATGTCCTTCGGCAGATTGTTTTCCGCAAGGATATGGTCCACCATGCCGACATAGCGGTTGAACCGCTTCAGCCCCGCGAGGAAACCGTCGCGAACCCCGCTTTGGCAGCGGACTTTTCTGGCCGCCCGCTGAATCTCCCGGCTGCTTCCCGAGGGAAACAGGCCCAGCAGATGCTGTTGTCGCCTGTCCGTGACCTGTCGTCCCGCCTTGACGTCGGCGGCCAGCTTTTCCAGGGATTGCCTGATGGCGCGAACATTCGCCTTGATCCGCCTTCTGGCCTTGCCGCTGCAGCCATGCCCGGTGTCCAGCACGAGGTAGACACGCTCGGGTACCGTGGAATCGTGGAAGATCGCCGTTTCCTGGCCCCAGCCCTTGAATACCTGGATCCAGAAGTCTATCCGGCGATGGATTTCCTCCGGGCAGGGGAAGCTTGCACTGCAGGTGAGTTGGTGCGTGGGCAGGAGGTGGTCTGCCCGGGCGACTGTCCCTGCAAGCAGGCACAGCATTCCCGCGATTACCAACAGCGATGGCGTAAACCGGCGCGGCTCCACGAATATGACAGTTAACGGGGTAACACCTGTGGCAATCGCGCCGGTGGTTGGTGAGTGGTTATAATTGGCATGTCCTTTTTCGGATTCTACTTTAAGCCTACCCAAATTGCATGGACCCCGAGAAGCATTCCGCCGAGGCCGTCGGCGAGATGGCCCCGCCCCCGGCAAAACCTGAACACGATCCCGAAGAAATTCCTTCCGTGGAGGGGGTGATGCATGAGCGTGACGCCATCACCCTCCACCAGGAGCTTGCCGGTTTCCTGGAGCGCAAGGGCAATCTCGATGAGCACCAGGCAAAGCGCCTGCGGAAATCCTGGGACACCCTGTCGGCGGTATTGAAGGAAGACAGCCCGATGCGCCGGAAGCTGGACGCCGGGTTCGAAACGTTGCGTGACCGGATCCACCGGCAGGTCGAGGAGCGGAACAGGGAATTCGCCGACCTTGAACAACAGCTCGAGCAGCTGAAACAGAGCCTTGAGTCCAACGATCTGAATACATCCCAACAACTGGAACAGAAAATCATCAACGGCCTGAACCGGATCAAGGGCCTGTCCGCCCAGCGACGGCAGAAAGTGATCGGCGACCTGGAGGCCCTGCAGCCGAAGATCAAGAAGCTTGCCTCGTGGAAGAATTGGGGGAACGAACAGGCCCGCGAAAAAATCATCGATGAGATCAGGAATATCCACGACCACGAAACCGATCTCGGGAAAGTTGCCAAGCGTATCCAGCAGGCCCGGGAGGAATGGAAGCAATGGGATCTTTCCGGTGAAAGCGGCGGCCACAAGCTGTATGCCGTATTCGACTCCGTATGTACCAAGTCCTATGAGCCCTGCAAGGCGCATTTCGAAAACCTCCGCAAGCAACGCCAGGCCGCCAGCCGAAACCGCGCCCAGGTCTGCGAAACCCTGGAAAGAACCTACGAGGAAACCGATTGGCGGAACCCTGACTGGAAGGCAATACAACAGCTGATCCGGGAGCAGACGGTCCGTTGGCGCAAGCTCGGTTCGGCGGACTATCGCGACCGCAAGCCCCTGGCCAGGCGATTCGAGGCAATCGTCTCCCGATTCGAGGGCCCCCTGGAACGGGAGCGCAAGCGCAATCTCAAGCAACGCCGGGAACTGATCGAACAGGTGCAGGGGCTGGCCGGCATGGAGGACTCCCGCAAGGCCATGTCCGAACTGCAGATACTGAAAAAGCAATGGAGGGTCACGGTGTCCGGCAGTCGCAAGCAGGAGCAGGCGGCCTGGAACCGGTACACCGAAGCCTGCGATTCCATCTATAAACGCGACAAGGCATCAAAAAAGGCCTTTGAACGCCAACTGGCGGAACAACTGGAGGCCAAGAAGAAACTCTGTGCGGAAATCGAGGCCATGGTCGGGGAGAACCCCAGCGACCCGGAGGACGTGGAAACCCGTCTGAAACGATGGAAGACCGCCTGGGAGGAAAGCGGACGGGCACCCAAACATCAGGAAAAACAGATCCAGAAGCGATACCGTGACGCCATGGGCGCAGCCCGAAAAATCCTTTCAGACCTCCGCAGGGCGGCACAATCAACACTGAATGCACATCTTTTCCGGCGGGCCGCCGCCTGTGCCGAACTGGAAGCCGGCATCCTTGACGGCAGTTCACCGGATGTGGATGCAAGGAGGGCGGATTTCGATGCCCTCCCTCCCCTTGCGGATGACCTGCAGGGCGTGATGGAGGCCCGGTTCCAGACTGCCGCGGACGCCGCGGACAACGACACGAAGCTGAAGGAACTGCAGGAGTCACTGGGCCGGAACTTCGAACAAATCAACGGGTACCTGCTCCAATTGGAAATCAATGCCGGCGTTGATTCCCCGGCCGCCTATGCGAAACAGCGCATGGCGCTGCAGATCGGTCGCCTGTCGGCTGCGCTCGGCAAGGAAGCGGACCAGGAACTCCTGGAAAACCAGGCCCTGGTCGAACGCATCCATACCACCGGCGCCGTATCGGCCTCCCAGCAGGCCGAAATCAATCAACGGTTCGAGGCGGGCTACCAGGCCCTGTATTCCCCGGATCCACAACCGCAAAGTTCATGACCACCATCAAGCAAGACGACCTGATCACCAGCGTCACGGACAGCCTGCAGTACATTTCGTACTATCACAGCCCCGACTTCGTCAAGGCGATGCACCTCGCTTGGCAGAAGGAGGAATCGGAATCCGCGAGGAATGCGATCGCACAGATCCTGGTCAATTCCCGCATGTCGGCCGAAGGCAGGCGGCCGATCTGCCAGGACACCGGGATCGTGGTGGTGTTCGTGAAAGTCGGCATGAATGTCCGCTGGGAGGCGAACCTGTCCCTGCAGGAGATGATCGACGAGGGAGTGCGCAGGGCCTACCTGGACACGGACAACCCCCTGCGCGCCTCCATCGTCTCTCCGCCCATCGGCAAGCGGATAAACACCAGGGACAATACCCCGTCCGTGACCCACATGGAGATGGTTCCGGGGGACACGGTCGAGGTCACGGTATCCGCCAAGGGAGGGGGCTCGGAAAACAAGAGCAAGTTCACCATGCTCAACCCCAGTGACAGCGTGGTGGATTGGGTACTGAAGACGGTCCCGACCATGGGCGCCGGCTGGTGCCCGCCCGGAATCCTCGGGATCGGTATCGGCGGCAGTTCCGAGAAAGCCATGGTCCTTGCAAAGGAATCCCTCATGGAGCCCATCGATATCCAGGAACTCATGGACAGGGGGCCGGAAACCGCCACCGAAGAACTGCGGCTGGAGCTGTACCGGAAAGTCAATCAGCTCGGCATCGGCGCGCAGGGTCTTGGCGGGCTGACAACTGTTCTTGACATCAAGATCAGGGAATTTCCTACCCATGCGGCCTCTCTTCCGGTCGCCATGATTCCCAACTGCGCCGCAACCCGGCACCTGCATTTCACTCTGGACGGTTCCGGTCCGGCCAGGTTCGATCAGCCCAAGCTTACCGACTGGCCGGAACTGGCATGGGAGCCCGGAGAGGGGTCACTCAGGGTGGACCTGAACAACATCACCGCCGAGGAAGTCACCCGATGGAAGCCGGGGCAGACGCTCCTGCTCAGCGGCAAGCTGCTTACGGGCCGGGATGCCGCCCACAAGCGTATCGCCGAATACCTGGACCGCGGCGAGCCCCTGCCCGGAGGCGTGGATTTCACCGGTCGTTTCATCTATTACGTGGGGCCGGTAGACCCGGTGCGCGACGAGGCCGTGGGGCCGGCGGGTCCCACCACGGCCACCCGCATGGACAAGTTCACCGACATGATGCTGGAGAAAACCGGCATCCTCGGCATGATCGGCAAGGCTGAACGCGGTGACGCTACGGTGGAAAGCATCCGCAAACACAAGTCGGTTTACCTGATCGCCGTCGGCGGGGCGGCATATCTGGTATCCCGCGCCATACGTTCCGCCCGGGTGGTCGCCTTCGAGGACCTCGGTATGGAGGCGATCTATGAATTCGACGTGGACGAAATGCCGGTAACCGTGGCCGTGGACGCCAGCGGCGATTCGGTCCACAAAACAGGCCCGGCTTACTGGCGGGAGAAAATCAGGGTGGCAGCGCCCGTCTGACCCGTCCGTCATACCACATCTCTGCGACGCCTGGACTGGATACTGCACGGTAAGGGGCAAAGGAGCAGGACGTCTCGCTTTCCCCCGTCGAGTCAATCCCGCTTCATGGAGAACGCCCCCGCGATCCCGTCGCGCTCGAAGACGCCGCCGGCCTCCTCATGGTCCGGCCCGTAGAACCGCCCGTCCAACCCATCGTCCCGGAAACCGCCCCCCAGCATCGGCACATCCTGCCAGCCGATGTTGACGATCCCGGTACCCGATGACAACTCCGCGATGTTCGTGAACGCAAGATCGAGGGTAGCCCCCTCCAGGTCCACGGCCATCGCCGCATCACCGGCCACCTCCGCCCCCAGGCCGGAATCACCGAACTTCACCCCCGTCATCGCACCGGACCACAACACGCCGCCGGACACGGGATTGGCGGCGCTGGCGTAGCCCACCGACGCCGGCACGATGAACCGGATGGCGAGGCCGTCCAGGGTCGTGGAACCCGCACCCGTCGTCGCCGCGTTGTATTCCCCCCACGTCCCCAGGGCGTCGAACCGGGTACCGCCGTCACTGGACGCCAGCCGGCCCGTCCGCACCCCGTTGCGGAGTTGCTGTCCGGTAACGGCCGTGGCGGATGCCGACGGGTCGATGTCAAGCAGGTTCACCGTGACGCTCTCGCCCTGGTACGTCACGGTGCAGGTGGACCCGGAACAGAGGCTTTCCGCCCGGTACAGCCGGTCCTGGGCGCCCAGGAGCACGTCGCCGGCCACGAAGGTGTCGAAGATCGACGGGTCCGAGGCGGGCGGTCCCGGCGGAGTGGGCGGTCCCGGCGGACTGCCGCCGCCGCAGGAGGCGAGGAGGAGAGCGGCGGCCAGCGCCGCCGGCATGCGGAAGTTCATGGGCATTTCCCCAGTTATCTGTAATCCGGCTCTTATGCAGCCAGGGTTCGGCTCAAAGCCAGCTTAAAAGGACGCGGAAAGCCGCACTCCGACGGCGCCCCGGGCATCGCCGGAGTCCGAACCGTTCAGCGAGGCCTCCGCCGCCAGCGAGAAGCGGCCCTGCCGGTAGACACCGGACAGCGCCAACCGCAGTTCCGTGTCCTCCGCCTCCGAGGTCAGCCGGGCCCCGGAAACCTCGGTGAAGGCCGCACTGCCGTCGAGCACATGGGCAAGGTCCACGGAACCCCTGAGGGACAGCATCCCGGACCCCGCCCGGCGCTCCGCACGGGCCGCCATCCCGACACCCCCTGTCATCCGTGCCGTGCCGGGAATCGATACCCGGGAGCCCACGGCATCGGTGAAATCGTCCACCGAGAGTGCCGAACGCTTGAACCATATGCGGGGCGCGACATGGAGGCCGCCTCCCAGCGAAACCTCCCGGCCGGCCTCGATGCGCGCCAGCGACCCTCGCGCCCCGACGCCTCCCGCCAGCATCCCCACGGCCCGGTCCTCCGACCAGGTGCCGAGTTTGTAGTGCGACATCGACAGGCCCGCCTTGGCATAGAACCCTTCCGGTCCGTCCCAGGCCCCATCCAGGACCAGCCCGGTTGCCTCGACCCCGATCTCGCCGCCCCCGGTCCCGGCTTCCACGTCGACCGTGCCCCAGACGCGGTGCAGGGCCACCGACGCCCCCAGGGTTTCGCCCAGCTGGAGGCGCTTCCCGAACTGCACCCCGCCATAGCCGAAGGCATGGCGCTGGCCGACGGTGGAGTCCGCGGGACTGAGACCATCGTAATCCTCCAGGGTGCGCGCGAAGGTGAAGGTGCCCTGGGGAAGAGGAGCCTCTGTTCCCTGTCCGGCGTCGTTCAGGCCGAGGAGGGCGGCGGGCAGGGCCTCGTAGACGGCCGCGCGGGGGGCGTACTCCTCGATGAAGGGGGACGATGATGGAGATGCCGGGGCTTCCTGCTCGCCGGATGGCGCGAGGACAATGCTGTTGAGTACGTTCGCAACCGCACCCCCCACCAGTTCCCCGAGCTTCGCCCCATCGACGGACGGGGGATCCGGTTCGGGCGGCGGTGGCGGTGGCGGTGGAGGCGGTGGCGGGGTTATTCTTCTCTCCGAGAAGTCCGCAGCGGAGAAGTCCCGGTCGGCGATGACGGTGACGCCCTCGTCCCGTTCACTTACAACCCACATCGCGGGGTCCGCATTCGTGCGGTCCGTGACCTTGACGCTCCCCGACGCCATCCGGACGTTGTACGCCCCGTTCCGGACCGTTTCGTCGGTGGCGCCCGTGACCCCGTCGTGCAGCACGACGCCGTTCATTGCGATGGTGGTCTCGCCGCCGTCATTCAGGATCCAGTCGTCCCCGAGCACCTGCGACACCCGGCGGCCGCCCAGGTTCAGGTCCACGCGCAGCTTCGGCGGGATCGCCGGGACCGCCGGGATAATGTTTTGGGGGTCGGTAGCGTCTTCCGGCACCTCCGGCACGGTGCCCGTGGCCAGGATCGCGATCCCCCGACCTGAACGGATGCTACCCCGGGGTCCGATGATCACCTTGCCGCCGTTTACGAGGTATATTCCCGCGCCCTGGCTCGAGATGCTGCTGTTTACCGTCACGGTCTGCATACGATAGCCTTCCGCGTCCAGTGCGGCCACTCTCTGCGGGGCGCCGGAACTGACGACACCCACACGAACGCCCTGGGTGTCGGCGCCGTTCGTCGTGACCGGACCACCGACCGTGATGTCCATCGATCGCGTAGCCGCGGTACCAAAGTGATAAGTGACGACTCCATGGGAATTCTGTCCGTCCGTTGTCACGGACGAGCCTTGTTGCAAGTCGATGGCGATGTTGCCGGAGTTCCGATGCACGGCATAAACGCCGTAGGCGTAGGGGCCTGTTAAAGCTGCATTTGGGTGATCCGCTGTGCTGGTTGTCCTGATGTTGAAGTTTCGGGTGGTGATCCGAATATCGCCGGCGGCGTTCCTCCTGGCATCATTCGAATTCTGATGATGTGCGTAGATGCCGAAACTTAAGTAACCCTGCAGCGTGGTGGTGCCGCCTTCTTCAATGGTGCTGCCTGTCGTGATGCTGCCGTTCGTGGCATCAATTGTGATGGCACCATCATTTTCGTCGCCGGTATGATACCCATAAATACCGATCGCCCCATTACCTTCAGTGATGATCGTGCTGCCATCAACATCTATTGTGGCATCGCCACGCCCGTTTACACGAGCAGCCCAGAGTCCATAACTGTTTTCACCTGTTGTCCTGACGGTAATCCCATCCGCAGTCAGGGTGACATCGTTGCCAGTGGCGGTTTTATCATTGTTCTCATGCGTCAGGCGGACGCCGGACGCCCGATTTCCCTTTGTCGTGATGGTGGTGCCCGAATTTAGGGTCGTGGTGAGTGTGCCGCTGCTATTGAGTTGCTGCAGGCCATAAATTCCGCGCGCGCTCTGACCATCCGTGGTGATTTGGGTGTCCCCCAGCGTGATGGCAATGTTGCCGCCTGTCTTGCCAGCGGCGGATTGCTGCGAGGCAGATATCCCATAGTCATGCTCGCCTTTCGTTACGATGGTTGAGGGGGTTGTGGTCGTCCCGGCAATTTTTCCCAGGACATCGATCATGATGTTTCCGGTGCCGGTATGCTGAACAAGCATCCCCTTACCACCAGAAGCTGTACCCTCCGACGCATCGTTTTCCGTCGATATGCTGACACCCCTCACATCGATATCCAAATCTCCGGTGTCGGTATGTACACTATGAATTCCCCTCGCCTGGACACCGGTGACCATGATCGTGACGTCCTCCACATCTATACCCACATCACCGGTGCCTTCATGACGACCATAGATACCCGTCGACTGGGAACTGCTGGTCGTGATCGTAACGTCCTCCACATCGATATCCACATCACCGATGCCGGTATGTTCTCCAAAGATACCCTCCGCCGAGGCGTTCGTGGTCGATATGGTGTTCTTCGTTGAAGTGCCGGTGACCTCAATCATGATGTCCGCAGGCGTAGTCGCGGTTCCTCCAGCATGCGTCGCCTTGATGCCATCCTCCTCATTTCCTGTCGTACTGATCGCCACACCATCCACATCGATTTCGATGTCGTCGTTCGACGTACTGGCCTCGGTGCACGCGATCCAGTTCCCATCGCCGGGCGCCGTGCCGGGCGGGTCGGGGCACACCGCTGCGGCTTGTGCATCGCCCATCCACAAACTGCCAAGCAAGATAACCAAACAGGCAGCTATCCCGTGGCGCATCACCTGTCGTTCCAGGAAAGTTGACTTGGGCACCTCTCCTGATTGATCAGACAGGTGAAAACAGTGTTTTCCGGTTGTCATGGATCTGCGTAATGATGGTCTCTCGTGATGGATCATCCTCATGTCGGATGTCATCATTGTGTATTTATTGGTTTGTCTGACTTTTGCGTTTGTTATCAGCACGTGGCCGCTATCCGGGTACAAACGGGTCGTTGCCTGCCCGTCACGGACAAGGCTGCCGACAGTAATCTCCCCCTCCAGGGCGGACTTTTTGCTCGCGATAACTGTATTTATCGAGAGTAAACGCGCGTTAACAGTTCGAAATCCGGGAAAACGGCCCCTCCGGGCCCCCGTTCGGAATGAATATCCAAAACCGCCCTCCAGGCACCCTGTCCGGCCCCCTCCGGACCCCATCTCCGAATGGCTCGAATCCGCCAGCGGGGCATTGAGTGAGAACACCGAACGGGCCCTCAGAGCCGACCTCGAGGTCTACTCCGCCTGGTGCCGGCATGAGGGTCTGAAACCCTGGCCCACCCGGGCGGGAGATCTCGTCCGGTTCATCAGCACCATGGCCCGCCTCAAGGCACCGGCCACCGTCCGAAGGTACGTCTCCAGCATCGTCGCCCTGCACAGGGCCGCCGGATGGAAGGACCCCCTCGCCAACATCACGGTCCGCATGGCCATGCAGCGCATGTACCGGAAACAGGGCCGCCGGCAGGTCCAGGCATCGGGACTGACCTGGCCCCTCAGGAAGAGACTGCTGGCATCCTCAGGCAACCGCCTGATCGATGCCCGCAACCGGGCACTATTGGCCGTGGCCTATGACGCCATGCTCCGGCGGTCCGAACTGGTCTCCCTGCAAGTGCCTGATTTCTCGATGGAACCCGACGGATCCGCCACCCTCCTGGTGCGCCGGGGCAAGACCGACCCCCAGGGCGAGGGATCGGTCCTGTTCCTCGCCCCGGACACCGCGGACTTCGTCATGGAATGGCGCCGAAGGGGCGGTATCGACAAGGGGTTCCTGTTCCGGTCCATTGGGAAGAACGGGATACCCGGGGGCGCCCTGGACTCCAGCCAGGTGCCGCGCATCTACAAGTCCATGGCGAGGAATGCGGGACTGGGAAAAGACATCGTGTCCGGACTGTCGGGCCACAGTACCCGGGTGGGTGCGGTGCAGGACATGATCGCCTCGGGGATCGAGTTGCCTGCGATCCTGCAGGCGGGGCGGTGGAAGAGCACGTCCATGGTGAACCGTTACGGGGAGCGGTTGCTGGCCCGGAGGGGTGGTGCGGCGCAGCTGGCTGGGTATTCCACGGCAAAGTTGCCACCCATTCCACGCTGAAAGTTGCCACCGATTCCACGGCAAAGTTGCCACTCATTCCACGGTGAAAGTTGCCACTTTCACCAAGGCATACACTCCCATCGGAGCCGAACGACGCATGATTGACAACCCGGTATGGTGCCCGCCTTTTCAACGAGGAGGCGCCCATGCCACACAAGAGTCTATCCATGCGAAAAATCAAGGAAATCCTGAGGCTGAACCAGCAAGGGTTGAGCAACCGGGAAATCGGCAGGATCTGCAGGATCAGCCACACCACGGTCAGCAACTATCTGTTGCGGCTGGACCAGGAGGGGCTTTCGTGGCCACTTCCGGATAATCTGAACGACGCCGATCTCGAGCGGCGCCTGTTTCCACCGCCGGAGCCCCGGCGGCTGGCCAGGAAGCGGGGGGTCCCGGACTGGGTGTACATCCACAAGGAGCTCCGTCGCAAGGGCGTGACCCTGCAACTGCTGTGGGACGAGTACCGGGAGGGGAACCCCGAGGGATACGAGTATTCCTGGTTCTGCCGGCACTACCGCAAGTGGGCCGGCAAGCTGGATCTGGTGATGCGGCAGGACCACAAGGCGGGTGAGAAGCTGTTCGTGGACTACGCCGGCATGACGGTGGGGATCATCGACCCGTCCACGGGGGAGGAGCGCCAGGCCCAGCTCTTCGTGGCGGCGCTGGGTGCGTCGGGCTACACCTATGCCGAGGTCACCTGGACCCAGGGACTGGAAGACTGGATCACGTCCCACCAGAACTGCTTCTCCTGGATGGGTGGCTGTCCCGAGATTGTCGTGCCCGACAACCTGCGGTCCGCGGTGGTGAAGGCCCACCGGTACGAGCCCGACATCAACCCCACCTACCAGGAAATGGCGGAGCACCATGACCTGGCTGTGGTGCCTGCGCGCGTCCGGCGCCCGCGGGAGAAGGCTAAAGCGGAATTGAGCGTGCTTTTGGCAGAGCGCTGGATCCTCGCGGCCCTGCGCAACCGGCGGTTCTTCTCCCTGCGGGAGGTCAACATCGAGATCGGGCAGCTGCTGGAGAAACTCAACAACAAGCCGTTCCAGAAGCTCCCCGGCAGCCGCCGGGAACTCTTCGAGGAGCTCGACAGGCCGGCCCTGAAACCACTGCCCCGGGAGCCCTACGAGTTCGCCGAGTGGAAGAAGGTCCGCGTCCACAGCACGGACTATCACGTCGAGTTCGACAAGCACTGGTACTCCGTTCCCTGCGCACTCGTCGGGATCGAGATCGAACTCCGGGCCACCCGCAACACCATCGAATGCCTCCACAAGGGCCAGCGGGTCGCGAGCCACCGGCGCTCCTGGCTGCGGGGCAGGCACACCACTGCCTCGGAACACATGCCAGAGAAGCACCGCAAGGTGGGGGAATGGTCCCCGGAGCGCATCGTCGCATGGGCCGGAAAGGCTGGCCCCGACACCGCGGCGCTGGTGAAGAAGATGATGGCTTCGCGCCAACATCCCCAGCAGGCCTTCCGCGCCTGCCTCGGCATCATGCGCCTCGGCCAGTCCTACGGCAACGAGCGGCTCAACGCCGCCTGCAAACGGGCCCTGTACCTGAAGACCCTCAAGTACCGGAGCGTCGAGGCGATCCTCAAGAACGGACTCGACCGGAAAAAACCGGAGCCCGCCCAGGAGTCCATCCTTCCGGATGACCATGGGAATGTCCGGGGCCCCTCCTATTACCACTGACCTCTTGACTTCAACGACAACCGGAGAAACCAACATGTTGAACCATCCCACCCTGGACAAGCTCCAGAAACTGAAACTCACCGGCATGGCCGCGGCCCTCGCCGACCAGACGAGTATATCCGACATTGACGAACTCGACTTCATGGAGCGACTCGGGCTCCTCGTGGACCGGGAGGCCACCGAGCGGGAAGACCGCCGGCTCACCGCCCGCCTGCGGCTCGCCAGGTTCAGGCACAACGCCGCCATGGAGGATATCGACTACCGTGCCCCCAGGGGCCTCGACAGGGGCCTGATGCAGTCACTGGCAGCCTGCCGCTGGGTCGCCGACCATCTCAATATCCTGATCACCGGACCCACCGGCGTTGGCAAGACCTGGATCGCCTGTGCGCTGGCCCAGAAAGCGTGCCGGGAGGGATACCATGCCCGGTATGTCCGTTTCCCCGCACTGCTGCGGGACCTGGCCGTCGCCAAGGGAGACGGGCGGTATCCCAAGCTGCTGTCGGCCCTCGCCAGGGTCGACGTCCTGCTGATCGACGACTGGGGCCTTGAGAACATGAACACCGAAAACCGCCGCGACCTGCTGGAACTCCTCGAGGACCGGTACGGGGCCCGTTCCACCGTGGTGACCAGCCAGCTGGCGGTGGAGAGCTGGTACGAAGGCGTTGGCGATCCGGTCCTCGCGGACGCGATCCTCGACCGGCTGGTGCACAATGCCTACCGGATCGGCCTCAAGGGCGAGTCCATGCGGAAGAAGAAGTCCGTGGCCATGATGGCCGGATCCGGGGATCCGGAGTCCGGTCCGGAATGAAACCGGCAACCCGAAACGGGATCGGCGTCCGCCGCACTACCGCGCTTCGCTTGCTCTCCGCAATGCCGCGCGACAAACAAGTTTGTCGCCCGTCATCACGGACCAGGGCTGTCTTGCAGGTGAGAAAAAGCAGGTCAATAAATGACCTTGAAAAGCCAAAGGCGGTGGCGCCGGTGATCGCCGGAAACTGGAAATACGGGGGTGCGTGGCGTAAGATTCGTCACGCACCCGCGACCGGGCGAGAGGATCTGAGTCCTACAGCCTGATGACCGTTGCGTCGCTTCGCTCCGATGAGAAGGTGCCCTGGATGAAATGGCAACTTTGCCGTGGAATGGGTGGCAACTTTCACTGTGGAACAGGTGGCAACTTTCCGTGGAATAGCCAGCTGGCCAGGCTGCAGCGAAGGGGGCGGTAACCCCCCCTGGAAACCGTGACCGGATTGAGGGGCGGGATAAGACGGATGAAAGTAGAAAAAGGAGGCGAAAAAGGTTAAAAAAGTCCGATTTTTTCGATGCCCGTTCCATCCATTACATAATGTTATCGGGAGTAAAAAATGGAAAGAAATGGCACTTTGTGGCGATTCATTTCAAACCTTGAAGGATAGATGAACCATAAAACCCTGTTACGTGAGTATTATTTTCTTTCCTGCGGAAACGGCCGAACCGGAAATCGGCAATAAATCAATCACTTTCGGAGTGTCCGTGCCCCCCTTGACCGGGCGGACGTAGGAATATATTCTTTGCTCCTGATAAATACAGTTATCGCGAGTAAAAATTTCATAAAAATCGATATAACCCCCTGTTTTTTCTCCATAATATTTCACTCCCTTTTTTCGTCTTTACATTTCCTTTACATTCGCCGAAAAAATCCCGGGGCCCGGCTTCCAGTGCCGAAAGGGGTCCATCCCCACCCGTTGAAAGGCCATCCCTGCCATCCCTGACCCACGCATCGGGCCCCTGTCCGGATGACCCCGGACGGGGGTCTTAAGTTCCCGGGCGGCTGATAGGGGAATCGGAAGATTCCAGTCGCAATCATTGGCACGTTCGACCCTGGCGCAGTCGGGTTTTTCATATATGACCCGCCCCGGTTTGCAAGAACAATCGTCGATCCGGAAGGGACAGGCTGCTGTCATATATCCGACCTTCTGACGGGGATCTCTATGCCCCTGGCCCTGATGGAATTCGCGCCGGCGTGTCCTTATCAATCGGTCGACCTCTACACAGCACACCGCAAGGTGTTTCATGAATCGGGTCTTGACGTCACTCAGGTTCTCACTCCGGCGATTTGCCTTTTCTGCCATCACGATCAATTGCTCTCAAGCAACCCTGGTGGGTAACTGCTCTACTCTAATGTCAGGTTTGATATTTGGAATCCGGAACCGGATTCCTCCAGTGGCCTACCCCCAGGCAGGCACATGATTCTCTTCGTACGGCCTGCCGGACGTCAGCACCGCCCACGCGGTCCGCACCATCCGGTTCGCCAGCGCCACCGTCGCCACGTTCTTGTGACGCCGTTCCAGCAAATCCTTCAGCCATTGGCTTCGGCGGTCCGTCTTCTCCTTCCGGGAAAGCTGATTGACCATCGTCCGCGCCCCATGGACCACCAGGCAGCGCAGATACCGGTCGCCCCGTTTCGATATCCCCAGCAGCCGGTCCTTGCCGCCGGTCGAACGCTGCCCCGGCACCAGGCCGAGCCAGGCCGCGCATTCCCGACCGTTCCGGAACATACCTGGGTCGCCCATGGTGGACAGCAGCGCAGTGGCCGTCATCGGACCCACTCCGGGGATCGTCATCAGCAGTTGTGCCTGCTCGTCCGACTGGGCAATCTCCTCGATCATCCGGTTGTATTTCTCCACCCGCCCGTCCATGTGCACCAACTCGTCGTACAGCTCGGCCAGCACGTCCAGAAACCGGGGAGGCAGGGTGATGTCAGAAGTACCGCCGTTCCCCAGGATCTCCGCCACCGCCGGCCGGACCTTCCAGATGCCCAGGGGAATCTCGATGCCGAATTCGGCCAGCAGGCCGCGGACCGCGTTCGCGTGGGCCGTCCGGTTGCCAACCGCCCGGGACCGGACCCGGTGGATGGCCTGCTGCGCCTGACGGTCCGCGCTCTTGATCCCCACGAAGCGCATGTTCGGGCGCTGGACCGCCTCGCAGATCGCCGCGGCGTCCGCCCGGTCGTTCTTGTTGGACTTGACGAACGGCTTCACGAACTGAGGGGCCATGAGCTTCGCCTCATGCCCCATGGCCAGCACGTCCCGGCCCCATTGATGGGCCCGGCCGCAGGCCTCCATGCCCACCACGCAGGGCGCCAGGTTGGCCAGGTATTCCTTCAGCTTCACAGGCTTCAGCTTCCGGTCAACGCAGCTGCGGCCCGATGCGTCGACACCATGGACATGGACCGAGTTCTTCGCCAGGTCGATGCCGATGAATGCGGGAACGGCAGCGGGAACGGATTTGGGTTTCGTGGTATGTTTCGTCTTGGTCATGGTTCATTCCTCGAGTGTGTGAATGATGTACAGATCATTGGGGCTCCCAGAAGCCGTATCCGACAGGGATGGACCATGGCCCCTTTCCTCTGCCGGATCGCCCGGTCCCCGGCGCCACAATGCAACGGAGTGCTCACTGTAGCGGGTTTCGGGGTGAAGAGAAAACCGCTCCCGGCAGGACACCCTCGGATTGCCGCTTTTCTTGCAGACCAACAGCCTGACGGGCTGCACTGTCCCGGCATCGCGCGCCTCCGCGATCCAGCTGCATTCCGTTCCGCGGTCCCGCCTGACAGGCGTGTGCGGGATGTCGATGGTGTTGCTGGATGGCTCATCGTCGATCGGAGTTGGTTGCAGTTTGCTACCCCCCGAGGGTGAGGCGGGTCATACCATTAATCTTATATCCCTGCCCGTGTCCGGGACGGACGATGCGCGGGACCCGGACTACAGGCGCCGGCGCTTCGTCTTACGTGTACGGTATCGGAGGCAACGGCGACTTCGCCAGCACAGCACCGCCGTATCGAACCGGAAGCGGACAATTGCCGGGGCTCTGCCTGTTCGTTGCCCTGTCGATTCCGATCATCTACCCGGCTTCCACTGCCCAGGAGGTCCGTCCCCAACCATCGACCGGCCACCCGCATCATCCCTGATCGACAAGAAAGCGATCAGCCTGTTGACACCTGCCTCACGGAATCGGGCAGGGCATCTTACCTAGTACTTCCCATCCAGTTTGTCCTCCACCGCACGGAACATTCCGCGCAGCATTTTCACTTCTTGGGTATACATCTGCACCCGGTTGAACAAACGGGCCATCTTGCGATCGAGCCTTGAGGAACGCCCATCGTTGAACTCGATGCGTCGGACGAAGTCCTGAAGGTGGTCGTAGAAATGCCGCATCTCCTGCGCACTGGCCAGGCGATCGGTTGCTTCCCCGGTCTCCAGGGTCCGGGATTCCAGTTGCTTGCGGAGTTCATACAGTATGACCAGCACTGCAGAGGCCAGGTTGAGGGAAGAGAATGATTCCTCCGTCGGTATCCGGATCAGGAAACGGCAACGCTCCAGTTCCTCGTTGGTCAGTCCGCTGCTTTCACGCCCGAACAGTATCGCCACCGGCGCCCTGCCCTCCGGCTGTGTGAATTCCTCGGCAACGGTCACGGCAGCATTTTCGGGGGTTTGCTCGGGCCATTGTATCGACCTAGCGCGGGCGGTTGTTCCGATCACCAGGGAGCAGTCCGCAATGGCCTCATCCAGATCACGCGCCACTCTGGCGCCTGCGAGTATCCGGTCTGCGCCCGCAGCCCTAGCTGTGGCTACCGGGCTTGGAAAATCCACTGGATCCACCAGCACCAGCTGTGATATGCCCATGTTGCCCATGGCCCTGGCGGTCGCCCCGATATTGCCGGGGTGTGTAGGTTGGATCAGAACGACTCGGATATAATCCAGCGCTTTCATCTGCGCGATTCTGCATCAAGGCACAGCCAATTGAAATGTCCACGGATATGGGCTGGCATGTCGGAACCCGCCAATCCGTTCACATTTCGTCCGCCCGTCCGGATCATCATCACCGCATCCATGGACCCCATCGTCAACATTGGAATCAAGGCCGCGCGGCGGGCCGGAAGCCTCATGATCCGCTACCAGGACCGCCTGGAACAGGTCTCCGTGGAAAAGAAGGGGCGCCGGGATTTTGTCAGCGAAATCGATCGACTGGCGGAGGAGGAAATCATCGCCATCATCCGCCAGCGTTATCCCGGCCACCGCATCCTGGCGGAAGAAAGCGGCTCGAATGATGGGGAGTCCCAGCCGGGAAATGATGTGCCGGAATGGATCATCGACCCCCTGGACGGCACCACCAACTTTCTCCACACCGATCCGCATTTCGCCGTGTCCATCGGCGTTCGCACGGGTGGAATCCTGGAACACGCGGTCATCTATGACCCGCTCAGGGATGAATTGTTCACCGCCAGCCGCAACCAGGGCGCCCAGCTCAATTCCCGCCGGATCCGGGTCAGCGGGAAAGGAAGCCTGAACGAATCCCTTCTGGGCACCGGATTTTCCGTACGGAACCTGCACAGGACCGATAATGTCCTGCGGGTGATGCGCGCCCTACTCCCCAAGGTCAGCAACCTCAAGGTCAGCGGCTCCGCAGCCCTGGATCTGGCCTATGTGGCATGCGGACGGCTGGACGGCTACTGGGAACAGGGAATCAATGCCTGGGACATGGCCGCAGGCTGCCTGTTGGTCAGGGAGGCCGGCGGTCTCGTGGCGGATTTTTCCGGGGGTCAGGATTTCCTGGAACGCGGGGATATCGTTGCCGCCAATCAACGCCTGTTCAATGAGCTTCTGACCATCGTCAAGTCCCGGTTCGGCCCCGCACCGTGAATAAACCCGAAGTGCATACGCCGATGATGCGCCAGTATCTGGCCATCAAGGCGGATTTCCCCGGCATGTTGCTGTTCTATCGCATGGGGGATTTCTACGAGCTGTTCTACGAGGATGCGCAGAAGGCCGCAGGCGTCCTAGATATTACCCTCACGGCCCGGGGAAAATCGGCCGGGGAGCCGATTCCCATGGCCGGCGTCCCTTACCACAGCGTGGACCAGTATCTGCGGAAACTAGTGGACGCCAACATGCCCGTGGCGATTTGCGAACAGATTGGCGACCCCGCCACCAGCAAGGGCCCGGTGGAGCGCAAGGTCGTTCGGGTTGTCACGCCGGGCACCCTGACCGAGGAGAACCTCCTGCCAGGGCGGCAGCAGAACCTGGTGGCGGCGCTGCTGGTCCAGGAAGACCGGGTGGGAATCGCCATACTGGAGGTGTCCAGCGGAAACTTCGAGGGCCTTGAACTGGATTCCGTGTCCGGAATCGACGACGAACTGATGCGCATCGGCGCCGCCGAGGTGCTGCTCGGGCAGCACCAGGAAAGCACCCTCGGGATCGGCGGGGCCAGCACCGTACCGGACTGGTATTTCGACTCGGCCCGTGCAGAAACGATACTGGCGGACCAGTTCGGAACCCATGACCTGAACGCGTTCGAATGCCGCCACTACCCGCTCGCCACTCGCGCCGCCGGCGCCCTGGTCCAGTACATCCGCGACCTGCACGGCGACCGCGCACCGCACATATCCGGCATCCGCTTCCTTGAGCGGGACAATACCTTGATGGTGGACTCGGTGACCCGGGCCAACCTGGAAATCGAGGTGGGACAGGACGGCACACCGCGGCACGCGCTGATCACGCTGATGGATCGGTGCGCAACCCCCATGGGAGCACGCCTGCTGCGCCGGTGGATCCGCAATCCGACCCGGGACCGGGCAACGCTTGACCGACGTCATGACGCCATCGACTGGCTGCTCGGCGACCGGCACTACGCGGACCTTGTCCCGTTGCTTCGGGAGGCCGGGGACATGGAGCGGATTCTCGCCAGGGTGGCAATGAAGACTGCCCGGCCGCGGGATCTCGTACGCCTTCGCGGAGGCCTGTCCGTGTTGCCTGAAATCAGTCAGCGGTTGTCGGACATGCCTGCCGAGCTGCTGGATGACACGCGGACTGCATTGCAGCCCATGCCGGATGTCCTGGACCTGCTTGAACGCGCGATCAAGGACGACCCGCCCAGCATCATTCGCGACGGGGGCGTCTTGCGTGACGAATTCGATGAGGAACTCAGGGAATATCGCCATCTGCAGCACGATGCCAGTGACTTTCTCCTGCAACTGGAGGAAAAGGAGAAGCACGACACCGGCGTCGCCAACCTGCGGGTGCGATACAACAGGGTCCATGGCTACTACATCGAATTGCCGCGCTCCCAGTCCGATGAAGTGCCGGACCACTATATCCGCAGGCAGACGGTCAAAAACGCCGAGCGTTTCGTGACCGCGGAACTGAAGGAGTTCGAGGACCGTATCCTGAGCGCCCGCGGCAAGGCGCTGGCGCGGGAAAAGTGGCTGTACGAGACGCTCCAGGAGGACCTGGGGGAGGCCATCGGCGGACTGATGGCCTGTGCGGCCGCATTTGCCGAACTCGACTGCCTGCAGAATCTGGCGGAACGGGCGAACAGCCTTGATTGGCGAAGACCCCTGTACAGTGACGACCCCGTACTGGAGATCACATCCGGCCGTCATCCGATCGTGGAGGCCATGCCGGGCACCAGCTTCATTCCCAACGATACGATGCTGGACGACGAAGTCCGGATGCAACTGATCACGGGCCCGAACATGGGGGGCAAGAGTACTTACATGCGCCAGGTGGCCATCATCGCGCTGCTCGCCCACAGCGGCAGCTTCGTACCCGCGCAGGCAGCCACGTTCGGCCCCCTCGATCGCATCTTCAGCCGCATCGGCGCATCAGACGACCTCGCCGGCGGCCGCTCGACATTCATGGTGGAAATGACCGAAATGGCCCAGATCCTCCGCAATGCAACCGGGCAGAGCCTGGTCCTCGTGGACGAGATCGGCAGAGGAACCAGTACCTTTGACGGACTTTCGCTGGCATGGGCCTGCGCCGGTGACCTGGCCCGGCGAATCCGTGCCTTTACCCTGTTCTCCACCCACTATTTCGAACTCACCTCGCTGGCGGAACAACTCAGGGGGGTCGCCAATGTCCACCTCGATGCGGTCGAACACGGCCACCGTATCGTGTTCCTGTACAGCGTCAAGGATGGACCCGCCAGCCAGAGCTACGGCCTGGAGGTTGCCAGGCTTGCGGGCATGCCGGAGGACCTGATCGCGGAAGCAAGGGTCAAGCTGGCGGAACTCGAGGACCATTACCAGGAGGACAGCACCAGGGACAGCGACAGCACCAACGTCCAGTCCAGCCTGTTTGCGCCGAACCGGCACGAGGAGGAAGCCGTCGTGGCGCGCCTGAGAGCCCTGGATCCGGATGATCTCTCCCCCCGCGAGGCGCTTGACATCCTGTACGAATGCGCCCGGATTCTGGCACAGCGGGACGGCCGGAATTGAAACAAATTTCACGGGAAAGATAGTACAATCGCCGTCTTTCTTTTCACGCCGATTTTCCCAGTGGTTCAATGACCTACGTTGTTGTCGAGTCCTGTATCAAGTGCAAGTACACCGATTGTGTGGAAGTCTGTCCGGTTGACTGTTTCCACGAGGGTCCCAATTTTCTGGTCATCGACCCTGAAGAGTGTATTGACTGCAGTCTTTGCGAGCCTGAATGCCCCGTCAATGCGATCTACGCGGAGGATGAACTGCCCGAGGAGCAGAAGCATTTTCTTGATCTGAACATCGAACTCAGCCAGGAATGGCCGGTGATCACGGAGATGAAACCGGCGCCCGAGGATGCGGATGACTGGAAGGATATCAAGGAAAAGCTTCAATACCTGGAGCGCTGAACAGGCGCCTGGCGGATACGACCGGTCAATTCCGCACGCTTCGGCACCCGCCGGGCATTTCCGTCGAAGGCCGCTGGATCTAAGCCGGGATTCCGCAAACTGACGAAACGGCGACTGCCCGCAATTGCGGCAATCGAACTCACCCGGACCCGGCTGGAAACCGGTATCCTTCCCTGGCCCCTGAAAGTCCCGCCCCGCATCAGATGGAAAACCAAGACGCCACCATATACCTCAAGGATTACCGCCCGCATCCCTACCGGATCCGCTTCACCCGCATGGAGCTGGATCTGGATACCCACCTGACCAGGGTACGCACCGTACACGATGTGGAGCGATGGTCGAAGACCCCCGAGCCGTTGGCGCTTGACTACGACAGTATCGACGTGGAGTCTGTACGTATCGACGGCCGGGTACCCGAAGAGGGACTGGTGACCAGGGAGGGGAAGAAACTGTTCATTGACGGACTTCCTGAAGCGTGCCAGGTGGAAATCGTCAACACCCTTGACCCGTCGGCGAATACGCAGCTGAGCGGTCTCTACCAGTCGGGCAGCATGCTTTGCACCCAGTGCGAGGCGGAAGGCTTTCGCAGGATCACCCCGTCCATCGACCGGCCGGACAACCTGGCTACCTACCGGGTGATACTGCGGGGCCCGTCGAACCTGTATCCCGTGCTCCTGTGCAACGGTAACCTCGTCAGGCAGGAAGTGGACAGCGGCGTTCACCTGACCGAATGGCATGATCCCTTTCCGAAACCCACCTACCTGTTCGCGATCGTCGCCGGCAATCTCTCCTGCCTGAAAGACCGCTTCCGCACCCGCGGCGGCCGTGACGTGGAACTGAATTTCTACGCCGATGACCGGGATATTCACAAGTGCCAATTCGCCATGGGAGCACTCAAGCGCGCCATGCGGTGGGACGAGGAAACCTATGGCAGGGAATACGACCTGGACCTGTACAACGTGGTGGCCGTGGAAGATTTCAACATGGGGGCAATGGAGAACAAGAGCCTCAACATCTTCAACACCCGGTATGTCCTGGCCAATCCGGACGTGGCCACCGACTCGGCCTATCACGATGTGGAAAAGGTGATTGCCCATGAGTATTTTCACAACTGGTCCGGCAACAGGGTAACCTGCAGGGACTGGTTCCAGCTCAGCCTGAAGGAGGGATTCACCGTGTTCCGCGAACAGTGTTTCGGCGCCGACATGACTTCCCCCGGAGTCACGCGCATCGATGATGCCGACGGATTGCGCAACCGCCAGTTTCCGGAAGACGCGGGTCCGCTGGCACACCCCGTGCGGCCGGAGTCCTACCAGGAGATCAACAATTTCTACACCGCAACAGTGTACGAAAAGGGCGCGGAAGTTGTGCGCATGCTGCAGGTGCTGACAGGGCAGGAGGCGTTCCGCCGCGGCACGGATCTCTATTTTGACCGTCACGACGGTAAGGCGGTCACCACGGATGATTTTGTCGCCGCCATCGAAGAGGCTGTCGGGGATGAAGCGGAATTTGATTTCACCGCATTCAAGCGTTGGTACAGCCAGGCGGGCACGCCGGAAGTGAGTGCCGAAGGAAAATATGACCGTTCCGCAGGTCGTTACAGCCTGAACCTGCGGCAGCATTGCCCGGCAACGCCAGGACAGGCGGACAAGCTTCCCTTTGTCATTCCCATTGTGGTGTCCCTGCTGGATTCCGCGGGATCCCCCATGCCATTCGCCGACGGCAGCAACGAGCAGGTCCTGGTGCTGTCCGACCCGGCACAGCAGTTCGTGTTCGAGAACATTCCCCAAAAACCCGTCCCCTCCCTGCTTCGGCGGTTTTCCGCCCCCGTGAAGCTGAAAACCGGGCTGGGTCCAGCGGACCTCGGCACCATCGCAAGACACGATGACGACCCCTTCAACCGATGGGAAGCGGGGCAGCGCCTGTTCGGGCAGGCGATCCTGGACAATCTGGAAAGGGTCCGGGCAGGAGAGGCAGACCGGTTCGATGACGGAATCATCGACCTTGCCGGTGAATTGGCAAAGTCCCCGGAGAATGACCTGATGCTCACCGCGAGGCTGATTACCCTGCCCGGTGAAGCATGGCTCGGGGAATTGTCCAAACCGATCGATCCGCAGGGACTGTCCGCATCTCGCCTGGCACTGATTCGGTGTATCGCCGCGGTACACCATGAAGCGATCCTGGACCGTTACCTGTCCCTGCAGGAAGCCAATGACGGAACCATGGGGGCGGCCCAATGCGGCATCCGCGCCCTGCGGGACGCCTGCCTCACCCTGCTGGCATCACTGGATACGGACGAGGTTCAGGAGTTGGCAAGAACGCAGCTGCAGCAGGCAAGGAACCTGACGGACCGCAATTCCGCCCTGTCGGCGATCACCCATTCCAACATGCCCGACAGGCAGGCGCTGCTGGACGGGTATTACCGGACGTGGCAAGACGAGGCGCTGGTCGTGAACATGTGGTTGCGCGTCCAGGCGACGGCCCGTCATGCGGACGTTCTTGCGCAGGTCAGAAAACTCACTGCCCACCCTGCATTCGATCACGGGAATCCCAACAAGGTCTATGCACTGCTGGTGGCATTTGCCCGTCTCAATCCTTCCGGGTTTCATCGCGACGACGGCGCGGGATACGCCTTTACCGCCGACTGGGTGCAGAAGCTGGACCAGACCAATCCCCAAGTGGCCGCCACACTGGCCGGTTCCCTGGCCTCCTGGCGTGACATGCTGCCGGAACTCGGCGCACAGATGAAGTCCGCACTGGAGCGTATCAGTGAATCCGGGCCCCTGTCGACGGACGTTGCGGAACTGGTGTCCCTTTCTCTGAAGTCCGGCTGACAGGAGCCTGTGGGATGAAACCTGTACGGCCAGGGAACGGGCCGGATATACCTGCCCGGGAATGTATCCCTTACCGTCAGCATTCCGCCAAGCAGGAAACATCCTGCAGGTTCTTGCCGGCGGTCAATGGGGCAGCTCAGCCGACAGTGACCTGATCCAGTTCATTGGCGACCATGGATTCGACCTGTTCGAGCGCCCCCCTGTTCTGTTCAACCAGCCTCCTGCCCTGGAGTCCGTACTCATCCCGCATCCCGGCATCCTCGAACAACCGGTGCACCACCTCCACCAGCTCCTCTTCATTGTCCACCTGGATTCCGGCTCCATGAGCAAGAAACATTGAGGAAATTTCGGCAAAATTGAACATGTGCGGCCCGAACACGACGGGTCGCTCCAGTGCCGCGGCCTCAAGCAGGTTGTGTCCTCCCACCGGTACCATGCTGCCCCCCATGAAGACGACGTCACAGGCGGCAATGTACTTCGTCAGTTCCCCCATCCTGTCCACCAGAAGCACCCTGACCGTCTCGTCGAGCTCCCCGGACTGGCGTGTGGCCAGAACCGTTGCAAGCCCTTCCCTGTGGCACAGCCTGTCCACGGCGGAAAAGCGTTCCGGGTGGCGAGGTACCAGAATGAGCAAAAGGCCCGGGATCCGGGCCGCCAGTTTCCGGAAGGAACTGATCAGGATTTCCTCTTCGCCGTCATGCGTGCTGGCAGCGAGAAACACCGGACGGTTCCAGCCCAGACGGCGGCGAATCGCTTCCCCCGCCTCGGAGACGCTGACGGACAACTTGACATCGAACTTCATGCTGCCGGTCACACGTATCCGGTCGCTCCGGGCCCCGAGATCCTTCAAGCGTTCCGCGTCGGGCTCGGACTGCACGGCGAATCGGGAAATTCCAGAAAGCGTGTCGGCCACCAGCGGGCGATATTTCCGGTAACCCTTCCAGGATCTCTCGGACATCCTTACATTTGCATAGATCAGCGGGATATCGGCCCGTCGGCAAGCCGCGATCAGGTTGGGCCAGATTTCCGTTTCCATCACCAGACCGATCGCCGGCCGGCAGCGCCGCAGGAAACGGCGCACGGCGCCCGGATAGTCGTATGGCAGATAACAATGCCGCACCTGGTCCCCCAGGACCGTTCTTACACGATCGGACCCGGTGACGGTCATCGTGGTGACAATCACCGCCCGTTCCGGCCAACGCACCAGCAGGCGGCGGACCAGCGGAACGGCAGCGTTGACCTCGCCAACAGATACGGCATGTATCCAGACACCACCCGCGGGCGGCTTCGGTCCCTGAAACCCGAAACGCTCTGGAATGCGCTTGCGGTAACCCGGATTCCTGCTCCCCCTGAAAGCAAGCCGAAACAGAACCCAGGGCAATACCAGGTACAGGACCAGCCGGTACCCGGTCAGCATGAGTTTACTCGTCCAGCCAGTCACGGGGACGAAGGAAATCCCGGTACAGCCGCTCCTCCTCGCTGCCTGGCGCGGGGCGCCAGTCGTACCGCCAGGACACGCGGGCCGGGAGCGACATCAGAATCGATTCGGTTCTCCCGCCGGACTG
Source organism: Candidatus Poriferihabitaceae bacterium (assembly GCA_965204165.1). Classification (GTDB taxonomy): domain Bacteria; phylum Pseudomonadota; class Gammaproteobacteria; order Arenicellales; family Poriferihabitantaceae; genus VYFG01. The sequence goes on along the minus strand of OZ241969.1, from coordinate 3,021,681 downwards.
CAGACCGAATATGGTGCCGCGGTCATATACCAGGTTGAATTCCACGTATCTCCCGCGGCGGTAATGCTGAAACTCGACATGATCGTCAGTGTAGGGATGATTTCGCCTCCTTTCAACGATGGGAAGATACGCCTTCAGATAGCTGTCGCCAACGGACCGTATGAAGGCGAAAGCCCGGTCAAACCCGCCTTCGGTGAAGTCATCGAAGAAAAGTCCCCCGATCCCCCTGGGTTCATTTCTGTGCCGCAGAAGGAAATAGTCATCGCACCAATTCTTGAACCGGCCATAGTGGTCCTTGCCGAAGGGCGCACAGGCGTCCCGGGCGGTACGATGCCAATGCACACAATCCTCCTCGAACCCGTAGTAGGGGGTCAGATCGTATCCGCCGCCGAACCACCATACCGGGTTCGGCTCGCCGGGACCCGCAACGAAGAGCCGCACGTTCATGTGGGATGTCGGCACAAACGGATTCACCGGATGGATGACCAGGGAAACCCCGGTCGCCTCGAACGGCTTGCCGGAAATTTCCGGGCGCCGTGCCGAAGCCGCGGCAGGCAGGGAATCCCCCTGCACATGGGAAAAGTTCACCCCGCCCTTCTCGATCAATGACCCTCCCTCGATCACCCTGGTGCGCCCACCGCCGCCATTGGGATGCTGCCAGCTGTCCTCCCGAAACCCTCCGCCGCCGTCTGCCCGGGCAAGCTCATCGCAGATACGGTCCTGGAGGGAACGCAGATAGGTCAGTACCGCTTCCGTATCCGGTGTTTCCGACTTGGTCACGGAGCCGCTCATGATCGCAGCACTTCCCCCGAGACGGCATCTATGATGGTCGAGGGCCGCGCAGCCCGGCCGATGCCGGCATCGACGACCAGGTCCACACTGTCGCCGAACACTCTGGCAACCCTGTCTGCACTTCTCAGCGGCGCCTGTCCGGCAATGTTGGCACTGGTGGAAACCAGCGCCATGGAGGCACCTTGACAGAGTTCGGCAGCCGGCGGATGCGAGGTGATGCGCACCGCAATGGAATGATGCGCTCCCCGGACCAGTCGCGGGACGGTTTTCGATGCTGGACATACCCAACTGACCGGCCCCGGCCGCGGGCAATGCATCCTGTCGAGCAGGGACTGGTCACGCGTCATCAGGTAAGGCAACAGCCGTTCGATCCGGTCGGAAACCAGTATCAGCCCCTTGTCCCAGCTTCTTTTCTTCATCGCCAGGATTCGCCGGACTGCTGCCGTGTTGCGCGGGTCACAGCCAAGTCCGAAGCAAGCTTCGGTGGGATAGGCGACAACCCCGCCGGCACGCAGTATCTTCACCGCCTCCCCGACGGAGCCGCGGACACTACTGCGCATCGCTGTGCCCGGTCATACCTCGCTCCCGCCCGATCGCACGGTAGCCGATGTCCCCGCGGCACCACGAGCCCTCCCAGTGGATTTGCCCGGCGCCGCGGTATGCGAGTGCCTGCGCTGCCGCCACGCTGCTGCCGGACGCCGTCACACATAGTACCCGTCCCCCGTCCGTGACGATCCGGCCATCCGTGCAGGCAGTGCCGGCATGAAATACCTTGACTCCGTCGGGCACATCGCCCAGACCATGAATCTCCCTGCCCCTGGCACAGTCTCCCGGGTAGCCCTCCGCGGCCATGACCACTCCTAGGCAGGGACGGGGGTCCCAGACCGCCCTTTCCCCTCCCAGGCTGCCATGCACCGTTGCAAGGCAATGCGCGGCGAAGTCCGAGCGCAGGCGGCTGAGGACCGGTTGCGCCTCTGGATCGCCGAACCGGCAATTGAACTCGATCACCCTTGGGGATCGGTCCTCACCGATCATCAGCCCGGCATAGAGAAAACCGGTATAGGTTGTGCCTTCATCCGCCATGCCCCTGACCAAGGGCCGGATGACTTCACCGAGTATCCGCTCCGCCAGTGCGTCGTCCACCACCGGCGCCGGGGAGTAGGCCCCCATGCCGCCGGTATTCGGGCCGAGGTCGCCATCATGCGCTGCCTTGTGGTCCTGGCTGGATGCCATGGGCAGGACATCCCTGCCGTCCACCATGCAGATGAAGCTGGCCTCTTCTCCCTGCAGGAACTCCTCGATGACAACCCTGCGCCCGGCCTGTCCGAACTGGATGCCGGACAGCATGCCGCTGACGGCGGCCACGGCGGAATCCCGGTCGTGCGCAACCACCACACCCTTTCCGGCGGCCAGGCCGTCCGCCTTGATGACGAGTGGCAAGTCCGCTTCGGCGACATGGGCAAGTGCCGGTTCCAGGTCCGTGAATTCTGCATAGCCCGCTGTCGGGATGCCGTTTCTGACCATGAATTCCTTGGCAAATGACTTGGACGCCTCGAGCCTTGCGGCAGCCGCCGTGGGCCCGAGACAGTCGAGGCCGGCACCCCTGAACCGGTCGACGATGCCCGCTGCCAGGGGCAATTCCGGGCCCACCACGGTCAGGCCGATTCCGTTTTCGGCCGCGAATGCGACCAGGCCGTCAAAGTCCATCACGTCCAGGTTCACGTTGCTGACGCCCTCCTCCCCAAGGGTTCCGGCATTTCCGGGTGCCGCAAAGACCTGCCCGACGTTCGGGGAAGCCGCTAGCTTCCACGCCAGCGCGTGTTCCCTGCCACCGCTCCCGACAACCAGAACCTTCATTGGTACCGGCCGTTCAGTAGTTCACCTTGTGGAGAACATCGTCATCGGTTCCGGAGTACCCATCCGGCCCGGGCGACATGAAGACAACGTTGTCCGGTTCACGATCCACGACGATGGGATTTCCCCAGGCATCGAGGATCTCCTTGTTGTCGAGTTTGGCGACCAGTCCGTTGAGTGTTTCCTGGACCAGTTCGTCATTGCCGGCGGCCACCACGACCTTGAGCCCGGTCGCCATGGTGGAAAGCACCCGCGAGGTTCTTGCCAGCGGTGATGTCGGTTCCCCGATAGATTCCACTACCGTCCCATCGCCGCGTACCTGCTCAAGATGGGAAGCACCGACAGAACGGGAGCCGAAACGCTCCTCGTACTGTCCGACCAGGTGATTCACCATCATGTTGCTGGAAAATGCGGAGAATCCGAATGAAGCGGCAAGACCGATCCAGAAGGCGTTCTTGCTGACGCCGCCTTTCCGTCCCAGGTACTGCAGGCGTTCCTTTCCCGAGTATTGCAGTCGCGCCAGCCGCATGTGGTTGCCGAAATTGCGGAAATACAGGTAATTGGCGGCTACCGGCCAAAGCAGCGAATAGATCACCCAGACGGCGGACACGGAGGTGATGAACACCAGGGCGATGGCGCCAGCCAGGTGCAACCCGGCCCACAGCCACATCTTCCGGTACAGGGCCCAGAAGAAAAAGAAGAAGAATGCCGGCCAGTTCCAGCTCGGGCGGAACCTGGGTTGTTGGATCGTACCCATCCGGGAGAACTGGGCCGCGTAATATTCCGCATTGGGTCCAACGTAGCGCGCCAGGTCCGCGGGAGTGAAGCCATCCGGGTCCCGTTCAGCCTCGTCGGATTCTGCCGAATCTCCGGAAGGCTCCCCGGTCCCTTCCGCCTCGTCTTCCCACAGCTGACCGCCGCCGCTTTCGTCCTGTACAAAGCTGTAGCCACAATACAGGCAGATGGCCCACTCGCTGTCGCATTGCTGCTGGCACCCCGGACAGATGATGGAATGGCGACGATCGTCCTCCAGACCCTCGGCGGTACGCGTGTCATCGATGCCGCTATCGCCGGACCCGACCGAAGGCTCCGGTTCCCTCACCGGGACTACCCTGCACCCGGCGCCGGCGTCGCGTATTGCACGGCAGATCTTTTCCGCTTCGTCTTCGGGATACTCCTTCTTGAGGGACACCTCTTTTCCCGACAACAGTTTCTCCATGGTGGGCGGGCTGGAGTGGAAGAGTTCGCTCAAGGCGCGAATGACCTGCTCACGATCCTCGTTCGGCAGTATCGATCCCTCCAGTACCACCTTGAATTTTTCCGATTCACCCATGAACCATTACCCTGTTCAGTGCCTGAAATGCCGGGTGCCCGTGAATACCATGGCAATTCCGTGTTCGTCGGCAGCCTGGATCACTTCCTCATCGCGCAACGAACCACCAGGCTGGATGACCGCGGTGATTCCCGCTGCAGCCGCATTGTCGAGTCCATCCCGAAACGGGAAGAACGCATCGGACGCCATGACCGCCCCGTGCACCTCGAGTCCGGCGTGTTCCGCCTTGATCCCAGCGATTCGCGAAGAGTTGACGCGGCTCATCTGGCCCGCGCCAATACCGATGGTCATGCCATCCCTGGCATAGACGATCGCATTCGACTTGACCATTTTCGCCACCCGCCAGGCGAATTGAAGATCCGTCATCTCCCTTTCATCCGCCTTCCTCCGGCTGACCACCCGCACCGATTCGCTGAGTTGCCAGTCCGACTCCTGGACAAGAAGCCCCCCGGCTACCCGCTTGAAATCCATCGACACGGACGACGGTGTCCACTGGCCGCAGGCGAGAACCCTGACATTCTCCCTACCGGCCAGTGTCCTGGCGGCATTGTCCGACACGTCCGGCGCCACGATCACTTCGACAAACTGGCGTTCGAGTATTTCGGCCGCGGTCTCCTCATCGAGTTCACGATTGAATGCGATGATGCCGCCGAATGCGGATTCCGGGTCGGTCGCGAAGGCTCTCCTGTACGCCTGCAGCAGGCTGCCGTCCACGGCGACGCCGCATGGATTGGCATGCTTGACAATGACGCATGCCGGGGATTCGTCGAACTGTCGGACGCATTCAAGGGCCGCGTCGGCATCGGCTATGTTGTTGTAGGACAGTGCCTTGCCCTGCAGCTTGCGGGCCCTCGACACGCTCCCGTCCGGCGCATCGGGCGTCACATAGAATGCGGCTTTTTGGTGGGGATTCTCCCCATAGCGCATCCGCTGGTCGAGGTGCCATTGCATGTTCAGGGTACGCGGAAATCCGTTTTCCGGATTGCCGTCGGCGCAGCGGCTCCCCAGGAAATTCGCGATGGCGCCGTCATAGCGGGCGGTATGCTCAAAGGCCTTTGCCGCCAGATCAAACCGTGTCTCGGAATCCACGGCACCATGGTTCGCCGTCATGGAGTCAAGCACCCGGCCATGGTCGGCAGCATCCACGACCACCGTTACATGGGCATGGTTTTTCGCTGCCGCCCTGAGCATCGCGGGACCGCCGATATCGATATTCTCAATGGCCTGGGGCAGCGGACAGTCCGGATCGGCCACGGTGGATTCGAACGGGTACAGGTTGACCGCGACGAGATCGATCGGGGATATGCCATGCTCCCGCATCACCGAATCATCCTGTCCCCTGCGCCCCAGAATGCCGCCATGGATGACCGGATGAAGAGTCTTTACCCGACCGTCCATGATTTCACCAAACCCGGTGTGCTCGCTGACCTCCCGCACCGGAATCCCGGCTTCCCTGAGCAATGTGGCGGTTCCGCCAGTGGAAAGGATCGAAATGTGGCGTTCGTGAAGCGCTCCGGCGAATTCCAGAATTCCGGTCTTGTCAGAAACACTGATCAGCGCAGTCCCAATCGGGTGCGGCAATGTAGTCAAGTCTACGCCTCTTTGCCGATATTGTAGACGCCGAGCTTCTTGCGCAGCGTGTTGCGGTTGATGCCGAGCATACGGGACGCCTTGCTCTGGTTGTTGTTGCTGTGCTTCATGATGACCTCCAGCAGCGGTTTTTCAACCTGCTGCAGCACCATTTCGTACATTCGGTTTGCCTCCTCGCCATTCAGGTCCTTCAGATAGCGCTTGACGGACTTTCGCACGCATACCGCCAGCTTCCCACCTTGTTCGGATTGTTTCTTGCCGGATTGTTCGGTGCTGGTTTGTTTCTCCACGGCACTGTCTCATCATGGTTTCCTGTTGATGCCGGAATTCATCCGACAGCAGAACCACCTGCCCGACGAGGCAGTCAGTCAGGCTTGTATCGTTCCGGGTTGACCCAGAATCCAGGAGCGGAACAGGTTGCCATTTTATCTGTTTTCTGACGATCCGGACACCCTGACCAGGCCCCGACCAGCCCTGTCCGGCCATGAAAGTCTCGTGGACCGGGGCCCGGATGGGCCGTGGGAGGGTCCGTCAGATGGAACACATCCAGTGGAGTGGGTGCAGTGCCATCATCCGGGTGATTCCCGGCATCGGGAAGCCGGGGGCGCCGTCCTTCAGGGCGGGGGGCGGTCACGCAGCCGATTCAAGCACGATCTCCACGACGAATCCCACCGCCTTTTCATTGGGTTGCACCAGATCGAAATCCACCGACGCCAATTCGCCCGATTCGAGCAGATTCGGTTTATCGGTCCCGAGGTATGAATCCGGCGAGAATGTCCGCCGGCCGATGACCCTGCCGACACGATCGATCAGGGTCAACTGCAGATCCGGATAGGGTTGTGAAAACCCTGCCTGGTTGACCAGTTTGACCGTAATATTCAGCGCTCCGGGCACATCGGGGTGAAGCTCCACGCGCGTGTGGGTGATGGAGAAACTGTAAGTGTCCCGCCTTGCAGGCAGTTCACATGCCGCGACGCGGCAGAACAGGGACAGGTAGGGGCGGAAGCGTTCGTCCTGGGCATACCGATCGACGAAATACGTTCGCACCTGCAGGCCCAGCAGGAACAGGAACCCAAGCGCCACGATGAACCACACAAGACCGGCAAGTGGATTCGGACGGTCGGCAATATAGGCGTCCACCCCGTTCATGGAGATGTTGCTCTGGGCCGGACGTCCCTTGTCCGGCGGGGCAGTTGCTTCCACCGGTTCAAAGGGATTGCGTTCCACCGTGTCGTCCGGGTCAATATTGAACCAGTTCCCGGCGACGGGCTCCGGGGTGATCTCCAGATCGACCATTTTCTCCCCATCGGCCGGAGGCGACGGGCGCACGAGTTCCGCGAGGTCATTGTCCTTTGTCCCAGGTTCGGAACTTCGCTCGCCAGGTGCAGCAGGACCGTCATCGTCCATGGACGGGCCGTCGTTCACGAGGCCGTCATCCTGTGCCTCCGGGTTGTCCGCATCCGGTTCGGGCAGGACAGGTGCCGTGTACTGCCCGTCCATGTCCGCCGCTTCGCCGCGGACGGAATGTGGGGGTTCGTCCACACCGCTCCCGCCGGTCCAGGCCGGATCGGAGGGCTCTCCTTCAGCCTCGACAGGATCAGACATGGCGGGTTCAGCCGGATCCTCGCCGGCCGGGCCCGTTTCATGACGGGTTCCCGGGGCCTTGGATTCCCGGGCCGGGACGCCGACTCCATCGGGCAGGTCCTGCGCCGTGTCCGGGGTATTCCGCTCGATCCCGGCCGGCAGGTCATCCGTCCCCGTTCCGGGCAGTACGGCCGGGGTGTACTGACCGGCCTCATCCGCAGCATCCCGGGAGATGCCGGATGCGGCGGCACTGCCCCCGCTCCCGTCGGCTTCCGACGAGTCAGTGCCAGGTTCCGTATCCGTTTCATCAGGCACGGAGTGGGCCTGACCGAACCGTTCCCATGCGTCTCCATTCGACCCATCGACAGAATCCGGATCCTCGACATCCCCTGCCGGCATATCGTCATCCATGGACAGGTTCCGTTCCGTCTTCCGGTAGTCCTGCCCCGCCCATGCCGGCCCCTCTCCCGTATCCTCTCCGGACGGATCAGCTGCGGAGCCCCGTGCATTCCCGTTCATATCATCCCGCCAGGCGGGAGCATCGGGGCTACCGCCACGGTCTCCTACGGCCCCGGCTGAAGAGTGTCCATGTTCCGCACCCGCCCCGGCAGGCGCTGCACGGTCGCTTTCCACGGAATCACCAACGTCCTCATCCGGCCTGTCCCCAATGCCCGGACCCGCGTTTTCCCGTTCCGGTCCGGTATCCGTGGGCCGATTGTGCGCCATTTCCGGACTCCCTTGAGCAGCCGATGCAGCCGGATCTTCCTCCCTGTCGGACGCATCCGGGGCAGACCAGCCGCTTTGCTCTTCCCTGTCCGGGGTCGTCACCGGGCCAGGGGATTCGGCTGCATTACCGCCGTTCCGGCCCGTGTGGGAATTCCGGGATTCCGATCCATCCATGCCGGGTCCCGTGCGGCTGCCGGGAACTGCGCGTTCCACGCCGGATCCAGCTTCTCTCCTGTCCGGGGCAGACCTTTCAAGCGGTATGTAACGGCCGGGGCCATCCTGCACCACGAAATTCCGCGTTACATCGAACAACTTCCGGCAGGTACCGCAGTGAACTTCACCATCTCCCGTGCCGGATTCGGATACACGGACGCTGAAAACCGTAAGACAGTACGGGCATCGGGTGTATTGCTTGTCCACGGGAAATTTGCCGGTCAGTCTCGTTTCATTTTCAGATATTACCCGTGAATCGTCCAGTGAGCATTCACGAACGGGAAGTCCCGGCCAAAAGTACCCAGCCGGACTGTTCCACGCGGGAAAACTCCAGCAATCCCCGGTATGCATCCTCCACCTCATCCGCCTGATGTGTCAGGAATCCGCTCAGCAGAAGCATGCCCTGTGGAGCGAGCAATGCGCACAGACGATCCCGGAGGGTCAACAGGGTGCTGCCCAGGATATTGGCAACGACAACGTCCGCCGGGGTCATCCCGCTTGCATCCGCCAGGTTCTCCGGCAGTACTGCGAGAACCCTCCCGGCACACTGGTTTACCCGGGCATTTTCAAGGCAGGCCTCCAGTGCACGGGGATCAAGGTCGGTCGCCACGGCATTGGCTGCCCCCAGCTTCAGCGCGGCAATGGCAAGGATGCCCGAACCACAGCCATAGTCCAGAACACGTTTCCCGGCGAGATCCAGCCTGTCCATGTACTCAAGACACATCCGGGTGGTCGGATGCGTCCCGGTGCCGAAAGCAAGTCCGGGATCGATGACGAGATTCACGGCACCGGGATCCGGCGGCGCCAGCCAGCTCGGCACAACCCAAAGGCCCGGAGAAATCCTTTGCGGGACGAACATGTCAAGCCACGCCCTTTCCCAGTCCCGATCCTTCAGGGATGAAAACCTGACCGGATGACCGGGCAACGTCCGGGCCAGGCTCTCCTCCAGGTCCGGAACGTCGGTTTCAGGTCCAAACAGTGCGACCAGGTTCTGCCGCAGCCACCGGGGTTCGTCCGGAAACGCCTCGTCGTAGGTATCCTCATCATCCGCGCTCTGGATGCTGACCGACAGGGCGCCGAGTCCATCCAGGGCGCCGATCGCCCGTTCCGCTTCCGCCTTGTCCAGGTTCAGGGAAACCTGCAGAAATTCTGTCTCCGTCCCCCCTGCAGATGGTCGACAGAGTTGCCCGCTCATCGGCCCAGCTTCTTTTCAAGGTAATGAATATCCTGGCTGCCGGAAATGAAACCCGGATCGATGACCAGTTCACGGTGCAGCGGAATGTTCGTGCTGATGCCGTCGACCACCATTTCCTGCAATGCACCGTGCATCCTGGTCAGCGCGTCACTGCGACTGATGCCATGGGTGATCAGCTTGCCGATCATGGAATCATAGTATGGCGGCACCTGGTAATTGCTGTAGACATGCGAGTCCACCCTGACACCGGGCCCTCCCGCGATGTGATAGTTCGTGATCCGGCCCGGGGACGGGGTGAAGGTATAGGGATCTTCAGCGTTGATGCGGCATTCGAATGCATGGCCGGTGAAGCGCACGTCATCCTGCCGATAGCGCAGCGGCTGACCATCCGCTATCCGGATCTGTTCCTGGAGAAGATCAATGCCCGTGATCATTTCGGTCACCGGGTGTTCAACCTGTATCCGGGTGTTCACCTCGATGAAGTAGAACTCTCCATCCTCATAGAGAAACTCGAAAGTTCCCGCTCCGCGGTATCCCAGCTGGCGACAGGCCTCGGTGCAAAGACCCCCGATCCTGCCGCGCTGTGATTCCGTGATCCCCGGTGCTGGCGCCTCCTCGATGACCTTCTGGTGACGGCGCTGCATGGAACAGTCCCGTTCTCCCAGGTGGATGACATTGCCATGGGAATCCGCAAGCACCTGGAATTCCACGTGCCGCGGCCTTTCAAGGAAGCGTTCCATGTAGAGGGTGTCATTGTTGAACGCGGCAGCAGCCTCCTTGCGCGTCAGGAGAACCGCCTGTTCCAGTGAAGCCTCGTCGTGGCACAAGCGCATGCCCTTGCCGCCGCCGCCGCCACTGGCCTTGATCATCAGCGGGAACCCGATCCTCTTCGCGGTCTCGAGTATATGCGTCCAATCCCCGGAAATCGGCCCGTTGGAGCCAGGGACACAGGGAATTCCCGCCCTGTCCATCAGTTGTATGGCCGAAATCTTGTCGCCGAGCATCCGGATCGTTTCCGCCCTGGGACCGACGAAGATGAAGCCGCTTTGCTCGACCCGCTCTGCGAAGTCGGCGTTCTCCGAAAGGAAGCCGTAACCCGGATGGATGGCATTCGCCTCGGTCACTTCCGCGGCGGAAATCACGGATGCAATATCCAGGTAGCTGGCGAAAGGTGGTGCCGGCCCGATACACACCGATTCATCCGCAAGCCTGACATACTTGGCATCGCTGTCCGCCACGGAGTGGAGGGACACGGTCTGGATGCCCAGCTGGCGGCAGGCCCGCAATATACGCAGCGCGATCTCTCCGCGATTGGCAATCACGAGCTTCTTGATATTCTCCATGGAACTCTCCGGGATCAACCAATCAGGAAGAGTGGCTCTCCATATTCCACCGGGTCACCGTTGTTCTTGTAGATCACCCGGATCACGCCTTCAGATTCGGACTCGATCTGGTTGAAAGTCTTCATGGCTTCGACAATGCAAAGGGTCTGCCCGGCCTGGACCGTGCTGCCCACCTCGACGAACGGATCCGCATCCGGGGACGGGGCATTGTAATAGGTGCCTACCATGGGTGATTCCACGACCGTGCCGCCGGGAAACTCGTCGGCGGGGGAACCGGTCTGCTCTGTGGGCGGGGTTTCGCCGATGGCCGGTCCGACGGTGACGGCATGCTCGTGCGGTATCGTCGCCGGCGCCGGCCTGCCTGCGCGGCTCAGCCGGATGGTGTTGTCGCCCTCGGTGATTTCCATCTCGATCAGGGCTGACTCTTCCAGGAGTTCGATCAGCTTCTTGATTTTTCTTAAATCCACGTTGTTCTCCGGAATGGGGACGTGTCAGCGCCGTTGGCACAAATAGGCCACTGCCTCTTTCAGCGCAACTTCGTATCCGCGGACGCCCAAACCTGCAATCACTCCCACAGCCAGATCGGAGAGGTAGGAATGCCGCCGAAACGGTTCCCGTGCATGCACATTGGACAGGTGAACCTCGATAAAGGGAATGCCTACCGCAGCGAGTGCATCCCGTACGGCGACACTGGTGTGGGTGAAGGCGGCCGGGTTGATCACGATGAAACCAACGCCTTCGTCCGGCGCCCGCTGAATCCAGGATACCAGTTCATGCTCGGCGTTGGTCTGGCGGCACTCCACCTGCAGACCGAAGTCACCGGATGTGGAATCCATGTCGCCGGCCTGCAGTTCCCCGGCAAGGCTCTCCAGCCGCCCGTTGATCTCCGACAGCGTGATGTTGCCGTAATGCTGCGGCTCCCGGTTCCCGAGGAGATTCAGATTTGGCCCGTGCAGAACAAGAATTCGGTGATCGGCAGACATCGAAAGTAATCGGAATCAGTCGCGGCTGGATTATCTCAATTTGTCCATTTGCTGTCCACTTCAGTGCATTTTCGATGAAAATTGCCGCAATTTCGTGACATTTGTGAACTTCCGGACTATTGTGAGAACCAGTTTCCGGTCACCCCAGGCATTCGCTGGATCCGCAGGCAACACGCGGGGACAGGGAACCGCGCATCGGCCCGCACACGGCTCGCCGGGCGTTGCCTCTGATCCGTTTTATTCCGGAATTGGCGACTAGTCGATATCCAGCACGGGCAACGCCGTGGTGTATTTCATCTGCTCCATGGCAAACATCGAAGTCATGTCCGTCAGATCGATCTTGCTGATGATGCTCTTGTACAGCGCGTCATAAGCCGGTATGTCCGGCACCACGATCCTGAGCAGGTAATCCACCTCACCGCTCATGCGGTAAATTTCGACGATCTCCGAAAACGACGACATCACCTCGGCAAATCGCCGGCTCCACTCGGCGTTGTGCTTGTCCGTCTTGACCGCAAGAAACACCGTGATACCACGATCCACCTTTTCCGGATCAAGCAAGGCCACCCTGGACCGGATAATGCCGTTTTCCTCCATTCTCTGGATCCGCTTCCAGCAGGGTGTCGAGGACAGGTGAACTTTCTCCGCCAGTTCCTTGATGGTCATGCTGGCATCATGCTGAAGATAGTGCAGTATCTTCCGATCTACCTGGTCCAGTTCAATTTTTTCTCTTCGCGCCATGCAGGATGCTGTTTATTTTTCTGAATTGGAGATTTTACACTGTGGATAGAGAAATTTTCTATAGCCGTGACCGATCGCCTCAAGGCAAATTTGTTCTGATTCGCCCGAAGAGATCGTTACTGCCGTGCTTGGGATTTATCACGGATTATTTTGGCCACTTTGGACTGAATTGGGCGCCATGGTGGTTACACCGGGCAGGTTGATGTTCCCGGAGGTGGATTTCCGTTCCGTTGAGGCATGACTGTTCCCGCCCCTGTGTGTTGAGGGGCTGAGGATTCGGGGCCTGGAGGGATGCTCAGCCGGTAGCCGGGTTTGGCCTGGCGTTGTCGGTCATCTTGAGGAAGTCGAGCATGCGTCGGGGATTCCTGGCGAGGTGGCGCATGGTTTCGGCGACGGCGAGTCCCCGGCTCTGTATGATGCCGATGGCGAATCGCCTGAGGCGGGACATGTTCTGGGGACCGTGTCCGGCCCGGATTCGGCTGCGGTCCTCGTCGAAGGTCCAGTCGAGGACATGATGCATGGCCTCGACGGACCAGTGCCCGCGGTTGAGGGAGAGGATTCGCTCGGGGGAGGCGTCATTTGGGGTCAGGCTGGTGATTCCGTAGGCGATCTCACGGCGTTTCCTGCCGGTTGCGGTTTCGGTGGTTTCACGCATCACGGCGAAGACCTGTCCGACGTTGGGGAACTGGAGGTAGTGGTTGAGCTTGTCCGAGACCCAGACGGAACGGCGCTCCCGGCGGCCATGGACGGGTTTGGGGGCCTGGTCGGTGAAGTCCGGCGGACGGCGCTGGATGTGGCGGTCGAGGAGCAGTCGGATATCGGCGAGCAGGTTTTTCTGGTTGCCCTTGACGGTGAAGAGGTAGTGGGCGCGGCGTCCGTGGAGATAGTCGGCGAGCTTGCGTTGGGTGAGCATGGCATCGGTGGTGATGGTGCATCCTTCGATGTCGGAGAGGGTGTCGAGCAGCGGGATGACGATGCCGATCTCGTTGGTGCGTTTGGTTTCGTCATCGGCCCCCGGTTTCAGGCCGACTTTTTTTGACTCCAGGGGATTCCGGTGTGGTGGCCGACGGCGCCGAGCACATGGGGCCGGTTGCCCTGGTCATCGATGGCGCCCCGGATGGTCTTGCCGTCGACGGCAATGGCGGTGTCCTTTGGGCCATGGACCTGGTGCCACGCCCGCAGGGCGGCATCGAACTGGTCCGGGTCGATGCGGATGAGGACGCTGCGGATGGCGGACAGGCTGGGCACCTGGTGTCCGCTCCTGGAACGGCGTACGCGGAAACGTTCCAGGACCCTGGGGCTGAGGTCGTCGATCCATTCGCTCATGGCCTTGTAGCCGCGCATGCCGCAGAGCGTGGCCGCTGCGGCCAATGCCAGCATGGTGGACAGGGCGTGGCGGCGGCCCTGGCGGCGTCGGGGATCGTCGATGTCGCGGAAGAAGTCGGGCAGGGATCGCATCTGTTCGGCGGTGAGAGTCATCCTGGGTACTCCATGTTGCAGTGTGGTGTCGAGGCAGGGGTCCCGGAGGCGGGCGCGGGCGGTGCGCGACAGGGGATGGACGAAGACGAGCTTGGGATTTGCGTGTTCGCTGTAGCCCGGGCCCTCGCGGCCGAAGCCCCGGGTATGCCCGACCTCGATCCAGTTGGCGGCGCGGTAGACGGTGCCGTGGAAGCGGGCGGGGTCGACGAAGGTCTCCACCAGCAGGAGGCCGTGACCGAAGCGGAGCGGCCAGTCGCGGGCGAGGCGGCGGGTGCACAGGGAAAGCACGCGCGAGCCGAGGTTGCGCGGTGCGCCGGGCAGGATCAGGAAGCGCGAGTTGTTGGTGATCAGGTGCAGGCGGCCGAACCGGATGCCGTACTCCCAGCCGATCCACCGGTCCCGGGCGCCGCATTTCAGCGCCGATGCCGAGAACATGGCCAGTGCCAGCCAGCGCCCCCGGTGATGGGCCACATAGCGCAGCGTCTCGCCCCGCGCCGGCACCGCGCCGAGATAGTGATGCGCCTGCATCAGATCCCGGAACCGGGATTCATCTCTCGCCGGTATGATGTCTACCGACACCTCTGAAAGGTCCACCTTGCGTATGTCCGTCTGATGGTCTTGTGACGGGATTTATACCAGTACCCGGGGGAAAAGTCCAGTGTTTGGGGTAAGTCCTTTGACCGGAAGAAAAAACTCTGCAGAAAAGAATTACCCTGCCGATCGCCTGAATTGATTGCTGCAGGATCCGGGCCGGGGGAAAAGCGTGCCACCACCTGTTGCCGAGACAGCGGAAATCTACTGAAACCGACGCCGCGGACCGTTCAGGTGTTGACACATCGTGTATCCAATCCTTTGAAATAAGGCTCCTTTGCCCGTTTCCCCCGCGCCATGCGCTCCCATGCCCGGGTCCTGACAGGCATCCGCCCGGCATTCACTGGGCGGTGATTTCAGGGTTTCAGTCCCCGTCCTGCAATCTGAGCATCTCCGCGACCATCGCCGCGTATCTCGGATCAGGGGTACGACGATAGACCAGCCACTCGATCAGCCGGGTATCCTGAAGTTCCAGCATCTCGGCAAACAGCACCTTTCCCCCCGCATCCAGATCGGGATATGCCTGCGTGGCATAGGCTTCCAGCACAAGATCCAGTTCCCTGGTTCCGCGCCGGCAGCGCCAGAGGATGCGTTTATCCGCCGTGTCTGCCAAGTCCGTTCACCGCTTGCATGGAACCGCTCCGTCCGTTGCCCGACCGCCTTGCCGGCTCCGGGATATGCCCCGACCAGGCATGCCGATGCGGCAGCTCCCTCACTTCCTGCTGACGATGGTCTTCTTGATCTCCGCAATGGCCTTGGCGGGATTCAGGCTCTTCGGACAGGTGTTGGTGCAATTCATGATGGTGTGACAGCGGTAGAGCTTGAACGCGTCATCAAGCTCGTCCAGACGCTCTCCGGTGGCATCGTCCCGGCTGTCGGCAATCCACCGGTAGGCCTGCAGCAGCGCTGCCGGCCCCAGGTATCGGTCGCTGTTCCACCAGTAGCTGGGGCAGCTGGTCGAGCAGCAGGCGCAAAGGATGCACTCGTACAAGCCGTCAAGCCTGGCCCTCTCCTCCTCTGACTGCAGCCGCTCCCGGTCAGGAGCCGCGCTGTCTGTCTGCAGCCACGGCTTGATGGACGCGTATTGCGCATAGAAATTGTTCAGGTCCGGCACCAGGTCTTTCACCACGGACATGTGGGGCAAGGGATAGATCCTGATTTCCCCCTTGATGTCTTCACAGGAACGTGTACAGGCCAGGGTATTCACACCATCGATGTTCATGGCGCAGGAACCGCAGATCCCCTCGCGGCAGGAGCGGCGGAATGTCAGCGTGCTGTCGATATGGTTCTTGATCCTGATCAGGGCATCCAGAACCATGGGGCCACAGGCATCCATGTCCACCTCGAACGTATCGATGCGGGGGTTTTCCCCACTGTCCGGATCCCAGCGGTAGACCTTAACGGTACGAAGCCGGCCGCTGCTGGCGTCACGATGCTGCCTGCCCTCCTTGATTTTCGAACCCGCCGGTAATGAGAATGCTGCCATTGAAGTGTTCCCGGTTATCTCGTTGATACGGTCCGCTCAGTAGACCCGTTTCTTCGGTTCGATATATTGGACTTCATCCGTCAGTGTCCATGTATGTACCGGCCGGTAGTCGATCACCGGCTTGCCGGGCACCCCGTCAAGCCATGTCAGGGTATGTTTCATCCAGTTTTCATCGTCCCGTTCCGGATAATCCTCCCGGGCATGGGCGCCCCGGCTCTCGGTACGGTTCTCTGCGGCATGAATGGAAACCTTGGACTGCAGCAGCAGGTTTTCCAGTTCGAGGGTTTCCACCAGGTCGGAATTCCAGACCATGGACCTGTCCGTCACCGACACATCACCGAATCGAGAACAGATCCTGTCCAGGGACTGGATGCCTTCACGCATCACGTCCCCGGTCCTGAAAACGGCACAGAAATTCTGCATGGTTCTTTGCATGTCCAGCCGTATTTCCGCGGTCGTACTTTGGCCACCGGCATGCCGCAGGCGGTCAAACCGGTCAAGGATCTCCTCGCCGGACCCCGGCCTCAGGCGGACACGGCCTGAGCCGGGTGCCACCAACTCGCAGGCACGTTGCGCCGACGCACGGCCGAACACAACAATGTCGAGAAGGGAATTCGATCCCAGACGATTGGCCCCGTGCACTGAAACGCAGGCAGCCTCCCCGATCGCCATCAAGCCGGGAATGACCGTTTCCGGATCGCCCGCCTGCAGCGATACCACTTCTCCATGGATATTCGTCTGGATGCCGCCCATGTTGTAGTGAACCGTGGGAATCACGGGGATGGGTTCCCGCGTCACATCCACGCCGGCAAAAATCCGGGCGGATTCCGAGATGCCAGGCAGTCGTTCCGCCAGCACTTCCGGCCCCAGGTGCTCGAGATGCAGGTGGATGTGGTCCGCCTCGGGACCCACACCAAATCCGGCACGGATCTCCAGGGTCATGGAACGACTTACCACGTCCCGGGAAGCAAGGTCCTTGGCATTCGGCGCATACCGCTCCATGAACCGCTCGCCCTTGGCATTGGTCAGGTAACCTCCCTCGCCCCTGGCACCTTCCGTAATGAGACAACCGGAGCCATAGATGCCCGTGGGGTGGAATTGCGTGAATTCCATGTCCTGCAGCGGCAGTCCGGCGCGAAGCACCATGCCGCCCCCGTCTCCTGTACAGCTGTGAGCGGAGGTCGCTGAGAAATAGGCCCGACCGTAGCCACCGGTCGCCAGGACCACCACCTTGGCGGCAAACCGATGCAGTTCTCCGCCCTCCAGGTCCCACGCCAGGATACCCCGGCACTCGCCATCCTCCATGATGAGGTCTATGGCGAAATACTCAACGAAGAACTCGGCCTTGTGTTTCAGGGATTGCTGGTAAAGGGTATGCAGGATGGCATGGCCGGTGCGGTCCGCGGCAGCGCAGGTCCGCTGGGCCTGGCCCTCGCCGTAATGTGTCGTCATCCCGCCGAAGGCCCGCTGGTAGATTCTGCCGTCCGGGGTTCTGGAAAACGGCACCCCGTAGTGTTCAAGCTCGATCACGGCATCCGGCGCCTCGCGGCACATGTATTCGATGGCGTCCTGGTCACCAAGCCAATCCGAACCCTTCACGGTGTCGTACATGTGCCATCGCCAGTCATCCTCTCCGTTGTTGCCGAGCGCGGCACTCATGCCGCCCTGCGCCGCGACAGTATGACTGCGGGTGGGGAAGAGCTTGGTGATGCAGGCCGTGCTGAGGCCTTCCATCGCCATGCCGAACGTGGCCCGCAAACCGGCGCCGCCGGCTCCCACCACCACGACATCGTACTGGTGCTCGGTGATTGGATATGCTTCTGGCACGGTTGGTAATGTCCGAAATCGTTCAGGGCAGCCGATCGATACGAAAGCCAGCAACCCGGTTTGTATTCAAAGGGCGACGCGCAGAATCGCGAAAATTCCGCCCAGACCCGCAAGCAAAGCAAGCCCCTTGACGAGAATGACCAACACCAGCTTCAGCGACTCCGCGTGGACATAGTCCTCGATCACCACCTGCACGCCCAGCAGGGCATGGTAACTCATGAAACCGACAAACAGGATCAGCATCAAGGCGACGCCGGGGCTGGAAACCCAGGCGATGACCTCGTCGTGACTGTCGCCGATATGGCCGATCACGGCAAAGACGAACCAGATGGACAACGGCGCCAGCGCCACGGCACTCAGCCGCTGGCCCCACCAGTGATGGGAACCCTCTCCGGAAGCGCCGAGGCCCTTTACCCGGGCCAGGGGATGACGCAGGCTCATAGCAGCCACGCCGCGGCCGTCAGTCCCACCGCAGCCCCGATCGCAATCCAGCCGGCCATGTAGGCCTGTTTGATTTCCAGGGCGTACCCCATGTCCCAGACAAGATGACGGACACCGTTGCAAAGGTGGTAGAACATGCAAAGAGACCAGACAAAGAGCAGCAACCTGCCAAACAGGCTGTTGAAAAAGCCGTGGGCCACGGCATAGTTTCCCGCCCCCGACATGATCGTCCAGAACCACCAGACCACAAGCAGCGTACCCGCAGCAAGGATGAGACCGCTGGCCCGATGCAGGATGGACAGTACCGAGGTCATCTGCGGCCGATAGATCTGCAGATGGGGCGAAAGTGGACGATGATCTGTGGTCAAAAGAACTGTCAGGTAGTCGTAACGTCTGGTTGCATAGTGTAAATCACCCGCCGATCATTTCCCAAGGAACGGGCATGCACGGTGGTGAAGGGGAAATTGGTCAGAAATCGATGCAGCGTCCATGCTTTTCCCAATCCCCGTACCGGGTGGGTTCGGGTCCGGACGGGCCGCCGATTTCCGCGTTATCCTCCCGGCTCCCGGTATCGGACCCGGCATCGTCCGAACGGATTATCCGGGTTTCCCGGCGTGCGGGTCCGTCCACCGTTGCAGGATGCATGGAATGGTCGCCGGTACCGGACGGATCGGTCTGCACCGCCGTTCCGGCAGCTTCCCCGGATCCTGCGGCGGACGGATTCATCCGCTTCCGGGGAGAAACCCGGGATATATGATGCTTCGATGACATTGTGTTTCGATTCTATGACCCTATTTGACCAGAGACCATGTGAAAAAGGTATGACTTGAAGATGGGGACCGCTGACAACAATACATCCCTGGCGCCGTCACCGGACGTCAGATGCCTGGAAGATCTGCCGTCGGGGGTGATGCATCTGGAAAACCTGAAGACGATCCGTGTCGAGGGCGAAGAAGCCGAGCATTTTCTGCACAACCAGTTCAGCAGTGACGTCAGCGCATTGGCGGCGGGACAGCAGCAGCCCGGCGCCTACTGCAATCCCAAGGGCCGCACCCTGGCAATCTACCGGCTGCTCAGGGACGATACCGGTTTCAACCTGGTGTTGCCGGATGACCTCGCGGAAACCGTGTCGAAGCGGCTGACGCTGTACCGCATGCGGTCCCGGGTGGAAATCGGGATCGGGGAACGGACCGGTGTTTTCGGCTACATCGGCGACCTGCCGCAATCCGCGAACACGTGGCGGCTGGACAACCGCCGCGCCATGCGACTGGCGGCGGACAGCCCGGTTCCGGATGAGGCCCTGGAACATCAATCCCCGGTACTCCCGGGAAGATTCTGGAAACTCGCCGCCATCCTTGCCGGCGAGCCCCAGGTGTACGCGGCCACTTCCGAATCCTTCATTCCGCAGCAGGTGAACCTTGACCTTGTGGGAGGCGTCAGCTTCAGCAAGGGCTGTTATCCCGGACAGGAAATCGTCGCCCGTGTCCGTTACCTGGGCAAGATCAAGCAGCGCATGACCGGCGCAGTGATTCATGGCGCCGGGGCTGATGCAGTGCCCGGAGACCCGCTCTTCATTCGGGAACGGCCTGGCCAGAAGGCCGGCATGGTCGTGGATGCAGTCCGGTTTCGCGATTCAACCTGGCTCTCGGCCATGGTGCCCGTGGAAATCCTGGATGGGGGTGAAATACATCTCGGAACCGCCGACGGTCCGCAACTGTCATTGCTCCCGCCGCCCTACAGCATCGACACAGAACGCTCCCGGCCGGCCTGACCGGAGAGGCTATTCGATGATCTGGTAGAAGATCTCGTTCTCCTTGATGAGCCCCAGATTGAAGCGTGCCAGTGTCTCTACGGTCTCCCCGCCCTGTTTGAGATCGATCACTTCGGCAAGCAGCCGCTGGTTTCCCTGTTCCAGGCGGATGTTTTCCTGAACGGTCCGTTCCACCGCCGCATCCAGCCTCTTGAGGTCGAATACGTTCTTGTCCCCCGCCCAAAGGGCATACTGCAGCCAGGACAGTAACACTACCAGCAACAGGATTGTGGGTCGCATCGGTGGTACACCTCTACAGTTGTGACCGCCTGTGCCTTGGTGGCGGATGGTTTGTGCCGGTGGTCAGGACATCAGGTTGGTGAAGGCATCACGCCCCGGATAGATCGCCGTATCCCCCAGCATCTCGTTGATTTTAAGCAATCGATTGTATTTTGCAATGCGTTCGGACCGTGACAGCGAACCCGTCTTGATCTGTCCTGCGCCCGTGGCCACCGCAAGGTCGGCAATGGTGGTGTCCTCGGTATCCCCGGAACGGTGCGAAATCGTCGCGCAATAGCCCGCGTCCTGGGCCATACGGATCGCCTCCAGGGTTTCCGTCAGGGTCCCGATCTGGTTGACCTTGATGAGAATGGAATTGGCAACACCGCGTTCTATGCCCTGGCGGAGAATTCCGGGATCGGTCACGAACAGGTCATCCCCGGTCAACTGGACCGAATTCCCAAGTTTCCGGGTCAGCAGGCTCCAGCCTTCCCAGTCGTCTTCCGCCATCCCGTCCTCGATGCTGAGAATCGGATAGCGGGACACCCACCGCTCGAGGTAGTCAGCGAATCCCGCGGAATCCAGCGAAAGCGACTCCGCGCCGAGATGGTAGCGCCCGTCCGAGTAGAATTCCGAGCTGGCGGCGTCCAGTGCAATGGCCACTTCCCTTCCCGCAGCGTAGGCGGATTCCCCGATCGCCTCCATGATCAGCTCAACTCCCTCTTCGTTGGATGCGCATTCCGGGGCAAATCCCCCCTCGTCGCCCACGTTGGTGGCATATCCCCTGCCCATGAGCACCCTTTTCAGCGTATGGAAAATCTCCGCCCCGAAGCGCAACGCTTCCGGAAAATCCGGCGCGCCCACCGGCAGCACCATGAATTCCTGGAAATCAATGGAATTGTCCGCGTGTGCGCCGCCGTTGAGGATATTGAACTGCGGTACCGGCAGAACGAACCGGTCGTTGCCGTACATCTGCCCCAGATGGCGGAACAAAGGAACCTGTCCACCTGCCGCTGCGGCATGGGCGCACGCCAGTGAAACCCCGAGAATGGCGTTGGCGCCGAGGCGGCTTTTGTTTTCCGTCCCGTCCAGCTCCAGCATGGCGTGATCAATGGCCGCCTGATCCCGCGCGTCGGTGCCCCTGAGGCTTGATGCGATTTCGCCGTTGACGTGACTGACCGCCTGCCGAACCCCCTTGCCCAGGTACCTGCTGTGGTCCCCGTCCCGGAGCTCCAGCGCCTCAAGGGCCCCGGTGGATGCACCCGAAGGCACCGCCGCGCAGCCCCCTGCACCATTTTCAAGAACCGTATCGACCTGTACAGTGGGATTGCCGCGGGAATCCAGGATCTCCCTGGCATGAATGGACTCGATGGCAAATTCGGTCATGTTGGGAATCAGCTATATCACTAAGGTTCGTCGGATCCCGCCGTACTCGAACGGCACGGGAACAATTTCAGGCGATGGACTTGGCCACACGGTCCAGGGCTATCAGCCGCTCAAGCAGTGTTTCCATCTGCGCAAGAGGCCAGGCGTTGGGACCGTCGCTGAGCGCCTTGTCGGGATCGGGGTGTGTTTCCATGAACAGGCCATCCACTCCCACTCCCACGGCCGCACTGGCAAGGGCGGGCACAAATTCCCGCTGGCCGCCCGATTTGCCCCCGGCGCCGCCGGGCAACTGCACCGAGTGGGTGGCGTCGAATACCACCGGCCTGCCCGTTTCCCGCAGAATGATCAGGCTGCGCATGTCCACCACCAGGTTGTTGTAACCGAAGGAGGCTCCACGCTCGCATACCATGACCGGTGACTCCGGGTTTGCCCCGAGCGCCTTGTCCACGACATGGCGCATTTCCCCGGGGGACAGGAACTGCCCCTTCTTGATATTGCAGGGCTTGCCGCTGCGGGCAACCGCCTCGACAAGGTCTGTCTGACGGCAGAGGAAAGCCGGGGTCTGAAGGACATCCACTACGCCCGCAGCATGATTTACGTCTTCCACGGAATGCACGTCGGTCAGGACCGGAACACCGATCCTGTCCCGCACCTTGACCAGGATTTCCAGGCCATCGTCGCGGCCGGGACCCCGGTGGGATGTCGCCGCTGTCCGGTTGGCCTTGTCGAAGGAGGATTTGTATATGTAGGGAATGCCGAGGCGATCGGTGATCTCCTTCAGTTCCGCCGCAACCGACAGCGCCATGTCCTCGGACTCGATGACACAGGGGCCGGCAATCAGAAAGAACGGCTGGCCGCCGCCGACCTCGAAATTCAGCAGTTGCATTCGGATCGCAACCGGTCAGGCGGCCTCACGGGCCGACCGGTGCGCCAGGGCGGCATTGATGAAATCGGTAAACATCGCATGCCCTCCGCGTGGCGTCGAGGTGAATTCGGGATGGAACTGGCAGGCCACGAACCAGGGATGATCCGGCAGCTCGATCACCTCCACAAGGCCGTTGTTTGAAAGCCCCGCAAAGACCATACCCGCTTCTTCCAGCCGCTGCATGTAGTTGTTGTTGAATTCGTAACGATGCCTGTGGCGTTCGCGTATGACATCGGTACCATAAATCCCGTGGTAGTGCGTCCCCGGCTCCAGGTGGATGTCCTGGGCACCCAGGCGCATTGTGCCGCCAAGGTCGGATTGTTCATCACGCAGTTCCACCGCGCCCTCATCGGTAATCCATTCGGTGATCAAGGCAATGACGGGATGCGGTGTTTCCGGGTTGAACTCGGTGCTGTGCGCATCCTTGAGGCCCGCAACGTTACGGGCGTACTCGATCGTTGCCACCTGCATGCCGAGGCAGATACCCAGGTAGGGAATCCGGTTCCGGCGGGCATAACCTGCAGCGATGACCATGCCTTCCACTCCCCGTTCCCCGAACCCGCCGGGGACGAGTATGGCATCCACGCTCTCGAGCGCCCTGGTACCATCGGTTTCCAGGGTGGAGGAATCAATATAGGTGATATCCACCCTGGTCGAGGTATGGATTCCCGCGTGCATCAGGGCCTCTGACAGGGATTTGTAGGACTCCGTCAGGTCGACATACTTGCCCACCATGGCGATATTGATCCGGTGACGCGGATTGGAACTGTTACTCACCACGCGGTTCCACTCTCCCATGTCCGGGGACCCGGCTTCGATCCGAAGTTGCCCGGTGACGATGCGGTCGACCTCCTGGTCCACGTAGATCTGGGGAATTCGGTAGATGTTGTCCACGTCCACACCGGAGATGACGGAACGCTTTTCCACATTGGTGAACAGCGCGATTTTCTGGCGGGCCGAATCAGGCAGGGGCTCCCTGACGCGGCAAAGGAGGATATCCGGCTGGATACCGATCGATCGCAGTTCCTTCACCGAGTGCTGGGTGGGTTTTGTCTTGATCTCGCCTGCCACGCTGATTTCCGGCACCAGGGTCAGATGCATGAACAGGGTATTGGAACGGCCAAGCTCGATACGCATCTGCCGGATGGCTTCCAGGAACGGAAGTGACTCGATGTCACCCACGGTTCCGCCGATTTCCACCAGCGAAAGTTCCGCCCCGGCAGAGCCATCGCAGATGCACTGCTTGATTTCATCGGTAATGTGCGGGATGACCTGTACGGTACCGCCCAGATACTCGCCCCGGCGCTCCTTGCGGATCACGCGCTCGTAGATCTGCCCGGTGGTGAAATTGTTGCGCTTGCCCATGGTGGCATTGACGAAGCGCTCGTAGTGCCCAAGGTCCAGATCCGTCTCGGCACCGTCATCGGTCACGAACACCTCCCCGTGCTGGAACGGGCTCATCGTGCCGGGATCGACATTGATGTACGGGTCCAGCTTCATCATCGTAACGCGGATGCCGCGGGATTCGAGTATGCTGCCGAGAGACGCCGCCGCAATTCCCTTGCCCAAAGAAGAAACCACCCCGCCTGTGATGAATACGTACTTGCTCATTTTCTGGAATACGTTGCGGCATCTATTGCCGGGAATCCCTCGGATTCAAGCCGGATTTTTGCCGCTGCCTTGAGGATCCACCTCAGGCTTGGAGCACCTGTAACAAGTGCTCCAGACGGGACGACAGGATACCAAATTCACCCGTCCGTCTCAAGGAGAATCCTGCAGCCGGGACTCCCCCCGGGAGACGGAATGATCCGAACACCCATTGCACGGGGGTGCCGGAGACGGATGCATTCGGCAACCTGCGCGGTCCATGCAGCAGGTGCCGGTTACCGGACAGGACCCAGGTAATCATGCAGACGCTCCTGCCGGGCCGTCTTCTAGATCTGGTCTCGCTTCATCTCCGGAGACCAGGCCAGTCTAAGTTCCCGGTGAGGCACGGGCACAGGATCCACCTCCGGGGCATCACACCCTGTCGGTCGTGCCGTTGCAGGAACGCACCAGCCGATCCCGTGGAACCAGGCAACTCCGCCGTCACAGGCAAGATGCGGCAACAGGTCCCGCTCCCAGCCGGGCACACCCCGTGCCTGGCAGGCCTTCTTCAGCGAGGTACTGTGGAACCGGCCGGGAAGCTGGATTCTCTCTCCTCCCCGGCGCCATCGCCAGAACAGCCTGCCGTATGACGACAGGCTCGTTCCCTCATCCGCCTTGGGGTCGGAATGAACCGAAAGCCCCGGCACCAATTCGATATCTTCACCATGCCAGGGGATCTCTCCACCGGGTTCGGGCAGCACCCCGAGCAGGTGGAGCCTGCCCCGGTATTCCCGAATGGATGCACCATGCCAATCCAGCCGCAACCCGCTCCGCACCCTGGATTCAGGCCCGGTCTGGGCAACCCGGTCCAGGTCACGCAGGAGCATCTTCATCCCCTGCCTGCCCGGCGCATCCAGCGACCCTGCATGGATCCACCGGCGCAGGACATCCTCACGGTCCACGACATCCAGGGACAGCAGCCCCTTGACCGGTATGGGTGCATAACGACAGAAGATCCTCGTTGCTGCAGGATCCTCGATTCCTGTCAACAGCCGCCGGGCCCTTGCCGAACGAATGCGCACCATCCGTTGCAGCACCCTGGCCGTATCCGTCACGGTCCCATCCAGGTCGGGACAGTGCCGACGAAGTTCCGGAAGGACCCCGGTACGGATCCACACCCGCCGATGCCCGGTATTCCGGTTGGACGGATCTTCAACCCAGCGCATTCCACTGGATTCGACATAGGTCCGAAGCGCCGTGCGGGTGAATCCCAGCAGCGGCCTGATCACCTCGCGGCAGTCACCGAAATCGAGTGCACGTCTCGGCAACATCCCAGCCACACGATGAATGTCCCGGCCCTCGAGCAGGTTCAGCAGAAACGTTTCCACCTGGTCATCCAGGTGGTGCGCCAGAAGGAGCAGGCACTCATCCGGCAGCGAGCGGCGGAACCAGCGATATCGTGCTTCCCTCGCCGCACCCTCCCGTACCCCCGGCACCTGTCCATGGTTCCATCTGCCACTGAGCAGGGGCACGCCCAGTTCATGACAAACCTGTTCGCAATGCCCCTGCCACAGTTCGGAATCGGTGTGAATGGCGTGATTGAAATGGAGTGCCAGCAGTCCGCCGCCGGCCCGGCTCTCCTTCATTCTCGACAGGCCGAGCAGCAATGCCGTGGAATCGACACCGCCGCTGAAGCCCACGGCGAACCTCGCGTCTCTGGGCAGGTTCAGGGTGCCGTAGAGTATCCCGGCCAGTCGGTCGTGGTCGAATTCCAGACCTGGCCGGTGACGGTTAATGGCCCTTGACCCCGTACTTCCCAAGCTTCATGAGGCGCTGGTATCGCTGCTCGAGCAGTACGTCCATGGGTCTGTCACACAGTTGATCCAGTGCGGCGGATACCGCGCTCGCTACGCTCCTTGATGCCGCATCGTAGTCCCGATGGGCGCCGCCGGACGGTTCCGGGATCACTTCATCCACCAACCCCTGGGCACGCAACTCCCCCGTGGTCATCTTCATCGCCTCGGCCGCATCGGCGGCCTTTTCGGCGCTTTTCCAGAGTATGCTGGCACAGCCTTCCGGGGAAATCACCGAATACACGGCATATTCCATCATCAGCAGGCGGTCACAGACCCCGATGGCGAGGGCGCCGCCGGACCCGCCCTCGCCGATCACGACGGATACAACCGGAACATTCAGGGACGCCATGACTTCCAGCGACCTTGCAATGGCCTCACTTTGGCCACGCTCTTCCGCCCCCACACCGGGATAGGCGCCCGACGTATCGATCAATGTCACCACCGGCAGGTGAAACCGGTCCGCAAGCTGCATTACCCGCTGGGCCTTGCGATAGCCTTCGGGTCGCGGCATACCGAAATTCCGCCGGGTGCGTTCACGGGTGTCACGGCCTTTCTGGTGACCGATCAGTGCGACGCTGCGGCCCCCGATCCGACACATGCCTGCAACTATCGCGGCATCGTCGGAATACATCCGGTCCCCGTGCAGTTCCTGGAATTCGGTGCACATGCGCTCGACGTAATCCAGCGTATAGGGACGCAACGGGTGACGCGCGATCTGTGTGACCTGCCAGGGTGTCAGCTTGGAAAAGATATCCTTGGTCAGTTCCCGGTTCTTCTCCCGCATACGCTCGATTTCCTCGTCCAGATCCAGGGATCTGTCCGCACCAACGCGTTGCAACTCGATGATTTTTTCCTCGAGTTCCGCAATGGGTTTTTCGAAATCGAGATAGTCCATGGGGAAAAATTACCTGGTTATATGAAGATATCCGGCAGGTGCCGAATATTGTAAACCATCAGGATCCCTGCGGATTCCCGACCCGGTCCAGCATCGATGAAAACCCGGCAAGCGCATGCAGGATGCTGGCCAGACGGACATCGTTCCGGTCGCCCGGGAACCGGCGGGTATCAGTTTCCACCACCCGGAAATCACCCGGCCCACGGTGGGACCAGGCAAAGCAGACCGTACCCACGGGTTTCCCCTCGCTCCCGCCGCCAGGTCCGGCGATGCCGGTCACGGACAGGGCAAAATCGGCACCGGATAAAGCCATTCCGCCCTCTGCCATCGCGACGGCGGTTTGTTCGCTGACCGCGCCGTGCTCCTCGATTAGCACCTCGGGAACACCCGCCAGTTCCGTCTTTGCCCGGTTGCTGTAGGTTACCAGCGACCGGTCGAACCAATCCGAACTGCCCGCAACGGAGGTGATGTGCCAGGCGATACCCCCGCCGGTACAGGACTCCACTGTCACAAGATGACCGCCAAGTTCACGCAACCGGATCCCGATGTGCTCGCAAATCCGGACGATTTCCGTCTCCGGCATGGCCTGGGCGGTGCCGAGAACCCGCTACAGCGCCGGGAAATAGCCCAGTGCGTCCCGGCGGAACGACACGGGATTTCCGGTCTGGATATAACCGGCCGGATCGAGCGCTCCGGAACCGGCGCCCTCCCTGCGGCCCGGGGACTGTACCTTGACCACGCGCGGCTTCAACGACAACAGTGTCCGGGCATAGGCAACCATTTCTTCCCGGGTCAGGTCATTCACTGCGTCCGCCAGCCTCTTGCGGCTGTCGAAGTCATATTCCATCAGGTCGATTTCCCGCCAGTAACGCCTGGAACGGTTCTTCAGGTTGTTGTCCCTGGTAAGGAGCTGGGCCACCAGGCCTGCCCGCGCACGCCGGAAATCGTCATCGCTCATGCCGGCGATGTAGTCAGGAAACCCGGACAGAAAATCCTGTACCAGCGCATCGATCTCGCTGGCATGATGGCTGGGGCTCTGGACCGACAGCAACAGACCGGGAACCTCGAGCAGGTCCATTGCGGTGGCAAACACCAGGTACCCGACGCGGTTCATGGTGCGAAGCTCGAGGTAGAACGGGGATTCGATGATCTGGCCCAGGAACCGGGAGCGCGCCAGCCCCCGGTAAGATTTCTCATCCCCTTGGAAGTAATAGGAAACCGCCGAGTCCCCGTGATCCACATCCAGCGTACGAAGATAGGGTTTCGCGTAGCCGAGACGGCGGATCCGGGGCCTGGACGCCTTGTCGGCATCCGACAGGGCCGGCAATGCGGCATGCACCTGATGATTCAGCGCCCTTGCCTGTTCCTCGGTCAGGTCCCCGTGCCCCAGGGATACCACCGCTGCGTTGGTGGTGATGCTCTTCGCATGCCGGCGCACATCCTCGGCGGTGATATCCGGAATCTCCTCAAGGCGCTCAGCTTCAGTCCAGTACGGCTGCATCACGAGGCGGTAAATCTCATGCACGGTCTGCTCTGAAGGACGATCCAGCACGCGGTTTTCCAGCTCGCGGGTCAAATCCGCCTTGGCAAGGGCCAGACGGTCCGAATCGAATGCAGGCGCCCGAACGGCATCGAGGACGGTCTGCAACAGTTCGGACTGTTTGTCCTGAAAGCCGGTGATCCGGATGGACATGCCCCGGCTGTGGCGATAGAGGCTGTAGGAAAGGCCTGCCAGGTAGGCGGGGTAGCTGGCCGGATTGAGCTGGTCGTTCAGCAACCGGACCAGCAATTCCGTCAGGACCGCGCTTCGCGCCGTGTCGTTGGCCGCCGGTGACTTGATGCTTACGAAGTAATTCGCCCGCGGCGCGCGAAATTCCTGGTCACCCCGGTACCAGGCCGAGATGGGCTGGGCCGATTCCAGGCGTACCGGCTTTGCATGCATGTCCGTCAGTTGAGCCAGATCCAGCCTTTCCGGGACATACGGATTGGCGTCCGGGAGGTGAAGGTCTGCATACTCCGTTTCTCCGGCGTCCCGCCAGCGCCCGATCCACTCGGGGTCCACCGGGGAAATACCGTAGCGGACCCCGTACCAGTCCGAGATCCTGCGCACCTTGTGTTTCTGGGACACGACCTGCAGATAGACCTGCTCCGGGACCAGGTGATCCAGCAGGGTCCGGATCCGGTCGGGTGCAAACCGCTCCATCACGTAGGGTCCGCGCAGCAGGTCCTCAAAGGGGTAATCATGCAGCCGGGAGGCCAGGGATCTGGCGAGCGCGCCGCCGCCTTGTTCCTCGGCGAACCGGAATGCGATCTCTCCCAGCTGACGTTGCTCCCTGAACCGCCATTCCTCCAGCCCGTGATCACGGATCAGGTGAATGGCGCGGAACAACATCTCCCCGATCTCGGCGATATGGTCGAGGCCGGGTTCGGTCAGCCCGATCGAGACCATCAGGGTCCCCTGGTGCCGGTCCATGAAACCGGCACCCGCGCTCAACGATTCCGCCCAGCCCCTTTGCTTGAGCGCCGCCAGCAGGGATCCCTCGCCCTCATGGCCCAGCAAATTGGAAATGAATCCCAGGGGCTTGCTGAGATACTCGTCGTATACTGTGGGAATGGCCCACTGGAACGACACGCGGTTGACCTGTTTTTCCGGAACAATATCCAGACGCACCGGTGCCAGATCACGGTTGAGATAGGACTGGATATACAGTGGCGGGCTGATTCCGCGCCCGGGAATTTCGGCGAACTTTTCCCGGACCCAGCCTTCCAGGGTATCCAGGGATTCCCGGCCCACCACGGCCAATCCCATGATATCGGCGGAATACCATTGTTCGTAGAACTGGATCAGGCGCTCCCTGACGGAAACGCCACCCCGATCCTGCAATGTGTCCGCCGACCCCACAGAAAACCGCGACCCGGGATGTCCGGGGTTCAGGATCTCCTTCTGGGTTTCCCAGATGCGCCGCCCCTCATCCTTCAGCCGGGCCTGGTATTCGGAATGTACGATCGATCGTTCCCGCTCCACGTACATCCCATCGAAGGTCGGATCGATGAAGAATCGCGAAAACCTGTCCAGTGCCGGCTCCAGGCTGTCGTGATTGACATTGAAAAAGTAGTTGGTGTGAGCGTACGAGGTGTAGGCATTCTGATTGCCGCCATGATCCTTGATGAACGCCTGGTACTCGCCGGCCTCGGGATATTTGCCGGTACCCAGAAACAGCATGTGCTCGAGAAAGTGCGCGAGCCCGTTCCAGCCCGCGGGATCGCTCCCGCTGCCGATATGAACGTCCATCGAGGCTTCCGCGCGATCGGATTTCGGGTCGGACACCAGCAGGACCTTGAGGCCGTTTTCCAGCACCAGTCCCCGGTACTCCTTCCGGTCAAGGTCACTGCTGGCCGGTACGACATACCGGGTGGCATCCTGGGCGAGGGTTGGCCCTGAAATGGCCACGAAGACGACTACGAGAATTCCAAGTGATTTGCGCATACCAGGTTCGATGGAAAGAGTATTCAACAGTTTGAAACGGTTCACGGCATCGGCCCTAATCTTCCGGACCGTTCCGATGGTACCAATTACCTGATATCAGGTCCCTCTTGCGAGAATCAAGAATTGGATTGCTCCCGCTTCAGGCGGAGGAATCGACGGAGCAGCGATCGGGCATGTACCAGAATCCCTTCCGGGTGTCGAAAGGGAAGCGGAAGAGAGCGACCTACATCCATGTAAGTCTTTGATTTGTTGGCGTCCCCAAGGGGATTCGAACCCCTGTCGCCGCCGTGAAAGGGCGGTGTCCTAGGCCAACTAGACGATGGGGACTTGACCTTGCTACCGGTTGGAAAATCTGCCTGTCGGACAAATCGGATACGGAAACTGGTGGAGCCAGGCGGGATCGAACCGCCGACCTCAACACTGCCAGTGTTGCGCTCTCCCAGCTGAGCTATGGCCCCGAAGGGCGCGTATTGTACGGTCTGCCCATGGGGCGATCAAGGTTTTTCGCCAGGTGCAATCCGTCTTTATGCAAGGACCTTTCCGCAAGGATCGCCGCGCGTCCGAGATGAATCCCGGTTCATCCGTACCGCCCGTTGGGCCCGGCTCTACCCGGACGCGATTCCGGATTCGATCGTACCTATGACACGGCGGATTCGGCTCAATGTCCTGGTTTTACCCACCAGCCTCGTGGTGACATCAATGGGCGGTGTCGAGGTTCCGCCGGACAGAGCCACCCTGAGCGGCAGGGCCACGTCCGGAAACCTGACGCCCAGGTCGGCCACCACGGACTTGATGGCGGCATTGATGTTGTCCGCGGTCCAGTCGTCCAGGGCCTCCAGGCTCTTCACCAGCGCTGCCAGGCGGGGCACCGCCTCCGGGACAAGGTGTTTGGCCGCTTCCGGGCCCTGGCTTTCCGGCTCGGCGTACAGATACCTGGACTGTTCGGCCATCTGCTCCAGGGTCTGTACACGATCCCGAAACACCTCCACCGCCTCGGACACACGGGGACCTTCGCGCAGCCGGAGTCCCCGCGCGTGCAGCCTTGCAGCGAGTTCGTTGCCGAGCCTAGCCGTGTCGGCCTGGCGGATGTAATACTGGTTGATCCAAAGGAGTTTTTCGAGATCGAAGCTGGCTGCGGAACGGTTGATATCCTTGATATCGAACAGGTCGATCATTGCGTCCAGGTCGAATATCTCCTGGTCGCCGTGGGACCATCCAAGCCTGACCAGATAATTCAGCAGGGCTTCGGGCAGAATTCCCATGTTGCGGAATTCAAGAACACTCGCCGCCCCATGGCGCTTGGACAGCTTCTGGCCATCCTGTCCGTGGATCAGCGGCACATGGGCGAAAACCGGCAGCGGCGCATCCAGGGCATGGAAAATGTTGATCTGCCGGGGCGTGTTGCTGGTATGGTCATCACCACGAATCACGTGGGTGATCCCCATGTCCGCATCATCCACCACAACAGTCAGGTTGTAGGTAGGAGACCCGTCGCTGCGGGCAATCACCATATCGTCCAGTTCACTGTTGCTGATTTCCACCCGTCCCCGAACCACATCCTCGAAAACCACGGCGCCGTCCAGCGGATTCCGGAACCTGACCACCGATGATTCGCCTTTACACGGCGTCCGCCCCAGGTCCCGGCAGTGATGGTCGTAACGGGGCTTCTCCCCCCTCTGGCGCTGGCGCTCCCGCAGGTCGTCCAGCCGCTTGCGGCTGCAAAAACAGTGATAGGCCTGCCCGTCCGCCAGCAGCCGCCCGATCACCTCCTGGTAGCGGTCGAAACGCCGGGTCTGGAAATACGGGCCGCGGTTCCAGCCGAGCCCAAGCCATTCCATGGACTTCATGATCTCCTCCACGGCTTCCGGAGTGGACCGCTCGATATCCGTATCCTCGATTCTGAGCACCAGTTCGCCGCCCCGTCCACGGGCATAGAGCCAATTGAACAGGGCGGTACGGGCGCCACCGATATGCAGGTACCCCGTGGGGCTGGGCGGAAATCGGGTGACGACGGTCATCGGGGCGCGGATGGACAAGCGCGGGAAGATCGCAGGGATTCTATCGTAATTGCCGGTATACCCACAGTGGAAGGAGTGCGGTCGAGGTGGAGTATGGTTTATTTGCCGGTAATCCGGGCCTGCCAGTTCGGGGCCACCCGCAATCGGCGGTGCGGTTGCTGCCACTGCAGACTTCGTGCCCGGAAAGATCCGTTACCTATGCGGCAAGAAATGACCCATCAATGAATTGGTCGGGGTGAGAGGATTTGAACCTCCGACCACCGCAACCCCATTGCGGTGCGCTACCAGGCTGCGCTACACCCCGATTAATTGAATTCGGCCCCGCAAGGGCCCGTCCTGTCCAACCCCAACGGGCCGGGGCGCGGATTTTAACTCAAGATGTCGCTGACTTCATCGAGTTCGGCGATCAACTGTGAAATCACCTGGGAGCCTTTCTTGTCAATGCCGGAGGGGCTGACCGGCACGCCTTCGGATTCAACCTGCTCCAGGCGGGACCTGGCACCACTGATCGTAAATCCGTCCACGTACAGCAATTGCCGGATACTGCGGATCAGCTTGACCTCGTGACGCTGATAATATCTCCGATTGCCGCGACGCTTGACCGGTTTGAGCTGGGGAAACTCCTGTTCCCAATAACGCAGCACATGGGGCTTGACCAGGCAGAGCTTGCTCACTTCCCCGATGGTGAAGTATCGCTTGCTGGGAATCGGGGGCAATTCGAATCCCGCCGGGTCAAGCATGGTCATCAGCGTTTCCTGCCCAGCCTCTGAGTCAGTTCAAACGAATTGTCCACCACGCTCTGTTTCAACTTCTGGCTTGAGCGGAATGTCACGACCCGCCTGGCAGAGATTGCCACCTCTTCCCCGGTTTTCGGGTTGCGACCGGGCCGCGAGGTCTTGTCACGCAGGGTAAAGCTGCCGAAACCCGACAGTTTCACCGCCACGCCCTCCTCCAGGGACTGGCGGATCTTTTCGAAGAACAACTCGACAAATTCTTTTGCCTCACGCTTGTTGAGTCCCACTTCATCAAACAGGACATTGCACAAATCGGCTTTCGTTATTGTCATCTGGTGTCCTCGGGCAATTCTTGCGATGTACACACTATCTCTTTAGGGGATGGTCGGTCAAGAGCGCAACCGGGCACCGACACCCACTTCCAGAGCCTTTACAATCTCGGCCGTCACCGTGTCAATTTCAGCAGAAGTAAGACTACGGGAATCCGACTGGAAAACCAAGTTGAATGTGAAACTTTTCTTATTATATTCAATTCTTTCACCGGTATATATATCAAACAACTCGAGCAGCTTCAGGTCTTTGCCCGCGGTTTTCCGCACCAACGACAGCATATCGGCCGCCACGACCCCCCGGTCCACGATCACGGAAAGATCTCGCTGCACTGCGGGGAAACGGGACAGGGGCCGGAATTTCGGCAACACCGATTCCTCTAGTATAGACAAATCCAACTCGAAGAGGAAAGCCGGCACGTCGAGATCCAGTAGTTTCTGTTTCAAGGGATGCAGCCGTCCGAGGCGGCCGACTTCCCTTTTCCCCAGAAGAATCCGTGCCGATTGTCCGGGGTGGAAAACAGGATGTTCCGAGGCCTCGAAGGCGAATCTCTCCGCATCCCCGGTCAATTCCAGCAATGCGGCAAGATCGCCCTTGAGATCAAAGAAATCCACCTGCCTTGCCGGTTCACCCCAGTGCCTGGGCATGGCCATTCCGGTGGCCAAGGCGGCGATCCTGGGATGTTCGCGGCGCTTGCGGCCGTTCCGCACGAAGACATTTCCGGTCTCGAAGAGACGTACGCGGACTTCCTGGCGATTGAGATTGCGCTGCAGGTTCCCGAGCAGGCCGGGAATCAGGCTCTGCCGCATTTCCGACATGTTCTCCGCCAGGGGATTGGACAGGCGGATCCCCGGGCCGGCCTCCAGAAGGCGCTGCTGGAGCACGGGATCGACAAAGCTGTAGTTGATCGCCTCGTGGTATCCCCGCGCGGCCAGGGCCTGGCGGATTCTGGGCATGCTGACCGCGGCTTCCGGGTTGGCGCCGTGACGGGCCGCCGACTCCGGAAATCTCGGTAAAATGCGTTCAAACCCGTTGCAGCGGCCAACCTCCTCCACCAGGTCGTGCTGGCCCGTGATGTCGAAGCGCCACGCAGGAGGGGTCACTTTCCAGCCGCCATTGGCCGGAGAAACCTTCATCCCCAGCCTTTTCAGGATGCGCTGCACTGCGGCCGAAGGCACACGCGCACCCAGAATGCGCGGAATCTCGCCACGCTCCAGCAGAATCGCATGGCGTTTCGGCAGTGCCCTTGAGGCAACGGCGTGACAGGTTTTCCCGGGACTGCCGCCGGCAACATCCAGCAGCAGACGCGTCGCCAACTCCACCGCCGCCACCTGCCCCGCAGGATCCACACCGCGCTCAAACCGGTGCGATGCATCCGTATGCATGCCAAGACGCCGCGCCTTGCCAAGCATGTGCTGCGGGGAGAAGAAGGCCGCTTCGAAGAAAATGTCCGTGGTCATATCCGAAATTGCCGTACCTTCCCCCCCCATGATGCCGGCAAGCCCCACGGCCCTGCGATGGTCCGCGATCACCAGGTTGTCCGGTTTCAGCCGAACGGTGGCCCCGTCAAGCAGCTTCAGCCGTTCCCCGTTGCGGGCAAGCCGTACCACGATTCCGCCGGAGAGTTTGTCCAGGTCGTAGGCATGCATCGGCTGGCCGGTCTCCAGCATCACCAGATTGGTGATATCAACCACCGGATTGATCGGCCGCAGCCCGGCCCGGCGAAGCTTTTCACGCATCCAGTCCGGGGTCCGGGCATGCATGTCGATCCGGCGCACGATGCGTCCGGCAAAACGGGCGCAGTGTGCGGGGGCCTTGAGTTCAATGTCCAGGACTTCCGGATTCCCGGCCCTCACCGGAACGGGGTCACTGATGCGCAAACGCGCTCCGGTCAGAACCGCCACCTCCCTGGCGATGCCGCGAATGCTCAGGCAGTCCCCGCGATTGGGCGTGAGCCCGAGTTCGAACACCCGGTCGTCCAGTTCCAGATGGTCGGCCAGGGGGGTGCCGGGCAACGTGCCCGGGTCCAGTTCCATCAGGCCCGTGGACTGTTCGGCCAGCCCCAGTTCCGCTGCCGAGCAGAGCATTCCCTCGGACACAACTCCCCGGATTTCCATCTTCCGGATGACACCGCCGGGCAGCCTGGCGCCAATCCGCGCCACGGGGATGACCAGCCCGACAGCAGCATTGGGGGCACCGCACACCACGGTGATCGGACGTCTGCCGCCGGCCCGCACCCGGCAAACCCGCAACCTGTCCTCCTCCGGATGCGGTGAAACGGCCTCGATCCGGCCAACCAGCAGTCGCTTGCGGTTACCCGCCGACAGGTCCAGGGGGGTTGCCGGTTCCAGTGATTTCACCTCCAGCCCGGCGAGGGTAAGGACCTCCGCCAGCGCGGCGCTGTCCAGCCTGGGATTGACCCATTCTCTCAGCCAGTGTTCGTTGAAAAGCATCTTGTTCGGAGTTGATTGGTCACGCGGGCCCTGTTCATGCCGCCTTCAGTCAGAACTGGCGCAGAAAATCCAGGTCGTTCTCAAAATAAAGACGCAGGTCGTTCACACCGTAACGGAGCATGGAGAGCCGCTCCACACCCATGCCGAATGCATAACCCGAATAGCGCCGGGCATCCACCCCCCCGTGCCGAAGGACTTCCGGATGCACCATCCCGCTTCCCAGAACCTCGATCCAGCCGGTCTGGCTGCAGACCCGGCAGCCGACGCCCCCGCAGAACACGCAGGCAATGTCCACCTCGGCGGAAGGTTCCGTGAAGGGAAAATAGGACGGCCGGAAACGCACGCCGAGGTCCTTCTCGAAAAACTCGTGCACGAAATGAATCAGGATACCCTTGAGATCGGCGAACGTGATACCGGTATCCACGGCCAACCCCTCCACCTGGTGAAACATGGGCGTGTGGGTTATGTCGGAGTCGCATCGAAAGACCTTCCCGGGTGCGATCACCCGGATCGGCGGTGCATGCTGATGCATGTAGCGTATCTGGACCGGGGAGGTATGCGTGCGAAGCACGGTGTGGGCATCCACGTAAAACGTGTCGTGCATCGCGCGCGCCGGGTGGTCCGGCGGCATGTTCAGCGCCTCGAAATTGTAGTAGTCGTCCTCGACTTCAGGTCCGGTAGCCACATCGAAGCCGATCCGGGAGAAGATATCCTCCATGCGCTCCAGGGTGCGGGAGATGAGATGCACGGTCCCTTCCCGTTGTCCCCTGGCAGGCTGGGTCACATCGATGCGCTCGGATTCGAGCTGCTGCGCGATCGCCTCGCCTTCCAGGACCCTGCGCCGTTCCTCCAGGGTGCACTGGATACGCTCCTTCAGTTCATTCACCGCCCGGCCGAACGATTTGCGCTCTTCCTGGGACAGGGAGGCAATGGACCTGAGTTCTGCGGTGACCGCTCCCTTCCTGCCCAGGTAATGCACCCTGAGCCCCTCGAGTTCATTGATGGCTTCCACCTGCCCGATGCGATTGACCGCATCTTCAGCCAATTCACCCAGCGTCGGAAATTCGTGGTTCACGGTTACTTTGAATGATCACCCGGGATGGAACCCGGCAGTTATGGAGACAAACGGCCAACAGCAGCAAATGCCCTGCTTCACTGTTCGGATCACCCTCCGGCAGTTGCCGGGGAGTGACGGCGTCGGCAAGGCGGAATCTGACCGTATTCAGGCGGCCAGCGCCGACTTGGCCTTTTCAGCCAGAGCCGTGAAAGCCGGTTTATCATGCACCGCCATGTCTGCCAGCACCTTGCGGTCCAGGACAATGTCCGCCCGGTTCAGACCGTTCATCAGGCGGCTGTAGCTGAGGCCGTTCTCCCGCGCGGCGGCATTGATGCGCACGATCCACAACGACCGGAACTGCCGCTTGCGCTGTCTGCGGTCACGGTAGGCGTACTGACCGGCCCTGTCCACCGCCTGCTTGGCGGTTTTGAACAATTTTCTGCGGGCTCCGCTGTAACCCTTCGCCTGCTTCAGGACCTTCTGGTGCCGCGCCCGGGCCTGGACGCTACGTTTGACTCTTGGCATGACCTCCTCCTTCAGCTGTATGGAAGCATCTGTTTCACAGATGCCTGGTCGGATGCATGGATCAGGTCACCACTTCTGAGCTGGCGCTTGCGCTTGGCAGACTTCTTCGTCAGTATGTGACGCAGATGCGACTGCGACCGCTTGAACCTGCCTGAGGCAGTACGTCTGAAGCGCTTGGCAGCGCCCCGGTTGGTTTTCAGTTTTGGCATTTCAGTTTCCAGTATTCGACCGCACCCCGGGTGCGGGACATCATGTAATTGACAAAGGCAGTTCTGGATTGGACTGCGATTTGCCACCTTCCCGTCCGGAACATCCCCGGCGACCCGCCAGGGCCGTTCCAGACCGAATTCGCGCCTGTTGCAATGCGGTCATCCCGTCGCTGCTGCTCCAGGAGCTGCTTCCACCGAAGGCAACCTGATTCCGGGCCCACCCCGGACTAGTGCCGGCGAGGACCCATGACCATCACCATCTGGCGTCCTTCCATGGTCGGCGCATGTTCCACGGAAGCGATCTCCTCGAGATCCTTCTCCACCTGCTTAAGCATCTCAAGGCCCAGTTCCTTGTGCACCATTTCGCGTCCCCGGAATCGCATGGTCACCTTGGCCTTGTTGCCTGCTTCAAGAAACTCCCTGAGTTTCTTGAGCTTCACTTCATAATCGCTGACATCCGTCCCGGGGCGGAACTTGATCTCCTTGACGGTGATCTGTTTCTGCTTCCTTCTCGCCTCGTGGCGCTGCTTGCTCTCATTGTAGAGATACTTGCCGTAATCCAGAATCCTGCATACCGGAGGGTCTGCGTTGGGCGATATCTCCACCAGATCCATTCCTTCGTTATCCGCGAGGTCGTTGGCCTCTTCCAGGGAAACCACGCCGATCTGGTTGCCGTCGGTGCCAATGACCCGCACAGGATCACTGGTGATCTGTTCATTGACGCGCAGTTGCTTTTCTTTAGCTATAGCAGGTTACCTCTGTTGGTTCAAAAAATAACAGGCCAGTTCCGGATACAGCCTGAACG
This sequence comes from Candidatus Poriferihabitaceae bacterium, assembly GCA_965204165.1. Lineage (GTDB taxonomy): Bacteria > Pseudomonadota > Gammaproteobacteria > Arenicellales > Poriferihabitantaceae > VYFG01. The sequence continues at coordinate 2,983,207 of OZ241969.1, read as the reverse complement.
GGATGTACGCGGTACCGCAGAAGGCCGGGAACCGGTCAGCGCCGGGCGCATCCAACGGCCGTCAATCCTCTCCCCGCGAAAGAAGTTCCGCCACCTCGCCGATGGACATACTGCCGAGGTCACTTCCGTCCCTTGCCCGAACGGCTACTTTCGCGCTATTCATTTCCCGGTCCCCCACAACAAGGAGGTACGGGACACGCTGCAGCGTGTGCTCGCGAATTTTAAAACCGATTTTTTCGTTTCTCAAGTCAGATTCAACCCTGAATTCCTGTTTTTTCAGGACTTTTTCCAGATCCCTTGCGTATTCGGCCTGGCTGTCCGTGATATTCATCACAACCGCCTGCACGGGTGCGAGCCATGCCGGGAAACGCCCCTCATGATGCTCGATCAGGATGCCGATGAACCGTTCGAAGGAGCCAAGGATCGCCCGGTGCAGCATCACGGGGACCTGGCGCGTACCGTCCTCGGCCACGTATTCCGCACCGAGACGCCCCGGCATGGCAAAGTCGACCTGCATGGTACCGCACTGCCAGATCCGGCCGATACTATCGCGCAGGGAGAACTCGATTTTCGGACCATAGAAGGCCCCCTCCCCGGGTAGCTCCTTCCATGGCAGGTCCTTGGCATCCATCGCCCTGGCCAGTGCATCTTCCGCCCGGCCCCAGTCCTCGTCCGACCCGACCCGGTTTTCCGGTCTTGTGGCCAGCCGGTAGATCACATCATGGAAACCCAGGGTGTCGTACACCGCGTGGAGAAAGTCGATGAATGCCGCCACCTCGTCCTGGATCTGTTCCTCGGTGCAGAAGATATGGGCGTCGTCCTGGACGAAGCCCCTGACCCGCATCAGCCCGTGCAGGGCACCGGACAGCTCGTTGCGGTGGCAGGAACCGAACTCCGCGAATCGGAGAGGCAGGTCCCGGTAGCTCTTCAGTCCCTGGTTGAATACCTCCACGTGGCAGGGGCAGTTCATGGGTTTCAGGGCGAAATCCCGGCCCTCGGACCGCACCGTGAACATGTCGTCTGAGAACCTGTCGGCATGACCGGAGCGTTCCCAGAGGGAATAGTCCACAACCTGGGGGGTTTTGATCTCACGATAGCCGCGGCGGGACTGTTCCCGGCGGATGAACTGTTCCAGCACCCGGTACAGCGACCATCCCCGGTCGTGCCAGAACACCATGCCCGGCGCCTCTTCCTGCATGTGAAAAAGCCCCAGTTGCTTGCCAATACGGCGATGGTCCCTCTTTTCCGCTTCGGCCAGCTGTTTCAGATAGACCCTGAGGGCCTTGGCGCCGGGCCAGGCCGTCCCGTAGATCCGTTGCAGCATCTTGTTGTCCGAATCCCCGCGCCAGTAGGCACCGGACACCCGCATCAGCTTGAAGTGGCGGCAGAACCCCACGTTCGGCACATGCGGTCCCCGGCACATGTCGATGTATTCCTGGTGGTGGTACAGCCCCGGGTGCGCGTCACGTGCGACATCCCGCTCCAGGATCTCCTGCTTGTAGGGTTCATCCCGCATGGCAAAGGTGTCGTAGGCCTGCTGCCACGGGACATTTTCCTTGATCACCTCATACCCGGTTTCGGCAAGTTCCGCCATGCGCTGCTCGAGATGCTCGAGATCATCCTCGGTGATCCGGTGATCCAGGTCGACATCGTAGTAAAACCCGTTTTCAATGACCGGTCCGATGGCCATGCGGCTTTCCGGCCAGATCTGCTTGATGGCATGGCCAAGAAGGTGCGCGCAGGAATGGCGGATGATCTCCACTCCCTCGCTGTCCCGGGAAGTGACAACCGTGACGGTTGCATCTTCCCCGATGGGGTCGACAGTATCCACCAGTCCGCCGTTCACCTTGCCGGCCACGGCGGCGGCGGCCAGCCCGGGACCGATACCGGCGGCAATCTCGGCGATGGTCGTGGGGTGATCGTAAATTCGGGTGGAGCCGTCAGGAAGCGTTATTCGGGGCATGTCTCTGTGATCAGTGGCGCCCGCTACCAAAGGGCGCATGGGTATGTGAAACCAGTCAGATGGCGGTTGGAAGCTCGGATGACTGTGGAAGTAACGGAATTTCCTTCGTTGCGGCCGGATTGAATATGGTAGGCGCGATTGGATTCGAACCAACGACCCCTACCATGTCAAGGTAGTGCTCTAACCAGCTGAGCTACGCGCCTGCCGTAGGCGGCGGAGTGTACACACAGGCGGACCGGAATACAATTGATCCGAGGCCGTGTAACAGGGTAATTCTTTTCTGCAGAGTTTTTTCTTCCGGTCAAAGGACTTACCCCAAACACTGGACTTTTCCCCCGGGTACTGGTATAAATCCCGTCACAAGACCATCAGACGGACATACGCAAGGTGGACCTTTCAGAGGTGTCGGTAGACATCGTGCCGGCAACAGATGAACCCCGGTTCCGGGACCTGATGCAGGCGCATCACTATCTCGGCTCGGTGCCGGCGCGGGGCGAGACGCTGCGCTATGTGGCCCATCACCGGGGGCGCTGGCTGGCACTGGCCATGTTTTCGGCATCGGCGCTGAAATGCGGCGCCCGGGACCGGTGGATCGGCTGGGAGTACGGCATCCGGTTCGGCCGCCTGCACCTGATCACCAACAACTCGCGCTTCCTGATCCTGCCCGGCGCACCGCGCAACCTCGGCTCGCGCGTGCTTTCCCTGTGCACCCGCCGCCTCGCCCGCGACTGGCCGCTCCGCTTCGGTCACGGCCTCCTGCTGGTGGAGACCTTCGTCGACCCCGCCCGCTTCCACGGCACCGTCTACCGCGCCGCCAACTGGATCGAGGTCGGGCATACCCGGGGCTTCGGCCGCGAGGGCCCGGGCTACAGCGAACACGCAAAGCCCAAGCTCGTCTTCGTCCATCCCCTGTCGCGCGCCGCCCGCGCCCGCCTCCGGGACCCCTGCCTCGACACCACACTGCAACATGGAGTACCCAGGATGACTCTCACCGCCGAACAGATGCGATCCCTGCCCGACTTCTTCCGCGACATCGACGATCCCCGACGCCGCCAGGGCCGCCGCCACGCCCTGTCCACCATGCTGGCATTGGCAGCAGCGGCCACGCTCTGCGGCATGCGCGGCTACAAGGCCATGAGCGAATGGATCGACGACCTCAGCCCCAGGGTCCTGGAACGTTTCCGCGTACGCCGTTCCAGGAGCGGACACCAGGTGCCCAGCCTGTCCGCCATCCGCAGCGTCCTCATCCGCATCGACCCGGACCAGTTCGATGCCGCCCTGCGGGCGTGGCACCAGGTCCATGGCCCAAAGGACACCGCCATTGCCGTCGACGGCAAGACCATCCGGGGCGCCATCGATGACCAGGGCAACCGGCCCCATGTGCTCGGCGCCGTCGGCCACCACACCGGAATCCCCTGGAGTCAAAAAAAGTCGGCCTGAAACCGGGGGCCGATGACGAAACCAAACGCACCAACGAGATCGGCATCGTCATCCCGCTGCTCGACACCCTCTCCGACATCGAAGGATGCACCATCACCACCGATGCCATGCTCACCCAACGCAAGCTCGCCGACTATCTCCACGGACGCCGCGCCCACTACCTCTTCACCGTCAAGGGCAACCAGAAAAACCTGCTCGCCGATATCCGACTGCTCCTCGACCGCCACATCCAGCGCCGTCCGCCGGACTTCACCGACCAGGCCCCCAAACCCGTCCATGGCCGCCGGGAGCGCCGTTCCGTCTGGGTCTCGGACAAGCTCAACCACTACCTCCAGTTCCCCAACGTCGGACAGGTCTTCGCCGTGATGCGTGAAACCACCGAAACCGCAACCGGCAGGAAACGCCGTGAGATCGCCTACGGAATCACCAGCCTGACCCCAAATGACGCCTCCCCCGAGCGAATCCTCTCCCTCAACCGCGGGCACTGGTCCGTCGAGGCCATGCATCATGTCCTCGACTGGACCTTCGACGAGGACCGCAGCCGAATCCGGGCCGGACACGGTCCCCAGAACATGTCCCGCCTCAGGCGATTCGCCATCGGCATCATACAGAGCCGGGGCCTCGCCGTCGCCGAAACCATGCGCCACCTCGCCAGGAATCCCCGACGCATGCTCGACTTCCTCAAGATGACCGACAACGCCAGGCCATACCCGGCTACCGGCTGAGCATCCCTCCAGGCCCCGAATCCTCAGCCCCTCAACACACAGGGGCGGGAACAGTCATGCCTCAACGGAACGGAAATCCACCTCCGGGAACATCAACCTGCCCGGTGTAACCACCATGGCGGCCAATTCAGTCCAAAGTGGCCAAAATAATCCGTGATAAATCCCAAGCACGGCAGTAACGATCTCTTCGGGCGAATCAGAACAAATTTGCCTTGGGCCGTGTAAGGGGCCTTGCCGCTGGATGCGGAAAACCTTCCCGGGCCGAATTGCCCACCCCGGGAATTGCCCGCAACCGGTGGTTGCGACCGGCGGCAGCGGTCGGTTGTGTTGCCCTGCGTTCATTGATATATTCGGCGGGACGCCACCCTGTCTTGCGTGGTTTTGCGTGGATCGGGCGGCGGAAAAGATTCTTCCGGCCTTCGTGAACAAGAACGAGAACTAACTCTTTCCAGAACTCGATAGCCGGGAAACGGGCGGAGAACGCCCTGGGTTTGAAAAGCCCCTAGGTGAATGTGCCAGGGTCGGTATATGGTACCAGTTAATCCGGTTCGGTCCTGAACGGGCCGTTGTCCGCTGGGGATTCCCTCCTGCGGCATCAGAAAACCCGATCCCTGACCTTGAATGAAGCGCGTTGCTTGTCTTCACTGTATCGGCCGGTGCCTCCGGTCCTGCATCGTGACAGCGGCGGTAAAGTAAGGATCAAATGCGAAATCCTGGTTGTATTTTTGTCCGGACAGCGACATCTCCCTTCAGGGAGTGCACGGTGCCGGCCATGTCTCAGTTATCGGCACGTGCCTGGACAGGCGCACTGTCGAGGCGGTATTCAGTACCGTACTCGGCGCGCATCCGGATGAACGTTGCCCATCCGACTGCGGTTCGGTCACGGATTCCAAACTCGTATCTGGTTCATCTCCCTGTTTCCGGGCCATCGTGTCCGGGGCAGTTCATTCCGGCCTGATTCCCAGTCTCCTCCAGACAACGGAACAGGTCAGCACACGGTGCCTGCTGTGGCGTTGACCACCGCCGCACCCGCCAGGGACATTCTCCCCACTGCGTTCTCATAGATGCCGGAATCCGGTGTATTCCGATCTTCCGGTTAAACATTATATATATCCTATAATCAATTGTATTATAGGATATTTTGGGTAATATTATGAAACGCATGTTATTCAATGCAACCCACCCTGAAGAACTTCGGGTTGCAATCGTAGATGGCCAGAAACTCCTGGATCTGGATATTGAATCGGCCATCCGCAGCGAAAAAAAGGGCAATATCTACAAGGCGGTGGTCACCAAGGTGGAACCGAGTCTCGAAGCTGCTTTCGTGGACTACGGCGCCGAGAAGCACGGCTTTCTCTCATTGAAGGAAATCTACCGGGAATACTTTCGCAACTATGACGGACGCACGCCAATCAGCAGCGTCCGTATCGAACAGGTGATCGAGGAAGGACAGGAAATGATTGTCCAGGTCGACAAGGATGAACGCGGAACCAAGGGCGCGGCCCTGACCACGTTCATCAGCCTGGCAGGCCGCTTCCTCGTCCTGATGCCGAACAATCCGAAGGGCGGAGGGATATCCCGCCGGATATCGGGTGATGATCGCGCGGATCTGCGGGACGCACTGGAGGGCCTGGAGGTGTCGTCCGATCATTCCCTGATTGCCAGGACGGCCGGCATCGGGCGCAGCACGGAGGAATTGCAGTGGGACCTCGATTTCCTGAAAAAGCTGTGGCAATCCATCGAAAAGGCCGCCGAGACCTCCAAGGGCCCTTTCCTGATCTACCAGGAAAGCAACCTGATCGTCAGGACCATTCGGGATCATCTCAGTGCGGATATCTCGGAAATCATCATCGATGACGAGGAGATATTTGACCGGGCGCAGCGATTCATGAACCAGGTGATGCCCCATAACCTGGCCCGGCTGAAGCTCTATCACGGCAATATCCCGCTGTTTTCCCGCTACCAGATCGAAAGCCAGATCGAATCCGCGTTCACCCGCGAGGTGAACCTGCCCTCCGGGGGCTCGATCGTCATCGACCATACCGAGGCGCTGATTTCCGTGGACGTGAACTCGGCCCGGGCCACCAAGGGCGGAGATATCGAGGAAACCGCCTTCCGCACCAACCTGGAAGCGGTCGAGGAAGTGGCGCGACAGCTGCGTATCCGGGATATCGGCGGACTCGTGGTGATCGACCTGATCGACATGACCGTGGGCGAGAACCAACGTTCCGTGGAAAGCCGGCTCAAGGAAGCGCTGCGGCCGGACCGGGCCCGGGTCCAGATCGGCAAGATTTCCCGCTTCGGCCTCCTGGAAATGTCCCGCCAGCGGCTCAGATCCTCCCTCAGTGACGCCAACTACCGTTCGTGCCCCCGATGCAACGGCACGGGCACCATCCGCAGCGTAGTCTCATCGTCCCTGAATCTGCTGCGCCTCATCGAGGACGAGGCTCTCAAGGAGAACACCGAGGCGATCCAGGTTGACCTCCCTCTGGACATGGCGACCTATCTGCTCAACGAAAAGCGCCACGAACTGAACCAGCTGGAGGCCAGGCTCGCTTCGAGAATCATCATCATCCCCAACGAGCGGCTGGAAAGCCCCCATTTCGAACTCCGCCGCCTGCGAAGTGAGGAGCTGGACGAATTGGGAAGTACCCCGAGCTACGAGCAGAAAATCGACCAGAGCGAGCATGAACCCGGTCTTGCTGACAGCCTGAAATCGCCCAGGCAGGCAAAAGCCAGTGTCGAAATCGACAGCATCGAGCACGCCGCGCCGCCGCCGCCTTCCATCCCGGAGCAGCCCGCTGCTTCCAGGGGCAGAACCGCTGCGTCACAGACCGAGTCCGGCGAGCCTTCGGGATTTCTTCGCAGGATCGCCCGGTCACTCTTCGGGACCGGCTCCAAGGCGGATGCATCCGTGGCAACCGAGGCAACCAAGTCAGCCGCGAAGCCGAAGGGCCGCGAAGGCTCCCGGAAAAGACAGGGAAGCGGCCGCAAGGAGGATGGTGCCGCAGCCGGCAGCCGCCGGGGGACAGGAGCCAGAAGCGGACGCGGTGGGCGCGGCAGGGGTGGTGACGGCCAGCGTGGACCAGGTACCCGTGCCAGAGACGACGGGAGCGCACGGAAGCAGGGTCAGGGCTCCCGCGGGCAAAAACAATCCCGGGGACAGGGGCGTGGCGACGGCCGGCGACGGGGTACTGATGCGGACGATGGCGGCGGACAGAAAAAAACCCGCCAGGGTGGCGACGGCAGCAAACGCCAGTCCCGTCCAAGGTCCGGCGCCCGCCCGCAGCAGGATCAGCAATCCGGAAGCGAGCAGCGCGGTCCCGGCAGCACGCAGGAAAAACTGCCGAAGCCCGTCCAGGGCAACGGCAAGGGTGCAACGGGAAAGAAGCCCGTCACCGACGGCAGTGCACCGAAATCCCGGGATGCGGCCGCCCGCGTGAAAGAGCCGCAGCAGCGGCAACCGGAATCCAGGGCAGCTCCAGCCGCCCCGCCGGCACCGGAAGTCGGTTCACCGGCGCCGGCTGCGCCACCCAGGCCAGCACCCGCGAAGCCGGAAGCGCGCCCGGCCGATGCGGTAAAGGAAGGCCCGGTGACGAAGCCGGACCCAGCCCCCGGGCCAACGGAATCCCGGCGCCGGGGCCCGGAAAGCCCGCCCGGACAGGCGGGCCAGGCACCCGAGCCGAAACCGGCACCGCAGGTGCCCGCTCCGCCCGGTGACGGTAACCAGGGTACAGGATAGCCCGAACTCCCGTTCCCGGTCACAGGAATGCGTCCAAATCCCGGTTGACGCCGGGACGGTGACCCTCCATGGGGTCCCGGATGCGGCCTGCCGGCGGTCCCCGTGGGCCACGGCATGCAATTGGCGTTCAGCGACGGCGGGACGGGCGCTGAAACACTGCCATGGACTCGACATGCGCGGTATGGGGGAACATGTCGATGGCACCGGCGTGGCTGAGATCATAGCCATGCCGGTGAACCAGGACTTCAGCGTCCCTGGCGAGCGTCGCGGGATTGCAGGACACGTACACGATTCTTTCGGGCATGGCCTGCCCTACCAGACCCTCGATCACTTCAAGTGCCCCGGAACGTGGAGGATCGAGGAACAGCTTGTTGAATCCCAGTTCCGCCAAGGGGGTCATATCCCCTGAAAACAGGTCCATGCTCAGGAACTCGGCGCCTTCCAGCCCGTTGGCCCGGGCGTTGGCAGCTCCCCTGGCCACCAGGGATGAATCTCCTTCGACCCCTGTGACCCTGGCCCCCAGCCGGGCCATGGGCAGGGTGAAATTCCCGAGACCGCAGAAAAGGTCCAGCACATGCTCCCCCGGCGCCGGACGGAGCAGGTCCATCCCCTGGCGCACCATTGCGGCATTGACGCCGCCGTTGACCTGGATGAAGTCAGCCGGCGCGAATTCCAGCCTCACATCGTAGTTCGTCAATGCGTACGCAAGGGGTTCGGGATCCTCCGGCCACAGCGGCCGTATGCTGTCCAGACCCGAAGGCTGCACATGCAACTGCACGGACTGTTGCTCAGCAAATGCTTTCAGCCGATCGACATCCTCGCCGGTCAGCGGCACCAGATGCCGCAGCACGACTGCGACGGCATCGTCTCCCGCGGCGAATTCCAGTTGCGGCACCTGACGGGCGCAGTGAAGCCCGGCGATCAGCTCATGCAGCGGATCCAGAAGCACACTGAGCCGGTCATCCAGCGTGAGGCAGTGTCTCAATGAGGTCAGGTAGGAACTGCCCTGCTCACGAAACCCCACGAGGATCCCACCTTTCCCCGGCACGAACTTGCAACCCGGCCTGGCCTTGCGACGGTAATGCCAGGTTTCTCCCGAAAGCGGCGGCAACACCGTCCCCGGGACCGTCCTGCCGATCCGTTCCAGGTTGTCCAGCAGTATCTTCTCCTTTGACTCCCGCTGCCTGTCCTCGGCAAGATGCTGGAATGTGCAGCCGCCGCAGACCCCAAAATAGGTGCAGGCCGGTTCAACGCGATGGGGCGAGACCCGCAGGATTTCCTGGAGCCGGCCGTTGAACTTGCCCCGCCGCTTTCTGCCCGCGGTGAACCGGATCGCCTCACCGGGCAGAACGCCCGGCACAAAATAGACACGCCCCCCGATCTTCACCACGCCTTCCCCGGCGTGCGTCAGGTCATCCACGTCGGCTTCCAGAACGGTGGTCGAATTCTTCTTCGGGGCTGGCATCGGTATCACTTGCACGGCAGGCGGAATGGCCACACCGGAGTATATCTTTGCAGCGACAATGATGGGCACTGATACCGGCAGTCACGTGGACAACCCCCGGCGGACAGCTATAATCATCGTCCGTGCTTACTTTTCCGGCCTGAAAGCCGCCATCCCTGCACCCGGTTGATGGGGAACGGGTGTCCGGCCCAGAAACAGGACCGCAGGAGGATACGGACAGAACGCCAGCGCCCATTCGCCTGATCCAGCGTGCGAACTGACATATTCCGGAGAGCTTCGGGCAAACGCCCGGATCCGTATTGCTCGCCCGGTCCGCATGCACGGTCATGCTTCACCGCGCAACTCACCCGGGAGCAACCATGAACAATCCGGTTAACGACAAACTCATGCAGTCCATTCACCAGATGGTGACCCCCTTGCCGGGCAAGCAGCGGCTGGATTTTGTCAAGGATTACTACCGACGGATATCGGCCCAGGACTACCGTGAAGACCGGGTTCCGTTCTTCCTCCAGGCAGCGCTCCGGCACCTTGATCTGGCCAGGGACCGGAAACCAGGACAGACGCTGATCCGAATCGATAACCTGATGTCGCTGGACTCCGGTGTCCGCACCCTGATCAGCATCGTGACCGATGACCATCCATTCCTGATCAACTCCCTCACCGTCACGCTCAATCACCTCGGCTACCGGATCGAACGAACGAACCACCCGCTGTTCCAGGTACAGCGCAATCCCAAGCACCGGATTCACTCGATCGAACGCTATCGCAGCGGCGAGTTCTCCCGCAGCCGTTCCGACCGGACCATCCTGGAGACATTCATCCAGTTTGACGTGGATCCGGTGGAGGAGTCGGCGCATCCCGTCCTCGTCGATGCACTCAACAAAACAGTTGCCAACATCGAGGTGGTCACGGGAGACTGGAGTTACATGCGGGACGCGACGTTGTCCCTGGCGGACCGGGTGGAGCAATCGCTGCAGGGCCCTGCGTTCGCGGAATACGGCGCCCTCTTCCGCTGGATGGCGGAAGACCATTTTGCATTCATCGGCTATTGCGAACTGGAAACCACCGGGCAGCGGGGAAATTACCGTGTCAACGAGGATTCCCTGACCGGCATACTCCGTGCCGCCCACCTGTCGGGAAACGATGTCATGGAGATCCTCCCGCCCATCATGCTGAGCAAGACCTCGCCGGTGATCTTCACCAAGTCCCGTCAGCGCCTATTCATTCACCGCGCCAACTACCTCGACTGCATCCTCGTGGACCATGGTTTCGGCCAACCTGCGGGCTCCCGCAAGAGGCGGGTAATCAGCTGCATTCTGGGATTCCTGGCCGGTTCCACCGCCACCATGGCCGTGGCAATGATTCCCCACCTGCGAAGCAAGGCCGCGTTCATTCTCTCCGAGAGCAGCCTGCGCAAGGGCAGCTTCGCCTACAAGGAATTGCGCACCATCCTGGAGACACTGCCCCGGGAAATGCTGTTCCAGATGGAAACCCGTGCGCTGTACGGCCTTTGCATGACACTCCTGAACCAGCAGGAACGCCACCGCACAAGGCTGCACCTGCACCGCAACGTCTGTCAGCACTATTTCACCTGCCTGGTGTACGTGCCCCGGGACCTGTTTCATACCAGGCTCCGCCAGCGCATCCTGGAATATCTGGAAGAGCGTCTCCACGCCCGGGAAATCACCTTCAACGTGTATTTTTCCGAGTCCATTCTCGTGCGGGTCCAATATACCGTGCACTGCGATGCCGATTTCGAACCGGACATCACGCAGCAGGAACTGGAGCGGGACGTGCAGACCATGGCCAGGGACTGGAACGAGAACCTGTTTGTCACCGCGCAGGAATACCACACCCTCGACGAGGCCCGCGCATTGCTGAACCGGTGGCGGGATGGCTTTCCCGCGAGCTATCAGGAAAATTTCGACCTCGAAACCGCGCTCACCGACATTGCCTGCCTCCCTGCGGAATCACCCGAGGCAGGCCAGACCATCAACCAGAAACTCCTGGTATCCGAAGATGTCCCGTCCACGGCACACTTCAAGATCTATTCCAGCGGCAACACGATTCCGCTGTCCGATGCACTGCCCATCCTGGAAAGCATGGGTATCCGGATCCTGGGGGAACACCCCTACCGGATCCGGAATGCCGACGGGGCGGTATTCTGGATCCAGGATTTCGAAATCGTGCACAAGGACGGCCTGCCGTTTGCGGGTTCCGCCACGGGACTGTTCGAAGCCACGTTTGCCGCCGTCTGGCACGGGCAGGCGGAAAATGACGGCTTCAACCAGCTGGTTCTCGCTACGGGCTTCGACTGGAGGCTGGTCAGCGCATTCCGTGCCTATTTCCGCTACCTCAGGCAGATCAAGCTGCGTTACAGCGAGAACTACATCATCGAGGCGCTGATGCACAACACGGACCTTGTCCGGGAAATCGGCGACCTGTTCTTCATTCTGTTCGAACCCGAGCGCAAGCAGCGCCCGTTCAAGAGTATCAGCAAGCGGATCGTCGAAAAGCTCGATGCCGTGCAGACCCTGGATGAAGAGCGCATCATCCGCGCCCTGCTCGACGTGATCCGGGCCACGCTGCGCACCAGCTATTTCCAGACCCCGGGAGGCACGCACAGACCCTATATCGCCTTCAAGCTCGATTCGAGATCCATACCCCGCATTCCGGAACCTGCGCCAATGTTCGAGATTTTCCTGTACTCCCCGCGGGTCGAGGGCGTGCATCTCCGGGGCGGCGAGGTGGCTCGGGGAGGCCTCAGGTGGTCCGAGCGGCCCGAGGATTTCCGCACCGAGGTTCTCGGCCTGGTCAAGGCGCAGCGGGTAAAGAACGCGGTCATCGTGCCGGTGGGCTCCAAGGGTGGATTCGTCGCCAAGCAGCTGCCCGCCGCCGGAGACCGTGAACAGGTCCAGGCCGAGGTGATCGCCAGTTACCGGGATTTCATCAGCGGACTGCTGGATCTGACAGATAACCTGGTCGATGGCGCCATTGTGCCGCCGGAGAACGTGATTCGCAGGGACCGTGACGACCCCTACCTGGTTGTCGCGGCGGACAAGGGAACCGCCACCTTCTCGGATATTGCCAACAGCATCGCGATCGATCACGGGTTCTGGCTCGGGGACGCCTTCGCTTCCGGCGGGTCCGACGGTTACGACCACAAGAAGATGGGGATTACCGCTAGGGGTGCCTGGGAATCCGTCAAGCGGAATTTCCGCGAACTCGGCAAGGACATCCAGAACGAGGAATTCACCGTGGTCGGTATCGGGGACATGAGCGGGGACGTGTTCGGCAACGGAATGCTGCTCTCGCCCCACATCCGCCTGGTTGCCGCCTTCAATCACCTGCACATCTTCATTGATCCCGAACCGGATGCCGCCCGGAGCTACAAGGAGCGCATGCGGCTTTTCGGACTGCCCCGCTCCACATGGGCGGATTACAATGAAAAACTGATTTCAGCGGGCGGGGGGATCTACCCGCGGACCGCGAAATCCATCAAGCTGTCCCCCCAGGCAAAAAAGGCGCTCTCCGCGGAAAGGGATTCCTATACCCCCAACGAACTCATCCATGCCATTCTCAAGGCGGAAGTCGACCTTTTGTGGAACGGCGGTATCGGCACGTACGTGAAGGCATCCACGGAAACCCACCAGGATGCCCAGGACCGGTCGAACGATTCCCTCAGGGCCAATGCCGACGAACTGCGCGTCAGGGTGGTGGGAGAAGGGGGCAATCTGGGGATGACCCAGGAGTCTCGCATCGAGTACAACCAGAAAGGCGGACTGTGTTATACCGATGCCATCGACAATTCCGCCGGTGTGGATACCTCCGATCATGAGGTCAACATCAAGATCCTGCTCAACGCCGCCGTCCAGGCGGGAACACTGACTCCACGGACAAGGAAGAGCCTGCTGGCGAGGATGGAATCCGAGGTGGGATCCCTCGTCCTGAACAACAACTACATCCAGACCCAGACCCTGAGCGTCGAAAGCAGTTACGGCGGAGAGGTGATCGCTCAGCAGGCCCGCCTGATCCAGCTGCTTGAAAATCGGGAACTGCTGAACCGGGCCCTCGAGTTCCTGCCGGACAACGAAGAACTGCGGCAGCGTCAGGAAGCCGGCCAGGGCCTCACCCGGGCAGAACTCGCGGTGGTCCTCTCCTACGGCAAGATGGACCTGTACCAGAGCCTGCTGCTCTCCGATGTTCCGGATGATCCCTATCTGTACCGTGAAATCGAGGCGTACTTTCCGCGGGTGCTGCAGAAGAAATACCGCGCGCAGATGGAAACCCACCGGCTCAGGCGGGAAATCATCGCCACGCAACTGACCAACGACATGGTCGGAAAACTGGGCGCGGGATTTCATCTGCGTGTCTCCGAACTGACGGGCGCATCCGTACCGGATGTCACCCGGGCCTTCGTGGTTTCGCGGGATGTCTTCCGTCTCGACCAGCGGCAACAGTGGATCCAGGACATGGACAACCGGGTGGCCACCGACCTGCAGTACCGCCTCCTGCGGGATCTCGCCTACAACAGCGAGGCCGCCATCGTGTGGCTGCTGCGCAACCGCCCCGGCTGCGCTGATCTTGGCAGCATCGTCCTGGAATTCCGCGCCGGCCTGGAAAAGCTGGAAACTGCCCTGGCTTCACCGGGCGACTACAGCGCGCCTGCCTACGGCGAGGACCTCCGCACGGCGATCGCCGCGGGCGGACTGAACGGCAAAGCCACCCATGCGCTGCTCTCGATTCCGGCGGAATCCAGGGCACTGGACATCATCGACATCGCGAACACCACGGGCCAGCCGACGCCCCTTGTCAGCGAAGTCTACCTGCACTGCATGCAGCAGCTGCACCTGCAATGGGTGCGTGAGGCGGTGGACGGGCTGCCGGCGAGCAGCGACTGGAACCAGCGCGCCCGATTCAGCCTGGCGGAGAACCTGCGCATGTCCCATACCAGGGTGGTCCGGGAGATTCTCGCGGCATCCAGGGACAAGTCCGCATCCGCCCGCATCGATGCCTGGGCAAGGAAACGCGAACAGCCGCTGCATCATGTCTCGGACATGCTGCATCGCCTGCAGCAGGAGAGCCGGGTGGATTTCGCCATGCTGTCGGTGCTGGTCAGCGAACTGTCAAACCTGTAGGGTCCGTACATGGGATCTTCCGAAGGGCGCCGCGGAGGCGGCCGCATGCATACCCGCATCGTACACAAGGGCAACGATCCGGCCTCCCTGGGCGGCATGGTGAATCCGCCGGTCTACCACGGTTCCACCGTGGTGTTCCCCACCCTGGCCGCGCTGGAACAGTCCCGCATCGATCATGAACTCAAGGACCGCGTGGTCTACGGACGCCTCGGCAGCCGTTCCACTTTCGCCCTGGAAAACGCCGTGGCGGACCTGGAGGGCGGATTCGGCGCCCTCTCGGTGTCTTCCGGCCTGGCCGCGGTCACCACGACGATCCTCGCTTTCGCCGGTGCGGGGGACCACGTTCTCGTGGCGGACACCGTCTATGGATCGACCCGGAAATTCTGCGATGCATTCCTTACCCGCATGGGGGTGACCGTCGAGTACTATGATCCGCTCATCGGCGCAGGCATCGCCTCGCGGTTCCGCGGCAACACCAGCCTCGTGTTCATGGAGTCCCCCGGATCCATAACCTTCGAGGTTCAGGACGCTCCGGCCATTGCCGATGCCGCCCGTTCCCGGGGCATCATTACGGCACTCGACAACAGCTGGGCAACACCGCTCTACTTCCGTCCGCTCGAGCATGGCGTGAACGTTTCCGTGATTGCGGCCACCAAGTACATCGTCGGTCATTCCGATGCAACCCTGGGGCTGACTGTCTGCGACACGGAAGAGAATTTCTACCGGGTCAAGCAGTCCCGTGACCTTGTCGGCCAAAGCCTTGCACCGGACGATGTCTACCTGGGACTGCGCGGGTTGCGCACCCTCGGCGTACGGGTGGAAAAGCACCAGCAGCAGGCCCTGGAGCTTGCGCACTACCTGTCCGGCCGCCAGGAGGTGCTGGCGGTTTTTCATCCGGCAGCAATTCCCGCCATCATCTGTAGTCCAATAAAGACGTGGGTTTGAGGCGGTGCTGGGGGAAGGCGGTTCGCAGACTTTTCCTGAAAAGGCGGTATGATCCGTCTGATTTCACGATATCGGATGATCTGTCATGTCGAAAGCCGTGTTTCGCAAGACCCTGAGCGTTCCGGGTCTGCTTCGGGTGGTGCGTGGGCATTTTGATCGCATTGAGGATCCCATCGTGAGCCGGGGCCTGGCACTGACGGACTGCCTGATGTCGGGTCTGGCGGTATTCGCGCTGAAGTACCCGTCGCTGCTGAGTTTCGAGCAGGACGCACGGGACGAGGGCCGGATCCGGTCGAACCTCAGGGAACTGTACGGGGTTGGCCGCGCGCCGTCGGACACGGCGATGCGCGAGCGCCTGGACCTGGTGGACCCGCGTGCGCTGCGGGGTGCCTTCAAGGGTGTGTTCGCGGCCCTTCAGCGTGGCAAGGGTCTGGAGGGTTTCACCTGGCTGGGCCATCATCTGCTGTCGGTGGACGGGACGGGGTACTTCTCGTCGAAGAGTGTGCATTGCGACCATTGCTGCGAGAAACATCACCGTGACGGCAGCACCACCTGGTACCACCAGATGCTGGGGGCGGTACTGGTCCACCCGGAGCACCGGGAGGTGTTCCCGCTGGCGCCGGAACCGATCATGCGTTCGGACGGTTCGCGGAAGAACGACTGCGAGCGCAACGCGGCGAAGCGTCTGCTGCGTGACGTCCGTCGCGAGCATCCGCACCTGAAGCTGCTGGTGGTGGAGGATGCGCTGGCGTCGAACGGGCCGCACATCCGGCTGCTGGGGGAACTGGACATGCGGTATGTCCTGGGCGTGAAGCCGGGGGACCATGGGGAACTGTTCCGCCGTGTCGAGGCCTCGGCGGCGACCCGTACCGTGGAGAGGTCGGAAGGGGGCGGCAGCCGTTTCCGGTTCCGGTTTCTGAACGGCGTACCGCTGAACCAGGCGAACCCCGATCTGGCAGTGAACTTCCTGGCGTGCCGGGAGACCCGCCCCGATGGCCGGGAACTGCACTTCTCCTGGGTCACGGACATGGAGGTCACGGAATCGAACGCGCATGACCTGATGCGGGCCGGACGCGCCCGTTGGCGCATCGAGAACGAGACGTTCAACACCCTGAAGAACCAAGGCTACGGCTTCGAGCACAACTTTGGTCACGGCAAGCGGCATCTGGCGACGGTGTTCGCCCACCTGACGATGCTGGCGTTCCTCATCGACCAGGTGCAGCAGCGGTGCTGTGCGCTGTTCCGGGCGGCCCGGGAGAAGGCGGGCGGTTCGAAATACCTGTGGGTGCGGTTGCGCGGGCTGTTCACGGAGTTCTACATTCCGGACTGGGAGACCCTGTACCGGGCGATCGCGTTCGGGCACCGGAAGACGGAGTTGGTGCCCTTCGACACTTCCTGACCCGGCGGCCGTGTCCGAATATGCAACGGGCCGGTTCTTCGGGGAATCATGTGGCCAGCAGACAATCCGGCACACCGCCCGGAGGGGGTTCCCTCCCCGCGTAGTCGGGGAACAGGGGCTCAAACCATGAAATCCGCCGAATCCAATCCGTGATAGAATTAGCGGGAATTGCTGTTCATCCGGCGCTTCCGGACTGTCCCGGGCACGAGGTCTGGCTGCGGGATTTCTCCGGTTCCACCGGCCTTTTTTCCGTCCTGCTGAAGCCGGGTTCGCATGATTCCCTGCGCGCCATGCTGGACGGCATGCGGATTTTTTCCATGGGATTCAGCTGGGGCGGGTACGAAAGCCTGATCGTGCCCCAGTACCCCCAATCCAGCCGCAGCGCATGCCCCTGGAACCGGGAGGGCCAGATCATCCGGCTGCATGCCGGACTGGAGGACATCCAGGACCTGCTCGAGGACCTGGAAGCAGCGCTCGAGCGCTACTCGGCCTGATGCCCGTACGGACGGGCCGGCGCACCGGGTCCCATGCCGGCCTTAAAGACATGAACAGCAGTCTGACTTTCCATGGCTTGTCTCGGGCCGTGCTGCTCAATTAACCCGACTTTCGCGATTCGCCCGGAATCCGGGCTGATTTTGGGGATGATTGAGATGCAATCCCTTGAATTGATTGGCCCGTCCCCCTGAAGTTGCCTTGTAGTGCCGACTTTTGCCTTGATCCGGAGGTGTCCGGCAGAGACCATGGAGGTCATGTTCGTGCGCAGCAAGAGCCGCTGGAAGGACGGGGTGCACCACCGGTACTGGAGCATTGTGGAGAATGCCCGGGTGGGAGGCGGCCGGGTGGTGCAGCGTCAGGTTCTGTATCTCGGCGAGATCAACGGCACCCAGAAGGCGGCGTGGTGCCGCACCATCGATGTGCTGTCCGAGAACCGGGGTCTGCAGCAGATGGCGCTGTTCCCGGAGGACCGGGAAGCGCCGGAGATGTCGTGCGCGGTGGTCCGTGTGGATGTGGGCAGGCTGGAGTTGCACCGTTCGCGCCAGTGGGGGGCGTGCTGGCTGGCCCTGTGGCTGTGGGATTTTCTGGACCTGGACGGGTACTGGGGTGAGCATTTGCCGCCGAGCCGGAAGGGGACGCGGTGGCTGGACATTCTGAAGGTGCAGGTGTGCTACCGTCTGATTGATCCGGGCAGCGAGTGGCGGCTGTACCGGCGCTGGTACGAGGACAGCGCGATGGGTGACCTTCTGGGTCTGGACCGGGTGATTCCGCGGGACACGCTGTACCGGGTCCTGGACCGGCTGGAGGCCCACCGGCGAGGGTTCTTCTCGTATCTGCGGACACGCTGGGGCAGTCTGTTCCAGGCGCGCTTCGAGGTGCTGCTGTACGATCTGACGAGCACGTACTTCGAGAGCGATCCCCCGTTCGAGGACAAGCGCCGGTTCGGCTACAGCCGTGACAAGCGCCCGGACTGCGTGCAGGTGGTGATTGCGCTGATCGTGACGCCGGACGGGTTTCCGCTGGCCTACGAGGTGATGCCGGGGAACACCTCGGACAAGACGACGCTGCTGGAATTCATGGCCAGGATCGAAGATCAGTACGGCCGTTCCGAGCGGGTGTGGATCATGGACCGTGGGATCCCGACGGAGGAATCGCTGGAGGCGATGCGGTCGGACCCTTCCGGGATCCGCTACCTGGTGGGTACGCCGAAGGGGCGGCTGAGCCGGATGGAGCGGTCGTTCCTCGGCCAGCCCTGGCAGGCCGTCCGGGAGAACGTGGAGGTGAAGCTGCACCGGGCGGACGGGGAGCTGTACATCCTGGTTCGCAGCGGGGGCCGGGTCAGCAAGGAGAGGGGCATGCGCCGGCGGCGCCTGAAGAAGCTCTGGGGACGTCTGGGGGAACTGCGGCGCCAGACCAACAGCCGCGACGAGCTGCTGCTGAAGCTCGGTGCGGCGAAGAAGGAGGCCGGCCGGGCCTGGCATCTCGTCGACCTGGAGATCGGGGATGGTGATTCCGGGGTGCCGTTCACCTACCGTCTGCGGCGCGGGAAGCTGCGGCAGACCTTCCACCGGGAAGGGCGCTACCTGCTGCGCTCCAACATGGCCGACGGGAATCCGGCGGAACTGTGGCGTCAATACATGCGGCTCACCGAAATCGAACAGGCATTCAAGGAATTGAAGCATGACCTTGCCATCCGGCCGGTGTTCCATCAGAAGGAGCAACGGATCGAGGCCCATATCTTCCTGTCGTTCATGGCCTACTGCCTCCAGGTCACCCTGAAGAATCTTGCCAGGCCCCATGCCCCCGGCCTGACTCCGCGGGAAATACTGGAAAAGTTCGCCACCATCCGGATGGTGGATGTTCACCTGCCCACTGCCGATGGACATCATCTCATCCTGCCGCGTTACACCCAGCCGGATGGGGACCACAAGCTCCTGCTGCATCAGCTTGGCCTGAAGTTGCCGGAGCAGCCGCCTCCGCGGCTGCGAATCTGATCTGCTACGCCACCGGGCGACAAGGCTCCTGTAGTGCCGACCTTTGGGGGGTCGGTATAATCAATTCAACAGGTTACGTTTCCAAAACCCCCGAATTGCGAAAGTCGGGTTAACATCACCCGGTTACCGGCAGATTCCCCATCACAATGGAACTGGAGTTCCCCAAGCTCGACGCATCCCTCCTGCAACCCGGCACACCGGAATCCATCCCGGTTCCGGCGGGACAGTTCTGGGTGTTTGCCTACGGTTCGCTGATGTGGGACCCGGGATTCGAGTACCGGGAGGCGATTGCCGCAACCCTGAAAGGCTATCATCGGCGGCTTTGCCTGTGGTCGATCCGCTACCGCGGAACCGAGGACCGACCAGGGTTGGTCCTGGGACTGGACCGGGGCGGCTCATGCCGGGGATACGCCTATCATGTCGATGGCACCCTGACCGCTTCCGTCGTGGAATACCTCTGTGACCGCGAAATGCTGATCGGTTCCTACGATCCGAGGCTCGTTCCGGTGACCCTGGAGGACGGACGCAGGGTCACCGCCCTGACATTCGTCTCCAAGCCCGATCATCCCCACTTTGCGGCCAGGCTTACCCTTGAACAGACCGTATCCGTGGTGCAGGGAGCCAGGGGCGCACGCGGCTGCAACCGCTCCTACGTCATCAATACTGTCTCGCACATGGATCATCTCAACATCAGCAACACCGAACTGCACCGCGTGGCGAGGCGACTCGAAAGCACCGATCACACGGCAAACCCCTGATATTCCTACTAAATATGAGCGAAGAGACAGAGACTTTATTCAGCAAGATCGTCAACCGGGAAATTCCGGCGGAAATCCTGTACCAGGACGACCGGGTCACCGCATTCCGCGATATCCATCCCCAGGCCCCCACTCATATTCTCATCGTTCCCAACAAGATCATCCCCACGGTGAACGACGTAAGTGAAGAGGATGAGGCGGTTCTCGGTCACCTGTTCGTCGTCGCCAGGCGCCTTGCGGAAGAAGAAGGTGTCGCCGAGGACGGTTACCGGCTGCTCGTCAACTGCGGCAGGAACGCCAACCAGGAAATATTCCACCTCCACATGCACCTGCTGGGAGGACGCCAGCTTGGCCCCATGGTAAGCCGCCCGCGCCTATAGACCATGTCGGCCCCATGGCGCCTCAGCGCGCGGGAGGTGGTCGCCCTGCTGAACCGGGGTGCAGTGAGCCCGATGGAACTGCTGGACGACATCGAATCGCGCTGCGCCGCCGTGAACGGCCCGCTCAATGCCCTGCCAACGTTCTGTTTCGACAGGGCCCGGGATCATGCGCGCCGACTGGACGGAGCTGATCCATCCGGGCGCGGTCCGCTGTCCGGACTGCCGGTGACCATCAAGGACCTGACGGATGTCGCCGGCGTGAGGACAACCTACGGCAGCGCCATCTACCGGGATCACGTGCCGGCGGCTTCCGACAGGCTGGTCAAGCGCATCGAAAGCCGCGGCGGCATCGTGTATGCGAAGTCCAACACGCCTGAATTCGGTACGGGCGGGATCACCTTCAACGATGTGTTCGGCCTGACCCGCAGCCCGCGCAACCTGGCATACGCTTCCGGCGGGTCTTCCGGCGGGGCGGCCGCCGCCCTCGCCTCGGGCTGTGCATGGCTGTCCCAGGGTTCCGACATGGCGGGGTCTTTGCGCACGCCGGCGGCCTTCTGCGGCGTCACCAGCCTGCGCCCGTCGCCCGGACGCATCAGTGCCGACTCCCCCCTGCTGCCGTTCGACCCGCTCGGCCAGAACGGACCCATGGCAAGGGACATCGATGACCTTGCGCTGTTCGCGGGCGCACTGTTCGATGAACCCCCCGGCGAATTCGCCCTCCAGGATGACACGTCCGTCAGGCCGGAACGGATCGCCGTCAGCCACGATCTCGGCATCACCCAGGTCAGCGATGAAATCCTGTCGGCATTGGATGAATTCACGGACACGCTTTCCCGGGCGGGGTGTCGCATTGCCAGGGCCCATCCCCCACTGGACCATGTGCATGAATCGTTCGACGCCCTGCGGGCGCATGTCTACGCGGTTTCGTTTGAAGGGACCCTTGCCGACCATCCCGATGTCATGAAACCGGAAGTGGAGTGGAACATCCGAAGCGGCATGGATCTGGACACGGAACGGCTGCGCCAGGCGCAAAGACAACAGGGCGGCATTGTCGAGGCCGCGGCACGGTTCATGCAGGACCATGACCTCCTGGTCTGCCCGGCCACCAGTCTCCTGTCGCTACCCGCCGAGACCCGCTACCCGGGACATGACGCCGGGATACCGATTCCCGAATACTACCGCTGGCTGGCTATTGCCTATGCCACGACGATGACCGCATTGCCGGTCGTGACGATCCCTGTCGCCCTCGCAGAAAATGGGATGCCCGTTGGGGTGCAGCTGGTGGGCAAGCCCGCGGGCGAAGCCAGGCTGATCCAGAACGCCCGGTGGATCCAGCGCCTCCTTCCCTGGGATCCCCGCGTGGTTGATCCCCGTTGACGGCCTTGAGGCCGGGAACAACTTCGGTTCGTACCCGAACAGGCACGATCCGGAATATGGAGCCCTGACGGGTTCCACCCGCCAGATCCGGGGGCTTCTCCCGCCAACATCCTGTCCGCACTTCTATCCTGTTTCCGGGACTGTCGCCGGCCGGACATCCGGGCCATCAAGTCCCTGTACGGGTGGCCGGAAGGCAACCTGCGGACGCCGGGTCTGCAGCATTTTCCCGGCCTCGTCCGCCCTGCCCTGGCGCACCAGGGAGAGTGCAAGGAAGAATTCGATCAGGTCCCGCTGCGCCCGGCTGCCGCCCAGCCGCTCGTGATCCGGGAGGATTTTCGAAAGCTCAGCAGTTGCGGCTGGCCAGTCCCCGGCATTCATTGCCTCGAATGCGAGTGCCAGCATGCCCACATGACCGGCAGCAGTCCCGGCCGTGCTGCCGGTGATTGCCGCCACCATTTCATCGTCCCCTGCCCTGGAGTGCGCCAGCACCGCATGCGCATCCGCGAAGGAAATTCCGCTTGTCGGGAAGTGGGTCCTGGCATATTCCGCAAGTCCGGCCCATTGGTCGCGCTGAACGGAAACCCCGGCAATTTCCGCCCGGAACATCAGCGAGACGCCATCGGTCAACACGTTGATGGGCGGTCCGATCGCATGGTCCGGAGCGATCCCCATTCGCCAGATTTCCCACATGCGTTCCGGCCATCCGAGATGCAGCGCCCACAGCGCCATGTGCCAGTTCAGATGACAGTGCAGCGGCCCGGGACTGCCGCAATCGTCGATCCAGGTTGCGAGATATTCGAAACCTTCCCGGTGCCGGCCGGATTCGTACAGGAGGTGGCTGCAATAGTGCGCCCCGGTAGCGCTTCCGGGATTGATCGCCAGTGACCTTTCGATATCCTTTCTTCCCGGCCCGAGCCGGCCGGCCTCGACGCGGGCGAATCCATGCTGTCCCAGAAACCACCAGTCATCGGGATAATGGGGCGACAGCGCGTCACACCATGCAAGATGCTCCGCCTCCCGCCCGGGACGGCCGCTGAACCCGATCAGGCCGAACACGCCGGTCGTGGGCTGAACGACGAGGGCATCCCGGGGATACGCTTTCACATGTTCTTTAATGGCCCTCCAGGCTGCCTGGCTGTTCCCATCGAGAAGCAGGCCGAGGCAATGTATCTGGCCCCGTTCCTGCTCGGAACAGTTCCGGGCCAGGCGCCTTGCCCGGGACAGCGGCGTGGCGATGTCGCCACCCTGCCCCATGATACGGCGGCTGCGGGCCAGGGCCAGGTGCGCCAGCGCGAATCCCTCATCCGCCGATACCGCCCTTGCAAAGGATTCCTCCACTCCGTCCGCCGAAGCCAGCATTTGATCCAGCCCGGCCTGATAGGCCAGCCTGGCGTCGGCGGATGCACTGCCGAGAGGGTTGCCGTAGCGGTCCGACTCCATCGGAACTGGATTGTTCAGGGTTCCAGGTTCGTGATGAGAACCGAGACCCAGGCGGCAATACCCTCCTCGCGACCGCAGAAACCTAGCCCCTCGGTGGTCGTGGCCTTGATGTTGACAGCACCGATATCAATTCCGAGATCCCCCGAGATGATACCGCGCATCGCATCGATGTACGGTGCCATCTTCGGTCGTTCGGCCACAATGGTCGCGTCCATGTTCTGCACCCGCCAGCCTTCGTCCCTGAGCAGTTCGGTGGTGCGGGCCAGGAAGCGCCGGCTGTCGGCTCCACGCCAGGCATCCTCCGAGGGCGGGAAATGATGGCCGATGTCACCCAGGGCGGCCGCGCCCAGTAGGGCATCGCATAGCGCATGCAGCAGAACGTCCGCGTCGGAATGGCCCTCAAGGCCCTTTTCCCACGGAATCCGGACCCCGCCGATGATCAGCGGTCGTCCCGGAACCAGGCGGTGCACGTCATACCCATTGCCGATCCGGAAATTCATGATCGCAGCAGGTGCCGTGCAAGTTCGAGGTCCGAGGGCGACGTGATCTTGATGTTTCCGGGAGACCCGTGAACCAGTTGAACCCGGTGGCCGCAGCGTTCCATGGCCATCGACTCGTCCGTGACAGCGACCCCGTTGTCCAGTGCGTCCCGCAGTGCCGAACTGAGCGGCCCCAGTCGAAAGCACTGTGGTGTCAGGGCGCGCCAGAGACGCTCCCGCCGTTCAGTTTCGATGACCATTCCATCCCCGTCGGACCGTTTGACCGTGTCCACCATAGCAGCAGCGAGGATTCCGCCGCAATCCCGTTCCCGACAGGCCCGCAACAGGCGCTCGATATCCTCCTGTTCCACCAGCGGCCTTGCGGCATCATGCACCATGACCCAGTCCGCGGCATCCGCGCCGAGGGTCGACTGCAGGTGGTCTAGGCCGTTGAGCACCGTCTCTGCCCTGGTTTCCCCGCCTTCGAAGGTGTGTACGTTTTCCAGACCCGCCATGGCGGATTCCCGCCAGTGGACATCGTCTGCGGACAGCCCTACGACAATACCGCGGAGACCCGGGATTCGGCGGAACACGCGGAGCACGTGCGCCAACACCGGTTCCCCGCCAAGATCAAGGTACTGTTTCGGTTCTTCGGCCCGCATCCGGCTGCCGGACCCGGCTGCCGGGATGACACACCACAAGTTTTCTGATTTGTTGGACACCGAGACGACAGTTACAATTCGCGCCCCGATTTTATGCCATCTGCCCGCCTTTCCGAATGCCGACCACGCTCCTGAATCCACCGCTGCCCGGTAACACCGGATCGGTCGGCTGGAGCAATCTGCACGGGGCGGCCTTCGGACTGGCCGTCGCCGAGGCCTGTATCGCCCATGAAGGGCTCCTCCTCGTGGTGATGGATGACCCGAGGCAGTTGCACCTGCTCGAGAGGGAAATCCGGTTTTTTCTCGGAACCGGCGACCCGGAAGTGCCGGTGGTTCATTTTCCGAGCTGGGAATGTCTTCCCTATGACGTGTTCTCCCCTCACCAGGACATCATCTCGGAGCGGTTGCGGCTGCTGGCAAGGCTTTCGGGAATGTGCCGCGGCGTCCTGCTGACCAGCAGTGAAAACCTGATGCAGCGCCTGCCGCCCGTGGACTATGTCCTGGGTCACAGTTTTTCGGTGAACGTCGGCGACAGGCTTGATTTGGACGCACTCCGGGACCGCCTCGCCAACGCCCACTATTTCAGCGTCAGCCAGGTGGTCTCGCCGGGGGAATTCGCCGTTCGGGGCGGCATTGTCGATGTTTTTCCGACAGGCTCGGAATCCCCCTTCCGGATCGACCTGTTCGACGATGAAGTGGAATCCATCCGGTTTTTCGACCCCGATTCGCAGCGCTCCTCGGAAAGGACCGGCAGCATCGAGCTCCTGCCGGCCCGGGAGTTTCCAATGACGAAAGAGGGAATCCAGACGTTCCGCCGGGCCTTCCGGCGTGCCATTGAAGGTGATCCCAGAAAGCAGAGAGTCTACGCAGAGGTCAGTGATGGCAATACACCGCCCGGCGTCGAATTCTTCTTCCCGCTCTTTTTCGACCATACCGCCACCCTGTATGACTACCTGCCGGAGAACTGTCTGTGTGTACATGAGCAGGGACTGGAAAATACCGTGCAGACCCGGTGGGCCGAAATCAACGACCGGTATGAGAACGCCGGCTATGATCCGGAACGCAAACTGCTGCCACCGGAGATGCTGTACCTGAATCCCGACCAGTTCAGGGAACGCCATACCGGCTATCCGAGGGTGGAACATCACCCAGGAAACTCGCGCCGGGCGGACTGGTCGGCCCGGACCCGGCCGGGGAAGGAACTTCCGGTCAACCCGCGTCACGCCTCGCCCTATGGCATCTTCCTGGATCATCTGGAGACCTCGAGGGACCGCATCCTGATTGTCACCGAGACCGCCGGCCGCCGTGAGGCCATGGAGGCCATGCTGATGAACCATGACCTCCTGGCCGCCAACTGCACGGACTTCATGTCCTTCCTGCAGGCGGCCGACACGCCCTGTATCTGCATCGCCGATCTGGAGCGCGGCCTCCACCTCCCGGGAATGGACATCCAGGTGATCACCGAGAATCAGCTCTACGGGGAGCGCGTTTACCAGCGTCGCCGCAGGGGAAGAAACCGTGTCCAGGATCCCGCCACCATCATCCGCTCACTGTCCGAACTGGCCGAGGGCGATCCCGTGGTGCATATCGAGCATGGGGTCGGACGCTATCGGGGGCTCAGGTCGCTGGACATCTACGGGGAGGAAACCGAATTCCTGGTCGTCGAGTACCTGAACAATGACCGTTTGTACGTCCCCGTTCTCTCCCTGAACCTGATTTCGCGATATGTGGGCGGTACGCCGGAATCGGCACCCCTGCACCGGCTCGGCAGCGACCAGTGGGAAAAGGCCAAGAAAAGGGCCCGGGAAAAGGCCTACGATGTCGCCGCGGAGCTGCTGGAAGTCGAAGCGCTCAGGCAGGCCAGACAGGGCTCCGCCATGCCGGTGGACGCGGAGGATTTCTCTGCCTTTACCAGCAGGTTTCCGTTCGAGGAAACCCTGGACCAGTCCCGCTCCATCGAAGAGGTCCTGGCGGATCTGGCATCGACCGAACCCATGGACCGGCTCGTCTGCGGAGACGTGGGGTTCGGCAAGACCGAGGTGGCCCTCCGGGCTTCGTACGTGGCGGTGCAGAACCGAAAACAGGTGGCGGTACTGGTACCCACTACCCTGCTGGCACAGCAGCATTACCAGACCTTCTCTGATCGCTTTGCCGATCTGGCGGTCACGGTGGAGCTGTTGTCCCGGTTTCGCGGAAAAAAAGAGCAGGAGCGGATCATCTCGTCCATGAAAACCGGACAGCCCGACATCGTGATCGGCACCCACCGGCTGCTGCAGCAGGACATCGGCTTCCGCGACCTCGGCCTCCTGATCATCGACGAGGAGCAGCGATTCGGTGTGCGCCAGAAGGAAAGGATCAAGCACTTGAGAAGCCAGGTGGACATTCTCACCCTCACCGCCACCCCCATTCCGCGCACCCTCAATATCGCGCTGTCCAGCCTGCGCAAGATCTCCATCATTGCAACGCCGCCAACGTCACGCCTGTCCATCAAGACATTCGTGCGTGAATGGAACCGGGGACTGATCCGGGAAGCCTGCCTGCGGGAAATCCGTCGGGGCGGCCAGGTCTATTTCCTCCACAACGAGGTGCGTACCATGGAGCGTATCGTGGAGGAGTTGAGGGAACTCATTCCAGAGGCGGAAATCGATTCCGGTCACGGCCAGATGGGAGAACTGAAACTCGAACGGGTGATGCGCGATTTCTATCACCAGCGCTTCAACGTGCTGGTCACCAGCACCATCATCGAAAGCGGTATCGACATACCCACTGCCAATACCATCATCATCAACCGCGCGGACCGGTTCGGCCTGGCCCAGTTGCACCAGCTGCGGGGCCGGGTGGGCCGATCTCACCACCAGGCCTTTGCCTATCTCCTGGTTCCTGATCTGAAACTGATCACAAACGATGCAAGAAAACGACTGGATGCAATTGATTCGATGGAAGATCTTGGAGCCGGATTTGCCCTGGCGTCACATGATCTGGAAATCCGGGGCGCCGGAGAGCTCCTGGGGGAAACCCAGTCCGGCAGCATTGATGACGTGGGATTCAACCTGTACAGCGAATACCTTTCACAGGCGGTCAATTCCATCCTGGAAGAACGAATACCCGACCGAATCGCGCTCCCGGAATCCTCCAGCACGGTGGAACTGCATGTGCCCGCGCTGTTTCCTGAAAGCTACCTTGGCAATACCCACACCAGGCTTGTCCTGTACAAGCGCATTGCCAGCGCAGCCACCCAGGAGGAACTGGAAGAGATCCAGATCGAGGCCATCGACCGTTTCGGGCTGCTGCCGGATGCCGGCAAGAACCTGTTCCGGTTGACCGCCATGCGCCTGCAGGCGGAACGGATCGGAATTCGCAAGATGGATATCGGCGCGCAAGGCGGTCTGATCGAGTTTCATGAGCGGATCAACGTGGACCCGTCGGTGATCCTGACCCTGGTCCATGAAGACCCCGCCCGCCATCAGCTCGGGGGGCCGGGTTCCTTGCGGCTGAAAGGTGAAATGGACGAACCGGAAATCAGGTTAGGGATCTGCGAGAAGCTTCTGGACACGCTGGCGGCCCAGATAGCGCATGCATCGTAGTCCGGCCGGCGATCGAGGCAATTCTTGATATCTTGCCGACATTTCCGTTATCTGCCGAAGCCACGGGAATGCGGCGCGGCATGCCAGGATTTTACGCTGCGGCCCCAAGGAACCCGGCAGCCTGGAATCGATTC
Organism: Candidatus Poriferihabitaceae bacterium; assembly: GCA_965204165.1. GTDB lineage: Bacteria > Pseudomonadota > Gammaproteobacteria > Arenicellales > Poriferihabitantaceae > VYFG01. The sequence goes on along the minus strand of OZ241969.1, from coordinate 2,955,087 downwards.
GGGATGGATCGTCAACGATCGGAGCCAGGTTCGAAGCAGCCGCTCCATGGTGCTATGCTACCGGTCCCTGCAACAGGATCATCTGCGCATCGGTAACATGCCAACTCCCGCAATACCGAACCTGACCGGTAACCGTACACTGCGGCTGCTGATTCTCTGCCTGGGCATCATGGCAGCATCCGCCGCACAGGCACGGGACTACGCCGTGGAGATACTGGTATTCGAGCGAACCGAAGTATCCAAGGAAGTCGAGGAACAATGGAATCCGGGTTCCAACAGCCAACTGACCAACCTCGAGAAGCTCCAGTCGCTGGTCGACCGGGTGGATGACCACCCGATCGGGGCAGGGATCGCACATCTGGCTGGACACCAGTCGAAGCTGCTGAGTTCAGGATACCGGGTCCTCCATGCCGCCAGTTGGCAACAGCCTTCCGAGGTCTACCAGAACGCGCCGGTGGTGCCTGTGGGCACACTGGACACCCGCATCCGGGGCGCCGTACGGGTGTACAGGACATCCCTGATATTCGTGGACATCGCGCTTGGCCTGACCGATAGTCTTCTGGACCCCGATTTCCCCCTGTATTTCATCAACGAGAAGCGGCGCGTGAAGTTCAAGGAGGTGCATTATTTCGACCACCCCAGGTTCGGCGCCCTGGTGACCGTGTGGCCGGTGGAGGGATAGCCGCATGGCTACGGTTTCACTGCTGAACTACGACGAAGCCCCGGAGGAAGTCCAACAGATATTCGACGAAATCAAGGCAGCCCGGGATATTCCTGATGTCAACAATTTCTGGAAAGCACTTGCCCACGACCCCGTGACTCTCCGACGTGTCTGGAACAGCCTGTCGCAGGTCATGAAGCCCGGCGCCCTTGACCCGCTCACCAAGGAAATGCTGTATATCGCTGTCTCCATCGCCAACAACTGCGAGTACTGCATCCATTCGCATACCGCCGCCGCCCGGGCCAAGGGCATGACCGAGACCCAATATGCGGAACTCCTCGCTGTCGTGGGCATGGCGTCCCAGACCAACGCACTGGTCACGGGTATGAATGTCCCTGTCGACGAGGGTTTTCTGGTCGCGCCAGACACTGCCGATCCGTAGCCGGGAGCAGCTTCCCCAAATGGGCAGGCCAGGCCGGTGTCCCTGGTCTAACAGTACTGCAATATGGCAATTCCGCGGAGGGCGCCGAGTTCCATATGCAGCCGGATCTGATCCATTGTGATGGGCCCATCGCCGCTTCCCGCGGCGGGATTCACCACGATGGCGATGGCCGCGTAGTCGATCCCCGCCTCCCGGGCAAGTCCGGCCTCGGGCATTCCGGTCATGCCGACAATATCCCCACCATCCCTTTCAAGGCGGTCGATTTCCGCCGCCGACTCAAGCCGCGGACCTTGGGTGGCCGCGTAGGTCCCCGAGGCATGAACCTCGACGCCGGCCCGCTTCGCCGCCCGGATGATCTGCGCTCTCAGGGCCGGGGAATACGGGTGGGTGAAGTCCACGTGATCCAGGAAATCCCCCGTCCCGTCATGAAAAGTGTGCTCCCTGCCCCAGGTGTAATCGATGATCTGGTCGGGAATGACCACATCACCAGGACGCATGGCCGCCCCGATCCCCCCCACCGCGCTGAAGGCGATGATCCGCTCCGCCCCCGCTGATTTCAGCGCATGGATATTGGCGCGGTAGTTGATCCGGTGTGGCGGAATCGTATGGCTCGCCCCATGGCGCGGTAAAAAGAGAAATTCCCGGTCATGGAGCCGCCCGGTGACCAGTTCGTCCGATGGCTTGCCGTAGGGTGTTTCGACCGTGCGCCGGTCAATGACCTGAAAATCTTCCAGACGGTCGAATCCCGTACCCCCGATTACTGCGGTGTGGACCATGTGGAACTACCCCGAACCTGGCCTGGACAGACCCATGGCGATCTGTTTTTTCCGGCGGTTTCGTTTCATTCCGGACCTCCCCTGCCCTCGTCCAGGACTCTTTTCAGGTACTGCCCGTAGTCGGCCTTCCCGAACTCTCCGGCCAGTTCCTCCAGCCGGGTGTCGTCGATGTAGCCCATCCGCCAGCAGATTTCCTCCGGGCACCAAAACTTGCAGCCCTGACCTCTTTGAACGGCTTCGACGAATTTCGTGGCGTCGAACAGTGCATCCGGCGTGCCGGCATCCAGCCAGATCATGTCCCGGCCCAACTCCGTCACCTCAAGCCTGCGCTCGGCCAGATAGGTGCGGTTCAGGTCAGTGATCTCCAGTTCGCCCCGCGCGGACGGCACCAGGTCACGGGCCCGTTCCACCACGGTATTGTCGTAGAAATACAGTCCCGGCAACGCATATGGCGACCCTGGACTTGAGGGCTTTTCCTCCAGTCCGTTCGGCCTGCCGCTGCGGTCGAACGTAACCACCCCGTATCCTTCCGGATCTTCGAGCTGGTACGCGAACACATGGGCGCCCCGCTCCAGAGTCGCCGCGTTCCTGAGGGTTTCTGGCAATCGTGGCCCGTAGAAGATATTGTCCCCAAGTACCAGCGCCGAGGTGTGGGCGCCAATGAATTCAGAGCCGATGACGAATGCCTGTGCCAGGCCGTCCGGGGACGGCTGGATGGCATAGGACAGGTTGATTCCCCAGCGGCTGCCATCGCCCAGGAGCTGTTGGAACCTGGGTGTGTCCCATGGGGTGGATATCAACAGGATTTCACGAATTCCGGCAAGCAGAAGGGCTGACAGCGGATAATAGATCATCGGCTTGTCGTAGACCGGTATCAGCTGCTTTGAGACGGCCCGCGTCAGCGGCCAGAGCCGGGAGCCGGTCCCGCCCGCCAGGATCAGGCCCCTCATGCGGCACCCCCGGGCCGGGCAGCCGGTGCCGGGTCAGCGACCGATGCCATGATAGTGCAGGCCGGCGGTCCGGACGGCCTCCGGTAAAAAGACGTTCCTTCCGTCAAAAATCGCGTCTCCCCGCATCGTGTCGCGGATGCGGTCGATGTCCGGGGCGCGGAACGCCCTCCATTCCGTGACCACGATCAGGGCATCGGCCATTTCCAGCACCGCATACGGATCCTCGTCGTTCAGGTCCAGATCATCCCGTTCGCCGTAAATCCGCCTGGCCTCGGCGGTTGCAAGCGGATCGAACGCCTGCACCCGTGCACCCTGCTCCCACAGCGATTCGATCACGACCCGGCTCGGCGCCTCCCGCATGTCGTTGGTGTCGGGCTTGAATGAAAGCCCCCATAGCGCAAACGTCCTCCCCTGCAGGGTGCCATTGAAGTGGCCCATCAGCTTGTTCACGAGCACCCGCTTCTGGTCGTTGTTCACGGCTTCCACGGCAGCCAGGATCCGGGCTTCGTATCCCACCACCCCGGCGGTGTGATACAGCGCCTTGACGTCCTTGGGAAAGCAGGAACCGCCGTACCCGCAGCCGGGATAGATGAAGTGGTAGCCGATGCGGGGGTCCGCCCCGATCCCGACCCGGACCGCCTCGATATCGGCCCCAAGTCTTTCCGCCAGATTCGCCATCTCGTTCATGAACGAAATCTTCGTTGCGAGCATGGCATTTGCCGTGTATTTCGTCAGCTCCGCTGAAGGGATGTCCATCGCGATTACACGCTCATGGTTCCGGTTGAAGGGCGCATAGAGATTGCGCATGACTTCCAGGGCGCCTTCATTATCGGATCCGATGATGATCCGGTCCGGTTTCATGAAATCATCCACGGCAGCCCCTTCCTTGAGAAATTCCGGATTGGAGACCATGCCGAATTCCACGGAGTGCCCCCGGCTTGCCAGGGCCTCGCCAATCACGGTACGCACCTGTTCGGCAGTGCCCACGGGAACGGTCGACTTGGTGGCCACGACGCGGTAACCATCCATGTGCTCGCCCACCGAACGCGCCGCTTCCAGCACATGGGCGAGGTCCGCGGATCCGTCCTCGTCCGGCGGTGTTCCCACGGCAATGAATATGACCTCTCCATGGGCGACGCCACGGGCGATATCCGTCGTGAAGCTTATCCTGCCGGCTTCCCGGTTGTCCGCGACCAGTTGGTCAAGACCCGGCTCATGAATGGGTACGATGCCCCGATTCAGGCCGTCGATCTTGTCCCGGTCCGTGTCCACACAGACCACCAGGTTGCCGACATCGGCAAGGCAGGCACCTGTCACTAGGCCGACGTAGCCGGCACCCACTACAGTGATGTTCATGGACCTTCGTCAGATAATGAAAATCTGGCCCGCACCGGGTGCATGGCCGCATCCCCAGCTGCCTGACCGTTCAGATCGGCAGCTTTCCCTGTGCCGAGGACTCGCCGCGCTCGCGTCCGAAGAAGCTTTTCTGTACCGCCCCCCAGGCCTTGCAGCCGGGGCACTGCCAGTGCAGGGTATTGCTGCTGAATCCGCACTGCCGGCATTGATATTCCCGGGCATGTCCCATGGCTTCGGAAAGCAGGCGGGCAATGAGCTCCATGTCGATGGATTCGCCGCGGAGCAGTTCGGGCGAGTTGCTGTTCCGCAGCAACTGGTACAAACCCTCGAGCGAGGGGTACTTGTGAACGATATCAAGCAGGATCCGGGTGCTGGAAAGCTCCCCGTGCTGATGCTGCGACATCTCCACCAGGGCCGAGATGATCCGGGCATCCGGGTTTTTCTCCAGGGCGGACTCAAGGAACTCGCGATATCCCTGCTTGTCCTGCAATGCGGCATAACTGCCGGAGACGAGGTCAACGACCTCCCCCAGGGATTCCGGGGCCCAGAGTTCAAGTCCGCGCCAGATCGCGATTGCACCGCCATGGTTGCCCCTGATCGCCGCCAGGCTCCCGGACAGTATGGCCGCCCGGACGCATTTCTCATCGTACCGGAACGCCGTTTCAAGATAGTATTCCGCCTTGCCGGGCTTTCCCTCCTGCAACGCGCTTTCCGCGAGTTCGCAGCAGTACTGCGACAATGTCTCGGAATAGTCCTGCCGGGAAATACCCGCAAGTTCCTCTCCGATCACGATTGCGCTGTGCCATTCCTTCTCCTGGTCGTAGATCTGCAGCAGGAAGCGGCAGGCCTGCTCCTTGTACTCCGACAACTGCCGCAGTTCCTGAAACAGGCTCTCGGAACGATCGAACAGACCCGCCTTGAAATAGTCCTGGGCCAGTTCGAAAAGGGCCAGTGACCTCAGCGAGTCCTCCAGATCGGAACGCTCCACGAGATTCTGGTGAATCTGCGTGGCGCGCTCGATTTCACCCCGGCGGCGAAACAGGTTGCCGAGCGCGATATGCATCTCCACCGTGCTTTCATCCAGCACCGTCGCCTGCAGAAATACCTGCAGCGCCTTGTCCGGCTGCTCGTTGAGGAGCAGGTTCAGTCCCTTGAAATACGCATCGGGAACCGGCGGCTTGCTGGGTTCATGGCTGTGACGGCCCTCGCGGCCGTCACGGTCCCTGAGCGCCATGTACCAGCCGCTGGCGGCAGCCAGTGGCAGGAGAATCAACAGCCAGAAGGGGTCTACCATAATGCGTCCGATCTACTCCATAGGATATCCGATTGGGTGTCTATCCCCTCTCCCGCCTGATCAGGTATCCACGATTCTGAGTGTCCGGTTGGCCTGCGCGAGACGGCGACGCAGTCTCAGGTTGCGTACCACGCCGGCAAGCCAGCCGATGACCACGCCGATGAACAGTGTAATCCAAAGCAGCAGCGACAACGGCATCTCCTTTTCGAATCCCATGTAGTAACTGAGTGTCACGACTTGGGGATTGTTGAGGTAAAACGAAAGGGCTAACAAGAAAAAAACCACAATTACAGCTACATACAGCAGTTTTTTCATGTTTATTTTTCCTTGTAGTTCTCGTCCACTCGATTTCTCAGGTTGGCCCCCGGCTTGAAATGCGGGACGTATTTCTCCGGCACCTGGACCTTTTCACCGGTTTTCGGATTTCTGCCGATGCGCGGCGGGCGATAGTGCAGCGTCATGCTGCCGAATCCGCGGATCTCGATACGCTCGCCGCCAACAAGCGCCCGCGACATGCAGTCAAGGATACTGTTGACCGCCAGTTCAACGTCCTGTCCCAACAACTGCGGCTGCTCTTGACTGATATAGGCAACCAGTTCCGACTTGGTCAGAGTTGGCTGATCAGTAGATTGCGCGTCATCAGAAGCCATACCGGTACCCTCGGATATCAGGAGCTTTGCTTGTTCAGTTGTTCTTTCAGCTTGTCGCCCAGCGTCGCACTGCCGATAGCTGATTCGCGGGAATATTCCTGCACGGCCTCGCCCTCGATCTCCATTTCCCTGACCTTGATGGAAAGGGAAATCTTCCGGTCCTTGCGTTCAATGCTGGTGATCTTGGCTTCGACCGTATCGCCTACGTTCAGCGCGGTACGCGCATCCTCGACCCGGTCCTGGGTGATTTCCGATGCACGGATGTATCCCTCGACACTGGGCGCAAGTTCCACGGTCGCCCCCTTGGCGGTGACGTCCTTGACGGTTCCCTGCACCGTGCGGCCCTTGCCGTTTTCGCTGACATAGGTGGCGAACGGATCCTCGATCGCCTGCTTGAGGCCAAGGGAGATCCGCTCCCTTTCGGCATCCACCGCAAGAACCACCACGGTGAGTTCATCACCTTTCTTGAGCTCGGTGACCACTTCCTCCCCCGGACGATCCCAGGAAAGTTCGGACAGGTGCACCAGTCCGTCGATTCCCCCCTCGACACCGATGAAGACGCCGAAGTCCGTAATCGAGCGGATTTTCCCGGTCATCACGTCGCCTTTCTTGTGCAGCGCGGCGAACTCTTCCCAGGGGTTGGGCGTGCACTGCTTCATGCCAAGGGAGATGCGGCGGCGGTCGGAGTCGATATCGAGCACCATGACCTCGACCTCGTCACCCACATGGCAGAACTTGGCCGGATGGATGTTCTTGTTCGTCCAGTCCATCTCCGACAGATGCACCAGGCCTTCCACCCCTTCTTCCAGTTCCACGAATGCGCCGTAGTCGGTCAGGTTCGTGACCCGGCCGAACAAGCGGGTTCCCACCGGATATCGCCGTGAAAGATCCAGCCACGGGTCCTCCCCAAGCTGCTTGATGCCCAGCGAGACACGGCATTGCTCACGATCGAACTTCAGCACCCTGGCCTCGATCTCGTCACCGACATTGAGCACTTCAGAAGGATGCTTGACACGTTTCCAGGCAAGGTCGGTGATATGCAGCAGGCCATCAAGCCCGCCCAGATTGACGAATGCGCCGTAGTCGGTAAGATTCTTGACGATGCCCTTGACGATCTGACCCTCCTCAAGGGTATCCAGCAGCTTGTCCCGCTCCTCGTTGAGCTCGTTCTCGACGATGGCCCGTCTGGAAACCACGATGTTGTTGCGGGACTGGTCGAGCTTGATGACCTTGAAATCAAGTTCACGGCCTTCGATATAGGCGGAGTCCTTGACCGGCCTTACGTCCACGAGCGAGCCGGGGAGGAAGGCACGAAGGTTGTTGATGTCAACAGTGAATCCACCCTTGACCTTGCCTGTAATGATGCCGCTGACGATATCGCCGTTCTCGTGGGCCTTGGAGAGTTCTTCCCAGGCGCGTGCGCGCATGGCTTTCTCCCTGGACATCCGCGTGGCACCGGTGCCGTCCTCCACGGCTTCCAGGGCAACCTCCACCTTGTCGCCCACCTTGACGGTTATTTCCCCGGCGGGATTCCTGAATTCAGAGGCATGTATCTCTGCATCGGACTTGAGACCTGCCCCGACAATCACGAAATCGTTATTGATCTCCAGTACTTCGCCCGTGATTACCGAGCCGGGCTTCATCACCACGCCGGAAAGGTTCTCCTCCAGCAGCGCCGCAAAGTCTTCACTCATAGTTCAAAATTAAAAAAAAGCTGCCCGATTTCCAAACGCTTGCCGGTTCAGCGGCTGCATCCGGCTGGATGCCGCCCAGAGACGGAACTGATACGAACAGGAAGCGTGGCAGGCAGTCGACGTTATCGATAGGTTGTATCATTCAAGACAGGCCTTGAGCAGTCAGCCTGCCCCCGGCATGGCCGCCACTCCGGACCTGTCCACCAAGTGCCGATCGAAGATCAGGTCAGCCGACGGCCGCCGGACAGGTCAAGAATGGACCCGAAACCAACGTACCCGGCGAGACCGCGGGGAACAGCAACAGCCCGGAAGCCCGAAGCCAACCGGCATGCCGATTCACTCTCGCGCCTTCCCCCGGGAACGGTCTGCCAGCCCCAACACCGCCTCGACCGCCTGGTCGATGGTCAGCTCTGTCGTGTCCAACAGCACCGCGTCTTCCGCGGGCCGCAACGGTGATACCCTGCGACCCGCATCCCGTCGGTCCCGTTCGGAAATCTCTTCGAAAAGCCGGTGGATGTTAACATCAAAACCCTTTTGTCTCAACTGGTTAAAGCGCCTCTGCGCCCTTTGTTCCACGCTGGCAGTGAGAAAAATCTTGCAATCGGCATCCGGAAAAACAACCGTTCCCATGTCCCGTCCGTCCGCCACCAGTCCCGGGGGCTTAGCGCAGTTCCGCTGCCAGGCCAACAGCGCCCTGCGCACCGCAGGGAGCGGTGCCACCCTGGATGCCCGGTCGCCGGCCTGTTCGCTGCGGATATCATTTTCCACGTCCGCTCCATCCAGCATTGCCTTTCCCTGGTCGAACCGCAGCGGCAGGGACCCGGCCAGTTCGGCCAACCGCGATTCGTCATCCAGCGGCACTTCCCGGCGGACCGCGTACAATGCCAGGACACGATATAGCGCCCCGCTGTCGAGGTAATGCCAGCGAAGTACGCGGGCAACCCGCAATGCCACCGTGCCCTTGCCTGAACCGCTCGGGCCGTCGATGGCGACTACGGGCACCGCCTCTCCGTTCATCCTGACCCGGGCAGCGGCAATTCGCTGATGGCCATGCCCGCACTCCGGGCAAGGTCGAGGAATCCGGGAAACGAGGTGTTGATGCAGGCCGTGTCCATGACGCGGACAGCGCTTCCGGCGGCGCTGGCCGCCATGGCAAACGCCATGGCGATCCGGTGATCGCCCCCGCTTTCCACAACGCCCCCGGCGACCCTGCCCCCGGTGATCGACATGCCATCAGGATGCTCAAGGACCTCCACACCCAGGGCGGAAAGACCCGCCACGGTGGTCCGGATCCGGTCACTTTCCTTGACCCGGAGTTCCTCCGCCCCGCGGATCGTGGTCACACCTTCCGCGCAGGCGGCAGCCACCGCCAGCACCGGAATCTCGTCCACGGCCAGGGCGATATCCCCGGCGTCAAGGTCAACCGCCTGCAGCCTGGAATGGCGCACCCGCAAGTCAGCCAGGGGTTCACCGCCGACCTCTTGCTGGTTTTCCAGGCTGATATCGGCCGACATACGCCGGAGAATCCTGAGAACCCCATCCCGGCTCGGATTGATACCCACCCGGCGCAACAGGATTTCGGATCCCGGGGCGATCAGGGCACCGACGATGAAGAAGGCGGCCGATGACAGGTCAGAAGGCACATCCACTTCGCGGGCCCCCAGCCGGCCGCCACCGGTCAACGAAATCCAGTCCCCGTTTCGCCGGACCGGATAGCCGAACCCCCGGAGCATGCGCTCCGTATGATCACGCGTGGGCGCGGGTTCGTGCACCTCGGTGTTGCCCCGGGCGTACAAACCCGCCAACAGCACAGCGGACTTGACCTGTGCGCTTGCCATGGGAAGTTCGTAGCGGATGGCCTGGACCTCCCCCGGCGGATGAACGGTCAGCGGGGGTTTGCCCGCATCGGATTCGAACCGTGCGCCCATCTCCGACAGGGGCGCGATGATGCGGTCCATCGGGCGACCCCGCAGGGATGCGTCCCCGGTCAGCGTTACGGGCCACTTCTGTCCACAGAGAATGCCGGCAAGAAGCCTGAAGGCGGTGCCGGAATTACCCATGTCCAATGCCTTGCCCGGGCAGTGCAGTCCTTCCATGCCGGCGCCGTTGATCAGAAATTCCCGGCCATCCTGCCTGATTTCCACTCCCATGGCCCGAAACGCAGCCACGGTCGCCATGACGTCCTCGCCCAGAAGCAGGTTCTGTACCCTGGTGACACCGTCCGCAATAGCACCGAACATGATGGCCCGATGGGAAATGGACTTGTCCCCATCCACCCGAACTTCGCCCCTGAGCGGAAATCCTCCCGCCACCTCGATGCCCTGGATCATGGCCCCGCTACCGGTTCACCAGTTGCCGGACCCATCGCTTGGGCGTGGCCTGCTCCCCGGATGGCCGGATCCTTCTTCTTTCGGCAACCACGGCGCGGGCTTCACGGGCAGCGGAAAATAGGGCTTCCAGTTCCTGGCTGTTGTCATCATCCAGCATGGCCTCTACCCTGGATAGCTGGTCCCGGTACCCGCGAATATGATCCAGGATAGCGCCCCGGTTCATATGGCAGATATCGCGCCACATCACCGGGTCACTGCTGGCGATACGGGTGAAGTCGTAGAATCCCCCCGCCACCATCTCATAGCATTTTTCCCGGTCCTCTCCGGCGGCGAAAAAATGCACCATCGCATAGGCCAGCAGATGCGGAAGGTGGCTGGTCATGGCAAGCACACGATCGTGCTCGGCAACGCCCATCCGGACGATATCCGCGCCCACTTGCCGCCACATGCTCTCGACCCTCTCCACCGCGTCGGCATCGGACTCCTCCAGCGGAACCAGGGCCACCCGGTGCTGTTCGTACAGGTCCGAGGTGGCCGCATCCACGCCGCTTTTCTCCTTGCCGGCCACCGGGTGGGCCGGAACAAAGCGCCGCAGGGACGCGCCCAGGCGGGCCCTGGCCTCATCCACAACGCCCTGCTTGACACTGCCCACATCGGTCACCACCGCGCCGGCACTCAGCACCGGCCGGATTTCATCCATGATCTCGCCCATGGCACAGACCGGCGTGGCCAGCACCACCATGTCGGCCCCCTGGGCCGCTTCGGACGCGGACGTGGCGATTTCATCGATGACTCCCAGTTCCCTGGCCCGCTCCAGGTTTTCGTGGTTGCGGCCGTAGCCGATGACCTGGCTGACCAGCCGCCGTTTTTTCAGGCTGAGGGCAAGAGACCCGCCGATCATCCCCACGCCGATGACGGACAGGACCGGGATGCGGAAATCCGCGGTTCCGGCGGCGCTATCCCCCGTGCTTTTCTGTGATGTCGTCATGGCTTGAACTCAGGACGCAGCAGGATAGGAGCCGAGATGGCGGAACAGGCCAGCCTCGCCCTGGATTTCGTGCAAGGCCCCGGCAACGGAAGGGTCATCCCGGTGGCCCTTCACGTCGATAAAGAAAACGTGCTCCCAGTTTCCCGAACGGAAGGGGCGCGACTCGATCCGGGTCATGTCCACGCCGTGATCAGCCAGCGGCTTCAGCAGTTGCAACAGCGCGCCGGGTCGGTTGTGCGCCGCCACCAGAAAGCTGGTCTTGTCGTCTCCGCTCGGTGGCGTGTCCCGCATCGACAGAACCAGGAAGCGGGCGGTATTCCCGGGACCGCCCTCGATATTCGCGACCTGCACAGGAAGCTGGTGTGCGTCGGCGATTTCCTTACCCGCAAGGGCGGGTGCGGCAGCGATCAGGTTGTGATGGAGGGGCAGGCAGATTTCCGAACAGACCAGAAGCGGCGTATTGGCCAACAGGTCCATGACGACACTGACACCTTCCTCGGCGGCATGATCCACCGGCACGACAGCGAAGTCCGCCCGGCCTGCCTCCGCGCTGCGAAAAACCTCTTCGACCGTGGGCATGTGGACGATATCAATCGCGGTACCGAAAAGCTGTTTCGTCGCGGTCTCGGAATCCGTTCCCTCGGGACCAAGCAGCGCCACGGCAAAGCGGGTTTCGGAACTGCGCGTAATGGACATGATCGCACGGAACAGTGAATCCACGTCAGCCTCTGACATGAGTGACGGCTTCAGGTTGCGCAGACGGCTCAGAACCTGGGCTTCCCGTTCCGGGCGGTAATAGGCAGGCTCGGAGAGCGCCTGCTTGATCCCGGCGATGGTCCGGGCCACCTCGAGCCGTTCGCCCATCAGTTCCAGTATGCGGTCGTCGATCTCGTCGATGCGTTCGCGACACTGGTCGAGCTGGTTTTCGGAACGATCGGACACGGGAATCCGGACAGGTCAGTGAATGGTTGCCGGCTCCGGGGCCGGTGACTGGCCGGCATCGTTCTCGCCGGGGTCCTCCGGAGTGCCGTTGGCCGATTCGACCACGCGGCTGACGCTGACCAGCCGCTCCCCCGTATTGACCGAAATCAGGCGCACGCCCTGGGTATTCCTTCCCTGGGCGGATATCCCGCTCACCGGCGTGCGGACCAGGGTGCCGCCGTCGGTAATGAGCATGACCTCGTCCTCTTCCGAAACCGTCAGGGCGCTGACCACTTCGCCGTTCCGCTCCGAGGTCTTGACCGCAATGACGCCCTTGATGCCCCGGTTCTTTCTCTGAAATTCATCGACCGGCGTCCTCTTGCCGTAGCCGTTGACGGTACTGATCAGCACATGCAGGTCCCCCGGGGGATCGTCCGCATCGGAACCGGGTATCACCATCAGCGAAATGACCCGGTCATCCTCACCCAGCCGGATGCCGCGCACGCCGCGGGCGGTCCGGCCCAAGCTGCGGACGCCGGCCTCGGCGAAACGCACTGCCTTGCCACGGTCGCTGACGAGCAGGACATCATCACCCTCCCTGGTCAGCGCAACGCCGATGAGGTGATCGTCCTCATGCAGCCTGACCGCGATGATGCCGTTGCTGCGGGGATTGGAAAACAAGGTCAGGTCGCACTTCTTGATCGTGCCCCGGGAGGTTGCCATGAAGATGTGCTCGCCGTCGTCATAGCCCTTGATGGGCAGTATCGCGGTCACCTGCTCGCCGCTCTCGAGCGGCAACAGGTTGACCAGCGGCTTCCCCCGGGCCTGGCGGCCCGCCTGGGGCAACTGGAACACCCGCAGCCAGTAAACCTTTCCCCGGTCGGAAAAGCACAGGATCGTGTCATGGGAATTGGCGATGAACATGCGTTCGACGAAATCCTCTTCGCGGGTCCGGGTGGCGATGCGCCCTTTCCCCCCCCGGCGCTGGGCGGCGTAATCGCTGACCGGCTGGGATTTGGCATAACCCGCATGGGACAGCGTCACCACGAGTTCCTCCTCGGGAATCAGGTCCTCCATGGAGAAATCGATTTCACCGTCCTGGATCTCGCTTCGCCGATCGTCACCGTACCGGTCCCGGATTTCCGCCAGTTCCTCCCGGATGATGGCCATGAGGCGGTCGGGATTTCGCAGGATCTCCAGCAAAGAGGCGATGTGGTCAACGATCTCGCCGTATTCCTGGCGTATTTTTTCCTGTTCAAGACCCGTCAGGCGATGCAGCCTGAGTTCCAGAATTGCCTGGGCCTGTTCCGGAGAGAGCCTGTAGCCATCGGGATGCAATCCGTATTCCGGGCCGGGACTTTCGGCCCTCGTCATATCGGAATCGACGCGTTCCACCATGGCCGCGACGATACCGGGTTCCCATGGACCCGACAGCAGCTGGCCCTTGGCTTCCGCGGGGGTTTGCGCGGCCCTGATCAGCTCGATGACCGGATCCAGGTTGGCCAGCGCCACGGAGAGTCCTTCCAGGATATGGGCTCGTTCACGCGCCTTGCGCAGCATGTGGACCGTGCGGCGGGTGACCACCTCCCGGCGATGCCGCAGGAACTCCTCGAGCATGTCCCTGAGCGTAAAGAGCCGGGGCTGGTTCCCGCTCAACGCCACCATGTTGAGACCGAACACCGTCTGCATCCTCGTATGCTTGTACAGATTGTTGAGCACGATGTCTGCCTGCTCGCCTCGCTTGATCTCGATCACGAGGCGCATGCCCGACTTGTCGGACTCGTCCCTGAGCGCGGAAATTCCCTCGATCTTCTTGTGTTTTACCAGTTCCGCGATCTTTTCCATCAGCCGGGCCTTGTTCACCATGTAGGGCAGTTCCGTCACGATGATTGACTGGCGTCCGCTGTTTTCCTCTTCTATGGCTGCACGGGCCCGTACGTTGATCCGTCCGCGGCCGGTCTCGTAAGCCAGGCGGATGCCGGTGCGCCCGTGGATGATTCCGGCCGTCGGAAAATCCGGACCCGGAATGATCTGCATCAGCCCGGTAACGGAGATCTCCGGGTTGTCGATCAGCGCCAGGCAACCGCCAACAACCTCGCGCAGGTTGTGCGGGGGTATATTGGTGGCCATGCCGACAGCGATGCCGGTGGAGCCGTTTACCAGGAGATTCGGCACCCGCGTCGGCAGCACCAGCGGCTGGGTTTCGGTCTCATCATAGTTGGGACCGAAATCCACGGTTTCCTTGTCCAGGTCGGACAGCAGTTCATGGGCGATCCGGCTCAGGCGGATTTCCGTATACCGCATCGCGGCAGGCGCATCCCCGTCCACGGAGCCGAAATTCCCCTGCCCGTCAATCAGCAGGTAGCGCATGGAGAAATCCTGTGCCATGCGGACGATGGTGTCGTACACCGCGGTATCGCCGTGGGGATGGTACTTTCCGATCACGTCCCCCACGATCCGGGCGGATTTCTTGTACGGCTTGTTCCAGTCGTTGCCCAGTTCCGACATGGCATACAGGACCCGGCGATGGACGGGCTTCAGTCCGTCACGGACATCCGGCAACGCGCGACCGACGATCACGCTCATGGCGTAGTCCAGGTAGGACTGTCGCATTTCCTGTTCCAGGTTGGCAGGCAGTGTCTCTCGGGCGAACGGCGACTCGGTCATCACAATAAACGGGTTGTTCGGGTGGTGTGCGTCCCGATAGGTTCTTGGCGATCGTCAGGCTGATGCTTCCGGTGTCGTCGGTCCGTACGGGTTGCCGACTGTCCGGTACCCGGGAACGGCGGTGGAAAACGTGAATTCCCGGGGATTTTCGGGGTGGAAAAACAGTGATCCAGACGGTGCAAATTTTACCACAGCGGCCCCTGCAAGCCTATTGTCCGTGCGTATCCTGTCCGCCGTTCACCGGGATTCGCAGGGGTGGAGGTCACTCGACGTAGTCCCACTGCCCCCTGAATTCGCCTTTCGATTCCAGCCAACCGTGGTCTTCCGGGGACATCACCAGCCTGAGCATGCTGGCACCCGATTCATCGAATGATTCCGCGGTGACTTCGCAGCGCCGGTACAACTGCGCTCGAAGCGCGCCACCACAGGGCAATACCCGGATCTCGCAGTGGCGGTGATCGACGCCCAGCAGCGCCGCCAGCGATGACATCAGGTCGTCCGTTCCCTCGCCCGTTCTCGCGGAAACCCGCACCCGGCCGGGAAAACCGCGCCGGCAAACCCCGGAAGGTGCGTATCCCCCGTCCAGGTCGATCTTGTTGTGCACCAGGATGCGCGGTACGTCAGCAGCGCCGATCTCCTCCAGGACGCCGACCACAGCGTCCGCCAGCACCTCGTGATCCGGGTCCGACACGTCATTCACCAGCAGCAGGCAAGAGGCACTGGCGACCTCCTCCAGGGTACTGTGAAACGCTGCCACCAGGTTGTGGGGAAGATCCCGTACGAAACCCACGGTATCCGACAGGACCACCGGTCCGAGTCCGGGGATTTCCAGCCGTCGCATGGTCGGATCCAGGGTCGCGAACATCTGGTCCGCCGCGAACACCTCCGCCCCGGTAAGGCGATTGAACAGGGACGACTTTCCGGCGTTGGTGTAGCCCACGAGGGAAACGGTGGGAATGGGTGTGCGGTGCCGCGAGCGCCGGCGCAGGCGGCGTTGGGATTCCACCTTGCCCAGCCGCCGGGTCAGGGTCTTGATCCGCATGCCGATGAGTCGGCGGTCGGTTTCCAGCTGGGTCTCCCCCGGACCGCGCAGGCCAATCCCTCCCTTCTGGCGCTCGAGGTGCGTCCATCCCCGAACCAGTCTCGTGGACAGATGCCTCAACTGGGCAAGCTCCACCTGCAGCTTGCCTTCGCTGGTGGTCGCGCGCAGGGCGAATATATCGAGGATCAGGCCGGTGCGATCCAGCACGCGGCAACACAGCAACTGCTCCAGGTTCCGTTCCTGTACCGGACTGAGGGCATGGTCCACGATCACGAGCGACGCGCCCGTGGATGACACTCTTGCCGCCAGTTCCTCGGCCTTGCCCTTGCCGATGAAGGTGGCGGCTACCGGCCGAGGCCGTTCGGTGGTGAACTTTTCGAATACGACGGCTCCGGCGGAAACCGCCAGTTCCCCGAGTTCCCGGAGGGGATCGCCAACCGCAACGTCGTCGGGCACCAACTGCTTGACGAGAATTGCGCCAACATCCCTTTCGTGGTGTCCGTCATACCTCCCGTACTCGATGGCCCCCTTGTGTTCCAGGGATCGGAACATCAGGAACACCGTCCCTTGGGCTTGTGCCAGAGAATCCCCACGCCCCGTAATCCCGCCGGGGCAAGATCAGTCCGGACCCCGTCCGACGACCGACCCTGAATCATAGTCCCTTCAATAGGAGCGCACGTCCGAATGCTGACCGCTGCCCTGGTCGATACCACCATCATCGTGATGTTCATGCGGAATCTTTACCGGACGGGCCGGGACGATGGTGGAAATTGCATGTTTGTAGATCATCTGGTTGACGCTGTTTCTGAGCAGCACCACGAACTGGTCGAAGGACTCGACCTGCCCCTGGAGCTTGATTCCGTTGACCAGAAAGATGGAAACGGGGATTCGTTCTTTGCGCAGGACGTTCAGAAATGGATCCTGCAAAGCTGTCCCTCTGTTTTGTGCCATTTTAGGTAACCTTCTTGTGTTGCCCAATCGCTAACTGCAAATGGTTGAACAAATTATAATTTCATATTTGCAATATCGGTGCGCAGCAGGAATTTTCAAGTTCCTGTCAACGCGCATGGCGCGACTGTGCCCGCCCCGGGCCAGGGTTCGGGCTGCACACCATATCCGTTTTCCGGTAATCAGATATTCCTCCGTCGAATATGCAGTTGGTCTGTCGAAACTTCCCGGGTAATCCGCGCCCCGCCCGATGGCAGTAAACCAGCCATACCCGGATGACTGATATTAGCATAAAGGACGAACACAACGCCTTAATTTTTAGTACATATCCGCCCGCTGAGCGCCCGGTCCGTCAGGGGAGAGCGCATCTGGGATGGTGTGCCAGATAACCGGAAATTGCATCCAGAACCCGGCCGTTCCCGCCTCCCTGCACCCAAACCAGGCCACGCTGCTGCCTGAGCCAGGTCAACTGCCGCTTGGCCAGCTGCCTGGTGGCGGCCACGGCCCTTTCCGTCATCTCCGCAGTGCCGGTTTTTCCCTGCAGCATCTCCAGTACCTGCCGGTACCCGACCGTACGCATTGCAGGTACCGAATCCGGGTCCTCCAGCGAACTGGCGATCGCCGCCACCTCCTCCACCAGCCCCTCGTCCAGCATTGCCCCGAACCGGTCCCGGATACGCCGGTGCAGGATTACCCGGTCGGGGCAGAACAGTGCGAACTTGGCGGTCACCCCGGACTGGCCCCGGGCAGCCCGCATCGATTCGCTTGGCGGACGGCCGGTCAGGCGGTGAATCTCCAGTGCTCTCTGCACCCTCTGGGTGTCATGGGCATCAATCCGCGCGGCCGTGGCCGGGTCCAGCGACTTCAGCATTCCGTGCAATGCCTCGACACCCGATTCGGTCATTTCCCGGTTGAGCGCATCACGTACCGACTGATCCGCCGCCGGCAGGGGGGATAGGCCGTATTCCAGGACATGGAAATAGAACATCGCCCCGCCCACCAGCATGGGAATCCGGCCCCGCTGCCGGATTTCCTGGATCAGCCGCCCCGCGTCCGCCGCGAAATCCGCCGCAGAGTAGGTATCGGCGGGATCGCGGATATCGATCAGGTGATGGGGGTACCGCGCGAGAAACTCCCGCGAGGGCTTCGCGGTCCCGATATCCATGCCGCGGTAGACCTGGGCGGCATCCACGCTGATCAGTTCCAGCGGGAACCGCCGGGACAGCGCTGCGGCAAGATCGGTCTTTCCGCTGGCGGTGGAACCCATGAGAACCAGTATGGGTGGTCCGTCCGGAACCCCGCCTGCTTCCCTGCTCATCAGCTACCCGCCTGCGGCAACTAGCGGCCGCGCAGGAACCATTTGTCGATTTCCCCGAGTCCAACCCGCATCCAGGTGGGCCGCCCATGGTTGCACTGTCCCGACCGTTCAATGGTCTCGATCTGCCTGAGCAGGGCGTTCATCTCGTCAAGTGTAAGGCGCCTGTTTGCCCGCACGGAACCATGGCAGGCCATGCTGGAAAGAATCTCGTTGCCGGTCTCGCCAAGCCGGTCACTGTCGCCGAACTCCACGAGATCCGCAATCACGTCCCGCACCAGGGTTTCATGATCGACCCGGGACAGGAGAACCGGTATGGACCTGACCGCCAGTTGCTCCTCTCCCAGGGGCTCCACGTCGAATCCGTGACGCTCGAACAGTTCCCGGTGGTCATCGACTACGCCAAGTTCCGCCGCGCTTACATGGATCAGCAGCGGTACCAGCAACGGCTGGCTTTCCACACCCTGATGCGCCATCTGTTCTTTCAGGTTCTCATAGGTGATCCGCTCATGGGCGGCATGCATGTCCACCATGACCAGGCCCTCCGCGTTCTCCGCGAGAATGTAAACGCCCTTGAGCTGCGCCAGGGCATACCCAAGAGGCGGGATGTCACCGGGGCTCCCGTCTTCCCGGTCGTCATCCAGGGAATCGCCTTCGGTGCCATCCGGGGCCCTGTACAGCCGGTCCAGGGCATCCATCTGTTCGCGGATATGCACCCGCAGCTGCGTCTGGGCCGCGGGGCTTCCATATCCTCCCCCCGCACCCCGCCGCCCGGATCCCGGAAATTCCAGGGGCCGCTGATCCCCGGACGGCGCATCGCCCGCCAGCGGATCGGCCCCCGCGGGCCCCGGCAGGTCCACGGCCACCTCACCCGGCCCGGCGCCTGCGATCACACGGTGGATCGCACGATAGACGAAATCATGGACCGACCTGCCCTCCCGAAACCGCACCTCGGTCTTGGCAGGGTGAACGTTGACGTCCACGAGTCCCGGGGGAAGCCGAAGGCTGAGCACGAATGCCGGATGACGGCCGTGATAGAGCACATCGCTGTAGGCGCGCTTGACGGCGTGGGCGACCAGATGATCCCGTACCGCCCGGCCATTGACGAAAAAATACTGCATGTCCCGCTGACTTCGGGAAACCGTCGGCAGGCCGATCCATCCCTCGAGTTCCATGGGTCCGTTTTCCTCGCTGAACCACAGGTTACCCGTCGCGAACGGCTTGCCAAGCAGGGTCTCGATCCGCCTTTCCCGTCCCACGGACGTATCCGCCGCCGGCGCGGAAAACACCGCCCGGCCGTTGTGGCTGAACTCAAACGCGACGTCGAAACGGCCAAGCGCCGCCCTGCGAAGAACATCATCCAGGTGCCCGAGTTCGGTCTTTTCGGTCCGGAGAAACTTCCGCCTGGCCGGTGTATTGAAAAAGAGATCCTGCACCTCCACCGTAGTGCCCTCGGTGCCGGCCACCGGTCGGGGGGCCTCATCCAGGGTCCCGCCGTGGCAAGCAAGGGCAAAACCGCTGTCGGCCCCGGGCACCCTGGACCGGATTTCCAGCCGCGAGACCGCACCGATACTGGGCAGGGCCTCTCCCCGGAACCCCAGGGTCGAAACGTCGTAGAGGTCGTCGAATTCCGACAGTTTGCTGGTCGCGTGGCGGGAGAGTGACAGGGCGAGTTCCTCCGGGGGAATCCCGTTGCCGTCGTCACTGACAAGAATGCGCTTCACGCCACCACGCTCCGCCTCCACCCGGACGGCGCCGGCACCGGCATCCAGACTGTTCTCCACCAGTTCCTTCAGGAGGGACGCGGGCCGTTCGATCACCTCGCCGGCGGCGATCTGGTTGATCAGCCTGTCATCCAGCTGGCGTATCGAACGTCGAGATGCACCCATGACACTCAGTTTTGCGAGAAATAGCCCGGGTTCTTGTCCAGATATCGCTCGATCCCTTTCATGATCGCCCTGGCAATGCGCTGTTGGTGCTGATCGCTGCGCAACAGTTTCTCCTCGGTGGGATTGGTGATGTAGCCGGTTTCCACCAGTATCGACGGCACATCCGGTGATTTCAATACCACGAATCCTGCCTGTTCCACGCGGGCACTGTGAATTCTGCCTACATTTTCCAGTTCATCCAACACCTCCCGCCCGAAAAGGATGCTCTGGTCGATGGTCTTGTCCATGGAAAGCCCCAGCATGGTTCTGGCCACCTGGGGATCCTTTCCCGCCAGGTTCACCCCCCCGGCGAGGTCCGACAGGTTCTGCTGGTTGGCCAGCAGGCGTGCGGCTTCACTGGTGGCGCCACGCAGGGAAAGCGCATATACCGAGGCACCGCGGGCGGAGGGGCTGGTGAATGCATCGGCGTGAACGGAGACAAACATGTCGGCACGCCGGCGCCGCGCCAGGGCGCTGCGCTGGCGGAGGTTGACGTAGTAGTCGCCGGTCCGGGTCAGTTCCGCGCGCATCCCTGGACTGGCGTCGATCAGTTTCTTCAGGCGCCTGGAAATCTGCAGGACGATGTCCTTCTCCTTGCTCCTCCTGCCGAGGGCACCCGGATCCTCACCGCCATGGCCGGGGTCGACAATGACCAGGAAGCCCCGATCTCCCCGCCGGTCCGCAGGAATGTCCGGCGCCGGCTTTTCGGGATTGTAGGTATGATGGTAGAAATCCACCACGAGCCGGTACTGGTAGCCGCTGGAGGGCTTGAGCATGCGAACGAAATAGCGCACCGGCTTCGCCAGGTCGAACACCAGCCGCGTGGTCCCGCCATCGTGCGTGCCCTGGCGGATCCGCCGGATGAACTGCCCGGTGGTTCCCGGTGCGGGTATCCTGCCCTTGAGCACGGCATTGTCGAGGTCGATCACCACCCTTACGGGGTCCTCCAGGGTGAACACGTTGAACCTGCTGTGATGATCCATGTCGAACACGATCCGGCTGCGGTCGGGCGCATGCCACATCCGGATTTCCTTGATCACGGCGCCGTGCGCCATCGATGCGAGGAAACCCGCCAGGATCACCAGAACACGGAGTTTTCTCCCGACGCGGATCACCCCGGTGCCGCCCCGTGATCTTCCAGCAGACAATGCGGCAGCGCGATGCTCCTTCCGGACGGGGTAAACCCGATATCGATCCTCGCGTCCGCGGGTGGCAGGACCCCCCGTCCCCGGTCCGGCCATTCCACCAGGGCGATCGCCTCCCCGTCCAGGAGGTCGCGGAGCCCGATCTGTTCGAGTTCAAACGGCGTTTTCATCCGGTAAAGATCGAAGTGATGCACCACCAGGGAAGGCAGGGTGTAGGTCTCCAGCAGCGTATAGGTGGGACTGGTGACGTTCCCTGCATGGCCGCATCCCGTAAGAATGCCCCTGGCCAGGGTGGTCTTCCCGGCCCCGAGATCCCCGGACAGATAGATCATGGCGCCCCGGGCTATCCTCGGCGCGATCCGCTTTCCCAGCTCGATCATGGCGGCCTCACCGGCTATTTCTATTGACAGCGTCAAGTGGTATACGTGTTCGTATGCAATTTTCAGCCGCGGCCGCGCCGTTTCCAACGGGAGTGATTCTACCATCCGGATGCTAAGCTCCCAATCCGCCACGCCGTCGCGGACCGTCCGAATCCGGCGGATGTCCCACGGATTCCTGGAACAATGCCTTGCCGATCATGCTCGAGAATCTTCAACCCCTGACGGATGATATCCGACGCTGGGCCCGCGAACTGGGGTTCACCCGGCTGGGTATCACGGACGTTGATCTCACCGCTGCGGAGACCCGCCTGAAGGAATGGCTCGAACGCGGGTTCGCGGGAGAGATGGAATGGATGCACCGTCACGGCACCCGGCGCTCGCGTCCGCCCGAACTCGTTCCCGGCACGGTCAGGGTCATATCCGTCGCCATGGACTATCTGCCGGAATCACAGCAGGCCATGTGCCGGGCGCTGGACCGGATGGACACCGGCTACATCTCCCGCTATGCGCTGGGCAGGGACTATCACAAGGTGATGCGAAAAAGGCTTGCCACGCTGGCCGGCCGGATCCGCCAGGCCGCGGGCGAATTCGGCTACCGGCCCTTCTGCGACAGCGCCCCGGTCCTGGAAAAGCCCCTTGCCGAAAAGGCGGGACTTGGCTGGATCGGGAAACATACCAACTTGCTCTCACGGGACGCCGGGTCATGGTTCTTCCTCGGGGAACTGTACGTGAACCTGCCCCTGCCGGTGGATGAACCCGTCAGCGCCCATTGCGGCAGTTGCACCGCCTGTATCGACATATGCCCGACCCGGGCAATCGTCTCCCCCTGGGTGCTGGATGCCCGCCGCTGCATCTCCTACCTGACCATAGAACTGCCGGGCGCCATCCCGGAGGAATTCCGCCCGGCGATCGGCAACCGCGTCTTCGGCTGTGATGACTGCCAGCTTGTCTGCCCCTGGAACCGCTATGCCCGGGTGACGGCGGAGACGGATTTTCTCGCCCGGCACCCGTTACATGATCGCGGGCTCGGCGAGCTCTTCTCCTGGGACGAGGCCACGTTCCTGAACCGGACCGAGGGATCCGCCATCCGACGCATCGGGTTCATTCGCTGGCTGCGGAACATTGCCGTGGCGCTTGGCAACGCGCCGCGAAGCGATTCCGTGATCTCCGCGCTGCGGAACCGGGCCGCCCATCCATCGTCACTGGTTCGCGAACACGTCCAGTGGGCGCTGGAACGGCATTCGGATCGTTCAGACTAGACCGAGACGTCCCGCCTCTTCCCGCGCAACCAGGGATGCGGTCGCGGTCTTGCTGTTCCAGACCAGCACCGTCAATCCCGCCTCCAGCTGTTCGCGGGCGCGCATCCGTTTGTGCGCGGTGGACTTCTCCACCGCGCCGTAGTCGGTACCGTCCCGGGTGACGATTTCGTCCAGCAGCGAATCCAGGGTTTCCGACGAAAGGGATTCCCAGGGTATGGCGATCATGGCGGTCGGACCAGCAGGTGAACTCCGAATGATATCGGGAACCGGGACCTGACGGAACGGTACGGGCTGAGTCGGGCCAGCGTTTATCGGCTGTTGTAGCCGATCGGCCAAGCTGGATTGGCGCCCCCGCTTCCGGGGTGGAGCGTTTTCCCTGGCCCCTGCTGAAGTTCGTCAGGAAACTGCGGACCTGTGGCTATTCGAAGTCCTAGGCGTCCACAGGATCGGATAGCGGGTTTACACGGGCTCGAACCGGATACGCAGCCGGGTTCCCGTTGCCTTCGCGACCTTCTCCAGTGTACGTGTGGATGGCGGTATCCGCCCACTCTCCAGGCGCGCAACCGCCGATTGCGTAGTCTTCATCCGTGCGGCCAACTCCGCCTGGGTGAATCCGGCGCACCGGCGCGCTTCAATGAGTGCGCGGGCCACCTCGAATTCCGGCTCCAGGCGCTCATAGGCTTTGCGATAGTCCGCGTCCTTGCTCCACCGCTCGTGCAGTTCTTCAAGTGTGCTCATTGCGATACCTCCTGGGCGCGTCGCAGCGCCAACTCGATTTCCCGGTGCGGTGTGCGCCGGGTTTTCTTGACAAACGCCCGCACCACCACGACCTGCTGGTCCGTCGCGGTAACATACAGCGCCCGCGCGATGCCGTCCCGGCCGCCAAGGCGCATTTCCCACAACGGACCGGTCAGGTGCCTGACATGCGGCATTCCAACGCGCCCAAGGCCGACAGTAGCGATCAATCTGGCGATGCGAACGAGCCGTGCCCGCATGTCAGCGGGGAGCGCGTCGAGTTCCCCGTCCACGGTTGCATTCAGGGTTCTGACGCGCCAAGCCATACGACTACATTTTATAGCATGTGTGCTATGGAGCCAAGTACCTCCTTCAGAACCCCTTGGGTCGAAAACCCAAGCTGGCAACACACCCGTAATCCCTTATCAAGCACGCTTATTCTGTCGCCGGCTTCGGCGGAATCGGCCAGCGAACGTAAATAACGGTCTCTCGAAAACAGGGCGCCACAGAGAGCCGCAGTCTGCCGAGGCAGATGACGGTGTGACGGTCCGCGTCACCGTGCAGGGCGTCCATTGTCATCAGGGGGATCGCGTTCTCAGAGGTGTAACGCCGGGAGAAGGCGTTGGCAAGCCGTCCGCGACGACCCCGGATACTGCCGGTGTCCCGGTACTGCCGGATCAGTCGGGTGCTGTAGCCGGCCGGTTGTGCCGGATGTGGCAAACCCGGGTACCCGGTTGTCCCTTAGTGAATTATAGCCAGTGGGGATTCCGAACTATTCTGGATGCTATTTTTGTCGGAAAGTGGGGTATTCTCCAACATATGTCAATACATTGAATGTAATAATTCGCAAAATGTGGGATCTCAGAGTATTTCCGGGCTCGAAATTGGTCCGTTGATTGCCTTGTCAGGCCATTCGGCAAGCGTGACCCCCGGAACAGGCTTCTGTGCTGTGCGGCCCGGTCAGGACAGGATCAGGGCGCGGTGCACACCGCCTGGCCGATTCGTTTCGCCGGGCGGGAACGATCCGGCTCCACGGAGGTCCGGGGACTCGCCGGTGAGATGCCGAGTTCCCGGCAGACCGCGACGGTCAATTCGGACCGGTTCAGAGTGTAGAAATGAAAATCCCTCACCCCCAGCGCCATGAGCTGGCGGCACTGCTCCACGGCGATGGACACCGAGATGGCCTGGTGCAATTTCACGCTTTGCTCGAGATCCCGGTACATCACGTGATACCAGCGGGGAATCCGCGTCTGACACTTTTTCGCGAAAGCGACCGCCTTCGGGAAATCGACGATGGGCAGGATTCCGGGCAACACGGGCACGTCGATACCGGCGCTCCGGATACGCTCCAGGAACACCGCAAACACCTCGGTATCGAAGAAGAACTGGGTGATGATCCGATCCGCGCCAGCATCCACCTTGCGCTTGAGGTAAGTGGTTTCCTCCTCCTGGCTGACGGCTTCCGGGTGGCCTTCGGGATAGGCTGCCACGGAAATGCTGCAGTTTACGTATTCCTCCCTGGCCCGCATGGCGCGGACGAGTTCAAGGGCGGACTGGTACCCTTGCGGGTCCGGTGCCGTGCCCACGGGAAGGTCTCCCCGCAAGGCGACCACGTGACGGATTCCCGAATCCATGACCGCATCCAGTTCCCCATGAACCTCCTGCCGGGACTTGCCGATGGATGTGAGGTGGGCGGCGAATGGAATGTCGCAGCCGTCCTTGGCTTTGACAATGGTTTCCAGGGTTTTCCGGCTCCCGCCTCCCCCCGCTCCGCTGGTGACGGAAACAAATTCCGGACCAAGCAGCGACAACTGTTCCAGGTTCCTCCGAAAACCCCGCCAGCCGGATTCGGTTCCCGGGGGAAACATTTCCAGGGATACCGAGAGCGGTTCTTCCCGAACCGGCCTGTCCAGATATGCGGTGGGGTTGGCACTCCATTGGCTGATCATCATGAAGGATCATGTCTGAATGAAGTACTATATAAACATATCTTTATATTTTTATCAATACGGGATACTTATGCATTCCATCAAACTGGTGCCTCCATGTCGGCAGGCCCTGTCACGCACAGTGCCGAAGCGGGGCCGTCAGACGGTTTCTTGCAGAATCCACAGAAGCACCAGATATCTGGCAGCTTTCCCAACCGCGATCATCAGGGCGCTCGGCCAGAAACGCAGGCCGAGGAAGCCGGCGGCAAGACAAAGCGGATCCCCCACCACGGGCATCCAGGAAAAGAGCAGCGCGGGCGATCCGTAACGCCTGATCCTATCCAGGGATTTGTTTTCCAAGCTGAACCAGCGTTCAAGACGCGGGTGGGACCTGCCGTACCTGAGCCCTCCGGCAAGCAACGCGCCAATGAGAAATGTAATGACTCCGCCCAGGGTATTGCCGATGGTGGCGACCAGGAACAGCGCCGTGATGTCATGCAGCTGCTGCTGCACCATCACCAGCAACAGGCCCTCGACTCCCCCGGGCACCAGGGTGGATGCCAGCAGGGAGCCGACGAACAGGGAGACCAGGCCGGTATCCAACGACCCTACCCCGACCCTTGCCGGGCAGTGCGCCCGGCGATCCGCCACCGGAACCCATTGACGCCCTTGTCGGTGCCGGTCTGCACCCGTTTATCCCCAGAGCCGGTCACCCCGTGCGCCCGGCACATTCCATGAGCACCATGGTCGTATCGGGGAATTTCCGCATGGGGAAAGGCCCCCCGACCGCCGGCGCGCGCCACCGGGAAATGCCTAGGCGGGATACTGGGGTATGTGCATGCCTACCATGTGGCGCATCACCCGAAGCACTTGCACCGTGTACCCGAATTCGTTGTCGTACCAGACATAGACAACGCAGCTGTTGCCCTGCACGATGGTGGCCACCGAATCGAAGATTGCCGGCTCCGGTGTACCCACCATGTCACTGGAGACCGCTTCCGTGGACGCGGAATAGGAAATCTGTTCACTGAGGGGAGAATCATACGCCACGTCCCTCATGTAGGCGTTCAGTTCATCCCTTGTCGGAGCCTCGGACAGGTTCAGGTTCATGACCGCCAGGGACACGTTCGGCGTGGGCACCCGGATGGCATTGCCGGTGAGCTTTCCCGCCAGTTCCGGCAGGGCCTTGGCCACCGCTCCGGCCGCCCCCGTCGTGGTCAGCACCATGTTCAGGGGGGCGCTCCGGCCCCGTCGCTCCGCCGAATGATAGTTGTCGATCAGGTTCTGGTCGTTCGTGTAGGAGTGCACGGTTTCCACGTGACCGTTGACTATGCTGTAGCGGTCATTGATGGCTTTCAGAACAGGCGTGATGGCGTTGGTGGTACAGGAGGCGGCACAGACGATGGGCTGGTCGTCGAGCATGTGATGGTTCACGCCATAGACGATGTTCCGGACATCCCCCTTGGCCGGTGCGGTCAGCAGTACCTTGGCGGCACCCTGGGGAACAAGGTGGCGGGACAGCGACTTCTCGTCCTTGAAGACCCCGGCATTGTCGACGACCAGCGCATCGCGGATTCCGTACTTCGTGTAATCGATGTCCTCCGGCTGATTGGCATAGATCACGTTGATATAGTTGCCATTGGCAATGATGGCGCTGTTCTCGACATCCACCGTGACCGAGCCGTTGAACGGCCCGTGAATGGAATCCCGCCTGAGCAGGCTGGCACGTTTTTCCAGGTCTCCATCCCGGCCGCCCCGGACCACGATGGCACGCAGGCGGAGCCTGTTGTGCCTGGCGGTACTCCGTTCGATCAGGAGGCGGGCAAGTACCCTGCCGATACGCCCGAATCCGTACAGCACCACGTCCTGGGGATCTTCCGGCGCATGGTCACCGTTCGCGGCGGCGGGCGCCAGTTCCCTGGCCAGAAATTCGTCCAGGCTCTCGCTGCTGCCGTTTTCATGGTAGAAGCGGTGAGCCAGTTTGCCGATGTCGATCCGGCAAATCCCAAGATCCATCCTGGCCAGGGCCTTGAGCACCTCGCTGGTCTGCTCCAGGGAGGGGTCCTTGCCCGCTATGCGCCTGCCGAAACGGTGTGCCTTGATGATGTCGATCACCGACGCATTCATCAGTTTCCGTCCGAAGACGAGTACGATAATGCCGTTTTCACGGTACAGGTGTCCGACCGCGGGAATCATCAGTTCCGCGAGATTCTGGTCCTTGGTGTAGGCCGCCAGATGAGCCTTGCTGCTTTCTATAGTCACGGGTAACTTACGGGAAAAATAAAAAATTGAGCGCTTATTATCGCCCAATTGATCGCCATCGCTACCGCCCCAATTGGGTAACCTGCCCGGGGAAACGGCATACCGGCGATTTCATGCCGCGGCAGCGATATAATTCCCCTGCACCTGAAAACCGGACCCTGTCCGGGCCCCGCATTCCGTGACCCGGCACCATTCCCCATGAACGCAGAAGCAGTCATATCCCATATTGTCAACTGGCTCAACGAGCACGCCGCCGCCGCGGGCACGGGGGGCTTCGTTGTCGGTGTTTCCGGCGGGATCGATTCCGCAGTGACATCCGGCCTGGCGGCCCGGACCGGGCAACGGGTGATTTGCTGCGAAATGCCGATCCACCAGTCCGACACCCAGGTTTCCAGGGCCAGGAAACATATCTCGCAGCTGGAAGGGGAATTTCCCAATGTCACCTCCGTGCGCACCGAACTTTCGTCCGTGTTCGACCAGTTTGTCGCCGCCATGCCCCCCGTGGCGAACGAGGAGGCGCGTTTTCTCATGCTGGCCAATGCCCGGGCGAGGATCCGCATGACCACCCTCTACTACTTCGCGGGCCTGCACGGCTATCTGGTGGCCGGCACCGGCAACAAGGTGGAGGATTTCGGAGTCGGGTTCTTTACCAAGTACGGTGACGGGGGGGTCGACCTGAGTCCCATCGCGGACCTGGTCAAGTCCGAAGTGTACGAGCTCGGCAGGGCGCTGTGCGTGAACCGGGAGATCATGGAGGCCGCCCCGACGGACGGGCTCTGGGGCGACAACCGCTCCGACGAGGACCAGATCGGCGCCTCGTATCCCGAACTGGAATGGGCCATGGACCATGACCCCGGGGCTGCCCAGGAACCGCTGACCCCGAGACAGGAGGAAGTACTCGCGATCTATCGCAGGCTGCATGCCGCCAACCGGCACAAGATGGACCCGATACCGGTCTGCAACGTTCCGGACGCGGTCAAGCACCGTTGAATTCGCCCCTTTCGCATCGATTCACTGCCCACCATACGACACCCCTGCTGATGAGTTGATGACGGCCCTGTGCCTGCCATTGGTCCCGGCCCGGCAGGATTGACCGGGCCACAGGGAAGGCAACCCGGATGCCGGCAGCCGCGCATTCCCCGCATCAGCCCGCGTCGGACATCAGCACGAAGTGGTCCGGCCCGGCCTCTTCATAGACGGAAGGCCCGGGTTCATGCCCCACCGGAAAAATCGGCGAGGGAACCGGCCTGAACCGGACGTCATCGAGGCTCCCGCGCCGGCGCGGGTCGGCCACCGGCACGGCCGACAGGAGGGATTTCGTGTATGCATGTCGCGGGCTCCCGAAGACGGCCTCCCGCGGCCCGATCTCCACGATGCGCCCCAGGTACATGACCGCCGTGTGATGGCTGATGCGTTCGACCACGGCCATGTCGTGACTGATGAAAAGAAGGGCGATTCCCAGTTCGGCCTGCAGTCCCATCATGAGGTTCAGGACCTGGGCCTGCACCGAGACATCCAGTGCCGAGACCGCCTCGTCCGCCACGATGAGCCAGGGATTCAGCGCCAGGGCGCGGGCGATGGCGATCCGCTGGCGCTGCCCCCCGGACAGCTCGTGCGGATACCGTTTCATGAAACTGCGGGGCAGTTCAACCCGGTCGAAGAGGGCCGCCACGCGATCGATCAGCTCATCCCCTCGTGCCAGGCCGTAGTTTCGCAGGGGTTCCGACACCTGGTCGATCAGCCGCACCTGGGGGTTGAGCGAAGCGAACGGGTCCTGGAATACCATCTGCATGTTGCGCCGGGCGGCACGAAGGCCCTGTTCGTCCATCGCAATGATATCGTCGCCGCCAAGCCGCACCTTGCCGCGCAGGGGTTCCACCAGTCTCAGGATCGAGCGCCCGCAGGAGGACTTTCCGCAGCCGGATTCGCCCACGAGCCCCAGGGTCTCCCCCCTGCGTATCGTGAACGATACATCCTCAACGGAATGGACATTGGCCACCACCCGGCGGAACAGCCCCTTGCGCACGGGGAATCGCGTAGTCAGGCCTTCGACCTCCAGCAATACCGGGCGCTCCGCGATGTCGGTTTCCGGGATCCTTGCGGACTCGGTTGCACCCAAGACCTTCATCGGTTCCGGAGCGGGCCGGCCGCACATGTCGCCGAGTTTCGGCACGGCGGCCAGCAGGGACCTGGTGTAATCGTGCTGCGGGTTTTCGAAAATCTCGAACACGGTCCCCTCCTCCACCTGCAGCCCGCGGTACATGACACTTACCCGGTCCGCGATCTGGGCGACTACCGCCATGTCGTGGGTGATGAACATGACCGCCGTGCCGTAATCCCGTTTCAGCCGGTTGATCAGGGCGAGAATCTCGGCCTGTACGGTCACGTCAAGGGCAGTGGTGGGCTCGTCGCAGATCAGCAGACGCGGCTCGCAGGCCATGGCCATGGCGATGACCACCCGTTGGCGCATCCCCCCCGACAGTTCGTGCGGATACTGCTTCATCCGCTGCTCGGGCTCCGGTATCTGAACATTCCGGAGCAACTCGAGCGCACGCTCCCTTGCCGCTGTCCCGTTCATTCCCAGGTGTACCCTGAGACCCTCCGTCAGTTGGCGCTCCACCGTGAAAACCGGGTTCAGGGCAGTCATCGGCTCCTGAAAGATCATCCCGATGCGATGGCCGCGGATCCGGCGCATCATGGCATCGCCCGCCCCGCCAAGGTCAACACTGTCTTCACGGTCCTGGTAGAGGAGCGTGCCGGATGCAATCTCCCCGCCCCCGAACTCCACGAGGCGCATCATGCTGAGCGCCGATACCGACTTGCCCGATCCGGATTCGCCCACCACGCACAGGGTTTCGCCGGGCATGATCCGGAACGACACGTTCTCGACCCCCACGACGACGCCTGGACCGGAACCGAATTCCACGCGCAGGTTCCTGACATCGACGAGCGGCTGACCGGACATGACTTCCTCCGAAACTTCACCCGATGTAATCAGGGATCATTCGCAAGATCAACCCCGGAAACGGGTACGGTCCGCTGCTCCGGCGGGCGCTTGCATCCGGCATGGATTCAACCAATAATATTTCGTGACCGCTGCCACTCCCCGGGTCGGAGCCAAAGGCCATGTCTGCAGCGTGGCTGCCTGCTTCCGGGTACTGGAAGCGGACCCAATCAATCACTGACCGGAGACAAGCCATGAAGCTCCTCACCCTTGGCCTCGCCACCGCCGCGCTGGCCCTGACTCCCATGGCCATGGCCCAGCAGGGCCGTGACGGACATGTCAATATCATCTACTGGCAAGCACCATCCACCCTGAACCCGTTCCTGTCGGGTGGTACGAAAGACATTGAAAGCGCCAGCCTGATCATCGAGCCCCTGGCACGATATGATGAAGGCGGCAACATGATGCCCTGGCTTGCAACCGAAATCCCGACCGTCTCGAACGGCGGCGTCAGCGAGGATCTGACCTCGATCACCTGGAAGCTGCGCGATGACATCCGCTGGTCCGACGGCACGCCCTTCACCTCGGCCGATGTCAAGTTCACCGCGGACTACTGCATGCACTCCGAGGGCGGCTGCGCCCAACTGGCCAAGTTCTCGGGAGTCAGCAATGTCGAGGCAACCGACACGCATACGGTGAAGATCACTTTCGAGGGACCCACCCCGTTTCCCTATGGCCCGTTCGTGGGCGCCGAGAGTCCGATCATCCAGGCCGCACAGTTCGCCGACTGCCTGGGCGCGGCAGCCCCGAACTGCACCGAGCAGAATTTCAATCCCTTCGGCACCGGCCCGTTCAGGGTGGTGGAATTCCGTCCCAATGACGTGATCACCATGGAAGCGAACCCGAACTACCGGGATCCGGACAAGCCGGCCTTCGCGACGCTGACCTTCAAGGGTGGCGGCGATGCCACCGCGGCGGGTCGCGCCGTGATGGAGACCGGCGAGTTCGACTATGCCTGGAACCTGCAACTGGCACCGGACGTCATCGCCGAGATGGAGAAAGGCGGCATGGGCGTGCCGGTCGCGGGCTTCGGCACCCTGGTCGAAAGAATCATGGTCAACCTCACCAATCCCGACCCGGGGTTGCCCGATGCCGAGCGCTCCACGGCAAGCCATCCGCACCCGTTCCTTTCGGACATCAATGTCCGCAAGGCGCTGTCCATGGCAATCGACCGGGACCTGCTGGTGGAGATCGGCTACGGCAAGGCCGGCAAGCCGACCTGCAACGTCGTCCCGGCACCCGACATCTACACGTCGTCGGCCAACGACGGCTGCCTGGTCCAGGACATCCCCGGGGCGAATGCGCTGCTTGACCAGGCCGGCTGGGTCGATTCGAACGGCGACGGCATCCGCGACCGGGATGGCGTGGAACTGAGCGTCCTCTACCAGACCTCCACCAATGCGGTGCGCCAGGACTTCCAGGTACTGATCAAGCAGTGGTGGTCCGAAATCGGCGTGGCGGCCGAACTTCGCAATATTGACGCCTCGGTCTTCTTCGGCAGTGATCCGGGCTCGCCCGACACCTACCAGAAATTCTATGCCGACCTCGAGATGTACGCGAACAACTTCAGCGGCACCGACCCGCAGTCCTATCTGGCGAACTGGCTCTGCTCGGACAGTCCGCGCCCCGATACCCAGTGGCAGGGAGCCAACATTCCACGCTACTGCAACCCCGCGTACGACGCACGCCACAAGGAGCTGACCCAGACGGCGGAACTCAGCGAACGGGCGCGCATCGCCCGGGAACTCAACGACATGCTGATGCAGGAAGCCGTGATGATTCCGCTGGTCCACCGGGGACGCCTTTCCGCCCATGCCAGCAGCCTCGGCGGCGTCAGGCTCAATGTCTGGGACAGCGAACTGTGGAACGTGGCCGACTGGTATCGAATCCGATAGTGTCCGGGGCTCCGCAGGCCGTTCGCGCCCGGGGCCATGGCGTAACCTGAAGCCGGTTGCCCGCGCGCTCCGGGAATCCGTATCGGCCGCCGCGGCAGGACCAGGCCCGAGATGCTGACCTATACCATCAGACGCCTGGTCCTGGCCGTCCCGACCCTGCTGTTCATCAGCCTGGTCATCTTCCTTCTGCTGGAACTCGCCCCCGGCGATCCCATGGCACAGGTTCCGCTGACCGTGCCGCCGGAAGTCAAGGAGAAGATGCGCGAGGCGCTCGGCCTCGGACAGCCCGTGCACATTCGCTTCACCAAGTGGCTGCACCAGTTTTTCGTGGTCGAACCGATGGTGCTCGCGGATTCGCTCTTCGGGACCGCCTTCGCCGAGGGTGACCAGCGCGTGATCTCGTGGCAGACCCGTTCACCGGTCATGGACATCGTGATACAGCGCATCCCGCAGACACTCTGGGTGGTTGGCGTGGCCTACGTGGTGGCAGTGCTGATCGCCCTGCCGGTCGGCATCTATTCGGCCTATCGCCAGTATTCGGTCTTTGACCAGGCCGGGACCTTCATCACGATGGTCGGGTTCGCGATTCCGCCGTTCTTCTCCGGGGTGCTTGCCATCGTGATCTTTTCGGTCCAGCTCGGCTGGTTTCCCTCGATCTACAACACCACCCATGTCGTGAACGACTGGGACAGCTTCCTGGTCCAGCTGAAACAGATGATCCTCCCCGTCATGGTGCTTGCCCTGCAGATCACATCGCAGCTCAGCCGGTTCATGCGGGCCTCGATGCTGGACAATCTCAGCGAGGACTATGTGCGCACCGCCCGGGCCAAGGGACTGTCCGAGCGCACGGTGGTGCTGGTACATGTCCTGCGCAATTCCCTGATCCCGGTTGTCACCGTCATCGCCCTCGGCGTCCCCGCCATCTTCGGCGGGGCGATCATCACCGAACAGGTGTTCAAGGTGAACGGCATCGGTCATCTTCTGATCACGGCCATCCAGGCCAACGATCTCCCCATGGTCCAGACACTGACCTTCATCTTCGCCGTGCTGATCGTTCTGTTCAACCTGGCTGCCGACATCATCTACGGCATCCTTGATCCGCGAATCCGTTATGACTGAGATCCGGGAACAGGACGTCGGCGGCAAGGGAATCGCAGAAGCCGGCCGCTCTCAATGGTGGGATGTCTGGCACCAGTTCCGGCTACACCGCGGTGCACTGGTGGGCATGATGGTCTTCGCGCTGATCTTGCTTGGGGTTCTCGCCGGCCCACTGGTCTACTGGAACGACCCCCAATTCGTGCCCACGGGCCGCGATTTCATCAAGCTGAGGGATATGCGCCCCGTCTACGTCACGCTCTGGGATACGGGTGCAAAGGTGAACTGGGCGCATCCGCTCGGTACCGACAACCTGGGACGCGATATCCTGGCGCGCCTCCTTTCGGGCGGACAGGTGTCCATTGCCGTGGGGCTCACGGCCATGCTCCTCAGCCTGGTCATCGGCACCGTCATCGGGGTGCTGGCGGGATATTTCCAGCGGCTTGACGGGCTGCTGATGCGCCTGACCGATCTGTTTCTCGCACTGCCCCTGCTGCCACTGTTGCTGGTTGCCGTCCTCCTTTTCCGCGCGCCGCTGTCCGCCGCCTTCGGACCCGAGGGCGGCATATTCGTCCTGATCGTGACACTCGTGGGCATTACCTCCTGGATGCAGACCGCCCGCATCGTCCGCGGAGATGTCCTGGCGCTCAAGGAGCGTGAATTCGTGCTGGCAGCACGGTCCATCGGCACTTCACCCCCGATGATGATCCTGCGGCATGTCCTGCCGAACGTGCTTTCGCCGATCATGGTGTCCGCCACGCTCGGCATCGCCACGGCGATCATCACGGAGTCGGCCCTTTCCTTCCTCGGCTTCGGCTTTCCGCCGGATTTCCCGACGTGGGGAAAACTCCTGTTCGATGCGGTCGACCGGATGGAACTCTACCCCGAGCGCGTGGTCTGGCCCGGGCTTGCCATCTCGCTGACCGTGCTGTCGGTAAACTACATCGGCGACGGCTTGCGGGACGCCCTGGACCCGAGAATCCGAAGCCACTGATAACCAGGCTTCCCGATGCCATGCCGGTTGCAAGTACAGGTTGCATAGAATTCCGGGACTGGCAGACCCGGTACAGTTTGGGTACAGTGTGCCATTGACCCGCCGATTCCCATGCCAACCATTTCCCGTCTCCTGCCGCATCACGCCAGATTTCGTGGCGACGCCCCGGCACTGGATTTCGAGGGCCGGACCTGGAATTTCGCGTCGCTGAACGAAGAGGTCAACCGGCTGGCCAATGCCCTGCTGGGCCTTGGCCTTGAGAAGGGGGACCGTTTCGCCACCGTCCTGCCGAACAGCCTTGAACTGATGGCGGCCTACTGGGCGGCGGCGGTCAGCGGGCTGGTGATCGTGCCGTGCAGCGTTCTGCTGCAGCCCGGCGGGCTCCGTACCCTCCTCGGGGATGCCGGGGCCAGGGTGGTGCTGGTTTCCGCAGACCAGGCGGCCAACCTGGAAGCGATCCGCGGGGACCTGCCGGACCTGATACCGGACGGATTGATCATTACCGGGGGGCAGTCCGCCGGCTTTTGCTCCTATACGGACCTCGTGGCCACGGCCTCCATCCAGGACCCCGGCGTCCCGGTGGAGCCGGATGATGTGTACAACATCATGTATTCCAGCGGCACGACCGGACTGCCCAAGGGCATCATCCACACCCACCGCATCCGCAGCATGTACTGCACCTTGTTCGCGAATGCCTGGCGGATGACCCCGGAAAGCGTCTGCCTGCATGCCGGGGCCATCGTCTTCAACGGGGCGATGCTCGATCTCATGCCCTGGATGCTACTCGGCTGCCGCTACATCATGCACCGGCGTTTCGATGCCGACGCGGTGATCCGCGACATCGAACGCTACCGGGTCACCCACGTCGTGATGGTCCCCGCCCAGATCATTTCGATCCTGGGCAGCCCCGAGTACCATCCCGACAGACTGGCCTCCCTCGAGATGATCCACAACGTGGGTGCGCCGCTGCACCTGCGCTACAAGCAGATCATCAACGAACAGCTACCGGACCGGTTCTACGAACTGTACGGCGTCACCGAGGGTTTCATGACCATACTCGACCGCAACGAATCCGTACGCAAGGCCGGGTCGGTGGGCAGACCGGCGTTTTTCAACGACATCGCCATCCTGGACGAATCGGGCAATCCGCTGCCGACGGGCGGGATTGGGGAAATCTGCGGCAACGGACCCATGGTGATGCCCGGCTACCACAACCGCCCCGAACTCACGGAAAAGGCCTTCCACGGCCGCTGGCTCCGCTCCGGCGACCTCGGCTACCTTGACGAGGACGGCTATCTGTACCTGGTCGACCGCGCCAAGGACATGATCATCAGCGGCGGCGTCAACGTCTACCCCAAGGACATCGAGGAAATCGTCATCCGGCATCCCGCGGTCAATGAAGTGGCGGTGTTCGGGGTGGAGGACAGCAAATGGGGCGAGGCGCCGGTCGCGGCCGTCACGGTCACAGGGACCGTATCCCCCGGAGAACTGGTGGAATGGGTCAACCAGCGGGTTGATGCCAGGTTCCAGAAGATCGTGGACGCATTGATCCTGGACGAGTTTCCCCGCAACGTGGCGGGGAAGATCCTGAAGCGGGAACTCCGGGAAACCTATGCAGGGCCGGACAACTGAGCCACGCCGGAAACTCCCGCCCGGTCACATTTGACAGCGGCGCCCCGGAATCCGCAACCCGCACGTAAGACCTGGGCCGGGGGTTGTGCGCGAAGGATTTCCGCGCAGCAGGAGGCCGGACCGCAATCTCAGTGGATTTCCCGCCCCCCCGGAAGCGGTTGGCCCCGGCGTTTCGCCATCCGGTTCACCGCGGGGCGTCCGAAGTTGCGATTGGCGTAGTCCAGCAGATTCCACTGCCGGATCTCCATGTTCGCCGCCTTCGCCCAGCCCAGTGTATGGGTGAGCATGATATCCGCCATGGTGAACCGGTCACCGACGATGAACTCGTTGTCGCCAAGCCCCTTCGCCAGAACCTCGGCCGCGCGCTGGAACTCCCAGGCAACGGTGTCTTCGAGACCCTTGACCCGCCATTCCCGGGGCAGGACGAACTTGTGCTTGGCCTTGGTCCAGAGCGGCTGCTCCAGCTCACTTTGCGCAAAGAACATCCACTGGTCGTACCTCGCCCTGTCCGGCGAACCGGGGCTCGGCGTCAGGCCCGACGCCGGATGCCGGTCTCCGAGATAATTGCAGATCGCCCCGGATTCCGTGATCACCAGGTCACCGTCTGTGAGCACGGGAATCTTCCCCCCGGGGTTGAGACTGCGAAAAGCGGGAGAGTCGGTGTCGCCCGCGGAAAAATCAACCTGATAGAAGGTGTAGGGCACCTCGAGTTCCTCCAGCGCCCAGTGCGCGCGGTTGGAGCGCGTGGGAAACCGTCCGTAGAGTGTCAGCATGGATATTCGGGATGGGCAGGTGGAATACGGAACGGGATTTCAATGCCTCCGGCGGGGCCCCGTCAAGTATCCGGGTCCCCCTCGGGACGGCACCGGCCTCCACCCGCGGAGCCAACGATCCTGACGCCGGGATCAGGGCCGGACCGGAACGGCAGGATTCCCGAACGGTTCAACCGGTCTTGCTGAACGCCCGGCAGGCCGCATCCAGACCCCTTAGGGAATCCTCAAGGTCCTCCCCGGCATGCACACAGGACACGAACCGGCGCACGCCCGGAAGCACATACTGGCCCTGTTTCATGAGTTCGGAATCGAGCCGACGCATGGCGGCCTGGTCGCCGGCGAGCATGTCCGACTGGTTCCGGGGCACCCGGTCGGTGAAAAGGATCTGCCACAGGGAGCCGGTGTTGCAGGCAATGGCCCCGATCCCGTAGCGGTCAAGGACCTTCTGGCTTTCCCGGCACAGTTCGGCGGCATATTCGTTCAACCGGCGGTAGGTATCCGGTAGCGACAGCTCGTCCAGCATGGCCAGGGTGGCGGCGGCGGCCACGGGATTGCCGTGGAGGGTGCCGTTGAAATAGGTGAAGCCCTGCCTGCCCTTGCGGCGGGGGTCGGCCAGATCGATGATCTCGGCGGGGCCGGCGATGCAGGACAGGGGGCCGCCGCCGCCCACCACCTTGCCGTAGGTGGCGAGATCCGGTTTCACATCGTACCACTCCTGGGCGCCGCCATAGCCGAGCCGGAACCCTGTCACCACCTCGTCGAGTATGAACAGGATGTCGTGCTCATCGCAGATGCGGCGGACGCCCCGAAGGAATTCCGGACTTGCCGGGATGATCCGCTGCACACCCTCGGCGATGATCGCGGCAATATCCCGGCCCTGTTCCGACACGATCCTGGCCAGGGTTTCGAGGTCGTTGTAGGGACTGACCAGCATGGTTTCCACCGTTGCCCTGGGCTGACCGTGGGAATCCGCCACGCCTTCGGGATAGTGACCCGTCTCCCGCGGAAACGTTGACACGATGGCATAGTCGTGGTTGCCGTGGTAGGCCCCCTCGAACTTGAGTATCTTGTCCCGCCCGGTATGGGCCCGCGCCAACCGCATGGCGTAGGCGGTGGCTTCCGAGCCGGTGGTGGCGTAAGCGATCTTTTCCGCACAGGGAATGTCCCGCACGAGCCTGTCGGCCAGGCGAACGGCGACGTCGTTCAACGAGCCGAACATGTGCGCGCCCCGCTCGACCTGGGCGCACATCGCCCGGACCACCGCCGGATGGGAGTGTCCCAGAATCAGCGCACCGGCACCCCCGACATAGTCGATGTACTCCCGCCCGTCCACGTCCCACAGGCGTGATCCCTTTCCATGGGCGAACACCAGGCGGATGTCGTCAGCCAGCGAATAGCTTCCGAGCCCAGCGCCTGGCAGGGAATCCTCCGCGATTGCGAACAATTCCGGGGAGGCGGACGGGGTGTTCTCCGGGGCAGCTTTCATGTCGGGGCTCGGGTTGGGCCGGATTTTCCGTCCACCGCCTCGCGCAGCCATCGATGCAGGCAGGCAATGGACAGTTCATTGTCGATTCCTCCTTCGGGACTGATGATCAGGGGCCCCGGCCGGTAGCCCCGGGACCGGATGCCGCGCTGGACGTTCCTGAGCAGAACGAGGTCCTCGGCAAACGTGGTGTTCCGGTCGAGTTCGATGACCTGTCGGAGGACGTCGTCAACCTGTCCGTCGCGGGAAAACCAGCTCCGGCATACCCGGGTGCCATCCACCGCCAACGGGCGCCAGTGGTAATTGTTGACCACGCACCCGGGGTAGATCTGGATGGAAGTCGCCGGCCAGAGGTAGAAACTGCCGTAATCCGATCCGCTGACGTCATACCATGCACCGTCCCCGCGGGCCGGCCGCGAACTGTGCACCAGCACCTTGCCGTCACCGAACGGCAGAACGCCGTAGGATGCCGGGTCGATGACGCCCTCGGCGAAGTCGGGATGGGCCCCCTTGCAGTGATAGCACTCATTGTAGTTCTCAACCGCAACCAGCCAGTTGCAACCCTCCTCGGTACTGTGCTCGTCGGCCAGACGGCGCTCCCGGATATCCGGGCACAATGCCAGGATGGCCTCCCGGACGCCGGGATAGCACCGGTCCATGGAGGGGGCACCGTCATCCAGGTTGACGAAGACGAAGCCGAGAAATTCCTCCAGCCGTATAGAGGGGATACAGATGTTCCCGGGATCGAATCCGTCGACCGCGCCGCTCCCGGGCGCCCCTTTCAGACGCCCGTCCAGACCGTAACTCCAGGCATGGTAGGGGCAGACCAGCAGGCGGCGGTTGCCACTGCCCTCCAGCAGGCGGTGCCCCCGATGCTGGCAGACGTTGTAGAACGCACGCAGCGTGCCCCCGCGGTCCCGCAACACCACGATGTCCTGATCGAACAGGGTGAAGGTCAGATAGTCCCCTGGAGCGGGCAGCTGGCTGGCGTGGCAGGCGTACTGCCAGGTGCGGAAGAAGACTTCCTCCTTGGTTCTGTGAAAGATTGCCGGATCGTTGAAATAGAAGGCCGGCAATCCCCGTACGGGGGGTTGTGCGGATGCTGGCATGGCGAAACCCGGCGCCGGAAATCGGCTACATGTATCAAAACAGGAAATCTAGTACAAATGTATCATTTCCGCAAGCGCCGGTTACCTGAGGTACACCCCGCTTTGCCAGCGGCGTTCATTGAAGGTCTCGATCTCCGCCAGGACCCGGTCCCCGCCCTCCGAGGCCATCAGGGCGCAGAGTGTTTCGAGCAGCGCGGTGGTGGCGCTGTTCGAGTGGAAGAACTGCGGCGTATGCGTGGGGGCGAAAAGCCCGAGCCCGGCATCGCGGAACACGGGCGAGGTCCTGCTGTCCGACAACCCGATGGTACGGGCGCCCTGCTCCCTGGCGAACCGCATCACCTCGATGATCTCGGCCCGGTAGGGCTGGAACGTCATGGCGAACAGCACGTCCCGCCGGCCGATGTGCAGGATGTCGTCCATGGGGAGGCTGCCGTGGCGCGGGATCAGGATGAAATGGGGATACATCATGCGCGCCAGGTACCAGAAATTGTAGGCCAGCGCATAACTCGACCCGACGCCGACGACATAGACCCGCCTCGCCCCGGTCATCCAGCGGACCGCGCGCTCCATGGCCTTCTGCTGGCCTCCCTGGTACAGGTTTTCAATGTTGACCAGCACGGACTGGGCGATCTCCCCGCTGACCGCCGCGGATCCGCCCTGCCGGGCCATGGACTGCAGCCACCTGGCCCGCTCGCGGAAGCTGCCGGCACCGCCGCGGACGAAATCCCGGAACCTCTCGCGCATGTCGTCATACCCGGCAAATCCGAGATGGCGCGCAAGTCGCACGAAACTGTTGGGATGCACGCCGGCCTGCCCGGCCAGGCTGCGCATGGTCTGGACCCCCACCTCCCGCGGATGGTCGATGATGAATCGTGCAGTGATCTGGAGCTGGGTGGGCAACCGGTCAAAATCCGCCAATAGACGCTCCAGGACGGCCTCCTGGGTATCCGGCACGGCTTGGTTCTGGGACATTCACATCTCTGTTGGCGTACGGGAGTACGAATGTACCGTACCCGGACCGACCCTGTCTAATTGGATCTATGCAGTAATATTTGCCCGATTAAGGGCAAATATATGGACTTTTTAATGCATTTTGTCGATATTACGCTTCCATGAGCCCTGTCACTGAGCACAACGAACTGGCACACCACCTCTCCGAGACCCGGGGACTGGCAGCCGAGGAGGTCGAACTGCTGGTACTGGAGGTATTGAACTACTTCCGCGAGAGTCCGGAGGAATTCGTGCGTCGCCGCCATCGCGAACTGCAGGGCGCAGGGCTCCCGAACCCGGAGATCTTCGCACGGATTTCGGCGGAGATTCCAGGCCGGAGGTTCCCTGCCCGACCGGTCAGCATGCGGCAGATCCGCCGCATGGTATACGGTTGAGCCGGAGGCAGGACCATGTGCGGCATCATCGCCTACAGCGGCCAAAGGAAAGCCCTTCCGATCCTGGTGGCGGGGCTGCGCCGGCTGGAATACCGGGGTTATGACTCCGCCGGCATCACCCTGCACCGGCGCGGCCGGTTCGCCACCTGGCGGGCGGCCGGAAAACTGGCGCAACTGGAAGCGCGGCTGCCGGCCCAGTCGGGCGCCAAGTGCGGCATGGGCCACACCCGCTGGGCGACCCACGGGGAGGCAACCGATTCGAATGCCCACCCCCACCATTCCCCGGACGGCAGGATTGCCATCATCCACAATGGCATCATCGAGAACGCCACGGCCCTGAGGGGGGCGCTTCAGGCCGACGGCGCGATATTCAACTCCGAAACCGACAGCGAGATCCTGGCCCACCTGGTGGCGATGCATCCTGCGGACAGCCTGCGCGACTCGGTGCGGCTCGCCCTGCGCCAGGTACAGGGAACCTACGGCCTGGTGGTCATGGATGCCAGCCGGCCGGGCGAGCTGGTGGCGGCGCGCAACGGCAGCCCGGTGATCATCGGCGTGGGCGAACGGGAGATGTTCATCACCTCCGACGCAAACGCCATCTTGACGCACACCAGGGAGGTCGTGCACCTGGAGGATGGCGAACTGGCAACCGTAAATGCCCGGATCTTTTCCATCGCCACGATGGACGAATCGATGATCTCCCGTCCGCCGGTCACGCTGGACCACAGCCCGGAAGCGCTGTCCAGGGACGGCTACGACCACTACATGCTCAAGGAGATCGAGGAGCAGCCCGAAGCCATCGCGCGCACGCTGGGCGGGCGCCTTGACCGGCAGTTCGGCACCGCCCATCTGGGGGGGCTCAACCTGTCGGCCAGGGAGCTGCGGGATATCCGCCGGGTCCGTTTTCTCGGCTGCGGTTCGGCATACTATGCCGGCATCTCGGGCGCCAACATGATCGAGTCCCTGGCCAGACTGCCGGCGGCGTCGGAGCCGGCGGCGGAATTCCGCTACCGCAACCCGGTCATCGAGAACGACACCCTCTACATCGCCGTCAGTCAGTCCGGGGAAACCTTCGACACCCTGGCCGCCATCCGGGAGGTGCGGAGCAGGGGCGGGCGCGTCCTCGGCATATGCAACGTGGTGGGCAGCAGCATCGCGCGGGAGGTGGACGGCGGTGTCTACATGCATGTCGGCCCGGAAATCTCCGTAGCCTCCACCAAGGCATTTTCCGGCATGCTCGCCTGTTTCATGCTCCTGGCCCTGCAACTCGGACGGATCAGGGACATCTCTCCCCAGCGGGGAGACGAACTGGTTGAAGCGATTGGCGAATTACCCGGACTGATCAGGAACGCCCTCGGGGAAAGCCCCCGGATCCGGGAAATCGCGGCCAGATACCACGGGGCTTCCAGCGCGTTCTATATCGGCAGAACCGACGCCTATCCCGTGGCGCTGGAAGGTGCACAAAAGCTGAAGGAAATCTCCTACGTGCACGCCGAGGCGTATCCCGCCTCGGAACTGAAACACGGGCCCCTGGCACTGATCGATCCGGACACCCCCACCCTGGTGATCCTGCCGGACAACGACCTGCTGGACAAATCGCTGTCATCGCTGCAGGAAATTCGCGCCCGCCGGGGGCCGGTCATCGCGGTCACGAACTCGGGGCGCGAGGACATCCACTCCCTGGCGGACGATGTGATCTGTTCGCCTCCCTGCCACCCGCTGCTGCACCCGCTGGTGATGAATGTCGGGCTGCAGCTGTTCGCCTATCACACGGCGGTCCTGATGGGCCGCGATGTCGACCAGCCGCGCAACCTGGCCAAGAGCGTGACGGTGGAGTAAGCCGGGATGGGGCGAAGGATACGCTCCACCAGGTGGGAAAAAACGCAGGCCGACGTCGCCGCTTGATGCGGCATCGAATGGATTGACCGCGGCAAACCCCGGATTGGCACCCGATCCGGGAGAAACCGGAAAAGGCTTCTGCTGTCGTATTGGGCATGGCTCGCGGGAGGCGCCCCTTCCCTGAAACCCCGCATGGACGCCAGTACGAAATGCCGGGATTCCGCGGAAATCCTACCCGGAACCCCCGACAATCGCCGTGACACGAGGCCGCTGGGGATACCGGCCACCATGATCATGGACCGTTGGAGGCGGCCCCGGGAGTGGAAACGCGCAGGTCAACCGGCACGGCCACCCGCGCTTTTCCCTGCAGGCTATCCCGTCACCATCTCCGGTAGGGGAGGAACTTGCCGGACATCGTGAGATTCACGCGGACGCCCTCGGGATGCTCTTCCCTGTCCATTTGCATGGTGAGGTCGACCGCGCTCATGATGCCGTCACCGAACTTCTCGTGGATAACCTGCTTGAGCGCCATGCCGTAGACCTGGATGATTTCGTAGAACCGGTATACCACAGGATCCGTGGGTACGACCGGCCCGAGCCCTTTCAGGGGCGGTTCAGTCAGTTCCGATGCAATCGCCTCGTCCAGTCCCAATGCCGCGACCAGCTTTTGCGCCTCATCCGGCAGCGCGCTGGCCTGCCCGTACATCAGGGCCGCTACCCAGATCTCGTCGCGGCCGACGGCGGCGCCGAGATCCGCGAAGCTCAGGCCTTTCGCCTTTTTGGCAGA
Organism: Candidatus Poriferihabitaceae bacterium; assembly: GCA_965204165.1. GTDB lineage: Bacteria > Pseudomonadota > Gammaproteobacteria > Arenicellales > Poriferihabitantaceae > VYFG01. The sequence goes on along the minus strand of OZ241969.1, from coordinate 2,911,420 downwards.
CAGCAGTTCATGCGTGGTATCTGTCAATTCCATTGTGATGGTCCTCAAAGTAATCAGGGGTGGATATGGAGGGTGCAGTATACCCAAGAGACTTCAGCGGCGCCCGCAGGCATCTGAACGGACACAGCACGCAGCCGCGGATCCGGAAAAATACATTTGAACTGTTGATTTATTGTTTGATACGTATGTATCGTCACGCTTTTTCCGGACACCTCCTAACGCAACATGAAAACCCAGGCCCGTGTGGTCATTGTCGGCGGTGGCGTCATGGGCTGCTCCCTCGCCTACCATCTCTGCAAGGAAGGGGAGACCGATGTCCTGCTGATCGAGAAAGGCGAGCTCACCAGTGGATCAACCTGGCACGCCGCCGGCCAGATCACCCACTCCGTGAGCCATTACGGCCTGGCCAAGATGGCCGCCTACGGCACCGAGCTCTATCCGAAACTGGAGGCGGAAACGGGCCAATCCTGCACCTGGCACGGCTGTGGCAGTCTTCGGGTGGCCTATGAGGACGCCGAGCTGGACTGGCTGCACTATACCCTCTCCGTCGGCAAGGGGCTGGGACACGAAATGGAAATCGTCGGACCGGACCGGATCAGGGAACTGCACCCCTTCTACAACCTGGACGGCATCCAGGCCGCCCTGCACACCCCCAAGGACGGTCACGTGGATCCTGCCGGGGTCGCCTTCGCCATGGCCAGGGGTGCCCGGATGATGGGCGCCGAAGTGGTGCGGCAGAACCGTGTGACCGGCATTACCATGGAACCGGGCGGGGAATTCACCGTGCATACCCGACAGGGGGACATTCGCGCGGAGCACGTGGTCAATGCCGGGGGTACCTATGCCCGCCAGGTGGGCGCCTGGGTCGGGCTGGACCTGCCCATCGCCAACATGCTGCACCACTACCTGGTCACGGACACCGTGCCGGAGTTCCTCGACCTCGGGGAGGAACTCCCGGTGGTACGGGACGACCGCCAGGTCTCCGGGTACATCCGCATGGAACAGAAATCCGGCCTGATCGGCATCTACGAGAAGGCCAACCCCGCATCCGTCTGGGACGACGGCACCCCCTGGGAGTCAGAAAACGAACTGTTCGAACCCGACTACGAACGGATCATGCCCTGGCTCCAGAACGCCATGGAGCGCATGCCCGTGTTCGCCGAACTCGGCATCAGGCGCGTTGTACACGGCGCCATCACCCAGCCGCCGGACGGCAACATGCTGCTCGGGCCGTCCGGTGTCCCCAATTTCTGGCTCTGTTGCGGTTCCCAGGTGGGTATCGCATGGGGACCCGGCGCCGGCCGGTACCTGGCGCAGTGGATGATCCACGGCGCCGCCGATATCTCCTTGCGCAGCTTCGACCCCCAGCGGTTCGGCGCCCGCATGGACCGCGACTACCATATCCGCAAGGCCACGGAGGACTACCTCCTCAGGCATGAAATCCCTTTCCCCGCCCTGGACCGGCCGGCATGCCGCCCCTCCCACTCCAGGACATCGACCCTGTACGAAACGCTGAAATCCCGGGGCGCGGTATACGAGGACGTGTACGGGTGGGAGCGTCCGCACTGGTATGCCCCGCCAGGGACAGCGCGTGAACACATCCACAGTTTCCGGCGCACCGGGCTGTGGGACATCGTGGGCCGTGAAGTGCACGGCCTGCGCGTCCATGCGGGAATCGCGGATCTCAGCGCCTTCGCCAAGATCGAGGTGACCGGGAAAGACGCGGAGCGTTTCCTCGACCGTATCTCCAGCAACCGGATTCCGCAAAGGGTCGGCAGCATCACGTTGACCTACCTGATGCTGGAGAATGGCCGGATCGAGGGCGAGGCCACGCTGGTGCGTCTGGGTCACGATCACTTCTACCTGGTCTACGCCGCGGTGCGGGAAGCCGCCCTGCTCCACTGGATGCGGACCCAGGTGCGGTCCGGCGAGGCGGTCGGGTTCGACAATGTGTCGGAGAAGTACGGTGTCATCATGCTTGCCGGACCCGGATCGCGGAAAATCCTGGGCGCCGTGACTGAGGCACCGCTTGACAACGCGGCGTTCCGCTGGCTGACAGCCCGGCACATTTCCGTGGCCGGAGTGCAGGACATCCGCGCCATGCGGGTTACCTATACCGGCGAACTCGGCTGGGAGTTGCACATTCCCATGGCGGGCATGCAGTCCGTCTACGATGCCCTGGTTTCGGTACCGGCCGCGGAAGGCCTGGTCCATATCGGCTCCGCCGCTCTCAACGCCATGCGCATGGAAAAGGCCTATCGCTCCGGCCACGAGATCACCAACGAGGTCACCCTTGCCGAGGCGGATGTCACCCGCTTTTCCCGGGACGGCGGATTCCAGGGTGCAGCAGCGTCACTGGCCTCGGCCACGCGCTGGGTGCTCGTCCTGCTCCGTCTGGACGAGCCGGCGCCAGGGGAGATTCTGGTGGATCCCCTGGGTTCCGAATCCGTGTGGCAGGGAGACGGACCGGTGGGTCAGATCTCTTCCGGGGGTTACGGCTATGCCGTCGGCGCATGGCTCGGTTTCGCCTACGTCGATCCGGCGATTGCGTCACCGGACACGGAACTGACCGTCCTTGTGCGGGGCAGCCCACGCAGGGCCCGGATCATCCCCGGCGCGGTCTACGACCCGCAGAACCGGTTGCCCCGTGCAGGCGACTAGGCGCACAATCAGCCGCCGCACGGCCATTCCCGCCGGATTGGCCCCGGTACAAGTTCAACCAAAACACCTCTGACAGGAACCATGGACAAAGAACGTTTCGAAACCGGTCTCGCCCAGCGCAAGGCCACCCTGGGCGCCGAGTACGTGGAACAGGTGCTTGGCAATGCCGATGACTTCACCCGCCCATTCCAGGAGATGATGACGGAATGGTGCTGGGGGTTCGGCTGGGGCGACGACTGCATCGATCCCAAGACCCGCTCCATGATGAACCTCTCCATGATCGGCGCCCTCGGGAAGATGCATGAATGGGAGCTCCACTGCCGCGGTGCTATCAACAACGGCGTCACCAGGGAGGAACTGCGCGCCATCATCCATGTCATCGGCATCTACTGCGGCGTACCGCAGTCCCTTGAATGCTTCCGCGCAGCGAAGAAGGTCATGGGAGAGATGGGCATGGAATAGCCGGACGGTGGGCCCGGCGCCCGGAACGCCCGCGGAGCTCTTACACCACGCGTCCCTGTTCCAGCCGTATCAGCGCCCCCTCCTCCATGGGCTCCCAGATACCGTTGTCGATCGGCACCGTGGCAATCACGGTCTGCTCCGGCACTGGCCCGTCACAGTCCATTCCGACACAACTACCGGGGCCTGCGGGGCCGTTTCCGGGCCGCAGGGTCATGTAGAGCCCTGGATCCGTCGATACCCCCTCACCCGGGATGGTTCGCCGGTGGGCATGGGCGAACATGGTCAGACCGTCGAAATAGAGGAAATTGACCGCACCCCGCCGGCGCATTTCGCCGGCGAATTCCGAGATCACCTCGCAGCGCGACTCCAGCGGGGGAACGCCGTGTTGCCACAGCGGCTCGAGCCGTGAGAGCAGCAGGCAGAACAGGGCCTCCGAATCGGTGTCGCCCACCGGGCGCAGCCAGGGACTTTCCGGTATGGCATCCAGCGGGACATGCCCGTTGTGGGCGAAGACATGGGTGAAGCCTCCCAGAACCCTTGCATAGGGCTGGGTATTGCGGAGAATCCGCCTGCCCTGCGTAGCCCGCCTGACATGGGAGACCACGGTGGTCGCCAGGGGACCATGTCCGGCCAGGAACCTGACCAGTTCGCTGTCCACCGCCGGCACGGGTTCGCGCAGCACCTGCACGTCACCGCCGCCATAGGCCACACCCCAGCCGTCCGGATTTCCGGCAGCGGCCCCCTGGCTGGCGAAGCGTTCCCAGCGGAAACGAACCCGCACCGGTGTACGGGTCGACATTCCGAATAATTGACACATAACCCCGGGTCTAGATGGTCGAAAGCACGATCTGAAAGGATGGCTGGTATTTTCCCGACAAATCTCAGGGATTTCCAATCTCCATCCGACCCTGGTCTTCATCCATTGTCACCGTGCCCACGAGCCTCCGGACCTGGGCTCTCCCAGCGTGATCACCTGAGGGCCACCGGCCCCGGCTGTTTCCCTCCGAAACCCTCTCCGACATGTAATACCCTCTTCAAGTATGACTGAATAGGTATGTCAGAATAGGTATGAATGGATCCATTTAAGCGATCTATACTAGGATTTTCCCGAACCGGGAAGAGCTATTACGAATCAGCAACCTATTGAAGGACTTGCAAAATTGCCTGATTGAGCGAGTTTTTCACCCCAACAGGCGATTTTCAAAGCAGGGCCAAGGGGTCGGACGGTGGTATAGTGAAGTCTTGAAACACACACTGCGCCGCCGAACAACCCGATGCCCCTTGCGACGACTATATCCAACCTCCGCTACCTTTTTCAAGACGAAATTTTCCCGGCCATCGAGGACCGGACCGGACGACTGTCGGAGAAGCACCGGCGCCTGATCGCGGTCCTTGACTGGGTGAAGGTGGAAACCTTCTTCCCTGCCTGCCCGGTGAGCGCCGGACGTCCGACGGCGGATCGGGTGGCCCTGGCGACGGCGTTCATCGCCAAGGCCATCTGGGATCTGCCCACCACCCGGCACCTGATGGACCGGATCCTGTCGGACCCGGCGCTGCGCAGGATGTGCGGGTGGAGCCGGTGTTCCGAGGTGCCGAGCGAGGCGACGTTCTCCAGGGCGTTTGCCTTGTTCGCTGAAGGCGACCTGCCGGGGAGGATGCACGAGGCGCTGATCCGGAGCACCCTGGGCAGGGACGATGTGATCGTCGGGCACCTGTCCCGGGACTCGACGGCGATCGAGGCCCGGGAGAAACCGGAACGGAAAAAGGCTTCGGACAAGGATGAAGGCAATGGCAAGGATGGGAAGAAGGGAAAAACCGCGAAGCGCAAGCCGGGGCGTCCGCCCAAGGGGGATTCGTCCGAAGGGAAGCCCGAACGCAGACTGGAGCGGCAGTTGCAGATGTCCTTCGGGGAAATGATGGCGGACCTGCCGCGGAAATGCGGCATCGGCACCAAGCGCAACGCCAAGGGGTTCCTGACCTCCTGGAAGGGATACAAGCTCCACATCGACGGCGCGGACGGCGGCATACCGGTCAGCTGCATCCTGACCTCGGCCTTCCTCCATGACAGCCAGGCCGCCATTCCGCTGGCCGCGCAAAGCGACCGGCGGGTGACCGCGTGCTACGAAGTCATGGACAGCGCCTACGACGCCCCGGAAATCAGGGCCTACAGCGAATCCCTGGGCCATGTGCCGATCATCGACACCAATCCCCGCCGGGACCGGGCACTCAAGGAAAGTCTCCGCCGGGAGGCCCGCGCCCAGCGCGCCGCCGGGCATATCGATCACAAGACGGTGCGTTACCGTGAACGGTCCAACATCGAGCGGATCAACGGACGGCTCAAGGACGAGTTCGGCGGCCGCCATGTCCGCGTGCGGGGACCCACCAAGGTGAACTGCCACCTGATGTGGGGCATCCTCGCACTCACGGTGGACCAGCTTCTCCGGCTCGGGACCTGAGTCGAACCCCGAACCGATTTCCCTGCTGAATACCCTGCCATCCCGCGAAGATGGCGTGGAAAGGCTCGTCCCGAAACCACCGGAATCCCCTCGTCGGGGTACTTCACGCCCTCCCGGACGGCAAAATCCATCCGTAATTGATCGCCAGCGATGGCGCTATCCGGCCATTCTTATTGTGCGTTGCACAATACTTCTCTCTCGCCGGAATTGGGTGCACGACAAATTTGTGCAGGCCCTGGGAATTTCAGCCTGCCCTTCGCTCCCAGAAGTCGTCGAACCTGTTGCTGTGGACGGAGCATCGCAGTGCGATGACGGCATTGGCGCCGTCGAGGCTCCAGTGCATGCCGCCGTGCTTCATGCGGCCCCCTATCACCGATTTGCAGGCCCCCTCGACGACCCCCGTTGAGACGCACAGGTTCTGTTCCCGGAACCGGGGATAGTCCATGCGCGCCCGATTGGTCTTGAAGTAGGCCATGTTTCTCTGCGCCTCCGGGCAGCGGCCCGCATGCCTGGCAAGTTCCTCGATGACGAGATCGAGGCGCCCCTGGTCGAGCTGGTCGCGCTGGATCTTTCCCCACTGTGCCGCAAGGTCGCTCCCCGGGCCGTACAGGGCCTTGGCAACGTCGAAGAGGTGCTGCTTGGCATGGAACACGTCGACAATCTGGATTGCGTCCGGAATATGCTCTTCGGCGAAGTTCCAGATCCAGGGTGCCCCGTCTCCGAGGACGACCCGGCGCTCGACGCCGAAGAACCCGCGTCGCTCGATCTCGCGCAACACCCGCCTGACGAAGGGGGCGAACTCCCTGTCCGTGTCGCGGGTGGCAATGGATTCGATGGCGGCATTGTGGCTGACGGACCCGGCGTCGCGAACCGGCCGGCCCTCCGCGTCGCGGGCTTCCGCCGACCAGACGGTGGAGAGCTTGACCTCCCGTGTCTTGCTCGTGCCGTCGGCCTGCTTCCCCGCCCGGCTCGCAGTCTCCTCCCCGCGCATCGGGATCCCGGTGCCGTCCAGCCCCAGGTAGAGGGTGGCGGCCGTGGCCGGCTCGGGCTCGACGACCTCCCGCTCGTCGGCCGCGATCTCGCGCCCCAGGGCCTCGGCATGACGCTCGACCTGCTTGGGGCCGATCGCGAGGCCGGCCAGTTCCCGCAGCAGTACGCTGCTTTTCTCGAAGCTCAGTTCCGCCGCCGTGACGCCGACCATGCGCAGGGCCCCCGGAGACAGGGACCGGCCCTCGATGCAGAGCGCACTGTCGCGCGGGCTGAACCCGCTGCCGCAGGCGTCGCAGTGATACCAGGCCCGCTTCAGGGTCAGCGGCCCAAGGGCCGTCGTGACGGTCTTGTCCCGCCGCCCGGTACGGCGCGCGTCGGCGCCGCAGGCGCAAGCCACCAGCGGCTCCTTCCCGTCCGAAAGGTCGGCGTTCAACCGGGCGGCGAGCAGGGACGCCGCAGTGCTCAGCGCGGTCTCCCGGACCACCCGCTCCAGAACCTCGAAGTCGATCCCGTCCGCCGAGCCGGCGATCAGCCGGTCGATGTCGGCCGCGACCTCCGTCCCGATCGCCGTCGTGAAGACCCCCCTTTTTCGGGGCCGTCCCCTTCCGCCTCCCGCCCTGCGGCGCGGGCCGCGTCGGCAAGCGCCTCGCTCGCTTCCAGAAAGGCGTCGCTGATTTCCCGAAAGCGCTTGTACTCGGCACATTTCCCGCGCGTGGCTTCGGCCTCGTGCCGGCGGATCGGGATCGACCGCGACTTGCCCCGGAGCGAACGAACCACGAGATAGTTCGGACCGTGACCGGGATGGCCCTCCTCAGCGCACCGGCAGTTCGGCTTGCCGCATTTCCTGTAGTTTTCCACCAGCGATCCAGGCTGTAGGTCACCAAGCGTGGCAAACTCCTGCTGCAGGCGATCCCGACGCTCGATCAGGGACTTGATGCTGTCTGTCATGGTGCATCTCCGATACTGTTATATATAAACATAACAGACAATAACACCAAACCCACACCCATTCCACAACAACTGACATACTTCACAAATTTGTCGTGCACCCGCCGGAATTTTGCAAGTGGCTCTATTGATCAATTTTTGATATACTGAATTTAAGTCAAATTCGGGCGCGAATTCTAATATATCATAAATGTTCAAAACAAATATCAAATATGATATGTCAGAATCGTACCGGCGAACACTGAATCCCGTATCGAGGAAAGGGCTCCGGTACAGGTCCGTGTCCGAAACGGGACGGGCTCCGGGGCAGGCACACCCGGGGGGTTGCTGGAGAATTCCCGAGATCGTCCAGAAAGGGCGTCACTATCTCACAGTCCTCCGTCAATTCAAGACGGGCTGTTGCAACAACGAAGCCCTTCCGGGCGGACGCACGCCGTCGTCCGTCGACAGGCTGGATCGCGAAGCCACATGGATGGCCTGTTGCAAGTGATGCGGTTGCAACAGCCTGTAACCGAACCGGTGGAACAGAAGAGGGGACGGATACAGTCAGATTCCCCCGAATCCACCTCCCGATTTGCTCGCAATAACAAAATTTCTCAGGAGCAAAATCGGTTTCTCGTACAACAAACCGGAACACCCACCAATGCGAGTCGCCATTCAGAAAGAGCATACCAACCAACCATCCCCGCAGCCCCCCCCGGACCCTGTTTCCGAATGGCTGGACTGCGTCAGGGGCGCCCTCAGCGAGAACACTGAACGGGCCCTCAGAGCCGACCTCGAGATCTACCTGGACTGGTGCCGACAGGAGCGGCTGAAGCCCTGGCCCACCCGGGCCGTCTCCATGGTCCGGTTCATCAACACCATGGCCCGCCTCAAGGCACCGGCCACCGTGCGAAGGTACGTCTCCAGCATCGTCGCCCTGCACAAGGCCGCCGGATGGAAGGACCCCCTCGGCTACATGACCGTCCGCATGGCCATGCAGCGCATGTACCGGAAGCGGGGCCGCAGGCAGATCCAGGCCTCGGGACTGACCTGGCCCCTTAGGAAGAGACTGCTGGCATCCTCAGGCAACCGCCTGATCGATGCCCGCAACCGGGCACTATTGGCCGTGGCCTATGACGCCATGCTCCGGCGGTCCGAACTGGTGTCCCTGCAAGTGTCTGATTTCTCGATGGAACCCGACGGATCCGCCACCCTCCTGGTGCGCCGGGGCAAGACCGACCCCTCAGGCGAGGGCGCGATCCTGTTCCTCGCCCCGGACACCGCGGGCATCGTCATGGAATGGCGCCGGCGGGGCGGCATCGACAAGGGGTTCCTGTTCCGCTCCATCGGCAAGGGTGGTATTCCCGGGGGCGCCCTTGACCCCAGCCAGGTGCCGCGCATCTACAAGTCCATGGCGAGGCGTGCGGGGCTGGGGGCGAACATCGTGTCCGGACTGTCGGGCCACAGCACCCGGGTGGGTGCGGTGCAGGACATGATCGCCTCCGGGATCGAGTTGCCTGCGATCCTGCAGGCGGGTAGGTGGAAGAGCACGTCCATGGTGAACCGGTACGGGGAGCGGTTGCTGGCCCGGAGGGGCGGTGCGGCGCAACTGGCAAGGCTGCAGCGGCGGCGGCGGCGGCAGAAACCCGCCCGGCGACCAGGTCCGGGATGGGGGATAGGGAAAGGACGATGAAGGGTGGAAAAGGGAAGAAGAAAAACGAAAGTCAGATTGGCCACTGTACCTGCTTCAGTTGATTTCGGTTGTTATCGCGAACATCGATTTCCGCCAACGAAATATGATTTACTGTTTTTACATGATTATTTTTTCGTTCTCCATCGTTCATTCCTTGGGAAAACGGTAAAATTTTCCGGGAACCGGCTTCCGCTGCCCGGAAGGTTCGTCCTGACCCATTGACCGGCTACCCACACCATCCCTGATCGATAGGAAAACCTTCGGCCTGTTGACTCCTGCCCTGCGGATGCGAGCAGGCCATCATGTCTAGATCAGGCCGTTCTCGTCCATCACCCGTGCAAGATTCACCAACCTTTCTCCAGCCTCCATTTCGAGGAAGGCCTGTCTCCCTTCTGCAGCCAGCGGCAGCACCTCGATCAGGCGACAGGCCAGCCAATGGCCGTTTTCCCAGTCAGGGGTGATGGAATCGGCCCAGACCTTGAGTTCCTCGCGCCGATAAAGGCCCTGCAGGAACCGCTTCATCTCGGGATAACTGTCCGGCAACGGTGGCGCCACCTGTTCGGCAAGGAATTCCACGTCTGCAGTGATGAGATGGTCCTCCTGGATCCCGTGTTCAATGACACGGAACCGGCGCTCCCCGCGGCAGGTGATGCCGAGGTGCCCGTCCTCGAGCCTGTCAAAATCCTCAATACGCGCCAGGGTCCCGACATGGTGAAACCTGGCCGCCGTTCCGGCCTCCCTGCCCTCCGTGATCAGTACCACTCCGAAGCCGGCGTCGTCGCGCATGCAGTTACCGATCATGGACAGGTAGCGGGGTTCAAAAATCCTGAGCGGCAGGACGCCCCCTGAAAACAGCACCGTCCCGAGGGGAAACAGCGGGATATGAAGCGTGTCAGCCAACCGCATCCCCGGGCGCGCGGATCACGAGAACCCGCCCATCGATCCCCTGGCCCTGTATATAGCCCACCCGGTGGATGGCTTCGATGGTGAACCCATACCGGTCTGCCTCGTCCCTGATCGTGGTTTCATGATCCAGTTGGTGCCAGGCAGCTCCATTGACGGTGATCACGCAGGTTCCCCCGGACCTGGCAGAGCGGATCACCCGGATCATGTCCGTGATCGGCGGAATGTCGAACGCGAACAGGCCCACGCAGATCAACGCATCATATTGCCCGGGGTTTTCCAGGTCCCGCGTGAAATCGTGCCGGAACAGGGTGCGGTAAGTACCCGTGTCGGCCGCCTTTTCCAGCATTCCCGGTGAGAAATCCGTACCGTCCACGTCCGAAAATCCATGTTTTTGCAACTCGATTCCCACAAGGCCGGTGCCGCAGGCAACGTCGAGCACCCGGCATGACCGATCCGGCACCGCCTCGCTGAAGATCCTGGCCGCATCGACATGGGCCACGTACCCCAGATCCCCGACTAGGTCTTTCTCGTAATCGTCCGCCCAGCGATCATAGGTTTCCTGCTTGTTGTCGCGGCCTGTATAAAGCCGTGACAATCGGCTGTCGATCCGGTTCATTTCAATCTTGCTGTCGCCCATGCTCAATTCCCCGTCCTGAATCGGTCCCGTGTACCACCCCTGGAATCATCATACCCCACCCAACCTGGCGCGTCGACCAAGCGCGCGCGAGCCGGGAAACGTCCCGACTCCCGGTATTCCGCCGGATTCCTCCGTCCAGCAACGGCTGGTCCCGGTATCCGCGGCATGGGTCCCCGGCATGCCCGCATGATCCGTGGACGCGGGGCGCTTTCGGGAAGCCCTACGGCCAACGAATAGACTACGGAACCGGTCCGCAGGCGATCAGGGGCTCACGACCAGCACGGGCGGCCAGCGTTCCGATACAGGCCGCCCGGTCATATCCGGCCCGGCGCAGGGCCTCAAGGCAGCCGTCAACCGCCTCGGGCGGGATGACCGCGAGAAGCCCCCCGCTGGTCTGCGGATCCGTCAGGAGTTCCCAGCCCGGGATGGCGTCGAGTGCCTCCATGTTCCCGCCGCTTCGCAGCATGCGGACATTGGCGCCTTGCAGCGAACTGTGGATCCCCTCCCCGTGGAGTGCCGCCGCACCCGGCAATGCCGGCACCGCATCCGGCCAAAGGTGGCAGGACAGTCCCGAGGACCTGAGGAGTGTCAGGAGGTGGCCTGCCAGGCCGAACCCGGTCACGTCCGTCATGGAACTGGTACCGTGATCCCCGATGATCCAGGCGGCGCGTGCATTTGACTGCAGCATCGACTCCAGGGCCATGTCAAGTACCGGGCCGGCGGCTCTGGCCCGCATCGCTGCCGCCAGGATGACACCTGTTCCCAGCGGCTTGGTCAGAATCAGGCAATCGCCTGCCCTGGGACCCTTTGCACCGGTATCACCGGCACCGGGTGAATAGCCGTTGACCACGAAGCCGAGGGAGGTTTCGAGCCCCTCTGCAGTATGTCCCCCGGACAGGGCGCACCCCGCCCGGGAGAGTTCCACGGTGACGCCCCCCATCAGTTGCGACAACTCCCTGCGCATGGTGGATTCGGCTCCCCACGGCAGGGTGACGATGACCATGGCGGATTGGGGAACGCTGCGTGCGGCATACAAATCACTCAGCGCGTGGATGGTGGCAATCCGGCCGAACAGCCAGGGATCGTCGACAAACGACCGTACCTGGTCCACGGACTGGGCCAGCGGCCTTCCATCGCAGTCAATCACGGCCACGTCCCCCCTTGACGCCAGCCCCACCGGAAGATCATCCCGCTCAAGGACATCCAGTACGTCCATGACCGACGCAAGCACATCGCCCCCCAGCTTGGCCCCGCAGCCTCCGCAGCGCATGCCGTCCGGCATTCCGTCCGCGGTCAGCTCCGCCTGAAACGCAGACGGTATTTGCTGTGATTTTTGTTCAATAAATTTAGGCAATTTATTGAATTTAAACATGAATCTTTCATCAATCCAGTGTTTCCACCGCCAGACCCATGTACCCCTGGCGATGAACGGCCCCTTGCGGCCGATGGCAGTACGATCACCCATGGACAGCAATGTCAGAAACCGTTTCTGGGGCCGGTATATCCGCAGCCTTTCGCCCAGCATCGCCCGGCGCAGGTTCTCTGCCAGGACAGGACCCTGGCGGACAGCGAAAACGCCCGCCCTTGGTCGCGGGTGATGCCGCTGCATTGCGGCATCGCCGGCGGCGAAAACATCCGGGTGGGACAGGCTTTGCAGCGTGTCGGAAACGCGGATGAATCCCCTCTCGTCGCAGTCGAGTCCCGACTCCGCCGGCCACGCAGCGGCCATGGCCTCGGAGCACCATACGACGGCGTCCAGCCGGACCTCCTGGCCAGTCGCCGACCGCAAGCCGTCGGCGTTAACCTGCACCACGTCGAAATCATGATGGCAATACACGCCGCGCTGCGCACAGGCCCTGAGAGCCATTCGCCGTACCGCATCGGGATATTCCTCCAGCGCGGTATCCCGGACAAACCAGTGCAACCGGTGACGGAGCGTTCCCGTGGCCGTTACGGGGCGATCGTCCACCGAGTTCAGGGCATGGTTCATCGCCAGCAGGATCTCGAATCCACCCGCCCCGGCACCCACCACGCCGATATCGAGGGAATCTTCACTTTCCCGGGCACGGGCCGCCAGTCCCCGCCAACGCGCATGAAACCGGTGTACCGGCTTCACCGGTGTTGCATATTGCGCAGCGCCGGGAACATTGACGAGGCTGGGTGCGCCGCCGGTGTTCACGGACAGGAGGTCGTATTCGATGGCCGGCCTGGTGTCGAACAGGACCCGGCGGCCGGCGGCATCCACCCCGCTGGCGGCGGACCGCACGAACCGGATTCCGGCCCAGCGGCACAGGCGCACCAGGTCGATGTGGGTCTCCTCAACGGAGTAGTGACCCGCCACCAGGCCGGGCAGCATCCCTGAATACGGTGTCAGCGTGTCCGGCGAAACCAGGGTGACACGAACGCCGGGTACGGGATTCGCCGCCCATCTCCGGATGACGATGACGTGACTGTGTCCGCCGCCCAGCAGGACCAGGTCCCGGACCATGGGCGTCGTGCGGTTCATCGGTCCAGCGCCACGCCCCGGTGCTGCAGCCAGCCCGTGAGCGCATCAGCATCACCCCTGGCAAGCACTACACCCTGCCGGCGCGAGAGCTGGTAGTCATACATGGGATCGTAGTAGCGTTCCAGCAGCAGGCGGATGAACGGCCGGTAGCCTTCCAGGTCATCGTGGTCCCGGTGTGCGGCCAGCGCGGCTTCCAGCATGGCCATGGCCTCATCGTAGGATTCCAGGCCAAGACGGCGACGGATGCGGTAGAGGCTCTGCCGATGGCGTTCGGCGAAGCGCTCAAATCCGGCCTCACCCGGCTCCAGCAGCCGGACCCGGTCCAGCAGATCCACCACATAGTCGGAGATTCCGATATCCACCCTCTGCTCCATATCGGCTTCCAGCACCAGGGCCGGTGAGCGCTGCATGTTGATCCAGAGCGGATCCGGAACCGTGAGGCTACCCACCAGGCGCCCTTCCCCCTCGACAAAGACCGGCGAGCTTTCATCACCCCGGGCAAGCTTCAACAGGCGGACCGCAACCCGGTTTTCAAAGTTGATCGGGGTTGGCTGGGACTCCGCCATGGTGCCGAAGCTGGAGCCGCGATGATTGGCCAGGCCCTCCAGGTCCAGCGAGCGGCGGATGCGGCCCAGAAACCGGGTCTTGCCGGTCCCGGTGCGGCCGCTGACCAGAATCAACGGAATGCCGCCGCCGAGGCGCGCCACCACCCCCAGCAGGAAGCGACGCATGGCCTTGTAGCCGCCCTTGATGTACGGGTAGTGCACGCCTGCCCGGGCCATCCAGTCCTGGGTGATGCGTGACCGCAGGCCGCCCCGGAAACAGTACAGGTACCCCTCCGGGTGCTGCCTTGCGAAATCCACCCAGAGCCGGGTACGTTCCGCCTGCAGCGGCGGGCCCACAAGCTCGCGGCCAAGCGCGATGGCGGCCTCCTGTCCCGCCTCCTTGTAGCGGATCCCGACCCGGTGGCGTTCGGCGTCGGTCATGAGCGGCAGGTTGACCGCATGTTCGAACGCGCCCCGGACGAATTCCACCGGCGCACGGGTATCGATCAGGGGAATATCCTGAAGAAACAGCCGCTGGTAATTGTCGGTGTCAGGACGCATTCGATGAGGCAGCCGCGGGTTCGCGGGTGGCGATGATACAGGCCCGGACGGGGGCGGGATAACCCTCCACGGTTCTGGTGGCATCCGCCGGGTCGAGGCAGTCCGCCAGGGACTCGAAGGTCATCCAGGTCGTGCTGCGCTGCTCCGCCGCCGTGGTGGGGGTGACGTCCACGACTCTCGGTGCGATGAAACCCGACTCGAGCAGATGGGCGGTCAGCAGGGGGAGGGACGGCACGGTCCAGACATTGCGCATGCGCGCGTATCGGCCCCCCGGCTCAAGGGCGCGCGCTCCATCGCCTTCGATGACCAGTGTTTCCAGGACAAGCTCGCCGCCCGGCCGGAGCAATTCCGCCAGTTCCCCGAGATGGGCCAGGGGATCGCGGCGATGGTAATACACACCCATGGAGAACACCGTATCGAAGCCGGCGGTTCCCATGCCCGTCATCGATGCAGGCAGGTCCTCGCACCTGAGCGGCAGCACCACCGCCCGCGATGCCCCGAGGTAACGGTTGAGGGCCTGAAACTGCGCCAGGAACAGTTCCGTGGGATCCACACCGATCGCCGCGGCCGCACCCGCTCCCAGCATCCGGTAGAGGTAGTATCCGTTGCCTGACCCCACATCCAGCACCACCCTTCCGTCCAGCGGCGACAGGTGGGGCGCCACCCGGGACCATTTCATGCAGGATCGCCATTCGGCGTCTATGACCATGCCGAACAGGTCGAACGGGCCCTTGCGCCAGGGATGCAGGGCCTGCATCGAGCGGCGCAACCGAGTCATGGTGCCGGCATCCGGCGGCCCGGTGGCTGCAGCGCATACGGCATCCTCCTGCAGCCGGACTGCGGCAACCGGGATCTCCGGCAGGGCCTCGATGGCCGCCAGCCACCGTGCCCGGTCCCCGTGGGCACGGCCTGACAATACCGACCGCGAGGTGCCGGCAAGGGGTTCCGCCAGGGCCGCCAGCGGCGTCTCCGCCAGGGCGCCGTGCAACTCGTCGAACTCCCACACGATACCGGAATTACTTGACCGCCAGGAGGGAGACAAAATTGAGGCAGCGGAACCAGGGCCTGATGCTGGCAAAGCCGGCCCTGGAAAGGCGTTCCCGGTGCTGCGCCAGGGAATCCGGGCGCAGCACCCTTTCCAGCGCGCTACGTTTCTGGCTGATTTCCAGGTCGCTGTAGCCGTTTGCGGCCTTGAAGCGGAGATGAAGATCGGAAAAACAGCGATCTTCACCGGGATCCTCGCCGAGCACCTTTTCCGACAGTATCAGACACCCCCCCGGCACCAGGCCGGCATGGATGTTCTCAAGCAGCGCCTGGCGGTCACCGGGCGGCACGAACTGGATGGTGAAATTGAGTATCACCACGCTGGCGTTCTCCACGCGGACGGCCCGGATGTCCGCCTCCCGGTACTCGACACTCGCACCGGGCATCAGGCGGTCCAGGTGCTCACGGCAACGCCCCAGCATCGCCGACGCGTTGTCCACCAGGACATAGTGTGCATCCGCATCCCCCAGGCACCGGTGGACGGACAGCGTGGCGGCCCCCAGGGAGCAGCCGAGGTCGTAGACCCGGGTAGCGGGCCGGAAATGGGATTGCGCCAGCACCCCCAGGGTGGAGATCACGGTTTCGTAGCCCGGAACTGACCTTCGGATCATGTCCGGGAACACCTCCGCCACGGCCTGGTCGAAGGTGAAATCCACCACGAATGGCCTGGATTCCGCGTAAATCCGGTCCGACTTGCTCATGAACCTCTCATGGTCCCCCGGTCCTCATGCCCGGGACGGCTTTGGCGGCAGGGCAATCCGGAATGCTCAAATCTGTTCGAGTTCCACCAGGGTTCCCAGGGCGTCCTTGGGATGGAGGAACAGCACCGGTTTGCCGTGCGCACCGATTCGGGGTTTGCCGTCGCCGAGAATCCGCATACCCTTCGCGGCCAGCTTTTCCGCGGCAAGGCCGATATCCACGACCTCGTAGCAGACATGGTGGATCCCGCCGGCCCGGTTCCTTTCCAGGAATCCCGCGATCGGAGAGTCCTCGCCCAGGGGGTGCAGCAGTTCGATATGGGTATTGGGCAGGGTCACGAAAACCGTGGTGACGCCGTGCTCCGGCAGGTCGACCGGGTCGGAAACCCTGGCTCCGAAAATGTCACGGTACTGGGCCGAGGCGGCCTGCAGGTCGGGGACGGCGATGGCAACGTGGTTGAGTTTGCCGATCATGTTGTCAACACTCCGAAGTGTGTGTCCGGTTCATCAGCCGGGCCGGGAAACGGACGCGTATCCACGCGCCAGCCTGGCGGCGGCAACGGAAGCCGGTATTGTTCCACTCCGCACCTGTTCTTGCAATTGCGCCATCTCCCGCCTGAACGACGGATCGGCACGCAGGGCTTCCAGCAGCAATTCGCCGGTCTCGCGCCAGAGCCAGTCCACGGATTGCTGCTTCCGGCGCGCCTCCAGTCCGCCGTCCTCGGAAAGCGCCGCGCGATACGCGGTGATCCTGTCCCACACCGCCTCGATGCCGTGCCGCTCCCGGCTGGAAACCGCCAGCACGGGCGTTTCCCAGCCGGGCAGCCTGGGCCGCAGCAAATGCAGCGCATACTGCAGGTCGGCAACGGCGATCCCCGCCCTGGCCATGAGGTCGCCGTCCGCCTTGTTCACCACCACCAGGTCGGCAAGCTCCATGACACCGCGCTTGATGCTCTGCAGGTCGTCACCGGCGCCGGGCAGGAGCATGAGCAGGAAGACATCGGTCATCTCCGCGACCAGGGATTCCGACTGGCCCACGCCCACGGTTTCCACGATCACAACGTCATACCCCGCGGCCTCGCACAGCAGTATGGCCTCCCGGGTGCGCCTTGCCACACCGCCCAGGGTCATGCCCGCCGGCGAGGGCCGGATGTAGGCCGACGGTTGCACCGCCAGCCAGTCCATGCGGGTCTTGTCGCCGAGTATGGCGCCGCCGCTGATGGCGGAACTGGGATCCACGGTGAGCACGGCGACCCGCTGGTCGTGCCCGATGAGCAGCCGGCCAAGGGCATCGATGAACGTGGATTTGCCGACGCCCGGAATACCGGAAATGCCCAGCCGAAGGGACTGCCCGGTATCGGGCATGACCTGTTCCAGCAGTTTTTCCGCCGCGGCACGGTCGTCGGCCCGCGTTGATTCGATCAGGGTAATGGCCTTGGCCAGGGTACGTCGATCTCCGGCTTGGAGTTGTTGGATGTCGATCAAGCCGTCAGTCCTGGGCCTCGAATGCGATAATGGGCTGATCCACTTCCAGGGTACTGCCCGGTTCCACCAGCACCTCCTTCACCACGGCGTCCCTTTCCGAGCGCAGAGCGTTTTCCATTTTCATCGCCTCGATCACCGCGAGAACTTCCCCGGCCTTGACCGACTGGCCCGGTGACACCGCCACCGACAGAAGGAGCCCCGGCATGGGCGACAGCAGGAAACCGGACATGTCCGGCGGTGCCTTGAGGGGCATCTTCGCGAAATGGGCCGCACTGGATTCGCTGAGCACACGGACTTCCATGGGAAGACCGCGGTAGACAACGCGGTAGACAATTCCGTCACCGGGCCGCTCGACCTGCAGGCAGACCGGTTCGTCGTCCAGGCGTCCGACGTAGACCGGTTCCATCAGTTGCCATTGATCCGCCAGT
Source organism: Candidatus Poriferihabitaceae bacterium (assembly GCA_965204165.1). GTDB lineage: Bacteria > Pseudomonadota > Gammaproteobacteria > Arenicellales > Poriferihabitantaceae > VYFG01. The sequence continues at coordinate 2,893,418 of OZ241969.1, read as the reverse complement.
TGGAAGCTCTGCTGCCCGGTTTCCAGCCGCCACGTATCCTGCTCTCGGGTCACCTCGATGGTATGGGCCTTCCCGCCCATGAGCACCACCCATCGATGTCCCAGGTCGCGGCCGTGTCCCGGCATCTGCCCGGAGATCGTGGCGGCCCGCAGCATCACGCGGTGATGGATGCAGGCCATCACCGCGGCAGGCACTTCGGTATCGCCAAGGTCGATGGCATTGGCCTGGAAGCCTTCGGGGTATTCCTCGGCGATGAATTCAGTGGTCAGTTCGCCGCGCTGAAAGCGGGCATGGGACATGATCGCGGAGACGAACGGCAGGTTGGTATCCACGCCGCGGATGTAGTAGCGGTCCAGGGCCTGCTGCATGGTCCGGATGGCCTCCTCGCGGTCGGCCCCCCAGGTAACCAGCTTGGCGATCATGGGATCGTAAAACATGGATATCTCGGAGCCCTCGGTGACCCCGGTGTCCACCCTGACCGACTCGCTCTCGACCGGCGGACGGTATTTCACCAGCCGGCCGGTGGAAGGCAGGAAATTGCGGAACGGACTCTCCGCGTAGATCCTGGATTCCATGGCCCAGCCACGGATGCCGACCTCCTCCTGGGTAACGGGCAGAGGCTCCCCCGCGGCGACCCGGATCATCAATTCCACCAGGTCGAAGCCGGTGACCAATTCGGTCACCGGATGCTCCACCTGCAGCCGGGTGTTCATCTCGAGAAAGTAGAAATTCCGCTGGGCATCCACGATCAGTTCCACCGTTCCGGCGGAGCGGTAGTCCACCGCCCGGGAAAGCGCCCTTGCCTGGGCGCTCATGGCGTCCCGGGTCTCCGGATCGATGAAGGGTGAAGGCGACTCCTCCACCACCTTCTGGTGGCGGCGCTGGATCGAGCATTCACGCTCATTCAGTGTAATCACGTTGCCGTGGGCGTCAGCCATGACCTGGATCTCGATGTGCCGGGGCTGTTCGATGAATTTCTCGATGAAAATCCGGCCGTCCCCGAAGCTCGACACCGCCTCGCTGGTTGCGCGCTCGAATCCGTCGCGGCATCCGGCCTCGTCGAAGGCGACCCGCATGCCCTTGCCGCCGCCCCCGGCGCTGGCCTTGATCATCACGGGATAGCCGATGCCCTCGGCAATGGCAACGGCCTCGTCGGCATCCTTCACCACATCGGTGTGACCGGGTATCACATTGACCCCGGCCTCCTCGGCGATGTGCTTGGAGGTGATCTTGTCCCCCATGGCCTCGATGGCGCGCACGCCGGGACCGATGAACGCGATGCCCTCGGCTTCGAGGCCGGTGGCAAATGCCGAGTTTTCGGAGAGAAAGCCGTAGCCCGGATGCACGGCCTCCGCACCGGTGTCATGACAGGCCTTAATAATCCGCTCCGAGACCAGGTAGCTCTCCGCTGCGGGGGCGGCGCCGATGTGGACTGCCTCGTCGGCCTCGTCCACGTGGCGCGCATTGCGGTCGGCATCGGAGTACACCGCAACCGTGGCGATGCCCATGCGCCGGGCGGTCCGTATCACCCGGCAGGCGATTTCGCCACGATTGGCGATCAGGATCTTCTTGAACATGGACGTGCCCTGATCAAAGTGGAATATTGCCGTGCTTCTTCCATGGATTGCTGATGTTCTTTCTTCCCAGCATGGCCAGTGAACGGCAGATCCGCTTGCGGGTGTCGCGCGGCAGGATCACGTCGTCGATGTAGCCCCGGCGTCCCGCGACGAACGGATTGGCGAACTTCTGCCGGTATTCTTCCGTACGCTCGGCCAGCATGTCGGGATCCCTGGCATCCTCGCGGAAGATGATTTCCACCGCGCCCTTGGGCCCCATCACCGCGATCTCGGCGCTGGGCCAGGCCAGGTTCACGTCGCCACGCAGATGCTTGGACGCCATGACGTCGTAGGCCCCTCCATAGGCCTTGCGGGTGATCACCGTGATCTTGGGCACGGTGCATTCCGCGTAGGCGTAGAGCAACTTGGCGCCGTGGCGGATGATGCCGCCATATTCCTGGGCGGTGCCGGGCATGAACCCGGGGACGTCCACCAGGGTGATGATCGGAATGTTGAACGCATCGCAGAATCGCACGAAACGCCCGGCCTTGACCGAGGCATTGATGTCGAGGCACCCGGCCAGCACCATGGGCTGGTTGGCGACAATCCCCACCGGGCTGCCCTCCATGCGGGCGAACCCGGTGATGACGTTCTTCGCGTAATCCGGCTTCAGTTCGAAGAAATCCCCCTCGTCCGCGAGCTTGACGATCAGTTCCTTCATGTCATAGGGCTGGTTCGGATTGTCCGGGACCAGGCTGTCCAGGGATGCCTCCACCCGGGACTCGGGGTCCGCGGTCTGGTGACGGGGCGGTTTCTCCCGGTTGTTCGCGGGCAGAAAGCCGAAAAACCGCCGCGTCATGAGCAATGCATCCACATCATTTCCGAATGCGAGATCCGCCACCCCGGAACGAGAGGTATGGGTGCCCGCTCCGCCGAGATCCTCGGCGGTGACATTTTCATGGGTCACCGTCTTGACCACGTCCGGTCCGGTGACGAACATGTAGGCGCTGTCCTCCACCATGAAAATGAAATCCGTCATTGCCGGGGAATACACCGCGCCCCCGGCGCAGGGCCCCATGATGAGGGAAATCTGCGGCACCACCCCGGAAGACATGACATTGCGCTGGAACACCTCGGCATAGCCGCCCAGCGAAGCCACCCCTTCCTGGATCCGGGCACCGCCGGAATCGGAAATGCCGATCACCGGCGCGCCCACTTTCATGGCCTGGTCCATCACCTTGCAGATTTTCTCGGCATGGGCTTCGGACAGGGAACCGCCGAATACCGTGAAATCCTGGCTGTATACGAACACCAGGCGGCCGTTGATGGTTCCGTATCCCACCACGACGCCATCCCCGGGGATGGCCTTGTCCTGCATCCCGAAGTCGGTGCAGCGGTGCTCGACGAAGATGTCCCATTCCTCGAAGCTTCCCTCGTCCAGAAGGACATCGATGCGTTCCCGGGCGGTCAGCTTGCCCCGCGCGTGCTGGGCCTCTATCCGCTTCTCGCCGCCACCGAGCTTGGCCTCGGCACGCTTCTGTTCCAGTTGCTGAATGATCTCTTGCATGGGCAGGTTTGAATGGGCTTTTGCAGGGAGCCTGAACCCGGTCGGAATCTCAGGCTGCTTCCAGTATATCAATGATCGTCCCGGCAGCTTCCGGAATATTGGTGCCGGGGCCGAAAATGGCTGCCACACCGGCTTCCTTCAGCATGGCATGGTCTCCCGGGGGAATCACACCGCCGCAGATGACCAGGATGTCGTCCGCTCCCTGGGCCGCCAGGGCGTCCATCACCCCGGGAACCAGGGTGCGATGGCCCGCGGCCTGGGACGAGATGCCGATCAGGTGCACATCGTTCTCGATCGCCTGGCGAACCGCTTCCTCCGGGGTCTGGAACAGCGGCCCGACATCCACATCGAACCCCATGTCCGCGAAGGACGTTGCAATGACCTTGGCCCCGCGGTCGTGGCCGTCCTGCCCCAGTTTCACCACCAGCATCCGGGGCCGCCGGCCCTCCTTTTCGGCGTAGTGTGCAATCCGTTCCCGGAGGGCGTCGAATTCATCGTCCCCCTCGTAGAGGGAGCCGTACACGCCGGCGATGGACCGGATCTCGGCCCGGTGACGGCCGAATTCCCTCTCCAGGGCGAAGGATATCTCTCCCACGGTGGCCCGGGCGCGTGCCGCGTCCACCGCCCCGGCAAGCAGGTTGTCCTCTGTCGCGGCAGCCTTCGACAGCGCCTCCAGCGCATTTTGGCAGGCCACTTCGTCCCGGCCGGAACGGACGGCCTCCAGCCGTGCCAACTGGCTTTTCAGGACCGCGTCATTGTCCACCACCAGGATGTCGACCTGCTCCTCCTCGTCGCGCCGGAACCGGTTCACCCCGACGATAACCTCCTCCCCCCGGTCAATGCGGGCCTGGCGCCTGGCCGCGGCCTCTTCGATCCGGAGCTTCGGCAGACCGGCTTCCACGGCCCGGGTCATGCCGCCCAGTTCGTCCACTTCCGCGATCACCTTCCGGGCCTCGTTCACCAGGCTGCCGGTGAGGCTTTCCAGGTAATAGGAACCCGCCATCGGATCCACCACCCTGGTCAGGCCCGCCTCGTGCTGCAGGATCAGCTGGGTGTTGCGGGCAATACGGGCGGAATTTTCCGTGGGCAGCGCCAGGGCCTCGTCGAAGGCGTTGGTGTGCAGGGACTGGGTACCGCCCAGCACCGCCGCCATGGCCTCGATGGTGGTACGGATCACGTTGTTGTAGGGGTCGAGGCTGGTGAGGCTCACCCCGGAAGTCTGGCAGTGTGTGCGCAGCATGAGGGAGCGCTCGTCCCGGGGACGGAACCGTTCTCGCATCAATTCCGCCCAGAGAGTCCGCGCCGCGCGCAGCTTGGCCACCTCCATGAAAAAGTTCATCCCGATGGCGAAGAAGAACGACAGGCGCGGTGCGAATCGGTCCACCTCCAGGCCGGCGTCCACCGCCGAGCGCACGTACTCCAGGCCGTCCGCCAGGGTATAGGCCAGTTCCTGCACACAGGTGGCGCCCGCCTCCTGCATGTGGTACCCGGAAATGGAAATGGGATTGAACCTGGGCATCTGTTCCGCGGTGAAGGCAATGATGTCGGAGACGATGCGCATCGACGGCCCCGGCGGATAGATGTAGGTGTTCCGCACCATGAATTCCTTCAGGATGTCGTTCTGCAGTGTGCCGGACAGCGAACCGGGTTCCACGCCCTGCTCCTCGGCGGCGACGACATACATTGCCATGACCGGCAGTACTGCGCCGTTCATGGTCATGGAAACCGACATCCTGTCCAGGGGAATCCGGTCGAACAGAATCTTCATGTCCTCCACGGAGTCAATGGCAACACCGGCCTTGCCCACATCTCCCTGCACCCTCGGATGGTCGGAGTCGTAACCCCGGTGGGTGGCCAGGTCGAAAGCCACCGACAGCCCCGCCTGCCCCGCCGCCAGGTTCTTGCGGTAGAAGTCGTTGGATTCCTCGGCGGTGGAAAAGCCGGCATACTGGCGGACCGTCCAGGGACGGCCGGCGTACATGGTGGCCCTGGGACCCCGGGTATACGGGGGGAATCCCGGCAGGCTATCGACAAACTCCAGCTTCTCCAGGTCTGCCGCGGTATACAGCGGTTTTACCTGAATCCCCTCGGGTGTCTCCCAGTCGAGAACCGCGGGCTCCCTGCCCCTGAGATCCGCAGTGGCGGCCTGACACCACTGATCCAGGCTGTTCGGAAGTTTTGTCATTGGATTTCAGGCAGTTAATTCTCGGAACGATCAATATAGCCCAAAGCCCACGGCATTAACAGACATCAATCCCGGCGATCACCTAGACCATGGTTTGAGCCGTCGCATCCGGGGACGTGGCCATGGGGCGGAGCGCCATTCTACCGGGATACCGGGTCCCGGGCCATCACGGGCCGTTTTCCCGGACATGCCGCGATCGGGACAGGTTCCCGCCGGAGAGGGTATCCGTCCCAGGCAAGGCATCCTGATGGAATTCCACTGATGGTCGGATCGCCCCGGACGCGGATTTCAGGCAAAATCCCTCCTCCAGCACTATCCTCCCGAACGACGAGCAATGACCTATCATCACATCAAGATGCCGGAAAGCGGCACCCGGATCTCCATCTCCAACGGCAAGCTGGTCGTACCGGATCAGCCGATCCTGGGTTTTGTCGAGGGGGACGGCATCGGTCCCGACATCACCTCGGCCTCGCTGCGCGTCTGGGACGCCGCCGTGGAAAAGGCCTACGGCGGCAAGCGCAGGGTTGCCTGGTGCGAACTTTTCATGGGGGAAAAAGCGGCGGGCATCTATGGCGGGGACTATTTCCCGGAGGAAACGCTGGCCGCGATCCGGGATCTCAAGGTTGCCATCAAGGGTCCCCTGACCACGCCGGTGGGCGGGGGTTTCCGTTCCCTCAACGTCTCCCTGCGCCAGGAAATGGACCTGTTTGCCTGTGTGCGACCGGTGCGCTATTACCAGGGCGTGCCTTCACCGCTACGCCGTCCCGAGGACGTTGACGTGGTGATATTCCGCGAGAACACCGAGGATGTCTATTGCGGCATCGAGTATGAAAGCGGCTCACCGGAGAACGAGAAGCTGGCCAGGTTCCTGCGCGAGGAGATGGGCGCGGAATTCTTCGAGGGGGCGGCCCTCGGCATCAAGCCGGTCAGTCCCTTCGGTTCACGCCGTCTCGTGCGCAAGGCGATACAGTACGCAGTCGACCACGATCGTGCCAGCGTAACGCTGGTGCACAAGGGCAACATCATGAAGTTCACCGAGGGCGGATTCCGCAACTGGGGCTATGAACTTGCCAAGGAGGAATTCCGCGACCAGATCGTGACCGAGGAGGAACTCTGGGAAGAACACGGCGGCCAGGCGCCGGAAGGAAAGATTGTCATCAAGGACAGGATCGCCGACATCACCTTCCAGTTGTTGCAGCTCCGGCCAGCCGAGTTCGATGTCCTGGCCACGATGAACCTGAACGGCGACTACCTGTCCGACGCGGTGGCGGCGGAGGTGGGAGGCATCGGCATCGCGCCGGGCGCCAACATCTCCGACGAGGTGGCCGTGTTCGAGGCAACCCACGGCACCGCGCCCAAGTACGCCAACCAGAACAAGGTGAACCCGTCCTCACTGATGTTTTCCGGCGTGATGATGCTGGAGCACATCGGTTGGCAGGAGGCCGCAGACCTGATCAACGACGCGTTCGTCAGGGTGCTGGCGGAAAAAACCGTGACCTATGACTTCGCCCGGCTGATGGACGGCGCCCGTGAGGTTTCCACCAGCGGTTTCGCCGATGCACTGATCGCCAGGATGGAATAGCCCGGATCCGTCGTCCGTTTTGCCGGAACGGCCGTATTCGGGGTAGCCCGGCCCCTTTTCCGTTACACTTCCTGCGGATTTCAGTCCGCAGGCGGAACTTGTCGCGTTCCCGGTAGTCCGAATGTGCCAGTCGGGAGTGATCCGTGACCCTGCCACCATCGAACACGGTATTCGAGACCCATGTCAAAATCCAAGATCCTGGTACTTGTCCTGGTGATAGCCGCCATCGGCGGTTTTGTCCTTTTCGGGCCAAGGCACTATCTCAGCCTGGACTTCGTCCAGTCCCAGCTGGAAACCATCCGGCAGTACCGGGTGGCCAACCCAGTCGGTTCCCTGCTGGCCTATGCCGCGATCTACATCGTGGTGACGGCGGCATCGATCCCGGGGGCGCTGGTCCTGACCCTGGTCGGGGGCGCGATTTTCGGTTTCGTTGCGGGCTCCCTGGTCGTGCTGTTTTCCGCCACCATCGGCGCCACCATCGCGTTTCTCCTCGCCCGGTACCTGTTTCGCGACCTCGTCGAATCCAGAATGGGAGAGCGGCTGGGCGCCATCCAGGAAAATTTTCGCCGGGAGGGCGCGCTCTACCTGTTTTCCATGCGGCTGGTTCCGGTCTTTCCCTTCTTCGCCGTGAACCTGCTCATGGGGCTGACACCGATCCGGACACTGACCTACGCCGTGGCCTCGTTCATCGGCATGGCGCCGGGCAGCATGGTGTTCGTCAATGCCGGCACCCAGCTTTCACGCCTTGAGTCGGTGAAGGGCCTGCTGTCACCCGTGATGATCGCGTCCTTCACCCTGCTGGCGGTGTTTCCCTATATTGCCAGGTACCTCCTCAGGCTGATCAGGAAGGTCAGGAAGAGCGGCGACCTGACCGAAGATGCGTGATCATGAGCAGATACGATACCAACCTGGTGGTCATCGGCGCCGGCAGCGCCGGCCTGGTCAGCGCCTATATCGCGGCGGCGGTCAGGGCCCGGGTGATTCTCATCGAACGGGGGAAGATGGGCGGTGACTGCCTGAACACAGGCTGCGTTCCCTCCAAGTCGCTCATCGCCACGGCAAGGCTGCTGCACCAGATTCGCCATGCCCGGAACTGGGGTATACGGAAGGCCGAGGCGGAATTCGATTTTGCCGACGTCATGGCCCGGGTCCGCGCGGTGATTGCGGCGATCGAACCCAACGACTCCGTGGAGCGCTATACCAGTCTTGGCGTCGAGGTGATCCAGGGTGAGGCCACGGTCCGTTCTCCCACGGAAGTGGAGGTGAACGGCCGCGTGATCAGGACCCGGAACATCATTCTCGCCACCGGCGCTGAACCGTTCGTGCCGCCCATCCCCGGCCTCGACGGGATCGAGTTCCTGACCTCCGACAATATCTGGGAACTGGAACAGCTTCCCGAAAGGCTGGTGGTCCTCGGCGGCGGTCCCATCGGCTGCGAGCTGGCCCAGTGCTTTGCCCGTTTGGGCAGCGAGGTCACCATCGTCGAAATGCTCCCCCAGATCATGATCCGGGAGGACCGCGAAATCGCGGAATTCATGGCGGAACGTTTCACCACCGAAGGCATCCGGCTGCTGACCGGCCACAGGGCCGTGAAAGTGACCGCGGACGGCGGACAGCATGTCATCCACTGCGAGGGAGACGGGAAAACCGTGGAAGTGCCCTTCGACCGTATCCTGGTGGCGGTGGGTCGGGCGCCCCGCTCCGCCGGTTCCGGGTTCGAGGCCGTGAACATTCCGCTGACGGAAAAGAAGACCATCGAAACCAACGACTACCTGCAGGCGGGCTATCCCTCCATCTTCGCCTGCGGCGATGTCGTGGGGCCTTACCAGTTCACCCACGTCGCATCCCACCAGGCCTGGTATGCCACGGTCAACGCCCTGTTCCGGCCGCTGCGGAAGTTCCGTGTGGACTACCGTGTGATCCCCTGGGCCACCTATACCGATCCCGAAGTGGCCCGCGTGGGACTCAACGAACAGGACGCGCAGGAGAAGAACATTCCCTACGAGGTGACCCGGTACGAACTATCCCACCTGGACCGGGCCCTGGCCGACGGCCACGCCGAGGGGGTGGTCAAGGTCCTGACGGTGCCCGGGAAGGACCGGATTCTCGGTGTCACCATACTCGGGAGCCATGCCGGCGACCTGGTCGCCGAGTTCGTGCTTGCCATGAAGCAGAATATCGGCCTCAACAGGATTCTCGGCACCATCCATGCCTACCCCACATGGATGGAAGCCAACAAGTACGTCGCCGGCAACTGGAAAAAGGCCCATGCGCCGTCATGGGCGCTCGAACTGCTGGAGAAATTCCACCGCTGGCGCAGGAAATGATCCGTCCGCCGGTTCTCCTCCACGGCTGCCCGCACGACTCCCCGTGCGGGACGCGGAAATCCCAGCCGAGGAAAAGCTCCGGCCTATGTACGGGACTCCTCGGGGTCCTCGTGGTCCCCGGCCGAAAGCCCGAGCAGCCCGGCCGCGTCCCCGTCGGACGGCAACTCCTCGACCGAACGGAGTTTGCGTTCAATGGCGCGTGAGCGTGTCCCGGTCTGATCAATCGACCTCGACGCTGTATCGAGCTGTTTCTTCACCCTGTCGAGCACCTCCCCGAACTTGCCGAACTCGGTTTTTACCGCCGACAGGACCGTCCATACCTCGCTCGAACGCCTTTCGATGGCAAGGGTGCGAAATCCCATCTGGAGGCTGTTCAGGATCGCCGACAGCGTGGTCGGCCCGGCAACCACCACACGATGACGCTGCTGGAGCCTGTCCAGGAGTTCGGGGTCGCGCACCACTTCGGCGTACAGTCCCTCGGTCGGGAGGAAGAGAATCCCGAAATCCGTGGTATGCGGCGGCGCGAGATATTTCTTCTGGATCTCGGCCGCAGCCGACTCGACCGCCCGCCCCAGCGCGGCGGTCGCATGCTGCACCGCCTTGGAGTCCCCGGATTCCGCGGCATCGAGCAGCCGGTGGTAATGGTCCTGCGGGAACTTCGCATCGATCGGCAGCCACACCACGCCTTCTGGGGTATCGTCCGGACCGGGTAGCCTGATCGCGAACTCGACGATCTCGTTCGAGCCGGGCTTCGGTTTCACGTTTGCCTCGTACTGGTGCCGCGTCAACACCTGCTCGAGCAGCGCACCCAGCTGGACCTCGCCCCAGGTCCCCCTCGTCTTGACGTTGGTGAGCACCCGTTTCAGATCCCCGACCCCGGTCGCGAGCTGCTGCATCTCCCCGAGCCCCTTGTGCACCTGTTCAAGGCGCTCGCTCACCAGCTTGAACGACTCTCCGAGCCGTTTCTCTAGCGTGCCCTGGAGTTGTTCATCCACCGTCTTTCGCATCTGGTCGAGCTTCAGCTCGTTGTTCTTCTGAAGGCGGTCAAGCCGCTGCTCTACCGACTCGCGAAGCCTGTCGAGGCGCGATTCGTTGGATCGTGCCAGGTTTTCGAGCTGGCGGGTGACTTCCGTGAGCCGCTCGCCCTGGGCCTTCCCGATCTGGTGCAGCACGGCGCCGAGCTGCTCGGTGCTCGCATGCTGTGTCCGGGCAATCTCCTCCCTGAGCCCCCGGATCGTCCGGTCCGCCTCCTCCCGGCCGACCCGGAACTCTTCCCGCACCACCGGCTCCAGCGACTCCCGGCGATCCCGCGCATGCCTCACCACACGCCAGATCCACACGAGCAGCCCGGCATTACAGACCAGCAGGGCGATGACGACCCAGGAAAACATTTCAGAGGACATGGGCGGGCAGGTTACGTGATTCCGGCATACGATGTTCCCGATCAGCCGCCTTCACGCAGGCGGGCCGGTGCAGGGACACGGAAATCGTGAACGGTTCCGCGGGGCGGCTGTTGGCGTGACCCACGGGAACACCGGCTTCCCCGCTAGCTGATTCTGACCAGCGTCCGCCCGGTGTTGCTCCCGTCAAGGTAACTGTCGAAGGTCTGCGGCAACTCGTCGAAACCCACCTCCCTGGTCACGATCTTGTCGAGATTCGCGGGCTTCAGATCCCGGCCCAGGCGCTCCCACAGGGTATTGCGCACGTGGTTGGGCATCTCAATGGAGTTGATGCCGAGAAGGGAGACGCCCCGGAGGATGAAAGGCATCACCGTGGTGTTCAGCCTGAAATCATCCACCAGTCCGATACTGGCGATATTGCCCCAGGGTTTCACCGTGCGCGTCAACCAGGCCAGGGTTTCCCCGCCGGCGTTGTCAACGGCCCCGCCCCAGGTGGCGCTTTCCAGGGGATTGGTGCCCATTTCCACGCTGTGCCGGTCGATGAATTCACTGGCGCCCAGGGTGCGGAGGTAATCGTACTGGTCCTCCTTGCCGGTGAACGCGACCACTTGGTATCCCAGGGATGCCAGGATATCGATGGCGATGCTGCCCACGCCGCCGGTGGCGCCGGTCACCACCACCTTGCCGTGTTCCGGTGTCTGGCCATTCTGCTCCATCCGCATGACCGCCATGGCGGCGGTGAAGCCCGCGGTGCCGAGCGCCATGGCCTCCTTCATGGAAAGGCCAGCCGGCATCGGTACCACGCAGTCGGCACAGATCCTGGCCATTTCGGCATACCCGCCGTCAGCGGTTTCCGACAGCCCGCATCCGGCAACCAGCACCTCGTCACCGGGCCCGAAGCGTTCATCCTCCGAGCTCTCCACCACGCCGGCAAGATCGATACCGCCGTTCAGGGGATACTGTCTGAGGATTTTTCCCTTCCCCGTGGCTGCCAGGACATCCTTGAAGTTGATGTCCGACCACCGGACCCGGATGACCACCTCCCCGGGAGTCAACTCGTCCAGGGTCATGTTCTGGTATCCGGCGGTAATCTTTTTTTCTTCCGTCCGGTCGATTCGGTAAGCGCTGAAAGTAGTCATGGTGTTCTTTCAAGGAGTTGGTTTTCAGGAAATTCCGGTGTACGGCCCGAACAGCCCGGTCTGCACGAGCAGGAGGAGTGTGAGCGCGGCGAACAATCCGGCGACCAGGTCATCAAGGATGATACCAAGGCCGCCTCCGACCCGCCGGTCTATGCGACGAATGGGCCAGGGTTTCAGGATATCAAACAACCGGAACAGGATAAATCCGGCAATGACGTTGACCGCGGTCATGGGCACCAGAAGCATGGTCACGAGAAATCCCGCGATTTCATCCCAGACGATGGCGGCATGATCATGGGCACCCAGCAGGCGGGCGGTTTCTTCGCAGATCACCACGCCCCCGGTCACCGCCAACAGCGTGACCAGCAGATACGCCCATTGGCCCGCCAGGGCGGCGGCGACAGCCAGTGGAATGGCCGCCAGGGTTCCGAAAGTGCCGGGGGCCCGGGGCAGCAGCCCGGTGCCGAATCCGAGCCCCAGGAACGGGATGGCGCCGGAAAAGAGATCCGCTCGGGTCGCGGGCCTATTCACGGACGGCCTTTGCCACCTTGTCCAGCACTCCGTTGACATAGCGGTAGCCATGTTCGGAACCGAAGGTCTTTGCAAGATCGATCGCCTCGTCGATCACCACGCTGGTGGGTACCGACTGGTCGAATCGCAATTCATAGGTGCCGAGACGCAGGATGGCCTGCTCAACCGGGTCCACCCGGTCCCCCCCACGGTCGAGGTGGGGTTCGATCAGGGTATCGATCTGGTCAATGTGCATCGGTATCGCATCCATCAGCACCTGGAAGAAGTCCCTGTGCTTTCCGGTCAGATTGTCATTGTCAATGAAGGTCCTCATGATCTGGTCCGGCGCCTGACCCGTGATTTGCCATTGATACAGGGCCTGGACCACGCATCGCCGCGCCAGGTGTCGACCGCTCCTCGCCAAGACGGTCCGGCCTCAATCCCCTAGGCTGGATGCCAGGCTTGCCATTTCCATGGCGGTCAGCGCAGCCTCAGCACCCTTGTTGCCGGACTTGGTGCCCGCCCTTTCCACTGCCTGCTCGATGGTGTCCGTGGTGAGGACACCGAGCACCACCGGGATGCCGCCTTCGGCGTTGATGCGGGCAAGTCCATCGACACAGGCACCGGCGACATAATCGAAATGCGGTGTTGCGCCCCGGATCACAGCACCCAGTGCCACTGCGGCCTGGTACCTGCCGCTGTCCACGACCCGGCGCACGGCAAACGGTATTTCAAACGCCCCGGGCACCCAGATCAGGTCGATATCATCCTCGCCGATACCATGGCGTACAAAGGCATCCCGCGCGCCCGCCACAAGCCGTTCGGTGATGAACGCATTGAACCGGCCGGCCACGATGGCGTAGCGGCCCGTGCACTGAACGAAATCTCCGCTGAATTCACGCATTGGACTGTTTCCAGGAATCGAGGGCCTCACGGTCGGGTAGGTATTCTACAACCTCAAGGCCGAAGCCAGACAGGCCGAATGTACGCCATTCCCTGCCGAGGGACAGCACCTTGTGCAGACCGAGATCCGCGAGAATCTGGCTGCCGGCGCCCACCATCCGCAGGTCTCCCGGATGGCGCCGGTGATCGTCGGTGGCATGCCGGGGCGTACCCTGCCGCTCCCGATTCGTCCGCACATGGATGCGCGACGACAGCTCATCCGCGCTTTCGTAGTACGCCAGCAGGACCAGGACCCCGGCACCATGCTCCACGATGGCCCCCAGCGCGGAACGAATGCTCCAGCTTTCCGACGCACCGGCCTCCAGGATCGTGTCCAGCAACCCCCGATGGACCTGGATCCTTACCGGGACCGGCCTTTCCGGATCGATATCCCCATGGGTCAGGGCAAGATGGGTGCCTCCCTCGGCGACGTCATGGTAGACCACGGCTTCGAACCCGCCCTGCTCCAGGTCCAGTGAATGGGATTCGACACGCACCAGGGTGGGGTCGTTCCGGAGACGGAATTTGATGAGATCGGCGATGGTCCCGATCCGGAGATCGTGCTGGCGGGCGAAGGCGACCAGGTCCGGCAGCCGTGCCATGGTGCCGTCATCCCGCAGGATTTCACAGATTACGCTGGCGGGTTCGAAGCCGCACAGGCGCGCCAGGTCCACCCCGGCCTCGGTATGGCCCGCGCGCGTGAGCACCCCGCCGGGCTGCGCCTTGATGGGAAAGATATGTCCGGGCGTCACCAAGTCCTCCGGTCGCGCGTTCCGCTTGACCGCGGCACGCACCGTAATCGCCCTGTCCTGGGCGGAAATGCCGGTGGTGACGCCTTCCGCCGCCTCGATGGAAACCGTGAAGTTCGTTGAAAACCGGGCATTGTTACGGCTGACCATCAATTCCAGGTCCAGCTGCCGGCAGCGTTCCTCGGTGAGCGTCAGGCAGATCAGCCCCCTGGCATGGGAGGCCATGAAATTGACGTGGTCCGCCGTGACACACTCCGCCGCCATCAGGAGGTCGCCTTCGTTCTCCCTGTCCGCCTCGTCCACCAGGATCACCATCTTTCCCTGGCGATAGTCGGTGAGCACGTCTTCGATGCGGTCGACCTTGATCGTCTCCATTGTTCAGTTTTCCTCGTACTGCCGTTCGGACTGCAGCAGACGCTGCAGATATCTCGCCAGGATGTCCACCTCGATATGCACCCCGTCCCCTGCCGCAAGCCCTCCCAGGGTCGTCATCGACAGGGTATGGGGGACCAGGGTCAACTCGAACAGTGTCTCTTCACCATCATCCGTCACCCGGTTGGAGGTCAGGCTGACCCCGTTCACCGCCACGGAACCCTTGATCGCCACGTAACGCCCCAGGTTCCGGGGCACCCGAATTCGCATCCAGGTGGATTCCTCCCCGGTTACAACGGCATCCAGCACGCCGGTGCCGTCCACATGCCCCGATACCAGGTGACCGCCGAGAGGCTTCGAGAGGGTGAGCGCGGATTCCAGGTTCATTCCGTCGCCGACTTTCCACTCGCCCACCAGGCACCTGTCCATGGTTTCCCTGGAAACATCGAAGCGGCCAATGCCGCCGTCAAGGCGTGTCACGGTGAGGCATACGCCATTCACCGCGATGCTGTCACCGGCGCGGATGGTCTCCGACTCGAGGTTCCCGATATCCACAAACAGCGTCAGGCCGTCCGGTACCGGCTCGATGGCGGAAATTCGCCCCCTCGCTTCGATGATACCGGTGAACATGCCGTCAGCCTTTCCCGGGCCCGATGTCCAGGGTCAGGCGCAGGTCCCGCCCGACCGTGCGGATGTCGCGGAACGACAGACGCCTTCGGTCCGCCAGGGCTTCGATTCCGGGGATCAGGAACATGTCATGGGCATCACCTCCAAGCAGGTCCGGGGCCATGTAGACGACCAGTTCATCCACCAGCCCCCTGGCCAGCATGGCGCCGCTCAGCCTCGAGCCCGCTTCCAGCATCACCTCGTTAACCTCGCGCCGCCCCAGTTCCGAGAGCACCGCCTGTGGATCGATGCCACCCCCCTGCATGGCACAACCAACCACTTCCACGTTCTTCTGCGGGTACCGGTCCGCGTCAGCCACGATTTCCGGATCCGTCATGATCAGCACATTGCCCGGTTCCGCCAGGATGGCAGCGTCCACGGATGTGCTCAGGCGGCTGTCAAGAATCACCCTGAGGGGCTGGCGCCGGATTCCGGGCAGGCGGGCGGTCATCCTGGGATTGTCCCTCAGGACGGTACCGATGCCCGTGACGACGGCCGCGCTGGCCGCCCGCAAACGGTGGGCATCCCGGCGCGCGGCTTCCGAGGTGATCCACTGGCTTTCCCCGCTGGCCATGGCTGTCTTGCCATCGAGGCTCGCGGCGATCTTCAGCGTGACCCAGGGCACGCCCCGGGTGATCCGGCGGACAAAACCGCGATTCAGCCGGAGCGCATGTTGCTGGTTGGTGCCCACATCCACGCTGATGCCGGCCTGGCGAAGGGTCGCGATGCCGACGCCGTTCACCTGCGGATTCGGATCCTCCATGGCACAGACGACCCGGCTGATTCCCGCCTTGATGATGGCATCCGTGCATGGCGGGGTGCGGCCGTGAACGCAGCAGGGTTCCAGGTTCACATACAGCGTTGCGCCCTTGGCATGCCTGCCCGCCTGGCGCAGCGCGTGGATCTCCGCATGGGGCTCTCCGGCGAACCGGTGCCATCCCTCTCCCACCACCACGCCATTGCGGGTGATCACGCAGCCCACCCGCGGGTTGGGATGCGTCGTGCAGGTCCCTTTTGCGGCCAGCTCGATCGCCCGCGCCATGAACCGGTGGTCATCCCCCGGGGGATGGTCGTAGGTTGCGGGAATCTCCTGGCGGCCTTCGGGCTGGGCGCCGATGGATTCCCTGAATTCCCGGATACCTGGAAAAATGGCCATGGACTGCTTCCGCCCGGGTCAGTCCCGGGTGTTGACGAACAAGGACAACTGCACCTTGTTGTTGTCGCTCAGGGTTTCCTTGAGCCGCTCCACCTCGTCACTGAAGGCTTCAAGGTCCTGGAAATTGCGGTAGACCGACGCGAACCTGACGTAGGCGACCTCATCCAGTTCCCGCAGTTCCTCCATGACTTCCCGGCCGATCTGCTTGGCCAGGACTTCACGATCGCCGCCGTGGGCGAATTTCCGCATCAGGCGATTCAGGGCCGCGGCCACGATCCCGCTGTCCACGGGCCGCTTTTCCAGCGCCCGATCGACGCCCCTCCGGAGCTTCTCCTCGTCGAAGCGTTCCCGGCGTCCGTCGGACTTGATGACCCGGGGCAGTTGCAGCACCGGCTGCTCCAGGGTGGAAAACCGCTCTCCGCACTGCTGGCATTCCCGGCGCCTGCGCACGGCATCGCCGTTGTCACCGAGCCGGGAATCGACGACCCTGGTATCGGTGGCGGTGCAGTAGGGGCAGCGCATCATGCGGATCGGGGGATGTCAAGGACTGGTATCCGCCTCCGCGCCTTCCTTGACCACCGGCATGAGGTCTTCCCGGCTGATGCCAAGCGACAGCACCGTGGGGCTTGCAACGAAGATGGATGAATAGGTGCCCACCAGAACGCCCACCAGCAGCGCCAGGGCGAACCCATGGATCACCTCCCCGCCGAGAAACAGCAGCGACAGCACCACGAACAGCGTGGTCAGCGAGGTCAGCAGCGTACGCGGAAGGGTTTCATTGACGGACTGGTTCATCACCGCGATCGGCTGGGACTTGCGCAACTTGCGGAAGTTCTCCCGCACCCGGTCGAACACGACGATGGTGTCGTTGAGAGAGTAGCCGATAACTGCCAGCACGGCCGCCAGCACCGCCAGGGAAAAATCCAGCTGGAACAGCGAAAACACCCCGACCGTGATCAGCACATCATGCACCAGCGCCACCACCGAGCCCACGGCAAAACGCCATTCGAACCGGAAGGTGACATAGATCAGGATGCCGATCAGGGCATACAGCATAGCAAGGCCGCCCTTTTCCTTCAGTTCATCCCCGACCTGGGGGCCGACGAACTCCACCCTGCGCATCTGCACGGCACAGTCCTGCACCACGCCGCTGCGGTTGCAAAGCTGGTTCCCGGTCCCGGCCTGTTCGGCCAATACCTCCCCGGTAGGACTTCGCAGAGACTGCATCACCGCGGAACTCAGCTCCGCCGCCTTGATCTCCTCGCGCTCCGCGGTTACCGGGAGGCGGATCAGCACGTCCCGGGAGGTGCCGAAGTGCTGGACGACGGCATCGGCGAAGCCCCCCTCGGACAGCGCCGTACGTACACCCTGGATTTCCACCGCATCGCTGTAGCCCACCTCCACCAGGGTGCCCCCGGTGAAATCGATACCGAAATTCAGGCCGCGGACCGCAATGGAGCCGATGCTCACCACCAGGACAATCACGGACACGAACATGGCCGACCGGCGCCTGCCGAGGAAATCGATACTGGTATTTCTGACGAGCTGAAATTTCATGAAACGTCTCCTGCCGGACCGCTAAATCAGCAACTGCCGAACATTCCTGCCCCCGTAATACCAGTTCACCAGCACCCGCGTCAGCAGGATGGCGGTGAACATGGAGGTCAGGATGCCGATGCTCAGCGTCACCGCAAAGCCCTTGATGGGTCCGGTGCCGAAATTGAACAGCACCACGGCGGCGATGAGCGTGGTCACGTTGGCGTCCACGATGGTGGACAGGGCCTTGTCATAGCCAAGGTGGATACTGGCCTGGGGCGAATTCCCGTTACGCAGTTCCTCCCGGATACGCTCGAATATGAGCACGTTGGCGTCCACCGCCATACCCACCGTCAGCACGATGCCGGCAACTCCCGGCAACGTCAGCGTTGCCTGGAAGAAGGACAGCACTGCAACCATGAGTACCAGGTTCGTGGTCAGCGCGATGTTCGCCGCCAGGCCGAACAGGCGGTAATAGACCAGCATGAAGACCAGCACCACGGCGAATCCCACCACCACGGACATGAACCCCTGGTCGATATTGGCCTTGCCAAGGCTCGGACCCACGGTACGCTCCTCGATAATCTCCACCGGCGCCGCGAGGGAACCGGAACGCAGCATCAACGCCAGGTCCCGCGCCTCATCCACGCTGTCGATGCCCTCGATCTGGAAGCGTTTGCCGAGCTGGTCACGGATCACCGGTGCGGTGATCACCTCCTCGAGCTTGCGGCTCACCCGCTTCGGCACACCGCTGTCGTCCAGAACCACGTTGCCCTCGGCATCCTTCTCTGTCTCCGAGGTGTTTTCCACGTAGACCACCGCCATGCGGTTGCCGATGTTGTCCGCGGTGATGCGGCTGTTCTTGCGCGCACCCTCGGCATCCAGGGTGATGCTGACGATGGGAGATCCGGTCTGGGATTCGATGCTCGCCGCGGCATCGACGATATTGTCGCCGGAATAGATCATGCTTCGCTTGAGCAGGATACGCCGGCCGTCACGGAACCTGTACAGACGCGCGCCGGCCGGAGACTGTCCGCTCCGCTCGGCTTCCGCGGTGTTCTTCTCGTCCACCATCCGCATTTCCAGGGTGGCCGCCCTGCCGAGTATCCGCTTGGCGCGTTCGGTGTCCTGCACGCCGGGCAGTTGAATCACGATCCGGTTGTCGCCCTGTTGCTGCACGACCGGTTCCGCGACCCCGAGCTGGTCGATGCGATTACGCAGGGCAGTCATGTTCTGTTCCAGGGAAAACCTGCGAATCTCGTCGATCTGGGTCTGGCTGAGGTCGGCGCGGAATACATCGGGCCGGATCTCGTCCGTCTCCAGGTCCAGTTCCCCAAGCTCCCTTTCCACCAACCTGACGGCCTCGTCGCGCTGTTCGGGATTGCGCATGGTGACCTCTACCGCGCCGTCTCCGGCAATGCGCAGCCCGCGATAGCGCAGCTTGCCCTCCCTGAGAACCAGGCGTATATCATCCTCGTACCGCTCCCGGGCATTGTCGATGGCGGTTTCCATGTCCACCTCGAGAAGGAAATGGACGCCGCCACGCAGGTCGAGACCGAGGTACATCGGATGCGCCCCGGAATTCAACAGCCAGTCCGGCGCGCCGGACACCAGGGTCAGTGCCGAGCTGTACTGGTCTCCGAGATTCCGCGCCATGGCGTCCCGGGCGCCGAGCTGGTCCTCACTGCTGGCAAATCGGACCCGGATGCCGCGGTCATCCTGTATCAGTGACAGGGGCCTGATCGCGGCGGCATTGAGAATGCCCTGCACCCTTTCCAGGGCCCCCTGGTCCAGCGACAGTCCGCGCGCACCACGGATGGTCATGCCGGGATCGTTGCCGAAAATGTTCGGCAGTGCGTAATACATCCCGCACACCATCACCAGCGCAACCACAATGTATTTCCACCAGGGTGTCTTGTTCAGCATGGGTATTCGGATTCGGTTTATTCCCGTTTGTTCCCGACCGGGCCGGGATACGGCGGCACGGGATTACTGATCTGACTGCGCCGGTAGTTCCGAATCGTCGGACTGTTCCGCCTGCTCGGACTTGTCGGACTTGCCGGACTTGCCGGGCTTGCCGGACTTTTTCGGCTTGTCGGCCCGGTTCGACTTGATGGTTCCCTGGGGCATCATCTGTGCGATGGCGAACCGCTGCACCCGCAACTCCACCCCGTCGGTCACCTCCACCGTGACAAAGTTTTCCCCGACACCGGTGATCCGGCCCAACACGCCGCCATTGGTCACCACCTCGTCGCCCTTGGACAGGTCCGCCACCATGTTGCGGTGTTCCTTGGCCTTTTTCTGCTGCGGGCGGATGAGGAGGAAATAGAAGATGACGAACATGAGGACAAGCGGCAGCAGACCGATCAGTCCGCCAGTACCGCCGGAACCCGACTGGGCCCATGCATCTTGGATAAAAAAGTTCATGATATTTCCCTGAAAATACAGGTTAATTATTGAAAAATTTATGCTTTACCGGATGGGCTCCGGCAACAGGCGCGGTATTATGCCATAACGCACCCCAAGTGATGGGGGCGACGGAACAGAAAATCCACAAGATCGGTGCATTTAGGCGGGCCAGAAAGGCGTCAGCCTGCCGGGAATTCGCCCGAATGGGCCGCCTGCAAACCACGTACTCCCCGCCCATGGGCGCTAGAATCCGCCCATGGACTGGCCCCTCGCATTGATCCTGTCACTGCTCGCCCTCACCCTCGGTGCATGGGCCGCGGGCTGGTTCGTATACCCTTTCGGCCTGCTGGTGCTGGCGGCCGTGGCTGTCGCAAGGATTCTCCAGATTCTGGCCGGGAAAAAGCATGGATGAGATTCCCGCTGCCGTCGAGGCCGTCCTCGGCGGCACCATTGACGGACTGACACCGATACCCGGCGGCAGCATATGCCGTGTATACCACCTGGAACGCGGCGGCCGCAGCTGGTGCCTGAAAACCCGCACCGGCGCACCGGCCGATTTCTTTCCTTCAGAACGGGACGGAATCGACGCGCTCGGCGCCGGCGGCGAGGTACGGGTACCCGAGGTGGTCGATTGCGGTGCTTCCCACATCCTGCTGGAATGGCTGCCCCCTTCGGGGCATGGACCGGACGACGCCGAGCAGCTTGGCAGGCAGCTGGCCGGGTTGCATTCGCGCGCCGTGGCGGAATTCGGGTTTGCACGGGACAACTACTGCGGGCTGACGCCCCAGGACAATACCCGGCACACTGACGGCCATGTGTTTTTCGCGCGTTGCAGACTCGGCGTCCAGGGTCGCATGGCCCATGATGCCGGCCTGTTGCCTCCCCGTGATCACCGGCGCCTCGAGCGGCTGGCGGACAACCTCGGGCGGTGGATTCCAATCCAGCCGCCATCGCTGATTCACGGAGACCTCTGGAGCGGCAACATCCATTTCAGCGCCCACGGTCCCGCCCTGATCGACCCTGCGGCCCATCACGGCTGGGGCGAGGCGGACCTGGCGATGACCCGCCTGTTCGGCGCCATGGCCCCGCCCTTCTATGCCGCCTACAACGAGGCCCGCCCCCTCGAACCCGGATTCGATGAGCGGGCACCGCTCTACAATCTCTATCACCTGCTCAACCATCTCAACCTCTTCGGCGGCGGGTGGCTGCCCCGGGTCCGCGCGGTCCTCGATCGCTATGCCTGAACATGCGTGATGCCGGATTCAGCCGCGCCGTGGTGATCATCCTGATCGCCATCCTCCTGTTCGACATCCAGGGCGCCATCATCAAGTTTCTTGGCGACCGCTACGGCATTCCCCAGATTGCCACGTTCCGCAACGTATTCGGACTCCTTCCCGCCCTGCTGCTGGTCTACCTTGCCAGGACCGGGGTTCGGGGTCCGGCGCGGTTCCGTTTGCGCCAGTGGCCGCTCGCCGTGCTGCGGGGCGCTTCCATTGCCGGCGCACAGTATTGCCTCTACCTGTCCCTGACCCTGATGGAGTTCGCCACTGCATCCACGCTCGCCTTTGCCGGCCCCCTGTTCATCACGGCGCTGTCCGTACCCATACTGCGCCACCATGTGGGTGCCGTTCGCTGGCTCGCGGTCATCATCGGCTTCGTGGGCATCGTCCTGGTCATGCGCCCCCGGGGGGACATCTTCCAGTGGGTCTCCCTCCTGCCGATCTGCGCCGCCTTCGGCTATGGCCTGTCGAGCGTGCTTGTCCGCCTGTTCGACGACGCCAGCACCACCGCAGTCATCAATTTCCACACCACGCTCAGCGCCCTGGTGTTCACTTTCGTGCTGATGCTTGCCACCGACTCCTACATCACGGTATCCAGCGCAGAGGACTGGATGTGGATGCTGCTCATGGGACTTGTCGGGGGCATGGCGGTCTTCTCGCTGATCGCCGCATACCGGCTGACCCTGCCGAGCAACCTTTCCCCGTTCGAATACTTCGGCATCCCGTTCTCCTTCGTGATCGGCTGGGTGGTATTCGGCGAGGCCCCGTTCGAACGGCTGATCCCCGGGGTCTTCCTGATCGTCGGCGGCGGGCTGTTGATCTTCTGGCGCGAGAGGCGCCCGGTGAAGTGATTGGCTGCCGTCGACGGAAGAATCCGGCCTGATTGCAGGATTACGGGTCGTCCCGTTGCCGGATTTGGACGCCGGCCGGCCCGGCATACGCAAGAAAACAGGCGGGAAATCAGTGGGTCGCCTGGGTTTCCACCTGTATGGTCACGATATCCGTGTCATGGTACTGCTGATGATGGACCGAGGATGCGAGATGCCGCAACAGCCGCAGCGATATCTCGCGTTCGGCATGGCTCTCCTCCGCCCTTTCACCGAGCAGCGCAATCCGGTCCTGGAGGTTGTCCTCTCCAGGAGCGGCAATGAACTCCAGGAACGCGGTGCCGGTCTCCTTGTGCGCGGTGAGCAGCAGGCGCCGCCGTAATTCACCCGTTCCTTCCGCTTCCCCTTCCCCATGCTGCAACAGCGTCAGCAACGTCTCCTCGGCGGCGGCTTCAAGACGCTGGGTCATATCGTCTCCCCAGCCGCTGCGGGATGAGAACTCCGAGAGGAACTGCCTGATCCTGGGCAGTTCGGAGATGTCGAAAGGAACCTGCAGCCGGCGTCGGCGGGGTGCGGTCAATTCCAGGAACAGGGTCATGCCGATCGCCACGAGACCGCCTGCCGTCATGCCGTTCTCGAGCAGGCCGCCGGCGAAGCCGGAAAAATACTCCGGGAAAATCTGTCCATTCTGGAACCCCACACCGGCCCAGAAGGAAATACCGGCAATCAGCCCCTTGCGGTAGTCGATGCCGTCCTGGACCACGATCTTCATCCCTAGCACGAAGAGCATCGCGAGCAGCACCGTGATATACGCAGCAACGACCGGTCCCGGAATTGCGAGCACCATGGAAAGCGCCTTCGGAATGAACGCCACGACGACGATCACCGCGCCCAGGGCGATCCCGACCCGGCGGGCGGCCACCCCGGTAAGCTCGGTTACCGATACCGCCGTCGAGTAGGTCGTGTTCGGGACCGTGGCGGCAATGCCGGACAACAGGTTGCCCATCCCGTCCGCTGCCACCGCGCCCTGCACGGCCCGGAAATCCACCGCCCGGGGCCGGCGCCATGAGACCCGCTGAATGGCAACCGAATCGCCGATCGTTTCGATGGCGCCGACGAGTGTCACGAAGACGAATCCCGGAAGCAATGCCCAGAATACCGGGCCGAAATCGAGATCGAGGCCGGGCCACGAGCCTTCCGGTAGGCCGAACCAGGAAGCCTCCGCCACCATGCCCGTGTCATAGATGCCATAAAATCCGGCAGTGACGCCACCGGCAACGACACCGATGACGGGCGCCCACAGACGCAGCACGCCCGTTGCCCTGAGCGCGATGCCGGCGATCACGAGCAATGTCAGAAGCGCACTCACCGGAGCAGCCGACGCGGCGCTTCCCTCGGGCACCTCCTTCAGCAACCCGAAGATGATCGGCATGACGGTGACGGGAATCAGCATGATGACCGTTCCCGCAACGGTGGGTGTCAGGATCCGGCGAAACAGCGACAAACGGGCGGCGAGCGCGAACTGGAACAGCGCGGAGACGACGACGAGGGTCGCGAGCATCGCCGGGCCGCCCTTGGCAATCGCCGCTACGCAGATCGCGATGAAGGCCCCTGACGTGCCCATGGCAAGGACATAGCCTGCGCCCAGCCTGCCGACCCGGACAGCCTGCAGGACCGTTGTCGCGCCACTGATCATGACCGCCGCAAAGACGGCCCAGGTCAGAAAATCTTCGGTACCGCCCGCTGCCCGCACGACAATTGCCGGCGTGAGCACGATGCCGCCCAGGATCAGGATCGCGAGCTGGAGACCGAGACCGAACGACAGCAGCGGCGGCGGCTTCTCGTCCGCCTCGTACCGGATTCCCCGCCGCAGGTCGGTGTCGCCCGCGGTCATGCCCTGCCCCCTGGCCGCAATCGGCGAAGCGCAGGGGAGCCGCCTGTTGCGGGAACGGGCGTCGTGCCCGGGGACTGATTTCCAGGAGCAGAACAGAAATGCCTGATCCACAGGGTGTCATTCATCGCAAACTGTCTTGTTCGAATCACGTTGTCTGGATTCCCTGCAAATACAGGGAGGGTTGGCCTGCCGCAAGGCAGGCAGTATCGCTGGATAAGGGGCCGGATTCACCCGCAGACACTGGCGTCACTTGGTCAGAAAATATTATTACGAGGAAACCTCCGATCCTCGCGCTAACTGTATCCAAAACCCGACACTGGTTTCAACCGATTTTCGCGGGTGCTACTGAACGGGTGTTGACGTGCGAGGCGCAACGCGCTACGTTTGGTGATGATTCGATCGTTTCGACATAAGGGTTTGCAGGACTTTTACGAGAAAGATACCACCCGTGGCATCCCTGCCCAGGCAGCCCGGAAGATTCGCCGCATGCTGACGGCAGTCGATACAGCCAATACGATCGGAGATATTGGAGCTTTCCCGGGATGGAGACTCCATCCGTTACGTGGTGAATATCTCGGGCAATGGAGCCTGACTGTTACCGGGAATTTGCGTCTCGTATTTGAATTTGAGGGCGGAGACGCCTCAAACCTGGACTTGGTGGATTACCACTGAAAATGATGACGATGAACAATCCCTGTCATCCCGGCGAAATCATCCGGGAAGAGATCATCAATGCGCTTGGCCTGGAAATCACCGAGGCAGCCAGGGCACTGCGGGTTGACCGGACCACCTTGTCCCGACTGCTCAATGAAAAGGCCGGTCTGTCACCTGAAATGGCCATTCGGATTGAAAAGGCGTTTGGGCCGAGTGCAGACCACCTCATGCGGATGCAGGTCAGTTTTGAAATGGCCCGGGCCAGGAAGAACGCGGGGAGACTGAATATTCAAGCCTATCACCCGACCTGAAGAGGCTTTGAATACCGCTTTGCCGGGCGAATGAGATTCCACACAACGATGTCCGGGTTGGAGTACGGTACACCAGCCTAAGGCATCAGGATATCTGAGGAGATCAATCAGTTCGGTTCTCCCCACGCCGAGGATAATGCAGATGAATCGGCACTGCTGGGGAATGCGGGCACGCCTGTTGGATGGCAAGGCAGGCGCGAGGAAGGTCGGTGATGCAACCCGAGAAGGATTGCCGGCCTTCATCCAGGCCCGTTCACTCAACGGGTCCAACGCGAGGACATTGGTGGCGTTGATCGGTACCAGGCAGGAACAGCACCAGGAAATCCGCGCGTACCCTGTCACCAATCACCCTGGACCGGACTACGGGAAACCGGGGACGGCATATGCCGCGAGGAATACACCGCCCCCGGATCGGGATCAACTCAGATCATACCGGTCAAGGTTCATCACCTTGTCCCAGGCCGAAACGAAGTCCCTGACGAATTTCTCCCCGGAGTCCGCGGCCGCATAGACCTCGGCAAGGGCGCGTAATTCGCTGTTGGAACCGAAAGTCAGATCCACGCGGGTACCCGTCCATTTCCTCTCGCCGGTCTTTCGGTCCCTCCCTTCGTACACGTCGCCGTCTTCCTGGGTCGGCACCCAGTTCGTGCCCATGTCCAGCAGATTGACGAAAAAGTCGTTGCTCAGGACACCGGGCCGGTCTGTGAAGATGCCGTGTCCGGCATCATCCGCATTGGTGCCGAGTGCCCGCATGCCTCCCACCAGCACGGCCAGTTCCGGCAGTGTCAGCGTCAGTAGCTGCGCCCTGTCCACCAGCTGTTGCTCGGGGGATACCGAGTACTTCGCCTTCCGGTAGTTGCGGAAGCCGTCGGCAGCGGGTTCGAGGACCGAGAAGGATTCCTCGTCGGTCTGTGCCTGGGAGGCGTCCGTGCGCCCCGGAGTGAACGGCACGGTGATGTCGATGCCGCCATCCCCCGCCGCCTTTTCCACTGCAGCACAGCCGGCAAGGACGATGATGTCCGCCATGGAGACTTTCCTGTCCCCGGACTGCGACGCGTTGAAATCGGTCCGGATGCCTTCCAGCACGTCGAGCACCTTCGTGAGCTGGTCGGGCCGGTTGACCTCCCAATCCTTCTGCGGCGCCAGGCGTATGCGGGCCCCGTTGGCACCGCCCCGCATGTCGGATCCGCGGAAGGTGGAGGCTGACGCCCAGGCGATGGAGACCAGTTCGGACACGGAAAGACCGGAGTTCCTGACCCGTTCCTTCAGCGCGCCGACGTCGGAGTCGTCGATCAGTTCGTGGTCCAATTCGGGAAGCGGATCCTGCCAGGTCAGTTCCTCCCCGGGAACTTCCGGGCCGAGGTAGCGGCACCGCGGCCCCATGTCCCGGTGGGTCAGCTTGAACCAGGCACGGGCGAACGCATCGGCGAATTCATCCGGGTTTTCGTGAAACCGCCTGGCAATGGGCTCGTAGATCGGATCCATACGCATCGACATGTCCGCCGTCGTCATGATGATCGGCACTTTCCTTGACGCATCGTCGGAGGCCGGAGCCTGGTTGCCGTCGGTGGATTCCTTCGGGGTCCACTGCCAGGCGCCAGCCGGGCTCTTCGTCAGTTCCCACTCGTTTCCGAACAGCATGTCGAAATATGAGTTGTCCCATTTCGTCGGTGTGGGCGTCCAGGATCCTTCCAGGCCGCTGCCGATCTGGTCTGCGCCCATGCCGCTGCCATGGCTGCTTCTCCAGCCCAGGCCCTGCTCCTCGATGTGCGCGGCCTCGGGCTCCGGCCCGACCAATGCGGCATCACCGGCGCCGTGGCACTTGCCGAATGTGTGACCGCCTGCGGTAAGCGCCACGGTCTCCTCGTCGTCCATCGCCATGCGGGCAAACGTCTCACGCACATCACGCCCGGATGCGATGGGATCCGGCTTGCCGTCCGGCCCTTCCGGATTCACGTAGATCAGCCCCATCTGGACCGCTGCCAGCGGATTTTCCAGGTCCCGTTCACCCGAGTAGCGTGCTTCCGCCAGCCAGGTGTCTTCCGTCCCCCAGTAGATGTCCTTCTCGGGCTCCCAGATGTCCTCGCGGCCGCCGGCGAATCCGAAGGTTTTGAAGCCCATGGACTCCAGGGCCACGTTGCCCGCGAGGATGTAGAGATCGGCCCAGGACAATTTCCGGCCATGTTTCTGCTTGATCGGCCACAGCAGGCGGCGCGCCTTGTCCAGGTTGACGTTATCTGGCCAGCTGTTTACGGGTGCGAAGCGCTGGTTGCCGGTCCCCGCCCCGCCCCGGCCGTCACCGGTGCGATAGGTCCCGGCGCTGTGCCAGGCCATGCGGATGAACAATGGGCCGTAATGGCCGTAGTCCGCCGGCCACCAGTCCTGGGAATCCGTCATCAGGTCGTGCAGTTCTTTCTTCACGGCGTCGAGGTCCAGCTTCCGGAATTCCTCGGCATAGGTGAAATCCCTTCCCATGGGGTTGCTCCCGGGCGAATGCTGGCGCAGAACGTCCAGATTCAGCTGGTCAGGCCACCAGTCCCGGTTGGAGGTTCCCCCGCCTGCAGAATGGACGACGGGGCATTTGCCTTGGTTGCTCATTGGATCAACTCCTGTCAGAGACGACGGTTGTTTGGTTTGAAACCTCAGTTGTACGTAAACATGAACATTTTGTGAATTCGATTGTATCTATTAATTCAATCGAAAATACATATGTAATTCCTTTTCCCATGCATCGGCAGGCATCCTGACCGCGGCCAATACCTGGAGTTCGGATCATCCTGCCGGGATGCGGGGTGCCATGGTCGTGGTGAAGCCGGACCACCAATACACCGGCGCCCGTGAACGGCCGGCAGGACTGTCCGGCAATTCCGGATTTGCGAACACTCCTGAAGGAAAAGAGGTCATCGGGGAGATTCCGCTTTACATTTGCGGCGCGTCACCCTAATTTTCGGGCTGCCCACTGGAGATGGCAGTCATGACCTTCCGAATTCTGGCCATGGGTGGTGACGGGATCGGCCCAGAAGTCCTGGACCAGGGTATCCGGCTGATTGACATCCTCGGCACCACGTACGGGGTCTCCATAGACATCACCGAAGATTTTCTCGGGGGAGCCGCCTATGACCGTTTCGGGACATTCTGCCGTGATGAAACCGTTGTCCGGGCCAAACAGTCGGATGCCATTCTGGTGGGAGCCGTAGGCGGACCCAAATGGGATGGCATCACCCTGGAAGGAGGCCCGGAAATGCAGGATGGACTGATGCGTCTGCGCAAGGAACTGGACTGTTTTGCCGGACTGCGGCCCGCCAGGGCAATCCCGGTTCTCGAGGATCGGACCCCGTACCGGCCGGGGCTGGCAACCCGGGCGGATATCATGGTCTTGCGGGAAATGTGCGGAGGGGCATTTTTTGGCGTCCCAAGGGGCGTTGAAACCGATCGTGACGGGAAGCGGGTGGGATTCGACAATTCCCTGTATACCGAGAACGAAATCGCCCGGATCGCCCGGGTGGGATTTGAACTGGCCCGCCGCCGGAGCGGCCGGTTGTGCTCGGTGGACAAGGCCAATGTCATGCAGACCTATGTATTGTGGCGGGAGGTGATCCTGGAAATGGCCACGGAATACCCCGACATCGAACTCACCGTCCTGTACGCCGACAATGCCGCCTACCAGTTGGCCCGTAATCCCATGGCGTTCGATGTCATCGTCGGCGACAACCTGTTCGGAGACATTTTCAGCGACCAGGCTGCCGTGGTCTGCGGCAGCCTCGGCATGTTGCCGTCCGCCTGCCTGCAGCATCTGCCGGCAGAGAACGAGACCGCCCGCGGGATCTATGAACCGGTACACGGAACCGCACCGGACATTGCCGGGCGGGATCAGGCCAACCCCATTGGAATGCTTCTGACCGTTGCGATGATGGCCGAGTATTCCATGGGACGGTCCGATCTGAAGCAGCTTGTTGAAACCGCCGTGGAGCGGGCACTCGCGGAAGGCATCCGGACGCCCGACCTGGGCGGCTCGGCGACCCCACAGGAGGTCACGGACGCCGTAATCCGGCTTGTCCGGGCATGAGGTCCGTCGGCCTTGATGGCAGAATTCCGCCCGATTGGCTGTGATGTCGAGACCCTTTGACTACATCATAGCCGGTGCCGGTTCCGCGGGCTGCACCCTGGCGGCACGGCTTTGCGAGAATCCGGATCTCCGGGTCTTGCTGATCGAGTCCGGAGGCCATGGACGAAGCGTGTTTACCCGCATGCCGGCGGGCAACGGCATCTTGATCGGCAATCCAAAATACGACCAGGGACTGCGATCAGAGCCCCAGGCCGGCATGCACGGCGGCACGATCTACTATCCCAGGGGATCCGGCCTGGGCGGCAGTTCGCTGCTGAACGGCATGGTCTACATGCGCGGCAACCGGGCCGACTACGACGGCTGGAAGACCAGGGGGCTGGACGGATGGTCCTACGCCGAGGTCCTGCCCTATTTCAGGCGGGCCGCGGCCGCGGTCCACCGGCCCGACAATCCCTATCACGGGACGGATGGCCCCATCAAGTTGAGTCCGTCGCCCAACGAGGATCCCCTGTCCGGCGCCTTCCTCCAGGCCTGCCAGCAGGCCGGCGTGCCGTACAACGAGGATTTCAACGGCAAATCCCAACGGGGTGTGGGGCGGTTTGACAGCATGGTGTTCGATGGCCTGCGACAGTCCTCCGCCCAGGCCTATCTGTCCCGGATTCCCCCGAACCTGACCGTTCTGACCCGCACCCCTGTCCTGGAAGTGGTCATGGAGGGCGTCCGTGCGGTGGGGGTCCGGCTTGACAACGGAGTCGTGCGGGCGGAGCGGGAGATCATCCTGTCGCTGGGCGCCTTTCACTCACCCCGGATCCTGATGCTGTCAGGCATCGGGCCGGCCAGGCACCTGGAAAGTGTCGGCGTAAAGGTCCGGCAGGACCTGCCCGGCGTGGGGTCCCGGTTGCTGGATCATCCGAACATGCCGGTTCAATTCCAGCTCCGGGAGCCCGCACTCAGCTGGGCCCGGTATCAACGTCTGGACAGGGCCCTGTGGATGGGAGTACGGTATCTGCTGAATCGATCCGGACCGGGCAGCGGACCGTTCTGGTCGGTGATCCTCTTTTTCGCATTGCGAAGTCCGGAGATGCCGGAACTCGAAGTATTCTTCACTCCCATGGCGGTTCGGGAAAGTTCCGAGGGCGGTGGCTGGAATGTGCAGACCCTGTTTCACCCGGGTCGTTCCGTCATCGCCCGGGGGAAGAGTGCGGAACCCGGCTTTCAACTGGATATCAATCTATTGCGTCCCAAGAGTTACGGTACCGTGAGACTTGCCAGCAACGACCCCCGGGTCCCGCCCCGCATTGACCCCGGATACCTCAGCCACGAGGATGATCTCCGGGACCTGGTGGCAGGAGTCAGTCACATGCGGGACATCATATCCCAACCTGCGATGCAACATCTTGCCGGGGACGAGCTTTCACCCGGCAACAACGTCCGTACCCCGGCGGAAATCGGACAAGCTGTACGCCGCCTCCTTACCACAGGCCATCATCCGGTGGGCACCTGCCCCATGGCGGCGGACAATGATCCGTACGCCGTGCTGGACAACGAGCTGCGGGTACGGGGTGCCGAGAGACTGCGCGTCGTGGATGGCTCCAGCTTTCCCGGGCAGGTCTCGGGGAATGTGCATGCCCCGATCGTCATGGTTGCCGAAAAGGCCGCCGACCTGATTCTTGGGCGCATGCCCCTTGCCCCCCATGATCCGGAGAAGAGCCATGCATGAACCCGTTACCTGTGGTGAGGCCACGATCCGCTTGCTCGAAAAATACGGCGTTACCACGGTATTCGGCATTCCCGGCGTCCATACACTGGACTTCTGCCGTGGTCTCGGTCAGGGTGTGCGCCACATCCAATGCCGCAATGAACAGGGAGCCGGGTTCATGGCGGAAGGATGGGCCCGGGCAACCGGCCAGCCCGGGGTTGCCCTGGTGATTTCCGGTCCGGGGGTCACCAATGCCAGCACCGCCGTCGCCCAGGGCTGGGCGGACAGCCTGCCGATGCTGCTGCTCTCCGCCGAAGCGGCGAGCTACACCATCGGACGGGGCTGGGGAGTACTGCACGAGGTGACCGAGCAGAAGAAGGTGACGGAACCCCTGACGGCCTTTTCCGCGACGGCGCACCGTGCGGAGGACATCCCCGGATTGATCGCCCGCGCCTTCGCCCTCTTCTCCCGGGAACGTCCCCGGCCGGTCCATATCTCCATACCCGTTGATGTCCAGGCAGAAACGGTGGACGTGGAATGGCAACCCGCCGTACTTCCGGCCCGTGCCGAACCACGGCAGGATGCCGTGAAACAGGCCGCTGCGTTGCTGGGGGAGTCCAGGTGCCCGGTGATCATGGTCGGTGGCGGCGCATGGGAAGCCCGGGATGAAGTGACGGCAATCGCTGAACGGCTGGGCGCCATTGTGGTGGCATCAACGGCCGGGAAAGGCATTGTGCCGGATGATCATCCGCTTTCACTCTCGGCATCCACCGTGCGCCCGGAGGTTCTGCGGTTCCTGGCCGAGGCCGACGTCATTCTTGCCGTCGGCACCGAATTATCGGAAACGGACAGTTTCGTCGAGCGGATGGATCTGGTGGGCCGGATCATCCGTGTGGACATCGATCCGGCCAAGATCAATGATTTCTATCCCGCGGCCGTGGGTATCGTGTCCGATGCCAAGCCAGCGCTGGCGTCATTGCAGGAATGGCTTCCAACCACTCCCATCGCCGGAACCAACAGCCAGGCACATCAAAGGGTTCGGGAACTCCGCGGGGAGATACAGGCCAACCTGAGCGACAGCGAACGACAGCATGTGGAAGCGCTGGAAGCATTGGACGAGGCTGCGCCCGATGACACGATCTGGTCCGGGGACGCGTGCCAGCTGGTGTATACCGGTGCGTTCGCCATGCCGGTGAGGTCTCCCCGAAAATGGTTCTACCCGGCGGGCTATTGCGCGCTGGGTAATGCCCTGCCCAACGCCATCGGAGCCAAGCTGGCGATGCCGGACCATCCGGTGGCGGTCCTGGCGGGCGACGGTGGCTTCATGTTCACCATGCCGGAACTCATGACGGCGTCAGAACTCAAGCTCACCCTGCCGATCATCATTTGGGATAATGGCGGCCTCAAGCAAATCCAGGATGACATGGACCATCGTGATATCGACCGTGTGGGTGTGGAGGGTGTCAACCCGGACTTCGTGGCCCTGGCCAAGGCCTGCGGCTGCCGGGGTGTCAGGGCGGAGAGCCCGGAGGCGCTTTCGCGGGAGTTCCGCCGGGCCCTCGGGGCAGAAGGACCCACGGTCATTGTGTATCCGGAACGGCGATAACCCAGTCATGACATCCGGCAGGAGATTCCCGATGACCGACGACCCCGTTCCGCCGACCCTCTTTCCACAGACCCGGCCTGCCTGATGGCGCTGGATTGCCAGTCCCTGCGATCTGCAATGGCATGAGCCCCCGTTCCACATGAAAACCTATCAGTATTTCATCCAAAACGAATGGCGTGACCCTATGTCAGGCCAATGGATCGACAGTGAAAATCCGGCCACGGGTGAAGTCTGGGCGAGAGTGCCGGACTGCAACGCCGATGATGTCCACCAGGCCGTGGCGGCCGCCGGGAGAGCGTTCCGCGAGGGGCCGTGGGGATCCATGATGCCAGCCCAACGCGGACGGATAATACGCCGCATCGGCGATGTGATTTCGGCCCATGCCCATCGCCTGGGAGAGGTGGAAACCCGGGACAACGGAAAACTGCCCGGTCAAATCATCCCCTCACTGGAACCCGGTGGCTGGCTGGTGGACTCCTTCCATTATTACGCCGGTATGTGCGACAAGTTCGAGGGACGACTGATTCCGGCTGAAGTCCCTGACATGCACAACTACCTGAAATGGGAACCGTTCGGCGTTGTTGGCATGGTCCTGCCCTGGAATTCCCCGATCGGAACACTGATCTGGAAACTCGCCCCGGCACTGGCCGCCGGCAATACCGTGGTGCTGAAACCCTCGGAACATACTTCTTGCTCCACCCTGGAACTGATGGAGGTTTTGCTGGAAGCGGATTTGCCCCCGGGAGTACTGAATGTGGTGACCGGATTCGGTTCCACAACCGGGGAACCACTGATCGAACACCCCGATGTGCGTCTGGTCAGTTTTACCGGTGGCACCACGGGGGGGCGCAAGGTGGCCCAGTCAGCGGCCCGGCAGGCCAAACCCGTGATCATGGAGTTGGGGGGCAAGTCTCCCCAGATCGTTCTTCCCGACGCCGACATGGAATTGGCCGTCAACGGGATTGCCGGCGGGATTTTTCCGGCCGGTGGCCAGAGTTGCATTTCCGGGTCGCGCATACTGGTCCCCCATGACCAATCCGAGGCATTCGGCGAAAGACTGTCCGGGTTGGTGCGAAAGGCCCGGGTCGGTGAACCCGATGACCCTGCCACCCAGATCGGCCCGATTGCCAATCGACCGCACTACCGGTCCGTACTCCAGAAGATTGAGGACGCAGAGAAGGCGGGGCACCAATTGCTGTTGGATGGCCGCAGTGCCTGTCGTGACCGGGGGTATTACATCGGGCCCACCATCTTCGTGAACACACCCCATGATTCCAGTCTCGCCCAGGAAGAGGTGTTCGGCCCGGTGTTGTCGATTCATGCCTGGACGGATGAAGAACAGGCCATTCGGATGGCCAATGACACCGTGTATGGATTGGCCGCCGGGATATGGAGCCGTGATGTGACCAGGGCGATGCGAATCGCTGACCGCCTACAGGCCGGGACGGTTTATATCAACAATTACTTCAATGCCGCCACGCAGTCACCGGTGGGCGGCTTCAAACAATCCGGATATGGACGGGAGAACGGCTGGGAAGGGATGCGGTGTTTCATGCAAACCAAATCCGTCTGGCTTGCCACTCTTCCCCTTCAACCAGACCCCTTTGCCTGTGCGGAGGCCCCCAGGGGTCCGGATAAGGACTGACCTTCGTCACAGAGGATCGAGGCGTAGTTTATCCTGTCGTGGTGCCTGATACGGCGAACGTTCAGGCCCTTTTATTTTTGCTGATCGGAATATCTGGCTCCGGGAGATCATCCTCTTTATCAGTACCCCATTTCTCCACCCAGGAGTTCATCGCCTCGCTGGATATGAAAACTCCATTTTCTGCGTCACTCAGCGCGTTCTCGATTGCATGGCGCTTCTCATCGCATGCGGACAAGTAGGATTCGATTGCCTTGGTGGCAATCCAAGATGCGGAACGATCCCAACGCCTGGCTTCGGCTTCCAATCTGGATCTGATTTCCGCATCCATGCGGAGGGAAAACAGGACATTTGGCATGATGCGGGAAACGGTATAACTACATTGTAATCATAATTTTTACAGCGTATTCAAAAGACGAGATCAAGTCAAAAAACGACGCCAATCGGCACTTCAGTCAACGACGTTTGTGACCGCCGATTTGATGATTTTCTCCATTTGTTGATTTATGGTGCCAGGAACAAACTGCCGACACGGGGATTTTCATTTCTTTTTCCGGGTTTGACACTGCTGCATAGAGTCCTTGGGGACAGTTGCGATCAAAAGTGACAAAATCGGGAAACAATTCGAATTCGGAGTATATGCGCCTGTAACCATCAATTGATGGAGGAAGATATGGATTCAATAACCCCAATTTTCGTATTACCGGAAGATTCAAGCCTGGGACTGCGCGATCAGATTTGCGAGATGGTGAGTTCCGCCATTACCAACCAGGCGCTATCGCCGGAAAAGCGGTTACCCTCCTGTCGCGAAATGGCCGAACAGCTTGGGGTATCCAGGAACACGGTATTTTCCGCCTACAATCGCCTGATGGATCTTGGGTTGCTGGTCGCAAAGAATCGATCCGGTTACTTCGTGAATCCGATTGCCCATGAACAGGATCTGCACGGTCACCGCGCGGACCTCTCGGACATTCCCGCACCAGTCAAGTTCAAACCCCTGGGGTTAGTGCCGGTCGACAACCCGCTGAACTGGAAAAGCTATACCTATCCCTTTATCTACAACCAGATCGATCCTGACCTGTTTCCGGTTGACAGCTGGCGCGAGTGCACCCGACTGGCATTGAGGCGAACGAAGATGCCCGCATGGAGAGACGACTCTGTCGAAAGCGACAGCCCGCAGTTATTGCAACAATTGCGGCAACGCCTGTTGAGCACTCGCGGCATTTACATAAACAAGGACGAGGTGCTGATTACCCTTGGGGCGCAAAATGCGCTCTATATCATCGGCGCGACGTTTGCTCACAGGAAAAAACCCATTGCCATCGAAGATCCGGGATTCTCATACGGACGCAATGCGTTTCAGCTTGCCGGCAATAAGGTTGTCGGGGTTCCGGTAGACAACCAGGGCATGATCGTGTCGCGTATCCCCGAGAATTGCCAGCTGGTTTTCACTACTCCCAGCCACCAGTTTCCCACGATGGTGACCATGACGAATCAACGCCGGAAAAAGTTACTTGAAGCGGCAGTCGAAAAAGACTTTCTGATCATCGAGGACGACTACGAGGCCGAGATGAATTTCTTCAACAATCGATCGCAGTCCCTGAGGTCGCTGGACAAGAATAGTCGCGTGATCTATGTCGGCAGCCTTTCAAAAACCCTGTCCCCCGGGATACGCCTGGGTTTCATGGTCGCCCACCGGGACATTATCCGGCAGGCCAGGATAGTCAGGGGCGTGATGATGCGCCATGCACCGACAATCGTGCAGGAAGTGGTGGCGCTCTTTTTCCAGCTCGGTTACTACGATTCCCACTTGCGCAACATCGAGCGGCGCTACAAGCGGCGATGGCATGTCATGAATGACGCGATCAACAAGCACCTGGGGATGCTTGAACAAGCGCCGACCAGAGGCGGCACCTGTTTCTGGCTGACCGGGCCGAAGGGTTTTAATTCCACAGAACTCGGCGAGCGGCTCCGCGAACGGGGTGTATTGATCGATATCGGGGAAAGGTTCAGCCTGAAGAAAGATCAGCGAAGTTTCAGGCTTGGGTTTGCGTTTGTGCCCCTGAAAAAACTGGAGGAGGGAATTCGGATTATTTCAGAAGAAGTCAAACGCCAGATCTAGTACGAATCATCATATGTCGAGCATGGCAACCTCCATCACCAGTTGCAGGAACAATTCCATTCTTCCCGTTTTCAGGCGCACTGCTTTAACCGTAGCAGGTATTCCCGACCCTTACCGGGCAACCCGTGTTCCGGTCCGAAAGTGGTAATGGGATACCCGGTGGCAGTGGCGGATTCTGTCCCCCAAAAAACTTCAATCTGTCTCTCGACGATGCCGTCAGATTTTTGCGTTAATTGGAGTAGTGTTTTGCTTCACGGCTGCATGTCATGACCAACCCCGAGCCATTCAAGGTATTCGTTTCCAACGAAACCCTAGACAACATTCGTGAGAAAGTCGCGGCTTACCCCTGGCACGAAATGCCGGACGACGGAGGTTGGAAATACGGCACGAATCTGGATTACATGAAGGAGATCGCGACATACTGGGTCAACGAGTTTGACTGGCGGAAACAGGAGGCTGAGATCAACAGATTTCCCCAGTTCATGGCGCAGGTAGATGGCATCGACGTTCACTTTATACACGAAATCGGCAGCGGCCCTTCACCTACCCCGCTGATTATCAGTCACGGCTGGCCGGGATCGGTCGTTGAGTTTATGGAGATCATCGATCCACTTGCGCATCCGGAACGCCATGGCGGGAAAATTGAAGACGCATTTACTGTGGTAGCGCCCTCACTGCCGGGTTTTGGCTTCTCCGGCCGTCCGCCACGGCCCTATGGCCCGCGTAAAATGGCGGATGTCTTCAATACCCTGATGACCGGGATACTGGGTTACGACAGTTACATTGCCCAGGGAGGAGACTGGGGCGGTGCCATCTCATCCTGGATGGGCCTGGAACACCCGGCTTGCAGGGCAATCCATATCAGTATTTTGACCATGAGACATCCAGCCGGCCCACAGGGCCCGGAGGAAGAAGCCTGGGCAGAAAAATTTGAACAGGAGCAGGAGATTGAAAACGGTTACCGAATCCAGCAGGCCACCCGGCCACAAACCTTGAGTTACGCGATGATGGACAGTCCAGTCGGCGTCGCCGCGTGGATTATCGAAAAATTCAATTCATGGTCGGACATCGATGGAGATGATATCGAAAGCGCACATACCAAAGACGAATTGCTGACCAACATCATGATCTATGTGGTTACCCGAACCTTCAACACGGCTTCGTGGATCTACTACGGCCGGCGCGAGGAGGGCGGGCGTACCCTGTCACCGGAAGGAAAAAGGGTGGAAGTACCGACCGGGTGCGCCCTGTTTCCGAAGGAAGTGCTGGCCTGGCCACCCCGAAGTTATGTTGAACGTATCTACAATGTTCATCGATGGACCGAAATGCCCCGTGGCGGCCATTTCGGGGCGATGGAAGAACCGGAACTCTTTATCGATGACCTGAGGGCCTTTGCGGGCAGTCTGCGCTAGTACCGGCAGGCATTCATCCCGGTGATTCACATATCCCAATGTTTACCCGGGCAGTTCGCAAGCTGACACAAAGAGCCCTGTGTCCCGAGGTTCAGACCAGATGGCAGGCAACCCAATGATTGGGGCGGACCTCTCGTAATTCGGGAATCTCCCTACTGCAGCGCTTCTCTGCAAAAGGACATCGTGTATGAAAATGGCAACCAGAAGGAGGATCCATGGGACTTGGCACATCTCCTTTAAGCGCGGTGGATGAACGTTTGGCTTCCTTGTCCATGCTTGGGACAGCTGACAGCAGTGCCTTGGTATACGGGTGCTTTACATCCAGGAAAAGTGATCGACGATCCGCCTTCTCTACGATTCTGCCCAGATACATGACAGCAATTTCGTCGCATATATGCTGCACAACTGCCATGTCATGGGAAATAAACAGATAGGTCAGGCCAAACTCCCTCTGCAGTCGCGCCAGCAGGTTGAGTATCTGTGACTGGATCGCGACGTCCAGGGCGGAAACGGGCTCGTCGCAGACGATAAAGTCGGGATTTGGAGCCAGTGCGCGGGCAACGCAGATCCGTTGCCGTTGACCGCCCGAAAACTGGTGCGGATACAGTTTTTTCTGTTCAGGACGCAGTCCCACCAACCTGAGCAGCTCCTCTACCCGCTCGTGCTGTTCTTCCGGTGTCCCGATCTTGAGGATCTTAAGGGGAGTTCTGATGATTTCGCCCGCGGTTGTCCGTGGGTTCATTGAAGAATAGGGATCCTGGAAAATGATCTGCATATGGCGGCGATAGTTCCGCAGTTCGTTTTCATTCAGCCGGCAGATATCGGTCCCTTTCAGAACCACCGAGCCGGATGTCGGCTCAACCAGGCGAAGTACGGAGAATGCGGTGGTCGATTTCCCGCAACCGCTTTCTCCAACCAAGCCGAGAGTCTTGCCCGATGGGATTTCAAAGCTCACGCCATCCACTGCATACACGGTCGGTTGCTCCGCAAACAGGTGGGGTCTGCGTACTTTGAAGTAAGTTCGGAGGTTGTCGACCTTCAGGGAGACCTCGGAATTCATGCGATCTCCCCTACCCGCCAGCAACTGGCGCAGTGGTTCTCTCCGACCGTTACTTCGGGCGGGACTTCTTCGTAGCATCGGTCGATGGCTTTATGGCAGCGAGGAGCAAATGAACAACCGGTTCCCAGCTGCGCCATACTGGGCACAACACCCGGAATCTCATTGAGTTCCACCCGTTCGGTCCCGGGGTCCTTCTTGAGAACCGGTACGCAGTTGATAAGACCCTGGGTGTAGGGATGACGGGGATTGTCGATGATATCCCTCACCAGCCCCTCCTCTATTTTTCGGCCTGCATACATTACCGCCACGCGGTCGGCAAATTCGGCGATGACGCTCATATCATGGGTAATCAGTATCACCGAAGTTCCCATTTCTGCCTGAATCTCCCTCAGCAGTTCGAAAATCTGCGCCTGGATCGTTACGTCCAGGGCAGTCGTTGGTTCATCGGCAATCAGCACGCTGGGCTGGCAGGAAAGCGCCATTGCGATCATGATGCGCTGTCGCATGCCACCGGACAGTTCATGCGGATACTGGTTGATCCTCTGTTTGGGTGCCGGGATGCCGACAGCTTCCAGCATCTGCAGGGTTTTCTCTTTTGCCTGTGCAGAGCTTGTCGATTGATGCCGCCGGATATTTTCAGATACCTGGGTGCCGATCGTGAAAACCGGATTCAGCGATGTCATGGGCTCCTGGAAAATCATCGAGATCTCGTTACCCCGAATATCCTCCATCTCGCTTTCCGTCAACTGCAGCACATCGGTACCATTCAGCAATATCTGGCCGGTGGCGATGTTGCCGGGCGGCACAGGTACCAGGCGCATGATCGACAGGGCTGTCATACTCTTCCCGCAACCGCTTTCACCGACAATCCCCAGCGCCTCGCCCGGCGAGAGGTGGAGGTCCAGTTGATTCAGCACCCGGACATTGCCGGCTTTGGTGGAAAAGTCCACGCTCAATCCCTTTACCTGCAGCAGTGGTTCCTGCTTCATAGTTCCCTCAACTTGGGATTCAGCGCATCGTTCAGGCCGTCACCTACCAAACTGACGCCCAGCACGGTCAGGAAAATTGCGAATCCCGGGAAAGTGATCGTCCACCAGGAATCCCAGATGTATTCCCTGGAAGAACCGATCATGTACCCCCAACTGAATGCGTTGGGATCTCCCAATCCGAGAAAACTGAGCGCCGCCTCGAACAGAATCGCGGTGCCGACATTCAGCGCAATGGCAACGATCAGGGGCGGCAGCGCGTTGGGGAGGATTACCTTGGCCATGATACTCGCGTTTCTGGCTCCCATGGCCCGTTCCGCCTTGACGTATTCCATTTCCTTGATCTTCAGGAATTCCGCCCGCGCCAATCGTGCCATGCCGGTCCAGCTTACGACAGCGATTGCCAGAACGATCAGGTAGATACTGGGGGTAAACAGGGAAATCAGCACCATGACAAACAACATGGGGGGCAGGACCTGAAAGAACTCGGTCACCCGCATCAGCAGGTTGTCGACCCAGCGGCCGTAGTAACCGGCCAGGACACCGATGGTGACCCCAATAATTGCCGTACAGACAGTCGCGGAAAAACCGATGGCCAGGGTGACGGAGGCCCCGTGTATGATGCCGGTCAGGACGTCCCGGCCAAGATAGTCCGTTCCCAGCAGAAATTCCTCGCCCGGAGGCGTCATCGGGGCTCCGACCATTGCAAAGGGGTCGCCGGGATGGATCGTCAGGCCGAAAACCGCCGTCATGATGACGAGGAGCCATAACACCAGGCCAAGCACTGCCGCCTTGTTGGCAAAGAACATGTGCCACAGTTCCGCCAGGGGGCGATCAGGCCGAACTGCAGCGTCTGTTTTTTCCCTGTTGCTCATATCCCTACCTGATTCGGGGGTCCAGAATTCGATATGAGGAATCGGTGATCAGGTTTGCTACCACTACCATCAGCGTGGAGAAAAACAGGATCCCCAGAAGCAGCGGATGATCACGACGCAGGATTGCGTTGAATGCCAGTTGTCCGATCCCGGGCCAGCTGAACACGGTTTCCACCACAACTGCCCCGGCAATCAGCTGGGAAAACTGTAGTCCAGCCATGGTAACCACCGGCAGGATTCCGTTCTTCAGGGCATGCTTGTAAACGACGACCCGCCGGGACAGGCCTTTCGACCGGGCGGTTCTGATGTAATCGGATCCCAGCACATCCAGCATGCTGGCCCTGGCCAGTCTGCTGTAGACCGCGATGTATACGCTGGCCAGGGTGATCGCCGGGAGTACGAGATGTTTGAGAACATCGACAATCGCTTCCAGGCCCGTACCCTGGAATCCGGGAGTCTTCATTCCGGAAGCCGGAAACAGCGGCAACAGATAGGCGAAGACGATCAGCAGCATCAGACCGGTCCAGAATATCGGTGCTGCGAATCCCGAAAGGGAAAGCACGGTAACAACATGGCTGACAAGGCTTTTTGGCTTTTGCGCCGCGATAATTCCCAGAATGGTACCGGTAATGAGGGCAAGGAAAAACGCGGTTGTTACCAGCAAAATCGTGGCCGGCAGATGATCCAGAATCAAATCTCTCACCGGCACACGGTGGGTGAACGAAAGACCGAAATCCCCACGCATCATTTTCCAGATATGGGTATGAAGCTGCGTGAAGAGGCTCTGATCAAGCCCATAATCTGCCCGGAGCTTGGCCACCAATTCCGGGGTTGCACCACCCATATCCCCGATCATTGCCGTCACCGCATCCCCGGGGGCTATGTGGACCAGGACGAAATTCAGAACGATAACAGCCAGTAACAGCACCAGGGAGTAGATTGTCCGATTCAGGCCAACAAGAAATGTTTTCAAGATTTGCTACCTCATTCGAAGACAAAGACCGGACAGAAAGTAATCTCTTGGCGCTTACTGATTTTGGAAAATGACAAGTACGGACATCGAAACTGCAGTTTGCCGATCAGAATGATCCGTACTGAAGCTTGCCCCCTACTACGCAAGGTACATTGCAATTAGACCATAACAACTTCGGAATTTGATAAATCGGCACCTGATGGGGGCATCCCATTGACCAGCCCAACATTCCTGTCGGTTACGAGGTTGGATTTACAGGTTGTCGATGTTCTTCACTGTCCCGCCGGTCCTGACAGAACAGCCCGTTCGTTGTGCGATGCGAAGAACCCCGTGGTCTGTCCGGACTGTCTGTCGGGCGCCAATCCCACACCCCTGTCTAAGGACGACACCGGGACTGCTTATCGAATTCAATCCTTAAATGCGCAGGTGAGTACGTTCACAACAAGGGTACCGGTGAAGGCCGAAGGGCGGACCGCGAGGCCCGCCGACAACGACCGATTCACCTTTCAGTACAAGACCAACTCACGCAAAGGCGGCTGAATGGAATCCGGCCGTAGCGCTCTGCCGCAACAAGCCGGATTCCAGTTTGCGCCCGTCATTTCGTGGCGGGCACTTTTCCCGCACAGTGAGACTCCGAATTATTCAGGGAGCCTTTCCGTTTTTCCAGTAAACACTGTGCATGGCGCCTATTGCTCCGTAGATTCCGGTTGGGGTGTTCATCAACTCCTTGTTGTAGGCACTGTGAAAATTACTCTGAACGGTGAAATAGACGGGCAGGTCCTGTGCCAGGATCTTCTGGAATTCAACATACAGGTCCCTACGTTTCTGCATGTCGGTTTCAACAGCAGCAGCATTCAGGAGCCTGTCGACTTCCATGTTTATGTATCCAGAGGTGTTTGTCCAGACCCGATTCTTGATATTGGTTGACATCACCATACGGTAGACACCGATCACCGGATCACTCCAGCTGAAGTTGTTGTTTGCCGTCATGTCGTGATCCCAAGCTGCGACCTGCTGATACCAGTCCTGGAAGTCAGCCGGCGGAACCAGGTTGATGTCTATGCCGATTTTCTTGAGCTGCGGCTTCATGTATTCAGCAATATTCTTCTGCTCCCAATCCACGCCCGGCTGGTATGTCAGGTTGAGCGTAAAACGCATCCCGTCATCCTGGCGCGCATAACCCGCCTCATCCAGGAGTTGGTTCGCCTTTTCCAGGTCAACTTCGTACTGATTGACTTCAGCGGTATAGAACGGGCTGGATGAATGGATGGGTCCGGTGGCCTTGCTGGTCACACCCAGATGCATTTTCTGGGTAATGAAGTCATCGTCAATCGCATACGCGATCGCCTGGCGGACTTTGGGATCACCCGTGTATTTCTTGCGCAGGTTGAATTCAATGAAAGCGGTTTCCCCGATGCCCTGGTACCCCTGCGAGGTGACAAAGAGGTTCTCCTCCTTTCTCAGCCGATCGACCGTGTGCGGATCTCCAACGAATGACCAGCCATGGGCTTGTCCCTGGCTCAAGGCGATTACGGATCCACTGGCACTGCTGTTTTTTACACCGATGTAGCGGTCGAGATAAGGCTGCCCAGGACGCATGAAATTCTCGTTACGTTCCAGGATGTAACTCTTGCCGGGAACATATTCGACCATCTTGAAAGGTCCTGACCCGATTGCCTGGATATTGGCAGGATTGTCGCGAATCGGACCGTTGTCGGGGCCGTAAACATGCTCCGGCAGAATCGGCAGGAGCGGTATGCACACGGAGTACAGCAGGGCCGGATGCGGATTCTTGAGCCGTATTACAACAGTATGATCGTCAGGCGTATCTATCCGGTCGACCGCACCGAACATGGATGGACCGAAAGGATGGTTTTCCTTGGATACGAACAAGGAAAAAGCCACGTCCTTCGAGGTTACCGGTGTGCCATCGTGAAATTCCGTACCTTCTTCCAGGTGGAATGTGTATGACAAACCGTCATCTGATATTTCCCAGCTTTTTGCGAGATAGGGTTCCGCCTCAAAATTCTCATTGATTTCCACCAGGCCCACGAATATGTTGGAAGCCCCGGCATAGAGCGTCGCACCCGATTTGATGCCGGAATTGAAATGTGGCGGGAACTGACTGTATATGTGTACCAGATCCCCTCCTCTCTGGGGTTCGGCAAAACCCGGGTTAAATGCGGCCATCGCAGCGGCAGCACATAATATACGAATGAAGTTTTTCACTAACGTACCCTCCTGATTGACACAAGTGGCTGTAACAGGAGTATGATATTTTCATATTGCCCACCCCAATAAAAGTGACAGTTCAGGCGTATTTAGGGGACAGATTTGATCTCTAGTGACGGAATCCGTATGTATTGATGAATTCGGCAGAATTTGCCGACAGTCATCAGGGTGGGAAGGAGAAGATGGGAGTTCAATGACCTCCATTTTTTGGCTCTTCGCGGAATTGTGCGGATCACATCGTTTGAGTCGCCCCATCGGATGGTCAGTTCCACCATACGATCCTCCCTTGGTATTTGGTAACTCTTGCGTTAAGGTGGGTGATTGCTTGTGTATCAGGCGTCGACCACATGACGGCTGGCATTGATTTTCGTCGGCAGTGGTTCGTGTTTTCCTGGCAGGCCTTCTGGCAGGTCTGATCCATATGTCCTTACGGTATTGAAACAGTCATGCTCGATATAGTTATTGAAGGTGGGACAGTCTACGATGGAACCGGACAGCCGCCCTATGTGGCCGACATCGGCGTAGCCGATGGAACAATCCAGGCGATTGGAGACCTGGCAGATACAACGACTACCGAGAGGCTAAGTGTTGCGGGGTTGGCGGTCGCACCGGGATTCATCGACCTGCACACCCATTCGGACTTCACGCTGCTCGTGGACGGGCACGCCGAAAGCCAGGTACACCAGGGCGTCACGACCGAGACGGTG
The DNA here is from genome assembly GCA_965204165.1 of Candidatus Poriferihabitaceae bacterium. Taxonomy (GTDB): domain Bacteria; phylum Pseudomonadota; class Gammaproteobacteria; order Arenicellales; family Poriferihabitantaceae; genus VYFG01. The sequence continues at coordinate 2,848,976 of OZ241969.1, read as the reverse complement.
GGACAATGCGGCTTCAGCTGTGCTCCGGTGACGTGTGACAGAAGTATCGAGGCGGGATCCATCGGCTATATCGAGGGCTGCATTGAGCTGGGATGGCGAACCTTCGGTGATTATCTGGATCGTCTCGAGGCAACTTCGCTGGGGGTGAATGTTGCCGCATGTGTAGGTCATGGGACGATTCAACGAGCGGTACTCGGAGATGCCCTTCGCCCACCCGATACGGAAGAGCTGGACCAGATGTCGAAACTCGCGGAAGAGGCTTTCGAACAAGGCGCTGTCGGGCTGACTACCGGCCTGGAATATTGGCCAGGGATACTTTCCAGCATCGAACACCTCACCCCGATCTGCGAGGTGGCTGCACGGCACGATGGTCTGTATGCGACACATGTGCGCAATCGGGACGTTTATTATGATCTTGCATTCAGTGAGGCGATCGCAACGGCCAGGGCAGCCGGAGCGAAACTCCAGATATCACATATTCAGCCGAAATTTGGTGCCCCGCGCTACGCAATGGAGCACACCCTGGAGTTGATCGAGTCTGCACGCCTCCATGACGTTGATGTTGCGTTTGACGTCATTCCGCACGACTGGGCCCATGCGCGGGTTTCCTCGATACTGCCCCGATGGGCCCAAGAAGGAGGGGTGCCGAGTTTATTGGACCGTCTTGCGGATACCGCAGAACGGGAAAAAATGAAAATCAATCCAACCCCTCACTGGCGCCTAGTCACTGCCGGTCATTGGGACGACATCAGGATCCTGCATTCCGATGCCAATCCGGATCTGGTGGGCGCGACGCTTGCGGAGATCGGGCGCAGCCGCAGCGTCGATCCCTACGACGCCGTGCTGGACCTGCTCCGCGAGGAAGGCGAGGGACTGCATCACCTGCTCTGGACATCACACAGTTTCTCGGACGATGACATCCACCTGTGCCTGGAACAGGATGAATGCGCTGTTATTTCGGATACGCTGGCGCTCTCCCCCGATGGCCCCCTGGAGCACCTCATCGGGTCATTGAGCGGGTACGGGTGGGCCGCGCGGTTTCTGGGGACCTACGTTCGGGACCGAGGCGTCATTTCACTCAGCGAGGCAATCCGGAAGATCACATCACTCCCGGCGAGCCGTCTCAGGATTTCCGATCGGGGCATACTGAAAAGTGGAGCGCACGCCGACATCGTGGTATTTGATGCGGAACAGGTTACAAGCAAGTTCACGGTCAAAGAACCACGCCGTTATGCGACCGGGATCTCACATGTGCTGGTCAACGGGCAGTCCGTGATCAAGGCGGGGGCACGGACGGATGAGAATCCGGGCCGTGTTTTACGCGGTGGGGCTTGAGGAGCGCACCCGGAGAGGATGGCTGTATAACTATTTGATTTTAATGGTGGCCAGGGACAGAATCGAACTGCCGACACGGGGATTTTCAGTCCCCTGCTCTACCGACTGAGCTACCTGGCCAGGGGGGAAATAATCGAAGGGCGCAATTTAAAGGAAGCGTCCGGGAATAGTCAAGGAAATTCCGTCTCCGCCGGCCCGGCGGGGGCCGCCATGCGCCGCTAGATGTTGCGACCCTCCCGGATGACGAAATCCAGGAACACCTGGGCGGTGGGCGTCAGCCGCTTGCCGCGGCGGTAGCAGACATACCATTGCCGCATCAGCGGAAAATGCTGCACATCCAGGGACACCAGCCGGCCGGCCTGCAGTTCCAGTTCCACCGTGTGGGCCGACACCACCGCAAGGCCAAGGCCGGCCTCCACACTCTGCTTGATGGTCTCGTTGCTGGAGAGTTGTATGCTGTGGCCCGGTTTCACGCTGTGTTCCTCGAACAGCCGCATCATGGCTGAGCGCGTTCCCGAACCGGGCTCCCGCATCACGAACGTCTCCTCATCCAGCTTCCCGATCCTGATTTTTTTCTTCTTTGCCAGCGGATGCTGGGGATTGGCAATCAGGATCAGGGGGTTCTCCTTGAACGGGGTGGCCTCCACATCCAGATTCTCTGGCGGCTGCCCCATCAACACCATGTCCGGTTCGTTGACTTCCAGCCGGCGGATCAGTTCCTCCCGGTTGATCACATCCAGGCTGATCTGCACCTTGCGGTATTGCTCGCAGAAGCGCGACAGCAACCGCGTGGCGAAGTAGTTCACCGTGGAGGCGATGCAGATCCGCAGGTGCCCGCCCTCGACGCCCTTGAGACTGTTGATGTCCCGGGCGATCTCCTCGAGGTGCGTCATCATGACGCGGCTGTGGCGTACCATGGTCCGGCCCGCCTCCGTGAGATGCACCTTCTTGCCGATCTGCTCGAACAGCGGCAATTCGATCATGGCCTCTAGCTGCTTGACCTGCATGGATACCGCGGGTTGTGTCAGGTGCAGTTCTTCCGCAGCCCTGGTGAAGCTGAGGTGCCGCGCCACGGACTCGAAAACCTGCAACTGTCGCATGGTGATATGCAGAGACATGACAATTTCTGATAATAAGCAGGATTTATTCTGAAGCGGATAATATATCAGAATGATCTTATAGGTTGCATTACACCCGTTTGGATACCACACACTATTCCAACGGGCCCATCCGGCGAACGCAGACGATACGAAACCATGTCACGCAAACATCCCATCCTTGCCATCACCGGGTCCTCCGGTGCAGGAACCACCACGGTAAAACGGGCATTCGACCACATCTTCCGCCGCGAGAACGTCCGCGCCGCGTTCATCAGCGGTGATTGCTTCCACCTCCACACGCGTGAGGAATTCGAGCAGATCCTGAAGCAGGGGGCAAAGGAGAAAGGCGGTCACATCAGTCACTTCGGACCCGAGGGCAACGACTTCGGTGCACTGGAGCAGCTATTTAAAAATTATGGAAAAGACGGCTCAGGGCGATATCGGTACTACCTGCACGACTACCACGAGGCCCGGTACCAGAGCCAGCGCTTCGGCACGGAACTCCTGCCCGGCGAATTCACTCCCTACGAGGACATCCGGCCGGATACGGATCTCCTCTACTACGAGGGACTGCATGGCCTGGTGAAGAGCGATCGCCACGACGTGGCCAGACACGTGGACGTCGGTGTGGGTGTGGTGCCCATCGTGAACCTGGAATGGATCCAGAGGATGCACCGTGACCGGTTCGTACGGGGACATGACGCCGAGGACAGCCTGGCCACGATCCTGCGCCGGATGCCGGATTACGTCAAATACATCACTCCGCAGTTTTCGCGTACCGACATCAACTTTCAGCGCGTGGCCACGGTGGACACATCCAATCCGTTTATTGCCCGGGACATCCCTACCCTGGATGAAAGCTTCATGGTGATCCGTTTTCGGGACGTGGGCAAATTCGGTATCGACTTCCCCTGGCTGCTGTCCATGATCCACGGTTCGTTCATGTCCCGGCGCAATACCATCGTGGTGCCCGGCGGCAAAACGGAGCTCGCTATCGAACTGATCTTCACCCCGGTCCTGAAGTGGCTCCTGGACCGCCGCTACTGAAAATCAGGATTCGAGTTCCCCCAGAAAGCGACGCCAGTCGAAACCCGGCCCGGGATCGGTTTTCCGCTCCGGCGCGATGTCGCTGTGGCCCATGATCCGGTCCGGCGTCAGGGCCGGATAAGCGGACATGAGTGTCCTTGTCAGTGTGGTCAGCACCGTGTACTGGATATCCTCGAAGGGCCGACTGTCGCATCCTTCCAGTTCAACACCGATGGAGAAATCATTCACCGCGTCGCAGCCGCGGAACCTGGACTCCCCGGCATGCCACGCTCTTTTGGCTACCGGGACAAACTGGGTGAGTGCCCCCTGGCGGTCGATGAAAAAGTGCGCGGACACCCGGAGGTGGCGGATGCCTGCGAAATAGGGATGCGCGTCCGGATCCAGGCGATTGGTGAACAGCCGGGCGACATGCCCGTCGCCGAAACTGTCCGGGGGAAGGCTGATGGCGTGAATGACCAGGGTGTCCACCGTGATACCCGGCGGACGGTCGTCGCAGTTGGGTGACGGAATCCAGTCAGCCCCGGAAACAATTCCCGTGCCTTCATCCAACTGCATCGGCCCCCTCGCACAGCTGCAGGCCGATTTCATGCTTGCTCAGGGTGGAGCGAGTCAACGGAAACCGTCTCTCGAGAATCTCGCCCAGGGCAAGCACATCCGCCACCTCGCCCCGGATCAGTTCGAGTTCCACTTCGCACAGCGACACCGAGCGGCCGCCGCCGTGGATTTCACCTTCGTCCAGCACCAGTTCAATCCGGCTTTCCCCCGCGGCAAGGTGGACAACCCGCCTGAGCATGTCCACCTCGATTCGCGGCATCAGCCAGCTGCCTGTCGGGATGATCGCGGCCACCCGCGAACGGAAGGCCGCGTCGGGCAGATCCGCCACGGCCGTGGGCCAGTCCCGGATATCGATCTCGAACTCCTCCCTGACGGACAGGCCATCGACGATGGTTCCGGGCATCTTCAGGGCGGCGCGAAACCGGTTTCCTTCCCTGCGTGCCCGCAACGAACACTGCTTGTCCTGCAATGACAGATCGGGGGTATCGTAGTAGACCCCCCGGAAGCGTTCCGCCATCGGATCCGGATCGCCGATCACCAAGTCCTGCACGTGGGACGATGCCAGCACCGCATCGAGTACAGACCGATCCGCCACGGTGAATTTCAGTTCCTGCTCGAGCAACGGCCAGACGCCCCGGCTCAGGCCACGGGTTCGACGCGAAGCTTCTGCACCGCGCGGTCCGTCGTGGCCTCCACCACGAAACGGTATCCCTGCTCCACGATGTCCTCGCCCTGCTCCGGGATGCGCCCGAGATGCGCCATGACGAGACCGCCGATGGTGTGGCTGCTCTTGGTGTTGAGATTGATCTCCAGAATGTCGTTCACATCGGATACGGACATCCGTGAATCCAGCAGATAGACGCCGTCGTCGAGTTTCTCGAAGATGTGGCGGCGGCGCGGCATGTATTCCTCGAAGTCGTACCCGACGTCGATGTCCCCCACCACCTCCTCGACGATGTCCTCCATGGTGATGATGCCGATGGCGGAACCGAATTCATCCACCACCACGGCCATGTGATCGGTCCGTTTCCTGAGGACAGGCAGCAACTGGTCGATGGTCTGGAACGGGAGCACGTAGTGGGCCGGCTGGATCAGCTCCGCGAGCTGCTTCCGGGGCAGCGACTTGTCCATGAGATCCCAGGTCGTCAGGGTGACGATACCGATGATGTTGCTGATGTTGCCGTCAAACACGGGCAACCGGTTGAAACCGTACCGGCGGACCGATGCCACGGCCCTGAGGATGTTCCGGTTCCGATCGATGGCGGTGACCTCGCTGATGGGAATCATTGCCTCTCCCACCGTGGTCTCCCCGAAGCGGATTACCCGCTTGATCCGGCTGCGGTCGAATGCATCCAGTTCCGAGGTCAATTCCGTCATCTCCACCACGGACCGGATCTGCTCGCGCGTCATGAACACGTTCTGCTCCACCTTGCCGCCGCCGAAGACCCGCGCGAACAGGCGCGCGATCCGGGAAAACAGGAAAATCAGGGGATAGAACAGGATGGAAAACAGCCTGAGCGGATAGATGGCTATCGGTGCGATCCGGTCGGATTTCTGCTGGTAGACGCTCTTCGGAACGATCTCGCCCAGGATCAGCAGCAAGGGGGTAAACACCGCGAAGGCCCAGAATTCTCCGGTGTCCCCGAACAGGTTGATGAACAGTATGGTCGCCAGGGTCGTCAGGGCCACGGTGGCGATATTGGTGCCGACGAGCGTGGTTCCCAGCATGATCTCCGGCGTCTTGTACAGGTGCAGCACCTTCCTGGCTCCCTTGTCGCCCTGGTTGGCGCGGGCGTTGAGCTTCACCTTGTCGCAGTTAACGAGGGCGATTTCCGAGCCGGAGAAGAAACCCTTCAGAAGCAGCAGCAAGACAATCAGCAGAAGGACGAGGATGACGGTCATGGTTCGGTCCCCGTACGCGGGGCCTCGAATCCCTCCCCGTTCTCATCGAACTGGTCCGCCTCCTCCTCGCCGATGATCTTGAGTTCCTCATCGATGCCCTCCTCGACCTCCTCGGCGTCGGGACGGTCCAGCGTCTTGTCCTTGAGATCCTCCTGTTCGGTCACATGGACGTCGCTGTCGTCGATCAGGTCATCGAGATCGACCCCCTGGGCGACGCGCACCCTGGCGATCCTGTGCTCGTTCATCTCCAGCACCTCGATCTGGATATCGTCGAACGTCACCCGGTCACCCACCCTGGGCAACCGGTCCAGGTGACGGAAGGCCACCCCGCCGATGGTGGTCATCCTGGGGTCCAGGATGCCGAAGTTGGTCAGGTCATCGAAATCCGTCAACCGCATCTCCCCGGGCACGTCGTACACGTTGATGTCCTTCTCGGTATAGAACTTTGCCGTGGCGGGCGTGCCGCCGCTGATGTCGCCGAAAATGTAGCTCAGCACTCCGCGCATGGTGATGAACCCGTCCACACCGCCAAATTCGTTCAGGCAGGCCGCGGCACGGACCTTGTGCTGCTGGAAAAAGTCGAACATTTCATCCACCTTCTTGGTCAGCGGAACCACCACCGGGGGATGCATCACGTCCTCGATGGACATGTTGTCGATATCCTTGTCGTCCAGCACCAGACGCAGGATGTCCTCGGCATGGAGAAAGCCCACGAGATTGTCGCGGTGGGTCTTGAACACCGGGACCCTCGGATGACGGTAGGCGATGAATTTCTCCACCACCTCGGTAAAGGGCATGTCGTAGTTGATGAACGCCATCTGGGTGCGGGGCGCCATCACCTCGACGATTTCCGTCTCCCCGGCGTCCAGCAGGTTATAGATCAGCGCCCGCTCGGTGGCGTCGAGCACGCCCTCTTTCGAGACCTGCTCCACGAGAGTCAGGAATTCGTCCACCTGGAGGATGTTGTCGGCGGCCTTGGCCTCTCCCACCATCCAGGTGGTGATCCGGTCAGCGATCTCCCGGATGACCCAGATCGCCGGTGAGATCAGCTGTACCCACAGCTTCATCGGCACCGCCACGATCCGGGCGCTGTATCGCACCGGGTTCGAAACGGCGACGGTCTTGGGCGTTACCTCGCCGACCAGGAGCAGCAGCGGCACCATGACGATCAGGTTGATCCAGCCCGCATCCTCCCCGCCGTACAACACGACGAGGATTCCTGCCATGTTCACGGATGCCGCGATGTTGACCAGTTCGTTGCCGGAAAGGATCGAGATGATCAGCCTGCGGGGCTGGTCCAGCAGTTCATGGATGGTTTCGGCGCGGGGATTCCTTTCCCGCCGAAGCTGTTGCAGATCCAGCCGCGACAGCGAAAAAAGGGCGGTCTCAGAACTCGAGAAGAACGCGGAGCCGGCGAGCAGCAACAGCTGTACGCAGAGCCGGACGATCATGTCCGGTTCCGACAGGAGGGCCGTGTCGAACGTGAAAAATTCGATCACGGAAGCCCAGTACTGACCAAGCTGTGACAGCAACTGTTGCATGCGGCAAAGGGTTGAAAAGGTTCAGGCCGCTACTCGACCCGGAATTGTCGTTCATCGCTGACGCGATTGCTCCAAGAGTTGAATTACCCTTAATATCGCTTAATATCGAATTGATTTCAATAGTTAAACCACAACAAGGCATTTCCCTGTTCGACACAAATCTGTCATATCATTGGGTTACAATCGGAATCCGGATCCCTCATTGCCCCTGTTTGCCCCTCCCGTGAACGAGTCCAGCGACCTGATGGCCCTCAAAGAGGCCGAAGACCAGAAGGCGGACACCTCCGCCCGCGGGGAGGGTGCCGCCGTTCACCGCGTGAGCCGCAGGACAATGACGGCGCGCGGACGGGAAACCGCCGAGTCTCCTGTTTCCCTGGACGATCCTTCCCTCTATCTCAACCGCGAACTCACCTGGCTGCAGTTCAACCGCCGCGTGCTCCACGAAGGCACGGACCCGAGAACGCCGCTTCTGGAACGGTTGAAGTTCTTTGCGATTTTTGCGTCCAACCTCGACGAATTCTTCATGAAGCGGATCGGCGGACTCAAGCTGCAGGTTGCCGCCGGGGTGAGCGAACTGACCGTGGACGGCGCCACACCGCAGACCCAGCTGGACAAATGCTGGGCGCTGGTCCGGGAAATCGAGGCGGAACGGGACCGGCAGTTGCCGAAACTGCTCGAGGATCTCGGCCGCTACGATATCCGGATCAGGAGCTACCTCGATCTGGATCCCCTGGAAAGGGAACAGATTCGGGAGCATTACCTTGATAACATCTTTCCCCTGATCACCCCCCAGGTGGTGGATCCGGCGCACCCGTTCCCGTTCATCTCCAATCTTTCCCTCAACATCCTGGTCACCATACTGGGCGACCCCAACCAGGGCGCGGGCGACAAGGATCTCAATCTTGCGCGGGTGAAGGTGCCCATTGGTGTCGGCGTGCCCAGATTTCTCCAGATCTCCGACCGCCATCATTATGTTCCGCTCGAGGAGGTCATCGCCCACAATCTGGACATCCTCTTTCCGGAAGTCACCATCGTTGCCCATGACTTCTTCTTTGTCGCCCGCAACGCCGCCGCGGAACGGGCCGAATCCGGCGCCAACGACCTGCTGGAACTGATCGAATCCGAGCTCAGGGACCGGCGAATCGCACCCATCGTGCGGGTGGTGGTCAGCGAGGGCATGAACGAGGTGCGAAAGAGTCTTCTCACCGCAGAACTCGGACTCAACTCGGAAACGGACGTGTTCGAGACTTCCACCCTGATGGCGCAGCGAAACCTGTTCCAGCTTGCCTCCCTGGCGGTGCCGGAACTGCACGATCCGCCGCACCATCCCGTGGTGCATTACCGTCTGCAGGACACCCAGCGCAGTATTTTCTACATCATTCGCGAAGCGGAATCGCTGCTGTTGCAGCATCCCTATGAATCCTTCACACAATCCGTGGTGCGGTTCCTAGAGGAGGCCTCCAGGGATTCCAAGGTCCGTGCCATCAAGATGTCCCTGTACCGCACCGACGAGGAAACCCGGATCGTCGACCTGCTGATCGGGGCCGCACAGAACGGCAAGCAGGTCGCCGTGGTGGTGGAACTGAAGGCCAAGTTCGACGAGGCGGCCAACATCCGGTGGTCGGAGCGGATGGAACAGGCCGGCATCCACGTGACCTACGGCGTGGTGGGCCTGAAAACCCACAACAAGGTCATCCTGGTGGTACGCCAGGATTTTTCGGGCCTGCGCCGTTATGTCCACATCGGTACCGGCAATTACCACGGCGGCACCGCGCGCATCTACACGGATATCGGCATCCTCACCTGCGAGGAGGATATCGGCCACGACGTGACCGAGCTGTTCAACTATCTCACCACCGGCTACACCCCCAAGCGCAACTACCGCCGGATCCTGCCCGCCCCCAAGCACCTGAAAAAGGCTCTCCTGTCCAGGATCGATCGCGAAATCGAACTCCACTGTGAAAAATGTCCCGGACTGATCCAGATGAAATGCAACGCGCTCGAGGACCGGGACATTGTCCAGGCCCTGTACCGCGCATCCGGCGCAGGGGTGCGCGTGGAACTGATTGTCCGCGACTCCTGCCGCCTGCGCCCCGGCCTGCCTGGCGTATCGGACAACATCAGCGTGATCAGCATCGTGGGCCGATTCCTGGAACACAGCCGAATTTTCTATTTCCGCAACGGCGGCCGGGAAGAGTACCTCATCGGCTCGGCTGACCTGATGACCCGGAATCTGGAAAGCCGCGTGGAGGTGGTCACGGACATCGTCACGAAGCCGCTCAAGAAGGAACTCCGCCTGATCCTCGACACCCTGCTCGATGACCAGCGGAACGCGTGGGACATGCTCCCGGACGGCAGCTACGTCCAGCGCAGACCCGACAAGGAGAATGATATCGGCAGCCAGATGAAGCAGGCGGAATACGCGCATGACCGCCTGACCAGCAAGCGCCACCGCAAGCTGATGCGGGGTGTCGGGCTGCGCAAACGGAACTGATCCCGCAAGCCCGTTAGCGGGTGTTCACGGGTTCAGCAGTCCGGGGCCACCGGACCGAAATCTTTCGGACCCCTACCAGTCCCCCAACTGGACGGTATCGATACTCTCGTCTTCAAGCATCACGGGTATGCCATCGATCACGGGATAGACCGTGCTGCCGTTCTTCGTGATCAGGGCCTCTCGGAGCGGCCCCGTCACCTGGTCTCCCCCATGATTCTGGACACTTCCCCCTTCGATGGCCAGGTTCAGGGTTTCGAGTTTGCCGGCAGTCAGCACCGAGACCGGTTGCTTGGTAACCGGGCAGACCAGGATTTCCAGCAGTTTGCGATCGATGGTCATGGAAATACGGCAGTCAGGGAGTTTTTCTGAACGGCAACCATAGCATTCCTGGAAGGGTCATTGCAGCGGCCGTGTCTTGCGAGGTGATCCCCGGACCGGACGCTGTTGCCGGGTGGGAAGCCCTGTAGGTACCGAAAATGCGGTCCCAGAGGGACAGGACCAGACCGAAGTTACGGGAATATTCCGTTTCCAGGGCGCCGTGGTGGATGCGGTGCAGCCCCGGGGTGATCAGCAGCAGTGCCAGGAACCGGTCGGCCCCGGGGCGAATGCGCACATTGCCGTGAATCCAGAGCGCCATGACGGCGACCACCACCTCGTACAGGATGACGCCGAGCAGCGGAACACCCAGCAGGTAGACGATGCACCCCTTGAACAGGATCGTCAGGACGGTTTCCACGGGATGGGTCCGGAAGGTGGTCAGGACATCCAGTGCGGGGTCGAGGTGATGAATCCGGTGGAACCGCCAAAGGAGGGGAACGCCGTGCCAGGCGCGGTGCCACCAGTAGGACGCCAGGTCCAGCACCAGCCAGGCAATGACAATCTTCGTCCAAAGCCCCATCTGAACGTTGTTGAGAAGCCCGAACTGGCTGAACAGGGCGACGAGCGCCACTGCGGACAGGGTCAGCGGCGCCGCCAGCAGCATCGCCAGTTGCACCAGGGCATTCACCAGTTGAAGGCCGATGTTGCCGGTTGCCCGGCCCCGCCATTGATGCGTTCTGTTCGGCAGGAGCCGCTCAAGGACGCCGATCAGGATGAATCCCGCCAGGAAAGCCTCCAGCCGGATCACTTCCGAGGCCTGGAGCCACTCGGGCATCACACCGGATGAAATCATGGGGATTCCCGGTTCCCCCGGGCAGTACCCAGGGACCTGTCCATGAAACGGTCTATTGCGTGCAGCATCAGGGAGTCGCCGAATGACACCGGACGCCCGGGGCACCTGCCCCGGTATCCGGGGAGGCGGACATCAGCGCCCTTCCGTCCGGCACGGTTCCGGACAGCAGCGGAATGCGGACTGGCCGCACGCGATGCCAGCCAACCGGCTCGAAGTGGTTCAAGAAAGACTGGGAGAGGTCCATTGCGTTGAAAACAACCCGGATGTGAATCGAGGTGGCCCGACATTGTACCCATACCCGGCTGTGTCCGTTCAGAATCCGAGACCCTTCAGCAGGCCTTTTTTCAGTTTTTCCTTGCCGTCCTCAAGCTTCTTCCTGATCAGATCCTCCAGTTCCTGCTCCTGCTTTTTGTCTTTGGCGGCATTCTCCGGCGCCCCCTGCGTCAGCTTCTGCAGGGGAACCCCGACCTTCTCCAGCAGCTTCCTTTTCAGCTCCTTCTTCGCCCGCTCCTCGACCAGCGAGGAAAGATCCAGGGTAAAGCCGGGCTCGGCGAGCGGGCCGCGGATTCTGAGCGGAATGCGCGCGCCCTTGAGTTCCGCAAGCGCCGCGCCGCCCTGCCCCTCCACGGTATCGACGACGTTGACGTCCACGCTGTAGTCGATCAGGTCCCCGGGGAGATTCAGCACGCCCCGGCCCGCAATGCGGAACAAGGGCGCCTTCAGGACGAAGTCGTCGTTGCGGAACACGCCGTCCTCGATGCGGAAGCTGCCGGCCATCTCGGCGAATCTGGTTTCCGATTCCGGTTTCACCCGGGCGGTGGTCCCTCCGCCTTCCAGACGGGCCGCCAGGGATTCGAGTTCCAGCAGTGCAGCCTGGAGGTCGTAGCCCTTGAGCGCACCGTTGCGCAGCCGGAAGGCGATCCGTCCGTCCAGGGATCCGACCAGTTCATCGACATCGGCTCCCCGTCCGGCAAGCGCCAGGTCCAGATTGCCGGTGCCTTCGACCTTCCCGGTGATGTCCAGGGACCGGAGCAGGCTGCCCACGTCCAGCCTCCTGGTCTGTCCGCTCAGTTCCAGGGCGGGCGCATCCCCGGATACGTCGTATGCAAGCTGTGTCTCGACGGTTCCACCGAAGAGACTGGCCGTCGCCGGAGCGAGTCTGAGAACATCCCCTGAAGAGCGCACACGCATATCGACATCATCAAGATTCATGACGGGGGTGACCAGTGTTCCGATCCGCACACGGCCATCAGCGTCCAGTCCACGCAGCGGCGCCAGCGGCAGGAGCAGCTGTTCGCCGGCGGAGGGTTCCTGCCCGGCACCGCTTCCGGCAACGGCCAGCAGGGCATCAAGGTCCAGCCGATCGGCCCGCAGGTCAAACCGGTATCCCGGTGAGGACAGATCCCGCAGACCCACGCTTCCCTGAACCCGCATGTCGTCCAGCACCGCCTCCAGTCCATCGATATCAAGATTATTGTTCCTGATCGTGAAGGCAAGCCTTGCCTGCGCGGACTTCGGAACCGCCTGCGGAATGTCTTCGAGCAATGCGTTTCGAGTGAGAAAATCCGCCAGGTTTCCGGCCATGACCTCCAGGTTTCCACCGGTATCCATCCCGGCCAAACCATCAAATACCCTGTCCCCAGTCATCCGTCCGCTCAGATCGAACCCGTCCTGCTGGAACCTGAAACCCGCAAGGTCCAGTTTTCCGCTGTCCGGATTGAGCGCAAGGGAGGAGACGTCGACACGGGTTTCCTGGCCCCGGTAAACGAATTCGGCCACCACGGAATTCGCCGTCAAGGCACTGCCCTCAAGGCTGACATCGCCAACCAGCCGGATGTCCGAAAGCGGAATTTCCGAAAGCGGCGGCGTCACCGGCAGGCCGTTCCTGCTGAGAAGCTCCTCGACATCATGCAGGGCCAGGTCGACACGTCCTGCCAACCTGCGGGCCGACGGGTCGGACACCAGGCTTTCTCCGGTCAGGCTTGCGTCCAGTCTGAAATCCTCCTGCCGCACCCGGATTGCGGGCAATGCCAGGGACTCGTTCCTCAGGTGGTAATTCAATCGGTCGATTTCCAATTGCGTGGGCAGCCCGTCCACATGTGCCGCAAGTTTCAGATTCAACAGCTGCAACTCATCCTCCCTGAACGCGAATGCCACAGCTCCATCGACATCGGTGTACGTTGCCGGAAGTTCCACATTTGCAAGTCCATTGCTGCGCAGCAGGTGACCGACGTCCCCGCTCCAGATGCTGAATTCCCCTTCGAATTCCGGCGAAAGCAAACCCGCGGCATTGAACGAGGCCGCCAGCCTCGTATCCTCCTGTGTCAGTTCAAGCGACGGCACTGCCAGGGTCTCGTCGGAAAGATTCAGGTTCAGCGACGGCATGGTCAGCCGCGATGCGGTCCCGTCAACCTCCATGTCCGCGACCACGCCATTGACCGCCGCCAGTCCCGCTTCCAGGGCATAGGACATCTTCTCCACGCCCAGTTCCACCCTGCCCGAATCCGCCAAAAGGGTCAGTCCGGTTTCCGCCAGAGACAGCGACGCCATGTTCCGGCTCAGTGTGACGGTGGTCTCCATTTCCAGGCGTACCGGGTCCGGCAGGGGGGCACCCGCCGCATCCAGGGACAGGGTGACATCCAGCGGTTCACCTGGCACTAGCATGCCCGTGGACAGGTCGAGATCCGACAGGATCAACTCGTTGCCGGCGAAGGCGTCACGCCAGACAACCCGCCCGTCCGTGACCGACACCCCCTGCACCGCCAGTCCCGCGAGCGCCGCGGGCTCCCTTTCCGCCCTTTCCTCGCTGTACTCATCCCCCATTCCCGCCAGGTCATCCCAGTTGGTGCGCCCGTCAACCGCGGTCAGCAAATGCACCACCGGAGCATCCAGCACCACGGTTCCCGCCTCCACCCGGCGTTTGATCAGCGGCAGCAACTTCACACTGATGCGTGCGTTGTCCGCACTGATCATGGGGACATCGCCGAAGCCCTCGGCGTTCGACAGTGACAGGGGGCCCGTTTCAATGCCGACCCAGGGAAAGAAGGTCAGCTGCAGGTCACCGGCAAGGTCGAGCTTCCGGCCGGTTTTCTCCTCCACCAGCGCCGAAATCTGGGGCTTGTAGTCGTTGGGGTCCACCACCTGGAGCACCACCAGCACGGTGCTGACCGCGAGCACCACCAGCACCATGAGGATCCAGGCCGCCCTCCTGATCGATTTCATCCTCATCGCGGCCGTACCGGATGTCCTGGATGATCAGGCCGTCTGCAGGCTATGCGGGGTTTCCGGGGTCGCCCGGGGCATGCCGGCCGCGGTTGGCGCATCGTCCCGTCCGGCGTCGTCGACGTACCGCAATGCCTGTTCGATCACCTCAATTCCGGCGCCCCGCCGCGGACCGTACTCCGACAGGTGGCGACGCCAGGACTTGGCGCCGGGCTCGCCATGAAACAGCTGCAGCATGTGCCGGGTCATGTGGCGCAGATAAACTCCACGGGACAGCTCACGCTCGATGTACGGCAGGTAGCGGGCAACGATGTCGAGGCGGGATCTTGGCCTGCCATGCCAGTGTTCGCCGAACAGGGTCCCATCCACATCCGACAGCAACCACGGATCCAGGTAGGCCTGCCGCCCCATCATCACCCCGTCCACCTTCCCGAGATGCTCCCGGGCCTGGCCAAGATCGGTGACGCCGCCGTTCAGGGTAAACCGCAGATGCGGGAAGTCCGCCTTCAGCCGGTAGACCGTGTCGTACTTGAGCGGAGGAATGGTGCGGTTTTCCTTCGGGCTCAGACCCTTCAGCCAGGCCTTGCGGGCGTGGATGATGAAATGTTCGCAGCCGGCCTCGGCGTTGATGCGGATAAAATAGGACAACGCCCCGTAACTGTCCCGGTCATCGATGCCGATTCTGGTCTTGACGGTCACGGGAATGGCAACCGTCCTTTTCATCATTGCCACACAGTCGGCCACCAGTTCCGGTTTCGCCATCAGGCAGGCACCGAACAGGCCCTGCCGGACACGGTCGCTCGGGCATCCGACATTGAGGTTGACCTCATCATAGCCCCGCGCCTCCGCCAGCCTGGCGCAACGGGCCAGTTCCCCCGAGTCGGAGCCACCCAGCTGGATGGCCACGGGATGTTCGCTGTCATCGAATCCCAGGAAACGTTCCCGGTCGCCATGAATAATGGAACCGGTGACAACCATCTGGGTATAAAGCCGGGCGCGGCGGGAGAACAGCCGCAGGAATGCGCGGCAGTGCCGGTCCGTGATATCCATCATGGGCGCCACGGAAAATTCCCGGCCGGCAAATGATTGCTTGCTCATGGCCTTGGGATCATATCACCCGGCAATGGAAAAATTGACGGAATTTGTGCGGAGCGGTGAATGATCCACGGTGGCGATTTGCCCCGGCGGGTGTTGCATTTTGCCGCACGAAAGGTCAATCTCCGCATCCCCGAACAGGAGCAGCTTCGTGTTCTCGACTCTTGACCAGGCGCTTTCCGCCATCACCGCCGGCGGCCTGGATATCCATTTCCGCCAGCTGAGGCGGGGGATCGAAAAGGAAAGTCTGCGGGTGAATCCGGATGGCACGCTCGCCCAGACGCCCCATCCCCGGGCGCTGGGATCCGCGCTGACCCATCACTCCATCACGACGGACTATTCCGAGGCCCTCCTGGAGTTCGTCACGCCCATCCACACGGATATCGACGGCCTCCTTCGGGAACTGACCGACATCCACCACTACACCTACCAGAACCTGGGTGATGAGAAGCTGTGGGTCAACAGCATGCCCTGCGTCGTTCTGGGCGAGCAGGCCATTCCCATTGCGCGATACGGCAGTTCCAACGTCGCCAAGATGAAGGAAGCCTACAGGCGCGGCCTGGGACACCGCTACGGCCGGCTCATGCAAACCATCGCGGGCATCCATTACAACTTTTCCCTGCCGGATGCATTCTGGGAGGAATACCTCTCCACCGACGACCCGGACCGGCTGGTCCGGGAGCGCTCCGCCGGTTATTTCGCGCTGACCCGCAATTTCCTGCGGCACTCCTGGCTGGTGTGCTACCTGTTCGGCGCGTCTCCGGCGGTCTGCAAGACCTTTCTCAAGGGGCGCGAGCACGATCTCGCCGAGTTCAAGGAACACAGTTTCTATGCACCCCACGCAACTTCCCTGCGCCTGAGCGGACTGGGTTACAGCGACGATGTCCAGGCCACGCTCGAGATCTGCTACAACAGCCTGGACGAGTACGTGGCCACGCTGCGCCGTGCCATCCAGACGCCCTGGCCACCCTACGAGGAGATTCCGCCCGTCAGGGACGGTGTCCATCAGCAACTCAACCCCAATATCCTGCAGATCGAGAACGAGTTCTACGCCGTGGTCCGGCCCAAGCAGGTCGCCCATTCCGGGGAAAGTCCGTCCAGCGCCCTGCGCGACCGGGGCGTCCAGTACGTGGAGGTTCGAAGTCTTGACCTGGATCCGTTCGTGCCGATCGGCATCTGCTCCGAGACGGTCCGTTTCTTCGACCTGTTCCTGCTCTACTGCCTGTTCAGTGGCGACGACCCCCTGAGCGAGCGGGAACGCCAGGAGGCGGCCGATAACCGGCACCGGGTGGTCATGGGGGGCCGCGACCCTGGCCTGGTCCTCAAGTTCGGAGAGCGGGAGGTCACCTTCAGCGGAGCCGCCCTGGCGCTGCTCGAAGACATGGCAGACCTGGCCTCGATCCTTGACGGGGCCTGCGGGGGTGAACACTACCGCGAGGCGCTGGCGACCCAGCGTGAACGGATCGGTGATCCCTCACGCACGCCTTCAGCACGGATCATGGACTCCATGGAGCGGGGCTTCGAAAGCTTTTTCACATTCGCGATGCACCAGGCGGAAGAACACGAACGCTATTTCAAGGAATGGGAGATCCAGGCGGACACCCTTAGCCACTACCGCCGGGAAGCGGCGGCTTCGCTGGAGCGCCAAGAGGCGATCGAGGCGGCCGACACGGTATCCTTCGACGAATTCCTGGCGGAGTATTTCCAGCAGCAGAACGGTTACTGACAGTCCCGATATTTCCGGCAGCTGCCGAATCAAATGTCGAACAGTACTTGAAGAAGAACCGCTCGGCGCCGAGCAGGACGCTCATGAAGACTCTCCCCGGCCTGTCCCGGCTTTCGAGAGACCGCCACGGTCACGGTGCCTTCAGCAGGGAGACCACTTCGTCCGTCACCATCCCGGTTCCCATGTCCCCGCCGAATTCCACCGGCCGCAGGCGGTTCTCATCGAATCCCCGCCGAACGGCATCCTGGATCAGTCCAGCCGCCTCGGCCAGGAGCCTGTCCGTCAGCCTCTCGCCGAGATAGTCCAGCATCATGGCGCCGCTCAGGATCGCGGCAAGCGGGTTTGCCATGTCCTGGCCCATGATGTCAGGGGCGCTGCCATGGGCCGGCTGGAACAGTCCCTTCGTATCGCCGATTTCCGCGCAGGCTGCCATGCCCATGCCGCCAACGAGCCCCCCCGCCAGATCGGACAGAATGTCGCCGAACATGTTTTCGGTCACCAAGACATCGAATTCCCAGGGTTTTCGCACCAGGTCCAGCGCCTGCGCGTCGACATAGTTGTACCCTCGTGTCACCCCGGGAAATTCACCGGCAACCTCGTCGAAAATGCGGCGGAAGAACGCCATGGATGCGAATACGTTGGCCTTGTCCACGCAGGTCAGCAGACCGGGACGTCCTTCCTCCTTGCGCCTGTCAGCCAGCCGAAAGCCGAACCGGTGCAGTTTTTCCGTCGTCTTCCGCGTGATCCGCAGCGTGTCCTCCACTGCATCATCGTCGAGGGACCCACTCCGTCCATGCACGGCGGCGGAGTAGAACAGCCCCTCGGTCGATTCCCGAAGAATCACCAGGTCGATATCGGCTGCGCGGGGGTCGGACAGTCGCCGAGGGATGTTGGGATAGGCACGGACCGGCCGTACGCCGGCGTAGAGCTGGTAGCGGTCACGCAGGCGTAGGTGCGGAGAAATCTCGGTACCATCGGCGTGACGGACGGACGGCAACCCGATCGCCCCGAGGAAGATCGCCGCACACTCCCCCGCCGCCGCCTCTCCGCCGGGCTCGATGTCCCGGCCGGTGCTGCGGTAGTAGTCCGCCCCGGCCCTGATCTCCCGATAGGTCAGCAGGGTGTTGCCGCAGACGTCACCAGCGGCATCGATCACCCGCAATGCCGCTTCGCAGACATCGACACCAATTCCATCGCCCTTGATCAGGGCGATGGGGACTCTTTCCTGGCCCATTGAAGCATCCCCCTCCCGTGAAATTGTAACAATGCGGCTGACGGCCCTGCCGTCGACACCGACAGGAGTATAAGGCTTCCGACCATCTCCGGTACCGGGCCCTGCCGACAGGTCTCGAACAAATGAGCAAGGGCAATTTGTCGGGCCCTGACCACACCTGACAGGGGAGAATCAGTTAGAATGATCGTCCCCATCACGCCCCGGTAGCTCAGTCGGATAGAGCAGCCGCCTCCTAAGCGGCAGGTCGGAGGTTCGAATCCTCTCTGGGGCGCCATTTATCCTTATTTTCAATAAGATATTTTACATAATTTAAGACAAATCGATCGATTTCACATCGGAGTACAACACCAACTTCCTCACTCTCTTGTCCGGCACCAATTTATTGGTGAACCAAGCCTTACCAGGAAGGAAAGTTAGTAAATAAAGCTTTACCTTCTTCGGCACATAGTAAATAGTACTTTACTATGATACCAACCGGAAAATACGTAACGACAAGCGTGGCCGGAGAAAGCGTCAGCGCTTTCGTTCCCAATAAACTTCCACCCAGGCTGTCCAGAATGGAGTCGTCCGGACTCGGATGTCAGGTACGGGAAGCGGAACTCGCCCTGTCAAGGCTGCAAATTGCCGGACAGATGATCCCGTCAATGGATTGGCTCATATACGCATTCATCCGCAAGGAGGCATTGCTCTCTTCCGAGATAGAAGGAATCCGGGCAACACTGACCGACCTTTTTTCTTACGAGCATCTGAATCAACCGGGAGATTCAGCCGTTGATGATATTGAGGATGTCGCGAATTACGTCAATGCCATCAATCATGCATTTGATGAGATAGGTAGCCCCCGGGGACTGCCGCTTTCCATCCGCCTGCTGAATCAGTGCCATCTGGGGTTGATGCAGGGTGTGCGCGGGGCGAACAAGCAGCCCGGAGAAATAAGAACATCACAAAACTGGATTGGCGGCTCGAGGCCGGGACTGGCGAAATTCGTTCCACCGCCTCCGCTCAAGGTCCAGCCGCTCCTCGGAGAGCTGGAAACCTGGTGGCACAAGGAAGATGCATTACCGCCATTGCTCCGGATCGCAGCATCTCATCTGCAATTTGAAACCATCCATCCTTACCTTGATGGCAATGGCCGAATTGGCAGAATGTTGATTACATTATTGCTGGCACATTGGGGGTTGCTGACTGACCCTCTGCTGTATTTGAGTCTCCATTTCAAACAAAACCAGGCAGAATATTACGCAAGATTGGGGGCAGTCAGACTGGAGGGTGACTGGACGGGTTGGTTTGAATTTTTCCTAGGCGGGGTATCAGCGGTTGCTTCTGAGGCGGCGGATACCGCAAGCGCATTGCATCAGCAGGTCGATAAGGATCGGAAAACGCTTCATGCCAGTTCGAAAGCGACAGTATCTGCCATTCAACTGTTCGAGAAGCTACCTGAAAATCCGGTGATTTCAATGCCAAGGGTTGTCAGGCTCCTCGGCATCACCAAACCTACGGCGACAAAAGCAATCGGTGTGTTGAAGGATTGCCGGATCATCGAGGAGATTGGTGTAAACCGACGGGACAGGAGGTACAAGTACAGCGGATATATCGATTTGTTGGAGTAGAAAGAAACGAATTGAAATCGTTGATTCATATTTGTGCTTGCAACAAAGCCCTGTGATCCAGCGGAGATTCCGTTTGCTTTCCGTAAGCCTTTGAGCACACTGAAGCAGAAAAGTGGTTGAGTCTTGACGGGTGATGTAAGGGCAGTGGCGGCAGCCCCGCCACATACGTTCCAGATTGATTTCTAACACCGGACCGGAAATTTGTTTCACACTTCCGGGTACGTATGTCTACGTGGGTGCAAGGGCCAGGTCAGGACGAAACCCTTCACATACGAAATCAGGCAGTCAGCCGGCACCCGCAATCCACAGTATCAGCCTGACATCCATGGAGATCATACTTGAGCATGGTGTAACATGGCGTCCATCAGGTTACCCGGAAACACCACCAGACGATGGCTGTCATGAACAATACCGAACCCGCAGTCCTGACTGCCGGACAGGTGGCCGCATACCGTGAACACGGTTACCTGTTTCCGGTAAGGATACTGGATGAAGCTGATTCCCGGGGCTACCGGGGCATGCTCGAGGCCTATGAATCAGAGCTGGGCCATCCGGTGCAAGGCCCCCTTCGCACCAAGCCCCACTTGTTGTTCAGGTGGGTGGACGAGCTGATGCGAAACGATGCGATTCTGGACTGCGTTGAGGACCTGATCGGTCCGGACATACTGTGCTGGAACATGAATCGAACTCAAAAAAATGAAAGAAATAGTATTAATATATCAATAAGATAAAAAGCTTATCCAACAGCCTCTGTTGATTCCGTAATCAAATTGGAATCGGATTCGCCCAATAACCCGATGATGCAATAGTGCGAATGTCGGGTATCGGTTCGGTACGTGGAAATTCTTCGGTAGGCGGGTGATGTAAGCCAGTGAAGTAATGGTGGAGCCCGATTATCACCGCAATACACATCTACACATGTTTGTTGTATTTATAGAGGCCGAACTGGTTGGCTTTCGGTGTACTGTTGGGGGGACTGGTGATTGATTACCCAACGAGCCACTTGCAAAATTCCGGCGAGAGAGAAGTATTGTGCAACGCACCATAAGAATGGCCGGATAGCGCCATCGCTGGCGATCAATTACGGATGGATTTTGCCGTCCGGGAGGGCGTGAAGTACCCCGACGAGGGGATTCCGGTGGTTTCGGGACGAGCCTTTCCACGCCATCTTCGCGGGATGGCAGGGTATTCAGCAGGGAAATCGGTTCGGGGTTCGACTCAGGTCCCGAGCCGGAGAAGCTGGTCCACCGTGAGTGCGAGGATGCCCCACATCAGGTGGCAGTTCACCTTGGTGGGTCCCCGCACGCGGACATGGCGGCCGCCGAACTCGTCCTTGAGCCGTCCGTTGATCCGCTCGATGTTGGACCGTTCACGGTAACGCACCGTCTTGTGATCGATATGCCCGGCGGCGCGCTGGGCGCGGGCCTCCCGGCGGAGACTTTCCTTGAGTGCCCGGTCCCGGCGGGGATTGGTGTCGATGATCGGCACATGGCCCAGGGATTCGCTGTAGGCCCTGATTTCCGGGGCGTCGTAGGCGCTGTCCATGACTTCGTAGCACGCGGTCACCCGCCGGTCGCTTTGCGCGGCCAGCGGAATGGCGGCCTGGCTGTCATGGAGGAAGGCCGAGGTCAGGATGCAGCTGACCGGTATGCCGCCGTCCGCGCCGTCGATGTGGAGCTTGTATCCCTTCCAGGAGGTCAGGAACCCCTTGGCGTTGCGCTTGGTGCCGATGCCGCATTTCCGCGGCAGGTCCGCCATCATTTCCCCGAAGGACATCTGCAACTGCCGCTCCAGTCTGCGTTCGGGCTTCCCTTCGGACGAATCCCCCTTGGGCGGACGCCCCGGCTTGCGCTTCGCGGTTTTTCCCTTCTTCCCATCCTTGCCATTGCCTTCATCCTTGTCCGAAGCCTTTTTCCGTTCCGGTTTCTCCCGGGCCTCGATCGCCGTCGAGTCCCGGGACAGGTGCCCGACGATCACATCGTCCCTGCCCAGGGTGCTCCGGATCAGCGCCTCGTGCATCCTCCCCGGCAGGTCGCCTTCAGCGAACAAGGCAAACGCCCTGGAGAACGTCGCCTCGCTCGGCACCTCGGAACACCGGCTCCACCCGCACATCCTGCGCAGCGCCGGGTCCGACAGGATCCGGTCCATCAGGTGCCGGGTGGTGGGCAGATCCCAGATGGCCTTGGCGATGAACGCCGTCGCCAGGGCCACCCGATCCGCCGTCGGACGTCCGGCGCTCACCGGGCAGGCAGGGAAGAAGGTTTCCACCTTCACCCAGTCAAGGACCGCGATCAGGCGCCGGTGCTTCTCCGACAGTCGTCCGGTCCGGTCCTCGATGGCCGGGAAAATTTCGTCTTGAAAAAGGTAGCGGAGGTTGGATATAGTCGTCGCAAGGGGCATCGGGTTGTTCGGCGGCGCAGTGTGTGTTTCAAGACTTCACTATACCACCGTCCGACCCCTTGGCCCTGCTTTGAAAATCGCCTGTTGGGGTGAAAAACTCGCTCAATCAGGCAATTTTGCAAGTCCTTCGAGAACGAATTTGCCTTGTATTTCAGGCTGTCCGGGCTGGCCCTGCCGTTGCCGTGCCGTTATCATCCTTACCCCCCGTCATCCGACCGCCGCCGCATTGCAGGTATATCTCCACCAGGGACTCGATCCGGACCGGATCCCCAACTTCGCCAAGCTGAGGTCCCGGCTCGAGGCCGGGGACTTCCGTTCCGCCGAGGCCCGGAAGGTCGGCGACAACCTGTTCCGCGCCCGCCTCGACCGCCGCAACCGGATCCTGTTCTCGTTCGCCCGTCACGGCGGGGAGACCTGCATCCTGGTGCTGGAGTACATCCCCAACCACGCCTACGGCAAATCCCGATTCCTTGCGCAGGGTGCGCCCGGGGACGGGGAACAGGCCGCTGACGATGGAATCGCGCCGCCTTCGCCGGAATCCGCCGATGAGGGTGTGGAACTGGCCTACCTGAACCCCCGGCGGGGCACGTTCAACGTGCTCGACCGGGTGATCTTCTTCGACGACGCGCAACAGGAGGCGTTCGCGCTGGCGCCGCCGTTCATCGTCGTCGGCTCGGCGGGCAGCGGCAAGACGGTGCTGACGCTGGAGAAGCTGAAGCAGGCCGGGGGCGACGTGCTGTACGTGACCCGCTCGCCCCATCTGGCCGACCGGTCCCGGGAAGCCTACTACGGGCTGAACTACGGGAACGGGGACCAGGAGGCGGTTTTCCTGTCCTACGCGGAGTTCCTGGAGAGCATCCGGGTGCCGCCGACCCGGGAGATGGCGTTCGCGGAATTCGCGCGCTGGTTCGGGCGCCACGAACGGGCGTCGGGCCTCAGGGACGCGTACCGCGTGTTCGAGGAGTTCGGCGGCGTGATCACGGGCGCCGCCGGGGATTCCCCGTACCTGTCCCTCGCGGAATACGAGGCGCTCGGGGTCCGCCGGTCGATCTACGCCCCTGAGGACCGGGGCCGGGTGCACGACCTGTTCCTGAAGTACCTCGCGCACCTGGGGGAATCCGGGCGGCACGACGTGAACATCCTGAGCCACGGGTACCGGAACCTCGTGGAGCCGTCGTGGGACTTCGCCGTGATCGACGAGGTGCAGGACTTCACCAACGTGCAGATCGACCTCGTCCTGCGTTCCCTGCGTGATACCCGGAACTTCATCCTGTGCGGCGACGCCAACCAGATCGTGCATCCGAACTTCTTTTCCTGGTCGGGCGTCAGGAGCCACCTGCACGGCAGGACGGGGGAGGATGCGGAAAACAGGAGAAACGGCAGAGCCGGCGGGAACGACGGGAACGGGAAGGACGAAAGGATTGAAAAGAACGCCGGATCCTGCCGCACGAAAAACCCGGAGGGGGTGGTTCGGGTGCTGACGACCAACTACCGGAACTCGCGGCAGGTGACGGAGACGGCGAACCGGATCCTGCGGCTGAAGCAGGCGCGCTTCGGCTCCGTGGACCGGATGAGCAGCCACCTGGTGACCAGCAACGCCGAAGACGAAGGCGGCGTGCTGCTGCTGCCGGACGAAGCCGGGGTGACGCGGGAGCTGGACGGCAAGACCCACGGGTCGGCCAGGCACGCGGTGATCGTCCTGCACCCGGAACAGAAGGCCGGGGCGCGGGAGCGGTTCCGCACGCCCCTGGTGTTCACCGTGCAGGAGGCCAAGGGGCTGGAATACGACCACGTCATCCTGTACGGGTTCGTCTCCGGCGACGCGGGCCGGTTCCGGGAGATCGCCCGCGGGGTCGATCCGGGGGAGGTCCGGTCCGGGGAGATCGGGTACGCGCGCGCCAGGGACCGGGGCGACCGGTCGCTGGAGATCTACCGGTTCCACATCAACGCGCTGTACGTGGCCGTGACCCGTGCGGTTCGCACCGTCTGCCTGGTGGAGCCGGAGCCGCGCCAGCCCCTGTTCGACCTTCTCGGCATTTCCGTGTTCGAGGGGGAACTGGACCTGGAGGACCAGACATCCAGCCTGGCGGAATGGCGCCGGGAGGCGAGCAGGCTGGAGCGCCAGGGCAAGGCGGAGCAGGCGGCGGCCATCCGCGAGCGGGTCCTCGGCGTCCGGGCGGTTCCGTGGAAGCCCCTGGACCGGCGGGCGCTTGCAGACCTGACCGGACGGGCGTTCGACGCCGCCGCCGGCCGCAAGGACCTGCTGCGCCTGTACGAGTACGCCCTCCTCGCCCGCGACCGCGCCCGCCTGGGGCGCCTCGCGGTATCCGGCTTCAGGCCGGCCCTGGGGCCGGAGGAGGCGGGAATCCGGAAGCTCGTGATCAACCACTTCACGGCGTATTCCTTCCGGGGCGTGAACGTCGTGCGGAAGCTGGTGGACAGGTACGGCCCGGACCACCGGGATCCGTTCAACTGCACGCCGCTGATGCTGGCCGCGCGGTTCGGCCACGAGGGGGCCGTGGAGATGCTGACGGACATGGGCGCGGACCCCCGTCCGGTGAACACCGCGGGCCTCACGGCGTTCCAGGTCCTGCTGCAGGAGGTCTTCCTGGACGAACGCCACGCCCGGCGGGCGCCCGGGGAACTGTACCGGCGGCTGTGCCCGGCGGACGTTTCCGTCATGGTGCGCGAGCGGCTGGTGAAGCTGGACGGCCGCGGAGCGGAGTTCCTTCTGTTCAACGTCTTCGTGGCGCTGTTCGGCACGCGGATGCCGGAAAACATATCCCGTGGCCGGGTCGGGCTGCGCGCTGCGGATATTGCGGAGGCACTGGAACGGCTGCCGGCTTCCGCGGTCCCGGCCTACCGGAAGAGGCGGCCGTACGTGTCTTCGGTTCTTGCGCGCAACGAGGCCGATCGGGACATTCCCGCCAACCGGCGGATCTTCCGGCGGACGGACCGGGGCGTGTACGTCCTGAACCCGGAGATGTGTGTGCGCGTCGGGGACGAGTGGGTCGGGGTGTACGACCTGCTGGACCTGGAGGTTCTGCTTCTGGACCCGGAGATGGAGTTCGCCGGATTCGGGTTCGAGCCGTACAGGACGGATCCGACGTACGCCCGGATATTCCGCGACCACAGGGAGCGGATGCGGCGCAGGGTCATGGAATGCCTCGGGCGGGGCCCCGGGGATGCCGCCGATGCGGGGTCCGCGGAGCCGGAGTCCGGCCCGTTCTTCTAGGGCTGGCCCCATGATCCCGTTCACTGCGGCGGCCGTTCGCCGGAAGGTCGGTTCCAGGAGTTTCGCGCAGGGCGCGGAATGCCGCGGGGCGGGCCGGGTGCGGGACATCCGCAGCGGTCCCGCCGGGATCGTCTGGGCGTCCGTGTCGGACCACGCCAACCCCGGCCGGATCCACACGGTGGCCATCGGACCGGGGACGGATGGACACGGCGGGAATGGCGGACAGGTACCCTTCCACGGGGAATGCACCTGCGGGCAGGGCCCCGACTGCCGCCACGTGGCCGCAGTCCTGCTGTCCGTCCTGCCGGTCCCGAAGCGCGGCAGTCCCGAACGGGACGGCTCCGCAGCCCGCCGGGGCCGGCGGGCCGGCAATCCGTCTTCCGGAGCGGCCGCTCCCGGACCGAAAGAAACCCGCGGCGGCGTTCCGCACACGAAGGCCGGCAAGACGGTGCGGCGGAGTGCGCGCCCGGTCCCCCGCCTGACGCTCTTCGGCGCCACGCCCCCGGCGAGCCTGCACCGGGCCATGCAGGCGGAGATCGAGATGCGCCTGGCCGGAATCAGCGGCGACCTACACCTGTACCGGCCGGGGTTCCGATCCTCCCCGTTCCCCTATCCCTGCGTCCGGCTGGATTTCGTCTACCCGGGCGCACCCGAACCGATACGGGCCCATACGCTCCGGGACGGGAACCAATACCGCGGGACCCTCCCCGCGATCCGGATCCTGCATGACGATCACGTGGAAATGATCGAGCGGGACCGCGACCTGGAGACCGGCTGCCTGGAGCGGCTCGACGCTCTCGTGATCGACCACTGCGGCGGGGAACTGGTCAGGGCGGCCCGGTTCTGCGTCCGCGAATTCGACGAAGGCGGCCGCATCGACCATCTCCTGCCGATGCCCGCGGACCCCAAGGCCGGCGGCTTCGCCCCCGCCTTCGACTTCCACGCACGGACGGTTCCGGCGCTCCGGTCGGCCGGATGGGAGGTCGTGGCAGAGGAATCCTGGCCCGTCCGGATCCTCGACGGCCCTGCCGAATTCTCCACCGCGCTGGAGCCGTCCGGGGACGACTGGTTCTCCCTTTCCCTGCGGCTCACGGTGGACGGCCGGTCCGTCGACCTCGTGCCGCTCATGATCGACTTCATCGGTTCGCTGTCGCGGGAAACCATCGGGGAACTGGAAGGGAGCGCCGATCCCGCCGAAAGCGTGCGGGCGTTGCTGGCGGGCCGGGTGTTCCATCCCCGGTTCCCGGACGGCGCCTGCGCCGCGGTCTCCGGGGAGCGCCTGGCGCCGTTCGTCGCGGCTTTCCTGGAAGCCCACGGCCTGACGGGATTCCATCTCGCCGAGGCGGGCCGGGCGACGGCGCTCGCCGGGGCGCTGGAAGGCTGCGGGGCGTCCTGGTCGGCGGGCGGCGAACTGCGGGAACTCGGCGAACGGCTCCGGAAACTCGCCGACCCTGCCGCGATCGGGCCGCCCGCCGGGCTGGCCGGCGCCCTGCGGCCGTACCAGTCGCAGGGATACGGCTGGCTGCGGGCGCTGGCCGGCACGGGCTTCGGCGGCGTGCTCGCCGACGACATGGGCCTCGGCAAGACCGTGCAGGCCCTCGCCCTGCTGGCCCACGAGCATCTCGAGCGGAAGAAGGACCGGCCGAGCCTGTTGGTCGTGCCCACCGGCCTCCTCGGCAACTGGCGGCGGGAGGCCGCCCGCTTCGTCCCGGATCTCCGGCTGCTGGTGCTGCACGGCGCCGGCAGGGCGGCGGATTTCGCCGCCATCCCGAAGCACCACCTGGCGGTGACCACCTACGCCCTCGTCCGCCGGGACCATGCCGAGCTGTTCCGCCACGAGTACGAGTTCGCCATTCTGGACGAGGCCCAGAACGTGAAGAACCCGGCCGCCGGCATCGCGAAGCGCATCCGGGGCATCCGCGCCCGGCAGCGGCTCGCACTCACCGGAACGCCCATGGAAAACAACCTCGGGGAACTGTGGGCGCTCTTCGACTGGCTGATCCCCGGCCTGCTCGGGGACCGCAGGTCCTTCGACCGGGACTACCGAACGCCCATCGAGCAGGAGGGAAACCCGGAGCGCCAGCGCCTGCTCGCGACCCGCCTGAAACCCTTCCTCCTGCGCCGCACCAAGGAAGAGGTCGCCGCGGAACTGCCCCCGAAGACCGTCATCGACGAGGTCCTGCCCCTCGGGCCGGACCAGGCGGCGCTCTACGAGGGCATCCGCGCGGCCATGGACGAGCGGGTGCGCAGGGCCGTGGCCGAAAAGGGGATTGCCGGTTCCCGGATCACCATCCTCGACGCCCTGCTGAAGCTGCGCCAGGCCTGCTGCGACCCGGCGCTGGTGAAGCTCGATGCCGCCCGGAAGGTCCATCAAAGCGCCAAGCGCGACCGGCTTTTTCAACTTCTGGAGGAACTGCTCGACGAAGGGCGGCAGGTTCTCGTGTTCTCCCAGTTCGTCACGATGCTCCGGCTGATCGGGGACGGCGTCTCACGGCGCGGATGGTCCTATTCCATGCTTCATGGGGGTACGGAGGTACAGGACCGGGACGAGCAGGTCCGGCGGTTCCAGGCGGGGGAGGCCCGGATTTTCCTGGTCAGCCTGAAAGCCGGGGGCACCGGCCTCAACCTCACCGCCGCGGACACCGTGATCCTGTACGATCCCTGGTGGAACCCCGCGGTCGAACGCCAGGCCATGGACCGGACCCACCGCATCGGACGGGAACGGCCCGTGTTCGTCCACCGCCTGATCGCCGAGGGCACGGTGGAGACGGCCATCCGGGAACTGCAGGCCCGCAAGCAGGCCCTGGCAGACGCCCTGTTCGATGGGACCGGGGACGGGCCGCTGGCCCTGACCGAAGACGACCTGGGCGCCCTGTTCCGGGGTGCGGACGCCCGTGCACAGGATGCCGGTACGGCCTCGGACGGAGAAATCTGAAGGTAAGCGGCCATTCTGGGGCGTCTTTCCCCTTGTCCCCGTCCCTGGATACTCTTGACCGGGTTTTCCCGGGCAAGCACCAGGACATCCACATTCAGGGCGAGGTGTAAGGCCGACGGCGAATTGAAGCCGCGGACGGCAGGTCAGTGCAGGGTGCTCCCGACCCTGTCCAGGTCGCCCTTCAGCGGATCGTCCCCGAACTTCTCCTTCCAGACCCGGGGCGTCAGGTCGATCACGTCCTTCGCCGGGTGCCGCCCGATCCGCTGCAGCACGTCCACCAGGTACACATGGGGGTCGATTCCCTGCATCCTGCAGGTCACCAACAGGCTCTGGATCACGGCTACCCGATGCGCTCCCACCTCCGTCCAGCAAAACATCCAGTTCTTCCGGCCCACGGCAATCGGCCGCACCGCCCTCTCGACGTGGTTCGTGTCCAGCGGTACGTCCGGATCCGCCAGAAACACCTGCAGGGGGCCCTTACGGGCCATCGCATACTTCAGCGCCTTCGACAGCGGATTCGACGGCAGCAGGTCGTGGCGGCGGCACTGTCGATCACACCAATCCCAGAACGCCCCGGCCACCGGCAGACTGTGGCGGGTCCGGTACGCCAGCTTCGCCTCCCCGGACAACGCCTTCTTCCGGATCCATTTCTCGTGGGCGTACAGAAGCCCGATCAGGGCCAGGGCATGATCCGCCGCCTCCGGCTCCGCATCCAGCGCCGCCTCGAACTTCCTCCGGGCATGACTCCAGCAACACGCATGGGTCACCGCGGCCATCATCTCCGCAAACCGGGTATAGCCGTCGAACCCGTCCGTCAGCAACGTCCCCGTGAAGTCGTCTCCCAGGATCTCCCGCACATGGCGGTGCGCCCGGGACTCCGTATACTTGAACACCATCTCGTCCCTGTCGCCGTACACCGGCCACAACTGGCCCCGGCGCATCTTCCCCTTCGCTTGCCGCCCGGCCCTGATCGGGGTCTCGTCCATCCCCACCACGGCGCTTTCCAGCACGCTCCGGTACTGCGCCTCCCGGATCGGCTCGAGCAGGTCGATTGCCCTGCCCACCAGCACCGACAGCGTGCTCCGGGACAACTGCACCCCGCAGTCCGCCATCCGCTGGTGCTGGCGATGCAGCGGAAGGTGGTACACGAACTTGTCCACCAGCATCCCCGCCAGCAGGCTCACGTCCGCGATGCTCCGGTCCAGCACGTTCGCCGGCGCCGGCGCCGTGTGCAGCTTCGCCTTCCCGACGGCGTCCTTCTCTCGGATCACCGGGCGGACGTACTTCAGGATCACGTAGCTTCCGGGACGCTGCGCCAGACGGTGGGTCACCTTCTCCCCGACCACCTCACGCCGGTCCTCCGGAATCCCATCGGCTTCCGGCGGCATCAGGACGATGGTTTCCACCGGAACCGTCTCGTCGAACCGGAGCCCCGATTCGTTGACGGCCCCCTCCCTGTTCTTGGGACCCCGCTTGCGGCGCTCGTAGCTGATCTTCTCCATGGCCGGCGGGGGCGCGGCGTCCGGCTTCAGGCCGAGGGACGCCAACAGGTCCGCCTGGTCCGGCGGCGGGTCCGGCAGATGCCGCTTCTCGGACTTGTCCCCGAACAGCTGGCGGTTGAACCAGGCCACCTGCCGCCTCAGCTCCGTCAGCTCCTCCTTCAGGGTCAGAATCTCCGCCCGAAGCGCGGCGTTGATATCGGATTCAGGGACTGCGGAAGCGGCCTGCAACATGGCGCTGGATTATAACATCAGCGCCCCTTTCCGTGGCCGTCCGGGGCTCCGCGGAATGCCGGTATCGCTTGTGCCGGCGGATGTTTCCCACCGAGATCCCCTCCAGGATCAGCTTCAGGCCGGTCCAGTCCAGGGACAACTTGTCGTCGGCGCCCCCGCGGTAATGGAACCGGCCCCGCTCCAGGCGCTTCGACCAGATGCAGTATCCGCCCCGGTCGAAGTACAGGACCTTCATCATGCTCCGGCGGCGGTTGATGAAGACGAACAGGTGCCCGCTGGCCGGATCCTCCTTCAGCACGTTCCGGACCAGCGCCGACAGGC
This sequence comes from Candidatus Poriferihabitaceae bacterium, assembly GCA_965204165.1. Classification (GTDB taxonomy): domain Bacteria; phylum Pseudomonadota; class Gammaproteobacteria; order Arenicellales; family Poriferihabitantaceae; genus VYFG01. Next base: position 2,818,320 of record OZ241969.1, on the reverse strand, counting down.
CGTCGAAGGACTTCCTCATGTCCGTGGGCCGGGCGTACAGCCAAACCCGCACACGGTCTTCCGGAAAGAACATCCCCGCTACCTCAGGCGAAGGACCATGCCTCCTCCAAGGTCCAGCTCCACGCGCCACTCGCCGTCACCGGCAGCGGCCGGTGTCGGCGCCGGCGCCGCCTTCGGAGACACCGCGGGCAATTCCATAAATTCAACCAGCGGTCCGGCAGAGCCATTGCCCGCCGCGGCCTCCTCGCCACGGAACCGCTTCCGCCACTTGTAGAGCTGGGTGCTGGACAGCCGCCGCTTCCGGCAAAACTCCTTCGGCCCCTGATCCCCGGCCTCGAATTCCGTTACCAGGCGTCGCCACTGCCTGGGGGTGCGGACCACCTTCTTGCGTTGCGTCATCGTTTTGAGTCTCCGGTTTCGAAATGGAAGACGCACGATAAGACCCTGACTTCGTCAGTGGAACAACGCCTCAGAATGGCCGGTTACATCTGAAGGACCGCTTTTCGGGATTCGTCCGGTCCCGCCCTGCCAGCCAGCCGGTACCGGATCCCGGGTCTGACAGCGGGACCATATCCTGTCCCGGGATGCTGTCCCGGGAAGCCTTTGCCGCCAAGCGTACCCTTGCCCCGCCCGGAGCGGGACATCCGGATTTGCAGTAATCGGACAGGGGATATTGGAAATCCACAGTCCGGCAGCGTCTGTCGCCATCCGTCGCCGAGCCATCGCGGAGCCCTTGTGTCTTCATCACGAACCCCAATATCATGGTCCGGAAGACCCCCGTGTCGCACGGCTTCCACGGACCGGAATCGGTCAGATTGGCCATGGTTGCCACCTCTGGACACCTCTGAAACCAGGTCCGGGGGGCATACTACGGCCGGTCCTGATCGTCCCGCCCATCCGGTTGAATTCGCCGGATTCCCCGGCGGCCGCCACCGACGCCGTCATCGAAACGCATCCGGACGTCTACAACACGGGGCTGACCCCGGCGCGCGGCTGTCGCCGGACGATGGAGTGCGCCGAACACCACACCCCTGACCGGAAGACGGTCCGGTTCGCCCTGAGCCGGAAAAACCCGTTTCCGCACACGCCCCGTATTTCGGCATCACCGGGGCCTGTCGCCCGGCGGCAACGCCGCTCACACCCGGTTTCCGGACATTCCACGCGGTTGCGGCCTTCCCGACCCGCCATGTCCGGACTACCAGCGGACCACGCCCCTCAGCAGCACGCCGTGCCTCGCGGCGTCGCCATTGGAGGGCTCGTTCCGCACCGCGTCCAGGCTGAGACCGATGCGCGGCCCTTCCGTCCGGACCGGCTCCAGCCGCCAGCCCACGCGCCAGTCGGTCGCGCCGCCGTCCGCGCCTGAAAAACCCACGTTCGGCGTGCCCGTGTACCGGCCCCCGGCCACCGCAATCCCGTAGCCCGCCTCGGCCTGGAGACCGCGGCCCGCCTCGAACTCTCCTCCAGGCGCCAGCTCCCGCGCGTCCCTCGCGCCCCACAGACGGTCCGCCGAACCCGAAGGCGTCCCGAAGGTCGGCGACAGGCTGAACGACAGCCCCCGGCCCCGCTCGCCCGGATCCAGCCGCACCGTCGCCGACGCGCCCCATTCCTCGTAATCCGAATCCGCGTGGGAAGCCAGCATCCGCGCCTTCGCCTCCACCGACAGGCCCGTGGCCGGGTCGGCGTAGCTCACGCCCGCGCCGATCTCCACGCCCGTCCCCGTCTCCGCGTCCCCGCCGTCATGGCGAAGGCCGAGTTCCAGCACGGGCCGGAGCGTCCTGCCTTCATCCAGTTCGTACGTCCGCCCCCCCTCCAGCAGCACCCGCACCCGGTTTGTTTTCGCTTCAGTGGCGACGGAGTTCGCGGCCTTCTCCGAATCCGTCCGCACGTACAGCGCGTCCGCCTTCAGCGCGAGGTCCATGCCGCCTTTCCCGTATTTCCCGTCTTTTCCATATTTCCCGCCTTTCCCGCCCTGCTCCAGCAGCACCCCACGGGCACCCAGGGCGCCCATCCGCAGCGACAGGTCCGTACGCACCGGGGCCGTGCCGTCGTCGAACGAGACCGTCATGTCGCCCGTGCCCCAACCGACGAGGCCCCAGGCCGACACCCGGTCCGTGATTTCGTAGCGCCCGTAGGGGCTCACCGTGGTCATCGTGCTCTCCAGGCTGCCCTTCGCCCCCGTCTGGGCGCCGGAGTCGTCGAACGTGCCCTCGCCCTCGCTCAGGCCGATCGCCACCCCGGCCAGCATCCGGCCCCAGTCGGCGTCGGTGCCCAGGGTCCCCGTCGTCACCTCGCCGTCGATGCCGAGGCGGCCGCTGTCGGAAGCCCGCTCCCCGTCGAACCCGCCATGCGCCACCCGGCCCCAGGCCGCGAGGCCCGGGCCCGAGCCGTCCATCCGGCCCGCCGTGTGGAACGAACTCCCCAGCAGGATCTCGCGGCCCGTCATCGAGATCTTGCCCGTGTTTCCTGCTGTTCCCGCAAGGCCGGTCTCATTCCAGCGGTCCCCGGCGCCGAGCCGCGCGAACGGATCATGATCGTCCGCCTGCGCCGGCGAACCGGAACGCCGCGCAAGGCCCGTCAGCACGTCCATCAGCGGATCGCCGTCCTCCCCGCCCGACAGGTCCAGGGGCTGGCCCGCCAGGGTCGCGTGGGTCCCCGGCGCGAGATCCCCCTCCAGCCTGCCCGACACCGCGTCCGCCACGTGGCTCCCCGCCGTGCGCCCGAACCGCGACAGCCACGCCCGCTGCAGCGCGTCGTCGTTCCTGACGACCCCTTTCGCCTCGCGGTGGATCCCCCGCAGATACGCACCACGCGGGTTCGACAGCCGCAGCACGAACGTCTCCTTGCCCTCGTCCACCGCGTCGTCGAGGATGGCGACCGTCACCGTCCTCGCCGTCTCGCCCGGCGCGAAGGTCAGCGTGCCCGACGTCGCGGTGTAGTCCTCGCCCGCCGTGGCCGTGCCGTCGGCGGTCGCGTAGTCCACCGACACCGGCCCCGACGCCGCGCGGCTCAGCGTCACCGCGAAGTCGAGGCGCTCGTCCTTGCCCTCGCGCGCCTTGCCGCCCTCGATCCGGATGCGCACCGGGCCGCCGACCCGCGCGGACGGCGCGTTCGCGAGCGCCCGCCCGCCGGACGCGCACACCGCGCCGGTGTCCGTGCAGCCCGCCGGCGGCGCCAGCGTCACCGTCATGTCGCGCCACGCATCGGGTTTCACCTTCACCCGCCACAGGCCCGCCTCGATGCGCTCCACCTTCCGCGCCTGGCCGGCGCGCACCTTGAACGACGCCGGGACCGGCACGACGCCGCCCTCGCCCAGCGCCTCGCTGAAGCGCACGCTCAGCCAGAACGCCGCCTCACCGTCATGCTCGGCCGGGACCGCCTCGAACGCCGCCGTCAGCGGCGGGCCCGCGCGCGCCACCGTCACCGCGTAGGTCCTCACCGTCCCGTCGGCCGCCGTGACCTCGACCGCGAGCGCGTTGTCGCCCACCGCGAGCGCGATCGCGCCGCTCGACCCGCCGGCCGCCACCGCGGACAGACTCGTCCCCCTGCCGGCCCTCACCGCCGCGCCCGCGTCGTTCGCCGTCGGCGTCAGCCTGGCGTGGGTCGCGCCGTGCGGCACCGAAGCGGTGTAGCTCGCGGTCGCCGGCGAGAACGCCGGGCTCAGCGCGAGCGCATCGCCGAACGACGCGCCGTCGCCGCTCGTGCTCCCGGTCAGGGCGCTCAGCGTCGCGTCGGAGGACGCCTGCTGCTGCTGCGCCCCGTCGTCGGTAATCGTCACCTCCACCGAGGACGACGCGCCCGCGCTCAGCCCCGAAGGCAGGCTGCCCAGCGCCACCGTGAACGTCTCGTCGTCCCCGTCGGCGTCGTCGCCCGTCGCGATCGTGCCCGAGGCCGACGTGAAGCCGGCCGGCACCGTGACCGACGCGAGCGTCCCGTGGTCCCCGTCCTCCGACGTGCCCCGGGTCACGGTAAGCGGGATCGTCACGTCCGCCGCCAGCGCCTTCGCCAGCACCGCCGTCACCGTGACCGGCGACCCTTCGGCCACCGGGTTCGGGGCGGCCGCCAGCGACACCGCGACCGCGGCCGGCATCCCGGTCACGTCGATGCGGTAGGTCTTCCGGCCGCCCGGACCGACCGCCATCACCCACAGCTCGGTCGTGCCGCCGTCCGGCGCCAGCGCCAGATCGAGCGCCGTCCCCGAGGGCCGCACCCGCGCCGGGCGCGTGAAGGTCGCCGCGCCCCAGCGCGAGCCCGCGAACACGCTCGCCTCGCCGCTCCAGCGCGGCGCCAGCGTCACGCCCGCCGTCCCCGCCGGCACCGACGCCCGGTAGAACGTCACCCCCGGCGCGAACGCCGGGCTCAGCGCCACCGCCCCCGAACCGGCCGTGAGCGCGAGCCCGCACAGCGGTCCCGCCCCGGCCTCGCAGGCCGGCCGCGCCACCACCCCCGTCACCGGCTCCTTCGCCGCGTCGCTGCGCACCACCGTCAGGGTGTACTTCCGCACCGCCGGCACCTTCGGCACCGACACCTCGATGATGACCGGGTTCTCGCCCTCCTTCAGCGCCACCTCGACCGCCGGCGTGCCGGCGTCCACCGGCTTCCCGTTCACCTTCGCCGCCGCCGACGCGTACTTCACCGCCGGCTTCACCGTCACCCGCTCCACCGCGAGCGGCACCCGCACCTCGTAGCTGCCGCGCTGCGCCTCCAGCGCCACCTCGCCCTGCGCCACCCGCTGCGCCGGGTCCGGCGACGCCACCGTCAGCGCGCGCAGGCCCAGGCCCCCCGGCCCCGGCAGCGCCAGGTTCGGCGCGTCCAGCCGCGGCGCGTAGGCATACGCGCCGAGCTCCAGGCGCGGCCCGGCCTCCCACAGCACGCACAGCTCCGCCGTCGCCTCCCGCCCGCCGGGCGGTATCTCCACCCTCCGGTACCCGGAGAGGGGCGAGGGCAGGGTCCGGGCGGCGGCGGTCCCGCCGCACGCGCCCCACGACGCCGCGCCGACGCCGTTGAGGTTGAGGTGCACCGTCATGCCCGGCGCGCTCGGCCGGTCGAGGCGCGCCGTCACCGTCACCGTGCCGCCCGCCGCCACGGCCTGCGGGTCCGCCTCCACGACGAGCGCCGTCGGCGGGTTCGGCCCCTGCACCCGCACCCTGACGGCCGCCGCCGTCAGCGCCGGGTCGTAGGTCCCCGCCGTCACCGTCATCGTCCGCCCCGCGCCCGCCGCGGTCGCGCACAGCGTCACCGTCGCCTCCTGCTCGCCGGCGGCGAACAGGGCGCCCGTGCCGTGCTCCCAGGCGCAGTCCGGGCCCCAGCGCGCCGCGCCGCCGTCGCCCGCGGTGTCGAACCACACCTCCATCGCCTTCTTCGCCGGCGCGTCCAGCCGCGCCGTCACCGTCACCGCGCCGCCATGCGCGAGGGCGACGGGGTCCACGCCCAGCGTCAGCGACGCCGGCGGGGCCGGCGCCCGCGGCGTGCCCGCGCCGGTGGACCAGCGAACGGGGGTCTCATGGGGATAGGCCAACGGACGCACCCGCACGTCGTAGGCCGTGCCGTTGGCCAGCCCCCCGATCGTGTACGCCGTGCCGGTAGCGTACACGGTCTGGGGCACGCCATTGACAACCCGCGCGCGCCCGGGCGCCACCCAGCCGGTCGACGGGTCGCCCGGCGTCGTCGCGTCCGCGTCGGGCGCCGAGGACACCTTCCACTGCACCTCGTAGCTGTGGTTCGGGCCCCACAGCTTGTTCCACGTCAGCGCCAGCGACCCGTCGCCCGTCGCCACCGACAGCACCAGGCCCGCGCTCGGGCCGGCATCGGCCGGCACCCTGCCCGGGGCGTCGTCGTCGGCGATCCTCACCGTCACCGAGTTCGGCGTGCCCGCCGACACCGACGAGGGCAGCGTGCCCAGCGACACCGTGAAGGTCTCGTCGTCGGTGCCGTCGTCCTGCGCCGTGGTGATCGTGCCCGTGCCCGTCGTCGACCCGGCGGCGATGGCGATCGACGCGAGCGTGCCGATGTCGCCGGACTCCGCGCTGCCCAGGCTCACCGTCACCGGGATGGAGACGTTGCCCGCCAGCGCCTCCGACAGCGTCGCCGTCACCGTCACCGAAGAGCCCTCCGCCACCGGGTTCGGCGCCGCCGACAGCGAGACCGCCGGGGTCGTGGCGTCGTTGTCCTGGATGCTCAGCGTGAGCGTGTTCGAGGTCAGCACGGGGTTGGTGCTCGCGGCGCTGAGCACGAGCGTCTCGTCGGACTCCTCCACCGCGTCGTCGACGATGGTCAGGGTCACCCTGCCCGAGGTCTGCCCCGCGGCGATGGTGAGGGTCGTCGCCGACAGCGTGTAGTCGGCGCCGGCGCCGCTGCCCGTGGCCGTGCTGGCGCTGCCGACGCTGAGCGTCACCGCCGTGCCGCCCGTGGGCGCCGCCGCGTTGAGCCGCGCCGTGATGAACACCCCCGCACCGCCTTCGCCGGGCCGCGCGCCGGCCTCCAGCGTCAGCGCGGTGGGGGCAGTCGTGGCGGCCACGGGCGTGCCCGTGCCGCTCACCCAGGGGCCGCCGCCGCCCGCGTTCACGGCCTGCACCCGCACCGTGTAGGCGACCCCGTTGGTCAGGCCCGTGATCGCCGCGGTCGTGCCCGTGCCGCTGTGGCCGGCATCCGCGTAGCCGGTGTCGGGGTCGCCCGTCACGCTGTCGGAACCGGCGTCGGAACGGCGGTACTGCACCGTGTAGCCGCTCACCGTCCCCGACGGCGCCGTCCACGACAGGTCCAGCTTCCCGTCGCCCCCCGTCACGTCGAGGCCCGTCGGCGCCGCCGACGGCGCCGCGAGCTTGTTGAGCACCACCCGGTAGGTGGTGCTGGTCTCCGCGGTGTCGTCGGAGACGGTCACCGACACCCAGGTCGCCCCGCTCGCGGCCAGGGTCACCGTCTTCGACGTGCCCGAGGAGGCGAGCGCGGACCCCTGCTGGGTCAGGATGCTGTCGAAGTCCGGCGTCGCCGAGGCGACCGTCGTCTCGACGTTGTGCCCCTCGATCCAGGTGGGGGTGACCGAGGCGCTGGTGGCCGAGACCGCCACGGTCCCGGTGTAGCTCGTCGTGCTCGTCTTGAAGGCCGGGCTCAGCGTGACCGCGCTGCCGCCCACCGTCAGCGACAGCCCGACCAGGCTGTCCCGGGTCGCCTCGTCGTCCTGGACGGTCACCGTCACCGAGTTGGGCGTGCCCGCCGACACCGACGAGGGCAGCGGCGTGCCCAGAGAGACCGTGAAGGTCTCGTGGTCGGCGTCGGTGTCCTGCGCCGTGGTGATGTCGGCGGCGCCCACGGTGAACCCCTGGGAGACGGTGATGCTGGTCAGCGTGCCGATGTCGCCGGCCTCCGCCGAGCCCCGCGTCACCGTCACCGGGATGACCACGTCGCTGCCGAGCGCCGCGGACAGCGTCGCCACGATCGTCGCCGCCGAGCCCTCCGCCACCACCGGGTTGTCGTTCTCGGCCGAGAGCGAGACCGTGGGGGTCGAGGCGGGCGGGGTCGTGCCCGAGGCCGCCCGCGTCACCGTCACGGTGTAGGTCCGCTTCGTGGCGCCGTCCTCGGCCGTCACCTCGACCTTGATCGCGTTCGCGCCCTCCGAGAGCGCGATGGCCGTGCTCTCCGAGCCGCTGGTCACCGCCGAGAGGCTCGTCCCCGTGCCGACCTTGATCGAGGCGCCGCTGTGCGCCTTCGTCGGCGTCAGCTTCACGTGCGTGATGCTGTTCGCCACCGAGGCGGTGTACGAGGTCGTCGTCGCCGAGAAGGTCGACGGGGTCAGCGCGAGCGCCGAGAACGTGCCCGTCGCGCTCGTGTGGTTCTTCGCCGTCAGGGCGCTCAGGCTCGCGTCGGTGGACTGGGTCGCGGTCGCCCGCGTCACGGTGACGGTATAGGTCTTCTTCGTGGTGCCGTCCTGCGCCGTGACTTCGACCTTGATGGCGTTGGCGCCCACGGAAAGGGCGATGGCGTCGCTTGCCGAGCCGCTGGTCACCGCCGAGAGGCTCGTCCCCTTGCCGACCTTGATGGAAGCGCCGCTGTGCGCCGTCCTTGGCGTCAGCTTCACGTGCGTGACGCTGTTCGCCACCGACGCGGTGTAGCTCTCGGTCTCCGCGACGAAAGTGCCGATCGACAGCGCGGTGGAGAAATCGCTGCCGTCGGTGCTGCTGTGCGCCGTCAGCCCGTTCAGCCGGGCGTCCGCGGAGGAAGCCGCCTGCGGCGTGACGGTCTGCGTCGCGCTCCAGGCGCTGCACCCCTTCCCCGTATTCGTGGCGGGGACGGCGGACTTGCAGGCGCGGATGCGGAGCTGGTACTCGACCCCGTTGGCGGCAAACCCCCCTTGCTTGGTCAAAAAGCTGCTCGTGGCCGTGGCCGAAGTCACGGCCCACGAGGACGGGAACCCCCCCTCCGAAACCTTGCCGATGCCGATTTCATAGCCGGCAGTGGCGCCCGCCGACGCCTCCCAGTTGACGTCGATGCGGTCGTCCCCCGCGGTCGCGACGAAGTTCGCCGGCGTCGCCGGCGAACTGGACGGCGTGGTGCCGGTCACGGCGGTGGTTTGCGCGCTGCAGCCGGTTGCCGTCAATCTCCAGTCGCCGGTGGGGCAGGCACGTATGCGGACGCGGTACTTTTCTCCGGGCGCGATGATGAAACCGGCTTCTTCAGGCAAGCCTGCGCCCGTGTACGGCGCGACTTGACCCCAAAAGCTCAACACCCCGGTCGAGACCCTTTCGACGTAAATGGTGTACGAGCCGGCGCCTTGAACGGCGTTCCATGTCGTCTCGATCTTGTCAAGGTGCGCTGTCACGGTCACGCCGGTGGGCACCGCCAACGCCCGCGTCACGGTGACGGTGTAGGTCCGCTTCGTCGTGCCGTCCTGCGCCGTCACCTCGACCTTGATGGCGGTGTCGGTGCCCGCCGCGCCCAGCGCGATGGCCGTGCTCTCCGAGCCGCTGGTCACGGCGCTCAGGCTCGTCCCCGTGCCGACCTTGATCGAGGCGCCGCTGTGCGCCTTCGTCGGCGTCAGCTTCACATGGGTGACGGTGTCCGCCACCGAGGCGGTGTAGGCGAGGGTGGACGCCGAGAAGGTCGACGGGGTCAGCGCGAGCGCCGAGAACGTGCCCGTCGCGCTCGTCGCGCTCTTCGCTGTCAGACCGCTCAGGCTCGCGTCGGTGGACTGGGTGGCCCCCTTGACCGCGCCGTTGACGCGGATCTTCAACTCGATCGTATTGGTTCTCCAGGAAGTGCCGGAACGGCCGTGGCGCGTGTCCCCGATGCTCCAGCCCGATGCGCTGCCCGTATCCTCGTTGTTGGTCCTCGTGGTCCGCAGCGACCCGGTGGTGGTGCCGCTCCTGTAGACGACCACGAAATACGAGGTGCTCGCGTCGAGCGACGTGTTCGACGGCGCGGCAAAGGCGACCGCGCCCGCCCCGACCGTCGACGGGACCGTGAGGCTCGCGAGCTTCTGGTCCGGAGCGCCGGCGCCGGTCGCCGACCACAGCTCCGCCCGCAGGTTCGCAGGCGTGCCCACCGCGGCGGCGAAGTCGATCTCGAGGCTCGCCAGCGTGTAGCCGGCGGTGGCGCTTCCGGTCGTGAACTTCTGGGCGACCGGATTGCTGCCGATCGCGAGGGTGGTGGTGAACGTGGTCTGCCCGAGATTGCTCACCAGCGCGTTGGCGGAGGCGGGCGCGGCGGTCGAGGTGTCGGCGATGGTTATCGTCGCCTTGTCGCTCGCGCGGACCACCGTGTAGGGCTCGCCGGTGACTTTCTGCAGGAACCAGGTCGTGGTCTCGGCGCCCTCCGTCGTCCCGTCCGCCACCGCGGACAGCGTGAAGGTCGCGGTCGAGGCGTTGGCCGGCAGCGCCAGCATCCGCGAGCCCGCGCGCCCGGTCAGCCCGCTGAAGGTGTAGTCCTCGGGAGGGGTGGCCGAGCTCGGGGTCGTCGCCAGGACGGCAACCCTGCTGGCCGCGGTCAGCGCGGGCGAGATGTTCACCGTCAGCGTGACGCTCGCGCCCTCGTTGACGCTGTAGGTCGTCGAGGCGAAGCTCACCTGCGGGGTCGCCGGGGCCGCGCAGGACGCGGCGATCTTCAGGGAGACCGGCGTGCCGGCGGTCCAGCCCGGGTTGGTGCTGGTAAGAATCTGGCTGGGAGCAATACCGATTGAATACCCGGTCGAGCCGACGCAGAACTTCAGCGCCCGGAGCGCGGCATTCGGGGCAGCGTTGAAACTCACCCCCAGACCAAGGCCGGAGGAGGCCGCTATCTCGGTGAAATGATATGCAGTGCCGCCAACCGTGAAGCTGTTGTCCGTCAGCCGCGTATCGCAGTCGGTCTTGGACGTGCACCCGATCACATTGTTACCGCTCGCCGGCGTCAGCGTCGCCGACCAGGGGGCGGTGGCGGTCGAGGCCGCCCGCGTCACCGTCACGGTGTAGGTCCGCTTGGTCGTGCCGTCCTCGGCCGTCACCTCGACCTTGATCGCGTTCGCGCCCTCCGAGAGCGCGATCGCCGAGCTCTCCGTGCCGCTGCCCACCGCCGTCAGGCTCGTGCCCTTGCCGACCTTGACCGTGGCTTTGCCGGTGGCCTCCACCGTGGGCGTCAGCTTGACGTGGGTGATGCTGTTGGCCACCGAGGCGGTGTAGGCGAGGGTCGCCTTGGCGAAGGTCGCCGGGCTCAGCGCGAGCGCCGAGAACGTCCCCGTCCCGCTCGTCGCGCTCTTCGCCGCCAGCGCGCTCAGGTTCGCGTTGGTGGACAGCGCGGCCCCCCTGGCCGAGCCGTTGACGCGGATCAGCCGGGTCTCGGTCCAGGTCGACCAGCTGCTCGGGGGGTTGCCGTTGTTGCCCGTGGCGAAACGGCTCGTGTCGTCGACGCTCCAGCCGGCCGCGGCGCCGCTGTCCTCGCTGTCGCTGGCCGTGTTCAGGATCTGGAATTGCTTGTTGGTGGCGGGGGACCGGCTCGCGGCGCCGCCGATGACGAAGTAGTAAGTAGTGTTCGCCGCGAGCCGGGTGCCCGCCGGCGCGGCGAAGACGATGTTGGCGGGGGTGGCGCCGCTTGCCGAGATGGTGGCCGGCACCGTCAGATCGGCGAGCTTCACGCCCGGGTTGCCGGTCACGTCCGACCAAAGCTGCGCCCGGAGCTCGTTGGGTGCGGCCTCGGACTGGTTGGTGCGCGCCTCGATGCTGGTCAGTGTGTAGCCGGCCGTGTGGCTCCCGGTGGTGAACGCCTGGGCGTGCCACCGGTTCGCCCACACCCGGCCCCCGCCGGCCGCGGCGGTCTGCCCGACGGTGCTCACCAGCACGTCGGCGGAAGCGGGCGCGGCGGCGAACGGGGAGAACATCCCGAGCAGCAGCGCGAGGACGGGGAGGAGGGCGGGGAGCAGCGCGAGGCGGCGCCACGGGGACGCGGCCCGGCGCGGGCCCGACGGGGCGGCGGCGCGGCCGCCGGGCGGTCCGGATGAAGGGGAGAGAAGCTTGCGGGCGCGCCCGCAAGGGGCGGCGGCCGGGTCAGGCGGGCCGGCCTCCCGCCGGGCGCAGCTCATGCCTCGGCGCTGGCCGCTGGCCGCTGGCCGCTGGCCGCTGGCCGCTGGCCGCTGGCCGCTGGCCGCTGGCCGCTGGCCGCTGGCCGCTGGCCGCTGGCCGCTGGCCGCTGGCCGCTGGCCGCTGGCAAGGCATTTTATCGGCCCCGACCGCGCTGTCAACTCTTTCCTGCAGTTTCTCCCGGGACTTCCCGCGGATTCATTCTTCCCGTCTTCCGGGACAGCGGAAACCACCGCCAGGGCCGGGTGGCCCGCGGCCATGGAGCTCGGTTGCCGGGCGCGTTCTTCTGGCTCAATGTTATTTGACATTCCTCATCCTCCGGCTTTGCGTTATCAAGCATGGCCGCAGGATAATCGAATCAACCGGCAGAATCAATTTGTACCCCAATCCGTGGAGGATGCGCTGGCGTCGAACGGGCCGCACATCCGGCTGCTGGGGGAACTGGACATGCGGTATGTCCTGGGCGTGAAGCCGGGGGACCATGGGGAACTGTTCCGCCGTGTCGAGGCCTCGGCGGCGACCCGTACCGTGGAGAGGTCGGAAGGGGGCGGCAGCCGTTTCCGGTTCCGGTTTCTGAACGGCGTACCGCTGAACCAGGCGAACCCCGATCTGGCAGTGAACTTCCTGGCGTGCCGGGAGACCCGCCCCGATGGCCGGGAACTGCACTTCTCCTGGGTCACGGACATGGAGGTCACGGAATCGAACGCGCATGACCTGATGCGGGCCGGACGCGCCCGTTGGCGCATCGAGAACGAGACGTTCAACACCCTGAAGAACCAAGGCTACGGCTTCGAGCACAACTTTGGTCACGGCAAGCGGCATCTGGCGACGGTGTTCGCCCACCTGACGATGCTGGCGTTCCTCATCGACCAGGTGCGGCAGCGGTGCTGTGCGCTGTTCCGGGCGGCCCGGGAGAAGGCGGGCGGTTCGAAATACCTGTGGGTGCGGTTGCGCGGGCTGTTCACGGAGTTCTACATTCCGGACCGGGAGACCCTGTACCGGGCGATCGCGTTCGGGCACCGGAAGACGGAGTTGGTGCCCTTCGACACTTCCTGACCCGGCGGCCGTGTCCGAATATGCAACGGGCCGGTTCTTCGGGGAATCATGTGGCCAGCAGACAATCCGGCACACCGCCCGGAGGGGCTTCCCTCCCCGCATTCCCGGGGAACCGACGCTCAAACCATGAAATCCGCCGAATCCAATCCGTGATAGGATTAGCGGGAATTGCTGTATTTCCACCGTCGTGCCGGACCCTGACCCTGTCTGAATCGTCGCCCGGATGATGGCGACCGGCCTCCGAAGCCTGGGAATGGACGGTCTTTCGCTTGGATCAGTGAGTCGTAAACTTTCCAGGTCATGAACCCCGGCCCGAAAGCCCTGGCACTCAATCGGGCGGATCGAGCTTCAGTTCCTTCCAGATCCAGCCGGCGTCATAAGGTTCGAGTCCCTGCTCCCAGAAAAACTGGCCCTCGGTGTTTTCCACCAGCTTGATCCAGTCGATCGCCCCTGGCGCACCTTGCCCTTGCCCCTCGACGCCTCCCTCGGCGTCCTGCCGCCGAGAAAGGGAAGCGGGGTGTCGAGGACACGGCGGTAGTGGCTGTCGAGTTTTGCCCGGGCAACTCCATCTGCCGCTTCCGCGTCCTCGTGCGGCAGCGGCCGGTCTTCTCCGCGCAGCCGGTCCCCATGATCCGCATCCCGCAACTCCGGCGGCGTGTCGAGTGTCTCCAGCACCCCGTCGCCCAGCCAGAACGTCCCCAGCTTCCGCGCCACCGGCAGGCTGTCGACCAATGCATCCCGCGGCACCGACGGTAGCTTCGCCGACCTGCCGTGCTGCTTCCGCAGTTCCCCGAGCATCGTCCTGCGCCTGTCCCGGATTTCCTCTTCCAGCAATGCAATGGCGCGGTGCGACGGCTCGTGCGGGAAGGGCAGCACCGCTCCCGTGAAATAATGTTCCCCGTTGACGCACACGATCCGCGCCGCCAGGCGGTCCCAGCGGGGTCCTGCTTCGGGATCTTCCTCCGAATGGACCGGGACTCTCCCGCCGCGGAGCAGGTCCTCCAGCATGACGGTCCCGCCGGGGTCCGGTCCGATTACCTCGTACAGGGAGACCCGGGAATCCCGCAGCGCCTCCACAAAGCGCCGGCCGCAAGCCGGCTCGCGCCGGCCGCGCCGCTTCAGGTAGTCGTCCACTGCGTTGATTTCCCCGTCCCGGCCGAACCGCGTGGCGAAAAATTCCTCGAAAACGAACATCAGCAGCAGCTTCGAATCCTCCCTGCCGAAAATGTCCAGCATCTCCCGCTCCCCGAGCCCGAGGATTTCCCCGGCGGGGTCCAGAAAGGCGTCATGGACCTCGAGCTGGCACTCCTCCCATTCAGGCCTGTGCGCCCACTTCACGAGATTCTCCAGCGTCCTGATGGCTCCGCGTGGCGGCATCGGCATTCCGGATCGGGTCAACGGGACATGCGAGTGTAACCGGAATCCGGGAACCGGACTGCCGACTCCCACTGCGGAAACCGGCTCGCCGTTTCAGGAAACTCCAGAATCGGCCGACCGTGCCGACTTCGACATCGGCATTCGACCGCCACATCGGCCCGGACGCGCCGGCCGCTCTTGAGCGCGGCCTGAACGCGCAATGGAACAGCGGCGGCATCCTGTACGCCGCACCGATTCGCTGATCGGATTTTTCCGGGCGCCTCCCGGAGTCTTTTGCCGGGTCCCGACATGCCGGGGCGTTGCGGCACCCGGTGTGCCGTTTCATTTTCAGGTACAAGCTTCCGGTCGGAAAATACACACCACGCTGATTCCCTGCACCATATATCCTGCCCTCCCAGGCCATCAGTCTGGCGGCTCCAACTCCAGTTCCTCCCAGATCCAGCGGGTGTCGTACGGTTCGGTGTCCTGCTCCCGGGAACGGTGGTCCTCCCAATTCTCCAGCTGTTTGATCCAGTCCACCGCCTGCCGGCGTTCCTTCCCGGCGCCCATGGCCGCTTCTCTCGGGGTCCGGCCTCCGAAAACGGGGAGCGGGATATCGAGAACACGGCGGTAATGGCCGTCGAGATACGCATGGGTCGCCTCCGCCGCCGCTTCCCGGGGAACCCCGCTGTTCCTGTCGGCCGGAGGGCCCGCTGTTCCGTCCTGCTCCTCCAGGGTCTTCCACGGATCCCGGTATACGGTAACCGGGCGGCCCACGAGATCGCCCAGACAGTCCGACAGCATCTCCCGGCCGCGGTCGCACCGTTCCTTCGAATTCGCCGTCAGCACCAGCATCCCGGGACGCAGGACGACATGTCCCAGCCCGGTGGCGCTGATGTCGACACCATTGTCCGACCCTCCGCCATCTCCATCTCCTGCCTTTCCCGGCGCGGACCATTCCCATTCCACTTCTTCTTCCGCATCCCCGAAAGCCCGGGAATCCAGCCTTTCAAGCTCCGGGAGTCCGTCCAGCCTCGCCGCCACTTCTTCCACATCCCCCTGAAGGGAAAAGCGCATTTCGCCGTGCAGGATGTCCTCGCCGTCCGTGTTCCGCAGTTCCGGCAGCGGGCCCATCATCTCCATCACGCACTGGATCAGCCAGAGAGACCCCAGCATCTGCGCCACCGGCAGGCTGTCGACGAGCAGTGCCCGCGGAATCTCGGGAAGCCGCGCCGACTTGCCGTGCTCTCTCTTCAGTTCCCTGCGAACCTCCCTGCGCCTGTCCCTGACATCCCCGTCGATACCCGCAACGGCGCGGCTCGACAGTTCGTGGGAGAACGACAGCACCGCCCCCGTGAAATGATTCTCCCCGTTCAAATGCACGATGCGCGCCGCCAGACGGTCCCAGCGGGCTCCGCCCCCGGAGCCTTCCTTCGATAGGACCGTCACCTTTCCCCCGCGAAGCATGTCTTCCAGAACCACGCTCCTGCCCGGGTGGATATCCGCTACCTCGTACAGGGAGACCCGGGAATCCCGCAGCGCCTCCAGGTAGCGCCGACCCGGCGCCGGTTCGCGCCAGCCCCGCCGCTTCAGGTAAGCGTCCACCACGTTGACTTCGCCATCGTCGCCGAACCGAGCGGCAAAGAAATCCTCGAAGAGGTAGACCAGAAGCATCTCCGAGTCCTCCCCGTCGAGCATGTCCAGGATCTCCCGGTCCTCAAGCCCGAAAATGTCCTCCATCGGTTCCATGAAGGTTTCATAGGCTTCGGCCTGGAGATCGGTCCACTGCGGCGACCTCGCCCACTTCACGAGGTTCTCCATTGCCTTGAGGGCGCTTTTGGGCAGCATCGGCAATCCGGAAGGAGGTCAACTGGAACCCGGAGTGTAACGGATTATTCCGGACCGGAACCGGGAAGGCAATGCCGTCCGGGCAACTCCCTCTCCGCCCGGGATGCCGCATGCCGGACGCAAAACCGAACGGAGCAGAGGAACCTCCCCCCGTTCCGATATAATCCCACTGGAACAATCAAGGCCAATACCGCCCATGCGTTTTTCTCCACATCGCGGGTTTCGTGTTCCCATGACCAATGTTCCGCTGCCCGCCCCGACCGACGGAATAACCATCCGATGAGCCATCGATCTTCCCGTGCCCGGGCCCCCTTTCCGGGCAACGACCTGCCGGACCATCTGAACTTTCTCAATGCCGACGTGCTCCGGCAAATGATCGAGCCGCTGTCCATTCCGAAGCCCCACCCCACCCGGAAGGCGGACATGATCGCGGCCATCTCGGGCCGGCTCACCGGAGATTTCCTCCGGGACCTCTGGAATCTCCTGGACGAAATCGAGCAGCTGGCGGTGCGCGAGGCGCTCTACGATCCGGGCAGGGAACTGGACCGGACACGGTTCCTGGCCAGGTACGGCGCCCTGCCCGCAAAACCCAAGGAGAGCTATCGCCGCATACCCTCGACCCTGGAGTTTTTCCTGTATCCCGACAGCCGCCACTCGAGCCTGTCCTCGACCGTGCCGGAAGACCTCGGAGAACGCCTGCGGGAATTCGTGCCCCCGCCTCCCGAGGCGGAACTCGCCGTGGAAGAGGCGCTGCCGGAATCCGCATCGGAAATCCGCCGCGATCATGCCCCGGAGGATGAAGGGGAGGAACACCGACCGGCCGAACCCGTCCGCCGCGACATGGAACGGGCCGCGTCCCGGGACCTGTCCGCGGTGCTCCGGCTGGTGGACCTTGGCCGGGTGGCGGTGAGCGCCAAGACCCGGCGGCCTTCGGCGGCGGCGGCAAAGCGCATCTCCGAAGAGCTGGACGGCGGCGACTTTTTCGGGCCCGACGACAGGCGTCATGATGCGGGCCAGGGCGTCGGACCGATCCGGGCGTTCGCCTGGCCGATGCTCCTGCAGGCCGGCAGGCTGGCGGAAATCCACGGCGCGAAGCTCGCTCTGACGAAAGCCGGCCGCGCGGCCTTCGGCGCACCCCCGGCGGAAACGCTGAAGCGCCTGTGGCAACGCTGGATCGGGCACGGCATCCTGGACGAGTTCAGCCGCGTCGACACCATCGGCGGCCAGCGCCGGGGCAAGGGCAGAAGCGCCATGACGGCCGTGTCGGGGCGCAGACAGGTAGTGGCCGAAGCACTGAAGCGGTGTCCCGTGGGCCAATGGGTGCACTTCCACGAGTTCTCGCGCTTCATGCGGGCGGACGGGTACGATTTCGAGGTCACCCACGATCCCTGGCAGCTGTATGTCGGGGACGCGCACTACGGCAGCCTGGGGCATTACGGCTTTCACGATTGGGCAATACTTCAGGACCGCTACATTCTCTGCCTGCTGTTCGAATACGCCGCGACCCTGGGCCTGATCGATATCGCCTATACCGGACCGGATCACGCCAAGCCCGACTACATGGACCTTTGGGCGTCGGAATTCCTGGTCTTTCTCAGCCGTTACGACGGTCTCGCGTATTTCCGGCTGAACCCTCTCGGCGCGTATTGCCTCGGCATTGCCGAAGCGTATGAGCCACAGACGCCCCCGGACCGCACTCCGCTCAAGGTCTTCCCCGACCTGCGCCTGTGTGCGGACATGCCGATGTCGCCGGAGGAGCGTCTGGCGCTGGAGATCTGGGCGGACACCGAAGCGGACGGCGTCTGGCGGCTGGACCGCGCAAGGACCCTGGCCGCCGTCGAGGACGGTCATGACGTGGACGATCTGCGCACCTTCCTCACGGCCAGGGACGACCAGCCCCTGCCGGAGAAGGTGGAGGGGTTCCTGCGGAGTGTCGAGCGGGGCGGGAAGGCTCTCAGGGAGCGGGGGCGGGCATTGCTGGTCGAATGCGCCAGCGAGGAAATCGCCGCCCGGCTTGCCGCCGATGAGCGTATTTCCAAGCTGTGCCTGCCCGCCGGGAAGAAGCACCTGGCCGTGCATGCCAAATCGGAAGCGGCGTTCCGGAAGGCCATTCGGGAGCTTGGTTACGGCATGCCGCGGACATGAGCGGACCCGGATTGACGGATGATGGGCGATAACTGCCCGGCCATCGTCCTGCCGCCCCTGCCCACCAGGATACGGTTATGCATCAGTGCAGGTTCATGAGAAAAATGCCAGGACGCCGACTGCCGCCATGCAGGATGCCTCCCGGCTCCCAGGGTTGCCCATCAGTGTCAGGGCATCAACAGCGCGCCGGGGCTTCCGAAGTCCGCGCTGGCTTGGACCAGCTGGCGGATCTTCCTGAAGGCATCCGGCCTGGCCCTGCCATCCCCGTCGAGCTGGCCCGGCTGCTGCAGGATCCGGTACAGCTCCCGTTCGGGCCGAACCCGGTTCATCAGGTCATTCCCCTGTTCAGTAACCTGACCCCAAAATCAGTCGGTCCGCCATTCGGGCGTGCTGTCCAGAATGTCCATCAGTTCGATAGCGTACTTCGCAAGGGCCGCGCGGTGTCCGTCATCGCCGCCCCCGATTTCGGCCAGCTTCCGGTCGAGGTCATCGTCCGGATTGCCCTCCGGGTCCATCAACCCGAGTTCGTATACCGTCTCGGCAAAACGCCTCTCAACACGCTCGATATCAATC
Source organism: Candidatus Poriferihabitaceae bacterium (assembly GCA_965204165.1). Taxonomy (GTDB): domain Bacteria; phylum Pseudomonadota; class Gammaproteobacteria; order Arenicellales; family Poriferihabitantaceae; genus VYFG01. The sequence goes on along the minus strand of OZ241969.1, from coordinate 2,799,802 downwards.
ACGATGCACACCTGCAGCCACGTCTGCAATCACACCCGGAAACGGCATGCGGTTCCCGAAGGACCCGGGACCGTGAAATCCGCACCCGGGGCATTCATTTCGACTATGCATCATCCGGATCCATGGTAATCATGCTTGGAGAACGCTTGCGAAATCATTGCCCGACTCGGGGCGCCATTGAAAAACGACGGAGATGCGCAGATGCATATTGATACGCCTGAATGGAATCAAATTCCCTTGCGCCATGCTTGTGGATTGCTCCTCATAATGGTATCGGGATTGTGTGATCCCTGTTGGGCCAGGGGCTGTCAAGGGTTATCCAAGGTCTCGACCGAATACCCGAGGCTCCGGTAACCAAGGACACGCTTTTCGCTCATGCGCCGAAGCAGGGGGACGGCGTCATCGACATAGTCGTAGACCAGCACTTCACGTTTTTCCGGATGCAGCCGGTGCAGACGGCCCACATACTGCGCCAGCGTCCCCTTCCAGGATATCGGCATTGCGAGAAAGAGCGTGTCCAGGCGGGCATCGTCGAATCCCTCGCCGATATAGCGGCCGGTTGCGACCAGAACCCGTTCCTCGGTCTCGGGGATTGAATCAATACGCTCCATGATCTCGCGGCCCTGACGCACGCCCATTCCACCAGTGAGCAGCAGCACGTTGCGGGTAAAGGGGCCGAGCCTTTCGGCGAACTGCCTCGCGTGACCCTTGCGCTCGGTAAGGACAATCGGCGACCGCCCCGATTCCAGGGCAGACATCACGTCATCGAAGATCTGGTCGTTACGCTCCCTGTCTGCCGCCAGTTCGGCGTAAATCCGCTGTATTTGCGGGGGGTCGTCGTCAGATTCCATCCGTATCCTGAACGAGGTCTTCCGCAGGATCGCCCGGTGCGTGAACGGGCGCCGGCGGGCCTGGGATCTCGCCTCGGCCCGAAACCGCACCGGTCCGCACTGCATGAAGACGATCGGATGGTGCCCGTCCTTGCGGGTGACGGTGGCGGAAAGACCAAGGACGTATCTGGCCCTTGACCTGCGCGCGACCGCCTCGAAGCTGACGGCGGATACATGATGGCATTCGTCCACAACGACATGGCCGTAATCGGCGACAATGTCGTCGACCACACCCTTGTGAACAAGGCTCTGGATCATGCCGACATCGACGATGCCGGAAGGTTTTCTTCTGCCGCCCCCGATCCGCCCGACTGAGGACGAAGGAAGGCCGAGGAAAGACCCAAGCCTGGCAATCCACTGATCCAGGAGCTGCCGGCGGTGCACGAGCACAAGGGCATTGGTGCCGCGGGCTGCGATGACGGATGCGGCAACCACCGTCTTGCCGAACCCGGTCGCCGCCGAAAGCACTCCGGTTTCGTGGCCGAGAAGGGCATTGGCCGCCGCCTTCTGGTCCGCGGTCAACTCGCCCTGGAAAACCGCCTCTAACGGGCGACCTTGATTGCGTTCATCCTGTAAGTGCATGTGAATGCCAACCTCTTCGAACAACTGCTCCATGGCATCCTGGCAACCACGCGGCAAGGCGATGTGATGGGACAGCAGTTCGGCGCAGGAGATGATGCGCGGAATACCGGATACGGAACGCCTCATCGCCTGTGCCCTGTAGAAGGACGGATTCTGGAATGCCGCCAGGCGAATGATCCTGTTTACCAGGCCGGGCGGGAGGCCGGCACGCGGGATATAGATCTGGTCGCCCGATATCGCCTCGATACTTTCCGGAAGGGACCCGCTGATTTCCGGAAGCGGTCGGCTGCGGGACGGCGGCGCCGTCCAGGGCGTCCCGTCCTCGTCATCCACCGGCAGGCGCAGACCAGTCACGCGGCCCTGCCGCTCCGCTTCCTGGACAATCCGTGTTGTGTCCGCCAAGGAGAGGCGGTCTATTGATGAAAGAAATAACCACTGGTCCCTGTGAGGTTCGAAATTCCCGTCAAGGAACACGCTGTTGTCATATTCTCGAGGACCGTGCTGCAAAGGCAGGGCGATCAGGTTCCCGAAACCCCCGGATGGCATCACGTCCTGGCTGGGAAACAGACGGTCGTAGGATCCGAAGCCCATGCCCGGATTGGATTCCATGGCTCCGGTCAGCAGGCTGCTTCCAAGCCTGCGGGCAAGGGCGGCCGGGACCGGTTCGCAGAAGAAGATCCAGACATGCCCCCCGTTGCCGGAACGGGAACGCTCGAGCGCCGCCGGAACCTGCTTATCCCGGCAGGCATCCAGGAAAGCGCCCGCATCGTCCTGCCATGTCTCCCTGTCGAAATCCACGGCAAGGAAGCGGCAGGTATCGTCGGGCATCAGCGGGTAGATGCCCATCGTATGGTGTCCGCGCAGATGCCCGTCGACGGCTGCATTTGTGACCGGTACGAAAGCCTGGTTCGGGCAGTCTCCGCACCTGATCTGCGGTTTTCGGCAAGTGCCCGGTTCCCATTCCTTTTCACATGCAGGCGCGTAACCGCTCCTGCCGTTCCGGGTATTCTCCCATCGCCTCGGGAAGACATCCTCCCGGCCGGAAAACAGGGATCGGAACAGGGCTACCTTTTCGCTCGCGCCCGAATCGACCGTCACCAGTGAGCCGGCCGTTCGATTCCCAATCGAAGGGGGGACGCACGCCTCGAGTTCGGCAAGCCGTGACCGCAAACCGGATTGCTCGGCTTCAAGCTGCCGGAGGCGCTTCCGGATCAGGTCGATTTCTTCATTCGGGCACATGGTGCAAGAGGCAGCCATGGCAAATTACTGTCCATGGACTGCCTGAAGGATGCTATAGCCTGACCGGGTCGACCAAACGGAGTTTCATATGAAGGCTGAAGGCTTTCGGGGATTTCATGTGTTCATTTTAACTGATTGATCTCATGACACGACTCTCCGCAGCTTCCCCTCGACCCCGTCGGCTGTCGACCGCCCGCCCCCGAGTTGATTCGCGGCCTTCGCGAGCATCATGCCTGCTTCGACCATGTCCTTGAGTGCAGCCACGGTTTCCTCTTGCGTGCATGGCTTTCCGGGATGCCGGTAACAGGCCACTGTACGGCGCGGGTGGCCGGGGTCAGGGCGAGGAGGCGGGCGGCCGGTCAGGAAACGGAGAGCTGCGGTTGCCAAAGCAACGATTCCGAATACCGCAAGGATGTCCCGGGTTTTCCGCCTACGCCTGATTGCGCCTCGGGAGCTATGAATCCGGTTTCAAGGCCTGTTCGATGCTCGCTCGCGTTCTGGCCTGCATGGTCGCTGAACCGCTCCACGCGTCCCTTCCGCCAGAGTGCTTCAATCTACATCGCTACCCCCGTAAGCCGCTCTTGCCGCTACCAGCCGGAAGCAACGGTTGCCGGGCGGGGATTCGCACTCCCCAAGGAAAACGCGCCTTTCCATGGCGCACTGAAACCGCGCTGAGTCCACATCCCGTATTAAGGGATCGAGATATAAGGGAACGAGTGCATCAGTCGCACATGCCCGGTTCCGTGAGGGGCGGGGTCCGATAACAACCCGCCTGCCCGGTCAAGTTCTTTCAGTCGTTGCAGAAAGGCTCGCAATGCGGGCCAGCGAGTTTGCCATCGTGGACACCGCACTTGAGTCCGCCAGATTGACCGTCAGTTTCATCTGACCGTCCTCGCCGGACACCAGGCAGTTGTTCAACTGTTTTTCAAACGTATGCGCCAGGGCTTCTGTTTGCGCTTCGGATTCACCGGCAGGCAGCAATTCCCCAAGCAGTTGAAAGGCTGCGACAAGCAATTGCCCTCCGGCATCGGAGACCCTGCGCTGCCGTTCAGCCGCCTGTTCCGCATTTCGTTGCGCAGTACTGTCAACGGGCGCTTCCGGCACTGCGCCGAGCAGCACCTCCAGCCTGCGTTTCAACTCCTCCATGCCGCTGATCATGTCCACCCTGTCCGCGCCGGCATCCGGGTCCAGCGCCGCCATCGCCAGATCCTGCTTGGCTGACAGCGTGGCCAACAGGTTTTCCTCAAGAGTATCCTGGGTCACGAGAATGTATATCTGGACCGGCTGTTTCTGTCCCATACGATGCGCACGGGCAATGCGTTGCTCAAGCACCGCCGGATTCCAGGGCAAGTCGATATTGATGACGGTGTTGGCGGCCTGCAGGTTCAGGCCGGTGGCTCCGGCGTTGGTGGTCATGAAGAGCTGGCACTGCAACCTGTTCTGGAAACTGTCGACCAGTTGTTCGGGGACAAGTCCGAGAAGCGGCATCTGCCGGACCCGTCGCCGGACCAGGCGGACCTGTTGGCGTCCCTCGGCCTGAAGCCGGACGCCGCGCCCCCGCCGGCCATGGAGAAGATCACCTACGAGCGCCGCAAGCGAGGTCCCAAGAACAGGGAGGGGGCCGTCAACGAATCGGGGCTCCGGTTCGACGAGACGGTTCCGGTGGAGACCATCGTCCTGATGCCGCCGGAAGCCGATGGGATTCCGGAGGACCGGCGTGAGGTGGTCGGGGAGAAGGTGACCCACCGTCTGGCGCAGCGTCCCGGAAGCTACGTGATCCTGAAGTACGTCCGCCCGGTGATCCGGGAGAAGGATGCCGGCGGCAAGGCGAAGCTGCACACGGCGCCGGCGCCGGCGAACGTGCTGGACCGGAGCATCGCGGACGTGAGCCTGCTGGCGGGGATGCTGGTGGACAAGTTCGTGTACCACCTTCCGCTGCATCGCCAGCACCAGCGGATGGCGGACTGCGGGGTGCAGTTGTCCCGGAGCACGCTGTCGGTGCTGGTGGGCAGGGCAATCGACCTGCTCGAGCCGATCCAGGAGGCGCAGTACCGGAGCGTGCTGGAAAGCGCCGTGGTGGGGATGGACGAGACCCCGATCAGGGCCGGGCGGCAAGCGAAGGGGAAGATGCGCCGGGGCCAGTTGTGGCCGGTGTACGGCGACAGGGACGAGATGGTGTTCAAGTATACGGAGTCCCGGGCGCACCGCCATGTGCGGGAGATCCTGGGAGACGACTTCACGGGGACGTTGCTGACGGACGGGTTCGACGGCTATACCCGGTTTGCGGAGATGATGGCCGCGGTGACCCATGCGTGTTGCTGGAGTCATGCCCGGAGGAAGTTCGAGGCGGCGCTGGATGCGGAGCCGGAGGCGGCGGATCATGCCCTGGCCCTGATCGGGCTTCTGTACGCCCACGAGAAATGGATCCGGAAGAAGGCGTTGTCCGGGGAGGCGAAGCTGGCGTACCGGACCCGCCACAGTCTGCCGGTGGCCAGGGCGTTCTGGGATTGGTGTGATCGACAGTGCCGCCGCCACGACCTGCTGCCGTCGAATCCGCTGTCGAAGGCGCTGAAGTATGCGATGGCCCGTAAGGGCCCCCTGCAGGTGTTTCTGGCGGATCCGGACGTACCGCTGGACACGAACCACGTCGAGAGGGCGGTGCGGCCGATTGCCGTGGGCCGGAAGAACTGGATGTTTTGCTGGACGGAGGTGGGAGCGCATCGGGTAGCCGTGATCCAGAGCCTGTTGGTGACCTGCAGGATGCAGGGAATCGACCCCCATGTGTACCTGGTGGACGTGCTGCAGCGGATCGGGCGGCACCCGGCGAAGGACGTGATCGACCTGACGCCCCGGGTCTGGAAGGAGAAGTTCGGGGACGATCCGCTGAAGGGCGACCTGGACAGGGTCGGGAGCACCCTGCACTGACCTGCCGTCCGCGGCTTCAATTCGCCGTCGGCCTTACACCTCGCCCTGAATGTGGATGTCCTGGTGCTTGCCCGGGAAAACCCGGTCAAGAGTATCCAGGGACGGGGACAAGGGGAAAGACGCCCCAGAATGGCCGCTTACGTTGCGATGCCATGATCGCAGCAAGGTCCCCCAATCGATCAGGGACCGGCTCCGCTCGCACCCGCTACAGGGATGGCGATTCTGATGGCCATGCCCGGCACCGCCATGCCAGTCCACTTCCCGCCGCTTTCCTCACACACCCACCGCTCGGTGGGCGTCCTGCCCACATGGTGCGCCTGCGGCGCGGCTTGTTGGTCGCTGGCGCTATCCATGCGCCCACGGCGTTTCGCTCACCTCTGTTCGCTGGACGCCTGACGCTCCCCGATTTGGGGGGACAGTACTACTCCCTACTACATTCCCAGTGTGTCCACGTGCTCTCTCCGTCAACTCCCCGGGCGGGGAGTCCTCCACTGCGTTCCGGCCGCGCCTCCAGGGACAACGGCTTCGCCTAGGGCCGGCGCGCCACGCGACCGTGGCTCCGCGCTCCCTGCGGTCGCTTGTGCGATGGAATGGACGCCGCCTCTCTACTGCTTCATAGTGAAGCAGGTGCCAGCAGGCTGGCATTGAACACTCCTTCAACGAGAGACGACATCCATGAAAAAGATTAGCATCATCGGTATTGACCTGGCAAAGAATCTATTCCAGCTCCACGGGGCCTACCAGGACGGCTCGGTGGCATTCCGCAAGCGGGTCACGCGGGGGAAGCTGCTGTACTTTCTGGGCAAGCAGCCCCCCTGCCTGGTTGCGTTGGAGGCCTGCGGCGGGGCCCACCACTGGGCACGTGAGATCCGCCAGCTGGGCCACCGGGTTCATATTCTGCCGCCCGCCTATGTGAAGCCGTTCGTCAAACGGCACAAGAACGACATGGCGGATGCGGAAGCCATCGCGGAGGCGGCCTCACGCCCGACGATGCGGGTCGTTTCGGTAAAAGACGAAGGCCAGCAGGCACGGGCCATGCTGTTCCGGGTCCGGGACCTCATGGTCCGTCAGCGTACGCAGACCATCAATTCCCTGCGGGGACTGCTGGCGGAGTACGGCCTGGTGGCGCCCAGGGGGCGGGCCAACGTCAAGACCCTGGAGGCGGTGCTGGAGGACCGGGAAGACTCCCGGCTTCCCGACCTCGCCCGGGAGATGGCGGACATGCTCGTAAAGCAGATCCGCGCGTTCGATGCCCGGATTGTCGAACTGGACCGCCAGGGCCGGGCGGCCGCCAGGGATGATGAAACCATTCGACGTCTTCGGACCATTCCGGGCGTGGGCCCGATCACGGGACTGGCGTTCCTGGCCTTTGCGCCGGACATGGAGGACTTCAGGTGCGGCAGGGATTTCGCAGCCTGGCTCGGTCTCGTGCCCCTTCAGAAATCGTCCGGGGGGAAGACCAGGATCGGGGAGCTGTCGAAGATGGGTCAGCGGGACCTGCGCCGACTGCTGATCACCGGCGCGATGACCGTGATCCAGCGAACGACCCGCTGGGGCAAGGAGCCGGACCCCTGGTTGAAGCGGCTGCTCGAACGCAAGCCGACGATCCAGGCCGCCATCGTGCTGGCCAACAAGATGGCACGGATCATGTGGGCGCTGCTGATGAAGGGGGAGGACTATCGGCATGACGCGGTAGTCCGGGCTGCCGGCATCCAGGCCGCGGGAGCGTGAGAATGTGTCCGGAGACACTCAGACATGGGTTGGCGACCTCGTATGGCCGAGGGTGTCCCGCGTTCGGCGCCAGGACGGGCCTGCAAAGGCCTCCCCGGCCCTGGAAAAGAACTTCGCCGCTGCGGTCTGCAAGGCAGGCCGGACCGGCACCTGAACGATTCCGGGGAATACTCCGGAACCGTCCCGGCTTTCCGGCGATCGTGAGTTAACCACGAGGAACCGGGAGACCGGGTTGTTGCAACCACTCGAAAGAGCGCAGAGGCAGTAGGGGCAAACAGTCGAATAGCCGGGAACAGGAAAACCATGTGCGGGCATCGGCCTACAAGGCCTACGGTGCGATCTGGACCTGTTCCGCTGATATCCATACCGGCCCGCGGCACATCGTGATGCCGCTTAATCAGAGGCCTGATATACGACCGCGCTCGACGACTTGTCAAACTGCCAAAGCGTGAAGCCGGGGGGTTGCAAACCCGGCGGCGTCCATATACGCCCGCACCATCGCGCGGCACACCGGCCCATGTCCCTGGGGCCCGGTGACTGCGCTGCGCTCGTGAACGGATGGGGAATACGTAGGGAGGTTCCCTCCCAACGCATGCGGGGCGGTTGCCCCTTCACTTCCTAATGTTCATTCGGAGAATTCACATGTACGACAGCAGCAACAGCGACACCATCGATCACCTCGACAGCATCGACACCGGAGATCAATCGATCACCGCCATGATCTGCGAGCAGGCGAAGCTCCACGGGGCGACGCCGGAGCGCGGCGAGTTCGATCCCAGGGAGGTCTGGGAACGGGACACCGCCATCGGCGCGGTCACCGAGGCCTTCTCGGTCCTCGCCGACTCCATCGGCATGACCGGGTTCCAGATCGCCGACGAGGCCGGCTCCCTCCTCTGGGGTTTTGTAAACACCTTCGACGCGCAGATCCGGAAGCTTGACAGAAGCATCGACCGGATCGCGCCGGAGCTGCGCGACCTGCGGAAGGAACAGGACGGTTCGGAAATAAAATCGCGGGAGCTGGAACTGCTCACCGACCGGGCCAAGAACCTGGGGGCTCGGCGCGACGCGTTTGAAGAAATGCGGGACGCGGCGGCGGCGCAGTATCTCGCCGAGACCGGCGAGATGTGGCGGCCGCGTTCCGGATCGCACACCAGCCGCACCGGGGTTCTCACCTCCGCCGCCGTCGACGCTAGGGACTTCCTCCGGGCGAGGGACAGCGCCGCGGCGAAGGAGAACCTCCCGGACGGAACCCTGATCGCCGTCGCGGGCGGGAAGGACGGCGACCCCGACGCGGTGTTCCGCAAGCTGGACGCCGCGCACCGCAAGTACGCGGACATGGTCCTCGTCCACGGCGGCGGGCCCGGCGTCGAGAAGTTCGCCGCCCGCTGGGCCGAGGCCCGCGGCGTGCACCAGGTGGTCTGCCGGCCCGACTGGAACGCCCACGGGAAGGCCGCGCCGTTCAGAAGGAACGACGAACTGCTGAACCTGATGCCGAAGGGCATCATCCTCTTCCCGAGCGACTCGGGCATCACCGCCAACCTGGCGGACAAGGCGACCGCCTCGGGCATACCGGTTCACCGGTGCTGAAACACCGGCACAGGGCCGCGTCGTTCCCACGGCGCGGTCCTTCTTCCCTTCCGGCGCGGCGGCCGTGCCGCGCCATCGCCGCTGCGCGGCGCCCGGCGCTCTTTCCATTCCCCGTCCGCGGCGGCGGCGGCAACCGCATCCGCTTCGACGCCTGCTGCCGGCGCGGTGCTGCGCACCTGCACCGCCAGCGGCGTTTCCCTTTCGGTCCCCTCCCCGGGCGTCGACAACGGCGCCCGCTGCCCGTGCCGGAAATCTCCGGCGCCGCGTCTTCATCCCCGTCCGCTGCCGGCTCGATGCTGCGCATCCTCGCCGGGCCGCGGACCGGACCGCCTACCGTCGCCGACGCCCTCCGCTTCGCGTGCCGCTCGCGTCGGTTCTTCCGATCTCCAGCTTCCACAGCGAACCGGTCCGTGCTCCGCGACGGTCCCGGTGGCGAACCCGTGCCGGGTCTCCGTCACGCGCGCCGCGTCCAACGTCACTGCCCGCTCCTCCTGTCGCCGAAAAAAATTCACGGTGATGGTCGCAGTGGTCAACCGGTTTCCGGTCCGCAGCGTCAGCCGCATCGGTCTCCTCCACCGGCGCGAACTTCGTTCCGTGCCTATGCCCGTTGGCGCGTCGGTCGCGCTTCCCCTTCGGGAACTCCATCGGGTCGCGTGCCGCTCCCGTTCGCGGGTCGCTTCCGCTTCCCCACTCAAACGCCGCCGGGCTCCATCCCTTCGCTCTGCCGGAGTCCCGAATCGTTCGTGGTGTGCTCCTTCCTTTTCTCTCATTTCTACGCCCGGCGGCGTTTTCTCTCACACCCGACGCAAGAAATTGCTGTCGGGCACGCCTGTTCACCGTCGTGCAAGATGATGGAAACGTGTTCTGAATCAATGACTTGATTCATTTACGTTCCGGTCCCGGAAGCGCGGTCCGTTGGTAGAAACGCCGCCGCGACTGCTTCCTATATGGACCACCGGTCGCGCGGCCCGAACCGAGGAGCCGCATCATGACCGCATCCACCTCCCGCACCTCCTTCCCCAGACGGGTCGCCGCAGCCCGGCCCCGCAAGCGCAAGTACGACCTCTGGGACGACGCCATCTCCGGACTCGGCCTGTCCGTCCATCCCTCCGGAACCCGCTCCTTCTTCCTGCGCCGCCGGACCCCCGGGGGCCGGGTCCGCCGCGTCACCCTCGGGTCCGCCGACGCCATGAGCGTCCCCCAGGCCCGCCATGAGGCGCGCCGGGTCCTGCCCGGGCTCGCCGATCCGCCGGCCCGGAACGCCGGTCCCCGGTATCCCGGCCGCCCCATGGCCGACTTCGCCGCCGAGTTCCTCGAGCGCCACGCCCGCCACTGGAAGCCCCGCACCCGGCAGGCCAACCGGCGCATCGTCCACAACGAGATCCTCCCCGTCCTCGGCCACCTGGCCGTGGACGGCATCGGACCCGGGCACGTCCGGGACTGGTTCGCCGCCATGGCGGACCGCCCCGGCACCGCGAACCGCTCCATGCCGGTCCTGTCCGTCATGATGCGCATGGCCGAGCTGTGGGGATACCGCGACCACAACACCAACCCCTGCCGGCGCACTCGGCGCTACCGGACCGCCCCCAGGGAGCGGTTCCTGACCGCGGACGAGATGGCCCGGCTCGGCGCCGCCCTCGACCGCCACGAACCCGACTGCCCCCAGGCCGTCGCCGTGATCCGCCTGCTGCTGCTCACCGGCTGCCGCGCCGGCGAGGTCACCGGCCTGCAGTGGGACTGGATCCGGGACCGCCGCATCCTGCTCCCCGACTCCAAGTCCGGCCCCCGCACCGTGTGGCTGGCCGGCGCCGCCCGCAGGGTCATCGACGCCATCCCCCGCCGGGACCCGGACTGCCCGTTCGTCTTCCCCGGGCGCTCGCCCGGCAAGCCGGTCTCGACCATCTCCCACCACTGGCGGCGCATCCGGGACGACGCCGGGCTGGCTGGCGTCCGCCTCCACGACCTGCGCCACACCTGGGCCTCCGTGGCCGCCATGAACGGCGCCGACATGGTGACCATCGCCAGACTGCTCGGCCACGCTCTGGTCGAGACCACCGAGCGCTACGTCCACCTGTCCGCCCGCTCCGTCGCCGATGCCGCCGACCGGGTCTCGGGCCGCATCGGCGCGGCCATGGCCGGCGATGGCGGAAACGGCATCGTCGAACACGGCCGCGAGCGCCGGGGAGGCCGCCATGCCCAGGGTTGACCTCACCCCCCGGCTGGCCCGGGACTGCGCCGCCGGTCCCCGGGAGACCATCCTGTTCGACCGCGGGCAGCCCGGCTTCGGGCTGCGCGTCCATCCCTCCGGGCGCAAGGTGTACGTCCTCCAGGCCCGCATCGGGGGCCGCACGCGGCGGTTCGTCATCGCCCGCCACGGCGAGGTCGAACTCGCCGAGGCCAGGCGCCGCGCCCGCGACCTCCGCGCGCGCATCGACGCCGGCGGGGACCCCGCCGAGGAGCGTCGCAGGGCGCGGCGCGTCCCGGACTTCTCCGCCTTCGCCGGGGAGTACCTGCGGCGCTGCGCCCCGAACCTGAAGCCCTCGGGCCGCAGGACCGTCCGCACCTACCTCAAGGCGCGGCTCCTGCCCGCCTTCGGCAGGACGCCGGTCGACCGCATCGGCCCCGAGGACGTCGCCGCCTGGTTCGACGCCGCCAGCACCGAACGCCCCGGCGCCGCCAACCGCGCCTTCGAGATTCTCCGCACGATGATGTTCCGCGCCGAGGAATGGGGCTGGCGCCCGCCCGGGACCAACCCCTGCCTCGGCATCGCGAAGAACCCGCGCCGCAACGTCGCCCGCTGCCTCGACGCCGGCGAGCTCGAACGACTAGGCCGCGCCCTCGACGGGCGCGAGGCCGGGTGGCCCGAGGCCGTCGCCGCGATCCGCCTCATTGCGCTGACCGGCTGCCGCCGCAGCGAGGTGCTCGACCGCCGCTGGCGCGACATCGGCGACGACGCCATCCGGCTGACCGACGCCAAGACCGGACCGCGCACGGTGCCCCTCGGCGCCGCGGCCCGCGACCTCGTCGCCGCCATCGCCGGCCCGATCGACACGACCGGCTCTCCCCGAACGCGCGATCCCGACGCGTTCCTCTTCCCCCGCTACGCCGAAGGCCGCGGTCAGCACAGCCTGGCTTCCTGCTGGCATGCCGTCCGCACCGACGCCCGGCTCGGCACCCTGCGGCTCCACGACCTCCGCCACACCGTCGCCAGCCAGGCCGTGATGTCCGGCGAGAACCTGCCACAGGTCGGCAGGCTGCTCGGCCACCGGAGCCATCGCACGACGGAAGCCTACACCCACCTCGCCGACGGCCATCTCGCCGCGGCGGCCGAACGGATCGGCGGCATCATCGCCGGCGCCATGGCCGGCGGTCGCCGGACCCGGACGGAATGAGACACGGCCGCCGACCGTTCGTCGCCGCCGGCGCGCCCCGAATGCGGGGCATCCGGCGGGAGCGGCTCCGATGGACTCCGGCAGCGAACCTCCCCTCCGGAACCGAGCCTGGAAAGACGTCTGAAAGACCTTCGCCAACAGCGCGAAAAAGCCGCTTGCAATGCGCTGAACTGCTTCCTATAATGACCACCTGTCCCCGCGCACCGGGTCCGGAACCGTTCCATCACAAGCGCGGTGAACAGCGTCGCTCAGACGCCGCTCTGGCTAAGCCGTTGTTTCTGCACGGGAATATGCCGGAGACGGGATCGCTCGATCTGGCGTGCATACTTACGCCCTACGGCGTGTGCGCGTCACACCCGACGCATCCTGGATGCACTCAACAGCAAATGCGCGCCTGACCGGCACTCCCGTGCCATTCCACCGCCAAATGACGACTGGCTGCTGCCGGAAAGACTTGGCACCATTTGCCGTCACCGGGGCATGCCGTGGGCATACGGAAAATTCCATTCCAATACAACGGGTTCCGGAAACCCGGGACTGCCCTGCCACCAGGGTGGTGGCGCTTTGGCCCTCGGCGCAATGCGGCGCATTGCGCGGCGCCACCATTTTGGTACCTGCGCAGACCATCACCCTCCTGTTGATCAGTATGCCACGGGCATACGGCCGCGCTACGGGCCTCTGTGGCGTCCTGGACGCGATCCCCGCCCCCCGCGCATTGTGCTACATTCAGCCCCGGCGGCCCGGTGAGAGGGCACTGAAGGTAATGCTGCGGTTATCCGCGTCATACCCCTACGCGGGCATCCGTATGGTAGTCCGTTCGATTCGGACCCGCCGGGCCGCCACTTCACCCGCCCCGCCCAGTCGTTTTCACGATACTTTCAAAAGGTTTTGGCAATTCGTCAAAACCTTCGATGCGCCATATGATGGTGAAAACCTGAAGAAAATGGGTCCCGGGTGACCATGGCTGCCGTTCCAGGAAACCGGCTCAAGCCCGGAAACAGGCCATGAAATTGCCTGGAACGTGGCGCCCGGAAGCAAATCCAGTGCTTGCCGGACGATGTGAATTACTGACCAGCTCCGGTCAGATGGAGTCGATTCAATCGAATTCGTCAAGTGTCCCCGCTGTCCCATGCCCCGAAAAGTCGGGGGAGGTCGCCGAACCGCGCAACGATACACAATACGCCCACTGTCATCAGAACGAAGAAAGTGGACACGACGGCCATGATCGGGGTGTATCCGTATCGAAGGCTGTTGAAAATCTTCACGGGGAGCGTTTCGTGGGTGAACCCGATCAGCATGAAGCTGATGATGTATTCGTTGAAGCTCAGGACGAAGGCGAAGCAGAATCCGAATATCAGGAACGGCCGGACGACCGGAATGATCACGGTCAGATACACCCTGGATCTGGATGCGCCGCAAATCCTGGCCGCATCGATCAGGTTCCTGTCGACCGAATCGAGCCCGATGAGTATCATGACCATGGGGAGAGTGACGAGGAACACCCCGTGGCTGATGACGGCGGCATACATCTGACCATACCCTCCGGCCGTACTCCAGAACACCAGGAACCCGAGGGCGCTGACGACGGGCGGCAGCATGAACGGCAACAGCCCGAGACCTCGAAGCAGCCTGGACTGCCAGTTGACCCGCCGCCAGCAATAGAGCGCCAGGGGAACGGCCAGGCACAGGGAGAACAGGGCGGCGCCGAACGCAAGGAAGAAACTCGTAACCATGGCCGACGTCCAGCCACTTTCCTGGAAAGCCTTCAGATACCATTCGAACGAAAAGCCCTGCGGTGGAAACAGCAGTTGCTCAGCAATTCCCGCTGGTTTAAAAAGTCAAGCAAATACAAGGTGATAGAGAGATACGGAAAAAACTTTTTCGTAAAGTTTTTCAGGAATTCTGGTATCATACAGTTCCAATTTCATGAACCAGGTGAAATTGGATGCGTGAACCATCAAATCGCAAACACTTGAGCGCACAGGGATTGCTGCAGTCGATCCGGTCGAGTTTCGAGGAGATTCCGGACACGAAGCGCACCCGCAAGTTCCCGTTGTCGGACGTCATGATGTCGGCGCTGGCGATGTTCGGTCTGAAATATCCATCGCTGCTGCAGTTCGAGCGGTCGCAGTCCGAGGAAGCGGTGCGGCACAATCTGAAGCATCTGTACGGGGTGGCGCAGGCGCCGAGCGACACGTACATGAGGGAACGGCTGGACGAATTGGACCCGGGGGTGTTCGAGCCGGTATACAAGCGGCTGTTTGCGCTGCTGCAGCGGGGCAAGGGTCTGGAGGGTTTCGAGGTGCTGGACGGCCGCTATGTGCTGTCGGTGGACGGCACCGGGCTGTTCTCCTCGCAGAAGGTGCATTGCGCGCACTGCTGCAGCAAGCATCATCGTGACGGTCGGGTGACGTACTATCACCAGTTGCTCGGTGCGGTGCTGGTGCATCCGGACTGCCGCGAGGTGATCCCCCTGATGCCAGAACCGATCCTGAAGGGGGACGGATCCGGCAAGAACGACTGTGAGCGGAATGCCGCAAGGCGGCTGCTGAAGCGTGTCCGTCGCAACCATCCGCATTTGCGGTTGCTGGTGGTTGAAGATGGCCTGGCCTCGAACGGTCCGCACATCCGGCTGCTGGAGTCACTGGACATGCGCTATGTGCTGGGTGCGAAGGAAGGGGACCACCGGTTTCTGTACGACTGGGTGTCGAAGACCCGGGGCGTTCCGGAACATGAGTGCCGGGACGGGCAGGGGGTAGTGCATCGCTTCCGGTATCTGAACCGGGTGCCGTTGAACGACGACCACTTTGATCTGGAGGTGAACTTCCTTGAGTACCGGGAGCACCGTCCCGGGGGCAAGGTGCAGCGCTTTTGCTGGGTCACCGATATCCCGATCGACGAATCGAACCTGATGGAGTTGATGCGGGCCGGCCGGGCCCGCTGGAAGATAGAGAACGAAACCTTCAACACGCTGAAGAACCAGGGTTACGGCCTGGAACACAATTATGGTCACGGCAACAAGCACCTGTCGACGGTGCTGATGCACCTGATGATGCTGGCGTTTCTGGTGGACCAGATCCAGTTGCGCTGCTGTGCCGTATTCAATGCGGCACACCAGGCCATGTACAGCCGCGCCGCGCTGTGGCGCAAGATGAGGGGCCTGTTCAGCCTGTTCCTGATAGACAGTTGGGAGAAACTGTATCAGGTCATTGCGCGGGGGTACAAAAACAATCCCGCGCTGCCTGAACCGCCCTGAATCACGCCGTGACCGGCGGGTGTTCAGGTCGATTCTTCAGCGTTTACCGACCCGATGAGTTCTACAGCCCCAGTGGTGGCTGTAACGACCGCTGCGCCCCGATCCCTTTAAAACCACAACCTCCTGCGGATCACACTCCCTGACACAATGGAGCTAACCCTTAGCGGGAATTGCTGGCAGTTGCTTCCTCTCATTGAAAGAAACCCCCGCCACGACGATGATCGGGGCCATGAACATGACAAGCATCATGCCCAGAAACAGGTTTCGAACCCACCGCATGATCAAGTGAAACGGCTTTGCAGCCGGTGGACAACTCCGATCAGAAACAGCGAAGCGACCATGAGGAAAACCGACAACGCCGCTGCAAAGGGAAAGTTGGACTGGTACAGGGCCTGGTCGGTGATGTGGACGGACAGGGTCCAATGCCGCGGCCTGCCAAGCATGATGGGCAGCACATAGGATCCGAGGGAATAGATGAACGAGAGAATGAAAGCGGCCAGAATCGCCGGCCGAACCGCCGGGATGACGACCGTCGCCACCGCGCCCATCGGGGTTGCGCCCAGGGTTCTCGCCGCCTCCGTCCAGTCTCTCGGCAGGCGGGTCAGCGGCGGAAAGAGCACCAGGACGACGAACGGGATGCAAATGAAGGTCAGGGCGGTCAGCAACGCCCAGAATCCGGGCGACAGGGCCCGAGGCGCATCAAGTATTCCCAGCGTATGGAGCCATCCCCCGAGACCCGCCGTGCGGGAAAAAAGCGTACTCCAGGCAAAGCCGGTGACCACCTCGGAAAGCGACAGCAGGGACACGAGGAGAATCAGCCAGAACGTCCTGCCCGTTTTCGACATGTTCGAGATGGCGTAGGTGAGCGCGAACCCGAATCCGACCGCAGCCAGGGAAGCCAATGCACACAATCCCGTGGACATGAGCAGGATGCGTCCGAAAAACGGGGTCATCAGCCTTCCGTAGTTGTCAAGCTCGAATCCCGGCTCGTACAGCCCCCCGGGAATCTTGTGGTAGAAACTGAAGTTGAGCATGATCGCGAACGGGCCCAGGAAGAACAGGCCCAGCACGAGGAAGGCGTACCAGCCGGGTATCGGCCCGCTACGGAACTCCCGGCTCATCGGTCTTCGTTGCCATAGAGGTGGCAATGTTCGGGGGGCAGGTGCGCCACGATGCCGTCTCCCTCACAGAAGCCCGGGTCCCCTCCGGCCCGCGGGGAGAAGGCATGGACAATCCTTGCCGGACCGCAATTCGCGTGAACCTCGACGAGATTGCCGGTGTTGCGTATAAAGTCGATCGTTCCGCGCAACCTGTTCGGGCCGTCATCGGCAATCCCGGTTCCCCCGTTTTCCCCGTTTGCCCCGACGTTCTCCAGCGCCACCCTTTCGGGTCGGATCGCCACCCTGACCGATGCCCTTCCGGAATTCCCGGAGCGATTCTCGGGCCCTGTCTCGAGGCGGACATTCCCGAGCCATGCGGAATCGTTTTCCCAGTCGCATTCCAGGATATTCATGGCGCCGATGAACCTGGCCACGAATTCCGTCCCGGGGCGGTCGTATACTTCCATCGGGTGGCCCGACTGCTCCACCGTTCCATGCCGCATCACGGCGATCCGGTCGGAAATGGTCATGGCCTCGGACTGGTCATGGGTGACCACAATGGTGGTGATTCCCAGGGACTGTTGCAGCCTGCGCAATTCGATCTGCATCGTTTCCCGCAGGTTCGCATCCAGCGCGGAAGTGGGCTCGTCCAGCAGGAACAGCTTCGGGCGCCGGGCCAGCGCGCGGGCGATGGCCACGCGCTGCCGCTCGCCGCCGGACAGCTGGAACACATGTTTCCCCGCCGCGCCGGGCAACCGGATCAGTTCCAGCAATTCGGCGACGCGATGCGCAATGGAGGCCTTGGGCAAACCGCCCATGCGAAGCCCGTACGCAATGTTCCCGAAAACGTCCAGATGGGGAAACAGGGCATGGGACTGGAACACCATGCCGATGTCCCTCTTGTGCGGGGGCAGCGCCAGCAAATCCGAACCATCCAGCAATACCCGGCCGCCGTCCGGCGCCTCCAGGCCGGCGACGATCCGGAGAATGGTCGTCTTGCCGCAGCCGGACGGGCCCAGCAGGCAGAGCAGGCTGCCCGCCGGGATCGACAGGTGGATGTCCGTCAGGGCGTCGAACGTGCCGAACCGCTTGCTGACGCCCTCAATACACAGGCTGGACATCTTGCCTGACCTCCTGCCTCAGGGTCAGGACCATCTCCGCACGGTTTCAGCCGACGATCAGTTCGGACCACTTCTGGGCAAGCCAGTCCCCCTTGCGGTCATACAGGTCGTAACGGGGGACGATCGGGTCGATTTCGCTGGAAACCGACATGAATTCATCGTCGGTCAGGTCCAGCATGCTCCGCGGCACCGTAGGCGCGGTGCCGACATTCAGGGAAAGCAGCGACTGGACCTCCGGGCGGCACATGTAGTCGATGAAGACATGCGATTCCTCCACCATCTTCGACGCCCTCGACACCGCCCACAGGCCGGAATCGCTGACCCCTCCCTCCTTCGGGAAAGTCGTCCGGACGGGGAAGCCGTCGGCCGCGGCCAGTCCCGCCACGTCATGGTAATACTGTCCCATCGGAATCTCGCCGGACTTCAGGGCCTGTTCGAACTGGGCTTCGTCCCGGTACCAAAGCGCCACGTTGGCCTTGAGTTCCGCGAGCTTTGCGAAGACTTCCAGTTGCCCCGCCTCGTCGTCAAGAACGTCGGTCGAACCGAAAAACGTCGCCGCCGTGATCTCCAGCAGGAAGGAGTTGGTCACCAGCGCCAGCAAGCCGAGACGGTCCCTGTTTACGGGATTCCACAGTTCATTCCAGCTCTCGGGGGCCTGCGGATACGCATCGGTGTTCGTAACCAGGGTGATGTACCAGGCCACGGCCCCCACCCCATCCAGGCGGCCGTCCGGATAACGGTGCACGAAATTCGCGGAGACGTTTCCGAGATTCGGCAGCTTTCCCTCGTCCAGCGGCAGCCAGAGTTCCGTCTTCTGGCCCTTGAGCATGGGGACCTGGGCGATCATGGACACGTCCGCCGGAGCGGCGCCGGCCGACGCCGCAGCGTCCAGCTGGGCCAGCCACGCCTCGCCCGTGGGCTCCGCCACGGACTCCACCTCGATGCCCGTCGCCTTCGTGAACTCCGGAAAGATGAACTGGTCGAACGAATCCTTGAAGTACCCTCCATAGGCGCCAACCTTCAAGGGCTGTGACTGCCCGAGGGACAGCATCGGAAATCCCGACAGCGAGACACCCGCCGCGGCCGCCGCCGACGCGGCCAGGAACTTCCGCCTGCCGACGGCTTCGATTGCCTGATGCGTGTCTGCCTTGCGCTTCGTTTCATTGGGTTCTTTCATGATGACTACCTCATAATAAGTCTGGCTCATTGGTCTGGAACTTCATCGGCGCATACCGGACGGGAAACCTCCTCCGCCCCGGTTTCCGATGAAAACACGACAAAGTACACCGGCTCCCTCCGAACGCTGTTTCTGTTGTTCACTCATCCAGTTTGACCGGAGCCAGCTTGCTGTAAACCGACTCGTCCCCGGGGCCGGGATTGTCCGTCCAGGTATTGCCCCCCAGATGATTCAACACCCCCCAGGCGGCATTGATGCCCGAATGGATCGCCCCTTCACTCCAGCCGCCCGTCCAGGAGACATCGTCGCCCGCCAGGAAAATGCCCTGCGCCACCGATGTGTCATCCTCCCGAAACGCCGTAAACAGGTCCCGCTGTATCCGGTACTGGCCCGGAAGATTGTTCTTGAATGCCCCGATGAACTTCGGCTCCAGATCCCAGATCAGGCTGATGGGCTGGCCCTGGAACAGGGCATCCAGCGATTCGTCGGGATAGAGGTCCTGCAATACCTCCGCGCAGCGGCTGAACTGGTCCCGGGCTTCGAACGGCAGGAATTTGAGGGTGTCGTCATTCCAGGTATACGACAGGCAGACCATCGGGCTGCCTCCGGATTCATCGAAAAGATAGGTGCCCCGGGTCAGGCGGTCGCTGAGCGTCATGCTCATCCTGTAACGTCCCGACTCATTCTGCTCCTGCCAGATCGGGCTCCCGGCCCTGGAGAACACCTTGCCCGACAACTCGTAATGGGTGTTGTCCATCGCCGTGAATATGTCCGGCCCGAACAGTGATCCGTCGATCCGGATCCCGCCGCTTCGCAGTACCCGCTTCTCTGGCGTGACGATCACCGCCTCGTAGGTCGTCGGATCGCCAATGGCGGTGACCTGAACGCCGCCACCCCGGCCCGGATCGATCGACACGACCCCGGGCGACGTAAAGCCGCCATTCAAGGATTTCAGGCTGGTTCCCGCAGGCCAATGCTTGATGTCGGCCGGTTCCCGCTCCCATAGCCCTTCCACGAGCGCCGTGGTCCCGTCGACGATCCTCTGGTGATTGTCGTCCGCATTGACGTACACCACCCGCAAAACCTCCAGAATGGAATTCGGGTAGTCCGTGTTCCAGCCGCCCGACCCGAAACCCACCTGCCCGAAAACGTAGATCTCGTCATAGGTGAAACCGGCTTCCACCAGGAACCGGTGGAAGCTGACGTCGTCGTACTGCCTGACTATCCGGTTCCAGATGGACTTTATGGTCGCCGTATCGTTCTCCTTGATGGCCGTCTGCATCCGGGTGAACTGGAAGTGGTCCTCCAGGGCCTGGTTCCACTTCGCAGCAATGCTTGCGAACTTCTCCGGAACCGGTCCGGTCCCCTCGATATAGTATGTCTCACCCAGGAGATCGATCAGGGTGCTGCGGGCCGCCGCAGTGAGCGGGTTCGGGAAAGGCTCGGTCTTCAGGTCCAGCAGCCCGATATAATGGAAGAGCCCCGTCGCGGAAAGCGGGAATCTCATCGCGCCCATTTCCGCGAAAGCATCGGTGCCATCGAAAAGGTAGCGACTCCTGAACCTGCCGCCCAATCCCAGCACCTGGTCTTCGTAGACCACCGGCTTCAGGCCGATCCTCATCAACTCGTATGCGGCGGTGATCCCGGCAACTCCACCGCCGACCACGGCAACCGGCGTGCCGTACTTCTCCGAAGGTATTTCCCCAATGCCCTGCGCAGACGCATTGGCAAGGAAATTTCCGTAATCGAACGGGAAGTCCGCAATCAGCATCTTCACGTCCGAATCGCCCGCACCCAGGCTCAGTCCCTCCACCTTCGTCGCATAAACCGCCATACAACCTCCAGCACAAACCTATCGTTCCGGCACGGCCAAGTGCCAATGTCAATTCATCCGCCATGCCACATGAATCAACAGCATGGCCCGAATGTACTTGCCGATACCGCAAAAGGCATACCCACTTGGTACGCATACGATTCTACAGCGATCCGGGGGGGTGTTTCCATGCGGAAAATATGGAAAATATGGCTTAAACATCGATTGTGGATTTACCGACAGAGCCGATGTCTATTTTGATAACCCCCAAGCTTGCTTTTTTTGACATCTTGAAAACCTCCATGTGAATTTGCCGGGGCATATTAGTTTCCCCTTCCTCTGGTGAACCAGGCATTGCCGAAAACCTGCAAGGTGACCCGAAAACTACTGACGGGGGCGTCTCTCCATGGATTGACTGCCGGGACCCCAGCAAAATTCAATCACGGTAATTAATGGCCTGCATTCCAGGTGTGATGAAGGGGAAATCTGAATATTCGATTGCTGACGCAGACGCAATTCGCGGAATTCTCCGGGAGCTTCGCAATGCCGACCGTGCGATGCAAAAGGGCCTTCGCAGGCATCTCCGGCAATACTACTGTTTCTTCATCTCGGATTTTGACAATAGCGGCAGGGGATTCACCGAAGCCCACTTTGAAGCAATCATCAAGAAGGGCATCATCCAAATTATTGGAACCCGCCCCATCACACGGGATAGCCCGGCGGGTTCACGCAATCCGAAGCCGGCAGCATCCCTCGGTTCAGCCATGCACAGTCCGGCCCATGCTCCGGTTCTTCCCGACGTGCTGCGCCCAGACCTTGGACTGTTGATCTGCGGGATGGCCCCAGGTCCCCTTTCGGCTGCCACCGGAACCTACTATGCCGGCAATGGGAACCGGTTCTGGCGAACTCTCCACGAAACAGGCCTGACGCCACGGCAGTTGGCCCCGGAAGAGTTTGCCACTCTGACGGAATACGGGATCGGACTTACTGATCTGGTCAAGCATGCGAGCGGAACTGATTCCGACCTCAATCAAGAAGATTTCGATGTGCAAGGGTTCTGGCAAAAGGTTCTGTCTATAAGCCCCAGCGTACTCGCTTTCAACGGCAAGAAGGCAGCGAAGATTGCGCTTGACCAAAGCGATGTCGACTACGGGTATCAGGCTGAGCCACTTGCAGGAACTGTAGTGTTTGTACTCCCGAGCACCTCGGGCAATGCAAGACGGTACTGGGACATCAGGCACTGGCTTGAATGCGCCAGACTGCCGCGGTCACGGCAGTAGAGAAAAATGTCGAGGAACAACGATAACGGTTGAACAGATGGATCGTGAATATCGCTGCAGAAACAGCGAAGTCGGCTAATTCACACCCGAAATTTGCATGCGGCCGATGACCCTGAAGGACCCGAAATAATGAAATCCGAATATGTGCTGAACATCGTTTAGGGAATCTGGCAAAATCCATGGATATAAGCCTCTCGGTACAAGTCCCGATTACTTCCCCGTCTTTGGCTCCCGTAATTTTGCCGATCGATCAAGCGTATCCATCATCTCTATCGCGTGCTTCGCCAGGGAGGCTCGTTCCCGATCCTCGCCATTGGCAATTTCCACAAGAATACGCTCGACGCCGGCCACCACATTGCCCTCCGGGCCGATCAGCCCGAGGCACAAAAGCATATCTGCGTACTCGCGCTCCAGCCTTTCGATATCCGGGGGTTCCTTCATGTATTTCTTACATGGGCGTGGTCAATTTCCATGCATTATGCCGCAGCCCTGGAACCTGCGCCATCGCCCGTATCCCTTACCGTGTTCCTCTCCGGTTTTCCTGCCACAATACCGGCGGGAACATACCCCGGTAGAATGTCAGAGGCAATGCTGTCCGATATCCGCAGCGCCGCCTCCCGAACCGTCTCCCGCCCGAGGTGCGCATAACGCGCCGTTGTCTCCACCCGGCTGTGGCCGAGAAGGCGGCCGATGGCCGGAAGGCTCTCCCCCAAGGCCAAAGCCCGAGACGCGAAGGAATGGCGGATGTCGTGAATGCGCAGATCATCGAGGTCCGCTCGCTTGCAGATCACCCTCCACGGCGCATTCAGGTTCATGAGACGTTTCCCCTTGACCTGCCCCGGGATGACATGGGGATTGCCCTCGACCCTCGGTATCCCCTTGAGCACTTCAACCGCCTCCGGCGAAAGGATCACCGTCCGCGCCCCCGTCTTGGTTTCTTCCAGCTTCAGTTCCCCGGCCTTGAGATCGACACGCTCCCATTCCAGCTCCAGTATCTCGTTCTTCCGGCAGCCGGTCAGGAGCAGCAACCGGATCGCCGCCACGGCATAGGCCGATACCCCACCGATGTTCCTCCAGTCGGCAAGGGCCTCGCCGAGGCGCTTGAACTCCGCCTCGCTCAGGAACCGCTCCCTGCGGTTCTCCCGGTAGCCCGACACCCGCCGGCATGGATTCCTGCCCTCGGGCAATTCCCCCCGGGCCTCCGCCGCGCTCCACATCCGCGACAGCACCCTCACGGAGTGATTCGCCATGGTCGGAGTTGATCTGAGGGAATGGTGGAAATCCACCACCACCGCATGGGTAACGCCCAATGCGGAACTGCGTCCCAGTGCCGGCAGGATGTGCCGGTCCACGATCAGCCGGTACATCACCCTCGTCTTCTCCTTGCAGTGGGTGTTCACATGCTGCTCCATCCACCGCTCAGCGATCTCCCTCACCGTCGGGGAGTCGGCATCCCGCGCCGATTCCGGCTCCGGGGACGGATCCTCACCGGCCTTGATCCGGGTGATGATCCGCGCCGCCCGCCGGCGGGCCTCGTCCGCCGTGAGCACGCCGTGGCGTCCGACCGTCACCCGCTTCGCCGGCTTCCCCCTCTCCCGGGCCTGGACGATGTAGTACCGGCTCCCCGAGGGATACGCCCGGACACCGAATCCCGCCAGTTCCGAATCCCAGAACACGGTGTCCTTCTCCACCCGCAGCGACTCCACCGTCCGCCTCGATATCCTGGTTTTTTCAAGCTTCATTTTTTGACCTCAGATTTGACATATCCACAATCCCAAGCCGGGATCCATCGATCAATTTCATCTTCCGGTTCAACCGGCCCGGGCCTGAATACTGTCAGGGTCGGGTTCAGCCGGTTCGGACTGATGCAATAAACAACCGGCGATGCTGTTGCCCACACGGGCTGCCGAGGCGCGCTCGGCATCCTTCACCAGGTGAGCGTACCGCGCCGTCGTCGAAACGTCCCGGTGGCCGAGCAGGTCCCCGATGGTCGAAAGCCCCTCACCCAGCGCCAGCGAGCGGGACGCATAGGAGTGGCGAAGGTCGTGGATGTGCACGTCCGCAAGTCCGGCTTTCTCCCTCAGCCTTCGCCATGCCAGGTCCAGGCCCTGCAGGTGGGCGCCGGCCTTCCTGCCCGTGATCACCCAGGGATTGCCGGCTTTTCGGGGTATCCCCGACAGCACCGCCTCCACCGCGGGCGTCAGCGGCACCATCCGCAGGCCGGTCTTGCCGTCGCGCAGCCGTATCTCCCCGGTGGCCCGGTCGATGTCGTCCCATTTCAGCGTCACGACCTCGGTCTTCCGGCATCCCGTCAGCAGGAGGAGCCGGATGGCGGCGATGACGGACGGAAGTTCCGACCCGTCCTCTTCCGCCCTTGCAAGCACCTTGCCCAGTTTGCGGTATTCGGCGGGCGAGAGAAATCGGTCCCGGGCCTTCTCCCGGTATTGCTTCACCGAACCGCATGGATTGGTACCCGAAGGCAACACCTCCCAGGCCTCGGCGACCCGTAGCATCCCGGACAGCACCATGACCGCGCGGTTGGCCAGCGTGGGACGGTCGCGGAGGGCATGGTGGAGATCGGCAGCCTCGGTCCTGCCCACCTCGGAAATGCGAAGGCCGCCCAGCCTCGGCAGGATATGAAGCCGGATAACGCGCTCGATCCCCTCAACCGTGTTCCGCCTGAGGTTCATCCTGGCATGGGACTCAAGATAACGGACGGCGAACTCCGCCACCGTAGGCTCCTCCATCTTCGGGGGCGGCTCGGGATTCAGGCCCTGCTTGATCCGGTCGATGACGACCGTGGCCTTGCGCCTGGCTTCTTCGGGGGTCATATCACCAAAGGAGCCGAGGGTCACTCGTTGAGGTTTCCTCCGCACTCCACGGACCTGTATGCACCAGACCTTGCGGCCGGTGGCGTAGACCCGGATGCCGAAACCGGGTAGGTCCCGGTCCCAGACGACAGTGTCGCCGGAAGAAACATGCAGCGCGTCGACGGCGCGTTTGGTAAGCTTGACGGGTTTTTCCTTGGTCATCCTGTAATGCTCACCGCTCCTGACGGAAAATATGGCTCAGATCCCCAGACGGGACTGAAAGCGGACTCTCAATCGGTAAATTGCACATACAGTGAAACATGAAATCCAATGCCAGCACCCGACGACCGAAGGGTTACCCACGTTTACACAAATCGGATTTGAACGAGGGAAGAATTGTAATCCATCCGTAATCATATCGCAACCAAGTGAAACCAAACCGGGGGAATCGAAAAGGCGCGAATGGCTGTACTATGAAGATGAATCATAATATTTTTTCAGTTTATTTTCAGCATGATATAACAATTCAGCAGACAGTCGCACGATTGAGCTCGAATTCTATGAAATGGGCTATTTACTGCTGGAATTCGTGGTTCTGGATAAAGGAAGCGGAAACCGACCAGTATGTCTCCTGGCACCAGGACAGCCAGTACTGGGGACTGGACACGTCGAATCTGGTTACCGCCTGGCTCGCCCTGTCCACGGCATCCGAGGAAAGCGGCTGCATGCGGGTGCTGCCAGGTTCCCACAACGGAGAGCCCCTGCCCCACCAGGACCTGTACCACGACGACAACATGCTCACCAGGGGACAGGAAATCATCGGTGTGGACGAGTCCCGGGCAGTGCACATGCCGCTGCAAACCGGCGAATTGTCCCTGCACAATATCGGCATCGCCCATGCCTCCGGTCCCAATCGCACGGCGGACCGGCGGATCGGCCTGTCATTCCACTACATGCCTGCCGGTTCACGCCAGCTCAAGGCATCCTGGGACTGCGCCTCCCTGGTACGTGGGGAGGACCAATTCGGCTTTTTCGAACTGTCTCCCAGGCCCCGCTATGACCTTGACCCGGTCACCGTGGCCCATCACGGCAGGGCCACGGACGCAATCCGGGAATTGCTGTTCCAGGGAGCGGAAAGGATCCGTCCCACCATCTAGCTCGTCGGCCACCCAGCCCGATGCAGCCAGTGTTCTCCGGACCATCGCTGGCTGAGGATTCCGGCCTGCCCCGCATACGTTCCGAGCTGCGCCCTGGACAGGGCGGATTTCGCCGCATCGCCAAACGTTACGCCGCGGTGGTCGGCTACCGCCGAGTACCTGACCCGGCAGATTCCCGAACACCGTTTTGTCATTGTCCCGCTTGACCTTGAGCGCATGTCCGACACGGTGGCATCGGAGTCGCTGGATTTCATTCCGACCAATACCGGGAACTACTTGGAGCTGGAGTCGGAATTCGGTGTATCCAGGCTGGCCACGCTCAAGGTCCACCGCAGCAGGATCATGTCCAGGTCCGGGGCGGGTTCACTGTCGGAACTGATCCGCATGTGGCTGGAGGCTTCCGAAAACGCCCGCCCGGATACGGGATTTCCCTAATGGTCAGTCACCGGATATGGGCATACAATGGTCCGTTCGACCACACCATACGAGGAGAACCGATGAACACCATACTCAGGATTGCGCTTGGCGCAGCAATGGCTTCCCTTTTCTGGGTCACCGCCGCCATCGGCGCGGATGCCGGTTACGAGAAGCAGAAAGTCGTCTATCACATCAATTACGACAACCCGAAAGCCCAGGCAGGCGCACTCAGGAACATCCAGAATCATATCAACGCCGTGGGTGCTGAGAATCTGGACCTGAAGGTGGTTCTGCACGGAAATGGACTGGCACTGCTGCTTGAGCCGGATTCGCTGGAAAAACTCGCCAAGTTCAAGCACGCCAATGCGAACGACGAAATGGCGGCCAAGATCACCGGGCTCAAGGACCAGGGAGTTGCCTTCCAGGTCTGCAACAACACCGTCAAGGGCCGCAAGGTGGATTACACCACGGACCTGTACGATGTCGCGGAAGAGGACATCGTCCCGAGCGGCGTTGCGGAGGTGGCCAAGCTGCAGGCACTGGGCTATTCCTACATCAAGCCCTGATCTGCACGACGATACAGGTATTGACGGGAAAGCCGCCGGTTTCCGGCGGCTTTTTCTTCATTCACACGATGGGCATGCCTGATATCACGTACCGAATCCGCGGGCTTTTTCTCGCCTGCCTGGTTCTGCTGGTACAGCCTCCTGCACTGGCCGCGGACTTCCGCCAGCTGGATGATCTCTCCCCGGCCTCACCGGAAGACTACCGGACATCGGGGCAGTGGCTGGTCGTGGTGATGTGGGCTTCGGACTGCCCGGTCTGCAACCAGGAGGCCCATGCCTACCAGGATTTTCATTTCACACACAGCGACTACGATGCGTCCGTCCTTGGAATTTCCCTGGACGGCAGCGCCAGACTCGAAGAGGCGCGGGCATTCGTCCGCCGGCACGGGGTGGAGTATCCGAACCTCATCGGCGAGCCGGCCCTGGTGGCGGAATTCTACATGGCCGCGACCGGTACACCCTGGGTGGGGACGCCCTCCTTCCTCGTGTACGGCCCCGAAGGGGAGCTTGCCGCCAAGCAGGCGGGGGCCGTTCCGGTGGAAATCATCGAACGCTTCATCGCCTCACGATCTGGAAGTTCAATCTGAAGCGGTTTCACCCAACTACCCTGCTCTTCGGTCCGCTCGTCCTGCAGGGAGACATTCCGGGATGTCCGCCCTCCCCCGGTGTGTTATACAGGCGAACTGTCCAATCCACCCATCCCGACCATGCTCCCGGAACTCTTTTTCAATCTCGACAGGCCCGACGGCGGCATTCAGCGCGAGCTGGCCCCGGGGATCACCACCACCGTGTACCCGGGTGAGCATGCCATGCTGTCGGTGGTCCGGTTCGAGCCCCATTGCAGGGGCAGGATGCACCATCATCCACAGGAGCAGTGGGGAATCTGCCTGGGCGGATCCGGCACCCGTTACCAGGGGGAGGAAGCGGTGGAAGTGGGCCGGGGAGATTTCTGGCGCACCCCGGGCGACGTCCCCCATACCATGGAGTCCGGCCCCGATGGGCTGGTGGTGCTGGATGTATTCGCCCCGCCGCGCAGGGAATACGAAAAGGCCGGCTCCGGGTTTGCCGCAGCGGATTCATGACCGCCCGCCTGCGAACCGCACCCGTGAGGACGGACAAACTTTCCCTGCATGCGCACCTCGGCCCATCGAACCCTCCCGTGGGCACTGTTCACCGAAAATTGAATCAGGAATGATCCGGGCAGCCGCTCCCCCGACAGAAACCCGCCGGAACCAACGTTCAGGTCACCGGGCCGGCTTACGGTACTGACCCGGAAGCACCCTGCCGGGTGCCTACTTCAACTACACCTTCGGCCGAACACGCAGGGCTCCGGGATGAAGCCGGTTCAATCCCTGACCCGCTTCATCCCCGGGTCGTAGAATGCCTGTCGGTGGAGATTGGCCGGAATCCGCCGGGCGGCAACCTCGAGTTCGTAGCAGCCACGGTCGAGCCAGCCGTCCTCCACCCCGTCCGGGTTGCGGACGTAGCCGAGACCAATGGCACGGCCCACGGTGTATCCATATCCGCCGCTGGTCAGCCATCCTACCCGTTCACCGTCCCGGTAGATAGTCTCCCGGCCGATCAGGACGATGTCCGGGACGTCCACGGAAAATCCCATCAGCCGCTTGGAAAGCGGCCCCGACAGGTGCTCCTCAAGTGCCTTGCGTCCCACGAAATCCACCGGGGACCGAAGTTTCACGGCAAACCCGAGACCCGCCTCTAGGGGCGTATGATCCGGGGTCAGGTCGGTCCCCCATGCCCGGTAGGCCTTCTCCAGGCGCAGCGTTTCGAGTGCGCGGTAACCCGCATCAGCGATCCCGTGCGCCGCGCCGGCCTCCATCAGTGCCCGGTACAAGGCGGGCGCATCCTCGCATCGGCAATGCAGTTCCCAACCGAGTTCACCCACGTAGGTAACCCGCATCGCCATCAGTTCCAAGCCTTCTATCCTGATGTGGCGCGCGCTGGCAAACGGAAATTCCGCGTTGTCGAATGATCCTTCCGCAACGGCCGCGAGAACCGCCCGGGATCGTGGGCCCATGAGGGACAGGACGGTGTACCGGTCACTGACATCCTCGAGCCGGACCGATTCGCCGGATCGGAAGTGGCTTTCGATCCAGTGCCGGTCATGGGTGATGAACCCGGTCCCCGTCACGATGTAGTAACGGTCCGGCGCCAGGCGGGTCACGGTCAGATCGCATTCGATACCGCCGCGGCTGTTCAGCATCTGTGTGTAACGCATCCGCATGGGCATGCAGTCAACGTCCGCGGCACAGATGCGGTTGAGTGCCCCGGCGGCATCCGGCCCCTGGACTTCGAACTTTGCGAATGACGTCTGGTCGATGACCGCCACGCGTTCGCGCACGGCACGGTGTTCCGCGCCCACGTGGTCGAACCAGTTGGGCCGTTCAAAGGAGTAGCGATCCTCCGGTTTCACCTCCGGCGGGGCAAACCAGTTGGGCCTCTCCCATCCCATCTTCTCTCCGAAACAGGCCCCCTTCCGCTTCAGGGCGGCGTACAGCGGCGAGCGCCTGGCGTCCCGGGCGCTGCTGTGCTCCTCGGAAGGCCAGGCGATGGTGTAGTGCTTGCCGTAGAGTTCCAGCGTTCTTGCCTGCACCCACTTGCGGTCGCGATGCATGGCACCGAATCGGCGGATATCCACTGCCCACAGGTCATAGGGCGGTTCGTCGGCGACGATCCATTCCGCCAGCGCCTTGCCCGCGCCGCCGCCGGAGGCGATGCCGAAGGCGTTGAAGCCCGCCCCGACAAAAAAGCCCCGCAGTTCCGGTGCCTCGCCGAGAATGAAATTCCCGTCCGGGGTGAAGCTCTCGGGGCCGTTGACCAGTTGCTTGACGCCGACATCGCGCAGGGCCGGCAGCCTGGGCAGGGCCAGGGCCATCATCGGCTCGAAATGCTCCCAGTCGGGATCCAGCAGGGTGAAGCTGAAATCCGCAGGCAGGCCGTTTTCCGCCCAGGCAATGGGGTTGGGTTCGTATCCCCCGATCACGAGCCCTCCCACCTCCTCCTTGTAATAGGTCAGCCGGTCCGGATCCCTGAGGGTCGGCAGGTTCGGTGCGACGCCGGCAACGGGTTCGGTCACCAGGTACTGGTGCTGCACCGAGACCAGCGGCACGCTGACACCGGCAAGGGTTCCGAATTCCCCTGCCCACTGGCCGCAGCAGTTGACCACGATACCGGTCTCGATGCTGCCCTGTACGGTTTCCAGTCCCGTCACCCTGCCATCCGCCGCCCGCACCCCGGTGACGCCGCAGCCCTCGATGATCCTGACGCCCCGCCGCCTTGCTCCCCGGGCCAGTGCCCGGTTGATATCGCCGGGATTCGCCTGGCCGTCGGTGGGCAGGTATGCCGCCCCGACCACATCACCGATAGCCATCACCGGCCACAGCGCCTGCGCCTCCCGGGGCGTCAGGATCCGCATGTCCAGACCGAAGCTCTTGGCGGTCGTGGCCTGGCGTCTGATTTCCGTCATCCTGGCGGGATTGCACGCCAGCCGCAGGCCTCCGTTCATCTTCCACCCGGTTGCTTGGCCGGTTTCCTGTTCCAGCCTTTCGTACAGTTCCACCGAATGCCCGAGGAGTTGGGTAATGCCGGCCTGGTTGCGCAGCTGACCCACGAGGCCTGCGGCGTGCCAGGTGCTGCCACTGGATATCTGGTGACGCTCCAGCAGGACCACGTCGCCGATTCCCAGACCGGCCAGGTGATAGGCGGTGGAACAGCCCATGATGCCGCCGCCCACCACCACCACGTGGGCCCTGTCCGGCAACGTGCTCACGCGCGCAGCGCCTCGAATTCCCTCACGGCGCGCTCGAACCGGTCGAGATTTTCCTCGGTATAGGCCCGGTAATCGAAATCCAGGGTGGAATGGATCTCCGACACCATGCTCCACATGCTTTCCCGCAGCAGGGAGGCGCATTTCATGGCGCGGTAGGCGACCCACAGACGCTCATACAGTTTCCTCTCGAAATACGCTTCGAGCAGCCAGCGTTCCTGGGCCTCGTCCAGGCCGTTGTTGGAAGCCAGGCCGCCGAGATCAAACAGCGGGCTGTTGAAGCCCGCGTAGTCGAAATCAATCAGCCACAGACGTTCTCCGTCATCGATGAAATTCGCCGCAAGCAGGTCATTGTGTCCGAACACGATGTCAACCGGGCCTACCGCCCCCTCCAGTTTCTCCGCGATTTCCAGCAGCCCGGGCAGCCGGTCTGTCATCCGGCTGCCGCCCGCTTCCAGGGTCGCCGCGTAGTCCCGCACCACGTGGAAAACCCAGAAGATCAGTGCGGGCCCGCGAAGATGTTTCGGCACCTCCCGGTGACAGGTCCTGACCAGCGGCAGGATACGTTCCAGGTTGCCCGGGTCGCGGACATCCTCTTCCGTGTACGTCCTGCCCTCGATGTACTCCAGCACCAGCACGCCGGGTTCGTGGTGGATCACTGCCGGAGACAGTCCGGCCCCATGGGCGGCGCGGCTTGCAGCGAGTTCATTGAATCGCATGATTCCGTGCACCGGAATATCGTCCCCGGCGCGCACGAAGTACCTGCGGCCGCCGGACTCGACGACGAAGTTTGCGTTGGTGATGCCGCCCGAAACGGGCTGGGGCTCCACCGGCCCGTCCCAGAGTGCGAGCTGCCTGACTAGATCGATGGTGTTGGTCATGAGCGGATGGTTATGGGATTGTTGGTTTCAGGTGTCCGCAAGGCCCAGGGCGGCACGCCGCCTGGCTACCCAGGCCTTGATGAGGCGGTCGGAAATGATGGCGATGGCGGCCACGGAAACGCCGGCCACCAGGCCCCGTCCCGTGTCCGCCTTGGTCAGTGCGATATAGACTTCCTGGCCGAGTTCCCGGGTGCCCACCAGGGCGGTGATCACGAGCATGGACAGGGCCATCATGATGGTCTGGTTGATGCCCAGCATGATCTCCGGCAACGCCACCGGCAGCTGCACCTTGCGCAGGATCTGCCCGCGGGTGCATCCGACGGCCTTGGCGACTTCCACCAGTTGGACCGGGACTTGGCGGATACCGTGGTCCGTGTAGCGAATGGCCGGCGCCACGGCATAGGCCACGATCGCCAGCATGGCGGCGAAATCGCCGACCCGGAACAGCATGACCACGGGTATGAGATAGACGAAGGACGGCAGTGTCTGCAGGGTATCGATGCACACCTGGACCACGCGGTGGACCCGTTCGTTGCGCGCCGACCAGATGCCGATGGGTATGCCGATCATGGCTGCGAACACGACCGACAGGCCGCAGAGATAGACCGTTACCATGCCCTTCTTCCAGCCGCCGGTGAGCGCGATGAACAGGGCAAGGGAGCCCGTCAGCAACGCCAGCCTCCAGCCGCCCAGGCGGTAGCCCAGCAGCGCCACGAAGGCCACCGTCACCACCCAGGGGGTTGCCAGCAGGAAACGCTTCACCGGAATCAGGATGTTGAGCAGGAGAAAGGTCTTGAACGCCTCGAGCTGATCGAAATAGTTGACGTTGATCCATTTCACCAGTTCCTCCCAAAAGCCGCTGGTGGTAATGGTCCAGCCTTCGGGATAGATCCTGACAAACGGCAGATATGCCGAGATGGCCCATGCAGTCACCACCACGGCGACGGCGGCGGTCAGGTGGGGATGGCGCCTAATCCAGCCCTCTTTCCTCTCCCTCTGGATATCCAACTCCCGGCGTGCAAAGGCCTGGCTGAGCCGGTCAAGGGCAATGGCCAGCAGGGTGATGGCGACGCCCGCCTCCAGCCCGGAACCGATGGCCAGGCGTTTCAGGGACGACAGCACGTCGAAGCCGAGTCCTCCCGCTCCGATCATGGACGCGATGATCACCATGTTGAGCGACAGCATGATGACCTGGTTGACGCCCACCATCAGGCCCGGTGCAGCCGACGGAATCTTCACCCTCCAGAGAAGCTGGCGGGGGGTGCAGCCTGACATGAGGCCGGACTCGATGGATTCGGTGGGCACCTGGGACAGTGCCAGCATGGTGATCCGGACCATGGGGGGCGTGGCGTAGATCATGGTCGCGATCATCGCGGCCACCGGACCGAATCCGAACAGGAACAGGACCGGCACGAGATAGGCGAATACCGGGGTCGTCTGCATCAGGTCGAGCACCGGTTCGATGGCCCGGCCGAACCAGACGGAACGGTGGGCCTGGATGCCGATCAGCAATCCGCCGATGACGCCGAGCGGCACCGCGATCAGGATGGCGCTCAGGGTCACCATGGCGCTCTCCCAGCGGCCGAAGACGGCCAGGTAGGTCATGCAGGTGCCGGCCAGCAGCGCCAGTTTCCAGTCCCTGATCCAGTGGCCGAACACGGTGAACACGGCGATCACCGCGATCCAGGGCAAGGGATGCAGCACCGCCTCGGCGGTGGGATTATCGGAAAAGGAGAATCCCGTGACCAGGAGACGGCTGGCGAACGTCAATGGCCACTCCAGCAGCCATGCGATCGACCGCGTCATCTCCTTGAACGTGAACAGGCCGAAATCCAGGTCCTTGATCAGCCATTCCATGAAGTCGCTGATCCAGTAACGCAGCGGGACGACCCAGTCCCGGGGAAAGTTCACTGCCCAGGACCAGTACTCGCCGAGCCAGGTGACCAACAGCGATCCTGCCAGAAAACCCGCCCAGACCCAGGGTACGCGGTAACCGCCCGGTGTCGGGAGCTCGGTTGCCCCCATGGTCGCGGTTCCGGTCATGGCATGGTTCGGCGATGGAGTTTCTTGCGGGTATTCCCGGGAACGGGGGCAGTGTATATGGTGCCCGGGACCCGTGGCAAACGGACACGCCCGAAAGGACGAAGGGCGCCCCGGGCATGACCGGGGGATCGGGAGCCCCGGGGACGACTCAGACCTGAACCGCCCCCGGGGGAAGCTCCCGCGGCAACGGCCGAATCAGCCGGTGCCGCGCGGCATCAGCCGCACTGGGTCCATGCGGTCCAGGTATCCTTGTTGGCGTTCAGCCATGCCTCGACCACATCCTCCACGGATTTTCCGTCGAGGTCCACTTCGCCCACCATGGTTCCCATGGCCAGGTTGTCGATGGTGAACGCGCGTATGGCGCTGTAGGCGCAGGGCCATTTCTCCTCGCCCCCTTTCCAGCCCACCTTCTTGATCCAGCCGCGGGGCTTGCCGCAGTCATACGCCATGTTCGGGTTCACGCCCACGGACTTGTCGCTGTAGCATTCGTCGCTGTACGGCGGAAATTCCACGAACTCCCCCTGAAACTTGATCGGGGCCCAGTGCGGCGTGTAGACCCAGCCGAGCCAGGGGGCCTTGCGCTGGTAGGCCGACTCCAGTTCCGCGAACAGGGCCGCGTCGGTGCCTGCATGCACCACCTCGTAGTCCAGCTCCAGGGCCTCGGCGCGTTCGTCATCGTATCCGCCCCAGGTGACGGGTCCGCCGAGATACCTTCCCCGCGGGGCCGTTTCCGCGGTGGAGAACGCCTCCGCGCAGTCGTTCAGCGCCTCCCAGTCCGGCAGTCCCGGGCATTTTTCCTTCATGTACAGGGGATACCACCATTCCTCAATGGCCTGCATCCCGGTTTCACCGAGGTCCACCGTGCTCCCGGTGGCCAGGCTTTTTTCCATGGCGTCCTTGCCCGTGGTTTCCCACATTTCCATGGCGACATGCAGGTCACCGGACTCAAGCCCGGCGAACTGGGCCAGGTAGTCGGCCTGCTGGTACTTGACGTTGTAGCCCATCTCCTGCAGCACCCTTCCCATGATGGTGGTGGTGATGTATTGCCCGGTCCAGTCATGCAGGGTGAGAATGATGGGGTCGGTGGATTCGACCGCCGCCTGGGCGGAACTGCCCGCCAGCATGGCGGCACCGACCACCAGCGAAGCGGGGAAACGATAACGGTTTTTTGGCATGGTGTTCCTCCTTCCGGTATGGATTTGCAATCAGGGTAATACGGATGACACTGTGTGTACGGTCATGTCCTGTGGGATAAATGTAACGCCAAATTCCACATATTTTCAATGAATATTCACAGATTGTATGTTTATTTGTGGATTTGTGTTGAAATAAGTTTCTGTATCCACCATTGCGGCTGACTGGCGATGACCGGGACGCGTCATACCGATGAGTTTCAGAGCGTGAATCCATGAAACCGATTTCCAGGCACGAGACCGAGATTTTCCGCCTGGTGACCCTGCGGGGGTCATGTTCCATCGTGGAACTTGCGGAACAGCTCGGAGTATCCGACGAAACCGTGCGCCGTCACGTCCGTCCTCTGGTGGACCGGGGACAGGTGGAGAAGGTCCATGGGGGCATCGTGATGCCCGACCGCCTGCGGGAAGCGCCCATGGAGCGCCGCATGGGGGAAAACCGGGCCGCCAAGCAGGCCATTGCCGCGGCCGTGGCCGAACGGGTGGACGACGACGACACGATGATGCTGGACACCGGCTCCACCACCGCCTACGTGGCCGTGGCGCTTTCAAGGAAAAGCGGACTTCAGGTGGTGACGAATTCCACGGAAATCGGACGCATCCTGGCGCGCCAGAGAAGCAACAAGGTGTATCTTGTCGGCGGGGAGGTCGGCAGCGACCAGCTGGCCACGTTCGGGCCGCAGGCCATTGATTTCGTCCGCCGCTTCAATGTACGCCATGCCATCCTGTCCATCGGCGGCATCAATACCGACAGCGAATTGATGAATTTCGGTCTGGACGAGGCAGAATTCTCCCGTGCCGTCATCCGGCAGGCCGCCTCAGTGACGGTCGTGGCGGACCACACCAAGTTCAGCCGCCGCGCCCTCGTGAAGGTCTGCGATGTGGCGGACATCGACACCTTCGTTACCGACAGCAGGCCACCGGAGGCGTTCTGCCGGCTGCTCGCGAGGAACGATTCTGCCCTGGTGATCGCGAGCCCCCAGGAGTCTGCGCTGCAGTAACTCGTATCCGGCCGCATTTGATGCACCCTACGAGAGTGACGGCCGTCGCAAGTCGCTTAATTTGGGGCCGGCAAGATCCTGTCACTGATGCATTGCTGGCAAGATGATTTCAATTCCTTGAGATGTTATCCATATCGAGGGTGTTGGCGAACCGGCTTTTCTTCTCGCGTTTGTAATCCCGTCTGAAGGCTGTAGTCCGTCTAGTCGTCCGCATTGAGATCGGCCATCAGGCCGTCGACGTCGTGAACCGTGACCAGTTCGCCACGCCGCGCCGCCTCCATGGCAGCGATGGTCTCTGGATTTGGCACCAGAGGAGAGGGTGAGGCAGGAATCACTGGTCGACCCTTTTGCGAATGTCCACGCGAGACCGGACTACAGTTCTGCCATGGCCCCGGCGATGCTTTCGTCAAGGATGCCGATGACTTGCCCGACCTCTTCCCGGGACAACGTCAGGCAGGGAGAAAGCACCGCCATGCTCCCCAGCGGGCGTACGATCAGCCCGCGGTCCTGAGCATGTCTTGCCACCAACCCCCCGATGTTGTCCGCGGCATCGAAAGGCTGTTTCGATGCCTTGTCGCGAACGAACTCGATTCCCATCATGAAGTGGCTGCCGCGCACCTCCCCCACTATGTCGTGCCGCTCCAGTGCCTTCAGGCCCTGCTGGAATTCGAGCCCCACCGATTGCACATGGCCGCAGATGTCCTCGCGTTCGATGATCCCGATGTTGGCCAGCGCCGCGGCGCAGCAGGCCGGATGCCCCGAATAGGTCATGCCGTGAAGAAACATGTCGCCGGGCTGTGACAGCATCTCGTAGATGTCGTCGGACACGATGGTGGCCGACATCGGCTGATAGCCGGAAGTCAGCCCCTTGGCGGTGCAGATGATGTCCGGCTCAATGCCGTATGCCGCCTGGGAAGCAAACATGTGCCCGAGGCGGCCGAACGCCGTGACCACCTCGTCTGAAATCATCTTGATGCCGTACTCGCCGCACAGCTCCCATGTGCGCCGGTGATACCCGGGCGGCGGCACGATCACCCCCCCGGCCCCCAGGATCGGTTCGGCAATGAACCCGGCAATGTTTTCCGCCCCGATCCGCTCGATGCGCTCGCGCATCTCGTCGACGAGAAAGTCGCAGAACTCCGTCACGTCCATGTTTTCCGGTCTGCGATACGGATACGGCGAGGACAGGAATTCCACCAGGTCGTCCGCGGAATGCCAGCCCTCCCGGTACTGCGGCGTAGTCAGGGCGATGGCAAGATGGGTGGAGCCGTGATAGGCGCCGATCCGTGAGAGGATTTTCCTGCGGGACGGCTCGCCCTTGCGGTTGAAGTAACGGTGCAGCATCCGCACGGCGCTGTCGTTGGCCACCGACCCCGAGTTGCCGAAATACACCCGGTTCAACGACCCGGGCGCAAGGCTGGTGATCTTTTCCGACAGTTCCGCCGCCAGCGGATGGGTCAGGTTGTAGAACGTGGAATAGTAATCCAGATTCATCAGCTGGTCCGCAACGGCGTCCGCAACCTCCTGCCGCCCGTGCCCTATGTTCACGCACCAAAGTCCGCCGATACCGTCGATATACCGCCTGCCGCCGGCGTCGTACACGTACGGACCCTTCGCGCGCGCAATCACCGTGCGCGCCTGGTGGGCCTTGATGCCGTCCAGGTTGGCAAAGGAGTGGATCAGGTGGTCGTCCTGAGCCAGGATGGCATCGGTGTCGAAGCTGACGGCTGGCTTGTTCATGGCAAGAATCGGTTCGGCCGGGGGAATTCCAGGGCGGAAGTGTAGCCCAAGACGGTGGCGGACCGGGAACAGGTCCGGGCGATCGCACCCCGGCTGCCGACTCTGTTATTCTTTCAGGTTACTGTTTCTGTTGCCCGATCATGTCCAACCAACGCATCGCCGTCGTCACGGGCGGTCTCCGGGGCATCGGCCTCGCCATCGCCAATGCCCTGGCGGAAACCGGCGCACGGGTTGCCGTGGGATCCCGCCAGGCAGGGGATTTCGAGGCTGACCGGGACGCCCGACTCACGCTCGGCGACAATGGACTCGTCGCACCGCTGGATGTCACATCTGTCCAGTCCATCGAGAGTTTCCTGGTACGGGTTCGCGAGGCCCTCGGCGAGCCGGACATCCTGGTGAACTGTGCCGGCGTATCCACCCACCATGTCGTGGAGGGTCATCCCGATGCCGACTGGGAACAGGTGATCGATACCAACCTGAGCGGGCCATTTCGCATGATACGGGCCTGCATTCCCGCCATGAAGCAGCGCGGCTGGGGGCGGATTGTCAATATCGCCTCCACCGCGGCGCGCATCGCCCAGCCCACCCATGCCGCCTACTGCGCCTCCAAGACGGGACTCGTGGGCCTGACCCGGGCCGTGGCCATGGAGGGCGGGCCCCACGGCGTCACCTGCGTGGCGGTCAGCCCCACCTGGGTGGAGACGGAGATGCTGCGGCGAAGTGCCCGGACCATGGCGCAGTCATCCGGCAGGACCGACGAGGAGATCATCCGGGAGATGGCAAAAAGCAATCCGCAGGACCGGCTGGTTCAGCCGGAGGAAATCGGCGCCCTGGTGGCTTTCTGCTGTTCCGATGCCGCCGCCGGGCTCACCATGGAGGATATACAGGTCAACGCCGGCGCCTGGTGGTGAGGCACCGGAGAAGTCCGTGAACCCGGGCGGTCAGCCGGGTCCGTCGAAAATATAGGCGTCCAGGGTACTCTCCAGGGCAGCCACGCCGGCCGGAATGTCCACCGGCACCCCCAGTGCGTACAGGCTCGCACCCAGGGCATGCAGGGTCCGGAAAATGTGATGCGAGCGGCTCTGCTCCCCCATCTGGCCGATCCGGACAATGTCAAGACCGAATGACCCCGAAATCTCCACCCGGTGCACGCCGGACATGTGGGTCAGCAGGCGGCGGGATTCCACGCCTTCGGGCACGTTGATCCCGACCACGGAATTGAGACGGTCCCGGGGCTTGGTATAGAGTGAGAGCCCCATGCTTTCGATGCCCGACTGGAGCGCGGTGGAGCATCGCAGGTGCCGTTCGAAACGCACTTCCAGCGTTTCCCTGCAAATCAGCCTGAGCGCCTCGTGCAGGGCCAGGACCCCGGAAACCGGGGCAGTGTAGTGATAGGCCTTCTCGTTCCAGAACCTGTGCGCCAGCTTCGCATCCAGGCACCAGTGACGCAGCCGGTCCTCCCGGGCCCTGATGTGGTCCCAGGCGCGTTCCGAGAATGCGACCAGGGATACCCCGGGAATGGAGGCCAACCCCTTCTGGCCGCCGGTGATCACGGCATCCACCCCCCAATTGTCCATCTCGAACGGCATCGTGCTCAGGGTGCAGACCGCATCCACGATCACCAGGCAGTCATGCTCACGGGCCCGCCGGCAGATTTCCTGCAGGTGGCGGTTCAGAACCGTGTTCGAGGTTTCCCCCTGGACCAGGGTGACAACTGCAGGCCTGTGCTTCGAGATCGCCTTGCGGACCTCGTCCGGGTCTGCGGTCACGCCGTCCGGCACCTTGAGGCAGACCACTTCCGCATCCACCCGTTCCGCCATTTCCGCCAACCGGTCGCTGAAGAACCCGTTGCAGATGGCGAGAACCTTCTTGCCCGGGCAAACAAGGTTGATTACGGCCATCTCCATGGCCGCGGAGCCCGGGCCCGCCACGCCCATGATGCGGGACGACTCGGTCTGGAAGACATACCGGGACATCGACTTCACCTGTTCGATGACCTGGGACATGGTGTCGCCGAGGTGGTTGATGACGATGGAATTCGCCTGGGCCACCCGGTGCGGTATGGGAACCGGCCCCGCTCCCATCATCAGGAGCGGCTCGTCGGGAAGAATACTGTCGAGGGGAGACAGCCCGGTTGGGACAGAAACAGGCATGGTTGCATCAAGAGAAAAGTCAGGTCCTGAAGTGTAGGGAATTGCCGTGAACCCGGGCAATAGGGCCATGGTCGATCCTGTGGACGCCCGTCCCGGGCCCGGCAGCACCGGGATTCCGCTGCCGACCTTGACGGTTGGCGGTTCCGTATGCCCTGTTTGCGGCCGGCTGGCATCGAACTTACGGATCATCCGTGATGACCATGGGCCGCACTTCGGGGATAATGGCTGTTCGACACCATCCCCCAGCATTCCATGGACTCACTCTTCCGCAAATCGGCCCTGGACTACCACGAGTCCGGCACCCCGGGAAAAATCTCCATCGCCCCGACCAAGAGTCTCTCGAACCAGCGGGACCTCACCCTGGCCTATTCCCCCGGCGTGGCAGCCGCCTGCGAGGAAATCGCGTCCGATCCAGCTACCGCGTTCCGCTACACGGCCAGGGGGAATCTCGTCGCGGTGGTCACCAACGGCAGCGCGGTGCTCGGCCTGGGGGATATCGGCCCCCTGGCCGCCAAGCCGGTCATGGAGGGCAAGGCGGTGCTGTTCAAGAAGTTCGCCGGCATCGACGTCTTCGATCTCGAAATCGACGAGGCCGACCCGGAGCGGCTGGTGGAGATCATTGCCGCGCTGGAACACACGTTCGGCGGCATCAACCTCGAAGACATCAAGGCGCCGGACTGTTTCCGCGTCGAGCGGGAATTGCGCCGGCGCCTCAACATCCCGGTGTTCCACGATGACCAGCACGGCACCGCGATCGTGGTGGCGGCGGCGATGCAAAATGCGCTCCGGGTGGTTGGCAAGGACATCGGTGAAGTCAAGCTGGTGGTCAGCGGTGCCGGCGCCGCAGCGCTGGCATGCCTGGACCTCCTGGTGGAACTCGGCATGCCCCTCGGGCACATCTGGGTGACTGACATCGCCGGCGTGGTGTACGAGGGGAGAGAGGAACTCATGGACGAGGCCAAGGAGAAGTACGCCAGGGAAACCGACGCCCGGGGCCTTTCGGATGTGATCGAAGGCGCGGATGTTTTCCTTGGCCTGTCCGCAGGCGGCGTCCTGAAAAAGGAGATGGTTGCCCGGATGGCGGACCGTCCGGTGGTCTTCGCCCTCGCCAACCCCGATCCCGAGATCCTGCCGGAAGATGTCAAGTCCGTGCGTGACGACGCCGTCATCGCCACCGGCAGAACGGACTACCCCAACCAGGTCAACAACGTGTTGTGCTTTCCGTTCATATTCCGCGGTGCCCTGGACGCCGGCGCCACCGGCATCAGCCGGGAAATGGAGGTCGCCGCGGTCAATGCCGTGGCGGAACTGGCCCGGGAGGAACATTCCGAGGTGGTCTCCGCGGCCTATGGAACCGCAGGGGAGGCGTTCGGCCCGGAATATCTCATTCCCAAGCCCTTCGATCCCCGGCTGATTTCACGTATTGCACCGGCCGTGGCACGGGCCGCCATGGACAGCGGCGTGGCCAGCCGCCCCATCGGGGATTTCGACAGCTACCGGAGCCAACTGGAGCAGTTCGTCTACCACTCCGGCAACTTCATGAAGCCCATTTTCGCCGCGGCCCGTCGCGATGCCGGCAAGCGCGTGGTCTTCGCGGAAGGCGAGGAGGAAAGAATCCTGCGCGCCGTCCAGGTTGTGCTGGATGAACAGCTGGCGCGGCCGATTCTCATCGGCCGACCGGCAATCATTGAAAGGCGGATCGAACGCTATGGCCT
The DNA here is from genome assembly GCA_965204165.1 of Candidatus Poriferihabitaceae bacterium. Taxonomy (GTDB): domain Bacteria; phylum Pseudomonadota; class Gammaproteobacteria; order Arenicellales; family Poriferihabitantaceae; genus VYFG01. The sequence goes on along the minus strand of OZ241969.1, from coordinate 2,758,246 downwards.
GCGCATGCGGCCGGGTGCCGACTTTGAAATCGTCAACCCGGAATGGGACGACCGCTACAAGAGCTACTGGCAGGAATACCATCGCCTGACCGAGCGCAGGGGGGTAACGGAACATCTGGCCAAGATCGAGATGCGCCGGCGCCTGACCCTGATCGGCAGCATGCTGCTGCGGCAGGACCATGCCGACGCTCTCCTGTGCGGCACGTTCGGCACCTTTCCCATGCACCTCCAGTATATCGACGAGGTGATCGGGCACAGGCCCGGCGCAACGGTTTACGGGGCCATGAACACCCTGATGCTGCCGGGACGACAGGTCACTTTGGTGGATACCCACGTCAACCAGGATCCGGGACCGGATGAACTTGCGGAAATCGCCCTGATGGCCGTGGATGAACTGCGCCGCTTCGGCATCCAGCCCAAGGTGGCCCTGGTATCGCATTCCAATTTCGGCACCTCCGGCCATCCCGAAGCGGTCAAGCTGCGCCGGGCGCTGGCCCTGATACGGGAACGGGCTCCCGATCTTGAAATCGACGGGGAAATGCACGGCGACGCCGCGCTGGATCCGGAGACGCGCCGGCGCATCATGCCCCGGTCCACGCTCAAGGGCGACGCCAATCTGCTGGTGCTGCCCGGGCTCGACGCCGCCAATATCGCCTACAACCTGTTGAAAACCGCCGCGGGCAACAACGTGGCCATCGGCCCGGTACTTCTCGGCACCGCGAAGCCGGCCCATGTCCTCACTCCCTCGGTCACCGTTCGCCGCATCGTCAACATGACTGCATGGGCAGTGGTGGACGCGCAGTGCGCCCGCCTTGACTCAGGCTAGACGACGCGGAAGTTGAATGGGTCGAACGACCGGCATGCCCCCCAGCCGGTGGCTAAAAGCAGGTGCGCGGCCCGCTACTTTTCCCGTACCACGGTGACCGTGCAGCCCGCATGGCGGGCCACCCGGGCCGAGTTCGGACCCAGCAGGAAATCGGCGAGCGTCGGGCTGTGGGCGCCCATGACGATCTGTCCGATATCAAGATCCTTGGCGACTTCCACAATCTCGCGATAGACCGTTCCGTTACGGACCACGGTGCCAGCGCGCATCGACTGCGGTATGTGATCCGCCGCAAACTCTCCGAGGCGCTTCGACATCTCTTCCTTCCATTCCTGGAGCGGATATTCCGCGGAGCCATGCATTTCTCCCCGAACCGCATAACGCACGTCGATTCCGGCCGGTATGCCCGGTATCACGGTCATCAGGTAGATTTGTGCATCTTCCACCCCGGTGGCCATCTGTACCGCAGTACCGACTACTTTCTCTGAAAATTCTTCTTCGGCCAGGTCGATCGGAACAAGATAATTTGTCATCGTCAGCTCTCCTTTGTGCCACTTTGTGACTGGTCGTCGTCAGGCATCGTGAATGTTCGCGGACTGGGCAGGTAGCAGACATAGAGAACCCACACCGTGAACAGGATAATCAGAATGTTGATCAGAGAGACATCGAGTCTGAACGGCAGGGATTTGTCGATCACCTCGACGGATGGCGCGAGCGCGGAATGCACCGGGACCGCGGGGTCAACGGCCTCTGCAGTACCCAGCGCCTCGCGAATGGCCGCCACGGCATCGGCGCTGACCGGCACCGCATGGGCAACTCCCGCGGTTCCGGGCCCTACTTCACCTGCTTCCTGCTGCGTCTCCACGGGGCTGGCAAGCACGAACTGCGTGCTCACACTGGCGACGGGGAGGAATTGCGCCGGGTAGGTCCCGGAGGGGATGGTCGTCGGGCGGATGAAGCTGTAGCGGGCCGTGTGACCCTCCTGAGACCACTCGTCGAGGCCGAGCAGGTGTACCCCACCTGCCTGCATGGCGCCGGCGACCTCGCGGTCGCCCTGCGCCGCCATCCTGAACACGCCGTGATAATCGCCGTTACGAATTCCTTCCACCTGATCGGTCAGGCTCTTCGATTCATGCACAACCTCCACATCCGTGCGCCCCAGCGACTGCAGGATCATCTCAAGGACCATGGCTGAGCCGCTGCCTGCCTGGTCGGTGGCGATCCTCTTCATGCTGGGAAGATCGCTGGTGGCGCCGACACTGCGCGCGAACAGATGGCCGCTCTTGTGGCCCAGCACGGCGAAGGCCAGTGAATTCCCCCTGGCCACGGGACCGGAATCACCGGGCGCGTAGAAAGCCTCCGTGCCGATGATCGCCACCCTGGCCTCGCCGCCGGCCAAGGCGGCCATGGGATCCGGCGAGTTGAGCAATTCAAGATCCCTGCCCGGGAAGCCGGCCCGGATTGCCCGCAGCGCCCTGGCAGTCTCACTGCTCCGGGACAAACCCGGATCGCCGACCACGAGCAGGCGCTCCACGTTCGCCGCAGCGGCTCCTTCCGGCAGCAGTCCCTTGCCCGCAAGGAATGCCGACGCGACACTCGCCGGGGTCTGGGCATCGAGATCCACGGTCTTGTTCATCTGCTGCATGTCCTCGGCGTTGATGGCGCCGGACAGGCTGCCGAGCACTGACGACAATTCGGGGAAAGACCTCAAGGCATCCGAGCGGACCAGCGGCGCCGCCTCGTATACCGGGAAGAATCTCAGGTCGTCCTCAAGAACGACGAGATTGTATTCGGCGATCTGGCCGTCAGTGACGAACAACTCGGCGACGTTGGCAGATCCGTCCAGCAGGGCCGAGACAATCTGATCCTTGCCCTCCGTTCCAAGGGGGAACGCCAATGTGGAACTTCCGGTAATGCCGTAGCGGCGCAACAGATGCGGCAGGCCGTCGGCGGGTCGTTGCGTGAAATCGGTATCGACCGCGAAGGTCAGCGGTATGTCGAGACCGGCCAGATCGCTGATCGAATCGACGCCATGCTCCTGCGCCCACTCGCTCGTCGTCACGATGGCATAGTCGTTCGAGAATCCGAACTTTCCGGTCATCTCGATACCGAGCGGATTGAACAGTTGCTGCACGATCCTGGTCGATTCGTCGCCATCGCTCGTCGGCGCCTGGCCGAGAAAGATCAGTCCCGTTCCGTTGTACTCGGGATAGATGTCAATCACCCCCTGTTTGGTCGCCTCCATCACCTGGTCGGTGGTCCCGAAGGGAATATGGCGTTCGACCGGGATGCCGGCATTCTCCGCCAGCTGCGAGATCATCTCGGCAAGGACCATGCTCTCGGTGAACGGCTTGGAGCCGACCTTAAGGTTCTGCTTCTGGTCCGCGCAGCCGGCGAGAAGCACCCCGAAGGCCGCGGCAGTCATCAACGACAGTATTTTCTTTGACATGACAGACCTCCTCACGCGGAAGCGCGTTCAGGGGCATCATCGCCCACGCCGCGCACCTTCGTGCGCGGTTTTCGCACCTGTGGATCCTCCCGGATCAGGCGAACGAATCCGGCCATCTGCAGTATGACGATCACGGTGAACGGGATGGCCCCGGTAATTGCCATCGCCTTGGCGACGGAGACGCTGCCCGTGGCCAGGGTTCCCACCGTGATGGCGGTGATGATCAGCCCCCAGGTCAACTTCACCCGCACCGCGGGGTTCAGGTCCCCCTTGCTCGTCATCATGCTGATCACGAACGTTCCCGAGTCGGCGCTGGTCACGAGGAAGATGAAGATCAGGCATACCGTCAGGAAATTCAGTACGGCGGTCGCCGGAAAGTACTCGAAGAAGGCGAACAGGGCCGCAGAGACGTCCGCAAACACCTTCTCGGCCAGGCCGCCCCCGCCGAAGAGCTCGATGTGGATGGCGGCGCCGCCGAACGCGGCGAACCAGAGCATCGACACGATCGTGGGCACCCCGACAACGAAGATCACGAACTCGCGGATGGTCCGGCCCCGGCTGATGCGGGCGATGAAGATGCCGACAAAGGGGCCCCATGCAAGCCACCAGATGAGATAAGTCAGGGTCCAGCCATGGAACCAGTTCCAGGACGCCGGCGGCTGGTAGCTGTAGATCTTGAACGAAAGGGGAATGAACTGGATCAGGTAGTCGCCGATGGAGTTGACGAAAACCTGGAACAGGTAGGCGGTGGGACCGCCGAAGAGCACCACCAGCAGAATCACGATCGCGACGATCATGTTGATGTTGCTCAGAATCTTGATCCCCTTGTCAACGCCGGTGGACGCGGACAGGAGGAAGCAGACCGTCAGCGCAGCGAGTATGGCGAAGCTGATCGTGGTGGAACTGTTGTCGGTGCCGAACACGGAACTCATCCCCGATCGGACCATCAGGGTACCCATCGCAAGCGAACCGGCCAGTCCGAAGATCACCGCGACCACGGCGAGTATGTCCGCGGTGGAACCGATACTCCTCAGTGTCCTGGGCCCGAAGATGTTCTTGAACCCGACGAGGATCGGCGTCGAAATCATCGACGGCAGGCCCAGCCTGAACGTGGCGTAGGCGATCACAAGCGCACAGCAACCGTAGATCGACCACGCATGGAATCCCCAGTGGAAGTTCGTGATGACGAATGCCTGCCGGGCCGCGGCCGGGGTTTCGCCCTCCATGCCGGGCGGTGACATGAAGTGGTAGATGGGTTCGGCAACCCCCCAGAACAGCAGTCCGGAGCCCATGCCCGCCGCAAAAAGCATCGCGACCCAGGAGCCGGTACTGAATTCCGGCACCTCGTCGTCGCCGCCGAGCTTGATGTCGCCGTACTTAGAGAAGCCGATGACGATCATGAACACGAAGAAGAACGTGCACAGCAGCAGGTAGAACCAGTCGAGCGCGGTCAGGGAGTAGTTGACCAGCGCCTGCGCCGCCGCCGTCATCGCGTCGGGGTCGAAGACACCCCAGAGTCCGATGGCGGCACAGAGCGCCATGGAAACAACCATCACGATGTTGAATTTCATGCTGAATCTCCAGTAGGCGCAGCACCGCCTGAAATTGCGGCGTGCGGGACATGCGGGTGAGAAGGAGCGAATCCGGAATCGCGGGAATCCATCCCGCGTACGCCACCGGCCATGGGAAGCGGCCCGTGGGGCAACGGCACCGAACGTGTTACTGCCGGGGGTGGCTGGCACATGCAGTCCGGAGGTATTGCAAACGTGCGAAACCTCTGGGGGGAGACTCGTGGACGCATGGCAATTTCCACAGCAAGCACCGCGTAGACGTCAGACCGCCATCACTCCTGAAGGGTACTTGCATTCAAAGATTACAGGAAAAGCGGAGCAGTTGCCAATTCCTGCCAAACACACCGGTACCATATTCATCAATGTGTCGTTTCTGAAACATATACCGTGCGGCAGATTCACGCCAACGGTTCGGCGTCCGTTGACGGGGCACCCCGGCAGGACCGGAAGGATCCGGGCCCGGATCCCCGTCCAGGGCAAACCACTGCGCCTGCACGAACGCTGGGTTATGATTCAGACCCGGTCAATTTCCACAGCACTCCCGCCTTGGCGCCTGAGCTCAAGCCCCTGGAACCCGATTTCGTGGATGGCGAGAACAATCCTGTCGTCCTCGATACAGCCTACGCCCTGCGCGGCCGGGTTGACCTGGGGGAGTCCGTAGGGGCGATCCTGGATCATCACGGTGACGGCACATTGCTGTTACCGATGTCCGCGCGTTCCGGGGGCGGCGGGATTTTCCAGGTGAGGCCGCCGGCGGACGGCACCGTGGTGGGCCTGTCCATCGAACCGTCCACCAGTCCCAGCCTGGGCCTTGCCGGGGATGCCGACGTCACGACGCTGGCATTGGACGACATCGTGGTCTGCCCGGAACGTGACCGGATATTCGCCGGCGCCGCGGTCTCGCTGGATCAACTCAACCGGGCACTGGCAGAATTACTGGGCCCCGGCTTCCGGGTGCTGGGGGCGGATCTCACCAGCTATGCCTATGCCCAGGTGGGCGCCACCTTCATGACCGGAGGTATGGGCCCGCAGCGCCGTTACTTCTCCGACAGCGTCACCGCCGCGGCGCTGTACGACGGTGAGCGCACCCGCCGCCTGGAGGGGGAGGAACTCGCCGATCACGCCGCCACCTACGGCTGGACCGGTATCGTCCAGGCGGTGTGTTGCCGCTATTCCCGGCTGCCGCCCAATGAAGTCGCCTTTGTCCTGCCGGTGGACTCGGATCCGGGATTTCTCGCCGCCCTGCTCGAACGGCTGGCACCCTGGTGCTTCCTCGACGGGTCCGATGGCGAAGTGGTGAACCGGCAGGGAGAATCCGACATGATTCTCGGCATCGAGCATGTCACGCTGGAGTCCATGGAACCGATGCTGGCCCAAGGTGCCGACAACACGGCCAGCCGCCGTGCCGCGGAACTGGCGGCGAAGTGCCGGGCGGCAGGCTGCGACGGCCTTGTCTTCGTGAACGGCTGCACCGAAGGTGATGCGGATGCCTTTCTCATGAGCCTGCTGGACGATGGCAGTGAAAATTGTCCGACCATCGCGGGCATCGATCTGGAACATTCGGAAGTGTTCAGGGACCCGGAAGAGATGCGCGCCCTCAGGGAGGGTATTCCATTTGCCGCCCGCACCCAGGCGCCGCGCGGAAAATACGTCTTCAAGGGCCATACCGACGCGACGGTCCGACTCGACCCGGAACACACCGGTGACCAGGCGCTCTCGCTATGGCGCATCAACCGCGAGTATGTCGAGTCACTGGCGGCGTACTTCGAAACCACCCCGGGCGTCGACGGCCAGGTGCTTGTTTACGGACACATGAATCCCTGGGGGGTGGACCCTCACAACCGGCTGACCCTTGCCAGCGACAGCCGTGATGCATTCGACCATGCCGTGGCGTTTGCCCGGGAGTGCACTCACCAGTACTACCGCGGACTCGACCGCCTCTGCCGCCTGGGAGGCGCGTGGCTTGTCGGTGGTGAGAAGGGGGCTTGCAGCGAACGGGAAATCCTTGCCGCATTCGACAGCCCGTCCACTGCCCCGTCCGCGCTTGTGCGGAAATTCGAACGCCAGCGCCGGGTGATCCAGGCGGCACGGCGCCAGTTCAACTGGCGCGCCCTTCCGCCGTACGGCGACGCCTGCGCCTGAACAGGCACCACCCGCCCGGGGCATCCCCCCTTTCACGTTGCCGTAACCAGGGCATGGGCAGGGCGTTCATCATCGGCGACTCCGGAAAGATGCAACATCGTTGTCCAGACAGCAGCAGGCATCTCGTCATGCCGTGAACAATGGTCTTTACTGTTTGCAGCGATGACGGCTTCCCAGCTATTGCCAGCACTGCTGCCGGGCGATAGCATCCCTGCACCAAACCACGATACCGGAGAACCTCCATGCAGCACTACCGGGTTGCCGTCATTGGCGGCGGCGTCGTAGGCGCATCCGTCCTCTATCACCTGGCGAAATTCGGCTGGACCGACGTCTGCCTGGTGGAACGCTCGGTACTCACCGCCGGTTCCTCCTGGCATGCCGCCGGGGGTATCCATGCGCTCAATGCCGACCCCAACATGGCCGCCCTGCAGGCCTATACCATCGACCTCCTTTCCGAAATCGAACAGGAGTCGGGCCAGTCCATCGGCCTGCACATGACCGGCGGCATTACCGTGGCTTCCGCCCCGGAACGCTGGGAATGGCTGCAGTCGGCCTACCGCGTGTTCCAGACCATCGGCATCAAGGACTGCTACCTGATGACCCCGGCAGAGGTCAAGGAGAAGTGTCCCATCATGGACGTGGACGGGATCATCGGCGGACTGTGGGCGGACCGGGAAGGGTACGTCGACACCACCGGCACGGTTCATGCCTATGCCGGAGCGGCGAAAAAACGCGGCGCCACGGTCATCGAGCACAACCGGGTGCTGGAACTCAGGCAGCGCCGGGACCACAGTTGGGACCTGGTCACCGAGAAAGGCACCATCCATGCCGAGCACGTGGTGAATGCCGGCGGCCTCTGGGCCAAGCAGGTCGGACGCATGGTCGGCCTGGACCTGCCGCTCTCTCCCTTGAGCCATCACTATCTTGTCACCGATACCATACCCGAGGTGGCAGCGCTGGATTTCGAGGTCCCCATGACCGTGGATCTCGAGGGATTCACCTACATGCGCCAGGACCAGCAGGGCGTATTGATCGGCATCTACGAGATCAACCACCAGCATTGGCAGATTGACGGCGCCCCCTGGGATTACGGCATCGAACTTCTGCAGGAAGACATCGATCGCATATCCGACGAGCTGGAAATGGCATTCCACCGCTACCCGGTACTGCAGGAGGTGGGCATCAAGAACTGGGTCAACGGCGCTTTCACATTCTCACCGGACGGCAATCCCCTGGTGGGACCGGTGCCCGGGATGAAAAACTACTGGCTTTCCTGCGCCGTGATGGCGGGGTTTCTCCAGGGAGGCGGCGTCGGCAAGACCTTGGCCGAATGGATGATCCACGGGGAAACCGAGGCCGACGCATGGCCCATGGACATCGCCCGCTACGGCGATTTCGCGTCCAACCGGGAGTACATCCGCCAGACCACGGGCCAGTTCTATTCCCGGCGCTTCGTCATGACCTATCCCAACGAGCAGTTGCCAGCCGGGAGGCCGCTGAAGAAGGCGCCGGCCCATACGGCCATGAGCCAGGCCGGCGCATTGTGGGGGGAATCCTGGGGTCTGGAGGTCCCCCTCATGTTCGGACCCACGGGGTTCGAGGAGACCCCGACGCTGAAGCGTTCCAATGCCTTTCCCGTCGTTGCGGAGGAATGCCGGGCCGTGCGCGAGGCGGTCGGCCTTCTCGACATCACCGGCTTTTCCCGTTACGAGGTCACCGGAGCCGATGCCCGGGCATGGCTGGACCGCCTGATGGCCAGCAGACTTCCGGCGCCGGGCCGTTCGCGGCTGGCGCCGATGCTGGCCCCCAGCGGCCGCCTGAAAGGCGACCTCACGGTGATCAACTGGGGTGACGGTACCTGGTGGATCATGGGATCCTACTACTTGCGCCAGTGGCACATGCGCTGGTTCCATGACCATATCGGCGAAGCCGAGCGGGTGGCAGTGCGGGATATTTCCGATGACTGGTGCGGCTTCTCGCTGTCCGGTCCCAACTCGCGCGAGGTTCTTGCCTCGCTGACCCACCAGGACGTGTCCGCCCTCCCCTTTCTGGGTTGCACCGTCATGGACGTGGGACTGGTGCGCGGGCGGGTGACGCGCGTGTCGGTGCTGGGGGAACTCGGCTACGAGATCAACTGCCGCGCGTCGGATCACATCACCCTTAGGGAGACGCTCCTGTCTGCAGGTGCGGGCCATGGAATGCGCGAGGTGGGTAACTACGCACTCAATTCGCTGCGCCTGGAAAAGAGTTTCGGCATCTGGTCCAAGGAGTTCACCCAAAGCTACACCCCGGGGGAGACCGGCCTGGATCGCTGGATCGCCTTCGACAAGGGTGAGTTCATCGGCCGCGACGCCGCCCTTCGGGAACAGCAGGAAAACAGCGCAGCCAGTCGACTGGTGACCCTGGCGGTGGACTCGGCGGATGCCGACGCCACCGGCTATGAACCGGTCTGGCACGATGGCGAGCAGGTGGGATTCATCACGTCCGGAGGCTATGGACATACCATCGGGAAAAGCCTTGCGATGGCCCTGGTTGAGCCGGCCTTCGCCGAACCAGGTACCCGCCTGAAAACCCACATCGTCGGTATCGAATGCGATGCGGCGGTGATCGCGCCGTCACCCCATGATCCCGAAGGCAAGCGCCTCCGGGCCTGAACCACTGTACGTGCATACCATATGAATCCCGGACCGAGGCAACGGGGGGGCGGCCGACAGGGCCGCCGGGAAAGGGCCGAGGAAGCCGGGCCGCCGCGCGCCGTCGACTATCACAACCTTGCCAATCCCTTCACGCCGCAGGCGGTGTTCACCGAGGACGAGGTGGAGTCCCTGCACCAGAATGCCCTGCGCGTCCTGCAGGAACTCGGCATCCGCATCCTGCTGCCCGAGGCCAGGGACCGGCTGAAAGCGGCCGGGGCACTTGTGGATGACGACAGCTGGACGGTGCGCATCGGTTCCGATATCGTCGAACAGGCACTGGCCTCGGCTCCGGCATCGTTCACCCTGAAGGGCGCCCATCCAGGCAAGGATCTCCTGCTGGCGCCGGGCCGGCTGTCCTTCAAGGCTGGGGCGGGATGTCCCAACGTGTACGACCGCACGCGCGGCCGCCGTCCGGGTGATCTGGCATCATTCATCGAACTGATGAAGCTCACGCAGTGCTTCGATGTCCTGCAGATGCAGGGGGCATCCCTCGAGCCCCAGGACGTGCCGGTTCACCTGCGCCATTACCAGACGGTCCGGGTACAGTTGACCGTGGGCGACAAGGCCCCATGGATATTCTGCCGCGGACGCGGACAGGTGGCGGACGCCTTCGAGATGATCCGCATCCTGCACGGCCTGAGTGAAGAGGAATTCCTTTCCGCCCCCCGGTCCACCACGGTGGTGAACACCAACTCGCCCCGGCAGATCGACAACCCCATGGCCCAGGGCATCATCGACTTTGCCCTGAACAACCAGATCTGCATGATCACCCCGTTCTGCCTGCTCGGCGCCATGGCGCCGATCACCGTGGCGGGCGCGCTCAGCCTCCAGCATGCCGAAGCCCTTGCCGGCATCACGCTCAGCCAGGTTGCCAACCCGGGCGCCCCCGTGCTCTACGGCAACTTCGCTTCCAACGTGGACATGAAGTCGGGCGCCCCCACGTTCGGCACGCCCGAACACATCAAGGCCACCCTGGGTTCGGGTCAGCTGGCACGCAGGGTCGGCCTGCCCTGGCGCTCTTCGGCCGGCAGCGGCGCCAATGTGGCCGACGCCCAGGGGGCCCACGAAACCGAACTGAGCGGCTGGGCAGCCGTGCTGGCCGGCGCCACCGCCGTGATGCACAGCGCGGGCTGGCTGGAAGGCGGCCTGACCTTCGGGTACGAGAAGATGATCACCGATCTCGAAATGGTGCAGACCTTCGCCGAACTTTGTACCCGGACCCCCGTGAACGATGCGGAAATGGCGTTCGAGGCCATTGCCGACGTGGCCCCCGGAGGGCACTTCTTCGCCACCGGGCACACCATGGAACGTTACCGCAGCGCTTTCTACGATCCGCTTGTCGCGGATCACTCCAATTACGGGCAATGGCTGGAAAAAGGCAGCCCAACCGCGGACCAGAGGGCCACGGTCATCTGGCAGGATATGCTCGACAACTTCGAGGCGCCCCGGCGGGACGAGGCGCGTCTGGAAGCCCTGGACGCGTTCATCGAAAGGCGCGCGGCCGAAGGCGGCGCGCCGCCCTTGAGTTGACCACTCTCCCCTCACCTGCCAGGCGATCACACGGGTTTCATCATCATGCCCTAGAATTCCAACCATGATCGCGGTTCTGCTGCTCATCGCATTCCTGGCCGGACTGGTGTTCCGCCGCCTTGGCTATCCTCCCCTTTTGGGATTCCTGCTGGCCGGTTTTGCCGCGCACGAGGCCGGGGTGGGCGACATCGAGACGATCCGTCCGCTGGCGGACCTCGGCATCACCCTGCTCCTGTTCACCATCGGCCTCAAGCTGAACCTGCGGGAGCTGGCGCAGGTTCAGGTCTGGGGCACCGCCACCGCCCACATGCTGATCGCGGTCGTGCTGACCGTGCCGGTGATCCTTCTGGCCGGCTTTCTCATTCCGGCGCTCCGAATGGAATCCCATGCGGCGGCATGGGCACTGGCCTTCGCGCTGTCGTTTTCGAGCACGGTGTTCGCCGTGAAGATCATCGAGGAACGCGGGGAGGGCGCGGCGCTCCACGCCGAAATTGCGATCGGCATCCTCATCATCCAGGACCTGTTCGCGGTCTGTTTCCTGGTGCTGACGGCTGACACGATGCCAAGCCCGTGGGCCCTGGGGCTGTTGGCTCTGCCGTTTCTGCGACCCGTGCTCATAAAACTGCTTGACCGGGCAGGCCATGGCGAATTGCTGGTACTTTTCGGGGTGGCGACCGCCATCGGGGCGTATGAACTGTTCGAACTGGTGGATCTGAAGGGCGGTCTCGGCGCCTTGCTGATTGGCATCCTGCTGGGGCCCGCGGAGAAATCGAGCGAACTCTACAAGAGCCTGCTGTCCCTCAAGGACCTGTTCCTGATCGGATTTTTCCTCCAGATCGGATTCTTCGGCCTGCCGTCGCCGGAGATGCTGCTGGTGGCCCTGGCGCTTTCGCTGCTCATTTTTCTCCGGCCACTGATCTACTACTTTCTCCTGGTCGGATTCGGACTGCGCGCCCGTACCGCCTTCGTGGCCGGGTTTTCCCTGTTCAATTACTCGGAATTCGGTCTGATCGTGGGTGCCATCGCAGTGGGAACAGGCATGCTGTCGCCGGAATGGCTGACCACCCTTGCCCTGGCCATGGCGCTGTCGCTCTTCATCGCGACACCGTTCAATACCAGGGTACACGATCTGTACGGCCGCTTTGCCGCGCTCCTGCACCGTTTCGAGCGCAAGGAACGGCTGGAGCGGGAACAACTTCTGGGCCTCGGTAATGCCGAGATCGTGGTGCTCGGCATGGGCCGCGTCGGTGTCGGCGCGTACGAGACACTCCGTGAACGGTACGGCGATGTCGTGGTCGGGGTGGAGGAAAACCTGGACAAGGCAAAAAAACTTGCCGGTGAGGGCTACCGCTGCATACCCGGCGACGCAAGCGACTACGACTTCTGGATGGATGCCGGCCTGGCAAAACGGCGCATGCTGCTGGTCAGCCTGTCAAATCACCGCGAAAACCTCTATGTGGTCGACCTGGCGAAGCGGTTCGACTACCGTGGCGTCCTGGCAGTTATTTCCCGCTACCCGGACCACAAGGCCGAACTCGAAGGTCTGGGCTGCGTGACATACAATCTTTACGCCGAAGCGGGACACGGTTTCGCGGAGCATGTTCTTCGGGAACTGGAACAGCCCGCAGCGCCATAGCGGGCATACCGATTCGACAGGCGCGGGGTCGACCGCCCCGCAGCCCTGCCGGAATCACCCGAAAGCCATTTGCGTGGCGAGTGGGGAGGCCGGTCAGTAGCCTGCCCGTCGGTCCACCTCGTGCAGCAGCGGTTCCCCCGCCATGAGCCGTCGGTAGTTCTCGGCCACATCGTCGAAACCCTCGTCCAGGTGCCAGCCGGAGACATGGGGCGTCACCGTGACGCCGGGATGCGTCCAGAGCGGGCTTTCGGCCGGCAGGGGCTCCTGCGGAAAGACATCCAGCACCGCCCCGGCAAGGTGACCCGAGTCCAGGGCCGCGACCAGGGCGTCCGCCATCACCAGGTCTCCCCGCCCGGCATTCATCAGCACCGCCCCCGGCTTGATCCTGGCGATCCGGTCCGCATCGAAGAGATTCACCGTGTACGGGGTGGACGGCAGCACACTGGCGATATAGTCCGACTGTCCCAGCACGGCATCCAGCGTGTCCTCGCCGTGATGGCATTCGACACCGGGCAGGTCCTTTGGGGAGCGGCTCCAGCCCAGCACCCGGAAATCCAGCCGCGCAAAGTAATCCGCGACCATGGACCCGATATGTCCGAGACCCAGCACCGCCACCGTGGTCCCGGCGCTCTGCCGCGGCGGATGCTGCAGCCATTCCCGGCGTGCCGCCTGATCGCGGTACCTGGCGATATGCTGCTGCCGGAAGAGGACATGGGCGAGGAAATACTCAGAGATTTCCACCGCCGGGGCCAGGGGCTTCAGACGGCATACCCGGACCTCCGGCGGCAGGTCCGGATCCCGCACGATGCCGTCAACCCCGGCCCCGAGCTTCTGCACCAGCCGCAGGTTGGGCAATGAAGCCGCCACGCCGGCATGCAGCCGCACCGCTGCCAGCATGGTGACCTCAGCCGCCTTCGGGCCGGGGTCGCAGAGCAGTATCTCCACGCCGGGCAGTTGCGGCGCCAGCTGGTCCTTGAGTGCATTTTCCGTGAGCCAGTCAGGCTGGCGGATATCGATCAGCAGGGTCATCGGGGACGGGGGTGATGCCCGGGGAAGCGGGACAGGATGTATTCGGTGTCTACGGGACCGGCGGGCCATCATACCAGATGGCGGAATGCCGAGGTCCGTGAAAGTCCCTGCCGGGCTCCGGCACGGGCCGCGGGGCAATCCGGCCATCCAGGGAAGAACCGGACGGCTCCGCCGGTACCACGTCAGACCCCCGGGTTGAACCTGCCCGAAAATCGGACTTGGGAGTTCTCACCGCTGTCCCTATAATCCCAGCGCCGCCGGCCGTTACCGGCGGTGTTCCTCAACCTTCGACCACTTCAAGAATCACCTGATGACCAGCGTAGGATTTATCGGCCTTGGCAATGTAGGCGGCAAACTTGCCGGCAGTCTTTTGCGAAACGGCTTCGACCTTACCGTGCGCGACCTGAACAGGGAGGCCGCACAGCCTTTCCTCGAACGGGGCGCCAGGTGGGGGGAAAGCCCGATGGCCATGGCAAAAGGCGTGGACGTTCTCATTACCTGTCTGCCGAGCCCGGCTGCCAGCGCCGCGGTTCTCGAGGCTGGCGATGGCGTCATAGCCGGGCTGGGACCGGGCAAGATCTGGGCCGAAATGAGCACGACCGACCAGGCCGAGGTACTGCGTCTCGGCGAGATGGTACGCGCCGCGGGAGCCGACCCCGTGGACTGCCCCGTTTCCGGGGGCTGCCACCGCGCCGCAACCGGGAATATCGCGATATTCGCCGGCTGCGACCGGCCGGTGTTCGAGCGCATGTTGCCGGTACTGACCGTCATGGGCCGGCGCATCCTGCATACCGGCGGACTCGGGTCCGCATCGGTCCTGAAGGTGGTGACCAACTACCTGGCCACGGCGAATCTCGTCAGCCTGTGCGAGGCGCTGGCCACGTCCAGGATGGCCGGAATGGACCTGAATACCGCCTACGAGGCGATCCGCATCTCGTCCGGCAATTCCTTCGTCCATGAAACCGAGAGCCAGGTCATACTGAACGGCAGCCGCGACATCAACTTCACCATGGACCTGGTGAGCAAGGACATCGGGATTTTCCATGAAATCGCGAAGCGTTCCGGACTGGACCTGGAACTGGCGCCCCTGCTGGTGGATATCTTCAGGGACGGCGAGGCGCGTTACGGCGCCAGGGAGCTGTCGCCGAATATCATCCGCCGGCTGGAGGAACAGATCGGCACCCGGGTACTCGCACCCGGATTTCCCGCGGAAATCGCCGACGACGAACCCGAGGAGCCGGGTTACGAGGTCAAGCCCGGCATCACCGCGTGATCGACTCCCCCGGACCAACCTACCGCCAGGCCGCCAGGGATGCGTTCGGCTTCCCGGCCATCATGCTGCTCGCCAGCATGACCGGGTTCGGTTCCCTGGCCAGGGAGAGCGGTTTCAACCTCGGTATGGCCCTCAGCACCACCGCCGGGATCTGGGGGCTGCCGGGCCAGCTGGCCCTGGCCGAGATGCACGCCGCCGGGGTCTCCGCACTGTTCGTGATCCTGGCCGTATCCCTGGCAAATGCCCGCTTCTTTCCCATGGCGGTATCCTTTATCCCGCTCATGCGTGGCGGTATCCGGCACTATGGCTGGATGTACGCCCTGGTGCAGCTGCTGTCGATCAACTCCTGGGCGGCGGGCCTGAACCGGTTCCCTGAGATCGCCATGAGTCAGCGGCCCCGCTACTTTGTCGCCTTTGCCGGGATCTGTATGAGCGCGGGATTGCTTGGCACGGCGCTCGGTTACTACGGTGTCGGCGCAATGGCGCCGCCGGCTGCACTGGGACTGATCTTCCTCAATCCCCTGTTTTTCGCGGTGCTGCTTGCGGGAACCCGCCTGGGTCCGGCGATCGGCGCCATGCTGATCGGTGCCCCCCTGGGACCGGTGTTTCACTGGCTGTCTCCGGAATGGGGGCTGCTTGCCACCGGCCTGATCGGCGGCACGCTGGCGTTCTGGATTCACCGTACCCGTAGCGCCACATGAGTGAGGACGCCCTGCTCTGGCTGGTGGTCATCGGCGCCATTGGCGCCACCTACCTGTGGCGTCTGCTGGGTGTCCTGCTCTCCCGCCAGGTGAACCCGGAAAGCGATTTCTTTCAATGGATTACATGCGTTTCCTATGCCATGCTGGCAGGACTCATTGCCCGTATGGTCCTGCTGCCGGTAGGCCCCCTCACCGAAGTGAGCCTGTGGATCCGCCTGGTAGGGATGACGGTGGGCCTGGCGGTCTTCTTTCTGCTTGGCCGGCGGGTGCTGACCGGTGTCGGCGCCGGTCTTGCCGTCTTTGTGACGCTGGTGGCATACACGTAGCCGTCAAGGGCGCATCTAAGGAATAATTTGAGTGCCAGTCAAACAACCCCGGGAATGGTGGCCACCGCGTCACGATGTCGTATTGAGCCAGATGGCCCGGATGAATGCGCGCTCATCGCACATACAGGTCCGGATCGCGTTACCGGGTGACATGGGGCGTTCCGGAGAAAGTGCCCGAGAGTGACTGACAGGCAGGCATTAAACGAAATTCCGACAGGACTGATCCAAAGCGATCTGAAATGAGACAGACCGGGATTCCATTACTCTTCATCCGCGGCGGAACCTCGCGCGGGCCCTATTTCCGGCGCGAGGATCTGCCGCGGGACCTGGGGGACCTGGCTGAAGTGCTCATCGCCGTGCTTGGATCCGGTCACCCGCTGAACATCGACGGCATTGGCGGCGGGGCCGCGGTAACCACCAAGGTTGCCATGCTCTCACCGTCAGACGACAAATGGGCGGATGTGGACTACTTCTTCGCCCAGGTCTCCGTAGAGGATCGTCTGGTGGACTACAAGCCGACCTGCGGAAACATCCTGTCCGGGGTTGGCCCCGCCGCAATTGAAATGGGGATTGTCGAGCCGGCGGAAGGCTTCACGGAGATCAGGATCCGTGCCGTCAATACGGGTGCACGGGTACTTGCCAAGGTGGCCACACCGGGCGGGCGGGTCCGCTATGACGGCGAAGCCCGGATTGACGGGGTCCCGGGCACGGCGGCGCCGATTGCGCTGAAGTTCATGGACGTGGTGGGCTCCTCGACGGGAAATCTGCTGCCGACCGGCAGATTGCGCGACAGGATCGGCGGTATTGAAGTCACCTGCATGGACGTTGCCGTGCCGCTTGTGATCGCAAGGGCTTCCGACCTCGGCCTCAGGGGTGATGAATCTTCCCAGGAACTCGACGCGAACACCGCGTTTTTTTCACGCATGGAAGCAATCCGCATCGAGGGCGGAAAACGCATGGGCATGGGGGATGTGACGCAGTCTGTCACACCGAGATTCGGCCTGATTGCCCCTGCGAACGCGGGTGGCTCGATCGCGGTACGCTACTTCATGCCCTGGAAGACCCATCCCTCGATATCCGTCACGGGCGCCCAGTGCCTTGCCGCCTGCGCCCTTACCCCCGGCAGTGTTGCCGACGGCATCGTGTGCCGCCCAGAGGAAAATCCGGCGAACATCATCCTTGAACACGCTTCCGGCGCCATGGAAGTGCATGTGGACTACTCGATCGGCAACGGTTTTCAGCTTCATTCCGTGGAACTGATCCGCACAGCCCGGAAACTTGCCGAGGGCAATGTCTATGTTCCGTGCAAGATATGGAAGGGACTTATAAAGATTAATTGACGATATGATATGCCCTTGGCCATGAACACCCAGACCGCCTATCGTACCGTTGTATTCCGCCTTCACCCCAGGTCAAGGCGGAAGCACGACCTGCTGACGCAGACCGCAGGTGCGTGCCGGTATGTGTGGAACTGGGCGCTCGCTGAAAACGAGCGGCAATACAGGGAGGCACTGCAGGCGGAAGCGCACATTCCCCTGGACTGGACGGAAGCGCAGGTGGCGGAACTGAGGGCCCTGATGAAGCCGGTCCAACCTTCGTTCTTCTCCCTGGGCAAGGAATTCACGAAACTGCGGCTCCATACGGCATGGCTTTCGGACGCGCCGTTCGCGCCCGTCAGATACACGCTCAAGCACCAGGCGGATGCCTGGCAAAGATTTTTCAGGGGACAGGGAGGCCGCCCCAGGTTCAAGGGCAGGCTGGGCGACGACAGCTTCACGATCCCACAGAACGTCAGGCTTGCAGGAGATTCCCTGTTCATCCCCAAGGCAGGGTGGGTGACGCTGACGCGCAAGGGAGGCAATCCCTACGCGGACTGCCGGCCGCTCAGGGCGACCGTCAAGCGATCCCTCGGACGGTGGCAGTGCACGATCTGCTATGCGGTGGAGGAGCACAAGGCGGACAATGGCCTGGCCCTGGGTGTGGACATGAATGCCGGTCAGGTTGCGGTGAGCACCGGGGACATCCTGCGGATGCCGGATACGTCCCGCCTTGAGGCGAGGAAGAACCGGTATCAGCGCATGATGGCCCGCAGGCAGAAGGGTTCCAGCCGCCGGGCCAGGGCCAGGCACTTGCGGGCGAGGACGGACAGGAGGATTGCTGCCGTACGGGCCGACTGGCAGCATCATGTCAGCCGTACCCTGGCGGACACGGCGGGGACGGTTGTGGTGGAAGACCTGAAGACGGCCGCCATGACGAAATCCGCCAGGAGGACGGCGGAGGCGCCGGGCACGAACGTGAAAGCGAAGTCCGGGCTGAACCGGGAGATACGGAATACCGGCTGGAGAGGCCTTCGGGAGAAGATTGAATACAAGGCCTGCACCTTGCTTGCGGTGAATCCTGCGCACACGTCGCAGCGGTGCAGCAGGTGCGGCCATGTGAGCAAGGCAAGCCGCAGGTCACAGTCCGAATACGGCTGTGTGGCCTGCGGACATGAGGTCAATGCGGACGTCAACGCCGCCTTGAATATCGTGGCCCTCGGGATTGGGGCGTCTGGACGGCGAGAAGCGTTGGAGTTATCCACTTCCCCGACCCGTCAACATATGAACTTGAGGTTGGTGGCTTAGGTTGTCAACTCATCTTTATAATTCCCAATGAAATGACAAGGGATACCAGAAACGGGATTCTGGACTGGGTGGATACGCATATGGCGGATCTTTCCGACTGGCACCAGGTGATCTTTGATTTCGGCGAAACCGCCTGGCGCGAATACCGTTCCGCGGACTGGTACGTGAATCTACTGCGCGATGAGGGTTTTACGGTCGAGGAAGGCAGCGGCGGCATGCCGACCGCATTCTGCGCCACCTGGCACAATGGTGACGGCCCCGTCATCGGGGGCTACGCCGAGTACGATGCCGTGCCCGGCAACTGCCAGGCGGCGGATACCCTGGAGCGCCCGAGGGACGGGCTCACGGCGCATGCCGGGGGACACACGGACCCGCATTCCGCCCTGGGAATCTCCAGCCTCGGCGGATTTCTTGCCGCAAAGAAATCGATGGAGAGCCACGGGATACCCGGTACCCTGAAATTCCTGGGCGAACCGGCGGAAAAGGTACGGGGCTCCAAGCCCATTCATGCCGCCGCGGGCTATTACGACGACCTGGATGCCGCCATCAGCTTCCATCCGTTCTACATGCCGCCGCTCTGCAACACGGTCCGCTGGGACACGCACTGCGGCGCGGCCTACGCCATGATCTACAGCTTCCGCTGCGATCAACCGGAAACCTGGCTTGCCGGCAGCGACGGGGCGGATTCACCCATTCCAGCAGCCCATGCCTCCGCCCGTGCCCCGGGAGCCAACGACGCCCTCGTGATGATGTACCAGACATCAAAAAGCCTTCGAGAGCACATGATTTCCGCCGGCTGCGGCTGGTCCATGAACGAATGCATCCTCACGGCGGGCCAGGCCACCGCGGACAACCTGCCCGCCCGGCTCGCCCAGATCCAGTACATCGTACGGGTGCCGGACATCGACATGGCAGAGCGGGTACGCAAGGTGCTGGATGCCAACGCGCAGGCCGCAGCCCAGGCCAACCACTGCTCCTGGGAGTTCAACTGGGTTTCAAAATCGAGACCTGGCCTTGCAAATCATTCACTTGCACGAGCAACCTATCGTAATCTCGAGACTGTGGGAACCCCGGTTTTCAACCACGGCAAGGCGGTTCACATTGCCCGGGAAATTCAGCGGAACCTGGGCATCGAGCCCATGGACAGGCCGTTTCTCGACATCACGGAAACCCTGATCGACCCCCTGGATGCGGAAGCCGAACTACGCACGCGGATTCCCGCCTGGCAGGAGCATTTCACCTCCGACGACTACACCGAGTACTGCTGGCACGCACCCACGGTGCGACTCTACGTCGCACGGCCCACGCTGGTCTCCCCGAAGCCCGGCTATCAGTATCCCGACTGGGTGATGAACGCCCTCGGCGGCATCCCCGAGACCATCGACCCGATGATCGAATGCGCGGCCAAGACCATCGGTCTTACCGTCTTGGACCTGCTCACGAAACCCGACCTGCTGAAAGCCGCAGGGGAGGAATTCAACCGGCGCACCGGCGGCGGCCGCGGCGGCGATCTCTGGCAGGCACCGCTCTGCGACTATCCCCCGCCGGTGAACTTCCGCTGGCCGGAGTACGTGACCACGGCCAGGGGCACCCATTGGTGGATGGACTGATCGCGCTTCAGTAACCCGGGCGGACAGTTCGCTCCAGGCCATCCGGCGGCCCGGAACATGACCCTGCGGGGCGGGCAGGTGTAAACCGCTGTCAGCGGGGTTTTACAGGTCCGGCCCTGCCTTTGTTCGCCCAGTCGCACCGGACGCGAGCCGCATGCCGGCCTCCCGTGCGTTCATTCCATACTCCACTGGTACATGATGAAGTCGCTGGGCCCGTCGGTGTAACGGTCATAGAAGCTCCGCCCCCGTGCATTGAAATGCTGGGTAATCCAGCGGATCGTCGTCCAACCCCGTTCGCCGGCCAGGGACTTGAGGCTCTCGAAAATCGCGTCCGCGGCGCCGCTGCCCCGGGCATCCGGAACCACGAACAGGTCGTCCAGGAATCCGACCTCG
Source organism: Candidatus Poriferihabitaceae bacterium (assembly GCA_965204165.1). Taxonomy (GTDB): domain Bacteria; phylum Pseudomonadota; class Gammaproteobacteria; order Arenicellales; family Poriferihabitantaceae; genus VYFG01. Next base: position 2,737,443 of record OZ241969.1, on the reverse strand, counting down.
CAGCCGCCGAGGGGACGCGGGCAGGCACGGATATGGGCGATGCCCACTGCCCTGCCCCCGGCATCCCGGATGATGAGTCCCTCGAGAACGTGGTCGGGATTCAGCAGCCAGCGGAAGGTTTCATCGGCGATTTCATCGGTCATCCCGACGTGATAGAAATCGGCGTAGCCATCAAACAGCACGCGCCACTCGTCCCTGTCCTCGGGAGTCACAAATTCTGTCTTGAACCGGTTGTTCATGGTGAAAGCATCGGGTGGGGTTGGGTCGGAATCATTTTTCATCGCAGTGTAACGCGGGCGGCGCGGTCACGGAGACCGCGCCTGCCTGCAGATGCCTGGCCGGAGCGCCGGCTGTCCCTGGTATCACTCCGAAGAGCCCGGGCGCCGCCGGAACAGCCATGCGCCGAGCGCGGGCAGCAGGATCACGGCACCGGCCATGTTGACCAGGAACATGAACATCAGGATCGTGCCCATGTCGGCCTGGAACTGGAGCGGGGCGGCGATCCACGTCGCCACACCGGCAGCGAGCGTGAGGCCGGTCAGCATGACCCCGGCCCCCGCGGTGGCAAGGGTGCGCTCGAAGGCCTCGGCAAAGTCCATGCCATCCCTGAGATGGCCATGCATCCTGCTGTAGACATAGATTCCGTAATCGACGCCCACGCCGACGCCGAGCGCGACCACCGGCAGGGTGGAGACCTTCAGCCCGATCTCGAGAATCGCCATGAGCGCATAGGCGAGCACCGACACCGCGGCCAGGGGCAGAACGATGCACACAACCGCCCGCAGTGAACGGAAGGCCAGCAGGCAGAGCAGGATAACGGCCGCATAGACATAGCCGACGATCGGGAACTGTGCCGCCTCCACCTCCTCGTTCGTCGCCGCCATGACCCCCACGTTGCCGGCGGCGAGCCGGAAGGAAACCGGGCCGCCCCTGTGCTCGGCGTCGAATGCCTTCACGGCGTGGACGATACGCTGGATGGTCTCCGCCTTGTGATCGAGGGTGTAGATATAGACCGGCATGACGCTGCAATCGGTGTTCAGCAGTCCGCTGCTTGTGGGAACGGGGGCAACGGACTGCACCAGGCTGTAGCGGTTGCGCGGCAGGGTCTGCCACTTGAGATTGCCCTCGTTCCAGGCCGCGCTCAGGTGTCTTGCGGTCCCCGCGAGCCCGGAGACCGACTGGACCCCCCCGACATTGCCCATGGTCCATTCAAACTCGTCAAGCTTGCGCATCGTGTCGTAGTCGATACAGCCCTCCGGCATCGTCTCGGCGATGACGGTGAGCACGTCCACGCCGATGCTGAACCGTTCCCCGATGACCGACGCATCGGTGTTGTAGACCGAGCCCGGCCGCAATTCCGGCACGCCCCGGTGCTCGTCGCCGATCCTCACATCGGCCGCAAACCACGCACCGGCTGCGGTGAGCGCGGTCCAGGCACAGATGATCGCGGCAGCGGGCTTCGGCCGGGCTGCCCGTGCCAGCAACGAACGCACCGGCCGCGGCAACGCGCCCTGCGGCCGGGGCCTTCCGTCCGCCCTGCCAAAGGACAACAGCACCGGCAGCAGGGCCAGGTTGGTCAGGATGATGGCGGCGACGCCAAGACCCGCCGCGATCGCGATCTCCTGTATCACCTGCACGTTGATGAAGGAGATCGTCACGAAACCCGCCGCATCCGATGCCAGGGCCGCGACCCCCGGCAGGACTAGGCGGCGGAAGCTCGCGCGCGCGGCATCGAGACTCGTCGCCCCACCGGACGACTCGTTGTGCGCCGCGCTGACAACCTGGACGCCGTGGCTCACGCCAATGGCGAAAATGAGGAACGGCACCAGGATCGACATCGGGTCGATCCCGTATCCGAGCAGGTTGAGAAGCCCCAACTGCCAGATCACGGCAAGCAGGGAACATCCAAGAAGGGCGATCGCCGGACGGAGCGCACGGGTGTAGGCGTATACGAGCAGGGCCGTGATCAGGAAGGAGATGCCGAAGAACAGTGCGACCTCGCCTGCGCCCGCCGCGATGTCGCCGACCATCTTGGCGAAACCGATGATGTGCACGTCGATCGGGGCCTGCGTGGCGGCAAGGGTCTCCTGCCGGATCTTTTCCAGCTGGTGGGCGACCTCGATATAGTCGAGCCGCACCCCGGTTTCCGGATGGAATTCCTGCAGTCTCGCGGCGACGATGGCACCGCTGAAGTCGTTGGCGATCAGGCGGCCCACGATGCCGGACTTGATGATGTTCTCGCGCAACTGTGCGAAGCCGTTCGCGTCGGGCTGGAAATCCACCGGCAGAACGTTGCCGCCGATCACCCCGTCCTCGACGACCTCGAGAAAACGCACATTCGGCGTCAGGACCGAGAACACCTGGGTACGATCGACACCGGGCAGGAAGAACATTGCGTCGGTGGCATGGCGGAGCGCGGAGAAGAAGCCGGGCGTGAAGATGTCACCGTCCCGGGCCGTGAGCGCAAGCACGATCCGGTCGGCACCGCCGAACTCTTCCCGGTGCTCGAGGAAGGTCTTCATGTAGGGATGTTCCAGCGGCGCAAGCTTCGTGAAGCCGGCGTCAACCCGCAGGTTCATGGCGGACCAGCCCATCCCGAGGGATACGACCGCGAACAGCGCGAGCACGAAACGCCGCCGGGCGAACAGCGCCTGTTCGAGCCAGGCCGTCATCGGGTCATCCCGCAGGGTTTCCTAGCGGGTCCGGGCCGGCGGGTATTCCGGGGGCGGGCCACCTCAGCCACCGGCGGCCTTGCGGGTTCCGGACAGGCGCCGGACACCGAATTCACCGATCAGGAGCAGGTTCCCGCCCCTGAGCGCCATTGCGCCCGTGATGCCGAGGCGTCCGGCGACGCGGCTGATGGAAACACTCCGCCCCCGGTCGGTCCCCTCCAGCAAAACACCGTCGTGACCGGTAACGAGGATACCGCCCGACGGCAGCTGCCGGATGCTGGTAAGCGTGGCCGTCGTTTCCGTCGTCACCCGGGTCCATGTGCCGCCCCCGTCCTCGGAACGGAACATGTGGCCCCGGAGACCCGCGAGCAGTACCGTGTCCGCCGAGGGCGCCGCCGCACCGAACCAGGAGCCGGTATAGGGCGTCGTCAGTTCACGCCAGTTCTCCCCTCCGTCATCGGAGCGGTAGGCAATACCGGCTTCCGCACCGATATAGAGGCGTCCCCCTTCTGCCGGTGCCAGCGCGTTCAGGTGAAAGTCGTCCTCGCTCACCGCCCGCTGGGTCCAGGCATCGCCGCCGTCGTTCGTTGCCAGGAAGTAGCCATAGGCGCCGACGGCCAGACCGTTGAGGTTATCCGCGAACCAGACGTCAAGGAGCGGGAGTTCCTCCTCCGGCGCATGATGCACCCGTTCCCAGTGATCGCCGCCGTCCCGGGTGCGCAGGATCACCGCATCATGGCCAACCGCCCATCCGGAACTTGCATCATGCATGTGGACCGCCGTCAGCATGGCATTGGTCGGTGAGTCCGCCTGCCGCCAGCTGGCGGCCTCGTCGTCCGAGATCAGGATGTGACCACGCTCACCGACGGCAATCAGCCGTTCCCCCGCACGGGCAACGTCCAGCAGCAACGAACGGGCCGCAGGCGGTGCCGGATCCTCGGCCCGGCCGGAATCCGCGGTGCCTTCGGCTGCAACCAGCAGCGCCGCGACGGCAAGCCAGGGGGGAAACGGGAAACCTGTCACAGCGCCGTCCGGTATGATCGGCATCCTTCGTCGGACATCCCCGCAACGGCAGCCGGGTGGCGATAGTACCTGCCGGGGTCCGGCCGGATTCTGCCCCTCGATCTGTCAGTGCCTGGAAAAATGGTTTCTGCCATTGGGATGCAAGTCTCAACTGCCCGGATTCTAGCCCGGGTCTCTTTTCAGGAACGATATCCTATTATGCAGGGTTATGCTGGAAAAATTTCGGGACTCATAAAGATCAATTAACGATATGATTCACTTCTGATCATGAGCACCCGGACCACCTGTCGTACTGATGAATTCCGCCTCCACCCCAGGTCAAGGCGGAAGCACGACTTGCTGACGCAGGCGGCAGGTGCGTGCCGGTATGTGTGGAACTGGCGGCTCGATGGGCTTTGCAACTAGCATGCTTTGGTGACCGATTACATCCTACTGTTGCATGTCCGACTACGCGGTCAACCGAAGAGAACACACCTACCCGCCACCTTATCCGGATGGTTGGTACCGGGTGGCGGCTTCCAGGGACATCAGACCCGGCGAGGTGCGGTACGTCGAGTGCGTGGGTGAACAGATCGCCCTGTTTCGCAGCACCACGGACGGCGAGGTCGCGGCAGTCGAGGCGTTTTGTCCCCATCAGGGCGCAAACCTGGCCGATGGCGTGGTCAAGGGTGACCGGTTGCAATGTCCTTTCCATGGCTGGCAACTGGACGGACACGGTCGGATTCGCTCCCATCCCTGCGCCGATGTCCAACCGCTCGCCCACCGGCATTGGGAAGCGATCGACTACTACGGGATGATCATGATGTACCGCTCGGCGCGACCGGGCGCGCAGGCACCCTACCGGCTTCCGCCGCTACCCGAGATCGACAACAGGCAGCTTGTCCTGCGCGGCCAGTACGACGCGGGCAACGTCGACATGCACATCATTGAATTCGCCGAGAACAGCGTGGACTTCCATCATTTTTCGGAACTCCATGGCGTGATGCACATTCCCTGGACCAACATCAGTTTGCCCTGGATCAGGATTCGGCACAGGCCGTCGTGGTCCCTCGACGACACGCAGGAGCACGTCTCCTATTTTGGTGACGAGGCGACACTGGAGATCGGAGGGCGGATCATCGACCGGTCGAGATCCCGGGCGTTGATCACCTTTCTGGGTCCCGGCAGCATCGTGAAATTCGATTTTTCCGTCCCGCGGGTAGGCGACATCACCATGTTCCAGTCCCACACGCCCGTGGAAGCACTCAAGCAACGAGTGACCTTCCGCTGGTTTGCCGCCCGGCGCGCACCACGAATACTGGTCTCCTATGTGGTCGGCAACTGGATCTCGCAGTGGCGGCAGGACATCGCGATATGGCAGCGAAAAATCTACCGGCCGCGTCCCTCGTTGCCCATGGATGACGGCCGCAGAGGCATGATGCACAAGTGGTACCGGCAGTTTTACCCCGACGGGCCGGTCCCGAATCTGACCGAAGACAACGACGATGGCGGCTGACTTCCATTATCCCATCTCCCGGGCGAACCGACCCGAGGACACGCTGAAGACCATGGAGCGGGTGGCCGGGGATTCAGGCTGGCAGGAGGATCGGGAACTTGGCCCGGATCCGCGCATCCACTCCTGCCTCGACATACTGCGGAAAATGTTCCTTCAGTATCTGCTGTGTCATGGACCGGCTCCTTTCAAACAGGTCCGTTGACCCCTGTTTCTCCCACGCATCCGCCGGGTCGCGGGATACCAGCCCGGGTTCCGGATAGAGGTATTCCGTCTCCATGTATTCCATGGTCTGGCCATGACCGAGAAAATGGCCCGGATCGATCACGGATTCACGGATGACGTCGATGGAAAGGGTCTCGTCGCTGACCTCGATGCCGCGCGTGGCACGGAGCACCATGCCCAGGATCTCGTTGTCGATGACCAGGGATTCGAAACTGCAGCCCATGAGACTGCCCATCATGCCGGCGGCTTCGCAGATACGGTTGGCGCCCGCCATGGAGGCCAGGGCCAGGGTGACGCCCTTTTCGAAACCGTGCTGCACGTCCGGCACCTTGGAATCCGTCATTCCCGCGGCCACGGAATTGGGAAGATCGTAGTAACGGCCCATCTGTACCGCAGCGGCGGACAGCAGGGCTTCCTCTGCGCTTCCCCCCGTGAAGGAACCGGTTCTGAGGTCGGTGATGAAGGGCCACGCGGCGAAGGCCATGGGGCAGCCGGGGCGGATCAGGTTCACCACCGCCAGGCAGGCCAGGGTTTCGGCAATGACCTGGGCCAGGATTCCGGCCAGGGGCGCGGGCGCCGTGGCGCCGCTCTGGGGAGCCACCGCGAGGTCGCTCGTAAGCCCCAGGCGGCTTGCCTCCATCATCACTTCCAGGTTGGAGCGGCCGAAGCGAAGCGGCGACACGATGGGACAGCCGCCGAAAATGGCGAAAGGCTCCCTGGCGAACCGACCTTCCCCGCCCAGCACCATGTCGAACAGTTCAATGGCCGGACGAACGCTCGTGGCCTTCCGGAACGCGAAGCAAAGCGGCTTTTCCGTGCCCAGGATCATCGCGTAGGGCACGTTGATGTCATGCTCGAAGTCGTCGGTGACCTCGGTAGGCACGACGGTATCGCCCACCATGTGGATATTGTCGAGCCGGTCCGTGAGACGGGTGAAGTCGTAGATGTCCTGCAAGGTCGAGGCCCGGTAGGTGCGCGTCTCTGCGTCGAACGTCGTCACCGCGGAACCGGAAGTGGCGTAGTACACCCGGGAACCGCTGCATTCCATGTCATCCCGCCCCTTGCGGGATCCACGGGCATGCACCACGAAACTGCGGGAGGCATTGGCGATGATGTCCTCCACCATCGCCTGCGGGAAACACAGGCGCCCGTGCCCGTTCAGGACACAGCCCTTGTCCAGCACCTCGTCAAGCAATTCGGGAATGGGGTCGCCGATGCCCACGGTCTCCAGGATCTGCAGGGCGGCGTGGTGAACCTTGTCCATGTCCGAATCGCCCAGGGGGCGGTATCTTCCGCCGACGATGCCGGGCCAGATCGCTGGCGAGCGGGTATCGGCCTCGCGCTTGCTTCGGCGGGCCTTGCGGCCACCCTCCCGGCGGGCGGTGGCGGATCTTCGGTTCGGTGTACTCATGCCTGGGGGGATTGGTTCGTTTACAGGGCGGGTATTTCGCGCAGGTACAGTTCGCGCTCAACCTCGTCGGGATCGCGCTGAAAGTCCCGCGCAGCCAGGTGGCCGGAGAACACGGCGTCAGCAATGAGCCCGGGCGCGAGGGCATCGCCGATCACCTGCAGGGTTTCGATCGCCGTGCCGCCCTCGGCAATGTTCTCTCGCAGGGAGACGGCGAGACTGTCGTCGGGCACCCTCTCCGTGACCAGGACCAGGGCGGCGCATTCATGCGCCAGGTCGTTGCCGCCGAACAGGCACGACGAGGTCACCCTGCCGTCCGCCGCGCCCGACAGGCTGCGGTTGGTCAGGATCCCGACATCCAGGGAGACCAGCCTCGCCTGTACCCGGGCCTGCTCCAGGGTATAGCTGGTCCACGGGGACACCACGCCCGCGGGCGTGATGAACGTGACGTCGCCGATCTGCTCCGCAAGCAGTTCGGCGATCACGCCGGCAAGATAGCACTGGTCGTCGTCGTAGACCACCACGGGCCCCGCGGACGGATACCGGCCGGCGAAAATGTCGTCCGGCGTCAGCACGGCCATGGAACCGTCGACCGCAAGGGGTTTTCTCGATGTGCGCCCGATTCCGTCCCGTCGCCAGGTGGCGCCCGTCGCGACGAAAACGTGGGGCGCGCCGAGCTCGATGACGGTCCCGGCATCCATCGGGCTTTCGAGGTAGATTTCGGTGTTGCCCATCTGTTCGAGCTTCCCGACCCTGAAGTCCCGCACCCGCTTCCAGGCCGAGAGCCCCGGGAGGGCGGACTCCGACAGCACCCGGCCACCCAGTCGGCCGCCGGCCTCCGCCAGGGTCACTTCGCAGTTGCGGTTCGCCAGCTGCAGCGCGCATTCCAGTCCGGCGGGGCCTGCGCCGACCACCAGCGCACGGGCCGGCTCCCGGACCGGGGGAATCAGCTCCGGGTGCCACTGCCGCCGCCACTCCTCGCCCATGGTGGGATTCTGGGTGCAGCGGATGGGCACGCCGTGGCTGTCGCTGGAAACACAGATGTTGCAGCCGATGCATTCCCGGATGTCCTCGAAACGCCGTTCACGGATCTTCTCGGGCAGGAACGGGTCGGAGATGGAAGGCCGGGCCGCGCCGATGAAATCGAGCACGCCCTTCCTGACCAGAGCAACCATGTGGTCAGGCGAGGTATAGCGCCCCACCCCCACCACGGGCTTCGAGGTCACCTGCTTGACGAACGAGGTATAGGCTTCCTGGGCGCCCTCGCCGGGTTCAAAGCGGGACGTAACCGAATCATTCTCCCAGCCCGCCACGTTGACATCCCACAGGTCGGGCAATTCCGCCAGCATCTCCACCACCGCCCGTCCCTCCTCTTCGGCCTGCATCCCGTCGGGGCCCTCCATGTCATCCACGGCGAAGCGGAAAGCGACGGCGCAGTCCCCCGCAGCCTCCTCCCGGGCGTCGTCGAGCAACTCCCGGGTCAGGCGCACGCGGTTCTCCAGAGAGCCGCCGTATTCATCGCTGCGCTGGTTGTACACCGGATTCAGGAAATGATGCGCCGTCGACATGTGATGGCCCGCGTAGACATAGACGATGTCGAACCCCGCCTGTTTCGCCAGCCGGATCGCCCGGCGGTGCCAGAGCCTGAGATTGCCGATGTCCCTTTTGTCCATGGCCCTGGCCTGCTTCGGGTAGAGGGTGTTGATGCTCATCGACACCGGTGCCAGGGAGGGCATCCTGGTGAACAGGTTGGCTGCGTGGAACCCGTTGTGCGCCAGTTCGACGGCGGCCAGTGCGCCGTGCTCGTGCACACTGTCCGTCATCAGGCGGAGTGCAGGGAGATCCCGGTCATCCCAGATCCGCTGCTCGGCGTAGGGAGAGAGGTCCGAGGTGGGGTGTATCTCAGTCTCCTCGGTACTGACCACGGCCCAGCCGCCGGCGGCCTTCATCGCCCGCATCGCCGCCTGCCCCCGGGGTTTGATGTGTCCAAAACCGCAGCAATGGGGCACCTGGTAGAAACGGTTTCTGGCCGTTACCGGGCCGATCCGTACCGGTTCGAACAGGATATCGTAGGGGTCGTTCTTGGCCATCTGCAGGTCTTGTCATCAAATCCAGGCGGGATGTTATCACGCCGAATCCGGGACCCTGCCCGCCGAAGGCGGCCAGGAATGGCGCGAAATCACGATCCGCTCCTGGCCATGCCCTTAGGCCACCCGCAGCGTTGCCCATGCGGGACGAACCCGGCGGCGTGCAACGCAAATCCATGCCTGGATGCGGGCCGCTGGGGACGAAGCAGGGAAATTCCCGTCGCCCCGATGGGGTTCCATGCCAGGGGCTCCGGCTATACTGTTTGCCCGGATCCTGCGGCCGAATCACGTTCATGAATCTCTCCGAAGACCCCCCGATTCCGGACATGGACGCCGGGATCTACCGGCAGGTCAGGGAGATCATCGGCGAAGCCGGTATCCGGCAGACCTTCTCGCCCATAGACGGGATCTCCGGCCTGCCCAATCCGGCCTACCACTCGCCGGGGTGGCTGCAACTGGAGCAGGAGCGGATATTCAGCCGCCACTGGGTCTTCGCCGCGGCGGACGGCGAACTGCCGGACACGGGATCGATCAAGCCCCTGGAGGTCGGCGGGACACCGATCATGATGGTCCGGGGATCGGATGGAGAGGTGCGCGCCTTTCACAACATCTGCCGACACCGCGGTACTCTGCTCGTCGCCGAGCCCTGCGCACGGCCCCAGATCACCTGCCCGTATCATGCCTGGAGCTACCGCCTGGACGGCACGATCCGGGCCCGGCCGCATTTTCACGGCGCGGACAGGACGGATACTTTCGGTGCCGGGGGGGACGGCAGGCTGAACCTGTTGCCGGTCCGGTCGGCCAGTTGGAACGGCTGCCATTTCGTGGACCTGTCCGGCAAGGCGCCGGCGCTGACGGACTGGCTGGCTCCGGTTCTCAGGCGGACGGCGGCCTATGACTTCTCCCTGATCCGCTGGATCGGGAAAAGGAGCTATTCCGTCCGGAGCAACTGGAAGCTGGTGCTGGAGAACTACATGGAAGGCTATCACGTGTTCGCCGCTCACCCGCGCCTTCTTGACCATGCGCCCATGTCGGTTCGCTGGCAGGGCGAATGGATGGATCACGTCTTCTACAACGACTATGTCGCGCCCGGACTGACTCCTGGCCGGGGTGGCGTCCTGCCCCACTATCCGGGCCTGTCGGACGAGGACCGCCGGCGGGGTATGTGGTTCGCGGCCTTTCCCAACTTTGCCGCGGAGGTGTATGCGGACCAGTTCGTAGTCCTGGTCACCTGCCCGGTGGCGCCGGACGAAACCCTCGAGGATCTGCACTTCTTCGTGATCGGCGACGAGGCCCGGGACGGGGACCGGTTTGCCGCCGCCAGGGAAGAGCTCATGACCATGTGGGACGATCTGAACCTGGAGGACGTGGCCCTGCTGGAGAGGCTGCAGCGGGGACGGCGGTCAACGGCCTTTGTCGGTTCCAACATGTCTCCCGCCTGGGAGGGTCCTTCCCACCGGTTTTCGCAGCAGGTGATCGAGGCGATCTGCCGGGAATAATCTTCAGATCAGCTCGACGTCCGTCAACACCTCGACCAGGGCCGGTCCAGGGTGCTCCAGTGCCGCCTGGATGGCGTTGTCCAGTTCCTCCGGGTCGTTCACCCGCTTGCCGAAACCACCGCAGTTTCTGGCGTAGATCGAGAAATTGGGATTGTGCAGGGATGTCTGCCACACCTGCCACTCCCCGGCCCGCTGCTCCTTGCTGATCTTTCCAAGTTCCGAGTTGTTGAGCAGGATATGGGTGATGTTCATGTCGTATTTCACCGCGGTGGTGAATTCCGCCAGGTACTGGCCGAACCCGCCATCCCCGCTCACCGACACCACCGGCCGCCCGGCCAGCGCCTGGTGGTCCCGCGTGGCCGCCCAGGCCCCCATGGCGGCGGGAAAGGAAAATCCGATGGACCCCAGGTAGCCCGACATCAGGACCGACTGTTCCCGGCATTCGAAGTAGCGCCCGAAGGAATAGGTGTTGTTGCCGACATCCACCGGGATGATCGCGTCGGCGGGTGTCAGCCTGCTCATGCTGTCGAAGACCGTCGCCGAATTGATTCCCCGGCCGCGGCTGTCCGCCATGCGGCGCTGTTTTTCAAGGCGCCAGATCTGCCAGCGTTCCGCCACCTCCCCGGCCTGATCCACGGTCTCCACGCGGTCACCCAGCGTGTCCATCAGCAGATGCAGGGTGGTGCCGATTTCCCCCCAGACCGGGAGCGCGACGGGGTGGAATTTCCCCAGAGCCATCCGGTCGAAATCCACCTGTATGATCGGCCGCTTGGGCGTGATGCCGGTGTGGTTTGAAAAGGAGGTTCCAAGAGCGATGATCAGGTCGCACTCATTCATGAACCAGCTCGCGATCGGCGTGCCGGAACGCCCGAGGACACCGGCGGCAAGGGGATGATGGTCGGAAATCTGGCCCTTCGCCTTGAACGTGGTCAGTACCGGTGCGCGAAGCGACTCGGCAAGGGAAATGACCCCGTCCATCGCGTACCTGGCACCGTAACCCACGATGATGACCGGGCGCTTGTGGGCCCGGATCATCTCCGCCATTTCCGCCATGGCGTCGGCGGACGGGGTGATCCGGTCATCGCCCAGCCGGCCGTCGGGGGACCCCGCCCGCGCGCCTTCCCTTGCCGGGATGGTCTGCACGTCATCCGGAAAGATCAGATGGGTCGGGGTGCGGTTGACGATGGCATTCTTGCAGGCCAGGTTCATCAGTTCGACATGCTTGCTGGAATGCAGCACCGGCTCACTGAAATCCGCCACCGCCTCGAACGCGGAGGAAAGGTCGATGTCCTGGAATGCGCCCGGGCCGAGTACCTGGATGTCCACCTGCCCCGTCAGGGCCAGGGCGGGCGCCCGGTCCACCTTGCAGTCCCAAAGCCCCGTGAGCAGGTTGGTGGCACCGGGTCCGGCAATGGTCAGGCATGCCGCCGGCATCCCGGAAGCCTTGGCATAGCCGGCGCATGCGAACGCGGCAGCACCCTCGTGCCGGACACCGAAATACGACAGGTTGCCCCGGGTTTCCTGCACCCGGAGCGCCTCGGCAAGTCCGAGGTTAGAGTGACCGACCATGCCGAAAACGGATCTCACCCCCCAGTTCACCATGGTCTCCGCCATGATGTCCGACACGGTGGGAGCCCTGGCCGGCTCCTGTTCCAGTCCCAGGTAAATCCCGTCGTCGCGGACCTCCACCGGGTAGAGCCGCTGGCCCGCATCCTCGTGGCCGCCAGGGGGCTTGCCGGTTTCCGGGTCGAAGTCCCAGCCGTGCCAGGGGCAGCGCAGCCAGCATCTGCCATCCTTGCCCACCTCGATGGAGCCCTCGCCAAGGGGGCCGCCCTGGTGTGGGCACCTGTTGTCCATGGCAGTGTACTTGCCGTTGAAATGAGTGAGGGCCATGGACCTGGCGCCGGCGGTCACGGTCTTTACGCGGCCTTCCGGCAACTCGTCCGTCTCCGCGATCTTGAACCAGTCAAGGCCCTCGGGATTCTGTTTCTGCATGGTCACCTTCCTGGGAGGATGGATTTGATTCGGACTCCATGACGGCGCGGGCGCATCAGGGCGGCCCAACCCCGGCATAGGCGATGCCGGCGAGGCTGGCCATCTCCCGGCTGGGAGTCGTCAGGTCATCCGGGTGGAACTGATTCAGATGACTGTGCCCGCAGGCCCTGGCCATGACCTGCATCAGTTCCGTGGATGCACGAAAGAACCGGTCAAGGCGCCTGGCCGCCTCCTCGACGATCAGCCTGGCGCGCAGATTCGGTTTCTGGGTCGCGATTCCCACCGGGCAGTTGTTGGTGTGGCAGGCGCGCATTCCCAGGCAGCCGATGGCCTGCAGCGGGGCATTGGCCAGGGCCACGCCATCCGCTCCGAGCGCCATGGCCTTGGCAAAATCGGCCGGGGTGCGCAGGCCGCCGGTGACGATCAGGGTAACATCGCCCTGCCCGCTGCGGTCGAGATGCCGCCGTGCCCGGGCAAGCGCCGGGATGGTGGGCACGGAAATATGGTCCCGGAAGATCAGCGGGGCCGCCCCCGTACCGCCGCCCCGGCCATCCAGAATGATGTAGTCCACCCCGATCTCCAGAGCGGCGTCGATATCCTTCTCGATGTGCTGCGCCGACAGTTTATAACCCACCGGGATGCCGTCCGTCCGCTCGCGGACCTCCAGGGCGAAATCCCGGATCTGGTCCAGGCTGTGCCAGTCGGGAAACCTGGCGGGAGAAATGGCATCCTGCCCCGTTGCCAGCCCCCGCACCTCGGCAATCTTCCCCTGGACCTTGTTGCCCGGCAGGTGCCCGCCGGTGCCGGTTTTCGCGCCCTGGCCGCCCTTGAAATGAAAGGCCTGACATTTCCCGACCTTGTCCCAGCCGAAACCGAACCGCGCGGAGGCCAGCTCATAGAAGTAGCGGCTGCAGGCTTGCTGCTCCTCGGGGAGCATGCCCCCTTCACCGGAACAGATGCCGGTGCCCGCCAGTTCCGCGCCCTGCGCCAGCGCCACCTTGGCTTCCTCGGACAGGGCGCCGAAACTCATGTCGGAGACGAGCAGCGGCATCTCCAGGCGAAGGGGCTTGCCGGCCCGTGGACCGATCACCAGTTCCGTGCCAACAGGTTCGTCGTCCAGCAACGGCATCCTCGCGAGCTGCCCCACCACGAACTGGATATCGTCCCAGGCGGGCAGCAGCCGGTGGCTCACCCCCATGGCGGCCACCGGGCCGTGGTGCCCGGTCTTGGACAGGCCCTGGCCGGCCAGCTTCCGGATCAGCTTGACGTGGGGCTCGTCCGGCGTTCCGACGGGATCCTGGAAGGCGCCCTGGTAGGCCTCGCGGTTGTACGGCTGGGGGTGTTTCCTCTCCCATTCCAGGATCTCGTCCTCGTCCACCCAGACCCGGCCGTCCTCGACCCAGGCGGTGAACTTGTCCAGGTATTCGGTGTTGTTGTATTCGCTGACACCCGTGTCGAAGCGGTAATCCCAGGAGTGCACTCCGCAAATGAGATTTTGGCCCAGGACATAACCGTCGGACATCAGCGCGCCCCGGTGGGCACAGCGTCCGTACAGGACGGAGACGTTCCCGTCGTAGCGGATGATCACCAGGTCGACGTTGGAGACCAGCGCATGGGCCGGCTGGCGGTCCTCAATGTCGTCCCAGTGTGCGATGGCGAGCCTGTTCAATGCCATTCTCCGTATTCGGACTGTCGTCGCGGTGATGCGCCGGTCTCAAGCCAGGGAAGTGTACCGGAATCATACTTCACATCCTGACCGTTTGAGCCCTCCGGATGTCGGCGCCTGTCCATGCGTGCAAGCCGCGCCGGGCCGGACGAACCGGGGAGTGCCGAACGGATCCGGCACCCTTGTCCCGGGCAGTCCCGGACCCGGGAAACCCGGGGATGAACCGTGGAGACATCCGAATTGACCATGGGTGTGCAATTCCTGCAGAAATACGTTACTTTTGACGCCGCTGTCCCATGATTGTTCCAGAATGATCCTGCTGACCATGTTGGGAATCTACTGCCTCGCCGGCCTTCTTTTCGGCGTGGCATTTTTTCTCCGGGGGTATGCCGTGCTCGAGCCGGGCGCCCGAGGGGCCTCCATCGTGACACGGCTGCTCTGGACGCCGGCCTCGGTCGCACTCTGGCCGTACCTGCTGAAAAAGTGGATCGGATCCCGTCCATGATCCGGTCACATCGCAAGATCCACAAGTTCGCCTGGCTGTTTCTCACCCCGGTGCTGCTTGTGTTGATCCTCATGATGAGCAACCCGGATCGGGACCTTTATCCACGAAATGATGAACCGCCCCGCCAGTCCGCCAAGGGCCCGATTCCCTGATCCGGCAGCCATGCCCAGCCATCCATGAGTCAAGGTTACGTACCCGTCAACTGGAAACGCAGCAAGCAGGTCTACGACCTGTGCCTCTGGGCGGGCATCCTGCTCTATGTTGCCGCGTTCATTGTCGTCACCAACACGCTTTACGTGGGGGACCAGGCCCTGCCCCTGCTGACCGTGCTGCTTCGCGCAACGTCAACCTGCGCCTTCGTCATGCTGACCCTGATACTGTGCATCGGGCCGCTGGCGCGCCTGGACCGAAGATTCCTGCCGCTCCTGTACAACCGCCGGCATTTCGGCGTGTCCATGTTCATCGTCGCCCTGGTGCACGGATTGCTGGCGGTCTACTGGTACCACAGCTTCGGCCCGGTGAACCCGCTGGTGTCGGTCTTCACCTCCGGCGGGGACTACCGGTCCGTCACGGACATTCCCTTCGAGGTCCTCGGTGCCGTTGCCCTGATGATCCTGTTCGTGCTGGCCGCAACCAGCCATGACTACTGGAACGCGACCCTGGGCGGGCCGCTCTGGAAGGCCATTCACCTGTGCGTGTACCCGGCCTATGCCCTCATAGTCCTGCACATCGTCTTCGGCGCGCTGCAACAGGATGCCACCGGGCTGATGCCCTGGATGGTCATGGTCAGCGTGGGGCTGGTCGGTGGACTGCACGTTTCCGCGGCACTCACCCGTTCAGGAGCGGACAGACAGGTCAGCCGCGATGAAAGCCAATGGGTTCCCGTGGGGAATTACCGGGACATCCCGGACAACCGTGCCGTCACCATTGACGTCGACACGGATGAACGCATCGCCGTGTTCCGCTACAGCGGCAACCGTTTGTGCGCCGTATCGAATGTCTGCCAGCATCAGAACGGCCCCCTGGGCGAAGGCCGGGTGATCGACGGATTCATCACGTGCCCCTGGCACGGTTACCAGTATCGGCCGGAGAACGGCTGCTCTCCCCCGCCCTTCACGGAAAAGATCAGGACCTATCGCCTGAAGCTCGAAGGTGACCGGTTGTTCGTCGATGCCGAACCGTTGCCGGAAGGCACCCCGCGGCCGGTCCTCGAGGCGCCCGGGACCGCTGACGGCCAGTCCAACGGGTAGGGATGTAGCAGGATGAGCAAACCGGAACCTCCCTTTTTCGTCGGCTACCTGCCGACCCCGCAAGCCCTGGCAAGGTTCTACCAACCCCTGGTCCTGGTACTGGTTGTCGGCTGCGCCCTGCTCGGATACTGGCTGGGTGTGCAACAGAAGCCGGGGGCGCCGGCCGTGTGGGCGGTTGGCGCCGCCACGACGATGTCGGGCGTGCTGCAGGTCGATCCTTATCCGGTGCTGCACCGGGTCCATCCCGAGGACCCGGCCAGGATCGAGTCCGTGCTCCTGGTCAGGCAGGGCAAGTTCGCCGCGGCCGGCCTTGCGCGCGAACTGGACGGCAAGGCCGTCGATGTCACGGGCGCGCGCATCAACCGGGGCGGCTGGACCATGCTGGAGGTATCCTCCGGAGGCAGTTTCGCCCCCGCCGACGGAATCGAGATGAAGGCCATCACGGACCGTCTGGGCACGGAATCCCTGGGGAAGATTGTCCTGGCGGGTGAAATCGTGGATTCCAAGTGCTTTCTTGGTGTGATGAAACCCGGGGCCGGCGCAATCCACAAGTCCTGCGCGGAAGTCTGTCTCCTCGGAGGCATACCCTCCATGCTGGTGGCGAAGGCCTCGGACGACCGGAAATACGGCTACATCCTGGTGCGGCCGGACGGATCCTCCGCCTCGGCGCTGACGGCGAAACTGGCCGGAGAGGCGGTGAGAATCACCGGCGAACTCGAGCGCCGGGGAGATCTCCTGTACCTGCGAATGGCGGAGAACGGGCTGGAGCGCATCTGAGCGGGGCTTGCCGATGACTGCGTCCGTGGTTGTGTATGCACATCTCGTTGCCGCCCTGACGGCGGCGACCCTGGGACTCTGGAACCTCGTTGCCGTCAAGGGAACGCCCCGCCACAGGATGGTGGGCCGCTGCTGGATCGCCGCCATGCTGGCTGTGACCCTGCCATCATTCTGGATCCGTGAACTGGACCCGGGCAATTTCAGCTGGATCCACGGGTTGACGGTTTTCACGCTCGCGAGCCTGGCGCTGGCCCTCTGGGGCATCCGGACCGGGCGCGTGCGCCTGCACGCCCATGCCATGATCGGCACGATGGTCGGACTCGTGATCGCGGGTGGCTTTGCGCTGATTCCGGGGCGTACGATCAGCTGGATGATCGGGTACGGCTAGGTTCGGGTGGAAAGAGCCATGCACCTCGATCCGCCCCGACGGGACAGTGCCGGATAACCGGGTTCGATTCCACATAGAAAATGACCCGCGGGCAACCACTCATTCTCGCCTCGTCCTCTCCCTACCGGCGCGCTGTTCTGAAACGGTTGGGTCTCGGGTTCCATTGGCGTTCTCCCGATATCGACGAATCACCCTTGCCCGGCGAGGCGCCGGATGACCTGGTCCGCCGCCTGTCGGAGGCCAAGGCTGCCGCGGTTGCCGGGAAGTATTCCGAAGGCCTGGTGATCGGCTCGGACCAGGTGGCCGTCCTCGGCGGCCGCATCATCGGCAAACCGGCTGACCATGACGATGCGGTCGGTCAGCTCCGGGCGGCCTCGGGCGCCGTGACCGTGCTCCACTGCGGTATCGCGGTGCTGAACGCCGCCACCGGCCGCATGCAGTCCGCTGTGGAGCATGTGGAGGTGGAATGCCGGGAACTGGCCGATGACGATATCGAACGCTACCTGGCGACGGATGCGCCCTATGACTGCTGCGGCAGCCTGAAGGTCGAGGGGATGGGAATCTTCCTGCTCCGCCGGGTTCGCAGCGACGATCCCAACGCGGTCACCGGCCTGCCCGTGATCCGCCTCCTTGGGATGCTGCGCGAGGAGGGATTCAGCTTGCCCTGAAAGTCCCGGGGTACATTCGGGCCTCAACCGGCTTCCACGGCCACGAAGCGTCCGTCCCGGATGCGTGCAATGCGGTCGCGCACCTGGGCCGCCTGCTCGAACTCGAGGTTCTTCGCATGGGCATACATTTCCTTCTCCAGCCTGGACAGCAGCCGGCCCAGTTCTTTCGGCGTCATGCGGAAGTACTCCTCATCGCCCTCGGCCGCGCTATCCCGGTCCGGGAGATCGTTCCATGCGGCATCGTTGGCGGTGACGCCGTCGATGATGTCCTTCACCGGCTTGACGATGGAGCGCGGGATAATGCCGTGTTCGCTGTTGAACCCCTCCTGCTTACCGCGTCGGCGCGCGGTCTCGTCCATGGCCACCCGCATGGACGGCGTGACGGCATCGGCATACAGGATCACCCTGCCCTGCGCGTTGCGGGCAGCCCGGCCGATGGTCTGGATAAGCGATCGCTCCGATCGGAGGAATCCCTCCTTGTCCGCATCGAGAATCGCCACCAGGGAAACTTCCGGGATGTCCAGCCCCTCCCTGAGGAGATTGATGCCCACCAGCACGTCGAACGTTCCCTTGCGGAGGTCACGGATGATCTCCACCCGTTCCACGGTGTCGATATCGGAATGCAGGTAGCGGACCCGCACCTGGTGCTCGTGAAAATACTCCGTCAGGTCCTCCGCCATCCGCTTGGTCAGCGTGGTCACCAGTACCCGGCTGCCCTGGCTTGCACACTGCCTGATCTCGGACAGCAGGTCGTCCACCTGGCTGATGACCGGCCGCACCTCCACTTCCGGGTCCAGGAGGCCGGTGGGGCGCACCACCTGCTCCACCACCTCCGGCGCGTTCCGCCCCTCGTAGGGGCCCGGCGTGGCGGAGACGAAGATCACCTGACCGATCATGCGCTCGAACTCATCGAAGCGCAGCGGGCGGTTGTCCAGCGCCGAAGGCAGCCTGAAACCGTATTGCACCAGTGTTTCCTTGCGTGAGCGGTCGCCGTTGTACATTGCCCCGAGCTGGGGAATGGTGGCGTGACTCTCGTCAATGAAGACGATGGCATCCGCCGGCAGGTAGTCGATCAGCGTGGGCGGCGGTTCCCCGGGCTTGCGTCCGGACAGGTAGCGTGAATAGTTCTCGATGCCGGTGCAATACCCGAGTTCGCGCATCATCTCCACGTCGTAACGGACCCGTTGCTCAAGCCTCTGCGCCTCCACCAGCTTGCCCTCGCCGCGAAGCACCTCAAGGCGCTGGCGGAGTTCCTCGACAATGTCGTCCACGACATCAAGGATGGTTTGCCGGCCGGTCACGTAATGGCTTTTCGGGTAGACCGTGACACGGGTCAGGCTCCCTTCCGAGCTGCCGGTCAACGGATCGAAGCGCGACAGGGCATCGACCTCGTCGCCAAACAGCTCGATGCGAATGGCAAGGCGCTCGGACTCGGAGGGATAGACATCGATCACGTCGCCACGCACGCGAAACGTGCCCCGACGCAACTCAAGGTCATTTCGGATGTACTGCATCTCGGCCAGTCTCTTGAGTATGGCCCGCTGGTTGATCGAATCACCCCGTTTCAGGTGAAGGATCATGCCGTGGTAGGACTTGGGGTCGCCGAGACCGTAAATCGCGGAAACCGTGGCAACGATGATGACATCGCGCCGCTCCAGCAGCGCCTTGGTGGCGGACAGCCGCATCTGGTCGATATGGTCGTTCACCGAGGCGTCCTTCTCGATGTAGGTGTCGGAACTGGGAACGTAGGCTTCAGGCTGGTAGTAGTCGTAATAGGAAACGAAATACTCCACTGCATTGCGGGGAAAGAAATCCCGCATCTCCGAGTAGAGCTGGGCCGCGAGGGTCTTGTTGTGGGCCATGACCAGCGCGGGGCGTCCGGTTCGCGCGATGATGTTGGCCATGGTGAAGGTTTTGCCTGAACCGGTGACGCCCAGCAGCGTCTGGTAGGCCTCGCCGTCGTCCAGCCCCTCCACCAGGCAGCCGATGGCCTCGGGCTGGTCACCCGCAGGGGCGAAATCACTCTGCAGGTCATAAGCCGGAGACAACTCGGTATCGGCTGGACGGTTTGCTGGCATGGGTGGATTCTATCAGCCGGAATTTACTGTGGTGCACCTACTTGCAGGTCGACTGGTTGAATGCAATCGGTATTGACGACTGGACACGACAGTACCGGGGAAATGCCTATCCATCGTAACTAAAGATGGGTGTTTGGATGCAACTGAATGTCAGTGACGACCCGGGTTAAGCGGCGGATGAAACCATGCTGTGCCGGACAAGCCGAGCATCGCGGATGAACTTGACCGATTTGACCAAATCGCTTTACGGAGTATTATGGAATATGGAGATCTTTGACCATGGGTATTAGTCTCGTTATAGCCGTTACCGACGGAGACTGGTTCGATATGCTCCGGCGGAAGCCAGACCTGGACGAGGTGAATTTCTGGGCACCTTCGGCGAAGAACTTCCGCGCTCTCCAGCCGGGTGGTCTGTTCCTGTTCAAGCTGCATGCCCCGCATAACTTCATCGTCGGCGGCGGCATCTTCACCCATGCAACCGCACTGCCCTGCTCACTGGCCTGGGAGGCATTTCGGGAAGCGAACGGTGCACACTCGATGGATGAGATGCGTGCACGAATCATCCACTATCGCCGAACTGACCCGGATGACCGGGAGGATTTCAAGATCGGCTGCCGAATCCTGACCTGTCCTTTCTTCCTTGATGAGTCCGACTGGCTCCCCGTACCGGCAAGTTGGTCACGACAGATTGTCCAGTTCAAGACCTACAACACGGACGAAACCGAGGGTCTGTTGCTGTGGGAAACCATGCAACAGTGGCTTGACCGAACACGTTTCACTGACAGGGGGGGAAATCAAACACAATACGGCAAGCCGAGTCTCATCCGGCCCCGTCTCGGGCAGGGAGCCTTCCGTGTAATCGTTGGTGACAACTACCAAAGGCGTTGTGCCGTCACCAAGGAGCGAACCTTTCCGGCGCTCGAGGCAGCCCACATACGTCCCTACAGCAAGGGTGGCGGTCATGAGGAGAATAACGGTCTGCTACTCCGTCGCGACATCCACCGGTTGTTCGACACCGGCTACGTGACCGTGACACCCGATCTTCATTTTGAGGTCAGTCGACGAATCAAGGACGACTATGAAAACGGCCAGGAATACTACAAGTTGGACGGACAACTCATACTTGCGCCGAAGGAAACGGAAAAGAAGCCAGACCCATCGGCCCTGACCTGGCACAATGAGAACTGCTATCTGGGGTAGGAGTTCATGAGTTCTGCTGATTCCGACACCTTGATGCGCCTGGCGGCATTCGCGCAGGTAAGACGACTGAGCGAGGTGCATGATCACCTGACGAGGAAGGAACTGAGCCCCGGGTTCAACTTCAATGGGGAACGCATTCCGTTGGTCAATCCACAGCGAGGGATCTTCAAGCCACGTCAGATGCGGTACCTGCTTTCCATCAGAACCGTTATTCCCAGCCCCGGGAGACGCATTTGGTATGACGATCAAAGGATGGTTCACCGGCAGATATTCGAGAGCGAAGAGGCCGTGGACTATGCGTTCATGGGACAAGATCCGAATGCCGCAGACAATCGCTGGCTCCGCGAGGCCTTCGAAAACCAGATACCCCTGATCTACTTCCTTGGCGTTGCACCCAGATGCTATCAGGCGATGATCCCAACATTTGTTTCAGGCTGGGATGCCAAGAGTCTCAAGGCCCGGATCGTCTTCGGAACGCCTGACCAGGATGAACTCACTGCACCCCAGACCTCCCGGGAGCGTCGATACGCCCTTCGCACTGTCAAACAGCGACTGCATCAGGCCTCGTTCAGAGAGGCCGTTATCACTGCCTATAACGGTCGTTGTGCCCTCTCCGGATTGCCCGAACAGCGGTTGCTCGACGCTGCACACATTGTCTCCGACAGAAACGAGCAACTTGGTCAGCCTGTCGTTCCGAATGGCTTGCCACTATCCAAGATCCATCATGCCGCGTTCGATGCACATCTGATTGGTATCGATCCCGACTACCGACTGCATGTCTCAGAACGACTGCTTGACCAGAACGATGGACCGATGCTTGAGGCGCTCAAGCAACTCGACGGAGGGGAACTCCATCTGCCGGCTCGAATCAAGGACCATCCGGACCGCGATCGACTCGCGCAGCGATTCGAACAGTTCCGGGCGGTCACCTGAGCCGGCAGTAATCTTGACGCTGCATCGATAGCATTCCCCAAGGACACAGCCACCCGGACCGTTGATCTGCCCAATCGATACGCGGTTGGATGTTTTGACCGCACCACGGAGGCCATGGTGGCCCGGTAGTGATTCAATGAACAAGGGATGGCAGATGCCAGCCATTTTTCTCAGTCCGATTCTGGGTAGAAAGCCGGTACTTTGACCCGCTTCGCCTAGACCGGTTCACAGTCTGGAAATGGATTTCCCGCTGTTCACTGAAATTGTTGCACTGCACAAATAATTATGATATGCTGCACCGCACAATACAGATTGCACCCTAGATATACCCTTTGCACAGGAGACTGACCATGTCCAATACGCCTGAAAACAAGCAGTTGGAAAACGCAGTTGCGCCGGTTGTGGCGTTCAACAAGCTGGTGATCAAGAACGCCGAGGAGGCGTTCAAAATGCAGATCGCGAGCCTGCAGACCTACACCAAGATGAGTCTTGACAACCTCAACGCCGGTCTGGATGTCCGTGATCCGGATGAATTCAAGGCCTACGCCGAAAAGCAGAAGGACATGGCCAAGGAATTCACCGACCAGATGGCCGCTGATGCCAAGGCCTTCGGTGAACTGAATGCCAGATTACTCGAGGAAGCCCGCACCCTGACGGAAGCCAGCATCAAGGCAGCCGCGGAAACCGACGAGGGCGCCTGACCGGGCGCCCTGGCCCACCCGGTCTTTCCGGAACCTCTCCGGAGCGGACACTCCCGGGACCCATCTGGTCCTTATTCGCTGACCGGGCAGCGTCTTTTTCGTATTCCGTCAATGAAACGGTGGCCCAGAATGGCATGCGCATTCACCGCCCCTGGCCGGTAACAGACATATCGCGGCCATGAACAGTTGCATTGTCATTTCCGGCGGCCACCCCTGTTTTCGCCAGTCCATGCTGGCCGAGATCAAACCCTGGTTCAGGACCGCAGATATCCTGGAAGTGGAGACACTGGCGGCAACTCTGGAGGTTCTCGAGAAAAGGCAGGTGGGCCTGGTGGTGCTGAACCTGCGTATGAGCGACTACCGGGGACTCACCGGACTCATGATCATCAAGTGTTGCCACCCGAATGTGCCGGTCATCGTGGTGAGTGCGAGGACAGGAGCGGAATCGGCACAGGCCGCCATCCAGTCGGGTGCATCCGGCTACATCGTCAAGTCCGCGTCCTCCGGCCAGATCAGGAGCGCCATCGAACAGGTGATCCGGGGAGAAACCGCGGTCCCGGCAACCGTGTCCGCGGCGACGGACGATGCGGAACGCAAGCTGCCCGAAGCCATTGAGAACATCAGCTTGCTGACGCCCACCCAACTCAGGGTATTGGGGAAGATGACCGCGGGCCTGCTGAACAAGCAGATCGCCTGGGAGATGGGGATATCCGAGGCCACGGTGAAGTCCCATGTCACCGCGATTTTCCGCAAGCTCAAGGTCCGCACGAGAACCCAAGCGGTATTGCTGGCAATTCAGTGACAAACTACCTGGCGTAGCCTTACTCCGTCTCTCACGTACGACCCTCTGCATCCCTGCACCTGGATGTGGACATGAAGCCGAACAGGGAGCAGCTGCCAGGCACCAGGGAAGACCGGGGCATGGCCGGTCAGAAACAACACATGCCCGGTTTCATCCTGACAGTCCGTCCGGTGCACCACCCCGCATCCGGATCGGGGTGATGCACCGGTCGGGGCAAACGCAGCCCGATCAAGTACGAACTTCCGACCTGCCGCGGCGTTCAGCCGGGCCGGCCGGAAGCCCGTCCCCGCTATGCCGGGATGGGGCCAGCCTTCGCCACCTGTTTCATCAGGCCGTCGTCCCAGTCGCCTTCCACCATGATATGGGAAGCGGCTCCCAACTGGACCGCCTCGATCAGGTTGTGACTGAGGTAAACGTATATTCCGGGCTGCCGGAACGTATACAGTGCGGCGCCGGCAGAGCCGCCCCGTATGAACCATGTCTCCAGTCCCGTCGTCGGATCATCCGTGAAGCTCCCGGTCTCCCATACATAATCACCGTGGCCGCCGATCAGGTGGGGGCGGGAATCGCGGTTCGACTGGGCATGAACGAACAATGCCGTGTTCCCGACCTTCGACTTGAGGGCATTGTCGCCGGTAAGCGCGCCCACCTTGCCGTTGAACACCACATGGGTCGGGATGAGGCCAGCCATCAGGGGGAGCACGTCCGCCAGGTTGGCGCCCGCGACTTCGTAGGTCTTGTATTTTCCGTTCTCGTCCCTGGGCACATAGAAATCCTGCTCGCCGATGTAGAAGACCTGGTCATAGCTCAGGGGGTTGCCGTCCTTGTCCTTCAGGCCGTCACGGGGCAGTACCATACAGGCGCCGTTCATGCCATGCACCACATGGTAGGGAATCATGACGCCGCCGGGCGCACAGTGGTACACGAAGACGCCGGGCTTGGTGGCCCTCCAGCGAAGCTTCATCTGCTCTCCCGGCTGGACGTGGGTCAGGGTTCCGCCCCCCAGGGCACCGGTGGATGCGTGGAAGTCGATGTTGTGCTCCATGAGGCTTTCCTTGGGATTGATGAGCGTCAGCTCGACGAAATCGCCCTCATGGCAGATGATCAGCGGGCCCGGCACCGAACCGTTGTAGGTCAATGCCCAGACCTCGGTTCCGGTACCGTCTATGTCCATCTTCACCTCGGGCGTGGTCATGGTCACCTCAACGACCTTGGGGCCTCCGCTGGCCACCTGCTCGTGCTCGGGCGCAAAGGGCGGCGCCACCAGTTCCTGCTTCACACGGGGCAGTGCCGCAATCTCCTCCTCGCTCATGGATGCGCTGAGACCGGTGTGCCCTCCATCCGATGTGCCGTATGCCGCCGCCTGCTGGATTCCGGATGCGGCAAGTGCACCGAATGCCGCCGAGGTCGGCACCAGGGTCGACATCTTGAGGAAGTCCCTGCGATCAATATCGTCGCCAGCTTCCTGGCGTTCGTTGGTTGTTTGGAAATCAGACATGATAGATACCTCCTGGTACGGTTGGAAATGCTGTCTGCCCACCGGGGTACCAGACGAGTAACCTCACGTCAACGGCCGTATTTGAGTTGCATCAATAAATACGACAATAAATGAGATTCGTCTGTTCCTGTCCGATGGACGTACCGGATCCGGGGCGCCGGGTGCATATGTCAGGTTTGCATGCGGCAAAGCCGCGTGAACCCTGCGCCCTGCCTGGCGGATCTCGAAAAGTCAAGGGGAAGGGGAGGATATCGAAGCCAGAATCTGTCTGGAATTCATGGCTTATGAAATTGCGCGATATGGCGAAGCCGGATAATCTTTCAAGGCAATGGGCCGCAGCACCTCAAGCTGCAGAAAGTGCACCCAGGCACCCTCGCGTGCACGGTTCTTCGGGATCCGGTGCCAAATTGCAATCTGGGCTTCAGCCCTACAACCCTCATGGGGAGATGTCCCCAAGGGGGTCGGTCTGACTCCTCATGCTAACTGAAATAATGTACTGAGGAAGTTATAATGCAGACTGAACCAATCACCAGGGCACTTCAAACCCTGGACAAGGCGGGAGTTGGAGAGGAGCAGAGAATGGCAACTGTAAAGGCAATCGCAGAAATGCAACAGCCGTTGCTGGAAGCCATAGGCAAGCTTGAGACCAGCATTAACAATCTTAGGGTTGACCTGGTCAAACGTGATGTCAGACTGGCGAGGCGCGACACATGGCTGATCGTGACCGGAGCAGCACTGGCTATCTCGTCTCTCGGCCTGTTCATCCGCCTAGTGGTTAATGTTGGATAACAGACCCGCACCGAACACGGCCCCTCAATTGAGGGGCCTTTTTCTATTTTGATCCCAAGAATGTGGTGACGATGGGATGTTCGAGTCGTAGGGATCGAATACTAGGCATGCATCACATTGCATGCCCCGACGGAGACAGATATCCTGCACAGCCAATGGATCGCAGCACCTAAAGCTGCATCCAGTCTTGAAGGCTATCGAGTTTCTTGCATCCAGCATTGATAAGAGGTTCAACAAGCTGGAACCTTGACTGCTTCGGATCGAGATCGTGGTCTTCGGTATCTTCCTTCCGATACTCACATCGGATACCGGGTTGCCTCACTGACCACCTGATGTATTAATTCGGTACCTCTCCTGAAGGGTCACCCCTCCTCACTCAACAGAGGGCCCGCATCACTTCGGCAGGTGTTTCATCACATAGGCAGTTGCGCTGTTGGCCGCCATGGAATTCCTGTGCCTGTCCGGATGCAGAAGAGAGATTAGTGTCTTCCGGCTGCCGCAGGCCTTCGCCAGGACGGACAGGCTGCCGGTACTTCCACGACCTGCCCCTCCGGCCATGCTGGCCGTAGCCTTCCAGAGACTGGTCGCCCCTTCGGCCCTGATTGCCCGGGTCTTCCAGTATTCCGCCTCGGACTTCCACTGCGCGGCATTCCATTCACTGGCAGATTCCCTGTGAGTAGAATTATTCCGTTCCCGCTTCCATTCCCATTCACGATCCTCCCACTCCCGTTTGTCCTGCGCCCACTTCTGCTCCTGTATGTTCCACCACCGGGATATCAAGTACATCACAGATGAGCACCACATGGGCAGGAAAACAAGGAACCAGATGACAATCGGCTCCGGTCCGGCCAGAACCAGCATGAGGAGGGCGATGACGCCGAATAAGGCCGCGATGGACCAGTAGAGGGACTGTTCCGGGTTCATGTTTATTTTCCTGGGGAACATCAGGGTATCGTACCGTATTTCATAAGGAGGCAGCAGTCTGACGGTGCAGACGATGGTGCGACGATCCGACCCGGCCATACCGGTTTCACTCTTCCATCGCCCATTGCGATCCGACCTGTCGTCCTGACAGGTATTCCCCTCTTTCATGTGGTTTTCCCAGCGCTCATTCAGAAGCGCCAGTCACCGACGTGTGCCGGTGACGTAAAGAACATGCGCCTACCAGGAGAGATTCGAACAGGAGGCCGGGATACCACCGCCATTGGCGGATGGGCCGAAGTACAGCGAACTGACCAGGGACGGACAATTCAGGTGGGAAGAAGCTGCCGCGACCGTCAATTGGGAGTTGGGGCACGGCGAGGGGAGGAAAGATATCACAGCAACCAATATCGGCACCAAGGACTAATGGAGATCGATGTTTTCCCCACGTTACCCACCGGCTCCGCTTGCGTGGGGCGCAGCTCCGCCCGTGGATAACAGGGGGAAACAGTGAAGTTGGTATACTCCCGCATCCAGCCTTGAAACAATAACTGGCGTTGTAATAATTGCACGTGCCGTATCTCCTGAATGGCCAGAAGGACGGCCCTTCCCTGGAGATAATTGTGTGTCTTTCCGTTTATGGTTTTCGAAAGATTCCTCAGTAATTGGTGCCGAAAGGCATGGGAAGGACCCCTCTCGTGAGTCGAGCCGACACTAGTCTCTCGCGATGGCCTGGTTTCTGTTCATAGACGAAAGTGGTCATGACCGTGGCGAATCGCCATACGAGGTTCTGGCCGGAATTGCGATCCGGGACCGAAATTTACGCAATGTAATCCACCAGCTTCATGAGGCAGAGATCCGTTGGTTCGGCCGGCGCTATAGTGATGGACATCGGGAACTCAAAGGAAAACGCCTGCTGAAGAGCAAGGTATATCGTCATCGCGCGCTGAGCGTCCATGTGGCCACTGCTGATATTCCCGTGCTCGCCCGAGCCGCTCTCGATGACGGACCCCGCGCGACCCCCCAAATGTTGAAGGCACTTGCTATCGCGAAGCACAATTATGTCGATTCGGTTTTCGAAATCTGTTCGAGGCACGAATGTCGCGCATTCGCCAGCATCGTTGAAACTGATGCACCAAAGACGGAAGCCGGAGGATTGCGCAAGGACTATGCCTATTTGTTTGAAAGGTTTTTCTACTTTCTGGAGGATCTAGACGACGAAGAGCAGGGCATAGTGGTCTTTGACGAGCTCGAGAATGCGAAAAGCCATCTTCTGATCGATCAGATGCACCGTTACTTCACTGATACGGCAGTAGGCCGGATTCGCGCCAGCCGCATCATTCACGAACCATTCTTTGTGCATAGCGAACTCACGACCGGGGTACAGATCGCCGATCTCATTGCGTATGTGGTTTCCTGGGCCTTTCGCGTGAACCGTATAAATAAGCCAGCACGAGAGGAGTTATCTCCTCTAGCCAATCGGGTCGCAAACCTGCGCTACCGCACAACGCGCGCCCTGAACGGCAATCCAGATTTCGGGATATGGAGTTTCGCGCATATCAGAGACCTGAGGACACAGGCTGAGCGCGATGATGATATTGTGTGATAGGAATAAAAAAAGGCAATGACACGCCGAAGCGCACCAAAGCCTCCAAGACGGATATTGACTAATTCCGATAGAAATGTCAATGACCAGGCAATCCCGGGCAATCCTGTGTAGCTAGTAATTCCACCCCCTGGACCCCTGGGCTTAATCGGTCGTTTCCAGGAGTCACAGCCGGAAATCCAGCATAACCATCGATCCATTCCTGGGCCCCAGGAGCGAATTGAGCAGGTATCTGGTTTGGGAATCCACCTCCAACGGCAAATGGGTCAAAGTACAGCGAACTGTCCAAGAATGGCCAGCTTCGCTGGTAGGAAATAACCGTGATCATCAACCGTGAACTGGGGCACAGCGAGGGCCGCAAGGACATCACTGCAACGTATATCGGGAAAAAGGGATAGCAGGGTTCGATGTTTCCCCCACGTTGCCCACCGACTCCGCTTGCCTGGGGGGCAGCTCCGCCCGTGGACAACAGGGGAAAACCGGGGTCATGGTTGCGTCGATCGCACCCTCCGGACTACTCAGCCGGAAGTTCCGGACCAACGGCTCGAAACTGGATCGTTGACACCGGTGAGTGACTTGATGCCCCCCAGTACACGTCTCTGGCTGGCCAGCCTGGGTTCGATGTAGCTCACCGTCGTGGCGATGTTCCTGTGGCCGAGGATTTCCTTCAGAGCCACCAAGGTCAGCGGAGTGTCGCCACTACCGGCCTTCTCGGATTCCTGGTTGGCCAGCATGGTGGCGAAAAGATGCCGGATCCTGTGGGAGCTGACGGTAACTCCCGCGCGCATGGACGTCTTTTTCAGGATGCGGGCGAACTGGTCAGATTTCATCCGATCGCCCTGATAACGGTCGCTGTAGCGCTGAAGAAGGAACACCTGGTCGGTCTTCCTGAAACCAGGAAACACACGGCGGGCTTCATCCTGCATCTGCAGGAGAATCCCATGAAGGTCCTCGTGGAGCGGGATACTCCACTCTACGCCGGTCTTGCTGTACTTTTCCCGAAGGAGAATCGTGTTTGCGTCGAAGTCGATATCGTTCCATTCAAGCCCGGCAAGCTGGGACAGCCTGATACCGGTGTAATACAGGGTCGCGACGCCCCTTAGCAGAAAGATGGACACCGGGTCGCCCAGATCCGCTTGGAGATGCTGGCAGAGTCTCTCGACATCTTCCCGGGAACATGCCTTTCGCCGGACAATGGCGTTCCGGCACTGACGGATCAGGAGGATGGGATTTTCGGCCAGGTATTTCTTCCGGACGCAATGGTTGAGGATAGCGCGGACATGCCGGCGGTAGGTATTGAACGTAGTGGCCGTGCAGCGGGATATGACCGAATCGCGCCAGGCGACGATACATTCCGGGGTGATGCCGGAAACCGTCGTGACGCCGGTATCCCGAATGAAGATCCTGAGTATCCTGAAATACCCTGCGACAGTGGCCGGCTGCATTTGGTTCTCGCGGCAGTATTCCGCGCAGATTTCAATGAGGTCAGCTTTGTTGTTTACCGAATTATTCTTGATTGACATTGATTTTTCATAGAGATAGATGTTTGAGAGACCCACATCGCTTTGACTCCAGGGCAGTTCGGAACCAGGCGGACAGCCAGAAGTATCGAATTGTCCCGCAGCGCGTGAGAATGTGGCCATACCAGTGAACGGTCACTCGCCCACGAAGGCTAAGGCCATTATGCGACATGGGGAATAATCAGGGCTGATATTACTGAAGTGCTGGAATTGCCCGGCGCCGTTCCTGAATCCGGCGGGACCCCAGGAATCAGCACCGTCCGCATCACCGCTGCAAAGATGCAATCAGGTCCGGGGAAGCCAGGCGGACAATCTGGTCATGTCCCGAAGGATATTCGGAGGCGTGGCCCGTGAGCCGATGCCAGCGACCTCTTGGGTATTCCTGCTTGCCCGACACCAACCCTTCTTTCACTCATATTCACGGAAAATTTATGGAAAACGACGTACTCCACCGATATGGTTGTAGGAATCATTCAGAAAGATAGAATTTCATGGTTCCTTAGGTCATAATCCGACAATTTCAGGAGTTCGAGAAACAGTATTCTAAAAACTCTATTAAAATCAATAAAGTAATTGGATAATTCATCGACAAACAGTGAAAAAGCACAAATATATGGAAGGACTTGCAAAATTGCCTGATTGAGCGAGTTTTTCACCCCAACAGGCGATTTTCAAAGCAGGGCCAAGGGGTCGGACGGTGGTATAGTGAAGTCTTGAAACACACACTGCGCCGCCGAACAACCCGATGCCCCTTGCGACGACTATATCCAACCTCCGCTACCTTTTTCAAGACGAAATTTTCCCGGCCATCGAGGACCGGACCGGCCGGCTGTCGGAGAAGCACCGGCGCCTGATCGCGGTCCTTGACTGGGTGAAGGTGGAAACCTTCTTCCCGGCCTGCCCGGTGAGCGCCGGACGTCCGACGGCGGATCGGGTGGCCCTGGCGACGGCGTTCATCGCCAAGGCCATCTGGGATCTGCCCACCACCCGGCACCTGATGGACCGGATCCTGTCGGACCCGGCGCTGCGCAGGATGTGCGGGTGGAGCCGGTGTTCCGAGGTGCCGAGCGAGGCGACGTTCTCCAGGGCGTTTGCCTTGTTCGCTGAAGGCGACCTGCCGGGGAGGATGCACGAGGCGCTGATCCGGAGCACCCTGGGCAGGGACGATGTGATCGTCGGGCACCTGTCCCGGGACTCGACGGCGATCGAGGCCCGGGAGAAACCGGAACGGAAAAAGGCTTCGGACAAGGATGAAGGCAATGGCAAGGATGGGAAGAAGGGAAAAACCGCGAAGCGCAAGCCGGGGCGTCCGCCCAAGGGGGATTCGTCCGAAGGGAAGCCCGAACGCAGACTGGAGCGGCAGTTGCAGATGTCCTTCGGGGAAATGATGGCGGACCTGCCGCGGAAATGCGGCATCGGCACCAAGCGCAACGCCAAGGGGTTCCTGACCTCCTGGAAGGGATACAAGCTCCACATCGACGGCGCGGACGGCGGCATACCGGTCAGCTGCATCCTGACCTCGGCCTTCCTCCATGACAGCCAGGCCGCCATTCCGCTGGCCGCGCAAAGCGACCGGCGGGTGACCGCGTGCTACGAAGTCATGGACAGCGCCTACGACGCCCCGGAAATCAGGGCCTACAGCGAATCCCTGGGCCATGTGCCGATCATCGACACCAATCCCCGCCGGGACCGGGCACTCAAGGAAAGTCTCCGCCGGGAGGCCCGCGCCCAGCGCGCCGCCGGGCATATCGATCACAAGACGGTGCGTTACCGTGAACGGTCCAACATCGAGCGGATCAACGGACGGCTCAAGGACGAGTTCGGCGGCCGCCATGTCCGCGTGCGGGGACCCACCAAGGTGAACTGCCACCTGATGTGGGGCATCCTCGCACTCACGGTGGACCAGCTTCTCCGGCTCGGGACCTGAGTCGAACCCCGAACCGATTTCCCTGCTGAATACCCTGCCATCCGCAAAGATGGCATGGAAAGGCTCGTCCCGAAACCACCGGAATCCCCTCGTCGGGGTACTTCACGCCCTCCCGGACGGCAAAATCCATCCGTAATTGATCGCCAGCGATGGCGCTATCCGGCCATTCTTATTGTGCGTTGCACAATACCTCTCTCTCGCCGGAATTTTGCAAGTGGCTCATATGGGCCAAAAGAGAATTCTCCTGATGGACCCGGGCACCGGAACAAGTACCCTCCCCTTTGACTGATGACACTCGCGGCATTTCACAAAGCACGCAGTGAATATGTGAAGTTCATAAAATGGGTTACGGTAAGGACGAGGGGATGTCATCACTGCTGGAGGCCCCATGGGACAGAGTCTAAATCACCACAGCTGTTCAGTTTTGAATGGAAACGGACAGCCAAGGCCATTGATCGGGTAATCCAGATCGCAGCAATGCAGCCTGAGAGAGTCTTCGTAGGAGGGATCGTGGCCTCTCTGATGCACGATGACTACCAGAATGAAGCCCGGTGGGCAGGAGTACGTTTCATCAAGGGGTTTCTTGTAGGGACTCCTGCAGAAGCCCTGAAGCTGTCAGCTGAGGATTGCGATTTTGGGGCAGACGACCTGTCGAGACGCCCCATTGAGGAACGGACCCCGGATTACGGCATCCTGTCAGACATCAATAACACCTACCCGGTACGAGACGCCTACTTCGGCTACGCATTGAGAGGTTGTGTCCGAAATACGCATTTTGCGGTATACCCAAGCTCGAAGGGTCCACAGCGTGAAATGCCTCCCCTGACGGAACTTGTGAATGGAATCGACTCTGCTCACAGGGCCAAGAAGGTCATGTATCTGACTAATTCCCAACACTCGCTAGAGTGCCTGATAATAATCCCAAGTCAATTTTAATCACAAATGCCAATAAACGCACAAAACCGCACACTTCCCGATTGGTTCACACGCATTCGAACTCGCCAAACCGTTCTTCCGCGATTTCAAAGGTTCGAAGCCTGGAGCCACTCAAATGTTACGCAGATGTTAAATACAATCTTGCAGGGATTACCTGTGGGAGCCGTGTTGGTTCTTGAAATTGGGGACACAGAACCATTCATTTGCAGGCCCATAAAGGGAGCTCCGGATACTGGTGAAAAGGTTACTGAACACCTGCTCGATGGGCAACAGCGCCTCACCGGACTATGGCGCGGACTGCATAATAACTATGAGGATCGGACCTATTTTCTCTACCTGATACCCGATGAAGAAACGGGAACACCCTACTATGTAGATTCCGTAGCTCGTTGGAAATACGAAGGTGATACTGAATTACGTCCACTATGGGCGGACAGGCCAACGGAACAATGGAAGCGTCGAGTGATCCCACTCGACTACTGCATACCCGACGAAGATGGTCTTCAGAAAATTCGTGATTGGGCAAAAGATGCGATCGAGGATTTAGGTGAACGCGACGAAGTCTTCGACAAGGTTGTGAGAATCCGCCAGATTCTCGCAACCTTCAACCTGCCCTATCTATCCTTGCCGGTTACAACAGAGAGGGACACCGCGCTCGATGTTTTCATTAAAATGAATACATCTGCAACACCGCTGTCCACCTACGACATCGTCGTGGCACAGGTGGAAGCAGGCATGAGTACGTCACTCCACGACCTAGTCGCAAATACGCGTGAGGTCTGCCCAGAAATTTCTGAGTACTACGCCCCCGAGGACCTCGTTCTTTATGCGAGTGCCCTTCTGCAGGACCGCCCACCAACTAACGCGACCTACATGAATGCGGACTTCGGTCCAAAATTGCTTAAGAACTGGAAGACGTTACTGAAGGGAATAGCTCGTACTACAGCATTCCTTGAGGAGGAGCGGGTCTTCGATTACGCACGAATACCGACTGATATTGTAGTACCGGTTCTTGTAGCATTATGGGCCATCGCCCCGGATGGTCTCGACGCCGAAGGACGAGCTCGTACAATACTGCGAAAATACATGTGGCGTGCTTTCTTCACGAACCGGTATGAGAAATCCACTAATTCACGGGCGCTTGTCGACTTCAGCGAGTTGAAACCACTCGTCACTAATACTAGAGAATCCAATCCAACTATCTTCGACGATGATCAGCACCCACTGCCTCATACTCAGGAATTAATTTCCGCAGGCTGGCCCAAGAAGAAGGATCGTATTGCGCGTGCCATCCTTGCGCTGGCCCTTAGGCAAGGTGGACACGACCTGGCCGACGGAAGCACTGCCAGTCGCGCAAACCTCGCCAAACGCGAATACCATCATCTCTTTCCCTATGCCCATTTGATGCGCGATCAGGTCGCAGACGACAAGATTTATCGGTCGTTGAATTGTGCCCTCGTAACATGGCGAACCAACAGGACAATTGCAGATAAAAAACCCGAACGCTATCTGGCTGAGCGGCGGGACGGGGGGACCGAGCTGGGAGAGACTGAAGTCAAATCAAGGCTCGCGAGTCACCTTATCCCTTACGATGAGATGGTAGCTGGCGACTATGACAAATTCCTTAATACCCGGGCAACTATGATTGAAAAGGCCATGAATGATTTGTGCAAGATTGGAGCAAACTGAGGTCGTCTTAAAAGCAAACACCGCAACAATGCCACAACAATAATGGATTAAATTAAGGTGATGAACCTGAAAAATACGAAGATATCGGATGCAGTTAGTGAGACTTGGAAGGACCCCAAGGTCGCGTCCGCGCGGATGACCAGGCATAGGGTTAGATGGGAGCGAAACGGTATCGTATATCCCTCTTTCTACCAGGCGGCACGTGCAGCAGGCGTTTGCAGAACAAGATACGATCACATAAGCCCACGCAAGAAACTTAAGGCGAAAGGTAAAATCGAATGGCGAGGAGAAGTTTTCATCCTGTGCGAAGAATGGTAACTCGCACCTCCTGATCATCGATATGCTGGACCGACCTTCTCTCTTTGCGAAAACAACCTATTGATCCTATCAGTTTCCAGGGTAGCTAGTCGGCAAGACGAGAATTCAACCAGAATGCGTCTGACACGAGTCGAGATTTGTAACATTCGTTCCATCAGACACCTCGCCTTCGACATGGAGGAAATCACGGTGTTGATCGGCGCAATATCGGTTACGGGGATCAACAACCATTTCCTGCTTTCCTCCTGATTCACAGCAGCCGTCGAATCCCATGGAATCACGCAAAAGAATTGATGGCTAAGGACAGGCCTTTCCAACAACAGTCGCTCAGTCAGGTCTTGGTTATTTTAAATTCATTGGAGTAAAGGGAAATGTCCAATACACACACGACAACCAAGAGAAGAAAAAAAGTCCCAGTTTTCATTCGTCAAACAGCTTCCTGGCTATGCCGAGGAATGAAATCTGCATTCTGGTATTTGTTGTTAGGTGTAATATTGTCGGCCGTTCTTTTCACAGATCCCCTGTTTACCGATTGCAAGGAACGTGAAATTCGATGGGTTGGATTAATTTTACAGTCAACTGGATTTTGCTTTGTTGCCTGGCAACTGAACAAACTCGGAAAACTATTTAAACTTCCTTCTGTAATTTCAAGAATAAAAAAATATGTGAATAAATTCCCATCTTTATTCAACAAGGACATCAGACTTGCGTCAGACTTTTCAGGGGTAATAACAGCCGGGTCTCCTAAAGTAGAGATACACTTGAAGCCTGGCCAGAAT
Source organism: Candidatus Poriferihabitaceae bacterium (assembly GCA_965204165.1). Taxonomy (GTDB): domain Bacteria; phylum Pseudomonadota; class Gammaproteobacteria; order Arenicellales; family Poriferihabitantaceae; genus VYFG01. The sequence continues at coordinate 2,702,091 of OZ241969.1, read as the reverse complement.
GCAACATTGGAGAGACGGGTCAAGATTCTGGAAAATGCTGTTGATGGTCTCAGAAATAATCTGAATGAGGCGCATGTCACCTTGAGCAAATATAAGACAGAAAACAAGATTGCGCTGGAAAAATTGCGATCCGATACGACAGAAGAATTACGAAAGATTGAGCGACTAATCAATGAAGCCATTGTTGGGGAGATTCAACTAGACTGGATCGGGATATTCTATTTTGTTGCCGGTACTATACTTGCATCAGGTTCCCCCGAACTCACATCTCTTCTAGGCCATCAACTTCGGTGTGCACCTGTAATGGTAGGATAACCGCAGAAGTCCATCATCACCAACACCATCACATCACCATGCTCCGGTCACTCACCGGGACACAACCGCCGTAAGTATGGTCCGGTATTGCAGCAAGTGTGTCCAGGTGACGCCATTCCAACGATGGCGGCCAAATCCCCGACAAATCGTTCCGCACTGCCGGCAGGCCAATTCGTGGTCAGATTCACGAGATACATGGGCCTTCACGACCCAGTCCTAGTACCGAATCTCCATGTCTGTGACCACGAAGAAGGGCGGAAACATCTATTGGAACATCTGATGTAGGCGACTCTGAAAACCCAGCATCAGGCGGCACGATGCATGTCTTGAAACCCCCACATCGAATTTCGGGACGGAGTAAAATAATGGGACGATTTTAGAGACACTTTTCCAGCATGAAATGGTGCCGGATCGCCTCCTGCTGGAAGTGTCCCATAAAGGGTCGTTTTAGAGACATGAAAAACGGAAAGGCAACTATCCCGGATCGCCCGGGAGACACCCTCGGGTACGCCAAGTGTCGACAGCTCTTGGGAGATATCGTGAAGATCGAAGTACTCGAATGTGACTGGGGCGAGGGGCGCCGCAATGACATCCGAGTCCTGTTGGAGGACGTCGCCTCGCACATCGTACACGAGCTGCGAGATCCGATTGACGGAACAATTCGTGTCATGAACCTGCCCGGGAACCCCCCGAGAACCTTCTTCAGGAGACCGGGGGAGACCGCCTACGAAGTGAACCTCACCGCGAAGGATCGGAGGTGGAGTCAATTTGCCTACCAGTTCGGGCACGAGTTTTGCCATGTCCTTTCGGGACATGACAGGTTGCGATGCAGTCCCAACAACTGGTTCCATGAGTCGCTCTGCGAGCTTTCCTCGTTCTTCGTGCTTCACCGGATGGCAGAACGCTGGCCAACCGACCCGCCATACTCCAATTGGGCAAACTACTCTGCCTCGCTGGCCGAATACGCTGAGGCTACGGCGAGAAAGTACAGAGAAGCGACGCCGACCGGCAATTTTCACGAGTGGTTGGTCGCGAACGAAGACAGCATGCGGGACGACCCCTATCTTCGTGAACAAAACGGCGTCGTGGCTCTCAGGCTTCTCCCGTTGTTCGAGGAGACCCCGAAAGGGTGGAATGCCGTACGGCATCTTCCTGTGTCCTCGGGGCAGATCGGTGAATACATCGAGGCGTGGAGCGCCGAAGTGCAAGCTGCTGACCGCCTGTTCGTCGAACGTGTCGGTGAGGTCTTGTTAGACTGAGGGTACCAATTGTGGGATCATGAATGAGATACGGCTTCGGCCTTGTTACCGTTCAAGAGATATATGACGGAAATCGAATGAACGACACGGCAACGGACAGTCTTGCGCGGAGACAAACCGATCCGCTTTGGATTCACGACTACTTTCTCGCGACGGGGTATGATGAGACCACGCCCAACGCGACCGCGACCTTCGTCAAGCAATGCGGCCAGCACTACATGGTGACGTGTGGTCATGTCGTACAGAGTGTGAGGCAACTAAGGGAAAAAGACGTCGAAAGGCATTTGACGATGGCGCTGCATGTGGATCGATGCGTGCTGAACCTGTCCAGCTTCGGGCCGGAAGGGCTTGAGCTCAGCGTCCGAACCCCGGATGCGGAACTGCATTCAAGACCGGTCGATGTCGCCCTCGCCTCCCTGGATCCGAGTTTCTGGGAAATCCTGAGTAGTCAAAAGAGCAAGACTGCGATCGATCTCGATTCCTGGCAGGAGCCGGACTGGAGCGTAGTCCGGTATTGCTTGGCTGTCGGCTACGAGAATGAAGGCAAGACAGCAATCCGGAGTGAAAGCTCGGAGATGGTGGTCACGCGCCTGCTGAACGTCGTTGCGGGTGTGTGCTCGACGCCGGCGGATGACACGACAGGGTTCGAGTTGATGAGCGAGCTGGACAGGGCGCACGGATACGCATTCAGCGGCATGAGTGGGGGTGCGGTCTATGCAATTAAAGGGAGCGATCGAACCGAAGTGGAGGATGCCGAACTCTTCCCGGTCGGTATCGCCTACGAGGGATATCCAGGCACTAATCAGACGCGGGAGACCGTCGCTGAGGACACCGGGAGGTCGTTCTTTTCTGAACGGGATGTCTTCATCCGTGCCCTGATGCTGACGCCCCGAATCTTCGACGACTGGCTGGAGCGGTGCGGGATGTGATGGCGGCGGATGAAAGCGATTGTAGTTTCGGGTCGTGCGCGCGGCAGCACTGAGAACCGCTCCCGGCTGTCGTCCTGGGCCCTGAATCGGGCTTGTCCCGAGCGTAGCCAGTCGGCGAGTTGTAGGGGAGATGGAGACGGTCGTCCAGTACGAGAATTACGTTCTTGGACGGACACAATCGGAGATGGGGCTCCGGGAGCCGAGGTTGCGGATGTACCGGCCGGCGTCTTGCTGTAAGGCACCGCCCGAGCGCTGACGCCCGGAGAAGGAACGAACCGCACACGACATGACTTATCGCTAGATTCATGTACGCACGGTCGATCCCAATTCAGATCGGGATGTCGTCGAGCGTCCTTTTCTGAGGTATACCGCGGCCTCCCCGGCCGTCATGCCCGCGTCGATCAAATTCTTCAGGGCGGACACGGATTCCCCCTGCGTGTGTGGCCTTCCCGGATGCCGTCCACATTTCCTGGCGGCGGCCACCCCGTCCAAGGTACGCTCGAGGATCAGGCGGCGCTCGAAGTGGGCAATCGCGTTAAAAACATGGAACACCAGCTCGCCGGCGGCCGAGTCGGTATCGATCTTCTCCAAGGGTACCCGGACCGGGGAAGGAGTCCACCAATGCACTTGCCGACTATGACCTGCCGATCCTTGATGTCCGGATCACCCAGAGAGCGATCTACCCGAGCAGCGCCGCGGCCGGCACTACGGTTCTCGACCAGGCACCCGACAGTGATGTGGCTAGGGAAATACAGGCCTTAATGGACGCCGTTCTTAAATTGAGCGTTTGAGAAATTAAGTAGATGAGGAAATGCACATGAGCACTGCCAAGACGGAAATCAGGGCCGGCCGTCCAAGCGCCCGGAAGGCCGCCTCTACCCTGAGTGGCCTTGCGGACAAGGCCGACACCGTCAGGGTCAATTTCGATCTGGACCGTGACGAACACACCAGGTTGAAGATCCACGCCGCCAGGACCGGCTGTAGTATTGCGGAAGTCCTGCGGGAATTGGCCGCCTCAGTCGATGCTTGATTCTCCCGCCATTGCAGGCATATGATTCAGGGATAATTGATAGAAAATAAGCTATGGGAGAAGTATGGAATTGGGTGTGGTGGGGCGTGGCCTTTCTAGCCGCAATCGTGGCCATCCGAGGGACGGTCCGTTTTGATGTCAATGAATGGCAAAGAGACAGAAGGAAACAAAAGGAACAACATCTAAGAATGCTGTGTCCCCACATAAGGGTATCTGAAATAAATGGCAGACCCGTGGTTCAATCTACATACATATCTCCTTCGGGAACTACGGCATGGCAATGTCAAATGTGTGGAGATGTCTCGTATGATGAAAAGGGAATTGAGAGCGCTGCAAAATATTGGGCATCGAACCCAGAAAAACTAATGGAAAGAAGTCAAAAGATGGATAAACTGGCGAAGAAGTTAGGGCGGATCTGAAAACTAGCCGAGACTCCGAATCTCGCGGTGCAGTCGTCGCGCCGATAGTCCTCGTAGGGCACCAGGCGCCGTGGCCACGGGGCCACACAGCAGCCTGTTACGGATTCACCCTTGCCGAATGCCCTGGCAGGGCAAGAAAGGGACCTATTTCAAATTCGGAAATACCCTGATTCCCCACTCTTGGGCGATATTGCCAGCTCTGCAGAGATGCGACCGCGCCTGAATCTTCCCACCTCCCGAGAAAAACCGGATCCGGAATCGCCCGAGATCCCCACCGGCTGAAAATTACCCGGGGCCAGGGAAACTGACCCACCTCGGAACCTGGGGCTTGTCCCGCACGGCATGACCGGTCGGCTACAGCAGCCGATAAATGCTGGCCCGGCTGAGCCCGTATTTTTCCGTCAGCTCCCGGAATCGGCCGCCGGCGGCGCGCTCGCGGCGGAGATCGGCAACCTGGTCGTCCGTCAGTTTCGGGGGAGGGCCGAAGCGTACCCCTTCGGTCCGGGCCCTCGAGATCCCTTCCGCCTGGCGCTCTTTCCGGAGGTGCACCTCGAACTCGGCGACCGCGGCCAGGATCCCGAACACGAGCTTGCCGGCGGAGCTCGTGGTGTCGATGGCCTGGTCCAGCACGACGAAACCGACTTTGTTGTTCTGCAGCTGCTCGAGGATCTTGTGCAGGTCGAGGGTGGAGCGGGCAAGGCGATCGAGGCGGGTGATCACCAGGACATCGCCGCGGCGGAGGAACCGGAGACATTCCTGCAGCGCCGGCCGGGCCGCGGTCCGTCCGGAGCGTTTCTCCTGGAAGATCTCATCGCAGCCATATTCCCGGAGTTTCTCGAGCTGCAGGTCCAGGTTCTGTCCGATTGAGCTGACTCTTGCATATCCCACCGTCGCCATGTCTCATATTGTCCTGAGGTTTTGAGACAGCAATTATAAGACGACTTATAAGACGGTCTTATCCCTGATTTTGGACTGTCTCGTAAAGTACACTTTTCGAGACCGCCTCGCTTGGTCGCAGCCATGTTCTCTCCGCAGCGACAATCCGGCGTTCGCCATTGGCTGTATAAGCTCAACACTCACATTTCCATTCCATGTATGTCACACCTTTATGTTGGAAGATTTCCAGCGAAATAGGAGCCGTCGAGCACCCTTCGCACGAAAAGTATATTCGCATCCCATGTCTTCGGCTGCTTGGGTTCTTTCTCGAATTGGCCTCGGAAGCCGGATCCACGATGACTTGCCCTGAAGGATTTATCGCAACTAACTGAGAAAGGCGATCTTCCTCGCGGCTGTACACTTCAACATGTTCGTGGTGCAAATTATGGCGCCCACAAGATGGACAGATTAGGCTTCCCTGGCTGTCTAGTCTCGGAGGGCCAGGAGTATGGTTCTTGGTCATTATGGTGATTAGATTTAACATTCAAATTTAGTGAGATCGATATATATCGAATTCCCCCTGAAGCGGAAAAAGCGGCAGCTCTCTATTGAGAGCTGCCGCATGGAACCAAAACTAGAATCCACTCTTGTTTTTTAGTTCTATCAACAAGTTTGTACAGCTGACCAGGTTTGGGGATCGGAGGGAACGAACGACCTTTAATGATAGTCCTCTCCTTTCTCGTTACACCCCCTCGAGGGCCAACTATAACTGCCTGTCTGGATCCTGGTGAAATTTCGCCAAGTTTAAATGTCTTTCTTGACATTTTTAATTCTTATTAAATGCGAATTTCCGAAATGGAAACTGAGCTTGACAAAATTGCCCCGCAGGTTACCCTGTTGGGCTCATCTAAGGTTTGTTCAAGTCCAGAACCACAGCTATTCGCGGGACAGCTTGTGGTTTTTCCCAACCTCTAAAGGCGGCCTATCTTTACAAGGGGCCGCTTTTTGGTTTTGGCGTTCTCCCCTCCAAGATTCTTATTCTGCGTATATTTGTCGATGTCCTTGGCACCGATCTCTTCCGCACGTTCAGTAAAAGAGAGCCAATATTGATCCTGGATTTTCCCGGACTCATGATGGTCGTACAGAACGTGATATGGATTGAAAATCAGTACATACTGATACGGTCCTTTTGGCCCTGGCCGGACTTCAATGAATTTCAGCTTTATGAGTAACTTGATCCGATCCCGCCAGGTATAGATGCGCCTCTCGCCGGAAAACCCGGCCTCCGTTGCCAACTCATACTCGTTCTCGATGGTCACGAGGCCAGCAGTGTCCCAGACTCGACACCAAAGCCCCCAATATACCGTTGAGACACGCTTGCTCTTTCCGGCCAACATGTCTGCGATCGTTCCGATCAAAGCAAGGGTTCTGGGGATGGTGGTGAATCCATCGCTGTTTGTTCGGTTCCAGGTTCTGTCCGGAATATCGGGCCAAAATTCTTCCCGACGCTCCATCACACGCTGCAGTATGCGCTGCGACCTGGTTCTTCTTTGTCTTGCTGTTTTCTTTTTTACCATCGTTGGATTCTCCAGTATGGAAATTGTTGCCTGAGTTGGTCGTTTTGGAGGCGACCATTTCTGGGTGACCCGTGTTTATCACGCACAGGGATTTGGAGGCCCCTGTGGTGCCGTGAGTCACATATAACGTTGGTTCCCCCAGTCCTCAGGCAACGCACTCATTCTAGACACATCCCCTACATTTCTGCAATGTAAGGCGCTTAGTATTATACTGAATTTCACCGACTATATTCCGTATTAATGCAATTTTACTTAATATATAAGACCTTAAAATTACTTATAAATTACATGAATGTAATATTATTATGAAAAATAAATTAAATAATACTTAAATATCATAAATATATGAATTTTCCACCGTGCTCACGGTGCTCATGTACTCATGGTGCTTCCAAGTGCTCTTTGTGCTCTCGGGGGATTCTTACATAAGGGGGGCCACGAACATTGATGAGCAACCCAATACAGTCCCGGCCAATTGACTCACGAGCCTAGCATATGGCCTTCCTGGTGCTCGGCTAGCAGCCGCTGTACGTGTCCTGCTTCGACAATTATCTTGCCGTCCGACAAAGCAGCGGACCCTGCCGCAGGGTCCTCTACTGCCTGGTGCCGATATAGGTTGCGGTGATGTCGCTGCGGCCGTGGCCGAGCTCGCGATGGACCCGGTGGCGACAGGCCACGCGAATCCGCGTTTCAGCGCGGATCCGCTGTTCGGATGTGTCCGAGTTCGTCGTAGAAGGCGAGCTTCCCGTCAGTCAAGATTGCCACGCGGTCGTTCAGACCCCATACTGAGCCCTCTGACCCTCGAAACCTCCGCAGTTCGCCTGTCTTCGCCCGTATCTCGACGAGTTCAATATGTCGGCTCGATCCGTCATTGAATTCGCCGGTGTACTGGGGCATACCTTCCACAGTCGTGATCGTGACGTTTTCCGAGAGGGCACGAGTGAACCGGACTACCCACCGTCCAATCACGCGATCAGGTTCACCATTCTTAGCATCAATTGGGGCTTCAGCAGGATTCGGATTCAACACTGCCGCAACGCTCGCTTCCCACATCTTGGCCACGTTTTGGTTACCGCGACCTTGGTAGTACTCAATCCCGAGCGAGATCAGTTCCCCGGGGATGATCCCGAACGACCGAAGAAATTCCTCGGGGTCATTGCCCCGCAGCGCATCAACTTTCTTCATCCACTGATAGTATTTGCAGCACCGACCGTACCCGACCCTGCGGAATTCATCATCGTGCTTGAAGGTCTGAAACTCCGCGTACAGGTTGCGGATCTCGTCAACGGCGCTCGATGCTTTGGCGTCAGTTACAGTGTCCGCCAGCATGCACAAGGCCATGCTGAGGACGGCCATCGTGCTGAGTCCGGTTATGTTCATTGTACTCATTACGCTTAGGACGCTAATGGATGCGACGCGCAGATCCTACTTCTGGGCTGCTCGACGTCAACTCTACAGGTGAGGGGACCCATCAAGTGTACAGCAAGCCCGCGCGCCGTTCGGCTGGAGAACTCCGCCAGCACGGTGCCGGAAAAGTAGGGAATCCTGTAGGACGTCCCGGAAAGATGCTCCCCCAGATATTCCAGTTTCGTCGCCCCAATCCTTTCAGAACAGACAAACGCCACGGTGTCGGGAACCCGCACGACCGAAAGAGGAGTTGTACCGGTGTGGTTGTCGACAGTCAAGTGAATCGAAAAAGCAAAGAACAGATGATTCGGTAAAGGGTTGCACCCCAAAGAAGTGCGAGCCAAGCTCCAAGTAATAGACAAGACCCGAAGGGCACGAGCCCATGCCGTTCCAATCTCCCGGACACTATGAGGATGGCCACAAACACCAGTTGAGCTGCCACCGCTACCAAGACCACCAACGGCAACAGTTTCCACCCGAGCCAGGCGCCGATGGCAGCCAGCATCTTGAAGTCGCCGTACCCCATCCCTTCCCTGCCGGTCAGAAGGCGGTGGATCTGGTAGGTCAGCCAGAGCGAGAGAGCCCGCCATGGCGCCGATCACGGCGGATTCCAGGGTGGCGAATGTGCTTCCCTGCAGGTTGACCGCAAGTCAACTGCTCTACCAACTGGGCTACTGGGGAAAGAGGAGGCGACTGCTAATCCGCAGCCCTGATACGGTCAAGGTCGTTCAGGCTGAATAATCATGTACCGGCTTGGGTGTAACCTGGTAGTGCTCCCGACGGCCTCATCAGATCACGAAATCATACCGAGCATATATCCACGGTCATGGAACCGAAACCCTCCCTGAAACGGGGTAGATCCTCCGGGTATCCCTGATCCCGACCAGCGGTATGACCGCCCAGTGGTTGACCAAATGTTTTATCGCTCATAGGCCTGTTTCCTTACGGATTCAGGATTCAAGGCTTTCTGCCAGTTGGCCAAGCGTAACGGGCTTAACCGGTGGACGCGCAGTAAAATGCCCCACCTGCTGCCGGTCGATGTTGTGATGAGCGGCGAAAATCTGCTCCATGGTAGCACCACAAAAGCGTCCCTGGCAGGGTCCCATGCCGCAACGGGTAAAAGCCTTGGCCTGGTTGGGTCCGCTGCAGCCCTGGGCAGTGAGCGCGCGAATTTCCGCCACCGTTATTTCTTCGCAGCGGCAGGCCAGGGTATCGTCGACTGGTGACAACAGATTCTCCATTACACGGTAGCGAGTGTCCAGAAACGGTCGAATCGCCAGGTGCCGATCCCTCGCAACGCGTATCGATCTGGCACGTTGATCGCGCATTTCCTCATCAACACATGCCAGGCGGTGCGCCACTTGCAGCGCCGCCAGTTGCCCGCTCCGCCAGGCTGCCCTGGCACCACCGATACCACCGGCATCACCGGCCACAAAAATTCCTTTCCGGCTGCTTTCACCCCAATCATCGAGCAATGGCTGCCAACTTTGCTGAAGGTCATTCCAGTAGCTTTCACAACCGGCTGCAGCGGCAAGATGCATCGAGGGGATCACGCCTTGATGCAACAGCAGCAAGCCTGTTTCGATGCGCTGAGGTCGCCCCTTGCTGGTGAAACGGATTGCAGTGAGCCGCTCGTCGCCTTCTGCACGCAACTCGCTGGCCTCTCGATACCAGGGGATGCGCGCGCGGCGAATGGCCAGAGTCAGCATAAGCCCCTTGTAGAGATAGTCACTGGCGCCAAGTGCCTGCGGCAAATGTCGATACGCTTTCCAGGCAGAATCGGTTTGCGCGGTATCGACCAGGGCCTTTATGGTCACCCCGGCGCGCAGATATTGCCAGGCTAGCAACAACAGCAACGGCCCGCTGCCCGCCAGCACGGGTGCTGACTCCGGCACCATGGCGGCTGACTTCATCAGGATTTGCCCGCCACCGGCAGTCATGACACCCGCCTTGTCCCAACCCGGAAACGGTATCGGACGCTCCTGTGCGCCACAGGCAATGATGACCTGTTCGGCTCGCACACGTCGCTGGACACCCTCAACAATGACGCCGAGCTCGCCATCACCATCCAGATACCACACAGAGGATTCCGGAAAATAATCGATGCGGGCGTGACGAAAAGCCTGCACCAGTTGGCGGCCGTAGACGAAATCCTTCCCCAGCAGGTTGATATCGGCTAGCGGGCTGGCATCGACATTGCGATAGATTTGGCCGCCCGGATGCGGCTGCTCGTCAATGACCGCAACTTCGACCCCGTAACCTGCAGCAGTTTGCGCGGCTGCCATGCCCGCCGGACCGGCTCCGATCACCACCAACGGATAGCCCGACTTGATCATTCGCTATCTGCCTCCGGGCGCAACTGGCGCTGTAACTCCATGCCGGGCGCCACCTGAACCTGGCAGGCGCGCTGATCAGGGATACCGTCGATTTCCAGCAGGCACTCGAAACAAACACCCATCATGCAAAATGGCGCGCGCGCAGCACCACCGACCGTGCTGTGCCGGGTTGGCAGCCGATCCAGGTAGAGCAGTGCTGCAGCTACCGACACAGCCGCCGGCACCGACACTTCCCTGCCGTCAAGGGTGACCACCACCTGCTCAACCGATTCGTCCAATGATCTAAACATTGAATCGGTCCGCGGCAAAAGGAGCAAACAGCGAATCGCCGGACCCATCGCAAATCCATCGGGCGAGTTCGTACCCGTGGAAGGCTGCCAGAGTGACCCCGCTGTGGCAGGAAACTGCGAAAGCACCGGGATGCTCGTCCGAGCGATGGTAAATCGGCACACCATCCGGCGTCATGATGCGCAGCGCACCCCAGGCACGAATGAGGCGCAACCGGGCGAGGTGTGGAAAGATGCGCACCGCGCGATGTGCGAGGTTGGCGATGACTTCAAGCGTCGTGGATTCATCCAGACCGACATCCTCATGGGAATCGCCGATCTGCAGACTGCCGTGGGCGGTCTGGCGTACCTGTAAAGTCGCGGCGGGCAGAAACCGGGGAACGCGATCGGTAATCAAAAGCTGCCCGCGCAAGGGTTGTACTGGTATCGACATGCCGAGATCCCGGCACAGTGCCTGGTTCGACAAGCCGGCGCAAAACACCACCCGCTCACACTGGAAAATCTGTTGCGTGGTGTCGATAACAAACAGGCTGCCTTCTCGTCGGCTGGAAAGAACGCGGTGATCCGCCCGATAGTCGACGCCGAGACCGCTCATGCGCTGGTGCAGCGCACGCAACAGGGCGAGCGGATTGACGTGGCCGTCCTGGGGCGAGTAACTGGCACCCAGCACTTCCGTGGATACTTCAGGAATACGCGCGCGCAACTCAGAAGTGTTGAGCATTTGATATTCGAAGTCGCCGCCGGTGTGCACGGCGACCTGTTGCATTTCCCGTTCCCGCGCCTGCCAGTCGTCCTCGTTCAGGCAGAAATCGTAACCACCACTTTGCTGCAGCTCGACATCGACCCCAGTGGTCTCCAGAAGTTCGTCGGCAAACGTTGGCCACTGTTGCGCCGAGTGGCGGGTAATATGGGCATACTCTGCAAAATCAGCACCCTTGCCTTGCACCCAGACCAGCCCGAAATTGCCACGGGAAGCACGAAAGTCGCGATCACCACCGTCGAGCACAACCACTCTGGCACCACTTGCGGCGATTCCACAGGCAATCGACGAGCCAACCAGCCCGCCGCCAACGATGACGGTGTCGTATTGCGTTACGGAAGTAACGGGTATTGTTTCAGAGCCGGAAAGAGGAAAATCCTTTCTTTGGTTTGATTTCTTTGGCATCGAGTGGATAAAGGTGCCTGAGCCAGCGTTTCTCCCACAGGCGAAAACCGCGGGAAATGAGCTGCACGATGATCAGGTACAGAACCGCTGCAGTGATAAAGCCCTCGTAAGCGAGGTAGTATCGACCATTCAACCAACGCCCAACCCCGAGCAGGTCCTGGATGGTAATGGTGCTGGCAACCACCGAACCGTGCAGCATGAATATGACTTCATTCGAGTAAGCCGGCAATGCCCGCCGAAAAGCGCTGGGCAGGATAATGCGCCGCATGCGTTTCGAAGCACTCAGACCACAAGCTACAGCAGCCTCGATTTCCCCGCGGCTGGTGTTGACGATGGAACCGCGCAGCAACTCAGTGGTATAGGCTGCGGTATTCAGTGAAAAGGCGATCAGTGCGCAATACCAGGCCTGGGACAGGACGGGTCCCCACAGAAAAGATTCGCGAATCCAGTCGAATTGCCCGAGACCATAATAAATGAGGTAGGTCTGTACCAGCAGCGGCGTCCCCCTGAAAATATAGGTAAAGACCCACACCGGGCCACTCAGCAACGGGTTCTTCCCGGCCCGCGCAATGGCCAGTGGAATCGACAGAATGCCACCGATCAGCAGCGACAACAGGGTCAACTCCAGAGTCGTCAGTGCCCCCAAAAGGAAACGATCAAAATTCTGTGCGATCAGCACTACGTCGAGGGGCGACCAGGTCTCCAGAAACTTGATGATGGACTCATCCATTTCCAGTCCTCACGATGCCGCGACTGTATTTTTTATCGAGCCAGCGCAACCCGGCATCGGAAACCGCGGTCAGAATCAGGTAAATCACTAAGACCGCGAACATGAACGTAAACAGCTGTCTCGTTGAGCGACCTGCGACAAAGCCGTTATACACGACGTCCTGCAGGCCTATAACCGAAACAAGTGCAGTGGATTTGATCTGCACCAGCCAGTTGTTGGAAAACCCGGGCAGTGCATAAACCACCATTTGCGGCCAGATAATGCGGCGGAATATGGTCAGTCGTGACATGCCGCAGGCTACCGCGGCTTCGATCTGACCCCTTGGAATCGCCATGATCGCGCCACGAAACGTTTCCGTCATGTAGCCTCCGAAGACGATACCGATCGTACCGACCCCGGCAGCAAACTGGCTGATTTCGACATAGCCCCACAGACCTGTCCAGTCTCCGATCTGGTTGATCAGTTGCTGTCCGCCAAAGAATACGAGCAGAATCAACACCAGGTCCGGTACTCCTCGTACTATCAAGGTATATCCGCCGGCAACCTTCTGCGCGGGAACATTCGCCGACAGCTTGGCCCAGGCACCAATCAAACCCAGCAGCACGGCAATCACAAGCGAAAACAAGGCAAGCTTGATGGTGATCCAGGTGCCCGAAAGCAGTTGATCCTGGTATTCGATGAGCAGATTCACGTCAACGCCTGTGTTCAGGGGGGAATCCGGCCCGGAGTCATCTCCGGGCCGGATTCAACTTCTAGCCGCCGAATATGTCGAACTCGAAGTACTGGGCGTTGATTTCCTGGTAAACGCCATTCGCCCGGATTTCCTTGATCGCGCGATTTAGTTCGTCGCGCAGCGACCCGTCCTGCTTGCGAACCGCAATACCGGCACCCGGACCGTGACAGACCTCATCATGCTGATCGCCTCCGGTGAATTCAAAATCCTTGCCCGCGTCTGTCTTCAGGAAACCGTCATCAGCCGCGATGGAATCGGATAACTGTGCATCGATACGACCGATCGCCAGATCCTGAAACACCTCTTCCTGGGTCCCATAAAGCACCAGTTCGGCGTCAGGATACAGTTTTTCCATGAAACACTGGTGGGTAGTGCCACGCTGCAGGCCAATACGCTTGCCTTTCAAGCCTTCCATGGTGATTTCCAGGCCAGCGCCTTTCCTGGCGACGAATTTGGCTGGCGTATTGTAATATTTGTCACTGAAATCAACGCGTTTCTTGCGTTCTTCAGTGATCGACATCGACGCGATGATTGCGTCGAATTTCTTCGCCAGCAACGCCGGGATCATGCCGTCCCAATCCTGCTCGACCAGCACACACTCGCGGTTCATCTCCGCACAGATTGCATGTGCGATATCGATATCAAAGCCCTTCAGGGTGCCGTCGGGTTCTTTCCAGGAGAAGGGCGGATAAGCGCCCTCCACGCCAACTCGCAAATCCGCAGCCTGCAGGCCATTCATCCCCAGCACCAGGGTAACCGCTGCCAGGCTCATGGACAATTTTCTGAATTTCATCTTACATCCTCATTTTGGTTGTGTTTCACAAAGAAACGTTTCTACTGTTGCCCTTCGGGCGGTAATTGCACCGTCCTCGACAGAAACTTTCGAAAACGATCCGAATTGGGTTCATTGAACATTTGCCGGGGATCGCCTTGCTCCTCCACTTTGCCTTCGTGCAGGAAAACGACCTTGTTGGATACATCACGCGCAAAGCTCATTTCGTGGGTCACCACAAGCATGGTCCGGCCTTCTTCGGCAAGATCGCGCATGACTTTCAGTACTTCACCGACCAGTTCGGGATCGAGTGCCGAGGTCGGCTCGTCGAACAGCATCACATCTGGATGCATGGCAAGTCCGCGGGCGATGGCAACTCTTTGCTGCTGACCACCGGAAAGTTGCGCAGGGTAAAAATCCCGGCGTTCGAGAACACCGACTTTTTGCAGCAGGGCTTCGGCCTCTTCTATCGCCTCGGCCTTGCTCTTCTTCAGCACTTGAATCGGGGCTTCGATTACATTTTCGATCACCGTCATGTGAGCCCACAGATTAAACCCCTGAAACACCATGCCCAGCCTTGCCCGTAATAGTTCAACCTGCCGGATATCTTCCGGTCGGTTCTTTCCATAGCGATCAGTCTTCATGCGGATCTTTTCACCCGCCACGAAAACATCGCCTGAAGTTGGCATTTCAAGCAAATTTATGCAACGGAGAAAGGTGCTTTTTCCGGATCCGGAAGCACCGAGTATTGAAATCACATCACCTTTGTCTGCATGCATGGACACGCCACGAATGACCTCAATGTCACCAAAACTCTTGTGCAGATCGACGACTTTCAGCGCAGCCTGATCGGCTGATGTATCGCTCATTCGCTTTGCCTCCTCGGACGTAGGGTTGTTGTTGTTACTGTGCGATTCACATTGGACAATGGATGTCTTTAAACACTACCGGTTCAACTGACACAAAATTTATCACTTTATTAATCTAATTTATAACTTAATTTCGTGTTTCATTGATTATCTGCAACCGAATCCGGGTCACCCCGACAAACTGTCGGGGGAACTGTGAGCGCGTTCGATGCGACGGGTAAATCAGGGTAGCTGTCGGTGTATGCTTCATGCCCGGTCGATTCGGACCCTGCTTTGGGCTTTTGCAGGTTGTATTCGGACCGGGACACCCTGATGTGTCCGTTGAATTCCGGATGCCGGATGAAGTATTGGATTTTCATGTCACAGCCCCGGACACGGTGATCCGGGCACGATGAGCGGCGGCCCGGCAAAAGGACTGGATGGACCCTGATGAGTCGAAACGTCAGGAGCGCACGCGGGAGGCCGGCCTGCTGCCGGACCACGAGCTGTGATTTTGTACATTTGCTATCCCCGTATTTTCTGAACGGAGAAACGCAAATTACAGGGGTTTTCCTGTTCTCCCTGGAGGAAGGACTATCTGGCTGTTAGGCAGGAGCCAGGCCGCTGAAAGCATCAACGGCCCGACTATTTATCTGGCTCCCCAGCGCGGACTCGAACCACGGACCAATTGATTAACAGTCAACTGCTCTACCAACTGAGCTACTGGGGAATGAGGACGCGAATACTAATCCGCAGTCCTGATACGGTCAAGGCCGTTGGGGCCAGGGTAATTCTTTTCTGCAGAGTTTTTTCTTCCGGTCAAAGGACTTACCCCAAACACTGGACTTTTCCCCCGGGTACTGGTATAAATCCCGTCACAAGACCATCAGACGGACATACGCAAGGTGGACCTTTCAGAGGTGTCGGTAGACATCGTGCCGGCAACAGATGAACCCCGGTTCCGGGACCTGATGCAGGCGCATCACTATCTCGGCTCGGTGCCGGCGCGGGGCGAGACGCTGCGCTATGTGGCCCATCACCGGGGGCGCTGGCTGGCACTGGCCATGTTTTCGGCATCGGCGCTGAAATGCGGCGCCCGGGACCGGTGGATCGGCTGGGAGTACGGCATCCGGTTCGGCCGCCTGCACCTGATCACCAACAACTCGCGCTTCCTGATCCTGCCCGGCGCACCGCGCAACCTCGGCTCGCGCGTGCTTTCCCTGTGCACCCGCCGCCTCGCCCGCGACTGGCCGCTCCGCTTCGGTCACGGCCTCCTGCTGGTGGAGACCTTCGTCGACCCCGCCCGCTTCCACGGCACCGTCTACCGCGCCGCCAACTGGATCGAGGTCGGGCATACCCGGGGCTTCGGCCGCGAGGGCCCGGGCTACAGCGAACACGCAAAGCCCAAGCTCGTCTTCGTCCATCCCCTGTCGCGCGCCGCCCGCGCCCGCCTCCGGGACCCCTGCCTCGACACCACACTGCAACATGGAGTACCCAGGATGACTCTCACCGCCGAACAGATGCGATCCCTGCCCGACTTCTTCCGCGACATCGACGATCCCCGACGCCGCCAGGGCCGCCGCCACGCCCTGTCCACCATGCTGGCATTGGCAGCAGCGGCCACGCTCTGCGGCATGCGCGGCTACAAGGCCATGAGCGAATGGATCGACGACCTCAGCCCCAGGGTCCTGGAACGTTTCCGCGTACGCCGTTCCAGGAGCGGACACCAGGTGCCCAGCCTGTCCGCCATCCGCAGCGTCCTCATCCGCATCGACCCGGACCAGTTCGATGCCGCCCTGCGGGCGTGGCACCAGGTCCATGGCCCAAAGGACACCGCCATTGCCGTCGACGGCAAGACCATCCGGGGCGCCATCGATGACCAGGGCAACCGGCCCCATGTGCTCGGCGCCGTCGGCCACCACACCGGAATCCCCTGGAGTCAAAAAAAGTCGGCCTGAAACCGGGGGCCGATGACGAAACCAAACGCACCAACGAGATCGGCATCGTCATCCCGCTGCTCGACACCCTCTCCGACATCGAAGGATGCACCATCACCACCGATGCCATGCTCACCCAACGCAAGCTCGCCGACTATCTCCACGGACGCCGCGCCCACTACCTCTTCACCGTCAAGGGCAACCAGAAAAACCTGCTCGCCGATATCCGACTGCTCCTCGACCGCCACATCCAGCGCCGTCCGCCGGACTTCACCGACCAGGCCCCCAAACCCGTCCATGGCCGCCGGGAGCGCCGTTCCGTCTGGGTCTCGGACAAGCTCAACCACTACCTCCAGTTCCCCAACGTCGGACAGGTCTTCGCCGTGATGCGTGAAACCACCGAAACCGCAACCGGCAGGAAACGCCGTGAGATCGCCTACGGAATCACCAGCCTGACCCCAAATGACGCCTCCCCCGAGCGAATCCTCTCCCTCAACCGCGGGCACTGGTCCGTCGAGGCCATGCATCATGTCCTCGACTGGACCTTCGACGAGGACCGCAGCCGAATCCGGGCCGGACACGGTCCCCAGAACATGTCCCGCCTCAGGCGATTCGCCATCGGCATCATACAGAGCCGGGGCCTCGCCGTCGCCGAAACCATGCGCCACCTCGCCAGGAATCCCCGACGCATGCTCGACTTCCTCAAGATGACCGACAACGCCAGGCCATACCCGGCTACCGGCTGAGCATCCCTCCAGGCCCCGAATCCTCAGCCCCTCAACACACAGGGGCGGGAACAGTCATGCCTCAACGGAACGGAAATCCACCTCCGGGAACATCAACCTGCCCGGTGTAACCACCATGGCGCCCAATTCAGTCCAAAGTGGCCAAAATAATCCGTGATAAATCCCAAGCACGGCAGTAACGATCTCTTCGGGCGAATCAGAACAAATTTGCCTTGCCGTTGGGGCTGAAAAGTAGTGTGCCGACTTGCGTGGAACCCGGCGGTCACAACGCCGACAGAAGGATACGAATCACAAGCACCACCCGGGCACAAATCCGCATCATCGAACCGAAAGCCTCCCTGAATCGGGGCTGGCCTCCGGTTACCCCTGATCCCGACCAGCGGGTTTGACCGCTCAGCAACCACCAAACAGGCGCTTGGGCTGCACCCTCTGGTCCTGTGTGACCTCGCCAAGTCCGAGGAAACCGCCTGAATCAACGTACAGGCGAACCAGGCCCGGGTCCAATCCGGCGGCCGCACGGACACTGCGCCCCAGCTTCAGGTAACGTGCCAGGCTTTCCGGCAGGGACAGTTCCGGCAAATGGGCAAGGCCCCGGTCCGTGGGCAGCAGGACTGTCCCACGATCCCTTGGCGTGGGGATGCTTTCCAGGTGCTCCAGGGTCACCGCCTGATTGATGGAAAAGTCCCCGATCCCGGTGCGGCGCAGGTGTTCCACGTGTCCTCCGCAGCCAAGATCCCTGCCGATATCCTCGGCCAGGGTACGGATGTAAAACCCCCGTGAGCAGCGCACCGACAGGGTCAGCAGCGTGCCGCTGTATTCTTCCTGCTCCAGGCTGTACACCGTGACCGGGCGTGGCTCCCGTTCCACCGTGATGCCCTTGCGGGCAAGCTTGTAGAGCGGCCGGCCGTCTTTCTTCAGCGCCGAGTACATGGGCGGGACCTGGAGGGACTGGCCGCGATAGGAATCCAGAACTTCCGCCAGACGGCAATTGCTTACCTGCACCGGCGCCTCGGCCACCACCTCCCCGGTGCAATCCCCGGTATCGGTCGTGGTGCCCAGCCGGATGCCGACCCGATAGCTCTTGTCGGCACCCAGAAACAGGCTGGAGATCTTGGTGGTTTCACCGAAGCACAGCAGCAGCAATCCCGTTGCCACCGGATCCAGGCTGCCGGTGTGGCCCGCCTTGCGGGCATTCAGAAGTCTTTTGGCCTGCTGCAGCGCCTGGTTGGATGAAAGGCCTTCGGGCTTGTCCAGCAGCAGGATGCCATCCACGGGAAGCCCCTGCCTTGACTTACCCATCCCCGGAATTCCGGTTCAGCCGATCGATGAGGCTGGACATTTCCACACCCTTGCGGATGCTGTCGTCATACTTGAATCGCAATGTCGGGGTGACCCGAAGTTCGGCGTGCCGGCTGAGCCTGCGACGCAGGAAGCCGGATGCCCGGTTGAGGATTTTTTCGGAACCCGCAGCGTCCCTTTCACCGGCCTGCCCTTCCGGGCCTTCCGTTACCAGACCAAGGCTCGAGAAATAGACAGTCGCGTGTTTCAGATCCCGGGAGACCCGCACACTGTTGATGGATACACTGCGGATGCGGGTGTCATTGATCTCCCGCGCGATGAGCGTCGCCAGTTCACGTCGCAGGACTTCCGACACCCGGCGGGTTCGGTCGATTTCAAACATGCTGCCAGGACTGCTAGAGGGTCGGCGCCTTTTCCACCATGTGGAAGACCTCGATCTGGTCCCCCACCTTGACATCGTTGTAGTTGCGGATGCCGATTCCGCACTCGAATCCGTTCTTGACCTCCGGCACGTCGTCCTTGAACCGGCGCAACGAATCGATGGCACCCTCGAAGATCACGATATTCTCGCGCAGGACACGCACGGGAAGGTTGCGTTTGACGATCCCTTCGAGCACGTAACATCCCGCGATGGCGCCGATCTTCGGAGCACGGAAGACGTCCCGTACTTCCGCCAGGCCGACATGCTCTTCCTGCAGGACCGGCGAGAGCATACCGCTCATTGCATTCGTTACCAGATCCACTACGTCGTAGATCACGTTGTGGTAGCGAACATCCACGTCTTCGGATTCAATGAGCTTGCGGGCGGCGGCATCGGCGCGGACGTTGAAGGCGACGATGATGGCGCCGGAGGCAACGGCCAGGTTGACATCGGACTCGTTGATACCGCCCACCATGCCATGCACCACCTTGACGTTGACGGATTTGGTGCTGAGTTTTTCCAGGGCATCCGTCAAGGCCTCCACGGAACCATGCACGTCGGCCTTCACGACAAGGTTCAAGGTCAGGGTCTCGCCCTCCTCCATATCCTTGAACATGCTCTCCAGCTTGGCCTTTTGCTGCTGTGCCAGCCGAACCTCCTTGAACTTGCCCTGGCGATGCAGCGCCACTTCCCGCGCCTTGCGCTCGTCGGCCACCACGACCAGGTCGTCGCCGGCTGCCGGCACACCTCCGAGCCCGTGAATTTCCACCGGTGTGGATGGACTGGCCGTGTCAACCGGGCCTCCCGTCTCGTCGAGCAGCACCCGCACCCGTCCGGATTCCCGTCCCGCCAGGATCACGTCGCCCTTCTTCAGGGTGCCTTCCTGTACGAGCACTGTGGCCACGGGGCCGCGCCCCTTGTCGAGGCGGGCCTCCACAACGAGACCGGTGGCGGGCCCATTGGCGCGGGCCTTCAGATCCGCCACTTCGGCCTGCAGCAGGACGGACTCCAGCAATTCGGGAACACCCTCCCCGGTCAGCGCCGAGACGTTGTTCACCAGCGTGTCGCCGCCCCACTCCTCCGGAATGATCTCGTGGTTGGACAGTTCCTGCTTGACCCGGTCGGGGTCCGCTTCCTCGCGGTCGATCTTGTTGACGGCCACGATGATGGGCACTTCCGCAGCTTTGGCGTGGCGGATCGCCTCCACGGTCTGCGGTTTCACCCCGTCATCCGCCGCGACCACCAGGATGACAAGGTCCGTCGCGTTGGCGCCGCGGGCGCGCATGGCGGAGAACGCCTCGTGGCCCGGGGTATCCAGGAAACAGATTTCGTTGCCGTTCAGGTTCACCTTGTAGGCGCCGATGTGCTGGGTAATGCCCCCGGCCTCGCCGGATGCGATCTTGGACTTGCGCAGGTAGTCGAGAAGGGAGGTCTTGCCGTGATCGACATGGCCCATCACGGTGACCACGGGAGCCCGGGGCAGCAGTTCGGCGTCCTCGGTTTCCGGCACGGACAGCACCGCCTCCGGATCGTCCATGGACGCGGCCACGCCCTTGTGGCCCATTTCCTCCACCAGCAGCAGCGCCGTATCCTGGTCCAGCACCTGATTGATGGTCACCATGGAGCCCATGCTCATCATGACCTTGATCACCTCCGCCGCCTTCACCGACATGGCCTGGGCCAGCTCCCCCACGCTGACGGTTTCGGGCACCCTGACTTCGCGCACGACCGGCGCGGTGGGCTTGGCGAAGCCGTGCTGGTCGGCCACCGAAGAGGAGATATTGCCGGGCTTGCGGCCGAGGGGGCGGCGTGGACGCTCCCTGCGGCGCTTGGATGCATGCAGTTCCTCCCGCTCGCCGGGGGGTTGCCTTCCCTTGCGGCCCTTCTTGCCGCGGTGGTCGGTTTCCTCCTTCTTTTCGCGCTGCCCTGTCCGGGACTTTGGCTGCGCCGCGGTCTTGCCGGGCTTGGCGGGTTTGGCGGCCCTGTCCTGGCTGGGCTGGGGTTCCCCGGCCTGCTGCGGTTCCGCCGCGCCTTCCGCCCCTGCCGAATCGGTCATTTCACCGGCCTCCTCGGTATCCCGGCGCTCCCGCTCCAGGCGTTCCTTCTCCGCCAGTTCGGCCTGTTCCCGGGCTTCCTGTTCCTTCCGCCGGGTCTCCTCCTCCGCCACGCGGGCCGCCTTTTCCGCCTCTTCTCGGGCACGCTCCTCTTCTTCCTTGCGCCTGCGTTCCATTTCCAGTGTCTCCTGGCGCTTCTTTCCTCCTCCTCTTTCCGCCTGTGTTCCTCGGCCTGCTCGGCTTCCAGGACGCTGCGTTTGACGAAGGTGCGCTTTTTCCGGGTTTCCACATGCACCGTACGCGCGGCCCCGGTACGGGAAGTCTGGCGGATCTCGTTGGTGGTCTTCCGCTTCAGCGTGATCCGGGAACGCCCGGGCTCCTCCCTTGCCGCCTCGCCCTTGAGGAACTGCAGGAGGCGTATTTTCTCGCTGTCCTCGAGGAGGTCTTCAGCGGTCTTCCCCGAAATTCCGGCCTGTCCCAGTTGTTCCAGCAACTTGTCGATCGAGATTCCGATCTGCGAGGCAAAACTGCTGATGGTTACTTCTGACATGTTGAACCTTGTGATATCACGGTCTGGGCCCGGACTCGGGCAATTCTACCATTGGCCGGGTATCGCCCATTGCGCTATTCAAACCAGGGCGCACGAGCCGTCATGATCAGGCTGCTGGCACGTTCCGGGGGCATTTCCACGACTTCGAGCACTTCGTCCACCGCGCATTCCGCCAGGTCTTCCATCGTCCGGATGCCGCCGTTGGCCAGCGCCCTTGCAGTGGATTCGTCCATGCCCTCCATGGTCAGGAGGTCCTCGCTGGGTGCTTTCAGCTCCTGGGACGCGATGGCAGTGGTCAGCAGCGTGTCCTGGGCGCGGTTGCGCAGCTCATCGACGATCTCCTCATCGAATTCCTCGATGTCGAGCACCTCCTGTTTGGGGACGTAGGCAATCTCCTCCAGGGTGGTGAATCCCTCCTGCACAAGGATGGTCGCCACGTTCTCATCGATATCGAGCTCACCCATGAAATGGGTCACCAGTTCACGGTGCTCGCGTTCCTGTTTCTCCACCGCGTCCTTGTCGGTCATCAGGTTGATTTCCCAGCCGGTCAACTCCGACGCCAGGCGGACGTTCTGGCCGCCGCGGCCGATCGCCCGGGACAGGTTTTCCTCGGTGACCACCACGTCCATCTGCCTGGTTTCCTCGTCCACCAGGATGGAATCCACTTCCGCCGGGGCCAGAGCCTGGATCACGAATTCCGCCGCATCCTCCGACCAGACGATGATGTCCACCCGTTCACCCGCAATCTCGTTCGACACGCTCTGCACCCGGGAACCCCTGATGCCCACACAGGCGCCCACCGGATCCACGTTGCGGTCATTGGAACGCACCGAGATCTTGGAACGGGAGCCCGGGTCCCTTGCGGCGCCGATGATTTCGATGATCCCCTCGCTGACTTCCGGCACCTCGAGCCGGAACAGTTCGATCAGGTACTGCGGGGACAGGCGGCTGAGGATCAGCTGCGGCCCCCTCGCCTCGTCGTCGATCTTGTCCAGCAGCGCCCGAATCCGGTCGCCGGGGCGCAGGCCCTCGCGGGGGATCATGCCGTTCTTGGAAAGCATGGCCTCCGCATCACCGAGGTCGATGATCGCGTTGCCCCGTTCCATGCGCTTGACAGTGCCAGACACCAGCGTACCCACGCGGTCCGCATAGCGTTCGGCGATCTGCTGGCGTTCCGCCTCACGGACCTTCTGCATGATGACCTGCTTGGCGGCCTGGGCGGCGATGCGGCCGAACTCCACCTTGTCCATGGGCTCCTCGATCAGGTCGCCCACTTCCACCTCATCGCCGCTTTCCCGGGCTTCGGACAGGGCGATCTGGGCGCCCGGAAAGGAGATTTCATCGTCATCGGGAACGACCTCCCATACGCGGAAGGTGTCATAGTCCCCGGTGTCCCGGTGTATGCTGACCCTGGCGTCAATCTCCCCGGTATGCCACTTCCGGGTTGCGGTGGCGAGCGCGGCCTCGATGGCCCTGAATATGATCTCCTTGTCGAGATTCTTTTCCCGTGACACCACTTCAGCCATCAACAGGATTTCATTATTGGTGATCGCCATGACAGTTCAATGCCTCAAAATTCAAACAATCCCGTAACGGCCGGGCCGCACGGTATCCAAACGCATGCCGGCGGCACTCAGCACTTTCGCCGCCTGCCGCCCGCGGGCACATCGAACACCGGTTCGATGCGCGCCGATTCCATCTCGTCGTAAGGCAGGCGGTAAACCTCACCATCCACCTCCACTTCGGCCGCGGCGTCATCCGCGGCAACCAGCGTGCCGGTAAACCGCCGCCGGCCAAGTATGTGGGCCTGCATCACGATGCGGACCCGCTCCCCGGAAAATTTCCGGAAATGCGCCGGCTTCACCAGCGGGCGGTCCAGCCCCGGCGAGGACACCTCCAGCGTGTAGGCGTTCTTCACCGGGTCCTCGACATCCAGCACCACGCTCACCTGTTTGCTCACGGTTTCGCAGTCATCCAGCTCGATGCCGCCGGGGGCATCGATATACAGCCTGAGGATGCTCCCGCCACGGCCGGCGAACTCCAGATGGAGGAGTTCGTAGCCCAGCGCCTCGACCGGGGGTTCCAGCAGGGTTCTCAACCCGCTCAGGTTCTGCATCGCTTGCCTCGTTGTCTCTCATCCCGCAAGTCGCAGGCCCACAAAAAATGGGCCATCGGCCCATCCTCTTCTATTCGTGCACACTTCCCCGGGTATACCCGCGGTACACCAAACCCGCCGCCCGGAAAAACAAAACCCCGCGTTTGCGGGGTCGCATTCCTGCCAGGCGGAAAATTGGTAGCGGGGGCAGGATTCGAACCTACGACCTTCGGGTTATGAGCCCGACGAGCTGCCAGACTGCTCCACCCCGCAACAGACGCCGGATTCTATCCCATCCGCCCGACAATTGACAACGGGTAAACGATGACAAAACCATGGCACTCCCCGTTTTCAGCGCCGCTTTGCACGGGAGCCTCCGGGCCCGTCCTCAACCTCGTAACCCATGGTCTGAATCCGGTCCCGCAGTTCATCCGCGAGGACCCAGTTCCGATCCGCCCTGGCCGCATCACGATCGGCCAGAAGCGCAAGAACCTCCCCGGGCACCGTCTCGTCCGGGGGCAGCCAGCCTGCGAGATCGAGCCCGAGCACCTCGTCCATGGCCAGGATCGTCCGGCGGCGGACCGCCCCGGGAAGATCCGCCTTCGCCAGTCCCCACACCACCGCCAACGCCCTTGGACTGTTCAGGTCCTGCCTCATTTCCCTCTGGAAATCCGCCAGCCACCCTGGATCCGGGGCCCCGCCATCTCCGCCTTCCCCGTCATCGTGCGCCAGCTGGCGCAAGCGTCCCAAGGCCACAGTGGCGCTGTCCAGGCTCTCCCAGGTGAATTTCAGGTCGCTGCGATAATGTGCCGTGAGGCAAAGATAGCGGTAAGCCAGCGGATCGTATCCACGATCGATGAGGGACTGCATGCGCAGGAATTCCCCGCTGGACTTGGACATCCTTTCCTTGTCCAGTTCGAGGAAATACCCGTGGAGCCAGTAATTGGCCAGGCGGGTGCCGTGGGCGACCTCGCTCTGGGCGATTTCATTGCTGTGATGCACCGGGATATGGTCCTTCCCGCCGCAGTGAATGTCGAACAGTTCACCGAGATACTTCACCGACATGGCGGAGCACTCGATATGCCACCCGGGAAACCCCCTGCCCCAGGGGCTGTCCCACTCCATCTGGCGCTGCTGGCCCGGCGGGCTGAATTTCCATAGCGCGAAGTCCGTGGCAAGCCGTTTCTCCCCCAGGTCCACCCGGGATCCGGCGTTGAGTCCCTGCACATCCAGGCGCGCCAGGTAGCCGTAGTCCTGCAGCTTCCCGGTATCGAAATACACCCCGTCGCCGGTGACATAGGTGTATCCCTGGCGCTCGATTTCCAGGATATCGGCAATCTGTTCGGCGATATGGTCCGTGGCCCGGCACCAGACATGCGGTTCCAGGATGTTGAGTGCCGCCAGGTCGCTCTGAAACGCCCCGGTATAGCGATCGGCGATCTCCCAGGCGGTCAGTCCCGTGCGGGCGGCGCCCTTCACCATCTTGTCCTCGCCGGTATCGGCGTCCGAGGTGAGGTGCCCCACGTCCGTGATGTTCATCACGTGACGCACCTCGTACCCCGCCATGGCCAGCGTCCGCCTCAGGAGATCCTCGAACACGTAGGTGCGGAGATTGCCGATATGGGCATAGTCGTACACCGTGGGCCCGCAACAGTACATCCTCACCTTGCCGGGCTCCAGGGATTCGAATGTCCTGGTCTCCCGAGTGTAGGTATCATAGAGGGTGACGGTCTGGGGATCCGTTGTCATCGCTGGTGATCTGAGTGGCGGCGGCAAGCCTGGCTGTCGGGAGGCGGATGGTACAATAGTTTTTTCCCGCTTTCCTGTCCTCTCTCCCTTAGCCCCGGGCGGCCCATGACCATCGCGTTCATTTCCGACCTCCATCTCACCCCGGAAAGGCCTGAATCCAAGCGGTTGTTTGAGCGATTCATCATCGATGCCCATCGCTACATCACCCGGCTCTACATCCTGGGAGACCTGTTCGAGTACTGGGTTGGGGATGATGGCGCGGATACGCTCGGGCACCTGGATGCGGAGGCGGCCATTCGCCGCGCCGTCGACACAGGCGTCGAGGTTCTTTTCCTTCACGGAAACAGGGATTTTCTGATCGGAAATGCGTTTGCCGAGCGCACCGGGTGCCGGCTGCTGCCGGACCCGGTGGTCATCACACACGATGGCCTCAGAATCCTGCTCACCCACGGCGATGCGCTGTGCACCGACGATGTGGAGCACCAGGCCTCCCGCCGGCAGATGTTGTCAGGCAAATGGAAGCTGGCGTTCCTTGGGCAGCCCCTTGCGCGGCGCATGGAGACCGCGGATGCCATGCGCCGCAAGAGCGAGCGGGAAAAGCGGGAAAAGCCCATGGAAATCATGGACGTGAACCAGGACGCCGTGGAAGCGCTGATGCGCGAGCATGATGTACGCATCCTGATCCACGGCCATACCCACAAGCCGGCAGCGCACGAATTCGAGATCGACGGGGAACTGGCGCGCCGCTATGTGCTCGGGGACTGGTACGAACAGAAAAGCGCGCTCTATCTCGACAACGGCCATCTCGTCCTGCAGCGCTAGGATTCACGGTCCGCAAGGTTGAAGCGGGAACAGGGGCATTCCTCCGAAGCCGGATACCCACGCCTATTCAGTATAATTTACTTTTAATTTACAGTATATATTATTGTATATAAATATTATTTTCTGAAATAAACAACACTTCCCGGCTCGAATGGAACCGCCCGTGAAGGGAGCGGGTTCCGTGACCGGATGGCGTCACGGATATACCTGCCTAACCGCTCCCGGAAGGCGACCGCCGCAGATCCGGGATTCCAGTGGAACGAATGGTCGCATTGAGCGGCATCAGTTCCGGCCCGGCAAGCTAGACTTTCCGGCAGCCGCCATGATGAGATCGTGGCGCAGATACAGATACAGGGGCAGCGCCAGGGACAGGCCGACACAGACCCCTGCCGGCAGCACGAGCCACCAGGACGCGACGTGATGCTGCCGGGCGTCGTGCCACGACCAGACCCAGAAGACCATGACCGACATCAGGACATCGATGGCAAATCCTCCGGCGGCCCCGTTGACGAACAGGCCAGAGGCAAATGCGGCGATGTCGATTCCGTTGACAGCGAAGAAGCCGCCAAAATAGAACCATGGCAGGGCCGTGCCCAAGAAAGCTGCCATCAGGTAGAAGGTTTTCAGGTTCATAGTGAATCGATCGGTATGGGTTGGCGTGAAACAGGTCCGGGGGTTGCCGAAACCGGAGCCGATTCATACCATATTTCAGGGTCCCGAATGACAACCCCATCCCATTCCTTCCCTTCCTCCGGTTCCATTGCACTTGACGGTATTCTTGCGCCCGGAGCATTGACGCATCTCCCATCAGCGGCCCCAGATGTCGAACAAACCTGAAGAACACGAATCCGGCAAGGCCGGCATCCCACCCGGAGACGGCTGGCGCATGGGCGTGGATGTGGGCGGCACATTCACCGATATCGCCCTGTCGGCCGGCGAGCGGATACATACCGCCAAGGCCCTGACCACACCCGAACGTCCGGTGGAAGGCGTACTCGAAGGCGTCGGCTACGCCCTGGACGCCGCCGGCCTTGCCCCCGCCGCTTTCCGTTCGGTGATTCACGGCACCACGCTTGCCACCAACGCGCTGATCGAGCGGCGCGGCGCGAAGGTCGGCGTCATCACCACGGACGGATTCCGCGATATCCTCGAGATCGGTTACGAGCGGCGCTACGACCAGTACGACATCAACATCGGGCAGCCGGACCGCATCGTGCCGCGCGACCGCATGATCGGCGTGCGCGAACGCATCAACGCCTCCGGTGAAGTCATCGAGGCGCTGGACGAGGCTTCGCTTGCACTCGCCATCGGAAGACTGCTGGACGACGGAGTCGAGAGCGTGGCCGTCTGCCTGCTGCACAGCTACCAGAACCCGGCACACGAGCAGCGGGTGCGTGAGCGGCTGGACGAACTTGCGCCCGGTCTGCCGGTGTCGCTGTCGGCGGAGGTGTCGCCGGAAGTGCGCGAATTCGACCGTCTTTGCACGACGGTATGCAACGCCTATATCAAGCCATTGATGGCGTCCTACCTGGGCGAGCTGGAAACCGCACTTGCCGGACGGGGATTCGATTGTCCCTTGTTCGTGATCACCTCCGGCGGCGGGATCACCACGCCCGAGACCGCGATGCGATTCCCGGTCCGGCTGGTCGAATCCGGTCCAAGCGGCGGCGCCATCCTCGCCGCGCGCGTCGCCGCGCAGCGGGATATCGCCGACGTGCTGTCCTTCGACATGGGCGGCACCACCGCCAAGGTGTGCCTGATCGAGGATGCCCGTCCACGCAGCTCACGCAGTTTCGAAATCGACCGCGCAGACCGGTATCTCAAGGGCAGCGGCATTCCGGCGCGTATCCCGGTGATCGAGATGATCGAGATCGGCGCCGGCGGAGGCTCCATTGCGACGGTGGATCCCCTCGGCCGTCTTCGCGTCGGACCGAACAGCGCGTCCTCCGTCCCGGGCCCGGCCTGTTACGGCCGCGGCGGCGTGGCGCCCACGGTCACCGATTCCGACCTGGTGGCCGGTTACCTGGACCCGGCGGATTTCGCCGAGGGACGGCTGGAACTGCGTCCCGAACTGGCACGGGCAGCGATCGACGGCGCGATCGCCGGGCCGCTGGATACCACGGTAACCGCCGGTGCCGACGGCATCTCGAAAACCGTCGACGAGGCGATGGCCAACGCGGCGCGGATTCACGCCGTGGAACAGGGCAAGAACCTCGGTCAGTGCACCATGATCGCCTTCGGCGGCAACGGCGCACTGCACGCGACACGGGTCGCGGAAAAGCTCGGCATCGGCGAAATCATCGTGCCGCCGAGTCCCGGCGTCGGTTCCGCGGTGGGTTTCCTGCACGCCCCGGTGGCCTATGAAATCGTCCGCAGCCGCCACGTGCGCGTCGACTCCTTCCCCTTCGACGAGATCAACCGGCTGCTCGGGGATCTCGAGCAAGAAGCGCGGGAGGTCGTGGCCGCCGGTGCGCCGGGCGAGCGCCTCGAGGTCCGGCGCATCGCCTTCATGCGGTACGCCGGACAGGGCCACGAGATCGAGGTCGGGATCCCTGACGGCGACATCAGCGAGCACAGCCTGCCGACGCTGGCCGGACGTTTCGAATCCGAGTACGCCCGCCTCTTTGCGCGCGCGGTACCGAGCATGTGGATCGAGATCATGAACTGGTCGGTCACCGTGAGCAACAGGGTTCCGCCGGCGCATGTCATTGTCGACGGGGGCGAATCCCGCCAAGTCGCCGCCACCGACCACCGCGAGCTTTGCATCGGCACGACCGGTGAGCGCATCAGGGCCGGTATCTTCGAGCGCGGACGCCTCCGGCCCGGCGACGCGATCGGGGGCCCTGCCCTGATTGTCGAGCCGCAGACCACCACCTTCGTCTCCGCCGCGTTCACCGCGCGTGTCGACGCCGCCGGCAACATCGTGATGACACGCCGGGAGTCCCGCCCCGGTGCCGCGGCAGGGGCAGTCCCGCGGTACTCGACGATTGACCTGCAGGTGATGTGGGACCGCCTGATGGCGGTCGTGGAGGAACAGTCGCAGGTACTGATGCGTACCGCGTTCAGTCCCATCGTGCGTGAATGCGGTGATATTTCCGCGGGCATCTTCGATCTCCAGGGGCGCATGCTGGCCCAGGCGGTGACCGGCACGCCGGGACATGTCAACACCATGGCGGCTTCGGTTTCGAAGATGCTGCCGTATTTCCCGATGGACGCGATGCGGCCCGGCGACGTGTACATGACCAACGACCCCTGGATCGGTTCCGGTCACCTGAACGACGTGGTGATGTTCGCCCCGATCTTCCACCGGGACAAACCGGTCGCTTTCACGGCCTGCACCTCGCACCTGTACGACCTCGGGGGACTCGGCATGGGACCCGACGGCAGCGATGTCTTCGAAGAGGGGCTGAGCCTGCCCCCGATGAAGCTGGTCGACAATGGCGAGGTCAATTCGCTGGTGATGGATATCATGAAGGCGAATTCCCGCTCGCCGGTTGCCAACGAGGGAGATCTGTATGCCCTGATCGCCTGCTGTGACGTCGCCGCGGCGCGGCTTGACGAGATGCTGGGCGAGTTCGGGGCCGACGACATCGAGCCGCTCGCCGCACACATCCTCGACACATCCAGGCGCGCCACCGAGGCCGCGATTGCACTGATTCCGGACGGCGACTACGAAAACGAACTGATGACCGACGGCTACGACTTCGAGATCAGGCTGAAGGCGCGCATGACCGTCTCCGGCAATCGGATCGTCACCGATTTCAGCGGCACCTCGGGACACTCGGCGCGCGGCATCAACGTGCCCATTAAATACACTGAAGCCTACGCGGTTTTCGCCCTGCGCTGCCTGATCGGCGCCGGCATTCCCAACAATGCCGGCTCCCTGGGCCCGTTCAGGTTCGAAGCGCCGAGGGACTGCATCCTCAACGCACAATTCCCGGCACCGGTGGCGATGCGCCACTGCATCGGACAGATGGTGGCCGACCTGATGCTCGGCTGTCTCCACGGAGCAATGCCCGGGACTGCACCGGCGGAAGGAGCTACCTGTCTGTATGACCTGCCGCTTCGCAGCATCGCCGCGATCCAGCCGGGGGGCGGGAACAGCGCCTTCGCCACCGAACTGTGCCATTCGGGAGGCATGGGCGCACGGCCGGCGCTGGACGGACTGTCGGCAACCGCCTACCCCAGCGGGCTGTGGGGAACCCCGGTGGAAATCGCCGAGAGCACCGCGCCCCTCTATATCCGCCGGCGCGAACTGATCCGCGACAGCGGTGGCCCAGGCAGGTTCCGCGGCGGACTTGGTCAAATGATCGAACTCGAAAGCAGCGAGGGGGCGCCCATACTCCTGCTCGCCGGCGTCGAGCGCACGAAATATCCTGCCCGGGGCCGTGACGGCGGACATGAAGGTGCCCCCGGGCGCATCACGCTGCGTTCCGGGCCGACCCTCAACGGCAAGGGAGAGCAACTGATTCCCGCGGGCGACCTCCTGTACTGGGAAGCGCCGGGCGGCGGCGGCTACGGCGAGCCGTCCGAACGCGACCCCCTGGCGGTGGCGCGCGACGTGCAACTCGGCCTGGTGTCACCGCAGGCGGCAACGGAGATCTACGGTGTTGTGTTCGCCGGTAACGGCAGCCTCGACGAAGCCGCGACTGCCGAACGCAGAAGACAGATCGTCAGGGGAGCGGCATGAGGACGGCCGCCACCTACCCGAGCCGGGGACTGGCGCGCATCGGAGTCGTGGTACCGGTCACCAACACCAATCTCGAGCCCGACCTGGCGATGCTGGCGCCCCCGGGTGTATCGCTCCACTTCGCACGGGCCGGGGGATACGATGTGGACCGCATCCCGGACGAGGACCAGATGCGGCAATATTCGGACACGCAGGCGGATGATGTGATCCAGAGCCTGGTGCACTGCCGGGCCGATGCCATCGTCTACGGATGCACCTCGGCGACGCTCGCCCAGGGGCCGGAATACGACCGGGCATTTCGCGACGGCATCGAGAAAATCGCCGGGGTACCGGCGGTGACCGCGGCCTCGGCGCTGGTGGAGGTGCTGCTGGCTCTCGGGATCAGGCGTTTTGCCTTCACCTCTCCCTATGTGGCCACCCTGAACGACCTGGCGATCGGTTTCATCGAGTCCTTTGGCATGAGCTCGGTGCACCGGGTTGATGCGCCCGTGCCGATGAGCAACGAGGCGGTCGGCGACACCAGGCCCGGGGAAATCGTCGAGACCGCGCTCTCGGCGGACCACGAGGCGGCGCAGGCAATCGTCATTTCCTGCACCGACTATCGCGCAACCGAGGCGATCCCCGAGATCGAGGCACAACTCGGCAAGCCGGTGGTCACCAGCAACCTCGCATCGCTGCTGGTCGCCCTGGACCGTCTCGGCATCGCGCTTGGGGAGAAGGAGACGGAGCGGCACCTGGCGGCAGCGGGCTTTGTTCAGTCCGCCCCGCCCGGACGGCGGCGGCAACCCGGGTGACCCGGAAACCGCGTACGCAGCCCGGGTGCCCTTCGCCGGATTCAGGACCGGTCAGGCCGTCCTGGCCTGGACGTCGCTGAGTTCCGAGAGGTCCAGTTCACCCCGGTCGGTTGTCTTGGCGTCGTCGTTGCGTGCGCCGTCCACCAGCGCCAGGTAGGCGGACGTGACGTCCCCGGTCACATAGTCGCCGCTGAAACACGAGGTATCGAAGCGCTCCAGTTCCGGGTTGAACCGCTGCACCGACTCCACCATGTCCTCGAGGTCCTGGTAGATCAGCCGGTCCGCCCCGATGATGGTGCAGATCTCGTCGATGCTGCGGTTGTGTGCCACCAGTTCGCCGGACGACGGCATGTCGATGCCATAGACGTTGGGATGGCGCACCGGGGGCGCCGCGGAGGCGAAATAGACCTTCTTCGCGCCCGCCTCCCGGGCGAGCTCGATGATCTGGGAAGACGTGGTGCCGCGGACGATGGAATCGTCGACCAGCAGCACGTTCTTGCCCGCGAACTCCGCCTCGATCGCGTTCAGTTTCTGGCGCACGGATTTCTTGCGTTCGGCCTGCCCCGGCATGATGAAGGTCCGGGCGATGTAGCGGTTCTTGATGAAACCCTCCCGGTAGGACACCCTTAGGTCCTTGGCCACCTCAAGTGCGGCGGTGCGGCTGGTGTCCGGAACCGGGATGATGACATCGATGTCGTGGTCCGGCCACTCGCGGATCAGCTTCCGTCCCAGCCGTTTGCCCATCTCCATCCGCGACTGGTACACCGAGACGTTGTCGAGGATGGAGTCGGGACGCGCCAGGTACACGTATTCGAATATGCAGGTACTGTAGCGGGCCTTCTCGCTGCAGCTCGCCTGATGCAGGGTGCCCTCCATGTCCACCAGCATGGCCTCTCCCGGTTTCAGGTCGCGCACCCGCTCATAGCCGATCACGTCCAGGGCCACGCTCTCGGACGCGAACATGTGCGCGGTGCCACCGGCATCGGAGCGGGTGCCGTGAATCAGCGGGCGGATGCCGTGGGGATCGCGAAACGCCACGATGCCCACGCCCACGACCATCGCAATCACGGCGTAGGCGCCCCGGCAACGCCGCATCACGCCCCGCACCGCGTTGAAGATCTCCTCGGGCCCGACCTCGATCTGGCTTTTGGCGATGCTTCCCCGCAGTTCATGGGCGAAAACGTTGAGCAGGATTTCCGAATCGGAGGTAGTGTTGATCTGGCGCAGTTCCTGGCGGAACAGTTCCTCCCTGAGCCCGTCGGCATTGGTGAGGTTGCCGTTGTGCGCCAGCGCGATGCCGAACGGGGAGTTCACGTAGAACGGCTGCGCCTCGGCCCGGGAGTCGCAGCCCGCGGTGGGGTAGCGGGCATGGCCGATGCCCATGTTGCCGACCAGCTGCACCATGTGGCGGGTATGAAAGACATCCCGCACCAGCCCGTTGTCCTTGCGCAGGAACACCCGGTTGCCGTCGCTGGTCATGATGCCGGCGGCATCCTGTCCACGGTGCTGGACGACGGTCAGGCCGTCATAGAGCTGTTGATTGACTGGCTGGTGATCGAGTATGCCGACGATTCCACACATGTCATGTCTCCATCGTTCGGGCACCGGAGCGGGTCAGGTGACCGCCGGCCGGAAGTTCTCCACCGCATCCTGCGGCATCAGGGACAGCAGGAAGTCCGTCACCGGGGTGAAATACACCACCAGCTTCGAGCCCTGCCACCAGGGCTGGGCGGCAAAGTCCATGTACACCGCGGCCAGGATCACCGCCGCCACCAGCACCACCCCGCGGGCGATTCCGAAAACCGCACCCAGGGAGCGGTCCATGCCGCTGATGCCGGAGATGTAGAGCAGCCTGTAGAGCAGGTAGCTCAGGATGGAGGCGGCGATGAGCATGATCACGAAAATGCCGGCGAATGCCGCGGCGATGCGCAGTGCCGGCTGGCCGATGTAGGGCTCGAGATGGACCGCGCCCTGGGCGGCGAACAGCCAGGCCACGTACAGCGCGACGATCCAGGAGGCCAGGGAGAGCACTTCCCGGATCAACCCGCGGAAGACACCGATCAGGGTGGAAAGCGTGAGAATGACAAGGATGACGATGTCGACCGGGCTCATGCTGGGTAATCGCGGCGGGGTCAGGAGCTGTCCTTGGTGACGTATCCCTTCTCGTCCACCAGGTCTTTCATGCGATTGCTGACCTCTATCGCCTTTTCCTCGGCATAGGGTCCGAGCCAGACGCGGGTGGAACTGCCCTCGGAGGTGGACACGGGCGTCCTTTTCGGCGCGTATCCGTTTTCGGTCAGCAGTTTGAACACCCGGTCCGCATTGGCCGGTTTCGAGAAGGTACCCACGCGCACGAACCAGTCCCCCTGGCTCTCTGCCTTCGCGGCCGTGTCCGCCCTTGCCTGGGCTTCGGCCTGCTCCTCCGGAGTATCCGGAATCCGTGTCATCACCAGCGCGGGCCGGGCGGATTCATCCTGGGCATCCTCGCCCTGGTCCGGGACGGACCGGGATTCGGCCTGCGTGGTTTCGCCGTCATTGTTTTCGGTCAGGTCCAGCAGCGTCGGCTGCTGGTCCTCCACGGCCGCGAGCGGGAGATCCTCGCCGCCCTCGCCGGAGGCGGGCAGGATCTCGCTGAGGTCCAGCGGCACGATACGCGACTGAGAGGAGGACTCCGGGTTCCGGAGGTCGCCATCCCCTTCCGGGCCCGGCCCCGACAGCAGCATGGGAATCACCAGGACCGCGGCGGCCACCAGTATGATCGCACCGGTGATGCGGTGCTTCAGTTCGTATTCGGGTTCTGCTCCCTTGGCGGATTTAAGCATCGGCGGGCATGGGAAGGCGAACGATAGGCGAACTCAGGCTCTTGGGATCGGGGGGGCGGTCATGGAGACGTGGCAAACCGGCTGACGGGGTTGGCGCAGGCGGCCGTGTAGCTACTGCGGAACGCTGGTCCTTTCGAAAGACCCGATTATATCACCGACCACGTGGAATGAACCAAAGGCCACCACCCGGTCGACCGGCCGGGCTTGGGCGCGGGCGCCCTGGAAGGCCCGCACCGCATCCCGGTAGGTTTCCGCCTCCATGTCCGGATACAGCAGCCGCATCTTCCGGGCCAGCGCCTCGCCGGACTGCCCCCGTTCCTCGTCGATCCCGGCCAGGTGCCAGCGGTTCACCCGCATCCCGAGGTCGTCCAGCACGCCGGGGAGCGCCTTGTCGGCCAGCACGCCGAAGACCCCGTGGGTTTCCCCGGGTACGGGATTGGTGTCCAGGAACCGCGCAAGCCCCGCGGCGGAGTCGGCGTTATGGGCCACGTCGATGATGGTCAGGGGCTCCCGGCCGACGATCTCGCAGCGTCCCGGCAACCGGGCCGAGGACAGCCCCGGGACCAGGTGGACGGGTGCCACCCCGGTGGCGCCCGACGTCAGCGCCAGCGCGGCGACCGTCCCGCCCAGGTTATGCGGCTGCCAGTCGCCGGGCAGTGGCAGCGGCAGGCCCGCCAGCCGGCGCCAGTCTTCCGGCACTGCCGGGTGTTCGCTCCGCCAGCGGCAGGTTTTCCCGTCCGGACCGGGTTCGATCGCGTACTGCTCCCCGGCCTGCAGCAGCAGCGCCCCCAGGTCCGCCGCGGTGTCGGCGATGGCGGCGGGGGGCGCCGGGTCGGTGCTCACCACGAAGGCGCCGGACCTGATCACGCCGGCCTTCTCCCTGCCGATCTGCTCCCGGTCCGATCCCAGCCACTGCATGTGGTCCAGGCCCACCGAAGTGATCAGGGCGAGGTCGTTGTCGATCATGTTCACCGCATCCAGGCGCCCCCCCATGCCGGTCTCGAGGATCGCCACGTCCACGCAGCGCGCCCGGAAAACCAGCAGGGCGCAGAGGGTGCCGTATTCGAAATAGGTCAGGCCGACATCACCGCAGGCGGCCTGTATGCGTCGGAACGCATCGACGATCTCGGCGTCGGAGGCCGGCCGGCCATCGACGCAGATGCGTTCGTTGTAGCGGACGAGGTGCGGCGAGGTATAGCTGCCGGTGCGGTTCCCGGCCCGGCGCAGGACGGATTCCAGCATGGCCACGCAGGACCCCTTGCCGTTGGTGCCTGCCACGGTGATGACGAAGGGCGGACGGGAGCCTCCGAGCCGCTGCCAGACCCTGGAGACCCGGTCGAGCTTCAGGTCGATGGTGCGCCAGTGCTGGCGCTGGATATGGTCCAGCCATTCGTCAAGGCCGAACGACAGGAAAGAACCCAATTCAGGAGGAATCCCCGGGCTCCGGGGAATCTGCCGCCGGCCCGGTCGCCCGGGGCGGGTTCTCGTCGACGATTTCCGCCTCGAGAACATTCGCGTCCGGCCCGGACCCATCCGCCCCGTCGCCGGCGCCGGCCGGCCGGCCGCCGAACCCGAACTTGTCCAGGAGGCCGGAAATCTCGTCGCGTATCTGGCGGCGGTCAACGATCATGTCGATGGCCCCGTGTTCCAGCAGAAACTCCGCCCGCTGGAAGCCGTCCGGCAAGGTCTGGCGCACGGTCTGTTCAATCACCCGGGGTCCCGCGAACCCCACCAGGGCATTGGGTTCGGCGATGATGACATCCCCCAGCATGGCAAGGCTGGCGGACACCCCGCCCATGGTGGGGTCGGTGAGCACGGAGATGAAGGGAATGCCTGCGCGCCGGTTGCGGGCAATGGCGGCGGTGGTCTTGGCCATCTGCATGAGGGAGTAGAGGGCCTCCTGCATGCGCGCACCGCCGGAGGCGGAAAAACAGACCAGCGGCACCCGGTGCTCGAGGCTGTGATCCGCGGCACGCACGAACCGCTCTCCCACCACGGAACCCATGGAACCGCCGAGAAAGCAGAAATCGAAGGCCAGGGCCGCCACCGGGGCGCCCTTGAGGGTGCCGTGCGCCCCGACGACCGCCTCGCTGGCCCGGTTCGACTTGCGGGCCTCGGCGAGCCGGTCACGATAGCGTTTCTGGTCCCGGAACTTGAGGATGTCCTTGGGTTGCACATCCTCGCCGATGGCCTCGAGGCTGTCGGCGTCGAGGAACGACTCCAGGCGCTCCAGGCCGCCCAGCCGCATGTGATGTCCGCACTTGGGGCACACCTGCAGGCTGAGGCTCAGTTCCTCCTTGTACAGCACCGCCTGGCAGGACACGCATTTGCTCCACAGCCCTTCCGGCACCCCGCGCTTGCCGAGACCGGTCCGGGTCTGGATCTTTGGAGGAATGATTTTATCCAGCCAACTCATACAGATATTA
This sequence comes from Candidatus Poriferihabitaceae bacterium, assembly GCA_965204165.1. Taxonomy (GTDB): domain Bacteria; phylum Pseudomonadota; class Gammaproteobacteria; order Arenicellales; family Poriferihabitantaceae; genus VYFG01. The sequence continues at coordinate 2,665,003 of OZ241969.1, read as the reverse complement.
TTATTTATTCAACCAATATATGAATATAATCTATGCGCTGTCCAGGGCCTGGACCCGACGGCAGAACGCGAGGACCTTGTCCGGGTCCTTGACCCCGCCGGTTTCCAGGCTGGTGCTGACATCCACCCCGTAGGGACGGGCCGTATCCAGGGCTTCCCGGACATTATCCACATCCAGGCCGCCCGCCAGGAACACCGGCTTGGTCCCGCCGTAGGCGGCCCTGCCCCAGTCGAAACGGAGACCGCTGCCACCATACTTGTCCGGGGTGAAGGTGTCCAGCAGTATGCCGTGGCAGCGGGGATAGTCCCGTTCCCGGGACGCGGGATCGGTCTGTCCCGAAACCCGGATGGTCTTCAGATACGGCAGCCCGAAACCGGCGCAGTACTCGTCGGGCTCCTCCCCGTGGAACTGCAGCATGGACGGCCCCACACTGTCCAGGATGGCGCGCACGTAGTCGGCATCGGGATTCACCATCACCGCCACGCTGTCCACCATGGGCGGCAGCGCCCCCCGGATCGCCGCCGCCTGTTCCAGGGTCAGGTGGCGGTGGCTCGGTTCGTGGAAGATCAGGCCGACCGCGTCCGCACCCGCGGCGGCGGCAGAAGCGGCCGCATCCGGGCCTGTCATGCCGCAGATCTTGATTCGGGTGCGTCGGGGTGGGTTCACGCTGGGACTGCCGGAAAAGGGGAGCGAATTCTACCAAAATCGGCACACCGGCGGCGGCGGCGGCAGTCCCCAGTCGGGGGCGTAGTCCGCCCCGGTAAAATACAGCCCGTCCGGCGGAAAGGTGACTCCGCCCTGTTTCCTGTCCCGTGACGCGAGGACCTCCGCCGCCCAGCCGGGCGGTGCCTCGCCCTGGCCGATGGCGCACAGGACGCCCACCAGGTTGCGCACCATGTGGTGCAGGAATCCGTCGGCGGAGACATCGAACCAGATCCATTGCCCGGCCTGCCCGATATCCAGCCGGCGCAGTTCCTTTACCGGGTTGAGCGACTGGCAGCCCGCGGCCCGAAAGGCGCTGAAATCGTGGGTGCCCAGCAGGCTCCCTGCCGCCGCGCGCATGGCCTCGACATCCAGGGGCCAGCGGAACCAGGTCACCCGGCCGTGGAGATAGGAGGGGCTCACCTCCCGGTTCAGGATGACGTAGCGGTAGTGCCGCTCCAGGGCCTTGTGACGGGCGTGGAATTCCCCCTCGACCGGCCGGGTCCAGAGCAGGCTGATGTCGTCGGGAAGCCAGGTGTTGACGCCGCGCAGCCAGCTCACTTCCTCGCGCAGGTTGGGCGTGTCGAAATGGAGGATCTGGCCGCTGCCGTGGACGCCGGTATCCGTCCTTCCCGCGGCCACCACCCCGACCCGGCTATCCGCCACCCGGCTGATGGCCCGCTCCACCGCCTCCTGCACGGAGGGCGCGTGCTTCTGCCGCTGCCAGCCGGCATAGCGCACCCCGCAATACTCGACGCAGGCGGCGTAGCGCTGCATCCCGTCCTGCGGATTTCCCATCAGTCCCGGACCGGCTTCCTGCCCTCGAAGGCCTGGTTCAGGGTGCCGGGGTCCATGTATTCCAGTTCGCCGCCCATGGGCAGCCCGCGGGCGAGACGGGTCACCGGAATGTCGACGGACGCCATCAGGTCGATCAGGAAGTCCGCAGTGGCCTGCCCCTCCACGGTGAGGTTGGTCGCCAGGATGAGCTCCTCCACCGGCTGTTCCGTCACCCGCGCCAGCAGCCGGTCCACCCCGAGCTGGTCCGGACCGATGTCGTCAAGCGGGGACAGGCTGCCCATGAGGACGAAATAGGAGCCCTGGTAGATCCCCGTCTGCTCGATGGCTTCCAAGTCCGCCGGCGTTTCCACCACGCACACGCGGGTCGCGTCCCGGCGGGGTGAGTCGCAGATCGGGCACAGCTCGGTTTCGCTGAAATTGTTGCAGCGGCGGCAATGGTTGACCTTGCTGAGCGCATGACGGATGGCCTCGCCGATCTGGCGGGCCCCGTCCCGGTCCCGTTCGAGCAAGTGGAACGCCATCCGCTGGGCGGATTTGGGTCCCACGCCGGGCAGGCGCTGAAGGGCTTCCTTCAGGACCTCGACAGAGCGCGGATCGGCCACGGCCCGGGGCTCCCTCAGAACGGCAGCTTCAGGCCGGGGATGCTGAGTCCCGACGCCAGGCCGCCCAGCTTGTCCTGGGCCGTCTTCTCCACCTTGCGCACGGCATCGTTCATCGCCGCGGCGACCAGGTCCTCCAGCACTTCCCGGTCGTCGGACATCAGGGCGGGGTCGATGGTCACCTTGCGCACGTCGTGGCGGCAGGTCATCACGATCTCCACCATGCCCGCGCCGGACTGCCCCGTCACTTCGGTGTCGGCCAGTTCGGCCTGGGCCTTCTGCATGTTTTCCTGCATTGCCTGGGCCTGTTTCATCAGGTTGCCGAGTTGGTCTTTCATCGTTGGTTCTCCCGGTACATTCCAAGGTTGGCGGGAACGGCGCCAGGCCACGGCCGGGCCGTTCCCGGCGGGGTTCATTCCAGGGGCGGGCGGACGGAATCCGGCACCACCTCCGCATCGAAGCGTTCCATCAGGTCACGCACGTTGGGATCGTCGCGAAACGTCTGCTCGGCCCTGGCCAGGCGTTCCCGGTGCTCCCCTTCCCGGCGCCTGGCCGGGGATTCCCCGGAAACCGTCTCCGGGGACCCGGTCTTCACATCGAGCTGCAGCGCCCGGCCCAGGTACGCGCTGCACCGTTGCCGGATCTTCTCCACCCGATCGTCCCTGAGCAGGTTTTCGGGGGCGTCGGCCAGCACCAGCTCCAGGGTGTCGCCCTCGAGCCTTACCGGCACCATGTTCATCACCAGTTCCCGGGTGAGCCCGGCGAGGTCGCTGCCGTCAGCGAAGGCGGCCCAGCCGTCGGCCGTGTCGATGGCGCCGCCGGAAGCCGGCGGGGCCGGGTCATTTGCCGGGACCGCCTCCTCCGCGTCAGGATCCGTGTCCGTCACCGCCGGTGCGGTACCAGGGCCCGTGGGGGCCGTGGTTCCGCGGGCAGCGGCGGGACCGCCGGGACCGGCGGCGCGTTCCGGAACCGGGTGGTCGTCCCTGCCGTTGCCGCCGGCGCCCCGGTCCTGCATGGCGGCCCCGGCCTCCCCTTTCGGGTCTTCCGGGCGCCTGTCCCGCCGGGCCGGGCCGGAATGCGGGGTGTCCCCCGCCGCCCCGGGACCGTCCGGCGCGCTGTCCCCGGGCTGGAAGACCGCCATCCTGAGCAGCGTCATCTCGAAGCCCGAGCGCGGGTCCGGCGCCAGGGAAAGGTCGCGCTTGCCCACCAGGGCGACCTGGTAGAGCAGCTGCAGCAGTTCGGGATCGGCCAGGGCGGCCAGTTCCGCCGCCGGCCCGGGATCCGCTCCCTTCCAGGACAGGACCTCGGGATTCACCTGGTGGAGCGCCGCGTTGTGCAGGGCGGCGAGCACGTCATCCAGCGCCGCCCGGAAATCCACCGCGCGGCCGGCCATCCCGGCCACCGTCGCGAGCACCGCCGCTCCGTCTCGGGCCGCCACGGCCCGGAGCAGGTCCAGGGTGAACTGCTCGTCGATCATGCCCAGCATGACGCGCACCCGGTCCGTCCGCACTTCCCCGTTGCCGTGGGCGATGGCCTGGTCCAGCAGGCTCAGGGCATCCCGCACACTGCCGTCCGCCGAGCGTGCCAGCACCTGCAGTCCCTCGGCATCGAAGGGGATGTCCTCCGCCTCGAGGATGCGCCCGAGGTGATCCTGGAGCTGCTGGATGTCCATGGCCCGCAGGTTGAACTGGATGCAGCGCGACAGGATGGTGGGCGGAAGCTTCTGCGGATCCGTGGTGGCAAGGAGGAACTTGACGTGGCCCGGCGGCTCCTCCAGGGTTTTCAGGAGCGCGTTGAAGCTGTGGCCCGAGAGCATGTGCACCTCGTCGATGAGATAGATCTTGGAGCGTCCCACGGTCGGGGCGTACTGGACGTTCTCAAGGATCTCCCGGGTGTCCTCCACCTTGGTCCGAGAGGCGGCGTCCACCTCGATCAGGTCGACATAGCTGCCCTGGGTGATACCGGCGCAGGCGGTGCATTCCCCGCAGGGCGCGGGCGTGATGCCGGTCTCGCAGTTGAGCGCCTTGGCGAGGATCCGGGCCAGCGTGGTCTTGCCGACGCCACGGGTGCCCGTGAACAGGTAGGCGTGGTGCACGCGGCCGGATTCCAGCGCATTGGCCAGGGCGGACACGACATGTTCCTGGCCGATCACCTCGGAGAAGGTCTGGGGTCGCCATTTTCTTGCCAGGGCCTGGTAACTCATGGAGTTGGCGAAATGGCGATGTGGTTGTCCAGGGTTCCGAAGCGGTTGATTTCAGGCGGGAAACAGGGCTCCGGCATCTGAAGGGCAAGGCATTGCAGCCTGTCAGAGAGGTGGCGGCTCCGACCAGCCTGACCCTGGCACCCGAATCGGCTGCTACGGCTGCTTCCTTCCGGACCTGACCGGGTTCACAACCTATCGCCACCAGGGAGACCGGTCTTCACCGCCATAGACGTTCTGGCCTCTCGCCCAAGGATTGTAAATCATCCGGGCCGCAAACGGGTAACCGGGCGACAAACCGGGGAACCCCGATCCCGCCGGGTTCCGGGCGGTCCCTCAGGAATTCCGCGCGGGGAAGATGTTGCCGGGGACCGGATCCCGCCCGGGCCGGCCCGGATTGACACCACCGGTCGATTTCCACAGACTCCGCCCGGTATTCCGATATCGCGCCAGCCATGACCGTCCTCGACGTCGAATTCGTCCGCAGTTGCTTCCCGGCCTTCCAGCAGCCCCTGCCCGCCAGAACCGCCTTTTTCGAGAATGCCGGCGGCAGCTACGTGGTGGGCCAGGTGCTTGAACGCTACATCCGGTTCTACACCGAAAACAAGGTGCAGCCCTACGGCGCCAGCGAAATCTGCCGGGTGGCCGGGGAACAGATGGACCTGGGGCGCCAGGTCATGGCGGACCTGCTCGGGGTCGACGCCGGCGCCGTCACCATCGGTCCGTCCACCACCCAGAACATCAACACCCTGGCCCTGGCCGCCGCCGGCCTGGTGACGCCGGGCAGCGCCGTGATCGTCACGGGCCAGGACCACGAGGCCAATATCGGCGCCTGGGAGCGGCTCTGCCGGCGCGGCGGCGCCGAGCTTCGCACCTGGCCGGTGGACGGGGACGGGGAACTCAAGCTTGAGCGGCTGCATCCCCTGCTGGACGGAAAGGTCCGGATCCTGTGCATGACCCACAGCTCCAACGTCGTCGGCACCGTCAACCCCGTGGCGGACGTGATCCGCCTGGCGCGCCCCCTGGGAATACGGGTCGTCCTGGACGGTGTCTCCGTCGCCCCCCATTCCTGGCCGGACATCCCTTCGCTCGAGCCCGACGCCTACTGTTTCAGCACCTACAAGACCTATGCCCCGCACCTCGGCATCATGTACGTCTCACCGGACTTCGCCGGGGCGCTGGACCCGCAGTGCCACTACTTCAATGCCGGGTACCCTGAGAAGCGCTTCGACGCCGCCGGGCCGGACCACGCCTCCATCGCCGCCCTGGCCGGCCTCGGCGACTATTTTGCGGCATCCCACAACCACCACTACGGCCACGACCGGGGCAGCCTGTACGCCCGCACCCAGGCGGTGTCCTCGCTGATGCATGCCCATGAGACCGTCCTCTGCCAGAGGCTGCTCGACGGCATCTCGGATCTGCCCCTCAGGATACTGGGGCGGACCCGCATGGAAGGGCGGGAGGCGAATATCGCGCTGTTCTGCGACCACATGCCGTCGTCCGCGATGTCGGCGGCGCTCGGCCGGGCGGACATCGCCGCCGGACACGGGCATTTCTATGCCAGGCGGCTCCTTGAGAACGCCGGTATCAGCGACCCGGACGACGGCGTTCTCAGGATCAGCTTCGCGCACTACAACACGGCGGGGGAAGTGGACCGGGCCGTATCGGTTCTGCGGGGACTGTTCTGAGGCGCGTCCGGGACGGATCCGGACCGGCCCCCCGGCAGTCCCGGGCCGCTCCGAAGGCGTGCGGCGAAAGCGTGGCCCTGCCCTGTCAGCCCCTCAGCAATCCAGGGTGTTGTCCCGCTCCCACTGCGTGATGGACCGGGTGAAGTCATTCCACTGTTCCAGCTTCAGCTTGCAGTAGGCGTCCATCAGCTCTTCGCCCAGCGCCTCGCGCAGCGACGTGGCCTTCTGCGTCGCCCGGATGGCGTCGAGCAGGTTCAGCGGCAGCTTCTTCAGGCCCCGCACCTTGTCGCCCTCCTCGTACATGTTGATGTCGAGCCGCTTGCCCGGATCACGCTTGTTGGCGACGCCGTCGAGTCCGGCGGCGAGGATCCCGGCCTGCAGGAGATAGGGGTTTGCGGCGCCGTCCATCAGGCGCAGCTCGAACCGCCCGGTATCGGGAATCCGGACCATGTGGGTCCGGTTGTTGCCCCCGTAGCTGACCGCGTTGGGCGACCAGGTGGCGCCGGAAAGGGTGCGCGGGGCGTTGATGCGCTTGTAGCTGTTCACCGTGGGGTTGAAGATGGAGGCGAGCCCCTCGACGTTGTGCATGATGCCGCCGAGGAAATGGTACGCCAGGGCGGAAAGGCCCATCTCGTCGGTTTTCTTCTCGAACAGGTTCCGCTTGCCGTCCCGGTTCCAGAGCGAGACATGGGCATGGCAGCCGTTGCCGGTCAGGTTGGCGAAGGGCTTGGGCATGAAGGTGGCGCGAAAGCCGTTGTTCTCCGCGATCTGCCGGACCATGTACTTGAAGAACACGTGCCTGTCGGCGGTTTTCAGGCAGTCATCGAAATCCCAGTTCATCTCGAACTGGCCGTTGGCGTCCTCGTGGTCGTTCTGGTAGGGCCCCCAGCCAAGCTCGATCATGGCATCACAGATCTGGGTGATGACGTCGTAGCGCCGCATCAGCGCGGACTGGTCGTAGCAGGGCTTGGACTGGATGTCCCGGGAGTCGGAAATCTCGGTGCCGTCGGCATTGACCAGGAAGAACTCGCATTCCACGCCGGTCTTGAGCCGGTAGCCCTTCTTCGCCGCCTTTTCCACCTGGCGTTTCAGCGCCACGCGAGGGGAGGCCTCCACCGCCTTGCCGTCCATGTAGAGGTCGCCGGCGAGCCAGCCCACCTCCTTCTTCCAGGGCAGCTGGATCAGGCTGTCGGGGTCCGGCACCGCGAACATGTCGCTGTCCGCCGGGGTCATGTCGAGCCAGGCGGCGAAACCGGCGAATCCCGCGCCCTCCTTCTGCATGTCGCCGATCGCCCGGGCCGGAACCAGCTTGGAGCGCAGCACGCCGAACAGGTCGACGAAGCTGATCAGGAAATATTCGATTTTCTTCTGTTTCGCAACGGTAGCGAGATTGGTGGCCATGGTGTCACTCCTGCCTGGTGCTGTGGGGTTGTTGTAGGAACGTGAAAAGATTATGGCAAAGATTTTCCCCGGGGCAAAACCACGGATGGCCCCCCGGTTCGGCGCGCAGGCGGCCGGCGGCCTGAAGCCGGGACGCTTCGGGGCCGGCCATCAGAACCCGCCCTGCCCGGGTATCCAGTCGGTCCCCGCCAGCGGAATCCGTGCCATGGCCGCCGCCTCCACGGTGAGGGCCACCATGTCTTCCGGTTCCAGGTTGTGGACGTCGGTCTTGCCGGCGGCCCGTGCCAGGGTCTGCAGTTCCAGGGTCAGCACGCGCAGGTAGTTCGCCAGGCGGTGGCCGGCCTTGACCGGATCCAGCCGCCTGCCGAGGGCCTCGTCCTGGGTGGAGATGCCGGTGGGGTCGCGGCCCTCCTGCCAGTCGTCGTAGTAGCCCGCACTGGTGCCGATCCGGTTGTATTCTTCCTCGTACTCCGGGGCATTGTCTCCCATGGCGATCAGCGCCGCGGTGCCGATGGACACGGCGTCGGCGCCGAGGGCGAGCGCCTTGGCCACATCCGCGCCGGAGCGGATGCCGCCGGACACGATGAGCTGTACCTCGCGGTGCATGCCGAGATCCTTGAGCGCATCCACGGCCAGGCGGGTGGCGGGCAGCGTGGGGATGCCGACATGCTCGATGAAAACGTCCTGGGTGGCCGCGGTGCCGCCCTGCATCCCGTCCACCACCACGACATCGGCGCCGGCCTTGACCGCCAGCTGCACGTCGAAAAAGGTCCGCGTGGCGCCTACCTTGACGAACACCGGCACCTGCCAGTCGGTGATCTCGCGCAGTTCCAGGATCTTGATTTCCAGGTCGTCCGGACCGGTCCAGTCGGGGTGGCGGCAGGCGCTTCTCTGGTCGATGCCCTGGGGGAGGTTCCGCATCCCGGCCACCCGGTCGCTGATCTTCTGCCCGAGCAGCATCCCGCCGCCGCCGGGCTTGGCGCCCTGGCCCACCACCACCTCGATGGCGTCGGCCTTGCGGAGGTCAACGGGATTCATGCCGTAGCGGGACGGCAGGTACTGGTAGACTAGGTGCCTGGACTGTCCCCGCTCCTCCGGGGTCATCCCGCCGTCGCCCGTGGTGGTGCTGGTACCCACCTCGGAGGCACCGCGTCCCAGGGCCTCCTTGGCCTGGGCCGAGAGCGCCCCGAAGCTCATGCCGGCGATGGTGATGGGAATGCTGAGTTCGAGGGGCTTCTGCGCGAACCGGGTCCCCAGGGTGACCCCGGTGTCGCACTTCTCGCGATACCCCTCCAGGGGGTAGCGCGACACGCTGGCACCGAGAAACAGCAGGTCGTCGAAGGTCGGGACGGTTCGCTTGGCGCCGCCGCCCCGGATATCGTAGATACCCTCCCTGGCCGCACGCTGGATCTCGCGGATGACCGGGCGGCTGAACGCGGCGGATTCGCGCAGCCAGCTGGGATCGATCTTGTTTGCCATGGGTGCGGACCTCAATACGCGCTGACGTTGTCAATCTTGAAATTGTAGAGCTGCCGGGCGGAGCCGTAGCGGCGGAACCCGGAAGGGTCGGGGTCCATTCCCGCCCGTTCCAGCAGTGCGGCAAGTTCCGCGGCATGCCCGTCGCCGAGTTCCTTTTCGATACAGTCGGCCCCGAGGCCCGAGACCCGTCCGCGGACGTAGATCCGGGCCTCGTAGATGGAATCGCCCAGGGAATCCCCCGCATCGCCGCAGACCACCAGGATGCCGCTTTGCGCCATGAACGCGCTCATGTGCCCGATGGATCCCCCGACGACAATGTTGACGCCCTTCATGGAGATGCCGCAGCGGGCGGCCGCGTCGCCTTCCACCACGAGCAGGCCGCCGTGGGCGGTGGCACCGCAATACTGGGAGGCATTCCCCCGGACGCGCACTTCCCCGCCCATCATGTTCTCCGCCAGGCCGGGGCCCGCGTTGCCGTGCACCGTGACCAGGGCGCGGTCGTTCATGCCGGCGCAGTAGTACCCCACGTGGCCGTGAATGTCGACCCGGGTATCGTGCATCGCGCCGGCGGCGACGTTGTGCTTGCCGCCGGGATGTTCCACCGTCACGGCTTGGCCGGCGGATCCGTCCGAGTGCAGGTAGGCGTTGAGTTCCCGGACGCCGGCATCCTGAAGGTCGAATGACGGCATGTCAGTGCCTCTCCCAGCTGTAGATGGTGGCCGGGTCCGGTTCCCAGATCCGGGCGTTCTCACTGCCCGGGAGCTGGGCGATGGCGCGGTATTCCGAGGACATCGCCACCCAGTCTTCGGTCTCCGCCAGCACCGCCGGCTTGCAGGCGATGGGATCGCGCAGGACGGCAAAGCCCTCGCGGGTGCCGATGGCGAAGGTGTAGAAACCGTCCAGGTCGGCGATGGCAGCTTCCAGGGCCTCGTTCAGGCCGGCGCCCTGGCCCAGCCGCCAGGTCAGGTAGCCCGCCGCCACCTCGCTGTCGTTGTCGGTCTGGAAACGGATGCCGTCGCGGCGGAGTCTCTCCCGCCAGCGGTTGTGGTTGGAAAGGGAGCCGTTGTGCACCAGGCAGAGGTCCCTGCCGGTGGAAAACGGGTGGGAATGCTCCGTGGTCACCGCGCTTTCGGTGGCCATGCGGGTATGTCCAAGGGCATGGGTGCCGGCCATTCCCCGGAGGGCGAACTTGTCGATGACCCCGGCGGGAAGACCCTTTTCCTTGTAGATCTCGATGGCGCTGCCGATGCTGGTGACGCGGATGTCCCCGAAGCGTTCCTCCAGCCAGGCGGCGATCCGGTCGCTGTCGGCATCCCCTTCGGTTTCGGCCACCACCACCGCGTGGTTGGCCAGCGGGGTCAGCGTCGACCGGGAGCCCAGTCCGTCCCGGATCCCGTCCGCAACGGCTCCCCAGTCGACGTCATCCGGTCCCTGCAGGGTGATCTTCACCGACCCCGCGGGGGCGGGCTCGTGGTAGAGAGCCACGCCCGCGCTGTCCGGACCGCGGTCGGTCATCTGGATCAGCATGTCGGAGAGCATCTCGCCGAGGCGGCCCTCCAGGTCCGGGTTCTTGTAGTACAGCCCGACGATTCCGCACATGACCTGCCTGTCAGGGAGATGGATGGGTCACGGATGGTAGCACCGGGAATCCGGCGAATCAACTACCATGAAACATAGTTTAACTATATGAATCAATCCGCATCCGTTCCATGCCGTCCCACGATCACCGCGAGCATCCGGATCGGCAGTTTCTGCAGCTGTTCCGGGCCATGGGGGGCGTCGGAGTCGAAATACAGGGAGTCGCCGGGCTTCATGGCATAGGTCCGGCTGGCATGGCGGTAGATCATCTCCCCCTCCAGCAGATGGATGAATTCCACGCCGTCGTGCTGGAACAGGGGGAAGATCTCGGATTCGTCGGTCAGCGTCACCAGATAGGGTTCCACCATGGGGGACTGCACGCTGGAATGGCCGAGCAACTGGTACTGGTGGCCGGCCCGCGTCCCCTGGCGCTCGATGGTGAGTCCCTCGCCCGACGGCACGAACGTGGCCTCCCGGGTCTCCTCGTAGAGGCGGAACAGTGCGGTGACCGGCACGTGGAGCGCGGCGGCGATGCCGTTGAGCGTGGCCAGCGAGGGAGAGGTCAGCCCGTTTTCCACCTTGGACAGCATGCCCGGCGACAGCCCGGAGCCGCGGGCCAGGTCCGCCACGGTCATGCCCTGGTGCGTACGGTACGCCCGCACCTGCCGTCCGATGGCCAGTTCCAGGGCGTTTTCCGCCACGTAGCGCGAGGGATCGGGGTTTTTCACGGATCCGGATTCCGGTTTCGATGGAGGGAGTATACCGCCTCGGGTGCTGCGCCGTGTCCGGCAGGGAACGGAACATCCCATTGGGGGCTCATGACCAGACGGCAGGGATGGCACCCGACACGCCTGCCCCGGTGGCCGATCCGTTCTTCGGCGAACAGGCGGAACCGAAGATTCCTGCAAGTCATTCGCAGGAGAATGATGGAACACGGGCAGGAAGGCTACCGGTACAGTTCCCACGCAGCATGACGCTGTAGCCGGTCCCTGAAAGAACTGCCCGATACTGCTCAGGAAGCTATAGCATGGAAGTGATGATTGGTCCGGTGGTCAGCCGGCATCTTGAGCCAGGCGGCGCCGGAGGGCTACACTAGGAATATTCCGGCTCCAGGAGAAGCGATCATGGCCACGAAGGCGGCATCCAGGGCAGCGCAGTCATTCCCACGGGCGACCTACCAGGATGTACTCGATGCGCCGCCGCACATGGTGGCCGAGATCGTTGCCGGCACCCTGCATCTGAATCCGCGACCTGCACCAAGGCATACGGTGGCCAGCTCGGGACTTGGCGCAAATATCGGACCGCCGTATTTTTATGGCCGTGGTGGACCGGGTGGGTGGTGGATACTGGACGAGCCGGAACTACACCTGGACGAGGACATACTTGTGCCCGACCTGGCAGGCTGGCGACGGGAACGGATGCCGGAGGTTCCCGAAGCGGCGTACTTCACACTGTCGCCGGATTGGGTCTGCGAGATACTCTCACCCTCTACGAGGGCGCTGGATCAGGGGTTGAAGCGCGCGATCTATGCCCGGGAGGGCGTGGCCCATCTCTGGTTCGTCGATCCCGACGCCCGAACCCTGGAGGCCTTCGAACTACGCGATAGTCAATGGGTTCTCCTGGATACGCTCACCAACAACGATCCTGTCTCCCTCCCACCCTTCGAAGCGATCAGCTTCAGCCTGGGAGATCTTTGGCCGGATGCGACGACCGGACCGGAAAACGACAGCGGGAGTGAGACCGCCTGAAGTCCGGATTGATCCAACCGGTCGATATTCATGAATTGACATCCCGGGGCGGGTATTCGATCCCGGGAATCCGGGGCTGCGACGGCGGAGTTGCCCCGGCTCTGGCAGGACAGGCCCGGGGCCGGTTCCACGCCAGCAGTGGCAACGGGAATTGCCGTTACCTTCTCTCCCGCACATAGTCGAATTCATAGACGTACCACTTCCCGTTGTCCGGGTCGCCGCCTCCCGGATGGCCATGGCAGGTACCGCGCTTGTGGGACCCCATGCAGCCATCCTTCTTGCTTTTCGCCTCCTGCAGGGCCTCGGCTTTTGAGCCCGCCGGCAGCAATTCCCGCTAAGGGTTAGCTCCATTGTGTCAGGGAGTGTGATCCGCAGGAGGTTGTGGTTTTAAAGGGATCGGGGCGCAGCGGTCGTTACAGCCACCACTGGGGCTGTAGAACTCATCGGGTCGGTAAACGCTGAAGAATCGACCTGAACACCCGCCGGTCACGGCGTGATTCAGGGCGGTTCAGGCAGCGCGGGATTGTTTTTGTACCCCCGCGCAATGACCTGATACAGTTTCTCCCAACTGTCTATCAGGAACAGGCTGAACAGGCCCCTCATCTTGCGCCACAGCGCGGCGCGGCTGTACATGGCCTGGTGTGCCGCATTGAATACGGCACAGCAGCGCAACTGGATCTGGTCCACCAGAAACGCCAGCATCATCAGGTGCATCAGCACCGTCGACAGGTGCTTGTTGCCGTGACCATAATTGTGTTCCAGGCCGTAACCCTGGTTCTTCAGCGTGTTGAAGGTTTCGTTCTCTATCTTCCAGCGGGCCCGGCCGGCCCGCATCAACTCCATCAGGTTCGATTCGTCGATCGGGATATCGGTGACCCAGCAAAAGCGCTGCACCTTGCCCCCGGGACGGTGCTCCCGGTACTCAAGGAAGTTCACCTCCAGATCAAAGTGGTCGTCGTTCAACGGCACCCGGTTCAGATACCGGAAGCGATGCACTACCCCCTGCCCGTCCCGGCACTCATGTTCCGGAACGCCCCGGGTCTTCGACACCCAGTCGTACAGAAACCGGTGGTCCCCTTCCTTCGCACCCAGCACATAGCGCATGTCCAGTGACTCCAGCAGCCGGATGTGCGGACCGTTCGAGGCCAGGCCATCTTCAACCACCAGCAACCGCAAATGCGGATGGTTGCGACGGACACGCTTCAGCAGCCGCCTTGCGGCATTCCGCTCACAGTCGTTCTTGCCGGATCCGTCCCCCTTCAGGATCGGTTCTGGCATCAGGGGGATCACCTCGCGGCAGTCCGGATGCACCAGCACCGCACCGAGCAACTGGTGATAGTACGTCACCCGACCGTCACGATGATGCTTGCTGCAGCAGTGCGCGCAATGCACCTTCTGCGAGGAGAACAGCCCGGTGCCGTCCACCGACAGCACATAGCGGCCGTCCAGCACCTCGAAACCCTCCAGACCCTTGCCCCGCTGCAGCAGCGCAAACAGCCGCTTGTATACCGGCTCGAACACCCCCGGGTCCAATTCGTCCAGCCGTTCCCTCATGTACGTGTCGCTCGGCGCCTGCGCCACCCCGTACAGATGCTTCAGATTGTGCCGCACCGCTTCCTCGGACTGCGACCGCTCGAACTGCAGCAGCGATGGATATTTCAGACCGAACATCGCCAGCGCCGACATCATGACGTCCGACAACGGGAACTTGCGGGTGCGCTTCGTGTCCGGAATCTCCTCGAAACTCGACCGGATCGACTGCAGCAATCCCTGTGCGCTCAAGTGTTTGCGATTTGATGGTTCACGCATCCAATTTCACCTGGTTCATGAAATTGGAACTGTATGATACCAGAATTCCTGAAAAACTTTACGAAAAAGTTTTTTCCGTATCTCTCTATCACCTTGTATTTGCTTGACTTTTTAAACCAGCGGGAATTGCTGGCCCGCCGGGGACTGTTTCCAGTTTCTGAGTCCGATGACTCTTTTTTCCCAGGCGCCCCTGCGGTGTGAAGGGATCGTGGTAACTCCGACTCGGCACGGCATATTTCTCTCCGGATGATGGTCTGACGGATTCAGCGGCCCATTTGCCGCAGGTGGCGGATTGTATTCAAACATCCCGGTAAATGGCACGCCGGATGCACGGACGCATTTCTTCCGAGTGCTCTTCGGCATCCGCCTGATCCGCACGGGCAGGCTAGGCACATTGTCCGGAAAGGGCTCCCGCCGGGTTCTCCCGCTTCACCCTGCCCGCCCACATCGGACGGCGGGGACGGAAAGGGTGGCGCCCGCCGGAAGGTAACCGATAGAATACTTGCCGGAATTTTCCCCAGGAACACGCACCGATGAAGGGATCCGTCCTGTTGGTGGAGGACCACAGGGACCTCGCAGAAACCATCTCCATGGCGCTGGAATCCGCCGGATTCACCATGGACTATGCCGCCGACGGGCCGGAGGCCCTGCGGCTTGCCACGGAGAATATGTTCGATTGCATCGTGCTGGACCTGATGCTGCCGGGCATCGACGGGCTCGCGGTCTGCAGGCGCCTTCGCAACGACCACGGCATCGACACCCCGGTGCTGATGCTGACCGCGCGGGATCGGATCGAGGACAAGCTGACCGGTTTCGAGCATGGTGCGGACGATTACCTGGTGAAACCGTTCGTGATCGAGGAACTCAAGGCCCGGGTGAACGCCCTGGTGAGCCGGAAGCGCGGTGAAACCGCCAGCACCCGCATCATCGCCGGGGATCTGATGGTGGACACCCGTACCCGCGAGGTGACCCGCCGCGGTCGCCCGCTGGACCTGTCCCCCACCGGCTTCAGGATCCTGCGCATCCTCCTGCGGGAGGCGCCCGCGGTGGTGAGCAGGGAGACCATCGAACACGAACTGTGGGGAGAAGATGCCCCGGACAGCGATGCCCTCAGAAGTCACGTCTATATCCTGAGGAAGGCCCTGGACAAGCCTTTCGAGCCCGATGACGCCACCATGATCCGGACCGTGAAAGGCGTCGGCTTCCGGCTGGACCTGTCCTGAGGGCCCGGCGGCGGCTGTCCGCCGTGGAGTTCGACGGCCCGGCGTCTACCGGTCCCTGTCCTCAGTCCCGAACAGGACGGTGAAGACCATGCCGCGTTCGCGGGAGTACTGGCCCGTCACGTTCCAGTCGTAGAGTTCGCACAGGCGCCGCACGATGTCGAGGCCGACGCCATGGCCTTCCACCTCGCCGCTGTCGCTGCCCCGGGCGAAGGGTTCGAACAACTGGTCGTCCGGTGGGGGCCGGGTCACCGTTCCCCGGTTGCTCACCTCCAGGAATTCCCTGTCCAGCAAAACCGTGATCTCGCCTTCCCGGGTATAGTTGAACGCGTTGCGCAGCAGGTTGCCGCAGATTGCGTCCACCAGCTGCCGGGTGGCGGTCACCGACACCACGCGGCGGTAGACCACCTGCACCACCAGGCGGCCCTCGGGGTTGTGGGTCAGCCCGAGCTGTTCCAGCTGGTTGCCCACCACCTCGTTGATGGAGACCTGTTCGCACTCGGATTCCTCGAGCCGGCCCCGGGCCAGCAGCAGCAGGGCCTCCACCAGGGCGTTCATGTCCCGGGCGGTCCGAAGGACCCTCTGCAGGGTCTTCCTCTGGACCTGGTCCAGATCCTCCGACGATGCCAGCAGTTCCGCGGATCCATGGATGACGGAAAGCGGCGTGCGAAGCTCGTGGCTCACGTCCCTGGTGAAACGGCGCTCCCGCTGTATCAGTTCGTTGATCTCCCCGGTGAAGGCGTTGAGAGAGTCCACCAGGATGTTGATTTCGTCATCGGGGTCCTTGGTCTTGAGACGCTGGATGTCCAGTGACACTTCCGGCTGCTCGTCGGAATGGAACCGGCGAAGGCGCCCCGACAGGGAGACCAGCGGGGAGATCGCCTGGCGCGAGTGCCGGAAGGCCACCCAGGCGGACAGGTAGATCACGATCAGCACCAGGATGAGGGGCACCACCCCGAAATAGAACGAAAGCTCGGACACCCTCTCGGCGTCGAAAATCAGGTAGAGCGTGACGATCTGGCCGTTGATCGCCTTCTGGTCCACCAGCATCAGCACCTCCCTGCCCTCGAGTTCGGTCTGGCCGAATCCCTCCTCCCGATCCAGCAGGTAATCCGGCACTGGATGGTTCGCATCCGGCTCGTGGAGGTAGCCGACCAGGTTGTCCGTGTTGGGCAGGGGGTGGAACGGGTCTTCCCGGTATTTTTCCCAGAAGTAGGCCGCCTCCCCCTCCAGGGCGGTGCGCATCAGCACGCCGTCCACCACCTGCGCCGCCACGATCACGCCGAGGGCGGTGATCACGCTGATGAAGAACAGCTGCAGCACCACCACGCGGGCCAGCCGACGGGTGATTCCGCCCGGCCTCGGGAAAAGTCGCAGGGGGTTCATGGGAAACGCAAGTGTGCGGCACCGATCATCATACCACCGATACCGGGGGAAAACCGGCCCGGCCGCCCGGCACGCGGGATTGCTCCTTTCGGCCGCGAAGGCGGTAGAATCACCCCCTCCGAACCGACTTCCACCCGGACACGCACGCATTCCATGGGCGACGAGATCTCCAGCCGCTACTTCGACGCCGAGCATTTCAGCGGCTTCCGGGAACGCCTGGAGGCCGAGACCGCGCTGCTGCACAGGTATTTCGAGCGGCGCGAATTCAGCCATCGCGGCAACATGGCGGGCTTTGAACTGGAAGCCTGGCTGGTGGACCCGGACGGCAACCCCGCACCGCGCAACGACGATTTTCTCGCGGCCCTCAACGACCCCCTGGTGGTGCCCGAACTCGCCACCTTCAACGTGGAACTGAACGGCAGCGCCTCCTCGCTGACGGGCCGCGTGTTCAGCCGGCTGTACGACGAGCTGTCGGCCACCTGGGGCGGCTGCGTCGCCGCGGCGGGGGCGATGGACCTCAGCATCGCCAGCATCGGCATACTGCCCACCATCACCGAGGACCTGCTCAGTTCCGACCACATGTCCCGCATGGTGCGGTACCACTCCCTCAACGACCGGGTGCTGGCCATGCGTGACGGCATGCCGTTCACCATCGAGATCGAGGGCGACCAGGACCTGTCCCTGATCCATTCGGACGTGATGATGGAGGCCGCCACCACGTCGTTCCAGATTCACCTGCAGTGCCGCCCGGAAAACACCAAGCGGGACTTCAACGCCAGCCTGGCGGTTTCGGCCCCTATGGTGGCCGCCAGCGCCAACTCCCCCTTCCTGTTCGGCCATGCGCTGTGGGACGAGACGCGGATACCCCTGTTCGAACAGGCGGTGGACACGGGCGAGCGCTATCCGCCCAGGGTGAGCTTCGGCCACGATTACATCCGGGAGTCCCTGCTGGAGATCTTCGAGCGCAACCGGCGGGAGCATCCCATCCTGCTCCCGGCCCTGCAGGACACGCCGCCCGACAGGTTCAACCACGTGCGCTTCCACAACGGCACCCTGTGGCGCTGGAACCGTCCGCTGATTGGCTTCGACCACGACGGCCAGGTGCACCTGCGCATCGAACACCGCGTGGTGCCGGCGGGACCGACCATCCGGGACTGCATCGCCAATGCCGCCTTCTATTTCGGCATGATCTACGGCCTTCGGACCTGGGACCGTCCGGTGGAGGAATTGCTGACCTTCGACAAGGCCAGGGACAATTTCTATACCGCCGCGCGCTACGGGCTCAACGCCCGCATCCTGTGGGCGGACGCCGGGGGCGAGCGGGAATGCACGGTGCGCACCCTGATCCTGGACGAGCTGCTGCCGCTGGCCAGGCGCGGGCTGGAAAGCCGGGACATCCCGGGGGACGAGATCGACGAGTACCTGGGAATCATCGCCGACCGGGTGGACACGTCGCAGAACGGCGCCGCCTGGCAGCGCCGGTGGGTCGGTCTCAACGGCCCCGACCTCAACGGACTCACCCTGACGTACCTGGCGCACCAGGAATCCGGCAAGCCCGTGCACAGTTGGCCGCTGTGACCGTGGAAGTCCGGATCCTGGATTCCCTTCCCGGGGACCTGCTGGAATGTGACGCCACCGAACTCGAGGCGTCTCTCGGCGGGCCTTCGATGGTCCACATCCCGGGGAGACAGGATCCGCCGCTGTTCGTTTCCGTGCTCCTGCACGGCAACGAGACCAGCGGCTGGAACGGTGTCAGGAAGCTGCTTGCGAGGCATCCCGTCCCCGCGCGCAGCCTGATCCTGTTCATCGGCAACGTCGCCGCCGCCGCCGCGGGCGTCCGCAAACTGCCCCACCAGCAGGACTTCAACCGCATCTGGCGCGAAGCCTCCGGGGACGAGGCTGCGCTCAGCGCTTCGGTCATGGATGCCCTCGAAGAGTACAGCCTGCACGCCGTGGTGGACCTGCACAACAACACCGGCATGAACCCGCACTACAGCCTCCTGTCCGAACTCGACCCCGAGTGCCTCGGACTGGCCGGCCTGTTTTCCGACAAGGCGGTATACGTCGTCGAGCCGTCCACCACCCTCGCCCGGGCTTTCCGCGGCCGCTGCCCCGCGGTCACCCTGGAACTGGGGCCCGTGGGGGATCCGGGCTGCGAGGAGCATGCGCTGTCCTATCTGGAGAAGCTCCTGGCCCTGCCCGGCCTGCCGGCGCCGGACACGGCCCCGCTGGCCCTTTACCGTTCGCTCGGGCGGGTATACGTGCCGGACGAGGTGGACTTTTCCTTCGGCGGCGCACCCGGGGAATCGTCCCTGGTGTTCGCGTGCACCGAGGCGGTGAATTTCCGGGAACTGCCGGTCGGGTCGCTTTTCGCGGTCTCGGCGGAGGGTATCGCCCCCCGGGTCGACAGCCCGGATCACGCGGATGTCACCTGGCATTACCTCCACCGGGAAGGCAACCAAATCGTCACCCGAAAACCCCTCGTCCCGGCCATGTACACCATGGACCCGGCGGCTGTCCGCCATGACTGCCTGTGCTACTTCATGGAGCGGATTACCCCAGGAGCCGCCCCGGCCGGGGCCTGAATCCATCCGCAACCGGCATCCCGGGTTCTACCAGCCGCCACTTCGCCCGTTGATGGCGATATAAAAACATTTTGCAGTGCGCCGGACCGGTTTGCCACTACACTGTCGGCATGCCCTTCATCCAACACGACCGGGGTGCACCATGATCGGACCCATACGCAGAATGCGCGGTATCGGCGTGCCCGTCAACGACTACTACGTCAAGGATTTCGTCGAAATACCCAAGTTCCGCTACAACAAGATTCCCCTGCAGGAAGTCACCAAGGACAAGGACGGCTTTCGCCTGATACTCGACAGCGACGAACATCCGGAATACTTCATTTCCAGGGAGAACGTCGAGGCGCCCTGCTCCGGCGGCAACACCATGAATGCCTTTCTCGGCCTGGTGGCCCTGTATGCCGCCACCGAGCAGAACATCCAGTTCAAGATCCTCCTGCCGGACGACCGCGCCTCCATCGCCCAGCAGGAAATCGACAGGCATGTCTACAACGACGTCAACATCGTCCAGATCCATACCCACATCTGGGGACCCAGGGAATGCTACAACGGCAACGCCCATGACCGGACCTACCTGCTGGTGTCCCCGCATCCGCCCATCGACACCCTGGATGCGGAAATCAAGGCCCGTTTCAAGACCGACCAGGACATCCCGATCCTGACGCCCGGTTATCTCAACAGCTATCTCGGTCCGCAAATCATCATTCCCACGGGCATCGGCTTCGACACCATCAAGCCGAGGATCGGCAACAACGACGTGATCGTCTGCTGCAACGACGACGAACTGCTGGAGAAATTCGGCACCGACATCTACCCGGACGAATATTCCGACGAGGTCCTGCAGCAGATCACCAACCGCTTCACCCGCAACCACAATCCCCACATGGACCCCAGCATGACGTTCGCCCTGGGATTCTCCACCGGGGGCTCCCTGACCTGCTACCAGTACCAGAACAAGCAGTACCTCATCCACCTGCCCCTGGACGAGGAGGAATCCAAGCAGACCGCCGAGGACTTCGGCGATCCCAGCGTCAACCCGGACTTCGACGGCAAATACGGCGTCGGCCGGGGGGACGCCCGGATCACCGGCCACCTGTTCTATCCCTATTTCATCGATGTCATGAAGGACGGCTACAAGTCCGCGGTCGCCGCATCCGAACTGGGCGCGGCCCTGTCCGCGCTGATACACCACTCCCGGCTGTCCAACATCACCACCCTGGACCCCGATGCGCTCAACCGGCTGGTGGTGCGTGTCATCGACAAGGTGGAAGCGGGTGCGTCCAAGGCGACCAACCTGAACGGAACCGGCTGAACGGAACCGGCTGAACGGATCCCGTCCCCGTCGCGCGCAGCGGGGAGATCGCCTTTTACGGTTATGATGCTGACCGTGGAGAACTAATTCGCGGATCCGTTGTCCCTGTATCCACCTATCCGTTCACATCATTTTAGGAGACGAAACATGTCCAAGAGAACCTCTGTCGTATCAGGCACCATGCTGGCAGGCGCCGTGGCCCTGGCGGTATCCTCGGCCCTGGCGCCGCTGCCGGCCTCCGCCGGGAGCAAGGAAAAATGCTTCGGCATCGCGCTGGCCGGGAATAACGGCTGTGGCGTCGGCGGCGGAACCACCTGCGCGGGCACTTCCACGGTGGATTACCAGGGTAACGCCTGGAAGGTGGTCCCCAAGGGGGATTGCGTGAAATACGGGGTCGAGGAGGACAATCCGGAATTCGAACTGCCCGGTGACCGTGTTGGCTCCCTGACCACGCTGGACCGCGACCTGCCGGAAAGCTGATCCATTCCCGGAACGCCACGGCGCGGCGCCAGGCGGGGTCGCGCGGTGACCCGTTCCGGAATTTCCCGGCGCCATTGCATCCCGGTGCGGCCGCCTGACCGCGGCCGCCCTCCCGCATCCCGCACAACATGACCACCGGACTGCCGCCGAACGTGGGCGTCTGCCTGAAGGCGGAACACTACGAGCAGGCCCTGGCCCCGGAACGGGTCCCGGCCTGGTTCGAGGTGCACGCGGAGAACTACATGGGCGACGGCGGGCCCGCCCATATGTGGCTGGACCGTGCGCGCGCCGAGGTTCCGCTGTCCATTCACGGAGTCGGGCTGTCCATCGGCTCCGCCGCGGGCCCGGACCCCGACCACCTGGAGCGTCTTTGCCGGGTCGTGCGGCGCTTCGAACCCGCGGCGGTCAGCGAACATCTTGCCTGGTCCACCCATGAGGGACTGTTCTTCAACGACCTGCTGCCGCTGCCCTACGACGACGAGACCCTCGGGCGGGTCGCGGATCACGTGGACCTGGTGCAGAACCGCCTCGGCCGGCAGATCCTGCTGGAAAACCCCTCCTCCTACCTCCGCTTCGACCGGGACGAGTATCCGGAAGTGGAATTCCTCGCGGAAATCTCCCGGCGCAGCGGATGCGGCCTGTTGCTGGACGTCAACAACGTCCACGTGTCCGCCACCAACCTCGGGGACAACGCGGAGGCCTACCTGGATGCCTTCCCCCTGGACCGCGTAGGGGAGATCCATCTCGCCGGCCACGCCGTGGAAACCGATACCGACGGCCGGCCGCTCCTGATCGACACCCACGACCGGGAGGTCTGTGACGCGGTGTGGAAGCTGTACGAGCATACGGTCCTTAAGACCGGTCCCGTGCCGACCCTCATCGAATGGGACGCACGGATACCCGAATGGCCAGTGCTGGTTCGCCAGGCAGAGCTGGCGGACCGGTGCATGAAACAGGCCGGCACCGGGCAGCGGCATGCCGTCACTGGCTGACCTGCAGGACGGTTTCGCCGCCGCGGTCAGGCGGCCCGAGCCGGATCCGCCCCGCGGCATCACCGGGCGCGGGGACGCCGGCGCGGGGCGCCGCTTCGGCGTCTACCGCAACAATCACCTCGCCGGGCTGGCCGGGGCGCTGGAGATGACCTTCCCGGTGGTGCGGAAGCTGGTGGGCGAGGAGTTCTT
Source organism: Candidatus Poriferihabitaceae bacterium (assembly GCA_965204165.1). Classification (GTDB taxonomy): domain Bacteria; phylum Pseudomonadota; class Gammaproteobacteria; order Arenicellales; family Poriferihabitantaceae; genus VYFG01. The sequence continues at coordinate 2,642,840 of OZ241969.1, read as the reverse complement.
CCGCGCGGCGGCCATGGACTATGTCCGCCGGCACCCGCCCCGCTCGCCGGTGCTGCTCCTGTATGGCGAACGGTTCGGCGACCTGCTCGACGAATTGCCCGCCGCCGGCCGCTATCCCTACCTGGGCGACGTGGCGCGGCTCGAGTGGAGCAGGATCTTCGCGCTCAATGCCCGGGACGCGGCCCCGGCGGAGGTCGGGCTCCTGTCCGGAATTCCCGAACCGGAGCTGCCCGAAACACGGCTGATCCTGCATCCTTCCGCTAGAACGCTGGCATCACGCTGGCCCGTGCTTGCCGTCTGGCAGGACTGCCAGCCGGGCGGCGGGCGGGCAAAAATCGACATGGAACGACCCGAGCGGCTGCTGGTCGTCCGGCCGGGCGCCGAGGTCGTCACCCATCGCCTGGACGGCGGCAGCTACGCCTTCATCCGGAGCCTGGCCCGGGGCGCCGCGCTCGGGGAGGCCGCGGAGCATGCCGTGGCGGAGGAACCGGGTCTCGATCTGTCGGCGCAACTGGTGCTACTCTTCAAGTACGGGACGGTAGCGGGGATCGCCCCCGCCGCCGTTAACAAGATCCCACCTGATCAAAGGGGAACCCCATCATGACCCTATCAATAACAACCCGGTTCGTGCGCTTTTTCTCCTCCCTGGAACGCAATACCGCCCCCTGGCTTCCCGGGGCGCTGGCCCGGCTGGTGTTCGCGGCGGTCCTGCTGGTCTATTTCCTCAATTCCGCCCTGACCAAGACGGGCGACGGCTTCTTCGGCCTGTTCATGATCCAGGACGTCGCCTACTTCCAGATCCTGCCCTCGGTGATCGAGCAGTACGATTTCGACGCCTCCCAGGTACCGTTCATTCCCTGGGGTTTTATTGTCATGCTCGGCACCTACAGCGAGATCATCCTGCCGATACTGATCGTGATCGGTCTTTTCACGCGCCTCGCGGCCCTCGGCATGATCGGATTCGTCCTGGTCCAGAGCTACGTCGACATCGCCTTTCACGGCGTCGACGGCAAGACCATCGGCTCCTGGTTCGACAACCTGTCAGGCGCCGTGATCCTGGACCAGAGGGCGCTGTGGATGTTCCTGCTGATCTACCTCGTGATCCACGGCGCGGGCATGCTCTCGCTGGACCGCCTGCTGGCGGGGACCGTGGAATCCCATCACCGGACGTTCGGATAGCCGGGGCATTCCGGACTGGCCGCCCCCGGCGAACCGGGATCGGGGGAGCGGACCTTGCCCGGGGGAGGGATCCCCGGCCCTTGACAAGGCCATGAACCGGGCTAGCCTTCGGCATTCCCCGTCTATCCCAGCACCATGGCCATGCCGGAAATTCATCAGCGATACCGCAAGTTCAATACCCGGGACACCTATCCCAACCAGAAACTCGACAACGATCTCTGCCAGGTGGTCAAGGCGCGCGGCACCCTGGTTTTCGTGCGCGGCCAGGTGGGCCAGGATGTCGACTCCTTCGAGAGCATCGGGAGCATGAGCGCCTACGACCAGGCCGACCGCGCGATGCAGAATGTCAAGCAGCTTCTCGAGGAGGCGGGATCGGACCTGTCCCAGATCTGCCGCATCCAGGTATACATCACCGACCGCGCCTACCGTGACGATGTCTACCAGGCGATCGGCAAATGGCTGAAGGGGGTCTACCCGGTTTCCACCGGGCTCATCGTCAACGGCCTGGCGCGACCGGAATGGCTGATGGAGATCGAGGCCACCGCCGTGATTCCGGACGGGGATCCGGCATGACCTTTTCCATCGTCGGACGGTGCGCCCGGAGCGGCATGCTCGGGGTGTCGATCACCACCTCCAGCATCTCGGTGGGCGCCCGCTGCCCCCATGCCCGGGCAGGTGTCGGCGCCGTCGCCACCCAGAACGTCACCGATCCGGCTCTCGGCCCGGTGCTGCTAGATGCCCTGGAATCGGGGCTGGGCGCCAGGGAGGCCCTCGAGCACGTGACCGACGGCCGGAAGAATCTCGCCTGGCGGCAGCTGACCGTGGTGGACCGCACGGGCCAGACCGCGGCCTGGACCGGGGAGCAAATTCTCGGTACCCACGGTGAAAGCGCCGGCGAGGACTGTTACGCGGCGGGCAACCTGCTCGCCAACACCGGGGTGCCCGCCGCCATGACCGCCAGCTTCGGCGGGAATGCCGGGCTGCACCTCGCGGACCGGCTGCTGCACGCCCTGGAGGCCGGCCTGGCGGCGGGCGGCGAGGCCGGCGACGTCCATTCCGCGGCGCTGCTCGTGACCCATGTGCAGCCCTTCCCCCTGGTGGACCTGCGGGTCGACTGGGCGGACGAGGACGCCGTGGGAGCGCTCAGGCGCCTCTGGGAGCGGTACGAGCCGCAGATGGACGACTATCTCACCCGGGCGGTCGACCCGGCGGCCGCGCCGTCCTACGGCGTGCCGGGGGACCAATAACCTGTATCATTCAGCAAAGCCATGCCACCTACCACGGAAAACGACAGCCTCGCGGTCCTGATCGACGCGGACAACACCAGCTCGCAGTACGCCAAGGCCATCTTCGAGGAGATCGTCACCCTCGGCAACGCCAATGTCCGAAGGATCTACGGGGATTTCTCCGGCACCCGCCTGTCGGGCTGGAACAAGGCCATCCAGTCCCTCGCCATCCTGCAGCACCAGCAGCGGACCAACACCACCGGCAAGAACGCGTCCGACATCGCGCTGGTCATCGACGCCATGGACCTGATGTACAAGGGCCGGCTCGACGGCTTCTGCCTGGTCAGTTCGGACTCCGACTTCACCCGGCTGGCCCAGCGCCTGCGGGAGGACGGCCTTGCCGTCTACGGCTTCGGCGAGAAGAAGACGCCCGAGTCGTTCCGGAACGCCTGCACCCGGTTCACCTACCTGGAAAATCTCCTGACGCCCTCCCCGGAGATACCGGTCGGGGGCGCCGCCGGCAGTGCCGGCGGCCAGGCGAAGCTGCGTCCCAAGGAGGCCGTGCCGATCATTTCCAAGGCGATCGGGGACCCGGACGAGGACGGCTGGGTGAATCTCGGCATCATCGGCACCCGCATCCAGGGGGCTCATCCCGATTTCGACCCGAGAACCTACGGCTGCTCCAACCTCATCAAGCTGGTCCAGCAATCGGGCGGATTCGAAACTAGGAGGGACGACAGCGCGGCCTTCGTGCGCCGCAAGAAATGACGGGCACGGCCGGACCCCGGGGTTCCTGATGGACCGGGCGCGGCGTCCGGACGGGGGCGGACCCGTCCCGGTCATCGACATCGCGCCGTTCATCGCCGGGAAGAATCCGGGGCGGGGCGGAGTCGTCGACCGGGTTCGCGGCGCCTGCGAGGATACCGGGTTTTTCGTGATCACCGGCCATGGCTTTCCCGAAGCGCTGGCCACCCGGATCTACGATGTCTCGCGGGCCTTCTTCGACCTGCCGGCCGAGCAGAAGGACCGGATCGGGGAAACCGGCCCGGTACCCGGCGGGCTGATGCATTTCCCGTTCTGCGGGGAGGCGCTGGCGGCAACGCTCGGCGAGCCGGCCATCCGCGATCTCAAGGAGGCGCTGGATTACGGACCGGGCTTCTACGGCGATCCGTGGCCGGCGGAACCGCCGGGCCTCGAGGCCGCCTGGCATGCCTACTTTGCGGAAATGACCTCCCTCGCGACGGAGCTGAGAGGCATCTTTGCCGCCGCGCTCGGCCTGCGACCGGACTACTTCGAGAACCGGTTCCGGGGGCACCTGTCGTCCATGCGGGTAATCGATTACCCGGAGCAGCCGGAGCAGCCGATGCCCGGGCAGATCCGTGCGGGGGCCCATTCGGACTACGGTGTCCTGACGATTCTGCGCACGGACGACGCGCCCGGCGGCCTCCAGGTGCGCACCCGCGACGGGCGCTGGAGCGATGTCCCGCACATCCCCGGCGGGTTCGTCGTCAATATCGGCGACGCCATGATGCGCTGGACCGACGACCACTGGATTTCGACGCAGCACCGCGTGGTTAACCCGCCGGCAGATCCCGGCAGGCCCGCCCGGCGCCAGTCGATCGCCTACTTTCACAACCCGTCCCGCGACACCGTGCTCGGCTGTCTGCCGCCGTTCCGCCGGGAGGGTGTGCCGCCAAGGTACCCGCCAATCACCTACGGGGAATACGCCGGACTGCGTTACCGCCAATCCCACGGCGAGGACAAGAAACTGGAACTGCCCGGCGGGTAGCAGCACTGCCCCGGGCAGCGGTACCGTCGCCGGGCCGCAATCCCGCATCCCGGATACCGCCACGCCCGGCGCGGCTGCAGCGACCGGGAACTACTGTCCCTTGCGCCGGCCCTGCACGATCTGGTCCAGTATCATGGCGCAAAAGAGGATCGAGAAGCCGGCCAGAATCCCCTGCCCCACCGAGGCGTACTGCAGTGCCTCCAGCACATCCTCGCCGAGTCCCTTGGCCCCGATCAGGGACGCCACCACCACCATGGCCAGGCTCAACATGATGGTCTGGTTCACGCCGGCGAGTATGGAAGGCGCCGCCAGGGGCAGGTCCACCTTCCTGAGGAGGTACCATTTCGATGCGCCGTAGGCGATGGCGGCCTCGCGGATATGTTCCGGCACCCCCCGGAGTCCCAGCACCGTGAGGCGCACCACCGGGGTGCCCCCGAAGATCATGGTGGTGACGATGGCGGCAGGCTTTCCCGTGCCGAAGAACGCGATCACGGGAATCATGAACACGAAGGCCGGCATGGTCTGCATGAAGTCCATGATCGGGCGCAGGACGGCGTACACCCTCGGCCTCCTGGCGCAGAACATGCCCACGGGGATGCCGATGGAGATGCTGATGAGTGCCGCCGTCCCCAGCAGGGCCAGCGTGGTCATGGCCTTCACCCAGAAACCGAGAAGCCCCATGTAGGCAAGGAACGCGCCGGCCCATATCGCGGTTCGCGGACCGGCCGACAGCCAGGTGAGGAGCACGATGAAGCTGGCGATCACGACCCACGGCGTTTCCACGAACACCACCTCGAGGGCATCGAGCAGGGTCCGGATACCCAGCGTGATGACGTCGAAGAACCACTCCCCCTTGAGCACGGTCCAGGTGAAGAACTGCTTGACCCAGTCGATGGCGGTGAGGCGGTACTCGGGATTGGTGGGAAACTCCATCAGCAGCGTGAACCGGCCGGGAAAGCTGTAGTGCATCACGCAGGCGACCACGACGATGAAGAAGAAAAATCCGCTCAGTCCCATGCGCAGGCCGCTGATGCCGTGGGACACGGTCCGGTCGCAGAGCCAGTCGGAGAAGCGGCGCTCGAGAATGGTGTTGGCAAGCAGGCCCTCCACCAGCTTGATGAACAGCAGCAGGCCGAGCCCGGTCATGGCCACGGTGATTGCGCTCTCCTCGATCCGGATCACGTCCTGCTGCAGCTCCAGGATGCCGGATTCCAGGGACTCGATGGCCCGCTTGAAGACGTCCACGTTCGGGGCTTCGTTCTCGATGGCGGTTTCCAGCTGCTGCCGGCGGAAATCCAGGGTGCCCTGCACGCTCACCATGCGGTTCCTGGCCTCCGCGGCAAGATCCCCGAAAAGCCCCCTGGCGATCTGGATGAAGCAGATCGTCTCCATCACCGCGAACGGCATGCACCAGTTCCAGATCCCCCGCATTCCGTACCAGACCGGACCGGCCAGGGCCGCGACCGGGTTGAAGCTCCACCGGAGCCCGGACCGGCTGCCGAGCTTGTGAAACACGCGCTGATAGTATTCCCGCCCGGTGCCGACAAACTCCCGGACCAGGTCCGCCTGGTCCTCCCTGAGTTCGTCCGTGGGCACTGCCGGCATCGACTGCCGCCCGTCCGCTAACTGGTTCATGATGTTTCTGTCCCCTCGATAACTGTTGTCAAAAGGTCGGACCTTGTGATGACGCCCAGGATACTGCCGGCTCCGTCGTTGATGCGGATGGGCAGGTCGCTGTCGATGGCGGCGCGGATGAGAACGCTCAGGTTGTCGTCCGGCAGGAACGCCGGCGCGCCGTCCGGCAGGGGGCCGTGCGCCGCCTCGTATTCCGCCAGCGGCCGCATCACCGTTTCCGCCCGCACCACCTTGAGACGGGAAATGCCGGCAACGAAATCCGCGACATAGTCGTCCGCGGGATGCATGACGATCTCCGCCGGCTGGCCGACCTGCACCACCCGGCCGTCGCGCATGATGGCGATCCGGTGGCCGATGCGAACCGCCTCGTCGAGATCGTGGGTGATGAACACCGTGGTCTTCTGCATCTCGGACGCCAGTGCCATGAACTCGGTCTGGAGCTGGCGCCGGATGAGCGGGTCCAGCGCGCTGAAGGGTTCGTCCATCAGCAGGATCTCCGGATCCGCGGCGATCGCCCGGGCCAGGCCCACGCGCTGTTGCATGCCGCCGGACAGCTCGTGGGCGAACTTGTTGCCCCATCCACCGAGCTCCACCATCTCCAGGGTCCTGTCCGCCACCTCCATGCGGCGGTTCTTGCCGATGCCGCGGATTTCCAGCGGCAGTGCGATGTTGTCCAGCACCGAGCGGTGGGGCATCAGCGCGAAATTCTGGAACACCATGGCAATGTGTTCGTTGCGGAACCGGCGAAGCTGGGTCTCCTCCATTTCCATCACGTCCTCGCCGCCGACCACGATGCGTCCGGCGGAAGGCTCAAGGAGCCGGTTGATGTGCCGCACCAGGGTCGACTTGCCGCTCCCCGAAAGCCCCATGATGCAGAAGATCTCGCCGCGCTCCACCTCGAAGCTGACGTCCGCCACGCCGACCACGCAGTTGTACTGCTCCAGTACTTCCGCCTTCGAGTACCCGCTTTCGCGGATACCGGACAGGGCGGCCTTCCACTGGTCGCCGAAGATCTTCCAGACGCCTTCGACCCGGATGGCGCCGGCCCCGGTAGCGCCCGACTCAGGTATCTCCCGGTCCATCTCGCAAAAGATTGAAGCGCCGGCATGGCCGGCGCTTCATGCCCAATGGTTCAACAAACACAAGAAGGATACTAGGTGGGCGCAATTCGTAAAATCAGTTGAATCAGGGGGATATCACAGGCCCAGCCAGCCGTCCACCCGCTCCGAGTTCTCGGCTACCCACTGTTGGGCCACCTCCGCCGCATCCCGGCCGTTGCCGGCGATCTCGAACGCGAAGTAGCTCACCGTCGCGGTATCCAGGGACATGTTGGCGAGGAATTCGGAAATGATCGGGGCACGGGACTCCAGGGACTTGGAATAGGCGACCTGGACGCTTTTCAGGGCGTCCTCGCTCATGACCCTGGACTTCTCGAACCAGTCCGGATCCTCTTTCGGCTGAAACATGACGTACTTCTCCGGATCGAATGGAGGCTCCTCCAGGGTGACCACATCAAACATATACCAGATTGCGTGGGGTGCATAGCAATAGAATGCGTAGCCGACATCCTTGTTGATGCGGTCTCCCACCTCGGCCACCATCACGCTCTGCTCCGCGCGGATCGGTTCCATGAAGTCCATCAGCCCGTAGTCACGGACCTTGACCTCGTTCACGTTGGCGGAGGCCCAGCCCGGCGCGCCGATCCAGATCTCCCCCTTGCCGTTGCCGTCCCCGTCCATCAGCGCGGCGACCTCCGGGCGGGCCAGGTCGAATATCGACGTGACGTTGTGCGCCTCGGCAAATGCCTTGGCGACGCAGAAGTTCTGCTTCCCCTGGTAGGGATTCTGGCTCAACACCACCGTTCCCTTGCCGTCAACGTATTCCTTGGTGAAGTTCTCCTGGTTGGGCAGCCAGACATCGGGATGCACGTCGATATCGCCCTTGCCCTGGTCCATCGCCTGGAAGATCGTTGCGTTGGAGCCGGGAACCAGTTCCGCGGTGCCGCCGATCTTCTCTTCCACGACCACCTTGATCAGGTTGGCGATCGCCTGCGCGCCGGTCCAGGAAGGGGCGCCGATATTGACGCTTTCCGCGGCGCCGGCCATGCCGGAAACCGCCAGCATGCCGGCAGCCAGTAGGGTTGGTGTGAATTTTGTTTTCATCATACGATTCCTCGTGGTTGGTGATTGGTTTGGTGATTGGAAACGATGTCCGCCGTGCGGACATCCTGTTTGGATTCATGCACGCGGCTTCTCCCTGTCCGGGTCCCGGAACGGCAGGCCGGTCACCGTGACCGGGATGCGCTTCATGTGGCCGTCGAGGCGGCCGATTTCCAGATCCCCGCCGCCGCCCAGGGCCTCCACAACCACGCGCGCCATGGCAATGGACCGGCCGCTCGACGGTGACCGCACCGCGCTGGTGATCTCGCCGACGCGCCGCCGTCCGATGTACACCGGGTCCCCGCGGGCGCCGGTTTCGCTGGACGGGGAGACCAGGCCCACCAGCTTCCTGCGCGGGGCCGCCATGTTCCGCAGGACGGGCTCCCGGCCGATGAAGCGTTCCTTGGCCGTGTCCACCGCGAACCCGAGGCCGCATTCGTCCGGCGTTTCCGGGCCGCCGAATTCTCCGCCGGAAGCCATGAGCCCGGCTTCCACCCGGAGCATCTCGAGGGCCTCCGTGCCCATGGGCTTCATCCCCACGGGCGCGCCGGCTTCCATGATCCCGTCCCAGACCGCCGGCGCGGAGCCGGCGTCGCAGAACACCTCGTAGCCCTTCTCGCCGGTGAAGCCGGTACGGGTCACCATCAGCGGCGGCCCCTGGCGGTCGTGCAGGCGCCCGACGGTGAATCCGAACCAGCGCAGCCGGTCGAATGCCGGCTGGCGTCCCTGGGTATGGATCAGGGGGGACAGGATCTCCTGGCTCCGCGGTCCCTGCACCGCCAGGTTGCAAAGGGAGTGCGACAGGTCCGTGATCCACACGGACAGGTTGTTCTCCAGGGCGACCTGGCGCAGGTGGACCGCGCTTTCGTCCAGGCCGCAGCACCAGCGGAACACGTCCGGCGCGAGGCGGAACAGCGTCCCGTCATCGATCACCGCGCCGCGTTCGTCACAAAGCAGCGCGTACAGTCCGCGGTTCACCGACAGGCGGCGGACATCCCGCGTCAGGGCCAGTTGCAGCAGGGACTCCGCGTCGGGCCCGGTGATGTCGAGCTTCCTGAGGCCGGACATGTCCTGGAGGGTTGCCGCCTCGCTGCAGGCCCAGTACTCGCCGACGGCGCCGGTGGCGTCGAAACAGCGGGGCACCCACAGGTCCCTGGCCACCTCGAACTGGTCGGTCAGCCGGCTGGTGCGGGAATGGAACGGGGATTCCCGGGTCAGCACGGGCCTTGCATGGGGTTCGGGCCGGTAGGCCACGGATTTGCGGGATGCCGTCCCCGCCGGATAGATCCTGACCAGGATATCCGTGGGGTTCCAGCCGTTGATCGGGTCGACGTCGTCCGGGCAGGCCGTGGAAACGCAGACGAGGTCCGCCAGTGCGCGCATCGCGACGAAGTCCCCCGCCCGGGACCAGGCCTCGTCGGAGCGGATGCGGTTGTCCGTCGGCGGGATCCAGGAATTGAAGAAGAAGTTGATCGCGGGCCACGCCCGGCGGGGCCGGACGCCGTAGGGCGCGAAGACCGCGGAGATGTTGTCGGAACAGTTGGCGTGCCCGGGGAAGCCCCTGTTCTCGTATCCCCGTGCGGTGCAGGCCAGGGCAAACGTGTCGTGGCGCCCGACGGTGTCCTGTTCCAGGGACAGCAGGGGGTTCATCTGCTGGTCGTAGAACTTGTCGAACAGGCCGGGAACGGGCCAGGCGCCGCCCACCAGCGAGCGCGTCACCGTGGAATCGATGTGCCATTCCCGGCCGCCTTCCAGGGCCCGGGCGTTCATGGCCATGAAGTCGGAGCACTGCTTGCCCTCCAGGTCGATCACCTGGACCATCTCGCCCTGCCCGATCTCATAGGCCACCGCGGTGCCCCGCCGGACCAGGATCTCCTCGCGCGGATCACCCAGGAAAGGAGCCTCGGCGGGTGTCTCCCGCTGCCGGCTGACCCGGATTTCCAGGTGGCCGCGGGATCTTGCCCGGACCAGGTCGCCGGCGGATTCCGGGTAGAGGAACAGGCCCGTGACCTGCCCCTCGGCGGACATCACCAGGCCTTCCCCGGGTACCCGCACGGCGGCATAGCGAAGATCCCCGGGGCGGCATCCGAAGGCGGCAAGGCGCCGGGTGATTTCCCTGGCGTCAACACCGGACCAGTTCGGCGAACCGTCCCTGGCGCCTTCTTGCAAGTCCGCGTCCGGCACCGGGATGCCGAGCCGGCCGGGGGCCTCCCGGCCCCGGCGGTCGAGCGCCGCCAAAAAGAGCTCCACGCCCTCCGCCCGGGCGCTGCCGGCCCCCGCCACCCGGACCAGGTCCCCTGCCTGCAGGTCCAGCCAGAGCGCGCCCCCGGGCGCCAGCACGTGCGCCGGAAGCGCATCCGCGGCCGGATACCCCGGGAACCGCGTATGCCCCGCCAGCATGCCGCCGGCGGGTGGCCGGTAGACCGGATGATTCACCTCTGCCTCCTCGTGACAATGGCGCCCACTATAGATGTAACCGGTTACATTTTGCAAGGCCCTGCCTTTCATAATGTGTTACTTTCAGGGCTCCTTTTGCCGGAATACCGCCGACTCCCCCCAGTTCCGATGAGCAGCATCCGAGAAATCGCCAGGCGAACGGGCTATTCCATCGCCACGGTGTCGCGGGTTTTCAACCGCCCGGATGCGGTGAGCGCGAAGACCAGGGAACTCATCGAAAGCGCCGCGCACAGCCTCGGTTACCATCCCCATCCCGCCGCGCGGGCGCTGGCCACCCGCAGGACCAGGATCGTCGGGGCGGCCATTCCCGGGATCGAGCATTCCATCTTCGCGCGTTTCATCTCCGCCCTTGAGCGGGGGCTCAAGCAGCACGGCTACGCCCTGGTCCTGGCCACCACCGGCAACGACGTCCAGGAGGAACTGGAGCGCTGCAGCGACCTGGTCAGGATGGGGGCCGAGGGGATCGTGGTCTCGGGACTGGATCATCATGCCGGGCTTCTCGCCATGTGCGCCCAAAGGAAGATTCCCCTGCTCTGCACCAGCATCTTCGCGCCGGAACCTGCCCATCCCCCCACGATCGGGTATGACAATTACGCGCTTGCCGCCAACGCCGCCGGTTTCCTGAAGGGTCTCGGTCACGAACGGATCGTGGTGGTGCACGGCCCCCGGCACAACAACGACCGGACCAGGCTCCGGATCCGGGGCATCCGGTCCGTGCTGCCGGATGTCCTGCTGATGGAAACCGAGATGTCCGTCCGGGGGGGCTGCGAGGCCCTCGGAAATCTCGACCGGGACGGGGCGAACTGCACCGCGGTTCTCTGCCTGAGCGACGTGCTGGCCCAGGGGGTCTACTTCGAGGCGCTCCGCCGGGGCTACCGGATACCCGACGCCTTGTCCATCATGGGATTCGACGACCTGGACTGGTCACGCTGGCTGTCCCCGCCGCTGACCACCATGCACCTGCCGGTCGATGAAATGGGGCACGAGGCCGCCGCCGCGCTCGTGGGGCACCTGGATGATGGCGTGCCGCTGGTTTCCAGGAAGCTGGAAGGCCATGTCGTCGAGCGGGCCTCCACGGCCAGGGTCGGCGGCACCCCGGCGGATGCCGCGCGGCCGGCCTGACCTCAGTCCCCGGATCCGGTGATCGGGGCGAGGGCGTCCCGGTAGGCGAACAGCGCTGCGGCTCCCCCGGTGTGCAGGAACACGACCGTGTCGTCCGCGGCGAACGCGCCCTGCCGGACGCGATCGACCAGGCCCGCGAACCCCTTGCCCGAATAGACCGGATCCAGCAATAACCCCTCCAGCCTGGCGGCAAGCTCAATCGCCTCGAGCGTGGATTCGGCGGGGATGCCGTATCCCGGGCCCACCTTGGTATCGTCCACCAGCACGCGCTCCCGGGGCAGCGGGTCCACCCCGAGCTTTTCGCAGGTTCCGAGCGCCAGGCCGTGCACCGCGTCGATCTGGGCTTCGGCCTGCTGGCGCACGCTGACGCCGATCACCGGCATCTCTGCGTCCATGGCGTGCAGACCCGCGAGCAGGCCCGCCTGGGTGCCGGTGCTGCCCGTGGCCATCACGATCCAGTCAATCCGGTCCAGCCGGGACTCCTCCACCAGTTCCCTCGCGCAGTCGGCGTAACCCAGCGCGCCGACGGGGTTGGAGCCGCCGCCCGGGATGAAATAGGGCCGATGGCCGTCCGCTCTCAAGCGTTCCGCCGCCTGCTCGGCTTCCGCGTTCATGTCCAGCCCCGGCCCCCGGAACTCCATCGAAGCGCCGAACAACTGGTCGAGGAAGACGTTGCCGGAGCTGTCGTAATCCTCGTCGGCGTCCGGCACCCTGTGCTCGAGCAGCGCATGGCAGCCGAGACCGGCGCGGCAGGCCGCGGCGGCGGTCTGGCGGACATGATTGGACTGCACCGCGCCCTGGGTGACCAGCATGTCCGCGCCCTGCTCCAGGGCCTCGCCGACCAGGAACTCCAGCTTGCGGGTCTTGTTGCCGCCGGTCGCCAGCCCCGTGCAGTCATCGCGCTTGATCCAGAGGCTGGGGCCGCCGAGATGTTCGCTCAGTCGCGGCATCGGCTCAAGGGGCGTGGGGCGGTGGCATAGTGCCGCCCTGGGGAAACGGTCCAGATTCAGCATGGGTTTGTATTTCGTGTTCGGTGTATTAACGGCCCTTCAACGGTCCCTGTGATGGGTTTCGGAAGAACCGGAGTCTGCCAGCGGCAGTGGGGCTTGGCAATATTGGTCATGTAAAAGTGCTGTCCAGAGCGGCGAACCCGGCTTTTCGCACCCGTCACGGTCTTCCAGTGAAGAAGTCTTGCTGGGAGTGATGCGAAGGTCAGCCCTGGTAACGTTTATCACATGAACACATCAGGAAAGCCGAAATGCATCATCAGAAATACAATGGGCGATATTTGTCTATTTTACGGAGTGAATACTCCATGCTGACCCGTGACAGCGTATAGGGAATAAGAGCAACCTGCAAAACATGCCAAATCAGCTAGAACCGGATTTAGCCCTGAATTTGTGTATATACAAGAAGCCCGAGGAGGAAAGCGTCCGCTTGCAGAGTACCCTTCACCTTGTACCAATTTCTAAACGTCTCTTCCGTAAGTTCAACGAGGTCGAGTGCCTCTCTGCGGGTGATACTTTTGGCGAGATTATAGTCCGCGTTGTGACGGGCTTCCTGAAGCTCCACGAACGCTTCGGCAACATTTTTCAGTTCCTGTTGAACAGAATCTGGGTCGAAACCCGGCGAGAGCCTGACAGGTCCCGAATTGCTGGCAAATTGAGCAGCTGCATTCTTCATGGACGAGTGACGAAACGTACGCGCAAGGCAACCGCGCAAATTGCCGCGTCTGCTTCCCGGTAACATCATACTTGTCGCCTCGTCGACCAGCAGATGAAAAATGGCGTAATATGAAGCCGATACTGAACGCCTGAGGCTGGCCTGGAGCGGTTTCTTGGGTTCCTTTCGGGCAAGGATGCGGGCCTGCTTCAACAGGTCCCTGGAAAGACTCATTATTCCTGCTCTGCCTCGGCAGCATCGCGGAAACGGATGTAGACGAACAGTGATGAACCCACTTTCTTATGTACCTGATTGCGAATGATCGAACGGAGCCTGGAACGTTTATCGAATTCGACGTTTTCCCCCTCTTCCAGCATCGCCCATACCCAAACGGCGGGGTCGTTGGTGGAGTCGCGACCGGTTTCCACGTCCCAACTGCTGACTTTGGTAGGTAGCCTAGTAAGCTTCTGAAGCTCTGCTTTGATGGAGTTTGCACTGATGTCCATAGTGGGCATCCTGAAATCCTGTTTGGATGTCTCGATCATCTTTTCCGGTAACTACTTTATGCCTTGAGTTAGATGGTTGAACGGGAATATAACTGAGAAAATCTTCTTGGCATCCTTGCCCTCAGTAATGAATTTTGTGGTGAGTATACTCCACAATTTTTCGTTCAGCTGCATGATGGTGACCACGAGTTCACCGGTATTGCCTGGGCCCACCATGAAACGCAGTTGGCCAAAGCGGCGGCTAGTGGTCCGGGGGCGGACATTGCTGGATATCACCGGCCCGATACCTGATTCGGCAGAATCATTCGACTATGTCCCCTTCGGTACGAATCAGAACCAGAAAAATCAATTGGCTCCGCGAGAGCTTATCGGTTCCGATGGAATGGTCCTTACCATCTTCCGGCTCCGAGGATATCCTTTGGTGGTGGTATTGCACCGCCCTGCAAACTGTTAACATCAGGCACGAATAACTGACACCGCGTACATGATCCGCAGCGCAAAATTCCAGATCGGCCAGGTGGTCAAGCACAGACTCTTCGATTTCCGCGGCGTCATCTTTGATGTCGACCCGGAATTCAACAACACCGAGGAATGGTACCAGTCCATTCCCGAGGATATCCGTCCCCGCAAGGACCAGCCGTTCTACCATCTCTTCGCGGAAAACGACCAGACTGCATACATCGCCTACGTCTCGGAGCAGAACCTGTTGCCCGATGACCGGGACGAACCCCTGCACCACCCCCAGATACCGGACATGTTCGACCTTGACGACAGCGGGCAGTACCGGGTCCGGCGGTTTCCCGGGCACTGATCTGCCAGAAACCCCCATGCCGCACGGCCCGTTCATTGTATCGGGGCGGATGGACGCCGGACCGGCACCAGGTCGCTGCCATCCTGCCTGACCGAAGACGCAGCCGATCTAACCCGGCTGCCCTCCCGATTTACGACAACGGCAATTTTCTGTCGATGGCCGGCATTGAAAGGGTATTGCGGCCCCGATTCATTGATAAAATCTCATGTAATTTCAGATTACATAGACAACATCGATGATTACGTTGAGAGAGCTCCAGTACCTGGTCGCGCTGGACGAACACCGGCATTTCGGACGCGCCGCCGCATCCTGCTTCGTCAGCCAGCCGACCCTCAGTGGCCAGTTCAGGAAGCTTGAACTCCAGCTGGGCCTCGAACTGGTGGAACGCCACCGCCACCAGGTCGTGATCACGCCGTCCGGGCAACAACTGGCCCAAAGAGCCAGGGCGATCCTTGCGGATGTCAAGGAATTCGAGCAGCTTGCCGCGGCCTTCAAGGACCCGCTGACTGGGGACTTCCACCTCGGCCTGGTGCCCACCCTGGGACCCTACCTGCTTGCACGGATCATGTCTCCCCTGAGCCGGGAACTGCCCGGGTTGCGGTTCCTGCTGCACGAAGCCCAGACCGCGGAACTGCTTGAGCGACTCGACGCCGCCGAGCTCGACCTGCTGATCCTGCCCTGGACCGGCGATATGGAACCCTTCGACTGTTTCGAATTGTTCCGGGAGCGCCTGCTGTTGGCCGCCACGCCCGGGGACCCGCTGCTGGATTCGAAGAGGCCCGGACTCTCCAGCCTGAAGGGCCGCCTGATTCTGACGCTGCAGGACGGTCACTGCCTCAGGGACGACGCCATGGGCTATTGCTTTACCGCCGGCGCCACGGAGGACCAGCGGTTTCGTGCCACCGGCCTGGAAACCCTGCGGTTCATGGTGGCCAGCAGCATCGGGATCACCCTGATGCCGGAACTCGCCGTGGATCCCGCCAGGGACAGCGGCATTGTCTATCGCCATTTCTCGGACCCGGAACCGAGCCGGAGAATCGTCGCGCTGATGCGCAGGAACTACCCCCGTACGGCCTGTGTCCGCAGGATCGTGGGGCTGGTCCGGCGGGTCATCAAACAGGAGAACCGCTCTGCCGCCCGATCAGGGTTCCGAACGGACCAGGCAGACTGACCATGCAGGATCGGCAACCGCTCGGTTTCAGGTATCACGACGGTCGAGGGAACCGGCAACGTGCATCGTGCCCTGACCCTATTGTTTGTAATTCCCAAGTTTTTAGAGCTTGAGCACTCGGTATGTCAGCGACGACGGGATAATGCATCATCGAAGCGGCGCAACAATGCACCACGACTGGGGGTTGCCGTGACAGCGAGTGATTCCGACTTGACTAGAGGGGGGATCCGGGTAGCGTCAGCGGTCTTTCCTTACCGGTAATCGCTCTATGCACCGCCAGGTACATCCAGCCTGGCGGCTTGTGCTGCAGCGGCCAGTGCCCGGTCCAGGGTCGCGAGGGGCAACTGCATGCGCAGCGCGAGTTCGAGATACATGGCATCGTAGATGGAGAGATTGTGCTCGCCCGCAAGAGCGAGCGTTGGTCCCCATACGCGGGATGCGGACACAGGGTCGATCTCGATCGGCAACGCTTCCAGGCTGGCACACACGGCGGTCCACTCGTCCGCGCGGAGGCGGCCGCGTTTGTTGGCTGCAAGTAACACACTGCCAACCTCGACAGGCCAAAGGGAGGGTACAAAGGCACGGTCATCGATCAGGGAGTCCCGCAATCGACCTGTCGCATCGGTCGCCTCGTCGGAGAACACCCATGCCATGGCGACCGAGCAGTCGAGTACGAACGGCATCAGAACCTTCGAGCATCCTCGACAATTTTGCGCACCGACAGCCCTCCAAGGCTGTGGGTCTCCTGAAACGCTTTCAGGGCGTCGATCGCACCTTGCACCTTGGCGGAATCGTGCTGCCGGAACGGAATAAGCTCTGCCACCGGACGGCTGTGCCTGGTGATAATGAAGCGTTCACCCGCCTCAACGCGCTGGAGCAACTTGGGTAAATGCGTCTTTGCCTCGAATGCGCCGATCTCGGACACGGCATCACCTCCTGGAGGAATTCTGATTTATTAAACTAGTCACAGACTAGTCTAAACTGGTGTCGCGGTCAAGTTAAGGAGGATACGAACATTACCAACCTTGACGAACATATGGGATCCAGGAGGCAGTTCTGCCCCAAATTGCGAAATCACCGTAAAGAAGATGGACGATCTCCGGGAGCGTCCGGCGTCGGTCGGGTTGACCAGTTGTTGGAGCGGATAGGCCCCCCACCCGGGCCCTGTGCCCGAATCAATCCACTGGGCGTGTCCTCTCATCCCGGCCTGTGTCCACAGGATCGTGGGGCTGGTCCGGCAGGTCATCGAACAGGAGAACCGCTCGGCCGCCCGACCAGGGTCCCGGACGAATCAGGCAGATTGACCATACCGGATCGGCAGCAGCCATCTGAAGGATGTCCTGTCCCTTTGCTCTCAAGCCTCCAGCAACAGATTCGTCGGTGGATAGTCTGATATACTAGTTGAGTGAATTTCAAATATTCCAACATTCCAACATTTTCGGCAATGCAATGACACACATAAAGATCAAGCAAAAATACCAGGTCACCATCCCGGCATCCTTGAGAAAAAGGCTGGAACTCCAGGAAGGGGATGTGCTTGAAGCACGGGAGCAAGATGGAGCGATCTTACTCGTCCCGCAGGTTGTGGTTTCCAGAAAGAGACCGGCCGACAGTAAATCATTGTCAGCCTATGTGGGCTCTGCCAGGGGCCTGTTGTCATCTGTCAGGGAAATCGACGATTTCATTAGTCATGAACGAAGGCAATGGGAATCCTAGAGCGCATTGTCGGTCGGAAGATCTATCTTGATACCAATATTTTCATTTACATTCTCGAAGGACCGCCAACATACCAGCAGATCCTGGGCACATTCATGGATGCTGTGGAGGATGGCCGGGTTTCCTGCTACAGCAGTGAACTTGCTCTCGCCGAAGCACTGGTCATTCCTTTCAGGAAAGGTAATTCAGAGCATGTCAGCCAGTATTCACAGCTGCTGCAGGATGAAAAATTTGTGACGCTCATTCCAACTGACCGCAGAATTTTTTTCGGTGCTGCTTTCTATCGTGCCGGATACGATTTGACGCTCCCGGATGCCATTCATGTAGCCTCTGCGATAAACGCAGGCTGCGACATCCTGTTGACAAATGACCGTCGCCTGAGAGTACCCGGGCAACTGGAACTGATGCACCTGGATTAACAAGGAGGAGATGAACAGTACCAGCCCTGAGGAATATGCCGGAACCAGGGGGGCCTCCCCTAATATTACGAATACACCGAAAACAAGGTAACGGATTCCCGAGAGCGTCCGGCGCCGATCAGTTGTCCAGTCGTTGGTGCGGATTCGGACTTCATCCGGTACCCGCACCCCTGATCATGTCACCAGGTGAGTCCTCGCTTCCCTGCCGGTGTCAGGATTCGTGGTCCCCGCCGTCCTCGCGATTCCCGGATTTCGCCTTCTTGTCCTTTTTCTCCTTCCTGCCTTTTTCCCCCTTTTTTCCCTTGTTACCCTTCTCTCCCTGATCACCGTTTCCGGAACCGGACTGCCTGGAAACCGCGTATCCCGGATAGTCATCCACCGCGATGAGCTTCGAAACCGCTGCAAGGGTCCTTCGCAGCAGGTCGGCTTCCCCGACCGTGACATCCCCTGCAGCGACCAGGCCGTCCAGCCACTGGCTCCACGGCCTGCCTGCTCCGGGTTCAATGCCGGACTTGCCGAGCCGATTCCTGAGTTCCGCCGATTCGCTACACAGTTCCATTGCGGCCTCAAGCCGCGCCATGACTTCGCCGGGGTCGTCCGGCAGGTAGACATCCTCGGTGAGACGGTCACGCACAGGTCCCGGCGTCCGCAGTATCCCGGCCACTTCCCGGTTCAGCCGCTCATCCGGCTGCCGCAGATAACGGCCTGTCGGAAAAACCGCGATGCGAAGCGCAGGGCCCAGGTAGCGCAGGGGAAAATTGCCGAGAATGCCGTCCAGGGCCTGCTGGGCCCGGTTAAGCGCCGTCTGGCAGGCCCATTCCATCAGCGGTGCCTCGTTCTCATCCTCGCCGCCTTCCCGGTATCGCTTGATCGTCGCCGTGGCGAGATAGAGGTTGCCAAGGACGTCGGCAAACCGGCCGGACAGGATTTCGCGGCGTTTCAGGTCGCCGCCGAGCACGGCCAGGGTCATGTCCGCCACCCAAGCGAAGGCGGCCCCCAGGTAATCCACCTGGCGGCTGTGCCGCAGCAGTCGTGCGTCCCCGGTACCCCGGGCCAGCAGACCGCGGCTCAGGCCGTATACGAACGTCCGGATCTTGTTTTCGATGGAGCCGGTCAGGTGCCCGGTGAACGCCGCGTCAAATGCCGAGAGGCCCGCCTCGCGGTCCGGATCATGGACGGCCCTGACCTCTTCCAGCAGGCAGGGATGGCCGCGCATCGCAGCCTGGGCGAATGGCGTCATGCCACTGTTGAAAGCCGCGCCGTCCTCCGTCGCCGCGACGATTGAAACCAGCTGGCCGGCAAGGGCGAGTGGATTGCCGGTTTCCATGCAGGCCGCCCGCCGGCCATGGAGGTCCATGGCGTGATCGACCACCTCCCGCGACAGTTCCGCGCACTGCTGACTGACGATGGCGGACAGGGCAGCGGACCGCTCTCCCCCGCCAGGGGAGGCGGCCATCATGATCCGCCCCGAATCAAGCAGGTAGGTGAGGCCGCCGATGCTGGCCAGCACTTCCCCCGAGTCCCGGAACCGGTCGGCCCCGCGGCCGAATTCCTCGCGGACCAGCGCCTCGGCGCCGGCGGCGCGGGCGGCGAACCTGGCGGCCCCGCCCGCGACGGCGGGCAGGAACACGCTGCCCGTGGACGTGAAGGCCTGCATCAGCATGCGCCTTCCCTGCCCCACCCGCTCCGGACCGCCGATCACCCATTCCATGGGAACGAACACATCCTTGCCGCTGACGGGTCTGCACTGAAACGCGGAACCTGGCACCCGGCGACGGCGGCCCATGGTGACCCCGTCGGCATCGGCGGGGATCAGCACACACGTGATTCCGAGATCGCGGGCATCTCCCAAAAGACCGTCCGGGTCGTAGGACCTGAACGCCAGACCGAGCAGGGTGGCCGCCGGACCGAGGGCGATGTGGCTGCACGCCCAGCTGACCCGGAATCCGAGCGTTTCCGTTCCGTTGAAGCTTCCGCTGCACACGACGCCGCTGCCGGGCATGCCGGCGGTACCGGGGTCCATCCCGGACAGGCAGAAACCGGAAATCTCCTCCCCGCGCGCCAGTTGCGGCAGGTATTGGTTCTTCTGCCCCATGGTTCCGAAGCGGTGCAGCATGGCGGGGCCCAGCGAGTTCCGCATCAGGACCGTGGCCGCCACGGCGCTGCTGCGGGTGGCGAGCTTCTGCACGATACAGGACTGGGCGTGGGGGGAAAATCCGAGTCCGCCATACTCCCTCGGCGTACCGAGGCCAAGGAAGCCCCGGTCCCTGATGCACAGCCACACCTCGGGCGGCAGGTCGTAGAGGCGATGGCAGATTTCCCGGTCATCGCTCATGGCGCACAGTTCCTCCACCGGGCCTTCGATGAATTCCCGTTCGGCCTGATCGAGTCTGGGCCCGGGCGCGTCCATCAAGCCCTCCCAGTCAGGGCGGCCGGCGAACAGTTCCTTCTCCCACCCCGCCGTCCCGGCATCGATGATCTCCTCCTCGGCGGGCGATATCCCGGGAACGAACGGGCCCAGACGGTCGAACAGCGGCCGGGTCAGCCAGCGGCGCCGGAGATCCGGGGTGAAATAGAACAGCATCAGCACCGCACCCATGACCAGGGCGGTCAGCAGCGACAGCGGTCCGTTGGTGAGGCCCGTCACACCCCCGAGCAGCATGGCAAGGGCAGTGACCGCCAGCCAGGTCCGCATCGACATTTCCCGCATCACGAAGGCGACACCGAGCAGGATCAGCAGCAGGAAAAAGGCGATCATGGCAACGGTTCGCTCGCTGGACAGGGGCTTGGGCCGGCATTATCCCACAGGACGGAACGCCGGTATCGGCGGAAGTCGGCCGACCCGGAAACCGCCGTCAACCCGGATTTCCCGCGGCCATGGCGGACCCGGCCCGCGGCCCGGTCAGATCCTGCTGTGCCTGGACGCCATGTACTGGTACTTGCGGCGCTGGAACAGGAGATGCCAGCGCCTTCCGCCCAGCTGGTGCCAGAGGAACGCCGAGCGGATGCCGGCGAACAGCGCGGTGCGGACACGGTTCACGGTCGCAGGGCTCGCCAGCCTTTGCTGGCTCCCCTGGACCATGATTCTCGGCGTCAGGGTGCTGACGGAACGGGCATACAGGCCGGCCAGGGACTCGTAGAGATGCTCGACCTGGGCTTCGTCTTCCTCCGGAAAATCGCCCCGGCCCAGGAATTCCCTGTTGAGGTCCTCAAGGCCGCTCCGGATGATCTCGGATACGTGGGACATCACCGGGATCCTGACCGCAAGCTGGTGCATCGCGACGGAATACTGGAACAGCTGTCGTGGAATCAGGCCCGACCGCCTGCCGAACATCTGCGCAACGACCTGGTAGCCCAGCAGCAGGTCGTTGCGGTCCCCATAGATTTCCTCGACGGAGTCCGTATCGATTCTCAGCACACTCAGGGCTGAACTGAGCAGCGCGGTCTCGTCATGGGAATCCCGGGTGGCCAGCTGGTGCACCAGGCTGGCTGCCTGGAGCATCCCTGCGAATGCCCGCACCTGGTCTTGGCTTGGAGCCTGGAAAATCGAACGTAGAATGTTAATCAACCGCCTGTACGCGCTCCCGGTCGATGTGTCACCGACCATCCGGTGGAAACCGGTTTTCCCCTGAAAAAACCCGATTGTATCTTGCGAATATTGGTTATCTTTTGCGGAGAATCAATACAGGAGATCGAACTGACCATGGCTTTTCCCGTGAAATTCCCGCAATTCCGGGGCGCGGATGTAAAGATCCGCAGCCATGGCCATGCGCCGGGGGCCGTGTCATTGCAGGATCAGCCGGCTGCCCCCGGTGCTGATCCCCCGTTCGGCGAAGAACCCCGCGGGGGCCTCAAGGGCGAACCGGAACGGTCCGCCGGGACCATACAGCGGACGGCTGTCTTCGGTATAGGTTTTCATCAGCCGCACCCCGACAACCCTTCCCGCGGAGTCGAAGAACGCGATGTCAAGGGGTGCGTGCACGTTCTGCATGTGGAAGCTCGCCCGGACCTCCCGGTCGTACAGAAAAAGGATCAGGGTCCGCCCGATCACTGCCGGACAGATGTGCTGGAATCCGCTCGCCCGCTCGAAGGCGTCATCGGCGATCAGGACCTCCAGGGGCAACACCTCGCCGGCGTCGTTGGCAAGGCGGATCCATCCCCTTTGCATGGAAAGGGTCCCGGCGGTGGATTCAACGCAGGCCTGCCCCGCCGCCGGCACCGGGGCGGTTACCAGCATGGCCAATACGATTGAAATCAGGTGCCGGCGAATGCTCATGTTCCTCCGCCGTCTCCCGGCGTGTTGCTGGCTCCCGGGAAAGGCGCCGGGTTCGCCGGGGCATTATAGCCAGCCGGCCAGGCGGATGTGGACGCCGGAAAGGCCGCGGCCGGGCAAACAGGCCCGGTGTAAAAACCGGGCTGTGCTATCCTGTCCGTCCAGCGCGAACGGTCCGGAAGATGAGTAGAGTAGTATTGGCGTCCTTGGTTCTGCTTGCACTTTCGGGGTGCAGGATTGAGATGGTGGCGGACCTGTATTCCTCGGATCTTCGCGCCGTTGCACTGAGCGGCGAAATCCTTGACACCTCCGGGACGATGGCCCTGCAGATCACATCCACGTCGGATTGCGACGAGCAGACCGAAAGCATCGCCCGGATCATGGACGGGATCGTTGACAGCTTTTCGCCGCGGGGATGTGTACAGCGGGGGCTCGAGTCCTTTCTGATCGCCGACATCAATGTGAAGGTGCTGCATTTCGAAGAGTCATCCCTGTCCAGCCTGTTCGGAATCACCGTCGAGGAATACCGGGGGGATCTGTACATGCAGGTGCGCCTCAACCAGGAAAAATTCCGCACATTGAACCGCAGGGCAGCCGACAGGTACTACCAGGAAATCGAACTGGACGAATCGACCGTGAAACTGAACCTGAACAATGACGGCAGCAGGCCGATCCGGGTGTTCGTCGATGAGGCGTTCGTCCAGGGCGCTCCCGCGCTGTCGAAAAGCTTCCAGGTTGATCGAAGAGGCAAGTTGGAAATCAGCCTGTCCAATGTGGGCGTTGCCCACCTGGGGGACAACGGCTGGACATACGGATTCAGGATCCTCAAGCCGGAGTCAGGGAATTCCGACTGAGAAACCGGGCGTGCCCGGCCGTGACCGGAGGGGCCGGGCGCCCTGTCACATGTTGCGGCTCGAACTGATGGTGTCCCAGAGTTCTCGCGCCAGTTGCCTCGCCTCCTCGAGCTCCGGGCCTGTCATGACCTGGGTAAGGAACTCCACATCAACATGGGCTTCCCTCATTCCCAGGGTAGCGGAAAGGACTAACCAGGCGTAGGCCTCGACGCGGTCCTCAGGCACGCCGTCGCCATTGGCATACATCTGGCCGAGGTTGTACTGCGCCACGACATGTCCCTGTTCCGCGGCCTTGCGTAACCAGAACACGGCCTCGGCATCGTCCTCGGGCGCACCCTGCCCCGTGGCGTAGATGACGCCGAGATTGAACTGCGCCACCGGATGTCCCCCGTCGGCGGCCCTGCGGTACCAGTGCACGGCCATGGCTTCGTCCCTGGGCACACCTTCCCCGAGGAAGTACCTGATGCCGAGATTGAACTGCGACCAGATATGGCCCTGTTCGGCGGCCCTGCGGAACCAGCGCACGGCCTCGGCCTGGTCCATGGGCACGCCATCGCCATTGGCGTACATGGAACCCAGGGCGTACTGCGCGATGGTATGACCCTGTTCTGCTGCCATACGGTACCAGTGCACATGCTCGGCATCATTCCCGGACCCGGCTTCGCCGGAGTGGTGCTTCATGCCGAGATGGAACTGCGCCTCGGCATGCCCCTGGTCGGCGGCCCTGCGGTACCAGAGCACTGCCTCGGCCTCATTCTCGGGCACGCCATCGCCCGTGTCGTGGAGAAAACCGAGGCGGAACTGGGCATCGGCGTCTCCCTGCTCGGCAGCTTCCCGCACCGCGTCGAACTGCTCGTCTGCTGCATGCGAAGGGCCCGCAAGCAGCAGGAACCATATCAGCAAAAACCTGAACATTCGGAGACTATACCACCGTACCCGTTCCGCTGCCTGGCACGGCCCGGCAGGGCCCGGCCTGCCACGCCATGGACGGGACCATTCCTGGAATCCTGCCGTGATGAAGCGGTTCTCCGCAGCTGTCCCGGCGGGTTGCCCGGGGCAATCGGCCGGGAAGCGGCCGTTCGAGGCGGCGCTTCGATCATTCCACCCCGGCGTTCCCGTGGTACCCTCATGGATACCACCAGACAGTCAACCCGCCGACCGCCCGTTGATTCGGGTCAGATCACACTGCGCACCAACGAAGGAGGTATTCGGTCATGATCGAGTTGCTTGGCATCGGCCACCTTTTCGAGCTTTCGGGGGCGGAAGCGATTGCGGGATTCTTCACCCCGCTTGCTGTCTTCGCCGTGTTCTTGCTGGCGCAGCTCATTCTCCCGGGGCGATGGGTTCCGGGCTACGTCGTCAATCCGGAAACCGGGGAACCCCGCCAGTACAGGCTGAACGGCCTGCTGGTCTATGTGCTCGTGTTGATCGTATGGGCTTTCGAGCTCACCGGGATGCCGCGGGACTGGTTCTACCGGTCCTCGGTCTATGCCGTGGCAGGGGGCACGGTGTTCGCAACCGTCTTTACCCTGATCGCGGTGTACTGCCATCCGCAGACGGAAAGGAGGGGGTTCGTCAAGGACCTGTGGATCGGGCGGGTCCAGGAGCTTTCGTTCTTCGGCAACCGCTTCGACATCAAGATGTACTTCTACGTCGTCGGCGGCGCGATGTTTGCGATCAACGCCCTGTCCGGAGCCGCGTGGCACTACGAACGTTTCGGCGAAGACGCCAATCCCGGCGTTTTCCTGTACGCGGGATTCTTCACCTTCTACATTCTCGACTACTTCATCTTCGAGCGGGTTCAACTCTACACCTATGACCTGATCCACGAGAACCTGGGCTTCAAGATGTTCTGGGGCGGACTCATCGTCTACGGGTGGCTGTTCATCCTGCCCCTGTGGGGCATGGCTGCCTATCCGGACCCCGGCTTCCCGGGCGCATGGACGAATTTCTGGCTCATCGGCACGACCGTGCTGTTCCTGTTCGGCTGGAGTATCTCGCGCGGCGCCAACCTGCAGAAATACACCTTCAAGCGATGGCCCGACCGCAAGTTTCTCGGGCTCATCGAGCCCGAGTACATCCAAGCCGGCGACCGCAAGATCCTGTGCAGCGGCCTTTGGGGCGCCGCCCGGCATTTCAACTACATGGGCGAAGGGTTTCTCGCCCTGTCCATCGCCCTGGTATTCGGCCACTTCACCAATCCCTGGGCCTGGACCTACTTTGTCTTCATCGTCTCGATGTTCGTCGTGCGTCAGCGTTATGACGACCGGTTCTGCGCCGAGAAATACGGCGCCGAGAAATGGGCGGAGTACCAGGCACGGGTGAAGTACCGGATCTTTCCCGGCATCTATTGAAGGCAGCCACCGCATGAACCATGCGGGGGATCGGTACCGGGTTTGCCGATCCAGGGACCAAGGCCCCGGGCCGCGGGATTCATCGTGTGCCAGGGAGCGGGAACCGTGTCCCGGGGGCGCGGATGACCAAAGGAGGGGACGGACCCTGTCAGGCTGTGTCTGTCAAGCTGAAACCGATTCCCGGGATTTCCCGGTTTCCGATTGAATTTCAATACCCTGCAGTCCATAAATACCGCCAATCGTGAACTTCCGGATCGGTTCCACTGCATGGCGCAACCACGGCCAATCGGGCTCTTTTCGTTCTTACTGCCGCCCCATGCACGCGACGGGCAGCTGCTGCCCGTTCTGGAGGCAAGAGAGATCCTGGCGAACAATCAGTCTTCCATCAATTCCATCTGGCAGTCTGCCGGCATCCCGGACAGCCTGTTCGAAAGTCTTTACCGCCACCCCATCACCCGCACCGCGGAACTCATCCAGTCCTGCCCGGCAACACCGGCTGGACATCACGCCTGGACCGGCGGACTGATCGCCCACATCCTTTCATCCTGCGCCTTCGCCCTCAGGCTCCGCAAGGGACTGATCCTGCCGATCGGCTCCATGCCGGAGCAGGCGTCGAAGCAAGCGGACCTCTACACCTATGCCGTCTTCGCGGCGACGCTCCTGGGTGAGATCGGCCCCGTCCTCGACTCCCTGGAGATCGCCCTTTTCGACCGGCGGGGACGGTACCTGTGCGAATGGGATCCGCTGCTGGACGGCATCGCTCCCGGGCGCACCCGCGCCAGATACATGAAGGTGCGGTTTCGTCCGGATCCCTGCGGCAGACCGGGGAGAATCACATCCCTGATGCATGCCGGCCGGATTCTCCCGAAGGAGGGTTTTCGCTGGATCAGGGAAGACCCGGAAGCCTACGCAGCATTCCTGGGCGCGTTCTCGGACGTCCCGAACGGCCCGGTCCACCGGCTGATGACCTCACAACTGCCCACAGTTGACTCAGTAAGCCTGACCCGGTACATTTCCGGGCATGCAGGTAGGTCTTCACCAGTTTGACGCCGGGACGGTGAGTTGGTTTTGCGATGCGGTTTCCGAAGCGGGCCGCACGCGGAGTTCGCTGGCCCGTGAGTTGTGCATCCGCGAGGACTGGACGGGGGACCGCGGCGAGTACTGTCTGGGCTCGGCGCGCAAGGCCCTTCCGGTTCTCGCGGACCGGCTGGGGGTTTCGTTGCCTCCGGCCCGTCCGGCATTCGGCGGACGCCGGGACGGGGCCCCGGATCCGGATTATCCCGACTGCCGGCTCCGGTGCGGTCTGGCGGAACTGGGCCAGGTGTTGCTGGAGCCGGTATCGGGGAAGGCGGACCGCCGCCGCTGGGAGTCGATGATGGCGACGCATCACCCCCGGGGCTGGGCCCGTGCGCCGGGGGGCCAGATGCGCTACTGGGTATGTTCCGCGGTCCATGGCCGTCTCGGGGGGATCGGATTCTGCGCCGCGGGCTGGCACCAGAAGGCCCGGGACGAGTTCATCGGCTGGTCGGCGGACGCGCGGGCGGCGAACCTGGGGAAGGTGGTCAACAACCATCGTTTCCTGATCCTGCCCGGGGTCCGGGTTCACGGTCTGGCCTCGTGCGCGCTGGACCTGGCGGCGCGGCGCGTGGCGGCGGACTGGGAGGCGGCGTACGGGGTCCGCCCGGCGATGGCCTACACGTATGTGGGTCCCGGCCATTGCGGAACCTGCTACCGGGCGGCGGACTGGCGGCGCTGCGCGAAGGCCACCACGGCGGGATGCACGGTGTGGATGAAGCCGCTGGCGGAACCCTGGCGTGTGGTATTGTGCGCCGAGCCGGGCCGGGCCATCCACAGGGCCCCGGCCCTGCACATGGACGGGGCCACGGACTGGGCCGGGCGGGAATACGCGCGCAGCACCCATCCCGACGGCCGGGTCCGGGAGAGGATCGTGTCCATGGGGCGGGCGTGGCTGGAGCATCCGGGCGCCGCGGTTCCGGAGATCTTCCCGGCGCGGGCGGACCGCAAGGCCGCCTACCGGCTGTTGTCGAACGAGGGTGTGACCATGAACCACATACTGGAGCCGCATCAGGCGACGATGGTGGAGCGCTGCGGGCTCGAGGAGACCGTCCTGGCGATCCAGGACACCACCACGGTGAATTACGACGGTCTGGCGGCGACCGGCGGGCTGGTGGACTTCGGCGGCGGCGGGAAAGGCCACACCCTGGGCCTGCTGGCGCATGTGGGACTGGCGGTCAACGAGGCCGGGCGGCCCCTTGGGGTGTTCTGCCTGGACGGGACCTATTGCGACGAAGGCAGGGACGAGGTGGCGAGCGCGCGCTGGGGGCACGGGCTGGACCGGGCGGGGGAACTCGCCCGCGCCTGTCCGTCCACGCGGGTGGTCACGGTGTGCGACCGGGAGGCGGACATCTGGGCGTTGTTCGCCCGGGCGGAATCCCTGGGCGCGGGTCTGCTGGTGCGCGCGCGGCGGTCGACGAGACGCCGCGTGCTCGTGGAGGCGGGCGGCGAGGAGACCCTGTGGGACCATGTCGCCACGCTGCCGAGGGTCGGTTCCCGAACGGTGAAGATCCGGGCCTGCGGCGGCAGGCGGGCGCGTTCCGGTCGCAAGGCGAAGATCGAACTGCGCGCCGGCAGGGTGAGGGTGCTTCCGCCGGTAAAGCCGGAGAACCGCGCCGGGCACGGGGGACCGATCGAGGTCCTGGCCGTCGTCGCGACCGAGAGGAGCCCGTCTCCGGGCAGCGAGCCCCTGCACTGGGTGCTGCTGAGCACCGAGGGCGCCGCGGACGCGGCGACCGCCCGGACCGTCGTTGGCTGGTACGAGCGCCGGTGGACCATCGAGGAATACTTCCGGGTGCTGAAATCCGGCGCCCGGGTCGAGGACCACCGGTTCGACCACGCCGACGACCTCAGGAAGTGCCTCGCCTTCGACGCCATCACCGCCTGCCATGTGTTCGATCTCGAGCGCATGGCCCGCGACAAGCCGGACGTCCCCGCCGACCGGGTCGTCTCCAAGGACGAAATCGCCATTCTCTACGTCCGGCTCATGGCCCATGGAATCCTCCGCGCACGCCCGCCGCCGGAGCGGCCCCCCGACATCCGTACGCTGGTGGTCGACATCGCCAGGCTCGCCGGATTCCATCCGCGCAACAGCCAGCCGCTGCCGGGCACCACCATGGTCTGGAAGGGGTATGTCCTGCTCCGTCAGGCCACTTCAACATACCGGGCGCTGAAAACTATGGGAATGATCAAAACCGACTGAGTTGAATGTGGGGTGTTGTGAGGCTGATGACGCAGGGGATGCAGGCCTCCGTCGCCATGGCGCCGGGGGCCCGGAAGGCTCCATCCCCCGACACGGAGCCGGGACACCCTCCAGCGAAGCGTTCCCGGCCGGAGTGCCCGCCGTCCCCGCGCACCGGCTCCCGGACGCATGCAAATCCGGTGCCCGGCGATCCACCGGCCGGGGACCGGGAACCGGTCAGTCGGAACCGCCGCTGCCCGAACGGGGATGCAGTTCCACCGCCGCCCGGTAGGCGCCGTAGACGGCGGCGGCGATGATGCCCGGCGCAAGACAGTCGCCGATACGGGCAACCGTCCGGGGTGCTCCCGGGCGTCCTTCCGCGATTGCGGCCTGGAGCCCGTGGTAGTGGGAATCGTTCGGCTCCCGGCGGGTCAGCGGCAGTACCCAGTCCGCCTCGATTTCTTCCCGGCGGCCCGAGAACACGCAGGACGCGGTGACGCCTCCCGGCGCGATCCGGTCAACCGACAGGTTGGTGACGATCCGGACCCCGGCATCGAGCAGGGCGCGAACGGCGTCATGCTGCTCGTTGGTGTAGCCGCTCCACTGCCCGGCCCGGCCCGCCGGGGTGACCAGGGTCACGGAATTGCCCCGTGACCGGAGCGCCAGGGCGATGACCGGACCCAGGTAGTAGTGGTCGTCATCGAAAACCAGCGCGCTGCCGGATGGCGTCTCCCCGCCGGCAAGCATGGTGTCGGCGCTCACGACGACAGCCCCCGCTTCGACGGCGAACGGCAGGTTCCGGACGCGGCCTACACCGTCGGTGGTCCATTTCGCCCCGGTGCCGAGGAACACGTGGTCCGCGCCGACTTCGAGAATGTCGTCAACGTTCATGGGACTCTCCCGGAAGACCTCCACATTCGGCAGCTTGTCGATCTGCCCCACGCGCCAGTCACGGACCCGGATCCATTCGCCAAGGCCCGGCAGGCGGCTCTCCCGCACCACGCGGCCGCCCAGGTCCCGGGTCGCCTCCGCCAGCATTACCGGGAAGCCGCGTTCGCCAAGGACCCTGGCCGCTTCCAGTCCGGCCGGACCGGCCCCGACCACAAGAACCCGTTCCGGACCGGGGGCAGATAGCCGGGATACTCGCTCCGGGTGCCATCCGCGGCGATGCTCCTCGCCCATGGTCGGGTTCTGGGTGCACCGGATCGGCACGCCGAGCGAATTGTGCGCGTAGCAGATATTGCAGCCGATACACTCCCGGATGTCCTCGATCCGCCCCTCCTCGATCTTCCTCGGCAGGAAGGGGTCGGCGATCGACGGCCTGGCAGCGCCGATAAGATCCTGGATACCCTCACGCACGACCCGGGCCATGGTGTCCGGCGAGGTGAAGCGGCCGACGGCCACGACCGGCTTCGTCGTCATCGCCTTTGCCTTTCCGACATGCTCCTGCAGGCCGGCCTCCCTGGTGTAGCGGGAAGAGCCCATCTCGATACTGTAGTCCGGGACGGTCAGATCCCAGAGATCGGGCAGTTCGGCCATGGCGCCGAAAGCGTCATAACGCTCCGGGTTGGCCAGGTCCACGGAAATGCGCACGGCAACCGCGGCCTTGCCGGCAACCGCCTCGCGGGTCACGTCGATGAGTTCATGGACGATCCGGTACCGGTTCCCGAGAGAGCCGCCGTATTCGTCGGCGCGATCGTTGGTGACGGGATTGAGGAACTCGGAGACCAGGTAGCCGTGGGTGGCGTAGACGTACACGATATCGAATCCCGCCTCGACCGCGCGCCGGGCGGCGGCAGCCTGCCACCGCCGAAGTTCGGCGATGTCGGCCCGGTCGAGCCTTCGGCTCTGAACCGGGTGGTAGACGTCGGTATTCGATGTCGGCCGGCTGATGATGCCGACAGGAGGTATCCGTGAATCAAGATTGGCGATGAAGCTTCCGCCGAGCCACAGTTCGACACCGGCAAGCGCGCCGTGTGCATGCACCGCCTCCGTCATCAGGGCATTGTCGCGGATGTCGTCCTCATCCCACAGGCGGGCATAGGGATATCCACCGTCGTCCGATGTGGCATGGACGGAGCAATACTCGGTGCAGACGACGCCCCACCCTCCCTCGGCCTTCATGCCCCGCATGGCAGCGAGCATCTGCGGGCGCTGCCAGCCCATGCCGGAGCAGTGGGGAACCTGGTAGAAGCGGTTCCTGGCCGTTACAGGACCGATCTCGATCGGCTCGAACAGGCAGTCGTATCTGGAATCATGCATGGCGTTGTCGGAATCTCGGGGACGATGCGTCGGCACTGGCTGCAGGGATGCGCCTGGATGCGACATGATTCTGGCAGAAACGCTGCTGCAGGGATACGTGATTACAGAGCGCTGCTTTCCTAATCCTGGCATGATCCCTGTCCCCATGGGAACATGGGACATCATGGCCTGCCGGATGAGCATCCCTTAGTGGTGTCTGGAAAAGACCCGGAAGCCGGCGGTGCCCTCCATGAACTGGTCAGTAACCTGGCAAATTCATGGAATGTCGGATGGAGTGCTATCCCAGACATCCAAGGCTGGACCTCCTGCTACGCCCGAGGGTAGTCTCCGGATTTTCTCAATGCCCTCGAACGGAAAATGACTTCCTGTCGATCTCTCGTCACAAAACTGTAATCCGGCAGAATCCACTCGCCGGATACCGGAGCGCACGACAGGCAACCGCCCACCTCTGGGCCTGATCGGTAGGGGAAAGCGCCGTCTCTCCGGCTGTCAAGCGCTGCTGCGGGGGCTTTCCCGGCCGTGCGACAAGAGGAGGAGCGATATGGAGGACCTCGCACGGACTTGCAAGACGTTGAAACGGAGCCCGGTCCATCGTCTGCTCCATCTTCATTTTCATCGGCCAATCTCCCCTTCATTACATTCAGGGACCTTGAACAACCCTTCCCGCTCAAGCTGTGACCGGCTGTCCTGCAGTGCCCTTCCTTCCGTCCTCTTCGTTAAGCGTTACCGCAACAAGGACGAGCCGTATTTATATCGAATATGGAGGCGGTTTGTGAAATGCCGGATTCGCCCAATTTGGATATCGATTTCAATATGCCAACGACGCGCCGAAACCCGCCCCATCGACTCCATGAGCGGAGACATGGCGGCGGCGCAATTGGGCCAGTCACGGGAATGCCCGGGACTGGTGGGTCGGTCATCCGGTCCACCCGGATCCGGGCGCCCGTTCCGCCGCAGGCTTCCCCTAGGTCCCCGCTATGCCGCTCCTACGCGTATTTCAGGAGTACCGACGTCATGCGTGGGAATTGCGGGGCCGAAGCCCGGCACCCGATTGCTCCCAGCATGGTCCTTCATTCGGTTCGGGAATCTGCCCCGGCAAGGGACTCCTGTACGCCGTGCCCGATTTCGGTGATCATGCCCGCGAGCTCCCGGCCGATCAGGTCCATCCTGCTCAGCTGGTCGATCCTCGTGCGGAACTGGCCGATATCCCGATCCGGGTATATCTCGCCGAACAGGTCACAGGCGGAAACCAGGCCGATCAGCGCGACCTCGTGCGGGTCCGGGATATCGTCGGAGAACAGGATGTTGCCGATACGCAGCTTGATTCTGCCGATGGACTCACGGTAACGGCGCCGGCCAAAGGGCCAGGCAAATTCCGTCTCCAGCCGGGCCGGAACACGGCGCGGGCGCCAGAAAGCCGCACGAAAACTGCCCTCCCGAAGCGTCAGGATCCCACGCTCGACAAGCCTGATATGCGCCTGTTCGGAGATCATGGCGGCATCTTCCGATGAGAGTACCCGGATCCAGGCGCGCGTGTCGGCAGTTTCCTTCCGTGCGACGATCTTCGCCAGTGCGTGATCGAGCATGAAAATTCCGGTGGGCGTCCGGTCGATGACCATCAGGCTCTCGAGGTCCGTGTCAATCCGGTTGACGAACGCCAGGTCCATCAGGACGGCCCCGGCGAACACGCAGGCCA
Source organism: Candidatus Poriferihabitaceae bacterium (assembly GCA_965204165.1). Taxonomy (GTDB): domain Bacteria; phylum Pseudomonadota; class Gammaproteobacteria; order Arenicellales; family Poriferihabitantaceae; genus VYFG01. Next base: position 2,610,293 of record OZ241969.1, on the reverse strand, counting down.
TGTGGCTGCGCGGAACCGGCACCGGGACTCCACGTTCGTCATCCAGCAGAAGGACCAGAATTTCTTCTGTTACCGTGGGGATGTCGGTGGCAGGAGTCATTGTCATTTCCGGCCAATCCCGGCATTGGCGGGATTGTGTCTGCGTGGTGGTGGTGTGGAATATTTCCGGTTCGTCTTCTGTTTTCCTGCTATTTGCAATCAACGGGCCGATGCCGAACACCAGATTATATTTCATATGAAAGCAACGGGCCGAATATCCGTAGCGCCCATCCGTCAGCCCCTTGCCCGAAGCAGGGATTTCAGCCGCGGCTTGGACCCCGGTTCGGAAACGCACGCCTGACTGCACGGGGACATTTCCCGAACCGTTTCCGCTCCGGGATGCCGACGACGGATTCTCCACGCCCTCACTGTCCGCCATATCCACCTAGTCATACTGTCCTGGCGAAGGTGCACCGCGAAGGATGGATTTTCTGCCGCACAATAACCGGACTGGACCTGGTTCTCGTAACCGCTGAAAACACCTCCACCGCCCGGGTCAGGGTGGCCATGAAGACCTTCTCCGGGTTCCCTTTATTTGAAGACCGCGATCACTCCCCTGGGGCGGAATCCCACGTCAACCTCCCGGGCATTCGGAAGGCCGCACCGCCCTACTTCCCGCCAGCTTCCCCGTCCTCCTTTTCCTGCTCCGGCTCCTCCGCCCTTCCCTCCCGGTTCACCATCACCGTCCCCTCGATCCAACGGTCATCGTAATCCACCTCCGGGTACGCATCCCGCCGGAGATTCCTCCTGTAACTGTCCGGGCTCCCAAGCAGCAGCCCGAACCGGGACGCACGCACCGCCGCCTCGAACTTCGTCCTGCAGCCCAGCCTCTCCCTCGCAACATTCAGGTACTGGTTCACCGTGTTCTTCGTCAGGCCCAGAATATGCCCGATCACCTTCGCCGGATAACCCTCCCGGGTCCAGTAAAGGACCTCCCTCTCGTGCTTCCTCAGCAGCTCCGGTTTCCGCAGGTCCAATACATCCTCCACCCGCCGCGCCTTCGCTACCGCACGGTCCAGCATGTATTCGTGCAGGTCGAAGGCGACAGCGTACAGCCGGGCGTATTCCCCCTCCGTCCTCTTCTTCAGCCACACCAGGTTCCGGTGGGCCAGGATGAACACCCCGAAGGAGCCCGTGGGTCCATGCACCGGGATCGCCAGGCCGTAGCGGATGCCGTATTCCCCGGCATCTATGATGATCTGGCGCTGCCCGGGGCTGTAGGGCTTCAGGAACAGGCCCGGCCCCCAGTAGAAGGGCTCGTTGGTCCACCGGGCCTCGTGGATGATCGGGTCGGGGAGGTAGCTTGCACTCCTGATATAGGATTCGATCCATGCCCGGGGATAGCTGGTGAAGGCCTCCGGGGGCCGGAGGATGGGGGAGCGGTCGTGGGAAAGCCGGATGAGGAAGCAGGCGAAGTGGTCCACCTGGAGGTCCTGGATCAGGTGGTGGAGTCCCGCGTGGACCTCCTTGCGGGTACAGGTGAAGTGGAAATAGTACTGGCAGTGCCAGGAGTACATCAGCTCCTCCCGGCGGGATTTTCTTCTCATTATAGGGCGTCCTCAAGTGGGTCCGGCATTCACCGGAGTTGTTGTTTCGTGCGTCTTCGATGGGTCCGGCCTTCACCGGGTTTTTCCTGCCTGTTTCTTTCTGTTTCTTTCGGTTTCTTTCTGTTTATTCCCGTTTCTTCCTTCCGGCCTGCGGGGCCGGCCGATCCCGCCTGCCTACGGCATCCGCCTCGCCCCGAACACCCCCACATGGTCCGCGGTGTCGAACACCCCCCAGGCTTCTTCATGCCCGGGACCGTGGAAGGCCCCTTCCAGGTAGTCCCTCCCGGCCGTCCCGGAGGTGAAGCGTCCATTGCCAAGCCGCATGTCCGCCCAGCCCGGCGCGCCGATGGCATGGCCCGGCACCTCGATGGCCACCCCCACCCGGGGCCGCGACAGGTCCGCGATGGTCACCCTCGCGGTGCCCATGAGCCGCTCGTTGGTATCCGCCGGGCTCGCCTCCGCGATGCCGGTCCAGGTCGCGCTCCCCGTCCCCGACGGGTTGGTGCCGGCGGCATCCCCCGCCACGTACCCCTGGGCCATGGAGAAGTCGCCGCTGTACGACGTCCCTTCGATCTCCGCCGTGACCGGGCCCGTACTGAGCGCCAGGGCCGCGTATCCGTGCTCTCCCCAGAACCCGTAGCCCGTCACCGCCGGCGAGACGGACACGGATAGGCCGGGCAATGTCTCCCTGACATCGAAGCCGCCGCGGGTCGTCACCGTGTCGAACCCGCCCCGCGTGCCGATCGCCGCTGTGATCGTGGCCGGGTCGATATTGGCGGAGGGATCCAGCAGGTCCCGTACCGTGGTTGCGGTGCCGTCCGCCGCGACGCAGCGCGCGCCCGCGCAGGACACGGCCTCGTCGAACGTGTCCTCGATCGTCTCGCCCCCGGCGGCGGAGAGGGACCAACGTCCGTGCAGGCCGGACATCCGCAGGGTATCGGCGCGCTCCAGCAGTCCGCCGAGCCGGGCCACCCGCGGGTCGGCGGAGTCCGACAGGCCCGACGAGGGCGGCGAACCGCCGGAGCCTCCTCCTCCCCCGCCTCCGCCGCCGCCGCAGGCGCCGAGGGTCAGGGTGGCGGCCAGGAGGGCCGCGGTCAGTGGCAGGCGTGTGTTCATTGCAGATTTTTTCTGTTTCTTCAGTCTTTTCTGTCTCGGAGATTTCATCGGGGATGCTTTCATCAAGGTTTCATCAGGCTGTTTCATCGGTCATCTCCCGTCTCAGAACCGCAGCCCGAGATCCAGCCGGAGCGCGTGCTCGGGTTCATTCGTCCCGTTCTCCCGGCGCTCACCCGCAAGCTCCACCCCGAGGTTCATCCGCGACGCCTCGAACCGGGCCCCGAGACGGAGACGCCGGCTGTCCTCACCGGATTTTCCGGACAGGCCGGAAATACCCGTCTCGGCGAACGGCGTCAGCAGTCCGTTCCATCCGTCCAGCCCATAGGGCGCCCAGGAGAACCCGTAGCCGATGCGCGCGTCCATCGCAGCCGTACCCCCGGTCCCGGCCGGACCCGGCAACTCGTCACGCCACAGCGCCTCCGCGCCCCCCGTGCCCGCGCCCCAGCGCGGACTCAGCGACAGCGACAGGCCCCGGCCCTGTGCCCCGGGGCCCAGCCGCGCGGTCACGCTCACACCGCTTTCCTCCGCGCCCTCCTCCGAGTGCGACGCCAGCCAGCGGCCCCGCATCTCCACGTGCAGCCGGGGCGCCGTGTAGCGGAGTCCCCCCGCGATCTCCAGCCCGGTCCCCTCCAGGCCGTCACCCCCGTCCCGCCGCGCCGCCGCCTCCACGAAGGGCTCCAGCGCGGCGTCTCCGTCCAGCGCGAACCGCCGCGAGGCCTCCAATCCCGCGCGCAGACGCCAGCTGTCCGCGGAGAGATTGGCGATATGCGCCGGTCCGTCATCGGTCTCCATCCGCGCCAGGCTCGCGTCCGCCCGCGCCGCCAGGTCGATCTCCCCGAGGGACGGAAACTCCCGGCGAAGGCCCAGCGACCCCATCCACATCGAGAGGTCACTCCTCTCGCCCGCGTCGCCGTCCAGACGGTGCCGGGCCTCGCCGCTCCCGGCGCCCAGCACGCCCCGCAGCTCCAGGCCCTCGGACAGGGTCCAGCGTCCGTAGGGGTACAGCGCGGTCAGGGACGTCTCCAGGCGGCCCTGGCCGGACACCCCGCCGGCCGCGAAGTCGTAGTCCGCCTCCCCGGTACCGTGGCTGAGCGCAAGACCCGCCACCCAGGCGCCGGACCGGGCATCCACGCCGAGCCAGCCCGTCCGAAGTTCGCCCTCGTAGCCCATCCCGGGTTCGGGGCGTCCGGCGAACGTCCCGAGGTCCCCACGGCCCCAGACCGCCCACTGCGGCGCCGATGGCGCACCCGTTCCGGTATTTCCGGTATTTTCAGCACCACCGGCCGCGCCGAGGGACAGGGTGAAGGCGCTCGCGTGCAGGAGTTCCTCCCCCGTCATGCCCCGCGTGACGAAGGCGCAGTTTTCTTGGGCCGCTCCGAAGCCGTCCGTCGCACCCGGTAAACCTGATGAACCGGATGAACCCGGTAAGCAGAACTGTCCCTCATTCATGTCGGTCAAACCGGTTCCGGCAGCCGTGCCGAGGGGCACCGCATGACCCGCCAGCGTCAGCCCGCTCGCCGGCACCGAGGCCGCGAACCGCGCCCCGATGTTGTCCAGCGCGCTCGTCAGCGAACGCCGCGCCACCGCCGCCAGGGTGCGGCGCACCGACTGCCGCACCTGCGCCGTGCGCGGATCCTCCACCGTCACGGTAAAGGTCAGCACCGCCGCGTCCGTATCCGCCCGGTTGGCGTCCGCGTCATGGACCGTGTAGGTGAATTCGTACTCTCCCGCGGTATCCGGCGTCCCCGACAGCCGGCGCGTGGCCGCGTTGAAGGACAGGCCCGCAAGGCCCGCCGGTGCCGACGCCAGGGTGTAGGTCAGTTCCCCGTCGCCCCCCGTCGCCGCCGGCAGCACCACCGGGTCCATCGCCTCGCCCCGGGCCAGCGTCAGAGATGCCACTGTCGCCGTGCCGAAGTCCGGCGCCGTGTCACCCGGCGATCCGCCGCCGACGGGTCCACCGCCGCCGGATGGCGGCGTGACCGGGCTCTCGGGCGGGGGCGGACCGTGTCTTACGATCAGCTTGTCATTACCGATACCGAAGGTAGCCGCGAGATTGCCCGCGAGGTCCTGGATCCGGTTAATGCGGTCGCCCGGGGGCACCGTGTAGGTCAGCCGCAACTCCAGTTCCGGTTTCACTGCGGTGTCCAGGGTCAGGACGACCCGCTTGCCGTCCACCTCGTTCCCGGTGACGTCGATGGGACGGGCGTTGGTGCCCGGTTCGGGGACCTCCGTGACCTGATACCAATCCGGACCCGTCTTGCGGAGCGGGTGCAGGGTCTCGTCATAGACCAGCGTCAGCGTCGTGCCCTCCACCCACGCGCCCCGCAGCACGGGCGACCTCGTGTCTCCGCTGACGTTGACCACCGGCTCATCCGTGAATCCCGCCGCGGCGTACGCGCCGGCGCCGGCGTCCTGGATCCCGCCGAAGTTCGGCGGCCTGTAGCTCACCGTCACCCGCCTGCCGGCGGATATTTCCTTGGCCAGGGTCAGGACGACCGTGTTGCCGCTCACCAATACCGGCACGACCGGCGGGTCCGCCCCCGGATCCGGATTCGCCAGGGCCACTTCGGTTCCGTCCGACTTCACCGTGAAACGGTCTTTCGACGGCGTCGAGGCCTCATCCAGGTCCCGGCTGAATGACAGCGTCAGTTCATTCCCGTTCGTCACCGCGGCCGCAAACTCGGGGCATTCATCCCCCCCGTCCCACGCCGTCTTCGCCAGGACCGTCCCCCGCGCCACCGCGCCGGTGGGGTCCATCGCCTCGATCTCCACGGTCGTCTCGAACAGGGGGGTCGGCAGCGGCGGATCGACTTTCGCCAGTTCGCACTCCCCGGGCATCTGCAGGTAGAAACTGCCCGTGCCGTCGAGATACCCGATGTTCTCCGCCTCGGCGTTGAGCACATCCGGGCGGTCCGTCGTCCAGGTGACGTGCAGCTTCAGGCCGGCGGCCGTGGGATGGTCAGCGGGGAAGCGATCGTCATCCGCATCCTCCACCGGGACGTACACGGGAAAGCCGAGCGGGGCGTTATAGGGGTTTTTGGGCGTCACCGTCGGGGCGCGGTTGGCCGAATTGACGGTCACCGCCTGGTCGGTGAAGCCCACCGTGCTCGGGTTGTCCCCCGGGGTGTGGCTCGCCTTGACGTCCTGCCCGGCGCCCACCGCCTCGGCCAGGGTCAGGGTGACCGTGCTGCCGCTTACCGATACCGCGTCGTCGGTGTCCACCAGGGGCACGACATTCCCGGCCACCTTCACCTCGAATTCATCGGCGGCCGGCGACCAGCCGTCCGGCAACGCCTGATCGTAGGTCAGCGTCAGGGTCCTGTCGGTTACCGTGGCGCTTGAGAGCGAATGGCAACCGCTGAAAGTCGTGGTTATGGGGATATCAACGTGCCCGGCCGCACCCGTGGGGTCGGTCGCCGTCACCGTGATGACCGTCTCGAACGGGCTGGGCAACGCCGGCTTGACGTTCGACAGACCGCAGACGGTCTTCATCGCAAAATACAGACGCTTCTGAGATGAAACCCAAAGGAGACCGGTGGGGCCCATATTGATGTTCCCTCTCTGGCCGGTATGGAGCACGTTGTCACGGTCCACGCTGAACGAGAGCACCAGCGGGTCGTCGTCGATGTCTGTGAAATCGTCTGGGTCCGCCCTTTCAGAGAGCAAAGTTTCAGCGGAAGCGTTGTGGGGAGTTGGATCCGTCCCTTCAAACACCGGCGCATTGTTGGAGGAAAGGTTTTCCACCGTCAGGTCGGTGAAGGCCGACACCGGCCTGCCCGACGTGCTCTGGAGCGGCGTGCCCGCGTTGTTGTAGGACACCGTGACGGCCTGGTTTCTGCCCGCCGGCCGGGCCAGGGTCAGATTGACCGTCTTGCCGCTGATGGACACGCCGGTGACCGGCACCTTCCTGCCGTCCACCTTCACCGTGAAGTGCTTGGCCAGACCGCCGGGCACGAAGACCCGCTTGATGTTGACGCCGAAGGTCAGCGCCAGGGTGTTGCCGGTTACCGTCACCGTGCCCCCGGTCGAATCCTTCGGGTGACCGTGGACTTCCATTAGCACGGAATCGTTGTCGATATTCGAAATTGACCAACTTGATGCACCAGCGCTCCGCCACCGGTAACCGTCTGAAATGCTCCAGCCCGCCGCTGACCCTGAATCTTCCGCGTCCGATTGTGTTTCGAATATTCCAATCGTATTGATTGCAGTGCTGGAATCGACCACCACAAAATAGCCCGTGTTGGCGGCCAGCTCGATGCCGTCGCCGGACGCCGTGAACTGGACCGAACCGGCGGTGCTAGGCCAGCTGCCCTGCCGCGTCAGCGTGCCCAGGCTGCTGCCCGGAAAGCCGGACGCATTAACCGAGTGGATGCTCACGCTGATGGTCGGCACCGTCCCGCTGTCGTGACGGGCCGGGATGTCCACGCGGGTCAGCCTGAAGCCAAGGGCGTTGCTGCCGGTGGTGAACGCCTGGGCGTAATCAGCAGTAAAGTTCTGGAAGGTGGCTTCGTCTAGCCGCCCGGTGTTGCTGACCAGCTTGACCACGGACGGGGTCGTCGAGGGCGGGGACACCGGCGGCTGCGGATTGATCGGCGGTATTATCTGCGCCTCGGCCGCACCGGCGCCGAGCGTCAGGGCGAGGCCGAGGGCGAGCAGGCATGCAGCCGCGCCCCACCTGCGTCCGAGGCGGACGGGGAAGAAGGAGAAGAAGGGGAAGAAGGGAAATCGGAGAGGATTACTTCTTACGTAGCCTGATTCCGGGGACGGATCATCCAGTATGTCGATTGTCATCACTGCCTGTCGGTTGGTTTGACTTGTTCGTTTTCGGCACGTGGCCCCTGCCCGGGTGATCCGGGCGCAATCGATCCTCCAGGCGCTCCTCCCGGGCCGCCGACAGCCATCTCCTCCTCCGCGTCTCCCCCTCCACGTCGGATTTATTGCTCGCGATAACTGTATTTATCAGGCATAAAGTCGGTTTCCCGGCCCGGAATCCGGGTAAACCACCCCCTGGAGCCACCGCCCCGAAAGGGCATCCCAACCGGCCGTCCCCGCATCCCCCGGAGCCTTCTCCGCACCCCCCGGACCCCATCTCCGAGTGGCTCGATTCCGCCGCCGGCGCCCTCAGCCGGAACACCGAACGGGCCCTCAGGTCCGACCTTGAGATCTACTCCTCCTGGTGCCGCCAGAGGGACTCAGGCCCTGGCCCGCCCGGGCCGTCCCCCTGGTCCGGTTCATCGGCACCATGGCCCGCATGAAGGCACCGGCCACGGTGCGAAGGTACGTCTCCTCCATCGTCGCCCTGCACAAGGCCGCCGGATGGAAGGACCCCCTCGCCAACATGACCGTCCGCATGGCCATGCAGCGCATGTACCGGAAACAGGGCCGCAGGCAGGTCCAGGCATCGGGACTGACCTGGCCCCTCAGGAAGAGACTGCTGGCATCCTCAGGCAATCGCCTGATCGATGCCCGCAACCGGGCCCTCCTCGCCGTGGCCTATGACGCCATGCTCCGTAGGTCCGAACTGGTCTCCCTGCAAGTGTCTGATCTGTCGATGGAACCCGATGGATCCGCCACCCTCCTGGTGCGCCGGGGCAAGACCGATCCCCAGGGCGAGGGATCGATCCTGTTCCTCGCCCCGGACACCGCGGACCTTGTCATGGAATGGCTCCGCCAGGGCGGCATCGACGAGGGGTTCCTGTTCCGCTCCATCAGCAGGGGCGGCATTCCCGGGGGCGGTCTGAACCCCGGCCAGGTGCCGCGCATCTACAAGTCCATGGCGAGGAATGCGGGACTGGGAAAAGACATCGTGGCGGGACTGTCGGGCCACAGCACCCGGGTGGGTGCGGTGCAGGACATGATCGCCTCGGGGATCGAGTTGCCTGCGATCCTGCAGGCGGGGCGGTGGAAGAGCACGTCCATGGTGAACCGGTACGGGGAGCGGTTGCTGGCCCGCAGGGGGGGTGCGGCGCAGTTGGCCAGGGTGCAGCGGCGGGGGCGGAAGTCCGCCTGGAAACAGGAACCGGAGTGAGGGAGCACCGGCGGGCGGGCGGGGCAGGGAAAAGACAGGAAACAGGACGAAGAAAACGGAATGGTTTCCCGTGCCCGCTGTATCCTCTCCGTGATGTTATCGCGACCAATAAATCGATAATTTCGGCGGTTCTCCGTCAATGCCGTCCGGGGCCGGGAGGAAATTTGTCCACGAAACCCTGTAAATCCGGTAAAACGATCTCCCTCCGGCTGCGGACCGGCCGGATACCGGCAATGAAATCAGGTGCATTCTGATTGCGCCAATGCCCTTGACCGGACGGGCCTTGGGAATTTATTCTTCGCGCCTGATAAATACAGTTATCGTGCGTAAAAACTTCCAGCGGAACAGTTTAAGCCCCTGTTTTTTCTGGATTATATATTTTTCCATTTTTTCCGTCCTCTCCATTTCCCGTCCTTCGGGCAAGTTGTAATAATTTTTTCGGGGGCCCGGCTTCCGCTGCCGAACAGGGTCCATCCTCACCCGTTGAAAGGCCATCCCCGCCATCCCTGATCCACGCATCGGGCCCCTGTCCGGATGACCCCGGATGGGGGGTTAAGTTCCCGGCTAGGTTGGTGGGGTAGCCGGCGGAATCCTGCCGGAATCATCGACGTTGTCTGCCCTGCTGCAGATGGTTTTTCAATCCAGCATCTCTGCCCGCAACCAGAGCAAACGGTGTGCTGCACTCCCTGATCAGTGCCGCTTTTGATTTCGGGACAGTGCTGGAGGTCGGTGCTTAAGCAGCATGGCGGATCTGAATTCCACCAGGAAACAGCGGGACAGACGGCGTGATCAGGAATGAAGCCGGGCAGGAGTCCCATATACCAGCAACCGCCTTGCCACGATCAGTTCAACTGCAACGCCCCCTCGGGATCATCCCGTCCGGCGTTTTTCATTCATATCCCGGACAACCCGGACAAGGCAGAACCGCAGGCCGGATCACCCGGCGGTGCATGCGGGTCCTTACGGGTGTTACCCAGTCGCCGCGCCAGCCGGTGCCGCCGGCACGTCGGACACCGCTTTCGATGATTTCTTCGTCTTGCGCCTGTGGGGCGTGAGCATCAGATCGAATCTCTCCACATCCTGCACCCAACTGTCCTTCTTCGGGACATGATGAATACGGGACGGTCCGCTGGATTCGTCGGCTTCATAGATCTGCGCCAGTTGCCTGGCTTCCTGGAGAATTCCCCAGAAGATGGCGAAAGGAGCCAGGAAGAGGATTTCCATGTTACGTCCAGCGGGTGTGTGCGGATGCTGATTTACTGTTAGGGCCTGCCGACCCGGTTGACAGGCGTGGCAGATTGTACATGCATTTCTGCCGATGGGGTATGTGCCATGTAAGAAGATTTACTCTAGCGCTTGAGACTAGTTCCTGCAGCGGAATGCCCGGGTGCAACGGGGTGCCCGGTACCACCGCTTCCCGGACCAATCTCCGGTCATCGGATATAATCGACCGTCACAAGAAGACTCATGCCCATGGCAATGTCCAGCCAATGCTTAATATAACGAAGGTCGATCACATCGGCATCCGGGTCAGCGACAAATTGGTCTCCGTCGCCTTCTATGAACGGCTGGGATTCCGGCTTCTGTCCGATGCAGGATTCGAGCAGGGCCATCCGATCATCATGCAGCATCCCTCAGGCGTCTTTCTCAACCTGCTCGGGCCCGCCAACATGCCGAACGACCGGAATATTCTCATGGACGTGGACGAGAAGTATCCGGGCATAACCCACGTTTCATTCAGGGTCGGATCGATGGACGCAACCCGGCAATTTCTTGCCGACAACGACATTCCCCTGAGCGGACAGTTCACGTTCGGGGACCTGCAGGCGGTCTTCATCCGGGATCCCGACCGCAACGTGATTGAACTCGATGCCTACGCCGGCGAGGAGCAAGGGACCCGGAGCGACGACGCCGGCAAGGAAGGTTATCAGGCACATCCGTGACCTGCCCGCCATGCATGGCGGCGTGATGCGGTGCACCGGATCATCGTGCCGGCAAACCGAATGATTTTTGCGAAGACTACCCGCCCCCGACAGGTAGAAGCCTTCCTTCTGCCTACCCCCGCGGCAGCTCGTAATTGATCATCCAGTTGATGCCGAAGCGGTCGGTCAGATTCCCGAAGTAGGACCCCCAGAACGTCTCGGCCATCGGCATCTTGACCGTACCGCCTTCCGAAAGCCCTGCAAACAACCCGTCACAGTGTTCCCTGCTCTCACCCTCCACGGATATCGAGAAGTTGGTGCCCTGCACCGGAGGTGATCCGAAGACCGAAGTACTGTCGCTGCCCATCAGCATCCCCGACCCGATGGGCAGGCAGATGTGCATGATGCGGTCCTTCTCCGGCTCCGGCACATTCAGGTCCGCCGGCCCGTCCCGGAAGGTCTGCACGATCAGGAACTCGCCGCCGAACACCGCACGGTAGAACTCGAAGACCTCCCGGCAGTTGCTGTCGAAGAAGAGATAGGGATTGAGCGACATCGTCGGTTTTCCTCGTGGTTCGGTATGGTGCGCGCGTCCGGATTATATCCCGGGATACCCCGGGGCCGTTCATCATGGCCGGGCATGGTCGGGTTACTCCCCATACCCGATTCGCCGAACGGACAGCAGGGCAATCCGCCCTCACCGTGGAGGAATGGCGATTCCCGCGCATCGCCGGCAAATCAGGCAGGGCATCGGCACGATGCTGCGCCATCCCGGCGGGGAGCCTTCACACCGCCGTCGTTCAGCCCGAAACCTCTTCCCAGTTTTCTCCGGCCACCCAGCTGCAGAAGATTTCGATCGCCCTCACCCGGCGATGCGCACGCGGCAGCACGAGATAGAATCCCGGCACCTGCTCCGGAGGCATCTTCATCAGCACGTCCAGCCCCAGGGGCGCAACAAGATCGCCGACCCGGATGTCGTGGTACGCGTCCGCCCTGGAGATCAGCCCGACCCCCATGCCCGACAGCGTTGCCCGCCGCATGGTCGCCGCATCATGAAAGGCAAGCTCCGAAGTATCACCAACCCCCTTGACGCCCAGATACTCCATGATGTCCGACCAGAGCGTGTTCTGCAAAATGGGATGCAGCAGCCGTTGGCCCGCAAGGTCTCCGGGGGTTCTGATGGACGCGGCCAGATCCGGTGTACAGCAGATGACCTTGTGATCCTTGAGCAGCAGGCTCGCCTCGAGATCCCCCCAATCGCCATAACCCCACTGTATGGCAACATCGATGTCGTCGCGCTTGAAATCCGGGGTGTGAACCATGGTGGTCATCCGCAGGCCGGATTGCGGTATCAGTTCGTAGAAGCCGGCCAGCCTAGGCAACAGGCAACGCGTGGCGAAGTAAGGCGAAACGTTCAGCGTGATCCGGTCCTGATATTTCCGGTTTGTGATCCGGCTCACCCCCTCGGCCAGCTCCTCGAATCCCGCATCGACGTACCGCGCCAGCAACACGGCGGACTCGGTGGGCTCGATCGACCGGCCCCGGCGTTCGAACAGCACGACCTTCAATGTGTCTTCCAGGAGCTTGATCTGCTGACTGACCGCCTGCGGAGTCACCAGCAGTTCATCCGCGGCACCACGGATGGATCCGTGCCGTGCGGCCGCGTCAAAGGCCTTCAGCGCATTCAGCGAAGGCAACCTGAAACGATTCGAATTCATGAACCCGGCCGGGAATCAAATCACTGCATTTTCCACGAAGGGCTTGTTGCATACGATCCTAGCATAGCCGAGTTCGCTCAAATCCAGGGTGCGGTATTCGCCATGGATGATCCACTCGGATATCCCGCATCCAACCGCCGGGGACTGCTGCAGACCGTGGCCGGTGAATCCGTTGGCAAAAATAAAATTCCGCACTTCGTCATGGGGGCCGATGACCGCATTGTGATCGAACGTATTGAAAGCATAGTGGCCGGCCCAGTAGTTGACCAGCTTGATGGCCTCGAACGCCCCGGAACGCCTGGCAAGATCGAACCATACGCGCTCGAATTCCGCATGTCTTGGTTCGAAGTCATCCCAGTCCACGGCCGGGTCGTCCAGGGGCGTTGTTCCGGAGAGGAAAAAACGGCCCTCGGGCCGGCAGAACGTGCCCGACGGATCAATCATCAGCGGCAGCCGTCCGTGATTGACGGTCGCCGACCCTTCCGGTGTAACCGCGCAGTCAAAGACAAAGATCGTCCGTTTGCGGGGCTCGACCGGAATGTCCAGCCCCGCCATGGCAGCAGTCTGGGCCGCCCGGGGTCCCGAGGCATTTACCAGCGTCCCGCAGGCGATTGTCCGGCCGCTCTTCAGGCATACGCCGGTGATGCGGCTGCCATCACGGACCATGTCCACCACCTCGTCGATCAGGTAATCGGCCCCCTGCCGCCGCGCCTTCTTGCGAAACCCGTTCATCAGGCCCGTATTGGAGAACCATCCTTCTCCCGACCGGCCGTAACTTGCAAGTTGCAGATCATCGACATTGAGATGCGGAAAGGCATCCTTGACCTGGTCCGGTTCCCACAGCACCACATCGACGCCAAGGGATTTCTGGACCTCGTTGTTCTCGCGCAGGATGCGGGCCTGTTCCTCCGTTGCGGCCAGGAACAGGTAACCGCCCTCATGAAAATCCAGGTCGGGCCTGTCGCCGTCATCTTCCATGATCCCGGCAAAGTCGCGGATGAACCCGGTCCCGAATTGCCCGATCCGGACATTGACCGGGTTCGAGAACTGGTTGCGGATCGAACTGGAACTCAGCGAGGTGGACGCCTTGGCAAAACTCGGGTCGCGTTCGATGATCAGCACCGAACCGTCAAAATCCGGGTTGGCGGTCAGGAAATAGGCCACGGCCGAACCGATCACCGCACCGCCGACGATCACGACATCATACGTATCCGGCATGCTTCTCCCCGGCCTTCGGGACCTGCGCCTTCACCGCCGCCGGGGAACAAGGTCCCCAGCGCGCATCGGATCTGCCCGGTGCCACCCGGAGACGGACAGCGCGGACAGGCATGCCTTCATCGCGGCCGTTTTCCCTTGCCCACATAGCCCTTGCGCCGGTCGTCGGCGAGGGCTTCCCCGCTGCGTTCGGCAGCCGGGCCGAATCCGCCGCCACCGGGTACCTTCAGGATCAGGCGCTTGCCCGCGGGCACATGCTGCCATCCCTTGGGGCGGAGTCTGGTGCCGTCGCAGAGCTCAACCGCACCGGGCGCGCCGTCCCCGCCGCCGTCACGACCGCGCGCGGGGTGGTACACCCGGTCGAACATGGCCGAAAAGTCGAATTCGTAGCCGGTTGCCGGGGCAATTTCGACGATCTGGCCGAGCCCGCCGCGCATCCGCCCGGGGCCGCCGCTGTCGGGACGCAGCTCCTTGCGCCAGATCACGATGGGGCCGGTATGTTCGGTGGCCTCTATGGGCATGGTATGCACCCCCGAAGGAAAGGCCGTGGCGTTCAGGCCGTCCAGCGCGGGCCGTGCCCCGGTGCCGCCGGAGTTGAACATCAGCACCTCGGAGCGCTGCCCTTCCCCGCCGGCCTCCGGGCGCACCGACAGATGAACGTTCCAGAGGGCAGCCGCTCCCTCGGCCATGATCTGCCCGGGCAGCGCCCTGGCCAGGGCCCCCAGCACCAGGTCGGGCACCATATGCCCCATCACATGGCGCAGGCTGACCGGCGCCGGGCGCTCGGCATTGAGGATGTTCACGGGCGACGAGACGGTGAACGGCTCCAGCGAGGCGGAGTTGTTCGGGATATCCGGCGCCACCACGCACTTGAGCGCAAAGCAGGCATAGGCCTTGGAATAGTTGGGCGGGCAGTTGATGCCCCATTTGCTCGGGGCGTCCGTACCGGTGAAATCCACGTGCACCCCGCCCTCCCGGATCGACACCCGGGCGGCAAGCTTCACGGGTTCGTCATAGCCGTCCACGGTCATCGCATTGTCCCATTCGCCCCCCGGCAGGGCGTCGATCCGCTCCAGAGTGGCCGAATAGGACCTGGAGAAGATGAATTCGCCCAGGTCGTCGAGATGCGCCAGCCCGGTCTCGTCCAGCATGTCGATCAGGCGCCGGTGACCGACCTCGTTGCACGCGGCCAGCGAATAGAAGTCACCCACCACCAGGTTGGGCTGGCGCACGTTGTTGCGCAGAATCTTGATGAGATCCCGGTTCACCTCACCACGTTCGGCGAACTTCATGATCGGAATCAGGATGCCCTCCTCGTACACCGAATTGCCGTCGGCCCCGAATCCGCCCCCGCCGATATCGACCACATGCGCCGTGCAGGCAAAGAAGGCCACCAGCCGGCCATCCCTGAACGAAGGCGAGACCATCGTGATGTCGTGCAGGTGCCCGGTGCCCTTCCAGGGGTCGTTGGTGACATAGCAGTCGCCCTCCAGGATTCTTTCGCGCGGAATCTCGGCCAGGAAATACGGCACCGCCTCGGCCATGGTATTCACATGGCCCGGGGTTCCGGTCACCGCCTGCGCCAGCATCCGCCCGTCGGGGCTGAAGACGCCCGCCGACAGGTCGCCCGCCTCGCGGACCGAAGTGGAAAAGGCCGTGCGCAGCAGGGTCATCGCCTGTTCCTCAACCACTGAAATCAGGCGATTCCACATGACCTGCATCCGGATGTCGGAAATTCCGGAAATACCGGTCATGGTCCGGCCTCCCTGCGGATCAGCAGAATACTCCCGTCGCCCTGCATCACCGCATCGAACGACGGGGTGATGACCGTCGAGGTTTCGCGCTCGACGATCACCGCCGGCCCCGGGACAAGGTCGCCGGCAGCCAGCAATTCACGGGCAACGGTCCGGCTTGCCCGCATCCTTCCGGAGCCCGCATCAAACACCTTGCGGGACCCGGTATCGTGCATCCCGTTGCCCCTGGTCAGCAGTGCCCGGCGCCCGGGCTCCGGGCGGACATCGCTAACTTTCATCGACCAGGTCACAATCTCGATTTCCAGTCCATCCAGTCCGTCAATCGCGCTGCCGAAAAATTCGATGTAGTTTTCGCGGAACCGGTCCCGGATCAGATCGGCATCCTGCCGCGTGAGAGCCCGGTCGGGCAAAGGCACGGGAATTTCCCAGCCCTGGCCCTGATAGCGCATGAAGGCCACGATGTCGCGTGTGACCGGGCTGTCGGTTCCGCTGCGCACGAACCGCTCGGCCCGCTCGCGCAGCCTGGACAGCATGCTGTTCACCATGTCCGCGTCGAATTCGCCGAGCCGGACCAACCGCGAGACCAGCGCCTCGTACGCGAACGGCGCCTTCAGGAAACCGATGGCCGAGCCGACCCCCGCCCCGGTCGGGATCAGGCATCTGTCGACGCCCAGCTTCTCGCACAGCCGCGCGGCGTGCAGGGGCGCCGCGCCGCCGAAAGCGATCATCACGTTTTCCGAAATGTCCTTGCCGTTCTCCACCGCGTGCACCCGGGCGGCATTCGCCATGTTCTCGTCGGCCACTTCGCAGATGCCGAAGGCGACTTCCAGCGGTTCCGCAGGCAACCGGCCGCCGATGCCGCGGGCGATGGCAGCCTGTGCGGCATTCCTGGACAACCTGATTGCGCCGCCCGCGAAATTTTCCGGGTCGATCTTGCCCAGCACCAGGTCGGCATCGGTGATCGTGGGCCGTTCGCCTCCGCGCTGGTAGCACGCGGGTCCGGGTTCGGACGCGGCGCTTTCCGGCCCGGTCCGGATGCGCCCCATGGCGTCGATCCAGGCGATGGAGCCGCCGCCCGCGCCGATCTCGATCATCTCGATCACGGGAATGGAGATCGGCATACCCGATCCCTTGCTGAACTGGTAGGTGCGTGCAACCTCGAAGGTGCGGGCGGTCTGGGGTTTGCATTGTTCGATTAGACATATCTTTGCTGTGGTGCCTCCCATGTCGTAACTGACGACCTTTTCGAGTCCGAAACGGGCCGCGATATCGGCGGCAAAGATCGCACCCCCGGCAGGGCCTGATTCCACCAGGCGCACAGGGAATTGGATCGCGCTTGCGACCGAGATCAGGCCGCCGCCGGAATGAATCATGAAGACGGGGGAATCCGCACCCGCATCCCGAAGACGCGACTTAAGGCGGGTCAGGTAGTCCTCCATCAGCGGTCGCACGTAGGCATTGGCGCAAACCGTGTTGAAACGCTCGTATTCGCGCATCTGGGGCGAGACTTCGGCGCTGATCGAAATCGGGATGTCCGGCAGTCCCTCCGCGAGGATCTCGCGGGCGCGCTCCTCGTGCACGGGGTTCAGGTAGGAGTGGATAAACCCGATCGCCACCGCACCGAAACCACGCTCCCGGATCACCTCGGCCAGTTCTTCCAGCCGGGTCTCGTCCAGGGGCTGCAGCTCGCGTCCCCGGGCGTCGATCCGGCCCTTGACCGGGAACCGGTCCTGGCGGGGAATCAGCGGCTCGGGCAATCTCAGGTTGAGATCGTACTGCTCGAACCGGTTTTCGGTCCGCATCTCGATGACGTCCCGGAAGCCTTCGGTGGTGACCAGCGCCGTCCTCGCCCCGCGCCGCTCGATCAGTGCATTGGAGGCGAGTGTTGTGCCATGAATGATGATGTCCAGATCGGGATACCCGATGCCCGCCTGTCCGGTGACATTGTCGATCCCTTCCAGAATGCCCTGTTCCGGGGCGGTGTAGTCGGTCAGCACCTTGGCAGAGAAGACCTCCCCATCAAGATCAAGGGCGATGTCGGTGAAGGTGCCGCCGATATCCGCCCCGAGGCGGATGCCCGTCGCGCTCATGGCCCCATCCTCCCATGGAACCACGCACCCGGTCGTCGTCCGTGTCGCGCCCCGGGCTCCTGCGGGTGTTGGGCGGCCATGCCTCCGCCATTCCGCCCGATCATCCCGAACCCGTCAATCAAGGCGCCCTGCCCCGGGAGACGCGCCGCGCTTCGGGCCTCTGCGATGCCGATTGCCTGCCCGTGGGGTGTCCTTCATCGGCATCCGGATCAGATCGTTCCGTGATAGGGTTTGCGCGCGAGGGTTTCGTGCACGTAGTTGATCATGGTGACGAAATCGAAGACCGGCAGGCCGGTCGCCGCCTGCACCGCGTGGGCATAGGGCGGCAGGTCCGAGCATTCCAGCAGGATCGCCCCAAGGTCCTCATGGCCGGCCTGCAATGCTGCGGCCACTTCCACCGTGTCCCGGCGGATTTGGTCATCGTCCAGCTCGCCGATATTGGCCAGGATGCCCTGCCGGAAGGCTTCGTGCCCCTCCATGCCGGCGACGGCCAGGGGAATGTCCTCGGCAATCCCGCAGCCGGCAAAATGGGCGGCGTTCAGGCACGTCGAATCGGCAGTGATGATGCCGACGCGCTTGCCGGTGATCCGGTGGATGAACGGCACCTGCAGCAGGCTGGAGGCAAAGACCGGGATCTCCACCGCCGCGGCGAGTTCCTGCTGGAAAAGCGCCATGAAACCGCAGGCTCCCGTGATCGCCCTGACGCCTTCCAGCTGCAGTTTGCGGGCGGCGTCGATGTAAGGCCCGATCAGGGTCCGGTCGGCCTGGTAGAGCAGGCGCTCCGCCGTCGCCCCCTCCACCACCGCGTAGCGCACCGGGAAATCAAAGGTGTTCGCGTTTGCCACGTTTCCGGGCAGAAACGGGTAATGGCAGTCGAGCACCAGGATGCCGATCGTCTCGCCGGCCCAGCTTTGGCTCTTCAGCCGGGATCTGTAGATCATCGCCGTCTCCTATGCAGTGGGGATGTACGGATCATCGCAGCCTCTCACGCATAGATGTAGCCCCCCGACACGATCATGTTCTCGCCGGTCATGTAGGTGTTCCCGGGACCCCCGGCCATCATGACCCATTCGGCCATCTCGCGGGGGTCGGCGCTCCGGCCGAGGGGGCTGGCCGCCGCCAGTTCGTCCAGGAACCCGGCCTCACGCGCCTTTTGGGTGGCCATGCCCGCGGGCGCAACGGAATTCACCAGGATGTTGTCGGGGGCGACCTCGTGGGCAAAGCTCCTGGTCAGACTGGCCACCGCGGCCTTGGTCGCGGCATAGTGGGCGTTCTGGGGGTGCGCCTTGAACGCATCCACCGAGGTGATGTTGACGATCCTTCCCCTGACCCCACCGGTTGCATCCTGCTCCCTGAATTGCCTGATTGCCGCAACGCATACATGGAACGTTCCCTTGATGTTCACGGCATTCATGGCATCCCAGTCGGCATCCGTGATCTCCAGTATCGGCTTGCGGGGATAGATGGCGGCCGAATTGATGACCGTATCCACCCGGCCCAGGCTTGCCGCAACCTGCCCGAACGCCCCGTGGACCGCCGCCGAAGTGCGGATGTCGCAGGCCGCACTGGCCGTGCGGATTCCCGCGCCCAGCGCGCCGGCGAGGGCCGCATCGGCCGCCTCGCCATCGATGTCCAGGATCCCGAGGCCGGATGCGCCCCGCTCCACGGCCATCTCCGCCATCACCAGGCCAAGACCCGAGCCGCCGCCCACGATCACCACAGACAAACCGTGCATTACCCGCTTACCCCTTGGCTGCAAAACCTCCGCCGCCCACATGCTGGGCGGTGGGCATGATATCGAAGCGGGTGACATCCACATGCGCCGGCATCCCGAGCACAGACAGCAGCATCTGCGCCACTTCCTCCGGCTGCACCGCCTCGAATGCGGCGTACATGTCGCGCCGCTCGCGGTCATCGAGTACATCCTGGTAAAGCTCCGTTTCAACCCGCCCCGCGACGATTTCCGTCACCCGCACGCCGCACCCGGAAATATCGCAGCGCAGCCCGGCGGCGAATCCGGAGATGGCCGCCTTGGACGCCCCGTAGACCGCCATGTTCGGAAACGGCCCATGGCCCGCAATGGAACCGACAAAGAAGATGTGCCCCCTCTTCCGTGCCAGCATGCCGGGCAGGATCAGCCGGGTGGCGGTGATGTGGGCGCTCAGGTTCACTTCCAGCGTGGTGTCGATGTGGGATTGCTCCATGTCGGCAAAGCCCACCAGGGGCGGCATCACGCCCGCGTTGTTCACGAGCACATCGATCTCCTCGCTGTCCAGGGCGGCGACCAGCGCCTCCCGGTCGGTCAGGTCCATGGCCAGCGGCCGCACGTCGTTTCTACCCTGCATCCTTTCCAGTCTCGAGACCCTGCGTCCCAGGGCGAGCACCTCGTATCCGGCGCCGGCCAGGGCGAGGGTGACGGCCTTTCCGATCCCGCTGGTCGCGCCGGTCACGAGGGCCGTCTGCCGGGGCGCGCTCACGCCTTGATCACCCGCAGCAGCCTGCCCTCGACGAGAGTGACCGCACGGGTCAACGGAAATCCGATGGCGAAGTAGATCAGGGCGACAGCGGTCAGGATCTCGATGGGGCGGGCGATATTATTGGCGATGTTCTGCCCCACGTACATCAGGTCGGCCATGCCCACGGCCGACACCAGCGCGCTTTCCTTGAACAGCGAGACCACATTGGAAAGCAGGTTCGGAATCGCCCGCAGGATCGCCTGGGGCAGGATGACGAACAGCGTCCGGACATGGGTCGGCAGGCCGAGCGCCGTGCAGGCATCGAACTGGCTCATCTCGATGGACTTCAGCGACGCGCGAAAGCTTTCGGACGTGATCGCGCCGCTGTAGAGCGACAGGGCGATCACCGCCGACGTGAATCCGCTCAGTTCCACACCCAGGAACAGCGGCAGGCAGAAGAAGATCCAGAAAAGCTGCACCAGCACCGGCGTGCCGCGGAAGAATTCCACGTAGACGGTGGTCAGCCAGTACAGCACCAGGTTGGAAGAGGTTCTCCCGATGCTGAGAACGAATCCCCAGACCAGGCCCAGCACCACGGCGATGCCGACGAATTCCAGCGTGGTCACCAGTCCGGCCCAGAGCACGCCGGAATATTCGATCAGGAAGGAGAAATCGAGTTCCATGGCTCGTGCTCAGACCGCCAGCAGCCGCTTCGTGTGCCGCTCGATGAAGGTGACCGCCTGGGACACCGGGAACGAAACCGCGAAATAGATCAGGGCAACGGTGGTCAGCGTCTCGATCGGACGGAAGGTCTGGGTCGAGATGTAGCGTCCCTGGTACATCAGGTCCTCCACCGAGATCAGTGCCACCAGGGCCGACTGCTGGAAAATGCCGATGCCGTTCGTGATCAGCACGGGCAGGGCCAGGATCAGCGCCTGGGGCAGGATCACGTAGATGATCCGCTGAAAACTGTTGAATCCAAGCGCCGTGCTGGCATCCGTGTGGGCATGGGGAATCGCCTGGATCGCGGCGCGGTACGCCTCCGCGTTGAATGCCGCCAGATTGAGACCCAGGGCGAGCATCCCCATGAATTCCGCGCTCCACCAGACGTTGAACAGGATCGGGACGCAGAAGAAGAACCAGACCAGCTGGATGAGCGCGGGGGTGCAGCGGAAGAACTCGATATAGGCGGTAAGCGGCCAGACGATGAGCCGGATCCGCGACAGCATCCCGATCGCCACCACGAATCCAAGGACCAGCCCCACCACATTCGCCCAGAGGGTCAGCTCCAGCGTCAGCCACAAGCCCTCCATGAGCTGGGGAAATCCCTTCTTCACATAGAACCAGTCGAAATCATAGTTCATCGGTTCAGTCCATGACGTTCATGACATTCCTGAGGAAATCCCGGGTGCGGTCGTTCTGCGGGTTGCCGAACAGCTCTTCGGGCGGCGCCGCCTCGATCACCTTGCCGCGTTCCTGGAATACCACATGGGTGGCGATGTTCCGGGCGAAATGCATGTCATGGGTGACGATCATCATGGGCATCCCCGCATCGGCCAGCTCCAGCATCGTGCTTTCCACCTCGATCACCAGTTCCGGGTCAAGGGCGGATGTCACCTCGTCGAACAGCATCAGCCTAGGATCCAGCATCAGCGCGCGGGCGATCGCCACCCGCTGCTTCTGGCCGCCGGACAGCTGGCTCGGGTAGTGCCTGGCACGGTCCGCCAGGCCGAACCGTTCCAGAAGGCCCGTCGCCTTTTGCCGCGCCTCGGATTTCTTTATCCCGCGTGAACGCACCGGCGCAAGGCACAGGTTGCCCATGACGTTCAGGTGGGGGAACAGGGTATAGTGCTGGAACACCATCCCCACTTCTTTCTGAATCCGGCGGTCGAGCTTGAGCTTGCCGTTCTCGGCGCCCTCGATATAGAGCTCGCCGCCCATCCGGATGGTGCCGCCCGAAAGATCCTCGAGCCCCATCATGCAACGCAGCAGCGTGGATTTTCCGCAGCCCGACGGACCGATCAGGACCAGCCGGTCAGCACTGTCCATCTCGAGGTCGAAACCCTCGAAGACGGACAGCGCCCCGTACCGCTTGATCAACCCGTTGATCTCAACGAAGGGCATGCTTCCCCCCTGTGCTGTCCGGTTGCGCGAAGCACCGCCCCGGCTGGCCCGGGGCGGCGCGACGTCCGGAATTAACCTGCAGTCATGGATGCCACGGCCGCCTCGTAGAGGCGCTGGACATTGCCCGTGGCCACCTGTTCTTCCAGGTAGATATCAAGCACCTGGATGTCCTCCAGGGGAACCGATTTCCGCAGCCCGAACGCGATGCCCTGTTTCGCGATTGCCGGGCTGGGCAGAACCTGGTCGGCCCAGTCGGGATTCTGCAGGATGGTGATCCGATGGATGTCGCTGTCGGTCGCGAACACGTCGGCGCGCTTCGAAACGATGGCCAGCCGGCCCTCGTTGGCACCGTCCAGGCGGATGATTTTGGCGTTCTCGACGATCGGCGAGATCGACAGGTCGCCTGCCGCCCCCTGCATCACCGCGATCGTGATGCCGTCCTGGTCGAAATCGGACAGCGAGACCATGTCGTCGGAAATCTTCGGGTTGCGCTTGTCATAGAGCAGGCCGATCTCGTAACTCCAGATGGGAATCGAATAGTTCACCGCCAGCGCCCGCTGCGGCTTCCGGTTGAGGGCTGTGGAAATATCCCATTTGCCCGCCTGAAGACCGGCAACCATGTTCCCCCAGGTGGTCTCGACCACTTCAATCTCGACGTCGATGGAAGCGGCAAAGCCGTGCATCACGTCCAGGAAATAGCCCGACCAGTCCCCGGTCTTCGGATCACGCATCAGCAGGGGCGGCGCTTCCGCCACGCCCACACGCAACGTGCCGCGCTCCTGCACGTCGGACCACAGATTCTCCCTTTCCTGGGCCAGGGCCGGCTGCGCCATGGAGATGGCGTACACGACGGCAACCGCCAACAGGGCCTTGAATTTTGAAATGAATGACATGGGTACCTCCCCCGAATTGCATCTACAGATAGTCGAATTTCCAGAACAGCAGCCTCGCAAATCCGGCATATCAGCTCACCCATGCGCGGAACGAGAGACATTGAAAACAAGTCTATCCGAGTCAACACGCCTTAAATATCAAGAATTTATGTATATTGTTCATTTTTTCTTACATGTAGGCACTCCGGGAAGTCGACGCCCGGCCTTCATTCGCATCGGGACCTGGCCGACAGGCAATCCGTTCTCCATGCGGGTCCTGCGGGCAACCGCCGGATTGGCCGGCAGGCGTTGCCGGGGACAGGCGGACGAAGGCATGGACGGGTGGGGATTCCGATTCGGAAATCCGTAGGCGCACCCGTTAATTCCGTTGAACGCTCAGGAATTACCCGGCCTGCAGTGCTGCCGGGCCGGGTCATCCCGACCAATCCTGACCGGTCGCAGCGTTTGCCACAGGCATCGAACCCTGCTCATATTGATGGGCAATCCGATGCAGGAAGTTGCCCGATATGCGAATCTCACTGACGATAGACGACCGGTTGCTCGAACAGGCAGTGGCCCTGATGGGAGTGAAGGAGCATTCCGCCCTGTTCGAGGAAGGCCTGAAAGCACTGATTGAGCGGGAATGCCCCCGCCGCCTCGCTGCGCTGGGAGGGAGCGAGCCCGGACTCGATTCGGTGTCCAGGCGCAGGCCGGGCCCGGACGATTCATGATTTTGGCTGACCCCTCAGTCAGGGTCGATCATCTGCACCATTGGTGATCGGCGGATCGGGATGCGGCCGGCCGGGACCGCGGATTCCCCCGGTTGCACGTTCACGGCCGGTTGGCCACTCCAAACGTCAGTTCCGGAAAATTCGCGGGCCGGACAGATTCCCGGACCCATGCCGAAGTGATGGAAAACGCGGCCCGCGGCCCCGTGCTCCGGGTCCGGGAGCGGAATAAAACCGGAACATGCCCCGGCAAGCGCCGGCAGGAAGAATCAGTCCCAGATCGAGGCGAGATAGATCACCAGGAGCACGGTAATGACGATCACACCGAGAATCCGCAGCGCCCTTGCCGCGTGACGCTCGTCCGCCTCCGTATCCTGACGGGCCTTGTCCACCCGCAAACGGTCATAGGAGGCCTTGTTCTCGGCCTGCCTGGCATTCACCCGTTCTTCCAGCGCAAATTGATTGATGTGCGGATCACCCATAGCGCGATCTTACCATGCCCGCCCCGGGCCCGAGGGGCATAGCCATGCACAGCCCGATGCCGCACCGCCTCCCGGAAAGGCGGGGACTAGGCGTTCCTCATTGCCAGGTAATCGGTGGACGACAACGCCTTTCTGCCCCCGGGCGGCTTCTCCTTCTTCGCCCTCCGGGTTTCCGCCTTCCCCCATTTCTCCCAGCGCTTCACCGACCGCCAGATAACCCGAAGACCAAGTCCGGTCTCCTCCGCCAGTTCAAGAAAGTCGCCCGGCGTCAGGACCCTTTTTTCCCGATCGGCCAGCCTGTCCTGAACGGCGTCCCAGAGCCGGTCGGCCTGGTCCTCATCCGGGACCGGCGGCCGCCCCGTGGCACCTTCCACCACCAGCGCACGGCGCCAGTTGGAGTAACTGCGCTGACTCATCCCGAACAGCCGGCGCATCATATCCAGCGGGGCATCCGCACTCAGCAGCATGCGCTTCATCCGCTCGGCCTTCTGCAGGGTGTGGAGGCGGTGCAGCATCGGCAGGAAGACATCCCGGTTGAGCGTGATCTTCAGGCAATGCGCCCGCAGGGTGTCGGCACGATGAAGATCCGCCAGCTCGACGTCCTCCAGGGCCTTCAGCTCCCTCGGCCCGAAATCCATTTCGCGAAGGGCCTCGAGATCCCCCTCGGCAAGACTCCGGATGGCGTACACGAGCACCGCGAGGACGAGATCGGCCTCCTTAGTCCTGCTCATGTCCGTCGCGCGCCTGTCCCGGCTCAGTCCGCCCCGGCCCGGAATGCCGGGTACCGTCTCCGTCCCCCGAATGCCGGGTGTGGCCGCAAGAAATGGCAGGAGGAAACAGCCAGGCGGCCAGAGCGGCCTCCAGTTCCAGGTGAATTTCCGCCCGCGCCTTGTCCGATTCGCCGGCGATCTCCCGTTCCAGCGCGTCACGGAGCGGCTGGATGTCCCATTCCGGGCAGTCATGGCGCCGGCACAGTTCGGCGAACACCCGGTCAAAGACGGCCCGGCTGTTTCCTTTGCCGGCCACGTCATCGTCCAGCCCCCGGCTGACCCAGACCTCCCCCGCGGCATGCTCGAGGTCGCGGATTTCCTCGACCCCGTCCCGCTCAAGACCGGCAGACAGGGCATGGGGGATCGCGGGCCAGAGAACCTCCACGGCATAGATCATCCCGGAGATCGTGGCCTCGCCAAGACCGAGCCCCCTTTCCCGGAACAGGGTCTCCAGCCGCTTCGGGGACAGATCCCCGGTGCGGCACTCCCGCTCCAGCAGCGCCTTCGCATCGAAGACCGCCAGGGCCCGTTCGATGAAGGTGAGGCCGGCGCGCAGCTCGTTGTCCCGCAGGTGGGCCAGGAGGACGCCGGACTCCCCCTCCCAGGGCCGGACGATGCAGTCCGCCCAGCGGAACCGCTCCTCGCCGGTCTCCTTGTGAAGCTCCTGCAGAATCCTGAGCCGGGTGCTGCCGCTGCCATGGAGCAGGTAGTCCCTGGCGCCCGGCTTCCGGGTGATCACCAGTGGGCGGTCCAGGCCAAGGGCCCGCACGGATGTCCTGATTCGGTCATGTTCGGGGTTCGGCTGGCGCCTGGGATTGCGTACATGGCAGCGGATCCGGTCAACCCTCACCCGCAGCAGGGACGGCTTGGGCCCGTACTGTCCCGACCCGCCCGGCTTTTCAGGTCGCCTTGGCATCACCGATCTGCCCTGCAGGTACTTCGCCTGCCCCATTCCCCTGGACACCGACCTCCGTCCAGGTGCCGGATGCCGGATAAAGCCCCTGGAAGATCTCCGGGTAGCGGACCAGGCTGGACCGGGGCACCGCCGCCAGCCGGCCATTGCTCCGGCTGGCCATCAGGCAGGTATGCCCCTCGATGCGGATTGCCATCAGGGGGCTGGCGAAGCGGTGTCCGCCGGCGATCTGGTAAAGGTAGGCCACCGAGCTGTTGCATACGGCGGCGACCTCGACGCGCTCCTGCCTGGTCGAGCGCCTGAGAAAGAGACTGAGGTTCATGAAAATCATGGTAGTTACGGAAAACAGTCACCCCCGATTGCAATGCTCTTGGAGGCAATCCGGAGTATTTATCAGTCTGCGAAATGTCCCTGCCGTGGACCTTTCCGGGGACACACGGGCCAGATCGTCCAGGTGAACGGGAACCCGGGATGCCGGCAACCGGACCGTGTGATATGGTCCCGGCATTGCCGGCGCCCGGCGGCAGGGATGCATCCATCCGGCCCGGGCGGCGCCTTGGGCCCCGCCCGGTAGTCCCGGCCGGGGAAATCTCCTTCAGACCGGCCCGACCAGGAACAGCCGAGTGACCGCTGCCCCCGCATCCACGCCGACCGACCCAAGGGCGCTGCTCGTAGTTGCCGTCGCCATCGGCGGCGGGCTCGCCGCCGCGTTCCACATGGGGAAGATTCCGGGCGCCCTGCCCGTGATCCAGGCGGAGCTTTCCCTGGACCTGCTCCAGTCCGGGCTGGTGGTGTCCAGTTTCAGCATCCTTGCCGCCCTGTTCGGCGTCACGCTGGGCATCCTGTCCCGCCGGGCCGGGGTCCGCCTCGCCGGCACGGTGGGCCTTGCCGCCACTGCGGCCGGCGCCGTGATGGGAACCCTGGCCCTCGGATTTCCCCTGCTGCTTGCGTCCCGGGTCCTCGAGGGATTCGGTTTCCTGCTCGCGGCTGTCACCATGCCCGGCCTGATCAACCGTGTCTGCCCGCCCCGCCTGCGCTCCGTGGCACTGGGCATCTGGGCGGCCTTCATTCCCGCCGCCATGAGCCTGATGCTGCTGGCCTCACCCGTGGTCCTCGAGGTGTCCGGCTGGCGGGGACTCTGGTGGCTGAGCGCCCTGGTGTCACTGCTTGTCGCCGTCTCTTTCTTCGCCCTGACGGGACAGTCGGGAGAAAAGCCCCGGGCGGCTGCCGCCGAGGGGTCCGGCCGCCGGGACCTTGCAAGGCCGCTTCTGGTGAGCGGAATCTTCGCCTGCTATTCCGCGCTCTTTGCCGCGGTGACGGCTTTCCTGCCCACCTACTGGGCCGGGTACCGGGGCATGGAACTCGGGTCGGCCACCTACCTCGCATCCCTGGTGGTGATCGGCAACATCGTGGGGAACATCACCGCCGGATACCTCGTCGGCAGGGGCATGTCCCTTGAGCGGCTGATGCGGTGGGCGCTGCTGGGCGGCGGCGCCTCGGCGGCGCTCGCCTTTTCGGGGATGGTACCGCTCGCGGGGGAGTTCGCCGCCGCGTGGATGTTCACGTTTCTCTCCGGATTGCTCCCGGGCGCGGTGTTCGCCCATATCGGCACCATCTCGCCCTCGACGGATTCCGTCCCCATGACCACCGGCATGATCTTCCAGGGGGCCGGCATGGGCCAGGTTCTCGGTCCCGTGGGCCTTGGCATGGCGGCGGGGACCGGCCTGGGATGGACCGGCGGCGCGGGTTTCCTGCTGCTCGTCTGCCTGCTGGGTGTCTGGCTGTGCCGCCGGTGCGAATGAATGACCGCCCGGACGCACTCAGGCACCAGGACCCGGCAGGCCGCGGACAACCAGTTCCTCCGCATCCAGGCTCCTGCCGGCGTCCGCGACATCGAACCCGTCCATGGCGGAAATGGCCTCCCGCCACTGTTGGCCGGCCAGCAGGTCGCGTAGTGCCCTGACGGACGGCTGCTGCCATTCCCGGCGCCTGACCGCGTAGAAGTACACTTCCGAAGCCAGCGGGATGAAGTCCAGGTCATGGGCCACGGCAGCGGTTTCCATGCCGATGCCCACGTCCACCGAATCACTGGCCACCAGCGCACTGACGGCAGAGTGGGTGAACTCGATGTGATCGTATCCCTGGATACGGGCATTGTCGATGGACCGGTTCTCCAGCAGCAGGTCCAGCAGCATCCGGGTGCCGGAATTCGCCTGCCGGTTCACGAAGCGGACATCGTCGCGGACAAGGTCCTCCACGCCGGCGATGTTGCGGGGGTTGCCGGGTTTCACGATCAGGCCCTGGCGCCGCCGCACGGCGTGAATCACCCGGCAGTCCGCGGGCGTGAAGAACCGGAGGTAGTGGCGGATGAACCCCTCGGCAAGCGCGCCTTCGGCGAGATGGAACCCCGCGGCATCGCAATCCCCGGTCCTGAGATGCTGCAGGCAGCGCGCGCTCCCGCCGTGGGTGATCCGGGACCTTACCCGAAAATCCCGCTCCAGGATGTCTGCCAGGACCGGATGGCTGAGACAGTGGCTGGCGTAGACCCTGAGCGATTGCGTCCCCGCCGCCGGACCTTCCGCCACGACCTCCAGCTCCCGGCAGATCAGATCCTCGGCCGACTGCAGCTGAGTCCGGGACTGTTCCCTTGCATAGTCCCTGGCCCACAGCAGTTTCCTGCCCATTTCGTCCAGTCTCGCCCCCTGGCCCTGGCGTGGGATGATCAGCGGTGCGCCCAGCCGGTCGCGCCACCGGTTCACCAGGTTCCAAGCATTGCGGTAGGAGATGTTGCAGTGCCTGGCGGCGGCGCTGATGCTGCCGCAACGGTCGATCTGGCGGAGCAGTTCGAACAGGAGGTCGGGAACCGGCAGGGACCCGTCCGCGCCCAGGCGCCAGTTCACGTCGAGTTTCAGTTCAAGGGGCATCGTCTCTGCGTACTCCAGGGTCTTCGGAATGGGGTCTCATCGACGCGCGGCATTGGCAAAGAATGCCTGCTGCCCTTCCAGGCGGTAGGCGTCGATGGCTTCCTGCCCCGGGTCCGAGGTCAGCCAGTCGATGAAGGCCTGCCCGTCGGCCGCCTTGACATGGGCATGCCGTTCAGGATTGACCAGGATGACGCCGTACTGGTTGAACAGCACCGCATCCCCTTCCACGAGGATTTCCAGGTCGCCCTTGTTGGCGAACTTCAGCCAGGTGGCGCGGTCGGTGAGGGCGTAGCCGCCGATTCCGCTGGCCACGTTCAGGGTGGCCCCCATGCCGGAGCCGGTCTCCCGGTACCACGCGCCGTCAGGTTCCACCCCAGCAGCCTTCCAGAGCGCACGCTCCTTCCTGTGGGTGCCGCTTTCATCGCCGCGCGAAGCGAACACGGCACCAGCGGCAGCGATGTTCCTGAGAGCCGCTGATACGTCACGGCCCGCGACATCGGCCGGGTCCGCATCCGGACCCACGATCACGAAGTCGTTGTACATCACGTCCAGTCGCTCGACGCCGTGCCCCTCGGCGACGAATTTCTCCTCCGAGGGCCTGTGGTGGACGAGCAGGACATCCGCGTCGCCGCTGCTGGCCATCCGGATGGCCTTGCCGGTGCCCACGGCCACGACCCGGACCCCGATGCCGGTCTGTTCCCGGAACCCGGGCAGGAGAACGTCAAACAGCCCCGAGTTTTCCGTCGAGGTGGTGGAGGCTACGGTGATGAACCGTTCCTGTGCCGATGCCCATGCGCCTGCCGCCAAAAGGACAATGACGGCAGCGGCCCTGCATATCCCTGCACGCGTTCGCTTCATGGAACTGCGGACCTGCGGCAGTTGGAATTCAATTGCAGACCCATCGCCTCACCAGATGAGGTCCCCCCGCAAGTAGGCGGCGGCCTCCGCCGTCCCCGGGCGGGCAAAGAAGTCCGTGGCCGGTCCGCTTTCCAGGACCTCCCCCCGGTGCATGAACACGATTTCGTCGGCAAGCCGCCTGGCCTGACCGATGTCATGGGTCACCATGATCACCCGGGTTCCGTCTTCATGAATCAGGGCGATCATCTCCTCGACCCGGCGGGTGGCGGCCGGGTCGAGGTGGGCCGTCGGTTCGTCGAGAAACAGCACCCGGTGCTGCACGGCGAGGCAGCGCGCCAGCGACAGGCGCTGGCGCTCCCCGCCGGACAGGTGCATGGCCCTCCGCCCCGCCAGGGGGCCCAGCCCGGATGCCTCCAGGGCATGGGCGAGGCGCCCGGCATGCAGCGCACGTTCGACACGGCAGGCCTTGAGGGCAAACCGGATGTTGTCCTCCACGCTTCGGCGCAACACCACCGGCTTCTGGAAGACCATGCCCTGGGCAGCGGGATGCATGGCCAGATCCGGGTCCCGCCAGCGTACTTTTCCCGTGGTAGGCGAAAGCAGCCCGTGGCAGATCCGCAAAAGCAGCGTCTTCCCGGCACCGTTGGGGCCCAGAATCACGCTGGTCCTGTCGCCGCCGAAGGCCAGGTTGATCTCCTTCAGGAGCGCAGCGTCCCCGGAAACAAGTCCCACATCCACCAGTTCCAGGGGCAGGATCGCCGCGGCCCGGGATGTCCCGGGCATCGCCAAGGACGCGGTAGACACAGCCGCGGAATCCGTTCCCGGGACAGTGTCCGGGGATTCCCCCGGGCTCCGGCCCGGCACCAGCTTCAGGTTCCGCTTGTCCATCAGGCCAGCTTCTCCCGGGACTGCAGCAGCAGCACCAGCGCGTTGATGGAGATCACGATCGCAAGGAGCACGATCCCGAGTCCCAGCGCCAGGCTAAAGTCGCCCTTGCTGGTCTCCATGGCAATGGTGGTGGTCATTACGCGGGTTACGTGATTGATATTGCCGCCGACGATCATGACGGCGCCGACTTCGGCGCTGGCGCGTCCGAATCCGGCCAACAGGGCCGTGGCCAGGCTGTAGCGGCCCTCGCGGATCAGGATGAACGTGCCCGGCAGCGGCCCGATGCGATAGGACCGGAACTGCTCGTCGTAGTCCCGGTGCAGATCGTCAAGCGTCTGGCGCGTGAGGGCGGCGATGATCGGCAGCACCAGCAGGGTCTGGGCGAACACCATGGCCTGGGGAGTAAACAGGAGCCCGTACTGGCCCAGGGGGCCGGCCCGGGAAAGCAGCAGATAGACAACCAGGCCGAGCACCACGGGCGGCATGCCCATGAAGCTGTTGAGCAGCGCGATGACCACGCGCCTGCCCGGGAACCGGTACATGGTCAGCCAGGCGCCGAGCGGCATGCCGATCACCGCGGCGATTGCCACTGCCGACAGGCTGACCTCGAGAGACAGCAGTACGATCTCAACCAGGTCCTCGTCGGCCTCCGCGACCATCCGGATCGCGGTGGCTGCAGCATCTGAAAACTGCGCCATATATGTAATGAGTTACATAAATATAGAGATGTTGGATTATATCTTTGTGAAGATTCGGAAGTATATATGTATTTAAATACCTATTTATTGATATCGCAGCACAAGCAGATCTGAGGGGATCGACGGATAAAACGGCCGACACTTCGCCTGCTCCCTCACGAAGACCTCCGTACGGCTCGGAGAGAGTCGCTGTTGATAAGCCTTCTAAACCGGGGACTTCCACCCCTTACCGATGGGACAAATATTTCAGGTATTTATCGTCTGCTCACACACTCGAAGCGAAACTGACATTCAGTGCCGCAAGCGGTACAGTAAGGATTCATTTCATCCTTGAAGATACTGATTCTCCATGCTCGCAAAACTGACTTCCAAAAACCGACTGACCCTTCCGAAGGCGGTGACCGCAGCGGTTGAAGCCACCGACTATTTCGAAGTGACGGCGGAAAACGGCCGGATTGTGCTGACTCCTGTTCGGGTCAACCGTGCCGATGGGGTTCGGGCGAAGCTCGCTGGTCTGGGGCTGTCGGAAAGCGATGTGACCGAAGCGATGACATGGGCCAGAACAGGCGGGTAACGTCGGTACGAACGGTCCTGCCTCCTGAAGTGCCCGAGTGCCAGGACCCATTCGACCGGCATTTCCTGGAGCTGGCCCTTGCTGGGAATGCAGCGGTTCTTGTGACTGGTGACGTCGACTTGCTTGCATCAGCCGATCGGTTTGCTGTTCCCATTCTGTCTTCAAGGAAGTTCGGACGATTCCTGGAGCACACCCCTGACTTCAACTCCATTGCCTCTCGACACATCTCTCAGCGGACCGTCTCCTGTCAATAAAATGCTGTCCTAGTGTCTTCAGCAAGAGCCAGGGCAAAGCAGTCATTCAATGTCAGCGGATTATGCTCATTAAAATACCGTTGTGCCCTTACCACTGACGGACCTGGCAATCCACGAACCTCCAATCCTTTTTCACGAAGAATTGCATTCTCTCCATCATCAATGCAAAGCCACTCATCTTCAAACAGAAAATCCGGCATAACGAAGGTATACGGAAGAAGCAAGATCTCCTCCAAGAGCGAGACCTTTCGGAGATCGATCATGCATGATGTATCACTGACGACGATCCGCATCCGGTTCAGCAGGCCCCTTCAATCCTTCTTCGATTTCTGAAACGGGCTGCTGTAACAGCTCTGCTGCCTTGCCCAACGATATGAGTTTCTCCGCCAGTGCCCGATAGCACAGCCGTTCGAAACGGCGGGGAAGCTCAAATGTCCCCTGTTGACCCGACCCTTCCAGTGGTTCCGGCTCCATCTTTCTCCATTTGCGGGCGTAGGTCTGGAAGGCGTAAGAAAGGGTAGACTCATTAATTACGCCGAGCTGTTTTAAGCGTACAAGAAGTACCGCGGCACTGACACGATACATGCGCTTGAGGCCGATCAGTTCCTTGTAGCCCAACGCATTGCGATGCTTCCCGATTTCCTTCACAAGATGTTCTTGTGGAATCAGAAAGGCACCTGCAAACACGTTTGATGCCTTTTCATGATCAACTGGTGATTGATCAGAGATCAGTCTATGCGCCAGTTCGTGTGCAAGCGTGAGCCTGCGTCTTTCAAGGGTAACTTCCCGGTTGATGATAATGACCGGCACCTTCGCCTTCTGCCGTGGGCGTCGAACCAAACAGGTCAGCCCAGAGACTTTTTCGGGCAGGGACAGCACCAGGACCTTGATGCCTTGATCCTCCAGCAGGGCCGTCATATTGGGTATGGGATCCAGTCCCAGTTTCCATTCTTTGCGCAAGTCTTCCGCGAGGGCTTCACCATCGTTCTCTTCACCAAGAAAGTGGTTACCATTTCGTGGTTGTTTCCAGGCCGCACTGCCGACTTCAAGAATCTCCTCGATCACAAGATATCTTTGCAGGCGATCAATGGCAGTGGCCTCCATTTTTGCGCGATCCCCTGCAGTTGTGCCGGAGAGCTTCCGGAACTCCACGGCCTCAAGTTCTTCTACCTGATCGCTCAGTAGATATTCCATAGAAACATCCATGGACTTCGTCAAGCGCAACAAAATCCGCGAGCTGGGCATCATTTCACCTCGCTCGTACTTCCCAATGGCCTGAGCAGAAACCTCATTATCCAGTGCATCCGACAAGCCGCGCAGGGAGTATCCGGCCTTCTTTCTGGCGAGTTTCAGGCGATCTCCGAACATTCCTTTCTGATTGATAGTTTACATTTTTAATATATATAGTCTAAATGTAAACTTAAATCCAGGATTATGTCAACACCGGGTTGAACACCTGGTGATATGGGTGTCCGTCAGCATGACCGTAACATGCTGATTTGTCTTCAGAAACCGGAATTCCATATCAACGGGTTCAGGGTGGGGCTAAAGACGCTTGCGCATGTAAACCCGCGCAAAGCCGCACTCAATGCGGCGTTCGATTTCCTCATATCCAAGGCGCAGATAGAGCATGATGTTTTCCGTCATCAGCTGGTGGGTGTAGAGATCGAGGTGCCGGTAGCCCAGCCGGCGCGCTTCGGCTTCTGCGTGCCCCATGAGCCAGCGGCCGATCCCCTCGCCCTGCCTGGACGGACACACGGCGATGTTGTCGAGAAGAAGGCCGCCCTCCCCCTCGATGAGAACGAAGACGCCGATCACCTCCCCATCGTCATCGACGACGTACGCGCGGTGATTCCGGACGATCTCGTCATAATCTCCCAGCATGGGCCCGGGCGGGGTGCCAATGCGCTCGATGTAGGGGGTATAGGCCAACCGGACACATTCCGCGATGCTCCCCACATCGTCCGCCCCGGCGGAGCGCAGTACAAGATCGGTCATGGAATCCGGCATGAATTGTGCTTACCCTGAATCTGGCAAGCGCCGTATCCTAGCACGGCATCCTGCCCGTCCGGATGCACGGCCAACTCCCGCTCCCGCCCCCCGCACGCTACAATGCCGGCATTGGACGGTCCGGTACCGGCCGGCAATTCCACCGCCGGTTCATCACGCAGGAATGAACCGGTTCTTTCCAAAAAATGAACCGGAAGGAACGTCTGCCCGTCCTATCCAGGTGTAACCGGAACGGAGTCGCCAATGACGATTGAAACATACCTGCTCTACCTGGCAGCCCTTGGGGTGTTCTTTGCAACCCCGCCGGACACGAGCCAGCTCCTCATCATTGCCAACAGCGCGCGGCACGGGCTGAGAAGGAGCGGCTGGACGATTGCTGGCGACCTGACGGCGAATGCACTGCAGATGACCGCCGCGGCGTTCGGGATTGCCGCCGTGGTTGCGGCATCGGCCGAGGCGTTCCAGGTCGTGAAATGGCTGGGTGTCGCCTATCTCGCCTGGATCGGACTGCGGCTGATCCGGTCCGGACCGCGGGACGGGGATGCGGCAGCCGATCATGCCGGATCGCCGTTCAGGCTGTACCGCCAGGGCTTCATCACATCCAGCGCCAACCCGTTCGCGGTCATGTTCTTCGCGGCACTGTTTCCGCATTTCATCAATCCCGGGGCAGCCACACTCCCCCAGCTGGCAATACTCGGCGGCACCTACCTGCTCGTCGATGGCGTCATCCTGCTGGCCTGGGGCTGGCTTGCCGTGCGCGCCGCGGCACGTATCCGGTCACATGCCCACGGCCTGATCAACCGCGTCTGCGGGGCATTGATGATGGGTGCGGCAGCCCTGCTGGCGGTCAAGGACTACGAACCGGACGTTCGCGGCAACTGAACGGGCCGGCATGGCACATGCCGGCAGGCATCGCTGAATGAGAGCGAATGACAGGGTCCGGCGCGCGCACCTGGATCCACCGTTGATGACCCCGGCAGGCGCGGCAGGGAATCCCGATAGACCTGCACCATGACGACACCCTGTCGAATGCCGGGGCCGTGACCCGCCGGGTCAGCCGCAACCCCGCTGATATCCATTCCCGCCCCGGGGACCCGGACGGCTATTCCGGACGGCGACTGTCCTGACCGGGGTTCAGGAAGGCCCGGATGGCCCGGGAGCACTCCCCGGGCAGTTCCTCGGCAAGGAAATGGCCGCACTCCAGGTCAACCTCCGTGACGTCTTCGGCCCACCGTTCCCATACGGGCCCCAGGGGATTCTTCGTATGAAGAAATCCACGCACCGCAAGCACCGGGCATTGCAGCTTGCGGTTCGCTTCACGCGCCTCGCGGTCATGGGCAAGATCGATAGTAGCGCCGGCACGGTAATCCTCCGCCATCGCCCGGCGAACGCTCGGCTTGCGGAACGCAATCTTGTATTCCTCGACCGCGCGGGGGTCCAGTACGCCGGGCCTTGCGGCCCACTGGTCCAGCATGTTCATCATGAAGAAATCGGGATCGGCGCCCATCATCAGTTCCGGCAGGGGCGCCGGCTGGGCCAGCAGGGTCCAGTGGAACCAGTTGAGGGAACCGGCCATGTTCCAGGATTCCCAGATGTCCAGGGTCGGAATCGTGTCCAGGCTGACCAGGCGGTCGACCCGTTCCGGGTGATCCAGTGCAAGCCGGTAGGCAACCCTCGCCCCCCGGTCGTGGCTGACGATGCCGAATTCGCCAAAACCGAATTCGCCCATGACGTGGATCATGTCCCTGGCCATTTCCCGTTTGGAATAGTTGATGTGCTCCGGGTCGGGATCGGGACCGATGCTCGAGCCGTATCCGCGAAGATCGGGAATCACCAGGGTAAACCCATCCATCAGCAACGGCGCCAGGCGATGCCAGTGAACATGGGTTTGCGGGAATCCATGCAGCAGGAGCAGCGGCGCCCCACTGCCGCCCACGCGGCAATGGATCACGGCGTCTTCGCACCGGATATCATGGGTGGCGAAATCCTGGAACATCTGCTCAGGTACAGTGGTCCCCAATCAGGCGATGAATCATTCTACTCCAGCTTGGCCATCCACGGGACCTTGCAAAATGTCGTTCGGCCGTCCCGTTCGAATCATGCGGTTCGCGGCCGGCTGCCGCGCCGAATAACCCGGCAAACGCACACGAAGTCTCCTGACACGATGAATTTGTACAATGATTGCCCATCGTTTCCGGCTCGTGTTGCGTTGTCCGTCATGCTGATTTGACAACACCGCGGATTCGAGTATTTTTCCCTGCTTCGATGGAGCAATGGGCCGGAAAGGTCACCGCGAACACTTGCGATTCGTCCGGAAAATCGTTGGGGCCTTGCCGGCCGCAGTCATCCTGTCCGCCTTCGGCACCTGCCTTGCCGGGGACGATGACCCGTCCGCCGGCGGGTACGAGATCCAGGTGCTGTCGGGCCGGCCCGACACGGTCACCGGCGGAAATGCCCTGATCGGGATTTCCGCCACGGATGGCGCCGGACTGGCCGGACTCAGGGTGTTCCTGGATGCAACGGAAGTAACCGCCGTCTTCCGCCCGTTGTCTTCCGGCGGCCTGGCGGGATTGGTGGAAGGGCTCCCGGAAACCGCGCGATTGCGGCTTCAGGACGCCGACGGGAAACCCCGGGGCTCGCTGCAACTCGAGAATCACCCCGCCGAGGGTCCCGTGTTCTCCGGGCCGCACGAACAGCCGTTCATCTGTGAGACGGACGCCTTTGTCCTGGTGTCCGGCGAGACCCTGGGCGCGCCCCTCGACGACGCCTGCTCCATCGAGCGCCGCACGGACTATGCCTACCTCTCCACCCGGGACGGGGAGCTGAAGCCGCTCGCAAGCCCGGTCTCGCTTCCGGCGGACCTTGCCCACACGACCACGCTCACCGGGGCGACGGTGCCGTTCATCGTTCGCATCGAGACCGGCACCCTGAACCGCGCCATCTACCAGATCGCGATGCTGCGGGACCCGGACGCCGACGATGATCCGTCCCCGTGGCATGCCCCCGGGGGCTGGAACGGCCGCCTCGTCTACACCTTCGGGGGCGGCTGCGTGAACGGCTGGTTCCGCCAGGGTGCCCGCACCGGCGGCGTGACCGACCCCTGGATGCTCGGCCAGGGCTACGCGATCGCCTCGTCAAGCCTCAACGTGTTCGGCAACAACTGCAACGACGTGCTGGCTGCCGAGACCATGATGATGGTAAAGGAGCGATTCATCGAGGGATACGGCGTGCCGCTCCACACCATCGGCATGGGTTGCTCGGGCGGTTCATACCAGGCGCACCAGATTG
Organism: Candidatus Poriferihabitaceae bacterium; assembly: GCA_965204165.1. Lineage (GTDB taxonomy): Bacteria > Pseudomonadota > Gammaproteobacteria > Arenicellales > Poriferihabitantaceae > VYFG01. The sequence continues at coordinate 2,573,025 of OZ241969.1, read as the reverse complement.
CCGACAACTATCCCGGCCTGCTCGACGGGATCATTTCCGGCTGCAGTTTTCCCGATGTCGGATTCAGCACGATCCCGATGGTCACCGATGCCAGGCTGCTGAACCGCTACTTCAGCACCGAAGGGGGCGGATTGTTCACCAGGGAGCAGCAAATGGCCGTCGCCGGATTCCTGACATGGGAGACCATGTCGAGGGTGTCCCACAAGGCCGGGCGGATCACCGTCGGCGAGTTCTGCCCCGACGTGCTTCCGCTATCGTTTCGGTATCACCCGCACGACAATCCGTCCGGTGCGCGCTGCGAGGTGTTTGAACACCATGTGAACATCTACGGACGGAACCCGGTGACCGGTTTCGTCCGCCGCCCGCTGGACAATGTCGGCGTGCAGTATGGCCTGAAGGCGCTCAACGACGGCGTCATCGGCCCTGCCCGGTTCCTGGACCTGAACGAGAAGATCGGCGGCTACGACAATGAGGGGCGCTTTCGCCCGGAGCGCACCATGGCGGACCCGGACGCGGTGCGGATCGCTTACGAGACCGGCCGGCTGACCAGCGGCGGCGGGGGCCTTTCGTCCACGCCGATCATCGACTACCGCGCCTACAGCGATGATCTCGAGGGCGGCGACGTGCATACGAGGTCCCACTCCTTTGCCATGCGGGACCGGTTGCGAAAGGCGAACGGCCAGACGGACAACCACGTCATGCTCGTGGAGGATTTCCGCTACGGCCTGTTCAGCACGGACAGTCCGGTCCTGCGCGATGCCCTGGGCCACATGGACCGATGGCTGGAAGCCCTGGCCGCGGACACCTCCGCGGCTCCGCCGGCGGACAGGGTGGCGCGGGCAAGGCCGGAAGGGCTGACCGATGCCTGCTGGTCGCGCGACGGGGAACCGGTGAAGATCGTCGAGACGCAGCGGCGGGGAGCGGGGCGATGCGATGCGCTGTACCCGTCGCCGCCGTCGCCCCGGGAGGTTGCCGGGGCGCCCCTGGCGGGGGACATCGTGAAGTGCCGGCTGGGGCCGGTGGATCCGGACGACTACGCCGTATCCTTCAGCCCCGAGGAGATGGACCGGCTTCGCCGCATCTTCCCCGGGGGTGTTTGCGACTGGAGCAGGCCCGGAGTCGGCCAGGCGGACCTCAAGGGGACCTGGCAGGTCTTTTGAAGTGCCGGCGGCATTCCGGGCGGCGGGCCCGGGGCCACGGCATGGACTACCCGTACCGGACCTCCAGCACCTCGTAGGTCCGCTTGCCGCCGGGCGCGGCGAACACGATTTCGTCTCCCTCGGCCTTTCCCAGCAGCGCCTTGCCGATGGGCGAGCCGATGGAAATCAGACCCCGGTCCAGGTCGGCCTCGAGATTGCCCACCAGCTGGTAACTGACCACCACGTCCTGGTCGATATCGTAGAGCTTCACGTGCGCACCGAACACCACCTTGCCGGTGGCGGCGATGTCTTTCGAGTCGATGATCTCGGCGACGGCAAGGTTGCCCTCCAGTTCGGCAATCCGGCCCTCGATGAACCCCTGCTGCTCCTTGGCGGCCGCGTACTCGGCGTTCTCGGTCAGGTCCCCGTGGGACCTCGCTTCCGCGATCGCGGAGATGATCCTCGGGCGGTCCACACTTTTCAGGGTCTTCAGTTCCGCGCGCAACCTTTCCGCCCCTGCCCTGGTCAATATGGTTCTCTCGGTGTTCATGACTTCTGTCCGGAATCGTTTCCGGGTCCGCCACGTATCCCGTGACCGGCCGGATCAGTTCGGTAGGTCGCCCTGGTGAAGAGACTGCAGCCTGTTTACGGATACCCGGCTTGCGGCCCTGTGCGCTTCCACGGCGGCCCTTGCGCCTGCCATGGTTGTGAAGTAGGTGACCTTGTGGAGCAAGGCTTCCCGCCTTATTGTATAGGAATCCCTGAGGCTTTGCTTGCCGGAAGTGGTGTTGAAGATCAGCACGAAATCGTCGTTCTTGATCCGGTCGACCACGTGGGGCCGGCCCTCGATCACCTTGTTCACCCGCGTCACCGGGATGCCGGCGGCGGAGATCACTTTCGAGGTCCCGTCCGTGGCAACGATCCCGAGACCCACATCGGCAAGATACCGCGCCACGGGGATCACCCCCTCCTGGTCCTCCTTGCGCACACTGATCAGCACGGTTCCTTCACGGGGAATGTGGTAGCCGGCCCCCTGGGTGGCCTTGTCGAACGCCTCGCCGAAAGTCCGCCCCACGCCCATGACTTCGCCGGTGCTTTTCATTTCCGGCCCGAGCACCGTGTCCACACCGGGAAACTTGATAAAGGGGAACACGGCCTCCTTCACCGAAAAATGGTCCGGCACCCAGTCATCGTCCAGGCCCTGCTCCGCCAGTGTCCGGCCGACCATGCAGCGGGCCGCGATCTTCGCCAGGGGCCTTGCGGTCGCCTTGGAGACGAACGGCACCGTCCTCGACGCCCTGGGATTCACCTCCAGCACGTAGATGTCGCCATCCTTGACCGCGTACTGGACATTCATCAGCCCCACCACGTCCAGCGCCAGCGCCATGGCCCGGGTCTGGCGGGTCAGTTCCTGCTGCAACGATTCACCGAGACTGAACGGCGGCAGCGAACAGGCGGAATCGCCGGAGTGCACGCCCGCTTCCTCGATGTGTTCCATGATGCCGCCGATGACAACCTCCTTGCCGTCGCTGACCGCGTCCACGTCCACCTCCGTGGCATCGTTCAGGAAACGGTCCAGCAGCACCGGAGAGTCGAAGGACACGCTGAGCGCGGAAGTCATGTAGGCATCCAGGTCCACGGGATTGTGCACCACCTCCATGGCACGGCCGCCGAGCACGTAGGAAGGCCGCACCACCAGCGGGTAGCCGATTTCCCCGGCGCGCTCAAGGGCCTGCTCCGGCGTGCTGGCCGTCCGGTTCGGCGGCTGCAGCAATTCCAGGTCCTCGATCAGCTTCTGGAAATACTCCCGGTCCTCGGCGCGGTGGATGGATTCGGGGGAGGTGCCGATGATGGGCGCCCCCGCGTCCTTCAGCCCCCGGGCCAGCTTGAGCGGCGTCTGGCCGCCGTACTGCACGATCACGCCGGCGGGATTTTCCACCCGGATCACCTCGAGGACATCCTCCAGTGTCAGCGGCTCGAAGTACAGGCGGTCCGAGGTGTCGTAGTCCGTAGACACCGTTTCCGGGTTGCAGTTGACCATGATGGTTTCATAGCCGTCCTCGCGCAGCGCCATGGACGCATGGACGCAGCAATAGTCGAACTCGATGCCCTGGCCGATGCGGTTCGGTCCGCCGCCAAGCACCATGATCTTGGTCCGGTCGGTGGGCGCGGCCTCGCACTCCTCGTCGTAACTCGAATACAGGTAGGCCGTGGAGGTGTCGAATTCCGCGGCGCAGGAATCCACCCGCTTGAACACGGGGTGGATCCGGTGAAGGTAGCGGAAATCCCGCACTGCCTGTTCCGTGGTCGCAAGGAGGCGGGCCAGCCGCCGGTCGGAAAACCCCTGGCGTTTCCAACCGCGGAGACTCGCCGGCTCGACATCCCCGAGGGCCAGGCCGCGGATGGTGTTTTCGGTGCGGACCAGGTCCTCGAACTCCGCCAGGAACCAGGGGTCGATCCTGGTGAGCTGGTGCACCTCCCCGAGCGGCATGCCGCTGCGGAAGGCCTCCGCCATGTACCACACCCGCTTCGCACCGGGCACCCGGAGCCTGGCCGACAGGAGGTCCTGCAGGGCTTCGCCCCGTTCCGCCAGGTCCATCTCGTCGAGCCCGTCGCTGCCGATCTCGAGCCCGCGAAGGGCCTTGTGGAACGACTCCTGGAAGGTCCGGCCGATGGCCATTACCTCGCCCACGGACTTCATCTGGGTGGTCAGGGTAGCGTCCGCCTGGGGAAACTTCTCGAAGTCGAACCTGGGAATCTTGGTCACCACGTAGTCGATGGTGGGTTCGAAGGACGCCGGGGTGAGGCCGCCGGTGATCTCGTTTTTCAGCTCATCCAGCGTGAAGCCCACCGCCAGCTTGGCCGCCACCTTGGCGATGGGGAACCCGGTCGCCTTGGATGCCAGCGCCGAAGAGCGTGACACCCTGGGGTTCATCTCGATGATGATGATGCGCCCGTCGTCCGGGTTGATGGCGAACTGCACGTTCGAGCCGCCGGTATCCACGCCGATCTCCCTGAGGACCGCGATGCTCGCATCGCGCATGATCTGGTATTCCTTGTCGGTCAGCGTCTGGGCCGGCGCCACCGTGATCGAATCGCCGGTATGCACGCCCATGGGATCGAAGTTCTCGATCGAGCAGATGATGATGCAGTTGTCCGCCCGGTCCCGCACCACCTCCATCTCGAATTCCTTCCAGCCGAGGATGCTCTCCTCGATCAGGAGTTCATTGGTGGGCGAGGCGTCGAGGCCCCTCAGGCAGATCTCGTCGAATTCCTCGTGGTTGTAGGCGATGCCGCCGCCCGAGCCGCCCAGGGTGAAGGACGGGCGGATGATGGCGGGGAATCCCACGTTTTCCAGGATTTCACGGGCCTGGTCGAGGTCGTGGGCGATCTCGCCGCGCACGGTCTCGAGGCCGATGCGGTGCATGGCGTTGCGGAACTGTTCCCGGTCCTCCGCCTTGTCGATGGCCTCGCGGGTGGCGCCGATCATCTCCACCCCGTGCTTTTCAAGGATGCCCAGGCGATGGAGGTCCAGGGCGCAGTTGAGTCCGGTCTGCCCGCCCATGGTGGGGAGTATGGCGTCCGGCTTCTCCGCCTCGATGACCTTCTCGAGGGTGCGCCAGTGGATCGGCTCGATGTAGGTGGCGTCGGCAAAGTCCGGGTCCGTCATGATGGTGGCCGGGTTGGAATTCACCAGGATGACCCGGTAGCCCTCCTCCTTCAGCGCCTTGCAGGCCTGCACGCCGGAATAGTCGAACTCGCAGGCCTGGCCGATGATGATGGGCCCTGCGCCGATGATCAGGACCGACCGGATGTCCTGTCTCCCGCTCATTGCGCCTCCCCCCGGGCGGACGCCATCATCCCGATGAACCGGTCGAACAGGCCGTGGATGTCCCGGGGGCCCGGGCTCGCCTCCGGGTGGCCCTGGAACGAGTAGGCGGGATGGTCCAGGAGCTCGATGCCCTGCACCGTGCCGTCAAACAACGACCGGTGGGTCACCCGCACGTTGTCCGGCAGCGAATCCTCCTCGACGGTGAACCCGTGGTTCTGGCTGGTGATCAGCACCCGGTCCGTACCGAGGTCCTGCACCGGGTGGTTGGCGCCGTGGTGGCCGAACTTCATCTTCCCGGTGCGCGCGCCGCTCGCAAGCGCCAGCAGCTGGTGCCCGAGGCAGATGCCGAAGACCGGGATGTCCCGGCGGACGATCTCCCGGATGGCCCGGATCGCGTAGTCGCAGGGTTCGGGGTCGCCGGGACCGTTGGATAGAAACACGCCGTCGGGCCCGTGCCCGAGAATTTCCCCGGCCCCGGATTCCGCAGGCACCACGGTGACGTCACAGCCCCGATCCGCCAGCAGGCGGAGGATGTTGCGCTTGACGCCGTAGTCACAGGCCACGACCCTGAATCGCGGCTCCGGCGCCTGCCCATGGCCGCCCTGGAGGTCCCATTCGCCGTCCGCTTCTCCCCGGTTCCAGCGGTAGGCGGACCGCGTGGTGACGACTTTCGCGAGATCCATGCCCCCGAGACCGGGGAACGCCTGCGCGCTGGCCAGGGCCGCATTCGGGTCGACGCCGTCGCCGGCGGCGATGCAGCCGGCCAGGGCCCCCTTGGTGCGCAGGATCCGGGTCAGCCGCCGGGTGTCGATGTCGCTGATCGCCACCACGTCCCGGGCCGCGAGGTACTCCGGCAGGGACTCCTCGGCCCGCCAGCTGCTGTGGGATACCGGCAGGCTGCGCACCACCAGCCCGGCGCTGAACACCCGGGCGGATTCCTCGTCCTCGCCATTGGTGCCCACGTTGCCGATGTGGGGATAGGTCAGGGTGACGATCTGGCTGGCATAGGAAGGGTCGGTGAGAATCTCCTGGTAGCCGGTCATGGCGGTATTGAACACCACCTCCCCCACGCTGGTTCCCTCTGCGCCGATGGAACGGCCGCTGAACACGGTTCCGTCCTCCAGCACCAACAACGCACGTTCTTTCAAATCAATCTCCCGGGAGGACTGTTCAATTGGCGCCAACCGCAAACCGTGCACCCAAAAAAAGGGAGAAACCGCTTCGGTTTCCCCCTCTCGATGATCTTGGTGCTGGTAATCTCGCTAGCCCCTGGCTGCTCTTTCTGGACGGCCGGATTGTAACGCCGGAGCAGTCACAATTCAACGAAGTTCCAGTACGTCCCGCATGTCGTAGAAGCCCGCCGGACGGCCCGCGAGCCACCTGGCCGCGCGCAGGGCGCCCATGGCGAAAATGCGCCGGTCCGTGGCCCGGTGGGTAATCTCGATGCGCTCGCTTTCGCCGATGAACATCACCGTGTGCTCCCCGGCGATATCGCCGCCCCGGATGGTGGAAAAGCCGATGCTGCCCTTGGGCCTCGGGCCGGTGTGCCCTTCCCTGGCGAACACCCCGTCGGTCCCGAGGTCCCTGCCGAGGGCCCCTGCCACGGTCTCGCCCAGCAACAGCGCCGTGCCGGAAGGCGCATCCACCTTGTGGCGGTGATGGGCCTCGACCACCTCGACGTCCATGTGGTCGCCCAGCACCCGGCCGGCGGTCTCGAGAAGCGCCACGCACAGGTTGATCCCGACACTGGTATTGGCGACGAAAACCACCGGGATGTCCCTGCCGGCATCCCGGATCTCGCCGCGCTGGCGGTCATCCAGGCCCGTGGTGCCGATCATGATGGCGTGGCCGTGCGCGCGGCAGAAGGCAAGGTGCTCCATGGTGGCGTCGGGGGTGGTGAACTCGACCATGACGTCGAACCCGGCCTCCGCGGCGGGGACGACCGGGACCCCCAGCCGTGCGATCCCGGCCACGGTGCCGGCATCCCGGGACAGGGCCGGACTCTGGCCGTGCTCCAGCGCCGCGGCCAGCTCGAGCGCATCGTCTTCTGCGATCAGGCGGATGATGGCCTGGCCCATTCGTCCGGCGGCCCCGGACACGGCGATTCGGGTCGTCATGAGGTGTCAGTCTTAAGAGGAATCCGGCCGATTATAACCGCCGGCCCGGCGCGGTTTGGCGGGCTTCTGCCTGGGGTCAGGTCCGCCGGATCACCTTCTTCAGCGGCGAGAGGTTGATCTCGTCGATCACGGAACCCGCCGGGGCGCCCAGCATCAGCAGGATCGCGTCCACCACGTCGGCGGCATCCAGGTGATTGTCCGCGTGATCGCCGGGCGCGAAGTCCTGGGCGTCGTAGAACGGCGTGTCCACCATTCCTGGATTGACGATGCCGACGCGGACGCCGCTTGCGCCGCACTCCTCCCGGAGCGCCTGGGCGGCGCCCCTGAGGGCGAACTTGGTGGCACAGTACACCGCCCCCCTCGACGCGCCCCGGAGCGCAGCCTCGGACCCGAGGAACACCAGGGTGCCCCTGCCGATGCGTTTCATGCGGGGCAGGAAGTGGCGGCACAGAAGGAGGGTGGCAACGACATGGAGGTCCACCAGGCGCCGGATCCTCCCGGCGCTGAACTGCTCCAGCGCCCCGAAGTCGCCCTCTCCGTGGCAGAAGATGACGCCGCGGGGCACCGGCAACCCGGACAGGGCGGGCAGGCAATGCTCAATGGCCTCGGCGTCCGCAAGGTCGCACCGGATGGAACCGGCCCCGGGTACGGGGCAGGGGCGCCTGGCAATGCAGGTGACGCGGTGGCCCTCCCCCGCCAGCCGTTCCACCAGCGCAAGCCCGATCCCCGAACTGCCGCCGGTCACGACCAGGTCGTCGCCTGCCTTCTCCTCAGCCGTCATCGGTCCTGTCCATCCGGATTGCCTTCGTTCATCGCGCTCGTCCCGGGGTCCGGCTGTCCGTGAGCTACAGCTTCCGGCCGAGCCGTTTCTCGACCTGGCGCCGCTCCCAGTCCGGCCCAAACCAGTTGATCAACTCGAACACGTTCAGCCCGTGCACCAGGATGCCGATCCCCCACCCGAGGGCTGCCCAGAAGGCCCAGATGTAGCCGGGCGTGAACACGAGATTGATCACGAAAAGGACCAGCATCACCAGGACGTAGCTCGTCAGGTGGGTATAGAACCCCTTGAGGTCGCGCACGTACTCGATGATCCGTTCCTCTTCGCTGGAGATGCGGGTCGGTGTCTTCGCTTCGGTCATGATGTCATCCTCCTGCCTGAGTGCGGTTACCGGGACTTCGAACACGGCCGCCAGGGACTTCGATGACTCGAGACCGGGGCCTTGACCCCTTTCGATGCGCTGGATGGTCCGGACGCTGAGACCGCTCATCTCGGCGAGCTGCTCCTGGGACCAGCCCCGTTTCAGTCTCAGTTTGCGTACGATCATTGAAGCGCCTCCCGGGCTTTGCCGGCTACAGTGTCCCGCCCCGGGCCATCCCGGTCCACGACAAAAGGGCGACACAGACCTGACAGCAAAATACTGACTGCCGTCCAGGCAGCGGGCCATGGTATCCTGCCTGCATTTCCGGAAGGAATTTCACCTTTTAATCAATAATTAACGGGGTTTTTCTAAAGTAGAACAGATTCCAGCATGGTGTGGCGCTTGCAACCACGGAATCCAGGGGGAAAAGGGGGAATCCCCTCACCACACCCGGCTCACGCCGAAACCGTCGAACACCGGATCCATCGAGACGATCGAAAACCCGTGCACCAGGGCCTGCGCGGCAAGCATCCGGTCGAAGGGGTCGCGATGAGGGCCTGGCAGGCGCCCCGCGCGTTCGGCATCGGCGAGGCCGATCGCCAGTTCCATGAAACCCTGCCCGGCAATGTGGCCCGCGATATCGACCGCAACGGCCTCGCAGCCCGGCAGTTTGCCGAGGCGGAATTTGGTGGCGATCTCCCAGGCGGACGCAGCGCTGACCACGATGTCGTTCGACTCGTCCCCGATCACTTCCTGCCCCGCACCGGAAAGCCGCCTGCTGTCCGCGATCCACCAGAGAAACGCATGGGTGTCCAGCAGTACCGGCACCGCTATCGGCCTTCCCATGCCGCCAGTTCGTCCTCCGGCAAGGGGTCGAAGAAGGAATCGGGAACGACAACCTTCCCCTTGAGGACATCGGGCTGCCGCTTGACCGGCGCCTTGCACGCAACGAGACGCGCGACGGGCTCGCCCCGCCGCGCGATGACCACATTCTCGCCGGCTTCGACCCGGGCCAGCAACCGGGAAAGCTCGGTCTTGGCCTGATGGACATTGACAACGTACATGGATTTACGGCCAGGCTAAGGAATATCTAGCTAATTATATAGCTAGATATCCGGCTGAACAACACCGAGAACAGGCACGCCGACGCCGCCTGACTGGAATGCTCCGGGTCTGGGCATGATGCCCTCGTGGAAGTCGGTCGGGATCTGGCCTTTCGGGGTCTTGCCCGACCGGCGTCGGGCACGGCTAACCGCAACAGCGTTGCATTCAGGAGAAATGGAGATGATCACCGGCTCCCGGGCATGGACAGCCCGCGGGACCGGTCCGTGTTTCCGGGGCGGGAGATTGCCCATCAGGTTGCGTCGCCCCCCCCCCCATTCGGCTTCGGACATTCTGGGAAGAGTGTTGGCAACTTACTTCGATATGGCGGTTTCCCCTCCCATGTAGGGCCGCAGCACCTCGGGCACCGTCACGCTGCCATCGGCGTTCTGGCAATTCTCGAGTATCGCCACCAGGGCCCGTCCCACGGCCACGCCGGAGCCGTTCAGGGTATGCAGCGGTTCCGGCCTGCCGGTCTCCGGATTGCGGAACCTCGCCTTCATGCGGCGGGCCTGGAACGCCTCGCAGTTGCTGCAAGAGGAGATTTCCCGGTACTGTTTCTGGCTCGGCACCCATACCTCGATGTCGTAGGTCTTCGCGGCACCGAATCCCATGTCGCCGGTGCAGAGCGTGATCACCCGATAGGGCAGCTCCAGCCGCTGCAGCACGGTCTCGGCGTTGGCGGTGAGACGCTCGAGCTCCTCGTAGGAATGGTCCGGGTGGCTGATGTGCACCAGTTCCACCTTCTCGAACTGGTGCTGCCGGATCATGCCCCGGGTATCACGGCCGTAGGAGCCCGCCTCCCGGCGGAAACAGGGCGTGTGCGCGACGCGGAGCATGGGCAGCTGGTCGGCCTCCACGATCGAGTTGGCCACCAGGTTGGTCAGCGGCACCTCCGCGGTGGGAACCAGGTAATACGGCGGGTCGTCCCGGGTGCTGAACTGGTCATCGTCGAACTTCGGCAACTGCCCGGTGCCGAAGAGGATCTCCGGCAGGACCAGGAACGGCACGTAGGTTTCGGTGTAGCCGTGCTCACGGACATGCAGGTCCAGCATGAACTGGGCCAGGGCCCGGTGCAGGCGCGCGATCCCGTCCTGCATGGTGACGAAACGCGCGCCGGACAGCTTGGCCGCGGCCTCGTAGTCCATCATGCCGAGCGCCTCGCCCACATCCACGTGATCCCGCGGCTCGAAGTCGAACTCCCGCGGCGTCCCCCACCGCCTGACCTCCACGTTGTGTTCCTCGTCGGGCCCTTCGGGAACGGATTCATGGGCAAGGTTTGGAATGTCGGCCTGGATCGCGTGCAGGGCGTCCTGGACCTCTGTGAGTTCCGCCTGCCCCGCCTTGATGCGCTCACCGAGATCCGCCACGGAGTCCATGATGGACTGGGGGTCCTCTCCCCGGGACTTGGCCGCGCCGATTTCCCTGGAGACGGCGTTGCGCTTCGCCTGGAGCGCCTCGACGTCGGACTGCAGTTCCCTGCGCCGTGACTCGAGCGAGGTGAACCGCTCGACGTCCAGGGTATGGCCGCGGTGCAGCAGTTGCGCCGCGACGGCTTCGGTGTTCTGTCTTAGGAGCTGCGGATCCAGCATGGATTGGAGTACCGGGGAAATGAGAGGTTAAAGAAGGACTTGCAAAATTGCCTGATTGAGCGAGTTTTTCACCCCAACAGGCGATTTTCAAAGCAGGGCCAAGGGGTCGGACGGTGGTATAGTGAAGTCTTGAAACACACACTGCGCCGCCGAACAACCCGATGCCCCTTGCGACGACTATATCCAACCTCCGCTACCTTTTTCAAGACGAAATTTTCCCGGCCATCGAGGACCGGACCGGCCGGCTGTCGGAGAAGCACCGGCGCCTGATCGCGGTCCTTGACTGGGTGAAGGTGGAAACCTTCTTCCCGGCCTGCCCGGTGAGCGCCGGACGTCCGACGGCGGATCGGGTGGCCCTGGCGACGGCGTTCATCGCCAAGGCCATCTGGGATCTGCCCACCACCCGGCACCTGATGGACCGGATCCTGTCGGACCCGGCGCTGCGCAGGATGTGCGGGTGGAGCCGGTGTTCCGAGGTGCCGAGCGAGGCGACGTTCTCCAGGGCGTTTGCCTTGTTCGCTGAAGGCGACCTGCCGGGGAGGATGCACGAGGCGCTGATCCGGAGCACCCTGGGCAGGGACGATGTGATCGTCGGGCACCTGTCCCGGGACTCGACGGCGATCGAGGCCCGGGAGAAACCGGAACGGAAAAAGGCTTCGGACAAGGATGAAGGCAATGGCAAGGATGGGAAGAAGGGAAAAACCGCGAAGCGCAAGCCGGGGCGTCCGCCCAAGGGGGATTCGTCCGAAGGGAAGCCCGAACGCAGACTGGAGCGGCAGTTGCAGATGTCCTTCGGGGAAATGATGGCGGACCTGCCGCGGAAATGCGGCATCGGCACCAAGCGCAACGCCAAGGGGTTCCTGACCTCCTGGAAGGGATACAAGCTCCACATCGACGGCGCGGACGGCGGCATACCGGTCAGCTGCATCCTGACCTCGGCCTTCCTCCATGACAGCCAGGCCGCCATTCCGCTGGCCGCGCAAAGCGACCGGCGGGTGACCGCGTGCTACGAAGTCATGGACAGCGCCTACGACGCCCCGGAAATCAGGGCCTACAGCGAATCCCTGGGCCATGTGCCGATCATCGACACCAATCCCCGCCGGGACCGGGCACTCAAGGAAAGTCTCCGCCGGGAGGCCCGCGCCCAGCGCGCCGCCGGGCATATCGATCACAAGACGGTGCGTTACCGTGAACGGTCCAACATCGAGCGGATCAACGGACGGCTCAAGGACGAGTTCGGCGGCCGCCATGTCCGCGTGCGGGGACCCACCAAGGTGAACTGCCACCTGATGTGGGGCATCCTCGCACTCACGGTGGACCAGCTTCTCCGGCTCGGGACCTGAGTCGAACCCCGAACCGATTTCCCTGCTGAATACCCTGCCATCCGCAAAGATGGCATGGAAAGGCTCGTCCCGAAACCACCGGAATCCCCTCGTCGGGGTACTTCACGCCCTCCCGGACGGCAAAATCCATCCGTAATTGATCGCCAGCGATGGCGCTATCCGGCCATTCTTATTGTGCGTTGCACAATACCTCTCTCTCGCCGGAATTTTGCAAGTGGCTCTAAAGATCATACCAGCCAGCGCATGAGCGCGAGACCGGCGAATGCGGCGGCCACGCACAGCGTCGCCGAGGCGATTATATTCAACAATGCCTTGCCCCATAACCCGTATTCGATCAGCTGGACGGTTTCCAGGGAAAACGTCGAAAAGGTGGTAAAGCCGCCGAGCACCCCGACAATGAGAAAGGCGCGCAGGCCGTCCCTGAGGGCCGGGTCGCGCACGAAGTGCTCCATCCAGGCGATCAGAAGGCCGATCAGGAAGGAGCCCGCCACATTGACCAGCAGGGTCGCCACCGGCAAGGCCATCTCCGGGTGCCCCGCCATCATCCGCCTGGCGACCCAGCCCCCCGTCAGGAACCGCAGCACCGAACCGATGGCGCCCCCCGCGGCGACGGCAACGAGAGCCACAGTGGTCGGCAGGTTCATTCCTTGCGGGCGCGCCGGTGGCGCCGCCTCAGGTCGGCAAGCTTCTGTCCGATCCGCACCTCGAGGCCCGCCTCCGCGGGATGATAGAACTCGGGCTCCCCCATGCCTTCCGGAAAATAGGTCTGGCCGGCGGAGAAGGCATCCTCCTCGTCGTGGTCGTAGCGGTAGCCGCGGCCGTGGCCGAGCTGTTTCGCAAGCCTGGTTGGCGCGTTGCGGATATGCAGCGGAACCGGCTCGTCCGGATGCTCCGTGACCGCCTTGCGGGCCAGCTTGTGCGCCCGGTAGACCGCGTTGCTCTTGGCGCAGACGGCGAGGTAGACCGCGGCCTGGGTGATCGCAAGCTCCCCCTCCGGAGGGCCGAGACGGTCGAAGCTCTCCCATGCATCCAGGGTGATCGCCAGGGCGCGGGGATCGGCATTGCCCACATCCTCGCTGGCCATGCGGACCATCCGGCGAAGGACATAATGGGGATCGCATCCGCCCCGCAGCATCCGCTCGAGCCAGTAGACCGCGGCGTCCGGGTTGGAGCCGCGGACGGACTTGTGGAGCGCGGAGATCTGGTCGTAGAAATGGTCGCCGCGCTTGTCGAACTGCACCGACCGTTCGGTCACCACGCGCCGCACCAGGTCCAGATCCAGGGTCAGGCCCTCTGCTGGATCCTGCGTCCCGTCCGCCGCCAGATCCGCCGCGGTTTCCAGGAAGCCGAGCGCCCTGCGGGCATCCCCGCCCGCCGCCGCTGCGAGGAAGGTCACCGCCTCGTCCGCGATACCAAGGCCGAGGTCGCCGAGGCCATGGGCGCTGTCGGACAGCGCCCGGCGCACCAGGATCTCGAGTTCCGGCTCCTCCATGGTATTCAGCAGGTATACGCGGCAGCGGGACAGGAGCGCGTTGTTGAGTTCGAAGGCCGGGTTTTCCGTGGTGGCGCCCACGAGCACGATGAGGCCGCTCTCGATGTGGGGCAAGAAGGCGTCCTGCTGCGACTTGTTGAAGCGGTGGACCTCGTCCACGAACAGGAGCACCCGCCCCCCCTGCTCACGGGCAATCCCGGCCCGCGAGACCGCGTTTCGGATGTCCTGCACCCCGCTCGTGACCGCCGAGAGGGTCACCATTTCCGCCCCGCCGTGATCCGCCAGCATCCTCGCCAGGGTGGTCTTGCCGCTGCCGGGCGGCCCCCAAAGGACCATGGAATGCAACTGGCCGCCCTCCAGCACACGGCGCAGCGGCCTGCCCTTTCCCAGCAGGTGGCCCTGGCCTACCACCTGGTCCAGGCTGCGGGGGCGCATGCGCTCGGCGAGCGGCACCATGGCCGCGACCGGTTCGTTCCCTGGCGATGCGGTCATGGTCCGGTTACATGGGTGCGGGCCCCGGCTTCAGCTCGCCGTGTCGTCAATGACGTCCACGCCGACCGGCGGCAGGAAATCGAAGACCTGGTTGTCGATGGGCCCGTTTTCCTTCAGGTCAACGAAACTCATCCGGGTGCGCTGGCCAAGGGTGTCGAGCAGCTCCATGAAGCGCAGCCGGTTGTCCTCGAAACCGATACGCACCTCGGTAAAGCTGCTGTCCTCATCCAGCGGGATCAGGTTGACCCAGTCGAACCGGCCCTGGGTACCGATGTCGATGATGGTGTAGTTCTGCTCCATGTCCTCTCCGCCGGCCAGCAGCAGCGCCGGCGTGGTGCCGAGCGCCTCGCTCTGGTTGCGCACGGTGACCTGTTCGAGTTCGACGTCGTACACCCAGACCAGGTCGCCGTCGCCGACGATCTCCTGGGCATCCGGCGGATCATAGTTCCAGCGGAAAAGACCCGGGCGCTTGATCCATACCCTGCCCCGGCCGCCGTCCAGGCTCTGCATGGATTCGTCGAGGACCTCCTGTCCGAATGTCGCTTCGAAGGTCCGGATTTCCTCCAGGAAGTGCTTGAGCGCGTCCAGTCCGGGGCTGGCCGTAGCCAGTCCGCTCCAGGCAAAAAAAGCAAGGCCCGGCAATATTCGCATCATCGACATGTGCATGGCTGTTTTCAAGAATCCCTCATCAGTTTGTCTGGATAGTGGCCCGGACAGAAATCTTCCGCATCCTGTCCGGCCTTTGAATTGACGTTCCGGTTCAGTTCTCCGGCGGCTCCGGCGCCAGCACCTCGCGCTTGCCGTTGTCCGCCGGCGAGACGACGCCCGCCTCCTCCATGGTCTCGATCATGCGCGCAGCCCGGTTGTATCCCACCCTGAGGGCCCGCTGGACCGAAGAGATCGAGGCCTTGCGGCTCTGGGTGACGAAACGCACGGCCTCGTCGTACAAAGGGTCCGACTCGCCGTCGTCCTCGGGTTCGCCGAACGCCCCGCCAACGCCCCCAACGCCGCCGTCCGCGCCCCCTTCGGTGACCTCCTCCAGGTAGACCGGGGCTCCGGACTCCTTCAGTTCCTTCACCACCCTGGCCACCTCTTCGTCGGAAACGAAGGAACCGTGTACCCGCTGGGTAAACCCGGTGCCCGGGGGCAGGAACAGCATGTCGCCCTGGCCCAGCAGGGACTCGGCGCCCATCTGGTCGAGAACCGTGCGCGAATCCGCCCGGCTGGACACCTGGAAGGCGATCCGCGTCGGCACATTGGCCTTGATGAGCCCCGTCACCACGTCCACCGACGGCCGCTGGGTGGCGAGTACCAGGTGGATGCCTGCGGCCCGGGCGCGCTGGGCGATGCGGATGATGATCTCCTCGATCTTCTTGCCGGCCACCATCATCAGGTCCGCCAGTTCGTCGACGATGACGACGATGTACGGCAGCGACTCGAGATAGACCGGGTCCCCGTCCTCTTCCTGCGGGACAGTGGCGTCAATGATCGGCTCTCCCGCCTTGTTGGCGTCCGCCACCTTCCGGTTGTAGCCGGCGATGTTCCGGACCCCGATCTCCGCCATCACCCGGAAGCGACGGTCCATTTCCGTGATGCACCAGCGAAGCGAGTTGGCCGCCTTGTTCATGTCGGTCACGACCGGGGCCAGCAGGTGCGGGATGCCGTCGTAGACCGACAGTTCGAGAAACTTGGGATCCACCATGATGAGGCGGATCTGGTCCGGCGTGGACTTGTAGACGAGGCTCAGGATCAGGGCGTTGATGCAGACCGACTTGCCGGAACCGGTGGTGCCGGCAATCAGCACGTGGGGCATTTTCATGAGATCGGTAATCACCGCGTTGCCCGCGATGTCCTTTCCGAGGACCAGGGTCAGTGGAGAGGCGCTTTTCTCGAACTCCTGGGAAGCCAGTCCCTCCACCAGCCGCACGATCTCCCGGTTCTGGTTGGGCACCTCGATGCCCATGGTGTTCTTGCCGGAAATGTTCTCCACCACCCGCACGCTGTCCACCGTGAGGGACCTGGCAAGGTCCCGGGAAAGTCCCACGATCTGGCTCGCCTTGATACCGGCGGCCGGCTGGATCTCGAAGCGGGTGATCACGGGTCCAGGCTGTACCGCGTCCACCGTCACGTCGACGTTGAAGTCCTTGAGTTTCTTGACCAGCACCTGGGACATGGATTCCAGCGCGTCCCGGGAAAATCCGCCGCCGTCCTCCGCGGGCGTCTCGAGCAGGGACAGCGTGGGCAGTTCTCCCGCCCCGGGTCCGGTAAACAGGCTGGCCTGGCGCTCCTTGCGGGGCGGTTCCGGTTCCGCGGACGGCTGGATCCTGGGCTCGATGCGCGGGGGGGATTTCTCCGCGATGGTGCGGATCTCCTTGACGGCCTTCTCGCGCTTGCGCTTCTGCTTGGCGCCCTCCAGCCGATCCTCGCGGACCTCCTTCCTGGACTTCGCCCATGCCACCAGGGCAAACGCCCCGTAGCCGAGCCGGTCCATGAGACGGAACCAGGAAACATGGGTCACCAGGGTAATGCCGGTGATCAGGAAGGCGAGCATGATCATGGTCACGCCGACAATCCCGAAGGTGGCGGACAGGGCGCCGGCGGAGTAATGCCCGAGGATGCCGCCGGCCGTGTGTACCGCCCCGTTTAGGGGGGACGGGTAGTACAACTGCTCCAGGGCGGTGGCGCCCATCATGGCGAGAACGAAGCCGGCGGTGGGCAGCAGGAAAGAGGACAGGTTGACGCGGCCCGTGGACGGCCGCTGGCGAAAAAGCCGCCAGACGAAGGCCACCACCAGTATCAGGAACAGGTAGGCCATCCGTCCGAAGAGATGGAACATCCCGTCCGCGAAAAAGGCGCCCACCCTGCCGCCCAGGTTGGCGACATCTCCGCTGCCACCGGTATGGCTCGGTCCGGGGTCCGTGGGAGTCCACGAAGCCAGGCACAGCAGGAGATAGACCGCGAAGGCCAGCAGCCCCAGGAGTCCGATCTCCCGGAGCAGCCTCCCGAGCGCCGACCCGGCCGGCCGATTCTTTGGCTGCAAGCGTTTACTGCTGACTGCGGACACGAAGGGGGGTCAATTCGAGTTGGGCGGATTTTAACACGGTGATCCGGGCATCCGGCTTCCCGGACACGGCGGAACGTCGGGGACTCACTGACCCGCCAGGACCGATTCGAGCGCGGCGGGCAAGGGCGCGAAAAAATCCTGCCGGAGCCCGCTGTGGGGATGGTGGATACGCAACCGCTCGGCATGCAGGAACAGCCGGCCGAGGCCGAGCCCCTGCATGCGTGCATTGAATCCGCCATCGCCGTACAGGCGGTCGCCGGCAACAGGATGGCCCATGTGGGCCGCATGAACGCGGGCCTGGTGCATGCGGCCGCTGAGCAGTTCCGCCTCCAGCAGCGCCGTGTCGGCAAAGGCCCGGCGGATCCGGAAAACCGTCGTTGCCTGTTGCCCCTCCGCATCGACGACCACCTGCTTTTTTCCGTCCCGCCCGCGGACCTGCCGGAGCGGCCGGTCCACGGTCACCGCGCCCCCTCCGGAGGGCACGCCCTTCACCAGTGCCAGGTAATGCTTGCGGATTCCCCTGCGCTCCGCCAGTTGCCGCTGCAGCGCGACCAGCGCCGGCCGGCCGAGGGCCAGCATGAGACAGCCGGAGGTCTCACGGTCCAGGCGGTGCACCAGTTCCAGGAAATCCAGGTCCGGGCGCAGTTGCCTGAGTGCCTCCACCAGGCCGAATTCCATCCCGCTGCCGCCATGCACCGCCAGTCCCGCGGGCTTGTCCACCACCAGGATATGGCCGTCCTCGAACAGCACCGGTACCTGATCGAGCAGTTTCACCGGCACCACCGGCGGCTCACCGGAGGCGCGGTAGCGGATCGGCGGAATCCTGACCCGGTCGCCGTCCACCAGGTGGTAGTGCGGCCGGGTTCGGTGGCCGTTCACCCGGACCTCGCCCTTCCTGAGGGCACGGTAGATGCGGGTTTTCGGTACCCCCTTCAGGTGCCTTGCGAGGAAATTGTCGATGCGCTGGCCCGCGTCCCCCGGCCCCGCCGTGACGGTCCGCGCCGCCGGCGGGTCAGTCGCGCTCATCATCCCCGCTTGCGGACACCAGGTGAACCGTCCGCTGGGGATAGGGGAAGCTGATGCCCTCCTCGTCGAAGCGGATCTTGATCCGGCGGGTCAGATCCCAGAACACGCCCATGTAATCGGTGCTGTCCACCCAGACCCGGACGGTGAACTCCACCGCCGACTCGCCCAGGTTGTGCAGCCGGATGGTGGGCTCCGGCTCGGATTTCACCCGGTCCTCGGCGGCCACGATCTCCGCCAGGAGCGCCTCCACCCGCTCGATGTCATCCTCGTAGCTGACCCCAATCGAAAGGTCCACGCGGCGCATGTCCTGGGAAGTGATGTTGCGGATGATGTTGCCCCAGATCCGGTTGTTGGGGATGACCAGGCGGTGATTCTGCGGCGTGTGGACCGTGGTGCTGACGAGGTTCATGTGCTTGACCTCTCCCTGCACGCCGGCTGCCTCCACGTAGTCCCCGACGTCGAAAGGCCGGTAGATCAGGATCATGATGCCGGACGCGAAGTTGGACAGCGTGTCCTGCAGGGCGAACCCGACGATGAAGCCGACGATTCCGAGGCCGGCAAGCAACGGGCCGATCTGCAGGCCGAACTGGGACAGGGCCACCAGGATGCCGGTGATCAGCACCGCCTTGGCGGAAAGCCCAACGAGGAAGTCACGCGCCAGGGTCGACATCTCGCCGGTCAGGTTGTCCAGTCCGCGCCGCACCATCGCGCGCACCACCCGGGCGAGCAGCCAGAACACCGCCAGGATGACGGCCACCACCACCAGGCGGGTCAGGATATCCGGGCCGTGACGCAGGAACCCGGTCCGCAGCTCGGTGAGCCAGCGCGCAAGTACCGAGCCCACCACCTGCCGGTCGAGAATTTCCGCCGACAGGTCGCCAGTGGCCATGAACGCGGTCTGACGGTATTCCGCGACATCGACCCCGAGACGCTCCAGCAGGTTCGCCGCCCCGGAAAGCCGCTCTCCCGTCCGCACCACCGCCGCATCGATGGCGATCCGCTGCCGCCTTGCGTCGGCATGATCCGGAGAATCCGGGTCGAGGCCCTCCATCGTGGCGGCGATGTCGTCCCGGCGCAGGCTCAGGAGCTCGATCTGCCCGCTCAGCAGCTGCGCCCGGCTGCGTAACAGCGCCCTGGCCCTGGCGGCATCCTCCCTGGAAGGGAGTCCGAAACGGTCCATCCGGGCGATGTTGGCCACCATGGCTGCCAGCAGGTCCATGCGGCGGGACTCGGCGAGGCGAAGATCCTCTCCCGCCTGCGCCGCAACCGCCCCGTCCGAGGAGTCTGTGAGCCCCTTCAGCTCGCCGATGCGCTCCTCGCCGGCATCCAGTTCCCGGACCAGCGCCGCCGAGATTTCCGCCAGTATCCCGGCACCCGCCTCCCGGTCTTCGGCGGCCGCCGGATCCAGTGCGTCCACGTACTGCCAGGATTCTTCCCGGTACAGCCTCTGCTGGGTCCAGAGCCGCTGGCGGATCGACTCCCTTTCCTCGCCCCGGGCGCTTTCAAGGCTTGATTCCAGGGTCCGGATCTGTCCGGCAACGTCGGAAAGACCGGAGGGCATGGCCGGCTGCTGGGCCACGACACCGGCCGCAAGCAGCAACATGGCCAGGACCGCGAGCCATCGGCCCGCCACCCCGGCCGGACGTCCCGGCGCGCCCGATTCGCCTCTTTGGTTCAACATGTCGATGACGTTCTCTTCACTACAGTTTGTCCAGCAGCCGATGATAGGCCATGGCGGCCACCAGCGCAGGCTTGCGCATGATCGGGCCGCCGGGAAAGGCCTTGTGCGGGATGCGTTCGAAACAGGCGAGTTTATCCCGTTCTCCCATCACCGCATCCGCCAGCAGGGACCCGGCATAGCCCGCCAGCGCCATGCCCTGCCCGGAATACCCCTGGGCATGAAAGGCGTTGCCCGGCAGGCAGCCGATGTGCGGTGCCCGGTTGCGGGTGATGGCGACGAATCCTCCCCAGGAATACTCGACCCGGGTGCCGGCAAGCTGGGGGAACACCCTGAGCATGCGCCTTTTGAGGGATTCCTTGAGACGGATGGGTTCCAGGGTGGAATAGCTCACCCGGCCGCCGAACAGCAGGCGGGTGTCCGCGGACAGGCGATAGTAGTCGAGCACGAAATTGGTGTCCGCCACAGCGGCGCCCCCGGGGATCAGGTCGCCCGCCACCTGTTCTCCCAGGGGCTCGGTGGCGATGATATAGGTGCCCACCGGCATGATGAGCCGCCTAAGGCCGGGGTGCAGCCGGTCCAGGTACGCATTGCAGGCATAGACCACGCCTTCACAGCGAATCCGGCCGCCATCCGTCTCCACCACCTGCTCGCCGCCGGTGCCGGGCACCACCCGGTTCACGGTGGCATCCTCATACAGCGCCACGCCGGCCTCCCCTGCCGCCTTCACCATCCCGAGGGTGTAGTTGAGCGGGTGCAGGTGGCCGCTCAGGGAGTCGGAAACGCCGGCCAGGTACAGGCCGGACCGAAGCTGTGCACGCAGCGCCTCCCCGTCATGGTAGCCGAGGGCCGGATAGCCGTAGACCTTTTCCAGGTGACCGGCCCATTCGGCCAGTTCCCTGGCGTGCCTGCGCTTGACGCCCACGTGGAGATAACCGTCCCGCAGATCGCAGTCGATCCCGTGGCGCCGGACCCGTTCGCGGGTGTATTCCAGGGCCGCCAGGCTGTGGTCCCAGAGTTCCCGGGCGGTATCCAGGCCGGCGAGCTTTTCCAGCACCCTCTGGTCACAGGAATAGCCGGAGATGATCTGGCCCCCGCTGCGGCCCGACGCCCCCCAGCCGAAATGCCTGGATTCCAGGAGCGCCACGCTGACCCCGCGTTCCGCCAGGCAAAGCGCCGCCGACACCCCGGTCAGTCCGCCGCCGATTACCGCCACGTCCGCCTTCAGTTCCCCCGCAACCCTGCCGGCGTCGATCCGGTACCGGCGGGTGGCCTCATACCAGGATCGGGCGGTTTCACGATCCTGCCGGTTCAACGCAGGGCTCCCTGGGACATGGACATGGTTTTCACAGATTGGTGGCAAAAGCGAATATCATAGCCCTTTGACCGATCCCTTCACAGCGGACATGGCACGAAAAAAACGCCCCAGTAGACCCGTCCCGGCCGAACTGCCGAGCCAGTTGCGCAACTGGCTGGACGAAAACAACATCGAGGAGATCGAGGCGGTGGTGCCGGACATGGCCGGCGTCGCCAAGGGCAAGATCCTGCCGGCAAAGAAATACCAGGACGATGTCGGACTGCGGCTGCCGGAAACCATCTTCGCGCAGACGGTGGACGGCAACTACCCGACACAGTGGGATGTCCTCGGGGACACCGACGGCGACATCTTCCTGAAGCCTGACCCCGGCACGGTGCGCCAGGTGCCGTTCGCCGAGGATCCGAGCGCAGTGATCATTCACGACTGCTTCTACCTGGACGGCTCCCCGGTCGACATCGCCCCGCGCCAGGTGCTGCGCAGGGTGCTGGACCTGTACACGGCCCGGGGCTGGAACCCGGTGGTGGCGCCGGAGGTGGAATTCTACCTGGTCAAGCCCAACACCGATCCGGACTACCCCCTGGAACCCCCGGTGGGGCGGTCGGGGCGGGCGGAAAGCGGGCGCCAGGCCTTCAGCGTGGATGCCGTCAACGAGTTTGACCCCCTGTTCGAGGATCTCTACGACTATTGCGAGATCCAGGAGATCGGAATCGAGACCCTGATCCATGAATCCGGCGCCGCGCAAATGGAGATCAACCTCCTGCACGGAAACCCCATGGACCTTGCGGACCAGGTGTTCCTGTTCAAGCGCGGACTCAGGGAAGTGGCCATGCGCCACAAGATCTACGCCACCTTCATGGCGGCGCCCATGGAGGGCGAACCGGGAAGCGCCATGCACGTGCATCAGAGCGTGGTGGATGCCGGTTCCGGGCGGAACATCTTCTCGAACACGCGGGGCAACGAGAGCAGGCTGTTCCGCTGGCATATCGGCGGAATCCAGAAATACCTGCCCGCCGCAATGGCGCTGATCGCGCCCAACGTCAACTCGTACCGGCGCCTGGCGCCGGATAAATGGGGGACGCCCATCAACACCGCCTGGGGTTACGACAATCGCACCGCGGGGCTCAGGGTCCCGGTATCCACGCCCGAGGCACGGAGGGTGGAAAACCGGATCGCCGGGGCGGATGTGAACCCCTATCTCGCGCTGGCGGCATCCCTGGCCTGCGGTTATCTAGGCATGGTGGAGCAGATCAAGCCATCGCCGCCGGTCAGTACAAACGCCTACGGCGCGGAAAGCCAGCTGCCCCATACCCTGAGGGAGGCGGTGGATGAACTGCTGGACTGCGGGCCCCTCAAAGAGATCCTGGGCGAGCGTTTCGTCCGGCTGTACGCCAGCATCAAGCACCACGAGTACGACACCTTTCTCAACGTGATCAGTGCCTGGGAGCGGGAACACCTGCTGCTGAACGTGTGATTCCGGGACACTGCCGGCATCCTTGGCCGGTATGGCCACTGAAGCGTGAATCACTACCCCTCTGATTCCTGGAACGTCGATGCTCCACAATCCAGCCATTCCGTCCTTCCGTAGATGGCTGCAACCATGTCGAACTCCGAGTTTGCGGCTTCAGTTCCTGCGGCGCTTTGCCTGGAGTACCTCGGCCGTGATCAGATCGGAACAGGTGCCGGCATGCCGGGTGAGTTCAGCCATCCGTTTGCGGCGATTGTAATCCGCAACGGCAGTGACCACCGCTTCCTGTTTGGTTTTCGCCCTGGAGAAACGGATGACATCCTCCAGCTCGGCATCCGGAATATCAATCGTCAATTTCATGCTGAAATAATACACAAACCGGCATTCCCGGAATGATGTGCGCGCCGATGCCGTCTCCGACGGTAAACACGAGGCCTTGACAGATTCGTTGGCCAGGGTTCCTGCACCCGGAACCGGAAAATTCCTGCGGATGAAGGAAGTGGTTCTACTCCCACTCCAGTTCTTCAAACACGCGCTGTGCGTTGCGCCCCTTCAATGAATCGTAATTTTCCAGGTAGCTGAAGTGCGACTGGTCAATCGTGCCGATCTCCTCCATGCCGTGCCCGTTGTCCATGAACGTCTGGACGGCTTGCCGCAGGAAGACCAGGTAGTCATAGCTGTCGGCTGTTGCCCTGGCAAGATCCGCGGGCATCCCATGCCCGCCGACCACGACCTCCGGCTTCCTGGCCGCCATCGCCTCGAACGCGGCGATCCAGCTGAGGTGGGCGGACTGCGGACCGATGCCCAGCATGCGGTCCGTGTAGACGATGTCCCCGGTGAACATGATCCGGTGATCGGGCAGCCATACAAAGCTGTCGCCGGGGGTGTGCGCATGGCCTGCGTGATGGATCTCGATACTTGTGCCTCCGATCGTCATGTCCTTCCGGTCAGCAAAGGTCTCGTCGGCGTACACGGGCTCGGTGCCGGCCAGTCCGTCGCTGCCGACAAGGTCGGTCAGACTGATCAATTGGTCCTGCACGCGGGTCTTCTGGTCATCGACCGCATTTTCATTCGCTACGATGTGTGCGCCCAATTCCTTGAAGTAACCGTTGCCGAGCCAACGATGGTCCTGGCCACCGGTATTGATGACCACCCTGATGGGTTCGTCGGTGATCGCACGGACGGCTTCGTGGATCATCTGCGCGCCCTTACGGGTGGCGCCAGGATCGATGAGCACGACGCCCTCACTGGTGACGACAACCCCGAAGTTGGCATTGTTTCCCAGGTTTTGCGGGTCACGGTTGGTTGTCGGGCCAACCAATGCGAAGACATCTTCGGCAACCTGTTCCGTCTTGAGAACCGGCGCAGCCTGGGCAATACTGGACATGCCAACAATGCAATAAACAAAATAACGGATCAATCTGGCCATGGGGTATGTTCCTTGTCTTGCTCCCTTGAATCGGCAAGGGACCGGCAGCAGGTCAGTCTGTGGACCGATCGGATCAGGTGATCTTCTCAAGGGCAGCCAACCATTTGATATGAAATCCATCAGCAGCTTGTTTGCCCGGTGCCCTGCCCCGGCAATCAGACTTTTTCGGCGCTACATAATGCAACAGGTTCTGCCGCCGGATCATAACCAAGTACGCCGGCCGGGCTGAATCCCCCGACTTGGATATCCTGACGCGTCCGGAAACCTTGAGCCCCCATAACATGCCCCGTGTCGTGAAAGATCCGACCGTTCCCCGGAATTCACGCAGCCTCTGATCCATGAGCTTGCAGACGTCGTCCTCCCTCCAAGCCTGGCTGCGTGAAGCCCGGGCAGTCGCCACGCTCGCGGCTCCCCTGGCCCTGACCCACCTGTCGTACATGGCCATCATGCTGACCGATGTCGTCATGATGGGATGGATCGGAACCGAGGCCCTCGCCGCGGGCTCGCTGGCGCGGGACTTCTACTGGGTACTCGGCGCATTTGCGATGGGCGTGCTGACTGGCGCAACGCCGATCATGGCCCAGCACCTGGGCGCCCGCAGGTCCCGGCATATCCGGCCCGTGGTGCGCAATACCGCATGGCTTGCACTGTTGCTGACGATCCCGATCTCCATCGCCGCCTGGTGGTCCGGCCCGATCCTCGTGCTCCTCGGCCAGGAACCGTACATCGCCTACTACGGCCAGTCCTATCTCCGTTATCTGCTCTGGGGACTTTTCCCGTCGCTGCTGTTTGCTGTACTCACGGAGTTTCTGGCCGCCCATACCCGACCAAGGGCGGTATACGTCGTGTCGATTGTCGGCATCGCGCTGAACGCGCTGCTTGACTACACGTTGATGTTCGGCAATTTCGGCGCACCCAACATGGGGCTTGAGGGCGCCGGCGTGGCGAGCCTCGTGGTCAACTGGTTCATGTTCCTCGTGCTCCTTTGCTTCGTCCTGAACGACCGGCAGTTCCGCCGCTACCGCCTTCTCGACCGCCTTTGGAAGATCCAGTGGTCCAGGATGGCCGAAGTGGTCAGGATCGGCAGTCCGATCGCGGTCACCGAGCTTGCCGAGATGGGCCTTTTCTTCGTGACGACCCTGATGATGGGTCTGCTCGGAGTCGAAGCACTGGCAGCCCATGCGGTGACCGCGCAGTGCTACGCCCTCGTTTTCATGATCCCGGTCGGGCTGGCCCAGGCGGGCGCAGTGCGGGTCGGACGCTCGGCCGGGGCGCGCGACGCGGCCGGCGTCACGCGTGCCGGCTGGACCGCAACGGCACTGGCCGGAATCACCATGCTCCTGCCGGCCGCCGTCTTCTGGTATGGCGGCCGGTGGGTGGCGGGCCTGATCCTGGATCCGGGCATACCGGCCAATATCGAGGCGCTCGACCTGGCGGTACTCCTGCTGGGCGTGGCGGCGTTCTTCATGATTGCCGACGCCGTGCAGATCACGGTGCGCGGCGCGCTGCAGGGCCTCAAGGACACGGCCATGCCCATGGTGATTGCCATATCCATGAGTTGGGGCCTCGGGATTCCCGCGGCGTTAGTTCTCGGATTCTTCCTGAATCTTGGGGGCCCGGGCATCTGGGCCGGCATGGCGGTCGCCATGGCAGGCTCCGCGTGGCTCCTGATCAGGCGTTTTCGACGGCAGGAGGTCCGATTTGCGGCACAGCTGTGACTCCGCCGAGTGATGCCGGACCCGGCTTCACTGCGATACCCGAATGCGTTCGATCCGGGCCGGAAGTGGTTCGATCACATCGTTATCAGTCCGATGGTTGCCCCTAGGAATCAGGAGCGGATTGCCCGGATGGTTGGTCATTGGTATGGCAATGGATGCCGCCTCCCGCATTCCAGGACGACATGATACTGACAAGATGGATATCCCTTCCGGGGAAATATCCCTGGATTCGAAGGTGCGCGGCTTCGTCGGTTTTCTCATTGTCGAAGCTCCCTGCGATGACAAAACCGTTTCCCACGACCCAGTTCATATAGTTCGTATCGAACTGCCGTCCACCGTAGCGCGCGACCCCCTCGATCGGATCGCGAATGACCTTGATGCCTGCCTTCTCCACGGTACTAGCAGCATTGTCATAAACCTGCGCATCGGCACTCGATTTCGGTTCGCACCGTGAATGTTCCGTGCACTTTGGAATGACCATGGTGTACGAATCGATGAACCTGGCGATGCCGTCGATATGGCCCCGTGTCAGGTCGCCTTCAGGTATCCCTTCTATGAATACCACCCTTTCCACGCCGAAATGGCGTTTCAGATCGCGTTCCGCCTGCTCCTTCGTGTATCCCGGGTTGCGATCCGGGTCTCCGAGCGTGCTCCAGTTCAGGACCACCGTTTCGATGCCGTTGAACTCGAGATTTCCCCGCTCGTGGACAATGTCAACCCGGTCGACCGGAATGTTCAGGAAGTCGCCCACATGATCCGGTATGCGATTGTCCCTGGAATAGGGGATGTCGTCCCCGAAAGCGCCGCCCCAGGCATTGAATTCCCAGTTCTGGATGCGCAGCCTGCCATCCCTTTCGACATAGACCGGCCCGTTGTCACGCATCCATGCACTGTCATTGGGTATCTGATGCCACACGATCCGGGAATGTTCCGGATCACCCCCGGCAAGCCGTATGGCTGCCACGGCAGCGTTTCTCGTTTCCTCAGCGTTGTAGATGATATGGAGCTTCTGGTAACGGGGAATGATTTCGGCCAGCCTGCCGAAAACAGGCTCGAGCTCCTTTTCAAATCCTTCCGGCCATTGCAGCCATATGGCTTCCTGGTGCTCCCATTCGGCCGGCACCCGGACAGCGCCGGCGGACTCGGCCGCATTCAGTGCATTGGTGCCAGACACGGCCAACAGGAAAATCGCAAGGGTCAGGACCGCCGGATTCTTCAAGGCCGTCTCACGGAATCATGCCCGGAGACCCGGTAACGTCTCTGTGCCTTGTCCGCATCGGCTGGATCACTTGCGCCGCACAACCATGAACGACTCGTCGACGAACCAAAGCCCGCCATGGCGTTCGATGACGTCGGCGGTCGCTTCCAGGTAGGCGCCATCGGACATGGCGGCCGTGATTCGCTCATCGTCGATCTGGGCAACGTACACCGCGGCGTTCCACGCCGCCAGTCGGGTGGAGGTGCCGATGTTTTCGGTGACTTCGTTCGGCATCACGTGCAGGGAGAAACGGAAGAAGTTGCTCAGTTCGCTGTCAATGCTGTATTCGCGGTCCGGGTATTCCACCTCGAGGCGTGAACGCAGTTCCTGCATGAGCATCGGTCCCGGCGTCTGGAACGGCTCCTCCCCGGGCCAGATCTTGCGGATGATCTCCATGCCCGGGTCCTGCCCCGTCGACTGGATCGTGACCATGCGCCCCCCCTTGGCCAGCGCTGCCGCGAGCGGTTGGAGCACATGCCGGACCTTGAGCTCGGCGGGATGGCGCGCCCGGTACGGTTGTGCCGCGATTACCAGGTCATAGCCTCCCGGCGGCTCGCCGAACCGGGGAATCACCGAATCGAGCGCAAATCTCTGGTCCGAGCGGTAGAGCACCAGGACGGTTGGCTCAACGTAGACCGGGTTGCCCGTTTTCGGGCTCGTGCGAACCTTCCATCCATCGGCCAGGGTCTGGTGAAGACCGGCAATCTGCCGATCGAACTCATGCGCGGTATGGCCCTCGAGGACGATCTCACTCCACTTGACGCGCTGGTGCGCCTCCGTATCGGTCGGGCACAGCCACGGCGCCTCGCGATAGTGCATGTTGGTAAGCACCACGACGGTTTGGGGATGCTCGGAGAACCGGTCGGGTAGCTTGTCCAGGGTGAGTCTCACGTCCTCGAGGCTGATTTCCTTGCCGACGACGAGAAACGGCACGGTGGGGAAGCGGCCGTGAAGCTGGCGAAGTACACTGGCCATCACGGTGCCGTCACCGGTACCCGCATCGAACATCCGCAATGCGGGCGGTTCAGGTTCAATCTTGCAGATGTCCGCACCAATGCGCTCGCCGATCGCCCACTTCTCGCCGCATGTGGTGACGAACAGAAGGTACTTCTCCCGGTTGTCAAAGAAACGGAAGGGGCGGGTGTCGTCGGTCTTGTCGTTCATCGGGCTCTCATATCATGGGACGCCGAAAGGTAGTGCGGATTTCTTGCGGCCGTCAAGCCCCAACACATTCCCAAGGAACGCAGATTTTCGCAATGATACGAACCGATGGCCGAAGGAGATGGATACTTCAGGAGTTTCTCGGCAACCGGTAGCGGATCGTGAGCGTGGCGCCCTTCCCCTTTGGAGGGGCGCTGACCACTCGGTCGCCGTCCCTCATCTCCGCATACATGACTTCGCAACAGACAGGCATTCGGTGGTTGGTGCCCGGATATCCGCCGACCTGCCGGTGAAGCTTCCCCGAAGTGACCTCGACATAGGGGGCACCCCGTCCTTCCGCGCGAGCCAGTTGCTTCAGCATTGCCTCTCTGAAATTTTCGCGTTTCATCGGCCTGTCTCCAGTATTGGGTAACTTTCCGGATTTATTTTCCTTGTCTTCGGGCCTTGAGAATCCACTTCTCAGGTGGTCTACGTGTTCCTGCAGATCATCGGAAATGTGATGCCAAAGAGGGTCAAGTATAAACTTTACTCCTTCCCTTCTGGCCAGCTTTGCTGCGGGAACGAAGTCCGCATCCCCCGACACCAGTATGATGATGTCGGCCTGCTTCTTGAGAGTGATCGATGCGATGTCAAGCCCTATCCGCATGTCGACCCCTTTCTGGCGAAATGCGGGGGAAAAGTCATCATCAGTCAGTTCTTCGGGCGAGCGGCGCCCCTTGAGGAGGTCTTCCCGGACCCATGATTTGAGAACCCAGGGATTGTTGCTGTCTTTCTTTACCTCTCCAAGCCTGACCGCAAGATTAGGGATACGGTGGAGGGCGCGGAACAGTTCCCTGCGGAAACGGGCCTGTTTGGTTGCAGCGAAATTGAGGGGCTCGTTGCTGACGGGCTTATGGGCTTTTTGTTCGTATGGCGTGGCATCGTAGAAGAATGTCCGGTAATGAAGCCGGTTCCGATGCGGAACACGATAGACCCTGTTCAATTGGTCCAGATGACTGGTTTCCAGATCCTGAACTGCCTTGGTCACCGCTTCGGGATCGTGATGGATCACATCGGGTCGGACAACCGGCAATCGCTTGAGGAAGAATCCACCATCGATCAAAATCGCAGTTCTGGAAGTCATGGCGCCGGCACAGTTCCCGAAAACAAGAAAGCCCCATGGGATCGGCCTCGCTCATGATCGCCAATCCTGTGTTCAGGATGGGAGCGGGGCGTACTGCCATGGGGCGGATTCGGGCAGGATAGTGCAATGTAAACCCCAAATCAAGAGGAAGAGGAAAATTCCCTCGAAAGGCATTGGCCCGGGGTGAACGTTATCTGCAGGCGATCGATGGTTCGTGGGGCCGACCTTGTCGGTCCGTTCGCTCCAGGAATCCCGTTACCATCCGGCGGACGGCCACGCCCGGTTGATCCACGCAACAGCGAATGAGGGCTCCATCCCGGGATAGGAGGTGCACTCCACGTTGGTGAGGCAAAGGCAGATTCCCGGCTGTTTCCCCCGTTCCTACGGCCAGGCGAACCCCGGCCGGAAGTCGGTCCCGCACCGAGACGGTGTCGAGTACAATGTGGCATCACCTGGCCCGGCAACCCGTGCCAGTTCCCCCGTTCCAGCACGCCCTGAACCGGATTTTTCGTGAAACCACTGGACAGAGTCCCGCCGTTATTTTCCATCCTGGGTCCCCTCGCCCTGGGGCTCGCCTGCATGGCGTTGCCTTTCGATACCCCGGCCAGGATGGTCGAGGACTCCGCCGGACGCCAGGTGGAGATTACCGGGCACATCGGGCGGGTGTACGCGGCCGGTCCCCCGGCATCGATCCTTGTCTATGTCCTGGCACCCGAAAAACTGACCGGGTGGTCCCGGGCGCTTCGCGACTTTGAGCGGCCCTACATCGCGGAGCCCTTCCGCGATCTCCCGGAAACCGGCCGTCTCACAGGGCGCGGGGATTCCGCAAACCTTGAGGTTGTCCTCAACACGAAGCCGGACCTGATCGTCGACTTCGGCTCGGTGCGGGACACCTACGTGTCCCTTGCCGACCGGGTACAGGAACAGATCGGGATCCCCTACCTCCTGATAGACGGACGGTTCGAGAACACTCCACAGGCCCTGCGGCTGCTCGGCGGCATACTCGGCGTGCCGGAGCGTGCCGAGGAACTCGCCGGCTACGTCGAACGGCTGCTTTCCGGGATCGACAGGGCGCTCGCCGACATACCGCCTGAACAGCGCCCGCGCGTCTACCTGGCACGCGGACCCGCCGGGCTCGAGACCGGACTCAAGGGTTCCATCAATACCGAGATCATCGAGCGCGCCGGTGGGCGCAACGTTGCCGACCCGGGTGACGCCTCGATCCGACGCGGCATCGTCCAGGCATCCATCGAGCAGGTGATCGTCGCCGATCCCGACACCATCATTACCTGGGATCCGCACTTCTTCGCTGGCGTCTGGCACCAACCGCTATGGTCCGGGATCGAGGCGGTGCGCAGGGGGCGCGTCTACCTGAGTCCCACCGCGCCGTTCGGCTGGATCGACCGGCCGCCGTCTGTCAACCGGATCATCGGCCTTCGCTGGCTCTCCGGACTGTTCTTCCCCGAGCGGCTCGGATTCGACCTCCGGGAGGAGACCCGGCGCTTCTACCGCCTGTTCTACCACGTGGAACTGACGGAACCGGAACTTGACCGGCTGATCGAATGGGCAGGCGGGCGCACACTGCCCTGAACCAGGGTTTCACCTTCGGGCTTCTGGTGCTGGCTGTGGCGGCGCTCGCGTTCGGCGCTGTCCTCGTCGGCCCCTACCCCGTCGATTCCGCGGATCTCGTCTCCGCCGCCAACCGGATCATCTCCGGCGACACGGCGCCGTTGAGCCAGGCCGAGACCGTGCTGTTCTCGATCCGGATTCCCCGGGTCGCCACCGCCCTGCTGGTCGGCGCCGCACTCTCCGCCGCGGGCGCGGTCTACCAGGGTCTGTTCCGCAACCCCCTGGTGTCTCCGGACATCCTCGGCGTTTCCACCGGTGCCGGCCTCGGCGCCGTGCTCGGCATCTTCCTTTCCTTGCCGGTCGTGGCGATACAGGGATTCGCCTTCATCGGGGGTGCGGTCACCGTCACCCTGGTGTACCTGGTCGCCTCGGCTGTGCGCAACCACGAACCCACACTGGTACTGGTACTCTCCGGGGTGGTGCTCGGCGCGCTTGCCAGCGCCTGCATCTCGCTTCTGAAGATCCTGGCGGATCCCTACGACCAGCTTCCGGCCATCACGTTCTGGCTGCTCGGCAGCCTTGCCGGGATCCAGGCCGGCGACCTGGCGGGCGCCCTGCCCGCGGTGGTCATCGGGCTGGTTCCGCTGGTGCTACTGAGATGGCGCATGAACCTGATGGCGCTGGGCGACGAGGAGGCGGCCACCCTCGGTGTCGACCCGCGCCGCCTGCGCCTGCTGTTCGTCGCCGCCGCCACGCTCATGACCGCGAGCGTGGTGGCGATCTCCGGTGTCGTCGGCTGGGTCGGCCTGGTGATGCCGCACATCGCCCGCCTCGTGGTGGGCCCGAACTTTCACCGCCTGTTGCCCGCCGCGATGCTGATGGGAGCCGGATACCTCCTGATCGTGGACACTCTCGCCCGCACCCTGGCGGAAACCGAGACGCCCCTCGGGGTGCTCACGGCCTTCGTCGGCGCGCCGGTGTTCATCTGGCTGCTCGCAACCGGCAGGAGGAGCTGGTGACCACCCTCGCGGCAAGGCAGCTCGGTTTCGGCTATCCTCGCCAGCCCGTCGGACGCGATGTGGACCTGGAGGTGGCGCCCGGCGAGGTGCTCTGCCTGCTCGGCCCGAACGGATCGGGCAAGACCACCCTGTTCAAGACGCTGCTCGGACTGCTGGTTCGCCAGGGCGGCAACATCGTGCTGGACGGCAAGGACATCGGCACGCTGTCGCGCACCCAGATCGCCCGGCGGGTCGCCTATGTGCCCCAGGCCCACGAATCGGTCTTTCCCTACACGGTGCACGACATGGTGCTCATGGGCAGGACCGTTCACCGGGGACTGTTCTCGTCGCCCCGCGAGCACGACGCCGAGCGGGCGCAACAGGCCCTCGATCAGCTCGGCATCGGCGACCTGGCGTCCAGGGAGTTCACCCGGATCAGCGGGGGACAGCGTCAACTCGCCCTGATTGCCCGCGCGCTCGCCCAGGATACCCCGATCGTCGTCATGGACGAACCCACCGCAAGCCTTGATTTCGGCAACCAGGTGCGGGTGCTCCAGCAGGTGCGAAAGCTCTCCGAGGCCGGCCTAGGTATCGTGCTGTCCACCCACAACCCCGACCATGCCCTTGCCTGCGCGAGCCGGGTACTGGTGCTCGCGGACGGCACCCTGCAGGCATCAGGCTCCCCCGATACGGTACTTACCGGGGAACTGCTTTCCAGCGTCTACCAGGTGGAGGTGCGTCTTGAGCGGCTGTCCCACGGGCAGCATGTGTGTGTCCCGCATCTCGACGGATCTCCCGGGAAGCGGTTCCGGCCCGGAGACTGAGGAGAAACCTGCTCCGGGATCGGGACGCCGGCCCGGGTTGACTTCCATTGGCGCAATTGATGTATTCCGCCCTGTCGGTAAAGGGGATAAACACATGAGTCTGACCGGGGATCTGATCACGCTGATCCGGAGCAAGCAGGTCCGGGGCGAGGACCTGGAACTCGCTTCGCTCTGCCTTCTGGACACGGTGGCCTCGGCATGCGCAGGCAGCGCGACCCCGGTGGGCGGGCTGCTGCGCGATTGGGCCGCGCATTTCCCGCGCGACCGCAAGCGCGACGCGCTGCTGATGGGCGCCCTTTCGCATATCACCGAAACCGACGACCTCCACCGCGCATCGGTGACGCACCCGGGATGCGTTGTGGTCCCGGCCATCCTGGCGCTTGCCCAGCCGCTCTCCGCCAGCGGCAGCGACCTGCTGCATGCGATGCTCTGCGGCTACGAAGCCATGTGCCGCATCGGGTCAGCCGTCGGGCCCGCGCACTACCGGGTGTGGCACAACACCGCGACCTGCGGCCCGTTCGGCTCGGCAATGGCCTCCGCCACCCTGCTGGGTCTTGACGACGCGCAGACCCGGGATGCGCTCGGCAATGCCGGTACCCAGGCCGGCGGACTCTGGCAGTTCCTTGAAGAAGGTGCGATGAGCAAGCACCTGCATGCCGGGCGCGCCGCCGAATCCGGGATGCTCGCGGCGGAACTCGCCGCCCACGGCTTCACCGGGCCCGCCGCCATACTCGAGGGGGAAAAGGGATTCTTCGCCGGGGCCTGCCCCGACCCAGCACCCGAAAGAATCCTTGAAGAAGCCGGCTCGGAATGGCAGCTCACGCAGACCTCGATCAAGCCCTGGCCTTCCTGCAGACATACCCACCCCGTGATCGACTGCGCACTGGAACTCCATGGCCTGCTTCACGGTGCGGCCATCCGCACCGTCGAGATACAGAGCTACCAGGCGGCGCTCGACATCTGCGACTGTCCCGCGCCCGAGACCGAATACCAGGCCAAGTTCTCACTGCAGCATACGGCCGCCACGGCACTTCTCGACGGGCGCGTCGGACTCGACTCGTTCGACCCAAGCGCCCGTGCCCGCAGCCAGGAATTGTGCGCCAAGACCACGGTGCAGGCCAAAGATCCCTTTCATGCCCGCTACCCGGATGCCTGGGGTGCCTCGTTGTCGGTGACCACCGCCGAGGGCGAACTCCTGCAAACGGAGCGACGCGACTGCAAGGGCGATCCGGAGCTTTCCCTCGATACGGACGAGATGCGCGCCAAGGCGCTCGACCTGATGCGGTCTGGCGGCCTTGACCATGCCGAGGCAGTACGCCTCAGTGATGACATCCTGACGCTCCCGCACCAGGCCATGCCGCCGAATCTCTTTGATCGGTTCTACCAACTCCTCGCCTAGCCTAGAAATTGCACAAGCGATGCCAGAGTAGGGCGCAAGCCGGTATTGGGGCAACAACAAGATTTCCAACATCCGTATTCCATCCGTGATCCGCCTTCAGGAGGCAGCATGTCCACGAAGATCATCCCAACCCTGCGCTACGCCGACGCGCCCGCCGCCATCGATTGGCTGTGCCAGGCGTTCGGTTTCGAGAAGCACCTCGTCGTGCCCGGCGAGGACGGAAGCATCGCCCACTCCCAGCTCACCTTCTCCGGCGCCATGGTCATGCTGGGATCGGCCGGACGCGGCGGCTATGACGACCTGATCGTCCAGCCGGCACAGGCCGGCGGCGAGACCCAGGCGCCCTACGTCATCGTCGAGGATGTCGACGCCCACTGCGCCCGTGCCCGCGCGGCCGGTGCGGAGATCGTCATCGAGCCCGCCGACCAGGACCATGGCGGCCGCTTCTATGCGTGCCGCGATCCCGAGAAGCATCTGTGGAACTTCGGCTCCTACGATCCTTGGGAGACAGAGTGAGCGGACCGTTTCGGCACTTTCCCATATATGCGTGCGCCCTGAGCGACCGAGAGTTTCATGACCGGATTTTCTTGAGCTCTACAAGCAATGTACAGGGAGCGAATTGGATGGCCTTTGACATCGGATGAAGAGCGGGCGCTGTAACAGGCATTGGCAGCAAGCCATTTCATGAAGCCTACCGAAAAGGCTGAAACCGCCTTCAATGTTCATGGGATTCTTATTGCCTGAGAATTATTCTCGCGGAATTTTGCAGTTTGTTAAAACTTACTATATTTGATATAATATTATCAATATTATCCTAATTATTATTTATATTGATAGTATGTTGTATTTTCCGAACTCGCCGCGGGAAGTTCAGAACCACTTGGCGGCTACCTTGCGCAAACGGCGCAAAGCCCGCAAGCACAGCCGGCAAAAGACCGCCGAGCTCAGCGGTGTACCAAGCCCGACGCTACGGCATTTCGAAACGACTGGAGAGATATCACTGCGGCAATTCCTGATGTTGTGTGCGACTTATGGCGACCTTGCTCATGCAGATATGTTGTTGCCGGAAACCGGGCCAGCCACCATGGACGAACTGTTGGCTACACACCGCAATAGTCCGTGAACGAACTTCGCGTCTGTTTCCACGGTCTGGAGTCTTCCGATCCCATGTTCCTGGGACGGCTTGGCTATGGCAGGGGGGACAATTACACGCACTTTGAGATGAACCCCGAGTTTCTCCGGCTTGGCATTGGTCTCTCCCCTTTACATCTGAAACCAGAGACCGGCCTGCAGGCTGCCTCGTTGAGACCTTTTGCGGGTTTGCATGGCTTGTTCGCGGACTCTCTTCCGGATGGATGGGGCCGGCTGCTCATGGATCGCACTTTCCGCCAGCGCGGCATGAATCTCGATGCCATTACGCCGCTGCATCGTCTGGCGTTTATTGGCTCCCGCGCGATGGGCGCGCTTTCTTACGTTCCGGACATGGAAGCCGGGCCGTTGGCTGCCGATTTGCTGGATCTTCCAGCAATCGGCCTGGAAGCCACCCGGCAATATCAGGGAGAAACCGTCGAAGTGCTCGACGAGTTTGTTGGTCACGCCGCTCCATCCGGTGGCGCCCGGCCGAAAATGCTAATCGGGTTCTCGGATGCCGGCGACTCGATAATGACCGGCGCCGAGGACTTGCCGAATGGTTACAGTCATTGGATCGCCAAATTCCCAACGGGCAATGCACCTGATGATCGATCCGCCGGCGCGATCGAGCACCTGTTCGCGAAGATGGCCCGCAGGGCCGGCATTCGAATGGCGGAAACCCGGCTGGTTCCCGGGCAGAAGGACCACGCCTACTTCCTGACACGTCGATTCGATCGTTTGCCGGGCAACCGGCGATTGCATGTTCACAGCGTTGCCGGGCTGGTCCATACCGACTTCCGAGTTCCCGACTTCGACTATCTCAAGTTGCTCAAGCTCAGCGACTATTTGACGAAATCACATGCGGAAAAGGTCGAATTGTTTCGCCGTATGGTTTTCAACGTGGTCACTGGAAACCGAGACGATCACACCAAGAACTTTGCTTTTGTTATGCAACCCAACGGAATGTGGGTTGTCAGTCCGGCCTACGACCTGACCTACAACCTGGGTATCCGGGGGTATCACAGCATGACCATTGAGGGGAAAGGCAGAG
Source organism: Candidatus Poriferihabitaceae bacterium (assembly GCA_965204165.1). GTDB lineage: Bacteria > Pseudomonadota > Gammaproteobacteria > Arenicellales > Poriferihabitantaceae > VYFG01. The sequence goes on along the minus strand of OZ241969.1, from coordinate 2,536,566 downwards.
ACTTCACGCGCGAAGACTGCCTTGCACTGGCACACAGAGTGTCCATCCCTCGGAAATCAGCAATACAGATCATGCAGGAAGTATCCGACGCGGTCTCAATGTGGGCTGAAGAAGCCAGTCATTACGCCATTCCAAAAGTGCAAGCAGCCGAAATACAGGAGCATATCCAAGGTCAGTGCTCTCGATTACTCACGGTTTCGGCGCTGCTGAAATCCGGGGCTCCGGCACCTGTACCCGACGCAAATGAAGCATCCGGATGCTGAATGCGTTCCCGGAGTTTCCTTCCCTGCAAGTGTCTAACAGCTCTATGAAATCTGGCTGTTGCTCCTTGTGGTTTACACGCGCGCACCTCATCCCCGCTATCCATCGTCGAACATGGCCCGAATCGTGCCGATGGTGATAAACATCCGGTCCGGCCGATCCTGAAGGCTCCGGAAACCGAGGCGGCGGTAAAATTCCATGCGACGCGCGAAAGCCTCGTCCCCGCCGTCGTCGATCACATCGAGCACGACCAGCTTGAGCCCCACCTCGCCGGAGACATTACGGGCGCGGCTGAGCGCATCGACCGCCAGGTCCGACCCGAGTCCCCTGCCCTGCCAGCTCCGGTCCACGGCAATCATCGAAAGATACAGCGCAGGAAGAGTGCCTGTATTGGGCGCTCGCCGGGGCCGGTCCACGCCGAGGTCGTCCGTCGCAACCGCATGGGCATTCAGCGCGTAGTAACCGAGTACCTTCGGCGAGTCCGCCGCGACCGCAACGAATACACGCGCGAAGTCGTCTTTCTGCTGCTTCCGCGCGCTCAACCGCAGAAAATTGTCCAGGCGATTCGTTCCGCAGGAAAAACCCGACTGGTCATGCTGGCCGGGATCGAACGGCTCGATGACGATTCCAGAGGCGGATTCGCGATCCTCGTCACCCGGCATTGGCGATGCGGGAGCGATAACCGCGAACCGCCTCCCGGGCCGCCCTTGTCGGCGACGGCGGATTGTCGAGCGCCTCCAGCAGTGTCAGCCGGTCACGCTCCGAAAGCACCGTGGTCTGATGCTCACGCAGCACCCGCGCGGCCTCCCGCGCGGCCGACGCCCTGACGAACGTCGTGAGCTTGACGCCCGTCAGTTCGGCGGCACGCGACATGCGCTCCTTGTCGCTTGGCTTCACCCGCATCTCAAGGTGGTCGGTGGCCTTCTCGTCCGAAGGCCCATCGGCATCACTGAAATTCAACATGTCGCTATTCTCTGAATTGTCCCGACAATGTACAGTCATGGCCGATTTGTGTCAATCCCACCGGCTCGGGGCGTGGCAAGCAAACAGACAGTCCGGTTCAGCAGCACGCAATCCCGGTTGGATAGTGATCCCTGCGACCTGTTCCTGTCGTACTACCCGGGAGCGGGGGTAAAGGGCTTATCGTCAAGAAAGCGTCTCAATACATTGGTTGTGATGCGGGCCACGTCGTTTTCGTAATTCGCATGGGACAGGCTGCCGCACCAGGCGATGGAACCGGTCGAGAAAACGGCGCCGCCGCCCGGTGTTTCAAAAAACACCATCTCGGCCCGGATGATTTCCGCCTCCGAACCCCCGAGACCCGGGGCCGGGTCATCCATGTCCTCGGGGGTCATCAGGTACAGGTCGGAATGCCGCTCCGAGGAAGCCAGAACAAGCGTATGCGGCGGTGTGCCGAGCGAATGGTCCGTAGCGTCCAGCTCAAGTCCGGCGGCCCCGCCGCCCGACAAGCCGTAATCCCCGATGAACGGCCCCTCGACTCCCTCGAAAACGAAGGCCGCACGCGGGTCGCGGCTTGCTTCTTTCATGACATAGGGTGATGAACGGTCGAATCCCTGCGAAACCATGCCGATTCCCGCCAGTGCGTTGGGCGGCCGGCCGTTGCGACGCCACAGCCCCGTATATTCACCGGTAAAGCTGGCGTAGAATTCCCCCGGCCGGGGCGCATAGGCGCGGATCCCGTCCTCGGATTTCCGGCATTCAATGACACCGGGCAGCTCCGGGTGAAAGCTCACCCGCCAGTAGAATCCATTCCCACCCAGGTACATCAGGCGTCCGCCGTCATCCAGATACGACTGGAGGCTGTCCAGCATCCCGACCGAGTAATACTCCGGGTGTGTTCCCGTGATCACCGCCCTGTAGCCTTCCAGTATTCCGGAGCCCTCGGATTCAAGGTCTTCATCCGCAATGACATCAAACGGCTGGCCCAGGTGCTCAAGCCAGCCGAGAATGTGCGTGTCCGCATTGAACTGCCACAGATTCGAACCCACGCCCCCGAGGTGACCGATATGCCCGGGTTGCATGTTGACGATCGGCCTCAGACGGGACGAGTAGAAGACGCCGCTTCCATCGTTGTGCAGATCATAGAAGCACAGGCCGATTTCGGGATGCGTCTGCATGAACAGATCGATCGAACTCATCTGGATGAGGCGCCCGCAAACGATTTCCGTCTCCGGAACATCAAGCCCGATTCGATTGTTCGCATAGGCCATGTAACTGGCGGTCGGCAGGAGGAATGCCACCGGTGCGGTGGTGGTGCCGCGGGGCGGGCGAACCGAAAAGGGGATGTAGAACTCCTCGTCCCCGCCATGAAGACGCACGGCGTACACCCCACTGGATAGTTCATCCGGGAGCCTGACCTCGAAATCCGTTTCCCAGGCGCAGTCATAGAGGTCGTCATCGTGGAAATGGATCGCGGCATAGTGCCCGGGCCTTTTCACCCAGCAATGTTCGTCTCCGTTCCACGCATGGCCGCACACCCCCCTCGTCGGGAGGTTGACCAGATGGCCGTGCAGCCCGTTGCCCGACTGGTCGGTGATCCGCCCGGTCGGTATCCCGATGGAAAAGTCCCAGGCCGCGGCCAGGCCTTCGCACTGCATGTCCAGCGGGCTTTCCATTGCTTCGGCCGACAGGGATCGGGAAAGGATTTTCGGTGCCTCGATCCGGCCGTTGAAGTGTTCCGTCGCCGGCCGGTCGGCTGCCTGCCTGGCGGCGATCATGACCGGGACGCCGGCATCGTTGAAGGCCAGGTCGGCGGAGACGGTACGGGACGCCTGAACCGCGTCATCTACCCATGGATAGGACCTCAGCGGCTTCTGGGCCACGGTGAGCACCCCGCTTGCCGCGTCGTAGCTGCCGCTGATGAGATACCATCTTTCCGCGATGAGCGGCGCGCCGGTGGCGACCACCCCGCCCTTCTCCCCGCCTGCGGTGACCTCGAGCGCAGCTGCGCCTTCCAGGTCGAGATAAAGCCTGAAACCGATTCCCGACTGCGGGTCCTGCCGGCTCAGTATGGTCTGGGGACCGCGGCCCGGCAGGGTCGGAAAGACGAATGCCTGCAATCCCAGTGAAGCCTTCGCGGGAAACGGCGGACTGCCGTTCACCACCCCGTAGGAGCCCGCGTGGATGGGTTGATGGCGGCCCTCGAACGGACCGCCAAGATCCAGCGGAACCGGCTCTTCGCGATAGCCCGGACCCGATGGATTGATATCGCCGTGAATAACGCGGACGAGTTCTGCATCGTACCGATCCAGACCCTCGCAACTGACCTTCACCCGGATGCATTCACCCGGGGCGGCACTGATGCGGTCAGCGTAGCCGAGAATCCGGATCACGTCACAGTTCCTGTTCGAGATTCTGACCGGTGTGCGCCTTCCACCGGAGCCTGAACACTGCCCATTCCGCCTCGGCGAGATCCGTGAACTCCATGCCGTCCAGCAACTCGACCGGCTGACCGCGTTCCGCGGGCAGGCGCCCGAGAATCCAGCGCCTGAAGGGTTCTTTTACAACCAGGACATACTTGCCGGACTTGGGGCCGCCCCGAAGGAGATTCAGGACCCTCTGCAGGCCAGGACCGGGCATGCCAAGCGGGTCTGCGCGGAATTCCGCTGCATGCCTGAGATCGTCCTGGGTGATTCGATATCTGGACATGAGCCGATCCCGTCAGGTGCCGATGACCTGCTCGATGGTCCTTTGCAGCTTGCCGAAAAGCTCGTCGATCTGATTCCGTGTAATGATGAAGGGCGGAGCCACGACAATGGCCTGTCCGATGGGCCGGCAGATCAGTCCGTTCTCCAGCGCCACGTTCGCGATCTGCTCGGCCACCGGCTGCTCGGGCGGGAACGGAGTCTTGTTTTCCTTGTCGCCCACCAGCTCCAGTGCCCCCATCAGCCCGATACCGCGGGCCTCGCCGATGTGCGGATGCGATGCGAAACCGCCAAGCCGCTCCTGAAAGCAGGGGGATACGTTGACGACATTCTCGAACACGCCCCCGTTCTGGATGATATCGATCGCCTTGAGCGCGATCGAGCAACCCACCGGGTGGCCGGCTGATGTGAAGCCGTGCGGGAACTCCTCGAATTCACTGGCCGCCTCGTCGAGACTGTCTGCAACGGACCGGGAAACCATGATTGCGCCCATCGGGAAATACCCCGCCGTCAGGCATTTAGAGGCAACCAGGATGTCGGGTTCGATGTCGTATGTCTGGCAGCCCCACATCTTCCCGGTACGCCCGAAACCGCAGATCACCTCGTCGGCAACCAGGGGGATGTCGAATTTCCTCAGGACCGGCTGGATGGCCTCGAAGTAACCTTCCGGCGGCGGAATCACGCCGCCGGCGCCCATCACCGGTTCGGCGAAGAATCCGGCAATGGTGTCTGGGCCCTCCGCCTCGATCTGGGCCTGCAGGCGGCGGGCGCACCGGGCCGAATACTCGACTTCGCTTTCCCCTGGGCCGGCATATCTCCAGTAGTGCGGGCAATCCGCGAACAGGAAGTCATCCAGCGGCAAACCGAAAGCGCCGACGTAATCCTTGCCGGTCATGCTGGCCGTGATGCCCGTAACCCCGTGGTAGGCGTTCTTGCGGGACAGTATCTTGCGCCGGCGGGGCCTGCCCTGGGCGCGGTTGATCATCCACAGCATCTTCACCACGGTATCGTTGGCCTCGGAGCCCGAATTGGTGAAGAACACCTTGTCCATTGGTACCGGGGCGATCTCGAGCAGTCTTTCGGACAGGGCCACGGTGGGCTCGCTTACCCGCCCGAAGAACGCATGATATGCCGGGAACTTCCGGTACTGCTCGCATGCAGCCTCCACGAGGTCGGGGTGGTCAAATCCGACCACCATGTTCCAAAGTCCCGAATTGCCCTCGAGATAGCGGTTTCCATGCGAATCCACGACGTAGACTCCCTCCCCCCTCGACATCACGACAGGGCCCTTGTCCCGCAGGGTACCCAGATGGGTGAATCCATGCAGTACCGACCGGAGATCGCGTGCTTCCCAGGTATCTGGCCTTATCGGGTGATCGGAAATCATATACGCCTCGTCAGGTGAAACATTGCAGAAGTCTTTCTGGATCAATTGCACGGCACACCAGGCCGTCCGGGCGCAATGTAGCCATGTCCCCGGCCGCCAGCAGCGCGTTGACCACCGCCTCCTCGATCACTTCCGTCGCCGCCATGTAGATCGGGTCGAAGGATTCATCGTTGATGGTTTCCAGGGTCCGTCTCGGGCCCGCCAACTGCGGAATGGGACCGCGGTTGGCCGTGCTGAACGCGAGAAAGATGTCACCCGAATTGTTGCCTCCGGGGGTTCCGCCACGGCCGATTCCAATGGCGGCGCGCCTGGCCAGGCGTTGCAGTTGGTGGGGCGCCATCGGCAGGTCGGTGCCGAGAACGACGATGATCGAGCCCTGTTCCAGGGTCATCAGCCGGTCCTCCGTCATCGTTCTGCCGACCGGCCGGCCGAGCACGGTCAGCCAGGGCCGCAGGCCGTGGTTCGCCTGTACCAGGGAGCCGAGCACGAACTCCTCCCCGTCGATTTCAAGGCGCCTTGAAGAGGTCCCCGTGCCGCCCTTGAATTCATAACAGATCATTCCGGTCCCGCCGCCCACGTTGCCCTCGTCAACCGGCCCGGACGCCGCCGAATCAAGGGCATGGAGCGCATCGTCTTCGGTGATGTGCTGCCCGTTGATGTCATTCAGCACGCCATCATAGGTTTCGGCCACCACGGGCATGGCCCAGAGATGCTCGGACTGCCAGGCGTCGGCATGGTTCCGGATGATCCACCTCACTGCCGCATGGTGGACGATGCCGACGCTGTGGGTATTGGTGATGCAGACCGGCCCCACGAAGTAGCCGCCATCGCGGATCCAGTGGGTGCCGGTCATCTCCCCGTTACCGTTCAGCGCATACATTCCCGCCCAGACCGGTTGCGGATCCGTTCTGCGTCCCAGCGGCAGGATCGCGGTCACGCCGCTGCGCACGGGGCCCTTTCCCTGGACGAGGGGCCCCTGCCCCTCGATTCGGGTGCAGTAGCCGACCTCCACGCCGGGGACGTCGGTGATGGCGTTGTGTTCACCCGTTCTTCCCGGAAACGGCAGCCCGAGTTCGCGTCCGCGTGTCTTGTTCATGATTTCCGGGTTCAGGTGCGTTTGCGAAAGTAAAGTCCGAGGGAGGCGATGAGGAAGGAGAAAACCAGCATCAGCGTCGCGATCGCGTTGATTTCGGGTTTGACCCCGCGCCTCAACATGCCGTAGATGAAAACGGGCAGCGTGGTCGAGTCCACGCCCGCAATGAAATAAGTGATCACAAGGTCATCCATGGAGATGATGAATGCCAGCAGGGCGCCGCCCACAATACCGGGCAGAATCTGCGGCAGCGTCACCCGCCTGAACGTGATCCAGGGATTGGCGCCGAGGTCTGCGGAGGCCTGCTCCAGGGTGTCGTCCATTCCCGCCAGCCGGGCACTGACCACGACAAAGACATAGGAGATGAGAAACGTGCAGTGCCCGATGATGATCGAGAAGAGCCCCAACTTGATGCCGAAGTTCACGAAGAACACCAGCAGGGCGATGCCGAGCACAATATCCGGCATGACCATCGGCATGAAGAGCAGTCCCTGGTAAAAGGGTTTCAACCGGAAGTGATGCCGATAGACGGCCAGGGCGGTGGCGGTTCCGACAATGGTCGAGAACGCCGTTGTGGTCGAGGCGACCAGCAGGCTGTTCTTGACGGCCGCGAGCAGCTGGTCGGTCGATTCGACATACAGCGTCTGCTCGGTGAGCTTGGTCGGATTGCCGAAGATGGACAGGTACCAGTCGAAAGTGAAATCCTTCCAAACCATCATGTTGACGGGATGGCTGTTGAAGGAATAGACGACCACGATAATGATCGGCGCGTAGACGAAAAACAGGAAGAGCAGCCCGTGAAAATCCAGCAGCCGTCTCAGCCACGGGTGCCTCATCTGACGATCTCCGAGCGGCCGATGCGCCTCAGATAGATCACGATCAGCAGGAACATGACCAGCATGATCATGACGGAAAGGGCCGAACCGAACGGCCAGTTCCTTGCGGACAGGAACTGCTGCTCCACCAGGTTCCCGATCATGAGCACCTTGGCCCCGCCGAGCAGGTCCGGCACAATAAAATTGCCGAGGCTCGGAATGAAAACAAGTACCGACCCGGCCGCGATTCCGGGAAGGGTGCTCGGCAGGATTACCCTGAGAAAGGTCTGGTACGGGTTGGCGCCCAGATCATAGGATGCCTCGACGAGCGAGTGGTCGAGCTTCTCGATGCTGGCGTACAGGGGCAGGAACATGAAAGGCAGCAGGATATACGCCATGCCGATCAGGACCGCGGTCTCCGTATAGATGATGTCGATGGGTTCGGAAATGAGCCCGAGGCCCAGCAGCGTGGAACTCAGAAACCCGCTCGGGCGCAGGATCAGCACCCAGCAGAACAGGCGCACGACCAGACTGACGAAGAACGGAAGCGTGACGATGAAGACAACAAATGTCCGCCATCGCGCCGGCAGACCGCTGACCCAGAGTGCCGCCGGATAGCAGATCAGGAGCGTGATGGCGACATTGGTGAGTGCAAGGCGCACGGAGCGGAAGAAAATTTCCGCGTAGACCGGATCGAATTCCTCCCATTCCCCGTCGGCCCAACCGAGAATCCGGCCGTAGTTCCAGTGGTAGAAGTTCCACTCGACGCCCCCGTAAAGACCGGGCTCCAGAAAGCTGAAAACAACCATGACAGCCAACGGACCGAGGAAGAAAATCCCGAGGAAAACCGTCCCCGGGGACAACAGGGCAACAAGCCGGCGACTGTCCCTCTTGACTGCCATCAGCCGGTTCCGACAATCAGGTGGGGTTTGCTCCGGCGGTAGGTGAGCCGGACCGGCTCACCCGGCCTGACACGAATGAACGCCTCTTCACTTGTCCCTGGCGGTGTCGCGGAGATGGAGGCGCCGTTGGCCAGCCGGCATACATACTGGCGGGTCGCACCCTTGAAGACCGTCTGCTCCAGCACTGCGTCCAGGACACCCATCGAGTCATCCGGATCCTCAGGCGCAATACTCAGATGCTCCGGCCGGATGATGAGTGTCGCACTGTCCCCGACCCCGGGCCCGGTCCCCACGGCAATCCTGAGGCCGTCTTCGGTGACCAGTACCGGGTTCGCATCGGTGTTCTGGATTTTTCCATGAAACAGCGCGCCGTCGCCGATGAACTCGGCGACAAAGCGGGTGGCAGGCCGGTGATAGAGGACCTCGGGCGGCCCGACCTGCTCGATCTTGCCCTGGTTCAGGACGATCACCTGATCCGACATCGTCAGGGCCTCTTCCTGGTCATGGGTCACGAACAGGAAACAGATGCCGAGGTCATGCTGCAGGCTCTTCAGTTCCAGCTGCATGGATTGACGCAGGTTCCGGTCGAGCGCCGAAAGCGGCTCGTCCAGCAGCAGGAGCTTCGGTTGATTGATAATGGCCCTCGCCAGGGCAACACGCTGCTGCTGGCCGCCGGACAGCTGCGCCGGCTTCCGGCGATGGAATCCGGCGAGACCCACCCGCTCCAGCGCTTCCCCGACCCTGCGGTCGCGCTCGCTTCTTTGCACACCCGCCACTTCCAGCCCGTAGCCCACGTTACCGCTGACGGACAGGTGCGGAAAGAGGGCGTAATTCTGGAATACGGTATTCACCGGGCGCCGATACGGCGGCACACCGGTTACCGGCTCACCCCCGATGCGCACCTCGCCGGAGTCGAGGTCCTCAAACCCGCTGATCGTTCTGAGAAGCGTGGTTTTGCCACAACCGGAAGGACCCAGCAGGGTAGCGAACTGACCCTGCTGGACCTCCAGCGAAATATTGTCAAGCGCCGTGACGACACCGCCTTCGGGCGCAGGGAAACGTTTGACAGCCTCCCTGACCTCAGCGATGGGCTCCGGCGCCGCCCCGGTCACTGCGCAGTACGTACCTTGGTCCAGACGCGGTTGTACTTGCGAAGATCATTGCCCAGATCCTCGAATATCTGGAGCTTAGCAATGACTTCGGGCGGCGGGTTGGTGTTCGGGTTGGCCTTCAGTTCCGGGGGCAGCAGGTCCCGTGCCGGCATGTTGGCGGTACCGTTGACCTGTTGCAGGGTATTGAGCGCCGCCATCTCCGGCTGCATGTAGAACTCAAAGAAGCGGATGGCGCTCTCCTTGTTCGGGGCATCCTTGAGGACACAGATGTCCTCCTGGTACATGGTGGCACCCTCTTCGGGGATCACAAAGCCCAGCTTGTCCGGTTCCTCCAGCGTGTACAGGGTGGCCCCGACATACCAGTGGGCGGCGGCGATATCCCCCGCCTGGACCAGGGAGACGATGTCGTAGGTAAAGGCGGAAATCTTGTCCTTGCGTTCCAGCAGCCATGCCTCAGCCTGCTTGAGTGCATCGCCGTCAGTGGAATTCACCGAATGGCCGTTCTTGATCAGGGCCACCCCGATGGTTTCCCTGAGATCATCCAGCATGGTGATCTTTTTCCCCCTGTCGGGAAGCGCGAAAAAGTCGTCCCAGGTCTTGATTTCGCCCGCCTCGGCCTTGTTGTAGAAGATGCCGACAGCACCCCAGGCATAGGGAAGGCAGAAAGAGCTTTCCGGATCCACCAGTGAACGCTTGTTGGCGGGGTCGATGTTTTCAAACCCCTTCAGTGTATTGACCTTGGCGTCATGGAGCAGACCCAGTTTCTGCATGATGTCCCGCATGTGGACCGACGGGAACACGATGTCATAGCCGGTGGCGCCCGATTGTATCTTTGCCAGCATTTCCTCGTTCGTACCGTAGGTGTCGAGGGAAACCTGAATCCCGGTTTCCTCGGTAAAGCGGGTCAGAACTTCCGGATTGATGTAGTCGCCCCAGTTGTAGACATTGAGTTGACCTTGGGCAAAAGCGGATTGGGAAACGACGGCCAATGCGCCTGCAAACGCCATGGCAAGTTTCACTGCCGTGAAACACCCGCCTGAGAATCTAGTGTGTAACTGATGCATTTGTGCTCTCCTCTCGGTGTGACTTTGGGGATTCAAACTCGCCTCAGAACCGGACTGCTGCAGCCAGCAATCCAGCCATTGTGTTGTATTAATGTAATCTATGTGTCTTAATCCCGCAATGTAATTTATATTTCATATTTGCGGAAAACCTATCATGAGAGACATTTTTTCCCAGTCTACACCCATTGTTTTTCCGAAATTCGAGGAAAAGCTGAGAGGCGCGTTGCCGGACCTCCCGAGACTGGAAGCGCAGGTGGCGCAATACATGATCCTGAATGTCGGCGACCTGAGTTTCGAGACCGGTGTCTCCATTTCCGAAAAGGTCGGCGTCAGTGAAGTGACAGTGAGCCGGTTGTTGCGTCGCCTGGGATATCGGGGCATGCGCGGACTGAAAAGGGAACTCCGCGACGAACTGTTCGACCGGGAGCCTATTCAGGAGGGAAACGAAGGGGCCCGGGAGGTGCCCGAGGGCATGACCCGGAACATGGACCTGGAATACCAGGCGCTCGGGGAAATCTACCAACAAAGGGCATCTCCCCTGTGGGGGCAGATCGTACAGACAATCGTGGAAGCGGACAGGGTGTATGTGACAGGATTCCAGGCTGTCCGGGGCATGGCGGAAGATTGCGCGCGGCGGCTGGGGATGACACGCGGAAACGTGCGGTTCCTGGCCGCACATGACGGCATGCTCACAGAGTGGCTCAAATGGGGCGACGAGGAATCTGAGAAGCCATCCCGATGTCTTATTCTGATCGATGTTGTGCCCTATGCGCGGGAGGCGTCCATCCTCTCCGGAATATGCAGCAAGGAAGGACATTCGTTAATCGTGTTTACGGATGAGATGTGCCACTGGGCGAAGAATTACACCGACCTGGTCATTTATGCGAGCACCAGGACCGGGCTGATTCTCGAATCCACTGTCGCCATCACCGCCGCATTGAACCTGATGGTCAATTCGGTTGCCGGTCACTATTCAACCTCACTGACCGAACGTCTGGACCAGTGGAAAACCTACACCCGGGCACTACGACTGTTCTGATACGGTCAACCCAGGCGTCCTCGGGCGAGTTGTGGATTCAACCCGTTATAATTTGATCACGAAAGTTGAATTGGGGCGGGGCCGCCGGAACCGGCCCAGCAACTCATTTCACCGCGTTTGGCTGGAGTACTGAGATGGCAGGCAGAATGACATTAGAAGATCTGAAATCCGCATTCCAGAACGGCACCGTCGATACCGTTCTGGTCTGTCTGGTGGACATGCAGGGCCGCCTGATGGGCAAGCGTTTCCACGTTGCCAACTTCCTGGAAAGCGCCCACGAGGAGACCCATTGCTGCAACTACCTGCTGGCAACGGACCTGGACATGGCGACGCCCGACGGCTATGCCGCGGCCAGCTGGGAGGCGGGATACGGCGACTATGTCATGCGGCCCGATCTCGACACGCTGCGTCCCCTGCCCTGGCTGGAGGGCACGGTGATGGTGCTGTGCGACATCCTGGATCACCACACCCATGAGGAGGTGGCGCATTCCCCGCGTGCGGTATTGAAAAGGCAGGTGGCGCGGCTGACCGGGATGGGCTTTGTCCCGATGATGGCCACCGAGCTTGAATTCGTCCTGTTCGAGAAGAGTCTTGAGGAACTGCGCGCCGGCGGTTACCGAAACCTGAAGCCGTATTCCGGCTACAACGAGGACTACCACATCCTGCAGACCACCAAGGAAGAGCATGTGATGCGCCCGGTCCGCAACCACCTGTGGGCCGCGGGCATCCCCGTGGAGAACACCAAGGGCGAGGCCGGGATCGGCCAGGAGGAACTGAACATCAAATACGCCCCGGCGATGGACACGGCGGATTACCACACCATCGCCAAGCACGCGGTCAAGGAGATTGCCTGGCAGAACGGCCGAGCCGCCTCCTTCATCGCCAAGTGGAGCCATGATGACCTGGGTTCATCAAGCCATGTGCACCAGTCGTTGTGGCAGGACGAAAAACCCGCGTTCTTTGACGAAAAAGACCCCCTCGGCATGAGCCGGCTGATGAAGCGGTATGTGGCGGGCCTGGTGAAATATGCCCCCGACTACACCTATTTCCTGGCGCCTTATGTGAACAGCTACAAGCGGTTCGTGAAAGGCAGCTTTGCACCCACCAGGATCATCTGGTCGGTGGACAACCGGACCGCGGGTTTCCGCCTGTGCGGCGCCAACACCAGGAGCGTCCGGATCGAATGCCGGATCGGCGGTTCGGACATGAACCCCTACCTGGCGCTGGCCGCGCAGTTGGCCGCCGGGATCCGCGGGATCGAGGAGGAACTGAAACTGGCGCTGCCCGCGATCGGGGATGTCTATGCCGGCGACGACAGCGGCTCGATCCCCGCGAACCTGCGCGATGCCCGCGAGACCCTGGCGGGTTCCGCCATGCTGCGCGCCGCGATGGGCGACGATGTGGTGGATCACTATGCCCGTGCCGCCGAATGGGAACTCGAGGAGTTCGGCCGGGTCGTCACCGACTACGAAATTGAACGAGGCTTCGAGAAAGCCTGACCGGCAGACGGATCCCCGACGCCGCCCCGACTATTGCGCGAAACCCGGAGGATGATATGACCCGTGTCCTGACATGCATCTCGCCCATTGACGGCTCGGTCTTTGCCGAGCGGGAAACGGCCGACCTTGCCGCGGCCGAGGCCGCGGTGGCGCGCGCCAAGGCTGCGCAGAAGGCCTGGGCTACCCGCCCCCTCAAGGAGCGGGCCGACCTGGTTGTCGCCGGCATCGACGCGCTCGGCAACATGGGCGACGGGATACTCGTCACCGAGCTGGCCCGCATGATGGGCCGCCCGGTGCGCTATGGCGGCGAGTTCGGCGGCTACAGGGAGCGGGGGGAATACATGGCGTCGATCGCGGCCGAGGCGCTGGCGCCCGCCAGGATCGAGGACAGCGCCGACTTCGAGCGCTGGATCGAACGCATACCCCATGAACTGGTCCTGGTCGTGGCGCCCTGGAACTATCCCTACATGACCGCGATCAACACGGTCGCACCCGCGCTGATTGCCGGCAGTGCCGTCATGCTCAAGATGTCGACCCAGACGCTGCTGGTGGGCGAACGCATGGAACAGGCCTTCACCCAGGCGGGCATACCGGCGGATGTTTTCCGGAATATCTATCTCGACCACGACACCACCACCGCCCTGATTGCCGCCAACCATTTCGGTTTCGTGAACTTCACCGGCTCCGTGGGGGCCGGCGCGACCATGGAAAGGGCGGCCGCGGGCACCTTCACCGGGGTGGGCACGGAACTGGGCGGCAAGGATCCGGGATACGTGCGTGCCGACGCCGATCTCGACGCGGCGGCGGAAACGCTGATCGACGGGGCCATGTTCAACTCGGGCCAGTGCTGCTGCGGCATCGAGCGGATCTATGTCCACGAAAGCCTGTTTGATCCGTTCGTGGAAAAGTCGGTCGGGATCGTGAACGGCTACCGGCTGGGCAATCCCCTGGACGGGGAAACCACCATCGGACCGATGGCGCATGTGCGCTTTGCCGACGAGGTGCGCGCACAGATCGCCGAGGCGGTGGCGGCCGGCGCGAAGGCCCACATCGAAACCTTCGCGGAAGACGATGGCGGAACCTATCTTTCGCCGCAGATTCTGACCGGCGTCAACCACGACATGCGGATCATGAAGGACGAGAGTTTCGGGCCCGTGGTCGGCATCATGAAGGTATCGTCGGACGAAGAGGCCATCGCATTGATGAACGACAGCGAGTTTGGCCTGACCTGCTCGATCTGGACGCGGGATGCGGCAAAGGCGGCGGAAATCGGCCGGCGGATCGAGACGGGCACCGTGTTCATGAACCGCTGCGACTATCTCGATCCGGCGCTGTGCTGGACCGGCTGCAAGAACACGGGCCGTGGCGGCGGGCTGTCATTCATCGGGTACCACAACCTGACCAGGCCGAAATCCTTCCACCTGAAGAAAGCGTCCGCATGACCCGGGTCGGGAGCGGGCCGGTTCCTGGCACTGTCGGGTTCGGTGCGGGCCGGACTGCCGGGCCGCGGTATTGCCGAAGCGGAATTACCCCGCGGAACGGCAGCAACATGTCTCCAAAACTGAAGGGTGCAGACGAATGATCCAGTTTGACTTTTCCGGACGCTCCGCCGTCGTGACCGGCGCCGGCGGCGGCATGGGCGAGCAGATTGCCCTTGGAATGGCGACATCCGGTTGCCGGGTGACTGCCGTTGATCTCAAACCGTGCCCCGAATCCCTTGCCGGACTGGACAACGTCGTCTTCGTCCGGGGCGACCTCACGGACGAGGCTTTCGTCAACCGCTTCGCCCGGGACGCCCATGAACGCACCGGACGGCTGGACTACCTGTGCAATGTGGCCGGCGTTCTATGGTTCGACCGCGACAGGTCGGTGTTCGAGATGGATCTTGACGTATGGGACCGGGTCTTCGACATCAACCTGAAGTCCATGGTGTACACGGCGCGGGCCTGTACGCCCCTGATGAAGGCATCGCCCGGTGCCGGCGCCATGGTGCACTTCTCGACCATCCAGTGGATGCGCGGCGACCCGGTGCCACAGGATGCCTATGCGGCCTCGAAGGCGGCGGTGAGTGCCTTCTCGCGGTCACTGGCGATGCAGCTTGCGGCGGACGGCATCCGGTCGAACGTGATTTGCCCGGGACTGTCACTGACACCGATGCAGGCCCGCTGGGATACCGAGGAGGTGCAGAACCAGGTGGCAAGGAACATTCCGCTCGGGCGGCTCGGCACGCCGAAAGACATGGCCAATACCGCCATGTTCCTGCTCTCCGATGGCGCCGGCTTCATCACCGGGATTGATGTGGCGGTCGATGGCGGACTGCTGCTGAAATCGTAGGCCGATATTCCATTCCGGCGTGGTTGCGGAGCCGGGTGCGGGACCTGCGACGGACCGGGGCACACGCTTCGGGTAACCGGCTGCCGGACAGCCGGCCTCCCTGGATCACATGGCGACAACCAGGGCGATGACCAGCAGAGCGGCCGTCTCCACCAACTCGATCATGGCGCCGGCCACGTCACCGGTAAATCCCCGCAGCCGTACCATGGCGGCCCAGCGGACCAGGACAAACGCCACCGCCGCCGCGACCAGCGCCGCCACCAGGACGAAGCCGAGGAACAATACCGTCACCACCAGGCTGCCCGCCAGGCTTGAAAACAGCCAGTAACGGTCCTGGGCCTCGGGGCGGAGGGCCTCCCCGAGGCCGCCGGGGCGCACATAGGGCGTGGTTCCGTACAGGATGATGATGCCGACGCGGCCAATCACGGGCACCGCGGGCAGGAGTATCGCCGCGTCCGCCTGGAACAGGGTGCCCAGCGAAACGAGTTTCAGGCCGAGAGCCAGGATCAGGGCCACGATCGCCATCGGGCCGCAGGTGGGATCGCGCAATATGTACAACGTCCGGTTCGGGTCCCGGTGCCCACCCATCCATGCATCCATGCTGTCGGCCAGGCCGTCCAGGTGAAGGGCGCCGGTCAGCACCACCCAGATTACGAGCACCACCATGGCGGCCAGCCACGGGGACCGGGGAAGCATGAACCAGGCGAGCCAGAGCAGGATACCGATCAGCAGCCCGATCAACGGCAGGAGATACAGCGACTGCCTTCTTTCCGCAGGTGTCGCACCGGACAGGTCCCCCGCCGGCAGCAGGGTCAGGAGACCCAGGGCCACCCGGAATGAACGCCAGAGGGAATGCAGGACCGGCGGGAGCGAATCCAGGCGCATGTCAGGCATCCCGGATGGGCCCTACACCATGGAACAGCAGGCGCTGGGGCCGGTCTTCCCAGGCCCGGGCAATACGGCTGATGCAGGCATGTGGCACGTCGATTCGCATGTGCAGTCCCTCCCGGTCCAGCACGGAGGCAAGGATACTGAGAATGACACCGCCGTGGGTGATGACCAGGATGTTATCACCGGTTGCATCGGCGCTGCCGGCCATATTCCCCGACAGGTCACGCCAGGCACCCAGCACCCGCTCGTTGAAACGGCGGAAATCCTCCCCGCCTGGCGGGGTGAAGGCATAAGGATCGGCGAAAAACCGCTGCACGGAATCACCCTCCGATTCCATCACGGACTGGATGGTCCTGCCCTCCCATTCGCCGAAATCATATTCCGCCAGCCGCTCGTCAACGGCCAGATCGATCCCCATTTCCCGTGCAAGATGCTCGCCGAACCGCCGGCAGCGGCTGAGGGGGGACGCAATGACCCTGGACCACCGGTGCCCGTCCACCGATGCCGCCATCTGCGCGTGCCCCTCGTCACTCAGGGGTTCATCCAGCCGACCCCGGAAGACCCCCTCCCTGAGGGTGCGGCCATGCCGCAGGAGCTCGATATGGCCTGCGGTACTCATGGTCCGTCGGCCCCGGAGACGCCGGCTTCCGCGAAAGTGGCCATCTCCCGGTGCAGGTCCAGGGCAAGCCTCACCAGGGGAATGGCCAGAGCGGCACCGCTGCCCTCGCCCAGCCGCATCCCGAGGTCGAGCAGCGGGGGGCTTCCGGTTTCCCGCGCGAGCGCCGCCTGGAGCGGCGCATGGCCCGGTTCCGCGGATAGATGGGAAAGCTGCATCCATTCGCCCGACGATGGCCGGATCCTGACGGCGGCGAGGGCCGCCGCGGACGCGATGAACCCGTCCACCAGGACCGGCATTCCCGACTGGGCGGCGGCAATGAAAGCGCCGGTGAGCGCGGCGATCTCGAAACCGCCCAATCGCTGCAGGACCGACAGCGGGTCCGCAAGCCCCTCCCGGTGAAAGTCCAGCGCTCCGGCCACCACCTTTGCCTTGGCCTCGACCCCGGCGGCATCCAGGCCGGTTCCGGGGCCCGCCACGTCCCTGGGGGACAATCCGAGATAGGCGCAGGCCAGGGCCGTGGCCGAGGTGGTGTTGCCGATCCCCATCTCACCGCAGGCGAGAATGTCCGCGCCCCGGCCAACGAAGCGCTCCACCGTCATTCTTCCCGCCGCCAGCGCCTGTTCCAGCTGGTCCCCGGTCATGGCGGGGCCGCGGAGGAAGTTCGCGGTCTCGGGCGCGATGTGCGCCCGGACCACGCCGGGCAGCGGACCCGGATCATTGACCGTCCCCAGGTGGACCACTTCCAGCATGGCCCCCACGGACCCGGCGAGTACGCTGATGGCGGCGCCGCCCGCGGAAAAATTCCGCACCATCTCCCCGGTCACGGCCTGGGGAAAGGCCGACACGCCCTCGGCCGCGATGCCATGGTCGGCGGCGAACACCGCCACGGCGGGGCGATTGACCGCCGGCGCATCCCCCATCCATCCACAGGCACGCACCGCGAGGCGCTCCAGCGCTCCCAGGGAACCCGGGGGCTTTGTCAGCATGCGCTGGCGTTCCTCCGCGCGCGCGACGGCTGCACGGTCGATCTTCCTGGTTGCCTGCTGGTGCCAGGGAAGCGTTTCGTTCATGGCGTGATCCGGAAAGTGGTGTCGGGTGGTTCCGGGTCCGGTCCCCGGAGCCGGAACATGCTGCCTCCATGTTGCGGGTCCATCGTGGCCGGAAACCCGTCAGTGAACCAGCAGGCCTGCCAGTTCATTGATGCTTCGAAGCTCCATGTCCGGACTCCCCGGTCCTTCCCAGGGCTTCCCGTCCGGGTTGATCCAGAGGGTTTTCATCCGGACATTGGCGGCACCCCGGATATCGCGCTCGGGATCGTCGCCGATGTGCAGGATCTTTTCCGGCGGCATGCCCGCGGCCTCGGCGGCGGCGAGAAAGATCGCCGGATCCGGCTTGGCGGCGCCGGCGCCGGAGGCGGTGATACTGAAATCGAAATAGTGGTCGATGCCGATGCGCGCAACGTCGGCGTTGCCGTTGGTGATGGTGCCGCAGGTGTACCGCTCGCTGGCGAGTCGGAGGATTTCATGGGCGCCGTCATACAGCTCGATGTCGTTGCGTGCCGCGAGGAAGACCTCGAAACCCTCCTTGGCCAGGTGCCCGCGCGGGCAGGCGAAATCATCCGCCAGTTTCTCCAGCCAGCGCATCCGCTGCCAGGTGACATCATGCGCCTTCCCGGCGGGAAGCCCGCTGAAAAAGTCCCTCCGATGGTCGATCAGGCCTTCAAACGTGAATGCTTCGGCGATCCGCGGATAGTGTTTCCCGAGCCAGCCGTAGAAGACGGACTCGGCCTTGAGGATCACCGGGAAGCACAGCCACAGGGTGTCATCCAGATCGAACGTGACGCACTCGATTTCCTGGTCGTCCACGATCATGTTCCGGCCCGTTCCGCGACCAGTGCCTCCAGGGTGTCCTGCCATACCCGGTAATAGTCGTCGCTTCCGGCGATGGGCCGCCGGCGCTCCCGCACGTCGATCTGCCGCGCGAGCCGTTCCGACCATTCCCCCCAGGTGAAGAGGCCCACCTCGTGCAGGTGTACCGCCATGGCAAACGTACGCGCCTGCCACGGGGCATCGAATACGGGCTCCACGTCCACCCGTGGCTGGGAGGGTTGCGGCTCGGTCATCGGCCCGGCCCGGGACTGCGTCCGCCGGCCGGCTGCCGGGACGACCGGGTCCGCCGGATGTACCACAGGCGCTTCAATCGGCAATACCGGCGATGTAGGGCTCGAAGACATCCACGTAGACCACTGCACCTTCCTCCCCGAAACCCGCCCCCCAGAGTTCCTCGCCGGTGAAGCGGACCCCGTACAGGTAATGGGGAGTCCTCTCGCCGGACGTGGCGTGCTCGTCCGGGAACACATGCGCTCCGTGGCAGGACACGACCTCCCCGGCGCGGCCGCGAATATACCGCGGCATCCGGGTATGGTGACGCGGGTGTTCGTTGACGATTCGAACCCGGTCGCCGGCGCGATACTTCCCCGGCGCATGCGCTTCCATCATCGTCGGCCCTCCCCTTTCCAGGATCTCCTCTACCCGGTCTCCGGGAACGGGATCGAAGACCCTGCCTGCCCCGGCACGGCCGCTCGACAGCTCCCCGGGGGTCACCAGCCCCTTGTCCACCAGCAGCAATTCGAGCCCGTGCAGCCAGTGCTCGTAATAGCTGCTTGCGAGGTAATGCGCGGGCTCCATCCGCTCCCTGGCCGACCGGGACATGTCCAGGTTCCACTTTCCCAGCATTCCGCAGGCCAGGGTCAGGCGGAAAACGCGCTCCTCCCAGTCCTGCGGGAAATGGGCCTCCTGGCTGCGGTCGACGGCGCCGAAACCGTGCATTCCGCCGAGATCATGGGCGCCGTCCATCAGGGCGCCTCCACGAGCGCGGTGCCGATCATGGCGTCACGGTGCACCAGGGCCGCCAGTTCCCCGTCCGACAGGTGCTCCGTGCCCCCGGGCCGGCGCGGCAGCACGAGGTAGCGGATTTCCGCCGTGGAATCCCACACGCGGATTTCGACGCCGGGGTCGAGGTCGACCCCGAACTCCGCCAGCACCGCTCTTGGCTCACTTACCGCCCGCGCCCGGTACTCGGAGGACTTGTACCAGGCGGGCGGCAATCCCAGCACCGGCCACGGGTAGCACGAGCAGAGCGTGCAGACCACCATGTTGTGCACCGCTTCGGTGTTTTCAACCACCACCATGTGCTCTCCCTGGCGGCCCGTGTAACCCATCTCCCGGATGGCGCCGGTGGCGTCCTCCATGAGACGCGCCTTGTAGTCGGGATCGGTCCAGGCCCGGGCTACCACCCTGGCGCCATTTCCCGGCCCCACCCGGTTCGTGTAGGTATCCACCAGCCGGTCCATGGCATGGGCGTCCACGAGTCCCTTTTCCAGCAGCAGTGCCTCGAGGTCGCTTACTCGTTGTTCGATATCGCCGGCAGGGGCGGGGTGATTGGGATGTCCGTGTTCGTGTTCGTGATCTCGCATCGTGCTCTGCTCATGGCGTGCCGGGGACGGAATTTTCCCACAGTTCGGAAATGGACGACAGATTCCCCCGGGCCGGCAACCAAGGGGGAATTCCCTGTAGCCCGCCGGTTTTCAGTTGAACTGCCTTGCCGGCTCCGGCTGCGGGACCCGGTACTGCCCGGTCCGGACCGGACGGAGAAGGTTTTCGACCAGTGCCGCCAGCCGGAACAGCTCACGGTCATGGCCGTGGGGCATGGCCAGCATCAGCCCCACCGGGGCTTCGCCGTCCCGGTGACAGGGCAGGCTGATGGCACATCCGTCAAAATAATTCACCGACGCGGCGTTGCGAAGACAGCGCATGTTGACGTCGCCGATCCTGTCCGGATCCCCGGTCTCCGACACCGCCGGGGGGATGCAGACCGCCGTGGGATATACCAGTGCGGTCATCGATTTCTCTTGAAATTCGGAATCCAACCTACTGACAAGGCTTTCTTTTTCACGATAACGGTTTTCCTGATCCTCGCGGCTCACGTTGCGCCCGCCGCCCATCCGCTTGCGCACGTAGGGGTCGTACTCATCGCCGCGGCTCTCCAGTCTTGCCGCATGGTCCCGCCAGACCTCGTACAGAACCACGGGCCGTTCGAGAAACATCCGGATGCTGTCGTCGATGACGGGTGTCGGCTGCCGCTCGACCGTGATCCCGCCCGCCGCCAGCCGGCTGACGGCGACGGAAAACGCCTGCGACACCTCAGGATCCAGCCCGTCCATGGCCGCTCCGTCGGGAACCGTCAGCCCCGTCCGCTCCGGTTCAAGGGGCACCAGGGTCGGCAGACTCCCGTCGAATGCGCCGGACATCAGGTGATCCAGGATGAAGCAGGTATCCACATCCACGCCCAGGGGACCGGGGGCATCGGAAGTGGGGGAAAGCGGGTAGACGCCTTCCAGGGAGAGACGGCCGAAGCTTGGCTTGACGCCCACGATGCCGTTGAACGCCGCGGGGATCCGGCAGGAGCCGGCGGTGTCGGAACCCAGGGTGCCGGGCACGATGCCAAGGGCCACGCTGACCGCGCTGCCGGAAGAGGATCCACCGGGCAGGCGGCCGGTTTCACGGTCCCATACCGAGTAAAGCGGCGGGTGGTGCGGGTTCAGCCCCATGCCGCTGAACGCGAACTCGCTCATGTTGGCCCGCCCGAGGAAGAGCATCCCCGCCGCCCGCAGGTGGGAGACGACCGCGGCATCCTCGGATTCAACCGGCGCGGAATCCCGCAGCGCCCGGGAACCGGCCAGCGTCCTTTGGCCCCGGACATTGAAAAGATCCTTGAGCGTCACTGGGATACCCTCGAGCGGACCGGCCTGCCCGGCGGCGCGGCGCCGGTCGACCTCCCGCGCCTGTTCCGGCGCCCCGTCATCGAGCATGACAAACACGCCCTCGGTATCCTGCGCCCGTTTGTACCTGTCCCCGACCAGCGCGGTGGCAGTGAGCTCGCCGGTTGACAGGGCGTCCACCAGTATTCGTATGCCCGGATTCTGCGTATTCATGGTTCTGGATAAAATGTTGCTTTAAGGCTCTCTCAGGGCCACGGGCGGTTCGCCCTCCCGGCCAGGTGCCCCGGAATCGTCCCGGCCTTCTCGCCAGGAATTCCAGGCCCGGGAAATGCGCCGGCAGGGATGCCCGGTTTACTGTCTGTCACGGATCAATCGAAAGCAGGCGCCGCTGCAAGGAGTTGTTCTGATTCGTCGGACGTGCCCGACCGCTACAGCGGTTCCGCTATCAACTGGCCGATCTCGGAGCCAATGACCAATTCACTGACCATACCAAAATACTGTCTCCTGCGCCGACCCTTCTTGTCAATGAGCACGAAGGTGGGAGTGCCCTGCATTTCATAGTGGCCCATAGTAGCGGGAATCCGCTCCCCTTCATTGCGCAGATCGATCCCGACGGGGAACCGGTATCGATACTCGTGCAGGAAGGCCTCCAGTGCCGGTTTGCCTCCCTGGACATCGTGGTGCTCGAAAACGGTATGAAGCCCGATCACCGCGACCTGGTCGGCACCGAACGTATCCCGAATCTTCTGGGCCAGGGGCAGACCGTGGCTGACGCATCCCGGGCACAACATCTGGAACGCCTCGATCACGATGACCTTCCCCCGGAAATCCTGCAATGAGAGCGGCCTGTCGGTATTCAGCCACTCGCGGACCGTCCAGTCGGGCGCAGCCTCGAACATGTTCAGATTCCGTACAACCGGCTGCAATGTGCGCGAGTCGGAATACCCGTTCGGGCAGGTCCACGGGATGCGCATATCGATCCGGGCAGACCCTTCATACGGGAGATTCGGGACTTCGCGGGATGGACAGATTTCACCTGTCAGTACCGTGTAAACCGGCATCATGGGCCGGACGCTTGATGGGCCTGATTATGGCATGCCGCGAGGGAAAGTGATTCCAGACCCGGCCTGGCGCCGGTATGGTTTTCCGGGAAATCGATCATCACGATCGCAGCGGACACTGCGGCTGATTCACGAACTTATTTAAAGTCATAAACAGCAATTCCCGCTGGTTTAAAAAGTCAAGCAAATACAAGGTGATAGAGAGATACGGAAAAAACTTTTTCGTAAAGTTTTTCAGGAATTCTGGTATCATACAGTTCCAATTTCATGAACCAGGTGAAATTGGATGCGTGAACCATCAAATCGCAAACACTTGAGCGCACAGGGATTGCTGCAGTCGATCCGGTCGAGTTTCGAGGAGATTCCGGACACGAAGCGCACCCGCAAGTTCCCGTTGTCGGACGTCATGATGTCGGCGCTGGCGATGTTCGGTCTGAAATATCCATCGCTGCTGCAGTTCGAGCGGTCGCAGTCCGAGGAAGCGGTGCGGCACAATCTGAAGCATCTGTACGGGGTGGCGCAGGCGCCGAGCGACACGTACATGAGGGAACGGCTGGACGAATTGGACCCGGGGGTGTTCGAGCCGGTATACAAGCGGCTGTTTGCGCTGCTGCAGCGGGGCAAGGGTCTGGAGGGTTTCGAGGTGCTGGACGGCCGCTATGTGCTGTCGGTGGACGGCACCGGGCTGTTCTCCTCGCAGAAGGTGCATTGCGCGCACTGCTGCAGCAAGCATCATCGTGACGGTCGGGTGACGTACTATCACCAGTTGCTCGGTGCGGTGCTGGTGCATCCGGACTGCCGCGAGGTGATCCCCCTGATGCCAGAACCGATCCTGAAGGGGGACGGATCCGGCAAGAACGACTGTGAGCGGAATGCCGCAAGGCGGCTGCTGAAGCGTGTCCGTCGCAACCATCCGCATTTGCGGTTGCTGGTGGTTGAAGATGGCCTGGCCTCGAACGGTCCGCACATCCGGCTGCTGGAGTCACTGGACATGCGCTATGTGCTGGGTGCGAAGGAAGGGGACCACCGGTTTCTGTACGACTGGGTGTCGAAGACCCGGGGCGTTCCGGAACATGAGTGCCGGGACGGGCAGGGGGTAGTGCATCGCTTCCGGTATCTGAACCGGGTGCCGTTGAACGACGACCACTTTGATCTGGAGGTGAACTTCCTTGAGTACCGGGAGCACCGTCCCGGGGGCAAGGTGCAGCGCTTTTGCTGGGTCACCGATATCCCGATCGACGAATCGAACCTGATGGAGTTGATGCGGGCCGGCCGGGCCCGCTGGAAGATAGAGAACGAAACCTTCAACACGCTGAAGAACCAGGGTTACGGCCTGGAACACAATTATGGTCACGGCAACAAGCACCTGTCGACGGTGCTGATGCACCTGATGATGCTGGCGTTTCTGGTGGACCAGATCCAGTTGCGCTGCTGTGCCGTATTCAATGCGGCACACCAGGCCATGTACAGCCGCGCCGCGCTGTGGCGCAAGATGAGGGGCCTGTTCAGCCTGTTCCTGATAGACAGTTGGGAGAAACTGTATCAGGTCATTGCGCGGGGGTACAAAAACAATCCCGCGCTGCCTGAACCGCCCTGAATCACGCCGTGACCGGCGGGTGTTCAGGTCGATTCTTCAGCGTTTACCGACCCGATGAGTTCTACAGCCCCAGTGGTGGCTGTAACGACCGCTGCGCCCCGATCCCTTTAAAACCACAACCTCCTGCGGATCACACTCCCTGACACAATGGAGCTAACCCTTAGCGGGAATTGCTGAGTCATAAATTGGGACATGTTTTTTTAATATTATTTGTGGTAATATTTTATATACCCCCGCTTCCACTCCGAAGTGCATCACTGGCCGCTATCCCGGAATGAGGGCGTAGCCCGAGTGGAGGGATAGCGGCGGCGGCGAGAAAATCAGCGCCTCGAGGGGCTCATTCCGACCGGAAATGGCATCAATCTCGACTCCAGGGGATACTGTCAGAGGCCATCATCCAGCGCAAGGCCAGCCCGGCACTTTTGGGCCAAGCGGGACCGCTCCCGTTGCCACGGGAATTCCATGCCGGCGATGTCATCGCCATCAGGGTGGGACCAGTGCCCCGGTGAAGACCTCCGCAGGCGTGCGATAACCCAACACCTTCCGGGGCCGGTGATTGATCCGGTCCTCCACTGCCCGGACCTGGGATTCCGTCACCATGCGGAAGTCCGTCCCCTTCGGAAAGTACTGGCGGACCAGGCCGTTGGTGTGTTCGTTCAGACCGCGCTCCCAGGAATGGTAGGGGGTGGCGAAGTAGAAATCCGCCCCCAGCGCACCGGAAACCGCCTGGTGCCCCGCAAACTCCTTGCCGTTGTCCGCCGTGAGGGTATGCACCCGATCCCGGAACGGCCCCATCCGTTGCCTCAGCGCTTCGGTCACCGCGGCCGCCGTCTTCACGTCGATCCGCTCCAGTACCATGTACTTCGACCCCCGATCCACCGACGTGACCAGGGCGCCCCGGTGCCTCGAGCCGATGACCGTATCCAGCTCCCAGTCCCCGATCCGGGACTTCTCCTCCACCACCGAAGGGCGGTCGGCAATGTCCACCCGGCCGGGAATGTGGCCCCGTCCGGCATGCCGGCCTCCGCGCCAGTTGGGCTTCTTGCCACGGCGGCGCAAGTGCCGGTACAGGGTGCCCCCCGAACGCCGATCCGCACGGATATGCCGGTAGATCCATTCCCGGCCCGCCATGACCTCGCCCTGAAGCCGATACCGGCCCGCAATCTGTTCCGGGCTCCATCCCTCTCTCACCCTGTCTGCCACCACCTCCCAGCGCTCCGGCGTCATCTTGCGGGGAACTCCGGAGGCCTCCCGGCGCCGGAACGTCGCCTTGCCATGGGCCTGCTTGTGACGGTAGCCCCGCTGACCGCGGTTGCGCGACATCTCCCGGGAGATCGTGCCGGGGTCCCGGCCGAGCTGGCGGGCAATCTCCCGTTGCGTTTTCCCACTATGCAGCAGGGTGTTTATCTGGCATCTTTCGCAATGGGTCAGGTGATGGTAGCCGACAGGCATGACAATTCTCCGCTTCTGAAACAGAGATTGTTTGCCATCATCTGGCCCGCTGCAACTCACCCATCCTCAAAGCACTCATGCATCACAGCCAGTGTTGCACTTCAAACTGGCACGGGGGTACTTTTGTATATAGTGTCCGGCAGAAAACCCATAAATTGCTGATTGGAAAGGCGTAATCGGGAAATCGGCGTGATGAAGATGTCCCGGATTCATCGGCTGGATGGTAAAATCATGGGGAATTTGCTGGTTTTTCCCGAATCTTCGCCCTGGTCCCTACCCGATGAGACATACCCTCCATCCCCAACTGGAGATCGGCGCATGCCAGATTGCCGATATCCGGATCGACCCGAAATCCCGGGATGACATCCCCGCGCTACTGATCGGCCTGCAGCATCTGTATACCGACGAGTCATTGCGCAACCGTCTGTTCGACCTGCTGGAGCGCGAGGTTCTCCCGGATGTGGATCTGGACACTGGCAGGCCGGGGATGCACTTGTGGTCGATTCTGGTGATGGCGATCCTGAAGCAGGGACTGAACTGCGACTTCGACCGTCTTGAGGGACTGGTGAACCACTATGACGTGATCCGCCAGATGCTGGGGCACAGTGTGTACTCGGACGAGAGTTATTCGGTGCAGCAGATCAAGGACAACGTCAGCCTGCTGACGCCGGGGGTGCTGTCGAAGGTTGGAGAACTGGTGGTGGAATCGGGCCACCGGGTGTCAAAAAAAAAGCCTGGAGACTGGTTGCGCGGTCGGTGTGATTCCTTCGTGGTGGAAACGGATGTGCATTACCCGACGGATACGGGTCTGTTGTGGGATGCGCTGCGCAAGTTGCTTGGCCTGATGCAGGAGGCGGCCCTGGAGGACGGGGTTTCGGGGTGGCGCCAGGCGAAGGACCGGCGCAGGAAGCTGAAGCGCCTGTTCAACGGGGTTCGACGGGCGCGTGATGCGCACGGCCGCCCGGAGCGGGTGAAGGGTTTTCTCGATGCCGCCCGGCAATTGATTGCCCAGGCCGATGGCACTTTGGATGTTCTTGCCGGGATGGCAAGGGTGGAGTGCCGGCTGGTTCGGATGAACCGGATCCGGCAGTATCTGTGGTATGCCGCCCGGCTTTCGGACCAGGTGGACCGTCGGTTGCTGCGGGGGGAGACGATTCCCCAGGGCGAGAAGATCTACTCGATCTTCGAGCCCCATACGCGCTGGATCTCGAAGGGGAAGGTGGGCCGCCCGGTGGAACTGGGGGTTCCGGTCTGCGTTCTGGAAGACCAGCACGGCCTGCTGCTGCACCATCGGGTGATGTGGAAGGAAAGCGATGTGGAGATCGCGGTGCCGATGGTGGAGGAGGCCAGGGGGAAGTATCCGGACCTGGGGCTTTGCAGTTTCGACAAGGGGTTTCACAGTCCGGAGAATCGCCGTTGCCTGGATGAATTGCTGGAGGACAATGTCCTGCCCCGCAAGGGCCGCTGGACGCAGGCTGACCGGGTGCGTGAGACGGGCTCCGTGTTCCGGGCGGCCCGGCAACAGCATCCGGCGATCGAGTCGGCGATCCACAATCTGGAGCACCGGGGTCTGGACCGTGTGCGCAGCCATGGCGTGGAGGGGTTCGAGCGGACGGTGGCGCTGTCGATACTGGCATGCAACGTGCATCGCGTCGGACGGATGATCCGGGACAGGGCCCGTGAGGCCGAGCGGCGACGACGGGCGGCATGACGGATCGGCTTTCGTCAGCTGAAGTTGAAAGTCCCGCCCCGACAGGGTGGGCATGGAGCCCAATGTCCGAAATCAGGCCGAAACACCCTGACAATCAATTCCCTCTACTGTTTCCCGGAAATCCATAGAGTCACTCAATGACTGGATGCTGGCGAAATATTTTCACGCCGGGAATCCGTCGGAAATCGGGGTTTTCTGTCTGACACTATATAATAAATAATTATGAAGGACTTGCAAAATTGCCTGATTGAGCGAGTTTTTCACCCCAACAGGCGATTTTCAAAGCAGGGCCAAGGGGTCGGACGGTGGTATAGTGAAGTCTTGAAACACACACTGCGCCGCCGAACAACCCGATGCCCCTTGCGACGACTATATCCAACCTCCGCTACCTTTTTCAAGACGAAATTTTCCCGGCCATCGAGGACCGGACCGGCCGGCTGTCGGAGAAGCACCGGCGCCTGATCGCGGTCCTTGACTGGGTGAAGGTGGAGACCTTCTTCCCTGCCTGCCCGGTGAGCGCCGGACGTCCGACGGCGGATCGGGTGGCCCTGGCGACGGCGTTCATCGCCAAGGCCATCTGGGATCTGCCCACCACCCGGCACCTGATGGACCGGATCCTGTCGGACCCGGCGCTGCGCAGGATGTGCGGGTGGAGCCGGTGTTCCGAGGTGCCGAGCGAGGCGACGTTCTCCAGGGCGTTTGCCTTGTTCGCTGAAGGCGACCTGCCGGGGAGGATGCACGAGGCGCTGATCCGGAGCACCCTGGGCAGGGACGATGTGATCGTCGGGCACCTGTCCCGGGACTCGACGGCGATCGAGGCCCGGGAGAAACCGGAACGGAAAAAGGCTTCGGACAAGGATGAAGGCAATGGCAAGGATGGGAAGAAGGGAAAAACCGCGAAGCGCAAGCCGGGGCGTCCGCCCAAGGGGGATTCGTCCGAAGGGAAGCCCGAACGCAGACTGGAGCGGCAGTTGCAGATGTCCTTCGGGGAAATGATGGCGGACCTGCCGCGGAAATGCGGCATCGGCACCAAGCGCAACGCCAAGGGGTTCCTGACCTCCTGGAAGGGATACAAGCTCCACATCGACGGCGCGGACGGCGGCATACCGGTCAGCTGCATCCTGACCTCGGCCTTCCTCCATGACAGCCAGGCCGCCATTCCGCTGGCCGCGCAAAGCGACCGGCGGGTGACCGCGTGCTACGAAGTCATGGACAGCGCCTACGACGCCCCGGAAATCAGGGCCTACAGCGAATCCCTGGGCCATGTGCCGATCATCGACACCAATCCCCGCCGGGACCGGGCACTCAAGGAAAGTCTCCGCCGGGAGGCCCGCGCCCAGCGCGCCGCCGGGCATATCGATCACAAGACGGTGCGTTACCGTGAACGGTCCAACATCGAGCGGATCAACGGACGGCTCAAGGACGAGTTCGGCGGCCGCCATGTCCGCGTGCGGGGACCCACCAAGGTGAACTGCCACCTGATGTGGGGCATCCTCGCACTCACGGTGGACCAGCTTCTCCGGCTCGGGACCTGAGTCGAACCCCGAACCGATTTCCCTGCTGAATACCCTGCCATCCCGCGAAGATGGCGTGGAAAGGCTCGTCCCGAAACCACCGGAATCCCCTCGTCGGGGTACTTCACGCCCTCCCGGACGGCAAAATCCATCCGTAATTGATCGCCAGCGATGGCGCTATCCGGCCATTCTTATTGTGCGTTGCACAATACTTCTCTCTCGCCGGAATTTTGCAAGTGGCTCTTATGAAAAAACAGTCGGACATTTTTTCCCAGGAAATCGGGGACACTACTGTGGAAACAAGTCGATCCGGAAATTTCCATTTCCTGGTCGGATTGGACATGTCCGCCATTACGCCACTCATCGAGCGGGTGGCGGACGCCCATGTCGTGTTTGCATCGGTGCCGCAGTTGCCGCAAATCGCCATGGAAATAGAGCGGGAGGTACTGGTTTCCAGCGTGTTCGGCACCAACACGATCGAGGGCGGAACCATGTCGGAAACGGAAATCGGCGAGATCTTCAGGAAAGACCCCCAGGTCGAAGAGATCACCGCTGAACGGGAACGCCGGGTGGTGAACCTGAAAAGGGCATACGAGCATGTCGATCTGCTCGCCCGGAACCGGGAGGACGGAGTCGAGGATCCCAATGGAATTCCGTTCCTGCTGAGCGAGGAACTGATCATTGAGCTGCACGAACTGATCACCGGCGGTCTCACCCATCCGTCAAACAAACCCGGCAGATATCGCAGCAACACCCGGCAGGCGGAAACGGTCGTCGGCGATCCCGCTCATGGCGGCATCTATACACCGCCCAAGTGCCTGGAGGACATCCAGAAGCTGATGAAACATTACATCCAATGGATCAACAGCGACTACATGCTTGGGCAGCATCCCCTGGTCAGGGCTCCGCTGGCACATTACTATTTCGAACGGATCCATCCGTTTTATGACGGAAACGGACGGGTCGGAAGGCTCATTGAGGCACTCCTGGTCAAATGCTCTGGAATGCCGTTGGCGCACCATGCGCTCTCAAGGGCCTACCTGGAACACATCGATGGGTATTTCCTGGTATTCAATACGTCACGGAAACTCGAAAAGAAGGAGAGAGAAGTGGCGAATACACCCTTTGTGGAGTTTTTCCTGAACCGCCTCAGGGAGGTGTTCTTTTCCCTGCATTTCCGGGTCAACCAATTGCTCGGCGTGGTTCTTTACGAAAACCATGTCTCGTCCTGCTACCGGGAAGGGGATATCAACGGGCGCCAGTTCATGATCATCAACAACCTGCTGCCAAGGGGCACCGGACACGCGCTTCGTAGTGTCCAGACACAGCCATGGTATACGGGGATGTACGAAAAACTCACCCGGAAAACACGGGACAGGGACCTGCGCAACCTGGCCGATCTCGGACTGGTATCGGTTCAGGACAGGGAGCTCAAACTACTGGTCTTCGGGCAATAGGGCAGCCGATTCAATCCCCTGCCGGCGGAGGCCTGCCCGGCATCATACTCGCGGGCGATGCCGCCGTTTCGGGTCAGGATTCCTCGGAATCGCCGACGAGCTCCTCGGGCAGCACCAGGTTCAGGACGATCGCGATGACGGCGGCGGGCAGGAGTCCCGAGGTCAGCAGGATCTTGGCGGTTGACGGCAGGTGCTGCAGGGCGCCGGGCTCAAGCTGCAGGCCGAACCCGATGGACACGGAGACCGCGAAGATCACCATGTTGCGCCGGTTCCAGTTCACGTCGGAGAGCATGTTGATGCCCGCGGAAACCACCATGCCGAACATCACGATGACGCCGCCGCCGAGC
The DNA here is from genome assembly GCA_965204165.1 of Candidatus Poriferihabitaceae bacterium. GTDB lineage: Bacteria > Pseudomonadota > Gammaproteobacteria > Arenicellales > Poriferihabitantaceae > VYFG01. The sequence continues at coordinate 2,505,966 of OZ241969.1, read as the reverse complement.
ACCTCGATCGGGATGGTCGACACCAGCGCCCCCACCTTGGGCACCAGGCCCGCGATCACCAGCAGGATGGCGCCGTAGGTCACGACGTGCCGGCTCATCACCCCGGTGATCGCGATCAGGCCGACGTTCTGCGAGAACGAGGTGTTCGGCAGGGCGCCGAACAGGCCGGATATCGCCGTGCCGGCGCCGTCGGCGAACGTCGCGCCCTTGATTTCCTCATCCGTTGCCTCCCGGCCTGCGCCGCCCTTGGTGATTCCGGACACGTCGCCTACCGTCTCGATGGCGGAAATGAACGCCATCAGGCAAAAGCCGATGATGGCGGCAGCGGAAAACTCGATCCCGAAATGCAGCGGATTCGGCAACGCGAATACCGCGGCCCGTCCCACAGCACCGAAGTTCACCATGCCCAGTGCCAAGGCGACGACGTAGCCGGCGACGAGCCCGAGCAGCACGGCGGCCACGGAGGCCATGCCGCGGGTGAAGAACTTCAGCCCCAGCGTCACCACGATGACGACCAGGGCCACGGACCAGTTCAGCAGGCTGCCGTATTCGGGCTTCCCGATTGCGGGCACGCCGCCGGCGGCATACTGGATTCCGACCTTGAGCAGCGCCAATCCGATCATCATGACGACGAGGCCGGTCACCAGCGGCGGCAACGCAAACCGGATTCGACCGATGAACGGGGCAAGGCAGGTGTGAAACAGGCCCCCGACGAGCACCCCGCCCATGACCGCGGCCATGGCATCGACCCCCTTGCCTGCAACCAGCGGAATCATGATCGGTATGAATGCAAAGCTCGTGCCCTGCACGATCGGCAGCCGCGCTCCGACCGGCCCGAAGCCGATTGTCTGGATCAATGTCGCGACGCCTGCGAACAGCATCGACATCTGGATCATGTAGATGAGGTTCGGGAAATCCGGCGAATTCGAGCCGAAGCCGAATCCCGCCGCGCCCGCGATGATGATCGCGGGCGTCACGTTGCTGATGAACATCGCCAGCACATGCTGGATGCCGAGCGGAATGGCCGATGCAAGCGATGGCGTGTAGTCCGGGTCCCGAAGCTGCTCCGGCGTCCCGAGTTTTGGATTGTTCAAAGCCATAGTCTGTTCCCCCCCCCCACGAGTGCGATGTGACGGCACGGGTTTTCCATTGCCCGGTGCTGTACCGGCGGGCCCCGCCGGATGCCGCGCATCATATCATGCGGAGCATGTGCCCTCCACGGGCCGGGCCGGACATGCCTGCCCGGGCATGCATCACCGATGAGGCTCCCGATACCGGTATACGGACCGTGACGACGCATCGTTGTGGCCACAGGGGACCGGGAAGAGGAAATCGCCCGAATGCCGGCCGTTGCAGGCGCCGGCCAAGGCAAATTTGTTCTGATTCGCCCGAAGAGATCGTTACTGCCGTGCTTGGGATTTATCACGGATTATTTTGGCCACTTTGGACTGAATTGGGCGCCATGGTGGTTACACCGGGCAGGTTGATGTTCCCGGAGGTGGATTTCCGTTCCGTTGAGGCATGACTGTTCCCGCCCCTGTGTGTTGAGGGGCTGAGGATTCGGGGCCTGGAGGGATGCTCAGCCGGTAGCCGGGTATGGCCTGGCGTTGTCGGTCATCTTGAGGAAGTCGAGCATGCGTCGGGGATTCCTGGCGAGGTGGCGCATGGTTTCGGCGACGGCGAGGCCCCGGCTCTGTATGATGCCGATGGCGAATCGCCTGAGGCGGGACATGTTCTGGGGACCGTGTCCGGCCCGGATTCGGCTGCGGTCCTCGTCGAAGGTCCAGTCGAGGACATGATGCATGGCCTCGACGGACCAGTGCCCGCGGTTGAGGGAGAGGATTCGCTCGGGGGAGGCGTCATTTGGGGTCAGGCTGGTGATTCCGTAGGCGATCTCACGGCGTTTCCTGCCGGTTGCGGTTTCGGTGGTTTCACGCATCACGGCGAAGACCTGTCCGACGTTGGGGAACTGGAGGTAGTGGTTGAGCTTGTCCGAGACCCAGACGGAACGGCGCTCCCGGCGGCCATGGACGGGTTTGGGGGCCTGGTCGGTGAAGTCCGGCGGACGGCGCTGGATGTGGCGGTCGAGGAGCAGTCGGATATCGGCGAGCAGGTTTTTCTGGTTGCCCTTGACGGTGAAGAGGTAGTGGGCGCGGCGTCCGTGGAGATAGTCGGCGAGCTTGCGTTGGGTGAGCATGGCATCGGTGGTGATGGTGCATCCTTCGATGTCGGAGAGGGTGTCGAGCAGCGGGATGACGATGCCGATCTCGTTGGTGCGTTTGGTTTCGTCATCGGCCCCCGGTTTCAGGCCGACTTTTTTTGACTCCAGGGGATTCCGGTGTGGTGGCCGACGGCGCCGAGCACATGGGGCCGGTTGCCCTGGTCATCGATGGCGCCCCGGATGGTCTTGCCGTCGACGGCAATGGCGGTGTCCTTTGGGCCATGGACCTGGTGCCACGCCCGCAGGGCGGCATCGAACTGGTCCGGGTCGATGCGGATGAGGACGCTGCGGATGGCGGACAGGCTGGGCACCTGGTGTCCGCTCCTGGAACGGCGTACGCGGAAACGTTCCAGGACCCTGGGGCTGAGGTCGTCGATCCATTCGCTCATGGCCTTGTAGCCGCGCATGCCGCAGAGCGTGGCCGCTGCTGCCAATGCCAGCATGGTGGACAGGGCGTGGCGGCGGCCCTGGCGGCGTCGGGGATCGTCGATGTCGCGGAAGAAGTCGGGCAGGGATCGCATCTGTTCGGCGGTGAGAGTCATCCTGGGTACTCCATGTTGCAGTGTGGTGTCGAGGCAGGGGTCCCGGAGGCGGGCGCGGGCGGCGCGCGACAGGGGATGGACGAAGACGAGCTTGGGCTTTGCGTGTTCGCTGTAGCCCGGGCCCTCGCGGCCGAAGCCCCGGGTATGCCCGACCTCGATCCAGTTGGCGGCGCGGTAGACGGTGCCGTGGAAGCGGGCGGGGTCGACGAAGGTCTCCACCAGCAGGAGGCCGTGACCGAAGCGGAGCGGCCAGTCGCGGGCGAGGCGGCGGGTGCACAGGGAAAGCACGCGCGAGCCGAGGTTGCGCGGTGCGCCGGGCAGGATCAGGAAGCGCGAGTTGTTGGTGATCAGGTGCAGGCGGCCGAACCGGATGCCGTACTCCCAGCCGATCCACCGGTCCCGGGCGCCGCATTTCAGCGCCGATGCCGAAAACATGGCCAGTGCCAGCCAGCGCCCCCGGTGATGGGCCACATAGCGCAGCGTCTCGCCCCGCGCCGGCACCGAGCCGAGATAGTGATGCGCCTGCATCAGGTCCCGGAACCGGGGTTCATCTGTTGCCGGCACGATGTCTACCGACACCTCTGAAAGGTCCACCTTGCGTATGTCCGTCTGATGGTCTTGTGACGGGATTTATACCAGTACCCGGGGGAAAAGTCCAGTGTTTGGGGTAAGTCCTTTGACCGGAAGAAAAAACTCTGCAGAAAAGAATTACCCTGAGGCGCCGGCCCGCAGGACTTCCACCACCCGGATTGGTATGATTGCGCTCCCCTTAACCGACTATTGCCTCCACCGCCGCCATGAAGGGCACCCACGATTACCGGGACGATCCCCGCAATGCGTCCATCCTGATCGACATCAACGGCGAACTGTATCCCCGGGACCAGGCGAAGGTCTCGGTCTTTGACAGCGGGTTCGTGCTCGGTGACGGGATCTGGGAAGGGCTCCGTGTCCACAAGGGAAAAATCGCCTTCCTGGACCAACACCTGAACAGGCTGTACGAGGGCGCCAAGGCCATCGACATGGAGATGGACGTGTCAACGGAGGAACTGGAGCGGCGACTCCGCGACTGCCTGCAGGCAAACGACATGACCGACGGCGTGCACATCCGCCTCATGGTCACCCGCGGCGTCAAGGCAACGCCCTACCAGGACCCCAGGGTCACGATCTCGCCGCCCACCATCGTGATCATCCCGGAATACAAGACCGCCCTGCCGGAAACACTGACCCGTGGGATCCGGCTCTTCACCGTCCATGTCCGCCGGGGATACCCGGATGTCCAGGACCCCAAGCTCAACAGCCATTCCAAGCTGAACTGCATCACCGCCTGCATCCAGGCGGCCAAGGCCGGAGCGGACGAGGCGTTGATGCTGGACCCCCACGGCTTCGTAGCCACCTGCAACTCCACCCATTTCTTCATTGTCCGGGGCGGGGAGGTCTGGACGTCGGGGGGCGACTACTGCCTCGGCGGCATCACCCGGGGCAACATCATCCGGATCTGCCGCGACAACGGCATCCCCGTCTGCGAGCGGAATTTCAGCCTCACCGACGTCTACGGCGCCGAGGAAAGCTTCGTCACCGGTACCTTCGCGGGCGTGGCACCGGTATCGGAAGTGGACGGCCGCGTCATCGGCGACGGCCGGCGCGGCCCCCTGGTGGAACGGCTGCAGCAGCTGTACCTCGAACTGATCGAAAACGGGTCATGACCCTGCGGATCGCCATGTGGTCCGGCCCGCGCAACATCTCAACCGCGATGATGCGCGCCTTCGAGAACCGGCCCGACACCGAGGTCTGGGACGAGCCCTTCTACGGTCACTACCTCCAAAGGACCGGAATCCGGCATCCCGGAGCCGGGGAAGTCATCGCGGACCAGGGGACGGACTGGCAGGCAATCGCCAGGCGCTGCCTCGAGGACCCGCCCGGAGGATCCCCGGTCTTCTACCAGAAACACATGACCATGCACCTGCTCCCGGAAATGGGCAGGGACTGGATGCATGGCCTCGTCAACTGCTTCCTGATCCGGCGCCCGGACCAGGTCGTCGCCTCCTATGGCCGCGTCCGTCCCGATGTCACGGCCGAGGACGTCGGATTCCGCCAGCAGGCCGAACTCTACGACTACGTGGCCGGGACCGCGCCGACGCCGCCGCTGGTGATCGACAGCCGGGACTTCCTGATGAATCCCGGGCCCATGCTGGAGGCCATGTGCGATCAGTTCGGCATACCCTACCTCGATGAGATGACCTCCTGGCCGCCGGGGCGGAGGGACAGCGACGGGGTATGGGGCAAATACTGGTATGACTCGGTGTGGAAATCCACCTCGTTCGAGCCCTACCGGGAGAAGAAGCCCGATCTCGGGCCGGCCCTCCGCAAGATCGCGGACGCGGCGGAGCCGTTCTACCAGTCGCTATACCGGCAGCGCCTGGTGGTCTGATGCGTTTCGTTTCCTACAACATCCAGTACGGCAAGGGCCGGGACGGGGCGGTGGACCTTGCGCGGATCGCGCGGGAAGTGGCCGGCGCCGATGTGATCGCGCTCCAGGAAGTGGACCGTCACTGGCCCCATACCGGCATGATCGACCAGGTCGCGCTGCTGACGGAGCTCCTGCCCGCGTACTTCTGGTCCTACGGGCCCGGGGTGGACATCCACATCGGCGGGAGCCGCCCGGAAGAGGCGCGCCGCCGCCAGTTCGGCAACCTGGTGCTGAGCCGGCATCCCATCCTGAGAAGCCGCCATCACCTCCTGCCCAAGATGGGCAGCGTCGACGCCCTCAGCATCCAGCGCAGCATCGTGGAGGCCACCATCGACTGCGGCGACACCCGTGTCAGGATCTACTCGGTACACCTGTGCCACCTTTCTTCCGCCAGCCGTCTGCCCCAGGTGGACCGCCTGATCGATATCCACAGGAGCGCCGTGCACGAGGGTGCCGCCATGTGCGGAAACCTGTCCGGAATTCCCTATGAAACCGGCGTCCATGACCAGTCCGTGCCCCATCTTGCTATCCTGATGGGAGATTTCAACTGCCAGCCGGATTCGCCGGAATACGACCGGATCGCCGGCCCCGGGAGCGACTACGGCGGCAGAATCACCCCCGAGGACGGTTTCGTGGATGCCTGGGTCGCGGCGGGCAACGACCGTGATGAAGGCCATACCAGCGACGTACGCGGTGTCCCTGCAATCCTCGACTACTGTTTCGCGAGCCCCGCCATCCGGCAACGGGTGCGAAGCTGCCGCGTCGACACCGCCGCCACCGGGTCGGATCACCTGCCGCTCTGGACCGAAATTGACTTCTAGGCCTCCGGGCACCCGCCATCCATGACCCGCGGTCAGCTCGGGATCGTACTTGCGACGACCTTTCTCGTCTTCTGTACCCTCTACACGCCCCAGCCCATCCTGCCGCAACTGGCCAGGGACTTCGACGTGCCCATCACCAGCGCGGCGCTGATGATCACGGTGGTGCTCCTGCCGCTTGGCATAGCGCCGGTTCTCTACGGCTACTTCCTCCAGGCGGTGCCGGCGCGCACCATGCTGCTCGCCTCCCTCTCCCTGATCTCCCTCGGCCAGCTGGCGCTGTTCTTCGCCACCGAATTCTGGCAGCTGCTGGCGCTGCGCTTCATCCAGGGCCTGCTGCTGCCGGCCCTGTTCACCGCGGCCATGACCTATGCCGCCAGCATGGCGCTGCCCGGACGAATCCGCGCCGTCATGGGCATGTACATCGCGGCCACCATTGCCGGAGGTTTCGGCGGGCGGGTGCTGTCCGGTTTCCTGGCCTCCACCGCCGGATGGCAATGGGTTTTCCTTGTTCTCGGCCTCTCGCTGCTGCTCCCGGCCTGGCTCTGCGGACGGCTGAGAGCGGATGCCAGGCTCAATTTCGACCGCCTGGATGCCAGGGCGATCGGGCGGGTTTTGCGGGTGCCCAACTATGCCTGGTCCTATCTCGCACTGTTCACGATCTTCTTCTGCTTCACCGGAATCCTCGCCATGCTGCCGTTCCGCATCGAGGACATCCGCCCCGGCACCAGCAGTTTCGTCATCTCACTGGCCTACGTCGGCTACATGATCGGCATACCGGTGGCGCTTTCGAGCAACCGCCTGGTCGCATGGTTTCACGGCGAGCAGATCGTCCTGATGATCGGTGCCGGCGCCATCCTGTGCTCCCTGGCGCTATTCCTGGTGCCGAACATGTCGTTGCTGTTTGTACTGATGCTGGTGCTCGCCGCGGGCATGTTCCTGATTCATGCCACCCTGTCCGGCTATCTCAACCACACCGCCAGCGAGCACAAGGGCGTGGTCAACGGCATCTACGTGTCGGTCTACTACCTGAGCGGCACGCTGGGTTCCTGGCTGCCCCTGGTCATGTACCGCTGGATGGGCTGGCGGGGCACGATCCTGGTGTTCGTCGCGCTGGCCCTGCTGTCCATCTGGTTCTTCCGCCGCCTGGCCAGGGAGCCCGTCGATTGAAATGACGCCAGGGGCCGGCCCATGCCGTCCGGCCAGGCACGGAAGGCCGCCCGGACCGTTTGATTTCGCTGCGGCCAAAAGGTACCATCCAGCCCCTTTTTTTCCACCCCAGGGAATGCGCAAGTTCCTGATCGCCGGCAACTGGAAGATGAACGGGAGCCAGTCCATGGCCCTCGCGCTCTGCCGCGACCTGGTGTCGGGCGTCGCCCCCCTGGGGGGTATCGACGTGCTCATATGCCCGCCGTTTACGCTGCTCCACCGGGTCAGCGAAGCGGTCAGCGGCAGTGTCATCGCCACCGGCGCCCAGGATATCGATGAACACGAAAAGGGCGCCTTTACCGGGCAGGTCTCCGCCGACATGGTGCGGGAAGCCGGCGGCAGCCACACGATCCTCGGCCATTCCGAAAGACGCGTTCTTTATGGTGAAAACGACGCGCGGATCGCGGCCAAGGTACATGCCGCCCTGTCCCGCGGGCTCATACCCATCGTATGCGTGGGCGAGTCCCGGGAACAGCGTGAAGGCGGCCGCACCGATGAAGTGGTGCTCGGTCAACTGGACCCGGTCATCGGGCAATGCGGCATCGGGGCATTCAGCAAGGGCATCATCGCCTACGAGCCGGTCTGGGCCATCGGCACCGGCCTCACCGCAACCCCGGACCAGGCCCAGGAGGTTCATTCGCTGATCCGCCGGAGACTGGCCGATCACGATGTCGATATTGCCGCCCGTTGTCGTATACTGTACGGGGGTAGCATGAAACCGGACAATGCCGCCGAGCTCCTGGACCAGCCGGATATCGATGGCGGGCTCATCGGTGGCGCTTCCCTGAATGAAGACGACTTTCTTGCCATCTGCCGGGCAGCCGCCGACAGGGCGGTACCGAAATCCGGCTGACAACCATTCCATATACCATCCATGTTTGCCAACCTGTTGCTTGCCGTTCACCTGGTCATTGCCGTGACAATCGTGGTCCTGGTCCTGTTGCAACAGGGAAAGGGAGCCGATGCGGGGGCGGCCTTCGGCGGCGGCGGCGGTTCCTCCCAGAGTCTCTTCGGGGCGAGGGGCTCCGCCAACTTCCTCAGCCGCACCACCTCGGTACTGATCACCCTGTTCTTTGCCACCAGCATCACCCTGGCGCTCTATTACTCGAAGCAGGCGGGCCCCCGCAGCGTCCTGGAAGGATCCGTGCTGGAACAGGCGGAAACCCCGCCGGACAGCGAAGTGCCTGCAACAGACAGCGCCGGTGAGCCGGTGATCCTCCAGGAGGAGTCCGACATTCCCGCTGCACCGGACAGCAACTGATACATCGAATCACACGGTCAAGGGTATAATCCGACAAGGAAAAATCGCCGAAGTGGTGGAACTGGTAGACACGCAGTCTTGAGGGGGCTGTGCTTTACGGCGTGAGGGTTCGAGTCCCTCCTTCGGCACCAACATCCGGTACGGAATCTCCCCGGAAACACCCGGACAGCAACCTGGAATCCCCTGGAACCGGAGCACTGACTGCCTGGCAGGATTTGCCCGTTTCATGCGGGCTCGATCCTTGGCCGGCCCCGGCAGCCGCCCGCGGCGAAATCGGTTGCGTTACAGCGTCACCCGGCATTCGGGAAGGCCGAAACCGGTACCATGTCTACGTGGCCGACGGGGAACTGAAGGCGGCAGGATGAGCGTTTCCCCTTCACCCGCAACTGAGCGGGTGGCGAGAGGGGAAAATTGGTTCATAATGGACTTTTTCGGTAACGGGATGCGACAGGATCCCGGTAAGAACCCCGAGAAATCACCATGCAATCGAAAACGCGGCTGCAGATCACCCATCGACGGCGCTGTCGGACCCCGGAACCAGGGATCGGGCGGGAGCGTACCGGCATGCGCCATTTCAATCCGCTGGTCATCTGGATGATCGACCCGGCCATGCAGGCGCCATGCCGCCTTCGCCGTAAACGTCATCCCCTAGCATTCCAGACGCAGGTTTAGCCCCAGGAGCCGGTCCCATGAACGAACTCACCCAAATGCTGAATGTTTCCGAGATCCTTGCAACGCTGTCGCGCTGGGTCGACAACCATGTGCTGGTCGTCGACAACGCGGTCCAGGCCGGGTTGATCCTGCTGGCGCTGGGAATCGCCCGGCTGTTCGGCCCCAGGCTCAGAGGTGTCATCGGGAACCTGGCGGAGAACCAGGCCAAGCGCGCCGAACTCCAGGGTTTCCTCTCCCGCCTCGCCGGCCTTTCCACCCCGATCGTGGCCCTGGTTTTCCTGTGGATCGTAGCCGAAGCGGGCGCACAGTCCGCCCTGTTCGGTCATTACCTGACGCAGACCGCGGCCATTCTGGCCGGGGCCTGGGTGATCATCCGCCTGGCCTCAGGGATCATCCGGAACGATCTGCTGTCCCGGATCGTGGCCTGGACCGCGTGGAGTATCGCCGCGCTGGCGGCATTGGGGTTGCTCGATGCCGCGATCATGCTGCTCGACGGCGTTGGCATGACCTTCGGGGAAGTCCGGATTTCGCTCCTCTCCCTGGCCAAGGCGGCCCTGATCCTCGGCCTGCTCCTTTGGTTCTTTGCGACGGTATCCACGGTGCTCGAGCGGCGAATCGGCCAGTCGAAAGACCTGACGCCGTCGGTTCAGGTGTTGGTCACGAAAATCATCAAGATCGTCCTGGTCGTCCTTGCATTCCTGATCGCAATCGGCGGACTGGGTATCGACCTCACGGCCCTCACCGTGTTCGGCGGCGCCCTCGGTATCGGTGTCGGTATCGGGTTGCAGAAAGTCGTATCCAACCTGGTCAGCGGTCTATTGCTGCTGATGGACAAGTCGATCAAGCCGAACGACGTCATCGCGGTGGGCGGCACCTATGGCTGGGTCGCGTCCCTCGGGGCGCGGTACGCGGCGATCCGGACCCGCGACGGGGTCGAATACCTCATCCCGAACGAGGAACTGATCACCCAGCGGGTGGAGAACTGGTCTCACAGCGACAAGGCCGTCCGGCTCAACATCCCGGTGGGGATTTCATACAAGTCCGATGTGCGTCTCGCGATCGACCTGTGCCGCGAGGCAGCCGCCGCCGTTCCCCGGGTGCTGTCCAACCCGGCTCCGCGTTGCCTGCTCATGAGTTTTGGCGACAGCTCGGTGGACCTCCAAATACGGATCTGGATCGATGACCCGTCCGAGGGCCGGTCCAATGTCATCAGCGAGGTCCTGCTCCGGGTATGGGACCTGTTCCACGAGCGCGGGATCGAGATCCCCTTCCCGCAGCGGGACCTGCACCTGAAGTCGAGCGACGTTCCCCTGCCCATGCAGGCCGCCACAAGGGCCGGTCACATCAAGGAGGCATAGTGCCTGCAGGACCTGACCGGCAGTTCGAGTGCGTCCAGCACAACAGTGCCTCCCTGACAGATTGCGTCAGCGAAACCCTGCAACCAGCCTGTTCTCAACACGATAACCTAGAATTGATACGACACAATAACCTAATGTAGGAACATCGCCAAAACCGGCAAAGGGAACAATGGTCACCCCCGGGCCAGCCTGTTTCCGGGATCGTAAGCGGGCTCATTCACCAGGATCGCGGGACACATGCGTCCCAGCACCTCGACGACAAGGGACCCTTCCCGGTTTACCGTGTCGGACGGGAGCAGCAGGAATGCAAGGTTCCGTCCGACACGATGACCGTAGGAGCCGGAAATCGCCACGCCTACCCGTTCGCCTTCCCGGAACACGGCTTCACCGCCGATGATGTCGGTGTCGACGGTGTCCACCTCCGCGAAAAACAGGCGGCGACCGACACCAACCCTTCGCTGTTCCACCAAAGCATCCCGGCCGATAAAATCACGCCCCCCAAGGACGACGAACCGGTCCAGGCCAAGCTCCCAGGCCGTGTTCTCCACCGTGAGTTCGCCGCCCCAGGCCCTGTAGGCCTTTTCCATGCGCATGCTGTTCATGGCATAAAAACCGAAATCCGCCGGCGGCGCGATCCCTGCCACCCCCTTCAGGGCGTCGTACAGGGCAACCTGGTCGTCGAGGTCGTGATGCAGTTCCCAGCCGAGTTCCCCGGTGTAGCTGACGCGCATGGCCATCACGCCCTTCCCGGCCACGATGATGGACTTCGCGGACAGCCACGGGAATGCCCCGTTGTCCAGGGAGGCGCCGGTCAACCGCGACAGGATGTCCCGCGAGGCGGGGCCCGCGAGCCCGAGAACCCCCCGGGAGACGGTGATGTTTTCAATAGCGACATCAGCGCCCTCGGGGAGGTGGCCGCGAAGCCAATCCAGGTGGTGCGACTCCGCGGCGGCGGCATAGACCAGGTAGAACGCATCGTCCCGCAACCGCGTGACGGTGAACTCGCACTCCACGGTGCCCCTCGGGTTGAGGCAATGGCAAAGACGGATCTCGCCTTCCCTGCCCGGCAACCGGTTGGCAGACAGGCGGTCGAGAAACGCGGCGGCATCCGCGCCGCTGACCCGCAGCTTGGCGAACCCGGAGGCATCGATTAAGCCGGCGTGTTCCGATACCGCCTTCACTTCCCGCGCCACGGCGTCGAACCATTCGGTGCGACGGAAGCTGAGGGTGTGCTGCTCATCGCCGGCGGCAAACCAGTTCGCCCGCTCCCAGCCGTAGACACTGCCGAACCGGGCTCCCGCCCGCTGCAGCCGGCCGTAGACCGGTGTTTGCCTGACGGGACGGCCGGCAGGCCGCTCTTCCAGCGGGTAATGGGTAGCGAACTGCAGCGCGAACACCTCCACCGCCTTGGCGATTCGGTATTCTCGACCGGCGTAATCGCCGAAGCGCCGCGGGTCGAAGATGCCCATGTGCATGGGCGGCTGCCCCTCGACCATCCATTCCGCCAGCAACCTGCCCGCACCCGCGCCTTCGCCGATACCGAAACCGCTGCCGCAGGCAAGCCAGGCGTTTCCGAGTCCCGGCGCGGGGCCGATCAGCGGCTGGCCGTCGGCCGAATAGCTCACGGGACCGTGCACGGTAGTCCGGATCCCCGCCTCGCCCAGCGCCGGTATCCGTTCCATGGCATCCGCCATCAGGTGCGCCACCCGCTCGAGTTCGGGGTCGAACAGCTCCATGCCGAATTCCCCGGGCACCCCGTCCACGGACCAGGTCTGCGGCGTCCCCTCGTAAGCCCCAAGTATCAGGCCGTCGCGCTCGCGGCGGGTGTACCACTGATAGTCATGATGACGCACCAGGGGAATGCTGTCCGGCGGGCAGGCGGCGATGTCCGGGTGGTCCTCGGTGACGACATACTGGTGCAGCATGGGGGTAACCGGCAAATCGAGGCCGAGCAGCTGGCCCACCCCGTTGGCCCAGAAGCCGGCGGCGATCACCACGTGCTCGGCAACGATCTCGTGCTCCGGTGTTCCGAGACGCCATTCCCCGGACGGCGTCCGCTCGATGGTCTCCACCGGATTCTGCCGCAAAATGCGCGCACCGCCCGCCCGCGCCAGGCGGGCCATGGCATGGGTGGTCTGGGCCGGGTCGACATAACCGTCGGTGGGTTCGTAGAGGCCGCCGACCAGGCCCCCGGTACCCATGAGCGGAAAGAGACCGGCGATCTCGGACGGGCCGATCAGCTCGAAGTCGATGTCCATCTGCCGGCCCACGGATATTCCGTGGCGGAATTCGTCCATGCGATCCGGGTCGTGGGTCACGCGGAGACCGGCGCAGCGATGGTAGCCCGTGGGCTCTGCGCCCGCCTCTTCCAGCCGGCGATACAGATCGGTGCTGAACTGGCGCATGTAGAGATGGGTCGGGCTGAAACTGTAGTGGGTGCAGAAGCCCGCGGCATGCCAGGTGGAACCCGCGGTGAGTTCGGACTTCTCGATCAGGATCACGTCGCGCCAGCCCTTCTCCACCAGTTGCAGGAGCAGGCCGCAGCCGTAGATGCCGCCGCCGACAATGGCAACCCGCGCGTGATCCGTCATGTCCGCATCCTCCTGCCTTCAGGGTCGTAGGGTGCGCGTTCGAGAACACGCAGGGGAAACCTTTCGCCGGCGACCTCGACGGCCCATCCGTCTTCATCCGGCCCGGCGCCGGCCGTGGAGACATACCCCATGCAAAGCGCCTTGCCGGTCCGAAAGCCGATGCCGCCGGACGTGGTATGACCCACCCGTGCTTCACCGTGCCAGATGGGCTCGTCGTGGAGCAGCAGCGGTGGCTCCGGCGCCAGCACCTCGAACAGGCGCCTTGCCGACTCCGGCGGCGCCCCGGCCTTCGATGCCAGCGCCGCCTTACCGATGAATTCGAATCCGCCATTCATCCGCACGGCGAACATCAGCCCGGCCCCCAGGGGATCGTCATCGGGGCCGACGTCATGCCCCCAGTGCACGTAGCCCTTTTCCAGGCGGCAGCCGTCGAGGCAGAAATGACCGGCGAAACCCATGTTCCTCGGCTCCATCTCCGCCATTACCGCATCCAGCACGCTCCCGGCCTGCTCCGCCGGCACCATCAGTTCCCAGCCCCGCTCGCCGGCATAGCTGATCCGGCTGGCCCGGACGTCCGCGCCGGCGATGGCGACCTGCCGGGACGAGGCGAAGGGAAACGCGGCCTGGCCGGTGTCCACGTCACACAGCGCCTCGAGCAGCGCCCCGCTTTCCGGCCCCATCACTCCCAGGACTGCATGCTCTGCGGTCACGTCGGTCACCTTGACCCGTGCGGGCAGGCGCTCGCGCAGATGATGGAAGTCCTTCACCCGGGTGGCGGCGCCGGTCATCACCAGCCAGGCCCCCGGAGCGGTCCGGGTCAGTGTGCAGTCCCCCTCGATCCCGCCGTCCTCGTTCAGCCACAGGCTGTACACCATCCGTCCCGGGGCTACATCGATGCGGTTGGTGCAAAGGCGCTGCAGCGAATCAAGGGCGCCGTCCCCCTCCACCAGGAACTTGCTGAACGGCGACAGCTCGAATACCGCCCCCGAAGCCATCAGCCGGGCGGCCTCGCGCCTGGCCGCAGGCCACCAGCATTGAGGGCCGTAACTGTAGCGGAATTCCCTCTCGTCCCCGTCCTTGGCAAACCACAGCGGCCGCTCCCAGCCCGTGGGGGCGCCGAACACGGCCCCGCGGGCGGCCAGCTCGGCATGCCAGGGGCTTCGTACCCGGTCCCGCCCGGTGCAATGCTGCCGGTAGGGCCAGTGAACGTCGAACTGACCGTGAACGGATTCCGGGATCCGGTCATCGAGGAAATCCGGGTCGTTGTCGCCGGGCAGGAAGCGCCGGACGTCCACCGACCACAGTTCCCGATCCGGGCGGCCGTGGATCACCCACTCCGCCATGGCCCGCCCCACCCCGGCGGAAGACATGATGCCGATGGAATTGAATCCCGCGGCGACGTAGAAGTTGGCGAGGCTCGGCATCCGTCCCATGACCTGCCGGGTGTCCGGGGTAAAGCTCTCCGGCCCGTTCATGAACCGGGAGATGCCAAGTTCCGCCATCGCCGGCACCCGCCGGATGCCCGCCTCCAGCATGGGCTCTGCGTGATCCCAGTCTTCCGGGAATTCCAGGAAATCCGCCCCGGCGTCCACGCTGGCGGGATCCCAGACACGGGCATTGCGCTCGAACATGCCGAGCACCAGCCTCCCGGCATCGCCCTTAAGGTAGATGCCGCTGTCGAGGTCGCGAACAACCGGGCAGGGATGCACCAGCCCGTCGACCGGCTCGGTGACAATGTACATGTGCTCCACCGCCCTGAGCGGGACGTCCACGTCCACCAGGGCAGCCAGTTCCCGGGCCCAGAGGCCGGCGCAGTTGATCACCGCACGGGCGGGAATTTCCTCCCCGGTGCCAAGCCTGACCGACGCTACCCGGCCGCCGCGCCGGGTCATGCCGGTAACACCGGCCTGTTCGCGGATTTCCACGCCGTGATTGCGGGCGCCGCGCGCGTAGGCCATGCAGAGGTCCACCGGGTTGACCTGGCCGTCCTCGGCGACCCAAAGCGCGCCGCGCAGCCCGTTGGCATCCAGGTGGGGAAAATGCTCGGCCACGGCCCGCGGTGCAACGACACGGGCATCAAGGTCATGCATCTGTCCAAGGCCGGCCAGGCGCTTCAGTTCCACCAGGCGGGCGTCGGTCTGTGCCAGCCAGTAGCCGCCGGTCCGGCGATAGCCCGTGGCCTGCCCGGTTTCGTCCTCCAGGCGGCGAAAGAGGCCAACGCCGTAACGGGCGAGTTCGGTCAGGTTCCGGGTCGCCCTGAGCGGACCGACGATGCCGGCGGCGTGCCACGAAGTGCCGCTGCCGAGCCGGTTGCGTTCCAGCAGCAGGACATCACCGACCCCTGCCCTGCCAAGGTGGTAGGCAACGCTGAGCCCGATGGCGCCGCCACCGACCACGATGGTCCGGCCGTCAGCCATCCGGACCGGGCTCCACGGAACCTCCCGGCCAGGGCGCCGGGGTCATCCGCCGGCACGGAAGCGGGCAGCCTGCCGTCACCGGCTCAATACCACCGATCCGGCGTCCGGTCCTTCTGCCGGGCCACGTAATCCACCAGGCCGTCGAGAATGGCGGGTTCCATGGCGGGTTCACGGTATTCCTCGAGGGCCTGTTTCCAGAGCCGGTTGGCGCGGGCGGCCGCGTCCATGGCGCCGTCCGCCTGCCACTGCTCGAAGGCATTGTTGTCCGCCACGCTGGAACGGTAGAAGGCGCTGTCGAAATTGCGCAGGGTGTGGGGACTCGACAGGAAGTGGGCGCCGGGTCCGGTTTCATGGATCGCCTCCAGGGCCTGGGCCTCGTCGGACAGGTCAACGCCCTTGCAGAAATCGACGAGCTTGCCGCAGAGGTCGGCGTCGATCATGGTCTTCTCGTACCCGGTCACCAGCCCGCCCTCCAGCCAGCCGGTGGCGTGGTTGATGAAGTTCGCCCCGGCAAGCACCGCCATGGTCAGGCCCATCACCGCCTCCTGCTCCGCCTGGGCATCGGGCAGCTTGGAGGCCGACAACGCGCCCACGGTGTGCAGGGGCAGTCCCAGGCGGCGGGCGAGCTGCCCCGAAGCCAGCACCAGCTTGGCGGCTTCCGGGGTGCCGAAGGTGGGTGCGCCGGACTGCATGGAGATGGCCGTGGCGAAACTGCCCATGAGGCAGGGCGCGCCGGGCCGCACGAGCTGGGTCAGCGCACACACCGCCATGGCCTCCGCCAGGACCTGGGCCAGGGTGCCCGCCACCGTGCAGGGGCTCATGGCCCCGGCCAGGGTCCAGGGGGTGCAGGCCACCGCCTGGTTGTGGGCGGCATAGGTCCGAAGGGCGCCGGACATGGCCGAATCCAGCACTAGCGGCGCATTGGTATTGGCCACGGAATAGAGCACGCAATGCTGCTCGACGAACTCTTCGCCGAACACCACCTTCGCCATGGCAACCGAATCCCTTGCCCGTTCCTCTCCGATGAGCGCGCCGAAACAGGCCCGGTCCGAGTACCGGAAGTGCCCGAGCAGCATGTCCAGGTGCCGCTTGTTGGTGGGGACGTCCACCGGCTCGCAGACGATGCCGCCGGAATGATGCAGCCAGGGGATGGTCTGGTGAATCTTCACCAGCTCGTGGAAGTCCTCGAGCCTGGCGTAGCGCCGGCCACGGTCGAGGTCATGCACAAACGGGGGGCCCCACGACGGCGCCAGCACGGTGTTGTTCCCCCCGATGACCACGCTGTTGTCGGGATTCCGTGCATGCTGGACGAATTCAGCGGGCGCCGAATCCTGGATGATCTGCCGGCAGAACCCGGGTTCGAACCGCACCCGGGTATCCCGCACATCCGCCCCCGCCTCCCGGTAAAGACGAAGCGCCTCGGGGTCGTTCCGCACCTCCATGCCCACGTCGCGCAGGATGGTGTCGGCGTTCCGTTCGATCAGGCAGAGCCCTTCCTCGGAAAGGACGTCGTAGGTCGCGATGCGGCGACGGATATGGGGAGCCCTTAAGGGGCGGGCCTCCCTGCGCGCCGCCGTCCGTTGTCGGCGCCCCGCCCTGCGCCCAGGCCCGGCGCCGGTCCCTGCAGACGGGACCGGATCCCCGGCAGGCGGGCAGGCGGGCTTGGCGGTATCGGGCATCGGGGAAACAGGATTGTGGCAGGCGGAGATTTATTGAATAATAGTCATAATTATGATGATCGTCCAATATTTTTAGTCCATGCCTGTCACCCGGAACCTGGTATCGATGAATCCGACTCTTCGCGGGCCCGCCGGCGGGCCGGGGCGCCGGACCCGGGCGGAGAACCGCGAGTACCGCCTGCGCAGCCTGCTGGACGCCGCCATCCGGACCGTGGCCCGGCATGACATCCACGGCGCCACCGTGGAACGGATCTGTGCCGAGGCCGGGGCCTCACGCGGCCTGATCGCCCACTACTTCGACGGCAAGGAGGCGCTCCTCCTGGCGGCCCTGGAGGAATGGTACCGGGAGTCCATTGCCATCAAGTCGGCCATCGCGGCGGACAGCGGGCGTACGGCCGAATCCAGGCTCAGGCAGGTCGCGCATTCCTCGTTCATGCCCCCCACCTACCGCTGGGAAATGGCGGCGGCCTGGCAGGCGTTCACCAACGCGAGCCGTTACCACCCCGAATTCGCCCGCCCCATCCGGCGTACCAGCCGCCGCGTCACCGCCATCGTGCGGGAGCTCTTCGAAGGTGCCGCCCTGGAACACGGTATCCGGATTGACGCCCGTAAGTGCGCCCTTGGCCTGTATATACTTGACGACGGCCTGTGGAACAGCCTCGCCACCGGCAAGGACCGACTGACCAGAAAATCCGCCCAGTCACTGTGCGACCGGTACATCGACGGCTGCCTGGGCCACCCTACCCCGTAACCGAACCGACCATGAAGACCACTATGCGAATTACCAACCGGATCGAGGGCGACCCGGATCATTTCACCCTTCCAGTGGACTGGAACACCGACGCCATCGTCGGCCGCCGCGAGCGGTTTTACGCCGCCTCGCAGCGCGCCTTCGTCCCCTACAAGACCCCGCTCATCTTCCAGCGCGGCCAGGACCAGTATCTCTGGGACGAACAGGGCAACCAGTATCTCGACTGCCTGAGCCAGAATCTCTGCGTCAGCATCGGCTACAACAACCCGGCGGTGACCCGGGCCGTGCAGGCCCAGGCCGCCCAGATCCAGCACTGCACCACCATGTTCTTTCACCCGGTGCCCGCCCACCTCGCCGAGGAACTGGCCGCCAAGTTCCCCGAGGGGGAGGAATGGGTGGTCCATTTCACCAACTCGGGCGCCGAGGCAATCGATTTCGCGCTCCTGCTTGCCCGCTCCCACACCCGCACAGGCGACGTCCTATCGCTGACCAACGCCTATCACGGCCCCACGCTGGGCGCCCAGTCCGTGACCGGGATCAGCAATTTCCGCCACCCGGTGCCCCTTCTTGGTGGCATCCAGTTCGTCCCCAACCCGGACCAGTACCGCGGCATCCATGGCGAAGGTGTCGAGCCCTACCTCGACGACATCGACCGGGCCATCCACTACGGCACGAGCGGCCGGATCGCCGGCATGTTCTTCGAACCGGTCCAGGGTTACGGCGGCATTGTTCCCGCTCCGGACGGCTACCTCGAGGGCGCGTTCGAACGGGTGCGCGCCGCCGGGGGCCTTTGCATCGTGGACGAAGTCCAATCGGGCTTCGGCCGTACCGGTGAAGGATACTGGGCATACGAGCATGACGGTGTCGTGCCGGACATCGTGGTCCTGGCCAAGGGCATCGGCAACGGATATCCGCTGGGCGCGGTGGTGGCGAAGCGCGACATCGCCGAAGCCATGGCGGACAAGTTCTATTTCAACACCTACGGGGCCAACCCGGTATCCTGCTCCGCCGGCCGGGCGGTGCTGCGCGTCATCGACGAATGCGGGCTCATCGACAATGCCCGGACAGTGGGCGCGGCCATGCTGCAGGTGCTGAAGGACATGGAGCGGAAATACGACCTCGTCGGCAATGTCCGGGGACGGGGCCTCATGATGGCGGCGGAACTGGTAAAGGACCGCGCAACGAAGGAGCCGGCTCCGGATGAGATGCACCAACTCTTCCAGCTCACCCGCAAGCACGGCCTGGTGGCCTCGAAGTCCGGCGCGTACCGGAACGTGCTGCGGATCTGCCCGCCGCTCTGCATCCAGATGGAGGACGTAGCATTTTTCGAGCAGGCAATCGACGCAAGCTTCGCCGACCTGTATGCAGGCGTGACCGCCTGATTCCCGGGAAAACGCTATGACGGGGGCGCCCGGCCCGGCCGGCCCCTGAATGCAGGGCATGGAGCCGTGGGCCGCCTGCGGCCGGTCCCGGGACGTTCCGGCGATCCCCTTCGGGTGGTCGAATTCGTTCAGGGGTTGCACAGACGGGCCGCTCGGGCGTATGGTGAAACACCCGGTGCCCCGACCGCTGGCGGTCCCCACGCGGCAGCCCGAGTTTCGAACGATGCTGGAAGAACCGACTCCAACAGCCCTTACGCATGCAATCCTGAAGGCCAAGCAACGGGCATTGCGTGAAGATTTTCCGCAAACGATGGGACTGCGCGTGCACCGCTCGATCAGCTGGATCGGGCGGGCCGAGGAGGCGACCGATGACGACGGGCGGTTCATATTCATGTGGATCGGTTTCAACGCGGCCTATGCGGACGAAGAGGAGGTCCACAAGACCATATCCGAGGCGCGGACCGAATTCACCGGGTTTTTCCACAAGGTCGTGACGCTCGATACCGGTCAACGGGTATACGACGCCATCTGGGACAATTTCTCGGGGCCCATCCGGGTGCTCCTGGACAACCGCTACGTGTTCAGCCCGTTCTGGAAGCACCACAACGGAATCAGCGGATACGAGGAGTGGGAGAAAATGTTCCGGTCCGCGGAGCGGCGTTTCATCCTGGCCCTGAAGACGCACAACACCGTGGAGGTCCTGAATCTCGTGTTCGACAGACTCTATGTCCTGCGCAACCAGATCATCCATGGCGGCGCGACCTGGAACAGCAGCGTCAACCGCAGCCAGGTGCGCGACGGGGCCGCCATCCTGTCCTTCCTGGTGCCCGTTTTCATCGATGTCATGATGGACAACCCGGACGAGGACTGGGGCCGCCCCTACTACCCGGTCGTGGATTAGGGCCCGCCCGGGCAATCCGGGCCCCTCCCGGGCCGCTCGCAGCCGCAAACGGGCCATGGCCCGCGCCCCGCCGGGGAGGACCGCCGGGCCCACGGGCCGGAGAAATCAGGGTATCCTAACGGGGAAAGCTCGCCCTTCTCCCGGCCATGCCCTACGACCTTTCCAAGTACCCCATGAAACCGGAAGTGATCGCCTACCTGGACCGGGTGGCGGCCAGATACCCGGACGACAGTGGCACCCTCGGCGTGGAAGAAAACCGGCGCCTCTATCTCGCCATGTGTGCGGACTTCGAGACGCCCGTCGCCGACGATGTGGCGACCACCAACCACCAGATCCCCGGCCGCAACGGGAATATACCCATCCGCATCTACGAGAACCCGCAACACCACTCCCCGGTGACGGTCATCTACTATCATGGCGGCGGATTCGTGGTGGGCAATCTCGACAGCCATCACTCGATCTGCGCGGACATCGCCCATGAGACCGGCTACCGGGTGGTCGCGGTGGACTACCGGCTGGCACCGGAGTTCGTGCACCCGGTACCGTTCGAGGACGCCCTGGATGTCTTCCTGGCCCTGGACCACGGCCATACCGTGGTGGCCGGCGATTCCGCCGGCGGAACCCTGGCGGCGGCGGTGTGCGTGGCCCAGCACGGCAGCGAAAGACAGCCCGTGGGACAGGTGCTGATCTATCCCTGGCTTGGCGGGGACATGCTTGACCTTCCATCCTACGATGAGAAGGCGGACGCGCCCGGCCTGTCCCGCCAGGACATCAGGGACTATCAGGCCCTGCGAAGTGCGGGGGAACCCGAAACACACGACCCGACCTACTTCCCCCTTGCGCACCCGGATTTCTCGGACCTGCCTGCATGCGCGGCCTTCGCGGCGGAGCACGACCCCATACGGGACGATGCGGTCGAATACGTGCGCCGGCTGGACGCCGCCGGCGTCAGGGCCACCTGTACCGTCGAAAAGGGCCTGGTGCACGGCTACCTGCGCGGCCGTTACATGAGCACGGATATCGGGGACAGCTTTCACCGGACCTGCGATGCGATCCGGGAACTGGGCGCGTTCTGACCGGATCACGCCGGAGGCGCGGGGCCAGCGCGTGCGGACGCAAAGGCACCCGGCCCCCTACCCGAAAAGCGGTATGCCATCTGCCTCCTTGACCGCCGGGTCCGCTGCCAGTCAAATCGGGCCATGCTGAAACGCCCCGACGACCAGACCCTGGCCAAACTGGCCGCTGTGTACGCGGGCCTGGTCTTCGGCATCTACTGGATACCCATCCGGGCCCTGGAAGACGCCGGATTTCCGGGGCTGTGGGCCACCACGATATTCAACCTGGCGTCCGTGCTCATTATCCTGCCCCTGGTCTGGCGTGACCGTAGACGCTTTTTCCCCGGCCGCCTTCGCTTCCACGTCATCTGTTTCGGCACCGGCCTCGGGTACGCCCTCTACGCGTCCGCCTATGTCTATACCGAGGTGGTGAATGTCATTGTTCTTTTCTACCTGATGCCGATCTGGGGTTTTCTCCTGGCGCGCTGGATCATCGCCGACCCCATCACCCCCGCACGCTGGTGGTCCATGATCCTGGGGTTCGCCGGCATGTGGGTGATCCTCGGTGAAGGCATGGCATTCCCCCTGCCCCGCAACATCGGCGACTGGATGTCGCTGTCCGCCGGCCTGCTGTGGGCAGGAGCCTCCCTGATGCTCCTGATGGACCGGCAGGAAAAGGCGACCACCTACGGGGCCGGGTTTATCGTCTGGGCCTTCCTGATCACCGCAACCCTTGCCTGGTTTTCCACCAGCCAGGGAACGCTTTCCCCCGCGGACTGGTCGTTGATCGGGGAAGTCATGCTGTGGCTGATTCCCTTTGCGCTGATCGTCATTGTTCCCGCCGCGGTGGCCACCGTCTTCGCCCCGACCAAGCTCAATCCCGGCATCGTGGGAATCCTGTTCATGGCCGAGATCAGCGTGGGTGTGATCACCGCGGCGATCTGGGCAGGCGAGCCGTTCGGTCTTAGGCAGGTCATCGGGGTGACATTCATCACCGTGGCCGGCGTGCTGGAAACCGCCTGGCTGCTTTTTTTCCGGAATGCGAACGGGAAGACCGCCGGCCAGGCGTAATAGTACCCGCCCGGGAAGTCACGGCGCATTCGCCTGCCTTCCCGGAGAAAGCCAGACCAGTAGTGCTCCGGATACACTGCTCCCGAAATTCAGCATCCCACCTTCATTCCCGCTCCTGGCCTCGACCGGCCTGACCGTTCCAGCGACGAGGTCCGCCGCTTCCCGGCATCCGTCCTTGAACTCCGGAACCGATGTTTGAGATCAAGGCTCCTTCATGAGCCCTGCAGAAGAACTCCGCATTCTTGACAAGGAATCCAGAAAGTTATTCACTATCTTCCTGTTGCAAACCGCAATGTTCAAAATTTGAATTACATAACTGACCAAAGGGGAGAAAGATGAAGACAGCTACGATGATTCAGAAAATGCGTACGATGGCCCTCGGGATCGTCGTCGGCGCGGGGCTCGCGATGGGCCTGCCGGTCTCGACTGCGACCGCGGATGAAACCTGCATGTCACCCTACATGGCCAAGATCACCGGCCAGGAGGACTTTGTCTACGTGTGGACCCTGGGCGTGGAAGGCATCGGTGACGGGCAGGACAAGCTGGTCACGATCGATGTGAACCCGGCCTCGCCGAACTATGGCACCGTGATCGATTCCCTGTCGGTCGGTGGACGCAACGAAGCGCATCATTCGGGATTTACCGATGACAGGCGCTACCTTTGGGCCGGCGGGCTGGACACCAACAAGATTTTCATCTTCGACGTGCATACCGACCCGGCAAAGCCCGTCCTGTTCAAGACCATCGAGGATTTCGTATCGGCCAGCGGGGGAGTGGTCGGACCCCACACGATGTATGCGTTTCCCGGCCGCATGATGGTTACCGGATTGTCCAACAACAAGGACCACGGTGGCCGGACCGGCATGGTCGAGTACACCAATACCGGCGAATACGTGGCAACCCACTGGATGCCCACCGATGGAGACCTCCTGGGAGCCGAAAAGGGCGGAAAGTACGCTGACGGCTACGGCTACGACGTGCGCGTGCTTCCCAGAAAGAACCTCATGGTCACCTCTTCCTTCACCGGCTGGTCCAACTACATGATGGATTTCGGCAAGATGCTGGGCGACGCCGAGGCCATGAAACGGTTCGGCAACACCGTCGTCGTGTGGGATCTGCACACCCGCAAACCCAGAAAGGTGCTGGACGTACCCGGCGCTCCGCTGGAACTTCGCTGTGCGTGGCAGCCGAATCACAACTGGTGCCTGACCACCACGGCCCTGACGTCCAAGGTCTGGATGATCTACGAGGATGAGGCGGGCGAGTGGCATGCCAAAGCCGTGGCCGATATCGGGGATCCCTCCAAGGTGCCCCTGCCGGTGGACTTCTCGATCCTTTCCGACGATTCCGGGTTCTTCGTCAACACCTTCATGGACGGAAAAACCCGTTTCTTCGACATGACAGACCCGCACAACCCGAAGCAGGTGTACGAAACGGTGATCGGCACGCAGGTGAACATGGTATCCGGCAGCTGGGACGGCAAGCGCCAGTACTTCACCAGTTCGCTGCTGGCCAACTGGGACAAGAAGGGTGCGGATGACGAGCAGTATTTCCGCGCCTACCACTGGGACGGCAAGGAACTGGTCAAGCAGTTCGAGGTCGACTTCTACAAGGAAAAGCTGGGCAGGTCCCACCAGATGCGCTTCAATGCGTATTCCCTGTTCGCGTCCAGCAACGCGATTGAATCGGGTACCCGCCTGGCATCCAGCGACTGACTCCCGGACGGCGCACCGGCAGGTTCCGCCGGTGCGCCCGGGGCTCCGGTTCCCTGGTTTTTCGGAAGTCTGCCAAATGGCTTGGGCCACTTCCGGGCGAGTTCGAACTTCATGCGCACTCCTTTGGAGCGCGTTCCTGTTCCTGGTGCCCGCCCATGTGACCCATGCCGACACCGGCAGCGGAATACTCGCACTCGGTTACGGGCCCCTGGAATACGAATTGCCGGAACCCGGCAGCTACGGCCTCCCTCCTCTGGGCACGGCCAGGGATGCGCCGGTCCTCGACGAGGAGAATCGGCGCATCCGCCTCCACGACCTCTATGACGGCCGCATCGTCCTGCTGAACTTCATGTTCAGCCGGTGCAGCGACATCAACGGATGCCCGCTGTCCTCCTATGTGTTCAACCGGCTGAAATCGACGATGCAGGATGACCCGGAACTGGAAGCCGGCCTGCGCCTTGTCAGCCTGAGCCTGGACCCCGAGCGCGACACGCCCGAAGTCATGAAGCTGTATGGCAACAACTTCCGCTTTGCGGGCACCAGGGGCGACTGGGACTTCGTCACGACGGACTCCGAGGAAACGCTGAAGCCGATTCTCGATGCCTATGGACAGGACATGCAGAAACTGGTTGACGCAAAAACGGGGGAAACCCTGGACATCGCCCATCTGCTCAAGGTGTTCCTGATCGACCCCGACCGGAGGATCCGCAACATCTACAGCGTGTCCTTCCTGCATGCGGACCTGCTGCTTAACGACATACGCTCCCTGTTCCTCGAAGCGGACGGGAAAGGGGCCGTCCCGGCGCTGGCCCGGGCAGGCGGTGCCCTGTCGCGCCCCGGCGATGACAAGGAAGGCTACGAGTCCGAAGACTATGAAACGGACAGCCTGGCCCTCGCCGACCGGAAGGGAAGGAGGCTCGACCTCCTCGGGCTTGCCGAGGCCCCTCCCCTCGGCCTGCCGCCCATACCGCAGCCGCAGGACAACCTCCTGTCACGGGAGAAGATCGAACTCGGCAGGAAGCTGTTCTACGACCGCCGCCTGTCGATCAACGACACCTTCTCCTGCGCCATGTGCCACATCCCGGAGCAGGGATTCTCCAACAACGAAATGGCCACTGCAGTGGGCGTCGAGGGACGCTCGGTACGCCGCAATGCCCCCACGCTGTACAACGTCGCCTACATGGAGAAACTGTTTCACGACGGACGCGAGGAAAACCTGGAGCAACAGATCTGGGCACCGTTCCTGGCCCGGAACGAGATGGCGAATCCGTCGGTGGGCTACCTGCTCGGCAAGATCCGGTCCTTTCCGGACTACGAGGGCATGTTCGAGGAAGCCTTCGACGGAAGACCCCTCGGCATGGAAACCCTGGGCATGGCGATTGCCAGCTACGAACGAACCCTCCTTTCGGCCAACTCGCCGTTCGACCGCTGGTTCTACGGCAAGGACGAGACGGCGCTCGACAATGCCGCCCGGCGCGGCTTCACCCTGTTCTCCGGCAAGGCCGGATGCTCCAGCTGCCATCTTGTCAACAGGGATCACGCGCTGTTCACGGATCACCGGCTTCACAACGCCGGCCTGGGTTTCGAGAACTCCATCGGCGATGCCTTCAAGCCGAGCCGCGTCACCCTGGCGCCCGGGGTCTTCCTGGATGTGGATCCGGAAGTAATGGCCTCCGTCGGCGAAAAGCCCCCCGGGGATGTCGGGCTCTACGAGATCACCGAGGATCCGGCGGACCGCTGGAAGTTCCGCACGCCCACCCTGCGCAACGTCGCGTTGACCGCACCCTATATGCACAACGGCCAGTTCAGCACCCTGGAGGAGGTCGTTGAGTTCTACAACCGGGGCGGCGTGCCCCACGAACTCCTCAGCCCGCTGATCCGGCCATTGGGTCTGGACGCCGGCGAACAGGAGGACCTGGTTGCCTTCCTGCATGCCCTGACGGGGGACAACGTGGATTCACTGGTGCTCGACGCATTCGCCGCGCCGGTGGGCGATCCCGGGCAGAATTCCGGCCGCGACCCATGAATGCACGGTCCGGTTCCCGCCTGTTTCACTGTCTTGTCGGGGTGCTGTTGCTGACTTCGCCGGGATTGCTCTTGTCAGCACCGGTCAATGCCAGGGCGGAATCCCTTCCATCCGCCGGCGACAGTTTTACGCTGACGGCGCATGACGGCAGCCGGTTCGAATCGGACAGGCTGAAGGGAAAGATAGTCCTGCTGTATTTCGGATTCACCAGCTGTCCCGATGTCTGCCCCTTGGAACTGTCGAACATCGGGCGTGCCCTCCACGCACTTCCCAAGGACCAGGTGACCGGCCTTTTCGTCACCATCGACCCTTCGCGGGACACCGTGGAGCGGCTGGCGTCCTACGTCACCTTCTTTCATCCGGACCTCATCGGGCTGACCGGCACCGAGGAGGAGATCAGGGAAGTGGCGAGCCAGTACAACATCTCCTACCGGCGGATCGAACAGGGCACCGGCTACACCATGGAACACCCCGCCAATGTGTACGTCCTGGACCCCGAAGGCACGATCCGGGCCATGGCGCCATTCGGCTCCACTGCGGAACACCTCGTGCGATTGGTACGGGGAATTGCCGCCGAATCCGCAGCGATGTCCGGAAAAAACTGAGTTGAACCCGGAGGATCGGGATTCCAACGGCGCGAAATCCGGGAATGAACCCGGGTCCGGGTGATCCAGGACACCGCCCTGCGCCTTCCCGCCCGCCGGGTAACCCAAGGATTCCTGTGCGGCATGCGTCAAACGGGAAAATCGCTGTGGGATGAACCATGATGTACCCGCATGGGTGACAACACCGACAGTTCGCTGGCCCGCAAGGCCGCCGCGGGCGATCCGGATGCGTTCGCGGCACTGCTTGAGCGCCACTATGACCGGATCTACCGGGTGGGCGCCCGTGTGCTCGGGGAAGCGGACGAGGCGGCGGACCTCGCCCAGGATGTCTGTGTGGCGCTGCCGGCCAAGCTCTCCTCCTTCCGCGGAGAAAGCCGGTTCACCACGTGGCTCTACCGGGTCGTGGTCAATGCCGCCCACGATGCCCTGCGCCGCAGGACCGCGCGTCAGCGGGGCGAGCGGAACTATGCCGAACTCGACTCCCTTGCCCGAGAAGGCAAGGGCGCCGGCATGTTCGAGTCGGTCTGGCTGCGCCAGGCCCTCGGCGAATTGTCGGAAGAACTGAGGACCACCGTGTTCCTGGTGCTCGGAGAGGGACTGCGCCACGCGGAGGCAGGAGAGGTGCTCGGCATCTCGGAAAAGACGGTTTCATGGCGGATGCACGAGGTTCGCAGACGACTTCGTGCCCTGGCCGCAGATGAGGAAACAGGCTGATGAGTGACGAACTCGAGAAACTTGAGTCGGCGCTTCACGCGACGACACCGCGGGCACCGGCACCGGTGCGCGAGCGGACAATCTCCGAGGCGAAGGCGGCGTTCAGCCGCCATCACCAAGGAATCGACGACGCAGCGCGTCACAGGGGAAGAGCGCCGAATTCCGGCGCATTCGCACAATGGATAAGGAGACTTGCCATGGCCCTGACACGCCCTTCACTCGCATTTGCCGGCAGCGCCGCCCTGGCGGTTACCGGACTGATCACCTACCAGATCCTGGTGACGCAGAATCTGCCCTACCCGTCCTACCAGCCCCCGCCTTCCCCTGCGGCGACCCCGGAACAGCCGGCCGGGGACGAAGCAAGGGTCGCGGCACAGAAGGCCCTGGACCGGGAGACCATGACCAGGTCACTGGAAGCAACCGGCATGGAAGAGAGCGTAACCCAGCCGCAGTCCGAGGATGACGGGTGGTGGTCGCGGGTCTACCGGGCCGATGAATTGTCTGGTGGCCTGATGGCATTGTCAGGGCCGGCCGAATCCAGCCATCCCAGATATCAGGGCGAGGACCGCTTCACGGAGTTCTCCCCCAACCCCGTCAAGGTGGCCGCCGAGGAGCCGGTATCGACCTTCTCCATCGACGTGGACACCGCCTCGTACGCTTTCCTCAGGGCCTCCCTGAATTACGGTTACCTGCCCCAGGACACAGACGCGGTGCGAACCGAGGAACTCATCAACTACTTCGCCTACGATTACGCTCCGCCCGAGACGCGCGACCCGCCGTTCGCGGCGCACGTCTCCCTGATGCCGGCACCGTGGAACGGGGCGGCCCGGCTGATGCACATCGGGATCAAGGGATACGAGATTGACCGGAGCGACGCGCCCCGCGCCAACCTGGTGTTCCTCATCGACACCTCGGGGTCCATGGATGAGCCGAACAAACTGCCGCTTCTGATCCGTTCCTTCAAGCTCCTGCTGACCGCCCTGGCGCCGGATGACCGGGTCGCCATTGTGGCGTATGCCGGATCCGCCGGCGTGGTACTGGAGCCGACCCCGGTCTCTGACCGGAAAACGATCCTGGCCAGCCTTGAACGTCTCGGGGCCGGCGGCTCCACCGCAGGCGAGGAGGGCATCCGCCAGGCCTACCTCCTGGCCGAGCGGAATATGGTCGAGGACGGCGTCAACCGGGTGATCCTCGCCACGGACGGGGATTTCAACGTGGGCATGACCGACACCGGGGAGCTGGAGGACTTCATCTCGCGCAAGCGCGCGAGCGGAGTCTCGCTGTCGGTGCTCGGCTTCGGGATGGGGAACTACAACGATGACGTGATGCAGCATCTTGCCCAGAGCGGCAACGGCAACGCCGCCTATATCGATTCACTGTCGGAGGCCCGCAAGGTCTTGCTCGAGGAAGTGACCTCGACGCTCGTGACCATCGCGAAGGACGTGAAGATCCAGGTGGAGTTCAACCCCGCGGCGGTCCAGGAATATCGACTGATCGGCTACGAGACCCGCATGCTTGCGCGCGAGGATTTCCGCAACGACAAGGTCGATGCCGGAGAAATCGGTGCGGGACATACGGTCACCGCCATCTACGAGGTGATATTGGCGGATTCGGACGGGGGCCTGATACCGCCCCTCCGTTACCAGGAAACCGGTTTGGAGCCGGGCACCGAATTCAATGACGAATTCGCCTTCCTGAAAATTCGCTACAAGCAGCCCGACGCCGAGACAAGCACACTGATCACGCGGCCGGTGACCGTCGCCGACGCCTACGGGGACGTGGACGACGCACCCCGTGACGTCCGCTTTGCCGCGGCAGTTGCCGCCTTCGGCGAACTCCTCCACGGGGGGCGTTACACCGGCGAATACGGCTATGACGATGTCGTCTCACTGGCGCAGGGTGCGCGCGGGGACGACCCCTACGGCTACCGGAACGAGTTCATCCGGCTCGTGCGCCTGGCCCAGTCAGTCACCGCCACGGACCAGTAGCATCAGACTGCCGCCGCCGGCTTAGAATCTGAACCGGCGGCAGCTCCCGCCCGGCCGTGGCAGGGCACCCGTAGCGGACCGAACCCTCCGGCCCGGCCATGGCGAAGCCGGACAGGTTCCCGGACGGTTCAGTTCAGCCGGGCGTATTCCTCTCCGATCGCCCGCATCCGGTTGACCATGTTGACCAGGCCGTTGGACCGGGTGGGCGACAGGTGTTCCCTGAGACCGATGCGGTCGATGAAGTAAAGGTCCGCGGCGGCGATATCGCCCGGTTTCTGATCCGACAGCACCCGGACGAGGAGCGCGATGATGCCCTTGGTGATAATGGCATCGCTGTCCGCGGTAAACCGGACGCGTCCGCTCTCAAGTTCGGAATGGAGCCAGACCTGGCTCTGGCAACCGGGGATCAGGTGTGCTCCGTCCTTGTACGCCGCATCGATCAGCGGCAGTTTCCTGCCGAGGTCGATCAGGTATTCATACTTGTCCATCCACCGGTCGAAAAAGCCGAACTCCTCCACCACCTCGTCCTGGATGGCGTTGATGGTCCCGCTCATCAGCCCAGCATGTCCGCCGCGCGCCGGATGGCGTTGACCAGCGCATCCACATCCGCGCGGCTGTTGTAGAACGCGAAGGATGCCCGCACCGTGCCCGGAATGCCGTAGTAGTCCATCAGCGGCTGGGTGCAGTGATGTCCCGTGCGGACCGCCACACCCTGCTGATCCAGCAGCGTACCGACATCAAACGGATGCTGTCCCTCGAGGTTGAAGGAAATCACGCTGGCCTTGTTGGCCGCGGTGCCGACAATGCCGAGCCCGGGAATGTCGCAAAGCGCCGACGTGGCGTAGTCGAGCAGATCCTTTTCATGGGCCATGAATGCCGCCTGGTCCAGGGCCGAGACATAGTCGATGGCCGCCGCGAGGCCGATGCCGCCGACAATGTTCGGCGTACCGGCCTCGAACTTGTGCGGCAGTGTATTGTAGGTGGTGCGCTCGAAAGTCACCTTCTCGATCATGTCCCCCCCACCCTGGTAGGGCGGCATGGAATCCAGCAGTTCCTCGCGCCCGTAGAGTATGCCGACGCCGGTGGGTCCGAACACCTTGTGCCCCGAAAACGCATAGAAGTCGGCGCCCAGTTCCTGCACGTCGATCCGCATGTGCGGCAGCGCCTGGGCGCCGTCGAGCAGCACCAGCGCGCCCGCCTCATGGGCCCGGGCGATGATCTCCCGCACCGGGTTGATCGTACCCAGCGTATTGGACACGTGGGCCACCGACACCAGCCGGGTACGTTCGGTAAGCAGTCCCTCGAAGGCGTCCATGTTCAGCTCGCCGCTGCCGGACATGGGAATCACTTTCAGCTTCGCGCACCGCTCCTCGCAGATCATCTGCCAGGGAACGATGTTGGAATGGTGCTCCATGGTTGAAACTACCATCTCGTCACCCGGGAAGAGCACGTCACGGCCCCAGCTGGAGGCCACCAGATTGATGGCTTCGGTGGTGCCGCGGGTAAACAGCACCTGGCGGCTCGCCGGTGCGTTGATCCACCGGGCAATGGTTTCCCGCGCATCCTCGTAGGCCTGGGTGGCGACCTGGCTCAGGTGATGCACGCCGCGGTGAATATTGGCGTTCTCCTCCGTGTAGTAGTGGTCGATGGTGTCGATCACCGACCGGGGCTTTTGCGAGGTGGCGCCGTTGTCGAGATAGACCAGCGGGCGGCCGTTGACCTCCCGGGACAGGATGGGAAAGTCACGCCGTATCCGATCAATGTCGAACGTCGCGGTGGATTCCATGGGAACGGTTGCCTGATTCACGGTTGCTGCTGGCCTTCTGGCGATCTGGAAGAATTCACTGGTAGAAATACTTGGGCCCGGGCTTCCCGATTTCAACGGCGGCGATGCGCCGGCCTGGTCCGCCCTGATCGGCCCGACCCCGAATTCCGATTGTAACCGCTACGTTGCTCCCGGGTCAGTTTCCGCTGAAACCCGCGGGGATGCCAATCACGGCCGATCACGGCTATTCCTGGACCCGGAAAAGACGTATTCTCTTGCGGGCCGGGCAATCACGGCACATGCCCGGGATGGTTGCACGGCCATCACAAAATTCTGAACGGTTTCCAGCATGCACTTCTTCGACAGCAACCAGGTCCACGGGGCATTGCCCTACGCGTCGCTGGTTCCGGCCCTGATCGACGCACACCATCGCGATGTGGACCTTTCCCAGAGCCTGCTCCAGACGCAGCCGAGCGCCGGCGGAGGCGAGGACATCTTCCTCAGCCTGCCGGCCTGGCAACGCGGACATGTGCTGGGGTCAAAGCTGGTGACGTTGTTTCCGCACAACGAGTTCAATGGCAGCGGACTGCCGTCGGTCCAGGCCGTGTTCGTGCTGTTCGACGGCACAAACGGCAAGCCCAGGGCCGTGGTGGACGGTACCGCGCTGACGTTGCGAAAGACCGCGGCCGACTCCGCCGCCGGCAGCCATTTCCTGGCCCGCGAGGACTGCGAATCCCTCCTGGTGGTGGGTGCCGGCGCACTGGCGCCGCACCTGGCCATGGCCCACCTGGCGGTCCGTCCCGCCATCCGCCGGGTGGCCGTCTGGAACCGTACCGCGTCCCGGGCCGCGAGTATGGTCCGGGACCTTGACCTTCCCGGCATCGAACTCACCGCCGTCCGGGACCTCGAGGCCGCCGCCCGCGAGGCCGACCTGATCACCTGCGCCACCATGGCGACGGAGCCGCTGATCCTGGGAAAGTGGCTGAAGCCGGGTACGCACCTCGACCTGGTGGGCAGCTTCCGCACCGACATGCAAGAATGCGACGGGGAGGCCATTAGCCGCTCCTCGGTGTTCGTGGACTCCCCCTGGAGCGCGCTCGAGGACTCGGGAGAGCTGATCACGGCGTTCAACGAGGGTACGCTGTCGAGGGAGGAAATCCAGGCCGATCTCTTTGATCTTGCGCGCGGAAAACATCCCGGCAGGCGATCGAACAGGGAGATCACCGTGTACAAGAACGGCGGAGGCGGTCACCTGGACCTGATGGTGTCCGGGATATTGTTGGCGGAGGATTCCTCCGGGCCGGAGGGGTGAATCGCCGGCCCATGCACCCGCTCAACCGCGCTGCTCCCTGCCCCTCCCCGCGGCGGCGCTGACCCGGCCCGTCACATCACCGAACACAGCCTGAGGGCATCGAAGATCGCCGCCGCCAGGTTGCGGCTGGACTCGGCGTCGCCGATCCGGTACAGGGCGTATCCGTTTTCTCCGCCTGCGTGGGGCTGGGGCTCTCCCGCCAGCAACGCATCCAGGTCGGTGACCCCGTCGTTGACCGAATCGCCCCTTAGCGACTGGATCAGCTCGTCGGCGGGCACCGTGCCGTGCTCCACCACGACCTGCATCGCCGACAGTGTCATCGGCTCTCCGGTCAGTTCATGGTGAAAGCGGGCCAGCAGACGGTCCCCGTCCCGCTCCACGCCGGTGAGCCGGCGCTCCAGGATCGGCACGATCCCCTTCCTGGCAAACTCCCGTTTCCAGATCACCCGCTCGCCGTAAGGCAGTTCCACCCCGGGCCGGTCGTCCAGCAACACCAGTTTCATTTCCCTGCCGGCCTCCCGGCAGACCTCCGCCACGGTCAGCGCGGGATGCCGCCCGGTGCCGTCATAGATCACCGTCTCGTCCACCGGCGGGGCGATCCCGCTGAGCACATCCCAGGCCGGGGTCACCAGTTCATGGCCGGACAGCCATTCGAGATCCGGCACGCCGCCGGTGGCGATGATCACGATTTCCGGGTTTTCCGCCATGACGTCCGCCGCTTCCACATAGGTGTTGAGACGCACGTCGACGTCAAGGTGCCCGAGTTCGCTCCGCCGCCAGTCGATGACGCCGCTGACATCCCCCCGCCAGCTCGCCCTGCCGGCCATGCGAAGCTGTCCGCCAAGGTCATCCGCCGCCTCGAACAGGATCACGTCGTGGCCCCGGCTGGCGAGCACCCGGGCGGCTTCCAGTCCCGCGGGACCGCCACCCGCCACCACACACCGGCGGCCCGGTGCCGGCGATCTGCCGATGACCTGGGGCCATCGCTGTTCCCGTCCGGTGGCAGCGTTGTGCGCGCAGGTTGGGCGGGTGTCCCCCATGCAATGGGTCATCCCGACGCAGGGCCGGATGCGCTCCTCCTCTCCCCGGGTCAGCTTGTTGACGATTTCCGGGTCCGCAATGTGCCCCCGGGTCATGGCCACCATGTCGAGCAGACCCTCACGGATGGCATAACGGGCGGTGGCGAGATCCGTGATCCGCGCGGCGTGAAACACCGGCAGACCCACTTCACGCTTGAATGCGCCCGCCTTCTCGAGCCAGGGCGCCATGGGTGAGGCCATGCCCGGCATGCAATCGGTTATCAGTACCAGTTCGGTGTCGATGCGGCCGTAGTTCACATTGAAGTAGTCCACCAGCCCCGATGCCTGGAAACGCAGCGCCATGGACACGCATGCCGCGAAATCCAGTCCATCCTCCAGGGTTTCGTCGATGGGGAAACGCATGCCGACGATGAAGTCGTCCCCCACCCGGCGGCGGATCTCCTCGTGCACCTCAATGCCGAAACGGCAACGGTTTTCCTCGGAGCCGCCGTAGGCGTCCGTTCGCCGGTTCGTGGCCGGCGAGAGGAACTGGCCGATCAGGTGCCCGCAGATCATGGTCTCAAGGCCCTCCAGCCCGCCTTCCCTGGCACGCCATGCCGCGTCGCCGAAGGCCCGGACGACACGCGCGATGTCATGCCGGTCCATTTCCCGGGGAAAA
Organism: Candidatus Poriferihabitaceae bacterium; assembly: GCA_965204165.1. Classification (GTDB taxonomy): domain Bacteria; phylum Pseudomonadota; class Gammaproteobacteria; order Arenicellales; family Poriferihabitantaceae; genus VYFG01. The sequence goes on along the minus strand of OZ241969.1, from coordinate 2,471,748 downwards.
CTCCGGTGCCCGGTTTCCCGCAGCACGGAGGGCGCCAGGGTGGGGAGCCAGTTCTGGCTCAGGGACTCGCCGCGGCGCCCGAGGTGCGTCAGCTGGATCATGATCGCCGCACCGGCATCGTGCACCCGCCGGGAAAACTGCGCCAGGTAGGGGATGATGCGGTCCGAGGACATGTTGAGCTGCCCCGACTGCCAGGTGGAATCCGGCGTCACGTAGGCCGAGCCGCCGAACATGGTCAGACCGATGCCGCCCCGCGCCTTCGCCTCGTGATAGGCCTGGTAGCGTTCCGCCGGCATGCCGCCGTCCTCCTCCAGGCCGCAGGCATGGCTGGTGGACATGATGCGGTTGCGGAACCGCTTGCCGCGGATCGTGAAGGGACTCAACAGGGGGTCCTGCGAATTGGACATGGTGGCAGGCAGGGGCAATGACGGACCGGCGAAGCATGCAACCCGGCTGCGGGCATTGTCAATGCAGGCCGTGATTGCTTCCGCTCATCCCGGCGATGGCCGGAACCGGACCGCCCGAGCCGACGTATCCCAAGACAGGCCGTACCAGCGATCCCGTCTCCATCAACCGGTGACATCCTCCTGTGCGGCATGCAAAAGGGACAGGGGCGGGGAATCATGGCCATATGGGGGATGGGACATGCGTATAATCAGCCATCAAAATGACCGGCCGGTTTCAACATGCGTAGCGGTGGCAGGATACTGATCGATGGCTTGCTCGGTCTGGGCGCGGACACCGCGTTCTGCGTGCCGGGCGAAAGTTTTCTCGCCGCACTGGATGCCATGTACGGGCACTACGGCCGTTTTCGCCTGATCACCTGCAGGCAGGAGGGCGGCGCCGCCTATATGGCCGAAGCCTGGGGCAAACTGACCGGACAGCCCGGCATCTGTTTCGTCTCCCGGGGGCCCGGTGCAACCAATGCCATGGTGGGCATACATACCGCGTACCAGGATTCCACGCCGGTGATCTGTTTTGTCGGCCAGGTCCCCCGGGGCTTCCGGGGCCGGGAGGCTTTCCAGGAACTGGACTATCACCGGGCATTCGACGGGATCGCCAAGCAGGTCATCAGCATCGACGACGCCCGCCGGATCCCGGAGCAACTGAATCATGCGTGGCAATGCGCCACGGGTGGCCGGCCGGGCCCGGTGGTGGTGGTGCTGTACGAGGACATGCTCCGGGACGAAGTGGATGTGCCCGACATTCCCCTGTCGGACCCCCATACCCAGGCCCGGTTCGCCGCGGCGCCCTCACCCGCCGCGGTCGACCGGGTGGTGGACCTTCTGGGAAAATCGGAACGGCCACTGATCATCTGCGGAGACAGCAGCTGGAACCAGAATACGCTGATCCTGCTGACCCGGGTCGCGGACCGGCACCAGATTCCCGTGGCCGCCGCATTCCGGCGTCAGGATGCCTTCGACAACACCCATACCAACTTCATCGGCGAACTGGGTCTCATGGTGTCGCCGGTCCTGCAAGAGTACCTTCCTGCCGCCGACCTGCTGCTGGTCATCGGCCCAAGGCTCGGTGAAATGACCACGCAGGGCTATGAAATCATTCCTCCGCCGATCGGTATCACCGGCCAGCAGCTGGTGCACGTTCACCCGGGCGCCGAGGAAATGAACGCGGTATTTCATGCCGATATCGCCGTGACCAGCACCAGCCTGGCCTTCCTGTCCGCCATGCAGCATGTTTCCGTACAGGACGCCGGTCGCCGCATGATGATCAAGTCGCTGCACGAGCGCTATCAGCGCTGGGTGGACGAACCGGTGAGCGAGGGCCAGGCGGTGCGCATGGATGCGATCTGCGCCCATCTCCGGAAATCCCTGCCGGCGGAAGCCGTGATCACCGTGGGTGCCGGCAGCTACACCTCCTGGGGGCAGCGGTTCTACCAGTACAGGCAGTCGGGCACCCACCTGGGCTCCACAAACGGCACCATGGGGTACAGCGTTCCCGCCGCGGTGGCGGCGAAACTGCTCAGGCCGGAAGTTCCTGTCGTGTCCTTCAACGGTGACGGCTGCTTTCTCATGAACGGCCAGGAGTTCGCGACCGCGGTGAAATACGGATTGCCAATCGTGTTCCTGGTCATCAACAACAACCGCCTCGGCTCCATCCGCAACCACCAGGAACAGCATTATCCCGGACATGTCGTCGGCACGGACCTCGTGAACCCGGATTTCGCCCGACTGGCCGAGGCCTACGGGGGCCGGGGATATGTCGTGACCTATACCGAGGAATTCATGCCGGCTTTTACCGCCGCGCTTGAGGACAAGGTCCCCTCCATCATTGAAATCCGGGTGGAATGAGACCCGGCACGACGGCCGCCACGCCCCTGGCGGTAGCCCCGCACGATCGGTCCCCGGAGTTCTGCTACAATTCCGCGTGGCTTCTGCCGTGACCGGTCGCTTTTTGGGGTGGTGCGCACGATAAAAACCGGGGCCATGTGGCGAAAGCACGACAAGACACCAATCTTCGGGAACGACTAGAACAATGAAACCCCTCGTCTACATCATGGCGGCAATGGGACTGGCACTTGCCCTGACGCTGCCTCCGTCCGTGTTCGATTCCGCGAACGTCGACCCGGAGCTGTCAACCGTCGCTCCATTGCCCCTGGAACCCGCGGTCCATGCCGTGGCGGAGATGCCCGAACAGGAGCATGACGCGGAGCTTGCAGCACAGGAGGTGCCCGTACAGGAGCATCCGCCGGAGCTTCCAGTGCAGGAGGTGACGGAGCAGGAGCCCCTCCCGGTATACGCCGGGAAGGCAATGACGGGGCAGGAGTACATGCTGGAACATGCCCGAGTCGCGCAGCAGACCAACGGCTGCTTTGATGTCATGATGGGCATGGGTTGCCGCATCCAGAGCCAGATCCCGGTCTGGAACCAGTTTGCCGCCGTGTTCGCCAGCCAATTCGGTTTCACCTGCCCTGTCGGCACTGCCACCCTGCAGCTCTAGGAAGGTATCCGGCGGTGAAGGAGGGAGGTTTCACCGGCCGACTCGCGATGGTGGCAACCGCGATTTTCGCGGTATGCTTCGGTGCGTGATGCATTACCCTGTGCCCTGCAACTGCAAGCATGAACCATGCTGAATGACAAGACCGCCGTCATCACGGGCGCCGCCCGGGGAATCGGCTTGGCCTGCGCCAGGAGATTCGTCGAGGAGGGTGCAAATGTCGTTCTTTCCGATATCGACGACGAGGCGGGGCAGGCTGCTGCGGCCTTGCTTGGTGAAAGGGCCGTATACCGCCGCTGCGACGTCTGCCATAAGCCGGAAATCGAGGCCCTGCTTGACTACGCCCGGGACCGTTACGGCCGCGTGGACACGGTCATCGCCAATGCCGGCATCGTGCATGCGGCGGACATCCTTGAACTGGAGGAGAAGGACTTCGACCGTGTCATCGACATCAACCTCAAGGGCGTTTTCCTGACCGGGCAGGCCGCGGCCAGGCTGATGGTCGGCCAGGAACCCGACCGGGAGGATTCCCGCGGCACGATCATCAACATGTCCTCGGTCAACGCAATCCTGGCCATCCCCGCCATTGCGCCCTACGTCATCGCCAAGGGCGGCGTGAACCAGTGGACCAAGGTACTGGCCATCCGCCTGGCCCCGGAGAAGATCCGGGTCAACGGGATCGGGCCGGGCTCCATCAATACCGAGATGTTCCGGACGATCGCGGACAACCCGCAGAAAAGGGTCGAGGTCATGTCCCGCACCCCCATGCAGCGGGCAGGGGAGCCTGACGAGGTGGCCCGGGTGGCGGTATTTCTTGCCAGCGCCTATTCCAGCTACGTGACCGGTCAGACCGTGTATCCGGACGGGGGCCGGCTCGGACTGAACTACGTGGTCCCGGTCAGGGAATAAGGGCCCGAGACGAAAGATGAGCGGCGCTCTCGAAGGCCTCCTGGTGGTCTCCGTGGAGCAGGCTGTCGCTGCGCCGTTCTGCAGTGCGAGGCTCCGGGAGGCCGGTGCCCGGGTCATCAAGGTAGAGCGTCCAGGGGGTGATTTCGCCCGGGCCTACGACGGCGTAGCGGGCGGAGACAGTTCCTATTTCTTCTGGCTGAACCAGGGCAAGGAGTCCCTGGAGCTGGATTTCAAGAACCCGCCGGATGCGGAACTGCTGGAGAGAATCATCGGACGTGCGGATGTGCTGATCCAGAATCTCGCGCCGGGGGCGCTCGCCCGGTCGGGTTTCGACCCTGCCACGCTTCGCGAACGTCATCCGCGCCTGATCACCTGCGAAATTTCCGGCTACGGCAACGGCCCGGGAGGCCGGGACCTGAAGGCCTATGACCTGCTGGTGCAGGGTGAATCCGGCCTGGTCAGCATATCCGGCGGAGAGAACGAGCTCGGCCGGATCGGCGTATCCATCTGCGACATCGGCGCCGGCATGACCGCCCACGCGGGAATCCTGGAAGCACTGCTTGAACGGGAGCGGACCGGCAGGGGATCGGCAGTGGAGGTGTCGCTGTTCGGGGTCGCCGCGGACTGGATGACGGTGCCCCTGCTCCATCACGACTACGCCGGCCAGGCGCCCGGGCGGGCGGGGCTCAACCATCCCTCCATCGCCCCTTACGGCGCCTACCCGTCCCGCGACGGGGAACTGGTGATCATCGCCATCCAGAACGAGCGGGAATGGTCACGGTTCTGCGAAGGTGTCCTGCGGATGCCGGAGATGATCGACGGCGAGGCCTTCCGCGACAACGACCGGCGGGTCGCCAACCGCCCGGCGCTGGATGAACGCATATTCTCGGTGACGCGGTCCCTCTCCCGCGAGGATCTCGTGGACCGGCTGAAGAGCGCGGATATCGCCTACGGCGCGGTCAACTCGGTGGCGGATTTTTCGGGCCACTCTGCCCTGGCACGGCGCCGGGGCACCAGTTCCGGCGGCGATGAGATCCTGTACCCGGCCAGGCCCGTCGGGGAAGCCGCCGCCGCCAGGGTGCCGCTTGCAGGCGAACACACCCGGTCGATACGCGAGGAGTTCCTATATGACTGATCCCGACACCAGCCGCGAAGTCCCCACCGGAGACCTGTCGCCGTGGATCGGCCGGCGCCGGGTCACGGAGGACCGAATCAATCCGCAGCACGCCCGCTTCATGCAGCAGACATTGGACCGGGAGCCCACCCTGGGTGAAGGAGACCCGCTGCCGCCCGCCTGGCACTGGCTGTATTTCATCGACGGCGCAAGGATTTCGGAAACCGGCCGTGACGGGCATGCCATGCGCGGCGGATTCCTCCCCCCGGTTTCCCTGCCGCGGCGCATGTGGGCGGGTTCAAGGCTGACGTTTCACCAGCCGCTCCGGCTGGGCGATGCCATTTCGCGGGAATCTGTTATCCGCGGTATCCGGGAGAAAAGCGGCCGGTCGGGCCCACTGTGTTTCGTCACCGTCTCCCATACCTATCGCCGCGGGGACGAGGTCCTGCTCGACGAGGAACACGACATCGTCTACCGGGAGGATCCGGCGCCCGGGTCAAGCCCCCCCTCGCCGCCGCCGGCGGAAACCGGGTCCGATGTCCGGCGTACCGTCGACCCGTCGCCCCTGCTGCTTTTCCGGTATTCCGCCCTGACCTTCAACGGCCACCGCATCCATTACGATATCGACTACTGCCGTGACGTCGAGGGCTACCCGGGCCTGGTGTTCCACGGTCCGTTGACGGCCACCCTGCTGCTGGACCTGCTGGCGGATGAAGCCGGACAGGAAAATATCCGGAATTTCCGTTTCCGGGCCATGAGCCCGCTGTTCGCGGACCGCCCCTTCACCATGCACCTGGTGAAGGATGAGGGCGTCTGCCGCCTGTGGGTCGCCGACCCTGACGGCGGCCTGGCAGCCCGCGCCGAGGCGGAAATCTCCTGAACCAGGGCCGCCCCCGGATGACGACGGAGCGGCGTTTCGGATCCAGGGTGGATCGCTGGCTGGTCCGGACCCTGATCGCGCTCTCCGTGATCAGCTTCGTTGCCGCCTACCAGGCGCTGGTGATGCCGGGCGGCGGCAAGTGGTACGCGCTGGTCATCATCCTGGCGGGCGCCGGGCTGCCGTTCTGGGTACTTCGCTCGACCGTCTATACCGTGTCGGGGGACCTGCTCGATATCCGCAGCGGGCCGTTTTCCTGGCGGATTCGGCTCGGCGAGATCGAATCGGTTCACCCCACCCGGAGTCCCCGGTCCGGGCCCGCGCTGTCGCTTGACCGCCTGTGCATCACCTACCGCGGGGGACGGCGTGTGCTGGTATCCCCGGAGGACAGGGACGGATTCCTGGTTGCCATCGGCCAGTCCCGGGCATCCCCTGACACCCGGGTGCGACGGTAAACAGGGCCGGACCTGCCTTCCGGATCAGGACGGCCTAGGGAAAAGGTTTCAGCCAAGAAAAAAGCCTCCGAGGAGGCTTTTTTCATCGATGGTCCCGGGGGAGGGTTACTGCGGTATTTCGCCCTGCACGCCCTCGACGTAGTAGTTCATGCCGAGCAGCACGCCATCGTCAAGCCTTTCGCCCTCGCCGATCACCTGCTCGCCTGCCTGGTTCTTGATGGGCCCCTGGAACGAGTGCATGCTGCCGTCCGTGATTCCCGCGATAATCTCGTCCGCGATGGCCCGCACGTTCTCCGGCACCGCATCACCGTAGGGCGACATGACTACCATTCCGGGACCAAATCCGTCCCAGGTGTCCATGCTCTCCCAGGTGCCGTCCATCACCGCCTTGACCCGGCTCACGTAGTAAGGACCCCAGTCGTCCACGATCGCGGTCAGCTGGGCATTGGGAGCGAAGGCCATCATGTCGGAGGCCTGGCCGAACGCATAAACACCGCGCTGTTCCGCCACCTGCAGCGGCGCCGGGGAATCGGTGTGCTGGGCGATGATGTCGGCGCCCTGGTCGATCAGCGCCTTGGCGGCATCCCCTTCCTTGCCCGGGTCATACCAGGTATTGACCCATACCACCTTCACCACCGCGTCGGGATTCACGTTGCGCAACGCCAGGGTGAACGCGTTGATGCCGCGGATGACCTCCGGAATCGGGAATGACGCGATGTATCCGATCACGCCGGTCTTGGTCATGTGGCCGGCAATGGCGCCGATGACCGTGCGGCCTTCATAGAAGCGGCCGGAGTAGGTGCTGAGATTGTCGTGGCGCTTGTACCCGGTGGCATGTTCGAACTTCACGTCGGGAAACTGCTTCGCCACCTTCAAGGTGGGATTCATGTAGCCGAACGATGTCGTGAAGATGATGTTGTGGCCGCTGGAGGCGAGCTTGCGAATGACGCGTTCCGCGTCCGCACCCTCGGCGACGCTTTCCACGAACGAGGTCTCGACGCCGAGTTCCTCTTCCACTTGCAATCGGCCCTTGTCGTGTCGGTAGGTCCAGCCATGGTCACCCACCGGGCCGACGTAGACAAATCCCGCCTTGACGTCCTCGGCCTGGGCGGCACCCATGGCCAGGGAGGCGGACAGTGCGGCTCCCGCAAGAGCCCTGATCAGTGTTCTTTTCTGCATGGTGATTATCTCTGAAGATCGGTTGACGGTTTTACGGATTGGGTTTTGGTATTCGTTTTGCATATTCAGTAAGGAGATTCTAGCAAAAACCCCGGGAATCGCCCTGAACATCGCGCTGCGAAATCATGCTGTCGCCCGAATGACCAAAACCCTGGTGAACTGTGTCCCCTGATTCAGCATTGCCGGCCGCATCAGCCATTTCAGCTTCCGCGGTACGTGGAGTAACCCCAGGGACTGAGGAGCAGTGGGACATGGTAATGCGCCCCGCCCTCCGCGACACCGAAGACAATCTCCACATGGGGATAGAATGTATCCACGCCCCGGTCCGCGAAATAGCGGCCGGAAGCGAAGATGATGCTGTAGGTTCCGCCCGGCAATATCTCGTCGCCGAGCCACCGGGAGATCCGACCGTCCGTGTCGGTGACCCCCTGCCCGAGTTCGGTCCTGTCCGCACCTGTTCCCCGGTACAGTATCGCCGCCACACCCCGGGCGGGCATTCCGAGGGACAAATCGAGGATGTGCGTGGTGATCTGGCTCATGGGGTCCGGGAATCCGGTTCAGGCAGCATGACTGCGGGTGAAGGCGAACAGTTCCTCGAGGCGTCGCCGGGTGATCTTCCACTGCTCCCCGGCGGCAGTGGCAAGTTCCGTCCGGCGGCTGTTGCCGAGACGGCTTCGCAGGTGTACCAGCATTTCCGGGGCGCTCTTGCCGCTTGCGAAAATTATGAAGATGAAACCGAAGCGCTCGACATAGGCCTGGTTGCCCTCGGCCAGCGCGGTGAGGGTTTCCTCGTCCGCCTGGCGGACCGAGGACTGTTCCCCGCTGGCGGTGGCCAGAGTGGCCCGGTATTTCGCCTTCAGGGACTCGGGGTCCCCGATCCGGGGATGTCCCTCGAAGGCCTCGAGCCAGTCCGGCTCGGCCATCCCGGACCAGTGCTCCCCGGCCTTTTCCAGCATTTCGGCAATGCCGGGGTACGGCCTGCCCTCCACCATCCGGTTCACCCAGCGCGATGCGGTACAGCATCGCTGCATGACATCAGCCGCCTCGGCTTGTCCGAGGCCGTTGAAGGTGTCGATTTCCATCGGCGATATCCGGTCGGAGTCACCGGATTATGAGAAAATTTGACTATATGGTCAAGTTTTTTTCTATAATGCCGACATGGCCTTGACCGCCCACCGCGGGGAAATCCTGCACTTTCTCGATGACCCCGGCACCGCGGGGCAGGAGGCCGTCGTCCATCTTCCCGACGGACTGTTGCTGGTCGAGGACGGCCTCGTGGCGGATGCGGGTCCTTTCGACGTCCTCCGGGGGACGCTTCCGCCGGACGCGGACATCCTGCACCACCGGGACGCCCTCCTGGTCCCCGGGCTTGTGGATACCCATGTCCACTACCCCCAGTGCGACGTCATCGCGGCCTACGGCACCCGGCTTCTGGACTGGCTGGAAACCCATACCTTCCCGGCGGAGAGGCAATTCGGGGACATCGCCCACGCCGAGAGCACCGCCTCGTTCTTCCTTGAGGAACTATTGCGCAACGGCACCACCACCGCCCTGGTGTTCGGCACCGTACACCCGCAGTCGGTGTCGGCATTCTTTACCGCAGCCCGTGAACGAAACCTGCGCATGATCTGCGGCAAGGTCCTGATGGACCGGAATGCGCCGGCGTATCTTCGCGACACGCCAAGCACGGGTTACCGCGACAGCAAGTCACTGATCGAAAGCTGGCACGGCGTGGACAGGTTGGGATATGCCGTGACGCCGCGTTTCGCACCTACCTCCAGCCCGGAGCAACTCGACATGGCGGGCCGCCTGCTCGCCGAACACCCCGGCGTGCACCTGCATACCCACCTCGCGGAAAGCGCCGAGGAATGCCGCTGGGTGTCGGAACTGTTCCCCGATGCCAGCGGCTACCTGGATGTCTATGAACGGCACGGGCTGCTCGGCCGGCGCTCGGTATTCGCCCACGGAATCCACCTGGATCACAGTGAATGGCGGCGGCTCGCGGAAACGGGCTCCGGCATTGCCCACTGCCCGCTGTCGAATCTGTTCATCGGCAGCGGGCTGTTCGACTATCGCACGGCCCGGGAAAACCGCGTCCATACCGGGCTCGGCACGGACGTCGGCGGTGGCGACAGCTTCTCCCTCCTCAGGGTGATCAACGAGGCCTACAAGGTGCAGCAGTTGCAGGATTGCAACCTGTCACCCTTCGAGTCGCTTTACCTGGCCACCCTGGGTGGTGCCCGCATGCTGGATCTTCACCCGCATATCGGCAATTTCGAACCCGGCAAGGAGGCGGATTTCATCGTGCTCGACTACCGCGCCACGCCGTTGATCGACCGGCGCATCCGCGGTTCCGCCAACCTCATGGAACGACTGTTCGTGCTGCAGATGCTGGGCGATGATCGCGCCGTCAGGGAGACCCGGATATTGGGAGAGACCGCCCACAGGCGGGACTAGGAAACCGCGGACAGGCCGCCCCGCCGGCGGGATTCTGCCCGGTACTGACCGAGCAGCTGGGCGGCCACCGAAACCGCCACCTCCATGGGCAACTTGCCGCCGCCGAGATCGACACCGATGGGCGAGGTGAGCCGTGCGAGTTCTGCATCGGAAAATCCCTTGCGCGACAATCTCTTGCGGAAGCTCACGGACTTGGACCTGGAACCGATCAGGCCGCAGTAGGGAAAGTCATCGCGCGACAGCATGGCCTCCACGAGCTCGAAATCGATTTCATGGCTGTGGGTCATGACCAGGCACCGGGTACCCGGAGGCAGTTCCTCCACCGCGCAATGCGGATTGTCCATGAACCGGCTGATGACGTTGCCGGGCAGGCCGGATTCCGCCATCGAGGCGGACAGGACATCTTCCCGGCTGTCAAACCAGGTGACCCGGCAGGGAAGGCCCGCCAGGATCCGTACCAGGGCCCTTCCAACATGGCCTGCGCCGAACAGCGCAACGAGGAAATCGCAGGCTGGAAAGCATTCGTAGAGGAGCTCCGCCCGTCCCCCGCAACACTGGGATAGATCCTCACCCAGGGTGTACACCTGCCGCTCGTTGCCGGGCTGTCCCCGTGACAGCAGCCCCCTTGCATGTTCGATGGCGCGGAATTCGAGATTCCCGCCGCCGATGGTATCGTGGCTTGCGTCCCCGGTGACCACCATCTTGGACTGCCGGTCCCGGGGTGCGGAACCCCGGGTCTCCAGCACCGTGACCACCACGAAACCCCGGTTGCCGGCAGTCAGCCGCGCAATGGCCTCCACCCAGTTCATGGGGCCCGCTCCCGCACCCCGTCCACCGCACGCAGGATCTCCTCCGGGGTGGCCGGCGCGTGCAGTTCCGGGAAAATCCCGTAGTCGCCCACCGCCGCCACGGCATCCCGGATCGCGCACCAGGCGGAGATGGCCAGCATCAGCGGCGGCTCGCCCACCGCCTTGGAACGAAAGACGGTCTCCTCGCTGTTCTCCGCCTCGGTCAGCAGCCGGGTATTGAAGACCGGCGGCGTATCGGAGATGGCCGGGATCTTGTAGGTGGCCGGCCCGTCGGTGAGGAGCCGCCCCTCCCGGTCCCATTTCAATTCCTCGCAGGTGAGCCAGCCGAGGCCCTGGATGAAACCGCCCTCGATCTGGCCGATATCGATGGCCGGGTTGATGGACCGCCCGACATCGTGCAGGATGTCCACGCGCAGCAGCCGGGATTCCCCGGTCAGGGTGTCGATGACCACTTCCGAAACCGCGGCGCCATTGGCGAAGTAGTAGAACGGCCGCCCGGATGCCTGCTGCCGGTCGTAGTGGATCTTCGGAGTGCGGTAGAAACCCGTGGCGGACAGCGAGACCCGGCCGAGCCAGGCCTCCTTCGCCGCCTGTCCGAACCCGAGAGTCTGGCCTCCCACATGCACCCGGTCATCCAGGAATGCAATTTCCGATTCCTCGGTGCCGTATTTTTCCGCCAGGAACGACACCATCCTCCGGCGGATGGTGCGCGCCGCGTCCAGTGCCGCCATGCCGTTGATGTCGGTGCCGGACGATGCCGCAGTGGGCGAGGTGTTGGGCACCTTGTCCGTGCGGGTGGCGGTCACCGCGATGCGGTCCGGGCTGACCCGGAATTCTTCCGCCACGACCTGCCGCACCTTCGTCATCAGCCCCTGCCCCATTTCGGTGCCGCCGTGGTTCAGATGGATGCTTCCGTCGGTATACACATGGACCAGGGCCCCGGCCTGATTGAGATGGGACACGGTGAAGGAAATGCCGAACTTCACCGGGGTCATTGCGATGCCTTTCTTCAGCACCGGGCTTAGGCGGTTGAATGCACGGACCTGTTCCCTGCGGGCCCGGTAGTCGGATTCGGCCTCAAGCTGGTCCAGGATGCGCGGAACCGAAAAGGAATCGATCCGCTGGTGATAGGGCGTGACGCTGCGGTCCCCGGTGTCGTAGAGATTCACCCGCCGCACGTCCAGGGGGTCCCTGTCCACCCGGAAGGCGATTTCATCCATGATCGCCTCCATGGCGATCATTCCCTGGGGGCCGCCGAATCCGCGAAAGGCCGTGGCGGAAACGGTATGGGTCTTGCAGCGCAAACCGTCGACCAGCACATCCGGAATGTAATAGGCGTTGTCGCAGTGGAACATTGCCCGGTCCACGATGGCATCGGACAGGTCCGGGGAATTTCCGCACTGCGCCGCAAGACGGTAGCGGATGGCTTCCAGCCGGCCTTCCCCGTCGTGGCAGACGTCGTAGCGGTTCAGAAAATTGTGCCGCTTGCCGGTCATGACCATGTCGTCCCTTCGCGACAGCCTGCAGGAGACGGCGCAGCCGTTGCGCAGGGCGAACACCGCGGCAATGCAGGACCAGGGCGAGCCGTGGGTTTCCTTGCCGCCGAACCCCCCGCCCATGCGACGGGTGACGACGTTGACCTTGTGCATGGGAATGCCGAGCACATCCGCCGCCAGTTTCTGGGCCTCGGTGGGATTCTGCGTGGAGGTGTGGATGGTCATGCCGCCCTCCTCTTCCGGGATCGCGAGAGAGGCCTGCCCCTCGAGATAGAAGTGTTCCTGGCCGCCCACCCTGAGTTCGCCGTGAAATCGCCTGGCCGCCCCATCGAGCACGGCCACGGCATTCCCCCGCTGCATCCGGTGCGGCGGGCGCACGTAGTACTCGTCGGCAATGGCCCGTTCAATATCCAGCACCGGCTCCATTTCCTCGTATTCGATTTCGGCGAGGCCGACCGCCCGGCGTGCAAGTTCGTGGCTGGTCGCCAGGACGGCGAACAGGGGCTGACCCTGGAATTCGATCTCATCGGCCACCAGCAGGGGGTCCCCGGGAAAAACCGGCCCGATATCCAGCTTGCCGGGCACATCGTCCGCCGTGATCACGTCCACCACCCCGGGCGCCGCACGCACCGGGGCCAGATCCATGGCTCTCACCCGTCCCCGGACGATGGCACTGCCGCCCACGCATGCATGGAGCTGGCCCTCCCTCGGCACCAGGTCATCGACATAGACCGCAGCGCCGGTGACATGCCCGCGGGCACTGTCATGGGCCAGGGCCTGGCCGACCAGCCGGATTCTTTCAATGGACATCGGTCACCTTGAGGGGATATTCGGACCCCCGGTACTCCAGCAGGCAGCGGCGGAACAGGTTGCCCGCCACCGTCGCGCGGTAGGCAGCGCTGGCCCGGGCGTCGTCGATGGGGTTGAATTCCCCGTCAATGGCAGCCGCGGCCGCGGCCGCGGTGGATTCATCGAACGGCTTCCCGGTCATCGCCGCCTCGCAGGCCGGGGCGCGCCTGGGAATGGCCGCCATGCCGCCGACGCCGATTCGTGCGCTGCGGATCACGGCATCCTGCCCCTCGTCTTCAAACACCAGGTTCACGGCGAGGCAGACCGCGGAGATATCGTCATCGATCCGCTTGCTGATCTTGTAGACGCGGAAGAACTGCCGTGGCTCCGGCAGCGGCATGGAAACGCTGCGCACGAACTCACCCCGCCCGAGCGCGGTCTCCCGGTAATCCAGGAAAAAATCATCCAGCGACAATGACCGCTGGTCGTCCCCGCGTTGCAGGGTAACCTCGGCCCCCAGGGCCAGCAGGACCGGCGGCAGGTCCCCGATGGGCGAGGCGTTTGCGATGTTCCCCCCCAGGGTCCCCAGGTTGCGGACCTGGCGCGAACCGAAGCGCAGGAGGAGATCGGCGACCGGCGGATAGTGCCCGGAGAACAGTTCCAGGCAACGGGTCAGGGAAACTGCGGCGCCCACGCTCACCCACCCGCCGCGCTCGGTCACCTGCCGGAGTTCCGCGACCCGGTCAAGAAGAATGATCCTGTCAAGGGTCCGCAGCGCCTGGGTCGCCTCGAGCGCGAGATCGGTACCCCCGCCAAGCAACCTCGCATCCGGGTATTCCAGACACGCCCGTGAGAGTTCATCCATGTCCCGGGGAATCAGGAACCCCGGGGCACCGGGCATATTCCCCCCATTGCTCCCGACGCCGTCCCCGGACTGGATTCCGTCCAGGGCCGCGCGGGTCTTCTGGGACTGGCGGTCAAACCGGTCCGGCACCCCGGCCGCGGTCGATGTCAGCGCGGCGTCGATGATGGGACGATACCCGGTGCAGCGGCAGAGGTTGCCGCCGAGATGTTCGTGTATGGCTTGCCGGTGCTCTGTACCGCCGCCGAACGGGGGCTCCTTGCCCAGCGCGAACAGGGACATGACGAATCCCGGAGTGCAGAAACCGCACTGGGATCCATGGTGGTCCACCATGGCCTGCTGCACCGGGTGCAGGGTTTCGCCGTCCGACAGATGTTCCACGGTGATCAGCTGCCGGCCATGGAGTGCGCCGAGAAAGGTGATGCAGCTGTTGACCGAGTGGTACGCGAGTCCCTCCCCCGCCGGTTCGGCCACCACCACGGTGCAGGCGCCGCAGTCACCGGAGGCGCAGCCCTCCTTGGTGCCGCAAAGGCCACGATCCTGCCTGAGCCAGTCAAGCACGGTGGTCTGGGCCCCGAAATCCGCAAGCGCAATTTCCTGGTCGTTGAGCAGAAACCGGATCACACTGGAGAAAATCCTGACTATTTGGTCAGAATTCTAGCAGACGCCCAGCGGCATGCGCAACGTCGCTTCGGCGGCGGGCCGGAATCATCCCGGTCGGGAACGTGCTGCCCAGAATTTCGTTCCGCCGCAGAAGCCCGCCGGTTGGGTCGGGACCGCGCCCTTCCGAACCCGGCTGCGACAGGTCCCCGCTCTTATCCGAATCTACAGCCGCCTTCACTTTGACTCCGCCGGAATAACCCCGCAGAATCCGGCGCTCACCAACCACCGAACCTGTCCGGTTACCTGCCATGCCCCGATTCAATCGACTGCTGATCACCGGCGCCGCCGGCAACCTCGGCCGGGTCCTGCGCGAAGGCCTGGCGCCGCTCGCCACCACGCTCCGGCTGACGGACCGTGCCGACATGGGCGAACCCGCACCCCACGAGGAGATCATGCCCGCCGAGCTGGGTGACTTCGACGCCATCATGGAGATTGTCGGAGGCTGCGACGCCATCGTCCATTTCGGCGCGGCTCCGATGGAAAGGCCATGGGCGGAAGTCCTCGAGTCCTCCATCAAGGGCGGCTACCATGTGTACGAGGCGGCGCGGCGGCACGGCATCAGGCGGATCGTCTACGCCAGTTCCATACACGCGGTCGGATACGTGCGCCGTGAGGAAGGCGCGGACACGGACACGCCCCACCGCCCGGATTCGCTCTACGGCGTGTCCAAGTGCTTCGTCGAGGACCTTGCCTCGATGTATTTCCACAAGTTCGGCATCGAATCGGCCCTGTTGCGCATCAATTCATGCTTTCCGGAACCTGCTGACCGGCGCCACCTGGCAACCTGGATGAGTTTCCGGGACCTGGTGCAGCTGGTGGAGAGATGCCTCGTCGCCGAACGCATCGGCCACAGTGTGATCTACGGAATCTCGGACAACCGCGAACGGTTCTTCAGCAACGACAAGGTGCGCCATGTCGGCTACATGCCCCGGGACTCGGCGGAGGATTACCGGGCGAAGGTTGAAGCCGCTACCGAACCGGGCGACCCGTTTGCCCCGGGCGTGGAATTTGTCGGCGGCGTCTTCTGCGAGTTCGGCCACCCGGACGACTGACCGTCAGCCGATTCCCTGCAGCCGGCGGGCCAGTACCCCGTGGCGGGCCTGCAGCGCGGCCAGGTCAATGCCGGGAATTTCACCGGCCCGCACCCGCCAGTTCCCCGCCACCATCACGTCGTGGGCTTTGCGGGCGCCGCACAGGACCAGCGCCGCCAGGGGATCCCCCGCCCCGGAAAAATTCGGTTCATCCGGCCGGAACAGGGCGAGGTCCGCCTGCATGCCGGGTGCGATGGCCCCGATATCGGTCCTGCCCAGGCAGCCTGCGGATCCCGTGGTTGCCCAGCGCAGGGCGTCCAGGTGGCTCACCGATGCCGCGCCATAGCGCAGTCGCTGCAACAGGAATGCCTGCCTGACCTCCTGGACCATGTTGGAGCCGTCGTTGGAAGCGGACCCGTCCACTCCCAGGCCCAGCCGGCAGCCCGCACGCTCCAGTTCCAGGGTGCGGCACTGCCCGGAACCCAGCAGCATGTTCGAACTCGGGCAATGGGTGACGCCCACGCCCGCCTCCCCCAGCATGCCCATCTCCCTGTCGTTGAAGTGAATCCCGTGGGCCAGCCAGACATCGTCCGCCAGCCAATCCACGGATTCCAGGTAGTCGAGCGGCCGCATGCCGTACTCGCGCTCGCAAAAGGCGTTCTCGTCCTCCGTTTCCGCCAGGTGGGTATGCAGCCGGACCCCCCGGTCCCGGGCCAGGGCCGCCGTCTCGACCATCAGCTCCCGCGACACGCTGAACGGCGAGCAGGGCGCCAGCGCGACCTGCAGCATCGAACCGGGCGCAGGATCATGGTACCGGTCCACCAGCCGCGCCGAATCCGCCAGGATCTCGTCCCGGTCCTGGACCACCGACGCGGGGGGCAGCCCCCCCTGATCCTCGCCGAGACTCATGGAGCCCCGCGTGAGGACTGCGCGCTGCCCGATCCGCCGCAGCGCCTCGACCTGGACATCGATGGCGGATGCGGCTGCGGGGGGGAAGAGATAGTGGTGATCCGCGCTGGTGGTGCAGCCGGACAGCAGGAGTTCCGCACAGGCCAGTTCCGTGGCCACCTCCACCATTTCCAGGTCAAGGCCGGCCCAGATCGGGTACAGGCTCTTCAGCCAGGGGAACAGCCCCTTGTCCAATGCCCGGGGGCAGGCCCGGGTAAGGGTCTGGTAGTAGTGGTGATGGGTGTTGATCAGCCCGGGCAGCAGCACCGACTCCGATGCGTCGATGGTCTCTTCCACCGGGTCCGTGGGTTCTTCACCGGCTGCAAGCACTTCCGAAATGACCGTGCCTTCCACCACCACGCCACCGTCCGCGGGGGCATCCGCAAGAACAGCCAGCGGGTTTCTGAACCAGATGCGGCGAGCAGGCGGTTGCATAATTGGGTCCGGCCGTGAAAGGCTCCGAAGTGTACTTCCTTTCCATGACGCGTGGTCCATTCACGCAATCGTTTTCGATTGCAGTCTCCATCCTGTCCTAAGCAAGATGACTGGTGCGCTGCATGCCAAACCGGATAAAAGACCGGAACCGCCGGGAACAGTACCGGTGAAAACGCTCCACGACTGCTGACACACGTCGCAGGCGTAAATTGCCGGGTTGGCAGGGCGGCGAATGCCACTTGTCTCCGACATATGGTGTATAATTGGTGTATGTCGCGCACCAATATCAATATAGATGATGAGGCCTGCGCTGAGGTCATGCGCCGCTATCGGCTGAATACCAAGCGCGAGGCGGTCAATCTGGCCTTGCGTTCTCTCGCCGCCGAGCCCTTGGGTCTTGAAGAGGCTAGATGCCTTCGTGGTTCGGGTTGGGAGGGAACCCTGGAAGTAATGCGCAGCAGCCGCACGACGTGATCCTGGTCGATACCTCGGCCTGGATCGAATTCCTTCGAGACACTGGCTCGGCCGTCTGCCGCCGCGTTGACATCGAACTTGACGGTGATATCGTCATTTGCGATGCGATCCGGATGGAAGTGCTCGCCGGAGCGCGTGATGATGACCATCTTAATCTACTCCGTCGCCTGCTGGCCCGGGCAATCGTTCTTCCCACAGACCCCGTACACTACGAGGAAGCCGCCACATTGTTCCGTCGCTGCCGCCGGGAAGGTGAAACCGTGCGCCGGCTGGTCGACTGCCTGATCGCTGCAATCGCGATCCGCGCCGATGTGCCGGTACTGCACCGTGACAGGGATTATGACGTGTTGGCCCGTTGCACGGAGCTCAACATCGCATAATCTGTAGATTCACAACGTTTAACCCGGCACCGATTGGGCGATGATCATCGGATATGTACTTTGGGCGCTACTGGAAGACACGGGAGCCCTTACGGGAAGTTTCGGGACACATGGCATGAGCGCAAACGAATCCGCCGCAGGATCGGGCCCCTCTGTACAGAATGACTGGTTTTACTTCCCGCCCGGCGCCGCTGCCAGAGCCAGCGTTGCATGCGGGATACGGGACAACCCCGGGATCTTGTTCATGACCGGCATATCGTTACCGGAATCCGGCCATTCCGGGCGACAATGATTGCCATGCCGGATGCCGGTTCCATCGCACTGATCTTTTCCGTTTTCCTTCTCGCGGGTGCGGTAAAGGGTGTGGTCGGTCTGGGGCTCCCGACCGTGAGCCTCGGTCTATTGGCGACCGCCTTCGACCTCACAACCGCCATGGCGCTGATGGTCGTGCCGTCCCTTGCCACCAATCTCCTGCAGGCAATGGTCGGCGGCAATGGCCGGATGCTGATCCGACGGCTCTGGCCGTTTCTTGCCGCCGCGGCAGTCACGATCTGGGTCGGCGCGGCAGCACTCGTCAGCGTCGATCTCGCGCTGCTTTCCGGCCTCCTCGGAATCCTTCTGGCGGCCTATGCCGTGCAAGGACTCGCGGGGGTGGGAATTTCGGTCCCCTCACCCTGGCAGGTATGGGCCGGACCGGCCTTCGGCGCGATGAACGGCATTCTCACCGGGATGACCGGTTCTTTCGTGGTCCCGGGCGTGCTCTACCTGCAGGCGATCGGCCTCGGGCGGGATGCACTGGTGCAGGCGATGGGGATGCTGTTCACCGTCTCGACCCTGGCGCTTGCCCTCTCGCTCCGGAACCACGGCCTGCTCGACGGGGAACTCGGTCTCACCTCGACTGCTGCCCTGCTGCCGGCCTTCCTCGGCATGGCGCTCGGGCAGCAGGTGCGCCGGCGCCTGTCCGAGACCCGTTTCCTCCGGGTATTCTTCCTCGCCGTGCTGGCGCTCGGAATCTACATCCTGGTAAATGCCGCGCTGAGCCTCGGGTAGAACCTTTCAGGGCCGTTCGCCGCAACTGCCTGCCACCTCCTTTCCGTGCATCCACAGGATCGGCTCGCTGGCCGGACTGGGGTGGCGGATCGTGGACCTTTCCCACAATAGGGCAACTTTCCCGTTGCGACCCTTAAAATTCCGGTATCACCCCGGCCGGACCGGAAGCCATACTCGACAGGCCTTCCGATTCGTATTATCTTGCGCCGGGCCGGAGCGACGGCGTCGCACCGGCGCCCCATGATGGACTGATTTGCCCACCGGGACCGTATCCGTATGAACCTGCATCGAATGCTGCTCGCCCGTGCCGAAGCCGGTAACCCGGTCCGCGTCGGGCTGATCGGCGCCGGCAAGTTCGGCACCATGTACCTTTCCCAGGCAGCCCGTACCCCGGGCATCCACGTGATGGCCCTTGCCGACTTGAATCCCGACCGCGCGATCGCCGCCTGCGCGCGCGTTGGAGGCTTCGACACCTCGGCCTCCGGCTTCGACGCGGCCCGCAAGGCCGGTACGACCCATGTGACCGACGACCCGATGGCGCTGGTTGCCGCCGACGGAATCGACGTGGTGATCGACGCCACCGGCAATCCGGCCGCTGGGATTGCGCACGCGCTTGGCGCAATCGAACACGGCAGGCATATCATCATGGTCAATGTCGAGGCCGATGTGCTTGCTGGCCCCCTGCTCGCCACGCGGGCACGCCAGGCAGGCGTGGTCTACTCGATGGCCTACGGCGACCAGCCGGCGCTGATCGCCGAGCAGGTCGACTGGGCCCGCGCCTCGGGTTTCGAAGTGGTTGCCGCCGGCAAGGGCACAAAGTACCTCGACGGTTATCACCACATCACACCCGACGATGTCTGGCAGCATTACGGGCTCACGCCGGAGGAAGCGCGGGCGGGCGGCATGAACCCGCAGATGTTCAATTCCTTCCTTGACGGAACCAAGTCAGCCATCGAGATGGCTGCCGTGGCCAACGCCACCGGGTTGACGCCGGCGCCGTCCGGGCTCTCCTTCCCGCCCTGCGGCGTGCATGACCTGCCCCACGTCATGCGCCCGCAGGACGTGGGCGGATTACTGCATCACAAGGGCCAGGTCGAGGTGGTCTCGTCGGAGGAGAGGGACGGCCGGCATGTTGCCGGCGACCTTCGCTGGGGCGTGTACGTGGCATTCGAGGCGCCGAGCGCCTATGTCAGGGACTGTTTCCGCGAATACGGCCTCGTGACCGACACGACCGGACGATACTCCGCGCTCTGGAAGCCCTACCACCTGATCGGGCTCGAACTCGGCATCTCGGTCGCCTCCGCCGCCCTGCGGGGCGAACCCACGGGCCAGGCCGACGGTTTCCGGGGCGACGTGGTCGCAACCGCCAAGCGGGATCTGAAACCCGGCGACCGCCTCGACGGCGAGGGTGGCTATACGGTCTACGGCAGGTTGATGCCCGCCGCCGACAGCCTGGCCGCCGGCGGTCTGCCTGTCGGCCTTGCCAGCGACGTTATCCTCAAAAACCCGGTTGCCCGCGACACGCCGCTCACCTGGGCCGATGTCGAGGCTCCGCCCGGGATGCAGGCGATGCGGATCCGCCGCGAGATGGAAACGATGTTCGCACCGTCCCGTGAACATGCCGCAAGATAATCGCCAGACACCAGTCGGGGAACCCCCCCGGCAGGAAGGTCTCCTGCACTGTGATTTGCAGGTCTTCCCGATCTCCCGTACGGGATGGAACACCACATCGGTACGGTTTCGAGATGTCTTCATTTGGCTGGAATCCGGCACCAGGATGTTCTCGAAACATTTATTTATTAATATTTTACGAGAGATAATGAATCTGAAATCGTGAAAATCGGCAGGATTATTTCCAGAGAGCGGCCTGATGAGTTTGACGCGGGAACCAGCCATCCGCTTCCCTGGGCCGTTTCAAATTGGAGAACGGGGGCATGACCGGGCCTGGCTCACGCGGTTCCGTCGTGCCGTTGAATTCCTGCCGGATTTTACCTACACTTGCAGAGTTCTGACTATTTGGTCAGCTTTTTCAGCAGCCCGCCATGACCGGAACCAACGAGGACACACCGTCCGATCACCTGCTTGCGCTGCGCGGCATGACACGGTCGTTCCCCGGCGTGCTTGCCAACGACGACGTGCATCTCAACCTCGGCGCGGGAGAGATTCATGCTCTCCTCGGCGAGAACGGCGCCGGCAAGTCCACCCTGGTGAAAATGATCTACGGCATCCTGAAGCCCGATGCCGGGGACATCCTCTGGAAGGGCCAGCGGGTCTCGATCACCAGCCCGGCCTATGCCCGCAGCCTGGGCATTGCCATGGTTTTCCAGCATTTCTCGCTGTTCGATTCCCTGACGGTATTCGAGAACATCGTACTCGGCATGGACAAACGGGAGAGCAGTTCAGAGCTGCGCAGGGAAATCACCGAGATCTCCCGGCACTACGGCCTGCCGCTGGATCCGGACCGGTACGTCTACACCCTGTCCGTGGGAGAGCGCCAGCGCATCGAGATCATCCGTTGCCTGTTGCAGAAACCGGGGCTGCTGGTCATGGACGAGCCGACCTCGGTGCTGACCCCGCAGGAAGTGGAGAAGCTGTTCGAGACACTGCGCCAGCTCGCCGCCGAGGGCATGGCGATTCTCTACATCAGCCACAAGCTGGACGAAATCAAGGCGCTGTGCAGCCGCGCGACCATACTGCGCGGCGGCCGGGTGGTGGATTCGGTGGCGGTCGAGCACGAAACACCGCACACCCTGGCGGCAAAGATGATGGGCGAGGCGCTGGCGGCGGAGCCCGAACCGAAAGACCACACTCCCGGGGAGATCCGCCTGGCCCTTGACCACCTGGACGTTCAGTCGGCGAACGAGTTCGGCATCCCGCTCAGGGACATCAGCCTCGATGTGCGTGCCGGGGAAATCCTCGGCATCGCAGGGGTCGCCGGCAACGGACAGGACGAATTCCGCAAGGCCATCAGCGGGGAGGTCACCGTGGCAGCCGGGCAGGTCCGGATTGACGGCACGGACTGCGGCCACCGGGGCCCCAATGCCCGGCGAATGATGGGCCTTTCTTCCATTCCCGAGGAACGCCTCGGCCACGGCGCGGTGCCCAGTCTGACCCTGTCCGAGAACAGCCTCCTGACGTCCTTCCTTCGTCTCGGGCTGCTCTCCGGGGGCTTCATCAACCGCGGCGCCTGCGACCGGTTCACCGACGAGGTCATTGAACAGTTCCGGGTCAAGGCCAACGGTGCGCAGGCACCGGCGGAGAGTCTCTCCGGGGGCAACCTGCAGAAGTTCATCGTCGGGCGGGAGATTCGCCAGAACCCGGAGCTTCTGGTGGTATCCCAGCCCACCTGGGGGGTGGACGCCGGTGCCGCCCGGGCCATCCACGACGCCCTGCGGGATCTTGCCGCCGCGGGCACCGCGGTGCTGGTGATATCCCAGGACCTGGACGAGCTCATGCAGATCAGCGACCGCATTGCGGCCATCTGTGCCGGGGCTGTGTCCGCAACCTACCCGGTGAACCAGGTCACCATGGAACAGATCGGCCTGCTTATGGCCGGGGCAAGTTCTCTTGAGCACGCCGAGGAGGCGGTCCATGCTGATTAAGCTGGTCAGGCGCCCCGAGGCGTCCCGGACGATGGCGCTCCTGTCCCCGCTGATCGCGCTGGCATTGACCCTCCTGTCGGGCATCGTCCTTTTCATGTTCATGGGCGCGAATCCCGGCGAGGCGCTGTACGCCTTTTTCATCGAGCCGCTGACATCCCTCTACGGCTGGGGCGAACTCGGGGTGAAGGCCACGCCGCTGGTGCTGATCGCGATGGCGCTGTCCATCGGCTTTCGCGCCGGGGTCTGGAACATCGGCGCCGAGGGCCAACTGACCCTGGGCGCCATCTGCGGCGGCGGCGTCGCCCTTTGGTTCCATGACACCGAGGGTTTCTGGCTCCTGCCGCTGATGGTGATTTGCGGCATTCTCGGGGGCATGGCCTGGGCCGCGATCCCGGCTTTCCTGCGCACACGCTTCAACGCCAACGAGATCCTGGTCAGCCTGATGCTGACCTACGTCGCCACCCTGCTCCTCAGCTATCTGGTTCACGGCCCCTGGCGGGATCCGGACGGCTTCAATTTTCCCGAATCCCGGGTGTTCAACGACTCCGCCACGCTGCCGATGATCCTGGGTGGTACCCGGCTGCACTTCGGCTGGCTGCTGGCCCTGGCCGCGGTGGCGGCGGCCTGGGTGCTCATGGCGCGCACCATCATCGGGTTCCAGGTCAAGGTCATCGGCGAGGCACCGGCGGCGGGCCGATACGCCGGCTTCAGCATCAACCGGGTCATCTGGTTCACCCTGATGCTGAGCGGCGGTGCCGCGGGACTTGCCGGGTTGGTGGAGGTGGCGGGTCCCATCGGCCAGCTGCAGCCTTCCATTTCCCCGGGCTATGGCTTTACCGCCATTATCGTCGCCTTCGTCGGACGCCTGCACCCGGTGGGGGTCCTGCTGGCGGGCCACCTGGTGGCACTCAGCTATCTCGGCGGGGAATCCGCCCAGATCACCCTCAACCTGCCCCTCGCGGTCACCGGGGTGTTCCAGGGCATGCTGCTGTTCTTCCTGCTGGCCTGCGACGTGCTGATCCACTACCGCATCCGGCCGGCCCATGCCGTCGCGGTCAGGGAGGCGTGATGGAAATCCTGGTCCCTACCCTGCTGACGATCATCACCGCGGCCACACCACTCCTGTTCGCCGCCATCGGCGAGATGGTGACGGAGAAATCCGGCGTGCTCAACCTCGGTGTGGAGGGGATGATGCTGGTCGGCGCGGTAGTGGCGTTCGCCACGGTGCACCATACCGACAGCGCGTTCCTCGGGATCCTGGCGGGCATCATCGCCGGGGCCGGAATGTCCGCGATTTTCGGCATACTGGTGCTCGGCCTGCAGTCCAGCCAGGTGGCCACTGGCCTTGCCCTGACCATTTTCGGCGTCGGCCTCAGCGCCCTTTGGGGACAGAGCCTGGTGGGGGTGGCCTACGAGGGTCTGCCCAAGCTCTCCGTGCCGCTCCTGTCTGATATCCCCCTGGTCGGGCCGCTGCTGTTCAACCACGACATCCTGGTCTACGGCTCCTTCGCCGTGGTCCTCGCGGTGGTCTGGTTCCTAGGCCACACCCGGCCGGGGCTGGTCCTGCGCGCCGTGGGCGATTCCCACGACGCGGCCCATGCCATCGGCTACTCCGTCCTCAGGATCCGGTTTTTCGCCATCCTGTTCGGCGGCGCCATGGCAGGGATCGCGGGCGCCTACCTGTCCCTCGCCTACTCGCCGCTCTGGATCGAGAACATGAGCGCGGGGCGGGGCTGGATCGCCCTGGCACTGGTGGTGTTTGCCACCTGGCGTCCCTTGCGGGTGCTGGTGGGAGCGTACCTCTTCGGCGGCATCACCATCCTGCAGCTCCATGCCCAGGCGTTCGGGGTGGGCATACCCTCCCAGGTGATGTCCATGCTGCCCTATCTCGCCACCATCCTTGTGCTGGTGCTCATTTCCCGGGACCAGAACAAGATCAAGCGCAATGCCCCGGCCTGTATCGGCAAGCCGTTCCACCCCACCGCCTGATACAGCCCTGGACATGACCGCAACGGGACGCAAGATCACGCCGCTCGGCAATCGCCGCCGCGACCAGATCCTCCGGGCGGCGGAAGCGGAATTCGAGAAATACGGCTACGAGGGCGCCCGCATCCAGCGAATCGCGGATCTCGCCGAGGTGCCCAAGGCCAACGTGCATTACTACTTCGCCAGCAAGTCCACACTCTATGACGCGGTGTTGTCCAACGTGGTGGACCTGTGGAATGCCGCCCTGGCTCCCATCGACGCCGATGCCGATCCCGCCACCGTGCTCGAGGACTATATCCGCATGAAGGTGGAACTGACCCGGCTCTATCCCGCCGCCACCCGGATTTTCGCCCAGGAAATGCTGGGCGGATGGCAGCATCTCAGCGAACACCTGAAACGGGAGACCCGGGCATGGACCGAGCACCTGGCAACAGAGATCGAGAACTGGATCGGTCAGGGACGCATTCTCCCCGTGGACCCCTTCCACCTGATATTCGTCATCTGGGCCACTACGCAGCACTACGCCGAGTCCGGCACCCAGGTCAAATCCATTTACCGCAAGAACAGCCTGACGCGGCAGGACCATGACCGCCTGGCGGACTCCCTGGTCACCATGGTGCTCCGGATCTGCGGACTGGAGGCTGTCGGCCACGGGCGCAGCACCTGATGGAAGCCCACGCCCACGAATGGCTGAACCTGCTGCTGCGGTGGATCCATTTCATCGTGGGCATTGCCTGGATCGGCGCGTCGTTCTACTTCAACTGGCTCGAAAACAATCTGGACCGCAACCCGCCCCAGGATGAAGGCATTGACGGAAACCTCTGGGCAGTGCATGGCGGCGGTTTCTACTACCTGAAGAAATTCTCCACCGGCCCCGAAAGGCTGCCTTCCTCCCTGCACTGGTTCAAGTGGGAGGCCTATACCACCTGGCTTTCCGGTGTTGCCCTGCTCGTCCTCATCTACTATTTCAACGCCCGCGCCTGGCTCATCGACCCGTCCGTCAGGGACCTGGAGCCCTGGCAGGGAATTGCCACGGGAATTGCCTCGCTGGTCGTATCGTGGTTCGTCTATGACGGGCTCTGCAGGGTGTCCAGGGAAAGACCGGGGCTGCTGACGGCCATGGTGTTCGGGTGGTTCGCACTGCTTGCCTTCATCCTGACCCAGTTGCTGAGCGGCCGCGCCGCCTACATTCATGTCGGCGCCGCCATCGGCACGGTGATGGTGGCCAACGTGTTTTTCGTCATCATCCCGGCGCAGCGGGAGCTGGTGTCGGCGCTGAAGGAAGGCCGGCCGACGGATCCGGGGTATGGCAGGAACGGGCTGCTGCGATCCCGCCACAACAACTACTTCACCCTGCCGGTCCTGTTCACCATGATCAGCAGCCACTTCCCCAGCACCTACGGAAACAGCCTGAACTGGCTGGTGCTGGTCCTGCTGGCGCTGGTGAGCATCGCGGTGCGCCACTACTTCAATGTGCGCCACCTTGGCAACCGCCTGGCATGGATCCTGCCCGCGGCGTTCCTCGCCATGGTCGGCCTGATGTGGCTGACCGCGCCGCGGCCGGCCGGCCAGGGCGGGATACTCGTGAGCGACGCCGAGGCCAGTGCCATCGTCACCACCCACTGCGCGGGCTGCCATGCCGCCAAACCCACGTTTCCCGGCTTCATCACCGCGCCCAAGGGCATCGAGCTCGACACCATGGACAAGATCCGCATCCACCTGGCTGCCATCAACCAGGTCACCGTCTTGACGAAGACCATGCCGCTCGGCAATCTCACCGGCATGCTGGACGAGGAGCGTACCGCCCTCGGGCACTGGGTACAGACACAGGAAAACGCACAATGACCTCCCCCTATCCGCGTGACATGATCGGCTACGGGACGCACCCGCCCCATCCCCGCTGGCCGGGCAATGCCCGGGTGGCGGTCCAGTTCGTGGTCAACTACGAGGAGGGGGGCGAGAACAACATCCTGCACGGCGACCCGGCCTCGGAGGCCTTCCTTTCCGAAATCGTCGGTGCCCAGCCGTACCCGGGCATTCGCCATGCCAACATGGAGTCCATCTACGAATTCGGCTCACGGGCCGGCTTCTGGCGCCTGCACCGCCTGTTTGCCGACCGGCGCATACCGGTCACCGTGTTCGGCGTCGCCATGGCCCTGGAGCGCAACCAGCCCGCGGTGGATGCCATGCTGGCGGCCGAATGGGAAATCGCCAGCCACGGCTGGCGCTGGATCGACTACCAGTTCATGTCGGAAACCGAGGAAATCCGGCACCTGGAACGCGCGGTGGATATCCACACCCGGGTCACCGGCAAGGCACCGGAAGGATTCTACCTCGGCCGCACCAGTCCCAATACCCATCGCATCACCGCCGAGTACGGGCGATTCGTCTACAGCGCGGACAGCTATGCCGACGAATTGCCGTACTGGATCCTGGATCATGCGAAACCACTGCTCATCGTGCCTTATACTCTGGATGCCAACGACATGCGTTTTGCCACTGCCCAGGGATTCAACAGCGGCGAACAGTTTTTCAACTATCTGAAAGACTCCTTCGATTTCCTTTACGCAGAGGGCGAGACGAACCCGCGAATGATGTCCGTGGGGCTTCACTGCCGCCTTGCGGGACGCCCCGGGCGCGCCCAGGCGCTGGAGAGATTCCTCGACTACGTCCAGGCCCATGACCATGCCTGGCTGTGCCGCCGCATCGATATCGCCAGGCACTGGCACCAACACTTTCCCTCCGACAGTTCATGAACGACAACAAGACGGATTTTTCCCAGCACTGGGTCAATCTTGGCTCCGCCCGCCTGGGGGCCGCGGCGGTGGCCTGCAGCGACGATTTCTTCGCGCCCATGCATCGCATGCTGAAAGACAGGCCCCCGGTCTGGAAAGAAGGCAAGTACGACGACAACGGCAAATGGATGGACGGATGGGAATCACGGCGCAAGCGCGGACCGGGCAACGACTGGTGCATCGTCCGCCTGGCCCGGCCCGGGGTGATTCACGGCATCGAGATCCAGACCACCCATTTCACCGGGAACTATGCGCCCGCCGCCTCGGTGGAGGCGTGTTACCACGAAAGCGGCGAGCCCGGCGACAACGACCAGTGGGTGGAGATCCTCGCCCGGCACGACCTCCAGGGTGACAGCGAGCATGCCTTCGGTATCAGTCACACCGGCGTCTTCACCCATGTCCGTCTCACCATCTACCCGGACGGCGGCATCGCCCGGCTGCGGGTTTATGCCGAACCCAGGGTGGACTGGGCGGCCATCGGCGAGAATGAACTGGTGGACCTGGCCGCGGCCCTGAACGGCGGCGTGGCGCTGACCTGCAACGACCAGCATTTCGGCGACATCCGCAACCTGCTTGCCCCGGGGCGGGGGCTCAACATGGGAGACGGCTGGGAAACCCGCAGACGCAGGGAGCCCGGGTATGACTGGGTCATCATCGCCCTGGCCCATCCGGGACGCATTCACCAGATCGAGATCGACACCGCCCATTTCAAGGGCAACTACCCGGATCGCTGTGAGATCCGGGGGGCCATGGTACGTGCCGCCACGGTGGCAAGCCTGCCCCGGCGGAGCGAGGACTGGCAGGTGCTGCTGCCGGCATCCAAGCTGGAGGCCGACCAGGTGCATCACTTCGAAAAGTCGGTGACGGACATCGGCGCCATCTCCCACGTACGCGTGAACATTTTCCCGGACGGCGGAATCAGCCGCCTGCGCCTGTTCGGCACCGTGGAGACGATATGAGGATCCTGGAGCCGGTACCGCTGACCCGCAGCGCCTTTTCGGCGTTCGGCGAGGTCATCGAACTCGAGGGCGCCAGGCAGATTCCCATCAACCGGGGGCTGACCACGCGCTACCACGACCTCTTCACCATTGACTGCAGCGCCGAAGGCGGGCATCCCATTGTCAACGTGTTCCGCACGGATCCGCTGCCGCTGCCGCACAGGGTGGAGGTCATGGAGCGGCACCCGGTCGGAAGCCAGGCTTTCCTGCCCCTGGATCAGGATCCGTTCCTCGTACTGGTGGCATCGCAGGGAGACACCGTGTCCGCCGAGGACCTGGTTCTTTTCCGGACCAACGGTCGCCAGGGGGTGAATTTCTTTCGCAACACCTGGCACCATTTCCAGATCGTGACCGGGCAAAGACGGGATTTCATCGTGGTGGACCGGGCCGGCCCTGGAGAAAACCTGGAGGAACAACCAGTCCTGGGGGATGCGATGATCAGAGAGGAATTTGCTGAATGACGGTATTCGGGTAGACCGGCTCTGCACAGTGTCCTATCGGATCAGATCACGCTGAAGTTGCTCCGGTTTCCATCCGAAAATCCATGAGCATGTCTGCACCAAATACAGCTCCTTCTTTCATCTCACCATCGCGACAAACAGGGCCTGAACGGTTACGAAGTCTACACGGTTACCTATACCGCTCCAGTAACCATAGTTCTCGCGACCAGTACGACTTTTACTTTCGTGTAACCAAGGGTGTCGGATACCCCGACGAAATATCCGCTCCTTCGGTGAATCGTTTTCTGAGGATCAAATGTTGCCCACGATGTAATTCAATGAGTGGCTTTTTTTAGTACTCGATTGATAGGTTAAAATATGATTGGATCGTAACAAATCATGATGAAACAATATGAATGTTCCACCAACATGGCGTGGCGTAAGAAATAGACTTCTCGATTCACCTCCGGATGTCCAATCATACTTCCATCCTGTAGAAGATTTAATTGAATATTACCCTTGGGAGGTCTCCCTTAGTTATTTATTCTCCCGTGTTGAAAGAGCTCATGTTATGGCGCTTTACTGTGGTGTGGTAAAGATTCACAGGACAGATAATCAACTCGCTAAGTCTGCTGTAGATAGATTCGAAAATAGACGAGAAGAGTTTCTGAAATTATTTGAAAATATTTATGGAAAGAAAATTCCTAAAGTCCTCATAGATAAACTAGAAAAAGCGCAGAATATCCGAAACAGAGTACTTCACGGAAAGAAAGTTAAAGATAAAGATTTCCGATTAGCGATTGTCGCTATTATTGAGTATGCTTCCGGGTTCAATCAACATTGTAGAAGAATTCAAGGAATTCCAACATTTGTCAGGAGTCTTCAAGGGTTCACAGGTGCTACTTCACCTTTAGATAAATCCACTAGCAGATGGGTATTGAAAGGGATCGGATTACCGCTTGATTAGAACAGATAAAGAAAATCTTAAGACGCTACAAAATTCTGCGCACGTAGCTTAACTGGCCATAGCACCCCACTTCAATAAGGGAATTATGTAGCAAAACCCGCAGAACGCGGATAGGCCCGAAACCTGGATAGACTGCGCCTCGTAAGTCCGCCATTACATACTTACTTCTGAGAGTGAAGTCGCCACATCGTAATCGACACCTAGTGCGCCGAAGTGTTTGCGGCCACAAGCGATCTTCTTGTTTTCCTTAGTTCGGCGTTCTTTCGAGTCCAGTGTACTTTTGGTCTCGAGTACGAAATAGAGTTTCTGCTCACGTTCTGTAACAAAAGCCCAGTCTGGATTGTAAGGTCCGATGGGCGTATCAATCATGAACCAACTAGGAAGTTTGACGAACAGTTTGACATTCTCGTTACTGTCCAAATCACGGGCGAACATTTTTTCGATCTCGGATTCATACTCGACCGCATCGAACAGGGATTTGTTACGATTCTGTACCTCGTATAGGTTGCTTAGATATCGGACAATGCCGCTCTCAGCCTCCTGTTCGATGCGGTTTTGCTCCCAGTAGGTACCTGCGATCTTCTCGTACTTGATGCCCTCCAGCATTAGGTTGTGCAAGGCACGTGAAATCTCCTTCGAAACGGCCGCCATGAATGCTTGCGGGTTCACCTTGAACTCGGCGAGCCTACCCGATTGCTTGAGAATTTCCGCTAACGTGTGCCGGGTGAGCTCGGTCTCCTTCTGAAGAAAAGCCAAGATGTCGGGGAGAACTTTAACGGAGTCCACATCGCGAACCCGCGTCGCGATCTGCTTGTCTGCCGATACGCCCGCCTCCGAGACATCGACTTCTACGACAGTCGTCACGACGCGCGGTGGGCGAATCGATTCGATCCGTCGGATGTATGACAGCGCTCGGTCTATCAGCTCCGCTGTATCGAAGCGGACGCGGTAACGGGTGCGATGCTTAATTCGCTCCCAGAGTTCCTGGAACTCGGGACTGAGCTGTACCTCCTTTTGGAACCGGAGTTCGCGCCGTTCTCGCGCATTAACGATTCGGTTCTTGAAGACCTTACGATTGATCTCGTCGATAATCCCAGCTTTCAGGTCAGCGAATTCATCTGACACCTGCAGTTCGAAATGTGGATTCTTCGGATCGAACTTGTCAAGAATTTCTCCTACCTCGCTGAGATAACCTTCCCGGATAAGGTCTGCCCAAATACGGGCTGACTTATCTTGGCCAATCTCCGTTTCCATACCGTCGTCAGCGACACGGACAAGTTTGGCGAACGCAATCTTCTCAACCTTGCCAAAGCGAATACCGAAATCCTCCTCAAATTCGGTTTGCAGGGTCCTGACGAAGTCCTCGTAGGACTCGTTGACGACGACAGTAAGCCGATTCACTGTCTCATCATGTACGCGCTCGCCGGAATTGTTGACCGGTAGACGAAGGCCACGCCCGATCTCCTGTCGCTTTTTTTCTGTAGACTGCGTTTCGTTCAGGGTGCAAATCTGAAATACGTTAGGGTTGTCCCAGCCTTCCCGCAATGCGGAATGAGAAAAGATGAACCGTAACGCTACATTCGGATCAAGAAGGCTCTCCTTGTCGCGCATGATGAGATTATATGTGTTTTCGTCGGCGGCAGAATTTCCGCGCGTGTCTTTAGCGTGCCCGTCCTTGTCCTGCGAGAAGTAGCCGTTGTGCACTTCGGCAACATCATACGGTATAAGCCCCTTGTAAATCGGCTTGGCCGTAAGCTCACGGTACGCTTCCTCAAACCATCGGCCGATCTTACCAAGGTCAGTGGTTCCGTCCTCATTGTAGATGCGATAATTTGCGACACGATCAATGAAGAAAAGTGAAAGAACCTTGATGCCTTTCCCCTTCAAAGCCCGTTCCTTCTTTAGGTGCTGCTCGATAGTCTCGTAGACCTGTGCGCGCATCAGGTCGTCGCCAAGACCACCGATTTCCTGCCCGATCTCCAGTAATCGACCCTGGTTGAACTCGACATATTCCGACCCCGGAGTGCAATCGATGTTCTGCACGATGTAGCCATCGCGGTAGATTTCCCGCCCCCCAGACTTGATATACAGATCATCACCTTGCTGGATCCATAGTTTTGCGGCTTTTGGTGTGGACGGACCTTCCTTGTGGATTTCCACGCGGGCTTTGATGCCGTTCGTGTTGTCGGTACTGAGCAGTTTCACGTAAGCATCGTTGAAACTGTCATCCGAACGGATGTAAGCAACCTCAATGCGCTTCACCAGCCGGAGATCATAGGCCTTGATTGGGTCGAGCTTATAGAGAAGGTTGTAGGGATTCCTGTGTGTCGCACTATAGCGCAATGTCAGCAGAGGTTTAAGATTTTTGATGGCGCGGTGCGATTTCTCAGTGTTATCGATGCTCTGCGGCTCGTCGAGGACAACTATTGGATTGGCGGCCTGAATGAATTCAATCGGTCTCCTGCCGGACATCCGATCGTTTTCGCGGTTGATGACGTTGAGTTTCTTGAGCTCGTCCTCGGTCATCTCCGACAAATCTTTATCAGCAACATCTTTCTGAAAAGACTGGATGTTGATGACCATGATCTGAATCTGGTTGCTGGTCGCGAACTGGCGCACCTTTCCTAGGCGTTTGGAATCATAGACGAAGTAGTCGAACGGCGCCTTCTCGTAGAGCATCTGGAAATGCTCTTTCATCATGTCGATGCTTTTTAATACACCCTCGCGGATCGCCACGCTCGGCACGACGATGATGAATTTTCTAAATCCGTATTTCTTGTTTAACTCAAAGATCGTCCGAAGATAGACGTAGGTCTTCCCGGTGCCGGTCTCCATCTCGATGGAGAACTCCATGCCTTGTAGAGAATCGACTTTCTCAATGCCGTTGACTTCCTGCACCTCATGCAGGTTCATCAGGAGGTCATCCGCATGCAGCACCAATCTGTTACCCATACCCAGCTCAGTCTGAAAAATGCCACCGACCTGGATCGCCTGGAACGCCATCGCATCAGTCTGCACAAATGGCTGACCGCTAAAGACATTCACGACGGCGTTGATCGCGTCTTGCTGGTACTGGAGCGAGGGATCGAACTTGAGCTTCATACCATTCCTTACACTGTCCGGAATACGATTTCGGATTCTTCCGACTGCGCACTAGCCTTGAAGGTCTGGACCGCATTGGCCTTGAGCTGGTCATTGCCGTTGAAACCTTCATCAAGGCATATAACCTGCAGGGGATTGGCGTCAGCAAGCGCGTCGATAAGCTCAGGGGTGATATCTTTCTCAAGACAGATGAGCAATGTTCCCGATTCAATTGAGAATACAATCGAACCTGCAAGAGTAACCGCTTCCACCTTCGTCGACAGGGGAAAACCAGTCTTCAGAAGTATTTCGTGGACAATGTCGTCGGGCGTGCTTTCGTTTCTGCGATGATCGACATGAAGTTCTATCTGCCGCGCCAACTCGTCCGCATCAGCCGGATCACCGTGACCGTCCCAAACCCTGAAGTTCGATCGGTCGAGTCGAAACGCCTTAAATCCGAGTTCGGTTGCGCCCCTTTGATCGAGGTCAAGCTGTCCATCGGGGATATTACGTGCCTTACTAATGACGCGGCGAATGCGTTCCCTGCC
The DNA here is from genome assembly GCA_965204165.1 of Candidatus Poriferihabitaceae bacterium. Lineage (GTDB taxonomy): Bacteria > Pseudomonadota > Gammaproteobacteria > Arenicellales > Poriferihabitantaceae > VYFG01. The sequence continues at coordinate 2,438,448 of OZ241969.1, read as the reverse complement.
GATTTCAGCTATCGTCGAAAATCCTGCCTTGGCGGCATTTGAGTCTTCTTCGACCGGTTCCGGTAACTGAACGAGAATGAACTTACGGCTGCCCCTGTCTCGAAGGTTGAGTTCAATTACCGCTTGCGCCGTCACGCAGGAACCTGCAAAGAAGTCCATGACGATATCGCCGGGGCCATTGCACGCATGCTCCAACATCCTGCGGACGAGCTGCACTGGTTTCGGATTGTTGAACACCTTGCCGGGAATCAAAACCTCAAGGTCCCGAGTGCCTTCGTCCGTGTTCCCAGCGTAGTCGTGTGCCCAGAAGTTAGTGGGAGTGAGTCCGCGCGCTTCGGAGAGAAACATCTTGATCGACGGAACGGACGCTTTCCCATCCGGCCCCCAGTAGAGACGGTTGTCGGCGAGAAGTTCTTCGAATGCTTCCTCTGAGCGTCGCCAAGCGTTCGTCGTCGGGTTAATGATTTCACCCGTGTTCGGATTTCTGAGCGGGTAGCAAAGGTTTGGGCGGTCCTGTGGCGAAGCCGGATTCAAGAACGACGCACCTTTCCATTCTCCGCGCGGGTCGTTGTCAGGATTGGAATAGCGCGCATCCGCTTCCTCGGTTCTCGGTAGCAAATTCACTTCAAATGCCTCAGACTTGGCATAGACAAGCAGGTGTTCGACCACGGTAGTGAAGTCGACTGTGTTGTTACTGCGGGTGTATCGCTTCTGCCATGCGATATCGGCCTTGAAGTTTTCTTCGCCAAAAATCTGGTTGCAAAGTTCGTGAAGGCGGCTCAACTCGTGGTCGTCGATTGAAATGAAAATCGCCCCGTCATCCCGGAGCAGGTTTCGGGCAAGATAGAGCCGCGGATACATCATGCTCAGCCAGTTGGAGTGATACCGTCCGACTGTATCCGTGTTGGTGGAAAATCTGCGCCCCTCGTTGTCAATCTGACCGGTATACGTAAGATAGGTTTCAAGACTCTCGGCGTATTTATCGGGGTAAATAAACTCATTCCCAGTATTATAGGGTGGGTCGATATAGATCATTTTAATTTTTCCGAAATACGACTTTTGCATCAGCTTCAGAATTTCGAGATTGTCACCCTCAATAAAAACATTATCTGTGGACTCGAAGTCCACCGACTCGTCTCTGTCTGGCTTCAACGTCGCGACGCTAGGTTGCTGTATGGATCTAATGCAACGCTCCTTTCCTGGCCAAACGAGACCAAAGCGCTCGTTGCCCGCCTCGACCCAGTCGCCGAGGACGCGCCGCAGCGTCTCAAAGTCGATTCGTCCTTCGGACAAACATTCGGGGAACGACTGCGCTAAGTAGTTCTTCAGCGTATCGCGCTTTCGGGCCGCCACATCGTCCGATAGCATGATGAGCTTCGTCGCGTCCTTTTCGGACGTTGTTTTATTCATTCCAATACCCCATATAGGAGATAGTTTTGTGTCGCTACTCATCAGTACCAGCCGTATAGTCTTGTGGGTGTTCGCCCCCATGTGCCAAGCGCAAGCGATCGTTCCACGATATCCATCATTGGCTGCCTCGGAGGTAGTATCTCGAAGTACAGCGTACTCTGTTCCTCTCGGTACTCGACATAGGCGATACCTTGTTTGTGCTCACGCACCCAGGGGACAAGGGGAGTGGTATTTGGAATATTCAAGCGAAACATCCCGTTGTCTTCGTAGAATCTGTATTTGAATCTGCGAACTTCACCATCCGCACAGTGTATGTCGATGGTGTCGTCCCGTGACAGGTGTCCAAATATGCGAAGAAGCACCAGCCCGGCTTCCTTTGGAAACTCGACCTGAAGGTTGTACGCGCCGGTGAAGGATTGCAAACCGGCCCAAGCCACCGATGCCGCTACTTCGGAAATTGCCTTGTGCTCTGTCTTCGGCGAAGTAACCCCCTTCCTCACCTTACCGCCAACCATATTCGGAAAGTTATCAGCAATGCCAAGGGAGACCATGTCTTCGGGTTTGCGGTATCGGTTCCGCTGGGCAAAATACTTCTCATAGGCGGCTAGTCTTTCCGCCGTGACAGGGTCACCAACATTCCAGCAGTCAAGCCATGCCTTGGCGGCGGACTTGCGAGTGTGGGGAGCCTCACTCCAGAAAACGCATTCCCCGTTATTCAGGAAACCGCCATGACTAAGGTTCGGCGATCCTATGATTGCGAGAGTCAGATCGGCCACTCCGGTGTCATCGTCAAAACCGGCACCGCCCACGTACAGCTTAGGATGAAACGTCCCCACAAGTTTATTTACAACACGGACGTTCCAGCCGCTGTCTATTGCACCTTTCAGGGCCTTGGGGTGGGTTACACCGTCCTTGGTATCGGTGACCAACCGGACTTCGCCGACACCACCCTCGTCAAGAATTTTCTTCACAAGGCTGAATCCCGACATGGAAACATAGGCGACGGCCATCCCGACGGCAGGCGGCTTCACGCGCAGAATCTGCCTACGAAATAGCTTCTTGTAAGAATTACCAACCATCCCGGTTGTAACCACTTTACTCTTCATCCGACCTGCCCCATATTTCTCAAACAATCTCGAACCTGACAGCTAAGGAGATGATCGTTGGACACTTGCTGCCTGAGACACTCTTTCATCTGATTCAGAAGTTCATCTTTCTGGATTTCAATTTTCTTAGCGGCGGCGTCATATAAGCGCCATGCTTCGTGGCGCTTCGTATCTAGCTTTCGCGCCTGCAGTAGCAGCATCAGCTTGTCCGATGGGTTGCTGGTCTGTCGAACTTCGCGTTTCAGGATCTTGGATTGATCTTCCATCTCCTTCAGGTCGTCCTTCAGTCCGACACACTTACCCTCAGCCCACTTGTCAAACTTTTCTATTTCTTTTTCCAACAATGAGGCCTGCCGCGTCGCCAGTACGTCGAAATTCTTCTGGCGCTCTGTTTTAAAAATTTGGTTACCACCTTCGAGGCCTGAAACTTTGCAGCGCCATCCTTGTTTGGGGAACTCAAAGAGCCACATCGCGGCTTTCGGAACAAAGCAACTGCTGTCATCGGTCATCGCGAAAAAAATGATGCGACCCTGGTCGTCGGCACCCCGAACGATGACTTTGTGTGCCATGAGAATGACGAATTCGCATTTTCTATGAAGTATAAAGAAAATACCGGAAATTCACAGGAGAATGCTCCTCTAACATACGACCAGGAATCTATGATGTGGGCAGGTTCCAATTTAAGTAGTGGAAAGAGATTGCCGCTGTCCCCTTCGGGAAACAACGCTGATTAATATATTCTCAGCTAGTCAGTTCAAACGACTGCCGAAGGTTCAATCGGTGCTTGACTAGGAAACGGGGCGCCACAATCGTTCAAGTTTGGACGGTGTACACAGTGTGGAATTTACCCGTCCAACTTGAATGTACACCAGACCAGAGCTTACGGATCATGAAGCTGCCATTCAAGCCTAACTGGTCTGATGTTGATAGCACTCACTCGTGGTTGTGAGGGCATGATTTAGACTTAGAATCAATCATATACACCGTAATATTCACAAATTATAGGGATCACAGAATCCACTCTATCAACCGCCATTTCGTCTTCCCTTTCCACGACATACACATAACGAAGCGTCAAAATCACCTGACTGTAGCCAATAAAACTGGCAACCATCTGGAACAGCACAACCATGAGAGCAGATTGTGAAGCAACGCTGTTACGAAGGTAATCCAAGCGCACATCCTCGATACCAGCATATTTTCTTGCTACCCCCCAAAATATACCAACCTCTCGCGGTGGAGTGCTGCTCCCTATTTCGGCATCCTGGTTCTTTAACTTGGTTCCTGGACCCTCGCAAGTTTCTGTCGGTTCCACAGGGGTAGACCCCGATGATGCGTCTCCAGACAACCCGACTCCGTCGTATGGTTTGCCGCACCATGAACTGAGCACATTGGCCCGTATACCCGCATACTGTGGTTATGCCGGAGATTATCCAGGCGGAGCAGTGGTTGAACGACGGTTGCGTTGTGTTCGAGAACTTGTTTCTGTTAGCGAACCAAGACACAAGCGGACTGACATTCCGCCCTGCCAGCACCAAGGTGAACCGGGCCTGGAGACGATGCCCCGGAACTGATCCTGACCAGTGCACACCGGCGGGAGTCCGCCCGTTCCTCACTGAAGTGCCCGAATATCGATCTCGTCGATGGACCGGTCGTGCAACCGGAATATCAGGTGCTGGGGATGCTCCAGGCGCCCTGCCTCCGTCCGGGGCTGGTCGAGAAACCGCCTGCGAATCACCCTGCTGACAACATTGTGGGTCACAACGATCACCACCCTGTCCCGGGGCAGTTCGTCCATCCACTGGTCAACCTTCGTCTCCACGTCGGCATAGGATTCGCCGTTCGGTACCGTGTAATTCCATTTGTCGTATTCCCGCGCCGCCAGCGCGCCGGGGTAGCGGCTCTCGATTTCATCGTTGGTGAGCCCGGACCAGTCGCCGTAGTCGAACTCGATCAGGCGCGGTTCGCAGTGCACGCATTCCCCGGGAATGCCCAGGATATCGATCAGATACTGCGCCGTCGACCGCGCCCTGCCAAGCGGGCTGGCATACAACAGCACCCCCCCATGCCTGATCTCCGAATGCGGGATCAGGTCCTGCAAAACCGCGGCGTAGGTCCTGGCCTGCCATTGACCGGTCCGTGTCAACGGGGAATCGTCCCGCCCCTGCTTGCGCAGTTCATGGTTCCATTGGGTCTCCGCATGTCGCAGCAGGTAGATCATGGAACCCTATCCGTCCTCCCGGTGAAAGATATCCCTGAGCTCGAGACCGGTCAGCTGCCTGATTGTCCGGATCACGTACCACATGATGCCGAACAGCATGATCATGGAGGGAATGGCGATCATCGGATAGCTGAGAAAGGTCATTTTCCCCAGTTCCTCGTTGAACGCCACGGTGCCGGTCTCGCTGGTCACGATGACTTTCGCGAGGACGTAGTTCATGACCGCGGAAAAGGCGAACGTCCCGGCCAGGCAGTGATTGGCGAAGCGGAGCTTCCTGTCGAAGAGTTCGGCGCTGTGCTCATGGTCGAGCTTTTGCTGGATCTTTTCCGTCGCCATGACGAGCGGATTGAAAATCAGCTTCTTGACCAGGGGTGAGCGGGTGAACCCGGTAACCACAACGGCGAGTCCGATCAGGGCCGGGATCAGCGCCTCCTTGATCGCCAGCCACTTGACGTCCAGCTTGAGAAGGCCGATGCCGCCGGTCAGGAAAACGCTCACCAGCCCCAGGATGGCGATGTAGTTCACGTGGCGGTTGCGGACCAGGTCCCAGCCGCCGTACAGGATCGGAAATGACAGTGCCAGGACCAGCGCGTTCACCGTGCCCAGGCGCTCGGGAGTGCTGAATTTCATCAGGATCACCGCCGGGATGATCACGTTGACCAGGATCTCGACGAGCGGCGACGGTTTCTTGCGGTTGGCGGGCTGCATGGCGGTACGGAGGAACCGGTCGGATTTAACCCAAGACCGGCTAAAAATTCAATGCGGGTGCCGACCCGGGATACCCCCGGAAGCCATCCGGATGGCGTACAATCCGGCCCCGATCTTTCAACCTTCCTTGCCCCTCCATGCCCAAAACCATCGACTATTATCACTTCGTGATATCACCCTGGAGCTATCTCGCCATCGGGCGGTTCAATGAGATCGTCGGGCGCCATGGCGCTACGGTGAACTATAAGCCCATCGATGTCATGTCCACCTTCATGGACATGGGCGGCACACCGTTGCCGAAACGGCATCCCTCACGCCTGCGGTACCGCATGGACGAACTGAAACGCTGGTCGTCATTTCTCGGCGTCCCGATGAACCTCCAGCCTGCCCACTTCCCCGCCGACGCCGCGCTGGCATCGAGGATGGTGCTGGCGGCGGGCAACCTGGACCTTGACCTCAGCGACGCCGTGCTGCCGGGATCCTCATCGCGACCCGGCACCCTGGTGACGCTCGCCGAGCGGTGCGGACTGGACGGCGCCGGGCTCCTGGCCACGGCCGAAACGGATTCCCTGGGCGAACAGTTCACCGCGGTGACCGCCGAGGCACATGCCGCCGACGTGTTCGGATCGCCTACCTATGTCGTTGACGGCGAGATATTCTGGGGCCAGGACCGGCTGGAATTCCTCGACCGGGCGCTCGCCGCCTGACCCCTTGACGCGGCGGTGGTCCCGCCGACCCGCCAGGGCTCAGGGAAGCAGCAGGGTACAGCCCGTGGTTTCCCGCCCCTCCAGGGCCCCGTGAGCCCTGCCGGCCTCCGCAAGCGGATACGTCTGGTTGGCGGTGATCCGGATGCGCCCGCTACCGATCATGTCGAACAGCGCCGCCGAGGCGCTCTCCAGCCAACCGCGGTCCGAGACGAAATGAAACAGGGTGGGACGGGTCAGGTACAGTGAACCCACCGCGAGGTCAGCGAAACCGAACCCCTCCACCGGACCCGAGGACTGGCCGAAGGCCACCAGGGTACCGTGCCGCCTGAGACAGTCCCGTGATCCCGGCCAGGTGCCCGCACCCACGGAATCGTATACCACATCCGCCATCCCGCCTTCCGTAATGGCCCGCACGCCGGCCACGAAATCGCCGGTGTTGTAGTTGATCACGTCGGTGTACCCGTTGCCGAGCGCAAGCTCGCACTTGCTGTCGCTGCCCGCCGTGCCGATGGCCGTCGCACCCTTGGCTGCCAGCCACTGGCCGGCGATCAGTCCCACGCCGCCGGCGGCAGCATGAAACAGCACCTTGTGGCCCGCTTTCACCCTGAAACTGTCGTGCAGCAGGTAGTAGCAGGTGAGGCCTTTCAGCATGCAGGCGGCGGCAGTACGATCATCGATGTGGTCCGGCAGGTGAACCACATGGGAAACGTTGATGTTCCGGTGGGTGCTGTAGGCGCCGTTGGCCAGAACATAGGCAACCCGGTCACCCTCGGCGAACCCGGCGACGCCGTCCCCGACTGCATCCACCACCCCGGCGGCTTCACAGCCAAGCACCAGATTTTCCTTCACCGGCCAGGGATACGAGCCGGTACGGATGTAAATGTCTATGAAATTGACCCCGATGGCACCGTGGCGTACCCGGACCTCGCCGGTTCCGGGCGCTTCCGGTTCGAAATCAACCCGTTCCAGGACTTCGACGCCCCCAGGCCGGACGGCGCGAATCGCATATGCCATGATGAATTACCCCTGTTCAGGTGATCGGTAAACCCGGCCCAGCATAGACCAAACATCCGTCCTTTGCCAGACCGGAACCCTGTCTGCTACTTGGACCCTGTCCCTTTGTTGCCGGGGCGCCCGGTAGCGATGGCCGTCACCGTGGAACTGACGAAGAACTCCCCGTCGATGTCATGCCGCACGTGATTCGCGTCCTCCCGTATCCGGGTTTCCACGACATCAGCGCCCGCGGATCGCGCCAGGTTTTCAGCCTCCAACAGGGCAAGATCCCTTGCCCTGGACAGGGCCGCTTCGAGACTGTCGAAGCGCAGCGGCTGGTCACGGTGAAACAGCAGGTAGATGCCGAATTCCGGCTGTGTCACCGTGATGTGGGACATTTGCACCACCGCGCCGAGGACCGCACCGATTGCATTGGCGGTGTCCGCGTGCTCGGGTAGTTCCAGCTTCACGTCAAGCATTCGTGCCACCTCGGGGAAGTAGTCGGCCGCCGGGCCTCCCACCGCGATGACGGGATAATTCTGGGCAAAATTCAGTTCAAACAGCGGATTCACCCGTTTCGCTTCATCCTGCGACAGGACGATGTCCGCCAACAGCCGGGTCAGGCCGCGGGATCTGGAATCCACCAGCTTGCCATGCTGGTTGAGACCCGCCTCGATCAGTTTCTCGCTGATCTCCCGTACCACGAGATCGAATACCTGCCGGCTTGGCCCGATCGGATCGCCGGCGGTCCAGTTGCCGCAACCGTACAGATGGCGCATCTGCCGGGCCCAGATCCGGGCAGCAAGCTCTGCCGCGTATCGGTTCCAGTGATCGCTCATCCCGAGAACGTGGGTGGCGTCCGATGGGGTGAATCCGCTGTAGATCGCAAGGCCCAAACGCTCCAGGCGGGCAATTGCTCGCATGATTCCGCGGTTGCGGTCCGCCAGCGCATCGATATCCACCGGTCCCTCCTGGAGCAATTCCCAGGCGGCCGTCTCCGGTTCGCCCAGTTGTCCGACCAGCACTTCGTTGTGCTGCAGGCGCAAGGCGAAACGGTTGTTGCGCGGATTCGGCGCCGCGGCCCATTGCCGTTCGAGCCGGGAAATCACCTCGGGGTGTTCGTGCGCCAGAAGGCTCATGGGCACCACCCGCCGCTGGGAGATGGCAAGCCCGTTCCGGAACCGAACCTCGCTGTCGCCGCCAAGGCCGATGGAAAAGACCCGCAGCGCCTCCACCATGGGCTGCCAGTCGCCGATCCGGGCGCCGTCCTCACAGAGCTCCGGCTGGCCGTCGGTCACGATGGCGATGTCCGTGGTGGTGCCGCCGATATCCACCACGATGCCGTCCCTGAGCCCGCTCAGGGCACAGGCGCCGATCACGCTGGCAGCCGGGCCGGACAGCACCGTGGCCACCGGCTGCAACAGGGCGGTCCGGGCATTCACCAGGGAACCGTCTCCCTTGACGATCATCAGGGGCGCATGGATCGACCTGCGTTCAAGTATCTCCTCCACCGAGTTGATCAGGCGCTGGATATGGAGAATCATGCGCGCGTTGAGCGCCGCGGTCAGCGCCCGGCGGGGTGCCCCCAGGGACGAGGCAAGCTCGTGCCCGCACGCCACCGGTTTGCCCGCCAGTTCGATAATCATGTCCCTGAGGGCGATTTCGTGGGCGGTGTTGCGGGTTCCGAACATCGAGGACACGGCGAAGGCGGACACCTTTTCCGCCTGGGACAGGATGACCTCCCGGGCCCGCGCCAGGTCCAGGGCTACCTGCTCGACCCCCATCGCGTCATGCCCTCCCTCGAGCAGGTTCACCAGGTCCCGGTCGAGGATATCGTAGATGCCGCTCTTCAGAACCTGAGACTCGTTGTATCCCGGCAGCAGTACCGATACCGGGGCACCCCGGCCCTCCACCACGGAATTGGTGGACAACGTGGTGGACAGCGAGACCAGGTTCACCGATGCCAGCAACTCCTCGGGCAGGCTCGAGATCGCATTGCCGATGCCCACGGTCAGGTCATAGGCCGTGGTCAGGCTCTTGTTCTTGGCGACAACCTGCCGGTCTTCGTTCACCACCACCGCGTCGGTATAGGTACCGCCGGTATCGATTCCAAGCTGGTAGGTCATGGGAGAACGCCGGGGAAAGACGCGAATTCTAATGGAATCGGGCGCGTGTGCCGTATTCTGTTCGCGGCACTTTCGGCGTTGTCGTACCGCCTGCTAAATCTGGGGATCGGTCACACCGCGCCGCGACAGGGTGCGGTAGAACTTTTCCATGTGAAACGCCGCATGGTCGGTCTCGTACCGGAAGTCCGTGCCCTCGGGGCAGGCATTCCGTGCCCGGCAGGCCTTGCGGCAGGGCGATCCGGGGTTCGCCTCCAGGTAGCGGTAACAGGACTCGACATCATAGCGCTCACCATCAAATGCCCCCACCGGACAGACCTGCAGACAGGGTCGGTCCCGGCAATGATCGCAGGCATGCCGAACCGTCGGGTCCGCTCCGATCCCTGCCACGTCCACCGGCAGTGCAACGGCGAACCGGTAGGCATGCCACAGTCCGTACTTGGGATGTATCAGCATGCCAAGCGCCGACTCCTTCAGTCCCTCCGCCTTCCGCGCCCAGCGGATGAACGGGTGGTAGGGGGGGCCGCCGAAGGGGAACAGCGCCTTTCCGTCCCACCGCGATGCCAGGGCATTGCCGATGCGTTCGCTCCAGCGGTTCAGGGGATCTTCCGCCCCGTCGGCGAATTCCGGGGAATCCGCGAACGACTGCCACATCGACGACCCGGCATTGCCGAGCAGTACCAGTGTTTTCGCGGGCACTCCGATGCGCACCGCCGGTACACTGTCTTCGTGTCTCGGCGTGAAGCCGCCCCGCAGGACCAGTCCGTATCTCCCGGCGTCCCCGGCCAGGTCGGAGCGGTTCACCGCCGCACCCCATGCCGGACCGGGAGCGGTTGCCCCGGGTGACCGCCCCGGGCGCAATCAAACCCCATGATCCGGCCGAACGCGTGGTAGCCGGCGCTTTCCGGGCCCGCGGGGCGGGGCCGGAAATCGGCCCTCGACCGCTGGTTCATGGATTTGGCAATTCCAGGCATCTAGCGAGTATCCCCGAACTTGGCGTCGTCTTCCACAACCTGCTGTTGCACCCACGCCACGAACGCGGCCATGGCGTCCGTCGGGCGCCGGTCCTGCGGGTAGACAATGAAATAGGAAAACCCCGAGGGCTGGGATATCCCGAACGGCACCACCAGCCGCCCCCTGGCAATGTCGTCCCGCACCAGCCGGCTGCGGCCCAACGCGACCCCGTCCCCCTCCATGGCTGACTGAACCGCCATGGCCGAATCCGTGTAGACCGGTCCCTTGTCCGGTTCAACATCGTGAACGCCCGCCGCCGCCAGCCACTTGCGCCAGTCGCTGTGTCCCTCATCATGAATCAGGACGTGATGTTTCAGATCGCCGGGGGTACGCAAGGCGTTCTGCCCGTGCATGACGGCGGGGCTGCACACCGGAAAAATCTCCTCGTCCATGAGGAAGATGCTGGTGAGCCCGGGATAGCTGCCGGGACCGTAGCGGATGGCGAGATCGATGTCCTCGGTCCGGAAGTCGGTCATTTCCCTGGACGGTGCGAGCCGGAAGTCCACCTCCGGATGCGCCTTCAGGAACAATCCCAGCCGTGGCACCAGCCATCGCGAGGCGAAAGACGGCAGCAGGGATACGGTGAGCGTGGAGTCATTGGCGCCCCGGCGGAGCTGACGCAGGCCCTGCTCCAGCAACTGGAACATCTGGTCCACGTAGGGCAGGAGACGGGTACCGGCCTCGGTCAGCGCGAGACTCCGGTTGCCGCGCTCGAACAGGCGGACGCCGAGGGTCTCTTCGAGGGACTTGATCTGGTGGCTGACTGCAGCCTGGGTCACGTGCAACTCCTCTGCGGCACGGGTGAAGGACAGCGAATTGGCAGCGGCGCGGAAGGTTTTCAGGCTGCCCAGCGGCGGGGTTCTCATAGTGGATTCGGATTAATATATTTTATTCGAGAAATTAGAATTAATCGTTTGTGAGGATTTGATAGGACCGGTAAATTACCAAAAAAGAGAAAGATATGTCGAAACCAGTGAAACTTTCAGGATTGGTCAGTATTATGTCACATTATATCAATTCACCTGGATCAGTTATTCCCGCGACGGCTGCCGACTGTGTGCCGGCGGTGAAGCTGGAAACAATTCTCCGTCCGCTGTTCCGCCTTGGCAGGCTGGTGAAGACCTGGGATCAGCGCCACCGGCAACGCCGGCAGCTGCGGGAGTTGCCCCCGCACCTGCTCGGGGATATCGGCATCAGCGAGGTTGAGGCCCACAGGGAAGCGACAAAACCGTTCTGGATCGCGTAGTCCCTCCCATTCCGTCGAGGTTACCGAATATACTCCGCGCCAGTTTCCTAGGCGGGATTTCCACCTGGCGCCATGTCCCCTGCCCCGACCCTCCAACCGGGCACTGACGGGTCATTCATCACCGTGCTCTGGCCCGGTGGCAAGTCCTCCCGCTACCACGCAGTCTGGCTGCGGGACCACGGCCAGGATGCGGCAAGTCGTGACCCGGATAACGGACAAAAGAGGCTGTCGGCAACGGACATACCTGCCGGCCTGTGCATCCGGGACGCATCCCTCAACGGTCCCCGGCTGGAGGTTTCCTTTGACGACGGCAGCCTGACCTGGCTCGACCTTGACTGGTTGCGCCGTCACGCCTATGACCGGCCTGGCAGCGAAACCCTGATCCCGAAGGAACGGAAAACCTGGGCCGGCGACCTGGACGCCAACAGTGTCGTGGAATCATTTCCCCGGGTTGCCGATGACCCGGGGGTCCTCGGGAAATGGCTCCGGTGGGTCGACACGCTGGGTTTTGCCCGCCTGCGGGACGTGCCGGCCGAGCCGGGCGCGGTTCTTGATGTCATCGCGCTGTTTGGATTCGTGCGGGAAACCAATTACGGACGGCTCTTCGAGGTCCGCTCCGAACCGGACCCGGTGAACCTGGCCTATACAAGGATTGGCCTTGATCCGCATACCGACAACCCCTACCGCGACCCGGTGCCGACGCTGCAATTCCTGCATTGTCTCGAGAACAGCGCCAGCGGCGGCGAATCAAGCGTTGTGGACGGGTTCCGGGTGGCCGAGATCCTCAGGCAGGAGAACCCGGCCCGCTTCGCCCTGCTGAGCCGGTACAGCGTCACCTTCCGGTACTGCGGCGACCACCGGAGCGACCTCACCGCCCACCGGCCCATGCTGGAAGTCTTCCAGGATGGACGACTGGTGCAGGTGCGGATCAACAGCCGCTCGTTCCATTCCCTGACCGGCGTACCCTACGAACTCGTGCCGGACTTTTACGCGGCATATCGCCACCTTGTGGAAATCACCCGCCGGCCCGAAGTCAACGTGACCTTCCGGCTGGAACCCGGGGAGTTGTTCGTGGTGGACAATACCCGCGTCCTGCACGGACGCAGGGGGTTCACGCAGACCGGCCTGCGCTGGCTGCAGGGCGCCTACGCGGATATCGACGGCCTGCGCAGCACTCTTGCCCTCCTCGGCCGCCGGCATGCGGCATGAGCCGGGCCGGGCCCTACCGGAATCGGTCTTGCCAATCGCACCGTCCGGCCATACAGTAGCCGTATACCACCCCGTGACATCATATCGCCTCAAGGACCCTCCCCGATGAACAGTGCCACCGACACCCGAAGCGCCGGGGAAATCACCGGGTTGCTCCGGGACATCTTCAGGCGCAGGGGCGACGAGTCCTATCTCGGCGAACCCGTGAGCATGACCGAACATATGCTGCAAACCGCCTGGATTGCCGAGCAGGCCGGCGAGGACAGGACCGTTGTGGTCGCCGCCCTGTTGCATGACATCGGCCACTACACCGGTGAATTCGGCGACGACTACATCGACATCGGGGTGGACAACATGCATGAGGTTGCCGGGGAACGCTTCCTCGGGCGCTGGTTCCCGCCGGAAGTCACGGAACCCGTGCGCTGGCACGTGGATGCCAAGCGCTATCTATGTGCCGTGGATCCGTCCTATTTCTCCACGTTGACGGAAGCCTCCGTCCGCACGCTTGAACTGCAGGGTGGTCCAATGGACCCGGAGGAAGTCGTACGCTTCTCGGCGAATCCCTTGCTGGACTCCATCGTGCGGGTGCGCCGTTACGATGACGGCGGCAAGGTGTCCGGAAGGAAGACCCCGGACCTGGAGCATTACCTGGAGATGGTGAGGGAAGTTCTTGACGAACATCTCGCTGCCGGGGACTAGTCCGGAGCAGGCCTCGAAGGAATAACAGGAAGTTGCCTGCCGTGGCCCAGGGCCCGGCAGGGCGGTCCGTTGCGTTACCGGGACTCCCGCACCAGCCCGGTCAGGTCTTGGGCAGCGTTACCCCGGTCTGCCCCTGGTACTTTCCGCCGCGGTCCTTGTAGGACACCTCGCAGACTTCATCGGATTCGAAGAATAGCACCTGGGCCACCCCCTCGTTCGCATAGATCTTCGCGGGCAGGGGCGTGGTGTTGGAGAATTCCAGGGTAACGAAACCTTCCCATTCCGGTTCGAACGGGGTCACGTTGACGATGATCCCGCAGCGGGCGTATGTGCTCTTGCCGAGACAGATGGTGAGTACGTTGCGCGGAATCCGGAAGTACTCCACCGTCCGGGCCAGTGCGAAGGAATTGGGCGGAATGATGCAGACATCGCCGGTGTAGTCCACGAAGCTGCTGGCATCGAAGGCCTTGGGGTCGACCACCGCGGAATTGATGTTGGTGAAGATCTTGAACTCGTTGGAACAGCGTATGTCGTAGCCGTAGCTGGAAGTGCCCCAGGAGATGACGCTTTGGCCCTGGATTTCCCGGACCTGCCGGGGCTCGAACGGCTCGATCATGCCGGTGGTCTCCGCCATCTCACGGATCCACCGGTCGGACTTGACGGCCATCAGTTCTGCTGGATGACGATATTGGGGAACTTGGCGCTGTAGTCCTTCTTGCGCATGGCAAGCCTGGCCGCCGCGTTCCGTGCGATGGACTTGTACCTGGCGGATATGGGACCGTCGGGATCCGACACCACCGTGGGGTGGCCGCCGTCGGCACCTTCCCGGATGCTGATATCGAGGGGCACATCCCCCAGAAGAACCGTGTCGTAGTCACTGGCCATGGCCGCACCGCCGCCGGCCCCGAAGATATGTTCCTCATGGCCGCATTTGCCGCAGATATGGGTGCTCATGTTCTCCACCACTCCCAGCACCGGTATTTCCACCTTGTCGAACATCTTGTAGGCCTTGCGGGCGTCCAGCAGGGCGATGTCTTGCGGCGTGGTGACGATCACCGAACCGGACACGGGCACTTTCTGCGCCAGGGTGAGCTGTATGTCACCGGTACCCGGCGGCATATCCACCACCAGGTAATCCAGGTCGTCCCACCGGGTATCCTTGAGCAACTGCTCCAGGGCCTGGGTCACCATGGGCCCCCGCCAGATCATGGGCGACTCCTCGTCCACCAGGAAACCGATGGACATGGCCTGGAGGTCGTAGCCTCTCATGGGCTCCAGGGTCTTGCCATCCCTGGAGGAGGGCTTGCCCGCGATTCCCAGCATGCGGGGCTGGCTGGGACCGTAGATGTCGGCGTCCAGCACACCCACACTGGCGCCTTCCGCGGAGAGCGCCAGCGCAAGATTGACCGCCAGTGTGGATTTGCCCACCCCGCCCTTGCCGGAGGCGACCGCGATGATGTTCTTCACGCCGGTCAACGGCTTCACACCCTCCTGCACCTGGTGCGCCACCATGTTGGATGTCACACTGACCTCGGCGCCGGGAATCGACTCCTGCACCATTTTCGCCATCTCCGGCTCGAAGCTCCTGGCGGGATACCCGAGCACGACTTCTACCCGGGGGGTACCCCCCTCGACCGAGATTTCACCCACGTTTTTTGTCGAAACCAGGTCCATCCCGGTATGGGGGTCGATAACCTTTTTCAGGCAGGCCTCGACATCGTCGCGTGTCATGGTGGACATGATGAATTACCTTGTATCTAGTCTGGATCGAATCTTGACCCCGAAAGCGGAACCTGCCATGGGGACGCCCGCCCGTACTTCCCGGGGCCGTCTACCGGCGGCAATGTTCGCCGATCCGCCCACGGACACCCCTGCAACAGCCGCATCCGAGGCATCCACGGGAATCCCGAAGCCGGTGATTGTAACTGCAAGCCAGCGAGTATAATACCCGGCCTTTCAACCTATACCGCCTTGCCGGCGTATCCGCGTCCAGTTCCCGACCACTCCGCATGTCTCCCAAGCCCAGAAAACTGCTGGTCACCAGCGCACTGCCCTATGCCAACGGCCCGATCCATCTCGGGCACCTGGTGGAGTACATCCAAACCGATATCTGGGTCCGGTTCCAGAAGTTGCAAGGCAACGAATGCTGGTATGTCTGCGCCGACGATGCCCATGGTACGCCGATCATGCTTCGGGCAGAGGCCGACGGGGTCAGTCCGCAGGAACTGATCGATCGTGTGCATGGGGAACATTCCCGGGATTTCGCCACCTTTCTGGTTGCCTTCGACAATTTCCACAGCACCCATTCCGAGGAAAACCGGGTTCTTTCGGAACTGATATACCGGCGACTGGACGACGCCGGCCACATCGCAAGGCGCACCATCAAGCAGCTCTACGACCCGGAAAGGAACATGTTCCTGCCGGACCGGTTTGTCAGGGGCACCTGCCCGAAATGCAACGCCGAAGACCAGCATGGAGATAACTGCGAGGTGTGCGGCAGCACCTACGACCCCACCGATCTCATCAATCCCTATTCCATGGTATCCGGTGCCAAGCCGGTGGAAAGGGATTCGGAGCAGCTGTTTTTCAAGGTGGAGGACTTCCGGGACTTTCTCCGGCAATGGTTCGACGAGGGCCGCACACAGGCGGAAATCGCAAACAAGCAGAAGGAGCTCTTCGAAGAGGAACTGTTCCAATGGGACATTTCCCGCAACGCCCCCTACTGGGGATTTGAGATCCCCGGGGAAAAGGACAAGTACTTCTACGTCTGGCTGGACGCGCCCATCGGGTACCTCGCCAGCTTCCGCAACCTGTGCGACCGTGAAGGCATCGACTTCGACGAGTTTCTCAGTCCCGACAGCGAAGCGGAGATGATTCATTTCATTGGCAAGGACATCGCCAGGTTCCATACCCTGTTCTGGCCCGCGGAACTGAAAGGAGCGGGGTTCCGCCCGCCAAGCGCGGTATGGTGCCATGGCTTTCTCACCGTGAACGGCCAGAAAATGTCCAAGTCACGGGGAACCTTCATCATGGCGGAGACCTATGCCAGGCACCTCAACCCGGAATTCCTGCGCTACTACTTCGCCGCCAAGCTTGACAACAACATAGATGACATCGATCTGAACCTGGAGGATTTCCGGGTACGGGTGAACTCGGACCTGGTGGGCAAACTGGTCAACATTGCCAGCCGCTGTGCCAGGTTCGTCGGCAAGGAGTTCGATGGCCGGCTGGCGGCAACCTTGCCGGAGCCCGAGATGTACAGCACCTTTGTCGCGGCCCTGGACAGTGTTGCCGACGACTACGAAAACCGCCGATACAGCAAGGCAATGCGGGATGTCATGGCGCTCGCCGACAAGGCCAACCAGTACATCGATGCGGC
The DNA here is from genome assembly GCA_965204165.1 of Candidatus Poriferihabitaceae bacterium. Lineage (GTDB taxonomy): Bacteria > Pseudomonadota > Gammaproteobacteria > Arenicellales > Poriferihabitantaceae > VYFG01. The sequence goes on along the minus strand of OZ241969.1, from coordinate 2,421,633 downwards.
CAAGCCATGGGTCCTGATCAAGGACGAGGCCAGGCATGCCGAGGTGCAGGGGATCTGCACCCAGGGGCTCAACCTGTTCCGGGTGCTGATCACACTGCTGAAGCCGGTGCTGCCGGTCACCGCGGAGCGGGCCGAGGACTTCCTCAATATCGACTCCCTGACCTGGGATTCACCCCGTGAACCCCTGCTGGATCATTCCATCAACCGTTTCAAACCCCTGCTCACAAGAGTGGAGGAAAAACAGGTCGATGCCATGATCGAGGAAACCCGGGCGGTCCAGGAAACCGCGGAAAGACGCGCGACCGGTCCCCTGGCGGATGATCCGCTGGCCCCCGAAATCACCATAGACGACTTCGCCAGGGTCGATCTTCGCGTGGCCCGTGTCGAGGCCGCGGAAAGGGTGGAGAAGTCCGACAGGCTTTTACGTCTCACCCTGGACCTCGGAAGCGAGAAACGCAACGTGTTTGCGGGTATCCAGTCCGCATATGACCCGGAAATGCTGGTGGGACGCCTCGTGGTCATGGTGGCCAACCTGGCGCCGCGGAAAATGCGCTTCGGGGTATCCGAGGGCATGGTCCTGGCGGCCGGGCCCGGTGGATCGGAACTGTTCCTGCTGTCACCCGACGAAGGGGCGACTCCCGGTCTTCGGGTGCGTTAGCCCGAATTCGGCGGTGTGGATCCGGCCGGTGTTCCGGCAGGAATACGAACGGCCGTCCCGGCAAACCATGACGTAAGGCAACCGGCGGCCGCCGGCACGGTACGGAACCCGGTGAGGGGAATTACCGCTTGGAGTATTGCGGACGCTTGCGGCCCTTGTGCAGCCCGACTTTCTTGCGCTCCACTTCCCGTGCATCCCGGGTGACGAAGCCGGCCTGGCGAAGTGCCGGGCGCATTTCCTCGTCGTAGGCCAACAGGGCGCGGGTAATGCCATGACGGATCGCACCGGCCTGTCCGCTGTTGCCGCCCCCGGAGACGTTCACCCGGATATCCATCTTGTCTATCATTTCCACCAGTTCCAATGGCTGGCGAACGATCATGCGGGCGGTTTCCCGGCCGAAGTACTCGTCAAGGGGCCTGTTGTTGACCAGAATCTGGCCGCTCCCGCGCCGCATGTATACCCGTGCGGTGGAGGACTTGCGCCGGCCGGTTCCCTGATAGGTTTGCTGTGCTTGTGGCATGGTTCTCAGATTTCCAGGGGCTTTGGCTGCTGGGCGGCATGTGCATGCTCCCCGCCGGCGTAGACCCGCAGCTTGGCAAACATCGCCCGTCCCAGCTTGTTCTTGGGCAGCATGCCCTTGACCGCCATTTCAATCACACGGGCGGGATGACGCTCCAGCATGTCCTTGTAGACGATGGACTTGATGCCCCCCGGATACCCGGTGTGGCGGTGGTAGACCTTGGCATTGGCCTTGTTCCCGGTAACGGCGACCTTCTCGGCGTTGATGACGACGATATAGTCACCGGTATCCACATGGGGGGTATATTCCGGCTTGTGCTTGCCGCGCAGCCGATGGGCCACTTCGGCCGCCAGCCTGCCCAGCACCTTGTCGGTGGCGTCGACAAGGTACCAGTCGCGCTTGACCTCCTTGGGTTTTGCGGAAAACGTCTTCATCGGATCGGATGGAACGGTATGGGGTTCAGGCCCGTGACAACCCGGGGGGCTGGGGGCAAAAAACAGGCGGCGAATGATACTTTAGCGACCGGCTCGATACAAGGCCGGTTCAGGGCTATTTCAGGAAATTCATACGCTGCCCCAAACGAACCCCGGAGGTGCATGTATCAACACCGGGAGGCGGAGCCCAGAACGACTTTGGCATGCCGCTCCCCCCCTGAAAAAAAATGGCGCAGCCCCGTCCGGGAGTTGCGCCATAATAACCACCATAAGGAGGAAGCACCAATGATTCATGTATTACGGGGCACAATATCAGAAACTAGATGAACCTATCCTGAAAGCAAGCTGAATTTTCGTTCAGCTTGGAGGGGCCGGAATGTAACCGGGACCCGGGGGCGCCCTAGATCCTGAGCCTGTCCACCACCTGGTTGTTGATCAGGTGCTGCTCGATGATTTCATCGATGTCCTCCCGGTCAACGTAGGTGTACCAGGTTTCCCCGGGGTAGACCACCACGACCGGGCCTTCCTCGCAGCGGTCCAGGCACCCCGCCTGGTTGATCCGGACCTTGCCCGGTCCGTGGTGACCCAGTTCCTTCAGACGGTCCTTGGCATAGGCCCGCATGGACTCGGAATCGAACTCGGCGCAGCACCGCCGGCCATCCTCCCGCCGGTTCTGGCAGAAGAACACATGATGCCGGTAATAGGATTCGGGCATTTTCTGCTTCCATGTTGGGTCCGGGGATTGTAGCCTGATCCCGGCCGGATTTCCGAGCACTGCAGGCAGCATACCGGGACGTGCAGGGAGCGCTATAATTGCGGAATGCGCCCAAGTCGTCAACTAAACAGGATCGACCACCTGCTGGCAGGCGCCGGAAACGCACTGTTGGCCATCAGCGGCCCCGCGCGGGCCGCGAGACCATTTCCATCCGGGGCGATGGAGGCTGACCTGGACGCGGCCGACCGCCGCCGCTCGGGAGCCTACATGCGGGTCAACCACGTGGGCGAGGTCTGTGCCCAGGCACTCTACCAGAGCCAGGCCCTGACCGCCCGTAGGGCAGAGACCCGTACCCGAATGAGGGCAGCAGCAGCAGAGGAAATCGATCACCTGGCCTGGTGCGAACAGCGCCTCGAGGAACTGGGCTCCCGCCGCAGCCTGCTGAATCCCCTGTGGTATGCCGGCTCTTTCGCCATTGGCGTCACCGCGGGGATCGCGGGGGACAAATGGAACCTGGGGTTCCTCCGGGAGACCGAAAGACAGGTCGTGGATCATCTGGAGAACCACCTGGCGGTATTGCCGCAGGCCGATATCCGAAGTCGCGAGGTGGTGGCGAAAATGCAGGCTGACGAGGCAGAGCATGCCGACACGGCCAGGCAGGCCGGCGCAGCCCCCCTGCCCCGGCCGGTGCGCGGGCTGATGAAGCTGGCGTCACGGGTGATGACCCGCACCGCCTACTGGATCTGACGGGCGCTATTCCCCGCGCGGATTGAACGCGGGGGGTCTCGGGTAGCGCGAGGTGAAATCGAATCGCGTCAGGTCATGGTGACTGCGCGTGTATTCCGCGGAAGCGTCCCTCCGGGGCTGATAGTCCCAACTCTGGTACCGGCCGATGCGAAGTGCGGCGTGCACCGCGCGGCGGCGGGCCTGGTCGGCGATCACCCGCTGCCGGATTTCGGCGGGGTCCCAGTGGGTCCTGGCGATGCCACGCAGCCGTTCCAGATCGTCGGCCATGGCAGGATCCGTGGAAAGATCGGTTTCCTCCTCGCAGTCCCCGACCAGGTCGAACAACTGCTCCGGATCGCCCGGGCACTGGGTGTATTTCAGCGTCCCGGAACGGATCATGAGCATGGGCTCGGTGGTGCCCTCGGCCAGGTACTCGGCAATTGCCAGGTCCGGGTCCCCGTCCGCATCCCCGCCCGCCAGTGACACCAGGCTGCGCCCGTCCAGGGGATCAATGGGATCCGGCTGCGACCTGCCGGTGTTTTCCGCCGCGATCTCCAGCAGCGTTGGCAACACGTCCACCTGGGAAACCGCCTGGGGTACCCGGCGGTGAGAGAAACGGTCCGGGCGATGGATGATCAGCGGAATGCGCGCCGACCACTCGCGGAATGACATCTTGTACCACAGGCCGTGCTCCCCCAGCATGTCTCCGTGGTCCGAGGTAACGACGATGGTGGTGTCCCCGGCCATGCCGCATTCCGCCAGCGCATCCGCCAGCCTTCCCACCCACTCGTCGAAATAGGACACGTTGCCATAGTAGGCGCGCCTGGCGGCGATGATTTCCTCTTCCGACAGGTCGACGGCGTCCACCGCGATCGCCTTCTCCAGTCTTCGGCCATGCGCGTCCTGGCGCTCCGCGGGCGGTCTGGGAACTGCCGGTGGTGCAATGGGGACGCCTTCATACAGGTCCCAGTATTTCTGCCGCGTGGCATAGGGGTCGTGGGGGTGGATGAAGCTGGCGACGAGACACAGGGGCCGGGAATCCTCACTCCTGGCGTGATCGTAGATGACCCGCAATGCCGCGTTCCCCACTTCATCGTCGTAGGCGAACTGGTTGGTGATCGCAGCCACGCCGGCCTGCTTCACGCTGGACATGTTGTGATACCAAAGATCAATGCGCGACTGACCGATGGTCCAATCCGGCACCCAGCCGAAATCTGACGGGTAGACGTCCGTGGTCACCCGGTCCTCGAACCCATGGAGCTGGTCCGGTCCGACGAAATGCATCTTTCCCGCCAGGCAGGTGTAGTAGCCCATGATCCGCAGGTAGTGGGCCAACGTCGGCATGGTGGCAGGCAGGTAGGAGGCGTTGTCATAGCCGCCGCAGCGGGAGACATGCTGTCCCGTCATCAGGGCGTATCGCCCCGGCGTACACAACGGGCTGCTGGAATAGGCCGCATCGAAGATCACGCCGTTTTCCGCCATCATATCGATACGGGGACTGATGACGGCGTCGTTTCCATAGCAGCCCAGGGCTCTGGCGGTAAGCTGATCCGCCATGATGACCAGAATGTTCCTGGTCCGGTGAGTATCCGCGGTTTGCATTGTCAGACGGTTTCAGGGTTTCCCGGGTCTGTTGATGATAGAACCGCGGGCGGCGCGCAGGAATACGCCGTTGCGACACGCCACCTCGGCAATTCAGCGCCCGAGTACGCGCACCCCCTCACGCTTGTTCTGATAGTGCAGATTCGCCGGGTCCGCATGCACCGCCCCCGGCGCCTCCACCACCAGGATCGCGTCCGCCAGGTCGGTGAAGTCGTTGCGGAAGTGGACCGAACTTTTCAACGCGATGATCGATTCACGGGCCGGCTCGATGCCAAGGTGGCGGAACATCGACTGGTCCGCGGCCTGGACCGGTTTTGAGGACACGATCACCCGGACGCCGCCGGTCTCCAGCAGCGCGCAGCGCCCAAGGACCATGCGGGCACCGTGATACATCGGCCCGGTGGCAGTGAAATTGCCATCCGCGAGGGCAAGCACCCTCAGGCGGCAGTGGTACGGAGACTGCCCGGGCAGTCCCGAACGGCCGCCCAGGGCGACCTCGATCTCCGCGCCCACTCCCGCATCGGTCGCGGCGGCAGCCGTATCGGGATCGGAAAGCAGACCCAGAACCGCGCCGGTAGCCCCCCCGGCCACCAGCGCCTCGAGGAGGCCGGTGGTATCCCCGGCCCCTCCGCCTCCCGGATTGTCCTGGGTGTCCGCCAGGACCACAGTGCCGGCACCGTCGCGGCGCAGCTTCATGGCCTGTGCAACCCCGTCTGCGGCGGTCCAGACCTTCCCCTCGAACCGGTCCTCCAGTGATTCCACGAGGCCGGCGATGTCATCCGCAGCCCTTGCGGCCGCCTCCGGGGTACGTGCATAAGCCACCGCCGCCGGCCCCACGTGGTGAATGTCGGACAGATGAAACCCGCTTGCGAACGAGGCGGACAACACGTCACCCGCGATCACTTCCGGAATCCGCCGGTAGATGCTGCGGCAGGGCTCGTTGTCGGTGCATCCCCAGTTCAGTGCGATCAGAAACCCGGTCTGACGGAATGCGGCATGGGGTTTGGGGTCCCCGGCAATGATTCTCCCGAGCATCATTACAGCCCTGGCACCGGTTTCACCCATGTCCACGTGGGGATATGTCCTAAAGACATCGAGAACATCTGCATGCCGCACCATTTCCGGCGTGATGTTGGCATGCAGATCCAGGCTTGCCGCAATGGGAAGGTCTCGTCCCACGACCGCCCGGATACGCCGCAGCAACTCCCCTTCCCCGTCCTCCAGGTGTTCACAGACCATGGCCCCGTGGAGATCAAGATACAGCCCGTCCAGGGGCAGGGCATCGCGGACCGCCTTGACCAGCATCGCCGCGATGCGTTCGTAGGCATCCTCGGTGACATGGGCGGACGGCGTCGCCGAACACCAGAGCAACGGCACGATCTCGTGATTGTCCCGATTGAGCTGTGCCAGTGCTCCCGTGATCGGCAGATGCACGCCATGCACCTGGCGCAGCAGATCCATACCCGTTGCCAGGGGCGGCCACTCATCCGCTCTGTGGAAGGCCGCATAGTCGGCCTTGATGGTGGCAAAGGTGTTGGTTTCATGCTGCCATCCGCCGATTGCGATCCGCGCCATGGTGATTTACCTCCCGTACTGGAATGAAAGTTGCTGCCGAGAGTGGCGCCCTGACGCGTCTCCATCAGAACCGGCTTCGGCAATCATTCCCGATCCCGTCCGGCCGGCGCATCCCGATCGCCACCCTGTCATGTTGTGGTGGGGCGATTGGCCCGGAATCGGCTCCACAGGGCGATCAACAGGGCCAACAGCACCAGCGCCCCACCCTGGTGGACGACACCGAGCGCCAGGGGGACACTGTTCACCAGCGCCGCGATGCCCAGGCCCACCTGGGCCACCACCATGGCGAGCAGCGCGATTCCCAGACCCGCCGTCACCCGGTCCCGGGCATGGCGTGCAACCAGCATCCCGAAGGCACCCACCGCCACCAGCACGACCAGTGCAAGCCAGCGATGGACGAACTGGATACCCAGGGGATTGTCGACCAGGTTCCGCCACCAGGGTACCAGCGCCCAGACCTGGTCCGGCATCCATTGATTCCCCATCATGGGCCAGGTATTGAATATGAATCCCGCCTTGGTTCCCGCCATGAATCCACCGGTGGCGATCATGGCAAAAACGAGAACGATCACCACGCCTGCCAACCTGCGAAACCGGCGCAGCCGGTCGTGGGCGAGTGGCACGGTTCCCGACACCCCCTGCAAGCGAAACACCAGCGCCAGCAGCCAGGCGAAGATGAACACGGCGAGGAGCAGATGGGCGGTGAGCCGGTACTGGCTCACATGGGGATTGTCCACAAGACCGCTCATGACCATGTACCAGCCCAGCAGTCCCTGGGCTGCGCCGAGGACCAGCGCCGTCCACAGCCGCGGTCTTGTCCAGGCGGGCAATGCACCGCGCATCAGCCAGTAAACGAACGGAAGCACGAAGACCACGCCGACCAGTCGGCCGACAAGGCGGTGAAGGTACTCCATGTAGTAGATGAACCGGAATGATTCGAGCGTCATGTCCCTGTTCACCAGCCGGTACTCCGGATATTCCCGGTACCGGGCGAACGCTTCTTCCCATGCCGCCTGGTTCAGCGGCGGCAGGACGCCCATCAACGGCTTCCAGTCCACCATGGACAATCCAGAGCCGGTCAGGCGCACTGCCCCGCCCAGTACCACCATGGCAAATACCATGCCGGAGCAAAGGTAGAGCCACAGGATCACGCGCCTCCGGTCAGCCGCGGAGATTCCGGATTCCGTGGTCAAAACGTCGCCTATACCCGTGACGCTCAATCGTGCCAGCGCTGGAACACCAGTGAACAGTTGGTACCGCCGAAGCCAAAGCTGTTGCTCATGGCCGTGTCCAGTTCGATGTCGTCCACGCGTTCCCGGGCGATGGGGAAGTCCTCGGCATCAGGATCGAGGTTGAAGATGTTTTGCGACGCGGAAATGAACCCGTTTTCCATCATGAGCAGCGTGTATATCGACTCGTTGACACCCGCCGCGCCCAGGGCATGCCCACTGATGGACTTGGTCGATGCGATCCGGGGCATGACATCCTTGAAGACCTCCCTGACCGCTTCCAGTTCCCGGCTATCGCCAACCGGTGTACTGGTGCCATGGGCATTGATGTACTGAACCGGCCTGTCCAGACCACCCATTGCCTGGCGCATGCATTGAACCGCTCCGTCACCGGAAGGCTGCACCATGTCATACCCATCGGAGGTGGCCCCGTAACCCACGAGTTCCGCCAGGATTTCCGCCCCCCTGGCCCTGGCATGTTCCAGGTCTTCAAGCACCACCACCCCGGCGCCCCCGGAGATCACGAAACCGTCGCGGTCCTGGTCGTAGGGCCGGGAAGCCAGTTCCGGAGTATCGTTGAAACGGGACGACATCGCGCCCATACCGTCGAACAGTACCGACAGCGACCAGTGCAACTCCTCCCCCCCACCGGCGAACACGATATCCTGCTTGCCAAGCTGTATGAGTTCACTGCCGTGGCCTATGCAATGGGCGCTGGTCGCACAGGCGGAACTGATCGAGTAGGAGACGCCCCTGATCTTGAAGGCGGTGCCCACGCAGGCGGGGACCGTGCTGGCCATGGTCTTGGTAACCATGTAGGGGCCAACCCGCTTTACTCCTTTCTCACGCAGGATATCCGCCGCCAGGACGATATTCGATGGTGATGCCCCCCCGGTGCCAAGCAGAAGCCCCGTGCGCTCACTGCTGACCATTTCTTCATTCAGGCCAGCATGCGCGATCGCTTCTTGCATGGCGATATAGGAGTAAGCCGCGGCATCTCCCATGAAACGGTAAAGCTTGCGATCGATACACTCGGATGGGTCAAGATTGATGGCGCCATGGACACGGCTGCGCATACCCAGTTTCTCGTATTCGGGTGCTGCGACAATACCGGAGCGTCCTGTACGCAGGCTCTCGAGTACTTCACTGCAGTTGTTGCCCAGGCTGGATACGATGCCATAGCCCGTGATGACCACCCGTTTCATTTGGGAAATATTGTCTACCTCTTGAAAGATGCTGCGGGCATGTACCGGGAAACGGAATTATAGGCAACGATCGACATCGACGGAGTATCGAAGTGACGGGGATGCATCAGAATGATTCCGTATTCTTGAACAGTCCCACCCTCAAGTCCTTGCAGGAATATACCTGCTGGCCGTCCGCCTCCACCCTGCCATCCGCGATCCCCATGACCAGGCGGCGCATGATCACCCGCTTGAATTCAACGTGATACACCACTTGTTGTGACTCGGGGGTAATCTGGCCGGTAAATTTTATCTCTCCCGCACCCAGTGCGCGTCCATGCCCTTCGCCACCGCGCCATCCCAGTGAGAATCCCACGAGCTGCCAAAGGGCGTCCAGGCCAAGGCACCCCGGCATGACCGGGTCTCCGCGGAAATGACACTCAAAGAACCACAGGTCGGGCGTGATATCCAGCTCCGCGATCACAATCCCCTTGCCGAATTCCCCTCCATCGTCATTGATTTCGGTAATGCGGTCAAACATCAGCATGTTTGGCAGCGGCAACTGCGCATTACCCGGCCCAAACAGCCGTCCGTAACCGCATTCGAGCAGCTCCTGCCGGTGGTACTGGTTTTTCTGATGAATCAAGACGGACCAGGGGAATGAGCTGGTGAAACACGGATTTTAACGCATCCGATGTGCAGCCGTAGGCATGAATACGGTTTTTCAGGATTCGTTGTGGCAGCCTCCCCGGGGTTCGGCCGATGGCGTCACACAAAGCCAGGTGTGGCAAGACGAGAACAAGGTCTGAGACACTGCCAGTGGCAGTAACGCTCATGCCGGTACCCCGCTAGCAGACGGTGAGGGATGGATGACGGAAATAGTACCCGTCATTCGTTCCCGAATTGCCGTTACGATGACTGCGACCATACCGGAGAAAGTCGCCAATGAATCCTGCCGGAACCTGCTGGAGAAGAAACAGGCAAGCAGGTACGCGCAATGAAATGATGGATTGAAACCTATTCCCTTACTCTACCGCCGTTGCATTTGCAGCCACCCCAAAATTTATCTTTCGTGAAAGAAAAAATTCAACCATGTTGACATTAATACAGAGATAATCTACGGTCACTGCTTCTATGGGTTGGCTGCGCTAAGAAAAGCAGATGTTTTCTTTTGGCACATCGGATTCTGTCTGCCGCAGGACACGCCCGATATCTTCAGAACCGGACAACCGATGCTGAGCAGAATTCCCCTGATGACCGAGAGGTAAACACCTATGGCAAAAAAGAAGGCGACGTCCACGAGAAAGAAAGCGGCCTCCAAGAAGGCGGCTTCCAAGCCCGCTCGAAAGAAAGTGACGAAAAGGAAAGTCAGCAAGAAGAAAGTCGTTTCCAAGGTTGCCCGCAAGAAGGCGGCCAAGAAAAAAGTCAGCAAGAAGAAAGTAGCCAGGAAAGCAGCCGGCAAGAAAAAGGCCACAAAGAAAGTGTCGAGAAAGAAAACTGCCGGTAAGAAGAAAGCCGCAAAGAAAGCCGCCGGCAAGAAGAAGGCCGCAAAGAAAGCTACCAGAAAGAAAGCCACCCGCAAGAAGAAAGTCGCCAAGAAAGCCGCCGGCAAGAAAAGGGCGGCAAAGAAAGCCGCTGGCAAGAAAAAGGCGGCAAAAAAAGCTGCCAGCAAGAAAAAAGCCGCAAAGAAGACTGCCAGAAAGAAAACCGCCGGCAAGAAAAAGGTCGCCAAGAAGGCCGCTGGTAAGAAAAAGGCGGCAAAGAAAGCCGCCGGCAAGAAAAAGGTCACCAAGAAAGCCGCCGGCAAGAAAGCAGCCCGCAAGAAGTCAGCCAGCAGCAAGAAAGCCCGGAGAAAGGTATCAAAAAAAAAATAACCTGAGCAAAATGGCGGGGCGCAAAATTCCCCTGCCATTCAAACTCGGCTGAAACCGCCTTGCGGATGTTCGACGAAAAAAGCCCCGACTACCGGGGCTTTTTTCAGTTCCGGCCACGTGCCGGCAACAGCGTCACGGCCAATTCGGGATATCAGGGTTCCGAGTGGTGACCGTGCTGCCGACTATCCGCCGATATATGACATCTCCACCTTGGATGCCCGTGAGTCCGGGGAGGCGGAATTGCCGGGAGCCAGCCTTTCCTCGGAGTAGCGGTCTGCACGGTTACGCCAAATTTCCGCTATCCGCCCGGCAATCGTCTCGTCGTCCTGGCCGGTGCGAAGAAGGCTTCTCAGATCGAAACCGGAGGTGGCGAACAGGCAGGTGAACAGCTCGCCGACCGCAGAAAGACGGGCTCTGGAACAACCGCGGCAAAATGGCTGGCTGATGGAAGAAATTACCCCGATTTCACCGCCACCATCCCGGAAGCGCCAGCGCTTGGCCACTTCACCCTGGTAGTTGGGATCCACGGGTTCCAGCGGGTAGTCACCGTTGATCAACGCCACGATTTCCCGTGCAGTGTAGACACGGTCCAGCTTCCACTGATTATGGTTCCCCACATCCATGAACTCGATGAACCGGAGAATCGCACCGCTGTGACGGAATCTCTCCACCAGCGGAAGAATCTCTTCCTCGTTGATCCCCTTTTGCACCACCATGTTGATCTTGACTGCGTGGAAGCCGGCGGACAGCGCGTTCCCGATTCCGTCCAGCACATCCTCCAGTGGCGTGTTGACCTCGTTGATCCGCGCATACACATCGGGATCCAGCGCATCCAGGCTGATATTGATCCGGTCCAGTCCCGCCTCTTTCAGCGCCCGGGTCCGCTCCATGGTCAGCAACGAGGCATTGGTGGTCATGGCGATATCCTCGATGCCCTCCAGTTCGGACAGCATCCCCACCAGCGCTTCGATCTCGCGCCGAAGCAGGGGTTCTCCCCCGGTCAATCGAATCTTGCGTACGCCGAACCGGGCAAACAGGCGTACAAGGCGGGTAACCTCCTCGAACGTGAGCAGCTGGCTTTGCTTCAGGAACTGGTAGCCCTTGCCGAAAACATCTCTTGGCATGCAGTAACCGCAACGGAAATTGCACCGGTCGGTCACGGAAATCCGCAAATCCCGGACCGGGCGTCCGAGTTGATCGGAAATTGAATGTGACGCGCTGTTCATCTGTTGATGATTCTGTTCATGCCTGCTTTTCGGTCAGTCGCACCGATGGCTCATCCACCCTGGATGGAAGGCCACACTGATACCGTGTCCCCGTCGGACAACGGCTGATCCCGAAGCTCCGGCGACAGGTACTGACCGTTCACCATGGTAACCTGTACCACATCACGTGGTATCCCGTACCGGTCGATCAACTGGTTGCAGGACAGGGAACCCTGAACACGTACTATAACCGTATTGCCTTCGTTGCCGGAAGGAAGATACTCCATCAGGCTGGAGAAAAGTTTCAGTGTGATCGCCATCAGCCGCCACCCTTTTGCATATAGGTTCGGAACCGGTGCAGAAAGGCGTCATACTGATCATTGCTGAATCCAAAGAACTCCAGCTTGACCGGTATGACGGGAATACGCATGGACGCTATCGCCCGGAATCCTTCCTGGCCAGTATAAAACCTCACTATGCGGCTATCCAGAACGATTTCAACCGGGTTCGCCGAAGAGTCCAGGACACGGTAGGGCGCAACCGCCCTGGACAGCCCGCGGATCAGTTCATCACGGGTGTATCCCATCTGCGCCTGCCAGGAGAAATCCGGCCCGGGGCCGGTGCCGGTCATCCTCCCGCGACCGGCGGCCAGATTGCCAGCGTATCGCCTTCCCTCAACGGGGCACCCCTGCCATTCTCATTGACGAAATGGCCGTTCAGAAGCACCAGGTGCACCTCCTCCTTGGGAACCCTGTACCGGCTGATCAACTGGTTCATGGTGCAGCCGGGCTCCACTTCAACCGTCACCGCGTTCTTCTTTGCCCCCGGCGGCAGGTAGGGCATCAGGGTTGCGAAGAGTTTGAGTTCGACCTTCATGAACGTGCCGGCAGCCGGAAAGCCCCGGTGGATCGACAACCCGGGGCGCCCGTCAGGCGCCCTGGGTTACTGCGAGATAGGCTTCCATGACCTGCAGGGGGTTCTGCAAGAGGCGGTCCTTCCATTCACCCAGGTGAAAGCGGCCCTGGATCAATCCGCGCAACACGCCGATATGCTGGGTCATTCCAAGGGTATTGGCTCCCACCAGCTGGTCTCCGTCGAACTGCAGGCGGATATAACGGTAGTTGTCCTCGTCCAGCAGTTCGGCGGATTCCCCTCCCTCCACGCCCTGCCAGAGTCCGTAGGACGCCGAGACGAGTCCCATGGTATCGAGCACGTTCATGTTGATGCTGCCCTGGTGCTCCACCGAGCAGTGATTCACCATGTTGTGGGCCGCGATCCGGGCATGATCCACCGCCGTGGGCTGGATGGCCTGGATGCCGAAATCACCCGTGGAAAAATCCTTGCTGCAGGCCACATCGCCGGCCGCAAAGATGTCCGGTTCGGAGGATTGCAGGAAATGGTCCACCTCGACACCGCCATCCACCAACCTGACCCCGCTGCCTTCGAGAAAGTCCGCGTTGGGCTTGACCCCGGCCGCCGAGATCACCAGTTCCGCATCGATGGACTTGCCGTCGCCGGTTTTTACCGTCACATGCTCGCCGCTTGATTCGATCCCGCTCACCGTCGTGCTGGTCAGGACCGCTACACCCTTGTCCCGGCACCATTTCTCCAGCATCGATCCGCATTTCTCATCCAGCATCCGGGGCACCATCCGGTTCCCCATCTCGATGACGGTGAGATCCGCACCGGCGGATACCAGTGCCTCGAGTATGATGCAGCCGATAAAGCCCGCGCCGATCAGCACCACCGGCGCACCCTTGCGGATGCCGGAGGATATGCGCCGTGCATCCTCCAGGGTCCAGCAGGCGGTTACCTTCTCGTGGTCGATCCCCTCGACGGGCGGCTTGATCGGTCTTGCCCCGGTCGCCACCAGGACCTTGTCATAGGGCAGTACGTCGCCGCCGTCCGTCTTCACGGTTTTCGCACCGGCGTCCAGGGAAGCCGCCCGACCGATCACGACATTGATGTTGCGCGAGGCGAAATAGCCGTCGTCCTTCCTTAAGTAGGTTCCCTGCTCATCGATGTGATCGATGAGCAGGTAGGGAATCGCCATGCGGGAGTACGGCGGCTCCGGCTCGTCACCCAGTATGGTGATTTCCGAGGTCCGGTCCAGTTTGCGCAGGGTTTCCGCCGCCACGACGCCGGCGGGCCCTGCGCCTATCACCAGGTACTTCATCCGGGAAGTGAGAATTTCTGCCGGACTTCGTCGGTGAGCTGGCCTTCATCGGTCCAGCCGCGAAGCTGGTAATACTCGGGCAGCATCTCGTGCAGGTTGCAGACCTGTCCCTCGGTGGGCGCGGCCTTCGAGGCTTCCTTGAGGAGGCGCTCCGGGAGGTTGTCGTCCGACCCGGTGAGACCTGCCTTCATATTGTAGTCGCGCTCCAGGTTCCAGATCCGTTCACCGGCCTCAAGCAGCCGTTCCACGGTCCAATCCCCTTCGCAGGCGGCATCCATCTGGGGCGCCATGTTGTCCAGGGACCAGGCAAAGGTGGTGAACACGCAAAGACCCATGGAATCCACGGCCGCCGTGGCGTCCTGGAAAGCCTTGACCAGTCCGGCCTTGCCATCCGTGACTGCCGGGTCGGTCTTCTCCGGAATCCCCAGCACCTCTGAGGCAACGGTGTAGCTGCGCAGGTGGCAGGCGCCGCGGTTCGATGTGGCATAGGTGAGTCCCATGCCCTGGATGCCGCGGGGATCGTATGCCGGGAACTCCTGGCCCTTCACGGTCATGGAGAATTCCGGGTGGCCGTATTTCTCGCACAGCTTCTTGGAGCCGAGGCCAAGGTCCTTGCCGAAGCCATCTCCCGTGCCGGTCTTTTCCGCGCACCAGGTCAGCGCCTCGGCGGAACCGAACCGGAGTTCCATACCCCCGGTTTCCTCGGTTGTGATGGCACCCGTCTCGAACAGTTCCATGGCTGCCGCCACGGTGGCGCCGAAGGAAATCGGGTCCATGCCATCCTCGTTGCAAACGAAATTCGCAAAGGTGACGGCATCGAGGTCATCCACCCCGGTATCCGCTCCCATGGCCCAGGCCGCCTCGTATTCCAGGCCCCCGGAATTTTGCTGGTACTGGGGCTTGTCCTGGATGGAGTAATGGGACGGGTCGATGGTGGAGATCCGCCCGCAGGCGATGGTGCAGCCGAAGCAGGCCGCGTTGGTGGTCAGGTTCGGCTTGCCGTCGCTCTTGCGGGGCTCCAGCATGGCCTCCCCGGAGATATTGTGCGCACCCTCGAACTGCGTCTGTTGCATGTTGTTGGTGGGCAGCGCACCGATTTCGTTGATGACGTTCATCAGAACCTGTGTTCCCAGCGCCGGCAGGCCCTGCCCGGTAACCGCGTTTTCCGCCAGCACCACCTTCTGCTCCGCCACGCTTTGCATGAAGCGCTTGGGATCCTTGATGTTGCCTACCCCGCGGGTGCCCCGAACCGCCACGGCCTTGACATTCTTGGAAGCCATCACGGTGCCCACACCGGAACGGCCCGCCGCACGGTGGAGATCATTGATCACCGCGGAATACAGGCAACCCGCCTCGGCGGAACGGCCAACGGCCGCGATACGGGTCTGGGGATCACCGGTGATCCTGTGGATGGCCTTGTCGGCCTCCCAGACGGACTGGCCCCAGATACCCTCGGCGGAGCACAACTCCGCCTTGTCGTCAACGATGTTGAGCCACACCGGGTTCGGTGACTTTCCTTCGAAGATGATCATGTCCCAGCCCGCGGATTTCAGTTCGGCACCGAAAAAGCCGCCGGAATTGGAACAGGCCACCGCGCCCGTGAGCGGGCTCTTGGTGATCACGGAATAACGCCCCCCCGTGGAGGCCGCCGTACCGGTGAGCGGGCCGGTCGCCATGATCAGCTTGTTGTCCGGACCCAGGGGATCGCACGTCGGATCGGTCTCTTCCACGAGGTAGCGGGTCGCCAGGCCGCGTTGCCCGATATACTGCGCCGCCCACTCCATGTTGAGGGGCTCGCTGCTGATGTTGCCGTCATTGAGGTTGACGCGCAGAACCTTTTTTGCCCATGCCATGTGACTAACCTCCTGCCTTAGCTTGCGGCGTGCTGCGCGTTGTCGGTCTTGCCGGCCCAGGCGCGCATTTTCTCGAGCCCGGTGGCATCGGAATCCACGTAGGTGATCGCCTGCGTGGGACAGGCCGTGGCGCAGGCCGGATCACCACCGCACAGATCGCATTTGATGACCTTGCCGGTGTCTCTGTTGTAATTCACCGTACCGAACGGACAGGCAATGGTGCAAACCTTGCAGCCCACACACACCTGCTCGCTGACCTCCATGGCGCCGGTCTGGAAATTCATCTTGATGGCGTCCACCGGGCAGGCCTGCATACACCAGGCCTCGTCACACTGGGTACAGGTGTAGGGAACAAATCGGCCCTCCTCGTGAAAGGTGAAGACCTTGATGCGGGACTTGGCCGGGTTGAACACGCCCTCGTTCTCGAAGGAGCAGGCCATTTCACACTGCAGACAGCCGGTACACTTGTCCGGGTCGATGGAAAGGGATCGTTGCATTATGTTCTCCTGTATGGCGTTATAGGGTTAGACGACAGGCCGCCCCGACTACTTCGCGGCAACCTGGAAATCCAGTCTTCGGGGATAAAACATATCACTTCCGGGTAGGGTGCTCAAGCCATTTCTCCGGGACTTTGGTGCATCCGGCGTCCGGGCGCATACCCTGACCGGCCATCCTTAGGTGGGAATGGCGCCGGCAGCCCCCTGCTCCCCCAACCACGGCCTGTCTCCCGCAAGGGCGCTGGCCGGAGGGACTCACCCGGCCGGGGCGGGCCGGACCCACCCGAGCCCGTCCGCCTCGCCGGCCGTAATGCAGATACTGGCCAGCGTGCGTTCTTCCCCATAGGGCCAGGGACGGCCGCGATGCATGGTCGCACGCTCGTCCCAGATGATCACGTCACCGGGGGACCACCGGTGGCTGTAAATGCGGGCCGGCCGTGTCGTGAACGCAATCAGTTCCTGGATCAGTTCCCGGCCTTCCCTCTCGCCCATGCCGACTACACCGAAGGCGTGGGAGGCAATGTAGAGGGCCTCCGCCCCGTTGACGGGATTGGGCCACACGGCCCGCCACGCCGTCTCGGGCCACATGGTGACGACGTCGAGGGCGGCGGCGGCCGGAGATATGGCCATGCGCGAATGCGCGTAACGATGGCGCAGGACGAGCCTGCGCAACCGCGTCCTGGTGGAACCGGGGAGATCACGCCAGGCCGCCCGGGTCGAGACGAATTCCGTTTCCCCGCCCGATGTCGGCAGCTTTCGGGCGGCCAGGATGTTGGCAAGCGCCGGCGCGGGCAGGAATGTGCTGTCGGTGTGCCAGAGCTGGTTCGCTTTCAGGTGCAGGAGCCGGGGACTCTCTTCGGACAGGACATGCCCGCCTTCCCTGCGGTTCGACACCATCGACATCCGGGCCTCGTGTTCCTGCGGATTCCTCTCCCTGATCTCGATGACACCGAACAGGCGCCCCAGGGCAAGATGCGCCTCGTCATCAAGACACTGGTCCCGGAACAGCAGTACGGAATGCTCTTCGAATGCCCTGCGAATCCATGTGTAGTGCGTGGCCGCGTCTCTCAGGTCAATGCCTTCGATCTCCACGCCGAAGTCGTCATGCAGGGATTTCACGGGCCCGCTCCGTTGTCATTGAACCCGTCCCGGAAAATGCCCCGGGGAGAATCCGGACGGGCATTTCCATGCCCCCGTCGATACATGGGACAACCGCTCCGCAGCATGTCGGCCCCGCGATCCTGGTGTATCGGTCCATCCCGGGCATCGTCGATGTTTACGGCGGATTGTGCGCACATTGGGAATGCTGGGAAAAAGGGAACCCAGGAAATGGGCCGGAGTCTACAGCAGGACAGACGAGGCTGGCATGCGGCCGTCCGGGGGCGTCATTTCCGCGACAGTTTCCGTCATGCCCATGACCTATCCCATGGCCCGACCGGGAAAGACTATAATCCATCAATCCGATAGCCCCTGGCAGCCGCCAATTCCAGGACAAGACGAAGCCGACAGCCGATGCCAACCATTCAGCAGATCACCGTGCGCGTTACGCCGCAGTACCTGAGAGAACAGTCCGATCCGGAAGCCAATCAATACGTGTTCGCCTACACCGTGCGCATGGAAAACACCGGGAACATACCCGCCCGACTGCTGAGCCGGCATTGGGTGATCACGGACGCGGATGGAGAAACACGCGAAGTAAGGGGTCCCGGCGTGGTCGGCGAACATCCGCACCTCCAGCCCGGGGATCACTACGAATACACAAGCGGCGCCATCCTGACCACACCGGTGGGCAGCATGATGGGAAGCTACCAGATGCAGGACGATGAAGGCAGTATGTTCGATGCCGCCATTCCCGCGTTCACCCTGTCGGCGGAAGTGATGTTCCACTGACACTGCCGGCAAGGCAGGCGGGTTCAGCGGCCGGTGACATGGCACCAGGCCCGGTATGCCCGCTGGTGAATCATGGGATGGTGCACCCGGAGGATGTCCGTTCCCTGGCCTGCTAGGGCGAGGGAGATTCCCAGGGTCTCGAGGTCCCGCTGCCTGGCTGGGCGGTCGCTGAATGCCGCCATGAACGATTTCCGGGAGTGGCCGATCAGCACACGAAGACCCGCCCCGCGCAGTTCCTGCACATGGGCCATGAGTTCGCATGCCTGGACGGAACTCTTGCCAAAGCCGATACCGGGATCGAAAATCATGCGGCCAAGATTGATCCCCATGCGGTCCCAGGCGGACTTCTTCTCCTCGATCCAGCGCAGCAGCTGGACCACCGCCGATTCCGTATCCGGCAGCAGTACTGCAGGGTTCACCGAAACGGTCATGGCATGCATGGCCACCACGTCGCAATTGCTGTCCCGCACCACTGCTGCCATGGCAGGATCATCCAGCCCGGTGACGTCGTTGATCAGGTCAATATCATGGGCAAGGCCTCTCGCAATGATCTCCGGGTGCCTGCTGTCGAGAGATACCATGGGGCGAACCTTTCTGCCGGCGAGGCGCTCCTTCAGCAGATCCAGCACCGGCTGCAGCCTGCGCCACTCCTCCTCCAGCGGAATTTCCCCGGCATTGGGCCGGGTGGATTCCGCGCCCACATCGATGATCTGGACATTTTCGGCAATCATCCGGTCGATCCAGTCCTCGAGCCGGTCCCGGTCCTCCCAGCTTCCCCCGTCGGAAAACGAATCCGGCGTGATATTGAGAATGCCCATCCACAGCGGAATATTGCGTCGGCCCAAGGACAGATCAAACACGGTCCGACCAGCCCCCGGGAGCACCAGGCCAGGGGCGATGTGCAAAAGCGGCGTAATGACAAAGTCGCGGTTTTCGATTCCGGGGTGCGGGATCACCAGGCCGGGCTCCTGTATCCGCTCGTTCCCCCAGATCAGGATGTCGATGTCAAGCGGGCGGGGAGACCAGCGCGGACCGGGCTCCCGGCCGGCATCCCGCTCGATGGACTTGATGACATCCAGGGCCTGGCGGGGGGTCCAGCGGGCCTTCCCGGCGACCACAATGTTCAGGTAGGGCCGATCCCAGGACGGGTCCGCCCCGGGCGGGAGCATCGCAGGGGATTCGACCACGGGAGATATCCGCGTCACACCGAACCCGGCGTTCTGGAGCCGGACGACCGCCTGCTCCAGCCGGTCGACCCGTTCACCCTGGTTGGACCCGAGGCCCAGGTAGATTGTCATGGCGCCCCGGAAGGGCCCATATCCCGTATGAGCGCGTCTATAAACGCCCCGCACCTGTCCAGTTGCGCGAGTTCGACGAATTCATCCGGCTTGTGGGCCTGTTCGATACTGCCCGGGCCGCAGATCACGGTGGGAATGTCCGCCGCCTGGAAATGGCCTCCCTCGGTACCGTAACTGACCTTGCCCGGCATCCTGTAGTCATCCAGCAGCCGCGAGACCATATCGACCACGGGTTCTTCCGGCGAGGTGTTCATCCCCGGATATTCCGCCAGCGTCTGCCATTCGAATCCGGTGGTCTCGTCAACAGCATGCATCTCCCGTTCCAGTTCCCGCGTATAAGCGGTCACTTCCTCGAACAGCGGTAGCGTGGGCTGGTCGGGCAGGTTGCGAATCTCGAAATCGAACTGGCAGCGGTCGGGAATGATGTTGTTGGCGGTGCCACCGTGAATGACGCCGCAGTGAAGGGTGGTATGCGGCGGATCGAACTGATCGTCGAACGGACCTTCACGGCGTATGCGCTCGCCGATATCCTCAATATGCGCAATGGCCCTGGCCGCCCGGGCCACCGCGTTGACCCCCAGGTGCACCAGGGAGGAATGCGCCGACCGGCCATGCACGGTACAGCGCTTGAACAGCATGCCCTTGTGCGCCCGGATCACGGACATGTCGGTCGGTTCCCCGATGATACAGGCCTTGGGCAGAACCGCGCGCTTTTTCAGATCCGCCAGCAGCCCACGGACGCCAATGCAGCCCACTTCCTCGTCATAGGAGAAGGCGAAATGAACCGGGAGGGGCAGGTCCGCTTCCAGGATGTCGTCAGCCTTGGCAAGGCACATTGCGATGAATCCCTTCATATCGCAGCTTCCCCGCCCGTACAGCCTGCCGTTGCGCACCTCGGGCTCGAAGGGATCCGACGACCATTCCTGGCCGTCCACGGGCACCACGTCCGTGTGCCCGGAAAGGACGATGCCGGGAGCTCGCTCCTCCCCGAGCGTTGCGAAGAGATTTGCCTTGCTGCGGTCTTCGTTCCAGGTGAGATCGTGGGGAATGTCCCGCCGTTCGAGAAATGCGCGGACATAATCGATCAACTCGAGATTGGAGCGTCGACTGGTGGTATCGAACCGGATCAGGTCGAACAGAATTTCGAGTGCTTCACTGGCCTGTTTCATCATGGCGGAGAGTACCACATACCTGTATCCTTGGGCGCCCAGCCACCAAAGACCTGAACGATGTCCCTTTCCGTATCGGAAATCCATATCTACCCCGTGAAATCCCTGCGCGGCGTCACGCTCGGTTCATCACATCTCGGGGCCGCCGGGCTGACATTCGACCGGCAATGGATGGTGGTGACACCGGATGGCCGGATGATGACCCAGCGGACGCATCCCCAGATGGTCCTTGTGGAAACCGCCATCGACGGCGACACCCTGGTGCTGGAATCATTCGGCATGCAGCCCCACCGGGTACCCGAGACCCGGGCCACCATGCGGAAGGTTTCCTCCAGTGTATGGGGCAGCGACGTTTCCGGCATCGACCTCGGGGAGGAAACCGCCGGATGGCTGAGCCAGGCCATCGGGGACTCCTGCCGCCTGATTGCATTTCCGGCGGCGGACACCCGCCCCTGCGATCCGTCCGTATCACAACCCGGCGACCATACACGGTACGCCGACTGTTTTCCCCTCCTGATCACCACGCAGGCGTCCCTGGATGACCTGAACGGAAGGCTCGCGGAGCCGGTGAGCATGCTGAGGTTCCGGCCCAATATCGTGATCGACGGATGCCCCCCGTTTGCCGAGGACCGTTGGCGGCGGATTGTTGTCGGTGACGTTCCGCTTCGTGTGGTTGCACCCTGTGCCCGCTGCTCGGTGCCGACGGTGGATCCCGAGTCCGGCGCGCTCGTGGGTCCTGAACCGATTCATACACTGTCCAGCTATCGCGAGCGGGATGGGGAGATATTCTTCGGCGTGAACGCTGCGCCGGACGCGGAAGGAATCATCAAGACCGGGGCGCCCTGCCGGGTGGATGCCCGTCACTGAATACCGCGGCATTCTCCGTCCGGATGCCGGGCGGCCCCGGCGACGGCGCCAGGACAGGCAAGTCCCGCATCCCGATTGCATGATACAGCGGAGAATCAGCCAAACTTGATACACTCCGCCCCCTGGAGCATCAAAGCCGGCCATGAGTATCGATATCCACATAGACGAATTCCTGATCGCTGACGAACCCTATTACGCCCCGCAACAGGACGAGATTGCCCTGTTCGAGGCATCCTACGCGAACAACATCCCGGTACTGCTGAAGGGACCCACCGGATGCGGCAAGACCCGGTTCATGGAGCACATGGCCTGGCGGCTCCAGCGTCCCCTGGTCACCGTTTCCTGCCATGACGACCTGACGGCCGCGGACCTGGTAGGGCGCTACCTCATCGTCGGGGGAGAAACCCGCTGGTCGGACGGGCCGCTCACGCGGGCCCTGCGGAGCGGCGGCATTTGCTACCTGGACGAAATCGTGGAAGCACGCAAGGACACCACTGTGGTGATCCATCCCCTGGCGGATGACCGCAGGGTGCTGCCGGTGGAAAAAACCGGCGAACTGCTGCGGGCTCCGGACGAGTTCTGCCTTGCCATTTCCTACAACCCCGGGTACCAGAGTGTCCTGAAGGATCTTAAGCAAAGTACCCGCCAACGATTTGTTTCCATTGAGTTTGACTATCCCGACGCAGGGCTGGAAACGGAAATCGTAGCCCGGGAATCGGGCCTCGACCGGGACACCGCCGCGCAACTCGTGAAATTTGCCGGCATGACGCGCAACCTCAAGGGCAGCGGACTCGAGGAAGGCGCCAGCACCCGGTTGCTGGTGCACGCCGCCAAGCTGATGCATACCGGTATCGACCCCAAGGTAGCCTGTCGGAGCGCCATCTCCGAAACCCTGAGCGACGACCCGGACATGCTGAGCGCGGTGAACCAGTTGAGCGCGTCCCTGTTCTAGGCACTCCGGTAACACTGATGTCACAGGACAACGAAAAGAAGATGGCCGCGGATGCGGCACTGGAATATATCCGCGGCGGCGATGTCGTCGGTGTCGGAACGGGGTCCACCGCCAATCTGTTCATTGACGGACTGGCCCGCATCAAGGGGCGGATTGACGGCGCCGTGTCCAGTTCCGATGCCAGTGCCGCAAGGCTGCAGTCGCACGGTATCGAAGTGCTGGAACTGAACGATGTGGGCAGCTTGCGCATCTACGTCGACGGTGCGGATGAAACCACACGGCACCGCCACCTGATCAAGGGCGGTGGCGGTGCGCTTACCAGGGAAAAGATCGTGGCCGAGGTCTCGGAAACCTTCGTCTGCATTGCCGACAGCAGCAAACTGGTGGAACGACTGGGGACCTTTCCGCTGCCGGTGGAAGTCATCCCGATGGCCCGGAGCATGGTGGCCAGGGAACTGGCGCGAATGGGTGGAGAACCGGTCTGGCGCAGCGATTTCCTGACCGACAACCGCAATGTCATCCTGGATGTGCACGGTCTGGACATACTGGACCCCGTGGAGATGGAAAGCAGAATCAACCAGATCCCCGGGGTCGTGACGGTGGGCCTGTTCGCCCGCCGTGGCGCGGACCTGCTCCTGCTCGGGGGTGACCGGGGCGTGGAAGAACTCTGATGCCGTCCCGGGACTGCCCGGGGCAATCCGGTTGCGGCATCCCTGCCTGTTTTCCGAGGCCGCGAATACCGCAGCGGCCCGGCCACAGGCAGGAACTTATTCCCCGGTTACCACGGCCCTTGACGGGTCCCGGATCCACTCGCTCCAGGACCCGGCATACAGCGTGGAACCACCCAGTCCGGCGATTTCCATGGCAAGGATGTTGTGACAGGCGGTGACCCCGCTGCCGCACATGTTCACCACCCCGGCAGCGCCTTCGGTGATGTCGGTCATCCCCGTCAGTGACAGGAACTGCCGCCTCAGCGTATCCGCGTCGTGGAACCGGCCGTCCTTATCCAGGTTGTCGCTGAACGGCCGGTTGATGGCGCCCGGGATGTGACCCGCAACGTTGTCGATCGGCTCCTGCTCGCCGCGGAACCGCGCGGCATCCCGGGCGTCGATCAGCCGCACCCTGCCAAGGGCCACTACCAGTTCCTCCGTGCCGGTCCAGGAGGCATGTTCCCCTTGGACACCCGCAGGAGGGGCATCCTCGATTCGCTCCGGCACCCCCGCATCCACTGCGCCGCCGGCGGCCAGCCAGGCCGCGTACCCGCCTTCAAGCAACGCCGCCCGGCCATGTCCGATCCAGCGCAGCAGCCACCAGAGCCTCGCCGCAATTGCGCCGCTTCCCTGGTCATAGACCACGACCTGGGTGTCGGGTCCGACGCCCCAGGATCCGGCAAGCCGGGCAAAGGCATCCCGGTCCGGCAAAGGGTGCCTGCCGCTGTCAGGTGTCACCGGGGACGAGAGGTCCGCGTCGAGATGGGCGTAGAAGGCCCCCGGGATGTGGCCGGCATGGTATTCCTCCCGGCCCTGCTGCGGCTGCATCAGGTTGAACCGGCAGTCCACGACCACCCAGGGCTGGCCGTCATCCTGACAGGCAAAATACGCCTTCAGGGTATCCGGCGTGACGACGGTGTCATATTCGTTTTTTTCTTTCATCTGCCCACACGTTTTCCGGTAACGAATCGCTAGAATCGTAGAGGAGTTGCCGCCCCGATAAAACCCGGGGACGGCCTCGGAAATACAGCTGCGATATTACAAAACTGTAAGCACTCCATCATACCCGACCCGTTATGATTCCCGGAACCATGCCGCGATATCTTTCCTCACTGTCCACCGGATTCCTGTGCGGGATCAACCTGTATGCCCTGGTGCTGGTGCTGGTGCTGCTGTTGCCGGCGCAATCCCTGGTCCACGCCCAGGGCAGCACCCTGCCTGAACTCGGTGAGGCTGCAACCCGGTACCTGAGCCCGGATGACGAGCAGATGATCGGCAGGCGATTCCTGCGCGAACTGATGGCGACGGACAGCTACATCTCCGACCATGAGCTGCGCCACTACCTGAACGGCCTGGGCAAACGGATCGGCAGCAAGGCAAACCTGGGCGGCATCACCCCAAAGCTCAATCTCATCCGGGAAAACGAAATCAACGCCTTCGCGGTGCCGGGCGGTTATATCACCTTCAACAGCGGCCTGATGCTCACCACCGAGAACGAGAGCGAACTGGCATCCGTCGTGGGCCACGAGATCGCCCACCTTTCCCAGCGTCACCTGCCCCGCATGATCGCCCAGTCACAGGCCAGTAAAATCCCCACCACGGCGGCGATCCTCGCCTCGATCCTGGTGGGAGGGCAGGCCGGCGTGGCGGGTGTGACGCTGGCCAATGCGTCGCTGCTGTCCAACCGGCTCGCCTACAGCCGGGAGTTCGAACGTGAAGCGGACGCCATCGGGATCGACCTGATGGCAAAAAGCGGTTACGACCCCCGTGCCATGTCCGCTTTCTTTGCAAAACTGCAGCGGTTCAACTTCGTGTCGGACAAGGATGTACCGGAGTATCTTCGAACCCACCCGTTGTCCTACACCCGGATGGCAGAAACCGAGTCCAGGATCAGTGCGTATCCCCGGGTCCAGCATGAAAGCAGCCTCGACTTCCACCTGGCGCGGGCGCGGGTGCAGGCGCTGTACGGGGACCCCCAGACCGACACCCTGCAGGTACTGGAAGACCGGATCACGCAGTCCCAGGGCATCCAGCGGCAGGCCTGGGAGTACGGTCTCGCCCTGGCGCTGATGGAAGCGCGCCGGTTCGATGAAGCCATGGCGCTCGTCGATGAGGTCATCGGACACCTCCCCGACACGCCACAGGTGCAGGCTGCCCGGGCGGAAATCACCCGGCAGTCAGGAAACCCGGCCGCAGCCGCCCTTGCCTATGGCGAACTGGTTGAGAAGTACCCGGAATCCGGCTATCTCCGCTATCCCTACCTCGAGGCCCTCCTGGAGGCGGGCAGCGCCGAAGAGGCGAAAAAGTCCGCCCGTTTCCAGCTTCGCCGCCACCCGGAAGAGTACGAACTCTATCCGCTGCTGTCCCGGGCCAACGTGGCCCTGGGCCTGCTGGCAGAGGCCCACCAGGCGGATGCAGAATACCATGCGGTCCTCGGCCGCTTCGGGGCGGCGCTGTCCTCGCTGAAGCTGGCCTTGCGGGAAAACAACGACGAAAGCCAGTATCTCACCCAGGCCATCGAGGCGCGCATCAGGGAACTCGAACGCGAGGCGGCGGACTGGAAGCTCCGTGAGAAGTACTGATGGCGCCGTCGAATGCCATGGAATTGCCAGCACAATTTTCTATTTCCCGGAAGTGCCTGTAGGTACAATGACATGTCCCGCAGTCAGCAAGCTTGGCGTGTATCAGGCCATCCAGAAATTCGCCATCGCCATCGGCGTCCTTGGCATCTGCACGTTGCCGCCAACGGCATCGGCGCAGGATGTCCCGGACTGGCCCGACGAACTCCAGTGCCGCAGCAACCCCCCGACAAGCATGATCAGGACAGGCTGGTGCCTGTCCATCGACCGCGACAAGGGCAACTGCGTTGCCTGCCACATGTTGAATGTCAATCCCTGGCCGGAGACCCTGCCGGTATCCGGGAACATCGCGCCGCCCCTGGTGGCAATGCAGCCCCGGTTCCCCGACATCGAGGTCCTGCGCCGGCAGATCGCCGACGCGCCGGCGCTGAACCCGGACACCTCCATGCCGCCGTACCTGCGGCACGAACTGCTGGATTCGGATGAAATTGACCGCATCCTGCAGTTTCTTCTCACCCTTTGACCCGGGTTCATGATCGAGCCACTGGAAAACCGGCGTCGGCTGCTCCTGTCCGGAGTCCGCATGGCTGCCGCCCTGTTTCTCGGTGCAGGGGCCCTGTTCCGGTGGGCCCATGCCGCGCAGGATCCGCGGCCGGAATTCGCCGCAGGAGAGTTCGGGGATGCCCTCGAGTCCTTTTTCGGTGTGCGCGAAGCCTCTGACGACGCGTCCATTGAAATCGAGACGCCGCTTGAGGCGCTCCACGGAGAACTCGTTCCGTTTCGGGTCTCCGCCCCCGGCGTTGAAAAGATCGCCCTTCTGACGGATGCCAACAACGATCCGATGATCATGGCCATGGATCAGATCCAGGACCGGCGCGCGGTGATGATCGGCCATGCGCGGATACAGCGCAGTGGTCGTCTCGTGTGCTATGCCCTGCGCGACGGGCGGCTTGGAAGGTCGGAACGACGGGTCCAGATTGTCGGCGCCTGGCGCGAGGTGGAACAATGAGCCGGGTACCTGTAGCGGAAAGAATCTTCATCCGCGAATCGGACGGCGGATACGACATTATCTGCCGGATTCCGCACGTGATGTCCAGTGAACGCTACCTGACTCGGGTCACGTTCCGTCGCAACGGGGACGTCCACGCAGAGCTTCTGCTGGGTCGGAACGTGTCCAGGAACCCGGCCGCCGGCACGCATTTCAGCGCCCTCAAGATCGGTGACACTATCGGAGTCGACTGGCAGGATCTTGCGGGCCGAACCGGTGAATTCAGCCGGATATTCGACGGCAAGACGGACTGAGCATGGGATTTACCCGCCACCGTGGAATTTCGGCACGAACCCGGTGCCCGCATGGTCTGAAGATGGCATCGGTGCTCGTTGTCGCGGCAAACCTGCTCACGGTTCCGTTCCCTGCCGGAGCGGATTCCATTCCCCCGGTGGCGGAAGTCCGGGACGACATCCGCCAGTTCCAGGACTTCTTCCTCTCCCGGTTCCCGGGCGTGCCCCTGGAGTCCTACCGTGATGGCGTGGCCGCCCTCCCGCAATATTCCAGGCAGCGGGAAAACCGCGACCTCCTGCTTGCGGCGCCCCCCCACCTGGACGAGGTTGAGGCAGGCAGGACGGTCTGGGATGCGCCGATGTCCAGCGGGCTGTCGTTGCGTGACTGTTTCTCCGGCAAGCCTCCGCCCATTGCCTATCCCTACTTTTTCGACGGCGAGGTCCGTACCGTCGCCGGCGACATCAACCTGTGCCGGAGCCAGAATGGCGAGGCGCCCCTGGATGCCATGGGCAGTGAAATGGCCCGGCTGGTGGCGGCCTTCAAGGACCCCTGGCGGGGACAGCCCCTGGACGTGGACTACCGCGAAGAGGAAGTCCGCCGGCTCTATGCCATCGGGCGGCATTATTTCTGGGCCAAGAGGGGCCAGATGAACCTGTCCTGCGCCAATTGCCATGTCCACAACGCCGGAAACCGGCTGCGCGGCCATGTGCTGAGCGCGGCCCTTGGTCATGGAATGGGCTATCCGGCCTACAGTATTCGCTGGAGCCTGGGCGGCGAGCCCATGGGAACACTGCATCGGCAATATGCCTATTGCAATGCGCTGGCGGGGGCGGCACCCCTGGAGGCCCAAAGTGAAACTTATGTCGGCCTCGAACTCTACCAGGCCATCATGAACTCCGGCATTCCGCTCAGCGCCCCGGCACTGAGGCCCTGATCCGGCCTATGCCCCCCCGTGAAAGGACGGGGGCGCCACCCGCACGCCGGCTGCCGCGGCCTCCGGGACTTCCGCGTAACCGTAAATCAGTTCGAAAGTCATCCGGACAGGAGAACATCCCCGGAAGCAGACCCGCAGGTCCTCAAGTCGCCCTCGCCCGGTCAGCGCCCTTCGTCGCCCGGGTGAAACATTGTGGAATCCCTCGCGGCGAAGATCATCCATCAGCAGGTCCACATCCTCGTATTCCACGCCCATCCAGTCCGCATCGAGGATGGTGCGGTGAAAGCCGGACCGGACCAGGGCATCCCCCAGGTGGTGCATGTCTACGAAGGGATGGACATGGGGCATGGTATCCACCTTCCGCCAGGCCTCGTCGAGCTCGACCAGCGTGTCCGGCCCAAGGCTGCTGAAACAGATGCGTCCGCCCGGACGCAGCAGGCCCCGGAAGAGTTCGAACCAGTACCCGTGCTCCAGCCAGGCCAGCTGCAGGTTGACCACCACCAGGTCGAAGTCCGGCGCAAGACCGGACATGTCGTCCCCTTCCAGCAGGGACAGTCGCCGGCAACCTGTTTCCGGCAGTGACGGAGCACTGCCGTGAAACCCGATGTAAAGCGCCCGGTCCCCCCACCCGCCGGTCTGTCCGATTCGGCTTTCCATTTCCGCATGCACCCGTTCGTGCAGGAAGGCCATCGGACAGCCGTTCCGGGCCAGGCGCCGCCTGCGGCCGGCGATTTGGCCGCTCAAGGGGTTCAGCCGGGTTTCCGGGTTGTACGGAATCATCGAAAGAGCATGACGTCTGGATGCCGGGTTCGTTGACGGTCAGGTGTGCGGGCCGGAATTTTGCGGACAGGAGCCGGGCATGGGGCAACCGCAGGTACCTGCCCTGCCGCCGGTCCCCGTCCGGTAGCATTCTGCCATTCCTTGGGGAAATTGCCAGCATCCCCGGATCGCCACGCCTTCGCATTCGGCCCGGCATGCCGTGCGCCCGGCGGTGCCGGGGAAACCCCGCCGCGGGCATTCGCCCGACAGGGTATTCGGTGTGCGGAGTCCTGGCGTACCGTGCCCATAATGCCCGCAGCCGGACAACTCCGGGCGAATCCGCGACAAATCCGTGACAAACCCGCCGCAAGACCTTTGCCGCTGGACGGTGGGGCGCTATGATGCCGCGCCGAATTTGCGGGCGGAACCGCCCCGGTGTTTCCGCCGGCGCGGTGCGCCCGGCGCCATGCGTACTGGGAGACCCGGGGTTCAGACTCCCGGCGGCCGCGAAGAAACGGCGCCCGTCCAAGGCCACAAGCCCATCAAGGTAAATGTTCGAAGTGAGTACAGATATCTGTCCGCATCCCGGCGCCGTCGCGAGCTCACAACTGCCCACAGTTGACTCAGTAAGCCTGACCCGGTACATTTCCGGGCATGCAGGTAGGTCTTCACCAGTTTGACGCCGGGACGGTGAGTTGGTTTTGCGATGCGGTTTCCGAAGCGGGCCGCACGCGGAGTTCGCTGGCCCGTGAGTTGTGCATCCGCGAGGACTGGACGGGGGACCGCGGCGAGTACTGTCTGGGCTCGGCGCGCAAGGCCCTTCCGGTTCTCGCGGACCGGCTGGGGGTTTCGTTGCCTCCGGCCCGTCCGGCATTCGGCGGACGCCGGGACGGGGCCCCGGATCCGGATTATCCCGACTGCCGGCTCCGGTGCGGTCTGGCGGAACTGGGCCAGGTGTTGCTGGAGCCGGTATCGGGGAAGGCGGACCGCCGCCGCTGGGAGTCGATGATGGCGACGCATCACCCCCGGGGCTGGGCCCGTGCGCCGGGGGGCCAGATGCGCTACTGGGTATGTTCCGCGGTCCATGGCCGTCTCGGGGGGATCGGATTCTGCGCCGCGGGCTGGCACCAGAAGGCCCGGGACGAGTTCATCGGCTGGTCGGCGGACGCGCGGGCGGCGAACCTGGGGAAGGTGGTCAACAACCATCGTTTCCTGATCCTGCCCGGGGTCCGGGTTCACGGTCTGGCCTCGTGCGCGCTGGACCTGGCGGCGCGGCGCGTGGCGGCGGACTGGGAGGCGGCGTACGGGGTCCGCCCGGCGATGGCCTACACGTATGTGGGTCCCGGCCATTGCGGAACCTGCTACCGGGCGGCGGACTGGCGGCGCTGCGCGAAGGCCACCACGGCGGGATGCACGGTGTGGATGAAGCCGCTGGCGGAACCCTGGCGTGTGGTATTGTGCGCCGAGCCGGGCCGGGCCATCCACAGGGCCCCGGCCCTGCACATGGACGGGGCCACGGACTGGGCCGGGCGGGAATACGCGCGCAGCACCCATCCCGACGGCCGGGTCCGGGAGAGGATCGTGTCCATGGGGCGGGCGTGGCTGGAGCATCCGGGCGCCGCGGTTCCGGAGATCTTCCCGGCGCGGGCGGACCGCAAGGCCGCCTACCGGCTGTTGTCGAACGAGGGTGTGACCATGAACCACATACTGGAGCCGCATCAGGCGACGATGGTGGAGCGCTGCGGGCTCGAGGAGACCGTCCTGGCGATCCAGGACACCACCACGGTGAATTACGACGGTCTGGCGGCGACCGGCGGGCTGGTGGACTTCGGCGGCGGCGGGAAAGGCCACACCCTGGGCCTGCTGGCGCATGTGGGACTGGCGGTCAACGAGGCCGGGCGGCCCCTTGGGGTGTTCTGCCTGGACGGGACCTATTGCGACGAAGGCAGGGACGAGGTGGCGAGCGCGCGCTGGGGGCACGGGCTGGACCGGGCGGGGGAACTCGCCCGCGCCTGTCCGTCCACGCGGGTGGTCACGGTGTGCGACCGGGAGGCGGACATCTGGGCGTTGTTCGCCCGGGCGGAATCCCTGGGCGCGGGTCTGCTGGTGCGCGCGCGGCGGTCGACGAGACGCCGCGTGCTCGTGGAGGCGGGCGGCGAGGAGACCCTGTGGGACCATGTCGCCACGCTGCCGAGGGTCGGTTCCCGAACGGTGAAGATCCGGGCCTGCGGCGGCAGGCGGGCGCGTTCCGGTCGCAAGGCGAAGATCGAACTGCGCGCCGGCAGGGTGAGGGTGCTTCCGCCGGTAAAGCCGGAGAACCGCGCCGGGCACGGGGGACCGATCGAGGTCCTGGCCGTCGTCGCGACCGAGAGGAGCCCGTCTCCGGGCAGCGAGCCCCTGCACTGGGTGCTGCTGAGCACCGAGGGCGCCGCGGACGCGGCGACCGCCCGGACCGTCGTTGGCTGGTACGAGCGCCGGTGGACCATCGAGGAATACTTCCGGGTGCTGAAATCCGGCGCCCGGGTCGAGGACCACCGGTTCGACCACGCCGACGACCTCAGGAAGTGCCTCGCCTTCGACGCCATCACCGCCTGCCATGTGTTCGATCTCGAGCGCATGGCCCGCGACAAGCCGGACGTCCCCGCCGACCGGGTCGTCTCCAAGGACGAAATCGCCATTCTCTACGTCCGGCTCATGGCCCATGGAATCCTCCGCGCACGCCCGCCGCCGGAGCGGCCCCCCGACATCCGTACGCTGGTGGTCGACATCGCCAGGCTCGCCGGATTCCATCCGCGCAACAGCCAGCCGCTGCCGGGCACCACCATGGTCTGGAAGGGGTATGTCCTGCTCCGTCAGGCCACTTCAACATACCGGGCGCTGAAAACTATGGGAATGATCAAAACCGACTGAGTTGAATGTGGGGTGTTGTGAGCGTCGCGAGAGGCAGCCTGGCCCGGTTCCCGGGTAACGGCCGGGAGAGCCGGCCCCGGGCGCAACCGGCCTGGGACCGTATCTGACCAATGCGCTCACTTATCGGCGACCCGACCAGCGACCGGCCGCTCACGGCACTGCTGCTGCTGCTCTCGGCGGTTTTCATCCTGGCATTCCAGGACGGGCTGGTCAAGCTGATCTCGGTGCAGACATCGTTCTGGCAGTTCCAGGCGCTCAGGGCCCTCGGCAACCTGGTCTTTGCCATCGTTCTGGCCGTCATCGGCGGCGGGCTATACCTGCTGAAGCCCAAGCGGGCCGTCGTGGTCTACCTCCGTGCCCTGCTCATGACGCTCTGCATGTTCTGCTTTTTTGCCGCCGCGCCGTTCTTGACCATGACGCAGATGGCGACAGGGCTCTATACCTATCCGCTGTTCGTGTCCCTGCTCGCAGGCCCGGTACTCGGAGAGCAGGTGGGCCCCTGGCGCCTGTCCGCCCTTGCGCTGGGTGCGGTCGGCGCGGTGCTGGTGCTGTCTCCCTGGGAGGACGGTTTCTCGACGATGCAGTGCCTACCCATCCTGGCGGGATTTTTCTACGCGGTCAACATTCTCACGATCCGCCGCGCCTGCCGACGGGAAAACACACTGGCCATGGTGTTCCCGGTGGCGGTGGTCTTCCTGGTATCAGGGGCGCTGGGGAGCCTGGTGCTTACCCTGTTTCCCCTGCCTGCCGAACTGCAACAGGGTGCCCCGTTCGTGGCCATCGGCTGGCCGATGCTGACATGGATCGTGGTGGCCTTCGCCCTCCTGACATCGGTGCTCAACTTTTCCGGCAATCTATGCCTGGGCAGGGCCTACCAGACCGCCGACAGCAGCTGGCTGGCGCCGCTTGATTTCAGCTACCTGCTGTTCGCCGTCTTCTGGGGCAAGGCCCTGTTCGACACGTGGCCCACGATGAATGCCATCGCCGGAATGGCATTGATCGGCACCGCCGGGGTCCTGACCGCATGGCGGGAGGGCCTTCACCGGAACAGGATTGCGGCAGACCGGGCGGCCGGCCAGGCCATCTCCTGAGGCGGCGCAATGCATGCGGACACTGCTTCCGGGCCGCTTCGCCTTGAACGGCTGTTGTCGCCGGGCTCCGTCGCCGTGGTGGGCGCATCCGCCCGTCCCGGCAGTATCGCCGCAAAGACCATCTCGCTGATCCGGGAAAGCGGATTCCGGGGTGACCTGCACCTGGTCAACCCCCGTCATGCAACCCTGTTTGACCAGCCGTGCCATCCCGATCTCGCCTCCCTGCCGTCGGTGCCGGACCTCGTGGTTTACGCGATCAGCGGTCTGCCCCTGGAATCCAGTTTCGAACAGGCACTCGAACTGGGCGCAGGCGGCATTCTCGTCTACGCCGCCAATCACCTCCCCGATGACGGCACCCCGACGCTGCCGGAACGCCTGCGCAGGAAAGCCGGGGCCGCGGGGATTCCGGTGTGCGGCGGCAATTCCATGGGGTTCTACAACTATGAAAACCGGGTATTCGTCAGCTTCGACCGGCCGCCCGAACGGCCGCCGGGGCATATCGCGCTGATCTCCCACTCCGGGTCCGCCATGACCTACCTGGCGAACAACGACGCCCGCTTCTGTTTCAACTACGTCATCTCGAGCGGCCAGGAAACCAACGGCACCGCGGCGGATTACATGCATTATGTCCTGGAGCGGCCGTCCACGCGGGTCGTCGCGTTGTTTCTTGAAACCGTGCGCGATGTGCCGGGCTTCGTCGGGGCGCTGGAAAAGGCCAGGGCCCGGGACATTCCGGTGGTCATTGCCAAGCTTGGCAGAACGGAAAAGAGCGCCGCCCATGCCTTCAGCCATTCCGGCGCAATTGCCGGAAATCACGACGCGTTCACCGCCCTGTGCCGGCGCCATGGCGCCCTTCCCGTCCGGGATCTGGACGAACTGATCGTCACGGCGCTGCTGTTCGCCCTTGAATGCCGGCCGACCACCCAAGCCATCGCGTCGATCCTCGATTCCGGCGGCATGAGAGAGCAGATGATCGATCTGGCCAAGGACCACGGGGTGGAGTTTGCGGAGATATCGGCCGAAACTGCCGGGCGGATGGCGCGGCACCTGGATACAGGGCTTGATGCGGACAACCCGCTGGACGCGATGGGCGCGCTCGGGCGGGACTCGGAAACCGTCTTTGCCGAATGCGGCAAGGCCCTGCTGGATGACCCCGCCACGGGACTCCTGACCTGTGAGTTCGAGTTTCGCGACGGGTTTTCGCATTACCCGGAACTCTTCCGCTCCCTCGAAACATTGCACGGCTACCGTGACAAGCCGGTCATTGCCGTCAACAGCCTGGGATTCAGCCGCATGCAGGACACCGCCGCGGACCTGTGTCATCGGGGGATCGCCTGCCTGAACGGCATCGACCTTGCCCTCCGGGGAATCCGGAACCTGCTGCACTACAGCGCCGGCAGGGCACCGGGAACGGAACCATCCGGGGTTGCCTGGACTCCGGACACGGATCTGCTGCGACGCTGGCGCGGGGCATTGCGGCCGCACGGACCAAGGACCGAAAGCGAATGCCTTGCGCTGCTGGCCGATTTCGGATTTCCGGTCATTTCCTACCGGGAAGCGAATGATCTAGAGGCCGTCCTGGCCGCGGCGGATGCCCTTGGCTACCCCGTGGTGCTGAAAACCGCCGCACCGGGCGTGATGCACAAATCCGGTGTCGGCGGCGTTGTCACGCACCTGCAAGACCCCGGGGCACTGGCCCTTGCCTACGAATCCCTGTCGGGCCGGCTGGGATCCGCCACGCTGGTGATGAGACAGGCCGCAAGGGGTGCCGAGATTGCCCTCGGCATGAAGCGGGACGCCCAGTTCGGCCCTCTTGTCATGGTCGCCGCCGGCGGAACACAGGTGGAAAGACTGGGTGATCGGGCCTTCGGACTTGCACCCCTTGGATATCCGGAGGCGCGGGAGATGTGGCGGAGCCTGGACATCCATCCCCTCCTGTTGGAAGCGCTCGGGAATGCCTGCCCCGGCCAGGACATGCTGGACGACCTGCTGGTACGGTTTTCCGTACTGGCGGGCAGCCTGGCGGATGTCATCTCGGAGATGGACATCAATCCCCTCATCGTGAACGCCGACGGATTGCAGGTGGTCGACGGGCTGGTGATCGCGGGGTAGCGGTCCGCAAGGGCAAACGGCGTAGATTTGCCGCGTATCCTGCCGTGTCAGAACAGCCCCGGATTCAACGGCGAGGCCGCCGTGAGGCCGCCGTCCACCACGTAGCACTGCCCGGTGGCGAACGCGGACTGGTCGGATGCGAGCCAGACCGCCATGGCCGCGATGTCCGACGGTTGCCCGAACCGCCGCACCGGATGACGTGCCAGGGCATCGCGCGTTGCGGCTTCGGGGTCGTCCGCCAACGCAAACGCCTCATCCGCCATCCCTGTCATGATCCAACCCGGGCAGATGGCGTTGCAGCGCACGGCCGGTCCATGGTCCACGGCAATCGAGCGGGTCAGCCCATGGACGAAGCTCTTGGAGGCATTGTAGAGAGCGAGGCCGGGATCGGCGGTCCGGCCGGAAATGGAACCGATATTGATGATGGAACCGCCGGCGGACATCCGCGGAATCATGGCCCGGCAAACCAGGAACACACCCCGGGCATTCACACCCATCAGGCGGTCCCAGTCTTCGTCCGTAGTCTCCGTCACGGTCCTAGTGATCTGCACTCCCGCGTTGTTCACCAGAATCGACAATGGCCCGAGCTCCCTTTCGGCCTGCCCGGCCAGCGCGTCCACCTGGTCCCTGCGGGATACGTCGGTCCTGGACCAGGCCACCTCCCGTGGCAGATCTTCCGGCCGTTCACCCCTGCCGCAGGTCATCACGCGGGCACCCGAGGCCAGGAAGGCGTCGACGATTCCCCGGCCGATGCCCTGGCGGCCACCGGTCACCAATGCGGTCTTGCCGTCGAGGACGCCCCCGGTCACAGGCGCATCTGCTGGACCTGGGCTGAAAGCCCGCCATCCATGATCCAAAGCTGCCCGGATGCATACCTCGCCTCGTCGGACGCCAGCCAGTTCACCAGGTTGGCGATATCCTCCGGCCTGCCGTAGGTTTTCATGGGATGCACGTCGCGCACCGCCTGCTGCAGCGACTCGATATCACCACTGTCCCCGAAGAAGCTCTGGAGCATCGGCGTATCCACGTACCCGGGACACACCGCATTCACCCGGATGCCCTCCGGTCCGTGGTCGCAGGCCATCGCCCTGGTGAGCGCATGCACGGCGCCCTTGGTGGCGCAGTAGGCGGCAAGCCCGGGATCGGCAATGAACCCGTCGTAGGAACCGAAATTGACGATGCTGGCACCGTCGGACTTGCGCAGCAGCGGCAGGACATGCTTCGACACCAGGAACATGCCGGTCACGTTGATGGCGAAAATCCGGTTCCATTCCTCCAGCGTGGTGTCCTCGATGGATTTCTCGATCTCGATGCCCGCGGCATTCACCAGAATGTCCAGCCTTGACCACCGCCGGGAGAGTCCGGCGGCCATGTCCATGACCTGGTGCTCACTGGTGATGTCGCATTGCACCTGCTCGGCCCCCTGCGACGATTCGGGCAGGGGTGAGATATCCAGGGCCACCACTTCGGCGCCTTCCCGGGCAAAGCGGGTGCAGATGGCGGTGCCGATGCCGCCGGCACCGCCGGTGACCAGTGCGGTCTTGCCCTGCAACATGCCGCTCATGCCCTCACCATGCGGCTGTAGGCGTCCAGTACCAGGCCATGGAAATGGTGCACCGCATGCTCGGACTTTCCGGAGCCTGAGGGATCAAACACGATCCGGCCCTGCCGGAAAGCCGATGTCCCCATACCTTTTTGGATGTTTTCCACCAGCCAGATGTCCTCTGCCTGCAGCACGGTGTCGAGATAGGTGATGGCTTCCATTTCATCCGCGTTCGGCTCGCCCGTCTCCAGGAAAAAATCGTAGGTCTCCAGGGTGCGTTCCGGGCCGGCGGGGATGATCTGCATGACAATCATGTTTCCGCGGCCCGGATAGCGCATGAAGCAGGTATTCGGCCAAAGCCACCAGACCGCATGGTCCCTGACCGTCGCGTTGGCCACGGAATAGGCGCTGTTCGCGGACTTGCCCGCCTCCGCCATGTGGCTGGAGTAGATGCCGTGGGTGGTGACCCTGTAGGTATCCATGTCCACCAGGGAACAGAAGTCCCTGTGGGCAACCGGGCAGTGATAGCACTCGAGAAAATTGTCCACCACGTTCTTCCAGTTCGAATGGATTTCGTAATTCAGCCGATGGGCGAAAGTCAGTCGATCCAGGTCCGGGGCGAAACGGCGCATCTCATCCGCCAGGCCGCCGCTTTGCCGTGCAAGTGGGCCCGCGCGCGGGTCGAGATTGACGAAGACGAACTCGCAGAATTCCTCAACCCGCACCGAATCCAGGCAGATTTCCCGTGGTTCGAATTCAATCACGTGATCGGTTTCCGGCGCCCTCACCAGGTTTCCTGCGAGGTCATAGGCCCAGCCGTGGTAAGGGCAGGTGATGAGGTTGGCCTTCCCTTCTCCCTCCAGCAGCCGCATCGCCCTGTGCTTGCAGACATTGTAGAAGGCACGCAGTTCACCTTCCCGGTCCCGAACCACCATCAAGGGGTTGCCGGCAATCTCGATCGTCAGCCACGCACCCGGTTCGCGCAGTTTCTCTGCATGGCATACCCATTGCCAGCTGGTGGAGATGATGGCCGCGAGATCCACATCGTACCAGCGGGGCGCGGTGTAGGCATCGGCAAGCAGTGAAAGGGAGCGTGCGGGATCCGTATGGTAACCCTGGCTGATATGCCCGAAATCCTCTGGTGTCAGATTGGTCGACATGGCTGCACCTGAAAAATCCCGAAGATGGAATCCGCGGAGGCTAACACTAAAGGCAACAAAACTCACCGGGCAAGTCGCCACCGGAACCTGTTCACGGTGAAATATCCCAGCCAGGCGGACTTGCGCCGGGCTATTTGAGTTCGTACACCAGCACGATGCTGAAATCCCAGGAGTCCCGTTGGATGATTTCCGGGAAAGCCCGGAACTGTCCGACTTGGCCGATGGCCTCCAGCGCCGCATCATCCAGCATCGCGGCCCCGGAGCTTTTCACGACAGTGACCCCGTAATAGGTGCCGTCCGGGCGGACGGTGAAGCCCACGCCAACCGTTCCCTCCCGGCCCAGCCTCATCGCCCGGCGGGGATAGTACTTGTTGGCCTCGATGCGCGAACGCACGTGATCCTCGTAGTCGGCTTCCGCAGCCGATAACAGCGCGGATATCACAGCTTCATCCGGCCCGGGCTGGTTCCCGTCCTCCCCGGCAACTGTCGGCCCGGGCAAGCGATCGTCTATTGGTTCGGGATCCGGCGAAATCCCGGTCCGGGCCGGTGACGGAGAAATTGTGTTCTCTGATTCCACTGCTTCCGTTATCGGCTCGGGCTCGGGTTCAGGGTCGGCCTCCGGTTCCGGTTCGGGTTCAGGTGCCGGCTCCGGTTTGGGCTCGGGTGTCGGTTCCGGCTCGGACTCGGGTTCGGGATCAGGCTCGGGGGCGGGTTTCGGTTCGGGCCCAGGTGCCGGTTCCGGCTCGGGCTCGGGCTCGGGCTCAGGTTCAGGAGCAGGATCCGGCTCGGGGTCGGATTTCGGTTCGGGTTCGGGTTCGGGTTCAGGTGCCGGTTCCGGATGCGGTTTCGGTCCTGGCTCAGGAACTGACTCCGGGTCGGATGCGGGACCCGTGACCGAAGACGATTCGCCTTTCGCCTCTGGATCGGCGGAATCCTCCACGGACGACGTGGCGAACATGGCAAGGTCCATCGCCAGGGGCGATCCTCCGGTGGCCGGTTCCCATGCCCGACGGTAATGCAGCACGCCGGCAAGGATGGCCCCGTGCAGCAGCAGCGATACCAGGAATCCGATCAGGACCGGTCGCATGGGAAGCGCCAGCAAGAGCAACCTGGCCGACGGATACCGGGACGGTCAATCCCCGGAATCAACCAGGATCGAGAGTTGGTTGAGCGACCTCAGCTTGAGCTGCCCAACAACGCCAGCGAATGTACCGAATGCGGCATCACGGTCCACTTTCAATACCACGGAATCCGATACCTGCAGCTTGTCCAGATATGCCCCGAGTCCCTCGATGTCAACCGGGCGGTCATCCAGGTGAAGATCACCGTTTCGATCCACGACTATCACCGTGGCGTCGGAAACGTCACCGGCTTCGGACGTCTCGGCCTCCGGAAGGTTCACGTCGATGCGACCGTAGTGAATGAATGACGCCGTGGTCAGCACGATGGCCAGCAACACCAGCATGATATCGATCAGCGGAACCACGTTGATGCCGTCCATCCGCTTCATTGGCTCCCCCTCCTTCCCCGCCAGAGTGCCGTCAGCACCTCCACCTTCCTGAGCAGTCCGTTATAGGACCAGATGGCGGGGATGGCCACGAGCAGCCCCATTGCGGTGGCCTTGAGGGCCAGTGCAAGACCTACCAGCACCGTGCCCACTTCCACGCTGCCGCCGGCGGTACCGATATCGTAAAACGTGATCAGGATTCCCACCACGGTACCAAGGAGACCGATATAGGGGGCATTGGCGCCGATGGTTGAGATGAGGGTAAGGTGCCGCGTCAGGTCGACGTTCAGTTCCTGTTCGCTGTCAAAGCGTCCCGTATCCACCCGGCGATAGTAGAAATACCGTTCGACCGAGAACCAGACCATGAGAAAGCTCATCACCCCAAGAATCGTGAATACCAGCAGGTCCAGGTTTACCCGGAGAAAATCAATCACTCGCCCGACTCCATGTCAGGGGTCGCGGTATCACCCGGAGGTGTCCTGCACAGGTTGGCTCAGAATTGGCTGCAGCGTCCCGGTACCGGTTCAAGATCATGCCTGCCGAAAGCATCGATTGCGGATATTGCCTTTGAATTACTCGTCCAGGGGATGGTTCTCACCGACCATCGGGGCATCTCCCGATCACCGGAAAACCATTATAGCCCAGCGGGGGTTGCGCACCGTATATCGACCCGGCGTCAACCCCGCATAGTATATTCAGATTCTGATCCGGTTGGGATTTTCCGGACCATGTCCGCCGGCATGCAGACCGTTTTCCGGGCACGGAACACCGCCCCTCGCGTCTCCCCGTTGGCCGATGGGTGCGACCCCGTCATCGGCATGTTCTCCTGGTATGAGCGCTCCGGTTGATGTTTCCCGAGGCAGGGCGCCCGGGTTGCTACGGCCGGTCGGGACAACCCTGCCCGCGGGGGAAGCGAGGGCGCCAGCCGGCTACCGCGTAACGAATATCCAGAGCGCGGGATGCCGGGCGGATGCCGGCCGGCATCCGGGGATTCCTACCCGGTAAGGTATACTTCCACGCACATTTTCCGCCCTTCCCCGACTCGCCCACGACGCAGCCCGATGCAGCCCCATATGACCGACATCGCAACGCGGCTCTACAATCACACCTTCAAGCTTGATCCCATTATCCGCAGCATCCTGGACACGGATATCTACAAGCTTCTGATGCTGCAGACCATCTGGAAGGAATTCAAGGATGTCCCGGTGACGTTTTCCCTCATCAACCGCAACCCGTCGGTGCGGATCGCCGATGAGGTGGACAAGGGCGAACTCATCGAGCAACTGGACCACGCCCGCACCATCAAGCTCACCAACAAGGAATATATCTGGCTGGCCGGCAACACGTTCTATGGCAAGAAACGCCTGTTCACCGAGGAGTTTCTCAACTGGTTCATGGACTACTCGCTGCCGGAATATGACCTGCGGGTGGAGGACGGCCAGTACCGCATCGATTTCAGCGGCTCCTGGGCCGATGTCACGCTGTGGGAAATACCCTCCCTTTCGATCATCAGCGAACTGCGGGCACGCACGGCACTTTCATCCGTCGGGCGGTTTGAACTGGATGTTCTATACGCCCGCGCGAAGGCGAAACTGTGGGAGAAGGTGGTGAGACTGAAAGCCCTTCCCGGACTCCGGATTGCCGATTTCGGAACACGCCGGCGACACGGCTTCCTCTGGCAGCGATGGTGCATCGCGGCCATGCAGGAAGGTTTGGGGGATTCGTTCATCGGCACCAGCAACGTACTGATGGCCATGGAACTGGACCTGGATGCCATCGGTACCAATGCCCATGAGCTGCCCATGGTCCAGGCCACCCTGGCGGACAGCGACGAGGCCCTGCTGCAATCGCCGTATTCGGTGCTGCAGAGTTGGCAGAGAACCTATGACGGCAACCTGCTGATCGTCCTGCCCGACACGTTCGGCACCACCCATTTCCTGCGGAACGCCCCCGAATGGATCAGTGGCTGGAGCGGCTGCCGGATCGATTCGAAAGACCCCGTCGAAGGTGGTGAGGAACTCATCCGCTGGTGGCAGGAACGGGGGCAGGACCCGAGGGAAAAACTGCTGATCTTCTCGGATGGCCTCGACGTGGACAGCATCGAGCGGACCTACCATCACTTCCAGGGCCGGGTCAGGCTGGGGTTTGGCTGGGGCACGCACCTAACCAACGATTTCCGCGACTGCACGCCCACCGCGAACGAACAGCTCCGCGCGCTCTCCCTGGTCTGCAAGGTTACCCGGGCCAACGGCAGGCCCACGGTGAAACTGTCCGACAACCTGTTCAAGGCATCGGGACCGACGGAGGAAGTCGAACGCTACAAACGGCTGTTCGGCACCGAGAACGTGGGCCGTGAGGTACTCGCCGTCTGACCCGTCGGCCGCCCGAGCACGCAACGACCCGGAATGAAACCCGCACATCCGCACCCTGTACATCTGAACTCATGAAACTGCTGATCGGCGGCGCCGCCTCGATGTCCGACGTCCCCGGGCTGGATGCCTTCCCTCCCCGGGTGGATATCCATTTCGCTCCGGACGGGGACGCCCTGCGCGATGCCCTGGGCGGGACCGAAATCCTCCTGGGCTGGGAACTCCGCAGGCTTGATCTGGAGACCCACTGGGCCCGCGCTGACAACCTGCGCTGGATTCACCTGTGCCGTGCGGGCGTCGACTCGCTGCTGTTCCCCGCCCTGGTGGACAGTGACGTAGAGGTCACCAACGCCCGCGGCATCTTCGACAGGGCCATGGCGGAAACCGTGCTCGGCTACCTGCTGGCCGAGGCCAAGGGGTTCCGCGCATCCTGGGATATGCAGAAAGGGCATGTCTGGGAGCCCCGCCGTTCCGATTGCCTGGAAAACCAGTGTGCGCTGGTCGTCGGGGTCGGCAGCATCGGACACGCCGTGGGGACATTGCTGGGGGCTGCAGGGCTCCGTGTCCAGGGCATCGGCCGCAGTGCCCGGGATCACGATCCCGTTTTCGGCCGCATACACGGGTTCGGCGAACTGAAGGCACTGGCCGGGAATGCGGACTGGATCATTGGCGTCCTGCCTTCCACGGCGGAAACCCGGGGGATTTTCGGCCGCGACTTCTTCTCGGCCATGAAGCCCGGGGCGCGCTTCGTCAACATCGGCCGCGGCGATGCCCAGGACGAGGAAGCCCTCAGGGAGGCGCTTGAATCCGGCGCCATCGCCGGGGCCATGCTGGACGTCTTCCGCACGGAGCCCCTGCCCGCCGACAGCCCGTTGTGGGATACCCCCAACCTGTTCGTGTCGCCCCACATTTCCGGGGACTATCACGCCTTCGAGGAAGATCTCGCGCGTCAGTTCATCGATCAACTTGAACGGTACTTCAACGGACAGCCGCTGCAGAACCGGGTGGACAAGTCCCTCGGATACGCCGTGCGTCCCTGAGAACCGGCCGCCTGCACCGGAAATTCGACATTCACGGCCGAAACCGGCCGCCCAGGGACAGGCCGTCCCGGCCTGCGACGAATCCGGATCAATCTCAGTATACTTCCACTTCCCGATCATCCACCGAAATCATCACGGAGTCGCACATGCCCCTAGAAATGAACCGCGAAGTCTTCATCACCTGCGCCGTCACCGGTTCCGGCGGCACCCAGGACAGGTCCGAGCATGTGCCGCGCAGCCCCAGGGAGATCGCCGATGCCGCCATCGAGGCCGCGCGCGCCGGGGCCGCCATCGTGCATTGCCATGTCCGGGACCCGGAGACCGGCCAGCCCGGCCGTGATGTCGGGCACTTCCGGGAAGTGACCGAGCGCATCCGGGATTCGGAGGTGGACGTGGTGGTGAACCTCACCGCCGGCATGGGCGGGGACCTGGTGCTGGGAAGCACGGACCGCCCCCTGCCCCCGTCGGACGCCGGTACCGACATGGCCAGTGCCGAGGAACGCGTGGCCCACGTTGCCGAGTGCCGCCCGGAGATCTGTACCCTGGACTGCGGCACCATGAACTTCGCCGAGGCGGACTACATCATGGTCAATACCCCCGGCATGCTCCGGGCCATGGCCGGGCTGATGCAGGAACTCGGCGTGCGGGTGGAAGTCGAAGCCTTCGAGACCGGACACCTGTGGTTCGCCAAGCAACTGGTCCGTGAGGGACTGATCGATGCGCCCGTCATGGTCCAGCTTTGCATGGGCATACCCTGGGGGGCGCCGGATGATCTCAACACCTTCCTGGCCATGGTGAACAACGTGCCCGACGACTGGGTGTTCTCCGCGTTCTCCATCAGCCGCAACGAGATGCCCTATGTCGCCGCAGCGGTTCTGGCCGGCGGTAACGTGCGCGTCGGGCTCGAGGACAACCTCTACCTGGAACGGGGCGTGCTCGCCACCAATGCCCAGCTGGTGGAAAAGGCGCGCCGAATCGTGGAGAACATGGGCGCCAGGGTCCTCGGCCCCGGAGAAGTCAGGGAAAAGCTGCAACTCACCAAGCATGCGCCGCGATGAGTGAGGCCCGGAAGGCGGCCATCATCGGCGGCGGCGTCATCGGCGGCGGCTGGACCGCCCGGTTCCTGCTGAACGGATGGGACGTGGCGGTCTACGATCCCGACCCCGATGCGGAGCGCAAGATCGGCGAGGTGCTCGCCAACGCCCGCAGGAGCCTGCCGTCCCTGTACGACTTCGCCCTGCCGGACGAGGGCAGGCTGGACCTCGTCACGAATATCAATGATGCCGTCGGCGGCGCCCGGTGGATCCAGGAAAGCGTGCCGGAACGGCTCGACGTCAAGCGCGCCGTGTACCGCGATATCCAGGCCCATGCCCCGGCGGATGCGGTACTGGCCTCCTCGACCTCGGGCTTCAAGCCGTCGGAACTCTGCGAGGGGGCTGCCCGTCCGGAGCAGATCCTGGTGGTGCATCCGTTCAATCCGGTCTATCTGCTGCCGCTGGTGGAGGTCGTGCCGTCACCGTGCACCGACGGGGCGATAAGGGACCGGGCGGTGGAACTGATGCGGGGTGTCGGCATGTATCCGCTGCTCATCCGCAAGGAAATCGACGGACACGTGAACGACCGGCTGCAGGAGGCGCTGTGGCGCGAAGCACTCTGGCTGGTCAACGACGGCATCGCCACGACACGGGAAATCGACGATTCCATCCGTTTCGGCTGCGGTCTTCGCTGGGCACAGATGGGCAGCTTCCAGACATTCTGGCTGGCCGGAGGCGAGGGCGGCATGCGGCATTTCATGGCCCAGTTCGGACCGGCGCTGAAATGGCCCTGGACCAAACTGATGGACGTGCCGGAACTGACCGACACCCTGATCGACACCATCGCGGACCAGTGCGACCAGCAGTCCGGCGGCATGACGCCAAGGGAGATGGAACGGGTCCGGGACAACAATCTCGTGGGCATGATGCGGGCACTCAAGCGCACCGACTGGGGTGCCGGCGCCACGCTCAACGAACATGACCGCGGCCTGATTCCAGAGGGGCCGGCGGCGCCGGAACCCGTCGAAATGTTCCGCCGCCAGGTTCCCCAGAGCTGGCTTGACTACAACGGGCACATGAACGAGGCGCACTACCTGGAA
Organism: Candidatus Poriferihabitaceae bacterium; assembly: GCA_965204165.1. Classification (GTDB taxonomy): domain Bacteria; phylum Pseudomonadota; class Gammaproteobacteria; order Arenicellales; family Poriferihabitantaceae; genus VYFG01. Next base: position 2,377,079 of record OZ241969.1, on the reverse strand, counting down.
GTGTTCTCCCAGGCCAACGACCGGATCATGGCGCTGGTTGGCGCGGACCAGGCATATATCGACCGGGGTCTCAGCTTCTTTACCGTGGAAACCCATATCCGGCACCTCGATGAACTCCATGCCGGGGAAGGCATCCGGGTAACGACCCAGGTGCTCCAGGGGTCCGGCAAGAGGCTGCGCGTGTTCCACCGCCTCGAGACCGAGGACGGACGGCTCGCCGCCACCGGCGAGCACCTGCTCATTCATGTCAACCTGTCGTTGCGCAAGTCCTGCGAGCCGGATGAGCCGGTCCGCTCGAAACTGGCCGCATACGAGGAGGCGCACAGAAACCTGGCCCTGCCGGAAGGCGCCGGCCGGTCCATCGGATGACCTCTCCGGGGGTCCCGCAGTACCGGCAGCGCGACACCGGGACCCGGCCTTCCGTCAACCCGCCCGGCTCCTGCAGCCGCCCCGGAATCCAACGTCCCTGAAACCATACCGGACCACCACCTTGACCGGCAACCGGAACCGCCACGCCTATTTCTTCCTCGTGGTCACGACCCTGTGCTTCGGCCTGAACGCCAATCTGGGGAAACTGGCCGTGGGGGAGATTTCACCCATGATGATGGTGTTGCTCAGGTGGGTGGGCACGGTGGCCCTGCTGCTGGTGTTCTTCCGCCGTCGCTTTGTCCGGGACTGGCCCATGCTGCGCCCCCACTGGCCGTTCCTGGTGGGCATGGGCGTCATGGGTCTGACCGCATTCAACGCGCTGTTTTACGTCGCCGCCCATACCACCAGCGCGCTCAACATGGGCATCCTGCAGGGCGCCATTCCGATGTTCGTCCTCACCGGGGCGGTGTTCCTGCTCAAGGCCCCCATACGCCTGATGCAGGTGGTCGGCATCACGGTCACCATGGTTGGTGTCGTCATCGCCACGGCCGGGGGCGAGTTTGCCCGTCTCGCCGCGCTGGCCTTCCAGCCGGGGGACCTGCTGATGATCGTGGCCTGCATCCTCTATTCCGCCTATTCCCTCATGCTGAGGCGTTGCCCGGCGGTGGATCACTTCTCCCTTTTCACCGTGTTCGCCATCGGCGCCCTGGTCGCAGCGCTCCCCCTGCCGCTGTTCGAGATCTGGCTCGGCAACCTGCAATGGCCCACGCCGCGGGGCTGGATACTGGTGGTGCTGGTCATCCTGTTTCCCTCCTTTCTCGCCCACGTTTTCTTTATCAAGGGGGTGGCCATCATCGGTCCCGGCCGCGCCAGCATCTTCTTCAACCTGGTTCCCATCTTTGCCGCCCTGATCGCGGTGACGTACCTGGGGGAACACTTCCAGGGCTTTCACGCGGTCTCGCTGGGCCTGGTCCTGGGGGGCATCGGACTTTCCGAATGGGTCAAGCGCAACGAGCTGTGACACGGATGCCAATGGCGGCGTAGAGGGTCGTGACAAGCCCGGCGGCAGCCGGTGATCCGTGTTTTCCGGGGAGAAGCCATGCCGGTCTCCCTGTCCCGGAGCGAAACCGGGCACCTGGCCCGCAGCTGTCCGCCCCTTGATAAGTGGCCGGGCGCTGGTACATTAGCGTTCCAGATTTTTCCACGGGAACGACCATGCTCGAACAGGCACGCCTCCGAACCGCCGAATTCCAGCGCCGCCTCGGGGAAGGCGGTATCGACGTCGCCATTGTCACCGACGAAAGCTCCATCGCCTACCTGGCGGGTTTCTGGGGTTACCTGTCGGTGGAATTCGGCCGGCCCACCTTCCTGTTGGTGCGATGGAATGGACGCCGCCTCTCTACTGCTTCATAGTGAAGCAGGTGCCAGCAGGCTGGCATTGAACACTCCTTCAACGAGAGACGACATCCATGAAAAAGATTAGCATCATCGGTATTGACCTGGCAAAGAATCTATTCCAGCTCCACGGGGCCTACCAGGACGGCTCGGTGGCATTCCGCAAGCGGGTCACGCGGGGGAAGCTGCTGTACTTTCTGGGCAAGCAGCCCCCCTGCCTGGTTGCGTTGGAGGCCTGCGGCGGGGCCCACCACTGGGCACGTGAGATCCGCCAGCTGGGCCACCGGGTTCATATTCTGCCGCCCGCCTATGTGAAGCCGTTCGTCAAACGGCACAAGAACGACATGGCGGATGCGGAAGCCATCGCGGAGGCGGCCTCACGCCCGACGATGCGGGTCGTTTCGGTAAAAGACGAAGGCCAGCAGGCACGGGCCATGCTGTTCCGGGTCCGGGACCTCATGGTCCGTCAGCGTACGCAGACCATCAATTCCCTGCGGGGACTGCTGGCGGAGTACGGCCTGGTGGCGCCCAGGGGGCGGGCCAACGTCAAGACCCTGGAGGCGGTGCTGGAGGACCGGGAAGACTCCCGGCTTCCCGACCTCGCCCGGGAGATGGCGGACATGCTCGTAAAGCAGATCCGCGCGTTCGATGCCCGGATTGTCGAACTGGACCGCCAGGGCCGGGCGGCCGCCAGGGATGATGAAACCATTCGACGTCTTCGGACCATTCCGGGCGTGGGCCCGATCACGGGACTGGCGTTCCTGGCCTTTGCGCCGGACATGGAGGACTTCAGGTGCGGCAGGGATTTCGCAGCCTGGCTCGGTCTCGTGCCCCTTCAGAAATCGTCCGGGGGGAAGACCAGGATCGGGGAGCTGTCGAAGATGGGTCAGCGGGACCTGCGCCGACTGCTGATCACCGGCGCGATGACCGTGATCCAGCGAACGACCCGCTGGGGCAAGGAGCCGGACCCCTGGTTGAAGCGGCTGCTCGAACGCAAGCCGACGATCCAGGCCGCCATCGTGCTGGCCAACAAGATGGCACGGATCATGTGGGCGCTGCTGATGAAGGGGGAGGACTATCGGCATGACGCGGTAGTCCGGGCTGCCGGCATCCAGGCCGCGGGAGCGTGAGAATGTGTCCGGAGACACTCAGACATGGGTTGGCGACCTCGTATGGCCGAGGGTGTCCCGCGTTCGGCGCCAGGACGGGCCTGCAAAGGCCTCCCCGGCCCTGGAAAAGAACTTCGCCGCTGCGGTCTGCAAGGCAGGCCGGACCGGCACCTGAACGATTCCGGGGAATACTCCGGAACCGTCCCGGCTTTCCGGCGATCGTGAGTTAACCACGAGGAACCGGGAGACCGGGTTGTTGCAACCACTCGAAAGAGCGCAGAGGCAGTAGGGGCAAACAGTCGAATAGCCGGGAACAGGAAAACCATGTGCGGGCATCGGCCTACAAGGCCTACGGTGCGATCTGGACCTGTTCCGCTGATATCCATACCGGCCCGCGGCACATCGTGATGCCGCTTAATCAGAGGCCTGATATACGACCGCGCTCGACGACTTGTCAAACTGCCAAAGCGTGAAGCCGGGGGGTTGCAAACCCGGCGGCGTCCATATACGCCCGCACCATCGCGCGGCACGCCGACCCATGTCCCTGGGCCCCGGTGGCGGCTCTGCGCGCGGGGATGAAGGATGAATACGTAGGGAGCTTCCCTCCCAACGCATGCGGGGCTTCGCCCCTTCAACTTCTTTTGTTCATTCGGAGAATTCACAATGTACGACAACAGCAACAGCAACTCCATCGACAATCTCGACAGTATCGATACCGGTAACCAATCCATCACCGCCATGATCTGCGAGCAGGCGAAGCTCCACGGAGCGACCCCCGAGCGCGGCGAGTTCGATCCCAGGGAGGTCTGGGAGCGGGAGACGGTAGTAAGTGCCGTGGCCGAGGCGTTCTCGGTCCTCGCCGACTCCATCGGCATCACCGGGTTCCAGATCGCCGACGAGGCCGGCTCCCTCCTCTGGGGTTTCGTGAACATGCTGGACGCGCAGATCAGGCGGCTCGACAGAAACATCGACCGGATCGCGCCGGAGCTCCGCGACCTGCAGAAGGAACAGGACGGGACCGAGATCAAGTCGCGGGAGCTGGAGCTGCTCACCGACCGGGCGAAGAACCTGGGCGGCAGGCGCGACGCCTTCGAGGAGATGCGGGACGCGGCGGCGGCGCAGTACCAGGCGCAGACCGGGGAGATGTGGCGCCCGCGTTCCGGATCGCACACCAGCCGCACCGGGGTCCTCACCTCCGCCGCCATCGACGCCCGGGACTTCCTCCGGGCGAGGGACAGCGCCGCGGCGAAGGAGAACCTCCCGGACGGAACCCTGATCGCCGTCGCGGGCGGGAAGGACGGCGACCCGGACGCGGTCTTCCGCAAGCTGGACGCCGCGCACCGCAAGTACGCGGACATGGTGCTGGTCCACGGCGGCGGGCCCGGCGTCGAGAAGTTCGCCGCCCGCTGGGCCGAGGCCCGCGGCGTGCACCAGGTGGTCTGCCGGCCCGACTGGAACACCCACGGGAAGGCCGCTCCCTTCCGCCGGAACGACGAGCTGCTGAACCTGATGCCGAAGGGCATCATCCTCTTCCCGAGCGACTCCGGCATCACCGCGAACCTGGCGGACAAGGCAGAAAGCGTCGGCATACCGGTGCTTCGGTGCTGAGGCACCGGCACAGGGCCGCGTCGTTCCGACGGCGCGGTCCTTCTTCCCTTCCAGCGCGGCGGCCGTGCCGCGCCATCGCCGCTGCGCGGCGCCCGGCGCTCTTTCCATTCCCCGTCCGCGGCGGCGGCGGCAACCGCATCCGCTTCGACGCCTGCTGCCGACCCGATGCTCCGCGACGGTCCCGGTGGCGGACCCGTGCCGGGTCACCGCCCCCGGCTTCGCCGCACGGCGCTGCCGGCACGTACTTCTTCTCCTGCTCCCTTCGGTCGCAATCATTTTTCCGCCGGCGTACGCGACCGCCGCTCCGACCGTCCCGGTCTCCGTCACGCGCGCCGCGTCCGGCATCTCCACCTGTTCCACAACGAGCCGAAAAAAATTCACGGTGATGGTCGCAGTGGTCAACCGGTTCCCGGGCCGCAGCGTCAGCCGCACCGGACTCCGCCACCGACGCAAGTTTCTTCTCGTGCCTCTGCCCGTTGGCGCGTCGGTCGCGCTTCCCCTTCGGGAACTCCATCGGGTCGCGTGCCGCTCCCCATCGCGGGTCGCTTCCGCTGCCCCGCTCAAACGCCGCCGGGCTCCATCCCTTCGCTCTGCCGGGATCCCGAATCGTTCGTGGTGTGCTCCTCGATCTTCTCTCATTTCTACGCCCGGCGGCGTTTTCTCTCACACCCGACGCAAGAAATTGCTGTCGGGCACGCCTGTTCACCGTCGTGCAAGATGATGGAAACGTGTTCTGAATCAATGACTTGATTCATTTACGTTCCGGTCCCGGAAGCGCGGTCCGTTGGTAGAAACGCCGCCGCGACTGCTTCCTATATGGACCACCGGTCGCGCGGCCCGAACCGAGGAGCCGCATCATGACCGCATCCACCTCCCGCACCTCCTTCCCCAGACGGGTCGCCGCAGCCCGGCCCCGCAAGCGCAAGTACGACCTCTGGGACGACGCCATCTCCGGACTCGGCCTGTCCGTCCATCCCTCCGGAACCCGCTCCTTCTTCCTGCGCCGCCGGACCCCCGGGGGCCGGGTCCGCCGCGTCACCCTCGGGTCCGCCGACGCCATGAGCGTCCCCCAGGCCCGCCATGAGGCGCGCCGGGTCCTGCCCGGGCTCGCCGATCCGCCGGCCCGGAACGCCGGTCCCCGGTATCCCGGCCGCCCCATGGCCGACTTCGCCGCCGAGTTCCTCGAGCGCCACGCCCGCCACTGGAAGCCCCGCACCCGGCAGGCCAACCGGCGCATCGTCCACAACGAGATCCTCCCCGTCCTCGGCCACCTGGCCGTGGACGGCATCGGACCCGGGCACGTCCGGGACTGGTTCGCCGCCATGGCGGACCGCCCCGGCACCGCGAACCGCTCCATGCCGGTCCTGTCCGTCATGATGCGCATGGCCGAGCTGTGGGGATACCGCGACCACAACACCAACCCCTGCCGGCGCACTCGGCGCTACCGGACCGCCCCCAGGGAGCGGTTCCTGACCGCGGACGAGATGGCCCGGCTCGGCGCCGCCCTCGACCGCCACGAACCCGACTGCCCCCAGGCCGTCGCCGTGATCCGCCTGCTGCTGCTCACCGGCTGCCGCGCCGGCGAGGTCACCGGCCTGCAGTGGGACTGGATCCGGGACCGCCGCATCCTGCTCCCCGACTCCAAGTCCGGCCCCCGCACCGTGTGGCTGGCCGGCGCCGCCCGCAGGGTCATCGACGCCATCCCCCGCCGGGACCCGGACTGCCCGTTCGTCTTCCCCGGGCGCTCGCCCGGCAAGCCGGTCTCGACCATCTCCCACCACTGGCGGCGCATCCGGGACGACGCCGGGCTGGCTGGCGTCCGCCTCCACGACCTGCGCCACACCTGGGCCTCCGTGGCCGCCATGAACGGCGCCGACATGGTGACCATCGCCAGACTGCTCGGCCACGCTCTGGTCGAGACCACCGAGCGCTACGTCCACCTGTCCGCCCGCTCCGTCGCCGATGCCGCCGACCGGGTCTCGGGCCGCATCGGCGCGGCCATGGCCGGCGATGGCGGAAACGGCATCGTCGAACACGGCCGCGAGCGCCGGGGAGGCCGCCATGCCCAGGGTTGACCTCACCCCCCGGCTGGCCCGGGACTGCGCCGCCGGTCCCCGGGAGACCATCCTGTTCGACCGCGGGCAGCCCGGCTTCGGGCTGCGCGTCCATCCCTCCGGGCGCAAGGTGTACGTCCTCCAGGCCCGCATCGGGGGCCGCACGCGGCGGTTCGTCATCGCCCGCCACGGCGAGGTCGAACTCGCCGAGGCCAGGCGCCGCGCCCGCGACCTCCGCGCGCGCATCGACGCCGGCGGGGACCCCGCCGAGGAGCGTCGCAGGGCGCGGCGCGTCCCGGACTTCTCCGCCTTCGCCGGGGAGTACCTGCGGCGCTGCGCCCCGAACCTGAAGCCCTCGGGCCGCAGGACCGTCCGCACCTACCTCAAGGCGCGGCTCCTGCCCGCCTTCGGCAGGACGCCGGTCGACCGCATCGGCCCCGAGGACGTCGCCGCCTGGTTCGACGCCGCCAGCACCGAACGCCCCGGCGCCGCCAACCGCGCCTTCGAGATTCTCCGCACGATGATGTTCCGCGCCGAGGAATGGGGCTGGCGCCCGCCCGGGACCAACCCCTGCCTCGGCATCGCGAAGAACCCGCGCCGCAACGTCGCCCGCTGCCTCGACGCCGGCGAGCTCGAACGACTAGGCCGCGCCCTCGACGGGCGCGAGGCCGGGTGGCCCGAGGCCGTCGCCGCGATCCGCCTCATTGCGCTGACCGGCTGCCGCCGCAGCGAGGTGCTCGACCGCCGCTGGCGCGACATCGGCGACGACGCCATCCGGCTGACCGACGCCAAGACCGGACCGCGCACGGTGCCCCTCGGCGCCGCGGCCCGCGACCTCGTCGCCGCCATCGCCGGCCCGATCGACACGACCGGCTCTCCCCGAACGCGCGATCCCGACGCGTTCCTCTTCCCCCGCTACGCCGAAGGCCGCGGTCAGCACAGCCTGGCTTCCTGCTGGCATGCCGTCCGCACCGACGCCCGGCTCGGCACCCTGCGGCTCCACGACCTCCGCCACACCGTCGCCAGCCAGGCCGTGATGTCCGGCGAGAACCTGCCACAGGTCGGCAGGCTGCTCGGCCACCGGAGCCATCGCACGACGGAAGCCTACACCCACCTCGCCGACGGCCATCTCGCCGCGGCGGCCGAACGGATCGGCGGCATCATCGCCGGCGCCATGGCCGGCGGTCGCCGGACCCGGACGGAATGAGACACGGCCGCCGACCGTTCGTCGCCGCCGGCGCGCCCCGAATGCGGGGCATCCGGCGGGAGCGGCTCCGATGGACTCCGGCAGCGAACCTCCCCTCCGGAACCGAGCCTGGAAAGACGTCTGAAAGACCTTCGCCAACAGCGCGAAAAAGCCGCTTGCAATGCGCTGAACTGCTTCCTATAATGACCACCTGTCCCCGCGCACCGGGTCCGGAACCGTTCCATCACAAGCGCGGTGAACAGCGTCGCTCAGACGCCGCTCTGGCTAAGCCGTTGTTTCTGCACGGGAATATGCCGGAGACGGGATCGCTCGATCTGGCGTGCATACTTACGCCCTACGGCGTGTGCGCGTCACACCCGACGCACCTATGGTGCCCTCAACGGCAAATGCGCGCTTGACCGGCATTCCTGTGCTATTCCTCCGTCATATGACGACTGGCTGCTGCCGGAAACACTTGTCCCCGATTGGTGGCACGGCGTATGCCGTGGGCAAATGTGAAATTTACCTTGAAATACAATGGGTTCCCGGACCCCGAATTTTCCCTGGTGTCAGGGCGGTGGCACTTTGGCCCTCGGCGTAATGCGGCGTATTGCGGATTGATACCAGATTGGTATCCGCGCAGCCCTGCGCTCCGTGTTGACGGCTACAAATTCAGTAACCAGCCGAGGGGCACCTTTCAGTCCGCGGTTCGGTCCAGGAACCAAAAATTACAGAATATTCCAGGCCGGAACACTGGTAATATCCGGGCCAAAAGACACCCCGCAATGCACAAGAGAAGCAATAAAACGATGCCGCAGACCATCCAGAAGAACATCAGGGTTACCCCGGAACAATGGAACCGCATAGAAAAAACCGCCCGGGAGCGGGATATTTCACCGAATCAACTCATCGTCAACCTGGTCATGGATGCCCTCGACCGTGGCGAATGGCCCAGCACTGAGGCTGAAATCCGTGTCGCGAGGGCTTCACTTTTCACTGCGCAGGCCATTGCGCGGGATCTGATTGCAGCTGGGAGGGAGGGGGATATTCAGGAGATACGCGAGTTTATTTCCACCATCGTGCCGGAGCCAGACGTATCATCAGCGATGGAGAATGAACCGGAATAACCCGATTCTGGAAGTGGTGGCACTTTATAGCGTTGTCCACCTCCGAGCAGAATTCGCACTGGACCTGATGAACCCGATGGAAAATTTTCTACCTCAAATTGGATAACGCCGCCAGCCCATCAGAAAGCATGGAGACCACATCGGAGCAAGAAAAAAATGAAAAACGCCAACCTGAACTGGATCACGAACTACATCTGGGGTATCGCGGATGATATCTTGCGCGACCTGTATGTGCGCGGAAAATATCGTGACGTGATCCTTCCGATGACCGTGCTGCGCCGCCTTGATGCTGTACTGGAAGACGGGAAGAAAGCTGTTCTCGCCATGAAAGCCTCCCTTGATGAAGTTGGCATAGTCGATCAGGATGCCGCTCTTCGCCAGGAGGCGGGACAAGCTTTCTATAATGTCTCACCTTTTTCCCTTCGGGATCTGCGCGCTCGCTCAAATCCACAGCAACTCCGTGCCGATTTCGAGGCTTGGCTCGACGGGTTCTCGCCTAATGTGCAAGATATTCTCGACAGTTTCGAGTTCCGCAACCAGATTCCGCGGCTGGCAAAGGCGGATGCACTGGGAGCATTGATCGAGAAACTGACCTCTGCCGATGTCAACCTGAGTCCCAACCCGGTAAGAGATACCGATGGCACTGTCCGCCGCCCCGGTCTGGACAACCACGGTATGGGTACGATCTTCGAAGAACTGGTTCGCCGGTTCAACGAGGAGAACAACGAGGAGGCCGGGGAACACTGGACCCCGAGAGATGCCGTGCGGTTGATGGCGAATCTTGTCTTCCTGCCTGTTGTCGACGAACTCGAATCCGGAACCTATCTTCTCTATGACGGCGCCTGCGGGACCGGCGGCATGCTGACTGTTGCCGAGGAAACCCTGCAGGAACTCGCCGCCGAACGCGGCAAGCAAATCTCAACGCATCTCTTCGGACAGGAGATCAATGCGGAAACCTACGCAATCTGCAAGGCCGACCTGCTGCTGAAGGGTGAGGGAGAGGCCGCAGACAACATCGTGGGAGGACCGGAGCATTCCACGCTTTCCAACGATGCCTTCCCGTCCCGTGAATTCGATTTTATGTTGTCGAATCCACCCTACGGGAAGAGTTGGAAGACCGATCTTGAGCGTATGGGTGGAAAAAAAGACATGCATGACCCCCGTTTTCTGATTAAACACGGTGACGATCCGGAATTCTCCCTTGTTACCCGATCCAGCGACGGCCAGATGCTGTTTCTGGCCAACAAGCTGTCCAAAATGAAACAGGGCACCAGACTCGGCAGCCGAATCGCCGAGGTGCACAACGGGAGTTCGTTATTCACCGGTGACGCGGGCCAAGGAGAGAGCAACATCCGGCGCTGGATTATCGAGAACGACTGGCTGGAGGCCATCGTCGCACTACCACTCAACCTGTTCTACAACACCGGTATTGCAACCTATGTATGGGTTCTGACCAACCGCAAACCTGAACACCGGTGTGGAAAGGTGCAGTTGATTGATGCAACTGGGTGGCACCGCCCCCTCCGAAAGAATCTCGGGAAGAAGAATTGTGAACTTAGTGGGGACGACATTGCACGAATCTGCAATGTTTTTCTGTCCTTCGAGGAGAACGAACAGAGCAAGATCTTCGACAATGAGGTGTTCGGATACTGGAAGGTCACGGTGGAACGGCCACTTCGCATTGTGGGAATCGATCCGGAACGTGCGCACAAGCCAGCCGAGATCAAGAAACTCAAAGAAGATGGCGAACGTAGTGAATATGCAGCAATTCCCGCCATCATCTGTAGTCCAATAAAGACGTGGGTTTGAGGCGGTGCTGGGGGAAGGCGGTTCGCAGACTTTTCCTGAAAAGGCGGTATGATCCGTCTGATTTCACGATATCGGATGATCTGTCATGTCGAAAGCCGTGTTTCGCAAGACCCTGAGCGTTCCGGGTCTGCTTCGGGTGGTGCGTGGGCATTTTGATCGCATTGAGGATCCCATCGTGAGCCGGGGCCTGGCACTGACGGACTGCCTGATGTCGGGTCTGGCGGTATTCGCGCTGAAGTACCCGTCGCTGCTGAGTTTCGAGCAGGACGCACGGGACGAGGGCCGGATCCGGTCGAACCTCAGGGAACTGTACGGGGTTGGCCGCGCGCCGTCGGACACGGCGATGCGCGAGCGCCTGGACCTGGTGGACCCGCGTGCGCTGCGGGGTGCCTTCAAGGGTGTGTTCGCGGCCCTTCAGCGTGGCAAGGGTCTGGAGGGTTTCACCTGGCTGGGCCATCATCTGCTGTCGGTGGACGGGACGGGGTACTTCTCGTCGAAGAGTGTGCATTGCGACCATTGCTGCGAGAAACATCACCGTGACGGCAGCACCACCTGGTACCACCAGATGCTGGGGGCGGTACTGGTCCACCCGGAGCACCGGGAGGTGTTCCCGCTGGCGCCGGAACCGATCATGCGTTCGGACGGTTCGCGGAAGAACGACTGCGAGCGCAACGCGGCGAAGCGTCTGCTGCGTGACGTCCGTCGCGAGCATCCGCACCTGAAGCTGCTGGTGGTGGAGGATGCGCTGGCGTCGAACGGGCCGCACATCCGGCTGCTGGGGGAACTGGACATGCGGTATGTCCTGGGCGTGAAGCCGGGGGACCATGGGGAACTGTTCCGCCGTGTCGAGGCCTCGGCGGCGACCCGTACCGTGGAGAGGTCGGAAGGGGGCGGCAGCCGTTTCCGGTTCCGGTTTCTGAACGGCGTACCGCTGAACCAGGCGAACCCCGATCTGGCAGTGAACTTCCTGGCGTGCCGGGAGACCCGCCCCGATGGCCGGGAACTGCACTTCTCCTGGGTCACGGACATGGAGGTCACGGAATCGAACGCGCATGACCTGATGCGGGCCGGACGCGCCCGTTGGCGCATCGAGAACGAGACGTTCAACACCCTGAAGAACCAAGGCTACGGCTTCGAGCACAACTTTGGTCACGGCAAGCGGCATCTGGCGACGGTGTTCGCCCACCTGACGATGCTGGCGTTCCTCATCGACCAGGTGCAGCAGCGGTGCTGTGCGCTGTTCCGGGCGGCCCGGGAGAAGGCGGGCGGTTCGAAATACCTGTGGGTGCGGTTGCGCGGGCTGTTCACGGAGTTCTACATTCCGGACTGGGAGACCCTGTACCGGGCGATCGCGTTCGGGCACCGGAAGACGGAGTTGGTGCCCTTCGACACTTCCTGACCCGGCGGCCGTGTCCGAATATGCAACGGGCCGGTTCTTCGGGGAATCATGTGGCCAGCAGACAATCCGGCACACCGCCCGGAGGGGGTTCCCTCCCCGCGTAGTCGGGGAACAGGGGCTCAAACCATGAAATCCGCCGAATCCAATCCGTGATAGAATTAGCGGGAATTGCTGGTGAATATGCACCACCCGTCATCAGGAAAATTCACAAGCGGGGTACTGAAGCTGATCCGTTGCGCGGCCTGTTCGCGACTACAATCAACAGTCGGCCTGCTGTGGTTGAGTATGAACCTGATTCAGAGATACGGGACACAGAGCAGATACCATTGCAGGAGTTGGGCGGAATCGAAGTATTCATCAAGCGCGAAGTGCTGCCTTATGCGACGGATGCATGGTATGTGCCGAGCAGCATAAAGACGGGATATGAAATCAGCTTCAATCGCTATTTCTACAAGCCGGAGCCGATGCGCACACTGGAGGAAATCAGAGCAGACATCCTAGAAATTGATGCGAAAACCAAGGGACTACTTGATCAATTCATCGGGGGGCACGTACAGTGAGAGAGATCGATGGCGACGCAAAAAACCTTCGATCCCTGTTGGGAGGTACGAAGTTCTCTATCGACTACTACCAACGGGAATACCGATGGGCAACGAAACAAGTCGCGGAACTGATTGACGATCTAGCTGAGACATTCGTCAATAGCTATGAAATTGGCCACGAACGCAGCGCCGTTGAACATTACGGGCACTACTTCCTAGGCTCGATCATCATCAGTAACAAGGGCGGCCGAAAGTTCATCATTGATGGCCAACAGAGATTGACAACCCTATCGCTGCTGCTCATTCACATCTATCGACTCCTCAGCGACGACGAGCAGAAAACACAGATTGCCGATCTGATCTTCTCGAGCAAGTACGGCAGACGCTCATTCAACCTCGATGTAGAAGAACGAGCGGATTGTATGGATGCGCTGTTCTCCGGCAACACCATGGACGGGGCAGAGCAGCCCGAGTCAGTCATCAACATTCTCAGTCGCTTTCAGGACGTGATGGATTTGTTTCCAGAAGACCTTCGCGGCCCCGCCCTAGCTTATTTCTCGGATTGGTTGATCGAAAACGTCTACATGGTGGAGATCACTGCGTATTCGGATGCTGACGCCTACACGATATTCGAAACTATGAATGATCGCGGGCTCTCACTTACGCCTACGGACATGTTGAAGGGTTATCTTCTCGCAAACATCGAAGATCCTGAGCACCGCAATAGAGCAAATCGGCTATGGCGTACACGGATCACCAAGTTACAGAATCTCGGAAAGGAGGAAGACGCAGACGCAATCAAGGCCTGGCTACGTAGCCAGCATGCGTCAAGCATCCGGGAGCGGAAACGAGGGGCGGAACCACGCGACTTCGATCGCATCGGTACGGAATTTCATCGCTGGGTACGTGAACGGGAGAAAAGCCTAGGTCTGTCTTCAGGCGCAGAGTTCACCCGATTCATCGAAGAGGATTTTACCTTTTATAGTCACTGGTACGCCCGCCTGCGCGAAGCTGCGGAGACCCTGACCGCCGGACTGGAATCGGTCCATTTCTGCGCAGGGCACAATTATACCCTGCAGTACCCCGTGCTGCTGTCACCCTTGAGGCGCGATGATCGAGAAGAGGATATTCTACGAAAGCTGCGCGTCGTATCGGCATTTCTCGATATTCTCATCAGTAGGCGACTCTGGAACTGGCGTGCGATCGGCTACTCGGCCATGCAGTATGCCATGTTCGTGGTCATGCGCGAAATCCGCGGTAAGGATGCGCCCGATTTGGCGAGCACTCTACAGGAACGACTGGCTGAGGAGACCGAGACGTTTATTACGAACGGCCGGTTCAGCCTCCATGGCACGAACGGGCCGAGGATTCACCGCTTGCTTGCGCGGATGACAGACTTCGTTGAAACGCGGTCCGGACGTTCTTCTCGATACCAGGAGTATGTCAGCCGGAACACACGAGACCCTTACGAGGTCGAGCACATTTGGGCTGATCATCCGGAACGCCACACCGGCGAGTTCGATCATCCGGCGGATTTCGCGGAGTATCGCAATCGGATCGGAGGGCTGTTGTTGTTGCCGAAGAGCTTCAACGCCAGCTACGGCGACCTTCCCTATGCGAAGAAGCGCGGTCACTACTTGAAGCACAACCTGTTGGCTCAGAGCCTCCACGAGGACGCATACGAGCGAGACCCGGGGTTCAACGCTTTCGTGCGCTCAAGCGGATTGCCGTTCCGTGGTCATTCCGAGTTTCGTAGGGCTGATCTGGACTTGCGACAGGAACTGTATCAGCACATTGCCGAACATCTCTGGAATCCGAAACGACTAGCACAAGAGGCGGAGTCGTGATGTCCGAACTCAAACCTTATATTGAGATAAAACCATCCGGCGTCGTATGGCTGGGAGAGGTTCCGTCTCATTGGAATGTGAGACGGCTTCGCAACATTGCTGATGTGCGCTTCAGTAACGTCGATAAACACTCGAAGAAACACGAAACTGCAGTTCGTCTGTGCAACTATTCAGACGTTTACCACAATGACCGAATTCGCTCCAACATGAATTTCATGCGGGCAACAGCGACCGACGACGAAGTTAACCGATTTAGGCTCGTGACTGGGGACGTGCTGATAACCAAGGACTCGGAAACGTGGAATGACATCGGAGTGCCGGCATTTGTGGAAAGCACGGACCGAAACCTTGTATGTGGCTATCACTTGGCGTTGATTCGGCCGAAGACAACAGCGACTTGCGGAGAGTTTCTGAGCGCAGCGTTATCGTCCTCAATCATCGCCTCTCAGCTCCACGTTCGTGCGAACGGAGTGACAAGGTTCGGACTATCCCAAAATGCCATCAAGTCCACATACCTTCCCGTGCCGCCCCTCACCGAACAAACCGCCATCGCCCGCTTCCTAGACCACACCACCAATCAGATCGACCGCTACATCCGCGCCAAACAAAAACTGATTGCACTTCTGGAAGAGCAGAAACAAACGATCATTCACCAAGCTGTCACTGGCCAGATAGATGTCCGAACGGGTCAGCCATATCCAGAATATAAGCCCTCAGGCGTTGAGTGGCTGGGAGATGTACCTAGGCACTGGGATGTGACTGCCCTTCGATTCAGGTATTCGCAGTGCCTTGGGAAGATGTTGGACACAAAGAAAATTACGGGAGAGTACTTGGTTCCCTACCTTAGGAATATCGACGTCCAGTGGGACCATATCAACCTTCAAGAACTGCCAAGCATGGACATTTTACCGACCGAATATGGGCGTTATACCGTTCGGTCGGGGGACTTGCTTGTGTGTGAAGGCGGAGAGGTAGGTCGTTGTGCAATATGGTCGGGAGGGTTGAACCTCTGCGGCTTTCAGAAAGCGCTACATAGACTCCGTCCTCGGGATTTTGACCGAGATCTGCCTCGATTCATGTGCTACTCACTGAGAACAGCAGTACAGAGAAACGCATTTGACGACGGGCATGAAAGCACTATTTCACATTTAACTGGAGATAAATTGCGTGCACACCGGTTCCCATTTCCAACTCGAGATGAGCAGGAAAGGCTGGTCAATTATCTTGACATAAAATCGAAGTCGGTTGACCATGGAATCGCTTGTGCACAGAGTCAGATTGGTCTCCTTCGGGAATACCGCACCCGCCTGATCGCAGATGTTGTCACCGGCAAGCTTGACGTCCGCGAAGCAGCCGCGGAACTGCCGCAAATTGATCCGAAATCACACGAAGATGGAGTAAATTCAATCCTGTCAGAACAATATTTACTGACCAAACGACACGACAATGAACAGGAGACAATATCATGACCAACTGGACAAAATGCAAGGCGGTGGAGCGCAACCCCCGTAAAATCAGCGGTGCTTGGGCCTTCACCGGGACGAGGGTTCCGGTTTACGCACTATTCGAAAATCTGGAGAGTGGCGCCACGGTGAAGGAATTCCTGGAATGGTATCCCGAAGTCGAAGCCTGGCAGGTGGCGTCCGTACTCAAGCATGAAGCGGAATACCTCAAATCCACTGCCTGAACATGAAGATCCTGTTCGACCACGGAACCCCAGCGCCACTCCGACACCATCTTCCTGAACATTCCGTGGATCGATCTGCGGAGAATGGTTGGGAGATGCTGGAAAATGGTGAACTGATCCGCAAGGCCGAAGAGGAAGGATACAGTGTCATCGTGACCACGGACAAGAACATGCGCTATCAGCAGAACCTCAAGGGCAGGACGCTGGCGATTGTCGTGCTGCAATCCCCCGCCTGGCCCAAAGTGCGCCTTCGGACGGAAGAAATCCGGGCAGCCATTGAAGAAGCGCGCCCTGGTGAAGTGACGGAAGTATCGATCTGATTGACAAATACCGAGAACGTGGCCACCGATACCAGCGAACAGGGGCTCGAACGCCTGATCTGCACCACTATTGCAGGACATCCCTGCAGTCCGCACTCGGAGACCATTGAGCAACCAGAGCCCGATCACGGCGGAACAGGCTGGCTTGGTGGACACTGGAAGGATTATGACCGCGAATACTGTGTCGATCACCACCAGTTGGGTTCCTTTCTGCGCACTACTCAACCCAAGGAGGCGGAATCACTGGCACTAAACGAAGATGGCCCGATACGACGCAAGTTCCTCGCACGGCTGCAAGGGGAGATTACGAAGCGAGGCATAATTGACGTACTGCGCCACGGTGTCCGGCACGGTGCCCACGATCTCGCATTGTTCTACGGCACTCCATCACCCGACAATGAACGGGCGAAGGAACGCTTCGCACAGAATCGCTTCACCATCACCCGTCAGCTTCGGTACAGCCGCGACGAAGCCCAGCGGGCGCTGGACATCGTTCTCTTCATCAATGGCCTCCCGGTCATCACCTTCGAACTCAAGAACAATCTCACCAAGCAGACCGTGGCGGATGCGATCGAGCAATACCGGAAGGACCGCAACCCACATGAAAAGCTGTTCGGGCTTGGACGCTGCGTTGCCCACTTTGCCGTGGATGAATCCGAAGTGCGTTTCTGCACCCATCTTGAAGGAAAGAAATCATGGTTCCTGCCATTCAACCGTGGCTGGAACGACGGCGCCGGCAATCCACCCAATCCTGATGGACTCAAGACTGATTATCTATGGCGGGAGGTGCTTACCCCGGAGAGCCTGACCGACATCCTTGAGAACTACGCCCAACTGGTGGAGACCCGCGACAATGACACAGGAAGGAAGACCCGAAAACAGATCTGGCCCCGCTACCACCAGATCGACGCAGTTCGCTGCTTGCTGGAACACGCTGCCGGACATGGCGAGGGCCATTGCTACCTGATCCAGCATTCGGCCGGAAGCGGGAAAAGTAACTCCATCGCCTGGCTGGCCCACCAGTTGATCAGGCTTGAAAAGGATGGAAATCTGATTTTCGATTCCATTATCGTCGTCACCGACCGCCGGATTCTCGACCGGCAGATCAATGACACCATCCGGCAAACCGCCAGTGTTACTGCCACCTTGGGCCATGCAGAACGTTCGGGCGACCTCAGGCGCTTCATCGAGTCAGGCAAGAAAATCATCATCTCCACGGTCCAGAAATTCCCGTTTATCCTAGACGAGATTGGCAATGAGCAGCGTGGACGGCGGTTCGCCATTATCATCGATGAGGCACACTCCAGCCAGGGCGGGCGCACCAGCGCCGCAATGGCGCAGGCACTGTCCGAGTCAGGAGCAAAAGGGGAAGAGGAGACGTTCGAAGACCAGATCAACCGGCTGATGGAATCACGCAAGCTGCTCCGCAATGCCAGCTATTTCGCGTTCACCGCCACACCGAAGAACAAGACACTGGAAATCTTCGGCGCGCCCGACCCACAACCGGACGGCACAGTCAAACACCACGCCTTCCACCGCTACACCATGAAGCAGGCGATCGATGAAGGCTTCATTCTGAGTGTACTCGCTCACTATACCCCGGTAACTAGCTACTACAGGCTGACCAAGACCATAGAGGACGACCCGGAATTCGATGCAGGCAGGGCGCGGAAGAAACTGCGACGTTACGTTGAGAGCCACGACCATGCAATTCGCCTCAAGGCCGAGATCATGGTAGACCATTTTCACGACCAGGTGCTGTCCAAACGCAAGATTGGCGGAGAGGCCCGGGCAATGGTAGTGACCAGTGGCGTCCAACGCGCCATCCAGTACTTCAATGCCATTCGTAAATAGTGTCCGGCAGAAAACCCATATATTGCTGATTGGAAAGGTGTAATCGGGAAATCGGCGTGATGAAGATGTCCCGGATTCATCGGCTGGATGGTAAAATCATGGGGAATTTGCTGGTTTTTCCCGAATCTTCGCCCTGGTCCCTACCCGATGAGACATACCCTCCATCCCCAACTGGAGATCGGCGCATGCCAGATTGCCGATATCCGGATCGACCCGAAATCCCGGGACGATATCCCCGCGCTCCTGATCGGCCTGCAGCATCTGTATACCGACGAGTCATTGCGCAACCGTCTGTTCGACCTGCTGGAGCGCGAGGTTCTGCCGGATGTGGACCTGGACACTGGCAGGCCGGGGATGCACTTGTGGTCGATTCTGGTGATGGCGATCCTGAAGCAGGGACTGAACTGCGACTTCGACCGTCTTGAGGGACTGGTGAACCACTATGACGTGATCCGCCAGATGCTGGGGCACAGTGTGTACTCGGACGAGAGTTATTCGGTGCAGCAGATCAAGGACAACGTCAGCCTGCTGACGCCGGGGGTGCTGTCGAAGGTTGGAGAACTGGTGGTGGAATCGGGCCACCGGGTGTCAAAAAAAAAGCCTGGAGACTGGTTGCGCGGTCGGTGTGATTCCTTCGTGGTGGAAACGGATGTGCATTACCCGACGGATACGGGTCTGTTGTGGGATGCGCTGCGCAAGTTGCTTGGCCTGATGCAGGAGGCGGCCCTGGAGGACGGGGTTTCGGGGTGGCGCCAGGCGAAGGACCGGCGCAGGAAGCTGAAGCGCCTGTTCAACGGGGTTCGACGGGCGCGTGATGCGCACGGCCGCCCGGAGCGGGTGAAGGGTTTTCTCGATGCCGCCCGGCAATTGATTGCCCAGGCCGATGGCACTTTGGATGTTCTTGCCGGGATGGCAAGGGTGGAGTGCCGGCTGGTTCGGATGAACCGGATCCGGCAGTATCTGTGGTATGCCGCCCGGCTTTCGGACCAGGTGGACCGTCGGTTGCTGCGGGGGGAGACGATTCCCCAGGGCGAGAAGATCTACTCGATCTTCGAGCCCCATACGCGCTGGATCTCGAAGGGGAAGGTGGGCCGCCCGGTGGAACTGGGGGTTCCGGTCTGCGTTCTGGAAGACCAGCACGGCCTGCTGCTGCACCATCGGGTGATGTGGAAGGAAAGCGATGTGGAGATCGCGGTGCCGATGGTGGAGGAGGCCAGGGGGAAGTATCCGGACCTGGGGCTTTGCAGTTTCGACAAGGGGTTTCACAGTCCGGAGAATCGCCGTTGCCTGGATGAATTGCTGGAGGACAATGTCCTGCCCCGCAAGGGCCGCTGGACGCAGGCTGACCGGGTGCGTGAGACGGGCTCCGTGTTCCGGGCGGCCCGGCAACAGCATCCGGCGATCGAGTCGGCGATCCACAATCTGGAGCACCGGGGTCTGGACCGTGTGCGCAGCCATGGCGTGGAGGGGTTCGAGCGGACGGTGGCGCTGTCGATACTGGCATGCAACGTGCATCGCGTCGGACGGATGATCCGGGACAGGGCCCGTGAGGCCGAGCGGCGACGACGGGCGGCATGACGGATCGGCTTTCGTCAGCTGAAGTTGAAAGTCCCGCCCCGACAGGGTGGGCATGGAGCCCAATGTCCGAAATCAGGCCGAAACACCCTGACAATCAATTCCCTCTACTGTTTCCCGGAAATCCATAGAGTCACTCAATGACTGGATGCTGGCGAAATATTTTCACGCCGGGAATCCGTCGGAAATCGGGGTTTTCTGTCTGACACTAAATATCTGGTCGAACGCAAGAGCCCCTATCAGGCCATCGTGGCCTTCTCGGGTGAACGGGATTTCGGTGGATCAAAGGTGAGCGAAGCCTCACTCAACGGATTTCCTTCCAACAGTATCGCAAAGAAGTTTCAGGGGCACCCGTACCGGTTTCTCGTTTGCGCCGACAAGTTCCAGACGGGATACGACGAACCCCTGCTCCACACCATGTATGTGGACAAGACCCTGTCGGGTATCCAGGCGGTACAGACCCTATCCCGCCTCAATCGTGCACACCCGAAAAAACACGATGTGTTTGTGCTGGATTTCCAGAACGATGCGGAGACGGTTCGAGAGGCGTTCACGCCTTTTTACCGCTCAACCATCCTTTCCGATGAAACAGACCCAAACAGGCTGCATGACCTTCAGGCCGACCTGGATAATGCCCAGGTCTACACGCCTGACCAGGTCGAGGATCTTGTTAAACGATACTTGGGCGATGCTGGCCGAGACCAGATCGACCCGATTCTGGATGCCTGTGTAGCCGTCTACCGACAGGATCTGGACGAGGATCAGCAGGTGGATTTCAAGGGCAAGGCCAAGGCGTTCGTTCGGGCCTACAACTTCCTCTCCTGTGTGCTGCCCTGGACCCATTCCGCCTGGGAGGTGCGTTCGATATTTCTCAACTTCCTGATTCCCAAGCTGCCGGCCCCGAAGGATACGGATCTGTCCAGGGGAATACTTGAGGCTATCGATATGGAGAGTTACCGCGTCGAGATACAGGCGATACAGAAAATCCGTTTGCCCGACGAGGATGGGAAAGTTGAACCTGTACCTACCAGTGGAGGTGGACACCAGGCCGACCCCGAGATGGACCGTTTATCGAACATCATCAGCCAGTTCAACGATCTGTTCGGCAATATCGATTGGGAAGACGAAGACCGAATCAGGCAACTGATCACCGAGACGATTCCGGAACGCGTTGCCACTGACTCAGCTTACCTGAATGCCCGGAAATATTCCGATGATGAGAATGCACGGATTGAATTCGACAAGGCCCTCAAGCAGGCCATGAATTCGATCATCAAGGATGACCACCAGTTATACAAGCAATTCATTGACAACGACAGTTTCCGACGTTGGATGACCGAAAATGTCTTCATTTTGACAGAACGGTCGGATGGCAGCCCAAAGAATTTGCCACCGAACATCTAGTTTATTGGAGACCAAGTCATGGCAGTTTTTGATCTTTATTCATATCGCAAGCGTATCGCTGAAGGCAAAACTTCAGACATACTGATTTTCGATCATATACCAGATTCGTTACGCATACAGATCATTCGAATTTGGATCAACGCTATCGGACCAGCTCATGTGTATACAGGCATTGAATTTGGTACAGTTAATGAAAATAACCGGGCATGGGAACAAATACACGAAATAGTGGCTCAGGAACACGGGCTATTCTCACTAGGTCAGGGTGCAAATCCTTTCAAACGTTGTGAACAATATCTACTTAGCGCTTCGGTTGAGAAGGCTCTCGATATTATCGAAGCGAGCTTCATGTATATTGACAAGGTTGCTCGAGAATTTCATAAGCACGAGCGTACTGGGCACGGAATAACTGTTGCTGCTGAGGATGCCATCAATGAGCTTAACGAGCGGTTTCGACGTGCAGGTGTAGGATATCGTTTCGAAGAAAGTATGATCATCCGAATCGACTCGGAATTAATTCACTCCGAAGTCATAAAGCCGGCTCTTCGATTCCTCCAACAACAAGGATTTGAAGGTCCCCGAGAAGAATTTCTGAAGGCACACGAACATTATCGAGATGGAGATACTAAGAGCGCAATTACAAATGCTAATAATGCCTTCGAAAGCACATTAAAGACAATTTGCGATAAAAATAAATTGCAATATCCGGAAGGATCGACAGCATCGAAACTTCTCAAGATTGTACTTAAAAATGGATTACTGCCAGGCAATCTCGGCAAATCATTTGAACAACTAGCAGCAACACTCCAGTCCGGTTTGCCAAACGTAAGAAACAAGCAGGGAGGTCACGGACAAGGTTCAATACCTCTCGAGACCCCAGAATATGTTGCTGCCTACGCGCTACACTTAGCAGCAGCAAAAATTCTGTTTCTTTGCGAGGCACACAAACAATACAACAATCACTAATTCCATCAGGAAACAGCTAATCTCGCTGGAATTAGTCCATTATCAAATACTATGGTCGATTGAGACTATGGTAGAAGAATCACCTTCATTTTTTATACCAGTGCCATCGCCACCATCTGATTCTGAATAACAGCCCCACTGTAGTATCGGATTGCGGTACATACTGACTGCCTAGCAGGATTCCCCCGGAAAAATGCCAATCACAATCGAGAAATCCCTATGTACACGATCATTGAGAATCTTCTTGACTCCGTATTTGGTTCTTTTCTGGTTTTGGGGGTTTATCTGTTTTTCGGTTGGATAGCATGGGGAGGCTGGCTTAGCTGGCGCAGCGGACAAGGCAACAACATGGTCTTCCTGTTTGGTATTGCTTGTTTAGTGTTAGCTGTATCAGATTACTTCTATATTACTGTTGTGTTGGGGGCGCTATGGGGTTTCTTGATGATGGGCGGGCTGGATGGCTACATCAGAAGTTTTACCGAACATATAGAAGAAACATACAAAGAGGACAATCTGATATCTGATAATGAGGAACTGGATAAGCAGACTATCAAAGCCGAAGCGGAAATGGCAACACTCCGAGACCTGGCCGAACAACGCAAGTATGTGAACCCGGAAGCCTTTGCGTCGCAGATTGCAGCAATGCAGGGGCAGATCGACAGCTTGGTACAACAGCGCAAGAAACAGGATAAGGATTTGATCGAGATTGCCAGGATTCTGGAATGCACAGAAAAGATTCTAGCCAAGTACCGCGTTTTGCCGAACGCCTTGACGGTAATGCTGTGGGCTTCTCTAGCAGGCTTTGCTTTGTTGTTATCCAGCCCCACTGGAGAGGATTTGCTAACCGGCGACTACTTAAGCAGAAGGGAGGAAGAAAAATTAATCATCTTCGGTATTATGGTTGTACTGTTCGCAGGATTTTTTGGTGGTCTCTACTGGCAAGGCTGGAAGGGTGCCCGTGTCCTAGGCCGGACAGCAGGGGTGGCTTACTGTCTAGGGACAACATACGGGTGTCTCTCACAAGACCATACACAGCTATTGATGCAATTGAATCATAATCTTACCAAGCCCAACCGGTTACGGAACATTTTACTTTCGGTTGTCATGACCCTTCTTGCGCTTGTGAGTGTGATGGAACTTGTCAACTGAAATACAACTGCATGACTGACTGGCCGGGTAGATAAAAAATGGGGCTTACAAAGAATGGTTGACGGGGCATGTTCAGCTGTCCTTCTCCCGCTTGATCAGGCGGCGTGCGGCCTTCAAGTCCTTTGATTTGGCCAGTTGGGCCAGTTTCAGGAAATGATTTGCGACATGAGCCTCGTCTGTCCTCCCATCGGGAATAGAATTTCCAAGATCGACCAACTCCGAACCTAATCTCGCCACCTTTTGCAACACCTCAGTATCGCCGGGCTTAGTGACAGCGGAAATTCCAACTTCATTCAGGTCATCACTAAGTTTGTGGAAGCGGTTTCTTTCAGAAGGGGTTTTCGGCCATGGTGGACGGACGCACGACGGCTGGCGTCTGCCCACCAGTTCAGAACGATGACGAGTAAAGCTGCGGCGGCTATAGCAAACCAAATCTTTGCCTTCCATTCCGGGAACACATTCAACATCCCCGTACCAGCAGCAAAGACAACGATTTCCCACGCGATGATGTAAACGACGGTCCGACGCATCCCGTTATCATATAAAGGAACCTCTGATTAATTCAGCCAGCATTCTATAATCGCCACGCTCTTTTCACCAACGACCCTATCCATGCGCCAGACCACGCTTTCCGATACCGGCTTCGACAAGTACAGCAAAAAGACCCGCAAGGAACGTTTTCTGGATGACATGGACAAGATCATTCCCTGGAAGGAGCTGGCCGAGGCCATCGAGCCGTTCTATCCGAAACCAAAGGGCGCGGGCCGGCGGCCGATCGGAATCGAGCGGATGCTTCGTATCCACTTTCTCCAGCACTGGTTCAATCTCTCGGACCCGGCCGCCGAAGAGGCTTTGTACGACTCCCTTGCGATGCGCCGGTTCGTGGGCATCGATCTCGGCCGGGAACCCGCGCCGGACGAAACCACCATCTGCAAGTTCCGCCACCTCATGGAGCGGCATAACCTGGGGGATCGCCTGTTCGGCCTGGTCAATGTCTACCTGGCCGAGAACGGGCTGAAGGTGAACCGTGGCACGATCGTGGACGCCAGCATCATCGACGCACCGAGTTCGACGAAGAACCGGAAGAAGGAGCGGGACCCGGAGATGCACTCCACGCGTAAGGGCAGGCAGTGGCACTTCGGCATGAAGGCGCATATTGGCGTGGACAGTGGCAGCAAGCTGATCCATTCGGTGGTGGCCACGCCGGCCAATGTCCACGACTCCCAGGTTCTGCCTGATCTTCTGCATGGTGACGAGACGCGTGTCTGGGGGGATTCTGCCTATACCGGCCAGAAGGCTGTGCTCTCGGAGGTGGCGCCGGCGGCGCGGGATTTCACGCAGGCGAAGGGATCGCGCTACCGCAAGCTGACGCAGGAGGAACGCTCGAAGAACCGTACGAAGTCCCGGGTACGGGCGAAGGTGGAACACCAGTTCGGCATCATCAAGGGGCAGTTCGGATTTACGAAGGTGCGATACCGCGGTCTGGCGAAGAACGCTCATCGGCTGTTTGTGGCCTGTGCGCTGAGCAACCTGGTGATGGCGAAACGGGATCTTTTGAAACGAAGTCGGCTGAAACAGCGGGCTACGTGCGCCTGAAAAATGGGAATAGCGGGATATCTCCCGCATTTCCCTGATCTCAGCCACTGATTCCGGACATTTCGGCCATTTTGATCCACTGAAATCTCGAATCAGCAGAAATCACCTTTCCGAAACTCGATTATTCAGACCCTCCTAAAGACTTTTACGCGGCGCACAAGCATTGATCCTGTAAACCACTCTTTGTAAGCCCCTATATGATCGGGGAATTCCGAATGACCGGGTCTCGATCCCTAAGGTATATTCCATATTCCGATATCGCCCATGCATCCGCATGATGTGTCGGCGACCCTTGTGAAGGCCTGCACATGAGCAATGATAAACCGCCGGAGCCGCAAGATGGGAGCCACGAATTCGACGTGGTCCTTCCCGCCCATAGGACGGAAAGCGGCCAGGAGGAGACTGTCCGGGTCGGCTACAGCTGGAAGGTTTCCGCGACCAGAGCGCACACGACCCGGGAACGGCCCGGGCTGGCGGCAGACGAAGCACGCCGCAAACTTGCGATCCTGGCCGATACGCCGACCAACATAAATGGGTCCTATCCCGAGTGGATCGGGCAGGTAACCCAACTCGAAAGCGCCCTCGCCTTGGCCATCGAGTCCTGGTGCTGGTCGCAACTGCGCGATGTCGATTCCTGTTTTCGCGCCACCTCCACCTATCTTCATGCTTTCGATGAAAAGGCGCCGGACGAACTGTGGGAAACGGCGTTCAGTGCGAGTACGACGATTGACCAATACGTCACCAATCGTATTCCAATGCAAGAGGCTCTGGCGGACGTGCAGACCGCCGTGGATATCCTGTTGGCGGCGGCTGCCCGTCCGCCCCGGAACCGGCGCCGGTTCCCGGCGCATCTCAGGCGCCTTCGTCCGACCCGGAAACTCCGGGTGCGGCCGGGTAGCTGGATCGACACGGGACGCTACCGCCCGGCTGTGATCCTGGAAATGACGCCCGATCCGCCGAATACCATGAAACTGTCCTACGGCGACGAGATCGACGAGGATTTCCGGCCGCACATCTGGCCCTGGAAGTCGGTTCGCAAGCGCAAGCGGATGCCCTCGCTCAAGGACGTTTTCTCGCCGGGCGACTGGATCCGGAATCCCCGCAAGGGTTACGGGCGAGTACTCGCCGTTCGAAACTCGACCATGCGCGTGGATTTCCGCGGCCGCAAGACTATCTGTGTTCCGGACGCCATCCTGTCCCGGTACGAGAAGATCGACGAACCGGCGCCCGAGGAATTCCTGCCCGCAAGCGGGCGGTTCCCGCCAGGTACCTGGATCGAGTACGACACTCGGGATGAAGGAGTCGTACTCGCCGTGGAGGGAGATCTTCTCAAGGTGCTCTTACGTTACGGCGGTAGTGTCAGGGACTTCTTCGCGTCGGGCCCCGGTGTGGACGGGCCTGTCCGGAAGATGGACATACCGGCCCTTGACCTGAAATCATCCTTTGGCCGGAGATGGTCCTGGTGGTGGCTGCACGAGGACATTTTCAAGGAGCCGGTCTGCGCCTGTTGCGGATACCCGAATTTCGGCCAGGACGACCCCGAGGTTCCCGGTTACAGGGACTGTCTCATCTGCGGGCACCTGAATTTCGGCACCGGCCTTGAAGACGACGGTGTCCCGATCGGCCTGCGTGGGAGTGATTGCCGGCGGCACCGAAACGCCTGGGATTATCCGGATACCGATGAGCCCGGCCCCGGTCTGTCGGATTCAGAGGCCGGGCTCAGGCATTCACTGGTCCGGTTGCTGGAGAAGAGGAGGGTCGAACCGTCTTCATGGTGCGAAGAGGACACCAAAACCGTCGAGCAGATCAGGCGGGAAATTCACGCCAGGCTGGAATAAACAACGGTGTCCCTGCGACCGGAACCACCGACAGCTTACCATGTCGCCGGGTTCCCGTTCAGGATTTCCCCCGGTTCCCGGAGTCAGTCATCGCCAGGGCATCGACGGCGAGCCGGGCATTTTACAGTCCGGGCCGGCCCCTGACCAGCAGGTGGATCTTCTCAAACGCTTCCGGCCTGGCCCTGCCTTCGCTGTCGAGCAGGTCCGGCTGGTACAGTATCCGGTAAAGCTTCCAATCGGGCCGGAACCGGCTCATCCGGCTGTTTCCTCTTGCTCGGCGACCTGACCCCGGGGTCCATCCTTCGGGCAACCTGCCCAATATGTCCGTCAACCCGATTGCGTAATTCGCCAGCGCCGTGCGGTGTCCGTCATCCCCACCGGCGGTCCCGACCAGGTTCCGGTCGAGGTTTCCGTCCAGGTTGCTGTCCGGGTCCATGAGCCCGAGTTCGCAAACCGTCTCGGCGAACCGTCTTTCAACACGCTCGAAATCAACCATAATGGACACCTGATATGCACTCCCGATAACAGCATGGGATAACGAAGGCCGCGGAGCATAAGCCCGGGCAGACTGTTACCCTATGTTGATAACCCAGGAACATCCTGAACGCATATGTGGTGAGAACCTGGAAAAATTCTCTCTCGGAAATGATAACGTTGCTTACCCATTGGATTTTTTTGATTGCGGGGTCCGCAATCACCGAGAGCGACATAGGATGTTGGGCGGTAGTGGAACCGCCTGAAGAAGCTACCGATTGTTCTTTCCCAGGCGCTCACGGGCCTTTGGCTGCGTCACGTCAAATGACCTCATTCCAAACATCGATACATCTTGATGCATGGCACGAAGAGTTTCACTCTTAGCCGCATGATCGGGATTTTGCTCGTAAGATTTCCGAATTCGCGCCTGTTGTCGATCTGAGATCTGCGAGTACCGATCCGCAGCCAGTTCGGCACGTCCAACGATGAATTCTCCAACGTCCGACGGCAATTCTATATCTTGTTGGCCAAACTGACCGCGTCGGACGTGCAACTTTGTACCTCTCCATCGACGTGGATACTTCATCGAAACGAATCCGAATAAAACGAAACGTCCCATCTTGACATAGGATACTGTGCCATCTTGTACTAAATCTATAACCGAATCAATCGCACGAGAAAAATAACGGTTAATGTTGGGAGGCAGATCGGCAATCGAGCTATGTTCAATTGTGTCGACTACAAACATATGCTGCTCATGTGAACCGGGATTGGACTTTGTTCCAAGAAGAAACTGGGACCATTCTTCAAGAGCACGGTTGACCTCTACCTTGATGTTATCCGGGAACCCTGCAAGGCCATCGATCGCAACGAACACACGCAATACCCTCCAAGACACGGAGGTTGCGAACTTCAGCATCCAAGGCCCATAGCTGAGGCTGCTGATAGCGCCCTCGTTAAGTGGAACAAAACACTCCTCAGAAAATGCCTTCTCCCAACTCGCAAACAGTTGTTCACAGTCCTTGCACAACATTCGAGGTTTCAAACCATCCTGGACACGTAAATTGGGACTTTCAGCAAATCGAAAATGACCGGTTGCGGAAGTATTCCTTAACCAATCAAAAACAAAACCCGGGATGATGTGGCTGGCCTGCAGATCGGAAGACCCACCACATAACGTACACCGCTCAAAGACGAGCCTATTGATGTCCGCTTGTAGCATGATGTTTGTCCGATGCTCCCTCTTCCCAACCAGTCGTCGAGACCTTGCTCCGCTTCAACGTACGGTACGCAACTATCCAGAAACTATGTGTTGAGTAAATCTGTACGTCATGCCTCGGTCCGAAGTCTGAGTTCTCGAACATTCAATGGAATGAAGCTTTCCTGATGTCCGCGCTGCGGTTCTCCCAACGTCGCAGCTATTGATTCGCAGTGCACCGGATGAGGAAACTTGAACTGCATGGGTGAGCTTGGGTCCCGATTCAGCTCATTTTCGATACTTCGACGTACGTGTGTAGGCAAGGCCGCCAAGATTGTCGCCAACGGCATAGGGCCAAAATCCAGGGAAAGACAATGGCGTTCACCCGCGTACATCGTGTCAACTGTGATCGAGTATTGGCCGGGTCGTCCAAGGGCATCGAATCCCCATATCGTCAAACCGTAGAAAAAATGTTTGACGTGTGGATTGTCATTACCGTCGTTCTTCAATCGGGTTCCGTAATCTGGTCGCATCGTCATGTGGCCTGTCCTGATTTCTTGCCGTCCAACCCGCTCGTGCGCTGTCCCACACCTATCCTCCAGACTGACTGATTAGACCGTCCTGATCGAGCCCATATCGGGGTTGACGTTGATGCGCTGTAACAGATCGGTTTCCTGTGTCATGATCCTGTCTCTCAATTGGCGAAACAGCCAGCAGATGCCCGATGACCGGACTGCCGGGATTGTCGTCTCTTCAATCGTAATCACCGTACGCGGCGTTTTCAGAAGCGGCCATCAACATTACCCTGCGGCCGGAAAAAATGCGGCGCGGATGAACTGGAGTCCCTCTAAGAAAAAACCGCCGGGGTTCAGGCCAGCGATCTCAATTTCCAGGTTGCATTTCAATCAATGCAAAGTGCCTGGAAACCTGCGAAAGCCGAATGATACACTAATCTGGAATACAGGTAAGTGCTCGGGAATTCCGGTAAATTGACCGGCTCGGGCGCAACTGTGGAAATACGACGATCAGTACCCGTTCGGTGGGGCCATGATGAAAGCAGGTTTGCGACTTAAGGAAACAGTCGATGCAGTGTTTTCCTTGACACGCTCAGGCTGACGGTGCTTACTGCCGCAGTCCCATCACGGCTCGACCTAAGGCGTACGACGATCAGTAAGCCTTCGTTGGAGCCGTGATGGAATAGTCTCCGACCCCGGAGTATCCTACCGATTGAGGGTCCGCTTCCAGTCCTTCCGCAGAGGTTTCAGCCAGACGGTTTTTTGGGGCTTGTCGTACTGTTTGTGCCGATCATAACGCCCGCGCCCCTGTGTCGTTCCCACATTGATCCAGCCCGACGCCTGGTAGACGGTGCCGACATGGCGCGGGGTCTCGACGAAGGTCTCGATCAGCACCGGAGTGGTGTTGTAGCGGTCGACCCATTCCCCGGGCAGGCGCTCGCAGATCAGGGAGAGGATGTGGGACCCGAGGTTGGGGATCCGGATCCAGGGCAGGATCAGGAACCGGGTGTTGTCGATGACCAGGGGCAGGTTCTTCCCGCGCAGTTCCGGGGTCCACCCGATGAAGCGGTCCCTTGGGGCGAGTTTCCAGGCGGCGGTACTGAAGCCGAGCATGGCGACGGGACGGCCATGGCGGTCATGGACGGCGTAGCGCATCTGCGCGCCGACCAGGGTCCTGTAGCCGAGATAGTGGTACCGGTCGACGAACTCGTTCCACAGCTTGCCCTCGCGGGTCTTGCCGACGACTGTGCTGACCGTCAGGGGGCGGACCTCGTCGAGGCCGGTCGGCCCCGGATTCTCCGGGGGAGCGGTATCCGGCCCGAACACGATGGGGTGGGCAACGGGTCTCGACCCCCTGGGCGGCGGCAGGGCGATCACGCCGTCCCGGTGCATGGCCAGCATGGTCACCCGGGCCATCATGTCCTTGAGCCCGCCGTCGGGCCTGTACCAGCCGATCCTGCGGCAGAACTCCCGCGACAGCCATGCGCGGGTCGGCTGCGGGTCCGCCGATATCAACTCGCGCAGGAGCGTCATTTCGTCGGCGGTGAAGTCCCGGCCGTGGTAGCGGCACTCCACCTCGCCGGTCATGGTGCCGCCGCCAGTTCCCGCCGTCGCTTCCTGCCCATCTTCCACGGCAGCCATGGAGACAGGTCGTCCGGCGGCCGCCCGCCATTGCCCGCGCAGGCTTCCAGCCACCCCTTCAGCCAACGCAGGACATCGATCCCGTTCAGGTTGAGGGTGGCGACCACCGAGTACATCACCGCCGTGAACCGGGCCCCCCGTACGCTGTCCGACCCCAGGGAAAGCCGCCTCCCGATCGCCGGGCCACGGAGCAGCCTTTCGGAGAAGTTGTTGTCCATCGGCACCTGCGGCCGGTCCACGAACACGCTCAGCCCCTCGCGGTGATTCAGCAGGGAACGCAGGGCCCTGGCTTCCCGAGCGCCTTCCGGCAACCCGCACAGTTCCCGTTCCGCCTCCGCGAAGAGGCCGTCCAGCGCCGCCCGCAATTTCCTGTCCGCCTTCACGAACGACGCCGTCCGGCGCTTGCGGTTCGGCCTGTAATGCGCGAGCCGCTCGCCATTCAGGCGATACAGCTCCGCGATCAGTTCGATCCACTTCCGGCACCATGCCGTCAGCCGTTCCTGGCCGGCCGCGCCATCGATGAAATCCCTGCGGACATGCCCCCAGCAGAACGCCAGGACCACCATCCCGCCCAGCATGCGCGCCAGCGCCTTGTAGACGCTGTAGCGGTCGCAGACGATCACCGTGCAAAGGTCAAGCCCGGCAAACAGTTTCGCCGCCGCATCGACGCTGCGCGACGGATCGATATGGAAGGTTGCCGCCTCGTTGGTGGCCGACACCCACAGCCAGGCCCGGCTCGAACGGTCCTCTCCGCGGAGTTCCTCCACCCGCCAGGTGGTCTCGTCCGCCTGACGCAGGCCGTCCTCCCTCTGGCGCGCCAGGATCGCCTCCGCGATCGGGCCGAACAGCGGCTCGAACCGTCTCACGCTGTCCGCCAGCGTCCCCGGGGAAACCGCCAGCCCATGGTCCGACATCCAGACGGCCACCCGTTCCAGAGGACGCAGGCAGTCATATCTCTCGAACAGGAAACAGGCCCAGAACCCCGTCCCGTAGTGGGTGCAGGGGAACAGCCTCGGCGCCGGGGGCGCCAGCACTTCCACAGGCCCCCCGCATGCGCATCCGCGCCGCCAGCGGGGGCGTCGGATCACCCGCCGGTGCGCCTTCACCTCGATTTCCACCAGGGTGGACACCTCGGCCCCGTTCCGCACGTAGGCTTCCCCGCACCGGCCGCACTTGCGGGCATCCGCCGGCGGGTTGCGCTCTTCCACCCGCTCTTCCAGTTGCGGCCTCGGCGTGCGGCCATGCCCGGCCCTGCCGCGCTGATGGCCGCGCGGCCGTCCGGTCCCCGGCCTCTCCTGCCGTTCGCTCTTCCTGCCGTAGAGCCTGTTCGACAGCACCGCACGGCCGGCCCGCACCTTCGCCAGTTCCGCCTCCAGGGCCCCGATCCGCCGCACGGACGCCCTGTCCCGCCGGCGCAGCCTGGCGTTCTCCCTCGACACCAACCGGATCGTGGATTTCTGCCGCCGGGATCGGCGAAGCGCACGGCGCAGGTCCTCCTGACTGTCGGACAGCTTTTGCGACAGCTTCGACAGGGCTCTGCCCAGCTTCGCCAACTGCCAGTCCCGGCAACCCCGGCTCCACGTCATCCACTTGAGGGCATTCCGCAGCCGACGCTCCTCCTGCATGGTCGTGAACAGCATTTCCCCCAGAGGACGAAAATATTGCAGCTTCCGGTGCAACTCGCTCATCCGCTTGTGCTGCCATCGTATCGTCTCCAGGTCCCGCTCCCGAACGACTTTCGAAAACCGTTGACGGGGACCATATCTCCTCAGCTGCCTGTTCGCACGCTTGACCTCCGCCACCCTGTCCCGGCACCGGTCCAGCTTGCATTCCAGCGACCCCGCCCGATATGCCGCATCCCGTTCCGATTTCACCAGTGCCCTGAACTCGGCCTCCAGGGCATCCGCGCGCTCCCGCTCCTGCTCGTACAGGACACGCCACGCGCAGGACCCGCAGGCTGCGCCACACCCGGACCCAGGCCCAGCGCACACTCCATCCGCTTTTTCCGAAATCGACATGGCCCGGACCATAGCCGAAATCCGTCCCTGTTACCAGACCCGGGAAGCAACTTTTTCGGTTACTATTTCAGGGCCTGTCACGGCTCCAACGAAGGCTTACGACGATCATGCTTACTGATGCGCCTATATTGAATTAAATTCGCTTGCAGTATGCTTACGGAGACTTAGAATTGGAACAATGAAAATTCAACAAAAATTTATTTTATTATTATATATCAAATATATAAATAAATATATTTGGCAATTCTAAGTTGAAATTCCTTTAATAATTTTGAACCCCCGCATTTCCAATCCCCATGCACCGCACCATACGCTCAGGCTCATACGACATTCACGCCAATGTCGTTGAAGGCCGGCAGCCCACCGTGATCTTCTGTGGCGGGTTCATGTCGGACATGGCGGGCACCAAGGCCATGGCACTGGATACCTGGTGCCGGGAACGGGGACAGGGTTTCGCCAGGTTCGACTATTCCGGCCACGGCGAATCCGACGGGAAATTCGAGGACGGCACCATCGGCCAATGGCTGGGGGACACCCTGTCGGTGATCGATGGCCTGACCGAGGGGCCGGTGATCCTGGTGGGATCCTCCATGGGCGGGTGGGTCATGTTGCTTGCGGCGCTGGCCCGCCCCGTCCGGGTGACGGGGCTGGTGGGCATTGCAAGTGCCCCTGATTTCACGGATGAACTCCTGTGGGGCGAAATGTCCCCGGAGGAACAGGCCGTACTGATGGACTCGGGAAGGATCGAGCAGCCTTCCGATTACGGCGATGAACCCTATATCATCACCCGGCGCCTGGTGGAGGAAGGACGCCGGCATCTGCTGCTTGACGACACCATCCATATACACTGCCCCGTGCGGTTGCTGCACAGCCTGGATGATCCGGATGTCCCCTGGGAAACCAGCCTGCGAATCATGCGGCAACTGTCCCATGACGACGTCCGACTGGTTCTGCTGAAGGATGCCGGACACAGGGTGTCCAGACCGGAGGACCTGGCCCTGGTCATGGATATGCTGGAAGAACTGCTCGGGAGCGCCGGCACCCGATAGGCACCGGGCATGAAACCCCGGAAAACCGCCGCCCCCGCATGCCCTGATGACCAAGCCTGACATTCGCGCGCTGTTGTTTGATGTCTTCGGCACCGTCGTGGACTGGCGCGCCTCCATTGTCGGGGAAGGCCTGGCCATGAACCGGCGCCTCGGCATCGACGTGGACTGGGAAAAGTTTGCCGATCGCTGGCGCGGCATGTACCAGCCCGCCATGGAAAGGGTGCGCACCGGAGAGCGGCCCTGGACCATTCTCGACGTGCTGCACCGCGAAAGCCTGGACACGCTTCTCCCGGAATTCGGCCTGGATCACCTGGATGAACCTGCACGGGACCGGCTGAACCGGGTCTGGCACCGTCTCAGGCCCTGGTCCGACGCGGCGGCGGGACTTGCCAGGATGAAGGAAACCCGGGTCATTGCCACCTGCTCCAACGGCAACGTTGCACTGATCGTGAACATGGCCAGGTTTTCCTCCCTGCCCTGGGACATGGTGCTCGGCGCCGAGGTGACCCGGCACTACAAGCCGCAGCCCGGGGCGTACCTGGAATCGGTCAGGATGCTCGGCCTCGCGCCGGAGCAGTGCTGCATGGTGGCAGCCCACAACAGCGACCTTGTCGCCGCCGGGGCCCTCGGACTTGCCACTGCTTTCGTGCCCCGCCCGACGGAATACGGGCCGGACCAGGATTTCGATCTCGTGGCGGAAAACGACTATACCTACGTGGCCACGGACTTCATCGACCTTGCCGAGCAGCTGGAAGGATGAACAGACCCCGGACCCGGCTTGACCATGTCGTCGTTGCCGCCCGCTCCCTGGACGAGGGCGCGGACTTCGTGGAAACGAGGCTCGGCGTGCGGGTGCCTCTCGGCGGCCGCCACGAAATGATGGGCACACATAACCGGGTGATGGCCCTCGGGGACGACGTGTATCTTGAGATCATCGCGGTCAACCCCGAGATGACACCGCCCGCGCAACCCCGATGGTTCGGCCTGGATGACCCGTCGGTGATCCGCGGCCTCGCGGATGCCCCGCGGCTCCTGACCTGGGCCGTCAATACGAAGAGCCTGGAAACCCTGCTGGCATCGACACGGATCGTCGTGGGGGAAGTCCTGGAGGCCCGGAGGGACGACCTTCGCTGGAAGGTTGCCCTTCCGGATGACGGACGTCTGTTCGCCGGCGGGTTCTTTCCGCTGTGTATCCAATGGCAGATGGAGTTCCATCCGGCGTCACGCATGCCGGACCTGGGATGCCGGCTCAAGTCCCTGAGCCTATACCATCCCTACCCCGAGTGGCTGCAGGGGCTGCTTGCAGCCATCGGCGCCGATACCGCAGTCTTGATCGAGGGGGTGAGCGACCCGGCCGCGGCCCGGCTCGTTGCCCGCATCAGCACCCCCGGCGGCGAGGTCGAATTGTCCACTTGACGGGTTCTGCCTCCTAGCCGGACTTTGCTGAAAAATAATCTGTCCGTTGCTTATGTTTGTAAAACATCCAGCAGCTCATCAGGCTCAATATTTTCCCGGAGTCAGAGGCTGACGACGACAGCATCACCGCCTTTCTCCGCTTTCCTGGAGGCAACCTCGGCCACGGCAAGATCCTGCAGTCCGACCCCGGTGCCGTCGAAAAGAGTGATCTCCTCCGGGGAAGTACGGCCGGGATGGGTCCCGTTGATCACGTCCCCGATGGAAACGATATCGTCCTCCATGATGGTTCCCGCATTGAAGGCGTGCTGTGCCTCGCCGATGGAGACGGACTGCGCGACCTCGTCGGTGAACACGGATGCAGACGCCACCAGCCCGGCATCGACTTCCTGCTTGCCTCGGGTGTCGGTACCCATGCAGGCAAGATGGGTGCCCGGCCTGATCCAGTCGGCCATCAGCAGGGGCTCGAAGCTTGATGTGATCGTGACAATCACATCCGCCTGCGCGCCGACCTCCCGCACCGGAACCGACTCGAAAGGCAGCCCGATCCCTTCGGCGACGGCGCGCAGCCCGGGCAGCTTCTCGGGGTGCAGATTCCAGGCAACGACCTTTTCGAAATTCCGCTGTCCGGCGGCGGCACGCAACTGAAACGGGGCCTGGTGGCCCGCGCCGATCATTCCAAGCACCTTTGCATCCGTGCGGGCGAGGCCATTGATCGAGATCGCGGTTGCGGCCGCGGTGCGCACTGCAGTGAGATAGTTCCCGCCCACCAGTGCCCTGAGCCGGCCGGTGTCCGGATCGAACAGGAACACGGTGGATTGGTGGTTGGTCAAACCGGCCTCCCCGTTGCCGGGCCAGTATCCGCCGGATTTGACGCCAAGTGCGGGTACGTCCCGGTCGAAGCCGGACTTGAAGCCGTAGATTGCGCCGGCATGGCCGAGCGCCTCGCGGACCACCGGAAAGTTGACTGCATCGCCACGTGCCATCGAACCGAATACGGCCTCGACCGCGGCGAATGCCGCCGTATGGTCAACCAACCGCCGACAGTCGGCCTCGGAGACGATCAGTACACCGGGTTGACCGGCTTTCATCGTCCCGTCCCGGGAATTGTTCCTGAAGACATCCGTCCGTACCTCAGTAGGCCTTTCCGCGGGCGCTGACCGGCCACACCGTCTCGACCTTGCCGCCGCGCACTCCGACATACCAGTCGTGCACGTTGCAGGTCGGATCGCAGTGTCCGGGCACGAGGCGCAGCCTGTCATTGATCCCGAGCACCTCGCCCGGATCTTCGAGAACGCCGTGCTCGTCGGAACACTTGACGTATTTCACGTCATCGCGGCCGAAGACCACCGGCAGGCCGCTGTCCACCGACTGCACCTTGAGGCCGGCGTCGCAAATGGCCCTGTCCGGCTTTGCATGGCTCATGACCGAGGTCAGAATGAACAGCGCGTTTTCCCACTCCCCCTGGTCGATGCGCTTGCCGTTCCGGTCGAGAATGCGACCATAGTCCACATCCATGAAGGCATAGGATCCACACTGGAGTTCGTTGTAGACGCCAGAAGCGGTCTCGAAGTAATAGGATCCGGTGCCTCCGCCGGTGACCAGCTCGGGAGACAGCCCTGCGGAATCAAGTTCCGCAACCACATCCCTTACGATAGCAAGGGCCTGCCCCATCCTGGCTCTGCGGGTTTCGTAACTCTCGAAGTGCTGCATAGCGCCCTGATAGGCCTGAAGTCCGGTGAACCGGAGCCCGGGCGCGGCCTCAACCTCCCTTGCGATCTCCAGCGCCGCGTCGGCAGAGCCGACGCCGCAGCGTCCGGCGCCGCAATCGATCTCGACGAGACACTCGATCTGCGTTCCATGCTTGCCGGCAGCGGCAGAGAGGTCGGCGACATTGCCGACATCGTCGACACAGACGATGATCCGCGCACCCGACAATGGAATCCGCGCGAGCCTGTCGATCTTCAGGGAATCCCTCACCTGGTTCGAGACCAGTACGTCCCTGATGCCCCCGCGGGCGAATACCTCCGCTTCCGAGACTTTCTGGCAGCATACCCCGACCGCTCCGCCCAGCCGTTCCTGCAGTCTGGCCACATCCACCGACTTGTGCATCTTCCCGTGCGCGCGATGGCGTATGCCGTGGCTCCGGGCATAGTCGCCCATTTTCCTGATGTTGCGTTCCAGGGCGTCAAGATCGAGGATCAGGCAGGGCGTCTGGATCTCGCTCTCGTGCATGCCCACGGCGGCCGGCACATCGAATCCGACTTCGAGCTCTGGTGGATTTTCAATCGTCAAGTTCATCTTTACTCCGGTTCGTTTGTCCGGCCTATGCCGGTATCCATGGCAGCCTGTCGAGATCGACATTGCCGCCGGTGAAAAATACTCCGACACGCTTGCCGAAGAACGTGTCCGGGTGCCTGAGGACGGCCGCAAGGGCAACTGCGCTCGACGGCTCAATCACGAGCTTCATGCGCTTCCAGACAAGCTTCATGGCGTCGACGATTTCCTGCTCGCCCACGGTCAGGATGTCGGCGACATGGTTCCGCACGAAGTGCCAGGTCAGTTCCTTGAGTGGAACCTTGAGCCCGTCCGCGACGGTTTCTGGCGCATCGTCCGCGATGATGCGACCGGCTCTGAAACTTCGGCAGGCATCGTCCGCCTGCTCCGGCTCGGCGGCGTAGATCTCGATATCCGGGTTCATGCTCGACAAGGTGAGGCAGGTGCCCGAAACCAGTCCGCCACCCCCGATCGGCGCGATCACGGCATCCAGGCCCTTGACCTGTTCGGCAAGTTCCCTGGAGCAGGTCGCCTGGCCGGCAATCACCCGCGGGTCGTTGTAGGGATGGACGAATTCCGCCCCTGTAGCCAACTGCACCTCCGCGAACACGGACTCGCGCGAAGATGTCGAGGGCTCGCATTCGGTGATGATGCCGCCATAGCCCCGTACCGCACTCTTCTTTGCATCGGGCGCCGTGTGCGGCATCACCACGTGGCAGGGAATCCCCCGCCTGCCGGCGGCGTAGGAAAGCGACAGCGCATGGTTCCCGGAGGAATGGGTGGCTACGCCGCGTACGGCTTTTTCATCGTCGAGCCCGAACACCGCGTTCGAGGCGCCGCGCACCTTGAACGCCCCCGCCTTCTGGAGGTTCTCGCACTTGAAGAACAGCACGGCGCCGGCAAGCCGGTCGATGCAGCCCGACGTCATCACCGGCGTCCTGTGGACATGCGGCCCAATTCGCTCGTGCGCGATCATCACGTCATCGAATGTCGGTATGCACAGGTCCCTTGCCGGATCATTCATGGCGGATGTCCTCATGCGGCCCCGGAAAGCACCGGGCGTGCCGTGTGGCGGTAGTATTCCTGGGCTGCCCGCGTACCCGAACCGAGTTCCACCGGGTAGCCGAGATCCGCCATTGCCATCTCGACGGCAGCGATCCCGGAAAGCGCCATCACGTCCGTCATGGCGCCGAGATGACCGATGCGGAAGACCTTTCCCGCCAGCGGCCCGAGACCGATACCGAAGGACATGGCATAGGTATCGAACAGGTGGCCGGTCAATTCCTCGGAATCGAAACCCCCGGGCACGCGGACTGCGCTGACCGTGTCCGAGTAGAGTTCCGGCGACCGGGCGCAGAGCGCAAGTCCCCAGGCACGGGTCGCCTCCCGTACTCCCTCGGCGATCCGGTGGTGCCGGGCGAACACATTATCCAGACCTTCCTCAAGCAGCATATCCAGGCTTGAACGAAGACCGTTCAGAATCTGCAGGGGCGGCGTGTATGGATAGCCTCCCGCGGCATTGGCGGAAGCCATGTCGCCGAAATCGAAGAAGGTCCTCGGACAGTCCGCCCTCCCGGCGGCCTCGAGGGCTTTCCGGCTGACGCCGATGATCGCCATGCCGGTAATAAGCATGAAGCCCTTCTGGGAGCCCGCCACCGCCACGTCCACGCCCCACTCGTCCATGCGGAAGTCCATCGAGGCCAGCGACGAGACGCAGTCCACAAACAGCATCGCGGGATGGCCGCAGGCATCCATGGCACGGCGAACCGCGGCCACATCGGACCTGACGCCGGTCGCCGTCTCGTTGTGGGTGACCAGGACGGCTTTGATCCTGTGGCGCCTGTCGTCCGCAAGGCGCTCGCCGAGAAGGTCCGCCGGCGCGCCCGTCCCCCACTCACAGTCGATTACATCCACGTCCATCCGGTGCCGCCGGCACAGATCGATCCAGCGATGGGAGAACATGCCATGGCGCGCGGCCAGAACCCCGTCGCCCGGGGAAAGCGTGTTGGTGATCGCCGCTTCCCAACCGCCGGTGCCCGAGGCGGGAAATGTGATGACCTGGCCGGAAGTCGTTCTGAATACCGTCTTCAGATCGCTGAGCAGCGGTCCGAGCATTTCGGCGAACCCGAGCGAGCGATGGTCCATCGTCTGGATGTCCATCGCATGGCGAAGCCGTTCCGGAATATTGGTCGGTCCGGGGATAAACACCGGATTCTGACTGGTCATGTCGGGTCCCACATATCGTCACTTGCATGAGACTACGATCGCCTAAAGTATTTGTCAATTTTTTTGGAATTATTTTCCAAAATACGATATTTAAATTATCTTCATGATTTAATTGAAGTTATATTTTTCAATTGAGAATTCACAGTAAACATCACATGACTTCTTGTCCGGATTTCACTGTCTCGATTTTCGGCAACGCCTATTCTGGCTGCCCCAAGGGAGACCTGCGACCGATTCCACACCATGGTATCCCCCGAACGAACCGGGGATACTCCGGTGACTTCCACCGGCCCGACTGCTGAAGCTCCACCATGCTGGCCTCGGCCCGCGCAAGACCGAGCGCCGAATCCATCCTGAGAGAATCCGGACACTCTGTTATTGCTTCTCCCGCAACGGGCAGCCACGATGGAACGGACTGAGCGGCCCGATAGCCGGCCCTCTACTGTGCGATGGCCCACGTAGCAGGCAACCCCCAACCTCTCCTGGTCCGTCTTCGAAAGGCGAACATGAAGCATGGCAGAACCGTCCGGATTCTG
Organism: Candidatus Poriferihabitaceae bacterium; assembly: GCA_965204165.1. Lineage (GTDB taxonomy): Bacteria > Pseudomonadota > Gammaproteobacteria > Arenicellales > Poriferihabitantaceae > VYFG01. Next base: position 2,336,898 of record OZ241969.1, on the reverse strand, counting down.
TTCGATGTCACCAGCGTCTATTACCACCATCTCCGACACCCGCAGGAGTACATCCGAACCCACCACGATCAGGGCGGCGTCCCGCATTCCCCGGAGAGTCTTCTCCCGCACCGCCTCCTTCCACGGCACACCGGCCACCTGCCCCCGGCTCCGGTCCTTCGCACTTCAACGGCTGCAGGCAAGGATCCTTCGGATCACCGGCCCCGCCGGGGCCTTTTGCCGTTATGCCCGGCCATCCTCGCACGGAACCGGGCGGCAGCCACGGCGATAGCGGCTGTGCCCGCTGAAAGCCCCCTTTCATCCAGGCCGGCATTCCAGTCGGTCAGGGCCTCATCGTCCAGGACAACGCCATCGAGCCATGCATCCAGCCGTTCAAGGACACCCCGATAGGCCCGACGGGTGGATTTCCGCACTAGGTTCGCGGTGGCCGGGTTGATGCTGACGGGGGCTGAATACAGCAGGCTTGCCGCGGAATTGGCAGGCAGGGTTTCGGTCATGGGAGCGCGGTCATTGTCTCGGGATGAATGCCCGAGAACATTGAAAACCGCGGGCGGGCGGGCGGGAACCGGCAGCAACAATCCATCCGACGTCCAACAAGGCTGGCATCGCCGTCAGTGTCGGGTCGGGGAATTATTGCTTGCGCATAACTTGTTTCCGATCACCATGGACCGGCATGCGCACTTCTGCTCCGTCACGTTGTTGACCACGGGGTCTGATCGTAATCAATTCGTAACTACAGCAAATCCAACCCCATGGTGGCGATGCGCATGATAGACTGTCAGCGCCCCGCAAGTCCCGGGCATCCCTGATCATGCAAGATACTTCTTGGAGCCCCCGCCGGTGAATGCTGGCTGGGGCGTTTTAGTCTTCTTGGCCGGGCTGCGGCGGAAATTTCGCCGTCCCCCTATGAACGCGGCCTGGCGAGACCCGGAACAATCTCGGCCGCGGGCAGCCGGTAGACCAGTTCCGGCGAAACCTTGAGCTTGGATGTACGGTTGCCACCGCCGAGGATGATGTATTCACGCTGCATGATCATGTCATCCACCCAGACGGGCAGTTCCGGCGGCAATCCGATGGGGGTCACGCCGCCGATCTCCATGCCGGTGATTTCCCTGGTCTCCTGCGCATCGGCGAAGGATACCCTGCGTGCACCGAGTTTTTTCCGCACGGTGTGATTGACATCCAGCAGATGCGTGGCCAGCAACACGCAAAGGGCATGCTTGCGCTCACCGGTTTTTGAACGCACCAGGATGGTATTCGCGGAATTCTCCGCCGGCACCCCGTAATGGGCGCAGAACTGCGCGGTATCCGCCAGGTCAGGATCGCAGTCCCAGACCTCGAAGGCCAGCCCCGAATTCTCCAGGAAGCCGCGAATCTGTGGCAGTGTGTCACTCATCAGCCGCGCCCGGTGCGGGATGCATCCATTGTCAGAATCCAATGGCGGGAAATCATGCGAAAGCGGCCTGCATCCTCAGCGCCTGGTCGTCGAGGTCTCCCATCAGCTGTTCCCAGTATCGCCCGGTGTCGAACCATGGAAAGGCCCGGGGGAACGCGGGGTCACGCCAGCGCGAGGCAAGCCAGCCGGCATGATACACCAGGCGCAGCGTGCGCATCACTTCCACCAGGCGTATTTCGGCATGGTTGAAATCATGGAACAGGTCATACCCCCGGAGCAGGTCCTGCAGCCTTGCCTCCAGGTAGTCGCCGTCCCCGGATAGGAACATCCACAGGTCCTGGATCGCCGGTCCCGTGCGCGCATCGTCGAAATCCACGATGTGGGGGCCCTGGTCCGTCCACAGGATGTTGCCGTGATGCATGTCGCCATGCAACCTGATCCTCGGCAGGTGCCCCACCCTGGCAATGGCATCCTCGGCAATATCGCACAGCATGTCGAGCGAGGCCGTCCACCGGCGCTCCAGGTGCGGGGGAATATGGCCTTCCGCCACCAGGAAGGCACCGGGTTCGCGGAGAAAGCTATCCACGTCGATCGCAGGACGGTGCCGGTAGGGCGACCTGGACCCGACCGCGTGGATACGGCCGATGAACCGGCCGAGCATTTCCAGGTGTTGCGGGTTGTCCGGCTCCATTGCACGGCCGCCCTGGTACGGGTACAGGCTGAAACGGAATGGCCCCGAATGGTGCAGTGTCCGGCCGTCACCCGCCCTGAGCGGCGCGACGACCGGTATCTCCTGATCCTCGAGTTCACGGGTAAACCGGTGCTCTTCCAGGATCGCCTCGTCGGTCCATCGCTCCGGACGGTAGAACTTGGTCACCACCGGCGGCCCCTCCTCCACGCCCACGCGGTATACCCGGTTCTCGTAACTGTTCAGTACGAGGAACCGGCCGTCGCAGGGAATGCCCAGGGCCTCCACCGCATTCAGCATGTCATCCGGCGTCAGGGCCAGGAATGCGCGAACCGAGTCCTCCCTGGTCATGGATCAGGTGGCCACGATCACCCGGAGGGCATCGAAACGCAGCGAGGACGACTCCAACCGGTCGGTGAGGTCGGCAAGCTGGCTGTGCAGGTGGTCGATTTCCTCCTGGCGGACATTTGGATTGACTGATGCCAGCGCTTCGAGCCGCTCGATTTCCCGGGACAGTACAGCACGTCCGTTTTCCACCGCCCGGGCGAGCAGTTCGGGTGCCAGTTGACCGGCAAGCCTTTCACTGGCCGCCACCATCCTTCTCAGCAGCTTGTGCCGCGTAGAGAGTAACTTCCGCACGAGTTCCGGTCGCAGCTGCCTGCCGGGATTTTCCAGGGTACGATGGCTCGGCAGGTGGTCATGCCGCTTCCCATGCTGGTCGATCAGCGTCCGGATAGTGGTGGGAGGAAGATACCGGTTGCTCCGCAGGGTTTCGCTGGACGCGGATTCCAGCACAAAAATCGCTTCGAGCAGGATCACGCCAGGTTCCACGCCCTCCAGGGGCACGGCAATCACCGAGGTGTTGCCGAGTTCTCCGCCAAGAATCATGTCCATGGCATCGGTCACCAGGGGGTGGTCCCATGTGAGGTAGTTCACGTCCTCGAAACTGAGCGCGGTGGCCCGGTCATAGGTGACGGTCATCCCCTCGTCCGGCAGGGTCGGCAGCGGCAGGGTCGTGTGCGCCCCGGGATTGATGGCAAAGCATCCCTCGGAATGGAATTCGTGATCCACGCCAAAACAGTCGAACACGGTCTCCATGAAGTCCTTAAGGGTACTGTTGCGGTCATGGGACCGGGAGAGCCGGCACAGGTGCTCCGCAACCCCCGGGCGACAGGAATTGTATTCCAGCAACCGGTCCCTGCCCTGTTGCAGGGCCTCGGTGAGTTCCCGGTAATGGGCTGCGCTTTCCGCCACCAGGTCCTGGTACCGGCGTGCCGGGTCATGCAGCACCCGGGTGATTTCCTCCCGCATCCGGGCAAACACCGCGTGGCCCACCGGACAGGTGCGGGCAAAGGCATTCAGCCCCTCGTGGTACCAGTGATACATGACCTCCTGGGCGGTGTCCTGCATGAACATTACATGCAGGTGGATGGTTCTGGTCTGGCCGATACGGTCAAGCCGGCCGATCCGCTGCTCCAGCAGGTCGGGATTCAGCGGCAGGTCGAACAGGACGAGATGATGGGCGAACTGGAAGTTCCGACCCTCGCTGCCGATCTCGGAACAGATCAGCACATGGGCGCCCGAATTCGTCTCCCGGTCGGCGAACCAGGCCGCCGCGCGGTCGCGTTCAAGCAGGCTCATGCCCTCGTGGAATACGGCCGCGCCGATACCTTTTGCCACCCGCAGCCACTCGGCGAGATCCAGGGCGGTATCCGCGCTGGCGGCGATGACGAGTATCTTTTCCCTGCGGTGCTTCTGCAGGATATCCGCCAGGGCCTCCACCCGGGGATCCACGCCGGTCCAGTCGGGGGACTCCGTGATGACCTGGTACAGGAGTTCCGGGCACAGCAACAGCTGCATTTCCGACAGCTCGCTTCCGGCGATCTGGAAGAACGCCTCCGCGTAGGCGTCCGGAAGCGGCAACGGATAATGATGCACCTCCCTTCCCGGAAATCCGTGCACTGCGGAACGGGTGTTCCGGAACAGGACACGGCCCGTGCCATGGCGGTCAACCAGGGCACCGAGTACCCTGTCCCGCGCCTCGCGGAGCGTATCCGGATCCGTGGATGACCTGCCGATGCGCTCGATATCATCGGCGAACTCCGCACCCAGCCTGCGTCGCACCTCCTCCAGGGCGCCTGCACCGACCCCGCCGTCCGATGTGAGTATCGTGTCCACCGCATTCGCCACGGGTCCGTAGTCCTCCTCATCGGCCAGAAACTGCCCGAAGTCCGGAAACCTGTGCGGGTCCAGCAGCCTGAGCCGGGCGAAATGGCTGGAGCGCCCAAGCTGTTCCGGCGTGGCCGTGAGCAGCAGGATCCCGGGGATGCCCCGTGCAAGGTTCTCCATCAGTTGATATTCGAATCCCGGTTCGTCTTCGGACCATTCCAGGTGATGCGCTTCGTCCATCACCAACATGTCCCAGCCGGCGGCACAGCATTGCCTGTAGGTCTTCGGATCGCTGCAGAGAAACTCCAGGCTGCACAACGCCAGCTGTACACTGTGAAACGGGTTTTGCGCCAGGGTATCGCCGGCGTCCTCCCCGTCACCGGAATCACCGCCGGCGGTCAAGGATTCGATCCGCTCGGCATCGAAGATGCGGAAGTGGAGGTTGAACCGGCGCAGCATTTCAACCAGCCACTGGTGCACCAGGCTTTCCGGCACCACGATGAGTACACGCCCCACCCTCTCGGTGACCAGCTGGTGATGAATGATCATGCCGGCTTCGATGGTCTTGCCGAGCCCGACCTCGTCCGCCAGCAGCACCCGGGGCGCGTGGCGGTTGGACACCTCGTTGGCGATGTAGAGCTGGTGCGGAATGAGGCTGATACGTCCGCCGATCAGTCCCCGCAACGGATCCGTTGCCATGGCGGTGGACAGCAGCCTGGTCTGGTAACGCAGTTCGAACCAGGGATCCCGGTCAACCAGGCCATTGAACAGTCTCTCGGTGGGACGGTTGAGCTGGATCTGGTTGTCGAGACGGCTTTCCTCGACCTCGTGCAGCTGACCGCCCGCATCCCGTGCACTGTAGATGATGAGAGCCTCCCTCTCGGCCACGCCCTCCACCTCCATGGAAACCCCTTCCAGGGTGACGATATGATCGCCGGGGGCAAAACGGACCCGGGTCAGGGGAACCGATTCCTTGGCGTAAACGAAGGTTTCGCCGGTGGCCATGAACAGGACGGTCACGGTGCGCAGGTCGGTGCCGAGGACGGTACCGAGGCCCATGTGCAACTGGGCATCGTTGATCCATCGCTGTCCAGGAATGAATTCTGCCATGCAGCGGGGGTTCCGGTAGGGTTACAATGAAAGGCGCGTATTGTATGGAAAATAAAATAACTTGACAGCTTCAAACGCCCCCACCCGCCCGGCGCCGGCCGGGCTGGACCGATCCCAGGAACGAAAGGTCATCGACCGCACCCACACGCTGATACACCGGGCCGCCTCCCTGTTTGACATGACCCTGCCGCCGCTGCCGGTACATTTCAACCTGAAGGGCCGGGCCGCGGGCATGTTCCGTATCCGCCATGGTCTGGCGGAGATCCGTTACAACCCCTGGATATTTGCCCGGTGGTTCGAGGAAAACCTGGCGGAAACCGTGCCCCACGAGGTGGCGCATTACGTGATCAGCCGGCGCCACCGCTCCGGCACGGTCCGCCCCCACGGCCCTGAATGGCGGGCGGTCATGCACGCCTTCGGGGCAGCGCCCAGGGCGACGGCCGATTATCGTCCGGAGGACATCGCCGACCTGCCAAGCCGCCGCATGCGGTATTTTGACTATGTCTGCGGCTGTGCAACCCACAAGGTCTCGGGGATCCGGCACAACCGGATGACGCGGGGGATGGCGGAGTATTTCTGCCGCAAGTGCCGGCTTCCGCTCCGGCCCGCCCCGGACGATTCCCCGTAGATGCCGACCCTGTCCAGCTGTTGCATTTCCCGTATCGGCGTTTTCCGAACCAACCTCTTCACGAAGCGGTCGAGTGGACGTGCCGGATGCGAGTCTCACGGTTCGGCGGGGAGTGACCCGGAACCGGGCGCATACGCCCGGACCGAGCGCATGCACGCCGCCGGATGCACCATGATTTCGGCCTGGCACTGAACCCGGGACATGGAAATGCAGCAGACCTGGCACGTGTACATCCTGCGCTGCGCCGACGGCACGCTCTATACCGGAATCACCACGGATATCGAACGCAGGCTTAAGGAACACAATTCCTCTGACCGGGGCGCACGCTACACCCGCAGCCGCAGACCGGTCAGGCTGGCCTGGTCCGAGGAAGCGGCAAGCCACGCCGCCGCCAGCCGCCGGGAGTATGACATCCGGAAAATGAACCGCCACGGCAAGCAGGAACTGCTGGCTGGCTGGCTGGAGTCCGCCCCGGACCGGTCTGCCGCCGGGCGACAATTCGGGCACGGTTCCGGCAAGCCCTGCTGAGCATACCAGGCACTTCCGAACGCTGACGTCTCGTTTGTGACTACAATCAACCGGAATCCCGACCCGGGCGGAGACCCCGTTAGGCCACAGGATATCGTTGAAAATCGAATTTCTCGACAACACCCCCTACTCGCCGCAGTACCGGGATGTGTATTTCTCCCGTGAGGACGGCCTTGCCGAGGCCCGGCACGTCTTCCTGGCCGGCAACTGCCTGCCGGAGCGGTGGGCTGGATGCAGTTCCTTCACCATCGCCGAGATAGGATTCGGCACCGGTCTCAACTTCCTTGCCACCTGGCAGTGCTGGAGCCGGCACGCGCCGGCCGGCGCGAGACTGCATTTCGTCTCGGTGGAAAAACACCCGCTCGAGGGGGCAACCCTCGAGGCCTGCCATGCGCTGTTTCCCGAACTCGGCCCGCTGTCCCGGAAGCTGTGCGCCGCCTGGCCCGGTACGCTCCCCGGGTTCCACCGGTGCATCCTGGACGGGGGCCGCGTCACCCTCACCCTGTGCCACGGCGACGCGGCCGATGCGCTCCGGGAAGTGGTCGCGGGAGTGGATTGCTGGTACCTGGACGGTTTCGCGCCGGCAAGGAACCCCGAAGTGTGGGACGGGCGGGTCCTCAGGGAAGTCGGGCGGCTGGGCCGCCCGGGAACGACATTCGCCACGTTCACCGCGGCGGGGCGGGTACGCCGGGAACTGGCCGCCCAGGGATTTCACGTCCGCAAAATCCCCGGGTTCGGTTCCAAGCGGGAAATGCTGGCCGGTGTCATGGAAGCCGCACCAGCCTGCCGTCCCCGGGAGCCCTGGTTCCGGTCACTCCCGGTGCATGTTCCCGCCCGGGATGCGATCGTGGTCGGCGCCGGGATCGCGGGCGCCCAGGTGGCCCGCCACCTGGCGGCAAGGGGCTGGTCGGTCACCGTGCTGGAGCGCCACGGGAAGCCGTCCATGGAAGCGAGCGGCAGTCCCATGGCCGTCTTTTCACCGCTCCTGACCACCCGGCCGTCCCGGGAGGAGCAGTACTCCCTGCAAAGCTTCGTCTACCTGCTGCACCACCTGAGGGCGCTGGACCCTGATCGCATGTTCCACCGCCGCTGCGGTGTTCTTGAGCTGAGCATGACCGATGAACGGCGGCAACGCGCCGGGCGGATCGCCTCAAGGCCGCTGCCGGCGTGGCTGGTACATCCCGTGACCGGTGAGCAGGCGAATGCCATCAGTTCCGCCGAATGCGGTTTCCCGGGACTGTTCTATCCCGAGGCGGGCTGGATCCGTCCCGGCCAATGGATCCAGCGCCTGCTCTCGCATCCGAACATCGTACTTCGAACCGGCAGTGACTTATACGAGGCGGGACATGACGGAACCGCATGGCAGGCACTGGACGGAAACGGCAAGGTACTGCACACGGCCCCCGTCCTCGTGTTCGCCTCCGGCCGGTCCATGGACTGGCGGCAGACCCGCTGGCTGCCCTTCACGCCGGTCTTGGGGCAGAGCACGTTCATCGATGCCGGGATGCTGCGCGTCCGGCCGGGATGCGTCATCCGCCATCACGGCCACCTGCTCCCGGGAAACGGCGGCCCCCTCCTGGCCGGTTCCACCTATCGGCGAGGTCACGGGAAGGCGGTCGCGGACCCGGCGGCGGACGCGGAAAACCTGGCCGGCCTGGAAACTTCCCTGCCGGGACTTCTGGCGGAGCCTGCTGATGCTGGCCGGGCGGTCTCCACCGCCCACTGTGCCGTGCGCATGTCCAGCGAAAACCGCCTGCCCCTGGTCGGGGCGCTCCCTGACCCGGAGCGCCTGGCGGCGGAATATCCGCGCATGCTGGGACGGAACTACCGGCCCCCGGCAGGGAATCCGGTATATCCCCCCGGCCTGTACATCTCCGCCGCATGGGGATCCCGGGGCATGACCAACGCCGCCCTCGGCGGCGAGTTGCTTGCATCGCTGATCTGCGGTGAGCCATTGCCGCTGCAGGCGTCGCTGGCACATGCGACCCACCCCGCACGCAGCCTGGTCCGCGCCCTCAAACGGGGCACCGGGTAACCTCCGGGCAACCTCACTTTCGGAACCACTGTGAATTTGGTACAGTTTGGAACCACTTCGGGTGTACGTTCCCGGGCATTTAATTGTTATTTCTACTGAAAAGGAACCTCCCTATGAATCAACTGAACAAACGAATCATCGCGGCGGCCGCCCTTGCGGCCGTCTCCGCCACTGCCACCGCCGACGAAGTCAAAATCGGCATGCTGCAGGGTTTCACGGGTCCGACCGAATCCCTGGTGGCGCCGATGGCCATGGGCGGCGAACTCGCCATCCAGGAAGCCTCCGACAGCGGGCTTTTCCTGGGCGGCAAGACCGTGGTCTCCGTCCGCGGTGACAGCACCTGCATCGACGCCGCAGCCGCCACCGCCGCCGCGGAGCGCCTGGTTACCTCCGAGGGCGTTGCCGCCATCAACGGCGCGACCTGCTCCGGTGCCACCACCGCGGTGCTGAACAACGTTGCCGTGGCCAACGGCGTCGTGATGGTCTCGCCGTCGGCCACTTCCCCGGCCCTGTCCACCATCGAGGACAACGGCCTGTTTTTCCGCACCGCGCCCTCCGACGCCCGCCAGGGCGAGATCATGGCCAAGGTGCTGAACAACCGCGGGGTGAAGTCTGTGGCGGTGACCTACACCAACAACGACTACGGCAAGGGACTGGCGGATGCCTTCCAGGCCGCCTACGAGGCCTCCGGGGGTTCCGTCACGGCGGTGGCGGCCCACGAGGACGGCAAGGCGGACTATTCCGCGGAGGTGGGTGCGCTGGCTGCGGCCGGTGGCGAGTTGCTGGTGGTGGCCGGCTATATCGACCAGGGCGGCAAGGGCATGATCCAGGCCTCCCTGGACAGCGGCGCCTTCGACCTCTTCATGTTGCCGGATGGCATGGTGGGTGACGCCCTCGCCGACCACTTCGGCGACTCCATCGAAGGCTCCTTCGGTACCGTACCCGGCACCGACAGTCCCGGGGCCGCCATGATGGGGGAACTCACCAGCGGCAAGGGATTCAACGGCACCGATCCCTATGTACCGGAAGCCTATGACGCCTCCGCCCTGATCCTGCTGGCCATGCAGTCCGCGGGTTCCGCGAACAGTGCGGATTTCAAGGGTCACATCGAGAAGGTCGCCAATGCGCCGGGCGAGGAGATTTTCCCCGGTGAACTGGCCAAGGCGCTCAAGATCCTGGCGGACGGGGGCGATGTCGATTATGTCGGCGGCACTGCGGTGGAACTGATCGGTCCCGGCGAGGCGGCGGGCAACTACCGCGAAGTGGAAATCAAGGGCGGCAAGTTCGAGACCGTCACCTACCACTAAAGTCAACCGCACAATTCGATGATACCTGAGACGGCCGGGACCATTGTCCTGGCCGTTTCCTTATGTCTCCGGGAAGGCGCCGACAGGACTGTCCATCCTCCCGGCGGCCGGAAATCCATTGATTGCCGGACATGATCACGGTCTCGGATCTGCACATGCATTTCGGCGGCATACGCGCCGTCGACGGGACCTCGCTGACCATTGAAAGAAACTCCATCACCGGCCTGATCGGACCCAACGGCGCGGGCAAGACCACGTTGTTCAATGTCATCGCAGGTGTCCTAGAGCCCACTTCCGGCTCGGTGACCCTGGATGACGAGGACATCACCGGCCTCGAGCCGCACCAGCTCTTCGCCAAGGGCCTTCTGCGTACTTTCCAGATTGCCCACGAGTTCTCCACGCTGACGGTACTTGAAAACCTCATGGTGGTTCCGGGCGACCAGCCGGGAGAGCGTCTCTGGCAGGCCTGGTTCCATGGCCGCGAGGTGCAGGATTTCGAGGGCCGGGTCCGGCAAAAGGCCCGGGAGGTCATCGAGTTCCTGGAAATAACCCACCTGGAAAACGAACTGGCCGGCAACCTGTCCGGCGGCCAGAAAAAGCTCCTGGAGCTCGGACGCACGATGATGGTGGATGCGAAGATCGTGTTCCTCGACGAAGTCGGCGCCGGCGTCAACCGCACCCTGCTCAAGACCATCGGCAGCTCCATCAAGCGGCTTCACGAGGAGCGCGGCTACACGTTCTGCATGATCGAGCACGACATGGATTTCATCGGCCGCATGTGCGATCCGGTGATCTGCATGGCCGAAGGAAAGCTGCTGGCCCAGGGAACGATTGACGAAATCAAGGCGAACGAGGAAGTCATCGAAGCCTATCTCGGCACCGGCCGCAAGCACCGGGCAAGGGACGAGGCATGAGCTTTCTCGACGCCAGCGGCATGACCGGCGGTTACGGAAGCGGCGCTGACATCATACGGGACTGCACCATCACCGTGGAAAGAGGCGAAATCGCCGTCGTGGTGGGCCCCAACGGCGCCGGTAAATCCACCGCCATGAAGGCGGTGTTCGGCATGCTGAACCTGCGGGAGGGATCCGTGATGCTGGACGGAAGGGAGATTACGCACATGCCCCCGCAGGAACGGGTCAATCTCGGCATGGGGCTCGTGCCCCAGGTGCGCAACATCTTCGTCACCATGACGGTGCAGGAAAATCTGGAGATGGGGGCATTCATCCGGAACGATGACTTCGGTGACACCATGGCACAGGTCTTCGAGCTGTTCCCCGTCCTGAAGGAAAAGCGCCACCAGCCCGCAGGTGAACTGTCGGGCGGCCAACGCCAGCAGGTGGCCGTGGGCCGGGCGCTGATGACACAGCCCAAGCTGCTGATGCTGGACGAACCCACGGCGGGGGTTTCCCCGATTGTCATGGACGAGCTGTTCGACCGCATCCTGGAGGTGGCCAGGAGCGGCATCGCCATTCTGATGGTGGAGCAGAACGCCCGCCAGGCCCTGGAAATCGCGGACCGCGGCTTTGTGCTGGTGAATGGTGAAAACCGGCACACCGACAGCGGCAGAGCCCTGCTGGCGAACCCGGAAGTCCGCCGCTCGTTCCTCGGGGGCTGAATGGACATTCTGAACGCACTGGTCCTGTTCGCCAATTTCGTCTTCGTGCCCGCCACGGCCTACGGAGCCCAGCTTGCCCTGGGCGCCCTCGGCGTCACCCTGATCTACGGCATCCTCCGTTTCGCCAATTTCGCCCACGGAGAACTGATGGCATTCGGCGCCATGGCGGTCATCCTCTGCACCTGGACCCTGCAGGACATGGGCATTCACCTCGGACCACTGCCCACAGCCCTGCTGGCGCTGCCTGTCGGCATCTTCGTCGCGGCGATCATGGCGCTGCTGACCGACCGGTACGTGTTCCGGTTCTACCGCCTGAAAAAGTCCGACCCCATCGTCTTTTCCATTGCCTCCGTAGGGGTCATGTTCGTCATGGCTGGTCTGATCCGGGTGATCATCGGGCCGGATGACCAGAGCTTCGCCGACGGCGCCCGCTTCATCATCACCGCGCGGGAATTCAGGGAGATGACCGGGCTCAGGGAGGGTCTCGCCATCCGGCAGACCCAGGTCATCACCATCGTCGTGGCCTTGCTGGTCATGGCGTTGCTGTTCTGGTTCCTGCAGAAGACGCGCTCCGGAAAGGCCATGAGGGCGTATTCCGACAACGAGGATCTGGCCCTCTTGTCCGGCATCGACCCGGACCGGGTGGTGCGCATCGCCTGGATCATCACCGCGGTCCTGGCCACCATAGCAGGCACGCTTTACGGCCTGGACAAGACCTACAAGCCCTTCATCTTCCAGCAGATCCTGCTGCCGATCTTCGCCTCCGCCATCCTGGGGGGCGTGGGCCAGCCGGTGGGCGCCATCCTGGGCGGGTTCCTGGTGGCCTATTCCGAAGTCACCCTGACCTATGCATACAAGAAGTTCCTGGCCTATCTCGGTCCGGAGGGCTGGGTGCCTGACACCCTGATGCAGTTCCTGTCTACGGACTACAAGTTCGCGGTGTCCTTCATCATCCTGGTGGCGGTGCTGCTGGTAAGGCCCACCGGAATCATCCGCGGGAAGGTGATATGAACCGTCGCGGGCCGCTGTATTTCGGTGTATTCCTCCTGCTTCTCCTGTCGGTGGGTTTCGGCCAGAGCTGGAACGTGGCCCTCGGCATACTCAACCTGTGCCTGATTTCGGCCGTCATGTCCCTCGGCGTCAATATCCAGTGGGGCTATGCGGGCCTGTTCAACGTGGGTGTCATGGGTTTTACCGCCCTTGGCGGCCTGGCAGCCGTTCTCATCTCCATGCCGCCGGTGAAAGAGGCCTGGTCCGCCGGCGGCGCCGGTATCGGTCTTTCGCTGCTCGGCCTGCTGATTACCGTGCTGGTTGTCGTCTTCGTGCGCCGGAAGACCCCGAAGGTGTTCCGGTTCTGGGCCACGCTGCTGGTCATCCTCGTGGGCATGATCCTCATCCGTCTGGTATACACTCCGGCGGTTGAGCGCATTGAAGCGATCAACCCGGCATTCTCCGGCTACCTTGGCGGACTCAACCTGCCCATCACCCTGTCCTGGGTTGCCGGGGGACTGGTCGCGGCCGGCGCCGGCTGGCTGATCGGCAGGATCACCCTGGGCCTTCGGGCGGACTACCTCGCCATCGCCACCCTGGGGATTTCCGAGATCATCCTCGCCGTCATGAAATACGAGGAATGGCTGACGAGGGGCGTCAAGAACGTCACCGGCCTGCCAAGGCCGGTACCCTACGAGGTGGACCTGATGGCATCGGAAGGGTTTGTCTCCCTTGCCGGCGGGCTGGGGGCGGAGGTGGATACCGCGGCCAGCATCGTGGTCAAGCTGTGCTACGCGGCCTTCTTCGTCCTCGTTCTCGCCATCATCCTGTGGCTGTCGGAGCGGGCGCTGAAATCACCCTGGGGCCGCATGATGCGTGCCATTCGGGACAATCGGGACGCCGCCAGCGCCATGGGCAAGGATGTCAAGGCCAGGCACCTCCAGGTCTTCGTCCTCGGATGCGCGGTCTGTGGAATCGCGGGCGCCATGCTGACCACACTGGACGGACAGCTTACCCCGACCAGTTACATACCCATGCGCTTCACCTTCCTCATCTGGGTAATGGTCATCATCGGCGGGTCCGGCAACAACTGGGGGGCGGTGCTCGGTGGTTTCGTGATCTGGTTCCTCTGGATCGAGGCGGAACCGCTCGGCAACTGGTTCATGCAGACCATCACGCTGTTCATGCAGGACGGGTACTGGCTCAAGGACCACCTGATCGCCGGTGCGGCCTATACGCGTCTCATCCTGATGGGGGCCATTCTCCTTCTGGTCATGCGATTCGCCCCGCGCGGGCTGATTCCCGAGCGCTGACCCGCGCACCCGGGAAACCGCCTGCCCGGGGCAGGCCATGGGTCCGGTTCCATCGACGGGCCTGGCCGGCCAGGCCATCAGGGTCAACGTCGGTGGCCTTGGGCCGGATCAGGCCGCCACCCTGGCATTGAACATGCCGATGAGATCATCCCACGCCTCAAGCTGGCCCGCCACGCCGTTCCAGAATTCAGGCCGGCGGCGGAGATTGAAGTCGTCCACGCTCACTCCCCGCTGCTCCACCCAGGTGTAGTAACCGAGGTTGAATATCCGTTCACGCTCGCGGCTGGTGAGTTCCATCACGTGGGCGGGCTCACACCCGGCAAGGCAGCGGCCGAAGACTTCCGCGGCCTCCATGGTGTCGAACCGGCCCCTGAAACTGCGCTCGATCGCCTGTTCCAGTTCGCTGGCGTACATCGCCGCCCCGTCCGTGGCGACGCAGAGCAGCACCGCCCGTTCGTCCAGGTCGTGGTATCGGGCCAGCTTGATGGCTGACTGGATATTGGCGATACCGGACAGTCCCACATGCCCCAGCGCCCGGATCACACCTTCATCCGAACCGGTGCGCTGGACGAGATACCGCCGCCCGGCGTCGGTGTTGAAAAGGACATTCAGGAGATCCGGCCCGGTGTCGGAAATACCCACCACGTAGTCCATGTTCATGACATTGTGGATCAGCGGAATGTGCTTGTCCCCGATACCCTGGATTCCGTGTTCTCCGTAGCCGTTGGCCAGCATGGTGGGGCATTCGAGGGGTTCCGTGGCCACGTTGGCGGCCCCGTAATGCTGTTTCAGGTAATCGCCCGCAGCCATGGTACCGGCGGAGCCGGTCCCGGCGATGAATGCCTGCAGCCGGTCCGAGGGCCCTGCCACCGCCTCGAAGAGCAAACCCAGCGCCGGACCGGATATGGCCCGGTGGCAAAGGTAGTTGGCGAACTCGTTGAACTGGTTCAGCACCACGTTCGACGGGTCCCTGGACAACTCGTCACAGGCGTCATAGATTTCCTTGACGTTGCTCTCCGACCCGGTTGTGCGGACGATGTCCTCGTCGGGATGCAGCGCCCATTGCTCCAGCCAGGCAAACCGCTCCCGGCTCATCATCTCCGGAAGCACCGCCACCCCGCGGCAACCGAGTATGCGGGAAATGGCGATACCGCCGCGGCAGTAATTCCCGGTGGACGGCCAGACCGCCCGGTCAGTTTCGGGATCGAAACGTCCGCTCACCAGCCTCGTCGCCAGGCAGGCATAGGCCGCCAGCACCTTGTGGGCCGCGATCATGGGGAAGGCGTCCCCAAGCACCACCACGATGCGTGCCGCAACGCCCGTCAGGGCCGGCGGCAGTTCCAGCCAGGCCGGCGTTTCCCTGAGACCGCCGTCATGGTCATTGAACCAGTGAATCCGGTAAAGGTTCAAAGGAGAGGCAGCATTCATCGAAACGCCGCCAAGGGCTTTTTGCAGGCGGGGCTCGATCGAATCCGGCGCAGCCAGTTCCGTCAGCCTGGGCAACACGACCTGGCGTGACCTGGCATGGCGCACGGCAGTTTCCAGCACGCCTTCGTCGTGAATCTCCGGGGTGGTCAGCATGGACGATGATATGAGGGGAGCCTGTCGGGCCGTATTGTAGTGGGAATCGCGTCGCCGTCTGTGGATCAACAACGACGGGGTCCGATGATCCTCAACGCATGACGAACGGGTTGGACATGGGCTCACTGGAAATGTTGATCCAGGTGGTCTTGCTGCGGGTGTAGTCCTCGATTGCATCCAGCCCCGCCTCACGGCCGTAGCCGCTCATGCCGAATCCGCCGAAGGGCGCAATGGGAGAAATGGCGCGATAGGTGTTCACCCAGACGATTCCGGAGCGGATTTTGGCGCTGACGCGGTGGGCCCGGGCCACGTTTTCCGTGAATACACCGGCGCCCAGTCCGAAGCGGGTGTCATTCGCAAGGGCGACCCCTTCATCCTCGGTATCGAACCGAAGGGCGCTCATCACCGGACCGAACATTTCCTTGCGCATGGTGGTCACCTCCTGGTGCGGGCACTCGACGATGGTGGGCACAACATAGTATCCCTTGGGAAACTCCTTTGGCCGGCCGCCGCCGAAGCGGATGGAAGCACCCTGAGAAGCCACTTCCGACATGGCCTGCGTAATCCTCTCGACCTGCATCCGGGTGGCCAGTGGTCCCACCTGCGTGGCATCGTCCAGCGGGTCGCCGATCACGATCCGCCGTGCCCGATTCTCGAGTTCCGCCAGGACCTCGTTGTAGATCCCCGACTGGATGAACACGCGTGATCCGGCGACGCAACTCTGGCCGGATGCCCCGAAATTGCCCGCGACGATGCCGTTGACCGCCCCCTCGATATCGGCGTCATCGAACACGAGGATGGGCGACTTGCCGCCAAGTTCCAGGGAAACCACGGCAAAGTTGCTGGCCGTGTTGGCAACGACCCTGGCGGCGGTTTCCGGGCCTCCCGTGAAAGCCACCCGGGAGATGCCGGGATGGGACGTGAGGGCGCGCCCGCAGGGCTCTCCCGTGCCGCTGATGACGTTGACGACCCCGGGGGGGAATCCCGCCTCCTCGATCGCCCGGGCAAATTCGAACATGGTCGCGGGAGCCACCTCGGAGGCCTTGAGCACCACGGTGTTTCCCGCCGCCAGGGCGGGGCCGAGCTTGGTCGCGGCCAGGAACATCTGCGCGTTCCACGGCACCACGGCCGCCACCACGCCAATGGGCACCCGGGTGGTGAACACATGCATGTCCGGCTTGTCGATGGGCAGTGTCTTGCCCTCGATCTTGTCCGCCAGACCAGCGAAATAATCGTAATAGTCCCCGACGTAGGCGGTCTGCGCGCGGGTTTCGCGGGCCAGCTTGCCGCTGTCGGTGGTTTCGATTTCGCCGAGGTACAGGGCCTTTTCACGTACCAGCGCCGCCAGCCGTGAGAGCAGTTTTCCCCTCTGTGTTGCGGTGGTGCTGCTCCAGGGCCCCTCGTACAGGGCGCGCTGGGCCGATTCGACGGCCCGGTTCACGTCCGCCTCACTGGCGGCGGGAAACTCGGCCCAGGGCTCCTCGTTGGATGGATTGATGCTCGTCATCGTCTGCCCGTCGGACGCGTCGCACCATTCACCGTCAATGTACTGCTGGTATCTTTTCAAGGGACCTCTCCAGTCCTGCCGGATCAATTGCCGTCGTGGTGAACCACCGTGCCGGTTCGCTGGTTACCGAAATACACGCCGTAACGCATGTCCCTGGATTCATCGATATACCGCTTCAGCATGACCCGGATGGCGTCACTGTCCACCGCGTCCCAGGGGATTTCCTCCGGCCGGTAGAAATCCCCCGCACAGGAGCCCTCCCTGTCCACATTCACACGATAGTAGATAAACTGGCGGCCGGTGCTTTCATCCTCGAACACCGCATAGAGCGACGTGATCGTCGCGCCGATATCGAGGTCTTCCAGGATCGCCTTGAGTTTTGCAATGCTGCCATATTGCTGGCGCAGACCGCTTGCCACCGGTTGCAGGCCGCCGCCGCTTTCCGGGCGGCGCAGGAGCAGTCCCCCGTTAAAGGACACCAGTGCTCCCACGACGATGCGCGAGGCATGCCCCGCGGCGGTTACCGCTGCCTGCTCAAGCCCAAGGGTAACGTATCCCCCGCGCACATAACCAAGTCCGTTCTGTTCATTGTAGTCATACGCGTGAACCCGGCCGATCACGATGATGTGATCGCCGGCATCAATCTGCTGTGACACTTTGCAGTCGAACCAGGCGCAGACACCTTCCAGCACCGGGTGACCGAGCGGCCCGTCATGCCAGGATGTCACATCGAACTTGTCCGGCCGTTTGGAGGCGAACAGGCTGGACGTCTCGGCCTGATTTTCGCTCAGAATGTTGATCGCGAATCCATCGGCCTGGCGAAACACCTCGATGCTCTCGGCTGATTTTCCGATGCAGATCGAGAGCATGGCGGGATCCAGGGACACCGAGGAGAAGGAATTCGCCGTAAATCCCCGGGGTGTGCCCCCCTGCTCTCTTGTGGTGACCACCGTGACCCCGGTCATGAAGGTACCGAACGCATTGCGCAGTTCGCGCAGATCAGAAAGTTCGGGCATCAGTGTCGATCCGGCGTCGGCACGGTGAAATCGTAAGCATGCTGACGAAGCCGGCGGACACTGCGGTTGGATTGGAACTGTTTCAGCATGTCTGAGCTTCGGGTTGGGGAACAGGATCGAAGTTCCTGTCCCGGATGAAATCCCGGCTGGTATCCGTCCGGTGCAGAATCGGGATTCTCCAACGTCCCAACTGACTGGACCCACTGCCTGGTACAGGGGAATTTCGATGATAATGACGGCCCGAACGGATTGTCAACGACATGGGGAATGCCGGTAATGCCGCATGGCGCGAACCGGGAAGAAACGGGGTCGAAACAGGGGCGACACGGTATCCGTACCGTAACCCGATGGGCCACGGCAAGTTTTTCCAAGGTGCCCGTGAAGCACAGTTCAACCTCCACCGGAGCAATTCCGAGAAGAGAAAAATTCCGATACCTTGGCCTATGGTGTGGAGGTGCTTGTCCCATGTGTCTCCCCGCATACGGTGGAGACCGAAAGGGGGTTTTCCGTGACGGCCCGGGAGCCGGATACCGGAGCAACTGATCAACAAGGACTTCGGATTTCGAACGGACTGTGGTTGGTGGGGCGTGCAGGAATCGAACCTGCGACCAATTGATTAAAAGTCAACTGCTCTACCGACTGAGCTAACGCCCCGATCATTGCACCGCGGATTGTATCCCGGGTATTTCCAAGAACCGGCCGGGCCGATAGTGAATGGTGGGATATGACAGAACCGTCGGACCGGGGTGGCCCCGGGAGGCGCGATTATCCCGATCTCCCCCATGGGTGTCAAACACTACAATACCCATTCGCAATCGGCCGACCGAACTCGTCCGCGGGCACGGAATCAATGCCACTTTACTGGATCGTCTGCTTGATCCGCCGCAGGCGGATCGACGCGGAAACCGTCACCTGGTGACCGGGAAAGCGCGCCAGGATATTCTCGAAGGTTTTCGCCGCCTCATCGTAGGCACCGATGTCGTACTGGATGTAACCCACCTTGAGCATTGCTTCCGGTACTCGGGAACTGCCGGGATATCGCTGGACAAGCGTGCGAAAGCCGTTCAGCGCAGCCTCGAATTCCCTGGTGACGTAGTACGCCTCGGACATCCAGTAAAAGGAATCATCGGCCAACTGGCTTTCGGGCCAGGTATTCACGAGGGCCTGGAACTGTTCTATGGCGTCCTGGTATCGACTCTGCTTGAGCGCCTCGAACGCGGCGTCGTAGGCATCCTGCTCATTGAGGGAAACACTGCCGGTGCCACTGCCGACAGGGGTGTCATCCGGCTCCGGGCGGGCGCTGGACACGGTGACTGTGTCGACGGGGTCCGTACCGCCGGCCTGCCCGTCATCTTCTTCAGGAACGTCGCCCTGGGGCGTCTGCCCCGCCACTGTCTCACCGGTGCCCGCGGCCGCGTCGGTTGCGTCATCCGCAATGGCCCCGCCTTCAGGCGGGATTTCTTCCGAGGTGGGCAACGGGACGGATGCCAATGCCTCCAGGCGGTCCAGGAATTCCTGTTGGTTCTGTTCAAGGTCGGTCAGGCGGCGGTCCATGTCCAGGATGAGGTCCTGTTGACGCCGCGCGCCAATCTCCTGCTTGAAATGCATCTCCTCCACCCGGTTCCGGAGAACCTTCAGTTCCTCCTTTAGGGCGGTGAGTTCATACAGTGCCCGGATCATCTCGAAGTTCGGCTGTGGCAGCGGCTGAACCTGCTGAACCGGCTGAGCCGGCTGTTGCTGTGCTTGCGCCACCTTCACCTCTGATACCACCACCTCGGGCTCCGCGGCGAGGACCGGGGAACCCGCCCCCTGCACGAGGACCATTGCCGTGAACATGGACAATACAGACGGTATTCGCCATGCCGGACAGGCTGGCAGGTTGAATTTTGACATGTTGCTGCCTCGCATCTTCAAGCTCATGGCCTACCACGCCATGAGCTGCATGTATGGGTCAATTTCACGATCGAAGCCGCACTCTTCCGCATGGTCCGCCGGGTCCATCCAGGCCCGGCCACCCTCCGGCAATACGGTTCGACTGGTGGACCGACGGATGGGTATTGAGTCTATACGACGTCCGTCCATGCCCGAATTACTGGTAGAGTATCTCCACCCGCCGGTTGAGGGCCCACGCGGCCTCGTCGCTCCCAAGGGCCACCGGCCGCTCCTCGCCATAGGACACGATCTGTATCCGGCCTGAACCCACTCCCCGGACTTCCAGGACATTGGCCACGGATTTGGCGCGGTCTTCTCCAAGCGCCAGGTTGTATTCCCGGGTCCCCCGTTCATCCGCGTGACCTTCCAGGATGATCTGGATGCCGGGGTTGGAAACCAGGTATTGGGCGTGGGCCTGCACCACGGTCTCGGCCTCCAGGGTCAGGAGGCTGCTGTTGTATTCAAAGTACACGATACGCTTGTCCAGCAGGCTGTCGCCGCCCCCGTCGCTGACGGCCGCCTCATCGGCCTGTTCACCGGTGGTTTCGCCACCCAGTCCGCTGACAACCGGCTCCGTGTCATCCTCGGCTATTCCCGCAGTGCTGGCTCCGGCCGTGCCATCCACTACCTCGATCTCGGTATACTCATCCACGGTGTCCACGGGTGCACGGCCACCGCAGCCTGCAAGTATCACACCTACACAGGCGATCAGGAGATAGGAAAGTAAGTTGCGCATGTTTGCCTCTACAGTTTGCGGTTAAAGGGGGACCACACTGGTTCTCTGACGGAACCCTGCTGGAATCGCAGGGTTTGCTTTACCGAGCCGTCCGTGGACACCACGGCCAGCAGGCTTTTACCGCCCTGTTGGGTGGCGTAGATGATCATTTCTCCGTTGGGAGCGAAGGCCGGGGATTCATCCTGGGTGGTATCGGTCAGCTCTTTTACGGTTCCGGTTCGATCCTCGTTCGAGTATATCCCAACTCGAAATCCGTTGCCCTGATCCGTAATCAATACGATGGTCTTCCCGTCCGGCGAATAGGAAGGCCCGGCGTTGTACTGTCCGGTCGTGAGCCTTCGGGGTTCTCCACCCGCCACGGACATCTCATAGATCTGGGGGGGGCCGGCACGTCCCGAGGCGAACACCAGCATCCTGCCGTCCGGAGAGAACGATGCCTCGGTATCGATGGCCGGATGGGTGGTCATGCGACGCAGGCTGCCGTCGTCCCGGCTATAGATGTAGATATCGGGGTTGCCGTCCTTGGACAGGGTGACGGCAAGGCGTCGCCCGTCGGGCGACCAGGCCGGCGCACTGTTGATGCCCTGGAACTCGGAAATGAGCTCCCGTTCCCCGCTCCATACGTTCTGCACATAGATCATGGAACGTTTCCTTTCAAAGGAGACGTAGCTGATCCAGTTCCCGTCCGGAGACCACGCCGGGGACAGGATGGGTTGCGATGACTGGAGTACTGTCTTCGGGTTGTAGCCGTCGGAGTCCGCAATCTGCAGCTTGAATACCCGGTCCGGATCCTCGCCCTCTACATGCACATAGGCGATCTTGGTGTCAAAAGCACCGGGTTTCCCGGTGAAATGCTGGTAGATGAGATCGCTGATCTGGTGCGACACCCTTCGAAGGCGGTTCACCGGCACCAGGAACTTCTGTCCCACCAGCTGCCGTTCGCGAAAGACGTCAATCAGGCGAAAGCGCACCTCGTACTGCCCGTTGCCGATGTTGATCACCTTTCCCACCACCAGCACCTCGGCCTTGATCAGGCGCCAGTCCTTGTACTGCACCGATTTCAGGTCCGTCGGCCGGCTGAGAAAGGAATTCCGGGAAATGGGCTCGAACT
Source organism: Candidatus Poriferihabitaceae bacterium (assembly GCA_965204165.1). Classification (GTDB taxonomy): domain Bacteria; phylum Pseudomonadota; class Gammaproteobacteria; order Arenicellales; family Poriferihabitantaceae; genus VYFG01. The sequence goes on along the minus strand of OZ241969.1, from coordinate 2,315,233 downwards.
TGCCGCTTATTCCCAGATCGGACTGGATGATGTCAGCCGGCAAATGCTCCAGACCGTCAACGCCCTGGAGCCCGAAGGGCACGACCGCGATCGGAATACCAGCCTCCACCCCCTCCTTGATCTCGATGGTGAATACCGCGGTTGCCCTGAAGGGCACAAGCAACAGCAAAATCAGGACCAGGGCGGCCCTGCCATCGAATCGGGACATGTATCTGAAAGTCTTACTCATCCGGATTGAATTCAATACGAAACTCTTTGATGTGGTCATAATACTCCGGTTCTTTCGGTATTGGCAAAGGCGAGGCCTTCTGGACAGCCAATTCCGCGGATTCGTCGAACCGGAGATCTCCACTGCTCGTGACAATGCGGGCTTTCTGCACTTCCCCGTTGCGGCCTACCCGCAGTTCGATCACCACCTTCAGTCCACGAAGACTGGCCCCCGGGCGACGCCAGTTGGCTTCGATGGACGAGCGGATCCGGCCTGCGGCGGCGGACAGGGCATTGGCCGCGGCCTTCTTCGTATCCGCTGCCAGCCGAGCCTCTTGCTCCGCGGCAAGCTGTTCCTTCAGCTTCTGCTCGGCCAGAAGGCGTTCGGCCTCCTCCTTGCGTTTTCTCTCTGCCTCTTCCTTGCGCTTCCGCTCTTCCTCGGCCTTGCGCTTCCGCTCCGCCTCTTCCTTCTGCTTTTGCTCTTCCTCGGCCTTGCGCTTCCGCTCCGCCTCTTCCTGCCGCTTCCGCTCCTCCTCGGCCTTGCGCTTCCGCTCCGCCTCTTCCTTCTGCTTTTGCTCTTCCTCGGCCTTGCGCTTCCTTTCCGCCTCTTCCTGCCGTTTCTGCTCTTCCTCGGCCTTGCGCTGCTTCTCTTCTTCCTGGCGCTGGCGTTCCTCTTCCCTTTGCCGCTCTTCCCTGGCACGCTGCTCCTTCAGCGCCTGTCGCTCTTTCTCGCAAAGCCCGTCCAGGTCGTGGTTCACCTCCCCTGACTGTTCCTCTTCCAGAACCAGCTTCTCACAGTTGCTGAGTATGGATTCCCGCCGCTTGCGTTCCTCCTCGATGCGTTCCTGCTCCTCTGCCAGGCGCCGTTCCTCGGCCAGGCGTTGTTCCTCCTCCCTGCGTTCTTGCTCTTCGGCCAGGCGCTGTTCCTCCTCCAGGCGCCTTTTCTCCTCGGCCAGGCGCTGCTCCTCTTCCTTGCGCTTGCGTTCCAGTTCCTCCAGTTTGCGTTTCTCTTCTTCCTTGTTCCTGTCCAGTTCCTGCTGATCCACCACGACTGCCTGCACGGGTCTGCCCTCGGCTTCAAGCTTTTCCTGGTGAAGACTGAGACCAAACAAGATGAGATAGATGATTACGCCATGAATGAACAGGGTAAACAGGGCAGCCCTGGTCCAGGAACCTATCCTTCGCAGTCTCTCTCTGATCAAGTTCCCGGCGTCTCGGTCACCAGCCCAACAGACTCCACCCCGGCATTCTGCAAAAGCACCATGGCTTCCACCACGTAACCATAGTCCGCCTTGGTGTCCCCCCTCACCAGGAATGGCAGATTCGGATTCCGCGACAACACCGCCCTGACCTGCCGGGTCACATCCTCCGGATCCTGTACAGCCTCCTCGTTGTCGTTGACATACAGGTTGCCTGCAGAATCCACGGTCACCACGAACGGCTCTTCCTCATCGCTGGGAAATATCTCCGCTTCCGATTCCGGCAAATCCACCTTGACCCCCGTGCTGAGCAACGGGGCGGTGATCATGAAGATCACCAACAGGACCAGCATGACGTCGATATACGGCACCACGTTGATCTCACTCATGAGCCGTTTCTTGCGACCGTAACGAGTCTGGCTCATTGGACCTTGTTCGAGATGTCCTGGCGATTGACGATGCTCACGAACTCCTCCATGAACACTTCGTAGCGGGTGGTCAGCTTTTCCGCAATATGGGCGAACCGGTTGTACGCCACGACCGCCGGAATGGCCGCGAACAGTCCCATGGCCGTCGCGATCAGCGCCTCGGCAATGCCCGGCGCCACCGTGGCGATGGTAACCTGCTGCTGGACGCCCAGATCCATGAAGGAATTCATGATCCCCCAGACGGTGCCAAACAGGCCGATATACGGACTGATGGAGCCGACGGTGGCGAGGAAGGACAGGTTGGTTTCCAGATGGTCGACTTCCCGGCTCAGCGCCACCCGCATGGAACGGTGGACGCCGTCCACCATTTCCGTTCGGTTCACATGGGTCTTCTGCACCAGCCGGTTGTATTCCCGGAAACCTGCGATGAAGATGTTGACGATGCCCTCGCTGACACCCTCGTTGCTCCATTTCTGGTAGATCCGGCTCATTTCCCCGCCCGACCAGAACTCGTCCTCGAAGTCGTCGGCAATGCGCATGTACCGCTTGTAGGAACTGCGCTTGCGATCGATCATGAACCACGAAATCACGGAAGCAAGTAAGAGGATCACCATCACGGCCTGTACCAGCCAGCTGGCGCCGAGGATCAGATGCAGTACGGACAGCCCTCCATCCGGATTGACAGGTATGTTGATCGGCATTTTGCTTTTCGGGGTTGCCTTGGTCGGGGTGATTTACTCCGGCGGATGAATGCCCGGGATCGGCGGCCTATTGTATCCGGTGCCTGTCCAGGACTTGCCGGACAACGTCGGGTATTCTGCACGGCACACAGGTGTCGCCGCTGAGAATACCCAGGCGGACCTGTCCGTCCACGAGCAATTCCTCACCGCGCAGGACGTGATGGATGAAGGTTACCGAGGCGCCGCGCAATTCATCCACTTCCAGGGTCACGCTGATCACGTCATCAAGCATCGCCGGCTTGCGGTAGCGCAGGCGGACTTCGGTGACCACGAACACCGCGTTGTGCTCATCCCGGACGACGGTCAGGGGCAGGCCCGCCGCGCGCAAGCAGGCGTTGCGTGCCCGTTCCATGTAGGCAAGGTAGTTGGCGTAATACACCACGCCGGCGGCATCGGTATCCTCATAGTTGATTGTAACCGGTAGTGAATAGACGGACCCAGTGGCCATTTCTACCGCCCCACGCTGCAATGTATTGCCGTCGGATGAACAGTTGCTGAATGACGCGCGGCGCCGGTCATTTTCCGTCCCCGTCATCCGGCATCAGTTCCTGCTGCCGGCCGGCGACGTCTCCGGGCATCTCCATGCCCAGGTGGCGCCAGGCATTGCTGGTCGCCATTCGGCCCCGGGGGGTCCGCATGAGGAATCCCTGCTGGATCAGGTAGGGTTCCACCACGTCCTCGATCGTGTCGCGTTCCTCGCCGATGGCTGCGGAGATGCTGTCGATACCCACCGGGCCGCCGTCGAACTTGGTCATGATGGCCAGCAGCATGCTGCGGTCCAGGGCATCTAGACCGTACCGGTCCACCTCCAGCATGTCCAGCGCGGCATCCGCGACTTCCCGGTTGATGAAGCCGTCCGAGCGCACCTCGGCATAATCCCGAACCCTCCTCAGCAGCCGGTTCGCGATTCTCGGGGTGCCGCGTGAACGGGCCGCCACGGCTTCCACGCCGCCATTGTCGAACGACAGTTCAAGGAGCCGCGCCGAGCGTTCGACAATACGTCCCAGTTCTTCGATGGTGTAGAACTGGAGCCTGTGGACAATACCGAAGCGGTCCCGCAGCGGCGACGTCAGCAATCCGGCCCTGGTGGTGGCGCCCACCAGGGTGAACGCCGGCAGGTCCAGCTTGATGGATCGCGCCGCGGGGCCCTCGCCGATCATGATGTCGAGCCGGTAGTCCTCCATGGCGGGATACAGGATCTCCTCGATGGCGGGGCTCATGCGATGGATCTCATCGATGAACAGCACGTCATTGGGCTCGAGGTTGGTGAGGATCGCCGCGAGATCTCCCGCCTTCTCCAGCACCGGCCCGGATGTCTGGCGCAGCCGGGCTTCCATCTCCCTGGCGATAATGTTGGCCAGGGTGGTCTTCCCCAGCCCAGGGGGGCCGAAGACCAGCACGTGATCCAGCGCCTCGCCGCGTTTGCGGGCGGCATGGATGAAGATCTCCAGCTGCTCCTTCGTGCGCGGCTGACCGATGAAGTCATCGAGCCGCGTGGGGCGCAGGCTGCGGTCCAGCTTCTGCTCCTCGGGGGAGTCGGCGCCGGCGTCGGGGGACAACAGGGGATTGGCCTTGCTCATGATCCTGGCCGCTACCGGTTGCTGAGCATCTTGAGGGCGAGCCTGATCAGGTCTTCACGACCGTCGCACTGGTCCTCCACCGCGCGGACCGCCCGGTTTGCATCGGGGGCGCGGTATCCCAGCGCCACCAGGGCGCCCACGGCGTCGTCAACCGGGTTATGCGCGGCCCGTCCGGACGTCGGGTCCGCGCCGGCCGTGTCCACCAGGGAATCCAGGTCGATCCGGTCACGCATGTCGAGCAGCATCCGCTCGGCGGTCTTCTGGCCGATTCCCGGCACGACCGTCAGTGACCTGGCATCCTGGCGGCGTACACACTGGACAAACTGGCCGACGGTCAGGGTGGACAGGATGGCAAGTCCGACTCTTGGCCCCACGCCGCTGACCCTGAGTAGGCTCCTGAACAGCCCCCTCTGGGAGGGATCGGAGAAACCGAACAGGAGTTGGGCATCCTCCCGCACCAGCAGGTGGGTGAACAGGGAGACCTCCTCCTGCTCGCCCGGCAGATCGTAGAACGTGGTCATGGGGGCCTCCAGTTCGTATCCCACGCCGCCCACGTCCAGGACCAGGAATGGGGGCATTTTCTGCAGCAGGGTTCCCCGCAGGAATCCGATCATTGCACCACCCCCTGCCCCAGCCGGCTGTTCACCTCGCTGGTGTGAATATGGCAGATTGCGCAGGCCAGCGCATCGGCAGCATCCTTGCCAGGAGAGGTACGTAGCCCCAGCAGGATGCGCACCATGTGCTGCACCTGGTCTTTCGTGGCACTGCCGGAGCCCACCACCGCGCGCTTGATCTGCAGCGCGCTGTATTCCATCACGCCACAGCCTCCGTTCACCGCGGAGCAGATGGCACTGCCGCGGGCCTGCCCGAGGACCAGCGCGGAACGGGCATTGTTGGCAACGAACACCTGCTCCACGGCCACCATTTCCAGGGAGTACTCCAGGACCAGGTCAGCCACCCGTCGGTAGATTGCACCCAGCCGGTCCGGCAGGGGCCCGTCACCGAGGCGCAGGTTTTCGCTGTGCAGGGCAATGAGACTCTGGTTACTGGATTCCACGATGCCGAGACCGGTGACTCGGGAACCCGGGTCGATTCCCAGCACCCGCATCAGGCTTCAACGAAATTGGCGTTGGTGAACACGTCCTGTACATCATCCAGTTCCTCCAGGGCGCCGACCAGCCTGGCGATCTTCTCCGCGTCCCCGCCGGAAATCTCGGTCTCGGTGGTCGGCCGCTGGATGACCTCAGCCATTTCGGGCACCATGCCGGAATCGCGGAAGGCCTGTTCAACCTGGTGCAGGTCTTCCGGAGAGGTGGTGACCTCGGTGATGCCATCCTGGCTTTCGATATCCTCGGCACCGGCTTCCAGTGCGATCTCCATGATCCGGTCCTCGTCATCACTGTCCGAAAACACGATGGAGCCGACCTTGTTGAACAGGTACGCCACGGAACCGTCGGTGCCCAGGTTGCCTCCGTGCTTGCTGAATGCGTGCCGCACCTCGCTCACGGTGCGGTTGCGGTTGTCGGTGGAGGTTTCCACCAGCACGGCGACGCCGCCGGGGCCGTAACCCTCGTAGCGGATATCCTCGTAATCCACCCCGTCCAGTTCGCCGGCACCGCGCTTGGTGGCGCGCTCGATCGTGTCCCGGGTCATGTTCGCCGCCAGCGCCTTGTCGATGGCGGTGCGCAGCCTGGGATTGGCGTCGGGATCACTGCCGCCGATCCGGGCGGCCACGGTGATCTCCTTGATAATCTTGGTGAATATCTTGCCCCGCTTGGCGTCCTGTGCAGCTTTACGGAACTTGATGTTGGCCCATTTGCTGTGACCTGCCATGGGGGAAACGGGAGTACCTGGATGGAAGGGGATTCGCCTCCGGAGCATGTTCCGAAGGTCGAAAATTTCGGCCCGGAGTGTAGCATATTCAAGGCCCCCTGCGGGAGCCGGACCGCCGGCCGCCCAAGGCAAATTTGTTCTGATTCGCCCGAAGAGATCGTTACTGCCGTGCTTGGGATTTATCACGGATTATTTTGGCCACTTTGGACTGAATTGGGCGCCATGGTGGTTACACCGGGCAGGTTGATGTTCCCGGAGGTGGATTTCCGTTCCGTTGAGGCATGACTGTTCCCGCCCCTGTGTGTTGAGGGGCTGAGGATTCGGGGCCTGGAGGGATGCTCAGCCGGTAGCCGGGTTTGGCCTGGCGTTGTCGGTCATCTTGAGGAAGTCGAGCATGCGTCGGGGATTCCTGGCGAGGTGGCGCATGGTTTCGGCGACGGCGAGTCCCCGGCTCTGTATGATGCCGATGGCGAATCGCCTGAGGCGGGACATGTTCTGGGGACCGTGTCCGGCCCGGATTCGGCTGCGGTCCTCGTCGAAGGTCCAGTCGAGGACATGATGCATGGCCTCGACGGACCAGTGCCCGCGGTTGAGGGAGAGGATTCGCTCGGGGGAGGCGTCATTTGGGGTCAGGCTGGTGATTCCGTAGGCGATCTCACGGCGTTTCCTGCCGGTTGCGGTTTCGGTGGTTTCACGCATCACGGCGAAGACCTGTCCGACGTTGGGGAACTGGAGGTAGTGGTTGAGCTTGTCCGAGACCCAGACGGAACGGCGCTCCCGGCGGCCATGGACGGGTTTGGGGGCCTGGTCGGTGAAGTCCGGCGGACGGCGCTGGATGTGGCGGTCGAGGAGCAGTCGGATATCGGCGAGCAGGTTTTTCTGGTTGCCCTTGACGGTGAAGAGGTAGTGGGCGCGGCGTCCGTGGAGATAGTCGGCGAGCTTGCGTTGGGTGAGCATGGCATCGGTGGTGATGGTGCATCCTTCGATGTCGGAGAGGGTGTCGAGCAGCGGGATGACGATGCCGATCTCGTTGGTGCGTTTGGTTTCGTCATCGGCCCCCGGTTTCAGGCCGACTTTTTTTGACTCCAGGGGATTCCGGTGTGGTGGCCGACGGCGCCGAGCACATGGGGCCGGTTGCCCTGGTCATCGATGGCGCCCCGGATGGTCTTGCCGTCGACGGCAATGGCGGTGTCCTTTGGGCCATGGACCTGGTGCCACGCCCGCAGGGCGGCATCGAACTGGTCCGGGTCGATGCGGATGAGGACGCTGCGGATGGCGGACAGGCTGGGCACCTGGTGTCCGCTCCTGGAACGGCGTACGCGGAAACGTTCCAGGACCCTGGGGCTGAGGTCGTCGATCCATTCGCTCATGGCCTTGTAGCCGCGCATGCCGCAGAGCGTGGCCGCTGCTGCCAATGCCAGCATGGTGGACAGGGCGTGGCGGCGGCCCTGGCGGCGTCGGGGATCGTCGATGTCGCGGAAGAAGTCGGGCAGGGATCGCATCTGTTCGGCGGTGAGAGTCATCCTGGGTACTCCATGTTGCAGTGTGGTGTCGAGGCAGGGGTCCCGGAGGCGGGCGCGGGCGGTGCGCGACAGGGGATGGACGAAGACGAGCTTGGGATTTGCGTGTTCGCTGTAGCCCGGGCCCTCGCGGCCGAAGCCCCGGGTATGCCCGACCTCGATCCAGTTGGCGGCGCGGTAGACGGTGCCGTGGAAGCGGGCGGGGTCGACGAAGGTCTCCACCAGCAGGAGGCCGTGACCGAAGCGGAGCGGCCAGTCGCGGGCGAGGCGGCGGGTGCACAGGGAAAGCACGCGCGAGCCGAGGTTGCGCGGTGCGCCGGGCAGGATCAGGAAGCGCGAGTTGTTGGTGATCAGGTGCAGGCGGCCGAACCGGATGCCGTACTCCCAGCCGATCCACCGGTCCCGGGCGCCGCATTTCAGCGCCGATGCCGAGAACATGGCCAGTGCCAGCCAGCGCCCCCGGTGATGGGCCACATAGCGCAGCGTCTCGCCCCGCGCCGGCACCGCGCCGAGATAGTGATGCGCCTGCATCAGATCCCGGAACCGGGATTCATCTCTCGCCGGTATGATGTCTACCGACACCTCTGAAAGGTCCACCTTGCGTATGTCCGTCTGATGGTCTTGTGACGGGATTTATACCAGTACCCGGGGGAAAAGTCCAGTGTTTGGGGTAAGTCCTTTGACCGGAAGAAAAAACTCTGCAGAAAAGAATTACCCTGCCGGCCGCCAGCAATTCCCGCTAAGGGTTAGCTCCATTGTGTCAGGGAGTGTGATCCGCAGGAGGTTGTGGTTTTAAAGGGATCGGGGCGCAGCGGTCGTTACAGCCACCACTGGGGCTGTAGAACTCATCGGGTCGGTAAACGCTGAAGAATCGACCTGAACACCCGCCGGTCACGGCGTGATTCAGGGCGGTTCAGGCAGCGCGGGATTGTTTTTGTACCCCCGCGCAATGACCTGATACAGTTTCTCCCAACTGTCTATCAGGAACAGGCTGAACAGGCCCCTCATCTTGCGCCACAGCGCGGCGCGGCTGTACATGGCCTGGTGTGCCGCATTGAATACGGCACAGCAGCGCAACTGGATCTGGTCCACCAGAAACGCCAGCATCATCAGGTGCATCAGCACCGTCGACAGGTGCTTGTTGCCGTGACCATAATTGTGTTCCAGGCCGTAACCCTGGTTCTTCAGCGTGTTGAAGGTTTCGTTCTCTATCTTCCAGCGGGCCCGGCCGGCCCGCATCAACTCCATCAGGTTCGATTCGTCGATCGGGATATCGGTGACCCAGCAAAAGCGCTGCACCTTGCCCCCGGGACGGTGCTCCCGGTACTCAAGGAAGTTCACCTGTAACTACTAGCCCCCTGTGGAGCACCTGAAGGTCATTCAGGTGTCTTGAGCATGTGGGCGGCCTTTCCCTTGAGAGCGATCTCGATGGCGGCAAGAGGATTGTAACCCTGATAGGACATGGACAGCAGATAGCTTGAGACCCGGCACCATGCGACGGCGTATTTGTATGTACGGAAACAGCCGGACACTTTCTGCTTGACCTTGGCCATCCGGAGGTTCCTTTCGGACAGGTTGTTGGTGAAGCTGACCGCGGGGTCCCTGGCGAACCGCAGGACTTCGGTTTCATGCTTTCCCATGGCCTCCCACAGGTTCTCCGCGTCGGATTTCGCGATGCGCCCGCGCTTTTTCCCGCCGGTGCGCACAGGGGTTGCCGGGAGTTCCTTCTTCCCCTGGGTCAGGATGGTCCGGTAGCGCTTTTGCAGGGCGGCGCATTCTTTTGCGGACAGCACCTTGTCCGGGCTTTCCCTGACCTTGCGGGCGGCGTCCCGGAGCAGTTTCTTCATCCGCCTCGCCCAGGCCGGATCATGGGCGTCGATGAGGAACTGCAGATCCCGCAGGAGGTGGCCGCCGCACAGGGCGTGGTCGCAGTGGTCACAGGCAAGATAGCTGGCCCAGCGGTCATGGACCAGGACGCCGCCGTACCGGGGGATGATGCCGATGTCCCGGATCGCCTCGCCGCCCCGCTTGGGGTGGCAGAACTTCAGGGTGAGGTCTCCGGCGCTGCAGTCGTGCAGCCAGTGGTTCTTGCGGTCGATGCGGATCGAGGTCTCGTCCACATGCAGCGCCGGCGCGGCCAGCAGGCACTCGACGGCGGCAGCCTCCCAGTCCGCCAGGGCATCGTGCAGGCGCAGCAGCCAGGCCAGCAGGGTCGCCTCGGCAATGGCCCGTCCCGTCATCGCCTTCATGGTCTGGACCACACGCTTCAGCGGCACCATCTGCGCCACCATCAGGTGGGCGGCGAACGCGATGATGCCGTGTCCGTACTGCAGCGGACCCGGCAGGCCGTCCGGAAAGGCGCCCCGGTTCTCGGCATGGCAGCGCGGACAGGTCTTGATCTCGGCATCCACGTGGTATTCCCGGGTCTCGAACACGATGTCCACCAGGGTGCGACGCTCATGGCCCTCGCACCGTACCCGCACCAGGTTCCTGCCGCAGGCCGAACATTCCGTCACCGGGGATACCCCGGTTTCACTCACCAGACGGGTATGGCCCGTTTCCCAGTGCGGCTGCTCCGGTCCCCTGCCACGGCTCCCGGGGCGTGCCGCGGTCTCATCCTTCCCCTCACGGGACGGCGGCAGGCTCGCGTTCACCGGCGTCTTGCGGGTGGTCTTTTCCATGAACACCGCCATCATCAACTCCATCAGCATCAACAGGGCGTTGAACAGCACCTCGCATTCCGCGCTGACCTTGCCCTCCCTGCACAGTGACCGGAAACTCTCCCGGTGCGCATCGAACTCCTCGCGCAGCGCAACCCGGTTCACCGTCCCCATGGATTCACTCCTCCCTCGCCTCCACGGCCTCCTCCGCCTCCACCGCCATCATCGCCGACAGCACCGCCAGGCGTTCCCCATGCGGCATCCCCCGGTAGCGCCGGCCCCAACTCTGGGCCTTGCGCTTCACCGCCTGGCGATGGGTGAAGTTCCGGCCCGCATAACGCGGCCAGTGAACCCGGTCCGGCGTGAAGTTGAACCACACCTTCTCCGTCACCACACCCGCCTGGTTCATCACCTGAAGCGACACGCTGCCCCAATCCCCCAGCCAGTCGTCGTACATCCGCGAAGGATACCCCGAGATCATCACCGAGCAGGGAAGGCCGCGGATCAGCGCCAGCAAGCCCTCGTGGTCGCTGTTCCTGTAGTCGTGCCGGTAGCGGCGGCCCGACTTGCGCGTACTTTGCAGATACGGCGGGTCGCAGTAGACCAGTTCCGTGCCGTCAAACGGAAACGTCCGGAGATACCGGTGACAGCAGCCATGCACCAGTTCCACCGGATAGTCGCACTGGAATCCTTCCAGCGCCCTGGCGTTGCAGTCTATGCCGATGTTCCGCAGGGCCCCCGGCTTGCGCTTCATGATCGCCCCACCGCCAAGGTGGGTTTCGATATACACCGAGTGCGGCGGCATCAGGGCGATCAGAGGCTGGCACAGCCCCGAAGCTCCCTTGGAGCCGAAATAGCGGTTCCCCATCTGTGTGCGGGTTCGTCTCGTGGTCCGAAACCCGAACGATAGGGAAAATATTCTATACTGTCAACCTACAGATGGGATATGGGGCAAATAAGGGGTGAGTAGTTACGTTCACCTCCAGATCAAAGTGGTCGTCGTTCAACGGCACCCGGTTCAGATACCGGAAGCGATGCACTACCCCCTGCCCGTCCCGGCACTCATGTTCCGGAACGCCCCGGGTCTTCGACACCCAGTCGTACAGAAACCGGTGGTCCCCTTCCTTCGCACCCAGCACATAGCGCATGTCCAGTGACTCCAGCAGCCGGATGTGCGGACCGTTCGAGGCCAGGCCATCTTCAACCACCAGCAACCGCAAATGCGGATGGTTGCGACGGACACGCTTCAGCAGCCGCCTTGCGGCATTCCGCTCACAGTCGTTCTTGCCGGATCCGTCCCCCTTCAGGATCGGTTCTGGCATCAGGGGGATCACCTCGCGGCAGTCCGGATGCACCAGCACCGCACCGAGCAACTGGTGATAGTACGTCACCCGACCGTCACGATGATGCTTGCTGCAGCAGTGCGCGCAATGCACCTTCTGCGAGGAGAACAGCCCGGTGCCGTCCACCGACAGCACATAGCGGCCGTCCAGCACCTCGAAACCCTCCAGACCCTTGCCCCGCTGCAGCAGCGCAAACAGCCGCTTGTATACCGGCTCGAACACCCCCGGGTCCAATTCGTCCAGCCGTTCCCTCATGTACGTGTCGCTCGGCGCCTGCGCCACCCCGTACAGATGCTTCAGATTGTGCCGCACCGCTTCCTCGGACTGCGACCGCTCGAACTGCAGCAGCGATGGATATTTCAGACCGAACATCGCCAGCGCCGACATCATGACGTCCGACAACGGGAACTTGCGGGTGCGCTTCGTGTCCGGAATCTCCTCGAAACTCGACCGGATCGACTGCAGCAATCCCTGTGCGCTCAAGTGTTTGCGATTTGATGGTTCACGCATCCAATTTCACCTGGTTCATGAAATTGGAACTGTATGATACCAGAATTCCTGAAAAACTTTACGAAAAAGTTTTTTCCGTATCTCTCTATCACCTTCAGCAATTCCCGCTAAGGGTTAGCTCCATTGTGTCAGGGAGTGTGATCCGCAGGAGGTTGTGGTTTTAAAGGGATCGGGGCGCAGCGGTCGTTACAGCCACCACTGGGGCTGTAGAACTCATCGGGTCGGTAAACGCTGAAGAATCGACCTGAACACCCGCCGGTCACGGCGTGATTCAGGGCGGTTCAGGCAGCGCGGGATTGTTTTTGTACCCCCGCGCAATGACCTGATACAGTTTCTCCCAACTGTCTATCAGGAACAGGCTGAACAGGCCCCTCATCTTGCGCCACAGCGCGGCGCGGCTGTACATGGCCTGGTGTGCCGCATTGAATACGGCACAGCAGCGCAACTGGATCTGGTCCACCAGAAACGCCAGCATCATCAGGTGCATCAGCACCGTCGACAGGTGCTTGTTGCCGTGACCATAATTGTGTTCCAGGCCGTAACCCTGGTTCTTCAGCGTGTTGAAGGTTTCGTTCTCTATCTTCCAGCGGGCCCGGCCGGCCCGCATCAACTCCATCAGGTTCGATTCGTCGATCGGGATATCGGTGACCCAGCAAAAGCGCTGCACCTTGCCCCCGGGACGGTGCTCCCGGTACTCAAGGAAGTTCACCTCCAGATCAAAGTGGTCGTCGTTCAACGGCACCCGGTTCAGATACCGGAAGCGATGCACTACCCCCTGCCCGTCCCGGCACTCATGTTCCGGAACGCCCCGGGTCTTCGACACCCAGTCGTACAGAAACCGGTGGTCCCCTTCCTTCGCACCCAGCACATAGCGCATGTCCAGTGACTCCAGCAGCCGGATGTGCGGACCGTTCGAGGCCAGGCCATCTTCAACCACCAGCAACCGCAAATGCGGATGGTTGCGACGGACACGCTTCAGCAGCCGCCTTGCGGCATTCCGCTCACAGTCGTTCTTGCCGGATCCGTCCCCCTTCAGGATCGGTTCTGGCATCAGGGGGATCACCTCGCGGCAGTCCGGATGCACCAGCACCGCACCGAGCAACTGGTGATAGTACGTCACCCGACCGTCACGATGATGCTTGCTGCAGCAGTGCGCGCAATGCACCTTCTGCGAGGAGAACAGCCCGGTGCCGTCCACCGACAGCACATAGCGGCCGTCCAGCACCTCGAAACCCTCCAGACCCTTGCCCCGCTGCAGCAGCGCAAACAGCCGCTTGTATACCGGCTCGAACACCCCCGGGTCCAATTCGTCCAGCCGTTCCCTCATGTACGTGTCGCTCGGCGCCTGCGCCACCCCGTACAGATGCTTCAGATTGTGCCGCACCGCTTCCTCGGACTGCGACCGCTCGAACTGCAGCAGCGATGGATATTTCAGACCGAACATCGCCAGCGCCGACATCATGACGTCCGACAACGGGAACTTGCGGGTGCGCTTCGTGTCCGGAATCTCCTCGAAACTCGACCGGATCGACTGCAGCAATCCCTGTGCGCTCAAGTGTTTGCGATTTGATGGTTCACGCATCCAATTTCACCTGGTTCATGAAATTGGAACTGTATGATACCAGAATTCCTGAAAAACTTTACGAAAAAGTTTTTTCCGTATCTCTCTATCACCTTGTATTTGCTTGACTTTTTAAACCAGCGGGAATTGCTGTATCACCTTGTATTTGCTTGACTTTTTAAACCAGCGGGAATTGCTGGCCGGCCGCCGCCGGCATCCTGCGCCGGGATTCTACCCGTCGCGGGGTTTTCGCACCTGCAGGGCCAATTCCCGGAGCTGCCGGGCATCCACCTCGCCCGGGGCCTCGGTGAGAAGGCAGGACGCTTTCTGGGTCTTGGGGAAGGCGATCACGTCACGAATGGAATCCTCCCCGCTCATCATCGCCACCAGCCGGTCGATGCCGAATGCGATACCGCCGTGGGGCGGGGCGCCGTAGCGGAGCCCGTCGAGCAGGAAGCCGAACTTCCGTCGCGCCTCCTCGGCATCGATCCCCAGCACGCCGAGAACCTTCTGCTGCAGGTCGGAGCGGTGGATACGGATGGATCCGCCGCCAAGCTCGGTGCCGTTCAGCACCAGGTCATAGGCGCGGGAGAGCGCCTTGCCGGGATCGCCCTCGAGCAGGTGCTCGTCGGCTTCCCTCGGCGCGGTGAACGGATGATGCAGGGAGTCCCAGCGCTTCGCTTCCGGATTCCACTCCACCAGCGGGAAATCCACCACCCAAAGCGGCTTCCAGCCCGGCTGCACCATCCCGAGATCCCGCCCGATGCGCAGCCTGAGCGCACCCAGGGCATCGTTGACGACCCGGGCCTTGTCCGCACCGAAGAAAATGACATCCCCCGAGGCCGCGCCGCACCGCGCCATGATCTCGGTCAGCACCCCGTCCGGCAGGAACTTGAGGATCGGCGACTTGAGCCCGTCCCGGCCCGTATCCGTATCCTCGACCCTGATGTATGCGAGCCCCTTTGCCCCGTACTGCCCGACGAATTCGGTGTATTCGTCGATCCTGGCCCGGGACAGGCTGCCGCCGCCCGGCACCCGCATCGCCGCCACCCGGCCGTCCGGATCCCCGGCGGGCCCCGAAAACACCTTGAACTCCACGTCGCCCATGAGGTCCGTGATCTCGGTCAGTTCCATGTCCACGCGAAGATCCGGGCGGTCGATGCCATAGCGCGACACGGCTTCCCGGTAGCTCATCCGCGGCACCGGATCCGGCAGTTCCACCGCCAGGATGACGCGAAACAGTTCCCTGATCATCTCCTCCATCAGGGTGATGATCCCGTCCTCGTCCATGAAGGACACCTCCACGTCGAGTTGGGTGAATTCCGGCTGGCGGTCCGCGCGCAGGTCCTCGTCGCGGAAGCACCGGGCCACCTGGTAGTAGCGTTCGAAGCCGGCCACCATGAGGAGCTGCTTGAACAGTTGGGGTGATTGCGGCAGGGCGAAAAACTCCCCGGGATGGGTGCGGCTGGGCACCAGGTAGTCCCGGGCGCCTTCCGGGGTTGACCGGGTCAGCATGGGGGTCTCGATATCCACGAATTCCCGCTCGTTGAGGAACCGGCGCAGTTCACTGACGATGCGGTGGCGCAACCGGATGTTTCCCTGCATCGTCGCCCGGCGAAGGTCGAGAAAGCGGTACTTCAGCCGGACGGACTCGCTGATCTCTTCGTCATCCACCTGGAACGGCAGCGCTTCCGATGCCGCCAGCACCCGGATGGAATCGGCCAGCACCTCCACCGTGCCGGTGGACAGATCGGGATTGTCCGTCCCTTCCGGCCGCCTGCGCACCCGGCCGGTCACCTCCAGGACGAACTCATTGCGTGCATCCTCGGCCACGGCAAACGGTTCCGGGAAATCCGGGTCCGCCACCACCTGCACACATCCTGACCGGTCCCTGAGGTCAATGAAGATGACGCCGCCGTGATCGCGCCGACTGAGTACCCAGCCGTTGAGAACGATGGTCTGGTCGATGTCGGATTCGGCGACCCGTCCGCAAAGGTGTGTGCGCATGGGGAGGTGATGATTTGGTTTGGACTGCATCCGCGGCACGGCGCCTGCAGGCCGCGGAACGCCCGGTCAGTACCCGTGATCGATTTGCGCTGCGCCCGGTGCCGTCAGGCAGCCTTGCTCTGGTCCGGGGAACCGGTCTTTGCCTTGTCGGACTTCCCGGAATCCGTCTTCCCGGCCGTGTCACCGGCAGGCTTCGTCCCGCCGCCGTCCGGACCGGATTCGTCCTTGGCGGGCTTGGTGCCGCTGTTCTTGAAGTCCGTCTCGTACCAGCCGGTGCCCTTGAGGCGAAAGCCGGCGGCGGAAATCAGTTTCTTCAGCGCGGGCTCGTTGCATTCCGGGCAACTGACCAGCGGCGCATCGGATATTTTCTGCAGAACCTCGACCCGGTGGTCGCAGGACTGGCACTGGTACTCGTAGAATGGCATGGTTCGGTTTCCCTGGATATGGCGGAAGCCAGGTCATGGGCGACCGCGGATTATACCCAAATCGAGGGTTTTCATGGAGTCTTGGGGCCGGAATTTAAAGTCCCCTGGGCGGATTCAGGAACCGACCGCCTCCTGGATGCGCCGGTCCCTTGCATCACCCACCCAGTCCAGACCGGGTTCGCGCCCGGAGACCGGCCGGCCCTCCTTGTCGACACAGTAGCGCCCGAACACCACAACCTCGAAGACCGCGCCATGGCTCCGCATCAGGGTGTGCTCGAACAGCATGCTGCGCTGGACTTTCGCGCCCGACTCCAGGTGGCAGCCATGGGAGATCCAGCTCGGCCCCTGGATTTCGCATCCGCCCTCGATCCGGGAATTGGCCCCGATGTACACCGGCCCCTCGATGAGCACGTCATCCCAGTCCACGTTGACGTTGAGCCCGGTCCAGACCTGGGGAAGGACTTCCCTGCCCGGCATCTCGATGCCCCGCAGGGTGCCGCGCATCAGTTGCTGGTTGGCCTCCCAATAATCGCTGATGCGGCCGATGTCCACCCAATGGAACGGCAGTTCGATGGCACCGAATGCAACCCCGTCCTCGATCAGGGACGGGAGCAACTGCCCGCCGATATCGTACACGGTTCCGCCTGGAATCCGTTCAATGATTTCCGGTTCGAACAGGTAGATTCCCGTGTTGACCAGGGTCGACCTGGCCTCGTCCACACTGGGTTTTTCCTGGAACGACGCGACGAACCCGCGCTCATCGCAGACCACGACCCCGTAATTGGGCAGCGACTCCCGGGGAACCCGTTTCACCACGATGCTCGCCTTTGCGCCGGACTGCCAGTGCTTGCGCAGCGCCGCGGTCAGGTCCAGGTCAATGATGGCATCCCCGCACACCACCAGGAAGGTGTCGTCGAAGAAGCCGCCGAACTCCTGGATCCGCTTGATGCCCCCGGCTGACCCGAGGGGTTCCCCGATCAGTTCACCGTCCTCGATGTGGCCCTCGAAGGAATAGCCGATGCTGACGCCCCAGCGCCTGCCATCGCCGAAATAGGTCTCGATGGATTCGGGCAGGTGGCTTACGTTCACCATGATATCGGTGAAGCCGTGCCGGGATAGCTGCTCGATGAGGTATTCCATCACCGGTTTGCCGATGATGGGAATCATCGGCTTGGGCAGTTCGTAGGTGAGCGGCCGGACCCTGGTGCCCTTCCCGGCAGCAAGAATCATGGCTTTCATCGTCTCAATCCGGCAGGAGGATAGTCCCGGATTTTATCCGAAGCGCGCGCCGGGCGCCCCGCCCGGGCCGGGATCCGGCATGCAAAAGGCCCACGACCGGGGTCGCGGGCCTTCGCGGGAACGTTGAAGGCCGCCCCTGACCGGCCAATCGCCTAATCGTCGCCGAAGATGCCGAAGATGTGCAGCAGGCTGAGGAACAGGTTGTAGATGGTGAGGTAAAGCGTCACCGTGGCCATGATGTAGTTGGTCTCCCCGCCATGGATGATCGCGCTGGTCTGGAACAGGATCAGCCCGGACATCAGCAGGATGAACATGGCCGAAACGGCCAGGGACAGCGCCGGGATGGAGAACAGGATCGCCACCAGTCCGGCAATGAAGGCCACCAGGATGCCCATGAACAGCATGCCGCCAAGGAAGCTGAAATCCTTGCGGGTCACCAGGGCGTAGGCGGACAGGCCGAGGAAGATCACCCCGGTGCCGCCCAGCGCCATCATCACCAACTGGGGTCCGTTGCCGACGCTGAGGAGGTAAACGTTCAGGATCGGCCCGAGGGTCAGCCCCATGAAGCCGGTGAACAGGAAGACGAACAGGATGCCGAGGGATGAATTCCGGAATTTCTGGGTCAAAAACAACAGGGCGAAATATCCGATCAGCGTGGGAATGATGCCGAGATGGGGCATGTTCATCGCCATGGCCACGCCCGCGGCGGCGGCGCTGAACAGGAGCGTCATCGCCAGCAGCATGTAGGTGTTCTTCAGGACCCTGTTGATTTCGATACCGCGGCGGTCGGTTCGGATCACAGCTTGATCAAGTCTTGCCATTAGTCTGAATTCCTCGTGAATGTCATGAATCCGCAACATCGGACAGCCGCCGCCGAAGACCGCGTCCGCCCGGTTACGGGAACTAGGGTAATAATGCCACCTGAGCGGGAAAAATCAACCTCCGGGGCCACCCTTGGCCGGACCGCAGGACCCCGTGGGCGGGGCTGCCGCCTGCACCCCCGCTGCTGGCAAGGGACGGCCCGGTGCGTTAATATCCCTGTGTATCAAAGTATTCCAGTTCCCCCAACCGCCCACGGGGCCCGAACCCCCGGCCCCGGGTTGCACCCACCCGGCAGGAACACATCCCCGAGATGCAGACCCCGATCCCCGCAACAGCGCACCCGCCGGGCCCGAATGTTCCGGGATCCCGGAACGGCCGGAATGCCCCGCTTCGGGGGCCATTCCGATTGGGCGCCCATGGCTGACCGCAGGCTACAGGTATTCGCCACCGTCGCCCGGCTCTTGAGTTTCACCAAGGCCGCGGAGGCGCTGCACATGACCCAGCCCGCGGTCACGTTCCAGATCCGTCAGCTCGAGGAGTATTTCAACACCCGCCTCTTCGACCGGACCCACAACCGCATCACGCTCACCGAAGCCGGCGAGCTCGTCAAGGGCTATGCCGACCGCATCATTGCCCTGAACAACGAGATGGACAACGAGGTGCGCACGCTGACCGGCGATGTCCAGGGCCCCCTGCTCATCGGCGCCAGCACCACCATCGGGGAATACTTCATCCCCGACACCATCGGCAGTTTCCAGAAAAACTACCCGGATGTCCGGGTCCGGCTGCACGTGGCCAACACCAACGGCATCATCCACCTCGTGGAGAGCAATGGCATCGATATCGGCATTGTCGAAGGGCCGGTGAGCAACAAGAATCTCGTCAAGGAGGGGATCTGGAACGACGAACTGGTCACCATCTGCCCGGTGGGCCATCCCCTGGGGGGCCGCAGGAAGGTCAACGTCAGCGAAGTCCTGGAATACCCGTTCATCAGCCGGGAAGAGGGGTCCGGCACCCGGGAGGTGGTGGAGAACTATCTCGCCAAGCGCGAGGTGGACGAGGACGCCATCAACATCATCATGGAATTCGGCAGCCCGGAGTCCATCAAGAGCGCCGTGACCGCCGGGCTTGGGGTCTCGATCCTGTCCGTGGCCACCCTGGAAAAGGAGCTGACACTGGGGTCCCTGGTTGCGGTCCCGCTGTCCCCCCCGATCAGGCGAACCTTTTCCATTGTCTACCAGCGGCAGAAATTCCGCCTGCGGGCGATGGAGGAATTCCTCGAATTCGCCCGGGAGCACTGTGCCCAAAGGCAGCGGCCCGCGGCCGGCTAGCCGCTGCCCGGCCGCACCCGGGGCCGGACCATTCCCTGCCTGCAGCCCCCGGATGTAACGTTCTTGTAATATTCCGCTTCCCACCATAGGATAAGGGCATGGCACCGCAGAATAACAAATACCGGCTGGACAGGAACGGATACCGGAAAAACGTGGGCATCATCATCTGCAACGACCACAATCAGGTGCTTTGGGCAAGAAGGGCCCGGCACGACGGTTGGCAGTTTCCCCAGGGAGGCATCGAACCACGGGAATCCCCCATGGACGCGGCCTACCGGGAACTCTACGAGGAAGTCGGCCTGGAACCCGCCGATGTCGAACTGCTCGGTGCCACCGACAAGTGGCTGCGCTACGAAGTACCCTACGCGCCCAGGCCGCACTACTTCCGGCGCCACAGGGGTTTCCGGGGCCAGAAGCAGCGGTGGTTCCTGTTCCGCCTGCTGGCGGAGGAAACCAGCGTGCGCCTCGACACATCGGACAATCCCGAGTTCGACTACTGGACCTGGGTGGACTACTGGCGGCCGGTCCACCAGATCGTGCAGTTCAAGCGCTCCGTTTACCTCCGTGCGCTGACCGAACTGGAACCGTTCCTGCTGAGACTGTAGCCCCGGGCCCTGTTCCCCCGGAAGGCCGCGCTATCCGCCGGCCACGGTCATGTTGCCGATCAGGATCGAGCCGGTCCGGAGGTTGCGGCGGGTATCCGTGTCCGAGCCGACCGCCTCCAGTGCCAGGAACATGTCCCGCAGATTGCCGGCAATCGTCATCTCCTGCACCGGGGAGGCGATTTCGCCGCCCTCCACCAGAAAGCCGAAAGCCCCGCGGGAATAGTCTCCGGTCACCTGGTTGACACCGAAGCCGATCAGTTCCGTGACCAGCAGACCGTGGTCCATCTGCGCCAGCAGCGCCTCGAGGCCGCCCCCGGCCGTGGATTCGAGGGTGAGATTGTGCACGCCGCCGGCGTTGCCCGTGGATTCCATGCCAAGTTTCCTGGCGGAATAGCTGTCGAGCAGGTAGCTGTCAAGCACCCCCTCCCTGACGATATCCCGGGTGCGGGTGGCCACGCCTTCGCCGTCGAAGGACGCACTGCCCGCCGCCCCGGGCAGGAGAGGTTGCTCATGGATGCGGACGAAGGGCCTGAAGAGTTCTGTCCCCAGGCTGTCGGTGAGAAAGGAGGTCTTGCGGTACAGGGCCGCCCCGCTGATGGCGCCGGCAAGGTGTGACAGGAGGCTTGAGGCCACCGGCGCCTCGAACACCACCGGGCAGCTCATGGTGCCCGGCTGGCGGGCGTCCAGCCGCCTGAGGATCCGCCGCGCGGTTTCCTCTCCCACTGCCTCCGGGTCCATCAGCTTGCGCCGGTCACGCTGCTTGTCGTACCAGTAGTCCCGCTGCATGGCATCCCCGCTTCCCGCGATCGCGCAGCAGCTGATACTGTGGTTGCTGGACCGGGAAAGGCCGTGGAACCCCGTGCTGTTGGCATAGAGCGCGGCGCCGTGGTGACTCGTCAGGCCGCCCCCCTCGGTGTTGCTGATGCGGTCGTCCGCCGACAGCGCGGCCTGCTCGCAGCGGCGCGCGATGTCGATGGCCGTGTCCATGTCCACCTCCCAGGGATGGTAGAGGTCCAGATCCGGCATTTCCCTGGCCAGCAGTGCCGGATCCGCCAGGCCGCTGAACGGATCCTCCTCGGTATACCGGGCGATCCTGCCGGCGGCCTCCACGCAGGCGGCCACGGCGTCCCGGGAGAAGTCGGTGGTGCTCGCATGACCGCTGCGATGCCCGAAATACACCGTGACCCCGAGGCTCTTGTCACGGTTGTGCTCCACGGTTTCCACCTCGCCGTTGCGCACGTTGACGGAAATGCCGCTGCTGTGGCTGAGGGAGACCTCCGCCGCGCTGGTGCCCATCCGGTCAGCCTCGGACAGGGCCGATTCGGCCACGTCCAGAAGCCGGCGCTCCTGGTCGTCGGCCGGAACGGGATGCCAGGCTTCCGGCCGTTCCCGGACAGTGAGGTCGTTCATGAGACCGCCACCCCGCCGACGGTCAGCCGGTCGATCCGCATGGTGGGCTGGCCCACGCCGACCGGCACGCTTTGCCCTTCCTTGCCGCAGGTGCCGACGCCGGTGTCCAGTTCGAGATCGTTGCCGACCATGGACACCCGGGTGAGCACCTCGGGGCCGTTACCGATCAGGGTGACGCCCTTGATCGGCGAGGTGACCCTGCCGTTTTCGATGAGGTAGGCCTCCGAGGCGGAAAACACGAATTTTCCCGAAGTGATGTCCACCTGGCCGCCGTCGAAATTCACCGCGTAGACACCTTTGTCCACCGAGGCGATGATCTCGCCGGGGTCGTGTTCTCCCGCCAGCATGTAGGTGTTGGTCATCCGCGGCATCGGCAGGTGCGCATAGGACTCCCGCCGGCCGTTGCCGGTGGGCCGCATGCCCATCAGGCGGGCGTTCATCTGGTCCTGCATGTATTCCTTCAGGATGCCGTTTTCGATCAGGACCGTGTTCTGCCCCGGCTCGCCCTCGTCGTCGATGGTCATCGACCCGCGCCGGTCCGGGATGGTGCCGTCGTCCACCACGGTGCACTGTTCGGAGGCGACCCGCTCGCCGATGCGGCCGCTGAACGCGGACGTCCCCTTGCGGTTGAAGTCGCCTTCGAGACCGTGGCCGATGGCCTCGTGCAGCAGGATGCCCGGCCACCCGGGACCCAGCACCACGGCCATGTCGCCCGCGGGCGCATCCCTGGCCTCCAGGTTCACCAGTGCCTGGCGCACCGCCATCCGGGCGTATTCCGCCGCCCGGTCCGATTCCAGGAACCAGTCCATGCCGAACCGGCCGCCGCCGCCGGCCGAACCCCGCTCCCGGCGGCCGTCCTGTTCGGCAACCACGGTGACGTTGAGGCGCACCAGCGGCCGCACGTCCGCCGCCATGACGCCGTCGGAGCGGGCCACCAGCACGGTGTCATGCACTCCTGCCAGGCTCACCATGACCTGGATCACCCGCGGGTCCAGTTCCCGGGCAAGCTGTTCCGTGTTGCGCAAAAGGTCCACCTTTGCGGATTCCGTCAGCGTATCCAGCGGGTCCATCGGCTGGTACAGCGGCGTGAGCCCGTCCTTGCGGCGAACGGCCACGGCACCGGACCGGCTGCTTCCCGTGGCGATGGCGCGGGCCGCCCCGGCCGCGTCAAGCAGCGCCGGCCCCGTGATCTCGTCCGAATAGGCGAATCCGGTCTTTTCCCCGGCCACCGCCCGGACCCCGACCCCCTGGTCGATGTTGTAGTTGCCGGATTTCACCGTGCCCTCGTCCAGTGACCAGGATTCATGGCGCGTGTACTGGAAATACAGGTCCGCATAGTCCACGCCCGGCACCATGATGCGTCCGAGGGTCCGGGAAATATCCTGTTCGACCAGCCCCGTGGGCTGCCACAACGACTGTTGTGCAAGTTGTATGAGTTCAGTCATGATCCTCGAAATTGACTGGGCGCGCGTTACGGCGCCCGTTTATCCGGCCACCTGGAGCCGCCTGTGATCCAGGCTCGGCAGCTGACGTCTTGCCCTGATGGTTTCAGTGTGGTCGATTTCCGCCAAAAAAAGACCGGGGCCCTGTTTTTTTTCCGCCACCACCCGACCCCAGGGATCCACCACCATGCTGTGGCCCCAGGTGGAGCGGCCGCTCGGATGCCTGCCGGTCTGGGCGGCGGCGATCACCCAGCAGAAATTCTCGATGGCCCGCGCACGCAGCAGCGGCTCCCAGTGCGCCGGGCCGGTGGTGGGTGAAAAGGCGGACGGGACCAGCAGGATTTCCGCGCCGAGGGATACCAGCTCACGGTACAGCTCGGGAAACCTGAGGTCGTAGCAGACGCTTAGGCCGATCCTGCCAAGTGCCGAATCCACCACGGCGAGCTGTTCACCCGGCATGGTATAGGCGGATTCCAGGAACTGCTCGCCGCTTTCCAGGCAGACATCGAACAGGTGGATCTTGTCGTAGCGGGCGGCGCAGTTCCCGTCGGGACCGAAGACCATGGAGGTGTTGAAGACCCTTCCCGGATCGTCACTGCGGACCGGAAGGGAGCCCGCGAACAGCATCATCCCGGTCTCCCTGGCCAGGGCGGCCATGTGGTCCTGGATGACGCCCTTTCCCGGCGACTCGGCGGATTCCCGGAGCTGCCTGCGGCTGGTCTGCATCAGGGCGAAGCATTCCGGCAGGAACAGCGCCAGGGCGCCGCTGGAAGCCGCTTCCCGGGCCAGGACGGAAGTGGACTCCAGGTTCCGGATGATGTCGTCGGATGTATTGGTCTGGCAGACCGCGATCAGTGGCACGGTGGAAACGGTGTCCGGCCCGGCCGGCCGGATCGGCGCATTGGAAAGCCCCTATTATCCTACAATGCGTAGAAGTAGTGTCTCCCCAGATGTGCCACCAGCTTGGTACGGTCCCGCCAGTACGGGCGGACGGAGGTCGCATGGTAGTGGGTGGCATTGCCCACCGTGGTGATCATGGTGCCGTTGATGAACAGCCTGGCGATCTCCAGGGCTTCCTGCCAGGACTTGAAGTCGGTGATCACGTGGTACCGTGGAGAGGTTCCGGTCCAGCTGAACTGCTTGCGTTGCCAGACCACCGCGCACACCGTGTCGGGGTACCGGTCGCTGCGCACCCGGTTCATCGTCACCGAGGCGATGGCTTCGCGCCCCTGGATGGGTTCGCCGCGGCCTTCGTGGTAGATGTTCATCGCGAGGCATCCGAGTTCCTGGCCCGGCGAGGAGGCCGTGCCCCCCGGCTCCTTCGTCTGCACGGATTCCGCGGCAAGAACGGGCAGTGCCAGAACAATGGCAAGGAGCGCCGCCGGAAGGACCTGCACTGATGATGTTGTTTTCATGAAGACTCTTTCGCAGTCCCGGATTGAATTGCACCAAAATGGTGCAACTTTTACTTAATTCAGCGGCCTTATGGCAAGAAACACTGTTTTTTGCCATATCTTTTGCATAATTATAGGGTTCCAGGGATTCCTGTTCAACCCGGCAAACCGAAACCGCCCGATTGTCCCGTAGTG
This sequence comes from Candidatus Poriferihabitaceae bacterium, assembly GCA_965204165.1. Taxonomy (GTDB): domain Bacteria; phylum Pseudomonadota; class Gammaproteobacteria; order Arenicellales; family Poriferihabitantaceae; genus VYFG01. The sequence goes on along the minus strand of OZ241969.1, from coordinate 2,290,782 downwards.
CTTCAGCCGGTCCGCGGGCGGCATTGCGCCCCCTTGAATCCTGGAGGATATGACCCTCAAACGGGGCAGCAATGAAACCTGTACGTGCGGGATCGAACGGGAATCGGGGGCGCGCTTCCCGGCTGTGCCAATGCCGGTTGTGGCGGCGTGCTCACCCCGTCGTCGTGCATTCGGCTACCGCGGACCGGGGCGTCGGCTCCCGGGCCCCGGCGCGCTCACTGTCGTGCGCCCAGCGCGAGCAGCAGCATGCCCCCCAGCGTCAGCACGATTCCCGCCCACTGGACGGGTGCGAAGGTTTCCCCGAAAACGACCCCGGCCACCAGCATGGCGATCACGATGGTGCCGCCGACGATCACCGGGATCGCCACGCCCGCGGACATGCCGGGCTCGCCCGCGATTCCCCGGAACAGATAGAAGTACATCACCTCCGCCGCCCCGATGCAGCAGCCGGCGGCAATACCGAACAGCAGCGCCCGGGGAGGCAGGGCCACTGCGGCGCCCTGCCGCATCAGCACCGCCAGGTAGACCAGGGAGACAGACAGCGCCGCCAGCTGCAGACCAATGGTCGCGAAGATCGGCGCGGAAGCACCCGCGTGGCTGCCGGACACTTTCACCAGCAGGTTGTAGGCGGCGTAACAGACGGTGATGAGCGTCAGCAGAATCAGGGCATACATGACGAATTTGCGGTGGTTCAGGTCCCTATCCCGTGGGGGTACTCAATCCGGGCAGATCGGCTTTTCCCCGCTATCCACGAAATATGCATACAGGAATATACCAATGCATTCCGCTTCACGTCATGGTAGCGGTATTTCTATCAGGTCCGTACGTCGCCGGCCCGGGGACCGTGCCACTGCCCACCGGCATTCGAGCTACCTGCGGCGAACATGGACAATCAGATCTACGCGAGGGAACCATGAAACCCAACAGCCACCAGAATTCACTGACCTGTCTCAGGGCGTTGATGGCGGCCGCCGTCTTCTGCCTGTGGACCGCCCTGCCGGCATCGGCGCAATCGGACGGTGCCGATGACACCGGCCACAAGTTCGAGCTTGCCAAGCAGTACTACGGCGACTGCCAGGATGCCGATGACGAGCGGTTCGAGCAGATCCGTCCGTACCTCAAGGCATTCACCGACATGGAGGTCATGGCGGACACGCTTGCCGACCCGGCCAGGTTCGCCCGGCTCATGTCCGTGGTCAACGATCCGCGCACGATCCACGTCATGACCAAGTGCGCCACCGAGCCGGTGATGTGGGAGACATGGATGAACGGCATGACCGATTTCAACAAGATAACCCGGGTGATGATGCGTTTCATGAACCCGAACATGTACATGTCCTGGATGATGGCGCCGATGAACCCCGCCATGTACCAGCCGATGATGCAGTTCATGGATCCGGCCTACTATACCCGGTGGATGACCGCGATGATGAATCCCGTCTTCTACCAGCCGGTCACCTCGCTGGCGGACCCCGGCTGGTACACCCCGCGGATCAACTGGCTGATGAATCCCCAATCCATGCAGCCGATGTTCAACATGATGAACTTCGGCATGCCGGTGCCGGGCGCCGCCCGGGCGCCGGTTGAACCCGCGGAGAACGCCGCACCGGCGGAATCCGAGTAGCCCGCGGGAGGATCAGGGCCGGCCCGATTGCCCCTGCGGACTATTTCCTTCCCTGAATGCGACCCCGGAATCCTTCCGGGGTTTTTTTTGGCGTTTTCCGGTCGGTTTTTCTCCATAATCCGCCGCCAATGCGCCTGCTGCTGTCCTTTGCCGCCCTGCTCCTGTCCGTTGCCCTGCTGCAGCTGAGTTCAGGGGCCCTTTCCCCGCTCGACGTGCTGTCCGGCCTGCAGGAGGGATTCACCCGCACCGAGGTCGGCATGCTCGGGTCATCCCATTTCCTGGGATTCTTCATCGGCTGCTGGCAGGCCCCGAGGCTGATCGGAACCATCGGCCACATACGGACCTTCACCATCTTCGCGTCGTTCGGCGCCATCGGCGCCGCGGCCCACCCGCTGTTCATCGACCCCCTGGCCTGGGCGGGCATGCGGATCATGACCGGGCTGTGCGTCGCGGGCTGCTACACGGCGATCGAATCATGGCTGCAGGCCTCCCTGACCAACCAGACCCGCGGCAGGGTCATGGGCGTCTACCGCGTGGTGGACATCGTCTCCGCTTCCGGGGCCCAGCTCCTGATCGGGGTGCTGGAGCCGGCCTCCTACGTCTCCTACAACCTGCTGGCGATCCTCTGCTGCCTGTGCCTGCTGCCGGTCACCCTGACCACCTCCGCCCAGCCCAGCGTACCGGAACCGCCCAGGCTCCGGCCCCTGCACATGTTCCGGGTGTCCCCCCTTGGCGCCGCGGGTGTCATCGTCGCCGGCATCACCACCGCCTCCTTCCGCATGGTCGGCCCCATCTACGGGAAGGAAGTGGGGTTGAGCCAGGTCGAACTCGGATACTTTCTCGCCACCGTGATGCTGGGGGGCGCACTGGCCCAGTTCCCCGCCGGCCTGATCGCCGACAAGTACGACCGGCGGCGGGTGCTGATCGGGCTGTCGGTGCTGAGCCTGTTCATCTGCATCGGCATCGCCTGGGCAAACTCCACCTCGCCCTGGCTGATCTACGTCGGCGCCGCGCTCTTCGGCATGGCGACCTATCCCATATTCTCGGTTTCCGCCGCCCATGCCAACGATTTCGCGAAAGCGGGGGAAATGGTGGGGGTCAATGCCTCGCTCATATTCCTCTACGGCATCGGGGCCATCGCAAGTCCGCTGCTGACCTCCAGCCTGGTGGATCGGTTCGGCGCGCCGGCGCTGTTCGTCTTCATTGCCATCGCCCATGCCCTGCTGCTGGCATTCAGCGTGGTGCGGATGTCCGCGCGGCCCACTGTTGCCGACCGCACGCACTACACCTACATCCCGAGAACCACGTACATCATCGACAAGCTCCTCAAGCGGAACAACGACAACCACTCCAGGGACGGTTCCGGCGAGAAGACGGGGCACTGAACTTCCGGTCCACCGGACCATGGCGGTCCGTACCGGGAGATACGCCCATCTCCCCAAAGCGGTATTTAAACGGCCATTTGCATCACATATATTAGATATATCTAAATTATGATGATTCGGCCATGAATTCCCTGACGCGCGCCGTCATCGCCCTGGCGGTACTGGGCAGCGCCCCGGCGCAGTCCCTGGAAACCGTGCCCGCCACCGTCTCGGAAATGGCGCGCCATTTCCGGCTGGACGGCGTGGTGGAGGCGGTGCACCAGTCCACCGTCGCCGCCCAGACCAGTGCCCAGGTGGAGGAGGTCCTGTTCGACATCGACGATCACGTCGACAAGGGCGAGGTCATCGTCGTACTCAGGAACACCGAGCAGAAGGCCGGCGTGGACCAGGCTTCGGCCAGCCTGCAGGCGGCCCGCGCCCGTCTGGCCGAAGCCGAGGCCGAATACGGGCGGGTCAGGGACCTGTTCGACCGCCAGCTGGTCTCGCGCCAGGACATGGACCGGATATCGGCAACCCGGAAAACCGCCCGGGCGACGCTGGCGGCCGCCGAGGCCGGGGTGAGCCGGGCCAGCCAGCAGCTGGAGTACACCCGCATCCGGGCACCCTACAGCGGCATCGTCACGGAGCGCCACGTCCAGGTCGGGGAAGTCGCCCGGCCCGGCACGCCCCTGATGAGCGGCATTTCCCTGGAAGAACTCCGGGTGGCGGTGAAAATCCCCCAGAGCATCGTCCACCTCGTGCGGGAACACCGCAGCGCCGGCGTGGAGATGCCGAACGGTGAATGGGTCGCGGCGCGGAAGGTGACCGTCTTCCCCGTGGCGGATGCCGGCAGCGGCAGTTTCAGCACCCGGCTCGACCTCCCCCCCGGCCAGGACGGACTCTTCCCGGGCATGTACGTCAAGGCCGCCTTCGTGACCGGCATGACCAGGGTCCTCACCGTCCCGGCCCGGGCGGTGGTCACCCGTTCCGAGGTGACCGGCATCTACGCGCTGGACCGGGACGGCGGCATCAGCTTCCGCCACATCCGGCCGGGCCGGACGCTGGCGGACGGCCGCATGACCATCCTGTCCGGCCTGGACCCGGGCGAGCAGGTGATCCTGAACCCGGCGGCGGCGGTCGCCGCGCTGAAATCCGGGGCCGGCGGCCATGCAAAATAACCGGGACACCGGTTTTTCCGGCGCCGTCGCGCGCACGTTCCAGGACACGGAGATCACGCCGCTGCTGGCCCTGCTCGGGCTGTTGCTCGGCCTGTTCGCGGTCCTGGTCACGCCGAGGGAGGAAGAGCCCCAGATCAATGTCACCTTCGCCAACGTGTTCATCCCCTTTCCGGGCGCCGCCCCTCGGGAGGTGGAAAGCCTGGTGGCCACCCCGGCGGAACAGGTGCTGTCGGAAATCCAGGGCGTGGAACATGTCTACTCGAGCTCCACCCCTGGACTTGCGGTGCTCACGGTCCAGTTCGAGGTCGGCGAGAACCGCACCGATGCCATTGTACGGCTCTACGACCAGGTATTCAGCAACATGGACTGGCTGCCCCAGGGGCTCGGGGTCATGCAGCCCGTCATCAAGCCCATGGGGATCGACGATGTCCCCATTGTCGCGATCACGCTGTGGTCGCCGGACCGGGACCGGGGCGCCTATGAACTGGGACAGATCGCGCACGCCATCGAGACCCAGCTGAAGCGGGTGCCGGGCACCCGTGACATCTATACCATCGGGGCGCCCAGGCAGGTTGTCAACGTGGAACTCGATCCCCAGGCCCTGCCGGGGCACTCCATCGCCATCGACGACATCCGCCGCACGCTCAGGTCAGCGAACCAGATCCGGGACAACCTTCCCGTCACCCGGGACAACCGGGAGATCCTGATCCAGGCCGGCACCTTCCTCGGCGACCCCTCGGAACTCGGCAACCTCGTGGTCGGACTCAACCACGACAGCCCGGTCTACCTGCGCGACGTGGCCACCATCCGGGAAGGGCCGGACACGCCCGAAAGCTATGTCTGGACCGGCACGGGCCCCGGGACGGCGGCCGGCGGCGAGGGGCCCCCTGCAGACAGCCCCGCGGTCACCATCGCGGTGGCCAAGCAGCCCGGCCGGAATGCCGCGGACATCGCCCGGGGTGTCTTCCAGCGGATCGAACAGCTCAGGGGCACCCACATCCCCGACGGGGTGAACATCCTGGTCACGCGGGACTACGGCGCCACCGCCAACGACAAGGCCCTGCAGCTCATCACCAAGCTGGTCTTCGCCACCGCGTCGGTCATCCTGCTCGTCTGGCTGGCCCTGGGCTGGCGCGAGGCGGTCATCGTGGGTGCCGCCGTGGTGATCACCCTTGCCGCTACGCTGTTCGCGTCCTGGGCCTGGGGATTCACCCTGAACCGGGTGTCGCTGTTCGCCCTGATCTTCTCCATCGGCATCCTGGTGGATGACGCCATCGTAGTGGTCGAGAACATACACCGCCATCTTGCGATGGGCGCGAAGAACCTGCTGAAGGCCATCCCGGCGGCGGTGGACGAGGTCGGGGGTCCGACCATCCTCGCGACGTTCACCGTGATCGCGGCCCTGCTCCCCATGGCCTTCGTCTCCGGGCTGATGGGCCCCTACATGAGCCCCATTCCCATCAACGCGTCCATGGGCATGCTGATCTCCCTCGTGGTGGCATTCGTCTTCACCCCGTGGCTGAGCAAGCGCATGCTGGGCCGGGTCCGCCACGGACAGATGCAGGACACAGGGGACCTCGAGACCTCCCCGCGGCTCCATGCACTGTTCTCCCGGATCATGGGCCCGTTTCTCGCCGTGCGCGCGGGAAGGCGCAACCGCTGGCTGCTGCTTGCCGGCATCCTGCTCCTCATCGCCCTGTCGCTGTCACTGGCCGGCGCCCGGCTGGTGGTACTGAAAATGCTGCCCTTCGACAACAAGTCGGAATTCCAGGTGGTTCTCGACATGCCCGAGGGAACCAGCCTGGAGCAGACCGCGCGGGTCCTGGGCGAGATGGGCCGTTACCTCGGCACGGTCCCGGAAGTGCGCGACTACCAGGTGTACGCCGGCACCTCCGGCCCCGTCAGCTTCAACGGGCTGGTCCGCCAGTACTACCTGCGCCGCGGCGCGCACCTGGGGGATATCCAGGTCAACCTGGTGGAAAAGGACGGTCGGGACCGGGACAGCCACGAGATCGCGGGCGCCGTGCGCGGACCGATCCACGAAATCGTGCGGCGCCACCGGGGCAGCGCCAGGATTGTCGAGGTGCCGCCGGGGCCGCCGGTGCACGCCCCTCTGGTGGCGGAAATCTACGGCCTCGACTACCCGGCCCAGATCGACGCGGCAAAGACGGTCCGCGGGATTTTCGATGCCACGCCGGACATCGTGGACGTCGACTCCTCGGTGGAGCATCCCGGCGACAAGCGGGTGCTGGTGGTCGACCGCGCAAGGGCCGCCCGGTTCGGCGTTACCCAGGCCCAGGTCGCAACGGCCCTGGCCACCGTGCTGGGCGGGGAGGACGTAGCCTACATGCACGGCGAGCACTACAAGTACGCGGTCCCCGTGCGGCTCGAATACGCCGAGGCGGACAAGGCCGACCTGAACCAGCTCCTGTCCCTCCGGGTACGCAGCGATGCAGGGGACCTGGTGCCGCTGTCCGAAATGGTCCGCGTGGAGGATTCCGGCCGCGCGTACAGCATTCACCACAAGGATCTCCTGCCCGTGGTCTACGTGACCGGGGACATGGCGGGCGACACGGATTCGCCGTTGTACGGGATGTTCGGGATATTCTCCCGCCTGCAGCGGGAAACGGGCATCTCCCAGTGGCTGCTCTCCCAGCCCCCCGACCCCTACGAGCCCGCCGTCAAGTGGGACGGCGAATGGCAGGTGACCTACGAGACCTTCCGCGACATGGGGCTCGCCTACTCGGTGGGGCTGCTGCTGATCTACCTCCTGGTGGTGGCCCAGTTCCGCAGCTACATCACGCCCCTGGTCATCATGGCGCCCATCCCGCTCACGGTGATCGGCGTCATGCCGGGGCATGCCCTCCTCGGCGCGCAGTTCACCGCCACCTCCATGATCGGCATGATTGCCCTGGCGGGCATCATCGTGCGCAACTCCATCCTGCTGGTGGATTTCATCAACCAGGAGGTGGCGTCCGGGGCGCCGTTCGAGGACGCGGTCGTGCGCTCGGCCTCGGTGCGGGCCAAACCCATCGTGCTGACGGGGCTTGCCGCCATGGCGGGGGCATTCTTCATCCTGGACGACCCGATCTTCTCCGGCCTCGCGGTGGCGCTGATTTCCGGCATCCTGGTTTCCACCATGCTGACCCTGGTCATAATCCCGGTGGCCTATTACGCCGTCATGGGAAAACGGCCCGCCCGGGGCATCCCGGCGAAATGAGTATCCCCCACCCTGCCCGCACGGCCGGTCCCGGCCGGACGGGAGCCGTCAGCTGCCCTCCAGCAACAGTCGGATCCCGACATAGAACACCAGCACCATGGTGATCGCCCGCACCAGCCGGTCACCATAGCGGCCCACCCCGAGGATGCTGCCGACCTGCCCCCCGAGGAACACCGCCAGGGGCAACCAGAGAAAGACGGTCAGCCCCGCCTGGGCGGTCTCGGGCCACTTGCCAAGGTGCCCGGCCAGCGCGGCCAGGGAATTGACCAGGATGAATGCGCTGGTGGTGGCGGCGACCACCCTGTTCTCCGCCCAGCCCGCCAGGTGCATGACCGGTGCGAGGTAGATGCCGCCGCCGATCCCGGTGACCCCGGCCAGCAGGCCGAGCACGGCGCCGATGGGCGTGGCGATCCGCCAGTCCACCCGGTTTTCCGGTTGCCGGCCCCGGTCCCGGTCCCCGGCAATCGGCTTCAGCATCATCAGGCCGCCCAGCACGAGGGCGGTGCCCAGTACGAGCCGGAACACCTGCTCGGAAACCGCCAGGCTGCCGCCCACCAGGGCCATGGGCACGGAAGTCAGGGCAAAGGGCAGGATCAAGCCCGTCTTCAGGTTGCCGGCGCGGACATGATGGAACACGCCGCCGCTTACCACGATCAGGTTACAGATCAGGGCCACCAGGGGAATGATCCGGTGGTCGGCGCCGTTCAGGACCAGCAGCGCGCTGTAGGTGGATCCGCCGCCGAAACCGGCCATGGCGTACACCAGGGCGGTCAGGGCAAACAGCAGGAACAGCAGGATCAGGTTCAAGGTCAGGACTCCATTTGACCGGACAACACGGCCCGGAACCCGCACTCCCATCGGCCGGCGACACGGCCCAAGGTCAGGTCAGGTCAGTACAAGGACACGGCCACAGAGGAATCCGGATGGACTTCGCATCGAATGTATCCAATCCCGGCGGACGACTTCAAGCGTCCAATGGCGGCAGGCCGGACGATGGCTGTCTCGGTCCGCTGCAGACCGGAGCATCCGGGAAGGCACCCGGACAGCGGGATTGCTGTAGAATCTGTCGCAATTCATGCCTTCGGCATGGCACTCGGGCACTACCATCGGCATCCATCACGAATCCCGGGGATCGATCATGAGCACGGTTACCAGCTACCCGACCGGCAGCAAATACGAGGCGGGGGAATGGGCCCTGCGGGTCGATCTCGCCGCCGCCTTCCGCCTGGCGGTTCATTTCCACTGGCATGAATCCGTGGCCAACCATTTCAGTGCCGCGGTCAGCGATGACGGCAAGACCTTCCTGCTGAATCCCCGCTGGAGGCACTTTTCCGCCGTGAGGGCCAGCGACCTCCTGAAACTCGATGCCGATGACCCCGCGGTGATGTCCTCCGACGCCGCGCCGGATCCGAGCGCCTGGTGCATTCACGGCGCCGTGCATGCCGCGGTTCCCCGCGCCAGGGTCCTGATTCACTGCCACCCGCCCTACGCCACCGCGCTTTGCGGGCTGAAGGACCCCGCTCTCAAGCCCATCGACCAGAATACCGCCCGCTTCTTCAACCGCACCGCCATCGACCTGTCGTTCGGCGGGATCGCCGACGAGGAGGAGGAGGGCCGCCGGATCGCCGAGGCGCTGGGAGAGCACGATGCCATGATCATGCGCAATCACGGCGTCCTCACGGTCGGTGAAACCGTGGCCGGGGCATTCGAGACCATGTACTACCTGGAACGTGCGGCGAAAACCATGGTGCTGGCATACTCCACGGGACAGCCGCTGGCAGTCATGGATGACGCGCTTGCGGAAAAGACCGCCGCCGGCTGGGACAGCTACACCGGTGCGGCGGATGCGCACTTCACCCACCTGAAGGAAGTGCTGGAAAGGAGCGATTCGACCTACCGCGAATAATCCCGGCCCGGCAGATTCCGTGAAGCGCGCCAGAGATGGAACGGCCTATACGCTGGATGGCACCCCGGGCGCACCGGCCGTCGCCCTGGTCCACGGCCTGGGCCTCACCCATCACACCTGGCAGTGGCACGCGCCCGCATTGGGCAGACGCTACCGGGTCCTGCAATACGACCTCTACGGCCACGGGGCAAGCCCGCTCCCGGAAAAGCCGAGCCTTGCGCTGTTTGCGCGCCAGCTGGAGAACCTGCTGGACGAGCTGGAAATCGGGAGCGCCGTGCTGGTGGGGTTTTCCCTGGGCGGCATGATCAATCGCCGCTTCGCCCTGGACCACCCGGAGCGGGTGCTGGCGCTGGTGATCCTGAACTCGCCCCACGAAAGGAGCCCGGAGGCGCAGCGGCGGGTGGAGGAGCGCGCCAGGGACAGCGCTTCCGGGGGCCCCGGGGCCAACCTGGACGCGACCATCGACCGTTGGTTCACCCGCGAATTCCAGTTGCGGAACCCGGCAGTGATCGATGACATCCGCGCCCAGGTGCTCGCCAACCACCCGGAAAGCTACGCGCTCTGCCGCCAGGTGCTCGCCTGCGGCGTCGGGGAACTGGTCCGGCCCGCCGGCACCATCACCCGCCCCTGCCTGGTGATGACGGCGGAATGCGACAGCGGCAGCACGCCGGCCATGGCCGAGGCCATCGCCGCCGGGATCCCGGGGGCGGAAACGCGGATTGTTCCCGGCCTCCGGCACATGGCCCTCGTGGAATCACCGGAGGCGTTCACCGGCCCGGTGCTCGATTTCCTCGGCCGGGCGCTGTGAGCACGGTGCGGCGAACAGCCGGGACCATGTCGGCCGCACGGACAATCGCCGTCCGCGGCGGTCACTTGCAACCGCGGTGAAATCGGTGAACACTCCCGGGGGCGCAGAGCCGCCGACCGAGAACGACCCGCCGGACAGAACGGCACGAAACAGGACAGACCGATGAAATTTCAGCTTGCCATCAATCTCGAACGACTGGACGACAGCCTGGACATGGGGGAAGTCGCACGGCACACCCTCGACATGGTCAGGATGGCCGACCGGGGGGGCTTCAACATCGTCTGGGCGGCGGAGCACCATGCGCTGGAGATGACGATCGCGCCGAACCCGTTCCAGATCCTGACCTGGTGGGCCCAGCACACCGAGCGCGTGCGCCTCGGCACCGCCGTGGCGGTGGCCCCCTACTGGCACCCGATCCGGCTGGCCGGGGAGGCGGCCTTCACCGATCTCGTCAGCGGCGGACGCCTGGAGTTCGGCATCGGTTCCGGCGCCTACCAGCGGGAGTTCGACCGCATGCGGCCGGGACTCAAGCAGACCGATGGATGGCGCTACATGCATGAAGTCCTGCCGGCGGTCAAGCAGCTGTGGCAGGGCGACTACGAGCATGATGGCGAATACTGGCAGTTCCCGCTGTCCACCTCGGTTCCCAAACCGCTGCAGAAACCGCATCCGCCCATCTGGGTGGCGGCCCGGGCACCGATCACCTTCGACTATGCGGTCAGGAACGGCTGCAACATCTCGTCCTGGCCCCTGACCCGGGATTTCGCGGAAGCGGAGACCTACAAGGGGCGCCTGGACGAAGCCCTGGCCGCCAACCCCGGGAAGGCACGCCCGGTGTTCGCCATGATGCGCCATACCGCGGTCTACGACCGCCCGGAGGACTGGGAGGTTCCCGTACGGGCGGCACAGCGCCAACTCAGCCAGTTCGAGAACCTGTTCAAGAACCTGGGCGACGTGGAGAACGGCTTCCCCAGGCCGATTCCCTTCGCTGAACTGGACAACCGCGACGAGTACAACCCGGAAATGCTGTGGGAGAACCTGATGTTCGGCACCCCGGACCAGGTCATCGAAAAGCTGCAGCGCTACGATGCCCTGGGGGTGGACGAGTTCATCTACTACGCGAGCATGGGTCTTGGCCTCAGGGAGCAGAAGCGTTCCCTGGAGCTCTTCTGCACCGAGGTGATCCCGGCGTTCAGCCGCTGACGGCCCGCGCCTTTATCAGTCTGGTCCCGTTCCGACCGGCTGCGGATGACCCTGCCGCTCTTGTCCTTGTGTCCGCCGGGCAAATTTTGTCAACTCGGAAAAAAACTTCACCAGCCTGATGCAGTTCGACTTCCTGATTGTCGGCGCCGGGTCGGCGGGCTGCGTTCTCGCCAGCCGCCTGTCCGAGAACGGCCGTTTCAGCGTGCTCGTGCTGGAGGCGGGGGGCACCGACCTCCGGTTCTGGATCCAGGCACCCATCGGCTACGGCAAGACCTTCCACGACCCGTCTGTCAACTGGCGGTACACCACCGAGCCGGACGTGGGCCTGGGGGGCCGGCGGAGCTACTGGCCGCGGGGCAAGGTGCTCGGCGGGTCCAGCTCCATCAACGCCATGGTGTACATCCGCGGGCAGCACGCCGACTTCGACGACTGGCGCGCCATGGGGAACCCGGGCTGGGGCTGGGACGACGTGCTGCCCTATTTCCGGCGCACCGAAACCAATGCCCGGGGGGGCAACCGGTGGCGCGGCGACTCCGGGCCGCTGTACGTGGACGACGCCAGTGCCAGCTACCACCCCCTCAACCGGCGCTTCATCGACACGGCCGTGGCCTGCGGCCTGAAGACCAATCCCGACTTCAACGGGGCGGACCAGGAGGGCGTGGGCCTGTACCAGATCACCGCCCGGGCCGGGCGGCGCATGTCCGCGGCCCGCGCGTACCTCCGCCCGGCGATGAAAAGGCCGAACGTCACCGTCCTCACCCGTGCCCATGTGACCAGGGTCCTGTTCGACGGGACGAGGGCCACCGGCGTCGAATTCCTCCACCGGGGCGGGACCCGCACCGCGACGGCCGGCCGGGAAGTCGTCCTGTGCGGCGGCGCGATCAACACGCCGCAATTGCTGCAGCTGTCCGGGATCGGGCCGGAAGCCCTCCTGAGGGAGCATGGCATCGAGCCTGTCCGGATCAACGAGGCGGTGGGCCGGAACCTGCAGGACCACCTCACCATCACCCATTACTACCGCTCCAGGGTCCCCACGATCAACAACCGGCTGTCCCCATGGTGGGGCAAGCTCATGGAGGGCGCCCGGTACGTGTTCCTCCGCAGCGGCCAGTTGTCCATCGGGATCAACCAGGCGGGCGGCTTCTTCCGCAGCAATCCGGCGCGCCCGAGACCGAACCTGCAGCTCTACTTCTGCGCCCTGACCTACACCGAAGCACCGCCGGGCATCCGCCCGATGATGCGGCCGGATCCGTTCGCCGCCTTCCAGTCCGGGGTCAGCCAGTGCCGCCCTGCCAGCCGGGGCCGGCTCGGCATCGTCTCGACGGATCCGCTGGCGCCTGTCCGGATCGAGCCGAACTATCTTTCCGCGCCGGAAGACCTTGAGGAATTGCTTGAAGGAGTCAGGTTCCTGAGGCGTCTTGCCGGCACGTCCCCGCTCCGGGAAGTGATCGAGCGCGAGTATCGGCCGGGTCCCGGGACAGACGGTGACGAGGAATTGCTGGCAGACATCCGGGCGCGGGCGGACACGGTGTTCCATCCCACCAGCACCTGCACCATGGGCCCGGACCCGTCCTGTTCGGTGGTCGACCACCGACTGCGGGTTCATGGCCTGCACGGGCTTCGTGTCGCCGATGCGTCGGTGTTTCCCACGGTCACATCCGGCAACACGAATGCACCAACCATCATGCTGGGGGAAAAGGCTGCGGATATCGTGCTTGAGGACGCCGTGAGTCGCTGACCGGAACCGGCCGGCGCGGGCCTCCCGCCGGGATGGCCGCAAGGTTTCGCAGGACGGTATCAGTCCTCCTCCAGCACTTTCCCGATCGCTGCAACCGCCATGTCGGCGTGCTCGGTCCGGAAAACCAGGGGCGGTCGAAGCTTCAGTACGTTGCCGTGTCGGCCGGTGACACCCACCAGGATGCCCTCTCGCATCAGGCGGGAGGCCAACCGGTGCAGGGTTTCCCCGGACAGGGGCCTTCTGCTTGCCGGGTCCTCGACGAGGTCCAGTCCGAGGAAGAGCCCCCGCCCCTTCACGCTGCCGATCCGCGGGTTCGACGCGGCCAGGTCCTCGAGCCTTCCGCGGAGGTAGGCGCCCGTGGCGGCGGCGTTTTCCGCCAATTGCTCCTTCTCCATCGCTTCCAGCACCGCGAGGCCCGCCGCCGCGGAAACCGGATTGCCGCCGAAGGTGTTGAAATAGGTTCTGCCGGCGGCGAACCCGGCGGCGATCTCCGGCGTGGTGACGGTGACCCCGAGGGGATGCCCGTTGCCGGCCGGCTTCCCCATGGTCACGATGTCCGGCCGGATGCCGTAATGGTCCAGGCCCCACCACCGGCCCGTGCGGCAGTGGCCGGCCTGAACCTCGTCGGCGATCACCAGGCCGCCCGCCGCTTGGACCAGGTCGCAGATGGCGCGCACGTATTCCACCGGGGGCGTGAGCGGGCCGGGGGCGTCCCAGATGGTGTCCAGCATCAGGGCGGTCGTGCCGAAGCCGGCGTCGCCGAGTTGCCGGACGGCGCGGTCCACCTCGTCCACATACCGTGCCGTGGCGCCCGGATCATCCTCCCGGTAGGGCCCCCGGTAGAAGTCCGGCGGCTCCACGACCGCCAGCCAATCGGGACGTTCTCCCGCGGGATATCCCTCCGTGGACAGCTTTTTCACCAGGGCGGAACTGCCGTGGTAGGACGCCTCCGTGACGATGACACCCCGGCGGCCCGTCACCGCCCGGGCGATCTGCACCGCCAGGTCGTTGGCCTCGGTGCCCGTGCACACGAACATGCAGGTGCCGAGGTCCCCCGGCAGCAGGGCGCCGAGGCGCTCCGCCAGCAACACCACGTTCTCATGCAGGTAGCGGGTATGGGTGTTCAGTAGCTGCATCTGCCGGTGAACCGCCGCAACCACGCCGGCATGGCAGTGGCCCACGGAAGCCACGTTGTTGTAGCAATCCAGGTAGCGGTTGCCACCGTCGTCCCAGAGCCAGACGCCCTCCCCCCGGACAATGTGCACCGGTTCGTCATAGAACAGGCGATAGACCGGTCCCATGGAGGCCCGGCGCCGCGCGATCAGGGATTCGTTGGACATGAGAGGACCCTTGAGTACCCGGAGTCATGCCCCCGGAGGCATGGAAAGAATCCGGGAGCGGTTGTGTCGGTCGCTGGAGTTGATAATATCCCGCACTTGCCGATCACAGCATACCGCCGATGGCCACACCAGCACCGACCAACCGCATTGCATTCCAGGGAGAATACGGAGCCAACTCCGACATGGCCTGCAGGGACATGTATCCCGACATGGAGCCGTACCCCTGCCGCACGTTCGAGGACGCCTTCAACGCGGTGGGCGAAGGTGAGACGGATCTGGCCATGATCCCCATCGAGAATACCATTGCCGGCAGGGTGGCGGATATCCATCACATCCTCCCGGAGTCCCATCTCCATATCGTCGGGGAGTACTTCATGCCGATCCATTTCCAGCTGATGGCAAGACCCGGCACCCGGCTTGCCGACATCCGGTCCGTGCAGAGCCACATCCATGCGCTCGGCCAGTGCCGCCGGATCATCCGCGAGCACGGATGGGAGTCGAAGGTGTCGAGCGACACGGCCGGCGCGGCGCGGGAGGTGGCGGAGCATGACGACCGCACGATGGCCGCGATCTCCCCGGCGCTGGCGGCGGACCTCTACGGGCTGGAAATCATCGGCCGGGACATCGAGGACGCCGAGGAAAACGTGACCCGCTTCGTCATCCTGTCGCGCGAGCCCTCCGGGATCGGCCCCTCCGCGGAAGCGGACCTGCCCGTCATCACGACCTTCGTGTTCAGCGTCAGGAACCTGCCGGCGGCGCTCTACAAGGCCATGGGCGGCTTCGCCACCAACGGCGTCAACATGACCAAGCTGGAAAGCTACCAACTCGAGGGCCGCTTCACCGCCACCCAGTTCTACGCCGATATCGAGGGGCACCCCGACGAGCCCCCGGTTGCCAGGGCGCTGGAGGAACTGCAGTTCTTCTCCACCAAGGTCCGCATCCTCGGGGCCTATCCCTCCCACCCGTTCAGGGTGCAGCAGGAGCGCTAGGCCGGAACATTCACCAGCGATGCCAAGGTAAGGCGTAAGCCGGCACTGGAGCTACAACCAGGGTTTCAGCGCCCGTATTTCCTCCGTGATCCGCCCTCGGGGGACGGTTCCCGGATTACGGACGCACCTCCCCCACCCCCGTTGTTTGTCAACCTGCCGGGAATACTACCAGTACAGCTCCCCGCGCAGCATGACGCTGTGGTCGGCCTCGCCGCTCGCCGGGCGGCTGTGCACGCCCTCGAGACTCATCCTGACCGACGACCCGATGTCGAGGCGGCTGCCGATGCCAAGACGGTTTGCACCGTCCCCGGACAGCGACACGTCGGTATAGGGCGTCAGCACCCCATGACCGGCCCACGTGGCGGTGCCGATGCCATAGGCGATCCTGGCATGCACCCGCGCGGCATCCGGGTCCGCCGCCGCCCCAAGGGCCACGCCGCTCTCCCACAGCCGCTCCACCCCGCTCACCGCCTGCCCCCACACCGGACGCACGCTGAGCGACAGACCCCGCCCCGCCGCGCCGGGATCAAGCTTCACCAGCCCGCCGACCCCCCACTCCTTGTAGTCCCCGTTGTGGTGCAGCAGCACCCGGGCACGGCCCTCCACGGTCCACCCGCTCGCCGGGTCGTGATAGCGGACACCCCCGCCCGCCTCGATCCCGCTGCCGGTCTCCCCGTCACCCCCGTCATGCCGCGTGCCGAGCTCCACCGACGGCGTCAGGGTCCCGCCCGACGCCAGCTTGCGCTCGTGGCTCCCCTCCATCACCAGCCGCACCCGGCTCACGTCCAGCTCCAGGCCCGCCAGCGTCGCCGAGCCCTCCACCTCGGTCCGCGTGAACGCCGCCTCGCCCTTCAGGCGAAGACTCGTGGTGCCCCCCGCGATCATCCCGCTCCCTTCCACCAGCGGTCCGCTCACCCCCACCGCCGCCATCTGCTGCGTCAGGTCGCTCCGCTGGACCGCGAGGGACGGCTCGTTCACCTCCACGTCCCCCCGGCCGTGGCCCAGGGCGGCCCACAGGCCGATGCCCCCGGACGACTGCCAGCCGAGGTAGGGATGGACGCTCGTCAGGGAGGTCGACAGCTCTCCCGTCAGCACCCCGAGATCGGTGTAGTCCACCTCGCCCCGGGCTAGGCCCAGGGAAACCCCCGCCAGCAGGTCCTGCCCCATCCGGGTGTCGACCCCGAGGTGGGCGCTCAGCACGCTGCCGTCGTAGTCCAGGGTCTGCGGACTGCCCCCGGAGAAGCCGCGGTAGTCGCCGCTGCCCCAGAAGGACATGCTTCCGTACCCGCCCCCGGCGCCGGTCCCGTCGAGGGACAGGGTGAAGGAGGAGTCCGCCAGGAGGCGGCCGGGATCGAGGGTGCCGTGCTCCAGCCCCCGGGCGTTCGCCAGCAGGAGGTCGGACAGCGAGGAGGCGCCGCCGAGGCTGAACCCGGCGGCCGGCGGGGCGCCGGAGTTCGCCGCCTGGATGCGGCCCGAGATCGCATCCACCGTGTTCGCGGTCATCGCCCGCATGACCTGGGGCAGCAGGGTCTCGACAACCCGGGTCGGCTGCGCGGAGGCCGCCTCGTGGGAAGCCGGATAGAATCCCGACCCGATGATGAAGCTGACCGGGATTACGCGGCCGAGCGCGCGGATCTCCCCGGTGAACTGGCGGGCGTAGCCCACCTTGGGGATGTCGGCATCGTCGGTGGCGTCGGTGGGATCGTCGAAGTAATATTCCACGAAACCGCCTTCCGGGCCGCTTTTCCCCGCCGCGATGACCTGGAGCAGAATGAACTCCCCGGTCACGGCATCACGGACGGTAGGTATCAGTGGCCGAAGCTCGAACCGGTCCGGGAACGCCGCGTGAAACGTGATCACGCTGCTGTTGAGATCGAGGACGTAGAGGTACACGGAACCGTCCCGCCAGGGCCCATCCGGATTCCGCATGGCGATCCTGGCCCTCGAGGAGTCCGCCAGATCACCGCTTGTCTGGTGTTCGAGAAAGAACTCCCCCGCCTGGGTGACGAAGGCCTTCAGGGTTCTTCGGTCCACCACGTCCCCGGCGGTAACGGACGGGGCGCCATGATCGATGTCCTCCTCGGCCACGTGGGTTGCGTTGAGATCAAATCCGGTAAGCAGCACGATCGGAAGCCCGAGATTGGGTCCCACATAGGTGGTCGCATAGCCGGAAGCGCCCGGAATACCGGGCACATTGAACGAGCCGCCATTCCCGGCCGCGGCGGCAGCGAAGGCGGCCACGGCCGACGCAGGGTCGGCCAGGTCAGCGGGGTTGATTCCCAATGCCCGAAGAATCTCCACATAAATCAGGGGGTTGAGCAACCTGCCCGACAGTGCCATCTCCTTTGCGTGAAAGAATATCCGGTCGGGCGTCAGTTGCACGAGGTAGGTGGAACCGGAACGGTAGGGACTCCCCTCCTGCCTGATGAGGCATCCGATGTAAATTGCTTCTTCCGCGGTCGTGACGGTTCCCTGGCTGAATTGGTCTCTGACCGCCAGCGAGAACTCCATCAGGCTGGCGCTGCCGTCTTCCACCTGCTGGGCCGTCACGGCCGGCACCGGCGGCGGGGACCCAGTGGCAGGAGGCGGACAAGTCTCCGTCGCCTGCGCCAGGGCGGTTGCCGGAAGAATGCAGGTCAGCACGACCAGGCCGAAAAGGGGAATTTTCGATGTGCAGGTGAACAGGGTTCCGATTTTCATCTTGGACATCCTCCTGAATTGGGGGAACAAACAATATGCGCAACTGTCCGGTTAACTGGGCCGTAATCGAGCATAACCATCTGAAATATAATTATTTTTATCGGTTTTTCGTGTTGTCGACTTGAACACGAATTCACTTATTTCGGGTAATCATCGCGAAGAGCTTCCCTGGGGTCATCTCATGTCCCTGGGCAGGACGTTGTTCGCGCAGTACCGGTCACAAGGCATTGTCTGCGGCCGGATCGTGGAACTTTCGGGGTCCTGCAGCCACAAGCACCATCCCCTCCGCCTGCGCCGGATTCGCTGCAGGGGTCCGGAGACGGGAAAAACGTCCATCTTGCTACCCGGACTGTGCCTCTTCAGCCCGTGGTCATCCGTCAGCCGTACGTGGCCCGATGGCTGGTTGAATTTTTCAGGTGGAACAAGACTCCTTCGTAGCAAGGCGTTCCATGGCAACCCGGAGAGTGCCGTGAAGGCACGGATGTGGACGGCAGTGTCGGTGCAGGTACTTGTCGCCATCATCAGAAAAGAAAACGACTCGATCCGGTTGCATCTTTCTACACCCTGCTGCAGATGTTTTCGGTCACCTTTTTCGAGAAATTCCCTTCAAACAAGGGCTTATTCGGGACCGATTACCCTTCAGTGGGGCACGAGACGCTTAACCAACTGAATTTATTCAACGAATATGCCGGACAGCAGTAACTCCATTATAGAACACCATTTCGTTAAATTTGCGTATAAATTCAGGTTTTATAATGTGGTTTTGATAAATATTGAACCGGGCAGGCCATAGTACCTGGCCCAGGCCGGCTGGCCGGCTGGCCGGCTGTTGGCCGGGACGTCAGGCCTCTGCCTGGCTGTCCCCGAACTCCCGGGCGACGAACTGCAGCGACTGCCATGCCGTCCGGCGGGTCTGGCGGCGCTTCAGGGGTGACCGGAGGAACCGCCCAAGGGCCGCGGTCAGGAGGACCGCCTGGTCGGACGGCAGGAGCCGGATTTCCTCGCGCACGGCCAGCGTGGTTTTCAGCAGGTGCACCGAGACAATGGGTTCGGCCTGCCCATGATCCATGACGATATCGATCGCCTCGGCGATGTCCCGGACCGGGTCCCCGCTGGTCCAGTCCCGGGAATCGACGTCCGTGGTGAACGCGCTATTCCGGCCATGGAAGCAAGCCATTTGCAGAAGACCGTTCGGCCACAGTTCCGGAAACCGGGTGCACTGTTTCCTGACCGCGTTGGCAAAAGTGATGGCGTGGGTGAAATCCAGCCAGTTGACGTTCCCGGAAATGCTGACACGGGTTTTCTGCTGCCGGGAGAGATCGAACCTGAGCATGTTCGAGGCGTTGGCGAGCAGCAGCGACCGGTACAGTTCCTCGGAAGGACCGCGGCTGCCGGCCAGTGCCATGCCCAGGGACGACTGGATGCCGAGCCCCGCAAAGTCGCCGGCTTCGGGCGCGTCGTCCCGTTCCGCTTCGCCCCAGGCGTCCAGCGCGCCGCGGTAATGGCGAAACTCCGGTATCAGGTCTTCCCGGGTCGCGAACACGATGGATCGAACCAGGCTGAGCAGCAGCGGTTCCGCCACCTCCTCGCCCAGTTCCGAGATCAGGTCCCCGACCTTGGAGACGTAGATCAGCGAATGCCCGAAATCGTTGTAGTGGGCCAGGGCCGCCGCCGACAGGCCGCGCTCGAAGTCCCCGAACCCGAGGCCACCCTGGAGCCCGCCGCGGACCATGGCGACGGCGGTATCCATGTCCTCGGCCTCCACCGCCTCGAGGAAGGCCGCCTCCTCCCAGGGCAGCACGTCGCCGTCATAGGGATAGGATTCTTCCCTCAGCACGTCCCTGGCCGTGTGGGCCACCGGCTCCACCAGGGTGACCAGGGAGGATTCGGCGTCGTCCGTGATGTCCCTGTAGAGGGCAAGCCAGTCCGCCATGCCGGCATAGGCATGGGACCAGCCGAACTCGAGCCGCTCCCAGGACCAGTCAACCGCGCGCCGGAGCGGCTCCAGGGGATCGCCCCCGATCCGGATGAGGCGGGCGATTTCCCGGGCAATGCGATCGTATGATTCGTCATCGAAGGCATGGCGGAGGTTTTCGATGACGCGCGCATGGGCGGTCTCGAACGGCGGGTCCGCAAGGTCGATCCAGATCCCGGCGTCGCGGACCTCCACCGGGTAGGTCGTGAGCCGGTCCCCGCCGTACAGGTTTTCGCCGGTCTTCAGGTTGAATTTCCAGTTGTGCCAGTTGCAGGTCAGGGTGCATTGCCCGGCCACGGTCCCCTCCGACAGCGGATAGCCCTCGTGGGGACACAGGTTGTTGCAGGCGTACACCTCACCCGCATGCTCGAACAGGGCCACCTGCCGCCCGTCCACCCGCACCATTTTCGCGCTGCCGGGCGGAAGTTCCGAACGCTCCGCAACGCGCCGCCAGGAATCCTGCCGGTTGTCTTTATGCAATTGATCTGCTGTCATTTTGCTCTGCCGACGTTGATCGTATCGCAATGATAAAACTTCAAGTAAACTTGAAGTCAAGTCCTGCACGACACCGATTGACATGAGCCAGCCGCCGACCTATCTCACCATCGGCCAGACCGCCGAGCGCTGCGGCGTCAGCACGGCAACCCTCCGGTTCTACGAGGAACGGAAACTCATCAGCGCGGAAAGGGGGGCCGGCAACCAACGCCTTTTCCACCGCGCCATCCTGCGCCGCGTTTCCATCATCCGGGTCGCCAGGACCCTGGGATTCAGCCTGGCGGAAATCCGGGACACGCTTGCGACCCTCCCGACCGACCGCACGCCCTCCAAACGGGACTGGCAACGGCTTTCCCGGCACTGGCGGGAAGAACTGCAGCGGAGGATCAGCGGAATGGAACGGTTGCGCGACCAACTGGACAGCTGCATCGGCTGCGGCTGTCTGTCGCTTGGCAGTTGCGCGCTCTACAACCCGGCGGACAGCGTCGCCCGGGAGGGACCCGGACCGCGCCTCCTGCTGCATGGCGAGTAGTGCGGCTCCGGCCATCTCCCTGTGTACACCCCTATTGCGGTATTTCCCGGGTGATATCGGGAGAATATGGGAGTATGCGGGGAAAATGCGGGCGGCCATGGATCGGGAATGCTGGTATGCTCCGGGGCGCCATGGTCAAGCCCGGTCCCCGCCAACTGATTCCGCTGCCCGATCACCGCCTCCCGGCACCCCCCGCCCTGCCCGCCACGCGCTGAAACCGCCCAGGACCCCATCGAACCCCACCCACTGTAATGAGCAACCGGGCAAATCCGGCCGTGCCCGATCCGGGGGCAAGACATCCGGCGCTGAGCGGGACCGGGGACCGGTACACGGGCGGCGCCCTGCAGACCGTGGCCGGGCTGCTGATTCTGGCAATGGTCCTGCTGACGATCCTGGACAACCTGGCCTCGTGGCGGTTTTCAGACCCGCTCAGGTGGGTTGCCGGGATATCCGCGTGGTTCGCTACGCTGCTCCTGATCAGGCGGGCCACCTTCTTTCTCCGGATCCAGGTCGGGATACTCCTCGGCGCCGGGCTCGGGATGATCCTGCTCGCCCATGGCCGGGGCGTCGCCATCGACCCGCTTTCGGCCATCAGCACAAACACCGGCCTGCTCAGCATGATCGCGGCCGTCGGGTTCCTCCGCCTGGTGGCATTGCCCCGACCCGGCGAAGTTCGCCGTCTGCCCGTGGGCAGGCGCGCCTACCTGCAGACGCTTGCCAGCATTGGTGTGTTCAGTTCCGTGATCAACATTTCCGCCCCGGTCCTGATCGCGGACCGCATCCACCGGGAAAGGCCGCTGGACCGCTTCACCACACAGTCCGTCATCCGGGTGTTCTGCGGTATGTCCAACTGGTCGCCCTTCTTCGGCGCCATGGCGGCGGTCCTGACCTATGTCGGCGGTGCGCGGCTCGACTTGATCATGCTGGCTTGCCTGCCGTTCTCGCTGCTGTGTGTCGCGGTGGTGTACCTCGAGGCAAGGTGGCGATACCCGGACCGGATGACCGGGTTCGTGGGCTACCCCATGGAGCCGGAGGCGTTGCTGGTGCCAGCGATGCTGCTTCTCCTTGTGGCCGTGTCCGCGCAGGTCTTCCCCGGCATATCCATACTGGCCCTGATCGCCGTCTGCGCACTGACAGTGAGCGCCCTGCTGCTGGCGGTCCGGCACGGTCCCGGTGAAATGGCCTCCCGAATGAGGGACCATACCCTCACCTACCTGCCGAGAATGGTCGGGGAGCTGTCCCTGTTCCTGTCCGCCGGCGTGTTCGCGGTGGGGATGGCCGCCATGATCGACTCCGGACTGATCACGTCGCCGTTCACCCGGTTCGACGGCGTGACCGCCGCCCAACTGCTCGGCCTGATGCTCGTCGCAGCGCTGGTGGGGATCCATCCCATCATCCTGGTCTCCAGTCTCACGCCCATGGTGATGGCCCTCGATCCCAACCCGACCCTGCTGGCCATCGTCTACCTGACCGCCTGGAACCTGGGCACCGGCAGCAGCTATCTCTCCGGCACGCAGCTCATCTTCCAGGGACGATACGGGATTCCGAGCTGGAAGTCGGCCTCGTGGAACTGGCCCTACGCCCTGGTGATGTTTTTGCTAGCGTCGGGATGGCTGCTGGTGCTGTCGCGTTTTCTGACCTGACGTCCCGGGCGGGCGAAATCATCCGGCACGGACTGCGTGGTTGCAGGATTGCGTCCTGAAAACCTCGCACCGGCCGTGCCGGATGGATACCCGGAATATCCGGCAGGAATCCCGGGAGGGGGGACCCTGCCGTGGTGTCAATCGTCCTCGTACTCGTGATGGCGGCGATGCCACCGGTCGCTCATCGACAGGGCCCCGTCATCGTTGCGATCCAGCATCTCGACGATGCTCCCGAGCGGGCGGTCGTACTCCGAGCGCGAGACGATGGCATCGCCGTCCCTGTCGAGCAGCTGGAATACGCGCACGGTGAGCGGGCGCGTGGTCTCCTGCCACAGGCCGGCGAACTCATCGAGAACGAGGTCGCCGTCGCCGTTGGCGTCATGCTTCGCGTGACGGTCGTTCCGCACCTGGTCGATCTCCGCCTGGGTGAGCTTGCCGTCGCCGTCCGCGTCGACGGAATGGAACATTTCCGTCGCGAACAGCTTGAAGTGGCCTTTTCCGTGATGGCCGCCGCCGTGGCGGTTATATGCGTAACCCGCACCTGCAAGCAGAGACACGGCGATGCCGGAAACGATCAATACCTTGGTTCTGGTTTTCATGGGTCTACTCATTCAGTGTCAGTGGATGTGGCGGGGTAATGTATGAGTAGATTGTCACAAAATCTTGTCACCGAAGACCCCGGTTTGTCCCGGGCGGTACCCGGGGGACGGTCTGATACATCCTGATACAATTTTCCCTTGCATGTTGCGAGGGGACGCGTAAGCTGGCACCCATGGACGCAACACCACATGTACTCGTGGTCGACGATCACCGCGAGATCCGCGAGCCCCTGGCGCGGTACCTGGAACGCCACGAGGTGCGCGTGACCGCGGTCGAGAGCGCCGCAGCAGCCCGGCACGCGCTGCGCGCCGCGGCGGTGGACCTCGTCGTCCTCGACATCATGATGCCGGGCGAGGACGGCCTAGAGTTCTGCCGGCACCTGCGCGAGACAACGCGCATTCCCGTCATCCTGCTGACCGCCATGGCCGAGGACACCGACCGGATCGTGGGCCTCGAGGTGGGGGCCGACGACTACGTCAGCAAGCCGTTCAATCCCCGGGAACTGCTGGCCCGTATCAAGGCGGTGATCCGGCGTGCGCAGAGCCTGCCGCCCGAACGCGAGCCGGTTTCCGCCGTCATGTGGCGGTTCGACCGCTGGTCGCTCCACACCGACCGGCGCGAGCTGGTGGACGATGCGGGGGTGGTAACACCGCTGTCCACGGGAGAGTTCCGGCTGCTGGTGGCGTTGCTGGAACGCCCGGGGATGGTGCTGTCCCGGGACCAGCTTCTCGATCTGACCCGGGGACGGCGCGCCGCGCCCTACGACCGCGCCGTCGACAACCAGGTCAGCCGCCTTCGCCGCAAGATCGAGCGTGACCCGGGCAACCCGGAGCTGCTCATCACGGTGTGGGGCGGCGGTTACCGGTTCACCGGCAAGGTGGAACACGGGTGAGGCTGGCGCCGAAAAGCCTGGCGGGACGGCTCACGCTGCTGCTGCTGATCGCCCTGGCCATCGCCCAGGGCGTTGCCATGATCCTTTTCACCCGGGAACGCATCGAGGCGGTGCGCCATGCGCACAAGGACAATGTCATCCTCCGCACGGCCACCGTGGCGCGCCTCCTGCGGGACACTCCGCCGGAGCTTCACGGGGCCGTCGTTGTCGCGGCCAGCACCGATTTCTCGCGGTATTCGCTGACGGACACGCCTCTGGTCGGCCGCGACGGAGCCGGGGTGCGGGCCAACGCCATCGCCGCCAGGCTCTCCGTGGCGCTCGAGACGGATCGGGACCGGGTGATGGTGGCGCCGATGTGGAGCCGGCATCGGCATCACGATGACTGGGATGATGATGAGGATGATGAGGATGACTGGGATGACGGGAAACGGCACAAGAATGGCCATCACGACGGGGATCACGATCACGGACCTCGGCACCGCCGGCTCCTGTGGTTCACCGCCTCCGCGGCGCTGGATGACGGGCGCTGGCTGAACGTCGAGGTCGGTCCGCCACCGGGGGCGCCGCCCTGGGGCTCGACGTTCGTGCTGTCGTTCATGCTGTCCGCGCTCGGCATCGCCGTCGTGGCGGTACTGACGGGACGCCGGATCGCGAAGCCCATGCGCAGGCTGGCCGCCGCGGCCGGGAAACTCGGCCGTGGCGAGGCGGTGGAGGACCTGCCCGAAGCCGGTCCCCTGGAAACCCAGGACACGGTGCGCGCCTTCAACGTCATGCGCGAACGGCTCGACCGCTTCGTGCGCGACCGTACCGCGATGCTCGCGGCGGTTTCCCACGACCTCAGAACCCCGATCACGAGCCTGCGCCTGCATGCGGAGATGATCGAAAACGAGGAGACCCGGTCGAAGATCGTTGCCGCCCTGGACGAGATGCAGCGGATGACGGAGGACACGCTCGCATTCATCCGCGAGGACATGCAGCGGGAAGGCACCCGCACGGTAGACCTTCATGCGCTGGTCGACAGCGTGGCCACGGACCTCGCGGATCTCGGGCATGAAATCGCGGTGGCGGACAGTGACCGGATCCTGGTGTCCTGCCGTACGGTGGCGCTTCGCCGCGCACTCCGTAACCTGCTGGAGAACGCCTGCAGGTACGGGGACCGGGCGAAGGTCCGGATCGTGCCGGACGACGCCCAGGTTCGCATCGTCCTCGAGGACGAGGGGCCGGGCGTACCGGAAGCGGAACTCGAGCGGGTGTTCGAGCCTTTCGTCCGGCTCGAGGCATCGAGGAGCCCGGAGACCGGGGGCACGGGGCTCGGCCTTGCCATCGCGCGCAGCATCGTCCGGGGCCACGGCGGCGACATTCGGCTGGAGAATCGCCAGACGGGGGGATTGCGCGCCACGGTGACACTGCCCGCAGACGGACAGGGGTAGTAGTCCCGGGCCTGCCCGGCCCCCGGGTGGATCAGGCGTCTGTCCTTCTTTTCAGGATCACGGACAGGTTGACCGGGCACATCGTGAAGGCCATGCGCTCCCCGACTTCGTCCGGGGCCACTGCCGCCTCCAGATCGAAATTGCGGCACAACATCGCCAGGATCATGCGGATCTCGAGCAGCGCCAGGCTCCGCCCGGGGCATATGCGCGGGCCGGCCCCGAAGGGAATGAAGGCCTGGCGCTCATGGGGCCGGTGTCTTTCCCCGGGCGGCACGAGCCAGCGGTCGGGATCGAATTCACTGCCGTCGCCGAAATTCTCGTTGCGGGTCGCCATGCGGCGGGCGAGGATGGTGACCGGCGTCCCTTTCGGTACCCGGCAGCCGAGTATGTCCAACTCCGTAACCGTCTCGAGAATCTGGAGCGGCGCGACGGGCTTCAGGCGCATCACCTCGTTGCAGAACGCATCGACAAAGGGGAGCCTACCCGCCTGATCCGGGTCTTCGATGATCCGGCCGGGTGCGACAAGGGCATCGACCTCATCCCTGGCCCGGCGGAAATTCTCCGGGTCCCCGGTCAGATAGTGCACGGCCCAGGCAATGCTGTTTGCCGTCGTGTCCTCGCCCGCAAGAAGCAGCGTGCCCGCATTGGCGAACACCTCCTCGTCCGAGAACCCGGACCCCTCCTCGGCGAGCGCGGCCAGGATGGATTCGAGGAAATTCGTCGGTGCCTGCATCCGGTCCGGTTCCGCCGCCATCCGCTCCCGGGTAGCCTGGACCATGTCGCCAACCTCCTGCTCCAGCGCAACCAGTGCGCGGTCCATTGCACGGTCCGACGGCAGGCGAAAGATGCGCCAGTAGGGGAAGATGGAATTGACCCGCCGGTTGAGCACGGGAAAGACCTTGTCCAGGTGCCGCTGGATCACCGGACCCTCGGTTTCCAGGGTATTTGCATCGATGCCGAAGGCAACCTGCATGGTGACGTCGACGGTGAAGCGCATCAGGTCGCGGCACAGGTCCACGGGCTCCTGCCTGTCCGCGGCCGATTCCCAGCGCCGCTTGAGCCGCCCGACCATCACCTGCATCTGCGGGAAAAGGGTTTTCAGCCTGGTGCGGCCAAGGGCACCCGCGACGATACGGCGCTGGCGGCGCCAGTCCTCTCCCTCCGCCGCGAATACCCCCTTCAGGCGCATGTCGGAGGCCGTCAATTCAATCATGGAAGGGCGCCGGAAACCGTCGGGACGGTCGATCAGCATGCGCTGGACGGCCTCGCGTTCCGAGATCACCAGACCCCGGATCGGTCCGTAGCGGACAACGAACATGTCCCCGTACCGTTCCGCCCACGCCTCCAGCTGCAGATGCAGTCGGTCAAAGCGGACCTGGTGCAGGTTGCCGATCAGCGGGAGCCCCCGGGGACACGGAAGGTCCCGAAGTGTCTTTTCCGTCAACAGGCCGGAGTCCAGGCGTTCGCCTCCCTGCATGCTCATTTCAATCGGGACAGTTCGGAAAAATCATGCTGGGATGGGTCGGAATACCGGGATCACAGTGGTCCGGCGCCAAGGAGTCGCCCCGGACGGACTGGCGCGGCGGAAAGTGAGGCGGGGCCGGCATGGCCGCGTCTGTCCGGTTTGTTCCCATGTAAAAAGGATAGCACACGGACATGCGGAAATCGTGCCGGCCAGGCTGGAGATGAGAGGGAGGATGGATGACGGTTTTGTCAACCGGTGCCGAGAAATTAACTTCTTCCCGGTTCCATGAACCGGGCGATTGGAGTTGACAAATTATACAAGAAGTATACATTATGTCTCTTTTCCGGATGCCGCAACGCGGCCACAGGGCGGCATCGACTGAAAGCGCCCCTTGTCGACGACCACGGGCACTGTCGCCATGGCGGCCGGACCATTACGGGGATGGCCTGGCCGCGTACCCGTGCGGATGGAAACACTCCAATGAACATGCGGAGGCGAAAAATGCCCAGAGTTTCGAACGATCACTGCTTCCGGGACCTGAAGCGAAGAATTCTCGCCCTCGAACTCGGGCCGGGAACACACCTCGACGAGGTATCCCTTTCCGACGCCTACGGCATCTCCCGCACGCCCCTTCGGGAGGTGCTGCAGCGGCTCTCGGGGGAAGGCTATGTCCAGCTCCAGGCCAACCGCGGAGCCAAGGTCGCCTCGATGGACATTGCCACCATGCGGACCTTCTTCCAGACGGCGCCCATGGTCTACGCCAACATCGCGCGGCTCGCGGCGGAGAACCGGAAGTCCGGGCAGCTCCGGGAACTGAAGGCCACGCAAAAGGATTTCATCCGGGCCATCCGCAGCACGGATCCCACGGCCGCGGTACTGTGCAACCACCGTTTCCACGAGATCATCGGGCAGATGGCGCACAATCCCTACCTGATGGCCTGCCTCGACCGCCTGCTGATCGATCACACCCGGCTGGGCCAGACCTTCTACCGTCCCGCCGCACCTGCCGAGAAGGTCCTGATCCTGAAAGCCGCCGAGCAGCACGATGCCATGATCCTGGCCATCGAGGCACAGGAGACGGGCCTCGCCATCGACCTCACGCTGCAGCACTGGGACCTGTCCCGGGACCGCATCGAGCGTTTCGTGCGGCCGGACCCGCTCCCGGTAGACGTGGTTTCCCTGAAGGACCACCGCCATGCAATTTGACGGCATCTACACGCCTCTCGTCACCCCGTACCGCGACGATTTCACCCTGAACGGGGCGGCGCTCGCCGAGACCGTCGAGCTCCTGGTCGGCGCGGGAGTCCACGGCATCATCGTCGCGGGCACTACGGGCGAGTACTACGCCCAGGGCCCCGAGGAGCGGATTGAACTCATGGGACGAGTCAGGACCCTGGTGGGTGACCGCCTGCCACTGATCGTCGGCACCGGCGCGATGCGCACCGAGGACAGCATTCTCTATGCCAAGGCGGCGAAAAATGCCGGGGCGGACGCGCTCCTTGTGGCGACGCCGCCCTATGCCTGCCCCACCGGCCGCGAGATCGCGCTCCACGCACTGGCGATCGACCGGGCGGCGAACCTGCCGGTCATCCTCTACAACTATCCGGGCCGCATGAGCGTGAACATGGACGAGGAATGCCTCGACAGGCTCGGCCGTTCGCCCAATTTCTGTGCAATCAAGGAAAGCTCGGGGGATCCCAACCGCCTGCACATGCTGGCACGCGACTACCCCCACATCGCGCTGTCCTGCGGGATGGATGACCAGGCGCTCGAATTCTTCGCCTGGGGCGCGCGCAGCTGGGTCTGCGCCGGCTCCAACTTCGCCCCCGAGGCACACATCGCGCTGCATCGCGCCTGCGTCCGGGAGGGCGATTTCACCAAGGGCCGGGCCATCATGTCGGCCATGCTGCCGCTGATGCGCGTACTCGAGCAGGGAGGCAAGTTTGTCCAGTGCATCAAGCATGGACTGACGATGCGCGGGATCGATGCCGGCCCGCCCCGTCGCCCGCTCCAACCGCTCAACAAGGACGACAAGCGCGAACTGGAGGAGGTCATCCGCACCATGAACAAGACAATAGAAGCCATTGAGAGGGGCTCGAAATGAAGGAACTGCTGACCCGGGCGGAGTACGCCGCCATCGCCGCCGGACTTGACCTGCCCTCCGCACCGTTCATCGACGGCAGGTATCAGGCAGGCACCGGCCCCGCCATGCCGACCGTGAACCCCGCCACCGGCGAGAGCCTGACCACCGTCGCATCCGCAGGCCCCGAAGACGTCGACCGCGCCGTCCGGAAGGCACGCGAGGCGTTCGAACAGGGGCACTGGTCGCGCCTGCATCCGTCGCAGCGCAAGGACATCCTCATCCGGCTGTGCAAGTACATAACCCGCAACCGGCGCGAACTTGCGGTGATGGAAAGTCTCGATTCCGGAAAACCGATCCGGGATTGCGAGACCATCGACATCCCCGAGACGATCCACACGATCAAGTGGCATGCCGAGGCCGTCGACAAGATCTAC
Organism: Candidatus Poriferihabitaceae bacterium; assembly: GCA_965204165.1. Lineage (GTDB taxonomy): Bacteria > Pseudomonadota > Gammaproteobacteria > Arenicellales > Poriferihabitantaceae > VYFG01. The sequence goes on along the minus strand of OZ241969.1, from coordinate 2,261,163 downwards.
GAACAGGCCGGACCAGCGGGAGATGACGCGGTCTCGATCATTGTGCGCGAGCCGGTGGGTGTCGTCGCCGCTGTCCTTCCCTGGAACTTCCCCCTCCTCATGCTCGCCTGGAAGATCGGCCCGGCGTTGGCCGCAGGCTGCTCCGTGATCGTAAAGCCCGCGGAACAGACCCCGCTCACCGCCCTTCGCGTCGCCGAACTGGCGCACACGGCCGGGGTACCCCGCGGGGTACTGCAGGTGCTCCCGGGCGACGGCCCCACCACCGGGGAACCCCTGGGCCGGCACATGGACGTGGACATGGTCACGTTCACCGGTTCGACGGAGACCGGGCGCCGCTTCCTCCAATACGCCGCGGACACCAACCTGAAGAAGGTTGTCCTCGAATGCGGCGGCAAGAACCCTGCGATCGTCCTTGAGGACGCCGAGAACCTCGACCACGTCGCGTCCCACGTTGTCAATGCCGCGTTCTGGAACATGGGAGAGAACTGCTCCGCAGCCTCAAGACTGATCGTCCACAATGCGGTCAAGGCGCCCCTGATGGAGCGGATCGAGGCCCGCCTGCGTGACTGGAAGACGGGCGACCCGCTCGACCCGGCCAACCACCTCGGCGCCCTGATCGACGAGGCGCATTGCGCCAAGGTGGCCGGCTACCTGCGCGACGGCGACGCCCCGGAGGGTCTTTTCATCACGCCAAGGGTTTATGACGTCGAAAAGGACGACCCGCTTGCACGGGAAGAAGTGTTCGGGCCGATCCTGGGGGTGATCGGGGTCGCGTCGACGGAGGAGGCCATTGAAGTCGCCAACGACACCGCCTACGGACTCACGGCCAGTGTCTTCACCGCCAATGCGCGCACGGCGGTCCGGACCGCACGGGAAATCCGCGCCGGCACGGTCACCGTGAACTGTTACGGGGAGGGAGACATCTCCACGCCCTTCGGCGGCTACGGGCAGTCGGGATTCGGCGGACGGGACAACGGTGTCCATGCCCATGACCAGTACACCGAGTTCAAGACGATCTGGATCGACCTGACCGACCCCAGGGACGGGGACACCGTCGGGTGACCACGCTCGAGAAACCCGCCCGCCGCGGGCGCGACGCCCGCAAGGCCGTCCGCCAGGTCCGTGACGCCACGATGCTGCCCGCGCTGGAGCGCCGCCTTCCGCTGGTGGAACCGATGGACGAGGAGGAAATCCTGCGGATCGATGCTGCCTCGATGGATCTCCTGGAAAACGTCGGGGTCGTCTTCCGTGACCCCGTCGCGCTGGAGGACTGGCGCGGCGCCGGGGCGAAGGTGGTGGACGAGACCGTTTTCCTCGACCGGGGTCTCGTGCGCGAACTGGTCGCCGGCATCCCCGAAAGCTTTACCTACCACGCCCGGAATCCCGCCAACAACCTGCCCTTCGGCAGGGACCGCTCGATGTTCGTGCCGATGACGGGCGCACCCTACCTGCGGGATCTGGAGGATGTCCGCCGCAGCCCGACCCTTGATGACCTCGCCGACTTCCACCGGCTGTCGCACATGCTGCCGGCGCTCCATTCCAGCGCCCATCACATCGTCGAGCCCTGTGACCATCCGATCAGCCACCGCCACCTTCGCATCACCTATTCCTCGATCAAGCACTCCGACAAGACGTTCATGGGCATGACCACGAGCCCGAAAAACGCCGAGGACGTGATGGAGATGTGCGCAATACTGTTCGGGGCCGAGTTCATGGAGACGCACCCGGTCGTGACCGGCAACTGCAACGGCAACTCGCCGCTCGTGTGGGACGAGATCATGCTCGGCGCGATGCGGGCCTTCTGCCGCCGCAACCAGCCCGTTCTTTGTTCACCATTCGTCCTCGGCGGTGCCAATACGCCTGCCTCGGTGGCACCGGCCGTCGCACAGCTCAATGCCGAGGCCCTCTCGGCGCTGGCCTATACCCAGGTGGTGCGGCGCGGATGTCCCGCAATCTACGGCCATTACCTGTCGACCGTGTCGATGAAGTCGGGAGCGCCGATGGCCGGCACCCCGGAAATCAGCCTGATGAACTTCATGATCGGCCAGATGGCCCGGTTCTACGGTGTGCCCTGGCGAACATCCGGGGCCCTCGGCGGCGCCAAACTCCTGGACGCGCAGGCAGGCTACGAGAGCGCCACCACGCTGCAGGCCACCCTTTTCGCCGGGGCGAACTACATCTGGCATTCTGCCGGCTGGAACGAGGCCGGCATGCACTGCTCGATGGCCAAGTTTGTCGTTGACGCCGAACAATGCGCCATGGCCTACCGCATGGCCGAAGGCATCCGCTGGGACGATTTCGGCGAAGGGCTCGCTGCAATTGCCGACATCGGCCCCGGAGGGCACTACCTGGGGCATGCCCACACGCTGGAGAATTTCCAGCGCGCCTTCTTCATGCCGGAACTCTTCGACAACAACTCCATCGAGCAGTGGCAGGCCGAGGGGTCCTTCGCCACCACCGAACGCGCCCTTCGACATGCCCGGGAACTGCTCGACGGCTACGAGGAGCCCGGGCTGGACGACGGCGTGGACGAGGCACTGAGGGACTACATCGCCAGGCGGGAACGAGAAGTTCCCGCGGCCGATGCCCTGAACCAGACCCATTGAAGCCATGGCCCGCATGGCCGGTATCACTGTAAGGCGCCTGCCCAGGGACCCGGGACCCGCCGGGTGGAACCGCCTGCTGCCGGAACCGGAACCGGCCACGCCGCTGGAAGGCGCACAGACTACCGACTGGCTGGTGATCGGCGCCGGTTTCGCCGGGCTCGCGGCAGCCCAGCGACTCTCCCAGGTTTGTCCTGGCGACCGTATCACCGTGCTCGACGCGACGCGGGTGGCCGATGGACCGGCCGGGCGAAACTCCGGTTTCATGATCGACCTGCCCCACGACCTGGCATCCGGCGATTACGGCGGTTCCCTCGATTCGGATATCGCACAAACCGGGGACAACCGCATCGCCATCGACTTCGCGCGCGAAATGGCGGAGGAATTCAGCCTGCCCGACGAGGCATTCACGGTTTCCGGCAAGATCAACGCCTCGGCCACGGAAAAGGGTGACCGGCTCAACCGGGACTATGCCGCACACCTGGCACCCATGGGGGAGAGCTACGAAATGCTCGATGCCGTCCAGATGCGGGAACTCACCGGCATCGACTACTACCGGGGCGGTCTCCGCACCCCGGGAACGGCCATGATCCAGCCTGCCCGGTTCGTTCGGGGCATTGCCAGGGGTCTGTGTGCGAAAGGGGTCAAGCTTCACGAACTAAGCCCGGTGACTCGCCTGGAGTGCCGGGGAGACTGGGTGGCCACGACCCCGGCGGGCAGGATGACGGCACCGCGCGTGATCCTTGCCGTGAACGGCCACCTCAACAGCTTCGGCTTTGCCGCCGGCAGGCTCATGCACATCTTTACCTATGCCTCCATGACCCGCGCGCTTGCACCGGACGAAGTGAGCCGGCTTGGCGGCCGCGCAGCCTGGGGCGTCACGCCGGCGGATCCGATGGGCACGACGGTCCGGCGGATATCGGGAACCGGGGGGGATCGCATCGTGGTGCGCAACCGGTTCACCTTCGACCCGTCCATGGAGGTGGACACAGCGCGCATTGCGCGGGTCTCCAGGGACCATGACCGGGCATTCCGGGCACGCTTCCCGATGCTGGACGGGGTCCAGATGGAGTATCGATGGGGGGGACGCCTCTGTCTCAGCCGCAACAACGTCCAGGTCGTTCGTGAGCTGGATCGGGGTCTCTACTCGGCATGCTGCCAGAACGGGCTTGGCACCACGAAGGGAACCCTGGCCGGCATGCTTTGCGCCGATCTGGCAACGGGCCGCCAGTCGCCGGCACTCGACCGGATGCTCGCCTCGGACGCCCCCCGGCGCCTGCCCCCGGAGCCGTTGGCACGGATCGGGGCCAATCTGCGCCTGAGATGGTCCGAAACCCGGGCGGGGGAAGAACTGTAGCCGCACTGCCACCCTCCGGCAGGGATTGGCAGGACCGTATTCGGCATCCGGGTCCCGGTGTCACGCCGCAATGCGTTCATTCATCGAAAGGAGCATTGCTGCACGAACCCGTCTTCCGCCCTTTTTTGATTCCGTGAGACAGCGTAACATCCAGTCATCTCGAAACGATCTGGAGTGGAGTTCTGCATGAAAACCTTCCTGACCTCCCTGGTTTCGCTTTCCCTCATCGCCGGTTTGGGATGGCTTCCGGCTCAGGCCGGCCCGCTCGCCCCGGCCACGCGCGTCATCACGGACCGGGACCGGGATTTTCTGGAATGGTCCGGCGCCCAGACCCTGGAGGAACTGCTGGATACCGGTATCGTCCGCTACTTCTTCACCGGGGGGCAAGCGCTGCCGGTCCTGGTCAACGGCCGTCCCTACTCCTCAACCGACGGGAACCTGGACGCCTTGCCGCTCTCGGCCATCGAACGCGTCGAGCTTCTGGGCGGAGACAGCCTGGGCACACTCGGCGGCGGCGCGGTACGCGGCGCGATCAATATCGTGCTCAGGAAGGACCTGGACGGCTTCGAGACGCGGGTACTCACCCGCCTGCCGAGCCGCGACGGCGGTGACGGCTCCCAGGGCAGCGCATTCTGGGGCGGAGACGTCGGACAGGGACACATGACGATCGGTGTGGATGTCCTCAGGCGCCAGGAAATTCCCGCGCGGAGCCGGGAATTCAGCCGCTCTTCCTGGCGAGAGGGCGGCGCATTCAACGAGGCGAAGAATGTCAGCGTCGGCGGCAACACCGTGTGGGTGGTCCAGCGGGACGAGGACGATGAGATCACGGGCGCAAGGTCGGTCGCGCTGGGCGATTGCGACCCGGCGAAGGGCTATACCGGCCCGCTCAGAAATCCGCCCGGCATCCGCAATGACGATATGGGGTGCGGCTACGCCTACGGCAATATCATGTGGAACACCGGCCGTCTTGACCAGCGGACCGCGATCCTGAACCTGGACCATCCGCTCGGCGAAGGGGCGGAATTCCACGTTGACGCAAACCTCGGGCAGGGCGGGTGGGATTTCCGCTACGCGCCGTCGGTCGACGTGTTCAGCTTCACCCCCACCCTGGAGGTCATGAGCGCGATCAACGAAGCGGCCGGCTCGACGATCGCGGACGCCAACGACCGCTTCGCCGTCGGACACCGCTTTGTCGGTCATGGGAACCGCGACTGGCGGTCGGAATATGATGATTACGACATCTCCGTTGGTGTCGAGGGGCGGCTGGCGGAGGGTCTCGGCTACGATGCGCGCATGGACGTCTACCGGCTGGACGGTTCCTTGGCCGGCGACACGTTCGTGCACGCCGGCAGGATACGGGAAGAAATCGCGGCGGGTCATTACGACCTGGCGAACCCGTTTTCGACCGCCCCGGAGCATCTTCAGGCGATCCGAAACAGCAGCTTGCACCAGGAGGTCGATTTCGGCGCGGACTACCTGGGTGCCCGGCTGGCTCTGGAGGGAAACGCATTGCCGATCGGCGGCCGGGACGCGGCATGGACCGCGGGCTTCGATGCGGGAAGAGCAAAGTCGCATTCGCTCCTTCGCTTTCGTGACAACGGCGGCATGACTCACGATGTGACCCAGGTGCTCGGCGCCGGCGGTGTCAGCTTTACCGGCGAGAGAGAGACCGTCGGGGCGTTTGCGGAAGTGCAGTTCCCGCTGAACGAGACCCTGGATGTCAGGGTCGCGGGACGCGGCGACGAATACGACGACGTAGGCGGGCTGGGAGCCTGGAGCCTTGGGACCGAGTACCGGCTGTCCGACTCCGTCGCGCTACGGAGCTCCTGGAGCACGGGACAGAGGCCGCCTTCAATGAAGGACCTGCACAGCACCGAAGATCAGGACCACCCCTATATCGAGTGCGACCCCGGCAACCCGCCCCAACCCTGCGCCCAGCCCAACCCCCGGCAGGTGACACGCTACACCCTGGGCAACCCGGAACTCGATCCCTCGGATACCGAGCGGTTCGCCATCGGCGCTGAATTCCGCGAATCGGCAAGGTATCTCAGTGTGGAATGGTATCGGCTGTCGCGCACCGGCCTGGTGGGACAGAACACCGCCGACTGGGCAATGCAGAACTTCAGCGAGTGCGCGGACGGCGACACGGTGAACTGCATCGAGCGCACCGGCGGCGACATCACGATTTACGACAGCTATGCAAATATCATGGAGGACGGGATTTCGGGCATTACCACCCGATTCGGCAGGGGCTTTGAGACGGCCTGGGGCGATGCCAGGATCAGCGGCGCATGGCGGCATGTGACCGACACAGACCTGCGTATCGCCGGCAACAGGGAACAATACCCCATCTCCAGGAATATGGCCCGCGTCAGATTCGCGGCCCGGCGCGGCAACGTGCGCGCCATCTGGACCGTGAATTACCGGGCAGGATTCGACAACCTGCGGGGCACTGGAGAGTTCGAATCCTGGACCGGCCACGACGTCGCACTGGACTGGAAGAAACCCCTGGGGCTGGAAGGCGCGCGGGTTGCAATCGGCGTGTTCAACCTCACCGATGCCAGTCTCACGGTGGACACCTCCAATCCCAGCAGAACGGACGGGCCCACCGCGGCCGGCTGGGGCCGGACCTTCTTCCTGGCATTCAACATGCGGTTCTGAGAGAGTCCCGGCGATGCGTTTTCACGCTTGATGGAGTACCGGGCCGATTTCCCCGCCCGCATGCGATCCGGCAAACAGCCGACCTGCCCTGGCCCGGAAAGAGAATTCCCTTATTCCTCCGGTATCAGCCCCGCTGATGCCGAAGGATGGAGTGTTACCTCACCATCCGGGTCACAGGTGATACCGCAGGACAAGTATCCAGTCCTCGCTGGTGTTGTCCCCTTCCACGTTCCTGAAACTGAGGTTGATGCCCAGGTTATCGGTAACCCGGCGTTCCAGCGTGATGAACAGCATGGATGAATCGAACTCGCCCATCGAGTATTTCGCCATGAAGCCGTCGAGTTCCCAACCGGGTCAGGGCAGGGTCCGTATGCCCACTTCAAGGTAAAGGCCTTCATCCGCCACGACCGTGGGCGGGATGGGGTGGGGGAAGCCGGGGACGGCGTTGCGGATTGTCGAATCCGAGTCGATGTAGCCCGTGCGGTACTGCATCGTCTTGCCCTTGCCTTCCGGGGCCTTATCCGATCCGAAATCGCCAGGTTTTCATACCCGGGTAATTATCCGCGCGCCCGGCGTATTCGTCCGGCTGTAAGCAAACGCTCCAAATTCCATACTTGTGGTCAAAACGGTTTCCGCGCCTTGTGATAGAACATGGGCGTGAAGATTCCAAGGCGCCCCGCCGCCACGAGACTGTCCGCCGCGATGTTGAGTATCTCCTGTATCTCTCGCGATCCCTTCGGTACGGCGCGCACGGCCTCCAGTACGCCCAGGGCAGCCGTGGTGATCCTGCGGCCGGGAGCGGTCCTCGGCAAACTTCTCAATGAAAGGTCCCTGCCTTCCAGCGGCCGATACCACGGCCTGTCCGGATCGGACTCCGGGGCGCGGTCCCATGCCTCCAGCACCTCGAAGCCGACATCTTTCAGGCCGTCGGTCACGTCCCCGAACGAGGCGATCTGCGGAAGGGCGTTGCCGTATTCGATCCGCCGCTTGAGTTCCAGGTGTTCGGGATTGGTGCAATCGTAGGAGGGGGTCATGCACCAGTCGTATCCGGCGAAGTACGCCCCCGGCCGCAGGATCCGGAATATCTCGGCATAGACTGCCTTCTTGTCCGGCGCATGGGCGATGGCCTCGATGTGGTAAGCCGCATCGAAGCTACCGTCCCCGGCGGGTATGTCCATGAAGTCGCCGGATATGACGCTGCACAGATGCGCAAGGTCGGCCTGCCGGTTGTACATGGCGCACTTCCCGATCTGGTACCTGTTGATGTTGAGACCGACGATCGAGGACTGGAATTTCCCCGCGATCGCGCGCTGGGGCCCGCCTACGCCACAACCGACATCCAGCACCTTCATGCCCGGCTTCAGGCCGAGAGCTTCCCCGAGAAAATACTGGTGGCTGGCAAGGGATTCCTCGAAGGACCCGCCTTCCCTTCCCGGGGCGAAGTGAAACGAATGGCCCCATCCGAATTCGTAGAAATCGGTGATCAGGTCGTAAAACGCCCTGACCATGGAGGCGTACTCCTCACTGCCCCGTTCCTGGCTGTTGCGGTACCTTGAAACCGTCCGGGACGTGTCTTCCGAACGAATCGCCCGGGAGATCGGATTGTGGAAGTCGGTCGTCATGAAGTTTTCTGTCAGGCCTGGAGGATGTAAGCCTGGTTTGCACTCCTGCATGTCCTGTTGCGGACGGACTCATCCGCAGTGGACTCCAGAGTCGGCAAACAGTCGAACCCGTAGTCCCGGTAGTCCCGGTAGTCCCGGTAGTCCATCTCAGTGCGCTTCACCCGTGTTTCCGGCAACTCAGTCCTTGGACGAAAGGGGAAGAAGGGCTCCGAGTCCAAGGAAAGCCTCTTGTAAAAAAGCCGTCTCTCCGGCTGTCAAGCGCTGCTGCGGGGGCTTTCCCGGCCGTGCGAAAAGAGGAGGAGACAAGTGGAGAACCCCGCACGGACTTGCAAGACGTCGAGACGGGCCGCGGGCGACGGATCCTGTTACCCTCCAGGCCTGTCTCCATCCGGGTCACAAGTGATACCGCAGGGCCAGTATCCAGTCCTCGCTGGTGTTGTCCCCCTCCACGTTCTTGAAACTGAGGTTGATGCCCAGGTTTTCGGTAACCCGGCGTTCCAGCGTGATGAACAGCATGGATGAATCGAACTCTCCCACCGAGAATTTGGCCACGAAGCCGTCGAGTTCCCAACCGGGCCAGGGCAGGGTCCGTACGCCCACTTCAAGGTAATAGCCGTCATCCGCCACGACCGTGGGCGGGATGGGGTGGGGGAAGCCGGGAGCGGCGGTGCGGATCGTCGTTTCCGAGTTGATGTAGCCCGCACGGTACTGCATCGTCTTGCCCTGGCCGATGCGCTGCTTGTATCCCACGCCGACCAGGTAGTTCTGGCGGTCGGCCTCGACACGCCCCATGAGCCCGCCGATATCCGGGATCGGACCCTGGAAGATGTCCAGATCGGCTTCCTGCCAGCCCCCGAAAACGTGGAAGGGGTCGGCGACTTCGAAGCAGAAGCCGAAGGTCACCCCATGGGAGCCGTTATAGACGTTGGAGTATTCGTACTCCAGGCTGACGTAGGTGTAGGAAATTTCTTCGGTATCCGCCCAGGCTGCCTGTCCGGCGCCGGCCAACGCCAACGCAAGGATCATGCACCGGAACCGATCGGGGAGGGGCATTATCATCGGTCAAACTCCACTTCATTGGATTCAGGGACCTCAAACGACTCCTCCTAATCAAGCTGTAGCCTGCCACCCTCTTCTATGCAATTTAGATCAACTTGATTGCGACGGGGATTAGTTGTATTTTTATTGGCAGGGTGGGGGTTTGTGAAATGCCAATATCACCTGAAATTGATACCATTTCTGATATGTCAACGCCGTTCCAAAACCGATTGCCTCCGATGCGCACCCTGCGCATTTTCGAGAGCGCCGCGCGGCACCACAGCTTCAGCGACGCCGCCACGGAGCTGCAGACCTCGCAGCCGGCCGTCAGCCGTGCCATCGCCGACCTGGAGCGGAACATAGGGGTCCGGCTGTTCGTACGCAGCAACCGCGCCATCAGCCTCACGCCGGCGGGGGAGGTCTTCCACCGCGCCGTTGTCATCGGCCTGGAGCGGATCGCCGCAGGTGCGCTCACGGCCTCGAACCTTGCGGAGGACGGGCGGGTGGTCGTCGCGAGCAGCCACGCGCTCTCACACCAGTTCCTGATGCCCCGCTTCGATACCCTGTGCCGGACCCTCGGAGAGGATGTTGGCCTGCGCATCCTGACCCTCGACTACGACCTGCTCGATCGTCTGGACGACAGCGAGGTCGATCTGACGCTCGGCTACGATACGGACGGCAACGCGTCCGGGGATCGTGCGGTGGTGTTCAGGGAAGCCGTCGCACCGGTGTGCTCGCCCGGCTTCGCAGAGGCCCACGCACACGTCCTGGGCCTGCCCGTCGCGGAGTGGGGTTCGCTGCCGTTCCTCCGGCTCGCTCGGCCCGCGACGTGCTGGGCGACCTGGCACGACTGGTTCGAGTTCGCCGGGTATCCGGAACCGCCGCCCCGGTACACCGGCATTGAGGACTACGTCTACCTGATTGACGCGGCCGTCGCGGGACGGGGCCTCGCTCTCGGCTGGAACCACTTCGTCGACCGTTACGTCGAGGAGGGGAGGCTGGTCACGGTCACCGACGGCTTCGTCGAACTGGACCGGTACTGCTTCGCCCGGCTCACCGGGCGCGGTAGCCGGCGGTCGGCCGCCCGGCGATGCCTCGACGCCTTCGCGGTCCTGGCGGACGGGACCGCGAGCGCCTGAGCGCATCTTCTACTCCGGGTCGTTCAGGATCGAATACTCTTCCTGTTTCTGACAGGCCAACTTGGGCGGGAATTGGCCATCGAAGTGCAACCAACTTCCCAACTCACGAGTGCATAGGCGAAGGACGTGCCCCCCGGCTCCTCCCTGACAAAGCACCAGGAGCGCGTTTGGTGGCCGGGAATCGGACTCTGCGCCACCCCGGTAGACCGTGTCATCTTCCATGTTGACAGAGACTTCGCGGCCGTACCGGAGACCGGGGAACACGCAAGACCAGGGGCCCGGGATCTCCGAAATGCGCTCGAGGTCTTCCCGTCGCCCCCGGTTCGATCAAGACTGCGGCCGCCGCAGGCGCCGGCGGGAATTTGCCGGCGCCTCTTTGCGGCCCATCAGCCCGGCGCGATCACCAACCCGCCGGTCATGTTGACGGACCGACTCCGCGACCGGGGATCATTGCTTGTCCCCATAGAACACCGACCGGAAATCCGAACCCGATGCATGGCCGGCGACGCCGGCCTGGCCAGGGCCGCCGAACTGCCCCATGGCGTCGTACGTTACGGAACCGGCCGCCGTGCTGCCCGAGAACCGGCCGTCAGTGACCGGCATGGCGTTCCACTGGAGGGTGCCGTGCGTCGGGACATTCCTGAACTCGAGGTCCGCTTCCGTCGCGGCGCCCAGCCTCACGGTAACGCTCGCCGCGCCGGATTTGATGGCGGGATCGGTCCCGTAGTAGCCGGCCCATTCGCCCGCCCAGGTCGCCGCCCCGGTCGGCTGGTGTTCCGGTGCGGCCGGGGTAAGGTGCGGCGTCCAGCTGTTGCCCTGCCGCGTGTACCATGCGCCGAGGCCATAGCCCTGGTGTTCAAAGCCGAGATCGACACCGCCCTTGACGGCCCAGGGCCCAAGAAGTGAGAAGGTATCCGTGGCGGGGTCCGGGACAGTGCTGGGAGTGCTTCGTGGTCCGTCTTCTACATGGACGCTGTATTGACTGAAGTTCAGGCCGGCGGCGCCCAGGCTGACCACCATCGATTCACCTGGAGCAAGGTCCTTCCATTGCGTCGGCCCGATCTCGTTCGTCTCGGACCGGTTCGGCCCCAGATGAATTTCGACCCTGACATCCCTCAGCGTGGCGTTGGTCGTGTTGGTGACCGTGCCCGTGAAGCGTTTGTTGACTTCATCGTAGCTCAGCACGAGACGGGCGCCATTGCTTTCCACCATGTCGTAGGTGTGGGTCAGATCGAACTGGGCGTTGGATTCCTCCCCGCCGCTCCCGGCGCCTTCGTTCCCTTCGCCCGATCCGCCCCCGTGACCCGCGCCTTCGCTGCCTTCGCCGCCGCCCCCGCTGCCCTCGGCGCCTTCGCCGCCGATCTCACGGCCCGATTCGGAGGTGCTGGAACAGGCGGCAAGGCCGAGCACCAGCAAGGCGGTGGCAAGCCGGACGACAGGCCGGTGCACCGGGCAAGGGCGTCCGGTGAAAAGTAACGATGGGTTCATGGTCGATAGGTTCATGATTGTGTCCTGGAGTAATATGGTTCATAACGTCATCCCCCAGGCGCCGGCCGGCTGCCATCCGGCAAACCGGCCGCACCGCACCTGTGGAATTCAGAAAATGGATGCTAATTCCATTTTACTGAATATATTCTGAACAACTCTTACGGATTGTTAATGGGAAAGGGATTTAAGGAAACAGAGCCACATTCTTGGCATATCGAAAATTGTGAAAATGGATATCAATTCTGTTATTTAATTATTATGAACAGCCTCAACGGAACTCGCCGTGTATTGTCGAGGGCGCCGCACCGATTCCATGGCTGCCCGCTGCGGTTCGATCATGGACAATCTGCGCGGCACACCTGTCGCCAGTCCCGATATCCGGCTGGATTCGATGAAATCCCGACTGCCTGCGAACAGGCTGTCATGGGTCTGTATGCGGGTCGGTGCGAAGCGCGGCTGGCACCGGCAGTGGAAAAAGCGCTCAGGCGCGCGCAGTCCCGTCCGCCAGAGCCGCGAAGGCGTCGAGACATCGTCGGGCGACCGGCCGTTGACGTCCCCGCGAGGTGAGCCTGACGGCGAGGGGCCGGCCGAACCGGACGAACTCCCCCGAGGCCAAGACCAGCGAGCCGGTGTCCAGAAAGCGGCCCGTGAAGTTCCGCCAGCCGAGCGCGAGACCCTGCCCCGCGACGGCCGCGTCAATCAGGTAGACGTAATCCTCGCATGGCCGGTAATGGGGCGGGGGCTGCGGATGCCCCACGGTCTCGAACCAGTCGTCCCACGTCGCCCAGCCGAGGGTCGGCCGCGCGAAACTGAGAAATGGCAGCTTACCCCATTGCGCCACCGGCCGGCTCAGGGTGCCCACATGCGTCGCCGCAAAGGCGGGTGAACACACCGCCGCGATCGCCTCGGGGAAGACCACCGCTTCGTCGCCGGGCAATCCGTCGACGCTGTGGTAGCTCGCGACGAGATCGATCCTGTCGGTCTCCACCACGTTCGGAAGGTACAGGTAGTCGTTCTCGCAATGCAGGAGGCGGATGACCGCGTCCTCGCTAAGCGCCCGGTGCAGGGCGTCGAGCCGCGGCCTCAGGAACAGCTCCGAGGTAGCCCCCCCGCAGGCGATGACGATCCGGCGATCGTCCGCAAGGCCCGCGGCCGTGAGTGCGCCTGCGGCGATGCGCTCCAAGCCGATGGTGACGGCGCGATGGAAGATCTCCCCCGCCGGCGTGAGGGTGATGGCACGGTGGCCGCGTTCGAACAGCCGGACCGCGAGCCGGCGCTCCAACTCGGCGATGGCGCGGCTGACGGCCGGCTGCGAGGTGCCGAGTTCCGCGGCGGCGGCGCTGAAGCTCATGTGCCGCGCGGCGCTCTCGAATATGCGCAGGAAGCGCATCCGGGGCAGGGACACACTGGATGAAACAAGCTTGGTGAATTTTCCCTCATTCATGCGTAGTGCTCCCCGGTCTATTGATATTCGAGGCGGACCCGAAACAGTAGTGTGCCGGGGTGTGCGCAAAATTGTGGTGGTCATGGTGTACTTCATCAAGTTACGACGCCATCAGAGGTACACGACCCATGACCACCAACTCCAAGAGTAAATCCGCCATCGTGGAATTGAAAGCCATTCTCGAAGATGATGAGGGTCGTCTGCGCACCCTGTTCCAGGAGCTCTTGCAAGAGCTCCTGGAACAGGAAATGACCCGGACCTTGGCCGCGGCGCCCAGCGAACGCATCCCGGATCGGTCCGGCTACCGCGCCGGCCACCACCCGCGCAGCCTCGTCACCCGCGTCGGCAAGCTGGAACTGCGGGTGCCCCGGGACCGGGAAGGCCGGTTCTCCACCGAGCTGTCCGAGCACTACCAGCGCTCCGAGCAGGCCCTGGTGGAGGCCCTGGCACAGATGTCAGCAATTCCCGCTAATTCTATCACGGATTGGATTCGGCGGATTTCATGGTTTGAGCCCCTGTTCCCCGACTACGCGGGGAGGGAACCCCCTCCGGGCGGTGTGCCGGATTGTCTGCTGGCCACATGATTCCCCGAAGAACCGGCCCGTTGCATATTCGGACACGGCCGCCGGGTCAGGAAGTGTCGAAGGGCACCAACTCCGTCTTCCGGTGCCCGAACGCGATCGCCCGGTACAGGGTCTCCCAGTCCGGAATGTAGAACTCCGTGAACAGCCCGCGCAACCGCACCCACAGGTATTTCGAACCGCCCGCCTTCTCCCGGGCCGCCCGGAACAGCGCACAGCACCGCTGCTGCACCTGGTCGATGAGGAACGCCAGCATCGTCAGGTGGGCGAACACCGTCGCCAGATGCCGCTTGCCGTGACCAAAGTTGTGCTCGAAGCCGTAGCCTTGGTTCTTCAGGGTGTTGAACGTCTCGTTCTCGATGCGCCAACGGGCGCGTCCGGCCCGCATCAGGTCATGCGCGTTCGATTCCGTGACCTCCATGTCCGTGACCCAGGAGAAGTGCAGTTCCCGGCCATCGGGGCGGGTCTCCCGGCACGCCAGGAAGTTCACTGCCAGATCGGGGTTCGCCTGGTTCAGCGGTACGCCGTTCAGAAACCGGAACCGGAAACGGCTGCCGCCCCCTTCCGACCTCTCCACGGTACGGGTCGCCGCCGAGGCCTCGACACGGCGGAACAGTTCCCCATGGTCCCCCGGCTTCACGCCCAGGACATACCGCATGTCCAGTTCCCCCAGCAGCCGGATGTGCGGCCCGTTCGACGCCAGCGCATCCTCCACCACCAGCAGCTTCAGGTGCGGATGCTCGCGACGGACGTCACGCAGCAGACGCTTCGCCGCGTTGCGCTCGCAGTCGTTCTTCCGCGAACCGTCCGAACGCATGATCGGTTCCGGCGCCAGCGGGAACACCTCCCGGTGCTCCGGGTGGACCAGTACCGCCCCCAGCATCTGGTGGTACCAGGTGGTGCTGCCGTCACGGTGATGTTTCTCGCAGCAATGGTCGCAATGCACACTCTTCGACGAGAAGTACCCCGTCCCGTCCACCGACAGCAGATGATGGCCCAGCCAGGTGAAACCCTCCAGACCCTTGCCACGCTGAAGGGCCGCGAACACACCCTTGAAGGCACCCCGCAGCGCACGCGGGTCCACCAGGTCCAGGCGCTCGCGCATCGCCGTGTCCGACGGCGCGCGGCCAACCCCGTACAGTTCCCTGAGGTTCGACCGGATCCGGCCCTCGTCCCGTGCGTCCTGCTCGAAACTCAGCAGCGACGGGTACTTCAGCGCGAATACCGCCAGACCCGACATCAGGCAGTCCGTCAGTGCCAGGCCCCGGCTCACGATGGGATCCTCAATGCGATCAAAATGCCCACGCACCACCCGAAGCAGACCCGGAACGCTCAGGGTCTTGCGAAACACGGCTTTCGACATGACAGATCATCCGATATCGTGAAATCAGACGGATCATACCGCCTTTTCAGGAAAAGTCTGCGAACCGCCTTCCCCCAGCACCGCCTCAAACCCACGTCTTTATTGGACTACAGATGATGGCGGGAATTGCTGCACAGATGTATATCCAAGGGTGTCGACGCGCAAGGTCAAGGCGATCACCGAGGAGTTGTGCGGCCACAGCGTCTCCGCCTCCACCATCTCCCGGATCAACAAGCGCCTGGACAAGACCCTGACCGTGTTCGCCGAACGCCGGCTCGACGGGCCGATGCCCTCCCTGATCCTCGATGCCCGCCACAAACTATGGTCTTTACACCGGGGAAACCATTCCGAAACGGTGTAAAATCATGTACATGAATTCTTGTCTAAAACCATAAATATTTCGTTAAGTTGACCCTCCTTTCAGTTGTCATTGCGTTTAGACAGGGTGCAACTGCATGTATTTCAGCATCACTTTTCGCCACATTGATACCCCCGGTACGTCCTGGCCAGAGCGTCAAGTCCAGCATTCATCCCGGGAACTCGTACATCGAACCGAACGACTGTCCGGGTCCAAAGGAACTGAAGTCGGGGATTCATGCCCATTCCCGGTCTTCATTTTCCGGGCCCAGCGGTCACCTGTCGGAAAACCCTGCTTCCGCCGCTGTCACAATAAACACGATGACCCACAGGGGAAGTCCGGGACAGTGGGCTTGAGGGACGTCATCCGGGATCCGCCCGGCCACCCCCAGGGCCGGGGAACGGCACGATGAGCGGGCAGTTCAGCGATGCGCTGAGGAGGGCAATGGGCTCCTGTCGGCGGGTGTGGTTCGGGGTGGCTGCGTTCAGCGCCTTCCTGAACCTGCTGATGCTCGCGGTACCGCTCTACATGATGCAGATCTTCGACCGGGTCCTGGCCACCGGGCATATCGACACGCTGCTGGTGCTGACGGCGATGGTGGTGGCGGCGCTGATTGTCTTCGGCCTGCTCGACGCGCTGCGCGGGCGCATCCTGGCCCGGGCCGGGGCGTGGCTCGAGGGCGAACTGGGCGGTCCGGTGCTGTCGGGCGCGGTGGCCGACGCGCTCCGGACGGGCGGCGGGGTGTCGGCGCAGGGGCTGCGCGACCTGGCGGCGGTGCGCGGCTATGTCGGCGGCCCGTCGGTGACGCCGCTGTTCGATGTGCCCTGGGCGCCGGTATTCCTCGCGGTGGTGTTTCTCATCCATCCGCTACTCGGCTGGATCGGACTGGGCGGGGCGTTGCTGCTCGCGTGCTTTGCGGTGGCGAACGACCTGGCAACACGCAAGCGGGTGGTGGCGGCGAACGACACCCAGGCGAGGACGCTGAATGAGGCCGACGCGGCAGTGCGCAACGCCGATGCCATCGTCGCCATGGGCATGTTGCCCGCGCTCCTGCGGCGTGGCGGGCATGCGGCCCCGGACGGTCTGCGCCGGCAGGTGGCGGCGAGCGACATCGCCTCCGCAATCACGGCGACCGCCAAGACGTCCCGCTTCGCCCTCCAGGTGGCGATGCTGGGGGTGGGGGCGTACCTGGTGATCGGCGCCGAGATGACCCCGGGCGGCATGATCGCGGCATCGATCGTGCTGGCGCGCGGACTCGCCCCGGTGGAACAGTCGATCGGCGGCTGGCGCGCCTTTGTCGCCGCCCGGGCGGCATGGCGACGCCTGGAGGACCTGCTCCGCCGCGCCGGGACAGCCGAAGCCGGCACCGTGCTGCCGCGTCCGCAGGGGGTGCTCGAGATCGAAGGGGTGAGTTACGCCCCTCCGGGGCGGCGTTCGGCGGTGCTTCGCGCAGTGGACCTGCGCGTCAAGGCAGGCGAGATGCTGGGGATCGTCGGGCCTTCGGGGGCCGGCAAGACCACGCTGGTCCGCCTGATCGTAGGGTCCATTGCCCCGACGGTGGGCCATGTGCGCCTCGACGGAGCCGACATGGCGATGTGGCCATCGGCGGACCGCGGCCGCCATGTCGGGTACCTGCCTCAGAACATCGAGCTGTTCGCGGGCACGGTGCGCGACAACATCGCCCGGCTCGGCGAGGCTCCGGACGAGGCGGTGGTCGCGGCTGCTGAGCTTGCCGGCGCGCACCGGACAGTGCTTGAACTCGACGCCGCCTACGACACCCGCATCGGCGAGGGCGGGGTGCCGATCTCGGGCGGACAGCGCCAGCGCATCGCGCTCGCTCGCGCGGTGTTTGGCAACCCGGCGCTGGTGGTCCTCGACGAGCCCAACGCGCATCTCGACAGCGACGGCGAGTGGGCGCTCATCCAGGCCCTGGACCGGCTGCGCGAACGCGGCGTCACCGTGGTACTGGTCGCCCAGCGGGCGCCGGTGATGGTGAAGGCGGACCGGATCGTGGTCATCAAGGAAGGGAAGATGGCGGCCTACGGACCCGCCGACCGGATTCTGGACAAGCTGTGGCGTCCGGCAGCTTCGAAGGCAATGCGCGCATGAGCGGCGACCTCGTTCCCAGGCGCGATACCCTCCCCGCGGTCCCGGACGCCCCGCCGGACGACCGCCCGCACACCCCGCGCCCCATGGGGGTGGCGCGGTCCATGGTATTCGCCGGCGTCGTGGTGACGCTGTTCTGCGGCGGTTTCGCGGCGTGGGCGGCGCTCGCCCCGCTGCAGAGCGCGGCCATCGCTCCGGGCGTGCTCGGGGTGAGCGGAGAGCGCAAGACCGTGCAGCACCTCGAAGGGGGCATCGTCGCGGAGATTGCGGTCACCGAGGGAGACGCCGTCACGACCGGACAGACACTTCTCGTTCTTGATGACACACAGCCGCGCGCCTCCCTGGCGCAGCTCGAAGGACAGCACCGCTCGACCGCGGCGCTTGAGGCGCGGCTCATTGCCGAGCGTGACGGCCTCGACGCCATCGCCTGGCCAGAGTGGCTGCGCACGACCGACGCCGACGCCGTCCGCGCCACCCAGGAACGGATCTTTATCGCAAGAAAGGCGTCCTTCGACAGCGAAGCCGCGATCCTCGAACAGCGGATCGCCCAGCTCCGCGAACAGACGGTGGGCTATGAAGGGCAGATCGCGGCCCAGGACCGCCACGTCGCCCTGCTCGCCGAGGAAATCCGTGATGTCCGTTCACTGGTGGATATGGGCCATGTGCCCAAGCCGCGGCTGCGCGCCCTGGAGCGCCAGGAGACCGAGGTCGCCGGAGACAGGGCGCGCAACCGGGCGCAGGTCGCGCGCATCGAAGAGGCCGCCGGCGAGGCACGGCTCCAGATCGTCCGCCTCGGCAACGCGCGCAGGACCGAAGTCACGGGCGAACTGCGCGAGGTTGAAGCCCGGCTCGCCGACCTGAACGAACGCCTGACCGCCGCCCGGGACGTGCTCGCGCGCACCCGCATCGTCGCGCCCGCAGCGGGGACCGTCGTCGGCCTCGGCGTATTCACCCGCGGCGCCGTCGTCGCACCCGCGCAAAGACTGATGGATATCGTGCCCGCGGGAGACCGCCTCGTCGTCGAGGCCCGCGTTGCCCCCACCGACATCGATTCGGTGGCGGTGGGGCTGCCGGCCCAGGTGCGCCTGACCGCCTTCTCCCAGCTCACCACGCCGGCGCTCGACGGCCATGTGATCCGGATCTCCGCCGATGCCTTCGCAGATGAGCGCACCGGCGCCTCCTGGTACGAGGCCCGCGTCGGTCTCGACCCCGACCAGCCGGAACTGGAGGGCCTCGCACTCGTCCCCGGGATGCCCGCCGAGGTCATGATCGTCACCGGCAGTTCCACCCCGCTCGAGTACCTGCTCAGGCCCATCCTCGCGAGCTTCGGCCGCGCCCTGCGCGAGGATTGATTGCGCGGCCGGCCGCCGCCTAGAACAGGAAGTCCGTGGAATCCAGCTCGGCCAGGCCGACATTCTCCAGGATGATGGTACCGTTCGACAGCTCGAGCCGCACGTCGCGGCCATCCTGCTGTGCGTTCTCCATCACCTCCTCGAACGACAGGCCCAGTCTGCCGAGATCGAGGATGTCCCCGTCGGAAAAGTCCGTGATCCGGTCGGTGCCGAACCGCCCGGAGAACACGAACTTGTCGCTGCCCCCGTGGCCCCCCAACACATCGTCGCCGAATCCGCCATCCAGCACGTCATCCCCGAGCCCGCCGAAGAGCCGGTCGTTGCCGGACCCGCCCTCGAGCCGGTCCGCGCCGCTGTGCCCCCGTAGCAGGTCGTCGCCCCCATGTCCCCGCAGCAGGTCGTCACCATGGCCGCCCTCAAGTATGTCGTTGCCCGCGCCCCCGAACAGCCGGTCTTCTCCGTCGCCGCCCTCGAGCCGATCCACGCCGCTGTGCCCCCGCAGCACATCGTCGCCCGCATGCCCCCGCAGCAGGTCGTCGCCGTGACCACCATCGAGTATGTCGTTGCCCGCGCCCCCGAACAGCCGGTCTTCTCCGTCGCCGCCCTCGAGCCGGTCATCGCCGCCGCGGCCGCGCAGCACATCGTCGCCCGCGTTCCCCAACAGCCGGTCATCACCAATCCCGCCGTCCAGCATGTCGTTGCCCGTGCCGCCGATCAGGGTGTCGTCGCCCGCGCCGCCGATCAGCGTGTCGTCGCCACCGCGGCCGCGAAGGATATCGTCGCCCGGCCCTCCCCGCAGCGTATCCGGACCCGCGCCGCCGTCTATCGTGACATCCGTCACCGACAACCGGTAGGTGCCCGTACCGCTTCCCCGGGCACCGGCCGAGACATGGTAGGTGCCACCCGCCTGTGCCGTGAACATCAACTGGCCGTCGTCATTCGAGGTGCCCGTGACCAGGTTGCCGTTCGCGTCGTAAAGACCCCGCAGATGCGGGTCACCCAGCGTGCCTGCGCCGCTTGATGCGCCTTTCAGGTCGATCCGGTAGGCCTTGCCCGCCTGCAGCGTCACCGCGAACCAGTCCTGGTCGCCCGCATGGCCGACCGCCCCCGTCGCCGAGCCTCCGACCGTGACCGTCCCGGCTGTCCCCGTCGAAGCCCCGAAATCGTCCTGCGCGCCGTCCGTGACATCCGTCACCGACAACCGGTAGGTCCCCGTCCAGTCTCCCCGGGCGCCGGCCGACACGTGGTAGGTGCCGCCCGTCTGCACCGTAAATGTCAGCTGGCTGTCCGAGCCCCGGCCGCTGTTATCGTCCGAGACGCCCGTGATCGCATTACCGTCCGCGTCGTAAAGACCCTGCAGTAACGGGTCGCGCAGCGTGCCAGTGGCGCTCGATGCGCCCTTCAGGTCGATCCGGTAGGTCTTGCCCGCCTCCAGCGTCACTGCGAACCAGTCGGTGTCGCCCGCATGGCCGACCTCGCCGGTCGCCGAACCGCCCACCGCAACCGTCCCGGCCGTCCCGATCGAAGCGCCGTGGTCATCCGAACTGTTGTCCGAAATGTCCGTAACCGACAACCGGTACGTGCCCGTGCCGCTTCCCCAGGCGTCGGCCGACACATAGTACGTGCCGGCCGCCTGTGCCGTGAACGTCAGCTGGCTGTCATCGCCCGGGCCGCCGTCGTCGTTCGAGGTGCCGCCGATCCGGTTGCCGTCCGCGTCGTGGATGCCCCGCAGATACGGGTCTTGCAGCGTGCCGGCGCCGCTCGACGCCCCGTTCAGGTCGATCCGGTAGGTCTTGCCCGCCTCCAGCGTCACCGCGAACCAGTCCTGGTCGCCCGCGTGGCCGATCTCGCCCGTCGCCGAACCGCCCACCGTGACTGTCCCGGCCGTCCCCGACGAGGCCCCGAAATCGTCCTTCGCGCCGTCCGTGACATCCGTCACCGACAACCGGTAGGTGCCGGTATTGTTTTCCCAGGCACCGGCCGACACGTAATATGTCCCGCCCGTCTGCGCCGTGAACGTCAGCTGGCTGTCCGAGCCCCGGCCGCTGTCGTCGTCCGACACGCCCGTGATCGCATTGCCGTCCGCGTCGTAAAGACCCTGCAGGTACGGATCGCGCAGCGTGCCGGTGCCGCTCGATGCGCCCTTCAGGTCAATCCGGTAGGTCTTGCCCGCCTCCAGGGTCACCGCGAACCAGTCAAGGTCGCCCGAATGGCCGACCTCGCCCGTCGCCGAACCGCCCACCGCAACCGTCCCGGCCGTAGCGGTCGTAACCCCCTGGTCATCCTGGCTGTCGTCCGTGACATCCGTCACCGACACCCGGTAGGTGCCCGTGCCGCCACCCCAGGCTTCGGCCGACACGTAATACGTCCCGGCCGTCTGCGCCGTGAACTTCAGCTGGCTGTCATCGCCCGGGCCGCTGTCGTCGTTCGACGTGCCGTCGATCCGGTTGCCGTCCGCGTCGTGGATGCCCCGCAGATACGGGTCTACTAGTGTGCCGGCGCCGCTCGACGCCCCGTTCACGTCGATCCGGTAGGTCTTGCCCGCCTCCAGAGTCACCGCGAACCAGTCATTGTCCCCCGCATGGCCGATGTCGCCCGTCGCCGAACCGCCCACCGCAACCGTCCCGGCCGTCCCCGTTGTTACGTCCCTGATTAAACCGTCATGGATGATGGTTTTTGACCCGGACTGTTCCGTGCCGGGGTGGTGCACTATCTGATATAAAGCGGGACGCTTTTCTTCCGGGCAGCTGTTTTCCGGCAGCCCCTTTCGAGCAGCGGGATTCGAGCAGCCGTCATGGTGCCGACGTTGGCGCCGTGACGGTTTTCCCCTGTTCATCCCGGCCGGCGGTGACCGCCGTGGGTTTCGGGTGAATCAAAAAAGAAAGTGGCCCGCGCGATGGCGATCGCCGGGCCGTGAGCGGTGGAGGGCCCATTCAACTTCGACATAAAACGGGACTGACCGCTGAGGAGTATGTTATCCGGGAGGGCTGGCGGGAGGCAAGCCCCCCGCCGTGCCTTCTGGGCCTGGGGGCGGGATGCGGGATGTGCGGGCACGGGACCTACGAACGGGTGGAGCCGGCGGGGATGCGGGTGAGGCGGTGGTACTGCGCGTTCTGCCACACCACGTTCAGCGCGCTGCCCGACTGTCTGGCGTGCGGGGTGCGCGGGACCCTGGAGGCGATCGAGGAGATCGCGGTGGTGGCCGAGGCGTCCGGGAAGATGGCGGCGGTCCGTTTCTTTTTTGACTCCCATGTGGATCCGGTGATTCCATGGCGGCTGGTGCGCCGGCGGTGCGGGTGGATGGAGGACCTGCTGCGGATGCTGCCCGGCCTTCATCCGCGGTTCTTCGGCATGAAGCCGACGCTGGCGGACCTGCGCGCCCGGCTGGATTCGCAGACGGCGCTCCGGGACCTTCGGGCGCACTGTCACGGGCAGCTGGGCTCGATCACGTTTCCTGTTGGATTCCGTCTGCCGCCGCGGCGCTGGAATCCATCGAGGGGGCCGCCAACAGGAAACGGCCATGGTTCGGGGTCGGCTGGGGGATCAGAATCGGTCCCACAACCATCCGGACCCCATGGAGGACCGCCATGAGCCGCAAGAATCCCCCCGAACCCAACGAAATCGCGCTGTTCCGGTACCGCGTCATAGCGACCCTGTTGCCGGAGCCCCATGGCAAGGTGGCGCCGAAGGCCCGGGAGCTGTCGGAGCGGACGTGGGACATCCCGGGATCGGATCGCACCCGGGTGGCGTCGGAGACCATCCGGGGCTGGCTGCAGGACTACCGCAGGGACGGGTTCGACGCCCTGGTTCCGAAGGCGCGGGCCGATCGCCACGGGCAGCGCCGCCTGTCCCCGGAGACGGTGGAGGCGCTGGCGGGGCTGAAGCGGGCCGAGCCGCACCTGAGCGTGCGCAGGCTGATCGCGCAGGCCCATGACCGGGGGCTGGTGCCGCGGTCGGTCCGGCTGCCGCGGTCCACGGTGGGCCGGATGCTGAAGTCGCTGGGCCTGATGGACCCGCCGCCGGGGAACGGTCCCGGGGGCGTCGACCGTCGGCGCTTCGCCTACGAGTGGGCGGGGGAGCTGTGGCAGTCGGACGTGCTCCACGGCCCCCGGGTCCGGGACCGCCGGGGCCATGCCCGCAAGGTCTACCTGATCGCGTTCCTGGACGACGCCACCCGGGTGATCCCCCATGCGGCCTTCGCCTTCTCCGAGAGCGTGGCGGCCTTCCTGCCGGTGTTCCGCCTGGCCATCGAGAGGCGTTGCATCCCGGACAGGCTCTATTGCGACAACGGGGCCAATTACCGCTCCAAGGCCCTGGAGATCGTCTGCGCGCGGCTGGGGACCGCACTGATCCACGCCAAGCCCTTCCAGCCGGCGGGGAAGGGAAAGATGGAGAGATGGCTCAGGACGGTTCGCCAGCAGTTCCTCTCCGGGCTGGTCCCGGAGGACCTCCGGAGCCTCGATGCCCTCAACGGCAAGCTGCAGGCCTGGATCGAGGGGGAGTACCACCGCAATCCCCACCAGGGCCTGGGCGGCCGGACCCCGCTGGAGCAGTGGGCCCTGTGCGCCTCCGGGGTTCGCCTCGTGGACCCCGGCATGGACCTCGCCGACCTGTTCCTGCTCGAGAAGCGGCGCAAGGTCAGGAAGGACCGCACCGTGCACTTCGAGGCCCGCGTCTACGAGGTCGATGCCTGGCTGATCGGGGAGTACGTGATCCTGCGGTACGACCCCGCGGCCCCGCCGTCCCGGCCCCTGGCCGTGGTCCACCAGGGCAAGGGCGCCGGCATCGCCACGCTGGTCGACATCCACGCCAACGCCCGCATCCGGCGCCGCCCCGCGTCGGACGGCCTGTCCTTCCGGAACGCCGGTTCCGGTCCCGATCATCCCGAATCATCCGACACGGAGGAATGACATGTACAGGACCCACTTCGCACTCACCCGCTACCCCTTCGAGCCCTCCATCGGGATCGACGAACTGTTCCCGACCAGGGGGCAGGAGGAGGCCGACGCACGGATCCGCCACCTCCTGGAACTGCGCGGCATCGGCCTGCTCACCGGCGAGCCCGGCTGCGGCAAGTCCACCGTCTGCCGCCGGATCGCAGGCAACCTCCATCCCGGCCTCTACCGCCACCGGTACATCTCCCTGACCACCGGCAGCGTCGTCGACCTCTACACCGCCATCCTGCAGGCCTTCGGGCTGCCCCTGACGAAGCAGCGCGCCCAGGCCTTCCACGCCATCCGCGAGGAAGTCTCCCGCCAGGTCAAGGACGGCCGCCAGATGCCCTTCCTCGTCATCGACGAGGCCCATCTCCTCGCCGCCGGCCTGCTCGAGGAACTCCGCCTGCTCACCAACTACCGCATGGACTCCGACAACCGCCTGTGCCTCCTCCTCGCCGGCCACACCGAGCTGCGAAAGCGCCTCGCCATGGCCGTCTACGAGTCCCTCAGCCAGCGCGTCGTCGTGCGCTGCCATCTCGACGGCCTCGAACGCGAGGAGGTCACCGGATACCTCGAGCACCGCCTGAAGCTCGCCGGCGCCGCCGTCCCCCTGTTCCGGGACGAGGCCGTCGAGGCCATCGCACAGGCCACCAACGGCGTCCCCCGGCGCATCGACCGCGTCGCCCACCTCGCCCTGTGCGCCGCCGCCATCGGCAAGCGCGACCTGGTGGACACCAGCGACGTCCAGAAGGCCGTCGACGACACCGGGACATGAACCGCTACCATCCGGAGCGGCTGCGCCGCCTGCGCGACCTCCCGCTCGACACCGTCGCCGCCGCCGTCGGCTACCGCCGGGATCCCCGCGACCGGACCCGCTGGAAGAAGACCGGCAGCGTCATCGGCATCGACGGAACCCGGTTCTACGACCACCTCCTCCAGCAGGGCGGCGGCGGCGCCATCGACCTGGTCATGCACGCCTGCCGGTGCCAGTTCCCCCGTGCCATCGACGTCCTCGAGCGGATCGCGCCCCCGGGAACCGTGGAACCCGCCGACGGGGATCGCTGGGCCGCCGTGCGGAAGTACCTGCAGGATCATCGGTCCATCGACGAAAACCTCGTCGAGCGCTGCCGCCAGGAGGGCATCGTCTCCGCCGACCGCCGCGGGAACGCCGTGTTCGTCATGCGCGGCACCGACGGCGGCACCGTGGGCGCCGAACTCGTGGGGTTCGACAGCCGATCCGGAAAAACCGTCTTCCGGGGCCTCGCCAGGGGCTCCAGCCGGAAACGCGGCGCCTTCCGGATCACCTGCCCGACGCGGCCCGACAACCGGGAACCCGTCGGCGGAACCGTCCTCATCGTCGAGTCCGCCATCGACGCCCTGTCCGCATGGCTCCTGCCCCTGTCCCGCAAACCCGACTGCATCCTGTCCACCGCCGGGGCCACCGCCAGACTGCCCCCGTGGCTCCATGACCCCCGCGTCCGCACCATCCTGTGCGGGTACGACGCCGACCCCACCGGGGACCGGTGCGCCGAATCCCTCCGGACGGACCCACGCGTCGTGCGAATCCGCCCCGAGGGCGTCAAGGACTGGAACGACCTGCTCCGGGCCACCGTCTTCTGAATCCCGGGCGGGACCGCGGCCTTCCCGGCCCTGGCGCGCTTCTCCTCAGGCTTCCTGAAAACTGCCGGGAAGAAATCCCGAAATAATCCGGGCCAGAAATAAAGTTGGCACAATCCAGGCCAAACCGTCCCACTTGCCTTCCAGATAATCCGGGACAGCCAGGTTCAAATTATGTGAGTCCTAACACCCGTCGAGGCCCCGAAATCGTCCAGGTCGCCGTCCGTGACATCCGTCACCGACAACCGGTAGGTGCCGGTATCGGTTCCCCCGGCGCCGGCCGACACGTAGTATTTCCCGGCCGTCTGCGCCGTGAACGTCAGCTGGCTGTCCGAGCCCCGACCGCTGTTATCGTCCGTCATGCCCGCGACCGCATCGCCGTCGGCATCGTATAGGCCCTGCAGAACCGGGTCGCGCAGCGTGCCGTCGCCGCCGGATGCGCCCTCCAGGTCGATCCGGTAGGTCTTGCCCGCCTCCAGCGTCACCGCGAACCAGTCATTGTCGCCCACATGGCCGACCTCGCCCGTCGTCGAACCGCCCACCGCAACCGTCCCGGTGTCCTCGGTCGATGCCCCGTAGTCGTCCTGGCTGTCGTCCGAGATGTCCGTTACCGACAAACGGTACGTGCCCGTGTCGCTGCTGCTCCAGGCGTCGGCCGACACATAGTAGGTGCCGTCCGCCTGTGCCGTGAACGTCAACTGGCTGTCATCGCCCGGGCCGCCGTCGTCGTTCGACGTGCCGTCGATCCGGTTGCCGTCTGCGTCGTGGATGCCCCGCAGGTACGGGTCTACTAGTGTGCCGACGCCGCTCGACGCCCCGTTCAGGTCGATGCGGTAGGTCTTGCCCGCCTCCAGAGTCACCGCGAACCAGTCATTGTCCCCCGCATGGCCGATGTCGCCCGTCGCCGAACCGCCCACCGCAACCGTCCCGGCCGTCCCCGTCGAAGCCCCGTAATCATCCTGCGCGCCATCCGTGACATCCGTCACCGATACTCGGTAGGTTCCTGTCCAGTCCCCCCGGGCGCTGGCCGACACATGGTAGGTGCCACCCGTCTGCGCCGTGAATGTCAACTGGCTGTCCGAGCCCCGGCCGCTGTTATCGTCCGACACGCCCGCGACTGCATTGCCGTCCGCGTCGTAAAGACCCTGCAGGTACGGATCGCGCAGCGTGCCGGTGCCGCTTGATGCGCCCTTCAGGTCGATTCGGTAGGTCTTGCCCGCCTCCAGCGTCACCGCGAACCAGTCATTGTCGCCCGCATGGCCGACCTCGCCAGTCGCCGTACCGCCCACCGCAACCGTCCCGGCCGCCCCCGTCGAAGCCCCGATATCGTCCTGGCTGTTGTCCGAGATGTCCGTCACCGACAACCGGTACGTTCCCGTGTCGCTGCTGCTCCGGGCTTCGGCTGCCACATAGTACGTGCCGGTGGTCTGGACCGTGAACGTCACCTGGCTGTCATCGCCCGGCCCGCCGTCGTCGTTTGACGTGCCAGCGATCCGGTTGCCGCCCGCGTCGTAAAGACCCCGCAGGTACGGATCGTCCAGCGTGCCGGCGCCGCTCGACGCCCCGTTCAGGTCGATCCGGTAGGTCTTGCCCGCCTCCAGCGTCACCGAAAACCAGTCGAGGTCGCCCGCGTGGCCGATCTCGCCCGTCACCGGATTGCCCACGGCGACCGTATCGAAATTCGGGCTCCTGGTCAGACTGTCGTCAAACATTTTTTTTACCTATGCCTTGAAATAGAAACAAGAAAAGCAGAACAGTTCGGGGAATACGATCGAAAGGGACCGAATCCCCACGGCCGACCCGTGCGGCTCGCCGGCGGCAGACACCATGGACTCTTCCTCCGGGATTCTCTCCAGCACATGCAAACGCTCCCCGTTCATGGTTTGGATCGCCGTAGGATTGACTGAAATTCATACCCACCCCACGGGTTCCCCGATGCGCCGCCTGTTCTTCCAGCCGTATTTCAGGCGTGGTATCAGGAGGCCATGCACGGCCCGATTCCGCCCGTGCCCGGCCGCGACGGCCGATCTCTGGATCCAGACGGTGGCAGACTGTATTTATAACGGTTACAGTTCCGGTTTGTGAAATACCAAAAATTCACGAAGTGGATACCTTTTCGGATATGCAAATTCCCCGGGGCTCGCTGCCCTCGATGCGCTCCCTGCGCATTTTCGAGAGCGCCGCCAGGCACCTGAGCTTCAGCGCCGCCGCCGAGGAGTGCCACACCACGCAGCCGGCCGTCAGCCGCACCATTGCCGAGCTGGAGCGCCAGCTCTCGGTCCGGCTGTTCGAACGCGGCCATCGCACCATCAGCCTCACACCGGCGGGGGAGGTCTTCCATCACTCCGTCGCCATCGGCCTGGAGCGCATCGCCGCGGGGGCGCTCACGGCTTCGAGCATCCCGGAGGGCCAGCGGGTGGTCGTCGCCTGCGGTCATGGCACCTCGCACCTGTTCGTGATGCCTCGCTTCGAGACCCTGCGCCGGACCCTCGGAGAGGATATCTGCCTGCGCATCCTCACGCTCGACTACGACATGCTCAACCGCTTGGACGAAGGTGAAGTCGACCTGATGCTCATCTTCGAAAAGGATGCCGACGTATCCGAGGACATGGTGGCGGTTTTCAATGAGGCCATCACGCCGGTTTGTTCGCCCGGCTTCGCCACAGCCCACGCGCAGGTCCTGACCCGTCCCGTTGCGGAGTGGAGTTCGGTGCCATTTCTCCGGCTTGCGCGGGCCGCGCCAAGCTGGGCGAATTGGCATGACTGGTTCGAGTCCGCCGGGTTTCCTACGCCGGCGCCCCGGTATACCGATATCGAGGACTACGTCTACCTGCTCGAAGCAGCCATCGCCGGGCAGGGTCTCGCGCTCGGCTGGCGCCACTTCATCGACCACCACATTGATTCGGGGGCGCTGGTCACGGTCTCCGACAGCTTCGTCGAACTGGACCGGGGCTGTTTCGCCAGGTTCACCGAACGCGGACGCCTGCGGCCGGCAGCCCACCGGTGTCTCGAGGCCCTCGGGGCCCTGACGAAAGAGACCGTCCACGCCGGACCCTGACCCTACAAGCAATCTGACCAAGAACCCTCCATGCCTCCCGTGAGGCAATCCATCCGATCATGCGGATGGGTTCCGGCAGTCATGCCGTCTTCGGACGCAGACGGGTGGCCCGCCCGGCGGTATCAGCCATACACCAGCCGCGAAAGTCCCTGCGGGGCAGGAGCGTCGCCCGAACCAGCTTGTGAGTTTTCGGAATTCTATTCCAAAAAACGATTAATCCGTAATTCAAAGAATTTACAACAGGAAGGACTTGCAAAATTGCCTGATTGAGCGAGTTTTTCACCCCAACAGGCGATTTTCAAAGCAGGGCCAAGGGGTCGGACGGTGGTATAGTGAAGTCTTGAAACACACACTGCGCCGCCGAACAACCCGATGCCCCTTGCGACGACTATATCCAACCTCCGCTACCTTTTTCAAGACGAAATTTTCCCGGCCATCGAGGACCGGACCGGCCGGCTGTCGGAGAAGCACCGGCGCCTGATCGCGGTCCTTGACTGGGTGAAGGTGGAAACCTTCTTCCCGGCCTGCCCGGTGAGCGCCGGACGTCCGACGGCGGATCGGGTGGCCCTGGCGACGGCGTTCATCGCCAAGGCCATCTGGGATCTGCCCACCACCCGGCACCTGATGGAC
Organism: Candidatus Poriferihabitaceae bacterium; assembly: GCA_965204165.1. Taxonomy (GTDB): domain Bacteria; phylum Pseudomonadota; class Gammaproteobacteria; order Arenicellales; family Poriferihabitantaceae; genus VYFG01. Next base: position 2,231,809 of record OZ241969.1, on the reverse strand, counting down.
CGGATCCTGTCGGACCCGGCGCTGCGCAGGATGTGCGGGTGGAGCCGGTGTTCCGAGGTGCCGAGCGAGGCGACGTTCTCCAGGGCGTTTGCCTTGTTCGCTGAAGGCGACCTGCCGGGGAGGATGCACGAGGCGCTGATCCGGAGCACCCTGGGCAGGGACGATGTGATCGTCGGGCACCTGTCCCGGGACTCGACGGCGATCGAGGCCCGGGAGAAACCGGAACGGAAAAAGGCTTCGGACAAGGATGAAGGCAATGGCAAGGATGGGAAGAAGGGAAAAACCGCGAAGCGCAAGCCGGGGCGTCCGCCCAAGGGGGATTCGTCCGAAGGGAAGCCCGAACGCAGACTGGAGCGGCAGTTGCAGATGTCCTTCGGGGAAATGATGGCGGACCTGCCGCGGAAATGCGGCATCGGCACCAAGCGCAACGCCAAGGGGTTCCTGACCTCCTGGAAGGGATACAAGCTCCACATCGACGGCGCGGACGGCGGCATACCGGTCAGCTGCATCCTGACCTCGGCCTTCCTCCATGACAGCCAGGCCGCCATTCCGCTGGCCGCGCAAAGCGACCGGCGGGTGACCGCGTGCTACGAAGTCATGGACAGCGCCTACGACGCCCCGGAAATCAGGGCCTACAGCGAATCCCTGGGCCATGTGCCGATCATCGACACCAATCCCCGCCGGGACCGGGCACTCAAGGAAAGTCTCCGCCGGGAGGCCCGCGCCCAGCGCGCCGCCGGGCATATCGATCACAAGACGGTGCGTTACCGTGAACGGTCCAACATCGAGCGGATCAACGGACGGCTCAAGGACGAGTTCGGCGGCCGCCATGTCCGCGTGCGGGGACCCACCAAGGTGAACTGCCACCTGATGTGGGGCATCCTCGCACTCACGGTGGACCAGCTTCTCCGGCTCGGGACCTGAGTCGAACCCCGAACCGATTTCCCTGCTGAATACCCTGCCATCCGCAAAGATGGCATGGAAAGGCTCGTCCCGAAACCACCGGAATCCCCTCGTCGGGGTACTTCACGCCCTCCCGGACGGCAAAATCCATCCGTAATTGATCGCCAGCGATGGCGCTATCCGGCCATTCTTATTGTGCGTTGCACAATACCTCTCTCTCGCCGGAATTTTGCAAGTGGCTCAACAGGTTATATGTTTCATTTCCCCAGGAGAAAAATTCATCGAAAAATAAACGGGTTATACTCAGAGACCGCAGCTGCCCACAACAGCATAGAGACTCCAATGGAACGTACCGCTCCGAAACGCCCGCGTGGCAGGCCACGCAATCCCATGTCCGAACCCGATACCGGCACGGTACGTGCGCTCGACCGGGGACTGCAATTGCTCCGCCTGCTCGCGCGCGAACACCGGATCACGCTCTCCAGCCTGGCCATGCAGACCGGAATACCGCCACCAACCGCCCATCGACTGCTGGCAACGCTTCAGAGTCACCGGTTTGCCGAGTTCGACGAAAACACACAGGAGTGGATGATCGGGGTCGAGGCGTTCCGGATCGGCTCCGGATTCCTCAAGCGAACCCAACTTGTGGACGCGAGCCGAGACATCATGCACCGGTTGATGATCGAGACCGGCGAAACCGCCAACCTCGCGATTGCCGACGACGGGGACATGGTCTTCGTCGGCCAGGTGGAAACCCACAATCCGATCAGGGCGTTCTTCCCGCCCGGAGCCCGCACCCCGATGCATGCAAGCGGCACCGGCAAGGCATTGCTCGCACAGCTCTCGCGCCGGGAGGTCGAGAGCCTGCTCCAGAGGAAGGGACTTCCGGAATTCACGCCAAGGACGCTCACCAAGCCGGACCTCCTGTTCGCCGAACTCGAAGCCACCCGGGCCCGCGGCTGGGCTTTCGACGACGAGGAACGGTATGCGGGCATGCGCTGCATTGCGGCGCCCGTGTTCAATGCCTACGGCGATACAGTGGCGGGCATATCGGTCTCGGGCCCGACGGTACGCTTCACGGAACCGGGAATCTCACGGCTCAGCAACGAGGTCAAGAAAGCCGCTGCCGATCTGACCGAACGCATCGGCGGGCCGGCGCCTTGAGTCCGGCCGCCAATGCGGCCCCGCAGTGAACATCCCGGTTGGTCCGGAGCATGAACCGCCCGGAATACGCCTTCTCGGGCGGGGCCGGTCCAGTTACGGGCTTCCCGACAATCTTCCACCGCCTCCATGCGCTCCGCCATCGGTGCGGACTCCGGCATTGCCCCCCCCGGAAAACCACCATGCCGCCGCCTACCGGTCCCGCATAGAGACTGCTGGCCTCCCTGCGAAAGATCTTGAACTCCGCATCATGACCCCGAAGGGGCGATTCACGGCCGCCCGCGGCCGATCCGTTTGTTCCCGGCCACATTTCCAGCGGCAAGGGGTCACCGGCGGCGAATTCGGCAAGGGACCTTGACGCACTCGGATGCTCATGCCCCTGCCCTTGGACAAGTACGGATGAAAGCTGAAATCTCCTTCGAGGGGAATTTTCACCGTTTACGGGTGCGTCTCGTACCTCTCCGGTTTGTATCCCGGCCTGAATAGGGCGCGCAGTCATTCCATGACATTCCGTTGAACATCCGGCTATTGACAACGGACTACCCCGCCACTACGGTCGCCTCCAATTCCATGCGGCGCATACATGCCCCCCGTACCCACGGCCAGATGCCGCTGCCCCGCACCCCGGCGCCGGCCGGGGAATCCCCGGACATCCGGGCGCCCGGGCGCGGCGTGGCTGGCGCTGTTGACGATTCCGGTCATGCAGTAGCGTCCGGCCCCATGCATTCCCACAACGAATAGAAGCGAGGTCAATCCAAGATGCCCAAAGCACAAGTCATCCGTGAACTCGGCCCTCCCGATATCATGAAGTGGGAAGAGTGGCCGGTGCCTGATCCGCAGCCGGATGAAGTCCGCGTGAGGCACACCGCGATCGGCGTGAATTTCGCCGACACCTATCATCGCAGCGGACGTCATCACCCCTGGCCTGCTCCCCCCTTTCCATGCGTTCTGGGCATTGAAGCCGTGGGGATCGTCGAGGGTCTCGGCTCCGACGTGGCGAATTTCGAGATCGGTCAACGGGTCTGTTATTCAAGACGCCCTCTTGGAAGCTACTCGGAGGTTCGAAACTATCCGGCCGAAAACCTGTTGCATCTGCCGGAAGACATGAGGGACCTGGATGTGGCGTCGTCGCTGCTGAAGGGCCTGACTGCGCAATACCTGCTCACGCGTACCTACAGCGTTCAATCCGGTGACACGATCGTTGTTCATGCTGCCGCAGGAGGGACCGGGCAGATCCTGTGCCAGTGGGCCGCGGCGCTTGGAGCAACCATAATCGGCACCGTGAGCACACCGGCGAAGGCGGAAGCTGCCCGGGCGGCGGGATGCCATATCCCGGTCGTCCGCAGCGAACAGGATTTCGTTGAAATCGTGCAGGATGCGACGGATGGCGAAGGCGCGGCGGTAGTCTACGACTCCGTCGGCAAGGATACTTTTCAGGATTCGCTCCGCTGCCTGCGTACTTTTGGCTATTCCACGGAAAGTTGCCACCTGTTCCACAGTGAAAGTTGCCACCCATTCCACGGCAAAGTTGCCATTTCATCCAGGGCACCTTCTCATCGGAGCGAAGCGACGCAACGGTCATCAGGCTGTAGGACTCAGATCCTCTCGCCCGGTCGCGGGTGCGTGACGAATCTTACGCCACGCACCCCCGTATTTCCAGTTTCCGGCGATCACCGGCGCCACCGCCTTTGGCTTTTCAAGGTCATTTATTGACCTGCTTTTTCTCACCTGCAAGACAGCCCTGGTCCGTGATGACGGGCGACAAACTTGTTTGTCGCGCGGCATTGCGGAGAGCAAGCGAAGCGCGGTAGTGCGGCGGACGCCGATCCCGTTTCGGGTTGCCGGTTTCATTCCGGACCGGACTCCGGATCCCCGGATCCGGCCATCATGGCCACGGACTTCTTCTTCCGCATGGACTCGCCCTTGAGGCCGATCCGGTAGGCATTGTGCACCAGCCGGTCGAGGATCGCGTCCGCGAGGACCGGATCGCCAACGCCTTCGTACCAGCTCTCCACCGCCAGCTGGCTGGTCACCACGGTGGAACGGGCCCCGTACCGGTCCTCGAGGAGTTCCAGCAGGTCGCGGCGGTTTTCGGTGTTCATGTTCTCAAGGCCCCAGTCGTCGATCAGCAGGACGTCGACCCTGGCGAGGGCCGACAGCAGCTTGGGATACCGCCCGTCTCCCTTGGCGACGGCCAGGTCCCGCAGCAGTGCGGGGAAACGGACATACCGGGCATGGTATCCCTCCCGGCACGCTTTCTGGGCCAGCGCACAGGCGATCCAGGTCTTGCCAACGCCGGTGGGTCCGGTGATCAGGATATTGAGATGGTCGGCGACCCAGCGGCAGGCTGCCAGTGACTGCATCAGGCCCCTGTCGAGGCCCCTGGGGGCACGGTAGTCGATATCCTCCATGGCGGCGTTGTGCCTGAACCTGGCGAGCCGCAGGCGGGCGGTGAGCCGGCGGTCTTCCCGCTCGGTGGCCTCCCGGTCCACGAGGAGCCCGAGTCGCTCCATGAAGTCGAGTTCGTCAATGTCGGATATACTCGTCTGGTCGGCGAGGGCCGCGGCCATGCCGGTGAGTTTCAGTTTCTGGAGCTTGTCCAGGGTGGGATGGTTCAACATGTTGGTTTCTCCGGTTGTCGTTGAAGTCAAGAGGTCAGTGGTAATAGGAGGGGCCCCGGACATTCCCATGGTCATCCGGAAGGATGGACTCCTGGGCGGGCTCCGGTTTTTTCCGGTCGAGTCCGTTCTTGAGGATCGCCTCGACGCTCCGGTACTTGAGGGTCTTCAGGTACAGGGCCCGTTTGCAGGCGGCGTTGAGCCGCTCGTTGCCGTAGGACTGGCCGAGGCGCATGATGCCGAGGCAGGCGCGGAAGGCCTGCTGGGGATGTTGGCGCGAAGCCATCATCTTCTTCACCAGCGCCGCGGTGTCGGGGCCAGCCTTTCCGGCCCATGCGACGATGCGCTCCGGGGACCATTCCCCCACCTTGCGGTGCTTCTCTGGCATGTGTTCCGAGGCAGTGGTGTGCCTGCCCCGCAGCCAGGAGCGCCGGTGGCTCGCGACCCGCTGGCCCTTGTGGAGGCATTCGATGGTGTTGCGGGTGGCCCGGAGTTCGATCTCGATCCCGACGAGTGCGCAGGGAACGGAGTACCAGTGCTTGTCGAACTCGACGTGATAGTCCGTGCTGTGGACGCGGACCTTCTTCCACTCGGCGAACTCGTAGGGCTCCCGGGGCAGTGGTTTCAGGGCCGGCCTGTCGAGCTCCTCGAAGAGTTCCCGGCGGCTGCCGGGGAGCTTCTGGAACGGCTTGTTGTTGAGTTTCTCCAGCAGCTGCCCGATCTCGATGTTGACCTCCCGCAGGGAGAAGAACCGCCGGTTGCGCAGGGCCGCGAGGATCCAGCGCTCTGCCAAAAGCACGCTCAATTCCGCTTTAGCCTTATCTCAAGTCGTCAACTGCTGGTTGTCCTACAACTGACGCAGCCGATCTATTCACCATCACACACCCGTTCCACCCTGAACTTGGACGGCAGTACACGCTGGTCGTTCGCAAGAACAACTGGGGGGAGGACCGGGTGATGTACTACGACGAGGAAGGAAACCTCCGTTCCATGCGGGCTTCATGGACCAGCGCAGCGGAGGAGGACACCTTCGGCCGGGTCTCCGAAGGCCGTTCGTGGTTTCGGACGGATGACCTGCTGGAGTTGTCCTTGATGGTCAGGACCGTATGGGAGAGGCTGGAAGGGGGTGTAAAGTGAATTATGCCATAAATGTAAATTCTATTATGCCGTGTCAGATCCTGAGATCCGAAGGCATGGAAGTGGAATATGCTCATAAATCCCCTGCATTGGTTAGAAATACGGGACTCGGATAGGTTGACATTGATTCATATACGTCATATATATACTTACATTTAGTTTTGACCGATCGTTCCATGACCACCCAGAACCCCAAGGTCGGACGCCTGAAAGACATCGGCGTTCTCAACCCCCATCCCGAGCGGGTGCGGGCGCCGGCCTTTCTGACAGACGACTTCTTCGATCCCAGGGATCTGGTGCAGGTCCGCTACGAGATGCTGCGGCATGTCCGCAGCGGGAGGGCGACCAAGGTCGAGGCCGCGAAGCTGTTCGGAGTCACGCGCCCGACCTACTATCAGGCGGAATCGGCGTATGACCGGGACGGCCTGGCCGGATTGCTGCCCCGGAGACGCGGTCCCAGGGGGGCGCACAAGCTGGATGAGCGGGTGATGGCCTTCATCGGGGAACAGCGGTCCCGGGATGACGCGCCCGGCGTGGCGCAGTTGTGCGCACTGATCCGGGAGGAGTTCGGCCTGTCGGTTCATCCGCGCAGTGTCCAGCGGGCGCTTGCCCGAAAAAAAAACGCCGGATGAACCGGAAATGATCACCTTGCCTGCCGGAGCCATGCAGAGTTACGAACAGGTCCGCGCCGGCGTGCTGGGGAACCGGGCCTGCCGCATCGGGGTCGCGGCCATCCGGTTCCATGGCATGGCCCGGGGGCTGGTCCAACTGGCTGCCGCCGCATCCGCGGTGCCCCCGCCCGCACCCCTGGACCGCCACGAGTCCGCAGGGCGCCCTCCGGAAACCGGATTCGGCCCGGAGCTGGTGCGGCTGATGGCCAACATGGTTTTGCAGATCCAGTCGGGAGACCAGCATGTCTACTGAAGCCTACCGGAAGGTATCCACCACGCATCTGGAACGTGACGCGTACCTGTATGTGCGGCAATCATCGCTGCGTCAGGTGATGCACAACACCGAGAGCACCAAGCGGCAATACGCCCTGAGGGAGCGGGCCATCGCGCTCGGCTGGCCGATCGAGCGGATTCACACCATCGACAGCGACCTCGGGCAGTCCGGCGCCGATGCCGCCGGCCGGGACGGGTTTCAGGAACTCGTCTCCAAGGTAGCCATGGGCGAGGTGGGCATTGTGCTCGGGCTGGAGGTCTCCCGCCTGGCCCGCAACAACGCCGACTGGCACCGGCTGATCGAGCTGGCGGCGCTGTCACGGACGCTGATACTCGACGAGGACGGGGTCTACGATCCCTCCCACTTCAACGACCGTCTGCTGCTGGGGCTCAAGGGCACGATGAGCGAGGCCGAACTGCATGTGCTGAAGGCGCGCCTGCAGGGCGGGATTCTGAGCAAGGCGCATCGGGGAGAACTGCAGACCCCCCTGCCGGTCGGCCTGGTCTACCAGGCCAATGGAGCGGTGGCGCTCGATCCGGACGGCCGGATTCGGGGTGCCGTCGAACTCCTGTTCGCCACGTTCCGCGAAACCGGCTCCGCCTCGGCGACCCTTCGGCGGTTCAACCGGGAGGGTATCGAGTTTCCCCGGCGAATCCGTCACGGCGTTCACAAGGGCGAAGTCCACTGGAGCCGCATGGAGCACTCCCGGGTCCTGCAGATCCTGCACAATCCCCGGTATGCGGGAGCGTTCGTTTACGGCCGCACGGCATCCGTCCGTACGCCGGAAATGCGGACCGCCGTTGTCAGTCGGGCACGGGAAGACTGGACGGTGCTGATTCAAGGGGTCCATGTCGGCTACATCAGCTGGGAGGAATACGAGGCCAACCAGTCCACCCTGAAGCGCAACCGGCAGGGGTGCTCCATCGGCGAGCGGGGCAGCATGCCCCGCGAAGGCGCCGCCCTGCTCCAGGGCCGCCTGATGTGCGGCAAATGCGGAAGGCGCATGCAGACCCGCTATCAGATGGTCAGGAAAAGCGTGCTGGAGCCCTATTACCAATGCTCCCATGAATCCGTGCGCCACGCCGGAAAGATGTGCCAGTCCATCCGCGGCAATTACATCGACAGGGCCATGGAGAAACTCCTGCTGGAAGCCGTGGCGCCGGAGGCGCTGAACGTCACCCTGGCGGTCCAGGATGAGATCACGGGACGCATACGGCAGGCCGACGACCTTCGGGCGGCGCAACTCGAGCAGGCCCGGTACGAGTCGGAACTCGCCCGCCGCCGCTACCTGAACGTCGACCCCGAAAACCGGCGGGTTGCGGACTCCCTCGAGGCGGACTGGAACCAGCAGATGATACGCCTGGAAGACCTGCAGCAGGAACATGACCGGCAGCGTGCAAGGGACAGGAAGCTGCTCGATCAGGAAGCCCGGGAAAAAATCATGGCCCTGTCGGAGGACTTTCCGCGCGTCTGGAACGATCCGCGCACGCAGCCCATCGACCGAAAGCGCATGATGGGACTGCTGGTGGAGGATGTGACGCTCACCAAGCGGGAGACGATCACCGTGGCCGTGCGGTTCCGGGGCGGACGAACCCACACGTTTGTCGTGCCGCTGCCGTTGCCGATGTCGAGAATACGGAAAACCCCGGACGAAACGGTCGCCAGGCTCGATGAGTTGCTGAATTCCTTCACCGATCATGAAGCCGCCCGGCGGCTCAACGAGCTCGGGCACCGAACCTGGCAGGGTCATACGTATACCGCCAAGAAAGTGAAAACCCTGCGCATGGCATACGGTCTCCGGAATCGACGCCAGCGGCTGCTCGACCAGGGCTTTGTCCCTGCGGCGGCATTGGGTGGGAAGCTGGGCGTCTCAAACAACACGATCCACGAGTGGGGGCGTCTCGGACTGCTTGAGCGCATTGTCTGTGACAAGCGCGGTCACCTTTATCGTCTTGCCGAGGGCAAGACGATCCTCAAGGGACAGGGCAGCCGGAGTCCCAGACCCCCCGTCCTGGTCGATAACCGGCTATCATCCGGGAATCCCGATTCCCCATGCGAACCAATTCTCCTGGAGCCTCACAATAGACAATCCGATGCATAAGCCTTCTCCCGCGGGCGCCGGACGCGCGCAGGCACCACAGCCAGGTCATGGTGCTCCGCCATTTCCTGGTAGGTGGGGTTGATGTCGGGCTCGTACCGGTGGGCCTTCACCACCGCGGACCGCAGGTTGTCGGGCACGACAATCTCGGGACAGCCACCCATCCAGGAGAAGCAGTTCTGGTGGGACGTGATCCAGTCTTCCAGTCCCTGGGTCCAGGTGACCTCGGCATAGGTGTAGCCCGACGCACCCAGCGCCGCCACGAAGAGCTGGGCCTGGCGCTCCTCCCCCGTGGACGGGTCGATGATCCCCACCGTCATGCCGGCGTAGTCCACGAACAGCTTCTCACCCGCCTTGTGGTCCTGCCGCATCACCAGATCCAGCTTGCCGGCCCACTTGCGGTAGTGCCGGCAGAACCAGGAATACTCGTATCCCTCGGGGTTCCCCTCCCGGTACTCGTCCCACAGCAGTTGCAGGGTCACGCCCTTGCGACGGAGCTCCTTGTGGATGTACACCCAGTCCGGGACCCCCCGCTTCCTGGCCAGCCGCCGGGGCTCCGGCGGTGGAAACAGGCGCCGCTCGAGATCGGCGTCGTTCAGATTATCCGGAAGTGGCCACGAAAGCCCCTCCTGGTCCAGCCGCAACAGATAGTTGCTGACCGTGGTGTGGCTGATCCTGCAGATCCTGCCGATTTCCCGGTTGCTCAACCCTTGCTGGTTCAGCCTCAGGATTTCCTTGATTTTTCGCATGGATAGACTCTTGTGTGGCATGGGCGCCTCCTCGTTGAAAAGGCGGGCACCATACCGGGTTGTCAATCATGCGTCGTTCGGCTCCGATGGGAGTGTATGCCTTGGTGAAAGTGGCAACTTTCACCGTGGAATGAGTGGCAACTTTGCCGTGGAATCGGTGGCAACTTTCAGCGTGGAATGGGTGGCAACTTTGCCGTGGAATACCCATACTTTAGGAGTCCTTGCAGTCGTGGGGCATGCTTCCGGTCCCCCCGAGCCGGTGGACGTCACCAAGGATTTGGCGTTGCGGGAATCAATTTTCATCACGCGGCCGGGAGTAACGTACTCCATCAAGGGGCGCACTGATCTGGAACAATCAGTAAATTCGTTGTTTGAAGCAATCCGCCAGGGAATCTTTACCCCCAAGGTCAATTACGAGATTCCGCTGAAGGACGCCTCCGAAGCCCATCGCGCCTTGGAGAATGGACTGACTTCGGGCGCCACGGTGCTGCTGCCTTAGGCCGGCCCTTCCGCGCCGCCGGGCGCCGGCGGGGTTCGGTTCGGATCCGCGGCGGACCCCAACGCAAATCTTCGATGCTGTCACTGGGGCTCGTCCGCGACCGAGAGCGCGGCCCCCTGGCAGGGACCCCGGCACCTGTCAGGCATGACCGGGCTGCGGGTTCCGCAGTCGGCGGCTACAGCAGCGTCCAGGCAAGCTCCCTGGCATCCTTCTGCGTTTCCACCAACCGATCCCGGGGGATCCGGTCGAGGACGCCGAAGGCGTAAAGCGTCCTTCGGATACGGTCCGTCACACCGCAGGCAACGATCTCGGTGCTGGTCTGTTTCGCACGGTCGAGGAGCAGGGCAAGCAGATGTGCCGAGCTGTCATCGACATGCGTGGTGTCGGAAAGGTCGAAAATGACGACCTCGTGATCGCGGATGTCCTGGCTGATGGACTGGACCAGCTTGCGCGAGGACGACACCGTGAATGTGCCGCGGAAGGCCAGCAGCCCGATCCGCGCTTCATATTCGTCCGTGTCGACACCGAAAGTGGCGTCGAGGAGGGGCGTCGAAATCACGCTGTCGAGCTCGAGGAATTCGAGCCGCGCAGCATTGACGACGTTGGCGGCGATGACCCCGAACAGGATCGCCAGGAGCGGATCGATGAAAACAGTCACGCCCATGGTCACCAGCATGACCGTGGAATGGCGGATGTCCACGTCGCGAATCTTCAACAGGAAGGAGAAGTCGATGAGATGCCAGCCTACGAGCATGACGATCGCGGAAAGCACCGCCAGTGGCAGCGGCGCAACGTAGCTGGCGAAGTACAGTATGAGCCCCGCGACGATAATCTGGCAGATAATGCCCGCGACCACGGTCTTGCCGCCGAAGCGGCGGGAAGTCATGGTGGCGATGTTCGCGCTGCCGGGCAGAACACCGACGATACCCGCAGCGACGTTCCCCAGACCCAGGCCGAACAGCTCGCGGTTCGGGTTGTGCTGCGATCCGGTAAAGGTGTCGGCTGTCAGCGACCACATCAGACTGTAGACCGAACTGATGAGGGCCACGATTAACGCCGGCCCGACCGCCTTTGCCAGGAACTCGAGGGGTGGCGCCACCAGAACGGGAGTAGGCAGTCCGGTCGGGACGGGCCCCAGCGGATCGACGCCCGGAATGAACAGCGACATGAACCAGCCGAGCGCGATGACCGCGAGCGCCGGCGGCAGGTACCTGCCCACCCTGGCCGGCCACACGGCCAGCAATGCCACCCCGCAACCGCCGACAACGAGGTCGCTTATGCCGAGGAGGAACAGCTTCTGCACCTGCGTCCAGAGAAGCAGTACCCCGATGCCGGACATGAACCCCGTGAGCACGATATGCGGGATGTAGGAGACGAAGCGTCCGACTCCGACGAGCCCGAGGGCAATCTGGATTGCCCCCGCCATGACGATGACGACGGCGAGTTCCGGAAGGGAGAAGTCGTTGCCCACGACCAGTGTGGCGGTGACAACCGCCAGCGCAGCGCTGGGGCCGCACACCAAGGCACGTGTACCGCCGCACAGCGCCGCTATGATCCCGACGAACACGCCGCACCAGAGTCCCGCGAGGGGGCCCACGCCGGAAATGTACCCGAGTGCCATGGCGGTCGGGATATACGACGCCGACATCGTGATGCCGGCCCTCAGATCCGCCCAAAAGGTTGCCTTTGCGTACGGGGGCCGGGGCGCGTTCCGCAAGGTTTTCAGCATTCGCGGTTCCCGGTGAGAACCCGCGCGCATTTCAAGCATCGCAAGAAAAGCACAGGGAAATCCACGATTCGCTCCGTGAAGCGAACGGCTACTTCACTTGGCACGAGACCTGTTTGCGGGTCGTTACGTCCATGTTACCGGAAGCGATTCGCGAACAGAAAGATGGGCCGGCCTCGGCGTCAGCCGGTGGGCTCCACGGCCACGGAGCCTAACTGAGTGCAGACCAGGAGACGGGGAGCAGGAGTTCAACCCGTGCGTCCTCCACGTACTGTGTGATCTCCTTGTGAATGCGCGACCACTCGGCATCGGCGATCATTGCCGACCTTTGCTCTTCGCGCGCGCTCATCGACGGGTATGCGACCATGTGGGTAAACTCGTCCAACGAACCGATCTCGGTGATCCACATACCGATGTCATGGACGTAACCCGCGCGGGTGGGCATTGCCTCGGTCATGAGTTCCGCAAGCCTGGACGCGTTCGCTATGGTCGTGCGGTAGTATCGGTACTCGTACACGTTGCCGGTGTCTTCCGGCGCCTTCAGTGGCGTTATCGGGGCCATGACGCGCGAGTCCCGACGCAGGATTAAGGAGGCAAGGCGGGGCAGGTGTTGTTCCGTCCACCGGGAGTCCTTCGCCAGCGCTTCCCACATCTCCTGCCGCTGGTTCAAATCCTGGAAGGACCATAGATTCCAGACGCGATTCAGCGCGCCGACCTCGCTGACCCAGGAGCCCTCCAGCGTGCCATGGTACGGGCGTGCTATCTCCAGTGCCGACTGATTCTCGGTGAGCATTTCCACCAGAGCGCCGGATTTCACGGCGTAGGTTTGAAGTTCGTGGATCATGGACTCTTTCCTAATGGGTCGACGTTTGTTTATGCGGCCGAGTTGTTGGCACCGCCGCTGCCATCTGAGTGTTGCGTAAGCCTCGCATCGTGCCACAGCGCCCGCCGACCGGTCAACATTCAGTCATGTCCAATGGGGAGTAACCCGAAGGGGGCGTTGGTCCAACGGCACCACCGCCCTCGGGGCCAAGGGATACCGATCAGGTGAAACTGATGGGCGAGGAGTTGCGCATCATGCAGGCTGCTGACGGACTCCGGCAGGTCTATATCTCACGGGCCGCGGTATCACCGAACGCCATCAATCGAGGAAATTACCGCCGGCTACGTGGACATGGGATATGATTGGCGGGCGCCCTATGGGCGACTTCAAAATCCCGAAGCTGACAGGCTCCTGGAGGGATTTCGCATGAACAAGACAAATATTCTAACCACTTCGTTTCTGCTGACATTTGCTGCTTCGGCCATCGGGCTTTCCGGTTGCCATAAGGCCGTCACGGTCATGCCCGATGACGAAGTGCCACGGACCATGAGCGAAGAGATTCCCATCGGTGTAGTCGTAGCACTGACAGGACATCACGCCGAACCGTATGGCCTGCCAATGCAACGCGGCTTTGAATTGGCACTAGAAGAGATCAACAACCTCGGGGATGTAAGACTCAGGTTTATCACCGTGGACGATATGAGCAACCCGGACGGGGCGAAGGCGGCAGTACGGCACCTGGTGAACCAGAAAGTACCTGCCATAGTCGGGCTTGCCATCTCTACACACCTCAAGGAGGCTGCTCCGATTGCGCAAGAGAACGGGGTGATCGCTTTCAGTTCCGTCTCCTCCGCCGCAGGATTGGGCGGGATCGGGGATTTTGTCTTCCGCAGCAGTCTCGTCACGAATATCAGCATTCCCAGCGGTGTGCTGGCGACCCGGGAGAAGCTCGGCTATGAGAAAGTGGCGACCATATACGATGCGACGGATCTCTATTCCACAAGCAGCAACGACGTATTAAGGACCGTGCTTGGGGAGAACCGGGTCGAGATCCTGACCGAGGAAGCTTTCAAAACCGGTGACACGGATTTCTCCCAGCAGTTGACGCGGATCATGGCGGTGGATCCGGATGCGCTGTTTGTCTCTGCACTTTCACAGGAAATAGCCGGGATTCTCTCCCAAACAGCCGAGCCGCTGTTTCCCGACACCATTCAGGTCATAGCGCCGGATTTGACCATGACTGAAGTCCAGGAGGCAGGTTACGGTGCCGAAGGCGCAATCGGTTTTATCGGATGGTCCAGCAAGTCTGACGCCCCTGGTAACCAAGCCTTTGTTCGGAAATACCGTGCACAATACGGAATTGATCCTGAACCCTGGGCGGCTCAGTCGTATGCGACTCTCCATGTTCTTGCCAATGCGATCAAGACAGCGCAATCGGCGGATCCCGCCGCCATCCGGGATGCCCTCGCACAGACGTCGGATTATCCAACCATTTTGGGCCGGTTGGGCCATTTCTCCTTCAACCCTGACGGGGACGCTCTATATGACCAGATTCTGGTAGTCGTCAAGGACGGAGAAATTGAGTTTCTTGAATGAGCAATGGTGCCGGAAAGAGGAATCGGATCTCCGATTTACTGATTGCGATTCTGTTGCTCCACAGCCGCACGGATTGGGAAAAGTATCGGGGAGGAACTGGATCTTTCCGATCAACCTCAAGGCTCGTTGACTTGGAACTGCCTTCGATTTCCAGGTCATTTGAAAGGCTTCCGGGTCAGTGCGGCGCAGCTTCTCCAGTTCTACGTCGGTGCGTTCTACATGATTATTAAGAATCTTCCTTTTCGGAAGTCAGATTGTCCTGAATTAGTTTGGCCAGTTTGTCGCTGTCGCCATGGAATGACTCAATCGAGCCCCTGGTCTTATCCTCGCGGCTGATCTTACTCCACTCGATTTCAAAACCAGCCCCACGGGCGAGTTGGCCGATGAAGGCCCGCTGAGAACGGCCGTTGCCTTCCCGGAAAGGGTGCAAGGCGTTGATCTCACCAAGATAGTGACCCGCGCGTTCGCTGAATTTTTCTGCATCCAGCCCTTTCAGGTGATTTTCATCGGCCAGCCGCTTGAACAGTCTGCCTGCCTCCTTCTCGATATGGACATGATGGGCAAAGAGGTCATTGCCCTTGCCAATATCGATTCGGCGAATCTCGCCGGCCCAGGGATAAACATCACCAAACAGGTGCTTATGGATTTTCCGCAGGTGGTCCAGGTCGAAATTTCCTGGCAAGGGAGAGGTTTCGAGCTCCTGAGCCCGCAGGTAGGACAGGTTGGCTTCGGCTTTGTTAAGATCCGGCGTGTTCCTGATGCCTAGGTTATTTTTTAAGACACCGTTGGGATCAATATAGGGATCAGATGCCGCATCATACGGCCCGGCGTCCGGGTCACGCTGATACGGCATAATTCCGTTTCATTGCCTCTACAGCATCGGCACTGGTCATCTCGCCCTTGGCGACTTTCGCCGCAAGGCTCTTGGCATCCTGGCTGGGCTCCAGGCCTTCCAGACGGACAGTGGCCAGTGCGGTACGCATGGCGTAATCACGGCGTTTTTGGCTGATTTTCTCTTTTTTCATTGCTGTCACCAGTGACAATGATTTTATCATAAAACATCCTCTTAAACCCCTGTTTTACTGTTCTTTTTGAGGCTTTCGCCGGCTCCCAAAATGGTTAAATCCCTTCACCCCGGGGATAAAATCACTATAGGCAAATAGCGCATAGACCATAGCAGCAATCTTGCGGCCTTCCTTGACCGGTTCCGCCCTGAAACCGCCAACGCTGCAGCAGCCGCCCGGCGACTGCCGGAGTATTTTCAGCAAGTCGAAGAAATCCACTGATTTATTGGCCTGGGGCTTTGCGTTGCACAATGCAAAACCCGTATTTCTTGCATAGCTAACCAAGTCCGGCCTGCGAGTGCAGCCAGTCTGTGTCTACACCAAGGATGATGTGCGCGGCCACCTAATCCTGTGCATGCTGACATCCTGTGCATGCTGACTTATAACCTAGAGTGACACATGCGTCGGCGGCTCGCCCGCTGCTGTTTGAGGAGGATGACCGTGAAGGGGCCCGCGGGCGCCGGGACCACCACGGCGCTTCGCCCCACCAGACCAGCC
Organism: Candidatus Poriferihabitaceae bacterium; assembly: GCA_965204165.1. Classification (GTDB taxonomy): domain Bacteria; phylum Pseudomonadota; class Gammaproteobacteria; order Arenicellales; family Poriferihabitantaceae; genus VYFG01. The sequence goes on along the minus strand of OZ241969.1, from coordinate 2,215,992 downwards.
AGAAGTCGGGGTCGATGACCTGCGCTTGCCGAAAGACCTCGCCGGCATCCTCGAAGTCTATGTAGCAAGCGCCGCCGACAGTCGTGGGTCGAGATCGCCGGTCTCGCTCATGGCGTCGCGCAGTTCGGCCTGCAGACTCTCGAGCCGGACGCGATGCTCCGGGTCATCCGCGAGATTGCGCATCTCGTACGGATCCGCATCCAGATCGTAGAGCTCGGTGAAACCGTCCTCCTGAACCACCAGCTTCCAGCCGTCCGCGTACCAACAGCGCTGCGGCGCCGGTTCGTGCAGCCCGTAGTGCTGGGCCATGAAACCCGTTCGCCACGGTGCCCGGGGCTCGCCCACCAACTCTGCGAGGTTCCGCCCGTGCATGCGAACCCCTTCGTCGATACCGCACATCCGCAGGATGGTGGTCGGGAGATCCAGGTTCGAGACCAGCCGATCGCAGGTCGTGCCGGGCGGGACTCCCGGGCCGCGCATCAGCAGCGGGATCCGCATGGTCTCCTCCACCATCAGGCCTCCCTTGTTGCTTACGCCACCGTTCGAGCCCACCGCATCGCCATGGTCGGCGGTGAACACGACCAGCGTGGAATCCGCCAGCCCGATGCGATCGACGGCATCGACGACTCCGAGTAGAGCGGCCTCGACGAGCGCGACGTGCTCGAGCGCCCGTGCGACCATCCGTCGCCATCCCTGGGCATCGAGGCCCAGCGTGGTGCGCCAGTAGTCACGGTACCGGTGGTGGTGGGACGGTCGGCCCGCGAGGTCGAACAGGAGATTGTGCGACGGCTCGACGGCGCTCGGTTCGAACATGCCGCGCCAAGGGGCCGCCAGCAGGTAGGGCGGGTGTGGCCCCCAGGGGTCGATCCTCGCGAAAAAGGGATCCCGTCCAAGCGAGTCGAGCCAGCGTTCCACAAGGCGAGACAGGAAAAATGCCTCGTGCGCCTCGGCCGGACCGTCGAGGCGCGCGACGCCTGACTCGTAGTCGAACCATTCGTCCGCGTCCACGAGGTCGATCTGCGTCCCCACCGCGAGACCTGACTCTCCGGTCATCTCGATTTCCGCGACTGGCGGCAGTAGTCCCGCGTCCTCAAGGTAGCGCCGGTATTCAGGTGTCGCGTAGGGATAGCCGTAGCCCGGCAGCGAGAACCCCTCGAAGCCATAGTCGGCGGCGGATCGGTGATTGTCGACATGCCACTTCCCGAACCAGCCGCAGCGGTATCCGGCATCGCGCAACGGCTGGTGCACCAGCCGGTCGCCGGGATCCAGACCGGCCCGGCCGCCGAATCGGCCGTCGTTCTCGGTGACACCGTGCGCATGAGGATACAGCCCGGTGAGCATGGAGGCACGCGCCGGACTGCACACGGGCAGTACCGTTCGGGCTCGCGTGAAGTTGCATCCCTCGCGCGCGAGCCGCCGCTTGAGGGCAGTGCGCCACACGGTCGGCCAATGATGGGCATGTGCCTGGTGATCGGCGACCATCCAGACGACGTTGAGCGGTCGATCAGTCATGTTGCTCCGCCGACCTACTGATTACGAATCTGTTGCTCCACAGCCGCACGGATTGGGAATAGTATCGGGGAGGAAATGGATCTCCGCTAAGCCTCAATCGATCCGTTACCGGCTGCAGGGAAGTTCCTGCGGCATCGATCTTCCTTTGTCGACTGTCTGTTCCATTGGGCGCTTTCGCTATCTCTCCCAGTCGCACCTGCGAATCGTGGTGCTGTGGTTGTTGGGCAGATACTTCGCGTCGTAGGTACAACTGCCACTGATGCCGGCGTACTTGCCGGTGCCGCCGACGATCTCGGAGTGACCCGCACCCCCTCCGCCATCCTGTATGTCTCCGGCTTTCCGCCGCGACACCAGGAACAAACTGTCGCCGTCAGCGTCGGTGGATGTGCAGGGCGCCTCGAGATCGATGCCAGCTTCCGTCTTGCGAGAATAGACAATGCAGGCCGCGGCCGAAACGGAACCCTCCACGAAAGGCGCACCGCTGCTTTGCAGCACGGTACTGGTGCCCGTAAGCGTCCCCCCGGTGACCTGGCCGCCGGCATGTTCGATGGCGGTGTAGTCGCGCTCATAACTGTAAATGATGGTGATGCTACCGCCATCTTCGGCGACAGCCGCCTGAATGGCCGTCAGAAACCAGGACACAACAACGACTGGTGTAAAAAATATCAATTTCGCGAGGGACTTCGATTTCATGTTTCTTCCTCAAGTACAAGGGGACAGGCCCGGATAATACACACCGACCTGATCACTGACGACCCATCCGCAGAGTCTGAGTTCCACCCGTTTTCAGAGAGCCGCAAGGTCGATACCGGAGTATTCGCCCCGTACCAAGCCACCGATTCCGGGGACTCGGCCTTGCCGACGCCGACAGGAGCTGGAGGGACTTTGCAACACCATATACGTCGGGGGTGATCATCCCATCCAGGAGTCGACAGAACTCTCTGAATTTCGGGTTTTTCAGGATCGCCGGATTACTTCAGTACCCGGGAGCGTAACCAGATACCCAGTTCGATTTCGTCGACAATTCCCCGAGCCGCACGAATGGTCAAGTCGCCCACCTCTCTGTGATCGTAATCGAGTTCTATGCTATTGAGCGATAAACAAACATCCATACAGGCGAATGCCGTGCGTTTATTTGCGTCATTGAAAACATGGCCCACCGCAAGAAAGCAGGCGTAGCAGGCGGCCAGATCGAATTCATCGTTTATCAGTCCGAACGCCATTCTGTTATCGATACGACCCAGCACCGCATCCAGCCATTTGCCGCCGGCCATCCCCTGGCGTTCGTTTTCCCCGATGACGAGATCGTGAATTTCGATCACGTCGGGCAGGGTGAGAAATTTCAACGCTATTTGTCTTTAAGATAGTCGAGGGTTGCGTCCAGGTGCTTTCTGCGACTATTGAACATGGCAGCCGCCTCACCGGTTTCGGTGGATTCGAAACTCAGGATTTCAACGGCGGAGGCAGGTACGAAGTAGCCTTCCAGGCGGTCTCGATTCAGAATCGCAACCGGTTTGCTTCCCGCTTGTTTAATGACCTTTTTGGGGTTCCGAAACTCTGTGAGAGATGCGGTTTTGTTGGTCAGTAGATTTTGCATGACTGGTTTTGTGTCTTGGTATTTAGATATATATTTTAGTATATATTTAAATATCCATCAAATCGCCCGTAGAGGTGATTGACTACTCTGAACCAGTAATTGGGTTTGGAAATCCGGGCCACCAACTCCCTTGGTAGGCAATAGAAGTATCAAACGGCAGTCAAGAAATGACCTGTGACCTCACCTGCAAAGATTGCCCCAGTACAGCCACGGATACGCCGAACTTGCATTTCAAATGATTCCCATAAATAGATTCCCAGAAATTGAATCTATTGACTTCCAAAAGAAAAATTCGAATTAATTATTATTTTTCAATTAGTTGAGTGGTGCCGGAAAGAGGAATCGAACCTCCGACCTACTGATTACGAATCAGTTGCTCTACCGACTGAGCTATTCCGGCATGGGGATACATCGAGGAAACGGATTATATGTATTGGACTTTGCAGGGTCCACCACCGGCAGGAGAAAGCAGGCGCAATACCGGGTCATGCCGGCAACCCGCACAGTCCGCCAAACCGACGCATGGGAGGGTGTGGAAGAAACCAGCGCAACAACGCTTCAACCGAAAGGGATGGCCCCTAGCTTGGCTCCAGACGCCAGACGGCGGCACCATTCTCGTCCAGAAGCAGGTAGATCAAACCGTCGGGGCCGGTGCGGACATCGCGGATCCGGTTACCGAAGTCCGTCAGGAGACGCTCTTCATGAATCACCTGTTCCCCGTCAAGCTCCAGCCGGACAAGCAGTCGGGAGCGCAGCGCACCGACGAACAGGTTTCCGTTCCACCGGGGAAACATGGCGCCACGATAGACCGTCAGCCCCGAGGGGGCAATCGACGGCACCCAATAGGTGGCGGGCTGTTCCATGCCGGCACGTGCGGTCTCGTCGGTGATCCTGGTGCCGCTGTAGTTCCGGCCATAGGTGATCGTCGGCCATCCGTAGTTCCGCCCGCGCTCCACCAGGTTGACCTCGTCACCGCCCCGCGGCCCATGTTCCTGCGACCAAAGCCTGCCGGTCTCGGGATCGAAGGCAAGACCCTGCGGGTTGCGGTGGCCGTAGGACCATATTTCGGGAAGGGCCCCTGCGCGGTCGACGAATGGATTGTCGACCGGGGCCGTACCGTCAGGATTGAGCCTGAGAATTGCACCGGCGTGGGTGCCCAGATCCTGCGCATTGGGCCGGTGGCCGCGGTCTCCGATGGTGACGAACAGTTTCCCGTCCGCATCAAAGCGCAGCCGCGAACCGAAATGCCGTCCCGAGCGGCTTCCCGCACGACCAACGAAGACAACCCGGAACCCGTGCAGCCGATCGTCTTCCAGCCGGGCCGTGCTGACCGCAGTCGTCTTGCCTCCCCCGGTGTCCCAGGTGTGGCTCAGATAGATCCGCCGATTGGTTGTGAAATCCGGATCGATGGCGACATCCATCAACCCGCCCTGCCCGAAGGACTCGATCCATGGCAGGCCGGGAAGCGGGTCCGACGGCTTCTCCCCGGGCTGCAGGATCCGGAGATTGCCGTCCAGTTCGGTCACCAGGATTCGCCCGTCGGGGAGAAACGCCATGCCCCACGCCTGATCGAACGGTCCGCCGACCGGGACAAGGCGAAAGGAATGCTTCTCGGAGTGGAACTCGCGCGGCTCGTAGGAGTCCGCAAAACCGCCCGAATTCACGCAAAGCAGCAGGACAGCAACCGCCCAGGCCAAGATCGGACGCCCGCGATGGCGATCGTCAGTCATTGCACAACCCCGAATATGCATCATCCATCGTTGCCGGGAAGCTGTCACGCCCAACCATTTCGCATGTCTCGATCACCATGGCCCGTACGCCGGAAGCACCCTACCGAAAAAATGGATTCCACTGATTGAGACACCCTGGTCAGCCGGTTCTCTCACACCCTTACCCGTCCTCACATCCTACCAATCGAGATTCTCCATTGTATACGCATTGAAATGCTGCCCGGTGGGCCCGTCGTGCGCATATCGCCATCTTCCCGGGCGTGGCCGGGTGTCAGATTCCAGCCCCTTCCGGTTCGGGTTCAGTCCCTTTTCAGCCGCACCGGCAGCGAGAACGAAATATTCTCCCTTGGTCCTGCCAGTTCCTGTATCGACAGGTCGTCCCTGTGCAGCTTTTCCACCACCCTCTGTACCAGCGACTCGGGCGCCGAGGCGCCAGCAGTGACGCCGACGCGCTGCACGCCCTGCAACCATTCGTCGCGGATTTCCTCCGGTCCATCAATGAGATAGGCCGGAACGTTCCGCACAGCGGCGATCTCCCGCAGCCGGTTCGAGTTGGAACTGTTCTGGGAACCCACGACGAACACCACGTCGCATTGACCCACCATCTGCTTGACGGCGTCCTGGCGGTTCTGGGTGGCGTAGCAGATATCCGCCTTGCGCGGCCCCTTGATCCGCGGGAAACGGCTGCGCAGGGCATCGATGATCCGGGCCGTGTCATCCATGGAAAGCGTGGTCTGGGTGACGTAGGCCAGGCAGGTTGGATCGCGGACTTCCAGCCTTTCAACATCCTCGACGGTTTCCACCAGAAGAATATTCCCTTCGGCCTGTCCCATGGTGCCCTCCACCTCGGGATGGCCTGCATGCCCGATGAGAATGACCTCATGCCCCCGCTTGATGTTCTGGGCCACCTCCACGTGCACCTTTGTGACGAGCGGGCAGGTCGCGTCGAGCACACTGAGCCTGCGGTGCTTCGCTTCCTCCCTCACCCTCTGGGAGACACCGTGGGCACTGAAGATCACGATGGAATCCTCCGGAACCTCCTCGAGTTCCTCCACGAACACCGCACCCTTGTCGCGCAGATTGTCCACCACGAAGCGGTTGTGGATCACCTCGTGACGAACGTAGATGGGGGCCCCGTACTTTTCCAGTGCCCGTTCGACGATCTCGATGGCACGGTCCACGCCGGCACAGAAGCCGCGTGGGTTGGCAAGTATGACTTTCATAGCCGGAGTGTGACTCATCTGCGGAAAAACGGCAAACTGTCCAGGATCAGCATGATGGCGCCTATTGTAATGGCCACGTCGGCCACATTGAACGCGGGAAACATCCAATCTCCATAATGCAAAAGGAAAAAATCGATCACGTAGCCGTTCGTGACGCGGTCGACCAGGTTGCCGATGGCTCCGCCCAGCACCAACGAAAGTCCGATGGCGAGCCACCGGTTCCTTTCCCGTTCCCGCCAGATCCAGACCAGCAGGACCAGTGAAAACACCGATGCCAGCCCGACAAACAGGTAATGCTGCCAGCCCCCGGCATCATTGAGGAAGCCGAACGCGGCACCCTTGTTGAAGACCAGCACCAGGCTGAAAACCGGCAGGATGTCAATCGACGGGCCTTCCAGCAGATTTTCGTAGGCCAGGGACTTGGTCACCTGATCCAGCGCCAGCACCAGCAGCGCCAGCAGGAGGAACACCGCGTAGCGGACGGAAGCGTTCATGCAAGCCCCAGGATTTCCCGTGCCCGGACACAGTCCTTCAGGATCTGTGCCTGCAGGGCTTCGAAGCCGTCGAATTTCCTTTCGGGACGGATCTTTTCCGCGAACTCCACGCATACCCGGCTGCCGTATACCTCGTCGTCAAAATCGAACAGGTGAACCTCCAGCAGTGTTCGCAGGCCACCCACGGTGGGCCGGGTGCCCAGGTTCGCCACCCCGGGCAACGGGTCTTCGCCAAGACCGCGCACGCGTACCGCGAACACCCCGGTCAATGCCGGCTTGTGGTTGATCGGGACATTCAGGGTCGGAAACCCCCACTGCCTGCCGAGCCGCTGCCCCCGTATGACCCGGCCGGCCAGGGCGTAGGGCCGTCCCAGCAGTTCGGCGGCGGCGCCAAGGCCACCGGCCTCCAGCAGTTTCCGGACCCTGGTGCTGCTGATGCGCTCCCCGTGCATGCTCAGCGTTTCCGTTCGCTCAAGGTCATAGCCCATCTCGTCCGCCAGGGCGGACAGCAGCTCGAAACTCCCCTGGCGGTCACGCCCGAAACGAAAATCATCGCCAACCAGGAGGTACCGGACCGCCAGCGCATCCACCAGGATCTCCCTGACGAAGGCCGTGGCTTCCGTGGACGCAAGGCGGTCATCGAAACGCAGGCTCAACATGATGTCAATTCCACACTCGGCGAGGGCAAAGTAGCGGGTCGTCAGGTTCGTAAGCCGGGGGTATCTTTGCTCGCCGCGGAAATATTCCTGGGGATGGGGGTCGAACGTCATCACCACGGCCGGCAACCCCAGGCGGTCCCCGTGCGAGCGCAGGTTCGCCAGGATCCTGCGATGGCCGAGATGCACCGCATCGAAATTGCCGATGGTCAGCACGCAGCCACGGCCGGCAAGACCCGCAGCGGCGGTGCTACGGACAAGCCTCATTCGGTTCCTCTCCCCGAAATCAGGGACTTCAATGGTACGCCGGACACGACAAGAGCAATGAAATAGGTCACCAGTCCCGCCGGAACCAGCCATCCCAGGCGGGAGACGCGTTCCGGAACCGGACTGTCGAGCCACCAACCGGAATCTCCCATCCCCATATAGAGCAAAACGCCCATCACGGCGCTGGCCCCGATGACCCGCACCAGAAGAGACGGCCATTCCGGCTCCAGGTGAAGCACCCCGGAACGGCGAAGACCGGAGTATAGCAAGCCCGCGTTCACCACGGCAGCGATCGAGGTCGCCGCGGCCAGGCCGACATGGTGGAACGTGGTGAAGAGGGCGAGGCTGGCGACGATGTTGACCGCCACGGCGATGACGCCGATGCGGACCGGCGTCCTGGTATCCTTGCGGGCAAAGTATCCGGGCGCCAGCACCTTGACCAGGACGATGGGCACCAGCCCGAGGCTGAACGCCACCAGGCTGAGCGCCGACATGCCGACCCCGTTGCGGGTGAAATCCCCGTGATAGAAGATCGTGCTGATCAGTGGCACTGCCAGGATCATCAGGGCGACGGTGGCCGGCACGCAGATCAGGAACACCCAGCGCATGCCCCAGTCCAGGGTGCGGGAAAACCGCCCCGGGGACTCGGCGGCATGCTGGCGCGAAAGGCCGGGCAGGATCACCGTGCCGAGTGCGATGCCGAACACGCCCACGGGAAACTCCATCAGGCGGTCGGAATAGTAGAGCCAGGAAATGCTGCCCGTCACGAGGAACGACGCCAGCAGGGTATTGATGAGCACGTTGAGCTGGGCGACGGAAACCCCGAAGATCGCCGGCAGCATGAGGCGGAACACCTGCCCCGCGCCGTCGGCTGCCACCCGGTCACCGGGGGTCCTGCGGAGCCTCGGCTTCACGAGCAGCGCCTCCCGCCGCAGAAACGGGGCCTGGAACAGGAGCTGGACCACGCCGGCGACCAGCACGCCCACCGCCAGGGCCAGCGGGCCGCTGTCCATCGCATCCACCAGCTGCCATGCCGCCAGGATGAGACAGACATTGAGCAGGATGGGCGTGGCGGCGGGGCCGGCGAACCGGCCGCAGGAATTGAGCATGGCCCCCGCCATGGCCACCAGGGAGATGAAGAACAGGTAGGGGAACGTGATGCGCGTGGCCTCGACGGTCAACGCGAACTTCGCGGGATCATCCGAGAATCCCCAGGCGATGGCCTTGACCAGCCACGGGGCGGCGGCAACCCCGGCCAGGGAGAAGAGTGCCAGCACGAGACCGAACCGTCCCAGGGTGAGCTCCAGGAACCGTTTTCCCTGGTCCCTGTCATGGTTCTCGCGAAAATCCGTGAACACCGGGACGAACGCTGCCGCAAACGCGCCTTCCGCAGTCATCCGGCGAAAGAAGTTGGGAATCCGGAAAGCGACGAAGAAAACGTCCGCCGCCGCCCGGTCGCCGAGGATATTGGCCAGCACCACGTCCCGTATCAGGCCACTGATCCGTGACAGCAGGGTCATGGACCCGACCACGGAGGTAGACTTGATGAGTTTGCCGGACATACAGGTTATCTCTGGTTTCTCGGGAACCGAAAGCGCCCGCCGTTCAGCGCAGTCTTGACTTCAGGCACGAAATTGACGATATTCCGGCGTCCCCTGCAGCCCCCGCCCCTGTTTCTGGTCCGGGGACCATCCAGGGCCCGGCGGGACGGGAAGCACCGGACGCGGCGGATACAGGGCGGCGCATTATAGTCCCGTTACAGCAGTCCGGGAATCCCCGCGTATCTGACTGTCCGGTCCGGAACCGGGCCGGCGGCACCGCAGGACAAGCGAACCAATTTTTCAGGAACCCGATCTTGGCAAATTCATCACAAGCACGAAAGCGCGCCCGCCAGAACGTCAGACGGCGCAACCACAACATGAGCCAGCGCTCGGCGCTGCGCACGTCGATCAAGAAGCTGCTCAAGCTGATCGACGCCAACAATGTCGACCAGGCCAAGGCCACCTACCGCGAAACCTCGGCCCATATCGACCGGGCCGCATCCAAGGGACTGCACCATCCCAACCGGGCCGCGCGCCTGAAGCGCCGCCTGAACAACCGCCTGCGGGCCATCACCACCCAGTAACCTTCTGTCCGGTCCACGTACCGGTCAGGCCCCCGGTTTTTTCCGATCCCGGTCCCTGCGAGACGGGGCGCGCCCGGCGGTCCCGTCATCCGACGGCGGCACGGACTGCGCGGTCCTGACGATCCCGTCGACCTCGGCCGCACCAAGCTCGGCCCAAGCCCCCGCCGGCACCCCGCGGGGCAGCCTGACCGGTCCGTAGCGCACCCGGACAAGCCGGCTGACGCGGCAGCCGACGGCTTCCCACAGCCTGCGGACCTCCCGGTACCGTCCCTCGGTGACCACGACACGGAACCAGGTGTTGCGGCCCTCCCCCCGCTGCCTCTCGATACTGCGAAACCCGATCCGCTCGCCGTCCAGCTCCACTCCCCTTCTGAGGGTGTCCATGGCGGCGGCGTCCACGTCCCCGAACACCCGGCACAGGTACTCCCGCTCAAGACCCGTGTCGGGATGCATCAGTCGATTCGCCAGGTCGCCGTCCGTGGTGAAAAGGAGCAGTCCCCGGGTATTGATATCCAGCCTGCCCACGGCCACCCAGCGGGCCTTGCGGATTCTCGGCAGGTTGCGGAACACCGTGGGCCGCCCTGCCGGATCATCGCGGCTGCAGATCTCCCCCTCGGGCTTGTTGTAGGCAATCACCCTGGTGCCCCTGGCGGCGGGCGGGCGACGTGAAACCGGCTTGCCGTCCAGCAGGATGCGCGAGCGGTCGCTGACCTTCTGGCCGAGTTCCGCCGCCCGGCCGTCCACCCTGATCCGGCCTTTTTCGATCCATGACTCCACCTGCCTGCGAGACCCGAGCCCCAGATCGGACAGGTATTTCTGCAGGCGTATTCCGCCGGGTCCTTCGGTCACCCGGCCGGCAGCCGCCCCGGGAGGAGCCTTGGATGCATGAAAAGAAGCGCCGGGCCCTGTCCTGCCGCGGCTGTTCCGCCTGCCCGGGCGCGTCATCCGCCAGGGGCACTGGACACGACGGCGCCATCCTCCAGTCCCCCGTCACCGGTTCCCGCCGGGGAGATGCCTGTTTCCGCTTGCGCCGGTGCGGTCGTCTCCCCGCTTCCGTCCGGCCCGGACCCGTCGGCGTCCTGCCCCGCTTCCGGCTCCCCCTTTCCGCCCGTATCCGCGGACGTCTCGAGGGCCACCAGCACCTCCTGGGGCAGCGACACCTCCATTTCCCCCACGATCTCCATCAGGTCCCTTTGTTCCGCGAGATCGGGCAGGTCCTTCAGGGAGCCGAGATTGAAATAGGACAGAAATTCCCGGGTGGTGCCGAAAAGCGCCGGATGCCCGGGAACGTCACGCACCCCGACCTGCTTGATCCAGCCCCGCTCGACGAGACGCTGGATGATGTCCGCGCTGACCGACACGCCGCGCACATCCTCGATGTCGCCGCGGCTTGCCGGCTGCCGGTAGGCAATGATGGCTAGCGTCTCCAGAAGCGCCCGGGACAACCTGGGCGGTCGCACCGCGTGCAGCCTTCGAAGGTAGTCCGCATACTTTTCCCGCGTGTGGTAGCGGTACCCGCTGCCGATCTTCTTCAATTCCACGCCGCGGCCCGCGCACTCCTGGCTGAGGGTCTCGATGGCTTCGTGTACCCGGGCAGCTTCGGGTCTCGCGGTTTCATCGAACAGGCCCTGGATCCTGGCCACGCTCACCGGGCTGTCCGCCGCCAGCAAAACCGCCTCGACGATATTCTTCAGGTCGTCCGGCATCGGTCAGGCCGCCCTGTCCGGCTCCGCCGCGGGTCCGGATTCCACCCGCTTGAGGTGAATGGGGGCGAACGGTTCGTTCTGCACCATCACCAGGACGTTGTCCCGGCACATTTCCAGGATCGCCATGAAGCAGATCACCATGCCGAGGCGGCCCTCGTCCGGATCGAACAGGTCCTCGAACCTGAGGAAGCGGTCGCGCTGGAGCCTGTCCAGGATCTGGGTCATCTTCTCCCGCACGGTGAGCTTCTCGTGCCCGACGCCGTAATGGCGGTTGTGCACCGAGCGTTCGATGACGTTGCGGAACGCCAGGACCAGCTCCGTCAGGGTCGCCCGGGGCTCCACCTTCACCGGCGCCGGGTCCTCGAAGTCCGCCGCAACGAGGTGAAGTTCCCGTTCCAGGCGCGGCCGTTCCTCGATCTCCCTGGCGGCCTCGCTGAACCGTTCGTATTCCTGCAGGCGCCGGATCAGGGCCACCCGCGGGTCCTCCCCCTCGTCCTCCTCCTCGATGCCGGTCCTCGGCAGCAGCATCCTCGACTTGACTTCCGCCAGCGTGGCTGCCATCACCAGGTACTCCGCCGCCAGGTCCAGCCGGAATTGCCGCATGAGTTCCACGTACTCCATGTACTGGCGGGTGATCAGGGACACCGGGATGTCGAGGATGTCCAGGTTCTGCTTGCGGATCAGGTACAGCAGGAGATCAAGCGGTCCCTGGAAGGTCTCGAGAAACACCTCCAGCGCTTCGGGCGGTATGAAAAGATCGTCCGGCAGTTCCTTGAGCGGCCTGCCGTTGACCAGGATCGGGGGGGGAGTCTCCCCTGCCGCCGCGTTGTCCGCCGGTTCGATCACCAGCGATTCCGGGGCGGATGTCTCGTCGGAACCGGGTCCAGTATTATTCATGTATTCTGGGCTCGATAAACGGGCGACGGCATCAGCGGTAGACCGTACCCACCGATTTTCGCACAATTTCCATGGTTTCGCAGGCCTCTGCCCGGGCCCGGCGGTCGCCATCGGCGATCACCTCCCGCACGAGGTCGGGATTTTTCTCGTAGGGAAGCGCCCGTTCACGGATGGCAGACTGCTCCTCGAGGACACTCCCGATCAGCGGTTTCTTGCACTCAAGGCAGCCGAAGGCCGCCTTGCGGCAGCCGTCCTCCACCCAGTCCCTGGTCTCCCGGCTGCTGTAGACCTTGTGGAATTCCCACACGGGGCACTTCTCCGGCTCCCCCGGGTCCGTGAGCCGCACCCGGGCCGGATCCGTGGGCATCACGCGGATAGCCTGTTCCACCCGGTCCGGCTCGTCCCGGAGATAGATGGCGTTGTCATAGGACTTGGACATCTTCTGCCCGTCCAGGCCCGGCATCTTCGCCGACTCGGTCAGCAGCGCCGCCGGCTCCGGCAGCAGGGTGACGCCCCGGCCCTCGAGGTAACCCAGCAGGCCGTCCTTCCGGGACCGGTCGAGGTTCTGCTGTGCCTCCACCAGGGCCCTTGCCTCCTCCAGGGCTTCCCGGTCGCCCTGCTCGGTAAAGGCCTGGCGCAGGCGCCGGTAGGACTTCGCGGCCTTCTTGCCCATCTGCCGGATCGCCGCGGCCATTTCCTCCTCGAATTCGGGACTGCGGCCGAAGAAATGGTTGAATCGGCGGGCGATTTCCCGGGTCAGTTCCACGTGGGGCACCTGGTCCTCCCCCACGGGGACATGGGCGGCGCGGTACATCAGGATATCGGCGGACTGCAGCAGCGGATAGCCGAGGAACCCGTAGGTGGCGAGATCCTTCTCCCGCAGGCGCTCCTGCTGGTCCTTGAAGCTGGGCACACGCTCCAGCCATCCGAGGGGCGTCACCATGGAAAGCAGGAGGTGAAGTTCCGCGTGTTCGGGCACGTGGGACTGTATGAACAGCGTCGCCTTTTGCGGATCCACGCCCGCGGCCAGCCAGTCGATCACCATGTCCCAGACATGGCGGTCCATGGTCTCGGGGTCATCGTAATGGGTGGTGAGGGCGTGCCAGTCGGCGACGAAATAGAAACAGCTGTAATCCTCCTGCATCCGCACCCAGTTGCGAAGGACGCCATGATAGTGGCCCAGGTGCAGCTTCCCGGTGGGACGCATGCCGGAGAGCACGCGCCGGTTGCCCCTGGGGTCCTGTGAATCTTCGCTCATGTCGCCGGCAGACGGTACGGGTTGCGGGTTCGGATACGGCAGCGTTTCTGGGCGGCGCCTGCGGTCATGCCTGGCCTTCGAACGGGGCGGGGTCGCCCTTGCCGCGGCGAAGCACCTCCGGCAGGCCGCCGGTCAGGTCGACCACCGTGGTGGGTTCGAGGTCACAGGGCCCTCCATCGATGATCATGTCGATGGCGTGTTCGAGCGTCTCCCTGATCTCCTGCGCGTCGTTCATCGGCAGTTCCGCGCCCGGCAGGATCAGGGTGGAACTCATCAGCGGTTCATCAAGTTTCGCCAAAAGCTCCGTCACGATTGGAAAGTCCGGGATCCTGAGGCCGATTGTACGACGCCTGGGATGCTGCAGGCGACGGGGCACTCCCCGGGTGGCCGGGAGGATAAAGGTATAGGGCCCGGGAGTAAAGCGCTTGAGCAGCCGGTAGATCTCGTTGTCGACCCTGGCGTACAGCGACACCTCGGAAAGATCCCGGCAGACCAGGGTGAAATTGTGGTCGTCCTCCACCCGGCGGATGGAGCGGATCCGGTCCATGGCGTCCTTGTTGCCGATGGCGCATCCGAGCGCGTAGCTTGAATCGGTGGGATAGGCGATGATGCCCCCCTGGCGCAGGATCGTGACGGACTGGCGGATCAGGCGCCCCTGGGGGTTCTGGGGGTGGACCTGGAAGAACTGGGCCTTCAGCCGGCCCCCTGGCCGGACACGCGCCTTGCCACGGGCCTCCTGCGGGGGCGCCGCCTGCGGCCCTTCCTGCCCGCACCCGGAGCGGTTGCGGGCAGTTGCTGGATCAGCCGTTGCCGGTCCCGGGGCCCCTGGTCCTGGATCCGGGTCCACCAGGCCACGACTTCCTCGGGGACCTCGCCGATGGCGGCCCGCAGCACCAGGAAATCATAGGCCGCGCGGAAGCGCCGGTTCTCCAGCATCGGCTCGATGCTGCGGGGGCGCCGAAGCTCCAGGCTGCCCTGCATCTGCCAGATCTCGATGGCCTGGCTGCTGACCCGGCGCGGGACCGACACCTGGCGGCACTGCTCGGCGAACACCCGGTCACCGGCCCGCCAGATCCGTTCGTTTTGGCCGACCCGGCCCTCCGTCATGCCTTCCAGTTCGATCCGGAAGGGGCGCCACAGGAGGACCGCGTAGAGAAACGCGGGAATCACCGGCTTGTTCCGGCTGGTCCGCCGATCGGTGTTCTCCAGCGCCTTCACCACCAGGGTCTCCCAGGTCTCCCCGCCGGGCGCATCGAGTGCCGCAACCGTCTGGGGAAACAGGATCCCGGCAAACCCGGCGGTGCGCAGCTCCTGCCAGCTTGCCACGCCGTGGGAATGGTGGAACAGCTTCAGCACCTCGTCGAAGAGCCGCGCCGACGGCACCCCGGCGAGCAGCGAACGGTGCCGGACCACCGACTTCATCAGTCCCCGGTCCGCTTCCAGATCGAGTTTCGCCTTGAACCGCAATACCCGGAGCATCCGCACCGGATCCTCGGCAAAGCGCTCGGCCGGCTTCCCGATCAGGGACAGGCGGCGCGCGCCGATGTCCCCGACGCCTCCAAGGAAATCCACGATCCGCTCCTCGAGCGGATCGTAGTACAGCGCATTGACCGTGAAGTCCCGGCGCAGCGCATCATCCTCCATGCTGCCGTAGACGTTGTCGTCCAGGAGCCGGCCCTCTTCGGTGGTTCTCGGGGCGTCGCGGCGCCTGCCCTTCTTCCAGGGCAGCCACGTTTCCCGGGCGGCGGACGGATTCGCCCGGTAGGTGGCCACCTCGATCACTTCCCGTCCGAAGCGCACGTGCACCAGACGGAACCGCCGGCCGATGATCCGGGCACGGCGGAAGATTCCCCGGACCTCTTCCGGGGTGGCGTCCGTCGTGACGTCGAAGTCCTTCGGCTGCATGCCGAGCAGCAGGTCCCGGACACAGCCCCCCACGAGGTAGCCGTTGTAACCGGCGTCCTGCAGGCCCCGGACAACGTCCAGCGCGGCGCGGCTGATCCGGTGCCGGTCGAAACCGAAATCAGCGGCTGAATGGTAGGTGGGCTTCAAGTATGGTGATGGAGGGAGACGGCCGTGGCCCGGCCGGGGGCGGGCGTATTATATCCGTTTGATGCGCCGAGGGGTTCCGGAGGTTCCCCGGTGTGATTGGGCCGGCGCCCGGGGGCGCCGGCCCGGGATCAGTGCGCGAACTGCTGGTCGGGCACCACCGAGTCCGCCGCGCGCTGGTAGTGGTCGATCTCGTTGAAATTCAGGTAGCGGTAGACTTCCGCCGCCATGGTGTTGAGTTCGGCGGCCACCTCCATGTACTCGTCCACCGAGGGCAGCCGCCCGAGCACGCCCGCCACGGCGGACAGTTCGGACGAGGCGAGGTACACGTTGGCATCCTTGCCGAGCCGGTTGGGGAAGTTCCGCGTGGAGGTGGACACGACGGTGGCGTTGTCCGCCACCCTTGCCTGGTTGCCCATGCACAGGGAGCAGCCGGGCGGCTCCACGCGCGCGCCCGCCCTGGCATAGACCGCGTACCAGCCCTCCTCCACGAGCTGCGCCTGGTCCATCTTGGTGGGCGGAACGATCCACATCCGGGTCGGGATCACCCGGCCCATCTTGTCCAGCAGCTTGCCGGCGGCGCGGAAGTGGCCGATGTTGGTCATGCAGGAGCCGATGAACACCTCATCCACCTCATCCCCCGCCACCTCGGACAGCAGTCTGGCGTCGTCCGGGTCGTTGGGCGCGCACAGGATCGGTTCGGTGATCTCGTCGAGGTTGATCTCGATCACCTCGAAATACTCCGCGTCGGGATCCGCCTCCAGCAGCTCCGGGCTGTCCAGCCACGCCTCCATGGCGGCGATCCGCCGCTCCATGGTGCGCCGGTCGCCGTATCCCTCGCTGATCATCCAGCGCAGCATCACGATGTTGGAGGTGATGTACTCGATGATGGGTTCCCGGTTCAGCTTGATGGTGCAGCCGGAGGACGAGCGCTCCGCGGAGGCGTCGGCGATCTCGAACGCCTGCTCGATCTTCAGATCCGGCAGTCCCTCGATCTCCAGGACCCGCCCGGAAAAGACGTTCTTCTTGTCCTGCTTCGCCACCGTGAGCAATCCCTTCTGGATCGCCGCGTAGGGGATGGCGTGCACAAGGTCCCTGAGGGTGATGCCCGGCTGCATGGTGCCGGTGAAACGGACCAGCACCGACTCCGGCATGTCCAGCGGCATCACGCCGGTGGCCGCCGCGAAGGCAACCAGGCCCGAGCCCGCCGGGAAGGAGATGCCGATGGGGAACCGGGTATGGGAGTCGCCGCCGGTGCCCACGGTGTCCGGCATCAGCATCCGGTTCATCCAGGAATGGATGATGCCGTCCCCCGGCTTGAGCGAAACACCGCCCCGGTCCATCATGAAGTCGGGCAGGCTGTGATGGGTCTGGATGTCCACCGGCTTCGGATAGGCCGAGGTATGGCAGAACGACTGCATCACCAGGTCCGCCTGGAAGCCCAGGCAGGCGAGATCCTTGAGTTCGTCCCGGGTCATGGGTCCGGTGGTGTCCTGGGAGCCCACGGTGGTCATGCGGGGCTCGCAGTACTGGCCGGGACGCACTCCCGGCAGGCCGCAGGCCTGGCCCACCATCTTCTGCGCCAGGGTGAATCCCCTGTCGGTGTCCCTGGGCGGCTCCGGCTTGCGGAAGACATCGCTTTCCGGCAGACCCAGGGCTTCCCGGGCCCGGGCGGTCAGCCCGCGCCCGATGATCAGGTTGATCCGTCCGCCCGCGCGGACCTCGTCCAGCAGGACGTCGGTCTTGAGACTGAAGGTGCTGATTTCCTCGTCGGTACCGTGACGGCAGACCCTGCCCTCGTAGGGATAGACATCGATCACGTCCCCCATCTCCATCCGCGACACGTCCATCTCGATGGGCAGGGCGCCGGAATCCTCCATGGTGTTGAAGAATATGGGTGCGATCTTGCCGCCGAAGCAATAGCCCCCGGAGCGCTTGTTGGGAATGCCCGGCACATCCTCCCCGGTGTACCACAGGACGGAATTGGTCGCCGACTTGCGCGATGAGCCCGTGCCCACCACGTCACCCACGTAGGCCACAGGGTGGCCCCCTTCCTTCAGCTCCGCCAGCTTCTCCAGCGGCCTGTCGGTGAGCCCTTCACGCGGATTCTTCAGCATGGCCAGCGCGTGCAGGGGGATGTCGGGCCTCGACCAGGCGTCCGGCGCAGGAGACAGGTCGTCGGTGTTGGTCTCTCCGGGCACCTTGAAGACCGTGACGGTGATCTTCTCCGCCACCCCGGGGGCGTTCAGGAACCATTCCGCGTCGGCCCAGGACCGGATGACTTTCCCGGCGTGGGGGTTCCCCGCGTCGGCCTTTTCCTTGACGTCGTAGAAGGCGTCGAACATCAGCAGCGTGCCGGACAGGGCCGCCGCCGCCTCGTCGGCGGTCTCCTCGTCGTCCAGCGCCTCGACCAGCGGGGCGATGTTGTAGCCGCCGTGCATCTCGCCGAGCATGTCCACCGCCAGTTCCCGGTCCACCAGCGGCGATTCGGCCTCGCCCCTGAGGACGGCGGCCAGGAAGGCCGCCTTGATGTAGGCCGCCTGGTCAACCCCCGCGGGAACCCGGTTACGGATCAGGTCAAGAAGCATGTCCTCCCGTCCCGGGGGCGGCGCCTTCAGCAGCTCCACCAGCGCGGAGGCCTGCTCCGGGTCCAGGGGTTTGGGAACGATGCCGAGTTCGGCACGCTCGGCGACGTGTTTTTCGTAGGATTCCAGCAAGATAGGCCTCTGGGAGTATGATGGCCGGGTCGGGGTACACCCTTTCCCCGGATTCCTGTCAATCTCGGATTCCGCCCGCCGATGTCTGCCGGCGAATCCACCACTAATAGAGCGATATTCTACCCGAACGGCAGATGCGGGAGCATGGGCTATTGGGACCATGCCCCCCGCATGCAGGGGGCGAACCGGTTACCTGGTTTATTCTGACTGCCGGGACCGGCAGGAGTTCACCGGGGAAATAAGGGCGAATCCTGTTGCCGGCATCGGGGCCTTACCGGTCAGAGACCGTGGGCATGACATTGCGGGTGTCTTCGCCTCCCTGGGAAGTGCCAAGCGGAACCAGGCTGCCGGAGGGTTCCTTCCGGGCGTCCCCGTCCCCCGCCAGGACCTTGAAGCCCTGCCGGTAGGTGGCCAGGGCGATTTCGGACTCACCCATCTGCTCGAGCAGGTCACCAAGCGCCGCCACGGCCTCCAAGTCCCCCGTTTCAGACACCACCTGCGTCATCAGGTCCCTGGCCTGGTCCAGTTGGTTGTCGCGCCGGTACAGCATTGCCAGGGACAGCATCAGGTCGGGGTCCTGCTCACGCCCCTTGCCCCAGAATTTCAGCAGGCTGATCTGGTCGGCGACGTTCCGGGTCTCCAGAGTGCCGTAGAGCCTGACCAGATCACCGTTCCATCCGCGGTTCAGCGTCCTTCGCAATACCGTCTCGGCCCGGCCGTCCTCGCCGTCCCGGATCAGCTGGCGGGCATAACCGGCCACCGCCGCCGGGTCCTCGCGGCTCCTTTTCGGCAGTGCCTTGTAGGTTTCGTCCACCCGTGAGCCGTTGCCCTGGAGCAACGCCGGGGCCTCCAGGTGCCGGGTAAGCGCCTGTGCTTCGCGGCGCTCCAGTTCCTCCTCCGGGAAAACCTTCAGTTTCCTGAGGGTGGGCAACAGCTTGACCAGGGACGGCCAGTCGCCCAGGTGGCGGTAGGTGTCAGCCAGAAGGCGCGCGGCTGCCGGGTTGCGCGGTGCGCCCAGGCGAACATGTTCCAGCTGGTCCCGGGCATTGCCCCACTCGCCCGACTGCATCTGCATCCGGGCCCGGGTCAGCTTGATGGCCAGTTCCTGCCTGGGATGGGCCTTCAGGGCGGCCTCGATGTGCCTGTTGCGGCGGTCGATGAGCCCCTGCTGCTGGGCGGCATACGCCGCACCCAGGTAATTCATCAGCGAGGCCTTGTTGTGGTCCAGGCTGGACAGGAGGTTCCCTTCCGCTTCCCGCCAGTCACCCTCGATCAGGTTGGCGAATCCCTTCATGGTCACCTGCTGTGCCCCGATCTCCTTCTTGCCGGTGCGCCATAGCCGGATCCGTTTCGGCGCCCGTACCAGTCCCACGATGAAGTTGATCAACAGGTACAGGAGCGCGAACAGGACCAGCAGCAGGAGCACCAGCAATGCCATCGGCATCCGCACCGTGTACGGCTCCCGGGAGAGGATCACGTACCCCGGGTCCTCCATGGCGTACATCCCGAGGCCGATGGCAAGTCCAAGGGCGAGGATGATGGCGATGAGGAGTTTCACGGTGTCAGGCCCCCTGGTTCATGAGGTCGCGCAGGATGCCGAGGGAGGTGGAAATGTCGGGAATGTCCGGCTTCGGATCGGCGGACTTGAGGCGGGACAGCTGCTCAAGCCATTGCACTGTCCGGTCCTGGCTGTCGTCGTATCTTTCGCGGATCCACTGTTCCGCCGCCTCCAGCCGGTCAAGGAAAATGCCTGGCTCCTGTCGCATCATCGCTACCTGGGCGCCCTCCAGGATGAGCTTGCCGCGCTCCACGATCATCTGGCGGATTTCCGGGGACAGCGGCGGGACCAGCGGCTCTCCGTCCTTCTCCACCTGCACCAGATCGCCGAGATCCGCAAGGAACGTCCTGCCGATGTCCAGGATCCGCTCGCCGGTGCCGGCTTCGGAGTCTTCCTGCCCGTCACCGCCCGCGGCGGCGGACTGTACGCGCGCGGCGGGGCCTGCCTGGGACGTGATGCCGCGCATCGGCAGGTCCTCCAGGGTGCGCGAGAGCACGGACAGCGTATGGGTGACCCCGGCATAGTCAGGCGGCCGGATCCCCTCGAGCGCTGAGATTTCTGCGCTCAATGCCTTCCGCACCGGCAACAGCGATGGATCGGTGGACCGGCTCAGCTGCCGGTCTGCAAGCTCGAGTGCCGCGCGGGCACCCTGGACGTTTTCCCCCAGCAGGACGCGCTGGTTGGCGACCACCAGCAGGTGCTCCGCCTGGCGAAGACCCCAGCGCTCGGTGCTCGTGCCGATTTCCGCCTGGAGTTCGCCGATGGAAGACACCAGGGCATCGAACTCCCGGCGGAATTCGTCATTGCGTGCCGCAAGCCGGTCCCGGGAGTCCATCAGGGTTGCTTCCATCTCCCTGCGTCCGGACTCCGCCTCGGTGCGCAATGTCCGGATCTGCTCGGTCAGCCGGCCTTCACTGGTGGCCTGCTGCTGCTTGATCTCGCTGATTTGCCCGAGAAGGGCGGACTCCGAGGTGCCCGCCAACTGCATCGCCTGGCTGACCTGTTCCGCGACATCCGCCTGGCTGTCCGCCAGCTGCCGGCGGATCTGCTCCACCAGGCCGTCGACGCCGGCCTGGGTATCGGCGACTTCGCCGAGACGTTCCTCGATCACCCCGATCCGACTGTCCTGCTCGCTGTCGGCCAGCCGGGCATTCACCGCGGTCTGGTACCAGGCGTACCCGGCTGCGGCCAGCGCAATCACGCTGAGCGCCGCCGCTCCCCATGCAGGCCCATTGCCCGGCCCGGACCGGACCGTCACCGCCGGAGTGCCGTGGGCTGAACCTGCCGTCCCAGGATTTCCCTCGTTGGGTTCCGGGGAGGTTGTGGTTGTCTCGGCGGGTTGACCGCCTTCCGCAGGTGCGGTGCTGCTCCCTGCCTCATTCTTACTGTCTGCCAATAGTCTGTCCTTTTGCAGGTTCCAGGTCGGTGTAGCCGGCATCTTCAGCCGGAATCTCTAGCTAAATTCCAATTGTATTCACTTTTCAGACCGGCCACCACCGGCCGGCCGGCCGACCGAGAATATTCAGTCCCGACCTTGATTCCCCGTTCCGTGGAGCGTCGCCAGTGCCACCAGGATCGCCTCGGAACCGGTGCCTTCGGCCGTCAGGACCGGCCCGCGAAACCCGGCCGTGCGGCAGGCCGCCGCTACGCGGTCGCTCAGGGTGACCACCGGCCGGCCGAACAGCGCCTGGCCGCCCCGGTCGGGAACGTTGCCCAGCAGGGCATCGAGTATGGCCACGCTGGTCACCAGCAGGATGCCCCGGGGCCGGCCAAGCCACTGGGACAGGCGTTCCAGCGGCGGGGACGGGTTGGGCCGGCGCCGGTAGCAGGCAAGCCGGTGCACCCTGGCACCCCGGTCCCGGAGGCCTTCCTCCAGTGCGTCCCGCCCGGCATCCCCGCTGTAGATCACCACGTCACGGCCCGAGACGGGCAACTCGGCAAGCGCCCGGAGGAGGCCTTCGCTGTCATGGCTGTCCCGGGGCAGGTACTGGACGGCAATTCCCAGATTCTCCAGTGCCCCCGCAGTCGCCGTGCCGATTGCGGCAACAGTTACGTTCCGGGGAAACTGTCCGGAAGCGGACAGCGTGGCCGCCATTGCCCTCACCGAGTACACGCTGACGAAGACCGCCAGGGCGAAACGGTCGAGCGCCAGGCCGGCGGGACTCAGCATGGCGTCCGAAGGAAGCAGGTCGATCTCAAGCACCGGAAAGCAGATCGCCTCGCCGCCCGCGCCGGCAATTTTTCGCGCCAGCTCGGTGCCCCGGCCCTCGGGCCGGGTGATCAGGACGCTTGCGCCTTCAAGCGGGCCCGCCGTCATAGACTTCGGCGAGAATCTCCCCCGCACCCTGCCCCAGCAGCCCGTCGGCGACCTCGCGGCCAAGGGATTCCGCGTCGGCGGGCCCACCCCTGGCCTCGGCCCGCAACAGCCGGGAGCCGTCGGGCTGTCCCACCAAGCCGCGCACGCGCATGGTGTCCCCGTCGATTTCCGCATAGGCCGCCACGGGCACGTGACAGCCCCCGCCCAGGCCTTCGTTGACGGCGCGTTCGGCGCGGACCCTGAGGGTGGTGTCGGCATCCCCCAGCGGTTCGAGCAGGGCGCGAATTTCGGTGTCGTCCTCGCGGCACTCGATTCCCACGGCCCCCTGTCCCACTGCCGGCAGCATCATGTCCGTGTCGATGCAGGTACGGATCCGCTGCCGGAACCGGAGCCGGATCAGGCCCGCGGCCGCCAGGATCAGCGCATCGTAATCGCCCCGGTCCAGCCGGGCCAGCCGGGTGTTGACGTTGCCCCTGAGGTTGCGCACCTCGAGTTGCGGGAACGCCGCACGGAGCTGGCATCCCCGCCGGAGGCTGCAGGTGCCGACCACGGCACCCGGCGGGAGGGACTCCAGCGTTTCGTGGCGGTTGGAAACCAGTGCATCCCGGGGATCCTCCCTGGGGCAGATCGCGGTGATCGCCAGCCCGTCAGGCAGGGTCACAGTGACATCCTTCATCGAATGCACCGCGATGTCGCAGCTCCCGTCGAGGATGGCCTGTTCCAGTTCCTTCAGGAACAATCCCTTGCCGCCCACCCTGGAAAGGGGAATGTCCAGGGTCCGGTCCCCCTCGGACACCAGTTCCACGATCTCCACTTCGAGCCCCTCGTGACAGGACAGGAGCCGGTCCCTGACATGGTGTGCCTGCCAGAGGGCGAGCTGGCTTTTCCGGGTGGCGATCCGCAGGGTTCTTGGCATGCCGTCCGAGCGAAGATCAGGCGTCCGGGTTCGGACGGGAAACCTTGAGCCGTATGGCCTGGATGTCCTCCCCCTTGAGCCTCCTGTCCGCATCCTCCATGCGGGAATAGCTGGCATAGGGTCCGAGCCGGACCCGGTAGAAATCCCCGCGACCCTGGATCGTGACCTTCTGGATGCTGGCGCTCAGCCCGAGCAGGGCGATTCTGGCCTTTTGCCGGTCTGCCTCGGCGGGACGACTGAAGGAACCGGCCTGCAGCATGTAGGTGCTGGCCGGCTCAGGTTTTGCCTCCCGGACGGGTGCCTGGGGCTTTTCCGGCGGGGCTGCCGGCTGGGCGGGTGCCGGATCGGAGGATGCCAGTTGGGCAGGTTCGGTTTCGGCGGGCTCCGGTTCGGAGGATGCCGGGTCCGGAAGCGCGGGCTCGGTGGATGCCGTTTCGGTGGATGCCGGTTCGGCAGGCGCCTGCTCCGGGGATGCCGCCTCGGGCGGCGCGTCCTCGCCTTCGGACACCACCACCTCGATCTCGGGCAGGACGGTGAAGAAATCGTAGTTGGTCTGCTGGGGCT
This sequence comes from Candidatus Poriferihabitaceae bacterium, assembly GCA_965204165.1. Classification (GTDB taxonomy): domain Bacteria; phylum Pseudomonadota; class Gammaproteobacteria; order Arenicellales; family Poriferihabitantaceae; genus VYFG01. The sequence goes on along the minus strand of OZ241969.1, from coordinate 2,192,406 downwards.
CCGGCTTGGGGGCGGGGGCGGTCTCGACGGATCCGGCGCCGGCGGAACGCTCGCTGGAGTCCTCCATCATGCGCCGGATCCCGGATCCGACCTCGCTGTCCCCGCCCCGCCATCCGTGCCAGAGCGTGGTGCCGAGGGAGCCGATCACGATGCCCGCGAACAGCATGCCGGCACTGCCGGAAAACAACCCGGACAGGCTGGCCTTGTCCCCTCTGGGCCTAGCCGAGGTCGCCCGGCTCCTTCTCTTTTTCGCCTGGGCCATTATCTCGTACTGCTGCTGTCCATCTACATCGATTCCGGCGCGCTGACACCGAGGAGGTCAAGCCCGTTGGCGATGACCTGCCGGGTGGCGTCGATCAGGCCGAGCCTGGCCAGGCGCAGATCGTTCTCGCTTGCAAGGAACGGATGTGCATTGTAGTAGGTATGGAAATCGGTGGCGAGGTCCCGGAGGTAGTAGGCGACCTGGTGGGGTTCCAGCGAAGCGGCCGCGGAGGCCACCACCTCGGGGTATCGCGACAGGGTGCGCAGCAGTTCCAGCTCGCGGCTTTCCCCGAGAAGTCCGTAGTCGGGCGTGGCGGTCTCCAGGGTCTCCATGCCGCGCTCCCGGAGCTGCCGGAACACGCTGCAGATCCTCGCATGGGCATACTGGATGTAATAGACCGGGTTGTCCGCGGACTGCGACTTCGCGAGATCCAGGTCGAAGTCCATGTGCTGCTCCGGACGCCTGAGCGCGTAGAAGAAACGCGCCGCGTCGTTGCCCACCTCCCCGCGCAGTTCCCTGAGCGTCACGAACTCCCCTTCCCTGGTGGACATGGACACCTTCTCCCCGCCGCGATAGAGCACGGCGAACTGCACCAGCAGGATATCCAGGTTTTCCCTTGGATGCCCGAGTGCCTCGAAGGATGCCCTGATCCGGTCGACGTAGCCGTGATGGTCCGCCCCGAAGATGTCCAGGATGCGGTCGAAACCCCGCTCGCCCTTGTCGAAATGGTAGGCGATATCGGTGGCGAAATAGGTGTGTGCGCCGTTGGCCCTGACCACCACGCGGTCCTTCTCGTCGCCGAAGTCCGTGGCGCGGAACCACTTGGCCCCGTCTTTCTCGTAGACATGGCCGTTGGCCTCGAGCACCCGGATGGCCTTTTCCATGGCCCCGCCGGTCACCAGGCTGCGCTCGGAGAACCAGCAGTCGAACTCAACGCCGAATTCGGCAAGATCCTCGCGGATGTCCGCCACCATGACCCCGCAGGCGTGGTCGAACACTGTCCCGAACCCGGCATCCCCCAGCAGGGAACGGCAGCGCGCCACCAGGGTGTCCATGGCCGGATCAGCCTCTTCCGGCAGGTCGTCGAACAGTGACGCCGCCGGGCGTACCAGCCCGTCGCCGTTTTCTCCCGCAAGGCTCCGGGCGATGTCCCGGACGTAGTCTCCCCGGTATCCGCCGGCGGGGAAACGGGTCTCCCCGCCCTGCAGTTCGAGGTAGCGCAGCCAGACGCTGAGGGCCAGGATATCCATCTGCCTCCCGGCATCGTTGATGTAGTACTCGCTCCTGGCGTCGTAGCCGGCGGCGCGCAGCACCCGCGCCAGGGAATCTCCGTAGGCGGCCCCGCGGCCGTGGCCCACATGGAGCGGTCCCGTGGGGTTGGCGGAGACGAACTCCACCATGACCCGGGCTCCGGCGCCGGCCTCACTGCGGCCGTAGCGCCCGCCCAGGGAGCGCACCTGCCCGATCAGGTCCAGCCACGCGTCCCGGGTCACGGTGAAATTGATGAAGCCGGGGCCCGCGATGTCCACTTTCTCCACCAGGGTGCAATCCGGCAGTCCCTCGACCACGCGCTGCGCCAGATCCCGCGGCTTCATGCCTGCGGCCTTGGCCAGCACCAGGGCGATGTTGCTGGCATAGTCGCCGTGGGCGGGATCCCGGGTGCGGTCGACCTGGATGCGGTCCTCCGCCCCGTCCGGCAACGGAACCGTCCCCCTGAGTGCCTCTACGGACCGGGCGACCAGGGACGCGATGCGCTGTTTCATGAAGGGGACTGATCCTGACTGGGTTGCGGTAGGCCTGCGGATTCTACCGCTGCGCCGGGGATAACTGAAGGGCGCGGGGTTTCATGAAGGTGGCATTTTCGGTTTGGAGGCGGGTCCGCGTCCGGCCAGGCCTGGCCGGCTGCGGGGCGAACCTGCCGGAGGAAACGCCCGAAGCGGCCTGCCCGGCCCCCGGGCCGGTCAGTCCAAGGCGCCGACCTTGGCGAAATAGGCCGCCTTCATCGCTTCTTCGAACGCCCCGTTGGACGCATACGCATGGCCGAACACCGGGCGCCACAGTTCCTCGGCCTCCATGCACAGATAGAAGAAGACCCGGCCGTGCCAGGGGGAAAGGGCCTTGTAGACGTGGCGGAACAGTTCGGTCTTGACCACGAGCGGATAGGAATACTTGCCCGCGATCTCCTCCATGGGCATCTGCAGGATCTTGCTGGCCAGGGGTCGCCGGCGGATGGTTTTCATGACTGACCGGGTGAAGGTCAGGGTCCCCAGAGAAACCGTGGCGACCTGCTCCGGCTTGAACCTCGAGACGAGTTCCCGGCAAATGGCACCGTAGTCCTCGCGCCAGCGGTCATAGTGGACGATGGGGTGGAAATGGAATCCCACCAGCCTGCCTTTTGCGGCGATTTTCCCGGCGGCGTCCAGGCGCTGCGCCAGGGAGGCGGTCAGGTGCTCCTCGTGATCGATGATGGTCTGGGGATTGAGCGACCAGGTCGCAAGGATGTTCGGCGGATAGTCGTTTTCCAGCAGCCAGCCGATGTTGCGGGACTTGGTCTTCAGTTCGAGCAGCACGTTGGGATTGTCCCCGGCGAACCGGGCCAGTGCCTCGAGCACCCCGTTGTGGTTGCCCCACATCAGGGAGTCGGAAGACTGCCCGGTGCCGATGTGGTAGGTCCTGTCCGGATCCAGGACGAGCGCCGCAAGTTTTTCCGGGAAAGTGCCGTCGAAGGTCACGGCGTTGCCGTGGTAGAACGACTGGATGCTGCAGTAGGAACAGTCGAACCCGCACCGTTCCACCGCATCCAGGGTCATCAGGTTGCAGCAGCGGGTCCGCTCCGAGGCCACCGGGCAGCGGCCAAGGCCCAGTTTCGGCTTCGACGCAACCCGGATCTCGGGCTTCACGGTTCTCGGCTTGTCGGCCCCGGAAAACGCCGCATAGCTCTTCTCGCGGTCGCGGACCTGTCCGTGGCGCCTGACGAGGGCCCGGATGAGGGCGCTCTTGTCGCCCTCGTCCGGCCAGTCCTCCACGAGGGGTTGCTCCTTCCAGCGCGACCGGTCCAGCGCCATGTCGCTGACGAGCTGCAGTTCCTGCAGGGTGAAGCGATAGCGGTTCGCCATGTCCCCGACAAACGCCCGGGCATCCGCATCCAGCAGGCGGAAGCTGGTCTTTTCCGCGATTCGGGCGAATTTCGCCGGATAATCCATCGGGGCTCCCCGGGGCAGGCCAAGGCGCAGATTATAGGCAAAATTCCCTGTGAGCCGAACCTGCCCTGGCGCGAACTAGGCCGGACGGATGCGGTGGCCGGATCAATCCCCGTCCCGGTCGATTCCGGTGGACAGAATGTCGCCTTGGATCTTCACTTTGTGGCGCAGGCTGCCGATGAGTTCCGCGTGCTGGCGCTCAAAGGGGATCAGGCGCGCCACGGGCTTGCCGCGCCTGGTGACGACAAGACCTTCCTGGTCGAGATTGTCAAGCAGCGCCAGGCATTGCTCCTTGAATTCGGCTGCGTCGATTGTCTTCATTTACCTGCTCCTAGGCCGGATGGGCGCATTTTATGGCTGATAAAATTTATTGCCCGCGTTTCTGGAGCCGGTGAAGGCATCCCGCACTTTCCTTGCCCTCGAAAACTGCCCTGCCCCATGCCCGCCTGCAGGAAGCAAGTTTCCCGATGCCAGGGCATGGCCTGAGTTTGCGGCCACCTGGAATTCAGGCTAGCATCCCGCGCTGTCTAGCCGCCTGTTTACAAACGATTCCGTTGCCTTCTCCAGATCCACACCGCATCGACCGGATCGACCAACTGCTCCCGCAGACCCAATGCACGCAGTGCGGGTACCCGCGCTGTCGTGAGTACGCCACCGCGATCGCGGCCGGTGAGGCGGACATCAACCAGTGTCCGCCGGGTGCCGACATCACCATCGGTGCGCTGGCCAAGTTCACCGGGAAACCGCCCAAGCCGCTCAACCCCGAAAACGGGGTGGAGGAGCCGAAAGTTCTGGCGTTGATCGACGAGCCGGCCTGCATTGGATGCAAGCTCTGCATCAAGGCGTGCCCGGTGGACTGCATCGTCGGAGCTGAAAAGCGCATGCACACGGTGATCGAAAGGGAATGCACGGGCTGCAAGCTGTGTGTGCCGGTGTGTCCCACCGACTGCATCAGTCTGGTTCCGGCACCAGCACCGGATTCCGCGGAACCGCCCAGCCTCTGGCCCGCATTCTCCCTGAACCAGACGCGGAAGGCCCGCCGCATGGTGGAACAGAAACTGGCGCGCGAGGCCGAGGAGGAAGCCCGGAAGCAGGCGAAGCGGAGCGACCATCAACGCCGGATCATGAAGCGGGAGATCGAACTCGCGCTGGCGCGGAAGCGCGCGGAACGGCAGAAGAAACTGGAACGGCAAAAGGCCACCCGGAACCGATGAGACCCGCGGATATCGAGACGCTGTTCGCCAGGCTGAAGAAGGAACTGCCAAGGCCCACCACCGAACTGTCCTACGGGACCCCCTTCGAGCTCCTGGTGGCCGTGGTCCTGTCGGCCCAAGCCACCGACGTGTTCGTAAACCAGGCGACGAAACGGCTCTATCCCGTTGCCAACTCACCCGAGGCCATCCTCGCACTTGGCGTCGACGGCCTCAAGGAGTACATCCGCACCATCGGTCTTTTTAACACCAAGGCGGAAAACATCATCCGGACCTGCCGGATCCTGCTGGAGCAGCACGGCGGCAGGGTCCCCGAGGACCGGGCCGCGCTGGAGGCGTTGCCCGGCGTCGGGCGGAAAACCGCGAATGTCATCCTCAACACCGCCTTCGGGCATCCCACCATTGCCGTGGACACCCATATCTTCCGCGTTTCCAACCGCCTCGGCCTTGCGCCCGGGAAAAACGTGCTGGAGGTCGAGATGGGTCTGCTCAAGAACGTGCCGGAAAAATACCGGATGGACGCACACCACTGGCTGATCCTGCACGGCCGCTACACCTGCGTTGCGCGTAAACCGAAATGCCATGCATGCGTGGTCAGCGACCTGTGTCCGTCGGCGTCTTCCGACCCAGGCGACCCGGGAAAGGAAGGTCCGGCTGCAACCGGGTCTCCACGGAAAAACGGCGGTCGGGAAAGATCAGGGAAAGGGACAAGGAAGAGCTCTCGCCGCTGAGCCTGATGGAAGAGCACAGTTGATCGCGTGACCACTCCGGTCAAGGCAGAAAAATAACCAACACCATCTTTTGCGCCATTGGTTCGGTGCACAGTAAAGATATGTGATTGTTCTTATTGAGCTTATGGAAGGGAAAGCCAAGCATGCCCTTTTGCGCATGCGTCAAAATCACGACTGATTGTGCTGTACTTTTTTGTTCGCCCCCTACCGGAACACTTGAGTTCAACTTGTGGCTCGGGTCTCATGATGTCGTTATCCAACTTCGTGGGTACACTTCGGAATACATGGTAACTTTGCATGGATCACACACGGGTCATATTTCCGATGAAAAAAAATACGCACCCCGGCAACATTCTTTTCATCATGTGCGATCAGCTGCGCTTCGATTATCTGTCCTGCTATGGTCATCCAATCCTGCAGACACCGAATATCGACAAGCTCGCCAAGCGAGGGGTACGCTTCACGCACGCCTATTGTGCCGCCCCGATTTGCGCGCCTTCACGTGCCAGTTTTTACAGTGGCCGATATTCCTCCAGTCATGGCGTGCTGGGAAATGACGACAACGCCCGCCTGGACGAAAAGATGATTGCCGACTACCTGCAGCCTCTGGGTTACCGCTCGGCCGTGGTGGGAAAAACACACGTCCATAAGGATTTGAAGGAAATATCCGCGCTCGGCCTCGATCCAGACTCACCCTGGTGCAGGGCTTCACAAACCGGCGGCTTCGAACCCTATGAATCCCATGAAGGCCTGTATCCTGATCCTGTACTGGCCATCAATCCCGGCCAGGGTTACGACACATACCTGAAGTCACTGGGCTATGACCCGGATAACCCCTGGGACAAAAATGCCAACAGCAGTGTCGACCCCGATGGCAATCTGCATTCGGGCTGGTTGCTGCGCAGTTCAAAATATCCCGCGGCGATCAACGAAGAACATTCGGAAACCGCGTTTACCACGCGGCGCGCAATGGATTTTATTCGAGAGTGTGGCAGCCAGCCCTGGTGCCTGCATCTGAGTTACATCAAACCACACTGGCCGGTCATCGCCCCGGCCCCTTACCACGAAATGTACCAACAGCTCGAGATACCGAGTGCGGTTCGAAATGAAGGCGAGTGTCAGAATCCCCACCCTGTCTACCAGGCATTCATGGAGCAGGAATACAGCGTTTCCTATTCTCGCGATGAAGTCAGAGACACTGTCGTTCCGGCGTACATGGGCCTGATCAGGCAAATCGACGACCATCTCGGTCGGTTGTTCGATTTCATGCGGGCACAAGGCCTGGAGCAGAATACCCTGGTTGTTTTCACCGCCGACCACGGCGATTATCTCGGTGATCATTGGCTCGGAGAAAAAGATCTGTTTCACGACGTCTCGGCCAAGGTGCCGCTGATTATTGCCGATCCGCGAACGGACGCCGACACAACCCGGGGACAGACCTGCAGTGAACTGGTTGAAGCGGTCGATATTCTTCCCAGCTTCATCCAGTTTGCAGGTGGCTTGCCCTGCCGGGAACGTCTTGAGGGTCAATCCCTGTTGCCCCTGATTCACGGCCAGGCAGACGTTTTTCAACGTGAATATGCAGTCAGTGAAATCGATTACGCCGATCGCGGCCCACGTGCCCTGCTCAACCTTGAACCGTATCAGTGTCGCGCGACGATGGTTAGTGACCATCACTGGAAATACATCCACCACCACACATTTCCGTCACAACTGTTTGACCTGGAGAACGATCCGGACGAACTGGTAGACCTCGGGGAGGACACCCGATACGCCGGAATTCGTCAAGAAATGCAGGAATACCTGTTCGAATGGCGCGGAAATTTGCGACGCCGTTGCGGGTTGGACTACGGCTTCATGGCGGGACAAGGCCCTGAGCGTGACGAGGAGTGGGGAATCATCATCGGTCGATGGTAGCGCTCAGCCGCTCACCGCCGGCCGATCCGGATATCAATCCCGATTCTCTCCCCGGTTTCCGGCGGTCTTGCCGGTCCTCCTGAAGTAGGTCCACAGGTGAATGCCGATAACCAGCACAATCGCCGCAAAGATAATCGCCGCGATCGGTCTGTCGATAAAATCCAAGGGGCTTTTGACACGCGCCATCGACGATCGCAGTTTCACTTCCATGATTCCGCCCAGTACCATTCCGAGCACGATGGGGACACTCGGCAAATCCAAACGTTTCAGTATCAACCCGAATACGCCGAACGCCGCGCCAATCGCGCAATCGGTCATCGAGTTCCGCAACGAATAAAGACCGACAAAGGCTAACGTCAATATCATCACGCCCAGGAACCTGCTCGGGATGCGAATCACCCGGAGAATCTGGTTGGTAGAAAAGATGAGGAATATCAGGACAAAGATGTTCAGCAGAAATAACCCGATGTAGAGTGCGACCACAAAAGGCATCTGGTTGGCGAAGAGTTGCGGCCCGGGGATCACGTTATGCACATAAAAAACTGACAGCATCATCGCCGTCAGAGCCTCTCCGGGGATACCCAGCGCCAACAGCGGGATCATCGCCGCACCGGGCACAGCATTGTTTGCCGACTCGGCAGCGACCAACCCCTCCGGAGCTCCCTTGCCGAAGAGTTCCGGTGTTTTCGAGGTCTTTTGTGCATAGGTGTAGGACATGAACTGCGAGGTGAATTCTCCGACACCCGGGATCATGCCCATGAGCACGCCGAAGGATGACCCCACGGTTGCCACGCGTTTGTAGATCCAGAGTTCCTTCAGACCTTCGAACAACCCGCCTTCTACCCTCGTCGCTTCGGGATGGGTGTCCTTGTCAACCAGCAGGAGGAAAGCCTGGGAAAGCGCGAACAGCCCCAATACGACAACAATCAGGTCTACCCCCGAAGCGAGCCAGGTCTGATCGAATGTAAAGCGTCGTGTGTACTTGACCGGCTCCAGTCCCACCGTATTCAAGAAAATCCCGAAACATGCCAACATGCCGGCCACGAATACCTTGCCACGATGGGCCAGCACTACCAGCACCACTCCAAGCAACGCGGCGAGAAAAATCTCACGGCTGCCGAAGTGCGGCGCGACCAAGGCCAGAACCTGCGCCAGCAATATCAGGCAGACGACCGAAAAGATCCCCCCAAAGAAAGAAGCCGAGTAAGCCAGGGACAACGCCCGCTTCGGATTGCCATCACGGGCGATGGGATGGCCATCGTAAGTGGTCAGGGCATTGACAGCGGTACCCGGTGTGTTGATCAGGATTGCAGGTATCGCGCCCCCGTACATCGATGACCCGTAAATTCCGAGCAGCAAGGTCAAACCGACAATGGGTTCCATCGCAAAGGTTGCCGGCAAGAGGATGGCGATGGCAACCGCTGCGCCCACACCCGGAACGGCACCGATGATTACTCCGCCGACCGAGCCCACCAACAGCGCACCGAGCACTTCCCAGCGCAGAAGAATGGCAATGGCTGCAGCCAGGGTTTCCATGCAATCGACTCAGAGGTACAACAACATGAAATTACGGATGCCATCAGGCAGAAATTCGTAAACCTGTCCGGCCGGAATCTTTACCTGTAAGAACGCCTTGAAAATCACCACAATGCCCACCCCCATTGCCGCGGCACCAAGATACATATCCTTTGTGCGGTACCCCACCCGGTAGGTCAAAGCCAAGGTGAACAACAGCGTGGCTCCCAGATACCCGATCCTGGGAACGATCCAGACGTAGATCAGAAACCAGACCGAATACTCGAGGGAACGAATCCAGAATATTACCTCGGGACCACGTCCAGGCGTTCGCGGTGAAACCAGGGAGCCGATGCAATGCAGTACGGCGAAAAGCAACATACCGCTCAGGCTGATGGTCGGCCAGAAGGCGGGCTGGGCAAAAAACTTGGTTCGCTTGGCCCATATAGCCTGTTCGCCAAGCTGGCTGACCAGGAAAACAGACAAGAGCAAAAACGCCACGGCAAAGGCCAGATCGCCGGGATGGCGTTCGCGCTCAAAAAAACTCACGAATCCCGGTTTTCCGGCCATTGACCTACCCCTCTACGTAAGCGAAAAGGCCTAACTCATGGCAACAATAAACTGAATTGCGGCTCTACTCGAGTATCTGGTTTATACGGCCAAAGGAAACTATGTCGCGTTCGATCTGTTCGTAGGCCTGGTCGACATCCTGCCAGTAGATCAAGGCGCCGGTTTCATTCGACAGTTCCTTTGCCTGGTCTGACTGCATGACGCGCATGGCGACACTGCGGATTTTTTCCCGCGCATCCGCCGGGGTATCCTTATGGACGAACAGTCCGTTCCACAGTGAGATATCGAGTTCGGGCGCAATTTCGGCCACTGTCGGGGCATCGGGTGTTTTCGAAATACGATCCCCGGTAATCGAGGCCAGAACCTTAACCTTGTCCAGGCAAGGCAGCACCAGCTGCAACGTGGTATTGATCACGTCGGCATCACCTGAAGCCAAGGTATTGCAATCGAGCGCATCGAAGGCTGCATCCGAGGCATATTCGAAATCCAGGTGCACCGCCAGCGCCAGAGTCACCTTGGTCGGAATCAGCGGAGTGCCGAAGTGGCCGAGCGTGACGTCATTCTCTCTGGCGTGTTCGGCCAGTCCCTGCATGTCGTCATAGGGCGCATCTCCATTTGCGACGATCACAAAAGGGTACGTAAGGAAGTTGCCTATGGGCTCGAATGGATTGGGACTCAGTTCGGGAATACCGATATTCGGTCCAACCACCGGGATGGCGATAATGAACGAGCCAACGGTGTAGCCGTCGGCCGGTGCGTTTGCTACTTCGACAGCTCCAGGGAACGGTCCGCCGCCGCCGCCAGGCTTGTTGACTACTGCCGCAGGCACCCCGTATTCGGCCTGGAATTCATCTGCAATCATGCGGGTCAGCACGTCTTCCAGATCACCAGGCGGCCAGGGCACGATAAAGGTGACCGGTTTTTCCGGATACTCGGCCTGTGCCGTAAAAACAACAAAAGACAAGCCCATGATCAGGGCCAAGGCTAACTTTTTCATAATTCCTCCAGATTTTCAGTTTGTAGTTAATCTATTACCAACACCCGCACACAGCCAGAAGCACAATTTCAGTGCCAGCCGGTTTCGGGTTTATCAAACCAGACATGCACCTGCCCCGTGCCAGTCGCGTTTTCATAGTCACTGAACATCCGCCCTTTCGCATTGCACTCATGCTCGCCCAGGGCGCCGATCATGATCAGGTAGTGTCCGAACATGCCTTCCGGCTTATGCGGACGAAACGCCTCCATCTCATCAATGACGCGCGCGTGATTGCCCTGCTGCCACCAATCGATACGTTCCTCGTCCGCAGCGCGTGCCTCCGGCGTACGGATATGAATCGGGTCGGATGATTCGTGATCGGGGATTTCATCGAACGGCCAGAAACGATGGCTCATGCCACCGCTGGCGATGATCACGACGCGCTGATCCGAGGTGGCAACCGCGTCGGCAATGCCGCGGCCAACAGCGAGGAAATTGTGATCGCGTGCCGTCTGGCACAGCCCCATGGACAGCCAGGTCTCCCCGCGATTGAGATAGTGCGCGGTGTTGATGGTCGGGTAATGGAGCGGCAAGCAGGGATCGTCACAGGGATAGCAGCGGGTACCCCTGTAATTGACCTTCTCCGCCAGCAGACGGGCGAATGCCGGGTTGCCTTTCAGATTGTAGGGGACCTGCGTCATGCCGCGGGGCAGTTCTTCTGAGGTGAATTTTCCCTGCAGCCGTTCGTGTGAGGTGACGACAAACTCCCAGGTGGTAAACCAGTGTGAATCGAGGAGCAGGATGGTATCCGGTTGCAGTTCATCAAGCACTTCGCGGCGAATGCGCTCCAGCCCGGGCACCAGGCTGATCTCCTTTCCCTCATTGAGCTCCAGTCTCAATTCACGGGGGAACATGATGGTGGGGGCGTGTGACAGAAAACCAGCGCCGACAATTTCTCCCATCCCGATTCTGCCAGTAATTTACAATGATAAAGGCTAGCTTAGCATTCGGTGTTTTCGTTTGCAACCGAACGATATCTTTTTGGTCGGTGAACCGGGGCAATGTCTCCATGTGCGCAAGTTCCTTCAGAAACAGCCCCGATGAATCCATGGACGAATGATCCATTACCATGATCCTGTGTCTTGCCTGGTCATGATCATCGCCGGGCATTGGACAATATTACCTGTTGGGCATGAACCGCCCGCATTGCGTGCCAATTTCGAAATGCGGCGGCAACAGTGCCCGAACAACAAATCATCCGAATGACGCGAGTGCAAATGGCCCGGGATTCGGGCCGTTTTCTGCGTTGAAAATACGACCTGCAGCATCCAGCAGGAAATCGCACTTGATTTCGTTAGCATGCTAACGATATTATGTAAAATGTTCAGTTCCCCAGACTGAAGCCTGTAGTCGATAACCGCCCAAAAAAGGACATCGACTCGACCGACCTGATGGCCATGAAATGCAAGATGCCGATATTTCTGAATCCAGCAAGATGGCACCATGGGAACAAGCCCTGCAGACCATTCATTCCTGCGCCTGCCGAATCTCGTACACGGACAATCATGGAGATGCCTGAATGACTAGCTGGAATCCTTCTGACAATGGACACGCAGTCCTTTCCGACCATGATTCATTCATCAATGGTCCTCCGCACAACACTTTTGCCCGAATGCGTCGGGAGGACCCGTTGGCCCGCTGTGATGGCGGCGAGTTCGAGGATTACTGGTCACTCACGCGGTACGAAGACATCATTACTTACAACAGGAATTTCGAACTCCTGAGTTCGAGCCGCGGCATTCGTCTGGAAGACCAGAGCTACGAAGAGTATCTCGCGCGGCGCACCTTCCAGGAAACCGATCCACCCGAACACACGCACATGCGCATGCTTGTGGGCAAGGCCTTTTCCAGGCGGGTGATTGCCGAGTACGAGAAAACTATTCGAGAACTGTGTGATGAAATCCTGGACCAGTCGCTACCTCTCGGCGAATTTGATGCGGTCAAGGAGATCGCGCGACAACTGCCGATGCGCATGCTTGGCCAAATCATCGGCGTGCCGGATGAGGATCTGGACTGGCTGGTAACCAAGGGAGATGAACTCATCGCTGCCTCTGACCCCGAATATGCAAGCCCCCTGGCCATGGACGACAGCGACGAGTATCGCCTGTTGCCATTTCGCTCCCCAGCCGGCGCCGAACTCTACGATTACGCAAAAGAGCTGATTAAAGACAAGGCCGACCGAAACGAACAGAGTGGCGTACTGGAGCTGATTACCCAGCCTAATGCACAGGGCGAAGTGATCAGCGATACCGAGTTTCGCAATTTCTTCTGCCTGGTTGTAGCGGCAGGAAACGATACCACGCGTTACGCGTTGTCGGCCTCCTTGCACGCATTGGCAAACAAACCGGAATTGCTGAAAAAGTTGCAGCAGGCCGACGGAGACTTGTGGGATACCGCTACCGAGGAAATGATCCGCTGGGCTTCTCCTACGATGCACTTCCGCCGCACCGCGATGCGGGACTTCGAGTTGTATGGCAAGAAAGTTCGCGAAGGCGACAAGGTATTGTTCTGGTTCGTGTCCGGCAACCGCGACGAAACGCAATTCGATAATCCGTTCGAGATCGACTTAACGCGCAATCCCAATCGACACATGGCGTTTGGCCAGGGAGGGCCTCATGTTTGTCTCGGGATGTGGCTGGCGCGGCTCGAGGTTCGTTTGCTGCTGCAGGCACTTGTAGGCCGGGTGAAGTCGATCAGGCAAGCCGGAAAGCATGAATTTCTACGCTCCAACTTTGTTGGCGGGATAAAAAGACTGCCACTTTTTGTCGAATTGAAATCAAGCTAGCAATGCAACGAGGATCGTAACGCCATGGCCAAGATCACCTGGAAAATGCAAGACGGAACCGTGATCTCTGCAGAGGTCAAGGATGGCCTGAATCTGATGGAGGCGGCCACCGCCAACAACGTTCCGCATATCATGGGCGAATGCGGCGGATGCCTGTCCTGCGCCACCTGCCACGTTTTCGTGGCCCCCGAATGGCTGGCCAAGACCGGTGAAATCGACGGTATCGAGGATGCCATGCTGGAGATGACCGAAGTCGAGCGTGAAGAAAACAGCCGCCTGAGTTGCCAGATAACCGCATCGCCCGCGCTCGATGGCCTGCTGCTGCACGTACCCGAACCGGAATAGACCATGGCCTCGCCCATCGTCATCATCGGGGCAGGACAGGCCGCAGCATCGTTTGTCTCGCGTCACACCGCGCTCGGCAGTACGCAACCGCTACTCCTGATCGGGGAAGAGTCGCATCCGCCTTATCAGCGTCCACCCCTGTCGAAGAAATACCTCCTCGGCGAGCTTGAAAGGGACCGCCTGTTCATCCGCCCCCTGGACTGGTACGCGGAGCAGGGGGTCGAGACCCGATTCAACACGCGCGTCACCGAGATAAGGCCGGCAGCCAGACAAATCGCAGTCGTTGCAGGCGACATTATCGATTACGACCGGTTGATCATCTGTACCGGTTCCAGTGCACGCAACCTACCCGCCGAAATCGGCGGAGGTCTCGACGCCGTGTTTACGCTGCGCAGCATTGCCGACATTGACCGCTTGTCGCCCGAATTCAGGGCCGGGCGTCGGCTCCTGATTGTCGGGGGCGGTTATATTGGCCTTGAGGCGGCCGCAGCCGGGCGTCAGCTCGGACTCGAGGTCACGGTCATAGAAATGGCGGAACGCATCATGCAACGGGTCGCCGCCCGCGAAACCTCGAACTACTTCCGGCAACTGCACGGCAGCCACGGCGTCGAGATCATGGAAGGGGCGGAAATGATCCGCCTGGTCGAGTCAGGCGGCCGGGCTTGCGGCGCCGAATTGGCCTCGGGCGAGATCATCGATGCAGACCTGGTCCTGATCGGTATCGGCGGCAGCCCCAACATCGAGCTGGCACAGGCTGCCAATCTCGAGTGCGACACCGGAATCCGCGTCGACGGAGCTTGCCGCAGTTCCGATCCGTATATTTACGCTGCCGGCGACTGCACCAGCTTTGAGCGCAATGGACGGCAAATTCGCCTTGAGTCTGTGCAAAATGCCGCCGACCAGGGAGATCTGGTGGCGCGCGTCATCGCCGGCGAGGACGTAAGCTATACGGCATTGCCGTGGTTCTGGTCCGATCAATACGACTGCAAGCTGCAGATTGCCGGCCTCAATATCGGTTACGACCAATGCGTGGTACGGCCAGGCGACAAGGATCAGACGCAATCCATCTGGTACTACTCCGGCGACAGGCTCCTCGCGGTTGACGCGATAAACGATCCGAAGGCGTATGCCTTTGGCCGCAAGATGATCGAATCCGGCAAGAATCCCAGTAAGGAAAGTGTTGCCAGTCCCGATTCCGATCTCAGGGCCATCGCGAAAGGCTGACAAACTTTCCTGGACATGACTGACTGTATTATCAAAGCACTGGCGGAGCCATTCCGGCAGGATATGTTACAGATGATCGCCCAGGCGTTTGTCAAAGACGATCCGTTGGCCCATTCGCAGGGAATCAAGGAGTCCGAGTTTCACGATTTTATTGACCGTCTCTATGATGACTTTGAAGTCGGCGGATTAAGCCGCGTGGCGATCGACACCAGCTCGAATCAAATCGCCGCCGTCGTACTCGCGAAGGCACACCGGTTCGAGCCGAGTGAAGAGGGTAGCGATGCCATCGCCGCTATCATCACCGCCGCGCGGAATCTTTATTTTTCCGGCTACGCGCCAGCCGCCGGGGAACTGATGCATATTCACTTTGTTGCATCCGCCGTGGACTATCGCCGTCGACGATGGGTACATCCGTTGATTGCAGACTGCCTCGAGGCGGGAAAGGGCCGGGGCTACCAGAAAGCTGTCGTCGAGACATCAGGAATTCGTTCGAGAAACCTGTTCGAACAGCATTTCGATTTTCGCGCAAGGGTAAACATTGAATACACGAGTTTCGAATGGCGGGGTAGTTTTCCTTTCCGCTCCATCGCTGACCACGGTGGTCTGACACTGATGAGTCGGCGGCTGGATTAATCACCTTGCCTGAATATGGAGCATGCGGCGTAGATCAGATCCCAAGGCAGAGGTACGGCATTGGGTTAGAATATATCCGTTAGCTTCCTAACATTGGCAAGTCATCCGCCTTAGCGGATGAATGGCAGATGCAAGGCTGGGCCCATCTGGTTCAGAGTCCGGCCCGGTTGATTGCCCCCGATGACTGCAGGATTTCATATTTTAGGAGACCGCATCATGAGTGCAGAAGCCCAAGACAGGCGCGTAGACATAGAAGGTATCTCGATTTCCACCGATCACTTCATTGGCGGCAAGCGAGTCTCGTCACCGAATACATTCGAAGTCCGCTCTCCGCTCGACTGGGATTGGAAACTCGCCGATGTGGCCCGTGGTGACGAGGCCACCGCCGCTGCGGCGATCGAAGCTGCGCAGCAGGGATTCGACGTCTGGTCGCGGATGTCGCCTGCCGAACGCGGCCAGATCATGAATAACCTGGCTGACCGCATCGAGGCCAATATCGAAAAAATCGCAACCATCGAATGTCTCGACATGGCGATGCTGCTGGAAAGCCTGAAGTTGCGCGTGATTCCGCGCGCGGCAGTGAATTTTCGTGCCTATGCAGATCTCGCTGCCGAATATCAGGAGCGTGTGTGGGATTCGAAAGGCACGCACAACACCGTGATTCGAATGCCCGCAGGCCCGGCGGTCATCATCACTCCCTGGAACGCGCCGTTCATGCTGTCGACCTGGAAATGCGCACCGGCGCTTGCCGCCGGCAATTCGGTCATCCTCAAACCGGCCGAGTGGTCGCCGCTGTCGTTAAGCCTGCTCGCCGACTGGATCAATGATGCCGGATTTCCACCGGGTGCATTCAATATTGTGCAGGGCATTGGTAGTGAACTGGGGCCGTATCTGACCGGCGACCCGAGGGTAAAGCGCGTGTCGTTTACCGGTTCACCGGCAACCGCACGCCACATCGGCCATGCGGCCGCACAGAACATAGTGCCTTTCACGGCGGAACTGGGGGGAAAGGGCGCGCTGGTGGTATTTGCCGATGCCGACATTGATGCCGCCGCGCAAAAGGCTTCCAACCAGTTCCACGATTCCGGTCAGGTTTGCCTCGCGGGCACGCGCATCCTCGTCGAGGAATCGATTCGCGATGAATTCCTGCACAAGTTGACGATGTACACCGAAAAGCAGATACAGGGCGACAGCCGGGACCCGGCAACCACACTGTCCCCGGCGATACACCCGAATCATCTCGAAAATGTGGAGGCCTACGTCGACAATGCGCGCAACCGCGGCGATCGGATCGTGTTTGGCGGTCAACGGTGGAAGGAAGACGGCTTGTGGTATGAGCCCACGTTGATTGAACCAAAATCGAACGATTCCGAAGTGGTGCAAAACGAGATCTTCGGCCCGGTACTGACCATTCAAACTTTTGCCGACGAGGCCGAGGCAATCAGCATGGCCAACTCAACGGCCTACGGTCTTTCAGGAATAATCTATACCAGCGATGCACAAAGAGCCGAACGCGTCGGTCGTGCAGTACGCGCCGGCACGGTCTGGGTCAATACCTTCCTGATTCGCGACCTGACCGCTCCATTTGGCGGTATCGGCATCAGCGGAATCGGCCGTGAAGGCGGTCACTATGCGTTGGAATTCCATTGCGATCTGAAAACACTGCAGATTCTGGAGGATAGCGTCCACTAGCCAGAGTCAGGAATTTCGCTTGATGCCGGGCAAGTCAAACAGCCACCTGAACATCGAGTTCGGGTGGCATGATTCACACGGAACTATTCTTCGTCGAGTACGCTTTTGTAATGCGCGGCGCCCTGCCCGCCGGCGGCCCGTTTTCCGCGAAACTCCCAGTCGCCGCCTTTTGCAGTCGAAATCACCTCTTCAGATTCGGTCGGTTGCGCACCTACATCATCACGGATCGGGGTCGGTCCCTGAACGATTTTATTGACCAGTTTACCGAGGCCCTCAACTTCCACCTCGACGACATCACCGGGGTAAACCGTACGACTCATCGCGGGTGTACCGGACAGCAGCAGATCTCCGGGCTCCAGGGTGATATTGCGCGCAATATCGGCAACCAGATAGTGCATATCCCATTCCATTTCGTCAGTGTTTCCATCCTGCATCACCTTGCCATTGACGATCGTCTTGATCCGCTTGCCGCGAAAATCCCAGTCGGTGACCAGGCCGGGACCTACGGGACATAAGGTGTCCGATCCCTTCACCCTCAACATCGAACCCGCATCGGTGTCACGGAAATCGTGCAGACCGTAATCATTTGCAGCCGCATAGCCGGCGATATAACCCCCAGCGTCAGCCTGGCTGATATTGCGGCAATGTCTGCCGATGACAATCGCGATTTCTCCTTCATAGTTCAACCACTTGCAACGCTCGGGCCTGACGACATCGGCCTTGTGGCCGCACAATGCGGTCAACGGTTTCTGAAAATATGTTGGCGCATCCGGGAGCACGGTCATGAACTCCTCCACGCGGCTTCTGTAGTTCAGATGGACACAGATAATCTTTCGCGGTTCGGTCGGCGGCAAGTGGACGGCTTCTTCAATCGGCACCTCACGACCGTCACTGGCAATCAGCATATCTCCATTTACTGCGACAGTGGTTGCGTAGCCATCGAGCAATATTCTTCTGAATTCAGCCATGATTGAAATATTTTGTTTGGTTCCGAACGTATTCATGCTATCTTATATTCATGGGCGCTTCAAGCATGGAAACAGTATACGAACTCATATCCGGCATAAATCATGGACGAGACATGGCGGCGCGACAACGTTCGACGAGCAGGCGGGTATGGATATGAACCTCGATAAAGTACTATACCGTCGAGCACATTCACGGGAGATATTGAAACCATGATCAGAGATTCCACGCCTTCTCCGGCTGAAATTGACGCTAACAGTCAGTTAAGAAAGATGAATATCGATCATGACTCCATGGCAACGATGTCGAATATATTTCGTGTCGCAACCAAGTTCCGTTCGCACGTGGAACGAGAGGTATTGAACCAGCATAATCTTTCATTTTCGACATTTACCATTCTCTGGATTACCTGGATCAGGGGGCCGAAAGAGTTCAAGGAGCTGGCCATGGATTGCGGCGTCAGCAAGGGAACCATGACCGGCCTGATCAAGGGACTGATCAAGATGGATCTGGTGTCTCGTGGCAAACACAAAACTGATGGCCGTCGGCTGATGATCAGTATCACGCCTGCAGGCCGCCGACTGATCAAGAAAATATTTCCGCAGGTCAATCGACTGGAAACCCTGTTCAACAAGCAGTTAAAGGTAAAAGAGAAAAGGGATCTCGCAAATTTGCTGCGCATTATCCTTAATACTTCCCTGCCCTAGATGAACAGCAAGTCCATTGACCATGATTCGTTGATGACCGCACAAGAATCAAGATGATTGCGGCCTACCCGGTAATCGGCATTCCAGTCGATGTCAAGTTTTACGAAGACGCGCCCTATCACATCGTCGGTGAGAAATACATCAACGCGATTGCCCACGGCGTCGAAAGCTACCCGTTGATTATTCCAGCAATGGGTGACGGTCACGACCTCAAAGCCTTCGACGGCAAGTTCTCATGGGCCGATATCGTCTCTTCGCTTGACGGTATTTTCCTGCCCGGGAGTCACTCCAATATTCACCCACGTCGCTACGGAAAACCTGAACGTCAGCCAGTATTGCCAATCGACGAACAGCGCGACGAAATGACGCTGAATATGATTCACGTATGCATTGAAAACCACGTTCCGCTGCTTGCCGTGTGCCGTGGTTACCAGGAACTGAATGTCGCTTTCGGAGGCAGCATTCATGTCGAGATCCACGAAATGGGCACCTTTTCCGATCATCGGGAAAATTATGAACTTCAACGCGACCAGCAATACCAGCCCGCGCATCCAGTTGAATTTACTCCCGGCGGGCTGCTGCACAGCATCTACGGCGATACTGTCGCGATGGTGAATTCCCTGCATGGGCAGGGAATCGACCGCCTGGGTGACGGATTGCAGGTCGAGGCCGTTGCCCCCGACGGCCTGATCGAGGCGATCCGTGTAACCGACAGCCCCGGTTTCACACTGGGAGTTCAATGGCATCCTGAATGGCGATTCTGGGAAGACACGCTGTCGCAGAAAATTTTTCATACGTTTCGCGATGCGGTACTCGAGCGTTTTAAAGCACGTCAATGAACTTTCGAACACACCACCCCGAAACGATTCATGTTCAATACAACTTGCCGTCTGGACTGATTTTGTGACGGCGGTCACGGAGAACCCGATGCAAGATTCCGATATCAAGAGTGTTGCCCGGCGTTTGCATGAGGCAGAAGCAAACGTAGAGCGCATCAAGCAGACTTCTCTGGAGTATCCCGACATAACCATTGCGGATGCCTATGCCATTCAAAGCGAATGGTGCAAGATCAAGATCTCCGAGGGCCAGGTAGTAAAGGGTCACAAAATCGGGCTGACGTCACGCGCGATGCAAATGCAGGCCGAAATAGACGAGCCGGATTTCGGCACGCTGTTCGACAGGATGTTTTTCGACGATGGCTCCGAAATTGAAGCCAAGAAATTCCTGACACCGATGGTAGAGGTCGAACTGGCATTCATTCTCGGCAGCCGCCTCGAGGGCGACGCGGTTACGATTTTCGACGTAATCAATGCAACCGACTTCGTGACGCCTGCTCTCGAAATTATCGATTTCCGCAACAACGGCGTCGATCCGGGGCAGCAACAGACGCGTACCGTGATGGATACGATTGCCGACAATGCCGCCAACGCCGGAATCGTACTTGGCGGCCGCGCGATGCGGCCGATGGACCTGGATTTACGTTGGATTCCTGCACTGCTGTACAAAAACGGCATCATTGAAGAAACCGGGGTCGCCGCCGGGGTGCTCAACAACCCGGCCAACGGCATCGTCTGGCTGGCAAAAAAATTGGCGCCATTTGGTATTGCGCTGGAGGCCGGCCAGGTGGTTCTTGCCGGCTCCTTTACGCGACCGGTGCCCGTTGCACCCGGCGACACCATTCACGGGGACTTCTGCAACCTCGGATCCATCACCTGCAGGTTTCGCTAGACATGAAAACACTCCGCAATCCCTTTAAAGAAGCCCTTGCCGATAACAGGGTTCAGTACGGCTACTGGATGGCGCTGGCCAGTCCCTACACTGCCGAGATTTGTGCAACCGCCGGTTTCGACTGGCTGCTGATCGATGGTGAACATGGGCCAAACGACATTCATTCGATACTGGCACAGCTGCAGGCAGTCGCTGCCTATCCGTCACAACCTGTGGTGAGGCCGGTAGAGGGGAGCGCAGCCAATATCAAGCAATTGCTCGACATCGGGGCGCACAACCTCCTCATTCCGATGGTCGAAACCGCCGAGCAGGCCAGGCAGCTGGTCAACGCGACACGTTATCCGCCCGCCGGCTCCCGCGGCGTCGGGGCGGCAATCGCCCGATCATCGCGTTGGCTTGCGATCGACAACTACGACCACAGAATCGAAAACCAAATCTGCCTGTTGCTGCAGATAGAATCCCGGGCCGGGCTGGATAATCTCGATCAGATTCTTGAGGTTGACGGCTACGATGGCATATTCATCGGCCCTTCGGACTTGGCCGCATCCCTGGATCAAATCGGAAACACCCGACACCCCGACGTGCAGTCCGCAATAGGCGCCGCAATCGCGAAGATCAGGCGGGCAAATAAAGCGGCCGGCATACTCAGCACCGAGGACGACATGATCCAGTCCTATCTGGAGATGGGGGCCGCCTTTATCGCCATCGGCGTCGACACCATCACCCTGGCCGGTTCCACACGCGCACTGGCGAGCCAGTACCAGCATATTGATTCAGTGCGCGCACGGACCTGAGTTCGGGAATCATGTTAATTCCAGCTGGGGTGTGTTATGTTTTATCGTTAGCAACCTAACGATATATCAATGGCGCATGTGGAGTCATCGGGCAAGCGATTGACTGTCAGCTTGGTAAGGCGGAATCAACAACAAACACTACCGGTTCCCCCAAAGCGCCATCAGTGTTGAAGAGAGAGGCTCAATCATGTTAGACGACTTCAAACGCATCCGTGTGCTGTCCGCCGACCACCTGAATCTGGCGCGCGGCAAGTATGTCCCCGCCGGGTTGGCGAAGAAAGGTGAGATGAACGCCTGTATCGGCATCTATGCCGTCGATTACAAACGGGATCTCATCAATGCCCCTGGGGCCGGGATGGAAATGGGTTTGCCCGACCTGAAGGCAATCTACGATATCAAACAAGTCCGCCCCAGCTGGGAAAAGGACACCGGTGTCGTCGTGGCCGATCTATACAGCAATGACGAGCCCCTGCCTCTCTGTGGACGGAGCTTGCTGAAGGCGACGCTTGCCGACTGGAAAGCGTTGGGCTGCACCGTCAACATTGGGATTGAACTGGAGGCTTACGTTTTTCAACGCGGCCATGATGGAAAATGGGAGCCTTACGACACACCCGGAGCCTACGTGTATGGCACAGGTCCGAGTGTAGACCCCGAGGGATTGATGGATATCGTCTGGGAAGCCGCCGAGAAGCTGAATTTTCCGATAGAGGCGATAAATTCCGAATTCGACTGGCCGCAGTTTGAGTTCACTCTCGAATATGCCGATGCGCTCACCGCCCTGGACAATCTGTTCCTGTTTCGCCTAATGGCCAAGGAACTGTTGATCAAGCAGGGCTACCTCTTCAGTTTCATGCCCAAGCCCTTGTCAGATCGAGGCGGCAGTGGGATGCACCTGAACATCAGCCTGTCAGACGAACACGGCAATAATCTGCTCGACGATCCGAGTAAAGATGATGGCCTCTCCGACATGGTCAAGCCAATGATTGCCGGCCTGATCAAGCATCATGTGTCGCTGGCTGCCCTGATGTGTCCCACGATCAATTCATACAAGCGACTTCG
The DNA here is from genome assembly GCA_965204165.1 of Candidatus Poriferihabitaceae bacterium. Lineage (GTDB taxonomy): Bacteria > Pseudomonadota > Gammaproteobacteria > Arenicellales > Poriferihabitantaceae > VYFG01. The sequence goes on along the minus strand of OZ241969.1, from coordinate 2,170,031 downwards.
ACCGTCAAACATATGCGGACATGCGGGCAACTGGGGTTACGACCATCGCTGCGCTACGACGCGTATTCCGCTCGACCGCGGCAAGGGAACCCGAATCGAGCATCGGTTGGCCGATTGTGCAGCGAATCCCTACATCGCGGCGGCAGCGGCGCTACAGGCCTGTCGGCTCGGCTTTACGAAACAGTACCCGGTTCCGGATCCCGAGCCGAGCGAAGGTTTCACCGAACCCAAAACCGACAATGTCATACCGGACACGATGGGCGAGGGGCTACGCGCTCTCAAGGCTGATACCGATCTGACCGAGGCAATCGGGCAACCCATGGTCGATCATTTTCTGGCGATCAAGGGCAAGGAGTGGAATGAATATCTCGACCACACCACCGACTGGGAAATTGATACCTATCTGGAATTCATCTAGTGTCCGGCAGAAAACCCATAAATTTCTGATTGGAAAGGCGTAATCGGGAAATCGGCGTGATGAAGATGTCCCGGATTCATCGGCTGGATGGTAAAATCATGGGGAATTTGCTGGTTTTTCCCGAATCTTCGCCCTGGTCCCTACCCGATGAGACATACCCTCCATCCCCAACTGGAGATCGGCGCATGCCAGATTGCCGATATCCGGATCGACCCGAAATCCCGGGACGATATCCCCGCGCTCCTGATCGGCCTGCAGCATCTGTATACCGACGAGTCATTGCGCAACCGTCTGTTCGACCTGCTGGAGCGCGAGGTTCTGCCGGATGTGGACCTGGACACTGGCAGGCCGGGGATGCACTTGTGGTCGATTCTGGTGATGGCGATCCTGAAGCAGGGACTGAACTGCGACTTCGACCGTCTTGAGGGACTGGTGAACCACTATGACGTGATCCGCCAGATGCTGGGGCACAGTGTGTACTCGGACGAGAGTTATTCGGTGCAGCAGATCAAGGACAACGTCAGCCTGCTGACGCCGGGGGTGCTGTCGAAGGTTGGAGAACTGGTGGTGGAATCGGGCCACCGGGTGTCAAAAAAAAAGCCTGGAGACTTGTTGCGCGGTCGGTGTGATTCCTTCGTGGTGGAAACGGATGTGCATTACCCGACGGATACGGGTCTGTTGTGGGATGCGCTGCGCAAGTTGCTTGGCCTGATGCAGGAGGCGGCCCTGGAGGACGGGGTTTCGGGGTGGCGCCAGGCGAAGGACCGGCGCAGGAAACTGAAGCGCCTGTTCAACGGGGTTCGACGGGCGCGTGATGCGCACGGCCGCCCGGACCGGGTGAAGGGTTTTCTCGATGCCGCCCGGCAATTGATTGCCCAGGCCGATGGCACTTTGGATGTTCTTGCCGGGATGGCAAGGGTGGAGTGCCGGCTGGTTCGGATGAACCGGATCCGGCAGTATCTGTGGTATGCCGCCCGGCTTTCGGACCAGGTGGACCGTCGGTTGCTGCGGGGGGAGACGATTCCCCAGGGCGAGAAGATCTACTCGATCTTCGAGCCCCATACGCGCTGGATCTCGAAGGGGAAGGTGGGCCGCCCGGTGGAACTGGGGGTTCCGGTCTGCGTTCTGGAAGACCAGCACGGCCTGCTGCTGCACCATCGGGTGATGTGGAAGGAAAGCGATGTGGAGATCGCGGTGCCGATGGTGGAGGAGGCCAGGGGGAAGTATCCGGACCTGGGGCTTTGCAGTTTCGACAAGGGGTTTCACAGTCCGGAGAATCGCCGGTGTCTGGATGAATTGCTGGAGGACAATGTCCTGCCCCGCAAGGGCCGCTGGACGCGGGCTGACCGGGTGCGTGAGACGGGCTCCGTGTTCCGGGCGGCCCGGCAACAGCATCCGGCGATCGAGTCGGCGATCCACAATCTGGAGCACCGGGGCCTGGACCGTGTGCGCAGCCATGGCGTGGAGGGGTTCGAGCGGACGGTGGCACTGTCGATACTGGCATGCAACGTGCATCGCGTCGGACGGATGATCCGGGACCGGGCCCGTGAGGCCGAGCGGCGACGACGGGCGGCATGACGGATCGGCTTTCGTCAGCTGAAGTTGAAAGTCCCGCCCCGACAGGGTGGGCATGGAGCCCAATGTCCGGAATCAGGCCGAAACGCCCTGACAATCAATTCCCTCTACTGTTTCCCGGAAATCCATAGAGTCACTCAATGACTGGATGCTGGCGAAATATTTTCACGCCGGGAATCCGTCGGAAATCGGGGTTTTCTGTCTGACACCATCTAGCTCCATACCCCACGAAGTTGGCACCAACCTGAGGCTTTTCATTGCGACTTTGAAACAATCGCCGCGTAACCGGGGTCGGGATTGATGTCGATTTAACGTTGTATCCTGTCATCCAGGTCCTTGTATCACGTATGGCAGCTATTTCAAAAAACATTTCCTATCAATGAAATAGAGGGCAGGATTCCCGCGTAAAGCATTACATTGATGCCAGGCGATACCTCTCCACGAAAGCGCCAGATCCACGGCGGGGTAAGTGGTGCTCGTATGTCAATTGGCGCCGCAGGAATGGGTGTTTCTGTCCATCCCTCACACAGAATCCGGATGCGGCCGCCAGGACATGCAACTCTTACCACGGTTGATTGACGGCAAACCGCAGATCCCGTCTTTCCTGAAAATTTCCATAATCCGATGAGCCCGGAGACTATGCGGAAAATTTGCCGCTATCCATCAAGGCAGTCCATGACAACGCTGTTCCCACGACTAGAATTTATCTACAAATCCTGCGATTCACAAAAAATTCACCGGGTACTGCAGCAATCATTATCGAACCGAATCCCGGATTGTCACTCTTGTCCCTGTATAATCCACCCCATTGCCCATCCCCCTGCCCCATGGACACCCGCGTTCGATACCTGTTCAACCAGACCCTGGCCGATCATGGCTGCTTTCCCCTGACCCGTGAGCGCCTGTCCGAGCTGCAGATCAACCTCGGCTACCTGTGCAACCAAGCCTGCGAGCACTGCCACGTGGAGGCAGGGCCGAAACGCACCGAACTGATGGACCGGGAGACCATGGAGCGGATCGTGGCCTGGGCGGCGGAAAACGGGATCAGGGCCGCCGACCTGACCGGCGGCGCCCCGGAACTGAACCCGCATTTCCGCTGGTTCGTGGACGCCCTGCTCTCACAGGGCATCGGCATCACCTCCCGATGCAACATCACCGTGCTGTTCGAGCCGGGCCAGGAGGACCTCGCCGAATGGTACGCGGAGCGGAATGTCCGCCTGGTGTGCTCCCTGCCCTGCTATTCCCGGGAGAACGTGGAGCGCCAGCGCGGCAAGGGGGTGTTCGGCAAGAGCATCGATGGCCTGAAAGCGCTCAACGGCCTGGGATACGGCCGCGAGGCGGACAAGATCGTCGATCTCGTCTACAACCCGGTGGGCCCGGTTCTGCCGCCGCCGCAGGCCGGTCTCGAGGAAGACTACAGGACCCGACTCAGGGAGGATTTCGGCATCGAGTTCAACCGCCTCCTGACCATTACCAACCTGCCGATCAACCGGTTCGAACACTACCTGAAACGCACCGGACAGCTGGAAAGCTACATGCAGCTCCTGGTGGAGAACTTCAACCCGGCAACCGTGTCACCGCTCATGTGCCGCCACCTTCTGAGCGTGGACTGGCAGGGCTACGTGTTTGACTGCGACTTCAACCAGATGCTCGGGCTGCCGCTGGGCGGCGGCAAAAGGCGGTTGTGGGAACTCGACCCGGGGTCCCTGCAGGGCAGTGTCGTGGCCGTGGGCAATCACTGCTATGGCTGCACCGCGGGCGCCGGCAGCAGCTGCGGGGGCGCACTGGCCTGAGCCGTCGGGTCCGGGCGGCCGTCCGCACAGGCCGGGGCCCGCAAGGGGATCATCGCCTGAAGATGATCGGAAACCAGTCTTCACGGAGCCGCTGGCCCGGCACCATTCCATGGCCGGGATACGGCGGGGAAGTGCGGCCCGGGCGCTCGACGTACCGCGCGTCATCACCGACGAGACGCAGTGAGAACGCCCTTCTGCGCCGGTCCGACCGGTTACCGCGGGCGCCGTGGACGGTCCGGAAGCTGAAGGCCACCGCGTCGCCGGGTTCCATTTCGTACTCGACCACCTCCATGCCTTCCGCATCAGGATCGGGAACGGGCATATACGCATCCTCATCCGGGTAGAAATCCTCTTCCGACAGCCACCGGATCGGCAACACCGGCTTCGGCCAGCGGTGGGAACCCCGGACACACCGCAGGGAAGCCTCCCGCACGGGGTCCAGCGGCACCCAGAAAGTGACTGTCTGGGCGCAGTCGACGAAATAGTAGGGTGCGTCCTGGTGCCAGGGCGTCTCCTTGGAAGTCCCGGGTTCCTTGACCAGCACATGGTCATGGAACATCTGCACCGTGTCGGACTCCATCAGGTCCGCCGCGACCTCGGCGGCCGCCGACACGCGGACGACTTCCTCGAATTCCGGGATGCGGGTCCAGTTGCAGTAGTCGTCGAAGAACCTTCCCGCCTCCCCCTCGTGCAGGTTCTCGGAAGCGAATTCCCCGGGATGGGCCATGTTCCGGTCCACTCCCCGCCTCAAGGTCTCCACATGGTCCGCGAACAATCCCCTGATGAGCACGACCCCATCCTCCAGGTAGGTCCTGATGTGGTCCCGTGAAATGAGGCGATGAGGCACGAAATCCCCCCGTGAAGACAAGAACGTCGTTTCTTGCGGTTTGACGAATTGAATCATATTGCACTCGGCGCAAAACCGAAACTCTCAGCGACAGAACAACCGATGCGCTAAGACGCCGTTTCGACACCACTGCCAAGCAGTGCAACCAGCCCACGGGTGGAGCCGTCTATTTCCGGTCCGGCGGCGTCCCCTGCGAATAGCCGGTCAACCGCGACCGCAAGCTCCTTGCCAAGCTCCACGCCCCACTGGTCGAAGGAGCACACCTGCCAGACGACACCCTGTACGAACACCTTGTGCTCGTAGAGCGCGATCAGGGCCCCCAGGGACTCGGGGGTCAGGCGGTCCAGGACAATCGTGCTGCTCGGCCGGTTGCCGGGATATGCGCGGTGCGGTGCCTGTCGGTCGATCTGGTCCTCGGTCAGTCCCGCGCCGGACAGGTGCTGGCGAACGCTTTCCTCGTCCCGGCCTGCCATCAGCGCCGCCGATTGCGCCACGGCATTGGCCACCAGCTTTCGCTGTGTCCCGCCTTGCCCGTCCGTGCCTTCCTTCACGACGATGAAGTCCACCGGAATCGTCTCCACGCCCTGGTGCAGATGCTGGAAGAAGGTGTGCTGTCCGTTCGTCCCCACGGCGCCCCAGATCACCGGGCAGGTCTCCCAGGACACCTCCTCGCCCTCCCGTGTCACTCCCTTGCCGTTGCTTTCCATCTCCATCTGCTGCAGGAACGCGGGCAACAGTTCGAGACCCTGCGTGTAGGGCACCACCGCCAGCGAGGAGGTTCCGAGGAAATTGCGGCACCAGATGCCCGTCATCGCCATCAGGACCGGGAGATTCCGCTCCAGCGGCGCCGCAAGGAAATGTTCATCCATCGCGCGGGCTCCCCTGAGGAGCGCGCGGAACCCCTCCATCCCGATTCCGATGGCGATGGGAATGCCGATGGCAGACCACAATGAAAACCGCCCTCCCACCCAGTCCGGCAGGGGATAGATGTTTTCCGGCACGATGCCGAACGCCAGCGCCCGGTCATGGTGGCCGGTAACGGCGATAAAGTGCCTCTCCGCGCCCTGGTCACGGCCCGGGCGAAGCCCGAGCCAATGCCGGGCCGACTCCGCGTTGGCCAGGGTTTCCTGGGTGGAGAAGGTCTTCGACGCCAGAACGAAGAGCGTGGCCTCCGGGTCCAGGTCCCGGGTGACCTCGTCGAAATGCCCGGAATCGACATTGGACAGGAACCGGATTTCCGGTCCGTCCCTGTCGTGGCGGGAAAGCGCCCTGCAGACCAGGGCAGGGCCGAGATGGGAGCCGCCGATGCCGATGTTCACCACGGTGCGGACGGGTTTCCCGGTATGGCCGCGCCACTGTCCCGACCGTACTGCTGCGGCCAGCGCCCCGATGCGGCCGAGCACCTCGGCCACCTCCCCGCGCACCGGTCCCGGCGCATGGGCCCCGCGACCGTCCCCGCCGCTTCGCTGTGCGGTATGCAAAATGCCGGCGGCTTCCGGCGTTCCGATGAGGCCGAACACCTCGGCTACCTCCCCGCGCATCGGCCCCGGCGCATGGGCCCTGCGACCTCCCCCGCCACTTCGCAGCGCGGTATGCAGGACCGCCCTGTCTTCGGCGACATTGATCCGCTCACCCCGGAACTGGCGCTCCCGCCAGCCCTCCACATCCGATGCCCGGGCCAGCGCCAGCAGAAGCTCCAGCGTCTCGGAATCGATGTTGTGCTTGGAATAGTCGAGAAAAATGCCTGCGGCTTCTCCGGAAAACCTGCCGAACCGGCCGGGGTCGTCACGGAACATCTCCTCGATGCGCCGGTCCGCAACTGCCCGGGCATGTGCACACAGCGATTGCCACTCCGGCATGCGGTCGAGTCTGGTTGTCATCGGGAGGGCATCAGTCATTGGTGACGGGTGCGGGCATGGGCCGGTGCACCACTCCCCGGTACCGGCCCGGAATACCGGGAACCGAGTATACCAACATCATGCGCCGCCCAGCCCCAGATAGCCGCCCCGGAGGGGGCCGGACGCCTCAGACGGCCGCCCCGCCGCCGAAATAATCCTCGAATTTCGTCCTTCCCTGGCTTCCGAACAACCGGTTGCACAGTTCCGGCATGCCCTCCATGGCCATCAATTCCTCGTGCCCGTAGAGCAGCGCCAGCTTGGAGCGCCGGCGCAGGAGATCGGCCAGGGTCACGATCATTTCCCGATCCCGCAGGTGGTCGATCTCGCACAGGCGAAGACCCGTCCCGGCAATGGCCGGGGCCGCCAGTGCCGGGTCTTTTGCGACGGCCTCCAGCATCGCCCCTGCCTCCCGTCCGTAACGCCTCCACAGCCGTTCGGCCAGCGATTCCCTGGTGTCAGGGGCACGGTCGTCGGCAAAGCCGGCTTCCCTGGCCCGCTCAAGGAATGCCGTCCGCTCCCCCTTCCCCGGCTCAACGCACCAGTGGGACGGTCTGCGGGCCAGCGGAACGCCAAGCCCGGCGACCTGCCGGCAGACCTCTTCCCCGACGTTGACGCAGTCCGTAAGCTTGCCCCCGAATATGCTGATCTGCCGGCTCTCCCCGTCCGTTTCCACCACATGCCTGCGCGAGAGCTGGAGGAAATCCATGTTCGAGTCGCCCCCCCTGGGCACCACCAGCGGACGGACACCGCACCGCTCCGCGATGATGTCGGACCTCGACAGCGGCCGCGGCAGGTTCAGCCTGGCGTTGATGTTGGACAGGATAAAATCCCGGTCCCGGTCGGTGACGGTGGTGTCGGGCGAATCCACGCGGGTATCGGTGGTCCCGATACAGGTCCGGTTGGCCATGGGAATGGCGAAGAACAGCCGGCCGTCATCGGCGAAAAAGGCCAGCACCTTGCCGCTGTCCCCGATCCGGGGCACCACCAGGTGGACGCCTTTCGACAGAACGTGCCTGTATCCCGAGTCGATGCCCGCGGCCGCGTTCAGGGAATCCACATAGGCCCCGGCCGCGTTGACCAGGACCCTGCAGCGGATCTCGAGAATCCGCCCCGAGACCGCGTCCCTCGCCATGACCCGCCATCCTTCCCCCGTGCTTTGCATTTCCACCGCTTCCACGTAGTTGGCCGCGAGACAGCCCTGGTCCAGCGCTGAACGGATGAAGCCGAATACAAAGCGCGCATCGTTGTCGAACAGGTAGGCATCCGAGTACTCGAGCCCCCCGGTACTGTGGTTCGTGTCGATGATCGGCTCCACGGTCCCGATGGTGCCGGCGCGCAGGTAGCGTGGCGGCCGGGTATGGCCGCGCCCGATCAGCCAGTACAGCCAGGACCCGGCCCACAGCTTTACCGGATGATGACGGAATCCGCGGGGGACCGTGGTCAGGAAACGGATTTCCCGGATGGCCGAGGGGAACCGCCGCATCAGTTCGTTGCGCGACCTGCAGAGCTCCGCCACGAGGCCGAACTGGTAGCTTTCCATGTACTTGACTCCGCCCCAGATCAGGTTGGATGAATGCTGGCTGGTGAACCCGGCGAAATCCCTGGCATCCACCAGACCGACCTTCGCCCCCCGGGCCGATAGCGCCGCGGCGCTCACGGCCCCGTTGATGCCGCCGCCGACAATCAGGACATCCAGGGAGATTCCGGAAAGCGCCTCAACGCTTTGTTTACGCAAAATCATCTCCCTGCCGCACCAATGATGGACCGTCGGTCAAACCCATCCGAACACGTACCAGAACCAGTCCATGAAAATGGCCTGGGCCGCCCGCAGGGCGCAATGTCGCCGGGGACCACGGCACCGCCTGGCACCCGTAGCGGAAGTTTCTCGTTGCACAGGATGTTCAGGTCCCGCCGGATGGCCTGCGGCGTGATCTCGTACTGGTTCGCCAGGGAACCCGCCCGGCCACTGCCGTGACTGCGGATCTGGGCAACCGCCGGCGTGTCGGTCATCTCGGTATCGTTGCTGGGGTGGCGTTACCGGTATTGTGCCCGGTTTGAAGGCGCTGCGGGCTGCCCGGAGGCAACCGGTTCCCGGGGGCGGTCCTGTCCTGTGGGTTGCGCGGCGGACCGGTAAGGTTCCACAATCCCCGGCCACACGCCGGTACGACCAGCAGCATGAAACGAAACATCCTAGCCATCGACCAGGGCACCACCAGCTCCCGTGCCATCGTCTTCACCCCGGACGGCACGGCGCTGGCTTCGTCCCAGTACGAGTTTCCGCAGATCTATCCCGACGACGGCTGGGTGGAGCACGACCCCGCGGCCATCTGGAAAACCACGCTCGATACCGCCAGGGATGTCCTCGACCGTGCCGGGAACGACGTGGCGGCCGTCGGCATCACCAACCAGCGGGAGACCACCCTCGTGTGGGACCGGGCCACCGGGGAGCCCGTGCACAACGCCATCGTCTGGCAGGACCGGCGGACGGCGAAGGAGTGCGCCCGTATCGGGGAGGAAGGCCATGGGCGGGAGATCACCGCACGTACCGGGCTGCTCCTTGACGCCTACTTTTCCGCCACCAAGATCGCCTGGATCCTGGACAATGTCCCCGGGGCCAGGGCCCGGGCGGAACGGGGCGAGCTCGCGTTCGGCACCGTGGACACCTTCCTCGTGTGGAAGCTCACCGGCGGCCGGGTGCACGCCACCGATGCCACCAATGCCAGCCGCACCATGCTGTTCAACATTCACGACCAGCGCTGGGACGACCACCTGCTCGGGGTTTTCGACGTCCCGCGGTCCCTGTTGCCCGAAGTGCGTGACAGTGCCGGCGACTACGGCATCACCGATTCCGCCGTACTGGGTGCGGCGCTGCCCATCGGCGGCGTGGTGGGGGACCAGCAGGGTGCCCTGTTCGGGCAGGCCTGCTTTCACCCGGGCATGGTGAAGAGCACCTACGGCACGGGCTGCTTCATGATCATGAATACCGGCACGGACCCGGTGGCCTCAGGGAACCGCCTGCTCACCACCGTGGGCTACCGGCTCGACGGGGAAGTGACCTATGCCCTGGAGGGGTCGATCTTCAACGCGGGCACCGCGATCCAGTGGGTGCGGGACGGGCTCGGGCTGCTCGGCCACGTCAGCGAGATCGATGCCCTGGTAGGCGCCACTGCCGGCAACGAGGGCGTGTACATGGTGCCGGCCTTTACCGGTCTCGGCGCCCCCCACTGGGATCCCCATGCCCGGGGCGCGGTACTGGGCATCACCCGGGACACCGGCATCGCGCAATTCGTCCGCGCCGCCCTGGAAGCCGTGTGCTACCAGACCCGGGAACTGGTGGAGGCGATGGCTGCGGACAGCGGCCGCCCCCTGGAAAGGCTGCGGGTGGACGGCGGCATGGTTGCCAATGACTGGATGCTGCAGTTCCTCGCGGATATTCTCGACACCGTCGTGGAAAAGCCAGTGGTCATCGAAACCACCGCACTGGGCGCGGCCTACCTGGCCGGCCTCCAACACGGCATCTTCCGATCCACCGACGAGATCGCATCCCACTGGCGGGAGGCCCGCCGGTTCGGCCCGGACATGGATCCGGACAGGCGCGATGCCCTGGTTGCCGGCTGGGACGACGCCATCGGCCGGGTCAAGGCGCGCTAGCGGCGGAACGTTCCGGCCCGGGGACGGCGGGTGCCAGGCCGTTCCCGTCGCTGCCTTCGCACCGGGCCGAACTGGCCTATCGGGACGGCGGCTTCTGGTACTACACTGGCAGCCCGGAACCCAATACCTTCTCCCTGCCGGCAAGCGCCCACAAGGCCCGTCCGGAAATCGTCTCTTCTCTCAGTCACATTGAGGTCCATAATGCAAATAGGCGTACCGAAAGAGATCAAAAACCATGAATACCGTGTCGGCCTGACGCCGACCAGCGTGCGGGAAATGGTCAAGCACGGCCACCGGGTGGTGGTGGAGACCGACGCGGGCATCGGCATCAAGCGGTCCGATGACGAATACCGGAATGCCGGCGCGGAAATCGTGGACACCGCCGCGGAGGTATTCGAGCGGGCGGAGATGATCGTCAAGGTCAAGGAGCCCCAGGCTGCGGAACGCGCTATGCTGCGCGAAGGGCAGATTCTCTACACCTACCTGCACCTGGCGCCGGACCCGGACCAGACCCGGGACCTCGTGGAGAGCGGCGCGACCTGCATCGCCTACGAAACCGTCACCTCGCCCCATGGCGGACTGCCGCTGCTCGCGCCGATGTCCAAGGTCGCGGGCCGCATGTCCATCCAGGCCGGCGCATACTGCCTGGAGCATCCCCATGGCGGCCTCGGCATGCTGCTCGGCGGCGTGCCGGGGGTGGACCCCGCCAAGGTGGTGGTCCTGGGTGCCGGGGTGGTGGGCACCCATGCCACCCACATCGCTGTCGGCATGGGCGCGGACGTGTGGGTTCTCGACAACAATTCCGACGCGCTCGACCGCCACTGGCAGATGTTCCGCCGTGCCACCAACACGGTGTTTTCCACCGCGGACACGCTGGAGCAGCATGTGCTCGGCGCCGACCTGGTCATCGGCGGCGTGCTGGTTCCCGGCGCCGAGGCCCCCAAGCTGGTCACCAGGGAAATGGTCGCCAACATGAAGCCCGGCTCCGTCATCGTGGATGTCGCCATCGACCAGGGCGGCTGCTGCGAAACCTCGCGACCGACGACCCATGCCGAGCCAACCTACACCGTCAACGATGTTGTACACTACTGCGTGGCCAATATGCCCGGCGGCGTGCCGCGGACATCCACTTTCGCGCTGAACAACGTCACCCTGCCGTTCGCCCTGGAGCTGGCGGACCTGGGTGCCAGGGAGGCGCTGATGACGAATCCGCACTTAAGGAATGGCCTCAACGTCCATGCCGGGAAGGTCACCTACAAACCGGTCGCCGAGGAGTTGGGCTACGATTACGTGCCGGCCGATGAGGCCCTGTTCCAGTAGTCATCTTCGGCACGACCGTAATACTGCAAGAATCCAGACTGATCCTGCATTCAGGAGACATATCCACATTCAGCAATATACAAATTCGAGGTAGCAACATGGCAAGAATGACACCCAGCGAGGCTTTTGTCGAAACCCTGGCGGCCAACGGGGTCACCGAAATCTTTGGCATCATGGGATCCGCCTTCATGGACGCCATGGATATCTTCGCACCGGCCGGCATCCGGCTGATACCGGTGGTCCACGAACAGGGTGCGGCGCACATGGCGGACGGCTATTCAAGGGTGAGCGGCCGCCACGGAGTCTGCATCGGCCAGAACGGCCCCGGCATCAGCAATTGCGTCACCGCCATTGCCGCCGCCTACTGGGCCCATTCCCCCGTGGTTATCGTCACCCCGGAGACGGGCACCATGGGGCAGGGTCTCGGCGGCTTCCAGGAAGCCAACCAGCTGCCCATGTTCGAGGAGTTCACCAAGTACCAGGGGCATGTGAACAACCCGAAGCGGATGGCGGAATTCACCGCGCGCTGTTTTGACCGCGCGATGTCCGAAATGGGCCCGACCCAGCTCAATATCCCGCGTGACTACTTTTACGGGGACATTGATGTCGAAATTCCCCAGCCGATGCGGGTTGACCTCGGCCCGGGCGGAGACCGTTCCCTGGACGAGGCCGCCGATCTGATCTCAAAGGCCCGGTTTCCCGTCCTGCTGTCCGGCGGCGGGGTGGTGATGGGAGATTCCATTGAAGACTGTGTGGCCCTCGCCGAACGCCTGGCATGCCCGGTGGCGAACAGCTACCTGCACAACGATTCCTTCCCCGCCAGTCATCCCCAGTGGACCGGCTCGCTGGGCTACCATGGCTCCAAGGCGGCCATGAAACTGATGAACAGGGCCGATGTGATCATTGCGCTCGGCACACGGCTCGGTCCGTTCGGCACGCTGCCCCAGTACGGAATCGACTATTGGCCGAAGGACGCCAAGATCATCCAGATCGATGCCGACCACCGGATGCTCGGCCTGGTGAAGAACATTTCCGTCGGAATCTGCGGCGATGCCGGGGCGTCGGCCCGCGCCCTGCTTGCCAGGATCCGGGACCGTGAACTGGCCTGCGACGCCAACCGCGACGAAAGGACCCGGACAACCGCCGAGGAAAAGGCCGCGTGGGAGCAGGAACTGAACGAATGGCACCACGAGAAGGACGACTACAGCCTCGAAATGATCCAGGAACATGAACGGGAGCCGGGCAACTGGCTCAGCCCCCGGCGGGTCCTGCGCGAACTGGAAAATGCCATGCCCGAGAACGTGATGGTGTCCACCGACATCGGCAACATCAGCGCCGTGGCCAACAGCTACCTACGTTTCGACCGCGGCCGCAGTTTCCTCGCGCCCATGAGTTTCGGCAACTGCGGCTATTCCCTGCCCACCATGATCGGCGCCAAGTGCGCCGTGCCGGACCGCCCTGCGGTGGCCTATGCCGGGGACGGCGCCTGGGCCATGAGCATGGTGGAAGTCATGACTGCCGTGCGCCACGGCATCCCGGTGACCGCCGTGGTGTTCCACAACCGCCAGTGGGGCGCGGAAAAGAAGAACCAGGTGGATTTCTACGGCCGCCGCTTCGTCGCGGGCGAACTGAACCAGGCGGGCTCCGAGGACTTCTCGGATATTGCCCGGGCCATGGGCGCCGAAGGCGTCCGCATCGACCAGATCGACCAGGTCGGAACAGCGCTCAGGGAAGCTGTCGACGCCCAGATGAACGATGGCAAAACCACCGTCATCGAGGTTATGTGCACCCGCGAACTGGGAGACCCCTTCCGCAGGGACGCCCTGTCCAAGCCGGTACGTCACCTGGCCAAGTACAAGGACTTCGTCTGAACCGCTTCCGGGGACGGGCAACGGGCGTGCCGAATCCGGCACGTCCCGTCCGCGGATTGCAGGCGGACCCGCACCGCATTTCTCCCCCCCAAAAGGCCAGCCATCCGGGTTCCGGCCTCCCCCGATGGGCGTACTGCAAGCGCCCGGTCGGGCTGGTACGATTCCATCGGTCTCCGGGCGGCCGGCCGCCAGTCGATTCACCATGACGTGACCCCGGTGTGCCGGATTGCCGAATGCAGCCCCCGCGGCAGGAAGCGGCATCGTCCGCAGCGTTCCGTTCCCCGGGCAGATGCCGCCGGGTACAATGCGTCATGCGGCCTTTGCATGCGGCCGCAGGCCTGACCGGGATTGCCGTTCATGCCGCCCCCGGGGCGGGCCATGCTGAAGAACAAACAGACGAAATCCCCGACAGCCCATCCATGAAGTACAGCCTCGAAACCCTGCGGGGGGACGTTTTCGGCGGCATCACCTCGACGGTGGTGGCCCTGCCGATTGCGCTCGGTTTCGGCATCGCCTCGGGCATGGGGGCGGCGGCAGGACTGTACGGGGCGATCGCGGTGGGATTTTTCGCATCCGTGTTCGGCGGTACGCGCGCCCAGATCTCCGGCCCGGCGGCACCGACCACCGTCGCCATGGCGGTCATCCTGACCAGCTACGCGGACAGCCTCTCCGAGGCACTGTTCGTGGTCGTCCTGGCCGGGCTGCTCCAGGTTCTCCTCGGGCTTTCGAAAATCGGCCGTTTCGTGGCCTATACCCCCTATGTCGTCGTGTCCGGATTCATGTCCGGCATCGGGATCATCATCGTGCTGCTCCAGGCGCTGCCCTTCCTTGGCGCAGCGGTCATGACCGGCGGGCCTATGGACGCAGTGCAGGCCTTGCCGGCCGCCATCGGCGGGGTAAACACGGATGCTCTCTGGATCGCCACGGTCACGCTGGCAGTCGGCTTTCTCTGGCCGGGGCGGCTGTCACGGTTCGTACCCGGCCCCCTCGCCGCGCTGGTTGCCGGCACGGCACTGGGGATTTTCTGGCTCACCGGTGCCTCGGTCATCGGACCGGTGCCGACCGGCCTGCCGGAACTGCACCTCGAATTCCCCTCGGTCGATTTCCTGCTGCACGCGCTGGAGCCGGCGATCATCCTCGCCCTGATCGGCGCGGTCGACAGCCTGCTGACTTCCCTGGTGGCGGATTCGATCACCGGCGAGCGGCACAACCCGGACAGGGAACTGATCGGCCAGGGCATCGGGAACATGGCGGCGGGGCTGATCGGCGCGCTTCCCGGCGCGGGTTCGCCCATGGGTACCGTGGCGAACATCCGTTCCGGCGGAACGACCCCCGTGTCGGGGGCGCTGCGCGCCCTGTTGCTGCTTGCCCTGGTCCTCGGCCTCGGCCGGTTCGTCGAACCGATTCCCCACGCCGCGCTGGCCGGCGTGCTGATGAAGATCGGCCTGGACATCATCGACTGGCGCCTTCTCGGCCGGGTCCACCGTATGCAGAAATCGCATCTGTTCGTCATGCTGACGACGCTCTGCCTCACGGTGTTCGTAGACCTCATCACGGCGGTGGCCATCGGGCTCATCGCCGGCGGCATGGTGCATGCCCGGCGGCTTGAAAGACTGGAGCTCGACAGCGTGGTATCGGTGCCGATGCTGGACATGACCTTCTTCGCCGGTGACGAGGCGCTGGCTGGCACTGATCCGCATGCCGCGCGGGTCGGCATGGTCGCCCTCAGGGGTACCCTGACCGTCGCATCCTCCCACAAGCTGGCCGGCGTGATCGGCACGGACATCCGGGAGCACGAGGTCGTTATCTTCGACTTTTCCGACGCGACCTACATCGACGACAGCGCCGCGCTGGTGATCGAGCACCTGCTCGAAGTCGCCGAGAATTCCGCGACCGAATGCATCCTGGTCGGCCTTGCCGGCACCGGGGCATACACCCTGGAGACGCTCGGCGTGCTGGAGGACATACCGGATGGCCGCATTGTCGAAACCCTGGATGACGCGCGACGGATCGCGCGGGGTCTCCTGCTGGCGGACGATTCGCCGCCGGCTGGCTAGGGGAGCCGTCCGCGTGCTGCCGATTGCACGAGGGCCATCCCGGCCACGGGCCACTTCCAGAGCCGGTGCACCGCCCATTGCTCCTGACGGATGGCGAAGACCGATTCCACCCGCTCTGCCGACATTGCTATGATCAGGCGTACACGTTGACCTGAACAAACGTCCTGCCGCCCCGGGCTCCCGAAATGTCCCTGCTCACCGCCATCGCCGACAAGGCCCGCACATCCCGCCGTCATATCGTGCTGCCGGAAGGGGACGACGTGCGCATGATGCAAGCCGCTGCGGCGCTCCGTGCGGACGGCATCGCCGACATCAGCCTGGTGGGGGCGCGGGACAGCCTGGAGGCACTCGCGGCGTCCCATGGGTTCGATCTTGCCGGCGTGGACATCGTGGACCCCGCGGACGAAGACCGCCGGGAACGGTGTGCGGCGGTCATCCACGAGGCGCGCCGGCACCGGAACGTCTCGCTGGAGGATTCCCGGGAAATGGCCCTGGACCGCCTGATGCTGGGTGCCGCCATGGTCCGTGCCGGCATGGCCGACGGCATGGTGGCGGGCGCGGCCCATCCCACCGCGGAGGTGGTGCGGAGCGCCTTGCAGCTGGTCGGCATGAGACCCGGCAGCCGGATCGTCTCCAGCTTTTTCCTGATGGAGCATGCGCTCCCCCACCAGGCCATCCAGGGCACGGCGCTCTATGCGGACTGCGCCATGGTCATCGAACCCGACCCGGAGGAACTGGCCAGCATCGCCATGGACACCGCGGACAACGCCCGGAACCTGGCCGGGATCGAGCCCAGGGTCGCCCTGCTCAGTTTCTCCACGGCGGGCAGCGCGGAACATGGACACATCGACAGGGTTCGGGCCGCGGGGGCCCTCGTCGCCGAGCGACGGCCGGACATCGCACTCATGACCGAGGTGCAGTTCGATGCCGCCATCATCCCGGAAATCCTGCAGCGGAAGGCGCCCGGCATCGACGTGCCCGCCCCCGCCAACGTGTTCGTCTTTCCCGACCTGCAGTCCGCCAACATCGGGTACAAGATCGCGCAGAGAATCGGGGGCGTCCAGGCCACGGGGCCGGTGCTGCAGGGGCTCAGGCTGCCGGTAAACGACCTGTCGAGGGGCTGCAGCGTGGAGGACATCTTCAATCTCGTTGCGGTCACCGCGGTGCAATCGATTGCCGGGGAGTGCGATTGACGCGGGTCTGCAGCGCACGATTTCTCTCTTACCCTTCCCCCTCTTCCGGGTCCCTTCTGCCGCGGCAGGAACACCGGTTTCCCGAACCCATACAAAAAATCGCGGATCTCATCGAGATGGCAATACTGCCGGGGCACCGTAATCCGTGCTGGAGGCAGCCAGTACGGTGGTACCAGGCATCAGGGGCTGACCGACGCTGCCTTCTCGCCCTCGGCGAAGCTGCGGAAATTTGCGAATTTGAGCCGACCAACCCTCATCGTTCAACTCCGTCCGGCAAGGTCCAGTCGCGGGCGGCCGCTGCAGCCGGCATCAGAATGGCTTCAAGCGCACTGACAACACCGTCGAGCGGCCCGGGGTCGACGCTCAGGTCTTGCTTGAAACTCTCCCATTGCTCGCGTTTGACTGCATCTTTCGCGAACGTCGGCAAAAGCCCGTCCGGAACTTCATCCGGGATCGCCGTGCCACGCTGAGCAAAGGTCGCAGATATCGCCCCCGCGAGACGCGATCTATCGATTCCGAAGGCTTGGCTGATGATCCACAGGTCGTAGTAATCCTTCATCCGGCTGTTCGCCATGCCGAGATCCACCATGGCATGGAATTTCTCGGCAACCACGGTCTCCCTGGCGTAACCGCGCAACCGCGGCGCTGGCATGCGCATAGTGTGTGAGGACCAGATCAAAATTCTGGCCCTTATTCTTGCTGATCCTGAGCAGACGGGCCCGAACCCAGGCACCGAGGTTCTTGACCGCCTCAGGCATTGGCGGTGAGCGCCTCGAGATACGGGCGGATGACCGTGGTAACGCCGCCGCGCTCCGCATGCCGGGCGATCTCGGCGGGGCTCGCCTTTCGCTGTCGGAGCGCCTTCTGCAGGCCCTCCAGCGCAACCGTCTGCCCGATCTTCCGACGATGCCGGAAACAATCGGCAATCGTCTTGGCGACGCCGAAGACCTTCACGGGAACATTTTCGATGTGCACGGTGAGGACATCATCGGTGAGAAGCGCGTCCGTGAACCGCACGATTCGCATTTCCGGTCTTCCCTCCCTCGGCTTCCAGTCCCTGGTGCCGATCGCCATCCAGACCGCGCGCGGAAGTTGGTCGGTCAGATCGTGGTAGGCAAGAGCCGATACCAGGCAGACGACCCCCCTGGGAACACGTTTAGCGGCTTCCGCCAGGCTGTGGTTGGCATCGAGCGTCGCGTCGGGCAGCTGGTAGAGCCCGCGCGAGAGGCGGTTTACGTCACCGGCACGGACCATTCTGCCAACCGTGGCGGCGGTGATCCCGGCATCTCTGAATTCTGACAGGCGCGCAATCCCCTTTACCCGAAGGAGATCGATTGCCTGGTCGCGTTTCGTACCTGTCTTCATCATTGATATGTAATCTTGAAATACTAGCTATACGTTTCAAGGTTTTATATCATCATCACCGGCCCAGGTAAAGTCGGGTTGAGCGGTCGAACGGGCAGAGCAGAGCCAAAACGCGGCCATCCGGTATCGGCGACCGCCGAACTGCGCCGAGGCAGTGATCAGGACCTGTCAGCCAGTCCGCTCGACGAAGAGCGTCACCGGCCAGAATTTACGATGTTTATGCCAGTGGCGGATAAACTACCTGGAATCGGCTGTTAGAACTCACGCGTAATTCCCTGTGCCCCCGGAGCGGACACACCACCGCCGGGGCCGGCGGGGCGTGATACTGTCCTCGCCGAAAGCGCCTTGCGGTCTAGCAAATCAGATGGAATCCGCGTAGAAGAGGGCATATTCGATGCGACTGACCTCATGATTGACGCCTGAAGCTATACTTTATATATCGCTAAAATCGAATATTTTGAAGACCTTCCCGAACGTCATTCCCCGGCCCCTCTCCGCGCCCTTCTTCAGTGCCAACCTGGTCTTCCGCCAAGCCGAACACGCTCCGGTCGTTGGCCGGTGCCCCCAGAACAGGGTCATCACGGCGATGCTCGCCCGGTATCTCTAGGCTGGCAATATCCGGCGCATCGGGTAAGTGCTGTCGCACCCAGGTGCTCTTACCGACCCCACGGACGCCGAGGAGAAAGAAACTTTGCCTGGGTGGCCGGATCGGCCGTGGATAGGCCTTTATTGCCATTTAGTTGGCAATTTTCCAAGAAATATGACGACATACTATCAAACTTGCATCGTTAAGTAGATGAAGCGACACAAACGCCGCATCCACCAAGTCACCCTCGGTCCCGCCTTCGGCCAGTCTGACCATAGCCCCCAGCCGATCCGGCATGCCGTGGATCTTTCCGGTCAAAACACGCCTTTCTGAATCAAACCTGACCACCCCGCGATCGCCAACGCCGTGGTCGCGCCGCACTCAATCCCCGTCCCATGACCCGGACACGTGGCCGAATCAGCGCCGGTGATCGCGAATCCCGGCGCTGGCGTGGGCAGATCAGTGGCTTGTCTATGGTGAAGAATGGGTAAAAAGCAGCCTCATTGAACTTTGACATTTCCCGGGGGGTCAGACGGAAATACGGGTGGCACTCCCGCAATCCTGGCTTACACTCACTCGGAATCAACCGGACGATTACCTGAAATTGGCCTGCAATCCCAATGATGCCGAAACGGACCGGCGGTCAAATGCGACCGCCCGTCTGTCCGCACGCTCCGAAAACCGTATCCCCGCGTCACGATGCCCCCGCATCCCGCCGCTTCAGCCTGTTGCCGTCCATCGGACCGGCCGCGGGTCCTGAATTGAGCGCACGCCGGGACTCCGGTACTTGCCAGGAATGAAGGCGCTGGAAGAATTCGAGTCCCGGCTCGGCGGCTGGGTCATCCAGTGGCGATGGCCGGTCATCGCCGCCAGCCTGGTCCTCGCCGTGGTCGCGACCGGCGGTACGCTCTTTCTCGAGTTCTCGGCCGACCACCGCGTCTACTTCTCGAAGAACAACCCCGAGCTCCTCGCCTACGAGACGATGGAGGACACCTACGGCAAGAGCGACAACGTGTTTTTCACCGTCGTGCCGGAGGATCGGGACGCCACCTCCGCCCGCGCGCTCGAGGCGACCGCTTGGCTCACCGAACAGTCCTGGCAGATCCCGTTCGCGACCCGCGTCGACTCCATCACCAATTACCAGCACACCACGGCCCTCGGCGACGATATCCTGGTACGCGAACTCGTGGACGAGACCGCCATCGGTGATGCCGACGAGCGCTCCCGGATCCGCGCCACCGCCTTGGGGGAGCCGCGGCTTGCGGGGCGTCTCCTGGCCCTTGACGGCGGAGTCAGCGGGATCAACGTCAATCTGCAGATGCCGGGCGAGGACCAGATGCGCGAAGGTGCCCATGTCACTGAGTATGCGCGCGACCTCATGGACGAGTTCCGGGAGCGCTTTCCCGGCATCGATGTGCGTCTGACCGGCCTGGTGACCTTCAACCAGACCTTCATGGAAGTATCGGTGAGCGATCTGAAGACGCTCGTCCCGGCGAGCTTCGCCGCGATGACGCTGATGCTCGTGCTGCTGACCCGGGGCTTCCTCGGGACCTTCGCGATCATGGTCGTCGTGACGCTTTCGGTCATGACCGCCGTGGGTCTCGGGGGCTGGGTGGGACTCCCGATGTCATCGCCCGCCGCCATCGCGCCGATCGTCGTGCTGACCGTGGCGATCGCCAACTGCGTCCACATCTTCTCGACCCTGATCCATTGCCTGCAGGGAGCGGCATCCCGCACGGCCGCGGACCGCGGCGGCGGCCCCGTGATTCCGCGCACCCGGACCGGCAATCCCGGCCACGATGCGATCATCGAATCGATCCGGGTGAATCTCCAGCCTGTGTTCCTCTCGGGCCTGACCACCGCGTTCGGCTTCCTCAGCCTGAACTTTTCCGAGGTGCCCCCGTTCCGCCAACTCGGCACCTTTGTCGCGTTCGGGGTCGGGGCGGCGTTCGTGTACTCCGTGACCCTGCTGCCGGCCCTGCTCTCCCTGCTGCCGATCCGGGCGCGGGAATCCCGGCTGGGACACGATACGCTGATGGCCATGCTCGGGGAGTTCGTGGTCCGGCGCCGCCGGGCATTGCTCTGGGGGTCCGGGCTGGTCGTGGCGGGGCTCGTGGCGTCGATCCCCCGGAACGAGCTGAACGACGTCTTCCTCCACTACTTCGACGAGCGGATCGAGTTCCGGCGCGCCGCGGACTTCACCATCGAAAACCTCACCGGCCTGTACGCCATGGAGTATTCGCTCCAGTCCGCCGGACCGGGGGCGATCAGCGATCCCGCCTATCTCGCCGACGTGGACGCCTTCGCCGAGTGGTACAAGGAACAGCCCGAGACGGTGCACGTCAGAGCCGTCACCGATATCTTCCGCCAGCTCAACATGAGCATGAACGGGGACGATCCGGCCGAATACCGGCTACCCGCGAACCGGGAACTGGCCGCGCAGTACCTCCTCCTCTACGAGATGTCGCTCCCCTACGGCCTCGATCTCAACAACGAGATCGACGTCGACAAGTCGGCGACCCGGATGGTGGTGTCGATGCAAACGCTCTCGTCCAACGAGATCATCGCCCTGGACCGGCGCGCAAAGCACTGGCTCGGGGAGAACGCGCCGAACATCGTGCGTCCCGAAAGCTCCGGCACCACGCTGATGTTCGCGCACCTCGGCAGGCGGAACATCATCGCCATGCTCGTGGGTACCACGCTGGCCCTGGTCGGGATTTCCTTCGCTCTCATCTTCGCGCTCAGATCCTGGCGGCTGGGGCTCACGAGCCTCGTCCCGAACCTGATTCCCGGCGCGCTGGGCTTCGGTATCTGGGGATTGACGGTTGGGGAAGTGGGGGTCTCCCTGTCCATGGTGACGGCGATGACGCTGGGCATCGTGGTCGACGATTCGGTTCACTTCCTCAGCAGGTACCAGCGGGCCCGCAGGGAGATCGGCTACAGGTCCCCCGACGCGGTGCGCGTTGCCTTCCGCACGGTGGGCCGGGCCCTGCTCACGACCTCCCTCGTGCTCGTGGCGGGCTTCATCGTGGTGAGTCTTTCCAGCTTCGAGCTCAACTCTGGCATGGGCAAGCTCACCGCGCTCGTGATCGCCCTGGCCCTCGTCGCGGATTTCCTGCTCCTGCCGCCGCTGCTCATGTGGTTCGACGCCGGTATCGACACCGGCAGGACCCTGCCGTCATTCAGGCGCCGGCGCCGCAGGCGGGATGCTCCGCCGCCCATCACGACCCTGAAGCGCCCCGGGCAGGACTGATCCGCCGGGAGAACTTCTTCACGGGCGGGGTCACGGCCCCGGAGGTCATGCAGGTCCGGTGATTCCCGCCGGGGAATTCTCCCGTGGTACCAGCCCCGGAAACATCCCTGGATTCGGGAATAAAAAAACCGCTGCCGGGTGCACGGGCGCCCGGCAGCGGTTCGTGGGTTTCAGGCGGGGCGCGGACTCCCGCGTCAGCGACCCTTGCGCCGCAGGGAGGCCGGGGTGTAATCCCGGCCCTGCGCCCTGGTATCCCAGGTGCACATCTCGAACTCGTTGTCGAGACCGAATGCGAGGTAGCGCCCGGCCTGCAGGTCGGTATGCACCTCCAGGGTCGGCCACACCAGCGGCATTTCGTAGTAGTTGATCAGGTGCGCTTCCGACAAGCGCCAGAACTGGTCCCGGTTGTCATAGATATCCGCAACCAGGATCTGCCAGGAATCCTCGTCGACGTAGAAGGTGCGCCGCTTGTAGAGGTGGGCGGCACCTTCCTTGAGCGTCGCCTCCACCACCCAGACCCGGTGCAGTTCGTAGCGCAGCACGTCCGGGTTGACATGCAGGGGCTTGAGGATGTCGGAGTACGCCAGGTCGTCGCTGTGCAGCCGGTACGAGTTGTACGGAACGTACATCTCGCGCTTGCCGACGAGTTCCCAGTCGTAGCGGTCCACGGCGCCGTTGAACATGTCCAGCTGGTCTGCAGTGCGCAGCCCGTCGGAAGAGGTTCCCGGGTTGTCATAGGCGATGTTCGGCGCACGCCGCACCCGGCGCTGGCCCGGGTTGTAGGTCCATGCGTTCCGCGGCTCGCGGAACTGGTTCATGGTCTCGTGCACCAGGACGATGTCACCCGCAAGCCGTGCCGGCGCCAGCGTCGTCGACTTGAACAGGATCATCGTGTTGCCAAGTTCCTCCAGGGTCATGCCCGGAAGGGAATACCGCAACTCGGTCTCCAGGTGCTGCTTGACCAGCGTGTAGGCTCCGCCCCGGGTAACGGCGGCCTGGCCGATGACGCAGGACACCGACTCGCCCCGGTAGCGCAGCAGGTGATTCCAGACCACCTCAAGGCCGTTCTTCGGGATCGGGAATGGAATGCCGATGACCGAGTCGGCCACGCCGTTGCCGTCATCCACGAGTTTCGCGGTGGCCGCCACTTCCCGGGTCGCGTCGTAGATCCGCTGCGCGACGGAGGCGCTTCGCCGGGTCGGATAGACCTGCATCTTGAAGCTCGGGTAGGTTTCCAGCATGCGCTGGTGCCCGATCGAGAGCCGGTCGCGATGTTCGTCCAGGTTGGAGGCGTCGATGACGAAGAGCGGCGCGTCCCCGGCGTAGGGGTCGCGGTGATGATCGCCGACCGTGAAGCCGGCCGGCGGCTCGGTGATGCCGCCCGTCCATTCCGGGATGGTCCCGTCGGCGTTCCCGGCCCGCTCTCCACCGAGGGGCGTAAGGTCCGCGCCCAGCCGCGCGATCTGATCGGCGGTGATTTCGGCTGACGCCGGGGAGGCGAGAACGCATCCGAGAAGAAGGGTATAACAGAATCGATGCATGGTCGCTGTCTTGATATTGGTGGCGTTCATGGGCTCAATTCCTCAGAACGAGTACTTGATGGAGGCGGAAATGAAGTCGCGGTCACTGAGTTCGTTGCCTTCGCCGGCATACCGCGTGTAGCCGAAATCGGCCTGCCAGCGACTCAGGTAGTCGGCCTTCAGCCCCAGGGTGAGCGCGGTCCGGCCCTCCACGAACGGGCCGCTGGGCGCCGGGCTGTTGCCGCTGACGTCATGCAGGAACTGCGCGTAGGGTACAGGTTGATGGCGCCGATCGCGTTGTAGTAGTCGAGGCGAGCCGCGACCCGGTACCCCCACGAGGTTGCATCCGCATCAGCCTCGGCTGGAACAAAGGGCGAGGGGGAAGGGGGAAGAATGCCGCCGGCGGGGCTTTCCAGGCGAACATCGGGCATGTCATGCACATGCATCACCGCGGCTTCCGCGACAACCACGAGGGCGTTCGCGCCCAGGGTGGGGCCGAACAGCCGGGTAGCAGTGGCCTGCAGCTGGCTCACGTCGCGCTCGACGTAGCCCTGGACATATGTGGGCCGGTAATTCTGGAGATATGCCTGGAGCTGCGCCGGGTCCGTGCCAGCCAACCCAAGAGCGGTGACAATCGGCTCGAGACCACGAAATAGCACCACCGGCTCGGCGATCTGCAGTGGCGCGTCCTGGCGCAGAGAATATTCGCCCTGAAGCGCCCAGCCGGAAGAACCCAGCACGGTGTTGAAGCTCAGGCCGTACAGCTTGATGTCCTCGGCATACTCAAGGAAGTAGTGACCGCCCTTCCCGTATCGGTCGATCGCAAGAGCGCCAGCGATTCCCTCAACACTATCTTTGACCTTCTGTGCAATCACTGTTGGCACATCTGCCGGGGGAATCAGCCCCGCCTGGGCTGCAGCTGTGACTTCCGTGGTGACCTGGTGGGTAACGGCATTGACAGTATACGGTCCGCTCACCGCCCTTGCTGCTGCCAGGGCTCCCTGGATAACTTGCACGGGAGAGGTCCGTGCAGAGACCGTGGGCAGCCTGCTGTGATAGTTGATGAAGTAGAAGCCGAATTCGGTGTCGTTCAGATCCTCGGCAAAATAATTCAGCGCCAGTCCATATTGGCCCCCGTCTTCCGGCGTGCCGTCCGGGCCACGCAGAACACTGGCGAAATCAGGGTCAAATGCCGCCTGGGCGGGCAGTGGCTGCTGCTGGGATGCGGGACATGGACTGCCGCCCAGGGCTGCCGGAAGCTGGGGAATGGCACCGAGGTCGCAATTGATGAACGTAGTCAAGGGTTGACCGAATCCATCTCCTTGATCATTTCGTGTGACAGAGGTGATCACCGCCTCCCTCGCACCCGGCCCAGCGTAGTCGGTGCTCGAGAAGTAGCTGCCCACCGGATCGATCCGGGTTTCCTCCCAGTCGTACTGGATGAAGCCGGTCACCGACAGGGTGTCGTTCGGCTCCACTGTCACCGATGCCATTCCGACGGGCAGCAGCGCTTCGCGCAACTCCGAGCCCGGCAGCCTGAGCTTGCTCACGTCGAAGGGGTTGATGGCGTTGATGCCGTTCGGGATGAAGGTGCTCTCGCCCCAGTTCAGCACATGCTTGCCGAGCCGGACATCGATGGCCGTATCACCGTAGTTGTACCCGGCGGTGAAGTATGCATCGAGCACTTCGATGTTGCTGCCCACCAGTTCCTTCGCCTCGTCGCTCAGCGGGGTGCGGACCCGTTCCCCGTTCTCGTTCTCGAAATCGAGGAATCCCGTAGTACGTACGAACAGGCCGTAGTTGTCCTGGCTGATGTCAAGGTCGGTGACGAACTTGGACACGTTGCTCACGACGCCGCGGTCGTAGTTGAGATTCCCGTCATTGCCGTTGGTGTCCGCGGCCAATTCATCGTTGCGCTTCTCGACCCGGTAGGTCATGCCGTGGGATACCGTGGTGTTAAGGCTGCCCTGGAAATCACCGTCGCCGAATTCGAACGCCTGGACCGGCAGCACATTCAGGAATCCGCCGAGGGCAACGGCGCCCACCGCAGGAGCGATCGCCACTTGCACATGCCGGCCGCGATTTCCGGACCCACAGGCTGCACGCCCCGACTGCGGTAAACACTCGGCATGCGGTCGGAAGCTGGTGTGGGGTTCGGTTGTCTTTCTCATTGATCCTCCCCGT
Source organism: Candidatus Poriferihabitaceae bacterium (assembly GCA_965204165.1). Taxonomy (GTDB): domain Bacteria; phylum Pseudomonadota; class Gammaproteobacteria; order Arenicellales; family Poriferihabitantaceae; genus VYFG01. The sequence goes on along the minus strand of OZ241969.1, from coordinate 2,144,500 downwards.
CTAGATCTTTAGTTGCGGCAATGAAGCCGACCCCTCGTCAGTGACAAGGCCGGACCCCCGATGCCTTCGCCAATCAAAATCAAATTTCACCGCATGCATCCGGGTCGCATGCGCGCACCTTATAATCTGTGATTATTATTCTAGCCCAACAACACGAAATTTAACGTGTTCATCGCGTGTACATTAAGCCGTCATTGTGTATATCATGCCACTTACTCGGTCAATTTTCCATGTTTGTGCCGGATAAATTGACTTATCATCAACACAATAAATTGCAATAAATGACACGGGAAACCGTAAAAAAATCATAAGCGGATTCTCTCGGTTTCAGCGTTGCGCATGCGTACTACATCGGTATCCGTTCGGACAAATCCTGATCAAATTTCCGCAGTAAGCACCGTCAGTCCTGGGTACGAAAATGGATATTTCAGGCTGGATTTTCTGACGGACACAAACTATTCGATTTGAGATCAATGCAATAGACATTTACCGGTATTTGGTTGCCGGTTCTATCCGGTTTCATGACCGATTCGACAAACGTAAATCCCAACTTTTTCAACACAGATCCGGATGCAGGGTTGTCGTCCTGGTGTTCGGCATAAATTTTGTTAATACCCAGCCTGGCATGTGCAAATTGAACCAAAGCTGATGTCGCCTCAGTGCAGTAGCTTCTGTTCCAATACGAACGTCCGATCCAGTAGCCCAGCTGCGATTCATCGTTGGAAATGTTTTGCAGGCTTGTGCATCCAATCAATTCCTGTGATCGCTTTTCAAACAGGCCGTATGAGACATTCGATCTGTCGTCCCAGCCGTTCTTTTGCCTCATGACCCAACTGCGTGCGTTTTCCAGAGTATAAGGATGGGGAATACTGTATGTGGTTTTGGCTACCTCATAATCACTGGCCAAAGCCTGGATGTTATGGCAATCAGAGAATTGGAATTGCCTCAAAACAAGACGTTTTGTCTCCAACTGCGGTTGTATGGTCTGCATTGACTTGTAGTCGAACTTTTTCCGGTCAGTAGGGACAATACAATTGCTGAAAACATTAGAATCAACCAACTGTAGTACATATTCAGCAATGGGCTCTCTTCAAAATTGGATTCGGTCATCCATCCCTGCATTGCGTGAAATAGATTATGTTGCCAGAACGGGCCCCCGGTTCGCTCACCATCACCCCCTGAAAGATCTTACCTGATATCCTCCGCCAGCCAAGTCCGGGTGCCGCATCATTTTCGCGGTCCGTTCCCCATGGCTGTTTATCCATAAACCACGAAATTCCAACCGATTGCCTGATGCAGATACAGTACAAGACCATCCACCTGAAGAAACGCTTTGCCCTGGCCATCAGCAGGGGAGTGACCAACGGCACGGACAACCTCTTTCTGGCCATCACCATGCAGGACATCACGGGTTTCGGTGAAATGTCCCCGGGGCGGACCGAGGGAGCGGACAGCGTGGAAGCGGCCCAGACCGCGCTGGAGTCGTTCACTGCGGACAACGACCTTGAGGCGCTGTCCGTGGACGCCATCCATGACCTGGCGTTGGAGCAGCAGGTCCCCGCCTGCGCGATTGCCGGACTGGATATCGCCCTGTGGGACTGGCTCGCCAGGAAAAACGCCCAGCCGCTGTACCAGATGCTGGGATTTCCGAGGCCGAAGGTGCCGACCTCCGTCACCGTCGGCATCAATCCGCCGGAGGTGCTCAAGGAGCGCGTGCCCCTCCTCCTGGAAGGCACGGGAGTCCGGTCGCTGAAACTCAAGCTCGGATCACCGGAGGGGATCGAGGTGGATCAGGCCATGTACGCCCAGGTAGCGGAAAGTGCGAAGGCCTACGGCGTCAGCCTGCGGGTGGACGCCAACGGCGGCTGGGATGTGGCGGCGGCGAAAACCATGATGCGCTGGATCGCCGATCGCGGCGCGGACTACGTCGAGCAACCGCTGGAGCAGGGAGCGGAGGACGGGTTGCCCGAACTGTTCCGGGACCGCCCCCTGCCCATCCTCATCGACGAGTCCTGCCATTTCGTCGACGATGCCAACCGATGGGCGCATTGCGTGGACGGGGTCAACATCAAGATGATGAAATGCGGCGGCGTCACCGGCGCACTGCGAATCATTGCGGCCGCGAAGGAGCACGGTCTCAAGATCATGGTCGGCTGCATGGGAGAATCTTCCATGTCCATTGCGGCTGCTGCCGCGCTCACGGGTCTGGCCGACCACGTGGATCTCGACTCGCACCTCAATCTCGACCCCGACCCGAGCCTGGGCACCCGCCTGCAGGAGGGCGTGGTCGTGCCCCTGGCGAATCCCGGCCACGGCGCCACCCTCAAGCCCGAATACGCCTGGTAGACGTGCTCAAGAATCACCACAAGCTGGCTGTCTACATGGAGGGCAACCTCGACAGCGACTACGGCAAGATGGGCGACGGCGTCATGCGCTACAGCCCGAACCCGGTGGTCTGTGTGGTGGATTCAACCCAGGCGGGGAAAAGGGTCTGTGACGCCAGCGACCTGCCCCACACCTTCCCGGTCGTGGGCACCCTGGACGAGGCCAGGGGGATGGGCGCCGACGTGCTGGTGCTGGGCCTGGCCCCTTCCGGCGGCCGCGTGCCCGAAGAATGGCTGCCCCACCTCCGCCGCGCCCTTGAACTCGGCATGTCCCTGATCAACGGGCTCCATGACCGGTTGAACGATCAGCTCGGAAGCGAAATCCGGGTGCCCGGGGAGCAGTGGATCTGGGACGTCCGGCAGCCGGACTTCACCCCGGACATCGCCACGGGACGCGCGGCGGCCCTCGACAACAGGCGCGTCCTCATGGTCGGAACCGACATGGCCATCGGCAAGATGACCGCGGGCCTCGAGATCCACCGCTGGCTACAGCAGCAGGCGGTGTCCTCGGCGTTCGTCGCCACCGGCCAGATCGGCATCACCGTGACCGGACACGGCATTCCGCTGGATGCGTTCAAGGTGGATCATGCCTGCGGCGCGGTGGAATCCGCAGTCATGGATGTCGCCGGGCACGACGTGATCATCATCGAGGGACAGGGATCCCTGCTGCATCCCGGGAGCAGCGCCACGCTGTCCCTGATGCGGGGCGGCTGCGCCAATCGCCTGGTGATGTGCCACCGCGCCGGGATGACGCACCTGCGAAAGCCGGACCATGTCCGGATTCCCCCGCTGCGGCCGTTCATCCGGCTTAACGAGGACCTGGCGTATGTCTGCGGCTCCCTGACCCCGGCGACGACCGTCGGCGTTGCGCTCAATACCACCCGCCTGCCCGAGGCCGAGGCCCTGGAGGCAATCACGCGGCTGGAGGACGAGACCGGCCTGCCCGTCGAGGACGTCGTCAGGTTCGGCGCGGAAAAGCTCGGGCGCGCACTGATGGATTCCTGACCGCCGTCCGGCCCGGGGACGTGGCCGCAGGCCGGGCAGCGCGACAGGGCGCATGCTGCAGGTTCGTATTCCGGAAAGGCCCCGGAGCGGAAACGCCCGGGGCCTTCCTTCCGGATCACGGCGGCTCCATGCCGCCGGACGGGGATCAGCTGTAGCGGTAAGGCACGCCGACCTTTTCCATGACCTCGGAATACTTGCTGAATGCATCCACCACCTTGCGGGTCCGCGGGCTGATGGAGGCCAGGTCCTCCCAGAACTCCTTGGAGTCCCTGACCACCTGATCCCATTCCTCAGCCGGGATGGTGGTGAGTTCCATCTTCTCGCCCTCGACCCGGAGCTGGGCCTCGCCGCCCCAGTACCAGACCTGGCGGTAGTAGTGCGAGTCGTTGCAGGACATGCGGAACAGCTCCTGCAGCTGCGGCGACAGGGCATTCCAGCTGTTCGTATTGGCGAAATAGGATCCGCACCAAGCGCCGGTGACGTTGTTGAGCAGCGCATAGTTGCAGACATCCGCCCAGCCCACTTCATAGGCTTCGGTGAAGCCGCACCAGGCAACGCCGTCCAGTTCGCCGGTGCCGATGGCGACCTCGATGTCGTCCCAGGGCAGCGTGACCGGAATCAGGCCGTACCGGGAGAGGAACCGGCCCGCCGTGGGCACGCCGAACACGCGCTTGCCCTTCATGTCGGCGAGGGAACGTATCGGATCCTTGGTGAAGATATGCAGCGGGTCCCAGGCGCCGGCGCTGATCCACTCCACGCCTTCGATCTCGCCGTACGCCTCGGCCCAGATCTCGTCCAGCCCGTAGTACTTGAACAGCACCGGGAGGTCCAGGCTGTAACGGGTGGAAAACGGGAAGTAGCCGCCGAACACGCTGATGTCCACCGGCGACGCCATGGTGGCATCGTCGCTCTGCACCGCGTCCAGCGCCCCGGACTGCATGGCCCGGAACAGCTCATCGGTGGGAACCAGCTGGTCGGCGTAATACAGCTCGATCTCCATCTGGCCGTGGGCAATCTTGTTGAAGGACTCGATCTGCGGCAGCACCACGTGGGCACCGAGCGGGGCGCCGGAATAGGACTGCAGCCGCCACTTGACGGGATTGCTCTGGGAGAACGCGTAGGGCGCGGAACCGGCGGCCAGGATGCCTGCGGTGCCCGTACCCAGCTTCTTCACGAACTCCCGGCGCTCACCGCTTGCCGGTCTGTTGGGTTTGGCTTTGTCTGTCATTGTAAGACTCCTCTGTGGTTTGGGGTTGTCGATCGGCCCTGCGGCCTTGTGTGATCACCGGGCATAGACATAGCCCGGCAGCCACAGTGCGATCTGCGGAAAAATCATGACCAGCGTCAGCGCGAGTATCATCACCAGCACGAACGGGGAGATGGAACGGTAGATGTCCGCCAGGGTGATCTCCGGCGGCGCCATGGCGCGCATCAGGAACAGGTTGTATCCGAAAGGCGGGGTCATGTAGGCGATCTGGCAGGTGATGGTGTACAGCACGCCGTACCAGACGGGGTCGAAACCGAGGATCTTCACCAGCGGCACGTACAGCGGCGCCACGATCACCAGCATCGCGGTATCGTCCAGGAACATGCCCATGAACAGGTAGGACAGCTGCATCATGATCAGCACTTCCCAGGGGGTCAGGTTCCAGTTGGTGATGAACAGGGTCTCGATGGCCCGGGCGGCGCCGATGCCGTCGAACACGGCCCCGAAGCAGAGCGCCGCCAGGATGATCCACATGAACATGCAGGAGATGCCCAGGGTCTTGCGGATGGTTTCCTCCATGACCTGGCGGTTGAGCCGGCGCCGGACCAGGGCCGCCAGGGTGGCGGCGGTGGCGCCCACGGCGGAACTTTCCACCAGGCTCGTGAAACCCATGACGAACAGTCCCGTCATGAAAAAGAAGATGAGGAAGGGGATGATCCCGGCCCGCAGCAGCCGGAGCTTCTCCTTCATGGGCATGTTCCGGTCCTCCTCGCTGACCGTGGGCCCGAGATGGGGCTGCACGCGGCACCGGATCACGATGTAGATGATGAACAGGGCCGCCATCATCAGCCCGGGCAGTGCCCCGGCAAGCCACAGCTTGCCCACCGACTCCCGGGCGATCATGCCGTACAGCACCAGCACCACGCTGGGCGGCACGAGGATCCCCAGGGAACTGCCCGCCTGCACCACGCCGGTGATCATGATCTTGTCGTAGCCCCGCCGCAGCATTTCCGGCAGGGCAATGGTGGCGCCGATGGCCATGCCAGCCACGCTGAGCCCGTTCATCGCCGAGATCACCACCATGAGACCGATGGTGCCCACCGCGAGTCCCCCCTTTAAGCCACCGAACCAGACATGGAACATCCGGTACAGGTCGTCGGCGATGCCGGACTCGGACAGGATGTAGCCCATGTAGATGAACAAGGGCAGGGTCAGCAGCGGGTACCACTTGAACAGCTTGAACGCGGCGGTGAACGGCATTTCCACGCCGCCCTCCCCCCAGAGCAGCAGGGCGGCGACGGTGGAGACGATGCCAATGGCGGCGAACACCCGCTGGCCCGTCAGCAGCATCAGCAGCATGGAGCCGAACATGATGATGGCGATGGCTTCGTAGCTCATGTCAGTTCGATGCCCCGCGCCTTGGCCAGGTCCTTGAAGAAGATGGAAATGGACTGCAGCAGCATGAGCAGGATGCCGAGGACCATGATGACCTTGATCGGTATCACGGACGGGTTCCACATGGAGAACAGCTTCTGGTTGGTCTCGATGGCGTAGATCGTGCTGGAAATGGAACCGAACAGCAGCACCACCAGGTAGATCATCAGAAAGATGGCGGTAAAGCTGTCCATCCGCGCCTTGTTCCTCTCGGACAGGTGGTCATACACCAGGTCCATCCGGACGTGGGTTTCCAGCTGCATGGAGTAGGCGCCCCCCATGATGTAGTAGGCCGCCAGGGTGAACTGGGCCAGTTCCACGCACCAGAACAGCGGGATGTTGAGCACGTTGCGGGTGACGGCATCCAGCAGCAGGGTACCGATCATGAGGAAGATCAGGTACATCGCTGTGCGGCCGAACCGTCTGGACACGTAGTCCACCACCCGGACGTATTTGACGATGAATGAGGGCATCTGGGTGGTTGGTATCGGGGTTGTGATTGCCTGACTGGGTTACCTGCCGTTGCCGGAGAGAAATGGCGCCTTATCGATTATCCCGTTTCAGCAGATGATCTCAACCCGTTCCCGGGCCATGAGCGCCGCCAGTTGCCCGTCCGGCGCCTCGTCGCAGACCATGCAGTCGATGGCGTCGAACCCGGCAACGGTGAAAGGCGCCAGTTTACCGAATTTTGACGAATCCACCAGCAGGGTGACCGACCCCGCCAGGCGTATCATCGCGCGGGCCATTTCCGCCTCGTCGGGATTGTAGTCCATGACGCCGGTCGATGCCTCCAGGGAACCCACGGTCAGCACCGCCCGGTCCGCGCGGAACCGGCCCAGCTGCTCGATGGCGATGGGGCCGCAGGTCTCGCGGTTGTCCCCGTGGTAGGCGCCGCCGAGCAGGTAGATCCGGCAGGTCGGGTTGCCGGTGGACAGGACCCGCGCGAGTTCAGCGGAATTGGTGATCACCGTCAGGTCGTCCAGCCCGACCAGTTCGTCGGCGAACAGCATGGTGGTCGAGCCCGTATTGATGAACAGGGTCTCCCCGGAAGAGATCAGCGGAAAGGCCTTGGCGGCAATCCGCCTCTTTTCCGCCACGTTGTGGCGCATGCGCTCGGCGAACGGGCCCTCCTCCGCCATCCGCGGCAGCACGGCGCCGCCGTGGACCTTCTGAATCTTGCCGTTTCGCGCCAGGATGGACAGGTCCCGCCGGATGGTTTCCGGGGACGCGGAGAACATGGCCGCCAACGAGTCCACAGACACCCGGTTACGCTGCCATACCACATCGGCAATGGCCGTTTGTCTCTCGTTGGGTCGCATGACCGAAGCCTAGCATAACTCTGACCGACTAGTCATAGATTTGCGTTTTCCTCCGGTGAATCCTGGCCGGAAGTCCGTAAAATCTCTTTTCGGCCCGCCAAATTGACTACTCGGTCACCTGCCCCTACACTGGAAAAGAAGCTTCCCGGCAGCATTTCGCACCAGTACCGCCGACCCCCGTGAACACGAACTCCCTGCCACAGGATTCGACCTGCGACGCGCTCGTGGTGGGTGCCGGCGTCGTGGGTTGCGCCGTCGCGCGCAGGCTCTCCCTGGCCGGCGCCCGGGTCATGCTGGCGGAGAAGGCGGGAGACATCCTGGACGGCGCCAGCAAGGGCAACAGCGCCATCCTCCATACCGGCTTCGACGCGCCGCCGGGCTCCGTCGAGCAGGCCTGCATCAGCGAAGGGTACCGGGAGTTCCGGGAGATCCACGGACGTCTCAACCTGCCGCTCGTCGAAGCCGGAGCCCTGGTCCTGGCGTGGGACGACCGCCAGGCCGACAGGCTTGGAGACATCGTCAAGCGGGCCCATGCCAACGGTGTGACCGATGCTAGGCAGATCGGCGCCGACGAGGCCGCCGACCTGGTTCCCGGCCTCGGGCCGGGCCTGAAGTCGGCGGTCCGCGTTCCCGGGGAAAGCCTGGTGGACCCCTGGTCCACCCCCCTTGCCTACCTGCTCCAGGCCCGGTCCCATGGCGCCGAATTCCTCAACCGCTGCGAGGTCCGGGAAGGGCATTTCGAGGGGGATCGCTGGCGCCTGTCCACTTCCCGGGGAGAGATCCGGGCGCGCTGGCTGGTCAACTCTGCCGGCCTGTACGGCGATCTCCTGCACCGCCGCCTGACCGGTGAGGCGCCGTTCAGGATCCGTCCACGCAAGGGCCAGTTCGTGGTCTACGACAAGACCGCCGGCAGGATGACCGGCACCATCCTGCTGCCGGTGCCGTCGGAAACCACCAAGGGCATCGTGGTATGCCCCACGGTGTTCGGCAACCTGCTGGTGGGGCCGAGCTCGGAGGAGCAGGACAGCCGTGACGACACCGGGGTCGACACGGCGGTTCTCGAGAGGCTGAAATCGGTGGGAGAAGGCGTGCTGCCCGGACTGAACAGCCACGGCGTCACCGCCGTCTATGCGGGCATCCGTCCCGCCTCCGAGTCAAGGGACTACCAGATTCACACCGACCGGGAGCGGCAGTATCTCTGTCTCGGCGGCATCCGCTCCACGGGCCTCAGCGCGGCGCTGGGCATTGCCCGGCTGGCGTGCCGGACGATCTCCGGCGACGGGCATGGGTATTCCCCTCCCGAGGACATCCGGTGGCCCCGGGTGCCGCAGATCAGCGAGGCCGGGGAACGGGACTGGATGCGTCCCGGCAACGGCGGCATCGTCTGCCACTGCGAACTGGTCACCCGGCGCGAAATCGAGCACGCGCTGAACGGCCCGCTGCCGGCCTGTTCCCTGGCGGGCCTCAAGCGCCGGACCCGGGTGACCATGGGACGCTGCCAGGGGTTCTACTGCAGCGCGGAACTCAGTGAGATCACCGCGGGCTCGCTGGAGCCTCCCATGGACGCGGCCACACGGCAACCGGCGTCATGAACGGCCGGGTGATCCGGTGCGACGTGGCCGTGGTGGGCGGCGGCCCGGCGGGACTCGCCGCTGCCACCCGCCTGAAAAGCCTCGGGGTCGGGCACGTCGCCGTCCTCGAACGGGAGTCTGAGGCGGGGGGAATCCCCCGCCACTGCGGCCATCCGCCCTTCGGCATGCGGGAGTTCCGCCGCATCCTCACGGGCCCAGACTACGCCGCGCGGCTCCGGGCAGCGGCCGAAGCTGCGGGCGTGGACATCCGGCCCCATACCACCGTGACCGCCATCGGGCCCGGCCCCGTGCTCCGGGTGTCGACCCCGGACGGCCTGGCAGAGGTCATGGCCCGGCGGGTGCTCCTCGCCACGGGGGTCCGGGAGACCCCGCGTTCGGCCCGCCTGGTTTCCGGCACCAGGCCCATGGGCGTGCTGACCACCGGGGCGCTGCAGTCCATGGTGTACCTGAAATCACGCGCCCCGTTTGCCCGGCCGGTGATCGTGGGCACGGAGCTGGTGTCTTTTTCGGCACTGCTCACCTGCCGCCACGCCGGCATCCGGCCGGTGGCCATGGTGGAGGAGCGCAACCGCCCGACCGCCTGGCGGGCAGCAACCCTGCTGCCGCGGCTGCAGGGTATCCGGGTGCTCATGGATACCGAACTGGCGCGGATCGAGGGCGCGGACCGGATCAGTGGCGTGGTGCTCCGGCACGGCTCGGGGCGCGAGGAACGCCTGGCCTGCGACGGGGTGGTGTTCTCCGGGCGGTTTGTCTCCGAGTCCGCCCTGGCCCGCATGGGCCATCTCGAGGTGGACCCTGCCAGCGGCGGTCCGGTGACCGACCAGTTCGGCCGCTGTTCGGACCCGGCATATTTCGCCGCGGGCAACATGGTGCATCCCGCCGACTCCGCGGGCTGCTGCTGGCGGGAAGGGGCGGCGACAGCGGACGGGATCGCGCGCTCCCTGGACGGCGGCCTGCCGGCCCCGGATGCCGCCACGACGATCCGCCCGGACGCCCCGTTGATCCGTTACGCCGTTCCGCAGCGGCTTGTGCCCGATCCCCGGCCGGGGGCGGAGATTCCCGTGCGCGTGCGATTTGCCGGGGAGGCCCGGGGAACCCTGCTGCTCAGGGATGGGGAAACCTGCGTCCTGTCGCTAATCACCAGGGCGCTGCCGGAAAAACCGGTCATCCTGCGAATACCGCAACGCATGCTGAATCCGGAGATGGGCACCCTCAGCCTGGGGTTTCGGGAACGCTAGCCGCTACGGCCCGCCCAGGCGAGTTGGGGAGCATTGATCGGAAGCCGCGGGCACGCCGCGTTAGGGTCCGCGCCGCAGCGCATCGCTGACGGCTGTGTGGCCCCCCAAGGCGCCTGGCGCAGCGGTGCAGGCCCGTGCAGGGCCGCACGTTAAAACTGCCCTTCTGCGGCCTATCGGGCTTGCAGTCATCGGCCTTGCAAAACGCAGGATCATCGTCCACAGCCTCCTGGAACGCTGCCTTGGGACGTTTGGCGTCATCGCCCCCAGGGATCACCAGGCCCCGGATGAACCTGGGCCGCCCATGCAGCGCCCCGTCGTCATCGCCATACCCGGTCGGGCCGAGACAGCCCTGCATTCCAGGTATGTATACCAGAATCGTGTCCATTCCGGATCCTCCGCGCCCTGCAGGGAGGCGCGTTGATCGGTCTCTTCCTCGAAGGCCCGCCCGGGCTGCCTGTCGATATCGGCCTGGCCTGCCTGTCCGTTGCCGGTCGCGAAGCGCCCCTCCGTGGTATCGGAAGCGTCCTGTACAGAATCCGGGAAAAATGCCGACCGGTCCTTGCCTTCGGCTCGGAGGCAAAGCCAGTCGCCACACCCGAATACCCGTCAAGGCCAGTGGTGTTACAATCGAAACAAAACAAAACGCCCCGGTCCATGACGGGTCGGGGGTGAAATGAATGGCGACCTGAAAGAGTCATGCAAAGAGTCGCCACCCTCGTTGAACAGGTCTGCCCATCCGGGTTGACCCCGAAGGCCCCGACCATGGGGCCGTTTTTTTTCCGGATGGAACACCCCGTTTCCCGCGGTGGGAACGCGTCGGTCATTTTCACTGTAGAGCCCTACTTCCCGTCATCTTCTCCCCTCTCGTTGCCGCTGCCCCTGTCTTCATCCACAACGTCCTCCCGCCCCTCCCGGTTCACCATCACCGTCCCCTCGATCCAACGGTCATCGTAATCCACCTCCGGGTACGCCTCCCGCCGCAGATTCCTCCTGTAACTGTCCGGGCTCCCAAGCAGCAGCCCGAACCGGGTTGCACGCACCGCCGCCTCGAACTTCGTCCGACATCCCAGCCTCTCCCTCGCAACATTCAGGTACTGGTTCACCGTGTTCTTCGTCAGGCCCAGAATATGGCCGATCACCTTCGCCGGATAACCCTCCCGGGTCCAGTAAAGGACCTCCCTCTCGTGCTTCCTCAGCAGTTCGGGTTTCCGCAGGTCCCATGCATCCTCCACCCGCCGCGCCTTCGCAACCGCACGGTCCAGCATGTATTCGTGCAGGTCGAAGGCGACGGCGTACAGCCGGGCGTATTCCCCCTCCGTCCTCTTCTTCAGCCACACCAGGTTCCTGTGGGCCAGGATGAACACCCCGAAGGAACCCGTGGGTCCATGCACCGGGATCGCCAGGCCGTAGCGGATGCCGTATTCCCCGGCATCCTTGATGATCTGGCGCTGCAGGGGGCTGTAGGGCTTCAGGAACAGGCCCGGCCCCCAGTAGAAGGGCTCGTTGGTCCCCCGGGCCTCGTGGATGATGGGGTCGGGGAGGTAGCTTGCACTCCTGATATAGGATTCGATCCATGCCCGGGGATAGCTGGTGAAGGCCTCCGGGGGCCGGAGGATGGGGGAGCGGTCGTGTGAGAGCCGGATGAGGAAGCAGGCGAAGTGGTCCACCTGGAGGTCCTGGATCAGGTGGTGGAGTCCCGCGTGGACCTCCTTGCGGGTACAGGTGAAGTGGAAATAGTACTGGCAGTGCCAGGAGTACATCAGCTCCTCCCGGCGGGATTTTCTTCTCATTATAGGGCGTCCTGTGTGGGTCCGGCGTTCACCGGGTTTGTTGTTTCGTGCGTCTTCGATGGATCCGGTATGCACCGGGTTTTTTCTACCTGTTTATTTCTGCTTATTCCTGTTTATTTCACATGCTTTCTCTTTCTTCCGGCCCTGCGTTCATGCGGACGCTTGAATGTTCAGGATGAAGTCCATGTTTCCCCGGGTCCATGCCGGGCTGTTCCGGCAGTATCACCAGGAAGAACGATCCCGGGCCATGTACAGCCGGGGTTCCGGTTCGCTGAAAGACTGCTTGAGCAATTACTTGCCGACCTCTGGAACAGAAGGAGAGGAAAACCCCCAGCCTGTTGTGGCCCGGGGTTTGAAATGAATGGCGGCCCGAAAGAGTCATGCAATGGGCCGCCACCCCCGTTGAGCAGGTCTTCTACGATCTACTCTTCCAGGTTGACCCCGAAGGCCCCGACCATGCGGCCGATGTTTTCGTATTCCGAATGGAACTTACCGATTCCTACGGTAGGAACTCCGCCGTCATTTTGCTTGTAAAGTTGCCCTGCCCATTCTCCGGATTCACCGGCGGCGGTCCCGCCCATGGACCATGAAGTTTTGGCAGTATCTGAGGTAGGCTTTGGAATGACGCCGGTTCCGGTAATGTCAGTTTCCTTCAACGCAACGGACCAGTCCCGGGGCATGCCATTGCTATCCATGAAGTTGTCGATGGTTCCTGTGATCTTGTGGTCAATTGTGGCTGAATTACCTTCTTTAAATGTCGCCGTGAGCTCGACATCCGCCGTGAAGTGGCCCGCGTCGTTCATCGCACCCGCACTGATCGCGTATATTCCCGCGGCGCCGCCCTTGTAGGTTGCAGTGCCATTCAGATGAACACCATCAGCAACTGCAATAGTATCAGTAGTACTAAGATTCGCATATTCCGCTTGCTGTTCCTGTAGACTACCCCTGTAACCTGTGACCGCGCTTACATGGGTCGTGCCGTCCGGGGCTTCGTGCTGCCACCAGCCATAGATGGGGTATACCGTGTCCGGCGTGGGTGCCAGCGTATCCTCCGGGTTTGTGACCCTGAAAGTCCATGTACCGCCCCCAAGCGTAAACCCTTCAGTAGCAACGGTGGACGAACAGGTCTGGCCAGCGGTAGGTTCGCAACTGTACGTACCGGAAACTCCGAGATAGCTACCATCTATCATTACCCTTCGCGTATTGGTAGGCAACTCGAATTCTTTGGTCCCTGCGGTATGATCGAATTGCGGGCTGGCAATTCTTGCTGGGACGCCCGAATTGGTCGTGACAACAGCCAATTCTGTATTGGCGCCGTCTACCGCTCTAGTGTCGTAAGGATGTGCCACCGAAAACTTCTTCCCCGGCGTCGGTGCCTCCACGTTGGAGTACAGGTGCGCCGTATAGGTGCCGGCGCCGGAATTGGTTCCCGCTGCCACCGTTGCGGTGTGAACAGAACCCGTCCAACCGTGCAAAGGCGCTATCATGGCCGTTTTGTCCTCTTTCAATTGATTTGTTGCAAAAAAGTCCCGCTCTGAAGGGACAATGTCAGGGTCAAAAACACGGACTTGAACGAAAAGAACGCCGCTGTCGTTGAATGCAGTACCTCTCGCGCTGTTACCCAAGGGATCATCATTAATAGCTGCATACAGTTTGGCGGCCAGGGCCGTCATGGCTGCGTCAGCAGCCACCGCATCATCCTCGATCTTCCGCGCCAGATTGTCTGCCATGTGCATGGCAGTCTGGCGGGTTGTGGTTGCCGCCTCAACCGCGACCGGCGATCCGCCGTTTGCCTTGAGCACCATGACAAGGTTATTTGCTGCTCGCTCTACGGCCTGGTAGGCGACACGCATTTGCTCATCGGTTGCCGAAGCGCCCAGCATTTCCAACGCGGTTTCAGCATTCATCAAGGCTGTTTCCGCCTGCATGATTGCCGTTTCCGCCGGAGTCGGGCCGGGATCTACCGGCGCAGTAGTAGAGGAACCACCCCCTCCGCAACCGGCGAGGAGCAGTGCCAGCGAGGCCACGAGGATCAGTATTTTTTTATCTGTTGAGCCACTTGCAAAATTCCGGCGAGAGAGAAGTATTGTGCAACGCACAATAAGAATGGCCGGATAGCGCCATCGCTGGCGATCAATTACGGATGGATTTTGCCGTCCGGGAGGGCGTGAAGTACCCCGACGAGGGGATTCCGGTGGTTTCGGGACGAGCCTTTCCACGCCATCTTCGCGGGATGGCAGGGTATTCAGCAGGGAAATCGGTTCGGGGTTCGACTCAGGTCCCGAGCCGGAGAAGCTGGTCCACCGTGAGTGCGAGGATGCCCCACATCAGGTGGCAGTTCACCTTGGTGGGTCCCCGCACGCGGACATGGCGGCCGCCGAACTCGTCCTTGAGCCGTCCGTTGATCCGCTCGATGTTGGACCGTTCACGGTAACGCACCGTCTTGTGATCGATATGCCCGGCGGCGCGCTGGGCGCGGGCCTCCCGGCGGAGACTTTCCTTGAGTGCCCGGTCCCGGCGGGGATTGGTGTCGATGATCGGCACATGGCCCAGGGATTCGCTGTAGGCCCTGATTTCCGGGGCGTCGTAGGCGCTGTCCATGACTTCGTAGCACGCGGTCACCCGCCGGTCGCTTTGCGCGGCCAGCGGAATGGCGGCCTGGCTGTCATGGAGGAAGGCCGAGGTCAGGATGCAGCTGACCGGTATGCCGCCGTCCGCGCCGTCGATGTGGAGCTTGTATCCCTTCCAGGAGGTCAGGAACCCCTTGGCGTTGCGCTTGGTGCCGATGCCGCATTTCCGCGGCAGGTCCGCCATCATTTCCCCGAAGGACATCTGCAACTGCCGCTCCAGTCTGCGTTCGGGCTTCCCTTCGGACGAATCCCCCTTGGGCGGACGCCCCGGCTTGCGCTTCGCGGTTTTTCCCTTCTTCCCATCCTTGCCATTGCCTTCATCCTTGTCCGAAGCCTTTTTCCGTTCCGGTTTCTCCCGGGCCTCGATCGCCGTCGAGTCCCGGGACAGGTGCCCGACGATCACATCGTCCCTGCCCAGGGTGCTCCGGATCAGCGCCTCGTGCATCCTCCCCGGCAGGTCGCCTTCAGCGAACAAGGCAAACGCCCTGGAGAACGTCGCCTCGCTCGGCACCTCGGAACACCGGCTCCACCCGCACATCCTGCGCAGCGCCGGGTCCGACAGGATCCGGTCCATCAGGTGCCGGGTGGTGGGCAGATCCCAGATGGCCTTGGCGATGAACGCCGTCGCCAGGGCCACCCGATCCGCCGTCGGACGTCCGGCGCTCACCGGGCAGGCAGGGAAGAAGGTTTCCACCTTCACCCAGTCAAGGACCGCGATCAGGCGCCGGTGCTTCTCCGACAGTCGTCCGGTCCGGTCCTCGATGGCCGGGAAAATTTCGTCTTGAAAAAGGTAGCGGAGGTTGGATATAGTCGTCGCAAGGGGCATCGGGTTGTTCGGCGGCGCAGTGTGTGTTTCAAGACTTCACTATACCACCGTCCGACCCCTTGGCCCTGCTTTGAAAATCGCCTGTTGGGGTGAAAAACTCGCTCAATCAGGCAATTTTGCAAGTCCTTCTGTTGATTTCATTTCGACGTTTCTCACAAGGTTGTTCAAAGGGTTGAATCGGGACCAGGCCTCCAGTGGCCCCTGTTGTGCGCGATCGATGTATGCATCGCGCTAAATCCTCCGCTCCTCCAAAATCAATACCCGCCGGGTTCTCCGGCACTCCCGGTGTCTGTTCAGGCAGAACCGGGGAGAAAAAACCCGGGTGAATCCGAAGACACACCCGGGGTGTAAAATGAATGGCGACCCGAAAGAGTCATGTAAAAGGCCGCCACCCTCGTTGAACAGGATTACTCTTCCAGATTGACTCCGAAAGCCCCGACCATGCGGCCAATGTTGCCGTATGTTGAATGGAACGTACCGGTACCTACTTTAGGAACGCCGCCGTCGTTATTTTCGTAGAGTGTTCCACTCCATGCGCCAGCAGCACTGGCAGCGCTTCCGCCCATGGTCCATGTTGTCTTTTGGTTACCTTCGTTCGCGGCGGAGGTCAAGTGGTTAATTACCCCGGTGTCACCGAGGTAAGATTTCTTCAACCCAACGGACCAATCCCGGGCCATGCCATCGCTGCCCATGAAGTTGTCGATGGTTCCCGTGACCGTGTTATCGGAAAAATCCGCCATGAGTTCGGCGTCCGCCGTGAAGTGGCCCGCGTCGTTGACCGCACCGGCGCGTACTGTGTACTTTCCTGCTGCGCCGCCCTTGTAGGTTGCGGAACCTTGCAGGGCAGTAATACCTGAAGCAGCTTCGGGAGTTCCCCTGTAATCAGCAAATGCACTTACGTAGGCACCGTCTTCGGTTTCGTGCAGCCACCACCCATAGACGGCATACACATCGTCCGGCGTTCCCGTTACCCTGTCCTTCGGATTATTGGGTTTGAATGTCCATGTTGCGGTGCCCGCGCTGCCATCTGCGTTATCACCGCCTAGGGTAAATCCTTTCGGTGCCACAGTAGCTGTGCAAGAACCACCAGCTGGGGGGGTACAACTGTAATCACCGGAAACCCCGTGATAGCTGCCAGAAATCATCACCTTGACCGTATTGGCAGGCAACTCGAACTCTTTCTTGCCAGCAGTCTGGTCGAATCTCGAACTGGCAACTAGTTCTTGAACGGCCGTGGTGCCCGTGTCGATTGTAAATTCTGTATTGACAGTATTTACCGGAACGGCATTAAACGGATGTGCAACGTCGAATGGATCACCCTGCGCCGGTTCTCCCACATTGGAGTACATTTGCGCCGTGTAAGTACCGGCATTGGTTCCTGTTTCTACCGTTGTGGTCTGCTGAGAGCCTACCCAACCATGCAAGGGCGCAACCATGGCCATCTTGTCCTCTTCCAATTGGGCAACAGTACTATTCGCAGTGCCATCAATGACAACGGCCCCATTAGTAATTTCAATGCCACCGCTAGCAGTAATGTCAGTCAGCCTAGCTGCAGCCAAGGGTGCAGTACCAATTGCATTGTAGAGTTTGGCAGCCATCGCCATCATGGCCTTGTCAGCCGCCGCCTCTGCATCCGCGACCTTCATCGCCAGATTGTCCGCCATGCTCTTGGCGTTTTCGCGGGTCGTTGTTGCAGCCTCGACTGCAGCCAACGATCCGTTATTTGCCTTGAGCACCATGACAAGGTTATTCGCCGCTGACTGTATTGCGCGGTATGCATCCCGCTTTTCCGCGTCGGTCATGGCGCTGGACATTCCCGCCTGAGCGGTCGTCAAGGCCGCTTCCGCGTCCATGATTGCCTGTTCCGCCGCAGTCGGGCCGGGGTCTACTGGCGGTGCAGTCGTGGAACTCCCCCCTCCACAACCGGCAAGGAGCAGTGCCAGCGAAGCCACAAGGACCAGCACGAATTTATCTGTTGATTTCATAACGAAGGTTCTCACAAGGTTTGATTGAAGGGTTTTGAGTTGGTTTGGGCCTTATTTCGACCTCACTTTTGCTCGCGATAACTACATTTATCAGGAGCAAAGAATATATTCCTATGCCCGCACAGTCAAGGGTTTTGACGCAATCCGAAGATACATGATTTTATTGCCTGTATCCGGTTGATTCGCAACCCTCGGGAGATGATTTTACCGCATTTTACGGGGTTCGTGGACAAAATATCCCAAGGCCCGAATTATAAATTGTGAAAAAGTGCCATTTTTTTTCATTTTTTGCGCGCGATAACATTAAATAACGGACGGAGCGGACATCAAAAAAAGTTAACCTTTTTTTACTTTTTTTGACATTTTTCGGCCCTTCCTTCGTCTTTCCCTGCCCCTCACTCCAGCCCCGGTTTCCAGGCGGATTTCCGCCCCCGCTTCTGCAGCCTGGCCAGCTGCGCCGCACCGCCACGGCGGGCCAGCAGCCGCTCCCCGTACCGGTTCACCATGGACGTGCTCTTCCACCTCCCCGCCTGCAGAATTGCCGGCAACTCGATCCCCGAGGCGATCATGTCCTGCACCGCACCCACCCGGGTACTGTGGCCCGACAGTCCGGACACGATGTCTTTTCCCAGTCCCGCATTCCTCGCCATGGACTTGTAGATGCGCGGCACCTGGCTGGAGTCCAGGGCGCCCCCGGGTATCCCGTTCTTCCCAATGGACCGGAACAGGAACCCCTTGTCGATACCGCCCCTTCGGCGCCATTCCATGACGAAGTCCGCGGTGTCCGGGGCGAGGAACAGGACCGATCCCTCGCCCTGGGGGTCGGTCTTGCCCCGGCGCACCAGGAGGGTGGCGGATCCGTCGGGTTCCATCGAGAAATCAGGCACTTGCAGGGAGACCAGTTCGGACCGCCGGAGCATGGCGTCATAGGCCACGGCCAATAGTGCCCGGTTGCGGGCATCGATCAGGCGGTTGCCTGAGGATGCCAGCAGTCTCTTCCTGAGGGGCCAGGTCAGTCCCGATGCCTGGACCTGCCGGCGGCCCTGTTTCCGGTACATGCGCTGCATGGCCATGCGGACCGTGATGTTGGCGAGGGGGTCCTTCCATCCGGCGGCCCTGTGCAGGGCGACGATGCTGGAGACGTACCTTCGGACGGTGGCCGGTGCCTTGAGGCGGGCCATGGTGCTGATGAACCGGACGAGATCTCCCGCCCGGGTGGGCCAGGGTTTCAGACCCTCATGCCGGCACCAGGCGGAGTAGACCTCGAGGTCGGCTCTGAGGGCCCGTTCGGTGTTCTCACTCAATGCCCCGCTGGCGGATTCGAGCCATTCGGAGATGGGGTCCGGGGGGCCCTTCTGAGGGTGCGTGGAGGGCGGTTTTGGATATTCATTCCGAACGGGGACCCGGAGGGGCGGTTTTCCCGGATTTCGAACTGTTAACGCGCGTTTACTCCCGATAAATGTAGTTATCGCGAGTAAAAATTCCATAAAGATCGATATAACTCCCTGTTTTTGCTCCATAATATTTTCCCTCCTTTTTTCGTCTTTACATTTCCTTTACATTCGCTGAAGAACATTTTCAGCGCCCTCGAATATCCCCCGAAAATCATCGTCGCGGGAGGCGTTTTCACCCCCTTTTCGGCCTTCCGGACCGTCCGTGGCCGGCGCGATAATCTACCTGTTTTGATGACTCCGGCGGGCCCGTAGAGTTCCGCATGGAAGGGAAATCGCGGCGCCCCGGAAGCACCGGTTCCCGGCAAATTCCGGAAATTCTGCCGTCGTCCGGCGTGGAATCCGGGCCCCAGGGACTGTTTCCGGAACCACCTTCCCCTGCCCCGCATCATCGCTCACTGCTTCCCGCATGATTCACATGCCGGATGCAGTACACCCGGAAGTGCCGAAGTAAAAATACCCGGTTTCGCCCGCCAGGAATCCGGACGCGATTCCGTTTCTCTTCCGTTCCGGCTTCCATCCCATCACCTGTTTCCTGCAATAAAGAAGTCGAAAAAAATCCGACCGCCTGATGGTATGCAAAGACCATGAAAATCCACATCCATCAAAAATCGGCTGCCCCGCCGGCCGGATACCGGAGGTCAACCCGTTCCCGTGTGACCATCGCGGCGGGCCGTGCCCAGCCCGCCTAAGGTCGGAGTGCCAAAGACGGGAGTTTGTCCCATGACGGGCACAATAAACCCACCCGGGGTGGTAAGGTTCGGCGTGCGCAATCAGTCCCGGCAGAACCGTCCGCAATGACCATCCTCGCCATTGACCAGGGAACCACCAGTACCCGGGCGCTTGCCGTGGGCGCCGACGGGGACGCCGCCATCGCCTCTGTAACCCGGCACAGGCAGCTCTATCCCAAACCCGGCTGGGTGGAACACGACCCGGCGGAACTGGTCCGGAACCTGCAGACCTCCCTGGACGCCGCGGAGGGTGTTTCCGCCGTGGGGGTCGACAACCAGGGGGAGAGCTGTCTCGCCTGGCATGCGGACACTCGGGAGCCGGTCACGAACGTGATCGTCTGGCAGGACAACCGTACCGGCGCCGCGGTGGAACGGCTGAAGCGGGACGGCGCCGAGGCGGAAGTGTTGGAGCGCTGCGGGCTGCCCCTCGACTCCTACTTCTCCGCGAGCAAGCTCGCCTGGATCGTGGAGCATGTGCCGGAAGCCCGGAGGCTGCTGGAACAGGGCAAGCTCAGGCTCGGCACCACCGACGCGTTCTTCCTGGACCGCCTGGCCGGCGAATGCAGCACCGACATCACCACGGCATCGCGCACCTCGCTGATGAATCTTGCTACGGGCCAGTGGGACGGGGAGCTCTGCCGGCTCTTCGGCGTACCCATGGAGGCGCTTCCCGAAATCGTTCCCACCACGGGGCACCTGGGAGAGGTCCCGAGCCGGGGCCGCGCGGTGCCGGTCACGGCCAGTGTGGTGGACCAGCAGGCCTCGCTCTACGGTCATGGCTGCCGCAGGGCGGGCGACGCCAAGATCACCTTCGGCACCGGGGCCTTCGCCCTGCTGGTGACGGGTGACAGGGCGCTGCGGTCCCCGGACCAGGGACTGCTGCCCACCGTGGCCTGGCAGCATGACGGAAGCACGCCCGAATACGCCCTGGACGGCGGGGTGTACTGCGCCGGCTCCGCCGTCGAATGGGCGCACGGGCTCGGACTCTTCGGGGATCATGCCGCCCTCAACAGCTTCTCAAGGCCCGCGGCCGTGGATCGGGACCTGTTATTCGTGCCGGCCCTGTCCGGCCTGGCCTGCCCGCACTGGGACCGCCGCGCCGCGGGGCTCTGGATCGGGCTGTCGCTGGATACCGACCGCCAGGACATGATGCAGTCCCTGCTCGAGGGGGTCGCCTTCCGTGCGGCCGAGGTGATCCGGGCCATGTCCCGGCTCACCGAAATCGGCGACGAGATCTCCGTCGACGGCGGCATGTCGGTCAACCCGTACTTCTGCCAGTTCCTTGCCGACGTCCTCGGCAAGTCCGTGGCGGTCAAGTCCTTCCCCGAAATCACCGCCATCGGCACAGCCCAGCTGGCGGGTGCCGGCAACATCCGCAGCATGGACGGTGAGGCCCCGGTTCAGCGCTATCTTCCCGGGACGGACCGGGAGGGCCAACTGGCGAGATTCGCCGAGGCCGTGTCGAGATCAGGGCAATGGCGGAAGTCCCCGGCCGGCGACTGAACTTCCGCCCGATGAACCGCCCCCTGCCGCCGGCAACCCAATGAGCATCACCCTGGACCAGCTGCTGGACCGTTTGCCCGGGATCTCGTTCCGCACGCGGGAGGAGTTCGCCGACCGGCATCCCGGGTTTCACCCGGAGAATCTCTCCGCCGACCTGATGGCGCTTCCCGACACCACGGCGCAGGTCAGCGAACTGCTGGCACTCTGCCACCGGGGCGGCATCCCGGTGGTCACCCAGGGCGGACGCACCGGCCTGTCCGGCGGCGCCGCCGCCGCGCCCGGGCAGCTGATCATCGACACCTCCCGCATGAACCGCATCGAATCCATCGATCCACTGGGCGGCACCGCAATCGTGCAGTGCGGGGTCACCCTGGCCGCGCTGGATTCCGCCGCGGGCGAGCACGGTCTGTCCGCGGGCATCGATCTGTCGGCCCGGGACTCCGCGACCCTGGGCGGGATGGCCGCTACGAACGCGGGCGGCATCGAGGCGTTCCGCAACGGCATCATGCGCCACCGGATCCTCGGCCTGGAGGCGGTGCTTCCCGACGGCAGCGTCTACAGCCACCTGAGGCGCGTCACCAAGGCCAACGAGGGACCGGATATCGGGCAGCTCTTCATCGGCTCCGAGGGGACGCTGGGCGTGATCACCCGCCTGTCGCTGTCCCTCCTGCCCGGGGACCCTCCCGGTATCACCGCGCTGGCCGTCTTCCCGGACACGGCCCGGGCGGTGTCCGGTTATGCGGCCCTGCGTGACCACCCCGACGTGCAGCTGCTGTCCGCCGAGGCGATGTGGCCGGACTACGTCGTCACGGTTGCCGGCGGGTTATCGGTGAACCTGCCGGTAGAGATCCGTCCGGGGTCGGAACAGCTGGCGGTGCTGCTGGAAGCGGCGGCGGAGACGGGGGACCGCGCCGATACCTTCGAGGGCGCCTTGATGGCGCTGTACGAGTCCGGCGTGCTGGCGGATGTGGTGATCGCCAAGAGCGAGCGGGAACGGGGTGAACTGTGGCGCATCCGTGAAGACAGTTTCGTGGTGGACGATCTCTTGCCCCATGGATTCTGGTACGACGTCTCCGTCCCCCTGGATTGCCTTGCGCAGTACGTCGACGGCCTGTTCGGCCGCGTCCGGGCCGTCTCCCCGGCGCTCGGAACGTATCTCATCGCCCACCTGGGCGACGGCAATATCCACGCCACCATCACCGCGGGCAAGCCCGTGCCGGAGTTGAGAGGCCCGGTGGACGCGGCGGTCTATGACGGCCTGGATGCGGTCGGCGGATCGTTTTCGGCGGAACACGGCATCGGCACCGACAAGCGTGAATCGCTGTTGGGGCTTTCCTCGCCCGTCAGGTACCGCGTGATGCAAGAGGTCAAGT
Organism: Candidatus Poriferihabitaceae bacterium; assembly: GCA_965204165.1. Taxonomy (GTDB): domain Bacteria; phylum Pseudomonadota; class Gammaproteobacteria; order Arenicellales; family Poriferihabitantaceae; genus VYFG01. The sequence continues at coordinate 2,122,032 of OZ241969.1, read as the reverse complement.
CGCTGCTCGATCCCCGGGGAATCATGAACCCGGGAAAAGTCATCGAAGGCCGCGGCGGCTGATCCGTCCGACCGCCAGGACGTACATGCCCGCACCGACGATCAGGGCGATGCCCGCGATGGTCAGGACATCCGGCAGCTCGTCCCAGATCAGGTAGCCGTAAAACACCGCGACCAGGATTCCCGTGTAGGAAAACGGCGAGATGAACGACAGCTCGCCGCTGCGCACCGCAACGATCTGGCTGAGATAACCGCTGCCGAGCAGCAGCGCGCTGAGGGACAGCCAGGCCACCAGTTCCAGGGAGACCGGACGCCAGTCCGCGATGGACAGAAGAAGGCCGGCCACGGTGACGATGGCGAGGGAGGCAAGCACCACGTGGAGGGAATCCAGCGAGCTGTCGATCCGGCGGGTGACCAGGTCCCGCACCGTGATGAACACCGCCGCCGCCAGCGGGAGCAGCATGGCCGGCTCGAAATGCACGTCGAACGGGCGCGTCACCAGCAGGATGCCGGCGAATCCCACCAGCACCGCGAGCCAGCGGCCGGGCCTGACCCGCTCGCCAAGCACCAGAGCCGCGGCCACGGTCAACAGGATCGGCGCCACCCAGACGAGGGTGGAGGCAGTGGCAATGGGCAGCAGCGTCAGGCCCGTGATGAAACACACCGTTGCGCAGCATTCACATAAGGCGCGCAGACCGTTCCATCGGGAATAGAAGGCAAGGGGCAGGAACGGCCGGCCGCTCAGCCTGATGTACACGGAAAAGAGCACCACCGCCAGGATCCCCCGGACAAACAGGAGCTGGCCGACCCCGAGCTGTTCGCTGGACAGCTTCATGATGGCGTCGTTGGATGAGATCATGGCCATGCCGGCCATCACCAGCAAGGCGGCCCTGATGTTGTTGGCGGCGGTGCTCACGTCGGGAAGTGCCCTTGCCCCGAATGATTGAACGGAATCGAACGGCTGCCGGTGAATGGCACGCACCCCGGCGATCGGGCGCGCATCCGGCAGCCGCCGAATGTGCCACCTGTCCGGTTGGCTGGCAAGGCTTTTTTCCGGCTTTTTCCGGCTTTTTTCCGGAATATATTCCGGGATTTTTTCAGCGTATTTTCCGGACATTTTCCGAAGTGTTTCCCCGGCGGTTACGGGACGGATGACGGACGACCTGTGGTATAACCCCACCCGGCGGAAGCCCGTCCGTCCCGGAGGGGAACGGACACCGCCGTGAGCCGCGCCGGCCTCCTGTTTGGACGCCTGTACGGACGCCTGTTGAAGGGCCCTGCGACGGCACCAGCGCTTTCGCACCGACGTCGGACGTTGAGGCAAATCCGGGGTCATCCCTTATCGAATACCAGCATGCCCGGCCCGGGCGCGACAACCGCCGGAATGAACCGAAAGGACAATACGCATTGATCGAACGCCCGGAGAAGGTCCTCAGGGAGGTTTTCGGATACGACCGCTTCCGTCATCACCAGAAGGAAATCATCGATACGCTGATTGCCGGCGGCGATTGCCTGGTGCTGATGCCCACGGGGGGCGGCAAGTCCCTGTGCTACCAGGTGCCCGCCCTGGTCATGGACGGTACCGCCGTGGTGGTGTCCCCGCTCATCGCCCTGATGCAGGACCAGGTGGCGGCGTTGCGGCAGTTCGGCATCGACGCCGGCTATCTCAATTCAACCCAGGATTACGAGCAGCGCCGGGATACGCTCAGGCGGCTTTCCGCGGGGGGCCTCAAGCTGCTCTACCTGTCCCCGGAGCGCCTGCTGATGCCGGAAACCCTGGACCTGCTCCAGCGCCACCGGATCAGCCTGTTCGCCATCGACGAAGCCCATTGCGTCTCCCAGTGGGGCCATGACTTCCGCAAGGAGTACCGCCAGCTCGACTGCCTCCCGGAGCGCTTTCCCGATGTCCCCCGGATCGCGCTGACCGCCACCGCGGACCGCCGGGTCCGCGGGGAGATCGTCGAGCATCTGCACCTTCAGCGGGCGCGCCGGTTCCTGCACAGCTTCGACCGGCCCAACATCTGCTACCGGGTGGTGGACGCGCGGAACGGCCGCGAGGAGCTCTGGCGGTTTATCGAAACCCAGCATCCGGGCGATGCCGGCATCGTCTACTGTCTCAGCCGCCGGCGGACGGAGGAGGTCGCCCGCTGGCTCACGGAAAAGGGCCGTGTCGCACTGCCCTATCACGCCGGCATGCCGGACGCCGAGCGCGCCGAAAACCAGCACCGCTTCCTGCACGAGGAGGGCGTCATCGTGGTGGCGACCATCGCCTTCGGCATGGGGATCGACAAGCCGGACGTGCGTTTTGTCGCCCATCTCAACCTGCCGAAGAACCTGGAGGCGTATTACCAGGAGACCGGCCGCGCGGGAAGGGACGGACTGCCGGCGTCCGCCTGGCTGTCCTACAGCCTCGGCGACGTCATGACCCTGGGGAATTTCGTGGAGAACTCGGACGCCGCCGGGTCCCACAAGCAGGTCATGCAGCACAAGCTCCGGACCCTGCTTGGCTGGTGCGAGATCACGACCTGCAGGCGAAGGGCGCTGCTCGCCTATTTCGACGAGGACATGGCATCGGACTGCGGCAACTGCGACAACTGCCTGTGGCCCCCGGAGGTTGTCGACAGCACGCAGAACGCGAGGCTGGCGCTGTCCTGCGTCTACCGGACGGGGCAGCGGTTCGGCGTCGGCTACCTCATCGGCGTGCTCAGGGGCAAGGACGACGAACGCATGCAGCGCAACGGCCACGACCGCCTGGAACTGTTCGGCACCGGCACCGACCTCGACGAAAAACAATGGCGCAACCTGTTCCGGCAGCTGATCGCCGCCGGCATGCTGACCATGGACGACGCCGGGCACGGCAGCCTCCTCCTGAGCGAGGCCTGCCGGCCGCTGCTGCGGGAGGAGGCGCGATTCATGCAGCGCGTGCAGCAGAAACCCGCCCGGGCAAAATCCCGCGCCCCCAGGAAAGCCCCCGCCGCGCTCGGCGAAGGGGACCACGCGCTGTTCGAGGCGCTGAGGGGACTGCGCGCCGACCTGGCCAGGGACCAGAACGTGCCGCCCTACGTGATCTTTCACGATGCCACCCTGGCCACGCTGGCCACCCGCAGGCCCATGGACGTGGGTGCCCTGGTGGAGATCGACGGGATCGGCGCCGGCAAGCAGGAACGCTACGGGCAGGCGGTGGTGGACCTGATCCGCGGGTTCGACCCGGGGGCCGCAGGGTAGAATCCGGCATGGGCCCGACACCGGACAACGGCTTGCCGCCCGTCATCCCGAAAGACCGGCATCCGCACCGGCGGAATGGATGTTCCATGAAATGCCCCCCAGTGACATCCGACCCGGGGCCTGGGGCGCCGGTCCAGTGCCGTGACAACCTGCCAGAACGGCCGGGCCGGTTCCGCCCGCAGAGGTCGCCGCGCTCCCGGACGGCATCCGCCGCCCGGCAGGTCAATCCCTGACCATGGAGCAGCTGGCCCAGGCCTGGGGACAGTTCGTCACCCGCCACCGGTTCCGGACACTGGCCGCCTCCCTGGCGGTGACCGCCTGCGCCGCCTTCGGCGCACAATACCTCTCCTTTACCAACGACTACCGGTCGTTCTTTACCGGCGACGATCCCCACCTGCTGGCCTTCGAACACCTGCAGGACACCTACGTCAAGAACGACAACGTGCTGTTCGTGATGGCACCTGGAAGCGGCCGGGTTTTCGACCGGGAATTTCTCACTGCCGTCACCGACGCCACCGACCTGGCGTGGAACACCCCCTACTCCATCCGCGTGGACTCGCTGTCGAACTTCCAGCACACGGTGGCCCAGGGCGACGAGCTGATCGTCGCGGACCTCTATGAGGATGCCGCATCCCTGACACCGGAGGACCTGGACCGCCTCCGCGGGATCGCCGTCACGGAACCGGCCCTGGTGCACCGGCTGGTTTCGCCCGAGGCCCACGTCGCGGCCCTCAACATCACCGTGGAACTGCCGGGTGAGAACGAGGCGAAGGAGGGGCCCGAAGTGGCGGCCCATGTCCGCGGCGTGAAGGACTACATCGAGAACACCTATCCGGATATCCGGGTATATCTCACCGGCGTCATGATGATGAACCAGGCCTTCCCGGAAGCCGCGGTCCATGACATCACCCACCTGATGCCGCTTGCGCTGGGCGTGATCCTGCTCCTGGTGTTCCTGCAGCTGCGGGGACTGACCGGCACCGTCGGCACACTGGTCACCATCGTCCTTTCCGTTGCCTGCGCCATGGGGGTCGCCGGCTGGATGGGGGTCCGGCTGACGCCGCCGTCCATGTCCGCCCCGACCATCATCCTCACCCTCGCGGTGGCCGACTGCGTGCACGTACTGACCACCTGGATGCAGAAGTACCGTGCGGGCATGGGCAGGCGGGAAGCCATGGCCGAAAGCCTGCGGATCAATTTCAGCCCGGTGTTCCTGACCTCGGTGACGACCGCCATCGGTTTCCTGGCCCTGAATTTCAGCGAGGTGCCCCCGTTCAGGGATCTCGGCAACATCTCCGCGGCCGGCGTCATGTTCGCGTGGTGGTTCTCGGTGACCACGCTCCCCGCCCTGGTCACGCTGCTGCCGGTGTCACGCGGGAAGCGGCGCGAATACGGCACCGAGATCATCACCCGCTTCGCGGACTGGGTGATCCGCCGCCGGGGCATGCTGATGCCCGTCATGGTCCTTTTGATCATCGGCCTCATCGCCGCCATCCCGCGCAATGAATTGAACGACGTGTTCGTGGAGTACTTCGATGAGCGGATCCCGTTCCGCACCGATTCGGATTTCGTGGTGGAGAATCTGACGGGGATGTATTTCATCGACTACTCCCTGGATGCCGGCGTCCCGGGGGGGATTTCCGAACCGGCATACCTCGAACAGGTGGAGCGCCTGACGACATGGCTGCGGGAGCAGCCCGAAGTCATCCATGTCGGCACCCTGTCCGACATCTTCAAGCGGATCAACCGGAGCATGCACGGCGACGACCCCGTATGGTATCGCCTGCCCGAAGAGCGGGACATGGCGGCGCAGTACCTGCTGCTCTATGAAATGTCCCTGCCCTACGGCCTCGACCTGAACAACCAGATCGACATCGACAAGCGAAGCACGCGGCTCAGCGTCTACCTGGAAACCCTCTCGACCACCGGACTCCTGGGATTCGAGCGACGGGTGGATGAATGGATGGCCGGGAACACGCCGGAAATCAGGACCACCGGCGCAAGCCCCCCGATGATGTTCTCGTATATCGGTTTCAGGAACGCCCTCGGCATGCTGGTGGGCACCGCCCTCGCCCTGACCGCCATTTCCATCCTGCTGATCTTCGTGCTGAAGTCCCTGCGGTACGGGCTGCTGACCCTGATACCGAACGTCGCCCCCGCCGCCATGGCCTTCGGCATCTGGGGTCTTGCGAACGGGGAGATCGGACTGGGCCTTTCCGTCGTCGGCACCATGACCCTGGGGATCGTGGTGGATGACACCATCCACTTCATGAGCAAGTACCTGAGGGCGCGCCGGGAACAGGGGCTTGATCCCGTCGAATCGGTCCGTTACGCGTTCTCGACGGTCGGCGTTGCTCTTTGGATCACCTCGGTCGCCCTGTCCGCGGGATTCCTGGTCATCTCGACCTCCGCCTTCCTCCTGAACGCCAACCTGGGACTGCTGGTGGCGATCGTGATCATGCTGGCCATCGTGGTGGATTTCCTGCTGCTGCCGGCGCTGCTGATCAAGTTTGACCGCTGACCGGCCCCCCGTGCCCGCCCGAACCGCCCGGCACCCGGGGGCAGCCCGTGACCGTCCCGGCGGCGGTTCAGAAATTGTAGTCCAGGTTCACCCTCGCGAAGCTGTCGCGCCGCGCCGTGTACACGGCATCCGCCGGGTCGATCTCATGGTAGGTCGAGACCTCGCAATGCAGGAACCAGTTGTCCCCGAGACGGCGCTTGAATTCGCCGCCGAGGATGTAACTGCTGTTCTCGAGCGAGGCCAGCAGGCTGACGACGAATTCGGTGCTCTGCACGTCGTTCAGCCCGAGGCGCGCCGCCAGGAACAGGTCGTTCTCGAAGGCATTGGTGGCCCGCTGGCCCCGATCGTCATGCAGCCATTCGGCAAACAGGACCAGATCGGCGTTCGAGTCCCAGACGGAACTGAACGTGTACTCCCCGCCCGCGACATAGGCCGAGAAGTCTTCCTCCTCGAAATTGAAATGCTGGTCGAACTGGTTGTTCTTCGCCCCGGTGCGGTGGATGGCCTCCAGCTTGAGGAGCAGGGAACCGGTGGTGAGCTGGGCGTCCAGGCCGTACTGGCGGATCTGCTCGTAATGCGGCGCCAGCACGATCTGGTGGGTGCTGGACAGCCCCGGCGACAGCACGGGCTCCCGGTTCGTGCCGTCGAACAGGCTGAGCCCGAGATCGACCGGCCCGAACCGGCCGCTGTACCGGCCGGCGAGATCGATATGCCACTCCTTCGCCCCGGATTCGTATGTAGCCAGGTCCCGGTCCACGACCAGCTCCGTACGCTGGCGTCCATGGCTGCCCGGGTAGGTGCGCCCGCGATGCCGCGTCATGCCGAAGAATTCCAGCGCCCCCCATTCCCCCGACAGGGTGTAATGGGCCATGAGCTGACCGAGCTTGGTCTTTTCGTTGGGGTGTGTCGCGATGTCGGTCTGGTTGACGATATCGACCAGCGAGCGTGACTCCACGACGCCCCAATGGACCTGGTCGACGCCCAGGCGCCACTCCCATTCATCGTCGCCGATATCGCCGTACGACAGCAGATAGGCCTCGCGGATTTCCACCTGAGAGCGTGCGGAATCCCCTGCGTCCTGCCGGATAAAGGGTGTAAACGTAATGCTTCTGCCGGCGTCGTCTTCCATGTAGACCGTTGTCTCCAGGGCAAGTCCGCCCGCGTACGAACGCTGGTCGGGATACGCTGCGCTGTCGGGGTAGTACCAGGCCTCCGAGGAAAGGCGCCAGGAATATTCGATCCAGTCGATGAATCCGTCATCGGCATTGGCCGCGGTCGTGCACATCGATACAACCAGCCCCAGGGCCGCCAGAACCCTGCCGGGGAGACGCCGGACCGGAACACCCCCACGGACACCGCCACGCGGGGAGAACGGTTTCTCCCGGACCGGGCGCCGTGCCCTTTCGGGAAACATCATCCGGAATTCAGCCGGTGCGGTCACGGCCACCGGGCGCAGGATCGTCACTCCAGGCAATTCTCTTGTCATGGAAACTCCGGTTTTTTCTCGTGCAACCGTTCGTATTTTAACCAACCCGGCCGATCAAATCCGACAGGCTACCATACACCCGATCCCTGGACACGAAGACGACACTTCACCGGAATCGGACTTCTCTGGACATCACTCTGAATTATGCTAGCATGTACCTTGAAGTTCCGGCGAAGGTACGCATGATGACACGATTTGGCCGTTGTCAGTGCCGCCGCCGGATTCTTGCTTACCCCGCTTTACCGATGACCGCCCACAGGGAGAACCGAATAATGCGCGTCACCCGCTCCCACCCGATGCCTGTCCTGTACGGGATACTTGTTGCCGTTCTCTCCCTGGCATTCGCGCCGTCCGCCGGCCTCGCCGAAAGCGCGGAGGAAGCCGGTCTCAGGATCGCGACCGATGCCCGGGAACGCCAGAAGGGATTCAGCAACTTCACCGCGAACCTGAACATGATCCTGCGCAACAAGCGGGGGCAGGAAAGCAAGCGCGAGCTCCGCCTCAAGGTCATTGAGGTCGACGGGGACGGTGACCGGACCCTGTTCGTGTTCGACCGCCCGCGGGACGTCAAGGGAACCGCCTTTCTCGTCCATGCCCACAAGGACAAGTCGGACGACCAGTGGCTCTATCTTCCCGCCCTGAAGCGGGTCAAGGGCATCAGCGCCTCGAAGCAGTCGGGCTCCTTCATGGGAAGCGAATTCTCCTACGAGGACATGGGCGCCGTCGAAGTCGAGAAATACACCCACCGGTACCTGCGGGAAGAGCCCTGCGGCGATTTCGAATGCCACGTACTGGAGCGGATCCCTGTGAGCAAGGATTCGGGGTACTCCAGCCAGTTGGTCTGGCTCGACCGGGAGGAGCTCCGCACCATGCAGATCCAGTACTACGACCGCAGGGAGGAGCATCTGAAGACCATGGCCGTGGAGGGCTACCAGCAATACCTCGACCGCTTCTGGCGCTCCAGCACGATCACGATGACGAACCATCTCACGGGAAAGAGCACCGTGCTGCTCTGGTCGGACTATGAATTCGGCACGGACCTGGACACCGGCGATTTCACCCGCACGGCACTGAAACGGGTACGGTAGGTCCTCACGGGGCGCCGCCGCGCCCCACTCCATCCATCCCATCGCAAACCGGGAACCGGTCCGGTTCCCCGGAACCGGCCGGCGGCGATGCACGCATGCCGGCCATGAACCACGCCCGCACCACACCCCGGAACAGGGGGCCTAAGCGTCAGGCAGGCAGGTCGTGCTTGCGTTCGGCGATGCGGAACTTCAGCCTCTTGCTCGGGGACATCGACGGAAACGGATTGAAGCGGAGTTTGAAGTTCGCCGGCATCACCTCGAGGGTGAAATAGTGGGCGACCATCAGGATGTTGACGAGCAACTGCAGTTCCATCCACCGGAAACCGAGGCACATGTGGGTGCCGAGGCCGTAGGGGGCATACCCGGGACTGCGGTGCTCGTTGCGCGGTGACTTATAGCGGTCGATATCGAACTTGAAGGGATCCGGAAAGACATCGCTCATGTAATGCGGGGAGGTCGTGGAAATGAAGACCCGTTTCCCCACCGGCAGCTCGTAGTTCTCCACCACGCAGGGATTCATGACGTTGCGGATGGACATGGGGACGATGGGGTACATCCGCATGCACTCCATGATGAAGCGGTTCGTGACGTCGGTAGCCGATTTGGTGAAATCCTCCTCGCCCGGGTCGCCGCCGTCGAACAGGGCATCGGCCTCGGCCCGGATCCGGTGGTAGAGTTCGGGCTGCGAGGCCATGGCATAGAGGGCGAAGGCAAGGGCATCGCCAAGGTACATGCTGGCAAGCATGGGCGCCGAGAGGGAGAACCCCATGTTCGACTCCGGCAGGAACTGCGGGTCGCTGGCGTGGAGGCTGAGCAGGTCGTCCGCAAGATTGCGCGGGCACCCGGCGCGCTGGGCGGGCGTATGGGTGGTCTGGACCCGTTGGGACACCACGTTGATGGCCTTGGAGGGCCGCCTCATGCCCGGGGTGAAGAGCATGAACTTGGGCAGGAGCTTCGCGACGTGGGTGATGAGCGCACGCTCCTTGAACTTGATCAGGTCCTCAACCACATCCTGCGACTCGATGCCGATGATGATGGGGGATACCTGGGAGTTGATCATCAGCCTGGACATTGCGACCGCATTCCTTACGGAGCCCACCTCCCAGTCCGTCATGAAGCTGCGAATACGTTCATAGAGGGCATCCAGCTGCCCCCCAAGCCGCTTGCGCGAGTAACCCGGCTGCATCGCCTTGCGCAGGCGGAAGTGATCGGCGCCGTCCAGCGAGGGGATGAGCCCGGCGGCACCGTAGACCTTCTCGATATCCGTGAAATAGTCCTTGGACCGCAGGTACATGCGCCCGTTCCGGTGCACCCACCGATTGACCTCGGTTCCCACCAGGAAGGTCATGGGCTGCTGGAACGGCGGGTTGAGCTGGAACACCGGGCCGTACTCTTTCGCAATACTCGCAAAGAGCGCGGGAATGTTGCCCTTGGGCAGATACCGGTTGAACGCCAGCTTGCGCAGGGGAACGACTGGTATCTTCTTGGTGAAGGCGGTATGCCGAAACAGCGGGCTGGTGATGTTCTGCTCCACCGCGGCCGCGATGGAATGCCCGATCAGGTCCATCCTGCAGATGAATTCGATGCGCTCTTCCGCTTCGTCGTCGAGTTCGAACATGAAGCGAAAGACGTCGCAGGTATTGGCGAGGCTGATGATGATGATGTCCCGCGGATCCGGAATCAGATCCGAGAAGATGTACTTGACGATGCGTGCCTTGATGATCTCGTTCGCGGTGTCCTCCTGGGAACTGTCGCCCGCTTCCGCCCGCCACTTGATGGGAACCAGGGTCCAGAAATCGCCGTCGTGCTTCTCCAGGACGTTCCGTTTAACCAGGCGCTCGAGGGTCGAATCAATCACATCCTCCGCATGGGGGGCGAACCGCTCAATCCAGAACTGGGCGTTTCGCTGAACCGATTCGTCCGCAATCTGCTTGAGAAAGGGATCCAGGATGGGGTCGCCCGTTTCGGTGCTGTCCACCAGGATCAGCCAATCCATGTCCGTGTCGATGCGGTTGAGAAGGGCGAGCTCCGCAAGCACTGCGCCGATCACGGCGCAGTTCAGTTCCCAGCCGGGCACCTGGTGAAAGTAGCCGGTCTGCTCGTTGAGGAGCGTCAGGATGAGTTCATCGGGCAGACTGAGCTGCTGGGTCGTCAGACCCTCGGCGGTATCAGCCATCGGCCGGGCCCTCCTGCATCCGGGGCCATGACCGGGACCGGCCGCGGGCGCGCACGGCGGCCGGACACGGGCCCATGCTGTAGAGATTGAACACTGCGGAATTTTCTTGTGCAGGCACGGCCGATACTACAGGGGATCAGGGGAAAAAGCGCAGGGGTGATCCGGAGGCCGGGGACGGAATCCGCGCCGCCCGGACCGTGCACCTCCAGCCATGAATGTCGGATTGTTGTGTTTCACTGCAACCGAGTCTGAGAGGATAAAGTCGGAGGAATGGCGTTGTCTCCTTTATAGACAGCACCGCGGGGACCGGGTTCCTGGCGTCGCATCATACGCCCCCAGGGAGAACCGTCAACAGCCCGGATTCCGTATCCGGCGACGGACGGGCGCATGGGGAGCCACACACCAACCTCCTCCCGCCATGCCTGCACGAACACTTCCCGGACCTCCAGAACTCGTCGCGTCATGCATTGATTATAGCCTGAACTTGATTGCAGACAAATCAGAAGATTCCGACCATAAGTCGTTGAATTCCGGCCTTGCATCCGGAGTCCGCGAACAGCCGCACCGGCGGCTCCCTGCCGTGGGGACCCAGGAAATGCAATGGATCCACGCCGGATTCATGGCACTTGCGGGCTGCGCCCGCGGCCCCGGCAGCCAAGGCCGCGATGGGTGATGGACGCGAAAGCTGCCGGCTGGCATACTCGCTTCCCAAAGCATCCGGCGCCCCGGCCCCCCACCTGAAGCCTGCCGAAAGACATCACGTCGACATGACTCTGGATTCCTGCATCGCACGCATCATGGGCCAACGGTGGCTGACCATCTTGCTCTCCTTGCTTGTGATCGCGGTGTTCACCTCGGGCGCCCCGCGCCTCGTCGCCGTCGATGTCGACTTCCGCAACCACTTCAGCGAAGACGACCCGCATCTCACCAACCTCGATGAGTTCGAGGACATCTACGCCATCTCCGACACCGCGCTGATTGCCCTGGCACCGCGGGACGGCACCATCTTCACGCGGGAGACGCTCGTTGCCGTGGAGGAGCTGACCGAGGAGCTCTGGCGTACACCCTACGTCACGCGCGTCGATTCACTGGCGAACTATTCGCACAGCGAAGGCGTCGAGGATGACCTGATCGTCGAACCGCTGGTGGATGACGCCGGGTCCCTTGACGATGCCGCGATCGAACGGATCGAGGAGATCGCGCTTGGTACCGAGGAGGTTGCCGGGCGCCTGGTTTCCCGGGACGGCCGCGTTGCCGGATTCCATGTCAGCTTTGCGCTGCCCGAGGAGAGGGAACTGCCCAAGGTCGCGGTCGTCGACTCCCTCCATGCCTCCGCCGCCGCTGCCAGGGCGGCAAACCCCGACCTCGAATACCACCTGACCGGCGAACTGTTCCTCAACCGTTCCGTACGCGATGCGCTGGACGAGGACATGGGCGTCCTTGCGCCCATTGCGCTCGGAGTCATGCTGCTCGTCGCCGTCATCATGCTGCGGTCGGTGTGGGGGATGATCGCCATCGTCGTGATGATTGTAACGGTCATCCTTTCCTCGCTGGGTTTCGCCGGGTGGGCCGGCATGCGGATGTACGGCGAGAGCGGTGCGGCGCTGTTCGTCATGATGGCAATCACGGTCGCCCATTCCGTGCATATCATCGAGGCGGTGCTGGCGGGCCTGCGCCAGGGAATGGACCGGATAGAGGCAACGGTCCGTGCACTCAAGATCAACGCATGGCCGGTCTTTCTGACGTCCGCCACGACCGCGATCGGATTTCTCAGCCTGAACTTCTCCGAAATGCCCCCGTTCCAGGTCATGGGCAATATCGTGGCGTTCGGCGCGCTGATCGCCTTTGTCCTTTCGGTGACGCTGCTGCCGGCGATCCTGTCGTTCATGCCCATGCGCGTGCGGCCCGACAGCGAAGGGAAGAGCGACATGTTCGACCGTTTCTTCGACTGCTTCGGACGCTTTATCGTATCCAACCACGTGGTGGTGCTGGTCTCGTTCGGCGCGCTCGTGGTCGTCCTCATCGCCGGCATTCTGCGCATAGAGCTCGACGACAACCATCTTGAGCTACTCAACGAGAGTTACGAGTTCCGCCAGGCGACGGATTTCGTGAGCGAGAATTTCACCGGCCTGGAACCGTTCGAGTATTCCCTCGGCTCCGGGCGGGAGGGCGGCATCACCGATGTCGAGTATCTCCGGCAGGTCGATGACTTTGCGCAGTGGTACAGGGAGCAACCGGAAGTTGCCCATGTCTTCAGCATCGTCAACATCATGAAGCGCCTGAACAAGAACCTGAACGGCGACGACCCGGACTTCTACCGGGTCCCGGACAGTTCCGACCTGGCCGCCCAGTATCTGCTGCTGTACGAATTTTCGCTGCCGGTGGGCCTGGACCTGAACAACCTCATCGACGTCGAGCGTTCATCGACACGCATGACGGTGGTGCTGAAAGCCCTGTCGACCAACCAGAAGATCAACCTGGACAACCGCGCCCAGGCCTGGCTGAGCCGGAACGCCTCCGGCCTGGAGACCGGGGCCACGGGCGTCACCATCGTCGGGTCCTACTCGATCAAGCGAAACATCGAAAAAATGCTGATCGGAACCGTCACCGCGATGGCCATCGTGTCGTTGCTGCTGATCTTCATTTTCCGGAGCCTCAAGTTCGGCCTGATCAGCCTGATTCCGAACTTCGTGCCCGCCGCCATGGCCATGGGCCTTTGGGGATACGTGGTCGGCCAGATCGGGGTCACGGCCGCGGTCGTCACCGCCATTGCCTTCGGCATCATCGTGGACGATACGATCCACTTCATGACCAAGTACCTGAGGGCGCGGCAGAGCGGGCTGCCGCCGTCGGAATCCGTCCAGTCCGCCTTCAGCACGGTGGGCAAGGCCCTGCTGGCGACCACCGTCGTGTTCGCGCTTGGATTCCTGGTGTTCAGCGCGTCGGGCATGACCAACAACCAGGCCCTCGGCCTGCTGGCGGGCACCACGGTCATCTTCGCCCTGCTGGCGGATTTCTTCTTCCTGCCGCCATTGCTCATGATTCTGGACAGCCTGGGAGTCAGGCCCCGGGAGAACGGGAACGCGGGCGAGCCCGGCGACTGACCCGGGGCGGACACCGCGTATCCGCCCGGCACCGCCCCGGGCGCCCCGATCACATTCGTCCATAGAAATCCGGTACGCGTGGCGTGGACAATATACGCGCCGTCCCTGCGTTCAGTACCGCGGGACGCCCGGACCCCGAATCCCATCGGGAAATCCCGTGGCGGTCAAATCCACAACGAAAACAGAGTCACCAGCAACGTGACGACTGACACCGAAAGGAAGAATGCGATTCCCACCCTGTTGAAGTTATTGTCCATAATATTAATTCCGCGAAATCTCTCAGCCGCCAATCGGCTCTTTCCCTGCGGCCGCCCATTGTTCCCCACGGGGTGCAAATTCGGGGTAAGGGCACGGTAAATCTTCTGCAAAGAAGGATCCCGCCGCGCCTCCGGGAGAACAGGCCATCCCCGGGCCACCGGGGAATGGACGCCATTCAGTGGCCGGTCACGTCCCTGGGGGATTCCTTGTCCTGGCTGTCCGGGTAGAACTGCCTGCAGTAGCGCCGGTACTTGCTGATCTCTCCGTCAGAACCGCAGAGCCTCGGGCGGGGCCGGTAATGCTTCCGTTCCCAGATGACGACATCCTGCATCACGTCATGTCCCTGGGCTCTGATGATGATCTTGTTCATGATCCGGGTCCGCAGGCGGGGGGGCAGAAAGCGCATGCCGATGATCGGTCGTTTGGGATTGCGGAGTTGCCGCAACTGGCTGACCAGCGTCAGTTCGACCAGTTCGCCATCGACCGGCGTTGCCAGCACCCACAGCCGGGATTCCATGTTGATGGCGTGTTCTCGGACCTCGACATAGGAATACCCGAGCCCGTGCACATGGGTATCGGCGGAAACATCGTATTCGAAGCGCACGATCCCGGCGATTTTCTGGGAACGCCTGAAGACAAAGCTGCTCTTCAGCCAGGAACCGTCAACCGACACCGAACCGGTCTGGTCCACGCCGTCATAGCCGTGCACGTAGCGCAGGTGCCCCAGGTCCACGGAGTTCTCGGTGGTTTCCTGGGGATGTCCCGTGAACCGGGCACTCCAGAATTCCAGGTCGCTCCAGTCGTCACCGGTTGGCGGCGCATCGGGCAGGTTCCATTGGGGCGGGCGTCCGCCATGGCCCCACCAGGCGAAGACCAGGCCCAGGATTTCCCTGGTTTCGAACACCTCCAGCCTGGCGGATCCCGGCGCCGGCGCGAACGGGGTCGCCACGCACTGGCCGGTGACATCATACTCGTACCCGTGAAAGGGGCACACGAGGCAGCCGTTGCGCACCAGTCCGCCGGCCTCGGGGCCGAGATCGGAACCCAGGTGCGGGCAGACCGACCGGGCCACGCAGACGTCTCCCTGCCCATTGCACCAGACAACGACCTGTTCGCCAAGCCAGGTTTTCTTGAACAGCGACTCTTTCTCGATCCGCTCGCGGCTGGCGATGAAATACCAGCCCTCCGGAAACGGGTAAAGCACGGCTGCTGCCCTGTGATCACCTGGCGCTGTATTCATCTGTAATGGTGCTTTCCGGGACTGATGACTGCGGTTTCCGCTACTGGATTATCGGCTTGATCGGGAAAGGATTCCGTCCCCGGCAGCGGGCGGGGAATTACCGGGAAAATCCGGCTTGCGACCGCGAAGACATGGCGCAGAAATTCCTTCCGATTGTAACCTGCCGGATTTCATCGAAGTTCCGACAAATTATGTTGATTTCCCACGGTCAGTACCAGGCGGACAAGGGGCCCGGTGACGGGGGCCACGGAGATTCCGCCACCCTTCCCCAAACGGTTTCCGCCAACAGGGCGCCGGCCGGCCCTAACGCAACGCGTGACTGATGAAGACACCCATGAACCGCTTTGTGCACGCCGGCCGGCAGACTACCGGGGGCCAATTACGGCACGATTTCCTGGCCGGCACGCGGAAGGCCGCGGGTCATTGCGGCGAACAGGAACCTGAGGCCCGAATTCGACCGCGACAGTGCGTTCGAGGCAACCACGACCGCCTTGACACTTTTGCGCGATATCTTGACCTCCTGGCCATTCCTGAAGGCCGGGTACCTGTGGATTCGCCGGAGTGTCAACACCGCCATCCCCAGCGACCACAGGCAAAAGCGGCGTATGCCCGTCTCATGGGGGGGAATCAACAGGACATACTTGAGCGCCCCCGTCAGGTGGTGGATTGAAATGGCCACCAGTTCACTCAGCCCCCGGACGAATCCCGGGTCCGCCTGACCCGGGGTCAGCGAGCGAAGCTCGATACCCGTGGAGGAAAAGACATCCCGCGGCAGCCAGCAGACCCCCCGGCCACGGTCGTCCCACATGTCCTTGAGTATGTTGGTCATCTGCAGCCCCTGGCCGAAGGAAGTGGACAGCGCGTACAGATCATCGCGCCGGGCATCGATTTCCCCGGAATATTCGCAGAACAGATCCGTCAGCATTTCACCGACAACGCCGGCCACCACGTAGCAATACCGGTCGAACCGGCGGATGTCATGCAGTCCCTCCAGGCTGGCCTTGCGCTGGAATTGCGCCATGCCCTCGGTCATGATCTTGATGCAGCGCCGGATCGCCGCACGCTGCGCGGGACGGAGGCTGGAGGTCACCCGGATCACGCTGGCCGTGTTCGCAACGAGGTCGCGCTCGTACTCGGTCGACCTCGGCGAAAGTGCCGCGCCGAGATTCCGTGAAAAATCCGACGGATCCTCACGGCCCTCGATGACATCGATGAAGTGCCCGTAGTACCGGTCCTTCTGCTCAGGCGACAGGGCCGGCTCATCCTCAATCGTGTCCGCGATCCTGCAAAGGAGATAGGCATTGCCGACCGCAATGCGCAGTTCATGGGGAAGTTGCGGAATGGTAAAGGCGAACGACCGCGATACCTCCTCCAGGATCTTCTCCTGGTACTCGAGATCGTTCCCTATCCCGATTTCGGGGTCTGCCGTTCGATTCATGGCGGTATCGGCTGCGCTTGTTTTCAGTGGGCCGGCGGCAACGGTAATTCGGACATTAGCATTACAGCACCACGTTTTCCATCCGGACTCTTGCGGATGAATCGGCATGGTCGCCCGTATTCAGGCGGCCCGGGAAGATTCCTGCATCCGTACAATCCCGGTACCGCCCGGGATACGGGGCCTGCGTCGATACCGGCCATCGTTCCCGGACCGGCCTGCCGAAGGCTGCCGACAGCTATCGCGATCATGCCGGCCATCGTGGTAGATTGTCCCAAGCCTGTGCGGTTGATCCGGTTCGGTCACCGGCCCGGTCGCACGGGCATCCGGGCAATTTACGCGCGAGTATGCTTACGACTGCCTGAACCAGAAACCATGAATAAAAACCGGGCCATGATCATGAAGAAGTTTTGGTGCCTGTGCCTTGCCGTCGCCGCCTTGCTGGCCGGATCCGCGGCTTTCGGGCAAACCCCGGAAGAACGGGGCCTGGAAATCGCCATTGCCATGGATGAACGGGACAGCGGCTGGCGGTATTTCAGCGCCGACATGGAGATGATCCTGCGAAACCGGGCCGGCAAGGAGAGCCGCCGCAGGATCACCAACCGGCAGTTCGAGGTGGACGGCGACGGCGACAAGTCCCTGTCGCTGTTCCGGGAACCCAGGGACGTTGCCGGCACCGCCATGCTGACATTCGCCCATGGCCTCGAACCCGATGACCAGTGGCTCTACCTGCCCGCCATCAAGCGGGTCAAGCGCATCTCCACCAGGAACAAGTCCGGCCCGTTCATGGGCAGCGAAATCGCCTACGAGGACATCGGTTCGCCGGAAGTGAAAAAATTCTCGTACAGGTACCTCGGCGATGAACCCTGCGGGCAATACGAATGCTACAAGCTGGAGCGCCATCCACAGTACGAGGGTTCCGGCTATACCCGCCATATCAGCTGGGTGGACAAGGCCGAATACCGGCTGATCAGGATCGAATTCTACGATCGCAAGGATGCATTGCTGAAGACCATGGATTTCATCGGCTACAACGAGTACCCCGGCGGCTACTGGCGCGCCGACCGGTTCGAAGTCACCAACCACCAGACCGGAAAATCCACCACCCTGCTCTGGCGTAACTACGACTTCGAAACCGAACTCCATGAAAAGGATTTCAACCACAACGCGCTGAAGCGGCTGCAATAATGGTGCCGGACATCGCGCGTGGGATTGCCAGGGGCAGGATGTTCCGCGCGGTGCTGGGTTCAGCCGCGCTTGCATTCCACGCCCTCTCGTTCGCCGGCGAGGTTGCGGTCAGTGTGGCCATGGAACTGGAACTGCAGGCATTCGTCTCGAATCCGGCCGGCTCCGGCCGGCACGATGACAACTTCGCCGTCAGCCTCGAGCCGGATTTCCGGGGCGATTTCGACGACGGCAATACGCTATGGCGATTCGTTCCGTTCGGCCGCTGGGACAGCCGTGACCCGGAGCGGCGCCATGGCGACATCCGGGAAATGTACCTCCTGCATGTCATGGACGACTGGGAGTTTCTCGCAGGCGTCAGCAAGGTATTCTGGGGCGTGGCGGAATCCCGCCACCTGGTCGACATCATCAACCAGACCGACCATCTCGAAGGCATCGACGGCGAGGACAAGCTGGGGCAACCAATGCTGAGCGTCGGCCGCTCCTTCGGGCAAAGCACCCTCACGTTCTACGTTCTGCCGGGGTTCCGCGAACGCGCATTCCTGTCCGCCGACAGCCCGTTGGCGTTGCCGTTTGCCGTCAGTGACGACCCGCTCTATGAATCCGGGAAGGGACGGGACCACGTGGATTTCGCGGTCCGCTTCAGCGGCTACAAGGATGTCCTCGACTATGGCGTATCCTGGTTCCGGGGCACCTCGAGGGAAGCCGGTTTCGTTCCGGGCTCGGATGGGCGCCTGCGTCCCTTCTATCCGCAGATCGAGCAGTTCGGCCTGGACCTCCAGATCACCACTGAAAGCTGGCTGTGGAAGTTCGAGGCCATCCGGCGCACGTTCGGCCACCGGGCCGCGGGAGACGACTTCACTGCGGCAGTGGGCGGTTTCGAATACAGTTTCTACGGACTCAGGGACGGCCTGTTCGATCTCGGACTGCTGGCGGAACTGCATTACGACAGCCGCGACGATCCCGGCACGATACTGTTTCAGGATGACGTCTTCCTTGGCATGCGTTTCGGTTTCACCGACGTCGAGGGCACGGAAATACTGGCGGGAACCGTGATCGACCTGAAGGACGGCTCCCAAAGCCTTCGTGTCGAAGGCAGCAGACGCATGTTCAACAACGCCCGCCTGGGTCTGGAAGCGCAGTCCTTCTTCAACGTTGATCCGGGTAACGCCAGCTATGGCCTGAGGGACAGCGACTATGCGCTGCTGTCGCTGAAGTGGTATTTCTAGATGCCGTTCACGGGAACCAGTCACCCGTGCCGATGCAGGCGGGGAAGGCAACCGGAACAGACAAACTCGAAATTGGCAGATCCGAATGGGCTAGGACCTGCGACTAATAGATTATGAGAGCCAGTCAAACCTGTAACCGAAACTGCACAGGTATCCTGCTGCTATCTCCTATTGCGCTCTGCTGTCTCATGGACAGAACCTCGCACCAGATGGGCGCGACGTGCTGTCCATTCGATATCGCTTTGGCCAATCGCTAGCTGTCGGCGCCAGGGATGCAAATGTATTACTGAAATCTTGGTTGCCTTCAGTACTTGGCGACTGCAAGATCATCTCGAAGATCCTTCCACAGCGCGTATTCGCGCTGATAAGGATCAGCTGCAAGTCGCGCCTCCAATTGACTCAGTTCAGTAAGGAAGGCGAATCCCTTCAGGCAGACAGCGGTGATCTGGGAAGGCTCGATTGCGTGTGTTCGGCGAACCAGTTGTCGCAGATCATCCCAGTCGAATGCGGTGGCATCGTCGAATTTCGTCAGAAGGGCCTCTGGATCGAAGGCATCACCCGCTTGCCAGAGCTTGAGCACGACGAGCCGGCGTATGAGTGGCTGCTCCAGGGGGCGCACAGCAAACACGCTGAGGTCGTAGATGTCGCGCGCCTTGCTGCGCTGGTAGCAGGCTCGGATCTTCTCGGCGATGATCTCGGACAGCGCCAAGCACGTGATTTCGACTGGTTCGAAAGGCAGGTGCTGGAAGTAGCTTTGCATGAGTTGGGAGTTCCTCAACGGACGGAGGGTAGGCACCTCCCGCTGGCTGACCTGGAGCCTAATCTCGCTTTGCCCTCCCGGGTTCCAGTCATGAATGTAACGTGGGTTCACACCCCAGGATAATCCGTCCTTCGTCTCGTAAAAGTTATCGTCGGGGATGCTGAACCGGATCCCGTGAAACGGATGCTCAAATGCCTCCATTAAAGCAAGGATCACGTCTTCGTGGTCGTGTTCTTCGATTCGCGTGAAATCGAGATCGGTCGAGAAGCGCCCTCTGCTTCCGAGGAACATCTTGCGAAGGCAGGTGCCGCCCTTGAAGGCGAGCTTGCCCAGGATGCCGCGTTCGGCCATCAGCTGGAGCAGGTAGGTGAGCACGATCTCCTTTTCGGCAATCATCATGTCGCGCAAACCGGATTCGGCCGAATAGCGCTGGACTTGTGGACGGGTCAGAATGGTTCAGTGCTCCCGGTCAACCGTACGACGTCGCGCGATACCGGCACTGTCGCTCAATTCGTGGCGGGCAACGTTGACGGTGAGCTGCCAGCTGTTCTGATGGCCGATTGCACCGGGTTTGGGGATTCTCGGGCCGAAAAATGCCTTGCCGCTCCCTTTCGCAAGGCCCTGGAGATGCGTGCGCACGTCCTCGGGCATCGCGGCGCCGGCGTGGTCTGCCAGCCACCCGAAGCGTCGCGTGAGCGTCCTGGAGGACGTCCGTTCCAGATACGCGGCCGCCTTACGCCAGTCGATGTGACGGCAGGCCGTCGCCAGGACGGTTGCTGCTTCTCCTTCGCCACCAGCGAGACCCGGGCGGTCGATGCAGTCGATGACGGTCTTTTCGCGGTCGGACATCATGACGGTGTAGCCTAGTATGTCGACCGGGCCGAATCCGAAGAACTTTCGTGTAACTGGATTGATGATGCGGACTTCGGTATTGAGGACGCGACGGTTGCGCACACGCACAGGCGTGACCAGTCGGATGGCGTGGCGATGTTGCGTTGTGAAACTGTAGTACACCGCTGCCGTGGCATAGCCGAAGTAGTAGGGTTCGGCGATCCGGCTGGCGAGTGCCAGGATGTTGCTTTCTCCGAGAGCGTCCGGTCCCATTTCGGGAGGGATGAGCAGGTATCGCCCCCAGCTTGCTCGCTCCAGCCATCCCTTGCGGCGCAGCGAGCGGATCACGTGATCGGCAGCCTGTGGGCTGACGCCGAGCATGTCAATGATTTCCCTGCGCTCTATCTCCTGACTGCCATGCTCCGTCATGCTGAGAACGACGCGGCTCTCCTGGGGCGAGAGCGAGCGAGTAATGAATACCATGCTAATCCTGACGCAAAACCTAATATTAATCTGTGTTTTGATGAAAAGTATATCGAAAGGGGATACAGTTGTCAATTCAAAAATGTATCAAAACAAAGACTCCCGTGCAGTTTCACGACATGGCTGATATTCCGAAACTGTTACCTATGCGGCCGGAAAAGACCCACTGATGCATGGCGCGCCCGAGAGGATTCGAACCTCTGACCTCTGCCTCCGGAGGGCAGCGCTCTATCCGGCTGAGCTACGGGCGCCCGGGTGGAAATATTGCGGCGGTAGTTTACCCGACGGACCGCACGGGAGATACGGGAAATACGGCCGAATCATGCCCGGCAGCGGAACCGGTCCCGGCCCCGGAGAAAGCCGGAGATAGCCGGACTATCCGCCTCTCAGTGCCTTCGCCTCCCGGCGACGGGCGTGCAGCACCGGCTCGGTGTAGCCATTGGCCGCCTCCCGCCCGCCGAACACCAGGTCCAGGGCGGCGTGGTATGCGGGGCCGTCGAAGGACGGGGCCATGTCGATGTAGTCGGGATCGCTGCTGTTCTGGCGGTCCACCACAGCTGCCATTTTCTCGAATACCGAGCGCACCTGTTCCGGGGTGCACAGGCCGTGATGCAACCAGTTGGCGATATGCTGGCTCGAAATCCGCAGGGTGGCGCGGTCCTCCATCAGGGCGACATCCGTGATGTCCGGGACCTTGGAACAGCCCACGCCCTGGTCGATCCAGCGTACCACGTAGCCGAGGATGCCCTGGGCATTGTTCTCCAGTTCCTTCATGACCTCCCCGTCCGACAGCTTGCGGTCGCCCATCAGGGGAATGGCCAGGATCTCGTCGAGGTCCGCGTCCAGGGCGCTGTCCAGTTCCTTCTGCCGTGCATGCACATTGACCTGGTGGTAGTGGATGGCGTGCAGGGTGGCCGCCACCGGCGAGGGCACCCAGGCGGTATTGGCGCCGGCCCGGGGGTGGCCGACCTTCTGTTCCATCATGGCCGCCATGTTGTCCGGCGCCGCCCACATGCCCTTGCCGATCTGGGCATGGCCCGGCAGGCCGCAGGCAAGCCCCTTGTCCACGTTCCAGTCCTCGTAGGTCAACAGCCAGGGCGTGGTCTTCAAGTCGTTCTTCGGCAAGACCGCCCCCGCCTCCATGCAGGTATGGATTTCATCGCCGGTGCGGTCGAGGAAGCCGGTGTTGATGAAGATCACGCGTTCCTTCGTCAGGCGGATGCATTCCTTCAGGTTCACGGTGGTCCGGCGCTCCTCGTCCATGATGCCGATCTTGAGCGTGTTGCGCTCGATTCCGAGGACGTCCTCCACCCGTTCGAACAGTTCCACCGCCGCGGCCACTTCCGCGGGGCCATGCATCTTCGGCTTGACGATGTAGACGCTGCCCCGGCGGCTGTTGCGGAAACTGCCGTTGCCCAGAAGGTCGTGCTTGGCCGACGCCACGGTGACCATCGCATCCAGGAAGGTTTCGGGAATCTCCTCGCCGTTGCAGGTGACCGCATCGGTATACATGTGTGTGCCGACGTGGCGCACGAACATCAGGCTTCGGCCGTGCAGCCTGAGACCGGAGCCGTCCGGTGCGGTGTATTCGCGGTCATCCTCCAGGACCCGGTCGATTACCTGGTCCCCCTTCTTCACCCTGGCGGTGAGGCTGCCCTTCATCAGACCGTTCCAGTTGCGGTAGACGCGCACCTTGTCTGCGGCGTCCACCGCGGCCACGGAGTCCTCGCAATCCATGATGGTGGTGATGGCCGCCTCAAGCTGGATGTCATAGATACCGGCCAGGTCGCCGCGCCCGATGTAATAGCCTTCGCCGATGAGAATCTCGATATGGAGGTTGTTGTGACGCAGCAGGACCGCTTCCGGCGCATCCGGATCACCCCGGTAGCCGGCAAAGCACTCGCGGGCCCCCAGCCCGGTTTCGGTGCCGTCTCCCATGATCGCAACCAGCCTGCCCGCGCGCACCTTGTACTTCGTGACATAGCTGTGGCTCCCCACGGCCAGGGGCACCGCGGTATCGAGGAACTGCCGCGAGTATTCGATGACCCTGGCGCCCCGAACGGGATTGTATTTCGGCGTCCGCTTGCAGCCGTCAACCTCCAGGATCACGTCGGTGCCGTAGAGTGCGTCGTAGAGACTGTTCCAGCGCGCGTTGGCCGCGTTGAGCGCATAGCGGGCATTGTCCACGGGCACCACCAGCTGGGGACCCGCGATGATGGTGATTTCGTCATCCACATTGCGGGTGCCGACCAGGAAATCGCCGCCTTCCTCTTCCAGGTAGCCGATATCCGCCAGATGCTGCCTGTAGGCCGCGAAGTTTCCATCACCCGGGTGGTCCCGGTGCCATTCGTCCATGGATTCCTGGATCGCATCCCGCCTTGCCAGCAGTTCGCGGTTTTTCGGCCCGAGGTCCGTCACGATACGCTCCATCCCGGCCCAGAAATGATCCGCCTCCACGCCGGTTCCGGGTAGGATTTCATTGACCACGAGGTCATGCAGGCTCCTGTCAATGCCGAGCGCATTGATGTCGATTCGGTCGGTCATGGGTTTTCCGTCAGGAAAAAATTATTGAAGGGGGCGAATTATAAAACATCAGTGTATCTTATGATTTGTATCAGTGGATTGAATGTCTTCAGGTAGTTCCGGTTCGGATCATCGGTCGAAGGGCACGATCCCCGCCGTCCGGACGGTTTTACGGACGTCAGGCCGGCGGTTCCCTTTATCGGCCGGGGCAGCCGCCCTCAAGGATCCATCCATTTTGCCGGTTTGGTGTATAGTACTTTTGTCGGGGGAGGATTCCCGGCCCGGCGCCGGTCTTGCCGGCCCGTGACTGGCGATCCGGACACTTCCCCCCGCACTGTTACCCGAAGATCCATCAGGAGGAATGATCCATGTGTGATATCAACGGCTGCGGCAGTCACCGGAATATGCCGCCCATCAAGGTCTCGGACACCGACCGTCGCCTTTTCCTCAAGGGGCTGGCTTCCCTGCCCCTGGCCACCGTACTGGCCTATCCCGAACTCAGCCGTGCGGCCGCAGGCGGTACCGACACCGTCACGATCACGACCGGGGGCGGGCGCGAGGTCTCCGCCGCCATCGCCCTACCGGATGCGGACAAGGCCCCCGCCGTCCTGCTCATTCATGAGTGGTGGGGTCTCAACGACCAGATCAGGTCCGTGGCGGCGGAACTGGCCAACCTGGGCTACATCGCCCTGGCCGTGGACCTCTACGGCGGCCAGGTGGCGGACACCCCGGACGGCGCCCGGGCGCTGATGCAGGGCGTCGATGGCGCCGCGGCCACCGACACCCTCGTCAGCTGGGTGGAATACCTCAAAAACCATGACGCCGGCAACGGCAAGGTGGGCACCATGGGCTGGTGCTTCGGCGGCGGCTGGTCGCTCAACGCCTCCCTGGCGGTGCCGGTGGACGCCACCGTGATCTACTACGGCAACGTCAAGAAGAATGCAGCGGACCTCGCCTCTCTGCAAAGCCCCGTGCTCGGACACTTCGCCACCGAGGACGGCTGGATCGGCAAGGACATGGTCGGCGGCTTCGAGTCGGCGATGCAGGCCGCGGGCAAATCCGGCCTGACGGTGCACTGGTACGAGGCGGACCATGCTTTCGCCAATCCCACCAGTGCCCGCTATGACGCCGAAGACGCGGCGCTCTCCTGGGAACGCACCACGGAATTTTTCAGGCAGCACCTGGGCTGAGGTCGGTCACATCCCGCTCATGGCGCAGCGCCGGGGCGCGCCCGCGCGGGTGCCCCGGCCCGGGGCGGCCGCATCACCCGGTTCCGCCTGATCGGCTTGCTCCAGGCAACCGGAGTCCGCAGGGCGCCTACCAGGTGGTAAAGGAATGCACCTGGAACAGCGCGACATAGCGCCCGGAACCGTACACCG
This sequence comes from Candidatus Poriferihabitaceae bacterium, assembly GCA_965204165.1. Taxonomy (GTDB): domain Bacteria; phylum Pseudomonadota; class Gammaproteobacteria; order Arenicellales; family Poriferihabitantaceae; genus VYFG01. The sequence continues at coordinate 2,097,110 of OZ241969.1, read as the reverse complement.
ACACCACGGCCAGCCCCTGGTGCCCGTCCCAGTGCATGCGGAACGGGTTGCGCACCGCCGGCAGTGCGGGCAGCAGCCCGATATGGCGCAGCGCCGCGGGTTCGAACGGAATCTCCACCTCCGGCGCGAACTGGATCCAGTCCGCCCGGCCGTCCATGAAGACCACTTCGATCCCGCCGGCATACTGGCAGGCGTTCCCCTGGTAGGTTTCGGCACAGTGAACCGGCTCACCCAGCTGCCGGGCGACGTCGGTCATCGCGCCGCCGCTGATGGACAGCACGTCGATGATCGGGGAATCCGTATGGCCGGACGGCGCCCAGAGCAGGACGAGGCAGAACCATAGCCACTTCCCGGAAATCGCGGCGGGCATGCCGGTTACGGTGCCGCCCGGGGTGAAGCGCCGCGCATCGGCCGAAACACCATCCCCGGTTCGCTTTCGGTGGTCACGCCGCATGGATTCTTGGATGGGATGTTCCAGACAATCATACCCCAGTTGCCGGCTTTCCATGGGCACCCCGGGTAACCGGCTCCCCGGCGGACGCCCGCGAATGCGGGCATTGAAACCCCCTGATCGCGCCCCCATAGCACGGGCGATGAGCAAAGAGACCTATATCGACTCCGGCGCTGCCACATTCGAGCAGGACGCCATCGAGGCGTCCCGGGAGCGGCTCGTCCTGGTGGACTTCTGGGCATCGTGGTGCGGCCCCTGCCGGTCCCTGGCGCCGGTGCTGGAAAAGCTGGCGGGGGAATACCGGGACAGCCTGAAGCTGGTCAAGGTGGACACGGACCGTGAGCAGGAGCTGGCGATGCAGTTCGGTATCCGCAGCCTGCCGACGGTGCTGTTCCTCAGGGATGGAAGTGTGGTGGACCAGTTCATGGGCGCGCTGCCGGAATCCGCCATCCGGGAGATGATCGACCGGTATGCGTCCAGTTCCCATGACCTGGTCCTGGCCGAAGCCCGCGATCTCTACCACAACGGCGACACCGAGACTGCCAAAGAGCTTCTCGGCAAGCTGATGGATTCCATGCCGGGCAACGACGCCCCCGTTTTGCAGTACATGGCCTGGCTGTCCGAAGAGGGTGACATGGAGGGGGCCGCCGCCATGGCCGAATCCATCTCCCGCGAGGGCAGGGAGAGCCCGGAGTACAGGGCTTTCAAGGCCACCCTGGAGTTCCTGCCGACCGGCGCCGATGCCCCGGGCCAGGATGAGCTGGCGGCGGCGCTCGAGAAAGAACCCGGGAATCTGGATGTGCGCTACCGCCTGGCCAGGCTGCTGGTCTCGAAGCGGGAATACGCGCCGGCGATGGACCACCTGCTGGAGATTATCCGGCGCGACCGGTCCTTCGAGAATGACGGCGCCCGCAAGACCATGCTGAAGATTTTCGAGTTGCTCGGCGGCAAGGGGGAACTGGTGTCGGAATACCGGACCCGGCTTTCCCGGACACTGTTCTGACCCTCAGCGGGGCAGGCGTCCCCGCCCCCGGGCCGCCCCGCGGCATTCCGGGACGGGTTCACCGGGGCGGGCGGTGCATGCCGGGCGATCGGGCAGTGTATGCTTGCAGGTCGTCAGAAAACCGTTTCAGAGTGATTCCCTCGTACATCTCATGCTAAGCGCCCTATCTCCCCCGGACATCGTCGCGGTCGGACTGTTCATTGCCGTCTGGACCCTGCTGGAAATCCTGCTGGAGTACACCGCCCTGAAGAAGCGCACATTGAGCGGCCTGATGGCGGAACAGCGGCGGAACTGGATCCGCGTGCTCGCGGGGCGGGAACTGCGGATGGTGGACACCCAGATCGTCAGCGGACTGCAGCAGGGGTGCGCGTTCTTCACCTCCACGTCCATCATCGCCATCGGCGGCTGCTTCGCGCTTCTCGGTTCGGCGGATACGGCGCTGCAGATCTACCGCGACCTGCCGCTCCCCACGGAGATCAGCCGGGCGGCATGGGAAGTCAAGGTGCTGTGCCTCACCCTGATCATGGCGTACACGTTCTTCAAGTTCGGCTGGGCCTACCGGTTGTTCAACTACTGTGGAATCCTGATCGGCGCGGTGCCCGAGTACAACGACCCCGACCATGAACGCCGTCAGGCCGCCGTCGGGAAACTGGCCGACATGAACGTCATCGCGGGAAGGCATTTCAATGCCGGCATGCGCGCCATGTTTTTCGCCCTCGGCTACCTGGGCTGGTTCGTCGGGCCCTACGTGTTCATGCTGACGACGGTATTCGTCGTCCTGGTGCTCATCCGGCGGCAGTTCTTTTCCCACGCGCGGCGGGTTCTCATCGAAGAGTCCCGGGAAGCAAGTCCGGATTCCGCCGGACACGGTGACGGGTAACGGAGGTATGCGGGTACAGGAATACTCCCGGTCCCGTCTCACGGGACCGGGAGTATCCGACTGACCAGAACAGGTGAATCGGCGGATCCGTTCCGGATCCGTCTCAAGAAAAACCCCGCCTTCGCGGGGGCAGCCTGTACCCCGATACGGGATCGGGGAGTGGAAAGGATGGACCTTGCCTGATGTGGTGGTGCCTAGGTAACGACGTTTGTTGCCTGGGGTCCCTTGGGACCTTCCTCAACATCGAAAGTGACCTTCTGTCCTTCCTTGAGGGTCTTGAAACCGGTGCCCTGGATCGAGCGGAAGTGGACGAAGACGTCCTTACCGCCGCCATCCTGGGAAATGAATCCGTAACCCTTGGATTCGTTGAACCATTTGACAGTGCCTGTAGCCATAGAAAGTTAACCTGTAAAGAAGAAACAAAACGCCGCAGCTGATGAAAGAGGAAGCTTTAGGGGTAACGCGGAGGGAACGACTGAAGATGCCTGGATCATTGACTGTGGCGAAGGGGAGTATAAGTCAGATTCGTTACGAAAGATTAACTTTTTTTAACTTTTTTTCACCGGTACGCTTTGACTCGGCATGACCCCTGGTGACAGAATTCGTCCGGGGACCCGCCGGCATCCCGGAAAGTCCCCCGATCAACCCCGATCAACACCATCCCATGTCTGAACCTGCTGAATACACGTTCGAGGACGACCCGGAACTGGCTTCCACCCTGCCCGGTTTCACGTACTGGGACCGGGACTGGTTCGAGCGGGAGAAGCGGCGGATCTTCCGCCGGAACTGGCGCTGCGTCGGCCACGTGTCGGACATCCCCGATGCCGGAGACTACTTGGCCCACCGGCTCGTGGACCAGCCCGTCGTGGTGCTGCGGGCGCCGGGCGGAGACATCCGGGCATTCCACAACGTCTGCAAGCACCGTGCCCACGTGCTCTTCGGGGAGGAACGGGGGCACCTGGGCTCGCGCCTCATCACCTGCCCCTACCATGCCTGGGCCTACGACATGGACGGCCAGCTGCGCGCGGCGCCCCATTGCGAGCACATCCGGGGATTTGCCAAGTCCGAGATCAGGCTCGACCCGGTGCAGGTGGAGGTGATCGCCGGATTCATCTACATCAATCTCAACCCCGACGCCCCGCCCCTGCTGCCGGAGATCGCCCCCGCCATGGACCGCTTCCAGGAACTGTGCGGCGACCTGGCCGGACTTCGCCGGGCCGCGTCGGTCACCTTCGATGTGGCCGCCAACTGGAAGAACGTCGGCGACAACCTGCTCGAATGCTACCACTGCCACCCCGCCCACAAGGCCTTCGTGGACCTCGTGGACATGGACACCTACCGCGTGGAGACGGAGCCCCTGTGGTCCTGGCAGGGCGGCGTCTGCCGGCCCCGGAACCTGGCGTACCGGATTCCCGACGGCCTGGACGATGCGGAGCGCGAGTTCGTGACCCTGTATATCTGGCCGGACATGGCGTTCACGCGGTTCGTCGGAAGCGGCGCGGTGGCGACGTTCGTCTTCGAGGCCCTCGGGCCCGAGGAAACCCGCCAGGTTTTCACCGTGTACACGCCAAGCGGCGAGCTGGACCCCGTCTCCTCGGACATCTACCGCTACTTCTGTGACGTGCTGGGCCCGGAGGACGTCGGCCTGGTCGAATCCGTCCAGCAGGGCCTGCATTCCGTTTCCTATGACCGCGGGAGATTCTTCGTCGATCAGGACCGCAGCTGGTTTTCAGAGCACGCGGTGCATCACTTCCATGCCCTGGTGGACAGGCACATGCGCCGCCCCTCCGGGAACCCCTGAAAGGCGAGGTCCCCCCGGCCGCCCGGCCATCGCGCCGGGTTTCCCATAAAGGCGCCTGTGGCCTGAACTGGTAAATTCGTTGCACAAGGCGGCCATGGGGCTGTATCCCTGTCCTGTTGGGAAGTAGAATACGCCGTTTGCCGACACGGCGGCCGGGCGGAGATGCTCGGAACACAGTTTTACTCAAGCATTACATCCAACCGATCATGAACATTCTCGCTCGAACCGGACTGGTCCCGGTGCTGCTGGCTTTCCTGGTCCAGCCGGCGCTGTCGGAAGGCGACGCGGATGCCGGGCGCCTGAAGGCCGAAACCTGCCTTGGCTGCCATGCCTCGCCCACCATGCAGCATATCTACCCGACGTACCGGATCCCCAAGGTGGGCGGCCAGCACGCCGCCTACGTCGTGTCCGCGCTCAAGGCCTATCGGGACGGGACCCGTCCCCATTCCACCATGCATGCCAATGCCTGGAGCCTGTCGGACCAGGATATCGAGGACATCGCCGCGTTCTTCGCCGCATCGAAATAGGAGACCAGCCATGACCGACCTGATGAAACCCATCGCCACGCTGTTCGCCGTCTCCACCCTTGCCCTGGCGTTTTCCGGCCAGGCCCTGGCCGGCGACCCCGCGGCCGGCAAGGCAAAGGCCGACACCCTGTGCATCGCCTGCCACGGACCGGACGGGAACAGCCCGCTGCCGGAGAACCCGCGGCTGGCGGGACAGTACGCCGATTACCTGGAACTCGTGCTGCATGAATACCGTTCCGGGGTGCGCCCGAATCCGATCATGCTGGGGATGACCGCCACGCTGACCGACGAGGACATCGCCAACCTGGCCGCCTGGTACGCCTCCCAGACCGGGCTCACGGTCCTGTCCAAGGATCCGATCGACTGAGACGGGGCGGTCGCGCCCCGGACTGGCAGCCCGTCCCGTGATCCACGGGGCGGGATTTTACGGAACCGCCCGTACAGTACTCACGAATCGCCCGGGTACAACCCACCGCCGGCCCGGTCCGGATGCCCCGGCAGGCGGTGCGCCTACGACCATAGTTGCACCCTTTTTTCCTCCCCGCCCTTTGTTCACCTATTCCTTTTGGTATAATTGTGTTTTCGTCAGGGCGGCGAACATCCTAGCAATGTCATGCTGCCCCGGGCACCAGATTCCAACCCGGACAGACACAGGAGTCCACCTTGCTAGCCAATTACCTGCCGATCCTTCTTTTTATCGCAGTGGGGCTGGTGGTAGGCGTCGCGGCGGTCAGCATGGGCCGCATCCTGGGATCCGGAAAGCACGAGGATGCCAAGATGGCCCCCTACGAGTGCGGATTCGAGGCATTCGAGGACTCCCGCATGAAGTTCGACGTTCGCTACTACCTGGTGGCGATCCTGTTCATCATCTTCGACCTGGAAATCGCGTTTCTCTTCCCCTGGGCCATCGTGCTCGATGAAATCGGGATATTCGGTTTCTGGGCCATGATGCTGTTCCTGACCGTGCTCGTGGTGGGCTTTGTCTACGAGTGGATGAAGGGAGCACTCGAATGGGAATGATCCGCCGGAATTTCCCACCTGGGCGATCAGCCCGGAACGCCGCCGGCGAAGGCGGCGGTTCCGTGAATTCCGGCCCAACAGGACACTGAAACATGGCGCAAGAAGGCAACCTGGAACACGGTTTCGCCACGGCGAAACTGGACGAACTGGTCAACTGGGCCCGCACCGGCTCCCTGTGGCCCATGACATTCGGTCTTGCCTGCTGCGCGGTGGAAATGATGCAGGCCGGCGCTGCGCGCTACGACCTCGACCGCTTCGGCATGCTGTTCCGGCCGAGCCCGCGCCAGTCGGACGTCATGATCGTGGCCGGCACCCTGACCAACAAGATGGCGCCCGCCCTGCGCAGGGTCTATGACCAGATGCCGGAACCCAAGTGGGTGATTTCCATGGGTTCCTGCGCCAACGGCGGCGGCTACTACCATTACTCCTATTCCGTGGTGCGCGGCTGTGACCGCATCGTGCCGGTGGATGTGTACGTCCCGGGATGTCCTCCCACGGCCGAGGCGCTGATCTACGGCATCCTGCAGCTGCAGAAGAAAATCCGGGCAACGGGACCCGTATCGCGCCGCCGGGAACTGCTTGAAGCCAAGCGTCACCTGGAGGGCCGGCCTGCCTGAGACCATGGAGAACGGCTCCCCTGAACAGCTGTCCGGCTCCGTAACCACCCTGCTCGGCGATGCCGTCCTTTCCGGCAGCCATGCCGGGGGCCAGCTGACGCTGGACATCGACCGGGGCCGGATCGTGGAGGCCTGCCGCCTGCTCAGGGACGAGGCGGGGTTCGAGCAGCTGACGGACCTGTGCGGAATGGACTACGACGGCTACGGCCTGGAAGGCGGAACCCCCTGGGAGGGGGAACGCTTCGCCGTGGTCTACCACCTGCTTTCCTATGCCCGCAACGAACGGATCAGGCTCAGGGTGCAGTGCCCCGAGGATGACCTGAACGTCGCTTCGGTCATCGGCGTCTGGCCCGGCGCCGACTGGTTCGAACGCGAGGCCTTCGACCTGTTCGGCATCATCTTCCACGGCCATCCCGACCTCAGGCGCATCCTCACCGACTACGGTTTCATCGGCCACCCATTCCGCAAGGATTTTCCCCTGTCGGGCCAGGTGGAGATGCGTTACGACGAGGAACAGGAGCGCGTGATCTACCAGCCCGTCACCATCGAGCCGCGCATCCTGGTGCCGCGGTCCATCCGCAAGGACGTGTTCGGCCCGGCCGCGGAGGAGAACGCCTGATGGCCGAGATCCGGAACTACACCATGAACTTCGGGCCCCAGCACCCCGCGGCCCACGGCGTGCTGCGCATCATCATGGAAATGGACGGGGAGGTCATCGAGCGCTGCGACCCGCACATCGGCCTGCTGCACCGGGGCACGGAGAAACTCGCGGAATCCAAGCCGTACAACCAGAGCATCGGATACATGGACCGTCTCGACTACGTGTCCATGATGTGCAACGAGCACGCCTACGTGATGGCGATCGAACAGCTCCTCGGCGTCACGCCGCCCATTCGCGCCCAGTACATCCGGGTCCTGTTCGACGAGATCACCCGGATCCTGAACCACTGCATGTGGCTCGGCGCCCACGCCCTGGACATCGGCGCCATGACCGTGTTCCTGTACGCATTCCGGGAGCGCGAGGATCTCATGGACTGTTACGAGGCGGTCAGCGGCGCGCGCATGCACGCCACCTACTACCGCCCCGGCGGCGTATACCGGGACCTGCCCGACCGGATGCCGCAGTACGCAAGGAGCGAGCGTTTCAACGACGCCCGGATGAAGCAGCGCAACGCCGACCGTGAAGGTTCCCTGCTGGACTTCATCGAAGCCTTCACCGAACGCTTCCCCGGGTACGTGGACGAATACGAAACCCTGCTGTCCGACAACCGGATCTGGAAGCAGCGCACGGTGGATATCGGCGTCGTGAGCCCCGAGCGGGCCAAGGCACTGGGGTTCACCGGCCCCATGCTGCGCGGCTCCGGGGTGGAATGGGACCTTCGCAAAACCCGCCCCTACGAGGCGTACGACCGCGTTGACTTCGACATCCCCGTGGGCACCAACGGGGACAGCTACGACCGGTACCTGGTACGGGTGGAGGAGATGCGGCAGGCCAACCGGATCATCCGGCAGTGCATCGACTGGCTCCGCGAGAACCCCGGCCCGGTCATGATCGACGACCACAAGCTGGCGCCGCCTTCCCGGGAGCAGATGAAGGGGGACATGGAATCCCTGATCCACCATTTCAAGCTCTTCACCGAGGGCTACTGCGTGCCGGAGGGTGAAACCTATGCAGCCATCGAGCATCCCAAGGGGGAGTTCGGGATCTACCTGGTGTCCGACGGCGCCAACAAGCCGTTCCGGGTCAAGATCCGCGCCCCGGGATTCGCCCATCTTGCCGCCCTGGATGAAATGTCCCGCGGCCACATGCTCGCGGACATGGTGGCCATCATCGGCACCCAGGACATCGTGTTCGGGGAGATCGACCGCTGATGAACGACACCGCCATGGAGAACGCCCCGGAAACGCCTGTCCTCAGCCAGGCCGCACTGGACGAAATCGAGCAGGAATGCGCCAAGTACCCCCCGGACCGGCGCCAGTCCGCCCTGCTGGCGGCCCTGCGGATCGCCCAGGACGAGCACGGCTGGCTGTGGGACGGGATGATCGAGCACGTCGCCGGCGTGATCGGCGTCCCGCCGGTACGGGCCTACGAGGTCGCCACGTTCTATTCCATGTACCACCTGAAGCCGGTGGGAAGGAACGTGATTCGCCTCTGCACCAACATTTCCTGCATGCTCAGGGGCTGCGACGAGATCCAGCGGCACATCGAGCAGAAGCTGGGGATCCGGATGGGGCAGACCACCGGGGATGACCGCTTCACCCTGCAGGAGGTGGAATGCCTCTGCGCCTGCGCCGGCGCGCCGATGATGCAGGTCAACAAGGAATACCACGAGAACCTGACCCCGGAACGGGTCGACGAGATCCTGGCGAGGTACTGAGCGTGTCCATGTTCGAGTACAACACCATGAAGATCCGGGGAGGCGTGTGCTATCCCCCGGAGGATGTGGCCACCCCCTGGACCCTGGAGGCCTACCGGAGCTGGGGCGGCTACAGCGCGCTCGAGCGGGTGCTCGGGGAGCGGACCGATCCCGCGGCGATCATCGACTGCCTGAAGACCTCCAACCTCCGGGGACGCGGCGGCGCCGGCTTCCCCCCGGGGATCAAGTGGAGCTTCATGCCCCGCAATTCCCCGGGCCAGAAATACATCCTGTGCAATTCCGACGAGGGCGAGCCCGGCACCTGCAAGGATCGGGACATCCTGCGCTACAACCCCCATGCCCTGATCGAGGGCATGGCCATCGCCGGCTATGTCATGGGCGCCAGCGTGGGCTACAACTTCATCCGGGGGGAATTCTGGGAACCCTATCTGCAGGTCGAGGCCGCGATCCGGGAAGCCCGCGAGGCCGGCTTGCTGGGGGACGACATTCTCGGCAGCGGCTTCGCTTTCGACATGCACAACCACCTCGGCGCCGGCGCCTATATCTGCGGCGAGGAAACCGCCCTCATGGAAGCCCTGGAAGGGAAGAAGGGCCAGCCCCGGTACAAGCCCCCGTTCCCCGCGGCCTTCGGCCTGTACGGCCGGCCGTCCACGATCAACAATACCGAGTCCCTGGCCTCGGTGCCCGCCATCCTGCGCGCCGACGGAAACTGGATGGACGGGGAATGGTTCAGCGGCATCGGCGTGCCGAACTCGGGCGGCACCAAGATCTTCTCGGTCACCGGCCACGTGGAGGAACCGGGCAATTTCGAGGTCCCGATGGGAATCCCCTTCAGGGATCTCCTGGCGATGGCGGGCGGCGTATGGAAGAACCGCAAGCTGAAGGCAGTGATTCCCGGGGGCTCCTCGGTGCCGGTGCTTCCGGCCGAAATCATCATGGAATGCACCATGGACTACGACGCGCTCAGGGATGCCGGCTCCGCGGTCGGGGCGGGTTCCGTCATCATCATGGACGAGACCACGGACATGGTGCAGGTGCTGGAGCGGCTTGCGTATTTCTACCACGAGGAATCCTGCGGGCAATGCACGCCCTGCCGCGAGGGAACCGGCTGGCTGTACCGCATCCTCCACCGGATTAATCGCGGCCGCGGCACCATGGAGGATCTCGACACTCTGCTGGACGTGGCCAACCGCATCGAGGGACGGACCATCTGCGCCCTGGGCGATGCCGCCGCCTGGCCGGTGCAGAGCTTCCTCAGGCACTACCGCCACGAGTTCGAGGCCAAGATCCGCGATGCCGGCTCCCGGGCCGCCTGATGGGACCACCGACGGCCAGACCAATACGACATTTACCTGTCACACCCCATGGCAACCATTGAAGTAGACGGCAGAACCATCGAGGTGGAGGATGGCAAGATGGTGATCGAAGCCACCGACGCCGCCGGCATCTACATTCCCCGCTTCTGCTACCACGAGAAACTGTCCATCGCCGCCAACTGCCGGATGTGCCTGGTGGAGGTGGAAAAGGCGCCCAAGCCGTTGCCCGCCTGCGCCACGCCGGTCATGGACGGGATGAAGGTGCACACCCGCAGCGAGGTGGCGCGGGAGGCCCAGAAGGGCACCATGGAATTCCTCCTCATCAACCACCCCCTGGACTGCCCGGTCTGCGACCAGGGCGGGGAATGCCCGCTGCAGGACCAGGCCATGGGCTACGGCAAGGACGATTCGCGCTACCAGGAAACCAAGCGCGTGGTGCCGAACCCGGATATCGGCCCCCTCATCTCCACCGAAATGACCCGCTGCATCCACTGTACCCGCTGCGTGCGGTTCGGCGAGGAAGTGGCGGGGGTGATGGAAATGGGCGCCCCGGGGCGCGGGGAATTCACCCGCATCGGCACCTTCCTCGGCCGCTCCGTCGATTCCGAGGTCTCCGGCAACATCATCGACCTTTGCCCGGTCGGGGCGCTGACCTCGAAGCCCTACCGTTTCGCCGCGCGCTCCTGGGAACTGTTGGACTACCCGGGAATCAGCCCCCACGACTGCGTCGGTACCAATACCCTGGTGCAGACCCTGCGCGGGGTCGTGGAACGTGTCCTGCCGCTTGACAACGAGGCGGTCAACGAATGCTGGCTCGCCGACCGGGACCGCTACAGCTACGAGGCGGTGAACTGCGACGAACGCCTGCTCCGTCCCATGATCCGGGACGGCGGCGGCTGGAAGGAAGTGCCCTGGCAGACCGCACTGGAGCATGCGGCAGCGGGACTGAACAGCGTGATCGAATCCGGCAGCCCAAGCGACCTCGGCGCGCTCGCCTCCCCGTCCGGCACCCTGGAAGAGGCATACCTGCTGCAGAAACTGCTGCGGCAGCTCGGCAGCGACAACGTGGATCACCGCCTGCAGCAGCAGGACTTCAGCGACGACGACATCCTGCCGGCCTTCCCTGCCCTGGAGCTGCCCATCGCCGGGCTGGACACGATCAAGGCGGCATTGCTGGTGGGCTCGAACCTGCGCAAGGAGCAGCCCCTCCTGTCGGTGCGCCTGAGACGGGCGGTGACCGGTCACGGCGCCCGGGTAGGCGCGGTGAACGTCATCGACTACCCCCAGAACTACGACCTGGCGGACTGCCTCACGGTGGCCCCGTCCGGGTTCGCGGGCGCGCTTTGCGGCATTGCCCGCGCGGTGGCCGAGCAAAAGGGCGTCGCCCTGCCCGAAGAAATCAGCGCGATGGCGGACACCGGCGTGATGAACGATACCGCCAGGGCCCTCTGTGAGGCCGGCGATGCCGGCGTGGTCATCCTCGGCGCCAATGCGCTGCAGCATGCGGATGCCGCCGGGCTGCGGGCGATCGCCCAGTGGATCGCCGACACCGCCGGCGCCAGGATGGGCCTCCTGGCGCCCGCCAACAGCGCCGCTGCCTGGATCGGCGGCTGTATCCCGCACCGCGGCGCCAACGGCGAACCGTTGGAGACCCCGGGCAAAAACGCCGCCGAAATGCTGCAGCCGGGCTGCCGCGGATTCATCCTGCTCGGCACGGAGCCCGAGCTCGACGCCCTGGACGGCGCCGCCGCCCGCCGCGCCATGGACAACGCCGAGTTCGTGGTGCAGATCAGCGCCTTCAGGAGCGATGCCGCGCTGGAATATGCCGACGTGCTCCTGCCCATGGCCGCGTTCACCGAGTCCGCCGGGACCTTCGTCAACTGCGAAGGCCGCGTGCAGCGGGCCAGCGTGGCCGCAAAGCCCATGGGCGAATCCCGTCCGGCCTGGAAAATCCTGCGGGTCCTCGGCAATTTCCTCAAGGCGGACGGCTTCGACCAGATTTCCATCGAGGACGTCCAGGCCGAAGTGCTCCCGGGGGATCTCACGCCTTCGGCGCGTTGCCTTGATACCCGCTTCACGCGGCCGGGCCGGGCAGTCGCCCCCGGGCTCGAGCGCATTGCCGACATGCCGATGTACCGCGGCGAGCCCACGCTCAGGCGGGCCGCCGCACTGCAGCGGACCGTGGACAACCCGCCCCCCGCCGCGCGCCTGCATCCGGCCACGCTGTCCGACCTTTCCCTGGCGGACGGCCAAGGCGCGATCGTGCGGAGCGCCGACGGCATGGTGCCGTTGCCGGCGGTGGCCGATGACCGCATCGCCAGGGGCTGCCTCTACATCCCCGCGGGTTTCCCGGATACGGGGGAGATCGGGCTGAGCGGCGAGTTCCGCATCGAAGCCGGGGACCGGGAATGATCCGGGACCTCGTGTTCTACCTGACCGGGTGGCTGCCCGAGCCCCTGCAAATCTTCGTCTGGGTCATGTTCAAGATCGTGGCCATCCTGGTGCCGCTGATGCTGTGCGTGGCCTATTTCACCTTCGCCGAACGCAAGCTGATCGGCTACATGCAGCTTCGGGTGGGGCCCAACCGGGTCGGACCCAGGGGCTGGCTGCAGCCCATCGCGGATGCCTTCAAGCTCCTGGTGAAGGAAATCATCGTCCCGGACCGCGCCAACCGGCACCTCTTCCTGTTCGCCCCGGCGCTCTCGCTGGGGCCGGCGCTGGCGGCCTGGGCGGTGATGCCGTTCACCGACCACCTGGTGCTGGCGGATATCGACGCCAGCCTGCTCTACGTGCTGGCGCTGACCTCCATGGGCGTCTACGGCGTGATCGTCGCCGGCTGGGCGTCCAATTCGAAATACGCCTTCCTCGGCGCCATGCGGTCCGCCGCCCAGATCGTCGCCTACGAGATTGCCATGGGCTTTGCCCTGGTGGGCGTGCTGATGGTGGCCGGCAGCCTGAATCTCCGGGAAATCGTTCTCGGCCAGGAGGGCAGTTTCCTCAGCTGGTACTGGCTGCCGCTGTTCCCGCTGTTCATCGTGTATTTCATCTCCGGGGTCGCGGAAACCAACCGGGCGCCGTTCGACGTCGCTGAGGGGGAATCCGAGATCGTCGCCGGCTTCCACGTGGAATACTCCGGCATGACCTTCGCGGTGTTCTTCCTTGCGGAATACGCCAACATGATCCTGATCGCGGCGCTCACCGTGGTCATGTTCCTCGGCGGCTGGCTGCCCCCCGTGGACGTCGCGCCGTTCAACTGGGTCCCGGGACTGATGTGGTTCGGGCTCAAGACCTCCCTGGTGGCGTTCCTGTTCCTCTGGTTCCGCGCGACCTTTCCCCGCTACCGTTACGACCAGATCATGCGCCTGGGATGGAAAGTCCTGATTCCCGTGACGCTGGTCTGGATATTCGTGGTGGGCATCGGCAAGTTCTACACGCCGTTCGCGGGCTTCTTCAGCTAGGAGACTGATCATGGGCATCGACTTCAAGTATCTCTACAAGACCTTTTCCCTGATGGAGCTGCGCCGGGGCCTCAGGGTCACCGGCCGCCGCCTGTTCAACCGCAAGATCACGCTGATGTACCCGGAGGAGAAGACCCCGAAATCCCCCCGGTTCCGCGGGCTCCACGCCCTGCGCCGCTATCCCAACGGCGAGGAGCGCTGCATTGCCTGCAAGCTCTGCGAGGCGGTCTGTCCCGCCCTCGCCATCACCATCGATTCCGAGGAGCGGGAGGACGGCCAGCGCCGCACCACGCGCTACGACATCGACCTGTTCAAGTGCATCTACTGCGGGTTCTGCGAGGAGGCCTGCCCGGTGGACTCCATCGTGCTGACCGACATCCACGAATTCCACATGGAGCTCAACGGCGAGCGGCTGATCAACAAGGAGCAGCTCCTGGAGGTGGGCGACCGCTACGAGCAGGAGATCGCCGAGGCCCGCCAGCAGGACGCGCCCTACCGGTAGACGACGCCCCTTCCGATGACATTCGTTCAGCTCTGCTTCTATCTGTTCGCCGCGATCCTGGTGTTCGCCGCCGGCATGGTGGTGACCATCCGCAACCCGGTCAAGTCCGCGCTCTTCCTGGTGCTGGCGTTCTTCAGCGCGGCCTGCATCTGGATCACCCTGGAGGCGGAGTTCCTGGCCATCGTCCTGGTCCTGGTGTACGTCGGCGCGGTCATGGTGCTGTTCCTGTTCGTCATCATGATGCTCGACATCGATCTCGCGGTGCTGCGCTCGGGCTTCGCCCGCTACCTGCCGGTGGGCAGCGTCATCGCGCTGCTGCTGATCCTGGAGATCGCCCTCGTCATGGTCAGCGGCTTCGGCGCGGAGGATTACGCGGCCCCGGCGGCCCACCCCGCGGATTACAGCAACTCCAAGGAACTCGGCCGGCTGCTCTATACCCAGTACGTCTACCCGTTCGAGATCGCCGCGATCATCCTGCTGGTGGCCATTGTCGCCGCCATTGCGCTGACCATGCGCAAGCGTCCGGACAGCAAGTACATCAACCCCACCCGGCAGATCAGGGTCCGGCGGGAGGACCGGCTGCGCATCGTGCGGATGAAATCCGCCCCCCGGCGGGATACACCGGCCGGGGGACCTGCCGCCGGAGGTGAGGAATGATCCCGCTTTCCCACTATCTCGTGCTCGGGGCGATCCTGTTCGGCATCAGCGTGGTCGGCATCTTCCTGAACCGCAAGAACGTGGTCATCCTGCTGATGTCCATCGAACTCCTGCTGCTGGCGGTGAACATGAATTTCGTCGCCTTCTCCCACTATCTCGGCGACACGGCGGGACAGGTGTTCGTGTTCTTCATCCTCACCGTGGCCGCGGCGGAAGCGGCCATCGGCCTGGCCATCCTGATCGTGCTGTTCCGGAGCCGGCGCACCATCAATGTCGAAGAACTGGACTCCCTGAAAGGCTGATCACACCCCCATGAAGAGCGTCTATCTCGCCATTCCCCTGGTCTGCCTGCTGGCGGCCGTCATCGCCGGTCTCGCCGGCCGGCGGATCGGCCGGGCCGGCGCCCACTCCGTCACCATCGGGGCCGTCGCCATCGCCTTCGTGCTTTCCCTGGTGGTCTATCTCGACGTCCGCGCCGGGAACCTGTTCAACGGCGCCGTCTACGACTGGGCCGTCAGCGGCGGCGTGAAGATGCAGATCGGCTTCCTCATCGATGAACTGTCCGCGACCATGATGGTGGTGGTCACCTTCATCTCCCTGATGGTGCACATCTACACCATCGGGTACATGCACGACGACCCGGGATACCAGCGGTTCTTCAGCTACATCTCGCTGTTCACCTTCGCCATGCTGATGCTGGTGATGTCCAACAACTTCCTGCAGCTGTTCTTCGGCTGGGAGGCGGTGGGCCTGGTTTCCTACCTGCTGATCGGATTCTGGTTCGAACGGGACACCGCGATCTTCGCCAACATGAAGGCGTTCCTGGTCAACCGCGTGGGCGATTTCGGCTTCCTGCTCGGCCTGGCCGCGGTGCTGTACCTGTTCAATTCCCTGGACTACGCCACCGTGTTCGCCGCCGCCGAAGGCGTCAGTGACCAAACCCTGACCGGCCCGTTCGGCGAATGGAAGTGGATCACGGTGATCTGCCTGCTGCTGTTCCTGGGCGCGATGGGCAAATCCGCCCAGGTGCCGCTGCATGTCTGGCTGCCGGATTCCATGGAGGGCCCGACACCCATCTCCGCGCTGATCCACGCCGCCACCATGGTAACGGCGGGCATCTTCCTGGTGGCGCGGATGTCCCCGCTGTTCGAGCTGTCGGAAACCGCCCTGTCCGCGGTGATCATCATCGGCGCCACCACGGCCATCTTCATGGCGCTGATCGGCCTGGTGCAGAACGACATCAAGCGCGTGGTGGCCTATTCCACCCTGTCCCAGCTCGGCTACATGACCGTTGCCCTGGGGGCTTCCGCCTACGAGGTGGCCATCTTTCACCTGGGCACCCACGCGTTCTTCAAGGCGCTCCTGTTCCTGGCCGCCGGCTCCGTCATCATCGCCATGCACCACGAGCAGGACATGCGCAGGATGGGCGGGCTGCGGGCGATCATGCCGGTGACCTACATCACCTGCGCGATCGGCTCCCTGGCTCTTGCCGGCATTCCGCCGTTCGCGGGCTTCTTCTCCAAGGACGCCATCATCGAGGCGGCGCATCACAGCCAGATCTTCGGCGCCGGTTACGCCCACATGGCGGTCCTCCTCGGGGTGTTCGTCACCGCGTTCTACTCCTTCCGCCTACTGTTCATGACCTTCCACGGCAACAGCCGGGCGGACGAGCATGTCCGGAACCATCTGGCCGAGTCCCCCCGGGTGGTCACATGGCCGCTGATCGCCCTGGCGGTCTTTTCCGTGATCACGGGATTCCTGTTCTTCGGGCCGGTACTCGACGGCAGCCATTTCGGCGATTCCATCTTCGTGCTGCCCGAACACGACACCGTGGGGGCGCTGCACGATGCCTACTCCGTATCCGGGGTGAACCCGGCCATCGCCTCGGTCCTTCACGGCGTGACGGTCTGGCCGTTCTGGCTGGCCGTGGCCGGCATCGTGTCCGCCTGGTACTGCTATTGCAGGAACACCGCGCTTCCGGGTCGGATCGCCTCCGCCCTGGCGCCCGTGACCCGCACGCTCGAGAACAAGTACGGATTCGACACCCTGTACCAGAGGCTGTTCGCCGACACCTGCGTGGCCTTCGGCAGGTTCCTGTACCGGAGGGCCGATGCGGGCCTCATCGACGGGATCATCGTCAACGGCTCCGCCCGGACCGTGCGCCTTTTCTCCGGCATGATGCGCGAGAGCCAGACCGGCAAGACCTTCCACTACGCGTTCGCCATGATCATCGGGCTGTTCTTCCTGGTGACATTCTTTGTCTGGGCACGCTGACGCCGGGACCGACCACGACAATCCATGAATCTCCCCTCCTGCCTACATGCACAGTAACCTGCTCAGCATCCTGATCTGGCTGCCGATCCTGGCGGGAATCCTGATCCTCTGCACCGGGGGTGACGAACGCGCGCCGGTCGCCCGCAAGCTGGCCCTCGGCTTCTCCGTGGCGGTATTCATCCTCAGCCTCTCGCTCTGGGCGGGGTTCGACAAGGGCACCGCCGCGATGCAGTTCGTCGAGCACGGCACCTGGATCGAAACCTTCAACGTGCACTATGCGCTGGGCGTGGACGGCATTTCCATGCCGCTGATCCTGCTGACCACGGCCCTCACGGTCATCGTGGTGATTGCCGGCTGGGAGGTGATCCGGGAGCGCGTGGCGCAGTACATGGCCGCGTTCATGATCATGGAAGGCATCATGATCGGGGTGTTTTCCGCCCTGGACGCCGTATTGTTCTACGTGCTCTGGGAGGCGATGCTGATTCCGATGTTCCTCATCATCGGCATCTGGGGCGGCCCCAACCGGATCTACGCCACCATCAAGTTCTTCCTCTATACCCTGCTCGGTTCGCTGCTGATGCTGGTGGCCTTCCTGTACCTGTACAACACAAGCGGCGGCAGCTTCAGCATCCTCGACTATCACGAACTCAAACTCGGACTGACGGCGCAGATCCTGATCTTCCTCGCGTTCTTTGCCGCCTTCGCGGTGAAGGTGCCGATGTTCCCGGTGCACACCTGGCTGCCCGACGCGCACGTCGAGGCGCCCACCGGTGGTTCCGTGATCCTGGCGGCGATCATGCTGAAGATGGGCGGCTACGGGTTCCTCCGCTTCAGCCTGCCCATCACGCCGGATGCCAGCCACGAGCTGACCTGGTTCATGATCACGCTCTCGCTGATCGCGGTGGTGTACATCGCACTGGTGGCGCTGGTGCAGGGCGACATGAAGAAGCTGATCGCCTATTCCTCCATCTCCCACATGGGATTCGTCACGCTCGGGCTGTTCGTGTTCAACAGCCAGGGGGTGGAAGGTGCGATGATGCAGATGATCTCCCACGGATTCATCTCGGGGGCGCTGTTCCTCTGCGTCGGCGTGCTCTATGACCGCCTGCACTCCCGGGAGATCGCAACCTACGGCGGCATCGCCACGCCGATGCCCATATTCGCCTCCTTTACCGTCCTGTTTGCGATGGCCAATGCCGGCCTGCCCGGCACCTCGGGCTTCGTCGGCGAGTTTCTCGTCATCATGGGCTCCTTCAAGGTGAATCCGTGGTACGCCGTCATCGCCGCGCTGACGCTGGTCTTCGGCGCCGCCTACACCCTGTGGATGGTGAAGCGGGTGGTCTACGGCAAGGTGACCAGCGAGGCGGTGGCGGCGCTTGAGGATGTCAATGCCCGGGAGATCGTCTTCCTTGCCCTGCTCACCGGCCTGGTCCTGTGGGTCGGGGTCTGGCCGAACCCGATACTCGACGTGATGCACGCCACCGTGGACAACCTGCTGCAACACGTGTCCGTCTCCAAGCTGCCATGAATCTCCACACCCTGAAGGCCGCCCTGGCCACCCCGGAAATGATCGTCGGCTTCATGGCCTGCCTGATCCTGGTGGCGCCCCTGTACATGCGCCGGGAGACGGGCATCCGGCTCGCCTACTCGCTGTCCATCCTGACCCTGGTCCTGGCCGCGGCCCATGTCGCCATGCATTTCAGCACCGGGCCGGTCGCCGGGTTCAACAACATGTTCATCGACGATCCCATGTCGGACCTGCTGAAGATCACCATCTGCCTGGTCACCGCGGGGGTGTTCGTCTACAGCCGGCGCTACAACCAGGACCGGGGCCTCGACAGTGCGGAATACTATGTCCTGGGGCTGTTCGGGGTCCTGGGCATGATGGTGATGGCATCGGCCAATCACCTGCTCACGCTGTACCTGGGACTTGAACTGATGTCCCTGTGCCTCTACGCGATGATCGCGTTCTACCGCGACGACAAGCTGGCGGTGGAATCCGCGATGAAGTATTTCGTGCTGGGCGCCCTGGCGTCCAGCATCCTGCTGTACGGCATGTCCCTGCTGTACGGACTGACCGGATCGCTGGAGCTTTCCGTCATCCGCGGCGCGCTGGCCGGCACCGCCGGCGACAACGTCGTGGTGGCGCTGGCAGTGGTGTTCATCGTCGTGGCGCTGGCGTTCAAGCTGGGCGCCGTGCCCTTCCACATGTGGGTTCCCGACGTCTACCAGGGCGCGCCGACCTCCACCACGGCCTTCGTCGGCGCGGCGCCGAAGATCGCCGCGTTCGCGATCACCGCCCGGCTCCTGATCGGCGGACTCGAGGACCTGCACGGCATGTGGCAGCAGATGCTGATCATCATCGCCCTTTTGTCCATTGTCACCGGCAACGTGGTGGCCATCGCCCAGAGCAACCTGAAGCGCATGCTGGCCTATTCCACCATCTCCCACATGGGCTTTTTCCTGTGCGGCATCCTGGCAGGCACCGATGCCGGGTACAGCGCCGCCCTGTTCTACGTGATCATCTATGCGGCCATGAGCCTGGCCGCGTTCGGCGTGATCCTCTATCTCGCCGACCGGGACCACGAGTCCGACCAGCTGGATGACCTGAGGGGGCTCAGCAGGCGCAGCCCCTGGACCGCGTTCCTGCTGCTGATCCTGATGTTCTCCATGGCCGGCGTGCCGCCCACCGCGGGGTTCTTCGCCAAGTTTTCCGTGATCCAGGCACTGGTGAACGCCGGCCTGGTCTGGGTGGCGGCCGTCGCGGTGGTGTTTGCCGTGGTCGGGGCGTTCTACTACCTGCGCGTGATCAAGCTGGCCTATTTCGATGCCCCCGAAACCGACATCGAAACCCCGGCTCCCGCCGGCGCGGGCACGTTGCTGACGGTGAACATCCTGCTGATCGTGGCCATCCTGCCCTGGATCGGCAGCCTGCTGGCGCTCTGCGCCTACGCCATGCGGCAGTTCGCTGTCTGATCCGCAGCCGGGCCGGAGGATCCGCAGGACAGCCGGTACCGGCAAGCGGATGGTGCCCGCCCGGCAGTTCGCCATGGATCCGCCAGCTTTCCCCCTTTTCCCCGGTACCACCAGCGGCTACATTTCCCCTGCACTGACGAGACTGTTTCCATGACAAGCAAGCGCACCCTCGGTCTCCTGTTCGGCGGCCGGTCCTGTGAACACGAGGTTTCCGTCACTTCCGCCCGCTCGGTCCTCGCCGCCATCGACCGGGACCGCTACGACATCGTCCTCATCGGCATCGACAAGCAGGGGTACTGGCATACCGGACCGGAACTCGAGGGACTGACCCACGAAAAGGAGGTCAGGGCCCTTGATGGGGCGGAGGAATCCGCCGGGGGCGCCCTGGTGTCCATGGCCCTGCACCATCAGGGCAACCTGACGCCGTCAACGCCGCGACCGGACCCGGCGCCGCAGCTCGACGTGATCTTTCCCGTGCTCCACGGCACATTCGGCGAGGACGGCACCATCCAGGGCGTGCTGGAAATGGCGGGAATTCCCTATGTCGGCTGCGGCGTGGCCGCTTCCGCCCTCGCCATGGACAAGGCGCTGGCCAGGCAGGTGTTCGCGGCCGCCGGCATTCCCCAGGCGCCCTGGATGGTGCTGCACCGCAATACCTGGGACGATGACGGGCCGGAGACGATGCGGCGGGCCGTGGAAGACCTCGGCCTGCCGATCTTCGCGAAGCCGGCAAACCTCGGCTCCAGCGTCGGCGTCGGCAAGGCCCATGACCCCGGGGAGCTGGACGCCTGCATCCGGGACGCATTCCGGTACGACAACAAGGTCGTGATCGAACAGTCCATGGAGAACTGCCAGGAGGTGGAATGCGCGGTCCTCGGCAACCAGTCGCCGGAGGCATCGGTGGTCGGGGAAATCATTCCCGGCGCCGAATTCTACGACTACCAGACGAAATACATCGACGACCGGTCCCGCACCCTGATCCCGGCGGACATTCCGGATCACGCGGCCGAACGGGTCCGGGAACTGTCCGTGCAGGCCTTCCGCGCCATTGACGGCAGCGGCCTTGCCCGGGTGGACTTTTTCGTCCACCGGGAGACCCGGGAGGTGTACCTGAACGAAATCAACACCCTGCCCGGCTTCACGCCCATCAGCATGTACCCCAAGCTGTGGGAAGCCAGCGGCATCCCCTACGCCGCGCTCATCGACCGCCTGGTGGACCTGGCCCTGGAGCGCCACGCCATGGGCAGCTGGCTGCAACGTTCCTTCTGATCCGCCCCGCATTCCGCCCTTGCAATCACAGGACAATACCCTGAACGGAATCGGTCTCCTGATCATCTCGACGTTCTTCTTCGCCGTCCAGGACGCCATCACCAAGCACCTGATCGAGACCCTTTCGGTATTCCAGATCGTCACGATCCGGTTCTTCTTCTTTGCCCTCTTTGCCATTGTCTATGCCGCCAGGCGCACCGAACACCATGCCTGGTTCCGTTCCGCGAACCCGGTTTTGCAGATCTCGCGGTCCCTGGCTATTCCACGGAAAGTTGCCACCTGTTCCACAGTGAAAGTTGCCACCCATTCCACGGCAAAGTTGCCATTTCATCCAGGGCACCTTCTCATCGGAGCGAAGCGACGCAACGGTCATCAGGCTGTAGGACTCAGATCCTCTCGCCCGGTCGCGGGTGCGTGACGAATCTTACGCCACGCACCCCCGCATTTCCAGTTTCCGGCGATCACCGGCGCCACCGCCTTTCGCTTTTCAAGGTCATTTATTGACCTGCTTTTTTTTACCTGCAAGACAGCCCTGGTCCGTGATGACGGGCGACAAACTTGTTTGTCGCGCGGCATTGCGGAGAGCAAGCGAAGCGCGGTAGTGCGGCGGCCGCCGATCCCGTTTCGGGTTGCCGGTGTCATTCCGGGCCGGACTCCGGGTCTCCGGATCCGGCCATCATGGCTTCGGATTTCTTCTTCCGCATGGACTCGCCCTTGAGGCCGATCCGGTAGGCATTGTGCACCAGCCGGTCGAGGATCGCGTCCGCCAGGACCGGATCGCCGACCCCTTCGTACCAGCTCTCCACCGCCAGCTGGCTGGTCACCACGGTGGAGCGGGCCCCGTACCGGTCCTCGAGGAGTTCCAGCAGGTCGCGGCGGTTTTCGGTGTTCATGTTCTCAAGGCCCCAGTCGTCGATCAGCAGGACGTCGACCCTGGCGAGGGCCGACAGCAGCTTGGGATACCGCCCGTCCCTCTTGGCGACGGCCAGGTCCCGCAGCAGTGCGGGGAAACGGACATACCGGGCATGGTATCCCTCCCGGCACGCTTTCTGCGCCAGCGCACAGGCGATCCAGGTCTTGCCCACGCCGGTGGGTCCGGTGATCAGGATGTTGAGATGGTCGGCGACCCAGCGGCAGGCTGCCAGTGACTGCATCAGGCCCCTGTCGAGGCCCCTGGGGGCACGGTAGTCGATATCCTCCATGGCGGCGTTGTGCCTGAACCTGGCGAGCCGCAGGCGGGCGGTGAGCCGGCGGTCTTCCCGCTCGGTGGCCTCCCGGTCCACGAGGAGCCCGAGGCGCTCCATGAAGTCGAGTTCGTCGATGTCGGATATACTCGTCTGGTCGGCGAGGGCCGCGGCCATGCCGGTGAGTTTCAGTTTCTGGAGCTTGTCCAGGGTGGGATGGTTCAACATGTCGGTTTCTCCGGTTGTCGTTGAATTTAAGTGGTCAGTGGTAATAGGAGGGGCCCCGGACATTCCCGTGATCATCCGGAAGGATGGACTCCTGGACGGGCTCCGGTTTTTTCCGGTCGAGTCCGTTCTTGAGGATCGCCTCGACGCTCCGGTACTTGAGGGTCTTCAGGTACAGGGCCCGTTTGCAGGCGGCGTTGAGCCGCTCGTTGCCGTAGGACTGGCCGAGGCGCATGATGCCGAGGCAGGCGCGGAAGGCCTGCTGGGGATGTTGGCGTGAGTCCATCATCTTCTTCACCAGCGCCGCGGTGTCAGGGCCAGCCTTTCCGGCCCATGCGACGATGCGCTCCGGGGACCATTCCCCCACCTTGCGGTGCTTCTCTGGCATGTGTTCCGAGGCAGTGGTGTGCCTGCCCCGCAGCCAGGAGCGCCGGTGGCTGGCGACCCGCCGGCCCTTGTGGAGGCATTCGACGGTGTTGCGGGTGACCCGGAGTTCGATCTCGATCCCGACGAGTGCGCAGGGAACGGAGTACCAGTGCCTGTCGAACTCGACGTGATAGTCCGTGCTGTGGACCCGGACCTTCTTCCACTCGGCGAACTCGTAGGGCTCCCGGGGCAGTGGTTTCAGGGCCGGCCTGTCGAGCTCCTCGAAGAGTTCCCGGCGGCTGCCGGGGAGCTTCTGGAACGGCTTGTTGTTGAGTTTCTCCAGCAGCTGCCCGATCTCGATGTTGACCTCCCGCAGGGAGAAGAACCGCCGGTTGCGCAGGGCCGCGAGGATCCAGCGCTCTGCCAAAAGCACGCTCAATTCCGCTTTAGCCTTCTCCCGCGGGCGCCGGACGCGCGCAGGCACCACAGCCAGGTCATGGTGCTCCGCCATTTCCTGGTAGGTGGGGTTGATGTCGGGCTCGTACCGGTGGGCCTTCACCACCGCGGACCGCAGGTTGTCGGGCACGACAATCTCGGGACAGCCACCCATCCAGGAGAAGCAGTTCTGGTGGGACGTGATCCAGTCTTCCAGTCCCTGGGTCCAGGTGACCTCGGCATAGGTGTAGCCCGACGCACCCAGCGCCGCCACGAAGAGCTGGGCCTGGCGCTCCTCCCCCGTGGACGGGTCGATGATCCCCACCGTCATGCCGGCGTAGTCCACGAACAGCTTCTCACCCGCCTTGTGGTCCTGCCGCATCACCAGATCCAGCTTGCCGGCCCACTTGCGGTAGTGCCGGCAGAACCAGGAATACTCGTATCCCTCGGGGTTCCCCTCCCGGTACTCGTCCCACAGCAGTTGCAGGGTCACGCCCTTGCGACGGAGCTCCTTGTGGATGTACACCCAGTCCGGGACCCCCCGCTTCCTGGCCAGCCGCCGGGGCTCCGGCGGTGGAAACAGGCGCCGCTCGAGATCGGCGTCGTTCAGATTATCCGGAAGTGGCCACGAAAGCCCCTCCTGGTCCAGCCGCAACAGATAGTTGCTGACCGTGGTGTGGCTGATCCTGCAGATCCTGCCGATTTCCCGGTTGCTCAACCCTTGCTGGTTCAGCCTCAGGATTTCCTTGATTTTGCGCATGGATAGACTCTTGTGTGGCATGGGTGCCTCCTCGTTGAAAAGGCGGGCACCATACCGGGTTGTCAATCATGCGTCGTTCGGCTCCGATGGGAGGGTATGCCTTGGTGAAAGTGGCAACTTTCATTGCGCCAGGCAAAGTCCTGAAGTGGAGGCTACTATGACATAGTGAAACCATTTATCGCAGTCCAGCAGGTTCGACTCCTGCCCGGTAAAGGTGCAGCCCACCGGCCGGAGGTCAGTGTTGCATGGCGTACGGCAACGCACGTCGTGAAGCGTACACAGCAGGTGGCGAAGCGGCGTTATTGAGCCTCGATATGCACTAATCGATGGCGCCTTCAGTGTTGAAAGGCTGGGGGCAGCACCTGCGGTGCCGCAATGGCGAGGCACAGCAGGGCCGTCCGGGGTCGCTGGAGCGGCGCAAAGCCACGGGATGGACTGCCGGGAAACCTGGGAGAACCTGCATTCTCCACCTTGAGAGTACGGTTGTGGGGCACCGGCACAAAGCCCCGGCCCGGCGACAGGTCTGCGGTCGCCGGGAGCGCGCGAGCGAACCACGAGTAGACAGGCTACAGAGGTGGTACCGGCTGGCGAATCAATAAGCCGAAGGGACGGGATGCAGGTGGTCTTAGCGCCCTGATAGTACCGTTGAAGGCGGGGAACCGTGGCCATCGGGACCCGCTGGAGGAAAGCGGGGCGTCATGCATACAGACCCACTGGTGGGAAACGATGAAAGAAACACTGAGTTCTACCAACACGTACACGAAACAGCAGTGGATAGCCGAACAGGCGAGCGAATACCCGGACCGGGTGTTCACGTCCCTGCACCATCTGATCGACATCGACTGGATGCACGAGGCGTATCGCCGGACGCGGAAGGACGGGGCGGCAGGCATCGACGGCGTGACGGCTGCGGACTACGAGAAGGGGCTGGAATCCAATCTTGCGGATCTCCTGAACCGGATCAGGTCGGGCAGCTACTTCGCGCCGCCGGTGCGGCGGCACTGGATACCGAAAGCGGACGGCAGGATGCGGCCCTTGGGCATTCCGACGTTTGAAGACAAGGTGGCGCAACGGGCGATATTGATGTTGCTGGAGCCGATCTACGAGCGGGACTTTCTGCCCTGTTCATACGGCTTCAGGCCCGGTCGGTCCTGTCATGATGCGTTGGACGCGCTTGACGCGGGCATCATGAAGAAGGGCCAGCGGTGGGTGGTCGAGGTGGACCTGAAATCCTACTTCGACAGTATCCCGTATGACCGCCTCCGGGAGGCGCTCGACCTGCGGATCAGGGACGGCGTGGTGAGGAAGATGATTGACAAGTGGCTCAAGGCGGGAATACTGGAAGAGGGCAACTTGAGGCGAACGGAAACGGGAACACCGCAGGGTGGGGTGATCTCGCCCTTGGTCTCGAATATTTACCTGCACCATGTGCTGGACAAGTGGTTCGAGGAAGTGGTGAAGCCCCGGTTGAAGGGAGGCAGCCAGCTGGTGAGATACGCCGACGATTGGGTAATGACCTTTACCCATGAGATGGACGCCCGCCGGGTGCTGGGGGTTCTGGGCAAGCGGCTTGGCAAGTACGGGCTCACGCTCCACGAGACCAAGACGCGGTTCCTGGACTTCCGGCCTCCGCGAGGGAAAGGCAAGAAAGGCGCGAGCTTTGACTTCCTCGGCTTCACCCATGTATGGGGAACGTCGAGGAAAGGAAACAGGGTAGTTCGTCAGGTCACGGCCAAGTCGCGCTTTGCCCGGGCTGTGAAATCGGTGCATGACTGGTGCAAGGCCAACAGGCACCGGACGCTGAAGGAACAGCATGCGTATCTGTCGCGGGTCATCAAGGGGCATTGTGCCTACTATGGGCGCACAGGGAACGGCAAACGTCTTGGCAACTTCCGGTATCGGGTTGGCCATGTGTGGAAGAAGGCGCTGTCGCGCCGGAGCCGCGACGGCTATCTGAGTTGGGACCGCATGCTTGCCATACTAAGGAGATTCCCACTGCCGAATGCGAGGGTCGTTCGTTCGATCTATGCTACCTGAGCGAATCTGTTGCGTGAGGAACCTTGTGCGTCAATCGCGCTCGCAGGGTTCTGTGAGGAGAGGGGCGTGGTAACACCCCCTCTTACTCGGACCGTGGAATGAGTGGCAACTTTGCCGTGGAATCGGTGGCAACTTTCAGCGTGGAATGGGTGGCAACTTTGCCGTGGAATACCCACCCGTGCTCACGTTCAGGACCGGATTGCCGTGCATCTGTTGTACGACAAGACATTGGAGTTGCGCTTGCTCCTGCCGGAGCAGTTGGATCCGCAGTGCGGGAAGCTTGTCAAACCTTATGCGGGCAAGGCCATTACCGACGTGCATCGCCTGCTTCAGTGCATCTGGAAACTGGAGCAGATGGGAGAGTCCGTACTGGTTTATCCGGATGCCGAAACCTATATCGAGCGAAAGCTGTTTCAGGAACGGATTGCCGCGAGGGTTGCGGAAATACGGCGGGACCCTGCCGGCCACCCGCTTCGCGAAAGCCTGCTGAAAACCCCCCTGTTGCCGTACCAGCTTGACGGCATCGCCTTTGCCGTCGGTGCAGGCCGCGCCATCCTGGCGGATGAGATGGGGCTCGGAAAGACGATACAGGGTATCGGTGTTGCCGAAATGCTGGCCAATGAAGCAGACATAAAACGCGTGCTGGTCATTTCGCCTGCGTCGCTCAAGTCCCAATGGCAGGTTGAGATCCGGCGCTTCTGCGATCGTGACTGTCAGATCGTGCTTGGAGGCGCCGGTGATCGGGCGAGGCAATACCGGAACCCGGTTTTTTTCACCTTGTGCAACTATGAGCAGATCCTGCGTGATCTCGAACCGGTTCGGCAACAGGCCTGGGATCTTGTCGTGCTTGACGAAGGACAGCGGATCAAGAACTGGGAGGCCAAGACCAGCAGGGCCATCAAGTCCCTGACATCCACCTTCGCGCTGGTGCTTTCCGGCACGCCGCTCGAAAATCGCCTGGACGACCTGTATTCAGTGGTGGAATTCATCGATGACCGCCGTCTGGGTCCGGCATTTCGCTTCCAGCACCGCCATCGGGTGGTGGACGAGAAAGGCAAGGTGCTGGGTTACCGCAATCTCAAGGAATTGCGCGAGAAGCTTGCCCCCGTGCTGTTGCGCCGCACCCGTGCATCGGTACGCCTGGAGTTGCCTCCCCGAACCACCGAAATCATACGCATTGCGCCTACCCGGGAGCAACTGGACCTCAGCAACGCCCAGCGCATGACGATCAGCGCCATACTGAGAAAGAAGTTCCTGACCGAAATGGACTTGTTGCGCCTGCAAAAGGCTCTGCTGTTGAGCCGGATGGCCGCCAACAGCACCTACCTGGTCACGCGGGAGCCACCGGGCAGCTCAAGCAAGCTTGAAGAGCTGGACGGACTGCTGGAACAGTTGAGCCGCGAGGACAATCGCAAGATCATTCTGTTTTCGGAATGGACATCCATGCTGGATCTGATCGAGCCGTTGCTGCACAAGCGTTCGATGGAATTCGTGCGGCTTGACGGCGGCGTGCCGCAGAAAAGACGCCGACAACTGGTCGACAGTTTCCAGAACAGGTTGCAGTGCCAGCTCTTCATGACCACCAACGCCGGAGCCACCGGCCTGAACCTGCAGGCCGCCAACACCGTCATCAATATCGACTTGCCCTGGAACCCGGCGGTGCTTGAGCAACGCATTGCCCGTGCGCATCGTATGGGACAGAAACAGCCGGTCCAGATATACATTCTCGTGACCCAGGATACTCTTGAGGAAAACCTGTTGGCCACGCTGTCAGCCAAGCAGGATCTGGCGATGGCGGCGCTGGACCCGGATGCCGGCGCGGACAGGGTGGACATGATCAGCGGCATGGAGGAGTTGAAACGCAGGCTGGAGGTGCTGCTCGGCGCAGTGCCGGAAGCGCCCGTTGACAGTACTGCGCAACGAAATGCGGAACAGGCGGCTGAACGGCAGCGCAGGGTCTCCGATGCCGGAGGGCAATTGCTTGTCGCAGCCTTTCAACTGCTTGGGGAATTGCTGCCTGCCGGTGAATCCGTACCGCAAACGGAAGCGCTGGCGGAGACATTTGAAAAACAGTTGAACAACTGCCTGGTGCCCGGCGAGGACGGTCAGATGAAACTGACGGTCAATCTGGCCGACTCAAGTGCGGTGTCCACGATGGCAAACTCGCTGGCCCGCATTGCGAGCCTTTCTGCAACGACTGAAAGAACCTGACCGGGCAGGCGGGTTGTTATCGGACCCCGCCCCTCACGGAACCGGGCATGTGCGACTGATGCACTCGTTCCCTTATATCTCGATCCCTTAATACGGGGTGTGGACTCAGCGCGGTTTCAGTGCGCCATGGAAAGGCGCGTTTTCCTTGGGGAGTGCGAATCCCCGCCCGGCAACCGTTGCTTCCGGCTGGTAGCGGCAAGAGCGGCTTACGGGGGTAGCGATGTAGATTGAAGCACTCTGGCGGAAGGGACGCGTGGAGCGGTTCAGCGACCATGCAGGCCAGAACGCGAGCGAGCATCGAACAGGCCTTGAAACCGGATTCATAGCTCCCGAGGCGCAATCAGGCGTAGGCGGAAAACCCGGGACATCCTTGCGGTATTCGGAATCGTTGCTTTGGCAACCGCAGCTCTCCGTTTCCTGACCGGCCGCCCGCCTCCTCGCCCTGACCCCGGCCACCCGCGCCGTACAGTGGCCTGTTACCGGCATCCCGGAAAGCCATGCACGCAAGAGGAAACCGTGGCTGCACTCAAGGACATGGTCGAAGCAGGCATGATGCTCGCGAAGGCCGCGAATCAACTCGGGGGCGGGCGGTCGACAGCCGACGGGGTCGAGGGGAAGCTGCGGAGAGTCGTGTCATGAGATCAATCAGTTAAAATGAACACATGAAATCCCCGAAAGCCTTCAGCCTTCATATGAAACTCCGTTTGGTCGACCCGGTCAGGCTATAGCATCCTTCAGGCAGTCCATGGACAGTAATTTGCCATGGCTGCCTCTTGCACCATGTGCCCGAATGAAGAAATCGACCTGATCCGGAAGCGCCTCCGGCAGCTTGAAGCCGAGCAATCCGGTTTGCGGTCACGGCTTGCCGAACTCGAGGCGTGCGTCCCCCCTTCGATTGGGAATCGAACGGCCGGCTCACTGGTGACGGTCGATTCGGGCGCGAGCGAAAAGGTAGCCCTGTTCCGATCCCTGTTTTCCGGCCGGGAGGATGTCTTCCCGAGGCGATGGGAGAATACCCGGAACGGCAGGAGCGGTTACGCGCCTGCATGTGAAAAGGAATGGGAACCGGGCACTTGCCGAAAACCGCAGATCAGGTGCGGAGACTGCCCGAACCAGGCTTTCGTACCGGTCACAAATGCAGCCGTCGACGGGCATCTGCGCGGACACCATACGATGGGCATCTACCCGCTGATGCCCGACGATACCTGCCGCTTCCTTGCCGTGGATTTCGACAGGGAGACATGGCAGGACGATGCGGGCGCTTTCCTGGATGCCTGCCGGGATAAGCAGGTTCCGGCGGCGCTCGAGCGTTCCCGTTCCGGCAACGGGGGGCATGTCTGGATCTTCTTCTGCGAACCGGTCCCGGCCGCCCTTGCCCGCAGGCTTGGAAGCAGCCTGCTGACCGGAGCCATGGAATCCAATCCGGGCATGGGCTTCGGATCCTACGACCGTCTGTTTCCCAGCCAGGACGTGATGCCATCCGGGGGTTTCGGGAACCTGATCGCCCTGCCTTTGCAGCACGGTCCTCGAGAATATGACAACAGCGTGTTCCTTGACGGGAATTTCGAACCTCACAGGGACCAGTGGTTATTTCTTTCATCAATAGACCGCCTCTCCTTGGCGGACACAACACGGATTGTCCAGGAAGCGGAGCGGCAGGGCCGCGTGACTGGTCTGCGCCTGCCGGTGGATGACGAGGACGGGACGCCCTGGACGGCGCCGCCGTCCCGCAGCCGACCGCTTCCGGAAATCAGCGGGTCCCTTCCGGAAAGTATCGAGGCGATATCGGGCGACCAGATCTATATCCCGCGTGCCGGCCTCCCGCCCGGCCTGGTAAACAGGATCATTCGCCTGGCGGCATTCCAGAATCCGTCCTTCTACAGGGCACAGGCGATGAGGCGTTCCGTATCCGGTATTCCGCGCATCATCTCCTGCGCCGAACTGCTGTCCCATCACATCGCCTTGCCGCGTGGTTGCCAGGATGCCATGGAGCAGTTGTTCGAAGAGGTTGGCATTCACATGCACTTACAGGATGAACGCAATCAAGGTCGCCCGTTAGAGGCGGTTTTCCAGGGCGAGTTGACCGCGGACCAGAAGGCGGCGGCCAATGCCCTTCTCGGCCACGAAACCGGAGTGCTTTCGGCGGCGACCGGGTTCGGCAAGACGGTGGTTGCCGCATCCGTCATCGCAGCCCGCGGCACCAATGCCCTTGTGCTCGTGCACCGCCGGCAGCTCCTGGATCAGTGGATTGCCAGGCTTGGGTCTTTCCTCGGCCTTCCTTCGTCCTCAGTCGGGCGGATCGGGGGCGGCAGAAGAAAACCTTCCGGCATCGTCGATGTCGGCATGATCCAGAGCCTTGTTCACAAGGGTGTGGTCGACGACATTGTCGCCGATTACGGCCATGTCGTTGTGGACGAATGCCATCATGTATCCGCCGTCAGCTTCGAGGCGGTCGCGCGCAGGTCAAGGGCCAGATACGTCCTTGGTCTTTCCGCCACCGTCACCCGCAAGGACGGGCACCATCCGATCGTCTTCATGCAGTGCGGACCGGTGCGGTTTCGGGCCGAGGCGAGATCCCAGGCCCGCCGGCGCCCGTTCACGCACCGGGCGATCCTGCGGAAGACCTCGTTCAGGATACGGATGGAATCTGACGACGACCCCCCGCAAATACAGCGGATTTACGCCGAACTGGCGGCAGACAGGGAGCGTAACGACCAGATCTTCGATGACGTGATGTCTGCCCTGGAATCGGGGCGGTCGCCGATTGTCCTTACCGAGCGCAAGGGTCACGCGAGGCAGTTCGCCGAAAGGCTCGGCCCCTTTACCCGCAACGTGCTGCTGCTCACTGGTGGAATGGGCGTGCGTCAGGGCCGCGAGATCATGGAGCGTATTGATTCAATCCCCGAGACCGAGGAACGGGTTCTGGTCGCAACCGGCCGCTATATCGGCGAGGGATTCGACGATGCCCGCCTGGACACGCTCTTTCTCGCAATGCCGATATCCTGGAAGGGGACGCTGGCGCAGTATGTGGGCCGTCTGCACCGGCTGCATCCGGAAAAACGTGAAGTGCTGGTCTACGACTATGTCGATGACGCCGTCCCCCTGCTTCGGCGCATGAGCGAAAAGCGTGTCCTTGGTTACCGGAGCCTCGGGTATTCGGTCGAGACCTTGGATAACCCTTGACAGCCCCTGGCCCAACAGGGATCACACAATCCCGATACCATTATGAGGAGCAATCCACAAGCATGGCGCAAGGGAATTTGATTCCATTCAGGCGTATCAATATGCATCTGCGCATCTCCGTCGTTTTTCAATGGCGCCCCGAGTCGGGCAATGATTTCGCAAGCGTTCTCCAAGCATGATTACCATGGATCCGGATGATGCATAGTCGAAATGAATGCCCCGGGTGCGGATTTCACGGTCCCGGGTCCTTCGGGAACCGCATGCCGTTTCCGGGTGTGATTGCAGACGTGGCTGCAGGTGTGCATCGTGATTGATATCGAGCGTGTTGAGAGGCGTTTTGCCGAGACGGTATACGAACTCGGGTTGATGGACCCGGAGGGCAATCCGGACGATGACCTCGACCGGAAGCTGGCCGAAATCGGGGGCGGCGATGACGGACACCGCGCGGCCCTTGCGAAGTACGCTATCGAACTGATGGACATTCTGGACAGCACGCCCGAATGGCGGACCGACTGATTTTGGGGTCAGGTTACTGAACAGGGGAATGACCTGATGAACCGGGTTCGGCCCGAACGGGAGCTGTACCGGATCCTGCAGCAGCCGGGCCAGCTCGACGGGGATGGCAGGGCCAGGCCGGATGCCTTCAGGAAGATCCGCCAGCTGGTCCAAGCCAGCGCGGACTTCGGAAGCCCCGGCGCGCTGTTGATGCCCTGACACTGATGGGCAACCCTGGGAGCCGGGAGGCATCCTGCATGGCGGCAGTCGGCGTCCTGGCATTTTTCTCATGAACCTGCACTGATGCATAACCGTATCCTGGTGGGCAGGGGCGGCAGGACGATGGCCGGGCAGTTATCGCCCATCATCCGTCAATCCGGGTCCGCTCATGTCCGCGGCATGCCGTAACCAAGCTCCCGAATGGCCTTCCGGAACGCCGCTTCCGATTTGGCATGCACGGCCAGGTGCTTCTTCCCGGCGGGCAGGCACAGCTTGGAAATACGCTCATCGGCGGCAAGCCGGGCGGCGATTTCCTCGCTGGCGCATTCGACCAGCAATGCCCGCCCCCGCTCCCTGAGAGCCTTCCCGCCCCGCTCGACACTCCGCAGGAACCCCTCCACCTTCTCCGGCAGGGGCTGGTCGTCCCTGGCCGTGAGGAAGGTGCGCAGATCGTCCACGTCATGACCGTCCTCGACGGCGGCCAGGGTCCTTGCGCGGTCCAGCCGCCAGACGCCGTCCGCTTCGGTGTCCGCCCAGATCTCCAGCGCCAGACGCTCCTCCGGCGACATCGGCATGTCCGCACACAGGCGCAGGTCGGGGAAGACCTTGAGCGGAGTGCGGTCCGGGGGCGTCTGTGGCTCATACGCTTCGGCAATGCCGAGGCAATACGCGCCGAGAGGGTTCAGCCGGAAATACGCGAGACCGTCGTAACGGCTGAGAAAGACCAGGAATTCCGACGCCCAAAGGTCCATGTAGTCGGGCTTGGCGTGATCCGGTCCGGTATAGGCGATATCGATCAGGCCCAGGGTCGCGGCGTATTCGAACAGCAGGCAGAGAATGTAGCGGTCCTGAAGTATTGCCCAATCGTGAAAGCCGTAATGCCCCAGGCTGCCGTAGTGCGCGTCCCCGACATACAGCTGCCAGGGATCGTGGGTGACCTCGAAATCGTACCCGTCCGCCCGCATGAAGCGCGAGAACTCGTGGAAGTGCACCCATTGGCCCACGGGACACCGCTTCAGTGCTTCGGCCACTACCTGTCTGCGCCCCGACACGGCCGTCATGGCGCTTCTGCCCTTGCCCCGGCGCTGGCCGCCGATGGTGTCGACGCGGCTGAACTCGTCCAGGATGCCGTGCCCGATCCAGCGTTGCCACAGGCGCTTCAGCGTTTCCGCCGGGGGTGCGCCGAAGGCCGCGCGGCCGGCTTTCGTCAGAGCGAGCTTCGCGCCGTGGATTTCCGCCAGCCTGCCGGCCTGCAGGAGCATCGGCCAGGCGAACGCCCGGATCGGTCCGACGCCCTGGCCCGCATCATGACGCCTGTCGTCGGGCCCGAAAAAGTCGCCGCCGTCCAGCTCTTCGGAGATGCGCTTTGCCGCCGCCGCCGAAGGCCGCCGGGTCTTGGCGCTCACCGCCACCCGGCCAAGGTCCACCAGCCGGAGCACCGCGGACAGGTCCCGGGACGCGGCCCGTTCCATGTCGCGGCGGACGGGTTCGGCCGGTCGGTGTTCCTCCCCTTCATCCTCCGGGGCATGATCGCGGCGGATTTCCGATGCGGATTCCGGCAGCGCCTCTTCCACGGCGAGTTCCGCCTCGGGAGGCGGGGGCACGAATTCCCGCAGGCGTTCTCCGAGGTCTTCCGGCACGGTCGAGGACAGGCTCGAGTGGCGGCTGTCGGGATACAGGAAAAACTCCAGGGTCGAGGGTATGCGGCGATAGCTCTCCTTGGGTTTTGCGGGCAGGGCGCCGTACCTGGCCAGGAACCGTGTCCGGTCCAGTTCCCTGCCCGGATCGTAGAGCGCCTCGCGCACCGCCAGCTGCTCGATTTCGTCCAGGAGATTCCAGAGGTCCCGGAGGAAATCTCCGGTGAGCCGGCCCGAGATGGCCGCGATCATGTCCGCCTTCCGGGTGGGGTGGGGCTTCGGAATGGACAGCGGCTCGATCATTTGCCGGAGCACGTCGGCATTGAGAAAGTTCAGATGGTCCGGCAGGTCGTTGCCCGGAAAGGGGGCCCGGGCACGGGAAGATCGATGGCTCATCGGATGGTTATTCCGTCGGTCGGGGCGGGCAGCGGAACATTGGTCATGGGAACACGAAACCCGCGATGTGGAGAAAAACGCATGGGCGGTATTGGCCTTGATTGTTCCAGTGGGATTATATCGGAACGGGGGGAGGTTCCTCTGCTCCGTTCGGTTTTGCGTCCGGCATGCGGCATCCCGGGCGGAGAGGGAGTTGCCCGGACGGCATTGCCTTCCCGGTTCCGGTCCGGAATAATCCGTTACACTCCGGGTTCCAGTTGACCTCCTTCCGGATTGCCGATGCTGCCCAAAAGCGCCCTCAAGGCAATGGAGAACCTCGTGAAGTGGGCGAGGTCGCCGCAGTGGACCGATCTCCAGGCCGAAGCCTATGAAACCTTCATGGAACCGATGGAGGACATTTTCGGGCTTGAGGACCGGGAGATCCTGGACATGCTCGACGGGGAGGACTCGGAGATGCTTCTGGTCTACCTCTTCGAGGATTTCTTTGCCGCTCGGTTCGGCGACGATGGCGAAGTCAACGTGGTGGACGCTTACCTGAAGCGGCGGGGCTGGCGCGAACCGGCGCCGGGTCGGCGCTACCTGGAGGCGCTGCGGGATTCCCGGGTCTCCCTGTACGAGGTAGCGGATATCCACCCGGGCAGGAGCGTGGTTCTGGAAGACATGCTTCGCGGGGGAAAGGTGACGGTCCTATCGAAGGAAGGCTCCGGGGGCGGAGCCCGCTGGGACCGTCTGGCGGCGCGCATCGTGCATTTGAACGGGGAGAATCATTTCACGGGGGCGGTGCTGTCGTTCTCCCACGAACTGTCGAGCCGCGCCGTTGCGGGTATCGACGGGGATGTCAGGGACAGGCGCAGGGAGGTTCGCAGGGAACTGAAGAGAGAGCACGGCAAGTCGGCGCGGCTTCCCGAGATTCCGCGGGCACTGCTCGTCGACAGCCTGCCGGTGGCGCAGATGCTGGGGTCTCTCTGGCTGATCCAGTGCGTGATGGAGATGATGGGCCCGCTGCCGGAACTGCGGAACACGGACGGCGAGGACATCCTGCACGGCGAAATGCGCTTTTCCCTTCAGGGGGATGTGGAAGAAGTGGCGGCGAGGCTGGACGGACTCCCGGAGCTTGAAAGGCTGGATTCCCGGGCTTTCGGGGATGCGGAAGAAGAAGTGGAATGGGAATGGTCCGCGCCGGGAAAGGCAGGAGATGGAGATGGCGGAGGGTCGGACAATGGTGTCGACATCAGCGCCACCGGGCTGGGACATGTCGTCCTGCGTCCCGGGATGCTGGTGCTGACGGCGAATTCGAAGGAACGGTGCGACCGCGGCCGGGAGATGCTGTCGGACTGTCTGGGCGATCTCGTGGGCCGCCCGGTTACCGTATACCGGGATCCGTGGAAGACCCTGGAGGAGCAGGACGGAACAGCGGGCCCTCCGGCCGACAGGAACAGCGGGGTTCCCCGGGAAGCGGCGGCGGAGGCGACCCATGCGTATCTCGACGGCCATTACCGCCGTGTTCTCGATATCCCGCTCCCCGTTTTCGGAGGCCGGACCCCGAGAGAAGCGGCCATGGGCGCCGGGAAGGAACGCCGGCAGGCGGTGGACTGGATCAAACAGCTGGAGAATTGGGAGGACCACCGTTCCCGGGAGCAGGACACCGAACCGTACGACACCCGCTGGATCTGGGAGGAACTGGAGTTGGAGCCGCCAGACTGATGGCCTGGGAGGGCAGGATATATGGTGCAGGGAATCAGCGTGGTGTGTATTTTCCGACCGGAAGCTTGTACCTGAAAATGAAACGGCACACCGGGTGCCGCAACGCCCCGGCATGTCGGGACCCGGCAAAAGACTCCGGGAGGCGCCCGGAAAAATCCGATCAGCGAATCGGTGCGGCGTACAGGATGCCGCCGCTGTTCCATTGCGCGTTCAGGCCGCGCTCAAGAGCGGCCGGCGCGTCCGGGCCGATGTGGCGGTCGAATGCCGATGTCGAAGTCGGCACGGTCGGCCGATTCTGGAGTTTCCTGAAACGGCGAGCCGGTTTCCGCAGTGGGAGTCGGCAGTCCGGTTCCCGGATTCCGGTTACACTCGCATGTCCCGTTGACCCGATCCGGAATGCCGATGCCGCCACGCGGAGCCATCAGGACGCTGGAGAATCTCGTGAAGTGGGCGCACAGGCCTGAATGGGAGGAGTGCCAGCTCGAGGTCCATGACGCCTTTCTGGACCCCGCCGGGGAAATCCTCGGGCTCGGGGAGCGGGAGATGCTGGACATTTTCGGCAGGGAGGATTCGAAGCTGCTGCTGATGTTCGTTTTCGAGGAATTTTTCGCCACGCGGTTCGGCCGGGACGGGGAAATCAACGCAGTGGACGACTACCTGAAGCGGCGCGGCCGGCGCGAGCCGGCTTGCGGCCGGCGCTTTGTGGAGGCGCTGCGGGATTCCCGGGTCTCCCTGTACGAGGTAATCGGACCGGACCCCGGCGGGACCGTCATGCTGGAGGACCTGCTCCGCGGCGGGAGAGTCCCGGTCCATTCGGAGGAAGATCCCGAAGCAGGACCCCGCTGGGACCGCCTGGCGGCGCGGATCGTGTGCGTCAACGGGGAACATTATTTCACGGGAGCGGTGCTGCCCTTCCCGCACGAGCCGTCGCACCGCGCCATTGCATTGCTGGAAGAGGAAATCCGGGACAGGCGCAGGACGATGCTCGGGGAACTGCGGAAGCAGCACGGCAGGTCGGCGAAGCTACCGTCGGTGCCGCGGGATGCATTGGTCGACAGCCTGCCGGTGGCGCGGAAGCTGGGGACGTTCTGGCTGGGCGACGGGGTGCTGGAGACACTCGACACGCCGCCGGAGTTGCGGGATGCGGATCATGGGGACCGGCTGCGCGGAGAAGACCGGCCGCTGCCGCACGAGGACGCGGAAGCGGCAGATGGAGTTGCCCGGGCAAAACTCGACAGCCACTACCGCCGTGTCCTCGACACCCCGCTTCCCTTTCTCGGCGGCAGGACGCCGAGGGAGGCGTCGAGGGGCAAGGGCAAGGTGCGCCAGGGGCGATCGACTGGATCAAGCTGGTGGAAAACACCGAGGGCCAGTTTTTCTGGGAGCAGGGACTCGAACCTTATGACGCCGGCTGGATCTGGAAGGAACTGAAGCTCGATCCGCCCGATTGAGTGCCAGGGCTTTCGGGCCGGGGTTCATGACCTGGAAAGTTTACGACTCACTGATCCAAGCGAAAGACCGTCCATTCCCAGGCTTCGGAGGCCGGTCGCCATCATCCGGGCGACGATTCAGACAGGGTCAGGGTCCGGCACGACGGTGGAAATAAAGGCGCGAATGTCCCGGACGTCTTCCACCCTCCCGGTCGAAATCAGGTCCCGTGCGATGGCCTGGGCGGTGAAAAGGGAAGCCCTCGCGACACGGATTTCAGCCTCGGTGCGGGGCCACTCGCCATGATCAAGGGCCTCCATGACCAGGTTGACGATGAGCCGGTTCGGCGAAATATCCCGCTCGCGGGCGGTCTTTTCGATGCGGTTCCACTGTTCCGGGGTGACCCGGATGTTCTTCTGGATGGTCTGCGGCATCGGTTTTTGTTGCCTCTCCTGTTCATTGCGGGGAGTGATTCGGCACGGATATTACCAGTGTTCCGGTTTGAAATTTCCCGGCTTTCGGGTCTCCACGCTGTCGGGACAGCACCTTGACGGGGCTACCGAATTGGCAGCAATTCCCGCTAATCCTATCACGGATTGGATTCGGCGGATTTCATGGTTTGAGCCCCTGTTCCCCGACTACGCGGGGAGGGAACCCCCTCCGGGCGGTGTGCCGGATTGTCTGCTGGCCACATGATTCCCCGAAGAACCGGCCCGTTGCATATTCGGACACGGCCGCCGGGTCAGGAAGTGTCGAAGGGCACCAACTCCGTCTTCCGGTGCCCGAACGCGATCGCCCGGTACAGGGTCTCCCGGTCCGGAATGTAGAACTCCGTTAACAGCCCGCGCAACCGCACCCACAGGTATTTCGAACCGCCCGCCTTCTCCCGGGCCGCCCGGAACAGCGCACAGCACCGCTGCTGCACCTGGTCGATGAGGAACGCCAGCATCGTCAGGTGGGCGAACACCGTCGCCAGATGCCGCTTGCCGTGACCAAAGTTGTGCTCGAAGCCGTAGCCTTGGTTCTTCAGGGTGTTGAACGTCTCGTTCTCGATGCGCCAACGGGCGCGTCCGGCCCGCATCAGGTCATGCGCGTTCGATTCCGTGACCTCCATGTCCGTGACCCAGGAGAAGTGCAGTTCCCGGCCATCGGGGCGGATCTCCCGGCACGCCAGGAAGTTCACTGCCAGATCGGGGTTCGCCTGGTTCAGCGGTACGCCGTTCAGAAACCGGAACCGGAAACGGCTGCCGCCCCCTTCCGACCTCTCCACGGTACGGGTCGCCGCCGAGGCCTCGACACGGCGGAACAGTTCCCCATGGTCCCCCGGCTTCACGCCCAGGACATACCGCATGTCCAGTTCCCCCAGCAGCCGGATGTGCGGCCCGTTCGACGCCAGCGCATCCTCCACGGATTGGGGTACAAATTGATTCTGCCGGTTGATTCGATTATCCTGCGGCCATGCTTGATAACGCAAAGCCGGAGGATGAGGAATGTCAAATAACATTGAGCCAGAAGAACGCGCCCGGCAACCGAGCTCCATGGCCGCGGGCCACCCGGCCCTGGCGGTGGTTTCCGCTGTCCCGGAAGACGGGAAGAATGAATCCGCGGGAAGTCCCGGGAGAAACTGCAGGAAAGAGTTGACAGCGCGGTCGGGGCCGATAAAATGCCTTGCCAGCGGCCAGCGGCCAGCGGCCAGCGGCCAGCGGCCAGCGGCCAGCGGCCAGCGGCCAGCGGCCAGCGGCCAGCGGCCAGCGGCCAGCGGCCAGCGCCGAGGCATGAGCTGCGCCCGGCGGGAGGCCGGCCCGCCTGACCCGGCCGCCGCCCCTTGCGGGCGCGCCCGCAAGCTTCTCTCCCCTTCATCCGGACCGCCCGGCGGCCATGGCGCCGCTCCGGCGGTCTCGCGCCGGGCCGCGTCCCGGTGGCGCCGCCTCGCGCTGCTCCCCGTCCTCGCGCTGGTGCTCGGCGCGCTGTGCCTGCTCGACGCTGCCCCGGTCGGGGCCGCTCATGAGACCGCACCTACCGGCGTCTCCGTGTCGGCATCGCAGTCGAAACAGTTGGCGGTCACCTGGACCAAGCCCGCCAGCGAACTCGGCTCAAGGGTACGATGGCGTGTGAAGTCCCCGCAAGGCAGCTGGCAAGGAGGCGGTGAGGGCCAAAGGGTATTCAATACCAGCTGCGCCGCTACATGCTCATTCACGATAACAGGCTTGCGCGCCGGGACCACATATGAGGTCCAGGTAGGCATAAGGAATTTTCACGATCATTGGTCCTCCAGCGCGGAGGGCACCACCCAGGGCACCGTCCAGTCCACCGACGCGAGCCTGAGCGGTCTGACGGCGAAGAACCACACGAGCGCGACGGGCACGTTCTCGGCGCTCGCGCTGACCCCGTCGACCTTCTCGGCGACGACGACCTCGTACACCGCCTCGGTGGCGAACAGCATCACGCACGTGAAGCTGACGCCGACGAAGGCGCACACCGGCGCCTCGATCAAGGTCGGCAAGGGGACGAGTCTGTCCGCCGTGACCAGCGGCGCGGAGAGCTCGGCCATCGCGCTCGATGTGGGCGCGAACGCCATCAAGGTCGAGGTGACGGCCGAGGACGGCACGACGAAGCGGACCTACACCGTGACGGTGACGCGGGCGGGCGCGACCCCGCAGGTGAGCTTCGCCTCGACGACCTACAGCGTCAACGAGGGCGCGAGCGTCACGCTGACGGTGAACATCTCGCCCGCGCTGACCGCGGCCAGCAGGGTTGCCGTCCTGGCGACGACCCCGAGCTCGGCCACCCCTCCCGAGGACTACACCTTCAGCGGGCTGACCGGGCGCGCGGGCTCGCGGATGCTGGCGCTGCCGGCCAACGCCTCGACCGCGACCTTCACGCTGTCCGCGGTGGCGGACGGGACGACGGAGGGCGCCGAGACCACGACCTGGTTCCTGCAGAAAGTCACCGGCGAGCCCTACACGGTGGTCCGCGCGAGCGACAAGGCGACGATAACCATCGCCGACACCTCGACCGCCGCGCCCGCCTCCGCCAACGCGCTGGTGAGCAATCTCGGGCAGACCACGTTCACCACCACCCTCGCGATCGGCAGCAATCCGGTCGCCCAGAAGTTCACGACCGGAAGCGCCACCGCCGGCTACACGCTGGCGAGCCTCGAGATCGACTTCGCCGCCGCGGTGGGCACGCCTGCGAACCTGCGGGCGGAGCTGTGGTCGGCGACCGGCGCCGGCGCTCCGGACCAGAAGCTCGCGAGCCTCACGGTCCCGTCGACGGTCGGGGCGGGCGCGGTCGCCTTTGCCGCGCCGTCGAACACGTCGCTCGACGCGAGCACCTCGTATTTCGTGGTCGTCTACAGGAGCGGCACCACCACCGGGTCGCTGCGGACCACGAGGACCAACAACGAGGATACGGGCAGCGCATCGGGCTGGAGCATCGGGGACACGCGCCACGGCCGTTCCGGCACTTCCTGGAGAACCAATACGATCGAGTTGAAGATCCGCGTCAACGGCGCGGTCAAGGGGGCCACCCAGTCCACCGACGCGAGCCTGAGCGGTCTGACAGCGAAGAGCGCGACGAGCGCGACGGGCACGTTCTCGGCGCTCGCGCTGACCCCGTCGACCTTCTCGGCGTCCACCCTCGCCTACACCGCCTCGGTGGCGGACACCGTCACCCATGTGAAGCTGACGCCGACGAAGGCGCACAGCGGCGCCTCGATCAAGGTCGGCACGGGGACGAGCCTGAGCGCCGTGACCAGCGGCTCGGAGAGCACGGCCATCGCGCTGGGCGCGGCGGGCACCGACACCGCCATCAAGGTCGAGGTGACGGCGCAGGACGGCACGACGAAGCGGACCTACACCGTCACCGTGACGCGGGCGTTGGCGGTGCCCACCGGCGTGACCGTGACAGCGCACCTTGACAAGATCGAGACGACATGGAACGCCGTTCAAGGCGCCGGCTCGTACACCATTTACGTCGAAAGGGTCTCGACCGGGGTGTTGAGCTTTTGGGGTCAAGTCGCGCCGTACACGGGCGCAGGCTTGCCTGAAGAAGCCGGTTTCATCATCGCGCCCGGAGAAAAGTACCGCGTCCGCATACGTGCCTGCCCCACCGGCGACTGGAGATTGACGGCAACCGGCTGCAGCGCGCAAACCACCGCCGTGACCGGCACCACGCCGTCCAGTTCGCCGGCGACGCCGGCGAACTTCGTCGCGACCGCGGGGGACGACCGCATCGACGTCAACTGGGAGGCGTCGGCGGGCGCCACTGCCGGCTATGAAATCGGCATCGGCAAGGTTTCGGAGGGGGGGTTCCCGTCCTCGTGGGCCGTGACTTCGGCCACGGCCACGAGCAGCTTTTTGACCAAGCAAGGGGGGTTTGC
The DNA here is from genome assembly GCA_965204165.1 of Candidatus Poriferihabitaceae bacterium. Taxonomy (GTDB): domain Bacteria; phylum Pseudomonadota; class Gammaproteobacteria; order Arenicellales; family Poriferihabitantaceae; genus VYFG01. The sequence goes on along the minus strand of OZ241969.1, from coordinate 2,055,320 downwards.
CGCCAACGGGGTCGAGTACCAGCTCCGCATCCGCGCCTGCAAGTCCGCCGTCCCCGCCACGAATACGGGGAAGGGGTGCAGCGCCTGGAGCGCGACGCAGACCGTCACGCCGCAGGCGGCTTCCTCCGCGGACGCCCGGCTGAACGGGCTGACGGCGCACAGCAGCACCGACGGCAGCGATTTCTCCACCGCGCTGTCGATCGGCACTTTCGTCGCGGAGACCGAGAGCTACACCGCGTCGGTGGCGAACAGCGTCACGCACGTGAAGCTGACGCCAAGGACGGCGCACAGCGGCGCTTCCATCAAGGTCGGCAAGGGGACGAGCCTCTCGGCGGTGACCAGCGGCTCGGCAAGCGACGCCATCGCCCTTTCCGTGGGCGCCAACGCCATCAAGGTCGAAGTCACGGCGCAGGACGGCACCACGAAGAAGACCTATACCGTCACCGTGACGCGGGCGACCGCGACCCAGTCCACCGACGCGAGCCTGAGCGCCCTGACGGCGAAGAACCACACGAGCGCGACGGGCACGTTCTCGGCGCTCGCGCTGACCCCGTCGACCTTCTCGGCGACGACGACCTCGTACACCGCCTCGGTGGCGAACAGCATCACGCACGTGAAGCTGACGCCGACGAAGGCGCACAGCGGCGCCTCGATCAAGGTCGGCACGGGGACGAGCCTCTCGGCGGTGACCAGCGGCTCGGAGAGCACGGCCATCGCGCTCTCGGAGGGCGCGAACGCGATCAAGGTCGAGGTGACGGCCGAGGACGGCGCCACGAAGCGGACCTACACCGTGACGGTGACGCGGGCGGCCTCGGGCACGACCCCGCCCGCCTCGACCCCCACGGTCTCGCTCTCGGCCGAGAACGACAACCCGGTGGTGGCGGAGGGCTCGGCGGCGACGATCGTGGCGACGCTGTCCGCGGCGCTCGGCAGCGACGTGGTCATCCCGGTGACGGTGACGCGGGGCTCGGCGGAGGCCGGCGACATCGGCACGCTGACCAGCATCACCGTCTCCCAGGGGTTCACCGTGGGCGCCGCCGACATCACCACGGCGCAGGACACCGACGCCGACCACGAGACCTTCACGGTCTCTCTGGGCACGCCGCTGCCCTCGTCGGTGTCGGCGGGCACGCCCAACTCGGTGACGGTGACCGTCCAGGACGACGAGGCGACCCGGGACAGCCTGGTCGGGCTGTCGCTGACGGTGGGCGGCAGCGCGGTCACGCTGAGCCCGGCCTTCAAGACGAGCACGACGAGCTACACCGGGACCGTGGCGGTCTCGGCCACCAGCGCCTCGGTCACCCCCACCTGGATCGAGGGGCACAACGTCGAGACGACGGTCGCCTCGGCGACGCCGGACTTCGACAGCATCCTGACCCAGCAGGGGTCCGCGCTCGCCTCCTCGGGCACGTCGAAGACGGTGACCCTGGCCGCGAGCGGGGCGACCTGGGTGTCGGTGACCGTCTCCGACGACACCGCGGAGACCAGCACCACCTACCGGGTGGTGCTCAACAAGCTCGCGGCGCCGTCGGCGGCGCCGACGGGCCTCGACGTGACGGGGGGCGACGGGAAGCTGGACCTGTCGTGGACGGCGCCGTCGGGGACGGTGAGCGGCTACACGGTGCAGTACCGCCGTTCCGACGCCGGTTCCGACAGCGTGACGGGCGACCCCGACACCGGCTACGCGGATGCCGGCCACAGCGGCACGGGCACGACCGCGGCGATCACGGGCCTGACCAACGGGGTCGCCTACACGGTGCGGGTGCAGGCCGTGAACGCGGGCGGCGGCGGCCCCTGGGTGAGCGGCACGGGCACGCCCGTGGCCGCCACGACTGCCCCCACCGCGCTGACGCTGGAGGCCGGCGCGCGGCCCGGCGAAGGCGGTGCGGGGGTGTTCATCACGGCGCGGCTCAACGCGGCGGCGCCCACGGGCGGCACGGCGGTGACGCTCAGCGTCGGCAGCGCCAGCACGGCCACGGGCAGCGGCGCCGGCGCCGACTACACGCTGTCGGCGACGACCCTCACCATCGCCGCGGGGCAGACCTCGGGCAGGGTGACCCTGACCATCGTCGACGACGCGGTGGAGGAGTCCGACGAGACGCTCGTGCTCAGCGCCGCGAGCACCAACCCCGTGCTGACCTCGAACACGCTCACGCTGAGCATCCAGGACAACGACGCCACGACCCCGGCGGTCTCGCTGTCGGCGGCGCCGAACCCGGTGGCGGAGGGCTCTTCGGTGACGGTGACGGCGACGCTGTCGGAGGCGCTGGCGGGCAACGTCTCCATCCCGGTGACGGTGAGCCTGGGCAGCGCGGAGTCCGGCGACATCGGCACGCTCGCGTCGATCGCCATCGCCGCCGGGTCGACGACGGGCACGGGCACGATCACCACGGCGCAGGACGACGGCACCGACGACGAGACCTTCACGGTGTCGCTGGGCACGCTGCCCTCGTCGGTGTCGGCGGGCACGCCGAACTCGGTGACGGTGAGGATCGCCGACGACGACGCCCCGGGCAGGGTGCCGGCCGATGCCGGCCCGAGCGCGGGCCTGGTGCTGTCGGTGGCGACGGGCGACGGGTCGCTGGCGCTGACGTGGAACAAGCTGTGGGGCCCGAACCACAGCTACGAGGTGCAGTGGAAGGTGTCCTCGGCGCCCGACGCGGACGCGACGACGCCGGGCGACCCGTCGACCGGCTGGGTGGCGCCCGGGCGCGCGCGGGTTGTCAATGGCGTGCCCCAGACCGTGTACGCTACCGGCACGGCGTACACGATCGGGGGGCTGGCCAACGGCACGGCCTACGACGTGCGGGTGCGTCCGTTGGCCTATCCCCATGAGACCCCCGTTCGCTGGTCCACCGGCGCGGGCACGCCGCGGGCGCCGGCCCCGCCGGCGTCGCTGACGCTGGGCGTGGACCCCGTCGCCCTCGCGCATGGCGGCGCGGTGACGGTGACGGCGCGGCTGGACGCGCCGGCGAAGAAGGCGATGGAGGTGTGGTTCGACACCGCGGGCGACGGCGGCGCGGCGCGCTGGGGCCCGGACTGCGCCTGGGAGCACGGCACGGGCGCCCTGTTCGCCGCCGGCGAGCAGGAGGCGACGGTGACGCTGTGCGCGACCGCGGCGGGCGCGGGGCGGACGATGACGGTGACGGCGGGGACCTACGACCCGGCGCTGACGGCGGCGGCCGTCAGGGTGCGGGTGCAGGGGCCGAACCCGCCGACGGCGCTCGTCGTGGAGGCGGACCCGCAGGCCGTGGCGGCGGGCGGCACGGTGACGGTGACGGCGCGCCTCGACCGGCCGAGCGCGCCGGGCATGACGGTGCACCTCAACCTCAACGGCGTCGGCGCGGCGTCGTGGGGCGCGTGCGGCGGGACCGCCGCCGCCCGGACCCTGCCCTCGCCCCTCTCCGGGTACCGGAGGGTGGAGATACCGCCCGGCGGGCGGGAGGCGACGGCGGAGCTGTGCGTGCTGTGGGAGGCCGGGCCGCGCCTGGAGCTCGGCGCGTATGCCTACGCGCCGCGGCTGGACGCGCCGAACCTGGCGCTGCCGGGGCCGGGGGGCCTGGGCCTGCGCGCGCTGACGGTGGCGTCGCCGGACCCGGCGCAGCGGGTGGCGCAGGGCGAGGTGGCGCTGGAGGCGCAGCGCGGCAGCTACGAGGTGCGGGTGCCGCTCGCGGTGGAGCGGGTGACGGTGAAGCCGGCGGTGAAGTACGCGTCGGCGGCGGCGAAGGTGAACGGGAAGCCGGTGGACGCCGGCACGCCGGCGGTCGAGGTGGCGCTGAAGGAGGGCGAGAACCCGGTCATCATCGAGGTGTCGGTGCCGAAGGTGCCGGCGGTGCGGAAGTACACCCTGACGGTGGTGCGCAGCGACGCGGCGAAGGAGCCGGTGACGGGGGTGGTGGCGCGGCCGGCCTGCGAGGCCGGGGCGGGACCGCTGTGCGGGCTCGCGCTCACGGCCGGTTCGGGGGCGGTGGCGCTGAGCCCGGCGTTCGCGCCGGGGGTGACGTTCTACCGGGCGTCGGTGCCGGCGGGGACGGCGGGCGTGACGCTGGCGCCGCGCTGGAGCGGCGAGGCGAGCGTGTTCGCGGGCTCGCGCTGGGGCGCGGCGACCTTCACGCGCCCGGCGCGGGTGCGGCCCTCGGGGACGGCGCTCGATCTGGCGCTGGCGCCGGACGGCGGCACGACCGAGCTGTGGGTGATGGCGGTCGGTCCGGGCGGCCGGAAGACCTACCGCATCGACGTGACCGGGATGCCGGCCGCGGTCGCGGTGTCGCTGGCGGCCGCCCCGAACCCGGTGGCCGAAGGGTCGCCGGTCACGGTGACGGCGGTGCTGGCGAAGGCGCTGGCGGCGGACGTGACGATCCCGCTTACCGTGACCCGGGGCACGTCGGAGGACGGGGACCACGGGACGCTCGCGTCGGTCACGGTGCCGGCCGGCTTCACGTCGGCCTCGGGCACGATCGCGACGGGCGACGACGCCGACGGGGACGACGAGACGTTCACGGTGGCGCTGGGCAGCCTGCCTTCGGGGCTGAGCGCGGGCGCGTCGTCCTCGGTGGAGGTGACGATTACCGACGACGGGGCGCAGCAGCAGCAGGCGTCCTCCGACGCGACGCTGAGCGCCCTGACCGGGAGCACGAGCGGCGACGGCGCGTCGTTCGGCGATGCGCTCGCGCTGAGCCCGGCGTTCTCGCCGGCGACCGCGAGCTACACCGCTTCGGTGCCGCACGGCGCGACCCACGCCAGGCTGACGCCGACGGCGAACGACGCGGGCGCGGCGGTGAGGGCCGGCAGGGGGACGAGTCTGTCCGCGGTGGCGGCCGGCGGGTCGAGCGGCGCGATCGCGCTCGCGGTGGGCGACAACGCGCTCGCGGTCGAGGTCACGGCGGCCGACGGGACGGTGAGGACCTACGCGGTGACGGTGGCGCGCGCGGGCCCGCCGCTGACGGCGGCGTTCGAGGCGGTCCCGGCCGAGCATGACGGTGAGGCGGCGTTCTGGCTGAGCGTGCGCTTCAGCGAGGCGCTGGGCGAGGGCGGCGTCGTGCCGGTCCCGGCGTCGTTCAAGGTGCGCGCCGGCCAGGCGCGGAAGGTGGAGCGCATCGAGGCGGGCCTGTGGCGGGTGAAGGTGAAACCCGATGCGTGGCGCGACATGACGGTGACGCTGGCGCCGCCGGCGGGCTGCACGGACACCGGCGCGGTGTGCGCGTCCGGCGGGCGGGCGCTCGCGAACGCGCCGTCCGCGCGGGTCGGCGGCCCGGTGCGCATCCGGATCGAGGGCGGCAAGGCGCGCGAGGGCAAGGACGAGCGCCTCGACTTCGCGGTGACGCTGAGCCGCGCGGCGTCGGGGCCGGTGTCGGTGGACTACGCGACCGCCGACGGCACGGCCACGGCGGGCGAGGACTACACCGCGACGTCGGGCACGCTCACCTTCGCGCCGGGCGAGACGGCGAAGACGGTGACGGTCGCCATCCTCGACGACGCCATCGACGAGGGCAAGGAGACGTTCGTGCTGCGGCTGTCGAACCCGAAGGGCGCGTATCTGCGGGGCATCCACCGCGAGGCGAAGGGGGTCGTCAGGAACGACGACGCGCTGCAGCGGGCGTGGCTGTCGCGGTTCGGGCGCATGGCGGGGAGCCATGTGGCGGACGCGGTGTCGGGCAGGCTGGAGGGCGACCTCGCGCCGGGGACCCACGCGACCCTGGCGGGCCAGGTGCTGGACCTGTCGGGCGGGGAGGACGGCGATCCGCTGATGGACGTGCTGACGGGCCTTGCGCGGCGTTCCGGTTCGCCGGCGCAGGCGGACGATCATGATCCGTTCGCGCGCCTCGGCGCCGGGGACCGCTGGAATGAGACCGGCCTTGGGGGCCATGCAGGAAATACAGGAAAAATCTCGATGACGGGCCGCGAAATGCTGCTGGGGAGTTCGTTCCACACGGCGGGCCGGATGGACGGCTCGGGCCCGGGCCTCGCGGCCTGGGGCCGGGTGGCGCATGGCGGGTTCGACGGTGAGCGGGCTTCCGACAGCGGCCGCCTCGGCATCGACGGCGAGGTGACGACGGGGACCCTGGGGACGGACGCCGACTGGGGCCGGATGCTGGCCGGGGTGGCGATCGGCCTGAGCGAGGGCGAGGGCACGTTCGACGACTCCGGCGCCCAGACGGGGGCGAAGGGCAGCCTGGAGAGCGCGATGACCACGGTGAGCCCCTACGGGCGCTACGAAATCACGGACCGGGTGTCGGCCTGGGGCCTCGTCGGTTGGGGCACCGGCGACATGACGGTCTCGTTCGACGACGGCACGGCCCCGGTGAGGACGGACCTGTCGCTGCGGATGGGCGCCCTGGGGGCCCGTGGGGTGCTGCTGGAGCAAGGCGGGAAAGGCGGGAAATATGGAAAAGACGGGAAATACGGGAAAGGCGGCATGGACCTCGCGCTGAAGGCGGACGCGCTGTACGTGCGGACGGATTCGGAGAAGGCCGCGAACTCCGTCGCCACTGAAGCGAAAACAAACCGGGTGCGGGTGCTGCTGGAGGGGGGGCGGACGTACGAACTGGATGAAGGCAGGACGCTCCGGCCCGTGCTGGAACTCGGCCTTCGCCATGACGGCGGGGACGCGGAGACGGGGACGGGCGTGGAGATCGGCGCGGGCGTGAGCTACGCCGACCCGGCCACGGGCCTGTCGGTGGAGGCGAAGGCGCGGATGCTGGCTTCCCACGCGGATTCGGATTACGAGGAATGGGGCGCGTCGGCGACGGTGCGGCTGGATCCGGGCGAGCGGGGCCGGGGGCTGTCGTTCAGCCTGTCGCCGACCTTCGGGACGCCTTCGGGTTCCGCGGACCGTCTGTGGGGCGCGAGGGACGCGCGGGAGCTGGCGCCTGGAGGAGAGTTCGAGGCGGGCCGCGGTCTCCAGGCCGAGGCGGGCTACGGGATTGCGGTGGCCGGGGGCCGGTACACGGGCACGCCGAACGTGGGTTTTTCAGGCGCGGACGGCGGCGCGACCGACTGGCGCGTGGGCTGGCGGCTGGAGCCGGTCCGGACGGAAGGGCCGCGCATCGGTCTCAGCCTGGACGCGGTGCGGAACGAGCCCTCCAATGGCGACGCCGCGAGGCACGGCGTGCTGCTGAGGGGCGTGGTCCGCTGGTAGTCCGGACATGGCGGGTCGGGAAGGCCGCAACCGCGTGGAATGTCCGGAAACCGGGTGTGAGCGGCGTTGCCGCCGGGCGACAGGCCCCGGTGATGCCGAAATACGGGGCGTGTGCGGAAACGGGTTTTTCCGGCTCAGGGCGAACCGGACCGTCTTCCGGTCAGGGGTGTGGTGTTCGGCGCACCCCATCGTCCGGCGACAGCCGCGCGCCCGGGTCAGCCCCGTGTTGTGGACGTCCGGATGCGGTTTGATGACGGAGAGGGCGTCGGCCGACGGGGAATCCGGCGAATTCAACCGGATGGGTGGGACGATCGGGACAGACCGTAGACTATGTCCCCACGGACCTGGTTTCAGGGGTGGTAAACATGGCCGGACATGATCATTTCCGGATGGACGCGGCCATGATTCCACGGCGGCTTGACCACCCCGGAGCAGGATTCAGAACTCAGACTCAGGCAGGGACCACCTTCACCGCCGCCGGGCTCCTGTCCCTGCCGAAGGCCACGCCGATCAGGTGGACCGGTTCGTTCCGGTCCCGGTATTTTTCGGCATAGCCCTTTTCATGGATCTGTTCGACGGCCTGTCGGGCGGCGGCGTCCTGATCGTCCTCCCCGTCGGCCATCTTGAACTCGAACACGAACACCTGGCCGCCGTGGAGCACAACCATATCTGCCCGGCCCCTTGCGGAGGAATCCTCCACCCGGATGTCCAGGCCGATGGTGCGGAAGCAGGCGTACAGCATCCCGGCGTACCAGGCCTCGTAGCGGGCGGGGCCGTTGCTGCCCTGCCACTGATAGGGAATTCCCGCGAAGAATGACCTTAGCCGGTCGGTGAAACCATCGAAGTTGTTGACCACTAACAGGCGACTGAGTTCGTCGCCCCGATCCGCTGTTTCGTTCCTGCGCCCCGTGACATGACCGAGCAGTCCGTCGTTCAGACTCTGGCGTACCTCGAAGTTGGGATAATCCAGGGTGTAGATGGTTCGAGGACCTCGCCTTTCTTCAGCAGTGATGGTCAGATACCCTGTCTGGAACAACAGTGCCTCGATATCGATATCGTCGATATCGAAGCTGGAAATCTGTTTGGTGTCCGTGGTCAGGTTCTCCAATTCTAGTGGACTGACCTCTCGTTCCATCATCATCCGGAATAGGAATGTGGGGGAGCCGGTTTCGAACCAGTGGGCTTCGAAATTGCGGGTTTGAAACAGCAGGAGGAGATCGAAGGGATTGTAGAGTTTCTCGTCACCGAGCCAGTGGTAGCCGTTGTACCAATTCCGGACCTCTTCACGGTCGAGTCCTGGGAGTTCCGGGGCGAATACCGTGTCCAGATCTGTATCGGTGTAGCCGCAGACCGTGGCAAATTCCGGGTCGAGACTGATGTTCCGGAGGTTGTTGAGACCCGAAAAGAGACTCACCCGGGAGAACATACTGACCCCGGTGACGAAGACGAAGCGGACATGCTCGGCGCTGTCCTTGATGATCCCGTAGAATCCCCGGAGGTAGTCCCGGTTCGCGATGGCCATTTCGGGCCTGTCGATGACGTCCAGGATCGGCTTGTCGTATTCGTCCACCAGCACCACCGCCCGCTGACCGGTGGCATGGTGGAGCCTGTCCAATATATTCCGAAGACGTCGGGGTCCGGTATCGGATGTCCGGGCGGGAGAAAGGTTGTGATGACGCTCGATACTTTCCAGTTGCTCGATAATGTCTCCTTCAAGCCCTCCCGGTTCGCTGTATGCCCCCCCGAAACTCAATCGCACGACAGGATTCCTTACAGACCAATCCCAGTGGCCATGGATGTTAAGTCCTTGGAACAGGGGTTCGTTGCCCTCGAACAGTTCCCGCAGTGTGTCCACCAGAAGACTCTTCCCGAATCTCCTCGGCCGGGACAGGAAATAAAATCGCCCTTGACTGATTAACCGCCGGATATGGACTGTCTTGTCGATGTAGTAGAAATCCTGTTCCCGGATGGTCCGGAAATCCTGAATGCCGATGGGGAGCTGGCGGCGGGTCACTGTTGATGCGGTGGGTGTGAAATATTCCAGTATGATACCACCGCAGCATGGGGGTGATCCTTTTCCCTGAAGAGGAGCCTGATCACTGGTGTTGCAAACTACAGGGCTGAAAAAGTCAACGCTGGCAGATGGTTGCCGCCATACAATGGCGGGCTGTTTGACCGTGACCGTACACCGCTTATCAATTCTCCTTGATTAATTTTATCGTTTTCCCCTAATCACTATCTGCCACATCCCTCTCAATGCAAACGGGCGATTCAGGAGATCACCAATGAAAAAATACCACATTCAATTGACCAATGAAGAAAAGCAAGTTGTGGAATCCATAGATTTTCGCGTAGAACACAGCAATCATGATGAGCATCGCTCGGCCTACAATGCGAATAAGGAACCCATCTTTGATTTGCTGAAGCGGTTGGTTGATCGCAGAGCTATACCACAGGAACGTATCAAATATTGGAGCGATCCGAGTTACAACACAGGTAAAATGAAACTTTCAAGAGAGAAAGTGTTCAAAGGGAATGGTTGTATGGGTGATGATATCTATACACATCCGCATTTTATTCCAGTTCTCAGGTATTTTCTGTTTGGTTCGGTTCTGACCGATTCCATTATCGAGAAGTTCGAGAAGAAAGTTGGCAATCCAGACTGGATTACATCAAGCGATATAGTACCGATTGGAAAGTACGCGCGGGATCTAGCAAAAACATATGGACTCGATCGAAATCATGCTTCGGAAGAATTCTTCAAGCTTTGTCTGGATATGGGGCTAGACCTGGACACTGCGCGAAGTGTCAGGCAAGCCGTAATGAAACTTCGTTAGCTCTCAATTTCATGACTTGCTTTACCTATGCCCATGAAGAGTGAAATCGAGTATTTTCAGAAATGACGACATTCTATCGGGTGCATTCATAAATTGGTCATAGCTGAATACTCCTTGCGATGGTCGGCTTCGGCTTATAGAGGCACAGCCATAGTACGTGGAATCCAACAGTAGGACCTGGCATGGAATTTATCCCGTCGAAACTCATTGATTTTCAGCGGCAGTTCACGGAAATTTCCCCTGCAACAGAAATTTTGTGAAGTTGTGAAGTTGCAAGTAGACGATGTAGTCTGAGAGATCAGCTTGGTAATCCAAAAGGGCAGGCTTCCTGAGAAGTTCCGCGCTGCAGATGTTCGACGAGCCTGTCCAGGCTGGGACTATCGTACATACAACAACTTCCTCCCGAAGTACCGTTTCGGCAACCCAGGCGAACATAAGGTCTATTTCAGGCAGAATCCTGACGGCTGATACAGATCCTTGAACTCAAACTTGTCCCATTCTTGAGTAGTAAGCTCGACTCCTGCATTGTTCGACTCAGTTGCGCTGAAATTTCCTGCGCATCAATTCCATTGCAGTACACTGCAAGTCATTCAAGAATTGGTGGTCTATTCTGCCTGTATGCCAATGAGCGATTTTGTTCCGATAGTGGTTGAGTTCCCTGGGGGTATGTTTTCCCGCTATCACGGAGTCAGAATTCCACAGTTGTGGTACACCAAGGTATCCCTTCATGTCGTCGAGCGCCTGCCATAGCCGCAGATACCAAAGGCGCAGAAAACTATCGTCTTCCGAATCGTCCAACACGATAGAGTCGAACAACTCCAATATATTCGATGACGATTCCCGAGTCATGCCCTGAAGCATCGTCTCTATCCTCTTCGCCTTATCGAGAATATCCGAATTCTTTATTTTGGGTACTGACAATACCTTTGGGGCCTTCATGGTTGGGACCAGAGGATAGACTGGCTGTCCTTCATCGCTTACAAAACAGCAGTGTCGATATAATTCCTTAATTGGATCAATAGTCTTTTGCACTACCTTGACAGCCGCCAGTACGGTATTGACGCGATCCATATCGTTTTTGAATTTGGGCCACGATCCGTCTATTGTCTTGACCGCTATGAGAGCTCTTTCTCCCTTTCTGCCTCCTTCAATCATCACCTGTCCATCTTGGTATTCAGGCATTGAAAAGCACTCGCCATTATTGAGCCCCGTTGGAGGGAAAGTCCTATTTTCCTCGATCACGAGGAAAAGTGGGAAAGTCCGTTCAGTTTGTCGGTTAGCCTTTTCCAGCGCTTTGGCGTATGTATTTTGAACACTCGCACGCAACGATGTATCGATGGAGTAGTGTGATGGACAGACCGAATCACTTTCGAAGTAATCCGGAAGGTTGGAAACGATTACGGCCTTGATGCCGGACCCCCTGTAAACTATCTTGTGGTCGGTAGCTTCGACAAGATTAGCAAGGGGAAACTCAAACAGGAACGTACGATAGTATCCGATGATTTTGCACCGTGCGGGCTGGTGACCTGGCGCATTCGCCCACCACTTGGGGAGATTCAATGTACACCCGCCGGATCCACTATCGTCGAGACTCTGCCGAAGAGACTCTAGCCGGTTGTCATTGTTTTTCAACCGCAAACTCACCCACGTTCACCTTTGCATTTTGTTTACCGAATTCCATCCCACCAAACCGAAAATAAATCATCTGATTCGAAAACGATTACGTAATGTCAGCAATACCAGGAACAGAAAAATTGGGCCACAGAAAACTTGGATTGCACTTACAACATTCATATAACTGCCTGATTGACTCCTAGTGTATAAGTCAATGCGGCACTCATGCAGATATCCACCAATAGAAGCCAAACCAAGAATCCCATGGGCATTAGCAAAGCTGAGGCAGAAGCTGTCCTGAATTAACTGTAACCACATGTTCAATCCAGAATTGGCAGAGAGACCAAGAAGCATAAAACATGCCATACCGAAGACTATATGGAAAAACCACCAGCCAAAGGCACGAACGACACTCCAACCATAGTCGGAGGAAATATCAAACACTAAATTAGCCAGAGACAAAAAGCCAAAGCCATCTCTTTTCCGTTGAGCTCTCATCTTGAGTCGAAAGAAAACGTGTCGCTCCGCATGCTTTTCGCGCTGACTCATGATCAGGGCGAGCCTGTCCCATGTTCTCACTGCATTCGCTGCCGATTTCCTGAGTTCCGACTTGGACTTGTTGCGATATCGCAATGGCTGAATGTACGATTTTTCCGCACTACGCCAATCTACATCATCGAAATTCGTGTCCTCGTAAAGTTCAGTTTGAAAAAACTTTGGTGGATGCCCGAAGACTGTTCTTGTGAATGACGTGGTATTTCTGAATTTTGCATTGGAAAATATGGCAATACTGAATTTTGTGTCGTCGAATCGTACGGAATCATTAAAGCGTGAATATTCGAATCTGGCTAAATCAAACTTAGCACCTGTGAACTCGACCGTCTTATGGAAATGGCACTTCTCAAATGATGCCAATTTTGGATTTGTGGGATCATGACAACTATTTTCTGGCTCGAATGTACAGTTATTGAAGTACGCGGCACTGTGAAATTCAGCACAGTCAAAGTAAGTCCTGAAGATGAACTTAGTCTCCTTGAAATATGCAGTATTGTGAAATTCTGTATTCCTGAAAGAAATACCGGATAGTGGTCCCTGACCCCTTTGGTCATGGAGAAAATTGGCATTGTCAAAATGGGTTAGGCCAAAGAATATAGAGTCCTCGAAATCTGCCCTGTGCCGGAAATTTGCCCTTTGGAAATCTGCTCCAATAAAAATTCTGCCAGCGAACGACAGCTCTTCATCGATTTCAGCATCTGAGAAATCCATGAACGAGCTTATGTCTATTTGTATTTCCGTTTGTTCACCCGGTCCATTGAATTTACGTGCAAATTTTTTCAAAGAGCCCAATCTTTTATCGGTAGTAGGGTTTGTGGGGCTGTATTTCTTATAAAACTCCATCTGTTGTTTGGATTCAGTCAATAATTGGTGAACACGCAATACCTCAACCAAATACAGGTTCCAGTTCTTCCTCCGCTCATCTTCATTGTTTCCAAATCGCAACAGCTCCTTCCAGAATTTCGTGTACTCGTTTGCCATTTCTATATGGTTCTATGGTTAGGTCCATCTACTTCGCTTTTTCGATAAATCCAAGCGTGTTGGTGAGCATCCATGCAAAGGCGCATTCCGACAGCAATTCTCAAGTAGAACCGAGGAACCCTGAAGCATATGGAACTGGAACGAAGTTTATGATCAGTTGCCGGTATCCACAGTGTGATCGGATATGAAGCCCCAGAAACTGAGGTTGTCTATAGACATGAGTCCTCCCAGGATCATGAGCAATTTGTCTGCGGTCCTACGCTTGAAAATAGTTTTGTTCATGGACGATCGATGCCAGAGAGGGTAGAGTGTTTCGATCAATCCTGTTTCACGCAGTTCCTTGCCGCATTCCTTTACAAATTGATCAAATATTTCGAAATAGGTTGAGTATTCGGCAAGCTCTTTAGGCTGACATCCATAGTACGCCGATAGGCCTTTGCGAGCATATCTGTCGTAGGGGGCGGCGATCTCCGGGCGTAGCGAGAAGGCAAATTTGGATATCAAACTTGTTTGCTGGCCATTGGTAATTTCGTTCTGATTTAGCGTATCCGCCACCTCTGCCACCAGTGTTGGTAACTGATTTTTTCGTGCGTTCTTGAATTTCTTTCGCAAATCATGAAGGCGTTTTGCCAGTTCCTTACGCGTGTCCTTCGGGATGCCTCGATGCAGACTCCATGCCGTCAACCAACGGGATAAAACATCCTCGTTAACGCATGAGGAGCGTTGAATTTCGTAGACTGAATGCTTTTCACCGTCCATCCATTTGTAGATGGCATAAGGCGCAGCGATATGGAGATGATCGGTGATCGTGGGGCTATCCGGCATTTGGAAGATACGACGCTTGGGATTGATTGTCTGGAGACTAACATGGACAAGAAGATATCCGTCAATGCGGCCCACGCGAAAAATACAGGTTCATCAAATCATCCCTCCTCCCGCTTCGGGTCATTGCCTTCGGACTGGCTGAAGAACCAGGCTGTCTCCGGACAGATCCGCCCGAAGGCTCTCCGCCACCCGCGCCGCGGCCTCCTTCACCGAATCCTGCGCCAGATGGGCGTACCGGGCCGTCGTCCGGACCTTCCGGTGGCCGAGAAGGCTGCCGATCATCGACAGGCTCTCCCCCAGCGCCAGGGCCCGGGACGCGAAACTGTGCCGCAGGTCGTGAATGCGAACGTCCGGGAGGTTCGCCCGCTCCCGGATCCGGGGCCAGTACCGGTTCAGGGCGGCAATGCGGGCATCCCCCCTCCGGCTGGCGATGACCCAGGGATTGCCCGGCCTCGAGGTGCTTCGCAGGGATTCCAGGATCGACAATGCCGAAGGCGACAGCGCCACCGGCCTCGGGCCGGTCTTGGCGCCCTTCAGGCGAATCTCGCCCGCTTCCAGGTCCACGTCCTCCCAGCGGAGGGTCAGAATCTCGTTCCTCCGGCAGCCGGTCAGCATCAGGAGACGGAACGCCGCCGCAGCGTTTCGCGGCAGTTTTTTTTCGGCCTCCAGTTCAACAAGGGCATTCCCCAAGGCGTGAAACTCCTCTTCGGCCAGAAACCGCTCGCGGCCCTTTTCCGGGTACTTCCGGACGAACCGGCACGGGTTGCCGGTCTCCACCGTGATTCCCCGGTTGTCCGCCACCGTGTACAGGTACGACAGCAGGGTGACGGCCATGTTCGCCGTGGTGGGCCGGTGGTGGAGGCTGTACTGAAGAGCCGCCACACGCTCCTGGCCGATCTCACCCATGCGCAGGTTCCCCAGCATCGGGAGGATATGAAGATCCAGCAGGGACCGGTACTTCACCACCGTCGCCGGTCGGCACCTGACCTTCGCATGCTCCCGCATGAACCGTTCCGCCACCTCCGCCAGCATGGGTCCGGCGTCTTCCGGCGAAACCCCGTTCGCCTCGAACGGAACCGGGTTCCCGCCCGACTTGACCGTGGCGATCAGCCTTGCGGCTTCCTTCCGTGCCTGGTCAGCAGATACGAGCCCGTGGCGCCCGATCGTCATCCGCCTGGATTTTCCCTTCGCCCGCGTCTGGACGATGTACATTCTCGATCCCGTGGGATAGACCCGGACCCCGAACCCGCTCAGTTCCCTGTCCCAGTACACTGTCTCCCGGTCAGCGATGGGCAGTTCTTCCACTATCTTTCGCGATATGGTGATTTTTCCGTTCATCACGCCACCTCTTTTTCGTCTTCAGCAGTCATATTGGTCTTGCCGTTGATGCCGTGCACATCTTCCCGGTTTCCGGCATTGCCGGGGGAGATCACATCAACGCCCGATTGCACGGTTGCCGGGTGGCTGTCACGGCTGATGCTTGAGAAAATATTTTCGGCTACCCTGGCGGTCGAGGTCCTGACCGACTCCCGGGCCAGATGGGCGTACCGGGCCGTGGAATCGATGTCCCGGTGCCCGAGCAGCCTGCCGATCATCGGCAGGCCCTCTCCGAGGGACAGCGCACGGGACGCGTAGTTATGCCGCAGATCGTGAAGCCGGACGCATTCCAGATCCGCATGTTTCCGGATCCGTCTCCACGGGGCGTTCAGGTTCACCATGCGGCCGTTCTTACGGATGCCCGGAAAGACCCACGGGCTTTCCCGGAAACGGGCGGGAATCCTCTTCCCGTCCGGCGTTTTCATTTCTTCAGATTCCAGTATCCCATGCAACTCCCTGAAAACCTCCGCCACCGCGGGCGGCATGGACACCTTCCTCGGCCCCGCCTTGCTGTCCCGCAGCCGGAACTCCTCCGCCTGGAAATTCACGTCCTCCCAGCGGAGTTCCAGAACCTCGTTTCTCCGGCACCCGGTCAGGACCAGGAGCCGGATCGCCATCGCGGCATGCCAGGTGACGAGTCCCTCCCTCGGCGCGGCGTCCAATGTCCGGCCGAGCCGGGCCAGTTCCTCCGGCGTGAGGAACCGGTCCCTGGGGGCATCCTCCCGGTACTTGCGGGCCGACCTGCACGGACTCAATCCGGAAGGGCGCATCTCCCACTGCTCCGCCAGGCTGAACATCTTCTTGAGAATGGACAGTGTCCGGTTCGCCGTGGCCGGGGTATCCCTGAGACCGTACTGGAACGACAGGATGTCCTCCTTCTCCACGGCGGACACCTTCAGTTCCCCGAGCACGGGCAGGATGTTCTTCTTGAGGGTGTGGCGGTAGTTGTCTCCGGTGGACTTCTTGGTGAACACGGCCACGTACTCCCGCAGGTACCGCTCCGCAAGATCGGCCACCGTGGGTTCTTCGGGCTCTTCGGCCAATGGGTCGTTGCCCGCCTTGAGCTCCGTGATCAATCGCACCGCTTCCCTTCGGGCCCGGTCGGGGGCAAACTCTCCATGACGGCCGATGGTGATGCGCCTGGACTTCCCGGAGGCTCGTGTCTGGACCACGTAGACCCTGGCGCCGGACGGATAGACCCGGACGCCGAATCCCGGGAGGTTCCGGTCCCAGAAGACGGCATCCTTCCCGCTCACGGCCAACCGGTCCACGACGCGCTTGGTCAGTGTGCGATACTGTTTCTCGGGCATCGGAGTATGGGGCTAATGATACAAATTGTTGTTGTAGGATTCCGGCGAAATTCCGGGGTCATTTTTTCGTTCCTGCCAAACAGAAAACAACCGTAAGCGAATCGAAAGCGAGTGACCTCAAATTGAGGGGTATTCAGGCGTTGACAAGCGGGTGATGAAAAGGTTGGATTCAGTTGAATCAGGAAACCGGAATGATATCAATATCCATTGATTACAGCAAGTTACAGAGCAAAAAAGACCATTTCGCACGGAAGGACACGGGTGGCATGACAGCCGGAAGCGGGAGCCAACAGGAGTGAAAATATTGACTATGTAACGGGTGGAGACCTGCTCGGCGAAGAAATGGGGCGCCATGAGGATGAGCCCGCACAGCCGAGGATCCGGCGTACTGCCGGCATGGATGGCGGCAATGGAGGCGCCGTCGGAATGACCGACGAGGATGATGGATTCCGCCTCGAGGGACGCCAGCACCTCAGGCAGGATTCGCTCCGCCTCGTGGTGCATGTAGGTGAGGGGGCGGGGCAGGGCACAGGGGTCGGAGCGCCCGTAGCCGATCCTGGAATAGGCGAACACCCCGAATCCGCTGCGGACGGCGAGCAGTTGCGGGAAATCCCGCCACAGATCGATGCAGCCCAGTCCCTCGTGCAGCAGTACCAGCACGGTGCCGGAATCCCCGCCTGCCGGCCGGATCCGGAGTGTTTCCACCTGCCCGTCGGCGGTCTTCAGGAATCCCGTGGTCCGCGATTCCATCAGGATGGCTGACGGGAGATCCGGATGCCGGAAATTATGGAGGAAAGTAAATTTGACACCCTGATCGTTGATGAAGGGCAGGATTTTGAGCAGGACTGGTTTGAGATTATGCGGCTCTTTCTTCGGGAAGGCGCGAATATTCTCTGGCAGAAGGATGATGACCGGAATCTACAGGAAAACCACCGGTTTCGCTGGATGGATTTGTGCGATATCGGAGTAATATAAAAAATCGTTCCCCGGAGTTCATTGCAGAATTCATCAAGGATACGCTGCCCATTCGGTTTGAGCATCAACGAAGATCACAATGCTGCTGCATCATGGCTCATGAAGTACAAACAGAACGGAGAGAGAACATGAGAATTTACGTGACTAACATCTTTGTCGATGACCAGGACAAAGCAGAGAAATTCTACACTGATGTCCTCGGATTCGAGGTGAAGCACAATATTCCCTTAGGTGAAAACCGTTGGCTGACAGTCGTGTCGAGTGAGGACCCTGAGGGAACGGAACTACTGCTTGAGCCAAGCGACCATCCTGCTGTGAAACCCTACAAGGAAGCACTGGTTTTCGATGGCATCCCTGCACACTCTTTTCAGGTGCAAGACCTTGGTGCGGAGCGAAAAAGGTTGGGCGATCTGGGAGTAGAGTTTACGGTTGAGCCGATGGATGCAGGGCCTGTCCGCATGGCGGTCTTCGACGACACCTGTGGGAACCTTATTCAGTTGATCCAGATGATGGACGCTGCCCGATAGTAAATGTGACACAGCCAGCATGATATCGACCCGAACGGCGATACCGACCGTTCGGTCAAACTGCAGAATTCGGTCGAATGGGCTCTGAGAAGACCTTCGCCGCGCAGGAGACGAATGGCAGCAATCGAAAGTGAGGCACGGAGGTCATGTCGCCCCGGATCCAATCCGATGGCGAAGCAATGACGTAAAACAGTTAATGGACTATATCTATATGAAAAATAAATATAAATTTAACTGTTCATCCAAGTCGGGAAACTAGAGATACCACGCGGTCTCTTCGAGGTCCTCTGCAACGAAGGCCTGGTACTCGATCAGCTTGCAGCTGGTGTATGCGCGCATGTAGGCCTCGCCGAAGTAGTCGGCGAGGAAACTGCTCGCCCGCGACCGGGCGAAGGCCCCGGTCAGCTCGAACGGCAGGTCGGGGTCCGCGTTCTCGCCGGCATTCCCGGTGACAGGCGGCTTCGCCTGCATGCGGTTTGCGATACCGTGGTGGATGCCGGCAAGCACGGCGCCAAGAACCAGGTAGGGATTGGCATCGGCGCCCGAGATGCGGTGCTCGATGCGCCGGGCGGCGCCAACGCTCTTGGGTACCCTGAAGGCCACGGACCGGTTCTCGAACGCCCAGTCCGATGTGACCGGCACGCACATGTTGGGCACGAAGCGGCGATAGGAGTTGATGTTGGGCGCGAAGACACCCAGGCAGTCGGCCATGGTGTCCCCGAGTCCGCCCAGTGCGTGATACAGGAGGTCGCTGCCGCAATCCCGGTCGCCGTACCGGCCGCCGCCGTCGAAGGCATTGTTGCCGTCCCGGTCCACCAGGCTGACGTGCAGGTGCAGGCCGCTCCCGGATTGCTCGGCCCGGGGCTTGGCCATGAACGTGGCCTGGCAGCCGTGCCTGCGGGCGGTGCTCATGACCGCGCGCCGGAACATCATGCAATGATCCGCCGCCGTCAGCGGATCGTCGGTGTGCATCAGGTTGATCTCGAACTGGCCGGGGGCATATTCCCCGGAGATGGCGCCGGTCTCCACCCCCTGCTCGCGGCAGGTCCGGGTGACGTCGTCCAGGAAGAGGCCGAACTCCTCCACGTCTTCCATGCTGTAGACCTGAGTGGTGTCGCTGCGATGTCCGGAAAGCGGTCCCACCGGCACCTGGATCCGGCCCTCCGGGGTCCGCTCCAGGTCCAGCAGGTAGAATTCCAGCTCGAAGGCCACCACGGGCTTCAGTTCCAGTTCGCCGAAGCGGTCCAGGACCCGTGCCAGCACGTTGCGGGGTTCGTAGTAGTAGGGTTCCCCGTCAAGGCCCTGCAGGGAGACCATGACCTGCCCGGTGGGCACCTGGGCCCAGGGGCAGTTCACCAGCGTGCCCGGGACCGGCATGCCCACCTCGTCGGGGTCGCCGTCGGAAAACCCCATGCCCTCGGGATCCATGCTGTCGCCGTTCGCCCCCAGAAGAAAGCTGGCGCCCGGCACCATCATCCCGGAACGGAAAAGCTTCCCGGTCTGCTCCACCGGGTAGCGTTTGCCGCGGATCACGCAGGACAGGTCCGGATACCAGGCATCCAGGTAGCGGGTATTTGGGTATTTTTCCAGGAAGGCCTGGAGCGAGGGATGGCCGCCCACGAATTGCGTAACCGGAGTCGTTGACGCGGCCATTGTAATACAGAAGGGTCAGCTGTACTTCAGGCGGTATTCCCTCCGTGCGATGAAGACCCCGCTCGCCACCACGATGGCCGCGCCCGCCAGGGAAACCGGATCGAGAATCTCGCCGAACAGAAGAAGGACTTGCAAAATTGCCTGATTGAGCGAGTTTTTCACCCCAACAGGCGATTTTCAAAGCAGGGCCAAGGGGTCGGACGGTGGTATAGTGAAGTCTTGAAACACACACTGCGCCGCCGAACAACCCGATGCCCCTTGCGACGACTATATCCAACCTCCGCTACCTTTTTCAAGACGAAATTTTCCCGGCCATCGAGGACCGGACCGGCCGGCTGTCGGAGAAGCACCGGCGCCTGATCGCGGTCCTTGACTGGGTGAAGGTGGAAACCTTCTTCCCGGCCTGCCCGGTGAGCGCCGGACGTCCGACGGCGGATCGGGTGGCCCTGGCGACGGCGTTCATCGCCAAGGCCATCTGGGATCTGCCCACCACCCGGCACCTGATGGACCGGATCCTGTCGGACCCGGCGCTGCGCAGGATGTGCGGGTGGAGCCGGTGTTCCGAGGTGCCGAGCGAGGCGACGTTCTCCAGGGCGTTTGCCTTGTTCGCTGAAGGCGACCTGCCGGGGAGGATGCACGAGGCGCTGATCCGGAGCACCCTGGGCAGGGACGATGTGATCGTCGGGCACCTGTCCCGGGACTCGACGGCGATCGAGGCCCGGGAGAAACCGGAACGGAAAAAGGCTTCGGACAAGGATGAAGGCAATGGCAAGGATGGGAAGAAGGGAAAAACCGCGAAGCGCAAGCCGGGGCGTCCGCCCAAGGGGGATTCGTCCGAAGGGAAGCCCGAACGCAGACTGGAGCGGCAGTTGCAGATGTCCTTCGGGGAAATGATGGCGGACCTGCCGCGGAAATGCGGCATCGGCACCAAGCGCAACGCCAAGGGGTTCCTGACCTCCTGGAAGGGATACAAGCTCCACATCGACGGCGCGGACGGCGGCATACCGGTCAGCTGCATCCTGACCTCGGCCTTCCTCCATGACAGCCAGGCCGCCATTCCGCTGGCCGCGCAAAGCGACCGGCGGGTGACCGCGTGCTACGAAGTCATGGACAGCGCCTACGACGCCCCGGAAATCAGGGCCTACAGCGAATCCCTGGGCCATGTGCCGATCATCGACACCAATCCCCGCCGGGACCGGGCACTCAAGGAAAGTCTCCGCCGGGAGGCCCGCGCCCAGCGCGCCGCCGGGCATATCGATCACAAGACGGTGCGTTACCGTGAACGGTCCAACATCGAGCGGATCAACGGACGGCTCAAGGACGAGTTCGGCGGCCGCCATGTCCGCGTGCGGGGACCCACCAAGGTGAACTGCCACCTGATGTGGGGCATCCTCGCACTCACGGTGGACCAGCTTCTCCGGCTCGGGACCTGAGTCGAACCCCGAACCGATTTCCCTGCTGAATACCCTGCCATCCGCAAAGATGGCATGGAAAGGCTCGTCCCGAAACCACCGGAATCCCCTCGTCGGGGTACTTCACGCCCTCCCGGACGGCAAAATCCATCCGTAATTGATCGCCAGCGATGGCGCTATCCGGCCATTCTTATTGTGCGTTGCACAATACCTCTCTCTCGCCGGAATTTTGCAAGTGGCTCAGAAGGTATCCGATCACGATGGCCCAGACCAGGACGAAATAGTTGAACGGCTGCAGGATGACGGCGGGCGCCAGTTCCAGGGCCTTGATCAGGGACAGGTGCCCGATGACGGCCGTGACGCTGATCGTCAGAAGGAGGATTGTCTCCGTGCCGTCCGGCTGCCGCCAGGTGAACAGGGCGAAGACCAGCGAGCCCAGGAACCCGACAACCCCGAAATACAGAAGCGAGGTCTCGAAGGAATCCCGCTGGGACACCTTGCGCGTCAGGATGTTGTAGAGCGCGAACATCAGCGCGGCCAGGAACGCGCCCAGGGACCAGGGGTTGAACACGCCGAGGCCGGGGCGGATGATGATGAGCGTGCCGAGAAAACCCGCGAACACCGCCAGCCAGCGGCGCCAGCCCACGTCCTCGCCGAGCAGCGGCATCGACAGCGCGGTGATCAGCAGGGGGAAACAGGCGAACACCGTGTGCATCTCCGCCAGGCCCATGTGCTGGATGGTGACGGCGAACACGCAGATCTCCGCGGTGATCAGCAGGGACTGGGTATTCCACGGCAAAGTTGCCACCCATTCCACGCTGAAAGTTGCCACCGATTCCACGGCAAAGTTGCCACTCATTCCACGGTGAAAGTTGCCACTTTCACCAAGGCATACACTCCCATCGGAGCCGAACGACGCATGATTGACAACCCGGTATGGTGCCCGCCTTTTCAACGAGGAGGCACCCATGCCACACAAGAGTCTATCCATGCGAAAAATCAAGGAAATCCTGAGGCTGAACCAGCAAGGGTTGAGCAACCGGGAAATCGGCAGGATCTGCAGGATCAGCCACACCACGGTCAGCAACTATCTGTTGCGGCTGGACCAGGAGGGGCTTTCGTGGCCACTTCCGGATAATCTGAACGACGCCGATCTCGAGCGGCGCCTGTTTCCACCGCCGGAGCCCCGGCGGCTGGCCAGGAAGCGGGGGGTCCCGGACTGGGTGTACATCCACAAGGAGCTCCGTCGCAAGGGCGTGACCCTGCAACTGCTGTGGGACGAGTACCGGGAGGGGAACCCCGAGGGATACGAGTATTCCTGGTTCTGCCGGCACTACCGCAAGTGGGCCGGCAAGCTGGATCTGGTGATGCGGCAGGACCACAAGGCGGGTGAGAAGCTGTTCGTGGACTACGCCGGCATGACGGTGGGGATCATCGACCCGTCCACGGGGGAGGAGCGCCAGGCCCAGCTCTTCGTGGCGGCGCTGGGTGCGTCGGGCTACACCTATGCCGAGGTCACCTGGACCCAGGGACTGGAAGACTGGATCACGTCCCACCAGAACTGCTTCTCCTGGATGGGTGGCTGTCCCGAGATTGTCGTGCCCGACAACCTGCGGTCCGCGGTGGTGAAGGCCCACCGGTACGAGCCCGACATCAACCCCACCTACCAGGAAATGGCGGAGCACCATGACCTGGCTGTGGTGCCTGCGCGCGTCCGGCGCCCGCGGGAGAAGGCTAAAGCGGAATTGAGCGTGCTTTTGGCAGAGCGCTGGATCCTCGCGGCCCTGCGCAACCGGCGGTTCTTCTCCCTGCGGGAGGTCAACATCGAGATCGGGCAGCTGCTGGAGAAACTCAACAACAAGCCGTTCCAGAAGCTCCCCGGCAGCCGCCGGGAACTCTTCGAGGAGCTCGACAGGCCGGCCCTGAAACCACTGCCCCGGGAGCCCTACGAGTTCGCCGAGTGGAAGAAGGTCCGGGTCCACAGCACGGACTATCACGTCGAGTTCGACAGGCACTGGTACTCCGTTCCCTGCGCACTCGTCGGGATCGAGATCGAACTCCGGGTCACCCGCAACACCGTCGAATGCCTCCACAAGGGCCGGCGGGTCGCCAGCCACCGGCGCTCCTGGCTGCGGGGCAGGCACACCACTGCCTCGGAACACATGCCAGAGAAGCACCGCAAGGTGGGGGAATGGTCCCCGGAGCGCATCGTCGCATGGGCCGGAAAGGCTGGCCCTGACACCGCGGCGCTGGTGAAGAAGATGATGGACTCACGCCAACATCCCCAGCAGGCCTTCCGCGCCTGCCTCGGCATCATGCGCCTCGGCCAGTCCTACGGCAACGAGCGGCTCAACGCCGCCTGCAAACGGGCCCTGTACCTGAAGACCCTCAAGTACCGGAGCGTCGAGGCGATCCTCAAGAACGGACTCGACCGGAAAAAACCGGAGCCCGTCCAGGAGTCCATCCTTCCGGATGATCACGGGAATGTCCGGGGCCCCTCCTATTACCACTGACCACTTAAATTCAACGACAACCGGAGAAACCGACATGTTGAACCATCCCACCCTGGACAAGCTCCAGAAACTGAAACTCACCGGCATGGCCGCGGCCCTCGCCGACCAGACGAGTATATCCGACATCGACGAACTCGACTTCATGGAGCGCCTCGGGCTCCTCGTGGACCGGGAGGCCACCGAGCGGGAAGACCGCCGGCTCACCGCCCGCCTGCGGCTCGCCAGGTTCAGGCACAACGCCGCCATGGAGGATATCGACTACCGTGCCCCCAGGGGCCTCGACAGGGGCCTGATGCAGTCACTGGCAGCCTGCCGCTGGGTCGCCGACCATCTCAACATCCTGATCACCGGACCCACCGGCGTGGGCAAGACCTGGATCGCCTGTGCGCTGGCGCAGAAAGCGTGCCGGGAGGGATACCATGCCCGGTATGTCCGTTTCCCCGCACTGCTGCGGGACCTGGCCGTCGCCAAGGGAGACGGGCGGTATCCCAAGCTGCTGTCGGCCCTCGCCAGGGTCGACGTCCTGCTGATCGACGACTGGGGCCTTGAGAACATGAACACCGAAAACCGCCGCGACCTGCTGGAACTCCTCGAGGACCGGTACGGGGCCCGCTCCACCGTGGTGACCAGCCAGCTGGCGGTGGAGAGCTGGTACGAAGGGGTCGGCGATCCGGTCCTGGCGGACGCGATCCTCGACCGGCTGGTGCACAATGCCTACCGGATCGGCCTCAAGGGCGAGTCCATGCGGAAGAAGAAATCCGAAGCCATGATGGCCGGATCCGGAGACCCGGAGTCCGGCCCGGAATGACACCGGCAACCCGAAACGGGATCGGCGGCCGCCGCACTACCGCGCTTCGCTTGCTCTCCGCAATGCCGCGCGACAAACAAGTTTGTCGCCCGTCATCACGGACCAGGGCTGTCTTGCAGGTAAAAAAAAGCAGGTCAATAAATGACCTTGAAAAGCGAAAGGCGGTGGCGCCGGTGATCGCCGGAAACTGGAAATGCGGGGGTGCGTGGCGTAAGATTCGTCACGCACCCGCGACCGGGCGAGAGGACCTGGGTCCTTCAGCCCGATGACCGTTGCGTCGCTTCGCTCCGATGAGAAGGTGCCCTGGATGAAATGGCAACTTTGCCGTGGACTGGGTGGCAACTTTGACCGTGGAACGGGTGGCAACTTTCCGTGGAATAGCCACACGGGCACGCACCGCTGCGGGAAATCGCTTTCTCGCCCTCTTCAGGACGTACAGGACATGTTTGCAGGTGCCCAGGGTGTTCTTGCGAAAATCAGGGCAACTGCAATAGGACTCGCCGCGCTCCCAGCCCCGCAGGGCAACCCTGTAGGTTTTCCCGGAATGGGCATTGGTCACCAGATAGTCGGTCCAGATAACCGAGGCATCCAGGGACTTGACCCGCATCTTTTCCGAATCCGCTCTCTCCAGGCGCTCCTCGATCGCATTCGCGACCAGTTCCTCGTCGCTCAGAGGGGGCGCCTCCAATGTCTCCGGAGGCGCCTTCGCCAATCCCAGCAGGGTCTTTTCTTCCAGCACGAGGGAAAAAGCGGCGCCGACGTGGACACAGACCGATTCCCCGCAACTGCACTTCCACTGCAAGGCGGGCCGCAACTCCCGGGTCAGGGTAATTTCCACATCGGCCTCGTGAAGGTTCAGGGAAAGACAGCGATCGTCAAGTCGCACCTGCGCATCCGGATTGATATCGCAGTGACCGCCATGCAGCAGCATCCTCTCCCCGTCCGGTTTCAGCAGTTTTACAGCCTGGGCGTATGTCAGGTGAGAGAGTCGATCTTTCAGGGTCAGATCCCCCGCATCCTTGATTTCGTTATTCATTATCTCCAGTCGGTATGGATATTGCGCGAGCAACTCGGAAAATTGCCTGATTGAGCGTTCTTTCATCCCCCCGTCAGGAGGGCTTTAAAGCAGGGCCAAGGGGTCGGACGGTGAGCATAGTGAAATCCGGAAACACACAATGTGCCGCCGAACGACCCGATGCCCCTTTGCAACGACTATATCCAACATCCGGAGCCTTTTTCAAGACTGACTGACTGACGACGAAGACGAAGACTTAATGGAATGAATCGCCTCCGCCTCTTGCGGCACCATCGGTGACGGCTTCGGGAAACGCCTGCATATCCCGCAACACGGTCAGCATCCCGGCAGACGCCTGTCAGGCGGCATCGCAATCCGTAAGCGCGCCGGACCGCGGAGGCGCGCGGTGCCGGTACACGGCAATCGGCCAGGGTGTTGGTCTGCAAGCGGTTGGGGTCGGGTGCGTCCTGCCGGGTGCGCCCGCAGGTTTCCTGCACTGAAACCCGCTACAGTAACGGCGCATGATCAATACGCGGCAAACAGCACGGCGGGTCCGGCAGGAGGGGAAGCGGCCATGGCCCACCCCGATCAGATCCGGCTTCTGTGAGCCCCAATGATTTCAGCTAAACCATTCACACCGAGGAGTGAACCATGACCACGACAAAGAATAGCATGAACAATACAAATAGCGCGATTGCCCGCTTCAGGCTCATCTTCCTTTGGACACACATTCCCGGTGAAAAAAAGTGATCTATTACAGGGGAATTGCAGTATGGCATCGTCGCAATACCGGGTTCGTCGATGCGTGACAGTATGCCGGGATCCTTGAATAATGTCACGCATCGAGGCCCGCGCCAGACGACCGTATCTGGTCCCGGTTGATTCCGGAGTGTCGCGGGACGGCCCCGGACCGGAAAACGCCATACGGCGCAATTCAGGGGCCGCAGCGGTCAAGCCAGGCATCGGGCCCCGCTACCGCCACGGCCGGGGCCAGGTCCGTTTGTGAAGGCAATCGAAAAGAAAACCCTTGGCTTGCATATTCCGGGGAGCCAAGGCTATGAATCTCAGCCCCTCATCCCCATTCCCATATGCCAGAGGTAAAAAAACCCGGGCATGTCCGAAGACACGCCCGGGGTGAGAAATGAATGGCGGCCCGAAAGAGTCATGTAAAGGGCCGCCACCCTCGTTGAAGATCAGTCCTCCAGGTGCGTCCCGAAGCCGCCGATCAGGCTGTGGGTCACGTCGTCCGCCGTGTTGTCCGCCGTGCCCATGTCGAGGGTCCCGCTGACCCCGAAGGTGCCGATCACCGCGGTCGGGTATTTCTTGCCGGCCTCGGCGCCCTCAACAACCGCCTCGGAGAACCGGGCATGCCAGAACCCGTTCATCGGGTAGGTCGCCGTAGGCGTCGCAAGGGTGGGGTCTAGCTTCGGCGTGCC
Organism: Candidatus Poriferihabitaceae bacterium; assembly: GCA_965204165.1. Lineage (GTDB taxonomy): Bacteria > Pseudomonadota > Gammaproteobacteria > Arenicellales > Poriferihabitantaceae > VYFG01. Next base: position 2,028,344 of record OZ241969.1, on the reverse strand, counting down.
CATCCGGGTGTGGTAATAGGTGAGACTCCGGGAGGTTGCGGTATCCACCTCACCGTACGCCAGGGTGACCTCGCTCAACTCCCCCGTCAGCCTTTCGCCGCCGGAGTTGATGTCGTAGATCCTGCCCTGGAGGCCGCCCAGCTCGGTAGCCGTGCCGAACTTCGCCGTCAGCTCCGCCCTGGCGTCGAACGGCTGGACCGCCTCCTTCGCCCCGGTCATCCCGTGAAGCCCCGCAGCATGGCCCCGGTACGTCGCCGTGCCGGTCAGGGCCGTGATGACACCATCGGGACTCACCGAACTGAAGGCGTTGCCGGACGCGAATGCGCCGAGGCGTTCGTCCTGGCCGCCCGAGTTGTTGCCTCCCAGATTCAGCCAGTACCCGAAGGTCATGTAGTCGGGATCCTCCGCCATCGGCACCGCGGCCGCGGAGCCGGTCACACGCCAGCCGCTGCCTAGCGACGTGATCGTCGCGGTGGCCGCCGCCCCGGTGCTCGTGTACGAGCAGTCGGCCGGCGCCGTGCAAGCGAACTCAAGGCCGGTGCCGCTGTAGGTGACCCCGCCCGCGGTGAACTTGCTCCCCGCGAGGGTCGTGATGGTGCCCGCCGTGCTGAGGTCGAACGTGCCCGACACCGTCCCCGAGGAAGCCAGAACGCTGCTGATGTTGCCCGCCTTCACCGCCGCCGTCCGCTTGGACGGGTCGTAGTCGGTGTAGATGTGGACAGTGGACAGGTGGTCGCCGTCCTGCTTGGACAGCTCGACGCCGGTGAAGCGGCCGAGCGTCGGCAGGTCCCGCTGCGTCGCCTGATCCGTCGTGACCGCCGGGTCCGGCGTCCTCAGGCGCTCGGCAGCGTACTTGCCGAAGCGGTATACGCGGTCCTCGCCGATCGGGTGCGTGATCCGGGCTCCATAGGCGTTGTTGGCAATCTGGTCGTTGTCGTTGGTGTTGTACCGCCAGAGGCCGTCCACCGAGTTGTTCGCATTGCCCTGGCCGTCGGCTTGCGTGGTAAGGGCCTTGCCCGTGGTAACGGTGACGTGGGTATCACGCTCCTGGTCACCGGAGTCCTCGATCAGGTTACGCACCAATGTGATGCGCGCCTTCTTCTCGGCGTCGGCCAGGCCCTGGCCGCTCGCGACCTTGAGCAGTTCGAGCAAGTACGTCGTGGACGCGGTTGCCGCCTCCGCCGCCGCCGTCTTCGCGGCCATGTATTGGGCATTCGCGCCGTCATCGCCGGTGTCCATGGCCATGGCGGTGCGCTGCTGCATCTGCGCCCTGTCACGCTCCGCACGCGCGGTCTCGGCCGTCACGTCGTCGGCCTTCGAGGCCATGTACGCGGCCTCCGCGTCCATCGCGGCAGCCTCGGCCGCCGTCGCGGCAGTCTCGGCCGCCGTCGCCGCCATCTCCGCTTCCGTGGCCTTCATGTCGGCCTTGGCGTAGTCGGTCCGCGCCCTCATGGCCCTGTCCGCGGCGGCACGCGCCTTCGTTGCCTCCGCCCGGGCCATCGTCGCCTTGGAGCGGGCCGAGACGGCGTGTTCCATGGCGGCCGTCTTGGCCACCCCCGCCTCATCCTGCGCCTGCTCGATGCGCAGCCGGTTGAGACCGGCAACCGTCACGCCGGCCTGGCGCGCCAGTTCCTCCGCGGCCGCGAGCTTCATCTCCGCCTCGGCCTGCTTGCCCTCGGCGGCCGTCTTCTCGGCCTCCGCGTCGGCCGACATCGTGTCCGCCTGCGCATTGGCGGAAGCCGTCTCGGCAGCCGTCGCCGCCGCCTCGGCGGCCGTCGCCGCCTCGTCGGCGTCCATGTAAGCCTCCGAATCGGCGCCCAGCCGCTCCTTGACCAGATCAGCCGCCGTGCGCGCCGCCGTCGCCGCCGTGCGCGCCGCCGTCGCCGCTTCCATTGCCGCGGTCCTGGCGGCGGTCAGGGCTCTCATCTCCCCCGCCGCCGCCGTCACCATGCCCGCGTACTTGACGACCTCCGCCTTCGCGGCTTCGGCCGCCGCCTGCGCCGCCTCGGCCGCCGCCTGCGCCGTCCGGGCCGCCGCAGTTTCCGTGGCCGCCTGGGCCTCGGTGTTCGCCGCCCTCGCCTTCTCGAAGGCAGCCATCGCCGCGGCCAGCCTGTTCTGCGCAACGGCGTAGGAGCCCGCGTCAGCCGCCCGGTCCGACATCACGGCGTCGAACGCCGCCCGCGCATCGTCATACGCCGTCTGCGCCGCCGCCATCGCAGCGGCCGCAGCAGTCTTCGCCGCGGCCAGCCCCGCGTCCACCGCCGGTGGGTCGGGATCATCCGGCGGTGTCGAACTTCCCCCTCCGCAACCGGCGAGGGCGAATACCGCGGCAACTGCCAGAGGCAGCACGTATCTTTTCATATTCATGATTTGGTATCTCGGTTTGGTTGGGTTGAACATTCAGCGCGTTTGGTTGGTTTCTATAGTTCCGGGACAGGGAGGTCTCCCTCCCTGTCCCTTCACCATTTCAACCAGACCTAACCGCGTCTGCGCCCACATAAATCAGGCACGGTAGAGAATACCGGGACTGAAGAAGACTCTCTCCGCTTCAGGCTTCAGCAATTCCCGCTGGTTTAAAAAGTCAAGCAAATACAAGGTGATAGAGAGATACGGAAAAAACTTTTTCGTAAAGTTTTTCAGGAATTCTGGTATCATACAGTTCCAATTTCATGAACCAGGTGAAATTGGATGCGTGAACCATCAAATCGCAAACACTTGAGCGCACAGGGATTGCTGCAGTCGATCCGGTCGGGTTTCGAGGAGATTCCGGACACGAAGCGCACCCGCAAGTTCCCGTTGTCGGACGTCATGATGTCGGCGCTGGCGATGTTCGGTCTGAAATATCCATCGCTGCTGCAGTTCGAGCGGTCGCAGTCCGAGGAAGCGGTGCGGCACAATCTGAAGCATCTGTACGGGGTGGCGCAGGCGCCGAGCGACACGTACATGAGGGAACGGCTGGACGAATTGGACCCGGGGGTGTTCGAGCCGGTATACAAGCGGCTGTTTGCGCTGCTGCAGCGGGGCAAGGGTCTGGAGGGTTTCGAGGTGCTGGACGGCCGCTATGTGCTGTCGGTGGACGGCACCGGGCTGTTCTCCTCGCAGAAGGTGCATTGCGCGCACTGCTGCAGCAAGCATCATCGTGACGGTCGGGTGACGTACTATCACCAGTTGCTCGGTGCGGTGCTGGTGCATCCGGACTGCCGCGAGGTGATCCCCCTGATGCCGGAACCTGAAGGGGGACGGATCCGGCAAGAACGACTGTGAGCGGAATGCCGCAAAGGGGCTGCTGAAGCGTGTCCGTCGCAACCATCCGCATTTGCGGTTGCTGGTGGTTGAAGATGGCCTGGCCTCGAACGGTCCGCACATCCGGCTGCTGGAGTCACTGGACATGCGCTATGTGCTGGGTGCGAAGGAAGGGGACCACCGGTTTCTGTACGACTGGGTGTCGAAGACCCGGGGCGTTCCGGAACATGAGTGCCGGGACGGGCAGGGGGTAGTGCATCGCTTCCGGTATCTGAACCGGGTGCCGTTGAACGACGACCACTTTGATCTGGAGGTGAACTTCCTTGAGTACCGGGAGCGCCGTCCCGGGGGCAAGGTGCAGCGCTTTTGCTGGGTCACCGATATCCCGATCGACGAATCGAACCTGATGGAGTTGATGCGGGCCGGCCGGGCCCGCTGGAAGATAGAGAACGAAACCTTCAACACGCTGAAGAACCAGGGTTACGGCCTGGAACATGTACAGCCGCGGCCATGTACAGCCGCGCCGCGCTGTGGCGCAAGATGAGGGGCCTGTTCAGCCTGTTCCTGATAGACAGTTGGGAGAAACTGTATCAGGTCATTGCGCGGGGGTACAAAAACAATCCCGCGCTGCCTGAACCGCCCTGAATCACGCCGTGACCGGCGGGTGTTCAGGTCGATTCTTCAGCGTTTACCGACCCGATGAGTTCTACAGCCCCAGTGGTGGCTGTAACGACCGCTGCGCCCCGATCCCTTTAAAACCACGAGCCACTTGCAAAATTCCGGCGAGAGAGAGGTATTGTGCAACGCACAATAAGAATGGCCGGATAGCGCCATCGCTGGCGATCAATTACGGATGGATTTTGCCGTCCGGGAGGGCGTGAAGTACCCCGACGAGGGGATTCCGGTGGTTTCGGGACGAGCCTTTCCATGCCATCTTTGCGGATGGCAGGGTATTCAGCAGGGAAATCGGTTCGGGGTTCGACTCAGGTCCCGAGCCGGAGAAGCTGGTCCACCGTGAGTGCGAGGATGCCCCACATCAGGTGGCAGTTCACCTTGGTGGGTCCCCGCACGCGGACATGGCGGCCGCCGAACTCGTCCTTGAGCCGTCCGTTGATCCGCTCGATGTTGGACCGTTCACGGTAACGCACCGTCTTGTGATCGATATGCCCGGCGGCGCGCTGGGCGCGGGCCTCCCGGCGGAGACTTTCCTTGAGTGCCCGGTCCCGGCGGGGATTGGTGTCGATGATCGGCACATGGCCCAGGGATTCGCTGTAGGCCCTGATTTCCGGGGCGTCGTAGGCGCTGTCCATGACTTCGTAGCACGCGGTCACCCGCCGGTCGCTTTGCGCGGCCAGCGGAATGGCGGCCTGGCTGTCATGGAGGAAGGCCGAGGTCAGGATGCAGCTGACCGGTATGCCGCCGTCCGCGCCGTCGATGTGGAGCTTGTATCCCTTCCAGGAGGTCAGGAACCCCTTGGCGTTGCGCTTGGTGCCGATGCCGCATTTCCGCGGCAGGTCCGCCATCATTTCCCCGAAGGACATCTGCAACTGCCGCTCCAGTCTGCGTTCGGGCTTCCCTTCGGACGAATCCCCCTTGGGCGGACGCCCCGGCTTGCGCTTCGCGGTTTTTCCCTTCTTCCCATCCTTGCCATTGCCTTCATCCTTGTCCGAAGCCTTTTTCCGTTCCGGTTTCTCCCGGGCCTCGATCGCCGTCGAGTCCCGGGACAGGTGCCCGACGATCACATCGTCCCTGCCCAGGGTGCTCCGGATCAGCGCCTCGTGCATCCTCCCCGGCAGGTCGCCTTCAGCGAACAAGGCAAACGCCCTGGAGAACGTCGCCTCGCTCGGCACCTCGGAACACCGGCTCCACCCGCACATCCTGCGCAGCGCCGGGTCCGACAGGATCCGGTCCATCAGGTGCCGGGTGGTGGGCAGATCCCAGATGGCCTTGGCGATGAACGCCGTCGCCAGGGCCACCCGATCCGCCGTCGGACGTCCGGCGCTCACCGGGCAGGCCGGGAAGAAGGTTTCCACCTTCACCCAGTCAAGGACCGCGATCAGGCGCCGGTGCTTCTCCGACAGCCGGCCGGTCCGGTCCTCGATGGCCGGGAAAATTTCGTCTTGAAAAAGGTAGCGGAGGTTGGATATAGTCGTCGCAAGGGGCATCGGGTTGTTCGGCGGCGCAGTGTGTGTTTCAAGACTTCACTATACCACCGTCCGACCCCTTGGCCCTGCTTTGAAAATCGCCTGTTGGGGTGAAAAACTCGCTCAATCAGGCAATTTTGCAAGTCCTTCCCACAACCTCCTGCGGATCACACTCCCTGACACAATGGAGCTAACCCTTAGCGGGAATTGCTGCTCAACCAGTGTATGAGTACTCATGAATCAAGTACCATTGTATCGTCGATCAGCCTGGCCGGCTCGCTGCCAATCATGAAACATTCCCTGCACCCGTACCCCATAGATCCGTTTCATGCGGGCACGATGTTCCTCCTTGCGATTATTGCTCTCCTGTCGGGACGCGGCGGCAACGGCGACGTCAGGGAAATGACTTTCATCGACACTGTCAAGGTTTCCTGGAAAAGGATGCGTACATTGCGGCCGTCTCGGGTGCCGCCGAAAAAATCCGAATGACCCCGGGCTTCGAGAACCGCCGGCCCCGTGTTCAGGGTCAATCCTGAACCAGTATGGACAAGCACATTGCGACCTACCGCCGCATGCGCAAGCAGCCACTGTGGCGTTTGTTCGCTTCCGACAACGGTCCGACAGTCATCGGTCTGCTGCAATCGCATCTCCATGAGAAGAAACGCAGCCTGCCAGCCTCCATCCTGTTCGAGCGACTGACCGTTGACCTGGAAGAACTGCGGGCACAAGGCGACGACCTGCCCCAGACGGCACAGGCCTATGTTGCCAACTGGTTGGGCGATGGATATCTGCAGCGGCGGTTTCCGCCCGGTGCGAACGAAGAAGAATATGAGCTTTCCACGGCCACGGTGGAGGCGATCCGTTTCCTGTCCGGAATTGCGGAACCCCATTCTTCAGCGACCGAAAGCCGCCTGTCGCTGGTGACCCAGGCGTTGGCGACCCTTGCGGAAGACACTGATTCTGACCAGGAACACCGGATCAACCGGCTGTTGGCCGAGAAGACCCGGATTGACAGTGAAATTGAAGCGATCCGAATGGGGCAGATGCGGATTCTTCCGCCTGACACGGCACTGGAGCGGACTCGGGAGATCATCTCCCTGGTCGATGATCTGACCGGAGACTTCCGTCGGGTCCGAGACCGGTTCGAACACCTCAACCGGGAATTGAGGGAGCGGGTCATGGACAGCGAAGGAAATCGGGGGGAGGTGCTCGACAGCCTGTTCGCCGGGATCGATCTGATTTCCGAAAGCGAGGCGGGAAGGTCGTTCTCCGCTTTCTGGCGCCTGTTGACCGACCCTGAGCAGTCCGCGATGCTGGAAGACTCCCTGGAGGACGTGATGTCGCGGGAATTTGTCAACGACCTCGATTTCAGGGAACGCAGGATCCTTCGGCGCCTGATGCAGAACCTGCTTGAGCAGGGTGGGTCTGTCCACGATGTGCTGCAGGCCTTTGCAAGAAGCCTCAAGCATTTTGTGCAAAGCCGGGAATATCTTGAGCAGCGCCGCATAAGCCAATTGATCAAGCATGCACAACGCGCCGCATTGGACCTCAAGGACAGGGTCAGGACAACCGAGCCGCTTGGGTACCCCCTGGCACTGACCAGCAGCGGCCTGGGGTCATTGTCCCAATGGGTGCTCCATGATCCATCGTTGCAGGCGCCGCCGGAGCAGATGCGGGCGGGCGACCCGCCATCGATCGATCTTGATTCCATAGGCGAACTGGTTGCGCAATCGGAGATTGACTTTCGCACGCTGAAAGAGCATGTCAGGCTCCTTCTGGAGGAAACCGGCCAGGCATCCATCGGCGATGTGCTGACACATTTTCCGGCGTCACAGGGTCTGGGAAGCGTTGTGGGCCTGATCGCTCTCGGCAGTCGTCATGGAGTCAGGGGCGACGGCGTCGAGATGGTGACCTGGGTGGGTGAAGATGAGCAAGCCCGTCGCGCACGCATTCCGAAACTCTATTTTCTTAGGGGCCGCATTGATGAACTTGACTGAGAATTTTCCCGAAAACGAAAACCCCGAGACCGGCAACTCGCCGCAAGCATCGACAAATGCGCTGTATGATGGGGACTGCGGCGAGCTTTCCCTGGAGGTGCGGCGTGTCCTGGTGCAGTTGCTTGCGGGACCATCGCTGGACAAGCAACGGCATTCAAGACTTTGGCCGGTCCTGATCCGGAATGAAGAGGCAATCCGCGGCCGGCTGTCAGAACTGTTCCTGCAACTGGTGATCGACCGCGACCTGCAGGTGGCCTTCACCCGGCAGGCCGACACCGGAGAACTGGATGTTCCCTTTCTGCTCCGCCGCGCCAGGCTGACCTTTGTGGATTCGATTCTTCTGCTGCACCTGAGAAGTCGACTCACCCAGGCCGAGACACACGGAGACCGCGCAATTGTGTCAACCGGGGAAATGGTTGATTTTCTCACGGTGTATGAACAGGACGGGAACACCGACCGGGCACTGTTTGAAAAGCGGGTTCACCGCTCTATCGACAAGATCAAGAAGCACAGCATCCTGCGCAAGCTTCGTTCCGACGATGACTGCTACGAAATTTCGCCCACGCTGAAGCTGCTGTTCTCGGCGGAGGAGATCCAGGCCCTGACCGAAACCTACCTCGATCTGAAAGTGTCTGATGGTCCGGCTGACGCGGGAGAGGAACCGCTGCTGGAAGAGGACGGGGAATGAACACCGAAGACCGGCCGGAGCCGCTGTTCGCGCCAGTGCAGTTTCGGATGTCCCGGTTGCAGGTCTATAACTGGGGCACATTTTCCGGTATTCATGACATCCCGATTTCCGAACAGGGATTCCTGTTTGTGGGCCGGTCCGGGACCGGCAAATCGACGTTGCTGGATGCCATCTCCGCACTGCTGGTCCCGCCGCGCTGGGTGGATTTCAATGCCGCCGCGCGGGAGGCTGAAAAGACCGGCCGGGACCGGAACCTGGTCAGTTATATCCGAGGCGCCTGGGCGGAGCAAAAAGACGATGCTTCCGGCGAAATTGCATTGCGCTACCTGCGGACAGGCACCACCTGGTCGGCCTTGGCTCTCAGCTACCGGGACACCCTTGGCAAAACCGTCGTACTGGTGCAGGTCATGTGGTTGCGGGGAAGTGCGAACGCGCCGGGAGACGTGAATCGCCATTTCATCATCCTTGAACGCCCGTTCGAACTTGGGGAGCTGGATGAATTCGGACAGACCAACCTGGATGTCCGGAAGCTCAAGCTGGGATTTCCGGGTGCCCATATCAGCCGCGAATTCCGGCCGTATTGCGAACGCTTCAGGCGCCTGCTCGGCATCGACAGTGAAATGGCGCTCAGGTTGCTGCACAAGACACAGTCCGCCAAGAATCTCGGTGATCTCAACACATTTCTGCGGGATTTCATGCTGGACAGGCCGGAGACCTTCCGGGTGGCCGACAGGCTGGTCAGCGAATTCGATGAACTGAACGCGGCCCACCAGTCGGTTGTCATGGTGCGCCGCCAAATCCAGACCCTTGCACCTGCGAGGGAAAAGTACCGGCTTCTGAAGTCCCTTGAGAAGGGACGCGCAGATCTTGAGGAACTACGTGGCGGGATCCACAGTTACCGGAAACTGGTTCGCATGCAACTGATCGGGGAGGAGATCAGGCGGCTGGACATCACTGCAGAGGGGCTCGAGGGTGAAGCCCGGCGCAGAAAAACCACGCTCGACCAGCACAGTGCCGCCCTCCGCGGATTGCTGGATCGGCACCACGAGGCTGGCGGCAGCCAGATCGAAACCTGGCAGGAGGAGAAGTCCGGACTGGAACAGCAGCGCGATACGTGTCTGCGCAAGCGGGCACAGGCCGAGGGAGCATGCCGGCACCTCGACTGGAGTTTCCCGGAGACGCCCCATGGATTTGCGGAACTGGTCGGCAGGGCGCGACAGGAACTGGAACGAAGAACGGATGACAGCGCCAAGCTGCGTGAAGAGCGGGACCTGCTGGTGATCAGAACGAAGGAAGCCGAAAACGAGTTCGCCCAAACTGCTGCCGAGGTGAGGGCACTGGAACACCAGGCTTCCAACATACCTTCAGCGATGCTGGAACTGCGCCTGGAAATTGCCCGGGCCATCGGAATTTCAGAAAGCGCGCTGCCCTTTGTCGGCGAACTGATTGAGGTCAAGCCGGATGAGGTTGCGTGGCAGGGGGCCATTGAGCGGGTCCTGCATGGATTTGCCCTTTCCATCCTGGTTGATGAACACCAGTATGTTGCGGTCTCTAACCATATAAACGCCCACCACCTCGGCCGCCGGCTCGTGTATTACCGGACGGGGCGCGTCGAGAGGCATCAGCAGGTCGGACCTCCCGGCGCCAATTCGCTGGTTCTCAAGCTGAATGTCAAGCGGAGCGAGCAGTCGGACTGGCTTGCCGCGGAACTGCGCCGGCGATTTGACTATGCCTGCGTCGATTCCATCCAGTCTTTCCGCCAGGAAGACCGGTGCCTCACCAGGGAGGGACAGATCAAACACAGCAGGACACGTCACGAAAAGGACGACAGGCACCAGGTCGGTGACCGGCGAAACTGGATTCTTGGATTCGACAACCGCGAAAAGCTCGCGCTGTTCCGGAAACAGGCCCAGGAGCTTGCTGACAGAATTTCCGGGCTGCAGGAACAGGCCAGGGAATTGTCCGACCGGGAAGATGCCCGGGCAGAACGCGCGATGCACTGCCAGACACTGGTCAATCTGCAATGGCAGGAGGTGGATGTTGCGCTCCTGCTGAACAAGATCGACGAACTCGAGAACCGGATTCGGAATGCCCTCAAGAACAATACGGTCCTGAAGGAGATGGCAGCGAAAATCGAACGGCAGCGCCATACTGTGGAACAGGCCGATGCAGCACTGCGGGAAACGAGGATTAAGCAGGGATCTGTCATTGAAAAACGTGCCGGTTTCAGACAGGATCTGGAAGTTCTGGAGAAGGACACGACTGCGGAAGAACTGACCTCCAGACAAAGGGAGGGACTCGACGAGCGGTTCCATGGATCGGGAATCCCGCTCCGCTTGGACAATCTCGACAACCGGGCGCTAGAGGTGTCGGAATCGATAACCAGGGAAGCTGAGTCAGCCAACCGGCAGATCAACGGCTGCGAGCGGTCCATCGAGCAGCGGTTTGGCGAATTCGTCCACGAGTGGCCCGCTGAGGCAGAGGGGCTGGATTCCACGCTTGCCGCGGCACCCGATTTCATTGCCAAACTGAACCGGCTCGAAACCGATGGCCTGCCAGCCCATGAGCATCGTTTTTTTGAATTGCTCGAACGTCAGAGCAACCAGAATCTGGCAGCGCTTTCCACCCACCTGAACAATGCCCGGAAGGAAATCCATGAACGCATGGATCTGGTGAATCACAGTCTTCAGCGGGTTCCTTTCAATCGGAGCACAAGCCAGACCACCTTCCTGAAGATAGGTGTCAGCGACCGGCAACTCGAGGAAGTCCGGCAATTCAGGCAGGACATCCAGAAGGCCCTGAGCCACGCGTGGAACGAGGACCGGGAGCTGATGGAATCGCGTTTCAGTTTATTGCGTGTCCTGGTGAACCGATTGTCCAGTCAGGAGCCGGAAGACAGACGCTGGCGCAATACGGTGCTGGACGTGCGGCTGCACATGGAATTCATCGGCAGGGAGTTCGACGAGAGCGGCGTCGAGGTGGAGGTGTATCGCAGTGGCTCCGGCAAATCGGGGGGGCAACGGCAGAAACTGGCCACCACCTGTCTCGCCGCGGCACTGCGCTACCAGTTGGGGGGATCCGAGCCCGGCGCCACCATGTATGCGCCGGTGGTGCTTGACGAAGCCTTTGACAAGGCCGACAACGAATTCACCACGCTCGCGATGAACATCTTCGCAAGTTTCGGTTTCCAGGCAATCGTTGCCACGCCCCTGAAATCGGTCATGACGCTGGAGCCCTTCATCGGGGGTGCCTGCTTTATCGATATCAGCGACCGCCGCATCTCCGGCATCCTGATGATCGAGTACGACCCGGAGCAGCAGAGACTGGAGTTGCCCGCTCACACCCAACAAAAGTCACGCTTGGGTGCACGACAAATTTGTGCAGGCCCTGGGAATTTCAGCCTGCCCTTCGCTCCCAGAAGTCGTCGAACCTGTTGCTGTGGACGGAGCATCGCAGTGCGATGACGGCATTGGCGCCGTCGAGGCTCCAGTGCATGCCGCCGTGCTTCATGCGGCCCCCTATCACCGATTTGCAGGCCCCCTCGACGACCCCCGTTGAGACGCACAGGTTCTGTTCCCGGAACCGGGGATAGTCCATGCGCGCCCGATTGGTCTTGAAGTAGGCCATGTTTCTCTGCGCCTCCGGGCAGCGGCCCGCATGCCTGGCAAGTTCCTCGATGACGAGATCGAGGCGCCCCTGGTCGAGCTGGTCGCGCTGGATCTTTCCCCACTGTGCCGCAAGGTCGCTCCCCGGGCCGTACAGGGCCTTGGCAACGTCGAAGAGGTGCTGCTTGGCATGGAACACGTCGACAATCTGGATTGCGTCCGGAATATGCTCTTCGGCGAAGTTCCAGATCCAGGGTGCCCCGTCTCCGAGGACGACCCGGCGCTCGACGCCGAAGAACCCGCGTCGCTCGATCTCGCGCAACACCCGCCTGACGAAGGGGGCGAACTCCCTGTCCGTGTCGCGGGTGGCAATGGATTCGATGGCGGCATTGTGGCTGACGGACCCGGCGTCGCGAACCGGCCGGCCCTCCGCGTCGCGGGCTTCCGCCGACCAGACGGTGGAGAGCTTGACCTCCCGTGTCTTGCTCGTGCCGTCGGCCTGCTTCCCCGCCCGGCTCGCAGTCTCCTCCCCGCGCATCGGGATCCCGGTGCCGTCCAGCCCCAGGTAGAGGGTGGCGGCCGTGGCCGGCTCGGGCTCGACGACCTCCCGCTCGTCGGCCGCGATCTCGCGCCCCAGGGCCTCGGCATGACGCTCGACCTGCTTGGGGCCGATCGCGAGGCCGGCCAGTTCCCGCAGCAGTACGCTGCTTTTCTCGAAGCTCAGTTCCGCCGCCGTGACGCCGACCATGCGCAGGGCCCCCGGAGACAGGGACCGGCCCTCGATGCAGAGCGCACTGTCGCGCGGGCTGAACCCGCTGCCGCAGGCGTCGCAGTGATACCAGGCCCGCTTCAGGGTCAGCGGCCCAAGGGCCGTCGTGACGGTCTTGTCCCGCCGCCCGGTACGGCGCGCGTCGGCGCCGCAGGCGCAAGCCACCAGCGGCTCCTTCCCGTCCGAAAGGTCGGCGTTCAACCGGGCGGCGAGCAGGGACGCCGCAGTGCTCAGCGCGGTCTCCCGGACCACCCGCTCCAGAACCTCGAAGTCGATCCCGTCCGCCGAGCCGGCGATCAGCCGGTCGATGTCGGCCGCGACCTCCGTCCCGATCGCCGTCGTGAAGACCCCCCTTTTTCGGGGCCGTCCCCTTCCGCCTCCCGCCCTGCGGCGCGGGCCGCGTCGGCAAGCGCCTCGCTCGCTTCCAGAAAGGCGTCGCTGATTTCCCGAAAGCGCTTGTACTCGGCACATTTCCCGCGCGTGGCTTCGGCCTCGTGCCGGCGGATCGGGATCGACCGCGACTTGCCCCGGAGCGAACGAACCACGAGATAGTTCGGACCGTGACCGGGATGGCCCTCCTCAGCGCACCGGCAGTTCGGCTTGCCGCATTTCCTGTAGTTTTCCACCAGCGATCCAGGCTGTAGGTCACCAAGCGTGGCAAACTCCTGCTGCAGGCGATCCCGACGCTCGATCAGGGACTTGATGCTGTCTGTCATGGTGCATCTCCGATACTGTTATATATAAACATAACAGACAATAACACCAAACCCACACCCATTCCACAACAACTGACATACTTCACAAATTTGTCGTGCACCCCAACAAAAGGCGAACCTTGAAATTTCCTGTTGACGTCCGGAAGTCGCTGGCAAGCCGGTTCAGGGGAAAGCACCGCGAGTGGCTTGCACAAAGTACTGACGCGCTGCGGGAGCAGGAAGTCGCCTGGCCGCTGGAGGTCGGCCTGGGAGCCCCCACGGAAAACCAGGCGATCAGACAACTCGAAGCCGTGCGCACCTGGGTGGCAACATGGCAATCATGGCGTGGCGCCGGGAAAATCGTGTGGAGTGACCGGCGTTGGAGGGTGCTGGGCACACAGAGGGTTCCCGTAAAGCTGGCGTTGGCCAGCCCCGGGGAGGTCGCGCAATGGATCGGTGAGGCGGCCCGCTGGGAGCGCGCCAGGGGTCGGTATGCGGACCTTGTCAGTCGCTGGCCCGGACTGTCCGGCAAGCTCGTCCGGCACTTTGATCTGCTTGCCGACTACGGCGATGCGGACTACAGGCGTCTGGTTGATCTGGTTGCTTGGCTCGAGGCGAACCCGGGGTCAGGCATGTATCCAAGGCAACTTCCGGTGGCGGGCATTGACAGCAAGTGGATTGAGGGGCGCAGGTCGGTTGTTGCCGAAATGGTTGATGCCATTCGGGGCAACTCCCCCGACGAAGGGGATTTCTATCGGCGGTGCGGGTTGCAGGCGCCACCACAAATGATTCGCCTGCGCATTCTGGACTGCGACCTGAGGGCCCGGGTTGGGGGATTGTCCGATATCGCGGCGCCATGGTGCCAGCTTGCCGAGCTGGACATACCGGCCGAACACATCTTCATAGTGGAGAATCTTCAGACCGGCCTGTCATTCGGCGAGCTGCCGGGTTCGGTCGTCATCATGCAGTTGGGGTATGGTGTGGATGTTCTGGGACGCCTGCCATGGGTTGTCAAAGGCCACTGCATATACTGGGGTGACCTGGATACTCACGGCTTCGCGATTCTCCATCGTGCCAGGAACCATCTTCCCGGATTGGAGTCAGTGCTGATGGACAGACATACCCTACATCGACACCGGAGCCTCTGGGTGGTGGAGAAATCCCAGCATGGAGCGGAATCATTGCCCCATCTGTCCGAATCCGAGGCGGAGGTATATCAAGCGATCAAGCGCAATGACTGGGGGCACAATGTCCGTCTTGAGCAGGAGCGGATCGCCTGGGATTTCGCATGGAGTGCATTGCAGCAGGCAACGAGAGCGGGTTGAAAGATATTTCCATTCCCAATGGTAACTACTCACCCCTTATTTGCCCCATTATCCCCATCTGTAGGTTGACAGTATAGAATATTTTCCCTATCGTTCGGGTTTCGGACCACGAGACGAACCCGCACACAGATGGGGAACCGCTATTTCGGCTCCAAGGGAGCTTCGGGGCTGTGCCAGCCTCTGATCGCCCTGATGCCGCCGCACTCGGTGTATATCGAAACCCACCTTGGCGGTGGGGCGATCATGAAGCGCAAGCCGGGGGCCCTGCGGAACATCGGCATAGACTGCAACGCCAGGGCGCTGGAAGGATTCCAGTGCGACTATCCGGTGGAACTGGTGCATGGCTGCTGTCACCGGTATCTCCGGACGTTTCCGTTTGACGGCACGGAACTGGTCTACTGCGACCCGCCGTATCTGCAAAGTACGCGCAAGTCGGGCCGCCGCTACCGGCACGACTACAGGAACAGCGACCACGAGGGCTTGCTGGCGCTGATCCGCGGCCTTCCCTGCTCGGTGATGATCTCGGGGTATCCTTCGCGGATGTACGACGACTGGCTGGGGGATTGGGGCAGCGTGTCGCTTCAGGTGATGAACCAGGCGGGTGTGGTGACGGAGAAGGTGTGGTTCAACTTCACGCCGGACCGGGTTCACTGGCCGCGTTATGCGGGCCGGAACTTCACCCATCGCCAGGCGGTGAAGCGCAAGGCCCAGAGTTGGGGCCGGCGCTACCGGGGGATGCCGCATGGGGAACGCCTGGCGGTGCTGTCGGCGATGATGGCGGTGGAGGCGGAGGAGGCCGTGGAGGCGAGGGAGGAGTGAATCCATGGGGACGGTGAACCGGGTTGCGCTGCGCGAGGAGTTCGATGCGCACCGGGAGAGTTTCCGGTCACTGTGCAGGGAGGGCAAGGTCAGCGCGGAATGCGAGGTGCTGTTCAACGCCCTGTTGATGCTGATGGAGTTGATGATGGCGGTGTTCATGGAAAAGACCACCCGCAAGACGCCGGTGAACGCGAGCCTGCCGCCGTCCCGTGAGGGGAAGGATGAGACCGCGGCACGCCCCGGGAGCCGTGGCAGGGGACCGGAGCAGCCGCACTGGGAAACGGGCCATACCCGTCTGGTGAGTGAAACCGGGGTATCCCCGGTGACGGAATGTTCGGCCTGCGGCAGGAACCTGGTGCGGGTACGGTGCGAGGGCCATGAGCGTCGCACCCTGGTGGACATCGTGTTCGAGACCCGGGAATACCACGTGGATGCCGAGATCAAGACCTGTCCGCGCTGCCATGCCGAGAACCGGGGCGCCTTTCCGGACGGCCTGCCGGGTCCGCTGCAGTACGGACACGGCATCATCGCGTTCGCCGCCCACCTGATGGTGGCGCAGATGGTGCCGCTGAAGCGTGTGGTCCAGACCATGAAGGCGATGACGGGACGGGCCATTGCCGAGGCGACCCTGCTGGCCTGGCTGCTGCGCCTGCACGATGCCCTGGCGGACTGGGAGGCTGCCGCCGTCGAGTGCCTGCTGGCCGCGCCGGCGCTGCATGTGGACGAGACCTCGATCCGCATCGACCGCAAGAACCACTGGCTGCACGACTGCAGCGCCGGAGACCTCACCCTGAAGTTCTGCCACCCCAAGCGGGGCGGCGAGGCGATCCGGGACATCGGCATCATCCCCCGGTACGGCGGCGTCCTGGTCCATGACCGCTGGGCCAGCTATCTTGCCTGTGACCACTGCGACCACGCCCTGTGCGGCGGCCACCTCCTGCGGGATCTGCAGTTCCTCATCGACGCCCATGATCCGGCCTGGGCGAGGCGGATGAAGAAACTGCTCCGGGACGCCGCCCGCAAGGTCAGGGAAAGCCCGGACAAGGTGCTGTCCGCAAAAGAATGCGCCGCCCTGCAAAAGCGCTACCGGACCATCCTGACCCAGGGGAAGAAGGAACTCCCGGCAACCCCTGTGCGCACCGGCGGGAAAAAGCGCGGGCGCATCGCGAAATCCGACGCGGAGAACCTGTGGGAGGCCATGGGAAAGCATGAAACCGAAGTCCTGCGGTTCGCCAGGGACCCCGCGGTCAGCTTCACCAACAACCTGTCCGAAAGGAACCTCCGGATGGCCAAGGTCAAGCAGAAAGTGTCCGGCTGTTTCCGTACATACAAATACGCCGTCGCATGGTGCCGGGTCTCAAGCTATCTGCTGTCCATGTCCTATCAGGGTTACAATCCTCTTGCCGCCATCGAGATCGCTCTCAAGGGAAAGGCCGCCCACATGCTCAAGACACCTGAATGACCTTCAGGTGCTCCACAGGGGGCTAGTAGTTACTCCCAATGTCATATCAGTGACACTCACTGAACTCCGCCTTTTCATTCCCGCTTCGCAATCAGGAACCTGACGGGCCACCGCAGGTACGGTGTTCCCATAAACTCCTGGTGGATCAAGTCACACACCAGCCACCCGCTTCTGTAAATCTCCCATTCTCCGGGCGTGATATGATCCTGTGCCTACACTGCCAAGCATGGACCATGACCCGCCGCCAGCTCCCCATCGGCATCCAGTCCTTCCGGAGAATCCGGGAGCAGGACTGCTACTACGTCGACAAGACACCCCATATCCGGTGGCTGGTCGAAATGGGAGACTTCTACTTCATGTCCCGCCCACGGAGGTTCGGAAAGAGTCTTCTGGTCGATACCCTGCGGGAGCTTTTCGAGGGCAGCGAGCCCCTGTTCCGGGGGCTCGGCATCCACGGGCACTGGGACTGGTCGGTCAGGCATCCGGTGGTAAGGCTCAGTTTCGATGGCAACTACAGCGAACCGGGAGGGCTTGAGGGAGACATTATCGAACAGCTGGAAAGTATCGAGCGCCATCACGACCTTTCTCCCGCCCGTACATCCGATACCGGATCCCGACGTCTTCGGAACATACTGGACCGTCTCCACGACGCCACCGGCCAGCGGGTCGTGGTCCTGGTGGACGAATACGACAAGCCGATCCTGGACGTCATCGACAATCCCGAATTGGCCAGGGCGAACCGGGACTACCTCCGGGGGTTCTACGGGATCATCAAGGGCAGCGCCGAACATGTCCGCTTCGTCTTCGTCACCGGGGTCAGCATGTTCTCCAGGGTAAACCTGTTTTCAGGTCTCAACAACCTGATGAACATCAGTCTCGACCCGAACTACGCCACCATCTGCGGCTATACCGACGCTGATCTGGATACGGTCTTCGCCCCGGAACTGCCGGGACTGGACCGGGACGAGATCCGGGAATGGTACAACGGCTACCACTGGCTCGGGGACGAGAAACTCTACAACCCGTTCGACCTTTTGCTGCTTTTCAACAGCCGCAATTTCGAGCCCCACTGGTTCGAGACCGGCTCCCCCACCTTCCTGTTCCGGATGATGATGGAGCGGGAGGTCAGCCCGATGGAGCTGGAGAACCGGAGTACGGATGCCAGGCAACTGTCGAAATTCGATGTCGGGGATATCGGCATCGACGCGCTCCTGTTCCAGACCGGGTACCTGACCATCACTGCTGAGGAAAGGCGGGGCCCACGGACCCTGTACACCCTGGACTACCCCAACTTCGAGGTGCGCCAGAGCCTGAACGACGGGCTCCTTGGATACATCACCGGGCCGGAGAACGGGATTGTGGACCAGGGGGATGAACTCGGCGATCTTCTGGTTGCCAACGACTTCGAAGGCTTCGCGGGCCGCCTGCGGTCATTCTTCGCCGGAATCCCCTACCAGTGGCAGGGGTCCAACAGTCCCGCCCGCTATGAGGCCTGGTACGCCGGGATGCTGTACGCCTGCTTCCGCACCATCGGCCTGGACCTGAGGGTGGAGGATTCCTCCAGCAGGGGTCGGGCGGACATGGCGGTGCTCCACGGCGGCCAGGTGTTCGTGTTCGAATTCAAGATGGCCGACGGGGAGGACGACCGGGACGACGCCGCCCGACAGGCCATCGAACAGATCCGTGAAAAGGGCTATGCCGAGAAATACCGGGACCGGAACGAACCGGTCCACCTGATCGGCGTGGCCTTCGGCAGGGACCGGAGCCCGGCGGCGGTCAAGGTGGTCCCTGCCTGAGTCTGAGTTCTGAATCCTGCTCCGGGGTGGTCAAGCCGCCGTGGAATCATGGCCGCATCCATCCGGAAATGGTCATGTCCGGCCATGTTTGCCACCCCTGAAACCAGGTCCCTGAGGACATAGTCTACGGCCTCATGCAATCAGCCGGACAGTGCGCGGTCATGAGCCTCCCTGCGCCGCCAGGCCTCGAACCTCGAGAATCCCCGTCATCGAACCGGCGCTTTCCGAAATCCACAGCCCGGCGACGCCTGTCGCCCGGCGGCAACGCCGCTCACACCCGGTTTCCGGACATTCCACGCGGTTGCGGCCTTCCCGACCCGCCATGTCCGGACTACCAGCGGACCACGCCCCTCAGCAGCACGCCGTGCCTCGCGTCCCCGTCCGCGGGCTCGTTCCGCACCGCGTCCAGGCTGAGACCGATGCGCGGCCCTTCCGTCCGGACCGGCTCCAGCCGCCAGCCCACGCGCCAGTCGGTCGCCCCGCCGTCCGCGCCTGAAAAACCCACGTTCGGCGTGCCCGTGTACCGGCCCCCGTACACCGCAATCCCGTAGCCCGCCTCGGCGCGGAGACCGCGGCCCGCGTCGAACTCTCCTCCCGGCGCCAGCTCCCGCGCGTCCCTCGCGCCCCACAGACGGTCCGCCGAACCCGAAGGCGTCCCGAAGGTCGGCGACAGGCTGAACGACAGCCCCCGGCCACGCTCGCCCGGGTCCAGCCGCACCGTGGCCGACGCGCCCCACTCTTCATAATCCGAATCCGCGTGGGAAGCCAGCATCCGCGCCTTCGCCTCCAGCGACAGGCCCGTGGCCGGGTCGGCGTAGCTCACGCCCGCGCCGATCTCCACGCCCGTCCCCGTCTCCGCGTCCCCGCCGTCATGGCGAAGGCCCAGTTCCAGCACGGGCCGGAGCGTCCTGCCTTCATCGAGCCCGAACGTCCGCCCCCCCTCCAGCAGCAACCGCACCCGGTTCGTTTTCGCTTCAGTCGCCACGGAGTTCGCGGCCGTGGCGGAGTCCGTCCGCACGTACAGCGCGTCCGCCTTCAGCGCGAGGTCCATGCCGCCTTTCCCGTATTTCCCGCCTTTTCCATATTTCCCGCCTTTCCCGCCCTGCTCCAGCAGTACCCCACGGGCACCCAGGGCGCCCATCCGCAGCGACAGGTCCGTCCTCACCGGGGCCGTGCCGTCGTCGAACGAGACCGTCATGTCGCCGGTGCCCCAGCCCACCAGGCCCCAGGCCGACACCCGGTCCGTGATTTCGTAGCGGCCGTAGGGGCTCACCGTGGTCATCGCGCTCTCCAGGCTGCCCTTCGCGCCCGTCTGGGCGCCGGAGTCGTCGAACGTGCCCTCGCCCTCGCTCAGGCCGATCGCCACCCCGGCCAGCATCCGGCCCCAGTCGGCGTCGGTGCCCAGGGTCCCCGTCGTCACCTCGCCGTCGATGCCGAGGCGGCCGCTGTCGGAAGCCCGCTCGCCGTCGAACCCGCCATGCGCCACCCGGCCCCAGGCCGCGAGGCCCGGGCCCGAGCCGTCCATCCGGCCCGCCGCGTGGAACGAACTGCCCAGCAGCATTTCGCGGCCCGTCATCGAGATCTTGCCCGTATTTCCTGCATGGCCCCCATGGCCGGTCTCATTCCAGCGGTCGCCGGCGCCGAGCCGCGCGAACGGATCATGATCGTCCGCCTGCGCCGGCGAACCGGAACGCTGCGCAAGGCCCGTCAGCACGTCCATCAGCGGATCGCCGTCCTCCCCGCCCGACAGGTCCAGCGACTGGCCCGCCAGGGTCGCGTGGGTCCCCGGCGCGAGGTCACCCTCCAGCCTGCCGGACACCGCGTCCGCCACGTGGCTTCCCGCCGTGCGCCCGAACCGCGACAGCCACGCCCGCTGCAGCGCGTCGTCGTTCCTGATGACCCCCTTCGCCTCGCGGTGGATCTTGCGCAGGTACGCCCCCCGCGGGTTCGAGAGCTTCAGCCCGAACGTCTCCTTGCCCTCGTCGATGGCGTCGTCGAGGATCGCCACGCTCACCGTCTTCGCCGTCTCGCCCGCCGCGAAGACGAGCGTGCCCGACGCGGCCGTGTAGTCCGCCCCCGCCGTCGCCGTGCCGTCGGCGGTCGCGTAGTCCACCGACACCTCGTGCGACGCCGCGCGGTGGAGCGTCACCGCGAAGTCGAGGCTCGCGTCCTTGCCTTCCTTCGCCCGCGCGTCCTGGGCCCGGATGCGCGCCGGGCCCGGGACCTTCGCCGACGCCCCGCCGAGCGCGATCTTCACGTCCTTCCAGGACTTCGGCGCGACGCGCACCCGCCACAGCACCGGGTCCAGCGGCTCCACGCCCGTGACCTTCCCGGCCGTCACCGTGAACGCATCGGCAGCGGGCTCCGAGCCCGACTGCACGTCCAGCGCGAACGCCGTCCGCCCGTCATGCTCCGCCGGGACCTTGCCGAACTCTACCGCCACGGTCTGGGCCTCTTCTTCCGGCGGGGTCTGTTCCTCGGGCACCTGCGCCTGCGCCTGCGCCTCGGTCACCTCGATGCGGTAGTCCGTGGTCGTCAACCCCGGTTCGGACACCGTCACCTCCAGCCTGGTCGGGCCGTCCGGCGACAGCGGCAGCGCCGCCGCCGTGCCGGAGCCATGGACCCGCTGCCGCGACAGAAGCGTCAGATGCGGCACCGGCCGGCGCGAGCGCGCCCACACGGTCGGCGCGCCGCCCGGCGCCGCGCCCCACGACGGCGCCAGCGACACCTCACGGGTCCCCGCCGGGACCTCCGCCCGGTAGGACGTCACCCCCGGCGAGAACGCCGGGACCAGCGCCACCGCCTGCGAGCCCGCCGTGAGCGCAAGACCGCTCAGCGGCCCGCCCGCCGCCGCCGTCCGCGCCGCCGCCCCGACCACCTCGACGTGGTACGTCGTGGCCGTCCCCCGCAACGGCTGCCCCGACCCGTCCGGCTCGATCACCGTCAACTCCAGCCTGGTCGGGCCGGACGGCGACAGCGACAGCGCCGCCGCGCCGCCGGAGGCATGGACCTGCGTCCGCGCCAGAATCGTCGCCCCCCCGCGAGAGAGCGCGAGCACGCTCGGCGGGCCGCGCAGCTCGGCCTCCGCGCCCCACGACGGCGCCAGCGACACACCCGCCGTCCCCGCCGGGACCTCCGCCCGGTAGTACGTCACCCCCGGCGAGAAGGCCGGGCTCAGCGCCACCGCCTCCGAGCCGGCCGAGAGCGCAAGGCCGCTCAGCGGACCGCCCGCCGCCGCGCGCGCCGCCGCCAGCCGCTGCTTCTCCGCTTCCGCTTCCGCCTCCGCCGCGAGCCGCGCCGCCTCCGTCTCCGCGTCCTCGTGGTTCCGGATGGTCAGGGTGAGTTCGTCGGAAACGCCCGTCAGAAACTTCATCCAGGACGCCGGCACCTGGCACGTCCCAGACTGACACAAGGCATGTTGGTGCTGATTGACCGAGGCGGTGTAGGAGATGTTGTGGTACGCCTGGGCCTCGATCTCGATCGTCTCGCCGTTGTCATTGTGCGTGTCGTCGAGGATGTGGACCTCGAAGCTGGCGCTCCTCTGGCCCGCGGGGATCTTCAGCAGCGCGCCGGCCTGGACGGAACCGGACGACGCCTCGCCGAACCAGAAGCCCCGTTCCACGCCGGCCGGCGCCGGCGTCCAGTAGTCCGCGCCGGCCGCCAACGCCTGGCTGCCGTCCCCCCTCGGCGCGTCGGGGGGAGACTCGACATGCGGCCGGGCGCCCGGCCAGTTGCCCTCCCCCCAGGTCGCCGTGCCGCGGAGGAGGACGTTCACCTGCAGGTCATCGGGAGCCGGTTCGTCCAGCGTCGCCGTCACCGTCACCGGGCCGCCGCCCTCGCGCGGCGCGGTGTCGGTGGCGCTCAGGGTCAGAGAGGTCGGCGGCGGCGCGTTATACACCAGTTTCACCGGAATCTGGTCTCCAGCGCTCCAGCCCAGGCGGGTGGTCGTGGTCCATTTTGCGAGGTTGTCAATGAGGCCGTCCCGGACGTTCCCAATGGTGCCGATCGCGGCGTCCTGCAGCCTGAAGCTCCTGCTGCCGATAACCAGCGTCCCGTATCGCCAGATGTCCCGTGGCAGTAAGTCATTCCTGATAGAGGGGTCAAGTGCGAACCAGACCTGGTTCACCGCTGGAAGATCCTCGAGTGCCATGACGCTGTAACTGACGCCTTCAAAACTGAAGTCATCGTCCGTGAGCACTCCCGAGCACAGGTAGGCGTTTGAGAGTTGGTTGGGATGCCGGCAACCGAGCACGGCCAGACCGGTATTGAGATTGTAGCTCTGCACCGTCAGCGTCGCGGACCAGACGGTGATCTGCGCTGCGGCGGGCGCAGCCGCAAACAGGCCGAGCGCGCCGAGCAGCGGCGCGAGGACGGGGAGGAGGGCGAGGCGGCGGGCGCGGCGGTCAGGCCTGCGCGGGCCCGCCGGAGCGGCCAGGCGGCCGCCGGACGATCCGGTCCGTAGGGTGAGATGTGAGAGGAGCTTGCGCGCCCGCCCTCGAGGGGCGGCGGCCGGATCAGGCGGGCCGGCCTCCCGCCGGGCGCAGCTCATGCCGCTGGCCGCTGGCCGCTGGCCGCTGGCCGCTGGCAAGGCATTCTATCGGCCCCGGCCGCGCTGTCAACTCTTTCCTGCAGTTTCTCCCGGGACTTCCCGCGGATTCATTCTTCCCGTCTTCCGGGACAGCGGACACCACCGCCGGGGCCGGGGGGCTCCCGGTCATGGAAACCAGGCTCGGGGCGCGTTCTTCAGGTATGTGTATGTGATCCAGCATTCCGGGTTCTCCGATGTGAAGTGTCAGGGCATTGTTGTCGCGGACATCCGCATTCGATTCTATTGAACCCGGGGGCGCCCTTGCAATGCGAATTTCACCCTTCAGCCATGCCGATTCCGCTATGCCGGATACCCCCCACCGCTCACGACGCGGTTGCCGCGCGCCTTCGAAGCCGCCGCGTTGCAGGGACGCACATGGTCCGTCAGGCTCAAGGCCGGGGCGTGAAACCAGGGCCTGTCCGGGTGCGGCCATGGTCATCGGACATCAGCACCGGGATTTCGGTGATTTCAGTGATTTCGGTGCCGCGAACGTTCCGCGAAGAATTCAAGGCACCGCCGCGCGCATTGCCGTGTGCGGCCGTGATCGGTGAGCACGGCCCACAGACCGCTGCCGACCCTGGTGAAGCCGTCGCCCAGAACGACCATCTCTCCGCGCTTCACCGGATTTTCGATATAGTCCAGCCAGCCCAGGGCGACGCCTTCCCCGTTCCGGGCGTCCTCGTACAGCAGGGAGTAGTCGTCGTAGCCCTTCCGATTGGGTCTCGGCGACGGCCTTCCGCATTTCTCGAACCAGTCCAGCCAGGTCGCCCAGCCCGGGCTCGGCTTGTCGAGATAGAGAAACGTCAGCGGCCCCCAGGCCTCGACCGGCAAACCCAGCGTCCCGGCATGCGCTTCGGCATATTCGGGCGAGCACACCGGCGCCACGACATCCTCATGCACCAGCGCACGGTCGCCCTCGGCCACCCCGCCCGGGCTGTAGGTCAGCACGATGTCGGCTTCGTCCGGGCGCAGCCGGTCCAGCAGGTCGTAGTCGCAGACCAGCAGGCGGACATTGCTCGGGGCGATGGCCCGGGCGATGTCCTTGCGCAGGGGGATCAGGAGCATGTCCGCGGTCATGTGGCCGCAGGCGATGACGACCTTCCTGTCCGATCCGACCGCCTCCGCCGACAGCGCCGCGCCCGTGTCGCCGATTCTCTTGAGGCCGGCGACGACCGCCTCGCGGTACAGTTCGCCCGCGGCGGTCAGTTTCACGCCGCGGTGCCGCCGCGCGAACAGCTGCCTGCCGAGACGGCCCTCCAGTTGGGCAACGGCGCGGCTGACGGAGGATTGCGTGGTGTCCAGCTCCATGGCGGCGCCGCTGAAGTTCCCGTGGCGCGCGGCGGCCTCGAAGACGAGCAGCAACCGCATCGGGGGCAGCAGGGTCTTGTCCGGCACGGCGAATTCTTCCGGTTCGGTTTATCCAGGCCATTCAGGCATTGTTGCGGGCAGCCGTATCCGCGTTCCCGAATCGGCATTCCGCCGACGGACGCGGGAAGCGTCTTTCCCGCAATCCATGGCGACACCGGGGTTGCGTGCGCGCCCGCGAGGGGCGGCGGCCGGATCAGGCGGGCCGGCCTCCCGCCGGGCGCAACTCACGCCGCTGGCCGCTGGCCGCTGGCCGCTGGCCGCTGGCCGCTGGCCGCTGGCCGCTGGCCGCTGGCCGCTGGCCGCTGGCCGCTGGCCGCTGGCCGCTGGCCGCTGGCCGCTGGCCGCTGGCCGCTGGCCGCTGGCCGCTGGCAAGGCATTTTATCGGCCCCGGCCGCGCTGTCAACTCTTTCCTGCAGTTTCTCCCGGGACTTCCCGCGGATTCATTCTTCCCGTCTTCCGGAGCAGTGGACACCACCGCCGGGGCCGGGGGTCTCCCGGTCATGGAAGTCAGGCTCGGGGCGCGTTCTTCAGGTATGTGATCCAGCATTCCGGGTTCTCCGATGTGAAGTGTCAGGGCATTGTTGTCGCGGACATCCGCATTCGATTCTATTGAACCCGGGGGCGCCCTTGCAATGCGAA
The DNA here is from genome assembly GCA_965204165.1 of Candidatus Poriferihabitaceae bacterium. GTDB lineage: Bacteria > Pseudomonadota > Gammaproteobacteria > Arenicellales > Poriferihabitantaceae > VYFG01. The sequence goes on along the minus strand of OZ241969.1, from coordinate 2,003,206 downwards.
TTTCACCCTCCAGCCATGCCGATTCCGCTATGCCTATACCGGAAATGGCACGCCGCACCCGGCCGCGCGGCACGGGAACTTCAGCGGCGTCGTTCCCGCAACCCGCCATGGCGGCGGCGGGGCGACGCCACGGATAACCGGATGTTACCCAAAAGACTGTGAGTTGATTGTGTTTGTTCCGGCCCGGATCGTGAGGTTTTCGGGGCGGGAACCGGCAGGAACCATCCTTTTCGACGTGCACCGGATGGCGGCATCGCCGTCAATGTCGGTGCGGGGGAATTGCTGATTTGGCAACACGCGGTTCCGGGGAAAATCCATGAGCATGCGCAGCCTTGCATTGCCACGTTGTGGATCACGGTATTTGGCCGTCATCAGAACGAAATCGGCGTAAATCCAACCCCAGGCCGTCAGGGCGCATGTTAGTCTTCATCCGCCTTGGTCAGCCAAGGTACTTCATATTGTGGAATTTCGAGCCCCCCGCCGGTGAACTCCACGGGGGGATTTTTTCGGCGTTCCTTTTCCCGGTCGATCTGCCACTCTGGTATAATTACGCCCGCTCCGGATCGACTGCCGGGGCGATTTTTTTCTGATCGAAATTACCGCCCCGCAGGCAACCTCGCTTCGTGGGGCTTTTTTCTTCCCGCAGCACACCGTTCGGTTTTTTCCGGCCACGGCAGGAACTGCCGGGGTTCTGCTGCAATCGTCCAGCGTCCGGCCTGCCGTCAGCCCTTTCTCCGAGGGACCACAGGGGCGGCATCACCGGGCGCACTGCGGCAGTGTGCAGGCCGTGCGCACAGGAAATCACCGGCCCGGCTGTTTTCCATCATCTCCATCGGCCCTCGTGATAGACTCCGCCCGCCCTCCACAGGGCGATACGTGAATTGCGATTTGGATATACCCGCCGGGCAACCCCGGCGGTCTTTTTCAGCTTCCGGCGCGGCCCGGTTCCACCCCTCCACCGCGTAGAGGGTCATCGCCGCCCGGCCTCTTCCCTTCCCGTTCCCTGGCCATGGCGCCGGCCATGACCATGACCCACGAGCACGGGCCGGTCCACGACCGTTCCTGACGGCGCAGCCGACCCACAGCCGTCCCGGACACGGCATCCATTTCAGCTGCTCCATCAGGCTGCCCGTCAACAGCAAGAGTTGGTTCCGGCCTCGAGGGTCGGATGGCCCGGAGGCCGAGAGAGTTCATCTTTCGGCTCCGGGCCTCCGTCGTCCTTCCATCACCCGTTACCTGGAGGCCCCATGACCCCCTCGATCCAGACCCTGAGGAACGAAACCACCTTCCTGATGCACGTCACCGGCGACGGCCTGCCCGACGACCGGTTCGCCGTGCAGTTCTTCCAGTCCAAGGCCAACGGCGACATCGTTCCCGTCCACCCCGGCGACGCCCCCGCCAGGGGGAAACCCAGGCCCTCGATCATGACGCTGGAGAAGGTCCGGGCGCTGCGGCCCGGGCGGGACGGCATCATCATCGCCACGGGGATCGACGACCGCCAGTGCCGCCTCCAGGCCTGGGGCATCCGCGCCAGCGGCATCGGCTACGACCGCCGGGTCAAATGATCCCGGGCCCCGGCCGGGGCGTTCCGGAGGCATTCCCCCATTCCCCGGAATGTTCCTTTTCTGCTTCATGTTCAGGCGTGGGAGGCAACTGTGGCATACCGTGATCCGGCTGTTGGCAGGAAACGGAACCGGGAGCGGTTCCGGGAAAGGATGGATGAGAGACGGGCCGCCAATCTCTGCCTGGCGTGCGGACTTGTTTCTCCGGTTCCCGGCCGCACGAACTGTGAACCCTGTGCAGAAAAGAGACGGGCCAAGGAAAAGGCGCGCAATGAAAAACTGAAGGCCGAGGGCAGGCCCCGGCGGTGCATGGAGAAGTCGAGGGAGGCGGGACGCCGCCACTATCGCCGGAAAATGGAACGGCGGGCCGCGGACAGGCTCTGCAGGAGATGCGGCAACCGGCCGCCGGCCCCGGACCGGATAAACTGCCATGACTGCGGCGAGCGGCTCCGGGAGCCCGCCGAAGGCGGGTCCACGTGCACCCCGTGCAGGGTCAGGCGTCAGGAACGTGAACGGGCGAAATACGCCGAAAGGCGGAATTATGCTTCATACTACACCTCCAGTGTTCTGATCATGGCAAGGTTGGGACATCGGCTGTCGCCGCGAGAGCCGTTGTCCCGGTTGTTTCTCCGGTGGCGGATCGGGGATTTCAAACAGGAAATGGCCGGCGTCGCAATGGACATGTCCGATCAAGAGCCCGGCCCGCCGCCACCTGTGGACCGTACTGTCCGTCACCCCGAATTTCTCGGCAACCTCGCCAACCCCCAGGAATCCGCGATCACGCAGCCGCTGATAGCGTGACTTCAGGCCGTAGCGCTCTGTCACCACACTGACCAGCTTCGGGGTAAAGGCGAGGCCGCGACCGGTTCGGTATCCACGTTCGTTGAGCAATTTGGCGACCTCTCCATTGGTATGGTCGTTCAACAGCCGGTCGATCTCGGCGACGACCTCGTCACTGGTCTTGTAGATCTGGGATGGATGAGGATCCGGCACCCATGTGAGGTGACGGACCGCCCCGCCCCGTAACCTGATCCCCAGGCTCTGCGCAGACTTGGTCAGCGTCACGTCCTCGATCAGCAACCGCGCCATCCGCTTGCGCTCGCGGTGCGGCGTCGCCGGATCGTTCCACAGGCGGGGGAAGTCGCTCGCCAGCGCAAGGATCCGCCGGCGTTGCTCATCATCCATCCCCTGGTCAGAGCCGGCACGGTCGCTCTCGAACTCGCGCTGCGCCTCCTCGAGGCCTCGAAGCTTCGCGTTCCACTCCGCCTCCAGCACATCGGCAACCATCCGGTTATCGGGGTGGGCCTGCATGAACCGCTGCCGCGCCAGGTTCGCTTCCTCGCGGGCACGCTGCACCTGCTGGGCGCGCCACAGGTCTGCCTCCTTCGCGCGTGCGGCGAGTTCGTCCTGCACCTGCAGCGCCACATCCAGCGTGAGCGGCGTCATCAGCCCCACCAGAAACTCGCCGATCCTGCGGTCGATGGCGGCGCCGGGGATGGTCTGGCACCAGGCGCTCGCCGTCTGGTGACCCTCGTGGCTGCACAGGTAGTAGGGCTGCAGGCCTCCTTTTCGCTGGTGGTAGCGCACCGCCATGGTCCGGCCGCACACGCCGCAGATCGCCAGACCCTGCAGCAGCGCCGGCCCCTCCCGCGGGGGAGTGCGGCGTCCCGCTCCGCCCGCATGGGCATAGTCGTTTTCCCGGAGCTGGCGCTCGTTCTGCTCGAACCGCTCCCAGGTGATGTAGCCCGGATGGGCATCGTGCAGCAGCACGGTCCACTCCTCGCGCGGGACCTTCCTGGTCTCACTGCCGCCGCCGGGACGCCGCTGGCTGCGGCTTCGCCCGTAGACGAAAGCACCGGCGTATCGCGGGTTGTGCAGCGTCCGAACTACCCGTGCGAACCGCAACGGCTTCCAATGCAACTCTCCCTTGTGCGGGCCGTCATGAGGACGGTGTGGAAACAGCAGATTCTCCCGGTTGAAGTGCTTCACCGTGGCATTGGCCGAGCCGGTCCTGGTGAAGGTGTCGAACAGCAGCCGCAGGCTGTGCTGCACCTGCTGGTCCGGATCCAGCACCACCTGGCCCAGCGGGTCGTAGACCAGCCCCACCGGCAGCGGAATCCGCAATTCCCCCCGCTTGGCCGCGTTCAGCGTCCCCCCGCGGAGCCGGGCGCGCATCATGTGGAGTTCCGCTTCGCTCATGGTCCCCTTGAGGCCGAGGAGGAGCCTGTCGTTGAAGTCGCCGGGACTGTACACGCCGTCCTCGTCGAGGATCAGCGTCTCGCTCATGGCGCAGATCTCCAGCAGCCGGTGCCAGTCGGTGGAGTTGCGCGCAAGCCTGGACACCTCCAGCCCGAGCACGATCCCGGCCCGTCCCATGGTGACTTCGGCGACCAGGCGCTTGAACCCCTCGCGGTCGCTGTCGGCGCCGGACAGGCCGAGATCGCTGTCGATCACGACGATGCTTTCGGTCGGCCAGCCCAATGCCACCGCCCGCTCCCGCAGCGCATACTGGCGGCGAGTGCTCTCGCCATGCTCGCTTACCTGATGCAGGGTGGACTGGCGCACGTACAGGTAGGCATCGCGGCTCAGGTGGCTCGCGGTGACCTTCTGGTGGGCGGTGTTCATGCCGGCTCCCCCTGCTGCATATGGCCCTTCAGCATCTCGAGCAGAACGTCGATCACCGGCCTTTCGACATCGGCGGGCAGCGTCGCCGCAGAGACGCCCCCGCAGACCGCCGCCGGCGGGACGGGCAGTTCGGCGAATGCCCGCAGCCAGGCCGCGACGCCGCGCAGCGCCACCACGGCGTGCCCGTGGCGGTCGTGGACGGCGCCGGGCTCGACGGCATGGCGGCGCATCCGCTCGTAGCCATGCCCGTAGGCGGAGTGTTCCGCCGCGTCGATCACGGTATTCCGCGGACCGCCCTTCATCGTTTTTTTTCCCGCCCGAGGGCACGGTCGATGCTGCGGCGATGGACCGAGATGCCGAAGCGCGCGCGCACGAGATCGACCAGGTCCGCGGCCGTCAGCTCCGGCCGTTCGTTCTTCGCCGACCGCAGCGCCTCGACCACCTCGTCGCTGATCTTGTGGGGCCGGCGGGGCCCCGGACGGTCCGGCAGCAGTCCCGGCAGCCCGCCGGCATCGTAGGCGCGCTGCGCGAGGTACCAGGTGGGCCGGGAGACCCCGAAGCTGGCCGCGGCATGGCTCACCGGCACGCCGTCCTCGCGCACGCGGCGCAGCATCTCGTACTTGACCTGGAGCAGGTCGCGCGGATCGAAGAAGGCGTTGGAGAGGAACAGTTCGTCCCGCACCGCCTCCGCGTTCGGGTTCAGGCAGCCATGCTCCCTGAGGGCCCGGGTCTTTGCATCGGTGGAATGTCTGGCCATCGCGTGGGGTCCGTTGAAAAATGAATGTAAATCTATTTATGCACATTATGAATGCCGAATCAAGAGGATTTCTCCTGTGAATGTACGAATAACCCTGAATATATATAGGAATATTCCCGTTTCTCTCTATCAGGCCCATCCCGCCAGGCTCCGTTCCTTTCTCATGTATGACAAAAACGTTCTTACACATGGGACATAATCTCCTTGACACTGTCCGTATCGCCGTCGCCCTCGTTCCCGTCGCAGGCATCCCCGTCCAGGCCGGCCAGCAATGCCGACAGCGCGAGCAGGTCCGATACGCGAAACGCCGACCGGCCCGCAGCCACCCGCACGAACGGATCCACCGCCGCGACGCTTGTGAATGCCTGACGCATCGTGCGCACCGTGCCGTCGTCATCCGTGTAGTGGACCAGTCCAACCCCGACCATCGACGTGGTCTCGATCAGATCGAACTCGCGTCCGTGAAGAGGGTGAAAAGGGTGCGTCACCACAAAGCGCTGCTTCTCGATGCACAGGTGACGTGCAGTTGAAAACCCACTCCAAGGATGCCGGAATTTGTACCAGGTGCGGAAACGCCCCGGCCTTCGACGGCACCGCCACCTGCCTTTCCTGCAATGCCGTGGAGGCCGACAGCGGAAGGGTCGAACGGCGCAACGCCGCGTCCCGGAAACGGTACTGGCGGAGAAGGGAGGAAATGGTCTGTACCGATTGTGGCCAGCCCAGTCAGGGAGCGGCCCGCTGTCCGAGCTGTGCCGAGAGAAGCTACACCCGGTCCGCCCACTTCCGCGGGATACCCGCCTGGGAACCGGAGTTCACCGTGGTGGACCTGGACACCGGGGAAGAGCACGGGCCCTTCGACAGCCGGGCCGACGCGGACGCCAGCGCCGCGTTCCTCAAGCTCCGGCAGGGACGTTTCGAGGTCGTCGCCGAGAACCACCCGCTGGCGGGGTCGGTGGGATGGTCATGACATCACCATCGGCTCCGCGGCCAGCCGGGGGACCGCCGGCGGTATGTACCGCCGGCCCGTGATCCAACACGGCCATGTCCGTGACCGCCGGGCCACCGCCCCTCTGCTTCGCGGACGGCCGGCTGCCGGCCCACCGGCGTCTGCCCCGGTGGAGTCGGCCGCGGCGGCGGATGATCATCAACGGTCCGGCAGAACCCGGAAGAACCCGGAAGATGCACGCGCCCCCTATCGGGCAATGCCAAGCTGGATGTCACCCGATACGGAGGCGGGGAGCGCGTGCCGGGCCAGTATACACCGACACGGCCACGGAAGGCGCTCCCGGTGGCACGGGCGGCAGCCGGACGGGGGTCATGGAGCCGGCAGTGACCGCCGGAACCCTCCCGGCGCGATGCGCCGGGGGCGGAGACTCCCCGCATCCATCGGCAGCGGCCCCGTATGCCCCTTGGTGACGATTGCCCGGCCTGATCCAGCATGGTGGTGGTCACCACCCCCTGTCTGTCGTCCAGGGCCCGCTCAGGAGTTGGAGGGCAGAGCCGGAAAAGTGAACCCGGGGAGGCGGGAGGGAGTTCGGCTCCGGCCGCCTCCCCGGGGTTCATCGACCTTTCCATCCAATCCGAAACGGGAGAAGCATCATGCATTACATCCGCGACACCGGGGGCCATTCCGAAATGCCCGAAACATCCGAAGCACCCATCAGCCCCGACCAGCTCCTGGGTGAGATCGGCCTGACCAGCGAGGTCGTCCGGGAGATCCTCGACGACGTTACCTCGGAGCCGGTCCTTGACCTTCGTGCCCAAGGTTAGCAGGAGGGAAAGGATGTCTGGAGAAGGTGAACCGAAGGGGGGCCGGGAGAAAGAAGAACCCGGACCCCCGGGGGTTCGATCGTGTTTTCCGTTTTTCCGTTTTATCAACCAACGTTACCTCAGGAGGTACATATGCCTTTCGGTCTCAACAAGGCCTCATTGATCGGCCGCATCGGACAGGACGTCACCGTCAACCACCTCGCGTCCGGCGGACGCGTCGCCAACCTCAGCATCGCCACCGACGAGTCCTACATCCGGGACGGCGAGCGGGTCGACCGCACGGAGTGGCACCGCCTGGTCACCTTCCAGGACGGCCTCATCACCATGCTGGAGAAGCACGCGAAGAAGGGCCGCCTGGTCTACGTCGACGGCAAGCTCCAGACCCGCCGCTGGCGCAAGGACGGCGAGGACGCCGACCGGTTCTCCACCGAGATCATGCTCGTGCCCGGGTCCCGGATCCAGTTCCTCGACCGGCCCGCCAGACCGGACGGCGGCGCTGAGGCCCCGGCCGCGGCACAGAATGCCGCACCGGTGAACGGAAACGAGATCGAGGAAGATCTCCCGTTTTAGACCGGGGTCCCGCCGTCTCCTCCGCTTCAGCCGCAGTCCCCAGGGGCTGCGGCTTTTTTCTTGCAGCCACCCCAACGGCGGGCTTCGCCGCGTCCCCCGGCATGGCGATCGAGTTGATGGACAGGGGGGCGGGTGGTGAACCGCGCGGGGGGCCGGAGGGAGCGCCACCGTACACGCCGTCAACCAGCAACACAACCGGAGACACGAGATGCCCCGAATCACGTTTCAGCAAACCGATGACGACGAAGCCATCATCCGTTACGACGGCGAGGCGGTCGGCGACCTGTATCGCCATGAGGATCCGATCACGGGGAAGCCGTTCTATCTGATACTTCTCAGCGAGGACGGCCGGGGTTGGCTGCGCTGCGATGATCGCAGCAAGGTCCACCAGTCCATCAGGCACCGGCTCCGCTCGCACCCGCTACAGGGGTGGCGATTCTGATGGCCATGGCCAGCACCGCAATGCCAGTCCCCTTCCCGCCGCTTTCCTCACACACCCACCGCTCGGTGGGCGTCCTGCCCACATGGTGCGCCTCCGGCGCGGCTTGTTGGTCGCTGGCCCTTCCTGGGCCCACGCCCTGTCTCTCACATCTGTTCGTTCCAGGCCTGACGCTCCCCGATTTGGGGGACAGTACTACTCCCTACTACATTCCCAGTGTGTCCACGTGCTCTCTCCGTCAACTCCCCGGGCGGGGAGTCCTCCACTGCGCTGCGCTCCGTTCCGGCCGCGCCTCCAGGGACAACGGCGCTGGCGCGCCTAGCGCCGGCGCGCCACGCGACCGTGGCTCACTCCTCCCTGCGGTCGTCGCTGCGCCCGCACCATCGCGCGGCACGCCGCCCCATGTCCCTGGGGCCCGGTGACTGCGCTGCGCTCGTGAACGTATGGGGAATACGTAGGGAGGTTCCCTCCCAACGCATGCGGGGCGGTTGCCCCTTCACTTCCTAATGTTCATTCGGAGAATTCACATGTACGACAACAGCAACAGCAACTCCATCGACACCATCGATCACCTCGACAGCATCGACACCGGAGATCAATCGATCACCGCCATGATCTGCGAACAGGCGAAGCTCCATGGGGCCACCCCCGAGCGCGGCGAGTTCGATCCCAGGGAGATCTGGGAGCGGGACACGGCCATCAGCGCGGTGGCCGAGGCGTTCTCGGTCCTCGCCGATTCCATCGGCATGACCGGGTTCCAGATCGCCGACGAGACCGGATCACTACTCTGGGGCTTCGTCAACACCTTCGACGCACAGATTCGGAGGCTGGACCGGAGCGTGGACCGGATCGCGCCCGAGCTCCGCGACCTGCGGAAGGAACAGGACGGTTCGGAAATAAAATCGCGGGAGCTGGAACTGCTCACCGACCGGGCGAAGAACCTCGGAGCCCGACGCGACGCCTTCGAGGAGATGCGGGACGCTGCGGCTGCCCAGTACCAGGCGCAGACCGGGGAGATGTGGCGGCCGCGGAGCGGATCGCACACCAGCCGCACCGGGGTTCTCACCTCCGCCGCCATCGACGCGCGCGACTTCATCCGAGCGCGGCAGGATCGGGAGACGAAGGCGCACCTGCCGGACGGAACCCTGATCGCCGTCGCGGGCGGCAAGGACGGCGACCCCGACGCGGTGTTCCGCAAGCTGGACGCCGCGCACCGCAAGTACGCGGACATGGTGCTGGTCCACGGCGGCGGGCCCGGCGTCGAGAAGTTCGCCGCCCGCTGGGCCGAGGCCCGCGGCGTGCACCAGGTGGTGTGCCGGCCCGACTGGAACACACACGGGAAGGCCGCGCCGTTCAGAAGGAACGACGAGCTGCTGAACCTCATGCCGAAGGGAATCATCCTCTTCCCGAGCGACTCGGGCATCACCGCGAACCTGGCGGACAAGGCCGAGAGCGTCGGCATACCGGTGCTTCGATGCTGAGGCACCGGCACAGGGCCGCGTCGTTCCCACGGCGCGGTCCTTCTTCCCTTCCGGCGCGGCGGCGGCAACCGCATCGACGTCCACGCCTGCTGCCGGTACGGTGCTTCGCACCAGCACCGCCAGCGGCGTCTCCTCTTCCGTCATCTCTCCGGCGTCGATTCCGGCGCCAGCTGCTCGCGCTGGAAAAACCCGATGCCGACCCGATGCTCCGCATCTCCGTCGGGCACGCGGACCGGACCGCCTACCGTCTCCGATGCCTTCCGCTTCGCGTACCGCTCGCGGCGGCTTCTCCTGCCTGTCCAGCAAACCGGACCGTGCTCCGCGACGGTCCCGGTGGCGGACCCGTGCCGGGTCACCGCCGCCGGCTTCGCCGCACGGCGCTGCCGGCACGAACTCCGTCTCTTTCCAGCTCCAGTCACGATCATTTTTCCGCCGGAGTCCGCGACCTCTGCCTCGACCGTCCCGGTCTCCGTCACGCGTGCCGCGTCCGGCATCTCTACCTGTTCCACAACAAACCGAAAAAAATTCCCGGCGAAGGTCGCAACTACCAACCGGTTCCCGGTCCGCAGCGTCGGCCGCTCCGGACTCAACCACCGGCGCGAATTTCTTCTCGTGCCTCTGCCCGTTGGTGCGACGGTCGCGCTTTCCGTCCGGGAACTCCATCGGGTCGCGTGCCGCTCCCGTTCGCGGGTCGCTACCGCTTCCCCGCTCAATCGCCGCTCGGGCTCCATCCCTTCGCTCTGCCGGGATCCCGAATCGTTCGCGGTGTGCTCCTCGATCTTCTCTCATTTCTACGCCCGGCGGCGTTTTCTCTCACACCCGACGCAAGAAATTGCTGTCGGGCACGCCTGTTCACCGTCGTGCAAGATGATGGAAACGTGTTCTGAATCAATGACTTGATTCATTTACCCCTTCCGGTCCCGGAAGCGCGGTCCGTTGGTAGAAACGCCGCCGCGACTGCTTCCTATATGGACCACCGGTCGCGCGGCCCGAACCGAGGAGCCGCATCATGACCGCATCCACCTCCCGCACCTCCTTCCCCAGACGGGTCGCCGCAGCCCGGCCCCGCAAGCGCAAGTACGACCTCTGGGACGACGCCATCTCCGGACTCGGCCTGTCCGTCCATCCCTCCGGAACCCGCTCCTTCTTCCTGCGCCGCCGGACCCCCGGGGGCCGGGTCCGCCGCGTCACCCTCGGGTCCGCCGACGCCATGAGCGTCCCCCAGGCCCGCCATGAGGCGCGCCGGGTCCTGCCCGGGCTCGCCGATCCGCCGGCCCGGAACGCCGGTCCCCGGTATCCCGGCCGCCCCATGGCCGACTTCGCCGCCGAGTTCCTCGAGCGCCACGCCCGCCACTGGAAGCCCCGCACCCGGCAGGCCAACCGGCGCATCGTCCACAACGAGATCCTCCCCGTCCTCGGCCACCTGGCCGTGGACGGCATCGGACCCGGGCACGTCCGGGACTGGTTCGCCGCCATGGCGGACCGCCCCGGCACCGCGAACCGCTCCATGCCGGTCCTGTCCGTCATGATGCGCATGGCCGAGCTGTGGGGATACCGCGACCACAACACCAACCCCTGCCGGCGCACTCGGCGCTACCGGACCGCCCCCAGGGAGCGGTTCCTGACCGCAGGACGAGATGGCCCGGCTCGGCGCCGCCCTCGACCGCCACGAACCCGACTGCCCCCAGGCCGTCGCCGTGATCCGCCTGCTGCTGCTCACCGGCTGCCGCGCCGGCGAGGTCACCGGCCTGCAGTGGGACTGGATCCGGGACCGCCGCATCCTGCTCCCCGACTCCAAGTCCGGCCCCCGCACCGTGTGGCTGGCCGGCGCCGCCCGCAGGGTCATCGACGCCATCCCCCGCCGGGACCCGGACTGCCCGTTCGTCTTCCCCGGGCGCTCGCCCGGCAAGCCGGTCTCGACCATCTCCCACCACTGGCGGCGCATCCGGGACGACGCCGGGCTGGCTGGCGTCCGCCTCCACGACCTGCGCCACACCTGGGCCTCCGTGGCCGCCATGAACGGCGCCGACATGGTGACCATCGCCAGACTGCTCGGCCACGCTCTGGTCGAGACCACCGAGCGCTACGTCCACCTGTCCGCCCGCTCCGTCGCCGATGCCGCCGACCGGGTCTCGGGCCGCATCGGCGCGGCCATGGCCGGCGATGGCGGAAACGGCATCGTCGAACACGGCCGCGAGCGCCGGGGAGGCCGCCATGCCCAGGGTTGACCTCACCCCCCGGCTGGCCCGGGACTGCGCCGCCGGTCCCCGGGAGACCATCCTGTTCGACCGCGGGCAGCCCGGCTTCGGGCTGCGCGTCCATCCCTCCGGGCGCAAGGTGTACGTCCTCCAGGCCCGCATCGGGGGCCGCACGCGGCGGTTCGTCATCGCCCGCCACGGCGAGGTCGAACTCGCCGAGGCCAGGCGCCGCGCCCGCGACCTCCGCGCGCGCATCGACGCCGGCGGGGACCCCGCCGAGGAGCGTCGCAGGGCGCGGCGCGTCCCGGACTTCTCCGCCTTCGCCGGGGAGTACCTGCGGCGCTGCGCCCCGAACCTGAAGCCCTCGGGCCGCAGGACCGTCCGCACCTACCTCAAGGCGCGGCTCCTGCCCGCCTTCGGCAGGACGCCGGTCGACCGCATCGGCCCCGAGGACGTCGCCGCCTGGTTCGACGCCGCCAGCACCGAACGCCCCGGCGCCGCCAACCGCGCCTTCGAGATTCTCCGCACGATGATGTTCCGCGCCGAGGAATGGGGCTGGCGCCCGCCCGGGACCAACCCCTGCCTCGGCATCGCGAAGAACCCGCGCCGCAACGTCGCCCGCTGCCTCGACGCCGGCGAGCTCGAACGACTAGGCCGCGCCCTCGACGGGCGCGAGGCCGGGTGGCCCGAGGCCGTCGCCGCGATCCGCCTCATTGCGCTGACCGGCTGCCGCCGCAGCGAGGTGCTCGACCGCCGCTGGCGCGACATCGGCGACGACGCCATCCGGCTGACCGACGCCAAGACCGGACCGCGCACGGTGCCCCTCGGCGCCGCGGCCCGCGACCTCGTCGCCGCCATCGCCGGCCCGATCGACACGACCGGCTCTCCCCGAACGCGCGATCCCGACGCGTTCCTCTTCCCCCGCTACGCCGAAGGCCGCGGTCAGCACAGCCTGGCTTCCTGCTGGCATGCCGTCCGCACCGACGCCCGGCTCGGCACCCTGCGGCTCCACGACCTCCGCCACACCGTCGCCAGCCAGGCCGTGATGTCCGGCGAGAACCTGCCACAGGTCGGCAGGCTGCTCGGCCACCGGAGCCATCGCACGACGGAAGCCTACACCCACCTCGCCGACGGCCATCTCGCCGCGGCGGCCGAACGGATCGGCGGCATCATCGCCGGCGCCATGGCCGGCGGTCGCCGGACCCGGACGGAATGAGACACGGCCGCCGACCGTTCGTCGCCGCCGGCGCGCCCCGAATGCGGGGCATCCGGCGGGAGCGGCTCCGATGGACTCCGGCAGCGAACCTCCCCTCCGGAACCGAGCCTGGAAAGACGTCTGAAAGACCTTCGCCAACAGCGCGAAAAAGCCGCTTGCAATGCGCTGAACTGCTTCCTATAATGACCACCTGTCCCCGCGCACCGGGTCCGGAACCGTTCCATCACAAGCGCGGTGAACAGCGTCGCTCAGACGCCGCTCTGGCTAAGCCGTTGTTTCTGCACGGGAATATGCCGGAGACGGGATCGCTCGATCTGGCGTGCATACTTACGCCCTACGGCGTGTGCGCGTCACACCCGACGCACCTTTGGTGCCCTCAACTGCAAATGCGCGCCTGGCCGGCACTCCCATGCGATTCCTCCGCCAATGAACGACTGGCTGGTGCCGGAAACACTTGCCACCGATCGGTGTCACCGGGGTATGCCGTGGGCATACGGAAAATTCCATTCCAATACAACGGGTTCCGGAAACCCGGGACTGGCCTGGCCCCGGGGTGGTGGCGCCGTGGCCCTCGGCGCAATGCGGCGCATTGCGCGGTGCCACCATTTTGGTACCTGCGCTCCATGTTGATCACTGCCGGGCAGACAGCCCGGCCGGGGTGTTTTCTTCAGCGCGAAGTGGTCAAAAAAGAGTTCCACAAATTCCACGAACCGGAAAACCGCAGGCAGGAACGCTGGTAGTATTCGGAGCAGAACGATGCGCCGAATTATCCAGAGAGGCAAAAAAATCAATGTCGCAGACCATCCGGAAGAGCATCCAGAAGAACATCCGGGTCACGCCGGAACAGTAGAACCGCATCGAAAAGACCGCTCGGGAGCGGGGGATTTCTCCGAACCGGCTCATCGTCGACCTGGTCATGGAGGCCCTCGAGCATGGCGAGTGGCCCCGCACCGAGGCTGAAATCCGGGTCGCAAGGGCTTCCCTGTTCGCCGCACAGGCCATTGCTCGGGATCTGATTGCAGCCGGAAGAGAGGGAGAAATCGGCGAAATACGGGCCTTTATTTCCACCATCGTGCCGGACGTCGGGTCCGGCAAATCCCCACCTGACCATTCCGGAGGCCAGTAAGGGAGGTTGGCAAAAACCCGGGATCATGTTCTCCCGTTTCGTTTCGGCAGACTGGAGCAAGTCTCCGGGAAAGAGAGCCGTCTGGGTCGCCGACGGGCACAACAGGCGCATCACGATGATGGAGAGCCGCCCTCCGGCTCCTGGAATCTGGACAGATTGATGGGCCTGGCGGCCGATCTGTCAGGCAACGGCCCGGTACTGGTCGGCGTGGATCTGGTATCTGTACATCAAGATCGTGCAGTCCTTTCATAGGTTCTCGGCGATTTCTGACGAACAATTTTCACCTTGTCGCCAAGCAGCGGCAACAAGTGCCGGGAGAAGAACGCCCCCCAGACAGGGAGATTCCGAACCGCAGGGTGATCCGGGCAACGCTGCCGGACAATATTGAGGACATCCTCGGCCCTGAATTTCCCAACTGGGATTTCACTCAATAGCCACCGGACGATTTCGCCATTCGTTGGAAGATCCGAATTGCCGTTTCCGGCGGGCTCCCGCACCTGTCGAACACGCTGTTCCGGAGGAGACCAGCGCAGTTCTCTGGGAAAGAAGTCAGCGATTTCCCTGGACAGCATGCTGCCCTCGGGTAGTATCCAGAGAAACGGCGGCTGTTCCGTCTCTCCGGTCAACGACACAAGTTCCCTGAGTTTCTCGAACAGGGCCCCGAAATCGCTGTCGTTGCTCACCACGGATACATGGTGGACAGCACCGGCGGCAAAGTCGGCGATCGCATCCGCGACGATGGCCATGTCGGCGGAATTCTTGGATTTGCGGGCGTAATGCTGAATACCGCGGACAAGAGTCTCCATGTGAGGAAATCCGCCCGTCACCCAAGCACGCCATAGGCCGGTCCGGTCGGCGGGAACATAGATGCAGAGTCGGCGTATTGGCGGCAGGCTGTCAGGCCAGTTCCGGATGATGGCCCCAATCACGAAACGAGCATATTCGAAGTTCTTCAGATTTTCGACATCCACGTAGATGCCGGCAGCCTTGGGTGATGGAAGACCCAGTTGGTTGCGGGATCCCCGAGTCCAGCGGCGACCCCGGTCCAGCAGCGCTCTGATACCCGCCTGTTTCAAGTGCTTCCGTGCAGTCAGGCAGGACCTGATGAGGCCGCCATATTCGCTCCAATCAATATCGCCCGCTGTCGACCAAGAAACATATCAGGCAATCTGTTGAATACAGAATGGATGGATGACGAATCACGGGTAATCGGAGCGTTCTATTTGCTCAATCAGCTATCGTATGAACTTGTTGCGCCTGCAAAGAACGAAATCTGCGGAACCGTCTCGGTGTGTAACCCATTGGGTAAAGCCAACCAACGAAGCGATACTATCACAAGGTGCTTCCGTTGGATTCTTACCAGGAAGGTCTTCCGATGGATGCAGGTTGTCAATGCCCAAACAGGCACCCTTTTCAGGACAGATAAGGTAATTAGTGTCAGACAGAAAACCCCGATTTCCGACGGATTCCCGGCGTGAAAATATTTCGCCAGCATCCAGTCATTGAGTGACTCTATGGATTTCCGGGAAACAGTAGAGGGAATTGATTGTCAGGGCGTTTCGGCCTGATTCCGGACATTGGGCTCCATGCCCACCCTGTCGGGGCGGGACTTTCAACTTCAGCTGACGAAAGCCGATCCGTCATGCCGCCCGTCGTCGCCGCTCGGCCTCACGGGCCCGGTCCCGGATCATCCGTCCGACGCGATGCACGTTGCATGCCAGTATCGACAGTGCCACCGTCCGCTCGAACCCCTCCACGCCATGGCTGCGCACACGGTCCAGGCCCCGGTGCTCCAGATTGTGGATCGCCGACTCGATCGCCGGATGCTGTTGCCGGGCCGCCCGGAACACGGAGCCCGTCTCACGCACCCGGTCAGCCCGCGTCCAGCGGCCCTTGCGGGGCAGGACATTGTCCTCCAGCAATTCATCCAGACACCGGCGATTCTCCGGACTGTGAAACCCCTTGTCGAAACTGCAAAGCCCCAGGTCCGGATACTTCCCCCTGGCCTCCTCCACCATCGGCACCGCGATCTCCACATCGCTTTCCTTCCACATCACCCGATGGTGCAGCAGCAGGCCGTGCTGGTCTTCCAGAACGCAGACCGGAACCCCCAGTTCCACCGGCCGGCCCACCTTCCCCTTCGAGATCCAGCGCGTATGGGGCTCGAAGATCGAGTAGATCTTCTCGCCCTGGGGAATCGTCTCCCCCCGCAGCAACCGACGGTCCACCTGGTCCGAAAGCCGGGCGGCATACCACAGATACTGCCGGATCCGGTTCATCCGAACCAGCCGGCACTCCACCCTTGCCATCCCGGCAAGAACATCCAAAGTGCCATCGGCCTGGGCAATCAATTGCCGGGCGGCATCGAGAAAACCCTTCACCCGCTCCGGGCGGCCGTGCGCATCACGCGCCCGTCGAACCCCGTTGAACAGGCGCTTCAGCTTCCTGCGCCGGTCCTTCGCCTGGCGCCACCCCGAAACCCCGTCCTCCAGGGCCGCCTCCTGCATCAGGCCAAGCAACTTGCGCAGCGCATCCCACAACAGACCCGTATCCGTCGGGTAATGCACATCCGTTTCCACCACGAAGGAATCACACCGACCGCGCAACAAGTCTCCAGGCTTTTTTTTTGACACCCGGTGGCCCGATTCCACCACCAGTTCTCCAACCTTCGACAGCACCCCCGGCGTCAGCAGGCTGACGTTGTCCTTGATCTGCTGCACCGAATAACTCTCGTCCGAGTACACACTGTGCCCCAGCATCTGGCGGATCACGTCATAGTGGTTCACCAGTCCCTCAAGACGGTCGAAGTCGCAGTTCAGTCCCTGCTTCAGGATCGCCATCACCAGAATCGACCACAAGTGCATCCCCGGCCTGCCAGTGTCCAGGTCCACATCCGGCAGAACCTCGCGCTCCAGCAGGTCGAACAACCGATTGCGCAATGACTCGTCGGTATACAGATGCTGCAGGCCGATCAGTAGCGCGGGGATGTCATCCCGGGATTTCGGGTCGATCCGGATATCGGCAATCTGGCATGCGCCGATCTCCAGTTGGGGGTGGAGGGTATGTCTCATCGGGTAGGGACCAGGGCGAAGATTCGGGAAAAACCAGCAAATTCCCCATGATTTTACCATCCAGCCGATGAATCCGGGACATCTTCATCACGCCGATTTCCCGATTACGCCTTTCCAATCAGCAATATATGGGTTTTCTGCCGGACACTAATTACTCAGTTTGTGTTGCTGATGACACATCCTGAAGGTCGGCCGTTACTTGCCCTGAGCATTCATTCTTTGTCCCCAGTCGAATCCGGGATTCTCTCCGCAATAGCGTACTCCCAAGTGGTTGAGTCCAACTACCAACTGCTTGAAAACCTCTCGTAGCTGATCTTGTCAAAGTGGTTAGTGGCACCTGCTCGACTGACGACTGTTCAGGGCGTTCTGTCCGAACCCAAGGGGAAGTATCCTACCCCGCCCCAATCCTTTCCAATACATCTTCGGCTTGTTCGGGATTACGGTTGCCGGGCAATATCCAGGACTTCCCACAATCAACCCAAGGGGGTGTTCCCTATGGTGGACTTGCATGGCTTTAATGGCCATCATGCCGATACTCCTGCTTAGACACTGCCTTTTCCGGCATTCTTTCCGAAACCTCCTGCAGCCGGACGATACCGCCTGAACGCATCCGCGGCGATACTGTCCGAGATCCGGACCGCCGCCTCCCTGACCGAATCCCTCGCCAGGTGCGCATAGCGGGCCGTCGTCTCCACCTGGCTGTGACCGAGAAGTTTCCCGATCGCGGGCAGGCTCTCCCCCAGCGCCAGCGCCCGCGAGGCGAAGGAATGACGGCAGTCGTGTATCCGCATGTCCTGGATTCCCGCGCGTTCGCAGACGATCTTCCAGGGCCTTGCCAGATTCTTCATGCGCTTGCCTCCGGATTTCCCCGGAATCACCCAGGGGTTCCCGGCGATGCGCGGAATACCGGAAAGAACCTTCGCCGCCTCCGGGGACAGCGGAACGGATCGTGAGCCGGTCTTGGAATCCGACAGGTTCAACACTCCCGCCTCCAGGTCCACTTCCTCCCACTTCAGTGTCAGGATCTCGTTCTTCCGGCAGCCGGTCAACAGCAGCAGACGAATGGCCGCGAGGGCGGGGGCCGAAGCGCCCTTGCCATTCTCCGACTCGGCCAGGGCCTTGCCCAGCCTCCTGAATTCTTCCTCGCTCAGGAAACGCTCCCGCTTGCGTCTCTTGTACTTCACAATGGTACGGCACGGGTTCCTTCCTTCCGGCAGTTGTCCATTGTCCTCCGCCAGCCGCCAGATGCGGGACAAGGCGTCGACCACCTGGTTCGCCATCATCGGCATCGAGCGCATCGACCGGTGGAATTCCGCCACCCGGGCCCGGTCGATGGAAAGTGCCCGTTCCTTCCCGAACGCGGGCACGAGGTGATTTTTTACCATCACCCGGTACATCGCCTTCGTGTTCGGCTTGCAGCGGGGATCGACGTGTTTTTCCAGCCACTCCATTGCCAGTTCCGCGATCGTCGGACAATCCTCCAATACCGCCTCCATGGGCTCCGCCACCGGCTTCTCCCCCGCCTTGATCCGGGAGATGATCAATGCCGCGCGGCGGCGCGCCTCGTCCGCCGTGAGCACCCCGTCGCGGCCCACCGTCACCCGTTTCCCGGCTTTGCCGTTGGCACGGGTCTGGACCACATAGAACTTGCTCCCGGTCGGGTACACCCGCACCCCGAAACCCGAAAGCTCCGAATCCCAGAACACCGTGTCCTTTTCAACTGCCAGTGCAGCTACAGTGCGTCTGGATATCTTTGTTGTCTTCAATTTCATCTTTTTCAGGTTCTCTTCAGGTGTCAGGAGTGGAGGACAGACCGAGAGGCAAAATGATTAGTCCCGATCGGTTTCCCATATTCACAGGGCCCACCTTCTCGCTGCCCGCTTGATGCCTGCTGATCAAGCATGAAAGAAATACTGGTGGCCACCTTGTGGGCGGAGGCCTTTTCGGCGTCCTTCATCAGGTGGGCGTACCTTGCCGTGGTCTCCACCTTCCGGTGGCCCAGCAGTTCCCCGATCATCGGCAGTCCCTCGCCCAATGCCAGGGCCCGGGAGGCATAGGAGTGGCGCAAGTCATGCAGCCTGAGGTCCTTCAGGTTAGCCCGCTTCCTGATCTTCCGCCATTGATAGTCCAGTGACCCCTTCAGATGATCCCCCGGACGGCCCCCGGGGATCACCCAGGGATTACCCTCGATCCGGGGGGTTCCGTCCAGCACCGCCATCACCGCCGGCGTCAGCGGCACATGCCGCAGCCCGGTTTTTCCGTCCCTCAGATTCAATGTTCCCACGGAACAGTCGATATCATCCCACTTCAGGGTCAGGATCTCGTCCTTGCGGCATCCCGTCAGGAGCAGCAGGCGGATCGCCTGAATGGCGAACGGGTTCCCGGAACCCTCCGCCTCGGTCGCATCCAGTGCGTCCCCCAGTTTCCTGTATTCATCGGAAGACAGGAAACGCTCCCGGGACTTCTCTCGGTAGCGCCGCACCGACCGGCACAGGTCCCGCCCCGGCGGCATCATGTCCCAGGCCTCGGCGAGGCGGAACATGCTCGAAAGCATCTTCACCGCCCGGTTCGCCTGCGAGGGGTTGTCACGCAGTTTGTGATGCAACCCGGAAACATGGGAACGCCCCAGTTCCGAAAGAAGAATGTCCCCCAGTTCCGGAACGATAGTGGTTCGCATGATGCTCGCCACGTTGGCGACCGTATTCGGCCTGCAGTTGACCCTGATATGGGACTCCATATACCGTTCGGCGAGATCGGCTACTGTGGGCTCCGGCTCTTCCGCAGGCGGGTCGGGAGAAAGACCGCGCTTGATCCGGTCGATGGCGATGACCGCGTCCTGGCGGGCCTTTTCGGGTGTTACTTCTCCGTAACGGCCAAGCGCCTTGCGTTTCGGCTTGCCCGAAGGCCCCCGGACCTGGACGCACCAGACCTTGCGGCCGGTGGCATAGACCCGGACGCCGAACCCCGGGAGGTCCCGGTCCCAGACCACGGTGTCGCCGGAAGAAACGGATAGTGCATCGACAGAGCGTTTGGTAAGCTTGACGGGTTGCGGGGCGGTCATGGCATGGCTTCCAATCGTAAATTTGGCCTGAAAAAATCTTCGAGGGAAATGGTATATGAGTCGTAATCGAATCGCAACCGATTGAGGTCAAACTAAGGGGATTCCAATCGTGCGATTGACTACTCGGGATCAGATGACATCAAACGAAATTGACATATAACCTACTGAAATAAATATATTATTCATATGATCGAACAGACAATCGTGCGATTGGGGATGAGTTCTGAAATTTAGAATATATAATCCCCGGGATGGTATCAAAATCAACGAAGGAAGAATAATGACCGGCCCGGGGATTGGCATGTGGTTTCTTGTCCGTACCTGCCTGGGTTCGGACCGACGCCCCTGCCGGCAATCGGCAGACCGAACCCGCACGGCGCCGCACCCGTACCGGACGCCCTGTCAGCCCCATGCAGGTGTTGATGTCGCCACCACCCCCGCGGGCGGTTCAGTGCCCGGGCTCCTCTTCGTCGCGGTAGGCGGTTACGCGCACCCTGCCATCCACGATGCGCTCGCCCCGCTGGTTGACTTCCGCCATCTTGCGCCAGAACGCCTCGGCAAGGTCGAAGTCCGCGGCAACCGCGTTGCCCATGAGCAGGATCAGCAGATCGGCGCATTCCGTGGCCAGTTGATCCCGCGACTTGCCCTTGGTCACGCAGTCGGCGATCTCGCCGAGTTCCTCTGTCATCAAGGCCAGACGGTACACCATATCCTCCCCGCCCCTCTCCTTGAAGCGGTGCTTGTGGTGGAAGGCCCGAACCTCCGCCATCATTTCCGGAAAGGAATCCCTGTCACGGTTTTGCCTCTCCCCCATCATTCCGCCCTGACCACGGAGATGTCCGCCACCGCCAGGAACAGCTGGCGGATCCCTGCCAAGAGCACCAGCCGGTTGCTCCTGACCGCCGGATCCTCGTCCATGACCATGACCCGGTCGAAGAACCTGTCCACCGGTTTCTTCAGGCCTGCCAATGCCATCAGCCCCCGGCCGTAGCTCCCCTTCGCAAAATGCCTGCCGGCCTTGACGCCAACCTTGTCCAGTTTCTTCGCCAGCGCGATCTCCGCCGGCTCCCTGAGCAGTGCGACATCCGGGATACCGGCTTCGTCGATCTCCTGGCCTGCCAGGATGTTGACAATCCGCTTGTTCGCGGACGCCAGCGACCGCGCCGCCTCGGGCTCGTTGCCGAAGAAGTCGTGCACCGCGGCCAGGCGGCGGTGGAAATCCAGCGGGCTGCATGGTGCTACCGCCGCCACGGCAGCGATTTCAAGGGCATCGAACCCCATGGAAAGGTAATAGGCCCGCATCCGGTCGGTGACAAAACCGAAGACCTGCCGCACGGTTTCATCGGAGGCGTCCAGGTTTTTACCATGGCCACTAAGCTGGCCCATGGCCTGTTCGATCAGCCGGTAAAGATCGAGATCGATTCGCTCCTCAATCAGGATCCGGAGAATTCCCAGGGCCGCCCGCCGCAGGGCGTAGGGGTCCCGGTCGCCGGAGGGAATCTCTCCGCAGGCGAATATGCCCGCCAGGCTGTCAACGCGGTCCGCAAGGGCCAGGCAACGGGAAACTCTCCCGCGGGGAAGCCCGTCCCCGGCGAACCTGGGCTTGTAGTGTTCCCGGATCGCGTTACTCACCGCCCTGTCCTCGCCGCCGGCGGCGGCGTAGTAGCCGCCGACGATCCCCTGCAACTCCGGAAACTCCCCCACCAGGTCCGTCACCAGGTCCGCCTTGCAAAGATCGCAGGCACGTGCCACCTGTTCCGCATTGGCCCCTACCTGTCCGGCAATCTCCAGGGCCAGGGCGCGGATTCGCTCCACCTTGGCCCCGATGGAACCCAGCCGCTCGTGGAAGAGCACCCGGTCGAGGGCCTCGCGGCGGCTCTCCAGAGGCTGCTTCTGGTCACTCAGCCAGAAAAACTCGGCATCCGCCAACCTCGCCCGCAGTACCCTTTCGTTGCCGCTCCGAACCCGCTTGGGGGAACGGCTGCGAACGTTGCTCACGGTGATGAACCCCGGCAGCAGCCTGCCCCGGCCGTCTTCCAGGTGGAAATACTTCTGGTGGTCCTGCATGGACGAAACGAGCACTTCCGGGGGTACCTTCAGGAAACGGCGGTCGAACTCCCCGTACAGTGCCTGGGGCCATTCAACCAGCCCGGTGACCTCATCGAGCAGTGCCGGTTCCAGTACCGCCGTGCCGCCGTTGCGGCGGGCAAGCCTGGTCACCTGCCGCACGATCAGTTGCTGCCGTTCCCCGTAGTCGGCAATCACCAGCCCCTGCTTCTTCAGCGTATCGAGGTAGCGGTCCGCCGACATGATGCGGATCTCCCCGCGGGAATGGAAACGGTGACCATAGGTCCACTTCCCGGCCTTCAGGCCCAGGGCGGAAACCTTCAGCGCCTCGCTGCCGTACATGGCCAGCAGCCAGTGAACCGGCCGGACAAATTCCTCGGTGCCGTTCCCCCAGCGCATTCGCCTGGCAATGGGCAATCTGCGTATGGCCTGCTCCAGGGCCTGCTCCACGATGTCACGGATACGCTCCCCCGCCACCTTGCGCCGGAACAGGAGCCACTCACCCTGGTCGGTGACCTGCCGGCCCAGCTTGTCCACGCCGACACCGCAGGACCTGGCGAACCCGAGCGCGGCGGGTGTGGGCATGCCATGATCATCGAATGCCGCCTTGATCGAGGGCCCCCGGCGTTCCTCGATCCTGTCGGGCTGGCGCGGTTTCACCTTTCCCACCCAGACCGCGAGCCTGCGCGGGGTGGCATACCAGCGGCAGGATTCCCCGCCTTCGGGGCCTACGCCGGCTTCGTTGAGGGCCTCGTGCACGGCCCCAGCAAAGCATTCGCCCAGCGACCTCAGTGACTTCGGAGGCAGTTCCTCGGTACCGATCTCCAGCAGCAGGTTGCGGGGACGGGCTGCCACTGGCCTGCGTCGGGTCACTGCCATCAGGCGCTTCTCCGCTTCCTCTGGCGCGGAATCCTGCCCCGGGGAAATCCCAGGGCTTCCCGGCTTTCGTAGTAGGCCTGGGCCACGCCCCGGGCCATGGCACGCACGCGGCCGATATATCGCGCCCTCTCGGTGACGCCGATGGCATGCCGCGCATCCAGCAGGTTGAAGCTGTGGGACGCGGTCAGTACCTGCTCATAGGCGGGCAGCGGCAACTTCTCCGCGAGCAGCAGCCGGCACATGCTTTCCGCCTCGTTGAACTGCTGCAGCAGGAAGTCCACGTTGGCGTGGTCGAAATTGTAGGCGGACTGCTCGACTTCGTTCTGGTGGTAGATATCGTGATAGGTGTAGCGTCCGGCGGGGCCATCGCTCCAGACGAGGTCGAATATGCTGTCCACGCCCTGGAGATACATGCCGATCCGTTCAAGACCGTAGGTGATTTCACCGGTGACCGGTCTGCAATCGATGCCGCCGACCTGCTGGAAATAGGTGAACTGGCTGACCTCCATGCCGTTCAGCCACACCTCCCAGCCGAGCCCCCAGGCGCCGAGGGTCGGCGATTCCCAGTCGTCCTCGACGAACCGGACATCATCCTTCAGCAGGTCGAACCCCAGCTCCCGCAGGGAATCAAGATACAGGTCCTGGAAATTGTCCGGGGATGGCTTCAGGATCACCTGGTACTGGAAATAATGCTGCAGGCGGTTCGGGTTGTCGCCGTAGCGACCGTCCGTGGGCCGGCGCGACGGCTGGACATAGGCGGCGTGAAACGGCTCCGGTCCCACGGCGGCGAGGAACGTTGCCGTGTGGAACGTGCCCGCGCCCACTTCCATGTCGTAGGGCTGCATGATGACGCATCCTTTCCCGGCCCAGTAATTCTGCAGCCTCAATATGAGATCTTGGAAGGTCAAGTGGATCTTCGGGTTTATCAGGCCAACTGCGGGCATTCGCCGGGAGACCGGGACGCCGTCCCCGCCGGTTCATTGCCGATGGACGGATTCTAACAGCTTGCGCCCTTGCTGTTATGCCGACAGCAATTCCCTGGCGGAATCCGGCTGCCGTCGCCGGGATAATCGTGCGGAGGATGGATGGCAAAAGCCCCGCCAGGGGCGGGGCTTTTGCTGTTTCCGATGAACGGCCTGATTACATCATGCCGCCCATTCCGCCCATGTCAGGCATCGGGGGAGCCGCCTTCTCTTCCGGAATCTCCGCCACCATGGCTTCGGTGGTCACCAGGAGGCCGGCAATGGAAGCGGCGTTCTGCAGCGCGGTGCGGGCAACCTTCGTGGGATCCAGAATACCCATTTCGATCATGTCACCGTAGTCGCTGGTCGTGGCATTGTAGCCGTACGCCCCTTTGTTCTGCGCCACTGCGTTGAGTACCACGGACGCGTCATCGCCGGCATTGGCGACGATCTGGCGCAGCGGTTCTTCCAGCGAACGCAGGACAATGCGAACACCCATGTCCTGGTCGGGGTTGTCACCGGAAACCTCCTTCACGGAGTCGACGCAGCGCACCAGGGCGGCACCGCCGCCGGGAACCACGCCCTCTTCCACCGCGGCCCGGGTGGCATGCAGCGCGTCTTCAACGCGGGCCTTCTTTTCCTTCATTTCCACTTCGGTGGCGGCGCCGACCTTGATGACGGCAACACCTCCGGCCAGCTTGGCCACGCGCTCCTGCATTTTCTCGCGGTCATAATCGGAGGTCGCTTCCTCGATCTGGACACGGATGGCGCCAACGCGCGCCTCGATTTCCGAACTGGCACCCGCGCCATCAATGATGGTGGTGTTCTCCTTGGTAACCTGGATACGCTTGGCCTGACCCAGGTCTTCCAGGGATACGCCTTCCAGGCTCATGCCGACCTCTTCGCTGACCACACGGCCGCCGGTGAGAATGGCGATATCTTCCAGCATGGCCTTGCGGCGATCGCCGAAACCGGGAGCCTTCACCGCGCAGACCTTGACGATGCCGCGGATGTTGTTGACCACCAGGGTCGCCAGGGCTTCCCCGTCAACGTCCTCGGCAATCACCATCAGCGGACGGCTGGCCTTGGCGACACCTTCCAGGGTGGGCAGCAGATCACGGATATTGGAGATCTTCTTGTCGTGGATCAGGATGTAGGGACTTTCCAGTTCCACCGACATGCTGTCCTGGTTGTTGATGAAGTAAGGCGACAGGTAGCCGCGATCAAACTGCATGCCTTCAACGACATCCAGTTCGTTGTCGAGCACATTGCCCTCTTCAACGGTGATCACACCTTCCTTGCCCACCTTCTCCATGGCCTCGGCGATGATATTGCCGATGGCGGTGTCCGCATTGGCGGACACGGTGCCGACCTGGGCGATCTCCTTGTGATCGGCGCAGGGGCGGGACAGTTCCTTGAGGCTCTCGACGGCACAAATCACGGCCTTGTCAATACCGCGTTTCAGATCCATCGGGTTCATGCCGGCAGCGACGGCCTTCATGCCCTCAAGCACCATGGACTGGGCCAGAACGGTCGCGGTGGTGGTTCCGTCACCGGCGACATCGGATGTCTTGGAAGCAACTTCCTTGACCATCTGGGCACCCATGTTCTCGAGCTTGTCCTTGAGTTCGATTTCCTTGGCCACGGAAACACCGTCCTTGGTGACGGTGGGCGCACCGAAGGACTTGTCCAAGACCACGTTGCGACCCTTGGGTCCCAGGGTTACCTTGACCGCCTCGGCCAGGGTATTGACGCCCTTGAGCATGCGGGCCCGGGCCTGTTCGCCGAATACGACTTCTTTAGCTGACATTTTTCAATATTCCTCTCAGAAATTCTGTTGTTGATGACCGGTAACCGATCAGCCCTCGATGACACCCATGACGTCGTCCTCGCGCATCACGAGAACCTCTTCGCCGGATACCTTCACTTCGGTGCCGGAATACTTGCCAAACAGGATACGGTCACCGACCTTGACGTCCAGCGCCCGTTGCTCACCGTTTTCAAGCATCTTTCCATTGCCGACAGCAAGCACTTCGCCTTGCATCGGCTTCTCGGTGGCGGAATCGGGAATCACGATGCCCCCCGGAGTGGTACGCTCATCCTCAATACGTTTGACGATGATGCGGTCATGAAGCGGACGTATGTTCATACGCTCTATCTCCTCTAAGAATTGCAGTTGTTGACAGTAAGAAAGCGATGGCCAACCCGCGGAAATCGCGGCACCATTTTTCCTCGAACCGTGTCAGGGGCTTCCCCTGACACTCCGGTATGGTCCCGGAATCCCGGGGATTGTTAGCACTCGCCTTTGGTGAGTGCCAATAATAGTGATCCAGTCCGAAAAATCAATGGCATTCCGGAATATTTTTTACCTGTCGCCGGAAAGCCAGCGGGTGAGCCGGGCCCGGGAGGCTGACCCCGGCATGATGGCCCCGACACGGTAAATCGCTGGCCGGAGCCCCCTGCATTGATTCGAAGCCGCTGCCCTTGGCGTCGACCCGGACCAACCTGCACGACCGGAAGGCAGGCGGTGCCTATCCGTCGATATCCCGGTATTCCCCGTCGATGATCCTGCCCTGCCGGCCCTTGGCCTGGTGTATTTCCCCCGCCTGTCCGGTGACCATGCCGCTGGACAGGAACTGCCGGATCAGGGCCTGCCGGAGGGGCGGCGTCAGGCAGGCGAAGCCGATGGCGTCCGTGAAGAATCCCGGGGTCAGCAACAGGGCGCCGGCCACCAGCAGGAACAGTCCTTCAAAAATTTCCAGCGCGGGCAGTTCGCCCCGATCCAGCTGTTCCCGTACCCGGGCAATGGTGGAAAAACCCTGGGAACGCACCAGCACCGCACCAAGCAGGGCCGTCCCGACAACCAGGGCGATGGTTGGCCAGGCACCGATGACACCGCCCACCTGGATCAGCAGATAGATTTCCGCCAGGGGTACTACGAGGAATAGGAGAAAGAGAAATTTCATGCACGGTCTGCCTGCAGTTCCAGGGGATATGGGGCCGGAAGCGCCATCCCCAACCGGTGATGTCCCCCGCTATCCCCATGTGGGAGATCAAAACCGGACCCCCTCCCCCTATAATATACCGTTCCATTCCTGACCTGAACTTCAAACCAGAACGCCGGTCAGAATTTCTGTCATGCTCATACCGCTCCACGTACGTGCCCTGATTCTCGCGCTCGCCGCCGCATCCGTCTCCCATGCGACATGGGGGCTCGTGGGAGACGACGAGCTGCTGCCGGAGGATGAGGCGTTCGCTTTCAGTGCCCAGCTGTTGCCGGACAACAGTGTCGAGGCACGATGGGAGATCGCGGACGGCTACTACATGTACCGGGACAAGATGGGATACGACATCGTCGGCGACAACGGGTTTTCCGGGTCCGTGGAGCTGCCTCCCGGCAAGCCCAAGCACGACGAGTTTTTCGGCGACGTGGAAGTGTATACCGGCAGCCTGCGCATGGTGCTGCCGCTGAAGGATGCCGATTCAGGATTCACCCTGATCGCCGACGGGCAGGGCTGCAATGAGCCGATCGGCGTCTGTTACCCTCCCGTGCGGCACGAAATCACGTTCCTGCCGGGAATCAGCAATGCATACGCCGACCCCGCCTCCGGTCAGCCGTCCGGCAGCGTCCTATCGGAGCTGACGGGATCCGCCGCCGGTACGGGCAGTCAATCGGAGGACGACCCGGTTGCGGAGCTGAGAAACCTCCTCAGGCCGACGCCGGCAAATCCGGATTCCGAACCGGCCGAACCACTCCCGGATACCCGATCCTCCACCGCGGACGGGTCCGGAGAAACCGGCGGCGCCGGGGATGAGGACAGTGTCGCCGCCCTGAAGAACCTCCTCGAGAGCGGCTTCCCCCAGCCCGAATTCCTGCCGCCGGAAGAAGCCTTCAAGCTGTCCGTCGATGTGGTGGACGGCAATACCCTGGAAGCGCGGTTCGATGTCGTCGAAGGGTATTACCTCTACCGCGACAAGATCTCTTTCAGCGGACAGGGGGACGCCAGGGTAGGTGACTATGCCCTGCCCGCCGGGGAGGAAAAGCAGGACGAGTTCTTCGGCCTGAGCCGTGTCTTCAAGTACCCGTTCACCGTGCCCATCGACCTGCAGCGCACCGCGCCAGGGGCGGGTTCGATCATCCTGGAGGCGGGTTACCAGGGTTGCGCCGACCAGGGCATCTGCTATCCCCCGAGCACCCAGAGCGTGACCCTGTCGCTCCCTCCCATGATCTCCACGGCGGCAGCCTCGGATACGGTCACGCCCGTCGGTGGCGGCGATGACGGTATCCGGCCGTCCGGGGGAGCAGGGCCGGACGCCGACACCCGTTCGCTGCTGAGCATCCTGGCCGGCGCCCTGCTGGCAGGCCTGCTGCTGACGTTCACTCCCTGCGTCCTGCCCATGATTCCCATCCTTTCCGGAGTGATCGCCGGACAGGGCGAGAAACTGACCCGGATGCGCGGCGGCGCCCTGGCCATGGTCTACGTCATCGGTACCGCGGTGACCTACGCCGCGATGGGCTGGGTGGCCGGCGCCACCGGCGAACAGCTGCAGGCCTATTTCCAGAATGTCTGGGCCATCGGCATCATGGCGGTCATCTTCTTCCTGATGGCCCTGGCGATGTTCGGGCTCTACGAAATCCAGATGCCGTCGGCGATCCAGTCACGACTGCAGAACAGCACCAGCGGCATGGGCGGATCGTTCCCCATGGTATTCCTGCTGGGTCTGGTTTCCGCGCTGATCGTCGGCGCCTGCGTATCCCCCATACTGATCTCCTTTCTCGGCATCGCCGTGAGCAGGGCGGATCCGGTGCTGGGGGCGCAGATGATGTTCGTCATGTCCCTTGGCATGGGTGTCCCCCTCATTGCCCTGGGATTCGGCGCGGGCTACCTGCTGCCCAAGGCGGGCGCCTGGATGGACCTGGTCAAGCATTTCTTCGGCATCCTGCTGATCGCGGTCGCCATCTATCTGCTCGGTGTCCTGCCGGCAGTGCCGGTGTTGCTGTTCTGGGGTGTCTTCTTCATCATCGTCAGCACCTATCTCGGGGCCACCCAGTCCCTGCCCGAGGGCGCTTCCGGCTGGCGCAGGCTGGGCAAGGGGGTCGGAACGGTGCTGCTGGTATGGGGCATCGCCGCCATCGTGGGCGGCTTCTACGGTGAACGGGACCTGCTGAAACCGTTGCCCGCCAGGCTGTTCGCCATCGGCGGGAGTACGGCCGCACCGGGACCCGAGACGCACCTGTTCACGGCTGTCAGCAATACCACGGAACTGGATCAGCAGTTCCTGCAGGCCAGGCAGGACGGGCGGCGCATCATACTGGACTACTACGCCGACTGGTGCGTGGACTGCGTGAAGATGGAGAAATCCACCTTCCAGGACCCCGCGGTGGCAAGAGTGATCGAGGAACGCTACCTCGCCCTGCAGGTGAATGTCACCGACCCGAACGACTCGGGCACAAGATCGGTCAAGAAGCGTTTTGGCGTGTTCGGGCCGCCGGCGGTGCTGTTCTTCGATGAGAACGGGAATCCCCTGAAAGAGCTGAGTTTCTACGGCTACCGCAATCCGGAAGACTTTCTTGCCCTGATCGATTACTAGATGAGGCTGCCCTACATACTGCTGTCAGTGCTGGCGCTGACGCTGGGTGCGCTGTTCGGCCTGTACAGGTTCGGGTTGCCCCCGTTCTCGGGATCGCCAGAGGCCAGGCTCGCGGAAATCTCCCTGCCGGACGTGGACGGGAAGCTGCAGAACGGCGAACAGTGGCTGGGAAACGTGGTGCTGGTGAACCACTGGGCGTCCTGGTGTCCACCCTGTGTCAGGGAAATACCCGTACTGGTGGACGCCCAGGAGCGCTTTGGGGACCGGGGACTGATGGTGGTCGGCATCGCCCATGACGTTCCGGAGGCCGCACGTACGTTCGGCGACCAGGTCGGGATCAACTACCCCTCCCTGGTGGTGAGTACCGGCGGCGCCGAGCTGATGGTCAGCCAGGGCAATCCGCAGTCGGCGCTGCCGTTCACTGCGGTATTCGACCGTGAAGGGCAACTGGTGGAATCCTGGCTGGGTGAAATGGACAGCGAAGATGTCAGCAGCCTGGTGGAACCGCTGCTATGATTCGCGCCTGGCGGTACCCGGCATGCCGCCGGTATTCCAGCTGACGGTACCGGCGCATGGCGATTTCCCCGGGAATTCCGGCGCAGGCAGGTTTTTCCGTTCCCAATATTTTTCGACTGGAGGCAATCAATGAATAGAATCGCTGTAGCATCCGTGTGGCTGGGCGGCGTCCTGCTGCTCGCAATGGGCTCGATGCCGGCCACGGCCACGCAGGATCACGACCCGTCATCCCACGCCCATTATTCCCGGGGCAGCGAAGTGGCAAGCCTGACCGACGAGGAAGTCCGCGCGCTGCGCCACGGCGAGGGGATGGGGCTCGCCCGGGCGGCCGAACTGAACCACTTTCCCGGACCGAGGCACCTGCTCGAACTGGCGCCGGAACTCGGCCTCAGTGACGAACAGATCGCACGGATCCGGGCAATCCATGACCGGATGAAGTCCGAGGCAATGGCCAAAGGTGAGGACATCATCATGGCCGAGGGCCATCTTGCGGGCCTGTTTGCATCCGGGGAGCCCACAGCCCGGGAAACGGCACGGGTGACCGGACATCTCGGAGCCATGCGCGGCCAGCTCCAGGCAATTCACCTGCTCGCGCATATCGAGGCCGCCAGGGAGCTGTCGGCCGGCCAGATCAGGGAGTACGACCGGCTGCGGGGCTACCTGAACTGACGAATTCGGCCGCGCCAGCCGCGGGACCATGCCGGGAACCCGGAACCGGCGGGACGGACCCCGAACGCTGACGGCGGCCCTTCCCCGGAATCAGCCCGGGGTATTCCGTTCCACCCAGCGCTCTCCCTCGCCCAGCTGTTCCTTCTTCCAGAAGGTGGCCCTGGATTTCAGCATCTCCATCATTTCCCGGCAGGCGCCGAGCGCCTCCTTGCGGTGAGCGGACCAGGCCGCCACAAGGACGATGGGGTCATTGGGCAGAATCTCGCCCACGCGATGCAGGACCAGCACATCCAGCAGGCCGTGGCGACGGATACATTCTTGCGCCAGCTGTTCGAGCTGGGCCTGCGTCATTTCCGGATAGTGTTCCAGGTGCATCGACCGGACTTCATCGCCTTCGTTGAAGTCCCGCATCGTGCCGACAAAACTGGCGCAGGCGCCGTAGCGGCCCGGTGCGAGGGCGTCGCTGGCCGACTGGTGGGCCGCAAGCTCATCCCAGGGATCATAGGGCTCGGGCCTGATCTCGATCTTCATGACGGCAACCTGGCTCCGGATCAGCCCCCGGTTACCGGGGGAAAGAATGCCACCTCGTCACCGTCATTCACCGGCGCATCCCAATCCGTGTAGGCATGGTTGCAGGCACACAGCAGGTTCGCCGGCGGCGTCATGCGGGTAGCCTGGCGCCAGACTTCGGACACGGTCACCGGAGCGGCCAGCTCCAGGAGCCGTTCCGCGGCGCCTACCTCTTCCCTGAGACTGGCGAAAAACCTGACACGAATCTGCATGCGGAATGCCGAGCTTGAATCTCTTTCGGATGGGTCGATAATAGCAGGAAGCGTTTCACCATGGCGCCAACATGTCAAACACCGACCGTCCCTTCATTCCCGTCAGCATTGCCGTGCTCACCGCCTCGGACAGCAGGACCGAGGCCGATGACAAGTCCGGCAAGGCCCTGGCGGGGCGTCTCACCGAAGCCGGCCACAGGCTGGCGGAAAAATGCATCGTCCCGGACGACGTCTACCGGATCCGCGCGAAGGTGGCGGGCTGGATCGCCGACCCCGGAATCCAGGTGGTGCTCACCACCGGCGGTACGGGCGTGACCGGCCGGGACGGCTCCCCGGAAGCGGTCGAACCCCTGCTTGACAAGATCCTCAACGGATTCGGCGAAATGTTCCGAGTCCTTTCCTACGACGACATCGGCACCTCCACCCTCCAGTCAAGAGCCCTGGCCGGCGTAGCCAACGGTACCTATGTCTTCGTGCTGCCGGGTTCAACCGGTGCGTGCAAGCTGGCCTGGGAAAAGCTCATCGTGCACCAGCTCGACTACCGTACCCGCCCGTGCAACCTGGTGGAGCTGATGCCGAGGCTACTGGAGAAGTAAATTCCCTGAAATGAACTTGTAAGGCGACGGCTGGGACGCGGTCGAAGTGTCGCAGATGAATGGCGCGGCTCGGCGATACCTGCAGCAGCACCTGCGGGCATCTGCGGGCACTTGCGGGCATCACTCTACCGTACCGGAATCCAGTGCCGCCGGCACAGCAACACCTGCCGTACCCGCCGGATGGCGGATCTTTGGATTGCGCCTGCCGGACCGCTTTCACAAACCGTCGGGGCGGCTCTTGGCGGGAGCAGGCTTTGCACGGGGCAGATGCCTCTCCCGGTCGTAGAACGGCAACTCCACGATATCGCAACGGGCGGTCTCGCCATTGGCGGCTTGCATGATGAGCGTCTCTCCAGGCCAGTCCCCTGGCGTGTCGAATCGCACATAGCCGATACCGACCTCCAGATACGGGGAGCGGGCACCGGTCGTGACAAAGCCGACCTGTCGGCCGCCCCGCATGATCGCATTGCCTGCGCCCGGAATCAGGTCGTTGCATCGCAGGCCATAAAGACGTTTCCCTCGCCTGGAATCCAGCAACGCCTCACGTCCGATGAATCCGTCCTTGTCCAGATCAACGTACCGGTCCAGTCCTGCCTCGAACGGAGTCATCGAGTTGTCGAAGTCGCTGCCGTTATCCAAAATGCCGGCTTCAATACGGCGTATGTTCATGGAAAGCATGGAGCCGAACAACATACCCCGGGGGGCGCCGGCATCCATCAGATGGTTCCACAGGCGCGGGCAGTCGGTTGCGTCACCGCGGGTATAGATTTCGTATCCCAGCTCACCGCTCCAGCCCGTGCGGGAAACAAAGACCTCCTGGCCGCCCATCGTGAAAAATCCCGATTGGAAGTAGCCCATATCCCCATCAACCGCACCTTCCGTTGCAGCGTGGACAATGTCGAAGGACTTCGGACCCTGCAGCTGAAGGACCCGTGAGCGCGGGTCGGATAGCGTCACGTCGAATCCGGACTTGTGAGCCAGCAACCAGGTGTCCCAGTCGCCGTCGGCATGCACGTACCAGAACCGGTTTTCGGCCAGCCGGAAAAGAATGCCGTCCATGAACAGGCCGCCGTGATGGTTGCAGGCAACGGTGTAGCGTCCGCGACCTTCTTTCAGATCCGCAATCCCCCGGGCAAGGATCCGTTCCAGGAATGGCACCGCATCCGGGCCGGAGATCTCCACGGGCCGCTCCGGAACATCGAACAGCGCAGCGTCACGACGGATCGCCCAGTAACCCTCCGCCGGATCAACGCCATTGTAATGGACAAAGAATCGCCCCACGGCGATCCGCAGCACGGTATCCTCGTTGGCGTAGCAGTGATGGAAGGGCGACAGTTCGTTGCTGCCGACATAGGTTTGGTAAATCCTGGCCGGATCGAGTGCCGGATGTCCGGATGTCGGGGCAGTCATCCGTTCAGTCCGGCGAGGCAGGACAGGCAGGGCACCATGGCATTCGTCTTCTTTCGTGGGCGCAAACCGTCTACCTCTGCCGGTTGTCAGGGTCGGGATGTTGCCAGATTTCCATCTGGACGGGGGGCAATGGGTCATGGCCGGCAATGGCGTCACCCAGTTTTTCGGCGATCATGAGGACCGGGCAGTTTGTATTGCCGTTGGTGGCGTAGGGCATGATGGAGGCGTCCACCACGCGAAGCCCCCGGACGCCATGCACCCTGCCGCTGGCATCAACCACGGCATCCCGGTCAGTGTCGGCGCCCATCCGTGCTGTCCCGGAAAGATGCCATTGCGTATTGATGTGGGCGTTCAGTGCCTGGTCGACTTCCGCGTCGCTCTGCACCTTTTCACCCGGGAAGATCTCCATGCCCCGAAGATCCGAGAATGCGGGTTGCCCGACCAGTTCGCGCACCAGCCGGACACCCCTGCGCGCAACCTCCCGGTCGCGCCCGTCATGCAGGTAGTTCGCCAGGATACGCGGCGGTGATTCCGGGTTTTCGTCGCGCAGTTCAATCCGGCCCCGGCTGTACGTCCGCATTAGACCCAGATGGACCTGGAATGCGTGTTCGGGAATCGGCGACCATGTTTCGTCGTCCAGGGCAACCGGGGAGATCGTCAGTTGAATATCGGGGTACGTGATCCCGGGTTCCGACCGGATGCAGGCCACCACATCGAAGTGATTGGAGGCGCATATGCCGCCACGGGTCAACAACCATTGAATGCCGCACACGGTGCGCGGGACCATCCTGGTCTTCGGCCAGATCGAACATGGCTTCAGGCATTTGTATTTCA
Source organism: Candidatus Poriferihabitaceae bacterium (assembly GCA_965204165.1). Classification (GTDB taxonomy): domain Bacteria; phylum Pseudomonadota; class Gammaproteobacteria; order Arenicellales; family Poriferihabitantaceae; genus VYFG01. The sequence continues at coordinate 1,969,023 of OZ241969.1, read as the reverse complement.
GGACGAAGTCGGGGTGATCGTTCAGGTTTTGTCCGACACCCGGAAGGTCAAGGACCACTTCGATCCCGGCATTTTGCAATTGCGCCCCTGGGCCGATCCCCGACAGCATCAGCAGATGCGGGCTGCCGACGGCCCCGGCGCTCAGAATCACTTCCCTGCTTGCCCGCACGGTGACCGGCGCGCCTCGCTGCCGGTACTTCACGCCCACCGCCCGGTCGCCCTCAAGGACGATGCGCTGAACCCGGGCCGCGGTTTCGATGGTCAGGTTTGGCCGTTCGCGGGCCGGATCAAGATAGGCGCGCGCCGCGCTCCACCGCTCTCCCCGGTGGACCGAACTGTCGAGAAGACCGAATCCTTCCTGCCGGTAACCGTTGATGTCATCCGTGGCCGGATACCCCGCCTCCCGTCCTGCCTCGAGGAATGCCAGTGCGATCGGATTTTCCGGAGTGGGCCGATGGACATTGAGCGGCCCGCGGTCACCACGAAACCCGTCGCCGCCCCTGCCGTAGGATTCCATCCGCTTGAAGTAAGGCAGCACATCGGCATAGCCCCAACCCTCACAGCCCGCCTGACGCCAGCCTTCAAAGTCAAGCGCGTGCCCGCGGATGAAAACCATGCCGTTGATGGACGACGAACCGCCAATGCCCTTGCCGCGGTCATGCGTTATCCGGCGGCCGTTCAAGGCCGGCTCCGGTTCCCCCCTGAAGGCCCAGTTGTGTCTGGTGCTCTTGAGGTTGGACAGCATGGCCGCCGGTATCTTCAGGGAGAGTGCGTTGTTTTCGGGGCCCGCCTCAAGCAGCAGAACCCGATTCCCGGAATCACCGCTCAAGCGTTCGGCCAGCACACAGCCCGCAGAACCCGCGCCAACAATGATGTATTCGAACTCCACCCAAGTTCCGGCCAATCCGGGTCAGGCCTGCAGGGACTGTTTCTGAAAAACTCTTGAGCCGAGCGCTATACCCGCAACGGTTTCGATTTTCTGCCGGGCCTTCCTTTGTTTTTCAACGCTCTTTGCATCGTGCGGAAGAAATTTCATGATGGCGTATTCCATATCCGAAATAGCCACTTCACTGTCCACCGGTTCCACCGCCGACCCGCTGCGAATCCAGATGCCGTCGATCAGTATGCCCAGGTGCCGGGCGGTGTTTTCGGCGTCTTCCTTGTCAAGGAAATGCTTGAGTTCATGGGCAAGGTTGCTTCGGATGCGGGCATTGCAGGCTTTCTGGATCCTTTGGCACTGCTTGCTGTGTGGAACCTCCGACATCAGGGACATCCATGCCTGACACACCTTGCGGTTGTAGATCGGTTCAGAAAAGTTGGCCACGATGATGGCCCAAAGTCTCTCATATGGCGTATCTGCGTGCCGGTAGAGTTCCACGACCGACTCGCTGAGCAGGGAATTCGATCTGCGAAACACGGATTCGAGCAGCGAGCTTTTGTCCTTGAAGTGGTGAAGAACCACTCCCTTCGACACTCCGGCGATTTCGCCGACCCTTTCCAGCGTCGTACCGCGCAGTCCATACCGCGCAACGGCCTCGAAAGCAGCCCGGGACAGTTCGGAGCGCCGGATGGCACGTATTGACATCGACCGCATCGGTTAAGGGTGCCTCCTGGAACAGGAAAGTTGCGATAATTTCGTTGGAGAATTTCGTTAATTTAGTTTAACATTTTACTATTGCTATGATCAATTTACTGATGGTAAGTATTTGTGATAGTGTTTTACAGAAAGTTATAATGGTCATTCCGGGTCCTCTCCCACACCAATCCAACTTTGGAGGCAACATGTTAAAGAAAAACCTATTCGGGGCTGCGAGCCTGTTCATCATCATGCTTTTCGCCTCGGGGGGCGCTGCCGTGGCGGCCGACGTGCCTGAGAGCGAAGACACGATCAAGGTCATCCTGAATGACTGGACGGGCCAGCACGTGTCGACAAAGATTGCCGGCGAACTGCTGAAGAAAATGGGCTACAACATCGAGTATGTCAGCGCCGGAGCCCTGCCCCAGCATGCGGGTCTGGCCCAGGGCAACCTGCATTTTCAGGCCGAGGTCTGGACGAACAATATCGGCGACCTGTATCCGAAAGCCGTTGAAGCCGGGGACATCGTGGTCTTGGGAGAACTCGGCCTTGAACCTAGGGAGGGCTGGGTCTTCCCGCCTTACATGAAAGAAAAATGTCCTGGCCTGCCCGACTACAGGGCCCTTTATGAATGCGCCCAGGCGTTTGCCACGGCCGAAACCTTTCCGAAGGGGCGCCTGATCACGTATCCGGCCGACTGGGGTACGCGGTCACGGGATATCGTGGCCGGTATCGGCCTGCCCTTCGAGACGGTCGCTGGCGGCAGCGAGGGAGCAATGATGGCTGAACTGCAATCCGCCTTCGCCGCGAACGATCCCATCCTGATGATGATGTGGCAGCCACATTGGGTCTTCGCCCATCTCGATCTCAACTGGGTCGAATGGAACCCGACCGAGGAGAAGTGTATAGAGGAAGACCAGAAGAAGGAGACGGCCTGCGGTTTTGAACAGGCTCGCGTCGTCAAGGTTGCCTGGCACGGATTCGAAGACAAGTGGCCGGCGGCGTTCAAGATGCTGACGCTGTTCACACAGACCAACAAGGAACAGAACGCCGCGATCCTCGAGGTCGACAACAAGAAACGCGACCTGGATGTGGTTGTGGCAGAATGGCTCGCCAACAACGAGGACAAGTGGCAGGGCTGGATTGACGAAGCGATGCGCTGAACGCCGCGATCGCAACAATGAGCTACGGCATGGGGCAGCAGTTGATATGCTTCTGTCCCATGCCGCAAGGCAGAGACTCCCTCGCAACATCAGAACGAGGCTGAACACGGAAAGACTGACTATACTCAACGGATTGGCGTCAATGGCCACTTGATGAACCGGTCTTCAGGAGTGTCGTATGAAATCCCCAACTGGTGATCGTGAGGTAAAGCTGTCGTGCAGGAATGTCTGGAAAGTGTACGGCACCCATCCAGACCAGTTCTTCAGCCCCTCAAATACTGAGATCGGCGATCCCGGGAAACTGGCCGACACAATTCGTGATGCCGACCACATCGTTGCCAACGCCGACGTCAGCTTCGATGTCCACGTGGGCGAGATATTCGTCATCATGGGGCTGTCGGGGTCGGGGAAATCAACCATCGTCCGGTGTCTTTCACGCCTCGTCGAGCCCACGGCGGGCAAGGTTCTCCTGGATGACGAAGATCTCCTGAAAAAGTCCGAAACCGAACTGATCGATATCCGCCGCCACAAAATGGGCATGGTGTTTCAGAGTTTCGGCCTGATGCCCCACCTGAACGTCATCAACAACATCGCCTTCCCGCTGAAGCTCCAGGGGGTAGGCGAAAGTGAACGCCATGCGCAAGCCATGCGCGTCATTGAACTGGTCGGGCTTGAGGGCCGGGAAAACAACTTCCCGACGGAGCTTTCGGGCGGCCAGCAGCAGCGGGTGGGAATTGCGAGGTCACTGGCGGTCGAGCCTGATGTCTGGTTTCTTGATGAACCCTTCTCGGCACTGGATCCCCTGATCCGCAAGCAGATGCAGGACGAGTTTCTGCGGATTCAATCCCAATTGCACAAGTCCATCGTGTTCATCACGCATGACTTTCAGGAAGCACTGCGGATTGCCGACCGAATGGCCATCATGCGCGACGGTGCCGTGGTACAGATCGGGCGCCCGGTCGACCTGATCCTGAATCCGGCCGATGACTACGTCCGGGAGTTCACCCAGGACGTTCCCTGGGAGCGCATCCTGCGCGCCTCGGACATCGTCTCGAGACCGGCAGATTCCACCGAAGGCCTGAAGAGGGTCGCGGGCGACACTTTTGTCGAGGCCCTGTTGCCTGACTTGGCCGAACAGGAGCATGGAGTGATCGTTGAGGATGCCGACGGATCAGTCATCGGTATTGCAACAGCTCGTGACCTCGCCGCCGCTCTCGCGTCCGGAATGTCGTGACACCATCCGGGGACGAGCCGTAGACCGATGTCCTTCCGATACGACAGGAACCGTTTGCACTGGCTGGGCGTCATCGGTGTGACTCTGGTCTGCCTCGCCGTGCGGGGCGAATGGGAATGGATGGCCAAGTATCCCGATGACCTGGTCATTCCCCTGTCCAGCTGGCTGAACGCGATCATGGACTGGGTCGTCGAGCACGTCGGGTGGATTTTTCTTGGAATCTCCTGGTTGCTTGAGTGGCCGATCAGGGCAGTGCGATGGCTGCTGCACTCCCTTCCCTGGACCGTGACCGTCTTTCTGTTTTGCCTGGTGGCCTATGCTGCTTCCGGCTGGCGTCTGGCGACCTTTACCCTGGCGGCCTCCCTGTACGTCCTTGTCATCGGTTACTGGAGCGAGAGCATGAACACGCTTTCACTGGTGGCAATATCCGTGCCGATGGCAATCCTGATCGGTTTTGCCTTCGGTGTCTGGGGATTTTTCTCGGATCGCGCGGAACGCGTGATCATTCCGGTACTGGACGTTCTTCAAACCGTGCCGGTATTCGCCTACCTGCTGCCCATCCTGATGCTCTTCGGGTTCGGCACGGTCGTGGGGCTGATCGCCAGTGTCCTGTATTCCTTTCCGCCGATGGTGCGAAACACCATCGTGGGGCTGAGGAGCGTTCCGCAGGAAGTGATCGAGTCCGGGCTGATGTCGGGGGCCACCCCCAGGCAGCTGTTCTGGCAAGTGCGCGTTACCTCGTCGCTGCGGCAACTGCTGCTGGGAGTCAACCAGGCGACGATGGCGTCGCTGAGTATGGTGATTATTGCCTCAATCATCGGCGGAACGGCCGACATTGGTTGGGAGGTGCTGACGACCATCCGCAAGGCGCAATTCGGTGAAAGCCTGCTTGCGGGCCTGGTGATCGCCCTGATGGCGATGGTGATCGACCGGACCACATCCGGCCTTGCAGCCAGGAGCAGTGTCTACGATCCCCGAAGCAGGTCCTTCATCCAGCGGCACCGGAACTGGATCATCGCCCCTGTGGGGGCAATGGCGTTCTACCTGCTGGCGCAGGTTTTCACCATCCTTGCCGAATGGCCCCGGGGATGGGAAATCAGTCCGGCCCAGGCGATGAATGACGGCCTTACCTACCTGGTCGTCAATTACCGTGATCAGATCGAGACGATCAAGAACTTCGCGTTCTTCTTCGTGATGCTTCCGGCCAAGATTGGCTTGCAGCAGGCTGTCAGCCCATTCACCTGGGGGTTCGAGCTGGCACTGGTGCACAAGATTGTCTTCGCCGCCGGCATGATCGCGCTGGCAGCGATTTGTGCGGTGCGTTGGAACAACCGGATGGACATCGCGATTCTTCTGTTTGCCATCTTCTTCTATTTCGGCCTGACAGTCATGCCATGGCCTGCGCTGTTGTTGATCTGTTCCGTTGTCGGCTGGAAACTCGGCGGTCCCTACCTTGGACTGGGGACGCTTCTTGGACTTGGCTTCATCGTCGTGACCGGCACCTGGCCCCAAGCCATGCTGTCGGTCTATCTGTGCGGGATCGCCGTGATCATTTCCTTCACCCTCGGCACCACCATAGGAATATGGGCCGCCCATAACGACACGGTTTCGTCCATCGTGCGGCCCATCAACGATACGCTCCAGACCATGCCGCTTTTCGTGATTCTCATCCCATTTGTGATGATCTACAAGATCGGCGAATTCACCGCCCTTCTCTCGATCATTGCCTATGCGATCGTCCCGGCAATCCGCTATGCCGAGCACGGCCTGCGCAACCTGCCAAACAACGTGATCGAAGCCGCCCGCATGATGGGAGCGACAAAACGCCAGATGCTGTGGCAGGTCGAGATTCCCCTGGCGCTTCCGGTGATGATGCTGGGACTGAACCAGACCATCATGTTTGGCATCGCCATGCTGGTGATCGCCGCACTGGTCGGTACGAATGGCCTGGAGCAGATCGTGTATATCGGGCTGAGCGACGGAGATTTTGGTGTCGGGATCATTGCCGGGGCCGGCATGGCAATCATCGCCATCATTATTGATCGCATGACCCGTGCGTGGACACGCAGGCGCCAGGAGGCGTTGGGATTGGGCATGAAATGACCGTGCATGCCGATCTGCCACTGACCAGTTCACCTTGGGGCACTTATGTGGCCGTGCCGCCGATGGCCGCGTTCCGGAACTGCCGGCGTTCGAACAGGACTCCGGCACGTCCCCGACAGGCCAGGGTATCCTCTCCTGTCGAAATCAAGCGGCTCGACACCGACCCGCCTCCCGTTACCACACATGAGTCCCCCGTGACGCTGAGTCCCGTAAATCCGGGCGATAAAGCACCCGTCGAAAAGTTCTGACATGAGCAATCTTCAGGAATCCTCCGATCTCGAAAACACGGTCGCCGTCAGTGCCCGCCGGTTCGAGGAATCGCCGTTCATCAAGCGCACCGGCAGCCCGGAAATGGTTCGCGGCGTCTATGCCGGCCGCTATTTTCCGATCTACGCGGGCGAGGACTGGGTGGGGAAATACTGGACCCTGCGCCGGAAGGCGCTGATCTTCGATGTGCCGGAAAAGCCGGTGGAGATCTCGGGTCCCGACGCGGTTCCCTTTCTCGAGAGAATTCTTGCGCGCCGGGTCACCACCATGACCGAAGGGCGCGGGTACTACAGCATCGCCTGCACGCCCCGTGGCGGGGTCTTCATGGACGGTGTTGTCTTCAGGCTCGCCGAAGACCGGTTCTGGTACGTCCAGGCGGACGGTCCGTTCGAAACCTGGCTGACGGCGCACAGCGGCGGATTCGACGTGACGGTGTCCGATCCCGACAGCCGCGTCCTGCAGATCCAAGGGCCCGCGTCCATCGACATCATGGGGGCGGCCACGGGTGGCGCAATCGACGGCGCCATGAAATACTTCCGTTCCGGATATTTCGAACTCGGCGGTCAGGAGCTGTACGTTTCGCGCACCGGGTTCACCAACGAACTGGGCTTCGAGATCTACTGCGATGGCGCCACGACCGATCACCTTGCCCTGTGGGATCACCTGATGGCCTGCGGTGCGCCCCATGGCATGGAATTTTCCTCCACGCGGGCCCTGACCGTTCGCCGGATCGAGGGCGGGATTCTCGGCAACCTGACGGATATGGACACGACCATGACTCCGTTCGAGGCGGGACTTGCCCGGTTCATCGACATGGACAAGGGCGATTTCATCGGCCGGGACGCGCTGGCGGGGAAGGACACCCGGACTTGCCTGTTCGGGCTCACCTGCGAGGGTGCAATCCCCTCGGCGGGCAGTTCTGTACTCGACGGCGATGCCGCCGTCGGCCGGATCACGGCGGGGGTTCCATCGCCGACGCTGGGACTTGGCATCGGGTACGTCCGGTTCGGGGCGCCCGGCGACTGGGTGGGCCGCACACTCCGGATGGATCTTCCGGACGGAACCGCGCACGCGGTCGAGATCGTCGAGCTTCCCTTCTACGACCGCGAGAAGAATATTGTTCGGGGCGTGGACCGCTCGATCCCCGAGAGGCCTTCGCATTGATGGGCGCGGAAAACCCGCAGGAGACGATGAGGCCCCTTGCCCCGCGCCCGCGGCGCAGTTTCATATTCGTGCCGGGCCTCAGGCCGGAGATGTACCCCAAGGCGCTGTCCTGCGGGGCGGACATCGTGTGTGTGGAACTGGAGGACGGGATTGCGCCCGGGGACAAGGCGGAGGCGCGGAAGCTTGCGCTGTCGCTCTTCGGGCAGCCGCCCGCCGACGACGGGGTGGAACGGATCCTGCGGATCAACTCGATCCGGGAGCGGTTCGGCATCGAGGACGTGCTGGCGGTGCTGGCGGCCGAGGCGCCGCCGCCGGCCCTCATGATGCCCAAGGTGCGCACGCCGGACGAGGTGGTGATGCTGGACCAGCTGCTCGGCGAGGCCGGGCATTCGACGCGGCTGCATGTCATCATCGAAACCAATGCCGGGCTGGAAGCGGCCTTCGACATTGCCCGGTGCTCGGACCGGATCGATGCGATGTTCTTCGGGGGCGTGGATATGGCGGCCGAACTGCGCTGCGAGAACGCCTGGGAGCCGCTTCTGTATGCGCGCTCCCGGGTGGTGCATGCCGCGGCCGGTGCGGGTCTTGACGTGATCGACGTGCCCTATCTCGACCTGGAAGATCCGGCAGGCATGCGCGCGGAGGCCGAGCGGGCGCGTGATCTCGGATTTGCCGGCAAGGGTTCGGTGCATCCGAAGCAGATCGCGGCACTGAACGAAGTGTTCACGCCATCGGCGGACCAGATCGCCCGCGCCCGCCGGATAATCGCACAGTTCGAGGATGCCGGCACGGGCCTAGTGGTCATCGACGGCAAGCTGATCGAGAAACCGGTGCTGCGCAACATGTATCGCATCGTTGCCATCGCCGAGCGGATGGGAGAATAGACGGGCGAAGAACATCAATAGAGCATGACATTGGCAAGCAATTCCTCTCCCGGGCGGCCCTCTGCAGTTGCCTTCCAACCAACAAGATCCGGCCGGGATCCGAAGAGGGCGATGACCTGACCGTCCCGTTCAGGGCCCGGACGAAGACCTGCCTCCACCCGCCAGCCGCGTGCGCCGCCCGGACGCAAGGCCGCGGAATTCGTGATGATTCCGTCGGCGTCGGCTCGATGCCTTTGTGCAAGTTGCTGGCATTCCGGCCAGGTCTCCAGGCCACCTGTCATGATGGCTTCCGGCAGATCGGGGCGAAGCGACGGTGGTTGGCCGATTTCGACGGCCCAGAGCGCACGGCGGATGGTAAGAAGATCCTGGGGATCGTCAATCTCCTCATGTCGCAGGAATTCGGCCCAGGCGCCGTCCGGCGTATCACAGAAATAGTGGGTCAACTCGCCGTCCGCATTCCAGCGGCCGGCGGGTTGCGATGAATCTTCCCGCAAGAAAGGAAAGCGGGAATCCGCATGGCGGAATACGATCACGTTGCCGGAGACGATGCAAGGGCGCGGGCGAGTTCGCGCACCCGAAGTGGAGCATCGTCGTCCGGCGACCATCCTTCGCCAAGCACACCAGCGGGAGTGGATCCGCCCAACTTTGTGCGCCGGCGGTCGAACCAGCGCCGAACGCCGATGTCGTTGTAGGCACCGGCAAGGTCACCGACGACAAAAGCCAGAAAATGGAGTCGAGCGGCCACGATGTCGGGTGTGGAGCGGTCGCCTGACAAGTATCGCCGGGCACTGGAAGGGGAGATACCCAGGAGGCGAACCAGCAAGTCCAGCCCAAGGATACGTTGCAGAACCCGCCATTCATGCGCAGGAACCGGCGATTGGTCCAGGGCCTCGGTAACCTTTTCCAGAAGGACGGAAAGCGGGGCCGGATCGGAGCAGGGCAACGGGTAGAGTTGTGCAAGGAAGCCCTGGCCAATTCCGGCTTCGGCCATTGACGACTGGAGCTGTTCCATCAAGGAATCGTCAAGACGGGTGATCTGTCGAGACAGCAAGCCCATCGCGTCGGCCCGGCTCAATGCCGCGACCGCCTTGGATGCAAGGTCTGGATCGTCAAACGGACTACGAACGGACTCAATTTGGATATTACTCATTTTCCGTATCCTATCCAATCGAGTCGGTTAGATCAACCGTGACGAACTTCGTCCGGGAGATCGTCCGCTGGAGACGTCGAAATGTCGTGACGGGTGTTGATTTGTATCGAGAATCGATCCACAAGTCCGCAAGGAGAAGTCCGGTGCCAATCCGGGGAAGAGCGATCCGGAACCGGTAGAGGTCAGGAACACCCCGGATGGCGATGAGTCCATTATTACTGGAAATTGCCCTCCCGGCGGTCGGGTTCGCCCCATTCGGTGCTGGGCGTGGCTCAGCTTGCCGCTGCCGAAGGACCTGGCCGACGCCGGCCTGGAGCGGAAACTGTTTCCGGGTCAGACCGCCGATCGCTGGCCACCGTCACCCGGTTCATGCATCGCCGTGCAGGCAGATAATCCGCAACGGCGTAATGCATGATGACCCGGTTGTCCCACATGGCGATATCGCCCTCGCGCCAGCGCCAGCGGACCTGGTCCTCGGGCTTGTTCATGTGGTTCGCAAGATAGGTTCTGAGGGCGGCGGACTCGTTGGTGGTCAGGCCCGCGATATGGGTCACGAAGGCCTCGTTGAAACTGAGGAATCTTTTTCCCGTTACCGGATGCACATCAATCAGCGGGCGTATGGCGTGACCGAAACCGGAAACCTTTTCATTGAGCCTGTCCACACTGGTTGGGGTATCCGTATCGCTCACGAAGGAATTGCGGAAATCCCCCATGTCATGGATGCCATGCAAACCATCCAGGTGACTGCACATGCCATCGGAAAGGCGTTCGTAGGCGGCATAGCAACTGGACCACAACGTGTCACCGCCGGTAGGCGGAATCACGCGGGCCACGACGATGGAGGCAAAGGGCTGCTTTATCTTGAAGGTCAGGTCGGCGTGCCAGGTGTTGGTGTCCGGCGGAGTCCCTGGATCATTGTCCAGCAAGACGATGTTCTCGAATCCATCGACATGGGGATAGACGGGATGCGGCACGTCGACATCCCCGAACTGCCGTGCGAAGTCGAGGTGCATCTCGGGACTGATATCCGTGTCCCGGAAGAAGATCACCAGGTAATCCAGCAGCGCCTGGTAGATGCGGTCGTGCAGTTCGCCGGACAGCGGCCGGGAGAAATCAACACCCTTGATTTCCGCGCCGATTGCCGGTGTCAGCGGATCGATTTCCAGCATGGATCAGTCTCCGGGTTGATACGCAGCGCCTACTGTTCCATCAAACCACCGGTGCTACTTCCGCAACAGCGACCACCCGTGGCAAATCCGGCGTCAACCGAACCGGATCTCCCCGAACGGGTGGCCCCGCGCAGCCAGGAACGACAGCAGTTCTTCACGCCCGATCGTTGTGGTGCGGGTATTCACCAGTGGATGGACGTGCAGTTCCGGGGCCTGCATCAACGTCCCGTCGATCAGGCAGGTGACTTCCCGGGTCACGTCGTTGAGGGCGGAGAACATGCTGACCGCTCCCGGGATGACGCCGAGATAATGCATCAGCCGTTGCGGACTCCCGAATGACAGGCGGTGGGTGCCGATGAGGGCGCCCATGGTTTTCATGTCGACCTGCCGGTCCTCGTGCAGGGTGAGCAGCCACATCCGGCCTTTCTTGTTGCGCACGAACAGGTTCTTGGTATGGCCGTGCGGAGACGGGACCCGAATGGCCTTGGCATCCTCGACGGTCCACATCGGCGCGTGGTCCACGGTACGGTGCCGGATACCCTCCGTATCCAGCATGGCAAGCAGGGCATCGGAGGTCAACGGCAGGCTGCCGTCAATCAGTTGGGGATCGGGTTCGGGGTTCACGGGGCGGATTATAATTTCCGCCGGCCCGGTTCGCGACCCGGCTTCACGCAATCCTGAACCGGGATGTGGTCAAATTACCGGGAGTTTCATGATCGTACGGGCCCGACCGGGATACCGGTGAAGTGCTGCCACTGCGGGCAGCCACGCGAGTCCACCCCTCGGCACCCGGCTTCAGGGCTGACACAAGACCATTGAACATCCCGGTGAAGAAAACAGGGCCGCCCAGGCGGCGACGCATATTCAGACACCTGCTGCGATGGGCGCTGGTGGTGTTCACCCTGTACTTCCTGCCGGTGGGCTACCAGCTTGCGGTCTACTACCTCGGCGAGGACCGGACTGTCCCCTGGTGGTCGCAGCGCCGCGACAGCAGCGCCCAGGCGCCGGATCCCGCCGCCACCAGGGACGCCATCATCCAGGTCTACGCCGCCAGGGCGGTCCGCTGGCGGGGTGCGCTTGGCGTTCACACCTGGATCGCCACAAAGAGGCCTGACGAAAGCTTCTACCAGCGGGTGGAGGTCATGGGTTTCGCCCTTCGCTGGGGCAACCAGAGCGTCCGGATTCGCACCGGAACGCCCGACCAGTACTGGTTTGGCAGCCGTCCGCTTCTGCTGCGTGAAATCCGCGGGGGCGAGGAGGTGGACCGGCTGATCGACCGCATCCACCACGCGGCCCGGAATTACCCGTACACCCGCCGCTACGCGATCTGGCCGGGCCCCAACAGCAACACCTTCACCGCCCACATCGGGCGAACGGTGCCGGAGCTCTCGCTGGATTTGCCATCCACCGCCATCGGCAAGGACTATCCGACCGGGGGCGGCCTGGTCCAGTCCCCGCCGAGCGGCAAGGGCCTGCAGCTTACCTTCGGCGGCCTCCTGGGCCTCCTGGTTGCGCCGGAAGAAGGTGTCGAGGTCAACCTGCTCGGCCTGACGGCGGGGATCGATCTTTCCCCCCCGGCGATCAAGCTTCCCGGGGTTGGCCGCATCGGCTATCCGGATTTAGCCCGTTCCGTTCTGCCCTGAATTGCCCCTCCGTTTATAATGCCCCATTTACCAGGAACGTACCCGTAAATGACGAGAAAGTCCCGATCCCCTCAGGATCGAGAAACCGCAACTCCCCCCCCGGTGCCGGAACTGGAAGCGCTTTCCATCGCCCGTTTCACCGAGAATGCATACCTCAACTACTCCATGTATGTCATTCTCGACCGGGCGCTCCCCAGCATTGCTGACGGGCTCAAACCGGTACAGCGACGCATCGTCTATGCCATGTCCGACCTCGGCCTGCACGCGGGCGCCAAGTTCAAGAAGTCCGCCCGCACGGTGGGCGATGTGCTGGGCAAGTTCCATCCCCACGGCGACAGTGCCTGCTACGAGGCCATGGTGCTGATGGCGCAACCCTTCAGTTACCGCTATCCGCTGATCGACGGGCAGGGCAACTGGGGCAGCCAGGACGACCCGAAATCCTTCGCCGCCATGCGCTACACGGAATCCCGCCTGACCCGGTACGCGCAGCTCCTGCTCAATGAACTGGACCAGGGCACCGCCGAGTGGATACCCAATTTCGACGGCACCCTGAACGAACCCCGGCTGCTTCCGGCGCGGCTGCCCAACGTGCTGCTGAACGGCGGCTCCGGCATCGCCGTCGGCATGGCGACGGATATTCCGCCGCACAACATGGTCGAGGTGGTGAACGCCTGTATCCACCTCCTCGAGAATCCCGAGGCCTCGGTCGCGGATCTCTGCGGGCATATCCGGGGGCCGGACTATCCCACGGAAGCGGAACTGATCTCCTCCCCGGACGAAATCCGCCAGATCTACGAAATTGGGCACGGCAGCCTGAAACTCCGGGCGGCCTGGCAGAAGGAAGCCGGGGAAATCGTCATCAACGCCCTGCCCTACCAGGTCTCCGGGGCCAAGGTGCTGGAACAGATCGCCGCGCAGATGTCCGCCAAGAAGCTGCCGATGGTCTCGGATCTGCGTGACGAGTCCGACCATGAAAGCCCGGTGCGCCTGGTCATCGAGCCGCGCTCCAACCGCATCGACCTTGACGCGCTCATGAACCACCTGTTCGCCACCACGGACCTCGAACGCAGCTACCGGGTGAACCTGAACATGATCGGGCTCGATGGCCGGCCGAGGATATTCGACTTAAAGACCCTGTTGCAGGAATGGCTCGACTACCGGCTGAAGACGGTGAAGATGCGGCTCCAGCACCGCCATGACAAGATCGTCCGGCAGATCCATGTCCTGGAAGGCCTGCTCATTGCCTTTCTCAATATCGACGAGATCATCCAGATCATCCGGACCGAGGATGAGCCCAAGCCCATCCTGATGCAGCGCTTCGAGCTGACCGATGTCCAGGCCGAGGCCATACTTGAACTCAGGCTGCGCCGGCTGGCGAAGCTCGAGGAGATCAAGATCCGCCACGAGCACGCGGAACTGGCAAAGGAACGCGACTGGCTTGAGAAGGTGCTGAAATCACGAAAGAAGCTGACCGGCATCGTGCGGGATGAACTCAACGCCGACGCGAAGGAATACGGCGATCACCGGCGCTCGCCCATCACCGAACGCGAGGCCGCCCGAGCACTGGATCACAATGACCTCGTGCCCGCGGAACCGGTCACAGTGATCCTCTCCGAGCTCGGCTGGATCCGGGCGGCCAAGGGCCACGAGGTGGACCCGGCCCAGCTGGCGTACAAGACCGGAGACGGCCTGCAGAACTTCGTCCGGGGAAAGACCAACGAACTCCTGCTGTGCATCGACTCCTTCGGCCGCACCTATGCCCTGGCGCCCCACGGCCTGCCCTCCGCCCGGAGCTTCGGCGAGCCGGTGAGCAGCATGACCAATCCCCAGGCCGGGGCACGTTTCCGGGGACTGATGATGGGCACGGAGGACACCGAATATCTGCTCTGCACCACCGCCGGCTACGGCTTCGTGGCGAGTCTCGGCGAACTCGCCACACGCAACAGGGCGGGCAAGGCCACCATCAAGACCGGGGACGATGCCGACGTGCTGATCCCCCGACGGGTCCATGATTACGAATCAGACTGGGTGGCGGTGGTCACCAGCGTCGGACGTCTCCTGATCTTCGCGGTGGGGGATCTGACGAAACTGTCCAAAGGCAAGGGAATCAAGCTGATCAACATACCGGCCGCCAAGTTCAAGGCCGGCGAGGAGCGTGTGGTGGGCGTGGCCCTGTTCCGGGAGGGCGAGCACTTCAGGGTGTACAGCGGCAAGCGCCATCTCAACCTCAAGCCGTCCGACTTTGACAACTATCTCGGTCCCCGGGGCAAGCGCGGCCGGTTCCTGCCCAGGGGCTTCCGGCAGGCCCAAGGCATCGAGGCGGTGAGCAAATGACCGGTCCGGGCGATGACCCAACCATGAGCGGCGCACTGTTCGAATCCCGCATCACCCACCTCGAACTGGTCTGCCGCGGGAAGGTCCGGGACGTATACGCCATCGACCGGGACCACCTGCTGATCATCGCCAGCGACCGGCTGTCCGCCTTCGACGTGGTCATGCCGCAACCAATCCCGGGCAAGGGGGAACTCCTGACCCGGATTTCTAATTTCTGGTTCGCCAGGACAGGGCACATCATCCCGAATCACCTTGCCCGGCTGGACCTGGAGAAACTCATCCCGGATGCGGACAAGCGCGCGGAGATCGGCTCCCGGGCCACCGTGGCCAGAAGACTGAAACCCCTACCCGTCGAGGCCGTGGTGCGCGGCCACGTGATCGGATCGGGGTGGAAGGATTACCAGGCCACCGGGGCAATTTGCGGGATTCCGCTGCCGGGGGAGCTGCGACAGGCGGAGAGGCTGGACACCCCCATTTTCACCCCCGCCACCAAGGCCGCCCCGGGCAGCCACGACGAGAACATCACCTTCGACCGGATGGTGGCGATGATCGGCGGCCAGCTCGCTGAAAAGGTCCGGGAAACCAGCGTCCGGATCTATCGCGAATCCGCCGACTATGCCCTTGAGCGCGGTATTATCATCGCCGACACAAAGTTCGAATTCGGTCTCGACGAACACGACGGACTGTTCCTCATCGACGAGATACTGACCCCGGACTCATCCCGCTTCTGGCCCGCGGATACCTTCCGTCCGGGCATCAGCCCCCCGAGCTTCGACAAGCAGTTCGTCCGCGACTACCTGGAAACCCTGGACTGGGACAAGGCCGCACCGGGCCCCCGGATGCCGAATGAGATCATCCTGCGGACCGCGGAAAAATACCGCGAGGCGGAACGCCGGCTGACGGCGCCGCGCGGGTAGCTGCCGGGAACGGCGGCGCATCCCCGCCCCTGAAGGCCTCCCCTGACCCGGCCATGCAAAGACGGTTTTCATCTGCGAAGTCGCTGCTGTCCCTGGTCGTGATGGGCGTCCTTTGGGGACTTCAGTTTTCCATGCTGAAATTCGCTGCGCTCAGTGAAGCCGGCATCATCGACATCCTGATGCTGATGCTGGTCTTCCTGTCCCTGGTGTATTCGGCATATGTGCTGTACGTGGGCGACTCCCTCCGGTTCCCCGCCAATTGGATTCCTTTCCTGCTGATCACCGCATTGCTGGGTTACGTGCTTCCTCTCGGAATCACGTTGCTGGTGGCTCCCTACATCGCCGTGGGCACCATCTCCCTCATCGCCTGCCTGGCGCCGATCGTGACGGTCGCCCTTGCCCTTGCGTTCCGCACGGAGCAGGTCTCCTTGTCCCGGGTGTTCGCTATTGTGCTCGGCCTTGTGTCCACCCTGTTCATTCTCCTGCCGGAATTGCAACTGCCGGGTCTCGGAGCATTGGGATGGATGGTTGTGGCCCTTGGCATCGCGCTGGTCTACGGCATCGAACCCGTCTACGTGCATGCGCGCTGGCCCGCCGCCATGACCTCGCCGCAGCTTATCGCCGGTGAGGCCATCGCGGCCGCGGTGCTGCTGCTGCCGTTCTTCCTGCTGCAGGGTAATCCGCTCGGACTTTTATCGATCAGTCGCGACGCGCTCTGGCCCCTGGCCGTGTATGTCCTGGCGGGCATCGTCGAAACCCTGCTGTACTTCCATCTGATCAGAACGGCCGGCGGTGTGTTTGTCTCCTTCGGCACCTTCGTCTCCCTGTTTGCCGGCATTGCCTGGGGCATGCTGCTGTTTTCGGAGAAACATGCCGTGCAGGTGTGGCTGGCGGTGGTATTCCTGATCGGCGCCCTGTATCTCTGCTCCCGCGGCCACACACGTGAAACCAGGGCAGTTGATGGCGGTGCGGCAGACCAGTAGTGTCCGCTGCCGGTTCCCGTGTGCCGGCGGAAAATCGACCGGAATCCTCCATCACTGATCATGTCCCGAGGATTCGGCATACAATTTCCCATCCTGATCCGTAGACGGCTGCCATGATCATCGACTGCCACGGCCATTACACAACCGCCCCGAAGACCCTCGAGGACTGGAGGAACCGCCAGGTGGCGGCGATCGGCACACCCGGGCCGCCGCCGAAACCTTCAGAACTGAAGATCGGCGATGACGAGATCCGCGCCACCATCGAGGCCAACCAGCTGGCGAAGATGCGCGAGAGGGGAATCGATCTGCAGATCTTCAGTCCCCGGGCAAGCTTCATGGCCCACCATATCGGCGATTTCCAGGTGTCTTCCATCTGGGCGGGCATCTGCAACGAGCTGATTTACCGCATCCAGTGCCTTTATCCCGATACCTTCATCGGCTGCGCCATGCTGCCGCAATCGCCCGGCGTGGACCCCGCCTCCTGCATTCCCGAACTCGAGCGGTGCGTCAACGACTACGGGTTCGTCGCCATCAACCTGAACCCCGACCCGTCCGGCGGGCACTGGAACAGTCCGCCCCTGACCGACCGGCACTGGTACCCGGTCTACGAAAAATTGGTGGAGTACGACATCCCGGCGATGATCCATGTCTCCACCAGCTGCAACCCCTGTTTCCACACCACAGGCGCGCATTACCTGAATGCGGACACCACGGCGGTCATGCAGTGCCTTACCGGCGCCCTGTTCAGCGACTTTCCCGGGCTGCGGTTCATCATTCCCCACGGCGGCGGCGCGGCACCCTACCATTGGGGGCGGTTTCGCGGCCTGGCCGACATGCTGAAAAAACCGCGCCTGGATGAGCACCTGCTCGACAACATCTATTTCGACACCTGCGTCTACCACCAGCCCGGTATCGACCTGCTGACCCGGGTGATTCCGGTGAAGAACGTGCTCTTCGCTTCCGAGATGATCGGTGCCGTTCGGGGAATCGACCCGGAAACCGGGTACCACTTCGATGACACCAAGCGGTATCTCGTGGCCGCGGATCTCACCGATGCCGAGCGGCAACTGATTTTCGAGGACAACGCCCGGCGGGTGTATCCCCGGCTGGACGCACTGCTCGAAAGACGGGGCCTGTGAGTTTCGAGAAAACACCCGGCTGGCTCGACTGGAAACGGGACCCCGACCCGCCGCGGTTCGCACTGCCGGAGGGCGCCGTGGACGCCCATTGCCATGTATTCGGTCCTGCGGACCGTTTTCCCTACGCCCCTGAGCGCAGGTACACGCCCTGCGACGCGTCCCGCGAACAGCTCTTTGCCCTCAGGAACCATCTCGGCTTCTCCCGTAATGTCATCGTCCAGGCCACCTGCCACGGCGCGGACAACCGGGCGATGGCGGATGCCTGCCGGGCATCCGCAGGCTTCGCCCGGGGAGTGGCCACGGTCAGGCGGTCGGTGACGGACGACGAACTTACCGACCTGCACGAGGCAGGCGTGCGGGCGGTGCGGTTCAATTTCCTCCGGCGCCTGGCGGACCGGGTGCCCGGGGACGAGATCCTGGAGATCGCCCGGCGGATCGAGCCGCTCGGATGGCACGTGGTGGCCTACTTCGAGGCCGGGGACCTAGCGGAACTCGAGGACCTCCTGTCTGCGCTCCCCACCGTGGTGGTGGTGGACCACATGGGCTGCCCCGATGTCACGAAGCCGGCGAACGGGCCGGAATTCCGGGCCTTCCTGCGGTTCATGCAGGCAAACGACAATGTCTGGAGCAAGGTGACCTGCCCCGAACGCCTTTCGAGGAGCGGTCCGCCCGCACTCGATGGGGAGCGGGCGCCCTATCGGGACGTGGTCCCGTTCGCCCGTACCGTCGTGGACTCCTTCCCGGACAGGGTATTGTGGGGAACCGACTGGCCGCATCCCAACCTGAAGGACCACATGCCCGACGACGGGCTGCTGGTGGATTTCATTCCCCATATCGCCGTCACACAGGAACTCCGCCGGAAACTGCTGGTTGACAACCCGCTGCGGTTATACTGGCCGGAACCCGCGTGAACCCGGATCATGGCACTCGACAAACCCTACAAGGACATTCCCGGCACCGTCATCTTCGATGCCGAGCAGTCACGCAAGGGCTACTGGCTGAACCAGTTCTGCATGTCCCTCATGCAACCACAGAACCGAGAACGCTTCAGGTCCGACGAGCGCGCCTACCTGAATGAATGGGACATGACCGAGGATCAGAAAAAGGCGGTCCTTGACCGGGACCTGAATCGCTGTGTGGAACTCGGGGGCAATATCTATTTCCTTGCCAAGATCGGCGCCACCGATGGAAAGAGTTTCCAGCAGATGGCCGGCAGCATGACCGGAATGACCGAAGCCGAATACCGCGACATGATGCTGTCGGGCGGCCGCTCTGCGGACGGCAACCGCTACCGGCGCGAATGGGAAGACGGCTGATGGCCCGGATCACCGCCAGTGTCTACACCTCCCATGTTCCCGCCATCGGCGCGGCCATGGATCTCGGCAAGGACCATGAGCCCTACTGGCGGAAACTCTTCGACGGCTATGCGTATTCCCGCCGGTGGATGAGAGAGAACACGCCGGATGTCATCATTCTGGTCTTCAACGACCATGCCAATGCCTTCAGCCTGTCCATGATTCCCACCTTCGCCATCGGCACCGCGTCCCGCTACCCCATCGCCGACGAAGGGTGGGGGCCGAGGCCAGTGCCCGAGGTGGCCGGGGACGCGGAGTTCGCCGCCCACATCACGCAGTCCGTGATCCAGGATGACTTCGATCTCACCATCGTCAACGAGATGGCCCTGGACCATGGCCTCACGGTCCCGCTGTCCCTGATGTTCGGCAAGGCGGACGCCTGGCCCTGCCGGGTCATCCCCTTCGCGGTCAACGTGCTGCAGTACCCGGTGCCTTCCGGAACACGCTGCTTTCGACTCGGCAAGGCCATCCGCAAGGCCGTGGAGTCCTACGACGAGCCGCTCGATGTGCAGGTCTGGGGCACCGGCGGCATGAGCCACCAGCTCCAGGGTCCGAGAGCCGGGCTGATCAACAGCGAATGGGACAACGCGTTTCTTGACCGCCTGGTTCAAGAGCCGGCGGCGCTGGCCGAAACCCCGCATGTCGACTACGTGCGCGAGGCGGGCTCCGAGAGTATCGAACTCGTGATGTGGTTCATCGCCCGTGGCGCCATGAACGATGCCGCCGGCGGAACACCGCCGAAGGTAGTTCACCGTTTCTATCACGTCCCGGCCTCCAACACGGCCGTGGGGCACCTGATCCTGGAGAATCCTGCATGAGTGACACGATCAAGGTCGCGCTGGCCGGGGCCGGGGCCTTCGGCATCAAGCACCTGGACGGTATCCGCAATATCGATGGCGTGGAGGTGGTTTCGCTGGTGGGGCGGGTGCTGGACAAGACCCTGCCGGTGGCGGAAAAGTACGGGATCGGCCATGTGACCACCGACCTGGAGGAGAGCCTGGCGCTGCCGGGGCTCGACGCGGTGATTCTCTGCACGCCCACCCAGATGCACGCCGCCCAGGCCATCCGGTGCCTGGAGGCGGGCAAGCACGTCGAGGTGGAAATCCCCCTGGCGGACAGCCTCACGGACGCCCGGGAGGTGGTCCGCACCGGTGAGGCGTCGGGACTCGTCGCCATGTGCGGGCATACCCGTCGGTTCAATCCGAGCCACCAGTGGATACGCCGCAGGATCGAGGCCGGGGAATTCAGCATCCAGCAGATGGATGTGCAGACCTTCTTCTTCCGCCGTAGCAACATGAACGCCCTCGGCGAGCCGCGCTCCTGGACCGACCACCTGCTCTGGCATCATGCGGCCCATACCGTGGACCTGTTCCAGTACCAGTGCGGCAGCCCGGTCGTACAGGCCAACGCCGTCCAGGGACCGAGCCACCCCGAACTCGGCATCGCCATGGACATGAGCATACAGATGAAGGCGGAAAGCGGCGCCATCTGCACCCTGTCCCTGTCGTTCAACAACGATGGGCCCCTCGGGACATTCTTCCGCTACATCGGGGATACGGGCACCTATATCGCCCGGTACGACGACCTGGTGGACGGGCGGGATAATTCCATCGACGTGAGCCGGGTGGACGTATCGATGAACGGCATCGAATTGCAGGACCGGGAGTTTTTCGCGGCCATCCGCGAAGGACGGGAGCCCAATGCCAGCGCGGCACAGGTGTTGCCGTGCTACCAGGTACTGCATGACCTGGAGCAGCAGCTGGACGCATAGGCAAAAATCACAAGGGGAAATGGCGAGCGAACGCACACAGGTCGGCATCATCGGATCCGGTCCGTCCGGACTGCTCCTGTCCCAACTGCTCGACCGGAACGGAATCGACAACGTAGTCCTGGAAAGGCGTTCCCGGCAATATGTTCTCGGGCGGATCCGCGCCGGGGTCCTGGAACGGGGCATGGTGGAACTCATGCGCCAGGCCGGTGTGCGCGAGCGCATGGACCGGGAGGGCATGGTGCACCATGGCTTCTGCATTGCCTTCAACAACGGCATTCACCGTGTCGATCTCAGGGAGCTGACCGGCGGTTCGGTCATGATCTACGGACAGACGGAGGTTACCCGGGACCTGATGGACGCAAGGGATGCCGGCGGCGGACGGCTGGTCTATGAAGCCGAGGATGTGCATATCGATTCCCTGGAAGAAGACGGGGCGCTCCTTCATTACCGGACCAGCGGCGAGGATCACACGCTCGAATGCGAATTTGTCGCGGGCTGCGACGGTTATTACGGTCCCAGCCGAAGGGCCATTCCCGACACGGTGCTGAGGGTGTACGAGCGCGTCTATCCCTTTGGCTGGATGGGCCTCCTGTCCCAGACACCGCCGGTGCACGATGAAATCGTGTATGCCAGTCATCCCCGCGGGTTCGCGCTTTGCAGCATGCGCTCCGCCAGCCTCAGCCGTTACTATGTCCAGTGCTCCCTGGACGACCAGGTGGCGGACTGGCCGGATGAGCGATTCTGGGAAGAGCTCAGGCGGCGTCTGCCCGACACCCTGTCGGACTCCCTCGTCACCGGCCCTTCCATCGAAAAGAGCATTGCCCCCCTGAGGAGCTTTGTTGCCGAACCGATGAGGTACAAGCGCCTGTTCCTGGCCGGGGATGCGGGTCACATCGTCCCGCCGACCGGCGCCAAGGGGCTCAACCTGGCCGCCTCGGACATTCACTATCTTTCACGCGCGTTCATCGCCTGGTACCACGACAGCAACGCCGCGCTTCTGGACGACTACTCCGAGCAGTGCCTGCGCCGGGTCTGGAAGGCCGAACGGTTCTCCTGGTGGATGACCAACCTCCTGCACACCTTGCCGGAGAATGAGCCCTTCGAGCACCGCATGCAGGATGCGGAACTAGACTATGTGTTCAGTTCACAGGCCATGATGACCGTCGTGGCGGAAAACTATGTTGGTCTTCCCTACTGATCATCTAATGAGCATCAGGACCGCACCAGGCAGCCGGCGCCTTGCCGGTTCCGGCCTGCCCGGCACCGGGACCCGGAACGTGCCCGGCAGCCAGCCCCTCTCCGAAACCCTGTCGAGACCCGGGAAGAAACCATGAAACCAGTTGCCGTAAGAAACATCGAACGCGCCGACGCCGACACCGTCCGGGGGCTCGCGGAACTTGGCGTTGCCACCGTGCACGAAGCCGCCGGGCGCACCGGCCTGCTGAAACCCTGCATCCGCCCGGTCTATCCCGGCGCCCGGATCGCCGGCAGCGCGATCACCATCCTGACCCAGCCGGGCGACAACTGGATGATTCACGTCGCCATCGAACTGTGCCGTCCCGGGGATTTCCTCGTGGTGGCCTGCACGGCGGACAATACCGACGGCATGTTCGGCGACCTCCTGGCCACGTCGGCCAGGGCCCATGGCGTGGTGGGAATCGTCACCGATACCGGTGTCCGTGACGTTTGCGACCTCAAATCCATGGACTTTCCGGCCTGGGCCCGGGCGATATCGGCAAAGGGCACCGTGAAGAAAACCCTGGGCTGTGTCAACGTTCCGGTGATCTGCGCCGGCCAGCTTGTCGCCCCGGGCGATGTGGTGGTGGCCGACGATGACGGCGTGGTCGTCGTGCCCCGCGTCCGGGCCGGGGAGGTGCTGGTGGCGGGGCGCCGGCGCGAGGACAGCGAAGCGGAAACGCGCAGGCAGCTTGCCGACGGGGTACCGGGACTGGACATCTACCGGATGCGTCCGGGGCTCGAGGACGGGGGCCTCGTCTACCTCGACAGCCTGGACGACCTGGAACAGGACCGGTGAGCCGGGCGATCCCCTGCACCCTGATCCGGGGAGGCACCTCCAAGGGCGCCTATTTCGTCGCCAGCGATCTCCCGGAGGCCGCCGCGGAACGCGACGCGCTTCTCCTTAGAATCATGGGGTCGCCGGACCCGCGCCAGATCGACGGCATCGGCGGCGCCGACCCCCTGACCAGCAAGGTCGCGGTAGTCTCGCGTTCCGACCGCCCCGGCGTGGACATCGACTACCTGTTCCTGCAGGTATTCGTCGACCGGGCCATCGTCACCGACCGGCAGAACTGCGGCAATATCCTCGCCGGGGTAGCCCAGTTCGCCATGGAAAGGGGGCTAGCCCGGGCCATCGGTGATCGCACTCGACTCACCGTCTACATGGTGAACAGCGGCCAGGTTGCCGAGGTCACTGTGGAAACCCCGGGGGGCGCGGTCACCTACGAGGGCAATACGTGTATCGACGGGGTGCCCGGCACCGCGGCGCCCGTCCTGCAGAATTTCCCGGAGGCAGCCGGTTCAACCTGCGGCGCCCTGCTACCCACCGGCCACGCCGTCGACTCTTTCGACGGCGTGGAGGCGACCTGCATCGACAACGGAATGCCCGTGGTCGTGCTGCCCGCAGCAGCGTTCGGCATCAGCGGCTACGAGTCCCGTGAGGAACTGGATGACAACGGCCCGCTCAAGGAGAAGCTGGAATCCATCCGTCTCCAGGCGGGCCCACGGATGAAACTTGGCGATGTGCGGGAAAAATCGGTTCCCAAGATGGCGCTGGTGGCGCCGCCGGGACAGGGAGGCGCGATCAGCAGCCGGACCTTCATACCGCATCGGTGCCATGCGTCCATCGGTGTGCTGGGCGCTCTCAGCGTTGCCACCGCCTGCATGCTTGCCGACGGACCGGCCGCCCGCCTCTCCCGGCTGCCGGCGGTCACCGAGAACATCGACATCACAGTGCCGGTGGAACATCCCGCCGGCCAAACCAGCGTGGTGATGCGGGTAAGGCGGGCGGACGGCGGGATCAGCGTCAAGCGCGCGGCGATCCTGCGTACCGCACGGAAACTCTTCGAGGGTGTGGTGTTCGGGTGATCTGCTCCATGGATCTGAAAGTCCGGACGCTGGTCGCTCGAGTCTTTATGAGCTGTCTTATAAAACACGCAATCTATTATGTTGTGCGTATTACATAATACATATTGGAGATTTGGTCAGGATCCTTGCCGGCATGCAAAAGAGTGATTGTCCCGTCATGCCAATGGGTTACTGCCCGAGAGAGGAAATCACAATGCCATGCCGGGCACCGTAACAGGGGAACCGATCATGCCCCTGGGCCCGCTTGCAGAACGCGCCCAGCAGATGGAGCGCCGCATCCGAGCAAAAGGGCCGGTCCACATGAAGTCCATCATGTCGGCCGAATCGCATTTTGCACTCGGCGCGAACCGCGGTGAATTGCCCATGGCCGACCGCCATTGCGGCGGCTATTCCAGAAAACGCCGGATGACGTTATCCAGGAGCCGGGAGATGTTGTTGTCGCCTGCGTTCACCAGCAGGCTCCCGCAAAAGGTGATGGAGCCAGTGGCAAACAGCCTGCCCCCGTTTTCCAGTTCCTGATACACCATGTCCGCCCGGATCAGGTCCCGTTCCGGTACGCCCGGCCAGTTGGTGATATGTGTCAGCCTCTCCTCGGGAACCAGGGTGTAATCGTCGCCATGACCTTCGGAACGGGCGATCACCCTGATTTCCGGGTCCGAGCCCAGTTCCGGGTCGAACCGGTCCAGCTCGAATCCCGCCGCCCCGCCGCCGCACAGTCCGAAGTCGCCCAGAACGTCATTTTCTATGCCTTCGAAGATGAATGCCACCTCCGGGTCCTCGCGGGAGGGCGGGGTGCGGCGGTAATGGGAACCGAGAAACGTTCCCTGGGCGGAAAAGCCCACACCACCGAGCAGTTGAGGCGGCCGGCGGTTGCGGCGCCATAACCCGCCGTAGCCGCCATCGAAGGCATGGTAGTATTCTCCGGGTTCCGCCGCCCAGGCACGGATGCCGCCTTCGGCCCGGCGTATCTCGATCACGCCCCGGTCCTCCGGGTGCAGTGCCACCCGCCAGTAGAAGCCGTTGCCGCCGAGATAGATGAAATGCCCTCCCTGACGGCGCCAGTCCGAAAGGGCGTCCAGGGTCTCAGGCGTATGGTATTCGGGGTGGGACCCGGTGCAAACCGCCGCGTAGCCGTCCAGCGCGGACACGCCCTCCTCGTGCAGTTCCCGGTCGGTGACGATATCGAACCCGAACCCCTGGCGCTCCAGCCAGTACAGCAGATGGGAGTCGGCCTGGTAGTGGCGCAGCCCGGAACAGTCCAGGTTGGGAAACGTGATGTAGCCCGGGCGCATGGTGAACAGCGGCCGCCGATGGCTTGCGTGGCAGATACCGCTGCCATCACGGTGCACGTTGTAGGTTGACAGGCCGTATTGCCGGTATACCGCCGGACTCCAGGGATAGCCGCCCTTCCCCGCCGCCAGGTCCACCCATTCGGGGGTGAAATCCGCCCGTGCGTGGTTGCCATAGACCGCGTAAGTGAACGTGGAGACCAGCACACAAAGCCGGTTGGCCGGACGGCCCCGGGGCGGCAGGACGAAGAACGGCAGCCAGTCCCTGTGTTCCCCGCCATCGATCCGCATGGCATAGGAGCCCGACGGCAGATCGTCCGGTATGGTGAAGCTGAAATCCGTCTCCCAATCGAAGTCCACGATGTCATCCTCGTGGAAGTGGATGGCGGCGTAGTGGGAGGGTCGGTGCCGCCAGTTCATCTCGCTGCCGTCCCAGGAGAATCCGGTCATGGCGCGGGCGGGATGGTTGACCAGCCGGCCGTGGTGTTTCCCTGGCCCGGTATCGATGATGCGGGTTGATGAAATTTCCCGGGAGAAATCCCATGCAGCCAGCACTCCTGACTCATCCGAGTGAATTGCCGGGGCCTCTATCTTGCCGTTGAAATGATGCACGGCTCCCCGGTCCCACCCGGCAGCGATCAGGCAACGGATGCGGGCAGGAAACGCCGCATCCTTCCAGGCACCCCGGCCGGTGGCCTTGCGTCCCTCTTCGATGTCGGCGACTGCCACCCCGCATTCCCCGGTTCCGGCATCCAGCCACGCTTCCACCCGGTACCAGTGCCGCCGCCGGAAAGGCAGAGCCGCTGCCGCGACGGCTTCCCCGCCGGTCCTGAACACGACGCCGTCTGTCCCCGCAAGTTCGATCGCGGCAACCGGCAACGTGGACGATTCCTGCCTCGCCAGCGTCAGGATCGCCTGGCGTTTTTCCGTCTCAAGGAGGAAGGGCGAGAAGAGCGCCGACAGCCGGACCACGACGATCCGGTCCGGCAACTTAATTCCGTCGGCAACACCAAAGGAACCCGGCCGAAATGGCTGTTCCCTGGCGGGAAAGGGCCCACCGAGATCCACCGGCAGGACCTCCTCGACCATTCCCGGCCCGACCGGGTTGGGGTCCGCGCAGAGCACCCGCACCAGTGTCGCCTGCCAGGGATGCGGACCCAAGCTGCTGACCTTGAATTCGATGGTGTCGCCGGGCCTGCCGGAGAGGGGATCGGCATAACCGGCCAGTGGTACCGTGCCGGATTTCATCGGGGATCTGGCGGCCGTATTGCCGAATCTGTGTGGTTCAGCTGGACGGCTTTCGCTTGAAGAAATTACGGATTCTGGAGAAGAATCCCCCGTCCCCTTCCTGCCGGCGCTTGCCGCCGTCGGTGTACCTGGCCCCGGCAAACCGCGCATCCTCGGCCAGGTAGATGCTGTTCGGGAAATTGAGCTCCAGCACGCGTCTCGAATCATCGGCCAGAGCGGGCAGCCCCATGATGTTATAGCTCGACACCATCAGCCCCAGGGCTTCCTCCACGGACGGGGTGTCCGGATACTCCTCCACCACGGTCTTGGCCCGGTTGACCGCGGCCACATGGGCATCCCTGGCGTGATAGTACCTGGCAATGGCGAGCTCATGCCTTGCCATGGTGTTGGTGAGGTGGTGTACCCGTTCCCTGGCCGGGGGGGCGTACTTGCTGTCCGGGAACAGGGTATAGACATCCCTGAAGGCATTGAGGGCATCCAGAGTCAGGACGGGGTCGCGGTCGCTGAGATCGTCTTTCCCCAGCAGCGTTCCGATGGTCGACCGATCCTCCTCGTAACTGGCCTGGCCCTTGAGGTAGTAGGCGTAATCCACGGACGGATGCGTGGGATGGAGCTTGATGAACCGGTCCGCAGCGGCAATGGCCAGTTCGACCTCTTCGAGGCGATATTGCGCAAAGATCGTGTCGAGCTGCGCCTGTTCGGCGTAGACGCCGTAGGGATACTTGGCTTCCAGCCGCTGCAGGCGTTCCACCGCCACGCCCCAGTTGCCCTTGTCCATGCTTTCCCGGGCCAAGGCATAGAGTTCCTCCACGGTGGCGTTTTCATCGATCTCCTCTTCCTTGAACAGCGCGCACCCCGACAGGACTGCCATAATGACCAGGAGGAGAAGTGTTTTCGATAGGGGCATGATGAGTCCGGACGCGCTGAGATGAACACCTGTCGTACAATGCGGCCAGGGTGCCCGCCCGGGGCCCGCGCACCGCATTCTTCACTGGCCGATTTTGCCATACAACGCAAGCCTGTTGCATGAACACGAACAGCCCGGACACGGACTGCGAAATCTCCCTGCGGATACCGCCGGAACTGGAGGGGATGCGGGTGGACCGGGCGCTCGCGGTCCTGCTGCCGGAATATTCCCGCTCCACCATCCAGGGCTGGATCCGGACCGGCCGGGTGCTGGCAGGCGGCAGGCCCCTGAAGGCCAGTGAAAGGCTGTCCGGCGCCGGGCCGGTGGCAGTCTTCATCCCTCCCCCGGAACCCTCCGAGTGGCTGGCCGAGCCCATGGCGCTGGAAGTCCTCCACGAGGACCGCCACCTGTTCGTGATCGACAAGCCCGCCGGCCTCGTGGTGCATCCCGGGGCCGGCAACCCGGACGGCACGTTGCTGAACGGCCTGCTCGCCCGGGACGAGGGTCTTCGGCTTCTGCCCCGCGCGGGCATTGTCCATCGTCTCGACAAGGACACCTCCGGCCTGATGGTGGTGGCGAGAACGGAATCCGCAAGGCAGGACCTGGTGAAGCAGCTTTCGGACCGGAGTGTCAGCCGGCATTACCTCGCGGTCGCCGCCGGGGTGCCGGTGTCCGGGGAAACACTGGACAGGCCCATCGGCCGCCACCCCGTGGACCGACGCCGCATGGCGGTGTCGGACCGGGGCAAACCCGCGGTCACCCATGTCAGTATCCTGGAAAAATACCGTGCGCACGCATTGATGGAGGCCCGCCTGGAAACCGGCCGGACCCACCAGATCCGGGTGCACCTGGCCTGGTGGGGCTACCCCTTGGTGGGGGACCCGGTCTATGGCGGCCGGCCACGTCCTCCGAAGGGTGCGACCCCGGAGCTTGCCGGCGTCCTGGCGGGATTCCGGCGCCAGGCACTGCACGCCACGTTCCTGTCCCTGTCGCACCCGGAAACAGGTGAATCCCTGTCCTGGCGCAAGCCTCCCCCGGAAGATTTCGAAGACCTGGTCCATGCCCTCGCCCGGGATCACGGGGCGGTCCAGTCAACCTGAGATTCACGGTGCATCCTGCGGTCGGGGTACCGGGGGAAGGCCGGGACTGCTTTCCGCACCGGTCGCTGATGCCCCTTGGAGAGCGGCGCCTTTCGTTGTCCCACTCCCGAGTTTGTGGTTAAATCAATTCGGCAACACCGCTGGATGGTCAGCGGAAAGGAAGGAAAAATGAAACAAGGCCGTACATACGCACATCCCTGAATCCGCCGTGACCAGCAATCTCTGGAAGCTGATCGAGCCGTCCCTGTTGCTGCACGGGGACGATCTGGCCTGGATCTGCCGCCAGCAGGAAGGCCGCAGGGAGGTGCAGTTCCGCCAGATCCACCAGGCGGTCCTGGTCACCGCGCAGAAGCTCCGGAATTCCGGGATCGGCGCCGGCGCCACCGTGGGCATCACCGCACCCAACGGCCCGGAATGGACCGTGGCCGCCTTGGCCGCATGGCGAATCGGCTGCATGATCGCCCCGATCCACATTGGCAACAGCGACCACGACATCGCCGCCCAGATTGACGCGGTCAAGCCGGACATCATGCTGGTGCACGGTTCCGGGATCGTCCACGAGCCGCGCATGGAAATCACCTTGGACGCTGACGAGGAACTGGCTGCGGCAGAAAATGCCATTGCGGCGGCGGACGATCCGGATGCCGTCGCGGCCCGGCTCTACACTTCCGGGAGCACGGGAAACCCCAAGGTGGTGCGCCTGTCCCATGGCAACCTAGCCGCGAATGTACTGGCCGCGGTGAAGATCCAGAGATTCGGTCCCGGCGACCGGTTCCTCTCCCTGCTGCCGTTTTCCCACGCCATGGGCATTACCGCCAACGTGAACCTCCCCTACTATGTCGGGGCCTCGCTGGTCACGCCGAAGGTTCTGGCCGCCAGCGAAATCGTTGCGGCCCTCGAGGAGGAAAAGGTCACCGTGGTGATCGCCGTCCCCAGGCTGTACCGCAACGTGATGCTGGGCCTGGAAAAGAAGTTCCGGGAAGGCGGTAAGGGCCTTGCGATCTACCGCCGGGTACTCAGGGCCGCCCCTCCCAGGCTTAGGCAGATCCTCAATGCGCCCCTGCGCAAACGTCTCGGGGGGCGGATCAATGTCTGGGTCAGCGGAGGCTCCCACCTGGACGGTCGGATTACCCGTTTTTACCAGGAGCTCGGCCTGCCGCTGCGCCAGGGTTACGGCCTGACCGAGACCGCCCCCCTTGCCTGCATCCAGGAAAACTTCGACAGTGCCCCGGAGAGCGTGGGCAAGCCCGTGGAGCATGTCCAGGTACGGGTCAATGAACCCGACGAAAGCGGCCAGGGGGAGATCTGGATCAAGGGCCCCAACGTCATGCTGGGATACGAGGATCCCGAACAGACCGCGCAGGCTCTCGAGGACGGCTGGTTCAAGACCGGCGACATCGGCCGGATCGACGACCAGGGGCGCGTCACCCTCACCGGCCGTCTGAAGCGTCTGATCGTGACCGAGGCCGGCAAGAACGTTTATCCGGAAGAATTGGAGACCCTGCTGGAACGGGACCCCGCGATCAAGGAGGCCGGCGTGCTGGAGGTGGACATGCGGCCTGCCTGCGTACTGGCGATGGATGGCGACGACACGGCCGGGGAGGCCCGGCGTGTGATCCGGGAATTCAATGCGCTCGTGTCCACCCACAACCGGATCTCGCGGTTTGCGGTCGTCGAGGAACTTCCGCGAACTCCCCTCGGCAAGATCGCGCTGCAGGAACTGCCCGCGATATTCGAGGCGCATGAAATCGGTGCCGGGGGCAGCTGAATCGGCCCCGGTCCTGAAACCGGGCTAATGCCGCGTGGGGACCGGCCGGCAGCGGCGATGGTAGAATTGCGGCCCCCCGAACCCGGGCGAACCCCAGATATCCCGACGTGATCTACGAAAGTACTCGGGGAGCCGCCGCGCACCTCGGATTTGCAGATGTCACCCTGAAGGGTCTCGCGGAGGACGGCGGACTGTACCTGCCCCGGTCCTGGCCGACGCTGGAGGCCGACCGGATACGCGCCATGCGCGGGCTGCCCTACCCCGAACTGGCGTTCCGCATCCTGTCCTGCTTCACCGGCAACGACATTCCCGGTGATACCCTCGCCAGGCTGACGCAGGCGGCGTATGCCCGCTTCGACCACGGTGCAATCGCGCCGCTGAAACAGCTGGATACCTCGCTGTACGTGATGGAACTGTTCCACGGCCCCACGCTGGCGTTCAAGGACTTCGCCCTCCAGTTCCTGGGGCACCTGTTCAATCACCTCCTCGGCGAACGCGGCGAAACCTGCACGATTGTCGGCGCAACCTCCGGCGATACCGGCTCCGCAGCGATCGAGGCGGTTCGCGGACTCGAGGCCGTCAGGCTCTACATGCTGCACCCCCACGGGAAAGTGTCCGAAGTGCAGCGCAGGCAGATGACCAGCGTGCTCGATGACAATATCCACAACCTCGCGGTGGACGGCACCTTCGACGACTGCCAGAACCTGGTCAAGGCGATGTTCAACGACGCCGGCTTCCGTGCCCGGCACAACCTCTCGGCGGTGAATTCCATCAACTGGGCGAGAATCACGGCCCAGGTGGTGTATTACTTCCGCGCGGCGCTTGAGCTGGGGGCGCCGGACCGGCCGGTCAATTTCTCCGTCCCCACGGGCAATTTCGGCAACGTGCTCGCGGGCTACGTTGCATGCCGGATGGGTCTTCCCATCAACCGGCTGATCATCGGCAGCAACAGCAATGACATCCTCACCCGCTTCTTCGAATCCGGCAGGATGGAGCAGCAGGGCGTCAGTCCCACCCTGTCGCCGAGCATGGACATACAGATCTCGAGCAATTTCGAGCGCTACCTGTATGAACTGCTGGACCGGGACGCGGGTCGCATTCGGGGGCTGATGGAGGAGTTCGCCCATAACGGCCGGTTCGAGATCGCCGGCGACGAACTTGCAAGGGCCCGCGAACTGTTCGCCGCGCACCGGCTTGACGACGGAGCCACCAGCGCCGAGA
The DNA here is from genome assembly GCA_965204165.1 of Candidatus Poriferihabitaceae bacterium. Classification (GTDB taxonomy): domain Bacteria; phylum Pseudomonadota; class Gammaproteobacteria; order Arenicellales; family Poriferihabitantaceae; genus VYFG01. The sequence continues at coordinate 1,937,533 of OZ241969.1, read as the reverse complement.
TCGGCCGGGTCTACCGGAATTCCGGCGAGGTCATGGATCCCCATTCCGTGATCGGCGTGGCCGCGGCCCGGGTGCATGGAGAGCCGGGCATTCCCACCGTGGTGCTGGGGACCGCCCACCCGGCGAAGTTTGCCGATGCGGTGGAGAAGGCTTGCGGTGTCAGCGTGCCCCTGCCGCCCTCCCTGAGGCACATCATGGAGGGGGAGGAACGGGTCCGGCCGGTGGCCAATTCACTGGACGCGGTTCGCGGCCTCATCGACCGGGAAGCCCGGCGCACCCCGGACTGACCCCGACCCCGGAACCGGCCCCCGCAGGTGGCCGGGGCGTTACTGATCGATCCCCCGGATCCGGTCACTCCGCCGACGCAGCAACTCCACCGTGGTGAGCATCAGCACGGAGAGAATGACCAGCAAGGTGGCCACGGCCAGAATGGTGGGGCTGATCTGTTCGCGGAGCCCGGAAAACATCGCCCAGGGGATGGTGCGCTGCTGATAGCTGCCCACGAAACGGACCACCACCACCTCGTCGAAGGAGGTCACGAAGGCGAACAATGCGCCGGAGATCACTCCCGGCAGGATCAGGGGTACGATGACCTTGAAGAAAGTCCGGGTGGGGTTGGCGCCCAGCATGGCGGCTGCGCGGGTGAGGCTGTGATCAAACCCCACCAGCGTGGCGGTCACCGTGATCACCACGAACGGCGTCCCCATGGCGGCGTGGGCCAGGATGACTCCGATGTGGGTGGAGGCCAGGCCGATGTCACTGTAGAAGAAGAACATCCCCGCAGCGGCGATGATCAGGGGAACGATCATCGGCGAGATCAGGATTCCCATGATCATCGTCCGCGCCGGCATTTCCGGCCGGCTCAGTCCGAGCGCCGCCACGGTGCCGAGCGCCGTGGCGATCAGGGTGGAGAACACCGCGATGATGAAGCTGTTCTTCACCGCTCCCTGCCAGTTGAGATCGGTGAAGAAGTCCTGGTACCACTTGAGTGAATAGCCCGCTGGATCAAAGGTGAGCATTGCCTCGGTGAACGTGAAGAACGGCACCGCGTTGAAAGACAGCGGGATCACCACGATGATGGGGGCGATCAGGAAGAAGAAGATGAGGCCACAGATCGTGCGAAAGGCGTAATACCAGATCTTTTCACCCGTGGTTGCGTGCAGGGGAAGCGCCATTTCGTCAACCCATCTTCATGTTGTCGATGCCGACGATCTTGTCGTAAAGGATATAGAGCGCCAGCACGAGCACCAGCAGGATGGTCCCGAGCGCCGCGGCCAGGCCCCAGTTGAGGGAAATGCTCAGGTGGTACGCGATGAAGTTGCTGATCAGCGTCCCGCTCTGACCACCCACCAGGGCCGGTGTGATGTAGTAGCCGATGGAGATGATGAACACCAGCAGGGCGCCGGCGCCGATGCCGGGCACCGTGTTCGGCATGTAGACCCGGACGAACGCCATGAACGGTGTAGCCCCGAGCGATCTTGCCGCACGCATGTAGCTCGGGGGGATGGTCTTCATGACGCTGTACAGCGGCAGCACCATGAACGGAAGCAGCACGTGGGTCATGGCCACGATGGTGCCGGTGGCGTTATGGATCATGGTCAGTCTGTGCTCGTCCCCGATCAGGCCGACCCAGACCAGCAGGTCGTTGATCACCCCCTCCTTCTGCAGGAGCGCGATCCAGGCGGATGTCCTGACCAGCAGGGACGTCCAGAAGGGCAACAGCACCAGGATCATCAGCAGGTTGCTGGTCTTGACCGGCAATGTGGACAGCAGGTAGGAGATCGGATAGGCAAGGATGAGGCAGAGCACCGTGATCAGCAGGCTCATCCAGATGGTTCGCCAGAAGAGCCCGACGTAGAGACTCCGGTCATCCGGGAGTTTCAGCACCTCCCCGGTCGGGGTATAGGTGAAATCGACGGCGGCCAGGTAATAGGACAGTGTATAGGCGTCGCTCTCCCGCTTGAGCACCTGCCAGGTTTCCAGTTCTCCCCAGTCTTTCTTAGCATTGATCAGGGATTCCTTGTAGGGTTCCTCGATCCGCTTGATCCGCCTCGCCGTGGAACGGAACAGGCTGGCGAACCCAGACTTCTCGTAGTTCATCCGGCGTCCCACCTTGCCGGCGGTCTTGGTTTCGTTGGCGATCCTGAGATCCTCCACCAGAGCGGCATAAACCGTCTCGGGAGGCAGATCGCCGCTGAATTCATCCCACTGCTGCAGTGCCTCGACCGTGTGCGGCAGCGTCTCCCCCACGATCTGGTTTTCCACGCTGCGGAAGAGCATGGACAGGATCGGGATGAAGAACGTGATGAGCACGAACAGGAACAGGGGCGCCACGAGCAGCAACGCACGGTTCCGGCTGCGCCGCCGAGCCCGCGCCAGGCTGATCCTGAGCGGCACGCCGTCGGCGGTCATCATTTCGCCGGTGCCCACGGGATTCGCGTCGGTTGCGGTGGCGCTGGTCATTTGTTCTGCCAGAGACGGCTGTTCAGTGATTCCGAATCAGCCGGAAATGCACCGCCGGGGGCAGGCACATTCCCGGTCAATCCGTTATCCCACCGGCCGCCGGCCACAAGCCGGCGACCGGTGGAAGCCGGTGACGGTTACTGGTTCAACCAGGCGGTGAAGCGCTCGTTGAGATCGTCCACGTTGTCCGCCCAGAACTCGTAGTTGTAGACCAGCGTGTTCCTGGCGTTCTCCGGGTTGGTCGGCATGTGCGGTCCCATCTCGATTCCGAGGGTGGCATGCTTGCCCACCAGCGGTGCGGAAGACGCGCGGGCCGGACCGTAGGAGATGAACTTGGCCTGGTCAGCCAGACGCTGGGTGTCGGTGGCGAACTTGACGTACTTCAGCACCTCGTCCTTGTCGGGCGCACCCTTGGGAATGACCCAGCCGTCCAGGTCGAACACCTGCCAGTCCCACATCATGGCGATGGGCTGCTTTTCCTCCTCGATGACGGAGAACAGGCGGCCGTTGTAGGTGGAGCCCATGACGACTTCGCCGTCAGCCAGCAACTGCGGGGTCTGGGCACCCTTTTCCCACCAGATCACCTGGTCCTTGATGGTGTCGAGCTTGGCAAAAGCCCGCGCCACTCCATCGTCGGTTCCCAGCAGTTCGTACACCTGGTCGGGCGCAACGCCGTCGGCCAGCAATGCCCATTCCAGGTTGTTGATGGCCTTTTTCTCCAGCGAACGCTTGCCCGGGATCTTCTCCAGGTCAAACACGTCGGCAATGGAAGTGGGAGCCGCCTTCACCAGGTCGGTACGATAGCCGAAGGTAGTGGAATACACGATCTGCGGGATGAAGCAGGGGGATACGATCAGGTTGCCGAAATCCTCGGTGGCCGGGGTGCCGTCGGGCGCCGCGGCCAGAATGGCATCATGGTCGACCTCATCGATCAGGCCCTCGTCGCAGCTCAGGATGGCATCGGATGCCACCATGTCCACCAGGTGCCAGGACCAGTTGTCCGCCTCGGCCATCGCACGCAGCTTGGCGACGGCATCGTTGCCGGAGTCGTCGTTGATGATCTTGATGTCCGGGTTCGCCGCCATGTAGGGCTCATGGTAGGCGTTCTGCTGGCTGGCGGTATAGGCACCGCCCCAGGAGACGATCACCAGGTCCTTGGCGGACGCGGTACCGACCACACCGACGGAGACCGCGGTAGCGATCAGGGTTTTCTTGAACAGAGTTTTCATATGTTGATTTCCTCTTAGGGGTCCAATAAGGCTTAGTTTAGTATGGTTAGCAAGTTTCAGGAATGATACGGAATGTACATGCAATCGACTTGCGGTGGGTGTGATGTCACGCGCCGGACTCAATCCGAAGAATCCAGCGCCCGACAATCCTCGACATTCCACCCGACCTTCACCGAGTTGCCCACTTCAAGGCTGGCATGGTGGCTGGAATTGGGAATCTTTACGACGAAGTCGTCGTGGCCGCACACTGCTACGCGTGTTCGGATGTGATCACCAAGGTATATCAGCTCCTCGACGTTGGCGTCGAAAATATTCGGCAGCGACCCGGGTTCGGGATTGATCGCCACGCGCTCAGGGCGCAGCGACAGGGTCGTCCTGGCACCTTCGCCCCCGATGTTGATGCTGTTGGCGACCACGGAACCGCCACCGTCCACGTCCACGGTACAGCTGTCGCCGTTCACACCGGTGATCCTGCCGAGCAGGCGGTTGTTCTCACCGATGAAATTCGCCACGAAGGCATTCAGGGGTTTCTCGTAGAGATCCTCCGGGGGTGCCAGCTGCTGGATCACGCCGTCGTTGAACACCGCGATCCGGTTCGACATCGTCAGCGCCTCGCTCTGGTCGTGGGTCACGTACACCACGGTCACCCCCAGGTTCTCGTGGATGTGCTTGATCTCGTACTGCATCTGCTCGCGCAGGTTCTTGTCCAGGGCGCCCAGCGGCTCATCCATCAGCACCAGGTCGGGATCGAATACCAGCGCTCTCGCCACGGCGACCCGCTGGGCCTGGCCGCCGGACAGTTGGGCCGGGCGGCGGTCACCGAACTCGCCGAGCTGGACCATTTCCAGCGCACGATTGATGCGGCGTTCGCGCTCGGGCTTGTCCATCTTGCGCACCTCCAGCGGGAACGAGAGGTTTTCCGCCACCGTCATGTGCGGAAACAGCGCATAATTCTGGAACACCATGCCGATCCCGCGCTTGTGGGGCGGGACGCGGTTGATCGGCTGGTCCTTGAGGAATATTTCCCCGTGGGTTGCGGGCTCGAATCCCGCGAGCATCATGAGGCAGGTGGTCTTGCCGGAGCCAGAGGGTCCCAGCATGGTGAGGAACTCCCCCTGGGCCACATTGAGGTTCAGATCCTTGACGACAAGAATCCTGCCGTCGTAGCTCTTCTGTATATTCTCGAACCGAACCAGTGGAGGGGCGGAATCGGTCATGGTTGGATACTCTCTCTCCGGCAGTTCGAGGGGGGGGTTATGTGTTCGCCGTGACCGGACGTGGGAAATCCGTCACCGGCGGCCTTTTATTACATTGGTGTTCCGATTACCTTAACGGCGATATCCGGCAAAATCAAGACTGGTCCCGCATTACATGCCATTGAAACACGCCGCCGAACGTCCTGATAGCGGCCACTTCCCTTTTTACCGGCTGCTCGGCAGGGATTTCCTGTTCCCTTTCGCCCTGCTGCTGGTTCTGGACCTTCTGGTGATGGTGCCTCTGGTACGGGCCCACCATGCCTCCCTTGGCCTTGGCATCGCCCTGGTGATCCTGCCCAAGCTCGTGGTGGTTCCCTGGGCCGGTGCCCGCGTACTTCGCATCGCCGAACTTCACTACCGCAGGCACGGCGCGGACGGGATCAAGACGGTCCTGCTCGGGGCGTTGCTGGCCGCGGTCCTGGTAGTGCTCGTCAGCACCGTCGAATCCGTCCAGACGATGATGTTCACCCGCAGCGAACAGGAAAACGTGTGGACCGCACCCTCACTGAAATACCGTTTCGGATACGAACAGTCAACCGGCCGGTACACCATCAGCGGGGAAATCGATTTTGGCATAACGCGGGATTTCCGTGCATTCCTGGAACAGAACCCGGGCGGAAGAACGCTGATCCTGGACAGCCACGGCGGATCGATCTACGAGGGCCGGGGGCTTCTTCGGATCGTATCCGACAACAGGCTGGACACGCATGTGGAGGCGGAATGCCTGTCCGCCTGCGTGCTGGCATTCCTCGGCGGCGGACGGCGGACCCTGGGTCCGGATGCGGGACTTGGGTTCCACCAGTATGCGGTGGACTACAGCAAGCTGAAACAGACCATTCCATTCTATGACCCGAAGCGGGAACAGGCCCACGACATCGAACTGATGCGCGGCATCGGGGTCAGCGAGGATTTTCTCGAACGGATGTTCCAGCAACCCCACGAAGGCATCTGGATGCCCCCGCACGACGTTCTGGTCGATGCGGGAATCATTCAGGCCGGGCCATGAGTGACCATTGCAGAATATTTTCGATTCGACCCTGTCGCAGGCGTCCCTGTGCCCATTAAATGGGTTTTGCCGCCGATGCGGTATGCCGCCAATTTACATATAATCCTGAACGTCTCCGGGCATTGCCCTCCAACTCCTGATTCCATATCTCTCCGGTTCCCGTTTCATGGCCCGCAATCCCCACATTACCGAACTGTGGCCCGTTTCCGTCCTCAACCGCAAGTTCGGCAAGTACCAGAAAATCAATCCCGAACTGATCCGGTACTTCGATTCCTACCGGGCCGCTCACCCGGGAGCCGGCGGCCCCGTCTATGCGAGCCCGGACAACTTTTCGGCGGACACGGACAACGAGGCTGTCAAGGAGTTGCAGAAATTCATCATGGACAACGTATTTGAAATCGCATCGTCGGTAAACGGACCGTACTGGGGCAAGAACCAGTCCATTAACATCCAACTGACCGGGATGTGGTTCCAGATCACCAACCAGTACGGCTTCCACGAAACCCACGTGCACGGAAACTGCTCGTGGTCGGGCGTGTACTATGTCCAGTCCGGGGACAGCAGCAAGGGGCCCGATGACCTCGGTGCGAACGGTCTGCTGAACGGTATCACGCGATTTTACGGTCCTCACATGGAATACCAGGCGGGCGGGCACGGGGACCTCGGCAATTTCTATCTCCAGCGCCACGCCTGGGACTCCTTTCCCGAGGACGGCAAGCTGGTCGTCTTTCCGTCCCATATCAAGCACATGGTGTTTCCCTACAGCGGCAAAACCGACCGGATCATCGTCTCCTTTCATGCCCAGGTCATCGGGGACAGCGACCTGCGCTACAGCTACGGGGCCTACTGACCCGGCCCTTCGGTGTAACTGGCGACATGGCAACGCCGCTTCTGAAGATTGAAGACCTCCGGGTGCGTTTCCGCATCCACGACAGCAGGCTGGAGGCGGTTCGGGGCGTTTCCTTCGAAGTCCATCCGGGACGCACGCTGGCCCTGGTCGGGGAATCGGGCTCCGGCAAATCCGTGATCGCCCGCTCGATCATGGGCATCCTGCCAGATATTGCCGAAGCCTGGCACGGGAAAATTCTCTGGCAGGGCGATGGGGATGCGCCCGTGAATCTTCTCGGCCTGGATCCGGACGGAATGCAGATGCGGGGGTACCGCGGCGGCAGCATCTCGATGATCTTCCAAGAACCCATGGTGTCCCTGTCACCGCTCCATACCGTGGGCAACCAGGTGTCCGAAGCGCTGCACCTTCATCGGCGGATCTCCCGACGGGACGGCCGCAGCCATTGTATCGAGATGCTGGACATGGTCGGATTTCCCGATCCGGAGCGCGCCTACAGGGCCTATCCGTTCGAACTGTCCGGCGGCATGCGGCAACGCGCCATGATCGCCATGGCGCTGATCTGCCGCCCGGCGCTCCTGATCGCGGACGAGCCCACCACCGCTCTCGACGTCACCATCCAGGCCCAGATACTCAAGCTGATCCGGGACCTGCAATCGCATCTCAACATGGCCGTGCTCATGATCACGCATGATCTGGGCGTGGTGGCCAACGTGGCCGACGACGTGGTGGTGCTCTATCATGGCGAAGTGATGGAGCGTGGTTCCGTGGACCGGATATTCAATGCCCCGGGGCACCAGTACACCCGGGCACTCCTCGGGGCGGTCCCGAACATGGACCGGGGCAAGAGCCAGCGACTGGTGCCGCTGCGGGAAATCCACTCCGATTCCACCCGCTTCCTGCTCGGGAACCGTGAGGGTTCCGATCCGCCCGACGACCAGCCGGCTTCCGGGTACATACTTGAGCTCGAACGGGTCACAAAGGCGTTCGGCGCCAGACAGTCCGCCTGGTCGATGGGGGGCCCCGCCCCGTCGGTCAGGGCCGTGAACGATGTCTCGCTTGGCATACGCCGCGGCGAATCCCTCGGTCTTGTCGGCGAAAGCGGCAGCGGGAAATCCACCCTGGGAAAACTGATCGTCCGCGCACTCATGCCCGACAGCGGAGATATCCTGTTCCACGAGCACAGCCGGGAATTCCGGGTCACCCGGCTCAGCGACGACGAACTTTTCAGGTATCGCTGCCGGGTCCAGTACATGTTCCAGGATCCGGTGGGCTCCCTCAACCCCAGCATGACGGTGCTCGACATCCTGCGTGAGCCCATGGCGATTCACCGCATCGGCGACCTGGACTACCAGATGGAAACCTGCAAGGAGCTCATGCGGGTGGTGGGACTCGACCCCCGGCTGCTGCGCCGTTATCCGCACAGCTTCTCCGGCGGCCAGCGGCAGCGGATCGGGATCGCGAGGGCGCTGGCACTCAGGCCCGAACTCCTAATCTGCGATGAGCCGGTTTCCGCGTTGGACGTCTCCATCCAGGCCCAGGTGCTCAACCTGCTCCGCGACCTGCAGCAGGAGCTTGGCCTCACCTACCTGTTCATCTCGCACAACCTGGCGGTGGTGGATTATGTTTCCGACCGCGTCGCGGTGATGTACCGGGGCCAGCTCGTGGAAATCGCCCCTTCCGAGCACCTATTCAGCGACGCGCGCCATCCCTACACGCGCGCCCTGCTGAATTCCGTCCCGATCGCGGATCCCGCGCATCCCCTGGACTTCGGCAGTATCGGCGAGGGCGTGACCATGGCGGACTGGCCGGCGCCATTCGCGCAGGCCGCAGACGGACATGTCCTGGAGACGGTGGCGCCGGATCACTTCGTCCGCATGCAGGCATCGGGCCCAGCCACTCCCGGATGATGTCGGGGCTGATCCGGAATACCGTCTTCATCCTGTCGGTGCTGGCCACCGGCAGTGCCCTGGCGATGACCGACAGCGAATACTTCAGCGAGCGGGTAGGTCTCGGCGAACTGCCCCCGCTGGAGGAACGGCTGCCCCGGGAGCCGGCGCTGGTGCAGACAGGAGAGGATTTCCGACCGGGCCGGCACGGCGGCAGACTGAGGCTGCTGTTCGGACGGGCCAAGGATATCCGGATGCTGATGGTCTACGGGTATGCCAGGCTGGTCGGTTATGACCGCGACCTGCAACTTCGACCGGACATCCTGCGGGACCTGGAAGTCGAGGATGGCAGGATATTCACCCTGCATCTGCGCGAGGGACATCGCTGGTCGGACGGCGCGCCTTTCGACGCCGAAGCGTTCCGGTATTACTGGGAAGACATCGTCGGCAACAGGGAATTGTATCCCTTCGGGTTGCCCGACGCACTGACGGTGGACGGCAAAGCTGCACAGTTCGAGGTGATCGGCCCCCGGACGGTCCGTTACACCTGGCATGCCCCCAACCCGTTCTTCCTGCCCGCCCTCGCCGGGCCGAGGCCGCTGTTCATCTATGCCCCGGCACAATACCTGAAACAGTTTCACGCCGACTACGCCGACGCCGGGGAACTGGCACGGAAAGTGGAGGAGGCCGGCACACGCAACTGGGCCGGGCTGCATCATCGCCGGAACCATCCCTACAAGAACGACAACCCCAACCTGCCGGTACTCCAGCCCTGGGTCAACACGACCCGGATGCCCGCGGAACGATTCGTGTTCGAGCGCAATCCGTTCTATCACCGCGTGGATGAAAACGGACTCCAGTTGCCGTACATCGACGAGGTGGTGGTGCAGATCACAAGCGCCAGCCTGGTGTCCGCCAAGACCTCATCCGGGGAGTCTGACCTCCAGGGGCGCCATCTCAATCTCGACGACTACACGTTTCTCAAGGCGGGTGAGAAGCGCGGCCACTACCGGGTCCGGCTGTGGCAGAACGGCTACGGCTCCCAATTCGCGATCTATCCGAACCTCAACAGCAAGGACCCGGTATGGCGGGAACTCGTGCGGCAAAGGGACTTCCGGCGTGCGCTGTCGCTTGGCATCAACCGTCACGAGATCAACCAGGTCATCTATTTCGGCCTTGCCCAGGCAACCGGCAACACGGTTCTCCCCGGATGCGCACTGTTCCGGGACGACTACGCCAGTCGCTGGAACGAATACGATACCGAACATGCCAACCGGCTACTGGATTCGCTGGGGCTTGCCGGCCGGGACAAGCGGGGCATCCGGCTCCTGCCCGACGGCCGCCCCCTGGAAATCGTCCTGCATACCGCCGGGGAAGGCACCCAGGAAACCGATATCCTGGAACTCATCGGGGAAAGCTGGCTGGGCATCGGCATCAAGCTGCACACCAAGCCGTCGCAGCGCGAAGTGTTCCGCGAACGGGTCTTCTCCGGCGGGGCGATGATGGCGATGTTCAACGGCATCGACAACGGCCTGCCGACCGCCGACATGAGTCCCGGCGAGTTCGCCCCCACCAGCCAGACGCAGTACCAGTGGCCGAAGTGGGGCCAGTATTTTGAGACCAACCAAAGCACCGGGGAACCGCCGGATATCGCCGAGGCCGGTGAACTGCTGGCGCTCTTTCACCGCTGGGGCCGCAGCGGAAACCGGCGTGAGCGGGAGGAAATCTGGCACAGGATGCTGGACATCTACAGTGACGAGGTGTTCAGCATCGGCCTGATCCGGGGTGTGCCGCAACCCGTCGTGGTCAGCAACAGCCTCATGAACGTACCCGAAACGGGCATCTACAGCTGGATGCCGACGGCATTCTTCGGCGTCTACAGGCCGGACACCTTCTGGTTCCAGTGATCCGCTATCTCGGCCACCGCCTTTTCATGATGATCCCCACGCTGCTGGTGATCAGCTTCATCGTGTTCATCATCATCCAGTTGCCCCCGGGCGACTACCTCGAAACCTATATCGCGGAACTGGAAAGCCAGGGCGAATCCGCGGACCCCGACAAGATTGCCTTCCTGCGCAAGGAGTACGGATTGGACCAGCCCCTCATGATCCAGTACTGGAACTGGATGAGCGGTTTCGCCTTGGGGGACTTCGGCTATTCCTTCGAATTCGACCTGCCGGTGCGGGAAGTGATCGGGGACAGGGTCTGGCTCACCGTGCTGGTATCGTTCGTCACCATCCTGTTCACATGGCTGATCGCCTTCCCCATCGGCATCTACTGCGCAACCCACCAGTACAGCTGGGGGGACTACGGTCTTTCCCTGGTCGGCTTCATCGGCCTGGCTACGCCCAATTTTCTCCTTGCGCTGATCATGCTGTACCTTGCGAATGTCTGGTTCGGCACATCCATCGGCGGCCTGATGGACCCGGAATATCTCGATCAGCCATGGAGCCTGGACAAGGCGAAGTCGGTGCTGGAACACCTCTGGATCCCGGTCGTGGTGATCGGCACGTCGGGAACCGCGGGCATGATCCGGCGCCTTCGGGCCAACCTGCTTGATGAACTGGAGAAGCAGTATGTCCTGACCGCCAAGGCAAAGGGGCTGGCACCGGGCAAGGTATTGCGGAAATACCCCCTGCGGATGTCGCTGAATTTCTTCATCGCGGACATCGGCAACATCCTTCCGAGCGTGATATCGGGTGCCGAAGTCACGGCCATCGTGCTGTCCCTACCCACCACGGGGCCCATGCTGCTCAGATCCCTCCAGAGCCAGGACATGTATCTTGCCGGGACGTTCCTGATGTTTCTTGCCATTCTCACGGTGGTGGGCATGCTGGTGTCCGACCTCCTGCTTGCCTGGCTCGATCCCCGGATCCGGCTCCAGGGGGAGGCAGTGCGATGAGTGAGCATCCAAAGACGGATCACTTCGTCTCCCAAGCCCCCTTCGACCCCGGTTCCATCGAGCAGCTGACGCCCGGACAGGAAAAGTATTTCCTGGCCTCGCGCCGGCGGCTGATCTGGTGGAAACTGAAGCGGCACAAGCTGGCGGTCTGGTGCGGATTCATACTCCTCATCATGTACGGCAGCACCCTCATCTGCGAATGGATCGCCCCCTACCATTACCAGACCCGGCACACGGACCATATCTACTCGCCGCCGCAGCGGGTCCATTTCTTTCACCAGGGCCAGTTCATCGGACCCTTTGTCTACGGCAACAATTACCGTCTCAACATGGAGAACCTGCGCCGGGAGTACACGCCCGACCCGGACAAGGTGGAAAGGCTGCGGTTCTTCTGCAGCGGGGATGCATACCGGTTCTGGAATCTCGTACCCATGGATTTTCATCTAATCTGTCCCGCCGAGGGCAGGACGATGTTCCTCCTCGGAACCGATCGTCTGGGCCGGGATCTTTTTTCCCGGATCACCTACGGCGCCAGGATCTCATTGCTGATCGGACTCGGCGGTATCGCGGTCAGTCTCTTCCTCGGTTTGCTCCTCGGGGGCCTTGCTGGATATTACGGCGGCTGGGTGGATTCACTGGTGCAGCGCCTGACCGAAATCATCAGGTCGTTCCCGGAACTGCCGCTGTGGATGGCCCTGTCGGCGATACTGCCGGTTACCTGGAGCCCGCTGCTGGTGTTCTTCGGCATCACCGTGATCCTGGCCATGCTGGACTGGACCGGCCTCGCCCGAGCGGTGCGCTCCAAGCTCCTGGCGCTGCGGGAGGAAGACTACGCCACCGCCGCCCGGCTGATGGGCGCGAGTCCGGGGCGCATCATCGGCCGGCACCTGCTGCCGGGGTTCGCGAGCCACATCATTGCATCCGCCACCCTGTCCATCCCGGGCATGATTCTTGGTGAAACGGCACTGTCATTCCTGGGCCTTGGTCTTCGCCCGCCCATCACCAGCTGGGGAGTGCTGCTGAACGAGGCTCAGAATATAAACGTGGTGGCAATGTATCCTTGGCTGATCCTGCCCGTGGTGCCGGTCGTGGTGATCATTCTGGCGTTCAATTTCTTTGGTGACGGCCTGCGCGATGCGGCGGATCCCTACAAGTAGACTTGCCCGGGAATGCCGAAACTAGCCATCGTGCTCAAGGGGTACCCGAGGCTGTCGGAGACCTTCATCGCCCAGGAAATCCTGAACCTGGAACGGGCGGGGTTCGACATTACGCTGTATTCCCTCCGGCTCCCGACGGACAACCGCACCCATCCGGTTCACGGAGAAATCTGCGCGGGCGTGGTGTACCTGCCGGAATACCTGTACCGGCAGCCGGGCAGGGTGCTTCGAGGCTGGTGGCGGTGCCGGCGACTGGCGGGTTATCCGGATGCATGGAAACAGTTCCTGCGCGACCTGATGCGGGACCTCTCCCCCAACCGGGTCAGGCGCTTCGGCCAAGCCTTCGTGCTCGCCGCGGAACTGCCCCGGGACATGCCGGCCCTGTATGCGCACTTCCTGCATACACCCGCGTCGGTGGCACGCTATGCTGCCATCCTGCGGGGGCTGCCCTGGGCCTGTTCGGCACACGCCAAGGATATCCACACCACCCCGGAATGGGAGATCACCGAGAAACTGACCCACTGCCGTTGGCTCACCACCTGCACCTCGTACAACGCCGAACACCTTTCCAGACTCGCACCGCCCGGGAAAGTGATGCTGAATTATCACGGACTCGACCTTGGACGATTCGGCAGTGCCGGGAGGGTGGAAGCCGGCCGCAACGGCGGCGACGGAAATGACCCCGTACGCCTGTTGAGCGTGGGCCGGGCGGTCGAGAAGAAGGGTTACGACGGGCTGCTACGGGCGCTGGCGGCTCTCGGGCCGGATCTGTCCTGGCGGCTGGTGCATATCGGCGGCGGGCCGCTGCAGAAAGCACTCAGGGAGCAGGCGGAAAGTCTCCGCATCCAGCAGTTCATCGAATGGCACGGCCCGCAACCCCAGGAATACGTGCTTGCCAGGTACCGGGAGTCCGACCTGTTCGTACTCAACAGCCGCATCGACCGCCACGGTGACCGGGACGGACTGCCCAATGTCATTGTCGAAGCCCAGAGCCAGGGCCTGGCGGTCATTGCTACGAACCTGTCCGGCATCCCGGAACTGGTGGAGAGTGGTGTCAACGGATTACTCGTCCCTCCCGAAGACGAAAGCGCCCTGACCGGCGCATTGGACAATCTGATCAGGAATCCGGAAGAACGCACAAGGATGGGTGCGATGGGACGGGAAAAGGTGCAGGGCGGGTTCACCATGGAGGCGGCCTTTCAGCCGTTATGCAGACAACTGCAGGAACTTGCGGCCGACTTACCGCCGGCGTGATGGGCAATGGTCAGAAATAGCAGTGCTGCTTTGCGGGGAAGCGACCGGACTTGACGTCCCTGACGTATTTTTCGATGGCGCCCTGGATGCCGTCACGGTTACCCTTCAGGTAGTTTTTGACAAACTTGGCCGCCTTCCCGGGATAGAGCCCGAGCAGGTCGTGCCAGACGAGAATCTGTCCGTCGGTTTCCGGTCCGGCACCGATGCCGATGACGGGAATGTCCATCGCCTCGGTCAGCGCCTGGCCCAGTTTCACCGGCACGCACTCGATCAGCAGGATACTGGCGCCCGCCTCCTGGAGGATACGTGCCTCGTCGATGATGGCCTGGGATTGCTTGGGGTCGCGTCCCTGCACGAGGTAACCGCCCAGGTGGTTGACCGACTGGGGGGTCAGCCCCATGTGGGCACAGACCGGGATTCCCCTCTCCGCGAGCAGGCGCGTGGTTTCCGCAAGCCAGGCGCCCCCTTCCAGCTTGACGATCTGCGCCCCTTCGCGCATCAGAACCGCGGCGTTCTCCAGGCTGGCGGACTCGGAGTAATAGCTCATGAACGGCAGGTCCGCCATGATCATCGCGCGTCGGTTTCCACGGCGCACACAGCGCACATGGTAGGCGGTGTCCTCGATGGTCACCGGCAGGCTGCTGTCGTGTCCCTGGATCACCATGCCGAGGGAATCCCCCACCAGGATGACATCGATGCCTGCCTCATTGGCCACCCATGCGCTGCAATAGTCGTACGCGGTCAGGCAGGCGAATTTTTCACCCTGCTGCTTCAGTTTGCCCAGGGTTCGTAGGGTTACTCTGGCTGCTGCGGTTTGTGTTGACATGTCACCAAGTGCGGCTTGATAGGTGGGAATTATAAAGAAAAATTGACGACCATCAGGCCGCCAAACCTTTACATTACATTTTGGCGGTTTATCGGGGTGACCAAAGCCTGATTCCACACCAACGGCACGCTCCGACCGCCTGCGCCAGCAACTCATGCTTTTTCCACTTCCACAATGCAAGCGGTATGTTACGCCTCGGTGTGTGGTTTCGTTCTTCATGTCAACTTTTCTTGATAAGCCCTATTTTTTTAATGAAAATCCGTATTTCCTTGTAACTTCGCTGTGTCCCGACCTACCACTGCCTAGCACCTCACGGCTCCGTATCGATGCAGGATCACGTTCCAAACATGAAGGACCATAACAAGCCGAAACTGGCCTTCTATGCGCCGATGAAGTCGCCGCTCTCTACCCGCCCATCCGGAGACCGGAAAATCGGTGCGCTACTTGTGAAAGCCCTGACGGCCGCGGGCTTCGATGTCGAAATCGTCAGTGACTTTCGCAGTTGGGAAGGCCGGGGAGATCCCCGGGTCCAGGAGGAGATCCGCATCCTGGGCGAGAAGGCAGCATCAGATCTTGTGAATGGATACAGGGCCGACCGTCCACTGAGCCGCCCGGTGGCTTGGTTCAGTTATCATCTTTATCACAAGTCCCCGGACTGGATCGGCCCAGCGGTGAGCAGGGAGCTGGATATTCCATACTTCTGCGCCGAAGCATCGGTATCCGTCAGGCAGATGGATGGACCGTGGGGCGCAGGTTTCACCGCGTCGATCGAGGCCATTCGATTGGCCCGGAAGATCTTTAATCTGAATCCCCGCGACCTCCCTGCCCTGTCCGCCATCGATGGCGTACATGACCGGATCGTTCCACTACTGCCGTTCTTGGATGCGGAAACGCCTGATCCCGCCAATCGTAATGTCCGCCGCCAGCGGTTGGCTTCCAGGCTGCGCATTGATTCGGACCGATATTGGCTGCTCAGCGTCGCGATGATGCGCGACGACGCGAAACTCGCGTCCTATGCACAGTTGGCCCGTGTCGCGGAACGGATGCAACGCAAGGACTGGATGCTTCTGATCGTCGGTGACGGCGCTGCGGAACTCCAGGTGCGGGACTATTTCCGGCTGGACAAGGATCTTCAGATCCATTTCCTGGGCCGTCGTGACAGCGACTTCGTGCTTCAGCTGATGTCAGTCTCGGACCTCCTGGTCTGGCCGGCCATCAACGAGGCGATCGGGATGACCGCACTGGAAGCGCTTGCAATGGGATTGCCGACGGTATGCGGCCGATCAGGCGGCATCGGGCAGATCATTCACCATGGACATACCGGTCTTCTGGTGGACGACCCCGAAACTCCTGAGAGCGTGGACTTGTTCGCAGAGGCCATTGAGTCTCTGCTCGGGCGCCCGGGCAGGCTGGCGGAAATGTCCACCGAGTCTACCAGACGGTTTGTGCAGTGCCATCGGATTTCGATTGCCGCAAGAACCCTCCGTGACCACATGCTGCCGTTTGTCTGAATGTTGGTATGGACCCACCCTCGGGGGCTCGAATGGTAATGTCCTGGGCGTCGGCCAAAGCTACTGTCTGGTTCCGCCATCAATCGGCTACAGGTGGATACACGGCCCCAGTTCTCCATTACCTGCCAGCGATACAAAAGTGGTTGCAACAAAACCGAGTGTGAAATCGCGCTCTTGAGGAAATTCCAGTTTCCATAACAAATCCCCCAGTACATATGAAAATCTACATAGTCAGGATTTTCGGAGGTTATCAACTGATTTCCAATGCTCTTTCTCGAGGCGATGCGCCAAACGGCACAGTTCGCTTTTGTCATATGGTCCATGCTTCAGAAAGTGCCTGCGCTGTCGTACTTTTTCTTCGAACTCTTCTGAATTCTTCCCTTTCTCCATCATGAAGCGGTCAACAATGCGTGTGGCAGGAAGGCATCTATTTCTAGGCAGGGTTTCGCACTCGCAGGATATTCTGTCGATATCTTGCTGCATCCTAGACACGGTTTGTCCAAATTTCCTGTCTGATAGCTGCTTGTAGTACAAGTGCATTCGATCAGCCGTTCTGGTCTGACGCACACCAAACCATCGGATGCAAACTTGTCATACAGCGTCCAGTTTTCCGGGCGCAGAAACCACATGAATTTTGTGATCGCGGAAATCTGGTTGGTTGGTATCCCATTTCTCTGTGTGAAACATCCCTTCCTTTGAGCGGTCTCCATGATTTTTGTGCATTGACATGCCCTCTCGATCAATAGGTTCTCCTCACCATTAGGTTTTTCGACTGGCCAATGCTCGGCAGCAGTATTGAGAATACCCTGAAGACATTCTCTTTTTTTAGGGGCTAAGCCACGAATAACGTTGTATTCTCTCGCAATGCATTCGAGGATGTGGACCGTCAACTGCCCCCCGAGCGTTTCGATTCTTTTAAGATTGTCAGCGTCAATGGTCCACCAAGATTCAGCATAACCGATGGTCGCCCAATAAAGACTGGGGGTGGTTTGTTTCTCGAAATCGCCAGTCATTGTATTACTCGATAATTCAGCCATCTGATATAGAATTCCAGGACTAACGCCAACGCAACTGGAAAACCCGCGTTGCCGATAGCCAGGTGACCGCCGGGTGCTCGTCCAGGGTCCCGAGAAGCCGGCGGATGAAGTCGAAGCAGTCCTCGCCGTGTACGAGATGATGCGACAGTATCCCCGTGGGTTCCGCGCGGTCCACCAGTTCCTCGCGCCTTGCACGCAAATGACCAATCAGTTGCGCCAGTGCCGCCGCCTCACCAACGAACTTCCTACCGGCTTTCCAGTCCACCAGGTCGACATGAGTGTTAATGATCCACACATCCCCCTCGGCCTGTGGGAACGCCCGGGGCCCATAACAGGAAAGACCTCGGTAACCGAGACTGCCCAGCAATGGCAGCATTCTTTCATCAATCCGATTCCATGGCGGAACCAGCACCGGCAGTGCCCTGTGCCCGAAAAGACCCGCGAGCTTCCGCCACGCTGACACCAGGTTTTCCTGCCAGTCTTCTCCGGGAAGAATGATGAGTTCCTGCTTCTTCTGGCCTTCTTCCGCGTGATTCCGGTGAAGCATGCCATGCTGCAGTATCTCCAGGTTTCCATGTTCGGCCAGGGTATCCGCCAGTGCCTTTTCCGTTGTCCCGGGAATAACCGCCAGGGAAGCAGGGACATCCCACAGGGCAAGGATTTCCAGCAGCTGATCCAGGAGAGGATGCACCTTGGCGGCGTCATCATCACGCCACCAGAGGGTGGCCTCCTGGCCATCGAAGTTCCACCGGTCGAGTTCTTCCAGCAGGGAATCGAAGGGATTCATGGCCGCAATCGTTGATGGAGTCGTTGCAATATTCCGACGGAATTTTCCGCACCGTTCAGTTGCACCCTTGGAATATCGCGTGCCAGGGCATCCCTTGAGGCACGTGTAACCTCGGCGAGCAGGGTTCCGGCCGACAGGTCAGTTTCTCGTAACACCCGGACGCGCCCTTTATCCGCGAATATCCGTGCCCGGGTTGCCTGCTCGGTTTCACCGTCGGATTCATATGGAACCACCACCGAGGGACAATTCGAACGGAGGAGATCAACCGCGGTATTGTAGCCAAACTGGGAAACGGAAGCGTGGCAGTGGGTCAGCATCGCGCTGAAGTCCGCTCGGTTGGGCTCCACTACCAGCCGGTCGCAATTCAGCGACCGCCAGCCCCGGAGACGTGCTTCCGAAACCCTTGGTCCCGTCAGAATGCGCCAACGACGCTCCGTCTGTTCAAGCGCGGCTTCCACCGCGGTGGCAAGGAGGTGATCACCCACGGCACCCCCGCCAGCTGATACGATCACTTCATCCCGGCCCTCGGAGGTTTGCTGCGGGCCGGCCTCCTGATCCATGTAACCCGTGTACCGGATCGGGCAGGCGATATCCCCGTGTTCCGGAAAGCTCGGAGACAAATCCAGCAGCGCCGGGTCACCGTGGACCAGAACCATGGACAGGTACTGCCGGATCCGATCAAGGGTTTCCTTCCGTCGAACCCTGGTTCGCTGCTGGAGCACATCACGGATTGAGGTCACCAGAAGCGGCGGCCTGGACCACCCGGTCACGCAATCCAGCATGGGCAGGATTTCGAACTCGAGCTGCCTGCGGCCGAAGGGCCAGGTTTCCAGGATCAGCAGGTCCGGCCTGAGCGCTTCCAGGCAGGCCACCAGCCGATCTCTTCGGGCAGCCTTCCAGTCATCATCGACCGGCTTTTCGACATGATCCAGCAGTGTAAGAAAGTCGCCCGGCCGGGTCTTCAGTACGGGCAGGCGAATCACCTCATATTCGGCATCGCACGTGAAGGAGCCTCCTGAAATCAGGGTAACCCTGGATCCTGCGACATGCAGGGCGGACGCCAGGAGTCGCATCCTGACGAGATGGCCGCTGCCCAGGAGGTGTTGCACATAGATAGCGGCGTGCATGCCATGAAACCGCGGCCCGCGGTTGGTTCAGGCAGCCCTGGCGCGCCGGTCCAGGAGTTGGACCACCCGGCGGCAGATATTGTCCATACCATCCAGCATCCCGGGGCGCAGGCTGGTGGAGGGGGGAGGCTGGCTGCCCAGATTCTCAAGCAGGGGCACAAGGCACTCGACACGGAAATTCTCCGGCTTGAGCATCCTGACAAGGCCGAGTTCCTCTGCCCGTCTTGCCCGTATCAACTGCTCCGTGCGTGGTTCGTAACGTGGAATGATGATCGAAGGTTTATCGAAGCTCAGGATTTCACAGAACGTGTTGTAGCCTCCCATACTGACCAGTCCTGCGGCGTCCTGGATCAGGGACTCCATTCGCGTGCTGTAGCCGATGACGTGGAAGTGCTCATACTGCCGTGCCCTCTCGGCAAATTCCTTCCGCTTCTGTTCCTCCATGAATGGTCCGAGGACAAACAGGACGTCCACTGGCAGGGATTTGCAGGCCAGGCAGGCCTCGAATACCAGGTCCACCATCTCCTCCCCATCCTTGCCACCCCCGGGGGTCACAAGGAAATAGGGCGTGTCCAGCCCAGGCGGGCTTTGTGATTCGGCAGGCCCGCGAGGCAGGTATCCCGTGTAAATTACTTTTTTTGCCACCACGGGATCAAGGTCCAGCCCGGTAAACGGATCATAAAACCACTCCGGGCCGTACACCCAGATTTCGTCATACAGGTCTCCGAGGGCCGGCAACGCCGACTTGCGCCCCCATTCCGCTGCCAGGGTGTTCGGGCTGTCGATCACCTCGCGCTCGCCGAGAATGGTCGGTACGCCGTTAGAATGCAGCATGCGCAGGGTCTCCCTGACCTCGCCTTCCAGTCCCAAAGGCTCCTTGTCAACGATGAAGACGTCCGGGTCGAAGGCCATCGCCGTGTGTCGGATGATGGATTCCCGAATGGCGAGCGTCTGATCAAGCTCGATGTGCAGGCCCAGCGAGGTATAGCTGCCATCCTTCAGCTTGATGATTCCGGGGATTCGGACAAAGTCCACCCGGGCACGGAACTCGAAGTTGCCGATGACCGGCGATCCAGAAAGGATCAGGACCGAGATGCCCTTATAACGGCCCACCAGTTCATTGGCGATCGCCCGGCAGCGACTGAGATGGCCGAGCCCGAAGCTGTCGTGGCTGTAAATCAGTACACGGCGATCATCGAGACGGGTGCGCATCGGGAGTCTCGGGGTTGCTGGTAACCAAAATAGCCAAATGGTTCATGAACACGAAATTCTACACATGGGACACCGGATTCCGTGAAACCGTTCCCGAGACCACTCTTACCAGGATTGGCCAGCCTGTAAACTGGCAATAATATCAAGGCTGTCAGGCAGGACCTCGACTCCTCTCGAACAGCAGCACCATGGTCTGCAGCAGCTGGGCCACATTTTCCTCGCTCTCTCCTGAAACCCATTCCAATTGGGTGTTTCTCTGCGGGGAAGAAAACTCGATTTCCTTGCGTTCCGAATAGCGGTGATTGACAAAGACCCGGGTGACATTTTCCGATTCGCGCTCGATGCGGACACGGTACTTGTCCAGCAATGCGCCCACGCCCGTAATCCGGCTGAAAAGCCTGGCAATGGACATGCCTTCCCCCACGGCCGGGGCGTTCCTGTCAATCCAGTCAGTCTCCATGAATCCCGCGGCCGGTTGGCTCACAACAAGGTCGACCTCCAGCACTGCCCAGAAATCCACCAGCTTGTCCCAGACTTCCTGGGGGTCGGTTTCCACCCGCAGCCAGCGCTTTCCGTTTTCACTGACGATTTCGGCTCCAGCGACCTCGGGCAACACCTGTTGCTGTTTCAGCAGGCTAGCCTGCTCATGGTTTTCCCTGGCCCTGTCACTGGCGGACGAAACCAGGTCCGGGGGCAGGAGGATGGCCTTGGGGGCTTTCTTCTTGAAAAAGGCGGAGAACAACCCTCCCTCCTCGGGAGGGTCGGTATTCGCATGTATCGACCTTGGCAATTCTCGTGAAGTAGTCCTCTCACCGGCGGACTGGCAGGCTGTCAGGGCCAGCATCAACACGAAGGGAATGATGTACTTGTTCATGAAAGGGGTAATTCAGAAATATAAGGTACTATGGTTCCGGATACTCTCTGGCAGAGATTCAAGACAATCACTGCCAACAGTGAACATGTATCTCCTGGATGATGAATGTTTCCTGAAAACAGGCCAGCATATGCTTACTGTCCGGGTATCTTGACAAGTGTCTCCACTCCTGACCTGTCGAGGGCCAAGGTCCGCCCTGCCAGTGTGGACAAATCTATCATTATTCACCCCTGCTGTGTGATGAATTCGGCCGATTTGCGATACTGGATTGGAAAATTATTCGCACAGAATGTTTCCCCAGGTTACCTATTTTTTTTGCAGGTGAAACTAGGAAATCTTGTATATTCTTGTTTTATATTGTTTTTTCATCTTCATGATTTTAAGAGGCTATTGCCAATCGAATTCAAGAAAAACATTAAAAAAAGTTAACCTTTCTGCAAAATTTATGGCATAATCCCTTTCGCATTCGTTGAGCCATTTGGTATCGATTCTGGCATTTATCGCGATTTACCAGATCTGGCGAACCATAGGGCACGGCCGTAATGCAATAGTGCTGTTTGCAAAAAATATTTTTTGACCATGCTTTTTTCTACAATGAGGTATCTCACATGAATAAGAAGCTAATCGCTGTAGCTGTAGCTGGTATTGTCGCCGCTCCTGCAGCCTACGCCGACATCTCCGCCTACGGGCGAATCAACAATCGCATCGTGATTGCGGATAATGACGATGTCAACATGCAAACCTCCGGTTCCCGCTTCGGCTTCAAGGGCTCCGGCGACCTCGGAAACGGAATGTCCGCTTTTGCCCGTTACGAGTTCGCTACCACCACTGATCATGCTAAATCTGGCGCTGGGCTTGGCAATCGCTTGTCCTTTGTTGGTCTATCTGGCCCGTTCGGTTCCATCTCATTGGGACAGCAATGGTCCGCCTACTTCCAGAACTTTGGCACCCATGCGAGCCTGAACATCATCAATGGTCCGGGGCAAATGAGCAATAGTGTGCGCTCATGGCTTGGACGTACTGGTAATACCATCAAGTATGCCAACAGCTTCGGACCGGTATCGCTGAAACTGGACGCCCGTGTGGATGACGATGGTGATGGCGGTGGCAATGGCTTCGGTGGTGGTGTGACCATTAACCCAATGGATAATTTCACCATTGCCGGTGCTTTTGACAGCGATGACACGAATGATAGTGATGTCATGGGAGTTGCAGCTATCGCGGGCTTTGGTGGGATCACTGTCACAGTTGCCCATGAACAAGCAGAATCTGGTGCCGATGAGGCAGACAACACTCTGCTCTGGGTGGGTGCGGGGGTAACCGACAACTTGAGCCTAACGGTAGGTTTTGGCACTCAGAGCGTGTCTGCCGGCGGTTCAGAATCTGAAACGGACCAGTTGGCGCTGATCGGCGTCCTCAATATGGGCGGTGGCCTCAAGCTGTGGGGACAATTCCACAACACGGACGACGGTACTACGGATGAGGACACTCTCGCTCTTGGAGTGAGGTTGGACTTCTGAAGTTTGATGCAGAACCAAAAAACCGGGGCTCTGCCCCGGTTTTTTTTGGTTCCCCTTTCTCCTATTTCATGGAATACAGGTGCGAGAATAGGTATAGGCACCAAGAAACAAATTATTTTGCATAATACAAATCTGAATCCAGTATCCCTTCCTTTCGCAGAATCTCGATGGCCGGTGAAAGATACTGCCTGTATTTTCGCCATCGTTCCTTTGAGCTGGTATAGATACCCTGACGTACCTGCCAGACACTGGCTGTCCTGACAGTCATATCCGAACGCCCGGAATCAAGACATGCCTCGTCCCATTCGAGCCCTGCTCCCTTGATCAATTGACGGATCTGATTTGCACTGTCGGAGACCAGCGACTCGTACTGTACCTGGTAGATCTCTCCTGGGAATACCCGGTGCCAGTGTTTCATAAGGCGGTAATGGCGGATGTAAAAACGGGCCAGTATATGCAGATCATACACATAATTTATATCAGAACCGTACCACTGAAAATAGTTCGACAGAATGACATCCAGCGGATGACGATGACAATGCACAATAGCCGCATCCGGAAACAGAGCTCTAATTAACCAAATATGGGCAAAATTAAACGGCATCTTGTCCGTGAAATGGCCCGTGCTCAGGTCATGTAATCGGATCACCCAGTCCAAATATTCACGGGCCTCAGTGTCAAAGTCCGCTCTATCGAGGCCGTAAAAATCGTCAGGATAAATTCGAATCGCATCATGACCCTTTTCCAGCCGATCGATGATGCGTTCAATGGAGGGCAACTCACCACAGGGCGTGACATCTGAATGCCGGGATATGATCTGCTCCACCAGGGTGGTACCGCTACGCGACATCCCCAAGACAAAAATAGGTCTCGCACTCCTGCTATCTACCTCGGCCGTCACCCGTGGCGGACTGTCGAAAGTCTCGGCAATACGATCGATATGCCCAAAGTATTGGTCAAAATCAAACCCTTCCTTGGCTATCTCCCTAGACCGGATGCGGTTGCCGATATCATAGGTCTTGAAGGCTTTGTCATAAAGGCCGCAATCATCGTAAACCTTCCCAAGAGCGAACGCGAGCATGCAACGTGTATCATCACTTTGGTCCTCCCGACCCCACAATACCTCCAGAGATTTGACATCGGTGTCATCCAAGGAAGTGTATTTACGCATGATCGTGAGGTTTCGATACGCCTCAACGTGATCAGAATTCAACGCGATTGCTGCCCGGTAGTTTTTTTCAGCCTGCTCCCTATTTCCAAGTGATGCATGGGCCAGACCGACATGGTAGAGATATTCTGGATTCTCTGGATCACAGTCAACTGCTTTCTGACAATTAACCCTGGCCTTTTCAATGCTATCCAGTTGAAAATAGGCGCTTCCGAGAATGTCCCAAGCTTCCGCATTCTGTGGAGATCTTTCGAGGATTTTCTTTGCAACATCGATAACCGAGAAATGGTCATTAGTCAGTGCAAAGTATGACATCTCTAGAGCCCACACACTCTGTTCATCCGGGAAACGCCTATTCAGATCCTGGATCAATGATCTAGCAAGATCAAAACGGCGTAAGTCGAGCAGGACCTGCGCGTGAAGTTCCTGCTGCTCGCGTGTGATATCAAGCTGGCCCAATAACGGTTCCAAAACCTCCAGCGCTTTCTCGGAATCGCCAAATTTTAATAGTTCTTTGGTCAAATTCTCCCTTACATCGATATTTCCCGGATCATTTTCGAGTGCCTTGCGAAAACAGTCCAGTGCCTCCGATGATTCTCCAGACTCTCCCAGCAAGGATCCAAGCTGATTCAGCGCCCGGGGATGTGAGGGTACCAATGACAGGGCCTTACGCACCGCGGTCATGGCAGCATCCCTGTTTTCCATGTTTTTATATGAGAGGCTTATATTGACCAGCGCATCCACTTGGTCAGGAACAATCCTGAGTGATTTTTCGTACTCGCGAATTGCCTTGGAATGGAGCCCGAGGTGCTGAGCCGACAGAGCGAGGTTGTACCAGACTGCGGCACTGTTCGGCGCCATTCGTGACACCTTTTCTAGCCCTCGACGGGCTCCTGCGGCATCACCTCGCTGTAATTTTGTTGCGGAGTCAACGAACAGTTTCTGGGCTTTTTGTGCAGAGGAATTTACGCTCATAGAAATCGGTGCTAATCGGTCTGGTAAAGGGTCGGACACGCACCCAGATTGTAACAGGACCCATTTCCGATACCTCAGTGATCATGCCTGCATAGACCATAAAATGCGGAAATTACTTTGTTTGAATCCAAGAACAATCTTGATTACACTCCGCATTCTCTAATTCTGGACACACTTTGTGGCGAAAGAAGAAAGCATCGAAATGGAGGGCACAGTCGTTGAATCCCTCCCCAATACCCAGTTCCGGGTAAAGCTTGAGAACGGGCATGAAATCATTGCCCACATCTCCGGGAAAATGCGCAAGCATTACATCCGGATCCTTCGTGGCGACACCGTGACCGTGCAGCTGACACCCTACGATCTGACCAAGGGCCGGATCACCTTCCGGGAGCGCTGACACACACACACCTGCACTCCGCACCACCGTGTCTACGGGTCTGTTGCATCCGCGTTGAAGATACCTCGAATCATCCCATACAGATACGCAGTTCCTAGGGGAACCGGATCAGTCAGATTCAACCCCTGTCTCTATCCTGAAACCAGCCCCGAGGATCGAGCCATGTCGTTGTCTGCTCAGACGTTCCACAGGATGTCCCTGTCCGAGCGGGTTGCCGGCTTTCCGGGCACGAGCGGTTGCATCCGGGGTACCCCGGATATTTGGTAGACTCGGGTGAGTCGAAGACCATGACTACAGTCTGTAAACCGCAGGTGGTCTATGGGGCGAACGCCAACTATATTTTGCCCGCCCTGGTTTCCATCTGGTCGCTGCACAGGACAGCCAGTCGACCGGTCAATGTCATGCTCTATCTGGAGGCCCCCGTTGAACCCCATGATCTGGATCTGATTGACCGTGCCCGCGACCGACTTGGCTTGCAGCTTGAACGCAAGATATTTCCGGAAAATGTCCATTCCGAATTTGCGGGCTACAGCGAACAGAAAACTAAGTTCCCGGCCATTACCCTACTGCCGTTGGTTTTACCGCGCCTGGTGGAGGGCCGGTGCCTGTTTCTGGATGCCGATACCCTGGTGATGGGCGATGTGTGGGAATTGTTGGATACGGACATGGAAGGATTGCCAATCGGTGCCGCCGTGAGCATAGACAAGAAAGATTTGCACTTTCAGCCGCTTCCCCACCGACCCACCATCGAACGGATACGAACCATTGACCGGCTACATAATCTAGCAGCAATTCCCGCTAATTCTATCACGGATTGGATTCGGCGGATTTCATGGTTTGAGCCCCTGTTCCCCGACTACGCGGGGAGGGAACCCCCTCCGGGCGGTGTGCCGGATTGTCTGCTGGCCACATGATTCCCCGAAGAACCGGCCCGTTGCATATTCGGACACGGCCGCCGGGTCAGGAAGTGTCGAAGGGCACCAACTCCGTCTTCCGGTGCCCGAACGCGATCGCCCGGTACAGGGTCTCCCAGTCCGGAATGTAGAACTCCGTGAACAGCCCGCGCAACCGCACCCACAGGTATTTCGAACCGCCCGCCTTCTCCCGGGCCGCCCGGAACAGCGCACAGCACCGCTGCTGCACCTGGTCGATGAGGAACGCCAGCATCGTCAGGTGGGCGAACACCGTCGCCAGATGCCGCTTGCCGTGACCAAAGTTGTGCTCGAAGCCGTAGCCTTGGTTCTTCAGGGTGTTGAACGTCTCGTTCTCGATGCGCCAACGGGCGCGTCCGGCCCGCATCAGGTCATGCGCGTTCGATTCCGTGACCTCCATGTCCGTGACCCAGGAGAAGTGCAGTTCCCGGCCATCGGGGCGGGTCTCCCGGCACGCCAGGAAGTTCACTGCCAGATCGGGGTTCGCCTGGTTCAGCGGTACGCCGTTCAGAAACCGGAACCGGAAACGGCTGCCGCCCCCTTCCGACCTCTCCACGGTACGGGTCGCCGCCGAGGCCTCGACACGGCGGAACAGTTCCCCATGGTCCCCCGGCTTCACGCCCAGGACATACCGCATGTCCAGTTCCCCCAGCAGCCGGATGTGCGGCCCGTTCGACGCCAGCGCATCCTCCACCACCAGCAGCTTCAGGTGCGGATGCTCGCGACGGACGTCACGCAGCAGACGCTTCGCCGCGTTGCGCTCGCAGTCGTTCTTCCGCGAACCGTCCGAACGCATGATCGGTTCCGGCGCCAGCGGGAACACCTCCCGGTGCTCCGGGTGGACCAGTACCGCCCCCAGCATCTGGTGGTACCAGGTGGTGCTGCCGTCACGGTGATGTTTCTCGCAGCAATGGTCGCAATGCACACTCTTCGACGAGAAGTACCCCGTCCCGTCCACCGACAGCAGATGATGGCCCAGCCAGGTGAAACCCTCCAGACCCTTGCCACGCTGAAGGGCCGCGAACACACCCTTGAAGGCACCCCGCAGCGCACGCGGGTCCACCAGGTCCAGGCGCTCGCGCATCGCCGTGTCCGACGGCGCGCGGCCAACCCCGTACAGTTCCCTGAGGTTCGACCGGATCCGGCCCTCGTCCCGTGCGTCCTGCTCGAAACTCAGCAGCGACGGGTACTTCAGCGCGAATACCGCCAGACCCGACATCAGGCAGTCCGTCAGTGCCAGGCCCCGGCTCACGATGGGATCCTCAATGCGATCAAAATGCCCACGCACCACCCGAAGCAGACCCGGAACGCTCAGGGTCTTGCGAAACACGGCTTTCGACATGACAGATCATCCGATATCGTGAAATCAGACGGATCATACCGCCTTTTCAGGAAAAGTCTGCGAACCGCCTTCCCCCAGCACCGCCTCAAACCCACGTCTTTATTGGACTACAGATGATGGCGGGAATTGCTGATAATCTAGGCTTTATGCCGGGTGGAGGAAACTATTTCAACTCTGGGGTTCTGCTCATGGACTGCAATTTAGTCCGGGATCGGTTCCCCGAATGGGAAACCCTTTCCAGCATCGAAAAACTACAGCCCTTTACCGCTCTCCCGGACCAAGACCGGTTGAATCAGTTCTTTCACGGACATTGGTTCCAATTGCCGTTGAAGTGGAACGTCAGAATTGGAATCAAGCGCTACGTTACCCTGAATGAACAGCGTTTCAGATACGCACCGGAGAGCATAAAACGTGAGATGAGAGAAGCCGCCGAATCACCGATGATTTGGCACTATATGGGGGCAACAAAACCATGGACGCGATTTGGCCGATTCCCATGGCGACTGACGAACTTGGCATTCCGGGAATACTACCGGGTGCTAGCCGAGTTCAACGAGATACTCTCGCATGGCCCAGAACATTCTAAAATCGTATCATGATGTGGTTTACACCTTGCCTACCTGTTTCAGGAACCTGAATGACAGACCGTATAGCGTCGGGGAGTGCATCTGAAGGAGAATTATCCTACCGGGGTCGGAAAACAGTTTTCATCGCTTCTGCTGCCAAGATAACTCTTCCCGTGAACCACTAGACTACTTGGGGAGGCTTGAGAAAAATGGATAGCGGGTCAGGTCGAGAACATTCCTTTCACAATCCTATTGTCGTTTTTCTGACCAAAACCCGGTATCGCTTGTGCCTTCACGACGCAATACGTTTCCGGGCGCTTGTTCGTTCAGATTCATTGCGAGTGAAACAGTGTTGATCCGAGATTAATGGGACTTTCCCGAGGGCAATATAAACGGGCAGTGTTTATCTATCGAATTTTTTCCAGTTCATGCTTAAGTTTCAAATAAGCATGTGATCCACAAAGCCCCTGTCAACCAGGAATTCCCAAGATCGGATAACTTCATCAGGTAGTGTATGAGGCATCTGGTAACCCAGTTCCGGGTAGGTCATGATTCTGTCTAAGTCCCCCACCATCTCATTGATCAGCCCGATCAGACCCACGACTTTCGATACTCCTTCCGGGAATTCAATCACGGGACATGAAACGGAATACCGAACTTCCGAATCCACCATAGGTACGGTCAGGTGAACGCGATAGAGAGCATTTGGTTTAGTGACGAATAAAACCTCTCCCACAGGCCTGATCAGGTTGAGGGAATAGCGGATATTTTCCGAGAAATTTGTTGCTCTTTGCTCCAGTATCACCCTGTAGCCATTGAGACGATCCCTTGAATGCTCATGGAAGATGGTTGATTCGGACTCGTCCCAGATCTTACTGGTCCAGTGACCCCTGTTTCCGGAAATGACAACAGTATCCGTCATCCCCCGCTCCAGTAAATCGACCGCATAATCCATCACCCTGAGGTCGTAGGAGCAACATACCACGACAGCCGAACAATGGATTTCCTTTCGGATGGATGCAAAGTAGTCCCACAGAATCCTTGCATGTCCGATAACGGTCGAATTCTTCTTTCTTACCATGGATTGTATGGTTTTTAGTGGGCCTATTCCTTTTTCGAACGAGATAGCCAAGTAATTAAATTTCCCCACTAACGCAGTTTAATATTTTCATTACCTGGTCACATTTATTGTCGAATTCCCGAAAATCATCTGGCTTGCCAAAATTAGAAATATTGAAAGAATTAATGTCGCCTCTTGCGTATCGCTTCTGTCGATAGTCCATTCTATTCGGTTTAATTAATTCGAGCTTTCGAGATATTCTGCGTAGTAACCTAGTCTCTGCAGGATTTTTTCGTGTTTGGAACAATGCGTTTGAGTGCGTTTCAATTTCTGGAGGAGTGCGAGGCATAAAACACAAGTGCAAGCACCGAAAATCAGCAGTGTCCCATTTCTTATTTATCGAAAACTCATAGATCGAATCTTTAGAGTATCCGGGGCGAAACACTTTTCCAGGGCCATGTAGTCGTTCCCGTTTTCGCCATTTCGATATCCAATTCTCGATAGCGTTGAAATTGAATAATTTCGTCCCAGCTTTCGCAATTGGCGAAGAATACCCATATGCATTCAATTGATGTAAATCAATTTTCGTCACATGGCAGGTGATTCCTGAAATCGCCCAATAATCATCGAAGTCACCCGACTGAAGCTTGACTCTCAATCTCATCAGCCCTACTGGATCATATACTTCGTCACCATCTACACACAAAACCCATGTTTTCGTTCCAAAATAACCTTTCAGAAATTTTTGCGTATCGTTGGCATTTGGAACAACCATCAACTCCACATTATTGTGGCAATTCGCTATGCTGTCGACAATTTGGTGTGTTCTATCCGTTGAGTAATTATCTAGTACCAGTATGTGATCGCAGAATTCCAATACATTCATAAGCGACCATGCGACAAAGTGTTCTTCATTCGTAACTACTCACCCCTTATTTGCCCCATATCCCATCTGTAGGTTGACAGTATAGAATATTTTCCCTATCGTTCGGGTTTCGGACCACGAGACGAACCCGCACACAGATGGGGAACCGCTATTTCGGCTCCAAGGGAGCTTCGGGGCTGTGCCAGCCTCTGATCGCCCTGATGCCGCCGCACTCGGTGTATATCGAAACCCACCTTGGCGGTGGGGCGATCATGAAGCGCAAGCCGGGGGCCCTGCGGAACATCGGCATAGACTGCAACGCCAGGGCGCTGGAAGGATTCCAGTGCGACTATCCGGTGGAACTGGTGCATGGCTGCTGTCACCGGTATCTCCGGACGTTTCCGTTTGACGGCACGGAACTGGTCTACTGCGACCCGCCGTATCTGCAAAGTACGCGCAAGTCGGGCCGCCGCTACCGGCACGACTACAGGAACAGCGACCACGAGGGCTTGCTGGCGCTGATCCGCGGCCTTCCCTGCTCGGTGATGATCTCGGGGTATCCTTCGCGGATGTACGACGACTGGCTGGGGGATTGGGGCAGCGTGTCGCTTCAGGTGATGAACCAGGCGGGTGTGGTGACGGAGAAGGTGTGGTTCAACTTCACGCCGGACCGGGTTCACTGGCCGCGTTATGCGGGCCGGAACTTCACCCATCGCCAGGCGGTGAAGCGCAAGGCCCAGAGTTGGGGCCGGCGCTACCGGGGGATGCCGCATGGGGAACGCCTGGCGGTGCTGTCGGCGATGATGGCGGTGGAGGCGGAGGAGGCCGTGGAGGCGAGGGAGGAGTGAATCCATGGGGACGGTGAACCGGGTTGCGCTGCGCGAGGAGTTCGATGCGCACCGGGAGAGTTTCCGGTCACTGTGCAGGGAGGGCAAGGTCAGCGCGGAATGCGAGGTGCTGTTCAACGCCCTGTTGATGCTGATGGAGTTGATGATGGCGGTGTTCATGGAAAAGACCACCCGCAAGACGCCGGTGAACGCGAGCCTGCCGCCGTCCCGTGAGGGGAAGGATGAGACCGCGGCACGCCCCGGGAGCCGTGGCAGGGGACCGGAGCAGCCGCACTGGGAAACGGGCCATACCCGTCTGGTGAGTGAAACCGGGGTATCCCCGGTGACGGAATGTTCGGCCTGCGGCAGGAACCTGGTGCGGGTACGGTGCGAGGGCCATGAGCGTCGCACCCTGGTGGACATCGTGTTCGAGACCCGGGAATACCACGTGGATGCCGAGATCAAGACCTGTCCGCGCTGCCATGCCGAGAACCGGGGCGCCTTTCCGGACGGCCTGCCGGGTCCGCTGCAGTACGGACACGGCATCATCGCGTTCGCCGCCCACCTGATGGTGGCGCAGATGGTGCCGCTGAAGCGTGTGGTCCAGACCATGAAGGCGATGACGGGACGGGCCATTGCCGAGGCGACCCTGCTGGCCTGGCTGCTGCGCCTGCACGATGCCCTGGCGGACTGGGAGGCTGCCGCCGTCGAGTGCCTGCTGGCCGCGCCGGCGCTGCATGTGGACGAGACCTCGATCCGCATCGACCGCAAGAACCACTGGCTGCACGACTGCAGCGCCGGAGACCTCACCCTGAAGTTCTGCCACCCCAAGCGGGGCGGCGAGGCGATCCGGGACATCGGCATCATCCCCCGGTACGGCGGCGTCCTGGTCCATGACCGCTGGGCCAGCTATCTTGCCTGTGACCACTGCGACCACGCCCTGTGCGGCGGCCACCTCCTGCGGGATCTGCAGTTCCTCATCGACGCCCATGATCCGGCCTGGGCGAGGCGGATGAAGAAACTGCTCCGGGACGCCGCCCGCAAGGTCAGGGAAAGCCCGGACAAGGTGCTGTCCGCAAAAGAATGCGCCGCCCTGCAAAAGCGCTACCGGACCATCCTGACCCAGGGGAAGAAGGAACTCCCGGCAACCCCTGTGCGCACCGGCGGGAAAAAGCGCGGGCGCATCGCGAAATCCGACGCGGAGAACCTGTGGGAGGCCATGGGAAAGCATGAAACCGAAGTCCTGCGGTTCGCCAGGGACCCCGCGGTCAGCTTCACCAACAACCTGTCCGAAAGGAACCTCCGGATGGCCAAGGTCAAGCAGAAAGTGTCCGGCTGTTTCCGTACATACAAATACGCCGTCGCATGGTGCCGGGTCTCAAGCTATCTGCTGTCCATGTCCTATCAGGGTTACAATCCTCTTGCCGCCATCGAGATCGCTCTCAAGGGAAAGGCCGCCCACATGCTCAAGACACCTGAATGACCTTCAGGTGCTCCACAGGGGGCTAGTAGTTACCTTCATTCTTTATAAGCATTACACCGACGATTTTATTCATGGACTTTATTTTGGGTATGATTTGTGAAAATCTATTTTTATTCGCTAATTTATGAGAAGAAGCGACCTTGATTTGGTCGATTTGTATGCGGCCATTTGAGGCGTTCTTGTCTTCTTCCAGACGCCCTTCATCGGATTAATCTCGCATTTCCTTTTCATAGGCGAGGCTCCTAGTCGATGACATCCTTCGTTAGGTACTTGTTGATCCATTACAGCAAGTCAACTAGGTACAAATAGTCGATCCTGATATACCCTGTTTTCAGGCGGCCACAAGAGCCAATGGTTGAACACCGACATGCCCGTATGTCGGTGTTTTCCATCGACCAGAACATTCCGGACATTGCCTGATGTGATATGACTGGACTTTTATCTCCAATTTATATGTCCCTTCTTTCATATATGTACCGCTAGATTTTTTATGATCTTCATCAGCCGCCATTGCGAAAGAGGGCGCCCCAAGGAGCAATCATCTCGGAATTTCTGGCAGTAGGGCCTCAACAAACTCGTCCGCATCGAAAGGACGCAAATCACCAACCTTCTCACCGGTACCGGTATAGCGGATAGGAATGCCGAACTTTTCCGCGACAGCCAGAATCACTCCGCCCTTGGCAGTGCCGTCAAGTTTGGTCATGCAGATACCGGTAAGGTTTACGGCCTCGTGAAAATGCTGTACCTGTGACAGAACGTTCTGTCCGTTGCCGGCGTCCACGGTCAGCCAGACTTCGTCCGGAACCACCGGGTTGGTCTTGCCGAGGACCCGTTTGACCTTTTTCAACTGTTCAACCAAGTCCCCGTGCGTATGCTGTCGACCGGCGGTGTCAACCAACAAAAGCGTCATCTCTCTCGCACACGCGGAACTGTACGCATCGAATGCCACAGCCGCCGCATCCACACCATGAACCTGTGCGACCACGGGAATACCTAGTCTCTCCCCCCAGGTTTGCAACTGCTCAATCGCGGCAGCACGAAAAGTGTCACAGGCAGCGAACATCACTCTGGCTCCTTCATTTCGGTAACGAGCCGCAATTTTCGCCAAGGTCGTTGTCTTGCCGACACCGTTCACCCCCACCATCATGACCACCAGCGGCCTACCCTCGGGAAACTCAATCGAATCTGCCTGACATGGCGAAAGCAGATCCGTCAGTATCGCCCTGAGGCTGAGTCGCAGCGTTGCCTCGTCGTTGATCCTGTTCCGTCTGACATCCTGTCGCAGGTGCTCGACGACCCTCCTGCTTACGGCAATGCCCGCATCCGCCACCAGCAGCTGATCCTCGATTTCCTCAAACACCGACTCGTCGATCGTGGCGCCCCTGAACAGGGAAGCGACCCCGCCAAACAGGCCTTCCCTGGTGCGGGAGAGTCTGGCAAACAATCCGCCACATGATGAAGGGTCGGATTGCTTGTCGTCCACTTCTTCAGCACTTCCCTCATCTCTGTTCCCGGAAAAATTCCTCTTCATGGTCCGGCTTTTTCGACTCGATTTGGCAAAGGAACGTATCGTATCATCAATGAAGTCTCCTACCGAAATGCGGAAGTCAGTTGAAGCGGAGTCGCACCGGCCGTGATGGCGAAATCAGGATCATTGGCGGCTTTTGGCGAAGTCGCCGGCTGCGCTTTCCTGGCGTCGATTCTCTGAGACCCTCACCCGATGCGGTGCGTGAGACGCTGTTCAACTGGCTGCGGAATGACATTTCCGGTGCCCGCTGCCTCGACCTGTTCGCCGGCAGCGGCGCATTCGGTTTCGAAGCGGCCTCCCGGGGGGCATCCCTCGTCACCATGGTGGAATCCAATGCCGAGGCAGCAAGGAACCTGGTGCAGAATGCCGACCTTCTCGGTGCCAACGAAGTGGTGCGCGTGGTTCATGGAAACGTGGAAAAATTCCTACGTGTCGCCACGACACCCTACGATATCATTTTCATGGATCCTCCGTTTTCAGGGAACCTGGTCGATTCCACCTGCCGGCTGCTGTCCCGGGGAGAGTTGATTACCGGAAGCACACTGTTGTACATAGAGAGTCCGGCGACTAAAGAACAATTACCCCTGCAGCCCACCTGGGATATCATCCGGCAGAAGGACCACGGTACCGTACGATCCACGCTCATCAACCTGAAACCCATCGTCCATGACATATAAGACCGCCATCTACGCTGGCACGTTCGACCCCATCACCAACGGACACAGCGACCTCGCAGCCAGAAGCGTGAAAATGTTCGATCGCGTCATTCTCGCCATTGCGGAAAGTCCGGACAAGCGCCCGCTTTTCAGTCTCGACCAGAGGGTGGATCTGGCCCGGGAGGTGCTGGCGGATCTTTCCGGTGTCGAAGTGGTCCGGTTTTCGGGATTACTAATCGATTTCGCCCAGAAAATGAAGGCCAATGTCATCCTGCGTGGATTGCGGGCCGTATCGGACTTTGAGTACGAGTTCCAGCTGGCCTCGATGAATCGTCGGCTGGACAGCAACATGGAAACGGTCTTTCTGACACCATCAATGCGCTATACGTTCGTCTCCGCCTCCCTGGTGAAAGAAGTGGCACGCTACGGGGGAGATGTCACTGAATTCGTTCATCCGGCCGTGCACAAAGCGCTGAAACAGGCATTCGGTCCCCGTTAAATTCTTCCACCCCTCTCTTCATTGATGGCGCTCTATATCACCGATGAATGCATCAACTGCGATGTCTGTGAACCGGAATGTCCAAACGATGCGATCTTCCAGGGTGAGTTGATCTACCAGATCGACTGGACCAGGTGCACGGAATGCGTGGGCCACTTCGAAACCAGCCAATGCGTCGAGGTATGTCCCGTGGACTGCATCCCTGTGGACCCGGAACATGTCGAAAGCTGCCAGGAACTGGAGCTGAAATACCACCGCCTCATGCAGGAGAAGCGGCACCCGGCAGCATGACCGGTACGGCAATCACCGCTGGCGACGACGGACCGGCCAATCTGAATCCACGTCGCCTGATTCTTGTCGAAGGCAGATCACAACCCGGAATCCGGCCGAACCCGGACAGCCAGATCGGTGCATCGGATGGAATTTGGATCGGCGAGAATGCACCGGTAGGTTTTACATCGTTGCCGAACAAAGACGCCCCCGAACTCCTCGGGACGGAGCACCGCCTTGTTGTTCTGGATGCTCGGCAGGGTGTGGATCCGGAGGCGTTGGGCATCGCTGCCGGATGCATCCCTGCCGGCGGAATGCTGGTGCTGTGGCTGCCGGATCGCACATCGGACCACCCTGCCGGCAGCCAAAGCCCTTACCATAGTCGGCTGTTACATCTGCTCGATGAATTTCCGGAACCAATTCGCCTCGAAACCGGAACCGGATGGATTTTTCCCATGGACGAGGTCGGGGCTATCGAAACAGAAGCGGCTACGGGCCAAGCC
Organism: Candidatus Poriferihabitaceae bacterium; assembly: GCA_965204165.1. Lineage (GTDB taxonomy): Bacteria > Pseudomonadota > Gammaproteobacteria > Arenicellales > Poriferihabitantaceae > VYFG01. The sequence continues at coordinate 1,901,565 of OZ241969.1, read as the reverse complement.
GTCACTCACGACCAGGAATTTGCAGTCAGGGCAGTGGAACATGTCCTGTCCGGCCAGAGAAGAAAGCCAGCACTCCTGATCGCGGACCGGGGCCGCGGAAAATCCGCCGCCCTGGGAATTGCCGCAGGCCGCATCCTCAAGCGAAAAAAGTACCGGATCCTGGTGAGCGGACGCGGTCGCGCCTCGGCAAACGTGGTTTTCCGCCATGCCCTTGGCGTGTATTCACAGGCATTCCGCCATCTGCACTGGGTTGGCATCGATACCCTGCTGAATCAGAATCCCGATGCGGATCTCCTTCTGGTGGACGAAGCCGCCGGTATTCCACTGGACAGTCTGGAAACTCTGCTGGCCCTCTATCCCCGCATCGCCATGGCCACCACGGTCCATGGCTATGAAGGATCCGGGCGGGGATTTCTGCTCAAGTTCCGGGAAATCTTAGAGCGTCACAGCCGTGGGTGGCATCCCGTGACACTCGACACGCCTGTTCGCTGGGCACCCGGCGACCTGCTGGAAGCCCGGATTAACCAGCTCCTGCTGCTAGACGCGGAAATGCCGGCGATTCCTCCGGATATCGACACCGGGGATGTCAGGATCATCCCCGTTACCGGGCAGGAACTGGCTACCGACGAGGACGAACTGCGAGCGGTCTTCAGCCTGCTGGTGACGGCCCACTATCGCACCCGGCCACGGGATCTCAAGCATTTGCTGGATAACGAAGCCCTGCTCATCTACCGCATGCGCCTGCGCCATGCCGGCAAGACCAGAACCGTCGGCGTACTGCTTGCAGTCCGGGAAAATGCGCCTGACCCCGTTCTGGGCAAGGAGATTGCACTTGGCCTGAGGCGCCCCGGATCACATGTTCTGGCCGAACTGCTGGCCGGACAGCCCGGTGTTGACAATGCCGTGAATATCAACCTTGCACGCATCCAGCGCATCGTGATACATCCATCCCTGCAAAGACAGGGGCTCGGCAGACGGTTGCTACAGGAATTCTGTGAAGACCCGGCCAACGGATCCAGCCTAGTGGGCACCCAGTTCGCGCTGGCACCGGATATTGTGGATTTCTGGCGAAGTGCGGGATTTGTTCCCGTGAGGGTGGGCAGCCGTCACTCCCGTTTCGCAGGAGAAGTCAGCGGTCTTTTCCTGAAATCCCTGGACACTGCAGGGGATGCTGTCGTGTCGGCGGCAACTGCGGGATTCGGGAAACAGTTTCCGGCCTCCCTGCCGCGTCTCCACCGTGGTCTGGACCCTGAGATCGTGCTCAGACTTCTTAGTGGTAATTCAGCATTCGCAGAAACACCGGAAAGCGAAGACATGGACGACGTTGCCAGATTCTGTTTCGGGAACATCGCTGAGGCATCCATACCGCAATCGTTGAGCCGAGTCGTGCTCTGGGGCCTTGCCATCGGCGGGTTGACCGATGCCGGGCTTTGCGTCGAACGCGTGCTGCAGGGGAAATACTGGTCAGACTGCCGAAGTCTCGCCGGCGACGAGGGTCAGCGATGCGGGACTGCCCGGTTGAGGAAGTCATGCTCGGCACTGCTGCAGTCCCAAGCAGGCAATGCCGCCGAAGAAAGCCGCAGCCGGATCAGGCGGCCCGCACCCCCAGGATTTCCCTGACAGCATCCAGCAGGGCCAGGTTTTCTTCGGGGGTCCCGACGGTAATGCGAAGGCAGTTCTCCAGCATTCCGCCAGGCTGGTGAAGATTCTTGACCAGGACACCCCGCTGCTTCAGGCTTTCGAATACCGTATCTGCTCCTTGGACGAATCGGAGGAGAATGAAATTCGCATCACTGGGATACACGGTCACACCCGGCAAAGCAGCCAGTTCCGCAAGTATCTGCCCGCGGTCCTCCCGAATCCGCATGCCTTGTGCCTCAAGAACATCATAATGATCCAGGCAGAACGCCGCCCCTGCCTGCGACAGGCTGTTGATGTTATAGGGCAACCGGATCTTGTCCATTTCCGCCACCCAGTCCGGATGTCCCATCAGCATGCCAAGCCGCAGTCCCGCAAGACCGCTCTTGGACAGCGTGCGCATGACTAGCAGGTTGGGGTAATCGGGCACCCGGTCGAGGAATGTGCGGCCGCTGAAGGAATAGTAGGCTTCGTCCAGCACGACCACGCCCGGGGCCACACGGACGATCTCCAGAACCAGGTCCTCATCGAACCGATTGCCCGTCGGGTTGTTGGGATATGCCAGGAATATGCAGGCGGGCTGCGCTTCCCGGACTCCGTCCAGCATGCTATCCGGATGCAGCGAAAAATCAGGATTCAGCGGCACTTCCCTAAAGCCGGTTCCGGTAAACAGGGAAATCATCCGGTACATCGAGAACGACGGGCTTGGCGCCAGAAACGTCCTGCCTGGCCCGCCGATGAGAAGCGCCAGCATCTGGATCAGTTCGTCGGAGCCATTGCCCAGAATGATTTCACAACGTGAGGGTACATCGAACACCTCCCGGATACGTTGCCTGAGTACTCGGGCCCCGGGGTCGGGGTAACGGTTGACATTCGCCGCCGCAAGGCACTCCTGCCACTCCCCGCGCAGTTCGGATGGCAGCGTGTAGGGGTTTTCCATGGCATCAAGCTTGATCAGGCCGTCCGAAGGTGGCACGTGATAGGGCCTGAGTTTCCGCGTTGCCGGACTCACCAGGTGTTCCAACAGTTCTTTCATCGAGTGCACTCCATCAGGCTTCCCTATCCCCGAGGCGGTATTCGGCAGAACGTGCGTGCGCGGTCAAGCCTTCACACCGGGCCAGGACGGAAGCCCTGACAGCCATCTCCGAGGCTCCCTTGGTGCTAGCCTGGATCAGGCTGCTGCGCTTCTGGAAATCATAAACGCCGAGGGGGGAACTGAAACGGGCGGTTCCCGATGTCGGGAGAACATGGTTCGGTCCCGCGCAGTAGTCTCCAAGGGACTCCGCGCTGTGGGAGCCAATGAAGATGGCGCCAGCATGCCGGATGCTGTCCGCCAGCACCCCTGCATCCTGCACCATGAGCTCGAGGTGCTCCGGGGCGATACGGTTGGCGATTTCAGCGGCATGCTCCGGGGACTCCGTCCGGATAACAGCACCCTGGTTGCGCAACGCGGCAGCGATGATGTCACGCCGCTCCATTTCCGGCAACAGTCCAGCAATCGAAGAGAGCACCTTGTCAGCAACGCCCTCACCCACTGCGATGGCGATAGACTGCGCTTGTTCATCGTGCTCCGCCTGTGCGAACAGGTCCATGGCCACCCAGTCAGGGTCAGCGGTTTCGTCGCAGATGACAACGACCTCCGAAGGACCCGCGATCATGTCGATACCCACCTTCCCGAAGACCTGTTTCTTGGCGGTGGCCACATAGATGTTTCCAGGGCCAACGATCTTGTCCACCGCCGGAATGGTTTCCGTGCCCCAGGCAAGGGCCGCCACGGCCTGTGCGCCGCCCACGGTGAATATCCTGTCCACACCTGCCTCCCTTGCGGCATAAAGGATCGCCGCGTTGATTTCGCCGTCGGGCGTCGGAACCGTCATGATGACTTCACCGACACCGGCAACCCGCGCCGGGATCACGGTCATCAGGACCGAGGAGGGATAGGCGGCCTTTCCGCCCGGCACATACACCCCCACCCGGTCGAGGGGGGTGACCTTCTGCCCCAGCACGGTACCGTCTTCCTCCTGCATGTGCCAGGAGTGAGCGATTTCCCGCTCGTGATACCGCCCAATGCGATCAGCCGCGAAGCGAATGGCATCAGCAAGCTCAGGAGAAACCGATTCGCAGATGCTGTCCGCCCGTTCCGGAAGAATTTCCAGGTCCGAGGCATCGGCCAGAGGCAGCCGGTCAAATATGCCGGTCAGTTCGACCAGCGCCCGGTCACCCCTCCTGCGTACGTCCAGGATGATGTCCGCCACCACCTGATCCACGTCCTTCGAGTCCTTGCCCGAAATTTCCGAATTTCGCGCCAGCAGCGAGGCCAACCGTGAATTAAAATCAGCCTGTCCGCTGTCAAGGACAGTGATCAGATCCTCCGGATAATCAGGCACTTCTGCGTTCCAGATAGTATCCCGGCACCCGGCGAATGCTCGCGCCCAGCTGTGCCAGCTTTTCCTCGATGCAGTGATACCCCCTGTCAATGTGATAGATCCTGTCGATGGTTGTCTCGCCCCTGGCAACCAGGCCCGCCAGCACCAGGCATGCGGACGCACGCAGGTCGGTGGCCATTACCGGGGCGGCATACAGGCTCTTTACACCCTTGATGACGGCAGTATTGCCGTCCAGTTCGATATTTGCGCCCATGCGTTGCAGTTCATGAACGTGCATGTAACGGTTTTCAAACACGGTCTCCACCACCGTGGCGGTACTGTCCGCCACGCTGTTGAGCAGGACGAACTGGGCCTGCATGTCAGTGGGGAAAGCCGGGTAGGGAGCGGTACGGATGTTGACAGATCTCAGTCTGCTTTCGGGCGACGTCAGTTCAACCCAGTCTTCACCGGCTTTCAGGCCGCAACCGGCTTCCCTGAGCTTGTCAAGAACCGCCTCGAGATGCCGCGGTATGACGTCGTTGATGCGAATTTCCCCGCCGGATATTGCCGCGGCCACCAGGAAGGTTCCGGCTTCGACCCTGTCGGGAATTACCCGGTGGTCGGCGCCATGGAGCCGTTCCACGCCTTCGATCACAATCTCGTCACTGCCCGCACCGGAAATGTTCGCGCCCATTGCGTTCAGGCAATCGGCAAGATCCACCACTTCCGGTTCCCGTGCCGCGTTCTCGATCGTGGTGACACCCTCGGCCAGGGTAGCAGCCATCATGATGTTTTCCGTACCGGTCACGGAAATCATGTCCATGAAAATACGGGCCCCACGGAGCCTGCTCCCACCGGTATCGGCAATGATGTATCCGTTTTCGATCCGGATTTTCGCGCCCATGGATTTCAGGCCCTTGATGTGAAGGTTCACCGGTCTTGACCCGATGGCGCAGCCCCCGGGCAGGGATACCTCGGCACGGCCGAACCGGGCCGTCAGAGGGCCGAGCACCAAAATCGAGGCCCGCATGGTTTTCACGAGGTCATAGGGGGCCCGCACGCTGCCAACACCGGATGCATCCGTCTCGATGGCGAGTTTTTCATCCACCTGGAGCCTGACGCCGAGCTGGCCGAGCAGTTCCATGGTGGTGGTGATGTCGTGCAGATGCGGGATATTGCTGATACGAAGGGTGTCATCCGTCAGCAGCGACGCAATCATGAGGGGAAGAGCCGCATTTTTTGCGCCGGAAATCCTGATCCTGCCCTTGAGGGGGCCGCCACCAGTTGCAATCAGCTTGTCCATGTATGGGGATGGGGCAGAGAAGTTCTTGTTTTGGTGATTGTACCGTAATCGAAATGGCGGGTCGCAGGATGGAAATGGCGATTTACGGGATACTTGAAGACCTGAAAACCAGGTCTGGGGTCCTGATGCTACGGTCCGTCACACGAGTACTGACTGTTCCGCTTGCGGGAACCAGCAGGCGATGCTGCTTTCTTCGCCAAGGCTCTGGGAGATATTTCCCGCGACAAGGGTATGACACGGGTTTCAAGCAATACGGAGCATCCCCGTAAAACCTCTGCAAGGCTCTTTCGGAAAGTCGGAGTCCGGCATTTGTTACCGTTCTCCGTGTCATTGCCGCGCTTGGCTTGCGTTTGCGGGTCGAAGCATCAGCCGATCCGGAGTCGGTCGGATAGGGCACTATTACTCCATTACTGATTTCGGTGACGTAACATCATCGGTACATACCTCAATATGAAAGATCGTGTTATCTTCCGGACATGCAAAGCATGACCGGATTACATAAAACCGTTTCATCAGTATGCACTACTGGCACGCGTGTGGCACAGTGTAAATTGCACAGGCTCCATTCGACCGCCGGCTTCATGCGGGATGTGCGCCTAGCGGTGTTTGCGGCTGCGACCGGGCTGTTGCTGGCCGTCGGGAATGCCTTCGCAGGCGATTACTATCTGCGCGGCGGAATCGGATTCGACCATCCAAGCAATGCGGTCTTCACCGACATCGATTGCTCGCTCACCTCGCCGGCGGCACTCTATGGCTGCGGAACGGGCGGCGATGGCGCACCTTACCGGTCGCACGGCAGTTTCGGGACGGTGCCTGCGATTGAGCTCGGTCTCGGTTACTCGACCGGAGCGGCACGGTTCGAGATGCTGCTCGAATACCGGCCCAGCTTCACGTTCGAAGGCCGTGCCAACTTCCTGGCGCCAGAGCGCCGACAATCCGTCATGATGGACCTATCGTCCGTATCCGGGATGCTGGCCGGGTTTGTGGACTTCAGAAGGCCGGGCCAGTTCACTCCATTCATCGGAGCCGGCATCGGCACCGTACGAACCCGGACCGACCCGACAACCATGACCTTCCCGGCGACGACGACCACCGTACCGGGCGGGAGCCGGACGGGATTGGCCTGGATGGTGACAGCCGGAGTCGGAGTGGCGTTGAGCGAGCGGGTCACTCTCGATCTGGCCTGGCGCTACACTGACCTTGGCGAGGTTCGAACGGGCCAAGGCCCGGGCCGGGTCGTCTGGCGAGACGGCAGCCGGGACCCGTTGCCGCTTGATCTTGCGCCCACACGGGCCAGGCTTGCGGGCCACGGATTCCGGATGTCCCTGCGCCGCGATTTCTGAAGGTAGCGTCCATTCCCTGCCCCGCGCGCGGGTTCGGAGTGGCATCGTAGCAATATCCGCACCCTGCCCAAACCGGATTCAGGTTTGTGGCGTTCAAAAGGTACTGACGAAACGATTTCAGCGCGGCTTTGCGAATTTACTGAGGGAAGTCAATCCCATCGGTGATCCCGCACCTGGACCACGCCATCCTCTACCCTGACCGGAAAAACGTCCACCGGCTCGTAGGCGGGAGGCGCTGTCACCTCTCCGGTCCGGATGTCGAAACGGGCGCCGTGGCGCGGACATTCGATGGAACCGTCCACCACGCACCCGCTTGAGATGTCGCTTCCGTCATGGGTGCAGATGTCCTCGATGGCATAAAACTCCCCGTCCAGGTTGACAAGCACCATCACCGCCCCTTCCACTTCAACAGACATGTGCTTCCCGGGCGGGAGATCGTCCACCGCCACTACAGTGGTCCAGTCGCTCATTGTTGTATCCGCTAGATCAGGCCGAGTTCAAGCCGCGCCGCCTCACTGATCATTTCCTGGCGCCACGGGGGATCCCACACGAGGTCCACCACCGCGTCCTCGACGCCGGGAACCAGCTTGACCGTCCCTTCCACCATGCCTGGGAATGTCTGCGCCACGGGACAGCCCGGCGCCGTCAGGGTCATATCCACTTCCACGAACCGGTTTTTCACCTCGACCCGGTATATCAGGCCAAGATCATAGATGTTCACGGGAATTTCCGGATCGTAGATCGTCTTCAGCGCGGCCACCACGCGGTCATGAAGGACGGATTCATCGACCACCCCCCCAGACGTGCCGGCGTCCCCTGAGGACACATCGTCCTCAACCGGTCCGTTGCCGGTTTCGAACTGCCGCATGAGCTGTTCGTGCGGCGTCAACTCGGGATCGAATTCCACCCGGCGGCTCGGGATCTTGTCATTCATGGCTGATCAGGCGTCTCGACAACTCCGCGGCCAGGAAGTCGCGCAGCGGCTCCACCTCGACATCGCCAAGCACGTCGTTCACGAACCCGTACGTCAGCAGGGACCGGGCATTTTCAGGATCGATCCCGCGAGACCGGAGATAGAACAACGCATTGGCATCCAACTGCCCCACGGTGGCTCCGTGGGCGCACTTCACATCATCGGCATAGATTTCCAGTTGAGGCTTGGTGTCGATTTCTGCATCCGGCGACAGCAGGAGATTGTCGTTCGTCTGATCTGCATCGGTCTTCACCGCGCCCTGGTCCACCCGTATGCGGCCATGAAACACGCCCCGCGACCGCTTGTCCAGAACACCCTTGTAAAGCTCTCTGCTGCTGCAATGGGGGGCCGCGTGCACCACGCCGGTATGGTTGTCCACATGCTGCCGGCCGGTCGCGGCATACATCCCGAGCAACTCGCAGTGTGCTCCGGGGCCATTCAGCCTGACCTTCAGGTTGTTGCGTACCACGTCACCGCCCAGTGTCGCCGTCATGATCTGCAAATTGCTGTCCCTGGACTGGTCCACCACGACATCATTGATCATACTGGTCCCCCTGGCCATGGTTTCCACCAGGTGGTAGTCCAGCGAGGCCCCGGCTTCCAGTATCACACGGGTGCTGGTGTTCACCAGGGCGTTCAGCCCGTCCAGAGACACATGCCGCTCCACCACCTTCACCCTGGCGTTGGGGCCCAGCCGAAGGATATTGCGCGCCTGTCCCGCCTTGCCTTTTCCGGCCGAGACGAACAGGAACTCGAGTACCGAATCGGCCTCCAGTCCTGTATCCAGGTCCACCAGGTAGCCGTCACGGAAAAAGGCGGCGTTCAGGGCGAGGAAGCCGTTGTCCGGCAATGATTCATCGGCTGATACTCCGGGCAGGGCATCCGAATCCTGGCGCAGCACGGAAGCCAGCGACCGGACCGTAATCCCCGGCGGCAAGTCCGTGTTCGACGAAAGGGCGTCATTCAATACGCCATCGACGAATACGAACCTGTGGCTTTCCAGGCCGGGAATCAGCCAGTGATCCAGGGGCAGATCATCAACCTCCCCGGTGATATCGGTGTCGAAGGCCCTGGCTGTCAACGGACGCAGCGGCATGTAGCGCCAGTCTTCGTCGCGCTGGCCCGGGAAACCGGTCTGGCGCAGGCTGTCCATGGCCGCACCGCGCTGCCTGGTCATCCAGTCCGGTTCCCCCTCCGAGAACACGGGTGACAGTGCGGAGAACTGTTCCGAATATTGGGTTACGGTGTCGTTCATTCTGCGATACGGTCGGTTATGCGTGATTGCACATCAGGCGGCCTGTTCCTCGATCCAGCCATAGCCCTTTTCTTCCAGTTCCAGCGCCAGTTCCTTGCCTCCGGACCGGATGAACCGCCCCCCCGCAAGAACATGGACATGATCGGGGACGATGTGGTTCAGCAACCGTTGGTAATGGGTGACCACGACGATAGCGCGGTCGGCGCCGCGTAGCTTGTTGACGCCTTCGGCCACGATCCGCAGGGCATCGATATCGAGGCCGGAGTCGGTTTCGTCGAGAATGCCTAGGTGAGGCTCAAGCAATGCCATCTGCAGGATTTCGTTGCGCTTCTTCTCACCGCCCGAGAACCCCTCGTTGACCGCGCGATACAGGAACTCCTGCTTCATATCCACCAGCGCCGCCTTTTCCTTGATCAACTTGAGAAAATCCATGGCATCCAGTTCCTCCTCGCCACGATGCTTGCGTATCGCGTTAAGCCCGGCCTTCAGGAGATAGAGATTGGTCACACCGGGGATTTCCACCGGGTACTGGAAGGCAAGAAACAACCCTTCCCTGGCGCGTATTTCCGGCTCCATGTCCAGCAGGTCCATGCCGCGGTAGGTGACGGCGCCCCCGGTGACCTCGTAGCCGTCACGTCCCGCGAGAACGCTTGCCAGCGTGCTCTTGCCGGAACCGTTGGGTCCCATGATGGCGTGAACTTCTCCGGCGCCGACCTCCAGGTCGATACCCCTGAGAATGGTCTTGCCTTCAACGCTGGCACTCAGATTCTTGATCGATAGCATGTTGTTATTCAGGAAATGGGAAATTGGTATGCGCGCCCCGGCCGGATCAGCCGACCGCACCTTCGAGACTGATGCCCAGAAGCTTCTGCGCTTCCACCGCGAATTCCATGGGCAACTCCTTGAACACCTCCTTGCAGAATCCGTTGACGATCATGGAAACGGCGTCCTCCTCGGAGAGCCCCCGCTGGCGGCAATAGAAAAGCTGGTCCTCCCCGATGCGGGACGTGGTCGCCTCGTGCTCGATTTGGGCACTCGGATTCTTCACTTCCATGTAGGGGAAGGTGTGCGCGCCGCACTCGGCGCCCATCAGCAGGGAGTCGCACTGGGAATAGTTGCGCGCGCCTTCCGCGCCCTTCAGGACCTTGACGAGACCGCGGTAGGAATTCTGCCCCTTGCCCGCGGAAATGCCCTTTGAAATGATCGTACTGCGGGAGTTCTTTCCGACATGGACCATCTTGGTGCCGGTATCCGCCTGCTGGTAGTTGTTTGTCAGGGCCACGGAATAGAACTCCCCGATGGTGTCGTCCCCTTCCAGGACCACACTCGGATACTTCCAGGTGATGGCGGAGCCGGTTTCCACCTGGGTCCAGGAAATCTTCGCCCCCTGCCCGCGGCATGCCCCCCGCTTGGTCACGAAGTTGTAGATGCCGCCCTTTCCGTGCTCATCTCCCGGGTACCAGTTCTGGACCGTGGAATACTTGATTCCGGCGCCCTTCATCGCCACCAGTTCCACCACCGCCGCATGCAGCTGGTTCTCGTCCCGCATGGGTGCCGTGCATCCCTCCAGGTAGCTCACGTAGCTGTCCTCGTCCGCCACGATCAGTGTCCGCTCGAACTGCCCGGTATTCATCTCGTTGATGCGGAAGTAAGTGGACAGTTCCATGGGACAGCGGACTCCCTTGGGAATGTAGACGAACGAGCCGTCGCTGAACACCGCGGAATTGAGGGCAGCGTAGAAGTTGTCCGAACTTGGCACAACGGTCCCGAGATACTGCCTGACCAGATCGGGAAATTCCTGCAGCGCCTCCGAGATGGGGCAGAAAATCACTCCGGCGTCCATCAGCGTCTGCTTGAACGTGGTGGCCACCGACACGCTGTCAAACACGGCGTCCACGGCCACCTTGACTCCGGCGAGCATCTTTTGCTCGTCAATGGGAATTCCCAGCTTCTCATAGGTTTCGAGAAGCTTGGGGTCCACCTCATCCAGGCTGTCCAGCAGCTCTTGCTGCTTCGGGGCGGAGTAGTAGCTGATCGCTTGGTAGTCGATGGGGGGATGGTGCAGATGCGCCCACCGGGGCGGGGTCATAGCGGTCCACCGCCGGAAGGCCTCGAGACGCCAGTCCAGCATCCATTCGGGTTCCTTCTTGATCCCGGATATCGTCCGCACCACGTCCTCGTCGAGGCCAGGCGGCAGCGTGTCGGATTCGATTTCGGTTACGAAACCTTCCTTGTAATCCCGCTGCAGCAGCGGGGCCAGTTCTCTTTCGGTCTGTGACATGTCGGTTGACTGTTCTGTTTCGTCTTGTATCGATGGTTCCGGTCAGGCTACCGTCCGGGTCTTCATTCGGGAAGGCCGACCCTGTGGCCGTCGCTACGGGCAAGCCGTACAGCCGGGCCGCTGTCCCGCGCCTGGTCAATCCCGCTTCGCCGCATCAGCTCACCCAGCCTGATTCCCCTTAAAAACACATGCAACTGATCGGTCAGTTCGGACCACAGATCATGGGTCAGGCAGCGCTTGCCGTCATGGCAGTTCTCCTCGCCCTCGCACTCAGTGATATCCAGCGGCTCATCCACCGCCAGGATGATGTCGGCAATGCTGATGCTGTCGACATCCCTGGCCAGCACGTATCCACCGCCCGGACCACGCGCGCCCACAACCAGGTTCTTCCGTTTCATTTTCGCGAACAACTGTTCCAGGTAGGACAGCGAAATTCCCTGGTTGACCGATATGCTTTTCAATGAAACCGGGCCCAGCGACTGATTCATGGCGAGATCAATCATCGCCGTCACCGCATAGCGTCCTTTGGTTGTGAGTCGCATTTCGCCGAAATTCAGGTTACATTTTGCACGAACGAACGTGCGGGACCCGCCTTGATGAGTAACAATAAGGGCTCTCGGATAAAAACCAAGTATTTTACTAGGTTTTTCATTTTGGCAATATCTCTTCCAGACAGGTAGTGCAGGGCCTCGGTATTCCATGCCGCCGGAACAGGCCGTCGATCAAGCCATCGCCGGACGCGGATACGGGTGCGTTCCCCGTATTCTAGTTCACTCGTCACCCATCCTTTCCGCCCTGGTGATTTTACCCATGCCGATAATGTCCCGGAAGTCGGGAGCCCCATTCGAAGGACAGTCGGCCAAAGAAACCCTCGGACTGATGCCGATCCGATGGCTGCCAAGGTAGGACTCACCGGCGGCATCGGCAGCGGCAAGTCCACCGTGGCGAAGCTGTTCGCCGACCGGGGCGTCCTGGTGGTGGACGCGGATGTCGTTGCCCGCAACGTCACCCGCCCGGGCACGAGTGCCCTGGCGACGATCGTGTCCCGCTTTGGCGAAGGTATCCTGAAGGCGGATGGCAGTCTTGACCGGGGGGCATTGGGGCGGGAAGTTTTTGCCAGTGTGGACCAGCGCCTTTGGCTCGAAAACCTGCTGCACCCCCTGATCCGCCGGGAAATGGACAGCCGGGCATCGAACTGCACCGATCCGTTCTGCATCCTGGAAATCCCCCTCCTGGTGGAGACCGGGAGGCAACAGGATATGGATTGCGTGATCGTCGTGCACTGCCCCAGGGAGATGCGCATTGCACGGGTGATAGAATTCCGGGGGATGCGTCGGGAAGATGTGGAGATGGTGATGGATCAGCAGGCCACGGACGAAGAGCGGCTTGAGGCCGCGGACCATGTTCTGGACAACGATTCGGATCGGGAAACGCTGGCGTCCAGGTTCGGTCGCGTGCTCATGGACCTGCAGCGCCGTTTCGGCTGAAATCGCCACTTCCGGACTGCAAACAATCCGGGATGTATTTGCATTTAGTCCCAATATGGGACTATACTTGCTTTCGATGAGAATCATTGCCCTGTCCACATTGAAAAAATTCTACGAGAGCAGTCCGGCGTACACTGATGCCGTTCAGCCGCTCCTAGCTTGGTATCGGCATACGCTGAAGGCTGATTGGACCTCGCCGGCGGAAGTCAAGCAGGATATTAGGAACGCCAGCATCCTGAAAGATGGACGGGTGGTGTTCAACATTGCCGGGAATAAATACCGGTTGGTGGTCTGGATCAACTACGCATATAGGGTGGTATATATCCGATTCATCGGAACTCACGCCCAGTATGACCGGATCGATGTACAGACAATCTAGTGACTGAGGAAAATGCGATGGATATCAAGCCGATCAGAACCGAAGCCGACTACCGGGAGGCGCTTGTGGAAATTGAAAGTCTGATGACGGCCGGGGCGGATACACCTGAGGGGGAAAGGCTCGATGTGCTGGTGACCTTGATCGAAGCCTATGAAGCCAAGCACTACCCACTGGATTTGCCAGATCCGGTGGAGGCAATCAAGTTCGAAATGGAACAAAAGGGCCTGGGTGTGAAGGACCTTGTCCCCATGATCGGTCAAACCAACCGTGTCTACGAGATTCTGAACCGCAGACGTCCGTTGACCCTGAAGATGATCCGGGGATTGAATCAGGAACTGGGCATTCCGGCCGAATCCCTGATCAAGCCGACGCAGGTTCGGACCCCGGAAGGCTGAAACTGCGGTTCTAACACCCCTCTGTCCCCATCATATCGTTCAGCCGGTCCTCGAGCCTTCCAATCCACCTTCCTCCTGCCAGCGGCTGGTCCGCTTGTAAGCCGCAAGGATGGGGTGCACCGCTTCCAGGACATCGAACCGCGGTATTTCCTCCACAGGCACCCAGGCGACGGACTGTCCCTCCCGGCCCCGTGCCTGGCCGTGGAAGGAAGTCACCAGCCGGGTATCGAGCCACACGCGGGCATGGTCATAGTCGTGCCTGATCTTCGCCAGGGGCGTCGATACGGCATTCTCTATGCCGAGTTCCTCCTCGAGTTCACGCGCAAGCGCAAAGCCGGGCGATTCACCGGGTTCCACCTTACCCCCCGGAAACTCCCACTGCCCGGCTTTCGGTGTTCCGGGGCGTCTTTGCTGGATCAGGAGCCTGCCCCGGGAATCCGCGATGATGCCGACCACCACATGCAACCGGTCCTCCGGCACGGGCGTATCCATTGCGGGATCAGGAACGGTAGTCGGCGTTGATCTCGATGTAGCCATGGGTCAGGTCGCAGGTCCAGACCCTGGCTGTACCGGTGCCCGCCCCAAGCTCCACTTCGACCAGGATCTCCCGGCCCTTCAGGTGCCCGGTGACCAGGGACTCGTCGTAATCCTCCACCTTCCCTCCTCCACTGGCGATGGTGATGCCACCGAAGGACACGCCGAGGTTACGCTGATCCAACCGGGCGCCCGACTTGCCCACGGCCATCACCACCCGGCCCCAGTTCGCGTCCTCGCCGGCCACGGCGGTCTTGACCAGCGGGGAGTTTGCGATGGCCTTCGCCGCAACCCGGGCCTCGGCATCGGTTGCGGCGCCCCGCACAACCACCTCGATGAGTTTTTCGGCGCCTTCGCCGTCACGCACCACCTGAACCGCCAAGTCCTGCATGAGCGCACCCAGGGCTTCGCGAAAGCCGGCCAGCCGGGTGTCCGATGCCGAAACAGGCTCGGCGTTTCCGGCGGCCCCGGTGGCAAACAGGAGGCAGGTGTCCGAGGTGGAGGTATCGCTGTCCACGGTGATGGCATTGAACGAATCCTCGTTGCCTTCCGCAAGCAGTTCCTGCAACACCTGCCCGGGGATGGCGGCGTCGGTGAATACAAACGCCAGCATCGTGGCCATGTCGGGCTCGATCATTCCGGAACCCTTCGCAAAGCCGTTGATTCTTACCGTGGTGTCGCCGATGGCCGCGGTTCGGGTTGCTCCCTTCGGAAACGTGTCCGTGGTCATGATGGCCCGCGCGGCACTCTCCCAGTTCCCCCCGAGTCCCGCCGCCGCCACGGGCACTGCGTCGAGAACGCGTCCGATGGGCAGCGTATCGCCGATGACGCCGGTGGAAGCGACAAAAACCTCGTCAGGGCTGCAGCCCAGCTGCGCGCCAACCGCCTCGCAGGTTTCCCGTACATGCCGATACCCCGTCTGGCCGGTGAATGCGTTGGCATTGCCGGCGCACACGATCAGTGCACTGGCGCATCCCTGGGGCAACCGCTCCCGGCACCAGTGTACCGGCGCACTGGCGGTGAGGGACCTGGTCAGCACGCCCGCCACCCGGGTCCCGGCGTCGAATGCCGCCAGCATGACATCGTTCCTGCCCCGATAGTGAATCTCTGCTTCCACGGCAGCAAGGCGGACTCCGGCAACTTCCGGCAGTTCGGGAAAGCCCGGGGGTGCCAGCGGAGAAGTCTTCAGCGCGGCCATGGGAATAGCCCCCCGGGCCGGCCCCGCCCGGGCAGCGCGTCAGCCGATTCGGCCACAGCACTGCTTGTATTTCTTGCCGGAGCCGCAGGGACAGGGCTCGTTCCGGCCGATTTTCCTTCCCTGGCGGGTGACCGGCTGCCTGGGCGCAGGTTGCGCCCTGCGCACCGCGGCGCCGGGCTGCCCGGATGCGGCCTGCTGTTGCGGGGGGGCGCTTTCCTCCGGCACCGCGGCAGCGTCCGCGTGGATGAATTTCATCGCCTGCTGCTGTTGCTGACGCTGGAGTTCCCTCTGGCGGGCCTCCATCTCCGCGATCTCCTCGGCAGTGGGAATGTGCAGCCTGGCCAGCGTAGTGGACACGGTGTACTTGACGTCGTCCAGCAACCGGGCGAACATTTCAAAAGCTTCGCGCTTGTATTCCTGCTTCGGATTCTTCTGTGCATAGCCCCGCAGGCCGATGCCCTGGCGAAGGTGGTCCATGCTGGCGAGATGCTCCTTCCATTGCTCGTCCAGGATTTTCAGCATGACCGCCTTCTCGAAATGGCGCATGGCCTCCGGACCCACCCGGCTCTCCTTGTCCGCGATCATGGACTCGATGGCGCCGGTGATCTTGCCCCGGAGCGGGTCCTCGTGGAGGGAATCATCCTCCTCCAGCCATTGCGCCACCGGCAGGGCGATACCGAATTCACGCTCCAGGTCCTGCTCAAGCGTCCCGATGTCCCACTGCTCCTCCAGCGTCTGCGGAGGCACGCTGCGGCTGATGACTGCCTGAATGGACTCTTCGCGGTTGTGCTGGATGTATTCGGAAACGTCATCCGTCGCCATCAGCATGTTGCGCTGGTCGTAGACCACCTTGCGCTGCTCGTTGGCCACGTCATCATATTCGAGCAACTGCTTGCGGATATCGAAGTTGTGCCCCTCGACCTTCTTCTGGGCATTCTCGATGGCCTTGGTGACCCAGGTATGCTCGATGGCCTCGCCATCCTCCATGCCCAGCTTCTGCATCAGGTTCGAGATTCTGGCGGACCCGAAAATCCGCATCAGGTTGTCTTCCAGCGAAAGGTAGAATCGGCTGGAGCCCGGATCACCCTGCCGGCCGCAGCGCCCCCGGAGCTGGTTGTCGACCCGCCGCGACTCGTTGCGTTCGGTGCCGAGAACATGCAGGCCACCAGCCTTGAGCACCTGGCTGTGCCGATCCTCCCAGGCCTGCCGCGCCGGTTCATGATCTTCCTCATCGAGCCTGGACAGCTCAATCTCGAGATTGCCGCCAAGGACGATGTCGGTGCCCCGTCCCGCCATGTTGGTGGCGATGGTCACCCGTCCGGGACGGCCCGCCTCGGCGATGATCTCCGCTTCGCGCTCGTGGTGTTTCGCGTTCAACACCTGGTGGTCGATATCCAGCCTGCTGAGGATGCCCGACAGATTTTCCGAGGTGTCAATGGATGCGGTGCCCACCAGCACGGGCTGGTTCCGCTTCTGGCAATCCTGGATCCCGTGCACGATCGCGTCGAATTTTTCCTCGGCGGTCCGGTAGACCAGGTCGGGCTGGTCATCCCGGATCATGGGCTGATTGGTGGGGAGTATCACCACTTCCAGCCCGTAGATCTGCAGAAACTCCGGAGCCTCGGTGTCAGCGGTGCCTGTCATTCCCGACAGGTTGTCGTACAGGCGGAAATAGTTCTGGAACGTGATTGACGCCAGGGTCTGATTCTCCTGCTGGATGGTCACCCCCTCCTTGGCTTCCACCGCCTGGTGAAGGCCGTCGGACCAGCGCCGTCCCGCCATCATCCGACCGGTGAATTCGTCAATGATCACCACCTGGCCGTCCCGGACGATGTAGTCCACATCGCGCTTGAACAGGTTATGGGCGCGCAGGGCAGCATAGAGGTGATGCATCAGGCTGATATTGCCAAGCTCATACAGACTGTCGCCCTCCTCGAGCAGGCCTTCGGCCACCAGCAGTTGTTCCGCACGGTCGTGGCCGTCCTCGGTCAGCGATATCTGCCTGGTCTTCTCGTCCACACTGAAGTGCCCCGGCCCGTCTTCCTCCTCCTGGCGAACCAGTTCAGGCACCACCACGTTGATTTTCTGGTAGAGCTCGTTGCTTTCTTCCGCCGGCCCCGAAATGATGAGCGGTGTGCGCGCCTCGTCGATCAGGATGGAGTCGACCTCGTCCACGATGGCAAATCCGAGGCCCTGCTGGAACCGGTCCTCCGAGGAGAAGGCCATGTTGTCCCGCAGGTAGTCGAAGCCGAACTCGTTATTGGTTCCGTAGACGATATCGCTCTGGTATGCGCTCCGTTTCTCATCCGGAGACTGTCCGGGCACGACGACACCCACACTCAGCCCGAGGAAGCTGTAAATGTTCCCCATCCACTCGGCATCCCTCCTGGCCAGGTAATCGTTCACCGTCACGATGTGGACCGGGATGCCCGCCACGGCATTGACGTAAGCCGGCAGGGTGGCGACCAGTGTCTTGCCCTCCCCGGTTTTCATTTCCGCGATCTTGCCGTCGTTGAGCACCATCCCGCCGATCAGTTGAACGTCGTAATGGCGCAGGTCCAAGGTCCGGACGGACGCCTCCCGCACCACGGCGAATGCCTCCGGCAGGATGTCGTCGATACTTTCCCCCGCCTTGATCCGGTCACGAAACTCCCCGGTCCTGGCGCAAAGCGCTGCATCGTCGAGTTCACGCATTGTGTCCTCGAGACCATTGATGCGCTTCACAATATTCTGCATCTTGTTCAGCATCCGCTGATTTCGGTCGCCGAACACTTTCTTGAGTACGGTTTGCAGCATAATTTCCAGATATTACGGAAAGGATTTATGTTTTCTTCTTACAAACAAAACTTAATCAATTCAACCAAGAATCCTTGATCGGCCTGCGATCAGATTTGGCCGATGTCCATGTGGAACAATCGTGCAATCAAGGGTTTCCGTTTGGATAATTGTCCGGCAACCAGGCGTTGGAACAGATGAATATAGCCGTGAATCCTGCGAAGCATAGACAGAATTTGACCTCTATGCCATGCCAACTACCAACTCGCCCCACGACCGAACACGTACCGTTCGATTAACCCCATACAGACAGGAAGGCTGCGTTGGTGAGGGAACGATAGTCTAGCATACCGTGGGAGCGGCTTTCCGGCCTGGTCATGGGCCGGTTATGGGCCGGTTATTGCTCATGCAACCGATGGACCGCCGGCAAATGTGTGGCAATGTCGGGGGAACATCGTTTCCATATCGCTCCGTATAGTAATATGTGGCCGGTATGTCGCAGTCTAAAGTGGTCGGTCATGACTTTGGAGCGATTCGTTGCATTCATTATGATCCTGCAAGTCGCTATGCCAGCCCCGAACCGGCCGCTCATGGCGACACAAACTGCCCCGGGTGTGGAACGAAGCAGGAATCTCGACCCGGTGCCGGCCACGAACTGATGACCTTCGTCTGGATGAAGATCGCCCTTCCCGGATCCGGGATAGTCATTGGGTTTTTTCCTGCTGTTAACAAATGAAAAAATTGAACCACACCTCGGTCATGGGGGAACTCGTTCGAAGGAACTCCGGAGCCGGAAGGGATGCGCCCGAGGACGAATCCGTACAGGAGGAGATACGGCTCAGGTGGGCCCGTTGTGCGGGCAATGCCGCGGGCCTGAGCGTCCCTCTCCTGTTTCGGTCCGGCCGGCTTGTGGTCTACACCCGTTCCCCGGTCTGGGCCACGGAATTGCTGCATCAGCAACAGCGGATTCTGTCCGCCCTGTCCGATCTGGGCGCCAGGAAAATGGTTGTCCGAACCACCCCGTCGATGCACCCTGCACCCCGTCCCGCCGGACGGCAGGCACGCGTTTCCTCCACCAGCCAGAAGAACATCGCCCAGACCGCGCACCGCCTCCGACATCCCGGTCTGCGTGCGTCCGTGGAAAGACTGGCCAGGCGCGTGGCGGCGAAAGACGGCGATGAATGACCCGAATTGACATGCGGAGCCCGGAACCGGGCGCATCGCGGAATCCGGCGTGACCGGCGTCAGGCGGGAACGGGGCGTACGAAGGAGATCGGAACTTCGGATTCGTCCGCGTAGGAAACCAATTCCCAGGCGGACTGGTCTTTGATGAGCTTGCGCAGCAGGCAGTTGTTCAGTGCATGCCCTGACTTGTGCGCGCTGAATTCCCCGATCAGGGGATGGCCCAGAAGATACAGGTCCCCGATGGCATCCAGTACCTTGTGCTTGACGAACTCATCCTCGTAACGCAAGCCGTCGTCGTTGAGGATGTGGTAGGAGTCCATCACGATGGCGTTGTCGAAACTGCCGCCCTGGGCGAGTCCCGCGTTCCGGAGGGCCTCCAGGTCATCCATGAATCCGAAGGTTCGGGCGCGGCTGACCTCCTTGACGAAAGACGTCGTGGAAAAATCCACCGACGCGGTCTGGGTGGAGCTTTTCAGGATGGGGTGATCGAAATCTATGGCGAAGGTGACCTTGAAGCCGTTGAACGGCTCGAACTTCGCCCACTTGTCATCCTCCTTCACCACGCAGGGTTTCTTGATCCGGATGAACTTCTTGAGCTTTTTCTGCTCGTGGATGCCGGCCGACTGCAGCAGGAACACGAACGGTCCGGCGCTGCCATCCATGATCGGCACCTCGGGCGCGCTCAGCTCGACATAGGCGTTGTCGATACCCAACCCGGCAAATGCCGACATCAGGTGCTCCACGGTGGAGATCTTGACCCCGTCGCGCTCCAGCGTGGTGGAAAGCCGGGTATCACTGACATTTTCCGGTCGCGCCGGCACTTCCACCGCCGGGTCGAGGTCGGTCCGGACAAATACGATGCCGGTGTCCTCGACGGCGGGCTTGAGCGTCAGGTATACCTTCTTGCCCGTGTGCAGCCCGACTCCGGTCGCGCGAATAATATTCTTGAGTGTGCGCTGTATAATCATCCGGAATTCTGTAACCGGTTCAGGTTATAAAATAATTTTATAAAACGAGGGGTTATTCGGCGATACTACACCAAAATAAGCCAATTGAGAACTAATAAGCATTACCGTTGTATTACCGTAGCATTACCGTAACATTACAATGCCTACCCGCTTGAACAGCATGTGATGCCAGTGCAATCCTGCCCTCCGGGCAGGACCGGCGCCCCATTGCGGTGCAATCGGCTTTTGACGCCCCACACACGACCAGGCCCTCCCGTCTCCGGGTGGAAGACCGCGCCTTGGGAGGACGGCGCGGTACTTCCACAGGTCCCGGTTCCGGCACGAGCGTGCCGTCACCCCGGACCCGGTACAGACCCGGACTGCCCGGTCGAACGGGTACCAGCCAAGGGTCCACTTCAGGATCCGGATCCGGCAGCTCTCGGACCTTCCGGACATCTTCACATGAGAAACCAGGGTGCGTGCAATGGCCACTCCTAGTCGGCCTGTCGCCTGAGGAATGCGGGAATTTCCAGGTGGTCCAGGTCAAGCTGGGCGGCCTCCGCCATCGACGCGCCGCCCGCCCTGGCGAACTTGCGGGGCGGCATCATGGCGCCCTTGGGCAGCTTTTCTTCCGCCTTCTCCTCCTTGGGCGGCGGCGGTGCGGCCTTGACGGGCTTTTCCACCACGGGCTTGGGAGAACTTGAATCACACAGGCCGGTAGCCACCATGGTCACGCGCAGGTCACCCTGCATCTCGGGGTCGAAGGCGGTGCCGATCACCAGGTTGGCGTCCGGTGCGGCGTACTCGTGGATGGAGTTGCCCACCGCCTCGAATTCCCCGATGGCCATGTCCGGGCCCGCGGTGATATTCACCAGGAGGCCCTTGGCGCCGTAGAGATTGATGTCCTCGAGAAGGGGGCTCGAGATCGCCTGCCGGGCGGCCTCAACTGCGCGGTTCTCTCCGTTGGCCGTGGCGGACCCCATCATCGCCCTGCCCATCTCTGCCATCACCGTGCGCACGTCGGCAAAGTCGACATTGATCAGACCGGGCCGGGTGATGAGTTCCGAGATTCCCTGCACGGCGTTGAACAGGACCTCGTTGGCCTTGGCGAACGCGTCCACAAGGGAGGCTTCGTGCCCCATGACCGCCAGCACCTTTTCGTTGGGTACCGTGATCAGGGAATCCACGTGCTCCTGCAGGTCCTCGATACCAAGCATGGCCAGGTCCATGCGCTTTTGCCCCTCGAACGGGAAGGGCTTCGTCACCACTGCGACCGTGAGGGCCCCCTTCTCCCGGGCCAGTTCGGCTATGACCGGCGTGGCCCCGGTTCCGGTTCCGCCACCCATGCCCGC
Organism: Candidatus Poriferihabitaceae bacterium; assembly: GCA_965204165.1. Taxonomy (GTDB): domain Bacteria; phylum Pseudomonadota; class Gammaproteobacteria; order Arenicellales; family Poriferihabitantaceae; genus VYFG01. The sequence continues at coordinate 1,880,154 of OZ241969.1, read as the reverse complement.
GGTGATGAAAATCATGTCGGCACCGTTGATGGCATCGGAAATCCGGTCCCGGTCCTCCATGGCCGCCTGGCGGCCGATTTCGGGATTTGCGCCCGCTCCGAGTCCCTTGGTCAGGTTTTCACCCAATTGCAGGATGGTCGGTGCATTGGAGCGCGACAGCATCTGCGCGTCGGTATTGGCGTTGATGAAATCGACGCCATCCAGATCCGCTCTCAGCATGTGTTCGACGGCGTTACCGCCGCCACCGCCAACGCCGATGACCTTGATCACCGCCTGCTGGCTTACCGCCTCAACCAATTCAAACATGTCTAAAGCCTCCCAATATGTAAGTAACAACCGGCAACAGGCCTGCAAGCGCAGTCCGCCGCCTCGAATTCGCCGCTCACGCCGCAGACGGCATGCACGGCACGGGCAATGAACCGGTAATTCATCACCCTAGAAACTTCCCCTGAGCCAACCTTTCATCCGCCCCACCAGGATGCCGATCCCGGCCGGCTCCTGACTGATCTGACTGACCCGGATACGGTTGGCATGGCCGAACTGAATCAACCCTATGCCCGTGGCATAGATCGGATTCCTGACTACCTCGCTGAGTGCGCCGTCATATCTCGGTACGCCGAGTCGTACCGGAAGGTGGAAGATTTCCTCGGCCAGTTCCGTCATGCCCTCCATGCGGGAACTGCCGCCGGTCAAGACGATGCCGGATCCTATGAGCTCCTCGAAGCCGCTGCTGCGAAGCTCGGACTGCACCAGGAGCAGCAGTTCTTCCAGCCGGGGTTCGATGATTTCCGCGAGATTCTGCCTCGACAGCGTACGCGGGGGCCTGCCGCCGATACTTGGCGTCTCGACCGTCTGGTTCTCATCCACCATCTGTGCCAGCGCACAGCCGTACTTCTTCTTCAGTTCCTCCGCCGCGGGAGTCGGGGTGTGAAACGCCACGGCGATGTCATTGGTCACCTGGTCACCGGCAATGGGAATGACCGCGGTATGCCGGATCGCGCCTTCCGTAAAAACCGCGATTCCGGTGGTGCCGCCGCCAATCTCGATCATGCAGACCCCGAGTTCCCTCTCGTCCTCGGTCAGTACCGACTCGCTGGAGGCAATCTGCTCCAGGACGATGTCGTCCACCTCGAGACCGCAGCGGCGGACGCACTTGATGATATTCTGTATCGCGCTGACCGCGCCGGTGATCATGTGGACCTTGGCTTCCATGCGCACACCGCTCATGCCCACGGGCTCACGGATACCATCCTGGCCGTCGATGATGAAGTCCTGCGGCATCACGTGGAGAATGCGCTGGTCATTGGGGATGGCCATGGCCCTGGCGGCGTCGATCACACGCTCGATGTCCCCGTGCGCCACCTCGCCGTCACGCACCGCAACCACACCGTGGGAATTGAAACTGTTGATGTGCGCCCCGGCGATACCGGCGAAAATCGAGTAGATCTGGCAGCCGGCCATCAGCTCGGCCTCCTCCACGGCACGCTGGATCGACTGCACCGTGGACTCGATGTTGGCCACGACACCCTTGCGCAGCCCCTTGGCCGGGTGATGCCCCACGCCGATGATCTCGACCGCCCCGTCGTCGCCGATTTCACCGACGATCGCCAGGACCTTGGACGTGCCGATGTCGATACCGACGATGAGATTGTCGTTGGATTTTCGGGCCATGAGTCAGTTCGATTCGGCGATTCCCCGTACATCGGGCGCGTCGTGCGCCCAATGGATGGCGAAACCGTTCGGATAACGCAGGTCAACAGACCGCATGTTGGGAAATTCACTGATCAGTTGGCTGTTGAGCGCGCTGATCAGCCGCTGGATGCGGGCACCCGCATCGAGGTTGTCCACGATCATGACGACTGCCGCGGTCACCGGCGGGGACCGGTCGGCCGCATCCGCCTCCGGGGCGCGGCGCCGGTCCAGCCGCTCGGCGAACGACAGCGTCATGTACCAGAGTTCGCGTTCGTCAAATTCGAGCCGGTCCAGGGACAGGCCCTGGTCGGCAAACAGCCCCTGCCATTCCCGGAAGGCACGCCAGACGACCTCTTTCATGTTCTCGGGGCCATCCAGCACCGGCAGACTGCCGTCCCAAGGCTCGCGCTCGACCAGGTCCCCGCTGGCATTGAGCCATCGGTCCGACCCCCACGCCGCGACGGGCCTTACTTCATCCACGCCCACCACCAACGTGGAAGGCCAGCGCCGCCGCACACTCGCATCGAAGACCCAGGGCAGCGTACGAATGGCCCCCTCGATGTCCTCCAGCCTCGCGGAAAAGTAGTTCCCGTCCAGTTCGGATGCCACCGCGGAGCGAATCAACTCCGTGTCCACATGATCGAGCTGGCCGTGAATCTCCACTTCCTCGATCCGGAACTTCTCCGGGTTGTAGAGCCAATCCAGGAGAAAGAGGCTGACGATCGCCACCAGCAGGACAAAGACCAGCACGATCACCCACAGGGAAGAGCGGGGACGGGGATCCTCGTCTTCAGTGTCGTAGTAGCCGGCCAGATTCTCCAGCGTATGATCGTTCATGGCCTCCTCCCGATGATTCGCACTTCCGGTTCCAGTTCGATGCCCGATGCCGACAGCACCCGTTCCCGGACTTCCTCGATCAGCGTCTCGATATCCCGGGCACTGGCCCCGCCTTCGTTGATGATGAAGTTGGCATGCTTGGCGGACAGCCGGGCACCGCCCACGGAATGGCCCTTGAGACCCGCCTGCTCGATGATTCTGGCGGCGTGATCTCCCCGCGGATTCTTGAACACCGAGCCCGCATTGGCACTTTGTATCGGCTGGCTGGCACTGCGCCGGTCCAGCAATTTCCGGATCTCCTGCCGACCCCCGTCACCCTCGCCGGGCCTGAGCTCCAGTACGCCGGACAGCAGCGCCACACCGTCGGGAAGCTCCACCCGGCGATAGCCGTAGGCCACCTCGCCCCGCGAGTACCGGATCAGTTTGCCCTGACGGTCGACGCATTCCACCTCCAGTACCAGCGGCCAGGTTTCCCCGCCAAAGGCTCCGGCATTCATGGCCAGCGCGCCGCCGAACGAACCCGGCACACCGGCGAGAAATTCCGCGCCGGCCAGTCCTGCCGCGACACTTCGTCTTGCCACCTTGGCACAGGTCGCACCGGCTTCCGCGTACAGCCGGTTACGGTCCAGAATGTCCACCCCGGCCAACGACTTGACCGTCTTGATCACCATCCCCTCGATTCCGCCGTCCCGTACCAGCAGGTTGCTGCCGAGCCCCAGCCATGTCACCGGCATGTCCCGGGGGATCCGCCGGACCAGGTCAACCGCATCCTCCTTGTCGGCGGGCAGATAGAAATAATCCGCCACCCCGCCCACGCGCCAGCTGGTATGCTGTGACATCGGTTCATGGATGCGCAGAACGCCGCGCAGGCCCCTGGCATCGAACGGTGCCGGTGACTGTGTCCTGGCTGCCATCATGATGCCTTTGCCTCCACCAGCCCCTCGGCGCACAGGCACGAGGCAAAACGCCCGATATCGCCGGCGCCGAGTGTCAGGAGCACGTCTCCCGGGTGCAGGTATCCCGGCAGCAGTGCCTTCAGTTCCTTGAGCTTCTTCACAAAGACCGGGTTCTTGCCCCGTTTGCGTATTGCGTTGCAAAGGGCGCGCCCGTCGGCCCCGGGGATGGGTTGTTCGCCGGCGGGATAGACCTCGGTCACGATCAGGCTGTCGAGCCCGGCGAGCATCTGGACGAAATCGTCGAACAGGTCCCGCGTCCTGGTGTAGCGATGGGGCTGGAACACCGCCACGATTCTCCGGTCCGGCCAGCAGCCGCGGGCCGCGACCAACGTGGCCTGTAGTTCCCGGGGGTGATGCGCGTAATCGTCCACCATCACCACTTCCCCGCCCGGCAGGGACAGGGTGCCGAGCAGCTGAAACCGCCGGCCGATGCCCTCGAAGTCCGCCAACGCCCTGCGGACATGCCCCATGCCAATCCCCAGCTTGCTGGCGATGGCAATGGCAGCCAGGGCGTTGAGTACATTGTGCTCCCCCGGCATGCTGAGGCGGAACTCACCCAGCCCGCCATGGGGCGTCACCACCTCGAAATGACTTTCGCATCCCGCGAAGCGCAGGTTGGTCGCGCGAAAATCCACATCCCCGCCAAGTCCATAACTCAGAAAACGACGTGCGAGTTCGCCGTTCAGGCTCCTGACTTCCGGGTCATCGAAGCACAAAACGGCAAGACCGTAGAATGGCAGGTTGTGGAGAAACCTGAGGTAGGTCCGGCGCAACCGGTCAAAATCGCCGCCATAGGTTTCCATGTGATCGGCGTCAATATTGGTGACCACTGCCATCTGCGGCTGCAGATGCAGGAACGAGGCATCGCTTTCGTCGGCTTCGGCCACCAGGTACTCGCCGCGCCCAAGGCGGGCATTGGTCCGCGTACTGTTGACCACGCCGCCGACCACGAACGTGGGATCAAGCCCGGCGGTGGCAAGGACTGCGGACACCAGGCTGGTGGTGGTGGTTTTTCCATGGGTGCCGGCGATCGCGATGCCACGGCGGAAGCGCATCAGTTCACCCAGCATCTGCGCCCGCCGGACCACGGGTATCTTCTGCGCATGGGCAGCCTGCACCTCCACGTTGTCATCCATCACCGCGGCGGATGTGACCACGGCATCGGCGCCTTCGATATTCGCCGCATCGTGACCGATATGGATTCTCGCCCCGGCCTCGGAGAGCCGGTCCACGATGGCGTTGCGGACCAGGTCGGAGCCGGAAACGGTAAAACCCTCGCCGATGAGGACTTCCGCAATCCCGCTCATCCCGATGCCACCGATGCCCACGAAGTGGATCCTGCGAACGAATTCACGCATGCACCATCTCCCCGCAGATATCCGCGACCCGTTCCGCGGCATCCGCCTTGGCCAGTGAACGGGCCTTCTCGGCCATCGCCACCAGCCGACGCCGGTCCGAGGCCAGTGCGTCCAGGTCCTCAAGCCAGTCGCCCGCCAGGAACTCTTCCTGAGGTATCGTGAATGCCGCACCGGCTCCCGTGAGATATTCCGCGTTACAGGTCTGGTGATCGTTCACCGCATGGGGATAGGGAACGAAGAACGCCACCCCTCCGGCAGCGCAGATTTCAGCGACCGTCATGGCGCCGGCTCGGCAGATCACCACATCCGACCAGGTATAGGCGGCCGCCATGTCCTCGATGAACTCCGACACTTCCGCAGGGATGCCCGCATCCTCGTAGGCCGCCCGCACATTCGCGGAATCCCCGTGTCCTGCCTGGTGCCGGACAGACATCGGAATCCGGGGGCGCCGCGCCAGCAAATCCGGCAGGTGGCTGTTGAATGCCCGGGCTCCCTGGCTGCCCCCCACCACCAGAATCCTGAAAGACCCGGCCCGGCCGGCAAGACGCTGCAACGGACTGTCAATGGCGGCGATGTCCGAGCGTACCGGGTTCCCCACCCAGGTCCCGGCGGCAAGCCCCTCGGTGGCCGGAAAGCCGGTAAGCACCCGGCTCGCCACCCTGGCCAGCCAGCGGTTGGTCAGGCCGGCCACCGCGTTTTGTTCGTGCAGGACCAGCGGCTTGCTCAACAGCCCGGCAACCAGTCCGCCCGGACCCGAGACGAATCCGCCCATGCCCAGCAATACATCCGGCTTTCGCCGCAGAAGGATCAACAGCGCCTGGGAGCAGGCGACCAGGAGCAGGAATGGCATGATCAGTTTGCGCCCGAGGCCACTGTGGCGCAGCCCGAGTATGTGGATGGCGTCCAGATCGAATCCCTCCGCGGCGACCAGTCGTGACTCGAACCCCCTGGTGCTGCCCATCCAGCGAACCTCGACGCCGCGCTCTCTCAGGCACCGGGCCACTGCAAGGGCCGGCATTACATGCCCGCCGGTCCCCCCCGCCATCACCATCATCCGGCTCATGGACACCTCCGGGGCTCGGGCCGGCACTGCCGGTCCACGCCCAGCAACAGCCCAAGCGCCAGCATCGTCGCCAGTATGCTGTTGCCACCGTAGCTCATCAACGGCAGGGTGAGCCCCTTGGTGGGCACAAGGCCGGTGTTTACAGCGATATGCACCGACGCCTGTATACACAGCAGGAGCCCGACCCCCTGGGCCAGAAAGGCCGCGAAACGGTGCCCCAGGTCAATGGCTCTCCTGGCAATGACGAAGGCGCGCCACAGAATCAGGGCGAACAACCCGATGACCGTGAAGATGGCCACGGAGCCGAGTTCCTCGCCGATCACCGCGATCAGGAAATCATTCCCGGCATGGGGCAGATAGAAGAGCTTCTGGATGCTGCTGCCGAGACCGGTGCCGAACCACTCGCCACGGCCGATGGCGATCAGCGCCTGGGTCAGCTGGAAACCGGATCCGAACGGATCGGCCCAGGGGTCGCGGTAGCTCAGCAACCGCTCCACCCGGTAAGGCTCCATCCACATCAGCAGGGTCATGAGCGCCGCCGTCACGCTGACGCTCACCAGAAAGTGGGAGAAACGGACGCCGGCAAGAAACATCATGCCGGCCACCGTGGCGGCAAGAACCGCGGTCGTGCCGAAATCAGGCTGCATCAGCAGCAGCAGCCCGATCAAACCCACCACCACGCCGACATAGACGATTCCCACCTTGAACAGGTGCAGGTCGTCTTTCTTGCGGGCGAGGTAGTCGGCGAAATAGATCAGGGCCGCAACCTTCATGTACTCCGAGGGCTGTACGCTCAGCCCACCGAGGTCATACCACCTGAGGCTGCCGTTCACCTCCCTGCCGACCCCCGGCAGGAACAGCAGGGCGAGCATCAGAAGCATGACGAGCAGGATCGACCTGGCATGAGCCTGAACCCAGTCCAGGGGCAGGCGCATCGCAACGAGCAGCAGCACAAGCCCGAACCCGATATGGGCGAGATGCCGGATCAAGGCCCTGGTATTGAAGGCCAGGGTCTCACTGTCTGCGGCCACGGTGGCGGAAAACACCATCACCGCGCCCAGGCACAGCAGGCTCACCATTGAAAATACCAGCAGGTGATCCACGCCCCCGACCTCCGCCACCGGTTCCGCGGGTTCCGTCGGTTCCGTCGGTAGTGCGTGGTATTGCTGATCGGTATGGATTTCCATGCTGCTAACCCGCCGGCCCGTCCGTCACCAGTTGCCGAAAACACTCTCCGCGGTGGGCATAGTCGTCGAACATGTCGAAGCTGGCGCAGGCTGGGGAAAACAGCACCGTGTCTCCGGGCCGGCTGAGCAGCCTTGCCCGGGAAACCGCGGCCGCCAGCGAGGACTCGCGCCAGATCCGGTCTCCCAATCCAAGGGATCCCTCCATCCGGTCGGCATCCTCACCGATCAGGATGACCGCCCGAACACCGGGATCAATCACCGATTTGAGCGGCGAGAAATCGGCGCCCTTACCCTGTCCGCCGGCAATCAGCACCAATGGCCTGCCCGCACCGCCAATGGCCGCCATGGCGGCGCCTACATTGGTGCCCTTGGAATCGTTGATCCACCTGACTCCATCCCCGGTGGGAACCAGCTCGCAGCGGTGGGGCAGTCCCTCGAAGGCAAGGCCGGCATCGATCCGGTACCCCTCGACGACCCGGCCAGCCTTGCCGAGAACACCCGCCACCAGGGCGAGCGCAGCGAGCATGTTGGATACGTTCTGCTCCCCCTGCAAAGACAGGGCCGACACCGGGGCCAGCATGATCTCGCCGTGACACAGCCAGCGCTCGCCGGCCCGCCGGACCACTCCGAGATCGCCGTCGCCGGGGCTGCCGAGGCCGAATGTGATATCGGCATCCCGGCGCGCCATTCCCGCAAGCCGCGGGTCGTCCCGGTTGAACACCCGGCAGGCGGCACCGTCATAGATGCGCAGCTTCGCCGCAAGGTAGGCGTCCATGTCCCCGTAGCGGTCCATGTGATCCTCGCTCAGGTTCAGAACCACGGCAGCCGCGGGGCGCAGGCTGCGGGTGGTTTCCAGCTGGAAGCTGGACAGCTCGAGAACGTAGAAGTCCGGCACCGGTTGCGCCAGTAGGTCCAGAACGGGGGTGCCGATATTGCCCCCCGCCAGCGCCACGGTTCCGGCACAGTCCAGCATCCGCTGCACCAGCATGGTCACCGTGGACTTGCCGTTGGACCCGGTCACGGCCACGACCGGCGCCTTTGCCTCACGGGCGAACAGCTCGACATCGCCAATCACCGCATCACCCGGCACCGACATGCCGGGACTTGCCACGATGCCCCCGTAGGCCTGCTCGTTGATGCCCCTGTTCCAGTCCAGAAGCGGCACATCCGGGAAATTGGTTTCCAGCGCGTCCCGGTAAGGCGGGGCTTCGCGGGAGTCCGCCACCACCACGTCCTCTCCGCGGGACTTGAGAAAACGCACCACCGACCACCCGGTCAGGCCCAGCCCCACCACCAGCACCGGCTTGCCACCCAACTCCCTGTTCGCCGCGACCATCATCAACGCACCTTCAGGGTAGCCAGACCCACCAGCACCAGCATCAGGCTGATGATCCAGAAACGCACGATCACCCGGGGCTCGGGCCAGCCCTTGAGCTCGAAGTGATGGTGCAACGGCGCCATCCGGAAGATTCTCCTGCCCACCAGTCTGTAGGACGCCACCTGCAGGATTACCGATACCGTCTCCACGACGAAGATGCCGCCCATGATCATGAGCACGATCTCCTGGCGCACGATGACGGCTACCACGCCGATGGCGGCGCCAAGGGAAAGGGCACCGATATCGCCCATGAAGACCTGGGCGGGATAGGTGTTGAACCAGAGAAACCCGAGACCGGATCCCACCAGCGCGGCGCAGAAAACCAGCACCTCCCCGGCCCCGGGGATATACGGGATGCCGAGGTACTCGGAAAAGATCGAATTGCCGGTGACGTAGGCGAAGATGCCGAGCGCGCCGGCCACCATTACGGTGGGCATGATCGCGAGACCGTCGAGACCGTCGGTCAGGTTGATCGCATTGCTGGTGCCAACGATGACAAACCATGCGAGTACGATGAATCCCACGCCCAGCGGAATGGACACGTTCTTGAACAACGGCACAAGAAAGGCGGTTTCCACCGGTGATTGGGCGCTGAAGTAGAGAAAGCAGGCGGCGGCGAATCCGACCAGGGTCTGCCCGAGGAACTTGTTGCGCGCCCCCATGCCCCTGGGGTTTTTTTCAACGAGCTTGCGATAGTCGTCGATCCAGCCGATCAGTCCGAAAAGGATCGTCGTGAGCAGGGTCACCCACACGAATCGGTTGCCGAGATCGGCCCACAGCAACGTGGTCACCACCACGGCGAACAGGATGAGCAGGCCGCCCATCGTGGGTGTGCCCACCTTGTCGAAGTGGGTCGGCGGGCCGTCCATGCGAATGGTCTGACCGATCTGGTACTCGCTCAGTTTCCGGATCATCGCGGGACCGAATATGAAGAAAATGGTGATCGAGGTCAGCACGCCGCAGATTCCCCGCAGCGTCAGGTAGCGGAACACATTGAATCCGCTGTGAAACTGGGACAGCCACTCGAACAGCCAGATCAGCATGATGCGCCCCCCGGTTCCCCCCCGGCGGCCAGCGCCTGCACCACCCTTCCCATGCGGGATGACTTGGAACCCTTGACCAGGATGATGTTTCCCGGGCAATCCTCCGACGCCAGGGTCGCCACCAGGGACGGGACGTCCGGGAACACCTCCGTGCAACCGCCGTATCCCCTGCGGTATCCTGCCAGGTCGGGATTGTCCCCATCGTTCAACACCAGCAGCCGGTCGATTCCTCCACGCCTCGCGTAACTTCCCATCGCGGCATGATGCTCCTCGGCCGAATGGCCGAGTTCCGCCATGGCGCCGAGCACCAGAATGCGCCGGCCCGGCTGCGATGAAAGGAAATCGATGGCGGCGGCGACGGACCCCGGGTTGGCATTGAAGCTGTCATCGACCAGGGTGGCCCCGCCGGCCGTGCTCAGCCGCCGCAGCCTCCCCGGAATCCCCGTAAACGCGGCAAGGCCGGCGGACAGGTCGTCGGGATACGTGCCGACGGCGTGGCACGCCGCCATGGCGGCCAGGGCATTCATGATGTTGTGCCGGCCCGGAACGGCCAGCGTGATTTCGGCATCCCCGGTGGGACTGCGGACCGACAACCGGCTGCCGGCCGGGGTGAATTCCACGTCAAGTCCCCGAAAATCCGCTTCGTTCTCAAGGCCGAATGTCAGTATCCCGCGTTCGCCAGCCAGGGCCTGCCACAACCCGAAGTTCGGATCGTCCCGGTTCAGCACCGCCACGCCATCGGGACCGAGCCCGTTGAAGATCTCTCCCTTCGCCTCGGCCACACGCTCCACGGAGCCAAGGCCCTCCAGATGGGCGGCGACCGCGTTGTTGACCAGCGCCACGGTAGGGGCGGCAATCCGGGTCAGGCGGTCGATTTCCCCGGCGTGGTTCATCCCCATCTCGATGACCGCGTGGGTATGCCCGCCGGTGAGTTCCAACAGGGTCAGGGGGACTCCCCACTGATTGTTGAAACTTTCCCGGGGAGCCAGGGGATGGCCGGACACCGACAGGATTTCGCGGACCATGGCGGTCACGGTGGTTTTGCCGTTGCTGCCGGTAATCCCGATCATCGGAATGTCGAATGCGCGCCGCCAGTTGCAGGCAAGCCGGCCAAGGGCGACGGTGGTGTCGGCCACGGCAACCTGGCTGATATCCACATCCGTCCGGCGGGCAACGAGTGCGCCCGCTGCGCCGCGGTCCGCCGCGTCCGCCACGAAGTCATGCCCGTCCAGACGATCCCCGCGGATGGCAACGAACAACTCGCCCCGCTGCACCGCACGGGAATCGATGCGTACCCCGCTGAAGACACCATCCATGCCGTGCAGGGTGCCTCCGGTCAATTCGGCTGCGGCGCTGAACGTCATCATCTATGTGCCTCCAGCACCTTGGCAGCCACTTCCCGGTCGCTGAAGTGCCGGACACTGGAACCAATGGTCTGGGTGGTCTCGTGCCCCTTGCCGGCAATCAGGATCACATCGCCGGCGCGGGCGCTGTTGATTGCCGTCGTGATGGCCCGGGCCCGGTCCAGTTCAACCAGGCAGGGCCTGGCGGCATCTTCCCCGGTGACACCGTCCCGGGCCATGCCGGCAATCGCCAGGGGATCCTCTCCCCTCGGGTTGTCGTTGGTGATGATGATGCGGTCAGCGTATCGGGCGGCGGCGCGGCCCATGAGAGGCCGTTTCCCCGGGTCGCGGTCGCCCCCGCAACCGAACACCACGCCGAGGCTGCCCGTTGTGAGCGGTCGCAACGACCTGAGCGCCCTTTCCAGTGAATCCGGGGTGTGGGCATAGTCCACCACCACGGCCGGGCTCCGCCCGCCCCCCGCAATCAGTTCCATCCTGCCGGGCGGCGGCCGCAGCGCCGGCAGCAGGGCCTCGATGCGATCCGCGGCATACCCCTGCGCCAGCAGCGTGGCGATCACGGCCAGCAGGTTCGGCAGGTTGATCTCGCCGATCAGCCGGGAGCGGCAATCAAACCGGTCCTGCCCCCATGCCCACCGGAAATGCGTCCCCGCCGTACCGAAACGCGGCTCCAGTGGCATGACGTCGGCATCGGCAAGGCCGTATCTCATCAGCACCGGCGTGTCTGTCATGGCAAGGATCTTCCGACCCAGCCCGTCGTCCGCATTGACCACGGCAGCCTCCAGGCCGGGCAGGCGGAACAGCTTTTTCTTCGCCTCGGCATAGGCGTCCATGTCGCCGTGATAGTCCAGATGGTCCCTGGACAGGTTGGTGAACACTGCCGCATTGAAACGCACCCCGTTCACCCGTCCCTGGTCGAGGCCGTGGGAGGAAACCTCCATGCACACGGCGGTGGCGCCCTTGTCCAGCCACCCGCGAAGGCTACCCTGGATGTCCACGGCATCTTCGGTGGTCAGGCAGGACGCCACCATCGCGTCCGGAAACCCCGAGCCGATGGTCCCCATCATGACACTGCGCTCCCCCAGGCTTTCCAGCGCCTGGGCCAGCAACCAGGCACAGGTGGTCTTGCCGTTGGTGCCCGTGATGCCGATCACGCTGAAGCGGCTGGAAGGATCCCCATACAGCCGGGACGCCATGAGCCCCACGCGTTCGCGCAGGTTCAGAACGCCCACCGCGCGGCCCTGGTCGGCCAGGGTCCGGCACAGGCCGGTGGCCCGGTCGCTTTCAAAAACCACCGCCGTCGCGCCGGCATCCAGGGCGGCCGTGATGTGGTCGCGCCCGTCGCCGACGGTTCCCGGCATCGCCACGAACAGGTTGCCCGGCCGGATGCGGCGGCTGTCAAGGGCCATGCCGGTGATGCCGGTGCCGGCCAGGGAGGCGGGCACATCGCCCGGCCCGACCATGCCCTTGAGCAGCGATCCCAGGGGGAAGCGGCCTTGAGACTCCGTCCGGCCGCACGCTGTCTCTCCGGGCCCCGTCATGCGGATTTCTCCCCGGTGCCGATGGTGGTGATCTGGGTATCCCTGACGCTGTCAGGCGGAATGTTGTACAGGCGCATCAGGTCCTGCATGAGTTCCGCGAACACTGGGGCCGCGACGACGCCGCCGTAATAGTCCTCGCCCCTGGGGTTGTCCACGGTCACCACGGTGACGAAGCGGGGGTCGGAAAGCGGCGCCAGCCCGGCGAACAGGCTGATGTATTCATTGTTGTCATAGTTGCCGTCAACCAGCTTGTGGGTGGTGCCGGTCTTGCCGCCCACCCGGTAACGCTGGATGCGTGCCCGGCGGGCCGTTCCCTCCGGAGTCGCCACTTTCTCCATCATGGCCCGGATCTGCTGCACCGTCGACTTGCTGAACACCCGTATTCCCCTGGCCCTGAAGCCTTCCGGCCTGGGCTCCAGCGTTACCGGCAGCAGTTCGCCGTCAGTGGCGAACGCGGTGTAGGCGCGGGCAAGCTGAAGCGGGGTCACCGAGAAGCCGTAGCCGTAGGATATGGTGGCATGCTCGATGGGCCGGTTGCGCCTGACCAGCACGCCCTTCACTTCCCCCGGCAGATCGGACGCCGGCTCGTTGAATCCCACGGCGCTCAGCGTGTCGAACAGCCGGTCAAACGGAAACGCAAGCGCGATCTTGGCGGTCCCGATATTGCTCGACCGCACCAGAACGTCGAAAACGGAAAGATCCCCGTAGTCGTGCACGTCCCGGATGGTTCTTCCCCCGATCCGGTACATTCCCGGCGCCGTATTCACCATCGTGTCCACGCCGACCTGCCCGCTTTCCAGGGCCATGGCCACGGTAAACGGCTTGGACGTGGAGCCCGGTTCCACCACGTCGGTCACGGTGCGGTTCCGAAACACCCCCGGCCTGATGGTGCCGCGGTCATTGGGATTGAACTGCGGTGACGTCACCATGGCGAGGATCTCGCCGCTGGGAACGGACAGCACCACGACGCTGCCCCCGGAAGCCTTGTGTTTCTTGATGGCCTTCTCCAGGTAGGCGGCGGCCAGGAACTGCACCCGCTGGTCGATACTGATCCGGAGATTTTCCCCGTGGCGGACCTGCTGGATGCTCTCCACGCTTTCGACGAAATGTCCCGCCACATCCTTGAGTACCCGCTTGCGGCCCGGAACGCCCGCCAGATGACGGTCGAACCTGCTCTCCAGACCCTCCTGACCGGTGTCGTCCACATCGGTAAAACCAACCAGGTGGGCACCGACGGGGCCATCGGGGTAATAGCGTCGGTACTCGCGCTGCCTCTCCAGCCCGGGAATGTTAAGCGCCATGACCTCCTTCGCCACGGCCGGCGGAATTCTCCGCCTGACATACATGAAATCGGCACCCTTGCGGCGTTCGCATGCGGCCTTGAGGTCCCCGGGGTCCAGTTCCAGGATATCCGGCATGGATTTCCAGGAAACCCCGGCGGCGCAGAACACGCCGGGCTCCGCCCACAGTGACTCCACCGGGGTGCTCACTGCCAGCACCTGCCCGTTTCTGTCCAGGATCTGGCCGCGCTGGGGCAGCACGGTGATTTCCCGCAGGTACCTGGCGTCGCCCTGGGCATGGAGATGGCCCCGTTCCACGGTCTGGATATGCACCACCTTGAGGGCAATCACGACCAGCCCCGTAAACAGCAGGCCCAGGACGAAGTATTCGCGCCAGACCGGCGGACGGGCGAAACGCCTGGCCATACCGCCCCCCGGCATGGCAAACCGATGTCCGTGTGCGCTGGCAGTCCGCATCGCCTTCATTCGCCGGTTGCAAGTTGCAGCGTCACGATCCGCTCGGGGGACGGCGCCACCATGCCGAGACGCTTGCGGGCGTCGTCCACCACGCTGTGCTGGCGGGTCCAGGTGGCCCTTTCCAGCATCAGGCGGCCCCATTCGGCCTGCAGTTCATCGTGTCGCTGTTCCTGTTTCTGGAGGGCCACGAACGTCAACCGGTTCTGGTGCCTTACCGCCACCACCGCCGTTGCACTGACCAGCACAAGACACAACAGCAGGACCAGCAGCCGGGCCATGGTCACGCGACTTTCTCCGCCACCCGCATCACCGCGCTGCGCGCGCGCCGGTTGGCGGCAATTTCCGCCTTTCCCGCCGGCACCGCCTTGCCCACCGCGCGCAGCCTGGGGCGCAGCATGTCATGCCTGACCGGAAGATCCGGCGGATAGGGATCGCCCCTGCTCTGCTCCCGGATGAACCGCTTCACCAGGCGATCCTCCAGCGAGTGAAAGCTGATCACCACCAGGCGTCCGCCGCCCGCCAGGACATCGACCGCCTGGGGCAGGGCCTCCCCGAGTTCCTCGAGTTCGCGGTTGAGGGCAATGCGAATGGCCTGGAAGGTGCGGGTCGCCGGATGCTTTCCGGGTTCCCGGGTCGGAACCGCGCCGGCAACCACCCGCGCCAGCTCGCCCGTCGTCGAAAACCTGCCGTGGGCCTTGATCCGGCTGGCCACGCGGCGGGCGAACCTCTCCTCACCCAGCGTTTTGAGCACCCTGGCGAGTTCGCCCTGTTCCACCTGCTCCAGCCAGTCTGCCGCGGTGATCCCGCTTTCCGTGTCCATGCGCATGTCCAGCGGACCATCGTGTGCAAAACCGAAACCGCGGCTCCCGTCATCCAGCTGGGGTGACGAAACGCCAAGGTCGAACAGCACGCCGGTCACCCTGCCGGACAGGCCGTGATCATCCAGGATGGCGCGCAGCCGGGAAAAGGGCGCGTGCACGATTTCGATGCGCTGGTCCCCGGACCACTCGCGCCGGGCCTGCGCCACGGCGGCGGGGTCCCGGTCGATGACCAGCATCTTTCCACCGGCCCCCAGGCGCGCGAGGATCGCTCTCGTGTGGCCGCCTCGCCCGTAGGTGGCGTCGACGACAATGCCATGCTCCTCCGGATCCAGCCCCGAGACCACCTCATCGCGCAGCACCGGCACATGCCGGTGCTCTTCGTTCGTTGTGACGGCCGCGTGCATCAGAGGGATATCTGCTCGAGCTCCACGGACATCGTGCTGGCATCCAGTTCCTCCTTGAGCCACTTGGCGCACTTCTTGTTCCACAGACTCTCGTCCCAGATCTCGAACTTGTTGCCCTGGCCCACCAGGAAAACCGTCTTGTCCAGCCCGGCGAACTCCCGCAGCGACCCCGGCACCAGGATCCGGCCGGTCTTGTCCATCTCCACGTCGCTGGCATAGCCGATCAGAAAGCGCTTGAGTTTCTGGTGATTGGGGTCGAAACTTGACAGGTTCACCACCTTCTGCTCGACTACGTCCCATTCATCCATCGGGTACAGCCAAAGGCACTTTTCCCGTGTATTGTTCACCGTCACCACCAGTTTGCCGCCACAACGGCCCTGCAGATCGTTACGGTATCCCACCGGAATCGCCAGGCGACCCTTGTTGTCGAGATTCAGTTTGTTGGCGCCACGAAACATGCCGAAAAGACCGGGTTTTTCGGAAAATTCCCCACTATTTCCCACTAATCTGCACTATATGAGCCAAAGTCGCGCGTTGTCAAGGAAAATTCGATAAATCGGTCAACAAAATCTCCTTGATTTTTAACAAGAAAAGTGCCGGACTTTGCACAGGATCAAGGCGGTTATCCGGATAACGGGCACAATTTCCCTATCAAACGGTTCCCGGCCGGCATGTCCGTTTCCTGCAGGTGACTGCCCCGAGGAACGCCGGTTCAGCGGCACCGCAACTGGTCGCGCCGCCCCGGAAGATCGTGTCCCGGCCTGTTCCCCGAACCCCTGCCCCGCTGGAAAATCGCCATGGAAACACCGGCGTCCGGCGCCATGGCCTCCAGCCATGGAAGCGGCGCATCTGGCAAGGAACGGCAGGCCGGCCATCCGATAGCCGTCCCGGAAACCGGTCAGGGCGCGATGATGCCCAGAAAATTCTGTACGAAGCGGTAGGTCAGTCCCCAGAGAATCCGGTCCGCGTCATGACGGGCAGGCCCGAGGTGGATTGCCGGGTAGGGTTCTTCGCGAAAGGGAGTCAGGTAGCCCATCCGCCGGGATTCGTCCCGCAGAAGCGCCAGCGGAGTCCAGAATATGTCGGCTACCTCGTAATTCGGAACCGTAACGGGCGCAAGGTCGAGACGGTAGACGAAACACCCGATCATCAGGTTGATGGGTCGGTTGTGGCTGCTGCCCTGCAGGTCGTCGAGCCGGCCGATCTGCAGGCCGTGGGTGAGAACCACGCCGGTCTCCTCCCGTGTTTCCCGTATGGCTGCGTCCGCCAGGCCGGCATCACGGGATTCGAGGCCGCCCCCGGGAAATGCGATCTGGCCCGACCACGGGTCGTTCTCCGACTCGGCCCGCTGGATGAACATCACTTCCGGGCCTTCCGGGCGGTCCCGGAGGATCATGGCCACGGCCGCCTCCCGCATTCCGTCCCGGCTGATCAGGGAAGGGCGGTGACGCGCCAGTGCGCTTTCGATATCCCGCATCCCGTCGTGTCAGCTGGCCTGCCGGCCGCTGTCGATCCGTCCATGCTCCGCGTCGAGGCCCGGAGCTTCCCATCGGCCGCACCGACGCGGAAGCCCCTCTCTGTTCACCCCGCCGAGAGGGCCGCGCCCGGGATCGTTCATCGGTAACTGGCGCCGGGAAATCATGACCCCGTTCATCCGATGCGCCGACGACCATGGTGGCGGAACGGCACTTCCGTCCGGCATGCCACGGCATGCGGGGCCGATGCGCCGCAAACGATTGCGGCAGGGAAGGGGTATCGGGGCTGGAACCATGTCACTGTTCTTGATCACCCCCATACTATCGTAAAATTCCTTCATGAAATCCGCCGACGACGCATTATCCGTGGCCGAACGCGGTGGCCAGCGCATCGATACCTGGCTGTGGGCGAGCCGTTTCTTCAGGTCCCGCAAGCTTGCCAACGAGGCTGTCCGCGGTGGCCATGTCTGGCTCAATGGCCAGCGCTGCAAGCCGGCGCGCACGGTGGTCCCCGGGGACCGGCTGCGCATCCGGCGTCTTTCCGTTGAATTCACGGTGGTGGTCGCCGGCCTGTCGGCAAGGCGCCTCGGCGCACCGCTGGCCGCGGGCCTGTACCGGGAGACGGAAGCCAGCCTCGAGGCACGGCAGAACAAGGCTGCCCTGATGAAGGCCCAGAGGCAGGGAATCCTGCACGATCGCCATCGCCCCGGCAAGCGGGAGCGCGGGAAAATGCTCCGCGTCAAGCGCCAGTTGCCGGACTGGGACTGACCACACCCCCTGAAATCCACCGACCACAGGGACAGTAATGAAAGGCTGCATGCTCGACCAACGCACCTTCGATCGCGGTGACATCCGCATGGGCGGCCTGCTTGGCCAGCTCGACGAATGGGCCCACTATCCCAGCTCCCGGCATGCGCAGGCGGCGGAGCGCATCGAGGGTTGCGGGGTCGTGATCACGAACAAGGTGCGGCTGGACCGCGACACCGTCCTCGGCGCGGACGTCCTCAGGCTGGTGATCCTCGCCGCAACCGGCACCGACAACGTGGACCTGGATGCCTGCAGGGAACGGGGCGTGGTGGTCTGCAACACCATCCGGTATTCCCGGCCCGCGGTGGTCCAGCACACCTTCGCCCTGATGCTCAACCTGATGACCGGCCTGCCGGCATACCGCGAGGATGTCCGCAACGGGGACTGGAGCGGCAGCGACATATTCTGCCTGCTGGACCATCCCATCCGCGAGCTTCAGGGAAAGACGCTGGGCATTGTCGGTTTCGGCGACATCGGCGGCCGGGTCGCGGATATCGGCCGTGCCTTCGGCATGAACATCGCCGTCGCGGCGCGCCCGGGAACGGATCCGGGCGGCGACCGCCTGGCACTGGACGAATTCCTCCGGGTCGCCGACGTCATCAGCCTTCACTGCCCGCTCACTCCCCGGACCCATCATCTGCTTTCCCGGACTCAGTTTCAGAAGATGAAGCCCGGCGCCGTCCTGATCAACACCGCCCGCGGAGCGATCATTCACGACGAGGCCCTGGCCTGGGCCCTCAGGACCGGCGAAATCGCCGGCGCAGGCATCGATGTGCTCGACGAGGAGCCCCCGCCGCCGGACCACCCGCTGCTGGCGGCGGATATCCCCAATCTCATCGTGACCCCCCACAACGCCTGGGGCACCCTGGAAAGTCGCCAGCGGCTCGTGGCGCAGATGGAGGAATGCCTGGCCGCGTGGCAGGCGGGAACACCACATAATGTCGTCACCTGAACCTGCCCCGAGGGCATCCGGGCGGGAGGCAGCGGACGAACCCCGGCGGCCCGCACCGCAGGGCGAACCGGCTCCGCCTTCCCCGGCGAATCCGGTGCCGCTTTGCCTGTATGTGCATTTTCCGTGGTGCAGACGGAAATGCCCCTATTGCGATTTCAACTCCCATCCGGCGGGTCCCGTTCTGGAGGAGGACCGGTACGTCGACGCCCTGCTGGGGGACCTCGACTTCGAATTGTCCCGGCTGCGGGTTGACCGGGAGGTGCGGTCCGTGTTCCTGGGCGGCGGCACGCCCAGCCTGTTCTCCCCCGGGGCGCTGGCCAGGATCCTCGAGGGAATCCGGGCAGGGCTCACCCTGGCGAATGACGCAGAAATCACCCTGGAAGCGAATCCTGGAACCACCGAGTACGCCGATTTCGCCGCCTGCCTAGACGCGGGCATCAACCGGCTGTCCATCGGGGCCCAGAGCTTCGACGACGCCGCGCTCGCAACCCTGGGACGCATCCATACCGCCGGGGAGACGGTCCGTGCCTTCCGGAAAGCCCGCGGGGCCGGATTCCGGAACATCAACCTCGACCTGATGTACGGTCTTCCGGCGCAGGCATGCGAAGGCGCAATGGATGATCTCGACCAGGCGATCGCTCTCGGGCCCGAGCACATCTCCCTCTACCAGCTGACACTGGAGCCGAACACGGTATTCCACCGCTATCCGCCCCCCCTGCCCCCGGAAGACGAGATCGCCCGGATGCAGGAGACGCTGCTTGGCAGGCTGCGCCTGGCGGGATTCACGCAATACGAGGTATCGTCCCATGCCCGGGAAGGCCGGCAGTGCCGGCACAACCTGAACTACTGGAACTTCGGCGACTACATCGGGATCGGGGCCGGGGCCCATGGCAAGTTCACGGATACGGCCGGCCGGGTGCAGCGGCGTGCCCGGAAGCGGCACCCGGCAGGCTACCTGGCCCTTGCCGGCACCGAACAGGCCGTGGCCGAGGTCCGGGAAGTCGGGGGCCATGACCTCCTTTTCGAATTTTTCATGAATGCGCTGCGGCTCAAGGACGGATTTGCCCTGACCACCGCAGCGGAACGGACGGGGTATCCCTGCGAGTCCATCGTGCACGTGCTTGAGCCGCTGATCACCCGGGAACTCGCATTCCGGACCGGCGACCGCATCGCGTGCACCGACCGGGGGTACCTGTTTCTCGATGACGCACTGGCCATGATCCTGCCCGCCCGGGAGGCGGTTGCGGCAAGCCCGCGCCCCGACCGGCTACGGCCGGCACCGGCCATCGGGATGGCGCGGCCCTGATAGCGACCTGGCCGGCATCCTGCCCCGAAACCCCCTACCGTACCGCCGAACCCATGGATTCCCGCAGACAAGCCCGCACCATTGATACCGAAGTGCTGCCCGAAAACAGCCTCGAGGCGTTTTCCCAGGTCGAGGTCGAGCAGCTTCTCAGTGAGGGCGAGGGGGGGCTTCACGGGCTCCTGAGGCGCTGCATCCTCGCGGTGCTCAATACCGGCTCCGATACCGACGACACGCGGGCGGTACTCGACCTCTACCGGGATTTCCGTGTCAACCTCGTCCAACAGGACCGCGGCCTCAAGATCGTCCTCAACGCCGCGCCGCCCAGCGCCTTTGTCGACGGGCACCTGATACGCGGCATCCGCGAAATGCTGTTCGCCGTGCTCAGGGACATGGTCTACATCGGCAGCGAAATCCACCGCGGCGGCCACTTTTGCCTGGAAGATTCCCATGGCATCACCAACGCGGTTTTCCACATCCTCAGAAATGCCCGGATGTTCGAACGGGCAATGGATACCAACCTGGTGGTCTGCTGGGGCGGACACGCGATCGGCAGGGAGGAATACGACTATACGAAGAAGGTGGGTTATGAGTTGGGCCTGCGCGGGCTCAACGTCTGCACCGGCTGCGGACCCGGGGCGATGAAGGGCCCCATGAAGGGTGCGACGATCGGACACGCCAAGCAGCGTATCCGCACCGGCCGCTATGTCGGCATCACCGAGCCCGGAATCATCGCGGCCGAATCGCCCAATCCCATCGTCAGCAACCTGGTGATCATGCCCGATATGGAAAAGCGCCTCGAGGCATTCGTCCGAACAGGGCACGGCATGATCGTGTTTCCCGGGGGGGTCGGTACGGCCGAGGAGATTCTCTACCTGCTCGGAATCCTGCTGCATCCCGACAACGCCGGCCTGCCCCTCCCGGTGATCATGACCGGGCCGAAGAGCGCGGAGCCCTACCTGGAGCAGATGGACCGGTTCGTCGCCGGCACCCTGGGCGATGCGGTGCGGGACAGGTACCGGATCATCATCGACGACCCCGAGACCGTGGGCCGCACCATGCTGCAGGACCTTGAGGACGTCTACGAATACCGCAGGGCCAACAACGACGCCTACTATTACAACTGGCGGCTCAGAATCGACCACGACTTCCAGATCCCGTTCAGCTCGAGCCACGAGGACATGGCAGCCGCCCGAATCGACGATGGGCTCCCCGTCCATGAACTCGCGGCAAACCTGCGGCGCATTTTCTCCGGCATCGTTGCGGGTAACCTGCGCGAGGACGTGATGGCCGCCATTGAACGCCAGGGTCCGTTTCACATCCGGGGATCTGCCCGCATCATGGAACAGCTGGACGGGCTGTTGGCAACCTTCGTCAGCCAGGGGCGGATGAAAATCTCGGGCGACTACCAGCCCTGCTACGAAATCCGGGTCTGAGACCTGGATTTCCAGTCCGGCGGAATTGACGCTTGACAACACGGCCAAAATAAACTATAAAACTAGTTATATAAGTATTTAATCGGCTCTGAACAGACGATGATCAGCACAGAACGGGCATCCCGTGGATTTTCCGCGGCCGGCTCCGAGGCCAGGCTTCAGGTCCTTCGCGCCTTGGTGCGGGCGGGACCTTCCGGCCTTCGCGTGGGCGAAATCCAGGAACGGCTGGGCATTCCGTCCTCGACCCTGGCCCACCACCTCCGGTCCCTTGCCGACGGGGGCTTGATTGAACAGGAAAAATGCGGCCGAACGGTGCTCAACCGGGCCGATTTCTCCCACATCCGCGGTCTGGCGGACTTCCTGCTGGAGGAATGCTGCGCCGATGAGCAATCCGAGGTGCCCTTCTGCCCGCCCGGCACTGACATGAACCCTAACTGCTGCGAAGGAGACATCACATGAAACTTCACCTTTCCCTGTCCGTAAACGACTTCGATGCCTCGGTGGCATTCTATTCCCGGCTCTTTAGGCTGGAGCCGAAAGTGCTGAAGGACGGCTACGCCAAATGGGACG
Organism: Candidatus Poriferihabitaceae bacterium; assembly: GCA_965204165.1. Taxonomy (GTDB): domain Bacteria; phylum Pseudomonadota; class Gammaproteobacteria; order Arenicellales; family Poriferihabitantaceae; genus VYFG01. The sequence continues at coordinate 1,858,213 of OZ241969.1, read as the reverse complement.
TGGAGGAGCCGCCGGTCAATTTCGCCATCGAACGGGGCACCGGCACCCAGGGCGTCGACCATCTCGGCATCCAGGCGGACTCCGACGAGGAACTCGATGAGCTTGCCAGCCGGGTGCGGGAATCGGGACAGCCGTTTCTCGACGTGGAGCGGCTGGACTGCTGCCATGCCAGGATGGACAAGGCCTGGGTGAAGGGAATGGCGGATGAAAAATGGGAGGTGTTCCTGACGCACCGCCACGACCTGGAAGAGTACGGGGAAACCCAGGGCGAAGCGCTCGCCGCCCTCTAGTCCCCGCGCGCGCACTCCCCTATGGGCCGACACTCCTCGACCCGGGCGCTCTTCGCCGAGTGGCTGGGCACCGCGCTGCTGCTCGCCACCGTCATCGGCTCGGGGATCATGGCCGAAAGGCTGGCCGGCGGCAACGTGGCGATCGCGCTCATGGCCAACACGATTGCCACCGGCGCCATCCTGGTGGTTCTGATCACCATGCTGGCACCGGTGTCGGGTGCGCACCTCAACCCTGCCGTATCACTCGCGTTCGCACTCCGGCGGGAAATCACCTGGCCGCGGTGCGGCGCCTACGTCATCCTCCAGGTTCTGGGGGGAATCGCGGGCATGCTGGCGGCGCACCTGATGTTCGAGGAGCCGCTGTGGCAGCTTTCCCAGAAAACCCGGACCGGCGGCGCCCAGTGGTTTTCCGAGGGCGTCGCCACGTTCGGCCTCGTGCTGACCATCCTCGCGACGCTGCGCGCCCGGCCGGCCGCGGTGCCCATGGCCGTAGGCCTCTACATCACCGCCGCCTACTGGTTCACCGCGTCCACATCCTTCGCCAATCCCGCGGTCACCGTTGCGCGCAGCCTGACCGATACCTTTCCCGGTATCCTGCCCGGGCACGCACCGATGTTCATCGCCGCCCAGTTCGCCGGCAGCCTCGTGGCCGTGGCGGTGTGCGCCTGGCTGTTCAAAGGGGATGACCCGGGCCGGGCCGAATGACCCGATGCCTCCCGGCATCGGGCCGGGACCGGATCAGCCGACGTAGCCGCCGTCCGTCCGTGTGACCGCGATCACCGCGGATCGGGGCACGGAGTTGCCGCCGTCCGGAAAATGGCATGCGGAGGGATTGTCCTCACCCGGGTGCTGGATGCCCACGAACATGGTGCGCCTGTCGGTGCTCCAGGTGATGCCGGTAATCTCGCATTCCCTCGGACCCACGAGGAAACGCCTGATCTCGCCGGTCTCAACGTCCGCCATCAGCATCTGGTTGTTGCCCATGCCGGCGAAATCGCCCTCGTTGGAGTAGTTTCCGTCGGTCTGGATCCACAGGTTGCCCAGTGAATCGAACGCCAGTCCGTCGGGAGAATTGAACATGTTGTCGACATTGATGTTGGCCGAGCCGGCCCGGGCATCATCGTGCACCCCGGGATTACCGGCGATGACGAAGAGATCCCAGGAAAATCCTTCCGTGGTGTGGTCGCCCCCCACGGGCACCCAGCGGACGATCTGCCCGTACCTGTTGGCTTCCCGAGGATTCGGCCCGCCGACCGGGGTCGCGTCCCCCCCGGCATTGGGCTTGATCCCGCGGTTCTTGTTGTTGGTGAGGCAGCAGTAGACCTCCGCCTTGTGGGGATTTGCCGCGACCCACTCTGGACGATCCATGGTGGTGGCGCCGACCCTGCTGCCCGCAACCCGGGAAAGAACGTAGATCTCCTCCCGGGACATGCCGGTCGCTTCCGGTGTCAGCTCGATCCAGCGGCCGCTTCCGTCCTCCTCGAATTTCGCCACCGACAGTACCCCGTCTTCCAGCAGGTCGCCGTTCCCCTCCGCTCCGGGAACAAACCTGTCCCTGGATACGAACCGGTAAATGAATTCGCCCCGTTCGTCATCGCCCATGTAGGCCACCACATGGCCGCTTTCCGCCACGACGACTTCGCAGTTCTCGTGCTTGAAGCGGCCCATGGCGGTGCGCTTTTTCGGTGCCGACTGGGGTGCGGAAGGGTCGATCTCCACGATGTAGCCCGCGCGGTTGGGCTCGTTGGGGTTCCTGGCGACGTCAAACCGGTCATCCACACGGGACCAGTCGTAACCTCTGTCCTTGGTCTTGACGCCGTAACGTTTCAGGGCATCGGACAACTCCGCCTCGGGCTGGCCGGGCGCTGCGAAATATCCGTTGAAATTTTCCTCGCAGGTGAGAAAGGTGCCCCAGGGCGTCACCCCGTTGCCGCAGTTGTTCCAGGTTCCGAGGGAGCGTGTGCCGGTGGGGTCCGCGGCTGTCTTCAGCAGGTCATGCCCCCTTGCCGGACCGGTGATTTCCGCCGGTGTCGCGGCGGTGATCTTGCGGTTGTAGGGCGAGTCGAGCACGATCCGCCACTGGCCATCCCGCCGGGCCACCTCGAAGATGCTCACCCCGTGGGCAGCCATTCCCTTGTACACATCGTCGTCATTTTCGGGCAGTCCGGAGGCACGGTTTCCATATATGATGTTGCGGTTGCAGTATTCATTGTTGACCGCCAGCAGGTAACGGTCGTTCACCTGGAAAAAGGCCATGCCGTCGCAGTTGTCGCCGAAAGCCATGGCCTGGCTGGCGGCGGTTCCGCGGGTGGCCTGGTCGAAACCGGGCTCACCACTCCAGAGCGGGTCCCCCCATGCGGCAACCACCCGCCACTCGAAGCCCTCAGGCAAGGTAACGGTGTCATGCCCGTTGGCGGCAACCGGATTGAACCGGATCGTGGGATGGGCCAGCACCCGCGCACCCGGAATGGCGGTGGCAACAAAGGCCCCCGCTCCCAGGGCGAGCGACCCCTTGAGAAGCTCCCTGCGGTCAATAATCCTGTCAAAGTCAGTCATTCTTTCAGTCGATTTCATGGTTTCAGCCGTATTCACGTAAGGGATTCATGGATAGGCCCGCAGGCCTGCAAGATGGTGGAAGTGGCTGGGAATCTATTCGCGGAATATGAAGCAGGTGTGACAGGCATTCTGCCGAAGTGTTACGCCACCTCCCGTTACGGCCGCATTGGTTGCAGCCCCGGGTGATTTCCATCCTGCGGGCAAGTCGGGCAGTGCCATCGGATGTCACTGCAGCCGGGGAAGTCGCCCGGCTCCGGCACGCAGCACGGCCTTCCGGACCGTTGTTCCGGAATTACGCGCCTCCCGGCATCGGGCCGGGCCCCGGATCGGCCCAACGGGCGGGTCCGCCGTTCAGTCGTCTTTCAGCCGCTCCGCGTGAAAGCGCACATGGTCCCCGATAAACGACGCCACGAAGTGGTAGCTGTGATCGTAGCCCGGCTGCATCCTGAAATTGACCGGCTGGCCCATCTCCCCGCACACCGCAACCAGCAGTTCCGGCTTGAGCTGTTCCCCGAGAAACTCGTCCGCATCGCCCTGGTCCACCAGGATCTCCCTGACGAGGGCGCCTGCGCGGATGAGTTCGGTGGCGTCGTGGACTTTCCAGGCGTCCCGGTCCTCACCCAGATAACCGCCGAGGGCCTTCCGGCCCCAGGGGCACTGCATCGGGGCGCAGATGGGCGAAAACGCGGAAATCGAGCCGTAGGTGTCCGGATTCCTGAGGCCGATGGTCAGCGCGCCGTGCCCGCCCATGGAATGGCCCGTGATCCCCTGGCGGTCCCGGTCCCCCGGGAACCGGGCGAACACCAGCTCCGGAAGCTCCCGGGTCACATAGCTGTACATCCGGTAGTTGCCATCCCATGGCGGCTCGGTGGCGTCGACATAGAAACCGGCGCCGGTGCCGAAATCGTAGTCATCGTCCTCTCCGTCGATACCGGCGCCACGGGGGCTGGTGTCCGGTGCAACCAGCATGATGCCATGCTCCGCCGCGTAGCGCTGGGCGCCCGCCTTGACAGTGAAGTTTTCCTCGGTGCAGGTGAGCCCGGAAAGGTACCAGAGCACCGGCACCGTGCCCTCCCCTGCCGCGGGCGGTGCAAACACGGAAAACCGCATCGGCGTCCCGGTTTCGCGGGACGCGTGGCTGTAGATGCCCTGCACGCCGCCGAAGCAGCGCTGCTCGGATAGCGTGTCCATGCCGGGTCTACTGGTCGTACAGCACTACACTGCGGATGGACTCGCCCCCGTGCATCAGGTCGAAGGCCCTGTTGATGTCACCCAGGGGCATGGTGTGGGTGATCAGGTCGTCGATGTTGATCTTGCCGTCCATGTACCAGTCCACGATCCTCGGCACATCGGTGCGGCCCCGGGCGCCGCCGAATGCGGTGCCGCGCCAGACCCTTCCCGTGACGAGCTGGAACGGGCGGGTGCTGATTTCCTGGCCCGCGCCGGCCACGCCGATGATCACGCTCTCCCCCCAGCCCTTGTGACAGCATTCCAGCGCTTGGCGCATCAGGTCCACGTTGCCCACGCATTCAAAGCTGAAGTCCGCGCCGCCATTGGTCAGATCCACCAGGTAGGGCACCAGGTCCCCTTCCACCTCCCCGGGATCGACGAAATGGGTCATGCCGAATTTTTCGCCGAGGGCCTTGCGTGCCGGATTGATGTCGACGCCGACGATCATGTTCGCTCCGGCAATCCGCGCGCCCTGGATCACGTTGAGGCCGATACCGCCGAGGCCGAACACCACCACGTTGTCACCCGGCTTGACCTTGGCGGTGTTGAGCACCGCGCCGATCCCCGTGGTGACGCCGCAGCCGATATAGCAGATCTTGTCGAACGGGGCGTCCTCGCGCACCTTGGCCACGGCAATTTCCGGAAGCACGGTGAAATTGGAAAACGTGGAGGTCCCCATGTAATGGTAGATCCTGTCTTTGCCGATGGAGAAACGGCTGGTGCCGTCCGGCATCACGCCCTGCCCCTGGGTGGAACGGATGGCCTGGCACAGGTTGGTCTTGCCCGAGGTGCAGTATTCGCACTGGCGGCATTCCGGCGTGTACAGCGGGATCACGTGGTCTCCCTTCCTCACGCTGGTGACACCGGGCCCGGTATCCACCACGACCCCGGCCCCCTCGTGGCCCAGGATAGCCGGGAAGATCCCTTCCGGATCGGCTCCGGACCGGGTGAACTCATCGGTGTGACAGATTCCGGTGGCCATGATCTCCACCAGGACCTCACCCTCTCTCGGGCCGTCCAGGTTCACGGTTTCAATGACCAGGGGCTTGTCCGCCTCGTAGGCGACTGCTGCGCGAGTTTCCACGATTATTTCTCCTCGGTGTGTTGTTGACGTTCTGGATTTGGGTCCGCTGCGGGGGAATCAGGCGCCCGGTCTTCCGCCGGACCGCCACGAAACCCCCGGTTGCCGCTATCGGCGGCGGATTTCAGCAACCCCATGATGGTACCTCATTGGCGCAAGCGATTTGCATCCGTCCGGCAGATCAGAGCCTCCTGTTTTTCTCGACCCACTTGATCAGCGGGCGCCAGGTTTCGATATCCCTGTCCACCAGGTAGGGCGCCATCTCGAAAATGCCGCGTCCGCCCTCCGCTGCGCGTATGTAGTTCTGGGTGTCCCGGAGATGGGCGACCAGCGGCACCTTCAGCGTGCGCAGGAACCTTTCCAGGTTGCTGTAGATCAGCGTGTTCTCCCGCACGCGATTGGCCACCAGGCCGACGCGGGATTTTTTCAGCATCCCTTCAAGCAGCAGTTCCCCGACGAAGTGGCCGGCGGCGCGTATGTCGATGGGGGATGGCAGCACCGGAATCAGGATCTCGTCGGCCTGGTTGAAATAACGCTGGAGCTGGTTCTTGCCGGTTCGCGCCGGCGCGTCCATGACCACCCGCTGGATTCGGCCGGGCACACTGAGGCGGCCGCGGGAACCGTCAATGCCCTCGATGGGATACAGGGCTCCGGAACGCTGGCCCAGCCATTCCAGGCTGGATTGCTGGGCGTCGAGATCGATCAGCGCAACCGGCACCTCCCAGGTTGCATAGTAACTCGCCAGGTTGGTTGCAAGGGTGGACTTGCCGCAGCCGCCCTTGGGATTCACCACCAGTATTCTCTTCATCTCGTTGACCTCAATCTCCCGTCGCGGAATGGTTCGGGTGACGTGCCGGTTGTTTTATTGTCTGCGTTATGACCTTGACAGGCCAGCCGGGCCACGGGCCCGGCACGGTGCCGTGGGCGAGGGCCGAATGCTGCGCTTGGCCAGGCAGTCTGCGTGCGGGAATCCGTTCCCGTCACCGCCATTTTACGCCGCTTCCCCGAGCGGGCTCAATCCCGAGTGACGCAGCAGGGCGTCCACGGTGGGTTTCCGGCCCCGGAACCCCTCGAACAGCACCATGGGCTCCTCGGACCCGCCCCGCTCCAGTATCCAGTGAAGGAATTGCCGCCCCGTGTCCCGGTCGAAGATGCCGGTTTCCTCGAACAGGCTGAACGCATCCGCCGACAGTACTTCCGCCCAGAGGTAACTGTAGTAGCCCGCCGCATAACCGCCTGCAAAGATGTGGCCGAAGGAATGCGGGAAGCGGTTGAAAGCCGGGGCCCGGACCACGGCGACCTCGTTCCGCACCGCCTCCAGCAGGTCCAGGACGGTTTCACTGCCCCCGGGATCGAAAGCCGAGTGCAGTCGCATGTCGAACAATGCGAACTCGAGCTGGCGGCACATCCCCATGGCCGAGTGAAAATTCCGGCTCCGGCGCATTTTCTCCAGCAGTTCCGCGGGCAGCGGCTCGCCGGTGTCCACGTGGCCCGACACCAGGTTCAGCGCCTCCTGCTCCCAGCACCAGTTCTCGAGAAACTGGCTCGGCAGTTCCACGGCGTCCCAGGGAACCCCGTTGATACCCGCCACCGCGGCCACATCCACCCGGGTGAGCATGTGGTGCAGGCCGTGTCCGAATTCGTGAAACAGGGTGATCACCTCCTCATGGGTCAGCAGGCACGGGCGGCCGTCCACCGGGGCCGTGAAATTGCAGGTCAGGAAAGCCACCGGCAGCTGTACCCCCGCGTCCGTTGCGCGACGGCCGACACAGTCCGCCATCCAGGCGCCGCCGCGCTTGTGTCTGCGCGCGTACAGGTCGGCGTAGAAATAGGCCCTGGTTTCGCCATCCCGGTCCCGGACACGGAAAAACCGGACGTCGGGATGCCATACCGACGAGGCGTCCGCAGGCTCCACATCAATCCCGAAGAGGCGGCCGGCAATGCGGAACATGCCATCCAGCACGGTCGGCAGCGGAAAGTAGGGCCTGACCGTTTCCCCGGAAAATCCGTACCGGTGCTGGCGCAGCCTTTCTCCGGCCCAGGCATAGTCCCAAGGCGCGAGGTCGTCGAGCCCAAGGTTTTCCCTGGCAAACGACTTCAGGCGCTCCACCTCCTTCAGTCCCGCCGGGCGGCACTTGTCGGACAGCTGCCGGATGAAACCGAAGACCTCATCCGTGCTCTCGGCCATCCTGGTGGCCAGCGAGTAATCCGCGTAGTGCCCGTAGCCGAGCAGCTGCGCCTGTTCCCGGCGCAATTCGAGGATATCCCGCATCACCCCGCTGTTGTCCCATTTTCCCCCGCCGGGGCCGGTCTCGCTGGCCCGGGTGGCAAAGGCGCGATACATCTCCTCCCGCAACCCGCTGTCCTCGGCATGATTCATGACCGCCTTGTAGGAAGGCTCCTGGAGGGTAAAGCGCCAGCCGTCCACGCCGGCTTCGCCGGCGGCCTGCCGGGCCGCCTGCCTGGCATTGTCGGGAATCCCGGCAAGGCCGGCCTCCCCGGTGACATCAACATGCCAGTCGTCCGTGGCATCCAACAGGTTGCGGGAAAACAGGTTTCCCAGACGGGACAATTCACCGGATATCTCCCGGAACCGTTCCCTTTGCGCGGGCTCAAGGTCGATTCCGGACAGCCGGAAATCCCTCAGGTCATTGTCGATGGCCCTGCGCCTAGCCTGTTCGAGACCATCGAAGCGGTCATGGTGCCGGATCCGCTGAATGGTCCGGTACAGGGCCTTGTTCTGACCCAGCTCGACCCAATAGTCCGACAGCCTGACAAGACACTTCTGGTAAACCGTACGCAGATCCTCGCTGTCCCGCACCGCATTCAGGTGGGACACCGGCGCCCATATGCGCTCCAGTTCATCTGCCAGCTGCTCCAGCGGCGCCATGAAACTGTCCCATCCGGGGTCTTCCACCGTGTCGATCAGCCGCCGGATCTCCCTGCGATTCCTGGACAGCACCCGGTCCACTGCAGGTTCCACATGCTCTGGTAGAATCGCCCCGAAATCCGGCAACCCGGAAAGATCGAGCAGCGGGTTGTCGCACTGCATGGTTTCTTTCATTTTTTCCTGTCAGACCTGATGTCAAAAACGCATGATTTTATCGTGATCGGTGGGGGCAGCGGCGGCATCGCCGGTGCCCGCAGGGCGGCGGAACACGGCGCCGAGGTGCTGCTGGTGGAGCACGGACCGTTGGGCGGCACCTGTGTCAATGTCGGCTGCGTGCCGAAGAAGGTCATGTGGAACACCGCCCAGATGGCCGACATGTTGCGACTCGCCCCGGACTATGGGTTCGAGACGAAGACCGGCGGTTTCCATTGGGAAACGATCAAGTCGGCCAGGGATGCCTATGTCAACAGGCTGAACGGCATCTATGCCCGCAATCTGGACAGTTCGCGCGTCACGGTGGTGCACGGCACCGGGCATTTCGTCGCGGACCACGAAATCGAAGTGAACGGGGAGCGGCACCACGCACCGCACATCCTGATCGCCACGGGCGGGCAGCCGACCATCCCGGACCTGCCCGGCGCGGAACTCGGGATCACCAGCGACGGCTTCTTCGCGCTGGATTCACAGCCCGCCAATGCAATGGTGATCGGCGCAGGCTATATCGCCACGGAACTGGCCGGGGTATTGCACGGTCTCGGCAGCGGCGTCACCATGGTCCTGCGCAAGGACAGGCTCTTGCGCACCTTCGACCACACGCTCCACGAAGTGGTCATGGAGCAGATGGAATCCTCCGGGATCCGCATCATTCCCAGGGCGAACCTGGCCGGACTCGTCCGCGATGACAACGGCAGCCTGGGTTTCACCGATGCCGGCGGCGACGTGACCGGCGGCTTCGACTGCATCATCTGGGCCATCGGCCGCCATGCCAATGTCGCGTCGCTCGGACTGGAGAACACCGGTGTCCGGATCGACGGCCGGGGGCATGTCGATGCCGATGAATACCAGAACACCAGTGTTTCCGGCATCTACGCCGTGGGGGACGTCACCCGCCGCGCGCCGCTGACGCCGGTGGCGATCGCCGCGGCCCGCCGTCTCTCGGAGCGCCTGTTCAACAACCAGCCGGATGCCAGGCTGGACTACGACAACATCCCCACGGTGGTGTTCAGCCATCCGCCCATCGGTACCGTCGGCCTCACCGAACGGGAGGCGCGGGAAAGGCACGGTGACGACATCCGGATCTACCAGAGCCGTTTCGTCAACATGCGCTACGCGGTTTCCGCGTACAAGCCGCCTACGGTGGTCAAGCTCGTCACCCTGGGCCCGGAGGAACGGATCATCGGCTGCCATGTCATCGGAGACGGCGCTGACGAGATGATGCAGGGATTCGCCGTGGCGGTCAAAATGGGTGCCACAAAGCGTCACTTCGACGACACCGTGGCGATCCACCCCACGGCGGCGGAAGAGCTGGTGACACTGCGCTGATACCGGGCGCGGGCCGCTTTCCCGCGCACGGTCGCCGTCAGGCGGCGTGCTGGATCCGCTTGAGATGGACCAGCAGCAGGGAGACCGCGGCGGGGGTGACCCCGGGTATGCGGCCCGCCTGCCCCACTGTTTCCGGCCTGGCATCGGCCAGCTTCTGGCGCACTTCCGCCGACAGCCCGCGTACCAGGGCATAATCCATGCCCGCGGGAATGGGGGTGTTCTCCTTACTGCGCAGGCGCTTGATTTCCCCCTGCTGGCGCTCGATGTAGCCCTCGTACCGGGCCTGGATCTCCAGCTGCCGGATCACCTGTTCATCGTCCAGGGGTTCCTCGAGACCGACGAGATCGGCCATCGCACGGTAGCCGACTTCCGGGCGGCGCAGCAGTTCCAGCAGGCTGGCTTCCCGGCCGAGCGCCCGGCCCAGCACCGCCGCTTCCTTCTGCGGGTCCAGCCCGCCGGGATGCACCCGGGTCCCGGCCAAGCGGCTCTTCTCCCGTTCCACGGCATCGCGCTTGGCTTCGAGGCGGCGCATGCGCTCGTCATCGACCAGGCCGAGCCTGCGTCCTTCCTGCGTGAGGCGAAGGTCGGCATTGTCCTCGCGGAGCTGAAGGCGGTATTCCGCCCGGGAAGTGAACATGCGATAGGGTTCGCCGGTGCCCAGCGTCACCAGGTCATCGATCATCACGCCGATGTAGGCATCGCCGCGCCCGGGCCACCACGGGTCCTCGCCCGCCACCTGCCTTGCGGCGTTCAGTCCCGCAATCAGCCCCTGTCCGGCCGCTTCCTCGTAACCGGTGGTGCCGTTGATCTGGCCGGCGAAGAACAGCCCCCGGACGCACTTGGTTTCCAGACTGTGCCTGAGTCCCCGTGGATCGAAGAAATCGTATTCGATGGCGTAGCCGGGACGGGTGATGCGGGCATTTTCAAAGCCCCTGATGCTGTGCACCAGGTCCCGCTGCACGTCGAAGGGCAGGCTGGTGGAGATTCCGTTGGGATAGACCTCGGTGGTATTCAGTCCCTCGGGTTCGATGAAGATCTGGTGGCTTGCGCGGTCGGCAAAGCGAACCACCTTGTCCTCGATGGAAGGGCAGTATCGCGGCCCCACGCCCTCGATCTTCCCGCCATACAGGGGCGACCGGTCGAGCCCCCGCATGATGATATCGTGGGTGCGGGCATTGGTATGGGTGATGTGGCAAGGCACCTGGCGGGGATGCTCTTCGGCGCTGCCGAGAAAGGAAAATACCGGCACCGGCTCATCCCCGGGCTGTTCCTCGAGCCCCCTGTAGTCGATGGTCTTGCCGTCAATCCTCGGCGGCGTTCCCGTCTTCAGGCGGTCCACCCCCAGGGGCAACTCCCGCAACCGGTTGGCCAGCGTGACGGAAGGGGGATCGCCGGCACGCCCGCCCATGGCATTGTCCATGCCGATATGGATCCTGCCGTTCAGGAACGTGCCCGTGGTCAGCACCACCGCGGGGGCCTCGAAAACGATCCCGATCCGGGTGCGGACACCGCGCACCCGCCCGTCGTCCATCAGGATATCGTCCACCGCCTGCTGGAACAGCGTGAGGCCGTCCTGGTGCTCCACCGCACCCCGGATGGCCATCCGGTAGAGAGCGCGGTCCGCCTGGGCCCGGGTGGCCTGCACTGCGGGACCCTTGCGGGCGTTCAGGATCCTGAAATGGATGCCGGACCGGTCGATGGCCCGTGCCATGACGCCTCCCAGCGCATCGATCTCCTTCACGATATGCCCCTTGCCGATCCCGCCGATGGCGGGATTGCAGGACATCTGGCCGATGGTCTCGATGTTGTGGGTCACCAGGAGCGTGGACGCGCCGGCGCGGGCGGATGCGAGCGCGGCCTCCACCCCGGCATGCCCGCCGCCGATGACGATCACGTCGAAATGTTCAGGATGGCTCATGTGACGGGTTCGTGTTGCCGTGTCCGTGAGTATATGACATGACGAATGCCATCAGTGCCAGCCCAGGTTGATCACGGGCCGGCGAATGCGCTTCGCCCGTTCGCGGAGCCGTGCGACACGCGGCACGAAACTGGCATGAAACCGCTCATGGGTCTCCGCGAAGATATAGTCCATGCCCTCCAGCAGGTCCGGCCGGTCAAACAGGGCTTCGAGCAACTCGATTTCAGCGCCTTCGATGTCGATCTTGAGAATTCCGATCGGTTCGCCCATTGCTTCAAGTTCTTCAAGGTATCTCACGAAATCCACCAGTGGCACCTCCAGGGCACTATCCCTGTCGAGGCGCCTGCTGGTCGAGAGGGTCGAGCTTGACTGCGAGCGGAAAGCCCGATCCCGGTCGAACTTCCTGTGACGGTAAAGCCAGGTCACACCGTCGCTGGTACCCACCGCCGCATTTTCAACCTTCACATTGTCGAGACCGGAAACGTTTTCCCGGAGCCGGGAGCAAGTCCATGGATCCGGTTCAAATGCGATCACGCGCCCGGCACGCGAAGCCAGCAGCCGGGTATATTCCCCGACGTTTGCGCCAAGGTCGATGCACACGGTGCCGTCAATCCGCTGCATGGCCCTCCGGAATGCCTCCCGGGCCGCACCCTGCTCCAGTTTCCTCGAATACTTGTCCCGGAAAATCGCACCCGGCCGTCCGGGCAGATGGCGCAACATCCTGTACAGTGCCAGTTTCGCATGCTTCGCAACGGCGCTCATCAATACACCTTCAGGCATACGGGCAGGTAAGGGGTTACGGCAATCAGCTTGCCGGACAGCGGCAGTCGCCCATCATGCCGGCCCGGTTACGGCATCGCCGGAAGATGGCACGAACCGGACGGGCGGATTGCTCCATTGGCCTCTACTCCTCCCCGTCCGCCTGCTGGTAGTAGTAGTCGTAGTTGTTCAGGATCTCCTGGGTGAAGCGCCAGGCCTCGTTGTGTGACAGGTTGCTCGTCTCGGGAATGATCACCCGTGTGTAGAGGTTCCGTCCGTGAAGATCCTTGAGCGCGGCAAGGCGACGGTCCAGTTCCCCCCTGGTGACTTCCTCCTGCTCGTCCCCGCCGGGCATGACCAGGCGATACTCATACCCTGCAGTTCCCCGGATGAAATACACTTGAACCACTTGCTTGCCGGCCGGGGACCGTGCCGCACGCACCAGGCTGCGATACTGTTCTTCCAGCGCCTCGTATTCCTCCCTGAGGGAAACGAACAGGGAACCCTGCCGGTCGGCCTCGGCCTGCAGTGCGCGGTTTTCCCGTTCCCTTTCCTGGATCCGGCGCGACAGTTCCTCGATCTCTTCGCTCGCCACGGTAAATTTCAGGAGCACGTCCTGTTCGCGTTGCTGCAACTGTTCGAATTCCTGCTTGCGATCGGCCAGTTGCTGCAGCAGGGTCACCTCCTGCTCCTTCTGGCGTTCCAGTTCCACTTGCAGCAGTGCAAGCTTCAGGTTGACGTCATCCAGCTGGTCCGACAGTGAGAGGTTCCGCTGTGTCAGGGTCTGGATCTCCCGTGTCGATGAAATCGTGAGCTGATCAAGCTGCCGGGAAATTTCCGCCAGCTGACCGGACAGAATGCGTTCCTGCTGGGCAAGATCCTCGATGGTGGACTGCTTGCTGAGGTTCTCCGTGGACAACGTCGAGCGCTGGGACTCCAGCTCCTGGTTCTCCAGCCGCATGGATTCAAGATCGGACTGGAGCTGGCGTCGCGCCGCAAGCAGGGTCTCCACTTCGCCGGTCAGGGACTGTCTTTGACAGATCAGTTCCTCCTTGTCCTGCCTGAGGCCCAGATTCTGGGTCTCGAGCCTGCCGAGAGATGTTTTCAGGGAGTCCCTTTCCCCGATCAGGCCCTGCTTTTCGGATTCCAGCGCTTCTTTCTGCGTGGCCAGCAGGTCCCGGTTTTGCGTCAGTTCGGCGCTCTGCGCGAGCAGCTGGACCTTCTCCTCGGTCAGTTCACCCAGGTTCTGCTCCAGTACGGCATTGGCCTGTCTGAGCCGGGCGTTTTCCGCGGACAGTGTCCGGTTCTCGCCGGTCAGCTGGTCCTTCTCCGCGAGCAGGATCAGGTTTTCACTGCTCAGGCTGGACCTTAGTTCCTCCAGACCCGCCACCTCCCGGTCCAGCAATTGCTTTGCCTCCAGCAATGCCGTGGCGCGGGCGACCTCGTCCGCAAGGCGATCGCTCAGCGACTGCTTGTCGCTTTCGGTATCCCCCAGGGCCTTCTGCAGCGCCAACAGGTTGCTTCTCAGCTCGGATACCTCGGAAGTCAGCCCCAGGTTGGCCGATGAAATCGCCTGGTTGATATCCATGCTGCTCAGCAGCTGCCGGTTCAGGTCGCTGTTCCGGATCATGATGATCACCAGGGCCATGAGAAATATCATGACCACCACGGTCATGATGTCCGTGAAGGAAGGCCATACGCTGTCGTCGCCGGGGCCGCGTACCCCGTGGCCGATGCGCAGGTCAATGAAGCCGTTTTCGGCCATCCGTCACTTGCCGGAAAGGCGGAACCCTTCGCGCAACAACTGCACCATCTCGTTCAGCGCCTCCTCGCTGCGCTGTCCCGACTCGCGCTGCTTCTCGCTGATCTCCTGCAACTGATCCAGTATCTTGCGGGTGGTTTCAACGTTGGCATCCGCCAGTTCGGGCCGGTAGCTGGACGTGAACTGCTCAATGGAGGTCTTGAGCTGGGCGGCCGAATCCGCGTATACCTTCTGGCTTCTGTCGAAACGCTGCATGAGTTCGGTGGCCCCCCGGATGCTGTCCGAATAGTCCATGGCCACCTTGTCCTGGATGGACTGCAAATGCGGCAGCAGGGTCGTCGCGGTCACCTCCTCCACCTTGCTGATCAGATAGGTCTGGGTGTCCGTCAGCTTGATATAGAAATACCCGAATATGAGATACGCCAGGATCGCGGACATGGTGGTGGAAAGCGCGGTGGACATGCCGTAGATCATGGTGCTCATGCCATCGGTCCCCTGGGTCGCACTCAGGCCCGCCTGGATGATGCCGGACGCGCCCAGCAGGGCGATTGACAGCGATACGATCGTGCCGAACACTCCGGTCAGCACCAGCACGCTCTGCACGAACTTGAGGTAGCTGTTGCGGCTGGACTCCACCGCGTGCAGGGTGGCCGCCAGCGCGTTGTGATTGATGCGGGCACGCCGGCGGTTGAGTTTGCCCAGCGTAATGTACCGCTCCGCGATCATGCATTTCTGCTCGATGCCCTTCAGCGGGTCGTCATCCTTGCGGATATTCACCAGGAACCGGTTCAGCGCCACCTCCTGATAACGGTACTCCGAGAACCGCTTGACCAGCTGGATCAGGCCGGTCAGAAAGAGGATGGCAATCCCCCCGTTGATCGTCCAGCCCACCCTGTTGATCTGGTTCTGGATGTAGATTTCCCGAAAAAGATCCCATTGCCAGACCGCGACCCCGATCAGGATGGCGAGCACCGCGACCATCTGGATCAGGATGCTCCGGGTGTAATTGCTGGTCAGCCTAGTGGTCGAACTCATAATGCTGTCCCCTGAGGGAGGATTTCGGACAGGCCCGCCTGGAAATGCTCCCAAGTGTCTGGAACCTGGATTGAACCGGATGCCCGGTCACGCTCATTTCCCGCTTTGGCAGCCCTGCCTTGATCCGTGCCTCTCGATCGGTATTGATTTCAATTTGGAGACCGGCCCCCACCGGCTCAGGACGGCCCTGAGGAACCGGGTACCGTGACAATTAGGAGTCCGTGCAAACGGATTCCCCGGACCGTATGGCCAGATTATAGAACCTCCCCCATCATCCCACAATGCCGCCCGGGAACCGCTCAGGGCCGGGCGGAGTCGCCACCCCAGGGGGTCGGGATCAGGACTACTTGCCGATGCAGAACGACCCGAAAATCCTGCCCAGCAGGTCATCGCTGGTAACCGTTCCGGTGATCTCCCCCAGGTCGTTCTGCGCCAGCCTAAGCTCCTCCGCCAGCAACTCCCCGGCCCGCATTTCACGCAGTCGCTCGATACCCAGGGACAGGTGCCGGTGCGCCCTTTCGAGCGCATCGAGATGCCTCTGGCGGGCGATGTATCCCGCGGACTCCGCCTCGCGATATCCGGCGAACTCCTTGATGCGCTCGACCAGGGCGTCCATTCCATCGCCGGTCAGCACCGAGAGATAAACCGCGTCACCGTCGGCTCCCGACGGGTGACCGGACAGGTCAATCTTGTTGCAGACGAAAATCACCGGACCGTCGGCATCATCCTCGGGGCTCCCTCCCGATCCCTCCAATGCATGATCCCTGACCTCCAGCACCAGGTCCGCATCCTGCCTGGCCTGCCGGGCCCTCTGGACCCCCTCGGCCTCGATCACGTCGTCGCTGTCGCGGATGCCCGCGGTGTCCACCAGCATCACCGGCAGGCCGTCAAGATCCAGGTACTGCTCCAGGACATCCCGGGTGGTGCCGGGGATGTCGCTCACGATGGCCCTTTGTTCCCGCAGCAGGCGATTGAGCAGGCTCGATTTGCCGGTATTGGGCGCACCGCTGATCACCACCCTCAGACCGTCGCGCAGCAACCTGCCCTGGCGCATGCCGCGGCGCAGGTCCGTGAAGGCCTGCTCGAGGGACTCAAGGCGCCGCATCACCTCCCCGTCCGCCAGGAAATCGATCTCCTCGTCGGGAAAGTCGATGGCTGCCTCCACGTAGACCCTGAGGTCGGTGAGACCGTCCGCCAGGGCGTGGACCTGCTGCGACAGAACCCCGCGCAGCGCGTTCATGGCCGAGCGCGCGGCGGCCGCGGTGCTGCTCTCGATCAGGTCGGCCACCGCTTCCGCCTGGGCAAGATCCAGCCGGCCGGCGAGAAAGGCGCGTTCGCTGAACTCCCCCGGCCTGGCCAACCTGGCGCCCAGGTCCAGGCACTGCCGGATGAGCATCTGCATGGCGACCGGGCTGCCGTGACCCTGCAGTTCCAGAACATCCTCCCCGGTATAGCTGCCAGGGGCGGGAAAGCGGATCGCGATGCCCTGGTCGATCACCCCGCCGGATCCATCCCGGAATTCCTCCAGGCAGGCCCGTCTCGGCGGGGGCAGGTGACCGGTCAGACTGCGCGCGATGCCGGGCACCAGGGGCCCGGAAAGCCGGACGATGCCGATTCCCCCGCGTCCCGGCGGCGTGGACAGGGCGACAATGGTATCTCCCTCCCGGCCGGTTTCCCGCTCAGGAGCTCTGGTACTTCCGCGTGATGACGTATTGCTGGGCAATGGACAGCAGGTTATTCACCACCCAGTAAAGAACCAGGCCGGCGGGGAACCAGAGGAAGAAAACGGTGAACACGATGGGCAGGGCGGTCATGATCTTTTTCTGCAGCGGGTCCAGCGGCGCGGGATTGAGGTATTGCTGGGCCAGCATGGAGGCCCCCATGACGACGGGCAGCACGTAGTAGGGATCCGGCAGCGAAAGGTCCCTGAGCCAGAGAGCGAAGCTGGCCTGACGGAGTTCCACGCTCTCCAGCAGTACCCAGTACAGGGCGATGAACACCGGGATCTGCACCAGGATCGGCAGGCAGCCGCCGGCGGGGTTGACCTTCTCGCTCTTGTAGAGCTTCATCATTTCCTGCTGGAACTTCTGCTTGTCGTCCCCGTAGCGCTCCTTCAGGGTCTGCAACCGGGGCTGCAGCTTCTTCATTTTCGCCATGGACTTGTAGCTGGCGGCGGACAGCGGATAGAAGATCAGCTTGACCAGCAGGGTCAGCAGAATGATCGCCCATCCCCAGTTGCCCACGAAATTGTGTATTTTCTGCAACAGCCAGAAAAGGGGCTCCGCAACCGGCGTCAGCCAGCCGTAATCCACAGTCAGAATGATACCGTCCACGTCCAGGGCCTGGAGCCGGGTCTGCTCCTTGGGGCCGACGAACAGGGAACTGCTGAGGACGCCCCTGCCTTCCGCGGGGATTCGAACCGGCTCGGTATGCTTGAAGCCGATCCGATACTGCGGCATCGCGGTGTCCCGGCTGACCCCCGAATAGAATTGGTAGCCCTGTGAACCCTCGGGCAGCAGGGCGCCGACAAAATAGTGCTGCAGCATGGCCACCCATCCGCCGGCGGTGGCCACATTCAGCGGCCCGTCCTCGATCTCGCCGTAATCCACCTTGTCGTACTTGTCTTCGGCGGTATAGATGACCGCTCCGTTGTAGCTGGGCAGCCGGCCCAGAAATCCCATGGATCCGGGCTGGGCCACCTCGGTCTGCTTCAGCTGTCCGTAGAGGAAGCCCGCCCACTCTTCCTGGCTCCGGTTGTCGACCTCGAAATCGACGTCGATGTGGTAGCTGTTGCGGTGGAACGTGTAGATCTTGCGATACCGGACATCGTCCGGCGCGGTCCAGTTCAGGACCACCCTGACCGAATCCTCTCCGCCGAGTGTCACATTGTCCCGTTCCGGGGTGAACTCGACGTTGTGGTTGGGGTACTCTCGGCCGGTGCCGATCAGCCCGCTCTGGGCGATGTAGAGGGCGGGACGGTCGCGGTGCATGAGTAAGAACGGATCGTCAGGAGTCTCCACGCTGACCGGGTGCTTCAGCAGCTCCACCCTGACCAGGTCGCCGCCGAGGGTGTCGATCCTGGCCCGCACGGTGTCTGTTTCGACGTTGACCATGCGGCCCGGGGGAGCGATGTCCTCCTCGACCTCCGGTGCGGGGGGGGCGGCAATGCTCTCCACTTCCGGGGCGTCCGGGACATCGTCCCTGCCCGGAGCTGGTGCGTCGGACGTACCCCTCTCCGCGACAGACTCCGTGCCCTGTCCCGTACCGCGGCTGGGATCATGTTCCAACTGGTACTGGATCCAGGATTGCCAGATCATCATGAGAACCAGGCCGAGTGCGCCGAAAAGAATCAGTCGTCGGAAATCCATCGGGGATCGATCACGTCGTTGCAGTTGTTGTTCAGGTTTCCGGTTCGGCAACCCCGGAAGCGCAGGCGTCGGCATCTGCGGACCCGGGAACCGGATCGAACCCCCCCGGATGCAGCTGGTGGCACTTCAGTATCCGGCAAAGCGTGTACCAGCTGCCCCGCAGCGACCCGTGAATCCGGATCGCTTCCAGGGCATAGCTGGAACAAACGGGATAGAAACGGCAATTCTGGCCGAGGAGCGGGCTCAGCAGCAGCCGGTATCCCCTGATCAGCAGTATCAGCACATGCCGCATGTCAGTTCACCAATCTCCATAACCTGTCCAGGTCCCGGCGGAGCTCCGAGTTTTCGGTGCCGGAAGCCAGGGGCCGCGCCACCACCACGAAATCAATCCCCCCGGCACCTTCAGGGTCCGCAGCCAGGCCTTCCCGATATCGTCGGAATGATTCGCGCACCTGGCGTTTGATCCGGTTGCGCCCCACTGCCGACCTGCTGACCTTGCGCGAAACCGCCAGGCCGAGACGATGGACACCAACATCATTGGGCAACTGGTATAACGTGAAGTACCGGCCCCCCCGAAGGTTCCTCTGACCGAAAACCTCCCGGAAACGCCGGGGGGCGACGAGGCGATGACGGCGCCCGAATTCCGTCATCGCAAACGGCGCGGGACCTGTCGCGCGGCCCTGATCGACCGGCGGAGTAATCGATCGACCTCCGCGTCCGGTTCCCTAGGCGCTCAACCTTGCCCGGCCCCGGGCACGGCGTGCATTGATGATCGCCCGTCCGCCGCGGGTTTTCATGCGGGCGCGGAAACCGTGATTCCGCTTGCGTTTGAT
Organism: Candidatus Poriferihabitaceae bacterium; assembly: GCA_965204165.1. GTDB lineage: Bacteria > Pseudomonadota > Gammaproteobacteria > Arenicellales > Poriferihabitantaceae > VYFG01. Next base: position 1,838,949 of record OZ241969.1, on the reverse strand, counting down.
GACGCTCGGTTGAAAAGTGCGCTTCATGACGACCAATCAGGGACGTTCGAGGGGGTGCGCAATCTACCTTGTTTATCGCCAAATTTCAAGGAGAACCGGCTGCCGCGGGACCGCCTCCCTATCCCGGTCAGCAATTCCCGCTGGTTTAAAAAGTCAAGCAAATACAAGGTGATAGAGAGATACGGAAAAAACTTTTTCGTAAAGTTTTTCAGGAATTCTGGTATCATACAGTTCCAATTTCATGAACCAGGTGAAATTGGATGCGTGAACCATCAAATCGCAAACACTTGAGCGCACAGGGATTGCTGCAGTCGATCCGGTCGAGTTTCGAGGAGATTCCGGACACGAAGCGCACCCGCAAGTTCCCGTTGTCGGACGTCATGATGTCGGCGCTGGCGATGTTCGGTCTGAAATATCCATCGCTGCTGCAGTTCGAGCGGTCGCAGTCCGAGGAAGCGGTGCGGCACAATCTGAAGCATCTGTACGGGGTGGCGCAGGCGCCGAGCGACACGTACATGAGGGAACGGCTGGACGAATTGGACCCGGGGGTGTTCGAGCCGGTATACAAGCGGCTGTTTGCGCTGCTGCAGCGGGGCAAGGGTCTGGAGGGTTTCGAGGTGCTGGACGGCCGCTATGTGCTGTCGGTGGACGGCACCGGGCTGTTCTCCTCGCAGAAGGTGCATTGCGCGCACTGCTGCAGCAAGCATCATCGTGACGGTCGGGTGACGTACTATCACCAGTTGCTCGGTGCGGTGCTGGTGCATCCGGACTGCCGCGAGGTGATCCCCCTGATGCCAGAACCGATCCTGAAGGGGGACGGATCCGGCAAGAACGACTGTGAGCGGAATGCCGCAAGGCGGCTGCTGAAGCGTGTCCGTCGCAACCATCCGCATTTGCGGTTGCTGGTGGTTGAAGATGGCCTGGCCTCGAACGGTCCGCACATCCGGCTGCTGGAGTCACTGGACATGCGCTATGTGCTGGGTGCGAAGGAAGGGGACCACCGGTTTCTGTACGACTGGGTGTCGAAGACCCGGGGCGTTCCGGAACATGAGTGCCGGGACGGGCAGGGGGTAGTGCATCGCTTCCGGTATCTGAACCGGGTGCCGTTGAACGACGACCACTTTGATCTGGAGGTGAACTTCCTTGAGTACCGGGAGCACCGTCCCGGGGGCAAGGTGCAGCGCTTTTGCTGGGTCACCGATATCCCGATCGACGAATCGAACCTGATGGAGTTGATGCGGGCCGGCCGGGCCCGCTGGAAGATAGAGAACGAAACCTTCAACACGCTGAAGAACCAGGGTTACGGCCTGGAACATGTACAGCCGCGGCCATGTACAGCCGCGCCGCGCTGTGGCGCAAGATGAGGGGCCTGTTCAGCCTGTTCCTGATAGACAGTTGGGAGAAACTGTATCAGGTCATTGCGCGGGGGTACAAAAACAATCCCGCGCTGCCTGAACCGCCCTGAATCACGCCGTGACCGGCGGGTGTTCAGGTCGATTCTTCAGCGTTTACCGACCCGATGAGTTCTACAGCCCCAGTGGTGGCTGTAACGACCGCTGCGCCCCGATCCCTTTAAAACCACAACCTCCTGCGGATCACACTCCCTGACACAATGGAGCTAACCCTTAGCGGGAATTGCTGTATCCCGGCAGCAATTCCCGCTGGTTTAAAAAGTCAAGCAAATACAAGGTGATAGAGAGATACGGAAAAAACTTTTTCGTAAAGTTTTTCAGGAATTCTGGTATCATACAGTTCCAATTTCATGAACCAGGTGAAATTGGATGCGTGAACCATCAAATCGCAAACACTTGAGCGCACAGGGATTGCTGCAGTCGATCCGGTCGAGTTTCGAGGAGATTCCGGACACGAAGCGCACCCGCAAGTTCCCGTTGTCGGACGTCATGATGTCGGCGCTGGCGATGTTCGGTCTGAAATATCCATCGCTGCTGCAGTTCGAGCGGTCGCAGTCCGAGGAAGCGGTGCGGCACAATCTGAAGCATCTGTACGGGGTGGCGCAGGCGCCGAGCGACACGTACATGAGGGAACGGCTGGACGAATTGGACCCGGGGGTGTTCGAGCCGGTATACAAGCGGCTGTTTGCGCTGCTGCAGCGGGGCAAGGGTCTGGAGGGTTTCGAGGTGCTGGACGGCCGCTATGTGCTGTCGGTGGACGGCACCGGGCTGTTCTCCTCGCAGAAGGTGCATTGCGCGCACTGCTGCAGCAAGCATCATCGTGACGGTCGGGTGACGTACTATCACCAGTTGCTCGGTGCGGTGCTGGTGCATCCGGACTGCCGCGAGGTGATCCCCCTGATGCCAGAACCGATCCTGAAGGGGGACGGATCCGGCAAGAACGACTGTGAGCGGAATGCCGCAAGGCGGCTGCTGAAGCGTGTCCGTCGCAACCATCCGCATTTGCGGTTGCTGGTGGTTGAAGATGGCCTGGCCTCGAACGGTCCGCACATCCGGCTGCTGGAGTCACTGGACATGCGCTATGTGCTGGGTGCGAAGGAAGGGGACCACCGGTTTCTGTACGACTGGGTGTCGAAGACCCGGGGCGTTCCGGAACATGAGTGCCGGGACGGGCAGGGGGTAGTGCATCGCTTCCGGTATCTGAACCGGGTGCCGTTGAACGACGACCACTTTGATCTGGAGGTGAACTTCCTTGAGTACCGGGAGCACCGTCCCGGGGGCAAGGTGCAGCGCTTTTGCTGGGTCACCGATATCCCGATCGACGAATCGAACCTGATGGAGTTGATGCGGGCCGGCCGGGCCCGCTGGAAGATAGAGAACGAAACCTTCAACACGCTGAAGAACCAGGGTTACGGCCTGGAACACAATTATGGTCACGGCAACAAGCACCTGTCGACGGTGCTGATGCACCTGATGATGCTGGCGTTTCTGGTGGACCAGATCCAGTTGCGCTGCTGTGCCGTATTCAATGCGGCACACCAGGCCATGTACAGCCGCGCCGCGCTGTGGCGCAAGATGAGGGGCCTGTTCAGCCTGTTCCTGATAGACAGTTGGGAGAAACTGTATCAGGTCATTGCGCGGGGGTACAAAAACAATCCCGCGCTGCCTGAACCGCCCTGAATCACGCCGTGACCGGCGGGTGTTCAGGTCGATTCTTCAGCGTTTACCGACCCGATGAGTTCTACAGCCCCAGTGGTGGCTGTAACGACCGCTGCGCCCCGATCCCTTTAAAACCACAACCTCCTGCGGATCACACTCCCTGACACAATGGAGCTAACCCTTAGCGGGAATTGCTGGTATCCCGGTTTGGGGATTCGAATGGCCGCGGAGGGGCGGTTAGAATCCTCCATCTGCCCGCCGCGTCAGGGCCACCCATTCCCGGGAGCCCCCGGGCCGCCGCTGGAGACGCGGGGCTCCCGCACACAAACCCGACATCGAACCCGAGACAATGAACAGGAACGACAAACCCATGAACGCCTTTTACGCCCAGTCAGGCGGCGTCACCGCGGTCATCAACGCCTCCGCTGCGGGCGTCATAGAAACCGCGCGCCGGCACCGGGACCGGATCCGGAAGGTCTATGCAGGCCGCAACGGCATCATCGGGGCGTTGACGGAGGACCTCATCGACACCTCCAGGGAACCCATTGCCAATATCCGCAAATTGCGCCACACGCCTTCCGGGGCCTTCGGTTCCTGCCGCTACAAGCTGAAGAGCCTGGAGGAAAACCGGCGCGAATATGAACGGCTGATCGAGGTATTCAGCGCCCACGACATCGGTTATTTCTTTTACAACGGGGGCGGCGATTCCGCGGACACCTGTCTCAAGATTTCCCAGCTGTCGAAGCGGCTCGGGTACCCGATACAGGCAATCCACGTACCCAAGACCGTGGACAACGACCTCCCCATCACCGACAACTGCCCCGGCTTCGGTTCGGTGGCAAAATACGTCGCCGTATCAACCAGGGAGGCCAGCTTCGACGTGGCTTCCATGTGCAAGACCTCCACCAAGGTGTTTGTCCTTGAAGTGATGGGGCGCCATGCCGGCTGGATTGCAGCCGCAGGCGGCCTCGCGGCGGACGAAAAAACCGACCTGCCGGTGCTGATCCTGTTCCCGGAAGTGACATTCAACCGCCGCAGGTTCATGGCCGAGGTCAAACGCATGGTCCGGAGTTACGGCTATGTTTCGGTGGTCGTGTCCGAAGGCGTACGCGGCAGGGGCGGGAAATTCCTTTCCGACCAGGGTCTGGTGGACGCGTTCGGTCATGCCCAGCTCGGCGGCGTGGCGCCTGTCATTGCCAACATGATCAAGCAGGACACCGGGTTCAAGTACCACTGGGGCGTGGCGGACTACATGCAGCGTTCCGCAAGGCATATCGCCTCCAGGACCGACGTGGAACAGGCCTTTGCGCTTGGCAGGGCGGCGGTGGAACTGGCACTCGCCGGCAGGAATTCGGTCATGCCCACGGTGAAACGGATCAGCAACCGTCCCTATCGCTGGAAAATCGGATCGGCCCCCCTTGGCCGGGTGGCCAACGTGGAGAAGATGATGCCCGCCAGCTTCATCAGCAAGGACGGATTCGGCATCACCAAAAGATGCCGCAACTACCTTCAGCCCCTCATCATGGGAGAGGACTATCCGCCGTACCGGGACGGCCTGCCGGACTACGTATCGCTCAGGAACGTGCCGGTGAAGAAGAAACTCGCCACGGGCTTCAGACCCTGATCCGGCACGGGGAGGGCCCCGTCAACGGGCGGGGCGGAACCACCGGAATGGCGCAGGCGTACCCGGGCTCCTAGGACCGGGAAGACCGCCGAACGCCGGACTGCGCGGAGAGCCGGCAGCCGGCGGCCGGCCGCGCCGCCGGCTGTGGGCGGTGCGCTTTCCCCGGTCAGATGGACAGCAGCGGCGCAATGACCAGGCTGACGATGGCCATCACATTGATCAGGATGTTCATGGAGGGGCCGGAAGTGTCCTTGAATGGGTCGCCCACCGTGTCGCCAACCACCGCGGCCGCATGCACGTCCGAGCCCTTGCCGCCGAGGTTACCCTTCTCGATGTACTTCTTGGCGTTGTCCCAGGCACCCCCGGCGTTGGCCATCATCAGCGCCATGAGGACGCAGCCCAGCAGGGCGCCCGCCAGCATGCCGCCGAGCGCGGTGGCCCCTAGGGAAAATCCCACCACGACCGGCGCACCCACGGCCAGGACTCCCGGCGGAACCATGCGTTTCAGTGCCGCCTGGGTCGCAATGTCAATACAGCGGTTGGAATCCGGTTCGGCGGTGCCCTCCATGAGTCCGGGAATCTCGCGGAACTGGCGCCGGATCTCGTGGATCATGTCGAATGCCGCCGAGCCGACCGCGCGCATGGTGATGCTGGACACTAGGAACGGGAACACGCCGCCAAGAAAGACGCCGGCAAGCACTTTGGGGTCATTGACCCGAAGGACGAAGTCCGGGTTGTTTACGGTGATCTCGGCAATGAACGCGGAAATGATCGCCAGGGCCGCCAGCGCCGCGGCGCCAATGGCAAAGCCCTTGCCGATGGCGGCGGTGGTGTTACCGAGCTCGTCCAGGGAATCGGTGATTTCACGCACATCCTCGCCGAGGCCGGCCATTTCCGCGATGCCGCCGGCGTTGTCCGCCACCGGTCCGTAGGCGTCGATGGCCATCGTGATGCCCACGGTGGCCAGCATGCCGACGGCGGCGATTCCGACGCCGTAGAGACCGGCCATGGTGGAAGCGGTCAAAATGATCGTGGCGATGATCAGCAGGGGAACCACCACCGATTCCATGCCCACGGCAAGTCCGGTGATCATCACCGTGGCGGAACCGGTCTCCCCGCTCTTGGCAATGTCGCGCACCGGCTTGGCGCCGGTGTAGTACTCGGTGATGAGGCCGATGCCGATGCCGCCCAGGGCGCCGACAACCACGGATCCGTAGACCCCGATGGAAAGACCGGTAAACCAGATCAGCCCGAAGGCGAGCAGGATGAACACCACGGTCGCGCCGATGGTGCCCATGCGCAGGGCCTTCTCCGGAGACTTCGCGGCGTTCATCTTCACCAGGTAGATGCCCGCAATGGAGCACATGATGCCCAGGGAGGCCAGGGCCAGCGGCATGAACATGAGCTTGGCCTGACCGCCCAGGGCCGCCGCGGCGGCGGCCGGCAGCGTGGAGGCGATTGCGATGGAGGCGATCATCGCGCCGCAGTAGGATTCGAAAATGTCCGAACCCATCCCGGCGACGTCACCCACGTTGTCACCCACATTGTCGGCGATCACGCCCGGGTTGCGCGGATCGTCTTCGGGAATGCCCGCCTCCACCTTGCCCACAAGGTCGGCCCCGACGTCGGCGCTCTTGGTGAAGATTCCGCCGCCGACCCGGGAAAACAGGGCCACGGAGGAAGCCCCCATGCCGAAACCGTGGATGATATGGGCGGTATGCGGGTCGCCGCCGTAGAGCAAGTAGAGGAGTCCGACGCCGAACAGGCCCATGGCGGCGACGGACAGCCCCATGACCGAACCCCCGAAAAATGCCACTGTCAGGGCCTTGGCCGCGCCCTGTTCGTTGGCTGCGGTGGTGGTGCGGACGTTGGCATGCGTCGCGGCGTACATGCCGATGTACCCCGCGGATGCGGAACAAAAGGCCCCCACCAGGAATGCGAACATGGTGTGGAAGCCAAGTTCGGAGATCAGGATCAGGACCGCGACCACGGCGACGAACGCCGCCAGATAGGTGTACTCACGGCGCATGAACACCATGGCCCCGCGATGGATCAGGCCGGCGATCTCCGCCACCTTTCCCTCGCCGGCCGGGTTCTGCAGGATCATCTTGTAGACGGTCCAGGCGGCAAACAGGCCGGCAATCCCGAACAGTACGGGGAACAATGCAATCAAAGTCATCTGGTTTGGCTCCGCTGGTCATTTCCCCGGCACGTATCCGGCCCGGATGGTCCCGCGCATTGCGCCAGACCTCCGCAACCGCCGTGTGGAATGGATTCCGGGGCTTTCGGGGGGGACAAATTCTGAAACCGGGCGAATATAGCCGCGTTATCGATGTTTATCAATCATCCATACAGCGCATCGTCCATACCGCGCTTTCCGCAGGTTCGACCAATGGCCGGTGCCGTCGCCGGGGCCGCGGCCGTATAATTCCGTTTTTGCCGAGACGATCCCCATGATTCTTGACCGCGTGGGACCGGGCGATTCGGTCCCGGACAACGTTAACGTCATCATCGAGATTCCGACGCATGGAGAGCCTGTGAAGTACGAGGTGGACAAGTCGACGGGCGCCATGTTCGTCGACCGCTTTCTTGCCACGGCCATGCGGTATCCCTGCAACTATGGCTACATCCCCGAAACACTGAGCGCCGACGGTGATCCGGTGGATGTCCTGGTGCTGACGCCGAGGCCGCTGATCTCGGGCTCGGTCATCTCCTGCCGGCCCGTGGGCGTCCTGGAGATGGAGGACGAGGCCGGGGACGATGCGAAGCTGCTGGCGGTGCCCGTGGACAGGCTTACCGGCCTCTACCGAAATATCGCCTCGTTCCGTGACGTCATATATGACCCGCCCCGGTTTGCAAGAACAATCGTCGATCCGGAAGGGACAGGCTGCTGTCATATATCCGACCTTCTGACGGGGATCTCTATGCCCCTGGCCCTGATGGAATTCGCGCCGGCGTGTCCTTATCAATCGGTCGACCTCTACACAGCACACCGCAAGGTGTTTCATGAATCGGGTCTTGACGTCACTCAGGTTCTCACTCCGGCGATTTGCCTTTTCTGCCATCACGATCAATTGCTCTCAAGCAACCCTGGTGGGTAACTGCTCTACTCTAATGTCAGGTTTGATATTTGGAATCCGGAACCGGATTCCTCCAGTGGCCTACCCCCAGGCAGGCACATGATTCTCTTCGTACGGCCTGCCGGACGTCAGCACCGCCCACGCGGTCCGCACCATCCGGTTCGCCAGCGCCACCGTCGCCACGTTCTTGTGACGCCGTTCCAGCAAATCCTTCAGCCATTGGCTTCGGCGGTCCGTCTTCTCCTTCCGGGAAAGCTGATTGACCATCGTCCGCGCCCCATGGACCACCAGGCAGCGCAGATACCGGTCGCCCCGTTTCGATATCCCCAGCAGCCGGTCCTTGCCGCCGGTCGAACGCTGCCCCGGCACCAGGCCGAGCCAGGCCGCGCATTCCCGACCGTTCCGGAACATACCTGGGTCGCCCATGGTGGACAGCAGCGCAGTGGCCGTCATCGGACCCACTCCGGGGATCGTCATCAGCAGTTGTGCCTGCTCGTCCGACTGGGCAATCTCCTCGATCATCCGGTTGTATTTCTCCACCCGCCCGTCCATGTGCACCAACTCGTCGTACAGCTCGGCCAGCACGTCCAGAAACCGGGGAGGCAGGGTGATGTCAGAAGTACCGCCGTTCCCCAGGATCTCCGCCACCGCCGGCCGGACCTTCCAGATGCCCAGGGGAATCTCGATGCCGAATTCGGCCAGCAGGCCGCGGACCGCGTTCGCGTGGGCCGTCCGGTTGCCAACCGCCCGGGACCGGACCCGGTGGATGGCCTGCTGCGCCTGACGGTCCGCGCTCTTGATCCCCACGAAGCGCATGTTCGGGCGCTGGACCGCCTCGCAGATCGCCGCGGCGTCCGCCCGGTCGTTCTTGTTGGACTTGACGAACGGCTTCACGAACTGAGGGGCCATGAGCTTCGCCTCATGCCCCATGGCCAGCACGTCCCGGCCCCATTGATGGGCCCGGCCGCAGGCCTCCATGCCCACCACGCAGGGCGCCAGGTTGGCCAGGTATTCCTTCAGCTTCACAGGCTTCAGCTTCCGGTCAACGCAGCTGCGGCCCGATGCGTCGACACCATGGACATGGACCGAGTTCTTCGCCAGGTCGATGCCGATGAATGCGGGAACGGCAGCGGGAACGGATTTGGGTTTCGTGGTATGTTTCGTCTTGGTCATGGTTCATTCCTCGAGTGTGTGAATGATGTACAGATCATTGGGGCTCCCAGAAGCCGTATCCGACAGGGATGGACCATGGCCCCTTTCCTCTGCCGGATCGCCCGGTCCCCGGCGCCACAATGCAACGGAGTGCTCACTGTAGCGGGTTTCGGGGTGAAGAGAAAACCGCTCCCGGCAGGACACCCTCGGATTGCCGCTTTTCTTGCAGACCAACAGCCTGACGGGCTGCACTGTCCCGGCATCGCGCGCCTCCGCGATCCAGCTGCATTCCGTTCCGCGGTCCCGCCTGACAGGCGTGTGCGGGATGTCGATGGTGTTGCTGGATGGCTCATCGTCGATCGGAGTTGGTTGCAGTTTGCTACCCCCCGAGGGTGAGGCGGGTCATACCATTAACCACGAAACCCTCGAACAGATTTCCCATTTCTTCGAGCACTATAAGGACCTGGAGAGGGGCAAGTGGGTCCGCATCAGGGGTTGGGCGGACGTCGACACCGCCAAGCAGGAAATTACCGAGTCAGTGGCCCGGTTCCGGGAAGCGATGCAGGCATAGCCGCCCGACCCCCTCGCGGTATCACTCCTTGTCCCGCTTCTTCGCCCGGGGGTGGGTGTCGTCGTATACCCGGGCCAGGTGCTGAAAATCCAGGTGCGTGTAGATCTGGGTGGTACTGATGTCCGCATGCCCCAGCATTTCCTGGACCACCCTCAGTTCGCCGCTGGACTCGAGCATGTGGCTGGCGAAGGAATGCCTGAGCATGTGCGGGTGCAGCCTTCTTCCCAGGCCCCGCGCCCGTGCCCATCTCTCGAGCCGGTACTGTATCCCGCGATTCGACAGGCGGTTCCCCCGGCGATTGACGAACAGCGCCCGTTCCCGGGGCTGCGCAAGCTGGTTCCTGACCGAGAGCCAGGCGTCCAGCGCCTGGCGCGCCTTTCTCCCGATCGGCACGATTCGCTCCCTGTTGCCCTTGCCGAGAACCCGAACCTCTCCCTGGTCAAGGTCGATGGTGTCGTGATCGAGCCTGGAGAGCTCGGACAGGCGCAGCCCGGAAGAATAGAGAAGTTCAAGGATCGCCGTGTCCCGCCTGACGTCAGGCGCATCGCCGCCGCCTTCCTTGTCCAGCAGGGCCCCGATCTCGTCCACCGACAGCGTGGCGGGCAGTTGCTTGGCGGACCTGGGCGCACTGACCGCTTCGAAGGGATTGCTTTCGACCATATTCTGCTGGAGCAGGAAGCGATAGAAGGTCCTGCCTGCGGACAGCATCCGCTGGATGCTGCCGGGCGCGAGCCCGTCACGATTCAGCATCGCGGGATACCGCCGGGCCTGGGCTGCGGACAGTTCGCTCCAGGCGGACAGTCCCTCCCCGCGGACCATGCGGTAGAGCCGGGCGAGATCCCGGCGGTAGGCCTTGATGGTATGGGGCGAAAGGCGGCGTTCCCGGTCCAGGAAGTCGATAAAGAGATCGATCTCGGGGGTCAGCTTGGACAACAGGAAATCATTCGGGTGGCCGGGACAGTATGGCGCTCAGGAGTTCCCCGATGCGGTCAAGGTAAATGACGCCCATGCCGGGCTGGAACCGCCCGCTTTCGGCGGAGCCCAGGATCAGCACGCCGATGACGTAAGAAGTCGAAAGGGGAATGAACGCACAGGACGAGACCGCATTTCCCTCGCCGAACAGTCCGGCAAGCAGCGCCGACGAGACCCGGTCGTCGCAGATACTGCCCCCATGGCGCACCCTGTCCTTCAGCAGTTCGAACTCCCCTTCCGGCATCCGCCCGTCCCCTTCAAGGCAGAGCCTGACGCCTTCGAGGTTGAAACAGCTGCCCACCTCTTCCTCCAGGGTGGCGGCAGCCCAACTGCTTTCCGACAGCAGGATACAGGAGAACTCGTGCAGGCTCTGTTCCAGTGCCTGGTTGAGGCGGGCGGATTCCACCACCATGTCGTAGCGGGCCTTCTCCCTCGAGTGACGTTCGCGCAGCACCTCGAGCTGCCGCTGGTGGAAGGGATTCGCATGATGCAGCGTGAGGTCGGCGAGCACCTCGCTGTTTTCACTGAAAAATGCCGGGTTCCGTTTCAGGTAGGCCGCGACGTCTTCAGATTTCATCGGTCGTCTCTGCTGTGCTGGGCATGATGGCAATCGTTCAGTCGTGCTCCAAGGGTATTGCGATCACCCCGGTGAACACCGTGGATGCGGAACCGATCAGGTGTACCGGGTTTCCCGATCCTTCCCACCGGACCCTCGCCTGGCCTCCCGGCAGCCTGACAGACACGTCCGGGTCAAGCAGGCCAAGGCGGATTCCCGCCACCACCGCGGCGCAGGCGCCGCTTCCGCACCCCAGGGTTTCACCGACCCCGCGCTCGTGAACGCGAAGCCGGATCCGGTCACGGCTCACGATTTCGCAGAACCCCGCGTTGACCCTGGACGGGAAACGGGGGTGGTGCTCGATCAGGGGACCCAGCCGGTCCACCGGGGCGTCGTCGACATCGTCCACCAGGATGACCGCATGAGGATTCCCGAGCGCCAGGACGCTCGCATCCAGTACTTCGCCACCGACCGCAAGCTGATAGCGCTCGGCGGGCATGTCCGCCTGAAACGGGATTCGCTCAGGCAAAAACTCGGGCAGCCCCATGTCCACGCTGACGTCACCGTCGTCCAGTATCCTGAGCTGCATCCGCGTGCCCATGGTCTCCACGGAAATGATGTCCTGGTCGGTCAGGCCATTGTCACGCAGGAACCTGGCAAAACAGCGTGCGCCGTTGCCGCATTGCTCCACCTCGCTGCCATCCCGGTTGAAGATACGAAAGCGGAAATCCGCAGCCTGGCCCTTCTCCGCAAGCAGAATCTGGTCGCATCCCACGCCGAAGTGCCGGTCAGCCAGCAGCCGGACGACATCCGCGGAAATCGGCATGCGCCGGCTGACGCCGTCCAGCACGACGAAATCATTTCCCAAGGACTGCATTTTTGTGAAATCCAGCTGCATCGATGATCAGTCCCGGGCCTTTGGAAAATGGAATGGCGATGGATCGGTTGGCGGTATCCGGGTTTTGAGCCCTCACCATGGATGATATCGCATCAATTAGTCGTATAGTACAGTCCATCGGACCAGGGAAAACCAGAATCCTCATGTATCGCCGATTGAACTCCCTCCTAGAGAGAATCAGGGTTGTGCCCTATCACGGCAGAACACTGATTGGCATTGCCCTTTTGCTTGGCGGCCTGCTCTGGTTTTTGCCGGTGCTTGGACTCTGGATGATTCCCCTGGGACTGCTGGTCCTGTCCACCAACTTTTCCTGGGCCAGGAGAGGGTACCTGAACATCATGGTCTGGTGGCGCAGGTCCAGACGCAAGAGCCAGAACAACCGGCCCTGAGCGCCCGGAAAACCGGGGCTCCCGCCCGCCTCAGTTCCCGTCGTCATTCGTCTTGCGGTAGACAAGCCGCAGCCCTTTCAGCAGGTTCAATGCCTCCCGCAGCTGGTAGTCCTCCGCCAGGAGGTCCTCTTCCCCAGCCTCGTCCGCGCCGCCGCCTTCACCCCCGTCGGGTGCGGACCCCTGGTCGGCATCCGGGTTCTCCTGCCTCAGATGGCCCGACAGGTCCGCCTCCCTGACGGCCTGTGCGGCGCCGATCTCCCGCACTTCGGACTGGCGCACCTCGATATCCGGTTCGATACCGCGGGCCTGGATGGAACGAAGTTGAGGCGTGTAGTACCGTGCCGTGGTCAGCTTCAGCGCGCCGCCGTTGTTCACCGGAATGATCGTCTGCACCGATCCCTTGCCGAAAGTGCGCGTGCCCATGATGATGGCGCGCTCGTGATCCTGCAGGGCGCCTGCAACGATTTCCGATGCGGAAGCCGATCCGCTGTTCACAAGGATCACGATGGGTGCCCCGTCGAGGATATCGCCCGGTCGCGCCTCATAGGTCTCCTCGACGACATTTCCCCTGCCCCGGGTGGATGCCACGTTGCCTGATTCAAGGAAGAGATCGCTCACCCCGACGGCACTGTTCAATACCCCGCCGGGATTGTTCCTGAGATCCAGCAGCAACCCATCCAGCGGCCCTTCGCTCAACCCCTTCAGCTTTTCGATATGGCTTCGCAGGCTGGTCGCTGTGCCGCTCTGGAAACTGGATATCCTGGCATAGCCGAAACTGTCATCCAGGAGGGAGCCGCGCACGCTGGTGACCTTGATCACGGCCCGGACCAGGGGAACATCGAAGGGCTCCGGAACACCCTCCCGTGAAATGGTCAGCACGATGCGGGTTCCCGGCTCTCCGCGCATGCTTTCCACCGCATCCCGCAGGTTGATTCCGCGAACCCGCTGGCCATCGATCCGCACGATGACATCCCCGCTGCGGATATCCGCGTCATGGGCCGGGGTTCCGTCGATGGGTGCGACCACCCTGACGAGGCCGTCCTCGATGGTGACCTCGATGCCCAGACCGCCGAATTTCCCCTCGGTGGAAATCTTGACTTCCCGGAACTCCTCGGGCTCGAGAAGGATGGAGTGGGGATCAAGGCCGCTGAGCATGCCCTGGATGGCGTTGCGCAGCAATTCCACATCGCTGACCTCGTCAACATACTCGCTTTTGATCTTGCCGAAGACTTCTGCGAATACCCGCAACTCCTCAAGCGGGAGGGTCTTTTCGTCCTCGTTCGACGATAACGGGGTTTCATTGGTGTCTTCAGCCTGATCCTTGCCGGTCTCCTGATCCTGTGAATATGCCGGGAGCAGTGACATGGAGCCCCACACAACGAGGCAGGGCAGCAAGAGCAGGGGGAATCTGGAAAGTCGCATCATGTTTCCTGCATGGTAGTCGTTCTCGTAACGCCGTCACGGCATCCGTTTCCGATGACGGCCATTTTAGCGGATTGCCGGCCGATTCGTTACGCCGCGACCCGAAATATGTCGGTTGAGCTATCGCGGCGACAGTAACGAAGTGTTGGCGACTGCTTATCGTTCGCAGCAGGAGTTGTCTCCATGTGTGTCAACTCAGGTGCGAAACCGGAAGCGGCATTGGTTAGCCAGCCTCGGTCAAGAAAAACTTTCAGGCGCTTCCTCAGACCTCCAATGCCTTTCAACGGCAGGTCGCAGCATAGGCATTTTGACTTGATGGCTTTTCGATCAAGGCGGGAGCGGATGGGAGAGGCGGGATTCCCTCATGGCCCAGAAGGAGTGTGTGGCAAGTGCCTTATATCGCATACTCTTGAAGATGGAGGTTGTATCGTATACCCCATTGGGCTATATTAACTGAATGCAGACTGTCGCAGAGACACCGACCTTCACGCGTCAGGCCAACAGTCTGTTCAGCGAAATCGAGAAGAGCAAATTGATCGAACATCTGGCTAACAATCCCTTGACGGGCGATGAGATTCCGGGAACGGGTGGAGTACGAAAGCTGCGATTCGCAACTGCGGGCCGAGGCAAGCGAGGTGGAGCGAGGGTGGTCTACTTCTACAGCGGCGAGAATATGCCGCTCTATGCGCTTCTCGTCTATGCAAAATCTGCCAAGACCGACCTGACACCGGCGGAGAGGCGCGCTGTCGCAGGAATTGTCGCGACGATCAAAAGTGCTGCAAGGGAGGTACGATGAATACTTTTGGAGAAGACCTGATACAGTCCCTCAACGAGGTCTTGGCACATGTCAAGGGAGAAGGCCCGGCAATCGTACACGAGGCCCTTACTCCGCGTGAGGTCCGTGAGCAGGCGAAGCTGACCCAGGCTCAAATGGCACCCCTGATGGGCATGAGCCTTTCCGGCTACCGCAAGTGGGAGCAGGGAACTCGGCGGGTCAGCGGACCCGCTGCGATGCTGTTACGTGTGATCCAGAAGGAACCGGAAGCGGTCAGGCGCGCACTGTCTTCTGCCTGAAAGAAGACTCTTTTTTTCTCGCATCTCCTGTGACGGCAGCGTATCGAGCCTGTCCCGGCAGGTCTTACGAGTGAATGGCTGCGTTCGACTTCGTGGCCATGGTTGCTTCAAGTGGAGCCGGTAAATTTCTGGTGTGGCCCCCACCGGCCCGTTCATGCGGGGTACCGGGAATCCCGCCTGTTGGGGACAGCAGACGGGAAAGCGTGCTGTTGGCAGGGTTTTCCGAACGGATTGCGGTACAATCCGCTGCTCCTAGTTTCCGAGTCGAAATACCCAAGCGATCATGTTCCTGGAATTCGCCATGGAAAACTGGTATCTGTTCGTCATGCTCACGGCGATACTGCTGTTGCTGGCGTTCGATCCAGTGGGCCGGACAGCAGGGGGTGCCACCAAGATCTCACCGGGACAACTGCCCCAGATCCAGGCCAGAAAATCCGCCGTTCTGGTGGATATCCGCAGCAATGCCGAGTACAGCAAGGGACATATCGAGCAGTCCCTGAACCTCCCCCTGGAAAGCCTGGAATCCAATCTCAAGAAGCTCAACAAGCATCGCGGCAAACCCCTGATCCTGGTATGCCAGAGCGGCATGAGATCCGGCAAGGCGGCCGGGATCCTGAAGAAGAACCAGTTCAGTGAACTGTATGTTCTGGATGGCGGCGTCGCCTCCTGGACCAAGGAAAACCTGCCACTCATCAAGGGCTGAGTCCGTGCGCCCAGTGAAAGAAACCTGATATGGCCGAAAATAAACCACCCCGCCTGGACGTCCGCAAGATCTACCTCAAGGATGCCTCCTTCGAATCGCCTGGCAGCCCCGGCATTTTCCTGCAGACGGCGATGCAGCCGCATATCGATCTGAGCATCGATGTGAGCCATCGGCAGATTGACGACGACGGAAAGTACTACGAAGTGACCCTGCAGGTGACCACCACCGCGACCAAGGACGAACAAACCCTGTTTCTCGCCGAGATCCACCAGGCGGGAATCTTCGAAATCAATGCCGACGATGATGACCACCAGGAACTCCTGCTCCGGGTCGGGTGCCCCAACATGTTGCTGCCGTTCGCGCGCGAGGAGATCTCAAACCTCGTGACCAAGGGAGGATTCCCGCAGCTCCTGATCGCCCCGATCAACTTCGAATCGGTTTATCGGCAGGAGCGTGCCGCCAAAGCCGAAGAAGCCTCCCCCACGATCCAGTAGGGATTCCCCCCCGCGGCCGTTCGCGTGTCAGAGCGTCACGAAGACAGGCTCAATATTATCGGCTCCGGGTCCTGGGGCACCGCCCTTGCAGTGCTCACGAGCGCCAACTTCTCCCGGACCTACCTGTGGGGCCGCGCCGGTACCGCGGCGCTGCGTGCGGACGGCCAGAACCGCCGGTATCTCCCCGGGATACCCCTGCCGGCCAACCTCAATGCGACAGAGGATTTCTCCGAACTGATCGAACCCGGCCTGCGGTTTCTCGTGGTGGTTCCGAGCCATGCCTTCCGGGAAATCTCGGAGCAACTGCACGGTACCATACTCGAGGCGGGACTGGACCCCGCCGATGCCACGGTGATCTGGGGCACCAAGGGCTTCGATCCGGACACGGGCGATCTGCCCGGCGACGTGCTCAGCGGCATTTTTCCCGCCAAGACCGCCAGGGGCGTGCTTTCCGGACCGAGCTTCGCACGCGAAACAGCAACCGGGTCACCCACCGCCCTCACACTCGCATGCTACCAGGCAGGCCAGGCGGAAGCCCTTGCACGGTGGTTCCGGACACCCACCATGCGCATCTATTTCAGCGATGACCCCGTCGGCGTGCAGCTCGGGGCGGCGATCAAGAATGTCATGGCCATCGCCACCGGTATCAGTGACGGACTGGGTTATGGCCCCAATGCCCGGGCGGCGCTGATTACCAGGGGACTGGCGGAGATGATCCGCCTCGGCACCGCTCTCGGCGGGCGAATGGAGACCTTCAACGGGCTGACCGGCGTGGGTGACCTGGTGCTGACCTGCACCGACGACCAGTCACGCAACCGCCGCTTCGGTATCGGCATTGGCGCCGGCAGGAACCCGGCAGCCGTGGCCAGTGAGATCGACCAGGAAATCGAGGGCATCCAAACTGCCCACGAGCTGCACCGAAAGGCTACCGGCCTTGGGGTGGAAATGCCGATCACGGAGCATGTATACCGCGTGCTCTACGAGGACCTGGCGCCGGATGACGCGGTAAGTAGCCTGCTTGGGCGGGACCCCCGTCCGGAACACCATTAACCCGCGGCGGGCACAGGATGGCCCGAGATCAGACACCCGGCTTCAGAACCGCCAGAAGGACAATGGCGATCAGGCCGAATACCGGCAATTCGTTCATCACCCTGTAGTACACATGGCCGCGTGTGTTGCGGTCATCCTGAAAGGACCGCATGACGACAAGGCACCAGCCGTGGTAGACCAGGAGCAACATCACGATCAGCAGTTTCCACATCAGCCACTGCCCCGAAAACCCGTAGTCCAGCCACAACCACAGCCCGAAGACAATGGTCAGCACGCCACCCGGTGTCATGATGCCGAAAAAGAGCTTCCGCTCCATGGTTTTGAAGCGGGCGTTTCCCGCCTCGTCCGTGCACATGGCATGATAGACAAACAGGCGCGGCAGGTAGAACATTCCGGCGAACCAGGTCACCATGAAGATGATGTGGAATGCCTTGATCCAGAGCATCGGTATTTGTTGGTTGGTCGACCACGGGAGTTTATCCCGAAGCTCCGGAAGATGTTTAGCCTCGAATCAGGTCAACCCGGCGGAGCAGGGGCAATGGGACTGCTCCGAATCACTTCGGAAGCAACCCCCTTCATGTCAGGCCTGCAGAGGCGCGTGCTCCAGGATTCGGTTGCGTTAGAAGGTAGGGAGCTTCGCTCTTGATCCAGGGTCCGGCTGTTCAAGTCTGGCTACACGTAGGACCTGCCCCGGTTCACCGCGCCACGGCTTTTGTGACAGAATCCCCCCCTGCCATGAACGCATCCGGGGACACCGACGCCTTCCTCCTGGAACACCGCCGTTCCCTCAAGCCGGTGGACAGCCTTCCGGACGCGCTCTATCCCGGCTCCGAGGCCGCAGCCTACGGCGCTTGGGGGAAGCGGCTGCGGCAACGATCCGGGCCCGGGCCCACCTGACCCCCGCAGCCCGGCATGCGCTCCATAGACCGTCCTGCGGAGTTGCCGTCCGTCGACCGGCTGGTAAACGGTCCCGACGCCGCCTGCCTGGTGCGTGAGTACGGGGCCCCCCTGGTTACCCGATGTGCGCGGAACGTCCTTGCGGCGGCCCGGGACCGGGTCCTTGCGGGCGGGTCCATCGAGGCGGGGGATCTCCTGGCCGCCCTGTCGGAAGAGGCGGCCCGGACCGTCGCGCCTTCGCTGCGACGCGTGATCAACCTGACGGGAACCGTGCTTCACACCAATCTGGGACGGGCCGCCCTGCCCGCCTCCGCAATCGAGGCGATGGTCGGGGTGGCGCGGGGTGCGAGCAGTCTCGAATTCGACCTGGCCACGGGGAAACGCGGTGACCGCCACCGGCATGCGGAGACGTTGCTGTGCCAGCTGACGGGTGCAGAGCGCGCGCTGGTCGTCAACAACAACGCGGCCGCCGTGCTGCTCACGCTCAATACCCTGGCGCGCCGCAAGGAGGTTCCGGTTTCGCGGGGGGAGCTGGTCGAGATCGGCGGCGCGTTCCGGATGCCCGACATCATGGCCAGGGCCGGCTGCAAGCTGGTGGAGGTCGGCACCACCAACCGCACCCACGAAAGGGATTTCGAGAACGCGATCGGCACTCGGACCGCCTTGCTGATGAAGGTTCATACCAGCAATTACGAGGTCCGGGGTTTCACCAGGAGCGTCGGCGAAACGGCACTCGTCCGGATCGCGCGGCAGCACGGGGTGCCGTTCGTGACGGACCTCGGCAGCGGCTCCCTGGTGGATCTGGGGGACTTCGGCCTGCCGCATGAGCCCACCGTCCGGGAAAGCCTCGCGGCCGGCGCCGACCTGGTGACCTTCAGCGGCGACAAGCTGCTCGGCGGACCGCAGGCCGGCATCATCGCCGGCCGCCGGGACCTCATCGAGCGAATCAAACGCAACCCCATCACCCGGGCCGTCCGGCCCGACAAGGTCACGCTGGCCGCACTGCACGCCGTGCTGCGACTGTACACGGATCCGGGGCGTCTGGCGGAAGACTTGCCGACGCTCCGCTGGCTGACCCGTGACGTGGCGGAGATCGAACGGCTGGCGACCCGCCTCGCCCCGGCCGTCCAGCGCCGCTGCGAAGGATTCCGGGTCACCGTCCGCCGGATACACAGCCAGGTGGGCAGCGGCGCCCTGCCGGTCGATCGACTGGAGAGCGCGGCCCTGCACATCACCCGTCCCGGTACCCGCCGGCCCGGGAAGGCGCTGATGCGGCTGTCCGGGGCATTTCGCGCGCTGCCGGTGCCGGTCATCGGCCGGATCGCCGACGACGGCCTGTGGTTCGACCTGCGCTGCCTGGAGGACGAATCGGAGTTCGTCGCCAACCTGCAGGACCTGTCGGTCCCATGATTGTCGCGACCGCGGGGCATGTGGATCACGGCAAGACCGCGCTCGTCAAGGCGCTGACGGGCACGGATACCGATCGCCTGCCCGAGGAAAAGACCCGGGGCCTGTCCATCGACCTGGGGTTTGCCTATCAGACCTTTCCAGACAACACGACCCTGGGATTCGTGGATGTGCCGGGGCACGAGAAATTCATCCGCAACATGCTTGCCGGTGTCGGCGGCATCGACCTCGGCCTGCTGGTGGTGGCGGCGGACGACGGCGTGATGCCACAGACGCGGGAGCACGCCGCGATCCTGGACCTGCTCGGCATCGACCGGCGGATCGTCGCGATCACCAAGATCGACCGGGTCGACCGGGCCCGGGTTCTGGACGTCCGGGACCAGGTGGAGGCACTGCTCGGCGAGGCCGGTGACGGGGGTCCCGCCGTCTATCCGGTCTGCGCCCCCGAAAACGAGGGCATCGATGCGCTGAGAGACGGCCTGCGCGCACAGGCGCGGGAGACGGGCGTCCGTCCGGTGGATCGCCTCTTTCGCATGGCGATCGACCGGGCATTTACCCTCAAGGGGGTCGGGCTGGTCGTAACCGGCATGGTGCTCGCCGGAGAGGCCGCTGTCGGCGACAGCCTGCTAGTCTCTTCCGACGGGGCGAAGGTGCGGGTACGCGGGCTTCGCGTGCACGACGCGGCGGGTGACCGGGCCAGGGCCGGCGAGCGTTGCGCGATCAACATCGTCGGGCGCGGCGTCGGCGAGGGCTCGGTGCGGCGCGGGCACTGGCTAACGCATCCGGACCTCTACGCGCCGACCGGCAGAATCGACGTCGATCTGCAGGTGCTGGCCTCGGAGCCCCGCCCGCTGAAGCACTGGACGCCGACGCATCTGCACATCGGCACCGACCGCATCCCTGCCCGCGTCGCGGTCCTTTCCGGAGGCAGCATCGCGGCAGGCGGCACGGGCTTGGCGCAACTGGTGCTGGCGCGGGATGCCCTCGCCGTCCACGGCGACCGATTCGTGCTGCGGGACCCGGCCGCGCAACGGACGATTGCCGGCGGCCGGGTGATCGACCCGTTTTCACCCAGGCGCGGCCGGGCGCGGCCGGCCCGCATCGCCGCATTGCGGGCACGGTTGCATCGGGATCCGGTCGACGTGCTCGGCGCGTTGGCCGAAATCGCGGACGCCGGCGTGCCGCTGGCGCCCTTCGCCATCTCGCACTGCCTTCCCGGGCCCCGGGTGGACGCGCTGGTCGACTCCATTGCGCTGCGGCGTGCGGGGCGCCGTCCGCATGAGCGGGTCTTCAGTGCGGCGCACTGGCAGGAACTGCTGACATGCGTCGAGACCGCCGCCGAGGCATTCCACCAGTCGAGGCCGGCGCTGGCCGGCCCCGGTCTCGGTGACATCCGATCCGCACTGCGGCCCCGCACCGACACGCCTGTGCTCGAAGAGGCACTGGACGAACTGGTGAACGGTCGGCGGCTGGTCCGACAGGGCGCGCGGTTCCATTCGCCGTCGCACGTCGTCCGGATTCCGGAGCACGAACGCCGGCTCTGGGCACGTGCCGGGGCGTGCCTGGCGCCGCCCTCGGGCGCGCCGCCCAGCCTGCTTGCCGCAGCGGAACAGCTCGGCATCGACCCGGGACAGCTGGAGGCGTCCCTGAAGAACGCGGTCAGGGCCGGCGAGATGGTGCTGGTGGCCAGGAACCGATACGTCCCGATATCCTACGTGGCGCGGCTGGGGGCCGTTGCCGAGGCGCTGGCCGATGATTCGGACGATGGCGTCTTTTCCGTGACCGAATTCCGGAACCGGACGCGGATGGGGAGGAACTTCATCATCGACCTGCTGGAATATTTCGATCGCATCGGATTCACCGTTCGGGTCGGTAACCATCGCCGCATCCAGCGTCCCGCTTCGGCCGCCTTCCCGGGCCAAGGGGCACGTTCCGAGGGAAGAGCATCGCACCCCGGTGGGGCGCCTGGATTTCAAATCCAGTGAGGGGCGTACAACGTCCTTGGTGGGTTCGACTCCCACGCTCTTCCGCCATTCCCCTCCACGAGAATCCATCGTGCGTCCGGAGTGACTGTTTCATGGGCCCCGGGGGCAGGGAAAAACCGTCTGCGGACCGGTTGCGTGCCCGGCGAATCCCGTCCGGCGAAGCCGGCCGCGCCCCCGTTCCGGGATGGAGGGAAGCGAAGGCCGCGGGGCCGGGCCGGCCTGCGCGCCCCTTACCAGCCGGCCGCGGACGTTCCGGGCAACGGCCCCTCGGACCAGAAGCGGGGCGACATCAGCGACATCTCGACGATCTGGCGCATCACCCGGTCTTCGGATTCGAGCGAGACCGCCTCCAGGGACAACAGGAGACGGCCCGCCATGGATTCCTCCCAGAACCACTTGCCCAGCAATTCGAAATCGTCGATGCCGTCGCGATGCGTGCGTGTCTCGGTGTAGTAGGCTTCCAGGTCCTCGACCACCAGTTTGAGTAACGGAATCGCCGGCAATCCCTTCCTGGGACTCTTTGGTTTTTCATTGCGCACAAAGGCCGCGATGAAGGGCACGTACTCCCCGATCGGGAGTTCGCTCGCTCCCACGGTCGTCCGTCCGCGGGCCGCCACCGCTGCCTCGTAGGCCGGGCGCAACGCCTCGATCTCGCGCTGGACCGAGTCCGTCAGCGCCTCCAGATCGCCGATCTCGTCCGTGGTCAGCACGAGGTCCGGCGGCAGTGCGTACCCCATGCGGCCGTCCTTCACCGGGATGACTTCGGGAAAATCTTCCAGCACCGGACCGGTGTCGGCGTCGAGCAGTCCGAACGCGGCGCGGATCACTTTCATCTGGCAGGCCGGGTCGTTCGGCATGCCCATGGGGCGCCCCATCGGGAAGTCCAGCCACAGCGCTCGCGGCGGACGGATGGCCTCGATATGCTCGCGCACGAAGCCGACCAGGACCGTGGAGAAGCCTTCGGATTCGAAATAATGGGCAAGCCCGCACACGGCGCGCGTGCAGAAGGGTCATATGGGTATGAGGAATACCGTGTTGACGCCGTCCCGTTTCATCCGTGCCGCCGCCTCCCTGGCCGGCCCTTCCATGGTGACCGGATCGGCGGCCCCCATGAAGGCATAGTGCTCCTCGGCGACCGACCCGATTTCCCCGTCCCCGGCCATCTCCTCAAGCCGGTCGAAAGGGATAATCGTATTCAGGTCCTGCTGCCAGGCGGAACGGTCGTATTCGACCGCGACATGGGTCATCACGAGGTCCCGGTCGTCCTTTCCGAACGCCCGGTAGTCCTTCGCGAGCCAGGAAAACGGCTTGTCGCCCCGCCGCGACACGGCCGCCGTCGAGACGACCGAGATCCGGCGCTCCCCGGCAGGCACGGTCCCGGTCCAGGCGGGATCCTCGAATACCGGCAGTTTCAGATTCCCGATGAACCCGCGCCCCACCGCCGGCATTTCGTTCAGCATGACCATGTTCGCCACTCACTCCCGGGGAGCCCCCGAAACCAG
The DNA here is from genome assembly GCA_965204165.1 of Candidatus Poriferihabitaceae bacterium. Lineage (GTDB taxonomy): Bacteria > Pseudomonadota > Gammaproteobacteria > Arenicellales > Poriferihabitantaceae > VYFG01. Next base: position 1,816,102 of record OZ241969.1, on the reverse strand, counting down.
ATTCGCCGGGATGCTACTTTGCGGTTTGCGCACATGTCAACGTGCAGGCTCGCCGCGATCCCGCCCCCCGGTATCCCGTCGCCTTCCATCCGTCCCATGACGCCTCCAGTCGATGTCACTGAACCAGGACGGATTATGTGCTACTGGACCGGACAGTTCTATTTGCTCGTAACAGCTAATTCTGTAACGAAACAAAGAAGATCGCGGGGTTCACCTCATGTGCTCGGATCGGGGGTTCCTACCCCCAAATAGTAGTGTGGAAGTTCAGCTCAGCCTGTGATCGGTGTCACCACATCCGGGATTCTTCACCGGTCGAGACTGGCTTGCCATGCCATAACCGTTTCATGGCTGACCGTCTCTCCGGTTTCTTCAAATCTTTGCCAACGCTCCTTTATCAATTTGCGCTCTGCGTCAGCCTTTTCATCCTTCCTCGTTTCACTGCTCATATTCATTATCGCAACCAGTAGTTATGGGCTGCAGCCAGTTCAAAAGAATATCACTCCGATCAGGAACATGAGAATCAAGAATGCCAGGCAGGCGGTAGCCACCCAGGATGCCAGTTGGAGAATTTGCTCGAAGGAGGTCATTGGCTTCAGTCGCTCGGAATCATGGCTTGACCACTGAGCCGGCCTACTGCTCAGTGAGTGTTGAACCGCTTACCGTCCAGTTTATCCTGAATGGTCAATATCTGCACTCTTGGGTAGGGCATTCCCAACCAGGCCATGGCGCTATGGGCTCGATTCGGGTTGGTCTACACTCCGAAGCACGGCAGTTGGCTGAACGTGACCGATGTCGGACTCAACGTCATGAACTGCCAATGCCTGAATCGGCGCATGACCTAGCCCGTGAGGACGGCAGCCGACCTGGCGGTTTCCGTACAATTTTGCTGTTGCGATACGATGACCTCACATTCCTTGTGTGCAGATTTGCGAATAGCTCCCGGGAAAATCTGCGCCGGGGTGAGCTCAAGGCGTTGCGGGCAATGGCGGACGAGATGTTCAGGCTGGATGGAGCAGGCATCAAAGCACTCCTGCACAGTGGAAAAATCAGCGAGGTGATTTGCGATGGTTAGGGTATACAAGAGCGAGGCACTTGCGGCGGTTCATGAAACCGTGCAAGACATGGTGGATGCCGGCGTGGTGTCCAAGCAGACCATGCGGGAGTTTGACGAGATGTGCCTGACGATAGTCGACGAAATGTCACCGGAGGAGATACGTAATCTCCGACTCCGCGAAAATGCGAGCCAGGCCGTCTTCGCGCGATACCTGAATGTGACAACGGGACTGGTAAGCCAATGGGAGCGCGGTGAGAAAAGACCGCGTGGCGCTTCCCTGAAACTGCTTACCCTGGTCGCGAAAAATGGCCTCAGGGCGGTGGCCTGACGGGGGCTTGAGTTTCGGAACAGGTGCCTGTTGATTCCCTGATTCACGGCCCCCTCAACGGGGCCGTGTACATTTGGTGCGCCGGGAATGGCGTGTGGCCCCCTGACTGATGCGCAAAAAAAAGCCCTCGGGGAGAGGGCTGTAATAAACACCAATGGAGGAGTAAAACAAGGTCTAAGCCGCGGCTCTTTTGAGCGGAGCCACCGCTGATTCGGTTTTCCTTGGACGAATTCGGGAAAAATCACCACCGTTCAGTACCACATCCCTGATCTCGTACCGCTCGATTCCCAGGTCCCGGAGCAGTGAATCCGGCATGGCCTGCAGTTCGCGGATTGCCAGACGGCGGCGGTTCCAGGCCTGCAGCCTGTGGATCAAGCGAACCAGGAAGTTCCTCTGGAATTGTCCGAGGACAACGTTCTCGGGATTTGCAATCTGTTCATTTGTACGCACGGTCATACCCCCCCCTGAAACTGGGTCAGTAAAATCGTAAGGACGGTCAGTGCGCCGACATATGCGACGCCCACCTTGATAAACATTTCGTTCATGTGTCGCACCTGTATCATTACGTTGAAATCTTGGTTTGCGTGTCGTCTACAAACCGGCTGTGACGGGAATATAAGGCCCGCTGCATCTGTATACAAACGATGAATTCTCATACAATGCATGAACAATCATTCATGAATAAATCTCCCCCTTGGACAAACCAGGATGCCCGTCCATTTTCCCCCCATCGCGGCTTTGAGAGCCCTTGAGTCTGCGGCGCGCCATCTGAGCTACACCCGGGCCGCCAAGGAGCTCCATGTAACCCAAAGCGCCATCAGCCACCAGATCCACCATGCCGAACAGCTGTGGGGGGTCAAACTGTTCAGGCGCCGGGGGCGCGGGCTGGCACTGACGGAGGCGGGCGAGGCGCTCGCGCCCGTGGTACGGGACTTTATTTTCAGGATCACCAGTACCCTGGAAGACCTCAAAGAGGAGGATGAAAGCCCTTCAGATCTGCGGGTGACCCTGCTGCAGTCATTCGCGTTCAAGTGGCTTGTGCCCCGCCTCGGCCATTTCAACCATGACTATCCGGACATCGATGTCTGGATTTCCACGTCCGACGTGCTGGTGGAGTTTGACCAGGAAACTGCCGACGTGGGCATTCGGCTCGGCTACGGGAACTGGGGCAGCCTGCACGAGGAACTCCTTCTGACCGAATATGTATTCCCGGTCTGCAGCCCCTATTTTCTCCGGGAACACGGCGCGCCCGGGGAGCCGAAGGACCTGCTCGACCTGCCCCTGCTCAGGCGAAGCGCCATTGACATCCTGCCCCGCTGGCGCGACTGGTTCCATGAAGCCGGCGTGGTGGTCAGGCGCATGCCCAGCGGCACCAAGTTTCCCCAGACCAGCCTGGCGCTCCAGGCCGCCATCGACCACCAGGGAATCGCCCTTGCCCGCAGCGCCCATGTGCTGGATGACCTCAATGCCGGCCGGCTGATCCGCCTGTTTCCGGAAGTGGTCTGCCGGTCCTACGCATCCTATTATTTCGTCTGCGCCCCGGGCAGGGAGAACGAGCCGGACATCGCGGCATTCCGGCAGTGGCTTGCCGATGAAGCCAGGAAGTCACAGGAGGAATTCGATGCCATGATGCAACCCGGCGGGAACCCGCCGGACGGCTGAATTCACCGGCACCGGGTCCCGACGCCCGCGAGCCCTGCACCGGCCCTGTCAGGGTGACGCGGGACCACAGAGCCGGCCTGGCGGCAAGCGCCAATTCCTCCCCTATACCGAACCGTAGGGACTGTCGCCCCCGTCCGGGCGGGACTGGAACCAGCGGAACGTCCAGAGATACTGCTCCGGGGCCCTGCGGATCAGACTTTCCATGGCCTCGCAGATGGCGGCGGCATCCGCCTGGGGGTCGTCGCCGCGGACACCGTCCAGCGGCGGACCGAAGGTGCATACATACCGGCCCGTCCCCGGATCCAGCCGGGTCGCGCACACGGTGACCGTGGCACCGGATGCGCGGGCAATGCGCCCCGGCGTGGTGACCATGGCCCGGGACACCCCGAAAAACGGCACGTAGGCAACCTCCGCCCCCCGCCCGCCGAAATCCTCGTCCGGCACCAGTATGCACTGCCGGCCGTCCTGCAGCCCCTTGAGCAGCGGCCGCATGCCGGCATCGCGCACGATCAGGTCGAGGTCCGACAGGCGGCATCGGCCCCTTGCCACCGCCCAGGTCAGCAGGTCGTTGTCCAGCGGTTTCATCATCGACACCGAGGGACCCGCCAGGGTCATCAGCAGGCCGGTGATCTCCAGGGTCGTCAGGTGCCAGGTCACCGCGAGCACCTTGCCCGAGGCCACTCGGTCCCGGTGTTCCTCGAACCCCTCAAGGTCCACCAGTTCCAGCAGGCGGCGCCTGCTGCACCACAGCGTAACCCCCATGTCGACTATGCCGCGGCCATGGGCGCGGAAATGGGCCTTGAGCAGCCTTTGCCGCTCCGCCGCCGAAAGCTCGGGGAAACACAGCGCCAGGTTCACCGCGGCAATCAGCCGGCGTTTCTTGTTGCCGTGACGGAAGAGATCGCCGACCAGGGCGCCCAGGCCCATCACCCAGCGCCGCGGCAGGTGACCAAGGATTCTCAGGGCACCAAGCAGCAGCCAGGTTCCCCAGTACCGGGGTCCCAGGAAAGACCGGTGGAATTCCGCCGGGTCCCTGGTGCGGTCCGGCTCAGCCATGGCTGCCGACCGTGGGGGCCGGGAGGAATTGCCGGTAGGACGCGTCCCTGGCCGCCAGCCACTCAAGGTCCCTGACGCGATCGATATCCCGCAATTCCGGGAGCCGGTGAAACCGGCGCCCCTGCAACCGCGCAATTTCCAGGAGACGGGACAGTACATCACCCTGCCCCCAACGGATGCCGCCGAACAGGGACGTGCCGGCGGTCTGCAGGCCGAGCAGGTAGAAGCCGCCGTCGGCGGACGGCCCGACCACTTCCTCGCCCGCCTGCAGCAGCTGCTCCGCCTGCCGGACGATCCTCCCGGGGATATGCGGCACGTCGGCGCCCACGACCGCGGCGGCGGAAGCCCGCGCGATGCCGCGGGAAAGGGCGTGGCTCATGCGTTCTCCGAGGTCGCCGCCCTGCTGGGGCTCCAGTTCGAATCCGAGATCCCGGCCAAGCCGCCGGAACAGGGGATGGCCGATATCCGGATCCGCCGCGATCACCCGCGGACCGGACCAGTGCCGGGACAGCGTGACGCAGGTCTGCGAGAACATCTGCCCGGCCAGCCTGGCACAGGATTGCGGGGAAAGTCCGGGTTGCATGCGCGTCTTGACCCGCCCGGCGACCGGCGCCTTGGAAAACAGGTAAATTACCGGTTGCGTCCCGGGCTGCATCATCTGCCGGTACGGTACATCGAGGCCAACCGGTCGGGGTCCGCTCCCAGGCGGTACAGCAGTCTCAGTTTCCACATCAGGAGTATGGTACGCACCGTTCCATGACTGATCCAGCGCCTGGCGGAGGTCGTTACCGGCGATGTGACCAGCCCCGGCCGCGACCGTCTGCCCGCGCGCCGCGAGAACTCGATATCCTCCATCAGCGCGATCCCGGCGAATCCGCCCTGGGCCACGAAGAAGTCCTTCCGGGTAAAAATCGCCTGATCGCCCGTGGCGATCCGGGTGAGGCGCGATCTCAGGTTGATCATGCATCCGATCAGCCGGAACCGCCAGCCGGGATCGTCCAGGCGCAGGTCAAAGCGCCCCCAGCGGCGGTACCCGAGGACGTGTTCCACCCTGGAGACGGCGTCGGCGGGCAGCCGGGTGTCGCAGTGCAGGAACAGCAGGATTTCAAAGGCGGCCATTTCCGCCCCCTGATTCATCTGCGCTGCGCGCCCCCTGGCCCTGGCCGTGACGACCCGCGCCCGGCCGCCGTCCCGGATGTCCCGCAGAATCCGGCCCGACAGGTCGTCATCGCTGGAATCCACGATGATGATTTCTCCAAGTCCCGGCAGGCCGGCCAGGGATTCGACCAGCGCCAGGGGCTGGCGGCCTTCGTTGTACGTGGGGATGATGATGGAGATCACGGATGGAGTGGTTGCGCCGGGCAGCGACAGGGAAGCATACCGGCGGCCAGGTCCCGCCGCCGGCTGCACCCTGCGGTTCGTCATACTATCACCGTCAATTGCATTTTGTCCCCGGGGTTCAGTAAAATCACTTCCGACAAGCGCCGCAAGACGGTGCTTTTTTGATTTGGGGGCCGTCCGCCCGTGGTGCTGTGGAAGGGCGCAATACATCCGGTTCCCCTGGGGGTGCAGTGTCATGTCACCGAGACATTTTCTCAGCCTGATGGATCTTTCGCCCGCCGAAATCCGGCAGGTTCTTGACCGGGCGACAAGGATGAAGCGGGAGCTGTCCGAGGGCAGGCCCAGCGACCTGCTGCGCCATCGCACCGTGGTCATGGTGTTCGAAAAATCCTCCACCCGCACCCGGGTTTCCTTTGAAACCGGCATCACCCACCTGGGCGGAAGCACCATCTTCCTGGCGCCGTCTGATTCCCAGCTCGGCCGCGGCGAACCCGTGGCCGACACCGCCAGGGTCCTGTCCCGCATGGCCAGCCTGATCATCATGCGCACCGGCGAGCATGAACGTGTCGCGGAAATGGCCCGGCACGCCGCCGTTCCCGTGATCAACGGCCTTTCGGATTTCAACCACCCCTGCCAGCTTCTGGCGGACCTGCAGACCTGGCAGGAACACCGGGGCGACTTCTCCGGATGCAGGGCCGCCTGGATCGGTGACGGAAACAACGTCTGCCATTCCTGGATGAACGCGGCGAGGCAGCTGGATTTCCGACTGGTGGTGGCGACGCCGGCAGGCTACGAGCCGGACCGGGACCTGGTGGCGGTCTGCGGCAGCCACGTGGCGCTGACCCATGACCCCGCCGAAGCCGCCAGCGGCGCGGACATCGTGGTGACGGACACCTGGGCCAGCATGGGGCAGGAAGAGGAAAAAAACGCCCGCCTGCGGGATTTCGAGGGTTTCTGCGTCACCCACGGGATCATGGCGGCGGCGAACCGGGAGGCGCTGTTCATGCACTGTCTTCCGGCCTACCGGGGCATGGAGGTGACGGCGGATGTGATCGATGGCCCCCAAAGCGTGGTCTGGGACGAGGCCGAGAACCGGCTGCATGCCCAAAAGGCGCTGATGGAATTCCTGCTCACGCAATGACATCTGTCCTGGTACTGTATTACAGCCGGCACGGATCCGTGGCGGAACTGGCGTCGCAGGTGGCCTATGGCGTGGAGAGCGTCGACGGCTGCGAGGCTGTACTGAGGACCGTGCCGCCTGTGTCCTCCGTAGCGGAAGCCACCGCGCCCGCTATCCCGGAGGAGGGCGATGTCTACGCCGAGCCGGCGGACCTGATGTCCTGCGATGCCCTGGTCCTCGGCAGCCCCACCCGCTTCGGCACCGTGGCTTCGCCGATCAAGTATTTCTTCGACCAGACCGCCCCCCAGTGGCTGGCAGGCACACTGAAGGACAAGCCTGCCGGTGTCTTCACATCGACCACGAGCATGCATGGCGGCCAGGAGAGCACGCTGCTCGGCATGATGCTGCCCCTGATCCACCACGGCATGGTCATGGTGGGACTGCCCTTCAGCGGGACCGCGCTGGCCCACACCCGCACCGGCGGCACGCCTTACGGCGCCAGCCACGTCGCCGGTGCCGACAACAATGCCCCGTTCAGCGAGGACGAGGTCCGGCTGGCCCGGTTGCTGGGAAGCCGCGTGGCCAACGCGGCGGTGCTGCTGAAAGGCTCCGCCCTCTAGTGACGGGCGGCTGCCGCGTTGCGGGGGGTCGGGACGCGCATCTCAACCCTGCCCCGACAACAGTTCCCGCAGGAACGGGATGGTGATGCGGCGGTGCTGGGACAGCGACGCGCTGTCGATCCGGTCCAGCAGGCTGAACAGGGATCCCGTGTCGCGGGCATGGTGACGCATGATGTATTCAATGACGGGCTCCGGCATGTCGAATCCACGCTCCCGGGAGCGTTTCAGCAGCACGCGCCGCTTGCCGGCATCATCCAGCGTCGCCAAGTGAAAGACGCCGCCCGCGGAAAGCCGGGAAACTAGGTCCGGCGTCCGAAGACCGATTTCCCCGGGCGGCCCGGAGGCCGCAACCACCAGGTTGCCCCCCGCCAGACGGACTTCCTCGTACAGCGACAGCCACTCCAGTTCCAGCGCCCCGTCGTGCTCCGGCGGCCGCAGGTCGTCCAGACAGACCAGACAGCCGGGCTCCCTGGCGACCGGCAGGATGTCTCCGTCCCGGGCGTTCGGGAAGCCGTCACAGTTCAGGTACCGGAACGGCCGGCCAAGAGCACCCGCGGCAGCGCAGCAGGCATGCAGAAGATGCGTCTTGCCCACCCCGCCTTTTCCCCACAGGTACAATACCGTGCCCGGCCGCCGGCCATCCGCGATGGCCTCCACGGCCTCTACCAGGGCACGGTTGCCGCCGGGTTCAAAGCTGGCGAAGGTGAATTCGTCAGGCGGGGCGGAGGGAATGACGGTCTGGCGGCTCAATAATTCTTCTCGTGGACCAGTTCACGCTTGAACCCCCAGATCCAGACGTACAGGGTTCCGCTGACGACCGTGGTCACGATGACACCAAGAATCAGCAGATTCATCACGTAGCCCAGACTCAGCCAGCCGCTGTGCTCCAGCAGGACGAATACCACCAGGGAAATCTGCAGGAACGTGTTCAGCTTGCTCCAGTAAATGGGTTGTATCGGCACCTTGCCCTCCATGACGATGAGCATCACCGTATATCCGCCGATGATTACCACGTCTCGAAAAATCACGATCACCAGCAGGTAGAACGGGATGTCGCCCATGATCGCCAGCATCACGTAGGCACAGGTGATCAGGAGCTTGTCCGCCATGGGATCGAGAATCGCTCCGACGTAGGTCACGCAGTTGAAGCGCTTGGCGACCAGGCCGTCCAGGCCGTCGGTGAGGCCCGCGGCGAAGAAGACCAGCAGCGCCGCTTCATAGTTGCGCGCATCCAGCAGCAGCACCAGAACCGGGCAGGAGGCGATCCGCAGGAGGGTCAACAGGTTGGGGATGAGAGAAACCATTGGGAGGCGTCCCTGCGGATACCGTCGTCACAATCCAGCCGGGTATTGTACGTCGGATTATCCGGATGGTCATCCACGACAGGGGCAACCGGCCACGCCCCGCCACCGCCGGCACAGGCACGTTCCACCGACGGCGAAACACCGCCGAATCAGGCATAATTCCCGCATTTCCCGCGCCCCCCTTTCTTGTCCGCCCGCGAACCCGACAACCAGCCCCTGGACTACCGCAGCAGCGGTGTGGATATCGATGCCGGCGAAGAACTTGTCCGCCGGATACGGTCGGTAGTGCGGCAAACCCACAGGCAGGGCGTACTGGGTGGAATCGGCGGCTTCGGCGCCCTGTTCGAACTGCCCCTTGGCGAATATCGCAATCCCGTGCTGGTGTCCGGCACCGACGGGGTCGGCACGAAGCTGAAGCTGGCGTCCGCCCTGGATCGCCACGATACCGTCGGCATCGATCTGGTGGCGATGTGCGTCAACGACATCCTTGTGACCGGCGCCGAACCGCTCTACTTCCTGGACTACTTCGCCACCGGGCGCCTCGACGTCGACCTTGCGGAAACCGTCGTCCGCGGCATCGCCGAGGGCTGCAGGCTGGCGGGTTGTGCCCTGGCGGGCGGCGAGACCGCGGAAATGCCCGGGATGTATCAAGGGAACGACTACGACCTGGCGGGATTTGCCGTGGGCATCGTGGAGAAGGACCGCATGCTCAACCCGGCGGACGTGCAGCCGGGCCAGGTCCTGCTGGGCCTCGCCTCCTCCGGGCCGCATTCCAACGGATTCTCCCTGATCCGCAGGATTTTAGAGCAGAGCGGCGCCTCCCCGGATGCCCCGCTCGGCGCCGCCACCCTGGGAGAAGCGCTGCTGGCTCCCACCCGCATCTACGCCAGTTCCATTCTCGGCCTCCTCGGGTCGGTGCCGGTCGCCGCGGCAGCCCATGTCACCGGCGGCGGCATCAGCGAAAACCTGCCGCGGATGCTTCCCGACGGCACCGGCGCGGTGATCGACCTGTCCGCCTGGGACCTGCCGGAAGTATTCCGCTGGCTGCAGGCGGAGGGAGGCATCGCTTCCGGCGAGATGCTCCGAACGTTCAATTGCGGCATCGGAATGGTCCTGGCCGTGGATGCCGGGCAGGCGGACAGGGCCAGGTCAGTGCTCGAGGACCATGGCGAAACCGTGATTTCCATCGGCCGGACCGAATGCGGGGAGAGCGGGGCGGGCATCCGCTTCGAGAATCCGTGGTAGACCGGGAAGGGATTGGCGGATGTTGACCCTGGTGGTTCTCATTTCGGGCAGGGGCAGTAACCTGCAGGCGATCATGGACGCAATCGGCAGGGGAGACCTTTGTGCCCGCATTGCGGCCGTGATCAGCAACCGGGCGGACGCCCCCGGTCTCGACCGGGCCCGTCGCGGCGGTATCCCGACCTGCGTGATCCCCCACGGCGATTTCCCGGACCGTGACGGTTTCGACCATGCACTGGCCGAGAGCATCCAGGGATATGATCCCGACCTGATTGTCCTGGCCGGTTTCATGCGAATCCTGGGCGCCGGGTTCGTTCGGCGCTTCGCCGGCCGCATTCTCAACATTCACCCCGCCCTCCTGCCCAAGTTCAGGGGCACCGACACCCACCGGCGGGCGCTGGAGGCCGGTGAAACCGAGCACGGCGCCACCGTTCACGTGGTGACCGAAGCACTGGATGACGGCCCCATCGTCATGCAGGCAAGGGTGCCGGTACTGCGGGAGGATGACGTGGAGTCCCTGGCCTCCAGGGTGCTGTCCGTGGAGCACGGGCTGTACCCGGCGGCCATTGGAAAGTACGGCGCGGAGCTCGCGCCGCCGGAGACGGCCCCGGCCACCGGCGGAGCCGGGAGCCGGTGATGCCAATGGGGCGCAGGCAGGCGTTTGTCCGGCTCGCGATGGCCCTGCTGGTTGCCGTCGCAGGTGTGCCGGACGCACCGGCCATGGCCGACCCTCCGGCCGAACGGACGCTGCGCTACAGCGTGGAATACCAGGGACGCAATCTGGGCAAGATCGAAATCAGCATCAGCCGGGACGGCGAGGGCGGTGAGGGCTGCCTGGTCAGATCCGTCAGCCACCCGAACCCGCTTGCCGCCATGTTTCTCGACAGTCACACCATCGAGTCTCGGTACCGCATGCGAAGCGGCGAGGCCGTCCTGCTTTCCGGCCGGGAACTGCTGACCAAGACCGGCGAAGTCAGGCGCAGCTTCGAAGTGGATCATGCGGCCCGCAGGATCCATTTCAGCGCAGGCGAACCCGCCGGTTTCGACACCGCCACCAGGCTGGTCGGGGACCCGTTTCCGCTGGGACTCCTGGCCGCCGGATCCGCCGAAGGGGGGCGGTTTCTTTCCGTGAATCCCAAAAGGGCGCGCCTGTTCGAGACCACGGGCGTGGCGGAGGAGGTCGTCACGGTCCCGGCCGGCACGTTTGCAACCATGCGCCACGACAACGCCGCGCCGGGGAACCCCGCGCGGATCCTCCGGCTGTGGCTGCGCCAGGGCGAGGATCCGGTCCCGGTCCGCATTGTCTCCGGCCGCAAGGGCAAGCGCACCGTGATGGAGTTGCTTCCGTGAACGGATTTTGCGTCAGGATCGTACCCTGGGACGAGCATGCCGGGACGCTGCGGGCGATCCGGGACAGGGTGTTCATCGAGGAGCAGCGGGTGCCGGAGAATCTGGAGCGGGACCCCCGCGACCCGTCGTACGTGCATGCCCTGGCGGAGACCGGTGCCGGCGAACCCATCGGTACCGGCAGGCTTCTTCCAGGGGGCAAGATCGGCCGCATGGCGGTCCTCCCCGAGTGGCGGTCCAGGCGGGTGGGGTCGGCATTGCTGGAGGCGCTGATATCCGTGGCACGGGAACGCGGCGACCGGGAGATCGTCCTGGATGCGCAGGTCTCCGCCGAGGAATTCTATCGCCGCCAGGGCTTCTCCAGTGAGGGAGACGTATTCATGGACGCGGGGATTCCCCACGTCCGCATGCGACTGGCACTCTGAGACGCCCGCGATGACCGCCGCCCTGTCCATCGAAAACCTGGAGAAACGGTACGCCAACGGCGTTGAGGCCCTGAAGGGGATCAGCCTCGAGGTGCGGGACGGGGATTTTTTCGGACTGCTCGGGAAAAACGGCGCCGGAAAATCCACCGCGATCGGCATTGTCTGCTCGCTGATCAACAAGACCCGGGGCAAGGTCCGCATCTTCGGCATCGACATCGACCGGAATTTCCCCGGGGCCAAGGCCTGCCTCGGCGTGGTGCCCCAGGAAATGAACTTCAGCGTATTCGAGACCCCGCTGCAGATCGTGCTCAACCAGGCCGGGTATTACGGCATTCCCCGGCGCATCGCCGCGGAGCGGGCGGAACGCTACCTGAAGCATCTCGACCTGTGGGACAAACGCAACGGCATCTCCCGGGAGTTGTCCGGCGGCATGAAGAGGCGTCTCATGATCGCCCGCGCCCTGATGCACGAGCCCAGCCTGCTGATCCTGGATGAACCCACCGCCGGCGTGGACATCGAGATCCGCCGGTCCATGTGGGAGTTCATCCGGAGCATCAACAACGTGGGCACCACCATCATCCTGACCACCCACTATCTCGAGGAGGCGGAAAGCCTGTGCCGCAACATCGCCATCATCGATGATGGGGAGATCATCGAGAACACGAGCACCCGCCAATTGCTGTCAAAGCTTCAGCGGGAGGTCTATGTCCTGGACCTCCAGAAGCCCCTGCGCGAGTTGCCGGAGTTCGGCCGCGGGCGCTGGCGGCTGACCGATCCCACCACGCTGGAAGTGGACATCTCCAAGGAGCAGGGACTGAACGGCGTGTTCCGCCAGCTCAACGCCAGGGAGATCCGGGTGCAGAGCATGCGCAACAAGTCGAACCGCCTGGAGCAGCTTTTCCTGGACACGGTGAACAGGGAGGAAAGGCGTGAGTCTTGATACGACGCGAATCGCCTATGCCACCATCGTGCGCAAGGAGGTCGCCAGGTTCATGCGGATCTGGCAGCAGACACTGATGCCGCCCGTGATCACGACATCGCTGTACTTCGTCATCTTCGGGAACCTGATCGGCCCCAGAATCGGCAGCATGGAGGGATTCCGCTACATGGATTTCATTGTCCCGGGGCTGATCCTGATGTCGGTGATCACCAATGCGTATTCCAACGTATCGTCATCATTCTTCGGCGCAAAGTTCCAGCGTTCCATCGAGGAGCTGCAGGTTTCGCCGACGCCGAACTGGGTAATCCTCGCCGGATACGTGACCGGGGGCATGGTCAGGGGGCTGCTCGTGGGACTCGTCGTCACCATCGTGGCGCTCATGTTTTCCCGCATCCGGCTGCACAGCGTCCCGGTCGCCCTGAGCGTTATCCTGCTGACGGCTATGCTGTTTTCCCTGGCGGGATTCATCAATGGCCTGTTCGCGCGCAATTTCGACGACGTGTCCATCATCCCGACCTTCGTGCTCACGCCGCTCATCTACCTGGGCGGCGTGTTCTACACGATCAACCTGCTGCCGCCATTCTGGCAGACAGTGTCCCACGTGAATCCCATCCTCTACATGATCAACGGATTCCGTTACGGCTTTATCGGGATATCCGATATCGGCCTTGGATTGTCCTTCGCGATCGCCGTCACGTTCATCGTGGTACTGTTCGGGGCCAGTCTTTACCTGTTGGAGCGCGGATACGGCATCCGGGACTGACGTGGACGGACCGTCAGATCAACACCAATGCCCACACCGCCACCAGGATCACCAGGGACATGAATACGGCAGCGGACCCCATATCCTTGGCCCTTCCGCTCAGGGTGTGCTTGGTGCCGCCGAACCGGTCCACCACGGTCTCTATGGCGGAATTCATCAGTTCCACCAGCGGCACCAGCAGCGCGGTCATCACCAGCAGCGCCCGTTCCACACCGTTATCGCCGAGCCAGACCGCCAGCGGCACCAGCAGCAGGCAGCCGATGGTCTCCTGGCGAAACGCCTCTTCGTTGCGCCATGCGGCGAGGAAGCCCTTCCAGGAATACACGAGCGCCATGGCCAGCCGGCGGATGCCGGTGTTGCCGGGCTTTGACATCGAAGGCTCCCTTACCGGTTGAGGTCCTGGACCAGGGAACGGATCTCATCCGGCTCCGTGGCGGCGAGAATGCGGGGCAGCGCCGATTCCAGATGGCCGACATCGCTCATCCGAACCCGCTGCTTGACCTCCAGCAGGGACGAAGGGTCCATGCTGAACGATCTCAGTCCCAGCGCCAGCAGAATCCGGGTATAGGTCGGGTTTCCGGCCATCTCGCCGCACATCAGCACGGGCACCCCCGCGGCGCGGCCGGCTTCGATGACGCCTTTCACCAGGCGGAGTATGGACGGATGAACCGGGTCATACAGATAGTTCACCTCGTCGTCGACGCGGTCGATGGCAAGCGTATACTGGATCAGGTCATTGGTACCGATGGACAGGAAGTCCAGCTTCCGTGCGAAGATGTCCGCGGAAATGGCCGCCGCCGGCACCTCGATCATGCCGCCGACCGGCATGTCGGGGTTGAATGCCTCTCCCTGGCCGGACAGTTCCTCCTTGACCTCGCGGATCAGCGAGTAGAGCTGGTCGAGCTCGTCCATGGTGGACAGCATGGGGACCAGCAACCGGGCGTCGCCATGGACAGAAGCCCGGTAGATCGCCCTCAACTGGGGCTTGAACAGGGTCAGGTCGTGCAGGCAAAGCCTGATGGCCCTCATTCCCAGGGCCGGATTGATGGCACGCCCGTCCTCCAACCGGGCTCCTTCCACCTGCTTGTCGGCGCCGATGTCCAGGGTGCGGATGTTGACGGGACGGCGATTGCGTTCGAGGATATCCCGATACACCGTGTACTGTTCCTCTTCATCGGGCATTTCACTGCGGTTCATGAAAAGAAACTCGGTGCGGTACAGCCCCACCCCGTCGGCATTCTGGGCCACGCTCTGGTCCACCTCCTCCGGAAATTCCACGTTGGACATCAGCGAGACCGCCTGGCCGTCCAGGGTCACGGATTCGGCATCCCTCAGGGTGTCCAGGGCCTGGCGGCGACGGATGATCTTTTCCCGCCGCCGCCGGTACGCTGCGAGGGAGGACTCGTCCGGGTTGGCCAGGATGATGCCCCGCTTGCCGTCCAGAATCAGCAGGTCGCCGGTGCGCAGGTACCGGATCGCGGCGTGGAGGCCCACGATGGCGGGTATCTTCATGCTGCGCGCCAGGATCGCGGTATGCGAGATGGGGCCCCCCAGGCTGGTGACGAACCCGGTAAGCCGGTGTTTTTTCAACCGGATGGTGTCGGCGGGCGTCAGATCGGCGGCGACGATTACCTCGCCGTCATCGGTTCCCCCCAGCCGATCGACGAGTTCGTCGCCGTCGTCCATCAGGGCGCCGATGACTCGCTCCACAACCTGGGCGACATCGATGGACTTGCTGCTCAGGTAAGGATCCTGCATCCTGGAAAACATCATCTCGAGCTTGCGCCCGAACCGGGACAGCGCCGACTCCGCATTGATGTGCTGCTCCCGGACAAGTCTCGACGGTTCGTCCAGCAGCATGGGATCTTCCAGCATGGTGACATGGGCTTCCAGCAGTCCCGCCACCTCCGCGGGCAAGGGCCCGTCATAGCCGGACTTGAGGTCCACCAGCGAATCCCGGGCCTGGCGAATGCCGGTCGCCAGGCGCTCCAGTTCCGCCTCCACCGCGTCCGCCCCGACGGTATACCGGCTGATTTCCGGCGCCGGCCGGCTGATGATCCTCGCCCTGCCGATGGCAATGCCGTGCCCGACGCCGGTACCGTGCAGGGCCAGCATCAGGTTTGCCCCCGGAATTCCCGCGTCATTCCCCCTCTCCGAAACAGTCCGAGAACATCGTCCGTATCGCGTTCACCGCGGCCTCCTCGTCTTCGCCGTCCACCTGCAGCAGCAGGTCCGTCCCCTGGGTCGCGGCCAGCATCAGGATGCCCATGATGCTCTTGCCGTCCACCTGCTGCCCGCCGGCGGAAATCTTGATTTCGCTCGCGAACCCGGCACACAGCTTGACCAGCTTGGACGCGGCCCTGGCATGCAGGCCCAGCTTGTTGACGACCGGAATGACGGTTTCAATCATGTCCTGGAGGCCGGGGGGTCTTCACGGTGGCCGGACTCCTGTTCATTCAGTTGCCTGTGCCGGACCTGGGCGTTGAATTCACTGTCATGGAACCGCATTGCCAGCTGTTCACAAATATACACCGAACGGTGCTGGCCGCCGGTGCAACCCACCGCCACGGTGATGTAGCTCCGGTTCTCGCTGTCGAAGCCCGGTAGCCACTTGAGCAGGAAACCGTAGATCTCCTCCGTCATATCCAGCACCATGGGCTGGTTCTCCAGGAACCGCCTGACATCGGGGTCCCGGCCGGTCCGGTTGCGCAGGGATTCCTCCCAGTGGGGGTTGGGAAGGCAGCGTACATCGAAGATGAAATCCGCCTCCCTGGGGGAGCCGTACTTGAAGCCGAAGGACTCGAACAGGAGCAATGGCCCCCCGGCGCTGGAGCCGCCGGCAAAATCCCGCACCATGGCACGCAGTTCGTGGGGGGTGGTGTCGGTGGTGTCGATCACCTTGTCCGCACGTTCCTGCAGGGGCCGCAGCATGACCCGTTCCCGCTGTATGCCTTCCATCAGCGGGGTGGAATCGTCGGTGAGCGGGTGCTTGCGGCGGGTTTCACTGTAACGCTGCACCAGTTTCTGCTCCTCGGCATCGAGAAACAGGATGCGGCAGGCCCCGGCCTCAAGCCCCGACCTGTCCAGGGTGTCGCCCAGCCCGCCCAGGAACCGGTGATTGCGCGAGTCGATGCTCACCGCCGCGCAGGCGATTCCATGCTCGTCTCCGGGCGCATGCACCAGAAAGCAGCGTTCGAATTCGGGTAGCATCACCGACGGCAGGTTGTCGACGCAGTAGTAGCCGATGTCTTCCAGGGACTGCAGTGCCACGCTCTTGCCGGAACCGGACAGCCCGCTGACGATGATCAGGTCCATGGTGCGCCGGCTCATTCCTCCCCCCCGATGCCCATGCGGCGGTTATGCCTGCCGACGAATTCCAGGCTGCTGTTCGCCCCGGATTTCCGCAGCAGGTGATCCCGGATGGCGGCCTCGACGAGTACCGACAGGTTTCGCCCCGGGGCCACCAGGATATGCAGGCAGGGAATCTCGACGCCGAGAATGTCCACCGGCTCAAGGCTCGGCTTCAACCGGTCCAGGTTCTCCATTTCGCGTTCCTTGGCATCACTGAGGTTGATGATCAGTTCCAGTTCGTAGTAGTCCATGACCGCGGCGGGCCCGAACATCTTTTCCGCGTTGATGATGCCGAGGCCCCGTATCTCGATGTGCCCTTTCAGCGACGGCGGACACTCGCCCAGCAGCACCGGTCCGTCACGGCGGTAGATTTCCACCACATCGTCGGCGATGAGCTGATGCCCCCTTTGCACCAGGTCGAGGGCGACCTCGCTCTTGCCGATGCCGCTCTTTCCCGTGATCATCACGCCGGTATTCATCACCGCCAGGAATACACCATGACGGTTACAGCGCGGTGAAAGCAGCTTCGCCAGGTTGGCCTGGAGGAAATCCAGAACGCCCGCGGGGGCCAGTGTGGAGCGCAGCAGGGCAATGTCCATTTGACGGCATACCTCCTCCAGGGCGGGATTGGGGTTGACGCCGTCGCAGAGGATCGTAGCCAGGGTCGTATCGGCATCAAAGCAGGGCGCCTGCTGCAACTCCCGCTCGCCCTGGCGATACAGCCATTCCAGGGTGACCCCGTCCACAAGCTGGATCGGAATCGGCCGCAACGGGTTGAGATAGCCGTAGAAATTGGCATGCTGAAAACAGGTCACGGCCGGCTTGGTGGTATTCAGGTACCAGTGGACTCCGGGCATGCGGTCGAGAATCTGCCGGAGGGAATGCAACCCGCCGGATTCCAGCGCCGGACTGTCGGGGTTCCGTTTCACCCACCCGTCCCTAGCCGTCAGGTTCCAGCACATCGAACAGGGCCGCCGCCTGTTCGCGGGTACTGCACCGCTTCATGGATTCGACGAAGTGCCGGTCCCGAAACCGCGTCACCAGCAGCGAGAACAGTTTCAGATGGGTGTCGTTGGCCTCCACGGGAACCAGGAGGCCCACCGCAAGCCAGACCGGTTGGCCGTCCGGCGCGTCGTAGTCAATGGGCTTGCTCAGCCTGACGACGCTGATCACCGGGCTGTCCAGCTTCTCGATGCGGCCATGGGGGACCGCAATTCCCTGCCCGAGCCCCGTGCTGCCCAGCCGTTCGCGCTCGGTGATCGTCTTGAGAATGCAGTCTTCGGAGACCCCGGCCAGCCCGTTGCTCGACAGCTCGGCGATGAATTCGAACAACCTCTTGCGGCTGGTGGTATTCAGGTCGAGGATGATCCGGCCGGTATCGAGATATTCCGCCAGTACGGGAGAATCCCCGTTCCCGTCGTCGTCGCCACCGCTGCCGTCACTGCCCATCGTTACCGTGACAATTCGAAGCCCCGGTTCAGCGCGGCGTCGGTACGGTGATGGTCGGTCAACTTTTCCTTGTGCTTGAGAACCTGGCGGTCCAGTTTGTTCACCATGCTGTCAATGGCGGCATACATGTCGTTGCAGGTACTGGACGCATGAATCATCGCTCCTTTGGTGTTGATCGTCGCTTCCGCCATGTGGCGTTTCTTTTCAACCTGCAGTATGACATTGGTATTGGTCACATGGTCGAAGTGCCTGACGATTTTCTCCACCTTACCGGAAACGTAATGATGCATGGAGTCAGTGATGTCAACATGATGTCCGCTGATTGATATTTGCATAGTGATCGCCTCCCAAGGACTAAAGATGTGCCGGCAGACCCGGCGTCAACAACAGATATTCAATTTCGCCGTTCAAGATCCCGGCGCCCCCAAAAGCGATTTTCGCCTGCCGGAAGGGGGAATGTTCATTTGCTCCCGGTATTTCGCCACCGTACGCCTGGCGATCTCGAACCCCCTGGACCGGAGCGCCTCGCATATCTTCATGTCGCTGATGGGCTTTGCGGGGGACTCGGCCTCGACCAGTTCCCTGATCAGCGCCTGGATTGCCACCGACGAGGCCTGGTGGCCGTTCCCGGCGCCGACCTCGGTGGAGAAGAAATACCGCAACTCGAACGTGCCGAGGGGGGTCAGCATGTACTTGCCGTTGACCGCCCGCGACACCGTGGACTCATGGATGTCCAGCGTCTCCGCGACATCGCGCATGGTCATCGGCTTCATCGCCGCGGGCCCGTGATCAAAGAAGGCCTGCTGGTTCGCGACGATCCGCGCGGCGACGGAAAGGATGGTGTCGTGACGCTTTTCGATGTTGGACAGCAGCCAGCGGGCGTCCTTGAGCTGGGAATTCAACCGGGAAAACGACTCTTTCCCCGCGTTTTCCGTAACCAGCTGCTGGTAGTCCTGGTTGATCATGACCCTGGGCAGGGCGGCCGTATTCAGTCTCGCGGCCCAGCCTCCGCGGCGTCTTTCCACCAGTACGTCCGGCGTCACGTAATTCACGGAGACGTCGCCCACGCTGTAACCGGGATGCGGGCTCAGGTGCCGGACCAGTTCGATGGCCTCGCGCAGCTCCCCGTGATCCACGGCCAGCTTCCGGCGCAAGGCCTGCAGATCCCGTCGGGCAAGCAGCGGCAGGTGCGACTTCACCAGGTTACGGGCGGTTTCCAGCCCGGGCACCCCGGCGTCCAGGGCAGACAGCTGCAGCAGCAGGCATTCTCCGGGGGTTCTCGCACCGACCCCGACGGGGTCCAGGGACTGCACCCTGGAAAGGGCGGCCTCCATGTCCGACATGGAGATGCGGGTTCCCGGCTCAAGATCATGCTGCACCTCGCCAAGTATGGTTTCGAGACCCGCTTCCAGGTACCCGGCATCGTTGAGGTTGCGGATGATGTGATCCGCCAGGAACTTCTGCATCGGCTCCAAGGCCAGCAGACAGAGCTGCTCCTCAAGGGATTCGTGCAGCGACGCATCCGCGGCATGGGCCGGTATCCTGTCGACCCCGTCGGAAAGCGCGGAGGCCGGCGACGCCGTGCCGGCTCGCCTGCTCACCCAGTCTTCATTGAATGAACCCCGCAATTCATCCATGAATTCCAGCCCGGCATGCCCCTCCTCCGGGATGGCTTCGCTGCGGCCCTCCGGATCCTCCATTTCCAGCAGGGGGTTTGTCTCGTGAGCGTCGATGAGCGCTGCGGAGAACTCAGCGGTATTCATCTGCAACAGGCGTATGGCTTGCTGCAATTGCGGCGTCATGGTCAGCCGCTGCGTCTGTCTCAGATCAAGAGCCGCTTTCATCCAATACAGTAGTCATCATTGGAGAATCATTGTAACCAAATTCCCCGTCCCGGTTAAAGTGCAACCGTGCCCGCGAGCGGCCTGGCGGACGCGGGCGGCGCCCCGGTGGCACGGGTCCGCGCCGTCCCCGGGGATGGTGCCTCGCGGGGTTTTGCCTGAAAAACAGCGGGCTATCCGTGACTATTCGAACTCGGGATGATGAATCATGTCCAATTCGGCCATGTCCGTCGCCTTGCCGGCGCCGGACCCTCCAAGGGCCGCACATGGCCTGCCATGGATCCGGGGACATCGCCCGCGGCGGCATCGCAGCCGGATTCCGGCCCGGAAAGGGCGGCATTCCCTGCCCCGCCGTTTCCCGGCTTCCGGCCGTCACATGCTGAAATCGCTGCCGAGATAGGCTTCCCGCGCGCGCTCATCCTGCATGATTTCCTCCGGCGTTCCGTCGACCAGCACCCTCCCCCGGTGCAGGATGTACGCCCGGTCACAAATACCCAGGGTTTCCCGGACATTGTGGTCGGTGATGAGAATGCCGACGCCCCTGCCCTTCAGCAGCTGTATGATCTGCTGGATTTCCCTGACGGCGATCGGGTCCACGCCGGCGAAGGGTTCATCCAGCAGGATGAACGAGGGCTCGAGCGCCAGGGCCCGGGCAATCTCCACGCGGCGCTGTTCACCGCCGGAAAGCCCGACGGCGAGCTGGTCCCTAAGGTGGTAGATGCCGAACTCCTCCAGCAGGCCGCGGCAGATTTCCGCGCGCGCGGCGGCGGTATGCCGGCCCGATGTTTCAAGCACCGCCAGTATGTTCTCTTCCGCGGTGAGCCTGCGGAACACCGAATGTTCCTGGGGAAGATAGCCGATTCCTCTGCGCGCCCGCTCGTGCATGGGCAGCCCGGTAATGTCTTCCTGGTCAAGAAAAACGCGGCCCCCGGTCTCCCGCACCAGGCCGATAATCATGTTGAAGCTGGTGGTCTTGCCGGCGCCGTTCGCCCCGAGAAGGCCCACCACCTCGTTGTCCGCCACCTCCAGGGACACCCCGTCCACGATGACGTTCTGCCGGTACTTCTTCACCAGGGACCTGGCGGAAAGTGAGCGCATTCTTAAGGAACCTGACTTCGTGACCGGGACGAACGGCGCGCTCAGTCCTGCTGCTTGCGCGGCTGTATGACCAGCCTGGCCCGGGGCCGGGATGCCGCATCCTCCGGTTGCCTGCCGGAAACCGCTGCGCCGGCACCCGCGGTTTCGCCGCCGGTGGACCCGCCGGACGCACTGCCCGACGTCTGGACACCACCCTTCACAATGACCTTGTCGGTGTCCAGGCCGTACGTGATGAGCCGGCCGGTGACCGTGTTGGGACCCTGGGTCACCCTGGCCTGCCCCCCCAGGGTCACCAGCCTGCCGGCCTGGTCCATGGTGATTTCCACGGCCTCGCCGACCACGTCCTCCCCGGAGCCTTCCGGTCTCTGGCGGAACCGCCCGGGAGTCCCGGTGCAGACGCCCGTGTCCAGTTCCCCGTCATCGTTGAGGCGGGTGACCAGTTCGTCGCAGTCCATGCGGATGGATCCCTGGCGGTAGACGACATCCCCACGGTACGTCCGCACGCCGGTTCTCAGGTCCAGTTCGATGTCATCGGCCTCCAGGGTCGCGGGCTGGTCCCGGTCGCTTTCAAGGGCCAGGGAGCCCGTAGCCGCGGCCAGCAGGGGCAATGCCAGGACGGCAAACCGGAGGTACCGCATCGGTCGGGCCCGGCCCGGTTGCATCTCAACCCCGGTCCTCATCGAGGATGATCACCATCCTCTCACCGGTGAAAACATCCCCGGTGGCCCCTGCCTGGTCCTGAAGCACCCGGACATTGCCGGTCAGGAGGATCTCCGAGGTGTTGTTGTCCAGCCAGCCCGTGTCCGCATAGACGTGCCGCGGGGCCTCGTCCGGGCTGTATTGGACGATGCGCGGGTTGTCCAGCAGGGCACGGTCCCCGTACGGATAATGCACCATGCGGTCGGCCCGAAGCTCGTATCTCTTTCCCAGCCCGTCCCTGCCGGTGAAGACAAGATTCCGGATGTAGTAGTCAGGGGCGTTTTTCTCCGCTTCCGACGGTGCGGCCACCGGGGTGTCCAGCACCCCGAACTGCAACCATGCCGACAGCCCCATCACGAGCGCGAACGTCAGAACCAGCAGAATGTCATGGCGCAGCGCCCGCACGGCCCGTCCTCAGATGACGCCCACGCGAAGCAGGTCATGGGTGTTGAGCGCTCCCACCACACGGCCGCCATTTTCCACCACGAACACGCTGTTGATCGCGTGGGGCCCCTGCCGGGCATGGTCCCGCATGATCCGGACGATCTCCTCGGCCAGCATGTCCGGGGGAATGGTGAAGGGACTGCGATTGACGAGATCGATGGCCCGGGCGGTGTAGATGTCCACCCCCCTGGCCAGCGTCCGCCTGAGGTCGCCGTCCGTGAACATGCCGAGGAGCCTGCCATCGGCGTCCACCACGCCTGCCATTCCCAGCGACTTGGACGACATTTCCAGAAGCAGCCCCTCCAGGGTCGCATCCTCCTCCACCAGGGGCAGGCTGTCGCCCTGGTGCATCAGGTCGGAAGCATAGAGCAGCAGGCGTTTCCCCAGGGTCCCGCCGGGATGGGTGCGGGCAAAATCCTGTTCGGAAAAGCCCCTCATCTTCTGCACGGCAACCGCCAGGGCGTCGCCCATGACCAGGGTGGCCGTCGTGCTGGCCGTGGGCGCCAGGTTCAGCGGGCACGCCTCCTGCGCCACGCTGATGTCCAGGCAGACATCCGCTTCCCGCGCCAGGGTGGACTCCATGTTGCCCGTAAGCACCACCAGCCCCACGCCGATCCGCTTGACGATGGGCAGTATGGTGATCATTTCGGCGGTTTCCCCCGAGTTCGAGATCGCAATGGCCAGGTCATGCTGGGTGATCATGCCCAGGTCGCCGTGGCTGGCCTCCCCGGGATGCACGAAGAACGCCGGCGTCCCGGTGCTGGCGAGCGTTGACGCGATCTTGCCGCCGATATGACCGGACTTTCCCATGCCGATCACCACCACCCTGCCCTGGCATTCCAGGATCATTTCACAGGCTTCGCTGAATTTCCGGCCGATTCTCGCGCCGACCGCCTCGATGGCGTCCAGTTCGACCCGGATGACCTCCCGCCCGTAATCCACGGCGGATTCGGGTCTGGCGGAGGCGGTCATTTCTCGGGAATTCATGGGCGGGACTTTCGGGAAGATTATACCAAGACACCGGGATTCCCGCCCCCTGGCCCGTCGTCCCGCCGGTCCGTGCCGGAATCACGGCTGGTGTAGAATGCCGCGGTGCCAAACCGAGTCAAGCCGTGGAACTCTTCAGCCCTGAAAACCTGTTCACCCTGGTCATGCTCATCCTGCTGCAGGCGGTGCTGGGCTTTGACAACCTGCTGTACATCTCCCTGGAATCGAAGCGTGTGGAGCGGTCCCGACAAGCCACCGTCAGGCGCTGGGGCATCGGTATCGCGGTTGCGCTGCGCATCATCCTTCTGTTCGCCCTGATCAAGGTCCTGTCGCTGTTCCAGGAAACGTTGTTCGATGTCCGCATCAGCGGGATCCTGGAGGGAACGTTCAACCTGCACGCCCTCGTCGTCCTGCTCGGCGGCGTTTTCATCATCTACACCGCCATCAAGGAAATCTCCCACATGCTCATCATGGAGAATCTCCATCTGGAACAGAAATCCGGCGGCTCGCTAGCGGGCGTGATCACCATGATCGTCATCATGAACGCGGTGTTCTCCTTCGACTCCATCTTGAGCGCCATGGCGCTGACCGATGTGTTCCCGGTGATGGCGCTGGCCATCGTCATCGGCGGCGTGCTGATGATCTGGCTGTCCGACCGCGTTTCCGCGTTCCTGGAAAAGAACCGGATGTATGAGGTCATCGGCTTGTTCATCCTGTTCATCGTCGGCATCATGCTGCTGTCCGAGGGCGGGCATCTCGCCCATCTGAAGCTGTTCGGCTATGCCGTTACGCCCATGAGCAAGGCCACATTCTATTTCGTGATCGCGGTGGTGGTGCTCGTGGATGTCGTGCAGTCCCGATACGCGTCGAAACTGATGCGCCTGAACCGTCTGCAGATCGCCGGCAAACCCGCAACCAGCCACTGACTGAATGCCATGCAAAATCAAGACATTCCCCCCATCGCCGAAAAGGACCGCATCGAAATCGAGGCCGCCCTGTTCCGCAAGCTGCTCGATCACCTTCGGAAGTACCCCGAGGTACAGAATATCGACCTCATGAACCTGGCCTATTTCTGCCGCAACTGCTTCTCGAAGTGGTACGTGTCCGAGGCGGCGGAGCACGATATCGAGCTGAATTACGACCAGGCCAGGGAACTGGTCTACGGCATGCCGTACGGCGAATACAAGTCCCGCTACCAGGAAAAGGCCAGCACCGAACAACTGGAAATGTTTGAAACCGCCCAGCAGAAGGCGACCGAGTAGAAAATGCGGCCCTTCCTGGTCTGACGGCCTGCACCCAAGGTCAGGGCAAAGGCGCCGGCAAGGTGCCGGCGCATGACGGGAACTATCGCGTTACGGCGACAGGAAAAGCCGGCGGCGTAGCCAGAGAGGTAACGCGATGTCAGCGGGACAGTACCGCTGCCAAGGATCAATCACTGAATCATATTAACGCTCATAGGTTGATATCGACCCGGATCGATCAATGCCCGCAACAAACGGTGCGGGTGTTTTCGCGGCAAAACGTCGCAAGCGAGGGTGGTATGTCGCCAACAGTTCCGCAATATCCCGACCCGTTGCGTTCTTCGCACGGATGACGAAAACGCGTGCTCCATACGCCATGATCGTCTCCAACTCCGCAGTGCGATACCGAATATTCTTGTCTTTGGTTACAGCTACCCAATCGCGTTCGCTGCAAAGACGAATCCAATCCTCGTCAGGGGCGTCGATCGGTAGGTGATCATCGTGAATTTCGACTTTGTGTCCGGCGCCACGCAGGGCATTGGCAATGATGTGATTGCCGAGATTACGGTCGAGATAGAGTACGAAGCTCTCAGGCGGCCGCTTTGAGTTCACATCGGATCGCTTCTTCGATCTCTTCTTCTTTTCGCTCATAATCTTTCGCCAAATCGCTTACCGACTCACCGGCTTTGTAACGCTCGGCGATGACTTCCGTCGCGAGTCCTGTTCCGGTTATCACCGGTCGGCCGGCCGAGAGCGCTGGGTCGATCACCACTAGCGCAGGTGCATGGTCGATTGAGCTACGAGTGAATGGATAGAGCTTGATCGGTATTCCATGCTGGTCGCGCTCGATGCGTTGCAGCGCGGCTTGCATTACCTCCCTCATGGCGATTTGCCCGGACTCACTGATGTTCACGAGTTCGCCAAAGCGCTCGATAAAAAGATCCAACCCGTCAGTTTGCAGTTGCTCGCTGATGAGAGGATGGCGCTTGTCGGCTTTGCGCTTGGTGTGCTTGCTTAGATATTCAATTGCTGTGCGAACCTTGGGCATCGGCACTGTGTGCTTGCGACGAATCGCCGCAAGTACATGCAGTTCAACCAGATTGAGAAATGACAGCAACGCTGGATCCCCGGGGCGCACCTTCGGGATTTCGATCAGGGCCGGATACGGCCCCTGGCCCGTTGCCCAATACCGCGTCGTCGCCGACGGCACGCTGAGATGATGCGCGGCTTCGGCGATCGTATAGGCGGGCTGATTCCGGATGTTAAATGGCTTGGCTTTGGTTCGTGCGCTCATTCTCGGGTCCTCGTCCTGACGAGTGTAGCACTCTTTCTGAGTCAGAAAAAAGATATTCTGAGTCAGAATTTTATGAATTCGATTGGCAAAGTACCGCACCAAGACATCGGTCAAGTCGGTCAGTTCGAAGCAGTGCACAACGAACGGCGGGTTTGGAACGGTTGCAGACCTTCGGTTCCGATCCGGCTGGACACAGTGTTTGTATTGGATACGGAGGCGGTCTGTGACATACTAAAATCGTCGGAAATCGGTATCTTTTTTGATATGCCAGAACCACGCCGAAACCCGCCGGCCCCTGATCCGGGATTCACTCATTTTCGGGGGCGCCGCACCAGTTTCGGCGACGGACTTCCGACCTCGGGCCCGCTTTCGATGCTCTTTGCGGGTGTTTTTCATCCGACGCCGGCACCATGCGGGAAACCACAGGCAATCATGCAGAAACCAACGGCGTGGAATGTACTCGGGCGGAACTTGGCCTAAAGCGTTGAGCCCGTTTATTTTCGTGTGTCCGTCTCTGTCCTCAAGAATTCCGGGAAATTGGAGTTAACACCTTCCGCATACGCTGAAAGCTACGCGAAAGCAAGCTCCATGGGCATGGGCGCGCGTGCTGAAAATTACATCCGGCATACGAGGATCGGAGACCCTGTGCTCGACCCGGTCATGGAGGAGCTTTCCTCCATGCCTCCAGTCGACCTGCACCGATACATCGGGGCGGGCATCGAGCAGCAACCCGACATTCTTCGCAGGGCACCGCAGGTGCTGCGGGATTTCTTCGATCATCTGGAAGATCCTCCGTGGCTTGACCGCGAGGCGTTTCAGCCCGGAATCCGCGCGTTCAGCACCAACGCGGACCTGATGCTCGTGGCCTTCGTTGCGGGCGTGCTGGTGGAAGGGTTTTCGACGCTGATCGCAAAATCATTCAACACCACCAAGCGGGTGGCGGCCACCAAGCGACGGCTGCAACAGAACAACCGGCAGTTGGTGGAAATTTTCTTCCCCGGTGGATTGGAGCGGGACGGCGACGGCTGGAAGCTCTCCACCCGCGTGCGGTTCGTGCATTGCCGCATCAGGACGTTGTTGGCGCAGTCGGACGTATGGGACGAGGACGCCTGGGGCACGCCGGTCAGCGCGGCGCACCTGGGGCTGGCGATCGCGGTTTTTTCCAAGCGCCTGCTGGATTACTCGATGAAAGTGGGCGCGACATATACGCCCGATGAAAAAGCGGGCGTGCTCGCCGTGTGGCGCTACGCCGGCCACCTGATGGGGATACCGGATTCGATCCTGTATGCCGACGGGGAGGAAGCCGAATCCATCTACACGGTCGGCTTCCTGTGCGAACCGCCGCCCGACCAGGATTCCGTGGAAGTGGCGAATGCGCTGATCAAGTCCATTCCGTCGGTGGCGGGCATCACGGACCCGACCGAAAAAAGGAAAACGACGGCATTGGCCTTCAAGCTTTCGCGCGCACTCATTGGAAACAGGCTTGCCAACCAGTACCAGTATCCATGGAGCCCGACGATCGGAACGCTGTTTCTGTTTCGGCTGAAACAGTACCTGCAACGCAGGGCCAAGAATACCCAGTTGCTCCGATTCGGAAATTTCTCGCAGCTTCTGGACATTTCCGTGTATGACGAGGGGGGTCTCAGCTACAGGATGCCAAACCACGTCCATGCCTCGAAGTCGGCCGACTGGTGAACGATTGATGCACGACGTTTCAACCAGGCGGTGCGCTGCGTCGCACGATGTACGCGGCCGGGAAGGTCCTTGCCGATGACGCCCGCTCAACTCGACCGCGCCTTCGACCTGATCCTCCGGCGGCCCTGGGTGACGGTGGCGCTGGCGTCGGTCTTGATGATCGCGATGACCGCGGGCGTTCGCTACATCAACGTGACCAACGACTATCGAATCCTCTTCGGCGAGCACAACCCGGAACTCGCCGAGTACGAGGCGCTGGAGGAAATCTACGCCGAGTCCAACCGGGCGTTGATCGCGGTTGCGCCCGCACAGGGCACGGTATTCACCCGCGAGACCCTTGGCGCCATCGAGGAGTTGACCGAGGCGGCCTGGCGGGCGCCGTACGCCAGCCGCGTCGATTCGCTCACCAACTATTCCCACAGCGAGGCGGAAGGCGATGACCTGATCGTCGAACCGCTGGTGGATGGCGCCGGATCCCTGACCGATGACGAGTTGGCCGAGGTCGAGTCGATCGCGCTGAACTCCGCGGAAATCACAGGAAGGCTGGTATCCCATGACGGACACGTGAGCGGGGTGGCGATCAACTTCTTCCTCCCCGACCCGATGGACCCCGCAGTGGTCGAAATCACGGACCACCTGCACGCGATGCTGGACGAGGCCCGCGCCAGGCATGCGGAGATCGACTATTACCTGACGGGTGATGTCGTCATGCACCGCGCCTTTGCGGATGCGACCCAGGACGACCTGCGCAGGCTCATGCCGATCGTGTTTGTCGTCATCGTTGCCGCTGCCGCCATTCTCCTGCGCTCGCTGCTCGGCACGTTGGCCATCGTGATCGTGCTCATGTTCGTCGTCAACACGACGATGGGGCTGGCCGGCTGGCTGCGCACGGAATTCAGTCCCACTAACGCCGGCGTGCCCATCATCGTCATGGCCATGACGGTCGCCTATGCGATCCATATCGTATCGATCACCTTGCTGGGCATGCGAGGGGGAATGGAAAAGCGCGAGGCGATCGCGGATTCGCTGCGGCACAACGCGACCCCCGTTTTCCTGACGTCGCTGACCACGGCGATCGGATTTCTGAGCCTGAACGCGTCAGATTCGCCCCCGTTCCACGTGCTGGGCAATCTGGTGGCGTTCGGCGTTTTCTGTGCCTTCAGTTACTGCATGGTCCTGCTGCCGGCGATCCTTTCGCTGTTGCCGCTCAGGGTACCGCCCCTGCGCGGGGGCAAACCGGTTTTCTTCGACCGCCTTGCCGGCTTCGTGATTGACCGCCGCAAGCTTTTGCTGTGGTCGGTCAGCGCCGTTACGATCGTTCTGATCATGGGTATTCCGCGCAATGAAATCAGCGAAACGTGGTCGCGCTACTTCGATGACCGCTTCGAGTTCAGGCGCCACACGGACTTCGTGATCGAAAACCTCACGGGTCTGGACTCGCTGGAATACTCACTGAGCGCGGGACGCGAGGGAGGGATCACCGATCCGGAGTACCTGCACACGGCGGATGCCTTCGCGGAATGGCTCCGGGAGCAGCCCGAGGTGACCCATGTGCAGGCGTTTCCCGACATCATGAAACGCCTGAACCGGAACATGAACGGCGACGATCCCGCCTTCCACCGGTTGCCCGAATCCCCGGAGCTGGCGGCGCAGTACCTGCTGCTCTATGAATTCTCGCTGCCGTTCGGCATCGACCTGAACGACCGCATCGACGTCGCCAAGTCCGCCACCCGGATGACCGCCGTCGCTGCGAACCTGTCGGGCGGGGAACTTCTCGCGCTGGATGAACGCGCCCAGGCCTGGCTCGAGGCCAACGCACCGGGCATGGCCACCGCCGCGACGGGCATCACCATGATCTTTGCCCACCTGTCGCAGCGGAATATCGAGAGCATGCTGCAAGGCACGATCATCGCCATGAGCCTGATCTCACTGATATTGATCCTGGTCCTCAGGAACATCCGCATCGGGCTGATCAGCCTGTTGCCGAACTTCATTCCCGCGGCCATGAGCTTCGGCTTGTGGGGCTATCTCGTCGGCAGGGTAGGCATGGCGTCTTCGGTGGTGACCGTCGTCGCGTTCGGGATCATCGTCGACGACACGATCCACTTTCTTACCAAGTACCTGAAGGCGCGCAAGGAGGGGCTTCCCGCGCCCGAGGCCGTGCGCTACACGTTCGGCGCTGTCGGCCACGCGTTGGCGACGACCACTGTCGTGCTTGCACTGGGATTCCTGGTATTCACGGCATCCGGATTCGAACTGAGCTGGGCGCTGGGAATCCTGGTATCGATGACGATCGTCATCGCGTTGCTGACCGATTTCCTTCTGCTGCCTACGCTGCTGATGGCCATCGACAGGAGAAAGTAGACGCCAGGCGGTTGTTGTGGACCGTTCCAGCTTACTTCAGGACCGCTCCTGATCGGCCTGGCCCCGAATTCCGTTTCCGGGATCGTCAGGTCAATGCCCGGGCAGGACACGGAACGATGTTCTGCGGTTGTTGTCAACCGATGCATGTAATCCCGCCTGTTTGGGAAACCAGTAATGAATACAACAACGAGAAGTGGGAATCGGATCGCATGACCACTCCCGTGACCGGCAATGAGAAAAACCCGGATTTCGGCACCAGGGTACTGCCTGCCGAACCGGACCTGACCGCACCGGACGGATCGCAGGTGCGGGTGCTGCTGTCGCTTCCCACCGGAAGTGCAGCGCATTTCCAGCTTGCGCCGGGCGAGGTTTCCCGGGCAGGCCGTCACCGCACCGTGCAGGAAATCTGGTACATCCTTGCCGGGCAAGGCGAGATGTGGCGGCACGACGGCTGCCGGGAAGAGGTGGTCACGCTGAAGCCCGGTGTTTGCCTCACGATTCCGGTCGGCACTTCGTTCCAGTTCCGCGCGACCGGAGAAGCTCCGCTGTCGGCTTTCGCGGTGACCATGCCGCCATGGCCAGCCGGTTCGGACGACGAATGGCTGGAAGTCGCGCCCCACTGGCCGGCGTAGCATTGCTCGGGTAACGACATGATATGATCCGCCGGTGGGTACAATTTCGGGGGTGTTTCATGGCGACTCACCCCGGTGCAGCGAGCCGGACTGGCGGTGCCCGCACCACCCGTTTGAACCATAATGTTGTAGAAATTCAATGAAACATAAAGAGATGAAGCGTAAAGAGTTATGTCGGCTGCTTCCATTGCTGCCGTTACTGGTCGGTTTGGCCGTGATTCCTGTACACGCCGCCGGAAAGGAAAATCCGGGTTCGCCCGAATTGGTCGAATGGGGATCCGGGGTGAGCGCAGAGCGTCTGCTCCGTTCCTCCCACAACACGGATTTTTTCCCGCTCAGCAACAACTTCGTCAGCCAGAACAACAAGATTTTCTGTGGTCCGGCATCCTCCGCGATGGTGCTGAATGCGCTGCGACTGGGCAAGAAAGAGGGGTTGCCCCATGACAGGAAATCCATCGAACAAGATGAACTGGCCTGGTTTTCGGAAGGTTTCAGCCCGTTCTTCGGAAAGTATACGCCCGGCAACGTGCTCAACACACAGACGAAATCCCGCAAGGAAGTCCTCGGCAAGCCCATCGAGATCAAGGGCGACATGAAAAGCGATTTCGGCTTGCAGCTGCATCAGCTGGCACAGGTATTGCGCAGCCATGGGCTTGACGTGACCATACGGGTCGTCGATGACGGTGCGAGTGCCGAGACGATCAGGCAGGAACTGGCCGCCAACCTGGCAACCAGGGATGATTACGTGCTGGTCAATTATACCCGCAAGGCACTCGGCCAGCCGGGCGGCGGCCATATCTCGCCTCTCGGTGCATACGACGAAAACAGCGATTCTTTCCTGATCATGGATGTCAATCCGAACCGGGCTCCCTGGGTGTGGGTCAAATCCGACGATCTGGTCAGCGCGATGCGGACTTTCGACACGGTCGAAAACCGGGGCTACCTCCTGATTTCGGACACGAATTAGGCAGTACGGGAAAATCCGGGCCCAGGAGTTCATTACAGATCCATACGAATCCGTAGAGGCCGGCATCCGAATCCGGCTGTTTGGCATGGTATGGATGTCGCCCGGCCGTCGCGAACGCCGAATGTGTTCTATCGGGCGAACCGCTCGTGCATTACCCTGCCGCTCCCTGCTGCAATCGTTAGAGAATTCCTTTCTCGTGCTTTCCGGGTGCATGCCAGACCGTGTTCTGTATGGTGCCGGCACAGCTATCCGGGCAGGTGTTGCGGAGAAACCATCACCATTGTATTCATTGCCTCTGTCTCCCGATCACTTCATTCGTATTAAATAATGACCACTCGTAGTCCTTCCAACCATCAATCAAATTGTTACCCTATCGATGTGATTAAGGCGAGCCGATACACCTTCCAAAACGCAACAGTGGCCGACCTCGAGTTGCTGCTGGAGTGGCAATCTCGACCTCATGTGCGGGAGTGGTGGGATTCCGTTGAACCCGGTGATACTGATGACTTTAAGGACAAGCGCGTGGCGCGGTTTATTGTCAGATCAGCCGGTAGGCCCTTTGCTTATATGCAAGATTACACAGTTCATGGCTGGGCAGATCACCATTTCTTCGATCTTCCAGAAGGATCCCGAGGAATTGACCAGTTTATAGGAGAGCCGGACATGACCGGAAAAGGGCACGGGCCGGCCTTCATCTCACAAAGGCTAAAGGTGCTATTCAAAGCAGGTGTCCCAGTGGTCGCGACCGATCCACACCCAGACAATGCCCGCGCCATTGCAGCGTATAAAAAAGTGGGTTTTAAGGAACTGCGCCCGGCCCTGGAAACGCCTTGGGGTCTTGTACTTCCCATGGCGGTCTTTGGTTAGTTGATGTAGGACAAATGGATGCATAGTCCCGTTTACCCATCATGCATCCCATGCACCGCGGGCCGCTGCTTTGAGCCCACTTCGGCGGTTGCTGCAAGATGATTCAAAGGTAACTGCTCGGGCCACTCTTGACCATTGATCTTTCTGCCCCACAGCATTCGGATCAGGCCTATTCCCTCGTCATTTTCAGCCGTCCTCTTTCGGGATCCGGTCGGTGAGAGCCGTTCCGGTCTTAGGTCTGTCTCCCTCGCAACCATTGGCGACGATCCTGAAGCGTTGTCGCGGAAAGCACGCCAGCGCCGAGTGTTCATTCGTGCCTGCCGATGGCCCTGTCGGCTGCGCGGCGGCGGTTTCGGCGCGCGTGTTGATGAGCCTGTTACCGATATCAGGTTTCTTCGTCCAGGCCGGAATCAGCCCCCAGCGCAGCATGGAGAATTGGCGTCTGCCGGCATCATCCCGCACCACCGCGGCGTTCCGGCTCGGGGAAATGTTGTAGCGCGGACGAAGGTACACCGCCGGGCCGCTGAGTTCCATGACCGCATACAACTCGCGTCCTGCGGAAATCTGGATGAAACTGTACTTCATCCAGTCCCGAGGCCCCCGAAATTTTTCCGAAATGACATCGGTGAAGAAAACGGGCTGATCATGTAATATACTCCCACCATGATCCCGCTGCGCCATCGTTGCGGGGCTTGGATCAGGGCGCGTCTCATGTGCCGAGTCCTGGTTCCGTGTTGTCCGGTACGGGCGCATTCCACTCCGACGAACCACCAAATGCAAAGGAGAAAACATCTATGTCATCAACACAAGATCGTCTCAAGAACCTTGTCAACGAGCATCTGGGCCTTGGCCCCGATCCGGATTTCGACGCCCGATTGGCTGATGCCGGAATCAACTCGATGGATGCGGTCGCTTTCTTCAAGGAAGCCAACAAGGAATTCAGCCTCTCGCTGCAACCGGAGGACTGTCTGCGGTTCAAATCCCTGAATGAGCTCTTGTCATTCATCGACGAACGCTCCGGCTGAAGACTTCCGATTCGGCCGGAGCCATCCGGCCGAATTTTCCTGACAGCGTACGAACTTGCCCGGCCGCCTCCGTTTACGGAGGCGGCCGGGTTTTGCGTTATATGGGATGGAATCTCGGCGCCGAAGCCGGGCACGGGTTTCGCTTCGGCGCTCCCGACAGGCTGCCCGGTCTCCAGTTTCTCTCCGCCACGGATGATCCGGGTTTCGATCAGGTGGATTTCCTTGCCGGCACCGGAGTTACGGTCGCCACATGTCAGTGGCGTCATATATGACCCGCCCCGGTTTGCAAGAACAGTTGTCGATCCGGAAGGGACAGGCTGCTGCCATATATCCGACCTTCTGACGGGGATCTCTATGCCCCTGGCCCTGATGGAATGCGCGCCGGCGTGTCCTTATCAATCGGTCGACCTCTACACAGCACACCGCAAGGTGTTTCATGAATCGGGTCTTGACGTCACTCAGGTTCTCACTCCGGCGATTTGCCTTTTCTGCCATCACGATCAACTGCTCTCAAGCAACCCTGGTGGGTAACTGCTCTACTCTAATGTCAGGTTTGATATTTGGAATCCGGAACCGGATTCCTCCAGTGGCCTACCCCCAGGCAGGCACATGATTCTCCTCGTACGGCCTGCCGGATGTCAGCACCGCCCACGCGGTCCGCACCATCCGGTTCGCCAGTGCCACCGTCGCCACGTTCCTGTGACGCCGTTCCAGCAAATCCTTCAGCCATTGGCTTCGGCGATCCGTCTTCTCCTTCCGGGAAAGCTGATTGACCATCGTCCGCGCCCCATGGACCACCAGGCAGCGCAGATACCGGTCGCCCCGTTTCGATATCCCCAGCAGACGGTCCTTGCCTCCGGTCGAACGCTGCCCCGGCACCAGGCCGAGCCAGGCCGCGCATTCCCTGCCGTTACGGAACATGCCCGGATCCCCCATGGTGGACAGCAGCGCGGTGGCCGTCATCGGACCGATCCCGGGAATCGTCATCAGCAGCTGTGCCTGCTCGTCCGACTGGGCAATCTCCTCGATCATCCGGTCGTATTTCTCCACCCGCCCGTCCATGTGCACCAGCTCGTCGTACAGCTCGGCCAGCACGTCCAGAAACCGGGGAGGCAGGGTGATGTCCGCCGTGCCGCCGTTCCCCAGGATCTCCGCCACCGCCGGCCGGACCTTCCAGATGCCCAGGGGAATCTCGATGCCGAATTCGGCCAGCAGGCCGCGGATCGCGTTCGTGTGGGCCGTCCGGTTGGCCACCGCCCGGGACCGAACCCGGTGGATGGCCTGCTGTGCCTGACGGTCCGCGCTCTTGATCCCCACGAAGCGCATGCTCGGGCGCTGGACCGCCTCGCAGATCGCCGCGGCGTCCGCACGGTCGTTCTTGTTGGTCTTGACGTAAGGCTTGACGAACTGAGGAGCCATGAGCTTCGCCTCATGCCCCATGGACAGCACGTCCCGGCCCCACTGGTGGGCCCGGCCGCAGGCCTCCATGCCCACCACGCAGGGTGCCAGGTTGGCCAGGTATTCCTTCAGCTTCGCCGGCTTCAGCTTCCGGTCTACGCAGCTGCGCCCCGATGCGTCGGCGCCGTGGACATGGACCGAGTTCTTCGCCAGGTCGATGCCAATGAATGCGGGAGCGGATTTGGGTTTCATGGTATGTTTCGTCTTGGTCATGGTTCATTCCTCGAGTGTGTGAATGATGTAATGGTCATTGTGGCTCCCAGAAGCCGTATCCGACAGGGATGGACCATGGCCCTTTCCTCTGCCGGATCGCCCGGCCCCCGGCGCCACAATGCAACGGAGTGCTCACTGTAGCGGGTTTCAGGATAGAGGGGAAACCGCTCCTGGCAGGATGTCCCCGGATCACCGCCTTGCTTGCAGACCAACGACCTGACGGGCTGCACTGTCCCGGCATCGCGCGCCTCCGCGATCCGGCT
Source organism: Candidatus Poriferihabitaceae bacterium (assembly GCA_965204165.1). Classification (GTDB taxonomy): domain Bacteria; phylum Pseudomonadota; class Gammaproteobacteria; order Arenicellales; family Poriferihabitantaceae; genus VYFG01. The sequence continues at coordinate 1,781,012 of OZ241969.1, read as the reverse complement.
GCATTCCGTTCCGCGGTCCCGCCTGACAGGCGTGTGCGGGATGTCGATGGTGTTGCTGGGTGGCTCATCGCTGATCGGAGTTGGTTGCAGTTTGCTACCCCCCGAGGGTGAGGCGGGTCATACCATTAATCACTGTCCACGTCCTTCCGGAACAACCCATATATACGGATCTCCGGTGTGGCGGTGAGCCCAATCAGGCAGGCATCGGATCGGTTGCTCCGTACCTGCCGTGATGTTGCATCACACCGGAAACGGATCCTACCCGGCCATCCGCCCGGGCAACCAGGTCACGATGTTCGGAAACAGCGCAATCAGCAGCACCGCCAAGGCGAGCAGCAGGAAGAACGGCAGGGCGCATCTCGCGACAGCCATGATGTCCCTGCCCGTCAGTGACTGCAGCACGAACAGGTTGAACCCCACGGGAGGGGTGACCTGGGACATCTCGACCACCAGCACGAGATAGATACCGAACCAGATCAGATCGATCCCCGCAGCCTCGACCATCGGCAGGATCACCGAAGTGGTCAGGACCACCACCGAGATGCCGTCGAGGAAGCAGCCCAGAATCACGAAGAACACCGTGAGCGCCATCAGCATCAGGGCGGGGGAAAGCCCCATCGAAACAATCCATTCGGCGAGTTGCCTGGGAATGCCGACGAATCCCATGGAAACGGCCAGAAACGCTGCGCCGCAGAGAATGAAGGCGATCATGCACGATGTCCGGGTCGCCCCCATCAGGGCATCGACGAATACCCGCCGGCTCATCGACCCCGTGAGCCACGAAAGCGCCAGCGAAAGCACCACCCCGACGGCCGCCGCCTCGGTCGGGGAGGCAAAACCGGTGTAGATGGCCCCGACGACACCGGCAATGAGCGCCACCACCGGAATCAGGTTCCGGGCAGCGCGAAGCCGTTCACCGAGCCCCGTGCTCTCCGTCGCGGACGGCGCACCCCGCCCCCCGCCCAGCAGCGACCAGGCGATGACGTAGCCCATGAACAGCGCAATGACCAGGAGCCCCGGAACCACGCCGGCGATGAAGAGCCGCACGATCGACTGGTCGGTGCCGACCCCGTAGACGATCAGGATGATCGAGGGCGGGATGAGCAGCCCGAACGTCCCGGAACCCGCCAGGGTGCCGATGGTCATGTCCTCGTCGTAGCCGCGCCTCCCTAGTTCAGACAGCGACAACCTGCCAACGGTCGCTGTCGTCGCCGCAGAGGAGCCAGACACCGCGGCAAACAGGCCGCAACCGAGGATGTTCACATGCAGGAGCCCTCCCGGAAGTCCCGCAACCCAGGGCGAAAGCCCTGTGAACAGGTCCCGCGAAAGGCGCGAACGGAAAAGGATCTCTCCCATCCAGATGAACATGGGCAGCGCCGCGAGTTCCCAGGAGTTGCCGGCGCCCCATACCGTCACCGCGATCAGCTGCCCCACCGGCGCCGGGGTGAACGCGGCGACCGCCACCGCGGCGACACCGAACAGGGAGAGCGCCACCCACACCCCGCTGCCGAGAAAGGCGATGAGCAGGGCGACCAGCAGGGCCGTCAGGACGGTCGGGTCCATGACGTATTCCGGTTATTTGCCTTTTTCCTGTGCCTGCCGCTTCCGGTAGCGGGGTCGCCGGACGCTTCCGGCACGGCGAAATTCTCCCCCAACGGGGTGTCTGCGGGTTCCTGGCAGGAAGGTCTGCCCCCGCGCAGGGCGCATGCAAGGTCATCGATGGCGGCAATGGTGAACACGAACAGGCCGAGGGCCATGAAGCCCTGCGGAATCCACAACGGAACCGGAACCAGGCCCACCGAGACTTCGCCGAATGCATAACTGTCGAATGCGAGCAGTATCGAGTGGATGCAGAAGAAACCCGAGAACACGGCCGCAAAGACAAGGCATCCGATCTCGAACCGATGGCGGGCCCCGCCGCCGAGACGCGACAGCAGCAGTGTGACCCTGATGTGCCCGCCATGGCGAAACGTGCCGGCGAGCGCCAGGAACGAAGCGGCGACGAACAGGTATCCCGTGAACTCGGCGGCCGAAGGAACGTACAGGCCGGGTCGATTGCCTCCCACCGCCCCCGCGAGAGTGTCCACAACCCTGCCCGCCACCTGGGCGGCGACGACCAGGCAGATGAGCACCAGGCAGCAAGCCGCCAGGACAGTGCTTGCCAGGTATATGCGATCCAGTACGCTCCGGGCCTTCATCACGGCTTCTTCCGACCTGTCGCCTTTGCCCGGCTTTCAGGAAAGACCGGAACGTCTGCCGGCAACCGCCGGGCGTCCCGCCCTAGTGCCGGTAGGCGTCCAGGATGGCCTGGCCGGCCTCACCGGTCCGTGCGGACCACTCCCCGGCCATCGTCCTGCCGATGGTCCTCAGGCCCTCCGTCAGTTCGGCATCCGGCATGACCACGGTCATGCCGTTCTCCCTGAGAACCGCAATTTTCGCTTCCGTCTCCGCCATGCTGGCCGTCCAGCCGCGTTCCTCCGCCCTTCGCGCCGCAGCCAGAACTGTCTCCCGGACTTCCGCATCCAGTCCCATGAATGCCTTCCGGTTGACGATCACCATGTTCTTCGGCAACCACGCCCGGGTATCATGGAAATGGGACACATAGTCCCAGATCTTCGCGTTGGCGCCGGTCGATGGCGACGTGATCATGGCCTCCACGCGTCCGCTGGCGAAGGCCACCGGAATGTCCGGCACCTCCACCTGTGTCGGAACCGCATTCATGAGCCCGGCCAATCGTTCCGTGGCGGCGTTGTAGACCCGGAGCTTCATGCCGGCGAGGTCATCCACCTTCCGGACCTCCCTGTTCGCATAGATGCCCTGGGGCGGCCAGGGCACAGCGAACAGCAGTTCCAGCCCGGCTTCCTCAAGGCGGGCCCGGATCACCGGACTGCTTGCCTCCCACAACGCCTTTGCCTGCCGGTAGTCGGTGGCGAGAAACGGCACCGAGTCGATCTCGAACACGGAATCCTCGTTTCCGAGCCGGGACATCAGAATCTCGCCGATGGGAACCAGGCCACGGCGAACGGCGTTTCTGATCTCCGGGTGCCGGATCAGCGAACCTGCGCTGTGCACGGTGATCCGCAGCGCACCGTCCGTGTTCTTTTCGACATCATCGGCAAACGCACGGATGTTGGCCGTTTGGAAGTTGCGGTCCCCGTAGGGCGTGGGCATGTCCCATTCGTCCACGGCATAGGCGCCCTGGCCCAGCCAGAAGGCAATGGCTCCCACCAGAAGATTTTTCTTCATATTGCTCATTTCCGGTATTGGTCTTATCGGAAACGGATTGTATGGTCAAGGGGAAATGGGAGGGAAGTGCCGGGACAGGGAAATATCGCCGCGAGGGGAGATTCGTCAGCTTCGCCGACTGCCGGGACGGGACGGGCACTTCCCAGGAGAGCGCCACATTACGGATCACCCCCGCGAAACGCCGCGGAACCGGGTCCGGAGCAACCGCCACGACGACACGAATGCCGCACGCGGCTTCATGAAGCAACTACTGATTGCCGACGAACGGGTAACCGAGTCCGATTTCGGTGAAATAGGGCATTGCCTCTTCGAGCACCAGGCCCGGCTTCAGTGCGAAGGCATCGAATCCGCATTGCTCCATCATGGACAGGTTGTCGAAAATCGCCCCGATGCCGCGGATTTCCCCCTGGTACCGGTAGAACCGCCGAAGCTCGATCGCCAGGGAATAGATCCGTCCATCGGCAAAGTTTTCGGCATTGATCGCGATGACCGGAATGTCGTCGATCCACTCCCCGAGCGCCTCCGGATCGTCTCCGGGCTCGAGGAGCACCCCGGACAGGTCCGGAACCTGTCCGTTCGATGCCTGCGCCGGGGCAGCTTCCAGCCACTCGTCCAGGGCCAGAATCCGCCGGTGCTCCCTGCCCGGCTCCGCGGCTCCCGTATCAGGCAGCCACTCCGTGCGGACGATTTTTCTGTTTTTGATGATTCGCATGGAACTGTTCCCGGTAGGGTTCAAGCCCAGTGCGCTGGAGGCTGTCGGCGAACGATTCCCCCGGAAGCCGGATCAGCAGGTAGGTTTCCACGATCAGGACGATGCCGTCGACGAGCATGTCCCGCGGTATGGCGGGCCCGAGACGCTGGCCGATCCGGGCCGCGTTGCCGGCATCGCCGCCCAGCGTAATCTGGTACCACTCCTCGCCCTTCTTGTCGACGCCGAGAACGCCGATGTCGGCCGCATGATGATGGCCGCAGGCGTTCATGCAGCCCGACATCTTGAGGCTGATCCGGCCGATGTTCTGAAGCCGGTCCAGATCGTCCAGGCGCTGGCCGAGCTCCCTGGCCAGGGGAATGGTGGAGGCATTGGCGAGCGAGCAGTAGTCGAGGCCGGGACAGGCGATCATGTCGGTGAGCATGCCGATGTTCGGCGTGGCGAGTCCGCATTCCCCGAGCAGGCACCACAGCTCATGGGCATTTCGCCGGTGCACCCAGGGCAGGACCAGGTTCTGGCGGTGCGTCACCCGGATCTCTCCGCCGCTGTAGAGCTCGGCTATGTCCGCAAGGCGCCGCATCGTATCCGAGTCCATATCACCCGGCGCCGTGCCGTGGGCCTTGAGGGGCAGGTGAACGATCAGCCGGTCCCGGTCCCTGTGGGGCTCCGTGTTGTATTCCCGCCACCGCCGGAATGCCTCGCTGTCCACCGGGATATGCCGAGACAGGAGATTGGCATCGTCCAGCCGGGGTTTCCCGAAATCTCCCCGGATGCGGTCGAAACGCTCCGGATCCCAGGACTGATACGTTTCACGGTAGCGCTCGAAAACCGATTCCACTTCCCGGGTGAATACCTCGATGCCGAGGTCGTTGACCAGGATCTTGATTCGCGACTTGTACTTGTTGTCCCTTCGGCCGTACCTGTTGTAGACATGGATGATCGCCTGCAGCCAGCCGAGCAATTCATGCACCGGAACCGCATCGTGCACGACCTTGCCGATCACTGGTGTCCGCCCCATGCCCCCACCCGCAAGGATTCTGGCAAGCTCCTCATCCCGGGGCCCCAGGTACAGCTCGATTCCGATGTCATGGAACCGGATCGCGGCCCGGTCCTCCAGGGAACCGGATACGGCGATCTTGAATTTTCTCGGCAGCCAGTAGAACTCCGGGTGCAGGGTCGCCCATTGACGGATCAGTTCGCACCACGGGCGCGGGTCGACGATCTCGTCCGGGGCAATGCCGGCGAGATGATCAGTGGTGATGTTTCTCACGCAACTGCCGCTGGTCTGTATGGCGTGCATTCCTGCGGTTGCCAGGTCCCGGAGCAGGTCGGGCGAATCCTCGATGGTGACCCAGTTGAACTGGATGTTCTGGCGCGTGGTGAAATGACCATACCCGCGGTCGTACCGGTCGGCGACGGTTGCCAGCATCCGCAGTTGTGCGGAGCTGACTTCGCCATAGGGAATGGCCACGCGAATCATCGGCGAGAAGCGTTCCATGTACAGGCCATTGCGCAGCCTGAACTGCTGGAATTCATCGGCTCCGAGCCGCCCGTCCCGGTGGCGCATGACCTGGCGCGCGAACTGGTCCGCCCTTGCGGTGAGGAATTGTCTTTCCTGGAAGCTGTGCTGGTACATCGACAGGGCAACGGTTTGTGATGGCCAGCAGTCTAGGGATTTATTTCGGTGTGGACAATATAAAATAGAAAATAATTATATTATTTCGAATTAATTACGATATATAGAGATAATATATCTACGCAATTAATAATCATGGCAAGGAATGAATTCCATGCCCGAAGTCGAAGAATTCCGTTTCCTGAAGAAATACCGTGCCCTGGCCGACTCGTCGGGGAAGATCTCCTCGCCCGGCGCTTTGCCCCATGCGGAATGTGATTCCCGGGTGTATTCGTTTTCGCCCATCTGTAGCCCGACTTTCGCAATTCGGGGGTTTTGGAAACGTAACCTGTTGAATTGATTATACCGACCCCCCAAAGGTCGGCACTACAGGAGCCTTGTCGCCCGGTGGCGTAGCAGATCAGATTCGCAGCCGCGGAGGCGGCTGCTCCGGCAACTTCAGGCCAAGCTGATGCAGCAGGAGCTTGTGGTCCCCATCCGGCTGGGTGTAACGCGGCAGGATGAGATGATGTCCATCGGCAGTGGGCAGGTGAACATCCACCATCCGGATGGTGGCGAACTTTTCCAGTATTTCCCGCGGAGTCAGGCCGGGGGCATGGGGCCTGGCAAGATTCTTCAGGGTGACCTGGAGGCAGTAGGCCATGAACGACAGGAAGATATGGGCCTCGATCCGTTGCTCCTTCTGATGGAACACCGGCCGGATGGCAAGGTCATGCTTCAATTCCTTGAATGCCTGTTCGATTTCGGTGAGCCGCATGTATTGACGCCACAGTTCCGCCGGATTCCCGTCGGCCATGTTGGAGCGCAGCAGGTAGCGCCCTTCCCGGTGGAAGGTCTGCCGCAGCTTCCCGCGCCGCAGACGGTAGGTGAACGGCACCCCGGAATCACCATCCCCGATCTCCAGGTCGACGAGATGCCAGGCCCGGCCGGCCTCCTTCTTCGCCGCACCGAGCTTCAGCAGCAGCTCGTCGCGGCTGTTGGTCTGGCGCCGCAGTTCCCCCAGACGTCCCCAGAGCTTCTTCAGGCGCCGCCGGCGCATGCCCCTCTCCTTGCTGACCCGGCCCCCGCTGCGAACCAGGATGTACAGCTCCCCGTCCGCCCGGTGCAGCTTCACCTCCACGTTCTCCCGGACGGCCTGCCAGGGCTGGCCGAGGAACGACCGCTCCATCCGGCTCAGCCGCCCCTTCGGCGTACCCACCAGGTAGCGGATCCCGGAAGGGTCCGACCGCATCGCCTCCAGCGATTCCTCCGTCGGGATCCCACGGTCCATGATCCACACCCGCTCGGAACGGCCGTACTGATCTTCGATCCTGGCCATGAATTCCAGCAGCGTCGTCTTGTCCGAGGTGTTCCCCGGCATCACCTCGTAGGCCAGCGGAAACCCGTCCGGCGTCACGATCAGCGCAATCACCACCTGCACGCAGTCCGGGCGCTTGTCACGGCTGTAGCCGAACCGGCGCTTGTCCTCGAACGGGGGATCGCTCTCGAAGTACGTGCTCGTCAGATCGTACAGCAGCACCTCGAAGCGCGCCTGGAACAGACTGCCCCAGCGTGTCCGCAGATACGAGAAGAACCCTCGCCGGTGGGCCTCCAGCCGGTCCAGGACCCGGTACAGCGTGTCCCGCGGAATCACCCGGTCCAGACCCAGAAGGTCACCCATCGCGCTGTCCTCGTACCAGCGCCGGTACAGCCGCCACTCGCTGCCCGGATCAATCAGACGGTAGCACACCTGCACCTTCAGAATGTCCAGCCACCGCGTCCCCTTCCGGCTCGGCGGCAAATGCTCACCCCAGTACCCGTCCAGGTCCAGAAAATCCCACAGCCACAGGGCCAGCCAGCACGCCCCCCACTGGCGCGAACGGTGCAACTCCAGCCTGCCCACATCCACACGGACCACCGCGCACGACATCTCCGGCGCTTCCCGGTCCTCCGGGAACAGCGCCATCTGCTGCAGACCCCGGTTCTCGGACAGCACATCGATGGTGCGGCACCACGCCGCCTTCTGGGTGCCGTTGATCTCGCCGAGATACAGAACCTGACGCTGCACCACCCGGCCGCCTCCCACCCGGGCATTCTCCACAATGCTCCAGTACCGGTGGTGCACCCCGTCCTTCCAGCGGCTCTTGCTGCGCACGAACATGACCTCCATGGTCTCTGCCGGACACCTCCGGATCAAGGCAAAAGTCGGCACTACAAGGCAACTTCAGGGGGACGGGCCAATCAATTCAAGGGATTGCATCTCAATCATCCCCAAAATCAGCCCGGATTCCGGGCGAATCGCGAAAGTCGGGGTAGGCGTCAAGGCCACAGGGATGGCACAGGACCCGATTGACGGGTGATATGACGAGGTGCCTACTGCAGGGAGACTTGGTGGGCCGTGGGGCCCGGGAGTGGTCAGTCGGGCGTGGAATGCCCGGACCCTCCACCGGCATTCCGCCACTGTGCGCGCAACGTCTCCTCCGAGTCCGGTTCGGTCGCAAAGCAGACTGCGCCGCCCAGCACCGGCGCGAGCCAGGGCTGCGCCCGTTTTGTCCAGAGATGACTGGTGGGCACAACGACCGAGGTGTCGTCCAGGGTTCCGGCCTTCATGCTGAGGACCGTGCTGCCCGCCTCGCGAACGCCTCCGCCCGCATGGTAGAGCCGGGTGCCGCATTCACCGCAGAACGCGCAGAGCTTCACGCGCCCCGAGTCGCCGCTGGTGCGGTAGATGCGCAGCTCGGCACCTGTGAACTCGACGGCGTCCCGCTCCACCCACATGGAAAGCCCGAATGCGCTCGAGGACTGCTTCTGGCAATCCCTGCAGTGACAGGCGTAGAGCGCGACCGGCGCGCGAAGGAGCCGGTAGCGAATGGCCCCGCACTGGCAGCCGCCCTCCTGACCTGCGGTTATGGTCATGGCCCTGGTTGTCGATACGGTAATGGAATCTGATCCGGGCTTTGCATCCAGGATGATCCGCCCTGAAGCCGGATTATGGCCCAGGACGATTTTCTCCCGCCACCCTGTGGCTCAGTCGCTGACACCGCCTGGATCGATATCCGGCGGAAACGCCGACCGGGTGCAGATGGCGGTGGCCCGATAAATCCGGGAACGCCTTGTTTTCATGGTGGTCACCTGCCGCTCCCGGCCTTCAGTGGTGTACCCGGGACAGCAGCAGAATTCCGGAGTTTGGGAAAGGGACGGATATCGGAAGCCACCGGAAGTTTCCCAGGTGCGGCAGTGCTGCAATCAGCACAGGTTCCCGAAGAAGATCTTCACAGTCCTGATCTGCGCTTTCCGCGATTCCGGCAGGACGGGCGGCCGTTGCGACACACGGCCGGCATGATCAAACGACGCTTCCGCGGCGGGATAAGCCACCGGGTTGTCATTTCCATCTGAATTGCGCGCCGAACAAATTGCCTGTCATGCGAAACCGGCTGTGACCCTTGTCGCTCTTCATTGATCCCCTTGCTGGAGCAGATCTTCGCTCAATCCCACGAATGATCCGAAAAGATAGCCCCTGATTCCGTCTTCTTCCCGGAATAAGCCACGCCCAAACCCCACGACAAGCCGGGGATTGCCCGCCGGGTCCTGCCTGTTGGAGAATCCGCCTTTCCACGAACCTATCGTGTCAGTGATGTCTCTGGTGGGATGCCGGGCCAACGTCAATCCTCCGGAAAATGTGCCGTCATTTCCGATGGGCGACTCAAGGAGGTGCAGTTCGTAGTCCGAGATGTCAACCTGGAAATCGCCACGCGATGCGGGCGCAACGGCCGTGCGGATGCTCAGGTCGCCGATGCAGCCAAAACACCCTCTTATCGTGCCGATATCGAAGTTTGCGGTAAGCGTTGCCACTCCCTCCCATCCGTCAAAAACAAGATCCCGCTTGCCGCCCGCGGAGGGCCGTGAAAATCCGTAGGCTCCGCCAGCCAGTCCGGAATAGGAAGCGTTGCCTGTAACGGGCAATTCCGGCGGACTGTCTTCCCCAAAGATTTCGGGGCCGTCCAGGACGGAGTATTCCTCCGTGCCGAAGGGGTCCAGATCGGGCGGATGCTGCTCAGGATAGTAGGCCCAATATCCCGCAGCCAGGTAGTCAAGGGGATCATCCTCATCCCAGCTGATCGCGGCGTAGACAACCGACGTGCCGTGCTCTTCATCTTTCAGGAAGCGCCACTCCTGTCCCTGGTGGCCGGGAATCGGCGTGTCGAAGGGTTCAACCGAAGTCGCGTCATCCTCGGAGTTCACGGAAACGATGCGCCCGTCCGCCAGGTCCATGAACACCTGCACGGTGGGTCTATACGAGAAATTGATGTACTCGACCAGTTCCATGGGCTCTTCTTCCATGAGCGCCGGGCCCGAACAGCCTGAAAGAATAACCGGGATGCAAAGCCAGATCAGTCGTCTGCATATCATGGTGCGCCTACAGTGACGGTTAATGGACAGGCAAGGAACTCCTCCAACCCGACTTCAGTCCCTCAGTCCCACAAAACGCATGGCATGATACCAACAAACCACGACACAAAAAACGAATCCGTTCGGCGGAACGCCCGGCGATCTCATTTCCATTTTATCGGGAACCTTGCCGACAAGCCCGTCGGCTTCGGAATCCCCCTGATGGGAACCTCTTGCCGACCATCCGCTATCCCCTTAAGGCCGTAGCCTTTGTGAAACAGCCTTTTTTCCTTCTCCTCCCGCCGTACTAAATGACCCCTGTAAAATACAGAAATACTGCTCAATGCCAAATTTGTCATTCAACTGGATTGATACATCATATATGGCGGTCAAATTACCTTCTCAAAATGCCCGTCGCTCCTTGCAGTCGTTAGGCGCAAACCGCAAGGTGGCGCGTGTGAAGCGGCGATTCCCGGTGAATGAATTTGCCGAGCGCATCGGTGTTTCCGAGCGAACTGTCATGCGGTTTGAGAAAGGCGATGCCGGGAGCGATCAGTGGCGGCTTTCGCCAGCCTTCGATTTCAATCCATCCCTGTCACGTCACTGCGTTCTTGAGACCGGTATCATCCAGGGCGGATCATTTGAACCGTCGCTCGAGCTAGCCCTCGAGGCGTGCGAAATTTTCGACATCAATCCTGAAGCTGCCGGGCAGCATGCGGTGGATATGGCCAGGATGATCTCTGGAAACTGGAAGCAACACCTTTGCGCGCAAGGAACATCGGGCGACGACATTCGCGGATATGCGGAAGCCTTTGAGCACGCAGAGGCAGAAATGGCCTTGCGTCTTGACGGGTGATGCCAGGGCCGGCGCGGCAAGCCCGTCACATTCGGTGCGGCACTTTGCAGTATCGTTCCCCGTCGCCCACTTTCACGGTCACCGACCGGTGGCCATGATCTACGGCTGCACTGGCACCGCTTGCAGATAGTCGAATATCTCACCCGCGATGCGCTGCCGCTCCGTCTCCGGCAGGCGTTCGGTAATCGCCGGCATGGTCGCTCCCGGCCGTTCCGATGCCGGCGTCAGGACGACGCGAAAAAAGGAATCCCTTGAATACCTCTTGATGAGCGCCGCAAGATCGGTCACGAACTTGTCGCCCCCGAAGCCGTTCACCCTGTGGCAGTTCAGACAGTGCTCCCTGGCCAGTCCGGCACCTTCATGAAATTTCGGGTCGAGACCTGCGGGCAACAAGGCCCCCTCGGACAGTGCAACCGGGTTCACTTCCTTCACTTGGTAAGGCCAGTTCCTGGCGCCTTCCGCAAGCAGGGCGGGACGGGAGATGTTGTCCCAGACCAGGTAGTACGGCCCAAGCGGCACATCGGCCTGATTCTGCCGGATGTTGTCCACCGTGAACGGCGCACCGTCGGCACGCGCGAATACCAGCCAGGCGTTGTCCTTCAGGAAGCGCCTGACGGGGATGCGGGAGACATAGCCATCCAAAGCCCGGTACTCCACCGCCTCGCCCCGGATTTGCCAGTCATCGCCGAACAGCCGCGCCATCACTTCCACGACCGGGTAGCCGACATACTCCACCACGACCCGCCGGTCGCCCGTGCTCAGGTGCGGCTCGTAGACCGGAACCGTTTCGGCCGCAACACCCATCCGTTCCTTGAGAACCCCGGCCGGCGGCAATTCCGCCGCCGTCGCCACAGTTGCCAGGCATGCGGCCAGGACCGGAGTCATCATGAACCCCGCCCCCCGCCGAATGAAGCCCGTCCAGTTCAGGCGACGGGCGTTGGAGACTTGCCTGCCTGCCCGGCATCCATGCCGCCTAGGCTTGCAGGGCCACGCGCCCGGCAATGTCCCCGATCTCCGGCCCCTCCCGGCCTTTCCTGTTGCGGTCGCCCCGCTCTTCGCTCCAGTCATTGCATGACCCGGGAAATTGCTCTTCAAGTCATCATATCCCATGACCGGACCGATTGTCCCCCGCATGCCGATCACGGCATCTGCGGGACGCCCTTGAAAGCGGGCTTGTCCGGAACATAAAATCCTGTAAAAGCCATTAATCGGCACGAAACTCTCCCCCATCAATCTCTCGTCCTCTTGAGGTGTACCAGTGAGTGCAGTCGCGCGCGGCAAACCGTGGGCAGAAAAATATCCCGAACTCGGCACGGGACCACTGAGCACCGAGCCCTACATTTCGGAAGAATACTTCGCCCTTGAGCGCGACCGTGTCTTTCGTCGCAGCTGGCTCAATGTCGGTCGTGTCGACGAAATCCCGGACGCCGGCGACTATTTTGTCCGGGAAATCGCAATCTGCAGCGCCTCGGTGCTGATCGTCCGGAGCTCGGACGGCGTTGTGCGCGGCTTTCACAATGTCTGCTCGCACCGCGGCAATCGGCTGGTGAAGGATCAACGGGGCTCGTGCCGGGCGGCGTTTGTCTGCGGGTTCCACAGTTGGGCGTACAGCAACGACGGGTCCCTGATCGGCGTCCCCGACGAGGAAAAATTTTATGGCCTCGACAAACGGGCCCACGGATTGACCCCGGTAAATACCGACACCTGGGAAGGCTTCATCTTTGTCCACATGGACCCCGAGCCTGCCGAGACGCTGCGCGACTATCTCGATGGCGTCGCGGACCGGCTCGATGGATGTCCGTTCCACAAGATGGAACTCTTTCAGGCCTACAGGGTGGAGGAGCGCGCCAATTGGAAGATCGGAGTGGATGCGCAGAACGAACTGTATCATTTGCCGTTCCAGCATCGTCAGACACTGGGCGACGCGTTTGCGAAGGATGAAATTTCGAAGAGCCGCTTCAAGGACGTCAAGCTCTACCGGCGTCACAGCGCCTGGGTGGGAGAGTACCAGCAGTCCCAAAAACTGACGCCGTTCAAGATCGCTCTTTTTCTGAACCGCGACGACACGCCGCCTTTTGATGTGCCGGAAGCGATAGGCGGAATGACTCACTTCAACCTGTTTCCGAACACCGTGTTGACGCTCTTCAAGGTGGGAAGGTCCACAAGCTGCATCACCTACAATTTCTGGCCGGTCGCCGTCGATCGCACCGTTTGGGAAATCCGCTTTCATTTCAGGCCGGCCTCAGCCATAGGCGAACGGGTTCAACAGGAGTACTTCAAGTGCCTGATCCGTGAAACGTTGCAGGAGGATACCGCAGCGCACGAAAGCGTTTATGCAGGCATCGCCTCCCGTGCGAAGCCGCATATCGTCCTGCAGGATGACGAAGTGCCGATACGCCACTTCCGGAAAATCCTGGACGATTGTGTCAGCAACGACCGGCTTGCATGAGCCTTAGACATGAAAAGACGGAAACTGCGCGATGAGTGAGCCGCTGCTACCGGAGATGTTCAGGGAGCTGGAGCCCTTCACGGATTGGGCGCTTGAGCCGGAGCGGGCGAGAATCGAAAAAAAGGTGACGGCTTCCATGGAGGATATCCGCGCCTTCTACGATGCGATGATGCTGCGGGTTAACGAGATCTACGACCATCTGGAGAACCATTTCGGCGGCGACATGCCGGCCCCGGAACATCGTCTTTACCTGATGTCGCTGTCGCTGGTCGAGGCCGCCATCCTCGTCGAACACTACAATCAGCGAGAGGCCGACGACGCCTGCGATCCGCTCCGCTACGTCCCACGGCTTTGAGCGCGGCGGCGCGTTAACGATCCTGTACGCTCCTTGTGCGGCTCAACTCTGCCGGCAGGAGCTGGGGCGAGCAGGCACAAGAGTGGTCTTTTCCGTCCCCCCATCGGGCACATGGTGCACGATCCCGACCATCACGCCTGAAATTCCGCCTTGCTGACCTGGGACAATCACTCCTGTTGAAGTTGTCTGAAGTGCTGCATTGCAGACACCCCGTCATTCAGATCAGGGCTGTCGAAAGAAAAGGGAACCTGCTCAAGACCAGAAGGACAACCAGGCTGGCCAGCAGAAACGGCCACAACGCCTTGAAGATCTGAACGGGCTTTACATCCGACATGGCCGATGCAATGTACAGGCCGACACCAACGGGCGGCGTCAGAAGTCCGAGGATCAGGTTGATGCTGATGACCACACCAAACTGGAATGGACTGATCCCGTATGAACCCATGGCGATGGGTAACAGAATCGGCGTCACGAGTATGATCGCGGCAATTCCATCGATCAGCATGCCTACGAATAGCAAGACGCCATTCACAATCAGCAGGAAGACGAACGGGTCCGCGGTGATTGCAGTGATCAGGGTTGCGAGTTTTTGCGGTATTGCCTCGTAAATGATTACCCAGCCGAAAACATTGGCTGTCGCAATCATGAATATCACCAGCGCCGAATTCTGCGCGGTACGCCGGAAGATTTTACCGATATCCGTCACTTTCAAATGACGGTACACGAACCTGCCGAGAAGGAATGCGATCACCGAAGCGATCGCCGCCGATTCGGTGGGTGTGGCAACGCCGAACAGGATGGCCGAGATGATGGAGGCGGGAATCAGAGCAGCCGGAAGGGATTCGACCAGCGCCCTGACCGATTCCCTGGGCGACATCCATTCGTTTTGCGGAAACGGCGATATCAGCCCGAGCACCGTGATCACCGCCGCAAACCCCAGGAACAGCAGGACCCCGGGGATGATTCCGGCCAGGAACATGCTGCCGATGGGAATCTGCGCCAATACGCCATAAATGATGAAGAGCATGGAAGGCGGTATCACCGGAGCAAGCAAGCCTCCAGCGGCCGTTGTGGCTGCGGCGAAGCCCGGATCGTATCCCTCCTCGGCCATGGCCGGAACCATCGCACGGGACATGATCGCGATCTGCGATACGGCTGAACCGACGATCGCCGCCATGAACATGTTCGCGACGATATTGATCCATGCCAGGCCGCCGCGAAAGCCGCCGACGAACACGCGCGCCGCCCGGATCAGCTTTTCGGTAATCCCCCCTTCATTCATCAGTTCGCCGGTCAGCATGAACAGCGGTATCGCCAGCAGGCCGTAGTTCTCCAGTCCGGAGAACATCTGTTGTGCGAAGCTGTCAAACAGGATGATGTTGCCGCTTTCCGCGATGTACACAACGGCGGACAGGGCCAGCACGATCGCGATCGGCACAGTGCCGAACAGCAGCAGGCAAAATACCAGAGGCGTCATTGCTCGGGTTCCGCTGTCCTGTCAGGGCCGAACGCCAGAGACAGGTTCGCTGCCGAATGAAACAGAACACCGAATGAAAAGGCCCACATGACCAGCCAGATCCAGGCCTTGTTGATGCCGAGCGTGGTCGGTTCCGCGTAAATGAAATTGAGGGTATTGCCCTGAAACGCCGACAGGTCGAACCCGGCGGCAATCAAGGCATCGGGACGGTACCAACGCCAGCAGAAGAACACCATTGCAACCGCAAAGATGAAAACGCATGCATCGGCACACCTTGTAATCACCCGGGCCATGCTCCCTGTTGCGAAATCCAATAGCAGCGACACCGCGACGGAGTGACCGTAGTGAATGCTCGACGAAGCGGCCAGGAATGTCATCCACGCCATGGCGTAGATCGCCGCTTCATCCACCCAGTAGATCGACTGGTCGAAGGCGCGGGTTACGACGTTCAGCAGTATGAGGGCGGTGATCGCCCCGGCAAACCCCGTGGCCGATACGATCTCAAGCCTTGCCCATACCGCCGATGCTTTGTGTAGTGCCGACAAGCGCTGTTACCCGTGGGTGCCGCAACAGCCGTGTCGGACATGGCCGTACGGAATTTGCCGAAGGGCCTCGATCCGATGGAGCCATGCCCGATTTCCGGGGATTCTATTCAGCGGTTGACGCGGCAATATCCCGGATTTCCGTCAGCATGGATGAATGTTCTTTCCATATTTCGTCCCACTGCTGCGGCGCATCTCCGAAAAATTCTGGTCCGGACTCGACGATTTTCTTGCCCGTCCCCTTGACCTGGTCGACCCAGCCCGGTTCCTTTTCGATGTAGGTATCAAGCACCGAGTCGAGGTGCTTTTTCATGATCCCGGCGATATCGGCCCTGTCCTGGTCGTCCAACCCGGCCCAAACCCTGGCGGAAACCAGGCCGACCATGGGGAACATCATGTGGTTGGACATGACAATGGTGTCCGCATGCTCATAGTACTTGAGCACCCAGATCAGTTCGCTGTCCATGTCGATCGCATCGACCTGCCCGTTTGCCAGGGCATCGTAGACGGCAGGCAACGGCATGGGCGTCGGCGCCGCACCCAGGATCCTGTAGAAGTCGAGGATCGGCTGGAAAGGCGTGATCCGCAGCTTCTTTCCGGACAGATCGCTGGCGGATCCGACCTCACCGCGGCTGACGATCTGGCGCAATCCGGCCATACCGTAGTCGATGCCCACAACACCCACCTTCTGCGGCAGCTGCTCCAGCATGCCCCTGGCGACATCCGAGCGCAGGATACGCGCGGCGTGCTCGATGTCCGTCGCCAGGAATGGCGCGTAGAATGCGCCGAAGTCCGGCGCGCGGTTGGAGACTTCCGCTACGGTCAGGAACGCCATGTCCAGTGCGCCCGACTGCAGTTGCTGCAGCATCTGGGCCTCGTTGCCCAGCTGCCGGGCCGGAAAGACCTGCACCGAATGCTCTCCGCCGGATTTTTCTTTCAGTTCCGCGGCGAACGCTTCCGCGGCCTTGGTCCAGATATGCGGCGGCGGTGTGATCAGCCCCAGGCGGAAATCCTTCGACCAGGCGGCCGCCGGAATGACCGCAAGCGACAGTGCCGCGATCACGGACAGGATTTTCTGGATTTTCCGGAGTGTTGTCATCATCAGGCCCTCTTCGTTGTCAGTTGAATTTCTCAAGTTCCACCCAGCCTTCGGGTGGTTCCTTGCCCGGATGGATCGCGCCGCAGTTCTTGCAGGTGCGCTCCCGGGCGCTGCGGTAGAACGCCTCGAACAACGGCGGCAGGTCCTTGACGATATCGTTGATCACCAGTTCCACACGATGGACCATTTCACCGCATTCGAAGCAGAACCATTCGAATCCGTCGATATCTCCCTCCCTGCGTGTTCCCTCCACCACCAGGCCGATGGAACCGGCAACGGGCCGTTGCGGGGAATGGCGCGCATGCGGCGGCAGGACAAAGACCTCGCCCTCACGAATGGGAACATCATGGATCGAGCCACCTTCGGCGATCTTGAGCAGCATGTCGCCCTGGAGTTGATAAAAGAATTCCTCTACCGGGTCATCGTGAAAATCGACGCGGGTATTCGGCCCGCCCACGATCATGATCACCATCCCGGTCTTTTCATCGAACAGCTGTTTGTTGGCTACGGGGGGTTTCAGATGTTCCCGGTTCTTTTCTATCCATTGCTCGAGGCTGAAAGGCTGGTACTTGGGATGGAGGTTCATGATGGCCGAAATCCAGGGACGAACGAGTACTGTCTGAGATTGAATCAGAATAAAATTTGATATCTAATACAAGTCAATATTGCTGAATCTGATATTATTTTTCAGAATATCAAAATGATTGGAGGAGATCGGCATGTGAAAATCGTTGAACGGATTTCAACGCGCCTCAAACTCAAGCAACTGCGCCTGCTGGTTGCCATTGGGAAACACAACAGCATTCTTCATGCCGCGGAGGAGATTCGCATTTCCCAGCCCGCCGCCACCAAGCTGCTGAAGGATCTCGAATCGGATTTCAATGTCCGCCTGTTCGACCGCACGAACCGGGGCGTCATCCCCACCCAGTTCGGCGAGGCTCTGGTCAAACACGGCAAACTCGTCCTGGCGCAGATATCCGCCGCCGCCCAGGAACTGGATGACCTGAACGAGGGCCTGGGGGGGAGAATCGTGGTCGGCACCCTGCTGGCGGCGTCCGCCCAGGTTCTGCCAAGCGCCATCAGGTTCCTGCGCGAACAACGTCCCAAGGTCAGTATCGTCGTACGGGACGGCACCAATGATTTCCTGATGCCCCTGCTGCATTCCGGCGAACTGGACATGGTGGTCGGGCGTCTGACCGAATTCCGTTACCGGGAAGAACTTGCCCAGGAGGTTCTCTGCGACGAGGGCATTGTCATTGTCTGCCGGAAATCTCATCCGCTGGCCAGGCGCGATTCCGTCTCGTTCGAGGAAGTGAACCGGCATCAGTGGATCCTTCCCCCCACACAGACCACGCTGAGAAGGCAGGTCGACAGGGCGTTTTTCGATCAGGGGTTTTCTTCCCCCTCCCATCCGGTCGAATGCGTCTCCTTCCTGACGAACCGTTCCCTCTTGCTCAACACCGACATGATCGGCGTCTTTCCGGTTCATGTGGTGCAAAGGGAAATCGCGAACGGCGAGCTGGCAATTGTCAATTGCAGTCTGAACATCACGCAAAGCCCGATCGGAGTCTCCTATCGCAGGGAGGGAGTCCTGTCTCCGGCCGCCGCCGAGTTCCTTGCCATGCTCAGGATGGCGTCGGAGGAACTCGATTCCCAACAAAAGGGCTGAGACGACCGGCTAGAACCGAACGGGGCTGATGCGCTGCCTGAGCTCGTTGACGATGCTCATTGCCGCCAATGCGGAAGATTTCGGATTCTCCGGCAGAGTGTTCCCTTCTATCCGGATCTGCAGACTGCCAAAGGCGCCTGCGGCCTCTATCTCATGAATATTCCCTTCCGCTCCGGGATCGGCAATCAATCTGACCGTGACGTTGTCCAATCCGGCGGTTGCCAGGGCAACCGTCGCGGCAACATTCGCGTTTGCAGGATACAGCCTCGCCGCCTGCCTGGCCGTCCCGGCAAAATGTTCGAACGGCCCGTCAAGGCTGTGCAGATCGCAGCATCTCTCCGCCGGGGTCCCTGACCAGCCGAGCGGGGGTTTCCTGCCCGTATACCGGACTTTCGTGTACCCGCCGATGCCCGCGGCGAACAGGGCGTCGATGCCGCCCACTGCCCCGGGGAGAAACCTGATCGTCGCCCCGCCCAGCCTGGCGCTGGCTTCCAGCTTCCTCGCAAGATCCGGCTGCGCTAGGCCGCCGGTGGAGATGGACAGCACATCGATTCCCCTTGCCAGCGCGGCAGGGGCATGGCATGCAAGGCCCGGATGCCCCGCACAGTCGACCAGCAGGTCCGGTGTGGAATCCAGTTCTTCCACGGCGGTACAGACCGGAAACCGCCCATTGGCGAACCGGTCCGCCCGCGGCAGCGAGGTTTTCCGGCAAATGAGCGCCGCGATGCGAATTCCGGCTCCGGAAAGAACCTGCTCAACCACATAGTTCGCAATGGAACCATGACCGACGATGACGATATTGAGCTGGCGGGGCACGGCTGGTCCGATTGATCCGTTTGACCGGTTTCGATCCATTCTACACAGTCCGGGGACACGCTGTTATCCGCAGTTCTTATATCCGATTCACTTATATCGAGTTGAGGTGCGGGGGCAATCGGATGAAACTACCTGCCCGGGCAAACAAGCCCGATGCCATGAGCAGCCTGTGAAATTCCCGAACCGCGTTCTGCGATTCACGGTTTGGATTCAATACGCGCCAACACCTTCTCCGGATTGGAAAAACACGATGAACTACAGGAAAAACGAAGCCAAGGAGTATTCCCGGGAACATATGAAGGGCATCTGGGCGGCCGCCCTCAATCCGATGAGACCCGATTGCTCACTAGACGAGGAGGGCCTGCGCAGCAACATCGACCACTGGATCGAGGACCTGAAAATCCGGGGTCTCTTCATCGCCGGGAAGCAGGGTGAGTTCTTTTCCATGTCCCTGGATGAACGCAAGCGCAATTTTGAAATTGCGGTGGAGGCCTGCAACGGCAGGGCCGGAACCATCATGTCCTGTTCCGACCAGAACTTCGACACCGTAATCGAACTGGCAAGGCACGCCCAGGATGTCGGCGCCGACTATATCGTTGTCCACGCGCCGGTCCTGCATTTCATTCACGACCGGGACGATACGGTCTACGGCTACTACAGGGAAATCTGCGACCGCGTGGATATCGGCATTGCCATGTGGAGCCATCCGGACTCCGGTTACCTGATGAGCCCCGAGCTGTGCGCGCGCATTGCCGAACTTCCCAATATCGTGGCAATCAAGTATTCGGTTCCCCGCGACATGTATCGCAGACTCACGATGCTCGCGGGCGACAGGATCCTGGTCAGTACCGCTTCCGAGGAGGAATGGCTCGATAACATCATCGAACTGGGCTGGCGCCTTTATCTTTGTTCTTCACCGCCATACCTGTTGCAGACCGGGAATGACCTGCGGATGCACGAGTACACGGAACTGGCCTTTGCGGGAAAAATCGATGAGGCCCGCCGCGTGCGTGACAGCCTTGACACGGTTCGAAGCGCCTTGCGGGAAACCCGCCCGGGGGGCAAGCCCCAGGCACAGCAGAAATACTGGCAGGAACTGCTCGGCCAGGCCGGCGGTCCGGTGCGTGCCCCGCTGCTGCAATTGACGGAACAGGAAAAGGCGGCGATCAGGGCCGCCTTCGAAACGTGTGGACTGAAACGCTGACCGGATGAGGATACGCGGTGTATGGGGACGTTACGGAAGAAACTTCCGGGAGGCTGATTCAGATACCGATGCTGTGCGAGACGTTCTTCACGATCGTGTAGTGCAGCAGTCCTTCATCGCCGCCTTCCCTGCCGTAGCCGCTTGATTTCACGCCGCCGAACGGGGTTTCGGGCACCGACGCCTCAAGGGTGTTGATGGACAGGTTGCCGGCTTCAATCTCGTTCACCAGTTGATCCACGTTGGCGGCGGAATGGGTAAACGCGTAGGCCGCCAGGCCGTACGGCACGCTGTTTGCCATTTCGATTCCCTGCTGCAGGCCGGAAACCGGATTCAGCACCGCAACGGGCCCAAAGGGCTCCTCCCGCATGACCAGCGCATCGCCAGGCACATCGGCCAATACCGTTGGCTCGAAAAAATACCCCTTGCCCTTGCGCCTTGTCCCGCCAGTCAGGAGCCGCCCGCCCCGCCGTACGGCATCATCGACAAGATTCTGCAATACCTCAGGCCGCCCGGAGTGTGCGACAGGCCCCATGTCGACATCTTCGGCCAGGCCGTCGCCGACCTTCATCGATTCGACCTGCCGGACAAAGCTGTCGACAAAGGCATCGTACAGCTTCTCGTGGACGTAGAACCGGGTCGGTGACGTGCAGACCTGGCCTGCATTACGCATCTTGCGGACCGCGGATACGACCGCGACATCATGTGGGTCCACATCATCGCAGACAATCACGGGCGCATGTCCGCCAAGCTCCATCAGTACCGGTGTCATGTTCGCTGCGGCCAGCATCGTAAGGTGCCGGCCCACAGCGGTGGATCCGGTAAATGCCACCAGCCGGATTTCATCCCTGGGAATCAGATATCCCGATATGTCCGCGGGCGGTCCGAACACCAGGTTCAATACGCCCGGCGGCAGTCCGGCGTCCGCGAACGCCCATGCGATATGTATCGCACCCGCCGGGGTCTGTTCCGCCGGCTTCAGTATGACCGAGCAGCCTGAAGCCAGCGCCCCGGCTATCTTGCGCGCAGGCTGGCTCATCGGAAAATTCCACGGCGAGAACGCCGCCACACTACCGATCGGCTGGCGCACGACGATATAACGAATGTTCGGCGCGCTTGGAATTACGCGGCCGTACAGTCTCTGCCCCTCTGCAGCATCCCATTCAAAGAACTCGCACCCCCGAATGACTTCCAGTCGGGACTGCCGGATGGGCTTGCCGAGTTCCAGGGTGATCGATCGGGCGATTTCCTCGTGCCGGTCCCGCATGAGCTGCGCAGCCTTCAGAATAATCCGGCTGCGCTCAACCGGCGCAGTCCCGCTCCATATCCGGAATCCCTCCTGAGCGGCGCTGACCGCATTATCCAGATCCCCATGGCTGGCGACAGGCAGCAACCCGATCTGCGACTCATCCGCCGGATTGACTATCGGCAGATGATCCCTTGACTGCAGCCATTTTCCACCGATGAACAGACGGATGGCCGGATATGATGTCATTCTCAGTCTCGCGGGTTGACCGGCACTCGGAATTCCGGCCGGTTTCGATTCGATTCGGTACTGCAACACTATTGGAAGGTGAACATGGGAATCAAATCAAAGGAGGAAAGTCTGGTATCCAGAAAACGAATAACTGCAGGGGACAGGAATCAGGCTGTCGCGTATGAAAATACTGTCCCGACAAGGCGGCACGATGCACTTCTTCTCTTCAGGCTGCACCTGTTCATTCCTGTCGCGGGCTTCCGGACTGACCAAGTGGACGATCGGCAGCGGGTGGACTCTGGCTTAAAATGACCCGTTTTCCAATCCCAGAAAACCCGTCATGAAACTTTTTCCGTTCCGTCGGAAGACTGACCGCCGTACCATGCCCAGCGGCATTCGCCCCGGTCTTCGTTCATCAGAATTCGTCTTTTAATCACTATCTTGGCACTGGGCGAGATGTAGTATAGTTATTCAATCCATGTGTAATCCTCGTAACACCATAATAATTTTTCCATCAGGAGGTTTGTCAGAATGAAAACCAGAAATTTATTCTCCTCACTATCGAAGGTGCTTTCCGCCGGCCTTTTCGTGCTGGCAGGTGTCATTCTTGGTACAGGCACCGCCCTGGGACAGATGCAGGACGCATGTCCGCTTCCTCCCGGCACAACACCTGCCCCTGACCCGAGCGTGACGGCGCAGCAGGTCGAAGACGGCAGTGCCAGCCTGCAGGACTTTGCCCTGGGCGCGCGAGATCAATTCAAGCGTGTGGCCGGAGCAAGCGTACAACAGGCGTATCACTTCGGATGTCTAATCCGGCAGGACGGGGGGCCATGGCGCTCCGGCTCCACCTACCTGGTGCAGCTGACACTGGACGGCAGGGTGTTTGTCCACTCCGAGGACATGACATTGTCAGGCAATCTCATCAACCGTGGGATTCTTGCGACAATTCTCGTTTCGCTGGGCGTCTCCCCCGCGGACCTGGCCAACCCGGCTGCCATTGTGAACACATTGCGGCAAGAACCGCATGCCCCGTTTGACGCGACCACTCCCATACCGGGCCAGCGGCCGGGGATCGCGGGGGCCAAAGGCTACGTAAGCGCCTATAACAGGGCCCGTCAACAGACGCCGATTCTTCTGCTCGCGGGGTTCGACCTCGACGCATCACACCTGGCGCAGGAACAAATTGACTACGGCGACCCTGCCATCACTGCCAGGGACGTGGTGGACCGAAGAACCCTGAAGGCCTTCGTTACGGCAGCAGGGAACTATTTTCTCGAACTCCAGAAGAGAGGCCGGGAGGCCATCTCGACAGCCAAGGTCGCCATGCGGGATCCGAACGGACCCTGGCGGCACGGTTCCGTGTACCTCTACGTCCTGGATCGCAACTCCAATATCATTCTGTTTCACGGAGCGTTTCCGAACCGGTTCGAGCTGCGGCCGCTGATACCGACCCAGCGCGACGCCGTGACCGGCCAGTTGATTCTGCCCCAGGTCCTTGCGGCGGCAGCGAGCAGTCCGGAAGGCGGCTTCGTGGAGTATTTCTTCGATGATCCCGCTGATGCCACCGACGATGCCGACATCCCCAAGGTGGGCTACGCCCGTGAGTTCAGGGTCCTGAGGGCCGACGGAAGCGTTTCCCCGAATCCCGTCGTGATCGGATCGGGTTTTTACCCGGCTTCACATGCGGCGGCCTCCGCGCAGCCGACCCGGGTTGTCGAGACCCTGCTGCCCCAGGTCATGCGGGCGATGACCGCGAACACGGTGGATGCGATCTCGGGCCGCATCCAGGCGGCGAACTCCGGCGCCCCGCCGGCCGCGGGGTTCAGCCTCGCCGGCGCCTCCTCGCTGTCCGACGTCCTGCTGGCGAATGCCCGGGGGCTTGAGAGCGGCACCCTCGATCCCGGCCGGCTCCTGGCGGACTCCTCCTTCACCCTGTCCCTCGACGGGACGGGCGCCGGGGGCGGGTACGGGAGCATGTCGTTCTGGGGCAGCGGCGACTACCGCGGCTTCTCCGGGGGCAGCCCCCAGACCCTGGACTACGACGGCAGCGTGCTGAGCGCCCATCTCGGGTTCGACACCCGGATGGGCCGGGACCTGCTGGCGGGGGTTTCCCTGGGCCTGGCCCGGGGCGAGGTGGACTACACCGACCTCGGGGTGCTGACGGGAGAGCTGTCGACCTCCCTGACGAGCGTCCATCCCTACCTTGGCTGGCAGTCGCCCGGGGGCATCGGCCTGTGGGCCGCCCTGGGCCACGGCCGGGGGGACGTGGAGGTGAGCGAGCCGTCCCTGGCGGTCCAGCGGAGCGACCTGACGCAGCAGATGGCGGCGGTGGGCATCAGCGGACCGCTGGTGGAAGGGGGCGGGATGATCGCGGGGGGCACCACGAGTCTTCGCCTGAAGGGCGAGGCCGCGTTCACGCGGACCGAGGTGGAGGGCTCGGCGACGCTGGCGAAGCTGGAGCTGGACGTGAGCCGGGTGCGGCTGGTGATGGAGGGGAGCCACGTGCGCAAGCTGGCGTCGGGCGGGACCCTGACGCCGTCGGTGGAGCTCGGCACGCGGCATGACGGCGGAGACGGGGAGACCGGCAGCGGGATCGAGGCGGGCGGTGGCGTCCGCTATCACGACCCGGCGAGCGGCTGGACCGTGGAGGGCCGGGCCCGGGTGCTGCTGCACCACAACGGGGACTACAAGGAGTGGGGTGTCGGCGGGCTGGTGAAGCTGGATCCCGGCGCGGCGGGGCGGGGTCTGTCGCTCAGCGTGCGTCCGGTGTGGGGGCAGGCGGTGAGCGGGGTGGAGCGGCTGTGGGAGAGCGGCGTGGCCCTGGGGGCGGCGGCGGACCCGGATGCCGCGCGGGTGCATGCCAGGATCGCCTATGGCATCGGCACTGCCACGTGGGCCGGCCATGGGGTGCTGACGCCCTATACCGACGTGTCGCTGTCCCGGGACGGGTCAAACCGACTTGGTCTCGGCAGCCGCCTCGACATCGGGTCGTCGATCCGGATGAGTCTCGAGGGCGTGCACAGCCGCCCGGCGAGCGGCGAGGCCGACCACAGCGTCATGCTGCGCGGGGCGCTGTACTGGTAGCCGTACCGGTTCCGTCATCGCCCCGCATGGTGAATGCCATGCGGGGCCTTGGTCATGATTGGAGGCAGGATTCCCGAATGCGGCCGTATCCGTCGCGCCAGCACCGAATTCGCAGAGACCACAGACCCCGGCACGGAGTAACCCGTTGCCGGAGGATTGCAGTGATCCCGAACGACGGGTGTTGATCAAAAACAACGATTTCCGTTGGAAATCTCGCCTTGCTGCATATTGACCCGGATGGACCCAGTGGATACTTTCAGACTCCAGGTGCATCCTGCAGAAAGAAAGGGGATCAAGGCGCATGCGCGACATACTCGACCTCGACCGGTTTCCGCTCGACCGTCCCGGCAGCGATGACTGGCAGGCCCTGGTGAACCGGTGCCGGGAAGACCTGGCAACCGGGGGCATGTACAACCTCGACGGACTGATGAAGCCCCGGATTGCCGCGCAGGCGGTGGCGGAAATGATGCCGCTTTTCGAAGCCGAGTCCTTTCTGCACGAGCGTCAGCACAACATCTACTTCAAACCGATCGAGGACCTGCCAGAGGACCACCCGGCCCTGCGGGTGTTCCGGACATCGAACCGAACCCTGTGCGCCGACCAGATCGAAGGATCGCCCCTGATTCGGCTTTACGAATGGCCGCCATTCGCCATGTTTCTCGCGGCCACGATGGACAAGCCCGAACTTCACGTCATGGAAGATCCGCTGGCGCGCGTGAACGTGATGTCCTACCGGGAGGGCCAGGAGCTGAATTGGCATTTCGACCGTTCCGAGTTCACCACCACGATGATGCTGCAGGCCCCCGAGAAAGGCGGCGGCTTCCAGTACCGCACTGGGCTTCGCAGCGACGATGATCCGAACTTCGAGGGCGTCGCGCGCCTGCTGCAGGGCAACGACCCGGATACCAGGATCATCGTACTGGATCCCGGCACCCTCAACGTCTTCAAGGGAAAGAACACCGCCCATCGGGTTACCCCGGTCTCAGGAAGCAGACCACGTGTAATCGCGGTGTTCTCCTACTATGAGAAACCCGGCGTGATGTTCTCGAAAAGCGAGCAGGTCGGCTTCTACGGGCGCGCCCGTTGAACGATGCCGCCCCATTCGGGACCGCCCCATTCAGGGATGACCGGAAGCTTGCGTACCTGAATTCAGAAGGCGCCGACCGGCCCCTGAAAAGCCCGCTCTCCGGGGACATCCTGGACCGCACCCGCGCCTACCGGCTGTCACGGTTGCGCATGCTGATGGACCGGCACGAGGTGGCGGGATTGCTGCTTTACGATCCAGTCAATATCCGCTACGCCTTTGACTGCCAGAACATGAGCATCTGGACCAGCCACAATCCGCTCCGCTATGCGCTGATCCTGAACGGCGGATCGGGGATCATGTTCGAATTCAAGGGCTGCGAACACCTGAACCACGGACTGCCCGGAATCGACGAAATTCGGAATTCGATCGGCTGGATGTTCATGTGCGCAGGCGATCGCTCGCAGGAGCGCCTGTCGCTCTGGGCCGATCAAATCGCCGCGGAAGTGCGGGCACATGGCGGAGGCAACCGGCGGCTGGCCGTGGACCGCATCGAGCCCGAAGGTGTCGCGGCGCTGAACGCACGCGGGATCGAGATCATCGATGGAGGGCAGATCACCGAGATCGCCCGCTCGATCAAGTCCGCCGACGAGATCGACCTGATGCGCTGGACCATCCGTGTCTGCGAGGCGGGCATGGCGCGCATCTACCGGCATTCGGTTCCCGGGGTCACCGAACGTGAGCTCTGGGCCCACCTGCATTTCGAGAACGCGCGGTCCGGAGGCGAATGGCTGGAAACCAAGCTCCTGACCTGCGGCCCGAACACGAACCCGTGGTACCGGGAATGCTCGGATCGGGAATGCCGGTTGGGCGAGATGATCTCGTTCGACACCGACATGGTCGGTCCCTATGGTTACTGCGCCGACCTGAGCCGGTCCTGGACGTGCGGAGACGTGCCGATGACCGGCCGGCAGAAACAACTCTACGCGACGGCCCGTGAGCAGATCGAGCACAACCTGGCGTTGCTGGAACCCGGACTGGATTTCGCAGAGTTCAACGCCCGGAGCTGGCAGATACCCGCAGCCCACCAGCCGTACCGGTATTCGCTGGCGGCGCACGGGGTGGGCATGGCGGATGAATGGCCGGTGATCCTGCTGCACCCGGACTTCGATACGAGCCATGGCGGCTGTTTCGAGGCCGGCCAGGTGATCTGCGTGGAGAGCCTGATTGCCGAAGAAGGTTCGGAGAGCGTGAAGCTGGAGACCCAGGTGTTGATCACCGAATCCGGCGCGACCCGGCTGGACAGCTTCCCCTGGGAGTTGTAGGAACGACCCCAGGATATGGGGCTTGAATTTTGTTCAGGGGATCCCTGATTGATTCGGCCATCATCTTCCCGATCCCGTCGGCTGATGCTGGTCAATCCGATCATTCAGAACCACTGAAACCGCCATTCGGGAATCCGCCTGATCGGACCTTCCCTAAAGGATCTCTGATACTGTTGACTGTATCATTACAGTCTGCTAGGCTGTATTCAAGCTCTGTAAAAATACAGTATTGGAGGGAAGCGTGATTGTGCAAGCCGAGCAGCTGCTGCAACGCGGACCCAGTGTCGCCGGTTCACTGCTGCCGGCGATTTTTGCCATTTTCGGCCAGTGGCGCCTGACCGGTGCCCAGCAGATGACCCTATTAGGACTCGGCAACGAGAAGACCCTCTACAACTGGAAGAGCCAGCCCGAAAAGGCCAGGCTAACAAGGGATCTGCTGGAACGGGCCAGCTATATCCTTGGGATCTACAAGTCCCTGCAAATCCTGTTGCCCGACCAGGTATTGGCCGATCAGTGGTTGGCCACCCCCAACGAAAACCCGTTGTTCAATGGCACGGCGCCACTTGACCGGTTGCTGGCCGGACAGGTGGTGGATCTGGCCGTGGTCAGAAGTTTCCTCGATGCGGAGCGGGGTGGCTGGTGATCGATATCGATGCGTTACCCCGTAGCGAGGTGAATGAACCGGTCTATCGGGTCATTCTGTCGCGCTATCCCCAGATTAGCCTGTTCGAGCGCGTCTCCAGTCCTCAGGATTGGGATGTGCTCTATACCGTGGAGTCCCTGACCAACCCCAGGCTACGCGATGAAGTTGGTGATATTCACCTGGTGCCGCCGGAAGACCGGGTGTATGGCGATGGCGCGTCCTGGATTATGGCGGCATTTACCCACCCGCCGACCGATGGTCGCGGTGGCCGTTTCAATCGGGACTTCGGAGTCTACTACTGTGCTGCAGAAGTGACTGTGGCCATCGGTGAATCGTCTTTTCATCGCGCGCGTTTTCTGCGGGAATCCGGAATCGAACAGACCAGCCAGGAAATGCGCGTTATCCGCGCACGGCTTGGGACGACTACCCTACACGATGTGCGACACCTGGTCGGAGATGCTATCTACGACTCCGATGATTATCGAGAAGCGCAGCAGCTCGGACGTGCGTTACGGGATGCGAAAAGTTACGGTGTCCACTACCAAAGCGCAAGAGCGAATGGCGAGTGTTTTGGCGTGATGCGTCCCAGAGCGCTCTCGGATGCCATTCACTGGCGTTATCTGCGCTACCACTATGAACAGGGAATGATCGTCGATGTTGAATCCCTGGACGGCAGTGGCGGGAGGTGACGATCAGTTTACGGAAGTCGCAAGCATCGCACCAGGATGCCTTTCCGTATAAACAGTTCTGGATAGTTCTCCGTACTTCCGTGAATCTGGTGGTCGGTGACCTTGCTGCGGTCCTTCTTCCTGTACCTGCCCCGTCGGTTCACCTGTTCGGCGATCTCGTACGTGGTCAGCCAGGCATTGTCATTGGCGATGAGAATGTTCCGGATTTCCTCGTGGAGGGTGATGTCCGACATGGCAGAGTATTCAGCTTATTCAACTATTCAATGAAACCGATCCAGCCTTGTTCACCCGGACAAGCAACCACGCATTATTTCGCGAACATTCGAACCGATGGCCGCGAAAGATGGCTGCCCCAGGAGTATTTCGGCAACCGGTAGCGGATCGTGAGCATGGCGCACTTCCCCTTTGAAGAGGCGCTGGCCATTCGGTCGCCGCCGCCCATCGCCGCATACATGACTTCGCAGCAGTCGGGCATACGGCAGTTGGCCCCCGGATATCCTCCAGCCTGCCGGTGAAGTATTCCCATAGTGATCTCGATATGGGATGTACCCCGTTCTCCCGCATGACCGGCGCCTGAGGCCTCGTACCGTCCGGCAAGGTGAATTGTTCGGATGCTGTACGTGATTCCGGCCAGGCATGTTCAGATCCGGGTCCGTCACTGCTCGCGGAAATCCTCGCTCAGCACGACAAACGATCCGAACAGCTCGCCGAGGCTCCCGTCGGCCTCCTCGAAGTAGCTCGCACCGAACCCGGCTATGAGCCTCGGGTTGCCGGCCGCGTCCGGCTTGTTGGATAAGCTGCCGCCCCAGCGGCCCTTGGAGAAGGTGACCTCGCGGGTGGGGTGCCGGATCTCGGCCGCGCCGCCATCGAAATCGCCTGTCCCGAAAGGCTGCTCGAGAAGGTGCAGCTCGTAGTCGGAGATGTCGTGCTGGACATCGCCGCGCGAGGCGGGTGCGACAGCTGGACGGACAGTGAGATCGCCGACACAACCGATGCATCCGTTCACCGTCCCTTCTCCGAAGTCCGCGCTGAGCGTTGCCAGTCCCTCCCATCCGTCGAACACGAAGTGGCGCTCCTCAATCGTGGCTCCGGGCACATACCCGTAGACTCCGCCAGCCAGGCCGGCATAGGAAGCGGTCCCGGAGACGGGCCTCTCGGACAGATCGTCCGGATCGAACTCCGGGCCGTCGATGATGGAGTATTCCTCCGTGTCGAGAGGGTCCAGATCAGGCGGGTGCTGATCGGGGTAGTAGGCCCACCAGCCCGCCATCAGGTAGTCGGCCGGATCATCAGGGTCCCAACTGACCGCCGCATAGGCGAGCGAGGTACCGTGATCCTCGTCCTTCAGGAACCGCCACGCTTGAGCCTGGTGACCGGGAATCGGGGTGTCGAAGGACTCTGTCGAGTCCACGTCGTCCAGCGTGTTCATGGTGAGCGGGCGACCGTCCTGCAGGTTGAGGTACACCCGCAGGTACTGTGTCGAGAACTGTGAGTTCCGCTCAAAGCGGATCCCTTCCTCTTCGGGAGCGGAAGTCTGGCAACCTGCAACAAGCCCTGCCATAAGAAGGAACACAAGAATCCGCATGACTGCCTCTTCTGAAAGATGGTTGTTGTCAATACAAAGCGTGATTCCGGGAATTCCGGATCATCAGAAATTGACGCCACCACGTTTGCAGACGGCGGGGCGCCTGTGTCCTTCGGAATATATTTAATCTTGTATAAAATGTGTGTGTCGGTACCCGTAAATATGGTGTGAAATTAATAAATATGGTGTCAAATTGGTGTCTAACCACCAATGCCACGATGTCATCGAACCTGTGTGCGGATCAGTCGACGATCCCAGACCATTTTCGGCCTGGGACCGGACATGCGCTCCATGGAGGAGGAGCGGGGTGAAAACGGGGAGGTTACTGAGCCAGCCGGAGGGGCTGCTCGAATGGATTCAGAGGGGCCGGGCCATGACGAAGAAATGGATCACTTTCCGGTGGCCGCCATCTTCAAAGGGCATAGCGCAGGGAAATCCTGAAACCGTGGCCCGCGAGCCTCGCCCGCGTCGGGGCAAGATCGAGCGGCAACGGATCCCGGCTGCCGTCGCGCCAAACCACCCGGCCCGCGCCCCGGCCCGTGCGAACCTCGCCAAGATCGGTGTAGCGCCAACCCAGATCCAGGGTGGTCCGCTCACCCACTTCCATCGCGACGCCCGCCGTCACCATCCAGGTCGACTCCACCCGGCTCCCGCCCGGCACGGTCGTCGTCCTCACCGGGAACGTCATGGACATCTCCCGGGTCCGGGTGTGCGCGATTCCGATGCCGGCCCCGACGAACGGGACGAAGGCGCCGGACCCAGCGGACCCCTGCTTCGGGAAGTCGTAAAAGCCTGCCACCATGCCGGACACGGACGACAGGTCCATGGAGACGGATTGACGACGCTCCGGCGCAAGGAAGTTCGCCCGGCCCCCGAAGGAGAAGCGCGGCCGGTATTCGACCAGCATCTCAAAACGAATCCCGCCGGCCGGATAGCCGAAGCCGAACTCCACTGCCGGAACCGTTCCGAAATCGCCCCGGGACGACCGGTAGGGTGCGCCGTCACCGCCCGCTCCGCAGCCGTAGAGTGCTGCCGGAGAGGTAGCCATGCAATCGATGTCGGTGAACTCCGTGCCGCCCGGCCGGTCGAGTCCGATGCCGCCGCGCAGGTAGAAATCGTCGGCGATCACGGTCCCCGGCGCCAGCAACAAGGTTCCGGTCAGGACCGCGAATGCCGCCAGGTGCGGTTTTTGCAGGATATTGGCGAAGAAGAGGGTTCGATCGAATACGTGCAACGCTGAACTCCTGCCGGAAATCCACGGATGTGCATCGGGATTTCGTGGTGGTGGTGATATGGATTCGGGACGAATGGCGGGATGGTATCACGCTGTACCGCGCAACATCCCCGGCATCGATCCGTATCCGGGCGACTTTTCGGAACAAGCCTTTTTCCCTGCCTGGAAAAGTTGTCCAGGATTGGATCCATTGTGGCCGGTCTGATCATTCCACGCCGAACCGACCGCCGATTCCGCACGAAATTGACCACCGATTTCATTGTGGAGTGAAAAAATCAGCCGGCCGGCTTGTTGATGGTGCCGATGGGCATATTGGGGTAATCTCATCCCGGGCCTGGCGCAGGCTATGAAGACCGGCGCAAGTATTCCCGCTGTGTTCGACTACCTGAAAGACCCCGACAATGTCCACCATTGACTTTTTGATCGCCTCCCGCTTCTTTCAGCGCCGTTTGGGGGCCTGCCTGTTTGCCATGCTCCTTGGGGCGTGTGCGTCGGCCATCTCCTTCGCCGGCGAGGGCGGAGGCCAGGATGACGGCCGGTACTGCGAATTCACACCTGCGCCGGACACCGGCAGCCGGGCTCCCGGGCTGGTCGTCGGTGCCGAGATCCTGCTGCCCGAAGGCAGCCGGCCCGGCTACGGCGTACACATCCGCTTCAACGGGAGCATAGGCGCCATCGGTGAGTTCGACGGCGTGCGTGCCGATTTCCCGAACGCCGCGGTTCTCGATTGCCGCGGCAGTGCCGTTCTGTCGCCGGGCTTCGTCAACGCGCACGAACACCCCGCCTACAGCTGGGCCTTTCCCGACGCCAACCTGAACCCCGGATATACCCACCGTGACGAATGGCGTCTCGGCACCGACGGCAGAGTGCCGTTGCCAATCCCCCCGCGTATCGACTTCGATTCCGAGGATCCGCGGAGTACCGCGATCCTCCTCGCCATGGAACTGCGGCACCTGCTCGGAGGTGCGACCGCCATCGCGGGCTCGGGCGGTGTACCAGGGGTAATCCGCAGTATCAACCGCCACAAGCGCCGTGGCGATCCTGCGCTGTACGACGCGGAAGCGGACATGGCGACCTTCCCGTTTTCGTTTCGGGTGGTTGAGGACCTGAGGGAAGAGTGCGCGGGCGGCCCGACTTACCGGTTTCCGTCATTGGCCGGCGGCAACCTGGCGTTCATGGCCTTTGTTCCCCATGTCGGCGAGGGCAGGCGGACGAGCTGCGCAGCGAGGGCAGAGGTGGCGCGCTATCTCAAGCGCGTGCTGCGACGCGACCGGCGCTACTCGCTGATTCACGGCGTGGCCACCGACCGGGAAGACTACGTGCTGATGCGCGAGTTCGACGTCACGCTGGTATGGTCGCCGCGTTCCAATCTCGCCCTGTACGGCGAGACGATCGATCTTGAGGGTGCGCTGGAACTGGACGTACGGATCGCGCTTTCGACCGACTGGTCGCCAAGCGGATCGTTCAACATGCGCGAGGAGGCCAAGTGCGCGAGACGGGTAGCCGGGGATGCGGGGATGGTGCTGCCGGGCGAGGCGCTGTGGCACATGTCCACCGGCAACGGTGCCTATGCACTGGGCCTGGAGGACCGCTTCGGCGCGATCAGGCCCGGTCTGTGGGCGGACCTGATCCTCGTCAGACATGCCGGCGGCGATCCTTACGACGCAGTGATGACAGCAACCGACGAGGACATATTGGCGACCTGGGTCGATGGCCGTGCGATCCTGCTTTCAGAGTCGCTGGACATGCCGTTGAGTGGCCGGGAATGCGTGACGCTCAAGGGCGTGGCGCCGAAGGTTTGCGGGGTGCTTGGTGCCTTCGGCCTGTCGGCGGAGAGTTTCGCCAACCACATCAAGGATGTCGTTCCGGTGAACGGCACCCGCCGGCAGGCTCCCTGCAAAATTCAGCGCTGAAGAAATCCCGGAGTTCTATCGACTGAGTGAGTCCGAGCACATTGGCGCACGGTCACCCACCCCCGTGGTCAGCCTGTTTGATGGGGCTCGGTCGTTCGGCCCGGTGGCGATGGATCAGATCGTAGCGATCACGGCAAGCCTCAGAAGTCTATCGAAGCCACAGCCTCTTCCGGGAGAGGCGCCCGATGAATCCAGGCGGACAGATCGACACGCCTGTCTGCCGTTCCCGGTTCCCTAGAACACCCGGACCAGGGTCAGTTCACCGAACGTGCGCTTGTAGTCGTGCAACTGGGCGTTGCTGCTGCGCTCCTCGAACACCAGCGACACCTTCGGACTGAATCCACGCCACGAGATCGCACGGTGGTGTCCGCTCACCCGGTAGCTCCGAAGAATATCCTCCCGGGGCGACCCGTCCGTGAACGGAAACCAGTTGCCCTCGTAGTCCGTCCACCGGAACGTCGTCCCCCCGCTCACCGTCAATCCACCCGCAAACGCCTTCGTCATCCCCAGCTGCAACCAACGGGACGTGTTGCGCCGGTCCACCCGGTCCGTCCGCTCACCCGCCCACCCCAGCGTCAGGTTGCCCTGCAGCGTCGGCGTCAGCACCCGGTCGAGGCTCAGCGACAGACTCGTCCTCGGCCCGTCCAGGGACCCGCCGCCGTCGTGCCGACGCTCCACCCACGACGTCCGCAGCGTCCCCGTCGTCCGCAGCGTGAACCGCCGGTGCACCTCGGTGTTGAACCCAAGGTCGTCCGCATAGGGCTCGTTGATCCGCCGGTGGTGCCGCGCAATGGCCAGCACGCTCGCCCGCGCCCTGTCGCCGATGAGCCAGCGCGGCCCCACATGGGCCGACAGGGTCATCCGGTCGAACTCGCTGCCGGAATACTCCTGCCGCGAGATGTCCCCCCCCACCCGCAGACGGACCCGGTCCCTAAGCGGATACTGGTATTCCCCGCCACCCCAGACCGACAGGCCGATCCCGGAACTCGTCAGCTGCTGCTGGTCCCGCTCGAAGGGCAGCCCGAAGATGTTGATCGTCCGGTCGTCCGACGCCGCGCCGATGTTGCTGTCCGGCGCCAGGGCGAAGCCGAAGTACGAGGACCAGCGCTTGCGCTTGCGGATCTCCGACAGGTACCGGCTGACGTTGGCCACCACCGCCTCCGGGTTCTCCCCCGCCAGCACCCGCTCGAAGTGCTCCTTCGCCTCGGCGTCCTCCCCCTGGAGGAAGTAGGCCCGCGCCAGTTCCAGGCGCACGCGGACGAGGCCGGGGTTCCGCACCAGCATCGCCCGGAAGGTCCGCACGGCGATGTCGAGGAACGCCTCCCGGTTCTCCGCCGACGCGTCGGGGGCTCCGGCGGCCCCGATCGAGGCGAGGCCCACCAGGAAGTACACGTCCATGATGATCGGGCGGACCTCCACCAGGGGGCCGAGGAGGGACAGGGCGTCGACATGCCGGCCCTCGGCCATCAGGGCCTTCGCCCGGGCCTCGATGTCGGCGGTGGTCTGGCCCGGGGCGGCCGGCTCCGTGTCGTCCTGGGCCCATGCCGGGGCGGCGAGCAGCAGGAAGGCGGTGGCCGCCAGCAGGCGGGGGAGTTGGCCGAATGTCGTCATAAACCCTGTTCTCAGTTGCAAGTCTCGATTACGGTCCCAGGGCGTTGTGACAGCCCTTGGTCTTAAAGAGGCGCCATTGTCGCAACGGGGCCTGAACCGAGGCTTAATCGTTCCTGGGGTGGCCGTTGGTTCCGGGGATTCCGTGAGGTGGCGGGTGAAAGCTCTGGGTAACTACTCACCCCTTATTTGCCCCATATCCCATCTGTAGGTTGACAGTATAGAATATTTTCCCTATCGTTCGGGTTTCGGACCACGAGACGAACCCGCACACAGATGGGGAACCGCTATTTCGGCTCCAAGGGAGCTTCGGGGCTGTGCCAGCCTCTGATCGCCCTGATGCCGCCGCACTCGGTGTATATCGAAACCCACCTTGGCGGTGGGGCGATCATGAAGCGCAAGCCGGGGGCCCTGCGGAACATCGGCATAGACTGCAACGCCAGGGCGCTGGAAGGATTCCAGTGCGACTATCCGGTGGAACTGGTGCATGGCTGCTGTCACCGGTATCTCCGGACGTTTCCGTTTGACGGCACGGAACTGGTCTACTGCGACCCGCCGTATCTGCAAAGTACGCGCAAGTCGGGCCGCCGCTACCGGCACGACTACAGGAACAGCGACCACGAGGGCTTGCTGGCGCTGATCCGCGGCCTTCCCTGCTCGGTGATGATCTCGGGGTATCCTTCGCGGATGTACGACGACTGGCTGGGGGATTGGGGCAGCGTGTCGCTTCAGGTGATGAACCAGGCGGGTGTGGTGACGGAGAAGGTGTGGTTCAACTTCACGCCGGACCGGGTTCACTGGCCGCGTTATGCGGGCCGGAACTTCACCCATCG
This sequence comes from Candidatus Poriferihabitaceae bacterium, assembly GCA_965204165.1. GTDB lineage: Bacteria > Pseudomonadota > Gammaproteobacteria > Arenicellales > Poriferihabitantaceae > VYFG01. The sequence goes on along the minus strand of OZ241969.1, from coordinate 1,745,174 downwards.
CCAGGCGGTGAAGCGCAAGGCCCAGAGTTGGGGCCGGCGCTACCGGGGGATGCCGCATGGGGAACGCCTGGCGGTGCTGTCGGCGATGATGGCGGTGGAGGCGGAGGAGGCCGTGGAGGCGAGGGAGGAGTGAATCCATGGGGACGGTGAACCGGGTTGCGCTGCGCGAGGAGTTCGATGCGCACCGGGAGAGTTTCCGGTCACTGTGCAGGGAGGGCAAGGTCAGCGCGGAATGCGAGGTGCTGTTCAACGCCCTGTTGATGCTGATGGAGTTGATGATGGCGGTGTTCATGGAAAAGACCACCCGCAAGACGCCGGTGAACGCGAGCCTGCCGCCGTCCCGTGAGGGGAAGGATGAGACCGCGGCACGCCCCGGGAGCCGTGGCAGGGGACCGGAGCAGCCGCACTGGGAAACGGGCCATACCCGTCTGGTGAGTGAAACCGGGGTATCCCCGGTGACGGAATGTTCGGCCTGCGGCAGGAACCTGGTGCGGGTACGGTGCGAGGGCCATGAGCGTCGCACCCTGGTGGACATCGTGTTCGAGACCCGGGAATACCACGTGGATGCCGAGATCAAGACCTGTCCGCGCTGCCATGCCGAGAACCGGGGCGCCTTTCCGGACGGCCTGCCGGGTCCGCTGCAGTACGGACACGGCATCATCGCGTTCGCCGCCCACCTGATGGTGGCGCAGATGGTGCCGCTGAAGCGTGTGGTCCAGACCATGAAGGCGATGACGGGACGGGCCATTGCCGAGGCGACCCTGCTGGCCTGGCTGCTGCGCCTGCACGATGCCCTGGCGGACTGGGAGGCTGCCGCCGTCGAGTGCCTGCTGGCCGCGCCGGCGCTGCATGTGGACGAGACCTCGATCCGCATCGACCGCAAGAACCACTGGCTGCACGACTGCAGCGCCGGAGACCTCACCCTGAAGTTCTGCCACCCCAAGCGGGGCGGCGAGGCGATCCGGGACATCGGCATCATCCCCCGGTACGGCGGCGTCCTGGTCCATGACCGCTGGGCCAGCTATCTTGCCTGTGACCACTGCGACCACGCCCTGTGCGGCGGCCACCTCCTGCGGGATCTGCAGTTCCTCATCGACGCCCATGATCCGGCCTGGGCGAGGCGGATGAAGAAACTGCTCCGGGACGCCGCCCGCAAGGTCAGGGAAAGCCCGGACAAGGTGCTGTCCGCAAAAGAATGCGCCGCCCTGCAAAAGCGCTACCGGACCATCCTGACCCAGGGGAAGAAGGAACTCCCGGCAACCCCTGTGCGCACCGGCGGGAAAAAGCGCGGGCGCATCGCGAAATCCGACGCGGAGAACCTGTGGGAGGCCATGGGAAAGCATGAAACCGAAGTCCTGCGGTTCGCCAGGGACCCCGCGGTCAGCTTCACCAACAACCTGTCCGAAAGGAACCTCCGGATGGCCAAGGTCAAGCAGAAAGTGTCCGGCTGTTTCCGTACATACAAATACGCCGTCGCATGGTGCCGGGTCTCAAGCTATCTGCTGTCCATGTCCTATCAGGGTTACAATCCTCTTGCCGCCATCGAGATCGCTCTCAAGGGAAAGGCCGCCCACATGCTCAAGACACCTGAATGACCTTCAGGTGCTCCACAGGGGGCTAGTAGTTACAGCTCTGGACTACTTCCGCCGTCACTCCCTTACCGCACCCGGGACCCGTAAACAATTCATGACGAACCAGCAATTCCCGCTAATTCTATCACGGATTGGATTCGGCGGATTTCATGGTTTGAGCCCCTGTTCCCCGACTACGCGGGGAGGGAACCCCCTCCGGGCGGTGTGCCGGATTGTCTGCTGGCCACATGATTCCCCGAAGAACCGGCCCGTTGCATATTCGGACACGGCCGCCGGGTCAGGAAGTGTCGAAGGGCACCAACTCCGTCTTCCGGTGCCCGAACGCGATCGCCCGGTACAGGGTCTCCCAGTCCGGAATGTAGAACTCCGTGAACAGCCCGCGCAACCGCACCCACAGGTATTTCGAACCGCCCGCCTTCTCCCGGGCCGCCCGGAACAGCGCACAGCACCGCTGCTGCACCTGGTCGATGAGGAACGCCAGCATCGTCAGGTGGGCGAACACCGTCGCCAGATGCCGCTTGCCGTGACCAAAGTTGTGCTCGAAGCCGTAGCCTTGGTTCTTCAGGGTGTTGAACGTCTCGTTCTCGATGCGCCAACGGGCGCGTCCGGCCCGCATCAGGTCATGCGCGTTCGATTCCGTGACCTCCATGTCCGTGACCCAGGAGAAGTGCAGTTCCCGGCCATCGGGGCGGGTCTCCCGGCACGCCAGGAAGTTCACTGCCAGATCGGGGTTCGCCTGGTTCAGCGGTACGCCGTTCAGAAACCGGAACCGGAAACGGCTGCCGCCCCCTTCCGACCTCTCCACGGTACGGGTCGCCGCCGAGGCCTCGACACGGCGGAACAGTTCCCCATGGTCCCCCGGCTTCACGCCCAGGACATACCGCATGTCCAGTTCCCCCAGCAGCCGGATGTGCGGCCCGTTCGACGCCAGCGCATCCTCCACCACCAGCAGCTTCAGGTGCGGATGCTCGCGACGGACGTCACGCAGCAGACGCTTCGCCGCGTTGCGCTCGCAGTCGTTCTTCCGCGAACCGTCCGAACGCATGATCGGTTCCGGCGCCAGCGGGAACACCTCCCGGTGCTCCGGGTGGACCAGTACCGCCCCCAGCATCTGGTGGTACCAGGTGGTGCTGCCGTCACGGTGATGTTTCTCGCAGCAATGGTCGCAATGCACACTCTTCGACGAGAAGTACCCCGTCCCGTCCACCGACAGCAGATGATGGCCCAGCCAGGTGAAACCCTCCAGACCCTTGCCACGCTGAAGGGCCGCGAACACACCCTTGAAGGCACCCCGCAGCGCACGCGGGTCCACCAGGTCCAGGCGCTCGCGCATCGCCGTGTCCGACGGCGCGCGGCCAACCCCGTACAGTTCCCTGAGGTTCGACCGGATCCGGCCCTCGTCCCGTGCGTCCTGCTCGAAACTCAGCAGCGACGGGTACTTCAGCGCGAATACCGCCAGACCCGACATCAGGCAGTCCGTCAGTGCCAGGCCCCGGCTCACGATGGGATCCTCAATGCGATCAAAATGCCCACGCACCACCCGAAGCAGACCCGGAACGCTCAGGGTCTTGCGAAACACGGCTTTCGACATGACAGATCATCCGATATCGTGAAATCAGACGGATCATACCGCCTTTTCAGGAAAAGTCTGCGAACCGCCTTCCCCCAGCACCGCCTCAAACCCACGTCTTTATTGGACTACAGATGATGGCGGGAATTGCTGATGACGAACACAGTAGCCGTTGTACTGTCGAACTTCTTCCGGGTGGCAATGTTATTCCCGAGTCAACCTTGGCAGGAGATTGAGGATGCCGAAAAAAACCGTTGAGGTACTCTGCCAGGGATGTAAATGGCCGGGTTATGTCTGGGAGGAAGTCAGTAACCTGTGGTTTATCAATCCTGATGAGTGGCCACTGGAGGCCTTTGAATTGCACAAGGCTGTAGGTTGCTCGAAATGCTGGTTAGCGACACGCCATTTTCCGTACCCCCTTGAGGCGATCAATTTCAGCCTTGGAGACCCGTCGCCCAATCATCCCGGAGAGAACCAGACATAACATTTAACCATCAGAATCGGCAGTTCCATCTACTGTATTGTCGGGGGTGAGGTTAGGCCAAAGGTGTCACCAAACCCACCGGGCAAAGTCAGGGGCAGTTTTCAGATCCCCAAAAAAACCCGAACCCTCAAGAAGCGGGTTCGGGATTTTGACTGGTGGCAGCCCCGAAAGAGTCACGCAAAGGGCTGCCACCCTTGTTGGTTTTCAGAAATTATTTCTCCACTTCAGCAGCGTATGCGCCTGCTACCTCGCCATTGCTGAAGTTCGCGTCAAAGGCACCATGAAAACCCATGGGGATATTAACGTCGTTCGTTGCATCATCGTCACCCATGTCATCAAATATATACGATGCATAAGGATTCGCTGTCCAAGCGCCACCAGTTTCGGATGCAGTGCCTCCATCACTCATTGTCACTCCAGTGACAGTAGCATTAGAAGTCCCGAATGCCTGCTCTTCAAGCATCACTTTCCAACCGGAATCTACGACCATGGGGTTATTGACGCCTGAAAATCCATCTAAAACGCCCGACAACATAGTGGGATCGTTATCATCTCCAAAATCCAGAGTCAGCATAATGTTCGCCATGAACTCACCGGATTGGTGCCCGGATTTTACACCTGTGGTCTGGTTATAGTTAGTGTCAGACAGAAAACCCCGATTTCCGACGGATTCCCGGCGTGAAAATATTTCGCCAGCATCCAGTCATTGAGTGACTCTATGGATTTCCGGGAAACAGTAGAGGGAATTGATTGTCAGGGCGTTTCGGCCTGATTCCGGACATTGGGCTCCATGCCCACCCTGTCGGGGCGGGACTTTCAACTTCAGCTGACGAAAGCCGATCCGTCATGCCGCCCGTCGTCGCCGCTCGGCCTCACGGGCCCGGTCCCGGATCATCCGTCCGACGCGATGCACGTTGCATGCCAGTATCGACAGTGCCACCGTCCGCTCGAACCCCTCCACGCCATGGCTGCGCACACGGTCCAGGCCCCGGTGCTCCAGATTGTGGATCGCCGACTCGATCGCCGGATGCTGTTGCCGGGCCGCCCGGAACACGGAGCCCGTCTCACGCACCCGGTCAGCCCGCGTCCAGCGGCCCTTGCGGGGCAGGACATTGTCCTCCAGCAATTCATCCAGACACCGGCGATTCTCCGGACTGTGAAACCCCTTGTCGAAACTGCAAAGCCCCAGGTCCGGATACTTCCCCCTGGCCTCCTCCACCATCGGCACCGCGATCTCCACATCGCTTTCCTTCCACATCACCCGATGGTGCAGCAGCAGGCCGTGCTGGTCTTCCAGAACGCAGACCGGAACCCCCAGTTCCACCGGGCGGCCCACCTTCCCCTTCGAGATCCAGCGCGTATGGGGCTCGAAGATCGAGTAGATCTTCTCGCCCTGGGGAATCGTCTCCCCCCGCAGCAACCGACGGTCCACCTGGTCCGAAAGCCGGGCGGCATACCACAGATACTGCCGGATCCGGTTCATCCGAACCAGCCGGCACTCCACCCTTGCCATCCCGGCAAGAACATCCAAAGTGCCATCGGCCTGGGCAATCAATTGCCGGGCGGAATCGAGAAAACCCTTCACCCGGTCCGGGCGGCCGTGCGCATCACGCGCCCGTCGAACCCCGTTGAACAGGCGCTTCAGTTTCCTGCGCCGGTCCTTCGCCTGGCGCCACCCCGAAACCCCGTCCTCCAGGGCCGCCTCCTGCATCAGGCCAAGCAACTTGCGCAGCGCATCCCACAACAGACCCGTATCCGTCGGGTAATGCACATCCGTTTCCACCACGAAGGAATCACACCGACCGCGCAACAAGTCTCCAGGCTTTTTTTTTGACACCCGGTGGCCCGATTCCACCACCAGTTCTCCAACCTTCGACAGCACCCCCGGCGTCAGCAGGCTGACGTTGTCCTTGATCTGCTGCACCGAATAACTCTCGTCCGAGTACACACTGTGCCCCAGCATCTGGCGGATCACGTCATAGTGGTTCACCAGTCCCTCAAGACGGTCGAAGTCGCAGTTCAGTCCCTGCTTCAGGATCGCCATCACCAGAATCGACCACAAGTGCATCCCCGGCCTGCCAGTGTCCAGGTCCACATCCGGCAGAACCTCGCGCTCCAGCAGGTCGAACAGACGGTTGCGCAATGACTCGTCGGTATACAGATGCTGCAGGCCGATCAGGAGCGCGGGGATATCGTCCCGGGATTTCGGGTCGATCCGGATATCGGCAATCTGGCATGCGCCGATCTCCAGTTGGGGATGGAGGGTATGTCTCATCGGGTAGGGACCAGGGCGAAGATTCGGGAAAAACCAGCAAATTCCCCATGATTTTACCATCCAGCCGATGAATCCGGGACATCTTCATCACGCCGATTTCCCGATTACGCCTTTCCAATCAGAAATTTATGGGTTTTCTGCCGGACACTAGTTATATCGTATAGCCAACCCACCTGCTTTTCCGGAATATTTAGCGCTTCCCTCAAGCGTTGCCGCCAAAGTATCACTAGGTGCAGCAGCTCCCATCGCCATACTGGATCTGTTTATGGCCAAGGTGCTGGGATCTGCTGCTTCATCACCGGTAAGCCACACACCGTATTTTGCATACGTGGCTATTACATAATTATCGTCCGACTTGCTAAGCAATGCAGTTCGCCAGTTAGTACCGCCGTCGTCGGCAGAAGGTACGAAATACCATCCATCTCCGATTTCCGCATCTGCATCAACCGCTTCGCAGCCCGCAGCCATACGGCACATCACAAGACCTGGGATTCCCATGTGCGTATAGGCTACTCCAGCATCGGGTTGAGTTGCAGCATCCACTGCAGAAATAGCAGCAGAAGCGTCCCCCCCGGAAAGGGCCACCCCTTGCACGATGGCATTACCTAAGCCAATACCTTGGGTTTCAAATATCATGTCATAGGTCTTCATGGAAGATTTTGCCGTGTCCCCCATGGCAAATCCATTCGCATTTGAAGGAATTGCTGTATTTACTGGGGTTGCAAGACCTGAGCCATCCGTACGTTCAAACAATTCGAGGACCGCTTTCGTCACTGCCATAGCCGAATCAGCGGTGGTACCCATGCCCCTCTTGTCTCCGGTTGCGAATCCATTCTGCTCAGTCACTGCTTTGACATCTGTCTTAACTGCCATGCTGTACATTTCAAGCATGCCATCTTCAACAAGCGTGTGCATCCCGTCTTCATCAATCATGATTTCCATTTCCAGTGCCTTGATGGCTTCTTCAAGATCGGTGACGGCCTGAGCCTTACCCTCGGTACCATCGGGGAGAGCCATTGCGTTAGTCAAAGCCGTATTGGCAGCCATTAGGGCCATCTTGGCGCTCATAATAGCTTCATCGACATCATCCGCCGCATCCAAAATCTTCTGGGCATTCTGCATGGCAGCCATGGACTCACCATTGGTCGCTAGAGCTGTAAGCATCGCGGTATAGCCATCCGAACCGCCCTTCATATCAGGGTCGCCATCCGCGCCATTAACCGCCATCTTTGCCATGTCGATTGCGTCATCCAAGTCGTCTTCGGCATCAGCTGCCACCAACCTGTAATCCTTTGCCATGGATACATAATCTGGCGGCGGTGGTGTGGGTGTGGGATCGGGCGGTGGTGTAGTTGTTGAGCTAGAGCCGCCCCCACAACCGGCCAGAGCAAGAAAAGCAGTCAGCATAGCTGCCATCAAAATCTTGGACTTCATCGCGGCCACACCCGCCGCAAGCGTCAAAAGGGGGGTTTGTCGGTATGACTCTTTCACGGGATTTCCTCCGCATTTAGGTTATAAATTCAACGAGGGTTTTAATGGTATATGGGCACCCACCGGATTGCAAGCTACCGAGCAGTTGCACAGTGCGCCTAATCGTATATTGGCGCACCACAGATTGCAAGAGCTTGTTTGCCCAAAATCTATCCTCCAATTAACCAGTTTTTGGCTTATTTTTGGACAAATCCTGGGGGGATTCTGGTTCCTACAATCGGTTCGGAACTGTGGGATGTCGTGCTGTGAACAGGATTAAGCGGCCCACACCCAGAATAGAACTATATCCAATCCCTGCAATCGATTTCAAGCGGAATTTCATGCAAATTCAAGGAAACTCACGGAAAACGGCAGAACTGCGGGGGTTCGGTCCCCTGTTTATGTGAGTGGAAACATCGAATGACGGGGTCGGAAATTGCCAGCTTCCTGCCTCACCAAACTTTACAGATTTCATCATTATTATTCCTTGCTTGCGAAAATCCAATGTTCTTCCCCGGATCTTCAGGGATTCTTCCTTATCTTGTTACATGTACTCTATGCTTCCAGCAAGACTTCGGTTCCTGGCCACCCCCTATTCAACCGCCATCCGATTCCGGCTTCGGGATGTCGTTCCCCCGGTCATTATGACCGCCGTCGATGCCCTATCCCCCGTTCCGTGTTCGGTTGCGTCGTCCCAGAAGCAGGACCACTACCAACAACGGCAGGTTGAATATTGCCAGATATACGGGGATATCCGCGGGCAGCGTCTGCGCGAGGTAGTACAGTGTGCCCACAACTTGTCCAATGGTACCGGAGAAGCTCGGCGCGCTCACGAGCAGGAACAGCTCCATCGCCAAGGTCAAAAGGGCCGCGTTCGTCAATGCCGCAGCCACACCGACGGTCCAGGCGGTGCGGCGATATCCCAAGCGCCAGAGTTGCCGGCAAGGCAACGCGACCGCCAGGCCGGCGGGGGAGAACACGAAGAGCGCGATAACGAACATCGGCACAAATCTCACCCATAGCTGCACCTCGCCCATCGGCACGACGGTCAGCGGTGGATGGAACACACTCAACTCGAACTCGGAGGGCGAGGTGCCGAGAGACGGAAAAATGTCAACCAGGATTGCTCCGATGACCAGTGCCGGCAGCCACATCAGTGCAAGCAGCCAGAAGCCCTCACTCTGGGGGGCATCCCGGCCATGCGTCACCGCGGATTCCTTCTGGCGGCGCCGGAGCGCCGCAGTCGCGGCCCAGATCAGCATGCCGATGAACGCCGGGCAGACGACAGTCCACACCGGCAGGACCGGCGTCAGGAGGCCTGGCGCAAGCATGAGTCTGCCGATGGTCCCCTCGAGCGAATAGATCATCTCCTTGTCGGAGGAGATGATCACAACCGCCGCGGCGAGCACCACCACGCCGACCGACCAGGCCATGCGGCGGTATCCCGATCGCCAGAACTCCCGCAACAGCAATGCGCTCGGCAATCCCATCGGCGCGAGGATCACCAGCGCGATCGCCGATTCCACCCGGAGGAGCAGATAGGGGTCGGGATGACCCAGACGATCCAACAATGGGATCACCGAGACCAGGAAGTTGGCCCGTTCGATGACAGGCAACCACAGCAGTGCCGGCACCCAGAATCCGGCACTCATGGCGTAATCCCGCCGGCCCGCCTCCTGCGGGTACGCGAACCACGTGTACTGCGAAAATCCTTCATCATTGCCCGCCCCGGAATCGGCACCCCAGGGTATGGCGCCAGCTCATCGATCCCACGAGCGTTACATAATAATTATGGTCTGACTGGAATTCTGTTACTTTCATGTCCGGTTGGCGGATCCCCTGTCAGACAGCCTTACGCGGCCGTCCGGGAATCGGCGCCCATGCGTAGTCTGCAGCCGGTCACAGGTCCAGCTCCTGGATAGGTTCATGTACAGTAATGAATGCCCTGATGGCCGGCATACTCCTCAGAATGCCAGCCAGGGCCTTGCCCGATTCGGATTGTGCCATGGAATCACCTCTATGGTGGCCCCTGCACTGCTGCGTCGCGATTCGTCCACGCGAACCAAGTTGACGCGACGGCTCGCAACCCATCCGGCGAAACACTGATAAGCAAGGCGTCACCTCTGACTTCCCGTAAAATTCTCACGCAACTGGAACCATGTCCCGCACGAAGTGCAGGCGAATCGGATACGGCCACTCCATGACTTCATCGAAATCACAGCCTACCGCCCCCCTGACACTTTGACGGAGATCCTCAATCGTGTCGCCTTGCCTGTGATTGCCGAAGCCGAGTACTGTTGCCAGGTAACCTCCGTCCAGTTCATCTCCGCTGACTTCGAAACGGATCTCCGATGCAGTCATTGTTCTCTCCTTAAGGATGTATCCTGATTACTGCAAACGGCGGGCCGGAAATGTACAATCCGCGCGTAACCTGTCCCGGGTCACGTTCCATTGCCGGCCCCGAAGCGCCCGGACTCCATGAAATTCACACCGGTTGAAGAAAAACACTCCCATCCGTATAAACTCGTAAAGTGCCCCAGGAAATCGATAGTGTGGCTGTGCTGAAGCGCCAGCCGGCGGACCGTTTCGGCCCCTGCCGGCTTCCGGCCCGGCTTGCCGGTCTTGCCGGGCCGTACGGTCGGAAGCCCGCACTACAGTCTGTGTTGTCCCGGTGACGGTCCGTCACGCGCCCCGAAGAACTGTGGGCGAAAGATCGACAGGTGGTACTGCTGTCCCGCCAGCGAGGTTCCGTGTCATCCCTGAAGCCGGTGAATCCTGAGCCCATTCCGAACTGCCTGTCTATCGGTATCTTCCATATCAGGCTCTGGCTCCTGATGGGGGACCCTCCGGGCTGAAGCGATGCAGTGCGAAGCGAACGGCGAAACAGGTTCCAGAATCGGGAAATGCCCGGAGCGTGTCAATGCCACATGAGCGGTACTGATACTGATACAAACCGAAATTCAACATGATTCAAAACCCCGAAAACCAACAGATGGAATGAGTACGGTCATCTTACGGCGATTCAGACGGGAAACGGCTGGCCCCCTTGCGGCCGCGGTCATCCTTTTCGTGATCTGCAGCAGCATGCCTGATGACAGTATCGGCAACGAGGTCCAGATGCCGCACGGGCAGTCCGACATGACATCCAATGGGGAACCCCGTGCCGGCGCCAGGGCCGTGGAACTGGCCGGCCAGTCCGGGGCCCGGCCGATTCCTGCCGAAGTTGTGGATGCCAGCTATATCGGGTTCGCATGGTCGCATTCCAATGACTCCCTCGGCGACTGGCGTGACCGCTGGCGAAGTTCGTCGTCCGAAGCGGGCATACTGACCGGGCCTGCAGGGATGGACCGGGCGCCCCCAGAACTGGGGCAATTGCTGGAGTACCGTTTTCGCTCGGACATACTGATGCCCGCCAATGTCCTCAGCCCGCATCCGGGCGACCGGAGACATGCCGGGATGGTGGCTTTCGGATTGCACAGTCATGCGCGCAGGAGCAACCTCGACCTGCGTTTGGGCGGGGAACTGGTTGTGATTGGTCCCCAGACCGGGCTGTATGATATTCAGACCAGGCTTCACAGGATTCTCGGGTTCGATATCCCGAACCTGCCGGATTTCCAGATCGGCAATACCGTCCGCCTGGAGGCAAGCGCCGAAGCAGGCACCACCCTGCTCTCGGGGGGCTGGACCATCCGGCCCTTTGTCGAGGTGCGTACCGGTACGGAGGATATTTTCCGCTCGGGTATCGACCTGAAGTCGGGTTCAGGACCGGACGATCTGGCGATGCGTGCGGCAGCCACCGGGCACCGGGTGCCCTTCGGGCTCGTCCGCCGGACCGGCCTCCATTACGTGGCAGGCGCCGACGTTGCCTGGGTAGGAGAGAGCATCTATTTACCGGAAGCCCTCGGCTACAGGCTGACCCCGGTGAGGGTGAGGCTCCGGGGCGGAATCCACTACACCGGCAGGAGATTTGACCTGTTCTACGGTCTGAGCTGGCTCGGGAAGGAATTCGAGGCGCAGCCCGAAGGCCAGTTCGTCGGCACCCTCCAGTTCAAGATACGGTTCTGATCCGGTTTGAGAATCCGATTGTGGAACCATTCAGTCCTGTTCGGATGTCCTGGAGAATCCCAATGTCGCGAGTAACAGGTCGGGTGATCGCAGCGTTTCCGGAACACGCCGGACATCGGAATTTCGCGGACAGCCGACGGGGCAGTCAATGAAACTACGTGCGGTACATTCTGTCCTGCTCTGTCTGGCTGTCGGTTTCGCTGTAATCCCAAATACGGCGAAAGCTGCCGAAACCTGCGCGAGCGACATGGCCAGCCGCGTACAGGCTGGGGACGGATGCTTCGCAATCGACATTGTCGGCGATCCGGATATCGAACCTGGTGAGCCCCTCGTCGTTTTCATGCACGGCGACGGGGGCGCATCGAAGCGCGGGAAATAATTCGGAAGCTACTCGGATCAATTCCGCATGCTCGCACAAAGGAAGATCAACGTCTTGGCCATCGTACGCCCGGCTTACCGTTTGCCCAACGGTCCGACCACCGGGATCCGGGCACGGTTCAACAAAGATTCGTACACACTCCCCGTCATTGATGGTCTCGCCGCGGCACTGAAGGCGCTGAAAGCCCACTACCGCCCCTCTCGCCTGGTCTTGCTGGGACATTCGGGCGGCTCGATGATTTCCGGCATCATTCTGGGCCGGCATCCCGGCTTGGCCGATGGAGCCGTCCTCGTGTCGTGGGGCTGCAATACCCGGCAATGGCGCCAGTGACGCATCAATTCCGCAGGGAAGAGAAAGCAGTGGCTGAGGAGCCTTTCCGCGCACGACCACATCGCCCGGGTGCCGGTCACGACTGAGGTTGTCGCGATCACCGGGGAGAGCGACAGGAATACGCTGCCCCGTTTCGCGCAGCAGTGCGTCGAGGCAATGGTCGCTCATGGAATAGACGCCCGATTCGATCTGTCCACCACCCCGAAAGCCCGGGGCCACGGTTCCGTGATGCGGTCGCCGGCGGTGACGCATGCGGTGATGGAGATTGCCGATGCAGGGCGGTGAGCCCGAAATCCCCGACTCGGGACTACGGTACCTGCGGTTCAGCTGAAATGCGTAACCGGCAAATCACCGGTGACGGTGAGATGCGGGGCTCGCGTGAATCATTGCAATCCGAGTATTTCCGCCAGGTCTTTTTCCTGCGGTTTGGGCGCAGAGAAATTTAGGCCGTCCCTTATCCGATTCAGGTGTTCGATCATCTGAACTTCGGCCGAATCCGCATCGCCCCGCTCTATCGCACTCAAAATGTACGAATGCTCGTTCGCCGGGCACATGGTGTGACTTGAAGTCCCGAAAAGACCAACAATCAGGGACGACCTGGTCACCAGTTCGCGAACAACGCGCCGCAGAATGGTGTTCCCCGACGCTTGGGCAAGCTTCACATGGAATTCTCCGGACAGCCGGATGAGGTCCGTCACCCTGTTGTTGCCCCGCGCTTCGCTCTCCAGCGAAATGTGCTGCCTAAGCAATTCCATCCTTTCAGGCATGATATCCGCGACGACCTGACGCGCAATCGCCGGTTCCAGCAACGCACGGGCCTCGAAGACCTCGTTCGCCTCCTCCGGGCCGGGGCTGGCCACAAACGCCCCCCTGTTTGTTTCCAGGTCCACAATTCCCTGGCTGGACAAGAGCAACAGCGCGCGCCTGACACGCATGCGGCCGACGCCGAACGTCTCGCAAAGTTTGTGCTCGTTCAGTTTGGTGGCGGGCGCAAGCCGGTGTTCCATGACTGCGCTGAATATGCGTTCGACGATGAATGCCTCATCGACCCGGTCAGGCAGGGCTGTTTTCGTATTGTCGGCCACAACCGATTCCGCCGACGTGCTCATCCAGCGACCTCTCTTTTTTATTAAATGATACCCGGAGTCTTTTACGCCGCCAGGGTCAGATTTGTCAATATTTCACCATATATATTGTCAACATTAATTGTTGACAATATTGTGATGACCATGTTGGAATCGTCACTGTGGAACCGAAAAGTTCCTTTCGACACAACATGTGCCAATACCCGTAAACCATCTTGGAGGAGTTATGAAACGCAGAAACCTATTCACGACCATGGCCGCGGCTCTCGCGCTGGCGACTGTTCCGGCAACCGCTGCACTTGCCGACAATCCCGTGCTCAAGATCGGATTTGTCGGTGTCACCAGCGGGCCAGCAGCCGCATGGGGCATTTCGAACCAGCGTTCGATGGAAACCCGCGCGGCATGGCTCAACGAAATCGGCGGATACAAGATCGGGGATGTGACGTATGACATCGAAATCGTCTCGTTCGACGACCAGAAGGACCCGAAACGGGCAATCGCCGGAATGGAAAAGATGGCCCAGGAAGGCATCCACTATGTGGTCGGGCCGAACGTGGACGATGGCGCGGCCGCCGTCCGGCCGGTGGCCGAGGCGAACGGAATCATCTATTTCCCGTACGCCTTCCCCAAGGCGCTGTACACGGCTCCCGCATCCAATGCGGTTCTTGGAATGGTCGCCAACTACCAGTCCGGTCCGGCCATCTACAAGTACCTGAAGGAGGAAAAGGGCGTCAAGACCGTGGCATTCATCGCCGCCAACGAGTCCGACCCCCTCAGCCAGCGTGACAGCGGCCTCGTCGCGGCAGAAGCATTGGGTCTTGAGGCGGTTTCCGCCAACGTCACATACCAGGTGGATACCACGGACTTCACGCCGGTTCTGACCCCGGTCATCCGCACTAGACCCGACCTGCTCGTACTGTCCGGCGTAACGCCGGCCAATGCCCCGCAACTGATCCGCTCCGCACGGGAACTTGGATTTCAGGGACTGATATCTACGGAGACAGCCCAGGATGCTCAGGTGCTACGCGAAAGCGCGGGAGACCTGGCGAACGGGTTTATCTCCGTGGGCGGCGCATCCACCCCGGAAATCGCATCCGACATGATGAAGGAATTCGTCGTGAGGTACACAGAAATGTTCGGCGAATACAACGACGAGTCAAACACCAAGGTCTATGCGCTCGAATATATCCTGGCGACCCTGGCGGAAAATCCCGCGGCCATCGAGGACGTTGAAGCCTTCAAGCAGACGATGGACACGTTCGAAGTTCCCAACCCCTACATGAAGGGCGATGCCGTGATGCGTTATGTCGGCATGTCATCATTCGGCCAGCGCCGCCAGGTTGCGGTACCGTTGGTTGTGAACGTTTTCCAGGACGGGGAATTCGAAACCCTCTTTGTTGCCGAAGTCGACTAGAGGCCATTTCACAAAACCGGACACTGCCCCGGGCCGGCCTGTCCGGCCCGGGGTGGTTGTGATATAGGAATCCCCCATGGAACAGGTCGTCGCCAACGGCATTTATCTCGGCTCCCAGTACGCAATGATTGCGCTTGGGCTGACCCTGATATTCGCTCTCATGAACGTGCTGAATTTTGCGCACGGCCAGATGTATGTCATCGGCGGGTTCGTGACCTATACCTTCTACGGCCAGTTCCAGATGCCGTTCCTGCTGGCGCTCCTGATGTCCTGCCTGACGCTCACGGTCCTGGGAGCCCTGATCGAGAAGTTCCTGTTCGGTCCCGTGATTAAACGGTCGGCGAGGGAAGAGAGCACCATGCTGCTTGCGGCGGGCATCGCTTTTCTACTGGATGCGGTCATCCTGCTGGTTTTCGGGGAAAAGCAGCGCGGCGTCCCGAAGATCGTCGACGGGGTATTCAACTGGGACTTCAGGATCATCATGCCGTACGACAGGATACTGATCTGCGCCCTTGCCATTCTGTCGATCGTCGCATTCATCACGTTCATGCAGTTCAGCAGGACCGGCCGCGCATTAAGGGCCCTTGCCCAGGACCGGGACGCGGCCCAGTTGATGGGCGTCAACGTGAACCGGTACTCCATGATCGGATTTACGCTCGGCGCCATGCTGGCGGGTCTTGTGGGCGGTCTGCTTGTCACGATTACCGGCGTCAATCTCGGCATGGGTGGCCCGACGTCCATCAAGGCGTTCCTGATGGTCATGATCGGCGGCGCGGGCGTGATTTCAGGCGCCATCGTCGGCGGTTTCATTCTCGGGATGCTCGAAGCCGTCGGGCTTGCCGTGCTTTCACAGTACGGAGACATCACCTACCTGGTCATATTCGTCGCCCTCATGATCTTCCTGACCATCCGCCCGCAAGGTCTCATGGGCAAGCCGTGGGGATAGTGGAATGAGTCGTGCAGGCATATACCGTTTTCTGGCCGTCGCGGTGTTCCTCGTCGCGATCTTCTGGTTCATTCCCTTCCTGATCGACGTCACCGGGCGCTGGAATTTCTACTACACGCTGACTTCCGTGGCCCTGCTGTCCGTTGCCAGCGCCGGCGTCTGGCTTACGTTCTATATCGGCCGGATCAATATCGGACAGGGCGCGTTCGCACTGATCGGGGCATATGTATCGGCCATCCTGGTCACCAAGGCGGGCATGCCCTTCTGGTACTCCCTCCCGCTTGCAGGCCTGTTCGCGGGCCTGGTCGCAATCCTGATCGGCCTGCCGATACTGCGGCTCAAAGGCGTGTATTTCGCGATGATCACCCTGGTGCTGACCGAAGTCGTTCGCCTCGCCGCCCTTGCGCTGCCCATCACGAACGGCGCGAAGGGCATCGTCTCCATTCCCCTGCCGAGCGAGCTGTCGGTCCTCGGCATCACCATCATTCCTGACTTCTCCACGATCGAGAACCCGAAGCTTGCGTTCTACTACACCGCATGCGCGCTCATGGTCATCTGTTTCGCGGCCATGTACCGGATAGTGAATTCTCGTCTCGGGCAACTTTGCCGGTCCATGCAGCAGAACGAGGAACTGGCCGCGTCCGTCGGCGTGAACATTGCCTACCTGCGGGTGATTGTATTTGCGATCTCCTCGTTCCTGGGCGGCGTGGGCGGCGCCATGTTCGGCGCGATCGCCCAGTCGGTCTATCCGTCGAGCTTCGTGGTCAAGGATTCGATCGACTTCATGCTGAACTGTTTCCTCGGCGGACTCGGATACGTTTTCGGTCCGATGCTCGGGACCCTGACGCTGTATTTCGGCTGGGACCTGCTGTTCGAACTCGGCAAGTACCAGTTGCTGGTGTACTCGAGCGTGCTGATCCTGCTCATTCTTGTGCTGCCGAACGGTCTGCTCAGCATACGTCTCAATCGGTTTCGGAGGGTGCGGTCGTGAAGCCACTCCTCCAGGTCCGCGAAGTGACCCGGAAGTTCGGGGGTCTGATTGCAACCAACGCGGTTTCGTTCGATGTGCAGGAACACGAGATCCTGTCCGTCATCGGACCGAACGGTGCGGGCAAGTCCACGCTCTTCAAGATGATCACCTCGTTTCTGCCGACCACCTCGGGAGAAGTGCTGTTCCGGGACGAAAGGATCTCCGGCCTGAAGCCCCATATCGTTGCCCGCAAGGGCGTCATCCGCACCTTCCAGGAAACCAACATCTTCAAGAACATGTCCGTCCGGGAGAGTGTCGTCGTGGCGCAACATCTCCGGTCGTCGGCATCCCTGGCGGGATATTTCCTCGGGACCCGCACCGCGCGGTCCGACGAAGAAGAGTTCGGCAGGAGGGCGGACGAGGTGCTTTCCTTTCTCGGAATGTCGGAGATCGCCCATGAGCGCGCGGGCAATCTTCCGCAGGGTCACCTGCGGGCGCTCGGTATCGCGATCGGCCTTTCCACGGACCCGACCGTTCTGTTGCTTGACGAACCCTTTGCGGGGATGAATCACGACGAGACGATGAACATGGTCTCGCTCGTGGGGTCCGTCCGGGACCGGGGCGTGACCGTACTGCTGGTCGAGCACGACATGGCGGCCGTCATGTCGATTTCCGACCGGATCGTGGTGCTGAATTTCGGCGAAAAGATCGCCGAGGGCACACCTGCTGAAATACAAAACGACGAAAAGGTCATCGAAGCCTATCTTGGCAGCACCGATGACGAGATCGGAGTGTAGGGCAATGGCGTCACGGATACTGCATTTCCAGGATGTCGAACTCTACTATGACCGGGTCTACGCGCTGCGGGGCGTGACGCTGGAACTGGAGGAGGGAGAGACGATCGCCCTCATCGGCGCCAACGGCGCCGGCAAGACTTCGATTCTCCGTGCGATCACCGGGCTTTCCAGGATTGACAGCGGATCGATCAGTTTCAGGGGCGAACGCATCGACAGCCGCAACACCGCCTCCATCGTGGAGATGGGGATTGCCATCGTTCCGGAAGGCCGCAGGGTGTTTCCCTACATGTCCGTCAAGGACAACCTGTTGATGGGTGCATTCACCCGCAGGGACAAGACAGAAATCAGACAGACCCTCGAAAGCGTCCTTGAGCGGTTCCCCCGCCTGAAGGAGCGTTACAGGCAGGTTGCCGGGACGCTGTCCGGCGGAGAACAGCAGATGCTCGTGATTGGCCGGGCCCTGATGGCCCGGCCGCAGCTCCTGCTGCTTGACGAACCATCTCTCGGAATCGCCCCGAAACTGGTTCAGGACATAGCACGCTCAATCATCCGGATCAATCGTGATGACGGTGTTTCGGTTCTGCTGGTCGAGCAGAATTCACGCATGGCGCTGAGCATATCCCATCGGGCCTACGCCCTCACCACCGGCAACGTGGTGGTTTCGGGAGTGTCCCGAGAATTGTTGAATGACACGCGTATAAAGGACGCCTACCTTGGCGGTGCGGCATAGGAAAGCATGGAACTGCTCGTCGTAAATCCCAACAGCACGACCTCAATGACCGAGAAAATCGCCGTCGCCGCACAGCGTGTCGCACAACCGAAAACGAAAATTGTCGCGGTCGGCTCTTCGTCAGGGCCACCAAGCATCCAGGGATTTTACGACGGCGCCGTCTGTCTTGCCGGGCTCCTGGAGCAGGTTGAACAACACAGGCATGTGGACGGAATTGTCATTGCCTGCTTCGACGACACCGGGCTCGATGCGGTGAGATGCATGGTGGATGCACCCGTGGTGGGCATCGGCCAATCCGCCTGCTACGCCGCCGGCTTGCTCAGCACCAGGTACACCATCATCACAACCCTTTCCCGCTCCGTACCGGTGCTGGAATCCAACCTTCTCAGATATGGACTGACCGCTCGCTGTGCCGGTATTCGGGCGACCGACATTCCGGTGCTGGAACTGGAAAACATGACTCCAGGAACCATGGATGCCATTCGCCGCACCATAGAGATTGCGATCCGGGAGGACCATTCGGATGCGATCGTACTCGGTTGCGCCGGAATGACCGATCTGATGGCACAGCTATCCAGCGAGTTCAGCCTCCCGGTCATCGATGGACTGAGTTGTGCCGTGACGTTTGCCGAAGGGCTCGTTACCTCGGGTCTACGCACATCCAAGGCTGGAGGATATGGGTGAATCGCACTGCCCCCATGCTGATTCCGGAAATGTTGCACTCTGGTCCCGTAATTCCCGTACTTCCTACTCAACGGCGGGAACTGGAAGATAGCCCCAATTCCCGACTGCATCGAGGACCTGCATCACGCTGACCATATCGCCACACAGGGGTCGCTCGGCTGGGCCGGGGAGGCTATATACTGATTCGTGATGATTTTCCTTCTACCCTGGTCATCCCCTCTTCGGAGAAGTCTACGCCAAGCCAGTGACCGACAAGAAAATCACACTTCCAACCTGCGCTTAATGGCTACTGATCCGGCGGTGCCAGCAGCACCGGATCCGAGATGAAGGCGAAATGATGCCACACGCTGTCCTTTACCATCTGGACCTGGATATCCTTCTTCACCTCTCCGAGCATGTTGAACGAGATGCAGCCTGTGGTAGCGTCAACGTTGGTTTCTGGGATGCTTCTGCGCAGCGCCACCCCTCGCTTGCACCATCCTTCTCCAACACTTTAACTGCGGCATGCGTAGAGGCCACCACTATGTCTGCGGATAACCCGCTTTTTCCTCGAACCCCTTGATAAACGCCTTTATAGCGGAGTTCGTTGAATCACGATCAAGCGACGAGGTAATGATCATCCCTTCCGCATCGTGTTCGGCAAATTCGATGAGCTTCTGGCTGTCGTAACCTTCCTGCCCGATCACCGAAACGGTTATCCCTGCATGCCGAATCCTGTTTATAGTTCCGTCACAATTGGCGTCGTCTATCCGGTACTGGTGCCGGATAACTTCCTGGACATCTTGTACTCACCGAATTCTCCGGCGTACCCAATGCCTGCTCAGGCAGACCCAAAAACAAAAAACCCGGACATGTCCGAAGACGCGTCCGGGGTGTGAAATGAATGGCGGCCCGAAAGAGTCATGCAAAGGGCCGCCACCCTCGTTGAAAGTTATTCCTTGTCGGCCCCGAAGGCACCCACCATGCGACCGATGGAGTCGAACTTGGAGTAGAACGTGCCGGTCACAGTGGTAGGAACGTTGCTGCCATCTCCATTCGGGGCGTTTCCGGGCATTTCGTCGTACATTTGACCGCTCCATGTACCCGATGCCGGCGCCTCTCTGTCGTTGATCGACCACACCGTGGGGCCTGAACTTGGAGCTGCGATTGCTCCGTTGGCAGCCCAAGCACCACGGGCCAGCGACACACTCCAGCCTGGATCCTCGGACCCATCGTTCAGCCGGAAGTTGTCGATGGTGCCTGTCATGCCTGCGGTATCCCCGGTGCCAAACGTGGCTTTCAGGTTTGCATCCGCCGTAAAGTGGCCACCGTTGCCCGTACCGTCAAGCGTATTACTCATGGCGAACTTGCCGGCGGCGTGGCCGGCATAGGTTGCCGAGCCGCTGAGATCAGAGCCGTTACTACTCCTGAGAGCATTCTGAGCGGCTATATTGGCGGCGACCACGCCAGTAAATGCGCTGGCCGCCGTCGGCCCGCCGTCACTGTCCTTGCTCACCCACCATCCGTAATACAGGTAAGTGGAATCGGGCTGTGACACCATCGCATCCGAGTCGGGCTTGAAGTGCCAAGTTCCTCCCAATTCACTCGGGCTACCCTCGCCGTCATTTCTTGAGGAGCAGGTTCCCGTGCATCGGTAATCACCCGGCGCACCGTCGTAGGTGCCACGCACGTAGAGTGCGTCACTCCTACTGGGTATCGGGTGATTTTGGGTTCCTGAGTGCGTGAAGGCAGTGGCCATGACGTCCGCAATGTCGAAGCCTGTTTCGACTGTGCCATCGTCGACTAAGAACACGTAACCCTTGATATCATCACCTGCTGTTACTGTTGCGACGGTATATCCGGCATCAGCGAAAGAGACCGATTTCGGCGCACCCCGGTTGGTGTACACCCGGGCTTCGTTGGTGACCTTCGCGTCACCGGTACCCGCAGAATGGGCGAAATCTGTGCCTGCCCAGCCGTTCAGCGATCCGGCGGAATCACCAGCCTCGAGAGTCACAGAAACCGGGTTTGTGGCGTCTGCAAGCGTTCCCGCTCCAGCTGTGGCATCAATCGCGAGGCCTGCCGAAGTCAACTCCGGAGCGCCGATATTATCCAATGCAGTTTCTGTAGCTGCGGGTCCCGCCAACGCCGCGTGCAGCAACTTGCCCGTTTCCGCCATGGCTTTCGCCATTGCCTCGTCGGCGGCATCCATGGCAGCCATACGGGCCGTCTTGGCCGCAGTCAACTGGGCCGCCAGAGTATCAACTGTCGCGGTATTCGCGGCCTTCTCCTCCGCCGGTACATTGGTGGCCGCCGTAATTGCCGCCCTGGCATTTGCTATTGCCGTCTCGGCTGCGCTGACTTCGGAATCGGTCGAGTCGTTGTCTATGCCGGGAACAGCGGTACGGGCCATCATGATGGTCTCGTTGATGGCGGCACGTTCTGCGACAGCCGGATCAACCGCCGGTGGCTCGGTAGGCTCTTCCATTGACGAACTCCCCCCTCCGCAACCGGCGAGGAGCAGTGCCAGCGAAGCCACGAGGACCAGCACGAATTTATCTGTTGATTTCATTTCGATGTTTCTCACAAAGTTGTTGAAAGGGTTGTGTCGGGACCTGGCCCCTGTTGTGCGCGATAAATACATGTATCAAGCACAATCCCCTCCGCACCCATAAAACCAACAGGGAGAAACCCCCATGAAAGAGTCCTTGAATTCCCCGGATGAAGTCTTCCCGGCAACCCCAGATTGTGTCGATGACAACCCACCTTCCCCATCCGGTTCATCATCCCATCCACCCCTGCGCATCCCCGAACACGCCCTCGACCCCGTCTCACAGTGGCTCGACTCCACCAAGGGCGCCATCAGCCACAACACCGAAAGGGCACTCCGATCCGACCTCGCCATCTGGCTGGCCTGGTGCCGCAGGGAAAGGAGAAAACCATGGCCCGCCCGCGCCGCCACCCTCGTTCGTTTCATCGATGCCAAGGCACACTCCCGGGCTCCCGCAACCGTCCGGCGGTATGTCTCCAGCATCTGCGCCCTGCATCGGGCCGCCGGCTGGAAGAACCCACTCGACCATGTCACCGTCAGAATGTCCCTCAGACGCATGTACCGCCATCGGGGCAGAAGACAGGCCCAGGCCCTCGGCCTGACCTGGCAGGTCCGGGAGAAACTCATCGGTTCCCCGGGTGAGGCGGGAGAACCGGGAGAACGCCTCATCGACCTACGGAACCGGGCCCTCCTCGCCGTGGCCTACGACGCCATGCTCCGGCGCTCGGAACTGATCTCCCTGCAGGTTTCCGACCTGACGTTCGACCGCGGCGGGTCGGCCACCCTGTTCCTGCGCAATGCCAAGACCGATCCCGAGGGGGCCGGCAACATCCTCTTCCTCGCCCGGGACACGGCGGACATGGTGCGGGCGTGGCTGGGGGGCAGCGGGATCTCCCGGGGCTCCCTGTTCCGGGCGGTGCGGAAGAACGGCACCACCGGAGGCGGCCTGGAGCCGGGCCAGGTATCCCGGATCTACAAGTCCATGGCCGTACAGGCGGGGATCGATGACTTCGCCGGGGGATTGTCGGGCCACAGTGCCCGGGTGGGTGCGGCCCAGGACATGATCGCCTCGGGGATCGGTCTGCCGGCGATCCTGCAGGCGGGGCGGTGGAAGAGCGCCGCCATGGTGAGCCGCTACGGGGAGCGTCTTCTGGCCTCGAGGGGGGCGGCGGCGCAGCTGGCCAGGATCCAAGGCAGGGACGAAGAGGGAATATACTGACCGTTGTCCGATGCAGGGGAAGACAGGGGATGGAACTGGGATTAAAAAGAAGGGAGGAAAGGAACGCCTCAGGATACGTTATCAAGCACAAAACACCCCGAATTCGGGGTGTTTTCGGGAGAACCTGTCCATAGGTCGGGGACGTTCAATCCACGGATCGGGAAAATCGGGGAAAAATATTCCGTTTCGTGGTAGAATGATCCCGGGAAGCGTCAATGAAATCACGAATCTTCGAATTGCGCTCCAAGGCCTTGACTGTGCAGGCGTGGGAATATATTCTTTGCGCCTGATAAATGTATTTATCGCGCACAAAAAGACGAGCCTGGATGGCTTAACTTCCTGTTTTTGCTGGAATAAATTTTTCCTGCTCTTTCCATCGTTCCTTGCCTCGAGTTACCCGGAAAATATTTTCGGGTGGCCGATTTCCACTGCCGAACGAGTACGTTTCCATCCCCTGAACGGCTTCCTGAACCATCCTTGACCGCGTTTCGTCAGGCCCTTTACCGGATGACCCCGAATGGGCGCCGGAAGTTCCGCAAATTGACTGTTCGATAATTGTGTTACATGGGTCCCTGACCCGGATAACGGGCCTACGGGACGACAGTGGAGGGGGGTGAGATACGGAATTCAGGCAGGAGATCAGCGCGCCCTGGATCCGATGCCTGAAGGATATTTGCAGCCAGTCCGTACACGGCACAGATGAATTGCCGTTTTCATTGTCTACACCCGGCTTGAATGCCTGGGTAGGACCGTTTGCAAAGGTGTCAAAGAAGCGGTGGGTTACCCCGGGATTGCAATTCCGGTGCTCCCAGTGTGCTTCGGACGGGGAATCGGGAGTGGGTATTCCACGGCAAAGTTGCCACCCATTCCACGCTGAAAGTTGCCACCGATTCCACGGCAAAGTTGCCACTCATTCCACGGTGAAAGTTGCCACTTTCACCAAGGCATACACTCCCATCGGAGCCGAACGACGCATGATTGACAACCCGGTATGGTGCCCGCCTTTTCAACGAGGAGGCGCCCATGCCACACAAGAGTCTATCCATGCGAAAAATCAAGGAAATCCTGAGGCTGAACCAGCAAGGGTTGAGCAACCGGGAAATCGGCAGGATCTGCAGGATCAGCCACACCACGGTCAGCAACTATCTGTTGCGGCTGGACCAGGAGGGGCTTTCGTGGCCACTTCCGGATAATCTGAACGACGCCGATCTCGAGCGGCGCCTGTTTCCACCGCCGGAGCCCCGGCGGCTGGCCAGGAAGCGGGGGGTCCCGGACTGGGTGTACATCCACAAGGAGCTCCGTCGCAAGGGCGTGACCCTGCAACTGCTGTGGGACGAGTACCGGGAGGGGAACCCCGAGGGATACGAGTATTCCTGGTTCTGCCGGCACTACCGCAAGTGGGCCGGCAAGCTGGATCTGGTGATGCGGCAGGACCACAAGGCGGGTGAGAAGCTGTTCGTGGACTACGCCGGCATGACGGTGGGGATCATCGACCCGTCCACGGGGGAGGAGCGCCAGGCCCAGCTCTTCGTGGCGGCGCTGGGTGCGTCGGGCTACACCTATGCCGAGGTCACCTGGACCCAGGGACTGGAAGACTGGATCACGTCCCACCAGAACTGCTTCTCCTGGATGGGTGGCTGTCCCGAGATTGTCGTGCCCGACAACCTGCGGTCCGCGGTGGTGAAGGCCCACCGGTACGAGCCCGACATCAACCCCACCTACCAGGAAATGGCGGAGCACCATGACCTGGCTGTGGTGCCTGCGCGCGTCCGGCGCCCGCGGGAGAAGGCTAAAGCGGAATTGAGCGTGCTTTTGGCAGAGCGCTGGATCCTCGCGGCCCTGCGCAACCGGCGGTTCTTCTCCCTGCGGGAGGTCAACATCGAGATCGGGCAGCTGCTGGAGAAACTCAACAACAAGCCGTTCCAGAAGCTCCCCGGCAGCCGCCGGGAACTCTTCGAGGAGCTCGACAGGCCGGCCCTGAAACCACTGCCCCGGGAGCCCTACGAGTTCGCCGAGTGGAAGAAGGTCCGCGTCCACAGCACGGACTATCACGTCGAGTTCGACAAGCACTGGTACTCCGTTCCCTGCGCACTCGTCGGGATCGAGATCGAACTCCGGGCCACCCGCAACACCATCGAATGCCTCCACAAGGGCCAGCGGGTCGCGAGCCACCGGCGCTCCTGGCTGCGGGGCAGGCACACCACTGCCTCGGAACACATGCCAGAGAAGCACCGCAAGGTGGGGGAATGGTCCCCGGAGCGCATCGTCGCATGGGCCGGAAAGGCTGGCCCCGACACCGCGGCGCTGGTGAAGAAGATGATGGCTTCGCGCCAACATCCCCAGCAGGCCTTCCGCGCCTGCCTCGGCATCATGCGCCTCGGCCAGTCCTACGGCAACGAGCGGCTCAACGCCGCCTGCAAACGGGCCCTGTACCTGAAGACCCTCAAGTACCGGAGCGTCGAGGCGATCCTCAAGAACGGACTCGACCGGAAAAAACCGGAGCCCGCCCAGGAGTCCATCCTTCCGGATGACCATGGGAATGTCCGGGGCCCCTCCTATTACCACAGCAATTCCCGCTAAGGGTTAGCTCCATTGTGTCAGGGAGTGTGATCCGCAGGAGGTTGTGGTTTTAAAGGGATCGGGGCGCAGCGGTCGTTACAGCCACCACTGGGGCTGTAGAACTCATCGGGTCGGTAAACGCTGAAGAATCGACCTGAACACCCGCCGGTCACGGCGTGATTCAGGGCGGTTCAGGCAGCGCGGGATTGTTTTTGTACCCCCGCGCAATGACCTGATACAGTTTCTCCCAACTGTCTATCAGGAACAGGCTGAACAGGCCCCTCATCTTGCGCCACAGCGCGGCGCGGCTGTACATGGCCTGGTGTGCCGCATTGAATACGGCACAGCAGCGCAACTGGATCTGGTCCACCAGAAACGCCAGCATCATCAGGTGCATCAGCACCGTCGACAGGTGCTTGTTGCCGTGACCATAATTGTGTTCCAGGCCGTAACCCTGGTTCTTCAGCGTGTTGAAGGTTTCGTTCTCTATCTTCCAGCGGGCCCGGCCGGCCCGCATCAACTCCATCAGGTTCGATTCGTCGATCGGGATATCGGTGACCCAGCAAAAGCGCTGCACCTTGCCCCCGGGACGGTGCTCCCGGTACTCAAGGAAGTTCACCTCCAGATCAAAGTGGTCGTCGTTCAACGGCACCCGGTTCAGATACCGGAAGCGATGCACTACCCCCTGCCCGTCCCGGCACTCATGTTCCGGAACGCCCCGGGTCTTCGACACCCAGTCGTACAGAAACCGGTGGTCCCCTTCCTTCGCACCCAGCACATAGCGCATGTCCAGTGACTCCAGCAGCCGGATGTGCGGACCGTTCGAGGCCAGGCCATCTTCAACCACCAGCAACCGCAAATGCGGATGGTTGCGACGGACACGCTTCAGCAGCCGCCTTGCGGCATTCCGCTCACAGTCGTTCTTGCCGGATCCGTCCCCCTTCAGGATCGGTTCTGGCATCAGGGGGATCACCTCGCGGCAGTCCGGATGCACCAGCACCGCACCGAGCAACTGGTGATAGTACGTCACCCGACCGTCACGATGATGCTTGCTGCAGCAGTGCGCGCAATGCACCTTCTGCGAGGAGAACAGCCCGGTGCCGTCCACCGACAGCACATAGCGGCCGTCCAGCACCTCGAAACCCTCCAGACCCTTGCCCCGCTGCAGCAGCGCAAACAGCCGCTTGTATACCTCACAACTGCCCACAGTTGACTCAGTAAGCCTGACCCGGTACATTTCCGGGCATGCAGGTAGGTCTTCACCAGTTTGACGCCGGGACGGTGAGTTGGTTTTGCGATGCGGTTTCCGAAGCGGGCCGCACGCGGAGTTCGCTGGCCCGTGAGTTGTGCATCCGCGAGGACTGGACGGGGGACCGCGGCGAGTACTGTCTGGGCTCGGCGCGCAAGGCCCTTCCGGTTCTCGCGGACCGGCTGGGGGTTTCGTTGCCTCCGGCCCGTCCGGCATTCGGCGGACGCCGGGACGGGGCCCCGGATCCGGATTATCCCGACTGCCGGCTCCGGTGCGGTCTGGCGGAACTGGGCCAGGTGTTGCTGGAGCCGGTATCGGGGAAGGCGGACCGCCGCCGCTGGGAGTCGATGATGGCGACGCATCACCCCCGGGGCTGGGCCCGTGCGCCGGGGGGCCAGATGCGCTACTGGGTATGTTCCGCGGTCCATGGCCGTCTCGGGGGGATCGGATTCTGCGCCGCGGGCTGGCACCAGAAGGCCCGGGACGAGTTCATCGGCTGGTCGGCGGACGCGCGGGCGGCGAACCTGGGGAAGGTGGTCAACAACCATCGTTTCCTGATCCTGCCCGGGGTCCGGGTTCACGGTCTGGCCTCGTGCGCGCTGGACCTGGCGGCGCGGCGCGTGGCGGCGGACTGGGAGGCGGCGTACGGGGTCCGCCCGGCGATGGCCTACACGTATGTGGGTCCCGGCCATTGCGGAACCTGCTACCGGGCGGCGGACTGGCGGCGCTGCGCGAAGGCCACCACGGCGGGATGCACGGTGTGGATGAAGCCGCTGGCGGAACCCTGGCGTGTGGTATTGTGCGCCGAGCCGGGCCGGGCCATCCACAGGGCCCCGGCCCTGCACATGGACGGGGCCACGGACTGGGCCGGGCGGGAATACGCGCGCAGCACCCATCCCGACGGCCGGGTCCGGGAGAGGATCGTGTCCATGGGGCGGGCGTGGCTGGAGCATCCGGGCGCCGCGGTTCCGGAGATCTTCCCGGCGCGGGCGGACCGCAAGGCCGCCTACCGGCTGTTGTCGAACGAGGGTGTGACCATGAACCACATACTGGAGCCGCATCAGGCGACGATGGTGGAGCGCTGCGGGCTCGAGGAGACCGTCCTGGCGATCCAGGACACCACCACGGTGAATTACGACGGTCTGGCGGCGACCGGCGGGCTGGTGGACTTCGGCGGCGGCGGGAAAGGCCACACCCTGGGCCTGCTGGCGCATGTGGGACTGGCGGTCAACGAGGCCGGGCGGCCCCTTGGGGTGTTCTGCCTGGACGGGACCTATTGCGACGAAGGCAGGGACGAGGTGGCGAGCGCGCGCTGGGGGCACGGGCTGGACCGGGCGGGGGAACTCGCCCGCGCCTGTCCGTCCACGCGGGTGGTCACGGTGTGCGACCGGGAGGCGGACATCTGGGCGTTGTTCGCCCGGGCGGAATCCCTGGGCGCGGGTCTGCTGGTGCGCGCGCGGCGGTCGACGAGACGCCGCGTGCTCGTGGAGGCGGGCGGCGAGGAGACCCTGTGGGACCATGTCGCCACGCTGCCGAGGGTCGGTTCCCGAACGGTGAAGATCCGGGCCTGCGGCGGCAGGCGGGCGCGTTCCGGTCGCAAGGCGAAGATCGAACTGCGCGCCGGCAGGGTGAGGGTGCTTCCGCCGGTAAAGCCGGAGAACCGCGCCGGGCACGGGGGACCGATCGAGGTCCTGGCCGTCGTCGCGACCGAGAGGAGCCCGTCTCCGGGCAGCGAGCCCCTGCACTGGGTGCTGCTGAGCACCGAGGGCGCCGCGGACGCGGCGACCGCCCGGACCGTCGTTGGCTGGTACGAGCGCCGGTGGACCATCGAGGAATACTTCCGGGTGCTGAAATCCGGCGCCCGGGTCGAGGACCACCGGTTCGACCACGCCGACGACCTCAGGAAGTGCCTCGCCTTCGACGCCATCACCGCCTGCCATGTGTTCGATCTCGAGCGCATGGCCCGCGACAAGCCGGACGTCCCCGCCGACCGGGTCGTCTCCAAGGACGAAATCGCCATTCTCTACGTCCGGCTCATGGCCCATGGAATCCTCCGCGCACGCCCGCCGCCGGAGCGGCCCCCCGACATCCGTACGCTGGTGGTCGACATCGCCAGGCTCGCCGGATTCCATCCGCGCAACAGCCAGCCGCTGCCGGGCACCACCATGGTCTGGAAGGGGTATGTCCTGCTCCGTCAGGCCACTTCAACATACCGGGCGCTGAAAACTATGGGAATGATCAAAACCGACTGAGTTGAATGTGGGGTGTTGTGAGCTTGTATACCGGCTCGAACACCCCCGGGTCCAATTCGTCCAGCCGTTCCCTCATGTACGTGTCGCTCGGCGCCTGCGCCACCCCGTACAGATGCTTCAGATTGTGCCGCACCGCTTCCTCGGACTGCGACCGCTCGAACTGCAGCAGCGATGGATATTTCAGACCGAACATCGCCAGCGCCGACATCATGACGTCCGACAACGGGAACTTGCGGGTGCGCTTCGTGTCCGGAATCTCCTCGAAACTCGACCGGATCGACTGCAGCAATCCCTGTGCGCTCAAGTGTTTGCGATTTGATGGTTCACGCATCCAATTTCACCTGGTTCATGAAATTGGAACTGTATGATACCAGAATTCCTGAAAAACTTTACGAAAAAGTTTTTTCCGTATCTCTCTATCACCTTGTATTTGCTTGACTTTTTAAACCAGCGGGAATTGCTGCTATTACCACTGACCTCTTGACTTCAACGACAACCGGAGAAACCAACATGTTGAACCATCCCACCCTGGACAAGCTCCAGAAACTGAAACTCACCGGCATGGCCGCGGCCCTCGCCGACCAGACGAGTATATCCGACATTGACGAACTCGACTTCATGGAGCGACTCGGGCTCCTCGTGGACCGGGAGGCCACCGAGCGGGAAGACCGCCGGCTCACCGCCCGCCTGCGGCTCGCCAGGTTCAGGCACAACGCCGCCATGGAGGATATCGACTACCGTGCCCCCAGGGGCCTCGACAGGGGCCTGATGCAGTCACTGGCAGCCTGCCGCTGGGTCGCCGACCATCTCAATATCCTGATCACCGGACCCACCGGCGTTGGCAAGACCTGGATCGCCTGTGCGCTGGCCCAGAAAGCGTGCCGGGAGGGATACCATGCCCGGTATGTCCGTTTCCCCGCACTGCTGCGGGACCTGGCCGTCGCCAAGGGAGACGGGCGGTATCCCAAGCTGCTGTCGGCCCTCGCCAGGGTCGACGTCCTGCTGATCGACGACTGGGGCCTTGAGAACATGAACACCGAAAACCGCCGCGACCTGCTGGAACTCCTCGAGGACCGGTACGGGGCCCGTTCCACCGTGGTGACCAGCCAGCTGGCGGTGGAGAGCTGGTACGAAGGCGTTGGCGATCCGGTCCTCGCGGACGCGATCCTCGACCGGCTGGTGCACAATGCCTACCGGATCGGCCTCAAGGGCGAGTCCATGCGGAAGAAGAAGTCCGTGGCCATGATGGCCGGATCCGGGGATCCGGAGTCCGGTCCGGAATGAAACCGGCAACCCGAAACGGGATCGGCGTCCGCCGCACTACCGCGCTTCGCTTGCTCTCCGCAATGCCGCGCGACAAACAAGTTTGTCGCCCGTCATCACGGACCAGGGCTGTCTTGCAGGTGAGAAAAAGCAGGTCAATAAATGACCTTGAAAAGCCAAAGGCGGTGGCGCCGGTGATCGCCGGAAACTGGAAATACGGGGGTGCGTGGCGTAAGATTCGTCACGCACCCGCGACCGGGCGAGAGGATCTGAGTCCTACAGCCTGATGACCGTTGCGTCGCTTCGCTCCGATGAGAAGGTGCCCTGGATGAAATGGCAACTTTGCCGTGGAATGGGTGGCAACTTTCACTGTGGAACAGGTGGCAACTTTCCGTGGAATAGCCAATCGGGAGTAAGCCTCCCCGAAATTCCGACTCCCATCACTTGCCCCAGGCCTCCGGCACAGAGACCGCCGGTATTGCCTGTCGCAGGGACATTGATCCCGCATTTCCTTTGACATATACTGATGTTCCATATATTTATATTATGTTCTGAATAATGGAACAAGGATCAGCAACCGTAGAAAAGGCCCTGGACCTGTTATTCCACCTCCACGATGCCGGCGGCGCGATCGGAGTATCGGCATTGGGCCGGGCACTGGACATGCCCAAATCGAGTGTGCACCGCCTGTTGAGTGCGATGGTGCGCAAGGGCATCGTCGAGCGCGACGAGCGGGCGCGCTACCGGCCGGGGACCGGCCTCCTTGCCCTCGGGCTCGGCGTGCTTGACCGCGAGCCGGTGGTCGTGTGCGCACGGGCGGTCCTGCCCGGGTTCGTCGAGGAAATCGGCGAGACCATGTTCCTGGTAGGACGCCGCGCACGGAAACTCATCGTGCTCGACAAGCATGAGGGCCGCGGCCTGCTTCGGGTATCGCCGACGGTCGGCAGTGAAGTTCCGGTCCATTGCACCGCCGCCGGCGCATTGTTCATGGCGCATGCACCGGATGATTTTTCTTCGGCAGCAGTCGCGGCGAAAACCCGGGACGCCGATGTCGATCCGGCGTATCTGCAAAACCGTGCTGATTCCGCGCTCGCGAAAGGTTGGTCCGCGAATTTCGAGCTCTGGCAGCCCGGGCTCTCGGTCCTCGCCGCACCGGTCATCGTGCGCGGGCAGATCCGCGCCGTTGTCGCCCTGGCCGCCTCCGCCCCGCGTCTGGCGGAGCTTGGCGGTGAAGCCCTGGCGCCGCGTGTGGTTGCTGCCGCCCGGCAGATTGCCGCGCGCGCTGCAGGAGAGATGCCGTGAAAGTCTGGATGGAAGGCCGGATCGTGGACGGCGAAGATGCGCGCCTGAGCGTGCGTGACCACGGACTGCTGTACGGCGACGGCGTGTTCGAAGGCATCCGCATCTACAACGGCCGCGCGTTTCGCTTGGCTGACCATCTGAAAAGGCTCGGATTTTCAGCTGCGTACATCGGACTCGAACTCCCCTTTTCGCTTGAGCGGATCGGGGGAATCGTCGAAGAGACGGCAGACGCGTTCGGCAAGCGCGAAGCCTATGTGCGGCTGCTCGTCACCCGGGGCGTCGGTGATTTCGGCGTCGATCCCTTCTCCTGCGAAGGGCCGCAGCTCGTCTGCATGGTCGGGGACATCGCACTGTACGACCCGAAGAGCATGCAGGCCGGCATCGATATGGTCACGACATCCGTGCGCAAACCGCCTCCGGATGTACTGAATCCCGAGGTCAAGAGCCTGAACTATCTGAACAGCGTGATGGCCAAGCGAGAAGCGAGGCTCCGCGGCGCGCACGAAGGCCTCGTACTCAATATGCAGGGCAGGGTTGCCGAGGCCACGGTTGCCAACGTGTTCGCATGGATTGACGGCGCCCTCGTCACGCCGCCGACCATCGACGGCGCGTTGCCCGGGATCACCAGGTCCACCGTCATCCGGCTTGCCGGTGAACTCGGAATCGAAACGCAGATACGGTCCATCGGCCATGCGGAGCTGATGCGTGCGGACGAGGTGTTCCTGAGCGGATCAGGGGCCCGCTTGGTGCCGGTCGGGCGCCTGGATACGGTCACGATCGGAGCTGGCAGCCGGCCAATGCTCGAGCGCATCGAAGACGCGTTCCGGGAGTACACGCAGCACCCCACAGAGGTCGCTCCGCAAACCGTTCAACCCCGGTCACTTCCATGCTGAAGGCAAAAGTATCAAGCAGGCCAAAATAAATCGGCGGTTTCGCGATTTCAGTACCGATTACACTCACCACAATATTCAGATATAGCCAACGGATCCGGCCGCACTGTCGCCGTAATTATGGTATTCGGCATGTGACTGATGCCGGTTCTCAAAGCAGAAGCCATGAAATCTCCCGTGCATGGACTTCCAGCCGGGTGCAGGTGATGCCCCGCCCGGTATGGCTGTTGTGATCCGACTACAGCTCCGGCGGATCAATCGACGAGCACTCGCCTGCACGGCATTGGGGGCAGTTGAATGTGTGTTTTCTGATGTCCCATGGGGTAGGCGGTCATGTACGTCAGGGGGCTTGGCAACCGGACAAGCCCAGGTGCTTTCGGTTGAAATACTATGGAGAGTGAAGGTACTGTCTGTGGACTGTCACATCCTTCAGGCAATCTTCATGGCAGACAGGCCATTGCGTGTAGGCGGCAATGTTGAGTGACCAGGACGAGGTAACATGAGATGACAAACTGGGATACATGCCCGGCTGTCGAGAGAACGCCGGGAAAAGTGGGCGGTGCATGGGTATTCACCGGAACGCGCATTCCGTTGTCCGCCCTGTACGAGAACCTCGCCAGTGGCGCTACCGTCGACGAGTTCATCGAATGGTTTCCCGGCGTCGACGGGAAACAGGTGCGCGCGGTGCTGGAACATGAAGCCGAGTCCTTGAGAACCGCACTGGCACGTTGATGATTTTGTTCGATCAGGGAACGCCGGCGCCACTTCGGAACCATCTTCCAGGCATTCCATGGAGACACTGGCTGAAAAGGGATGGTCGGACAAGAGTAACGGGGAATTGCTCCACCTGGCTGAACGGGAGGGGTACGAAATTCTTGTGACGACTGTACAGAGCCTCCGATA
Organism: Candidatus Poriferihabitaceae bacterium; assembly: GCA_965204165.1. GTDB lineage: Bacteria > Pseudomonadota > Gammaproteobacteria > Arenicellales > Poriferihabitantaceae > VYFG01. The sequence goes on along the minus strand of OZ241969.1, from coordinate 1,712,216 downwards.
TCAACAGGATCCGGGAGGGCGGCACATCGGTATCGTCGTCCTGCTTTCGGCAAACTGGCCGGAGATTCGAAATCACGGGCAAGAAATTGGCCAGACAATATCAGCCGTGCGGCCTGGCGAAGTCATCGAGGTACCCATTCCGGCGGAATGATCCGGCTGCCTGCACCAACGGGCAGGGTTGTACGCTCCCGATCCTGGTCACGCTCCCGGGGAATCCATGCGAGCCGTTGGGGATGTCCATTTGGGACAATACTCCAGATCCTGAAAGTTCGGAATCCCGGAACACCATGTTCCTGTCCCGTTCCGGCGCCTCCATCTTCCGCCGGGATATTGATTTCCTATTCAGTTTCGACTTTTTCCTGTTTCTTTCCCCGCTACCCAGGCGGCCGAACAGCCAGCTGGAATCCCCCGGGCCTGCACATGACCGGACAGGTGGCGGCGATACGGAATGACTGCTGGGCAGTCCCACACGGAACTGAGAGGGCGGTGAATCGATCTGCCGCCGGCGGATCGTCAATGCAGGGATTCGCTGCGGAGTATGCGGCAGGAGATATGGCGCCCCAAGGCTGTTATCCCAATGGTCATGAAAGTCGCTCGGCAGAGTCCGGCCTGCCTCAAATACAATCCCGTATCGATCCGCCGGACGGTGGTGGTATCCGGAGGATAGGATAGCGGGCAGAAGTCATTGGGGCGCGGGTGCCGGACACTTTCAGCGCCGATACATCTATCCCGCCAGTTGCTCCCTCCCGGTTTGCTCGATGAACCGCAGGGTTTCGCTTACATCGTTCCAGGTCGTGTTGTGGTTGATGATACAGAGCCTCAGGGAGAACCTGTTTTCCACGACCGTCGATGACATCATGGCCCGGTCTTCCCAGAGCATGCGCGCAAGCACGGTCCTGTTGACTTCATGCAGGTCTTCCTCGTCGATCGGGGTGTCCGCGGGGTTGATCCGGAAACACACGATTCCGAGAGACACCGGAGCCAGCAATTCCAGGATGGAACTCTCCCGGACATGTTCCCCGGCCCTGGCGGCCAGCTCCATGGACCGGGAGACGGCCCTGCGGAACGCGGCCACGCCGAACGTCTGGATCGACATCCAGATCTTCAGCGCCCGGAACCCCCGGCTCAGCTGCAGGCCCCGATCCGAGAAGTTGGGGTGGTTTTCGCCCCAGATCGTATCCTGGAGGGCATCGTGCTGGACCGAGAACGTGTTCTCGAGGGTGCGAAGGTCCTTTACAAGAAGGCCGCCGACCTCGTAGGGCTGGAAAAGCCACTTGTGCCCGTCCAGGGCGATGGAATCGGATCGTTCGATGCCTTCCAGGAGCTCCCTTCCCTCGGCTGTCAGCATCGCGAAGCCGCCGTATGATGCATCGGTATGCAGCCAGATCCCTTCGGATTCGCAGAAGTCGGCCATTTCCACGAGAGGGTCGATCGCCCCGTTGCCGGTGGCGCCGGCGTTGGCGCAGACCACCATGGGGGAAAATCCGGCGGCACGATCATCGGCAACGGCACGGGCGAGTGCGTCCATGTCCAGGCGCAGGGTCCCGTCGATGGGAACCGTGCGGATGCATTCGGGGCGGACGCCGACGATCCTGGCGGAGCGGATCTGCGCGCTGTGGCTCTGGTCGCTCATGTATACGGTCGGCCGTTCAGGATTGCCCGCGGCTTCCCGTGCCGTGACGAACGCGTTGAGGGCAGCCGCCGAGCCGCCGCTGGTCAACAGTCCGCCCGCCCCGTCCGGATAGCCGACCCAGCGCCGGAACCAGTCGATGACCACGAGCTCGAGCTGGCTCGGACCACTGGCAACCAGCCAGGTGCAGACGTTGAAGTTGTACCCTGATGCGATGAAGTCGGCCAGTATCCCGGGCCATGTGGGTGCGGAGGGAACGAACGAGAAGCAGCGGGGATGGTCCAGTCGGATCGCGTACGGGAGCACTTCCCGGGCAACCCGTTCGATGACTTCGTCGGGTGCGCTGCCTTCCTCGGGCGGTTCTTCCAGGAGTACGGCTTCGAGCGATTTCCGGAAGTCGCCGTCCCAGGCGCTTTCTTCCGGCAGGCCCTGCAGGCGTTTCACCAGCAGTTCGACGGTCCGGTGTCCGAGATCCCGCATCAGGTCGGGCGTCATCTCGAACTCACTTTGTATTTCATCGCCACAGCCCGATTCCGGCGCTTCTTCGTTGCGTGTCGTGTCAGTCATCTTGCCTCCATCGTATGTTGTCGCCACTGCGTGCTCGTTGTCAGTGGCCGGTATATATGATTATGCAGGTGCGGGAAGGTGGAGGAATCGGGGCCGGGTTCACAGTCACGGAAGGGGACCGGGACACGGAAACCGACCGAACTGAATGGCGGCAAACAGCCAAAGTCAACAAAACACGCAGGTCGGTGGAAGCCAAGATGGAAAACAGAAACCCCAAACTGCAAGCGAACATCTGTAGCGGCGTTCAACATATGGGCGGGCACTTATTGTTTGAATTATTTCCGGCCTCCATACGCCCCGTTGAATCCGAATCTCTCGAACACGCCCGCGACTTCGACATGACCATCTCCGAAAAACCGACCGGCTATCCAGTCGTTCTCCGCATCACGGCGACCGAAACCGCCCTCCTGCAACGCCAGGCCGGACCAGCGCACGTCTGCCAACCGCTGTTCCACGTTATGCAGCCTTGTGAACCAGACATCCGCCTCAAGACCGTCGGCACCACTGTTCAACGTCACATAGGCCTCGCCTGTCACGTTATGGCCATAATTTTCCAGGATCGTTTGGTCGCGGCCCACAACGAAGCCCTGCCACGTCGTGCCGACCAGCGAAACGTCTGGGTTTTGCCCGTTAGATATACCCATGGCCACGTTAGATATGTACTTGGTGCCTGTCGCAGGGTTGCCCTCACCGCCAATGAGATACGATAGCGACATAAAAGTCGCCTGTTCCATCCAGCCGCCATAACTATGTAATTCATAAATAGGTTCTGGATTTCTGAAGGTTTCAAGCACCCTGGGAACATTGTTTATCCGCTGCAGAAATATCAGGTTTTCTGCAGGGAACCAGTTTCGCGACGTGGTCAGTGAGAATCCTGACTCCACACAATGAGTTCCGTCGCACTCAAAAGTCGATCGAGTCGGCCCTTGACCGTCGGGGTCCCAAACCAGACGATCGCCCCGCAGGAAATGCGTCGAGTTTTGCGCGACAGACGCATAGATGGCCCGCCGATATGACTCCTCCACCTCATCATCCAAAACATGGGAGTAGAGCGGCGCATACGGAAGATCGGCTATGTCGACCGAACTGCCACCACCGCACCCACCAAGTGCGAAGGACGCGAGAATTACGATATAACCAAATTTCATACTCATGCAACCCTAACGAACCACTCAATACGGATTCCGCACGTTAATTCGCTCAATTCGGCAAGTCAACATCAAAAATGGTGAATAATTAGTGAAAAATTTATGAAAAATTAGTAAAAAATTGGTGAAGCTAAAACAGGGGAAGTTGTCCATGAGGGACGCCAAAGTATCCGGAATGTCGTCGATATCTGTGAATATCTTCGGATCAATTTAACGGCCAAGGCAGCACATGTCGACGATAAGACAGGGGGCAGGAGGAGGGAGGCGGGCGGACATGGAAGTGCTACACGGTGGTCAGGTGTTCGAGTTCAAGATGGCCGACGGGGAAGGTGACGGGATGCAGCAGCCAATGGACCATTGAGCAGATGCAGGACAAGGGTTTCACCGACAAGCACTGGGATTGGGGAGAGACGATCCGCCTAATGGGTGTGACGTTCAGTGCGAAAAAGGAATCCTGCGGCGGTGAAAGTGGCTCCGGCCTGATAGGAACCCTGGTTCCGGACCATCTACCGGTCCGACAGCATTTCTCCGCTTGAACTGTGGACCGCGTCCACCATGGCCGCCACCTTGCCGGGATCAATGCCGGGATGAATCCCATGGCCGAGGTTGAACACATGGCCGGGATGCGGGTCGTATTCCCGCACCAGCCGCCGTGCCTCGGTAGCAACCCGGTCCGTTGAGGCGTACAGCACCGCAGGGTCCATGTTGCCCTGCAGCGACACCCGACCGCCGACCCGTTCCTTCGCCTCGTCCAGCGGCAGGGTCCAGTCCAATCCCACGCAATTGCAGCCCGTGGCCGCGATGTCCTCGATCCGGTTCCCTGAGCGGATGGGTGAACCGGAGGCCGGCGACCTCATCCAGCGTCAGTCTGAGGCCCATAGCGTCTGAAGCCGTCCTCGACGCGCAACGCGAGGCGCGATGCCGGACGACCCGCCAGCAACGCAAACCGGCAGGCCGTATCGCCGGCCCCGTTTTCTAAGCGGCTAACTGGCCGGAACGATATCGACGACGAGGGCGCGCGCGGGCTTGCCGCTGTCGTTCCTCCACCAGTGCGTCACGCCGGTCTGCTCGAAGGCCACGTCTCCCGCCTTCCTGACCACGGGCCCGTCCATGCCGGCACGGTGCTCGGTCAACTCGCCCTCGATGATGAAGGCGACGCCCGGGCGTCCGTCATGCTGGTGTACCGCAACCACGCCCCCCGGCTCGAAGATGATCTCGCGGGCACGCAGCACAAGTCCCGCCGGACTGTCGAACTCGCCGTCCAGCGCCGCCACGCCGAGATTGTTGACGCCCGCGATCCCCGAGGTCTTGTCCGGACCCTCGGCCATCATCTTCTGGGCGGCCTCCTTCTCGGCCTCGGGCACGACGGCCTGGGCGAGAACCATGGGCGCATCGCCAGCATGCGCAATTACCGAGACGCCCATGCCCGCGTCGATCTGCACTCCGCCGTCCCGGGTGTCTTCATCATGCGCATGCACCCCCACAACCCCGGTCGCGAGACAAGCGATCACTGAAAATTGAAGTAGATATCTCATCAGTCTTTCCTCCTTTCATGGTTCCTGAGTGTTCTGGATTGAACGGATCAACCGGATCAGTTCGATCGGCCCACGCCACCGGCCCTCAGGACTATCACGGGGCATGCTGTATCCGCATTGGTATTTATATCGAATGCGGGGACGGTTTGTGAAATTCCAGAAACCCCCAAATTCGATACCAATTCTGATACGTCAACGCCGCGCCGGAACCTCTCTTCTCCTGCAACTCAGACGTCCGGCCCCTTGCGTCCGGACCGTAGCGACCCCTTGGTGGCAATGCGGCTGCAAATCATTTTACCGCCCGATACCCCGCAAACTCCTTGCCATTGTCTGCCATGCACGCGTTCACTCGATTTCGAACACGTGTGGGAGGTTAGTCAGAAACTTGCTGGTGCGGTCGTGAGGGGTTCGCCAGGCCGTCAATAGCCGGCCCTGGGAACAAACCCCGGACCGCCCGCTGATTCGCACCACCCGGGGGCCATGATACGTTTCCCGGAATCCTGCCTCCAGGTATGGTCAATGACCCGCCGCCAACCCCCGATCGGCATCCGGGATTTCCGCACGATTCGGGCTGGACCTCCGGGTGGAGAATTCCTCCGACCGGGGCCCGGCGGACATGGTGGTGTTCCACGACGGCCAGGTATTTGTTTTCGAGCCCAAGGTGGCCCATGGAGAAGATGGAAAGGATGCGGCTGAGCAGGCTATCGGGCAGATACAGGACAAGGGTTACGTTGTAAATACCGGGCCCGTATTGGGCAGATCGATTTAGCGGGTGTGGCGGTCAGTTCGCAGGACAGGAACCTGGCGGCGGAGAATGTGGTCCCGGCCTGATAGGCACCCTGGTTCCGGACCATCTACCGGTCCGACAGCATTTCTCCGCTTGAACTGTGGACCGCGTCCACCATGGCGGCCACCTTGCCGGGATCGATGCCGGGATGAATCCCATGGCCAAGGTTGAACACATGGCCGGGATACGGGCCGTATTCCCTCACCAGCCGCCGCGCCTCGGCAGCAACCCGGTCCGTTGAGGCGTACAGCACCGCGGGGTCCATGTTGCCCTGCAGCGACACCAGGCCGCCGACCCGATCCCTCGCCTCGTCCAGCGGCAGGGTCCAGTCCAGTCCCACGCAATCGCAGCCCGTGGCTGCGATGTCCTCGATCCAGTTCCCGCCGCCCTTGGTGAACAGGGTCAGGGGCGTCTGCGCGGTTGCGGGGTCCGACTTGAGGGCCTTGGTGATCGCCGCCATGTACCGGAGAGAGAATTCCTGGTAGGCCGGCGCCGACAGTGCGCCGCCCCAGGTGTCGAAGATCATCAATGCCTGAACCCCGGCGTCCACCTGCGCCTTCAGGTAGGCGGTCACGGCAATGGCAAGCCGGTCGAGTAGCAGGTGGGCGGATTCGGGATCGTCATACACCAGCCCCTTGACCCGGGAGAAATCCTTGCTGCTTCCGCCTTCGACCATGTAGGTCGCCAGGGTCCAGGGGCTGCCGCTGAAACCGATCAGCGGTACTTTTCCTTCCAGTTCGCGGCGGATGAGACGCACCGCCGCCAGCACGTAGCCAAGGTCCTCTTCCATATCCGGGATCCGCAAGCTGCGGATATCCGCGGCCTCCCTGAGCGGACGGGTGAACCGGGGGCCGACGCCCTCGTCCAGCGTCAGCCCGAGACCCATGGCGTCCGGAATTGTCAGGATATCCGAAAACAGGATCGCCGCATCCAGGGGGAATCGGCGCAGGGGCTGCAACGTGACCTCGCAGGCCAGTTCCGGGGTCTTGCAGAGTGTCAGGAAGTCGCCCGCACGGGCCCGGGTCGCACGATACTCCGGCAGGTAGCGGCCGGCCTGGCGCATGATCCACACCGGGGTACGATCCACCTTCTGCCGCCGCAATGCACGCAGCAGCCGGTCATTCATGCTTGCTGACATGCCCTGGCGGACCGCGCAGCCTTTGGCTGTCAGGTCCTAGTTTCCGCCTTCCGCCCGCAGGAAGCGGTTGACCGCCTCCGCGCACTGGCGTCCTTCACGGATGGCCCAGACCACGAGCGACTGGCCGCGGCGCATGTCGCCCGCTACGAACACGCCTTCCACGCTGGTCTGGTAGGCCTTGGCCCCGTCCTCGACGGCGGAGACATTCCCCCGGCCATCCAGCGACAGACCGAAATCCTCCAGCATGCCCTCGAAGACGGGATGGATGAAACCCATAGCAAGGGCGACCAGTTCCGCCTTCAGTTCGAATTCCGATCCCGGGATCTCCTCCATCTTCCAGCGGCCGTCAACCATCTTCCACACCACCTTGATGCAGCGCACCGCGGCCACCTGCCCGTTGCCGTCGTCGATGAACGACTTGGTCACCACGTCCCAGAGCCGGTCGCAGCCCTCCTGGTGGGATGACGAAGTGCGCAGCTTGTGCGGCCAGTTCGGCCAGGTCAGGGCCTTGTCTTCCCTTTCCGGGGGCTTCGAGAGTATCTCGATCTGGGTGATGCTGGCGGCGCCGTGCCGGTTGGAGGTGCCGATGCAGTCCGACCCGGTGTCACCGCCGCCGATGACCACCACGTTTCTGTCGGCGGCGGAGATGAACGGCTCGTCCGGGTCCGCGCCGCCCTGGACGCGGCGAGAATTGCTGCGCAGGAAATCCATGGCGAAGTGGATGCCGTCCAGGTCCCGGCCCGGAACCGGCAGGTCCCGGGGCACTTCGCAGCCGCCCGCCAGCACCACGGCGTCGAAGTTGTCCACCAGGTAACTGACCGGCAGGTCCTTGCCGATATGGGTGTTGCTGTGAAAACGCACGCCCTCTGCCTTCATCTGCGCCATGCGGCGGTCGATGACGGATTTCTCCAGCTTGAAATCCGGGATTCCGTATCGCAGTAGGCCCCCGCTGCGGTCCTGCTTCTCATAGATCGACACGCCATGCCCGGACCGCGCAAGCTGCTGTGCGCTGGCGAGCCCCGCGGGACCGGACCCCACAACCGCGACCCGCTTGCCGCTGCGGTGGCGCGGGATCCGGGGCTGGATCCAGCCTTCCTGGAAGGCGCGCTCCACGATGCTGTACTCGATGGTCTTGATGGTGACCGGCACGTCCTCGATGTTCAGCGTGCAGGATTCCTCGCAGGGCGCCGGGCAGATCCGGCCGGTGAATTCGGGAAAGTTGTTGGTAGCATGCAGCCGTTCGTTGGCTGCCTTCCAGTCGTCCCGGTAGACAAGGTCGTTCCAGTCGGGAATCAGGTTGTTCACCGGGCATCCCTGGTGGCAGTAGGGAATGCCGCAGTCCATGCAACGGGCGCCCTGTTCGCGCAGCTCCGTGTTGCTCAGGTCGATGACGAACTCGCGGTAGTTCCTGACCCGCTGATGCACCGGCTTGTAGCGGCGTTCCTTGCGCGGGATTTCCATGAACCCCGTGGGCTTACCCATGGCTCACCTCCAGCGCGGGCATGGCCTCTTCGCGCAGAGACACCAGCGCGCGCTCGTATTCGTGGGGCATGACCTTGACGAATTTTCCGAGCGTGTCCTGCCAGTTGTCGAGGATCTCCCGGGCCATCTTGCTGTTGGTGTAGCGGCCATGGTTTTCGATCAGCATCCTGAGGCGGGTTTCATCCGCCTGCAGCATGTCGTTCACGTCGACGTTCCCGGTGTCGGGTTCCACGGCCCTCAGGTCCACCTGCTCCAGGTTGCACCGGGTCCTGAAATCGCCGTTCCGGTCCAGGACATAGGCAATGCCGCCGGACATTCCGGCCGCGAAATTGCGTCCCGTGCCGCCCAGGCAGACCACCACGCCGCCGGTCATGTATTCGCATCCATGGTCCCCCACGCCTTCCACCACCGCCGTGGCGCCGGAGTTGCGCACGCAGAACCGCTCGCCCGCGACCCCGGAAAAATACGCCTCCCCGCAGATCGCCCCGTACATCACCGTATTGCCCACGATGATGTTGTCCTCGGCCGCCCCGATGGCGGCGTCGGCGGGCGGCCGGACGGCGAGACGGCCGCCGGACAGTCCCTTGCCCACGTAGTCATTGGCCTCCCCTTCCAGGAAAATGGAAACGCCCCTGGCAAGCCATGCGCCGAAGGACTGGCCCGCGGTGCCCGTGGCATTGATGGCGATGGTGTCCTCGGGCAGTCCCCCGTGACCGTACCGCTCCGCCACCTGCCCGGACAGCATGGCGCCGATGGTCCGGTTGATGTTGCGCACGGCCACATTGATCTGCACGGGCTCGCCCCGCTCGAGGGCGGGGGCCGACCGTTTGATCAGGACATGGTCCAGGGCGTTTTCCAGGCCATGGTCCTGGTCTTCGCATTGGTACACCGCGGTCTTCGCGTCGGCCTCGGGTTTGGCGAGGATCCGGCCGTAGTCCAGGCCGCGTGCCTTCCAGTGCTCGATGGCGCCGCGCATGTTCAGGCGGTCCGACTGGCCGATCATCTCGTCGACGGTGCGAAAGCCGAGCTTCGCCATGATCCGGCGCAGCTCCTCGGCGACGAAGAAGAAGTAGTTCACCACGTGTTCCGGCTTGCCGGTGAATTTCCGGCGCAGTTCCGGATCCTGGGTGGCAACACCCACCGGGCAGGTGTTCAGATGGCACTTGCGCATCATGATGCAGCCCTGGACGATCAGTGGGGCGGTGGCAAAACCGAATTCATCGGCCCCCAGCATGGCGCCGACGGCCACGTCCCTGCCGGTGCGCAGTCCCCCGTCGACCTGAACCGAGATCCGCCCCCTGAGGCGGTTCAGCACCAGGGTCTGGTGAGTCTCGGCGAGCCCGATTTCCCAGGGAACGCCGGCATGCTTGATGGAGGTGAGCGGGCTTGCGCCCGTGCCGCCCTCGTACCCCGAAATGGTCACATGGTCCGCGTGCGCCTTCGACACGCCGGCCGCCACCGTGCCCACCCCCCCTTCGGAAACCAGTTTCACCGAAATCCGGGCGCGGGGATTCACGTTCTTCAGGTCATGGATGAGCTGGGCCAGGTCCTCGATGGAATAGATGTCGTGATGCGGCGGCGGCGAGATCAGGCCCACCCCGGGCGTGGAATGCCGCACGGAGGCGATCTGGGCATTGACCTTGTGCCCCGGAAGCTGGCCGCCCTCCCCGGGCTTGGCCCCCTGGGCCATCTTGATCTGGAGGTCGTCGGCGTTGACGAGATACTCCGTGCTCACCCCGAAACGGCCGGATGCAACCTGCTTGATGGCGGACCGCTGGGGATTCTGCGAGCCGTCCGGCAGCGGCATGAAGCGTTCCGGCTCCTCGCCGCCCTCGCCGGTGTTGGACCGTCCGCCGATCCGGTTCATGGCCACCGCCAGCGTGGAATGCGCCTCGTGGGAAATGGAGCCGAAGGACATGGCGCCGGTGGAGAAACGCTTGACGATCTCCGCGGCGGGCTCCACCTCCTCGAGCGGCACCGGCTCGTCCGCCCAGCGGAACTCGAACAGGCCGCGCAGGTTGAACAGGCGCCTGTCCTGGTCGTTCACCATGCGGCTGAATTCCTCAAAGGTGTCCGGACTGTTGCTCCGGGTGGCATGCTGCAGCCTCGAGATGGTGTCCGGGTTCCAGACATGGGACTCGCCGCCGATGCGCCAGGCGTAGTCCCCGCCCACGTCCAGCTGCACCGGCACATTCTCGTCGGCGTAGGCCTGCTGGTGCTGGCGGAAGGCCTCCCGGGAGACCTGTTCCAGGCCGATGCCTTCCACGGCGGTGTGCGTACCGAAAAAATACTGTTCGATGAAACGGGACGACAGCCCGACGGCATCGAAGATCTGGGCCCCGCAATAGGACTGGTATGTCGAGATCCCCATCTTGGACATGACCTTCTTCAGGCCCTTGCCCACCGCCTTGATATATTGTTCCTGCGCTTCGTCGAGACCGAGGTCCGGGTCCATCGAAGGCAGCAGCCTGGTGATGCTGTGGAATGCCAGATAGGGGTTGATGGCTTCCGCGCCATAGCCCGCCAGGGTGGCGAAATGGTGCACCTCGAGACAGGCCCCGGTTTCCACCACCAGGCCGGACTCCGTCCGCAGGCCGCAGTTGATCAGGTGATGGTGAACCGCGGAAGTGGCCAGCAGCGCGGGAATCGCCATGTTGTCCGCGTCCATGTCGCGATCGGACAGGATCAGGATGTTGTAGCCCCGCTTGACCCGGAGCTCCGCCTTCTCGCACAGGGCCAGGATCGCGCCGCGCATCCCCTTCGGTCCCTGGTCGGCGGGATAGCACATGCTCAGCGTCTTGGTGCGGAAGGCGCCGTTGGTATAGTCCTCGATCTGCCGGATCCGCTCCAGTTCGTTGTTGGTCAGCACGGGCTGCTCCACCAGCAGCCGCATGTCCTTTCCCCCGTCCTCGAGTCCAAGCAGATTGGGCTTCGGCCCGATCAGGGACATCAGCGACATCACCAGCTCCTCGCGGATGGGATCGATGGGCGGGTTGGTGACCTGGGCGAAGTCCTGCTTGAAATAGGTGGACAGGTGCTTGCTGCGGGACGAAAGAACCGAGGGCGGGGCATCCATGCCCATGGATCCCACCGCCTCCTGGGAGGTGACGACCATGGGCGCAAGCAGGAACTTCAGGTCCTCCAGTGTGTAACCGAACGCGCGCTGTGCCAGAACGAGGGTCTCGGGGTCCGGCGCCATGGCGCCGACTGCGGGGCGCAGGTTGGACAGCCGGATCTCCGTGCGGTCAAGCCATTCCTGGTAGTTGTGCGAACAGGCCAGGGACTGCTTGAGTTCGGCATCATCGATGATTCGCCCCTCATCGAGATCGATCAGCAGCATCTTGCCCGGCTGGAGCCGCCATTTGCGGATGATGCGGTCCTCGGGAATATCCAGCACCCCCATTTCGGATGCCATCACGACGGTGTCATCCGCGGTCACCAGGTAACGGGCCGGACGCAACCCGTTGCGGTCCAGGGTGGCGCCGATCTGGCGGCCGTCGGTGAACACCACGGCGGCCGGGCCGTCCCAGGGCTCCATCAGGGAGGCGTGGTATTCATAGAATGCCCGCCTGGCGGGGTCCATGCTCTCGTGTCCGCTCCAGGCCTCGGGGATCAGCAGCATCATGGCATGGGACAGGCTGTATCCGCCCGCCACCAGCAACTCCAGTGCATTGTCGAACGCGGCGGAATCCGACTGCCCCTCCGGGATCAGCGGCCACACCTTTTCAAGGTCCTCGCCGAGGACGGTGGAGGACATGGTGCTCTTGCGCGCCGCCATCCAGTTGATGTTCCCCCGGAGCGTGTTGATCTCGCCGTTGTGCGCGATCATGCGGAACGGATGCGCCAGTTCCCAGGTGGGGAAGGTATTGGTGGAAAACCGCTGGTGCATCAGGACCAGGGCCGACTCCATCCTCGGATCGAGCAGATCCGGGTAGAACTCGCCCACCTGCCCCGCCAGCAGCATGCCCTTGTAGGTGACGATGCGCGTGGACAGCGTGGCAATGTAAAAACTTTTCCTGCCGGGCAGGCGGGATTCGCGGATCCTCTTTTCGACCTGCTTGCGGATGACGAAGAGCTTGCGCTCGAAGGCGTCCTGGTCTGCCAGTTCCGCGCCCCGGCCCACAAAGACCTGCCGGATGACCGGCTCCGTGGGCCGGACACTTTCGCCAAGATTGCTGTTGTTCACGGGGACGTCCCGCCAGCCCAGCAACGTCTGCCCCTCATCGGCAATGAAGGACTCCACGATCCGCTCGCAGGCTTTCCGGTCGCTCCCGTCCCTGGGCAGAAACACCATGCCGACCGCATAGCTGCCCTCGGCAGGGAGGTCCAGACCGGCGACGGCGCGGAAGAATCCGTCCGGCATCTGCAGCAGGACGCCCGCGCCGTCACCGGCGTTGGGGTCCGCGCCCACCGCGCCCCTGTGGGTCAGGTTCTCCAGAATCTTCAGCCCGTCCCGGACGATGCCGTGGCTGCGCACGCCCTTGATATTGGCGATAAACCCAACACCGCAAGCGTCGTGCTCGAATCTGGGGTCATAGAGACCCTGACGGGGCGGAAGTGACCCTGCTGTCATGCTAAACCTCGTAGATTGATTCATAGCGCCGGGGTAATTGATGACAATCAGCCAACTCCTGGCCAAGGCCGGCGCCCACCGTGCTCGAGCGGGCAGTGACCGCACGAAGGCAAGTTATTAATAATAAAATAGATAAATGACGATTGCTATATCTCTGATACCCTGACAAGGAATATCCAGAAACGCCAGAAAAGTCTGTAGCTTCAGTGATTGCATGCGTAAATTGGCTTTGCATACGCTTTGCCAATACCAACTTTCGACCGGACTGGCTTTCTAGGCGATGATCCGGTTGGAGGTTCGAGCCCCCCTTCTTAACGGGCGACCTGGTCCATCCATGCTCGACCCGAAAATGCCTCAGCAAAGGTTGCAAACCATCCGGCACATTCTTCTAGACCCGTTCCACCATTCCCATGCATATCCCTTACAAATTGCTCTGTTTTAGCAGGATGGTTAAACAATTCTTCGTTTAGGAATTCCATCGTCTCCAAGGATGCAATCACGGCGACATCTTTGCCCAGCTTCATGGCACTGGCCTTGTATACGTCCCATTCCTGAGCCTCCATATAGCCTTCCTCATATAAGGCATCAGAAATTTCTGGAATTTTGCTGTAGCTCTGAATCAGATAGCCAATATCTATTGCGTCTTTTGCCTTCAATTGAGACTCCCTGTCCAGCCATGAAACCAGTTTAAGCAAGCAAATTCCTGGAGGGGAAGCCACGGGAATAACAATGTTTGGCACCTCACTGATTTGTACATCCAGTGCATGTTCAAACGCTTCCGAAAAGCCGTGCACCTTCATTTCAAAGTCCTGTTCGGGTGGCCAAAAAATACTGTTGTTTTCATCTGCAATTTTGCCAAAGGGGACAATGTCAATTTCCCATGGCAACCCATCTTTGCTTTCATGGGACAACCTTTGAACTTTGCGTATGTCCTGTTGGTAGCCTGCTTGCAGCAAGCTGTCTTTCAACGCATTGAATTCATCCCAGCTCGCCACATTAATGCCGAAATCTACGTCTCTTGTGCCACGTTCTATATTGGAACCAAAGCCATGAACCAATACCAAGTCTCTGGCCATTGCGCCCACAACAAGAAAGTCGATCGTTAGTTCCTTGGCTTGTTTATTGATGTCAGCATACAGTTCTACCAACCCAGCAGGAAGTTTACCGGTTACGTTAACGCAGATATTTTTCACGGAGTCTGTTCGCTGTATCCAAATTACGGGCATCGCCGGTCTCTAGCAGGTCGGCATAGGTAATGATTGGATGTGCCAACCCTGCCTGTTCGGTATTTCCCATGTTCTTCGATTCTTTCCAGAACGGCTCTATTAAATCAATTTGTATATTCTGTCGTTCATGGGGTTCTGCTTTTCTTAATCGTGCAGTCTGAAGGAAATCTGCCATGTTGGCTTTATGGATATAGACCACCCCATGTTTGGGATTGAGGTAGTTCATGTATTTCGCCGCCGCGATCTCCCCACCCCACAATGCACCAAAATTCTCAGCATCGGTGACTTTCCACCAATCAGGATGATCAGTTGTGAAAATTCCTATTCTGTATTTTTCCTTGAGCCTATAGGGGTAAGCTTCTGCCCATTTGTCTACCAGAAGATCAAAGTCGTTCAGTTTGCGCTGGTTTTTATATACCCCCTCCAGCAGTATGTCCTGCGCTATCAGGTCACGGATGACCCAACCTACTGTCCCCAACGCCACCCCTGCTTGATGGGCTATTTCCCGATATGGCGCATTGATCAGTTCCCCGTCCCTGAGAAAGGCGAAGATAACTTTCATTCCGGTTGGCTGAAAGGCTCTACCGGTTTTAACCCTTTCTTTTGCAACAACAGTTTGTTGAGGTTTGTTGCCCCTGATATGGATGTAAATCGGTCCCTGATTAATGTAGGCATTACCAGCGGTATCAAGAAACTGAATTCCAGCCTCTTTCAATCGCACACCCATATTGGGATTTATATAGTCTGCTATGAGCAGACCTTGGCCTGGCTCAGCAAGATTGCTGATCCGGTTGATGACAGCTCCGAGATTGGCCTGTGATGCCCATTTCCTGATTTCCGCTGCCAATCTCACGTCGCCGTTGGGCATCTGGATGATTGCATCTATGTATCTATCACCCTTTTCAGCATGACGCTCGACAACATCCAGGTGCAAATCCGCCTCACGGCGGATCGCTCCGATCGCAGCATCAAGTATGTCGTATTCCGTCGCTGGTCTATTCATGGCGTTCGCTTTCTTACTCATTGCACCAAAGCACCATGTTCATTATTGTATCACGTTCAATATTATTGAACAAATCAAAAAATTGAACAAAGCATGGTGATTTCCGATATTGCACCAGTGAGTCTGCGGGAATCTGTGGGGAATCATCCCACTGCCAAGGCACCGCGTATATGGGGGGAATTGAAGTCATGGACCTGGAGAGGGTGGGTTGCCACTGAACGTCACGACATCCCCGGTGCCTATATTCCCCCAATTTCCGGATTAAGAAATTTCTGCCGGATTCCCCGTGATCGAATCATGCCCACCCATGACAACCCGTGAGCAGTAAATACTGGGCATCACGTCTTTATCAGGAGATTAGGAGACTGAGATGTATGCCATCGGCCCGAATCGCCCCGGGTCCGTATCTGATGGACGCCTGCCGATTGTGCGGGTTCGCCCGGAAACCCTATCCGTCGGCACAGAAGCTGCAAATGGATTTCATCAGCAGCCGCTCATCCACACCCTCCACGATCTCCGCCTGGCCGATGTCATTCATAAGGACCAGCCTGAGACGGCCATGCAGCACTTTCTTGTCCCCCTGCATCAATGCCCGGAGCCGATCCGGATCAATCCCGGGAAACGGTTCGCTCGGAAGTCCCGCGCGCCGAATCAGGTCCCGGGTGCGGACAAACGCCTGTTCGTCGATCCTACCAAGGGACATCGACAGGTGGGCGGCCATGATCATTCCCATGCCCACCGCCTCCCCGTGCAGCCATGAGTCGTATCCCGTCGCCGCCTCGATGGCATGACCGAAGGTGTGCCCGAGGTTGAGCAGGGCGCGTTGGCCCGATTCCCGTTCATCCCGCTCCACCACGGCCGCCTTGTTCGCACAGGAAACGGACACCACGTGGGACACCGCCCCGGGATCCAATGCCAGCACCGAGTCCATGCGGTCCTCGAGCCAGGAAAAGAACCCGGCATCGCCGATCAGGGCGTACTTGATCACCTCCGCAACGCCGGCGGACAGTTCCCGGGACGGCAGGGTAGCCAATGTCGACGTGTCGATCACCACCCGGCGCGGCTGGTGGAATGCGCCGATCAGGTTCTTGCCCGACGGATGGTTCACGCCCGTCTTTCCGCCGACCGAGGAATCGACCTGCGCCAGCAGGGTGGTCGGCACCTGGATGAAGGGTACGCCCCGCTGGTAGGATGCCGCGGCGAAGCCCGCCAGATCCCCGACCACCCCGCCCCCCAAGGCAACCACCGTGACGGCCCGGTCGCACGGGACCGCCAGCATGGCGTCGAGAATATCCGAGAACGTCGACAGCGACTTGGCGGTTTCGCCGTCCGGCAGCACCAGCTGGTGCACTTCCCGGCCGGACAGGGTCTGCCGCAACCGGTCCAGGTACAACGGGGCAACCACGTCGTTGGTGATGATGAACACCTGGCGGCCCCCGATCCAGGCATCGAACTCCTCCGGCCGCTCGATCAACCCGGGGCCGATGCGGATATCGTAGCTGCGCGGCCCAAGGCCGACCGGCACCGTGGTCATGACGCCGCCGCCGGCCTGTCCGCCAGGCATGCCTGGATTCGCCGCGCCGTCCTGTTTGCGGAATCCGAGGAAACGGACACCCGGAAGTCGGCGGCTTCCCGGTAGAGGGGATCGCGTTCGAGCTTGATTTCCTCCATCCTTGCCTTCGGGTCCTCCACCTGGAGCAGCGGCCGGTTGCGACAGTTACGCAACCGCAGCCAGAGCGCATCCAGGGGAATGTCAAGGTAGACGACCTGCCCTGATTCACGCATCAGCGCCCGGTTCTCCGGACGGATCACGACGCCCCCTCCTGTGGATACTACCGCCTCGCCGGACTGGCAGATCTCCCCCAAGAGACGGGACTCGCGGTCACGGAAGCCTTCTTCGCCCTCCACTTCGAAAATATGGGATATGGTGACGCCGGTGCGCCGGATCAGTTCCCCGTCGATATCGATGAATTCCCGGCCGAGCAGACCGGCCAGCTTCCTGCCCACCGTGGTCTTGCCCGACCCCATGAGGCCAATCAGGAAAATGTGATTACTCAAAACTTGTCAGTGCCGTCGCTGCGGTAAGGAGCGGCGTCGTCCGGTGGCCGATGATGGCCTATTGTACCGACTTACACCCGGATGAATGATGATGGTCATTGAACAAATGCGCAAGGTTATCCGGCCGGAACCGATTTCTGTCGACACCTGCAGGCTGGTTTGGCAGATTTGCAGGGATTGCGCGGGCTTGCTGACCGATCAGACCACCCTGACGACCGTGGCACGGTCAGGACGGCCCACTGACGTCGCTGACGGCGACCATCCGGCCGGTGGCGAGGGACTCTGTCGCCGCATCCGCAACCGCGAGGGCGGCCAGGCCGTCCGAACCATCCGGATAGCCGACCTGCTCCCCCCTGACGACCGCGCAGAACGTCTCGATTTCTTGCCGGTAGGCGTCCGCATAGCGTTCCATGAAGAAGTTGCCGAGCGGATCGGTCAAGAAGCCTTCCCGGCCGGCCAGTTCAACCGTCGTCGCCACGGGATTTCCGGCCGACACCATGCCGCCGGAGCCGTGGACCTCGATCCGCTGATCGTAGCCGTAACATGCACGGCGTGAGTTCGACACCAGGGCGAGCCGGCCGCCGGACGACCGCAACATGACTGTCGCGGTATCGACATCGCCGACGTTGCCGATGTCAGGGTCGATGGCTGCCGTGCCCATGGCGGCAACCTCCACGATCTCCTCGCCGATCAGGAACCGCAGCATGTCGAAATCATGGATCGCCATGTCCCGGAAAAGTCCGCCGGACCGTTCGATGTAGGAGAGCGGCGGCGGTGCCGGATCCCTGGACGTGATCTGGACGAGCTCGACGTCTCCGATCCGACCACCGTCGATTGCCTCGTGCAGCCGCCTGAATGACGGATCGAACCGGCGGTTGAAGCCGATCATCAACGGTACCTTGCAGCGGGCCGCCTCGGAGACGCACCGCCGTGCCACCTGCATGTCCAGTGCGATGGGTTTTTCGCAAAAAATGACCTTGCCCGCATTGGCGGCCTGACCGATCTGTGCGGCATGGAATTCGGTCGGCGTGGCGATCAGGACTCCCTGCACGGTGGTGTCGGCCAGCAATTCATCCACGGAAACCGCCCGGGCGCCCGATTCCCTGGCAACCGACGCGGCAGCCGCCTCATCAGAATCGGCGACGGCGACAAGCTCCGCATCCGGAATTTGCGTGACTGAGCCGGCGTGAATCCGTCCGATCCGGCCAGCCCCGACAAGACCGAGACGGACTGGTGCGCTCATGACTTCGCGTCGCGCTGGAAGATCCAGTCATGGCTGGGATGGTTCCTGAACCGCCACTTGCGTTCGGGTCCCGCCATCACGTTGAGGTAATACATCTCGTAGCCGTAGGGGACACCGCAGGGATGGTGCCCGCGCGGCACCAGAACGGTGTCGCCGTCGCTGACCGTCATTGTCTCGTCCAGTTCGCCATCTTCCGTGAAGACTCTCTGGAACCCGAAGCCCTGGGGCGGATCGATGCGGTGATAGTAGGTCTCTTCCAGATAGGTCATGCCCTCGCCCTCATCAGCGTCATGCCGATGGGGTGGATAGCTCGACCAGTGCCCCTGGGGAGTGAACACCTCGGTGACCAGCAGGTGGTCGGCGATGTCGGCGTCGTCCATCGCGATGGGGTGGATATAGCGGGTATTCGTGCCCTTGCCGCGCTTGATGAGCGGGATGCCGGACGGGTCGATGGCCGCCGCCGCATGCCTGCCGAAACCGGGGGCCGAACAGACGGCAATGGTACAGTCGGTGACGGCGCGGGCGGACCAGGATGTTCCGTTCGGCACATAGACGGCATGGGGCTGGGTGCGCTCGAAGACGCTCATGCGTTCCCCCCTGACGCCGAAATCCACCTCCGGGGTGGACAGCTCCGCCCTGCCCTCGATCATGACGAGGATGACTTCACGGTCGCCCGTCGCCTCTCCCGCCGTCCCGCCTGCCCGGAGTGCATGGACGGCGAACCCGACATACCGCCACCCGGCGTTCTCTGGGGTGACATCGATGATCTTGCCTGTTGCGCCGCTGGGTTTTCGCAGAAGACTGCTCACTGGGCACCTCCCCGATCCAGACCGACCTCACGCGCGGTGGCGCGAAGTGTCTTCAAGGCCAAAGACTGATAGTGGAACGGATCCCTTTCGGCGGGATCCTGTTCCGCTTCCGATACGAGCCAGCCCGAATAGCCTTGTCTGGCGGCCGAACTGAGTACCGCATCGAATTCCACGGAACCGTCTTCGTCTCCCGGAACGGTGAACACGCCGGATCGTACCGCCTGCAGAAACGAAAGGTCGCGAGCGCGGGCCTGACGCAGTATCCCCGGGCGGACGTTCTTGGCGTGAATATGGACAATCCGGTCCATATGCCGCTCGGCCAGCGCGGCCGGAACGGCCCCGGCAAATGCCGCATGGCCCGTGTCCAGAAGCAGATGGGTGTGCGGGCCGGCATGCATCATGAAGGACGCGATATCCTCTTCGGTTTCCACGACGGTACCCATGTGGTGATGATAGGCGAGACGGACGCCGTGAATCGAGCAGTACCTGGCGACCTCATCGACACGGGCGCAGAATTCCGGCCACTCGGAAGACGCAAGAACAGGCCGTGAAGACAGCGGTGCATCGATTTCGGTGTGCACGGCCCCGGTGGTTTCACTGACAATGCACACCGGACTGCCGAATGCCTGCAGCACCTCAAGATGTGGTTTCATGGCATTCATTTCTTCCTCGACGGACCGTTCGAGAAGCCGCAGGGAATGCCAGCCGGAAATGTAGGCCAGTCCGTGCGGGGCAAGGGCGGCCCGCAGATCGTCTATGCCGGCGGGAAACTTGTAGCCTTTCTCGATGCCGTCGAAGCCGATGCGGCGGGCATCTTCCAGACACCGCTCCAGCGGTATATCGCCGCCGAGGCTGTGGTCGTCGTCGCTGGACCACGCGATGGGACTGGTTCCATAGCGGATCATCGGCGGTTCTTCCTGGCGGACTCGTAATTTCTCCGGGCCGAGACGACTTCGGCCCGGTCCGAAACCTCGGGAATGGCGACATCCCACCAATGCCCCCCGGCCTCGGTGCTGATTGCCGGGTCGGTGTCGATCACGATGACCGAGGACCGGTCCGCCGACCTGGCCCGGGCCATGGCGGACTCGAATTCGGCGATATTCTCCACGTGGGTTGCAAGGGCCCCCATCGAGGCGGCATGGGCGGCGAAGCGGATGGCCGACGGGGTCTGGTGCCTGGCCGTATCGAGCAGATTGTTGAAACTGCTTCCTCCCGCCGCACGCTGCAGCCGGTCGATGCACCCGAAGCCGCGATTGTCGAGCACGACGACGATGATCTTCAGGCCGAGCATGACGCTGGTTGCCAGTTCGGAGTTCATCATCATGTAGGAGCCGTCACCCACGACCACGATGACTTCGGCATCCGGGTGCGCCATCTTGACCCCGAGGCCGCCGGCAATCTCGTAGCCCATGCAGGAGTAGCCGTATTCGAGGTGGTAATCGCCTTGCCGGGCGGAGCGCCACAGCTTGTGCAACTCTCCGGGAAGGCCGCCGGCCGCGCAGACCACGATTCCGTTCCGCCCGACGGTGCGCTGCACGGCGCCGATTACCTGGGCGTCCGAAGGCACCGCATCATTTTCCGGAGGGCGGGTGGCAGCTTCCACGGTGCTGTCCCAGTCAGACTTCAGCACGCCATCCGGGAGCACGAAGGCGTGTTCACCGAGCGCTGCACCGAGATCCTCCAGTATGGCGCGCGCATCGCCGACGACGGCGATGGCGTTTCCCTTGACCGCGTCGTAAGGGGCCGCATTGATTGTTACCAGCTTTACTTCAGAATTGCCGAAGAGGCTCCAGGATCCGGTGGTGAAATCCTGCAGGCGGGTTCCCACCGCCAGTATCAGGTCCGCATTCCGGGCAATTGCATTGGCGGCTTCCGAGCCGCAAACACCGATACCGCCCAGGTTGCAGGGGTGAGACCATGGAAGCGCCGATTTCCCGGCCTGGGTTTCGGCAACCGGGATGCGGTGACGCTCGGCAAACGCCGTCAGCGTCCCGCATGCCCCCGAATAATGGACACCTCCGCCCGCCACGATCAGCGGGGCCCTGGCCGTCCTGAGGGCAGCCGCGGCGCGCGCAAGTTCCCGGGGATCGGGACGTTGCCGGCGCATGGACCAGGTTCGCGGGCGGAAAAACGCTTCCGGATAGTCATAGGCCTCGGTTTGCACGTCCTGGCATAGTGCGAGCGTGACGGGGCCGCAGTCGGCAGGATCCACGAAGATCGACATCGCCCGGGGCAGGGCCGAGAGAATCTGCTCGGGCCGCGCGATGCGGTCGAAATAGCGGCTGACCGGGCGGAAACAGTCGTTGGCACTGATGGTTCCGTCCTGGAAATACTCGATCTGCTGCAGGACCGGGTCCGGCAGCCGGTTGGCGAACACATCGCCCGGCAGCAACAGCACCGGCAGCCGGTTCGCATGCGCCAGTGCCGCCGCCGTCACCATGTTGGTCGCGCCGGGCCCGATGGATGAGGTCACGGCCATCAGGCGCTTGCGGTTGCATGCCTTGGCGTAGGCAATGGCTGCATGGGCCATGCCCTGCTCGTTGTGGCCGCGCCAGGTCGGGAGGGCGTCGCCGGTCTGCTCGAGCGCCTCGCCCAGCCCCGCCACGTTGCCATGCCCGAAAATTGCCCAGACCCCGGCGATCAGGTTCTCGCCGTCCTCGTTCAGTTGCGCGCCGAGATAGCGGACGAGGGCCTGGGCCGCGGTCAACCGTATGGTACTCATGGCATTTCTCCCCCCTTTCCCGTACGTGCCTCATCCCAGATCCCGCACAGTCTCGCGTAATTGTCGGCCATGAGCGTCACGGCCTGCTCGTCATCCAGCTCATCCGACATCCAGCCCCGTGCAGCATCCCCGAAAATGGTGCGTCCCACGGCAAAACCCCTGACCAGTTCGAACCGGGCGGCGGCGGCGAAGCTCGCCTTAAGTTCGGCAAGGGGCGCATCCAGTCCAAGGACCAGAATGCCGCGACAATGCGGATCGTTTTCGGTGATGGCGCTGCAGGTCAGCCGCCAGGCATTGTCGGTCGCCATCGGCTCCAGCTTCCACCAGTCCGGAAAGACGCCGATGGCATAGAACCGGCGGACAACCCGGGCCGTCGTCTGGTCGTCGACCGGCCCGGATTTCGACGGGATCACCTCCAGCAGGAAATCCAGCCCGTTGGCGCGGGCGGCTTCCGCCAGCCGCCGGACGGTCGATTCCTGGCTGCGGCGAATGTCCTCCGGATCATCCGGATGGTAAAGGCACAGCACCTTGACCGCATGCTCCGTTGGCCACTCCGCCAGCGCCGAGCCGAAGTCATTTCCAATCTCGAGCTCCAGAGGACGTGTTCCCGGCTTTTCCACGGGCCGGCCGATCCACAGGCCGCTTCCGGTCGCCCTGAACAGTGCATCGCGCCCGTACCGCCCGTCGCACAGGACGCCATATCCGTCACGTCCGTCGGCGACGCGTAACACCGCGTCCAGACACAAACCCTTGAACACGCCGATGCGGTCCGGCTCGGCCCCGCACTGGCCGGAAATTCGCTCAAGCTGGGTTCGATGGTCGAATGCGAATGCACGCATGCCGGACCAGGCGGCCGTCCTGTTCGTCGCCCAGTGGATCTGCTCCAGGCGCCGGTCGTGTCGCAACGCGGGCGTCGCCGGGCCGTTTTCCAGAAAGTGTCGCAACTCGATTTCGCTCGGATAGGACGGTGTGCAGCCGTGGCGGGACACTGCAAGCGCCCCACAGGCGTTGGCGATGCGCAGGGATTCAGGCCAATCTTCTCCCGACAGCCAACCCTTCAGCAACCCCGCCATGAACCCATCCCCGGCCCCCAGCGTGTTGAAGACCTCGACCCGGAAGGCCTCCTGGTTGATTCCATCGTCGAGATTTTCCGGGATCGGCCCGTCGAATGCCGTTGCGCCAGCCGCCCCCCGTTTGCAGACCAGGGTCGCTCCGGTCACCTCGCGGACCCTGGCCAGGGCCTTCCTGGTGTCAGTGGAGCCGCCGGCTATGTGGAATTCCTCCTCGGTGCCGACGATCACATCGAAACGCCGCAACACCCCCTGGAGTTTTTTCGAGACGGCCTTCGATTCGATGTAGCGGACATCTCCGTCGCCATGCCCCGACAGGCCCCAAAGGTTCGGTCGGTAGTCGAGATCAAGGACGGTGCCGGCACCGGACGCCTTCCCCAGATCAACGGCGTACAGGGTCGCGGCCTCGGTTCTTGGGTGGGACAGGTGCGTGCCCGAAGCAAGGATGCACCGGGCCTCGGCGATGAAATCGGGGTCGATATCCTCCGGCGACAGCGCCATGTCCGCACAGTCCTGCCGGTAGAAAATCAACGGGAACCGTTCCTGGTCCCGGATACCGAGCAGTACCAGCGCCGTCAGGCGCTCGGGGTCGGTGACGACACCCCGCACATCGACCCCTTCGGCCTGCAGCTGTTCGCGTATGAAGCGGCCCATGTGCTCGTTCCCGACGCGGGTAATTACGGCAGACCTGAGGCCGAGCCGGGCTGCCCCGGCAGCCGTGTTGGTGGGCGAACCGCCGATGTATTTCCAGAAGGTCCGCATGTCTTCGAGACGGCCACCTGTCTGGCCGCCATAGAGGTCGACGGACGATCGGCCGATGGAAATGACGTCAAGAGAATGCATCAGCCATGGTCGGCGAATGGTTCGTGGGGCGGCTGTTTGCGATCCCCTGGCATTCCTCCCATCAGTGTACCGGGTACCTGGAAGAATCTGCGGGGTTGATTCACTACGTCTGCCGTTTGCGACATTCAAACTCGATTTGCCGTGTAACTGAACGCCGGCACGGGATTGAGGCGATATAATATACCGGTCCACCCGACGTACAAGCCAATCCTGAATGCGAAGGTAGCCCCCGCCGGTCCATGATACTGCTGCTGAAATCCTGCCTGAAACTGGTTTCGTTCGGTTTTGCATTCGGCAGTGCCATGGCGCTGGGCCTGGCGCTGTACGCCGTTTCCCTGCTCCCGGGGCTGCCCACCGTGGAGGAGATTCGGGAGGTTCCGCTCAGCATTCCGCTCAGGATCTACAGTGCCGACGGCAAGCTGGTGGCGGAGTACGGCAATGAAAGACGCATTCCGGTCACCCTGGACCAGGCCCCTCCGCTCCTGATCGACGCCATTCTCGTGACGGAGGACAACACCTTCTACCATCACACCGGGGTGGATTTCCTGGGCATTGTCCGCGCGCTCATCAGCAACATCCGCAGCCAGTCCCGCGGGCAGGGCGCCAGCACCATCACGATGCAGGTCGTGCGGAACTTTTTTCTCAACCCGGAGAAAACCTATGTGCGCAAGCTCAAGGAAGTGCTGCTGGCCTTCAACATGGAGCGGGCGCTCACCAAGGATGAAATCCTGGAACTGTACCTGAACAAGATCTTCCTGGGGCACCGGGCCTACGGATTCGCCGCCGCGGCCCAGATCTACTACGGGGTGGACCTCGACAATCTCAGCGTCCCGGAAGTCGCGATGCTGGCGGGCCTGCCGAAAGCCCCTTCCAGGGACAACCCGATTTCCAATCCCGCCCGGGCGGAGGCGAGGCGCGACCATGTGCTGCAGCGGCTCTACGATCTCGGAAAGATCGACCGCCTGAGCCTGGAGACGGCCAAGAAGGCCCCCATCACCGCCGACCGCCACGTCACGGAAGTGGAGGTCCAGGCGCCCTACGTGGCCGAGATGGCGCGCCAGTTTCTGGTGGACCGCCTGGGCAATCTCGCCTATGACCGCGGGCTCAACGTCACGCTCACCATCGACAGCCGGTACCAGGAGCATGCCAGCCGAGCGCTCAGGAAAGGGCTCCTCGACTACGACACGCGCCACGGTTACCGCGGCCCGGCGGGACACCTGGACATATCCGGGATGACCGTGGCGGATATGGACGAGGCGCTGTACACCTATCCCCCCAGCCGCGAACTGGTGCCCGCGCTTGTGCGCGAGGTGCACGGCAACGGATTCATCGCCCTCACCCGCGACGGGGAGGACATCTCCGTGACGCTGAACGCCATGAAGTGGGCCAGGGCCTACCGGAACGCCAACAGCCAGGGTCCCGAACCCAATGCTGCGGGCGAGGTGGTGAAACCGGGCGACATCGTCTACGTGGTCGCGGACGGGGAGGACAGCTGGCGGCTCAGCCAGATGCCGGAGGTTTCCGGCGCTCTGGTTTCGCTGGACACGAGAACCGGGGCCATACTGGCGCTGACCGGGGGATTCGACTATTACCTGAGCAAGTTCAACCGCGCCATCCAGGCAGAGCGCCAGCCCGGCTCGAATATCAAGCCGTTCATCTATTCCGCCGCACTGGACAACGGCTTCACCCCGGGAAGCCTGGTGAGCAGCGCGCCCATCGTGGTCGAGGACGATCTCGAGGGCATCTGGCGGCCGGAAAACTACAGCAGGAAATTCTTCGGCCCCACCCGCCTTCGCAAGGCCCTCAGCCTGTCGCTCAACCTGGTGTCCGTCCGGTTGCTGCGGGCCATGGGCGTGGACACCGCCATCGAGCACCTTACCCGGTTCGGGTTTGATCCGGAAAGCCTTCCCCGGAGCCTTTCGATCTCGCTCGGCTCCACCGCGGCCACCCCCCTGGAAATCGCCCGGGGGTATTCGGTATTCGCCAACAACGGCCGGCTGACCAGGCCCTTTTTCATCGCCAGGGTGGAGGATGCCGACGGCAATCCCGTGGAACTGGAGCCGGTGTCCGGTGCGTCCTGCGAGGACTGCGGCATCGACACGCCGGACGACAATGAGGCTGAACTGACCGCTGCCCGGGCCATGGACCGGGACATCCCGCTGGGACCGGCGGAGCCGGTACAGGCAATCAGTCCGCAGAATGCGTTTCTGGTCCGGAACATGATGCGGCAGGTCATCCGCAGCGGCACCGGAAGAAAGGCCCTGGCCCTCGGCAGGGAGGACCTGGCCGGGAAGACCGGAACCACCAACAACTTCCGGGATGCCTGGTTCTCCGGCTTTACCGCCGATGTCACCACCACGGTGTTCGTGGGTTTCGATGAACCCGAACACCTCGGACGCAGGGAATCAGGCGCCAGCGCGGCGCTGCCGATCTGGGTGGACTTCATGGGCGGCGTCCTGCCGGACTTTCCGGAGCAGCCCGAGGATATTCCGGAAGAGATCGTGGTGCGTTTCATCAACAGCGACACCGGCGAGCTCACCCGGGACGACGACCCCGACGGCTACGACGAATACTTTCTCGCAGGCACGGAACCCACCAACGCGGTCCGCCCGCTGGTGGACGCGGGCAGGACGTCAGGCGGCACGGTCACCGATGATTCGGTGTCCGAATCGCTCTTCTGAAGGACCGCTGCCGGGGGCCGGGAAGGCGGGAGAGGCGGGAGCCGGCCGATAAGCCGGGTTCTGTCGAGGGCAGCCATTCATCTGGGGCGCCCGTCACCGGACGCCTCAAGCAACCTACCCGGATCCGACGCGGGCCACGCCTGGGGATCCCTATTCGGTCTTGCTCCAGGTGGGGTTTGCCCTGCCACCGCCGTTACCGGCAGCGCGGTGCGCTCTTACCGCACCTTTTCACCCTTACCGCGGAGCGATCCGCGGCGGTATGTTTTCTGTGGCACTTTCCGTCGGCTCGCGCCGCCCAGGTATTACCTGGCACCCTGCCCTGTGGAGCCCGGACTTTCCTCCCCGGCGACCGGCGCCGGAGCGACTGCCTGGCCGACTCCCGGGCGGGATTATAACGTCAATGCCCCGTCATCCGCCTTCCGCCTGCTGCCCTCCCCCGGACACGCTGGCTGCGATGCTCACCGGGTCGAGCAGCTTGCGTGCGATGCGCCGGACCTCGATCCAGCGGAACCGCACAGAGTTGAGGACGATTTCCTCGTCCATCCGCTTCAGATCGTCCACGATGGGCGCCCAGTGCACCAGGGCCGGCGGGCTCTCGGTAAACATCGTGTCGTCGTCCACCAGGCGCTCCCACAGGACGCCGCGTATGCGTTCCTGGTACCGATTCCGGGCCTCGCCGAATTCCCCGCCCGCATCCGGCGGGATGCCGGTGTCCCCCAGGATGTCCTCTGCAACACCGCGCATGAGCTTGCCGGTGCTCTCCCCGTCCAGGGCCCCGGACCGGCAGAGAATTGCCCCCGAGAACACGGTCAGGTCGGAAACACAGGCCAGCCAGACATGCCACTTCGCGATGTTGATGGATTCCAGCATCTTCGGGTGTTCGAAGAGTTCCGGGAACCGGGTGCCGGCACGGGTTTTCAGGTATCCGTACAGCGAGGTCTGGGACACATGGCTTGCCCGGGAGGTGATGAATTTCCTGAGGGTTTCGGCATCCACCACTACATGCCGCCTGCCGAGCTTCTTGAAACCAAGATAGGTCCCCATTTTTTCCCAGGGTGTCCTGGAGAGTAATTTCAACGCATCTGTCATAATTCCGACCGGATCCGGGTGTTGCGGCACGCCGTTTCTACGTGGTGCCATTTCATCCGATTTTCAGTTAATATAGGATGGCGGGACAGCTATATCCCGATAGATAACTATATCTTATCCAAAGCAACGACCACTCTAACAAAACCAAGAGAGGCTACCGATGGCAAACGATTCTAGGCGAGAGGAGCATTGGGCGCGAACCAGACGTCTGATGATCATTACTCTCATTCTCTGGTTTATCTTCTCGTTCCTGGTGCATTGGTTCGCCGATGCGCTGAACGCGTTTTCCTTCATGGGATTCCCGCTGGGATTCTACATGGCGGCGCAAGGCTCTGAAGTGATCTTTGTACTGCTGATCGTCTGGTTCGCATGGTCGCAGCACAAGATCGACACAGAGACCGGCTTCGCGGAGGAGGAATAAACCATGATTAAGGGTAACTTCATCGATAACCTGCCGAAGGTCTACGGCCTGTACACGGGCGGCTTCGTCGTCTTCATCCTGCTCATGGCAGTCTTTGAGCAGATGGGGATGACCGCCGACACCATCGGCATTCTGTTCGTGGCGTTCACGGTCCTCATCTATGCTGCCATCGGGTGGCTGTCCCGGACCATGCAGGTGGACGCCTACTACGTTGCGGGACGCCAGGTGCCATCGGTGTTCAACGGCATGGCCACGGCAGCGGACTGGATGTCCGGTGCATCCTTCGTGGCAATGGCCGGGGGCATCTACTTCGGCGGTCATGGCTACCTCGCCTTCGTGGTGGGCTGGACCGGCGGATACGTGCTGGTGGCCTCGCTGCTGGCGCCGTACCTCCGCAAGTTCGGCTGCTACACGGTGCCCGACTTCATCGGCACCCGCTACGGCGGCAACCTGGCGCGCTTCCTCGCGGTGGTGGTCCTGGTGGTGACATCGTTCACCTACGTGACAGCGCAGATCAACGCCACCGGCACCATCGCTGCCCGGGCCCTGCAGATTCCCTTCGAAGTCGGCGTCTGGTTCGGTCTCCTCGGCATCCTGCTCTGCTCCATGCTGGGCGGTATGCGGGCGGTGACCTGGACCCAGGTGGCGCAGTACATCGTACTGATCATCGCCTACCTGGTACCGGTGTTCTGGATGTCCAACAAGCAGGGATTCGGCCTGGTTCCGCAGCTGGTCTATGGCGATGCGGTCATGCGGATCACGGAACTGGAGACCGTGTACGGACTCGGCACCCTGCCGGCCGTTGAAGGCGCCGCGGGCGGACTCAGGGCACTTTCGGTGCCGCATGTCGCCGCCGGCACCGGCCTGGCGGCCTGGAAGTTCGTCACCCTGGTGCTGTGCATGATGGCGGGCACCGCCTCGTTGCCGCACATCCTGATGCGCTACTTCACCACGCCCACTGTCCGCGCCGCGCGCAACTCGGTGGCCTGGTCGCTGTTCTTCATCTTCCTGCTCTACTTCACCGCCCCGGCACTTGCCACCTTCACCAAGCTGCAGGTGCTGGATCCGACTCTGCCAACCGGCATCATCGGCAAGGCCATCAGTGACGTCAATTCGCTGGAGTGGATACAGAAGTGGTCCAACGTGGGCTTCCTGCAGATCATCGACGGCAACGGCAACGGGATCCTGGATCTCAACGAGTTCTTCATGCGAGGGGATATCGTGGTGCTGGCAACGCCGGAGATCGCCGGACTACCCTACGTGATCTCGGGACTGGTGGCAGCGGGCGGCATGGCCGCGGCGATGTCCACCGCCGACGGGCTGCTGCTGGCCATCGCCAACGCACTGTCCCATGACCTTTACTACAAGATCATCGATCCCAAAGCGGAAACCCATGTCCGCCTGCTGGTGGCCCGGATTCTGCTGATCGTCATCGGGGCAGCGGGCGCGTTCGTCGCCAGCCTAAAGCTCACCAGTATCCTGGGGGCGGTGGCATGGGCCTTCGACTTCGCCTGTTCGGGTCTGTTCTTCCCCATCGTACTCGGTATATGGTGGAAACGGGCGAACCGAGCCGGGGCCATCGCGGGCATGCTGTTCGGCTTCCTGGCAGGAACATGGTATCTCTACATGGTCCGCTTTGCCGGAATGGATCCGTGGATCGGCATTGACCACCTGCGCTTCGGTATGATCGGTATGCCGGTGAGCCTGATCGCCATGGTGGTGGTATCGCTGATGACCGCCGAACCCGACGATGAAATCAAGAAGATGGTGGACGATACCCGGGTACCGGCCGGAAAGGCCATCCTGGCTTCCAGCCACTGATTTTCCCGCCTGGGAAATTAAAGCCGGGGCTCCGCCCCGGCTTTTTTTGCCCGTCCTTTCCCCTGTTCTCCGGACATGTTCGAGAATTTCCCAATCTGGCTGCTGGCCCTGGACTACATCCTCGGCATGGTGATGTGGACCCTGATCGGGCGTTTCGGCATGGGCATCTTTCTCCCGGAGAACAGCTCGTTTTTCTTCATGCGCTTCTTCGTGCGCTCCACCGATCCCCTGATCCGGCTGTTCAAACCCATCACGCCGGGCTTCCTGATCAAGCCCATGGTGCCGCTGTACGTGGCCTGGTTCTTCTACATGATCCGGTTCTACATCATGCCCTGGCTGCTGGGCTATTCGATCATGGGGATGCTGTCGTTTCCGCTGGAAAGCGAATTCGCCCACGGGGTGGCGGAGTTCATCGGCATCTTCGTGGACTGAACCGGCACCGGGAATGCCCGGCTCCGCACCGGCGGGCGCCGGAAAGGACCTACCCTACCCCCGCCCCAGGGGATCCCCCAGCAGGTTGGACACGTAATCCACCCGGTCGAGCGCCCACTTGAGCCGCTGCCTGGCAGGCGCCGTCATTTCCGCGGGCGCGACCCGGTTGGACGGCGGAACCCCGCGGGACATGTCCCGGACCTGCTGGCCGAGGATGGAGGCCAGCACGATCCGGTGCACCTCCAGCAGGTTCTGGTGCACCTCGCGCATCGGGTCGTCCTTTGCGAGTTCCCCCATGGCGGACTCGAGCCGGCCGCGGGTCGAACGCACCCGGATGCCCTCCTGGATCGCCAGCACCCTGGCCGCCGAGAACACCGGGAGGAGGCCGCTCTTCTTCACGTCCAGACGCCCCTCCTCCAGCTTCAGCCGGCCAAGGATGCCGATGGCGCTGTCGAAGCGGCAGGCATTGAGCTTCAGCAGCGTCAGGAACTCGCGCGACGCGGCGCCGACCCTGAACGCCTGGTCCAGCAGCGACGCGCCGAGACCCCGGTCGCCATGCACGACCCGGGCATCGTAGAAGATGTCGACGTTCAGGATGTCCTCGGGACGGCGCCTGCGCACCCAGGTGCCGACCTCGTCCTGCCAGGCGGACAGGGTCCTGCGCCATTCGCCGTTCATGGCCATCACGCCGCCCTTGCAGTACGGCACCCCCACCAGGTCCAGGATATAGGACACCCTGGCTCCCAACTCCGCAAACCACCGGTCCGCTTCCCCATCGTCCGCCCCGTGTTCCCCGTCCGCGTACACGATGGCATTGTCCTGGTCCATGGCCAGCAGCGACTCCCCGCGCCCCCCGGACCCCAGTACGAGCATGGCCCACGGCCTCGGCGCCCTGCCGTGGCCCGCATCCTCCTTTTCCGCTTCCGCCAGCTCGCAGGCCCGGCGGGTGAGCGAGCACAACTCATGGGAGACCACCTCGGCGATATCCCGGACATCGACCCCGTGCTCCAGGAGGCTCCGGGACACCGGTGCGAGCGCGGACCAGGCCCTGCCGAGGGCCTCGGGGGTTTCCGCAAGGTCGATACTGTCGTCCAGGTTCAGGGCATCTCCGTCACCGCCCTTCAGCAGGTCCCTTGCGGAAATGGCCCCGGTGACCGCCCCGCCGTCATCGTGGACGGCCAGGTGGCGGAACCCCTGCCGGGACATCCGCCCCGCGGCGCGGTAGACGAATTCGGCTCCGTGGATGCTCTCCAGGGGACGCGTGGCCAGGCTCTCCAGGGGCAGTTCAAGCGCCCCCTCCCGCTGCCGGTCGATGGCGCGGAGGATGTCCCGCTCCGTGACGATTCCGGACGCCTCCGGGCGCACCGCTCCGCCGCCCCCGTCGCCGAGGAATACCGAACTCACCCCCCGCGCCATCATGCGGGACAGGGCCTCGCCCGCGGTCCGGTCCGCCGGCATCACCTCGGGATCCTCCGTCATCAGGTCCGCCACACGCAGCCGGTATTGCCCGGCATCCAGCGCGGGCGGCAGGGAATCCTCGTCGGGATCATCCTCGCCGGCGGCCTCGCTGACCCGCTCCCAGGGCGGCGACGCCCCTTCCGGCAGGACATTCCTGGACTCCTGGCAGACCCGCAGGGCCTCCCCCACGGTACGGATGCCTCCCTGGCGCAACGCCGGCAGCAGGGCAACGAAAATTTCCGCAGCCGCAAGCGCATCGCCAATGGCGCTGTGCCGGCCGGTAACGGTGATCCCCAGGCGGGCCGCCACGGTGTCCAGGGCATAGTCGGGCAGAGCCGGCATGACCCGGCGCGCCAGGAGCGCGATATCAAGGAAGCCGGGGGCTTCCCAGGGAATTTCCGCCAGTGCATGCTCCCGGCGGAGGATGGCGATATCGAATCCGACGGAGAATCCCACCACGAGTGAAGAACCCAGCCAGCCGTCCAGCGGTCCGGCAACTCCGCCGAAGTCGGGCGCCCCGGCCAGGTCGTCCCTTGAAATGCCGTGCACCGCAAACGACGCCGGGGGAATGTCCACCTCCGGATTGACCAGGGTCTCGAACCGGTCTTCCGGATCGACCTGCCCGCCCCGGATCCGGACGCCGCCAAGCTGGATCAGCCGGTCCCTGAATATGTCCAGCCCGGTGGTTTCGCAGTCCAGGGAAACCAGCCCCGCGGCCACCAGCGGCCGGGTGGCGCTGTCAGGCCCGCCCTTCCGGGCGGATATCAGGTTGCGATCAGGGGACATGGCGATACCAACACGACCAATGAATTTTATAATCTGCGATATTGTTTTAATACTAAACGTGATCTGGCAATAATCATATCCACGCTCAAAGGTTGAATGATGAATACAGAGCTACCCAGAGAGATCACACACGAGGAAATCGAAACCTGGCACCGGGATGGGGTTATATTGCTGAAAGCAATGTTTGATGATGACTGGATAGAATTACTCAAAAAGGGCCTGGATCAAAACTGTGGGGACCCGACACACCGGGCTCGAGCCTGGGATCGTGATTCCCGGGGGTGCACCATGTTCTGGGATAGCCAGGCGTGGCAGGGAATAAAGGAATACCAAAAGTTCATCTTCAGTTCCCCTGCCGCCCAGCTTGCCGGGAAACTGTTGCAATCCAGAGAGATAAACTTTTTTTTTGACGCAGTCTTTGTGCGCTCCCCGGGAACCCGGTTCTCAACACCATGGCACCAGGGTGAACCTTATTGGTCAATCGAGGGCTATGACACCTGCACGATATGGATGCCACTCACGCCCGTAAGAAAGAAAAGCGCCCTGGCCTTTGTGCCGGGCTCCCATTTGGGTAACCGGGTGTTTGATCAGTACAATTTTGGCGACCTGAACCCGGACGGTAAACCCGATGTGGACCAGGTGGATTTTTCCGGCATCGCCGAGCGCTCCATTCCTGATATCGACGCCAATCCCGGGCGATACGGCGTCATGAGTTGGGACATGGTGCCGGGAGATTGCGTCGTTTTTAATGGCCGCACCCTGCATGGTGGTTCAGGAAACCTGGACGAAGATCAGGAATTAAAAGTTTTTACCAGCAAGTGGATGGGCGATGATGTACGCATAAAATTCAGGGAATGCGGAATGGACCCGGATCACAGCGATATCATGACAAAATACGGGCTCAAGCCTGGAGACCGGCCTGGAACTGAACTATACCCCAGAGTCTGGAAGAAGGCTTAGCGGCGCTGGTTGACCGTTGGCATGGCAGTGGAGGCCGCCGCCTGCATGCCACGAGCCAAGTGTGATACTCATGGTCTGTCCTGTAACGAGCCGGTCCGTATTGGTTGCAAGGATCTCACAAGGGCTCAGATTGAGGCCAGGTTCTCCCTCGCTGGTGATCTCGGGCGATCAATGTTATGTGCGAATTTCTCCTGCGCAAGGGAGGAAACCCGGCGGGCGCTGCATGCGATGCAACAGTGACCGCGCCCGTCCGGTCATCGAATCGCGATGGCTCCGGCCGCCTATTCCGGGTTGGGGCCACTGCTTTTACCGAGATCCAGAGCCAGTGCGTAGACCCGGTTGCGCCCGGCGCCGGACCAGGCGGCGGCGATGCGGCTTGCGGTTTTCACCGGCAACTCGTCCAGCAACAGCTGCAGCAGTTTCCGCAGCATCACTTCATCCGCGTCCTGCACTGGAGCACCTTCCACCATGACGACGAACTCCCCGTACTGGTGCTCGGTACCGGCACGCAACTGCTCCAGCACATCGACCGAGTCTCCCCGGTAGAAGGTTTCGAACCTCTTACTGATCTCCCGACCGATCACCACCGCCCTGTCGGGACCAAGCACGGAGGACATGTCCTCCAGGGTTTCCAGGATCCGGTGGCTCGATTCATACAGCACCACGGTGCGCTCCTCCACGGCCACCCGGTCCAGCAGCGCCTGCCTGGCACCCTTCCTGGCGGGCACGAAACCCTCGAACACGAAGCGGTCCACCGGCAGCCCGGATGCCGACAGCGCCGCCACCAGCGCACAGGGTCCCGGCACCGGGGATACCGTGAATCCCTGCTCCCGCGCCGCGCTGACCAGGGAATACCCCGGATCGGAAATCAGCGGCGTCCCGGCGTCGCTCACCAGGGCGATGTTTTCCCCCGCGGACAGTCGCCGGAGAACCTCCGGCACCTGCTGACGTTCGTTGTGATCGTGGAAGGAACTAAGCGGCGTGCCGAGATTGAAGTGCCGCATCAGCACCCCGGTCCTGCGCGTATCCTCGGCCAGCACCAGGTCCGCCTGTTGCAGCGTTTCCCTCGCCCGTGATGACAGATCGCCGAGATTGCCGATGGGCGTGGCGACGACATGGAGCACGCCGGTTTTGCTGTTCATGGTTGGGTCCCGTATACTTTTGTCCACACTCTACCACTCAATTGTTCCTTGGATTCGCCGCAATGAGACGTGCCGCCCGGAAACCGGAACGCGGCAGGCAGATCGTGTGTGCACCGGCAGCCCTTGCCGCCGTACTGGCCATGCTGGCAGGCTGCGCCGTGGCCCCCGAACCGGCGCCGGAGCCCGTGGTGGTGGAAGAGGAAGAACCCGTTGTCACGGTCACCGTTCCCGAGCCGGACCCGGTGCAGGTCCAGGGACTGGAACCGGAGGTGATCATCAGCATGCAGGAGCTCGAAAGCGAGGGACCCTGGGATCTTGCCCTGCGGGCGGACATTGCGCCCCCGGAAGTGGCCACCGAGCTCCGCCTCGCGGCCATCGACGAATTCCTGGAACTGCGGGAGTTCACCCATGCCGAAACCCAGGCGAACTACCTGCTGGACGTGCCCCTGAGCCGGGACCAGGGCAACCGTTTCAGCCTGCAGCGGGCCCGGATCGCCCTGGGCTTCGGCCAGCTCCAGACCACCATCCGGTTTCTCCAGCCGCTGCGCAATGACCCCTTCTGGTCGCCGGGCGACAGGGCGCTGGCCCTGAAGACCCTGGCGGATGCCGAGATTGGCCTGGAACGGCGCGTGGACGGCCTGGTCAACCTCTTCCTGCGCGACCGGCTGCTGGCGGGGGACGAACAGGTCGACAGCCAGCGGCGCATCCTCGACCTGGTGAGGCAGACCAGCACGCTGGAACAGGCCCTGCTCAAGCAGAGCGCCAACAACAGCGGCCTGCCCGCGAACCTGGTGGACGGCTGGGCTGACCTCGCGGTCCTGCGGGACCTGCCCGACGCCGAGCGCGACCGGGCACTCATATTCTGGCGCAACAGCTACGCCGGCCATCCGGCCCGGGACGAACTGCTCGGCGGAACGTCGCTGCCGCACCTCGACGAATTCAGCCACATTGCCCTGCTGCTGCCGTTCACCTCGCCCTTCGGCAGCGCGGCCGAGGCCTTTCACGACGGGTTCATGGACGCCTACAACCAGGACTCCGGCCAGTCCAGGCCCCAGGTGAGCCTGCACGACATCGGGGAGGACCCTTCCCTGGCGGCGTTCTACTACCAGTCCGCCATGACCGGGGGAGCGGACTTCGTGGTGGGGCCCCTGGGAAGGGAGGCGACCGCCGCACTGCTTGAGGACGCCCCGCCCGCCATGCCGACCCTGGTCCTGGCGGACATCGCCCCGGAGTCCCAGGCCGACAGCCTGTACGGCATCAGCCTGTCGCCGGAACCGGAATCGGAACAGGTTGCCGCGCGCGCCTTCGCCGACGGACACCGCCAGGCCGCGATCTTCCACAGTGATTCGAACTTGGGCAGGCGGGCGGCCGGGGCCTTCGCCGAAGCCTGGCTCTCCCTGGGAGGCACCCTGGTGGCGAACCGGACCTTCCCCGATTCCATCGAGGAGTATTCGCGCGCGATCCAGCTATTGCTGGAAGTGAACCAAAGCGTGGTGCGGCGCAAGGTGCTGAGCGCCCAGGTCGGGCTCAACCTGGAATTCAGCCCCCGGCGCCGGGACGACATGGACCTGCTTTTCCTCGCCGGCAACGCGTACCAGGCAAGGCTGCTGGTGCCCCAGCTCCGGTTCTTCCAGGCCCATGATCTGCCCGTCTATGCCACTTCACGTGTATTCAGCGGCAAGCTGGAACCCGCGGTGGACGCCGACCTCGACGGGGTGATCTTCGGCGACATGCCCTGGGTGGTGGATATCCGGTACGAGCTTCCCGTGCCGGAAACCGGCACCGAGGACCCGCTCCCCGGCATGGCGCCGGACGCCGGCCCGGTCCCGGCGGATCCGGATGCAGAGACCTGGGACGAGGCGACGGCAACGGGCCTGGACTCGGCGGCGGAAGCCCGGGAGTCCGCTCCGGAGACCGCGCAGGTGGAGGAGCAGTCTGCCGCCGACCTCGAACCGGAACCGGCGCCCGAACCGCAGCCGGTTGCCAAATCCCCCTATGGGTTCACCCCGCTGGACCGCCTGTATGCCCTGGGCCTTGAGACCTATCACCTGATTCCCCGCCTGTCCGCCCTGCGGAGCGAGGACTGGCAGAGATACAACGGGCAGGCGTTTCGCGCCAGCGTGCGCCCGGACGGCAACGTGGTCCGTCATCTCGAATGGGCGACCTTTGAAAACGGCAATGTCGTCCTGATCGGCGCGCCCGTTCCGATCAGCGACGCGCCGGCGCCCCTTGCCGAGCCGCCCGCAGGCTCCGGCATCACCGGCGAGGACCCGGAGCCGGACAGCGCCGCGCCGCCCGCGCTCGCCCCGCAACCGGCGTTCAAGGAGTGAATGCAGGGGTTTTCCCGCAGGCCGGGCCCCGGTACGGAGATGCGCATCCGGCGGACCATCCAGGTAAGGACGGCGGTATGCGATACCCGGCCAAAAGGCAGCCAGAAAAGGGAAAGGCCAAGGTATAATTGCCCGCACCCCTGTGGTTCATCAACCCATACCAGTATCGGAGAGAATCGGAATGTATAGCCTTGTCGGACAGTGCACCCGAATCAGGACCGCCTTCCTCGGCATCCTGCTTTTGTTCACTGCGGAACTGATGACCGCCTGCGTGCCCGTCATGGTGGGCGCGGCCCTGGTGACGGGCGTCAACGTCGTTACCGACCGGCGCTCCCTGGCCCGGAATTTCAATGACAACACCCTGGAACTGGCGCTCCGATTCGAGGTAAGGAACGACGAGGAGCTGAAAGGCAACAATGTCAGCGTGACGGCGATCAATGGAATCGTCCTGTTGACCGGCGAGGTCGCCACCGACGCCCTGCGCCGCAAGGCCGGCGACATCGCCAGGAATCACAAGAAAACCCTGACCGTGGTGAATGAACTCCAGCTCGCGGGCACCACCAGCCTCACCAGTCGCGCCAACGACACCTTCATCACCAGCAAGGTCAAGACCAACATCCTGGCCTCGGAAGACGTCCCGGTAAATGCCGTCAAGGTCGTGACCGAAGGCGGCAAGGTGTATCTTCTCGGCCTCGTTACCCGCGACGAAGCCGACGCCGCCGTCGAAGCAGCCCAGAAGGCCGGCGGGGCGACCCACATCATCAAGGTCTTCGAATACATCAAGGGCTGACATCCCCTTGCAGGCGCGCATGCCCCCTGGCCGGGCATCCGCCGCCGAGGGCCGGCGGTTTCCATATCGGCGGGTCCACTGACTCCGTATGGCGACGGCTGACCCGGGGCCATCGGTAAATTCGGCGACGAGAGATCCTGTTCCCGTTGACTGTCCGCGTCCGCGGCTCAGTTCCGTACCGCCGCGGGGACAGGAACCTGCCGGGTCTGCCTCAGCGTACTCCCGCTTTCCATCGTGTCGGGAACCTCCTCCTCCACCAGGCCATCAATACCGCCAGAAAGACGACAACCAGTGGACTGCCGAATAGATTGACGAGGGACAGCTTCAATTCCAGGCTGTCCACGGATTGCCGCATCTGCATGCGGATATTCCGCAGGTTGCGCCGCATCTCCACGAGCTTTTGTTGCAATAGTATGGCCTGATCACGCAGCGGATTAGGCAGTTCGGATAGGTCGCCGATACCCGCTGCATCGCGGATCTCATCCAGCTTTTGCTCAAGTTGCTCGATATGCCCGGCAGTCAATTGCTCTTCGGAAAGTATCCCCTGCTCGACTTCGCGGAACATACTGGCAATGCGGGTAAATCGGCGGACCTTTCCCGACCGTATTCGCAGATCCGACAGCATGGCGTTGCTGCCATGGGTAATCATGTTCACGAGCAGTTGAATGTTGTCATTCAATGGCCGCGTCAGCACGGTTTCGCCGATGTCCGTCGAATGCAGCGCAAACGGATCGAACAACCAGTCCAGATCCGCAATGACGAAAACATTGGCACTCGCGGGGGAAGTCGGGACATGGGGTTCCTGGGCAGGCGCTTTCACATCGGCATACGCGCTGTCCAAGGGTCCCCGAATCAATGCCGCCACCAGCCTGCTGCCGGCCGCGGGCTCGAAGTCTGCCGCAAGTTCCAGATGCGTATGGTTGTTGTAGGTGTCACGGGGATGGGTCCCGGCCATTTCCGTGGTGGTCAGCAGTGGCTCGACGTTGGCCGATGAGGTCGCCACCAGGGATCCTGCCTCCACGATCAGGATATCGTTCAGGGCAGCCACCACAGGATGATTCCGCAACAGTGTGTCCCCGGTGAATCCGAGCCAGTAGGGATAGTGCATCTGCGCACCGGATGCAGCGGTCTGCACGGGCGATGCCAGATTCCGGTCACCGACAATACTGTCCCCGTCGTAGCGGAGGCCCCAGGCAAGGACCAGGTCGGAAAGGTCGTCGATTTCTTCCGATGGCTGGAAGCGGATTTCGTTGCTGGGGCGGTCGAATCGCACCATGGGATCCATTGCCGCGATCAGCGTACCCCCCGACATGACGAACTGGTCGATGGCCCATAGCATCCTACGCTTGAGGATGGTTCCCTGGAGCACAAGCAGGACATCCAGATCTTCGGGCAGGGATTCCGAAAAAAACGGAATGACACTGACATCGTGCAGGCGTTTCAACTCCTGTATGAATGAAAGTCCGGGGCGTGGCGCATCCAGTGTATTCGGGGGTGTCAGCGGACTGATGATTCCAATGGAAACGGTTTTCCCGGATACGAAGCGAAGCAGCGTCGCGAGCAGGTCGTATTCCAGCA
This sequence comes from Candidatus Poriferihabitaceae bacterium, assembly GCA_965204165.1. Lineage (GTDB taxonomy): Bacteria > Pseudomonadota > Gammaproteobacteria > Arenicellales > Poriferihabitantaceae > VYFG01. The sequence continues at coordinate 1,672,894 of OZ241969.1, read as the reverse complement.
GCCCCGCCCGCTCGGCATCCAGGTACGGGATCGTGTACTGCTTGCCCGCATGGGAAATCCGCAAACCCAGAAAGAAATAGTCGCCGGATGTCATGGGTATCACCCGGATCCCGTCTTTCAGCGCTTTCAGTTCGGCATCCGTGTCGGGAGCAGGGTCGATCCGGGATATTTCCACCCGGCCGCCCGCAGCCCTTTCCACACGCCGAAGAAATTTCAATGCCTTGTCTGCATGGTTCCTGATCGGTTGCGGTACGGATTCTTCCGACTTGCTCCAGTAGAATTCGATCCCGACCACCCCGTCCAGCCCCTGCAGCGTGGCCAGCGTGGAGTCGCTCAGGGTAAAGTCATCCTGTTCGGTCAGGTCCGCCTCCAGGGGCACCTGCGAGGATGCAAGCTGGATCAGTGCGGCCGCCGCGAAAACGGCTGTCAATTTGCCGGCAAGCCGAAGCTTGCTGCGGGGACTGGTTCGACCATCGCGTCGCCTGTCTATGACCATGCTGCAGCAAACCAGCAGGGATACTATTGCGATGACAAACCATGACACGTCCCGCCACTCCAGGAACCCGGAGGTCAGGGATCTGTAATGCGGGCCCGGAAAGGCGGCATGCAGGCCGAGTGTCCAGTCGAAGGGAATCACATCGGCAACAAGGGAGGTAAGCTCATCCGATCCCCCCAGCATCAGAACGAAAATGACCACGACGCCGGCGATGTACGACGATATTCCATCACCCAGCATGGCGGTGATTGCCAGCGCTATCGAATAAAAAAAGGCCAGCAACAGAAATGCGGCGACGTATCCTGCCGCGACGACCCCCCAGTCCGGACTTCCCAGATAGGCGAGCGTGGCGGGAAACGGCATGGTGAACAGCAAGGCGACCAGTATCAGCGTGGTGCCCGAAAGAAACTTGGCGAAAACAACTTCCGCGAGGGAAAGCGGCAGCGTGAGCGAAAGCTCCACCGAACGGTCGGCATATTCATCCGGCCATGCCCGCATGGCCAGCGCAGGAATCAGAATCAGGCCGCACCAGGGCAGGAACAGGGACCACAGGGCAAGGGAGACTTCATCCGTGGAAAAAAATTCCCCGATCTGAAAGACACACAGCCCGATGGCGACGAGAAATCCGCAGAGGAATACCACGTTGACCGGCGAATGAAACAGAACGCGCAGTTCATGCCGATAACACGCCAGAATCCGCCGGGCAGAAACCGACATTGGACAAGCTATGATGAGGCTGTCAGCTGCCTGTACATGGGAAACAGCCGGCCATCGTCATCGGTGAGTGTTGACAGGGAACTGTCTGCAACAATCCGGCCACGACGGATAATGATTACGCGCCGGCACACGGATTCCGCTTCTTCCAGGATATGTGTGGACATCAGTATAACCTTGCTTTCGGCAATGAGGGCCAGCAGATCCCGGATTTCTTTCTTCTGCTCCGGGTCCAGCCCGTCCGTGGGTTCGTCCAGCAGCAGGATGTCCGGATCGTGTACCAGTGCCTGTGCCAGCCAGACACGTTGCTGCCAACCCTTTGACAGCCGGCTCAAGGGCGTTTTCAGATGAATGCGCAAACCCAGTACATCCATGATCCAGCGATCTGATGGACCGGCCCCGGTGCCGGAAACTCCGCGGACATCGGCGGCATAACGCAGGAACTCGGCGCAGGTCAGGTGGCCATATCCCCCGACCGACTCGGGCAGGTATCCGATCCTCTGGCGTACCCGGATCGGATTCTTCAGGATATCCATGCCATGAACGATCACGCTGCCCCGGGTGGGCCGGAGAAAGCCGGTAAGCATGCGCAAGGTCGTCGACTTGCCCGCTCCGTTCGGTCCCAGCAACGCCACCATCTCCCCGGGATGGATCCTGAAATTGATTCCGCCGACCGCACTGGTTTTCCCGTACATCATGGTCAGGTCGCGGGCTTCCAGGATCGGCTGTCCGGACGGGTTCCGGTTCGCCGTGGTTGCTTGAAGGTTCATGCGGCGGTATCAGTGGACGATGAATCCCGCGATGATAAACAACAGGACACTCAGCCCGGTCACGCCGTAGCCAAGGCGTACGATGAAGGTGATGCCGCCCCTGCCGAGAAAGCCGGAAACCCTGGACCAGCTTCCGGCGGTAACCAACAGGGCTCCGATGACAGCCAGCAGGACAACCACCGGCTTCGAAGACACGACCTGAAGAAAATCGAGCAACCTCTGGTCAGTTCTGGTTGCGGCGCGAAAATGCCTCGACGAAATCGCTTTGCGTGTTCCGTTCCGTCTTGAAAGTCTTCATCGCCTCTTCGTGCAGGATTTCCAGGGCCGTGCTTTTGTAGCGATATGCCTCCTCGGTCGCCAGCATGTGAAAATCCCGCGGCCTGGGCAATTCGATATCGATGATCTGGCGTACCCGGGTTGGGCGGTTTGAAAGAATGATCAGCTTGTCGGCAAGCATGATTGCTTCTTCGATTTCGGAGGTAACGAACAGGTTGGTCCGCCTGTGTTCCTCGAACAATCGCAGGAAAAACTCCTGCATCAATTCCCGGGTCATGGCATCCAGGCCCCGAAACGGCTCATCCATGATCAGGACCTCGGGGTCGTTTACGATCGCTCTCGCCAACTCGGCCCGACGCTGCATGCCGCCGGACAACTGCAATGGATACTTGTCGCGGAAGTCCCGCAGGCCCACCTTGTCGAGCAGGCGGATCGCTTCTTCGTGCAACTCCTGCTTGTCCATGTCTCCGCGGATTTTGGGGCCGAAGATGATGTTTTCGTAAGTGGTCTGCCAGGGCATCAACGCGGTCTCCTGGAAAACCACGATCCGATCATGGGAAGGGCCGGTAATCCTGTTGCCGTTCAGGAGAATCGCGCCCTTTTCCGGCATCTCGAACCCGGCGACCAGGTTGACCAGGGTGGATTTGCCGCAGCCGGAGGGGCCGACCACCGCGGTGAGCTTGCCCGGCTCCACGTCCATGCTGAGGTCCAGCACCACATCCTGCCAATCCCATTCCTCTCCATATCCCTTGCTGACGTTCTTGAATTCGATATGACCCCTGCCGGCAGCATGATCTGCGGACTGTGGATTCTCCGGTTCCGGGTTCTGGTCCATGAGATTGCTCACGTCTCTCTGTATGGGAGGGTTAGAACAGGCGTTGCCATGGCATGCTGCGATCACCCAGCCAACGGATTGCGCTGCTGCACAGGTAACCCGCAATTCCAATGCTGATCATGCCAACGACAATCTGCTCCAGGGAACCGCCCATGTAGGAGTTCCAGATGAAGAACCCGAGGCCGCCACCGCCCTGGGTACCCCCGCCCGAAATCATTTCAGCGGCCAGCACCACTTCCCATGTGATTCCCATGCCGACGGCCGCCCCGGTGAAGATCGAAGGCAGGGTGGCGGGAAGGACGATCCGCCAGAACATGTCCCAGCGGGTGGCGCCCATTGACTGGGCTGCCCTCAGCAGCCGTATATCGATACTGCGGGCCCCCCCAAGGACGTTGATCACGATGGTGAAGAATGCGCCGAGGAATGTCACGAAGGCGATGGACATCTCGTTGGTGGGCCAGAAAATCAGCGAGCCGGGAACCCAGGCCAGCGGAGGAATCGGCCGCAGCACCTCGAACGGCGGGAAAAATATCTCCCGCATGTACCGGTTGACCGCCAGCAGCAGTCCGAACGGAATGCCGATGATCATGGCGGCGAGAAACCCTTCAAGCACCCGCCTGAAACTCAGGTACCAGCTTTCCCAGTAGCCGTATTGCGGTATGACCTCCGCCCATGCCACCACGACCGCGGAAGGGGGAGGTATCAGTCCGAGGAAAGGCAACTGGTAGTCGAACCACTCATCCCAGCGCGATCCGATCTCCCACAGCACCAGGGTGACAATCCCCGCAACGAGACCCCGCCAGAACTTGGTGCTCTGCCGAATCTTCTCCCACCGCGTTCGTCTGGTCCGCAGTCCCGCGTTGGTGGCACTATGTACAGCTGTGGTCATCTCTGCGCTGCCCTATGTTCATGTGTCTCCATAGAATGGATCAGGCCATCTCCCGTTCGCCCGCCTCGAAAGCCTTCAGGGCTTCTTCATGCACCGCCTCGTTGGTCTCATCGACCAGTTGTCTGAATGCATCGGATGACAACACGCGATAGTCCCTCGGGCGGGGTATGGTGACATTCAGGATCTTTTTCGTTTTGCACGGGCGGGTGGTCATGACCACCACGCGGTCCCCGAGAAATATGGCTTCCTCAAGATCGTGCGTGATGAAAAACAAGGTGACCCGGGTCCGGTCGTACATCTCCAGCAGGGCTTCGTGCATGATGGACTTGGTCAGTTCATCCATCGCCCGGTACGGCTCGTCCAGCAGCAATACCTTGGGATCGTTGATCAATGCACGGACGATCTCGGCGCGGCGGGCCATGCCGGATGACACTTCCCCCGGGAATTTCTCCAGGAAATCCCCCAGTCCCGCCTCCGCCAGCATCTGGCGGGCCTTCTCCCGTGACTCGGCCTTTCCCAGCTTGCCCTGCACGTAAGGGCCGTAGGCAACATTGTCGGTGAGTGTCTTCCACGGAAACAGCGCGCCGTTCTGGAACACCACGACCCTGTCGGCACCCTGATCGGCCTTGGGCTTGGATGGCCCGCACAACAACTCCCCGTCCAGGTAGATCTCTCCCGTCGTAACGGAATGGAACCCCGCGATGGCATTCAGCAGGGTGGTCTTGCCGCAGCCGCTCGGGCCGACGACCATACAGACCTCTCCCGGCTGGATTTCCAGGGTACAGTCGTCCACCGCCATCACGTTGACACCTTCCGGATCATAGATCTTGGTGACATTGCGGATGCTGATCGCGCCTTTTGTCTGTACTGGATTTTGTTCAGGATTCATGGCGGCACGATTCATTACCGGTTCTCCAGCGCCAGCGCGCGGGTGCGCCACTGCATCATCCTGCTGCCAACAACCCTGACGATGACGGAGGTCCCCCAGCCGACAAAGCCCAGGGTGACCATGCCGATCACCATCGGAATGGTCACATTGTTCATATAGGCATCGATGATCAGGTAGCCAAGACCGTAGTCACCGGAAACCATTTCCGCCGCCACCAGGGAAAACCAGGCAACCCCTACACTGATCTGCAGACCGGTAAAGATGAACGGGAGCGCCCCGGGTATCACGACATGCAGGAATACATGATGGGGCTTGGACCCGAGGCAGCCTGCCGCGCGGAAATAGGATTCGTCTATGGAATCCACGCCCAGCAGCGTATTCAGTGTCGTGACATACAGCGAAGCAAGGGTGGCGAGAAAGATAACGGGCCCTTCAAAGCCCCGGAACATCAGGATGGCCAGGGGCACCCATGCGAGAATCGGTATGGGCCTCAGGGTTTCCAGGATGGGAAAGGTGTATTCCCGGAAACGCTTCGACCAGCCCATCAGCAGGCCGAGCGGCACGCCCAGTCCCGTTGCAATGCAGAAGGCGAAGAAGATCCGGCGGCAGCTTACGTATACGTGCTGGTAAAACTCCTCGGTGAATATGGAAATGCCGAGAAACGGCTCCGGGGACAGCAGTTCCTTCAGCACCATGACCGGACCCGGCATCTTTTCGAACCGGGGCGCCTTGAGCACTTCGCACAACAGCCACCAGACGACGAGCCAGAGCACAATGCCCAATACGGCAAAATAGGGGGTGGTGGTTCTGAGATTGCGCCGCAGGCGAACGACGAAAACCTGGAAACCGGTCGGATTCCGTTGGTGATCCGCAGCTACTGTTTCAGTCTCAGCCATTACAGTTCATCCGGTGACGGTTGCTTTCGACGTGTCGGCCCAAATTACAGATGACCTGCCGGTTTGTGGGTCCACATACCAGCCGACCACCTGATGAAGCAACGGTCGAACCGACAGTCAGGCGGGCAGGGGACATTGTCCCGCCGCCCGCCCGATATGCCGGCGTAATTTTCGTCAGTTTGCCGTGATGACTCCCAGCGGGCTGCTCAGTCCCCGGGCCTCAAGCACTTCGCGGGCCATGGCATCGGTCACGCCGCCATCGCGGATGCTGGGCTCAGCCGCAGGTTTTTTCGGCAGGCTGTACAGAAACGCGGTTGCGTCATCAAGCAGGGACTGGACCCGGTCATTGACGATGAAATCCAGCTGCACCTTCACTTCTCCGCCACCCTGGTTGGCCGGCCATCCGCCGAACATGGCGTGCTTCAGCACCTCCCGGTCGATCTTCTCGGTCTGGGATTCCGCCAGGGCCGCCACTTCATCCGCGTTCGCGGGGTCGGCCATGAAGAGCTGGGCGTCGAGTTCGGCCTCAAGCCAGCCCCTGTGTACGTCCGGCCGCTGCGAGATCAGGTCGTTCAGCATCACCATGAATGCACCGTCCAGGGCATCGAAGTCCTCGCCGCTCGCGGCCCGGCGGGCGATCCCCGACATCACGATCTTTGACGCGGTGGGTTCCCAGATCGCGGCAGCATCAAGCTTCCCGGCACGAAAGTTCGTGGTGATGACCTCGATGTTCTGGTTCAGGTACCGTGCCGGCTCGATGCCGGCCTTCTGAAACGCCAGCCGTGCGAAACGGTCGGTGCAGGCGCCATGGGGCGCTGACGTGATTTTTCCGTCCATCCACTTGACCGCATCGGCGCCGCTTTCGAATTCAGGGGCATCGTTCCGGATCAGGAAGATGTTGCACTGCTGCTTGGATGTGCCCAGGGCCGCCACGATGCGGATATCGGTACCGCCGCGTTCCTGTATGTTCCGGAAAGTGGAGGCAATGGCCGGCATGTCGCCCATATAGCCAATGTGCTGCTTTTCGCCGGTCATGGCGTTGACGATGACGGAACCCTGGAGTCCGATCTGGAATTCCGCGGTGGAGCCTTCCGGCAAATGCTTCTTCCACATCTGCTTGCCGTTGTTTACGACGCCGGACCAGGACTCCGTGTAGTATGGCTGATAACCAATGACAAGTTCGACTGCTTCCCCGGGGGAACCGAAGTCGACATCTGCGTTGGCCGATTGCGCAAACCCGAAAGCGATTGCGGTCGCAGCACAAACAGTTGTGGCGACACGGTGGAATTTTGATTTCAACATGCTTTTCTCCTCTCGGCTGGTGTGATTTATGGACATTTTGGTCACCCGGACAACCCTGACCCATGACACTTGGAACGGAACCGGTGACCTTGCAATCTCAAACTATCCTGAGCAATTTGTAAAATCATTCAAGGTAATTAAGCGATTACCCCTGCCTATCATGAGATTTTGGAGTTTCACGCCACTCCCGACGCACGGCAGGACTCGAGTCGGCGTCATCTCTCCATGACAGAATGACGGCGTCAGGAGAACTTGTCATAACGGATACTCCCGGGCGACAGCCCGGCTTCGACAATCAGGGAACGGATTGCGCTGTCCACCATGGGCGGCGGTCCGGCCAAGTAGGCCATCAGGTTGTCCGGCAACCCTTCCTCCGCCTGCAAAGCGGAAATCGCCGCTTCATGCACGAAACCGGTGGCCCAGTTCAATTCCTTCGGTAGCGATTGCTCCATCACGGCGCCCTCATCCTCATGGGAGAACACGACGGTCACGGACAGACCATCCGGATGTTCGGCTTTCAGCGCCCGCAGCCTGTCGGCGAAAAACAGGTCCCGGACCGTGCGAACGCCAAAGAACAGCCTGGCCCGGTGTTTTCGCAAATGGCCGGATTCGTGCGCATGGTCGAGTATGGACATCAGGCCGGCGATGCCGGAGCCACCGCCGACGAGAAACAGTTCACGGGACTCATCCGGGTGGAACGTGGCCCGGCCCAGGGGACCAAAGGCGCGCACCCCCTCGATGGTGCCTTCCCTGGTGAAAGCCCACTCGGAAAACCCTCCGCCGGGCATTCGCTTGATCACGAATTCAAGCGACTTCGTTTCCGCGGCGTAATTGACCATCGAGTAGGCGCGGAAACCCGGCAGACCCGGCACTTCCAACACGAAAAACTGTCCGGCATGAAAGGAGACCGGCGCGGGGAAATCAGCCTGGAAGCACCGGATGTCCCTGGCCTCGTCGCTCCAGTCACGGAGGGTGACGACATGATGCCCGGGTGTAATGTCGTCATCGCGAAATCTCTGTATCTCGCCGGGTATGCCGATCCTGCATCTTGACCTTGCGGTCGCCTGGCACATCAGGAAATCGCCGCGCTCCGGTTTCAGCCTGCCCCTGCCGGGCGCCTCTTCCCAGCCCTGTTCGATGTCACCTTCGCGCAATCTGCCCCAGCAGGTGCCGCAGGTGCCGGTTCCGCATTCATAGGGCAACGGAACGCCGGCGCGCAATCCGGCATACAGCAGTTTTTCTCCGGGCTCAGCCTCGAAATCGGCTGACTGCCTTTTGTTGCCTACCTCGATCAGCACGACAGGGGCCGGAATGGGTGGGGATTACGATCCTGCGGTCAGGTGCCGGCAATCACTCAAAAATCGTCGTCGTCGTCGTCGTCGTCGTCGTCGTCGTCGTCGAAATCGTATTCCAGCTCCTGGTCCAGAAACACCATGACCTGTTCCCCTTCCAGCTTGACCTGGTACATCAGGAGCGGCTTTTCGGCGGGACCGCGGACTTCGCCGGTTTTCATGTCCCATTGCCAGAGATGCTTCGTGCAGGTCATGGTGCCGTTACTGCAGATCGCGGATTCGTGCAGGGGCTCTTCCATGTGCGGGCACATGGTCGGATAGGCACGGAAGCCGTCGCCGACATTCGCGATGAGAATGTTGACGCCGTCGACTTCATACTTCTTGACGGTGTCCACCGCGACATCAGCCGCAACACAAACTGCTTTCCAGGTCATGGTCTTATCCTTGGGCCGAGTGAACGAACAGCCGGCCCGTCAAATCGGGTAGTGTGATCCCTTGTCGAGCCGCCGGTTCAGCAGCCTGACCTCCCGTTCGGCGAACTTCACCTGGCCGTCGCTGATCGAAAAACGATCGTTGTATCGGCCGACCAGGAACAGGTGCGAACTTCCGGCATCCACATGGGAATTTATGCCGTCGAGAAGGGTCTGGTAGACCGCCAGGGATGTCGTTGCGGTGGCGGATTTGCCATCTTCCGCAACCTGCACGTCATATACCGTGCAATGACGCTTCAGCGGGGAATGGTCCGAGTTGTGCTTGGGCAGCATGTCCACCAGCGAGCGCATGTGTTCCCTGCTTCCACTGAGATAGGTCATGTCCGCACTGATCTCGGGACTGTATGAACGGATGGCGTATTCGAACCCGTCATCACAGGAATCCAGCCAGTCGCCCCAGTTCAGGTCGTCCTGGTTGAGGCAGGTCTTGTAGATCAGGGATTTGATTTGCTCGACGATTACGACGTTGTTTGAGGTGTTGTTAGCAGACATATTCACAATCTAAAACTTAAGATGATGAGCACCCATGCACCGGCAGCGCCCTGGCGCCGCCGGATGCCATGGGTATGATTCGATAGCCGGATCAGGCGCTGGCTCTTTGGCCTTCAGATGCCGTATCCGGAATCTGGTATGCCTCGAACGCATGATCCGGGTTGCTGGGAGAACGATCCAGCCAGCGTCCCCATTCCTCATAGTAGTGACGCATGCCGTTTTCATCGTGGATGGTTTCGTTCTCATGGCGGGCATGCAGAATGTGGCGATTTTCCGCGGCGGGGTGCATGCAGGCGCCCTGTGCGGTCACAGCCAGCAGGTCTTCATGCAGATTCCGGCCGAAGGGACCCCAGATACTGTTGTGATGCTGAACACGAGTTTGCCTTTCTTCCGGGGTATCGCTGGCCAGGCCCAGCCCGCGGAATTCGATCAGCACCTTGTCCGGGCCCAAGGGTGTCATCAGGTCGCACCGCAGGGCGGAGCCGCGCAGGTTGAAATTGACCCCGGGGAACATGTCGACCATGTACCAGTGGTTGGGGGGCAGGTGCGGGAAGGACAATGTTTCGCGGGAGTGGAAGCCCTGGTACTTGTCATACTGGACCTCGAAGCTGCCGACGTTGATATGGCCATTGTTGAAGCCCGAGTTCTTGCGCGCGAAGTACGCATCGTTGAAGCCCGTGATGCGGTTATGGTAGTGCAGGAAGTCGTGATAGAACTCGCAATTGGTGTCATGCCACAACTTGTAATTGCACGGGATGATGGCCTTGTGATAATGGAAAATCTCCAGTGGCTCCTCATCCAGCGAGGAACGCAGGCAATCCAGTGAACCCGCAGCCCAGTCCTCGACGGTCATCGGGTTGTTGTCATCCAGATTTACCCAGACGAAACCGCCGAAGTAGACTTCGGTTTTCAGTTCCCTGAGACCCACGTCCTCCTTTTTCAGGCGGTCCTGGTAACCTTCCTCCTGCCGCGAGATGTAGGTACACCGTCCCTTCATGTCGAACTGCCAGGCGTGGAACATGCAGGTCATGTGCCTCGGCGTGCCGGAAGGGCTTCCCTCGCGGAAACTGCCGGAGGGGCGACGCTCGATCATGTTGCCGCGATGCGGACACACATTGAGGAAAGAACGCACCTTCATGTCCTTGCCGCGGACCACGATAACGGGCTCTCGGGCAACGGTCACGGTCCGGAAATCATAGGCGTTCTTCAACTCTGACTCGTGGCATACGGGAATCCAGGACTTCTTCCAGATCTTGTCGAGCTCTTCCTCGAAAATTGCCTGGTCGGTATAGATGCGGCTGTCAACCCACTCACCCTTGGATAGTTTGGGCGGTGCGGTCCATTGTGCGTGGTTTCTTGATGACATGGCAAATTGGCTTGTGTGCGTTGTGGATTTGATGGTTTTGTATGCAGGCAGGCAGCCGGGATCTGTCCGGTCAGTCGAGCTTGGATTCCCAGTTGACCTCTTCTGCAAATTTCCTCAGTTCTTCGGGTTTCATGTAGATCGTGTGTTCCGGCCCCGGGTAGTCGCGGGATTTCACTTCGTCGCGATACCGGATAAACACGTCTTCCATGATCGGGATCAGGTCCGTGTAGATCTTGGAGTGCCTCGGCACATGCTCCTCGTACAGGTTGAACAGGTCCGAGGTGATGATATGCACGCCATCGGCCTTGTTGCCCGCACCCAGGCTGATCACCGGCACGGGCAGCGTCTCGGTCAGGTACTGGCAGACTTCCTCGCTGGTCACTTCACACAGGATGGAGAAGCACCCCGCATCCACCATCGCCCAGGCGTCATCCACCAGTTCCTTTGCCCGGTCGGCGGTTTTCCCCTGGGCGAAGAAGCCGCCCAGCTGCGGCATGCGCATCGGGGTAATGCCGATATGGCCCTGAACCGGAATCCCGGCCTTGACGATGGCTTCTATGTTTTTTGCGTGATGCTGGTTGCCTTCGCATTTCATGACCTCGGCATTGGCCTCGTGCACGAACCGGCCGGCATTCTCCACTGCCTGGTCCGGTGAGACATGAAAGCTCCAGTAGGGCATGTCCACCATGCGAAGACCATACCGGCTGCCCCGGTCAATGGCCTTGGCCATCATCATGACTTCATCAAAGGTAACCGTCACTGTGGACTTGTGTCCGAAGAGAATCATGCCGCCGGTGTCGGATACACAGAGAATATCGATACCAAGACGGTCGGCGATTACAGCACTTCGATAGTCATAGATGGCCATCTGGACGATCTGTTCGCCCTCCCGCATCTTCCTGTTCAGCTGGTTGATGGTGATTTTCTTGCGCTTAGCGGACTCCGCCATTGTTTGCTCCACGATTGGTTGTTCGATGTGTAATGCTTGCCCGGCATGGTCTACCGATGCACTCATACTATGGCTACGTGGCAATTCCGTCAAAGAGGTGTTTTCTATGATTCAATAGCCGAAACCTAAACAATAGCGGGCCGCCGATGGCCACAGGCAGCGCCGAGGACGAGGCTACCAATCACCCCGCGCAATCCGCTTGTCAGGATCGAAAAGCGGCCGGTTCCGTACAGTGCGCATGCGTTCGATCCCAAGGACGCCGGCACCGAATCGTGTTGCCGGCGGATCAGAAGCCAGCACCAGGCCCATTCCGACAGTCCCGCCGAATACAACGCTGCGGGAAGCCGAAGTAACCAGGATCTGCCCGGAAGCCGGGGAAGCGACGGCTTGCGGCGCCGAATACGGCGAATCGAGCGCCAACCGGTCGCTGTGGAAGAACACCCGGCGATAGTGGCGCCGGACCGGCTGTTCCGCATCGAACCGTCCCAGTCCGAGCTCATGGCTGTTGCAGCCAAGCCGGCAGTCGTTGCAGAAAAGCAGATAGCCTGCCTCTGTCCGGAGAATATCCGCCGCATCCAGTCCCGCGGGCCGGATCTTGCCGGCGAGCGCCGTGTACAACGCATCCGCTTCGGCGTCGCCGGTGACCACGATTTCAAACCCTCTCTCCCCGGTATACCCGAGACGGCCGATCCGGCACGCTACTCCGGCCAGGGAAATCTCCCTGTGGCAGAAGTAAGGCAACCGTCCCAGGTCGGCGGTGTCTCCAAACTCACCCAGGGACCGGAGGGCCGACGGCCCCTGTACAGAGAAAACGAAGGTCTCGCACGACCGGTCCATCACGCCGGTTGATTCGGAGGCCATCGAGACGGCCCGTTCAATATCGGCCCGGAGGCCGGAATAGACCTCATAGCTGTCGGTATCCATGCACCAGACCGTCACATCAGAGCGCACGGCCCGCGTCCCGTCGACGCATACGCCGTAGCGAATCTCCCCCGGCTGCATTCCCGTGATAGGGCGGGACTGGAGCCCCTCGATGCATTCACGGCTGCCCGGACCGGAAATCCTTGCACATGACATGAATGAGAAATCGAACAGCACGCAGCCGGAACGGCATGCTCCCGCCTCTTCCAGCACGTTGCCGAAGTCCCGGACGCCAAAATCAGATAGACCGGCCATGCTGCGTTACCGATGGGAAATTGCCCGGACCAGCCTGCCCCAGGGGCTTGCTGATAGTTTAGAATTATCAAAAATTATAATATCCACAAAATCGCGATCAAAGCACAAGGGGCGGGAGACCATGTATCTACGTCAATTTCAATATCTTGTAGCTCTGGAACAGGAGGGGCATTTCGGTCGTGCCGCGGAAAAATGTCACGTGTCCCAACCGAGCCTGTCAAGCTCCCTCAAGAGCCTGGAAGAAGAACTCGGATTTCCGATCATCCTCCGGCAGCAGAAGTTCCAGGGATTCACCCAGGAAGGCCATGTCGTCATCAACTGGGCCAAGCGGCTGCTGGCGGATCGTTCGGCGATGCTGGACGAGCTGGCGGTGATGAGGGACAACCTGAACGGCCAGCTCCGTATCGGGGCGAGTCCCATGAGCTCCCCGCTGTTTCCGGCGGTCAGCCAGATGGTGCAGCGCCGGTACCCTTTCGTACAACTCGATATCCAGTTCATGGGCCTGGACCAGCTGGTGCTCATGCTGGGCAACTTCGAACTGGATGTGGGCTTCACGGATCTTGACGATCCGCAACTCGAGAAATTCATCACCCTGCCATTGTACGAGGAGCCACTCTACCTGCTGCTGCCGGAAAACGACTGGCTGGATGATGCGCCCACCAGCACCTGGAAAGAAGCAGCCACCCTGCCGTTGTCGCTCCTGTCCGACTCCACCCGGGAACGCCAGATCATGAATGCGGCTTTCGCCCAGGTGGGGTGCAATCCCACCCCGAAGCTTGAATCGAACTCCATCTTCCAGCTGGCCTTCCACGTGATGGCCGGTGACCTTGCCACCATCGTGCCCAAGCGATTCGCTCATCTGCCGCATACCCGGCAAAAAGTGCTCGAATCGCCAAGTATCACCCAGTCCATGGGACTGGTCTGGGTGCCGGGCGATCCGGTGTTTCCGATGACCAAGGCCATCGAATCCCTGATGCGCCAGGCCCTGGCGAACGGGCTGCTGGAAGAATCCTCCTTCCTGGAATCCGGGAAATGATTGCGACCGGGCCGCGTTCCCGCTTGCCAGGGAAGCCGTTTCGTCCGCAAGCGGGTACACCAGCATCCTGAAGTCCAATCGAAAGACTTCCTTCAGGTCGGGAAGCGTCCGTTATTTCTCCCGCCACTGTGCGATTTCCGGTCTAGCGCATTGAATCGGGGAGGCAACAGTGCATAATCGGCCCCCCGCATAGCCCGGTCCGTCCATGCTGCTTTCGCCGTTGGTGCTGTTGCTCGTGCTGGTCATCGGGATGATGATCGGCAGCATCGGCATTGGCGGCGTGCTCCAGGTTCCGGTGCTGCATTTTCTCGGCGGCGTGCCCATCCATGCCGTGATCCCCGCCTGCATGCTGGCCTACCTGCTGCCGGGCATCGTCGGCGGTCTGGTGTACCACCGGCACGGCAGTCTGCACGGGCCTTCCGCCCGGCAGGTATGCCTGGGCGCGGTGCCCGGCGCCCTGCTGGGCGCCTGGCTGCTGCCCCATGCGCCGGGGCTGATTCTCGAGACGCTCATTGCGCTGCTGATCCTGTTCAGCGGCGTGGACGCGCTGGTCCGCCGGGGCCGGGGGCCGGGCGACGGCGAAGGGCTGGGCGGGACGGGCTACGTGGCGGCGGGATTTTTCACGGGGACGATCTGCGCCCTGACCGGCGCCGGGGGGCCGTTGGTGCTGGTGCCCGTCCTGGTCTGGTTCCGGGTTCCGGTCCGGATCGTGGTGGGGCTTGGCCAGGTGATCCAGATACCCATATCGCTGATGGCCACGGGGTGGAATCTCCACAAGGGGATTGTGGACCTGGAGCTTGGCCTTTGGCTGACGGTGGTGCTGTCCGTGGGTGTGCTGGCCGGCGGCTGGGCCGCCCACCGGCTGGCGGAGTCGAAACTCAAGATGGCTGTCGCACTGCTGCTGACCCTGGTCGGGGCAATGATGCTGATCCGTCTGGCCGTGTTCTGACGCGGGCCCGGAGGTCACCGGATCGCGAGGGCTGACGGGCAACTGCCCCGGTGTCCCCGTTACCCCTTCCGGGCTGGTTCGCTGTTTGAAACCCAGTCGGCCAGATGTTCCACGACCTGTTCCTCGTGGATGAATTGCTCGCTGACCACCTTCCCGGTCACCGGAAGGGATTCGGGATCCCTGTCCAGCGTTCGCCCTTCGTGCACCAGCCGGTAGGCGCAGGTCCACGGCATCTGTTCGAGGGTGTCCAGTCTCTCAGGGCCCAGCACGATGCAGGCCGGCTGGATCCTTTCGCGGTTTTCATAGTCCGTGCACCGGCAGGAAGCCGTATCGAGAAACCGGCAGGCGACATTGGTATAGTGGATCTCGCCGGTGTCCTCGTCCTCCAGCTTGACCAGGCAGCAACGGCCGCAACCGTCGCACAGGTTCTCCCACTCGTCGGCGGTCAGTGCAAGCAGCGGGCTGGTCATGAGGCAAACCGTCCGGTCATGATGCCAGCCTGAAGGCCGCTTCCAGCAGGGTTCTCGTGTATTCGTGCTCCGGGTTTTCGAAAATCCCCGAGGCACCGCCCTGCTCCACCACGTCCCCGGACTTCATCACGATCAGGTCGTCGGCGATGGCCCGGACCACCGACAGGTCATGGGAGATGAACACGTAGGACAGGTTGTGCTCCCGCTGGATGCGGTTCAGCAGTTCCAGCACCTGCACCTGCACGGTCCTGTCCAGCGCGGAAGTGGGTTCGTCGAGAAACAGCACCCTGGGCTCCAGGATCAGCGCCCGGGCGATGGCGATGCGCTGTCTCTGGCCGCCGGAAAACTCGTGGGGATAGCGGAACCGCGCCCCGGGATCGATCTCCACTTCCCCGAGAATCTCCACCACCCGCCGGTCCCGCGCTTCCGGGTCGGTCATCAGGCCATGGGCGTCCAGTCCCTCGCTGACGATCTCGCTGATGGGCATCCGCGGCGACAGCGAGCCGTAGGGATCCTGGAACACCATCTGCAATTGCCGGCGCATGGCCTTGAGTTCGGCACCTTCCACCGCGCGCATGTCGCGGCCCATGAAGGCCATCCTGCCCTCGGAATGGATGAGGCGCATGAGCGCCAGGGCCAGGGTGGTCTTGCCGGAGCCGGACTCCCCCACGATGCCGAGGGTGTGGCCCGGCTTGAGCGCCAGAGTGGCGTCGTTGACCGCCTTCACATGGCCCACGGTGCGCCGCAGGATGCCGCGCCGGATGGGAAACCAGATCCTGAGATGCTCCGCCTCGACAATGCGCTCCCCGGCGGCCTCCGGCGGGCTCCTTTCCGGGGGTTCCGCCGACAGCAGGAGCCGCGTGTAATCCTCCTTCGGCGCCGTGAAGATCCGCGTCGTCGGGCCGCGCTCCACCATGCGGCCGTCCTGCATCACCAGGACGCGGTCCGCCACCCTGCGCACCATGTTGAGGTCATGGGTGATGAGCAGGATTCCGAGGTTGTTGTCGCGCTGGATCTCCTTCAGGAGGGCCAGGATCCTCGCCTGCACGGTCACGTCCAGCGCCGTGGTGGGTTCGTCCGCCAACAGGATCTCCGGCAGGTTTGCCAGGGCCATGGCGATCATCACCCGCTGGCGCTGGCCGCCGGAGAGCTGGTGCGGATACGCCCCGAGGCGGGACTCCGGATCATGGATCCCCACCTGGTTCAGCAGTTCGATGATCTTGTCCCGGGCACTGTCCCCGGTGATGCCCTGGTGCAGCGCCAGTGACTCGGCGACCTGCTTCTGGATCATGTGCAGCGGGTTGAGCGCGGTCATCGGCTCCTGGAAGATCATGGAGATGTCGTTGCCGCGGATGCGCTGGAGGGTTTCCGTCGACGCCCCGACCAGGTCGGTTTCCTTGTAGCGCACGGAGCCCGTGGGATGGAATGCCTGGGGATAGGGCAGAAGCTGCAGGATCGACAGGGCTGTCAGGGATTTGCCGGAGCCCGACTCCCCCACCAGGGCCAGGGTCTCGCCGGCATGGAGATCGAAGGTGACATCCTTCACCACGTCGGAGATGACTTGCCTGTTGTCCTGCCGGACGTGGAAGCTGACCGACAGGTCCTCCACCTCCAGCACGGGCCTGTCGCCGACGACCGTCATTTGAACAGCTTCCTCGGATCGAAGGCGTCCCGCACGCCCTCGCCGATGAACACCAGCAGGGAGAGCATGAGGCCGATGACCACGAAGCTGGTGATGCCGAGCCACGGGGCCTGCAGGTTGTTCTTGCCCTGGTTCAGCATTTCTCCGAGCGAAGGCGAGCCCACCGGAAGGCCGAAGCCGAGGAAATCCAGGCTGGTGAGCGTGGTCACGGAGCCACTCAGGATGAACGGCATGAAGGTCAGGGTGGCCACCATCGCGTTGGGCAGGATATGCCGGAACATGATGGTCCGGTCGCCGACTCCCAGGGCCCGGGCGGCGCGGATGTACTCGAAGTTGCGCGCACGCAGGAACTCCGCCCGCACCACGGCCACGAGCCCGGTCCAGGAAAACAGCAGCATCAGCGCCAGGAGGCTGTAGAAGCCCGGGGTGATCACCGCCGCCATGATGATCAGGAGATACAGGACGGGGAGCCCCTCCCAGATTTCGATGAATCGCTGCATCATGAGATCCAGCGTTCCGCCGAAGTATCCCTGTACCGCCCCGGCGGCGATGCCGACCACCGAACTCAGCGCCGTCAGGATGAGTCCGAACAGGATGGATATGCGGAACCCGTAGACGACCCGGGCGAGCACGTCTCGGGCCTGGTCATCGGTGCCGAGCCAGTGCCGGGCCGAGGGCGGCGCCGGCGCCGGAACCTCGAGTTCGTAGTCGATGGTGTCGTAGGAGTACGGGATCGGGGGCCAGAGAATCCAGCCCCTTTCCTCGATCAGTCCCTGGATGTAGGGGTCGCGGTAGTCGGCCTCGAGCTCGAACTCGCCGCCGAACACGGTTTCCGGATACGTCTTGAACACGGGCATGTAGAAGCCGCCGTCATAACGGACCAGCACCGGCCGGTCATTGGCGATCAGTTCCGCGCCCAGCGTCAGCACGAACAGCACCGTGAAGATCCAGAGCGACCAGTAGCCGCGCCGGTTGCGCCTGAAATTCTCCCAGCGACGCAGGTTGATGGGAGTCACCCGGAAACCGAGCACCCTGCCCGAATAGTGCTCCGCCGCCGCTTCCATCACACCGCCCTGGATTCGAAGTCGATGCGCGGGTCCACGATGGTGTAGAGCACGTCACGCACGATCTGCAGCAACAGCCCGATGAGCGTAAAGAAATACAGGGTCGCGAACATGACCGGGTAGTCCCGGTTGATGGCCGCCTCGAATCCCAGCAGACCCAGGCCGTCCAGGGAGAAGATCACCTCGATCAGCAGGGAGCCGGTGAACAGGATGCTGATGAACAGCGCCGGGAACCCGGCGATGACGATCAGCATCGCGTTGCGGAAGACATGGCCGTAGAGCACTCTTTGCTCATCCAGGCCCTTGGCCCGTGCGGTCAGCACGTACTGCAGCTTGATCTGGTCCAGGAACGAATTCTTGGTCAGCATAGTCAGCGTGGCGAAACTGCCGATCACCATGGCCGCCACCGGCAGGGTGATGTGCCAGAGATAATCCAGGATCTGCTTCCACAGGGGAAAGTCGTCCCAGCCCTCCGAGGTGAGGCCGCGCAGCGGAAAGATGTCGAAGTAGCGCCCTCCCGCAAACAGCACGATCAGCAGGATGGCGAAGAGGAAGCCGGGGATCGCGTAGCCCGCCACGATCAGCCCGCTGGTCCAGGTGTCGAAACGGGAATCGTCGTACACCGCCTTTCGGATGCCGAGCGGGATGGAGACCAGGTAGGTGATCACCGTGGTCCACAGGCCGAGGGAGATCGACACCGGCATCTTCTCGAGGACCAGGTCGACCACCCGCTTGTTGCTGTAGTAGCTCTCCCCGAAATCGAACCGCAGGTAGTCGCCGATCATCTTGAGGAAACGCTCGTGGGCGGGCCGGTCGAAGCCGAACTGCTTTTCGATCTCGGCGATGATCTCGGGGCGCAGCCCCTGGGCGCCGCGATACTTGCTGACGCCCTGCCCCCCGCCCGCCACCGGCTCGCTCCCGCCGCCCTGGATGTCCGCACCGGTACCGGAAAAGCGGCTGGTGGCGTCGGCGCCATGGCCCTGGAATTCCGCGATGGCCTGCTCCACGGGACCTCCGGGCGCGAACTGGATGATGGCGAAATTCACCACCATGATTCCCAGCAGCGTCGGAATCACCAGCAGCAGGCGACGGATGATATAGGCCAGCATTGCCTGGTTGACCGGTCAGCGTCCCCCTGCCGTCAGCGCTCCAGCGCGGCGTCCTTTTCCGTGTCCACCCACCAGGCGCCGGGGAATCCCACGCTGTACACGGGCCGCTGCCCGGGGAATCCGAAGCGGTTCCAGTAGGCGACCCAGAACTCGTCGTTGAAGTACGTCGGCACCGCGTAATGGTTCCACAGCAGGACCCGGTCCAGCGCCCGGGTACTGTTCTGCAGGGTCTCGAGGTCCCTTGCCACGATGATCTGTTCTATGATCGCATCCACCACAGGGTTCTTGATGCCGCCGGAGTTGCCGCCCCGGATATCCGCCGATTCGGAGCCGAAGAAGCTTCGCAGTTCGGTGCCCGGCGGGGGAAAGAAATTGAGCCCGCCGACCCAGAGATCAAAGTCGTAGTCGTAGATCCGGGTACGCCACTGGGAGGTGTCCACGAGGCGGATGGAGGCATCGATGCCGGCCCGCTTCAGGCTCTCGACGAAAGGCAGCGCGAGCCGCTGGCTTTCCGGGTACGCGGTCATGAGCGCAACCTGGAGCTGTTCGCCGGTGCCCTCGGAAACCAGCTTCCCCTCCTTCAGCCCCCAGCCGGCCTGCTTGAACAGCCCTAGGGCGCGCCGGAGATTCTTGCGGTCGCGGCCGCTGCCATCGGTTTTCGGCGGAATGAAGGCCTTCTGGAGCGTCCCTTCCGGCAACTCGCCCGCGAAGGGCTGGAGGATGGCCTGTTCCGCGGCCGTGGGCTCACCGGTCGCGCCGTAGTCGGAATTGGGGAAATAGCTGTCGATGCGCCGGTACTGGCCGTACAAAAGGGTCCGCTGGATGGCCTCGAAATCATACAGGGTCATGATGGCCTCGCGAACGCGGATGTCGCTGAACTTTTCCCGCTTCAGGTTGAAGAAGTAGCCGCCCATGCCCCGGGGGCTTTTTCTCGGGATCTCCTCGCGGACAACGCGTCCGTCCTCCACCGGCTTGATGTCGTATTCCGTCATCCAGCGCTTGGCGCTGTTCTCGGAGCGGAAATCGATTTCCCCGGCCTTGAAGGCCTCGAATTCCACGGTCAGGTCCCGGTAGTACTCGTACCGGATCTCGTCGATGTTGTTCAGGCCGCGCTTCACGGGGAGGTCCCTGGCCCAGTAGTCCTTCACCCGCTCATACGTGATGGAGCGCCCGGGATCCAGTTCCTTGACCCGGTAGGGACCGCTGGTCAGCGGCGGCTCCAGGGTGGACGCGGTCACGTCCTTGTCCTCCCAGTAGTGTACCGGCAGCGGCGACATGCCCGCGGCGATGGTGATGGGCTTCATGCTGCCGGTGGTCTTGAAATTGAACTTGAGGCGCCTGTCCGACAGCGCCTCCGCGCTTTCGACGTCCTCGTAGAACGACTTGATGAAGGCGCGGCCGTGCTCCTTGATGGTTTCCAGCGCAAAGACGAAATCCCGGGCGACGATCGGCGCGCCGTCATGATAGACCGCCTCCTTGCGCAGGTTGAAGATCGCCCAGCTCCTGTCCTCAGGATACTCCACCGTTTCCGCGATCAGCCCGTACAGGCCGTCGATCTCATCCGCGGACCCCGTCATCAGGTCGTCGTACACCACACCGATACTGCCCGGCCACTCGCCCTTCAGGACGTAGAAATTCAACGTGTCAAAGGAGCCGAAATCGCTCAGCACCACCCGGCCGCCCTTGGGGGCGTCGGGATTGGCGTAGGGGAAGTGTTCGATGCCGCCGGCGTACAGCGGCTCCCCGAATTCGGCGATGGCCCATTTCTTGACGACGTTGTCCTGGGCGGCCGCGGTGCCGGGGATCGCAGTCACGGATGCAAGGGCAAGCGCAATTGCCGTCGCAGTCGGCAGGCTTGTGTTTCGCAAGAGCTTGTTCATGAAATTTCCCTGTTCTTCCTGGAAGTCCGGAACGGTTCGGCAGTTCCGGGGCGGCTGTTGATAACCGGATTGTGCGGGATTTGACGTGAAACTCAAGTCTCGCCCGATGGCGTACCACGGGCATTCGACACTGTTTCGGTCCCGTGGTTCCTGCCGGGCGGGGCCGGGAGCCGCCCGGCACCGGCAGGCAGGGACCGGAATCGGCTCCTTCCGGGACGGGAAAATGTGGTAGAAGCATGGAGCCAACCGGTTCAGCCCATGAAACCAGACAAAGCCATCCTGTCCATGGCCATCGGCCAGGTTTTCACCTGGGCGGGGCTCTACTACATCTTTCCCGCGCTGCTGTTGCGCTGGGAACAGGATCTTGGCTGGTCCAAGGCGGAACTCACCGCCGCCATTACTCTGTCGGTATTCGTTTCCGCCGTGGCGGCGGTGCCTGCTGGGCGGATGATCGACCGGGGTCAGGGGGCATCCCTGATGGCGGGCTGCGCCCTGCTTGGCAGCGGGGCCCTGTTTGCCTGCTCGTTCGTGCAGCAATACTGGCAGTTTCTCTTCCTGTGGTCGGTGATCGGAGTCAGCCTGGCGGGTTGTCTCTACGAACCCTGTTTCGCCATCGTCACCCGCGCCCGGGGTGCGCGGGCAAAGCAGTCGATCGTCCTCATCACCCTGATTGCCGGATTCGCCGGCGCCGTCAGCTTCCCTTCCGCCCACATGCTGGCCGAGGCCTTCGGCTGGCGGATCGCCCTTCGGGTAGCCGCCCTGGCAGTGGCCCTGGCCGGCGCACCGATACTCTGGTTCGGCGCCCGTATGCTGGAATCGGGTGCGGAGGCCGGACGGATGGATCCCCTGGCAACTGCACACGCCGGTTCGGGAAGCCTGCTCGCAAGCCCCGTGTTCTGGTTTCTCGGCATCGGCATGGCCCTTCTCGCCGTGATCCACGGCGTCGCGCTGCATCACCTGCTGCCGATCCTGAATGAACGGGGCGTACACCCGGAAGTGGCGGTGTTCGCGGCTTCCCTCATCGGTCCGATGCAGGTGGCGGGCAGGCTCGTGATGGTTGCGGCGGACCGGCACGTGTCCAACCACGGCATCGCGGTTTCGACCTTCGTGCTGATGGGGCTGTCCATAGTGCTGCTCATCGGCGCCGGCGACATACCCGTACTGGTGGTGATTTTCGTGGCCTTCTTCGGCGGCAGCTACGGTATCGTCAGCATCATCAGGCCGGTGATTGCACGGGACCTCCTGGGACAGGCCGGCTTCGGCGCCAAGTCCGGTGGCCTTGCCCTGCTGTACCTGTGCGGCAGCGCATTGGCGCCTTTTGTCGGCGCCTTGCTCTGGGAGATCGGCGGCTACGGCCTGGTACTTTGGCTACTGGTGGGCCTTTCAGTTGTCGGACTTGCCCTCTATGTCACTGCCCACAGGATCGTGGCAGTCATGGCGACGGGTAGTTCCTGAGTCCCGGCTGTAACCGGTAGTCCCTGCCCGGTGGAACGGATCACCGGTGCGGGTTATCCTGTCGATCCCTCAGACCACTTGCCCGTATCTGCCATGACCGGACCAAGGCTCCATTTTTCCCGTGAGGAATACGGCGCCCGCATCAGGAAAACCCGCGAGGCCATGGCCGTGCAGGGTCTCGACCTGATCATCGTTTCCGACCCGTCCAACATGGCCTGGCTTACCGGCTACGACGGGTGGTCGTTCTATGTGCACCAGTGCGTGCTGCTCGGCATGGAGGGCGAACCGGTGTGGTACGGCCGCTCACAGGATGCCAATGGTGCCAGGCGGACCTGCTTCATGTCGGAAGATGACATCATCGGCTACGCCGACCATTACGTGCAGTCCACCGAACGTCACCCCATGGACTTCCTCTCCGACTGCATCCGCGAGCGGGGCTTGGACCGTTGCCGCATCGGCGTGGAAATGGACAACTACTGGTTTTCGGCGGCGGCCAACGCCTCGCTCCAGGCACACCTGCCGGACACGTCGTTCGCCGACGCCACCGGGTTGGTGAACTGGCAGCGCGCGGTGAAATCCGGGCAGGAGCTTGCCTACATGCGAAGCGCGGCGAGAATTGTCGAGCGGATACATGCCCGGATCGTTGAAAAGATCGAGCCCGGAATACGCAAATGCGACCTGGTGGCAGAGATCTACGATGCGGCGCTGCGCTACGACAGCGACATCGGCGCCGGCGGGGACTACCCTGCCTTCGTGCCCCTGCTGCCGTCCGGCTCCGACGCCGCCGCGCCGCATCTCACCTGGGATGACCGGCCGATGAAAAGCGGCGAGGGCACGTTCTTCGAAGTCGCCGGCGTGGTCCACCGCTACCATTGCCCGCTGTCCCGCACCGTATTCCTCGGCAAGCCGACAAGGACCTTCCTGAACGCGGAACAGGCGGTGCTCGAGGGAATGGAAGCGGGGCTCGAGGCGGCAAGAGCGGGCAACCTCTGCGAGGATATCGCCAATGCCTTCTTCGCGGTGCTGGAGAAATACGGCATCACCAAGGACAACCGCGCCGGCTATTCCATCGGGCTTTCCTATCCCCCGGACTGGGGCGAACGCACCATGTCGCTGCGACCCAGAGACCGCACCGTGCTCGAGGAGAACATGGCATTCCATTTCATGACCGGGCTCTGGATGGAGGACTGGGGCTTCGAGATCACCGAGAGCATCGTGATCGGCAGCGACGGCCCGGAATGCCTGGCGAACGTGCCCCGGAAGCTGGTGGTCAAGGACTGATCCGGATCCCCCGGGAAGCCAGACCAAACAGTCAACAAACCCCACGGTATTCGAACCATGTCCAAGGCACAGGTAATCCATCAGCTCGGGCCACCGGAAGTGATGCAGTGGCAGGAATGGGCGGTCCCGGACCCGGCCTCCGGCGAGGTCCGCCTCCGGCACACGGCGGTCGGGGTGAATTTTGCCGATACCTACCATCGCGGAGGCATCTCCCATCCCTGGCCCGTGCAGCCCTGTCCGGTGGTCATCGGATTCGAGGGGGTCGGCATCGTGGAGGCGATCGGAGCCGACGTCACCGGATTCAGCACGGGAGACCGGGTCGCCTATGGAATCCCGCCCCTTGGCAGCTACGCCGAAGTGCGAAACTATCCGGCAGACAAGCTGCTGCACCTTCCGCCGGAACTCGATGACCGGCAGGTCGCGGCGCTGCTGATGAAGGGCATGACGGCCCATTACCTGCTGCACCGCACCTACCGGGTGAAGCCGGGGGATACCATCCTGGTGCACGCCGCGGCCGGGGGCATGGGTCTCATCCTCTGCCAGTGGGCCCGGGCACTGGGCGCCACCATCGTCGGCACCGTCAGCACCGGGGAAAAGGCGGAAGCCGCCAGGATGGCGGGCTGCCACCATCCCGTGATCCGGTCGGAAGAGAGCTTTGTCGAACGGGTCCGGGAGGTCACCGACGGCGAGGGGGCCGCCGTCGTCTACGAGGCCATCGGCAGGGATACGCTCCAGGATTCACTGGACAGCCTTCGGCCCATGGGGGTCTGCGCGGCCTACGGCCATGTGTCGGGCCCGCCGGATCCCATCGACATCATCCAGGATCTCGGCCGCAGGGGTTCCCTGTTCATCACCCGGCCCGCCATCATGCACTACGTCGCGAAGCGCGAGGACCTGGAATGGGCGGCGGAAGACCTGTTCCGGGCAATCGGCAACGGCACGCTGGACGCCAACGTCAACTATGTCTATCCGCTCAGTGACGCGGTCAAGGCACATGCGGCCATCGAAAGCGGCCGCACCCTCGGGGCAACGGTGCTGGTGCCCTGAGCCCGCCGGCGCACCCGGTGTCGCCCCGGTCTCCTGAAGCCCGGTTACCGCCGATCTCCTGAAATTGCGGCGAGTATCCCCTGTGCCAGCCGTTCCGGCGCCACCAGGTAGCTCCGGCCGGCCGGGGGTTCCGGTTCCCGAATGTCCTCCTCGACACACTGGACCGCCAGGCCGGTTTCGGCGGCGATCAGGCCGGCGGCAGCGATGTCCCAGATCTTCACTGAGTCCAGGAAAGCGTCCAGGCGACCGTCCGCCACCCAGCAGATATCCAGCGCCGGCGAGGCCAACCGGCGGATATCGCCGAACTCCCGCAACAGAGGATGTAACCGGTCGATCAGCGGGCCAATCCCCGACCGGTCCGCCGGAAACCCCACGCCGATCAGCGCCCGTTCGGGAGGCACCGCCGGACCCGGCTCCAGCAGCTGACCGTCTCGGAAGGCACCCTGGCCGGAGGCCGCCCAGTAGGTCTGATCGAAAAAGGGGGCACGTACGGCCGCCACTTTCGGCTGCCCCTCCACGTACAGGGCAACAGACACGGAGACATGATCCTGCCCATGCAGGAAATTCGCGGTCCCGTCCAGCGGATCGACAATCCAGCATCGCCCAACGCGGTGGTCCACGTCGGCGCCTTCTTCCGAAAGAATTCTGTCGCGGGGAAAACGTTCGAGAATCCTGCGCGAGATGAGTTCGTGTGACGCCATGTCGGCATCCGATACCAGGTCGAATGGTCCCTTCCCGTGTATCCCGATATCCGGCAGCTTCGGGCGCAGGCCGACCAGCAGGTCACCAGCCTCCCTGACCATGTTCCCGACAAGTTCCAGTTCCACGGACATGTCAGCTGTTGAAGGGGTATTCATGGCTGGAACCGGGTGCCGGTCTCCGGGTCGTGAATTCAGGAATGGCACCGGACGGGGTGCCGCGCACCCGTGATTCTGTCACACGACCATGTGCGGAGCGAGCCGCCCTTTCTATGGCCGGCTGGGAACCGGAAGTGGGGCCGGGGAGAGGCCGGCCCCGCCAGGGTCAGCGGGATTGGCGGGATGCTGCCCTGCCGAGGTACGGCAGGGGGGTGACGCCGCCGGGCAGGTAGAGCGGGTGTTTCGGAGAGCCGTTGTTCGTGACGCCGAGACACACCGTCTCGATGTCGAGTCCGTCCAGCCAATCCATCACCGCCAGGTCCTGGTCCAGGTACACCCCGTGGGCGCCCCAGGCGCACAGCACGCGGGCCCGGGCCGTGCCTCCTGGCACCGGAGGACTGCACAGGCAATCCCCGACGGCCTTTCGGATCGCAAGGGAATTGTCCGGACCCACCGGGTCGGCGGCGTGCCTGAGCGCGTCCGGCTCCGTGGAGCGGTACGCGAACAGGTTGACCACCTTCAGCCCCCCATAGCCGAATTGCCTGGCGAACCCCACGCACCGCCGGATCGTGGGATCATCTCTCCTGTCGTCCGCAGTGGACGGATTCAGGCCGATGATGACCAGATGCGGGGACCCACGGCTCCAGACACGGCCGAGTGAGTACCGGTAGACCCGGTCCGCCGAAAACTCCGCGGTCCCCGTGATGTTTTTCTTGCCCAACCGTGCTGTCTGTGTTGTCCGGGTTGTTCAACTATACGGACCGGGTTGATCGAGTATCCGGCACTGCCTGTCCAACCCGGTCCGGAAGCCAGGCGCCAATGGTACCGCATGGCGCGGGGTCTTCCCCGTGCCGGAAGATCCTGACCCACAGCCCCTGTACCGCTGCGGACAGGGCGGGCCCTTGCACAGTAGAATCCGGCTTGTGCCAGGATCCGGATTGATGCCACCGTGACCGGACGGGCCCCAACCGGACCATTGATTGCAGATGTGAAATCCAATCCCGCCAGTTGCACCATTCCCCTGGACCGGGATGGCGTCCACCACGGTTTCCTGCGCCTGCCCCACAGTCGTGACGACTCGGCATGGGGACAGGTGATGACCCCGATCAGCGTGATCCGGAACGGGGATGGTCCCACGGCCATCCTCACCGGGGCGAACCATGGCGACGAGTACGAGGGACCCGTGGCGTTGCAGCACCTGGCGCTGGAACTGGACCCGGCGGACGTTTGCGGCCGTGTCCTCATCGTTCCAGCGTTCAACTATCCCGCCTTTCGTGCCGGCAGGAGAACCTCCCCGATTGATGGCGGTAACCTCAATCGCGCCTTTCCCGGGCGCCCCGACGGCAGCATCACGGAGATCATCGCGGATTACTTCCAGCGTACGCTGATTCCTCAGGCGGACTTCGTGCTGGACATCCATTCCGGCGGCAAGACCCTGGAGTTCGTCCCCTTCGCCGCCGCCCACATCCTGGATGACAAGACCCAGGAAGCGGCGTGCGTGGCCGCCATGCAAGCGTTCAACGCACCGTACTCCATGATGATGCTGGAAATCGACAGCGCCGGCATGTACGACACCGCGGTGGAGGACCAGGGCAAGGTGTTCGTCTCGACTGAGCTGGGAGGGGGCGGCACCCCGACCGCCCGCACCGTGGGAATCGCACGCAAGGGGGTGCGCAATTTCCTGATCCACGCGGGCATCCTCGGGGGCGAGCCGGACATCGCCGAAAGCACCTTCCTCGACATGCCGGATGGAGACTGCTACGTGTTCTCGGAACATGCCGGGCTGCTGGACCCGGTGGTCGATCTCGGTTCGGTTGTGGCCCGGGACGACGTGATCGCGCGGATCTGGCCACTGGACCGCACCGGCGTGCCGCCCGTGGAATACACCGCGCGCCGCCACGGGATTCTCGCCGGCCGCCACTTCCCCGGCCTGGTACAGGTCGGGGATTGCCTGGGGGTGATCGGTGTCGTCTGCTGAACCCCGTTGTCGCGGCGTTCGTTTCCGCGGGATCCGGCCGGATTCACGGGCCGGGCTCATCCGGATTTTGACGCTGCCCGGCATATAACCATCCGGTACCCGGCGCCGCCTTCCGTGATTTGCGGTATACACCGTTGATGCCCTTCCATCGCCAGTGGGGAGACTTCCCCGGGGCAGTTCCTTGCCTGAGTGGCGACACCGTCGGATGGAATCCTAATGCGCGTGCAGTCACATCGCATGAACCCCAGATGGACATTCGGGAGCCTGGGGCAGCGGCGAATGCAACACCGGTTTTCTGCCGGGGCAGACGCATGCATCTGAGCCGGGATGCCGCCATCGCACCGGTCTGCCGGACCCCGGGCGCGTAGCGGATTTCCCATGCCGACAATTTACCTCGCGGCCCTCGCTGCCGTCGTCATCTGGGGTGCCTCTCCCGTCGCCACCAAGATCGCCGTGGCGGAAATCGACCCGGTGGCGGTGGCGTATCTGCGCACACTGATCGGCGGACTGGCAGCAGTGGCCCTTGCCCTGGTGATACGCCTGCCCCTGCCCTTGCTTTCGGCGCAGCGTCGCCTGCTGGCGGTGTCCGCAACCTGTGGATTCATCCTGTTCCCGCTGCTGTTTACCATCGGGGTGCGCATGACCTCGGCCAACCATGCCACCATCATCCTCGCGGCCCTGCCCGTGTTCACCGCGGCCATCGCGAGCGCCTGGGACCGACTTTGGCCATCACGCTTATGGTGGCTGGGTGTGCTGGTGACCATGGTGGGAGAGGCCGTGCTGATTTTCGGCCGGGACGCGGGCGCCGCCGGCCAGGCCAGCCTGGCAGGGGACCTGGTGGTGCTGACGGGAAACCTCTTCGCATCCCTCGGGTACGTCGCAGGGGCCCGGCTGCAGCAGACCGGGTACCCGGCTACAGGCGTCACTTTCTGGGGGGCAGGACTCACCGCACTCCTGCTGCTGCCGCTGGTATTCCTGGTGATACCGGATCCGGCGGCACTGGCTGTATCAGCACGTGCATGGACGGGTCTTCTGTACCAGGCCCTGGCTGTCACCATCGTCGGCTATGTCCTTTGGTACTGGGCACTTGGCCGGGGAGGAATCGCCAGGCTGGGACTGATGCAGTTCCTCCAGCCTGTATCCGGCGTGATACTGGCAGCGCTGCTGCTGGGTGAACTCATGGGGGGCTCCTTTCTTCTGGCCGTGGCTCTGGTATTGTCGGGCGTCTGGATTTCCCTGCGGGCCATGCGTTCGTGAAATCACTTGCAAAACTCCGGCTGGTCAGCCTCCTGACGATCTTCCTGCTGGCAGCGAACCCGCCCGGCGCGGTCCTCGCCGGCGATACTGCGGCCATGCGTTTTGCGGATCACCCGCTGTCCGGCCGGATCTTCGACGTGAAACGCGATGCGTTTGTCGACGAGCCGGCACTGGTGGAACGGCTTCGGGGTTTTCGTCTTGTGCTGGTGGGGGAAAAGCACGACAACGATGAACACCACCTCATCGAGCGGCGGTTACTCGGTCGGCTGGTCGATAACCGCACGCGCGTGGTGTTCGAGATGATGGATGAAAGCCAGCAGCCGTTGATTGAGACACTGAAGCGTGGCGATGCGATGGAGGTGATCCGGGACAAGCTGTCCTGGCCTGACCGGTGGCCATGGCCGGATTACGGACCCCTCATCCGGACCGTACTGGAACGAGGCGGCGCAATCGTTGCCGGGAACATCGACCGGGAACGGATCGGGGCCTTGTACAGCGGGGAAGCCGGGTGGCTGGACGACGATCCCAGGTTCGCCTCGCACGGCGTGCTCGGCCATGCCGGGCGGGAAGCCGTTCGTGAACGGCTCTATGTGTCCCACTGCGAAGTCATGCCCCGGGAATCCCTTGGTCCGATGATCACCATCCAGGCTGCGCGGGACGCATCCATGGCGCACGCGATGCTCGGCACCGGCGATGCCGGGCCGCCGACGCGCTCGATCCTAGTAGCCGGCGGTTTTCATACGCGGCGGGACCTCGGGGTGCCCGCACACATCGGCTTCCTGGATTCCGAAGCCGAATCGGCCATCCTGCTACTCAGGGAAGTGGAACCGGGCCTGACCATGCCCGGTGACTACGACGAGGTGTCTACCGCCAGTGCCGACTACCTGTGGTTTACCCCGGCCGCGCCGGAGAAGGACTACTGTGCCGACTTGGTTCAGGATGAATGATTTGGTTATTTATCAATATATTATTATTCACGCGGCTTTCACTTTCGCATCCAAGAAACCAGCAATGATCACACTCCGGTAGGGTAAGCCGACTCCAGAAGTCCCGGACAAGCATTTCTAACCATTGGCTGTACCATGCCGGGATCACAGAATCGCGAACCCCCCATTACGATGCATGAAACACTGATTCCGGGTTGTATGGATTTCATTTCGCATTCCCTCACCAGCTTGTGGGTTTGACGATCCTCGTTCCCGGCAGCCGGTCCGGAAACTGCGATACCTTCAGAATCGATTCTCGAATATGCCTGACATATGTCGCCGCCTGACTTAGCTTGGGGGCAACCTGCCAGCGGCCCGGACACACGATGTACACCGGCTTGCCCCGCTCAGCAACCACCATGCGTATCGGCGTCACCAGGTCAGTATCATTCGAAATCACAGCCGCAACGTCGAAAAGCCCTTTCCATGCATCGTTCAGAAGATGCGCCGCGAGGTTCACGTCAGAGCCCTTTTCCTCCATCGTGTGGAATTCCGCAATCAATGCATCCGGCAACGGCGCTGGAGCCTTTTTCCGCTTCTTGCTTCTGGAACCAGGGGCGGGATAACTGCCGACAGGCAGGGTCGCCCGTCCTCTCCCCCCGGTCACCGGGTAATTTCCTTCACCCAGGATCAACGGGCTTGGCGTATCAATTTTTCGATTGGCTACCGGCAGGTTGGCGAGTGGCCGCCAGGTCGTCTTGGCGATGAAATTCCCGAATTGCACCTCGACTTCCGGAAGCGTACGAAGCGCGTTCAAATAGACCTGTTGCCGGCCGGATGCGCCGGGGTCGGATATGCCGGACACGCGCGCTGTGAAAAAGAGCACTTTCTCGATCACGCATTCCCGGGGGAGCAACCGTGTGCTGAGGCGAACCGGGTCCAGCCATTTGTACCGTGTTCCCTTCAGCGCTCCGTAATAGAGGTTGAAACCGTCGACATAAACCCTTGTTCTTGTCATTCATGCCTCCGGAAAAAGCAAGGGCCGCTCATTGAGCGGCCCCTGAGCCGACAGCACGCTGTCCGGCGGGTATCTAGGCTTCAATTTTACTACCGGCCGTGACGTTATACAACCTCCTGCCTGCATGCAACCAGCCTGTCGATGACAGGACGCTTTCCGTCTGCGCTACCCTTCCCTGCCCTGAACGGCGGGGCTTGCTGTACCCCGGGTCGATCGCCGGACATTTTCCCATTCATCTCTCCGCCGCCAACTCCGGCAACGGACGTGAGGAATCGGAGATGATATTTGGTGTTCAGCAGTACAACCATGGCGTCGGCTCAATCGAAGGAGGGCGGTTCATGCTCCGACCCACGCGGCGGCAACTCCAGGTTCACGCCACCGAGAGGCGTGATCCGGGCCCGTATGGAGCTCGCGAGATTCCGGTGCGCCATCTTCGGTTCTACTGCATTTCTCAGAATCACCCGGACTTCCTCTTCCATAGAACGGCCGTTGCCTGCGGCCCGCACACGTAGCCGCGTCTTCACATCGTCGTCGATATTGCGGATCGTGATGCTTGCCATATTCATGTCTCCCGATGGGTACAGCGCCCTAATTTACGCCATGATTGCAACGCAATAAAGCCGCTTCGACGTGCCTCACAGGGTAATTCTTTTCTGCAGAGTTTTTTCTTCCGGTCAAAGGACTTACCCCAAACACTGGACTTTTCCCCCGGGTACTGGTATAAATCCCGTCACAAGACCATCAGACGGACATACGCAAGGTGGACCTTTCAGAGGTGTCGGTAGACATCGTGCCGGCAACAGATGAACCCCGGTTCCGGGACCTGATGCAGGCGCATCACTATCTCGGCTCGGTGCCGGCGCGGGGCGAGACGCTGCGCTATGTGGCCCATCACCGGGGGCGCTGGCTGGCACTGGCCATGTTTTCGGCATCGGCGCTGAAATGCGGCGCCCGGGACCGGTGGATCGGCTGGGAGTACGGCATCCGGTTCGGCCGCCTGCACCTGATCACCAACAACTCGCGCTTCCTGATCCTGCCCGGCGCACCGCGCAACCTCGGCTCGCGCGTGCTTTCCCTGTGCACCCGCCGCCTCGCCCGCGACTGGCCGCTCCGCTTCGGTCACGGCCTCCTGCTGGTGGAGACCTTCGTCGACCCCGCCCGCTTCCACGGCACCGTCTACCGCGCCGCCAACTGGATCGAGGTCGGGCATACCCGGGGCTTCGGCCGCGAGGGCCCGGGCTACAGCGAACACGCAAAGCCCAAGCTCGTCTTCGTCCATCCCCTGTCGCGCGCCGCCCGCGCCCGCCTCCGGGACCCCTGCCTCGACACCACACTGCAACATGGAGTACCCAGGATGACTCTCACCGCCGAACAGATGCGATCCCTGCCCGACTTCTTCCGCGACATCGACGATCCCCGACGCCGCCAGGGCCGCCGCCACGCCCTGTCCACCATGCTGGCATTGGCAGCAGCGGCCACGCTCTGCGGCATGCGCGGCTACAAGGCCATGAGCGAATGGATCGACGACCTCAGCCCCAGGGTCCTGGAACGTTTCCGCGTACGCCGTTCCAGGAGCGGACACCAGGTGCCCAGCCTGTCCGCCATCCGCAGCGTCCTCATCCGCATCGACCCGGACCAGTTCGATGCCGCCCTGCGGGCGTGGCACCAGGTCCATGGCCCAAAGGACACCGCCATTGCCGTCGACGGCAAGACCATCCGGGGCGCCATCGATGACCAGGGCAACCGGCCCCATGTGCTCGGCGCCGTCGGCCACCACACCGGAATCCCCTGGAGTCAAAAAAAGTCGGCCTGAAACCGGGGGCCGATGA
The DNA here is from genome assembly GCA_965204165.1 of Candidatus Poriferihabitaceae bacterium. Classification (GTDB taxonomy): domain Bacteria; phylum Pseudomonadota; class Gammaproteobacteria; order Arenicellales; family Poriferihabitantaceae; genus VYFG01. The sequence continues at coordinate 1,640,263 of OZ241969.1, read as the reverse complement.
CGAAACCAAACGCACCAACGAGATCGGCATCGTCATCCCGCTGCTCGACACCCTCTCCGACATCGAAGGATGCACCATCACCACCGATGCCATGCTCACCCAACGCAAGCTCGCCGACTATCTCCACGGACGCCGCGCCCACTACCTCTTCACCGTCAAGGGCAACCAGAAAAACCTGCTCGCCGATATCCGACTGCTCCTCGACCGCCACATCCAGCGCCGTCCGCCGGACTTCACCGACCAGGCCCCCAAACCCGTCCATGGCCGCCGGGAGCGCCGTTCCGTCTGGGTCTCGGACAAGCTCAACCACTACCTCCAGTTCCCCAACGTCGGACAGGTCTTCGCCGTGATGCGTGAAACCACCGAAACCGCAACCGGCAGGAAACGCCGTGAGATCGCCTACGGAATCACCAGCCTGACCCCAAATGACGCCTCCCCCGAGCGAATCCTCTCCCTCAACCGCGGGCACTGGTCCGTCGAGGCCATGCATCATGTCCTCGACTGGACCTTCGACGAGGACCGCAGCCGAATCCGGGCCGGACACGGTCCCCAGAACATGTCCCGCCTCAGGCGATTCGCCATCGGCATCATACAGAGCCGGGGCCTCGCCGTCGCCGAAACCATGCGCCACCTCGCCAGGAATCCCCGACGCATGCTCGACTTCCTCAAGATGACCGACAACGCCAGGCCATACCCGGCTACCGGCTGAGCATCCCTCCAGGCCCCGAATCCTCAGCCCCTCAACACACAGGGGCGGGAACAGTCATGCCTCAACGGAACGGAAATCCACCTCCGGGAACATCAACCTGCCCGGTGTAACCACCATGGCGGCCAATTCAGTCCAAAGTGGCCAAAATAATCCGTGATAAATCCCAAGCACGGCAGTAACGATCTCTTCGGGCGAATCAGAACAAATTTGCCTTGACGTGCCTCATGCACCACGACGCCAGCAATGCGCGCCCCACAGTAGCGGAAGAACCCGAGGGCACCGGGTTCCCCGCAGCCGATCGTTCCGGCAACCCGCCCACGGGTATCAGTCACCCGCACTGCCACACCATCAAGATAAGCCTGGGGTACAGGAATTATGAGCGACCGGATGTCAGGAACGGGGATTGGCTGTCACACCTTGCGCTGCCGGCGGCCCCGGGGTATCACACGCTTCATGAACTCTCCTCCTGCCTCAATCTCTGCCCGGCGAAGTTCCCAAGTCTTCTGCAGGTTCAGCCACAGTTGCGGCGTCGTGTCGAAATAACGCACGAGGCGCAGCGCCGTGTCCGCACTCACTCCCCGCTGGCCGTTCAGGATCAGGGTCACCCTGTCCGCCGGTACGCCCAGTTCCCTGGACAGCGCGGTAGCCGACAGCCCGATGGCATCAAGCTCACCGCGCAGGATCTCACCCGGATGTACCGGCCTCATTCCGTTCTTCACATTCATGGCATTCACCCTCAGTGATAATCTACGATCTCCGCATCGCAGCGTCCCTCATCGGTCCAGCGAATACAGATGCGCCATTGTGCATTGATCCGGATACCGTACTGATCGGCTCGGTCTCCACGAGGCTGCTCGTGGTAATTGCCCGGCAATGCTGCAAGATCGTCCAGTGTCTCAGAATTATCCAGAAGCACCAGCCACCGCACCGCCTGTCGGCAGAAGCCTTCAAAGGCATCAAGCTGTTCTGCGGGGGTGACTCCGACGGGATCAGTCGGCCCGTGCGGGGCGCACTATGCTGCTGCGCCGCAACTGGCGCAAGAATCTTTACACGTCCTCGACCGGCAATGGCTCACGGCCGATTTCCGATCTGTACATGTTGTGAAAATGTTGCAGTGCCGCTTCGTTCCTCCCAAGTACGATTTCCGATTGAATCCCGCAATCGGCGTTTACCTGAACCTCCTCCAGCATTGCGTAATCCTCCTTTTCGACGATTTCCCTGAATCTCTCGAGTCTGTCCTCATAAGACATTCCGTGCTCTTCGAAGTGCTTCTGTACGGCTGGGTCGATGTACCAGGTATGAATCGTTCGGGATTTCGAAGGTGAGTCGTCAAGAGGGAAAATACGCATCAGATCGACTCCGAATGCGTCCACCATCATGATGACATTCGGGTAAATGAAATAAACCGTGGATGTTATTTGCTTGTAGGGCCAACGACTCAGGACCGGCATGAGTAACCGCATGAGATCGATCTTTCGATTGGCGAATACCATACGCAAGTTTCTTCCAAACCTGTCGAAAGTCTGCACGTTTGCATGCACTTCCTTGCCCGCCGTGTCCGGGTGGAGGATGTTGAGATGATAGATCTCACCGTAGGAATCGATGCCCAACTTCCAGTTCATGCGCGCATCTATGACTTGCTGGCCAGCATGAGGATACTCTGATAGCTTCCAGTGGATCAGGTCATTCTGAATTCCGGCCAGGCACTCGTCCTCGTCCACGGGACCTCCAAGTGAGGGTCGTACCCACAGCGTCCCGTACATTTCTGCCGAAGGCAGCTCGATAAGTGGTAGGCCCAGACCCGAAACATCCCCGAAATGACGGTTCTTGTTGACGGACAACAAGCGACCATCAATTCCGTAGGTCCATGCGTGGAAAGGACACGTGAAGCGTTTCCTGGAGCCACGCCCTTCAGGCACCACCAGGCTCCCGCGATGCCGACAGACGTTTGCGTACGCGCGAAATTCACCCTCCCCGTCCCGCACCATGAGTATTGGGGTGCCGGTTGCATTGTCTGACCAATAGGTATTGGGCTTCGGCAGTTGGGATGAGAGACCCATCAACATGGGCGTGTTCCGAAAAATCTTGTCCCGCTCTTGCGCCAGGAGTTGCGGGCATGTGAATTCGGACATCGGCACACGCATGATGCCGCCCGCATCGGCGGTCGTGCCGTTGTCGATATGCTCGACAAGAGCCTGCAAAACGTTGTTGCGGTCGGATTGGTCCATCAGTCAAGACCCCGGTGTTGTGCTGCGAATGGCGGCGCAGTACACACAAGAAACCCGGTTGCCCGAAACCCTTGAGGGTACTCTTCGTGCCGGAGGAACCCCGCGTCGGGACACGGGTTCCGGTCAAGTTCCAAGGAGCAGTCCGGCTCTCCCCGGATCCCCCCTGGTGCAACCATGGATGACGGAGAAACGGGGAACATCCTGCGTGCCATGGAGGAACCCGTATGCATGAGTTGTCTGATGATGTTGTTCGAGGTTGGGGCAACAGGCGCCCCCCGCCATGGATGCGGGGGCCGCTTCATTTCATTGCCCTGGCGTGTTTTGCGATTGCGCGGAATGTTACCAGTCAAAGTGCTAATTTATTTGTGGAAATGCGATATTACGTTCATATTTCCTAAAACTGAACTATTGTCGCCCGGCAGTTTCCAGCACCTACGGGTTGGACCGCATCCGTGTTCCTCCAAGGTCGAAAGCGGCCCTGAGACTCGACGCGCCGACATGACGAATCCCCGCAATGCCGATTTCGACGCGCTGCCCATCAGCTTCGTCAATACATTCAGCATCCATCATGGCCAGGGCCACGGGCCGGCCGATCCGGTAGCCGAACGCGGCCGACGTGGTGTTGCCGACAATCCGGTCTTCACGATAGACCGGCTCCCCGCCGAGGGGAACAGCCTCCGCATCATCGAGAATGATGGAGACGATCCGCTGCCCGGGCGCCCGGTTCCTGAAATCTTCCAGGGCGGGTCGGCCGATGAATTCCTTTTCCCACCGGATCGCAAACCCGAGCCCTGCCTGGAGCGGATTGACGTCGGTGTCCAGGTCGTGGCCGTGGGCCAGAAAACGCTTCTCGATCCGCATCGAGGTCTGCGCGAACAGCCCGCCCGGCCGCGCGCCGGCCCCGTGCAGCGCATCGTAAACGGCACCGGCATGCCGGGCGGGACAGGTAATCTCCCAGCCGGCCTCGCCCACATAGGAAAGACGCGCCGCGCGCACCGCGACTCCGGAAATGCGGGTCTCACAGTGACGGAAGTATCCGAGTTGATCGAGTTCCGCGGCGCCCGCCAACTCGACGATGCGCGCAGCATCCGGCCCGGCGAGGGCGAGCACGGCATGGGCCTCCGTCTCGTCGGCGAGGGCCACGTCCTCGGCGCTTGAGAGGTGGCGTCTCAGCCATGCCAGGTCCCGCCTGACCGCGGAAGTGCCGACGTACAGACGATAGTGGTTCTCGTCGAGCCGCATCGCGACCAGATCGCTCTCGATGCCGCCGCGATCGTTCAGCATCAGCGTGAAGGCGACTCCGCCCGGGGGAAGCGACATGTCGTTGGTGCAGACCCGGCCCAGAAAGGCTTCCGCCTGCCGGCCGGTGACGCTGATCTTGCCGAGCGAGGACTGGTCGAACACCGCGGCCTGTTCGTGCGCCCGCCTGACCTCCCGGCCCACCCGGTCGAACCAGGCGGGCCTGGCAAAGGTCAGTACCGGCTCCTCCTTCCTGCCGAAATAGAGCGGCCGCTCGAATCCGTAGACCTGGCCGAAATGCGCGCCTTCGGCCCGCCAGCGTTCGTCGAGCGGCAACCGGCGCAGGTTCCGCGCCGTACGCCATTGGCGGCCGGGATAGGTGATCTCGTAATGCTTGCCGAGCACTTCCGGCACCCGTTCGGCCAGGGCGGCGGCGGAATTGAAACAGGACGGGAACCGTTTCGGGTCCGCCTCGTGGAGGTCCATCGGCGAATGGCCGTGAACGATGCAATGGGCCAGGGCCATGCCTGCGCCGCCGCCGGTCGCCACCCCCACCGAGTTCATGCCGCAGCCGAGGAAGAGTCCCCGCGTCTCCGCGGCCTCCCCGAGCAGGAACGAGCCGTCTGGCGTGAAACTTTCCGGCCCGTTGAGCAGCATTTTCACCTCGGCGTGTTCAAGCACGGGGAGTCTGTGCAGGGCGTTCAGCATCATCGGCTCGAAATGGTCCCAGTCTTCCGGCAGCAGCCTGAAGGCGAAGTCGTCGCCGAGCCGGTCCGGATCGATCGGCTTGCCGGACGGCTCGAAGCAGCCGATGAGCAGGCCGCCGGAATCGTCCCGGATATAGAGGTGGCTGTCGTGGTCCGACAGCGTCGGCATGTTGCCCTCGATGCCGTCGACGGGCCGCGTCAGCAGGTAGAAATGCTCGCATGGCCAGACCGGAACCCCGACATCGGCCATGGCGGCCACATCCCGGCTCCAGAGCCCGGTGCAGAGCGCGACCGCGTCGCACCGCACCGTGCCTTCCTGCGTCTCGACGCCGACGACGCGTCCGGCCCCGGTCAGGATGCCGTCGACACCGACCCCCTCGAAAATTCCCGCGCCCCGGGTCCTTGCGCCCCTGGCCAGGGCGGCGCAAAGATCGGACGGGCTGACCCGGCCGTCGTCGGGAGACCAGACCGCGCCGAGGACGTCCGACACGTTCATGAGCGGCCAGCGCTCCTTTGCCTCCCCGACCGGAATGGAGCGCGCGCGTACACCGAAGACATGGGCCAGGGCCTCCTGCCGCCTGATATGGGTGAGCCGGTCCCCGCTGGTGGCGATGGACAGCGACCCCTCGTTGATCCAGCCCGTCGCCTGGCCGGTCTCTGCTTCCAGCCCGGTATACAGGGAGATGGAATAGCGGATGAGGTCGGTGAGGTTGCGGCTCGAGCGAAGGGCCCGCACCTGGGCGGCGGAATGCCACGTGGTGCCGGAAGTCAGCTGGTTGCGCTCAAGCAGGATGGCGTCGGAGACGCCGAGACCGGCGAGGTGGTACAGGGTGGAGCACCCCATGACCCCGCCGCCGACAACGACAACGGAGGCATGGGACGGCAGGGCCGTCTCAACATCATGCTTCTGTGGCACTGGCGAAATACAACCGGGCTGTTACGGCTATGCAGGCGGGGGCGGGTGGGTTCCGGTGATCAGGCCTGGATGCCCCGCAGCCGTTCGTTGCGGCGGCGGAGCAATTCTAGCATCAGCAGGAGAATCACCGAAAGAAGAATCAGCAGCGTCGCAACCGCGAGAATGGTCGGACTGATCTGTTCTCTGATGCCGGCCCACATCTGGCGAGGGACGGTACGCTGCTCGGCGCCGGCAAGAAACAGCACGGCCACGACCTCGTCGAAGGAGGTGATGAAGGCGAACAGGGCCCCGGAAATCACCCCGGGCAGTATGATCGGCACGGTAATGCTGAAAAACGTACGGGACGGGGTCGCCCCGAGGCTCGCGGAGGCCCGTGTCAGCGTATGGTCGAAACCCGAGAGCGTTGCGGTAACCGTGATCACCACGAAGGGGGTTCCGAGCACCGTATGCGCGAGAATCAGGCTGAGATAGGTTTGCGACAGGCCAAGGCCGGAATAGAAGAAGTACATGCCGGAAGCACTGATGATCACCGGAACGATCATGGGCGAAAGCAGGATCGCCATGATCGCGGTGCGGCCGGGCATCTGTTCCCGGCTCAGACCGAGAGCCGCGATCGTACCGAGCGTGGTTGCCAGCGCGGTCGCGGGAAGCCCGATGATGAAGCTGTTGCGGATGGACTTGATCCAGTTTTCGTCCGCGCCGATCTGGGTGTACCAGCGCAGCGAAAAGGCGTCCGGGTCCAACCTAAGCATGCCCTCGGTGAAGGTGAAGTACGGCTCGGCATTGAACGACAGGGGGATGATCACCAGGATGGGCGCGATCAGGAACAGGTAGATGCCCGCGCAGGCCAGCCTGAACGCGACGTGCTTCGCGCGCCCGAGCGGGGTGATGTAGGCGGGAAGTCTTGCGAACATGCCGGCCGTCACCCCATTTTCATGTTGTCGATGCCGACGAAGCGGCTGTAGAGCCAGTACATGGCAAGTACGCACACGAGCAGAACGCAGCCGAGCGCTGCCGCCAGACCCCAGTTCAGCGACTGTTGCATGTGATAGGCAATCGCGTTGCTGATGAACTGTCCTGTACGTCCTCCGACCAGGGCCGGCGTGATGTAGTAGCCGATGCTCAGGATGAAGACAAGGATCGAACCCGCGCCGATGCCCGGCACGGTCTGCGGCAGGTAGACCGTCACGAAGGCCCGGGAACGGGTCGCCCCGAGGGACTCGGCGGCGCGTATGTAGTCGGGCGGAATGCCTTTCATGACGCTGTACAGCGGCAGGACCATGAACGGGAGCATGATATGCACCATGGCAACCACGGTTCCGAACATGTTGTAGATCATCTGGATACGGGAATCATCGTCCACCACACCGAGCCAGACCAGAATGTCGTTGATCGTGCCCTGGGACTGCAGCAGCACGATCCATGACGTCGTGCGCACCAGGAGCGATGTCCAGAAGGGCAGCAGAACGAGGATCATCAGGAGATTTGCCGTGCGTGCAGGCAGGTTGGCGAGCTGGTAGGAGATCGGATAGGCCAGGAGAATGCAGATGACCGTGATCAGCAGGCTCATCCCGATGGTCTTCACAAGGAGCGGGACATAGATGCGTTCCTTCTCGTCCCGCGGCACGAAATCGCCGTCCGTGTCGAATCGATGGTCGAATGCCGTCAGGTAGTTGAGGACCGAAAGGCGGGAATCCAGGTTGCGCAGTGCGGCCCAGATCTCGGTGGAAGCCCACCGTGGATCGACCCCGACCATGAATTCCTTGAATTCGCCGCCGCCGTGACGCTGCAGGCGCCGCACGGTGCGCGTGAATGTACTCCTCGAACCCGGCAGGACATAGTTGACCTGGGTTGCCAGTTTACCGACGGTGCCGGTTTCACGCGCCGCCAGCAGCTCGCCCGCGAGTGTACGGAACGTCGCCTCGTCCGGCGCTTCAGCCCGGTCCCAGTCACGCAGCGCCTCAAGCGTTCGCGGCACGGTCTCCACCGCAATCGGGATGTGGACCGACCGGACCATCATGATACCGATCGGGACAATGAAGGTGATGGTGACAAAGGCGAGCAGCGGCAGGCTAAGGCCGAGAAACAGCAGCTTGTTGCGGCGCTCGGCACGCGCCATCTTCTGCTTCAGCGGCACCCCGTCATCGGCCAGAATCGTCGGCGGATTGTCCGATTGCGCGGTCATGAAACCCGAGCCCGGTTCACGCGGCCGATCCCACGAAGTCAGGCATCCAGTCCACGGCAGTCGTCGGCTTTCCAGCCGAACTCGACCGTATCCCCCTCCGCGAGTGGCGGATGGTCGGAATCATTCGGAATCTTCACGATGAAATCATCGTGTCCCGCCACCCGCGCGCGGGTCCGGATATGGTCGCCGAGATAGATCAGTTCCTCCACCCTGCCGGAGATCCTGTTGTCCAGGGAGGCGGAATCGGGATTGATCTTGACACGTTCGGGCCGGAGCGAGAGCGAGGCTGCTGCGCCCACCCCCGAAATGTTGACGGCGAGGGCCCTGACGACTTCGCCCGACTCCAGCCTGACCCGGCAATACCGGTCATCCGAGGTCTCCACAGTGCCAAGCAGCCGGTTGTTTTCACCGATGAACTGTGCGACGAAGGAATTCTCCGGCTGCTCGTACAGCTTGTCCGGCGTGGCGATCTGCTGGATGATGCCGCCGTCGAAAACCGCCACGCGGTTTGACATGGTCAGCGCCTCGGACTGGTCGTGGGTCACGTAGACGACGGTCACCCCGAGTTGCTCGTGAATGTGCTTGATCTCGTACTGCATCTGTTCGCGCAGCTGCCGGTCGAGCGCGCCGAGGGGTTCATCCATCAGCACCAGTTGCGGTCCGAACACGAGGGCGCGCGCCACGGCCACCCGCTGTTTCTGGCCACCGGACAGCTGGCCCGGCCGGCGCGAACCGAAATCCTCGAGCCGGACCATCTGGAGCGCCTGCCCGACCCTTGTCTCGGTCTCCGCCTTCGACACCTTGCGGACCTTGAGCGGGTAGGCCAGGTTCTCCGCCACCGTCATGTGCGGAAACAGCGCGTAGTTCTGGAACACCACCCCGATATTGCGCCTGTGCGGCGCGACCCGGTTGACGGGCATGCCGTCAAGATAGATTTCACCGTGGGTGGCGGTCTCGAAGCCCGCCAGCATCATCAGGCAGGTGGTCTTTCCCGAACCCGACGGGCCGAGCATCGTGACGAATTCACCCTGGGCGATGTCGAGATTGAGTCCCTTCACGACCAGGGTTTCACCGTCATAGCTCTTCTGGACATCCTCGAAACGTACGAATTGATGTTCGGAGTTCATGCCATCACGCTCCCTGGTTTCGTTCTCGGATTAGCGGGGGATCCCGGCACGGACCGCAACCGGGTGAACCGATGCGGGGCTGCCTGCCGTCTTTCCGCGTGGTGACGAACCCGCGCCACTACTGCATCGGGGCAGTTTTTCTTGCTATCGCCCACCGCATGGCCGACTTGGGTTCTGTTCGAGATCGTCATGCTGCCCTGGACCACCTTTGGCCGAAGCCGTGATTCACTCCGGGTTCCGCGGATTCGACTTTCATCATAGCAGATTCGGCTCAAAATACAACATTTGTTTTATTAATTCATATTTATTGATCATACGTTTTCTTTCTGCTATTGTTCCCTCCCGGCTGCGTGCCCATGCGCGTCGGCCGGGCCAACAGATCCATGCCACCAACACCGGAGGACTAGCCATGCCGATCATCAGCAACAAGCAATTCGTCACGGGCGCAAGCACGGCGCTCGTCGCGGCCGTTACCCTCTTTTCACCCGCCCAGGCCGAGGCCCGCGACCTTGTCGTCGTGGGATGGGGCGGCGCGCTGAGCGCGGCGATCAAGGCCTCGATGGAGGACCCGTTCCAGGAATCCACGGGAGTGACCATCGCAACCGAGGTCTACAACGGCGGAATGGCCCAGGTGAAAGCCCAGATCGAGTCCGGAAACGTCACCTGGGACGTGATTGACTCCAACCTCGTCGACGCTGAACTCGGTTGTGCCGAAGGCCTGCTGGAGGAGATTCCGTTGAGTGAGCTGGAAGCGGCTCCCGACGGAACGCCCGTCGAAGAGGACTTCTACGATGAAGCCCTGCATGATTGCGGAATCGCCAGCTACATCTGGTCCAATGTCTTCGCCTACGACAAGAACAAGTTCCCCTCCAGCACCCCGACCTCCATCAAGGACTTCTTCGATGTCGAGACGTATCCCGGCAAGCGCGGCATGCGAAAGTCGCCGCAGGTCAACCTGGCCTGGGCGCTGATGGCCGATGGCGTGCCCCGGGAGCAGGTGTATGAGGTGCTGGCAACCCCGGAAGGCGTCGACAGGGCGTTCGGCAAACTCGACACCATCAAGAGTCATGTACTGTGGTGGGATGCCGGCGCCCAGCCGCCACAGATGCTGGCCGACGGCGAGGTCGCCATGACATCAGCCTACAACGGAAGGCTGTACAACGCGATCGTAAAGGAGGGACAACCTTTCGAGATCATCTGGGATGGCCAGATCTGGGACTATGCCGCCTTCGTAATCCCCAAGGGCTCGCCCAACAGGGACCAGGCACTGGGATTCATCCGTTTCGCCACTTCAGCCCAGCGGCTGGCGGACCTGACGGACCACATCTCCTACGGCCCGGCCAGGCGTTCGGGCAACGAACTGGTTTCCGATGACCTGAAAATACACCTGCCGTCGGTACCGGAACACCTTGCCGTGGGCATCCGGGCAAATTCGGTTTTCTGGGCGGACTACGGGGACCAGCTGAACGAGCGCTTCAACGTGTGGCTGGCCTCGGACTGACCGGCTCCGGATGGGGCCGCGGGGTACGGCGGCCTCATCCGGCATTCGCCTGTCCGTCACTCCGGCAAGGTCGATAACCCAATAACCGCCTCCGGCAGGATGTCCCGTTCCCGACGCCCTGCCGCCTGCCTTCGGGACCTGTCCGGGTCCGTCGGCAGCGAATTGACCACAACGGAATGTTTCGGCTAAGTTTCATTCGTCGTCCATTTGGAGCCTACGATGCGTTTGCAATATGAAGATGGAGCAGAACGCCTGACACTTGCATTTCCGAACCTGAGCCGACAGCTTCAGAAGTGCGCCGCCTACATACTGGAACATCCGAGCGATGTCGCAACCCTGTCCATGCGGCAGGTTGCAACCCGGGCCGGCGTATTGCCGAGCAACATGAACCGGCTCGCCCGTACGCTCGGCTTCAGCGGCTACAATGAATTCCGCGAGATCTATCGAAACAGCGTCAACGAAATATCGGTCAGCTATCCGCAGAAGGCCGGCCAGCTCCAGGCGGCTGCCAGCGATTCGGAATTCGAAAAAACCATCGACACGTTTCACCGCTCCAGCATTTCCAATCTGGACGGCCTGTTCAAGAATCTGGACCGCAATGCAGTCGTGTCCGCGCTCGGCATCCTGGAAGAGGCGCGCAACGTCACAGTTGTCGGCATGCATGCCTCCTATGCATTCGCAGACTACCTTCAATACATCGCGGCAATGTGCTTTCGCAACTGGAACCTGGTGACCAGGCTCAACGGCGAGCTTTCGGACCGCGTGGCGGGACTGAACCCCGACGATGCCCTGGTCGCGATTTCGCTCAGGCCCTGCGCGGCCGACACCATCAAGGTAGCCAAGCGTGCCTACGAAACGGGGGTCCGGGTGGTTGGAATTACCGACAGCCGCACTTCCCCGCTTGCCGCCTACTCGACCATCGTTCTGCTCGCCCCGAATCGCAGCCCGGGGTTCTTCGACTCCTATGTGGCGACCACGGCCCTGTTGGAGATGCTGATGGGGATGATCGTGGCGCGCGGAGACCGGTCGATCGTGCACCACATCGAGAAGATTGAAAACTGTCGCCACGAACTGGGCGAATACTGGGATCAGGCATAGCCAGTCATGACCAGAGGGGAGCATTCATGGCGCAGTTGACCATTCTTGCCTGTCAGATCATGGTGCCCGCGTTCACCACCGATGTTGAGCGGGACCGGCACCTGGATCGTATTGCCGCCGAAATCCGGTCGCGCCTGCAGCGCAGGAAGCACGATCTTGTGGTATTGCCCGAACTTTCCAGCATCGACTATTCACCGGCAAGCTTCGACAATCTGGAGATCCTCGCCGAATCCCTGGATGGTCCGTCGTTTCAAAGGTTCGGACCGCTGGCACGTGAGTTCGGCGCCATGATCGTCTACGGTATACCCCGGCGGGGTGAGGATGCCTATTACATCACCCAGGTCGCCGTCGACGGCAGCGGCGAACCGGTCGGCCATTTCGACAAGCTGCACCTTGCACAATACGGCGCATCGATGGAAAAGGACTACTTCAAACGGGGCAACCACATTTTCGTATTCCAGCACAATGGCATCACCATTTCGCCGATCATCTGCTACGACATTCGCAATCCGGACCTGACACGCACCCTTGTCATCGAACACGGTGTACAGCTGGTGCTGCATTGCAGCGCCCATGCCCGGGATGAATCATTCTACAGCTGGCACCATTTTTCGGTATGCCGGGCCATCGAGAACCAGATCTACTTTCTCAGCCTCAACCGCGCCGGGAATGATTACGGCAATTCGATCTTCTGCACTCCATGGGTGGACCAGGACAGTCCCGGCCTGCTTTTTCCGACGAGTGCGGAAAAATTCGCGACCATCGAGATCGAAACGGACCTGATCGAGAGCATACGGAAGAAGTACCCCCTCCTCGAAGACAGGATCGGCGATTATTCCGCCCTCGCACTGAATCGGCGCGAGGCGAACCCCGAGGACGGCAGCCTGGTGAAGACTGGTTGAGGCGCCGCTCCTTGCGCGGTGCCGGACCTGCCCCCGGGGAATCCGACCGTTTTCACCGTCACGGACCGGCCCGCGCCTGCCGGACAAGGCATGGAGGCGGTCCTGCCGGAAGGCGGCGCGAAGACTGACGTACCCGGCCACGGGAAATCCATCCCGGCAGGAGAGGCCCGGACATTGGGCGTTTCGGGTTAACATGTCGCCGCACCAGATACGCGGCAGCCGATGACGACCACCCCGACCGACCCGCCCCGCCACCGGCATTACGATGTCGTCATCGTCGGCGGCGCAATGTACGGCACCGCCGTTGCATGGTTCCTGATGGACAATCCGGACTTCGACGGCAGCGTGCTGGTGGTGGAACGGGACCCGTCCTACGCGCTGTGTTCGACGTCCCATACCAACAGCTGCATGCGCCAGCAATTCTCCACCGAGATCAACGTGCGCATCTCGCAGTTCGCCGCCGAGTACGTCAGGAACTTCCGCGAACACCTGGGCGGCGACACGCGGGTGCCCGAACTGGCATTCCAGAGCTTCGGCTACCTGTACCTCGCGGACAACGACGCATTCGCCGAGACCCTGCGCGCGAGCCAGCAGGTGCAGGCGGCCCTGGGTGCCGCCACCCGCATCCTGAATCCCGGGCAGATCCGGGCGGAGTACCCGTTCTACCATCTCGACGATATCGTGGCGGGCAGCCACAACCCGAAGGACGAGGGCTACTTCGACGGCGGCTCCCTGTTCGACTGGTGGCGCCGCATGGCCCGGGAGCGCGGGACGGAATACGTCGCCAACGAAGTGATGGCCATGACGAAAAACCGGGCGGGCGACCGGGTGGAGGGCGTGACCCTGAAATCCGGCGAAACCATCGGCTGCGGCACCGTGGTCAATGCCAGCGGCCCGAGGGCGGTGCGCACTTCTCGCATGGCCGGAATCGAAATCCCGGTCGAGCCGCGCAAGCGCTACACCTTCATATTCGACGCGCAAAGGCCCCTGGACCGGGACCTGCCGCTCACCATCGACCCGAGCGGCGTCCACATGCGCACGGACGGGCGGTACTACCTGGCCGGCTGTCCGCCGGACGTGGACCCGGCGGTGGACTACGACGACTTCGCGGCGGACCACGATCTCTGGGAGAACAAGGTCTGGCCCGTCCTGGCCCATCGGATTCCCCAGTTCGACGCGATCCGGCTGGTCAATTCCTGGGTGGGCCACTATGCCTACAACACCCTGGACCAGAACGCGATCGTCGGGCCCCATACCACGGTCACCAATTTCCTCTTCGTCAACGGCTTCTCCGGGCACGGCCTGCAACAGTCCCCCGCCATCGGCCGCGGCCTCGCCGAGTGGATCGCCTGGGGCGAGTACCGCTCGCTGGACCTGGCCCCGTTCGGCTACAGGCGGATCGAACTCGGCGAGCCGTTTGCGGAAAAGGCCATCATCTGACGCCCCGCCGAGGGTGGTGCTTGCCTTGGCGGGACGGGCCGGGTCCGGCACGGTGGATTGAAAGAAAATTTCCCGCTATGCTTTGGCTCCGGCAGTATTCCGCTGCCCAATCACCAATACGGAGACATTATCAATGCAACTCATCAAGAGAATTCGCCGCGCAGTGATGTACGCGGCCGCCGGTCTTGCCCTGGCCACCACCGGAATTGGCGTCCATGCGGCAGATATCGACAGCATCCACTTCCTGATCCCCGGGGGTGCGGGGGGCGGATGGGACGGCACCGCCCGCGGCACGGGAGAAGCCCTGACCAAGGCCGGTCTCGTCGGCACCGCCAGCTATGAAAACATGTCCGGCGGCGGTGGCGGCAAGGCCATCGGCTACCTGATCGAGAACGCCGACAGCCAGCACGGCACCCTGATGGTGAATTCGACGCCGATCGTGATCCGCTCGCTGACCGGGGTGTTCCCCCACAATTTCCGTGACCTGACCCTGGTGGCGGGCACCATCGGCGACTATGCTGCCCTGGTGGTTCCCAAGGACAGCCCCCACGGCAGCGCCGGCGACCTGATCGCCGCGCAGCAGGCCAATCCCACCTCGGTCGCCATTGGCGGCGGCTCGGTGCCCGGCGGCATGGACCACCTGGTGGCGGCCATGATCCTGGAGGCAGCGGGTAGCGATTCCACCAGCCTTAACTATATTCCCTACGATGCCGGCGGCAAGGCCATGGCCGGCTTGCTGTCCGGTGAGATCGCGGCGCTTTCCACCGGATTTTCCGAGGCCGTGGAACTGGCCAACGCCGGCGAGGTGCGGATCCTGGGGGTCACCTCCGATGCGCGCGTGGACGCGGCTCCGGACGCGCCGACCCTGAAGGAACAGGGTATCGACACCACGTTCGTCAACTGGCGCGGTTTCTTCGCGGCTCCCGGTCTGTCCGCCGATATGCTGGCGGCCTACCAGGGCGTCCTCGCCAAGATGTACGACACCCCGGAATGGGAGGCGGTGAGGGCCCGCAACGGCTGGGTCAACATCCACAATTCCGGCGACGACTTCAAGGCGTTTCTCGAGAACCAGGAAACGGTCATCGGCGACCTGATGCGGAAACTCGGGTTCCTGTAATCCGCACCCGGACGTCCCCGGACAGGCGGCATGGCCCTTGATCGCTGGATTGCGCTGGTTCTTCTCCTGATCTTCGCGGTGTACGGATACACCGCCTTCTTCACCATGGACGCGGGCCTGCCGCCTTTCATGCAGCGCAATCCGGTCTGGCCGAGCACCTTCCCCAAGGTGCTGTCGGTCATCGGCATCCTGGTGGCCCTGTTCGTGCTCACCGGATTCGAGAAAACGGTTGGCGGGCACAGGGCGCCGGAGATCGACTACCGCAGGCTCACCGACTACAAGCTCGGCCAGGCCCTGATCCTGCTGTCGCTGATGGTGGCATATGCACTGCTGCTGAGACCGCTCGGCTTCATCCTGTCCAGCAGCCTGTTCCTGATCCTGTCGGCCGCGGTTCTCGGGGAAAGGAAGTGGCTGGTGCTGGTGCCCGTGGTCCTCGCGACCAGCGTGGGGGTCTGGTACCTGGTGCAGCAGGTCCTGGGGATATTCCTCAGGCCGCTGCCCTTTTTCGTCGGCTGACCGGACGGCGGGATGTTCGAAGGAATCCTGATCGGGCTCGGTACCGCCTTCACCCCCATCAATCTCCTGATGGTGGTGGGCGGCTGCCTGATCGGCACCTTCATCGGCATGCTGCCGGGGCTCGGGCCGATGTCCATCATCGCCATCATGATCCCCGTGGCCATCAGCATCGGCGATCCCTCCGCCGCCCTCATCCTGCTGGCCGGCGTCTACTACGGCGCGATCTTCGGCGGCTCCACCTCCTCCATCCTGATCAATGCCCCCGGGGTGGCGTCCACCGTGGCCACCAGTTTCGACGGCTACCCCCTGGCCCGCCAGGGCAAGGCGGGCAAGGCCCTGACCGTGGCCGCCATCGCCTCCTTCTCGGGCGGCACGCTGGGCGCGATCCTGCTGATGATCTTCGCGCCCATGCTGGTTTCGGTGGCGCTGCTGTTCCATTCGGCGGAGTATTTCGCCCTGATGGTGGTGGGCCTTTCCGCCATCGCAGCCTTCGCGGGCAGCGGGCAGGTGGGGAAAGCCGTGCTCATGACCATCACCGGCCTTGTCATGGCCACCGTCGGGGAGGGGGCGCTCTTCAATCTCCCCCGCTTCACCATGGGCGTCATGGACCTGCAGTCGGGGTTCAGCTTCATCACCCTGGCGATGGCCATGTTCGCGCTGCCGGAGGCGATCTATCTCGTGCTGGACCCCGGCCGTTCCAATACCGGGCAGAGCGGTTCCGGGCAGATCACCGACCTGCGCATCACCCGGGACGAGGCGAGGCGGATCACGCCGGTCATCGGCCGCCAGTCCGTGCAGGGCTTCCTGATCGGCGTTCTGCCCGGAGCAGGGGCCACCATCGCCTCGTTCCTGGGCTATGCCGTGGAGCGCAACATCGCCAAGGGCGAAGACCAGGCCGAGTTCGGCAAGGGTTCCGTCAAGGGCCTGGCCGCACCGGAGTCGGCCAACAACGCGGCCTGCACCGGCTCGTTCGTGCCGCTTCTGACCCTCGGGATACCCGGCTCGGGCACCACCGCCATCCTCCTCGGCGCCCTCATCGCACTCAACGTGTCGCCGGGTCCAAGACTGATGGTGGATCAGCCCGAGATCTTCTGGTCCGTGATCATTTCCATGTATCTCGGCAACGTGATCCTGCTGGCGCTCAACCTGCCGCTCATACCCTACATCGCCAAGGTGCTGGCGATCCCGCGCAACTACCTGATCCCGTTCATCCTCTTCTTCACGCTGATGGGCGCCTACATCGGCCAGAACAACGCCACGGAACTGCTGATCCTGGTGGGCCTCGGAATCGCCGCCACCGTGCTGCGCTTTGCCGACTATCCCCTGGCGCCACTGCTGATCGGTTTCATACTCGGGAGCATGCTGGAGGACAACTTCTCGCGCTCCATGCAGCTCTACAACGGCATCGGCTTCATCGCCGAGCGGCCCATGACCCTGGGCCTGCTGGTTCTGGCCGTGATCCTGGTGGTGCTGCCGGGCTACCGGGCAAGACGGGCGCGCCTCAGGGCGGAGGGTGTCGCGGACGGGGACTGAACGGACTGTCCCGGCAAACTGCGTCTGGACCTTCCCGGAATCCCGCCCGGCATGGATCCCCGGTCCAATTACGGTAACATGCACCCATGGATACGTCCCACGTTTCCCCGGTTGCCGCACGATACCCGCTGGACCGGCCCGACGACCCGGACTACCGGGCACTGGTCGACCACTGCCGGGAAGTGCTGCGGGATACCGGCGCCCTCGCCCTGCCCGGATTCCTGCCGCCGGCCCTTGTGCGGGAAGTCCGCAGCCATGCCAGGGCGGCGATGCCCCGCGGATACCGGATGGCGGGCAGGTACAATCCGTACTCCGAGGACCTGAGCGCGGGGGACGACCTCTCGCTTCCGCCGGATCACCCGGCCCGCCTGCGGCTGCCCGCGTCCCACCTGTCCCTTGCCGGAGACCTGCTGCCGGCCGACTCCGTGCTCTACCGGCTGCACCGTGAACCGTCGGTCTGCCGCTTCCTGGCCGACGCCCTGGAAAGTCCGGCGCTGTACCCGGTCACGGACCCGCTCGGCGGCGTCAATGTCCTCGTGTACGAGCCCGGCGACGCCAATGGCTGGCATTTCGACTCCGCGTCCTTCGTCGTCTCGCTGATGCTGCAGAACGCCTCCGGGGGCGGATGCTACGAATACATTCCCTGGATGCGTTCCGACGCGGAGGAAAACCTGGCGGAGGTGGCCCGCCGGATGCACTCCCCCGACCTGCCGGACGGTATCCACCGGATCACGCTCGATCCCGGAACGCTGTTCCTGTTCAAGGGCAGGCACACGCTCCACCGCGTGACCCGCGTGGCGGGGGACCGGAACCGCATCATCGCCATTCTCAGTTACCACCGGACGCCGGGCTGGCAGGTCAGCGAGGGTACGCGCCTGGCGCTCTACGGCCGCGTGGCCTGATCCGGAGTGACCGCCGGCGACAACAGGGCCCTGCGCCAACATCTGCGGCGGCTGCTGCGGCAACCCGACGACCAGGCCCGCGCCCTGCCGGGGGCGTTCTATACCGATCCGTCCTGGCTCGCCGCGGAAATCAGCGAACTGTTCGCCGTGCAGTGGGTCTGCCTGGGCCGCCGGGAGGAAATACCGGAGCCGGGGGACTACTTCACCGCCGAGGTTGCCGGGGAACCGGTCATCATCCTGCGCGGACAAGACGGCGCCCCAAGGGCGCTGGCCAACATCTGCCGCCACCGGGGCACCGTCCTGGCGGAGGGCGCGGGCCGGCTGCAGCGCCTCGTCTGCCCCTACCACCACTGGTCCTACGACCTCCAGGGCAACCTGCTCTGCGCACCCGGGATGGATCCGTCCGGTCCGCCCCGGGCGGAAGACGCCCGCCTGCGCGAATTGCCCCTGGCCGAGTGGATGGGGTTTCTCTTCGTCAGCCTGGCGGATGAACCGCCGGACCTGCCGGCGGCGCTGGCGCCGCTGGCCGGACGCATACGCAACTACCATCTCGAGGAAATGCGCTTATCCCACCTGGAGACGGAAACCTGGGACATCAACTGGAAATGCCTGTTCGAGAACTTCATGGAGGGCTATCACCTCTCGCCCCTGCACCGGAAAACCCTGCACAGGGTCAATCCCACGAGGCTGTGCCGGCACTTCCCCGCCGGTGACGGTTACCTCGGCTACACCGTGGGATTCACCGAGCGGGTGGGCGAGGGCGCGGCGGGCCATCCCGACCTTTCCGAGGAGGAGCGCAATACCTGCGTCATGTTCGCAGTGCCCCCGGGGCTGGTGGTGGGTGTCGGCAGCGACTATTCCTCCTTCATCTGCCTCCAGCCGGATGGCGTGGAGCGGGTGCGGGCCAGGATGGGCCTGTTCTTCTTCGGCGACGAATGGACCGGGGCGGCCCTGGAGGATGCCGTCAGGCTGTTCCGGGCAACCATGGCCGAGGACAAGGCCGTGCTGCTCCGGCTGCAGCGGGGCCTCCGCTCACGGCACTACGAGCCGGGGCCGCTGGCTCCGCCGGACCTGGAGGGCACCTGCCGCGACCTCCACCGGTACCTCGCGAAGCACATGGCCGGGGATCCGGCCGGCCATGCCCCGCCGGGTAGTGCCGGCGAAGGCGGTGTCCCGTGACGTTCCGCCCCTGGCGAGGACGAAGGATACCCCTGGCAGTAGTGGATGACGGTCCGGCCTAGCTGCCGGATTTTCGCAGCGGCAGCCCGGCCCCCTGAACCCCGGCGGCCTTCTGGCGACGCATCGCCTGGGCGGCATCAAAGCGTTCGCGCAGATACGCGATCTGCTCCCTGATCGACTGCGCCGCAGCTTCGCCGTCCTTGGCCCGCAAGGCGGACAGGATCTCCTCGTGCTGCCGGACGATGACCTCGCGCTCACGAAAGCGGAACACCACCATATTCTCGATCGGCTGCAATGCCTCGATGACGGTGTACATGACGAACTTCAGAACCGAGTTGTGCGTCGCGTCGGCAATGGCCCGATGAAACCGTACATCCGATGCACAGAAAGCCTCGTCCGAAACCGAAGCCTGTCGCTGTATCTCGATTTCACGGGCCAGTTCGGAGAGCTCCGCCTCGTTGCACCGCGCCGCGGCATGAAGCACGCACAGAACCTCCAGTTCCTGGCGTGCTTCCAGGATCTCAGGAATCTTGAACTCGCCCAGGCTGACGAGAAGCGCGGTGGCGGTCGTCAGGCTTGAGCTGACCTCCTCGTGGCTCGGACGGTTGATGAACGTACCTCCGGTCGGACCGCGACGCGACCGGATCAGGCTTTGCGCAGCCAGCCGTTTCAGGGCCTCGCGGATGGTGGGACGGGAAACCCGGAACTGGCGTGCGAGTTCTTCCTCGGTTGGCAGCTGATCGTCGGCCTTGAGTGTCCCGTCGGTAATGGACTCCCGGATTCGCTCGGCAATCTGCTTCGCGAGGCTCGCCGTCATCAGCGGCTCGTAGCTCACTTTTCTCATCTTGGTAAATTTAAGGTCCCCCTGAACCGTTCATAGTCTACCGTAGCCGCCTGCAAACCGTCCAACTCATGTTTCCCGCAGGCCGGTTCTGCGGCACTCGGTCCGCAACGCGCCTGCGCTTGCGGGTGGCCACTCGAATCGCCCGCAACATCTTCTGGCCCGTCCGGAATCCGCCCGCAACAGCACGCAGTTGCCTGGCGCGAATAGAGGTTTCTCCGGGTGCGGGACACGCCGTCCGGCGACGTAATAGTAATACAAAGTTAATTTGCTTGACAAATATCCAAATATGGGAAATTATTGCATCACAAATATTCTGAACAATTTCGCTCGGCTGTCATTCAAGACCGGCCGCATTTCGGGGAGCGCTGACGGGGCAGTGTTCGATTCCTGATCGCTTCACCACGATTTGCGGCAACAGCCAGGTTCCCGGAGTGTCAATAAAGAGGATTCCACCATGTCCAAGACCAGTATTTCATTCATCACTATCGCCAGCGTGGCCGCGGCCACGCTGATCACATTCGGGCAGCCGACGTTCGCCTCGTCGGAACGCACCGTCAAGATCGCGGGCTGGGGCGCCAAGTCCGGGCCATTGCGCTCCTTCGGGGTGAACTCGGAGGCCGTGCTGACCGCGGCAGTGAAGTCCATCAACGACGCGGGCGGCGTGAAGCTGGGCGACGGCACCATGGTCCCGATGGAGTTCACCTACTACGATTCCGCCTGCAACGCCGACCAGGCCATCTCGGTGGCGCGCAAGGTCGAATCGCAGACCGAGGCGCTGATCGGCATCGGCCCGACGTGCTCCGGCGCTGCGGCGGCCATGTACGGCATCTTCCAGAAGACGGTGGACGACGCGTCCGATACCGGGCTCCAGTTCCCGATTCTCACCGACACGGCGATCCGCCCCGGCCTTGCCAAGAAGTCACAGTGGACGTTCCGCAACGTCCCCAACGAGATCACCATGTACGACGAGCTGTTCGCCTGGCTGCGTACCCAGTATCCCGACGCCAAGACGATCTACGGCGGCACCGAGACCGACCAGGCCCATTCCAAGCTGACGTTTGCCATCGTCATCGTACCCCTAGCCAAGAAGCACGGCTTCGAGTGGGTCGGCGGGGGCATCGAGGGAGTCACGGGCAAGGTCAGGGACGGCTATGAGAACGTGCTGGAGGTCTCCAAGTCGTCGAACTGGCTGATGGCCGACACGAACTTCTCGGTCCAGGCCCGGGCGTTCAAGAAGTCGGGCGCCGACATGATGATCGTGTCATCGCACCCGTTCACCACCTGCGGCATGCTGAAGGAGATGAAGCGCCAGCGGATCAACCCCAAGGTGCTGGTGGGACTCACCAGTTCGTCCAGCGCGGAAACGCTGAAGGGCTGCGCCGATGCCGCGGAAGGCATGTACATCCCGACCGGCTTCGCGCCGATCACGGATGCCGCCGCCGCGGTTGCGAGTGCCGCCCAGGCCAACGGCGGATTCGCTGACCTGCACAGCGCAGCTGCCTGGGAGAACGCGCATATCATCAAGCAGGTGGTCGAATCGATGGGCGTCATGGCCAAGCCCGATACGCTCCAGGCCGACCGGCGGAAGGTCCGCGACGGCCTCGAGGCCCTGGCCAGCGTCAACGGCCTGATGGGTGAGATCGGACGCGTGCAGGATGAAGGCGAATCCGTCAAGCCCTTCGTGTTCGTACAGGCCGAAGGCGGAACGTGGGAGGTGGTCCACGATCCCCGCTAGATAGTCTCCGGTACAAGCCGTCACCTGTACCGGCGGGTTGCCGGTGCACCGGCATACCGGCATCCGGATGACCCGCATCCAGAGCCCTGCGGGGGCGGGGTGACGGTTCAGGCCAGCAGATCGCATGTGGCCGGGTTGACCAGCCCGGCCACATGCGTCACGATCCGTCGGGATCGCAGTACATTCCGGACATTGGGGGTGAGTGAAATCCGCCATGGGTGATTTCGATTTCGTGTACATCACCCAGACCGTCGGCGACGGGCTGCTGTTCGGCTCGACCTATGCGCTGATCGGGATCGGCTTCACGCTGATCTTCGGCGCCATGGGCAAGCTCAACATGACGTACGCCGCGGCGTCCCTGGGCGGGGCGTACGTGGGTCTGGCTGCCTTCACCTTCGTCAACGCCCCCGCCCTGGTGGTTTTCCTGGTTTCGGCGCTCGCCTCGGGAATCGTCGGCTTCATCGCGTACCTGACCTGCTTCCGGTTCATCCCGATCCATAACCATCTTGCCGCGCTGATGGCCTCGATCGGGGGCCTGTTCTTCATCGACGAGATCGTCATCCATACCACCGACGGCTCGCCGCTCACCTTTCCGGCCATGTTCGAGGACGTGATGTTCGAGTTGGGCCCGCTCGGAATCCGCGGCGACCTCCTGTTCGTGTTCGCGGTATGCATCGCCGCCACCGCCGGCCTGCTGTTCGTGCTCTACCGCAGCCGGCTTGGCCTGGCAACGCGGGCGGTGTCCCAGCAGGACGTGGCGGCCCGGCTCTGCGGCATCGACGTCCACCGCACCAATGCCGTCACATTCGTGCTTGCCGGCCTGCTTGGCGGGATCGCGGGCGCCATGACGGCTGCCGCGGTCGGGGTGCTCTCGCCGCTGATCACGATCCCGCTGACCGTCAAGGGCCTGATCGTCACGGTCATCGGCGGCCTGGGATCCATTCCGGGCGCCATCGTGGCCGGCCTGATGGTGGGCGCGCTGGAAAACGTGTTCCTGTACTTCCGGGGGGTCAACGAGCGCGACATGTACGTGTTGCTGCTGCTCTTCGTGTTCCTGGTCTTCCGGCCGCACGGTATTTTCGGGTCGGCCATCAGCCGGGACTGAACGGAAATGTCGTACTACCTCGGCCTCGTCCAGCTCATCGGGATTCATACCCTCCTCGGCCTGTCCGCGTACGTGCTGATGCTCACCGGCCAGCTCTCCCTGGGACAGGCCGGCTTCTTCGCCATCGGCTCCTATAGCGCCGGGATTCTCACCGTCATCTTCGAGCTGCCCATTCTGCCCGCGATGCTCGCGGGGGCATGCATCGCGGCTTTCTTCGCGTTTCTTGTCGGCTTCCCCGCCCTGCGGGTCAAGGGCCTGATGCTCGTGGTGGCGACAATCGCCTTCGGCGAATTCGTTCGCCTGTTCTTCTTCAACCTGAGCTGGCGCGTTCCGCGCGACGGCATCGAGGTCGGGCCGGACAGCACCAACGGCTTTCGCGAGATTCGCTATTTCGTGGCGAACGGCTGGTCGGCATGGGAGATCACCACTTTCGTCTGGGTTTTCGTGATCCTGGTCATGGTGGCGCTCTGGTGGATGGACCGTTCCCGCGCGGGAGCGGTTCTGCGAGCGGTGGGCGAGGACGAACTGGCGGCCCAGAGCGTCGGAATCAACCTCACCGCGGTGAAGGTGACGGCCATGACCGCCGGCGGTTTCATCGCCGGCATCGGCGGGGCGCTCTATGCCCATACCGCGACCTATGTTGACCACCTCACCTTCACCGTGCTGCTCGCGACCTTCGCGATCTCCTATCCGATTCTCGGCGGACTGTCGAGTGTCTTCGGCACCCTGTTGGCGGTCATCTTCATCCAGGGAGTGCTGGTGGAAGGGCTCCGCTTTCTCGGGGACTGGCGCAACATCGTGTTCGGACTGCTGATCATCGCCGCGATGAACCTGAAACCTTCCGGCCTGTTCGACGCCCGCACCGCCCGCATCCTGAAGCGCGCGGTGGGTCTCGGCAGGAGAGGCTAGAACGGTGCTCGAACTGCGTGGTCTGACGAAGCACTTCGGCGGGGTCAAGGCCCTCGACGGGCTGGACCTGACCGTCGAGGAGGGCGGGATCATCGGCCTGATCGGCCCCAACGGATCGGGCAAGAGCACCGCGATCAACGTGATCTGCGGCGTCTACGGCGAAACCGCAGGCACCGTGCATTTCCGCGGAAAGTTGATGAACGGAAAACCGCCGCACCAGCGCCTGCGGGCCGGAATAGCCCGCACGTTCCAGAACATCCGCCTGTTTCCGGAACTCACGGTGTGGCAGAACCTGTGGGTAGCGCAGAACTCGCCCCTGGATATCTCCCGGCAACGCTTTCTGCCGCGCTGGTTCGGCACCACCCGCCAGGCCCGCAAGGAGATCGCGGACCTGCTGGAGCTCGCCGACCTCGCGCACAAGGGCGACGAACTTGCGTCCAACTTGGCCTTCGGGGAACAGCGGCGCCTGGAGTTCGCGCGCGCGGCGGCGGCGCGTCCGCTGCTGTTGCTGCTCGACGAGCCGGCGGCCGGCATGAGCCGGCAGGAAATCGACGATCTGGGCCAACGGATCCGCCGGTTGCGCGACTCGGGGGTGACCATCCTGCTCGTCGAGCACATGATGGAACTCGTCATGGGCGTGACCGAGCAGATTGCGGTGCTCAACTTCGGACACAGGATCGCGTTCGGCACCCCGGGCGAGGTGCAAAGCGACCGGGCGGTGCAGGAGGCATACCTCGGGACAGACACCGCGGAGTCCGGCCCGGCCGGCGGGAGTGCCTGAGCAGATGCTGAGCATCCAGAATCTCGTCACTTCGTATGGCAACATCGAAGCGCTGCGGGGCGTAAGCCTCGACGCGGCCCAGGGCGAGATCACCTGCCTGCTTGGTCCCAACGGCGCCGGGAAGACCACGACCATGTTCACCGTCGCCGGAATCCTTTCCGCCAAATCCGGCTCCGTGACCCTGGACGGCGAGGACATGACCCGGCTGCCGGCCGTCAAGGTGGTGTCCAGGGGCATCGCCCTGGTGCCCGAGAACCGGCTGGTATTTCCGTACATGGACGTCGAGGAGAACCTGCGCGCCGGCGCCTACGCCAGAAAGGCCTCCAAGGCGGAAATCTCGGCCGACGTCGCGGACATCTTCCGGCGCTTTCCCCGCCTGGAAGAGCGCAGGGGCCAGCTTGCCGGCACCCTGTCGGGCGGCGAGCAGCAGATGCTGGCCATTGGGAGGGGGCTCATGGCACGCCCCAGGATCCTCCTCATGGACGAACCTTCCGTCGGCCTCGCGCCGCTCGTCGTGGAGGAGATCTTCGGCATCATCCGCGAGCTCAACGCGGAAGGGGTCACCATTTTCCTGGTCGAGCAGAATGCCCGGATGGCGCTCAGGGTGGCCCACAAGTTCTACCTCATCGAAGGCGGCGAAATCACCTTCTCGGGCTTACCCGGAGAGTTCGATGAAGACGAGGTCATCCACCGGGCCTACCTCGGGGTGCGGAAGGAATAGCCACACTTCGGGCCGGGGATACATGCCGTGATCGATTTCGTCCAGAATACCGTTGACGGCATCATGTTCGGCTCGTCCTACGCGTTGCTGGCGATCGGCTTCACCATCGTATTCGGCGTCATGCGCCGGCTGAACCTCGCATTCGGCGCCACCATCATGCTGGGCGCCTACGCCGGCACCTGGCTCCACGTGCATTACCAGGTCAACGTGCTGATCATCGCCCTGACGACGCTGGCATGCACGGTCCTCGCCGGCATTTATGTCGAGCGCCTGTGCTTTCGTGCCGTGCGCCGCGACGCCGCGCTCGCGTCCATGGTCTCGAGCTTCGTGATCTGGATGCAGCTTGAAGAGGTTGCGGTTCACCTCCTGCCCGAGCGCACCTATCCCTTCCCTTCCCTTTTCGTCGCCGGCTCCTTCGAGATCGGCCCCTTCATGTTCCGCGCGGAGCAGATCACGATGCTCCTGCTGGCGGTCGTCATGGTTGCAGCCCTGCATCTGCTGCTGCACCGCACCCGGTACGGCCTTGCGCTCAGGGCAATGTCCGAAAACCCGCAGGCCGCCGGCTATATGGGAATCCATACCGCATGGGTCATGCTGTGCGCCTTCGCACTGGTTTCCCTGGTGGGCGGGGTCGCCGGCTACGCCATCCTCTCAACGGATGAGCAGATCACGCCGTATTTCGGCTTGTGGGCCACGTTCAAGGGCCTCATCGCGATGATGCTGGGCGGCATGGGCTCGCTGCCGGGGGCCATCGTGGGGGGCCTCGTGCTCGGGGTGGTCGAAGCCCATTCCCAGTGGTACCTGGGCAACGAATACAAGGACCTGAGCGCCTACGTGCTGCTGTTCGCGATGCTGGTGCTGCGGCCCGGCGGGTTCATGGGCCAGCGCATACTCAGCCGCGAGGAACTCGCCTTCCGGCGCGTGTGAGCGATGGACGGCTACGTCATCACGGTCCTGTCGAACATCGGCATGATCTCGTTCATTGCGCTTTCGGCCTACCTGCTGCTGGTCACCGGCGAGATCTCCTTCGGCCAGCAGGCCTATTTCGGTCTCGGCGCCTACGCGGCCGGCGCCGCCACGGCGATGTTCGGGCTGCCGATCTGGACAGGCATCCTCATCGGGGTGGGCGCCGCCGCGCTCGTGGCGATGGTCGTGGGGGCCCTGACGCTGCGCCTCGGCGGACTGTACTTCTCGATCTCGACCCTGGCGTTCGCGGAAATGGTGCGCCTCATCCTGCTGACCGTCGAGGTGCAGGTCGAGGTCGATGGCGAAATGGTGGGACCGGACGGTGCGAACGGATTCCACGACATCCGCTGGATGTTCGAACGCGACATCAGCCTGACCGAGTTCATGCTGATCATCTACTGCCTGCTGGCACTGGTGCTGATTGTCCTCGCCCTGGTCGAACGCTCCCGCCTGGGCTCGGTGTTCAGGATGCTCGGGTCCGACGACCTGCTGGCCGAGATGCAGGGCATCAACACCGTGCGATACCGCATCCTGGCCGCAGGCATGGCCGGGGGGATCGCCGGCATCGGCGGGTCGCTGTACGCCCACTTCACCACCTACGTGGAACCGCAGTTCTTCAACGTGATGCTGGGTGTCCATGCCCTCGCGTATGGCCTGATCGGCGGTCTCGGCACCGCCTTCGGGCCGCTCATCGGGGTCGCCATCGACGTCGGTTTTCTCGAAGCGGTCCGGTTCATCCAGGGCTACCGGATGATCGTGTTCGGGGGATTGGTGGCGGTGCTGCTGATCTTCATGCCCCGGGGGATACTCGACGAGGACCGGGTACATCGACTTAAGGGATGGTTCTCAAGGCGGCGCCATGCTGGCACTCGAGGGAATTGAGAAACGCTTCGGGGCCCTGGCCGCGCTCACGGGCATCGACCTTGAGGTGGCGGCCGGAGAGATCCTGGGCATCGTCGGACCGAACGGCTCGGGCAAGACCACGCTGCTGAATACCGTGACCGGGGTGTATGCGCCGAGCTCCGGGCGCATCCTCTTCCAGGGCACGGACATCACCGGGTGGAAGGGCCACCGGATCGCCCGGCTCGGGATTGCGCGGACCTTCCAGAACATCCGGCTGTTTCCGTCCATGACGGTCTTCCACAATGTGTGGAGCGCACAGCACCACCTGGTTGGCGGCGGACTGCTCGGGCTGCTGCGCAGCCTGCCGACGGCCGGGAGCGCCGATACGAAGAAAGTGGAGGCGGCGCTGGAGAAAGTGGGACTTCTTCAGGACCGGGAAGTCCTGGCCAGGCACCTGCCTCTCCCGGCCCGCCGCCGCCTAGAGATCGCCCGCGCGCTGGTCGTCGACGCCAGGCTGGTGTTGTTGGACGAGCCATCGGGAGGCATGACACCGGCCGAAACGGCGGACATGGCAGGGCTCATCCGGGAGATCGTAGCACCGGGCCGCACCTGCGTGGTGATCGAGCACAAGATGGCGCTGATTGCCGATGCTTGCACACGTCTTTGCGTGCTCGACTTCGGCCGCAAGATCGCTGAAGGACCCCCGGGCGACGTGCTTGCCGATGCCGGTGTCCGGGAGGTCTATCTGGGGGCGGATGATGACCCCGATGCTTGAAGTACGCCGCCTCACGGTCTCCTACGGCGGTGTGCGCGCGATCGACGGGATTTCCCTGACGGTGCAGCCGGGGGAGATCGTATCCATCGTGGGGATGAACGGCGCCGGTAAGACTTCCATTCTCAATGCCATCTCGGGGATGGTGCCGCCGGACAGCGGAGAGATCACGTTCGAGGGAGAGTCGATCGGCGGCCTGCCCGCACATGCAGTGGTTGCCCGCGGCATCGTCCAGGTTCCCGAAGGGCGCCTGATCTTCGGGACGTTGAGCGTGGAAGAGAATCTTCGGGTCGCCGCCCACCAGCGCAGCGGATTCATGCTCCGGTCCCGCGACCGCCCCCACCTGCATCAGCTGTTTCCCACGCTCACGGACAAGCTGGAACGTCCGGCTGCCGGCCTGAGCGGCGGGGAAGCGCAATTGCTGGCGCTCGCCCGTGGGCTTGAGTCCGAGCCGAAGCTGCTGCTACTGGACGAACCCTCGCTCGGCCTGTCGCCAAAGCTGTCGCACGGTGTCTTTGACCTGATCCACCAGCTGCGCGACCAGGGGCTCACGATGCTGCTGGTCGAGCAGAATCTTCGGCGTGCACTCACGGTCGCCGACCGGGCCTACGTGCTCGAAAGCGGGCGGATCACGCTCCAGGGTCCTGCGTCGGAACTGATGCTCGATGATCGGCTCGTGTCGAACTATCTGGGCGTCTCCTTGCCCGAACCCCTCACGTCAGATTAAGGGAGGTATAGAATGATGATTAATCGATTTCTTGTGGTGCCCGCGATTGCGGGGCTGGGACTGCTGCCGGCGCTTGCGGACGCGGACGAGCGCAAGGCGGCCGAGGTGGAATGCGCGCCGGTAGAACACCAGGCACTGACCTACGACTGCATGATC
The DNA here is from genome assembly GCA_965204165.1 of Candidatus Poriferihabitaceae bacterium. Taxonomy (GTDB): domain Bacteria; phylum Pseudomonadota; class Gammaproteobacteria; order Arenicellales; family Poriferihabitantaceae; genus VYFG01. Next base: position 1,611,405 of record OZ241969.1, on the reverse strand, counting down.
ACCCTCAAGGGCAGGAAGAGCGGCATGCCGATCGTTGATGCGGAGTTCATGGTCGGCGCCGACATGCCGTCCATGCCGGGCGCCCACAGTGTCCGCCCGGTGCCCGCCGAGCCGCATGATATGCCTGGCATGTACCGGGCCCGGATCGAGCTCGAAATGACCGGGGAGTGGAATCTCAGTCTGGATTTCACCAAACCGGGCCGGGACCGCGTGAACAGGAAGCTCCATTTCGGGGGGATGGATGGCCATGGCGGACACAACAACACTTCCCACGGGCACACCGAATAGCCTGTCCGGCTTTACGGGCTGAAACCAGCGACATCGAAACCGCTCGGGATGCTTCCCACGTCCCGGGCCGGCATGCAATCATTTCGAAAAAAGAGGCCGGATACTCAAATGAGAATCCGGCCCTGTGAATTGACAGCGGAGTCCCGTGAAAGAGTCTAAAGTGAGCCTCCGCCGCCCTCGTTGAAGGTTACTTATTCCTTCTCGGCCCCGAAGGCTCCGACCATGCTGCCGATGCTGCCGAACTCGGACTGGAACGTGCCGAGCACAGTGGTCGGGATGTCACTGCCGTCACCAGTTGGAGCGTTCCCTGGCTTTTCGTCGTACATCAAGCCGCTCCAGGTGCCGGACGCCGGCGCCGAGTTGCCGTCGATGGACCATACTGTGGTCTTAGAATCGTCAACATTGGGAGTCGCCGTCGTATAGTCGGGAGCAGACGTGATCGCTCCATCAGTCCCAATGTTATTCCCGGGAGCAGCGCCGACCGTGTCACTGGCCAAATGCCGGTTGTTCAAAGCCACGCTCCACGGCACCGACTGATCGTTAGCCATGAAGTTGTCGATCATGCCGGTGATGCCCGCACCCGTGCCGCTGAACTTGGCAGTAAGGGTCGCGTCCGCCGTGAAGTGGCCCCCATCGCCTGTGCTGTCAAGCGGGTTGCTCAGAGCGAATTTCCCGGCTGCCTTGCCGTTATAGGTGGCGCTGCCCACAATGGCATTGACATTGCTGAGAGTGGCCGGTGCAGTGCCCACCGTGCTGTAGAACGCGCCGGCGTGCGTCGGGCCGTCCTTGTCCTTGCGGACCCACCAGCCGAAACGCAGATAATCGGGGTCGGGCTGCTGTAGCGTTGCGCCAACTACTGGCGTGAAGGTCCAGCCGGTCCCGAGGTTGACGCCATCCGTAGTTACCGCTGCCGTGCAGGTGGCGGCAGTGCATTCATAGGTACCGGACGCGCCCATAAAAGTACCCGTTACGGTTTTGTCCTGAACGTATGTGGTTGTCCCTGCCGTCGGGAAGCCGCCGACCGCCCCCTGTTGGGTGGCTGTAGCAGTGTCAACAGTGTAATCGCCAACCGGAACTCCGTTTGCAGGACTCCATCCGTGAACCGCGGCGCCTGCCTCACTGGCAAACGTAACGCTCTTGGCTGCGCCTTGGTTGGAATAGACCCGGACCATACCGGTCGTTTTAGCGTCACCCCTGCCAGCCTCTCCGGCATAGTCCGTGCCGGCCCAGCTTCCGAGGGATCCGACCGAGGCGCCCTTCTTGAGAGTGAGAGCATCGGAAGTGTCAGAACCAGTACCAGCGCCGTCAAGATCAAACATGGGAATGCTTGTCGGCGTGACAGTCAAGTCTGCCGGCCTACCTGCGGCAATTGCGGCCTTGAGCGCCTTGCCGACTTTCGCCATTTCCGAAGCTTTCGCAGCTTCTTCCATCTTTCGCTGCTCCTCTTCCATAGCCATGCGCTCGGCTTCAGCGGCCTCAAATATTTTTTGGGCATCTGCAATCCTAACCATCGCAGCGCTGGCAGCACTTTCATACATTGCCTTGTCAGCCGCGCTCACATCAGCCGCCGCTTCAATGGCAGCCGCCAAGGCCATATGGGCAGCATTGGCTGCGTCGAGTGCATCTTGGGTGTTAAGAGTTGCGGCCAACGCCGTATCAAGAGCTTCATTGGCTTCTTCAAGATCGGCCTTCTGCTCCATTGCCCGCATTTGCATGGCTTCCATTTCGGCTATTTCTTCAGGCGTCGGCCCTTCGGGTTCAGCCGGGGTTGAACTTCCCCCTCCGCAACCGGCGAGGAGCAGTGCCAGCGAAGCCACAAGGACCAGCACGAATTTATCTGTTGATTTCATTTCGATGTTTCTCACAAAGTTGTTGAAAGGGTTGTATCGGGACCTGGCCCCTGTTGTGCGCGATAAATACATGTATCGCGCACAATCCCCTCCGCACCCATAAAACCAACAGGGAGAAACACCCATGAAAGAGTCATTCAAATCATCAGATGAACCCATTCCAACAGCCACGAGGGCGGACGCTGGTCAGGCCTGTAACAACCGGCCCGCCCTATCTTATTCAGCACCCAAACCACCCCTGCGCATCCCCGAACACGCCCTCGACCTCGTCTCACAGTGGCTCGACGCCACCCAGGGTGCCATCAGCCACAACACCGAAAGGGCACTCCGATCCGACCTCGCCATCTGGCTCGCCTGGTGCCGCAGGGAAAAAAGAAAACCATGGCCCGCACGCGCCGCCACCCTCGTTAGATTCATCGATGCCAAGGCACACTGCCGGGCACCCGCCACCGTCCGGCGGTATGTCTCCAGCATCTGCGCCCTGCACCGTGCAGCTGGATGGAAGAACCCCCTCGACCATGTCACCGTCCGGATGTCCCTCCGACGCATGTACCGACACCGGGGCAGAAGACAGGCCCAGGCCCTCGGCTTGACCTGGCAGGTCCGGGAGAAGCTCATCGGACCCCCGGATCAGGCGGGAGAACGCCTCATCGATCTCCGGAACCGGGCCCTCCTCGCCGTGGCCTACGACGCCATGCTCAGGCGCTCGGAACTGATCTCCCTGCAGGTTTCCGACCTGACCTTCGACCAGGGCGGGTCGGCCACCCTGTTCCTGCGCAATGCCAAGACCGACCCCGAGGGCGCCGGCAACATCCTCTTCCTCGCCCGGGACACGGCGGACATGGTGCGGGCGTGGCTGGGGGGCAGCGGGATCTCCCGGGGGCCCCTGTTCCGGGCGGTGCGGAAGAACGGAGTTCCCGGCAATGGTCTGGAACCGGGCCAGGTATCCCGGATCTACAAGTCCATGGCCGTACAGGCGGGTATCGATGACTTCGCAGGGGGATTGTCGGGGCACAGCGCTCGGGTGGGGGCGGCCCAGGACATGATCGCCTCGGGGATCGGTCTGCCGGCGATCCTGCAGGCGGGGCGATGGAAGAGCGCCGCCATGGTGAGCCGTTATGGGGAGCGTCTTCTGGCCTCGAGGGGGGCGGCGGCCCAACTGGCCTGGATGCAGGGAAGGGACGAAGAGGGGAACGGAATGCGGGATGGAGCTGGGACCCGGAAAGACCCGGAATCGGGGAAGCGCTGACCGTCGACCGGCCGGGGGAAGATCAGGGAGGGAAGAGGGCTCAGGAACAGGAATTAAGGGCGGACAAAGGTTGCAAGGCCGTGGACTTCGCGGTCATCAACCCGTTCGTCTGACCGGGTAGGCCTCGTATCCGGTTTTTGTTCATCGGGTCGCAGCTATGTTCCACGCTTCCTTCAGACGTTACTTCACGACGGCGACCTTGTACTTCACTGATCCTTCGCCGCCATCGGGCTGGATAGAGGACTTTCACCTCCAAGCTGACAGTTATGCTCGGCACACAAAAAACCCGGGTGGGTCCGAAGACACACCCGGGGTATAAAAAGATGGCGGCCTGAAAGAGTCATCTAAAGGGCCGCCACCCTCGTTGAATATCAAGAGTCTGTATCAATCCTTCCGGGTTGCGTATGCTCCAGCAGCGTGCCCGTCCAGAAAGTGGGCGGAGAAACCGCCGAAAATGCCCGCTGGGCGCGCGGTGCCAACGGCACCATATGCGGTTGCGGCCCATAAGCCGTTTTCTCCAGAAGCTACCGCAATACCTTCTTGCTCTCCGGTAGCCAGAGTTACGGCGTCCAGTCTCACGCTCCAACCCGAACCGACTGCGTCACCCTGGAAGTTGTTGACAGTGCCGCTGACGGTCGGGGCCGCCCCGAATTCCGCTGTCAGCATGACATCGGCGGTGAACATTCCGGAGTCGATGTGGTTGCCCCCACCGGCCTTGGGCGTCTTGTGGACCGACATGCCCACAGCCTCACCCGAGTAGGTGGCCGAGTCCGCGAGCCCGTCGGCCTCGGTGCCCGCAGCCAAGTTGACGGAGGTTCCACCTGCGGCAGACAACGCAAAGGTGTTGAGGGTCCAGTCGGTGCCGTCGGTGGTCAGCCAGTAGCCGTACTCCGTGTACGAGGATTCCGCGATATACGGCGTGGCTACGGACGCATCCCTGTCCGGGTTCCTGATGTAGTACACCATCGGCGAACTCGGCGAGAAGTACCAGCTGCCGGCCAGCTTGCCGTCCGTCACCTTGCAGTCCTTACCCAGGCAGAAGATGTCACCAGGGATCCCCATGTAGGTGCTGGAGCCGCTCGTGAAAGCGTCGGCATATGCGTTGGTGCCTCCGGTGCCACCAGTGGCAGTCACGTCGGCGTCCACGTCTGCTGCGGTCATTCCGGAGACTGAAGCCACCATTCTGACCGCATTACTGGTGCCGATCCGCTCGCTCATGACGTTGTCTTCGCCGACGATCATCGCCCAGGTCATGCCCTGGTGGTCATCCGTCACATGCTTGTGCCCTGCGACGATCGCGTCCGCAGGCGCGACGGCACCGAGCGTTCCCCGCGCCCTGCCATCAGATGTACCTGGTGATACCGTCTCGGCGATGTCCATGCCCACCGTGTCGGCGATTGACCGCGGTGTGCCTTTCCCGTTGGCACCCACGACCTTGTACACTTCGTCATCCAGTGCCCGGCCGTCACGAACCCCGGAGGCTTTCTTGATTTCCGCTTCCGCCACCTTGATGGCGGCATCGAGTGCTGCAATCGCCTGGGCTTTGCCCGCTGTACCGTCGGGAACCATCCCGGCTGCAGTCTTGGCGGCCATAGCGTCCATCTTCGCCATCTCGGCATCCATGACGGCCTGGGCTGCGTCATCCTTGGCGTCAAGGATCGCTTGGGCGTTCATCATCGCCTTGGTGGAGTCGCCGCCGACTTCCGTTGTGGTGAGCATCTCGCCGCTTTCCGCCGCGGATTCCCCTGCGGCCATAGCGGCCATGCCCGCGCTTTCGGCCTTTGCGGTTGCCTCGACTGCCGCCTGATGATGCATCAGAAGTTGCCCGCTATAGTCGGGCGGTGGCGGCGGGGTGGGATCGGGTGTTGGCGCCGGTGTCGAACTTCCCCCTCCGCAACCGGCGAGGAGCAGTGCCAGTGAAGCCACAAGGACCAGCACGAATTTATCTGTTGATTTCATTTCAATGTTTCTCACAAAGTTGTTGAAAGGGTTGACTCGGGACCTGGCCCCTGTTGTGCGCGATAAATACATGTATCGCGTACAAAATCCCCCCTCCTACAAAACCAACAGGGAGAAACCCCCATGAAAGAGTCCTTGAATTCCCCGGATGAAGTCATTCCGGCAGCCCCAGACCATGCCGATGACAGCCTACCTTCCCCATCCGGTCCATCACCCCAACCGTCCCTGCGCATCCCCGAGCACGCCCTCGACCCCGTCTCACAGTGGCTCGACTCCACCCGGGGCGCCATCAGCCACAACACCGAAAGGGCACTCCGCTCCGACCTCGCCATCTGGCAGGCCTGGTGCCGCAGGGAAAAGAGAAAACCATGGCCCGCCCGCGCCGCCACCCTCGTCCGTTTCATCGATGCCAAGGCCCACTGCAGGGCGCCCGCCACGGTCCGGCGGTATGTCTCCAGCATCTGCGCCCTCCACCGGGCGGCGGGATGGAAAAACCCACTCGACCATGTCACCGTCCGGATGTCCCTCAGACGCATGTACCGCCATCGGGGCAGAAGACAGGCACAGGCCCTCGGCCTGACCTGGCAGGTCCGGGAGAAGCTCATTGGATCCCAAGGAGAGGTGGGAGAACCGGGAGAATCGGGAGAACGCCTCATCCATCTCCGGAACCGGGCCCTCCTCGCCGTGGCCTACGACGCCATGCTCCGGCGTTCGGAGCTGATTTCCCTGCAGGTTTCAGACCTGACGTTCGACCGTGGCGGGTCAGCTACGCTGTTCCTTCGCAATGCCAAGACCGACCCCGAGGGGGCCGGCAACATCCTGTTCCTCGCCCGGGACACGGCGGACATGGTGCGGGCGTGGCTGGGGGGCAGCGGGATATCCCGGGGCCCCCTGTTCCGGGCGGTACGTAAGAACGGAGTTCCCGGACGCGGTCTCGACCCGAGTCAGGTTTCCCGCATCTACAAGTCCATGGCCATCCAGGCGGGGATCGATGACTTCGCCGGGGGGTTGTCGGGGCACAGTGCCCGGGTGGGTGCGGCCCAGGACATGATCGCCTCGGGGATTGGTCTGCCGGCGATCCTGCAGGCGGGGCGTTGGAAGAGTGCCGCCATGGTGAGCCGCTATGGGGAGCGTCTTCTGGCCTCGCGGGGGGCAGCGGCGCAACTGGCCAGAATGCAGGGAAGGGATGGGGAGGAGTAATACTGACCATCGCCCGGTGCAGGGGAAGACTTAAGGGAAAGCAGAGAGATCAGGAAGAGGAAGAAAGGGCAGTCAAGGGGAGGGGCAAGGGAATGCTTCGGGACGATTCAGAATCAGTTATCATGCACAAAAACACCCCGATTTTGGGGTGTTTTCGGATGAACCCGTCCATGGGCCGGAGGGATTCGGTCCACGGATCGGGAAAATCGGGGAAAAATATTCCGTTTCGTGGTAGAATGATCCCGGGAAGCGTCAATGAAATCACGAATCTTCGAATTGCGCTCCAAGGCCTTGACTGTGCAGGCGTGGGAATATATTCTTTGCGCCTGATAAATGTATTTATCGCGCACAAAAATACGAGCCTGGATGGCATAACTTCCTGTTTTTGCTGGAATATATTTTTCCTGCCCTTTCCATCGTTCCTTGCCTCGAGTAACCCGAAAAACATTTTCGGGGGACCGATTTCCACTGCCGAACGGGTTCGTTCCCATCCCCTGAACGGCTTCCTGAACCATCCTTGACCGCGATGCGTCAGGCCCTTTACCGGATGACCCCGGATGAGCGCCGGAAGTTCCGCAGAATGACTGACCGATAAATGTGTTGCATGGGTCTTTGACCCGGATTACGGGCCGACAGGAAGGCAGTGGAGGGGGGTTAGATATAGAATTCGGGCGGGAGATCAGCGCGCCCTGGATCCGATGCCGGAAGGATATTTGCAGCCAGTCCGGTATAAAAGGCAAGGACCGGCATCTTCCTTGATTGTTTTATCCAGCAAACGAGATTGCCCATGCCCGGGATCGATCCCTTCAAGGGATGGGGGACGGCAGTATCCCATAACGCCGGGCCGATGACCGCGCGTCCGTCCGTTTCAGGGAGGGCTATCGTGCCGGGTCATCCGGGCCGGTGCCGGGCGGCACCGGCCTCGGCGCGCTTCAGGGTCTCGCGGTACAGGATGTACAGCCCGCTGGCGATGACGATGGACGCCCCGAGCAGGGTATGCCGGTCCGGAAGATCTCCCCACAGCAGGTAGCCGAGCAGGGTGGCCCAGATCAGGGCGGTGTATTCGAACGGCGAAACCAGCGCGGCCTGGGCAAGCCGGAAGGCATGGGTGAGACAGACGATGCCGAAACTGCCGAACATGCCCGCCGCCACGAACAAAAGGAGGTCGGCGGCGGTAGGGGTTACCCAATGGATGGGCGCGATGAACAGCCCCGTCACCGCAACGCCGGTTGCCGGCCAGAACATCAGCGCCTCGGTATTCTCGGTGGACTTGAGCCGGCGCGTGGACACCATGAGCAGGGCATAGCAAAGGGCGCTCATCAGCACCACCACCGAAGCCCACTGGAACAGGCTGCTGCCGGGCCGCAGCATCACGAGGATGCCGGCGAACCCGGCCAGGATCGCCGTCCAACGATGACGGCCCACGGACTCCCCCAGGAGCGGCACGGACAGGACCGCCACGAGGATCGGCGCGACAAACGTGAGCGCGACCGCGTCCGCCAGTTTCATTTTCGAGAGCCCCCAGAAAAAGAAGGACGTCAGTCCGAGCACGAACAAGAAGCGCAGGAGGTGGACGCCCGGGCGCCGGGTCTCAAGCCGGGAAAGTCCGCCGTGAAAATGGACGATGAGCAGCAGGAACGGAAATCCGCACCAGCTTCTCATGGCAATCACCTGGAGGATCGGGTAGACGCCGGTCAGCCACTTGATGATCGCGTCCATGCAGGCAAAGGAGGCGATGCCCACCACCATGAGCAGCATGCCGGTGAATGGCCGGTCGGAGGGTGGGTTGACGGCAATCAAGTCGCCCTGCAGTCTGCTTTCGGCAGCGGATGACCGGTCATCCGGGCACTTCGACCACGATGTTACCGACGTGGCGCTTGTCCATGAACGCCTGCTGCGCCTCCGCGAGTTCCTGCAGCGGGAATGTGCGGGCCAGGAGCGGCTGGAGGAGTCCCTGCTCGATCAGGCCGACGATCCGCTGCATCGTGCCTGCGGGCACGATGGTGGCCCCGGTCAGCTGGAGGTCACGGTAGACGAGCCGGCGCAGGTCGAACTCGACCATGGGCCCCGAGATGGCGCCGGAGGTGGAGTACCGGCCGCCATGGCGCAGCGTGTTGACGAGGGCCATGAACATGGCGCCGCCCACGACGTCGAGGGCAACATCCGCTTCGCCCCCGGTGGCCGTACGGATGGCGTTTTCGATATCCCCTTCCCGGCGGTCAATGACCGCATCGGCGCCCTGCCGGCGTAGTTCGCCGGCCTTGGCTGCCGTGGAGACAGCGATGATCCTGGCCCCGCGCAGGCGGCAAAGCTGTATCGCGGCGGTCCCGACCCCGCCGGAGGCGCCGGCGATGACCACGGTCTCGCCCGGCTTGAGCCCAGCACGGCAGATCAGGTTTTCCGCGGTGCCGTAGGCGCATGGGAAGGTGGCGAGCTCTGCATCGCTGAGCGGGCTGTCGATGACGATGGCGTTCCTGGACGGCACCACGGCGTATTCCGCGAATCCGCCGTCCACTTCCGAACCGAAATAGCGTGCGTGGGACGGGTCCATCGTGTCCCCGGAACCGAGGAGCCAGGGATCCACCAGCACCCGCTCCCCGACGCGCCCGGAGTCGACGCCCTCCCCGACCGCGCAGACGCGCCCGGCCGCATCGGCCCCCTGGATGCGCGGAAACGCGAGCCTGGTACCGCCCCAGCCGCCCGTGGCGGCGTCGGCGTCGGCATAACCCGACCGGGCGCCGGTCACGGTGATGCCGTCGGTCACCGAATCCGAATACCACGCGGTGCGGGTGTTGATGTCGGTGTTGTTGAGACCGCAGGCGCCCACCCGGATCCGCACTTCCCCCGGACCGGGCTCCGGAACCGGCCAGTCCTCGTGGTACTCAAGCCTGTCCAGGCCGCCATGGCCGGTCAGGACAACCGCTTTCATTCCGGGCATGGTTTCTTTCGCCGGTTTCGGGTTCGGGTCGGGAGCAGTTAAGCAGGGGCTGCGGGGAGGCTAGACCTCGCTCCTGATCTTCGCACTGCTGATTTCCCAGAAGGCGCGCGCACGGACGCCGACATCCAAGAATGGCCTCGGCGGCAACCTGTCCGGCTCGCCCAGGCTCTGCATGTAACCGATGAGCTCGTTGTCCGCGCCGCAGGCCATGTCCGCGGCGAGCAGCCCGCCGATGGTGCCCTTGGTGACGCCGATGGCGTTCTGGCAGACCGCGGAGTGCACCCGCTCCCCCACCTTGCCGAAGCCGGGCGCGCCGTTGCGTGAAAGGCAGATATATCCGACCCAGGTGTATTCCATGCCCACATCCGGCAACATGGGGAACCGCTCGTCGAACATCGCCTTGTGCCTTCTTGCCACGGCCGCCCCGTAGGCGCGGCTCTCCCGCAGCCGGGGGTTGTAGTAAATGTTCTGGCGAATGAGGATCCGGTGATCCTGGGTATAGCGCATGGTGATGGAAGCGAACGCGTTGGCCGGCGTCACTCCCCACTCCTTCTCGCATCCCAGGGCGTCCCTTTCCGCCTCGGTCAGCTGCCTCGTCAGGCTCGCATCGGCCGCGAACGGCAGCACCCGGTTCCGGTAGTACCCGAAATACGGTGCGAAGGCGTTCACGCCGAGGATCATCCGGTCTGCACGGATGCTGCCGTCCGGGGTGTCCAGGCGGATGCCGCCGGCCGTGTCGAGGGACGTGACCGGGGTGTTCTCGTACAGCGTGACGTTGTCCGGCAGGCTGTCCGCCAGCCCGCGTACGAGCGCTGCCGGGTTCAGCAGTCGGCAGCCCGGCGTATAGATGGCCGCCTTGAAATGGGAGGTTCCGAGCGCCCGGTCGAGGTCGGGCTTGTCCACCCAGGTGAAGGGCTCCCCCAGGTTCTCGAGTTCCCGGGAGAACGGCTCGAGGAACTCCCTGATGCCCCAATCCGTGACCGCTGTCTGGTATTTTCCCGGCTGGCTCCAGTCACACCGGATGCCGTGCTTTTCGATCTGCTCCTCGTGGTACCCGATGGCCGCCCGGGAAAGCGCCATGTACCGGTGCGCCCCCTCCAGTTCGTCCTTGTTGCTGCCGGTGACGTGGGGCAGGTCGATGGCGAATCCCGAGTTGCGGCCGGAAGCGTTCTCCCCCGCCTCGCCGGCCTCCACCAGCACGATGGCGTCACCGGGACGGTTTGCGGCCAGGCGGCGGGCCGCCGCCAGCCCGGCGTAGCCGGCGCCGACCACCACCCAGTCGGCGCGCGCCTCCCCGGAAAGCGGTGCCCTCGGCGTTCGGGGGGGCAGGATCCGGCTCCAGCCGTTGGTGGCGTCGTTGTCCGGCAGGAGGCCGACTTTCTGCATCACTCGTCCCCGCCTTGCCAGTTTGCGGGATGGATCGCGTAGTGGATCAGGGCGTCGTCCGCCTCGTAAACCAGTTCCGTGCCGGCGGGAAGCCAGATGGCGTCCCTGGGGCCCAGCACATGGACCATGCCGTCTGCGAGCAGCCTGAGTTCCCCCTCGAACACGGTCAGCACCTCGTCGTACCGGATGGTCCAGGGGATCCTGGCGCGGGTCATCCTTGCCCAGCCCGTCCCGAGCGCCGTGCCCTGGGATTCGCCGCACAGTTCGGTGACCTGGGCCATGTCGCCGTATTCGAACCTGGGCGTGAACGACAGGTCATCGAACCGCCGCAGCCGTACCGGTGCTTTCTCATTCATGGCGCGCCATCAGTGTAAGGTGACGGGCTCCCTCCACTCTATTCGCGACTTCCCTGTACCGGACATCCCGGCACGGTCGGTGCCGCATGGAACGGTAAGCGGATGATACAGCAAATTCCGCGGCGTCAACCCTGACGGACGGACGCCCCGATGGTCGTGAGCCGACCGGCCGCGCGGCGCTCTTCCCGTAGTCGCATAGATTCCTTTAATATAAGTATTGATTTATCAATATAGATCGCATAATAAATTGTGTTTATATAATGAACAGCAAACTCTGATTGGTCTTTGCCCGCGGTTCTCCCTACCATCCCGGGTCCGTATTCACAGAACTTTTCAAGCAAACCTTTCACCTGGGAATTGATCATGGGCAAGCAACTAGATGCCGCCGAACGTTACAGGGCCGGCGTGCTCGAGTACAAGCAAATGGGCTACTGGGAACCCGACTACCGGCCGAAGGACACCGACGTGATCTGCGTCTTCCGCATCACGCCGCAGGACGGGGTGGACCCGATCGAGGCCGCGGCCGCCATCGCCGGGGAATCCTCCACCGCCACCTGGACCGTGGTCTGGACCGACCGCCTCACCGCCTGCGAGAAATACCGCGCCAAGTGCTACCAGGTGGATCCGGTTCCGAACACAGGCCCGGACGCCGGCACGGATCCCCAGTATTTCGCCTACGTGGCCTACGACCTCGACCTGTTCGAGGAGGGTTCCATCGCCAACATGACCGCGTCCATCATCGGCAACATCTTCGGTTTCAAGCCCCTGAAAGCGCTGCGCCTCGAGGACATGCGCATACCGGTGGGCTACATGAAGACCTTCCAGGGCCCCGCCACCGGCATCGTCGTGGAACGCGAGCGGCTGGACAAGTACGGCCGGCCGGTGCTCGGCGCCACAGTCAAACCGAAACTGGGCCTGTCCGGCCGCAATTACGGACGGGTAGTCTACGAAGCGCTGAAGGGCGGCCTAGACTTCACCAAGGATGACGAGAACATCAACAGCCAGCCGTTCATGCACTGGCGGGACCGCTATCTATACTGCATGGAGGCGGTCAACCGGGCCCAGGCCATGACCGGCGAGGTCAAGGGGACCTATCTCAACGTCACGGCCGCCACCATGGAGGACATGTACGAGCGGGCGGAATTCGCCAGGGATCTCGGCTCGGTCATCATCATGATCGACCTGGTCATCGGTTACACCGCCATCCAGTCCATGGCGAAATGGGCGCGCAGGAACGACATGATCCTGCATCTCCACCGGGCCGGCCACTCCACCTACACCCGGCAGAAGACCCACGGCGTGGCCTTCCGTGTGATCGCCAAGTGGATGCGCATGGCGGGTGTGGATCACATTCATGCCGGCACCGTGGTCGGCAAGCTGGAAGGTGATCCCAATACCGTGGCCGGCATCTACGACGTCTGCCGCGACACCTTCAACGAAAAGAACCTGCCCCACGGTATCTTCTTCGACCAGGACTGGGCATCGCTGAAACGAATGATGCCGGTGGCTTCCGGCGGCATCCACGCCGGCCAGATGCACCAGCTCATCCACTATCTCGGCGAGGACGTGGTGCTGCAGTTCGGCGGCGGCACCATCGGCCACCCCATGGGCATCGAAGCCGGCGCCAACGCCAACCGCGTGGCCCTGGAGGCCATGATCCTGGCGCGCAACGAGGGGCGGGACTACCTCGCGGAAGGGCCCCGCATCCTCCAGGATGCGGCCAAGCACTGCAAGCCGCTCGAAGCGGCGCTCGACACCTGGAAGGATGTCACCTTCGACTACGCCTCCACCGACACCCCGGATTTCGTGCCGCTCGAAACCGTGACCGTGTAATCCCGCGCAACCACTGAACCAGAGAGAATTTGCAAGCATGAGAGTGACACAAGGCACGTTTTCCTTCCTGCCGGACCTGACCGACGAACAGATCTCGAAGCAGGTCAAGTACATCCTCGACAACGGGTGGGCGGCGTCGGTGGAATTCACCGATGACCCCCATCCCCGAAACACCTACTGGGAGATGTGGGGGCACCCGATGTTCGACCTGAGAGACCCCGCCGGTGTGTTGCTGGAGGTCAATGCATGCCGCAAGGCCTATCCCCAGCACTACATCCGGGTCAACGCCTTTGACTCCACCAACGGCGTCGAGAGCCTGAAGCTCAGCTTCATCGTCAACCGCCCCGACGAGGAACCCGGCTTCAGCCTGCACCGGACGGAGGGCCCGGGCCGCAGCATGACCTACACCACCCACTCCTACGCCGCCCAGAAACCGGCCGGGTCCCGCTATGGCTGAAGCGGTGACGGAAGGCGGGGACGATGCCATCAATCTCGCCCGGGAGTACGAGGAGTCCGGCATCGGCGGGGTCCTCGACCAGCTGGATAGGGAGCTGGTCGGCCTGAGGTCGGTCAAGTCCCGGATCCGGGACATCGCCGCACTGCTGCTCGTGGACCGGGTGCGCCAGCGTCTTCAACTGACCTCGGAAAAGCCCAGCCTGCACATGTCGTTCACCGGCAACCCGGGCACCGGGAAAACCACGGTGGCCCTTCGCATGGCGGAAATACTCCACCGTCTCGGCTATATCCGCGAGAACCACCTGGTCACCGTCACCCGGGACGACCTGGTGGGCCAGTACATCGGCCACACCGCACCCAAGACCCGGGAGGTGGTCAAGAAGGCCATGGGCGGGGTGCTGTTCATCGACGAGGCCTATTACCTCTACAAGCCCGAGAACGAGCGGGACTACGGCCAGGAGGCCATCGAGATCCTGCTCCAGATCATGGAAAACAACCGCGATGACCTGGTGGTGGTCCTCGCGGGCTATGCCGACCGGATGGACACCTTTTTCAAGAGCAACCCCGGCATGCATTCGCGCATCGGCCATCATCTCGAGTTCCCGGACTACGACGCCGACGAGCTGATGGCGATCGCCAGACTGATGCTGGAGCAGCAGAACTACCACCTGAGCGAATCCGGCGAACAGGCCTTCATGGAGTACGTCGACCGGAGGATGCGGCTGCCCCATTTCGCCAACGCAAGATCCATACGGAACGCGCTCGACCGCGCCCGCCTGCGCCAGGCAAACCGGCTCTTCAGCGAGAAACCCACGCGGATCAGCAAGGACGATCTGATGACCATCGAGTCGGCCGAGATCCATGCCAGCCGCATCTTCACCGAGGGCAAGCCGGACCAGGACCCGGTGTGACCCCCGGGGCCGCCGGCGGGAACCCGCCGTCCGGAACCGGGATGCCGGTCACGGAGTTGCCGCAGTTCCGGGGTGTGCTATCTTTGCCGTCCTCCCGGGGAATTCCGGGCGCATGTGCGCATTCGGGATTCCGGACCCGTTCACCCAGACACCGCGACCGACCATGTCACTGACGCCTTCCACCATGCTGCCGCTCGGGACGAGGGCGCCCGATTTCTCACTCCCTTCTACGGATGGCGAAACCGTCAGCCTCGACGGCCAGCGCGGCGAGCGCGGCACCGTGGTGATGTTCATCTGCAATCACTGCCCCTATGTCATCCACATCGCCGATGCCCTCGCCGGGACCGCCCGCGATTACATGGCAAGGGGCATCGGCTTCGTTGCCATCAACAGCAACGACACCGAGGCGTTCCCGGCGGACAACCTGGAGAACATGATCCGGGAAAAGGCAGGCCGCGGCTACCCGTTTCCCTATCTCCTCGACCCGTCCCAGGAAGTGGCCCGGGCCTATGACGCCGCCTGCACGCCGGACATCTACCTCTTCGACGGCGACCTTGAGCTGGTGTACCGGGGCCAGTTCGACGACAGCCGCCCGAACCGCATTTCCTCGGGAAACTACGACTCCTCGGGCAGCAGGCCCACGGGCGGGGATCTGAAGGCCGCCATGGACGCGCTGCTGTCGGGGGAACCCGTTGCCGGGGATCAGAAACCGTCCATGGGCTGCAACATCAAGTGGAAACCCGGTAACGAACCGGGGGCATAACGCGGGCCCGGCCCGCAACCGTCGACCGGGCTCCCGGAGACCATCTTCGTGTCCATGCCGAACCCCGGAGCCCGCGCCGCAGATTCCCGTTCCTGGGCCAAAAAATCTTCCGGCTGACGCTTAAAGGAAATTACCTGGGTTCCACGTACGCATCCCCGGCCCGGGGTCCCGCTACAATCGCACCATCTCTGGCGTGCGGTGCCATGACGGACCCTTCCACTGTCCCACTGTCGATTTCACCGGCCCCGGTGTCACGGAAGGCGCCGTGACCGCCAGACGGTGCATCCCGGACCCATGCCAATACCCGCCCCTCCCTGCCCGCAGCCTGTTCGGGCAAGCGCAGGTTTCCATCCGCAACGCCGGAATCGGGCTCACGCACGGGCCGGGAACATTCCGGAACAGCCGAGGTGCAGATCATGAACCGTGAAGTGTCCGCAAAAGATTTCCAGAGCCGCAGCGCGACGAACAAGGAGGAATGGGAGGTCCGGGTGGACCTGGCGGCCATGTTCCGCCTCACCCACCTGATGGGGTGGGACGACACCGTCTGGAACCACATCACCGCCCGGGTGCCGGGCACCGACCACTCCTTTCTGATGCACCGGTTCGGGCTCCTGTACGAGGAAATCACCGCCTCCAACCTGATCAAGGTGGACGAGCACGGCAACGTCCTGGAGGGCCCGCCGGACGTCAACACCGCGGGCTTCGTCATTCACAGCGCCATCCACCTGCATCACCCGGACAACCATTTCGTGTTCCACGCCCATCCCCCGGCCGCGCTGGCGGCCACGGCCTTTCGGGACGGCATCCCGTTCTGGATCCAGGACTCCTCGATGCTGTACGGCAAGATCGGCTACCACGATTGGGAAGGACTGTCCGTGGACCTGAACGAACGGTTCCGCATCGCCGAGAACCTGGGGGACAACAAGGTCCTGGTGATGCGGAATCACGGCTTCCTGACCGTCGGCGAAACCGCCGGGGAGGCATTCATGAACATGTACTACATCATTCGCATGTGTGACGTCGCGTTACGGGCCCAGGCCTCGGGGCTGCCCCTGGAGCCGGCCACGCCGGATCTCTGGGAACTGTCGGCAAGGCAGTACGCGGCATTCGCCCCGGGCAGGCATGAATGGCCTGCACTGAAGCGGCGGGCCGACCGGGCGGACCCTTCCTACCGCAACTGAGCTGACAGGCGTCCCGGAGATGAGGATCACCGGATTCCACACGACCCGGGTGAATGTCCCCCTGGCGAAGCCCATTGCCACCGCGATCCACCGGATGCAGAGCGTTGGCTGCGTGCTCCTGGAACTGGAGACCGACCAGGGCCTGACCGGGGAAAGCTACGTATTCACCCTGAACGGGGTGCGGCTCAAAAGCCTCGGCGAGATGCTCGATAGCTTCTCCGAGTCAGTGAGCGGACGCGACCCGCATGATCTCACCGCCATCGGCGATGAAATCTGGGGCCGGCTCAATCCCATCGGGCACGCGGGATTCGGCATCGCCGCCCTGTGCGCCATCGACACGGCGTGCTGGGACCTGGTGGGCAAGAGGGCCGGCCTGCCGCTCCACCGGCTGTTCGGCGCCTGCCGCGACCGTGTCTGGACCTATGCAAGCGGCAGCCTGTGGCTGTCCCAGTCCATCGATGAAATCGTCTCGGAGGCCGGCGGCCTGGTGGACGCCGGGTTCCGGGCCATGAAGATCCGGCTCGGCTCGGCAAGAATAGCCGACGACGTCGCCCGCGTGGCCGCGGTCCGCGACGCCGTCGGGCCCGACATCGAGCTGCTAACCGACGCCAACCAGGGCCTGGACGTCAAGCACGCCATCCGGCTCGGCAGGGAGCTCGAGCGCCACGATGTCCGCTGGTTCGAGGAGCCGGTCGCCTACAACAACCTGGCCGGCAACGCCGAGGTCAGGGCCTCGGTGGGCATCGACATCGCCGGCGGGGAGACCGAGTACACCCGGTTCGGCATGAAGAACATCCTGGACGCCCGGGCCGTGGACGTGCTGATGCCGGACCTGCAGCGCGTCGGCGGGCTTTCCGAGATGCGCCGGGTGGCGGCCATCGCCTCGGGCTACCACGTGCCGATCTCGCCGCATCTGTTCACCGAGCACAGCCTGTGCATCGCGGGATCCGAGCCGAACTGCATCTCCCTGGAACACATGCCCTGGTTCTCGCCCCTGTTCAACGAGACCCTGGAAATCGAGGACGGGTACCTGCTCATGCCGGACCGCCCCGGCATCGGATTCACATTCGATCGCCAGGCCATCGCCTCCCTGCAGGTCCGCTGAGGGGCTGACGGGATGCGAATCTCTCTCGAGGGGAAGCGGGCATTCATCACCGCCGGCGGCGCGGGCATGGGCCGCGCCACCGCCCTGGCGATGCACCGGATGGGGGCGGAAGTGTTCACCTGCGACATCGACCCCGCCTCCCTGGAGACCCTCGATTCCGCCATCCGTTCCTGGGTCTGCGACGTATCGGTTTCCGGCGAACTCGACCGCGTGCTCGACCATGTCCTGCCCGGCGGTCTCGACATCCTCGTCAACAACGCCGGCGTCGCCGGGCCCACCAAGCCGGTGGAGGAAGTCACCGACGAGGAATGGCGGCACACCATGGCGGTATGCATTGACGCCCAGTTCTACTCTGCCCGGCGCGTCGTTCCGGTGTTCAGGGCGCAGGGCCACGGCGTCATGATCAACCTCGTCTCCGCGGCCGGCATCATGGGATACCCGACCCGCAGCCCGTACGCGGCGGCGAAATGGGCGGTGACCGGCTTCACCAGGACGCTGGCCATGGAGCTCGGGCCCGACAACATCCGGGTCAACGGCATCGTTCCCGGCAACGTCAGCGGCGAGCGCATGGAACGGGTGATCAGCGCCCATGCCGGCGCCGAGAACCTGGACCCGGAAGTGGTCAGGCGCATGTACGCCATCGGCACCTCGATGCAGTGCTATGTCGATCCGGAGGAAATCGCGGACATGATCTGCTTCCTCAGTTCGGATCACTGCCGCCATGTCACCGGCCAGATTGTCGGTGTCGACGGCTTCACGGAAACCCTGTACCCGCGCACCGTGGAGGTTCCATGAAAGCCGAGGTTTCCGCCTATCTGCGCCCGGCGGCTTCCGGGGAGTGCCGGATCGAGAATCTTGACCTCCTGGCGGACGGCGTCCGGGTTACCTGGAACGACGGCCATGCAAGCTTTTTCCATCACGTCTGGCTGCGGGACTGCTGCTACTGCGAAGCCTGCGGGGACAGCTATTCCAGCAAGCGGTTTTTCGTGCCGGGCGACATGCCCGCGGAGCCCGCCGCCCGGGACGCGGTCATCGACGGGGACGGAGCCCTCGCCATCACCTGGGAGACGGACGGTCACCGGTCCCGATTCGATCCGGCCTGGCTCCGGCAGCATTGCTATGACGAGCGCTCCCGCCAGGCGCGAAGGGCACGGCCGACGCCGTGGGACGCCGCCCTCGAGGCCGACCCGCCCCGGGTGGAACTGGCGTCCGCAGCCAGCAGCGATGCCGCGCGCATGGACCTCTACCGCAAGCTGCGCGACTTCGGGCTGGTGGTCGTTCACGGCGCCCCCGCCCGGCCGGGATTCATCCGGGATGTCGCCGCCCTGGTCGGGGAGATGGGTGCGGATACATCCTACGGTGAAATCTTCGACCTGACACCCTCGAGCAAGGTGCGGACCATGGGAAACACGTTCCGGCCCGTACCGCCCCATACCGACGAGGCGTTCCGGTACACGCCCCCGGGGCTCAACATCCTGGGCTGCATCCGCCCGGCCGAGAAGGCCGGGGAGTCCGTTTTCGTCGACGGCATCCAGTGCGCGACGCTCCTTCGCCGGTCCGACCCGGATGCCTTCTCGCTGCTGTCCGGGCACGCCCATTCCTACCACCGGCGCCACGACGACGCCATTGACCAGCAGGCAAGGATGCCGATCCTTTCCCTGGATGACGAGGGTTGCATATCCGGCATACGCCTGCATACCAGGGCCTCCGCGCCCCTGGATCTGCCGCCGGATCTGGTGCCCCGGTACTATGCCGCCTATCGGCAGATCTGCGAACTGGTCATGGCGCGCACGAACCAGGTCCATCTCGTCCTCCAGGCAGGGGAAGCCGTGATTTTCGACAACCACCGCGTGCTCCATGGGCGGGGCGGATTCGAGGATTCCGCCAGGTTCCTGCAGCTCTGCAACGTGAGCCGCGAGGGCTTCCACGAGAGACTGCGGCTGCTGGCGCTCCGGCTTGGCCTTCACACCGAGGCGCACCAGGTGCTGGGCGGCGGGGTCGTGACGTAGCGACGGCGGCCCCCCTGCCTGCGCCCATTGACAGGGCGCCCGTCCGGGGGGATAGTAGGAGAATGTGGGGGGCATGCCGGCAGTGGCCAGCCTGATGCCCGCTGCCTGCAGGCCCGCCCCGACCCGGATATGCGCCGTATCCGGGAAGCGGTCCGGATTTCCCATGAAGTGGAATTTGCTGATAGTGGTCCTTTGTGCCATGGCACCCATCCTGGTGGTGGTTGCCATGCCGTTCTGGTCCCTGCACGGGGGATACATGGATACCCGCAAGGTCTGCCAGCGCTGGGGCGACCTGCCCCTGAACATCGAGGAATTCAGGGCAGCGGACGAGGATCAGCGGTCAAGGGCCGAAATGGCCTGCTCGCTGCTGGGTCAGCAGGACCGCTTCATCGGCATGCACCGCCTGGAGATCCTGGAACTGTTCGGCGACTCCAGCGGGTACTACGTCACGGAAATGACCCCAACCTACCTGATAGAAACCGCACGGACCAGGGACCAGGACTCCTGGCAGATCGTGTTCCTGATCAACAAGGACCGTCTGATCAGGCGTATCGTGGTGCACAAGAACTGCTGCTGACGGGGAAAGGGCGCGGGACCTGCCGGAACCCCCGCCGATGCGGTTGACCGGCAATTCCGGGTCGCATATATCTAGCCTGTTCGCTGCCCGCGGAATCCAGTGCGGTTCCGGGGCGGCCGGCAATCGATGAACATGCCGGGCGGAGATGGGATGAAGATCATTTCGATTCTGGTTTACCTCGTGAAGATTCCGTACCGTCCTCTCGGCAGCCGCTGGATCGGGCGCGAGGCGCCGCCCTTCCTGGAAAGCACGGTGGTGGAGGTCGCCACGGACACGGGCCTTTCCGGGTTCGGTGAGAGCTGTCCCATCGGCGGATTCTACCTGCCTGCCTTCGCCGGCGGCGTGCGCGCCGGCATCAGCCAGATCGCACCCCGGCTGATCGGCACGGACCCGACCGCCATCGCCCGGATCAACCACACCATGGACCAGGCCCTGTACGGCCATCCCCATGCCAAGGCCCCGGTCGATATCGCCTGCTGGGACCTTCTCGGGCAGTCCTGCGACCTGTCCGTCAGCGAGGTCATGGGCGGGCGACTGGCGGACAGTGTCCCGGCGTATATCTCCATTCCGCTGACGGACCCCGAGGCGATGGTCGCGGCCTGGCAACAGAAGATGCAGGAGGGGTTCCGTCATTTCCAGGTCAAGGTGGGCGGGGATCCGGTTGAGGATGTCGCCCGCATCCATGCACTGGCGTCACGGGACCGGGACGGGTGCATCTTCATGGCGGATGCGAACCGGGGCTGGAAGAAGGCGGATGCGCTCCACGTGGTATCCAGCCTCGACGGCATCCGCTGTTACATCGAACAGCCCTGCGCCACGTACGCGGAGAGCCTGACCGTGCGAAGCAAATGCCGCCAGCCCTTCATCCTGGACGAGGTCATCGACGGCCCGCAGGATCTTGCCCGGGCCATCGGCGACGACGCCCTGGACGCCCTGGTCATCAAGATCACCCATGCGGGCGGGCTAAGCCAGGCACGGGTGCTGCGGGACCTCTGCGTCGCCCACGGCATCAGGATGCGGATCGAGGACACCGCGGGCAGCGAGATCACCCGCGCCGCCCAGGCGCAGCTGGCCGCGAACACCCCCGAAGAGTGGCTGCTCGGGTCCTATCATTTCCAGAGCGGACGCCCGCCCACCGCGCAGGATGCGCCCGTGGTGCGCCGGGGCAGGCTGCATCTCAACGACCGGCCCGGTCTCGGCATCACGCCCGACCGGGGGCAGCTCGGGGAGCCGGTCGCGGTGTACGGAAACGGCGCCGGGCCATGCTGATCACCGCCATCTCCCTGTACCACGTCGAGCTTCCCTTCCATGGGGCCTACCGGCTGTCCGGCGGCCGGACGTGGGACCGGCTGGACAGCACCGTGATCCGGATCGACACCGATGCCGGCATCACCGGCTGGGGGGAGGCCTGCCCGTTCGGCCCCAACTATCTCGATGGATTCGCCGAGGGCGCCCGGGCCGGGATCGGGGAACTCGCTCCGGCACTGCTGGGAGCGGACCCTTCCGGAGTCCTGGAGATCAGCCGGCGGATGGACCGGGACCTTCTGGGGCATCCCTACGTCAAGAGCGGAATCGACATCGCCTGCTGGGACATCCTCGGCAAGCGCGCCCAAAGGCCGCTGCATGACCTGTTCGGCGGCCGCATCAACGAAAATGTCAGGGCATCCGGGTGGATTCCGCCGGAACCGGGCCCGGCACTGGACCTGGCAATGGCCACCGTCCGGGAAAATGGCTGCACCCAGTTCTCCGTCAAGGCCAGTGGCTGGCCGGAAGCGGACATCGCCTTCCTCCGACACCTCGAGGAACGCCTCGAGACCGGCGAATCGGTCAAGTTCGACGCCAACGGGGGCTGGCGGGTGGACGAGGCGATCCGGGTGATGCGGGCGACGGCCGCGCTCGACGTCTACTTCGAACAGCCTTGCCGGAGCTACGAGGAATGCCGCAGCGTGTTCAATGCCTGCGGCAGGCCGCTGGTGCTCGACGAATGCGCCCTCGACCTCGAAACCGTCGTTCGGGCATGGAACGACGGCGTTCTGTGCGCCCTCAATCTCAAGATCGACCGCGTGGGCGGCCTCACGCCGACACTGGCCATCCGCAACGCCTGTGATGCGCTCGGCATTCCGTACCATATACAGTGCGCCGGCGGCAAGGACATCATGCAGGCGGCCATACTGCACCTTGCGCACAGCGCCCCTGCAGACCGGTTGCTCTATGTCTGGGACATCGGCGATCTCGTGAACCGGCGCACGGTCCCCCTGCCCGCCACCCGGAAGGGCGGCCTGATGTTCGCCGCGCCGGGCGCCGGCCTCGGCGTGGAGCCGGATCCGGAAGTGCTCGGCCCCGCCCTGCAGTCCTGGGGGGCAGCGCCGGCATAGTCACCCGTCGGTCTTGCCGCCCCGGACCGCCGGCGGCGGTTCAGCCCACGGCGTCGATCATCGCCCGGGCGCAGGTTTCCGTGTCCGCGGTGCCGCCGAGGTCCCTCGTCCGTGCGGCCGCATCGGTGAGCGCCGATTCCATGGCCTCCTCGAGGACTTTCGCGGCCGGTTCCTCTCCCAGATGTTCCAGCATCATCGCCGCGGTCCAGACGGCCGCCACCGGGTTGGCGATGCCCTGACCGGCGATGTCCGGCGCCGAACCGTGCACGGGCTCGAACATGGAGGGGTATGCCCGCTCGGGGTTGATGTTGGCCGCCGGGGCGATGCCGATGGAGCCGGCCACCGCGGGCCCGAGATCGGACAGGATATCGCCGAACAGGTTGGATCCAACCACCACATCGAACCAGTCCGGGTGCTGCACGAAATGGGCCGTCAGGATGTCGATGTGATACTGGTCGGTCTCGACTTCGGGGTACTGTGCCGAGACTGCCCGGAAGCGCTCGTCCCAGAAGGGCATGGTGTGCACGATGCCGTTGGACTTGGTGGCCGACGTCACTTTCCCGCGGCTGCGCTGCTGCGCCAGCCGGAAAGCGTAGTGCATGATCCGGTCGACGCCCTGGCGGGTGAAGATCATCTGCTGGGAGACGAATTCCCGGTCGGTTCCGTCGAAGATCCGCCCCCCGATCTCCGAATATTCCCCCTCGACGTTCTCCCGCACCACGACGAAATCGATATCCGCCGGCCCGCGCCCCGCCAGCGGCGAGGTGATCCCCCTCAGCAGGCGGACCGGGCGGATATTGGCGTACTGGTCAAGCTGACGGCGTATGGGGATCAAAAGACCCCACAGCGACACGTGGTCCGGCACCCCGGGAAAGCCCACCGCGCCGAGGTAGATCGCATCGCATGTCTTCAGTCGATCGATGCCGTCCGCGGGCATCATGGTTCCGGTTTTCGCATACCGCTCGCAGGACCAGTCGAACGGCTCCCAGGCCACCGCGAACCCGAACCGGGTGGCGACGGCTTCCACCGCACGCTGCCCGACCGGGATCACCTCCTTGCCGATGCCATCCCCCGGGATGACCGCGATCTTGTATTTTCTGTTGCTCATGCTTGGTTCGATGGGAATGGTTGATCGGTCGGCGAACGGCGCGGCGGGAACCCGTCACCCTGTCCGCCCGGTGCAGGGTGGCCCGGAAAATCGTCCCGCCGCTGCCCCGGACGGATTGTACCGGCTGAAATCCCGCCGGACAGGTCAAAAGGCCGGAATATTCAGTGCTGTCGGGGCGGGACGTTACGCCGCGCTCCATGCAGTGCATCGGCCATTGCGGCGCCGACCACCCTGGTTGCCGCATTGATTTCACTGTCCGGAACACATGCGAATCCGAACAGTATGCCGGGCCGCAGAACCTGTTCCACGCAGTAGATCGACAGGGGAAGGCAGTCGATGCCGGCGCTCCGGATCGCCTCCGCGGCCCCGAGCTCGTTCGCCGTTCCATCCCGCAACCAGCCGATCAGGTGCATTCCCGCCAGGCATGGTTCAATGTCAAGGAAGCTTCCGGCGTGCTGCCTGAGCCCCTGCACCAGCAGGTCGCGCCGGCGCTGGTACAGGGTGCACATGTTTCGGATGTGCGCGTTGAAACTGCCGTCGAGCATGAAGCTTGCCAGAACCTGCTGCTGCAGTGGCGAGACGTTCTGGGACAGCAGCGTCTGCGCTGCCGCGAAGGCATCGACCAGCCCCGGGGGGCTGATCAGGTAGCCGATCCTGAGCGCAGGAAACAGCGACTTGGAAAAACTGCCCACATAGAGCACATGCCCGCTTCCGTCCAGGGCCTGCATCGCCGGCAATGCCCGCTCGGCATAGCGGAACTCGCTGTCGTAATCGTCCTCCACGATCCAGGATCCGTGCTGCTGCGCGCTGTCGAGCAGCTCCAGCCTGCGGTTGAGGCTCATGGTGATCCCGAGGGGATGCTGGTGCGACGGCGTGACGAAGATCAGCCGGGCACGCGGATGGCGTTGCCGTGCGTATTCGAGATCAAACCCGTGCCTGTCGACCGGAACGTGCTTCACGTCCGCGCAGAGCAGGCCCATTGCATCCCGCACGGCGATGTGGCCCGGATCTTCACACCAGACGACCGAGCCACTCTTGATCAGCGTCAGGGCGATCAGCACGAACGCCTGCTGGGCGCCGGCTGTGACTACTATCTGGTCCTCGTCGCACCGGATGCCCCGGTGGTCACGCACATGCAGCCGGATGGCCCGCTTCAGTTCCGGCAGCCCGCCGGGCGGGCCGTAGCTGAACAGGGTGTCATTCCCGCTTCGCATAACCCGGGAATGGGCTGCGGACCATGCCTTGCGGGGAAACATGTCAAGCGCCGGAACCCCGGGACGGAAGGCCGCCACGCTGCCAAGCCGGGTGGTCGCCTTGGTTGCCGCGATGGCGCGCGCATGCTTCGACGGCTGCACCCGGTAGCCGTTCAGCCTGCGCCTGTCGCTCGGCATCTCCGGGGGCAGTTTCATGACGGCGACATCACCGACAAAGGTACCCGAGCCCCGGAGTGATTTCAGAAATCCCTCGATGGTCAGTTGCTCGAAGACATTCTTGACCGTCTGGCGGGAGATACCCAGATCGGTGGCAAGTTGCCGACTGGACGGGAGACGGTCCCCGGCAGACAGGTTGCCGTCTAGGATCATCTTGCGGATCCCGTTTTCAAGTTGCCGGTAAATCGGCATCCCGCTGGATTCCGCAAACCGGAAAGTCGACATCAGCGCCCCTCCTTTCTGCTTTGTCATTCATCATTACCAACTCAAATGTGGGTTTATTGTATTCAGTAATATGGATATTTATATAGTCCCAATTCTGTGGCAGTGTATCCGTCGTTCAAATACGCCGGGATACCGGCAATGCCGCAGTTCATCCTTTCGGAGGGTGTCAGACGACAGGCGCAGTCGAAGTGCCGTTCACCGCGCAGATGCACAAGCCACGTACCTGCAATCCCCACGTCTGATGCCGCGGCATGACCTGCTACAAGGCTGCCGTTTGCGATGCCCGGCCTGCGCAACCCGACACGGAGGAAGTCGCTTCGGTGACAGGGTCGGCCGGAATCTGCGGATCCGGCATCATCGGGGCACTGGGGCAATGCCCCGGCCAGCCGCATACCCGGGCCGCCCGCCCCGCGAATCCATGACCGCCGAATCCGTCCAAACCGGTTACCGGGACCACCGGAGGTGCGGGATTTGACCGATCCCATGAATCCTGCCCTGGCGGATCACCGGGTCCTGCAATACCGCATCGTCACCGGCAACTATTGGATCTACACGCTCGCGAACAGCGCCCTCAGGGTCTTGCTGGTGCTGTATTTTCACCAGTTGGGATACACCCCGCTGGAGATTGCCCTGCTCTTCCTCTTGTATGAGTTCGTCGGCATCTTCACCAATCTGGTGGGTGGTTGGCTTGGCGCAAGGCTCGGTCTCGGCCTGGTCATGCATATCGGCCTTTTCCTGCAGGCGGTTGCGCTTTCCGCCTTGTTGGTGCCTGTAACCTACCTGACGGTTCCATGGGTCATGGCTGCCCTGGCATTGTCCGGTATCGCCAAGGACCTCAACAAGACGAGCGGGAAAACCTCGATCAGGATGCTGGTGTCGGAGAGCGAACAGGGAAAACTGTATCGCAGGGCGGCGATCCTGACCGGATCCAAAAATTCCCTCAAGGGCGCGGGTTACTTTCTTGGCGCCGTATTGCTCACCCTGATCGGATTCCGGGGGGCGGTCGCCGTGCTGCTGCTTGTCCTTGGTCTGGTCCTGATCTCAAGCCTGATCCTGCTGCAGCCCGATCTCGGCAGATCCAGAGGCAAGCCGAAATTCCAGCAGGTGTTTTCCATTTCCCGTTCCATAAACCTGCTGTCGGCGGCCAGGTTTTTCCTGATCGCTGCCCGGGATGTCTGGTTCGTGGTCGCACTGCCCGTTTACCTTGCCGCTGCGGTCGGTTGGGACCATTGGCGCATCGGCGGTTTTCTCGCGTTCTGGGTCATCGGCTACGGTATTTTCCAGTCCCTGGCACCTGCATTGATACGAAAACGGGACGGCACACCCCCTGACGGATGGCAGGCGACCCTCTGGGCCGCGGCATTGTCGGTGGTTCCGCTCATCCTGTTCATCGCACTTGAACAGGGGATATCCGCGACACCTGTTCTGCTGGTGGGCCTGTTGCTGTTCGGCATCCCGTTCGCACTGAATTCCGCTTTGCATGTCTATCTCATCGTCCACTATGCAGGCCGTCGCGGCGGTGCATCCATGGATATCGGTTTCTATTACATGGCCAATGCCGCCGGGCGGCTGTTCGGCACCGTCCTTTCCGGATGGTTGTTCCAGGTCAGCGGCTTGGGGGTCTGTCTGCTGGTTTCAGCGTGCCTGATCGGGATCACGGCCGTGATTTCCCTGGCCCTGCCAAGAGAGAACTGAATTCCCGGCATCGGATCAGGGCCGTCTGAGGTGGTCATGAACCCGCCGCGCTCCTTCCGGAGGATCGTTACGCCCGTTCCCGATGCAGGGCGGCGTCCCGGCCCGGGAGCGCCGCATGGCCGGAAAGGAAATCCCAGGACCGGCCGGCAGGTAGCGGTCCGTGATACTTCCGGCCGCTGATCTGCCTTGTTTGCGACAGCTTCGCCAACCGGTTATGGCGCCGGAACCGGGACCGTAATACCCTCCCCTGCCTGCTCCCGAAAGACGCGAAGAGAAATGAACCGCCCCACACTCTCCCGCAGTTCCAACCGCAAGATCGACCCCGCCCGCCGGCGGGGAGGCGCCCTGAAACCGGACGGCTCCCCCAACGACAATGACCGGGTGGAGACCGGCCCTACCGACCTTGCGTTCGACGAGTGGGAATCCCTGGGCCTGGCATGCCCGGACCTGGCGACGATGCGGGAATTCCGGCTGGAGCGGATCAAGGCCGAGCTGGCGAAAAGGGACCTTGCGGGCGTGCTGCTGTTCGACCCGCTCAACATCCGCTATGCCACGGACTCCAGCAACATGCAGGTCTGGATCACCCACAACCATTGCAGGGCCTGTTTCGTCACCGCCGCGGGCTACATCATCCTGTGGGAATTCCACAGCGGCGAACACCTGTCCGGATACCTGCCCCTGGTCAGGGAACTGCGCACCGGCGCGGCGTTTTTCTATTTCGATTCCGGGGACAACGTGGAAGCCCACGCGGGCGCGTTCGCCGCAACCCTTGACGATATCCTCCGGGAGCATGCCGGGAGAAACCGGCGTATCGCGGTGGACAAGATCGAGATCGCCGGACTCCGGGCCCTGGACAGGGCCGGCATCGAGGTCCACGACGGCCAGGAGGTCATGGAGCTTGCCCGGTTGATCAAGGGGCCCGACGAAATCCGCGCCATGCGCTGCTCCCTCGCCTCCACGGAGATCGCCCTCGGGCTGATGCAGGAGGCCAGTGTGCCGGGAATCACGGAAAACGACATCTGGTCCGTGCTGCATGCGGAGAACATCCGGCGGGGCGGCGAATGGATCGAGTGCCGCCTGCTGTCGACGGGGCCGCGCACCAATCCCTGGTTCCAGGAATGCGGCCCGCGGGTGGTGGCGGAAGGCGACATGCTGTCGGTGGACACCGACCTGGTCGGCCCCTACGGCATCTGCGCCGACATCTCCCGGTCCTGGATCATCGGCGACCGGGCGCCCACCGAGGAACAGAAGCGGCTGTACCGGATCGCGCACGAGCACATCATGACGAACATGTCACTGCTCGGGCCCGGCCTCACCCTGCATGAAATCACGCAACGGTCGCACCGCCTGCCGGAGGAGTTCCGCGACCAGCGCTACGGCGTCCTGATGCACGGGGTGGGACTGTGCGACGAATATCCCTGCGTGTGGTACCCCGAGGACATCGAGGCCAACGGGTATCCGGCGACCCTCAAGCCCGGCATGGTTCTTTGCGTCGAGGCCTACGTCGGCGCGGTTGGAGGGCGCGAAGGAGTCAAGCTGGAGGACCAGGTGCTGATCACGGACAGCGGCTACGAGAACCTCACGAACTACCCGTTCGAGGCCTCGTTGCTGTCTGCCTGATCCATCTCCTGGGCGGCACGGACGCCGGCCTCCATGTCCACCCGGGTAAGCAGCGCGCCGCCAACCACGAACAGGACAACCAGCACCAGGATGGCGTCCCGGGCGTCGGCGGCTGCGATCATGACCGGCACCAGCGCCACCAGCAGCGGTCCCAGGATGGCCGCGAACTTGCCCACCATGTTGTAGAAACCGAAGAATTCCGCGGTGCGGCTCACCGGAATGATCCGGGCATAGAGGGACCTGCTCAGGCTCTGCACCCCGCCCTGCACCAGTCCGATGGCGACGGCGAGATAGTAGAAACCCGTACCCGAGGAGAGCCAGCCCCAGGCGTAGAACACGACCAGGGCATACACCACCAGCCCGATGAGGATGCCGGTGCGCGGTCCGATGCGTCTGCCCAGCCAGCCGAAGAAGAGCGCCGCCGGGAAAGACACGAACTGGGTGAGCAGGAGGGCGGTGATGAGCGCCTCCTGGGGCAGCTCCAGCACGCGGTTGGCAAAGAACACCGCCATCTTGATCACGGAACCCACCCCGTCGATATACAGCCAGTAGCCGGCAAGGAAGATCAGCACCACCCGGAGTTGCCGGATATGGGAAAAGGTCTTTCGGAGCTGCCGGAGCCCCTCGCGGACAGCCTGGACGCCGGATGCCTCCTCCCTGGTGGGCGTTTCCTTGACCCAGATGAGCAGGGGCAGGGTGAACAAGGCCCACCAAAGGCCGACGGAAATGAACGACCAGGACAGCGCTTCCCCCGCGCCGTCGAGACCGAACCAGCCCGGGTTGGTGACCATCAGCACGTTGACCAGGAACAGCAGCCCGCCGCCGACATAACCGAGCGCGTAGCCGAAACCCGACACCTGGTCGTATTCATCTTCCCTGGCCACGTCCGTGATCATGGAATCGTAGAAAATGTTCGCACCGGCGAATCCCGCCTGGGCCAGCACGTAGATCATCAGGCCCTCGATCCACATGTCACCGTGCACCCAGGCCAATGACGCGGTCATGATCACGCCGAGCATGGTGAACGTGGCGAGGAAGTGCTTGCGGGTGCCGCCCCGGTCGGAGATGGCGCCGAGCACCGGCGCCGCCAGGGCGATGACCAGGCTGGACGCGGCCAGGCTGATGTTGAACCAGAACTGGGAGTCCTCGGTGGACAGCTCCGCGCTGAGGGCGCTGTAGAAGACCGGAAAGAAGCCCGCCATGACCGTGGTGGCGAACGCGGAGTTGGCCCAGTCGTAGAGCGCCCAGGCCAGGACCTGGCGGTCCGTCAGCATCGCCCGGACGCTGGTTCCCCGGCGCGTTCCTTCGGCGGTCTGGGCAGGCGTCGTCATGCGATGATGATGACGACCAGCATCGCCATCTGGGCGACGTTGATGATCACGCTGCGGCGGTGGAGCGCGCCGAACCGGGCCTTGTCCCCGGGGCTGTCGGTTTCCCGCCACCGATCCCTGGCGGCATTGAGGGCCGGGACAAGCACCTGGCGCGCGTAGACAAACCCGGCGAGAACCAGCGCCATCAGCGCGGCGCCCTTGGGGGAGTGGAGCAGGCATACCCCCAGGTTCGCTAGCGACAGGACCATGCCCCAGAGATAGTAGCGGGGGAAGAGCACGCGCAGGAAGGCGCCGGCATTGTCACCCTCCAGGGCACGAAACACGGCCGGGGCCACCACGGCGGCGAAGAACACCATGGATCCCAGCAGCAGCGAGGCAAGAATGTCGATGATCAGTGAAGGCGCCATGTTTCCGCCGGTTGACCCTGCAAGGGGGATTATAGGGCACCCGGCCGGTGCACGAACGGCAACAGCGCCGGGATTCGGTCTGGCTCGCCGCCGTCACCGGCAGACCCGCATTGTCCGCTTGCGATAATATGGAACACCCGAAACGGAATTCCGATCCACTGTCCGCTGGAGCCAAGCCAACTGCCCCAGACCATCAGGAGTTTTCTTGTCCTAGATTTCCTGATGACATAGATTGATGGTAAATCAGCCCGCGAGCACATTGTCCACCGAACCGGAAGTGACACTATGAGCACAAGCATCACCATTCGCCATATGGACCCCGGTGACAAGTCCTGGCTCCTACGCGAGGCCCGCCGGGTCGGCGTGTCGATGGAAGAGTTGGTCCGCCGCCTGATTCACGAGAAGCGTATCAGGACCGAATGTCGTCCGAAACCATCCGAGGCCTTCGCGCGGTATTTCGGAGAAGAGCATGGCGCCGAGCTTCCGCCCCCGGCACCTGGTGGGTACAAGTCACTGACATTCTCCCGTGAGAAGGAGGAATGACTGCCCCGCTTACGTGGACTATCGACACGAACGTCGACTCCGAAATGATGCGACCGCAGCCCGCGCCTCAGGTTGCTTCCCGTCTCGATTTGATCGCAGATGAAAGGCTCGGTCTTCCCTCCGTCACAATCTGGGAGGTTCTCGATGACATCGGTCGCCTGGCTCATGGCCAACGAAGGTGCTGACTCGCCATCGTCGCATGGCTATTCCACATCCGGCAAATTACGCATCAGCTCGGCGAGCGCAACCGTTCCCATCCCCAAGTCTCCGCCATCGACATGACGGGCTGCATTGAGGCGCGCCTCATCAGGCCTGTTCTGATTCAGCTTCCAGGTGCCATCCACCGTCTCCACTTCAAGCTCCACCGGGAAGATCGTCCGCATCATTGCTTCCAGTTGGCGCTCCGGCACCTTGGAAACTTGCCATGGCGGTTTGGGCAGCAATCGTTCCTCGAACTGCATCGCCAGCGCGTTCAGGTGATTCCGCAGCGACTCTTGCGGCCGCAGTCTCAATCGGCCGCGCAGATGCACCGCGACATAGTTCCATGTAGGCACCAGTCCGGGGTCGGCCTCGTACCAGTCCGGTGAGATATAGCTGTCCGGGCCGCTGACAACCATCACGGCCGGCCGCTCCCCTTTCTCCAGGCTATGCAGGATCGGGTTTGTCCGGACCAGATGGGCATGCACCGCGCTGCAATCCTCTGTAAGGAGAAATGGAATGTGGCTCACCAAAGGCCCGCCGTCATCGTCCGTGCTGACGGTAAGAACACCAAATCCCCGACCCCTCGCAAAGGTGAGATTGGCCTCTCGAGAAACCTGCCTGAATATCTTTGTCGGATGCATAATTAACCATGGGTGAGTTCTGGACTGGTCAATCGGCGATACTCGGCACAGGTATCAGGTCCCCCAACCTCATACTGAAGGCTGCGGCCGGTATCGCTGGACAGTGATCCGATCCTGTTCCTTGCGTGCCTTGGCAAGATCGTAGGTGGCCTGTCGACGCAGCCAGAACTCGGCATTTGACCAGCCCGCCATCTCCAGGCGAATTGCCATTTCCGGAGATATGGCGGCATGGCCGTTAAGAACCCTCGAGAGAGTGTGGCGGGCAACACCCAGCACTCGCGCCGCCTCAGTTACGTTCAGACCGAGTGGCTCCAGGCAGTTTTCGCGAATGCCGCGCCCAGGATGGGGGGGATTGTTCATCGTCATGTCTTTGCCTCCTGCTAATGGTAGTCTGTCAGGCTGACGTCGTGAGTGTCTCCATCTTCGAAACGAAAGGTAATCCGCCAGTTTCCGGAAACCGAAATGCTCCAGTATCCCTTAAGATCTCCCTTCAACGGGTGAAGCCGGTAACCGGGCAAGTCGAGGTCCGAGGGACCCCGGGCAACATCCAAGTCGGCCAGCACCAAGGTGATGCGGTTGACCAGGTCTGGACTCACCTTGCTCGCATCACCGTGCTCGTACAGGCGCCTGAGACCTCGATGACGGAAACTTCGGATCATGCTGAAGTGTGCCGTATACCGGTACAGATATCAACTGCAATCATCTACCAAACACATCAATAGTGGCCTGTTGACACCGTAGAAAATCCAGGTGTCCCTGTTCGGATTACGGGATGAGAGGCAAAGCGTCGGATGAGCACGGACACCCACCTTGGCAAACGATTAAGCCGATTCCCCCTGGCCCCGACCTGCCGAAGCATCAAGGGAATTCGGCAATGGTCAGATCATCCGATAAACGGTAATCGGATTGAATCAACCTGGAGACAGGCGCCGTTGGCTTCAGCAGTCCGGATCCCACTGTTGGTGCAAGTGTTGGTTCACATCGATTCCGGGAATCATCGTCAACCGGATCAACTCGGTGGCGGGGCGGTAACAGCGATACAACCAGTACAACACAAAATGGCCACTTGGCTGAAGCCGCTAAGCAAGGATTGAAAGCGTATAGAGCAGTGGTCATGCATCCGCTTGTTCTCTTTCTTCCCGATGGGCTCATCCATCAGGGATGTACCTGCATTCCCCAAGCAACGCTACCCAGTGAATATCAACTTCAGCATGGCTATTCCACATCCGGCAAATTTCGCATCAGACCGGCGAGCGCGACTGTTCCCATCCCCAGGTCTCCACCATCAACATGACGGGCTGCATTGAGGCGCGCCTCATCAGGCCTGTTCTGATTCAGCTTCCAGGTGCCATCCACCGTTTCCACTGCAAGCTCCACCGGGAAGATCGTCCGCATCATTGCTTCCAGCTGACGCTCCGGCACCTTGGAAATTCGCCATGGCGGTTTGGGCAGCAGTCGTTCCTCAAACTGCATTGCCAGCGCATCCAGATGGTTCCGCAGCGACTCTTGCGGCCGCAGTCTCAATCGGCCGCGCAGATGCACCGCGACATAGTTCCATGTAGGCACCAGTCCGGGGTCGGCCTCGTACCAGTCCGGTGAGATATAGCTGTCCGGGCCGCTGACAACCATCACGGCCGGCCGCTCCCCTTTCTCCAGGCTATGCAGGATCGGGTTTGTCCGGACCAGATGGGCATGCACCGCGCTGCAATCCTCTGTAAGGAGAAATGGAATGTGGCTCACCAAAGGCCCGCCGTCATCGTCCGTGCTGACGGTAAGAACACCAAATCTCCGATCCCTCGCAAAGGCGAGATTGGCCTCTCGAGAAACCTGCCTGAATATTTTGTCGGATGCATATGCCTGCTTTCGGCTCAAACAGCAACAGAACATCCGCCGGGATTCATTTACGGTTACGAATGAATTTGCTCGCAGAAAAACAACCCTGTTTCGAGCACCAGAATCTGCAGGGACATGAATATGGAGATCCACTTCCCCGTGCCCGGTTTATACCTTCAACGGGCAGGAGTTGAACCTGCTGGACCGCGGTGAATGGTTTCTGCCATGTCATAACATCCATTCCAGGACTTTGCCTGGCGCAATAAGCGATTGTTCGGCGACGTTTTTCCGTCCATAGTCAGACAAGGTAACCAGAACATCACTCTCCGCGAAGTAATTCCACTGCGGCGAGGTTGTTCCTCTCCAGAGCGACGAGTAGCGGCGTCACGCCCTCATTGTCCGCTGCACCGTGATCGGCACCACCCTTCAGAAGCGCAACAATGGGGCCGGGAGACCCTTCCCACGCCGCCCAGTAAAGCGGTGTCTTACCATCCTTGTCTCCCACGTTCGGGTCAGCGCCGGCTTCCAGCAGGACGGTCAAGGTGGAGGCACGGCCTCTCTCCACCGCATGGTGGAGCAGTGTCTCGCCATCACTGTATGCCACGTCCAGATTTACGCCAGCATCCACCAGCGCGGCCATGATGACGGAATGACCATGCGTCACAGCATGGTGAATTGGTGGCAAACCGCCTTCCTCGCTTACCATGTTCGGGTTCGCACCGGCGTCCAGCAGGGCGGCCACCATCGAGGCGTGACTTTCCACCACCATCCAATGAAGCGGGGTCCGTTCGTGGCTGCTCCATTCGTTTTGTTTGAAAAATACGTTCGGGTCCGCACCGGCGGCCAGCAGCAAGAAGACGATAGCCTGTCCTTCCAGATCGTCATACAGCTTTGACAATTGAAGCGGCCGCACCTTCGCGCCGGACCAACGCTTGGTCGTAAATGCGTTCGGGTCAGCGCCGGCCGCCAGCAGGTGAGACACGGCATCGACGAGTTTTCCTTGTGCCGCCAAGCCAAGCGGCACCCCGCGGTTCGGGTCCGCGCCAGCCGCCAGCAAGCGGGACACGATGATGCCCCTGACCTGCGGATTGGCACGATCCTCAAGCGCAATGTAAAGCGGTGTCCGGCCGTAAACGTCCACCAGGTTCGGGTCCGCGCCGGCCTCCAGCAGTGCGATGACCGGGTCCACCGCGGCTGCACCATAATACGTTATTCTGGACACCGCCTGATGAAGCGGCGGTACGCCCCGGCTGCTGAGGTTCGGGTCCGCACCGGCCTCCAGCAGGGCGGTTACGATGGGAGTACGGCCACCTTCCCTTAACGCCCTGTAAAGCATCGAGTACCAACTGCTGTCAATAAAGTTGGGGGCCGCACCGCGTTCGAGCAGTCCCTGAACCCGCGTGACGTCCCCCGAGTTGATTGCGAGTTCCAACTTCCTGTTCAGGCTGTCCGGGTCTTGGGCCTGCACCGTGACCGCGAACGTGATCGCCAAGCAGGCGGCGAGGAGCTTGTTGACCGGATGTTTCATTTCTTTTTCCTCATCTCAATGATTAGGCGATTTTGCAATTTTTCCCAGCGAACAAATTGAAGATGCAGATAGCGGCACCTTCGCACCGGTACCAGCCGGAGTACACACCCCCGTGGATTGTGCACACGTCCGGCGTATTCTTCCAGCAACCAGGGTGATTCCATGGCCATGCCGCCCATCAGAACCTGGCGTCGAGGTTGAACCGGATCCCATATCGCGTGCCCTCCTGTTTTCGATTTCCATTCCCGGTAGGAGGTTCATCATGCACGACGCCATCCAGGGGCCCGGCCGGAGTGCCCGGCCGGACAAGCTGCGAACCCTGTGCCGGGAAACGGCGCGTCGCCGGATCTGGCCTTGCTCCGCCAGGCGATCCGCCAGCGGCAGATCGCGCAGTTCGACTACCGGGACGGAGAGTGGAACCGGACCGGGCGCCGCGTGCGTCCTTTCGTGAACTGGAACCTGCCGGATGGCTGGATGTTTTCCGCCTGGTACAAGCTCCGGCAAAATTTCCGCACATTCCGGCTTGACCGCATGGAGAATCTCACTATGACAGGTGGACGGTTGGATGAGGATGAGGCGACAGGACTTCGCAGCTTCATGGAACTGGAGCGGTGTGAAGAGCAGGATCACTGGCCGATCATTGCTGCATCCCGAAGAAGGGTCATACAGACCTGAATGGTCCGGACCAAGTAGCATATCTTCCGTGTCAGGCGGACCATAGTCGTGCCCGAGTCGGAAGTGTCACCAGAAAATCCTGCGTTACGTTTCAACAGTCCCGCTTTCGCGCAATGCAGAAAATACCCAGACCGATGAGCAGCAAGCTGAGTCCCGACGCCGATGTCCAGGCCGCGTTCGGCAGATACCAGGGAGACGAGTAGGCACGCCAGATTTCCTGTGCGTGGACGGCCTCAAGCGGCACCTCTGCCAACGACAGCGTCCCGTTCAAGGGAACGTTCACGGCAAAGGTCGGAAGTATGGCGCCCAGGATGTGTGGGTTTGTTCATCGTCATGGTTTTGCCTCCTGGTGGTGGTAGTCTGTCAGGTTGACGCCTGGGGCGTCGCCATATTCGAAACGAATAGTAAATCTCCAATGTCCGGTAACCGAAATGCTCCAATATCTTTTTAGATCTCTCTTAACGGGTGAAGCCGGTAGCCTGGTATGTCGTGGATGGCGATTCTGTCAAAAGACGTATGGAAGGTCACATCCTTCCGGCAAGGCACAAAGCCCGGGGCCTGTTCGTCCTGACAAACCCGGTTCTCGTCGAACGTGCAGCGGGCACGTCTTGCCATTGCAGACCTGCATAAACCCCGAGACCACCACAACCCGTGAATGCACGTGCAAAAAAACGGCGATCCAGGATGTAATCGGACTTACTTCAGGGCTCATTGTTGCCCGTATCATTAAGGTCTGTCGCCCCTGCAAGAATCGCACCGATCTTCTTCGCCACAGCGACATGGCGATCGCTCGCTACTTGGGCATGGCTGCCGTTTCGGGCCGTTTGGTCGGACCACATCATGCAGGCCAACGCAGGCACAGATTTCGACGTCCTCGCCGGCTTAAGCGGAACGGAGGCGCCACGCGGGAATCATTGAGGTCATGAAGATGAAATCGTTCGCAGGGGAACCCAGGACGGAAACCAGCCTGCAAATGGACCTGGCGGGGATCGGCGTCACACACGGGATGACCTTGCTGGTCCACTCTTCGTTGAGCTCGATAGGCTGGGTTGTCGGTGGTGCGCCGACCGTGGTGCGCGCGCTCCTGACCGCACTCGGACAAAGCGGTACGCTGGTCATGCCGGCCGCGACGCCTCATTGCACGGATCCTGCGACATGGGCAAGTCCCCGACTGCCGGAGGCCTGGTTGGCGGACGTACGAGAGCATCTTCCGGTTTTCGACGCCCGGACGACTCCCACAACGCTGGGCGCCATATGCGAAAGCTTCCGCAACTGGCCGGACACCCTGCGGAGCGATCACCCGGTGGAATCCGTCTGTGCCCGCGGTGCTGCCGCGTCCACAATTGTCAGCGAACATCCCCTGGCGTTTTCGGAAGGTCCGGGCGGACCGTTCGAGAAGCTTTACAACCTCGATTGCCGTGTGTTGCTTCTCGGAGTGGGTTTCAATCGGTGCACTGCATTGCACTTCGCCGAGTCACTGGTCGACAGGCGAAGAGTCAAGACTCTGCGATTTCCGGTGCTGGACAATGGGCAACGTGTATGGACGGAAGTACCGAATGTTGCGGACGACAACGGTGCCCATTTCCCCGCCGTCGGACAACAGTACATCGCTGAAGGGGGAGTTCGGCAAGGCAGCATTGGCGATGCCGCATCAATGTTGTTTCCGATGCGTGGTCTGGTCGATTTTGCCGTGCGCTATTTTGATGATGTGCTGTAGGGGAACCAGCGATGAAGACCTTCCGCGGTGAGGCAGTATCTGCCTGATGCCCTTGCCCATTTTCCGTCAATTCGGCGGTTGACCATTTTGCAGGCCGAGGTCCTGATAGACAGCGGTCAGTTCATCCAGCACCATGCGGTTATGCAATTCCATCCCGCAACGGCGGTCAAGAATGTCCCGGACCCGTACACAGTGATGCGCTCCTACCTTTCTGCCAGGAATTCGACCGTCGTCGGGCAACCGCACGAGGTGCATTGGCGACATCTGCAGGAGGCCGGAACGACGGCCCCGAGGGATCTGAAAATAAGCACATTCGGTCAGGCCGGAAGCCGGGTTCCATGCGATGATGCATCCATGCGATCCGTCACTGCAGAGTCTCATTATCGCCGGCTGGTCCGTGCCCTTGAGTACATTGCAGGCAATCTCGAGCGTCCCTGCACGGTCGAGGAAGTTGCCGCCGCAGCGGCCTTCTCCCGATTTCATTGCCAACGCATGTTCCTGGCAATGACCGGCGAGTCGATTGCCGACCTGGTACGGCGGCTTCGCCTTGAACGGGCCGCCTGGCGCCTTCGCCGGGAGCCGGTAGATGTGACCGAGGCCGCCCTGGATGCCGGTTACGGTTCGGCGGAGGCCTTTTCGAGGGCGTTCCGGCGCGGTTTTGGTATGAGCCCCAGCCGGTACCGCACTGCCTGGCCGCCGCCGAGATTCGGCAGTCAGGCCCTGCGGGTCAGATACTACCCTGGTGAGGGGCGCATTGAAATCGATCCACCATCCGGAGAAACAAACATGGATATCAGAATAGAGTCCTTGGGCGAAATCAAGTTAGCCAGAATCCGTCATGTCGGTCCATACAACGAGGTTGGGCAACACTTCGAACGCCTGTTCGAGTGGGCGGGGCGTGTCGGTGCACGGCCCGGCCGTGTTCTTTGCCTTTCGTACGATGACCCCGATACCGTCGCGACGGAAAACCTGCGTTCGGACGCCTGTCTCGAGGTTGACACCGACGCCGCGCCGCCGGCCGGCATCACGGTGGACACGCTTCCTGCAGGGCGCTACGCCATCTATACCCATCGCGGTTCCTACGATGGAATTCCTGAAGCGTTCAGGCGCCTGTTCGAGTTGTGGTTGCCCCAAAGCGGCGAGGAAATCGATGACCGGCCGTGCATGGAGATTTTCCACAACTCGCCCCTTGATACCCGGCCCGATGAACTGCTGACAGACCTGTGCCTGCCGCTGCACGACGGTCCGGTTGAAGCCACGGGGAAGTGAATTTTCCCATGGAACACAACAGGTCATACGGAAATCAGGCGTACGGCCATGATTATCTACCCCTCTCGCAATCCCATCATGGCGCCTGTAGCGGCATAATGCGTTTCATGAAGTCGTGGAAGAGCGGCACGGTGAACGCCGTTTCACCGTGGGCGGGGCTGTAGACCATTCCCTTGGTGATCAGCGAATTGCGTATGGGCGCAACCGTGGTGACACTTCGATCCAGGATATTGGCGATATCACCGGACCGGTGGGGCCCAGGACCAAGTTCGGCCATGGCGCGCATGTAGTTCTTCTTGGATGGAGTCAACTGATCGAAACGCACCCGGAAGAAACTTGCGTCGAGTTCGGCAAGCACCTCGGTAGTTGCACGCCGTGTGTCCTCCAGTTCAATGGGGGAAGTATCCGCGACATCCCAACTGTGTTTGCCCCATTCCTGGAGAAAGTAGGGATAGCCGCCTGCATGCCGCAGGATATTTGAGACTGCTCCGGGGTCGAATGTGACACCCTCATTTTCGGCAGGCACAGTCAGGGCAATGCGGGCGTCGTCGTCACCGAGGCGGTCGACAGAAGCAAATTCAAACAGACGCTCGGCGTAGGACTTGGCATTGCCGGTTCGCCCGACCAGTTGGGGCAGTCCCGCCGCGATCATAGTGACAGGCAACTGTTCCTGACTTGTGCCGTGGAGTGCGGCAATCAGAGAGGCGAGCTGGTCTTCCGGAACATATTGCAATTCATCAATGTAGAGCACGATCGCGGTATCACGTTCGCCGGCAGCCTTCCCAAGGGTCAAAAGAAGGTCCGTGAGATCCGTATCGAGATCGCTGCTGTCGGCCAGTCCGGTTTCGGGATCGACATCGATGGCCATTTCAATATCCTGATATCTTACCTTCAGGGCCTTGGTAAAACCCGCCAGTGCCTTCATGCCTTTCAGCAAGTGGCCCTTGAGTGCCTCGCCCCGACTCAAGCGCAGGAGCGTCGAGCGCAGCGCCGGAATGAGCAGGGCGGGAAGCGACCGCCCCTCGGGAGCTTCCATTTTGACACTGGCGATGCCGCGCGCCTCGGC
Source organism: Candidatus Poriferihabitaceae bacterium (assembly GCA_965204165.1). Taxonomy (GTDB): domain Bacteria; phylum Pseudomonadota; class Gammaproteobacteria; order Arenicellales; family Poriferihabitantaceae; genus VYFG01. Next base: position 1,571,680 of record OZ241969.1, on the reverse strand, counting down.
GTCCAGACGAATCCGGTTAAGCAGTACCGTCTTGCCGACCCCCCGCAACCCATAGAGGATGAAACTCCGGGCCGGTCTCCCCGCCCGTATGCGATCCAGCGCCACGGCGGCACGTTCGATCAACTCATCACGCCCTGCGAGTTCAGGCGGAGGCGTACCTGCACCGGGCGCGTAGGGGTTCTGCCTGGGGTCCATATCAATCTAAATTACCAAGGTTTATCGTTTTTGAATAATATTAGGTAATTTCGTTATAATCAACCCGGGAAATCCCGATCCCGGACCACCGTATCGACTGCAGAAATACAAAATAAATTGTTCGGGTTGACATGTCCGGGATGGACCAATAACCTGCGTGCCGGCAGCTTTCACCGGGCTGCCCGGCAACATTTTGATCCGCTTGACCGCCTGCCGTAATCGTCAGGCGGTTTTCTGTTTTCCCGGCTCATCCGGAGTACTGCCCATGCACAGGTATACAGTGGCCAGATACACGGGACAGATGCGCAGTTCTCATGGATCTCCTGCGACGGCTCCTTTCCCCGGAGGAACGAAGACCGCCATGACCGCAGTACCGGAACAGGGTGCATCCGATGCCGGGCGCGCTTGAAAACCGAGCGAGACTCGCCTGCCTCTACGCCGGGGCGGTTTGGGGGCTGTTCTGGATCCCGCTGCGGAAACTGGAGGGGGCCGGTCTGCACGATCTGTGGATCACCACGACCTATTTCCTGGTTCCCGCCCTGTGCGCTCTGCCGGTGCTGGGCCTGCGGTGGCGGGCCGTCCGGCAGGGTGGGCTGTCGTTGCAGCTTACCGCGCTGACCGGCGGTGCCGCACTGACATTCTATTCCACATCCATCATCTACACGGAAGTGGTGCGTGCGCTGATGCTGTACTCCCTCATGCCGATCTGGAGCACGCTTCTCGCGCGCATGATCCTGCAAGAGCGGATCACGTTGATTCATGTCTTCGCGATGATGCTCGCCGCCCTGGGCATACTGACGCTTTTCGGGTTGGGCATGGGCCCTCCGGTCCCAAGGAACGCGGGTGACTGGATGGGCCTGGCGTCGGGAATATTCTGGGCCATTACGATGGTACGCGTTCGAATGCACGGGAACCATTCGGCGATGGAACTCACCACGGGATTTTTCCTGTGGGGACTGGTCCTGTCGCTGGCGGTTGCGCTGGCCCTGGCGCCGGGGTGGGAGCCGTCGCTCACGCAGGCCGGGCCGGTCCTGCCCCTGCTTGTCGCTTTCGTCCTGTTTCTTCTGATACCCGGCACCTATGCATCGTTCTGGGGGCCGAAATTTCTCAATCCCGGCATCGTGGGCTTGCTGTTAATGACGGAAATCGTGGTGGGCACGATCACCGCCGCGCTGTTCGCCGGAGAGCCCTTCGGCGTCCGGGAACTCGTCGGCGTGACGCTGATCACCGGGGCGTGCCTCCTGGAGCCTTTGGCATCCGTTCTTCGGCGCAACCCGGCGCCGGCCTGATGGATTGAATCCGGGGATGGGAAAAGTCATGACCGAACCGTTTCCGGGGCGATGGCCGGATCATGGAAAGGGCGTGGAAGGGCACCGCCCTTGGGGTACCGAACGGAAACACCGACACTGTTCCGGTTGGCACACGCCGCGCGCCCGGTCCAGCGAGATGCGAACTGCCCGTCGCCGGGGCCTGACACGGGCTTCTCCCTGTCCAGGGCTCTATGGCTGCAGAAATACAAGACGAATCGACGGCGCATTTGGTATGCTTGGCAGTTTTCCGTCCAGCCGTGCGGACACCTCCAGTTATGCGCATTCTTGTGGCCGGAGGTGGTGGCGATTCCGCAAGCAAACCGCAATCGACCGATGTCAATCCGGGGCATATCCGTGACGATCCCTGGCTTTGGCCGGAGCGGAAGACCGAATCCCGGAAGATCAATGGTAACTACTAGCCCCCTGTGGAGCACCTGAAGGTCATTCAGGTGTCTTGAGCATGTGGGCGGCCTTTCCCTTGAGAGCGATCTCGATGGCGGCAAGAGGATTGTAACCCTGATAGGACATGGACAGCAGATAGCTTGAGACCCGGCACCATGCGACGGCGTATTTGTATGTACGGAAACAGCCGGACACTTTCTGCTTGACCTTGGCCATCCGGAGGTTCCTTTCGGACAGGTTGTTGGTGAAGCTGACCGCGGGGTCCCTGGCGAACCGCAGGACTTCGGTTTCATGCTTTCCCATGGCCTCCCACAGGTTCTCCGCGTCGGATTTCGCGATGCGCCCGCGCTTTTTCCCGCCGGTGCGCACAGGGGTTGCCGGGAGTTCCTTCTTCCCCTGGGTCAGGATGGTCCGGTAGCGCTTTTGCAGGGCGGCGCATTCTTTTGCGGACAGCACCTTGTCCGGGCTTTCCCTGACCTTGCGGGCGGCGTCCCGGAGCAGTTTCTTCATCCGCCTCGCCCAGGCCGGATCATGGGCGTCGATGAGGAACTGCAGATCCCGCAGGAGGTGGCCGCCGCACAGGGCGTGGTCGCAGTGGTCACAGGCAAGATAGCTGGCCCAGCGGTCATGGACCAGGACGCCGCCGTACCGGGGGATGATGCCGATGTCCCGGATCGCCTCGCCGCCCCGCTTGGGGTGGCAGAACTTCAGGGTGAGGTCTCCGGCGCTGCAGTCGTGCAGCCAGTGGTTCTTGCGGTCGATGCGGATCGAGGTCTCGTCCACATGCAGCGCCGGCGCGGCCAGCAGGCACTCGACGGCGGCAGCCTCCCAGTCCGCCAGGGCATCGTGCAGGCGCAGCAGCCAGGCCAGCAGGGTCGCCTCGGCAATGGCCCGTCCCGTCATCGCCTTCATGGTCTGGACCACACGCTTCAGCGGCACCATCTGCGCCACCATCAGGTGGGCGGCGAACGCGATGATGCCGTGTCCGTACTGCAGCGGACCCGGCAGGCCGTCCGGAAAGGCGCCCCGGTTCTCGGCATGGCAGCGCGGACAGGTCTTGATCTCGGCATCCACGTGGTATTCCCGGGTCTCGAACACGATGTCCACCAGGGTGCGACGCTCATGGCCCTCGCACCGTACCCGCACCAGGTTCCTGCCGCAGGCCGAACATTCCGTCACCGGGGATACCCCGGTTTCACTCACCAGACGGGTATGGCCCGTTTCCCAGTGCGGCTGCTCCGGTCCCCTGCCACGGCTCCCGGGGCGTGCCGCGGTCTCATCCTTCCCCTCACGGGACGGCGGCAGGCTCGCGTTCACCGGCGTCTTGCGGGTGGTCTTTTCCATGAACACCGCCATCATCAACTCCATCAGCATCAACAGGGCGTTGAACAGCACCTCGCATTCCGCGCTGACCTTGCCCTCCCTGCACAGTGACCGGAAACTCTCCCGGTGCGCATCGAACTCCTCGCGCAGCGCAACCCGGTTCACCGTCCCCATGGATTCACTCCTCCCTCGCCTCCACGGCCTCCTCCGCCTCCACCGCCATCATCGCCGACAGCACCGCCAGGCGTTCCCCATGCGGCATCCCCCGGTAGCGCCGGCCCCAACTCTGGGCCTTGCGCTTCACCGCCTGGCGATGGGTGAAGTTCCGGCCCGCATAACGCGGCCAGTGAACCCGGTCCGGCGTGAAGTTGAACCACACCTTCTCCGTCACCACACCCGCCTGGTTCATCACCTGAAGCGACACGCTGCCCCAATCCCCCAGCCAGTCGTCGTACATCCGCGAAGGATACCCCGAGATCATCACCGAGCAGGGAAGGCCGCGGATCAGCGCCAGCAAGCCCTCGTGGTCGCTGTTCCTGTAGTCGTGCCGGTAGCGGCGGCCCGACTTGCGCGTACTTTGCAGATACGGCGGGTCGCAGTAGACCAGTTCCGTGCCGTCAAACGGAAACGTCCGGAGATACCGGTGACAGCAGCCATGCACCAGTTCCACCGGATAGTCGCACTGGAATCCTTCCAGCGCCCTGGCGTTGCAGTCTATGCCGATGTTCCGCAGGGCCCCCGGCTTGCGCTTCATGATCGCCCCACCGCCAAGGTGGGTTTCGATATACACCGAGTGCGGCGGCATCAGGGCGATCAGAGGCTGGCACAGCCCCGAAGCTCCCTTGGAGCCGAAATAGCGGTTCCCCATCTGTGTGCGGGTTCGTCTCGTGGTCCGAAACCCGAACGATAGGGAAAATATTCTATACTGTCAACCTACAGATGGGATATGGGGCAAATAAGGGGTGAGTAGTTACGATCAATGACTGAATTGCAACAGCGGATCACACCGCCGCCAAGACATCCGCACGACTGACGATATTCCCTGAAACCCACATCATATTCCCATGCTCGATACGACAAACGCCCAGACGGTCTGGCGGGCCATGACCGCCAACGGCATTGACAAGGTCTGCTACCTGCCCTGCAACAAGCTCAACGCCCTCATGGGTGTGGCACCGTCAGACGTTGAGGTCTGGAACATCACCAAGGAGTCCGTGGGGCTCGGTCTTTGTTTCGGCCGCAGCCTGGCGGGCCGGCGGAGCGCCATGTGCATCCAGAGCACCGGCCTCGGCAACCTCATCACCGAGCTCTACACCATGCAGAAGCTGTACCAGGAGGCCCTGCCGGTCTTCGTCTCCTGGCGCGGTTACTACCAGGAACCCATCGAGGCCCAGATCATCCTGGGAGACAAGATCGAGGACATCCTGGGCGCCATCGACGTGGAATACCGTGTGTGCAGGGAGCGGGACGACGTGGCCGACCTCGAGGAAGATCTTGCCCAGGTGTTCGCCCAGAACAAGGTCAAGGTCTACCTGATGTCCCCGGAACTCTGGGAAACCAACAGCCCCGACTACCATGTTTTCGGGGAGCCCCGCATCAATGGGATCTCGGTGGAGGTGGCCGAGTACAGCGGCACCCCAACGCTAACCCGGATCGAGGCCATTGCCGAGATCATGGAAGCCATCGGCGAGCGCGATATCGTGATATCGCAGATCGGCTTCCCCTCCAAGGAGGTCTACAACACCCGGGACAGGGCGGAGAATTTCTACATGCTGGGCGCCCTCGGGTCCGCCACGGAGGTGGGAATCGGGCTCGCCCTGGAGTTGCCGGACCGGCAGGTCTACGTCATCGACGGCGACGGCTCGTTTTTCTTCAACCCCAACCAGCTCATCGATATCGCAACCTACCGGCCGGACAACCTGTCCGTCATCTGCCTCGACAACGGCAGCTGGGGCTCCACCGGAAACCAGCCCACCCTGAGTTCCCGGGGCATGAACCTGACCGCCATGGTCAGGGCCATGGGGCTTTCTTCCACCGGCATGACCGACCGGTCCGACGCGTTTACCGCCATGATCCGTGACCGGATCGGGTTCATCCACTACATGATCCGCGCCGGCAACGACAAGAAGGGCGGCGAGATTCCGCTGAAGGCACTGGAGATCAAGCAGCGCTTCATGGGCGCCCTGGCCTGATCCCCGAGACCATGGCCCGGGATGGTGACAGGGGGTGCCGGGAATCCCGGCGCCGCGGATTCGGTGAACCCGCGACAACCCCAAGGCTGCGCGGCGGGAACCGCCCGGCCGCCAACCCGTCCATACCCGCAAACGGTTCCCTGACATGAAAAGCGCCGTTGGCCTGTTGCTGCTGGTGGCCGCGTACGGCCTCCTCTGGCCGGGCCTGACACAGCCCGTGCTGACCCTCACCGGCATCGTCGACAGGGCCGACATCGCCGTGATCGGAAAGGACATCATCGTCGACAGTCCGCAGACCCCGCAGGTGGTCGCGAACATCGCCGAATACCTGCTGGAGAACATGGAGATTTCCGGCGACGTGGAGGCGTACCATCGAACCAGGAGCATCCTGGGAGCGATCAGGGAGCTGCATGAAAACGGCTACCCGCTGGTGGCCTTCCTGGTGGCCCTGTTCAGTATCGTGATTCCCGTCGTCAAGGGGTTGATGCTGCTGCTCAGCCACCTGCCCACTCCGCCCGCCCTCGCGGCGGGGCTGCGCAGGACCGCGGACCTGATCAGCAGGTGGTCCATGGCGGACGTTTTCGTGGTCGGCGTATTCGTCGCGTTCCTCGCCGCCAACGCCATCCGCCGGGAGGGGGGGCTGCTCAGCTTCGAGGCGGAGCTCGGCACCGGGTTCTACTGTTTTCTCAGCTACTGCCTGCTGTCGATACTGTCCAGCCAGATCCTGTCCGCGGTGCCCGCGCGGTCCTCAAGATAGCCTGTGCCATCGGGCGGGATGCCGTCCCGCCCGCGGTTTCAGGTTATGCCGACCGCAGATCCTCCGGTCGCCGGCCGGGGCCTGGAGTTCAGTCTGGCCGAAGTTCGGACAGCGCGGACTCCAGTCCTTCCATGGCGGAGCCGATATCCCCGGTTTCGCAGGTTCCCACGGAGATCCGGTACCAGTTGCCGTGGGAGCGGGCGCCGAACCAGGAGAACGGCAGCACCCCGATGTGCGCCCTGTCCACCAGGTACTGCTGCACATCCCCGTCACTGCCGAGCACCCGGCCGTCGGCGGTGACCCGGCTGTTCAGGTCCATCCGGACGCTGAGATAGATCGCGGCCTCGGGCGCGATGGCGTCCACCGGGTATCCCCGATCCTTCAGTGCTTTGAATCCCCGGTGGAATCCCGCAAGACGCTCTTCCAGCGCGTGCCTGAAGCCGCGCAGGTATTCGTCCACGGCATCGTCCATGAACAGGAACTCGCCCACGGCAACCTGGTCCGGCCTGGGCGCCCATGCACCCACATGGGCCACCACCGAAACCATCTTGGACAGGATGTGCGGCGCACCCGTGGCCCAACCCACGCGAAGCCCGGTGCCGGCGAAGGCCTTGGATATGCCGTCAACAAATACCGCGTAATCACCGATTTCCGGACAGACTCCGAGCGGATGCACGAACTTGGTTCCACTGAAGGTCAGCATCCAGTACACCTGGTCGAACAGCACATAAAGCGGCTTGCGGTCTTCGCCGCGGCGCCGGTTGATTGACATCACCAGTTCGCAGATGTCCCGCAGGTCCCCGGGGGACAGCACCGTGCCCGAGGGATTGAGCGGTGAGCACAAGGCGAGCAGGGTGGCATCCTCCAGGTGCGGCTCCAGCAGCGCCGCCGTCGGCATGAAGTGATTCTCCGGCCCGGTTTCCACCGTCACGATCCTGGCGCCGCACATCTGCGCGTAATGCTCGTTGTTCCAGGACGGCACCGGGAACACCACCTTGTCCTCGGGATCCACGATGGTCCGATAGGCCGCGTAAATCATCGGCCTGGACCCGCTGGCGATGATCACGTCGTCGCCGTGGTAATCAAGTCCGCATTCCCGGTTCAGCAGGTGGGCCACGCCGTCACGGATCCCGGGCAGCCCGACGGCGCCGGGATAGTTGGTCTGGTGGTCCCGGTAGGCCCGGATGGCGGCTTCGGTCAGGGCGCCTGGAACAGGAAAGATGCGGGGGTCGAAATCCCCGACGGTCAGGTTGTGCAGGTTCTCACCGGCGGCCTTGCGGGCATTGAGCTCCGCGGCGAAGGTGAGTATAGGCGAAGTCTGTATCCTGTCCGCGAGGCGGGAGAGTTTCATGGGGATGAGCCCGTGGCGATTCATGCGGATTGCAATGGGGATGCGAAGTGTATATTTTTTGCCGGCAAACGGAAACCGAGGCGGCATGGCAGACGCCCGGGCCCCGGATTCCGGCGATACGGTGATGGCGCCGGAAATTTCCTGCATCACCGCCCGGATCGGGTAAAGTCGCACCCTGGGCGACAGGACGAATCGTTCGGTGCGGTGTCGGGCATTCCGGTACGGCACCCGGCAAGGGCGGGTACGACGGCATGGAATGTCTCGCCGCCGGCAACGCTATCACCTGGAAAACCTATGACCACCACCGGTGAACGCCTGATCCAGCTCCTGGACGCCTACGGCATTGAAACCGCCTCCGGGATTCCGGGCACCCACAACATCGAGTTGTACCGGGGCCTGCCGCAAACGGGCATCCGCCACATCACGCCGCGCCACGAGCAGGGCGCGGGCTTTCTTGCGGACGGCTATGCCAGGGTCTCGGGAAAACCCGCGCTGTGCATCACCATCTCCGGCCCCGGCGCACTCAATATCGCCACGCCCATGTGCCAGGCCCTGGCGGATTCCGTGCCCATGCTGGTGATCTCCGCCGACAACAAGACCTACCAGCGCGGACTCGGGGAGGGCCGGCTGCACGAGACGCCGGACCTTGGGGCGGTGATGAACGAATGCAGCCGCTGGAGCCATGTCCTGGCCCGCCCGGACGAACTGCCCCGGGTGCTGGCGCGGGCGTTCTCGATCTTTCGCAGCGAGCGGCCGGGACCGGTACATCTCACCATCCCCCTGGACGTGATCACGGCAAGCGCGGAGCACGTGGATCCCGAACCCTGGGAAACGCCGTTGCCTCCGGTCCCGCATCCGGACGGTATCGAACGCGCCGCGGACCTTCTGAACGGCGCCCGGACGCCCGTCATCGCGCTCGGCGGCGGTGCCGCGGACGCGGCGGGGCTCTGCGTGGCGCTGGCGGAAAAGCTCGACGCCCCGGTCACCACGACCCATAATGCCAAGGGCATACTGCCGAGGAGCCATCCGCTCCATGTCGGCAGCAGCCCGGCCCAGGACGCCATCCAGGATCTCTACGAGCAGGCCGACGTCGTGCTCGCCGTGGGCACCGAACTCGGTGAAACCGACTACGATTTCTTCTTCAAGGAATACGCGCGCATGTCCAGGTGCCTCATACGGGTTGACATCGACCCGCGCCAGTTCAGCCGCAACCAGCGACCGGCGGTGGCAATCCTCGGCGACAGCCGGCAGAGCCTGGAGGCCCTGGAGCCCCTGGTGCATGCCAGGCAGACCGGCGCCGGCGCCGGCAGAACCGCCGCCGTCCGCGCGGAACTCGCCAAGACCGACCATGCGGGCTACGCCGCGCTCTTCGAGTCGCTCCACCGCGCCCTGCCGGACCATATCCTCGTCGGGGACTCCACCCAGCCGACCTACTATGCCGCCTTCCAGTACGACGCCACCGCGCCGCGCAGCTTCGCCGCCTCGAGTACCGGCTACGGCACCCTGGGCTTCGCCCTGCCCGCGGCCCTTGGCGCCAGGCTGGCCTGCCCGGACCGGCCCGTTGTCGCCCTTGCCGGCGACGGCGGATTCCAGTACACGCTCAACGAGCTGTCCACCGCGGTGGAAGCGAGAATCCCGGTCACTGTGCTGCTCTGGCACAACCACGGCTACGGCGAGATCGCGGCCAACTTCCGCGGCGCGGGCATGGACCCCGTCGCCTGCGACATCCATTCGCCGGATTTTCTCGGCCTGGCGCGGGCCTATGGCTGTGGGGCCGTACGGGTGGAAAGCCACGCCGCACTGGAATCGGCCCTGGCCGATGCCCGTGGATCGGACGTGCCCACGCTGATCGAGTTGCCCGAGGAGAAATTCCTGTGAACCCGGCCAGGGAGCACGCGCTTCCCGGTTCCCCCAGGCCTTCGGCCGGCCAGACCCTTCGACGCAACCCGGCGGCGGCGCCATGAGCACGAAAGACTCTTCACCGGCGGATTCCCGGGGCGAATCCCAGGCAAAATTGAAGGCAGGCACCGTGGACCGCTTTCCGTCACGGATCGTCTGCATGACCGAGGAGACCACGGAGATGCTGTACCTGCTCGGCGAGGATCACCGTATCGTCGGCATCTCCGGATTCACCGTCCGCCCGCCGAGGGCACGCAAGGAGAAGCCCAGGGTGTCCGCGTTCACCTCGGCCAAGATCGACAAGATCATGGCGCTGGAGCCGGATCTCGTGCTGGGGTTTTCCGACCTGCAGGCGGACATCGCCGCGGACCTGATCAGAAGGGGCGTCAACGTGCACGTGTTCAACCAGCGCTCCGTCGAGGAGATCCTGTCCATGATCTGCCAGCTGGGCGCCATGGTCGGCGCGGCCGACAGGGCCATGGCCTTTGTCGACGGTGTTTCGGCAAGGCTGGACGCACTGCGGCAAAGGGCGTCGTCCATGCCCCGGAGGCCCAGGGTCTATTTCGAGGAATGGAATGACCCGCTCATCACCGGAATTCGGTGGGTGGCGGAACTGGTGGAGATCGCGGGGGGGATCGATTGTTTTCCGGACCGCTCCCGTGAACCCCTGGGCAAGGACCGCATCCTCGCCGACCCCCTCGAGGTGGTGCGCCGGGCGCCGGACATCCTCATCGCCTCCTGGTGCGGGCGCAAGTTCCGCGCGGAGCAGGTGCGCGCCCGGCCCGGCTGGGAAAACGTGCCGGCGCTCCGGGATGACGAGCTGCATGAAATCAAGTCGCCGCTGATCCTGCAGCCGGGGCCGGCGGCCCTCACCGACGGCCTGGACGCATTGGTGGCCATCATCGACGGCTGGGCGGCGAAGCAATGACCGACCCCCTGGACATCAGCCGGCCCGTCGACGAGACGGCGGTGCGCCGGTACCGCCTGGACAGGGTGCGCTCCCTGGCCGCCCGGGAGGATGTGGCTGCGGTGCTCCTGTTCGACCCGATCAACATCCGCTACGCCAACGGCTCGCGCAACATGCAGGTCTGGACCATGCACAACTTCTGCCGTTATGCGCTGATCCTGACTGCCGGCCCCTCGGTGATGTTCGAGCTTCCCACGGGCATGCACTTGCTCGAAGGCCTGGAAACCATTGACGAGGTGCGAACGGCCTGGTCCACGGACTATTTCGTGACCGGGTACCGCACGACGGAAATCGCCGCCAACTGGGCGAGCGAGATCGGGGACCTGGTGCGGCAACATGGCGGCGGCAACCGCCGCCTGGCGGTGGACCGGCTGGACGTGGATACCGCCGCGGCTCTCGCCGGTGCCGGCCTTGAATTGACGGACGGCAAGAAGGTGATGGAGCATGCGCGGGCCATCAAGTCCCTCGAGGAAATCCGCGCTCTGCGGTTTTCGCTGTCCACCTGCGACGCCGCGATGCGGGAACTGAAGGAGCGGGCAACCCCCGGAATGACCGAACAGGAGGCATTGTCCGTCCTGCTGGCCGGCAGTGTCCTTCGCGGCGGCGAGTACCCGGAAACCCGCCTGATGACCTCGGGGCCGCGCACCAATCCCTGGTTCCAGGAGACCGGCGACCGGGTCATGGCGGACGGCGACTTTCTCTCCTTCGACACCGACCTGGTGGGCCCGATGGGCTTCTACAACGACATCTCGCGCAGCTGGATCGTCGGGGACGCCAGGCCCACGGACGGGCAAAGGCGCCTGTACGCCGTCTCCCGGGCGCAGCTGGAAACCAACATCGCATTGCTGGTTCCGGGCATGTCCTTCCTGGAGTACGCCTCCAGGGCCTACCGGCTGCCGGAAGAGTATCTCGCGAACCGGTACGCCGATGTCGGCCACGGCTGCGGCCTCGGTGTCGAGTATCCCTTCCTCTGGTATCCCGAGGACGAGAAGTACGGGGCCTACGACGGCGTGTTCGCCGAGAACATGGTGGTCTGCATCGAAAGCTACGTCGGCGCCGTGGGTGGGCGCGAGGGCGTGAAACTGGAGCAGCCGGTCTGGCTCAGCCCGGACGGCCCGGTGGTGCTGTCGGACTACCCCCTGGAAGACGATCTCGGGTGAGTCCCCTTGTGGGGATTGCCCGGCACGTCAGCGCCATCCTGTATTGTCCGCATCGGCGCGGCATGCGGCCGGTCAGGCACACCGGATTTTTCCGGCCCTTACTGCCCGAGCTGCAACTCAAGGAAGCACGTGGCGGAATCCGGGTTGAACCGGTAGGGCGGAATCTCGACAAAGCCCATGCTCCGATACAGTTCCCGGGCCGCCGTCATGTGCCCCAGCGTGTCGAGCCGCATGGCCCGGTATCCCATTGCGCCCGCATGGCCGACCGCACGCTCGCACAGGGCACGGCCGACGCCCCTGCCCGTGTGGCCGGGGTACACGTAGAGCCGCTTCATCTCGCAGATTCCTGGCTCCAGCGGCCGCAGCCCGACGCCGCCGACGACCCGGCCCTCCATTCGAGCCAGCAGGTAAGCCCCGTCCGGCGGTCCGTACATGCCGGCGAAATCCGCCATCTCCCGGTCGATGTCCTGGAAACCGAGGTCGATGCCGAGCCGGTCGACATAGGCCCGGGTGACCGCCTCCGCCGCGGCATAGTCCTCCGCGGTGCGGCATTCACGGATGAGGGGGACCGGCGCCACCGGAATCACCTATCGGTGCGCCAGGGCGGCGGCCAGGACCAGCAGCACCGAAGCAAGGATCGACGGCAGGAGAAAGCTGCCGAAGGCATCGCGCATGTATCCCGCCACCGCGGGGCCGATGATCTGGCCGGCGCCGAACGCCGCCGTCATCATGGCCAGGGCGTGCCGGGGATCCCTGCCGGACCGCTCGCGGGCCTCCACCAGGCCGATGGCCGTGATCGCCATGAAGGTACTGCCCAGCAGCACCGCGCCCGGCACGAGTCCCCACAGTCCCGGCAGCAGCACACTGGCGCCCACCCCCACGGCCAGCACCAGGCAGGCCACGGAGAACGCCCTGCTGTTGCCCGCATCGGCGGCATAGCGATTCCAGAGCCACACGGAAGGAATCCCGGCGATGCCCACCAGGACCCAGATCGCGATCTCGGCCTCCGGGGGGTAGGCGGCGGACCTGACCAGCTGCACGATGAATGTCGCGGTGATCACGTAACCGAAACCGAACAGGCCATAGGCTGTCAGCAGGCCGCCGATGGACCGGCCATGGTTTCCGGACCGGACAGGCATCGCCGCAGCGTCCGTTCGCCGTCCCGGTACGAGCACCGCCACCAGCAGGGTGGCGGCCAGGGCCGCGGCGCCGCTGTTGATCCATGCGCCCCGCCACCCGCCCTGGAGATCCATGGCGAGCCCCGTCAGCAGCGAGGCGAACACGATCCCGAGGCCGACCCCGGCGAACAGCACCGCGGTCAGTCCGCCCCGCCCCATGTCGGTCAGCCGCGTGATCACCAGGGTGGTGGCGAACACCAGCACCCAGGCACTGACCAGCCCGCCGATGAACCGCGTGGCGAGAAAGCCCGCGTAACTCTCCGTCCAGGCCATATAGAGGGTGGTGACGGTACTGGCAAAGAGCGCGCCCAGCAGCCATGCCCGCTGGGATCCCCTGAGCATGGCCGTTGCCGCGATCATCGCGCCGATCAGGTAGCCGAGATAGTTGCTCGAGGCGATCATTCCCGCCTGGCCTGCGCTGAGGCCCTCCTCGGCCATCATCATCGGCAGGATCGGCGTGTACACGAATCGGCCGATGCCGATGGCCGCCGCCATGGCGAACATGCCGCCGAGAGCAAGCCGCCAGGGGCTGATCCGGGCCGGGGCCGGGTTCAATTCGGCGTCCCCTGCCGGGTGCATGTCCTGCCCACATCCCGTTCGCTGCCCTGGCCGGCCGCGGGCGCATCAACGGGTCTGCCGGCCACGGGAGCAATCCTGCCGAACTTCATTTTTCTCATTACCGGGTAGTCAGAATCCGTCACCAGGGCCTGCGGTCGCAACGCGGAGTCTATCAGCCCGGTGCCCGGAATCGGGAGGCTGCCGTCATGGGAGCTGCCCGCGGTTGCCCGTGGCACCGGTCACGGTTACCCTTGGAAGCCCGGGCCCGTGCCGCGAAGATGCCATGGAAAACCAGGCGCCCCGACAACCTGCCGTGATCCGGGATCCGCAGATTCCGGAACCGACGCCAAGAGGGCTGAAGCCACCATGAAAACCGCACCCGATATCAGCGACGTCCGGACCGCCCGGGAAAGGATCATGCCCCACGTGCACCAGACGCCCGTCCTCACCTGCGGGCACCTGGACGCACTGGCCGGGGCGCGCCTGTTCTTCAAATGCGAGAACCTGCAGAAGGTGGGCGCCTTCAAGGCCCGCGGCGCCTGCAACGCGGTCTACAGCCTGACCGACGAGGCGGCAGGCGCCGGCGTTCTCACCCACTCCTCGGGAAACCACGGCCAGGCGCTTTGCTATGCCGCGGCCAGGCGCGGCATCCCGGCGACCGTGGTCATGCCGGAGAACGCGCCGGCACCGAAGAAAGCCGCCGTGCGGGGATACGGCGGAACCATCGTGGAATGCGCCCCCACCACCGCCGCGCGGGAAGAGACCGCCGCCAAGATCGAGGCGGAGACCGGCGCGGAATTCGTCCATCCCTACAACGACAGCCGCGTCATCGCCGGCCAGGGGACCTGCGCCCTGGAACTGCTGGAACAGGTGGACGGACTTGACGCGGTGATCGCGCCGGTGGGCGGCGGCGGCCTGGTGTCCGGCACCTGCATTGCCGTCAAGGCGCTCGCGCCGGATACCCTGGTCCATGCCGCGGAACCGTCCGGGGCGGACGATGCCTGGCGCTCCCGCAGGGCCGGCCGCATGCTCCCCCAGGAAGATCCCCGCACCATCGCCGACGGCTTGAGAACCGGGCTCGGAGAACTGACATGGCCGTTCGTGTCGCGGGACATCGCCGGGGTCCTGCTGTCGGAAGAGCGGGATATCGTGGCGGCCATGCGGCTCATCTGGGAGCGGATGAAGCTGGTCGTGGAGCCGAGTGCCGCGGTACCGCTGGCGGCGGTCCTGGCGCATCCGGAGCCGTTCCGGGGGAGACGCGTGGGCATCATCCTGAGCGGCGGGAACGTGGACCTGGAGGCATTGCCGTTCTCATTGGTCCCCCGGGACCGGGACGGGTAAACCCCCGGCGAAGGATGCCTCAGCCTATCGGGGGCTTCAGTTCCACCACGTTGCCCTCCGGGTCGGCAACGTAGATGGAGAGGCCCTTGCCCTGGGCTCCGTAGCGCATGGCCGGCTCTCCCGGGTCGATGCCGTTCTCCCGCAGCCACGCGGCAAGCCTCGCCGGCCCGATGTCTGCGATGCGCAGGCAAAGATGGTCCATGTTCCGCCCCTCGGGACCCGGCGCCGCGCCGCCGGCCTTGCCCAGTCTTCCGCTCACCGGCACCAGGTCGATCAGCGCGTCGCCGGCCCGCAGCTGCACGAGGCCGAGGTCATCCTCGCGACGCTCCACCCGGCAGCCGAGCACGTCGCAGTAGAATGCCAGCATGCCGTCAAGATCGCCGACCCTGAGCACGACATGGTCGATGGACTGGATCCGGATGGGACAGGTCATGCCCGGTATTTTGCCATGCCCCAGACCACTGTGCGGCCCCGTTCGGATACCATTGCGGGTCCGACCAACCCGGATCCCGGAATCCATGTTCGTAGTCAGCGTCGAATTCGAGGTGGACAGCGCCCACCTCGCCGCCTTCCGGCGGGCCGTCCTCGAGCAGGCGATAAATTCCCTCGACCTGGAAGAGGACTGCCACACCTTCCATGTCTGCGTGGACGGGGACGGGGAGCACGGCAACCGGTTCTTCCTCTACGAGGAATACACCGACCGCCCCGCATTCGACGCCCACCTCGCATCCGGGCATTTCCGCGAATACAGCGCCCTGGTGGATCCCTGGGTGGTGTCGAAGCAGGTCAGCACCTGGTACCGACTGTGACCCCGCTCAGGTTTTCCGCCAACCTCGCATACCTCTGGCCCGACCGCCTCCTGCCGGAGCGCGTGCATGCCGCCGCGAAGGCGGGCTTCGGCGCCGTGGAATGCCACTGGCCCCATGACACCGGGCCCGGGCGGTTGCTGGAGGCACTCAACGCCACGGGGATGGAAATGCTCGTACTGAACACCCCGCCGGGAAACACCGACGCCGGCGATTTCGGCCTGGGCGCCGTGCCGGGGCGTGAACGGGAAGCCCGGGAGGGTGTCTGCCGCGCCGTCGACTATGCCTGCAGGATCGGCGCCGCCAGGGTGCACGCCATGGCCGGCAACTGCAACGACAGCCGGGTCGCCCTGCACCGGATGTACGATCACCTTGCCTGGGCCGCGGGGGTTGCGGGCGCCGCGGGACTCGAGATCCTGATCGAGCCCATCAACCGGACCGACCGGCCGGACTATGCGCTGTTCAGGATCTCCCAGGCCATCGACCTCATGCACCGGCTGGAAGCGCAGGAGGGCGTCCGGAACGTTCGCCTGATTTTCGACTGCTACCACGTGCAGATGACCGAGGGGAACCTGCTGCAGCGGTTGTCCGAGGCGCTGCCCTGGGTCGGCCACGTACAGGTGGCGGGGGTGCCGGGACGGCATGAGCCGGCGGAGTGCGAGATTGACTACCCCTGGCTGTTCCGGCAACTCGCCGGAATGGACTATGACGGCTGGGTCGGCGCGGAATACCTGCCCGCCGGGGAGACCGACGAGGGGCTGGAATGGTTTCGACCCTACCGGTCCGGCCGGGCCCGGCCGCCCGTGACGCCGCCGAGGGTGTTTCGCCACTACGACCGGGACGGCCTTGATGCCGAATACAACAACCGGGACAAGGTGGCGGATTTCGCGGAATACTTGGCCGGATACACCCGGCGGAGCGGGGAAACCCGGCAGGAACTGGCGGCGGCGGCGGATGTGCCCTACGGGCCCTCAGCGGCGGAAACCCTGGACATCTTCCGCACGGGAAACGCCGGGCCGGACGGTGTCCCCGCGCCGGTCCACGTGTTCTTCCACGGGGGCTACTGGCAGGCGCTCAGCAAGAACGAGTTCAGCTACGTGGCCAACGCCCTCGCGGGCATGGACGCGCTCACGGTCATCGTTAACTATGCCCTCATCCCCGAAGTGGACATGGACGAACTGGTCGCCCAGTGCCGGCGAGCCCTTGTCTGGGTATGGAATCATGCGCCGGAACACGGCGGCGATCCGTCCCGGATCGTCATCAGCGGCCATTCCGCGGGCGGACACCTGGTGGGAATGATGGCGGCCACCGACTGGCCGGCGCTGGATCCCGGGTGTCCCCGGGACCTGGTGAAACAGGGCCTGTCGATCAGCGGCCTGATGGACCTCGAGCCCATCAGGCTGTGCTATCTCAACGAGGTGCTGGGGCTCGATGGGGACGCCGCCCGGCGCCACAGTCCCGCGCTGCTCGAAAACCGTTCCGGCACGGAACTCCTGTGCGTCTATGGCGGCCTTGAGGGAGAGGAATACCGCAGGCAGAGCGACAGCCTGGCCGCGCGGTGGGAGTACACGGCATCAAGATCCCTGGAGGGGCACGACCATTTCAGCATCGCCATGATGCTGGACAAGCCGCAAAGCGTGCTTTCGTCCCTGCTTCGGGAAATGATGGAGAAGGATTAGGGCGGCACGGCTTTCTGCCGGCGGGCCGCTCTCCCCGAAAAAAGGCTCCGCATCGCCCTTTTCGAATTTTCCGTCTCATCGATCTTGTCCATCCGATCCTGCATTGGTCTGTTTCGACCGGTGAACAGGTGCTTCGGCGTTATCCGAAACGTGTCGGTTTTTCAGATCACCAATACTTCCATCCACGTAAATCGATTACTGACCCAGGAAACATCCAATTATCCATCCATTTTCATCCAATTTTGGATCCTGTCATCCACTACTCCATCTTTATTCATCAGCATTCCAATTCTAAAAAGGGAGATCATTGCCCTCACCGGATGTCGGCTTGGATCAATGGCATCCTCATGGAATTTTTCTCCTAGCCGCTGATACTCCATCCCCGGTTCACAGACCGTGGCTGCGCGAATAGCCGTTGCTGGCGGCGGGCTGCCAGTCACCCAACCTGCCTTCGGCGGGCCGGAACACTTCCACCAGCAACGGATGGCATGGCGTGCTGTCATCGGAGTGGCTGCTGCCGCAGTCTCCCCCGGGGCAGGCGGACAATCCGGCCAGCAGGTCCATCTCGGCGAAGTACTCGATGAAGTCGCCCGTACGCGCGGGACTTGCCTTCATGAAGTACTGGTGGGTGTCCGGTGTGAACCCGGTGCACATGAACACGTTCATCACGTCATGCACGTGGGGTTCGGCCTCGGCCAGCGACAGGCCCGTTTTCTCCGCCAACGCCCGCGTCAGGTTCGAGTGGCAGCAATGATGGTATTCCACGCCCTTCAGCATGAAATTGGTGTAGGGGTCGCAGCGCGTGCCGATGACGTCATGCACGCCGCCGCCGTCGGCGTCCCAGCCGTACCAGGCCAGGGTGTCCCGGGTGATGGTGGCCATCGGCCTCAGGCCCGGCAGGTTGCTCCACAGCCGGTCGCCGGCGGTGAGGTGGGTGGCGTGAAGCTGCCGCGTCTTGCCGCTGAAGAACCGCTCGGTCAGGTCGTGGGCGTTCCACAGGTTGAGATCGCCCACCTGGGGACCCTCCACGATGCTGAGGCGGAAGAAATGTCCCGCCGGCACATCGAATGCCCTGCCGTCCCGGGGCGGCACCAGCAGCTCGCCGGTCTTTTCCGCCCCCTCCCGGGCGCGGTCATAGAAGCCCTGATCGTAGGGCGGGAGCTGGTCCACGTCGTAGCAGACCAGGGGCTTGGCGCAGCGGCGTTCCTCCGCGTCCGCGGGAGCCGGTTCCTGGATAGGGTCAGTCATGGTGGATCGATGGTTCGGGGTTGGCCTTGATCGGCGGTTTTGCATTACGATAGCAGTCTTCTCCAGCCGCATACAACTCCCGTCCCTGTGTCCGGCAGCAGCATGATTGATCACGCAAGCTACGTCATCGAAGACCTGGTCTCCGCCACGGCCATCGACGCCCGGGTGAAGGAAATGGCCGTTGAGATCACGCAGCATTTCCGGGACACGGACAAGCTGGTAGTGATCGGGCTCCTGCGCGGATCATTCATGTTCATCGCCGACATCGTGCGGCTACTGGACCTGCCGGTCGAGGTGGACTTCATCGAAACCTCGTCCTACAACGACACCATGGAGTCCTCCCGCGAAGTGCGGATCACGAAGGATCTGCGCGGGGAGATAGAGGGCCAGGACGTGCTGGTCGTGGAAGACATTGTCGATACCGGCCATACGCTGAAGCATGTCCTGACGCTGCTGGAAAGCCGCCGGCCAGCGCGCATGCTGGTCTGTGCCCTCCTGGACAAGCCGTCACGCCGGGAGACGGATGTCAGGGCCGACCTGGTGGGATTCGAGATTCCGGACAAATTCGTTGTCGGCTACGGCATCGACTACGCCCAGCGCAACCGGAACCTGCCGCATATCGGCGCGGTGCGGTTCCTGGAACCCGACGGGCAATGAAGCCTTCACCCCGGTAGATTCCAGAAAGTACGCGGCGCCATCTTCCCGGCGCGGCATCGGGCGCACGGCCGGGCCCGGTTCATTCCCCGTCAGCAGTCTCCTCGTCCAACTGCGGCAGCGCATTGGTGACGGAGGCGGAAAGCAGGCCGTGATTCGCGTACCCCGCAAGCTTTTCCCGGCTGTCGGCGATGTCCAGGTTGCGCATGGTGAGCTGGCCGATCCGGTCATTGGCGCTGAACACGGAATCGCCCTTTTCCATGGTCAGCCTTTCCGGCTTGTAGGTCAGCCGGTCGGATTCCGTGTTGAGAATGGAGTAGTCGTTGCCCCGACGCAGTTCCATGGCGACTTCACCGGAAACGGCGCTGGCCACCCAGCGCTGGGCGGTTTCCCGCAGCATCAGGGCCTGGGAATCGAACCAGCGCCCCTGGTACAGCAGCCGTCCGAGACGGATGCCGTTGATGCGGTACTGTTCGATGGTGTCCTCGTTGTGGATACCGGTGACCAGACGATCGTAGCCGATGTAAAGGAGCGCCATGCCCGGCGCCTCGTAGATGCCCCGGCTCTTGGCTTCGATGATCCGGTTCTCGATCTGGTCGCTCATGCCGAGACCGTGACGCCCGCCGATGCGGTTGGCCTCCAGCACCAGGTCGACCTCGTTATCGAAGGTCTGCCCGTTGAGCGCCACCGGGCGGCCCTCGTGGTAACGGACCGTGACCTCCTCCGCCGGAATCTCCACCGCCGGGTCCCAGAACCGGACTCCCATGATCGGTTCGACGATCCGGACGTTGGTGCCGAGATACTCGAGGTCCTTGGCCTCGTGGGAGGCGCCGAGCATGTTCGAGTCGGTGGAATAGGCCTTCTCCGCCGACATCCGGTAGGTGAATCCCGACGCCTGCAAGAAGGCCGACATCTCCGCGCGGCCGCCCAGTTCGCCGATGAACGCCTCGTCCAGCCAGGGCTTGTAGATTTTCAGGCCCGGGTTCGCCAGCAGTCCGTAGCGGTAGAACCGCTCGATGTCGTTGCCCTTGTAGGTGCTGCCGTCGCCCCAGATGTTGACGCCGTCCTCGCGCATCGCGGTCACCAGCATGGTGCCGGTGACCGCCCGGCCAAGGGGCGTGGTGTTGAAATAGGTGACCCCGGCCGTGGTGACGTGGAAGGCGCCGCACTGGATAGCGGCGATTCCCTCGGCGGCGAGCTGGGCGCGGCAGTCCACCAGCCTGGCATCCTCAGCGCCGTATTCCCTGGCCTTGCGCGGAATGCTGTCATAGTCATCCTCGTCCGGCTGGGCCAGGTTGGCGGTGTACGCGTGGGGTATGGCGCCCTTTTGCCGCATCCAGTGGATGGCGGCGCTGGTGTCGAGACCGCCGGAAAAGGCAATACCGACCCGTTCACCCACGGGCAGACTCTTGAGGATGGTGGACATGGCTGAAACGGAAAGGGAAAAGCGGGGATTGTATCAGCGAAGCCCGCGGCCGTGCCGTTTGCCGAAACCAGGACCAGAAGGCCCGCCGGCGTCCACGCTGCGCGACGTCCCGGGAACACGAAGATCCCGCTGGCATTGGCGGAAAAAACCGGGAATACTCGGGGCCCCCGATCCTTCCGACGAAGATGAACATCCAGCGCATCGAGACCTTCTCCAACGAGTTCATCTGCTTCGTCCGGGTAACCCTGGAGGACGGCAGCCAGGGCTGGGGCCAGACCGCCCCCTATCACGCCGACATCACCGCACAGGTGGTGCACCGCCAGGTGGCCCCCTGGGTCCTCGGCAGGGACAGCACCGACATCGATGCCCTTGGCGACCGCGTGATGGAGAAGGAGCACAAGTTTCCGGGATCGTACCTGCGGCGCGCGTTCGGGGGGGTGGACACCGCCCTGTGGGACTGCCGGGGCAAGCGCGAGGGAAAGAGCGTCTGCGAACTGATCGGCGGCAGCCCGGGTCCGGTCCGCGCCTATGCCTCTTCCATGAAAAGGGACATCACCCCGGAGGATGAGGCGGTACGGTTCGCCGGACTGCGCGACCGGTACGGATTCGATGCGTTCAAGTTCCGCGTCGGCGCGGAATGCGGCCATGACATCGACGAGTGGCCGGGCCGGACCGAGGCCATTGTCCCGGCCGTGCGCAGCGTGCTGGGCGACGAAGTCTCCCTGCTGGTGGACGGCAATTCCGGTTTCTCGCCGGGCCGGGCCATCGCGGTCGGCCGGATGCTGGAAGACCATGGCGTGGTTCATTTCGAGGAGCCCTGCCCCTACTGGGAATACGACCAGACCAGGCAGGTCACCGAGGCCCTGTCCCTGGACGTGACGGGCGGGGAGCAGGACTGCGAGCTGCAGAACTGGCGGCAGATGATCGACGGGCGGGTGGTGGATATCGTGCAGCCGGACGTCTGCTATCTCGGCGGACTCAGCCGGACCCTCCGGGTGGCCCGCATGGCCGGAGCCGCCGGCATCCCCGTGACGCCCCACTGCGCCAACTTGTCCATGGTGACCCTGTTCACCATGCACCTCCTGCGCGCCATTCCCAATGCCGGCCGGTACCTGGAATTCGCCATCGAGGAGGCGGATTACTACCCCTGGCAGTACGGGCTGTTCCTCGACTCCCCCTACGGCATCAGGGACGGCATGGCAACGGTGCCCGACGCTCCCGGCTGGGGGGCGGAGGTTCACCCGGACTGGCTGGCGCAATCGGACCGCCGGGAAAGCGTGCTCGCCTGATCCGGTCCGGGAACCCGCATGAGAAAACTGGTCTACGCCGGGAACATCCTGTCCGCCGTCCCGGCGGCCCTGGTGGTGCCGCTGTTGCCGTTCACGTTTCTCCTGATCGATGGCGAGGGCCGGGTCCCCGGGTTCTTTCACGAGTACCTGCTGCGTACCCTGATGCTGGCCTACCCGGTGGCCCTGGCCGCCTGTCTCTGGCTTTCCGTCCGGCTTCTGCGGCGGGACAGGCTCCGTGCGGCGCTCGGGACCAGCCTGGTCCCCCTGGGTGTTTTCCTGGTGTTGCTCTGGACCTACATCGCAGGCGGCGTGGTGCTTAGATGAGGCATCCCTGAGCCCGGGCCCCGGGAAACCGCGGCACCCCGTTCAGTCCCGCGGCGCCGTCTCCACGAACACCGGATCCCGCCCGGCGGCTTCCATCAGCCCGCGCAGGTTGTCCAGCCCGTCCAGGGAAAAACGGTTCCGGAACAACCCCCAGCCGATCAGGCAGGCAGTGCGCAGCGCACCGTCCCTGCCGATTCCGTCACCCGGGTCAAGGCGCCGGTTCAGCTCTTCGAGCCCCTTGAGCACCCGGAACTGCTGGCGGCCGAGATAGGGGAACCTGTCCGCCGTGGCGCCTTCCTTCTCCATCATGAACTGGTTGATGCCTGCATCAATGAGGGTGTCCGCCATGAAATAGAGCTCGCAGTCCTCGAGATCCCCGAGGAAGCCCATGCCGGATTTCTCCCGCACATGCTTCAGGATCGAGGTCGAATCCGTGAGCGTCAGGTCCCCGTCTTCAAAAAACGGTACCTTCGCCGTCGGGGAGCGCTCGGCGCTCATGGCGTAATCCGCCTCGACAAAGGTGTAGTCAAAGCCCGACTGGGCGAGGGCGACCCGCACGTGGCGCACGTACGGAGAGGTCACGCTGCCGTAGAGTTTCATTGATGGATCCGGTCAGATTCTGTTGGGCCGGCGAGTGTACCAGAGCCCGCGCACCCCTGGTCACCGGTGGCGCCCTGCGTGCAGCGAAAGTCGCCGGGGCACCACCGCCGGCGGTTGCCGACGGGGTCGGTCGTCGCTTCGGCTATACTCCGCGAAACCGTCAGCACAATCCTCCCCAATCACGATGGAGATGCCCGATCCCGAAACCCTCATGGACCGGTTCGCCGCGGCGGGCTACATCGCCGAGACCGAACTGGCCACGGTGCTGGTGCTGATGCACCGTCTCGGCCGCCCGTTGCTTGTGGAAGGCGAGGCCGGGGTCGGCAAGACCGAAATCGCCCGAACCCTGGCCACCGTGGAAGACCGGCGACTCATTCGCCTGCAGTGCTACGAGGGCCTCGACACCAATGCGGCGGTGTACGAGTGGAACTACAGCCGCCAGCTGCTTTCCATCCAGCTGCAGGAGGCCGGGGCCGCGCAGGAGTCCCTGGACATCTTCGCGCCCGAATTCCTGCTGGAGCGCCCCCTGCTCCAGTCGATCCGCCAGCCGGAGCCCCCCGTGCTCCTCATCGATGAGATCGACCGCGCGGACGAGGCCTTCGAGGCGTACCTGCTGGAACTGCTGTCGGACTTCCAGGTGACCATCCCGGAACTCGGCACGCTCAGCGCCCGCTCCCTGCCGACGGTGATCCTCACCTCGAACGGATCCCGGGACCTGAGCGACGCCCTGCGCCGCCGCTGCCTATACCATTACCTCGACTACCCCGACCATGCCAGGGAACTGGCCATCGTTGAAGCCAGGCTGCCCGGCATCAGCCACCGGCTGGCGGACCAGGTGACCCGCGTGGTGCAGATCCTGCGCGGACGCAACCTGGCAAAGTCCCCGGGCATCGCGGAAATGCTGGACTGGTGTTCGGCGCTGATGGCGGCGTCCGTGGACAGCCTGCCCGCCGACGGGGAGCTGCTGGCCGCGACCCGCGGCTGCGTGCTCAAGAACCGGGAGGATTTCGACGCCGTCGGGGCCGATGAACTGGCGGACATCGTCCGGCAGATCGCGTGAGCGGCTCCCTCTCCCCCGCCCCGCCCGTCAGCCGCATGCTGGAATTCGCCGGCTACCTGCGCCGGCATGGCTACCGGATCGGCGTCGGGGAACTGCCCGATCTTTTCCGGCTGGTGGACAGGGGAGCCCGGGATCCGGTGCTCACCCGCCGGGGACTGCGCGCGCTGTGCTGCCGCACGCACGACGAATGGCGCGAATTCGATCGCCATTTCAACCGCTTCTGGTTTCCCGTGGCAATCGAACAGGCAGCGCCGAAATCCGTTCCGGGCGGCCTCCCGGATTCGCCGGGGCGGACGCTGGTGGGCTTCGCGGGAACCAGCGACCGGGAACCGGACAGCACCCACGGACAAAGCGACATCGAAGGCAGCGGAGCCGGCCGGCAGCGCACCCTGGGCAAGGCCGATTTCCGTTTCCTGCGCGACCGCATCGCCATGCACGAGGTGGAATCCCTGGTGGAGAGGCTCGGGCAGCAGCTGCGCCGGCGGCTCGGCAAGCGGCGGGAAATCTCACCCAGGGGCGGGCACCTGGACATGCGCAGGTCCCTCCGGCGCAGCCTGGCAACGGGCGGGCTGCCGCTGAAGCTGGTCTGGAGCCGGCCAAGGCCCGTGCCGCTGCACCTCGTGGTTCTCCATGACGTGTCCCACTCCATGACCTGGAACAATCCCCTGCTCTTCCGTTTCGTGCGCGGCTTGATGCAGAGTTTCCGGGGTTCGGTCGCGTTCGCCTTTCATACCCGCCTGTTTGAGGTGACCCCGTTTTTCCGGGAGCGCAGCCTGGAACGGATGCTGGCCCGGCTGGACGCCGGGGAAAATCTCTGGCTTGGCGGAACCTGCATCGCCCGCTCCCTGGCCGAATTCAACCGGCGCCACGCCGGGATCCTGCTTCGGTCCGACTCCCATGTCCTCATCATCAGCGACGGTTTCGACACCGACGATCCCGAAATGCTCCGGACCGAACTGTCGAGGATCCGCCTGCGCTGCCGCCAGATCCTGTGGCTGAACCCCATGCTGGGCCGCGAAGGGGTCACCCTCACCGAGGCGTCCCTGTCGGCACGACTGCCCGAGGTCCACCGGTTTCTCCCGGCCAACAGCTTCGACGGGCTGCGTGCCGCTGTGGAGAACCTGTCGCGTACCGGGCCGCGCACCCGGCAGGGCGACGGCCACTAGCGCCGGCCGGTTCCGGGACCGCCGCGAAGGCGTCCCGACGCCCCGCGGCGCGGTCAGGTCCCCTCAGCCGCGGACTGCCTCCCTGTCCCGCACCGTCATCAGGGTGCCCGTCATGGTGGCGATCGGCTTCTCGCTGTCGGCACTGACCGCAACGAGGGTGCCGTCGGCCACGGTGATGACCCGGCCCGGCTTCGTGACCCGCCCCCTGGCCACGAACCGCTCGCCGCGGGCCGGGGACAGCAGGTTGATCTTGAACTCGATGGTCAGCACACCGGCATCGGCGGGCATGAGGGAATAGGCGGCGTAGCCGCAGGCGCTGTCCAGCACGGTGGACAGGATGCCGGCGTGGATGAACCCGTGCTGCTGGGTCAGCTCCGGGGAGTGGTCGAATTCGAGGTCCACCTCCCCGGGACCGACATGGACCAGCCGCGCGCCGATCAGCGACAGCACTCTCTGGCCGGCCGCGCTCTCCCTGACCCGGCGTACGTAATCCCCGTCGGCAGGAACCGGGGCGCCGCTCACGTGCCGGCCCCCGGCTTCCGCGGCAGTTCGTCCGCGATCTCGAGCCAGTGGATGTGTTCGTCATAATGCACATGGCCCCGCGCGGGCAGGGATTCCGGGTCATCGAAGGCGCCGATGTAGAGATGGATCTCCCCGGGATAGCGCTCCGCCTCGAAACTCACCGGTGTGCCGCACCGGGCGCAGAAGCATCGCCTGACGCCGGGGGAGGATGCGAACGAGGAGCGGTCCCCGGCAAAGACAACCTGTTCCGTCCGGTAGCCGACGAAGGTCGCCATGGCCGAGCCGGTATTCAGCCGGCAGCTGCGGCAATGGCAATGCACCACCCAGATCGGGGCCCCCCGGGCGACGAACGTGATGTCGCCGCACAGGCAACGGCCCCGGTGCTCCAACGCTTCATTCTCATCCTTCATCGGGAACCTCCGCCAGCTCGATCATTGCCACCCCGGGAATTCTAAGGCCTGTCTCCCCGCCGGCCAATGAGGGGGGCGCGGGTCTTCCGGCAATTCCGGGGCGCCCCGGGCGCGGGAGGCGCGTGTTCCGGCGGAGGCCATCAGCGGGACGGGGTCAGCAGCCGAAACGGCGAGGCCGCGAGCTGGTACGCCAGCAGGGCCAGGATGACGAACAGGGTGTGGACGAGGATGCCGTCACCGTTCAGCAGGTTGTAGGCGACGCGGTATCCCGGCGCCATGTAGACCCCCTCGAACGTGCTGACCGACCCCTGCTTCACCCATTCCTGCACCACCAGCAGCAGGTCAGGATGGCGCACCACCAGGAATACCTGGCAGGCCAGCGCCAGCAGGGAGCAGAACAACACCCGGGTCGGGAAACCCATGAATTTTACGAACCGTTTCATTGCCTGTACCCGATCGAATTGCAGTCGCCGCGGGACAGCCCCGCGGGAATCTCCATGATGGAGAGATCATAGGAAAAGGGGGCCTTGGGGGAAAGGGGGGTCCGGCATGCCCCTTGCCGGGTCGGGCCGGCCCGGCGAAGAACCCGGGCCGGGTTCAGTTCAGCCGCACTTGCTGTCGCCGCAGTTGAGGCAGGTCATGCAGCCGTCCATGAAGATGGAGGCCTTGACATTGCACTTGCTGCAAAGCACGGCGCCCTCGGGAAAGCCGCTGTCCCCGACGGCGCTGTCCCCGCCGCCGTCCGTCTGCCGGCTTTCGAATTCGCGGCGCTTTTCCTCGATCAGCTTCTGCTGGCGCTCGTCGAGATCGGGGTCCGCGATCATGCCGATCATCTTGAGATGGTTCTCGATGGCATCGCCGATCTCCGCGACGAGGGAGGGCATGAATTTGCCGCCCTTCTTGAAGTAGCCCCCCTTCGGGTCGAACACGCTCTGCAGCTCGCTGACCAGGAAGGTCACGTCGCCGCCCTTGCGGAACACGGCGGAAATGATCAGGGTCAGTCCCGAGATCCACTGGTAGTGGTCCATGTTCTTGGAGTTGATGAAGATCTCGAAGGGCCGCCGCTTCTCGTAGGGCGTTCCGGGATTCAGCACCATGTCGTTGATGGTGATGTAGAAGGCGTGCTCCGATACCGGCGTCTTAATCTTGTAGGTGCTCCCGATCAGCATTTCTGGGCGCACCACCTTCTCGTGCATCTGGATGATCTTCGCCTGCTCCCTGGCGGTGTCCGGCACGGCAATGGGCCGGGTCACCTGCACCGGATCCTCTTCCGGCTTGACCACGTCGTAGCCGACGATCTTCTTTTCGATTTTCAGGCTCATGCGCAATACCTCCTGGATCGCCGGCCGGGTTCAGAACCGGCCATAATAACCCTCTTTCAGCGCGTCGAACAGGTTGGCGGCGGTGTGGGTTTCACCGTCATACTCGATCTCCTCGTTGCCCTTGACCTCGACCACCTCCCCGTTTTCCAAGGTAAACCGGTACATGGTGCTGGACAGGTCCTCCTCCTTGACCAGGACGCCCTGGAACACTTCCGGGTTGAAGCGGAACGTGGTGCAGCCCTTGAGGCCCTTCTGCCAGGCATACCGGTAGATGTCCTGGAAATCCGCGAAGGGAAAATCCGTGGGGACATTGGCGGTCTTGGAGATCGAGGAGTCGATCCACTGCTGGGCCGCCGCCTGAACATCCACATGCTGCCGCGGCTTGATGTCGTCGGCGGTGACGAAGTAATCGGGCAGGCCGTCCCGCCCGTCCTCGGCGTCCGGCGTGGCCCCGGGATTGACCAGGTGGCGGAAGGCCAGGAGTTCGTACGAGAACACGTCCACCTTCTCCTTGGATTTCTTGCCTTCCCGGATCACGTTGCGGCTGTACATGTGGCCGAACGAGGGTTCGATGCCGTTGCTGGCGTTGTTGCCCAGCGACAGGCTGATGGTTCCGGTGGGCGCGATGGACGTGTGATGGGTGTAGCGGCAGCCCTTCTCGGCGATCCTGTCCCGCAGCGCCTCGGGGAACTGCTGCATGTACCGGCTGTAGCGTCCCATCAGCACCGAACCTCGGACCCGGTCGCCCGCGCTGTACCCGTCCCCGGCCATCTCCGGGCGGCGGGCCAGCATCTCCGTGGTGACCTCGTATTCCTCGAGGAGAACGGGGGCGCAGCCCTTTTCCTCGGCGAGCGAGATGCCCGTCTCCCAACCCACTTCCGCCATCTGCCGCGCCACTTCCCCGGTGAACTCGAGGGACTCCTCGCTGCCGTACACCATCCGCAGCATGGTCAGGGTGGACCCGAGGCCGAGAAAGCCCATGCCGTGGCGGCGCTTGGACAGGATCTCCTCGCGCTGCCTGCCCAGCGGCAGGCCGTTGATTTCCACCACGTTGTCCAGCATGCGGCAGAACACCGACACCACCTCGCGGTACTTTTCCCAGTCGAAGCGCGCCTCGTCGGTAAACGGATTCTCCACGAACCCGGTCAGGTTCACCGAACCGAGCAGGCAGGCGCCATAGGGCGGCAGGGGCTGCTCGCCGCAGGGATTGGTGGCCCGGATGTTCTCGCAGAACCAGTTGTTGTTCATCTCGTTGATACGGTCGACCAGGATGAAACCGGGTTCGGCGTAATCGTAGGTGGAACTCATGATCTGGTTCCAGAGCTTGCGCGCGGGGATGGTGCGATAGACCCGGCAGGCTACTTCGCCGGCATCGTTGGTGACGTACCCGTCCGTGGTGGCCCAGTTGCGCCACACGATCTCGTGCTTTTTGCCCTCGTACTCATGCCGCGTCGCCGGAAAGGACAGCGGCCAGTCCGCCTCGTCCTCGACGGCCTGCATGAACTCGTCGGTGATGAGACAGGAGAGGTTGAACTGCCGCAGGCGGCCGTCCTGGCGCTTTGCCCGGATGAATTCCTGGATGTCCGGGTGGCAGATATCGAAGGTGCCCATCTGGGCTCCGCGGCGCCCCCCCGCGGAGGACACCGTGAAGCACATCGAATCGAAGATGTCCATGAACGACAGCGGGCCGGAGGTGTAGGCGCCGGCGCCGTTGACGAATGCGCCCTTGGGGCGCAGGGTGGAGAATTCGTAGCCGATGCCGCAGCCGGCCTTCAGGGTGAGGCCGGCCTCGTGCACGGAACGGAGCACCCCGTCCATGGAATCCGGGACGGAGTCGGAGACGGTGCAGTTGATGGTGCTGGTCGCGGGCTTGTGCTCCAGGGCCCCGGCATTGGACGTGATCCGGCCGGCCGGAATGGCTCCGTTCTGCAGCGCCCAGAGAAACCGCCCGTACCATTCGGTCCTGAGCGCCTCGGTTTCCTCGCATTCCGCCAGCGACCCGGCCACCCGCTCATAGGTGGCAAGGATGCTGGCGTCCACCGGTTCCCCGTCCATGGTCTTCAGCCGGTACTTCTTGTCCCAGATATCCAGCGAAGCCGGCTGCAGCGGCAGGTTTTCCAGGCTGGCGTCGGGTGACGGATGTTTCTGGCGATGCCTCTTTTCGGCCTTGTCTTTGGCGACACCGGTCATCTCATACTCTCGCTGACATCCTCTAAGGTTATGGTGGTCAAGTGATCTGAAATTCCTGGACTTCCCTGTTGGTGGCGGCCCCGAAAAACCGGGAATCGCGACCAGATCTAAGACGGTTTCTTACCTATTTTTCGCAATCCACTGATTTCAACAAAGAAAATTCTACAGAACTTTGAGAACTATATCTAGTGGATTTGGCAGGATAGTAACCACAATATATTGGATCGATCAAATTTTTTTTTGCATTTCAGCAAATTCAAGGAGTTATCATCCGGTGCACCGCACAAGTTCCGGGGCCGCGATTTCCCGAACGCGGCCCGCGGTGATCCGGAAGCCCGCGCGCGGGACGTCCGGCGGCGTCAGTGGCCGTCCCCGGCGGGTCCCTTGAGCACGTAAACCGTACCGCAGTAGGGGCAGGTCTCTTCGCCGCTGTCGGCGATGGGGAGGAACACCCGGGGATGGGAGTCCCACAGCCGCTTGCCGGGCATGGGGCAGTGAAGCGGCAGGTCGTCCGCCGTCACTTCGACGCGCCGGGCCGCGTTGGGCAGGTCGCCGTCGTTTTCGCTGGCAGGGGTGGTCGATTCAGACATAGGTCAGCCATTCCTCGTATTCCGGGACACGGCCGTGGACCGCGTCAAAAAACCGGCTCTGGATGCGTTCGGTGACCGGGCCGCGGCGGCCTTCGCCGATCTGCCGCTCATCCACCTCCCGGATCGGCGTCACTTCCGCGGCGGTGCCGGTAAAGAACGCCTCGTCGGCGATGTAGACCTCGTCCCGGGTAATGCGCTTTTCCACCAGCCTGAATCCCTCGTCGGCGATGATCCGGTTGACGGTCCTGCGGGTGACGCCGTCCAGCGCGGAAGTGAGGTCCGGGGTATAGATCACCCCGTCCCGGACGATGAACAGGTTCTCCCCGCTCCCTTCCATGACGAAACCGTTGGTATCCAGCAACAGCGCCTCATCATACCCGGTAACGAGGGCCTCCTGCAGCGCCAGCATGGAGTTGACGTAGTGGCCGTTGGCCTTGGCGCGGCACATGGTGACGTTGACATGGTGGCGGGAGAACGACGAGACCCGGACACGCAGTCCCTTTTCCAGGTTCTCCTCCCCCAGATAGGCGCCCCATTCCCAGGCCGCGATGGACAGGTGGACCGAGAGATTGTCCGCCCTCAGGCCCATTCCCTCGGAGCCGAGGAAGGCCATGGGTCTCAGGTAGCCGGTCTCGAGGCCGTTTTCCCGCAGCACCTCGACCTGGGCCCGGTTCACCTCCTCCTCGCTCCACGGAATCTTCATGCCCAGGATATGGGCCGACTGGAACAGCCGGCGGGTGTGCTCCCTGAGGCGGAAGATGGCGGTTCCCTTCCCGGCCTTGTAGGCGCGGACGCCTTCAAACACCCCCATGCCGTAATGCAGTGTATGGGTCAGCACATGCACCTTGGCTTCCCGCCACGGCACCAGGCCGCCATCCATCCAAATCACGCCATCGCGATCACTGAAAGACATGCAGAATACTCCGAAATTCAGTTGCCGGGACCCCCGGACGGCCGTGGCCGTCCGGGCCGGTATGCAAAGCGGTGACTATGGATTCAGCGTCCCGGGTTGTCAACCGAAAGTGTCCCGCCAGAGCGCAGTGACGAACGCCCGCTCGGCCTCGAGTTCCCCCCGGGGCACCAGGGCCGGCCGGTCCGTGAGATCGAGGTCCACGAGCTTCAGGTCCCGGTGCCGCCGCAGGTAGAGCCAGTAGATCTCCCCCAGGCGCTCCGCCTGGTCGGCATCCAGGATCCCCTCCGCCGCCAGTGCCCAGATCAGCGCCAGCGTGTTGCGCGGCCCGAGCAGGACCGGATGCTCCGCCCCGTGCAGCAGGACGAGGTACTGCAGCAGGAACTCGATGTCCACGATGCCGCCATAGTCGAGCTTGATATCGTAGTTCTCGGCGTCGCTGCGGCAGTTGTCCTTCACCATGCGCTGGCGCATGTCGGTGATTTCGGTTTTGAGGGCCGCCTCGTCGCGCTGCATGCCCAGCACCTCGCGCCGAACCGCCTCGAAGTCCTCGATCAGGTCGGAATCCCCCGCCACCACGCGCGCCCGGACCAGTGCCTGGTGCTCCCAGGTCCAGGCATCGCGGCGCTGGTAGTCGCGGAAGGCCTTCATCGAGGTCACCAGGGGCCCGCTGCGGCCGCTTGGCCGCAGGCGCATGTCGAGCTTGTACAGCGCGCCCGCATAGGTCCGGGTGCTGAGCAGGTGGATCAGGCGCCGCCCGACATGGCTGTAGTAGTATTCCGCCGCGGAACGGGAGGCGTTCTCGTCCGGCCGGAAAAAGACCACGATGTCGAGATCCGAGTGATACCCCATCTCGCCCGCGGCGAACTTGCCGTAGGCGATGATCGCGACCTTTCCCGGGGCGGGCCCGTGCTGCCTTTCCACCCTGGCCCGCGCCTCACCCAGGACCTGCTCCAGCAGCATCTCCGCCAGCAGCGTCAGGGCATGCCCCACGTCCGCCTCGTCCAGTTCCCCGGACACGTCCGCCGCCGCCACGCGGAGCACCTGGCAGTGGTGGAACTCCCTGAGCGCGTTCATCTCGGCCTCCTCGTCCCCGGCCTCCACATGCAGGCGCCGGTCCAGGTCCGCCTGCATGTGCACGCGGTCGAAGTCCACCGTCTTCTCGATCGGCTGCAGCAGTTCGTCCAGGACCACGGGATACTGCCCGATATGCCGGGAAATCCAGGAGCTGGCGGCGCAAAGGTTCAGCAGCTGCTGCAGTGCCAGGGGGTTTTCGATCAGCAGGCTGAGATACACCGAGCGCCGGCCGATGGTCCCGATGGCCGTCATGAAGCCGCTCACCGCCCGCGCCGGGTCCGGGTGACGCCCCGCCTCCCTGAGCGCGATGGGCATCAGCCGGTCCAGCCGGTCCCGTTCCACGGTGGAGAATGCCCGGTAAAGGCTGCCGTCCCGGAACCGTTCCAGCAGGTCCGGCACATCGGCATGGTCCGTGAATCCGGCGGCGTCCAGCACCTCAAGGGCGGCCCCGGCATCGAGCTGGCCCTGCCACAGGGCAACCAGGCGGGGCATCAGGGAATCCTCCTCCGGCCCTTCCGGCGATTCCAGCGCCTCGCCGAAGAATTCATGCACCACGTCCCGTTCCGCATTCAGCGCCGCCAGCAGCTCCGTCCAGCCGGCGAACCCCATCCCATGGGCGATGCGGGCCTGCTCCAGCGGCTGGTCCGGCAGCTTCTGGGTCTGGCGGTCCGCCATCATCTGCAGCCGGTGCTCGAGGTTGCGGAGAAACCGGTAGGCCCGCTTCAGGCGGCCCTTCGCGGCGTCGTCCATCTCCCCCAGTTCCACCAGGGCTTCCATGGCCGTGTAGAGCGACTGGGTCTGGAGCCTCAATTCCCGCCCGCCCCAGATCAGCTGGTATTTCTGGACCAGGAATTCGATTTCCCGGATGCCGCCGCGGCCGAGCTTGATGTTCTCGATGTTGCCGCCACTCTGCAGTTGGCGGTCGATCAGGACCCGCATCTCGCGGATGGCATCGAAGGCGGAGAAGTCGAGATACTTGCGGTAGACGAAAGGCCGCAGCATTTCCAGCAGCGACCGGCCCTTTTCCAGGTCTCCCGCAACCACCCGCGCCTTGATCAGGGCGTAACGCTCCCAGTCCCGCCCGTGCGTCTGGTAATAGTGCTCCATGGCCGGAAACGACAGGACCAGGGGACCGCTGTCACCGTTGGGACGCAGCCTGAGATCCGTCCGGAAGACGAAACCGCCCGCATCGACCCGCCCCAGGGATCCCATGAGCTTGCGCCCCAGCCGGATGAAGAATTCCTGGTTGCTGGTGGAGCGCTCCCCGTCGGTCTCCCCGTTGCTCTCGAACGCGTAGATGAGATCGATGTCGGACGAGAAATTGAGTTCCCGTCCACCGAGCTTGCCAAGACCCAGCACCACCAGGCGCAACGGTTCTCCGCTCTCGTCGCGCGGACTGCCGAAGCGACGCTCAAGCCATTCGTGGTGCCGCGCAAGGGCGGCATCGATACAGGCGTCCGCCAGGTCCGAGACATCCCCCATGGTGTCCTCCAGGGTGCCCGCGCCGGACAGGTCCCGCCACGCGATCCGCACCATCTCCCGCTGCCGGAAACGGCGCAGGGCCGCGTCCAGGGCCTGCTCGGTGTCGGCCTCCCCGAGAGCAATGTCCAGGCGCCGGCGCATCTCCCCGTCACCGTACCCGGCCGCCAGGTCGCCGGAAGCGATCAGTTCGCAGCAGTTTTCCGGGTTCTGGATGCACCAGTTGGCGACGAAGTCGCTGGCGCCCCAGACCTGCGGCAGCTCCGCCCGGGCCGCGGTCCTTGCGGCCAGGTCCTCCCCGGCGGCCACCGTGAAGCGCTCCCAAAGGGTGGAGAAGACGGACCAGAGATCGGGGGGCATCCCCCCCGGTTCGAATGCCTCGGCAATTGGTTTCATGGATGTCGGGTGATCAGGTCAATGGGTAATCGGCGGCGTTATTATCTGATGATCTTGAGCAGTTGTCCGGGGGCCGGCTCGCCCTCCGGAAACATGCCGTTCAGCAGCCTCAGCTGTTCCTCGGCGAATTCCCCCAGCGGGGACCTGCGCGCCAGGCCGGCGAAGGTGTCCCCGGACTTCGCCCGCACCAGGCGGATCCGGTGTCCGGCGGCAATGCCGCGCTCAGCGGATTCCAGCCGCCGGATGGAACCCGCGGTTTCCAGGACCTGCCGGTCCGGCAGGGCGTTCTTGCCGAGCCCACTCAGTATCAGCACCCGGTCCCCGTGCAGGGCCGCGGCCACCCGCATGGTGACGACGCCCGACCGGTCCTGGCTGTCGGCGATGGCGGTGTAGCCGTGGCTGCCGATGGGGCGGCCCTGGCGCAGGTTGCGGAAGTTCCGACGCAGGAATCCTTCCGGGGTTGCGGCTTCCCCCCGGGGTACGAGTTGCAGGACCATCGCCTGGTCCTGGCCGGGACCGATGGCGAGCAGGCGCTCGCGGCTGTTGGTCACCTGCCAGCCGACCGGAAAGCGGATGAACAGGTCCAGGGGTCCGTGGTAGAACGCGTTGCCGCGCAGGATGCCCTGGCGTGCGCTGTCACCAAAATCCAGTCCGTCCAGCATCCTGAGGAAAGCATCCGGGTCCGTGACCCGGGGGTTGTCGACACGGTAGCGGTCCGCCGCGCGGATCACTTCCTTGAGGCGCTCGTCGTTGCGGGGATGGGTGGCGAACAACCCATGGTACACCCTGGGCGGCCGCCCCTCCTCCCGGGCCCGGCGCAGTTCAAAGGCCTCCTGGTCCTTCAGGATGCCCACGACTCCCAGCATCTTTTCGGGGTCATAACCCACCTCGGCGAGATACTGTGCACCGAGCCGGTCCGCCTCCAGTTCGTGGGCGCGGCCATAGCCGCTGACCAGCGCACGGCCAAACTGGCCCAGTCCCAGATCCACCATCTCTCCCGCATCCCTGTCGCCCGTGGTCGTCGCCACCGCCGCGCCAAGCAGGCCGGCGGCGGCGCTCCCGATGGCCTGGGCACTGTGCTGGCGGACACTGTGGCGTGCGGTCACGTGGCCGATCTCATGGCCAAGCACACCGGCCAGCTGTTCCTCGTTGTTCATGTAGGCGATGATGCCGCGGGTGATGTACACGTACCCGCCGGGCGTGGCGAAGGCGTTGACCTCCGGGGAATCGAGCACGGTGAAGGTGTAATCGAGCTCGCTCCGATGGCTGTGGGCTGCGAGCTCGCCGCCGATCCGGCGCACCAGGTCCCCGAGTTCCGCATCCCGGTACACATCGTACCGTTTCAGTACATCCTTGTGGACCTGATCTCCGAGGACGATTTCCTGCTCCTCGCTCATCAGGACGAAATCGAGTCCCCCGGTGACCGGGTTGGTGGCGCAGCCCGACAGCAGCCAGGCGATGAGAACCACCGCCAGTGCCGCCGGCATTCGGTTGTTCAGTGACTCCATGATGGACGGGGCCTGACCTGACGACTCGCTAGATTATCCGAGTACCGGAATTTAATCGATACCATTCAAGCCAACATCAGCGAAATGGGTGGTGAGCCATCCGGACCGACGCAAGTACCCCCCTGCCGACCCTCCGAAGCGATCCCTCGCAGTGCTGAAGCATCGTATACTCCAAGCCGTATATTGACAAATATACTCCATTACGTATATTATGAAATATACGTCATCCCGTATAAAGTTTTTGGAGACAGTGTCCGATGAAACAGATTGCTCGCACCCCAAAGCAGTTAGGCGCCGCATTACGCCGACGACGGCGCAATATGGGACTGCGGCAAGGCGATATCGGCATCATGACCAATCTGCGCCAGGCAACGATTTCGGCCCTGGAAAACGGTGAACCGGGTACCAGGCTACGAACGCTGACCCATGTCCTGGCAGCACTGGACCTTGAGTTGGTGGTCCGGGAACGCTCTTCGGACAGCAAGGAAATGGAGGAGCTGTTCTGATGGCTCGCCAAGGGGCCCGTGCACCCCTGAACGTGTTCCTGAATGCCCGTTTGGCGGGCCGGCTGTCCAGACAGGCCAGCGGCGCGGTCAGCTTCCGGTATGACCCGGGCTGGCTCGACTGGGAGCACGCCCTGCCCATTTCGATTTCCCTGCCGCTCCGGGAGGACCGCTATGCCGGCGCTCCGGTGATTGCCGTCCTTGACAACCTGCTGCCCGACCCCGAACCGGTGCGCCGGCGCATCGCCGAGCGCATCGGGGCCACGGGCCACGATGCATACAGCCTGCTCGCCGGGCTCGGCCGCGACTGCGCGGGCGCCCTGCAGATCCTGCCGGAAGGGCAGGACCCCGGCCCGACAGGAACCATCACGGGACGGGCCATGGACGACGGCGAGATCAGGGCGATGATCCGGAATCTGGCCAAGGCGCCACTGGGATTGGATGACGATGCCGGTTTCCGTATCTCCCTCGCCGGGGCGCAGGAGAAGACGGCCCTTCTCCTTTGGCAGGACATATGGCACATCCCGCACGGAACGACTCCCACAACGCACATCCTGAAACCCCGAATCGGCATGCTGCCGGATGGCATCGATCTGGGTGAGAGCGTGGAGAACGAATACTTGTGCCTCAGGCTCACCGGTGCGCTTGGCCTGCCAAGCGCTACCGCCCGGCTCATCGAATTCGACGGTGAGTGCGTCCTGGCGGTGGAGCGCTTCGACCGCCAGTGGGCCGGGGACGGGCGTCTTCTGCGGCTGCCCCAGGAAGATTGCTGCCAGGCGCATTCCGTACCCCCTTCCATCAAGTACGAAACGGATGGCGGTCCCGGCATGACCGCAATCCTTGATCTGCTCCAGGGAAGCGATGAGCCGATGAATGACCGGCGCATGTTCCTGAAGGCCCAGATCGTTTTCTGGCTGCTCGGCGCAACCGACGGGCATGCCAAGAATTTCAGCATCTTTCTGCGGCCGGGTGGCCGTTTCAGGATGACGCCGCTCTATGATGTCATGTCCCTGCAGCCTGCGGTGGACAAAAGCCGGTTGCGGAAAAACAGGTTCAGGCTCGCGCTCGCCGTCGGGGACAACCGCCATTATGCCATCGACACGATCTTCCCTAGACACTTCACCCAGACAGCGTTGAAGGCTGGCATGCCCGCCGGGACGGTCAGTGAAATATGCGGCGAGCTGCTGGACAGGACGGAGCCGGCCATTCAGGCAGTGCTCAATTCCCTTCCCCCGCGATTTCCAGCTGAACTCGCCGACTCGGTGGTCGGCGGCATGACAAGCCGCCTACGCCGGCTCGGGCACGCCTTCGAGTGACCCGGTCCCGGCATGGCCCGGCCCTGCACAGGCTGAGCCGGCGTTGCTGGCAGGCGGAAGCCGGCTGCCGTTCCCGGTCAGCAGGGCAGTAACCGTCTGCAGACATTACATTGCCCGTGTTTGCCGGGTTTGCCGGACTGCCTTGCGAATCGCAGTAAAATCCCCCTGTGAGAATCAGGCTTCACTCCAGGATTGCGGACATCCCCGAAGACCAGTGGAACGCGCTGGTTCTGGACGGATATCCGTTCATGCGTCACGAATTTCTCCTCGCCATGGAATCCCACGGCTGTGTCGGCGCGCACGCCGGCTGGATCCCGCGCCACATCGCCGTCTACGGCGACGGGGACCGCCTGGTCGGCGCGATGCCGCTGTATGAAAAGCACAATTCCTGGGGGGAGTTCGTCTTCGACCACGCCTGGGCGGACGCGTATCACCGCGCGGGACTGAAATACTACCCGAAGCTGGTCAACGCGGTTCCGTTCACGCCGGCCACCGGCCAGCGTCTGCTCCTGCCGGAGGAACAGACCGCGGCCATCTGCACCAGGCTCCTTGACGGGGCCCGCCAGGTGATGCGGCGGGGGGATTTCAGCGGCATCCATTCGCTGTTCCTGGGCGAGCGGGATTTCGGCCTGCTGTCGACCCCGGAGACACTGCTGAGGATCGACTGCCAGTTCCACTGGCACAACCAGGGCTACCGTTCCTTCGACGAATTTCTCGCCACCCTGAAACCCAAGAAGCGCAAGAACATCCGCCAGGAACGGCGCCGGGTGTCGGATGCCGGCGTGCGCCTGCGCCGGCTGGACGGCCATTCCGCCGGCGAGGGGGACTGGCGGGACTTCACCCGGCTCTACCACGGGATCTATGACCGCAAGTACGGCGCCCCCGCGTTCAACCTGGCATTCTTTCTCGACGTGGCCGCCCGGATGCAGGACCAGGTGGTGCTGGTGCTGGCCGAGCAGGATGGACACACCGTGGCCGGCGCCCTGATGTTCTGCGACGACCACACGCTGTATGGCCGCCACTGGGGTACCGACCGCTACGTCGACTGCCTGCATTTCGAGGCCTGCTATTACCAGGGGATCGATGTCTGCATCGAGCGGGGCCTGCTGCGATTCGATCCGGGCGCCCAGGGGGAGCACAAGCTGGCCCGGGGCTTCATGCCGACGGAAACCCGCTCGCTGCACTGGATCGCCCAGGATCCGTTCCGCCCCGCCATCGCCAACTTTGTAGACCGGGAGCAGCGCGGGGTCCGGGGATACATGGCCGCGGCCGAGGCCCACTCCCCGTACCAGCTCACCGGGGTAACGTGATGCCCGGTCCGCCCGGACCCCGGGGCATCACCGCCGGATTCCCCGAGCTGCAACCGCGGCAGGCCATGCTGCGCATGATCTACTGGGGCACCTTCGTGCTGGCCACCGTGCTCGTTTGCCTCACCTCCTGGTACATCCAGAGGATTCCGGCCGAACTGCTGGCCGAGGCCCGTGAACGCCTCTCCCACCATTCCTGGCTCCAGCCCCTGGTGTTCGTGGACGGACGCGATCTTGCCCTGCGCGGCGCGGTGGAACCGGGTGCGGGACTCGACCGGGACATCGGGCGGCTGGGCGCCATCCCGGGGGTCCGGACGGTGTCCAACCAGCTGGAAGTCGTACCCAGGCCGGCCCCCCGGTTCATCCTCAGCTGGCGTGACGGCAGGGTTGGCCTGGAAGGCGGCCTGGCCGGCAATGACCTGGACCGGGTCGTCGCCGGCGTCCGGCAGGTGTTCCCGGAAACCGCGATCCAGGACAGGATCCGCATCGACGACCGTCTCGGCCACCCCCTCTGGCTGGACCGGCTGGCGCCCATGCTGCGCTCCCTGTCGGCCCTGGAAACCTTCACCCTGTACGCCTGGAGGGACCGGATCCTGGTGGACGGCGTCGGCGACACCGCCGCCCGCCTGGAGGACGTGCGCTACCGGGCCCCGGCCGGACTGGACCCGTCAGTGATCATGTCATTCCGCCTGCGGCCCGCACCGGCGCCGGGCCAGGCGACCCTGTCGCTCGTTTCCGGCTGGAACGGCACGTCGCTTGCCGTGAGCCTGGACGACGGGGATGCGGCCCAGGCGCTCGAACACGCCATGGAGGGCCTGGAGGCGTTCGGAGACCATGCCGCGGCGGTGGTGAACCTGGATCCGGAACTGCGGACCCCCCCGTGGTTCGGGCGGATCGCCGGGGTCATTCCCCTGCTGGGGGAGGTGCACGACCTCAGGATGGTTTCCGGCGGCCGGGGACTCTGGTTGTGGGGACGGGTTGATCACGGCAGCGCCCTTGGCAGGACCCTCGCCGCACTGGAGGCCGCCGGGCTGGGGGACGTGGTGGTGTCACGGCTGGAGGTCGATCCGGCCGGGCGGCCGGCGGAGGTGTCCCTGTTCCGGGACCGCCACCGGGCGGTGCTGAACGGGCGGCTGCCCAACCCGGCCAGCAGGGCGCTGCTGCTGGATACGCTGCGCAAGGGCCTCAATGTCGCTGCCGTCGAGGATTTCATCACGCTGGAGCCGGGCATATCCTACAGTCCCTGGCTGGAACGCTGGCCGGCCCTGCTGCCGGTACTGCCGGATTCCCCGTTCGGCCTGACGGTTTCCGGCGAGCGTGCGCTGGTCTCCGGACATGTGTCTTCAGGGGCCGACCATGAGGCCCTGATCCGCGCCCTTCAGTCCATGCTGCCCGGCAAGGCGCTGGTTGACTGGCTGACCGTGACTGAGGAAGATTGAAACCATGGGATATCTTCTGGCGGAAATCGTGATCGGCCTGCTGGTGGCCATGCTGGCGGGTTTCTGGTTCGGCTGGATCCTGCGCGGGGTCCGGGACCGGATCCGGCGCAGCCGGACCAGGCGCCCCGGAGACTGGCGGGGCACCTGAATCCACCGGCAGCGGACCCGGTGCCGACCCGGCGGGAACGTTTTGCTATATTCCCGCTTCCACCACCCGTCCGACATCACGGACCCGTATGCCCATGACCGCAAGCATGACCGCCTTCAGCCGCCTGCAAAGGGATCTACCCGCCGGCAGGCTCGTCTGGGAAGTGCGCAGTGTCAATCACCGCTATCTCGACATCCACCTGAAGCTTCCGGACACGCTGCGCGCCGCGGAGCCCGGCTGCCGCGACCGGATCCAGGCCGCGCTGGGGCGGGGCCGCATCGACGCCATCCTGGGATTCGAGCCGGCGCCGGGCGCGGACCGCGAGATCCGGGTCAATGTCCCGGCCACCGAGGCCCTGTCCCGGGCCCTGGAAACCGTCGCCGGGATCGTTCCGGGTTCGGGCAGCCCGGACCCGGTGGAACTGCTGCGCTGGCCCGGGGTGCTGGAGCAGGCGGCGCCGGACTACGGGTCCCTGGCCGAGTCGGCCCAGGAGCTGCTCGGCGAAACCCTGGTGGACCTGCGCGACGCCCGGCTGCGCGAGGGCGCCCGGCTGGCAGCGCTGATCCGGGAAAGGGCGGCGGGTGCCGGGACCATCATTGCGCAGCTCCGGGCGGCGCTGCCGGAGATCGAGGAGAGCCTGAAGACCCGCTGGGGGCGCCGGCTCAAGGAACTGGGGGAGGAGGTGGAACCGTCCCGGATCGCCCAGGAACAGGCGCTGCTGCTGACCCGGGCGGACGTCAGCGAGGAACTGGACCGGCTGGACACCCACCTCGCCGAGATCGACCGGGCGCTGGGCCGGAAAGAACCGGCAGGCCGGCGGCTGGACTTCCTCATGCAGGAACTCAACCGGGAAGCCAATACGCTGGGGTCCAAGTCGAGCGATCTCAGGGTCACCGACGCCTCCGTGGAACTCAAGGTGCTGATCGACCAGATGCGGGAACAGGTGCAGAACCTGGAGTAGTCACCGGCGACAGCCGGATGCCCGGCGAGTTGACCCTGCCTTGCCGGCGTGCAGGGTGAGCCGGTTTCGCATAGAATACGCGCCCCGCCGGCCGATCGGTTCCGCAGACCGCCGACCGGGGGTCCCCGCGCCGATCCCGTAATCCCGATTCACCGACCTGGAGTCATGCACAGTCCCGGCATCCTGATCCTTTCCGCGCCTTCCGGGGCCGGCAAGACCAGCCTGTCCCAGGCGCTGGTGAAGGCCCGCGGCGACGCGGGACTCACCGTTTCCCACACGACTCGCCCCCGGCGGCCAGGCGAAACCGACGGCAGGGACTACCACTTCGTGGACCACGACCGGTTCGGGCAGATGGTCCGGGACGGCCTGTTCGTGGAGTATGCGGAGGTGTTCGGCAATTTCTACGGCACTTCGCTGGCGACCATCCGGTCCCTGGCGGACGCCGGCAAGCACGCCCTCCTCGAGATTGACTGGCAGGGCGCGCGGAAGGTGCGCCAGAAATATCCCGGCGCCCGCTCCGTGTTCATCATGCCCCCTTCCCGGGACATTCTCGAACAAAGGCTCCGCGACCGGGGACAGGACAGCGATGCCGTCATCGAAAAGCGCATGCGCGAGGCGGACAGCGAAATGAGCCACTCCCACGAGTACGACAGGGTGATCGTCAACGATGATTTCGAGCGTGCGCTCGGCGACCTGAACGACATGCTGGAAGGCCTCGGACACCCGGGGCGGGACACCTAGGACACCTTGCTTCCGGGGTGACCGGACCGCCCCCCGGGGTCCGGATTTTTGATACTATTTCAACCATATTTTCAAGAGGACAATCCGTCATGGCACGAATTACCGTCACCGACTGCCTGGAGCACGTCGACAACCGGTTTCAACTGGTGCTGATCGCCACCAAGCGGGCCCGTCAGCTCATTCTCGGCGCGGAGCCCCATGTGCCGGTGGAAAATGACAAACCCACCGTGATCGCACTCAGGGAAATCGCCGAGGGGCATATCGGACCCGAAATCCTGGACGAGGATACCTCGCTGCCGGAACTCAGCTTCAGTACCGACGATTCCGGGCTGGGAGACGACCCGGAAAGCGCCACCTCCGCCCTGGATGCCGAACTGGCCTCCATGCTCGGCGGGCTCACCGGGGCATCTTCCGCGGAGAGCGACGATATCAACTGACGTCTCCACCGCCTGGCCGTCCGGGTGCCGCCAGGCAGTGCGCTTTCTGACCTGATGCCCCTGTCCGAAGCCAGGATTTTCAGAACCCGGGGGGACAAAGACGACCGCCCCCTGGTCAAGAACCTGCTGAAAAAGCTCGGCGAGTACATGGACGCCGAGGCCCTGTCCAAGGTCGAGGAAGCCTTCGAATTCGGCGCCGGCGCCCACAAGGGCCAGAAGCGGCAGACCGGGGAGGCGTATATCTCCCATCCCGTCGCCGTGGCGGAGATTCTCGGCGGGATGCGCATGGACAGCCGCACCATCATCGCCGCGATCCTGCACGACGTGGTGGAGGACACGAACGTGACCCTGGAGGAGCTGGCGGCGCGGTTCGGAACCGACGTGGCGCACCTGGTGGACGGCGTCAGCAAGGTCAGCCAGCTGGAAGTGGACTCCAAGAAGAACGCCGAGGCGGCATCGTTCCGCAAGATGTTCATGGCCATGGCCCAGGACATCCGAGTGATCATCATCAAGCTCTGCGACCGGCTGCACAACATGCACACCCTGGGCGCGCTGTCCGGGAAAAGGCGCCGCCGCATCGCCCGCCAGACCCTGGACATCTACGCTCCCATCGCCAACCGCATGGGCATGCGCGAACTGTCCGACGACCTCGAGGACCTGGCCCTCAGGTCCCTGTATCCGAATCGCTACGACGTGATACAGAAGTCCATCCGTACCAGCAAGCGTTTGCGCAAGGGCACCACCGAAAAGGTCGGCCGCAAGATCCGGGCAACCCTGGCGCGGGTCGGCATCGAAGCCGAAGTCGTCGGCCGGGAGAAGAGCATCTACAGCATCTACAGGAAGGCGCGGAACCGGGAAACCCGGCGCATCGACTTGCGCGACATCAACGATCTCCACGCCCTGCGGGTGATCACGGACAACCGCAACCAGTGCTATCTGGCCCTCGGCATCATCCACAGCATCTACAAGCCGAGACCCGCCACCTTCAAGGACTACATCGCGATTCCCAAGGCCAACGGGTACCAGTCCCTGCATACGTCCGTGTTCGACTCCGAGGGCAAGATCGTGGAGGTGCAGATCCGCAGCAGGGCCATGCACCAGATGGCAGAGGCCGGGGTGGCGTCCCACTGGCGCTACAAGACGGATCCGGCGGACGACACGGCGCCCCAGAAGCTGGCGCAGCAGTGGCTGGCCAGCTTTCTCGAGTCCCAGCAGGACTCCGGCGATTCCGGCGAGTTCATCGAGCATCTCAAGGCTGACCTGTACCCGGACGAGGTCTACGTGTTCACGCCCAAGGGCGACATCAAGCGGCTGCCACGCAATTCCACGGCCCTGGATTTCGCCTACGCGGTGCATTCCGACGTGGGCAACCGCTGCCTCGGCGCCAAGATCAACAACCGGGAGGTGCCGCTGTACGAAAGGCTGCGCAACGGCAATCACGTGGAAATCACCACCTCCGGGCGCGTCCGCCCGGA
The DNA here is from genome assembly GCA_965204165.1 of Candidatus Poriferihabitaceae bacterium. Lineage (GTDB taxonomy): Bacteria > Pseudomonadota > Gammaproteobacteria > Arenicellales > Poriferihabitantaceae > VYFG01. The sequence continues at coordinate 1,528,064 of OZ241969.1, read as the reverse complement.
ACCCGGGTGGCTCAACTACGTGGTCACCTCCAAGGCGCGCAGCGCCATCCGCCACTACCTCAACAGCCAGAAGAAGAAGCAGTCCCTGAAACTTGGCCAGAAAATGCTGCGCAAGGCGCTGTGGGACCAGGGATACGGCCGGGTGCGGATCCCGAGCCAGCACAAGATCATCCTCCTCGATGCACTGGGACTCGAGGACTGGCCGGAACTCCTCACGGATATCGGCGCCGGCAAGCGGCTGGCGCCCATCGTGGCCAAGCAGCTCGTCGCGGAGACCAAGGAGCCCGGGGAAAAAACCCAGCGCAGCCGCCGTCCGAGCGCCAACCCGGGCAACCTCACCATCGAGGGCACCGAGGGGCTCCTGGTGACCTATGCCAAGTGCTGCCACCCGATCCCCGATGACCGCATCATCGGCACCACCACCGCGGACCGGGGGCTGGTGATTCACCGGCTGCGCTGCCCCAATTCCCGGGGCATCATGAAACACCCGGACCAGTTCTTCCACCTCAACTGGGCGGACGACACCCGGGGAAATTTCGAGGCCCTGGTGAAGATGGAGACCCGGAACCAGCCCGGGGTCCTGTCGGACATCACCAATACCATCGCCCTCCATGAATCCAACATCAACAAGCTCAACGTGGAGGGACAGGCCGGCAATACCTCGCGCATGTCCTTCGTGATCGAGGTCCGGGGCCGCAAGCATCTGGCGGACATCCTGCGGGACCTGCATGTCAAGCCGTCGGTCATCCGTCTCCAGCGACCGCGCTAGCATCCCGCTCCATGCCCAGAACCGCCATCCTGTTCGTCTGTCTCGGCAATATCTGCCGGTCCCCCACCGCCGAAGGGGTGTTCCGCCAGCGCCTGTCGGACCGGGGTCTCGACGGGCGCTTCACCGTGGATTCCGCGGGCACCGGCGACTGGCACGTCGGCCATCCGCCGGACCACCGCGCCCGGCTCGCGGCCGCGAACCGTGGTTTCGACATCTCCTCCCTCCGGGCGCGCCAGGTGCGGTCGGACGACATGGTAACCTTCGACTACCTCATCGCCATGGACCACGGGAATCACCGGGAACTGGTCCGGATGGCCGGCCAGGGCCTGGCCCACAAGGTGCGGCTTTTCATGGAGTTCGCCGGCATCGACGGCCCCGACGAGGTGCCCGATCCCTACTACGGCGACGACCACGGGTTCGACCGTGCGATCGACCTGATCGAGGCGGCCAGCGACGGGCTCATCGACTACCTGCTCCGGGAGGCATGACGGCACCCGGCATCCACATCGACATCCCCACGCAGCAGCTCCGTTTCACGGATGGTTCCGGGCACGGGCGCGGGTATGCGGTGTCCACGGCGGCCAACGGCGCCGGGGAACGCAACGGCAGCCTCTGCACGCCACGGGGCCGGCACGTGGTCCGCGCCCGCATCGGCGGGGGCGCCCGGCCGAACGCCGTGTTCGTGGCGCGGCGGCCCACCGGGGAGCTCTTTCGGCCCGAAATGCGTGTGGACTTCCCCGACAGGGACTGGATCCTGACCCGGATTCTCTGGCTCAGCGGAACCGAGCCCGGTTTCAACCGTCTCGGCGACGTGGACACCATGCGCCGCTTCATCTACATCCACGGGGCGCCGGATGACGTGCCCATGGGCAATCCCGGGTCCCACGGGTGCATCCGCATGCGCAACCGGGACATCATCGAGCTGTTCGACCGGGTGCCGGTGGGAACGCCGGTGGTCATCGAGGCCTGAGCCGTGGCGCCCGCCGCGCCTGTCCGCTGCCCCTGGGCCCGCTGATGGCCGATGTCGCCGGCACGGCGCTGGACGCGGAGGAATGCGCGTTCCTGCGCCGCCCGGCCGTCGGGGCAGTGATCCTGTTCAGCAGGAACTACGAGTCTCCCGGCCAGGTTTCCGACCTGATCCGGGAAATCCGGTCGCTGCGCACACCGCCGCTGCTGGTGGCGGTGGACCAGGAAGGCGGCCGGGTCCAGCGCTTCCGCGACGGCTTCCGGCCCCTCCCGCCGCTGTACGCACTGGGAACGGCGTACCGGGACGATCCCGTCCGGGCGAGACGGCTGGCCGAAGGCGCCGGGCGGCTGATGGCGGCGGAACTGCGACGGACGGGCGTGGATTTCAGTTTCGCCCCCGTCCTCGACCTTGCCGATCTCGGCAGCCGCGTGATCGGGGACCGGGCGTTCCACCAGGACGCCGCGGTCGTCACAGACCTGGCCCGGTCCTACGTGCAGGGCATGGCGGGCGCGGGCATGCGGGCGACGGGAAAGCATTTTCCGGGACACGGCGGCGTGCGGGCGGACTCCCACTTGGAAACCCCGGTGGACCCGCGCCCGCTCGAGGACCTGTGGCAGTCGGACCTGGTTCCCTTCCGGCTGCTGTCCCCGCTGCTCGGCGGCATCATGACGGCGCACGTGCGGTTTCCCGGGGTGGATTCCCTGCTGCCCTCCTATTCCGACCGCTGGATCCGTGAGATCCTGCGGGACCGGATCGGCTTTGGGGGGGCGGTGTTCAGCGATGACCTGACCATGCGGGGCGCCGCGGACGCCGGATCGACGGTGGAGCGTGCCCGCCTGGCCCTGGCCGCCGGCTGCGACATGGTGCTCGTGTGCAACGATCCGGCGGCCGCGCGGGCAGTGGCGGACAGCCTGGGGGCGGCGGATATCGGCCAGTGCGCCACCCTGGAACGCATGGCCGGCGCCCCGTGCGGGGCGGACGAGGGCGAACTGGCGGCCCTGTCCGACGATGTCCAGCCCCTGTTCGGGGCCGCCTGAGCGCATCGCCTTGCCGGGACTGTCCGCAGGAAGCATTGCGGATATAATGGCAGCCCCCGTGAACAGCAGGCCCCGTCGATCCATCCTCCTGCCTCCTGCCGGTCATCGGCGGCCCTTCCCGTCCGTCCGCCGTCCCTAGCCGGAAGGCAGACGGTTGATCCCAGAACCGGACCCGGACACAGCGCAAATGAGCCAGAAAAAACCTTGGGCAGGGCGTTTCAGCGAGGATACGGACGCCCTGATGGAAACGTTTTCCGAATCGGTCTCCTTTGACTGGCGGCTGTACCGCCAGGACATCCGGGGATCCATTGCCCATGCCCGCATGCTCCAGGCCGCCGGGGTGCTGTCCGAGGAGGATTTCGGGGACATCGAGCGCGGTCTTCGGGAGATCGAATCGGACATCGAGCGCGGCGCGTTCCAATGGTCCGAATCGCTGGAAGACGTGCACATGAACATCGAGGCGGAACTCACCCGGCGCATCGGCGATGCCGGCAAGCGGCTGCACACGGGCCGGTCGCGCAATGACCAGGTGGCCACGGACATGCGGCTGTACCTGCGCGAAGGCATCGACCGCATCGCCGCGGCGATGACCGGACTGCAGCACACCCTGGTGGAACTGGCCGTGAAGGAGGCCGGGACGATCATGCCGGGATACACCCACATGCAAAGTGCCCAGCCCGTGACCCTGGGGCACCATATCCTGGCCTGGAACGAGATGCTGGACCGGGACTACCAGCGGCTCCTGGACTGCCGGGAGCGGGTGAACGTGTCCCCTCTCGGCGCCGCCGCGCTGGCCGGCACCGGCTATCCCATCGACCGGCAGATGACGGCCGATGAACTCGGCTTCGGGGGCGTTTGCACCAACAGCCTCGATGCGGTGTCGGATCGTGACTTCGTGATCGAGTTCGGCGCCGCGGCGGCGCTCATCATGGTGCACCTGTCACGGATCGCCGAGGAACTGGTGCTGTGGTCCGCGGAGGGTTACGGATTCGTTGAACTCGGCGACGCATTCTGCACCGGCTCGAGCATCATGCCGCAGAAGAAGAACCCGGACGTGGCCGAACTCATCCGGGGCAAGAGCGGCCGCGTGAGCGGCAACCTGGTGGCGCTGCTGATGGTGATGAAGGGCCAGCCGCTGGCCTACAACCGCGACAACCAGGAAGACAAGGAGCCCCTGTTCGATTCCATGGACACGGTGGAGATGGGCCTGCGCGTTTTCTCCGCCATGTTCGCGCAGGTGACGTTTCACCGCGAAGCCATGTACCGTGCCGCGTCGCGGGGCCACCCCACCGCCACCGACCTGGCCGACTACCTTGTGCGCAAGGGAGTGCCGTTCCGGGACGCCCACGGGGTGGTGGCCCGGATTGTCGACCATGCGGCGCGGGACCGGCTGCAGCTCGAACAGGTTCCGCTTTCGGTGATGCAGCAGCACAGCGACGCGATCGGGGCGGATGTCTACGACGTGCTGACGCTCGAGGGGTCCGTGGCGAGCCGGAACCATGTTGGGGGCACCGCTCCGGAGCAGGTTACAATCGCCGCGGACAATGCCGCCCGGCGGCTTAAGGAGCGCGGAGCCTGAACGCGGCTCCGGGGCCGACCCCCCACGGGCGACGCGACACCGAGATGACCATGGCGCACCGAATCAACCTCCCTTTGGCGGCCCTGCTGGCCGCGGCCCTGCTCGCGGCCGGCTGCGGGCAGAAGGGCCCCCTCTACCTGCCCGTGGAGGAAGTCCCGGCGGACGCCGCCGCGGCGGAAGACGCCGACGAAGAGGACACGACCGCCACCGAATGATTCCGGCAGACGCCCCAGCACCCTCAAGTACATGGACCACTTCCAGTATCGATCCGGACACCTGCATGCCGAGGACGTCCCCCTCCGGGAGGTGGCGCGGGAATACGGCACGCCCTGCTACGTGTACTCCCGGGCCACGCTGGAGCGGCACTGGCATGCCTTCGACGACGCCATCGGCGACCACCCCCACCTGGTCTGCTACGCGGTAAAGGCCAACGGCAACCTGGCCATCCTGAACCTCCTCGCACGCCTGGGGTCCGGCTTCGACATCGTCTCCGGGGGCGAGCTCAAGCGGGTGATCGCCGCGGGCGGCGATCCCGCGAAGACGGTGTTCTCCGGGGTCTGCAAGCTGGACTGGGAGCTGGAATACGCCCTCGGCGCCGGGGTCCGGTGCTTCAACATCGAGTCGGACGGCGAACTCGGGAACCTGTCCGCCGCCGCCGGGCGCCTGGGGGTGGTTGCCCCGGTGTCCGTGCGCATCAACCCGGACGTGGACGCGAAGACCCATCCCTACATTTCCACCGGGCTCCACCACAACAAGTTCGGCCTGCCGGCGGAGGCGGCCATGGCGGTCTACCGCCAGGCGGCGGCGGATCCCAACATCCGGATCACCGGCGTGGCCTGCCACATCGGCTCCCAGCTCACCGATCTCGGCCCCTACGCCGACGCACTGGACCGGATGCTGGATTTCATCGGGGCGCTCGACCGGGAGGGTATCGGGGTGGATCACATCGACATCGGCGGCGGCCTCGGCGTGCGCTACCACCGGGAGTCGCCGCCGGACCCCGCGGAATACTGGGCCGTGCTCTCCCGGCAGCTGGCCGGGCGCGGCATTTCGCTGCCGGTGACCATCGAACCGGGCCGGGCCATTGCCGGGAACGCGGGCATCCTGCTGACACGGGTGAATTTTCTCAAGGCCTCCCGTTCCACCAACTTCTGCATCGTCGACGCCGGGATGAACGACCTGATCCGGCCGGCGCTGTACCAGGCCTACCAGGACATCGTGACCGTGGACGAGCGGCCGGACCCCGCCGAGAAGGTCTACGACGTGGTGGGCCCGGTCTGCGAAAGCGCGGATTTCCTCGGCAAGGACCGGCCCCTGCGCGTGCGCACCGGGGACCTCCTGGCGGTGCGCACCGCCGGGGCCTACGCCACGGTCATGGCATCGAACTACAACGGCAGGCCGAGGCCGGCGGAAGTGATGGTGGACGCGGACCGGTGCCACCTGGTGCGCGAACGGGAATCCACGGAGGACCTCTACCGGGGGGAACGGATCATCCCGTAGGCCCCCGGGCGCCGCTCAGCCGTTGGACACGCCGTGGGGGACATGGCCCGTGGGGACGTGCTGGCGCGCGGAATCGCAATGGCCGTCCTGGTCGTCGAAGAAGATGTCCGCCTCGAACGTGCGCAGGAACTCGCCCTTTTCCACGCCGCCGAGAAAGTAGCTCTCGTCGATGCGCACGTCCCAGGCCCGCAGGGTGCGGATCACACGCTCGTGGGCGGGCGCGGACCTGGCGGTGACGAGGGCGGTGCGGATGGGCGACTCATCCGGGGGATAGGCGCCCTGGATACGGTGCAGCGCCGCCAGCACCGGCTTGAACGGACCCCCGGGCAGGGGCTCGTTGGCGGCGCCCTTTTCCGACGCCGAGAAGGTGTCCAGCCCATGTTCCTGGTACACCTGCTCGGCATTGTCCGAGAACAGCACGGCGTCGCCGTCGAAGGCGATCTTCAGCTGCCGGCTGCCGGTGTTCCCGACCCTTGACGGCAGGATGGTGGCCGCCGCGATCCCGGATTCCAGGGCGCGGCGGACATCCCCCGGGTCCACCGACAGGAAAAGGGCCGCGCTGAACGGTCTGGCGTAGCGCCATGGGGATTCCCCCCCGGTGAACGCGGCCCGGCTGATGGACAGCCCGTGGTGGGCGATGGAATTGAAGATCCTGAGGCCGGTGTCCGCACTGTTGCGGGAGATGAGGACGATCTCGACCTGCTGCTCCCGGCCCCGGTTGAGGGCGAGCAGCTTCTTCACCATGGGATAGGCCACCCCGGGTTCCAGGGGGTCGTTCTCATGGGCGATCTGGTAGCGGCAGTAGGCATCGATTCCCTCCTGCTCGAACACCCGGTGACTGTCCCCGAGGTCGAACAGGGCGCGCGAGGAAATCGCGATGACCAGGGCGTTGTCCAGCCGGGCCGCCATCAATTCTTGCGCAGGTGGCTGATGACCGGCGCGGTGCTTGGCCTGGCGCCGTGCCAGACGAAGAACGACTCCGCGGCCTGCTCCACCAGCATGCCGAGGCCGTCGCTGGCGCGGGCGGCGCCCTGCTCCAGGGCCCACTTCATGAACCGCGTGGGTTCCGTACCGTACATCATGTCGTAGGCGACGGTGCCGGGCCCGACGCATCCCGGGCCGATGGCGGGCAGTTCCTCCCCGAGGCTCGCCGCGGTACCGTTGATGACCAGGTCATAGGGCCCGACCGCGGAATCAAGCGCGCCCCCGGTCACTTCACCCTCCCCCGGACTCGCATACCTGCCGGCCATGGCGACGGCCCTGGAGGCGGTCCGGTTGACGATATGGACGGACGCCGGGCCGCGCGCCAGCACCGGTCCGAGCACCCCGCGCACGGCGCCCCCGGCGCCCACCACCAGGATCCGCCTGCCCTCCAGCGGAACGGCGAGATTCTCCTCAATGTCCCGGACGATTCCGATGCCGTCGGTATTGTCCCCCTGCACCGCGCCGTCCCCGGGAAACGAGAGGGTATTGACCGACTCCGCCTCCCGGGCGCGGTCCGAGAGCCGGTTGCCGGACCGCCGGCAGAGTTCCCACGCCTCCACCTTGAAAGGGACGGTGACGTTGAGGCCGGCGCCGCCGTGGGCGGTGAAATGGCTCACCGCCTGGTCGAACCCCCCGGGGTCAACCTGGATCCGGGAGTAGTGCAGGTCGATCCCCAGCTGCGCGCCGAACAGTGCATGGATGGCCGGGGACCTGCTGTGGGAGACGGGATTGCCCATCACCGCGTAGTCCTTCGATTTCGGCCGGAAGTCGAACAGGTCGCTCATGGGGTGGGTTGTCTCATCGTGGCTGCCAAAATTCAAGTGGCCTCCGGCACGTTGTGGAAGATGAACACCGGCCCGTCGGCCTCGAGTTCGACGTAGCCGTGACCCACGTTGCTGAGCCCGAGGGAACTCATGGGAGTCACCCGGGTGTCCGGCGCGATGGGATAGCGGCAATCCCCCCCCAGGGTCACGCGGCACGGCGCGAACAGCGCCAGGCTGAACGTGCCGCGGGCTTCGAACCGCCAGCGGCCGGCACTGAACGCCTCGACCTCGCGATCGAAGCGGACGCGGGCGGGGGTGCCCCTGCGGTCGAGGAAATGAAACACCTCGCCGAAACCGAGAAGCTCATGGTCCCGCCGGCCGCCGAGAAACCCGACGAGTTCGATTTCGCGGAACCGCTGGCCGAGGCACCCGAGGGCGAAGGCGAGATCGGAGAACTCCTTGTCGGGGTCCAGCCGATGGTCCAGGTGCCCATCGAAGGAATCGCCGTCCCCCACCGCGACCCCCTCGCCCGCCACGCGCAGGCCAGTGCCCCCGTCGATGAAGATGACCGGTTCGGCCAGCGCCGTCTGCGGGGACGCCAGGGGGCCCACCAGCTGCACGCGGGATGCACCGGCGTGGCTTTCGAGATAGCGCTCAACGGTTTCAGACTGCATGGCGAACTAGGGTAAGGGTCCCACCAAGATGCGGCCGCCCGGACCCGATTGGAAGTGGGCAGCGGCGGAAGGCTTCTGGTGTAAATTACTGCAAATGTCGAAAATCTCTCCTTCAGGTGCCGGGCAGGCGCCCTCGGGACTTTATAATAGAAAGTCCCTGTCCATGAAGCCAGATCGTTCCCCATGCGGCTGATCAAATTCCTGCTGCCTATACTGGTGATCGGAGCCGGGGTGGGTCTTTTCCGGCATTTCCACGCCACCAAGGTGGAGCCGGATCCCATCCAGTCGCGTCTGCGGCCTCCCGTGGTCGCCGCGATGACCGTGCAGCGCCAGTCCCTGGCGCCGGAACTGACGCTGTTCGGCCGCATCGAGGCCCCCGACAACAGCGTGCTCAGCGCCGGCATTGCCGCGGACGTGGTGGAGGTCACCGTGCGCGAGGGGAACTCCGTGCCCGCGGGCGATATCGTGGTCCGCCTGGATGACGCCGACGCGGCCCTGGAGATCCTCCAGCGCAAGGCCAGCGTCGCGGAAATCCAGGCCCAGATCGAGAGCGACCGACGAACCTACGCGGCAGACCAGGAGGCCCTGGAACGGGAGCAGGAGATGCTGGCGCTGATGCAAAAGGCGGTGGCCAGGGCCAGGGCCCTGGCCCGTACCAGCGCCGGCACCGAAGCCGCCCTGGAGGACATGCAGCGCCAGGAGCAGCAACTGCTGCTCGCGATCACCCAGAGACGCCGCAGCATTGACGATCACAGCACGCGCAGGAAGCTCTGGAAGGCCCGCCTGGACAACGCCGAGGCGGCCCTCAGCCGGGCGGAACACGACTATGCCCGCACCAGTATCCGGGCACCCTACAGCGGCAGGGTGATCGAAGTCCTGGTATCCCCGGGTGTCCGGGTCACGCCGGGCACCCCCCTGGTGCGGATGTATGACCACCTCAGCCTCGAGGTGCGAGCCCAGGTGCCCCGGCGCTACGTGCCGCTGCTCAGGGAGTCCATCAACCGGGGCCGGGAGATCGTGGCAACCCTGGAGAACGACCGGGTAGAGACCGAGCTTATGCTGGACCGCCTCGCCGCCGCCGTGACCCAGGGAAAGGGCGGCGTGGACGCCTTCTTCCACGCCGGCCGCAGAACGCTCCCCGCCCTCGGCAGCACCGTGGAGCTGGCGCTGAAGCTGCCTTCCCTGGACGGGGTGGTGGTGGTCCCGCCGGATGCCCTCTACGGCGACGACCGCGTGTACCGGATCGTCGAGGGCCGGCTGGAATCCCTGACCGTCACCAGGCTGGGGCTCCGGAGAGACGCCGACGGCAGGCAACAGCTGCTGCTGGATGGCTCCGCCTTCGGGGAGGGAGACCTGCTGATGATCTCGAGGCTGCCGCAGGCCATCAACGGCCTGGCGGTGGAAACGGGCGCCGTGGATGACTGATCCGGCACCCGGAACCGGCGGCAGGGCTCCGGGCACGGGTTTCATCACCCTGTTCGCAAACCACCCGGTGGCGGCAAACCTGCTCATGGTGATGATGCTGCTGGCCGGAGTGTGGTCCATCCGGGAACTCAACACCCAGTTCTTCCCCAGCTTCAACGTCGATTACGCCACCGTCAGGGTGGCATGGAGCGGCGCCAGCGCGGAGGACGTGGAAGAGCTGATCACCACGCCCCTGGAACAGGAGCTCCGGGATGTGGACTTCGTCCGGCAGATGACCTCGACTTCCTCCGAGGGCATGTCCGTGATCTCCCTGGAGTTCGAGGAGGGCACCGACATGGGCCTGTCCGTGGACCAGGTCAAGCAGCGTGTCGACCAGGTGCAGAACCTGCCCCTGGAGGCGGACGAGCCCGTGATCCAGAAGGTGGTGCGCTACGAGAACGTGGGCAAGGTCCTGATCACCGGGGATCTTGACCTGGAGCAGCTGCGCCCACTGGTGAACCGCATGGAGCAGGAACTGCTGGACCGGGGCATCGCCAAGATCTTCGTGCGCGGCCTGCCGAAGGAGCAGATCGCCATCGAGATTCCCTCCCGCCGGCTGCGCGAGCTCGGCCTGTCGCTGGACGATGTCGCCCGCCGGATTTCCGCCTGGTCCCGGGACGTTCCGGTGGGCATCATCGGCCGCGGCGAAACCTCCCGCCAGCTGCGGTTCCGTGAACGGCGCCAGTCCGGCCTGGAATTCGAGGCCATTCCCATCGTCGCCAGCAACGAGGGGCGCCTGGTCCTGCTCGGGGACATCGCCGAAATCCGGCGCAAGCCCCTGGACAGCCAGGAGACCCTCAGTTTCCGCGGCAGGCCCGCGGTGGAGTTCAGCCTGAACCGGAACGAGAACAGCGACAGCCTGGAAGCGGCCCGGATTCTCGGCGCCTGGGTGGAGGACACCCGGCCGCTGCTGCCGCCGGGCGTGGAACTGGTGCCGTACAGCCAGCAGTGGGAACTGCTCCAGGAGCGGATCAACCTGCTGGTGAAAAACGGCGTCGGCGGCCTGGCCCTGGTGCTCCTGGTCCTGTTCCTGTTCCTCCGCGGGCGGGTGGCGTTCTGGATCGCCGTGGGCATCCCGGTGTCGTTCATGGCGGCCCTGGGGGTCCTGTACGCAATCGGCGGGTCCATCAACATGGTGAGCCTGTTCGGCATGATCATGGCCCTCGGCATCATCGTCGACGACGCCATCGTGGTGGGTGAGGAAGCGATGAGCCAGTACCAGGGCGGCGAACACGACAGTGCGTCGGAAAGGGCGGCCAGAAGGATGCTGGGCCCGGTATTCGCCTCCTCCCTGACCACCATCGCCTCGTTCCTCCCGCTGATCCTGATCGGCGGCATCATGGGCGCCATCCTGAGCGCCATCCCCATCGTCGTGGTCTGCATCATCGTCGCCTCCCTGGTGGAGTGCTTCCTGATCCTGCCGGGCCACCTCACCCATTCCTTCCGGCGGACAAACCCCGACCGGACAGGCCGGGTCCGCCGCGGACTGGACAACGGATTCCGGTTTTTCCGGGAGCGGCTGTTCCGTCCCACGGTGAAGGTTGCCGTGGGCCATTCATGGACCACCCTGGCCACGGCAATCGCGATGCTGGTCATCACCGTGGGCTGGCTCAGCTCGGGGCGGGTGGCATTCCAGTTCTTTCCCACTGCGGAAGCGGACAGGCTCTACGCAAACGTGAGTTTCGTCTCCGGGACCCCGGCCCACGTGGTGGAGGACTATCTCCTCCAGGTCGAACAGGCGCTGTACGCGGCCGAGGAGGATCTCGGAGAGCCATTCGTCAAGCTGGTGCTGCTCCGCCAGGGGGCCCAGGAAGGGGACACGCCGGACCGGGGCCGCCCCCGGGACCAGGCGGACCACCTCGGCAGCCTGGGCGTGGAACTGACGGATCCGGACCGGCGGTCCGTCCGCAACCGGGACATCGTCAGGGCCTGGCGGGAGCGGCTTCCCCCGGTGCCGGGCCTGGAAACCATGAGCATCATGGAACCCAGGGCCGGTCCGCCCGGGAGCGACCTGGACATCCGGATCGTAGGCAGCGACATCCACCAGGTAAAGGACGTGGCGGTGCGGCTGGCCGGGATCATACGGCAGATTCCCGGCGTGTTCGGCGTCACCGACGATGCCCCCTACGGCCGGGAACAGATGGTGCTGGAACTGACCCCCACCGCCCAGGGGCTGGGGCTCAGCGTGGAAAGCATTTCCGCCCAGCTGCGCACCGCCTATGACGGCATCAAGGTGCAGGAGTTGTCCGATGGCTTCGATGAAATGGAAGTGCGGATCTCCCTCCCGGAGACGGAGCGGTACTCCCTGGCAAGCCTGGAGGAACTGGACATCGTCCTGCCCGGAGGCGGCACCGAGCCCATCGGCAACCTGGTCACCATCCGCCTGGAGCGCGGATACGAATCCATCCGCCACTCCGGCGGCCAGCTCTCGGTCACGGTCAAGGGCAGCGTGGACCCGGTCGTGGCCAACGCCAACGAGATCCGCGCGAAACTGGAAGAGTCCGTGCTGCCGGCGCTGGCCAGCGAAAGCGGCGTCGGATTCTCGTTCGAGGGCCGGCAGGCGGACCAGCGGGAGACCCTGGGGGACATGCGGTTCAGCCTCATCCCGGCCCTTGGCCTGATCTACCTGGTCCTGTCCTGGGTATTCAGCTCCTATGCCTGGCCGCTCATCGTCATGTTCATCATTCCCTTCGGGCTGGTCGGGGCGGTCTGGGGCCATGTCCTGATGGGGCTCGACCTGACCATCCTGTCCCTGTTCGGCCTCTTCGGACTTGCCGGAATCGTGGTGAACGATTCCATCATCCTGGTGGTGTTCTACCGGGCACTGAAATCCCGGGGCATCGCGCCCGCGGAAGCCGTAGTGGAGGCGGCCTGCCAGCGGCTGCGGGCGGTGGTCCTGACCTCCCTGACCACCATCGGCGGGCTGACGCCGCTGCTGTTCGAGACCTCCCTCCAGGCCAGGTTCCTGATCCCCATGGCGACCAGTATCGCCTTTGGACTTGCCTTCGCGACCCTCCTGGTGCTGTTCCTGGTCCCCGCGCTGCTGGTGATCTATGAAACCGCCGCGGGACGGCTGGCCGGCACCGCGCCCCGGCACGCCTGACCCGGGCGCCGGGATCGGGCGGCAGCGTCAGTCCCCGGCGGCGCGGGCCTCGAGATAGCGGATGATGTCGGCCGACTCCGGCAGCCAGCGGATGTCTCCGCCGGCATCACGGATCCTGAGCACGGGAACCGTAAGCCGGCCGCTGGCCTGCAGCAGTTCCCGGGCGGCCTCCTCGCTCTGCCAGATGTTGCGCACCTCCACGTCCAGTCCGAGATGCTCGATCGCACGCAGTACCCTGTAACAGTACCCGCAGCCATCCCTGGCATAGAGTGTCAGCACGTTATCTGCGGTCATCACGGTTCGATCGTTGGCGGTTCAGCGAGCCGGACTCCGGTGGGCGGGCCTCCCCTACCCCACCTTGGACAGTTTCATCAGCTTCTTCAGGTCCTTGAGCAGATCCGAGGGGTCCAGGGAAGCCGGGATCAGCATCATGACGTTGCCCAGGGGATCCACCAGCAGGGCATCGTCCGGCCCGGCGCCGTTGTCCGCCGCCACCGGCGCGAGCTGATCACCCAACCCGCCGGTCCCGCGAAGGACAAGGTCCATGTCGGGGTGTTCCAGGGCCGCCTCCCCCATCATCCCGGCATCTGTGCCGAGCAGAATCCGGCGGACTCTCTCGGTGTTCCTGCCGAGGGCCAGCCTCGTCTGCCGGGTATTGTAGAGTGATGTCCGGCAGGCTTCGGCGCAGTTCCCGTCAAGCCGGTGCACCACGGTCCAGTGCCCCTGGAGGTCGTCGAGCCCGACCAGGCTGCCGTCCGGCCTCGGGTTGGTGAACGCCTCCAGCACCACCGGGGGCGCCACCAGTGGTGCGTGGTTCGTTCCGCTCCTCGGCGCAAAGGCGGCCCCCATGCCGTAGTACCAGACCAGCGCGAAGATCAGCGGCCCGAAAAACATGACGAAGACCGCGACCAGCTTGAGCCGGCTCAGGGACGGCGCGGGGGATTTGTCTCGATTCATGACGGGTTCCGGGTTTTCGGTTTGCGGCGCCAGATCAGGCCCAGGACCAGCAGCGCCAGGGCAAGGCCCCACCACTGCACGGCGTAGCCGTAGTGGCGCGAGGCCGGCATGGCGGTGGGCCGCCAGAGCCTGGGATGGGCAAGGGGGTGCGCGGGATCGAGAACCAGGACAGCGGGCTCGACCCCGCGTCCCAGGCGCTCCGACAATGCCCCGATGTCCAGGTAGAGGATTTTCTGCGGCCAGCGCGTCTCGCCGGAGACCGTCTCGCCCAGGGTGAATCCCGGCTCGGGCCGGTACAGCACGCCGCCGGGACCGCCCCCGGGCGGATCCGCGTCGATGCTCCCCCGGTCCTCTCCGGCACCGATCCATCCGCGGTTGACAAGCAGCACGGCGCCGTCCCCGGCGAGTTCGAACGGGGTCAGCACCTCGAAGCCGGGCATGCCCTGGTAGACCCGGTTCTCCAGCAGGAATTCCCTGTCCGGAATCCAGCTTCCGGACAGGTCCGCCCGGCGGTAATCGAGTTCGGCCCAGTCCGGGGGCCTGGCCGAGATCTCCAGGGGCTTCCCGCCGGCGGCCATTCTGGATTCGATCTGCGCCTTCTCCTGGCCGCGCAGGATCTGCCACGTACCCAGAAGAAGGAGTATGGTCAGGGCGATGACATAAAGCGTCAGCGCGACAAGCCGCCGGGCGGATATAATCATGGCCTCCAGACCCGTCCGGCCAACCGCACGATTGCGGCGCCGGCGTGATGACAACAACCCCGCTGCCCCGCCCGCAACATGCTGCTTGCCAAACTGATCATCGTCATCCTGCTGATCTTCATCGTCATCAGCCTGTTCACCGCGCTCTATTTTCTCATCAAGAGCCCGGAGAATTCCGCCAAGGTGGTGAAGTCCCTGGCGGTTCGAGTGGGCCTGTCGCTGTTCGTCATGCTGCTCATTTTCCTTGGATCCAGGTTCGGCGTGCTGGAGCCCCACGCCTTCGGTCAATAGGGGGAAACGGCCCCGCCGGCCAACGGCGGGGCTGCGGGGACGCCTTCATGGCGTCCCGTCCGCGGGTCCTGTCCGCGCAGGCGGTTCCGCCCTCCTCCGTGGCCGTCCGTCTACAGGATATAGACGAAGATGAACAGGCCCAGCCAGACCACGTCAACGAAGTGCCAGTACCACGCGGCCGCCTCGAAGGCAAAATGGCGGGTGGGGGTGAAATGCCCCCGGATACCCCGGACCAGCACCACCAGGAGGATGATCGCCCCCATGGTCACGTGGAATCCGTGGAACCCGGTGAGCATGAAAAAGGTGGAGCCGTAGATGCCGCTGGACAGCTTCATGCCCTCGTGATAGGCATGCTGGTATTCCACCGCCTGCAGGTAGACGAAGAGGAAGCCGAGAATCACGGTGGCCAGCAGTCCCAGGATGAACCGCGGGCGGTTGTTCTTGATGATGGCGTGGTGCGCGATGGTGACGGTGACACCCGAAGTCAGGAGAATGACGGTGTTGATGAACGGCAGCGGCCACCAGCCCATGTGGAAGTCGCTCTCGCCCATGTCCAGGGGTCCGTTGGTGGGCCAGACTTCCGTGTAGGCGCTCCAGAGCCACTGATGGGTATTGACCCCGGCGCCGTCGCCCAGCAGCCACGGAACCGACAGGATCCGGGCGTAGTACAGGGCCCCGAAGAACGCGCCGAAGAACATCACCTCGGAAAAGATGAACCACGCCATGCCGAGGCGGAAGGACTTGTCCTCCCAGCGGCCGTAGACACCGCCCTCGCTTTCCTTGACCACGGTTCCGAACCAACCGAACATCATCACGATCAGGATCCCAATGCCGGTGTACATGATGGGCAGGCCGATGGAGTGATAGTTCAGGTGGATGGCCAGTCCGCACGTGGTGGTGGCCAGTGCGATGGATCCCACCAGGGGCCAGTAGGCGCCATGTGGTACGTAGTAGTGGTTATTCGCTGTGCTTGCCATGAATGGAACCCTAGACTTCTGAAGGTAGTCGCTAAATTTAGGAATGAATCAGTTGACCGCCTGCTCCGTCACATTGAAGAACGTGTAGGACAGGGTGACCGTGTCGACGTTCCGGGGCAGCGCGGGGTCCACGATGAAGACAACGGGCATGTCCCGGGTCTCGCCGGGCCCGAACTCCTGCTGCACGAAACAGAAACATTCGGTCTTGTTGAAATGGGTGGCCGCCCGGCCCGGCGAAACGCTGGGCACGGCCTGGCCCACCAGGGAGCGGTCCAGCCGGTTGGTGGCCACGTAACTGGTCTTGTACTGCCGCCCGGGGTGCACCATCATGCTCGCTTCCCGGGGCGCGAACTCCCAGGGGGCGTACTGGTTGAGCGAGCCGGTGAACTCGACCTTCACCAGACGGTCCTCGTCCGCCTCCAGTTTCGCCGCCTCGGTCACGCTGAGGGTCCCGGTCTTGCCGTTCAGGCCCGTGAGGTCGCAAAAGGCGTTGTAGATCGGCACCATGAGATAGCCGAAACCGAACATCAGCACGGGCACCAGGAAAAGGAGCGGCAGGTTCGCCCTTCTGCGCCTGCGGTGGCCTGGAGGGTTCACGAGCCGGCGCTCCGCATGATCAGCATGATGCCGAAATAGAACGCCAGCGCCGTCAGCGAAAGAATGATCACGGTGTTGCGGACGCCCTTGTTCATTGGCTGCTCTCCGGTTCGGCCCGGGGACGGTGCCCCGTGACTACTTGACCACCGGCTGCTCGGTGAACGAGTGATAGGGCGGCGGCGAGGGCAGTGTCCACTCGAGTCCCTCGGCGCCCTCCCAGACCTGGTCGGTGGCCTTCTCCCCGCCGCGGATGCACTTGACCACCACGTAGACGAAGATCAGCTGGGAGAACCCGAAGCCGAACGCGCCGATCGTGGCAATGGCGTTGAAATCCGCGAACTGCACCGCGTAGTCCGGGATCCGCCGGGGCATGCCGGCAAGGCCCACGAAGTGCATGGGGAAGAACAGAAGGTTGACGAAGAAGGTGGAGGTCCAGAAATGGATCTTGCCCCACTTCTCGTCGTACATCTTGCCGGTCCACTTGGGCAGCCAGTAGTACACCGCACCGATGATGGCGAAGATGGAGCCCGGCACCAGCACGTAGTGGAAGTGCGCCACGACGAAGTAGGTGTCATGGTACTGGAAGTCCACCGGGACCAGCGCCAGCATGACGCCGGAAAAGCCGCCGATGGTGAACATGATCACGAAGCCGAGCGCATACAGCATCGGCGTCTCGAAGGTCATCGCGCCGCGCCACATGGTGGCCACCCAGTTGAACACCTTCACCCCGGTGGGCACCGCGATCAGCATGGTGGCGAACATGAAGAACAGCGCCCCGGACACCGGCATGCCGACGGTGAACATGTGGTGCGCCCAGACGATGAAGGACAGGAACGCGATGGAGGCCGTGGCGTACACCATGGAGGAATAGCCGAACAGACGCTTGCGCGAGAAGGTAGGTATGATCTCGGAAACCACGCCGAAGGAAGGCAGGATCAGGATGTACACCTCGGGGTGGCCGAAGAACCAGAAGATGTGCTGGAACATGACCGGGTCGCCGCCGCCGCCGGCAGTGAAGAAGGCGGTGCCGAAGTACTTGTCCGTGAGCAGCATGGTCACCGCGCCGGCCAGGACCGGCATGACCGCGATCAGCAGGTAGGCGGTGATGAACCAGGTCCAGACGAACAGCGGCATCTTCATGAAGGTCATGCCCGGCGCGCGGAGGTTCATGATGGTGGCGACGATGTTGATCGCCCCCATGATGGAGCTGATGCCGAGTATGTGGATCGAGAAGATCAGGAACGGGAAGCCCGAACCGCCCTGCAGCGAAAGGGGCGGGTACAGTGTCCAGCCCGCGGCGGGGCCGCCCCCTTCCATGAACAGGGTGGACAGCATCATGGCGAAGCCGAAGGGCAGGATCCAGAAACTCCAGTTGTTCATCCGCGGCAGCGCCATGTCCGGGGCGCCGACCATGATCGGCACCATCCAGTTGGCGAGGCCCACGAACGCCGGCATGATCACGCCGAAGATCATGACCAGCGCGTGCATGGTGGTCATGGTGTTGAAGAACTGCGGATCCACCACCTGCAGGCCGGGCTGGAACAGCTCGGTGCGGATCACCAGCGCCATGGCGCCGCCGATGAAGAACATGATCAGGGAGAACCACAGGTACAGCGTGCCGATGTCCTTGTGGTTGGTGGTGGTGACCCAGCGCATGAGACCCGGCGCGGGACCGTGGTCGTGATGATCGTCGTGATGGGTGTCAGTGGTAGCTGCGTTCATCTGAAAATCCTCGAATCTCTCGTATCTTTCCCGGCTGGGCGGTCAATTGGCGGCGAGGCGCTGCTCGCCCTGCTCGGCAACCCGGGCGGCGAGCCACTGCTCGTATTCATCCTTTTCCACCACTTCCACCACTATGGGCATGAACCCGTGGTCGCGGCCGCACAGTTCGGTGCACTGCCCGCGGTAGGTGCCGGTCTCATTGACCTTGGTCCACATGGTGTTGATGAAACCCGGGATGGCGTCCTTCTTGATGGCGAAGTCCGGCACCCACCAGGAATGGATGACATCGTTGGCGGTCAGCAGCAGGCGCACCTTGGTGTCCACCGGGATCACCAGCGGATTGTCCACGTCTAGAAGGTAGTTCTCCACGGTGGTGACATCGATGCCGGAGCCTCGCACGCGCGCCTCGCGGCTGGCGTCGGACAAGGTGCTGAAGAAGCTCAAGCCGGATTCAGGGTATTCGTACTGCCATTTCCACTGGTAGCCGGTGATCTTGATCGTCATCTCCGCGCCCGAATCGTCCTCCTGGACGATCAGGGTCCGCGCGGCGGGCAGCGCAAGGACGATCAGGATGACGAACGGAATGATGGTCCAGACCACTTCCACCGCGGTGCTCTCGTGGAAGGTGGACGGTGTCACGCCCCGGGATTTCCGGTGCCTGACGATGCTGATGGCCATGGCGCCGAATACCCCCACGGCCACCACGCACATGATCCAGAAGGCCAGCATGTGCATGTCCCAGACCTTGTGGCTGATGTCGGTGACACCCTTCGGCATGTTCAGGTCCCAGGCGGCTAGCGCCGGCACGGAAGCTGCCGCGGCCACCAGGCCCGCAAGGGCGCTGGCAATGCGATTTGTCTTGGTCATTGGAATAGGAAAACTCTGAATCTGAAAACTTGTCTGGCCAATTTCACCTTGGTGATCACCGGGATCACGCTGCGTCCTATTCCATGGAGTCCTGGCGGCCACGGCCGCCCGAACGTCTCATCCGTCTTTTCCGGGCGGGACCGGGCAAGGCCATGCGCCCGGCCACACGCACAAGCGGCGGGATTATACCGGTATCAGGGTGAACATTACATAAGACTTGAGGCCGGGGCGATTAATTCTGTTTATTTCAGCCCGCGGAACCGGCCCCGCTACTGGCCCGTGGGCGTGGTGGCGAGCAGGTACTGCACCAGCCCCCAGATCGACAGCAGGAATATAGCGACGAAAACCAGGCCCCCGGCGAAAAAGTGCCAGAACTTGCCGCTGGCAAAATCCCGCCTGCGGTTGGCATCCGACTGCACGCCGAAAAACCCGGCGAAGACACTGAGCATCACCGACAGGAAGGAGATCCTGCGGTCCGTTTCGCCGGCAGGTTCCGGCGGCTGGTTGTGCGTGGACAATAGACGAGTGTATCAGTTGAGAAACCAGGCCCGGATGGCGATCCTGGCGTAGTGGTCCAGAAGAAGAAAGACGAACAGCGCGCTCAGGTAGAAGATGGAATAGCCGAAGGTCTTCATGGCAAAGCGGTCCCCGTCGCTGCGGTACAGCCTGAGGGCGAAGTAGACGAAGCCGATCCCCAGGGCCAGCGCGCCGGCGAGGTACAGCGTGCCGCTCATGCGCACCAGGAACGGCATGATGGTCACGATCACCAGCAGGATGGTGTAGAGCAGGATGTGCAGCTTGGTCAGCGCGATGCCGTGGGTGACCGGCAGCATCGGCACGTCCGCGCGGGCATAGTCGTCCCGGCGGCGGATCGCGAGGGCCCAGAAATGCGGCGGCGTCCAGACAAAGATGATCAGGAACAGAAGCAGCGCCTCTGGATGCAGTTCGCCGGTGACCGCGGTCCATCCCAGCACCGGCGGCGCGGCGCCGGCGGCCCCGCCGAGAACGATGTTCTGGGGCGTGGTGCGCTTCAGGAACATGGTGTAGATCACGGCATAGCCGATCATGGACGCCATGGTCAGGGCGGCAGTGAGGACGTTGACGAACGTCACCAGAAGCACCATGGACAGCGTGGCAAGGGACAGCGAGAACAACACCGCCCCGCGACTCGTGATGCTGCCGCGCGCCAGCGGACGGGAACTGGTCCGGACCATCTGCCGGTCGATCTCCTGGTCCACCCAGTGGTTCAGCGCCGCGCCGGCGGAGGCGGCCAGGCCGATGCCGATCATGCCCCAGAACCAGGCGTCGAACGGCACCCAACCGTCCGTGGACAGGAACATGCCCACCGCCGCGGTGAACAGGATCAGCGCCACCACCTTGGGCTTGCACAGTTCCAGGTATTCGCGCCAGTTGGCCTGGCCCAGCGTGGCCTCAAGCATCTTCCGGTCTCGCGGGCGTCCTGAAGCGCCTGATTTCATGGCGGACCGCGTCCGCCAGGCTGTGCCGTTCCGGGTCCGTCAGGCAGGAACCCACCTCCACCCAGCGCCCGGACGCCCCGAGCAGCAGCCGGTGGGGATACCACCGGTGGGTGGGCGGCCGGAGGTCCACCCGCACCCAGTAGAGCGGAAACCGGCTGGCACGGTCCTTTCCCGGCTCGAGACGGGACACGGATACCTTCTCCCCGTCGATGCGGATCTTCTCGATGTAGCTGCCGCGCCGCCGCACCAGGTCCACGAGGTAATACACCATGCCGAGTTCCACGATGGTGAAGGGCAGGACCAGCCAGAAACCCAGTAGCGCCAGGCGGACGGCGATGCCGAGGCCCACCACCACCAGTCCGGCCATCAGCCATGGCCAGCCCGGGCGCCGGATTCCGGCGTTGGGGCAGATATTGAATTCCGTGGCGGCAGGGTCCTGGTTCACTGGCGGGTCGATCCCGGGGGATGCGGAATAGTACCAAATACCACACGCGGGTTGCAGTTGCATGTTCCAGGGCGCATGTTCCGGAGATATTCGGAGTAGATCTTTGACATCCTGCCTTATTTATTGTAGTAACATAAAATGAGAATCGAGTTTGACTCCGCCAAGCGTGATGCGACTATTGAAAAGCGTGGCCTCGACATGGCTCGGGCAGCAGAAGTGTTCGCCGGCAGGCACATCACGTTTGCGGACATTCGCTTCCATTATGGTGAAAAACGGTTCCTGACTTTCGGGTTGCTGGATGATCGGCTGATCGTTCTTGCCTGGACGCCACGCGGAACTGCAACACGAATTATCAGTATGAGAAAAGCCAATGAACGGGAAGAAAGACGATACCGCCGAAGGCTGGGTTGATCCGGATGAAATACCGGATCTCTCGACCGACGACTGGGCCCGGGTGATTGAAGCGGCCCCGGTTCGCAGAGGGAGGCCGAAAGCTGTGGTCAGGAAGGTTTCCACAACGATCCGGCTGGACCCGGACGTGGTCGATGCCTTCAAGGCGGATGGACCGGGGTGGCAAAGCCGTATCAACACCGCCCTGCGCAGGGCGGCCGGGCTTGAATAGGATTTCGCCGCAGTTCAATATGGGGATTAGTTCCTTTTTTCTGGCTTGATTTCCGTTTCAGGTGGTAGAAATACTCACAAAAATTTGTAAATGATGGCCATTTTCAGATCAAATGTGGGAAATAATTTTTTCATACAGGGACGGGCCGTGACTGCACCGGTGGCGACGCGGATTATGTCGCACAACGTCTTTTGACATCTCCGGCAGGGGCTGTCTCAAAGAATAGTGCAAGCACTTCGGCCACGGTGTCTCCCTGGCTGGCAACATCCACCTCGGGACACCCGGCTCCCGCGGCACTACAATCCCGGATTTCCGCACCCCGTACCATGACTGACTGCATCGTCATCAAGTCCGACTTCGACCAGTTCCCGGACTGGGAAAGCGCCTTTACCGAGGCGGGTTTCAGGGCGGTGCCCTGGGAGCGCCGCGACCAACATGCCGATGCCATCCGCTACGCCCTCGTGTGGAAACCGGGACCCGGCGAACTGGCTGCCCTTCCGGCGCTGGAACTGGTGTTCTCCGTCGGTGCCGGTGTGGACCACCTGGTGGGGGACGGCCTCGTCCCCGAGCACGTTCCGGTGGTGCGCAACGTCGAGACGGGACTGACCGCGGGCATGGTGGAATATGTCGTGTACCACGTGATCCGGTTCCACCGACGCATGGCGGCGCTCGAGGCGGACCAGCGGGACCGCCGCTGGGAGCCCAGGCTGCCGACGCCTCCCTGGGAGCACACCGTGGGCATCCTCGGGATGGGGGTGCTCGGGACGGCCTGCGGCCTTGCGCTGTCCGGTCTCGGCTTCCGTGTGACCGGATGGGGACGCACACCGCGGGAACTGGAAGGAATCGAGTGCCGCCACGGCCCCGATTCGCTGCCGGACTTTCTCGGCCAAAGCGAATTCCTGGTCTGCCTGCTGCCGCTGACCGCCGAAACACGCGGAATCCTGTGCCGTGAAACGCTTGCGATGCTCCCGAGGGGAGCCTGTCTCATCAATGCCGGCCGGGGGCCGCTGGTGGTGGATGCGGATCTCCTGGCGGCCCTCGACGACGGCCATGTCGGCGCCGCCGCGCTGGATGTGTTCAACCAGGAACCGCTGCCCGGGGACCACCCCTACTGGTCCCATCCGGCCGTCACCATTTCACCCCACATCGCCAGCGTGGTCCATCCCGCCTCCAGCACGCGGCACATCGTCGAGAACATCCGCCGCCACCGCGCCGGGCAGCCCCTGGTCCATGTCGCCGACCTGGCCCGGGGATACTGAGGCCCGCCCTTGTTGAAATATCCCGGCAGCGGACTTATCCTCTTGAGGAGGGCCGCGGAATTCCGCAGCCGTACCCGATCAACCACCGGCCCATTCACCCACAGGAGAAATCCAGACCCATGAACCCGCTACGCAGTGTTTCCGGCACCATCATCTCCGGCTTCGTGCTCGCCGTCATCATCGCGCTCATCCTGTGACGCCCCTTGACGCGACAATCATCATCCACCAATAACCACAAGCTCAGAGGATACCCGTCATGAATTTCTTTGCCCTGGCCGTCTGGCTGCATGTCTTTGCCGGCATCATCTGGATCGGCCTGCTCTACTACTTCAATTTCGTCCAGGTGCCCGCGCTTGCCGACGCGGCGGCGGACTCCGGCGGCCCGGGCGGCGCCGGCATCTCCAAGTACGTCGCGCCAAGGGCGCTGCTCTGGTTCCGCTGGGGCGCCGTGGCCACCTGGCTCACCGGGGCATGGGCGCTGGTCTATGCCGGCGGCTTCATGGAGCATTTCTTCGCTACCTCCGGGGTCACGGTGATCGGAGTCGGCGCCTGGCTCGGAACCATCATGCTGTTCAATGTCTGGGTCCTGATCTGGCCCAACCAGAAGAAGGTTCTCGGCATCGTTTCGGCTTCTGATGAAGAGGTGGCCAATGCGAAGAACGTTGCGCTGCTGGCCTCCCGGACCAACACGCTGCTGTCCATTCCCATGCTGATGTGCATGGTCGGGCACGGCCACGGCCTGCCCTTCTGAGGCAGCGGGCCGCCCGCCCCGGGGCGTCTTCGGTGCGGCGGGAGGCACCGCCGCACCGCTTAAGACCCTGACGGCGGGCGCATGACCACCCGACCACCTTTCATCAGGTAACCAGGATGCTGTTCAGCCACAAGTCCGCCATGCCCTCGCCGGACCGTGCCCTGCCCGGTCGCGGCGAGGAGATGCCCCTCGACAACCGCCACCATGTCAACGGCAACCCGCTGCGGCCCCCGTTCCCCGAGGGGCTGGAGACCGCGGTGTTCGGCATGGGCTGCTTCTGGGGCGCCGAACGCAAGTTCTGGGCGCTTGACGGCGTGTACACCACGGCGGTGGGGTATGCCGGGGGCTACACGCCCAATCCCACGTACTACGAGGTCTGCAGCGGACGCACCGGCCACACCGAGGCCGTCCTCATGGTCTACGACCCCCGCAGAGTCTCCTACGAGGACCTGCTGCGCGTGTTCTGGGAATGCCATGACCCCACCCAGGGCATGCGCCAGGGAAACGACCAGGGCACCCAGTACCGCTCGGCGGTATACACCCACTCCGACGGTCAGCAGCACCTGGCGGAGCAGTCGAAGCGGGCCTACCAGGACAGGCTCCTGGATGCGGGATATCCCGCCATCACCACGGAAATCGCACCGGCGGGACCGTTCTACTACGCCGAGGAAGACCACCAGCAGTATCTCTCGAAGAACCCCTGGGGCTACTGCGGACTGGGCGGCACCGGCGTCGCGTGCGGATAGGCGGGCGGCAGGCGTCCGCCATCCCTGACGGGCCGGGCCTGACGGCACGGTCCCCGCACGGCGGCCGGGCTGCCCGGCACCACCTTCCATAGCCTCATTTCCCATCCCTGCTCCGGGTTTCGGAAACATGCAACACACCGGCCGTCACTTTCTCCAGATTCCGGGACCAACCAACGTCCCGGACCGCATTCTCCGGGCCATGGACCATCCCACCATGGACCATCGCGGTCCGCGCTTCGCCGGGTTGGGACGCCGGGTCCTGGCGGGGATGCAGGGGATCTTCCGGACGACCGGCCGGGTGGTGATCTACCCGTCCTCCGGCACCGGCGCCTGGGAGGCCGCGCTGGTCAACACCCTGTCCCCGGGGGATCGGGTGCTGATGGTCGAGACCGGCCACTTCGCCACCCTGTGGAAGGACCTGGCCTTCCGCCTCGGCTTCGTGCCCGAGTTCATCCCCGGGGACTGGCGCCGCGGCGCCGATCCCGGCGCCATCGAGGAGCGCCTCCGGCAGGACCGGGACGGATCGATCAGGGCCCTTTGCGTGGTGCACAACGAAACCTCCACCGGCTGCTTGAGCCCCATCGACGAGGTGCGGCTCGCCATGGACGCCTGCGGACATCCCGCCCTCCTGATGGTCGACACCATTTCCTCCCTGGCCTCCATGGACTACCGCCACGACGAATGGGGCGTGGACGTCACCGTGGCCGGGAGCCAGAAGGGGCTGATGCTGCCGCCGGGACTGTCCTTCAACGCCATCAGCGACAGGGCGCTCGCTGCGGCGGCCGCGGCCACGACACCCCGGGCCTACTGGGACTGGGACGCCATGTCGGGACCGAACGAGAGCGGGTTCTTTCCCTACACCCCGGCGACCAACCTGCTGTACGGGCTTGCCGAGGCCATCGACATGCTGAACGAGGAAGGGCTCGACAGCGTGTTCGCGCGCCATGACCGGCTGGCGGCCGCGACCCGTGCCGCGGTGGAAGCGTGGGGCCTCGAGATCCTCTGCCGGGAGCCGCGCCACTACTCCAGCACCCTGACCGCGGTGCAGATGCCCTTGGGGGTCGACGCCGACGCCTTCCGGCAGGTGGTGCTGGAGCGCTACAACATGTCACTCGGCAACGGGCTGTCGAAACTGGCCGGCCGGGTGTTTCGTATCGGACACCTCGGGGATTTCAACGAGCTCATGCTGATGGGAACCCTGGCCGGGGTCGAGATGGGCCTCAGGACCGCCGGCGTCCCCCACAGTGCCGGTGGAGTCGAGGCGGCAATGGCAGTGCTCGCCTAGAACCCCCTATGCCTGCCGGGGCGCACCGCCCACCCCCTCCTTGAGCGGATACTGCGCCAGGAACAACGTCTGCCCCCTGGGCTCGAACCGGTCCCACATCTCCCTGAAGGGAATCCCCAGCATCGGATGAATCATGCCGGGATACAGGTCCACGAGGGGCTTCAGCACGTATGCGTAGCGTTCGATCTCGTCCCTGGGAACGTTGATGCCCCGGTCCCGCCAGTTCTCGTTGCCGTACAGGATCACGTCGATGTCAAGGACACGGCTGTCGAATGTCTTCGGGCCGCGCACCCGGCCGGCGCCGGATTCCATCCCCCGAATGGCGCTGATGATGCCGGGCAGCGACTCCCGGGACTCGAATCCCACGACCAGGTTATAGAACGGCGGCCCGTCAAATCCCACCGCCGAGGTCTCATAGACGGGGGAGACCTCGAGGTCGCCGTAACGGTCCTGGATTTCCCGGACGGCATAGCCGATGTTTTTCTCGCGGTTGATGTTGCTGCCGAGGCTGAGCACGACGAGCGTCATGGCGGCGTGCCCCGTTCGATGACGACGCCCACGTCGCCGGCGCCCCGCACTGCGCCTGGCTTGTTGATCCGGACGCGGCACCAGGAAACCCGGAACTCGTCCAGCAGGATCGCGGCCACCTCTTCCGCCATCCGCTCCACCAGCCGGAAACCGGACTCTTCGATGAATCCCGCAACGCGCTTGGACACCTCCTTGTAACTCAGTGTATCCGACAGGTCGTCGCTGGCGGCCGCCTTGCGGATATCGAAGGCCATGTCGAGGTCGACCACGACGGTCTGGCGAATCTTCCGCTCCCATTCCCAGACCCCGATGACGCAGTCCACCCGGAGATCGTGTAGGAAAATGATATCCATGCTAAGCTGACGGCGGGTTTGAACACGGCCGATTGTATCCATCCCGCCCTCGAATTGCGAAAGGCGGAACCAGACCAGCAGTCTCGAGTCCATGTCGCTCCTTGCCTTCCTTCTCCCCGTTGCCGGCTACCTGATCGGGTCCCTTTCCAGCGCGGTCTTCGTCTGCCGCCTGCTGGGACTGCCGGACCCGCGCCTGGAAGGCTCCAACAACCCGGGGGCCACCAACGTGCTGCGCCTGGGCGGCAAGAAGGCCGCCGCAATCACCCTGGCCGGGGATCTCGCCAAGGGACTGGTTCCGGTACTGGTCGCCACGGGCCTCGGGGCAGGACCTGAAGTCGTCGCCGCCACCGCCCTGGGAGCGTTCCTCGGCCATCTCTACCCGGTCTTCTTCGGCTTCAGGGGCGGCAAGGGCGTGGCCACCGCGGCCGGCATCTGGGCCGCCGTCTCCTGGCAGGTCATCCTGATCCTGGTCGGAATCTGGCTGGCCGTCGTCCTGGCGAGCCGCTATTCCTCGCTGGCGGCCCTCAGCGCCTCCGCCGCCATGCCCCTGGTTCTGCTGTACGTGGGTTCGGACCGGGCCTTCGTGGCCGTCTCACTGGTCATGACCGTTCTGCTTGTCTGGCGCCACCGGACCAACATCGGCCGGCTGGTGCGGGGCGAGGAAAGCCGGGTCCGGCTGACTTTCCCAAAATCCTGATCCGTCGCCTGCCGCCCGCGGACGATCAGTCGGCCTCCAGCCGCGCCTTCTTTTCTGCAAGGTCGTCAAGGAGAAGCCTCAGTTCACTCTTTTCGTCGGAATCCAGCCCGCCCTCATCCCTGGATTTTTCCAGCAGTTCATCGCGGCGAACCTTGTTCTGCATCTCCCTGAGCAGCTCCAGCGTGTCGTTCAGCAGCCGGGGCACCGTTTTCTCCTGCGCATGGTTGTTGTGGGAAGCCAGCTGTCCGATGTATTCGTATACCCCGGAATCGCGGAACACCTCCACCAGCCGCGCCGTGGTGACGCCCTTGTCCGCACGGATGCTGCCAAGGATCCGCCGCAGGTGATCGGCTCCCTGCTGGCGGAGATTCTCGACGATCTCCGGCCGGTCGATCCCGGCGGCGGCGCCCGGGTACTGCAACAGCAGGCTGATGGCCGTGGCCATGGGTGACAGCCGCCCGGACGCCGGGGCAGGCCGCCTTGCGGGACGGGCCGGACCGGCTGGCCCCGCGGGCCCCACCGCCTGGTCACCGCGCAGCCCGGTGAGGGAGGACAGGCGGTCCAGCATCAGCTGCCGAAGGGCGCTTTCCGGCATCGAGCCGATGAGCGGACGCGCCAGGCTCACCAGCCTCGCCTTGCCGTCCATGCGGCCCATGTCCACCTGGGCGGTCAGCGTGTCGAACACGAACCGGTCCAGGGGCAGGGCGTCTTCCACCCTCCGGTTGAACGCCTCCGCGCCCTCGCTGCGCACGACGGTATCGGGATCCTCGCCCTCGGGCAGGAACAGGAACCCGAGCTGATGGCCGTCCTGCATTTCGGGCATCGCCACCTGAAGCGCCTTCCAGGCGGCGTCGCGGCCGGCCCGGTCCCCGTCGAAGCAGAACACGATTTCCGGGGCCAGCCGGAACAGGCGCTGCAGGTGGGTGCGGGTGGTGGCGGTGCCCAGGGTGGCGACCACGTTGTCGACGCCGAACTGGGCCAGGCTGATCACGTCCATGTAGCCTTCCACCACCACGCTCCGCCTGGCCTGGCCGATTGCCCTGCGGGCCCGGTGCAGCCCGTAGAGTTCCGCGCCCTTGTGGAACAGCGATGTTTCCGGGGAGTTCAGGTACTTGGGCTCCCCGTCCCCCAGGGCCCGTCCGCCGAAGGCCACGACCCTGCCGCGGTGATCCTCGATGGGGAAGATGATGCGGCCGCGGAATCGGTCGTAGACGCGGCCGCGGCCGCCCCCGCTCTCGCCCTCCCGCTGCTGCTGTGAAACCAGGCCCGTCTTCAGGAGCTGCACGCGCCGGGTATCGTCGGTGCCGAGCGCGGTGACCAGTCCGTCCCAGCTTTCCGGCGCAAAGCCGATCCCGAAAGCCGTACGGGTGCCCTCATCAAGGCCACGGGATTCGAGGTAGCGGGCGGCCTGCCCCGCATCGGGGTGCCGGCGCAGCTGCAACTGGAACCAGCCGCTGGCCTCTTCCACGATCCCCAGCAACTGGCCCGGGGATTCCCCGGGCGGGGGCGGCGGCTCCCGGCCCCCCTCCCGCGGCACTTCCATGCCGAGATCGTCGGCCAGTTCCTCCACGGCCTCCACGAAGGAAAGGTTGGCATACTCCATGAGAAAGCCGATGGAGGTGCCGTGGGCGCCGCAACCGAAGCAGTGATAGAACTGCTTTGACGGACTCACGGTGAACGAGGGCGTCTTCTCCTCGTGGAAGGGGCAGCGCGCCTGGTATTCATTCCCCTTGCGCGTGAGCGGGACGCGCCGGTCGATGACATCGACAATGTCCACACGCGCCAGCAGCGAGTCGATGAACGTCGATGGAATTCTCCCGGCCATGATCCGATTCTACTGTAACGGCCCGGCCCCGGAACCGTCCTTTACCGGTCTTCAGATCTCCGTGATCGACCAGCGCGCCCTGACATCGAAACCGGGGGTCATGCTGCCCGCGCCCATAGCCAGGCGCACGCTGCCCGCATAGGCGATCATGGCGCCGTTGTCGGTGCAGAATTCGGGTCTGGGGTAGTAGACATCCGCGCCGATCTCCCCCGCCCTTTCACGGAGGGCGGCCCGCAGCCGCCGGTTCGCGCCCACGCCGCCGGCGATGACGATGCGCCTTCGGCCGGTCTCCTTCAGGGCGCGGATGCACTTGATGCACAGCGTGTCGACCACCGCCTCCTCGAACCCGCGGGCGACGTCGGCGATCTCCTTATCGTCGAGCGCAAGGGATTCCGCGGCTGTCCGCACCTGGGTCTTGAGGCCGCTGAAGCTGAAATCAAGGCCAGGGCGGTTGACCATGGGCCGGGAGAACCGGAAGCGTTCCGGGTCGCCCTCCAGGGCCGCCCTGGCGATGGCGGGCCCGCCCGGATAGCCGAGCCCCAGGAGCTTGGCGGTCTTGTCAAAGGCCTCGCCCGCGGCATCGTCCAGCGACTGGCCGAGCACGCGGTAGTCGCCGATTGCGGCCACGTCCACCAGCAGGGTATGTCCTCCCGAAACCAGCAGCGCCACGAAAGGAAGTTCCGGGGGCTCAGCCTCCAGCATCGGCGCCAGCAGGTGGCCTTCCATATGATGCACGCCCACACCCGGCACGCCCCAGCCCTCCGCCAGGCTGCACCCGACGGACGCCCCCACCAGCAGGGCTCCCGCAAGACCGGGTCCCGCGGTCCAGGCAACGGCATCCACCGGCGGGTCCCCGGCAGGCACTTCCGCCAGCAGGCTGTCCACCAGCGGCAGCAATGTCCGTATGTGATCCCGGGCCGCCAGTTCCGGCACCACGCCGCCGTATACACGGTGGAGGCTGATCTGGGAGGCAAGGCGATGCACGAGGAGCCCCCTGTCCGTGTCGTAGATTGCCGCGCCGGTGTCGTCGCAGGAGGTTTCAATGCCAAGAACGCGCATGCCTACTCCTCGCCGGAGCCGGGCAACCGGGTTTCCACCGCGTCGCCCCGGGCCAGCATGCGGTCGATCTCGTCCTCGCCGTATCCCGTCTCGGCCAGCACTTCCCGGGTATGCTGCCCAAGCAGCGGCGCCGGGCGGCGCACCCCGCCGGGGGTTCCGGAAAACTTCACCGGCAGGCCGAGGGCGCCGACACTGCCGGCGACGGGATGGTCCAGGCGAAGCACCATCCCGCGTGCAACGGCCTGGGGGTCCCGGTGCATTTCCGCCACGTCGAGGATCGGTCCGGCGGGCACCCCGCCCTCCTCCAGGCATGCCAGCCAGTCCGTCGTGGTCCGTGTGCGGAAGGTGCGGGTGAGTTCCGCTTCCAGCGCCTCGCGGTTTTCCATCCGGCGCTCGTTGGTCCCGAACCGGGGATCCGCCTCCAGTTCCCGGCGGTCCAGGCGGCAAACCAGCCGTTCCCAATTGGCCTGGTTCGCGGCGCCCACGCAGATCCAGCCGTCCGCCGTCTCGAACGCCTGGTAGGGTGCGTTCAGCGGATGGGCTGATCCCATGGCCTGCGGCGCCTCCCCGGTGGCCATGGCGATGGCGGACTGCCAGTAGGTCTGGGTGATCCCCGCCTCGAACAGGGACGTGTCCACCACCTGGCCTTCCCCAGTCCGCAGGCGATGGACGTAGGCCGCGAGGATGCCCATGGCCGCGAGGATGCCCGCGGTGATGTCTGTGACCGGGGCGCCGGATTTCACCGGCGGCCTGCCCGGCGCCTCCCCAGTGATGGACATGAGACCCGACATGCCCTGGGTGATGAGATCGAATCCGCCCCGGTCCGCATAGGGCCCGGTGCGTCCGAACCCGGTTACGGCGCAGTACACCAGGGCGGGGTTTTCCGCTTTCAGGGTCCCGTATCCGATGCCGAGTCTTTCCATGGTCCCCGGGCGGTAGTTCTCGATGAGCACATCGGCGTCCCGGACCATGCGGAGAAAGGCCCCGCGGCCGCTGTCGGATCCGAGATCAAGGACGATCCCGCGCTTGTTGCGGTTCATCATCATGAAGGCGGCGCTTTCCCCTTCGATCTCAGGGGGCACCATGCGGCGGGTGTCGTCGCCGCCCGTCTTCTCGATCTTGACCACGTCGGCGCCCATGTCCGCGAGCATCATCCCCGCCACGGGGCCCGCCATGATATGGGCAAGCTCAAGCACCCGGCAACCCGCGAGGGGACCCTGCATCTATTCGCCCCGCCAGTCCGGCTTCCGCTTGCCCAGGAAGGCTTCCAGACCGCGGCGAAAGTCCCGGCTCCGGTAGCACATCAGGACCATGTCCTCGTCGTCCGTGTTGCCCGCGAGGAGGCGGTGCTGCAGGGTCTTGGTGGCCCGCAGGGTCAGCGGCGCCTGGGCGGCCACCAGGTCCGCCAGCGCCCCGGCGCGTTCCATGAGGGCCGCGTGATCATCCAGCACCTCCGACACCAGGCCGATCTGCCGCGCCTCAGCAGATTCAATCAGCCGGCTGGTGAAAATCATCTCGCGCACCCTGGGGGCGCCCACCAGCGCCTCCAGGCGCGCCAGGGAACGGCTGGAAAGCGTATTGCCCAGGGTCCGGGCGATGGGGAACCCGAACCGGAAGTCGGCCGCGGCGATACGGAGATCGCAGACGGCGGCGATCATGCCGCCGCCCCCGGTACATGCGCCGGCCATGGCGGCGATGGTGGGCACGGGGCAGGTCTCGATGGCGTCCAGTACCCGGTCGATCTCCTGCTCGTAGGCGATATAGTCGCCGTCCTCCTCGAAACCGAGGAACTGCCGCACATCGGTACCGGCGGCGAATGCCCGGTCCCCGGCGCCGGTGATGATCATGGCGCGGCAACCGTCCGGCGGGGCGCTGCACGCGGCGGCCAGTCCCTCGTACATGGCAAAGGTCAGCGCGTTGCGGGATTCGGGCCGGTTCAGGACCAGCCGGGTCACGGGACCGGCGGATTCCACCAGCAGTTCGGATTCCGCGGTGCGGGCCTTGGATGACATCGTGGATTGCGGCGGATCGACGGGGTGAGGACTGGGCGGTGGAAATTGCCGGCAAAGGGCCGGCCCGTATGCACTATAATTTTTCAACACCGAATTATAGCCAATCCCCGGTAGCCGCCCGCCACGGACGTCGCCGGAAACGCCGCGCCCGATGACCGCTTCCCGACTGCCCCTCGACACGCTCGCCCGCGATCTCCGTGGGGAGTTGCTGACCGGCATATACGACCGCGGACGCTATGCCACCGACGCCTCCATCTATCAGATGATGCCCCTCGGTGTGGTGGTTCCGCAGCATGCGGAAGACGTGGAGGCCGCCCTGGACTTCGCCCGCCGGCACGGCGTCCCGGTGCTGGCCCGGGGCGGCGGCACGTCCCAGTGCGGCCAGGCCGTGAGCCGGGGGCTGGTGATCGACTACACCAAGTACCTCAACGACATCGTCTACCTGGACATGGAAATCCTCCGCTGCCGGGTCCTGCCGGGGGTCGTGCTCGACCAGCTGAACCGGATGCTGAAACCCCGGGGCGTCTGGTTTCCCGTGGACGTCTCCACCGCCTCGCGGGCGACCATCGGCGGCATGGCCGCCAACAACTCCTGCGGCAGTCGATCCCTGCGCTACGGCCTGATGCGGGACAACGTGGACGCCATCGACGCCATCCTGGCCGACGGCGCACGCCGCCGCTTCGGATCGCTGCCCCTGACCGAAGCGGAACGGGATGCCTTCTGGCAGCCCCTGGTGGCACTGGGGAGAAGGGAGCAGGGCGAGATCCGGGCCCGGTTCCCGGATGTGCTGCGACGGGTCGGCGGATACAACATCGACGCGCTGGTGCCCGGCCTGCACCGTCCGGCGGCCGGGGCCCCCGGGGATGCAGATAACGGGTCTATCAATTCCGCGCACCTGCTGGTGGGCTCCGAGGGAACCCTGGCGCTGTCGGAGGCCATCGACCTCCATCTGTCGCCCCTGCCGGCGCACAAGCTGCTCGGGGTGCTCCACTTCCCGTCATTCCACGATGCCATGGATGCCGCCCAGCACATCGTCGCACTGGAGCCGGTGGCGGTGGAACTGATCGACCGGACCATGATCGAGCTGTCCATGGACATCCCGATGTTCCGGCCGGTGGTGAAGCGGTTCGTACGTGGCGAGCCCGAGGCGCTCCTGCTGGTGGAATTCGCCGAGGAGGACCCGGCGGAGAACCGCCGCCGGCTCACCGCCCTCGGAGATCTCATGGGCGACCTCGGCTTTCATTGGGACCACCCCCCGAAGAAGCGCGGCGGGATGGTGGAGGCCGTCGACCCCGGCTTCCAGTCCGAGATCTTCGAGGTGCGCAAGGCCGGGCTGAACATCATGATGTCGATGAAGGAGGAAAGAAAGCCCGTCTCCTTCGTCGAGGACTGCGCGGTGGCGCTGAAGGACCTGGCGGAATACACCGAGCGTCTCACCGGGATCTTCCGGAAGCACGGCACCATGGGCACCTGGTACGCGCATGCGTCGGTGGGCTGCCTGCATGTGCGGCCGGTCCTGAACCTCCGGCTGGACCAGGACGTGAAGGCCATGCGCGCGATCGCCGAGGAGGCGTTCGACATGGTGCTCGAATACCGGGGTTCCCATTCCGGGGAGCATGGCGACGGGCTGGTCCGCTCGGAATTCCACCGCAAGATGTTCGGCGCCAGGATGGTGGACAGTTTCGCCGAAGTGAAGGGGCTGCTCGACCCCGGGGGCATCCTCAACCCGGGCAAGATCGTCGACCCGCCGAAGATGGACGAGCGCAGCCTCTTCCGCTACCCGCCCGGCTACCGCGTCGGGCCGATCCGGACCGCGCTCGACTGGTCCGCCTGGCCCGGGGAGGGCGGCGGATTTCAGGGCGCGGTCGAGATGTGCAACAACAACGGCGCCTGCCGCAAGCTCGCCGGCGGCGGCATGTGCCCCTCCTACCGGGTCACGCGGAACGAGCGCGACCTCACCCGGGGCCGGGCCAACTCGCTCCGGCTCGCGATCTCAGGGCAGCTCGGCGAGGACGCCCTCGCCTCCGACGCCATGCGGGACACGATGAAGCTCTGCGTCAGCTGCAAGGCCTGCCGCCGTGAATGCCCCACCGGCGTGGACATGGCGCGAATGAAAATCGAGGTGGCCGCCGCCAGGTTCCGCGAGCGGGGCCTCGACCTCCACCAGAAGCTGGTCGCGGGCCTGCCTGCCTATGCCCCGTGGTTTTCCCGTCTCGCGCCCCTTGCCAACCTGCCGTCGCGGGTTCCCGCGCTCGCCGCGCTGCTTGAGCCGGTCACCGGCTTCTCCCGGCAAAGGCCGCTGCCGGCCTGGCGCCGGGATCCCTACATCCATCGCGACACGGGGCCCGAGGACGGCCCGAAGGTGATTCTCTTCGCCGACACCTTCAACACTTGGTTCGAACCGGAAAACCTGCACGCGGCGGCCCGGGTGCTGGCGGCCGCGGGTTACCGTGTGCTGTCGCCGGCAGCGGGCTCGCGGCCGCTGTGCTGCGGCCGGACCTGGCTCACCTGCGGGGATGTCGACCGCGCCCGGGACGAGCAGCGCCGCCTCCTCGATGCCTGGCATGATCTCGCCGCCGGGGGGGTGCCCATCATCGGGCTTGAACCCAGCTGCACCCTGGGTCTGATGGAGGAGCTGCCCGGACTGCACCGGGATGATCGTGCCGGCACGGTGGCCGGACAGGTTACCCTGTTCGAGTCCTTCCTGGCCGGGGAAGATCCCGCCCTCGATCTTAGCGCCCTGGCACCCCGCGCGCTCCTGCACGGCCATTGCCACCAGAAGGCCCACCAGCAGATGGGGCCGGTGGAGACCGTTCTCGGACGGATTCCCGGCCTCGAGGTCCGGGCCGTCGACTCCGCATGCTGCGGCATGGCCGGGGCCTTCGGCTACGCGCGGGACACGTGGGAGGTGTCGGTAAAGATGGCCGAGACGGACCTCCTGCCGGCGGTGCGGGACGCCGAAGACGATACCCTGATCGTGGCGGATGGCACTTCCTGCCGACACCAGGTGGGCCTCGGCACCGGCCGCAGGGCGCTGCACGTGGCCCGGGTGATCGACATGGCCCTTGGAAATTGACGCCATGATGCCGCACCCGGTGGCCGCAATGGATCAATTGAAATCGGAATTCCACGCGGGAGCCCTGTGATAGGATTGCCGGTGGAACGATCCCGGGGGTTTGGGAATGTCTACCCTTTTTACTGCTAGACAGGGCCGGATTGGTAAAGCTCCGGAGCGCGCTCATGGAAACCGACCGCACAGATCCTGAACCCGGGAATTCAGCAGCCCAGCCCACAGACTCCAACTGGCAGGCCATCGGGTTCGCCGGACGCGCAAGGGAATACTTCGGCATCTGGATCACGAACCTGACGCTGTCGCTGATCACCGTCGGCATCTACAGCGCCTGGGCCAAGGTGCGGCGCCTGACCTATTTCCACAACAGGACGATCATTGCCGGATACGGATTCGGGTATCACGCAACCGGCATGCAACTCCTGAAAGGCCGGTTGATTGCCGTCGTGATCATCGTTGTTGCCAACTTCCTGGTCCTGGCCTATCCCCTGGCTGGCTTCGCGGTCGCCCTACTGTTTGTCGCGGTTGCCCCCTGGCTGGTGAACAAGTCGCTGAAGTTCGGTGCCAGGATGACCTCCTTCAGGAATGTCCGGTTCGACTGGCACGGCACCTACTGGAAATCCTTGCTGTTCTTCGTCATCGGCCCCTTCATCGGCCTGGCATCCCTTGGAACGCTCCTGCCGCTCATGTCCAGGTACTACTACCGCTATTTCGCAACCGGGCATTTCCTGTTGTAAAATTTTCACCTCTTTCGCCACGGATTGCCAAAGGCACGATTGCAGATCAAGAATTGTAGTTTTTCTCATATATTTCATAGGTTACGTTTGAGAACGGAGGCCGTTGACCTCTTGCCAACCCGCCTTGGCTGCGCGACAATACGCCCCGAATCAATCCCGGTTGCTTGCACTTTGCTTACGGGATTCCGGGCCGAAAAAAACACGCCGGAGACGAACATGCCGAGACGCCAGGAACTCACCATCAACAAGCGTACCGCCGACTCGCTCCGGGTTGGGGACCGCGATGCCGTTTTCTGGGACCGCGCCCTCCCCGGCTTCGGCCTCCGGGTCTACCCTTCCGGCCTGAAGAACTACATCGTCCAGTCCCGGGGGCCGGGAGGGTCGAAGCGGGTGACCCTGGGCAGTCACGGCAAGATCACTCCCGATGCGGCGCGGGCGCGTGCCGCCCGTGCGATCGACCGCATCAAGCGGGGCGAGGAGCCGGTTCCCCCGCCGCCCGCGCCCGATCCCACCATGGCCGACCTTGCGGAGCGTTTCATGCGCGAATGCGTCGTCTCCCGGTGTGCGCAGACCACCGTCGAATCCTACCGCTGTTCCCTCGACAGGCACGTTCTCCCGGTACTCGGAAAGATGCCGGTTCATGCTGTCGGACGAAAGGAAGTCACCGAACTGCACTATGCGATGCGCCATCAGCCCTGTGCGGCCAACGATGCGATCAAGATCGTAGCCAGGCTGCTGTCCCAAGCCATGGAATGGGGCCTCAGGGAACAAGGCACGAATCCCTGCAAGGCGGTGAAGAAATTCCGCACCTCCCCGAGGGAGCGGTTCCTGACGGATGCCGAGTACCGGACGCTCGGGCGGACGGTTGCGGAAATGGAGGGCAAGGGAAAGCTCTCGTCCCCTGCGGCGGCGGCGATCCGGTTGCTGGCGCTGACCGGATGCCGGCGCAACGAGGTGCTGGAACTCAAGTGGGACGACATCGACCGGACGGCGGGGGAACTGCGCATCCGGGAAGGGAAGACCGGCGGGCGCATGGTCCCGCTGACACCGGAGGTGCAAAGGGTGCTGGATGCCATTCCCCGGGTGACGGGAAACCCGTGGGTGATCCCTGGGGCAAAGCCCGGATCCCGCCTGAAGGGCATCAGCCGGCCCTGGCTGGCGGTGCGGGCGGAGGCGAAGCTGGACGGGGTCCGTCTCCATGACCTCCGTCATTCATGGGCGAGCCGGGCATTGGCGCTCGGCGAGAGCCTGTCGATGATCGGCAAGCTGCTCGGCCACAACCGGATCGAGACCACCGCCCGCTATGCCCATCTGGCCCAGGATGCCGAAAGGCTGTCGGCGGACAAGGTCGGCGGCAGCATCGGGATTGATATTCTTCCGGATCAGGCACAGGTATAGGTATCAATCATGGCCAAACTGAAACGACGGTCGATCTCCCGGAGCGCCGTGGAGGCGATGAAGGTGGACCGGGACACGGTGTTCTGGGACCGGGACCAGCCGGGGTTCGGCGTCCGGGTCTATGCTTCCGGCACGAAAATGTACATTGCACAGGCAAGGCACGGGGGAGAATCGACCCGGGTGACCCTGGGGCGTCACGGGGTAATCACCGCGGACGAGGCCCGGAGCCGGGCATCCAGGGTGCTCAACCGGATCCGGGCGGGAGAGGAAGCCGTCGACGCCCCCCTGCCTGTGAAGACAGGTGACGGGTCGACCGTGGCCGACCTGGCGGAGCGCTACATGGAACAGCATGTATCCGCCCACTGCCGGGGATCCACGGTGGTCAGCATCCGGAAGCTGCTGGACCGGTATGTCCTGCCGGAATTCGGCGGGGTACGGCTCATGGCGCTGAAGCGGGACCGGGTGGCGGCGTTCCATGTCCGCCGCAGCGGGACGCCGAGCGCCGCCAACCAGACAGTAGCGTTGATTGCGCGCATGTACCGGCAGGCTTCTGACTGGGGAATGGTCCCGGACGGGACGAACCCGTGCCGGGGGATCCAGATGCACCGGGAAGGCAAGCGCGAGCGGTTCCTGACCGATACGGAGTTCCGCCGCCTCGGCGAGGTTCTTGCCGAGGCCGAGGTGAAAGGCGGGGCATCGGTCCATGCCGTGGCCGCCATCCGGCTGCTGATGCTGACCGGATGCCGCAAGAGCGAGATCCTGACCCTGAAATGGGAGATGGTGGACCTCGATGCCGGGGAACTGCGCCTCCCGGAGACCAAGACGGGGCCGCGCACGGTGCCGCTGTCGCCGCCGGCGGTGCGGGTGCTGGAGGAACTGCCCCGCATCGAGGGCAATCCCTGGGTGATTCCGGGGAAGAAGCCGGGGACGCATATGGTCGATCTGAACACGTCCTGGCGGTTCGTGCGGCAACAGGCGGGACTCCGGGAGGTCCGTCTTCACGACTGCCGCCACTCCTTCGCCAGCCGGGCGCTGGCGCTCGGGGAGAGCCTGCCAGCCATCGGGAAACTGCTCGGGCACAGCCATATCCGGACGACGGAGCGCTATGCGCATCTGGCGCGGGATTCCGTCAGGGCATCGGCGGCGCGGGTGGCCGCGAGCATCGCGGAGGACTTCCTGGGGTGATCCCGTGCGCTCTGCAAGGAACGCGGAGGCCGCCGGGGTGTACGGAAAGGAATACGATGGTTGCCCGGGGAGAAGGGATTGCGGATACTCTCGGAGACTGTTGTTCACCTATCCACCCGCGGCATGAAACCACCGACAGGGAGAAATCCATGAAACAGAGACACGAGGGGAAATCCGCAGGGAAGTTCGGCAAGGCCATGGAAGCGTACCTGAAGGCACTCGACGACCTGGTGGATTCCCCCGATCCGCTGGAGGGCGTGGTGGACGAGGGCTCCCGTTCGATCAACCGGTGCATCGCAACGACCGCGGTCATCGGCGACCTGCCGGCCATGGAGGCCGCCCGGATCCTGGCGCATGCGGCCGCGGCCATCGAGGAACAACCGGACGGCGACGGCTGCCTGTCGATGCTGATCGGCGAGGCGGTTCGGTTACAGGCGGGAAATCCGTCGCTGGAACTGGAAGCCCTCGAAAGGGAGAATGCGTATCTTGAGGGGGAAATCGACAGAAGGCATGAGGAGATCGAAGCGCTGGCGAAGGAACTGGGGGAAGGGCAGGCGGGGCCGGGAATGGACCAGACGGAACTGCAGCGGC
This sequence comes from Candidatus Poriferihabitaceae bacterium, assembly GCA_965204165.1. Classification (GTDB taxonomy): domain Bacteria; phylum Pseudomonadota; class Gammaproteobacteria; order Arenicellales; family Poriferihabitantaceae; genus VYFG01. Next base: position 1,489,070 of record OZ241969.1, on the reverse strand, counting down.
AGATCAGGAACTTGATGAAGGGTTGGGGCAGACCCGGGGGCGGCAGGAACCCGAGTGATATTCACTGATCAGCCTGTAAATCACGGTCAACGCGGGAATTCTTCCACCGGAACCAGGCAATGGCACTGAAAGACATCACCGCTGAAGCGGGAACGGCAGCATTACGTGAGTTTGACAATCTGGGAAGAGAAGCGATGCTGGAACGATATGGACACGGCCCCAGAGGAAAATCGACACGCTGGTACATTCTCCATGGGGGGAAGCGTTACGACCAGAAAGTCATTCTCAGGGCTGCACATGAACTGGCAGGATTGGGGTCCCTTCCGCCAGGCAGGGGTACATTCACGGCGACTGATGCCAGACGCAGACTGGACGGACTTGGCTTCCGGATTGTCGATGGGAGATGAGGACGGCGGTGCTGTCATCGGTTCCTTTGACCAAGGACGGCTGCCTCCAGATCCCCATGAAATCACCCCACTTCCGACATGTTATGATTCCGGAAATTCCACCCGGAAGTATGGTCAATTACCCGCCGTCAGCTCCCGGTCGGCGTTCACGATTTCTGGGCCATTCGGGACTGAATTTCTGCTATGTCGACACCCCCCCCGATATTCGAAGACTGATCGGGATTGGAGCCATTTACTTCCTTTCCAACCCCTGAAAGTCAGGCACGAATGAACAATAACAGGGAAACCGAACGAGACGAGCTTCACAAGACCATCTGGCGGATCGCCAACGATCTGCGTGGCTCCGTGGACGGGTGGGATTTCAAGAGCTACGTACTCGGCATGCTGTTCTACCGTTTCATCTCGGAGAACCTTACTGGCTACCTCAATGAACAGGAGCGCAGAGCGGGCGATCTGGACTTTGACTACACACGCTTGGGAGATTCCGAGGCGGAACCGGGCCGATCCGTAACGGTCAGCGAAAAGGGATTCTACATTCTGCCCTCCGAACTCTTTGTCAATTTGCGTGCCCGGGCCCGGAATGACGTCAATCTCAACGAAACCCTGAGCCGCATCTTTGCCAATATCGAAGGCTCTGCCATCGGTGCAGAGAGCGAGGACGACTTCAAGGGACTATTCGACGACCTTGACGTCAATAGCAGCAAGCTTGGCCCCACAGTTGCCAGGCGTAATGAAAAGATGGTCAGGTTGCTTGATGCCATTGGCGACCTTCCACTGAGCAATGGTGGTGGTTTCTCCCAAAACACGATTGACCTGTTCGGTGACGCCTATGAATTCTTGATGACGATGTATGCCTCCACGGCCGGTAAATCTGGCGGTGAGTTTTTTACCCCGCAGGAAGTTTCCGAACTGCTTGCCCGCATCACCGTGGTTGGCAAGAGAGAGGTCAACAAGGTGTACGACCCAGCCTGCGGTTCCGGCTCGCTGCTGCTCAAGTTCGTCAAGGTCCTGGGGCACGACAATGTGCGCCAGGGTTTCTTCGGCCAGGAGATCAACCTGACGACGTATAACCTGTGCCGGATCAACATGTTCCTGCACGACGTTAATTTCGAAAAATTCGACATTGCCCACGGAGACACGCTGATCGACCCGGCGCATCTGGACGACGAACCCTTCGAGGCAATCGTCTCCAATCCTCCGTATTCCATCAAGTGGGAGGGCAAGGACAATCCCCTGTTGATCAACGATCCGCGTTACGCCCCGGCTGGCGTGCTTGCACCGAAGAGCAAGGCGGACCTCGCCTTCACCATGCACATCCTATCCTGGCTGGCGGTGAACGGCACGGCGGCCATCGTTGAATTTCCCGGTGTGCTCTATCGCGGTGGGACCGAGCAAAAGATCCGCGAATACCTGATCAATAACAACTACATCGATACCGTGATCCAGTTGCCGCCAGATCTCTTTTTCGGCACCACCATCGCCACCTGCATCATCGTACTGAAGAAATCCAAGCGCGACAACGCCATCCTGTTCATCGATGCATCAGGAGAATTTGAGCGTAAGGGTAATAAGAACAAGCTCCTTCTGGAACATCAGGCAAAAATCCTTAATTCCTTTTCCGCCCGGGAAGACATCAAATACTTTACCCGCCTAGTGGACAACAGAGAGATTGCGGAGAACAGCTACAATATCGCTGTGTCGTCATATATCGAGAAAGAAGATACCCGTGAAACAGTTGACATCAAGGTGCTCAACGCCGAAATCGCCCGCATTGTCTCAAGACAAACGGAGTTGAGGACAAAAATCGACGCCATTGTTGTCAGCCTTGAAAGGAAGCATGCATGATTCGAATCGATAAATTGCTTGCGGAATTGTGTCCAGAAGGAGTTGAACATAAAGAGCTTGGAGATGCTGGCGAATTTATCCGTGGTAACGGTCTGCAGAAATCCGATCTCAAAAATTCAGGCATCGGGGCTATTCATTACGGCGAAATACATACCTTTTACGGAATATGGGCGAATGAAACCAAGTCATTCGTTTCGGAAGAAACGGCGCGTAAATTACGTAAAGCACGCCCAGGCGATCTTGTAATTGCCACTACCAGCGAAGATGATGCTGCGGTAGCCAAAGCTGTCGCTTGGATTGGCGATAGTGAAGTCACAGTCAGTGGTGAAATCCATATTTTTCGGCATTCTCTTGAGTCCAAATATGTCTCATATTTCTTTCAGACAGAACAGTTTCGGTCACAGAAAATTCCCCGCATCACGGGTACTAAAGTTCGTCGCATATCTGGTGACAACCTTGCCAAGATCAGAATCCCTGTACCACCTATTTTAATACAACAAGAAATCGTAAAAATCCTAGACACCTTCACCAAACTGGAGGCGGAACTGGAGGCGGAACTGGAGGCGCGTCGACGGCAGTACAAGTACTATCGTGACGCGCTCTTGAGTTTTGATGAGCGCATAAGCAAGCAAGCAAGCAAGCAAGCAAGCAAGCAAATTATAACATAAGGTGTGCCGCATTGACTGAAATCTCAACATACTCAAAATCACGAATTTCATCATCAGTATTAAATGATCATTCGTATGTTGGAGTAGACAATCTTCTACCTGAAATGCAAGGTAAAGTCAGTTCGACTCATACCCCTTCAATAGGGACCTCTATCGGTTATCAGGCTGACGATATATTGATTGGTAACATACGGCCATACCTCAAGAAAATATGGTTGGCTGATTCATCAGGCGGATGTAGTCAAGATGTTCTGGTAATCCGCATCAAGGAAACTGAACTTATTGGAATAAAACCACGATTTCTGTATCACACTCTTGCCTCTGACAAATTCTTTTCCTACAACATGCAGCACGCAAAGGGTGCGAAGATGCCACGTGGCGATAGAAAATCTATAATGAGATACCAAATAGCCATACCACCTCCCAAAGAACAAGCTCGCATCGTCGCCATCCTCGACAAGTTTGATACATTGGTGAATGACCTATCTAGTGGATTGCCCGCGGAAATTAATGCACGCCGACGGCAATACGAACATTACCGCGACCAGCTTCTTACTTTTGTGGAAGCCGCATGAGAGAAGAACTGAAACCATGGCACTTCGAACCGATTGCGCTGTCCAGCGAAAGCACCGTTGTCGCCGAATTCGAGTTCGATGAAGCCCGGCATACGACCTATCAGACCGAGGCCGAACTGGAAAAGGCATTCATCAGGCAATTGCAGTTACAAGCCTACGAATACCTGCCCATCACCTCGGAAGCAGAACTGACCGTCAATCTCCGACGTCAGCTAGAGAAACTGAACAGGTTCGAATTTTCAGACACGGAGTGGAAATCGTTCTTCAGCACCAGTATCGCCGGCACCAATGACGGCATCGTGGAAAAGACCGCACGCATTCAGGAGGACCATGTCCAGGTGCTCAGGTGCGACGACGGCACGTTCAGGAACATTAGCCTGATCGACAAGCGACACATCCACAACAACAGCCTCCAGGTAATCAACCAGTACGAGGCGGAAGGCAGCCGAGTCAATCGCTACGATGTGACAGTGCTGATCAACGGCCTTCCAATGGTGCATGTGGAACTCAAGCGCCGGGGTGTGGACATCCGGGAAGCCTTCAACCAGATCAGTCGCTATCGGCGCGACAGCTTCTGGGCGGGCACGGGACTGTTCGAGTATGTGCAGTTGTTTGTCATCAGCAACGGCACCTTGACCAAGTACTACAGCAACACAGTGCGCGATGGCCATCTGACAGAACAACGAACCAAACGTTCCCGCCGCAGGACATCCAACAGCTTTGCGTTCACAAGTTGGTGGGCTGACGCGAAAAACCGGCCCATCACCGAACTGACTGGGTTCACCAGTACCTTCTTTGCCAGGCATACCCTGCTGAACATTCTGACCCGTTACTGCGTATTCGACGTGGACCGAAAACTCTTGGTGATGCGGCCATACCAAATCGTGGCCACCGAACAGATACTGCAGCGCATCGCCACCGGCACCAATCACCGGCAACTGGGCAAGCCCTCTGCGGGCGGATACATCTGGCATACCACCGGAAGCGGAAAGACGCTGACGAGTTTCAAGGCGGCGCAGCTGGCGCGGGACATGCCGGGGATCGACAAGGTACTGTTCGTGGTAGACCGGAAGGATCTGGATTACCAGACCATGCGGGAATACGAGCGTTTTGAAAAAGGCGCGGCCAATTCCAACACTTCAACAGCAGTATTGAAACGGCAACTGGAAGATCCGGACGCCCGGATCATCATCACCACCATCCAGAAGCTCAGCCGGTTTGTCTCAAGGAACGGGCAGCATCCGATCTACGATGCGCATGTCGTGGTGATTTTCGACGAATGCCATCGCAGCCAGTTCGGCGACATGCATGGGGACATTATCCGGACCTTCAGGCGCTATCACCTGTTCGGCTTCACAGGCACGCCGATATTTTCCGACAACGCTGGCAGTCACGGTAATCCATTGAGACGCACCACAGGTCAGGCGTTTGGCGACAAGTTGCACACATATACCGTTGTCGACGCAATCAACGACAGGAATGTACTACCCTTCCGTATCGACTACATCAACACGATCAGGACATCCCCGGATATCAGGGACAAAAGGATTTCAGCCATTGATACCGAACGGGCTCTGCTGGATCCGGAGCGAATCGCGCAGGTTGTGGGCTACATCCGGGAGCATTTCGATCAGAAAACCCGGCGCAGCGTCAGCTATCGTCATTCCGGCAAGCGGATGGCCGGATTCAACTCACTGTTCGCCACCGCCTCGATCGACGCTGCGAAACGCTACTATGCGGAATTCATCCAACAGGAAAAGGAACTGCCCCACGCACAGCGCCTCAAGGTGGGCCTGATTTACAGCTTCGCCGCGAACGAGGAAGAAACGGATGGCCTGCTGCACGAGGAGGAATTTGAGGTGGAAGGACTGGACCAGGGTTCGCGCGATTTTCTGGATGCCGCAATCAGGGATTACAATGCCCTGTTCGGCACTAGGTACGACACCTCGGCCGACGGATTCCAAAATTATTACAGGGATTTGTCGCATCGCCTGAAAAGCCGCGAACTGGACATGGTGATCGTGGTCAACATGTTCCTGACCGGATTCGATGCCACTACGCTCAACACACTGTGGGTGGACAAGAACCTGCGCGCCCATGGCCTGATCCAGGCCTATTCCCGCACCAACCGCATACTGAATTCGGTCAAGACCTACGGCAACGTCATATCCTTTCGGGATCTGGAGCAGGAAACCAACGATGCCCTTGCCCTTTTCGGCAACAAGGACGCAAGGAACATCGTGCTTCTGAAGCCGTATGACGAGTACTACGGGGAGTACCGGGAGAGGATCGATGAGCTTGTCACCGGTTTTCCGCTCGACCGGGCCATTATCGGCGAATCGGCGAAAATGGCGTTTGTCAGACTCTTTGGCGCAATCCTCAGACTGAAAAACATTCTCACTTCGTTCGACGATTTCGCAGACAACGAAATCCTCAGTAACCGTGATTTCCAGGATTACCAGAGCCTGTATCTGAATCTGTACGCCGAATTCCGCAGCGCAGTGGATGCCGAAAAGGAGTGGGTCAACGACGATATCGTCTTCGAGATAGAATTGATCAAGCAGCTGGAGATCAATGTGGATTACATCCTCATGCTGGTCGAGCAGTACCTGAAGAAGAAGAGTTCCGGCGAAGGCAGGGAAATCCGGGCCGGCATCGAACGGGCGGTGAGCGCGAGTCCCGGACTGCGCAGCAAGAAGGACCTCATCGAGCGGTTTGTGGATTCCGTCTCTACGAAAGCCGCGATCGATGCGGAATGGGTTGCCTTCATTACGGCCAGGAAGGAGGAAGAGCTTGACCGAATCATCGGGGACGAACGTCTTGACCCCGACGAGGCAAGGCTGTTCATGGACTATGCATTCCGGGACGGCGCCATCCCGTTTACCGGAACCGCAATAACAAGGATTCTGCCACCTGTTTCACGGTTCAACCCGAACAACGACCATGCGGTGAAGAAACAGATGGTTCTGGACAGGCTAAGCGCGTTCTTCGAGCGATTCTCCGGCCTGATCGAGAATCATGACGATGCCAGAAAAATTGCCGCAGCAGACGAAGATTTCCATGAACGTTAAGACCCTGGCCTTTCAGATCCTGCAACAGGGGAAAACGGAACTGCACGCCAGGGATATAGCGAAGCGGATGATCGAATCCGGTCTCTGGCAAACCAGGGGAAAGACACCGGATGCCACGGTTGCCGCTCGGCTCTATTCCGACATCAAGGAAAAGGGTGATCAGTCGGATTTCGTGAGGGTGGGTCCGCGGACATTCGCTCTCAGGAGTTCCTCCGATCTTCAGATTAAGCCTACGGCTTCTTCGATAATCGCCCGACCTCCGAAGCCTTCTTTAAGGAAATCTGGTCTCTCGTTCACCGATTGCGCCCAAAGGGTGCTTGAGGAGTGTGGTGGAAAGAAACCTATGCACTACAAGACGATTACGGAAAACGCGCTCGAAAAAGGATGGCTGGTCAGCGCCGGAAAGACTCCGGAAGCCACCATGTACGCACAGGTTATCTCCGAAATCAAGCGTCGACAGAATCGAGGCGACCAACCCCGGTTTGTGCAGCACGGTCGTGGATATGTAGGCCTCAGCCAATGGATGGGCCGTGGGCTGGGTTTTGAAATTGGGCAGCATAACCAGAAAATCCAAAAGGCGTTGCGAAAGAGATTGCTGGCAATGGCGCCCGGCGAGTTCGAAGTGCTCATATCGCAGTTGCTGGCTAAGATGGGTTTCGAGATGATCGAGTTGACCAAGCTAAGCAAGGATGGCGGGATCGATGTCCGGGGCACCCTTGTAATGAGCGATGCCATCCGGATCAGAATGGCCGTACAGGTCAAGAAATGGAAACTGAACAACAACATCTCTGCCCCGGTGGTGCAACAGGTGCGCGGCAGCCTTGGGGCGCACGAGCAGGGCTTGATCATCACCACGAGCGATTTCAGCAGCGGAGCAAGGAAGGAAGCTGCACAGTCCGACAAGGCCCCGATTGCCCTGATCAATGGTGAACGGCTGGTGCTGCTCCTGATGGAACACGATATCGGCGTCTGCCGCACCACGCACAACCTGTTCGAGATCGATGAGGAATTCGATCCGGTGATGAAATAACAATACGGTGTCAACCAACCGAAAACGGGAGCATCCAGTTCTCCCAGTCACTGAAATCACCCTGCTGCCGACATGGTATGATTCCTGCGATTCCATCCGGAGCCATGGACAATGACCCGTCGCCAGCTCCCCATCGGCATCCAGGATTTCCGAACCATTCGGGAACAGGATTTCTACTACGTCGACAAGACTCCCCATATCCAGCGGTTGATCAGTCAAGGGCGATTTTATTTCCTATCCCGGCCGCGCAGATTCGGCAAGAGCCTTCTGGTGGATACCCTGCGGGAACTGTTCGAGGGGAATGAACCACTGTTTCAAGACCTCGACATTCACAGTGACTGGGACTGGTCGATGAGGCATCCCGTAGTGCGACTCAGCTTCGACGGGAAATACGACGAATCGGGTGACCTCGCCCAAAGCATTGAAAATCAACTCACGATCATCGAGCGAAACGCCGGCCTCGATTCAACAAAGTCACCCTGCTCGGGCCCTGAACACCTGCGCGATCTCCTGGACCGTCTCCACCATGCCACCGGCAGGCAGGCAGTGGTGCTGGTGGACGAATACGACAAGCCGATCCTGGATGTCATCGACCGGCCCGAAATGGCCAGGGCGAACCGAGACTACCTGCGGGGGTTCTACGGGATCATCAAGGGCAGTGCCGAACATGTCCGCTTCGTATTCGTCACCGGGGTAAGCATGTTTTCCCGCGTGAGCCTCTTTTCCGGGCTGAACAACCTGGACAACATCAGCCTCGACCCGGAGTTCGCCACCATTTGCGGTTATACCGATACCGATCTCGACACGGTTTTCGCCCCTGAATTGGTGGAACTCGAACGGGACAAGGTTCGAAAATGGTACAACGGCTACCACTGGCTCGGGGACGAGAAGCTCTACAACCCGTTCGACCTGCTGCTGCTGTTCCGGAAACGCCGGTTCAAGCCTCATTGGTTCGAGACCGGCTCCCCCACCTTCCTGTTCCGGATGATGATCGAACGGGCGGTAAGTCCGCTGGAACTGGAAAATCGAGTAACCGATGAGGAACTGGTCTCAACCTTGGATATCGAAAACATCACTGTGGATGCGCTCCTGTTCCAGACCGGCTACCTGACCATTACGGACATGGAGGAAGATGGCGCCCAGACCTTCTACACCCTCGACTATCCCAATCTTGAGGTTCGCCAGAGCCTGAACCAGGGTCTGCTGGGGTTTCTCGGCCGTCAGGGCAAGGAGGTGTCGGACAGCGGCAAGGAACTCGGCCGCCTGCTGGTCGCCAACGACTTCGACGGCTTCACCGACCGGCTAAGGTCATTCTTCGCGGGGATTCCCTACCAGTGGCAGGGCAGCAACGGCCCCGCCCGCTATGAGGCCTGGTACGCCGGGATGCTGTACGCCTGCTTCCGCACCATCGGCCTGGACCTGAGGGTGGAGGATTCCTCCAGCAGGGGTCGGGCGGACATGGCGGTGCTCCACGGCGGCCAGGTGTTCGTGTTCGAATTCAAGATGGCCGACGGGGAGGACGACCGGGACGACGCCGCCCGACAGGCCATCGAACAGATCCGTGAAAAGGGCTATGCCGAGAAATACCGGGACCGGAACGAACCGGTCCACCTGATCGGCGTGGCCTTCGGCAGGGACCGGAGCCCGGCGGCGGTCAAGGTGGTCCCTGCCTGAGTCTGAGTTCTGAATCCTGCTCCGGGGTGGTCAAGCCGCCGTGGAATCATGGCCGCATCCATCCGGAAATGGTCATGTCCGGCCATGTTTGCCACCCCTGAAACCAGGTCCCTGAGGACATAGTCTACGGCCTCATGCAATCAGCCGGACAGTGCGCGGTCATGAGCCTCCCTGCGCCGCCAGGCCTCGAACCTCGAGAATCCCCGTCATCGAACCGGCGCTTTCCGAAATCCACAGCCCGGCGACGCCTGTCGCCCGGCGGCAACGCCGCTCACACCCGGTTTCCGGACATTCCACGCGGTTGCGGCCTTCCCGACCCGCCATGTCCGGACTACCAGCGGACCACGCCCCTCAGCAGCACGCCGTGCCTCGCGTCCCCGTCCGCGGGCTCGTTCCGCACCGCGTCCAGGCTGAGACCGATGCGCGGCCCTTCCGTCCGGACCGGCTCCAGCCGCCAGCCCACGCGCCAGTCGGTCGCCCCGCCGTCCGCGCCTGAAAAACCCACGTTCGGCGTGCCCGTGTACCGGCCCCCGTACACCGCAATCCCGTAGCCCGCCTCGGCGCGGAGACCGCGGCCCGCGTCGAACTCTCCTCCCGGCGCCAGCTCCCGCGCGTCCCTCGCGCCCCACAGACGGTCCGCCGAACCCGAAGGCGTCCCGAAGGTCGGCGACAGGCTGAACGACAGCCCCCGGCCACGCTCGCCCGGGTCCAGCCGCACCGTGGCCGACGCGCCCCACTCTTCATAATCCGAATCCGCGTGGGAAGCCAGCATCCGCGCCTTCGCCTCCAGCGACAGGCCCGTGGCCGGGTCGGCGTAGCTCACGCCCGCGCCGATCTCCACGCCCGTCCCCGTCTCCGCGTCCCCGCCGTCATGGCGAAGGCCCAGTTCCAGCACGGGCCGGAGCGTCCTGCCTTCATCGAGCCCGAACGTCCGCCCCCCCTCCAGCAGCAACCGCACCCGGTTCGTTTTCGCTTCAGTCGCCACGGAGTTCGCGGCCGTGGCGGAGTCCGTCCGCACGTACAGCGCGTCCGCCTTCAGCGCGAGGTCCATGCCGCCTTTCCCGTATTTCCCGCCTTTTCCATATTTCCCGCCTTTCCCGCCCTGCTCCAGCAGTACCCCACGGGCACCCAGGGCGCCCATCCGCAGCGACAGGTCCGTCCTCACCGGGGCCGTGCCGTCGTCGAACGAGACCGTCATGTCGCCGGTGCCCCAGCCCACCAGGCCCCAGGCCGACACCCGGTCCGTGATTTCGTAGCGGCCGTAGGGGCTCACCGTGGTCATCGCGCTCTCCAGGCTGCCCTTCGCGCCCGTCTGGGCGCCGGAGTCGTCGAACGTGCCCTCGCCCTCGCTCAGGCCGATCGCCACCCCGGCCAGCATCCGGCCCCAGTCGGCGTCGGTGCCCAGGGTCCCCGTCGTCACCTCGCCGTCGATGCCGAGGCGGCCGCTGTCGGAAGCCCGCTCGCCGTCGAACCCGCCATGCGCCACCCGGCCCCAGGCCGCGAGGCCCGGGCCCGAGCCGTCCATCCGGCCCGCCGCGTGGAACGAACTGCCCAGCAGCATTTCGCGGCCCGTCATCGAGATCTTGCCCGTATTTCCTGCATGGCCCCCATGGCCGGTCTCATTCCAGCGGTCGCCGGCGCCGAGCCGCGCGAACGGATCATGATCGTCCGCCTGCGCCGGCGAACCGGAACGCTGCGCAAGGCCCGTCAGCACGTCCATCAGCGGATCGCCGTCCTCCCCGCCCGACAGGTCCAGCGACTGGCCCGCCAGGGTCGCGTGGGTCCCCGGCGCGAGGTCACCCTCCAGCCTGCCGGACACCGCGTCCGCCACGTGGCTTCCCGCCGTGCGCCCGAACCGCGACAGCCACGCCCGCTGCAGCGCGTCGTCGTTCCTGATGACCCCCTTCGCCTCGCGGTGGATCTTGCGCAGGTACGCCCCCCGCGGGTTCGAGAGCTTCAGCCCGAACGTCTCCTTGCCCTCGTCGATGGCGTCGTCGAGGATCGCCACGCTCACCGTCTTCGCCGTCTCGCCCGCCGCGAAGACGAGCGTGCCCGACGCGGCCGTGTAGTCCGCCCCCGCCGTCGCCGTGCCGTCGGCGGTCGCGTAGTCCACCGACACCTCGTGCGACGCCGCGCGGTGGAGCGTCACCGCGAAGTCGAGGCTCGCGTCCTTGCCTTCCTTCGCCCGCGCGTCCTGGGCCCGGATGCGCGCCGGGCCCGGGACCTTCGCCGACGCCCCGCCGAGCGCGATCTTCACGTCCTTCCAGGACTTCGGCGCGACGCGCACCCGCCACAGCACCGGGTCCAGCGGCTCCACGCCCGTGACCTTCCCGGCCGTCACCGTGAACGCATCGGCAGCGGGCTCCGAGCCCGACTGCACGTCCAGCGCGAACGCCGTCCGCCCGTCATGCTCCGCCGGGACCTTGCCGAACTCTACCGCCACGGTCTGGGCCTCTTCTTCCGGCGGGGTCTGTTCCTCGGGCACCTGCGCCTGCGCCTGCGCCTCGGTCACCTCGATGCGGTAGTCCGTGGTCGTCAACCCCGGTTCGGACACCGTCACCTCCAGCCTGGTCGGGCCGTCCGGCGACAGCGGCAGCGCCGCCGCCGTGCCGGAGCCATGGACCCGCTGCCGCGACAGAAGCGTCAGATGCGGCACCGGCCGGCGCGAGCGCGCCCACACGGTCGGCGCGCCGCCCGGCGCCGCGCCCCACGACGGCGCCAGCGACACCTCACGGGTCCCCGCCGGGACCTCCGCCCGGTAGGACGTCACCCCCGGCGAGAACGCCGGGACCAGCGCCACCGCCTGCGAGCCCGCCGTGAGCGCAAGACCGCTCAGCGGCCCGCCCGCCGCCGCCGTCCGCGCCGCCGCCCCGACCACCTCGACGTGGTACGTCGTGGCCGTCCCCCGCAACGGCTGCCCCGACCCGTCCGGCTCGATCACCGTCAACTCCAGCCTGGTCGGGCCGGACGGCGACAGCGACAGCGCCGCCGCGCCGCCGGAGGCATGGACCTGCGTCCGCGCCAGAATCGTCGCCCCCCCGCGAGAGAGCGCGAGCACGCTCGGCGGGCCGCGCAGCTCGGCCTCCGCGCCCCACGACGGCGCCAGCGACACACCCGCCGTCCCCGCCGGGACCTCCGCCCGGTAGTACGTCACCCCCGGCGAGAAGGCCGGGCTCAGCGCCACCGCCTCCGAGCCGGCCGAGAGCGCAAGGCCGCTCAGCGGACCGCCCGCCGCCGCGCGCGCCGCCGCCAGCCGCTGCTTCTCCGCTTCCGCTTCCGCCTCCGCCGCGAGCCGCGCCGCCTCCGTCTCCGCGTCCTCGTGGTTCCGGATGGTCAGGGTGAGTTCGTCGGAAACGCCCGTCAGAAACTTCATCCAGGACGCCGGCACCTGGCACGTCCCAGACTGACACAAGGCATGTTGGTGCTGATTGACCGAGGCGGTGTAGGAGATGTTGTGGTACGCCTGGGCCTCGATCTCGATCGTCTCGCCGTTGTCATTGTGCGTGTCGTCGAGGATGTGGACCTCGAAGCTGGCGCTCCTCTGGCCCGCGGGGATCTTCAGCAGCGCGCCGGCCTGGACGGAACCGGACGACGCCTCGCCGAACCAGAAGCCCCGTTCCACGCCGGCCGGCGCCGGCGTCCAGTAGTCCGCGCCGGCCGCCAACGCCTGGCTGCCGTCCCCCCTCGGCGCGTCGGGGGGAGACTCGACATGCGGCCGGGCGCCCGGCCAGTTGCCCTCCCCCCAGGTCGCCGTGCCGCGGAGGAGGACGTTCACCTGCAGGTCATCGGGAGCCGGTTCGTCCAGCGTCGCCGTCACCGTCACCGGGCCGCCGCCCTCGCGCGGCGCGGTGTCGGTGGCGCTCAGGGTCAGAGAGGTCGGCGGCGGCGCGTTATACACCAGTTTCACCGGAATCTGGTCTCCAGCGCTCCAGCCCAGGCGGGTGGTCGTGGTCCATTTTGCGAGGTTGTCAATGAGGCCGTCCCGGACGTTCCCAATGGTGCCGATCGCGGCGTCCTGCAGCCTGAAGCTCCTGCTGCCGATAACCAGCGTCCCGTATCGCCAGATGTCCCGTGGCAGTAAGTCATTCCTGATAGAGGGGTCAAGTGCGAACCAGACCTGGTTCACCGCTGGAAGATCCTCGAGTGCCATGACGCTGTAACTGACGCCTTCAAAACTGAAGTCATCGTCCGTGAGCACTCCCGAGCACAGGTAGGCGTTTGAGAGTTGGTTGGGATGCCGGCAACCGAGCACGGCCAGACCGGTATTGAGATTGTAGCTCTGCACCGTCAGCGTCGCGGACCAGACGGTGATCTGCGCTGCGGCGGGCGCAGCCGCAAACAGGCCGAGCGCGCCGAGCAGCGGCGCGAGGACGGGGAGGAGGGCGAGGCGGCGGGCGCGGCGGTCAGGCCTGCGCGGGCCCGCCGGAGCGGCCAGGCGGCCGCCGGACGATCCGGTCCGTAGGGTGAGATGTGAGAGGAGCTTGCGCGCCCGCCCTCGAGGGGCGGCGGCCGGATCAGGCGGGCCGGCCTCCCGCCGGGCGCAGCTCATGCCGCTGGCCGCTGGCCGCTGGCCGCTGGCCGCTGGCAAGGCATTCTATCGGCCCCGGCCGCGCTGTCAACTCTTTCCTGCAGTTTCTCCCGGGACTTCCCGCGGATTCATTCTTCCCGTCTTCCGGGACAGCGGACACCACCGCCGGGGCCGGGGGGCTCCCGGTCATGGAAACCAGGCTCGGGGCGCGTTCTTCAGGTATGTGTATGTGATCCAGCATTCCGGGTTCTCCGATGTGAAGTGTCAGGGCATTGTTGTCGCGGACATCCGCATTCGATTCTATTGAACCCGGGGGCGCCCTTGCAATGCGAATTTCACCCTTCAGCCATGCCGATTCCGCTATGCCGGATACCCCCCACCGCTCACGACGCGGTTGCCGCGCGCCTTCGAAGCCGCCGCGTTGCAGGGACGCACATGGTCCGTCAGGCTCAAGGCCGGGGCGTGAAACCAGGGCCTGTCCGGGTGCGGCCATGGTCATCGGACATCAGCACCGGGATTTCGGTGATTTCAGTGATTTCGGTGCCGCGAACGTTCCGCGAAGAATTCAAGGCACCGCCGCGCGCATTGCCGTGTGCGGCCGTGATCGGTGAGCACGGCCCACAGACCGCTGCCGACCCTGGTGAAGCCGTCGCCCAGAACGACCATCTCTCCGCGCTTCACCGGATTTTCGATATAGTCCAGCCAGCCCAGGGCGACGCCTTCCCCGTTCCGGGCGTCCTCGTACAGCAGGGAGTAGTCGTCGTAGCCCTTCCGATTGGGTCTCGGCGACGGCCTTCCGCATTTCTCGAACCAGTCCAGCCAGGTCGCCCAGCCCGGGCTCGGCTTGTCGAGATAGAGAAACGTCAGCGGCCCCCAGGCCTCGACCGGCAAACCCAGCGTCCCGGCATGCGCTTCGGCATATTCGGGCGAGCACACCGGCGCCACGACATCCTCATGCACCAGCGCACGGTCGCCCTCGGCCACCCCGCCCGGGCTGTAGGTCAGCACGATGTCGGCTTCGTCCGGGCGCAGCCGGTCCAGCAGGTCGTAGTCGCAGACCAGCAGGCGGACATTGCTCGGGGCGATGGCCCGGGCGATGTCCTTGCGCAGGGGGATCAGGAGCATGTCCGCGGTCATGTGGCCGCAGGCGATGACGACCTTCCTGTCCGATCCGACCGCCTCCGCCGACAGCGCCGCGCCCGTGTCGCCGATTCTCTTGAGGCCGGCGACGACCGCCTCGCGGTACAGTTCGCCCGCGGCGGTCAGTTTCACGCCGCGGTGCCGCCGCGCGAACAGCTGCCTGCCGAGACGGCCCTCCAGTTGGGCAACGGCGCGGCTGACGGAGGATTGCGTGGTGTCCAGCTCCATGGCGGCGCCGCTGAAGTTCCCGTGGCGCGCGGCGGCCTCGAAGACGAGCAGCAACCGCATCGGGGGCAGCAGGGTCTTGTCCGGCACGGCGAATTCTTCCGGTTCGGTTTATCCAGGCCATTCAGGCATTGTTGCGGGCAGCCGTATCCGCGTTCCCGAATCGGCATTCCGCCGACGGACGCGGGAAGCGTCTTTCCCGCAATCCATGGCGACACCGGGGTTGCGTGCGCGCCCGCGAGGGGCGGCGGCCGGATCAGGCGGGCCGGCCTCCCGCCGGGCGCAACTCACGCCGCTGGCCGCTGGCCGCTGGCCGCTGGCCGCTGGCCGCTGGCCGCTGGCAAGGCATTTTATCGGCCCCGGCCGCGCTGTCAACTCTTTCCTGCAGTTTCTCCCGGGACTTCCCGCGGATTCATTCTTCCCGTCTTCCGGAGCAGTGGACACCACCGCCGGGGCCGGGGGTCTCCCGGTCATGGAAGTCAGGCTCGGGGCGCGTTCTTCAGGTATGTGATCCAGCATTCCGGGTTCTCCGATGTGAAGTGTCAGGGCATTGTTGTCGCGGACATCCGCATTCGATTCTATTGAACCCGGGGGCGCCCTTGCAATGCGAATTTCACCCTCCAGCCATGCCGATTCCGCTATGCCTATACCGGAAATGGCACGCCGCACCCGGCCGCGCGGCACGGGAACTTCAGCGGCGTCGTTCCCGCAACCCGCCATGGCGGCGGCGGGGCGACGCCACGGATAACCGGATGTTACCCAAAAGACTGTGAGTTGATTGTGTTTGTTCCGGCCCGGATCGTGAGGTTTTCGGGGCGGGAACCGGCAGGAACCATCCTTTTCGACGTGCACCGGATGGCGGCATCGCCGTCAATGTCGGTGCGGGGGAATTGCTGATTTGGCATCACGCGGTTCCGGTAAAAATGCATGAGCATGCGCAGCCTTGCCCCGCCTCTCCTTGAACGCCCGCAAAAGCCGTAATCATTCTGTGCCTTTGAAACTTGCAACCCCAGGCAGCCGGGGCGCATGCCGGACTGGATTCATCGAGGTCAGGCGGGGCCGCACCCACCGGGGGCGCACGGGCCCGGGGCCATGAATTCGCCATGAGATTGCCCCCGCCTCCGGCATGCATGCCGCCCCGGATCCGGTTACAGTGGACAGGGAGGCCGTCCGGGGACATGAGACATCCCCGGCATGTGCTCCTCCATCGGAACACGGGAGATGAAAACAATGGCAAAGATCCTGCTGACCCTGCTCATTCCGGCGATCGCCGCAGCCGCAACCATCCTGGCCTTGAGGAACCGGGCGTCCCATGCCCGTCCCGGGAACGATGACCTTTCCTCCTCGGCGCGGCAGCACCGGGAGATCACCCGAAGATACCGGGAAGAGCAGGCCGGCCTCACCGACTGACCGGCCGGGACCCCGTCCCGGATTTATCCGGACCTTATCCGAACCGCATCCGGAACCGTACTGGCTTCACCGGCACCGGCCGAAGCCGGCGTCAGGGCCGCGGGCAGGGTAACGGCGCCGGGCGGGTCGCCCAACCCCGCGCTCTCCCCGAGGGGCATGAGAGGATGGCGGAATGCTTCCGGCGCCGGGGTAATTCCATTCCGGATTTCGTGACCCTGAAAGCCCCCGCAAACCTCCGGGTTTTTGTGGGCAAAACACCTTTCCATAACCAATGCGGGGGCGGTTTGTGAAATACCGGATCCGCCGGATATCGATTCCGGTTCCGGCATGCCGACGCCGCCCCGGAACCCCTCTCCTCCCCGGCGCGGCCGCCCGCCTGAACGCCCGGTTCTTTCATGCCGCACCATCGGACTCTGCGCCACGGAGAGAAAAGTTCCGGCCGGGAGCCGGTGGCGCGCGGGGGGCCGGTGGGAGGATTCTCCCGTTGGATTCTTCCCTGGCCGCCGCCGCTCATTCCCCATCATCCGGCAGGAGGATCATCACCATGCACGACTCCATCAGGGCGCCCGGCCAGGGCGCGCGGACATTCCTCGTCCATCTACTCGGCGGCGGCCTCGCCGACATCCGCTACGCGGTCACCCATTTCCGTTCCCGGGCCGACGGCGACATCGTCCCCGTCCATCCCGAGGGCTCCACCGGCAAGGGCAGGCCCCGGCCCTCGATCATGACCCTGGACAAGGTCCGGGAACTCTGCCCGGGGCGGGACGAGATCATCATCGCCACCGGCATCGAGCGGCGCGACTGCGGCATGCAGGCCTGGGGAATCCGCGCCAGCGGCATCGGCTACGACCGGCGCCTCAAGGGCTGAGCGGGTACCGTGGCATATTCCGACCCAGAAGTTGGCAAGCGGCGGAATCGGGAACGGTTCCAGGAACGCATGGCAGAGAGGAGAGCAGCCGGCCGATGCTTGTCATGCGGACTGGTTTCGCCGGCGCCCGGCCGCACGAACTGCGAACCCTGCGCCGACAAGAGGCGCGCACGCGAAAAGGAGCGGAGCGCCCGGCTGAAGGCCGAGGGGAAACCCCGGAGATGTCCCGAGAAGGCCCGTGAGGCCGGAAGGCGGCACTACCGCAAGAAGGTGGAAACCCGGGTCGCACGGAACCTCTGTCCCCGTTGCGGCCAGGCCCCGCCCGCTCCCGGCCGGAGGCTCTGCGACGGCTGCAACGAAAAGATCCGGGAACGCGCCCGGGTCCGGTACCACGAGGGCAAGCAGGCGGGCCTCAAGTATGGTGGTCGACCAGCTGAGTCACGCCGCCGGTCCGCCCGGATCCGCAGCGAGCGCAAGCGGATTGCCTGGATCGAAGCCGGCAAGTGCTCGCGCTGCGGATCCCGGGAGCCCGCCGAAGGCGGGTCCACGTGCACCCCGTGCAGGGTCAGGCGTCAGGAACGTGAACGGGCGAAATACGCCGAAAGGCGGAATTATGCTTCATACTACACCTCCAGTGTTCTGATCATGGCAAGGTTGGGACATCGGCTGTCGCCGCGAGAGCCGTTGTCCCGGTTGTTTCTCCGGTGGCGGATCGGGGATTTCAAACAGGAAATGGCCGGCGTCGCAATGGACATGTCCGATCAAGAGCCCGGCCCGCCGCCACCTGTGGACCGTACTGTCCGTCACCCCGAATTTCTCGGCAACCTCGCCAACCCCCAGGAATCCGCGATCACGCAGCCGCTGATAGCGTGACTTCAGGCCGTAGCGCTCTGTCACCACACTGACCAGCTTCGGGGTAAAGGCGAGGCCGCGACCGGTTCGGTATCCACGTTCGTTGAGCAATTTGGCGACCTCTCCATTGGTATGGTCGTTCAACAGCCGGTCGATCTCGGCGACGACCTCGTCACTGGTCTTGTAGATCTGGGATGGATGAGGATCCGGCACCCATGTGAGGTGACGGACCGCCCCGCCCCGTAACCTGATCCCCAGGCTCTGCGCAGACTTGGTCAGCGTCACGTCCTCGATCAGCAACCGCGCCATCCGCTTGCGCTCGCGGTGCGGCGTCGCCGGATCGTTCCACAGGCGGGGGAAGTCGCTCGCCAGCGCAAGGATCCGCCGGCGTTGCTCATCATCCATCCCCTGGTCAGAGCCGGCACGGTCGCTCTCGAACTCGCGCTGCGCCTCCTCGAGGCCTCGAAGCTTCGCGTTCCACTCCGCCTCCAGCACATCGGCAACCATCCGGTTATCGGGGTGGGCCTGCATGAACCGCTGCCGCGCCAGGTTCGCTTCCTCGCGGGCACGCTGCACCTGCTGGGCGCGCCACAGGTCTGCCTCCTTCGCGCGTGCGGCGAGTTCGTCCTGCACCTGCAGCGCCACATCCAGCGTGAGCGGCGTCATCAGCCCCACCAGAAACTCGCCGATCCTGCGGTCGATGGCGGCGCCGGGGATGGTCTGGCACCAGGCGCTCGCCGTCTGGTGACCCTCGTGGCTGCACAGGTAGTAGGGCTGCAGGCCTCCTTTTCGCTGGTGGTAGCGCACCGCCATGGTCCGGCCGCACACGCCGCAGATCGCCAGACCCTGCAGCAGCGCCGGCCCCTCCCGCGGCTCACAACTGCCCACAGTTGACTCAGTAAGCCTGACCCGGTACATTTCCGGGCATGCAGGTAGGTCTTCACCAGTTTGACGCCGGGACGGTGAGTTGGTTTTGCGATGCGGTTTCCGAAGCGGGCCGCACGCGGAGTTCGCTGGCCCGTGAGTTGTGCATCCGCGAGGACTGGACGGGGGACCGCGGCGAGTACTGTCTGGGCTCGGCGCGCAAGGCCCTTCCGGTTCTCGCGGACCGGCTGGGGGTTTCGTTGCCTCCGGCCCGTCCGGCATTCGGCGGACGCCGGGACGGGGCCCCGGATCCGGATTATCCCGACTGCCGGCTCCGGTGCGGTCTGGCGGAACTGGGCCAGGTGTTGCTGGAGCCGGTATCGGGGAAGGCGGACCGCCGCCGCTGGGAGTCGATGATGGCGACGCATCACCCCCGGGGCTGGGCCCGTGCGCCGGGGGGCCAGATGCGCTACTGGGTATGTTCCGCGGTCCATGGCCGTCTCGGGGGGATCGGATTCTGCGCCGCGGGCTGGCACCAGAAGGCCCGGGACGAGTTCATCGGCTGGTCGGCGGACGCGCGGGCGGCGAACCTGGGGAAGGTGGTCAACAACCATCGTTTCCTGATCCTGCCCGGGGTCCGGGTTCACGGTCTGGCCTCGTGCGCGCTGGACCTGGCGGCGCGGCGCGTGGCGGCGGACTGGGAGGCGGCGTACGGGGTCCGCCCGGCGATGGCCTACACGTATGTGGGTCCCGGCCATTGCGGAACCTGCTACCGGGCGGCGGACTGGCGGCGCTGCGCGAAGGCCACCACGGCGGGATGCACGGTGTGGATGAAGCCGCTGGCGGAACCCTGGCGTGTGGTATTGTGCGCCGAGCCGGGCCGGGCCATCCACAGGGCCCCGGCCCTGCACATGGACGGGGCCACGGACTGGGCCGGGCGGGAATACGCGCGCAGCACCCATCCCGACGGCCGGGTCCGGGAGAGGATCGTGTCCATGGGGCGGGCGTGGCTGGAGCATCCGGGCGCCGCGGTTCCGGAGATCTTCCCGGCGCGGGCGGACCGCAAGGCCGCCTACCGGCTGTTGTCGAACGAGGGTGTGACCATGAACCACATACTGGAGCCGCATCAGGCGACGATGGTGGAGCGCTGCGGGCTCGAGGAGACCGTCCTGGCGATCCAGGACACCACCACGGTGAATTACGACGGTCTGGCGGCGACCGGCGGGCTGGTGGACTTCGGCGGCGGCGGGAAAGGCCACACCCTGGGCCTGCTGGCGCATGTGGGACTGGCGGTCAACGAGGCCGGGCGGCCCCTTGGGGTGTTCTGCCTGGACGGGACCTATTGCGACGAAGGCAGGGACGAGGTGGCGAGCGCGCGCTGGGGGCACGGGCTGGACCGGGCGGGGGAACTCGCCCGCGCCTGTCCGTCCACGCGGGTGGTCACGGTGTGCGACCGGGAGGCGGACATCTGGGCGTTGTTCGCCCGGGCGGAATCCCTGGGCGCGGGTCTGCTGGTGCGCGCGCGGCGGTCGACGAGACGCCGCGTGCTCGTGGAGGCGGGCGGCGAGGAGACCCTGTGGGACCATGTCGCCACGCTGCCGAGGGTCGGTTCCCGAACGGTGAAGATCCGGGCCTGCGGCGGCAGGCGGGCGCGTTCCGGTCGCAAGGCGAAGATCGAACTGCGCGCCGGCAGGGTGAGGGTGCTTCCGCCGGTAAAGCCGGAGAACCGCGCCGGGCACGGGGGACCGATCGAGGTCCTGGCCGTCGTCGCGACCGAGAGGAGCCCGTCTCCGGGCAGCGAGCCCCTGCACTGGGTGCTGCTGAGCACCGAGGGCGCCGCGGACGCGGCGACCGCCCGGACCGTCGTTGGCTGGTACGAGCGCCGGTGGACCATCGAGGAATACTTCCGGGTGCTGAAATCCGGCGCCCGGGTCGAGGACCACCGGTTCGACCACGCCGACGACCTCAGGAAGTGCCTCGCCTTCGACGCCATCACCGCCTGCCATGTGTTCGATCTCGAGCGCATGGCCCGCGACAAGCCGGACGTCCCCGCCGACCGGGTCGTCTCCAAGGACGAAATCGCCATTCTCTACGTCCGGCTCATGGCCCATGGAATCCTCCGCGCACGCCCGCCGCCGGAGCGGCCCCCCGACATCCGTACGCTGGTGGTCGACATCGCCAGGCTCGCCGGATTCCATCCGCGCAACAGCCAGCCGCTGCCGGGCACCACCATGGTCTGGAAGGGGTATGTCCTGCTCCGTCAGGCCACTTCAACATACCGGGCGCTGAAAACTATGGGAATGATCAAAACCGACTGAGTTGAATGTGGGGTGTTGTGAGGTCGGCGGCCTGCAGGCAGGTATTGCCCGTGTCGAGTGTCACGACGGCGTTCTTCGGCAGGGCGTCCCTGATTTCGGCCAAGGCGCGACGTGGATGCAGAGGCAGGGTGTCGATGGCGGCCTCCTCGGCGCGTTCTTGCCACAGGCTCTCCATTCCGGAGTGGAACTCCTTTCTCCATTCGTCGCAATGAGGGCGGCGGGCCGTCATGGTCAACGCTTCGGCCGTCAGCCGGGCGTCGCCCTGGGCGGCTATCTCGGCCGGGAAGTAGCGACCCACCGCCGAACCTTCGATGTCTACATGGGCGATGCGCGTTTCCGGCCCCACGTATTCATTGCTGTGGAAGGTGGAGTTGAATCCCAGCCGGGCGCCAAGGACAACCATCACATCGGCCTCCCTGGTCAGGCGGCTGGCCACCCGGTTGCCGCGCGGGCCCGCCTGACCCGCAAACCACGGATGGCGATGAGGCATGACGTCCGCATGGCCGGTCGAGGCGACCACCGGCACCTCCAGCTTTTCCGCCAGGGCCGTCAAGGCATCGCGCCCCGCACTCCACTTGAAACCGGCGCCTGCGAAGATGACGGGGCGCCTCGCCTCCGCCAGGAGTCCTGCAATGGCGGCAAGCTCATCGGGTGCCGCAGGCCCCGGCCGGGCGAAATTCACCGGCGAGGGTTCCATGGCGGGAAGTTCGGCTGCAAAGAGATCCCGCGGCACATGCAGCACCACGGGACCGCGTCGCCCGCTATTTGCGAGCCGGATCGCGTCTTCGAGCATCGGGGGCAGTCGCGAGGGCTCGGTCACCAGGATTGAGCGCTTGCAGATCGGCGCAAACAGCGCGACCTGATCGACCTCCTGAAACGTATCTTTGGCAAGGTCGGCCCGGGTGATTGCCCCGGCGATGACCACCAGGGGTGAATAGGCCAGGTGCGCCTCGGCCACTGCGGTTACGATGTTAACCACACCCGGCCCTGCCTGCGCGCCCAGGACGACACCGGGCTTGCCGGTCATGCGGGCCCAGGCATCGGCCATATGGCCTGCCGCACGTTCGTCCCGCGTCCCGACATAGGCGATCTCTCCGCCCTGATACATGGCATCGAAAAGTTCGAGCATCGACCCGCCCAGCAGGCCGAACACTGTATCGATGCCATTGGCTTTCAGAACTCGATAGACGGCTTCGCCGCCGTTGATCATTGCCATCATTTACTCCTCGGATCGGGGCCGCAGGTTTTGCGGGTCATAGAGGGCCTCGCTGTGGACGGTGACGGGGATTTCACGGTTCAGGATCTGGACCGTCAGGCCATCGCGCGGGGTGCCTTCGCGGACAAAGAGCCAGCCCAGCGATTTTCCGATGGTGTAGCCGTAGCCGCCAGAGGTGGTCAGGCCTACCGGCCTGCTGCCCCGCAGGACAGGTTCGCCGCCGTGAATGTCCATGTCGTCGGCATGAAGTTCCGCGTAGAACAGATTCCACTCCGGCGCGCGCTCCAACAAAGTCTCCCTGCCGATGAAATCACGGCCTTCGGTCACCACAAAGCGGTCAAGCCCCACGTCAAATGGACCGATATCCGGGGTGAGTTCGCCGGAGGCGGGAAAGGCTTTCTCCATCCGCATCCCGTTGAAGGCGTAGGAGCCAAGATCGGTCAGCCCATGCTGCTCCCCGCCCTCGAACATCGCATCGTAAAGCTGCCCGATCCGCTCGAGAGGGACGTGGAGTTCCCAGCCCAACTCCCCGACGAAGGACATCCTGAGAGCGTAGCAGGGAATGCCCGCGACCGCGATCTCCTGCCCCGACAGCCACGGAAATGCGCCATTGGAAAGGTCGGCGTCCGTCAGTTCCGAAAGAATCCGCCGGGACATCGGCCCGGAAAGCGCCAACATGCCCCAGGCATCCGACCTGTCGACCAGCTGCACGTCATCGCCCGGGCGAATATGCGACTCGATCCACTGGAAGTCGGGACCCGAACGGGCAATGGCGGATCCGGTGAAATACCGGTCCCCCGCGATCCGCCAGATGGTCATCTCGGTTTCGAACCGCCCCCTGGAGGTCAGCAGGTGGTTCAGGCTGATCCGCCCGTCCGTGCGGGGAATGCGGTTCGCGGAGAGACGATCTAGCACCGCTCCCGCGTCCTGTCCCGTGATCTCGAACTGGGCAAAGGCCGAGAGATCAATGACGCCGGCGGCGGCGCGTGCAGCCCTGGCCTCGCGCCTGGCGTTTTCATGCCAGGACT
This sequence comes from Candidatus Poriferihabitaceae bacterium, assembly GCA_965204165.1. GTDB lineage: Bacteria > Pseudomonadota > Gammaproteobacteria > Arenicellales > Poriferihabitantaceae > VYFG01. The sequence goes on along the minus strand of OZ241969.1, from coordinate 1,465,351 downwards.
GGCGGCCCCAGCCGATCTTCTCCCGCTCGCCGACCTCGCCGAAATAGCGTGGGCGTTCCCAGCCCGCGACTTCGCCAAAGACCGCCCCCTTGGCGGCCAGTCGCCCATAGAGCGGATGCCTGCGTAACGGGCGCAGGCTTTCGAGCTGCCTTCCGGGGCAGGGAGTGTCATGCCGCCGCATGAACTCGTCCTTGGTTCGTTCGACGATATAGGTGTCGTCCGCAAAGCTGCCGAAGCGGCGGGGGTCGAAACCGCGGGTGCTGATCTCGGCCTCGCCGTGCACCATCCAGTCCGCCAGGACCTTGCCCGCGCCGCCGCCCCAGGCGAGACCGATGGACGATCCGCAGGACAACCAGACATTCGGTGCTCCCGACGGGCCGACCAGCATGCCGCCGTCGGGCGTATGGGTAATGGCGCCGCGGACCACGCGCTTGATGCCCAGTTCGCCGAGTACCGGCATCTTTTCGAAAGCGACCGCCAGGAAATCGCCGATGGAGTCATAGTCGGCCGCGAACAACTCGTTCTGCGCTTCCCAGGGCGCGCCCTGGGGCATCTGCCAGACGGTCGGGCAGACATGGCCTTCGTAAATACCGATCAGCCCCGATTTCTGTTCCTGCCGGATGTAGCCGCCAAAGGCATTGTCACGCATCACCGGCAACTCGGGCCGTCCGGCGAATTCGGGCACCGTATCGGTGACGAGGTAGTGGTGAAGACATCTGACCGAAGGAATCCTGAGCCCGAACCATTCGCCCACCTGATTGGCGTAGGACCCTGCGGCGACGATCACGTGCTCGGCCAGCACTTCGCCCTTTTCCGTTCGCAGGAGCCACAGATCGCCCCGGCGCGAGGCGCCCGTGACCCTGTTATGCCGCTCGATCACCGCCCCCCGTGCACGCGTGGCGGCGGCCAGTGCCATGGTGACGCCCGACGGGTCGACATGGCCGTCTTCGAAGGTCTGGACCGCAGCCCTGACGTCCGACGTCCTGTAGAACGGGTTGCCCCTGGCCACTTCCCCGGGTCCGACCAGTTCCATGGGCAGATCCAGCAACCTGCCCACGCCCATGATGGACTTCATCCAGTCCACCTCATCGTCGGTGGTGGCAATGCGAAAGCCGCCCACCCCGTGCCATCCGATGCTCTGGCCGGTTTCCGCCTCGGCCCGTTGATAGACCTCGGTCGATTTCTTGTTGATCCAGCCCATGATCCGGCTGCCCACCGCATGGGCGATCTGACCCGCGGCGTGCCAGGTGGAGCCGCTGGTGAGTTCCCCCTTTTCGAAGAGGATCGTGTCGGTCCACCCGTTTTCGGCCAGCTGGTACTGGACCGCGACTCCCATGATCCCGCCGCCGATGATGGCCACCCGCGTGGTCCGGATTGCGTCCGTCATGCAAAGACCTCTTTCGCGGGCTTGAGGGAGGCGCGGGCCGCGAACCGGGTGCAGGCGATCTCGACCTCGAAGCCCGGGACGATGGTTTCCCGTGCCAGCCGGTCAACCGGGGCTGTCAGCATCGCGAGCGCCACAGAACGCCCAAAGCGGTAACTCCACGTCGCCGAGGTGATCTGGCCCGCCACGGCGCCGTCGAAGAAGACGGGTTCGTCATGGATGGGGATCGCGTCCGGTTCATCGAACAGGATCGATGCGATGCGGCGGGCGGGTCCCTCGGCCCCCCGCAGGGCCTCTTCCCCCACGAAGCCTGACCCCATGGCGCAGAATCGGCCGAGTCCGGCCTCGAGTGGTGTCGTGCCGGGCGTGAGTTCGTGGCCAAAGGCGCGAAAGCCGCTTTCGATCCGCAGGCTGCCGCTGGCGTACAGCCCGGCATGGGCGGCGCCCGCGGCCACCAGACTCTCATGCGCGGCCATCGCCATTTCAGCGGGGATATAGAGCTCGAAACCCTCTTCGCCGGTATAACTGAGCCGCCCGGCCCATCCGCGTGCGAGCCCGATCTCCACCGGGGCAAAATGGAACCGTTTGAGATCGGGAACCGGGGTGTTTGTCGTGGCCTGCAGCACATCCCGCGCTTGCGCCCCGGCGAGGCCAAGGATCGCATAGCCGCTGGTGACATCGACGAATTCAACCCGAAGATTCCCACGGGTTTCCCGGATGCGCTTGAGGCCCCGCACCACTTCGCCCGCGCCGACAATCATCAGGTAGCGGTCCGGTCCGTGGCGCTGCACCGTCAGGTCGCTTTCGATCCCTCCGCGCGCGTTCAGGATCTGGGTGTAGGCAATCCGACCCTCGGGAATATCCATCTGCGCGGTGCAAAGCTGATTGAGAAACGCACAGGCATCCGGGCCCTGAATCCAGATTTTACCGAAGGCGCTCTGATCGAGAATGGCCGCCCCATGGCGGCAGGCGTCCACCTCGCGGTCGACCTGTCCGCGCCAGGCGGGCACCCCGAAGGTCAGCGGCAGATGCGCCCCCTCGCCGCCGAAATGCACCGCCCGTTCCCAGCCGCCCCGGGCTTCGAACCGCGCGCCCGCTGCCAACAACCCGGCATGCACCGGCGACCGCCGCTGCCCGCGCGCGGTCTCCATAGAGCGCCCCGGATAGGGATTTTCGTAGTGGCGTCCCAACACTTCGGGGATGCGCGACTCCAGCGCGCCAAGTACATTCATCTCGGGGCCGAAACGTCGGATGTCGGCCTCGTTCAGTTCCATCGTTGGCTCACCGGCGATGATCCATTCCGCCATTGCCTTGCCCGCACCACCGGCCAATGCGATGCCGGTGGAGTTCATGCCGCCCATCAGGAAAAGTCCCGGCACCTCGGGGCTTTCCCCGAGCATGAACTGGCCGTCAAGGGTAAAGCTCTCCGGCCCGTTCAGCAGCATCCGCACCTCTGCCCGCTCCAGGGCCGGGATTCGCCGCAGTGCGTTTTCCATCATCGGCATGAAATGGTCCCAGTCCTCGTCCAGCAAGTCGAAGCTGAAATCGGCGGGCAGACGATCCAACGGCAGGCCCTTGGCATGCGGTTCGAAAGACCCGACCAACAGTCCCTCGACATCGTCACGGGCGTAAAGACACCCGTCCTGGTCGTTCAGCGTGGGCAGATGGGCGCCGGGGCCGAGCGCCTGAACTTCGGGGATGGGCCTGGTCAGAATGTAGAAATGCTCGCAGGCATAGAGCGGCATATCGGCGCCCGCCATCGCCGCCACCTCGCGCGACCAGAGCCCGCAGGCAACAACCACCTCCCCGGCCTCGATGACATGGTCGCCCACTTCAACGCCCGATATCCGCCCGGATTTCCTTCGCAGGCCGGTAACTCTTGTGTCCTCAAAGAAGCGCACCCCCTTCGCCTTTGCCCCTTTCGACAGGGCAAGCGCCACATCCGAGGGATTCACCCGCCCGTCGGCGGGCGACCAGACGGCGCCCATCACGTCATCCGTTTCGATCAGGGGCCACAGGTCCCTGGCGCGGGCGGCATCGACCACCTGCGCTTCCAGCCCGAAGGCACGGCCCAACGACACCTGCCGTTTGATATTGGTAAGCCGATCCTCATTCGTGGCGAGCGTGAGGCTGCCGGTTTGTACCCAACCCGTGGCCTGCCCGGTCTCCCGCTCCAGCTTGCCGTAGAGGTCCACAGAATAGTCTATGAGCCTGGTCAGTGTGGCCGACGGCCGCAATCTGCGCACCAGTCCTGCGGCATGCCACGTGGTGCCCGAGGTCAGTTTGGCACGTTCCAGCACCACGATGTCCTGCCGCCCCTCGCGGGCGAGGTGGTAGGCGACAGAACAACCGATCACGCCGCCACCGATGATGACCGTGCGGGACTGGCCGGGAAGCGTCACTCAAACGCCCCGTCGCGGATCATGTCAGACAGCGTTGCGCGAAACGCCCCAAGCGCCTCGTCGATCAGTTCGGGTGTATGGGCAGCAGATGTCAGCCCCGACGTATGGGACATCATGTCCACGCCGTGGGCCAGCATGCCGTCGCGATAGGCGCGGACCTGCGCCTTCGGCAGCCCGCGGATCTCGGCGGGGGTCAGGGTATCCGGGCTGCCTCGCCCGAAATACAGGTGGATGACCGAACTGTCGCCATAGGCGAGGCCCGATATGCCCGATTCGACCATTGCCGCGTTCATCCCATCGCGCATCCGGGTTGCCATGGCATCGGCCTTGGCCTGTGCTTCCCCTGACGCAAGCAGAGGCATCGCGGCACAGGCGGCGGCAGCGACCAATGGGGATCCGTTGAATGTGCCCTTGTGGCTGACGGCCGGCGCGAATCCTTCACGCTCCGTGGCATTGTTCATCAGTTCCATGATCTCGGCCCGTCCACAGACCGCGCCCCCCGGGAGCCCCCCGGTAACGATCTTGGCCAGAGTGGTCAGGTCCGGCTCGATCCCGTCACGTGCCTGACGTCCCCCGGGGGACCAGCGGAACCCGGTAATAATCTCGTCAAAGATGACCACCGCATTGAAGCGGCGCGCCACGTCGCGAAGGGCGCGCAGGGTATCCGTGGGCAAGGGCACGCACCCGTAATTCGCCCCGGAAGCCTCGATAATCACGGTGCCGATCCGATCGTCCTGCAATGCGCTTTCCATCGCCCGGGGGTCGGCGGCGCACACCTGGACCAGATCGTCGATCGCAGCGGGAATGCCCAGGGAAGCGGCCTGGCCGCTTCCGGGTGTTGCCCCTTTCAGCACCTGATCGTGCCAGCCATGATAATGGCCGTCCACCCGCAGTACATGCTCCCTGCCCGACCACGCCCGCCCAAGCCGGATGGCCAGCATTGTGGCCTCGGTTCCGGATGCCGTGAAACGGGTGCGTTCAGCACAGGGATAAAGCCGGTTGATCCATTCTGCCCAATGAATCTCGGCCTCGTGGCAATCCGCCGAGAAGATCGAGCGGCCGGCCTGCTTTTGCACGGCCTCCACGATCGCCGGGTGGCAGTGACCCAGCATCTGGCTGGCCGATCCCATCTTGAAGTCGATATAGCGCCGTCCTTCGGCGTCCCATTTTTCAGCGCCCAATGCCCGGTCTACGAAAATCGGATGCGGTTCGCGAAATCGAAGCTCGTGGCTGATCCCGCCGGGCAGGGCCCTTTTCGCCCGCAAGGAAAGGGATTTGTTCGTCATGCGTCTCTCCCGATACGGGCGCGGCTCAGCCGGATATCGAACCGTTCCCGCAAGGCGCGGTCCGTCGCATCATCGATGTGGGTAGGGAAATGGGTCCCCAGCACGGCACGGGCCTTTTCGCGGGCCACATCCCCAATGGGACGGGCGCCGTCGTCGGCCCAGTCAGACGGGCTGCGCCTGTCACCCGCAACCGGATAGAAATAGTCGGATTTCATCCGGTCAAACGTGTGCGTCTCGCCCAGATAGTGCCCCGGTCCCTGGCACACATTGGTGATGACATCGGCGGCGATGTTATCCGGGGTCGCCTCAACCCCCCTGACCGTCCGCAGGATATTGCCCAGGAGATCGTTGTCACTGACATATCCCTCAAGCGACACCGCCAAAAGACTGGCATGACTGCCGGCGGCCTGGGTGATGATGTTCGATCCGGCATGGGCCGCGAGCGCCACGGCAAGCGACTTTTCGGCACCATACTGCGCGTCGAGCGTTTTGGAGTCGGTGATTCCGGCAATCGAACTGGTAGGCAGATCGAAATGCCGTCCCATCTGCGCCGCCGCGGCCATCAGGATCGCCTGCTCGCCGCCCCCGCCTGACATCGAGCCGGTGCGCAGATCGGCGACCAGGGGCTTCGGGGCGAAGATCGCCCTGACCCCGGGATCAACCAGCCGGGCAAAGACAAGTCCCGCCAGGGTCTCGGCCACCGCCTGTGCCAATGATCCGGCAATGGTTGCCGGGCTTGTCGCGCCTGCCTGGCCTGCGCTGATGAGCTGCACCGGAAAACCCGCCCGGATCGCTTCTTCCAGAACCTCGCAGGCTTCTTCGGCAAATCGCATGGGCGGTACGACGTGGCAGACCAGGACCGTCATGAAAGGCCGGGCGCGGAATGCGGCCTCGTCCCCGGCGATGGCATAGCAGAGATCGGCAATGGGCCGGACGTTTGCAGCCTCGGTGATCGAGATCGACACGTGCTTGGCCGTACCCGCCAGACAGGCATAGGCCGTATTCAGGTCCATCGCACAATTGTCTTCCACATCCCGCGCGACTACAGGGCGGCTGAAATGGTGGATGTTCTCCATGGCATCGACGAGCCGTGCGGAGTCGTAGAGATCGGCCAAGGTCGATTCACGATATTTGCCGGTGTCGATGTCGAAAATCCCCGGAGCCGCGCCGCCGGTGGACGTGTGCACCCGGGCATGATCGATCTTCAGATCATGCTCGGGTCTCTGGCCCCGCAGGTGAAACCGCCGGTGGGCCTCTTTGACCGATTGCCGAACCAAATCCCTGGGGAACAACAGCCGTCCCTCGCTGGACAGTTCACCGCCGGCGCCGCAGACCATTTCGATCATGGAAGGGATGGCCTGGCTCAGGCCCAGGGTTTCCAGCAACGTCAGCGCGGCCTCTTCAATCAAGTCCACCTCTGCGGGAGCGAGGGGCTTGAATCGCCCACCGACGACGCCCGGCCAGACAGACAGGGCATCGTCTTGGGTTTCGGACTGGGACAGGCGCTCCTTGCGACCGCGGCGACGGGCATTTCTGGACATTATTTCATGAGAAAAACATTGTCCCAAAGAAATAGAAGCCAAGTTTCAGTTTCAAATCATAGTACAAAATGAATTTGACCTTTTGCAGGAATTTTGAAATTTATGACTGATAAAGATCAATTGACGACATGACATGTATATGGCCATGAGTTCTCAGACCACAGATCGAAATACGGTTTTCCGCCTTCACCCCGAAACCGGGCGGGAGCGCTGGCAGCGGACCTGATGGCCACGATGAAGCCGAACCGACCCCCGTCATTCTCCTTGGGCAAGGAATTGACCGGGTCATCCCCGACTACGGTGATTTTCGGGATCATAAAATGCCTTTTCCGAGATGGTTGCCCTGCGGCCCTCACCCAAAATCTCGATTTCGAGATCAAGGCCGGTCAGCGGCACACTGCCCTGGAGGTATCCCAACGCGACCACCTTGCCAATGCGATAACCGCAACTGGCGGAAGTGACATAGCCAACACGGTTCCCACGATGGAGAATCGGATCACCGGGCATGGGTTCACTGTCCGCAATGTCGACGATCAATCTGACGAATCGCCATTCCGGACCAGCCGCCCCTTGTCTCAAGACGGCTTCCCGGCCGATGAATCCCGTCCCCTGGAGGTCGACATGCTTTTCCAGCCCGGCGTCGAACATCGTGTATTCAACACCCAGCTCAGCCCCCCAGCCGTGATAGGCTTTCTCGATTCTCATGGCGTTCAACGCGTAGGAGCCGAAGTCGACCAGGCCGTGTCTGGTTCCAGCCTGACAAATTGCCAGATAGACCCGTTCAAGGTTCTCCGAGGACAGATGCAGTTCCCAGCCGAGTTCACCCACGTATGACACGCGCATCGCGGTGGCGGCAAAGTCTGCAATCCGAATTTCCTCTACCGACATCCACGGCATGTTTTCTCTCGACAGGTCTGCGTCGCACAAGCCTGACAGCAGATCCCTGGATCCGGGTCCCATCACCATCAGCACCCCGTCACGTGGGCTTCCGCGTCGCAGCCGCACCGAGCCGTCTCCGGGCAGATAGCGGCACAGCCAGTCGTAGTCACGCTGATCGGCGAGAGTTGGCCCGCACAGCAGATACTGATTCCGGTCCAACCTGGCAATGGTCGCTTCACTCCAGATCCTTCCTTTGGCTGTCAGCATGTATGCGAGCCGGACCCGACCGACTTCGGGCAGGCGCCCGCAGAATACCCGGGCGAGAAAGGCGGTCGATCCCGGTCCCTCGATTTCAAACTTCGAGAAGCCGCCGTGATCCATGATCCCGACTGCATCCCGCACCGCCTCGCACTCACGGCGGACCGGGTCACGCCAGGGTTCGATGGTACGGAAACTGAGAAGATCCGAATGGCCCCGATGATCCTGATCGAACCAGAATGCCCGTTCCCAGCCTCACAACACCCCACATTCAACTCAGTCGGTTTTGATCATTCCCATAGTTTTCAGCGCCCGGTATGTTGAAGTGGCCTGACGGAGCAGGACATACCCCTTCCAGACCATGGTGGTGCCCGGCAGCGGCTGGCTGTTGCGCGGATGGAATCCGGCGAGCCTGGCGATGTCGACCACCAGCGTACGGATGTCGGGGGGCCGCTCCGGCGGCGGGCGTGCGCGGAGGATTCCATGGGCCATGAGCCGGACGTAGAGAATGGCGATTTCGTCCTTGGAGACGACCCGGTCGGCGGGGACGTCCGGCTTGTCGCGGGCCATGCGCTCGAGATCGAACACATGGCAGGCGGTGATGGCGTCGAAGGCGAGGCACTTCCTGAGGTCGTCGGCGTGGTCGAACCGGTGGTCCTCGACCCGGGCGCCGGATTTCAGCACCCGGAAGTATTCCTCGATGGTCCACCGGCGCTCGTACCAGCCAACGACGGTCCGGGCGGTCGCCGCGTCCGCGGCGCCCTCGGTGCTCAGCAGCACCCAGTGCAGGGGCTCGCTGCCCGGAGACGGGCTCCTCTCGGTCGCGACGACGGCCAGGACCTCGATCGGTCCCCCGTGCCCGGCGCGGTTCTCCGGCTTTACCGGCGGAAGCACCCTCACCCTGCCGGCGCGCAGTTCGATCTTCGCCTTGCGACCGGAACGCGCCCGCCTGCCGCCGCAGGCCCGGATCTTCACCGTTCGGGAACCGACCCTCGGCAGCGTGGCGACATGGTCCCACAGGGTCTCCTCGCCGCCCGCCTCCACGAGCACGCGGCGTCTCGTCGACCGCCGCGCGCGCACCAGCAGACCCGCGCCCAGGGATTCCGCCCGGGCGAACAACGCCCAGATGTCCGCCTCCCGGTCGCACACCGTGACCACCCGCGTGGACGGACAGGCGCGGGCGAGTTCCCCCGCCCGGTCCAGCCCGTGCCCCCAGCGCGCGCTCGCCACCTCGTCCCTGCCTTCGTCGCAATAGGTCCCGTCCAGGCAGAACACCCCAAGGGGCCGCCCGGCCTCGTTGACCGCCAGTCCCACATGCGCCAGCAGGCCCAGGGTGTGGCCTTTCCCGCCGCCGCCGAAGTCCACCAGCCCGCCGGTCGCCGCCAGACCGTCGTAATTCACCGTGGTGGTGTCCTGGATCGCCAGGACGGTCTCCTCGAGCCCGCAGCGCTCCACCATCGTCGCCTGATGCGGCTCCAGTATGTGGTTCATGGTCACACCCTCGTTCGACAACAGCCGGTAGGCGGCCTTGCGGTCCGCCCGCGCCGGGAAGATCTCCGGAACCGCGGCGCCCGGATGCTCCAGCCACGCCCGCCCCATGGACACGATCCTCTCCCGGACCCGGCCGTCGGGATGGGTGCTGCGCGCGTATTCCCGCCCGGCCCAGTCCGTGGCCCCGTCCATGTGCAGGGCCGGGGCCCTGTGGATGGCCCGGCCCGGCTCGGCGCACAATACCACACGCCAGGGTTCCGCCAGCGGCTTCATCCACACCGTGCATCCCGCCGTGGTGGCCTTCGCGCAGCGCCGCCAGTCCGCCGCCCGGTAGCAGGTTCCGCAATGGCCGGGACCCACATACGTGTAGGCCATCGCCGGGCGGACCCCGTACGCCGCCTCCCAGTCCGCCGCCACGCGCCGCGCCGCCAGGTCCAGCGCGCACGAGGCCAGACCGTGAACCCGGACCCCGGGCAGGATCAGGAAACGATGGTTGTTGACCACCTTCCCCAGGTTCGCCGCCCGCGCGTCCGCCGACCAGCCGATGAACTCGTCCCGGGCCTTCTGGTGCCAGCCCGCGGCGCAGAATCCGATCCCCCCGAGACGGCCATGGACCGCGGAACATACCCAGTAGCGCATCTGGCCCCCCGGCGCACGGGCCCAGCCCCGGGGGTGATGCGTCGCCATCATCGACTCCCAGCGGCGGCGGTCCGCCTTCCCCGATACCGGCTCCAGCAACACCTGGCCCAGTTCCGCCAGACCGCACCGGAGCCGGCAGTCGGGATAATCCGGATCCGGGGCCCCGTCCCGGCGTCCGCCGAATGCCGGACGGGCCGGAGGCAACGAAACCCCCAGCCGGTCCGCGAGAACCGGAAGGGCCTTGCGCGCCGAGCCCAGACAGTACTCGCCGCGGTCCCCCGTCCAGTCCTCGCGGATGCACAACTCACGGGCCAGCGAACTCCGCGTGCGGCCCGCTTCGGAAACCGCATCGCAAAACCAACTCACCGTCCCGGCGTCAAACTGGTGAAGACCTACCTGCATGCCCGGAAATGTACCGGGTCAGGCTTACTGAGTCAACTGTGGGCAGTTGTGAGGTTCCCAGCCGGCAATCTGGCCGAACACGGCGCCCCTGTTCCGGAGTGCCTGATAAAGCGGTGTTTTCTGCACAGGCCTGCCGGACCGGATGTTCCGGTTGGGAAATGGAATGGCGTATTGCAAATCATAGAGTTCGACAATGCGCCGCCGGGCATATTCCGGCGTTGCCCAGTCGCCGAAACGCCTCGGATCCCAGGCGGCATAGTCCCATTCGGTTTCACCTGCAGTAATCCATTCGGCGATCGCCTTGCCGACCGCGGCCGAATGGGTGATGCCGACCTGGATGCCACAGGCATGATAGAAATCGGGCAGGCCGCCGGCCGGTCCGCAAAGCGGCAGCGCGTCCGGTGAATATGCGATCGGTCCGTTTACAAAACGCTGAATCCGTATGTCGGCGAGTAGTGAAACATGCACTGCCGCCCGCCCGATCAGGTCTACGATGTCATCGACCGAATCCTCGAACAGGGAATGCGCGAATTCATCGGGAAGGCCATCAGGAAACGCCAGTCTCCCGGGATGTCCGTAGGAGCCGAACAGCAGGCCGGCACGCTCACGACGCAGGTAAAACCGGATGTCGGGATCGCGCACCAACGGGAACAAGGCCTTGTCTTCCTCCAGGGCATCGATCGCCTCGGTGACAATATACTGATGCTCGAGTGTTGCGATGGGCAGGCTTTGGCCCGTCATAGCCGCAATCCTGTTGCCGTAAAATCCGGTGGCGTTGACGATTGCTTCGCAAACCACCTCGCCCCTGTCGGTTTCCACCACCCATTCTCCACCCGCATTTCGCCTGATCCCGATCACTGTGGTGAATCGGGCGACCTCGGCGCCGGCGTCGCGCCCCCCCTTGGCCAGTGCCTGGGTCAGCTGACTTGGGTCTATATCACCCTCGTAAGGATCGTAGATGCCGCCAATCACCGTATCTCCGGCACTGAAGTATGGATGCAATGCTTCCATTTCAGGCGGGTCCAGCATCGCCAGTTCGTAGCCTGCCGATTTCGATACGCCGACGACATGCCGGAACGAATCCATGCGGTCGCGGGTATGTGCCGGCCAGAATGCGCCGGTATGACGATAGGTGATCGGAGAGTCCGCCGTTTCAGACAGATTCCGGTAGAGTCGCCAGGCATAGTTGCCGGCGCGCATTCCGAGCCAGCTGTTGGCGTAGGTCGGCACGTTTCCGGCCGCGTGCCAGGTTGACCCCGAGGTCAGCTCGTTTTTTTCAATCAACAGGCAATCGCGGACTCCAGCCAGGCCAAGATGGTACAGGCAGGAAGCGCCGACCACGCCGCCGCCGATGATGACCACCCTCGCACCGGTTCTCACGACTAGACTTCATTCAGCAAATGACCGTACCCCGGAACCGCATCCCGGATTCCGGCCGCACGCAGGGTCTGCCAGTAAACGGCGGCGTTGCAGGCAATGATGGTTTTCCCGGTTTCCCGCTCGAGTTCCTCGATCAGGCCGATCAAGGGCAGGGCGGTGCCGACCTGGGCGATTGCATCGCAGTCGGAGGCAGCCAGTTCGTGAACCAGTTCGCGAATCCGGGACAGTGGCGTTTCGCAGATAGCCTCCAGGCTGGCCGCTTCGGTTCCCCTGACCGCAACTGCCTCGAATCCGCCATTCTCGATATTGGTCCTGACCACCCGGTTGACTTCCGCATTGAACGGGGTGAGAACCGCAACCCGGCGGGCCCCCACTGCCTGCAGTGCATTCTGGAGTGCGACCGACGCATTGAAAACCGGGATACCCAGCCTTGCGGCGAGCAAATCGCTGCAGGCCGCCAATTTTGCAACACCGTCCGGTCCGGCATCAGTGGTCAGGCAGATTGCCAGGGCCGCCGGTTTCACATCCATCAGTTTTTCCGCTTCTTCCGCCAGGTCGTCGGATATGTGGCTGCCGCCGAGACGAAAGCGCTGCATTTGATTGGTCACGCCGACGGGACGGAGCAATTCGAGTTCCGGCTGGACAACGCTGTTCATCGCCGGGGTCATGACGCCGATAATGGCGCGGGGTGCTAGCGTGTCCGGCATTATGCTTTCTCCCGGAGATATTGGTCGAGCGCCAACTGGGCGTCACGGTAGATTCTGTCACCAATGATTGATTCGAGTTCGTCGGCATCGGCAGGGTCGCAGTCAAACTCTCCCTGCCAGATTCCGAGCGTTCCGGCACCCTCGGTGATTTCAATGAAACGATGGCAGGAAACATAATTTCTGCATCGCAAAGGAGATTCGATGATGTCGTAGACGTAAAAGTGTTCGAGATCCGAATGCGCCAGCAGGGTTTCCCGGAATACCGTGCCATCCGCGATGCCGAGCACCCGGATCGATCCGACTTCGGTCGGCGAGCCCGTTTCCATACGTGCGTCAGTGACCCCCGGATTCCAGTCGACCACGCGGTCGAAGCGGCGTACGGTGGACCAGACCCTGTCGATAGGCGCATGGATGACAACACTTCGCATTACTCTCATGATTTTTCCTCGGTCAGCCTGATGTCGAATTCCCTGCGTATCGCGATTTCAGCCCGGCGCGGCAGATGTTCCGGTGGCTCCTTGCACAACATATCCTGAACGCGCCGGTGTGCGCGCTGCCAGATCGACCGGCTTCCCGATTCGACCCAATCCGGCACCGACTGGCGATCACCCAGTTGCGGATAAACGTACTCGGTCATCATCAAATCCAGAGTCTGGGGTTCCCCAAGATAATGCCCTTCACCACGGACCACGCGATCTATATTGCCGATGTCGAGAAATTCATCACTGACTTCGATACCACGCACTGTACGCAGGACCGCGCCACACATTTCATTATCGATGACCAGTGCCTCGGAGGACGCCACCATGATTGAGCCGAGCATCCCAACCGACAGGTTGATCATGTCGGCACCGGCCTGTGCAGCCAACGCGACACTATAGCCTTTCTCGTATCCGGCCTGGATGTCACCGACCTTCGAGTCGGTCATGCCGGCAGCAACCGTGGACGGCAAATCAAGCCTGCCCAGCAATTGCGCGGCGGCGGCATTGGCCAATGCCGATTCTCCACTGCCTCCGGTCATGGCACCGGTACGCAAATCCGAGATGAACGGCATGAAGGCATGGATGCATGGGTGCCCGGGCTTTATCGCATCGACTACCACTGTTCCGGCAATCGATTCCGCCAGCCCCTGGGCCAGCGCACCCGCCAGCGAGGCCGGACTGGTGGCACCGGCCTGGCCGGCGGTACAAATCTGCAGAGGCATCCCGGCTTCGATCGCGGCACGCATGATTTCCACGCCTTCGGGGGAAAATTTAAGCGGGGAAACGACATGCACGATGATGCCCATGCAGAACGGCTGCCGGCGAAATCCACCGTCACGTCCCAGGGCCAGGTCGAACAGCCTGCAGACCTGCGCCACGTGCGCGGCATTGTCGAAACTGATGCCGATCGGTTTGCCGGTTGCCTTCAGGCAGGCAAACGCGGTATTGACATCGAGGTCGAGCGGGGTCGGCATGTCACGTGCTATCAGCAAACGGATGCCGTAGTGCACGTTTTCGCAGGCATCCAGTACCCTGGTAACCTGATACAGGTCAGCCAGGGTCGAGTCACGGTACTCGCCGGTTTCGGAATCAAGCGTTTGCACAGCCGCACCACCGGTACCGATATGAACGTAGCCGCCACCGATATCCAGACCCCGGTCTTCATCGAAGCCGGGCAGGCTGACCCGGCCAGAGGCGCGCTTCAGCGCCCGTTCGGCCAGTTTCCGGGGGATGGTCAGGCGGCCATCATCGCGCAGCCCCGCGCCTTTGTCCAGCAATCGTTTTTCCAGCCATTCCGGTGATCCGGCAACACCCACGGTCTGTAGAATTTCGAAAGCGCTGTCGATTATCCGGTCGCATTCGCGATCACCCAGCGGTTGATAACGGCCGCCCTTGTACAGGGTCACGGGGGCAGTCCGGCCGGCAGATACGGGCGGTGCCCGGCGACGGGCGGATCGGGTCATCACCTGGCCTCTTTCCAGACCCGGTCAAGAGCGCGCTTCAGCCGTCCGAGTGCGAGATCGATTTCCGAACGCTGAATGACCAGGGGCGGCATGAAGCTGATCCGGTCAGGAGGTATCGAACGCAGATAGAGTCCTTCGGCGTGCGCGGCATCCTGGACCCGCTGGCCAACCTTGAGTCCCGGGTCGAATTGCTCGCGGGTCTTTTTGTCCTTGACCAGCTCGATGCCGCAAAACAGGCCAATGCCACGGGCGTCCCCGACCAGGGGATGGTCCATGAGCGCATGGCACCCGTCGAGGAAATGGCCTGAGACTTCGCGGACCCGTCCAATCAGATCCATTTCTTCATAGATGTCCAGGGCTTCCAGGGCAACCGCTGCCCCGACCGGGTGTCCGGAGTAGGTAAAGCCATGCCCGAGTACGCCGACCACATCGGAGTTGTGCATCATGTCCTGATAGAAATCTTCCTTGAAGATCAGCGCCGAAAGCGGAAAAAACGCAGCGGTCAGCGCCTTCGCGCAGGAAATGGAATCGGGCTGCAGATTGAAGGCCTCGGCCCCCCACCAATGCCCGGTGCGCCCGAATCCGCAGACGACTTCGTCGACGTGAAAATGGATATCGTATTTTCGAATGACTGCCTGCATCTCATCCCAGTATCCACTGGGTGGCAGGATTGCACCGCCACCGCTTTGCATCGGTTCCGCCACGAAGGCGGCGATACGATCAGGCCCGGTTTCTTGCACCAGGTTTTCGAATTCCTGCGCCATCCGTGCGGAAAATTCCCGCTCACTTTCGCCATCCTGATGGAAGCGGTAGTAGTTTGGCGTGGACAGCTTGAGAAATTCTTCCATCGGCAAGCCGAATCGCTGGTGCATATGCGGCTGGCCGGAAAGGCTGACCGCGGCCACCGTATTGCCGTAATACCCTCTCCACCGGGAAATCAGCTTTCGGCGTTGCGGCTGACCTCGCCCAATATTCCGGTACCAGAGAAACTTGATCATCGCATCGTTCGCTTCCGATCCGGAACACTGGAACATGACCCGGTCCATCGGCACAGGCGTCATGCTCACCAGCCGGGCTGCGAGTTGGGCCACCTTGGGGTGGGAGCGCCCGTAAAACGTCGGCGCGAACGGCAAGGTGTCCATCTGCCGTTTGGCCGCCTCGGCGAGGCGGTCGTTGTGATAACCGAGTGAAGCACAGCCAAGTCCCGAAAAGCCGTCGATCAACTCCCGGCCATCGCCGGTCCTGATATAGACCCCATGGCCCTCGACCACCATCGCCACGGGACCGTTCTGTTGGTGCTGGCGCAGATTCGTCTGTCCGTGAACGTGATGGTTGCGGTCCAGGTCAAGAAGAGACTCAACTGTCGACATGTTCAGGTCCTGGTGGATTCCCGTGAATTTTTTCGGGGATTACAACCACCATGGGATGGAGGAAGCCCGGAAATACCTGCCCTTGTGTCCAGCGTCCGATTCCGGGAAATTCAGCCGGCCAGGCCCACCGAAGTTCCGCATTCTTGAATTGCCGCCCGATCACCTTGCGGAGCAGGTCATTGTTGATGGTATGCTACAATTCATGAACTTCAATCACATTTTTCTCATGTTTTGTTGAATATTTCTAACAAAAGGCCATCACTGGACATCAGGCACCTGGAAATGATGGTGGCCCTGGCCGAAACGCCGCGTGTTACGGAGGCAGCGGAAAAACTGCGTATCACTCCTTCGGCGCTCTCGCACCGGATCAAGGAGGTGGAAAGGCGCCTCGATGTACCGCTGTTCGGACGCATTCACAAGCGATTGCGCCCTACCCCGGCCGCGGACTATCTTGCCCAGGTCGCCAACAGGTTGCTTGCCGACATGCTACGCGCGGAAGATGATGTGCGCAGGATGGCGCGGGGAGTGAGCCATGTGGTCCGGCTCGTGGTCGATCTGTACAATGCCTATCAGTGGCTGCCGGAATTCTTGCGCCATTTACGCGAAATCGAACCGGAAATCGGCATTGAAGTCAGGGTGGCGGCGGCGCGAAACACGCTTTCCAGCCTGCATGAACGCACGGTCGATCTGATCATTGTTTCCGGCGAAATCAATCAGGCCGGCACCGTCATGGAGCACTTGTTTGACGATCAGCTGAGTTTCATCATGTCGCCGAACCATCGACTTGCGGGAAATGCCTATATCGAAGGAAGTGATATTGTCGGGGAGGATTTCATCACCTATACCCGGGTTCCCGAGCCGGACCGCGAATATGCCCGTCTGTTTCGACCCAGCAATTGCTATCCCAACTGGACCGAAACGGTAGAGGTGCCCGAAGCCATTGTCGAGATGGTTGCTGCCGGACTTGGCATTTCGGTACTTTCTTCCTGGGCGGTTTCCGGTGCAATCGGGTCAGGGCGCATTGTTGCCGCCCGCGTGGGTGAGCAAGGCATCAGCCTGCCCTGGTATGCCGTCACACGGAGCGGGACGAGTTTCGAGGACCAGTGCAATCAGAGACTGGCCGCGATACTGGCCCAATGGTGCCGGGACAATGGCGGAATAATGCGGAGGACAGGGTGAAGGTAGGATTTATCGGGTTGGGGACAATGGGCGCGCCAATGGCAAGATGCCTGATACACGGCGGGTTCGACCTGTTGGGTTGGGATACCGATGAGGAAACACTGCTGGGTTTTGATTCCGCTGCAGATTCACTTGAGCAGATCGCGCAGTGCTGCGATACCTTTATCACCATGCTGCCCGAAGGACAGCACGTCAGGTCAGTGTACGGACAGTTGCTCGGCCAGGTCGAGACGCCCCACCTGTTCATGGATTGCTCGACTATCGATGTCGCAAGCACACGGGACCTTGCAATGCGACTGGCCGCACTGGGTCACGGATTCGTGGATGCGCCCGTGTCGGGCGGCCGCGAGGCGGCTTCGAGCGGTTCCCTGAGCTTCATGATTGGCGGAAATGCAGAACATGTGGATGCAGCCCGCCCGCTGCTCGCGTCCATGGGCAAAAAGCTGATCGAGTTCGGTGATGCCGGTACGGGCCAGGCGGCCAAGGCGTGCCACAACATGATCTGCGGCATTACTGCGCTCGGAGTGTCAGAGGCTTTTGCCCTGGCCGATGCCCTTGAACTCGATCTCGACAAGTTCTTTCGCCTGTGCAGTGGCGCCGCCGCACAGAGTTGGATTCTTGAAAACCGTTGTCCGGTACCCGGACCTGCGCCGAATGCACCCGCTTCCAGCGATTACACTCCCGGTTTCGCCGCATACCTGATGGCCAAGGATCTGGAACTGGCCCGGCAGGCTGCCGAAGACAGCAATCAGCGGACGGAATTCGGTGCCGCCGCCGCGCGGCGCTTTCGCGAGTTTGTCGAAGCCGGGCATGGAAACCTCGATTTTTCGGCGATCTATCGTAGTATTCGGAAATGATGGAAAAAGCAGAATCCCAAGTTCGCCCATGATTCAGGGCCACTGATTGCATGGACAGCATTTTCCCCGGTTCTGTAGATTATTTTGGATGCACGACAACGTGCGATCGCCCTTGCATCCGTGGAGGGGTAAGTTGCCGCCTGTTCAATCCGTTTCAATTTGCAGTTTCTCAGCTTCGGCAAACACTCTCGCAAAAGTAGATACACGAATGCCGGAGCGAAGTTTTGACGGAGGAACTCATTTTGAATAACGAGGATCAGGAAATCAGATCGACCGACGTCATCGTCATCGGCGGCGGGAACGCGGCGTTCTGCGCGGCCCTTTCGGCGCACGAGACAGGCGCGAACGTCACTGTTCTGGAACGCGCACCGGAAGATGAGGCTGGCGGGAACACACGTTTCACAGCGGGCGCGATCCGGTGTGTCTATGATGGTGTTGAGGACTTGCGGGTCCTTATGCCGGACCTGACGGACGACGAAATCGCCAAGACCGATTTCGGGACGTATACGCAAGAACAGTTCTACGACGACATGGGACGCGTCACCGAATACCGTTGCGATCCTGCGCTGGTTGAAATCCTGGTTGCCCGCAGCCGTGAGACCATCCGGTGGATGCGAGAAAAAGGCATCAGGTTCCAGCCAATCTGGGGCCGTCAGGCCTTCAAGGTAGACGGCCGATTCAAGTTCTGGGGCGGCCTGACCGTCGAGGCTTGGGGCGGCGGACCCGGGTTGGTCGACGGCTGGACTGCGGCGGCGCGGTCCGCAGGTATCGATATTCGCTATGGGGCGCGCGCCACGGGTCTGATCTCAGACGATGCCGGTGTGCACGGTGTGCGGGTTCGTCAGAATGGGCACACCACTGAATTGCACGCATCCTCAGTCGTGATCGCCGCTGGTGGATTTCAGGCGAATCCCGAATGGCGTACGCGCTACCTGGGCCCTGGCTGGGAATTGGCGAAAGTGCGTGGATCGCGCTTCAATACGGGCGACGGCATAAAGATGGCATTGGATATCGGTGCAGCACCCTACGGACATTGGTCGGGGTGCCACGCGGTAGGGTGGGAGCGCAACGCGCCTGAATTCGGCGACCTTGCCATCGGTGACGCATTTCAAAAACACTCCTATCCATTCGGCATAATGATAAATGCCGATGGGGAACGCTTTGTCGACGAGGGCGCGGACTTCCGTAATTATACTTATGCCAAATACGGATCTGTCATCTTGCGTCAACCAGGCCAATTCGCCTGGCAGATTTTCGATCAGAAGGTTACGCACCTGCTTCGCGACGAATACCGGATTCGCCAGGTCACGAAAGTCACGGCGGACACGCTGGAATCTTTGGTAAGAAAGTTGGAAGGCGTTGATGCCGAGCGCGCCCTTATCACGATCAATGCGTACAATGAAGCCGTACAGACCGGCATTCCGTTTGATCCAAACTTGAAGGACGGGCGCGGCACCGTCGGACTTTCGATTTGCAAGTCGAACTGGGCCAACACGTTGACCGATCCGCCGTTTGAGGCCTATGCGGTCACGTGTGGAATCACATTCACGTTTGGCGGGCTGCGGGTCGACGAGACCGGCAATGTTCTGGATTCGGACCTGGAGCCCATTCCAGGCCTGTTCGCAGCCGGTGAACTTGTCGGCGGCCTGTTCTATTTCAACTATCCGGGGGGAACGGGCCTTATGGCCGGTTCGGTCTTTGGACGCCTCGCTGGCTTGTCTGCAGGGACACGCTCGATTGCCCAGAATGCGGGAGGTAAGGATGGACGCTGATGGCGGCCGTTGGGCCAACGAAATTCAGAATGCCGCGCCGTTTCCCGACTACATGGTGATCGACGGTGATCGCGTCGCCGCGGGCCAGCGCGATCGGATCGAAACCTGTGATCCGGGCTCCGGGCTCTTGCTGCACCACGTCCCCGCCGGCACCGCTGACGATGTGAACAGCGCCGTTGACGCGGCACGTCGTGCCCTTTCGGGGCCGTGGCAATCCATCCCGCCGCGATCACGGGGCAGAATCTTATGGGCGATTGGTGAACGCATACGCGGGGATCTTGACCGGATAGCGTTAATCGAGACACTCGATTCCGGCAAACCATTACGTGATGCCCGCGCGAGCGTCGAGCGAGCAGCAGACTATTTCACCTATTACGCCGGATTGACGGACAAGTTGGAAGGCACGTCCGTGCCGCTCGGCCGCGACAAGGTCTGTTTTACGGAGCGTGTACCGATCGGTGTGACAGGGCACATCGTTCCCTGGAATGTACCATTATCGATGGTTGCACGAGGGCTGGCTCCCGCACTCGCCTGCGGCAACACCGCAGTTGTCAAACCAGCGAAAGACACACCTTTCACTGCGATTCTTTTGAGTGAAATATGTCTCGAGGCCGGGGTGCCGCCAGGCGTCGTGAATGTCGTAACCGGCACTGGACGTACAGTCGGGCAAGCGCTTACCGAGCATCCCGATGTTCGACATGTCACTTTTACCGGATCCGTATCGACGGGAAAGACGGTCATGAAGGCGGCCGCCGGGCATGTGGCCTCCGTGACATTAGAACTCGGCGGCAAATCGCCCCACGTGATCCTGCGTGACGCGAATCTCGATCATGCGGTGCCGGATATTCTGAACGCCGTGTTCAAGAATGCCGGCCAGATCTGTTCATCAGGAACACGGTTGCTTGTCGAGCGACCGATCCAGGATGCGCTGATCGATCGTCTTACGGCCAGGACGTCGGCAATGCGGCTTGGCCATGGACTCGACAATCCCGACATGGGACCGCTCATCTCAAGTCGGCAGATGCAAAACGTCGCCGGACATATCGATCGGGCCAAAGAGCGGGGCGTTTTCATCGTGACCGGTGGTGAACCGGCATCGGTCAATGGATGTGAAGGTGGCTTCTACTTTCAGCCGACGATCGCGGCGCCATTGGATGCCGATGACGAACTGGCCTGGAAAGAGATTTTTGGGCCAGTACTTGCAGTCATCCCTATTGAAGATCTGGATCACGCAATCGAGGTCGGTAACTGTACGCCGTTTGGTCTCGCAGCGGGGATTCACACACGCGACATCGCAAAGGCAATGCGTTTCGCTCGAGAGATAGAGGCAGGACAGGTCTACGTGAATGGGTATCACGGCGCTGGAGATACAGTCCCCTTCGGCGGTATGAAGCAGAGCGGAATCGGACGCGAAAAAGGCATGGCTGGTATCGAACAGTACTGCGAAATCAAGTCGGTCACCGTAACGATTGCGTGATCGCAAGCACTTCCAACGGTCATAACCCCAAACAGGATCCAAGCGAATCATCTACTCCCTGGTGACACATGAAAACTATGAAGATCGGTGCCCTTATCTTTCCCGGCTTTGAACTGCTGGACCTGTTCGGTCCGTTGGAAATGTTCGGACTCTACCCGGAGAATTTCGACATCCGGCTGGTTGCGGAGACCGGCGACCCCGTCACGAGCAGCCAGAAACCGGTCTCTTTGCCGGATCACTCGTTTGGCGATGACGAACGGTTCGACCTGCTGCTGGTGCCCGGGGGAAAAGGGACCCGGCAGGCGGTGCATCAACCGGTCATCATGGAATGGTTGCAAAAACAGTCCGAGAGCGCCCGGCTGATTACCTCGGTGTGCACCGGATCCGCCCTCCTCGCCCAAGCGGGCATCCTGGATGGCCGGAGAGCCACCACCAACAAGAACGCCTTCAGCTGGGTGTCCGGTTTCGGAAACGAAGTAGAGTGGATCAGACAGGCGAGATGGGTGCAGGACGGAAACATCTACACTTCATCCGGCGTCTCCGCGGGCACGGACATGTCACTGGCGGTAATCGCCGACGTTCTCGGTATGGACAAGGCGCTGCAGGCCGCGGACTGGGCCGAATACTTCTGGAACGAGGACCCGGAAAACGATCCCTTCGCCGTGAAGGCGGGACTGGTGCCGGATCGGTGATCCGGCGTTTGCCGTCCCCCTATTTCCGGAAGACCCCGTCCGGGCTGTCGCCATGTTCGCGATGTACCCGCATCAGGAAGACAGTGCAAATGCGACCAGGGCCAGCATGCCGAGCATTCCAACCAGGCTGCGCACATACAGCCTGAGCGCATTGCCAATGTCCCCGGTTCCGGGATCCGCAAAGCCCGGGTTCACCCACGGCTCGACGGCAACCCGGTCCGCGTAGACCCGGGGTCCGGAGAGCCGGACACCGAGCGCTCCCGCCATGGCCGCCTCGGGCCAGCCGGCATTGGGGGAACGGTGGTGCCCCGAATCCCGCATCATGCAGCGCAGGGACTCCCGGGGTCTGGCCGAGAACACCGCGAACAGCAGCCCCGTCAGCCGCGCAGGAATGAAGTTCACGGCATCGTCAAGCCTGGCGGAGGCCCAGCCCAGGGTAATTCTTTTCTGCAGAGTTTTTTCTTCCGGTCAAAGGACTTACCCCAAACACTGGACTTTTCCCCCGGGTACTGGTATAAATCCCGTCACAAGACCATCAGACGGACATACGCAAGGTGGACCTTTCAGAGGTGTCGGTAGACATCATACCGGCGAGAGATGAATCCCGGTTCCGGGATCTGATGCAGGCGCATCACTATCTCGGCGCGGTGCCGGCGCGGGGCGAGACGCTGCGCTATGTGGCCCATCACCGGGGGCGCTGGCTGGCACTGGCCATGTTCTCGGCATCGGCGCTGAAATGCGGCGCCCGGGACCGGTGGATCGGCTGGGAGTACGGCATCCGGTTCGGCCGCCTGCACCTGATCACCAACAACTCGCGCTTCCTGATCCTGCCCGGCGCACCGCGCAACCTCGGCTCGCGCGTGCTTTCCCTGTGCACCCGCCGCCTCGCCCGCGACTGGCCGCTCCGCTTCGGTCACGGCCTCCTGCTGGTGGAGACCTTCGTCGACCCCGCCCGCTTCCACGGCACCGTCTACCGCGCCGCCAACTGGATCGAGGTCGGGCATACCCGGGGCTTCGGCCGCGAGGGCCCGGGCTACAGCGAACACGCAAATCCCAAGCTCGTCTTCGTCCATCCCCTGTCGCGCACCGCCCGCGCCCGCCTCCGGGACCCCTGCCTCGACACCACACTGCAACATGGAGTACCCAGGATGACTCTCACCGCCGAACAGATGCGATCCCTGCCCGACTTCTTCCGCGACATCGACGATCCCCGACGCCGCCAGGGCCGCCGCCACGCCCTGTCCACCATGCTGGCATTGGCCGCAGCGGCCACGCTCTGCGGCATGCGCGGCTACAAGGCCATGAGCGAATGGATCGACGACCTCAGCCCCAGGGTCCTGGAACGTTTCCGCGTACGCCGTTCCAGGAGCGGACACCAGGTGCCCAGCCTGTCCGCCATCCGCAGCGTCCTCATCCGCATCGACCCGGACCAGTTCGATGCCGCCCTGCGGGCGTGGCACCAGGTCCATGGCCCAAAGGACACCGCCATTGCCGTCGACGGCAAGACCATCCGGGGCGCCATCGATGACCAGGGCAACCGGCCCCACGTGCTCGGCGCCGTCGGCCACCACACCGGAATCCCCTGGAGTCAAAAAAAGTCGGCCTGAAACCGGGGGCCGATGACGAAACCAAACGCACCAACGAGATCGGCATCGTCATCCCGCTGCTCGACACCCTCTCCGACATCGAAGGATGCACCATCACCACCGATGCCATGCTCACCCAACGCAAGCTCGCCGACTATCTCCACGGACGCCGCGCCCACTACCTCTTCACCGTCAAGGGCAACCAGAAAAACCTGCTCGCCGATATCCGACTGCTCCTCGACCGCCACATCCAGCGCCGTCCGCCGGACTTCACCGACCAGGCCCCCAAACCCGTCCATGGCCGCCGGGAGCGCCGTTCCGTCTGGGTCTCGGACAAGCTCAACCACTACCTCCAGTTCCCCAACGTCGGACAGGTCTTCGCCGTGATGCGTGAAACCACCGAAACCGCAACCGGCAGGAAACGCCGTGAGATCGCCTACGGAATCACCAGCCTGACCCCAAATGACGCCTCCCCCGAGCGAATCCTCTCCCTCAACCGCGGGCACTGGTCCGTCGAGGCCATGCATCATGTCCTCGACTGGACCTTCGACGAGGACCGCAGCCGAATCCGGGCCGGACACGGTCCCCAGAACATGTCCCGCCTCAGGCGATTCGCCATCGGCATCATACAGAGCCGGGGACTCGCCGTCGCCGAAACCATGCGCCACCTCGCCAGGAATCCCCGACGCATGCTCGACTTCCTCAAGATGACCGACAACGCCAGGCCAAACCCGGCTACCGGCTGAGCATCCCTCCAGGCCCCGAATCCTCAGCCCCTCAACACACAGGGGCGGGAACAGTCATGCCTCAACGGAACGGAAATCCACCTCCGGGAACATCAACCTGCCCGGTGTAACCACCATGGCGCCCAATTCAGTCCAAAGTGGCCAAAATAATCCGTGATAAATCCCAAGCACGGCAGTAACGATCTCTTCGGGCGAATCAGAACAAATTTGCCTTGAGGCCCAGCCGAACGCCGCATGACGTTCCGTACGGTGTCCCACCATCGAGTCCAGGGTATTGATCGTCTTGTAGGCGACAATGCCCGGAAAGCCAAGAATCGCCCCCCAGAAAACGGGGGCGATGATGCCGTCCGAGGTGTTCTCCGCCAGGCTTTCCAGCGCGGCACGGCCGACACCGGCCTCGTCGAGTTGTGAAGTTTCACGTCCGACGATCCGGGATACTTCTTGCCTCGCCTCGTCCAGATTGCCTTGCGAGAGGGGCTGAAACACCGCGTTGACGTGTTCGTACAGGGATCGTGCCGCGATCAGCGGCCAACTGAGACAGGCACCGATCAGCAGGCCCGCGATGCCTGCTGGCAGGGACTGCTGGATCAGGACCGCAGGAAAGACGGTAACCGTGACCACGAACAGCATAGCCATAATTCCGGCTGCCCGGCGAACGGATTCGACATGCCGGGGGACATTCAGCCACGAATCCAGCAACCCGATCAGGCGGCCAAGCCATGAGACCGGATGGCCGATCCGTACGAAGAGTCCCTGCGGCCAGCCGACCGCGGCGTCCACGAGGACCGCCAGCAGCATCATGGAGCAGTACACGGCCGGTTCAGGACCTGCCAGGACGCCGGTGGACATCAATTCGGCCGGCTCTCCCCGGGATGCCGGAAACGCCAGACGTCATGCCGGCAATGTCGACGGCGTGTCCTCGCCGGTACTTTCCACGAACGGGTTCGGATGATCCCGGCGGCAGATGCCGGTGGGACGGGCGCCGCGCCCATGTTGGCCGTCAGCCGTTGACCGCTATCCGGGTTGCCGTGCCGGCGCGATCGTTTTTCAACAGCTCCGCCACCAGAAATGCCAGTTCCACCGCCTGTTCCGCGTTCAGCCTGGGGTCGCAGTGGGTATGGTAGCGGTCTGAAAGATTGTCCTCCGAAATGTCCCGCGCACCGCCGGTACACTCGGTGACATTCTTGCCGGTCATTTCGATATGGATACCGCCAGGATGGACGCCTTCCGCCTTGGTCACATCGAAGAACCGCTGCACCTCCGCCAGTATCCGCTGGAACGGACGGGTCTTGTACCCGTTGGCCGTGATCGTGTTGCCGTGCATCGGATCGCAGGACCAGACCACTTTCCGGCCCTCCCTTTCCACGGCGCGGATCAGCCGCGGCAGAAACTGTTCCACCCGGTCATGACCGAAGCGCGCGATCAGGGTCAGCCTGCCGGGCATATTGTCCGGATTGAGTACGTCAATCAGGGACAGGAGTTCATCCGGTTCCAGCGACGGCCCGCACTTGATCCCGATGGGATTGTGCACACCCCGGCAGAACTCCACATGGGCGTGATCCCGCTGCCTGGTGCGATCCCCGATCCAGATCATGTGTCCCGAAGTGGCATACCATTCACCAGTGGTGGAATCGGTTCGGGTCAGCGCTTCCTCGTAACCGAGAAGCAGGGCTTCGTGGCTGGTGTAGAAACTGGTTTCCCGGATCTGCGGGTTGTTTTTCGCATTGATGCCGATGGCGGACATGAAAGCCATGGACTCGGATATGCGATCCGCGAGTTCCTGATACCGGTCCGCCTGGGGACTGCCCGCGACAAACTCCAGCATCCACTCATGCACGTTCTCCAGGTTGGAATAACCTCCCTGGGCAAAGGCGCGCAGCAGGTTCAGCGTGGCCGCAGACTGCCGGTATGCCATCCTCAACCGTTCCGGGTCCGGAACCCTTGCGACCTCGTCGAACTCGATCCCGTTGATGATGTCCCCGCGGTAGGATGGCAGGCTGACACCGTCCCGCGTCTCGAAATCCGCCGACCTTGGCTTGGCGAACTGGCCCGCGATACGACCGACCTTGACCACCGGTCTTGACGCACCGCATGTGAGGACAATGGACATCTGGAGAAACACGCGGAAAAAATCCCGGATATTGTCCGCGCCATGCTCGCTGAAACTCTCCGCGCAGTCGCCCCCCTGGAGCAGGAAGGCGCGGCCTTCGCACACCTCGCCCAGGGACGACCGGAGCGCCCGGGCCTCGCCCGCGAACACCAGGGGCGGCCACGTGGCGATACGCTCCTCGGCATCCCGGAGGGCTTCCGGGTCGGGGTAGCTCGGTACCTGGCAAATGGGTTTGTCGCGCCAGCTGGATGGCGTCCATTGTCGGGTCATGATAAATCCGGCATCGTGGTATTTTAAACGGCCGCCTATTTTACCGTGATTTCAGGAATTTGGCTGGCAAAATTCCGGTGGAGACTGCACCGGGATACCGGCCCCGCCCCCTGCCGGTCAGGGCCTGATCCGGGTACCCGGAACCTGCTTGGGAAAGAAGTCCTCGCAGCCGCCTTCCCGGTAAACGTCGGCGGTGGAACAGTGCAGACCGCCGCCGAACGGATACGCGTCACGGAACGGCAACGGAATCACGTTCATCCCCAGACGATCCAGCTGTTCCATCTGACGAACCTCGCTGGCCTCAACGATCACGGTACCGTGATCCAGCACCAGGCAGTTCATGGACAGCCAGACACTCGAGTAACAGAGCGGCGGCGGGGTCTCATGGGCAGGTTGGGCGGCGTCCACGATTTCCCAGTCATTGGCCTCGAAAATCTTCCGTTGCGCCTCCGGCAGGCGGCGGTTGGGATTGTTGATGATCAGGCCCGGCCGAAGCGGCACGAAGGTGGCATCGATATGGATCGGATAGGGGTCGCCGGGAAAATTCACGGCATGGACGCGGTGGTCGGGAAAATGCCGTTGCAGCCATTCCATGGCCCGGCGGTTGGTGGTGAGTCCATGCTGGCAGAACAGGTCCTTGCCGAGGCGCATGACGTCGGCCGCGTCGAACAGCGGTTCGGCCTCCGTGGTCACGAAATCCAGCGCGGCGGTGCGCTCAAGCCGCTCCTCGATGGTGATGTCGTCAAAATAGCCCGCCTTGTATGAGCGGTCATCCAGGCGGGGACGGGGCGCCTGCTCCCAGCGGAAGTTGGGGTCCTCATCGAAATACCGCTGCATCAGGTCGTGATAGGCGAGGTACTCGAAGTAGCGGCAGCGAAAGGACATTGCCGCGGATAGAATTTCGTTCCCCACCGTGAGCAGAACGTCACGGGGCGGCATGCAGCCGAACTGGCTGCCGGTCGTGAAGTCCGGCGTCACCACGGCCTGATTCCACTGGATCGGTGTAGGCCGGTCCACCCGGATACCCCTTTCCTCCAGCACCCTTACCAGGCTGTCCAGCTGGGCGTTGGCCTTCTCCACGGTTTCCAGTGGCCTTGGCCCCCACATGCCGTGCATGTCGCTGTCCTCGGGCACCTTGGCCTCGGTGGCAGGCTCGCTGGGAGGGATGCAGGTATGGTCGGCCCGGCCGACGATGATATGCTTCAGCGGATCGAACTCGTTCCAGGAATTGACGACGGTATTGGCCATGGCAGGAAGGGAAAGGACTCACCAGACAAAACCGCGCTAATATAGTCGAAGTCGGTGGCACATTGCAGCAAAATCATCCAGCCTCCGCCTTGCCGGTTCGCCAAACCACGAACCCGGGACCGGTGCCGTGCGGCGTACGGCAACCGTTCGCAACCGGGTTCTGCGCCGAATTCAGACTCCGGCAACCATGTCGCCGGGCCGCCTCCCTGCTATCCACACGGCAATAGCCAGGCTTGCCAGGGCCAGCACGAGAATAAGGCCAATCAGCACCTCGGCCCTCGGCTGGACTTCCATGACATGTCCGGTGACAGCGGTGACGGCTGCCCCCACGGCCACAACGACCGCGCCGGACAGGCCTGACGCGCTCGCCGACAGCTCCTTGCGCATGAACATGACCAGGGAACTCGCGCCCGGCATCGTCAGGCCGTTTCCAAAGCCCACGAAAACAATACCGCCAAACAGGCTCCATGGCGTCACCCATCCCGCCAACAGCACCGCCAGACATCCAACAAGCCCCAGGTTCGCCATGATGCGGCCGAACAAAATCATCTTGTCCAGATCACGGGAAGCGGAATACCTGCCGGTCAGGAAGCTGCCGAACAGGAAGCCTACGGTGATCGTCGCCATTCCAAGACCGATCCGCGACTCCGGCAACCCCAGTTGCTCGCCGGCGACATACGGTATGCCGGTGATAAAGGCAAAGAACCCGCCAACCGAGAAAGCCATGATGAGCGTATATGCCCAGAAATGCAGGTTGGTCAGCAGTTCCAGGTAGGATTGCACAAAGTCCGAACCGCTTCCGGCACTTTCACCCGCGGTTTCTGGGAGTTGCACCAGAACCAGCACCCACAAGCCGACCCCGGCACCGGTGAACACCCAGAAATTGGCCCGCCATCCTGCGATTTCACCCAGAAACCCGCCAATGGACGGGCCGATGATCGGGGCAAGACTCATCGCCATGGCCATGTAGCCGAGTATGCTCGCCGTCTGCTTCAGTCCGGCGATATCGCTCACAATGGCCCGGGACAGGGCTGTGCCCGTGACTACCGCGCCCTGCAGGACACGGAAAAAGAGAAACGCCTCGAAACTGACGGCGTAAGCACAGCCGACCGATGCGGCGACAAACAGCGCCAGGCTCGCAAGAAGGACCGGACGGCGACCATATCTGTCCGCAACCGGCCCCGCGAGGATCTGAATCACCGCCGTAAAGGCCAGGTAGCCCGACACCGCCAGGGACATCGTGTCATACCCCACCCGGAATTCACCGGCCATAACACCCAACGACGGCAGGAACATGTTGAGCGACAGCAGGGGAACCGATGTCAGCAGTATCAGCGTCAATATCGGTTTTGAGTCGGATGCCCGTGCCATGAAGTTTCCTGAAAAGCGAAGCCGCTCAGCCGAGTCGGCGTTCGTCGGGAGCAGTTTCAGCCCAGCAGTCTTCCATCAGCCCGTGCACGCAGAACGATGCCGGGGCGTTCCCGTGTTCTGTCCGGTGGCATCCCCCGACATTGGAACCCCCGTCCACCGAGGCGCGTGCCTGGTCAGCCAATGTGCATGCCCATGTTCAGACGCTCTTCGGGCATGAAACCGATCGACTCGTAAAATTTCCGAACATCCGCATTGGTCGGACGAATCTGGAGGTTGACCTTGGTGCAACCCTTGGTACGCAAAGCGCGGACGGCATGATCCACGATAGCCCTGGCGATTCCCCGTCGGCGGTACTCCGGCGCGACCGCCACCTTGTACAGCCATCCACGGTGGCCGTCATATCCCGCCATCGCAGTGCCGATGATCAGCCCGCCATCCTGTACGACAATCAGCATCCCGTCGCCCGTGGCGAGTTTGGCGTCGAACACGTTCTCGGGCGCGTTGTGGGGCGGGTCGTCCGGAAAGATCCGTTGCCACAATGCAACAACGCCCGGGCGGTCGGCAACAGTGGCCGGTCGAATCTGCAATTGCCTGTACCTCGGCTCTGGGGAGATTTCTACAGGGGATTACCCAGTCACAATCGTGTGGATGCGTAACCCGAAGGCGTGGACATTACCCCGTCATGCAAGGAAATGATAGCGGACGGAGATTTCCGCGTCTGCCCTTCGTTTAGTGAGTCAGGGATTTGTACAGGCTGCTGTTGACGGTCGACGGCTGCGGCGTCCGGACGGTGATCAGAAGTTCGTCACGACAGGGGGCATAATTCCTATATCGGCCTCCCGGCATCTGTCGGGATCGTCTTCCCCGCTAGGGATCTTGAACAGCGGTACTGGGGTTTCCCGATATCGGGAGCATCCGCAAAGAACGACGGGCTGAACCCGAGCATGTCCACCAGGAACGACCGCCCTGGTCCGGTGATGGCAACCGACCGGTCATTGCGTGACCGAACGATGAATCCCCGGTCGACCATGTTTCCGGCGATCGCCGCACCAAGGGCGCCCGCGACATGCGGGAGCCTCTCGGTCCAGTCCAGGCAGCGGGGGCAAAGCTGGCGCCTTTTTGCCCGGACCCCGGCAAGGTCCACGCCGATCTCCCGGAAGATCCGGTGTTTCTCCTCCGGCAGGTGGTAGCTGTCCCGGTCAAGGACCAATGCGCCCATTTCCATCAGGCTCTTCGAGATGCCCACCCCGAGTTCCCCTGCCAGATGATCGTAACAGAAGCGGGCCTTTTTCAGGTCATGCCTGACGGCACGTCGGGGACCGTGGCCATTTCTCTCCGGCACTTCGCAGGCGAGTCGCTCGATGAAGGCCGCAACCGACTCCCCGTTGATTTCAAAGTAATGGAATCTTCCGCATTTCCGCCGGAACAGGAGGCCCGCCTGCACCAGTTCGCCCAGGTGGCTGCTCGCGGTCTGGTTCGTGATGCCGGCATGCCAGGCCAGCTCTGTTGCCGACAGTGCCCTTCCTCCCATGAGCGCATGCAGCATCGCCACCCGGCTCTCATGACCGATTGCCCTGCCAAATTCCGCCAAGCCCATTTTCATTCCTCCAGTTCTGATATGAACATTTCCCGACAGGGTCGCATGGCATGGGAGCCTGCTCGCTTTCCCGTGATTCCGGGATGGATTCTGCCGGTTTTCTTCAGCATCAGACTATCACATGCACCAATACCCGCTTTTCTCCTCTTTCAAGCGCTCTCAGCAACTGTCCTGCCTGAGCTAGTGATGTAGAGGATAGCAGCGAAGAGGATCATCACCCCTCCCAGCAGTACAGGGAGGTTCACCCGCTCCCCGAACAGCGCCCATGCCCAGACCGGAGCAAGCGGAATCTCGGTCAGACCCACGAGGGCTGCGACCAGGGCGGACACCTTCTTCACGCCGACCAGGTACACGCCGAAGCCCATGCCCACGTTCACGGCACCATAGAGAAACAGCCAGAGGTAATCGGCAGGGATTGTGTTACCGAAAGTGGCGAACGGGGCGGTAACCGCGGCCCCCATGAAGGCGGAGAGATACGTCGCCTTCGTGCTGTCCGCATCCGGGAAGAATTTTGCCGCGACGGTCAGAGAGGCCATGAAAAGCGTCATCCCGAAAGCCAGCAGGATTCCGGCAAGATCGTTCGGCAGACTGTTCCCGGACACCATGACGGCCACTCCAGCGGCTGAAACCAGGCAGCAGCCGAGTGACAGGCAATCGGCACGGGTGCCCAGGAATACCAGGGACAGGGCGAATGTAACGAGCGGCATGGTGCCGTAGACGAAAGCCACGTTCGCGATGGTGGTGAAGAAAAACGCGGAAATGAAGCAGATCATTCCCGCTGTCGACAGGCCGGCGATCACCGTCTCTCCAAGGGTGTAACTGAATTCCGCCCTGAGTTCGACGGGCTTTCGCTGCATGGCCATCGCGATTCCGAGCACGAATAGGCCGCCGAACAATGACCGCCAGAACAGTGTCGTTGGAATATCCGTTGTAACGACCCGGGTAAAGAGACCGGCCGTGCTCCATGAAATCGCGGCCACAAGCACGAACAGCACCCCCGCCACGTTCAGTTTCGACATTTTCTTTCTTGTCCCGTGACGAGAGTCCGCAGTTCGCGGGTGAGGGCAACTTGCGGGTGGGCCATACCCCGAAAATATATTTCGCGGGGTTGCCCGATCCAATCACAATTGCTTCGACGGTCATCGAACTGTTTCCCCGATATCCTTGGCAACCCCTCGCCATCGTAGAATTTCCCGCCACCGGAAATCCTTTTCTGCATCACCAAGGGGTCGAAATGTTCCAGACAGACGCAATTCGGAAATTGTCCATGGAGTGGTCGGAGTTGACGGACTTGGTCGTGCAGGAATGCGATAAATCCAACAGAACCGCCAAATTCCGGGATTTCCTCCATGTGATCCAGGACATCCGATATGGACGAAACGGCTCAATGGCATCCCAAGAACAACCACCGGATTACCAGCCTGTGACAAAATGAAGTGGGGACCCTCACTGAGTCCCGGTTTTCCCAGACGCGCGGCAGGTTTTCATGACACTTACAATTCGCCCTCTCGTCGCCGCCGACCGGTCCGCCTGGTACCGGCTATGGAATTCCTATCTGGAGTTCCATGACAACAGCCTACCGGATGAGATCTCACGGATCACGTTCGAACGGCTTCTGGATCCGGACCGCCCGCAACAATGCGGGCTGCTTGCCCTGGAGGACGGACAGGCGGTGGGTCTGGCCCATTACATTTTTCACCCGCATTGCCGGCATGTCGAGGACGTCTGCTACCTGCAGGACCTTTTTACCGACCCTGCCTATCGCGGCCAGGGTGTCGGCCGGGCCCTGGTCAAGGGGGTTTACGAGGCGGCCGATAATGTGGGGGCACCGTCGGTATACTGGATCACCCGGGATTCCAACGAAAATGCCCGGGCACTCTATGACCGGGTGGGGAAGCTCACGCCGTTCATCAAATATCGCCGCGGGTAGTTCCGGATTACCTGTCGACCATTCCATCGCTCCTATGGGGTGACAGATGCCATGGTCCAGGATTGTCAAATTCAGGAATTGCCATAATCTCTTCCATGGAGCCAAGGTCCTGAGCTATCTACAATGGACCGCTGGACATGCGCCGTCGTCTTGGTCGATATGGGTCTCGCTTTCAGAGGGGCCGCCTACCAACAGGTCCTACGCCAGGCCGAACCGCCGGCTCGGTCCTCGACAGTAATGCCAAGTGCAGCGAGTTCGTCGCGGATCCGATCCGCAGTGGCGTAGTCTCGTACTGATCGTGCGGCAAACCGTGCCTCAACCAGACGCTGAATCCTCACCGCGTCTCCGTCTTCTCCCACGGTCTGTCCGAACCGGCTGCCGGCTCCTCCTGCAACAGGCCCAACAGACTGCCGGCGTTACGCAAGGCCGCCTTGTAGGCGGCACCTCGCCACCTCGAAGTCGGCGATGTCGCTGTCGCCTGACTCGACGGGAGCGTCATGAATTTGGTCTCTATTGCATTTAGAAAACGCAATGTTATAACATTGCATCTTTTGAATTACAATCGCCAGGGCCACTGGAAGTCGGGAGTGGACATAGGAGGGGATTCGACATGAACAAAGCGATGGTCGGAAGCCAACCCACAGAATCAGTACTCTCCAGCTCGGGCGGGCGCCGACGGCCCAGCCGGTCAGAGGCGGAGGCGGCAGTGCGGACGCTGATCGAATGGGCGGGAGATGACCCCGATCGCGAAGGCCTCACAGGTACGCCCGAGCGCGTGGTGCGGGCCTATAGTGAGTTCTTTGCCGGATATCACGAAGACCCGGTCACGGTGCTTGAAACGACGTTCGAGGAGACCGCCGACTATGACGAGATGATCGTACTGCGCGACATCCGCCTCGAGTCCCATTGCGAGCACCACATCGTTCCCATCCTGGGCAAGGCGCATATCGGTTACCTGCCGGCAGGCCGCGTCGTCGGGATTTCCAAACTGGCGCGCCTTGTCGAGGTGTTCGCCAAGCGGATGCAGATCCAAGAGGTGCTGACGTCGCAAATCGCCGACACCATTCAGGAAGTTCTGGAGCCGCGCGGTGTCGGCGTCGTCATTGAGGCGGCGCACCATTGCATGACCATACGCGGAATCCGCAAGCCGGGCGTCAATCTGGTCACCAGCCGTATGCTGGGCTCATTTCGGGATGACCGGACCACGCGGCGAGAATTCCTGTCGATGATCTATAGCCACAGGAGCGCTCCCCATGAGTGCTGAATACACCGACCCGGCGACTTCGACACCCTTCGCAGCACGCATGTCGGTTGAGCAAATCGAAGAAGGCCTCGTGCTGGCACCCAAGTTCGATGCCGACGGCCTGATCCCCTGCATCACGACCGAAGCCAACTCGGGAGAGGTGTTGATGCTGGGCTACATGAATGCCGGGGCGCTACAGCGAACAATCGCGACCGGCGAGGCGTACTACTGGAGCCGAAGCCGCCAGTGCCTCTGGCGCAAGGGTGCGACCAGCGGCCTCATTCAGAAAGTTGTGGAACTGCGCATCGACGACGACCAGGACGCCGTCTGGCTGCGCGTCAAGGTCGCTGGTTCAGGTGCCAGTTGTCATGTGGGATACCGTTCCTGCTTCTACCGATCGGTTGACCTCGGCGGCCCTTCCTGTGGACCAGCTCGACTCGTGTTCACGGAGTCACGGAAATCCTTCGATCCGAAGAACGTCTACGGTGACGCACCGAATCCGACGCAGCTTTGAGTTGGGACGGCCGTATGGATTTTTTCCTGCGAAGAGCGCGACGGTCTCGGCCACATGCACGGCCGGGCAGCCGCCGCCATCCCGAAGACCCGATGCAGTGCATCCCTGAATGAACCAGACGAGGACTTCGATGCCCACGAACCAAGGGACGAGTTCCAACCATTCACGCCTCCCCGTCACCGTCTTGTCGGGCTTCCTCGGAGCGGGAAAGACCCCACTCCTCAACCAGGCACTCAACAACCGGATCCGTTTGGGCGAAAGGGTCACCGATATCTCATGACACCTCTCGGCCATCCGGTCGCGGCAGGAACGACGATTTCTCAGCGCCCCCGCACAGAACCCGGACGTGGACGTCAATCCATCCTGCTCCTGCCTCGGACAGTTGACGGTAAACCGCTGTGTTGGCCATGGTGGCGGATGTTGTTTTTGGGCCATGGCAGCCCTACTATCCGCAGCAGTCTTTGTTAACTGAATCCGTGGTCACGTTTCGCCACAGCTCCAGTACAAGCTGTACAAATCCACGTACGCCGTTGACGTCGGAGACTTGGTCCAGGTCTGCACAGAGTGGGGGTTTGATGTCCAGTTTGCTTTCCTCGCACCACTAACAGGAGATCCAGATGAACATGTCACAAAAAGTACCCGTTACGATCCTCACCGGCTTCCTCGGCTCTGGCAAGACGACCCTGCTCAACCGGATCTTGAGCGAGGAGCACGGCAAGCGCATCGCCGTGATCGAGAACGAGTACGGGGAGGTCGGTATTGATCAGGCGCTCGTCATCGACGCTGACGAGGAGATCTTCGAGATGTCGAATGGCTGCATCTGCTGCACGGTGCGCGGAGACCTGATTCGCGTTCTCGGCAACCTCATGAAGCGCCGCGACAAGTTCGACTATGTGCTGGTGGAGACCACGGGGCTCGCCGATCCCGGGCCGGTCGCCCAGACCTTCTTCATGGACGACGAAATCCACGCGGAATTCTCCCTTGACGGGATCGTCACGCTCGTTGATACAGCCCACATCGATCAGCAGTTAGGGCGAAGCGACGAGAGCACCGAGCAAATCGCGTTCGCGGACGTCCTCGTTCTGAACAAGACGGACCTCGTCAACGGCGAAGCGCTCGACAGGCTCGAAGCTCGGCTTCGAGACATGAACCGAATGGCGCGAGTCGTGCGCAGCGAGCAGGCGAACATCTCCGTCGACACGGTACTCAATCTCGGTGCCTTCGACCTGGACCAGGTGCTTGAGCGTCGCCCCTCCTTCCTTGAACCGGAGTATCCATTCGAATGGACTGGAGTCTATTCGCTCGATATCGGCCGCTACGAACTCAGCCTCGACGATGGACCTGATCCGGCAATGTCACTCGTCGTCGTGTCCGATCAGGCCACGGATGACGCCGCCCTCCGAGAGGGTGCGGAGTGGTGTGTGCGGCGGTACGCTGAACCGGCGGAACCCATTCGTCCGGAAGAAGAAATTCCTGTGGGAAAGCACGTGAATCTGCAGCTCGATTCCCCGGGGCGCAAGTCGTTCTTCCTGAAGGCCGACAGGCAGTTGCGGGTGGGCCTTTACGCCCAGCACACCGCCGAGGAGTTCGATCTCCAACTGATGAATGCGGATCGAGCGGCAATCATGCCGGAGGCAGAGCGTACCTGGGTTGCACAGCACGAGCATGACGACGAGGTGGGCTCGATCGCGATTGAGATGGACGGCGACGTCGACCCCGTAAGGCTCAATGCCTGGCTTGGCGAACTGCTGCGTGAGCGCGGGGTGGACATCTTCCGAATGAAAGGCTTCATCAGCCTGGCGGGGGAGTCGCGTCGCTTCGTCTTCCAGGGGGTTCACATGCTCGTTGACGGCCAACCGGATCGCGAATGGGGAGATTCGCCCCGGCGAAATCAACTCGTCTTCATCGGCCGCAACCTCGATAACCTGGGCATGCGGCAGGGATTCGAGGCATGTCTGATTTGAATGTCGACAGCCCAAGGGGGGGTCTTCGCCGGGGCTGGTCTGCGGTGCTCGCCGATTACGCCATTGCCGGGAGTTGGACCCCCCGCGGTGAGGCGCTTGTTGTTGCTGACGCCGTAGGTGGCATCTACGCGTTCGACGGCAAGTCCGGTGAGAGCGCCTGGGCGCGGCAGGGGGCTCATGATGGCGGCGTGCTCGCGATGGCAATCCACCCGAGCGGAACCACGTTCGCTACGGCTGGCCTGGACGGACGAGTCCTCAGCTGGGATGTCGCCGAAGGTCAGATGCAGCAGGCCATCGACGTCGGCAGCGGTTGGGTGGAGAACGTTGCGTGGTCGCCGGAAGGAAATCGGCTGGCGGCATCCTGCTCGCGGAAGGTGCGTATGTTTAGTGAGAGCGGCGCGGAGGTTTGGCGATCTGATGATCATCCCAGCACCGTCAACGCGATCGCATGGTCCAGCGAAGAGGAACTGGCGACGGCCTGTTACGGTCGGGTTACGTTCTTCGACCCGTCCACTGGCGAGCTTCGCCAGAAGCTGGAGTGGAAGGGCTCCCTGGTATCGATGGTATTGAGCCCGGACGGGGACATCGTGGCCTGCGGCAGCCAGGATAACTCGGTGCACTTCTGGCGTCGCTCCACGGAGCAGGACTCCACGATGTCAGGATATCCTGGCAAACCGTCTGCACTGGCCTTCGATTCCACCGGCACCCTCTTGGCCACCGGCGGAGGTAAGGCGGTGACGGTCTGGAGCTTCCAGGGAGGTGGTCCCGAAGGCACGCGGCCTGGTCTTCTGGAGCTTCATGTTCAACCTGTCACAACGCTCGCCTTCGCCCGCCAAGCGATGCGCCTGGCCTCGGGGGGGCGCGATGGCGCCGTGGTTGTGTGGTCGCTCCAGAAAGATGGAGAAGGCGGTCCGATAGGGACCGCGGTCGTGGCGGGCGTAGTGGCCGAATTGTACTGGCGGCCAGACGGGCGGGCGCTTGCCGCACTCGACGCGGACGGTGGCGTAACGGTTTGGAGGATTGGCTAGGGACAGGATCGTCC
This sequence comes from Candidatus Poriferihabitaceae bacterium, assembly GCA_965204165.1. Classification (GTDB taxonomy): domain Bacteria; phylum Pseudomonadota; class Gammaproteobacteria; order Arenicellales; family Poriferihabitantaceae; genus VYFG01. Next base: position 1,428,069 of record OZ241969.1, on the reverse strand, counting down.
ATGACGTACTGTACTGCCAGTGTCAATCCTGTTAGAGGGTCTTGCGCTGAAGGGATTTCAGGTACGGAGACGGCGACCCGCCCCTTTTATCCCGGAAGAAACTGAATCAGAATCGGGTATGGAAACCTTGAGACCGTCCCATGACTGACCGCGAGACTCCACCCGTGCAACCGGTCAGCGGCACCGTGGTACCGCGCTTCGCGGGGCCATCCACATTCTGCCGACTGCCGGAACTGCGGGATGTACCCTACTGCGATGTCGCCATTCTCGGGGTGCCGTTCGACGCCGGCACCAGCTACCGGCCAGGTGCCCGCTTCGGACCCCAGGCCATCCGCCAGGCATCGCGCCACCTGCGCTTCAACTTCCATCCCGCCTACGCCACCGAGCCGTTCCGGGACATCCAGGTGGCCGACGCCGGCGATGTCACCTGCAATCCCTATAACATCGAGGAGGCCATCGGCCAGATTGAAACGGCGGCTTCCGAATTGCTGACCAAATCGGGCAGCATGATCAGCCTGGGGGGCGATCACACCATCGCCCTGCCCCTCCTGCGGGCCATGCACCGCCGCCACGGCCAGGTGGCGCTGGTGCATTTCGATGCCCACCTGGATACATGGGACACGTACTTCGGGGCGCCGTACACCCACGGCACCCCGTTCCGACGGGCTTCGGAGGAGGGTCTGTTCAACGACCAGACCTCCATGCACGTGGGGATCCGTGGCCCCCTCTACAGCCGCGAGGATCTCGAACGTGACGCCGACCTGGGGTTCAAGGTCATACACTGCGACGAGCTCGAAGAACACGGGCCCGGCCACGTCGCCCGCCGAATCCGTGACCGCGTCGGTGACGCCCCCCTGTACCTGTCCATCGATATCGACGTGCTCGATCCGGCCCATGCACCGGGAACCGGCACCCCGGAAGTGGCGGGGCTCACCAGCCGGGAACTGGTCAACATCCTGCGAGGACTGCAGGGGCTGAAACTGGTGGGCGGAGACGTGGTGGAAGTGGCCCCGGCCTATGACCACGCCGAGATCACCTCCCTAGCCGCCGCCACCGTGGTATTCGAACTGGTCAACCTGGTGCTCTGTGGGCAGGAATAAAGTGCCGGTGATCCGGCCGGGGAACGAGGGCGACACCACGCCGGTCAACCGGATCTACAATCACTACGTTCTCCACACGACGGCGACCTTCGACATCAAGCCCTGGAGCGATGAAAAAAGGCGTGAATGGATTCTGGGTTTCGCGAAGCCGTATTTCCTGATGGTGGCGGAAATCTCGGGCGAAATCGTGGGTTTTGCCCATAACGGGAAGTTCCGCCCCAAGGCCGCCTATGACTCGTCCACCGACGTCACGGTATACACCACCCCGGATGCGGCACCCCCAGGGACAGGCACCGCGCTGTACCAGGCGCTCTTCACGCGCCTCAACACCACCGACCTGCACCGCGCCTACGCGATCATCGCCCTGCCCAACGCCGCCTCCATCGCGCTGCATGAGAAATTCGGGTTCAGCCTTGCCGGCGTGCTCGGCGAGGTCGGCACCAAGTTCGGCCGGCGGGTTGACGTGGCCTGGTACGAGAAGCCCCTGCCTCACCGGTGAACCTCGTTCCCTGACTGCCGGGCCCGCAGCGCGTATAATCGGCTCCCCGCCCAATCCGATAGCGCTTCACCATGTCCAGACCCAGCGGTCGCAGCCCGGACGAGTTGCGGCCGGTCAGCATCATTCGCCACTACACCCGTCACGCGGAAGGTTCCGTCCTGATCAGCCTTGGCGACACGCGGGTACTGTGCACCGCCAGCATCGACGAGCGCGTGCCGCCGTTCCTCCGCCACCAGAAGAAGGGGTGGGTCACCGCCGAATACGGCATGCTGCCCAGGTCCACGACCACGCGCACCGACCGGGAGGGCGCAAGGGGCAGGCGGTCCGGGCGTTCCCTGGAAATCCAGAGACTCATCGGCCGCTCGCTGCGCGCGGCAGTGGACGCCAGCGTGCTCGGTGAACGCACGATCACCGTGGACTGCGATGTGATCCAGGCCGACGGCGGCACCCGCACCACCGCCATCACCGGGGCCTGGGTGGCGCTCCGGGACGCGGTGAACTGGCTGCTGTACCACGACCTCATCGCGGACGATCCGGTTCACCGGGCGGTTTGCGCGGTGTCGGTGGGCGTGTTCGAGGGACAGGTGGTGACCGACCTCGACTACGCGGAGGACAACCGGGCGGAAACCGACATGAACGTTGTCATGGATGACCGGGGCGGCCTGATCGAGGTGCAGGGAACCGCGGAACGCAATCCATTCGACCGGGACACGCTGAACCGGATGCTGGATCACGCCGGGAAAGCCTGCGAGACCCTGTTCGCAAGCCAGCGGGACGCCCTGGAGAACTGACCGGGTACGACCATGACGCGTTTCGTGCTCGCCACAGGCAATCCGGGCAAGCTCCGGGAGATGCGCCGCCTGTTGCCGGGATACGACGTCGCCCCGCAATCCGACTTCACCCGGGAACGCGTCGAGGAAACCGGACTCACCTTCGTGGAGAATGCCATCCTGAAGGCGCGTCACGCCAGCGGCGCGAGCGGCCTGCCCGCCGTGGCGGACGACTCCGGGCTGGAGGTGGACGCGCTTGATGGCGCGCCCGGAATCCTCTCGGCTCGCTATGCCGGGAAGCACGCGGACGACCGGGAAAACGTGGCCAGGCTTCTCCGGGAACTGGAGGGCGTCTCCGGTCGAAGCGCCCGCTTCCGCTGCGTCATCGTGGCCCTGCGGCACCCCTCGGATCCTGCGCCCCTGATCTGCGATGGCGCCTGGGAAGGCGAGATCACCCAGGCGCCGCGGGGGGACAACGGATTCGGTTACGATCCGGTGTTCCTGGTGCCGGAACTCGGCATGACCGCGGCCGAACTGTCCTCGGACGAGAAGAATGCCCGCAGCCATCGCGGACAGGCACTGACGGCACTGAAACGCGGACTTCGGTCCAAACCCATCCCCGGACATCCGTGACAAGCAACATGCTCCTGGACAAACTGGTTACCCACAAGGGCCCCAAGGGCCCCCTGCTGGTGGTGGTGGCCGACGGCGTCGGGCTGGCGCCGGCGGGGCCCGCCAACGCGGTATCCCTTGCCGAAACCCCGGTGCTGGACCGCCTGATCGCGACCCGCCACAGCACCAGGCTGCACGCCCATGGCCCCTGGGTGGGCCTGCCCGGAGAGGACGACATGGGCAACAGCGAGGTGGGACACAACGCCCTCGGCAGCGGCCAGATCATCAGCCAGGGGGCAAAGCTGGTGAACGAGGCGTTCGCGTCCGGCGGCATTTTCGACAGCGAGTCCTGGCGGCAGGTGGAAAGCCGCGGCGGGGCCGGCGCCTGCGTGCACTTCATCGGGCTGTTGTCCGACGGCAACGTGCACTCCCATATCGACCACCTGCTCGCCATGATTCGGCGGTGCGCAGAATCGGGCATCGCCAGGGTCCGGGTGCACTGCCTGCTGGACGGACGCGACGTGGACCCGCGGTCCGCGCCGGTCTATGTCGAGCGGCTCCAGGAAGCCCTTCTCGCCGCCGGCGAAAACGGCAACCTCGACTACCGTATCGCCTCCGGCGGGGGCCGCATGGTGATCACCATGGACCGCTACCAGGCGGACTGGGACATGGTGAGGCGGGGATACGAGACCCATGTGCTCGGCGAGGGCCTCCCGGTCACCGACGTGATCGCCGAGATCCGGCGGCAGTACGAATCGGATTCCCGGATCTCCGACCAGACCCTTGAACCCTTCGTGGTCACGGACGACGGGGGCAATCCCGTGGGGGAGGTGGCGGACGGGGACGCGGTGGTGTTCTTCAATTTCCGCGGCGACCGGGCCATCGAGTTTTCCCAGGCCATGGAATCCGGTTCATTCAACGCGTTCGAGCGCAAACGCCGCCCCGACGTGTTTTTCTGCGGCATGCTCGAGTACGACGGCGACCTCGGCGTTCCCGCGAACTACCTGGTGAATCCGCCGGTGATCGAGGGAACCATGGTGGAGTATCTCTGCGCCGAGGAACTGAAGACCTTCGCCGTCAGTGAAACCCAGAAATTCGGTCACGTCACCTATTTCTGGAACGGCAACCGCTCCGGCCGCATCGACGAGGAACTCGAAACCTGGGTCGAGATACCGTCGGACCGGGTCCCCTTCAACGAGGCCCCCGGAATGAAGGCGGAGGAAATCACCGAAGAGACCATCCGGCTGATGCGTTCCGGGGAGTACCGTTTCGGCCGCATCAACTTCGCCAACGGTGACATGGTGGGGCACACCGGCGACATCCCCGCCACCGTGGCCGCCCTGGAAACTGTCGACCGGTGCCTCGGACGGCTTGAGCAGGCCACCCTGGAACTCGAAGGCATCATGATCCTCACCGCCGATCACGGCAACGCGGACGAGATGTTCATCCAGAAGGGGGATCAGCGGATACCGCGGACCGCCCATACCCTGAACCCGGTTCCGTTCGTGATCGTGGATTCCGAGGATGATTGCGGCTACCGCCTGCGGGACGACATCGATGGTGGCTTGGCGAACGTGGCGGCCACCGTGTTCAACCTGCTGGGCTACCGGGCGCCAGTGAACTATGAGCCGTCACTCCTCACCTTCCCGGACGAACCCCGAAGCCGCCGGCTGATCCATGCGGGGGCCGTGGTGAACCTGGGCCTGGAGACGGTCAAGATGCCCAACGGGGACATCCTGGCCCTGGAGGTCGTTCGCCATCCGGGCGGCGTCGTGGTAATCGCCATGGACGACGAGCGGCGCATCTGCCTGATCCGGCAGTTCCGCCACGCCGCCGGCGGATGGATCTGGGAGCTGCCGGCGGGGCTGACGGAGGGCCGCGAGGATCCTCTGTCCACCGCGCACCGCGAACTGAAAGAGGAGACCGGCTGCACCGCGAATGACATGATACCCCTCGGCTCCACCCTGACCACCCCGGGATTCTGCAGCGAGCGGCTGCACATCTATCTTGCTGCCGGCGCACGGCCCGGCGAAGCCGAGCCCGAAGACTACGAGTTCATCGAGACCCACTGGATGACCGTGGCGGAAGCCCTTTCCATGGCAAGGGACGGCACCATCGACGACGCCAAGACAATCGTGGCGCTGTTCCGTCTCCAAGGGTGGCTCGAGCGCCGGGAAGGCGGTTGAACGCCGTGGCCGGTCGGTCCCGGCGGCTCAGCTCAGGAGGGACTTGACCAAGCCGCTCAAGGCACCCATATCGGCCCGTCCCTGTACCCGGGTTTTCAGGATCCCCATGACCTTGCCCATGTCCTTCATTGAGGCGGCGGAGGTCTCGGTGATGGCCTGGCGTACCAGTTCTTCCAGTTCGTCGCCGGACATCTGCTCGGGCAGGTACTTTTCAAGGACCTGGATATTTGCCTGTTCCTTCGCCACGAGGTCCTCGCGACCGCCCTCGCCGAACTGCTCGGCTGCATCGGTACACTGCTTGATCAGCTTCTGGATGATCTGCATGACCCCGCTGTCGTCCAGTTCGATACGCTCATCCACCTCGCGGCGCTGGACCGCGGCACGGATCATGCGGATGGTTTCCAGGGCAACGGCATCCTTCTGCCGCATGGCAGATTTCATGTCGTCCAGGAGGCGCTGTTTGAGATCAGACATGGGGCAGTTCCGTCGTCCGGGATTCAGGCCCTCGGGAATTTAATCCCGGACTGGGGCCATGGAGGGTGTGGGCTGGTGCCGGTCCGCACGGTGATACCGCACCCGGCGCCGGATGATCCGGATCAGTACAGGCGCTTGCGCCTCGCCTTCTGCCGGGAGACGCGTTTCATCTCCCTGCGGACAGCGGCATCGGCATTGCGCTTGCGGATGGTGGTGGGCTTTTCGTAGTGCTGGCGGCGACGCGACTCGGCGAAAACGCCTGCGCGCTCACAGGCGCGCCGGAAGCGGCGCAGGATCACGTCGAAGGGTTCGTTTTGTCGGACTTGTACCGAAGGCATAGACCAGTCAGCTCCTTGTAGAGGCGTTTCTAACGGGGGCGCGATTTTACTCGGGATCAACCTGCAAGTCGAGGCGGAAATGGTCAAAACCGGGAATTTCCGGGATTCCGCCTGGATTCCGCCTCCCCTGCCCGGAGCGGTCCCGGCAGAGCCCAGGACAACTTGTGAAAACAGGGCCCTACGGGCCAATTCACGCTAGAATCGCCCCTTTCCGGCAGCAGGCAAAGATACCGATGACATCCCCCGAAAACCGTAGCCGAAACAGAGAAGCACTGCGCGCGGACCATGACCATTTCCTGGCCCGTTTCGAGGAAATCAAGGCCCGGGGACTGAATCTCGACCTTACCCGGGGCAAGCCGTCCGCCAGCCAGCTGGACCTGTCGAACAACCTTCTGGCCCTCCCCGGAGAAGAATACCTGGACGACGGGGTCGACACCCGGAACTACGGCGGCATCGACGGCCTGCCGGCCATGAAGGCGCTGTTTGCCGAGATTCTCGAGGTGCCTGCCTCCAACGTGATCGTGGGGGGCAACTCCAGTCTCAACATGATGTTCGACACCCTGGCGCGGGCCTGCCTGTTCGGCGTGCCCGACGGGGACCGCCCGTGGAGCGCTGTCGGCGGACGGAAATTCCTCTGCCCGGTCCCGGGATATGACCGCCATTTCCGTGTCACCGAACACCTCGGATTTGAACTGGTCGCCGTGCCCATGACGGACCACGGCCCCGACATGGACCGGGTCGAGGCGCTGACTGCAGCGGACCACGACATCAAGGGCATCTGGTGCGTGCCCCGTTTCAGCAACCCCACCGGCTGCTGCTACAGCGAAGAGGTGGTGCGGCGCCTGGCGGCCATGCCGGCGACAAGGGACTTCCGGATCATCTGGGACAATGCCTATGCGGAACATCATCTCGGGAATCCCCCGCCGCCGCTCGCGAACATCTACGATCTTTGCGCCCAGGCGGGAAATCCCAACAGGGTGATCGAATTCGCCTCAACCTCGAAGATCTCCCACCCGGGCTCCGGCGTGGCCGCCATGGCCGCGAGCGACGAGAACGTTGCCGACACCCTGCGTCACCTGTCCGTGCAGACCATCGGTCCCGACAAGGTGAACCAGTTGAGGCACCTGCGTCTTTTCGGCAACATCCGGGGGCTGCGCAGCCACATGCTCAGGCACGCCGACCTGGTGCGACCCAGGTTCGAGGCGGTGGACGGGGTGCTGGTACGCGAACTGGGTGAACTGGGCATCGCCGACTGGACCCGGCCTGGCGGGGGATACTTCATCAGCCTGGACGTGCCGGACGGGACCGCCGCCCGGGTCATTTCCCTGGCCGCCGAGGCCGGGGTCAAACTGACGGAAGCAGGCGCTCCCTTTCCCTATGGCCGGGACCCCGACGATCGCAATATCCGGATCGCGCCGACCTTCCCCGCGCTGGAGGAAGTGGGTCTCGCCACCGAGGTTCTTGCCGCCTGCGTGAAGCTGGCAGCCAGCGAATAGTCGCCCGCAGCCCGTCCGGACGGCTCAGGAATAGTCCGCCAGCACCCGGTCGCCGGCCACTTCACGCCGCCAGCCCCGGAACAGCTCGATTTCCACCGTACCGCGGACAAATTCCTCCACCGCGGCCCGGTTGGCCAGCAACGACGGGCTGATCCCGATATCCTCCGCGACGTCCCGCAGCAGTTTCATGATGCCCTTGACCCGCCTGCGGTCATCGGGTGCAAGGACCTGGGTCCAGACGGTGCCGGAACCCGGGTTCCTTGGCGTCTCCCGGCAGATGCGCACCAGGGCATCGCCGTATCTGCGCAGCGCCCCCCGGGAAATTCCCTCCACGCGCGCAAGCTTGGCCATGGATCCGGGAGGATTGCGGCTGATCGACAGCAGCGCCGGCGTCGGCAACACCCACTCCCGGGGCAGGTTCTTTTCCATGGCCTTTTGCTCCCGCCAGACCGCAAGCCGGCGGGCGGTCTCCTGGGCCTCCACCGGCAATGCGGCGGCGCCCTTGAGCCGAAGCCAGGCCTTGCCAGGGTCCGGCCGCCACGTCTCGGGGGCAATCTGCCGCCTGCATTCCTCCCTGAACCAGGACATCCTGTCGTACCGGTCGAGCCGTTCTTCCAGGTAATCGCGCAGGTCGTGGAGATAACGCACATCGTCCGCGGCATAAGTCAACTCGGAAGCAGGCAGCGGACGCCTTGCCCAGTCCGCACGGGTGTGATCCTTGGGAAGCGAAACACCGGTGACCTCGGCCACCATCGCCGCATAGCTGACCTGGTCGCCGAATCCGCAGAACGCCGCCGCCACCTGGGTGTCGAACAGGGCGCCCGGGGAGGCATCGATCCGCGTATCCAGGGCCTCCAGGTCCTGGCGGCAGGAATGCAGCACGATTTCCGCCCCGGAATCCTTCATGAGTGCCCGCAGGGGGGCAAGTTCTCCGATCGCCAACGGATCGAGCAGCACCGGATTCCCCGTTCCCCGAAGCTGTACCAGGCAGAGGACGGGCGCATAGGTCTTTACCCGCATGAATTCCGTGTCCAGCGCCACCACCCCTGCCGACGACAGATCGGCACAGGCGGATTCCAGCTGCTCGTCCCGCTCAATGATTGTGAATCCGGCCATGGCGCAATGATAACATCGGCCTCTTCGCCGCCACGTTCCCATGCTGCCCGCCATCACAACCCTGATCCGTATCTGCCTGCTGGTAGCCAGGCCCCAGGACCTGCCTGCTTCGCGGGAATTCTTCTACCTCTGCGTTGCAGCCGCCTTCGCGATCCTGTTCATGGGCTACAGCATACTGGCGGGCACCGGCAATCCCCTCCTGCTGGCGGCCATCAATACCGCGTTGTTGGGCGTGATCTGGCTGGTCATCCTGCAGGTCGCCGGACGGACGGACCGGTGGATCCAGTCCGCCAGCGCCATTTACGGGTCCGCCGCCATCCTGAACCTGATCTCCCTGCCCATCATCACCGGCGGACTGGGTATTCCCTCGATGGACGAGGAGGGCATCAGTGAGACATCGAGACTGGTGATCATCGGCCTTTGGGCCTGGGAAGTCGCAGTCACCGCGCGCATCACCCGGGAGACCCTGGAAATCAACCTGCCCCTGGCCGTAATCCTCAGCGTCGCCATGTCCTTCGTCCTGCAGATGGCCATGGTCACCATGTTCGGATCCACCTCTTGAACATTTTCATCGCCGGCATCTGCGGCACCTTCATGGGGGGGATAGCCCAACTGGCCCGGGAACTCGGCCACCGGGTCAGGGGCTGCGACGTCAACGTGTATCCGCCGATGAGCGAAGTGCTGGCGGATGCCGGGGTCACGGTGCACAGTGGATATGATCCGGCGCATATCGATGCGGATACCGACCAGGTGGTCATCGGCAACGCCCTGTCCCGAGGGAATCCGCTTGTCGAGGCGGTGCTGGACGACGGGATGGCCTACCGTTCCGGTCCCGCCTGGCTCGCGGAGCACGTTCTCGCACGCCGCCGCGTGATCGCCGTGGCCGGCACCCACGGCAAGACCTCCACGGCGTCCATGATCGCCTGGATCCTGGAATCCGCCGGCAGGAGCCCGGGATTCCTGATCGGCGGAAAGCCCGGGAACTTCCGGGAAACCGCCCGCCTGGGCAGCGGCGAGGATTTCGTCATCGAGGCGGATGAGTACGACACGGCGTTTTTCGACAAGCGATCAAAATTCGTGCACTACAGCCCGGAGATCGCGGTATTGAACAACCTGGAATTCGATCACGCGGACATCTTCGACAACATGGAACAGATCAGGCGCCAGTTCCACCACCTGATCCGGATCGTCCCCCGTAAAGGCAGTGTCGTGGTCAACGCCGACGATGCAAACCTCTCGACGGTTCTTGACCTCGGCCTCTGGTCGCGCCGGGTGGATTTTTCCCTGGACAGTCCACACGCCGAATGGCACGCAGTACCCGCCGGGCCGTCGGCAGCAACCTTCGACGTGATGAGACGGGGCGAGGTATCCGGCACCGTCCAGTGGGACTGCATCGGCACACACAACCTGCAAAACGCCCTGGCGGCGGTAGCGGCATCGTCAGAAGCCGGCATCGACCCTCGCGCCGCCTGCGAAGCGCTGGCGCAATACCGGCCCAGCGCGCGGCGCCTGCAGTGCCTGCACCGTTCCTCCAGGGCCGTCCTGTTCGAGGATTTCGCCCACCATCCCACCGCCATCGCACGTACCCTGGAGGCCCTGCACGCCCACTACCCTGGTCAACGCCTGGTGGCGATCCTCGAACCCGGGTCGAACACCATGCGGATGGGGCACGACCCGGGCACCATGGGGCGCGCCCTGTCCCTGGCGGATGAAACCATCGTCTTCCGAAGCGCAGAACTTTCCTGGGACCCGCTGTCACTTTCCGGAGCGGACCGAATCACGGTCGTCGACGATCCGGAGGCGGCCGTCTCCCTGGCACTCAACAGAGCCGTCGGCGGGACGGTGGTTGTCGCCATGAGCAACGGGGGATTCGGCGGCATTCCCCGCAAACTGGCGAATGAACTGGATGATGCAACCGGAAATTAGCGATGACGATGAACAATGATGAAACTTGATGATCTCCAGAAGGTCAAAAGGATTCGGTACAATCCGCTTCCAGTCATCAATACCCCGGAACCAGACCATGAAAAAGCATCTGCTCGGAGCACTATTCTCGACCTTCTGCCTGTTGTTCGCTGCCCAGGGCATGGCCCAAGACAGCGAATACGTGGAAGGCGGACACTATGAACTGCTCGATGAAGTCCAGCCGGTCCAGACCGGGGACAAGATCGAAGTGGTGGAGATGTTCTGGTACCGCTGTCCCCATTGCTACCGCCTGGAGCCCTACCTGCACCGGTGGCTGGAAAACAAACCGGAGAATGCCGAGCTCGTACCCATTCCCGCCATCCTGAACGAAAACTGGGCATTCCATGCAAGGGTGTATTACACCTTCGAGGCGCTGGGCCTGACCGACCAGCTGCACGTAAAATTCTATGACGCCCTGCACAGGGAGCGAAGACCCTTCAACACGCCGGAACAGGTTGCGGACTGGGTGGGAGAACAGGGCATCAACAAGGATGCGATTCTCGGGACATTCAACTCCTTCGCGGTCAACAACAAGGTCAGTTTCGCCGGCGTCATGACCCGGAAATACGGAATCAACGGCGTACCGTCCATCATCGTGGACGGCAAGTACCGCACCAGTGTTTCCATGGCAAGCAGCCATGAAGCGCTGCTGGACCTGATCAATTACCTCGTGGAAAAGGCCGCCGCCGAACGCCAGTCCTGAGGCCAGTGTGCGCCTGTTACCTGGATGCCGTGCCGCCGGGATTTGCGGGACAGCGAGACAGCCTCGTGAAGGTGCCGCACCAAGTCAATGTTGGAATGCGCCGAGGCGATGACCCTGCGGCCGTTCCCTTGTTTCTCAAGCGCTTTCACCTGGGTGTTTACGAGTTTTTGTCGAAATCGAAAAGGATCTTTCTAGGACGGCAATGACATTTGCCGTTGGCCAGGGTCACCGCCTGGCACTTCTGCCGCTTCCCCCGGTCCAGCCGGGGTCAATCCACTCAGGTATCGCTCAAGCTCATCCCCATTCGGAATCGGGGTAGCCCAACCTTCCTTGATGAACTTCTGGTTCCCTTTTGTCATTACCTCGGAAAGCAGTTCATCCGGGTGGGCGATACAGGCAAGCGGTCTATTCTGGTCACGGGCAAACCGAACCGTGTGCACGGTGCCCCCCTCAAGGTCCGTCTCGATTACGAGAACTGCATCCGACAGACCGCTCTGGATTCGGTCGCGCTCAGCAAACGATGCCTGAATCGGACCAAAACCAATCGGATATTCGCTCACCAGGCAACCTTCAAGTTCGACAAGACGCTCTGCCAGATCCCGGTTCGTGGCCGGATAGACCATGTCGAGACCATGGGCCAGAACAGCCACGCCGACACCGTGAGTTTCCAGACACCCTTCGTGCGCATACGTATCACATCCATTGGCCAAGCCACTTACGATGATGAAGCCGGCCTCGACGGCAGTTCGCGCAGACCTCGACGCCACTGCCTTGCCGAACGAAGTCGGCTCTCGTGTGCCCACCACGGCCAGACATTTTGTCGCATGAAGCCCGTCAATCTTTCCCTTCACGAACAGCACAGCCGGCGGATCAGGAATCTTCCTTAACCGCTCCGGATAGAGTGCATCGTGGAAGGAAATCGCCTGAATGCCGAGATCGTGACTGAGAGCGAGCTGCTCTTCACTTTCAGCCCATGCATCCGAAAATTCGGATGCCGAAACGGAAACCCGACGCAATCTCGATACGCACGACAATACTGCCTCGCGACAGCCGGGCAGATCGGTTTCCCGAATCGGCTGATCCACGATCCTCAAGGCGGTCCGCCTCCCAAGGCCCCGGAGTTTCAAAAGCGAAAGAAGGGCGACTGTGGTGGACGTGGCTGTCATGGGCACGCCGTACTATCTGATTTGTATGGAGCTCTCACTGCGCTTCACCCCTCTTCCGGCATTCTGCCCATATATTCGGCTTATGGTCGTTTGTTATCCTGACGCCGAAATATTCCAGGTGATATCCACGATCTTCGATATTTCCAGGACACCCACCCTCGGTGGACGTTTACTCCCCGGCAGGTCTGCCTCTCGCAACCGGCATGCCCGGTCAATGCGTGGCGAAATCCTCCATGCTGCCACCCGCAACGAGTTCACCGGCGTTCCGGATGAAGGCCAGCAGGCTGGAGACCTGCGGCATCTCGCTGGCGAAATAGTACTCGGCGCAGCGGATCTTCGTCTTCAGGAACTCGGCGCCCAGGTTCTCGTCCCCTGCGCCGTCGTCCAGCAGGCAGGCCGCCCGGTGCGCGGATTTCGCCATCAGCCATCCACATGCCACCACGCCCCACAGGCGCAGATAGGGCTCGGCCACCGCAGCCACCTCCCGGATGGCGCCAGGGGACCGGTTTACCAGCAGGTTGGCCGCGGTCACCAGTGAATCCAGCGCTTCGTCAAGGGTGCCGGCCATCTCCTCGCTGATCGCGTCGAAACCCGCAACGTCCTGGCGGATGTAATCGATAACCCGCAATGTCATCTGCCCCTCATCCCGGACAAGCTTCCTTCCCGACAGGTCCAGCGCCTGGATTCCCGTGGTGCCTTCATAAATGGGCGTGATCCGCTGATCGCGGTAGAACTGGGCCGCACCGGTTTCCTCGATGAATCCCATGCCCCCGTGCACCTGCAGCGCCATCGACACGTTTTCAAGCCCGAGCTCCGTGGAATATGCCTTCACGATAGGAGTCAGGATTTCAACCATGTCCGCCGCTGCCGTCCGGGTCTCCTCCTCGGGGTGACTGTGCGCCTTGTCCATGCAGGATGCGGACACCAGGCCGAGTGCGCGCAGCGCCTCGTTGCGGCACTTCTGCGTCCACAGGTTTCGCTGTATGTCCGGGTGGTGAATGATGGCGACGCGGTCCCCGTCCGGCTGGTCGATGGCCTTGCCCTGGAACCGCTCGGCGGCATGTTGAACGGCCTTCTGGTACGCCCTCTCGGCAACGGCATAGCCCTGTACGCCCACGGCGTGACGCGCCAGATTCATCATGGTGAACATGTACATGAGCCCCCGGTTTTCCTCCCCCACCAGGTAGCCGACTGCGCCTTTCCCGGGGCCGTAGCCGAGAACCGCCGTGGGGCAGGCATGTATGCCCAGCTTGTGCTCGAGTGAGACCGTCTCGATGTCATTGGGCACCGTCCAGTTCCCGTCCGGGTCGGCAAGGAACTTGGGCACGATGAACAGGGATATGCCCTTCACCCCTTCCGGCGCGTCCGGCGTACGGGCAAGGACGAGATGAATGATGTTCTCCGTCAGGTCATGATCACCATAGGTAATGAAAATCTTCTGCCCGCTGATCAGGTAGTGATCGCCGTCCGGTACTGCGCGGGTGCGCACAGCGGCCAGGTCGGAACCCGCCTGGGGTTCCGTCAGGTTCATGGTGCCGGTCCACTCCCCGGAGACGAGTTTTCCGAGGTATGTCTGCCGCTGTTCCTCGGAAGCGTGGTCCAGAATGGCTTCGATCGCGCTCTGGGTCAGCAGCGGGCACAGCGCGAAGGACATGTTGGCGGATTCCCAGATTTCATGGGTGGCGGTGGTCACCAGCCATGGCAGGTTCTGGCCGCCGAACTCTTCCGGGAACGGCAGGCCATTCCAGCCGCCCTCGATGAACCCGGCATAGGCCGACTTCCATCCTTCTGCGGTGATCGTCTGTCCGCCTTCCAGGCGGACACCCTCACGGTCGCCGGTATGGTTCAGGGGCGCCAGTACCTCGCCGGCAAATCGGCCGGCCTCCTCGAGAATCGCCCGCAACAGATCCGGCGACGCTTCCTCGAAGCCCGGGAGTTGTTGCACACCGGCCAGGTCGGCCAGTTCGGTGCAGGCAAAGTACAGGTCCTTGACTGGAGCGGTATAGGTCATGGCAATTCACTGGTCGGCGAACCGGATACCGGGAAACCGGAAAAATCCGATTTTATCGCCACTGGCGATGGAAAGGGGGCGGGGTCCGACTATTCGGCAACCCCGCTCCGTCCCGGGCTAGTGTTCTCCCCCGGCCCTGAAGTTGAACACCGCGCCGGAACGTATGCCCGACGGCCAGCGCGATGTGATGGTTTTCAGCTTGGTGTAGAAGTGCACGCCCTCTGGGCCATGAATGGCGTGATCCCCGAACAGCGAACGCTTCCAGCCACCGAAGCTGTGAAATGCCAGCGGCACGGGAATGGGAACATTGACGCCCACCATGCCGATCTGCACCCTGTGGCTGAAATCCCGGGCGGCGTCCCCGTCGCGCGTGAAGATTGCGGTGCCGTTGCCGTATTCGTGTTCGTTGATCATCTTCACCGCATCCTCATAGGAGTCCGCCCGGACGATGGACAGTACCGGGCCGAAGATCTCGTCGGTGTAGATACTCATGTGGGTCCGGACCCGGTCGAAGATGGTGGCGCCGACGAAACAGCCGTCCTCATGTCCGGCCACCTGGATGCCGCGGCCGTCCAGCACCAGGTCGGCGCCCTCCTCCACACCCTTGTCGATATAGCCCATGATGCGGTTTTGGGCTTCCGGTGTGACCACCGGACCCATCTCGGCGTCGGGGTCCGTGTATGGGCCAACCTTAAGCCCCTCCACCCGGGGCACCAGTTTTTCGATGATGCGCTCAGTAGTGCCCTCGCCCACGGTAACCACCACGGAAACGGCCATGCAGCGTTCCCCGGCGGAGCCGTAGGCGGCGCCCATCACCGCGTCCACCACCTGGTCCATGTCCGCGTCGGGCATCACCAGCATGTGGTTCTTGGCCCCGCAAAGGGCCTGCACCCGTTTGTTGTTGGCAGTCCCGGTATGGTAGATGTACTGGCCGATGGCGGTGGAGCCAACGAAACTCACCGCCTGTACCCTCGGGTCCGTGAGCAGCGTGTCCACTGCCTCCTTGTCGCCATTGACCACGTTGAGCACGCCTTCCGGCAACCCGGCTTCGGTCATCAGTTCCGCCAGGAGCAGCGGGCAGGAAGGATCCTTCTCGGACGGTTTCAGCACGAAGGTGTTGCCGCATGCGATGGCCAGCGGAAACATCCACATGGGCACCATCGCGGGAAAGTTGAACGGCGTGATGCCGGCGCATACCCCCAGGGGTTGACGCATGCTCCAGGAGTCCACCCCCGCAGCGACGCTGCCGGAAAACTCTCCCTTCAGAAGCTGGGAAATGCCGCAGGCGTATTCCACCACCTCAAGTCCCCGGGTAATCGAACCCCTGGCATCTTCCAGGGTCTTGCCGTGTTCCGACGACACCGCCTCCGCCAGCCCGTCCATGTTGGACCTGATGAGATCGCGGAACCGGAACATGATCTGCGCACGCCGGCCGGCCGGCACCTCGGACCATGCGGGGAAGGCCGCCTGGGCCACGCCGATGGCCTGGCCCACCTCCTCCTTGCTGGCCAGCGGTACCTGTTTTGTGATCTGGCCCGTGGCCGGATTGAAGATGTCCCCCGCCCGGCCGCTTTCCCCGGGCACTTTCTTCCCACCGATGTAGTGGTGCAACGTGGTGGTTATCGCTCTGTTCATGATTTCTTCCTAAGGTTCAATACTTGTTCGGTCGACCGTCCGCCGGAAACAGTATAAGCTGCGTGCCGGCGCACGGCTACTTCATGCTACACGGGCACGCTAAACAGACCGTGCGGCGGCGCACAGGTGATTGAGTTTCGACACCGCCAGATCCCTGCCGAGCAGGCCAAGACCGCAGTCCGGCGCCGCGATAAGGCGATCACGGTCGATATGATCCATGGCCTGGAGCAGGCGCTCCCGGATTTCGTCGACACTTTCCACCCGGCTCTTCGCGATGGCCACCAGGCCAAAGATGATCTTGGTGGTACTGAAATGCTCAAGCAGGCGCAGGTCGTTGTGACGGTGGGCGTCCTCCACGGACACGGCGTCGATGCTGGAGGCCTCCGCGGCATCCGCGATCTCGAGGTAGGCGCCCGGGTCCGCCTTGGGATAGTCGGGACGATCCAACCGGTCCGGGTAGCCGCAGCACATGTGCACGGTCCGTTCGACATGGTCGGGACAGCCGTGAAATGCCCTTTCCAGGTTCTCGAACCCGTATTCCAGGGCCTCGGCCGGCTTGCGGGCGAACACCGGCTCGTCGATCTGGATGTAGCGGCAGCCGGCTTCGGCAAGCGCCAGTACCTCCTGATTCAGTGCATCCGCGATATCCGCTCCCAGCTTCGCCGGATCATGGTAGTAGGTGTCAGCGTTGGTATCGCTCACGGTCATCGGGCCCGGCATGGTGAACTTGACCGGGCGGTCGGTGAAGGCCTGGGCCCGCTTCCAGTCACCCGCGGCGAACAGGCGTTTCACGGACACCGGCCCGTTGATGGTGGGGAGGTTGGCGGCATAGGTTCCCCCGCGCACCTCCCGGTTGGTCAGGTTGACGAAGTCAAAGCCGTTCAGGTGGCGGCAATGGTAATGGATGTAGTTTTCCCTGGGCACCTCGCCGTCCGTGGGAATATCGATTCCGGCTTTCACCTGTTCCTGCACGGCCTCCTCGATACCGCGGGAGATGATGGCCTCCGCGTCCGGGCCCAGGTCCTCCATGGCCCTTTTCCAGAGCTTGGTCGGATCCGCCGTGTCCGGGCCGGCGGGGATATTGAACCAGTCGGGCAACTTGACGTAGTCGGGTTTCGGCCAGGCGCCGATACAGGTTGTCTTGATGGTCATGGTACGAAACTGCAAAGGGTTGATTCATCAAGGCGGACAGGCACGGCATGCCGGCGCCGTATCCGCACGAAAGGTGGATTATGGCCGGGAACACCCGAATCCACCAACCTGATTGCGGTCATTTCAGCAATTCCCGCTAAGGGTTAGCTCCATTGTGTCAGGGAGTGTGATCCGCAGGAGGTTGTGGTTTTAAAGGGATCGGGGCGCAGCGGTCGTTACAGCCACCACTGGGGCTGTAGAACTCATCGGGTCGGTAAACGCTGAAGAATCGACCTGAACACCCGCCGGTCACGGCGTGATTCAGGGCGGTTCAGGCAGCGCGGGATTGTTTTTGTACCCCCGCGCAATGACCTGATACAGTTTCTCCCAACTGTCTATCAGGAACAGGCTGAACAGGCCCCTCATCTTGCGCCACAGCGCGGCGCGGCTGTACATGGCCTGGTGTGCCGCATTGAATACGGCACAGCAGCGCAACTGGATCTGGTCCACCAGAAACGCCAGCATCATCAGGTGCATCAGCACCGTCGACAGGTGCTTGTTGCCGTGACCATAATTGTGTTCCAGGCCGTAACCCTGGTTCTTCAGCGTGTTGAAGGTTTCGTTCTCTATCTTCCAGCGGGCCCGGCCGGCCCGCATCAACTCCATCAGGTTCGATTCGTCGATCGGGATATCGGTGACCCAGCAAAAGCGCTGCACCTTGCCCCCGGGACGGTGCTCCCGGTACTCAAGGAAGTTCACCTCCAGATCAAAGTGGTCGTCGTTCAACGGCACCCGGTTCAGATACCGGAAGCGATGCACTACCCCCTGCCCGTCCCGGCACTCATGTTCCGGAACGCCCCGGGTCTTCGACACCCAGTCGTACAGAAACCGGTGGTCCCCTTCCTTCGCACCCAGCACATAGCGCATGTCCAGTGACTCCAGCAGCCGGATGTGCGGACCGTTCGAGGCCAGGCCATCTTCAACCACCAGCAACCGCAAATGCGGATGGTTGCGACGGACACGCTTCAGCAGCCGCCTTGCGGCATTCCGCTCACAGTCGTTCTTGCCGGATCCGTCCCCCTTCAGGATCGGTTCTGGCATCAGGGGGATCACCTCGCGGCAGTCCGGATGCACCAGCACCGCACCGAGCAACTGGTGATAGTACGTCACCCGACCGTCACGATGATGCTTGCTGCAGCAGTGCGCGCAATGCACCTTCTGCGAGGAGAACAGCCCGGTGCCGTCCACCGACAGCACATAGCGGCCGTCCAGCACCTCGAAACCCTCCAGACCCTTGCCCCGCTGCAGCAGCGCAAACAGCCGCTTGTATACCGGCTCGAACACCCCCGGGTCCAATTCGTCCAGCCGTTCCCTCATGTACGTGTCGCTCGGCGCCTGCGCCACCCCGTACAGATGCTTCAGATTGTGCCGCACCGCTTCCTCGGACTGCGACCGCTCGAACTGCAGCAGCGATGGATATTTCAGACCGAACATCGCCAGCGCCGACATCATGACGTCCGACAACGGGAACTTGCGGGTGCGCTTCGTGTCCGGAATCTCCTCGAAACTCGACCGGATCGACTGCAGCAATCCCTGTGCGCTCAAGTGTTTGCGATTTGATGGTTCACGCATCCAATTTCACCTGGTTCATGAAATTGGAACTGTATGATACCAGAATTCCTGAAAAACTTTACGAAAAAGTTTTTTCCGTATCTCTCTATCACCTTGTATTTGCTTGACTTTTTAAACCAGCGGGAATTGCTGCGGTCATTTCGCGCCAGATTTTCCCTGCATCGCCCGTTCAGCGCCCATTCCACGTTCATTCCACCCTGTGACCCGGAAGACCCGGTAGCTTACAATGTCCGTAACTCGTTGGACGGATACGGCGTTTGACTGAATATCTTTTTCAACTGCCCCGCCAGGGTCAGGGCACATTGCAGACCCGGATACAGGAAATGCTGGTCAATGCCATCCTGGAGGGCCACCTTGCACCGGGAAGTGCCCTGCCTTCCAGCCGCAAGCTCGCGCGCCAGCTGAAGGTGGCCCGCAACACCGTGATCTATGCCTACCAGCACCTGGTCGACGAGGGTTTCCTGATTTCCCGGGAGCGCAGCGGTTTCTTCGTGAGTCCGGAGATACTTCGGGGCCGTGTTCGTCAGGCCCCGGAAAGGGTCCGGGGCAAGGACCGCATTCGCTGGGGCGAGAAACTGGCCCTCACGCCCGACGACATGCGCCAGAACCTGAAACCCCTCGACTGGTACCAGTATCCCTATCCCTTCATATGCGGGCAGTACGACCAGCAGCTATTCCCCATCGCCGACTGGCGCGAGTGTTGCCGGGAAGCGGCTGCCATCAGCGCGATCCACAGTTGGGCCAGGGACCAGGTTGACCAGGATCACCCGGACCTCGTCGACCAGATTCACCACAAGCTGCTGCCGCGCCGGGGGGTCTGGGCCGACCCGGACCAGATTCTGGTTACAGTCGGCGCCCAGCAGGGCCTGTATATCGCCGCGCAGCTGCTGCTGAACAGTGGGCGCCGGATGGGGTTCGAAACTCCCGGGTACGTGGATGCGGAAAATACCTTCCGCATATTCACGGGGAACCTCAGTGCCCTGCAGGTGGACCTCAGGGGATTGGTCCCCGATGAGAATTTCGCGGCATGCGACCTGGTGTACACCACCCCAAGCCACCAGTACCCGACGACGGTCACCATGCCCAGGAACCGCCGCCAGGAAGTCCTGGAGGCCGCCAGCAAGCACGACGTGCTGATCCTCGAGGACGACTACGAGTCGGAGTTCAACTATGTGGGCGAGCCCACTCCGGCCCTCAAGAGCATGGACGAGGACGGCCGCGTCATCTACATCGGCAGCCTGTCTAAAACACTGGCGCCGGGTATCCGCCTGGGGTTCATGGTGGGATCCAGAGAGTTCATCCACCAGGCCAGGGCTCTCAGGCGGCTGATGATGCGCCATCCGCCGAGCAACAACCAGTTCGTGATCGCGGAGTTCCTGAAGCGGGGCTACCACGATGCGCTGGTGAACCGGCTGAGCCAGACCCTGCGCCGGCGCTGGCAACTGCTGGGGGACCTGCTGGAGCATCACCTTCCCGGGGGCAGCCGCAGGTCCACGTTCGGTGGATCGGCCATCTGGGTGAAAGGGAAACCGTCCCTGGACGCCGACAGGCTGCTGCGCCTGGCCATGGCGGAAGGCATCCTGTTCGAGCCCGGGACGGTTTTCTTTCATGGCGACAACCGGCCGACCCGGTATTTCCGGCTGGGATTTTCCTCCATTCCCACCGACCACATCGAGCCGGGTGTCGAAAAGCTGATCTCTCTGCTGGCCGGACTTGGCTGAATAGTAAACTTTATATTTATTTTTCATACATGAAGGCTATTCCCGGGAAGAAGGGGCTCTTCAAGGTTCTTGAAGGCGAGTTGACCGCTGAGCACACCGATCAGGCAATCATGGAGAATGACAGAGGAGGAAAGGTATCCAGGGCCAAGCGTTATTTCTGCGGGGATGGGGAGGTTTTTACGATCGGTGGGAAAACGTATGTTCTCACCAACCAGTGGGGAAACAAGGCGATGAGCGCAGCGAGGAAACTGGCAGAAGCTTTTCCGGACCTACAGATCGAGGTCATTCCGACGGCATCGCCTTGATGGATGGTATGGCCCATCCATAAATTTCCGATCCTTGATGTGATGTAATGCGGTTCAGCGCCCCGTTGCTGGTCGGCCTGTTCTGGAGCGCCATATACATCCTGCTGGAGTCGGCCCAGTCGGTATTCTTCGGGTCCGTGCTCCAGGAAATGGATTCATTCCAACTGGGATTCTGGGTGTTCGGGATCTCGACGTTTTTCCTGTTACTGGGTGTCTGGCTTTTCGACCCAGAGCAGATCAAGCTGTGCGGACAGAACCTCCGGGGACTGTTCGCATGCAACTGTTCCACCGCGACGGGATGGATACTCTACCTGTTCTCGATCCAACTGATTGAGCCTGCGGTTGCATTTACCGTGTCGTCGGCGGCAATGCCGATCTCCGCAATTGGATTGGCTTTCCTGGGAATCGGGGAACCGGTGTCTCTGGACACGAGGCAAAAGAGAATCGGCTTCGGCCTGATCGCCGCCGGAATCGTTTTTCTTGTCGGCGCCACGCTCCTGGGGTTGTCCGGGTTTGTTCGAGGATCGCAGGTTTCAGGGATCTTGGGTTCGGCTTCTGCACTTCTGTCGGGATGCGCCTTTGCATGGATGCTCATCCACTGCAGGGCCCTCAATACCAGGGGACTCGGTCCTGTACCGGTATTCGCATCCAGATTTCCGCTTTATATCGTCCTGTGCGGTCTCGGATGGCTGCTGAAGCTTGATTACAAGGCGCCGGTGGAAACCGGTGATGCCGCCATTGCAATCCTTATCGGACTGGTGATCATGGCGTTCCCGCTCTATGCGATGCAGAAGGCCATATCCAGCATCAGTGTGTTGCTGCTGAGCACGATCACGGCCCTTGGCCCGCTCATTGTCTTCCTCATGCAAATGATCGAAGGCCGTGTCTCCTTCTCGGAATTTACCTTGGTCGGTTTGCTGATCTACAGTTCCGGTGTGCTGTTGACCATTCCTTCGCTCATCAGGGGACGGGGACATGGAGCACCGGCGAACCACCCCGCGTCGTCCGGAGAATGAATGCCGTCTTGCCAACGTATGAAATAGAGAGAAATCCTGGGCGCGTCAATGCGACTGTTCGCACGTTACGGTGTCAAACGTACAAGCATGGGAGACATAGCCAGGGAGGGGGTGTTGCAAGACAAACCCTCTACAACTCCTTCAATAACAAAGATGCAGTTCTTCGTATCCATATTCAGGTATACACCGAGATCGTGATCGTAGAGATCAGAGTTGGGCTTGAGTCCATGAACGCGTTGGGTCCGCAGCTTGACCTGGTTAAAAAAATGGCTGTTGTGGGTTACGGCCTGATTCAAGCATTGCCAAACGCTGAAGATGTTGTTGAGGGCATCGATGCAAGCAGTCGAGATGCGCCGGCGAACGCGGCGAGAAGCTTCAGCTCTGTGATCGCAAATACCCTGTCTTCACAAGAGATTGCTCTCGCTCAATCTGGACTTTCATCGACCGGTCTTGCAGATTACGTTCAATGTTCCGCGGTGTCGATCAAGTGTTTCGCGATCTATCGAGAACTCCTACTTCGTCAGCTCATAACATTAAGAAATCTCTGCTTGGCTGCAGTGAGAGTCACCAATTTACAGGCCTATCCGGCACCACCATACACCGTTGGAGATTGATCCATGTTAAGGGCTATTCTGAAAGTCGGCTTACCGTCCGTTCTTGCGCTTTTTATCGCCTCGCTTCTGACAACCAGAACATTCCATGTTGAGATCGTCATCCCGGCTCCGCCGGAAGATATCTGGACTGTTTTGATGAACACAGAAAGTTATCCGGATTGGAACCCTACTGTTGTCCAAGTCGATGGGCAATACGAGGTTGGTGCCAAATTACCAACCAAAGTATTGGATCCGGTGGGCAAGGTTCTCGAAATGACAAACACCGTGAAAACACTGACGCCCAACCGGGAGCTGCGCCAAACTGGTGGAGTAATTGGAATGATTACCTATGATCATCAATGGCTACTTGAACCCGTTGAACACGGCACGAGAGTCACCCAGCATGAGGTCGACCGCGGTGCTTTTCTATGGTTTTGGAACTCCGATTGGATTGAGCCTGCCTATTCCAGAGCGAATGAAGCTCTATCTCGAAGAGTTGCAAACTTGACGGAGTAGTTGCCAGGTAAATGCTGTTGCACCAATAGCAGCCCCTGGTTTTAGTAAGTACGAAGGCCTTGTTGTTGCCCAATGCCACCGGTCCCGGACTTTGCGGGACATCCATTTACCGGAACGCAACGATTTCCTGTACTCAAGTCAGCCGCCGCCGATCTCCTTCCAGTGGTGGCAGGCCACTTCATGTTCGTCGCCGACATGCTGCAGGACAGGCTCCTGTTCACTGCAGATTTCCGTGGCATAAGGGCAACGGGTGTGGAACTTGCAGCCGGGGGGCGGCCGGGTGGGCGACGGTATCTCTCCCTCGAGTTTCTGCGCCGCGCCGTGATGGTCCGGGTCGAGGGAGGGAATGGCCGACAGCAGGGCCTGCGTATAGGGGTGGCCCGGCGCCGAGAACAGTTTGCGTGTCGGGGCCGATTCCACCAGCCGGCCCAGGTACATGACCGCAACGTGGTCGGTGATGTGGGCCACGACCGACAGGTCGTGGCTGATGAACAGGTAGGTCAGCCCAAGGTCATTCTGCAACGACTTCAGCAGGTTCAGTATGTCCGCCTGGATGGATACGTCCAGCGCCGCAACACTCTCGTCCGCCACCACGAACCGCGGGTTGCACACCAGGGCCCTGGCGATGGAAATTCTCTGTCGCTGGCCACCGGAAAAGGCATGGGGGAAACGCCTCAGGTGCTCCAGGTTCAGGCGGCATTTCGAAGCAATGTTGCGTACCACCTCGTCGGTCTCTTCCCTGGTGCTGGTGATCTCCATCACCTCCAGCGGTTCGGCGATGATGTCGCGGACGGTCATCCTGGGGCTCAGGGCCGCATAGGGGTCCTGAAAGATCAGCTGGGCGCGCTTGCGGTAATCCTTGAGCTGCTCCTTGCCGAGATTCACCAGGTCATAGGAGACCTCGTCATCATGGTATTCCACCTCGCCGGTCGTGATGGGGGAGGCGCGCAGAAAGGCCCTGCCAAGGGTCGTCTTGCCCGACCCGCTCTCCCCCACCAGGCCGAAAAAGGAACCCTGCGGAATATGCAGGTCAACGCCGTCCACGGCGCGCAGAAACAGCTTCTTGGTAAAAAGTCCCCCGCCGATGGGAAAATGCACCGACAGGTTGCGTGCGCGGATGATGGTTTCCGGTGTCCCGGAATCATCCCGGGCGGCGTCATCCCCCGTGACCTGTGTTGCCGTCTGCCCGCTCATGCCTCCGACCCCTGCTCCGTAGTGACGAAGCATGCCGCACGATGTCCTTCGTAGACGTCCACCATGGAGGGAACGGCCTGCTGGCACCGCGGTTCGGACATGGAGCAGCGCGTGTGGAATACACAGCCGGACGGACGCTCCAGCGGACTGGGTATGTCCCCCGGCACCGGCGTCAGCGGCGCATCGAGATTCTCGAGCTTTGGCAGGGCGTTGAGCAGGCCCCGGGTATAGGGATGTGCCGGACGCTGGATGACGTCCCTGACCGAACCCTGCTCCGCCAGCCTGCCAAGATACATGACCGCGACGCGGTCGGCGGTCTGCGCGATCACGCCGAGGTCATGGGTGATGAAGATGATTCCCATGCCGTATTCCGCCACCAGATCCTTCATCAGGTCGATCACCTGGGCCTGGATCGTCACGTCGAGCGCCGTGGTGGGCTCATCCGCGATCAGGAGTCTTGGACTCGTCGACAGCGCCATGGCGATCATGGCGCGCTGGCGCATGCCGCCGGACAGTTCGAATGCATACTGGTTGAACCGGTGTTCGGCATCGGAGATGCCGACACGCTCCAGCATCTCAACGGAAATGCGGGCGGCCTCCTGCTGGCTGATTTCCTTGTGCAGCAGGAGCTGCTCCACCATCTGGGCGCCGATGGTGATCGCCGGCGCGAAACTGGCCATGGGCTCCTGGAAAATCATGGACACGGCGCCGCCCCTGACGATCTCCATGTCCTTGGCCTTTTTCAGGGACAGGATGTCCACGGAGCCGCTGTCCAGGTTCAGCGTGATCTTGCTGCCGGGATCGTAGACCGCGTTATCCGGGTTGAGCTGCATCACCGACTTGGCGGTCACCGACTTGCCGGAGCCGGATTCCCCCACCAGGCCCAGTATCTCGCCCGGGTTGACTTCGAAAGAGACATCCTCCACGGCGAGAATCCGACCCTCATCGGTGTCGAATTGCAGGGTCAGGTTGTCAACCTTGAGGAGACTCATTTCTTGGTCTTGGAATACGGATCGGCGGCGTCGCGCAGTCCGTCGCCGACGAACACGAAAGCCAGCACGAAGGCGATGAAGAAAATCACGGGAATGAAATACCACTGGTAGTTCAGCAGCACGTCCGCCTTGGAAACGTTCTGCATCAGCGACCCCAGGGAGTTCACCGGGTCGGTGAGGCCAAGCCCGATAAAGCTGAGCGCGGTCTCCGAACGCACCACGTAGGGAAACGTGATCATCAGGTCGACGATGATGTAGCTGGTAAAGCTCGGCAGCAGATGCCGGCGGATGATATGACTGGGGGACGCCCCGCTGAGCTGCGCGGCGAGGACGTATTCCTGGGCGCGCTCCGTGAGGAGATGCGTTCGAATGCGGCGTGCAAGGGTCGGCCAGCCGATCAGGCCGAGGATGGTGGCGATGAAGAAGAACCTGGTCTCGGAACTCCATTCGTCGGGCATGAACGCCGCCAGCGCCATGAACAGCGGTATCGGCGGCACCGTCCGGATGGCGTCGGTGATCATCTGCAGCACCGAGTCGATCCAGCCGCCGAAATAGCCGGCGACCCCGCCGATGATGAGGGCGAGGACGAACGAGATGAGGACGCCCAGGGTGCCCACCGCCAGGGACGTGTAGATCGCGTGCAGTGTGCGTGAATAGATGTCCTTGCCGGTGCCGTCGGTGCCGAAGATGTGAATGCCGCCCTTGTCCACGCCGAACAGGTGCCTATCCCAGGTGAACATCTGGACATTGACATCGAACGTATCCCCCGGGAGGTCCCATTCGATGTCCAGCAGACTGTACTCCCAGTCCTTGACGAAGTACTGCAGGTATCTGCGTTCATCCCGGTTCTGGGTGATCACCCAGCGGAAATTCGTCTCGAAGCTCCGTTTGCGCTCGGTGGCGTAGATGAACGGGCGCCAGGAAAAGCCGTTCTCGTCCCAGAACTTGGGTATCTGCGGCGGCCCGTTCTCGTATTCCTTGTCACGGCCCGAGATATCCGGCGCATAGGGAGACAGAAACGGCGCGAACAGCCCCGTCAGGATCATGATCGTCAGCGCCCAGGCGGCCACCATCGAGGTCTTGTTGCCCTTGAACCGGGCCCGGATCAACTGGCCCTGGGAGGCCGTGAAATAGGCTTCCTTCAGCTTCTGCTGGTCCAGTTCCCTTTTTCTCCAGAACATCAGTCTCATGGCATGCCCCCGGTCAGCCGATCAGGCCCTTGCGGATCCTGGGATCCATCAGCGCCAGCAGGACGTCCGTCACGAAATTCACGATGACGATACTGGCGGTCAGCAGGAAGATGATCGCCCCGGCAAGCTGCTGGTCATTGGAACGGGCGAGGGCCTCAATCAGGAGTGCTCCCGCCTCCGTCAGTGTCAGGATCAGCGCGACCACCGGCAATTCGTTGAAAATCCTGTTGAGGTCGAAACCCAGGGAGTTGATCACCGGTCCCATGGCATGGCGCGCCGGATAGCGCCAGAGCAGCCGGCGCCCGTAGATGCCCCGGGCCGCAGCGGCGGTCACGTACAGCTTGCCGATTTCATCCAGCATCAGCGCGCGCACCGTCTGCATGGCAAATGCGGTGGCGGACCAGCCCAGCACGAAGATGGGAAGCCACGCGCGGGACAGGAAATCCTGGAACTTGGCGAGGGACCAGGCCGCATCCCGGTATTCCTTGGAGAACAGTCCGGTGAGGGAATCGCCGAACAGGACGGTACTGATCAGCATGATGATCAGCGCCAGCAGGAAATTCGGCAGCGCCAGGCCGAGGTAGCTGAGAAACCGGAGCAGGTTGTTGGTGACCGGGCTGGGTGTGGAGGCCGAATAGATTCCGACCGGTATGGCAATCAGGTAGGCCAGTATCAGTGCCGCGAGACAGATCCCGAGACTGATCCAGTACTTGTCACTCAGCAACTGGTTGATGTTCAGCCTGAGGATGCAGGAGTCCCCGAACTCCCCCTTGAAGAACACGTTGCCAACCCAGCTGGCCCAGCGGATCAGGAACGGTCGGTCCAGGCCGAGGCGCCGCTCCTCCGCCGCGATGTCGTCCACCGTGATCTGCTGGCCCTGGGTATTCTTGAACGCCAGGTAGCGCTCGGCGCAGTTGCCCGGCACCATCTCCATGAGGGTGAATACGATCAGGGAGACCGTCAGCAGCGTAAACAGCGCCATGAAGGCGCGGGTTAGGGTGAACTGTATGAACTGACCCATGATCTGGTTGAGGCCTGCGAGAACGGCAACCCGGCGTCCCGGCCTTCAAGCCGGGACACCCGGAAGAAAAAAGCCGGCCAGGATGCTGATCCTGACCGGCTTCAGATTTACCGCATGAGAGGCTTACTCGTCAAGCCACCACTGGGTCCCCCGGTACGGGTAGGTCCGGTAGTACTCGTAGGAGTGGGTCTTGAAGTCGGTAAAGTTGTGCAGGTTGTTGTGATGGAAGATCGGCGCCGGCGCCCGGGCCACGCCGATGAACAGCAGGTTGCCGGTAATGTTCTCCACCATGCGCGCACCGATCTGCTTGAACTCATCGGAACCCGCGGTCGCAGACTGGAAGGCGTTGACATCGTCGATGAGCTGCTTCACGTAGTCAGGCGGTTCAACGCCCTTCTCCCCGTTGGAGTCAACCCACTCCGCCCACAGCATGCCGTTGCGGACGCCGAAATAGTTCTCGAACGGCGGCACCCACAGCTCGTTGTTGCCGAGCACGATGGCCAGGGGCTGGCTCTTCCGCCACATCACCACGTCGAGCTGGTTGGCCGACTGGGCGGAGCGGAACTCGTCCGGCGTGACCTCCTTCACGGTGGTCTGGATGCCGACGTCGGCCCAGTGCTGACCAGCCATCTCCACCAGCTGCCCGGCGATACCCTGGGTGGCGAACTGCAGGTTCAGGACCAGCTTTTCACCATTGGGAAGCTCCCGCATGCCATCGCCGTCGGTGTCCTTCATGCCGATCTCGTCCAGTCGGGCGTTGGCGCCGTCCGGGTCATACTGCGTCATGTGGGATTCCCACTTCGCATCCACGAACTCGGGCCTGGGGGAAAAGCCGATGTATTGTGTCGGGTTGCCCTGTCCGAAGTTGACCACCTCGTTGATTTCCTCGCGGTTGAGGGCGATGGACATGGCTTCGCGGAACCGCAGGTCACCGAACACCTTGCGCTTCTCCAGGTCCGCCGACGTCACGTTGAAGCCGAAGGTAGGCAGGGTGATCTCAGGCCGGAGCTGGATCTTGTAGCCACCCTTCTCCTGGTTCTCCAGCAGGATGGGGGCGGAAGGCAGCTGCAGGGACTGCGACTTGTAATCCACTTCCCCGTTCACCAGCTTCAGGATCCGGACTTCGTTGTCGTTGATGTACACCTCGTCCTGCTCGCTGATGTACGGCAACTGGTTGCCCTGGGTGTCCACGATGTGGAAGTAAGGGTTGGCCACCAGGTGACGGCCTTCCGTGGTGTCGGTTGTGTAGATATGGCTCTCCAGTGTCGGCATGGTGTCCGCCGGCAGGTTGCCCACCTTGTCGGGGGCATTCAGCATCGGGGTGGGCGTGTCGGTCCAGTCGGAGTTCCCGAAATAGGCCTTGATCACTTCCAGGCCGTTCTCGAACCCGGCCTCCTGGGCAAGCTTGTCGGCATCCGGGTTGATATCCGGATGGTACTGGCCGAGGAAATGCTTGGGCTGGAAGCCCTGGGCGAAGGAAGTCGCGAAGTGCGCCAGCAGACCCGGCTTCGGCGCCGGCAGGTTGAAACGCACGGTCTGGGGGTCGATGACATCGACGGTCATGGGCTCGCCAGCAACCAGCACGTAATCCTTCGGCTTTTCGATCACCTTGGAATCCAGCGCCAGCTCGTCGTACCAGAACTTCACGTCGTCCGCGGTGAACGGAGCGCCGTCGGACCACCGGTGGCCCTTCCTGAGGAAGAACGTGAGCTGGGTGAAGTCATCGTTCCATTCCCAGTCCTTGGCTATGTTGGGCACGATGGTCTGCAGGTCATCCGAGTAGCGCACCAGGTTGACGTGACGCACGGACAGGAAGTCGGACGTGCCGGCCTCGGTCGCATTGGACAATACATCCAGGGTGCCGCCGTACTGGCCGATGGAATCGTAGGGCGCCATGACCAGGGGTTCCGCCGGCAGCCGGTCCGCCAGCGACGGCATCTCGGGATTGCCGCGGATACGCGCGTTCAGGGCGCCGATGTCCGGATTTTCGCTGAAGCTCAGCTTGCATCCTGCCAGGGATTCGAACTCGGACAGTTCGTATTGCTGGGGATACTTGCCTGCGGCAACACCCTTGTCATCGGCGACGGTAACCGCCGGGCAGTTCGCCTGGGCGGCGCCGGCAAACAGGCCGAGCATCGCCAAATAGGTGATATTGTTTCTCATGTTGTGAGTCTCCTCATTCAGTGTTTATCAGGGGTAATTTGTATCCGGCTTTGAAATGCTCAGTAGCCGGAATTTGTAGTAATTTATTGTTTCACCGGTGTTTCAGGAATTCGGGATTCCGGTTAAAGCAACGGGGCCGGGCATTTTCAGATTTGTCGGCGGTATTGTCAACTTGAGAACCCACTTCAGGGCCTCCCCTAGGCCCACTCTTCAGGTTCCCCGGAATTCCATTCCGGGATTGCGGTATCCCGCCTACCCCCGCATGCGTTCCGCCTTCGGGTCGTACATCGGCCTCAGGCTCGCGCTGGCCGGCACCTGGACGCCGCCGACCTCGATGGTGAATTCGCCTGACGCGATGTAGTCCACCGTCACCCCATCCGGTTCATAGACATAGCCAAGTCCCACGGAGCCCCCCAGGGTGTGCCCGTAGTTGCCGGAGGTCAGGTGGCCCACCATGCGGCCGTCCCGCAGAATGGGTTCGTGGTGATACAGCATCACCTCGGGATCCCGCAACAGGAACTGGACCATGCGCTTGCCCCTCCAGGAACCGGTTTCCCGCTGCCTGGCGATGGCATCACGGCCGATGAACGGCACCGACTTGTCCATATCGCATACGAAGCCAAGGCCGCATTCCAGCGGTGTGTCCTCATCGCCGATGTCGTGGCCGAGGTGGACGAACTTCTTTTCGATCCGGCAGGAATCCAGGGCGTGCATCCCGGCCATCCTCAGTCCATGGGATTCCCCGTGACTGAGCAGCCAGTCGAATCCGTGCCGCGCCATGTCCACCGGCAGGTAGATCTCCCAGCCCAGCTCGCCCACATAAGACACCCGGGCAGCCCGGCCCACCGCGGAACCCACCTCCACTTCGGCCACCCCGCCGAACGGGAAATTCTCGGTGGAAAAATCATGCGCGATGGCGTCGCTGAGCAGCGCGCGGCTTCCCGGACCCATGATGCCGAACACCGCCCAGGCATTGGTGACGTCACTGATCATGCAGTGGGCGCCGTCGGGAATGTGGCGCTCCAGCCAGTTCATGTCCTTGCCGGCCACAGCGGCGCCGCTCACGACGAAAAACCGGTCCTCCGACAGGCGCGTCACGGTCAGGTCCGCCTCGATGCCGCCCCGGTCGTTGAGCCAGTGGGTGTAAATCATGCGCCCGGGGGGAAGGTCGACGTTGGCGCTGGAGATCTGCTGCAGCACCTTGCAGCTGTCACGCCCCTGTACCAGGTACTTGGCGAAACTGGTCTGGTCGAACAGCACTACGCCTTCCCGGGCCGCGCGGTGCTCCGCCGCCGAGAATTCGAACCAGTTCTGCTTGCCGAAGCTGTATTCGTACTCGGGCTTGACGCCTTCCGGAGCGAACCAGTTGGGACGCTCCCAGCCCGACGACTCGCCGAAGCAGGCCCGATGCGCCATGAGCCGTTCGTGCACCGGGGAATGGCGGACATTCCGGGCCGTCTCCATCTGGCGATAGGGGTAGTGATTGTCATACAGGAGCCCCAGCGTTTCCGTCACCCGGGACTGGATGTAGTGCTGTGTTCCCTGGAACCGGTGCATGCGGCGGATGTCGTTGCCCCAGAGGTCCAGCGGGGGATGGCCCTCCGTGATCCAATCGGCCAGCGCCTTGCCCAGCCCGCCGGCGCTCTGGATGCCGATGGAGTTGAGCCCGGCCGCAACAAAATAGTTGCGCACCTCCGGCGCCTCGCCCACGTGGAACTGGTCATCCGGGGTGAAGCTTTCCGGGCCGCAGAAGAACTTGCGCCAGCCGACTTCCTGCAGCAGCGGCACCCGTTCCATGGCGTCCTCGAGCACCGGCATGAGCTGTTCTTCCATGTGCCCCTCTATTTCGTCGAAACTGAAGTCCCCGGGGATTCCGTCCTGGCCCCAGGCCACGGCATGCTTCTCGAACGCGCCCACCAGCAGGCTGCCGGCGTCCGGCTTGTAGTAGGCGCACTTGTCATGGTCGCGCATCACGGGCAGGTCGTCCGGCAGGTCGCTGAGCTTTTCCGTGACCGCGTAGTAGTGTTCGCATGCGTGCAGCGGGATGTTGACCCCGGATTTCCTGGCCAGGTGGCGTGCCCACAGCCCGGCGCAGTTCACCACGACGTCCGTCTCGATGTCGCCGTGATCCGTGGCGACCCCCGTCACCCGTCCATCCCGGATCTTCACGTCGACCACGGTTACCCCCTCGATGCACTGCGCGCCACGTCCCCTGGCGCCCTTGACGAAGGCCATGGTCACATCCACGGGGCTGGCATACCCGTCATGGGGTACCCAGGTGCCCCCGAGCAGGTCATCCGTCTTCAGCAACGGAAACAGGTCCGCCACTTCCCCGGGCGTCAGGACGTCCACCTGGGTGACACCGAACGCATTGTTCATCGAGGCCACCCGCTTCAACTCCTCGAATCGAGCAGCGCTGTGCGCGATGGACAGGGAGCCAACCTGGCGGAACCCGGTGGATTGCCCGGTCTCCTCCTCGAGCTGGCGCAGGATGGACATGGAGTATTCCGCCAGCTTGGCATGGTTCTCGTTGGCGCGCATGGTGCCGATGAGACCGGCGGCATGCCAGGTGGTGCCGCAACTGAACTGGCTTCGTTCCAGCTGGACGACATCGCTCCAGCCGGCCCTTGCGAGATGGTAGGCGACACTGGAGCCGGTGACACCGCCGCCGATTACGACGGCACTGGCCCGTCGGGGTAACTGTATGGGCATTGCTCTATCTCTGGTGATGTGTTGCTCATGGACGCCTTTGCAGGGGCTGCCATTCTAGGCCAGCGCACCGGCGCGGAAAAGTGGGGATTGCGCGGCGCACGCACCCTGGTGCGACACCGACCCGGCAGAGCCGCAACAGCCGGCGGCCCCGTTCCCCGGCATGTCAGGCCACGGCTTCCCCGATTCCGAGCCGGTCCAGCGCATGACGGACCGCCGCCAGCGCGCCGCGCATGTGATCCTGGTCGAGCCGGCCGATGCAGCCCATGCGGAAGCTGTCCGCCTGCGTGAGTTTCCCCGGATAGATCACGTATCCCTGTTCCCGCATCAGCCCGTAGAACCGTTCGAACACGAACTTCCGGTTCTCCGGCATGTGGAATGTCACGATATTCGGCGCCTGGAGCCTGTCCGGGAGCAATGGCCTGAAGCCGAAGGCCCTCATGCCCTCGACCAGCAACGCGCAGTTGGCACGATAACGTGCGCCCCTGCCTTCGACGCCGCCTTCGCGGTCGAACTCGTCCAGCGCCTGGCCGAAGGCCAGGATCACATGGGTGGGCGGCGTGAAGCGCCACTGCCCGCTGGCCTGCATCGCACGCCACTGGTCATGCAGGTCCAGGCTGAGGGAAGGCGAGTTCCCCTTCGTATCGGCCAGCGCCTCTTTCCTGGCAATGCAGAAACCCATGCCCGGAACCCCTTCCAGGCACTTGTTGCTGGATGCGCAGACCGCGTCGAACCGTACTTCCTGCGCATCCAGCGGGACGGCCCCGAAAGCGCTCATGGCATCCACCAGCAGTCCCCGGCCGCAGCGTTCCACGACCCGGGCGATCTCCGTCAGGGGATTGAGAATTCCGGAAGTGGTTTCCGAATGAACCACCGCCACATGGGTGATCGCCCGGTCCCGCTCAAGCGAGGCCTCCACTGCCGCCGGGTCTACCGGTTCATCCTCCGCGAACTCGACCGTGGTGTGGGATCGTCCGTGGTACTGGCAGATTTTCGCCATGCGATTTCCATAGGCGCCGTTGACGCAGATCAGCAGCCTTCCGTCCCGGGGGACGAAACAGCCCAGCATGGCCTCCACCACAAAAGTGCCGCTGCCCTGAAGAGGCACCGCCACGTGGCTGCCCTGGCCGCCCGCGATCCCCACCAGTCTTTCCAGTATCCCCCGGTTCAATTCGATGAAATGGCGGTCCCTGGAGCCGTAGTCATGCAGCATGGCCCGCTTGACCGATTCTGATGTGGTCAGGGGCCCCGGTGTCAGCAGCAGCGGGTCGCCGGTTTCCGAGGCCGCCGCCATTGGGGTAGGGACAGGATGATCCATGAGAATTTCCGGGCTTTGTGACAGGCGGATTCTGCTGGAAATCGCCATGGAAATACATACCGACAGCCCGGCCGCCTGTCGGACTGTCAGGAGATGACGGCCGTGTCTGTCCGGGCTTGCCGGAGATCCGTAACTGTCGGATCGGGAGGAATTCCTGTCAGGTTGTCCGAGAACCCGGTCTCCGTCCCTGGCACGTGCAATCCAGGCCCCGTCTGACCGTACTCCACAAACATAAGCGACAGGACAAACAAAATATGAAAGCACCTGCCCTCCGTTCGCGTTGCTCACTTCGCCCCGATGCTGTGCAACGGTCTGCTAAATGTCGCGCCAAACGGCGCGGCGTTGTCTAAAAGGGAATGGATGCGAAAAACCGTTAATCAAAAAAGGCCTAGAAACATGAAAAATCGTGCTATTCTGCACCTATAGTATGATTTTTCGCGAACCTTGGAGGTCGTTTGATGGGTACGACACGAAAAACGATCACGCTTACAGATCAACAAGACAAATGGATCAAGGCGCAAATCGCTGCTGGACAGTTCACCAATGACAGCGAATATATCCGCGATCTGATCCGCCGGGATCAAGCGAGTCAAGCTGACCTTGACGCAATCCGCGCCGCACTGATCAAGGGCGAGGAAAGCGGAGAGCCACGAGCGTTCGATAGCAGTCAATTCAAACAAGAAATGGCTGCGAAACATGCCGACAAAATCCGCTGAATACAGGTTATCGCCCAAAGCACGGGAAGACATGGAAGCCGTATGGCTTTATTCGTTGGCAAAGTGGGGCACAGAGCAGACCGACCGATACACAGACGATCTGACAGCGGCCTTTGAGCGTTTGGCGTGCAATCCGAAGTCAGGGAGAGGCAGCGAGCATATACGCGCTGGTTATCGCCGGCATTCCGTCTTGCGTCATGTGATTTACTACCGTGAAACAGCGTATGGCATCGAGGTTATACGGGTTTTGCATGACCGTATGTTAGCTACGCGGCATTTATAGGGATAATAAGGGGGAACCATTGACGTTCCGGAATCAAGCGGCATCAAATCCAGCAAAACTTAACTTGCTGAAATACAACAATTATTAATATCATCCGCAGACCAATTGTGCGATTGGGGATGGTTTCCTGAAAACTGGTTGTATATTCCCCCTTTCCCAACACCCCGACACCGCCTGAATGACCACAGACACCGGAAATATCAAAGTGAACGATCGCACCTACCGCTGGCCCGGGAGGCCCGTGGTGGTGATCTGCGTAGACGGTTCGGAACCGGCCTACATTGAGCAGGCCGTGGACGCCGGCGTCATGCCCTGGACGGAACAGGTACTCGAGACCCGGGGCACCGACCTGCGCTGCCATTGCGTGGTGCCCAGCTTCACCAACCCCAACAACCTGTCCATCGTCACCGGCGTGGAACCCGCCGTGCACGGCATCTGCGGGAATTTCTACTACGACCGGGAAAACGACCGGGAAGTCATGATGAATGACCCGTCGCTGCTGCGCACACCGACGGTATTCAAGGCTTTCCAGGATGCCGGGGCAAAGGTCGCGATCATCACCGCAAAGGACAAGCTGCGCCGGCTGCTCGGGAACGAACTGGCCATGGGCCCGGACGGGGCCATCTGCTTTTCATCGGAAAAGGCGGACCTGGTCACGCTGGAGGAAAACGGTATTGAGGACGTGCTGGACCTGGTGGGCTTGCCGGTGCCCTCGGTGTACAGTGCGGAACTCTCCGGGTTCATCTTCGCCGCCGGAGTCAGGCTGATGGAAACCGTGCGGCCGGACATCATGTACCTTTCCACCACCGATTACATCCAGCACAAGCACCCCCCGGGCAGCGAAGTCGCCAACGCCTTCTATGCCATGATGGACGGGCACTGGAAGCAGCTGGACGCCCTCGGCGCCGTGATCGGGATCACCGCGGACCACGGCATGAACGCCAAGCACGACGGGGAGGGCAACCCCAACGTCGTTTATCTGCAGGACCGGCTGGACCAGTGGCTCGGTGTCGGCAGGAGCAGGGTGATCCTGCCCATCACCGATCCCTACGTCGTTCATCACGGGGCCCTTGGCTCCTATGCCACCGTGTACCTCCCGGCCGACGTGGACCGCGGACAGGTCATCGAACGGCTGCGGCAACTGGAAGGGATCGAGGCCGTGTACGGCAACGAGGACGGTTGCCGGGAATTCGGCCTCGCCGGCGACCGCATGGGGGATATCATCCTGGTATCCACCATACACACCGTGATCGGCACGAGCGCGGACCGCCATGATCTTTCCGGCCTGGATGCCCCGCTCCGTTCCCACGGAGGTGTCAGCGAGCAGACCGTACCGATGATATTCAACCATCCCGTGAGCGGAATCGGGAACCGCCCGCAGCTGCGCAACTTCGATGTGTTCGATCTCGCGCTCAACCACACCAGCCCCCGGTAGCACGAAAAAAACCATGAACAGATCCAGCGACACCATACGCCACGAGAAAATGCGGATCGCCGGCCGGCAAGTGGACGGCGAAACCGGCGGGGCTGTTGAAGTATTCAATCCCTACACCAACCAGGTGGTGGGCACCGTCCCCCGGGCCAGCCGGGCCCAGGTGGCCGAGGCATTCGGGATCGCCGCGGCCTGCAAGCCGGCGCTGAGCCGTTACGAACGCCAGCAGATCCTCACCAGGACCGCGGAGGCGCTGGTGTCCCGCAAGGAAGAGATCTCCGACCTGATTACCGCGGAGAGCGGACTCAGCAAGAAGGACAGCCTGTACGAAGTCGGCCGCGCCTTCGACGTGTTCAGCCTGGCGGGACAGCTTTGCATTCATGACGACGGCCGGATTTTCTCCTGCGACCTCACCCCCCACGGCAAGAAGCGGAAGATCTTCACCCAGCGGGAGCCGTTGAACGCCATCTCCGCGATCACGCCGTTCAACCATCCGCTCAACATGGTCGCGCACAAGATCGCTCCCGCCGTCGCAACCGGCAACTGCATGGTGTGCAAGCCCACGGAGCTGACGCCCTTGACCGCGCTGCTGCTGGCGGACGTGCTGTACGAGTCCGGCCTGCCGCCGGAGATGCTGTCGGTCGTCACCGGACTGCCGGAGGACGTGGGCGAGGAGATGATCACCAATCCGCACATCGACTTGATCACGTTCACGGGCAGCGTACCGGTGGGAAAATACATCGCGAAGTCCGCGGGTTACAGGCGTACGGTGCTGGAGCTGGGCGGCAACTCCCCGCTCATCGTCATGGAGGATGCGGATCTTGACAGGGCGGCGGAGCTGGCGGTGGCGGGCGGTACGAAAAACTCCGGACAGCGCTGCACCGCAGTCAAGCGGGTGCTGTGCGTGGAGTCCGTCGCGGACAGTTTCGCGGCCCTGGTGACGGAAAAGGCGGCCGGGCTCCGGTACGGGGATCCGATGGACCCGGAAACCGACGTGGGCACCGTGATCCATGAGGCGGCGGCGACCCTGATCCAGAACCGCGTCGACGAGGCGGTCGCGAACGGCGCCGAACTGCTGTACGGGAATGACCGCCAGGGGGCGCTTTACTCCCCCACGGTACTGGATCATGTCCCGGCCGGCTGCACCTTGGTGGCGGAGGAAACCTTCGGTCCCCCGATCCCCCTGATCCGGGTGCGCGACGCCGACCACGCCATTGAAGTGGCCAATTCCACCGCCTTCGGCCTGTCCTCGGGAGTCTGCACCAACCGGCTCGACTACATCAGCCGCTTCGTGAACGAACTGCACACCGGCACCGTGAACATCTGGGAGGTGCCGGGATACCGGACCGAGATGTCACCCTTCGGCGGAATCAAGGATTCCGGACTCGGCTACAAGGAAGGCATCATTGAGGCCATGGCCAGCTACACCAACCTGAAGACATTCTCCCTGCCCTGGGGATGATCCGCCGGAGGGGCGCCGGGCTGCGGGGCCGCGAAGGAGGTCGCAAAGTTCCCGGTTTGACGGGACGATCACAGGCGCACGTCCGGCATGCGCCGAATCCCGCCGACCTCTGGACGGGCCCACTTTTCCGCCCGCCGTTTGTCCGCTGTTTGTCTATGGAGAATCCCGGGGGGAGCGGTTAAACTACTTCGCCCGGACTCACAGTTTCATTGTTCCACGGTGCCCCGACATGAGCGAAACCGACACCCCTCTCAAGACGATACCCGACGATCAGGACGATACCGGTGACATGGACGCCAGGGCCGTCATCGGCCATGAGGTGAAGGTCCAGGGGGACCTGAGCGGCCGGGAGGACCTCATCATCAACGGCACGGTGGAAGGGTCCATCAATTTCCACGAGAGCAACGTCTTCATCGGGAAGAAGGGCAAGGTCAATGCCGATGTCACGGCAAACACCATCGTTGTCGAGGGAGAGGTCAAGGGAGGCATGCGGGGCAACGAACAGATCGTCATCAAGCCCACGGGAAGGGTATTCGGGGATCTCCGGGCGCCCCGGGTGATCCTGAACGATGGCTGCCAGTTCAAGGGGTCGGTGGACATGGAAGAAAAATCCCATGCCCCGGGAGAATTGAAGGTCGGCAACAACACCGCCAACACCAAGCAATTGCCCAATCGGCCACTGACCGGCGGCGGTCCCAAGCCGCCGCCGGCACCGCGCCGGAAGCGGTAACAACCCGGGCAACACCTGCGAATACCTCAGTCAGGGAAATCATCCATGGCCATCGAGGAGGGCGAGACCGCCCCCGCATTCACCCTCAACGACCAGGACGGCAATAGTGTCGCCCTGAAGGATTTCCGCGGCCGGACGGTGGTGATCTTCTTTTACCCCAAGGACAACACACCCGGTTGTACCAAGGAAGCCTGCGGGTTTCGCGACAACATCCGGCAATTCGACGCCCTGGACACGGTCATTCTCGGAGTCTCCCCGGATGCGGCGGATTCACACGTCCGGTTTATCGACAAGTTCCGTCTTCCCTTCACCCTGCTTTCGGACCCGGACAGGAAGGTCATGGAACAGTACGGCGCCTGGGGCGAGAAGGTCCTGTACGGCGTGAAACGGGTGGGTGTCATCCGCTCCACCACGATCGTGGGACCTGACGGCAAGGTGCTGAAGCACTGGAAAAGGGTTCCCAAGGCTGCGGATCACCCGAACAAGGTGCTCGAGTTCCTGGAGGCGCAATCAGCCTGAGCGGCAGCCGCCGGGGCGGGAGTCAGCCGGCGTTCCTGGCGTCATCCACCGCCGCGGCGACCATCCGGGCAAGCCGGTCAACCGTCCCGACGTCCTCGCCCTCGATCATCACCCGCACCAGCGGCTCTGTTCCGGAAGGACGCAGTACGACACGCCCCCGGGCCCCGAGCTCCGTTTCCGCCGTCTCCACGGCCGCCCGGACCCGGACGCTCTCCACCAGCGCCCCGGCATTGGCGCCGTCCGCGTGCACGTTGATCGTCTCCTGCGGGAACACCTGCATGCCGGCCGCCAGGGCAGACAGCGGCTCCCCGGTTTCCAGCATCACCTGCATCACCTCCAGGGCCGCCACGATACCGTCGCCGGTGGTTCCCTTGTCGAGGCAGATGATATGGCCCGAGGTTTCGCCCCCCAGGAGCCAGCCCCGCTCGACCAGGGCTTCATGCACGAACCGGTCGCCCACACCGGTACGGCAAAACGGGATTTCCCTTTGCGCAAGGGCCTGCTGGAGCCCCAGGTTGGTCATCACCGTCCCGACCACTCCGCCACCCAGGTTTCCCCGAGCCTGCCTGTGTCCGGCAAGCAGATAAAGAATCTGGTCGCCGTCCACGCCTTGGCCGGATTCATCCACCAGAAGGACGCGGTCGGCGTCACCGTCCAGCGCAATTCCGAGCGCGGCGCGTTCCTCAAGGACTCTTGCCTTGAGCCCATCCAGGCTGGTTGAACCGCATTCGTGGTTGATGTTGTAACCGTCCGGCCGGTTGCCGATAGCGACCACATCGACGCCGAGTTCCGCCAGTACCCGTGGAGCCACTTCGTACCCGGCACCGTTGGCGCAGTCAATCACCACCTTCAGCCCCGAAAGACTGAGGGACCGGGGGAAGGTGTTCTTGCAGAATTCAATGTAACGCCCCTGGGCATCGGAAAACCGTTCCGCCCGCCCCAGCCGGCTGGACTCCACGCAGGTCATTTCCCCCTGCATCGTCCGGTCGATGGCGGCCACCAGGGCATCGTCCAGCTTGGTGCCCTCGGCGGAAAATATCTTGATCCCGTTATCGTGGTAGGGGTTGTGCGACGCGCTGATCACGACACCGGCGCAGGCCCTCGCGGTCCGGGTGAGGTAGGCGATGCCCGGGGTCGGCATGGGTCCGAGCAACGAAATGTCCACGCCCGCGGCGGAAAAGCCGGCTTCCAGGGCAGACTCCAGCAGGTAGCCGGAAATACGGGTATCCTTGCCAATCAGCACCTTGTTTCCATTGCCGGCGCCGGCAAGCACCCGGCCCGCCGCCCAGCCCAGCTTCATGACGGTCTGGGGGGTAATGGGTTCGAGGCCTACGCGGCCGCGAACCCCGTCGGTACCGAACAGAGACTCCGACACCGTGGAACGCGGCGCTAGACGGTTTCGTTGGGATCCGGCAGGTCGATATCGGATTCCGACAGGACAGTATCCAGCTTCTCTCCCCTGGAGTCCTTGTTCACGTCGCTGCCCTGACCGCTGGACTTGTCGTCCTCGTCCGGGGACCGGGGGTCCTTGCCCTCCATGATCGCATCTATCTGGTCCGATTCCAGGGTCTCCCATTCAAGGAGCTTCCGCGTCATCACCTCGAGCTTGTCGCGGTTGTCCTCGATGATTCCCCGTGCACGATCATACTGTTCGGAAATGATCCGGGTGATCTCCTGTTCGACCTTCTCCGCGGTCTCGTCGCTGAGTCCTCCGGTTGGCCGGCCATACATGTCGGTGCTTTCCCGGTTGTAGATCCGAGGGCCGAGCAGTTCGCTCATGCCCCACTCTGCCACCATGGATTCCGCCGTCCGGGTGGCCATCTGCATGTCGCCGGCCGCCCCGCTCGTGACCTGGTCCATGAAAATCTCCTCCGCGATCCGCCCGCCCATGGATACCGCGATCTGGGCCAGGAGTTTCTCCTTTTCCTGGCTGAGTTCGTCCGCCTCGGGAAGGAATTGCGTGGTGCCGAGCGCACGTCCCCGGGGAATGATCGTCACCTTCAGGATGGGATCGACCAGGTCACGCAGTACCCAGCCAACCACGGTGTGGCCGGATTCATGGTAGGCGGTGTTGGTCAGGTCCTCCTTGCTCATCACCATGGACTTGCGTTCGGAGCCCATCATGATCTTGTCCCGGGACGCCCAGAACTCGTCCACGCCGACCAGTTTCTTCTTCAGCCGCGCGCTCAACAGGGCCGCTTCATTGACCAGGTTGGCGATCTGGGCGCCGGAGAACCCGGGGGTGCCCCGGGCGATGTCACGCGGATTGACGTCGTCGGACACCGGCACCTTGCGCATGTGCACCTTGAGTATGGCCTCGCGGCCGCGGATGTCCGGCAGGGGCACGTGGACCTGGCGGTCGAAACGGCCGGGGCGCAACAGTGCGGGGTCCAGCACATCCGGGCGGTTGGTGGCGGCGATCACGATGACGCCCTCGTTCTCCTCGAACCCGTCCATCTCCACCAGGAGCTGGTTCAGCGTCTGCTCCCGCTCATCATTGCCGCCGCCGAATCCGGCGCCGCGATGGCGCCCGACGGCATCGATCTCGTCAATGAATATGATGCAGGGCGCATTTTTCTTGGCCTGGTCGAACATGTCCCGCACCCGGGATGCGCCGACGCCGACGAACATTTCCACGAAGTCGGAGCCCGAGATGGTGAAGAACGGAACCTTGGCCTCCCCGGCAATGGCCTTGGCGAGGAGGGTCTTGCCCGTACCGGGGCTGCCGGTCATCAGCACGCCGCGCGGAATGCGGCCTCCGAGCCGGTGGAACCGCGAGGGATCCCGCAGGAATTCCACCAGTTCACCGACATCCTCCTTGGCCTCGTCCACTCCGGCGACGTCATCGAAAGTGATGTGGTTCTTGTCCTCGGCCAGCATCTTGGCCTTGCTCTTGCCGAAGCTGAGCGCACCGCCCCGGCCGCCGCCCTGCATCTGCTTCATGAAGAAAATCCACACGCCGATCAGGAGCAGGATGGGGAATGAACTGATCAGCAGGCTCATCAGCAGGGAGGTGCCCTCCTCCTGCTTTGCACGGATCCGCACGCCGTTGGCATACAGGTCGTCAATCAGCTTGGGATCGTTGGGGGCATAGGTGATGAACGCGCGATTGTCGTTGGTTTCCCCGGTGATCGTGTCACCCGAAATCTCAACGGCGGCGATGTTGCCCTTTTCAACCTCACCGAGAAATGTCGAGTAGTCCATCTCTCCGCCACGGTTACCCTGGGGCGATGTGAAGTTCTCGAAGACGGACATCAGCACCATGGCGATCACCAGCCACAGCAGGATGTTCTTGGTCATGTTGGACACTGTCGGTACTCCGGTAAACGTGGAACCCGGGTTCCACCGGTCAGGTTAATCATATCATGTTACACACGGGACCCCCGGCCGTCCGGCAGCCGCGGCCGTGGCCTCAGTCGCCCTCCCTGCCGGTGGCGGTCCCGCCGAGGAATCCACGGCCAAGGAGATAGAACTCCCGGGATTCCGCACGGGAGGCATCCGGTTTGACGGTGACAGTCCGGTCGAACCTCATACCCATCACCCTGCGGATTCCGGTTGCCGTCCCATCCTCGAACAGTTTGGTCAGAAGCGTTCCGCCCGGCCGGAGGGCACGATCGCAGAAATCCATAACCGCCTCCTGTATTTCCTCGGCCCGGGCCTCGTCGGTGGCCCGGATACCAGTAATATTGGGGGCCATGTCGGACAATACAAGGTCGACCGGCGAGTCCCCGAGCCACGCCAGAACGACATCCGAAACGCCGGAATCCGTGAAATCCCCCTGCACGAAATGGACGCCCGGAACAGGGTCCATGGCCAGCCGGTCCACCGCGACAACCTGGGCCGGGGAAGACACCCGCTCCGCGACGTACTGCGTCCAGCTTCCGGGGGCGCTGCCCAGATCCACGACCCGGGTGGACGGCCGGACCAGCCGATACTTGCGGTCGATCTGCTCCAGCTTGAAGAAGGACCGCGCCCTGGCCCCGCCCGCCCTGGCCCTGCGCACGTACGGGTCATTTTTCTGCCGCCTGCGCCAGTTGTCGGATTTGCGCCGCCTGCGGCCGGTGGTCACGGTATCAGCCTCCCGCTGGAATCATCACGAGAGCCCGGCGAGCCGGTACAATTCCGCTCCATGAAAACGCTTTCCGTGCGGCAAAGAAAATACCTGAAGGGACGGGCGCATTCCCTGAAGCCCGTGGTCACCATCGGCCCCGGCGGACTCTCCCCGGGCGTGGTGGAGGAACTGGCGCGGAACATCGCCCACCATGAACTGATGAAGATCAAGCTCCCGGCAGGGGGGAAAGCGGAACGAAGAGCGATGCTCGACGCGGCCTGCGACGCGGTCGGCGCCGCCGCCGTAACGCTGATCGGCCGTACCGGCATCATGTACCGGGCCGCGGAAGACATACGCATCCGGCTGCCGGAATGAACGGCCCGGCCACACCCGCCGGGCCGGCGCATCCGTGATTTCCCCGGCGGCCGGCAAGTTCAGCCCGGAAACCGCGCCCGGGCCGAGTGCATCGGTGCCGGCAACACGAACTCCCTGCCCTCCGCCGGGTTGACGGGAATCATCAGCGAAAGGATCAGGGAGCACACCGCGAAGGCGGTGCCGCACAGGAATACCAACGCGGGCGAGCTCAGCCACAGCAGCCCCAGCGCCGCCGGCAGCAGGACCGCGGCAACGTGGTTGATCGTAAACGACACCCCGGCCGATGACGCGAAGTCCCTGGGGTCCGCGATCTTCTGGAAGTAGGTCTTGATGGCAATGGCCAGGGCGAAGAACATGTGATCGAGGATATACAGCACGGCCGCCAGCCCGGCGTGGCTGACAAAGGCATAGCTGGTGAAAATCACGATGAGTCCGAGATACTCGAACACCAGGGCGTTGCGGTCGCCCCAGCGCCCCACCAGACGCCCGACCACGGGAGCGAGCCAGATATTGATGGCGCAGTTCACCAGGAACAGGAGCGTCAGGTTGGCGGCGCTGTAGCCGAATTTCTCCACCATCATGAACCCGGCGAACACCACGAAAATCTGCCTGCGGGCGCCGGAGAAAAACACCAGGGCGTAGTAAAGCCAGTATCGGCGCCGCAGGATAAGCTGCTTGTGCTGCCGGTGCCTGGATGCGATGGCCGGATAGGACAGGAGGGCCACCAGGGTGATCACCACGGTCAATCCCCCTCCGGCAAGGAGGACATGTCGGTACGACAGCGAAAACAGCTCAAGGCCCGCGTAGATCAGGCCGAACGCCACCAGCGAGGTGAATGACCCCACCCCGAGGATCCGTCCCAGGACCAGCGCGGTACGTTCCTTCTCAATCCACTGCAGGGACAGGGAGCTATGTACCGCCTCGTAGTAGTGAAACCCGAAAGACATCAGCAGCGTGGTGCAGTACAGTCCGACGACCGAGGGCAGGTATCCCGTCAGGGCGGTGCCGATGCCCATGAGCAGAAGCGACACGATGGCCAGGGTCTGCTCGCGCATCAGCAGGAGTACGAAGATCACCGCAAATGCCAGGAATCCCGGAATTTCCCGGATACTCTGCAGGATGCCGATCTCCCTGCCGCTGAACCCCGCCATTTCGACGCTGAGGTTGTTGATCATCGCCGACCAGGTGGCAAAGGACAGGGGCACCGCCGAAGCCATCAGCATCAGCAGCATTTCCGGCGAGCGCAGGTAGTTCTTGAGTGCGGTATTCACACGGGAGTCCCGGTTGGCGACCGGCTATTCTATCTCGAATGCCGGCCCCGGCGGCTCAGGTGTCGCCGAGCCCGTATTCCGACCGTGCGGCATCCTGCCGGATATAGTCCCTGGCCAGGTCCGTCTCCACTTCCTGCCGGGAACGCTTGCGGGGGTCGCCGTAACCGCCGCCCCCGGGAAGCTCCACCACCAGCCGCCTGTCCGCCGGTATCCACTGCGTTCCCTTGCTCTTCAGCGGACTGCCATCGTCCAGGCGGACCACCCCCGGCGCGCCCGATGAGCCGCCTTCCCGGCCCTGCGCAGGATGGTCACAACGGTCGAACATGGCGTTCAGGTACATGTGGTGCCCCCGGTTGGCGGACATTTCGATGACCTGGCCGAGCCCGCCCCGCTGGGCGCCGGCGCCGCCGGAGTCACTCCTGAGT
Organism: Candidatus Poriferihabitaceae bacterium; assembly: GCA_965204165.1. GTDB lineage: Bacteria > Pseudomonadota > Gammaproteobacteria > Arenicellales > Poriferihabitantaceae > VYFG01. The sequence continues at coordinate 1,383,233 of OZ241969.1, read as the reverse complement.
TCCTTGCGCCAGATGGTGACGGGCCCCACGTGCTCCATCACCTCGGCGGACATGGTGTGCACCCCGGAGGGGAAGGCGGTGGCGCTGAGGCCGTCAAGCGCCGGGCGCGCACCGGTCCCCCCGGAATTGAACATCAGAATCTGGGAGCTCTGCAGGGTTTCCCCGGGAGCGGGATGTCCGTCCTGCATGGGCCTGACCCCGAGCTGGATGTTCCACAGCGCGCTGGCGCCTTCCGCCGGCACCCGCCCGGGCAGCACCCGGTGCAGGGCGCCCAGCACCGCATCGGGCAGGAACTGTCCGAGCACGTGGCGGATGGCCACGGGCGCGGGATGTCCGGCATTGAGAATGCAGTTTTCCGGGGCCGTGACGCGAAACGGTTCCAGTGACGCATGGTTGTTCGGGATGGCCGGCGCCAGGGCGCACTTGAGGGCATAGCAGGTATAGGCCGTGGTGTAGATCAACGGCACGTTGATCCCGAGCGCGCTGAGGCCGGACGTTCCATCGTAGTCCGCGAGCACGCCTTCGGGGGCCAGGTCCAGGCGCAGCCGCATGGTCACGGGGGCGTCATAGCCGTCCACGGTGATGGTGTTGCTGCAGGAGGTCCGCGGCAGTGTTGCCAGGCGCTCCAGGGTGGCCTGGCGGCTGTGGCCGAAGATGAACGCCTGCAACCGGTCAAGGTCGTCGATGCCGAATTCTCCCATCATGTCCATCAGCCGCCGGTGACCGGTATCGTTGCAGGCAGACAGCGAATGCAGATCGCCGACCACCTGGTCCGCCTCGCGCACATTGTTGCGGATGATATTCAGGAGATTCGCATCCACCCTGCCACGTTCGGCGAATTTCATGATCGGTATCCGCAGGCCCTCCTCGTACACCTCGCTGGCATCCGGGCCGAATCCCCGCCCGCCCACGTCGACCACGTGGGCGGTGCAGGCGAAAAAGCCGATCAGGCGCCCGTCCCGGAAGGAGGGATTCACGAAAGTGAAGTCGTGCAGGTGCCCGGTACCCTTCCAGGGGTCGTTGGTGAGGTAGGAATCCCCCTCGAAGATATTGTCCTCGCCGATGTCCCGGATGAAGTTGCGCACCGCCGCGGCCATGGCATTCACATGACCCGGCGTCCCGGTGACCGCCTGTGCAAGCATGAGCCCGTCCCGGCCGAACACCCCGGCGGACAGGTCGCCCGCCTCGCGTACCGAGGTCGAGAACGCGGTCCGGACAAGCGCCAGGGCCTGTTCCTCCACCACGGAAATCAGCCGGTTCCACATGACCTGCATATGGACATCCGCCAGTTTTTCATTCATGGGAACCCTCCGTCATCTTGCGCCTGATCAGCAGGCAGCCGTCCACCTGCATGACGGCGTCGAAATCCGATGTCAGCACCGTGGTGGTTTCCCTTTCCACCACCAGGGCCGGCCCGTTCACGAGGGCGCCCGGAGCCAGTCCTTCCCGCTGGTGGATGGCGGCCCCTACCCACTGCCCCAGGCGGGCATCGTAGATCTCCCGGCGGTCGCCGGGGACGGCTTCGGCCAGTGACGCCGGCGAATCCACCCGTGCCGCCGGAACCGGCGGGGAGCTGGCCTGGACGGACCAGTTGATCACCTCCACATCGAGCCCGTCCAGTGCCCGGCCGAACAGGTGGACATAGGCGGATTCGAAGAGATTCCGCAAGTGCGCCCCGTCCTCCGGGCCATAGGTTCGCATCGGCAGGTCAACGACAATCTCCCAGCCCTGCCCCTGGTAGCGCATGTAGGCGCGCGCGGAAAAGACCATGTCGTCCGGGTCCGCGCCCGCGCTGACGAACTGCGCCGCCTCCTGGGAGAGCCGGGACAGGAGATCGTTGGTCCATGCCGCGTCAAACTGGCTGAGGCGCAGGTAGGCGCCGTGAACCGCCTCGTAGGCGAACGGCGCGCGCAGGAAACCGATGGCCGAACCCACACCGGCGCCGGGCGGTACCAGCACCGAATCCATACCGAGTTTCTCGCAAAGCCGGGCAGCGTGGAGCGGGGCCGCGCCGCCAAAGGCGATCATGGTGAAATCCGACAGTTCCCGGCCGCTCTCCACCGCGTGCACCCTGGCCGCGTTGGCCATGTTTTCGTCCACCACCTCGCAAATCCCGACGGCGGCGGTGGCGGCGTCCATACCGAGCCGGTCGCCGACGCCGCGTTCCAGGGCCGCTCCGGCAAGGTCGGCCGACAGCGGAATCTCGCCGCCGGCGAAACCGGCCGGATCGAGACGCCCCAGCACCAGGTCGGCATCCGTGACCGCGGCCTGCTCCCCGCCCCGCCGGTAGCAGGCCGGACCGGGTTCGGACCCGGCACTGTCCGGACCCACCCGGATCTGTTGCATCTCATCCACCCAGCCGATCGAACCGCCGCCCGCGCCGATTTCCACCATCTCGATGACCGGTATGGAGATGGGCATACCGGAACCCTTCTTGAAGCGGTAGGTTCTGGCTACCTCAAAGGTGCGCGCGGTCTTGGGCGTGCAGTCCTCGACCAGGCAGATCTTCGCCGTCGTCCCGCCCATGTCATAGGACAGCACCCGCCCGAGCCCGTACCGGGCGGCGTAGTCCGCGGCGAAGATGGCGCCGCCGGCAGGGCCGGATTCCAGCAGCCTCACCGGAAACTCGATGGCGCTGTCTATGGAAATCAGCCCGCCGCCGGAATGGATCATGTATACCGGGCAATCCGTTCCGATGGCCCTGAGCCCGGCGGCCAGCCGCCTGAGGTAGGACGACATCAGCGGCTTGACGAAGGCGTTGGCGCAGACCGTGTTGAAGCGTTCGAACTCCCGGACCTGGGGAGACACCTCGCAGGAGATGGACATGGCCACGCCGGGGATCTGCTCGCCGATAATCTCCCGCGCCCGGCGTTCGTGGACCCCGTTGACATAGGAGTGGATGAAGCCGATGGCCACACTCTGGTAACCCTCGTCACGGATTCTCCGGCCGAGGGCCGCCAGGGCGTCTTCGTCCAGCGGCACCAGCTCATGCCCGCTGGCCGCGATCCGCCCGGCCACGGGAAAGCGGTGCTCCCGGGAGACCAGGGGCGGAGGCAGGACGAGGTTCAGGTCGTATTGCTCAAACCGGCCCTCGTTCCGCATCTCGATCACGTCGCGGAATCCGGCAGTGGTGACGAATGCCGTTTTCGCCCCCCGGCGCTCGATCAGGGCATTCGTGGCCAGGGTGGTCCCGTGAATCAGGAGGTCGATGGCGGATTCCGGTATATCCGCCTCCCTGCACACCCTGCCCACCCCGTCCACGATGGCGCTTTCCGGCTCGGCATGGTCCGTCAGCACCTTGACCGAGTGCAGACGTTCGCCGCATTCCAGCACCACGTCGGTGAAGGTGCCGCCGATGTCGGCGCCAACGCGGACCTTCAAGCCTTCAAAACTCATCGTCAGGGGAGCGGAAGAATATGCAGCGATGATACCCCAGGCCCGGGCCGCCACAACGCCGGCACCATTCGGGGCTCCGCCTTGCGCGACAATGAAAAAGCACCCCGGGAGGTGCTTTTCTAGGGAAGGACAGCCGATCCGGTCCTAGGCGTCATCGTCCCCGGCTTCACCATCCCCGGACAGGTCCCTGTCCACCAGCTGCACATAGGCCATGGGCGCATTGTCCCCGTCGCGGAACCCGCATTTCAGGATGCGGAGATAACCGCCGGGGCGGGACTGGAAATGGGGCCCGAGCTCGTCGAACAGCTTGCTGACGACCGCGCGGTCACGCAGCCGGGCGAAGGCCAGGCGGCGGTTGGCCACGCTGGGTGTCTTGGCCAGGGTAATGAGCGGCTCCGCGTGACGGCGCAATTCCTTGGCCTTGGGCAACGTGGTCCTGATCTGTTCGTGGGTGAACAGCGAATTGGTCATGTTCGCCAGCATCGCCTTGCGGTGCGCCGAGGTACGGTTGAGCTTGCGCCCTGAAATTCTGTGTCGCATCAGAAACCACCGAGGGTCAATCCGCCGGGCTCCTCCTCCTTGGCCAGGGAGGGCGGCGGCCAGTTTTCGAGTTTCACCCCGAGCGCCAGGCCGCGCTGGGCCAGCACGTCCTTGATCTCGGTCAGGGATTTCTTGCCGAGATTCGGGGTTTTCAGCAGTTCGGTCTCGGTGTGCTGCACCAGGTCACCGATGTAGTAGATGTTTTCCGCCTTGAGACAGTTGGCGGAGCGCACCGTCAGTTCCAGATCGTCCACCGGGCGGACCAGGATCGGATCGATCTTGGGTTCCTCGTCGGCCTTGGACTGGATCATGGATTCCTCCAGGTTGACGAACACGGAGATCTGGTCGTGCAGGATGGTGGCGGCGCGGCGGACAGCGGTCTCGGGATCGATGGATCCGTTGGATTCAATGTCCAGGATCAGGCGGTCGAGGTCGGTGCGCTGCTCCACCCGGGCATCCTCCACCGAATACGAGATCCGGGTGATCGGGCTGTAGGAGGCATCCAGGTGGATCACGCCCACCGCGCGCGAATCGTCGGTGTCGTGCAACCGGGTTTCGGCGGTCTCGTAGCCGCGTCCGCGGCGCACGGTGAATTCCATGTCAAGGGAGCCCTCCTTCGCCAGCGTGGCGATATGATGATCAGGATCCACGATCTCCACATCATCGATCAGTTCGATGTCCCCGGCGGTCACCTTGCCCGGGCCCTTCTTCTTCAGGCTCAGCCTGGCCTCGTTGCGGGTATGCAGTTTCAGCGCCAGGGTCTTCATGTTCATCAGGATGTCGAGGACATCCTCCTGGACCCCCTCCAGGGCGGAATATTCGTGGAGTACACCCTCGACCCTGACTTCCGTGATCGCGCAGCCCGGCATGGACGACAGCAGAATGCGCCGCAGCGCATTTCCCAGGGTATGGCCGAAACCGCGCTCCAGCGGCTCGATGGTGATCCGGGAATGTCTGTCGTCGATATTCTTAGCTTCTACCAGGCGCGGCCTCAGAAACTCAATTGTGGGATCCTGCATATGTGTTCCTCGTAAAGACGAAGTTAAATCCAAAAGCGGGCCATGGCCGTGAGGCCGGGGCCGAGCCTTTCAATGTCCAGTGCCGCGCTTCGCCCCGGGGCGGGTGTGCGGCAATGACCCGGCGTGCCCTACTTGGAGTAAAGCGCCACCACGAGAGCCTCGTTGATATCCGGGGGCAGGTCAGCCCTTTCCGGCAACGATTTGAACAGTCCCTTGGCTCCCTTGATATCGACCTCCACCCAGGGCACGAAGCCGATCTGCTCGGCGATTTCCAGGGCCGACGCGATGCGCAGCTGTTTCTTGCTCCTGTCGACGATTTCGACGGCGTCGCCGGGCTTGACCTGGTAGGACGGAATGTTCACCTTGCGGCCGTTCACCATCACGGACTTGTGGTTCACAAGCTGCCTGCTTTCGGCACGGGTGACGCCGAACCCCATGCGGTACACCACGTTGTCGAGACGGCTCTCCAGCAGTTGCAGCAGGTTGAGGCCGGTGGAACCATGCAGACGCGCAGCCTCTTCGTAGTAGGCACGGAACTGCTTTTCCAGCACGCCGTACATCCGGCGGAGCTTCTGCTTTTCCCGCAACTGGGTGCCGTAGACCGTCACCCGGGGGCGGCGCGCGCCCGCCCTGACGCCGGGAATGCGGTCGAACTTGCACTTCGAGTCGATGGTGCGGACCGGACTTTTCAGAAACAGGTCGGTTCCCTCGCGACGGGCCAGCTTGCAGGTGGGGCCGAGATATCTTGCCATCTTTGCTATTTACAGGTGCGATTTATGGGTTCATTGCGGTTTCAGGTCCGATCCGGCCCCGGCTACACGCGGCGGCGCTTGGGCGGCCGGCAGCCGTTGTGCGGAATCGGCGTGATATCGGAGATCGAATGGATCTCCAGCCCCAGCGCGTTGAGCGCCCGCACCGCGGATTCCCTCCCCGGACCGGGACCCTTGACCTTGATCTCCAGTTGCTTCACGCCCATTTCCTGGGCTTTCCTGCCGCAGGCCTCCGCCGCGGTCTGCGCGGCGAACGGGGTGCTCTTGCGGGACCCCTTGAAGCCGGAATTGCCGGCGGACGCCCAGCACAGGGTGTCGCCGTGGCGATCGGAAATCGTCACGATGGTGTTGTTGAAGGTCGCGTGGATATGCGCAATGCCCTCCTGGACATTCTTGCGGACCTTGGCTTTCGTCCGGGTGTTTTTGCTTGTGCCCTTGGCCATGACTTTCAGCGGTTATTTCTTGACAGGTCGACGCGGGCCCTTGCGGGTGCGCGCATTGGTTTTGGTCCGCTGGCCGTGCACCGGCAGACCGCGGCGATGACGCAATCCCCGGTAACAGCCGAGATCCATGAGCCGCTTGATGTTCATGGAAACCTCCCGGCGCAGATCGCCCTCCACCTCCACGCCCGCCACCTCGGCACGGAGCCTCTCCGCCTGCTCATCGCTCAGGTCCTGGACCCTGGTGGACCGGGGGACGCCGGCGGCGTCGCAGATCTTCTGCGCGGTGGGACGGCCGATACCGTAGATCGTGGTCAGCCCGATCTCGATGTGCTTGTGGTTCGGTAGATTGATTCCAGCTATTCGTGCCACGTTCTAGTCTCTAAAATCAGGTAAAAATCAGGGGGTTAGGTGATCAAAAAGGCGCAGTATTCTACCAGAACAGGGGCACCCTTCACAATCGCCGCAACCCGTCCGGAACGTTCATCCCTGGCGCTGCTTGTGCCTGGGGTCGGTACAGATCACCCGGACCGTCCGGTTGCGGCGGATGATCTTGCAGTTTCGGCAAATTTTCTTGACGGAAGCGCGTACTTTCATGGAAATTCTCCGGGAATGGTTCAGGAGGCCCCGCCTAGCGAAGGCCCGGATTGCCCGTCAGCGAGGACTTCTTCAGTATGCTTTCATACTGACGCGACATCAGGTGCGACTGCACCTGGGTAATCAGGTCCATGGTCACAATCACGATGATGAGCAGCGAGGTGCCGCCGAAGTAGAACGGCACGCTGTACTTCACGATCAGGAACTCGGGTATGAGGCAGACCACGGTGATGTAGATGGCCCCGACCAGGGTCAGCCTGGACACGACGCCGTCGATGTATCGTGCGCTCTGGGCGCCGGGCCGGATGCCCGGGATGAATGCGCCGGACCGCTTCAGGTTGTCCGCGATGTCATCGGGATTGAACACCATCGCGGTATAGAAGAAGCAGAAGAAGATGATCATGCCCCCGTACAGCAGGGTGTAGATCGGCTCCCCGGGCTGCAGCTTGGTGGCGATATCGCTGAGCCATCCCATGCCTTCGGCCTGGCCGAACCAGCTGCCGAGACTGGCGGGGAACAGGATCAGGCTGGAAGCGAAAATGGGCGGAATGACGCCCGCCATGTTCAGCTTCAGCGGCAGGTGGCTGGACTGTCCCGCGAGCATGCGCCGTCCCTGCTGCCGCTTGGCGTAGTTCACCGTGATGCGGCGCTGGCCCCGTTCCACGAAAACCACGCAGAAGGTGACGATGATGGCGCCGATGAACAGGAACAGGACGAACATCGGCGTGAACGCGCCGGTCCGCGCCAGCTCCAGGGTGCCGGTGACCGCCGCCGGCAGCCCGGCGACGATGGAGGCGAAGATGATCAGCGAGATGCCGTTGCCGATCCCGCGTTCCGTCACCTGCTCGCCGAGCCATACCAGGAACATGGTGCCGGCGACCAGGCTGGCCGCGGCGATGATCTTGAACCCGATTCCGGGTATCAGGATGACCGGAGAACCCGCCACCTGCATGTTCTCGATGGCCACGGAGATGCCCACGGCCTGGAAGGCGGCGAGCAGGACGGTGCCGTAGCGGGTGTACTGGGTGATCTTGCGGCGGCCGGATTCGCCCTCCTTCTTGAGTTGCTCCAGCGTGGGCACGATGGCGCTCATCATCTGCATGATGATGGAGGCCGAAATGTAGGGCATGACCCCCAGGGCGAAAATCGACAGCCGGCTGAGCGCACCGCCGGAAAACATGTTGAAGACGTCCACGATGGAGCCGCGGGTCTGGCTGAACAGTTCCGCCACGGCATTGGAGTCCACCCCGGGAACGGGAATGTAGGTCCCGATCCGGTAGACGATAAGAGCCCCCAGCAGGAACAGGATCCGCTGCTTGAGTTCGGACATGCTGGTCAGCATGCCGGTCGTGGGCGCGTTTTTCTTTGCCATGTGCCTGTTGCCGTCCGGACCGTCAGTCCTCGACCTTGCCTCCGGCCTGCTCGATGGCCTTGCGGGCACCGCCGCTCACCCCGAGGCCGCGCACCGTGAGCGCACGGTCCATGCTGCCCGACAGGATCACCTTGGCGCGGTCCACGTAGAGGCCGATCACGCCGGCGGACTTGAGGGCCTGGAGATCCACCACGTCGCCTTCCACCTTGGCCAGTTCATGCAGGCGCACCTCCGCCGCGTTCCGGTTGACCCGGCTGCGGAAACCGCGCTTGGGCAGGCGCCTTTGCAGCGGCATCTGGCCGCCTTCGAAACCCACCTTGTGGTAGCCGCCGGAGCGGGACTTCTGGCCCTTGGTGCCGCGGCCGGCCGTTTTGCCCTGGCCGGCGGCATTGCCGCGGCCCACCCGCTTGCCGGCGGTGCGGGACCCTGCCGCGGGCTTGATGGAATTCAGTCGCATGATCTTCAGGAATCGGTCGATGGAGTCGGTGTCTACACTTCCTTGCATTCAAGCATGTAACTGACCTTGTTGATCATCCCCCTGTTCTCCGGGGTATCGATGACTTCCACGGTCTGGTGCATGCGCCGAAGACCCAGGCCGCGCACGCAGGCCTGGTGTCTCTTGAGCCTGCCGTGCAGGCTTCGTACCAGGGTGACCTGGATTTTCTTCTGTTTCGCCATGATTCACTTCATTCGGAAATTTCGGTCCGCGATACCGGCATCCGGATCACAGGTCCTTGACGTTCTTGCCCCGCTTGGCCGCCACCTGGGTGGCGCTGCGCATGTTGCGGAGCGCGTCGATGGTGGCCCGGGTCACGTTGACCGGGTTGGTGGTGCCGATCACCTTGGTCAGCACGTTCTCAAGCCCCAGCACCTCGAACACCGCGCGCATGGTGCCGCCGGCGACGATGCCGGTGCCCTCCGACGCGGGACGCAGCACAACCCTGGCCGCGCCATGGGTGCCCACCAGGGCATAGGGAATGGTGTTGTCGGAAAGCTGCACCTTGAACATGTTGCGGCGCGCATCCTCCATCGCCTTTTGCACCGCCACGGGCACTTCCCGGGCCTTCCCCCGGCCCATGCCGACGTGACCGTCGCCGTCGCCCACCACGGTCAGGGCGGAGAAGCCGAAAATCCGGCCGCCCTTGACCACCTTGGACACGCGGCGCACGTTGATCAACTGCTCCTGGTAACTGTCTTTCCGGGCTGGGTCCCGGTCTTTCGGATTAGCCATAACGAACGGACAATATCTCTAGAATTTGAGGCCGCCTTCGCGGGCGGCGTTGGCGAATGCCTTGACCCTGCCGTGGTAGCGGAAACCGGAACGGTCGAACGCCACGGCTTCCACTCCGGCCGACTGCGCCTTTTCCGCCAGCCGTTTGCCGACGGCGCCCGCGGCTTCGGTGTTGCCGGTGTACTTCAGTTCCTTGCGCAGGTCGGCGTCCAGGGTGGACGCCGCCGCCAGCACCCTGGAGCCACTGGCGTCGATGACCTGGGCGTAGAAGTGGCGCGGGGTCCGGTGCACGGTCAGGCGCACCGCCTCGAGCCCGGCGATCCGGGCCCGGGTCCTGCGCGCCCGTCTCAATCTCGACTTTTTCTTGTCACTCATAGCTCTATTCTCGGATGAATGGAACGGTCAGGCCCGATCACTTCTTCTTCGCCTGCTTGCGCACCACGTACTCGTCCCGGTAGCGGATCCCCTTTCCCTTGTAAGGTTCCGGCGGACGGAACGCCCGAATTTCCGCGGCGGTCTGTCCCAGCAACTGCTTGTCCGAAGACCGGAGCACGATGGTGGTCTGGTTCGGCGTCTCGGCGGTCACTCCCTCGGGCAGGTCGTAGACCACCGGGTGGGAAAAGCCCAGGGTCAGGTTGATCCTCTTGCCCTGCACCTGGGCACGATAGCCTACGCCCATGATGTTCAGCACGCGCTCGAATCCGCTGGTCACACCGGTGATGATGTTGTTGACCAGGGCCCGGGTGGTTCCCGACATGGCGACCAGCTTCTTCGACGCCCGGCGGTCGGCATCGACCACGGACACTTTCAGGACGTCGTCGTCCCGGACCAGGCTGATGCCGTCCATGAGGTCCACACCGAGCTCGCCCTTGGGCCCCTTGGCGCTGAAACGGCCGTCCTCGATTTTCACTTCCACCCCGGACGGCACCGGGATGGGGGCTTTTGCGATTCGTGACATGGTACTGTTCTTGCGTTGTCTGCCTGCTGACTGGATCTGTCCGGATCAGAACACCGTGCAGATGATTTCTCCGCCGACTCCGCTTTCGCGAGCCGCCTTGTCCGTCATGATTCCCTTGGAAGTGGATACCAGGGCCACACCGAGCCCGTTGCGCACCTGCTGGATCTCTCCGCAACCGGCGTACACGCGCCGGCCGGGCCTGCTGATGCGGTTGATTTCCTCGATCACGGGCGCGCCCTGGAAATACTTGAGTTCGATATCCAGGACCTTCGTGGAGCCCTCACCGGCGACCTTGTACTCCCTGATATAGCCCTCCTGCTTGAGCACTTCCGCGATGGAAGACTTGGTCCGGGAGGCGGGCATGGTAACCGAACTCTTCCCGGCGTGCTGGCCGTTCCGGATCCGGGTCAACATATCGGCGATGGGATCAGACATGCTCATGATTCTTTCCTCACTTACCAGCTGGACTTGACCACGCCCGGGGCCTCGCCACGCATGATGACCTCCCGCAGCTGGTTCCGGCACAGGCCGAACTTGCGGAAGTATCCGTGGGGCCTGCCGGTCAGTTCGCACCGGTTGCGCCGCCTGACCCTGGCGGAATCCCTGGGCAGCTTCTGCATCTGCATCATGGCTTCCCACTGGTCGTCGGCACTGGTCTCGGGGCTCGTGATGGTCTTGCGCAGCTGGTCGCGCCGGGCGGCGTGTTTCTGCACCAGCCGGGCCCGCTTGACCTCACGGGCAATCATGGATTTCTTCGCCATATCCTCAGTTCCTGATCGGAAAGTTAAATGCCCTCAAAAGCGCCATCGCCTCTTCATCCGTCCTTGCCGAGGTGGTTATGCAGATGTCGAGCCCGCGCAGCGCATCGAGATTGTCATAGTCGACCTCGGGGAACACGATCTGTTCCTTGAGACCGAAGGAATAGTTTCCCCGACCGTCGAAAGACTTCGGCGAAAGGCCGCGGAAATCCCGGATCCGGGGTATGGCCACCGAGATCAGGCGATCGAAGAATTCGTACATGCGCTCCCGCCTCAGGGTCACCTTGGCACCGACCGGCCAGCCCTCGCGGATCTTGAACGCGGCCTCGGACTTCTTCGCATTGGTGATGACGGGCTTCTGGCCCGTGATCTTCTGCAGGTCGTCCGAAGCGGTCTGCAGCACGTTCTTGTTCGCCACGGCCTCGCCCAGCCCCATGTTCAGGGTGATCTTGACCAGGCGCGGGATCTGCATGCTGCTTGAAAACTCGAACTGCGCGTGCAGCTTCGGCGCAATTTCATTGTGATAACGTTCTTCCAGTCTGCTCATGGTTCTGCTCACAGTCGCAACCAGGTGTCGATGCCGGCTCACGCCAGATCGATGACTTCCCCGTTGGATTTGAAGTACCGGACCTTGCGGCCGTCCTCCAGCCGTTTGTAACCGATCCGCTCCCCCTTTTTCGTGGTCGGGTTGTACAGCACCAGGTTGGACAGGTGGATCGGCGCCTCCTGTTCCATGATGCCGCCCGTCTCCCCGGTGTTGGGATTGCCGCGCTTGTGTTTCTTGACAAGGTTGACGTTGTCCACCAGGGCCCGTTCGTCGTCAAGGACCCTGAGCACACTGCCGCGTTTGCCCTTGTCACGGCCCGCGGTCACGATCACGTCGTCGCCTTTCTTGATTCTCTGCATGATGAACTCTCTCGATTCTCCGGTGATCTCCTGGCGGGACGGCTACAGGACCTCGGGCGCCAGGGAGATGATCCGCATGAATTTCTCCGACCGCAGTTCGCGGGTCACCGGCCCGAATATCCGGGTGCCGATGGGCTGGTGATTCGCATTCAGCAGCACGGCGGCGTTGCGGTCGAAGCGGATCAGGGATCCGTCGGGCCGCCGCACCCCGCTGCGGGTACGGACGATGACCGCGTTGTAGACATCGCCCTTTTTCACCCTGCTGTTGGGCAGGGCCTCCTTGATGGAGATCTTGATGATGTCGCCGATGCCGGCGTAGCGCCGCTTGGAGCCGCCCAGCACCTTGATGCACTGGACCCGCTTGGCACCACTGTTGTCCGCCACGGACAGGATGGATTGCATCTGGATCATGGTCAGCTCCTAGACGGCCTTGCTCATCACTTCCACCAGTCGCCAGCACTTGTGCTTGCTGATGGGCCGGCACTCCTCGATCCGGACCACGTCGCCCACGCCGCACGCGTTCTTTTCATCGTGCGCATGAAACTTGGTGGAGCGGCGGATGTATTTCTTGTAGAGCGGGTGCTTGACCTGGCGCTCCACCAGCACCGTAATGGTCTTGTCCATCGCGGCGCTGACCACGCTGCCCTGCAGCGATCGCGGTGATTTCTCGGTATTCGTGGCGGTCATCTCAGTTTCCGGCTTTCTCGTTCAACACGGTCTTGATGCGGGCGATGTCCCTGCGCACGATCCCGAAACGGGCAGGACTGGCCAGCTGGCCCGCCCCGCGCTGCATCCGCAGGTTGAATTGTTCCTGGCGCAACCCGAGCAGCTCCGTCTTGAGCTCCTCCACGGTCTTCGATCTCAGTTCCGACGCTTTCATCAACCCACCTGACGCTTGGCAAATGTTGTCTGCACCGGCAACTTGGCGCTGGCGAGGCGGAATGCCTCACGGGCCAGCGGTTCCGGCACGCCCTCGATTTCGTACAGCATGGTGCCGGGCTGGACCAGGGCCACCCAGTACTCGGGATTGCCCTTGCCCTTGCCCATGCGCACCTCCAGCGGCTTCTTGGACACCGGCTTGTCCGGAAACACGCGGATCCAGATGCGGCCGCCGCGTTTCACGTGGCGGGTGATCGCGCGCCGCGCCGCCTCGATCTGGCGTGCCGTAAGACGGCCGCGGCCGGAACACTGCAGGCCGTATTCGCCGAAGCTGACCCGGTTGCCGCGGGTCGCCAGTCCCCGGTTGCGACCCTTCTGCTGTTTGCGGAATTTCGTTCTTTTCGGTTGAAGCATCGTCTACAGGACCCTACTCAGGCCGCCTCGGTTTTCTGTTCCTGGGTCTCGGCGGGCGCGGTCTCCTCGGTGAACACCTCGCCCTTGAAAATCCATACCTTGACACCGATGATCCCGTACGTCGTCAGCGCCTCGTGGACGCCGTAGTCAATGTCGGCACGCAGGGTATGCAGGGGCACCCGGCCCTCGCGGTACCACTCGGTGCGGGCGATCTCGGCCCCGTTGAGCCGGCCGGAAACCATCACCTTGACGCCCTCGGCGCCCAGCCGCATGGAGTTCTGCACCGCCCGCTTCATGGCGCGGCGGAACATGATCCGCTTCTCGAGCTGCTGGCAGATGTTCTCCGCCACCAGCTTGGCATCCAGTTCGGGCTTGCGGATCTCTTCCACGGCCACCTGCACGGGCGAACCGTTGAGACGGCTGAGACCCGCCCGCAGGCGCTCGATGTCCTCGCCCTTCTTGCCGATCACGATGCCCGGACGGGCGGTGTATATGGTGACGTTCAGATTCTGCGCCGGCCGGTCAATGACCACCCTGCTGACCGCCGCGTTGGCGAGCCGCTTCATGATGAACCGGCGCAGCTTCAGGTCGCTTGCCAGCGTGGCGGCATAATCCCTGCTGGGGGCATACCACTTGGTGTTCCAGTCCCGGGAAATTCCGAGACGCATGCCGTTCGGGTTGACTTTCTGTCCCATGATTATCTCCGCTTCGGTTGCGGTTCGTCACTCACGCTCACGGTGATATGACAATTGCGCTTGATGATCCTGGCCCCCCGGCCCTTGGCCCGGGCGCGGTAGCGTTTCATGACCGGCGCCTCATCCACCATGATCGCGTTGATCCACAGTTCGTCGATATCCGCGCCTTCGTTGTGCTCCGCGTTGGCAATGGCCGAATCCAGGGTCTTGCGCACCAGCAGCGCGCCCTTGCGATTGCTGAACTGGAGCAGTTCGAGCGCTTTTTCCACCGGCAGGCTGCGGACCTGGTCCGCCACCAGCCGGCATTTCTGCGGGGACAGCCTGACGTAACGTGATATTGCTTTCGCTTGCATGGCTTACCTGGCCTTCTTCCCGGCTGCGTGTCCGCGGTAGGTGCGGGTGGGGGCAAACTCGCCCAGCTTGTGGCCGACCATGTTCTCGTTGATCAGGATCGGCAGATGCTGGCGGCCGTTGTGCACTGCGATGGTCAGCCCGACGAATTCCGGCATGATCATGGAACGCCGCGACCAGGTCTTGATCGGCTTGCGGGAGTTCTCCTCCCGCGCCTTCTCGATCTTGGCCCAGAGGTGATGATCCACGAACGGACCTTTCTTGATGGAACGTGGCATGACTATTTCTTCCTTCTGCGGAGGATCATTGAAGAGGTCCGCTTGTTGGAGCGGGTCCGGTATCCCTTGGTGGGGACGCCCCAGGGCGACACCGGGTGGCGGCCGCCGGAGGTCCGGCCCTCCCCGCCGCCGTGGGGATGATCCACCGGGTTCATGGCGACGCCGCGCACCGTGGGGCGCACCCCGCGCCAGCGCTTGGCCCCGGCCTTGCCGAGTTTCTTCAGGCTGTGCTCCGAGTTGCCGACCTGGCCGATGGTCGCGCGGCAGTCAAGGTGCACCTTGCGCATCTCGCCGGACCGGAGCCGGAGCTGGGCATAGGAACCCTCCTTGCCCACGAACTGCACCGAGGAGCCGGCGGAACGCGCCAGCTGGGCGCCCTTGCCGGGCTTGAGCTCGACGCAGTGGACCACCGTGCCCATCGGTATGTTCCGCAGGGGCAGGCAGTTGCCGTTGTTGAACGGCGCACCGGGGCCGGACATCACCGAGTCCCCCGCCTTGATGCCGCGGGGGGAAATGATATACCGGTGCTCCCCGTCACGATAGACCAGCAGTGCGATGTGCGCGCTGCGGTTGGGATCGTACTCCAGCTGCTTGACCGTCGCCGGAACACCATCCTTGTCCCGCTTGAAATCCACCACGCGGTACTGCCGCTTGTGGCCACCGCCGCGATGGCGCACGGTGATGCGCCCGGCGTTGTTGCGCCCGTCGATGGCCTTCTTGGGTTCGAGCAGGGGACCGTACGGCTTGCCCTTGTGCAGGTCCGGGGTCACCACCCGGACCATGCCGCGCTGGCCCGGAGTGACTGGTTTCTGTTTTGCTAGTGCCATGTCTTGTTACTCTGCTGGTTCTGTCAGGCGCCCGCCAGACCGAGGAAGTCGATGTCGTGGCCTTCCTGCAGCCTGACATAGGCCTTCTTCCAGTCGCTGCGCTTTCCCGGTATGCGGCCGAACCGCTTGACCTTGCCGCGCACGTTGACGACCTGGACACGGTCCACCTTGACGTCAAACAGTTTCTCCACCGCCTGGCGCACTTCCTGCTTGGTGGCGTCGGGCAGAACGGCGAAGACGATCTGGCGACGCTTGTCCGCGGCGATGGTGGATTTCTCGGTGATCACCGGGCGCAGGATCACCTGGTACAGGCGCTCGTCCTTCACGGCGGTGGCGGCGCTCATCGCAGCACCTCGTCAATCTTCTTCACGGCGCCGACCGTGACGACGACCTTGTCAAAACTGATCAGGCTCACGGGATCGATCTCCCGGCTGTTGATCACGGCCACCCGGGGCAGGTTGCGTGCGGACAGCTCGATGTTCCGGTTGTCCTCCTCCAGGACCAGCAGCGCCTCGACCACGTCCAGCCCCTCCAGGGTGCCGGCCAGGTCCCGGGTCTTCGGCGCGTCCATGGAGAAGTCTTCCACCACGATCAGGCGTCCCTGGCGGTTCAGTTCCGACAGGATGGAGCGCATCGCGGCGCGGTACATCTTGCGGTTCACCTTCTGGGAAAAGTCCCGGGTGGTGACCCCGAAGGTGACGCCGCCGCCGCGGAAGATCGGGCTGCGGATGGTGCCGGCGCGCGAACGGCCGGTGCCCTTCTGGCGCCAGGGCTTGGCCCCGCCGCCCGCTACCTGGGAGCGGTTCTTCAGGCCCTTGGTGCCGGCCCGGGCACCCGCCCGGTAGGCCACCACCACCTGATGGATCAGCGCCTCGTTATAGTCGGCGCCGAAGGCGTCGGACAGCTGCACGGTTTCGTTCCCGCTGCCGGAGGTGCTGTTGACTGCTAGTTGAACGGACATTGTCAGGCTCTCTTATGCTGTTTTTCCGCTGTTTCAGGCCTCGGCGCCTTCCGGCCGGGCCTTGACCGCCGGACGGATCACCACGTCGGCGCCCCGGGCGCCGGGCACGGAGCCGCTGACCAGGAGCAGGTTGCGCTCACTGTCCACGCGCACCACCTCCAGGTTCTGCTGGGTACGGTTCCGGTTGCCCATTCCGCCAGCCATCTTCTTGCCCTTGAACACCTTGCCGGGATCCTGGTTCTGGCCGATGGAACCGGGCAGCCGGTGGGCCTTGGAGTTGCCGTGGGTCGCCCGCCCGCCACTGAAGTTATGCCGCTTGATGGTGCCCGCGAACCCCTTGCCGATGCTGCGGCCACTGACATCGACCTTCTGGCCGACGGCGAATATCTCCACGGTGAGATCGCTGCCCACCTCGTTCTCGGAGGGTCCGTCCAGACGGAATTCCCAGACCCCGCGGCCGGGTTCGACGCCGGCCTTGGCAAAATGCCCCCGCATGGGCCCGGACACACGGCTGGCCCGCCGCTCGCCCACGGTCACCTGCAGGCCGTTGTAGCCGTCCGCCACCTCGGTGCGCACCTGGGATACACGGTTGGGGGTCACCTCGATCACGGTGACCGGGGTGGACACGCCGTCCTCGCTGAAGACCCGTGTCATGCCGATTTTCTTTCCTACCAGTCCGATAGACATTGATCTGTCCTGCCGATCGTCAGTTGAGTTTGATTTCGACGTCAACACCCGCCGCCAGATCCAGCTTCATCAGGGCGTCGACGGTCTTGTCGGTGGGCTCCACGATATCCAGGATGCGCTTGTGGGTGCGGATCTCGAACTGGTCGCGGGCCTTCTTGTTGACATGGGGAGACCTGAGCAGCGTGTACTTTTCGATCTTGGTCGGCAAGGGGATCGGGCCCATCACCAGCGCGCCGGTGCGGCGCGCGGTATCGACGATCTCCAACGCCGAGCGGTCGATCGTCTTGTGATCGAAGGCTTTCAGGCTGATCCGGATTTTCTGGTTTTCGACCTTCACGGTGCTACTCTTCTCGAAAGATTGTTTCGGTGATCAGGCGAGGATCTTGGACACCACGCCCGCACCCACGGTGCGGCCGCCCTCGCGGATCGCGAACCGGAGACCCTCCTCCATCGCGATCGGCGCGATCAGTTCCGCCACCAGGTTCACATTGTCCCCGGGCATCACCATCTCCGTCCCCGACGGCAGCTCGCACGCCCCCGTCACGTCCGTCGTCCGGAAGTAGAACTGCGGCCGGTAACCGTTGAAAAACGGCGTGTGACGACCTCCCTCCTCCTTCGACAGAATGTATACCTCCGCCTCGAACTTCGTGTGCGGCGTGATCGATCCCGGCTTCGCCAGTACCTGTCCCCGCTCCACCTCCTCGCGCTTCGTCCCGCGCAGCAGGATCCCCACATTGTCTCCCGCCTGACCCTCGTCCAGCAGCTTGCGGAACATCTCTACTCCCGTGCACGTCGTCTTCGTCGTCTCGTTGATCCCCACAATCGCAATCTCGTCTCCCACCTTGATCACGCCGCGCTCGATCCGTCCCGTCACCACCGTGCCGCGGCCGGATATCGAGAACACGTCCTCAACCGGCATCAGAAAATCTCCGTCCACCGCACGCTCCGGCTCCGGGATGTAACTGTCCAGAGCCTCCGCCAGCCGCAGAATCGATCCCTCTCCCAGGTCCGAGGAATCCCCCTCCAGCGCCTTCAGCGCAGAGCCCACGATGATCGGCGTGTCGTCCCCCGGAAACTCGTAGCTGTCCAGCAACTCCCGGACCTCCATCTCCACCAGCTCCAGAAGCTCCTCGTCGTCCACCATGTCCGCCTTGTTCAGGAACACCACGATGTACGGAACGCCAACCTGACGCGCCAGCAGAATGTGCTCCCGCGTCTGCGGCATCGGACCGTCCGCCGCCGAACACACCAGGATCGCACCGTCCATCTGCGCCGCACCGGTGATCATGTTCTTCACATAGTCCGCGTGACCCGGACAGTCCACGTGCGCGTAGTGGCGGTTCTCCGTCTCGTACTCCACGTGCGCCGTCGCGATCGTGATCCCGCGCTCACGTTCCTCCGGCGCGTTGTCAATCTCGTCAAACGCCGTCACCGCACCGCCGTGCCGCGCCGACAGCACCTTCGTCAGCGCCGCCGTCAGCGTCGTCTTGCCGTGGTCAACGTGACCAATCGTGCCTACGTTCACGTGCGGCTTCGTTCTTTCAAATTTTTCTTTCGACATCTTCGAACTCTCTTTGACTCTCTTTGAAAATAAAGTGAATTGCCCTGTCTGCAGATTCCCGCCTCAGGCGGCCCGGATGGCTTCCGCCACGTTCACCGGCACCGGCGCATACTTCTTGAATTCCATGGTATAGCTCGCGCGGCCCTGGGTGGCGGACCTGAGCGCGGTGGCGTAACCGAACATTTCGGACAGGGGCACTTCCGCGCGGACCACCTTGCCGGAAGGGGATTCATCCATCTCGTGGATCATGCCCCGGCGGGCATTGATGTCCCCGTTGACGTTGCCCATGTACTCTTCCGGCATCACCACCTCCACCGCCATCATCGGCTCCAGCAGCTGCGGCCCCGCCCTGCGGCAGCCCTCGCGGAAAGCCATGCCGCCCGCCGCCTTGAAGGCATGCTCGGAGGAGTCCACCTCGTGGTACGAGCCGTCATACAGGACGACACGCACATCGATCACGGGGTAGCCGGCCAGAATGCCGGTCTGCATGGATTCCCGGATTCCCTTGTCCACGGAGGGGATGTACTCCCGCGGAACCACGCCGCCCTTGATCTGGTCGACGAACTCGTAACCGGCGCCGGGCTCCCGGGGACTGATGCGGAGGTACACATGTCCGTACTGGCCGCGGCCGCCGGTCTGCTTGACATACCTGTATTCCTGCTCCACCTGCCGGGTGACGGTTTCACGGTACGCCACCTGGGGCTTGCCCACGTTGGCGTCCACGTTGAATTCCCGCTTCATCCGGTCGATGATGATTTCCAGGTGCAGTTCGCCCATGCCGGAGATGATGGTCTGGCCGGACTCCTCGTCGGTGGCCACCCGGAACGACGGATCCTCCTGCGCCAGCTTGCCGAGGGCCACCCCCAGTTTCTCCTGGTCGGCCTTGGTCTTCGGCTCCACCGCCTGGGAGATGACCGGGTCCGGAAACTCCATCCGCTCCAGGATCACCTCGTTGGCCGGATCACACAGCGTATCGCCCGTGGTCACGGTCTTCAGGCCCACCGCCGCGACGATTTCACCCGCGCGAACCTCCTTCAGGTCTTCCCGGTCATTGGCCCGCATCAGCAGCACGCGGCCGATCCGCTCCTTTCTCTGTTTCACGGCGTTGTAGACCGTGTCCCCGGCGTTGAGGACGCCGGAGTACACCCTGAGGAACACCAGCTGCCCCAGATAGGGGTCGCTCATGATCTTGAAGCCGAGGGCGGAAAACGGCTCACTGTCGTCCGCGCGGCGCTCGATCAGCCTGCCCCCGTCGCGCCCGGTGCCGCGGATGGGGGGCACATCGACCGGACTCGGCAGGTAGTGGATCACGGCGTCCAGCATGGCCTGGACACCCTTGTTCTTGAAGGCGCTGCCGCACAGCACCGGCACCACCTCGTTGCGCAGGGTGCGCAGGCGGATGCCGTTGCGGATCTCGTCGATTTCCAGTTCCCCGGACTCGAAGTACTTTTCCATCAGGCCCTCGTCGGCCTCCGCCGCCGCCTCCACCAGCCGCTCGCGGTATTCCTCGCAAAGGGCGCGCATCTCCTCGGGAATGTCCTGCTGCTGAAACCGGACGCCCCGGTTCTCCTCCTCCCAGTAGATGGCCTGCATGGTGACCAGGTCCACGATGCCGCGGAAGGAGTCCTCGGCGCCGATGGGCAGCTGGACCGCCACCGGGTTCGCCCCCAGGCGATCCCCGATCTGGTGCATGACCCGCGGAAAGTCGGCGCCCATCCGGTCCATCTTGTTGATGAAGGCCATGCGCGGCACGCGGTACTTGTCCGCCTGGCGCCAGACCGTCTCCGACTGCGGCTCCACGCCGCCCACGGCGCAGAACACGGCCACGGCCCCGTCAAGGACCCGCAGGGAACGCTCCACCTCGATGGTGAAATCCACGTGCCCGGGGGTGTCGATGATGTTGATGCGGTATTCCGGCAGATCCCCGGACATGCCCCGCCAGAAGCAGGTGGTGGCGGCGGAGGTGATGGTGATCCCCCGCTCCTGCTCCTGCTCCATCCAGTCCATGATGGCGGTGCCCTCGTGGACCTCCCCGAGCTTGTGCGATATGCCGGTGTAGAACAGGATGCGTTCGGTGGTCGTGGTCTTGCCCGCATCGATATGCGCCATGATACCGATATTCCGGTAACGCTCGATTGATGTCTTGCGGGCCACTGTTCTTGCGCTCGTCGTCGGGTCTGGTACGTCTAGAAGCGGTAATGCGAGAATGCCTTGTTCGCCTCGGCCATCTTGTGCGTGTCCTCACGCTTTTTCACCGCCGTTCCCCTCTCCTCGGCGGCATCCATCAGTTCGCCGGCCAGGCGGGCGGTCATCGACTTCTCGTTGCGCCTGCGCGCGGCATCCACCAGCCAGCGCATCGCCAGGGCGATCTGGCGGCTGGGACGCACTTCCACGGGCACCTGGTAGGTGGCGCCGCCCACGCGGCGGCTCTTGACCTCGACGCCGGGGCTGACATTCTCCAGGGCCGCATTGAACACTTCCACGGGATCGCCCTTGCCCCGCTCCCGGATCACATCGAAGGCGCCGTACATGATCCTTTCGGCAACGGATTTCTTGCCGTCCAGCATCATGATGTTGATGAACTTGGCGACCGTCTGATCCTTGTACTTGGGATCCGGCAGAATCTCGCGTTTCGGTACTTCTCTGCGTCTTGGCATTGCGTTTGCTCTTCAGTTGGCCAATGCATAAAAATGCGGCTCTTCCCGCATAGGCTGTTCGCGGCAAAAGCTGGTCAATGTTCCGGGGCGCCCCTGACCGCGGCCGCGCAGACCGCGTCCAAGGCACCGGCTGTTTCACTTGGTGAAGCCCGATCCGATACATGCCGGCAACCCGGCATCAACTCCCTTTCGTGGCTTCACAACAGGAGTTTGTGGGCAGTAACCCGGTGCATCCCGATGGATGCCGCATCCGGCCGGCCCCGCCGGCCTTCGTATTGCCCTTGGTTGTACTGTTAACCTTTATCCAGAGGCGGACGAAGTCAGGACTTCGGCCGCTTGGCACCGTATTTGGACCGGCCCTGCCTGCGGTCGGACACGCCAGAGGTGTCCAGGGCGCCGCGGACGGTGTGGTAACGCACACCCGGCAGGTCCTTGACCCGGCCACCCCGGAGCAGGACCACGGAGTGTTCCTGCAGGTTGTGGCCCTCTCCACCGATATAGGTGGTCACTTCATAACCGTTCGTCAGTCTTACCCGGGCCACCTTCCGAAGCGCGGAATTCGGCTTTTTCGGTGTGGTGGTGTAGACACGCGTGCAAACCCCCCGGCGCTGCGGACAGGCCTGAAGAGCCGGCACATTGGATTTCTTCACCTGCTGCCGGCGGGGTTTCCTGACCAGTTGGTTGGTGGTTGGCATGCGTATTGTCTGCTTCGGTATCTGGCGACTGAAACTTGTCCGGGGGCTGGTTCCGGATCACGCCCGGCGAATCCCGGCCCGTCCGGGCCCGGTTGCCACAACGTGACGGCAGCCTCCCTCGGGCCGTTCCTCCGCAATTCCTGGAAAGCCCGGATTCGTTCTGCGGCTTCGGGGCACCCCCAGGGATTTCCACCCTTGCCGGTCCCCCTAAAGAGGGCGGCGATTCTATGTCCCGGAGGGTTCCCTGTCAAGCACCGCGGGAGCCCGTGAGAGGGCGTGGAAACGCCCGTCGGCAGCGGATTTGGGTCCGGTCCGCCGCCGCCGCGAACCCCGCCGCCCGGAAGCGGCGGGATGCGGCTGCGGGACGCCGGTTCAGACCTCCGTGATTTCCAGTTCCAGGGCCTCGTCGTCGGCGTTGTCCACCGTCCCCAGCAGTTCCTCGATTTCCTGGTTGTTCTGCTGGTTCTCGATGCGGTTGCGCTTGCGCTCCTCGTGGAACGCAAGGCCCGTGCCCGCGGGAATCAGGCGGCCCACGATCACGTTTTCCTTCAGCCCGCGCAGCTCGTCGACCTTGCCGTTGATCGAGGCCGCGGTGAGCACCCGCGTGGTCTCCTGGAACGATGCCGCGGAGATGAAGGATTCGGTGGTCAGCGACGCCTTGGTGATCCCCAGGAGCTCGGGAGCGAACGTGGCCGGCTGCTTGCCCTCGGCGGCGAGCTGGTCGTTGTACTGCAGCAGCATGGCGCGCTCCACCTGCTCTCCCGGCAGGAACGTACTGTCCCCGACGTCCTTGATGCGCACCTTGCGCAGCATCTGGCGGATGATCACCTCGATGTGCTTGTCGTTGATCTTGACACCCTGCAACTGGTACACGTCCTGCACCTCGTTGACGATGTAGTCCGCCAGGCTGGCGATTCCGCGGAACTCGAGAATGTCGCTGGCCAGGGCCGGGCCCTCCACCACGACCTCTCCCCGCTCCACGGATTCGCCCTCGAACACGTTGATCCTGCGGGTCTTGGGAATCAGGGTCTCGTGGGTTTCCCCGTCCTTGGTGGTGATCACCAGGCGGTACTTGCTCTTGGTTTCCTTGCCGAAGGACACCACGCCGGTGGCGGTGGCCAGGATGGCCGGCTCCTTGGGCTTGCGCGCCTCGAACAGTTCCGCCACCCGCGGCAGGCCCCCGGTGATGTCCCGGGTCTTGGAGGACTCCTGGGGAATCCTGGCGATCACGTCGCCCTCGCCGACGGCCTGGCCGTCCTCCAGCAGGACGATGGAATCCGGCGGCAGGTGATAGCGGGCATCCACGTCGGTTCCCGGAATCTTCACCGGCTTGCCGTTCTTGTCCACCAGGCTGATGGTGGGCTTGATGTCGTGGGCGCTGCCCCGGCGGCGCTGGGGATCGAGGATCACGTAGGTGGTCCGCCCCGTGATGTCATCGGTCTGCACGTTCACGGTCACGCCCTCGAGGAGGTCGGTGAAGATCACCTTGCCGGCAACCTCGGTCACGATGGGGTGGGTGTGGGGGTCCCAGGTTGCGACGACGTCCCCCACGGAGACGCCGGATCCCTCCTTCACGGAAAGCACCGCGCCGTAGGGCAGCTTGTGCCGCTCCCGGTCGCGGCCCTGCGCATCCTGGACCACCAGTTCGCTGGACCGCGTGACCACCACGCTGTTCCCCTCGCTGTTTTCCACCAGCTTGACGCCCCGAAGCGCAATGCTGCCCTCGTTCTTGAGTTCGATCTGGCTGGTCACCGAGGAACCCGAGGCGGCCCCGCCGATGTGGAACGTCCGCATGGTGAGCTGGGTACCGGGCTCGCCGATGGACTGGGCCGCAATGACCCCGATGGCCTCGCCGATGTTGATCTTGTGGCCACGGCCGAGATCGCGCCCATAGCACTTGGCGCACACGCCGTAGCGGGTCTCGCAGGTCACCGCCGAACGCACGTTCACCACGTGCAGGTTGGCATCCTCCACCAGCTTGACGCGCCTTTCATCCAGCATCTCGTCCTTGGCGACGATCGTCTCCCCCGTCACCGGGTCAACGATGTCATCGGTACTGTAGCGGCCGAGAATCCGGTCACCCAGGGGCACCACGATCTCGCCGCCCTGGACCTGCGCCTCGCGGCGGATTCCCTGCGACGTGCCGCAATCCTCCTCCGTGATCACCAGGTCCTGGCACACGTCCACCAGCCGGCGGGTGAGGTAGCCGGAGTTCGCGGTCTTCAGCGCGGTGTCGGCGAGGCCCTTGCGGGCGCCGTGGGTGGAGATGAAGTACTGCAGTACGTTGAGCCCCTCGCGGAAGTTCGCGGTAATCGGCGTCTCGATGATGGAGCCGTCCGGCTTGGCCATCAGGCCGCGCATGCCGGCAAGCTGCCGGATCTGGGCGTGGGAGCCCCGGGCGCCCGAATCCGCCATCATGTAGATGGAATTGAAGGCCTCCTGGTCAACGGTGTCGCCATCCTTGACCACCACCGTGTCCACGCCGAGCTCGCCCATCATGGCGTCCGCGACCTGTTCGCTGGTCCGGGTCCAGATGTCGATGACCTTGTTGTAGCGCTCACCGTCGGTCAAAAGGCCGTTGGCGTACTGGTTCTGGATGGCCACAACCTCCTTTTGAGCCTGTCCCAGCAGCCTGTCCTTGTTGCCCGGGATGACCATGTCGTCCACGCCGATCGAGATGCCGGCCAGGGCGGCCATCCGAAAGCCGGTATACATCAGCTGGTCCGCGAAGATCACGGTATCCTTGAGACCGCAGTTGCGGTAGCTGGTATTGATCAGCTCGGAAATGGTCTTTTTCTTCATCGGGCGGTCCACCATCTCGAACGGCAGGCCCTTGGGCAGTATCTCGGCCAGCAGCGCGCGCCCGACGGTGGTATCCACGATCCGGGTATCTCCCGTGGGTTCGCCCTGGTCGTCCTTCTCCGGCAACCGGACCCTGACGCGGGCGTGCAGGTGGGCCGTGCCGGTCTCGTTGGCCCGCTTGAGTTCATTCAGGTCGGCGAAGAACTTGCCGGTGCCCGCGGCCACGGCATCCTCCCGGGTCATGAAGTAGAGCCCGAGCACGATGTCCTGGGAGGGCACGATGATGGGCTCGCCGTTGGCCGGCGAAAGGATGTTGTTGGTGGACATCATCAACGAACGGGCCTCGAGCTGGGCCTCGATCGACAGCGGCACGTGGACCGCCATCTGGTCGCCGTCGAAGTCCGCGTTGTAGGGTGTGCACACGAGCGGATGCAGCTGGATCGCCTTGCCCTCGATCAGCACCGGCTCGAAGGACTGGACCCCCAGGCGGTGCAGCGTCGGCGCCCGGTTCAGCATCACCGGGTGTTCCCGGATGACCTCCTCCAGGATGTCCCAGACCTCGGGGCTTTCCATTTCCACCATCTTCTTCGCATGCTTGATGGTGGTGGCCAGGCCGCGCAGTTCGAGCTTGCTGAAGATGAACGGCTTGAACAGTTCGAGCGCCATCTTCTTCGGCAGTCCGCACTGGTGGAGCTTGAGGGTCGGGCCGACCACGATCACCGAACGGCCGGAATAGTCCACCCGCTTGCCCAGCAGGTTCTGGCGGAAGCGGCCCTGCTTCCCCTTGATCATGTCCGAGATGGACTTCAGCTGCCGCTTGTTGGCGCCGGTGATTGCCTTGCCCCGGCGCCCGTTGTCCAGGAGGGCGTCCACCGCCTCCTGCAGCATCCGCTTCTCGTTGCGGACGATGAGGTCGGGGGCGTTGAGGTCGAGCAGCCGCTTGAGGCGGTTGTTCCGGTTGATCACGCGCCGGTACAGGTCGTTCAGGTCGGAAGTGGCGAAACGGCCGCCCTCGAGGGGCACCAGCGGCCGCAGGTCCGGCGGCAGCACCGGCAGCACGTCCATGATCATCCATTCGGGCTTGTTGCCGGACCGGATGAAGGCCTCGATGACCTTCAGCCGGCTGGTCAGCTTCTTGATCTTGGTATCGGACCGGGTGGCGGCCAGCTCCTCGCGGAGCAGTCCCTCCTCCACCTCGAGGTCGATCTCCTGCAACAGGGAACGGATGGCGTCGGCGCCCATGCGGGCCTCGAACGCGTCGCCGTATTTCTCGATGGTGTCGAGGTAGGTCTCCTCGGTCAGCAGCGCGCCGCGCTCGAACTCCGTCGCGCCCGGATCGATGATGACGTAGGCCTCGAAATAGAGCACGCGCTCCATTTCCCGCACGGTCATGTCCAGCAGCAGTCCGAGCCTTGACGGCAGCGACTTGAGGAACCAGATGTGGGCGCAGGGCGCGGCCAGGTCGATATGCCCCATGCGCTCGCGGCGCACCTTGGACAGGGTGACCTCGACGCCGCATTTCTCGCAGATCACGCCGCGGTGCTTCAGCCGCTTGTACTTCCCGCACAGGCACTCGTAGTCGCTGACCGGGCCGAACAGCTTGGCGCAGAACAGGCCGTCACGCTCCGGCCGGAAGGTGCGGTAGTTGATGGTCTCGGGCTTCTTGACCTCGCCGTAGGACCAGGAGCGGATCTTTTCCGGCGACGCGATGCTGATCCGAATGGAATCAAAATCCTCAACCGTATCGTTTTGCTTGAACAGGTTAAAAATGTCTCTCATTTTTCTGCCTCGTAGTAATTCGGTTGATTCAGCCGTTGTCGTCCATGAGCTCGATATTCAGCCCGAGCGCACGGATTTCCTTGACCAGCACGTTGAAGGACTCGGGCATGCCGGCATCCATTCCGTGGTCGCCGCGCACGATGTTCTCGTAGATCTTCGAGCGGCCGACCACATCGTCGGATTTGACCGTCAGCATCTCCTGCAGCGTGTAGGCGGCGCCGTAGGCTTCCAGCGCCCAGACCTCCATCTCGCCGAAGCGCTGGCCGCCGAACTGCGCCTTTCCGCCCAGCGGCTGCTGGGTGATCAGGCCATAGGGGCCGGTGGAACGGGCATGCATCTTGTCGTCCACCAGGTGGTTCAGCTTCAGGATGTACATGTAGCCGCAGGTCACCGGCCGGTCGAAGGGCTCGCCGGTGCAGCCGTCATACAGCGTGGTCTGGCCGCTTTCCGGCAGGCCGGCAAGCTTCAGCATGCCCTTGATCTCGGATTCGTGGGCGCCGTCGAACACCGGCGTGGCCATGGGCACGCCGGTGGTCAGGTTGGCGGCCAGCTCCATGACCTCCTCGTCGCTGAGCGAGTCCAGCGGCTCCTTCTTGCCGCTGGTGTTGTAGACCTTGGCCAGGTATCGGCGGAGCTGTTCGGTCTTCCTGCTCTTGCGCAGCATCTCGTCGATCTGCCGGCCGATCGTCTTGGCCGCCCAGCCGAGGTGGGTCTCCAGGACCTGGCCGACGTTCATCCGCGACGGCACCCCGAGAGGATTCAGGCAGATGTCCACGGAGGTTCCGTCCTCCATGTAGGGCATGTCCTCCACCGGCACGATCTTGGAGATGACCCCCTTGTTGCCGTGACGGCCGGCCATCTTGTCGCCGGGCTGCAGCCGGCGCTTGACCGCCACGAAGACCTTGACGACCTTGAGCACGCCGGGGGCGAGGTCGTCGCCCATCTGGATCTTTTCCTTCTTCTCCTCGAAACGGCGGTCGAATTCCTCGCGCTGCGCCTCGAGCTGGCCCCGGATCTTGTCGAGCTGGGCGTTGACCCCCTCGTTGCGGAGCCGGATCTCGAACCATTGCCTGCGCGGCAGTTCCGCCAGGTATTCCGCGCTGACCTTGCTGCCGGCCTTCAGGTCGCCGGGGCCGCCTTCCGCCACCTGGTTGCGGATCAGCTTCTCGATCCGGGCGAAGGAGTCGTCTTCCACGATGCGCAGCTGGTCGTCCAGGTTCTTGCGCACCATGGCCAGCTCGAAATCGTCATTGGCGGTGGCCCGCGCATCCTTTTTCAGCCCCTCCCGGGTGAACACCTGGACATCGATCACGGTGCCCTTCATGCCCGAGGGCATGCGCAGGGAGGTGTCCTTCACGTCGGACGCCTTCTCGCCGAAAATGGCCCGGAGCAGTTTCTCCTCGGGGGTGAGCTGGGTCTCGCCCTTGGGCGTGATCTTGCCCACGAGGACATCTCCCGGCTTCACCTCGGCGCCGATGTACACGATTCCGGACTCGTCGAGCTTGGACAGCGCGCTTTCGCCCACGTTGGGGATGTCCCGGCTGATCTCCTCGGAACCCAGCTTCGTGTCGCGGGCCACGCAAGACAGTTCCTGGATGTGGATGGAGGTGTAGATCTCGTCCTTGACCAGGCGCTCCGAAATGAGGATCGAGTCCTCGAAGTTGTAGCCGTTCCAGGGCATGAACGCGATCAGCACGTTGCGGCCGAGCGCCAGCTCCCCCATGTCGGTGGACGGCCCGTCCGCGAGCACGTCCCCCCTGGCGACCACGTCGTTGTACCGCACCAGGGGCCGCTGGTTGATGGTGGTGTTCTGGTTCGAGCGCTGGTACTTGGTCAGGTTGTAGATGTCCACCCCGGGCTCGCCCTCGATCCCCTCGTCGTCATTCACCCGGACCACGATCCGGGTGGCGTCGACGAAATCCACCACGCCGCCCCGGCGCGCGATCACGGTAACGCCGGAATCCATCGCCACGGTCCGCTCCATCCCCGTACCCACCAGCGGTTTCTCGCTGCGGAGCACCGGCACCGCCTGGCGCTGCATGTTGGATCCCATGAGCGCGCGGTTCGCGTCGTCATGCTCCAGGAAGGGTATCAGGGAGGCGGCCACGGACACGATCTGCTGCGGCGCCACGTCGATGTAGTCGATCTGGTCCGGCGTGGACAGCGAGAACTCGTTCTTGTGCCGGCAGGACACCAGCTCGTTGGTGAACCTGCCGTTCCCGTCCAGGCCGGAATTGGCCTGGGCGATGACGAACTTGTGCTCCTCGATCGCCGACAGGTATTCCACGAAGTCGGTGACCTTGCCGCCTTCCACCTTGCGGTACGGGGTCTCGAGGAACCCGTACTCGTTGGTGCGGGCGAAGACCGCCAGGGAGTTGATCAGGCCGATATTCGGGCCCTCCGGCGTCTCGATGGGGCAGACCCGGCCGTAGTGGGTCGGGTGCACGTCGCGCACCTCGAAGCCGGCCCGCTCCCGGGTCAGGCCGCCGGGGCCGAGCGCGGAAACCCGCCGCTTGTGGGTGACCTCGGACAGCGGGTTGGTCTGGTCCATGAACTGGGAGAGCTGGCTGGAGCCGAAAAACTCCCGCACCACCGCCGCCACCGGCTTGGCGTTGATCAGGTCCTGGGGGGTCAGGTTCTCGCTCTCCACCAGGTTGAGGCGCTCCTTGACCGCGCGCTCCACCCGCACCAGGCCGATGCGGAACTGGTTCTCCACCAGTTCGCCCACGGAACGGACGCGCCGGTTGCCCAGGTTGTCGATGTCGTCGATCTCCCCCTTGCCGTTCTTGAGGGCCACGATCTTCTTCATCACGTCGATGATGTCCTGCTTGCTCAGCGTGCCCGGCCCCTCGTTGCTTTCCCGGCCCAACCGGCGGTTGAGCTTCATCCGCCCCACGGCGGACAGGTCGTAGCGCTCATGGTTGAAGAACAGGTTGGTGAACAGTGCGGCGGACGCCTCCTTGGTGGGCGGTTCGCCGGGACGCATCATGCGGTAGATCTCGATCTGCGCCTCCTCCTCGCTGCGGGTGCTGTCGATGCGCAGGGTCTCGGAAATGAACGGGCCGCAGTCGATGTCGTTGGTATGGATGGTCTCGATACCGCCCACGCCGGCCTCGCGCAACCCCTGGAGCAGTTCCTCGGTGATCTCGTCATTGGCCTCGGCCAGCAGTTCGCCGGTGTCGGTATTGACCGCGGGCTTTGCCAGGGTGCGGCCGATGATGTACTCGTCGGGCACCTCGATCTCGTTCAGTCCGGCCTTTTCCAGCTCCCGCGTATGCCGGGCGGTGATGCGCCTTTCAGCCTCGACGATCACCTTGCCCTTGGGGCCCTTGAGATCGAATTCCAGCTGCTGGCCGCGCAGTCTTTCGGGGACCAGCTGCATGCTGCAGCCCTCCTCCCCGACTGTGACGTGGTCATTCTCGAAGAACATGGCGAGAATCTCCTCGGTGCTGTATCCGAGGGCACGCAGGATGATGGTCGCCGGCAGCTTGCGGCGGCGGTCGATGCGAATGTACAGAAGGTCCCTCGGATCGAACTCCATGTCCAGCCACGAGCCGCGGTAGGGGATGACCCGGGCTGAGAACAGGAGCTTGCGTGACGCATGGGTCTTGCCGCCGTCATGATCGAAGATGACGCCGGGAGAGCGATGCAGCTGGGAGACGATCACGCGTTCGGTGCCGTTGATGATGAACGTCCCGTTTTCCGTCATCAGCGGCATGTCGCCGAGGAACACCTCCTGCTCGATCACGTCCTTCGGCTTCTTGCCGCTGCCGCTCTTGTTGAAAATCACGAGACGCATGACCACCCGGAGCGGGCAGGAATAGATCAGCCCGCGCTGCATGCACTCGTTGACGTCGAACCTGGGCTTCTCCAGCCGGTAGCTGACGAAATCCAGGATCACGCTCCCGTTGTAGCTTTCGATGGGAAACACGGATTTGAAGGCCGCCTGGATTCCCTGATCAATCCTCTGCTCGGGCGGCACCTCGGCCT
This sequence comes from Candidatus Poriferihabitaceae bacterium, assembly GCA_965204165.1. GTDB lineage: Bacteria > Pseudomonadota > Gammaproteobacteria > Arenicellales > Poriferihabitantaceae > VYFG01. Next base: position 1,352,670 of record OZ241969.1, on the reverse strand, counting down.
GCAGGTAGTTGATATAGGATTCCTTCTGGGTCTCCAGCAGGTACGGCACGGGGAAGTTGTCCGTCCGCTTGCTGAAATTCTTCCGGATGCGTTTCTTTTCGGTAAAGGAATAGCCCATGTGTTGCCCCTCAGAACGATCTTGATTTGGCTACGGCGCCAGCGCCGTCAGGATTTGAACCGGATTGCCGATGGACGGTCCCGGGCGGCGTCCCGCCGTGACCGGTCCATGGGAAATACGGCCCCCGGGTTGACTTGCGGACCGGAGCCGCGGATACCGCGCAAACAGCGGCGCAGGGAAGCGGGAAACCCGCTCCCTGCGCCACGGTTGGAACAGTTGTCGGAAGCAACAGGAATTACTTGAGTTCGACGGAACCGCCGGCTTCCTCGATCTGCTTCTTGAACTCCTCCGCTTCGGCCTTGTTGACACCCTCCTTCACCGGGGAAGGCGCCCCCTCCACCAGGTCCTTCGCCTCTTTCAGGCCAAGGCCGGTGATGGCGCGAACCGCCTTGATGACGCCAACCTTCTTGTCGCCAAAACCGGTGAGAACGACATCGAACTCGTCCTTCTCCTCGACAGCGGCGCCCTCCGCATCGCCGCCGGCGGCGGCAGGGCCGGCGGCGACAGCCACGGCGGCTGAGGCGGATACGCCGAACTTCTCTTCCATGTCCTTGATCAACTCGGACAGGTCGAGCACTGACATCTCGGCAATGGCGTCGAGAATCTCATCTTTGGTTACAGCCATGGAATTACTCCTGATTTCAGAACACTAAAACAAAACAATTGATTCGGAATTTTGGCATTCAGCCGACCGGAAGGACCGTCAGGCCCCCTCCTTTGACGCCGCCACGGCGGCCAACGTCCTGACGAACTTGCCGGGCACCTCGTTGAGCGTGGTCACAAACTTCTGGACCGGCGCCTGCATGGTTCCCGTCAGCTTGGCCAGCAGCTCCTGGCGCCCGGGCAGCCTGGAAAGCTCATCGATCATCTGCCGATCCATCAGCGAGCCGTTCATGGCGCCCACCGTGATCTTCAGCTTGTCGCTGTCTTTCGCATACCCGGACATCACTTTCGCCACGGCCACCGGATCCTCCGAGATGGAAAAGATCACCGGGCCGGCAAAGTGCTCGCTCAAGCAAGCAAAGTCCGTATCGGCGACGGCAATCCGGGCCAGGTTGTTCTTCACCACCCTGATCCAGACACCGGCGTTGCGCGCCTCCCTGCGCAGGTCGGTCAACTGAGCCACCGTCATTCCACGATACTCGGCAAGTACACCGGCGTTGGCCGAAGCAATGGCTTCACTGGCCTCGCTGATGACCGCCTTTTTCTGTGCGAGACTTAAACTCATCAATCAACTCCCAATTTAAATTTTGGTGTCCTGAACCAGGAAAATCCTGACTTGGGCCACCGTCTAGGCTGGCTTCCCGCCGGACCGCAGAACGGTCCCTTGGTCAATTAAGCTCCGGGATTCCCCCGGAAAGCGCCAGCGGTCTTTGACAATCCGCCGAACCCGGTCTCATCACCGGGGCCGGCGGACCCCAAACATTTCGGCAGGTCCTGTGACATGCCTTCTGTCAGCGTCAGCGAATGACGCTGATCGAGCCGCGATCCACCCGGATGCCGGGGCCCATGGAGCTGGAAAGCGCCACGCGGCGGATATACTGCCCCTTGGAAGCGGCGGGCTTCGCCCTGATCAGGGCGCTGATCACCGCGTTCAGGTTTTCCTCCAGGTCCTCGACGGAGAACGAGACCTTGCCGATGGAGCAGTGGATGATCCCGGACCTGTCGATCCGGTACTGCACCTGGCCCGACTTGGCATCCGCCACGGCCTTGGCCACATCCGTGGTCACGGTGCCCACCTTGGGATTGGGCATCATGCCCCTGGGACCGAGAATCTGGCCCAGCTGCCCCACGACGCGCATGGAGGCCGGCGTGGCGATGCACAGCTCGAACTCTATTTCGCCCGCCTTGACCCGGTCCGCCAGGTCCTCGAGCCCGACGAGGTCGGCTCCCGCCTCGCGCGCCGCATCGGCGTCCTCGCCCTCGGCGAACACGGCCACGCGCACGGTCTTGCCGGTGCCCTTGGGCAATACCGTGGCGCCGCGGACATTCTGGTCCGACTTGCGGGCATTGACACCGAGATTCACCGCCATGTCCACACTTTCGTCAAACTTGGCCGAGGAAAGTTCCTTCAGCAGGGACAACGCCTCGCCGACGGGATAGAGCTTCTCCCGCTCAACCTTCTCCAGCACCGCACGGATACGCTTGCCATTCTTTGCCATGATCAGACGCCCTCCACTTCCACGCCCATGCTGCGGGCGGTACCTGCAATGATGCGAACGGCGGAATCCATGTCGTAGGCACTGAGATCGGGCTCCTTGGTCCTGGCGATTTCCTCGACCTGGGAGCGGGTCAGCCTGCCCACCTTGTCCCGGTTCGGCACACCGCTGCCCTTGGTGATTCCGGCGGCCTTCTGGATCAGGATGGCCGCGGGAGGCGTCTTCTTGATAAAGGTGAAGCTCTTGTCCGCGTACACGGTAATCACCACCGGTACCGGCAACCCCTTTTCCAGGTCCGCGGACTCCGCATTGAACGCCTTGCAGAACTCCATGATGTTGACGCCGTGCTGCCCCAGCGCCGGACCGACCGGCGGACTCGGCTTGGCGTCGCCCGCAGGCACCTGCAGCTTGATGTATGAATCGATTTTTTTCGCCATGGTTATCTCCAGGTTGGGTACCAGCGCTCGGGAATTCCCGGAAAGTCCCGGCGGACCGGAAACCTGGTCCGTCTGCCGACTCCGGGGATTCCGACCCGCAAGGGCGAGCTCCCCTGTTACAAACTTCCGGGTGGCATCGGGTCAGCCCTTCTCCACCTGGGTGAAATCAAGTTCGACCGGCGTCGACCGGCCGAATATGGTGACGGAAACGCGCAGCTTCGCTTTTTCGAAGTTGGCGTCTTCCACGGTGCCGTTGAAATCGGCAAACGGTCCGTCGATGATGCGGACCAGCTCCCCGGGAGCGAAGGTGAATTTCATCTTCGGCGCATCGGAGCTAGCGGTGACCTGCTGGATGATCTCGTTCGCCTCCCGGTCGGAAATCGGCATCGGCCGGTTTTCGGTGCCCCCGATGAACCCCGCCACCCTGGGCACGCCCTTGACGAGGTGCCAGGTGTCGTCGGTCATCGCCATGTGCACCAGCACATAGCCCGGGAAGAACTTGCGCTCACTGGTGCGTTTCTGGCCGCCCTTCATTTCCACCACCTCCTCGGTGGGAACGAGGATGTCCCCGAAGAACTCCTGCATGCCGCTGCGATCAATATGCTCCTGCAGCGACTGCTTCACCTTCTTCTCATACCCGGAAAACGACTGGATCACGTACCAGCGCTTCTGCTGGGATTCCCCGGCGGGCTCTTCGGCAACTTCCGGTGCGGTCTGTTCGGCCATGGTCAATCGCTCACTCCCAGGATCAGGTTGTAGATCGTCTCGAACAGCAGCTTGTCCACCAGCGCGATGAACAGGCCGATGATGATCACCAGGATGATGACCATCAGCGTCACCATCATGGCTTCACGGCGGTTCGGCCAGACGACTTTCTGGCGCTCGATGTTTGCGCCCCGGGCGAACGCCCAGGCCGTCTTGCCGGCGTCGCTGGTATAGGCGATTGCCACCGCGGCCAACATGCCGGCCAGAACAATACCCACCCGGGCGACCTGGATCAGGTCGTCGAGGTAGTAGTAGACAGCGACCGAAGCGGCTACTACCAGTCCCGCAATGATCAATATCAGCTTGTCTTTCAACGCATCAGCACTGTTCGGTTAACGGGCGGTGATCGCAGCGCGATCCGGTTTCGAATCTGGCAGGCCAGGAGGGAATCGAACCCCCAACCTGCGGTTTTGGAGACCGCCGCTCTGCCAATTGAGCTACTGGCCTTCGAAACTCGCCCCATTGTGCCGGCAGGCCCGGAACCGGGTGGGAGCGAGGCATGCCGCGCTCCCGCCCTGCCGACGGCTTGTCCCCGGGTTATCCGGGAACGTTTGCATGATCCGGTCGCAGCATCGCCCGCCTCAGGCGAGGATCTTGGACACCACGCCCGCACCCACGGTGCGGCCGCCCTCGCGGATCGCGAACCGGAGACCCTCCTCCATCGCGATCGGCGCGATCAGTTCCGCCACCAGGTTCACATTGTCCCCGGGCATCACCATCTCCGTCCCCGACGGCAGCTCGCACGCCCCCGTCACGTCCGTCGTCCGGAAGTAGAACTGCGGCCGGTAACCGTTGAAAAACGGCGTGTGACGACCTCCCTCCTCCTTCGACAGAATGTATACCTCCGCCTCGAACTTCGTGTGCGGCGTGATCGATCCCGGCTTCGCCAGTACCTGTCCCCGCTCCACCTCCTCGCGCTTCGTCCCGCGCAGCAGGATCCCCACATTGTCTCCCGCCTGACCCTCGTCCAGCAGCTTGCGGAACATCTCTACTCCCGTGCACGTCGTCTTCGTCGTCTCGTTGATCCCCACAATCGCAATCTCGTCTCCCACCTTGATCACGCCGCGCTCGATCCGTCCCGTCACCACCGTGCCGCGGCCGGATATCGAGAACACGTCCTCAACCGGCATCAGAAAATCTCCGTCCACCGCACGCTCCGGCTCCGGGATGTAACTGTCCAGAGCCTCCGCCAGCCGCAGAATCGATCCCTCTCCCAGGTCCGAGGAATCCCCCTCCAGCGCCTTCAGCGCAGAGCCCACGATGATCGGCGTGTCGTCCCCCGGAAACTCGTAGCTGTCCAGCAACTCCCGGACCTCCATCTCCACCAGCTCCAGAAGCTCCTCGTCGTCCACCATGTCCGCCTTGTTCAGGAACACCACGATGTACGGAACGCCAACCTGACGCGCCAGCAGAATGTGCTCCCGCGTCTGCGGCATCGGACCGTCCGCCGCCGAACACACCAGGATCGCACCGTCCATCTGCGCCGCACCGGTGATCATGTTCTTCACATAGTCCGCGTGACCCGGACAGTCCACGTGCGCGTAGTGGCGGTTCTCCGTCTCGTACTCCACGTGCGCCGTCGCGATCGTGATCCCGCGCTCACGTTCCTCCGGCGCGTTGTCAATCTCGTCAAACGCCGTCACCGCACCGCCGTGCCGCGCCGACAGCACCTTCGTCAGCGCCGCCGTCAGCGTCGTCTTGCCGTGGTCAACGTGACCAATCGTGCCTACGTTCACGTGCGGCTTCGTTCTTTCAAATTTTTCTTTCGACATGTGTCAAATCTCAATTTTCACTCGATTGAAGATATCTGTCCCGCTTCACGGGCACTTGGTTGCTGGAGCCCATAACCAGACTTGAACTGGTGACCTCTTCCTTACCAAGGAAGTGCTCTACCGACTGAGCTATATGGGCATCGTTTACCAATTCAGCCACCCCCGGCCGATGTTCCGGAGCCGATGGAGCGGGTGATGGGAATCGAACCCACATCATCAGCTTGGAAGGCTGAGGTTCTAGCCATTGAACTACACCCGCATTACTCGTTCTCGTTCCCCACTCCCCCCGGCCGGACCGCGGAAATGGTGGAGGGGGGAGGATTCGAACCTCCGAAGGCTGAGCCAACAGATTTACAGTCTGCCCCCTTTGACCGCTCGGGAACCCCTCCAAAAACCGGTCCCCAGATTGCCTGGCGTTCTGGCGGTGGCACCCACCCGGCCAACCCGGCTCGCAAGAGCCTGTCCGGATGGAGCCCGCAGAGGGACTCGAACCCACGACCTGCTGATTCATACCCGCTACCGCTTTCACGGCCCCGAACCGCCGTCCCGGAGGCTTCCCGGTGCGACGGAACCGGTTTGGGGTCTGGACTTTCTCTTCACCATACCGGACACCGGTCCCCCGGCGCCCCGCTGCAGGTGGGTGGTGTAAAGTCTCTACACTCCCCCGCCCCTGACCGGAAAGTCCGGCCGGAAACCCGGCGCGACTCATCGGCCCCGGTACGGGGTAGCACGGGATTGCCATTCACGGAAACGGTGCGTTGCCCGGTACCGGCCCCGCAACATCCCCGGAGAAGGTTTCCCCGTTTTAGCCACCTCCACTCCCCGGGTTTCCCCGAAAAGGTGCAATAAATACAAATCAGCTGCTCTAGCCAACTGAGCTATGCGGGCCCAAAATGAAAACGAAAATACCCTGCCAATCAATGAATTAGCGAAGGAATAATGGTTTCAGAGAGCGCCTGACCGGCCAACCCGATGGCCTGCACATAACCGCCAAACAAAATGGAGCGCGATTTTACTCAAATTGCCCCATTGATTGCAATGAATTTTCGCAGATTTCTGCGACCGGGGCAGGCGATGAACTGGGGGCAGATTCCGGCGGCCGGACGCGATATTTCATTCCGTTTCCGGGGAATCGCACGCCTTTTCCGACACCCTGACGCCCCCCGCCAGCCAGTCACGTTCGAGCAACTGGCCAAGATACCCGCTTTCCGCGCTGACGTCCATCCAGAAATACGGCCCCAGGGTCCGGTATTCCGGCTGGGAACGGGCATCGACGCCCCGGTCGTCCTGAAGATACTCGACATATCGCAGGGCCAGTTCATCCTGGGTGAAATAGCCCAGTGAAATTCTCGCCTTGCCATCACGCAGATCGTAGGAATGTTCCAGATCCTTCTGGCCCAGCATCTCCATGGCGGACTGGGCCGACTCACCGGGCCCGAAGGGGCCGAGATAGACGTGCACCGCCCTCAATTCCCGGCTTGCCCGGTGTACCCGGGCAGTGGCCCAGGGCTGCTCCTCAACCCATTCCCGGGCGCCATCCCAGTGTTCATCCTGCCGAAAAGGACCCACGAGAACGCAGACATGCTCCCCCTGGGGCAGTTTCACGGATTCCGCCCCGGCTGCCGGCAGCGCCGGGGCATCCGGCGGCTCCCGGCGGATTTCCCCGTCCGGAACGGCCTCCTTCAGCAAGAGCATGCTGTCCCGGTTGATGTCCTGGCGGGTCTCGCCCTGGAACTGGACCGATTCGACCTGGCGGTTGCTGATTCCCAGAAAAACCGCCACGTTCACCACCAGGAGCAGGGCCGCGACCCACTTCATGAAGAGCACCCCCCGGCCACCAGTGAAAGACCGTCCAGAACCAGGTTGGGCCGGATCTCCCCCGGATGCCGGATGCCGGCGGCCACGGTTCCGGCATCACCCCCGGTAACCAGGACCGGCACCCGCGCGCCAAGCCCCTCCCGGGACCGGAGTCCGTCGATGCAGCGGTCGACGCCGCCGCAAACGGCGTGGCAGGCGCCCGCATGCACCGCGTCATCGCTGTTGGTGGCAAGCGGTGACGGCAGGACGCCTTTGGCATCCCCGTTCCTGCCCCCGGCCTGCCGGCAGGTCTCCAGCCTGATGCGGCCGGTCTCCCGGTCCAGCACCCGTACCATCGTTGCGATGCCCGGCAATATGGCCCCGCCCGCAAAACGGCCGCGAACGACAAGGTCCACGGTGACCGCGGTGCCCGCATCCACCACCACGACGGCCTCCCCGCCCCCCTCCGTGCAGATCGTCCGGTGCGCGGCGAGTGCGGCCAGCCACCGGTCGCAACCCAGCTGGGACGGATCGTCGTAGCCGTTGACCATGCCGTCAAATTCCGCTTCGGACGCCACCAGCTCCGCGGCCACCCCCCAGCGCCGGTGACACCAGCTTTCGAACATCTCCACCGCGCCGCTGTGGCTGACGGCACTCACCAGTATCCGCCCGGGCGGCGGGATGTCGGGAAAGCCGTCGTCCAGTGTGCGGGCGCCGTCACGGTCGCCGGGCGCCGTTTCGCCCTCGGTGGGCCGTCCGGACCGGATGGAAACCACACCCTCGGCGGCCGGCGGCGGTTGGTCCTGCCCGGCGCCGATGGGGCGGGATGTCCGCGTGAGGCGCCACTTGAGCCGCTGGTTTCCCATGTCCACCAGCAGGCAGCTGCCCGGATCAGCTTCCATCCCGTCCCGGTTCCGGAATCTTCAGGGACACCTCGCCGGCATGGAACACCCGCCTGCCCTGCCCCGTTTCCAGGCAGAGCGCGCCCAAGGCGTCCACCCCGATCACACGGCCCTGGACCTGTTCCCCGGCAACGATGACCACGTCGGCGCCATGGAAGGCGTGGGCGGCATTCCAGCGATCGACATCCGGCGCAAACCCCTCCCGGCAGAAGCGGGCCAGGTCACGGTTCAGGTTGGCAATCACTGTCGCGGTCAGCAATTCGGTGTCAATGTCATATCCGTGCTCGAAAAGACCGGTCCAGGGGACCGCCGCCTCGGGATCCCTGGCGGCAAACTCAGGTAGTGTAACATTGAGTCCGATGCCGATGACGCATCGCTCCCGGCCCAATTCCACCAGGATCCCCGCCAGTTTCCTTTTTTCGAGGAGAACGTCGTTGGGCCATTTCAGGGTGACGCATCGAACGCCCTGCTCCCGCAGCGCATCCAGCACGGACAACCCGCACGCCAGGGACAGTCCGCTGGGCGATGCGCCTTGCAGATCCCAGCCCAGCGACAGGTAGATGCCCTGCCCCGGTGCGGATTCCCAGCGACGACCCCTGCGACCCCGCCCGGTGGTCTGTTCCGCGGCAAGGCAGACCGAGGCGTGGTAATCCGCCACTTCATGCAGGATATAATCGTTGGTGGAGCCTACGGATTCGAACCAGTGGAGCTTGCCGGCTGATTCGGCAGCCGCTGCCCGCAACCGTTGGTCAACGCGACGGATATCCATCTTGGTGCTGTCGGAAAATCGGGATACGGGAAATTGTCATCCCCGGGACGTCCATATGATATTGCATGTGCTTTCAGGAAGGGATAGGGTAGCGTCTCCATTGCGACCTTCCGACTTCATCAGCGGTCGATGATCAAACGCAACCCCACCCGTGCGGTCCGGATCGGACGCGTCACCATCGGCGACGATCACCCCATCGCCGTGCAGAGCATGTGCGCCACGCCCACCACCGACGTGGACGCCACGCTGGCGCAGCTCCGGCTGCTGGAGCAGGCCGGCGCCGACATCGTCCGCATCGCCGCGGACAACCGCAAGGATGCCCAGGCGCTGATCCGGATCCGGGGCGAGAGCAACGCGGTACTGAGCGTTGACCTGCAGGAGAACTACCGCCTGGCCGAAGTGATCGCGCCCCACGTGGACAAGATCCGCTACAACCCCGGACATCTCTACCACCATGAACGCAAGAAACCCTGGAAGGACAAGGTCGCCTTCCTGGTGGATATCGCGGGCGAAAACGACTGCGCCATCCGCATCGGCGTCAACGCGGGTTCGGTGGACCCGGAGAAGTTCTCCCCCGGAGAGGATGAGAACTCGGTGGCCCCCATGGTGGAAAGCGCCCTTGAGCACAGCGACCTCCTGGACTCCCTGGGTTTTTCCCGCTACTGCGTTTCCCTCAAGGATTCGGATCCGCAGAAAACCGTGGCGGCCTATACCGCCTTTGCGGACATCCGGCCGGAGATTCCGTTGCATGTGGGTGTGACCGAGGCGGGCATGCCGCCCATGGGAATCGAAAAGACGCGCATTGCCTTCGAGCAGCTGATCGGCAACGGCATCGGCGATACCGTCCGGGTGTCGCTCACGCTGCCCAACGACCGAAAGCACGAGGAAATCATCGCCGGCCGCCAGATTCTCACCGATATCAGCGCCGGCCGGGTCCGCACCGTGGTGCACTTCAATCCGGACCGCCTGAACCTGATCAGCTGTCCCAGCTGCTCCCGGGTGGAGAACGAGGCCTTCATCGACCTGGCGCACAAGGTGCAGGAAAGGACCCGGTGGGCCGAGGAACACGCGCTGACCATCGCCGTCATGGGATGCCGGGTCAACGGCCCGGGGGAGACCGACGACGCCGATCTCGGGCTCTGGTGCGGACCCAACTACGTCAACCTGAAATGCCGCGGGGAAAAGCTCGGGGCGTTCCGCTACGACGAAATCCTCGACCGGCTGGATACGGAACTCGCCAGGCTGGTGGAGAACCCCTGAGCCCCGCCGGGACGGATCCCACCCCGCAACCAGGCTTCGGCCGGCATCCGCAACCCCCGCGGAATGACGCCGGACCGGCCCTGCGCGGGCGCCGGCTGGGACCACACGGCATCCGGTAAAAGCCGCGGCGGCAACTTTGATATAATTTGCGGCCGGCAACCAATCTGATCAGGAAAATGCCCGATTACCGCTCCTGGACCACTACCCGTGGCCGAACCATGGCGGGTGCCCGCGCACTGTGGCGCGCCACCGGCATGAAAGAGGAGGATTTCGAAAAGCCCATCATCGCGGTGTCGAACTCGTTCACCCAGTTCGTTCCCGGTCACGTACATCTGAAGGACCTGGGGCAGCTGGTGGCCCGTGAAATCGAACGGGCCGGCGGCGTGGCGAAGGAATTCAACACCATCGCGGTGGACGACGGCATCGCCATGGGGCACGGCGGCATGCTCTATTCCCTGCCCTCCCGTGAAATCATCGCCGATTCCGTCGAATACATGGTCAATGCCCACTGCGCCGACGCGCTGGTCTGCATCTCCAACTGCGACAAGATCACGCCGGGCATGCTGATGGCGACCATGCGGCTGAATATCCCCACCATCTTCGTCTCCGGCGGCCCCATGGAGGCAGGCAAGGTCACCTGGCGCGACCATGAGCGATCCGTCGACCTGATCGACGCCATGATCGTGGCCGCGGACGACAGCGTGTCGGACGAGGAGACGGCCGCCATGGAGCGCTCCGCCTGCCCCACCTGCGGCTCCTGCTCCGGGATGTTCACCGCCAACTCGATGAACTGCCTGACCGAGGCCCTGGGCCTCGCCCTGCCCGGCAACGGCACCCTGGTGGCAACCCATGCCCAACGCGAAGAACTGTTTCTGCAGGCGGGACGGCGGATCGTGGCGATGGCCAGACGCCATTACGACGATGACGACTCGAGCCTGCTGCCCCGCAACGTCGCCAGCTTCGAGTCGTTCGAGAATGCCATGGCCCTGGATATCGCCATGGGCGGCTCCACCAACACGGTGCTGCACCTGCTCGCCGCGGCCCGGGAAGGAGAGATTCCCTTCAGCATGCAGGACATCGACCGCCTGTCCCGCAAGGTTCCCAACCTGTGCAAGGTGGCTCCCGCCACCTCGGACTACCATGTCGAGGATGTGCATCGCGCCGGCGGCGTCATCGCCATCCTGGGGGAACTGGACCGGGCGGGGCTGATCAACCGTGACGTCAGCACCGTGCACACCCCCTCCATGGGCGCGGCCATCGACGAATGGGATGTGGTGAAGACGGACGAGCCCGGCTGCCGGGATTTCTACCGCGCCGCACCCGGAGGAATCCCCACCCAGGTGGCATTCAGCCAGAACAAGCGCTACCAGTCCCTGGATCTCGACCGGGACGGCGGCTGCGTGCGGGACAAGGCCCATGCATACAGCCAGGATGGCGGACTGGCCGTACTTTACGGCAACCTGGCCGAGGAGGGCTGCATCGTCAAGACCGCCGGGGTTGACGAGAGCATCCTGACATTCACCGGCCGGGCCCGGATCTTCGAAAGCCAGGAGGCGGCGGTGGACGGCATACTGGGCAACCAAATCGAGCCCGGGGACATCGTGGTTGTCCGTTACGAGGGCCCCCGGGGCGGACCCGGGATGCAGGAGATGCTCTACCCGACGTCCTACCTCAAGTCCAAGAATCTCGGCAAGGTCTGTGCGCTGGTCACGGACGGGCGCTTCTCCGGCGGCACGTCCGGACTGTCCATCGGCCACGTCTCCCCGGAGGCGGCGGAAGGCGGCCTGATCGGTCTCGTGGAGGAAAACGATACCATCGAAATCGACATCCCCAACCGGCGTATCCATCTCGCCGTGGACGAAGCCACCATCGAATCCCGGCGTGCAGCCATGGAGGCCAGGGGGAGTGATGCGTGGAAACCCGATCGGGACCGCACGGTCAGTACCGCCCTGAAAGCCTACGGGCTTCTGGCCACCAGCGCGGCCAACGGCGCGGTGAGGGACATAAACCAGCTCTGAGGCCCACCCCTGCACAAGTCCGTCGAGGGCGGACGGATGAAGAGGCCCTTGCGGATCACATCCGGTAGGCGATCAACACCTGGCGCGTGTCCGGCGTGACCCGGTCAGGGTCCAGCGCGAGCGCACTGTCCACGGACATGAATTCAGCCGACACCACCTCTTCCGGCTGCAGGCGGAACGGCCCTTCGTGCACGCAGGAGTAGACCCGCCCCCAGTTCCGGTTCCTGACCGGGGACTTCAGGTCATCATAGAACAGGTCGAAATGGCCGGTGAGCGGGGGGCTGATGCCGAGTTCCTCCTCGAGTTCCCTACGGGCCGACAACTCATAGCTTTCGCCCGGCTGGATGATGCCGCCGGCTGCCAGGTCATAGAGGCCGGGGGACCAGTCCTTGGTGTCGGAACGCGCCTGTACCAGGATCTCGCCAGCCTGGTTGAACACCAGGATGTAGGTCACCCGGTAGGTGTATCCCCTGCCCTTGACCACGGACCTCGGCAGCGCGTCGACAACGTTGTCCGCCAGATCGATGACCGTGACGATTTCAGGTGGCTGTGCCCCGCCGGTGACGTTCATCGTGACGAACGAGAAAGGACGCCCGGAAGCGTACCGGGGACAGGGCCTTGGCGGCAGGGACGGCCCCGGATGCCACGACCGGCCGCCGGTATTTCCCGGTCACCCGATGGAAGAAGCTGCGGCAGATGTCTCATCGAATTCCGGTGACAACGTGTATCGTGACAGCAGGATAACCACGGTTCCCGTACCCCTTGTTGCGTGTCCAACAAGCCGCAAGTTCCAGGGAAGCCCTGTCATTGGTCGTGAGGACGGTTCCTGGAAGCCTGGATTGTCTTTATTTTTTCCGGCCAGGTAGACCGGATATAGGCGAGGATGTCCCAGATGCCGTCATCTCTCACAACATCTCCGAATCCGGGCATGCCGCTCTTGAACCCGGACATTCCGCGTGCCTCCATCAGTGCCTCGCCGCCATACTTGGTATAGAGGAACAACAGTATGTTGTCGTGGTGCCAGGTATGGCCGGTAGCATCGTGCGGCGGCGCTGGCATGAGCCCACCCTTGCCGGCCTGCTGCCAGTTTGGCTCCCCTTCCAGCGCGACACCGTGACAAGAGGCACAGTGTTCCTGATAGAGGATCAGTCCGTTCCCAAGGTTGCGGTTCTCCAATTCATGGCCGGCAAGTACGGCACCAGAAGACAGAAACGCCGCGACAAACAGAATTCGTTTCATGACACCCGATTCTACAGGTCGTCCGGAATGGTTGTCAGCACTGCGGTCGCCGCGAGGATGAAACAGAACGCGGCCCATTCGACTGAAATGGATCTTCGCAGCCGCATCGCCGCAATCCGATTGCCCTTCCTCATCCCTGGAACGAAACGCAGCTTGTTGATCCCCGCAGCTCCCAGCAGAACTCCAACTGCACTGACCTTGGAGAGCAACGTAAGGCCGTAGCCTGTCGACACCAGGGCAGAGAAGCTGCCGAGCAAATTCCATGCCATGACAATCCCGGCAACAATGAGCAGCGGAACCGCATAGATTGCGATACGCCCGAAATGGTGTCCCAATTCGGCCGCCTGCGGCAGGCTGCGAAAATCTCCGGCAATCGCACGGAGCGGTGAGAGGATGCCGATCCAGAATGCCGCGACTGTAAGATGTATCATGAGCAGGAACACAAGCCAGAAAGGCTCTGCTTCCAGGATGTGCCCGATCTGGCCAAAGGACCACAATGCCAGTCCGCCGCCTCCGGCTGACACAAACAGGCCGATACCAGGAACGTACAACCCGCCGATGACCAGGGACAGGCCTGCGACCTGCAGAATGAGCGCCGTGCCGACGGGTGTTTGCCAGAGCAGGCCCAGGATGTCGGGGTCGACCATGCCGGCAGCCTCGCCTGTCAGGGCGACCGCATTCAGGGCGAATCCGGCACAGGAAGCCAGGAGTGCGAGCAAGGCAAGTCCTGTCACCTGCCGGATGATCGAGCCGTGCAAGTGACCGGTCTTGCGGCGAAAAACTATGCGGACCAGAACAAGACCTACCGAACTGAGTGTTCCAAGATAGAGCAGGAACCGCGCAACGATCGAAGCGAGTTCCCATGCATCAGGGAAGTTCATTCAATCTGAAACGTGAACTTGTCGCGCATGACATGCCCGTCACGGGCAAGACCGCGCCATTCAATCCGGTAGATTCCACTTCCCATGTCTTTCAGCGGCAACTCGAACCGGGAAGCGAAGGATTTCTGGTCCTCCAGGTCCAGATCGACCATGGAACTGCCGGCGTGAGCAACCCTTACACGGGTCAGCCGTACTTGCCTTTCAAAGCTCAGAACGATATGGGATGGTGTCTCACTGAGCACGGCACCATCTTCCGGTGTGGTCCCGTCGACGGGTGAATGCGCGAACGAGGCCGTCATTGCCAAGGAAAGTATTCCGACCTGCAGGATTAGCTTCATGGGGCAAGAAACAAAGACGCGTCAACGATATGACATCAAGACAACCAGAAAGTGCCGGCTTCTCATCGTACAGTGGGGCCGGGGTGGCGGATATTTCCCGTCATGATGGGGTTCCTTGTACAGGTCCCGGCAATCTTGAGTCAATGATGCCCATGCGCCGATATGCCGAGGCGACCGGCACACGCCTGACCGTGGAACTGGTCCAGACAGGCGATTGACGGTTCCAGATATCCCACTCCGGGGATCCGGAGTGGGACAACAGCTTCCGGGGTCAGGAATCCTGCAGATAGCTTTCCATGGAATCATCCATGGCGTCCATCCATGGGGTGTGGTGAACCGGTGACTGGTTGCCGGTGATCAGGGACCTGTAGGCGTTGTTCCGGAACCCCATGATGTCCTCGTGCTTGTGGTGCTCCCACTCCATGAAGGTCTTGTTGACCCCTTCGATGTCGAAGCTCGGATAGTCCGTCTGGTCGATGAGTGCCTGGGTGTAGTCTCCCTGGAACCAGATCATCTGCTCATCGTCCTCGAGCGTTTCCTCCCGGGCCCGCCATGCGGCGCTATCCTTCTGCATTTCCTCCTTTGAAGGCAGCTGGATGCGGCCCATGATGACGTCCCTTGCATACCAGGCTTGGGCGTCGAACATGTTGAAGGTGTAGAACTGGTCCTGCATGCCGATGTAGAACACTTTCGGGTTGTCCTCCCAGACCACGCCCTGGTAGAGGTTCAGCGGCCAGAGCCTGTTCTCGGTCTCGAGGCGCAGGCTGTTATCCATGAAAGGGAAATGGTGCAGGTAGCCGGTGCACAGGATGATGGCGTCCACCTCCTTGGAGGTGCCGTCCTTGAAGCTCACCGTCTTGCGGTTGACATTGGTCAGCAGGGGCACTTCGCTGAAGCTGTCCGGCCAGTGAAAATGGGTCGGGGAGGTTCGGTGGCTGATGGTGACGGACTTGCATCCGTACTTGTGGCACTGGGATGCGATGTCCTCCGCCGAATAGCTGGTGCCGATGATCAGTATGTCCTGGTCGATGAATTCCCGGGCATCACGGAAGTCGTGCGCATGCAGCACCCGGCCGTTGAAGGTTTCCATGCCGTCGAACTGGGGTACGTTCGGGATGGAGAAATGGCCGGAGGCCACGACCACGTAATCGAACTCCTCGGTCATCCACTCGCCGTTGTTCAGGTCGCGCACCGTCACGCTGAACATGCCGGTCTCGTCGGAATAGGTCACGTTGTGGGCCGCATGGTTGAACTTGCAGAACTTCCGTACGCCGGACTTCTCGACCCGCCCCTTGATATAGTCCGCCAGCACGGCGCGCGGCGGATAGGACGCGATGAGCTTGCCGAAATGCTCCTCGAACGTGTAATCGGCAAATTCCAGGCACTCCTTGGGTCCGTTGGACCAGAGATAGCGGTACATGCTGCAGTGCACCGGCTCACCATGCTCGTCCAGGCCCGTCCGCCAGGTATAGTTCCACAGTCCGCCCCAGTCATCCTGCTTCTCGTAGCAAACAATCTCGGGAATCTCGGCTCCCTTGGCGGCGGCGGAAGCAAATGCTCTGAGCTGGGCCGTGCCGGAAGGGCCGGCACCGATGATGGCAACGCGTGTCATTGTCTACTCCAGGTGATGTTGTATATTGTGGATAATTGGTCGTTGATGACCGGAATATACCTTTTTTGACAAGGCCGAAAAACTCCAGATGAGGGTACCTAGTAAGGGGTAGAAAGCGTATGGCTTCCGTGGAACATGCTGCCCGCGACGTCGATGAGCGGTTCGAGTCGGCAACCCAGGATTGCCTGTTGGAACTGGTGCACAGCGGCTCCATCCGCGCGCCCCTGACACGGCTCTGCGATACCTGCAGGGCCATCCTTGGAGCCGACACCTGTGAAATGTACCTGTCTGGCGTGAGCGGCGCGGAGCCCGTGCTGGTGGCGGCAGGCGGCGCCGCGGACAAGCGTCTCGGCCCCCTGGATACCCGTCACTGGAAAGCGCTGGCGAGACTGACGACCGGTTACGAGGCGGCCGCGGAATCTCCCCGGGCGCTCCTGTTTCCCCTGCGCCATGAGCGCCTGCTGGTGGCGGCGCTCAGGATCACGTGGCCCACGGCGAAATCCATTCCTGGCCCCGAGCTGGAGCGGTTCACCAGGATGGTGCCGCTCATCGCAAGAATCATGATCAGCGTACAGCTGGCGCAGCAGCAGCGCCGCCATGACCTCTACGAGGAGCGGGCGGCGATCTCCAGGGAACTGCACGATTCCCTCGCCCAGTCGCTGACCTACCTCAAGATCCAGGCGAGCAGACTCGACCAGTCGCTGCAGAATTCGTCGGAACCCGATCCCGTGGGCGCCCCCCCGGAGGATATCCTGGGGGACCTCAGGGAAACCCTCAGGGACGCCTACAGGCAACTGCGGGAGCTGATGACCACGTTCCGGCTGACGATGCATGGCAAATCCTTCCGCCACGCGGTGCGCGACTCCGTGGATGAATTCACCACGCGCAGCAACATCGGCTTCGAGCTCGACAATGCGTGGCGCGACGACGTGCTCAGCGTGGAGGAGGAAATGCAGGTGTTGCAGATCATTCGCGAAGCCCTGTATAACATCGTCAGGCATTCCCAGGCAGACCATGCGCGCATCTCCCTCACCCACCATGGCAATGTCCATCGGCTCAACATCCGGGACAACGGTATCGGCATGCATGCCGGACACCGGAAATTGCGCAACCACGGGCTCGTGATCATGCAGGAGCGGGCCCGCCGGCTGGACGGCGCAATGCGGATTGCCGCACCGGATGAGGGCGGCACCCAGATCGAGATCAAGTTCACACCCCGTGCCATGGTGCACTGACATGCGCGTACTGATCATTGACGACCACCCCCTGTTCCGCAAGGGCGCCCGCCAGCTGCTCGAGATGGACGCGCGGTTCGAGGTGGTCGGCGAAGCGGACGACGGCGCCTCCAGCATCGCGCAGACCCGCCAGCTGGATCCGGACCTGGTCCTTCTTGACCTCAACATGAAGCCGGTTTCCGGCATCGAGGTCCTGCGCCGGATCAAGCAGGAACGGGGGGACATCATGGTCGTCATGCTGACGGTTTCCGACCAGGGCGAGGACATTGCCAAGGCCATCCAGCTCGGTGCGGACGGATACCTGCTGAAAGACATGGAGCCGGAAGACATGCTGGCAAAGCTCACGCAGGTGTCCCAGGGGCAGATCGTGATGGACGACAACGTCGCCAACCTGCTGGCGAACCTTCTGAAGAGCGGGGAGCACCCCCTGCTGCCGGAAGATGCGAACCTCACGGAACGGGAAACGGAAACCCTGGTGCTGCTGGCCGAGGGCCTGAACAACAAGCGTATCGCCCGTCGTCTCAACATTTCCGACGGCACAGTCAAGGTGCACATCAAGAACATCCTGCGCAAGCTGAAAGTCCGCTCACGCCTTGAGGCGGCCATCTGGGCCATCAACAACGGCTTTGCCGAAGGCCGCTGACCCCGGCAACCCGACGGAACCAGGAAACAAGACCATGGTGCGCATCGCTCCTTTGAATCTCTCGAAGACCGAGGAGTCCGCAGCGGGCCCGGAATCCAGCGAAGAGAGCCGGCTGCTGCACTCGCTGCCGGCGGTGGTGCTGCAATGCAGCCAGGAGGGCAGGATCCTGTTCGTCAGCGACAACTGGTTTGACCTGACCGGCTGCGACGCGGCCGAAAGCGCCGGCCAGGACCTTCTCGACTTCATCCTCCCGGAGGACCACAGCCTTCTGCGGGAGCATTTCTCGGGTCCGCTGCCCCTCGGCCCGGTGAACAATACCCTGCGCTATCTCAGCCGCGAAGGCCGTTCCGGCTGGATCCAGCTGAACCTGCATGAAACCGCGCTCGCCGACGGCAGCGGCGGCTACATCGGGCTGGTGACGGACATTACCGACCAGGTGGGACGGGAAGCGTCGCTCCTGGCCCAGCACCGGACCCTGAGCGGCATTCTTGACGATCTGCCGGGTATGGTGTTCCGCTGCCGCAATGACCCCGACTGGACGATGGAGTATGTCAGCCGCGGCAGCGTCGCACTCACCGGCTACCGCCCGGGGGAGATCATCAACAACAGGCGCCTGTCCTACGGCAGCCTGATCGTTCCCGATGACCGGGAAAAGGTGTGGAACGCGGTGCAGATGGCGATTCATGAACAGCGCGGCTACGACCTCGACTACCGTATCGAGGCCGAAGGCGGCGATATCCGCCATGTCTGGGAACGGGGAAAGGGCATCTATTCCGCCAGCAACGACCTGCTGGGCCTGGAGGGATTCATCACGGACATCACCCGGTACCGCCAGCGATTCCGGCCGCTCCGGGCAGCGGACCTGTATCTGGACGATGGCGTCAGCCTGACCAGGCCGATGTTGTCGGACCGGGTGCGACACCGCCTGCAGCGTCTCGAACGGGATCTTCGGAACGGGGCTTCCCAACCCGGATTCGGCCTGGTGTGCATCTACTTCGACAACCTAGGCATCCATCTGACGGAGGCCGCCGACGGCGTCCATGCGCGCATGCTCGAGGCGCTGGTGAACCGCACGCTCTCCCTGTGCACGCCGGCTGACAGCCTGCACATCGACGTCACCGGCCAGATATTGCTTCTTCTGGACACCGCGCCGGATCGGGAATTCATGGCGCGGTTCGCAAAAGGCCTGCAGGAGCAGTTTTTCGATCCCGTGGAAATCGATGAGCTGCAGATACTGCTCACGCTGAGCATTGGCGCCGTATGGTGCGAATCCCGGGAGAAAACGGACGCACTGATGGCATATACCGAAGAATGCATGCGCCGGGTCCACGAGACCGGCGGCAACGGCTGGCGGGTATCCGCCGTGGACGGTTAGGAACCGGACGGACCCCGGGGAAACACCCCGTGGACCGCACCCCAAGGCCGGAATCCGGCAGTCCGGTTTCCGGGAATCCGGGCGACTCCGAAGCCGCCCGCCGGGGCTCGCCGGGCGGCAATCCGGGCCCTCTACCGGCGAATACGACTTTTTAGGTATATCCTATGCTCTATTGCCCGCCCACACCGGGCGTAACACCATGAGCGAGACTGGAAAATTCGAATTTTTCCGGGAATGCAGATATTATTCGTATAAATCTGAACAGAAACGCCGGCGCTTGCCGCCGGCCATGGCCTATAACCCGATACACCAATGAGGTAAATCCAATGACGGTTTCCAGAATACCACGATCCGAACGACGGAGGTTTCTCAAGCAGGCTGCGGCCGGTGCAGCCACCGTGACCACTGCGAGCCTGCTGCCCTCCGTGGCGTTTTCCGCCAACAAGACACTCACCGTCGGCATGAACATTCCCATGACCGGCGACTACGCTCCCTGGGGGCTGCCGGGGTTTTACGGTTGTGAAATCATCGCCAACAACATCAATGCCGCCGGCGGCGTCACCATCGGCGGGGAGACTTACGACATCAACGTGGCCTCCTACGACCATGCCTATGACACGGAGAAGGCCATCCAGGGATTCAAGAAGCTGGTGCTCGAGGACGACGCCAAGATGGTGATGATGCTGGGAGGCTCCACCGTGGCAGCGGTGCTGCCCTGGGGGACGCGCAAGAAGGTGCTCACCACCACGTTGCTGCCGAGCGATATCACGCCGGACTCGGAGTACCTCGTCGCCACCTGCGAATCCCATCCCCTGTACAACCTCACCGGCGTCGTCTGGATGGCCAGGGAGTTCCCGGAGGTCAAGACCGCGGCCATCGTGACCAACAACGACATCGAGTACGGCCTCCAGTCCGCTGCCCTCTACAAGGCGGCCTTCGAGGTTGCCGGCATCGATGTGGTGGACACCAACCTGCACGGTTTCGACGTCACGGACTTCGCGCCCATCATCAGTTCCCTGCTGGCGAAGAACCCGGACGTGGTCTGCATGGCGACGAGCTTCTATGTCACGCCCATCATGGAACAGCTCTACCACCAGGGCTACAAGGGTAAGATCATTTCCTGCACCCTGGACTACTACGAGGAAATCATCGCCAAGACCAGCGAGGAGTTCGTCAACGGCACCATCTACCAGTTCCCGGATTTCGACGATCCGAAACTCACGGAACCCGGCATCACGTTCCCGGATCCGGGTGGCTTTGATGCCGCCTTCCGCAAGGACCACCCCAACGACTGGTCCGCGGTGGCCTGGGAATACCCCGCCATTCTGCTGAACTGGATCGAGAACGCCAAGGCCGCGGGCAGCGTGGAGTCCACGGAGGTCCTGGCTTCCATGAAGGGCAACAAGCAGGAATTCGTGTTCGGCGGCGGCGACTGGTGGGGCAGCCAGCTCTGGGGGCTTGACAATGCCCTCGTGGGCCGCTGGCCTGTGGTCGTGATCGAAAACGGCAAGGCCCGCATCCAGGAGTACGGCAACGTGGCCGGATGGCTCGCGGACAACAAGGAGGTGCTGGTGAAGCACATGAAGGAAATGGGACTGCGAACCGTCTGATTCCCCATGACGGAAACAGGGGAGAACCCGGTGTTCTCCCCTTTTTTTGACTTTACTGTAGCGAGATAGGCGGCCCGAGCATGGAATTACTGATCCAGTCTGTCGTCAACGGCTTCATCCAGAGCGGGTTCTACGCCCTGGCGGCCGTGGGCCTGGTGCTGATCTTCGGGGTCATGGGGGTGGTCAATTTCGCCCATGGCGAACTGGTGATGGCGGGCGCCTATACCGTCTGGCTGCTTCATGCTCAGAACGGCATGCCGTTCCTGGTCACCGTTCTGATTGCCATCATGCTGGTGACCGCGATCGGGATGATCATGGAACAGTTCATGTTCCGGCCCATGCGGGACAATCCCTTCGGGGGGCTGATCTGTTCGATCGGCGTGCTGTTCATACTGCAGGTCATTGCCACTCTCGTGGGCGGGGAAGGCCCGTCCAAGCAGGTGCCGCCTCCCTACGAGGGAACACTGGTCCTGTTCGAATTCCTGCGCATCCCCTACCAGCGATTGTTCGCCATCGGGGTGGCCCTGGCGACCCTGGGAATACTCTGGTACTTCCTGGCGCGCACCAGGCTGGGATGGGCCCTGCGCGCGGTCTCCCAGGACCGTGAAGCCGCCGCACTGCAGGGGATCAACAGCAACCGGATTTCAATGATCGCCATCTGCGTCGGGGCGGCCATGGCCGGCCTGGCCGGCGCGCTCATGGCGCCGCTGACCAACATCAACCCCCACATGGGCCACAATGTCATCATCACCGCCTTCATCGTCACCATTGTCGGCGGTGTCGGCAGCCTTTCAGGGGCGGTGATCGCAGCGTTCCTGTATGCCATTTTCCACACGTTCGTGACCACCTACTTCAACAGCACGGTGGCCACCATCGCGGGCCTGATGATCATGGTGATCATCCTGATCGTTCGACCGACGGGCATCATGGGCCACCGGGTGAGCGACTGATCGGGTGACATGAACGCTTCCGGAATCAGGCATTTCGCCATCATCGCGGCGGTCCTCGCCGCCCTCGTGGTGCTGCCGCACTTTCTCAAGTACCACCACCAGGATTTTCTCCTGTTCCTGGTCATCAACATCCTGGTGGTTGCCAGTTACCGGCTGGTCACGCTCACCGGCGAATGGTCCCTGATCCACGCGGTGATGATGGGCATCGGCGCCTATACCAGCGCAATCCTGTCCAAGCATTTCGATGTCTCCTTCTGGCTCAGCATGCCGCTGGCGGGTGTCGTGGCCGGGATCATGGCGGCCCTGCTCTGCTTTCCGCTGTTCCGGATGACCCAGTTCTACTTCCTGATCGGCTCCTTTGCGGCGGGCGAGGCCATCAGGCTGTCCTGGATTCACTTCATCAAGCCCTTCGGGGGCACCAGCGGGGTCAGCGCCATCCCGCCGCCGGAGCTGCTGGACATCGATTTTCTCGAGCCGATCCCGTATTTCTACATGGTGCTGGTCATCGTCACGATCTGCCTGTTCCTGCTGTACCGCATCGAGAAATCCCGGATCGGGCTGACCCTGCACGCGGTGCACTGGAAAGCCCCGCTGGCGGAATCCGTCGGCGTCAACACCTGGAACTACCGTTCCCTGGCATTCATCACCGGGTCCGTTTTCGTCGGCGTGGCGGGCGCCCTGAAGGTGCACTACATCGGCACCGTCACACCTAAGCAGTTCGATATCGGCTTCATGGTATTCATCCTGATCTGGGTGATCGTGGGCGGCTACCGGACATTCTACGGACCCATTGTCGGCGCGGTGGTGCTGTCCGTCCTGGACGAGATGTTCCGCGGGTTGGACGTGCTCCGTCCCGCGTTGTACGGCGCGATCCTGGTTTTCGGCATCCTGTTCCTGCCGAATGGATTTGAAAGCCTGCCGGAGAAGATCAGGGCAAGATTTGGCAGAAGCAGGGGCGGCGGCTGATGGCCATCCTGGAAGTCCAGAACCTGATCATGCGGTTCGGCGGCCTGGTTGCCCTGAACGGGGTCAGCTTCCACGTCGATCAGGGGGAGATTCACGGCCTGATCGGTCCCAACGGCGCCGGCAAGAGCACGATGTTCAAGATCATCGCCGGCTTCAATACGCCCACCAGCGGGGATATCCTGTTTGACGGGCACCGGATCACCGGCATCAAGCCTTCCCGGATCGCCGCCGAGGGGGTTGTGCGGACGTTCCAGGAAACGACGCTGTTCCAGGAAATGACGGTCTACGAGAACATCCTCATCGGCACCCACAACCGGTCACGCACGGATATCTTTTCCGCGATCCTGGGCCTGGACAGGGTGAAACAGCGGGACGCCGGCCAGGCGGCCAGGGAAGTCATGGAATTCATGGGCCTGACCGCGCGCGCAGAACAGCTGGCCTCGGAACTGCCGCTGGGATCCCAGCGCGCCCTTGCAATGGCCATCGCCCTGGTGTCCCGGCCGAGACTGCTGCTGATGGACGAGCCGTTCGCCGGGATGAACCCCGAAGAGACCGGCAACATGATGGAACTGACCCGCAAGGTGAGGGAATCCGGTGTCACCGTCGTCCTGGTGGAACACGACATGAAAGCGGTCATGGGGCTCTGCGAGCGGCTCACGGTACTCAATTTCGGCACCCTGCTGGCGCAGGGCTCGCCGGAGGAGGTGCGCAGCAATCCGGAGGTGATCAGGGCCTACCTCGGGGGGGATCACAAGTGAAGCTCTCCATCCGGAACCTGCAGGTCAACTACCACAACGTCGCCGCCCTCAAGGGCATCAGCCTGGAGGTTCCCGATGCGGCCTTCGTCACCCTGATCGGCTCGAACGGCGCCGGCAAGAGCACGACCCTGCGGGCCATCTCCGGGCTGGTGAATCCGGACAGCGGCGAAATACTGCTCAATGACGAGCGCATCGACGGCGTCGTGGCCGACAGGATTCTGCGCATGGGCATCGCCCACGTGCCCGAGGGCAGAAGGATATTCAAGGACTTGAGTGTCGAGGAGAACCTGAGACTGGGGGCGTTCATCTACGATGACCGCGACCGCATCGAACAGGACCTCCACGGGATCTTCGAGAAGTTCCCCCGCCTCGGGGAACGCCGCCACCAGCACGGCCGGACGTTGAGCGGCGGCGAGCAGCAGATGCTCTCCATCGGCCGGGCCCTGATGTCGCGCCCCCGTGTACTGCTGCTGGACGAACCCTCCCTTGGGCTTGCACCGATCATCGTGCAGGAGATTGGCACCATCCTCAGGGAGATCAACGCCCAGGGCGTGACGATCATCCTGGTCGAACAGAACGCGGACCTCGCCCTGCAGCTCGCGGATCGCGGCTATGTGCTGGAAACCGGGCTGATCGCCCTGGAAGACCGGGCCGACCTGCTCGCCGACAACGAACATGTGAAGAAGGCATACCTGGGTATCTGACCCGGATGCCGCGCCGGCATGCCGCCGGCGCCGAGCGGAAAACCGCGGCAGGCTTCATCTGCGCCCCAGCAGCCACATGGCCAGCGCCCCCGCCACCAGACCCCAGAACGCGGAACCCACGCCGTACAGGTCGACTCCGGACAGGGTGACCAGGAAGGTGATCAGGGCCGGCTCCCGCCAGGCCCTGTCGTCCATGGCCTGCTGCAGGCTGCTGGTGATGGTGCCGAGAAGCGCGATCCCGGCAATGGCGATCACCAGGGCATCCGGAAAGGCGATGAACAGCGCGGCCACGGTGCCCCCGAGGACACCCGCCGCCAGGTAGAAGATTCCCGCCGCCACCCCCGCGAGATACCGTCTTTCCCGGTCCGGGTGCGCATCGGGGCCAGCGCAGATCGCGGCGGTAATCGCGGCGAGGTTGTAGGCGAACCCGCCGAACGGCGCCATCAGCAGGGTCACCAGGCCGGTGCTCCCGACAACGGGAGAGACCGGGACGCGGTCATATCCGTACGTGCGCAGCACGGCCACTCCCGGGATATTCTGGGAAGCCATGGTGACCAGGAAGAGCGGCACCCCGACACCGAGGATCACCGCCAGGTCCAGCGACGGCGGCGTGAACACCGGCCTTGCCAGGGAAAATGTCAGGGAATCGAACCGGAACAGGCCGTAGAGCGCGGACAATCCCATCCCGAGAAACAGCACCAGGATCACCACGTACCGCGGCGACATGCGCTTCACCAGCAGGTATGCTGCGAACATCGGCAATACCAGCGCCAGGTCCGACTGCATGACCACGAAGACGTCCATGCCGAAGCGCGCCAGCACCCCGGCGAGCATGGCGGATGCCAGTTGCAGGGGGACCCTGTCCATGATCCGTTCGAACCATCCGGAATAGCCCGCCAGCGTGACCAGGGCCCCGGAAAACAGGAACGCCCCGACGGCCGCGGACAGGTCCACCCCCACCAGGGCAACCACCAGCATCGCGGCGCCGGGGGTTGACCAGGCCGTGACGACCGGCGCCCGGTATTTCAGGGACAGCGCGATGGTCGTGACCCCCATGCCGATGCCGAGGGCCCCCATCCAGGAACCGATCAGCCCGGCGTCGGCGCCGGCGACAGAGGCCGCCTGGAACACGATGGCCGCGGAGCCCCCGTACCCGACCAGTATGGCAATGAACCCGGCTGCCAGGGCACTCAGGGGCATGGGTTCATGCAGGCGCAGGACACAGCCATGGCGTTCTTGCCGGTAACCTGGCCGGCATGGTCCGGGAGGGCCGCGGACAACCTAGTAGTGACCCTTCACACGCTCCTTTGCGGGATCAAAATGCGGGAAGGGGACGACCCTGGCGGGAATGCGCTTCTGGTGGCCGTCCAGTTTGCCCACCTCGATTTCCGTACCCTCCCCGGCGTACTCGACATTCATCCGGCAAAGCGCGATGTTCTTGCCGAGGATGGGTGAGATGGTGGCACTGGTGATCTGCCCGACCTGGTAGCGCCCCTGGAACACGCCGTCGCCGTGGGCCGCCGGCTCCCGGCCAGACAGCTCCAGGCCCACCAGCCGGCGCTGGGGGCTGGCCTTGCGCTTCTCCAGGGCCTCCCGGCCGATGAAGTCGTCGGTCTTGGACTTGAGCGGCACCGTGAACCCGATGCCCGCCTCGAAGGGATCCGTCTGGTCGCAGAATTCGTGGTCGGCGAAGATCAGGCCCGCCTCGATGCGCAGGATGTCCAGGGCCTCCAGCCCCATGGGCCGGATGCCGAACTCCTCGCCGGCACCGGCGATCAGTTGCCACACCGCGGAGCCCTGGTCTGGATGGCAAAAGACCTCGTAGCCGAGTTCCCCGGTATAGCCGGTGCGCGAAACCAGCACCGGGATTCCCTTGTCGTCGGGCATCCTGGCAATGGAGAAACGGAACCAGGCCATCTCGTTCACGCTGGCCTGGTCTGGCCTGGTCCAGACCACCTTCTCCAGCACGTCGCGGCTCTTCGGTCCCTGGACCTGCAGGTTGGCGAGCTGGCTTGTGCTGTTCTTGACCCACACCTTGAGCCCCCGTTCCTCGGCCTGCTCCCTGAGCCACAGCCCGGAGCCGTCGTTGCCGCCGATCCAGCGGAAATTGTCCCGGGCCAGGCGGAAGATGGTGCCGTCGTCGATCATCCCGCCGGACGGGTTGCACATCGCGGTGTAGACCACCTGCCCCACTGACAGTTTCTTGACGTCACGGGGCACGCAGGCCTGCATCAGCTGCTCGGCATCGGGGCCGACCACCTCGTATTTCCGCAGCGGCGACAGGTCGATCATCACGGCATTCTGGCGGCAGGCCCAGTACTCCTCGATTGCCCCCTGGTTGGTGTAGTCGTTGGCCAGCCAGTAGCCGTTGTACTCGACGAAGTTGCGGGTGAGATTCGAGGTTTCCGGGTGGAAGGCGGTATCCTGGGTCATGACGGGTTCCGCATCGGTGGTTTTTCGGAAGGCGATGGCGCGCCGGAACAGCGTCCTGTCATCATAGGCGCGCACCTGGATATCGGTGGGAACCCAGCCATTGGCGGCGTCGACGTCGTCCGGACAGGAGGATGAGACGCAGACCAGGTCCCTGAGCGCGCGCATCAGGACATAGTCCCCGGGCCGCGACCACGGCTCGTCGGAGTAGAGCTGGTACTGGTCATCGAAGAACGTGTTGAAAAACAGGTTCATCGCCATCCAGCCCTTTCTCGGTGTCACGGGATATTCCGACAGGGCGCGATTGAAGTTGTCGGAACAATTGACATGTCCCGGATACCCCATGTCGTCGTAGTACCTGGCCGTGCAGGCCAGGCCAAAGCTGTCGTGGCGTCCGCAGGTATCCTGGATGACTTCCACCAACGGCTCCAGATCCGCATCGAAGAACTTGGAGTGCAGGCCCGGTCCGGGATATGCGGCCGCCATCAGGGTACGGGTTACGGTGGCGTCCAGGCAGCGTTCCAACCCCTGGTCCAGCTTGGCGAGGTCAAAGCACTGGAAATCGGAGCACTGCCGGCCATCGATATCCAGTACCTGGATGTACTGTCCCGCCTTGATCTCGTAGCTCGCCGCGGTGGACGCCCTGATCGTGAAATCCTGCAGGGGGTCGGCCAGCGGATCCGGCAAGGGACGCGGTACCGGCACCTGGGGCCGTCCCCGGCTGACCCAGGCGATGAGGTCCGTGGGCGGCATCTGCGTATCCACGGTCATGGGTTCGCCCGGGGCGCCCAGGACCAGGATGCATTCCTCCGCCACGGTGAATTCCAGCCGGTTGCCCGCCGGGGTCTCTCCGTCGAGCACAGCGGCCACGGTCTCTTCCGCGAGGTCGATTCCGAATTCCGCCAGGCGGCGGCGAATCCTGTCTGCCCCGGCGCTGCCGGACTGGAGCATGGACGCGAGCGCGGCGCCGCTGGCGTTGGCAGCCAGTCCCAGGCTGCCCGTCAGGTTCTTCCCGGCCGCATCGAAAGCGAAGACGTGGGCGGGCTGCAGTCCCTCGGGATCCACCAGCTCCACGACGTCTCCGGGCAGCATGGGAATGACCACCATGGCGCCGCCGCCGATCACGTAGCGTTCCCGGCCGAGCCAGTGGCTGCCGAGACCGGGTTCCCGCAGGGTTTCTGCGGGACTGTATTGAATGTTCATATCACCGCCCTCCCGTGACGATTTTCCGGATCGCCGCCGGCCAATATAACAAAGCGATCCGGTTCGTGCATTACCCAATTTCAGGTAAACCGGATCGGTTGATGCATCTGTGCCGCAATCGGTGGCCGGCAGCGCCATCTCCGGGCCCGGCACCGGACCGTGACGGCGCAGCCGGTGTTTACCGCAAACCGCCCCGACCCCGGCTGCGCCGGGGCGGACGGACGGTCCCTTTCAGGGCAGGGCCGCGCTTGTCAGCGGACCCGACGGGGTCAGCAGCGTCTCGGAAAGGCCGCGCGAAGTAAACCGCATGCGCAGGTCCAGCAGCCTCTCCGCGTACTCGAGCCGGATCCCCAGGTATTCCGGTTCATTGCTCACGTCCTCCATCTCGCCGGGGTCTCTTTGCAGATCGAAGAGCAGCGGCGGCAGGGCGGGGAAGTGGACGTACTTGAACCGTTCGTCACGCAGCACGCCGAGGTGGCACTGGTGGACGCTGACTTCCGGGTTGCTGTCCCGCAGCCATTCGGATTTGTGGCGGAAGTCGAATTCCCAGTGTACCGCGGTGCGCCACCCGGCGGGGGTTGCCGCCGTCTCCAGGATCGGCAGCAGGGACCGGCCATCGCACTGGGAGGGGATTCCGGTGCCCAGCCAGTCCAGCATGGTGGGCATGATGTCCACGTTCTCGGTGAACATGTCGAAACGTTCCCCCCTGCTGGCATCGGCGGCATTCCTCGGGTCACGGACGATGAGTGGTATATGGTAGGACTGGTCGAAGAATCCGAGCTTGCCGGTCAGCCAGTGATCCCCCAGCTGCTCGCCATGATCCGAAGTGAAAATCACCAGGGTATCGTCCCAATGGCCGCGCTCCCGGAGAAAATCAAACAACCGGCCAAGGTGTTCGTCCACTTCGGTCATGAGGCCGTAGTAGGACGCCCAGGCATCCTCCAGGCGTCTGGGATCGCCGTTGTCACCGTACTGCGGGTCCCGGATCATGGCAGCGAGAAACGGATGCACCGCCGCCTCCCGGGCCTGCTCCCCGTGGCGGAGCGGGGACCGGATCCCGGCCGGGGGGTACAGGGTGTTGTAGGGTTCCGGAGCCACGAACGGCGGATGGGGCCGCAGCAGGGAAAGATGGGTGACCCAGGGCCCGTTGGCGGCATCGATCCATTCCCGGCAGCGGCGGACCAGGTAGGCGGTTTCGTGATCCTCGCTCCGTATGGCCAGGGGGAGAACCCGGTCGCCCCCGTCCGCCCAGGTCGTGCCGGCCATCCTGTTGCCGTAGAGATCCCAGCGTTTGCGCGGTATCGTGTATCCCTGCCGCACCAGGTATTCCACCCAGGGCACCGGCACTTCATCGCGCACCGGCGTATGGGTTCCGATGCCGGGCAGGGGTTCGCTGTAATGGGACAGCCTGGGATCCGACGGGTCCAGCCCTCCGGGATCCGCCGCGGTATCCGTGTATCCGAACAGGGAAGGATCGTATCCGATCCTTCTCATCTCCAGCGCCCAGTTGGTCAGGCTACGGGAAACGGGTGTGCCGTTCGCCACGCAGCGGTGATTGAACAGGTACATCCCGGTATGCAGGGAGGTGCGGCTGGGCGCACAGGGGGCCGCCTGGGCGAAATGGTGCACGAAGACAGCCCCCTCGCTTGCCAGCCGATCGAGGGAAGGCGTCTTCACCACCGGATCACCCAGCATGGACAGGCAGGAACCCCGCCACTGATCGGCGGTAATGAACAGGACATTCACGGCCGGAAGGAGATCCGAGGATTTGCCCGGAGACTAGCCGAGAGTCCGGGCTAAATCAACGCAGCCCCGGAACGGATACAAGACGATGTCGCATGCGGCGCAGAACATTCCCCCTGGATCAGGTTTCCGGGGCATGATGGAAAGGCTGGCCGATCCGTCGATGCTGCCGGCACCCCCAGGCCGTGGCGGCCGGGATCCGGACCAGGAATACCTGGCGGGCCCTCCGCTCAGAATTCGAATTCCATTTCCCGGAAGATGGTACCGGCATTCTGCCGCTTCAGCTCGAAATAGGTGTCCAGGTGGCTGAAGGGGCTCTGGTCCACGAGGTAGGCATCCTGCAGGGTGCCGCCGTCCTCGACGAGCGCCCTGATCCGTTCGCGCATGTACACCAGGTAGTCCCGGGTATACCTGGTCACCTCGTCATATCCGGTCGGTCCGCCGTGCCCCGGGACCACGGTGTCCGCACCGAGGCCCACGAACGCATCCCAGGTCTCGATCCAGCCGGCGGTATCGGTGTCCTCCATCACCGGCAACAGCCGCTCGTGGAAGGCTACGTCCCCGGCGATCACCAGCTTCTGCCCGGGCAGCCAGACGGAAATGTCTCCCGGGCTGTGGGCGGGGCCGAGATAGAGCGCCTCGATGCGCTCGCCGCCAAGCTCGACGACCCACTCATCCTCGAACGTGATGTCCGGAAGGGCCAGTTCCGTGCCGAAAGCCTTGTCCCGCCGGCCGAGACGCATCCGGTTCAGGATTTCATGCCCGTTCTCCTCGATTTCGTGCAGGGTGTCGACGTGGACCACGATTTTCGCGCCCTGGGCCTGCCAGTAACTCGAGCCGAGCATGGCGTGGCCCTGGCCGTTTTCCAGAATCACGTACTTCACCGGCTGGTCGGTCAGCATCCTGATTTCCGCGTGCAGTGATTCCGCCAGCAGGGCATTGTCGCCGGCATTGACCACCACCACGCCTTCGCCGGTGATGATGAATGAGAGGTTGTTGTTGTGGCCGGAATTCTCGTAGGTGGGCGGTGCGGTGGCGCCAATGGCGGACCAGACATTCTCCGTGACCCGGAGCGGGGCGGTGTACAACATGCCGTCCGGGGAGGTGTCCGTGGTTACGGGAAGGCCCGCCTCCGCCCAGGCGGGAAAGCCGTCCTCGTAGTTGGCGACGTTGGTATAGCCCATGTCCATGAGAACCCTGGCCGCGAGCGGACTGCGCAGGTTCAGCCCGCAGAAAGTGACGATGGGCGTATGCCTGTCCGGCACCCGTTCAGGAACCCGGAACTCAAGCCAGCCCCTGCTGACGTTGTGCACCCTGGGCGCATCGATGGTGCCGCCTGTCCGGGCGATTTCCGCCGCTTCGCGCACGTCGATGATCACCAGGCCCTGCACCTCGGCAATCATCCTTTCCAGTTCCGCGGTATCGATATTCCGGATTTCGGTGTTCGCCCGCTCAAGATAACGGTCGCCCTGGATGATTTCCGGATCGATGTTCTGCGCCAGCGAAAGCGGGGTCATCATCCAGGTGCAGAACAGGGCGGCCGCAGCAACAATCGGGATGGCGCAAGACCTGTTGATTGCGGCCGGCGGGGAGGTGTCCGGCAAATCCAGGTCGATAACTGAAGGCATGATCATCGTGTGGCGAAGGTGTCACGGTTTCCCGGATTCCTGCTGCTGACAGCAGCTGATCCAGCAGCGCGGTGGACCCGGACACCATTTTCCGGACTATACTGTATATTAGATAATGCTTGATTTAGCGAAGCCGAGTCAAGAAACTGCGGCGGGGTTCATGCAAGCAGCCGGTTTTAGCTGTATGACCGGTACCGTTACCGTCGCGGTGGATTTCGATCTGACGGGCTCGGCCATGCCGGAGTGGGCAAACTTGGTTCACCGGGATCCCGGCCATGTGTGACATGATTCTCGACAGGTGTGCAGAGATCCGGACGGGTGATCGCCCGGACATCGCCGCTATTGCATCATGCCGGGCGGCGCCGAAACCGTCTTGCCGTGTATCTGCCGGGTCCGGGGCGGCGTGGCATGGTGCAGCACCATCCGCCAGCCGCCGGATTGCCTTCGGTATACATTGACCGCCTGCACCACGACGCCCCCCCGCTCCGTCGCCGATCCGAGCGTCTCCCGGACCATGTGGGTGGACAGGTCCCCGGATGCCTGGATGAGGACCGTCTCGTATTGGAGATCCGGGGTGGTCCCGGCGCCGAGGATCCTGGCCCAACTCTCCAGCACCGCCTCCCTGCCGGTGAGCAGAGGGCCGCCCGGATGGATGCAGGCGATCCCGTCCGCCGCCCAGACCCGGCCCATCTCGCCGAGGTTCAGGTTGGCGAACGCCCTGTAGAAGGCGCGTTCCGCCTCCTCGGCGGTCGGATAGCCGGTGTCGTCACTGACGCTTTTCATACGCGCCATGTTAACAGGTTACCCCGAGTGACCGGCGCAGTCCGCTCCTTGGGAATCCCCGGACGGACCCGCGAAAAAAACCCCGGCCGGAGCCGGGGTTTTCGTTGAACCGAACAGATCGCTAGCTGCGATAGTTCTGTTTGAAATGGCTCTTGGCCTTTTCGTGATGTTCCTTTTCAGCGCTGATCTGCAGGACATGCCAGACGATCCAGAGGACCAGTCCGATGATCACCCACATCACTTCGCTGCCGACAAAAGGATAGATTGCTCCGATATCGGCAAGGTTTTTCCAGGCTTCAATTCCAGTAGACATTTTATCCTCCGGTCAGTCAGTTAAGGGTTTTGGCCACGTCGGCCTCGGCCTGTTCCATCTCTGCCGCCTCGGCGTCGAAGACCTCGTGCTCAAGGCTGTCCAGGCCCACGATTTCAACCTCAGGCGGAATCCGCAGCATTCCCATGCCGTGCAGGATCTTGGCAATGACCCACCCCGGCAGGAAACCCAGAAGGCCGAACATGATCAGCGCACCGACGAACTGGCCAAGCGGATTGATGGCGGCATAGCCTTCGTAGGGTGAGGACGGATAACCCCACAGTACGAAGCCGCAGATGACGAGACCCACGAAGCCGGCGTACCCGTGTACGGCCACCGCACCCACAGCATCGTCGATCTTGAACTTGCGCTCCATCCAGAAATGCATCTTGTAAGCGCAGATAACGCCGATTACAGCGATGATCGTGGCCTGGATCGGATGGTACAGGTCGTTACCCGCCGAGGCGGTGATGATCCCGGCAAGACCGGATGAATAGGTCCAGAACGCGTCTCCCTTCGATATCCAGTAGCCCGCCAGCAGTCCGCCTGCCAGGGACATCAGGAAGTTGAAGGTGATGCCGCTAAGGGTCGTGGGACCAAGGTAGATGTTGGTGGCGGTGAAGAATGCCGCTTCGTCGCCCACCTCGGCGCCCATGTCGATGATCGGCACGTTGCAGGCCACGTAGAATCCCCAGAAACCGGTATAGATCAGGAAGAGTCCAATCGCCACCAGCCAGGGGTTGCGCGGATTGATGTTGCGCGCCGTCCCGTCGGCACGGAATCGGCCGATGCGTGGACCCAGCACGAACAGGACGCCGAGGCCGAATCCTCCCGCAATGGCATGAATGACGCCGGACGCGTAGGCATCGTGGTAGCCGAGCTTCTGCACCATCCAGCCGGCGTAGTGCCAGCCCCAGGCCGCATCGATGATCCAGAAGAACGAACCGATGGCCACCGCCAGGATCCAGAACGCGGCGTTGGTGATGCGCTCGATAACGGAACCGGACACGATGGAAGCCGCAGTCCAGGAGAACAGCAGGAATGCCGCCCAGAAAACACCGGTTATTCGGTCACCGAGGTGGGGCCCCATGGTTTCCGCCCAGGGCGCGTTGGGGGCGCCTGCCTCCCATTCCACGCCGCCGGTTATCCCCGGCCCGTTGGGCCAGCCCCAGTAGATCCACCAACCGAAAAAGAAGAACGTGATCGTCACCAGCGGGATCAGCATGGTGTTCTTCATCAGGGTATGCATGTGATTCTTGCGCCGGGAGACACCAACCTCGTACATGCAGAACCCGACGTGTATCAGAAACATCAACGGTATGGTTACCCAGTAGTAAAACTCGGTAAATATCGTCGTAAGCGAACTTAGTTCGTTATCCACGGTATCCTCCTAAGTGATTAATATTGAATTGATTTTTTCTGGATTCGCGGAGGTCAGGTGGGAGTTCGGCCATATCAGCGAAATGCTTCGGCCGATTCAGGGGCAAACGGCGTTCAACCACACAAGACACCATCACACGACACGCTATTCAAATGACCGTCCGCAATCACCGCCACGAGGTCGACAGCCGACAGGATTCCGGCATACCGACTAAAGAATGATAGTCCAAATACTGGACCCGTGCCAGTACCAAAAGAGCACCATTCCATGGCCGACGCTGTCCGGTTGTCGGGTATAATCCCCGGCCTCCGATATTTGACCTGCATATCCATGAAAAGCCGCGTTATTGCACTGATTGCAGCGAGCGTCCTGATTACCCCCGGTCTCGCAATCGCAGACCACAACAGCGCCGAGTCCCTCGCCAAGCGGATCGGCGCCGTGGGCAGCCTGAAGATCATGTCCGAGGAAGAGGCCGCGGCGGCCAGGGCCGAGGCGGCGGCGACCGCGGCCACCGCAACCACCGAAGTCGCCGCCGCGGGTCCCGTGAACGGTGAAAGCGTGTACAACACCGCCTGTTTTGCCTGCCACAACACCGGTGTGGCCGGTTCGCCGACGATCGGCGACATCCCCACCTGGGAGCCGAGAATCGCCCAGGGGCTGGAAGTCCTTCTTGACCATGCGATCAACGGCTTCCAGGGCGCCACGGGCGTCATGCCCGCCAGGGGCGGCTACGCGTCGCTCACGGACGAACAGGTCAGCGCCGCGGTGGAATACATGATCCAGGCATCCCAGTAGCGCTGCGCCCGATCCGTCCCGAACATGACAGTGACAGACCCATGACAGATTCCGTTCTTCTCGAATCCACCCGGGAGGGTGTGCGTACGCTGACGCTCAACCGGCCGACCCAGTTCAACGCAATGACCGGCGAACTGCTCGATAACCTGCTGGCCGCGTTTGATCGCGTCGCCGCCGATGACTCGGTTCGCGTGGTCATACTGGCGGGAACCGGCAAGGCGTTCTGCGCCGGCCATGATCTCAAGCAGGCCCGGGCCCATGAGGACCTCGACTACCAGCGCCGCCTGTTCGGCCGGTCCAGCGAAATCATGCAGCGGATCGTTGCCCTGCCCCAGCCGGTCATCGCCCGGGTCCATGGCATGACCACCGCTGCGGGCTGCCAGCTGGTGGCCGGCTGCGACCTTGCGGTGGCGGCGGAGGAAGCGACGTTCGCCGTCTCCGGTGTCCGGCTTGGCCTTTTCTGTTCCACGCCCGCCGTGGCCCTCACGCGCAACGTTCCGCTGAAACAGTCGATGGAGATGCTTCTGACCGGGGAATTCATCGACGCGAGAACGGCCCTGGAGTGCGGGCTGGTGAACCGGGTCTGCAAATCCGGTGAACTGGACGACGGCGTCAATGAACTGGCGCACAACATCTGCCGGAATCCTCCCCGGGTAGTCCGCCTTGGCAAGGAACTGGTCTACCGTCAGCTGAACCAGCCCCTGGACGAAGCCTACGCCGACGCCACCGAAACCATCGCCTGCAACATGATGATGGACGAGGCCATCGAGGGAGTGGACGCGTTCATCGAGAAACGCAAGCCCCGCTGGAACTGATCTCTCTCCCCGGGCACCCCTTCCCGAACCGGGACAGATGAACACATACCGAATCGCGCTGCTCGCCGGCGACGGAATCGGCGAAGAGATCATGGCCGAGGCGGTCAAGATCCTCGAGGTCGTGTCCTCCCGGCATGCCGAAATCGGATTCGAACTGATACCGGCCGCCTTCGGCGCCTCGGCCTGGTTTTCCACCGGCAGCTGCTGGCCCGCGGAAACCGAGGAACTGTGCGATGCGGCAGACGCCATCCTGAAGGGCACCATCGGACTCGGCCACGCCGAGTCCAGGCAGATTCCCCCGGACCAGTCGCCGGAAAAGGGACTCCTGATGATGCGCCGCCGCTACGACACCTTCGCCAATTTCCGCCCGGTCTACCTGCCGGGGTTCCTGGCCCACTTCTCTCCCTTAAGGCCCGAGATCATCGGTGACGGAATCGATATCATGATCATCCGCGAGCTGGTGGGAGGCCTGTATTTCGGGGAGAAGGAAGCCGGGGTGAACACCGAGGGGCTGCGCTACGCCAGGGAAATCCTTGAGTACGATGAAAACCAGATCCACCGGATCGTGCTGGTGGCGTTCGAGACCGCCCGGAAAAGGCGGCGGAAGTTGCACAGCGTACACAAGAGCAACGTGCTCAAGTCCAGCATGCTGTGGACCGACATCGTCGATGAGGTTTCCGTGGATTTCCCGGACGTGGAGGTGAACCACATGCTGGTGGATGCCGCGGCCACCCACCTGTGCCTGCGGCCCACGGAATTCGACGTCATGGTGATGGAAAACCTGTTCGGCGACATCCTGAGCGACCAGGGCGGCGGCATCCTCGGTTCGCTCGGCCTGATGCCCTCCGCCTGCCTGGGACCGGACAAGTCCTATTACGAACCGTCCCACGGGTCTGCGCCGGACATCGCCGGAAAGAACATCGCCAACCCCTATTCCATGATCGGCTCCGTGGCGATGATGCTCGAGATGAGTTTTGGCATGGACCGGGAGGCAAAGAACCTGTGGCAGGCGATGCAGCAGGTCTTCGCCGGCGGCTATTCCACCCCGGACATCTCCAAGCCCGGTTCCGACATCACCATGGTGAGCACCGAGGAATTCGGCGACCGGGTCGTTGCCGAACTGACGAACCTCCCGGCCTGAGGTTGGTCACCGCCCGTTCCCGCGGGTCCAGATCTTCTGCATTTCCAGGAACAGGAAGGAAGCCGTCCAGGTGATGAGGACAAGTCCCGTGAGGGTTTCGAAACCGGCGATGAAACGCACCGGACCGACGGGCTGCAGATCCCCCATGCCGAGGCTGGTGAAATTGCTGATGGAGAAATACACGCAGTCGAGGAGCGTTCCCTCCGCCCCGACCAGCGCCCCCATGGACCCGTCCCTGAGAACCAGGTAGAACCCGAGTCCGTACAGCCAGATTTCCACGACATGCGCCGCGAGGGCGCCGAATACCGCCAGCAGCAGGTGGATCCGCCGGCGCCGAGTCAGGTGCAGCAGCCGGTCCCCCATGAACCGCAGCCCCTCGTAATGGACCCAGACGGCCAGGGCCGTGAGCACGGCGCTGATCAGGGTGACCTTCAGCACGAACCGGCGCCGGCAGGGGCGAGGACGGGGGAATTTCCGAAACCGAGTCTCATCCCGCAATGACCGGCAGTTCTTCCGCGGCCCGGGGGGTCAGCCATTCCGCCCCGTCCGCCGTGATCACGATATTCTCCTCGTGCACCATCTCCCGGCCCGGCGCGAACACCATGCCGGGTTCCAGTGTCAGCACCATCCCGGCCTCCAGCACGGTGCCGTCGTCCGGGGTGTTGGAAGGCGGCTCGGTGAGTTCCATGCCGAGACCGTGGCCGAGCCGGCCCACCTCGTTCCCGAGGCTGCCGCCCGCGGCCATGACCGTCTGCATGGCATGCCAGATGTCGCTGGTCGTGGCGCCGGGACGGGCGGCGGCGAATCCCGCCCCGGTGGCCTGCCAGACCACGCGGTAGGCATCGCGGGTCGCGCTGTCCGCAGCGCCGAATGCCCAGTTGCGGTCGAAATCGCAGAAATAGCCGTCCCAGGTCGACCCCGTATCGATGATCAGGACATCCCCGGGATCGATCCGCCGGTCGGAGGGGCCCATGATGATGCTGTCATATCCCCCGGGTCCGGAGCCCGCCACCAGGTAACTGCAGCTGTCCGCCCCGAGCCCGAGGAGGTCATGCTGCATGGCGCGGCAGATTTCCCGTTCGGTCTGGCCGGCACGGGCGTGGTCCGGCACATTGCCGAATGCCTCACCGGCCAGGCGGCAGATGAAACGTATTTTCTCGATTTCCCGGGGCGACTTGACCATGCGCTGGCGCTGCAGCACCCCCGCCACATCCACCAGTTCGCCGCCGATCCGGTCCTGCAACTGCGAGAATGCATGCGCCGGCATGCGCAGCATGCTCTCCGGTCCCAGGCACATTCCGGTCCTGCCGTGCCGCCGCGGCAGGGATTCCAGTGTGGCGGCGAGCAGCGAAATGCCGTCGTCCTCCGGACAGGGACTCGGCCAGGTACGGATGTCGTCGATCCACGTTCCGGCCATGCCACTCTCTCCGATCTCCGGAATCACGGAGATCGGCTTGCCCGCAGCCGGAACTACCAGGAACCACGGCCTGGTGGGGCTCTGCCAGAACTGGGTGAGGAAGCCGCTGAAATACCGGATCTCGGCCTCCGTGGTCAGGATCACGGCATCGCACCGGCCTCGTGCCATTCGCCGCTGGAAGCGGCCCAACCGCTCCTCGAATTCGGATTCCGGAAAGCCGCGCTCCGGCGGGGTCACCGGTCCATTCCGGACCACTCGGGATTCTTCCGGGGCTTCAGGCAAGGTTCCCGCCGGCCGTCTCAGTGCTGATGCCCGCCCGGTCCGTGCGCATGCCCGTGGGCCAGTTCCTCCGTGGTGGCCATCCGGACATCATCGATCTCGACATCGAAACGCACGGTCCTTCCCGCCAGGGGATGGTTCAGGTCCACGTCCAGGTTGAAACGCCCCACCTTCAGCACCACGACCTCGCGGGGCCCGGCCTGTGTACGGATATTCACCACGTCCCCGGGAAGGTGCCGTCCCGGGGTCAGCACATGCTTGCTCGGGACCCGTTCCACCGAATCGCTGCGGCGCAGGCCAAAGGCCTGCTCGGGCGGCAGAGTGACCGTGAACGTATCGCCCTTTGCCCGGCCTTCCATCTCCTGCTCCAGGGCGTCCAGGATCGCCCCCCTTCCATGGAGGTACAGCACACCGGGCGATTCCCTTTGCGTGGACTGAAGGAGCTGGTCGCCTTCGTACATCTCGAAGTGAAACTCGACAACGGTGTCTTTCGTGATCTGCATCGTAACGTCCCGGGACCGTGATTAGCATCCCTCCGGATGATCATGTCCGTCCCGGCATCCCGGAACATTCCATACCCTTCACCCTTCGTCAACCGGGGATGCCCGGTATTCCACATGAATCCCCCGGCGAGTGCCGAACCCGGACACACGGCGGGATTATGGCCAGGAGGAGATTCGGGGACACCCTCCCGCTCAGCCGGCGGAATCCGAAAGCACGAAGTCCAGTTGCTTGGCCGCCACCACTGCCTGTGTCCTCGTACGGACATTGAGCTTGCGGAATATCGCGGTGACATGGGACTTCACGGTGGCCTCGGAAATGCCCATCTCCCAGGCAATCTGCTTGTTGAGAAGGCCTTCGGTCATCTTCCCCAACACCCTGAGTTGGGTGGGCGTCAGCAGGGCGAGGTTCTCAATGGCCGCAAGCAGCTTGCGTTCCGCTTCGGACACTGCCGTGGACACGGGTGACGGGACCGCGGTTTCCCCCCGGATCACCTGTTCGATGGCACTCCTGATCTGGCCGGAGGATGCGGACTTGACGATGTAGCCGGATGCCCCCGCCTGGATGGCGGCCCGCACCGTTTCCTCCCCCTCGCTCGCGCTCACCACGATCACCGGCATATCCGGATAACTGTTCCTGATGTACATGAGTCCGGCCAGTCCGCTGCTGTCGCTCATCCGCAAATCCAGCAGCAACAGATCGACCTTGCCCTGTTCCAGAACCTCCAGTGTTGCCGTCAGTGTCTCAACTTCCAGGATGTCTGCGGTCCTGAACAAGGGCTTGATCGCGGCTTGCAGGGTCTGGCGAAAAAGCGGATGGTCATCGGAGATGACGATGGTCTTGTTCATGGCCGTGATACGGTGATCACCTGCTATGATAGTATTTGGTCTTGTCCGCCCAGTCCAGTTTGCAGCACCGTCCATGGTTTCTCCCCAATCCCTGCCGGCGGATTTCACCCCGGGGCCGGGACTGCTGCGGGGGAGGAATCTGCTGGTAACCGGCGCCCAGTCGGACCTGGGACATGCCGTGACCACCGCTCTGGCCTCCCACGGGGCATCGCTCCTTCTGTGTACCCGCAAGGAACGTCTGCTGGCGGATCTCTATGATTCGCTGGTCGCGGAAAACTACCCCGAACCGCTGCTCGTTGCCATGGACCTGAACAAGGCGGATGCGGATCACTTTTCCCAGCTGGCCGAAAGCCTCGGGGAGGAAGTGGGCGCCCTTCACGGAATCGTCCACATGGACCTCCCCTCCGCCCCGCTGTCACCGGTAACCCTGTCGAAAGTCGAGACCTGGGAGACCTGCCTGTGGCGGGTGCTCCGCCAGCCGATGCAGCTCATCCGCGCCATGGTCCCGCTCCTGCAGGCCGCGGACAACCCGTCGGTCGTTCTCCACACCCTGTCCTGCGGGCGACAGGGAAAAGCCTATTGGGGACCGCTCGGCTGCGCGCTCGCCGCCATGGAAAACCTCTGCCAGATCCTCGCGGAAGAGCACCCGGATATCCGGTTCAACACCCTGGACATCGGGCCGGTGGATTCCGACCTCAGGCGGCGTTTCTATCCGGGCGAAAACCGCGCACGCCTCAAGCCGGTCACCGATCCGGCGGTGATCAACGGGTTCCTCCATCTGGTCTCGGGGGTGGGGGAAAGCCAGAGCGGCAAGGCATTCCGGGTCGCCTGAACCTGGGACCCCGAACCCGGATACGCGGACGCTATTCGGCGGCCTCGTCGTCGAGCTCCAGCAATGACACCCGCGGGATCGTGTTGCCCGCGATGCCGCGGATGGAGCCGTACATGTGGTTGGTGCTCAACAGCACCTTCTCGATCTGCTTCTCGCGCTTCTTCCAGATCGTCTGCATGGAGCGCTTCTCGGACTCCAGGTCCGTCTGCATCTGGGTAAACCCCTCCACGATGGCCTCGACCTGCTGACGGAATTCATTTCCGGTGAGGTAATCGTACAGCATGCCCATCTTGTCTCCGCGGTTCTCCCGGGCGGCGACAGCCTCGCTCAGGCGAATGATCCCGTCCCGCAATACGACGGCCAGATTGCCGAATTCCTCGAAGCTGCAGATCCAGATGCCGTCTCTCATCCCCATGCCGTCCATGTCCGTGGGCATGGCCTGGGTCACGAGGACCCCCGCATCGGCTCCCTTCTCCCGGATATCCTGCCGGAACTTCTCGATCCAGCCGGGCTGAAACGCCTTTGCGCGCTTGCTCTCGTAGTAGATCGTCCCGCAGTTCTGGCGACTGCGCGTATGGACGGTCTGCAGGCAATCCGCGCCCCGCGCGCCCTTCTTGATCTCCTCGACGGTATCCAGGGGAAACCGCTCCCGCAGCCAGTCCTCGATGGCAAGCTCCTGCACTTCTCCCTGCAATTGCGTGGAGCCCTGCTCGGCCCTGCGCTGGGCATCCTGCAGCTTGTGGTTCAGGTCGGAGATCACCTTGTCACGTTCCGCCATGTCAAGCCGCGCCTTTTCCTCCAGGTTCCGCTTGATCTGTTCCCGTTCCCGGGTCAGCTTCTGCTCGGCCTCCGCCCGGACCACGTCCGACAGTTCGTCCTTTTCCCGTTTCAGCCGCGCGATGTCCGCCTGGGCGCGGTGATAGGCCTTCAGCTTCTCGTTCTTCTCGCCGAGTTCCCGCTCGAGCGACCCGATCTTTTCCTCCTGTTCGGACTCGAGCCGGCTTTTCAGCTGCTGCGCCAGTTCCGCCTCCCGCTCCTTGATGCCGAGGGCAATAGCCTCCTCGGTATCCTTTGCCTGGCGTTCTTGCGCCTCCTTAAGCGCCGCCTGCTGGCGGCCGACTTCCTCCATCCGTGTGCGGACCTGTTCCTCCTGCTCCCTGTGTTTTGCCTCGAGTTCGCCGCGCAGCCGGTTCTCGATGCGGTGGGCCAGCACGTCGTTGACGTCAATCTCCTGGCCGCAGTTTGGGCATTGTATGCGTCCGCTGTCGTCAGCCATCGGCGGATGCCAGAAACTTGTCGAGCTCGTCGTTCAGGGCCTGGCGCCGCGATTGCGGCGCAAACACAGCGTCCACGGCGTTCCGGGTGAGCTGCACCAGCTGGTCCCGGCCCAGGTCAAGGGCACCCGCCACCGCCTCCAGGTTCTCGTTCATGTATCCGCCGAAATAGGCGGGATCATCGGAATTGACCGTGGCTTTCAGACCATGGTCCAGCATCTCCGCCAGGGGGTGCCGCTCCATGGACTCGACCACGCAGAGCCGCAGGTTGGACAGGGGGCACACAGTCAGCGGCACCTGTTCGCGGACCAGGCGGCGGACAAGCTCCGGGGCTTCGAGACAGCTGTTGCCGTGATCGACGCGTTCCACGCCCAGGCTGTCCAGGGCGCCGTAGACATATTCCGGCGGTCCTTCCTCGCCGGCATGT
The DNA here is from genome assembly GCA_965204165.1 of Candidatus Poriferihabitaceae bacterium. Taxonomy (GTDB): domain Bacteria; phylum Pseudomonadota; class Gammaproteobacteria; order Arenicellales; family Poriferihabitantaceae; genus VYFG01. Next base: position 1,310,555 of record OZ241969.1, on the reverse strand, counting down.
GCAACCCGCCGGTAACCCCGCCTGGCAGCCTCCTTAAATACCCGTTCGAATTTCTCCGGGGGGTTGCCCCGTTCGCTCGAGTCCAGGCCCACCGCGATGATCCGGTCACGGAACGGTTCAGCCTGATCCAGGGTCCGGAATGCCTCCTGTTCGTCCAGGTGGCGGAGGAAGCACATGATCAGTTCCGAACTGATGCCGAATTCCCGCTCGGCGCGGTCCAGCGCCGAGGTGATGCCTAGGACGGCGGTTTCAAACGGTATCCCCCGGTCCACGTGTCCCTGGGGGTCGAAGAATATTTCCGTATGGCGCAGGTTCTGCGCGTTACCGCGAACCAGGTACGCCCAGGTCAGATCGAAGAAATCCTGTTCCGTGCGAAGGACATTCATGCCCTCGTAGTAGATGTCGAGAAAATCCTGTAGGCGCGTGAACGAGTACGCCTCCCGGAGCGACTCCACCGACGGGTACGAAAGCCCGATTCCGTTTCGTTCCGCCAGGTCAAACACCAGTTCCGGCTCCAGCGTTCCCTCGATGTGACAGTGCAGCTCGATCTTGGGCAGTGCCCGGATGAATGCGGTGTCAGTGGCTTCCATGTCGGGTAAGATAGCACAGAAGTGGAATAAAGCATTCTCGAGTAGAGACGCTTGGCTAAATCCGGGATCAGGCAGACCTCATGAGCAACTAACATAATCCAGAAGGAGATCTGATTTTATCGGCACAGCCACAACAAAACCAAATCCCCACATCGGTCGAAAAACCTGACACTACCTGGTAATTCTGTGTCTACCTGTGGCAGGATTTCGGTTTGCGAATCCCGGTACAGGGACAGTACCCTTGCTGTAATTCCTAATTTACTACAGCCCGATATAACTAACTGCCACGACGCACCTAAATTACGTTTGTGCTCACATGCACAGTATGCTTGCCAGCAAGGATCACTAACGAAGCAGGACGCGATACAGCCCTATACCCTACCCGGGTTGCGGGAAAATTGTGGAAAATTCTGAGGGGTCTATCGTTATCCGAGTTCGTCGCTATGTCTATGCACCCTACCAAGCTCTTGTCGATGTAGAAACATCAATTTTGAGGCGATATTCGCGATATCCCCTGTCGTTAGATGAGTCTCAACGATGATACTATCCTTTCGAGGTTTCTTCTGAACAATCTCCCATGCCTCCCATCTACTTCCATTAGTTAGTATTGCATAGCGGGCGCCGATTTCCGTTGCATATCCAGATGCTTGCCTCCGGTCCGCCTCCTTCGGTCCCGAATCTGCAGCTTTGGCTTCTACAATAGCTAGGAATTCATCGTCCGTTGATAAAAGAACGTAATCCACCTTGTTACCATTTGCACGGTGCTCCAGCAGGACCCGACTCGGGTCTTTGATGTTCCAATCCAAAGCACCCAACACTTCATCAATGACAAGTGCCCTTGTCGCTGCCTCATTCCCGCGGAGGTAATCGTTATGCTCAGTTAGAATTCTCCGAGCTTCAGCGATACTCTCCTGAAGAGAAGATACTGGTGCGTCCATCGTCTCAGCTACAGCACCCTACCAAGAACATTAGCCATGTATGCATCCCGTAACTTTCCAATGATCTAGTTTCTGTCACGTAACCATGCGCGACACTGCGCACGAATTCTCTCCCAGATCGATTTCCTTGGATCGTGCTTAATATCCCCAGAAGACACATTTCCAACAATTGCGGGTTTCTCTACTTGATAATAGCGATCACGTCGGGACCTGGCCTTTTTACGCCCCAGCGCGATTTCAGTTTCTGAGAAACCGCGTGCCCATCGGACATTTCCTTCATCAACCCAGTAATGCGATTTGCAGGGGAAGCTCCAATTCCCGATAGATGGGTCCAAGGAGACCGCCCTTCCGTCGTAAGTAAGCCTCCATTCGCCCGGACCAAGGGGTGTCACCACCTCCTCCCCACATCCGCACGCACACCGATGAACCACCGTGCCATAATGAATTGACACATACAAAACACCCTCATCTAGGTGTTCCGGTATGTGTTCCACAAATTCGTGGCGAAATCTCATTGGTCATCTTTCGCCTTGCCCAGAATCCGGTTAGTCATATGGTTTCCGTCAATGGTATAGGCGCTCCTATCCTCGTTACCAAGATCTAAATAGAATTCCCGGAATTTCTTCCAACGAATTACCGCAAGAGCCGCGTTCAACGCATTCAATTCTACGATCTGCACATTTCTATCGTACTCATCGATACCCCGCATTCCACCTTCATCACCGCATACAATTGCACTCTTCGGCGTTTCACAAAAGCTCGTTCTCACAATCCCCAGTAGCTTGTTGTCGGTCTTCTCTATTCCCATACCCACATCAACGAAGGGTATTTCCATTCTTTTTAATTCCGGTAGCAGATACTGTCTGGTTTCATTGTTGTCAACAGCTACGAATACGAAATCAAGCGTTTCAAGTACATTCACATTGGTGTCATCAACATTTATTTCATGCGCGATGACGCCTTTCCTCATTTTCGAGTACCTTTCACTGTACAGATGGGCCTTGGTCTGTTTTTTCTCGATTTCCTCTGTTGTCGTAGAGCCCGGCGCACGAAATGCATTGTGCTGCTTGAATTCGTCGCCATCGAACAGATGAATCTCTGCTACACGCGTCTTGCTGACGAAGTCAAGGATATATGATCCCGTGCCCCCGAGACCAATTATTCCAATTTTGTCCCTTGAAAATCTCTCGCTTAACCTAGTTATCCCCGCACGACTTGATGCAGTCTCCATGAACACGAAGGGGTCGTTTCGATCTTCCGATAAAACTAGCATGCCAGTTTGGGCAACTGCCCCAGGGTCTATTCTTCTTGCGCACCGGCTAATCACCTGCGCGTAGTGCTTCATCTTGTCGTAGTAGTCTTTGTAATTTCCCGTCGATGGTTTGGCCGAAAAATAGTGATCTACCCACAGTGCTTCTGCAATCTCCTGCCGGTTGCTGTTATTCCGTAGAGCTTCAATTGGCATGCCTTGATCGTTGCAGGGAAATTCTCCTGCAAAGAACATTGTGTGATCTGGTGGTGGCTCTGTTTCTGGTCCATCGCCGCTTAAGGGACAGACGAGCTTTCCGTACTTGACTTCTCGTTCGTTTGTAACGTACGGAACGCGATGTAGGATCAAATGTCCAGAATAGACCTCTACCTCGTAGCCTTCTTCGACAAGTCGCTGAATGTCCTCTCTACGACTGATCCGTTCTAGTGACATTGATTATTGTTCCGTCCCGCACCTTCAGCTTCTGCCCTTCGTCAAGCTCTCCTTCAGGTATTCTGCCTCCCGCATCTCGGAACGTGATCGTGAACACGATCTGTGGGCCTCTAGCTGGGTCGTCGAAAGCGAGGTTCACTAGCTCATCAAAGCAAAGCTCATCTTTATCGACAGACCTTTGCCGGCCATTTACCGTTATTTGGAACTTCTTGTCCTCAGGTCGGTCAATTTGTTCTTCCTTACTCACGGGGACTCTCTTTTATCTTAGCTTAATTTTAGTATTGCGGATTATTTACGAAGCATTGTCACATCAGCCAAACACAGTATCGCTGCATGTTTCTACTGGATCACCGATACTTCACCTCCGCACCTTTGTATGCATTTCGGTTTATTACCTGCTATGCAGTCTCGCGACGGGTATGCGATATGCATACTTAATTTTACCACCCCTAAATTGGAGATCAAAGCATCAATATTGTCTAAAGCGGGGTGATCCTGTGATCGATTAAAGCCGGGCCTCGGACTTCTGGGAGACCAGTTCAATTGTACCCAGTATTCCTTGTCTGAAATTATTAATATCTTGTTTATAAACAATAAGATATAATGTTCAGGCTCTGGAATTCAGCCTAGTCGATCTCGTCTCTAACCAAGAACGAGGATCCGCTGGCTGTAGGACCCGCTCCCCCTCCTGACCAATGGTCCGAGTCGGAATGCTAGCAACGCCCCTGCGTTATCCTGACTTCACGCTTGCTCGACCCGATCATCCGGATTTGTGCCGGCATCCTCCGCCTCGCTGGCAGCCAGCAGGGCCGCGTTGCCGCCTGCGGCCGTGGTGTCGATGCAGATGGAACGTTCCACGACATACGCCTCCGGGTAGATACACTCCGTGATCAGCCGTACGATCGGCCCGTCCCGGTCCGCCAGCCGGAGTCGAATCGCCGCCAGGTCCTGGGTGTCGTCCGCGGATACCGCATCCGGGTTCAGGTCGGCCAGCCGGTCCGGATGAATCGCGCCATCCAGTACCGCCAGGGGCAGTCCCTGTCCCAACAGGAGCGCCAGCGCCGCCTGTGCCCCGGCACCCAGAGCGAGCACCCGGTTGCCCGGCCTCAGGGCCTGTACGGTCCTGTCCAGGAGTGCGTCCGGATCATGCGACAGGCACACCACGAGACCAAGGGGATGCCTGGCGATCCGGTTTGATTCACCGGTGGGACCCGGAAGGTCCACGGGCCCGCAGTCCATGGCCGCAGCGACTGCCATGGCTCCGGGGGCGCGCCCGCGGAGCAGTTCCCGCAGTGTTACCGTCCTGTCCCCGCCGTCTCCCACGGAAAGTTGCCCAAGGTCCCCGGCGGCCCTGTCCAGCGCACCCTGCGGAACCTGGCCCACAGGGCTCCCGCTTGCGCCGGCAGGGGGATCATCCCGCCGGCGAAAGCGGCGCAGGTAGTAGGGGCCGCCGGCCTTGGGGCCGGTACCGGAAAGGCCCTCCCCGCCGAATGGCTGGGAGCCCACGACGGCGCCGATCTGGTTGCGGTTCACATAGACATTGCCCGCCCGCACGTGATTGATGACATCCTGCGCGCGCCGATCGATACGGGTATGCAATCCGAACGTGAGGCCGTACCCGGCCGCGTTGACGGCGTCCACGACCCGGGAGATTTCCGGTGCCTCGAATGAGGCCACGTGCAGGACCGGGCCGAAGATCTCCTCGGCCACCTCCCCGACGCCCCCGACCGCGACCACCATGGGGGGCACGAAATGCCCCGCAGGCGGCACGTCCAGCTCATACAGCAGCCGGCCGTCGGCCCGGCACCGTTCACGGTATGCCAGGATCCGGGCCGCCGACTCCCCGTCTATGACGGGACCCACGTCCGTGGACAGGGCGAGCGGATCGCCTACGGACAGCGCTTCCATGGCCCCGAACAGCATCTCGAGCAACCGGTCCCGGATACTGCTCTGGACATACAGGACCCGCAGGGCCGAGCATCGCTGTCCCGCGCTGCGAAACGCGCCTTCCACGATATCCGCCACCGCCTGTTCCAGCAGCGCGGTCGAGTCCACGATCATGACATTGATGCCGCCGGTTTCCGCGATCAGCATGGCGTCCGGTGCCGCCGTCCTCGCCAGTTGCCGGTTGATGACCGCGGCCACGTCCGTGGATCCGGTAAAGCAGACCCCGGCGATCTCGGCCCGGGCCGTCAGCGCGGCGCCCACGGTCTCGCCATCGCCGATGACCAGTTGCAGCACGTCCGCCGGGATGCCCGCCTGGTGCAGAAGCCCCACCGCCCGCCCGGCGATCAGCGGCGTCTGTTCCGCCGGCTTCGCGAGCACGGTGTTGCCGGTGACCAGCGCGGCGGCGACCTGGCCGGTAAAGATGGCCAGGGGAAAATTCCAGGGGGATATGCAGACAATGGCCCCCCTTGCCACGGTGTCCCGTTCCGCCTGCGGGGCCCCGGTGGCGTAATAGCGCAGAAAGTCCACGGCCTCGCGAATCTCGGCGATCGAGTCCACCAGGGTCTTTCCCGCCTCCCGGGCCAGCAGTGCGAGCCATTCCCCGCTATGTTCCTCGTACAGGTCCGCGGCCCGCAACAGCCCCCGGGCCCGGTCGGCAGCCGGCAGTGTGGACCAGCCCGGAAAAGCGGCCACCGCCCTTGCCACCACGGCGGGCAGTTCCCCCGGGTCGCAGGGCACGACCCGGCCGACCGTTTCGGCCGGGTTCGCGGGGTTCCCGACCGCCACCGCATCGCCCGCGCCCGGCGCGGAATCCCAGCAGAATCCCGCCAGCCATGGATCGCGGGCTGCCAGCAGTTCACCGCAGATGTCCGGATGGTTGACGTCGTATCCCCGGGAGTTGAGGCGCCCGGGTGCGTACAGGTCCAGGGGCGGCGGAATCTTCGGGTTCGGCATGGCGTCAAGCGCCCCGATTGCGGCCACGGGGTCCCGCGCGATTGTTTCCGGACTGATCGCCGTGTCCACGATCTGGTTGACGAAGCTCGAATTGGCGCCGTTCTCGAGCAACCTTCGCACCAGATAGGCCAGCAGGTCCTCATGGGTGCCCACGGGCGCATAGATACGGCAACGGGTTCCCGCCTGTTCGCGCACGATTTCATGCAGCGCCTCCCCCATGCCGTGGAGGCGCTGGAACTCGAAACCCTCCCGGTCTTCTCCCGCCAGGTGAAGCACCGCCGCCATGGTATGGGCGTTGTGGGTGGCGAACTGGGGATAAACCAGGTCACGCATGCCAAGCAGCCTGCGGGCGCAGGCGAGATAGCTGACATCGGTGGCGGCCTTGCGGGTGAATACCGGGAATCCCGGCAAGCCGTTCACCTGCGCGCGCTTGATCTCGGTGTCCCAGTAGGCTCCCTTCACCAGCCGGACCATGATGCGGCGACCGTGTCTTCCGGCCAGTCCGTACAACCAGTCCAGCACCGGGACCGCGCGCTGTCCATAGGCCTGCACCACGACGCCGAAACCGTCCCAGCCCGCAAGCGACGGGTCGGGCAGGACCCTTTCGACCACGTCCAGGGACACTTCCAGCCTGTCCGCCTCCTCGGCGTCGATGTTGAGCCCCACGCGGGCCTGCCGCGCAGACCGGCAAAGTTCCAGCACCCGGTCGCACATCAGCGGCAGCATGCGGTCGGCCTGGACGAATTCGTAACGCGGGTGCAGGGCGGTCAGCTTGACGGAAATGCCGGGATTGTCCCGCAGGTCTCCGGAACGGGCCCTGGCGCCGATGGCCCGTATCGCCGCCAGGTAGGCCGCGTGGTACCTGCGGGCATCGGCCTCGGTGCGTGCGGCCTCGCCCAGCATGTCGTAGGAATAGGTGTAACCCTCCTCTTCCATCTGTGCGCCGCGGGCCTGGGCCTCTTCGATATCCTGGCCGAGCACGAACTGTTCCCCCATCTCCCGCATCGCGGCCTCCACCGCCCGGCGCACCACGGGCTCTCCCAGTCTGCGCAACACGCCGTGCAGCGCACCGACCACCCCCTCGGCCTCTTCCTCGAGCATCCTGCCGGTCAGCAGCAGCGCCCAGGTGGAGGCATTCACCAGGATAGAGCCGGAATCACCGATGTGGGAGGCCCAGTCATGGGGCACGATCTTGTCCTGGATCAGGGCGTCGATGGTTTCCGCATCCGGCACCCTGAGCAATGCCTCCGCGAGGCACATGAGGGCCACTCCTTCGTGGGTGGACAGTCCGTACTCCACCAGGAAGGACTGCATGACACCCGGGGCATGGTGGTCCCTGACCCGCCTGACGAGATCGGCGCCTGCCGCACTGATCCGTTGCCGGGACCCCGCATCCAGGTCCAGCAACGCCAGCAGCCGCCGGATGGCGGTGGCCTCATCCTCAAGGTAGGCCATGCGAATCCGTTGCCGCTCCGGCTCTGTCATGCCAATTCCCCGGTTCACCGGAATCTGTTCTGGTAGTGAAATCCTAACAGAGTTCCGCCAGGCGCCGCTCCCGCGGCCGTGCCATCCGCCGGGCGGGGCCGGACGTCCCCGGGGTTCCGATCCGTGTTACCTTCCGGTCCCCGACGGCGGATTGAACCGGCACTTCCATGGTGTCGGGGTGCCCGCGTTCCACTCGTGAACCCCGCCGGCTTCGCGTCGGGCATTTGCATCTGTCCCGACCCTTACCGGCCCCCTAGACGTGACTTCGCGATACCTGATCCCGTTGCTGTTCGTGACCCTCTGGAGCACGGGCTTCATCGCCGCCAAGTACGGCCTGCCCGCTGCAGAGCCGTTCACCTTTCTCGGTGTGCGCATGCTGGTCGTGGTGCTGGCCCTGGGCGTCCTGATTCCCCTCTTTAGGGTTCGATGGCCGGAGCGTCCGCGCGACTACCTTCACATCGCGGTGGTCGGCGTACTGATTCACGGCGTCTACCTCGGGGGCGTGTTCTCCGCCATCTACCGGGGTGTTGACGCGGGTCTCAGTGCGCTCATCGTGGGTCTGCAGCCGCTGGTCACCGTGCTCCTGTCCGCCGTATGGCTGAGGGAAGATCTCGGGCGCCTGAAAATGCTCGGGATGTTCATCGGGCTCGCCGGGATCACGATCGTCATCGGCGAGCGCGGTATCGGCATCTCCGGAGTCAGCGCGACCGGCCTCGGCCTTTGCGTGGCGTCCCTGCTGGCGATCTCTTACGGCACCCTGTACCAGAAGCGGTTCTGCACCGATTTCGACCTGCTGCCCGGGGTACTGGTGCAATATGTCGCCGCGGGAGTTTTCTACTGGGTGCTTGCGTTCACCCTGGAAAGCCGCGACATCTACTGGTCGCCCCGGTTCGTCCTCGCCCTCGGCTGGCTGGTGCTGGTGCTCTCGCTGGGAGCGGTCCTGCTGCTCATGTGGCTGATCCGCCATGGCGAAGCCGGGCGCGTGGCAAGCCTGTTCTACCTGGTGCCGCCGCTGGTCGCAGTGGAGGCATGGCTGTTGTTCGGTGAACGACTGTCAGCTGTCGCCGTCGGCGGCATCGCACTTTGCGTGCTCGGGGTGGCCATGGTAATGAAGTCCCCCGGCAGGACGTAGGTGCGGCCCGTGCCCCCAGGCGGAAGACGGCGGATCGACGGTAAGATTGAGGGACTTGCGGCGAGTGATTTTCCGATTTGAGGATAACGAGACCGTGGATATTGACTTCATGGACTATCACTAGAGGGCGGTTCAGATGAGCAAACCAGACAAATCAATCGAAATTCCCTGTCATCCCGGTGAGTGCTTGCGTGATTCCGTGGAAGCCAGTGAAGAATCGCTGACGCGCATAGCGGAACGCATCGGAATTGACCGCAGTAACCTGTATCGGTTGCTGGACGGGCGCATAGCCATGTCGGCAAGGGTAGCCATTGCATTGGAATCGATCGGCTGGAGTACTGCGGAACATTGGCTGCGCCTGCAGAATGCCTACGACCTCGCAAAGATTCGGCGGGAACTGGCGGCATAGCCGGTGATGCGCCAGCTGTTCCTGGCCGGCACAGGGAGGCACACGGCAAACACCTGACAAGGGCAAGACATCAGGCTTCATCCTAATCCACGGCAAGCCCCTGACAATCTCTACACCATTTTCATTCCTCCTCCACCCCGCATATCAGGAATGGCTTTGGGCTGGTCGGACGGAAGGTGGCAGACAGGAGGTGGCACTTTTTCCCGGTTATCAATATATACAAGAATATACATTTATAATCATATAGATAACAAAGTATATCTGTTTACCGTAATCTTACCGCAAGCGGATTTGTTCAACTCAGGCGCCACGCTTGCGCACGATTGTGTTGAATGGCATGATTTCCCGGAATCTCATCCGGAACACGGATAATGACACGCCGCCAGCTCCCGATCGGCATCCAGGACTTCAGAACCATTCGGGAACAGGAATTCTACTACGTCGACAAGACTTCTCACATCCAACGGCTCGTGAGCCAGGGACGGTATTATTTCATGTCCCGCCCAAGAAGGTTTGGAAAGAGCCTTCTGGTGGATACCCTGCTGGAACTGTTCGAGGGCAATGAAGCCCTGTTCCGGGGACTCTACATCCATGACCATTGGGACTGGTCGGTCAAGCATCCCGTGGTGCGGCTGAGTTTCGGTGGAAAATACAACGAGACCGGCGATCTCGACGATGATATAGGAAACCAGCTGGCGATCATGGAGCGAAACGCCGGACTTGACCCGGCGCAAGCACCCCGTTCAGCCCCATCACGCCTGCGGGATCTGCTGGACCGTCTGCACCAAACCACCGGACGACAGGCGGTGGTGCTGGTGGACGAGTACGACAAGCCGATCCTGGATGTCATCGACCGACCCGAAATGGCCACCGCGAACCGGGACTACCTCCGGGGGTTCTACGGCATCATCAAGGACAGCGCCCGGGATGTCCGCTTCGTCTTCGTCACCGGGGTCAGCATGTTCTCCCGGGTGAGCCTGTTTTCGGGTCTCAACAATCTCCGGAACATCAGTCTCGATCCCAATTACGCCACCATCTGCGGCTACACCGACAGGGATCTGGACACGGTGTTCGCCCCGGAACTCCCCGGACTCGACCGGGATGAGGTCCGGGAATGGTACAACGGCTACCACTGGCTCGGCGAAGAGAAGCTCTACAATCCGTTCGATCTCCTGCTGCTGTTCGAGACCCGAAACTTCGAGGCTCACTGGTTCGAGACCGGCTCTCCATCTTTCCTGTTCCGGATGATGATGGATCGGGAGGTGAGCCCGATGGGGTTGGAGAAACTGACCACGGACGCATGGCAGATTTCCAGCTTCGATGTCGACGATATCGATATCGAGGCACTGCTGTTCCAGACCGGGTACCTGACCATCACGGCAAAGGAACGGGATGGCGTACAGACTTTCTACACCCTTGACTATCCCAACCTCGAGGTTCGCCAGAGCCTGAACCAGGGGTTGTTGGGTTATCTGGGTCGGCAGGGCAAGGAGGTGTCGGACAGTGGCAAGGAACTCGGCCGCCTGCTGGTGGACAACGACTTCGAAGGCTTCGCGGACCGCGTGAGATCATTCTTCGCCGGAATCCCCTACCAGTGGCAGGGGGCCTACGGTCCCGCCCGCTACGAGGCCTGGTACGCCGGCATGCTGTACGCCTGTTTCCGCACCATCGGGCTGGACATCCGGGTGGAGGATTCCTCCGCAAGGGGCCGGGCAGACATGGCGGTGCTCCACGGCGGCCAGGTGTTCGTGTTCGAGTTCAAGATGGCCGACGGGGAGGACGACCGGGACGCCGCCGCCCGACAGGCCATCGAACAGATCCGTGAAAAGGGCTATGCAGAAAAATACCGGGACCGGAACGAACCGATCCACCTGATCGGCGTGGCCTTCGGCAGGGACAGGAGCCCGGCGGCGGTGAAAGTGGTCCCTGCCTGAGTCCTGCTGTCTCGGGGTGGGTCAGGCCGCCGTGGAATCATGGCTGTACCCACCCGGAAACGGTCATGTCCGGCCATGGTTGCACCTCCCCTGGACACCCCCGGAACCAGGCCCCGGGTTGAATTCCGCAACGCCTGCTACGGCCCCACGTGATCGCCCCCGCGATCCAGTTGAATTCGCCGGATTCCCCGGCGGCCGACGCCCTCACCGTCATCAAACCGTATTCAGGCGTCCTCAACACGGGGCGGTTCCCGGCGCGCGCACGCCGTCGGACGGCGGATCGTCCCGCCCGCCGCCCCGGACGTCCGCCATGCCTCACCAGCGGATCACGCCCCTCAGCAGGACGCCGTGCCTCGCGTCCCCGTCCGCGGGCTCGCTCCGCACCGCGTCCAGGCTGAGACCGATGCGCGGCCCTTCCGTCCGGACCGGCTCCAGCCGCCAGCCCACGCGCCAGTCGGTCGTACCGCCGTCCGACGTCCCATAGCCCACGTTCGGCGTGCCCGTGTACCGCCCGCCGTACACCGCAATCCCGTAGCCCGCCTCGGCCCGGAGACCGCGGCCGGCGTCGAACTCTCCTCCCGGCGCCAGCCCCCGCGCGTCCCTTGCGCCCCAAAGGCGGTCCGCCGAACCCGAAGGCGTCCCGAAAGTCGGCGACAGGCTGAACGACAGCCCCCGGCCACGCTCGCCCGGATCCAGCCGCACCGTCGCCGACGCGCCCCATTCCCCGTAATCCGAATCCGCGTGGGACGCCAGCATCCGCGCCTTCGCCTCCAGCGACAGGCCCGTCAGCGGGTTGGCGTAGCGCACGCCCGCCCCGATCTCCACGCCCGTCCCCGTCTCCGCGTCCCCGCCGTCATGGCGAAGGCCGAGTTCCAGCACGGGCCGGAGCGTCCTGCCTTCATCCAGTTCGTACGTCCGCCCCCCCTCCAGCAGCAACCGCACCCGGTTTGTTTCGGCTTCGGTCGCTACGGAGTTCGCGGCCGTGGCGGAGTCCGTCCGCACGTACAGCGCGTCCGCCTTCAGCGCGAGGTCCATGCCGCCTTTCCCGTATTTTCCATATTTCCCGTTTTTCCCGCCTTGCTCCAGCAGCACCCCACGGGCCCCCAGGGCGCCCATCCGCATCGACAGGTCCGTCCTCACCGGGGCCGTGCCGTCGTCGAACGCGATCGCCATGTCGCCGGCGCCCCAGCCCACCAGGCCCCAGGCGGACACCCGGCCGGTGACCTCGTAGCGCCCGTAGGGGCTCACCGTGGTCATCGTGCTCTCCAGGCTGCCCTTCGAACCGGTTTCCGCGCCCGAGTCCTCGAACGTGCCCTCGCCCTCGCTCAGGCCGATCGCCACCCCGGCCAGCAGCCGGCCCCAGTCGGCGTCGGTGCCCAGGGTGCCCGTCGTCACCTCGCCGTCGATGCCGAGGCGGCCGCTGTCGGAAGCCCGCTCCCCGTCGAACCCGCCATGCGCCACCCGGCCCCAGGCCGCGAGGCCCGGGCCCGAGCCGTCCATCCGGCCCGCAGTATGGAACGAACTCCCGAGCAGGACCTCGCGGCCCGTCATCGGGATTTTTCCTGTTCCCGCAAGGCCGGAATCATTCCAGCGGTCCCCGGCGCCGAGGCGCGCGAACGGATCGCCGCCGTCCGCCTGCGCCGGCGAACCGGAACGCTGCGCAAGGCCCGTCAGCACGTCCATCAGCGGATCGCCGTCCTCCCCGCCCGACAGGTCCAGGGACTGGCCCGCCAGCGTCGCGTGGGTCCCCGGCGCAAGATCCCCCTCGAGCCGCTCCGACACCGCGTCCGTCACGTGGCCGCCCACCGTGCGCCCGAAGCGCGACAGCCACGCCTGCTGAAGGGCGTCGTCATTGGTGATGATCCCGTGCGCCTCGCCATGCCCCGTCTTCACATAGGCGCCACCGGGGGCAAGGAGCCGGAACAGGAAGTGCTCCCGCCCCTCGTCGACCGCGTCGTCGAGGATGGACACCGGCACCGTCTTCACCGTCTCGCCCGCCGCGAAGGCGAGCGTCCCCGAAACCCCGGCGTAGTCCTGACCCGCCGTCGCCGGAGACGCCCCCTGCCAGTCGCCGGCCGGGTCGGCGGTCGCGTACCTCACCGTCACCGCGCCCGCCGCCGCGTAGCCCAGGCGCACCGTGAAGGCGATTGCCTCGTCCCGCCCCTCGCGGGCGGTGCCGCCCCGGGCGGTCAGCGCCGGGCGGTCGATGACGTCGATCGCGACCTTCGTCGGACGGTCGCCGTTCAGGACCTCTCTCTGGACTTGCGGCTCGACCGAGGCCAGCCTCCGCTCGTCGATCTCCACCGTGAGCGTGTCGTTGCGGCTGTCGTCGTCCTCGCGGGTGTTACGTCCCTGATTAAACCGTCATGGATGATGGTTTTTGACCCGGACTGTTCCGTGCCGGGGTGGTGCACTATCTGATATAAAGCGGGACGCTTTTCTTCCGGGCAGCTGTTTTCCGGCAGCCCCTTTCGAGCAGCGGGATTCGAGCAGCCGTCATGGTGCCGACGTTGGCGCCGTGACGGTTTTCCCCTGTTCATCCCGGCCGGCGGTGACCGCCGTGGGTTTCGGGTGAATCAAAAAAGAAAGTGGCCCGCGCGATGGCGATCGCCGGGCCGTGAGCGGTGGAGGGCCCATTCAACTTCGACATAAAACGGGACTGACCGCTGAGGAGTATGTTATCCGGGAGGGCTGGCGGGAGGCAAGCCCCCCGCCGTGCCTTCTGGGCCTGGGGGCGGGATGCGGGATGTGCGGGCACGGGACCTACGAACGGGTGGAGCCGGCGGGGATGCGGGTGAGGCGGTGGTACTGCGCGTTCTGCCACACCACGTTCAGCGCGCTGCCCGACTGTCTGGCGTGCGGGGTGCGCGGGACCCTGGAGGCGATCGAGGAGATCGCGGTGGTGGCCGAGGCGTCCGGGAAGATGGCGGCGGTCCGTTTCTTTTTTGACTCCCATGTGGATCCGGTGATTCCATGGCGGCTGGTGCGCCGGCGGTGCGGGTGGATGGAGGACCTGCTGCGGATGCTGCCCGGCCTTCATCCGCGGTTCTTCGGCATGAAGCCGACGCTGGCGGACCTGCGCGCCCGGCTGGATTCGCAGACGGCGCTCCGGGACCTTCGGGCGCACTGTCACGGGCAGCTGGGCTCGATCACGTTTCCTGTTGGATTCCGTCTGCCGCCGCGGCGCTGGAATCCATCGAGGGGGCCGCCAACAGGAAACGGCCATGGTTCGGGGTCGGCTGGGGGATCAGAATCGGTCCCACAACCATCCGGACCCCATGGAGGACCGCCATGAGCCGCAAGAATCCCCCCGAACCCAACGAAATCGCGCTGTTCCGGTACCGCGTCATAGCGACCCTGTTGCCGGAGCCCCATGGCAAGGTGGCGCCGAAGGCCCGGGAGCTGTCGGAGCGGACGTGGGACATCCCGGGATCGGATCGCACCCGGGTGGCGTCGGAGACCATCCGGGGCTGGCTGCAGGACTACCGCAGGGACGGGTTCGACGCCCTGGTTCCGAAGGCGCGGGCCGATCGCCACGGGCAGCGCCGCCTGTCCCCGGAGACGGTGGAGGCGCTGGCGGGGCTGAAGCGGGCCGAGCCGCACCTGAGCGTGCGCAGGCTGATCGCGCAGGCCCATGACCGGGGGCTGGTGCCGCGGTCGGTCCGGCTGCCGCGGTCCACGGTGGGCCGGATGCTGAAGTCGCTGGGCCTGATGGACCCGCCGCCGGGGAACGGTCCCGGGGGCGTCGACCGTCGGCGCTTCGCCTACGAGTGGGCGGGGGAGCTGTGGCAGTCGGACGTGCTCCACGGCCCCCGGGTCCGGGACCGCCGGGGCCATGCCCGCAAGGTCTACCTGATCGCGTTCCTGGACGACGCCACCCGGGTGATCCCCCATGCGGCCTTCGCCTTCTCCGAGAGCGTGGCGGCCTTCCTGCCGGTGTTCCGCCTGGCCATCGAGAGGCGTTGCATCCCGGACAGGCTCTATTGCGACAACGGGGCCAATTACCGCTCCAAGGCCCTGGAGATCGTCTGCGCGCGGCTGGGGACCGCACTGATCCACGCCAAGCCCTTCCAGCCGGCGGGGAAGGGAAAGATGGAGAGATGGCTCAGGACGGTTCGCCAGCAGTTCCTCTCCGGGCTGGTCCCGGAGGACCTCCGGAGCCTCGATGCCCTCAACGGCAAGCTGCAGGCCTGGATCGAGGGGGAGTACCACCGCAATCCCCACCAGGGCCTGGGCGGCCGGACCCCGCTGGAGCAGTGGGCCCTGTGCGCCTCCGGGGTTCGCCTCGTGGACCCCGGCATGGACCTCGCCGACCTGTTCCTGCTCGAGAAGCGGCGCAAGGTCAGGAAGGACCGCACCGTGCACTTCGAGGCCCGCGTCTACGAGGTCGATGCCTGGCTGATCGGGGAGTACGTGATCCTGCGGTACGACCCCGCGGCCCCGCCGTCCCGGCCCCTGGCCGTGGTCCACCAGGGCAAGGGCGCCGGCATCGCCACGCTGGTCGACATCCACGCCAACGCCCGCATCCGGCGCCGCCCCGCGTCGGACGGCCTGTCCTTCCGGAACGCCGGTTCCGGTCCCGATCATCCCGAATCATCCGACACGGAGGAATGACATGTACAGGACCCACTTCGCACTCACCCGCTACCCCTTCGAGCCCTCCATCGGGATCGACGAACTGTTCCCGACCAGGGGGCAGGAGGAGGCCGACGCACGGATCCGCCACCTCCTGGAACTGCGCGGCATCGGCCTGCTCACCGGCGAGCCCGGCTGCGGCAAGTCCACCGTCTGCCGCCGGATCGCAGGCAACCTCCATCCCGGCCTCTACCGCCACCGGTACATCTCCCTGACCACCGGCAGCGTCGTCGACCTCTACACCGCCATCCTGCAGGCCTTCGGGCTGCCCCTGACGAAGCAGCGCGCCCAGGCCTTCCACGCCATCCGCGAGGAAGTCTCCCGCCAGGTCAAGGACGGCCGCCAGATGCCCTTCCTCGTCATCGACGAGGCCCATCTCCTCGCCGCCGGCCTGCTCGAGGAACTCCGCCTGCTCACCAACTACCGCATGGACTCCGACAACCGCCTGTGCCTCCTCCTCGCCGGCCACACCGAGCTGCGAAAGCGCCTCGCCATGGCCGTCTACGAGTCCCTCAGCCAGCGCGTCGTCGTGCGCTGCCATCTCGACGGCCTCGAACGCGAGGAGGTCACCGGATACCTCGAGCACCGCCTGAAGCTCGCCGGCGCCGCCGTCCCCCTGTTCCGGGACGAGGCCGTCGAGGCCATCGCACAGGCCACCAACGGCGTCCCCCGGCGCATCGACCGCGTCGCCCACCTCGCCCTGTGCGCCGCCGCCATCGGCAAGCGCGACCTGGTGGACACCAGCGACGTCCAGAAGGCCGTCGACGACACCGGGACATGAACCGCTACCATCCGGAGCGGCTGCGCCGCCTGCGCGACCTCCCGCTCGACACCGTCGCCGCCGCCGTCGGCTACCGCCGGGATCCCCGCGACCGGACCCGCTGGAAGAAGACCGGCAGCGTCATCGGCATCGACGGAACCCGGTTCTACGACCACCTCCTCCAGCAGGGCGGCGGCGGCGCCATCGACCTGGTCATGCACGCCTGCCGGTGCCAGTTCCCCCGTGCCATCGACGTCCTCGAGCGGATCGCGCCCCCGGGAACCGTGGAACCCGCCGACGGGGATCGCTGGGCCGCCGTGCGGAAGTACCTGCAGGATCATCGGTCCATCGACGAAAACCTCGTCGAGCGCTGCCGCCAGGAGGGCATCGTCTCCGCCGACCGCCGCGGGAACGCCGTGTTCGTCATGCGCGGCACCGACGGCGGCACCGTGGGCGCCGAACTCGTGGGGTTCGACAGCCGATCCGGAAAAACCGTCTTCCGGGGCCTCGCCAGGGGCTCCAGCCGGAAACGCGGCGCCTTCCGGATCACCTGCCCGACGCGGCCCGACAACCGGGAACCCGTCGGCGGAACCGTCCTCATCGTCGAGTCCGCCATCGACGCCCTGTCCGCATGGCTCCTGCCCCTGTCCCGCAAACCCGACTGCATCCTGTCCACCGCCGGGGCCACCGCCAGACTGCCCCCGTGGCTCCATGACCCCCGCGTCCGCACCATCCTGTGCGGGTACGACGCCGACCCCACCGGGGACCGGTGCGCCGAATCCCTCCGGACGGACCCACGCGTCGTGCGAATCCGCCCCGAGGGCGTCAAGGACTGGAACGACCTGCTCCGGGCCACCGTCTTCTGAATCCCGGGCGGGACCGCGGCCTTCCCGGCCCTGGCGCGCTTCTCCTCAGGCTTCCTGAAAACTGCCGGGAAGAAATCCCGAAATAATCCGGGCCAGAAATAAAGTTGGCACAATCCAGGCCAAACCGTCCCACTTGCCTTCCAGATAATCCGGGACAGCCAGGTTCAAATTATGTGAGTCCTAACAACGTGCCGCTCCACGTCCGCCCTTCGGCCGTGGCCGACAGGTCTCCCGCGCCGATCTCCACCGCCGCGTAGCCGTGTTCGCCCCAGAAACCGTAGCGCCTGAACACCGCATCGGAGACCGTCGCCGACGCACCGGCGAAGGCCCGCGTCAGCGGCGGCCCGCCGGTCGTGCCGGCCGCCGTCGCGAACCCGCCCCGCATGCCCGTGCCCTCCCGGCCCGCGAGTTCCCGCAGGTCCTCCGCCGGGCAGCCCGCGCCGGGACAGCCGAGACCCACCGACCCGGCCTCTTCGATCGGCTCCCCGCCGCCCCGCTCGAGCGTGTAATCGAAATACAGCCCCGTCGCCAGCGGCGCCGCGGCGACCGGCGCAGGGGGGCCGCCGGGCGGCGGATCGCCCGGGACGACGGGCGGCGGCGTGCCGCCTCCCCCGCCTCCGCCGCAGGCCGACAGCAGCGCCAGCATCCACCCAACCCGAACCGCTTTCAGGAACCCGTCCGGGGCCGCCGTCATTTTCATCTTCATCTTCATCGTCATCTCCATCCCGACCTCCTCAGAACCGCAGCCCCAGGTCCAGCCGGAGCGCATGCTCCGGCTCCGCCGACGCGTCCTCGCGGCGCTCGCCCGCAACCTCCAGCCGAAGGCCCGTGCGCCGCCTCTCGAACCCCGTCCCGAGACGCAGGCGGCGGCTCCCGCCGTCCCCGAGACCCGCCTCCGCGAACGGCGTCAGCAGACCCGCCCCGTCGCGCAGCGCGATCCCGTAGCCCACCCGCGCGTCCAGGACGCCCCCGCCGCCCGAACCCGACGGCCGCGGCAGCCCGGCGCCCCACAGCGCCACGGCGCCGCCCGTCCCCGCGCCCCAGCGCGGACTCAGCGCCACGAACAGCCCCCGCCCGTCCGAACCCGGACCGGCCCGGGCCGTCACGCTCACCCCCGTCTCCTCCGCCCCGTCTTCGCCGTGCGCCGCAAGCCAGCGCCCGCGCGCCTCCACCGACACGCCCGGCGCCGCATAGCGCACCCCGCCGGCAAGCTCCACCCCGCTGCCCTCAAGACCGTCGCCGCCGTCACGCCGGACCGCCGCCTCCAGGAACGGCTCCAGGATCCGCCCGCCCCTCAGCGCAAGGCGCCGCGACGCCTCCACGCCCGCGCGCAGCCGCCAGCCGTCCGCCGTCAGGCCGTGGATCGCGTCCGGACCGCCGTCGGTCCCGATCCGCGTCACGCTCCCGTCCGCGCGCAGCGCGATCTCCATCCCGCCGACATCGGGAAGCGCACGCCTGACCCCCAGCGACGCCATCCGCATCGTCAGGTCCCCGGTCTCCCGCGCCCCCTCCGCCGGCCCGTGGGCCGCCTCGCCCCAGCCCGCGCCCGCCACCGCGCGCAGCTCCAGGCCGCCGCCCAGCGTCCAGCGCCCGTAGGGATGGATCGACGTCAGCTCCGTCTCCAGGCGACCCCCCGGCAGGCCGTCATCGGCGAAGGCGTAGTCCGCCTCCCCCGTCCCGTGGCTCACCGCCAGGCCCGCCACCCAGGTCCCCGCGCGCGCGTCGAAACCGACCCAGCCCGTGCGCAGCTTCCCGTCATACCCCAGGCCCGAATCGCCCCGGCCCTCGAAGGTCCCGAGATCCCCGCGGCCCCACACCGACCACAGCGGACCCGGCGGGACGGCGCCATTCGCGTCTTTCGCGCCGTCCGCACCCTCCGACGCGCCCAGGTGCAGCGAGAACGCGCTCGCCCCCAGCAGCTCGCCCGCCGTCATCGAACGGCTCCATCCTTCCGCGCAGCCGGGGGACCCCGCCGCCGCGCAGAACCCGGGCCCGCCGCCTCCATACAGGGCCGCCTTCGCGGCGCCGCCCTCCAGAGGCACCCACCGGCCCGCCAGCGACACCCCGCTCGCGCCGATGTCCCCGAACCGCGACCCGATGTTCTCCAGCGCCCCCGACAGCGCCCGCCTGGCCACCCCCGACAGCGCACGCTTCACCGCGCCCCGAACCGCCGCGCGCCCCGGGTCCGCCGCCACCTCGATCGTGAAGGCGATCACGTCCGTGTCCCCGTCCGCGTCCGTCACCGTCCAGGCGTAGCGCACCGGCCCCTGCGCCGCAGCCGGCGTGCCCGACAGCGTGCGCGTTCCCGCGTCCAGCGCCAGGCCCGGCGGAGGCGCGGGCGTCAGGCGGTAGGTCAGCGTCCCGTCGCCCCCCGTCGCCGCCGGCAGCCGCAGCGCCGGGATCGCCGCGCCCTCGGTGTACTCCTGCGCCGCAACCGCCGCGGTCCCGAAGTCCGGCACGAGATCCGGCGCACCTCCGCCTCCGCCTCCGACCCCGCCGCCACCGCCTCCGCCTCCGACCCCGCCGCCACCGCCTCCGCCGCCGGCGCGGTCGTCGTCACGGATCGTGATCCGCACCGAACCCGGGCTGCCCGCCGTCACCCCGGACGGCAGCGTCCCCAGCGCCACCGTGAACGTCTCGTCCTCGGCGTCGCCGTCCCGGACCGTCGCGACCGTCCCCGTGCCGACGGTCGCGCCCGCGGCGATCTCGATGCCCGCCAGCGGCCCGACGTCCTCCGGCTCCGCCGTGTCCGGGGAGGCCGTCGAGACCGTCACCGGGATCGTCACCGCGCCCGACAGCGCCGCCGACAGCGTCGCCGTCACCGTCACCGCCGAGCCCTCGGCCACCGTCTCCGGCGAGGCCGACAGCCGCACCGCGGGCGTCGGCGCCGCCCCCTCGGTCGTGCCCGCCGCGTGCGCCCAGAACCCCTTGACGCCCGCGTTCTCCGCGCGCACCCGCACCCGGTAGGCCGTGCCGTCGTCGAGCCCCGATATCGTCTGCGCGGCCGTCGTGCCGCTGTGGCCCGCCGACACCCAGCCGGCCGCCGCCGAGGCCGAGCCGCCGGTCAGCGCCGCCGCGCCGTCGGGGACCGCCGACGACGTGTAGTGCACGTCGTAGCCCGTCACCGTGCCCGAGGGCGCCGTCCACGCCAGCGCCAGCTCGCCGTCGCCCGCCGTCACCGCCAGGCCGCCCGGCGCGGCCGGGGCGCTCTGCGCATGCCGCGTGACGGTGACCGTCCAGGTCGTGTTGGCCCCCTGCCCCAGCGTCGACGACGCCACCACCTCGATGGCGTTCGCGCCGGCGTCCAGCGCGATCGCCCCGCTCGTGTCGCCGCTTGCCAGCGACACCGCGGCGGCGCCCCGCTTGCCCACCGACAGCACGTACCCCCCCGGCACGCCGACCGTCGGCCTCGCCTTCACGTGCGTCACCGCGTGCGGCACCGCCGCCGTGTAGTCCGTCACGCGCGGCGAGAAGCCCGGGCTCAGCGCCAGCGCGTCGTAGCCCGCATTCTCGCCCTGCGCCTTGGTGAGCGCCAGGCCCGTCAGCAGCAGGCCCTCCGGCGTGCCCGCGCCCTCCACCCAGGGGCTCACCAGCCTTCCGCCGGCGTTGCTCGCGCGCACCCGCACCCGGTAGCGCTGCAGGTTCATGCCGCGCACCGTGTACGAGGTCGCCGTGGCATCGTTGTGGGGCCCGCTCGCGCGCTGGAGCGCCACCCAGCCCGCGGCCTCGTCGACGCCGCGCGCGCGGGCGTCCGCCGCGACCGTGGCCGAGGTGGTGTAGTCCACCCAGTAGGCCGTCACCGTCCCCACCGGCGGCGCCGTCCACGACAGCTCGAGCCGCCCGTCCGCCGCCGTCACCTTCAGGCCGGTCGGCGCCGCGGGCGCCAGCGCGGCCTCCACCGGCGCCGTCCACACGCCCGCGGACATGCCGTCGCGCTTCACCGAGCGCACCCGCACCAGGTAGGTCTCGCCGACGGCGAGGCCCGTGAAGGTGTGGCTCGTGCCCGTCACGTCCGTGTCGGTGTCCGGCCAGGCCGCGGCCGACTTCAGCTTGCTCTGCACCTCGTAGCGCACCACGTCCACGCCCGCCGGCGCCTTCCAGCGCGCCGTCAGCTCCCGGTCTCCCGGCCTCAGCGTCAGGCCCGACGGGACGTTCGAGCTCGGCGTGCCGGTGGCGAAGACGTAAGCGCCCTCCGGGCCCGCCGTGCGCAGGCGCACCCGGTACGCCCTGCCGTTGGTCAGGCCGGCAATCGTGTACGAGGTGGCGGTGTCGTCGACATCAGCAGGCACGGCCACCCAGTGCGTGGCCGCGTTCGAGCCCGAGCTCGCCGCGGCGTCGGCGACCGCGCCGGCGCCCGTCCTCGGCGCCGAGGTGTAGTCCAGCTCGTACGCCACGAAATCCCCGTCGGGCCGGGTCCAGGTTACGACCACCTGCGCATTGCCCGGCGTGACCGTCAGGCCGGGAAGGCCGAGCGCCTCCGGCGTGCCGGCGCCGAACGCCCAGGCGCCGGGGCCGCCGGCGCTCGTCGCCCGCACCCGCACCCGGTGGGCGGACCCGCTCGGCAATTTGCCAATCCTGTGCGAGGTCCTCGCGCCGTGACCGTTGCGGGACGCCGCCACCCAGCCAGTCGCGCCGTCGGTGCCGGCCTGCACCGCCGCGTCGTTCGCGACCGCGCCGTTGCCCGACGTCGGCGCCGAGGTGTAGTGCACGTCGTAGCCCGTCACCGTCCCCGGCGGCGCCGTCCACGACACGTCCAGCCGCGTCGGGCCCGGCGTGACGGTCAGAGCCGTCGGCGCGGCCAGCGGCACCGCCGCGCCGTTGACGCGGATTTTCATCGACCGACCAGTAGAATCGCCGGTCCAGGTCGACGAAGCGGTCGGCGCGGCGGATCCGTTTCGAAAGTAGCTACCTGCGTTGGCGATGCTCCAGCCGGTGGCCGCTCCGCTGTCTTCCGCATCTTTGGTGTTATGCGTGAGCCTAAAGGTGGACGAAGTCTCGACAGTGGTGTAAACGACCACGTGATATTCGGTGCTCGCCGCGAGCGTGGTGCCTGCCGGTGCCGAAAAGGTGGAGGCCCTTGCGCCCGTCGCAAAGCTCGAAGGAACCGTCAGGTCCGCGAGCTTCGACCCGGGCTTGCCGCTGCTCGATGACCAAAGCTCCGCCTCGATCGTCGCAATCTGCTGGGCGGTCAGGGCGGCGGTAGTGACGTTCGTATGTATCTCGATGCTTTCGAGGGTGTAGCCGCCGCCGTTGGTGCCAGCAGTGAAGCCTTGAGCGCGGGCGAAAACATTTACCCTGTGGTTGTGATCTAACCCCGTCTGCCCGATGTTGCTCACGAGCACGTCGGCGGCGGCCGGCGCGGCGGCGAACGGCGAGAGCAAGAACGCGCCGAGCAGCAGCGCGAGGACGGGCAGGAGGCGGAAGCGGCGGGCGCGGGGGCGCCCGGTGCGCGGGTCAGGCCGGGACGGGGAACCTAGCCGGGAAGGACGGACGCAGTTCGGGGCGCTGGGCGCTGGGCGCTGGGCGCTGGGCGCTGGGCAAGGCATTGTATCGGCCCCGTCCGCCCTGTCAACTCCCTCCCGTGACTTTGTCAGGGTAATTCTTTTCTGCAGAGTTTTTTCTTCCGGTCAAAGGACTTACCCCAAACACTGGACTTTTCCCCCGGGTACTGGTATAAATCCCGTCACAAGACCATCAGACGGACATACGCAAGGTGGACCTTTCAGAGGTGTCGGTAGACATCGTGCCGGCAACAGATGAACCCCGGTTCCGGGACCTGATGCAGGCGCATCACTATCTCGGCTCGGTGCCGGCGCGGGGCGAGACGCTGCGCTATGTGGCCCATCACCGGGGGCGCTGGCTGGCACTGGCCATGTTTTCGGCATCGGCGCTGAAATGCGGCGCCCGGGACCGGTGGATCGGCTGGGAGTACGGCATCCGGTTCGGCCGCCTGCACCTGATCACCAACAACTCGCGCTTCCTGATCCTGCCCGGCGCACCGCGCAACCTCGGCTCGCGCGTGCTTTCCCTGTGCACCCGCCGCCTCGCCCGCGACTGGCCGCTCCGCTTCGGTCACGGCCTCCTGCTGGTGGAGACCTTCGTCGACCCCGCCCGCTTCCACGGCACCGTCTACCGCGCCGCCAACTGGATCGAGGTCGGGCATACCCGGGGCTTCGGCCGCGAGGGCCCGGGCTACAGCGAACACGCAAAGCCCAAGCTCGTCTTCGTCCATCCCCTGTCGCGCGCCGCCCGCGCCCGCCTCCGGGACCCCTGCCTCGACACCACACTGCAACATGGAGTACCCAGGATGACTCTCACCGCCGAACAGATGCGATCCCTGCCCGACTTCTTCCGCGACATCGACGATCCCCGACGCCGCCAGGGCCGCCGCCACGCCCTGTCCACCATGCTGGCATTGGCAGCAGCGGCCACGCTCTGCGGCATGCGCGGCTACAAGGCCATGAGCGAATGGATCGACGACCTCAGCCCCAGGGTCCTGGAACGTTTCCGCGTACGCCGTTCCAGGAGCGGACACCAGGTGCCCAGCCTGTCCGCCATCCGCAGCGTCCTCATCCGCATCGACCCGGACCAGTTCGATGCCGCCCTGCGGGCGTGGCACCAGGTCCATGGCCCAAAGGACACCGCCATTGCCGTCGACGGCAAGACCATCCGGGGCGCCATCGATGACCAGGGCAACCGGCCCCATGTGCTCGGCGCCGTCGGCCACCACACCGGAATCCCCTGGAGTCAAAAAAAGTCGGCCTGAAACCGGGGGCCGATGACGAAACCAAACGCACCAACGAGATCGGCATCGTCATCCCGCTGCTCGACACCCTCTCCGACATCGAAGGATGCACCATCACCACCGATGCCATGCTCACCCAACGCAAGCTCGCCGACTATCTCCACGGACGCCGCGCCCACTACCTCTTCACCGTCAAGGGCAACCAGAAAAACCTGCTCGCCGATATCCGACTGCTCCTCGACCGCCACATCCAGCGCCGTCCGCCGGACTTCACCGACCAGGCCCCCAAACCCGTCCATGGCCGCCGGGAGCGCCGTTCCGTCTGGGTCTCGGACAAGCTCAACCACTACCTCCAGTTCCCCAACGTCGGACAGGTCTTCGCCGTGATGCGTGAAACCACCGAAACCGCAACCGGCAGGAAACGCCGTGAGATCGCCTACGGAATCACCAGCCTGACCCCAAATGACGCCTCCCCCGAGCGAATCCTCTCCCTCAACCGCGGGCACTGGTCCGTCGAGGCCATGCATCATGTCCTCGACTGGACCTTCGACGAGGACCGCAGCCGAATCCGGGCCGGACACGGTCCCCAGAACATGTCCCGCCTCAGGCGATTCGCCATCGGCATCATACAGAGCCGGGGCCTCGCCGTCGCCGAAACCATGCGCCACCTCGCCAGGAATCCCCGACGCATGCTCGACTTCCTCAAGATGACCGACAACGCCAGGCCATACCCGGCTACCGGCTGAGCATCCCTCCAGGCCCCGAATCCTCAGCCCCTCAACACACAGGGGCGGGAACAGTCATGCCTCAACGGAACGGAAATCCACCTCCGGGAACATCAACCTGCCCGGTGTAACCACCATGGCGGCCAATTCAGTCCAAAGTGGCCAAAATAATCCGTGATAAATCCCAAGCACGGCAGTAACGATCTCTTCGGGCGAATCAGAACAAATTTGCCTTGGACCGCGACTTCATTCTGCCCGTTTTCCGGGACCGGGGGTTCCCCGGTCATGGAAACCGGGCCCCGGGGGCGTTCTTCCGGCACGCGATACGGCATTGCGGATTCTCCTGGTGTGGTGCGTTTGATTGTTGTTACGGCATGGCCGCGAACATCGGCATTCGCATTCCGGGCATATTCTATCCGTCCCGGACCGCGCCCGCAAACACTACACGCGAACATGCCGGACGGGGGAACACCGACTTTGGCATCACGTGATCGCGGCCCAGGGACGCGGACATGAGCACTTCTGCCCCGCCGCGTTGTGGATCACGGGATTTTGCAGTAATCAATTCGTAACTGCCCCAACCCAAACCCCATGGTTGCCGGGCGTATGATAGACACACGGCGCCGAGGTGAACCGAGGCTTGCTTTTCATGTGTGCGTATCCTAAGAACCCCTGCCGACACAGTCTCATGTGCCGGCAGTGGCTTTTCCGGGCTTTTCTGACCGGAACTTCTCTACACGCCCGCCACCCGGACAAGGCATCCATTCGATCAAACAAGGCCGATAGGACATCCTTCCCATAGACCCTGACGTGGCCGCCAGCAAGGGGAAAGCCAAGCCTTTGAGCATGGCACTTGAAAGGGGATACTACCGGATAGTCACATACGCTATATCTGACGAAGAGCCTCGACTACGGGAGTTCCAGATCCTTTTTCGCGATTTCGATCATGTCGGCCTGACAGGTCGTGATGGCATCCAAACGTGTTTTTAAGTGATCTGTCCAACTTGTAAAGACACCATCATCGTCAATGAGCCGATTAGCACTGGCATAATCTCTCTGGTATCTAATCAGCCTCTGATGCGCTTCTTCGGTGATGAAGAGTTTTGCCATATCGATAGCCTTCTGAATATCCTGCTCGGCGCTCCGAGCCTTTTCCGCCAGATTTTTGATTTGTTCAGGTGGGACTTCGGACTGAGTAGCTTCACCGCGCAATTCACGGCTGTAGTAGGATTTGGCATCTGCTAATGCGACTAGCACCGTCAGATATGATTCGACTCGCCGTTCCCACCACTTCTTGGATTTGAAATCCCTCAATGCGGTCCAAGCAAACCAGGCTAAGATCACTGCCGCGATAGAAGATACAGCGGAGAAGAAAAAACTGAAAATCTCGAGTTCCACGGTCAGATGGGTTGGAAAGCTTCACCTTGGCACCGGATCTTGGCGGGGCGAAAGCAGGTGCTTCGGATCGTAGTTTTGAATGCGCCCGGCATATCGTGTTCTTGGTCTCCGTCTGCCTCGCGTGGCTGGAAATCTCTGATCGGGAGCGTGATCGTCCGGGCCTTCGGTAGCTTGCGGCGCACCAGCTTGTTCCTCATCACTTGATCCTCCATTCCAGACGCCCATTCTGTTTTGCCCTCACGAAGGGTCGTCATGGAAATTCTCAATGATCCGGTGGCATTCTTCGAAAGCGGATATTTCATATTCACAGTTGACGAACTTCGGAATTCAGTATCTTCCTGCTTTCGCGGCCGATAAGAACCCTTACCATTGATCAAGAAGATGTGATGCAAGATTCATCGTGCTGCCTGTTTCGGTTGGGGCAGTTCCGGCAGTTGGCTTGGCAGCTGTTTCTCGTTCATTCGGTCGCAGGATCCAGAGAAAGGTCCATTTTTCTTTTGAAGCCCCGCCTGATTCGGAAATCGGGATTTCGCTTTATGGATGCGGAAAAGCCATTCTCTTTTTCCGTCCCGGTCTAGTTTCCGGTTACCAGACCGATGATCAGCGCGGCCAGCATGAATAGCAGGAACGCGCCGGCCAGGCCGTTTAGCAGGGTAATCACATATTGGCAGAATCTCATTTTCGGCAAGCTTCGTCATTCACTCGCAGGTACTCGACGATAAATTCATCAGTCAATTCAGCAATTGTCTGCAGGATATATCCATCATCGCCGTTTAGCCCGACAGTGCCCTTATCCCAAGTTGTACTAAGTCCCGTCTGATTCTCGCCTTTAACAAGGCGGCCAGTCATGAGGATAAATTCAACGCTCACATGAAACGCCCGGTCAACGGCATTTACATTCACATAATACACTCCATAAGGGTTTTCCTCTCCGGCGTTGACGGCGGAACGTGTGGCTTCGGGATCAGGAAATATCCGGGCGCCTCGTAACCGGCTTTCAACTGCAATCTGAATCCGCTCTCTGGTCAAACCGGTTTTCTTCGCGCTAGAGCCCAAACCCTCTACCAGATGGAAAACTGGATTGCAGTCATTCCAAAGTTGCCATTCATCAGCAGCGGCCAGCACGGACAGTCCGGCAATGATGGCCGCGAGTACCAGTCGAGGGATTTTCATCATTCCGGCCATGTGCCTTTGCCCTCCATTTCCCGTTTCATCTGAACCAATTCCCCGAGCCGTAACCGGTAGTCGGCTATCGCTATGTCTATCGCCCTGGCCGGGTCGATCACCCTCCCGCTAAATTGCCTGGTGAAATATACGATTTTCAATACATCCGAAACAGAGGATTGGCCAATCTCGAAACCTTGCCCCCGGCCACACAATGGGCAGGATTCAAATTCTTGCGTTTCCGTTGTCATGATCAGGGTTCTCGCTTCACGCGGTCACGGGTGGGGTTCAACAAGGCATCTTCCAGGGTGGAATCATCCGGTCCGTGCAAGAGCGATGTTGAAGCAACCGGGATTGGTTCCCCCGATCCGGTCAATCCATACCTTGATCACATCCGGGTTGTTCCGAAGCCGATTTCGGTGATGGCGGGCATGCTTCGGACCCTTCTAGGTTTTGTGATAGACGACGTCACGGGTCGCCGCCCGGCAGGTGATTTGGTAGTGGGATTCATTTCCGGAACAGGTCGGATGTCCCCGAATATTACCACTGCCACCCCACCCGAAAATCCCCTGCTTGCACAGTCTTGCCCGGCCTCCCTTGTAGTTCCGAAAAACCAATGACCGAAAAGCAGCCACACTCACCCATCACGGGAACAGGCACTGTCAGCTGATTGCCAGGCTTCTGGAGAATCCGTTCGATTCCCGGGCGATATGGTTGAATAATTCAACGTGCCCCGGACACGGTTTTGCAGGCGCTGTCCGGATCCGGGATTCCAATGGACCCACGGGCCTCCGGCGTTGCCGGCATGTCTGGCGTTTCAGTCGTCCAGGCCCCTGGCCCGACGTGCCATCTCCCCCCAGTTGGCGGACCTCATGCGCTTCCAGTCTTCCCGATCATCGTGCATCTTGCGGGGCGGGCCCATGGCATCGCGGTTGGCGGGGTCCTGCTCCCATTCCAGACGCCACTGGTACTTCAGCCAGGTTCTCTCGTAGATCGTCTCGGCCTCGCGTGTGCCGTTGACAGCCTCCACGAAACGCTTCCCCGCTTCGTTGACGGGCAGTTGGCGTCCGTCGGCGAGCCGTTCGAGCCGCCCGCCATGGTCCTCGAGTACCCTGATTTCCACTTTCGTGAAAACAGCGCGCGAGCATCGGATCATGAACGGGTCTGCCGACATCGCTGAAATCGTGGGCGGCCCGTCAGAAGTTGCCCAGGCCGTCCGGAAGCGGGGTGTTGTGCTCCATAACCGTGGTGCTGACGTGGAAGATCAATGATGATCCGGGAAGTATTATCACGATTGCCCCTGCTTTGCCACAAAAGCCCGGGTCGGGGGAAGCCCATGGCGGGTCGGGGGAACCGCGTCCGCCGTGATGCCGATCAAGGAATTGCAACAGATCGTGCAGCGGGACAAACGGCGCCCCCGGGCCCGGGATTCCCAGGGTCATGAATACGGCCCGGCACATGCCTCGAGCATGCCCTCGGCAATGCCTGCCCGGTCGCGGTTGAGGCACCCCCCATTCGTTTCCGCTCCTGCTGCGATCCACCCTGATTCCCTGCCGCGCAACCGCCTTTTTCAAGCCGCGATTTCGGGCGGCGGCACGAAGAGGCGGGGCAGGCCGGAAGCGGGTTGGCGCGCGGGGGGCCGGAGGGAGAATCCTCCGGCTTTTCCTCCATGCCGCGTGCTTCCCGCTTCCAATTTTCCATTCCCAGCAGGAGGTTCATCACCATGCACGACTCCATCAGGGCGCCCGGCCAGGGCGCGCAGACATTCCTCGTCCACCTTCTCGGCGGCGGCCTCGCCGACATCCGCTACGCGGTCTCCCATTTCCGTTCCCGGGCCGACGGCGACATCGTCCCCGTCCACCCCGAGGGCTCCACCGGCAAGGGCAAACCCCGGCCCTCGATCATGACCCTGGACAAGGTCCGGGAACTCTGCCCGGGACGGGACGAAATCATCATCGCCACCGGGATCGAGCGGCGGGACTGCGGCATGCAGGCCTGGGGCATCCGCGCCAGCGGCATCGGCTACGACCGCCGCCTCAAGGGCTGAGCGGGGACCATGGCATATGCTGATCCAGAAGTCGGCAAACGCAAATCGAGGGAACGGTTCCGCGCGCGCATGGCTGAGAGGCGAGCCTCGGGCCTCTGCCTGGGGTGTGGCGCTGTCCCCCCGGCTCCGGGCCGCACGAACTGCGAGCCCTGTTCTGAAAAGCGACGCGCGCGCGAGAAGGAACGGAGCGCCCGGCTGAAGGCCGAGGGAAAACCACGGCGTGACCTCGCCAAGGCCCGTGAGGCCGGACGGCGGCACTACAGGAAGAAGGTGGAAACCCGGGTCGCACGGAACCTCTGTCCCCGTTGCGGCCTGGCCCCGCCCGCTCCCGACCGGAGGCTCTGCGACGGCTGCAACGGGAAGATCCGGGATCGCGCCCGGGTCCGGTACCACGAGGGCAAGCAGGCGGGCCTGAAATACGGCGGAAGGCCAGCCGAGTCACGCCGCCGGTCCGCCAGGGTCCGCAGCGAGCGCAAGCGGCTCGCCTGGCTCGAAGCCGGCAAGTGCAGTAGATGTGGCAAGGCCGAACCTGCCGAGGGCGGGTCCACGTGCACCCCGTGCAGGACCAGGAGGCAGGAGCGTGAACGGGCGAAATACGCCAAAAGGCGGTCTACGGGATGTTGTGTCCGTTGTGCCGCCTCGACCTTCGACGGCGCGGCCCTTTGCTTCACCTGCGCCGCCGTGGAGGCGGACAGCGGGCGGCAGGAGCGGAAGAATGCAGCGTCGAGAAGGCGCTACATGGACAGGCGCCGGGCCGGGATTTGTACCGATTGCGGAGCTCCCAGCAATGGAGCATCGCGCTGTGTTCCCTGCGCACACAGAAGTTACACCCGCTCCGCCCACTTCCGCGGGATGCCCGCCTGGGAACCGGAATACACCGTGGTGGACCTGGACACCGGGGAAGAGCACGGGCCTTTCGACAGCCGGGCCGACGCGGACGCCGGCGCCGCGTTTCTCAAGCTCCGGCAGGGACGCTTCGAGGTCGTCGCCGAGAACCACCCGCTGGCGGGGTCGGTGGGCTGGGCGTGACGGACGTGTCCATCGGCCGGCCGGGGGACCACCGGCGGTACGTACCGCCGGACCGGGGTCCGCCATGGTCACGTCCGTGACTGCCGGGCCGCGGCCCCCTGCTCCGCTGCCGGCTTGCCGTTGGCGGAGCGGTATTCTGCGGCCGGGAATGGTCCGGCAGGGGCGGCGGGTGAAGTGCGCGCCCCGGGCGTACATGGCCCGAGGGCCGGCACATACTATGTAGTGTCAGACAGAAAACCCCGATTTCCGACGGATTCCCGGCGTGAAAATATTTCGCCAGCATCCAGTCATTGAGTGACTCTATGGATTTCCGGGAAACAGTAGAGGGAATTGATTGTCAGGGCGTTTCGGCCTGATTCCGGACATTGGGCTCCATGCCCACCCTGTCGGGGCGGGACTTTCAACTTCAGCTGACGAAAGCCGATCCGTCATGCCGCCCGTCGTCGCCGCTCGGCCTCACGGGCCCTGTCCCGGATCATCCGTCCGACGCGATGCACGTTGCATGCCAGTATCGACAGTGCCACCGTCCGCTCGAACCCCTCCACGCCATGGCTGCGCACACGGTCCAGGCCCCGGTGCTCCAGATTGTGGATCGCCGACTCGATCGCCGGATGCTGTTGCCGGGCCGCCCGGAACACGGAGCCCGTCTCACGCACCCGGTCAGCCTGCGTCCAGCGGCCCTTGCGGGGCAGGACATTGTCCTCCAGCAATTCATCCAGACACCGGCGATTCTCCGGACTGTGAAACCCCTTGTCGAAACTGCAAAGCCCCAGGTCCGGATACTTCCCCCTGGCCTCCTCCACCATCGGCACCGCGATCTCCACATCGCTTTCCTTCCACATCACCCGATGGTGCAGCAGCAGGCCGTGCTGGTCTTCCAGAACGCAGACCGGAACCCCCAGTTCCACCGGGCGGCCCACCTTCCCCTTCGAGATCCAGCGCGTATGGGGCTCGAAGATCGAGTAGATCTTCTCGCCCTGGGGAATCGTCTCCCCCCGCAGCAACCGACGGTCCACCTGGTCCGAAAGCCGGGCGGCATACCACAGATACTGCCGGATCCGGTTCATCCGAACCAGCCGGCACTCCACCCTTGCCATCCCGGCAAGAACATCCAAAGTGCCATCGGCCTGGGCAATCAATTGCCGGGCGGAATCGAGAAAACCCTTCACCCGCTCCGGGCGGCCGTGCGCATCACGCGCCCGTCGAACCCCGTTGAACAGGCGCTTCAGTTTCCTGCGCCGGTCCTTCGCCTGGCGCCACCCCGAAACCCCGTCCTCCAGGGCCGCCTCCTGCATCAGGCCAAGCAACTTGCGCAGCGCATCCCACAACAGACCCGTATCCGTCGGGTAATGCACATCCGTTTCCACCACGAAGGAATCACACCGACCGCGCAACAAGTCTCCAGGCTTTTTTTTTGACACCCGGTGGCCCGATTCCACCACCAGTTCTCCAACCTTCGACAGCACCCCCGGCGTCAGCAGGCTGACGTTGTCCTTGATCTGCTGCACCGAATAACTCTCGTCCGAGTACACACTGTGCCCCAGCATCTGGCGGATCACGTCATAGTGGTTCACCAGTCCCTCAAGACGGTCGAAGTCGCAGTTCAGTCCCTGCTTCAGGATCGCCATCACCAGAATCGACCACAAGTGCATCCCCGGCCTGCCAGTGTCCAGGTCCACATCCGGCAGAACCTCGCGCTCCAGCAGGTCGAACAGACGGTTGCGCAATGACTCGTCGGTATACAGATGCTGCAGGCCGATCAGGAGCGCGGGGATATCGTCCCGGGATTTCGGGTCGATCCGGATATCGGCAATCTGGCATGCGCCGATCTCCAGTTGGGGATGGAGGGTATGTCTCATCGGGTAGGGACCAGGGCGAAGATTCGGGAAAAACCAGCAAATTCCCCATGATTTTACCATCCAGCCGATGAATCCGGGACATCTTCATCACGCCGATTTCCCGATTACGCCTTTCCAATCAGAAATTTATGGGTTTTCTGCCGGACACTATGTACGGAGACCGGGGCGCACGGACGGATTGTACCCATCGGCTCTGCGCATGAGAAACGCCGCCTCAGGCGATACGGGCGGACCCCGCCCGCCGGACGACGGGGGCGGACAATCCGCCGCGGCCCTGGCCGGATCGGAAAACGGGGAAGCGACACGGCAGGCGTCATGCGCCGGGGACGGAGCTGGCGCCGGTCTGCGCCGAGACGGAAACCCACCCGCATCCGTCGGCAGCGGCTCCTGACGGCCCCGCAGCGCCTTTTTCCGGCCCGGCCCCCACCCTGGCTCCCCATGCCCCTGTCCGCCCTTCCAGGCCCCGTTCCGGAGTCGGAGGGCAGAGACGGAAAGAGTGAACCCGGGTAGGCGGGAGGGAGCCCGGCTCCGGCCGCCTCCCCGGGGTTCATCGACCTTTCCATCACCAGATACGGGAGAACCATCATGCAAATCCGCGACATCGGGGACAGCCCCGAAGCATCCGAAATCCCCACCAGCCCCGACCAGCTGCTCGGCGAGATCGGCCTGGACAGCCAGGTTGTCCGGGAGATCCTCGGCGACGTCTCTTCGGAGCCGGCCCTCGACCTCCGTGGCGAAGGCTGACAGGAGGAAAAGGAGGTCTGGAGAAGGTGAGCCGAAGGGGGGCCGGGAGAAAGAAGAACCCGGACCCCCGGAGGTTCGTTCCATCGTTTTTTCCGTTTTATCAACCAACGTTACCTCAGGAGGTACATATGCCTTTCGGACTCAACAAGGCCTCATTGATCGGCCGCATCGGACAGGACGTCACCGTCAACCACCTCGCGTCCGGCGGACGCGTCGCCAACCTCAGCATCGCCACCGACGAGTCCTACATCCGGGACGGCGAGCGGGTCGACCGCACGGAATGGCACCGCCTGGTCACCTTCCAGGACGGCCTCATCACCATGCTGGAGAAGCACGCGAAGAAGGGCCGCCTGGTCTACGTCGACGGCAAGCTCCAGACCCGCCGCTGGCGCAAGGACGGCGAGGACGCCGACCGGTTCTCCACGGAGATCATGCTCGTGCCCGGTTCCAGGATTCAGTTCCTGGACAGGCCCGGCGCCAAGGCGCAGCCCGCCGAGGCCCCGGCGGACGCACCGGCCGCTCCCCAGGGCGGCGTTCGGGAGAACATGACGGATTTCGATGAGCCGATCCCGTTTTAAGCGATCCGCCTCGCCATCCCCTCCCCTTCAGCCGCAGTCCCCAGGGGCTGCGGCTTTTTTCTTGCAGCCAACCCAACGGCCGGCTTCGCCGCGCCTGCTCGCATGATCATCGAGTGAAGGTCAGGGGGGCGGGTGGTGAACCGCGCGGCGGCCGGAGAGAGGGCCTTCGCGCGTCACGTCAACCAGCACACCGACCGGAGAGAACCATGCCCCGAATCACCTTCCAGAAAACCGGCGACGACGAAGCCATCATCCGTTACGACGGCGAGGCCGTCGGCGACCTCTACCGCCATGAGGATCCGCTCACCGGCAGGCCGGTCTATCTGATACTCCTGATCGACGACGGGCGGGGATGGCTGCGTTGCCATGATCGCAGCAAGGTCCCCCAATCGATCAGGGAGCGGCTGAACTCACACCCAACCATGGGCTGGCGATTCTGATGGCCATGGCCGGCGCCGCAATGCCAGTCCCCTTCCCACCGCTTTCCCCATTCACCCACCGCTCGGTGGGCGTCCTGCCCACATGGTGCGCCTTCGGCGCGGCTTGTTGGTCGCTGGTGCTGTCCATGCACCCACGGCGTTTCACTCGGCTCTCCTCGTTGTACGCCTGACGCGACCCGATTGGGGGGGACAGTACTACTCCCTACGTATTCCCATGATACCCCCGTGCTCGATTGCCAACCCCTGCGGGGTCCTCCACTGCGCTGCGCTCCGTTCCGGCCGCGCCTCCAGGGACAACGGCTTCGCCTAGGGCCGGCGCGCCACGCGACCGTGGCTCACTCCTCCCTGCGGTCGTCGCTGCGATGGAATGGACGCCGCCTCTCTACTGCTTCATAGTGAAGCAGGTGCCAGCAGGCTGGCATTGAACACTCCTTCAACGAGAGACGACATCCATGAAAAAGATTAGCATCATCGGTATTGACCTGGCAAAGAATCTATTCCAGCTCCACGGGGCCTACCAGGACGGCTCGGTGGCATTCCGCAAGCGGGTCACGCGGGGGAAGCTGCTGTACTTTCTGGGCAAGCAGCCCCCCTGCCTGGTTGCGTTGGAGGCCTGCGGCGGGGCCCACCACTGGGCACGTGAGATCCGCCAGCTGGGCCACCGGGTTCATATTCTGCCGCCCGCCTATGTGAAGCCGTTCGTCAAACGGCACAAGAACGACATGGCGGATGCGGAAGCCATCGCGGAGGCGGCCTCACGCCCGACGATGCGGGTCGTTTCGGTAAAAGACGAAGGCCAGCAGGCACGGGCCATGCTGTTCCGGGTCCGGGACCTCATGGTCCGTCAGCGTACGCAGACCATCAATTCCCTGCGGGGACTGCTGGCGGAGTACGGCCTGGTGGCGCCCAGGGGGCGGGCCAACGTCAAGACCCTGGAGGCGGTGCTGGAGGACCGGGAAGACTCCCGGCTTCCCGACCTCGCCCGGGAGATGGCGGACATGCTCGTAAAGCAGATCCGCGCGTTCGATGCCCGGATTGTCGAACTGGACCGCCAGGGCCGGGCGGCCGCCAGGGATGATGAAACCATTCGACGTCTTCGGACCATTCCGGGCGTGGGCCCGATCACGGGACTGGCGTTCCTGGCCTTTGCGCCGGACATGGAGGACTTCAGGTGCGGCAGGGATTTCGCAGCCTGGCTCGGTCTCGTGCCCCTTCAGAAATCGTCCGGGGGGAAGACCAGGATCGGGGAGCTGTCGAAGATGGGTCAGCGGGACCTGCGCCGACTGCTGATCACCGGCGCGATGACCGTGATCCAGCGAACGACCCGCTGGGGCAAGGAGCCGGACCCCTGGTTGAAGCGGCTGCTCGAACGCAAGCCGACGATCCAGGCCGCCATCGTGCTGGCCAACAAGATGGCACGGATCATGTGGGCGCTGCTGATGAAGGGGGAGGACTATCGGCATGACGCGGTAGTCCGGGCTGCCGGCATCCAGGCCGCGGGAGCGTGAGAATGTGTCCGGAGACACTCAGACATGGGTTGGCGACCTCGTATGGCCGAGGGTGTCCCGCGTTCGGCGCCAGGACGGGCCTGCAAAGGCCTCCCCGGCCCTGGAAAAGAACTTCGCCGCTGCGGTCTGCAAGGCAGGCCGGACCGGCACCTGAACGATTCCGGGGAATACTCCGGAACCGTCCCGGCTTTCCGGCGATCGTGAGTTAACCACGAGGAACCGGGAGACCGGGTTGTTGCAACGTAACCGGCCATTCTGAGGCGTTGTTCCACTGACGAAGTCAGGGTCTTATCGTGCGTCTTCCATTTCGAAACCGGAGACTCAAAACGATGACGCAACGCAAGAAGGTGGTCCGCACCCCCAGGCAGTGGCGACGCCTGGTAACGGAATTCGAGGCCGGGGATCAGGGGCCGAAGGAGTTTTGCCGGAAGCGGCGGCTGTCCAGCACCCAGCTCTACAAGTGGCGGAAGCGGTTCCGTGGCGAGGAGGCCGCGGCGGGCAATGGCTCTGCCGGACCGCTGGTTGAATTTATGGAATTGCCCGCGGTGTCTCCGAAGGCGGCGCCGGCGCCGACACCGGCCGCTGCCGGTGACGGCGAGTGGCGCGTGGAGCTGGACCTTGGAGGAGGCATGGTCCTTCGCCTGAGGTAGCGGGGATGTTCTTTCCGGAAGACCGTGTGCGGGTTTGGCTGTACGCCCGGCCCACGGACATGAGGAAGTCCTTCGACGGCCTGTCGGCGCTGGTCCGGAACGTGCTGAAGGAGGATCCGGCCAGCGGGCACCTGTTCGTCTTCATCAACCGCCGCCGGAGCATGATGAAGGTCCTGTACTTCGACCGGGGCGGATACTGCATCTGGTCGAAGCGCCTGGAGCGGGGCCGGTTCCATTACCGCGGGGGCGCCGACGACAAGTTGTCCCTGGACTGGACCGGCCTGAAGCTGATCCTGGAGGGGATCTCGGTGGGAAACATCCGCCGGCACAAGCGATACCGGCATTCCGCGGAGCCCCGGACGGCCACGGAAAGGGGCGCTGATGTTATAATCCAGCGCCATGTTGCAGGCCGCTTCCGCAGTCCCTGAATCCGATATCAACGCCGCGCTTCGGGCGGAGATTCTGACCCTGAAGGAGGAGCTGACGGAGCTGAGGCGGCAGGTGGCCTGGTTCAACCGCCAGCTGTTCGGGGACAAGTCCGAGAAGCGGCATCTGCCGGACCCGCCGCCGGACCAGGCGGACCTGTTGGCGTCCCTCGGCCTGAAGCCGGACGCCGCGCCCCCGCCGGCCATGGAGAAGATCAGCTACGAGCGCCGCAAGCGGGGTCCCAAGAACAGGGAGGGGGCCGTCAACGAATCGGGGCTCCGGTTCGACGAGACGGTTCCGGTGGAAACCATCGTCCTGATGCCGCCGGAAGCCGATGGGATTCCGGAGGACCGGCGTGAGGTGGTCGGGGAGAAGGTGACCCACCGTCTGGCGCAGCGTCCCGGAAGCTACGTGATCCTGAAGTACGTCCGCCCGGTGATCCGAGAGAAGGACGCCGTCGGGAAGGCGAAGCTGCACACGGCGCCGGCGCCGGCGAACGTGCTGGACCGGAGCATCGCGGACGTGAGCCTGCTGGCGGGGATGCTGGTGGACAAGTTCGTGTACCACCTTCCGCTGCATCGCCAGCACCAGCGGATGGCGGACTGCGGGGTGCAGTTGTCCCGGAGCACGCTGTCGGTGCTGGTGGGCAGGGCAATCGACCTGCTCGAGCCGATCCGGGAGGCGCAGTACCGGAGCGTGCTGGAAAGCGCCGTGGTGGGGATGGACGAGACCCCGATCAGGGCCGGGCGGCAAGCGAAGGGGAAGATGCGCCGGGGCCAGTTGTGGCCGGTGTACGGCGACAGGGACGAGATGGTGTTCAAGTATACGGAGTCCCGGGCGCACCGCCATGTGCGGGAGATCCTGGGAGACGACTTCACGGGGACGTTGCTGACGGACGGGTTCGACGGCTATACCCGGTTTGCGGAGATGATGGCCGCGGTGACCCATGCGTGTTGCTGGAGTCATGCCCGGAGGAAGTTCGAGGCGGCGCTGGATGCGGAGCCGGAGGCGGCGGATCATGCCCTGGCCCTGATCGGGCTTCTGTACGCCCACGAGAAATGGATCCGGAAGAAGGCGTTGTCCGGGGAGGCGAAGCTGGCGTACCGGACCCGCCACAGTCTGCCGGTGGCCGGGGCGTTCTGGGATTGGTGTGATCGACAGTGCCGCCGCCACGACCTGCTGCCGTCGAATCCGCTGTCGAAGGCGCTGAAGTATGCGATGGCCCGTAAGGGCCCCCTGCAGGTGTTTCTGGCGGATCCGGACGTACCGCTGGACACGAACCACGTCGAGAGGGCGGTGCGGCCGATTGCCGTGGGCCGGAAGAACTGGATGTTTTGCTGGACGGAGGTGGGAGCGCATCGGGTAGCCGTGATCCAGAGCCTGTTGGTGACCTGCAGGATGCAGGGAATCGACCCCCATGTGTACCTGGTGGACGTGCTGCAGCGGATCGGGCGGCACCCGGCGAAGGACGTGATCGACCTGACGCCCCGGGTCTGGAAGGAGAAGTTCGGGGACGATCCGCTGAAGGGCGACCTGGACAGGGTCGGGAGCACCCTGCACTGACCTGCCGTCCGCGGCTTCAATTCGCCGTCGGCCTTACACCTCGCCCTGAATGTGGATGTCCTGGTGCTTGCCCGGGAAAACCCGGTCAAGAGTATCCAGGGACGGGGACAAGGGGAAAGACGCCCCAGAATGGCCGCTTACGTTGCAACCACTCGAAAGAGCGCAGAGGCAGTAGGGGCAAACAGTCGAATAGCCGGGAACAGGAAAACCATGTGCGGGCATCGGCCTACAAGGCCTACGGTGCGATCTGGACCTGTTCCGCTGATATCCATACCGGCCCGCGGCACATCGTGATGCCGCTTAATCAGAGGCCTGATATACGACCGCGCTCGACGACTTGTCAAACTGCCAAAGCGTGAAGCCGGGGGGTTGCAAACCCGGCGGCGTCCATATACGCCCGCACCATCGCGCGGCACGCCGACCCATGTCCCTGGGCCCCGGTGGCGGCTCTGCGCGCGGCGATGAGGGATGAATACGCAGGAAGTTCCCTTCCAGCGCATGCGGGGCTTCGCCCCTTCACTTCCTATTGTTCATTCGGAGAATTCACAATGTTAGACATCGACAACACCATCGACAACCTTGACAGCATCGACACCGGAGATCAATCCATCACCGCCATGATCTGCGAGCAGGCGAAGCTCCACGGAGCGACCCCCGAGCGCGGCGAGTTCGATCCCAGGGAGGTCTGGGAGCGGGACACCGCCATCGGCGCCGTGGCCGAGGCGTTCTCGGTTCTCGCCGACTCCATCGGCATGACCGGGTTCCAGATCGCCGACGAGGCCGGTTCCCTCCTCTGGGGGTTCGTCAACACCTTCGACGCGCAGATCCGGAGGCTGGACCGGAGCATCGACCGGATCGCGCCCGAGCTGCGCGACCTGCGGAAGGAACAGGACGGTTCGGAAATAAAATCGCGGGAGCTGGAACTGCTCACCGACCGGGCGAAGAACCTCGGGGCTCGGCGCGACGCGTTTGAAGAAATGCGGGACGCGGCGGCGGCGCAGTACCAGGCGCAGACCGGGGAGATGTGGCGGCCGCGTTCCGGATCGCACACCAGCCGCACCGGGGTTCTCACCTCCGCCGCCATCGACGCGCGCGACTTCCTCCGGGCGAGGGACAGCGCCGCCGTCAGGGAGAATCTCCCGGACGGAACCCTGATCGCCGTCGCGGGCGGGAAGGACGGCGACCCCGACGCGGTGTTCAGGAAGCTGGACGGCGCGCGGAAGAAATATCCGGACATGGTGCTGGTCCACGGCGGCGGGCTCGGCGTCGAGAAGTTCGCCGCCCGCTGGGCCGAGGCCCGCGGCGTGCACCAGGTGGTCTGCCGGCCCGACTGGAACACCCACGGGAAGGCCGCGCCGTTCAGAAGGAACGACGAACTGCTGAACCTCATGCCGAAGGGCATCATCCTCTTCCCGAGCGACTCGGGCATCACCGCGAACCTGGCGGACAAGGCCGCAGCGTCTGGTATCCCGGTTCACCGGTGCTGAAACACCGGCACAGGGTCGTGTCGCCCCGGCGGCGGCGCGGCCCTTTTTTCATGGTCGGCACTGCGCACCGCCCGGTCGCCTCACTCGCTTCGCTCTCCCCTCGCGCCTTCGCCGGCTTCGCCGCGCCCGGCGCTTTTTCCATTCCCCGTCAGCGGCGGCGGCGGCAACCGCATCCGCTTCGACGCCTGCTGCCGGCGCGGTGCTGCGCACCTGCACCGCCAACGGCGTTTCCTTTTCAGTCATCTCCCCGGGCGTCGACAACGGCGCCAGCTGCCCGTGCTGGAAATCTCCGGCGCCGCGTCTTCATCCCCGTCCGCTGCCGACTCGATGCTCCGCATCCTCGCCGGACACGCGGACCGGACCGCCCACCGTCGCCGACGCCCTCCGCTTCGCGGGCCGCTCGCGCCGGTTCTTCCGATCTCCAGCTTCCACAGCGAACCGGTCCGTGCTCCGCGACGGTCCCGGTGGCGAACCCGTGCCGGGTCACCGCCGCCGGCTTCGCCGCACGGCGCTGCCGGCACGTACTTCTTCTCCTGCTCCCTTCGGTCGCAATCATTTTTCCGCCGGCGTACGCGACCGCCGCCCCGACCGTGCCGGTCTCCGTCACGCGCGCCGCGTCCGGCATCTCCACCTGTTCCACAACGAGCCGAAAAAAATTCACGGTGATGGTCGCAGTGGTCAACCGGTTCCCGGGCCGCAGCGTCAGCCGCACCGGACTCAGCCACCGGCGCAAGTTTCTTCTCGTGCCTCTGCCCGTTGCCGCGACGGTCGCGCTTCCCCTTCGGGAACTCCATCGGGTCGCGTGCCGATCCCCATCGCGGGTCGCTTCCGCGTCCCCGCTCAAACGCCGCCGGGCTCCATCCCTTCGCTCTGCCGGGATCCCGAATCGTTCGCGGTGTGCTCCTCGATCTTCTCTCATTTCTACGCCCGGCGGCGTTTTCTCTCACACCCGACGCAAGAAATTGCTGTCGGGCACGCCTGTTCACCGTCGTGCAAGATGATGGAAACGTGTTCTGAATCAATGACTTGATTCATTTACGTTCCGGTCCCGGAAGCGCGGTCCGTTGGTAGAAACGCCGCCGCGACTGCTTCCTATATGGACCACCGGTCGCGCGGCCCGAACCGAGGAGCCGCATCATGACCGCATCCACCTCCCGCAC
This sequence comes from Candidatus Poriferihabitaceae bacterium, assembly GCA_965204165.1. Lineage (GTDB taxonomy): Bacteria > Pseudomonadota > Gammaproteobacteria > Arenicellales > Poriferihabitantaceae > VYFG01. The sequence continues at coordinate 1,269,680 of OZ241969.1, read as the reverse complement.
CTCCTTCCCCAGACGGGTCGCCGCAGCCCGGCCCCGCAAGCGCAAGTACGACCTCTGGGACGACGCCATCTCCGGACTCGGCCTGTCCGTCCATCCCTCCGGAACCCGCTCCTTCTTCCTGCGCCGCCGGACCCCCGGGGGCCGGGTCCGCCGCGTCACCCTCGGGTCCGCCGACGCCATGAGCGTCCCCCAGGCCCGCCATGAGGCGCGCCGGGTCCTGCCCGGGCTCGCCGATCCGCCGGCCCGGAACGCCGGTCCCCGGTATCCCGGCCGCCCCATGGCCGACTTCGCCGCCGAGTTCCTCGAGCGCCACGCCCGCCACTGGAAGCCCCGCACCCGGCAGGCCAACCGGCGCATCGTCCACAACGAGATCCTCCCCGTCCTCGGCCACCTGGCCGTGGACGGCATCGGACCCGGGCACGTCCGGGACTGGTTCGCCGCCATGGCGGACCGCCCCGGCACCGCGAACCGCTCCATGCCGGTCCTGTCCGTCATGATGCGCATGGCCGAGCTGTGGGGATACCGCGACCACAACACCAACCCCTGCCGGCGCACTCGGCGCTACCGGACCGCCCCCAGGGAGCGGTTCCTGACCGCGGACGAGATGGCCCGGCTCGGCGCCGCCCTCGACCGCCACGAACCCGACTGCCCCCAGGCCGTCGCCGTGATCCGCCTGCTGCTGCTCACCGGCTGCCGCGCCGGCGAGGTCACCGGCCTGCAGTGGGACTGGATCCGGGACCGCCGCATCCTGCTCCCCGACTCCAAGTCCGGCCCCCGCACCGTGTGGCTGGCCGGCGCCGCCCGCAGGGTCATCGACGCCATCCCCCGCCGGGACCCGGACTGCCCGTTCGTCTTCCCCGGGCGCTCGCCCGGCAAGCCGGTCTCGACCATCTCCCACCACTGGCGGCGCATCCGGGACGACGCCGGGCTGGCTGGCGTCCGCCTCCACGACCTGCGCCACACCTGGGCCTCCGTGGCCGCCATGAACGGCGCCGACATGGTGACCATCGCCAGACTGCTCGGCCACGCTCTGGTCGAGACCACCGAGCGCTACGTCCACCTGTCCGCCCGCTCCGTCGCCGATGCCGCCGACCGGGTCTCGGGCCGCATCGGCGCGGCCATGGCCGGCGATGGCGGAAACGGCATCGTCGAACACGGCCGCGAGCGCCGGGGAGGCCGCCATGCCCAGGGTTGACCTCACCCCCCGGCTGGCCCGGGACTGCGCCGCCGGTCCCCGGGAGACCATCCTGTTCGACCGCGGGCAGCCCGGCTTCGGGCTGCGCGTCCATCCCTCCGGGCGCAAGGTGTACGTCCTCCAGGCCCGCATCGGGGGCCGCACGCGGCGGTTCGTCATCGCCCGCCACGGCGAGGTCGAACTCGCCGAGGCCAGGCGCCGCGCCCGCGACCTCCGCGCGCGCATCGACGCCGGCGGGGACCCCGCCGAGGAGCGTCGCAGGGCGCGGCGCGTCCCGGACTTCTCCGCCTTCGCCGGGGAGTACCTGCGGCGCTGCGCCCCGAACCTGAAGCCCTCGGGCCGCAGGACCGTCCGCACCTACCTCAAGGCGCGGCTCCTGCCCGCCTTCGGCAGGACGCCGGTCGACCGCATCGGCCCCGAGGACGTCGCCGCCTGGTTCGACGCCGCCAGCACCGAACGCCCCGGCGCCGCCAACCGCGCCTTCGAGATTCTCCGCACGATGATGTTCCGCGCCGAGGAATGGGGCTGGCGCCCGCCCGGGACCAACCCCTGCCTCGGCATCGCGAAGAACCCGCGCCGCAACGTCGCCCGCTGCCTCGACGCCGGCGAGCTCGAACGACTAGGCCGCGCCCTCGACGGGCGCGAGGCCGGGTGGCCCGAGGCCGTCGCCGCGATCCGCCTCATTGCGCTGACCGGCTGCCGCCGCAGCGAGGTGCTCGACCGCCGCTGGCGCGACATCGGCGACGACGCCATCCGGCTGACCGACGCCAAGACCGGACCGCGCACGGTGCCCCTCGGCGCCGCGGCCCGCGACCTCGTCGCCGCCATCGCCGGCCCGATCGACACGACCGGCTCTCCCCGAACGCGCGATCCCGACGCGTTCCTCTTCCCCCGCTACGCCGAAGGCCGCGGTCAGCACAGCCTGGCTTCCTGCTGGCATGCCGTCCGCACCGACGCCCGGCTCGGCACCCTGCGGCTCCACGACCTCCGCCACACCGTCGCCAGCCAGGCCGTGATGTCCGGCGAGAACCTGCCACAGGTCGGCAGGCTGCTCGGCCACCGGAGCCATCGCACGACGGAAGCCTACACCCACCTCGCCGACGGCCATCTCGCCGCGGCGGCCGAACGGATCGGCGGCATCATCGCCGGCGCCATGGCCGGCGGTCGCCGGACCCGGACGGAATGAGACACGGCCGCCGACCGTTCGTCGCCGCCGGCGCGCCCCGAATGCGGGGCATCCGGCGGGAGCGGCTCCGATGGACTCCGGCAGCGAACCTCCCCTCCGGAACCGAGCCTGGAAAGACGTCTGAAAGACCTTCGCCAACAGCGCGAAAAAGCCGCTTGCAATGCGCTGAACTGCTTCCTATAATGACCACCTGTCCCCGCGCACCGGGTCCGGAACCGTTCCATCACAAGCGCGGTGAACAGCGTCGCTCAGACGCCGCTCTGGCTAAGCCGTTGTTTCTGCACGGGAATATGCCGGAGACGGGATCGCTCGATCTGGCGTGCATACTTACGCCCTACGGCGTGTGCGCGTCACACCCGACGCACCTGGGGTGCCCTCCTATGCAAGCGCGCGCCTGACCGGCACTCCCGTGCCATTCCACCGCCAAATGACGACTGGCTGCTGCCGGAAAGACTTGACCCCATTTGCCGTCACCGGCGTATGCCGTGCGCATACGTAAATTTACATTGAAATACAATGGGTTCCAGAAACCCGGGGACAACCCTGCCACCAGGGTGGTGGCGCTGTGACCCTCGGCGCATTACGGCGCAATACGCGGTGATACCAGTTTGGTATCTGCGCTCCATGTTGATCGCTGCCAATGTTGGTAACCCTTCGGTCGTCGGGTGATTTTGCTGCCGTTAATGATGGTGATTCCGAATTCAGCTTGGTAATGATTGTCATTGGTCAGTGTTGATTTCATCTTCGCCACCAGACGACCGAAGGATTACCAATTGTGTGTGGTTTTATTTCTGCCCGGCAACTCGGAAACCTCGGCACAGTATGAATTTGATATAATTTGGAACCAGTTTTTCTTGCAATATGAGGGGGGGGGGGCTGGGAGTTGGTATCTTGTCCGTTAATTTCTGAAACTCCTCATTGATGGAGCGGGGTCATGCGAGCAAATTGGTTCATCTCCTAGAGCCTCAATTCGTCTTGGGAGTCTGCGTTGCAGAAAATTTCGTTAAACAGCGCTACACCAGAATCACAATTTTGATCTATACGTGGGGACTGGAATCTGGCTACGCGAACCTACTGACAGGGTGCAATAACCGTTTTGCAGCACACCCTTCTAGTTGAGAAAAATATTGCTTGCAAGGACCACTTTACGACATTTAGGAGAGAAGATTGAACAAAGAAATCCCTGCGAGGGCCTTCATTGAACAGCAAGTACTTGGTCACGCAGAGAAGAAAGGGGCATTGAACGAAAGTGCGCGGGCCATTGAGCGCCAGTACAAATTAACGTCCGGGTTCTTGGGAACAGGCATAAACTGGCAAACGCGAATATTATCCCTGCTATACACTCTAATTCTCTTTCCAAAAGAATTTTGGAAAATGAAGCATGGTCATTCTGTTTTTGAAGAGGTCGGACAGCAATTTTCGCTGGACAATATTGTCATTATCACAGAAGACAATACATACGGGAGAACAGTTTATGGATTTATCCATCGACTGAGGAATGCTCTTGCGCATGCAAATATCCATTTCCAAGGAGAACATATAGAGATTGTAGATTTCGACCGTACAGGGCAAGAAGTCTATCGAGCGCGTATCACAATAACTCAAGTAAAAATGTTTCTTGAGACAGTCGGAGCAATAATGGCGAATCAGCGAAATGCAGTAGTGAGCTAGTGAAATATCTTTCCCTTTTCCTGTGATCCGACTTCTATTCCACAACCGACAATGTGGACCACTTTAGGGTATGCCCGATTTACCCCTCAATGAACGTCCCCGATGATTACGGATTCAGTGATCGAGGAAACCCTTCGGTCTAATTCTGCTGTAAAAAAAGACGCCTTGGGACAATTGACAAAAAATTGCCCATGAGCCAGAAAAAAACCGAAAAGAAACAGACCCACGCGGAAAGCCGCCCACAGGGCGGAGCCATTACCGGCTATGAGCCCGAACTCTGGGCTATGGCCGACACTCTGCGGGGCTCCATGGACGCCGCCGAATACAAGCATGTCGTGCTCGGCCTGATCTTTCTCAAGTACATTTCCGATGCATTCGAGGAGCGGCATACTGCTGTGCTCGACGAGTGGGGGGAAGATGCAGCCGAGGATCGGGACGAATATCTCGCCGAAAACATCTTCTGGGTGCCCCGGGAAGCCCGCTGGAGCCACCTGAAGGGACGGGCCAGACAGCCGGATATCGGTCAGGCCGCGGATGACGCGATGACTGCGGTTGAACGAGAAAACCCCTCCCTCCGGGATGTACTGCCGAAGGAATATGCCCGCCCAGCCCTGGACAAGCAGCGCCTCGGCCAGCTGATCGACATGATCGGCAATATCCGCGTGGGTGACGAAGAGGCCCGTTCCCGGGATGTCCTCGGGCGCGTCTACGAATATTTTCTATCGCAGTTCGCGAGTGCCGAGGGCAAGAAGGGCGGCGAGTTCTATACGCCACGCTGCGTCGTCCGGTTGCTGGTGGAGATGCTGGAGCCGTACCGGGGGCGGGTCTACGACCCCTGCTGCGGCTCTTCAGGCATGTTTGTGCAGTCCATCGAATTCATCCACGCCCATGCCACCGGCAACGGAAACGGGGGTAAGGCCAAAGGCGACATCTCGATCTGGGGGCAGGAGTCGAACTACACGACCTGGCGACTGGCAAAGATGAATCTCGCGATTCGCGGGATCGAGGGCCGGATCGAGCACGGAGACAGTTTCCAAAACGACCGCCACCCTGACCTGAGGGCCGATTTCATTCTCGCCAATCCTCCTTTCAACGTGAAGGATTGGGGAGGAGAACGACTCACGGAGGATAAACGCTGGAAATACGGCACCCCGCCAAAAGGCAATGCCAACTTCGCCTGGGTGCAGCATATCGTGCACCATCTGGCACCATCGGGAACCGCGGGATTCGTGCTCGCCAACGGATCCATGTCCTCGGCACAGTCGGGTGAGGGTGAAATCCGGAAGAACCTGATCGAGGCGGGTCTCGTGGACTGCATGGTTGCACTGCCTGGTCAACTCTTCTATTCCACCCAGATACCTGCCTGCTTGTGGTTCCTGGCCCGGGACCGTGGCAACGGAAAGTTCCGCAACCGGCAGGAGGAAATTCTGTTCATCGACGCGCGTGGGCTCGGCCGAATGGTCGACCGGACCCATCGCGAGTTGACGGATGAGGATATCGCCCGAATTTCGGACATCTATCACACATGGCGATCTGGAGAGGACGACGGAGATTATTCCGATGTGCCCGGCTTCTGCCGGAGTGCTCCACTGGATGAAGTGCGCAAGCATGGGCATGTGTTGACTCCCGGTCGCTATGTCGGTGCTCCACCGCAGGAGGAAGACGACGAACCGTTCGAGGAGAAAATGAAAAGACTGGTCACCCAACTCTGCGAACAGCGGACTGATAGTGCCAAGCTGGATTCGGAAATCACCAAGAACCTTGAGACACTTGGATTCGGGGAACTCATCAAATGAGCATTGACACAACATTTCTCCGCCGCTGCATAGGCACACTGGAACTCGCTTATGGGGAAATCAGCGGACTCAAGAATCAGGAAGATCTTACCTACGACATCTATCGTGCCGCATGCGTCAAGGAATTCGAACTTGTGCTGGAACAAAGCGGAAAACTGCTCAGGAAACGACTTGCCGCATACTTTTCCAATAACCGGCAGGCTGACCGGCTACCCTTCAAGGACCTTTTCCGGCACGCAGCCAAGCACGGACTTATAAATGTAGAAGCCACTGAGCGGTGGCTGGCCTATCGAGACAATCGAAATGACACCGCTCACGATTACGGAGAGGATTTTGCTGAACAAACACTGAAGCTATTACCAGCTTTCATCGCGGATGCAAAAGTACTCGCTAACATGATCGAGTCGACGGATGACTGACCGGCTTGACCTTTCGGAAAGACACCGCCGGAAGATCGAAACGCTACTACACAAATACTTGCCCGGCGTAGAGGTCTGGGCCTACGGTAGCCGCGTGAGCGGACGCAGCCACGATGGGAGTGACCTTGATCTAGTGCTACGAGGACCTGGATTGAAGGAGATTCCGATCGGGCAACTGACTGACTTCGCAGAAGCGATACAGGAATCCACGATTCCATTTCTCGTTGAGGCGCGAGACTGGACAAGAATACCAGAGCGGTTTCGTCGGGAGATTGAGCAGAATCAGGTAGTACTGGTTGAATCTCAGGACCTTGGCAAGAGTTGACCAATGGTTCGCCTTGGCGACCATGTTGACTCATGTTTAGGCAAAATGCTCGACAAAAAAAGAATCGTGGCGAACTATTTCCGTACCTTGGAAATAAAAATGTTCTATGGGGATTCTTTGACACCCGCGAACTTGGTCAGATGCGATTTGAACATCATGAACACGATAGATACGGATTGAAATACGGTGATCTTGTTGTTTGTGAAGGTGGGAAGCCAGGCCGTTGCGCTATCTGGAAGGACGAAATGCCCGAGATGAAAATACAGAAGGCACTTCATCGAATCAGGACGAGAAGGCAACTGGACAATCGCTTTTTGCACTACTGGTTCCGGCTGGCCGTCCAACGTGGTGTTTTGGAGCCGTATTTCACGGGTACAACCATCAAGCATCTGACTAGCAAGGCCTTAGATGAACTTCGGATACCACTACCCCCAAAGGCCGAGCAGATTACCATCGCCCACATCCTCGGCATCCTGGACGACAAAATCGAACTGAACCGACGCATGAACGAGACGCTAGAGGCGATTGCGCAGGCGATTTTCAAGGACTGGTTTGTGGATTTTGGGCCTGTTCAGGCCAAGGTGGCAGGGCATGAACCCTATCTGTCTTCTGAACTCTGGGATCTGTTTCCGGATAAACTTGACGATGAAGGAAAACCAGTAGGGTGGTTAACTCAACAAGTTATAAATCTGTTCGAGTTCAATCCACGCGAAACTGTAAAAAAGGGACCCATGCACCGTATCTTGATATGGCGGCTCTCCCGACTAACGGACTGACTCCAGAACCATTTCTGATACGGGAATACAAATCCGGCTCCAAATTCAGGGACGGAGATACTCTCCTTGCTCGAATTACACCATGCCTGGAAAACGGTAAGACAGCATACGTCTTTGGCCTCGGTGATGCCGTGATTGGAGCCGGATCAACAGAGTTTATTGTGATCCGGTCGCGAAATCCGTTACCTCAACCTGCCAGTTACCTGTTGGCTCGCACCCCAGAATTCCGCGCTCATGTGGAACGAAGCATGACAGGCACATCAGGCCGGCAGCGTGCAAATGCGGAATCCGCTGGCGGATATGAAATTACCACGCCTTCCGACGGAGAACTTTGGGAAGCTCTGGGTACTTTGATTCAGCCGATTGTGGACAGAATCATTTCCAACGCCCATGAGTCCCACGCCCTCGCCCATACTCGGGAACTCCTGCTTCCAAAACTCATATCCGGTGAAATCCGCGTATGTGAAGCGAAAAAACTGGCAGAAGCCATAGTATCCTGATTCAGTGGGGCAATCTGGTATGGCCATTCGAATCCACCCGAAGAAAATAAAAGTCCCCAAGGAAGATCCGTTCAAGTACGATCGGCTGGACAGGAAGGAGCCGGTCGAAGTCTTGACTCACCTTGTCGGATCCATTGAGGGGTCTTGTGTACTGGCTATCGATGCTGCATGGGGTAACGGAAAAACTACTTTTCTCGAACTCTGGTCCCGTCACCTTCGCAACAACCAATTTCCCGTTGTTGATCTCAATGCATGGGAAACGGATTATACTGAAGAACCCTTCACCGTACTATCCATCGAATTAACGGATGGACTCAAACAACACGCAGACAAGGCTGTAGTAAATTGTGTGCTTGAAGGAGCAATTGACATTGGCCGCATACTCACCCCTAGATTGTTACGACTAGCATTGGGCATCGTACCAGGAGGAGAATTACTAGAATCTGAAATCGGAAAACTGATTCAGTCGTTTGGGGAAGCCCGTTATTCGGAATATAAGGAAGCAAGAGAATCCGTTCAAGAATTTAGAGATAATCTCCAAACTATGGCGAAAAAGGTATCGGAAGGACACGAGAACAAACCAGTACTAATCATGATCGACTTGGAATCCCTGTTAGTATCCGGTTTTCTCGAAAATACTTCTGTGTCATGACCTGAGGTAATACGGATTGTGATGCTTGAAAAAAGTGACAAGTCCTGCATAACACTTGGATTCTGAACAGTATATCTATGACGATTTCGCAACATAGTCGTAAGCTCTTATGGGGCAAATCAGCAAATCGATGCGCCCTATGCAGGCGCAAATTAAGCATTGCTGGAAAATCTGGCAGCGACGAATCAATCATCGGGGACGAATGCCATATCGTGTCGGCTACCCCGGGTGGTCCTCGGCATGATCCAGATATGCCCAAAGATCTTTTGGATGACTATTCCAACCTTGTATTGCTATGCAAAGTGCATCACAGATTAGTCGATGATCAGGTTTCATCATTTTCTGTGTCTCGCCTGAAGAAACTCAAGAGGAAGCACGAAGAAACAGTTTCCGACAGGATGGATTCAGCAAGTTCACGTACAAAACGGGAGGGAATCCACCGAGTTCGCGAAAATGTGCCTGAGTATTTACAGCGCATCAATACCGGAAAGGAACTCCTTGACATCATGACCCATGCACACGGTTTATATCCAGTCTATGACGAACTTCGAAATGATGCCGAAATAAATCTTGTAGGTGACTTCCTTCAGGACGCGACGGATTATGGTGAACTAGGGTTTAAATCAGTTGGCGACACTATGCGCGCCTCTAACGATCTCGACAGTCAAATCAGAGAACTGAAGCAAGCCGGATTCTGGGTCTTTGGCTTTCGCGAGTATCAAATCTCTGTGGGGCGTGACGGTTCTGAATCAGATTGGCCGGTAGCACATGTTCATGTTCTCCGTGACTCAAATCCCGACATCATCCATACGGGGAAATATGAAAACCAATGATGAATTACAGAAATCCCTTGACCGTTTCTTTGTTACAAAATTCCACTGCAACCTGGAAAAACTAGAAATGTCCCAGGATTGCGGAGGGCTTGAAAACTACAAAGTTGAGGGACCCGGACACCCTACCAAGGGGCAGGTCCCAGGTATTTAAAACCGGGGGAGAGAATGAAGGGTGCGAGAGAACATTTGCCGGCAACCGTGATCACGGATTGAGGGTGTCGGGTTTTTCGACTGGAAATTCGCGCTGCATATCCCGTAGTCTGGATAACGCCATGTCCACTAGGATTAAGGCGTCATTGAGGTACAAGGTGTCATTACTGTCTACCCTGATGCCCATACTTGTTAACACGACGTCAATGAGGTTGTCTTCAGGGGTTTGAGGGGGGATTTCGACTTGAGGCATAATGAACGGCCTACGATGGACTGTGGGGATATTTTACAACTGATATGGTCTAGGGTCACGGCCGACCTGAAAAGGCGGTCGAAATTCAGGGACAGTAAAATAGTTCAACTGAATACCCGAGGCTCCGGTAACCAAGGACACGCTTTTCGCTCATGCGCCGAAGCAGGGGGACGGCATCATCGACATAGTCGTAGACCAGCACCTCGCGTTTTTCCGGATGCGGCCGGTGCAGGCGGCCCACATACTGCGCCAGCGTCCCCTTCCAGGATATCGGCATTGCAAGAAAGAGCGTGTCCAGGCGGGCATCGTCGAATCCCTCGCCGATATAGCGGCCGGTTGCGACCAGAACCCGTTCCTCGGTCTCGGGAATCGAGGCGATACGCTCCAAGACCTCGCGGCCCTGACGCACGCCCATTCCACCGGTGAGCAGCAGCACGTTGCGGGTAAAGGGGCCGAGCCTTTCGGCGAGCTGCCTTGCGTGACTCTTGCGCTCGGTAAGGACAATCGGCGACCGCCCCGATTCCAGGGCAGACATCACGTCATCGAAGATCCGGTCGTTGCGCTCCCTGTCTTCGGCCAGTTCGGCGTAAATCCGCTGAATTTGCAGGGGGTCGTTGTCGGACTCTCCCTGTATCCTGAACGAAGTCTTCCGCAGGATCGCCCGGTGCGTAAACGGGCGCCGACGGGCCTGGGATCTTGCCTCGGCCCGGAACCGCACCGGTCCGCACTGCATGAAAACGATCGGATGGTGCCCGTCCTTGCGTGTGACGGTGGCGGAAAGACCAAGGACGTATCTGGCCTTTGACCTGCGCGCGACTGCCTCGAAGCTGACGGCAGATACATGATGGCATTCGTCCACAACGACATGGCCGTAATCGGCAACAATGTCGTCGACCACACCCTTGTGAACAAGGCTCTGGATCATGCCGACATCGACGATGCCGGAAGGTTTTCTTTTGCCGCCCCCGATCCGCCCGACCGAGGACGAAGGAAATCCGAGGAAAGACCCAAGCCTGGCAATCCACTGATCGAGAAGCTGCCGGCGGTGCACAAGCACAAGGGTATTGGTACCGCGGGCTGCGATGACGGACGCGGCAACCACCGTCTTGCCGAACCCGGTCGCTGCCGAAAGCACTCCGGTTTCGTGGCCGAGAAGGGCATTGGCCGCCGCCTTCTGTTCTACAGTCAACTCTCCCTGGAAGACCGCCTCCAACGGGCGACCTTGATTGCGTTCATCCCGCAAGTGCATGTGAATGCCAACCTCTTCGAACAGTTGCTCCATGGCATCCCGGCAACCACGCGGCAAGGCGATGTGATGGGACAGCAGTTCGGCGCAGGAGATGATGCGGGGGGTGCCGGTGACGGAACGCCTCATCGCCTGTGCCCTGTAGAAGGACGGATTCTGGAATGCCGCCAGGCGAATGATCCTGTTTACCAGGCCGGGCGGGAGGCCGGCACGCGGGATGTAGATTTGGTCGCCCGATATCGCCTCGATTCTTTCCGGAAGGGACCCGCTGATTTCCGGAAGCGATCGGCTCCGGGACGGCGGCGCCGTCCAGGGTGTCTCGTCCTCGTCATCCACCGGGAGCCGCAGCCCAATCACGCGGCCCTGCCGTTCCGCTTCCTGGACGATCCGTGTTGTGTCCGCCAATGTGAGGCGGTCTATCGATGAAAGAAATGCCCACTGGTCCTCATAGGGTTTGAAATTCCCGTCAAGGAACACGCTGTTGCCTTCCCGGCGGGGACCATGTTGCAAAGGCAGGTCGATCAGGTTTCCGAACCCCCCGGATGGCATCACGTCCTGGCTGGGAAACAGACGGTCGTAGGATCCGAAGCCCATGCCCGGATTGGATTCCATGGCCCCGGTCAGCAGGTTGCTTCCAAGCCTGCGTGCAAGGGCGGCCGGGACCGGTTCGGAGAAGAATATCCAGACATGCCCTCCGTTGCCGGAACGGGAACGTTCAAGCGCCGCCGGAACCTGCTTATCCCGGCAGACATCAAGGAAAGCGCCCGCATCGTCCTGCCATGTCTCCTTGTCGAAATCCACGGCCAGGAAACGGCAGGTATCGTCGGGCATCAGCGGGTAGATGCCCATCGTATGGTGTCCGCGCAGATGCCTTTCGAGGGCGTCGGCAGTCACCGGAATGAAAGCCTAGTTCGGGCAGTCGCCGCATCTGATCTGCGGTTTCCGGCAAGTGCCCGGTTCCCATTCCTTTTCACATGCGGGCGCGTAACCGTTCCTGCCGTTCCGGGTATTCTCCCACCGCCTCGGGAAGACATCTTCCCGGCCGGAAAACAGGGATCGGAACAATTCGACCTTTTCCCCGTCCGGTGATTTGAGCGTAATCGGCGATCCGGGTTTTCCCTCTTCGCCTGCAGGGGACTCCCTTGCCTCGAGTTCGGCAAGCCGTGACCGCAACCCCAAATGTTCAGATTCAAGCTGCCGGAGGCGCTCTCGGATCAGGTCGATTTCTTCATTCGGACACATGGTGCAAGGGGCAGCCATGGCAAATTACTATCCATGGACTGCCTGAAGGATGTTATAGCCTGACCGGATCAACCAAACGGAGTTTCATATGAAGGCTGAAGGCTTTCGGATTTCATGTGTTCATTTTAACTGATTGATTTCATGTCCCGACTCCGCAGCTTCCCCTCGACCCCGTCGGCTGTCGCCCGCCCGCCCCCGAGGTGCTTCGCGGCCTTCGCGAGCATCATTCCTGCTTCGACCATGTTCTGCAGTGCGGCCACGGTTTCCTCTTGCGTGTATGGCTTTCCGGGATGCCGGTAACAGGCCACTGAACGACGCGGGTGGCCGGGGTCAGGACGCGGAGGCGGGCAGCCGGTCAGGAAACGGAGAGTGGCGGTTGCCAAAGCAACGATTCCGAATACCGCAAGGATGTCCCGGGTTTTCCGCCTACGCCTGATTGCGCCTCGGGAGCTATGAATCCAGTTTCAGCCTGGGTGATTCTCGGCGCAGGCGCCCCGGGATTTGCCGGACATCGACATCACGCCACCGTACCGGCGTCGACCCTTGGGTTGGTCTGGGCTACCGATGTCCAGTTGGTGCGGTAGAGCTCCCGCACGATGAACCCGGCTTCGACCGCCGGCCTCGCGAAGTTCTCAACGCGGGGCACCAGGGGTTCGATGAGCACATCGTGGCGCGGGATGGCGAAGTAGGGAAAGCTGTGGCGTTCGGCGACTACCGGGCTCGTCACCCGGTGCGGGGTGGAGACGAATCGTCCGCCGCTCCACAGTTCCATCATGTTGCCGACGTTGACCAGGAGTGCGCCCTCCATCGGGACAATGTCGATCCAGCGCCCCGCCCGCGTCAGGACCTCGAGCCCCGGCACGTTGCCGGGATATACCACGGTGAACGCATCGATGTCGCGATGGGGATGGATGCCCGAACCGGTGCAGGGCCGTTCGACCGGTGGATAACGCAGCAGCGTCATGTTGGTGAGCGCATCGTCGAAGTACGGCAGCAGGCGGCGCTCGTCGAGTCCCAGCGCAAGGGCGAAGAGCCGCAGAAGCTCCACGGCGAGTTCATCCATCGCGCGCCAGTAGTCGAGCACCGCGCGCCGGAAACCCGGCAACTGCGGCGGCCAGCGGTTCGGGCCGTGAAGGTTGCACGCGGAGAGGATCGGATCGTCGGGAGCCACTTCCCGATGGAGCTTGAAGCCCTCGTAGCGGTCGGTCTCGGTGGCGCGGACATTGTTGCCGAACGCGGCGAAGGGGATGTAGCCGCGATAGTCGCCGGGACGTACGCACAATGCGCGCTTGGCGTCGTCGGGGAGCCGGAACAGTTCGGTCGTGGCCTGCCGCATCGCCTTGATGACACCGTGACCGACGCGGTGGCCAACGATGTGGAAGAAGCCGATGTCGCTGCAGGCGTTCCCGAGCGCCTCCGCCATTGACATCCTCGCCCGTCGCCCACAGGTGTCAATGCGGGCAATGTCAATCGCCGGGACGGACATCATCGATATCTAGCGAGCGGAAAGGACCCGATCGTGTCCCTGGACATTGTCAAGCCTCGGCCTACACCGCCACAGCTCCCACCGAGAGTCATGCCCGAAGAGTGATTGCCGGGTCGGCATCCCGCTTCACCATGCCCTCGGCCAAGCGGGCAATATCGGTCTTGAGCTCCGCCTGCTTGGCCGGGAGGTTTTCCGCGTGGGCGGGGATAGACCCTGCATTCCCTGGCCGCCTCCCGGTGGGCGAACCTGCTGTCCTCTCGGTCGAACCGTTCCCGGATACGCACGAACACCTGGTTGCGCAGTGTCCACGCAGCCGGCGGTCCTGCTGCATTTGACGGAGTAACCCGGGAACCGGCCGAAGCCGATGAAATTTCCTTTCCCATGAATCGTGGTTGCAGAAGCAGTGGGAAAGTCGGCCCGGCAATCTATCTTCAGAAAGGGCCGATCTTGAGAAGTTTCTCGGCGTTTCTGTGGGCGATCTTCTCCTTTACGGTCCGGGGCAAGTCAACCGCCCGCAACCAGTCCGCGCCCTCCTTGTTGCTTACGAAGGGGTAGTCCACCGCGAACATCACCCGATCCTCGCCCATGACGGACAGCACCAGCTTCAACAACTCGTCACGGAAGAACGCGCTGGTCGTGATCCAGAAGTTGTCGTGGAAGTACTGCTGAACCGGCTTGTTCAGCTTGTCCGCAGTGATCTTCGCCAGATCGTCCCCAAAGCGCCAGTAGAAAAATGGCAGGCCCTCGCCCATGTGACCGACGATGATCTGCAGTTTCGGAAACCTGTCAAATACGCCGCTGGCGATCATGCGCAGGCATTGCAGCGCGACTTCCTGGTGCCAGCCATAGCCCGCACCGCTGAGAACGCGGCTCACCCACTCGTTGCCGAGGCCGTTGTAGTAGATGTCCATCACCTGGGGGGATGCCCAGTTCGGGTGAATGTAGACCGGCACATCAAGCGCCTCGGCACGAGCGAGTACCGGTGCGAAGTCGGCGTGGTCGAGGAACTTGCCGTCGATGGCCCCGTAGGTCATGCAACCTACGAAGCCAAGCTCGCGCACCGCGTACTCAAGCTCGTCTGGGGCAGCCTGGGGCTCGCTCAGCGGCAGCGTGGCAAAGGCCCGAAAGCGATCCGGCCAGGCCGGAATGACCTCGTGGGAGACCCAGGAATTGAGCTTGCGGGCGTATGCGACACCCGCGGCGCCAGGCAGGTTCTGGGCTCCCGGCGTCAGGGCCGACAGGACCTGGATGTCGATACCCGCCGCATCCATGTCGGCTATGCGTCCGGCGCCAACGTCGTCGATGTCGAACCGGGGCACGCCCTTCGGGAACCTGATGCCGTTGAGCCGTTGCAACTCAGGCGTCGCAAAATGCTCTTCCAGTCCGAGCAGGAACAGGTCCCCATCACCGTCGCCGCTTCCTGCTGCCGCCGGCAGACGGCCGGGCAGAGCGGTTGTCGCCGCTGTGGCAGTACCGAGGGCTGCCGCGCGACCCAGGAATTCGCGTCGGCTCAAGGCCCTGCGAACTGTCCCGTGTCCGGGGCGGGAAGGTGCGTCGATCATGGTGTGAACTCCTTGAGCGAGGAACTTGCAAAATTGCCTGACTGAGCGTTCTTTCTTCCCCCCGTCAGGAGGACTTCTAAAGCAGGGCCAAGGGGTCGGACGGTGAGCATAGCGAAATCTGGAAACACACAATGTGCCGCCGAACGACCCGATGCCCCTTGCGACGACTATATCCAACCTCCGCAACCTTTTTCAATAACCGCCATCGGCCTTCCCCTTACCTCTGGAGGATCGGCTCCCGCGATTTTCCTTTTCAAGGCCTGTTCGGTGTTGACTCGCGTTCTGGCCTGCATGGTCGCTGAACCGCTCTACGCGGCCCTTCTGCCAGAGTGCTTCAATCTACATCGCTACCTCGGTAAGCCGCTCTTGCTGCTGCCAGCCGGAAGCAACAGTTGCCGGGCGGGGATTCGCACTCCGCAAGGAAAACGCGCCTTTCCATGGCGCACTGAAACCGCGCTGAGTCCACACCCCGTATTAAGGGATCGAGATATAAGGGAACGAGTGCATCAGTCGCACATGCCCGGTTCCGTGAGGGGCGGGGTCCGATAACAACCCGCCTGCCCGGTCAAGTTCTTTCAGTCGTTGCCGAAAGGCTCGCAATGCGGGCCAGCGAGTTTGCCATCGTGGACACCGCACTTGAGTCGGCCAGATTGATCGTCAGTTTCATCTGACCGTCCTCGCCGGACACCAGGCAATTGTTCAACTGTTTTTCAAATGTCTCCGCCAGCGCTTCTGTTTGCGCTTCGGATTCACCGGCAGGCAGCAATTCCCCAAGCAGTTGAAAGGCTGCGACAAGCAATTGCCCTCCGGCATCGGAGACCCTGCGCTGCCGTTCAGCCTCTTTTTCCGCCTTTCGTTGCACAGTACCGTCCACGGACGCTTCCGGCACTGCGCCGAGCAGCACCTCCAGCCTGCGTTTCAACTCCTCCATGCCGCTGATCATGTCCACCCTGTCTGCGCCGGCATCCGGGTCCAGCGCCGCCATCGCCAGATCCCGCTTGGCTGACAGCGTGGCCAACAGGTTTTCCTCAAGAGTATCCTGGGTCACGAGAATGTATATCTGGACCGGCTGTTTCTGTCCCATACGATGCGCACGGGCAATGCGTTGCTCAAGCACCGCCGGATTCCAGGGCAAGTCGATATTGACGACGGTGTTGGCGGCCTGCAGATTCAGGCCGGTCGCTCCGGCGTTGGTGGTCATGAAGAGCTGGCACTGCATCCTGTTCTGGAAACTGTCGACCAGTTGGCGGCGTCTTTTCTGCGGCACGCCGCCGTCAAGCCGGACAAATTCCATCGAACGCTTATGCAGCAACGGCTCGATCAGATCCAGCATGGATGTCCATTCCGAAAACAGAATGATCTTGCGATTGTCCTCGCGGCTCAACTGTTCCAGCAGTCCGTCCAGCTCTTCAAGCTTGCTTGAGCTGCCCGGTGGCTCCCTCGTGACCAGGTAGGTGCTGTTGGCGGCCATCCGGCTCAACAGCAGAGCCTTTTGCAGGCGCAACAAGTCCATTTCGGTCAGGAACTTCTTTCTCAGTATGGCGCTGATCGTCATGCGCTGGGCGTTGCTGAGGTCCAGTTGCTCCCGGGTAGGCGCAATGCGTATGATTTCGGTGGTTCGGGGAGGCAACTCCAGGCGTACCGATGCACGGGTGCGGCGCAACAGCACGGGGGCAAGCTTCTCGCGCAATTCCTTGAGATTGCGGTAACCCAGCACCTTGCCTTTCTCGTCCACCACCCGATGGCGGTGCTGGAAGCGAAATGCCGGACCCAGACGGCGGTCATCGATGAATTCCACCACTGAATACAGGTCGTCCAGGCGATTTTCGAGCGGCGTGCCGGAAAGCACCAGCGCGAAGGTGGATGTCAGGGACTTGATGGCCCTGCTGGTCTTGGCCTCCCAGTTCTTGATCCGCTGTCCTTCGTCAAGCACGACAAGATCCCAGGCCTGTTGCCGAACCGGTTCGAGATCACGCAGGATCTGCTCATAGTTGCACAAGGTGAAAAAAACCGGGTTCCGGTATTGCCTCGCCCGATCACCGGCGCCTCCAAGCACGATCTGACAGTCACGATCGCAGAAGCGCCGGATCTCAACCTGCCACTGGGACTTGAGCGACGCAGGCGAAATGACCAGCACGCGTTTTATGTCTGCTTCATTGGCCAGCATTTCGGCAACACCGATACCCTGTATCGTCTTTCCGAGCCCCATCTCATCCGCCAGGATGGCGCGGCCTGCACCGACGGCAAAGGCGATGCCGTCAAGCTGGTACGGCAACAGGGGGGTTTTCAGCAGGCTTTCGCGAAGCGGGTGGCCGGCAGGGTCCCGCCGTATTTCCGCAACCCTCGCGGCAATCCGTTCCTGAAACAGCTTTCGCTCGATATAGGTTTCGGCATCCGGATAAACCAGTACGGACTCTCCCATCTGCTCCAGTTTCCAGATGCACTGAAGCAGGCGATGCACGTCGGTAATGGCCTTGCCCGCATGGGGTTTGACAAGCTTCCCGCACTCCGGATCCAACTGCTCCGGCAGAAGCATACGCAATTCCAGTGTCTTGTCATACAACAGATGCACGGCAATCCGGTCCTGAACGTGAGCACGGGCACGCACCGCTGCGGGAAACCGCTTTCTCGCCCTCTTCAGGACGTACAGGACATGTTTGCAGGTGCCCAGGGTGTTTTTGCGGAAGTCAGGGCAACTGCAATAGGACTCGCCGCGCTCCCAGCCCCGCAAGGCAACCCTGTAGGTTTTCCCGGAATGGGCATTGGTCACCAGGTAGTCGGTCCAGAGAACCGAGGCATCCAGGGACTTGACCCGCATCTTTTCCGAACCCGCTCTCTCCAGACGCTCCTTGATCGCATCCGCGACCAGTTCCTCGTCGCTCAGAGGGGGCGCCTCCAATGTCTCCGGAGGCGTCTTCGCCAATCCCAGCAGGGTCTTTTCTTCCAGAACGAGGGAAAAAGCGGCGCCGACGTGGACACAGACCGATTCCCCGCAACTGCACTTCCACTGCAAGGCGGGCCGCAACTCCCGGGTCAGGGTAATTTCCACATCGGCCTCGTGAAGGTTCAGGGAAAAACAGCGATCGTCAAGTCGCACCTGCGCATCCGGATTGATATCGCAGTGACCGCCATGCAGCAGCATCCTCTCTCCGTCCGGTTTCAGCAGTTTTACAGCCTGCGCGTATGTCAGGTGAGAGAGTCGATCTTTCAGGGTCAGATCCCCTGCATCCTTGATTTCGTTATTCATTATCTCCAGCCGGTATGGATATTGCGCGAGCAACTTGCAAAATTGCCCGATTGAGCGCTCTTTCATCCCCCCGTCAGGAGGATTTTTAAAGCAGGGCCAAGGGGTCTGACGGTGAGCATAGTGAAATCCGGAAACACACAATGTGCCGCCGAACGACCCGATGCCCCTTTGCAACGACTATATCCAACATCCGGAGCCTTTTTCAAGACGAAGACTGACGAAGACTTTTCCAAAGGAAAGTGGAGCGGGAGTGTCCCTCCATCGCCCTGAAACGCCTTTACTCATGCGTCTTTCAATGCCTCGGCCCCATCATGGCGACAGCCCCGCTTCGGCATCGCCCTTTCCCGCATCCCTCCCGGCACCCTTTCCGCCTCCCCGTTCAGCAGGACGATACCGCCTGAACGCCTCCGCGGCAATGCTGTCCGAAATCCGGACCGCCGCCTCCCTGACCGAATCCTGCGCCAGGTGCGCGTACCTGGCCGTGGTCTCCACCTGGCTGTGACCGAGAAGCTTGCCGATCGCGGGCAGACTCTCCCCCAGCGCCAGCGCCCTTGATGCGAACGAATGGCGGCAGTCGTGAATCCGCATGTCGCTGATCCCCGCACGTTCACAGATGATCTTCCAGGGCGCCTGCAGGTCCCTCCTGGGCTTGTCCCCGGCTTTCCCCGGAATCACCCAGGGATTCCCGTCGATGCGCGGAATGCCCGAAAGAACCTTCATCGCCTCCGGAGACAGCGGAATGGTCCGCTTGCCGGTCTTGGAGTCCGGCAGGTTCAGCACCCCGGCCTCCAGGTCCACTTCCTTCCACTTCAGGGTCAGGATCTCGCTCTTCCGGCAACCGGTCAGCAACAGGAGACGGATCGCCGCGATGGCGTGGAGCGAGACCCCCTTGCCGTTCCCGGCCTCGGCCAGCGTCCGTCCCAATCTCCTGAATTCTTCATCGCTCAGGAAACGCTCCCGTTTGCGTATTTTGTACTTCACGATCGTGCGGCACGGATTCCTGCCCTCCGGCAACCGGCCGTTGTCCTCCGCCAGCCGCCAGATGCCCGACAGCGCGTTCACCACCTGATTGGCCATGGCGGGCGTCGCACCCATTGAGTGGTGCAGTTCCACCACCCTGGCCCGGCCGATGGACAGCGCCCGCTCCTTACCGAACGCGGGCACGAGGTGCCTTTCCACCATCACCCGGTACATTTCCCTCGTCTTCGGCTTGCAGCGGGGACCGACGTGTTTCTCCAGCCATTCCCCCGCCAGTTCACCGACCGTCGGGCATTCCTCCAATCCTGCCTCCATGGGCTCCGCCACAGGCTTCTCCCCCGCCTTGATCCGGGAGATGATCAGGGCCGCCCGGCGGCGCGCCTCGTCCGCCGTCAGCACCCCGTGACGGCCCACCGTCACCCTTTTTCCGGCCTTGCCGTCGGCGCGGGTCTGGACCACGTAGAACTTGCTCCCGGTCGGATACACCCGCACCCCGAATCCCGAAAGCTCCGAATCCCAGAACACCGTGTCCTTTTCAACTGCCAGTGCGGCTACCGTGCGTCCGGATATTCTTGTTTGCTTCAGTTTCATCTCTCTCAGTTTCTTTTTCAGGTGTCAGGATTGACCGGAGTCGGAGGCAGGTGCCTGTTCCTGACCGGTTTCCCGTATTCACAGAGTCAACTCTCTCACCGCCCGCCAGATGCCGGCTGATCGAGCATGGAAGAAATACTCGCGGCGACCTTGTCCGCCGAGGCCTTTTCGGCGTCCTTCATCAGGTGGGCGTACTTCGCCGTGGTCTCCACCTTCCGATGGCCCAGCAACTCCCCGATCATCGGCAGTCCCTCGCCCAATGCCAGCGCCCTGGAGGCGTAACTGTGCCGCAGATCATGAAGACGGACATTTTCCAGCTTCGCCCGATCCATGATCTTCCCCCAGTGATAGCCGAGCGATGGCCCAAGACGGGCCCCGGGACGACTGCCGACTATCACCCAGGGGTTGCCGTCGATCCGGGAAATCCCGTCCAGCACCGCCAGCACCGCCGGCGTCAGCGGCACATGCCGCAGCCCCGTCTTTCCATCCCGCAGATTCAACGTGCCCACGGAACGGTCAACATCATCCCACTTGAGTGTCAGGATCTCGTCCCTGCGGCATCCCGTCAGCAGCAGGAGACGGATCGCATGAATCGCCGGCAGGCATACGGAACCGTCCGACTCCGCTTCATCCAGCGCGTCCCCCAGTCTCATGTATTCGTCGGAGGACAGGAAACGTTCGCGGGACTTCTCCCGGTAGTAGCGTACCGAACGGCACAGGTCCCGTCCGGGCGGCATCATCTCCCAGGCCTCCGCGAGCCGGAACATGCCCGAAAGCGCCTTCACGGTCCGGTTCGCCTGGAAGGGCCTGTCCCGCAGCCCGTGGTGCAGGGCGGAGACATCGGACCGCGCCAGTTCCGACAGGGGGATGTGTCCGAGTTCGGGCACGATATGCAGGCGAACCAGTCCCGCCACCTTCCTGATCGTGCCGGGCTTGCAGTTGACCCTGACATGGGACGCCATGTAGCGTTCGGCGAGGTCGGCCACCGTGGGTTCCGGCGCCGCCGGGGGCGGGACGGGCGAAAGCCCCCGCTTGATCCGGTCGATGACGGTGACCGCGTCCTGGCGGGCCTTCTCGGGCGTCATTTCTCCATGGCGCCCGAGCGCCTTGCGTTTCGGCTTCCCCGAAGGCCCCCGGACCTGGACGCACCAGACCTTGCGGCCGGTGGAATAGACCCGGACGCCGAACCCCGGGAGGTCCCGGTCCCAGACCACGGTATCCCCGGAAGAAACGGATAGTGCGTCGACGGCGCGTTTGGTAAGCTTGACGGGTTGCGGTGCGGTCATGGCTTGGTTTCCATCGAAAGTAATCCTTCGGTGGACGGGTGATGAATCACAAGTGATGACGGAAAAATTATCATTACAAACCACAGTACTGGATCTTCGATGGCATTCATCACCCCACGACCGAAGGGTTACCATCGAAGTAATCCTTCGGTGGACGGGTGATGAATCACGAGTGATGACGGAAAAATTATCATTACAAACCACAGTACTGGATCTTCGATGGCATTCATCACCCCACGACCGAAGGGTTACCCATCGAAAATTCGGGCTGAAAAAATCTTCGAGGGAAATGGTACTTCAGCCGTAATCGAATCGCAACCGAATTGGGTCAATCCGGATCGTTTCCAATGGTGCGCTTGGCCGGTTCTGATTGGGAAACGCGAAAGAAATTCTAAAACCAAATTATTGATATACAACAATTAATCATACGTGAAGGCAGGCAATGATGCGCTTGGGGATGAGTCTATGGGAATTCTGTTGTATAATTCCCGGTGTCCACAAACGGTAACATTGCAACCGGACCGGCAACCGAGATTCTCTCCATGGCAGAAGACCCGAAGGGCCCGAATGCATTTGTGACTGAAGCGTACTCCCTCAAGGACAAGGAGGGCATCCTCTCGTTCTATCGGAAATGGGCAGACGACTACGACCGGAAAATGGAGTCCCTCGGATATCTCTCGCCGCGGGATATCGCCGCCCTGCTCGCTGACCACCTGGAGGACCGGGAGGCCACCGTACTCGACCTTGGCTGCGGCACCGGGCTTACCGGCCATGAGGTCGCCGAGAGGGGATTCACGCAAATCGACGGAATCGACATTTCGGGCGAGATGGTCGCGGTGGCGCGATCCCGGGGATTCTACCGGCGCCTGCTGGTGGGAGACCTGAACCAGCCCCTGCCGATACCGGACAACGCTTATGACGCCGCCATCTCCTCCGGCACCTTCACCCATGGCCATGTCGGCCCCGAGCCGCTGCCGGAAATCCTGCGGGTACTGAAACCCGGCGGTCTGCTGGCCTGCACGATCCATTTCGACCTGTGGCACAACCGCGGTTTCGATGCCATGCTCGCACGGCTGATGTCGGACGGCCATTTCCGGTGCGAGGCCCTGTCCGAGGGGCCCTACTACGAGGGCAGCGACAATGAAGGCTGGTTCTGTGTCTACCGGAAGCTGCCGGACGGGAACCCGGCGCCCGGATAACCGCCGCCCCATGCATCGAAGACCAATGGGCCCGGCCTCTGCGCGCCGCTCCGGGGCGTGCGCCCCCGCCTGCCGGCAGGAGCCCTGCGGGCGGTGACCGGCACCCGCCCCTTCGGCTAGACTAGGACCATTCCCCGCCACCGCCCCGACCCATCCGGTTATCGCCCATGAACGTCAACTGGAACTACCCCACGAACATCCGCGCCGGCGAAGGCCGGGTATCCGAGATTGCGCGGATATGCACCGAATTCGGCGTTTCCGCCCCCCTTCTGGTCACCGACCCCGGTATCGCGAAACTGCCCATGGCAGGGGCCATCATGGATACCACGCGGGAGGCCGGCCTGGGTGCGGCGATGTACTGCGACATCAAGCCCAATCCCACGGGCACCAACGTGGATGACGGCATCCGGGCGTATCGGGAGGGCGGCCACGACGGCGTGATCGCGCTCGGCGGCGGCAGCGCCCTCGATGCGGGCAAGGCCATCGCGGTGGCCGTGAACCAGGACTGCGACCTCTGGGACCTGGAGGATGTGGGCGACAACTGGCTGAACGCCGACCCGGCCGGAATCCCGCCCGTCATCGCCGTCCCGACCACCGCGGGCACCGGTTCGGAGGTGGGCCGGGCCTCGGTCATCGTGAAGGAGGACGAAGAGCGCAAGCTGATCATCTTTCATCCCAGGATGCTCCCGGTCTGCGTCATCCTGGATGCGGAACTGACCACGGGACTGCCGCCCGGCCTCACGGCCGCCACCGGCATGGACGCGCTTTCCCACAACCTCGAGGCATTCTGCTCGCCGGTCTATCACCCCCTGGCGGAAGGGATCGCCATCGAGGGCATCCGCCTGATCAAGGAAAACCTGCCGCAGGCGGTGGCGGACGGGTCCGACATCGGGGCCCGGCGGCAGATGCTGGTCGCCTCGTCCATGGGCGCCACGGCTTTCCAGCGGGGGCTCGGGGCCATGCATGCCCTGTCCCACCCGCTGGGCGCGGTCTACGATGCCCATCACGGCACGCTGAACGCGATCCTGATGCCCTACGTCCTGGTGGCAAACCGCAGCGCCATCGAGGCGCCTGTCGGCCGCCTGGCGCGCTACCTCGAGCTGCCGCCGGACTTCGACGGGTTCCTGGAATGGGTCCTGGCTCTGCGCGGGCAGATCGGCATTCCCGATGACCTGGCAGCCATCGGGATCGACGACGGCCGGGTGGACGAAATCGGCCGCATGGCGGTGGCGGACCCGTCCGCCGGCACCAACCCGATCCCGTATGACGCCGGCGCCTATTCCCGCATCCTGACCGCGGCACTGAACGGCGCCCTGTAACATGCACCCGATCCGTCCCCGGCAGGAGAACACCAGCGATAACGGTCACGTTGCCTTTGCCGCCCGGCCTTCGGCGGATGCGCGACGCAAGCCGGAGGCGGGGGCCGGATGAAATGACAAGGTCGCCGCTTCGGATCGCCCTCCTGGCCCTGGCGTTCACCCTGTCCGGATGGCAGGCAGTGGCGGCGCAGACCGGGGATATGGAAAATTTCGATCCCGATGTCTCGCGCCGTATCCTGGATTCCATCGAGTTCCAGTTTTCCATCACCAGCTTCCGCGACCAGGGCTGGCTGGACGAGGTCATCCGGCAGGTGAGCCGGCAGCGCACCGACATCCTGCAGTGCGTCAGCGCCAGGGAAAAGGAGCTGGCATCCCTGCGCGAGACCATCGGCGCGGACCTGATCGAACGGATTTCGGCCAAGGAGGACAGGACCCCGGAAGAGGCAACGATCGTCGAACAGGTGGAGACGCTGCGCGGCGACGTCACCGAATGCAAACTCCTCCTGGAGCAGTCGGGCCAGCTGCATGCCCGGCTGACGGATCTCGAGGCGGACCTGAAGCGCGCGCGGATGAACCGGAAGGAGACGTCGATCCTCTACAACCTGGCCCACGGCTTCGACGGCATCGGCCCCTATCACGGCAGACGATGGCAAACCATCGCGGACACGCTGAAAGATCCCCTGCTCCTCGAGCGTGCCGGGGTGGTCCTGGGACTGCTGGCCGGCGGCGTCCTGTTCGGGCTGGCGGTCAAGCGGCGCATCCGGATGCCGGGTCCCGACCGGTCCGCCGCCTATACGTCCCAGGCCGCCGCGGGATTCAGGTTCCTGGTGCTGAACAGTGCCCCGCTGCTCATCCCGGTGGTCCTGCTGCTGGGTTACATGTGGGCCGCCCGGGGCGTGGAATGGCTGGGGTCCGCCTACGGACAGCTTCTCTGGCTGCTGCTTGGCTACGTGCTCACGCTGGTGCTGATTCCCGTCCTCATCCACCGGGTCAGCCTGTATGCCAGGGCCGTGCTGGAGCGGGAACTTCCCTCACGCGCGCTCGACATCCGCCTTGCCTGCATCGCGACGCTGCTGGCCCTGTGGGTGCTGGAAGTGCGGATCCTGGGTCCCGAGGAGACGTATCAGACCACCCAGTTGCTGGTCAGGAACGTGCTGGCCTCGCTGATCATCGTCAGCCTGCTGGAATTCGCGTTTTTCCTGAAGCGGGTTCCGGGCATTCCCAAGGCCGGGAACCTCATACGCGCCCTTTCCATCGGCCTGTTGCTGCTCAGCCTCATCCTGGAGTGGGTCGGCTATCGCGGCATGTCCCGGTTTCTCTGGGGGGGACTGGCGTTCACCGCGCTGATCCTGGCCGGCTACTACCTGCTTGAGCACCTGCTGCGGGATTTCTACAACGGGATCGATCACGGCAAACATCCCTGGCAGGTGCGTTTCAGGGACTTTCTCTCGGTGGGCGAGAACGAACCGGTGCCGGGCCTGATCTGGCTGCGCCTGCTGTCCGTGGTCCTGCTCTGGGCGGTCCTGATCATCCTGTTCCTGAAGATCTGGGGCGCATCGGACTCCACCATGGATTCCCTGTTTTCCATGGCAAGGGACGGATTCTGGTTCGGCGAGACCCAGATCGTTCCGGCCAACGTCCTGGTCGGCATCCTGGTATTCACGGCGCTGCTGATGCTTTTCCGGTGGATCAGGGACAGCCTCAACCGCAAGTACCTCAGCAATTCGCGGATGGACAGCGGCGCCAGGGAGGCCCTGGTGACCATCATCGGTTACGTGGGATTCACCGTCGCCGTGCTGGCCGGCCTGTCCGTCGTCGGGGTCAGCTTCACCAACATCGCCATCGTGGCCGGCGCGCTGTCCCTCGGCATCGGGTTCGGCCTGCAGAACATCGTCAACAATTTCGTCTCCGGCATCATCCTGCTGCTCGAGCGCCCCATCAGGACGGGGGACTGGATCTCCACGGGCAGCACCGAAGGATTCGTCAAGAAAATCAGCGTCCGCTCCACCGAGGTGCAGACCTTCAACCGGGCCGACGTCATTGTCCCCAACTCCGAGCTGATCTCCGCGCCGGTCACCAACTGGACGCTGCGTAACCGCCACGGCAGGGTCATCGTTCCCGTGGGCGTTGCCTACGGCAGCGACACCGAGCTGGTCGGGCGCCTGCTGGAGGAGGCTGCCGCGGAAGTGCCGGAAGTGGTGAGGGACCAGCCCGACCTGCCGGTCCGGGTGTTCTTCCGGAGTTTCGGCGACAGCGCCCTCGACTTCGAACTGCGCTGCTACATACTCGATATCTGGTACATCCTGGACGTGACCAGCAGGCTCCATTTCGCCATCGACCGGAAGTTCCGCGAGCATGGCATCGAGATCGCCTTCCCCCAGCGCGACATCCATATCCGCAGCGGAAGTCCGCCGCCCGGCGGCACGGACGACGCCTGAGCACCCGCTTCGGGAATCACCCGCCGCGGCGTTCAGGCATACAGCCCGATCTCGTACCCGGCGAATTTCCGCATGTTGATCACACCGCCGTCCATGATCAGGTATTGCCCCTTGATGCCCTTCAGCACGCCGCTGACCGTGTCCGCCTTGTCCAGGCTGAAGCTCTGGACCTTGACGGGATACTCGATCACCGGGAAGGTGATTTCCGTCACCGGCTCTGCCAGCACTTCCCAGTCAAGGCCCGGGTGCGACTCCGCCAGTTCTTCGAGATCCTGCCGCGCGGCATCGACGATCTCCGCCGCCTTCACGGCCAGGTCCGCAACCCGGTCGCTGCCCTTCAGCATCCTGCGCCAGTCGGTGCGGTCGCTGACATACCGCTTGAGGGTCGCCTCGATCAACCCGGAGTGAAACCGGCTCCGGACCCGGAAGACCGGTATGGCCTGGCTGGCGCCCTGGTCGATCCAGCGCGTGGGGATCTGCGTCTCCCGTGTGATCCCCACCTTGAGCCCGGAGGAATTGGCGATATACACCACATGCGGCTGCATGCAGTGCGCCTGCGCCCATTCCGGCTCCCTGCAGGTACCGAGATGGAAGTGGCAGGTCTCGGGGCGCACGATGCACATGTCGCATTCCGCCAGGTCCCGGAAGCAGGGATAGCAGTAGCCCTGGTTGAAGCTCTTGCGGGTTTCGCGGCCGCAGGCGATACATTCGATCCGGCCGGAATACCTGAGGGACAATCGCTGCCCCAGGAGATCGTTCATCGCCACCGGATCCTCCCCCAGCGGCAGGTGATACTGCACCGGCGCATCGAGTAGGGTCCGCATCTTGCGGATGCCGCCCTCGCCCAGCAACCGGCTCATGCGGGCTCCTCCACGGACAGCGCCCGCTCAAGGTCGGCTGCCAGGTCGTCGGCGCCCTCGATGCCCACCGCCAGGCGCACCAGTCCGTCGCCGATGCCGATTTCACGCCTCTCCTCCGGCGACAGCCCCGCATGCGACGACGCCGCGGGCATGGTGACCAGCGTTTCCACCCCGCCGAGGCTCACCGCCCGGGTGACCAGTTCGAGTCGCCGGATCATTTCCCGGGCGCCCCGGCCGCCGCCGGCATGATCGAAGCTGAGCATTCCGCCGAAGCCCCTGAGCAGGTTGCGGGCCCGGTCATGGTCCGGGTGGGATGCAAGCCCGGGGTAGTACACCCCGGACACCGCGTCATGCGACTCCAGGAATCCGGCGAGGGCCAGCGTGGTTGCATTCTGCTGCGCCACCCGGAGCGGCAGGGTCTTCATGCCCCGCTGGAGCAGGAAGCAGGCGTGGGGATCCAGCGTCCCGCCGAAATGATCCAGCTTGTGCTTGCACCTCGAGACGAGTTCTCCCGACCCGGCGATCACGCCGGCGACGAGATCGCTGTGGCCGTTGAGATACTTGGTGGCGCTGTGCAGCACGAGGTCGAATCCGAGCGCCAGCGGATTGCAGTTCACCGGTGACGCCAGGGTGTTGTCGATGAGACTGGCCAGGCCATGTTCCCGGGCAAAGGCCGCGACCCCGGGCAGGTCGCCCACATTCAGGAGCGGGTTGGTGATGGTCTCGATGTAGAAGGCCTTCGTGTTGGGCCTGAGGGCGGCCCGCCATTCGTCCTCATCTTGGAGGTCGACAAAGTCGCAGCCGATGCCCAGCGCCGGCAGGTCCTGGGTAAGCAGGGTATGGGTTCCGCCGTAGAGGCCCCGCTGCGCGAGCAGGTGGTCGCCGGAATCCAGCACGGACAACAGCGCGGTATAGATCGCCGCCATGCCGCTGGAAGTCACCAGCGCATCGGCGGCGCCCTCCAGGTCGGCCAGCTTGCGGTGCAGGGCGACATGGTTCGGGGAATTGTTGAGCCGCAGGTAGGGGATATCGTGATAACCCGTGTCTTCCGCGGTCTCATAGGTGGAGGTCTGGAACACGGGCTGCACCAGCGCCCCCTCTACCCTGGGGTCCGGCTCCCCGGCATGCACCGCCCGCGTCAGGATCGAGAGGTCCCGGCGGCGCGTAGTCACGGCAGTCCCCCGGCCATCACCGGTCGGCGTGAATGGCGGCCGGACACCGCGTGGAGTTGTACACCTGAAAGCATTTCTGTCTGGGGAATTCCCGGCACCGGCGGTTCCCCGCCAGCCAGCGTTCAGGCCTGATGATAACCCGCCGCGGACCGACGAAAAAGCCGGCTGACCGATGCATGCGCAATGGTACAATGAAACGGCAACATACTTATTTCGCGCACCCCAATGAATCGACCGGACACACTAGAAAACCACTTCAGATCCCTCATCGTCGATATCGGCGAGGATGACCAGAGGGCCGGACTGGCGGACACGCCGCGCCGGGCGGCCAATGCATTCCGGTATCTGACCAGGGGCTACAACCAGAGCCTGGACGAGGTGGTCAACGGGGCCATTTTCGAGTCCGACAATGACCAGATGGTCATCGTCAAGGACATCGAGCTGTACTCCATGTGTGAACACCACATGCTGCCCTTCGTCGGGAAATGCCATATCGCCTATCTGCCGGAAGGCAAGGTGATCGGCCTTTCCAAGCTGGCGCGCATCACGGACATGTACGCGCGCCGGCTGCAGATACAGGAGACCCTGACGGAACAGATCGCCCATGCGGTGGAAAGCGTCACCGGGGCCCGCGGGGTGGGGGTGATCGTGGAGGCCAAGCATTTCTGCATGATGATGCGGGGCGTGGAAAAACAGAACTCGGTGATGAAGACGTCCATGATGCTCGGAACCTTCCGGACCGATCACCGTACCCGCACCGAGTTCCTGAACCTGGTCAATGACTGACCCCGCCGGCACGGGCATCGACTCCCGCGCACCCGCGGGGGACACGCCGGCCCGCTGGCCGGCATCCGGCCATGAAGGCGCTGCTGGTCGACGGGCTTAACCTGGTCAGACGCATCTATGCCGCAATTCCGCAAGCGGAATCCGGCGACAGGGAGGCCCATTTGCAGCGGGCGGTATCCGCCAGTGTATCGTCCCTTGAGCGCGCCCTGCGCTTTCACCAGCCCACCCATGCGGTGGTGGTGTTCGAATCCCCCGCGCCCACCTGGCGGCATCAACTCTACCCGGACTACAAGAAGAACCGCTCGCCCATGCCCGGGCCGTTGCGGGACGGGATACCCGCCCTGAAGGACGCGTTCCTGGAAGCCGGCGTGGTAAGCCTGGAGCGGCCGGGCTACGAGGCCGACGACATCATCGCCACCATTGCCGGCAAGATCGCCCTCGGCGGCGGTTTCAGCACCATACTGTCCACCGACCGCCATTTCTGCCAGCTGCTCGACGAGCACATCGAGGTCTATGACCACTTCGGCCAGCGGCCCCTTGACCGCGACCTGATCCGGGACCGGCTCGGGGTCGAGCCCCGGGACCTGCCGTTCTTCCTGGCGCTGACCGGTGACAGCGGCAAGTCCATACCCGGCATCGTCGGCGTGGGTCCGCGCACCGCGGCCCGGCTGGTGACGGAGTTCGGCGACCTGGAATCCCTCCTTCAAGCCGCCGAAGGCATGACCGGCAGGATCGGCGCCAAGATCCTCCACGGCGGGGAATCCGCCCGGACGGCGCTGGCCCTGTTCCGGTTCAAGACCGACATCACCCTCGGGATCAACCTGAACCAGTTGCGCCATAAGCCCCGCCGGTGAGGGACCCGTTCCTGGCGGAATGCATGGCGGGCAAATGTGATATGTTTCGCCGGTGAAACCAGCCCCGGGGGAACCGCCGAGGAAATGCCCAGCAAACATGCATCACGGGAAGCGCCCGAAGCGGCACATGTCTTCGCCCGCGGCGGGCCCTGGCGGAATCACCAACCTCACGTAGTGCCGCGTTCTCGACAATGGAACTCTGGGAACAGGTAGCGCTCGGCGCCATCATCCTCCTGGTCCTGCTGTGGCAGGGTCCCGCGCTCCTGCGTGCTTCCCGTGAAAAGTCCGATGCGCCCAAGGACTGGATGGGCGCACTGATCCCGATCGGTCTCGTGGTGCTGTTCGTCCTGTTTATGATCAGCATGATCTGAGTGGCCCGGCAGGAGCGCATTCCACCCACCTGAACTGCATCGTTTTCATCCCGACCACACACGAACCATGACCAGCAAGCAGGCGGACAACGTGACCATGTCAGGCGGGGGGGTCTATTCCCTGGCCACCCGCGGCGCCAAGGATGTCATCGATGCCGCCACGCCAAGGGTGCTCGACGCGGTCAACCAGCTTGGCCTGTCCCCGGCGAGCGAACGGTTCACCATGGCGGACATGGGCTGTGCGGACGGCGGCACCTCGCTGGACATGGTGCGCGGTGTTCTCGGGCGGGTCAGGGAACTGTCTCCCGCCGTCCAGTCCACCGTGATCTACGCCGACCAGCCCGGAAACGACTACAACGCGCTGGTCGGCATCCTGCATGGCAGGACCCGGTTCCACAGCTGGCTCGGGGAGATCGAGCAGGCCTGGCCGGTGTTCTCCGGATCATCCTTCTACCTCCAGTGCGTGCCCGACGGCACGCTGGACCTGGCGTTTTCCGCCACGGCGATGCACTGGCTGTCCACGCTCCCGTGCAACATCACCGGCCATGTCCACATGGTCGGCGCCGCCGGCGGGGAGGCACAGACCTTCGCCGACCAGGGCCGCAGGGACTGGGAATCCATCCTGATGCTGCGCGCCCGGGAACTCCGGCCCGGGGGGCGGATGGTGCTGGTGAACTTCTGCCGCGACGAAAGCGGCCGGTATCTCGGCAACACGGGCGGCGTCAACATGTTCGACACGTTCAACCGCATCTGGCAATCGTTCCTCGCCGATGGCCGCATCCGGGAGGACGAGTACCACCGCATGACCCTGCCGCAGTACTACCGCACCATGGAGGAATTCTCCGAGCCCCTGGTCGATCCGGACAGTGCCTGTCACCGGGCCGGCCTCCGGCTCGACAGCATCGAGACCAGGGTCGTCCCGTGCCCGTACGCGGAGCAGTTCAGGCGGGACGGCGACACCGGCACCTTCGCCGACGGACTGATCCCCACCGTGCGAAGCTGGAACCAGAGCATCTTCGCCGCCGGGCTGGACCCCGCGAGGCCGGCGGAGGAACGGGCGGAACTGATCGAGGATTTCTACGGTGCCTATCACCGCCTCGTGCTGGATGACCCCCGCGGGCACGGCATGGACTATGTCCATGCCCACATGACCATTTCCCGGGTCTGACCGCCCGCGGCACGGCGCCCTCCGCGCCCCCCGGCCGGCCCCGCCGATTCGCTCCCTGCGCCTTTACTGCCACCGGCAAATGGGTAATACTACATGCCGCATAATGGGTCTGCGGCGTCCGTTCGGGGTGCGCTTGATCCAAATCAAAATGACCAATCCGGCTTTGCCGTTATCATTTCATAAAATCTTCTCACTCACCCTTCACTGACACTACTATAGGAGTACCAGCAACATGAAACGTCGTGATCTATTGAAAGGCGGTGCAGTCGTTGCCGCCGGCGCTACCACCCTGGCGGCACCCGCCATTGCCCAGGAACGCATCGAGATTGCCATGGTGTCCACCTGGCCCAGGGATTTCCCCGGCCTCGGAACCGGTGCCCAGCGCTTTGCCCAGCGATTGAACGATATCAGCGACGGTCGCTTCCAGGTGGAGTATTTCGCCGCCGGCGAACGTGTCGGCGCCTTCGATTCCTTCGATGAGGTCGCATCCGGCAATGCCCAGATCTACCATGCGGCGGACTACTACTGGAAAGGCAAGCATCCCGCATGGGCCTATTTCACCGCGGTCCCCTTCGGCCTGACCTACACCGAGCTGAATGCCTGGATACGCTTTGGCGGCGGCCAGGAACTGTGGGACGAGCTGGCCGGAGGATACGGCCTGAAGAACCTGATGTGCGGCAATACCGGCGTGCAGATGGGCGGCTGGTTCCGCAAGGAAATGGAATCCGCCGATGACTTCAAGGGCCTCAAGATGCGTATTCCCGGTCTCGGGGGCGACGTGCTGGCCCAGCTGGGCGCGTCCCCCGTGTCACTGCCGGGCGGCCAGATCTACGAGAACCTGATTTCCGGCGCCATTGACGCCACCGAATGGGTCGGCCCCTGGAACGACGCCGCCATGAAGTTCTACGAAGCTGCCAAGTACTACTACTATCCCGGCATGCACGAGCCCGGCCCCATGCTGGCCGCCGGCATCAACAAGGACTTCTGGGAAGGCCTGTCCCATTCCGACCAGGTCATGGTCGATGCCGCCGCCTCCATGGAGAACGATGTCATGATGGCGGAGTTCAACGCCAACAACGGCGCATCGCTGACCAAGCTCATCAACGAGCAGGGCGTCCAGCTCCGCAAGTTCAGCGATGAGATCTATGACTCCTTCGGCGAAGCCGCCGAAGAGGTGTTCGCGGAAACCGTGGAACACAGCGACCTTGCCCGGCGGGTGCACGAAAGCTTCCTCAGGGCCCGCGCCGACATCGGCGCCTGGCAGAAGATCGCCGACCAGGAGTACCTGCGCCAGCGCAACCGGGTCACCGGAATCTGATCGGGCTTTCTGCCGATTACACGCCGGGTGACCGTAACCGGTCTCCGGCTACCTGGAAAACGGAGCCGGCGGGCTCCGTTTTCCGGTTCTCCGCATCGATAAATCGACGCCAGGCAGCGCCACGGTACAAGACTTCCGCCATGTATCCATGTTGATCCGCCTGCTGGAAATCGCCGCCGGCTACCCGCGGCTCCTGCGGGTACTGGCCGCCCTGATGGTGGCGGCGATGCTGCTGTTTCTCGTCGACAACTTCTTCGTCTACTGGACCGAGTGGCCCGGTATCGGCGCATTCCTCACCCACCAGGGACTCCTGGCCCCGGCGCGGAACTTCAAGGCGCTCGAGGGGTTTGCTCTCATCGCGGGATGGATCCAGTTCCTCCTGTTCGCGGCCACCCTGCTGCTGGTGGTCTGGTGGGTGATCCGCACCCCCGGAAGGGACATGGACGACGATGGCCGCCTGTTCGACGCCCTGGCCTCCTATTTCACCCGCATGGCCTTCTGGGCCGTGCTGCTGGTCGGCCTCGCCGATTCCGTGATCTCCTTCCTCCGGGTGGAGGGATTCCTTCCCTACATCGTCGGCGATCACCTCACCACGCAGCTCGGCCGCTCCATATTCCGGGGCACCTGGGTCCACTACCCGCTCGTGGGCATTGCCGCCGTCATCGCCTTTTTTTCCCGTTCCATCGGTTTCATCTGGCTGTCGCTGATGATCGTCGCCGCGGAATTCACGATCGTCATCTCCCGCTTCGTCTTCTCCTACGAGCAGGCCTTCCAGGGAGACGTCGTGCGCTTCTGGTACGCCGGCCTGTTCCTGTTCGCCAGCGCCTACACCCTGATGCACGACGGCCACGTGCGCGTGGATGTGCTGTACACCAATTTTTCCGAGCGCGGCCAGGCCGTGACCAATGCCCTGGGTTCGCTGCTGCTGGGCCTGCCGCTCTGCTGGACCATCATGATCCTCGGCACCGGCAGCCGGGGCAGCATCATCATCAGCCCGCTGCTGAGCTACGAGATCTCCCAGAGCGGGTTCGGCATGTACACCAAGTACCTGATGGCCGCCTACCTGATGGTGTTCGCCCTCACCATGGGAATCCAGTTCATCAGTTTCTTTCTCTCGAACATGGCGCGGTTCACCGTCCCTCGGGACGAGACGGCCGAACGCCAGGCTGAGCCGGGGGACACGCCCCGCGGGGTGGAGGCCTGACCATGGAACTGGTTTTCCTGTGCCTCCTGATCCTGGTGATGGTGGTGGCCCTCAGCTCGGGGTTTCCGGTCGCCTTCGCCCTGCCGGGGTCCGCGATCATCACCATCGCCCTGGCCGCCGGCACGGGCTACCTCTTTGCCGACGACGCTTCCGCCTATTTCGCCCAGGACGGGCCCTCCCAGTGGCTCACGGCGGGGATCACGAACTTCCGAAGTCTCTACTGGGAAGTGGAGCGCGATACGCTGATCGCCATTCCGCTGTTCGTCTTCATGGGCATCATGCTGGAGCGTTCGCGCATCGCGGAAGATCTGCTGGTGTCCATGGCGCAGCTGTTCGGCCCCATTCCCGGCGGACTCGGCATCTCCGTGGTATTCGTCGGCGCACTGCTCGCCGCCACCACCGGCATCCTCGGCGCCACGGTCATCGCCATGGGACTGATCTCGCTGCCGGCGATGCTGCGCAACAACTACTCGAGGCCCCTGGCGACGGGGACCATCTGCGCGTCGGGGACCCTGGGCCAGATCATCCCCCCGTCCATCGTCCTCATCATCCTTGCGGACCAGCTGTCCAACGCGGCGGACCAGGCCAGTACGCTGCGCAAGGCGGAATACAAGGAACTGACCGGGGAATTCGCGCTGCCCTCGGAACTGGACATCGCCTCCGCCAGCGCCGGCGACATGTTCATGGGGGCCATGATTCCGGGCCTGATCCTGGTGGGCCTGTACATGCTGTACATCCTGGTCGTCGCCATCCTGAAACCGAACACCGCGCCGCCGGTGCCCTATTCAGGCTCGTACGACCGGAAGTACGCGATCTCGGTGGCCCTGTCCCTGGTCCCCCCGCTGACACTCATCTTCGTGGTGCTGGGATCCATCATCCTCGGCATCGCGACGGTGAACCAGGCCGGCGCCATCGGTGCCGTGGGCGCCATCGTCATGGGCGGCTACCGGCTGACCCAGGGCCGGCGCCACCAGTACACCCCGACCATCATGGCGGTGGTGGCCATCGCCGTGATCGTGGTGCTCCTGCAGATGTACGACCTCAACATCAAGAAGATCGCGAATCAGCAGGAGTTCGTCAGCGTCGTGCTCGCCGGGGCGGCGGTACTGGTGTTCGTGGCGGCCCTCGTCTGGAGCATCTGGCGCGCCTACAGGATCAACAACACCCTGGTCAGCGTCATGGTGGACACGGCCAAGACCACGTCCATGGTGTTCATCATCCTGATCGGCGCCGCCATGCTGACGTCGGCCTTCCGGGCCTTCGGCGGCGAAGAGCTGGTCCGGCACTTCCTGACCGGCCTGCCGGGGGGATTCTGGACCCAGTTCCTGGTCGTCATGCTGGTCATCTTCCTGCTGGGCTTCTTCCTGGACTTCATCGAGATCGCGGTGGTGGTGGTCCCCATCGTGGCGCCGATCCTGCTGTCCGACACGTCCGCCAACATCACGGCGGTGTGGCTCGGGGTCATGATCGGCCTCAACATCCAGACCTCGTTCCTGACGCCCCCCTTCGGGTTCGCCCTGTTCTACCTGCGCGGCGTCGCGCCCCCCGAGGTCAAGACCACGCATATCTACAAGGGGGCGGTGGCGTTCATCGCCCTCCAGCTGGTCGGTCTGGCCATCGCCGGCTACTTCCCGAGCCTGGTCAACTACATGCCCAACCGGACCCATCTCACCGCGGATACCGCACCGCCTCCGGTCAATCCGAGGTTGCAGCAGTGCATCGAGGAGGAACTGTTTCCCTATTACGCGGAAAACCGGCAGCCGCTGATGGATGCCATCGAAAAGGCGCGCGGTCTGGACTACTCCATGCTGCCGGAAGACCTGCGCGACGACATGATGAGCGGATTCGATACGGCCGCGTCCACCTTCGACCGGGTGGCTGCGGCGGAAGGCACGGCCGCCGCGCTGGCGGGGTTTTCCGGCGGATTCCGCGCCCTGCACCAGCAGGCCCGGCGGATGCAGCGGGGCCTGGACAAGCTGGAAGGCGAACTGGAGCAGGCCCGAAGGCAGCTCGTCAGGCTTGAGCGGCGGGATCCCCCGCCGCAGGATCTGATTGCCGAGACCACCGGCACCATCCAGCGGCTGGAGATGGAACTCGCCGAACTGGAGCAGGGCATGTCGGAGACCTGGGGCGTCCAGCACGGCCAATACAAGGAACTGGCCAAGGCCGACAAGATCGCCCGCGGCCAGTATCGCCGGGGCGTCGACGAGGCCTATGAGCCGCTCGCGAAACTGCGCACGCTGCTGCTGGATGTGGACGCCCTGGAGGACGCCGGCACCATCCTGGACGGCGTGGACCGCATCATCCTCGACGAGCCGGCCGAATCCGCCATGGACCTGATCAAGGAACGGGAGGGCGCAATGTCCGAACTGGAGGGCGCAAGCGCCATCAGGTCCGCCCTGTCCAAGGCCCGGCGGGCCCTCCGGGGCGACAGCCCCGACCGGGAAAAGTCCCTCGCCCAGCTCGCGAGCGCCCGGGAACTGTACCGGGGCGAACTGGACTGGCGCCGGGAAGCCGCATCCACGCTGCTGCAGCCGCTCAATGCCTACAACAATGCCATCCGGGAAAGCATCGGCCTTCGCATGCAGGACCGGCTGCCCCTGGACACGGCCAAGTCAGTGGCCACCTGCCTGTCCCATCATCGGGACATATCCCTGCATTTTTAGGGAATTTAACGGATTTTAGCCTTCTTTTCGACGATTTTCCGGGAGGGGCGAGACGCGCCGCGGCAGCCGGACCACCGCGGTTTTCACCGATACCGGGGGTTCCCGGGCTTTTCCCGGGCCGCCGTCATCCGGACACGGGGCCGGCCCCCGGTCCGTTCACCACCGCGCCGCCATCGGGTTCGACCATGGATCGCCTTGTTTTTGCATAAGAAATTTGCATGGCAAACGGTTGACATTGGGTGGCGTGTGACCATAATCAAATGACGATCCGTCGCACCCCCTTCACCTCCGATTTATGCGGCGGATCATTGAAAAACCCATGGACCGGGTTTTTTTTTGCCCGCATTCCACGGCCTGCACGGCAACCGTAAAGGGGGATTACCGCCGGCACGGGGCCGGCGGCAGGCCATGATTCCGGCGGTTTCCGGCCGCGGCCCGGGCCACGCCCGGCGAGGCCGGGCTCAGTTGAGGGGAAGCCGCGGGGCCGTCATCCTGTCCCGGCCGGCCAGGGCCTATCTGTCCAGGAGTTTCCAGCCCGCGGTGAGCAGTCCCGCGCCGAGCACGATCTTCAGCAGGTCGCCGTAGAGAAACGGGATCATGCCCCAGGCCAGCACGGGCTTGTCCCAGCCAACCACGCTGCCCAGCCAGGCGACACCCAGCAAGTAGATCACCCCGTTGGCGAGGATCATGGCAGCCACAAGCCGCAACGGGCTGCGATCCCAGCCCCGTTCCGCAAGCCATCCGCACAGCACGGCCGCAAGGACGAATCCCAGCAGGTAACCGCCGGTGGGTCCCATCATGTAGGCCAGGCCGATGCCCTTCTCGGGAGTGCCCGCGAACACCGGCAGACCGAACGCCCCCTGGGCCAGATAGAACAGCACCGTGGCCCCGGCCATGCGCCAGCCGAAGGTGAATCCGATGAGCATCACCGCCAGCGTCTGCATGGTCATGGGCACCGGATAGAACGGTACCTTGATCTTTGCGGACAGCGTCAGCAGCAGGGAACCGGCAATGATGAGAGCAACGTTGCGCAGCAAGGTGCGGTCCCGCCAGATAGCATCCAGCAGCGTGCGGTAGGTGTCGGTAGTGTTGGGGGTCATTCGCAGTATCGTTGGATTATGGTGAGCGGGGATTGTATCCCAGCGAAAAGAGCCTGGACAATAATCCCGCCAAAAGCATGAGAGCCGCGAGAATCATTGCCGGCAGATCGCCGTAGCGGACGAACGGCGTCGTGCCGGTTCGCGGCTGGACGGACCCGGTGACCACCGCCTTCTCGAACTGCGGGGCCACTTCGGTGATCCGGCCGCGCCAGTTGATCAGCGACGACAGGCCGTTGTTGGAGGACCGGATCATGGGCCGCTCGGCCTCCCTGGCCCGGAAGCGCGCCATCTGCAGCCGCTGATGCGGCGCCAGGGTGTCCCCGAACCACATGTCCTCGCTGACATTGATCAGGAACCCCGCCTCCGGAACCTGGTGCCGCCATTCGTGGGGAAAGGCATCCTCGTAGCAGATGGACGCCGCCGCCAGGTGCCCTGCCATGGGCAAAGGCTCCTGGGGCGATTGCCAGGGGGAAAAGTCCGCCATCGGGATGGTGAGATACTTCAGGATCGGATCAAGCAGGTCCTGCATCGGGAAGAATTCACCGTACGGCACCAGGTGCTGCTTGTTGTAGAGCCGGATGCCGTCGCTGACCGCCACCAGCGTATTGTAGTAGGCCGTGCCCGGCGGCGGCTGGTGCAGGGTGCCGAAGGCGAAGTCCGCCGGGTGCCCGAGCAGGACATCCCAGAACCCGGGGGGGAGATTCTCCAGGTAGTCGGGGACCGCGCCCTCGGGCCACACCACGAGATCCTTGTCGAGATGCTCAAAGCTTCGGGCAAGGTATTCGCTGATGATGGCATCCCGGTTGCCCTCCTCCCACTTCTCGAGCAGGGGCACGTTGTTCTGGATGACGGCGACCTCGATGCGGTCGCCCTGGGGGGCCGACCACGCGTGCCCGTCCAGCACCCATCCGGCGACCCAGCCGCCGATCGGAACCAGTGCCGCCAGGAACGCGGCGGGGCTCAATTGCCGGATCATCCCCAGTACCGCGCCGACGGTCGCAAGGGCGATCAGGCCGACCAGGTAGACGCCTCCCACGGGGGCGAGACCGGCCAGCGGCGTGTCAAGAAACGCGTAACCGGCGCTCAGCCAGGGCAGTCCGGAAAAGATCCATCCCCTGGTCCATTCCGTCAGGAGCCAGAGAACCGGGATGAGGACCCCCAGCCTGACCGCCGAGCCGACACCGCCAAACCACGCCTGGAGCCAGCCGCTGATCGCGGGGAACAGCGCGAGCACGAACACCAGGCCGAACACGCAGATCCCGGCCAGCACCGGGGGCATGCCGCCGAACGACTGGATGCTGACATAGACCCAGTAGACCCCGGCGCCGAACTGGCCGAGCCCGAAAACAAGGCCGAGACGAAACGCCCTGCCGCGATCCGCCTGCTCCCACAGCAGGAACAGGATGCCCATGGCGACCAGGAACAGCCACCACCACCGGAAAGGCGCGAAGGCTCCGACGGACAGGACTCCTGCGCCCAGGGCCAGCAGGTAGTTCATGGGGATCCGGCCGTTCCGGTCGCGGTCCCGGCCGGGCCGCGGTACGGATCCGGGTAGCCGAGATCACCGAGAAGCCGCACCTCGAGGGCTTCCATTTCAGCGGCCTGCCGGTCGTCGGCGTGGTCGTATCCGCACAGGTGGAGGACCCCGTGAATCACCATGTGGGCCCAGTGGGCCGGCAGTGATTTCCCCTGCCGGCGCGCCTCGTCGGCAACCACCGGGGCGCAGATCACCACGTCGCCGAGCAGGTCCGTCTCCACCCCCCGAATGGGATCGAAGGCAAAGGCCAGGACGTTGGTGGCCCGGTCCTGGCCCCGGTATTCACCGTTCAGCCGCCGCATTTCCCCGGCATCCACGATCCGGACGGTCAGCGCCCGCCCGGCAATCCCGGCGGCATCCGCCGCGGCCCCGGCCCAGAGTGAAAACGACGCGGGCTCCGGCAGTTCGGGCGGATGCGTCGCCAGCTGCAGGTCCAGTTCCAGTGGGTGGTTTTCAGGTGACGGCGTCACCGTTCGCGGTCTTCCCCGGTGTTCTCGGCGTTCTCGGCGTTCTCGGTATTCTCGTAGGCCTGGACGATGCGCTGCACCAGGGGGTGGCGCACCACGTCTCGGGGCAGGAACCAGGTGAAGCTGATTCCCTCGATCTCCGCCAGCACCCGGCCGGCGTGCTTGAGTCCGGAATACTGTCCGCGCGGCAGGTCCACCTGGGTGATGTCCCCGGTGATGATGGCCTTGGAACCGAAGCCGATCCGGGTGAGAAACATCTTCATCTGCTCCACCGTGGTGTTCTGGGCCTCGTCCAGGATCACGAACGATTCGTTCAGGGTGCGCCCGCGCATGTAGGCGAGGGGCGCCAGCTCGATGGTCCCCCTGGTGATCAGCTTGCCCACCCGTTCAAATCCCAGCATCTCGTAGAGCGCGTCGAACAGGGGGCGCAGGTAGGGATCGATTTTCTGGCCGATGTCCCCCGGCAGAAAGCCCAGCTTCTCCCCCGCCTCCACCGCCGGACGCACCAGCAGTATCCGTTCGATCTCGTTGTCCGCCAGCGCGGCCACGGCGCAGGCCACCGCGAGGTAGGTCTTGCCCGTCCCGGCCGGCCCGATGCCGAAGCTGATGTCATGGTTGGCAATCCGGCGCAGGTAGTCCCGCTGACGCGGGTTCTGTCCGCGGATGACATGCCTGCGCAGGCGGATCACCACCTCGTCCTCTTCCATTTCCCTGTCATCCCCGTTGCCCTCGTCCCGTTCCACCCGGGACAGTTCCAGGTTGACCTGGCGCCGCTGGATGGGCTGGCTGGTATCCGCGGTCAACTCGAACAGCCGGCGGATGACCGATTCCGCCCGGGCGCTGCGGTGACTGCCGCCGACGATGCTGAAGGCATTGTTCCGCTGGACGATCCTGACATCCAGGTAGGATTCGATCTGCTCCAGATTGGCGTTCTGCTGCCCGCAAAGCAGGGACAGGCGCTCGGCTTCCGCCGGATGCAGCTCAAAGGTGAGGGGCCTAGACAAACTTGAGCCCGGGCATGAAATTGCCGATGCTGCGCATGCCGGCCGGGGGCTCTTCCGCCAGCCGCCCCCGGAGGGAATTGGGCAGCGCATCGGTGATGAGGACGTCCACGAACCGGCCCACCAGGCTTTCGTCCCCGGGAAAGTTCACCACCCGGTTGTTCTCCGTGCGCCCGGAGAACTCGGCCGGGTCCTTGCGGGAGGGGCCTTCCACCAGCACGGCCTGCACGCTGCCGACCATGCCCGCGCTGATCCGGCCGGCGGAGGCGAGGATGGTCCGCTGCAGCCTGGCCAGCCGCGCCTTCTTGACGTCCATGGGGGTATCGTCCGCGAGCAGTTCGGCCGGCGTACCGGGCCTCGGGCTGTAGAGGAAGCTGAAGCTGTGGTCGTAGCCCACCCGGTCGATCAGCGCCATGGTGGCCTCGAAGTCCTCTTCCGTCTCCCCGGGAAATCCGACGATGAAGTCCGAAGACAGGGAAATGCCGGGCCGCATGGCCCGCACGCGGTCGATCCAGTCGACGTACTCGGCGGCGGTATAGCCGCGCTTCATCCGCGCCAGTATCCGGTCCGATCCGCTCTGCACCGGCAGGTGCAGATGACTCACCAGTTCGGGTATGGCGGCATAGGCGTCGACGAGGGCATCGGTGAAATCGACGGGATGGGACGTGGTGTACCGCAACCGGTCGATTCCGTCCACGGCCGCGACGTAATGCAGCAGCTCGGCGAACCCGACGATGCGGCCGTCGTGGGCCTGGCCGCGATAGGCGTTGACGTTCTGCCCCAGCAGGTTGACCTCGCGCACGCCCTGCTCCGCCAAGCACGCCACCTCCTCGATCACGTCGTCGAAGGGCCGGCTGAATTCCGTGCCCCGGGTATAGGGCACCACGCAGAACGAGCAGTACTTGCTGCAGCCTTCCATGATGGAGACGAAGGCCTTGACGCCATCCACCCGCGGCGGCGGCAGGTTGTCGAACTTCTCGATCTCGGGGAAACTGATGTCCACCGCCTGCCTTTGCTCCTCCAGGACCTCGTCCAGCATCTGCGGCAGCCGGTGCAGGGTCTGGGGCCCGAACACCATGTCCACGTAGGGCGCCCGCTGCATGATCATGCGGCCTTCCTGGCTGGCCACGCAGCCGCCGACGCCGATGACCAGGCCGCGCTTGCGGTCCTTGATCCGGCGCCAGCGCCCCAGGGTCGAGAACACCTTCTCCTGGGCCTTCTCCCGCACCGAGCAGGTGTTCAGGAGCAGCATGTCGGCGTCATCCGGATCATCGGTGCGCAGGTAGCCGTGGGATCCGGACAGGAGGTCGGACATGCGCGATGAATCGTACTCGTTCATCTGGCAGCCGAATGTATGGATGTAGAGCTTGCGCGTCACGGAAGGGACGGATTTGGCGGACCGGGCACGATTTTAACCGAGTTCGGTCATCCTCGGGGCAATCCATGCCGCCGGGCCCGGGCCGGTCCCGCCCGGGGCTGCGGCGCCGCCGGGTTCAGGCGGCCGGGACCCAGCCGCGCCAGCGGTAGTAGAACAGCCCGGCGATTTCATGCAGGGCCGCCGTGGTCAGTTCAAGCGCCGCGGCCGAAGGCACCCAGTCGAACACCGCCGGCGAGTGGCCGGCGGCGGCCCGCACGTCGGTCGCGGCCGGCACCACGCGGATTCCCGCCCCGCGAAACGCCGCCACTGCGCGGGGCATGTGCAAAGCGGAGGTGATCAGCATGACGGGCCTGTCGATGAGGCCCCTTGCCGCCAGATAGTCCCGGGCCGCCAGCGCATCCTCACGGGTGGTCCGGGAAGTGCCGGCGGTGTCCACCCGGCCTGCGGGCAGCCCCCATTCGGTGAGCAGCCGGCGGGCATGCCCGGCATCCCCTTCCGCCGGGCCGCCGCCGAACACGGCCCCTCCCACCAGGAACAGGCGCCCGGCCTTGCCCTGGCGTGCGATGCGGAAGGCATGCAGGAGGCGATCGGAACTCCCGACCAGTTCGGCCCGGATCCGCGGCGGCTGCGGCAGGGCCAGCACGCCCCCCAGCATCACCGCCACCTCGACTTCCGGCAGGGCCGCCACGGGAATCGGGGGATACTGGCGCTCCAGGTGCCCCGCCAGCGTCTGGGCCACCCAGGGAACGGATGCCGTCAGCAGCATGACGGCGCCCGCGAGCAGCAGTCGCCCGGCCGGCCGGCCCCTGCCGCCCAGGCATAGCAGCACAGAGACCAGGACCAGCAGGCCGAACAGGCCCATCGGATAGACAAGGCTCGCCGCCAGCTTTGTCAGCAGAATCTCGATTTTCCCGGTCTAGAGGAATCGCCGGAGGATCATAACTGACGTTCCTCCAACCGGACGGCCGCCTGTTCTTCCGCGACCTCTTCCCAGGCGATTTCCAGCCGCCGGTCGGAAATGCGGACCGAGGTCCCGAGGCCCTGGGCGAAGACCGACACCCTGAACTCCTCCAGCATCCAGCGGAACTTCTCCAGCGCCGGGCCGTAGGGTCCGTCGCATCCCATGTACCGCCGCCACCAGACTGCCACCCGTCTTGCCCTGAGAGCGTCCGCGGCGGGATCCAGCCGCGCCTGTTCCATCCGCACCTGGATTCCCTGGACAAAACGTCCGAGCTCCGGCAGCCAGCCGACCGGCGTGTCGTCGACATATCCGTCGTAGATCAGCCACTCCAGTTGCTCGCGGACATCCTCCAGGGCCGCGTCCGGCAGTTCCCCCTCGTGGTCCCGCATGAACTCCCTGAGCGTGCGCCAGTCCGACAGCGACGCGGCGACATGGCGCGCGATGGTCTCCATGGCCGCGGGCAGCGCCGGCCCCCGGCGCACCACCAGGTCCTCGAAATCCCGCCTGCTGCGGACCTCCGGCTGCCCCTCGAAGAACACCTGGTCCTGGGCCTTGTGCAGGA
The DNA here is from genome assembly GCA_965204165.1 of Candidatus Poriferihabitaceae bacterium. Taxonomy (GTDB): domain Bacteria; phylum Pseudomonadota; class Gammaproteobacteria; order Arenicellales; family Poriferihabitantaceae; genus VYFG01. The sequence continues at coordinate 1,225,925 of OZ241969.1, read as the reverse complement.
CCGCCGTTCGCAGGGCCCCGGTATCGCCCACCGTGGCGTAGATCAGGCTGATCCGCTGCCAGTCCGGCAACGGCTGCTTCAGCAGCTTCCGATGTACCGGCATGGTCAGCCACAGCAGGCGGCGGACACCGTCACGATGGGCGATCCGCGCGATTTCCTCGCTGTCGAACACCTCGATGGAGACACTGTCCTCGGCATCCACCAGGGCGGGCCATGCGCGGGTTTCATAGTCGTCCACCCGAACCCGGATGGACCGAGGCAGTTCATCGAAGTCCCAGCGCCGGATCCCGCTGCGCTCGATATCCGCGTCGCCGGAGCGCACGAAGTCCGCGTGGGCGCGTTGCCCGAACTCGGACCTGAGATCACCGAGTTCGCGGCTGAATCCCAGGGTGCGGCCATGCTCGTCCTCCACGCAAAGGCCGATCCGCAGATGGGCCGGCAGCATGCCGGGATCGAAGTCGCCGGGCAAGACCCCGACCCCGCGGCAATCCCTGATCGCGTCCGCCAGCGCCACCCCGAGCGGGCGCGGATCCTGCACCACCCGGTCCTGCAGCGCCGCGACGGTGTCGGGAACCGGCACCAGGTTCCGCCGCAGCTGCTTGGGCAGGGTTTTGATCAGCGCCGCCAGCTTTTCCGGCAGGAGGCCGGGCACCAGCCGCTCCAGCGCCGCGCCGCTGACCTGGTTCAAGAGGGGCAGCCGGATCCTCGCGGTGACGCCGTCCTGTTCCGAGGACGGGTCGTACAGGTAATCGAGGGGCAGGGAAATGCCGTTGGTCTCGATCCGGTCGGGAAATTTTTCCAGGGCTTCTCCCGGGTCTCCCAGGAGCAGGCGCTCCCGGGGAATCAGCAATGCATTCCTGCCGTCGGCGTCCAGGGAGCGGTGCCATTTCCGCAGGGTGCTGGCGCTGTTGACGTCGCCGGGTATGGCGGCATCGTAGAAGGCGTAGATTTCCGCTTCATCCACCAGGATGTCGCGCCGCCTGGTGCGATGCTCCAGGGATTCCAGCTCCTTCACCAGGGCGCGGTTGTGCACATGGAACGGCAGGCGGGAATCCAGCTCCCCGTCCACCAGCGCGGAACGGATGAAGATGGCGCGGCAATCCCCGGCGTTGACGCGGCTGTAGTCGCATTTCCGGCCGCTGTAGACCGTCAGCCCGTACATCGTGGCGCGCTTCCGGGCCACCACGCGTTCCTGGCGGGGATCCCAGCGGGGGTCGCTGTAGTGGAAATGGAGGAGGTGGCCCGCGGCGGCCTCGACCCAGGATGCCTCCACCGCCGCCGCAGTGCGCGCAAACACCTGCCGGGTCTCCAGGAGTTCCGCGCACATGATCCAGCGGGGGGCGTGGCCGCTCAGGACCGAACCGGGGAAGATCTGCAGCGTCTTGCCGAACGTGCCGGCATACTCCGCCCCGCGTCTTTTCCTGCCGCCCCTTGCGCCGCCCTGCCCGGACTGCCCCCCCGGGGATGACGACCGCTGCGCGACGTTGGACAGGAGACCGGACAGCAGGGCCCGGTGAATGCACGCAGGGTCCGCCGCAGCGCCCCGGGGCCGTATCCCCAGGTGCTTCAGGGACTGCTTGATGCCGGCCTGCAATGCCCCCCATTCCCGCATGCGGAATACCGACAGGAAGTTCTCGGTGCACCAGCGGTAGGACTGCCGCTTGGATTCCTTCTTCTGGATCCGCCGGAACTGCCTCCAGATATCGAGCAGGACCAGGAAATCCGAATCCTCCCCGCTGAGCGCCTGGTGCCTTTCCCTGGCCTTCTTCTCCTGGTCGGCGGGGCTTTGTCGGGGATCGGGCAGCGACAGCGCCGCGGTGATGATCACCGCCTCCTCGAGACAGCCTTCACGCTCCGCTGCCAGCAGCATGCGGGCGATCCTCGGATCCACCGGGATGCGGGCGATCCGGCGGCCGAGGGGGGTAATCCGCTTGTCGTCATCCAGCGCCCCGAGTTCCACCAGGTGACGCAATCCATCGTTGACCTGTTGCCGGCCCGGCCGGTCGATGAACGGGAAGGTCTCGATGTCGCCGATCGCCATCGTCTTCATTCTGAGGATGACGTCGGCCAGGGAGGTCCGGCGGATTTCCGGGTCCGTGTAGGGGGGCCTCGCGGCATGGTCCTCCTCGCTGTACAGGCGTATGCAGATTCCGCTGGCGACCCGGCCGCAGCGGCCCGCGCGCTGATCCGCGGATGCGCGGGAGATCTTCTCCACCGGCAGGCGCTGCAGCTTGCGGGCCGGGCTGTACCGGCTGATCCGGGCGAGGCCGCTGTCGATGACATACCGGACGCCGGGTACGGTCAGGGAGGTTTCCGCGACGTTGGTGGACAGAATGATGCGGGTCGCCTGTCCGGGCCGGAAGATGCGGTGCTGCTCGGCGGGTGTCAGGCGGGAGTACAGCGGCAGGATCTCGATGCCCGGCTTGAGCCGCTTGCCGAGCCAGTCAGCCGCATCCCGGATCTCCCTTTCGCCCGGCAGGAACACCAGGGTGTCACCGGGAGATTCGCCGTGCAGCTCGGCGATCGCCTCGCCGATGCCCGCGGGTATCGCCTCGAGGCCGGACTGGTCGCCGGACAGGGGACGGTAGCGCACCTCCACCGGGTACAGGCGGCCGGAAACCGAAACCGCCGGGGCGTCATCGAAATGCGCGCTGAACTTTTCGCTGTCCAGGGTGGCGGAAGTGATGATCAGCCTGAATTCCGGGCGCTTCTTGAGTATCCGCTTGCTGAGCCCGAGGAGGAAATCGATGTTCAGCGAACGTTCGTGGGCCTCGTCGATGATCAGCATGTCGTAGCGCTCGAGAAGCTGGTCACGCTCGAACTCGGCCAGCAGCATGCCGTCGGTCAGCACCCGGATGTAGTTGCGTTCGCTCACCCGCTCGCTGAACCGCACCCGGTAGCCGACAGTATCACCGAGCGCGGATGACAGCTCCTCGGAAATCCGTTCCGCCACCGAGCGGGCGGCGATGCGTCTTGGCTGTGTCTGGCCGATCATGCCGTACACGCCGTATCCCGCCATGAGGCAGATCTTGGGGATCTGCGTGCTCTTGCCGGAACCGGTCTCCCCGCAGACCACCAGTACCGGGTGTTCCCGCACCAGTTCCCGCAACTTCTCCGCATGGGCGCTGATGGGAAGCTCCGGGGGAAATTCCACCGCCGGCAGGTTCCGTGCGCGCAGGTCCGCGAGGCGGCGTGATCCCGCCACCCTGGCGGCCAGGCGATCCAGGCTACCCCCACTGCGCTCCGCCTGCCGGATGGCGCGACGCAGGGAGGCACGGTGTTCCCGCATGCACTGCTCGAGGCCGGCCAGCAGGTCACGGGCCCGAATCGGGGAATCTGTATCTGGAGCGGCGGCGCCCACCTTGGGATCTGTCGGGGGAATCCATGCCGATGATACACAATCCCCGCCCGTTGCTCTGTCGGGCACCGGTTTTCGGGGCCGGCCCGCGCCGTCTTGACTGTGCTGACTTTTTCCAACACATTCCGGGCATCACTCTTACTTCCGGAGCGTGGAACCCGCCATGTCCACCGTCAATCTGTCCCTGTCCGATGCCTACGATCTCGCCCTCGAGTGCCTCCTGCACAACGGCTGCAACCGGGAAAACGCCGAGGCGGTGGCGGGCAGGATGATCCAGGCGGAGGCGGACAGATGTTATTCCCACGGGCTGTTCCGCATGCCCTGGTACGTGTCGGGCGTAAGGAGCGGGCGTGTCAACGGCCATGCATCACCCACGGTCGAACGCCTCGCTCCCGGCGTACTCCGGATGGACGGGGACGGCGGTTACGCGCCCCTGGGCCACCGCGTCGGCCAGGCCCCCCTGATGGACTGCGCCAGGGAACAGGGGATCGCCGCGCTCGCATATGTCAACATGTTCCATATTGCCGCCCTGTGGCCCGAGACGGAAGCGCTGGCGGAGGAAGGCTTTTGCGCCTTTGCATTTACCGGCTCCTACCCCTACGTGGCTCCGGCGGGGGGCAAGAGCCCGCTCTTCGGAACCAACCCCATGGGGTTCGCCTGGCCCCGCAAGGACCGCCCCCCGCTGGTGTTCGACCAGGCATCCGCCGCGATGGCGAGGGGCGAGATCCAGATTGCGGCGCGCGACGGCCACAGCGTGCCCGAGACCGCGGGAATCGGTCCGGATGGCGAGACCACCACCGACCCCAACGTCGTGCTCAAGGGCGCCCAGCTCGGATTCGGCGGGTACAAGGGTGCCTCCCTGGCGATGATGATCGAACTGCTCGCCGGGCCCCTGCTCGGCGAGTTTCTCAGCATCGAATCACAGCAGGATGACGGGGGGCTGAAGGGACCGCCCAAGGGCGGCGAACTCATCCTGGCGCTGGACCCGGCGCGGTTCGGCGCCCCGGACGAATACCTGGAACGCGGGGAAAGGCTCTTCCATGCCGTCCTGGATCAGGAAGGCACCCGCCTGCCCGGCGACCGCCGGCATGCAAGCCGGGCCGAGACCCGGCATTCCGGGATCGAACTGCCCGCCCGGCTGCACCGGGAAATCCAGGACCTGATGGCCTGATCCGGCAGCCCCGCCCGGGACCCGCTCAGCCCGTGATGGCGTCGCGCACCCGCTCGAGGCGCGCCTTGACCTCTTCGGCCAGCGGCTGGACCTCCGGTCTGCCCACCAGCTGGAGCACCGACTCGGGATCCATGAACGTCACCGTGATGCTGTCATCCTCTTCCTCGCGGACGATCACGTTGCAGGGCAGAAGCACCCCGATGTCCGGCTCCGCGTTCAGCGCCTGGTTGGCAAGGGCCGGATTGCAAGCGCCCAGGATGATGTAGGGCCTTCGGTCCACGTCGATCTTCTTCTTGAGGGTCGCCTTCACGTCGATTTCCGTGAGCACGCCGAATCCCTCCCTGGCGAGTTCCTCGGTGACGCGGCTGATGGCCTCTCCGTAGCCGCCTTCGAACCTGGTGCTGAAGCTGTACATGATGTTTCCCCGTTTCCTCGCGTACGGTTACCCGGACGATACCCTGGCTTGCCGGATGACCACTTGCTCGGTGGGGACGTCGCCGTGGGGTCCCACCTGGCCGGTGGCCACGTTCCCGATGGCCTTGACCACGTCAAGGCCGTCGGTCACCTTGCCGAACACTGCATAGCCCCAGCCCTGGGGGTTCTTGCCGGTGTGGTTGAGAAATTCGTTGTCCGAGAGGTTGATGAAAAACTGCGCCGTCGCGGAATGGGGGTCCGATGTCCGGGCCATGGCAATGGTCCCGGTATCGTTGCGCAGGCCGTTATCCGCCTCGTTGACGATGGAATCCCCCGTGGATTTCTGGCTCATGTCGGGCATATGGCCGCCGCCCTGGATCATGAAGCCCTTGATGACCCGGTGGAAGATCATCCCGTCGAAGAACCCCGATTCGACGTAGTCCATAAAGTTTTTCACGGTGACGGGGGCGTCTTCGGGGTACATCTCCAGGGTGATGTCACCCATACTGGTTTCCAGGATTATCATGGGATTGGCCTGATCTGCGTTGGAAATACCGGGCAGGCAGGCAAGGCCCGCCAGCGCGATGGCGAGTGCCGGGATGAATGCCCGCACCCGGACGTGCAAGGGTTTATGCATAGGGAAATTCCTGTCATTTTCTGCCTTGAAACGGTGCCGTTGGCGATTTCGGGGCTACACCTTATCCCGCACCATGCGGCTCTGTCTTATTGATCCAGAGAATATTTTTCTCGCAATTTTGACCGCGCGATCGATTCACCAGATTCGGTTTCGCGGTGCTGAAAAACCGCGAGGATACCATGTCCGTCATTCGACTGACACAACGTCCGGAAGTGGCGCGGCCGGTGTCCGGGAGGATGTGCAGGTCGCTCGTTCCGTCCCGGAGAGCACAGGGTCGGAGAACCACCCGACCGGGATACGGCTGATGACCGGACCCTGTTGCCATGCATGGAGGTGCGGCAGTTCCAGCGATGGAACCGCCCTGGGGACCCCGGGAACGATTGGATCTGAATGGGACTTGACAGGGATTCTCGGATAGGATTATCGTGCGGCGCACAATGCTGCATTGCACAAGCATTTTGACCCAATAACCGGAACAACAACATGTCAAATCGCATCGCGCTCGTCACCGGCGGCATCGGCGGCATCGGCACCGCGGTCTGCCGGGAACTGGCGGACCGGGACTGTACCGTGATCGCCTGCTACTACCCCCTGGATGAGGAAGGCGCCGAGGCCTGGCAGCAGCGGCACCGGGATGAGGGATACGACTTCGCCATCCTGCCCGTGGACGTGACGGATTACCGGAGCGCGCGGGCCATGGCCGAGACGGTGGAGCAGCTCTACGGCGGCATCGACATCCTGGTGAACGCGGCGGGGATCACCCGGGACCGGACCCTGAGGAACATGACCGAGGAGCAATGGGGTGCGGTGATCGACACCAACCTGAGCAGCGCCTTCAACATCACCCAGCCGGTGGTCCGGGGGATGATCGAGCGGGGCTTCGGCCGGATCATCAACATCGCCTCGGTGAACGGTCAGAAGGGCCAGTTCGGCCAGGCCAACTATTCCGCGGCCAAGGCGGGGCTGCACGGGTTCACCATGGCGGTGGCCCAGGAGACGGCGGCCCGTGGGGTGACGGTGAACACGATCTCGCCGGGGTACGTGCAGACGCCGATGACGATGTCGATGCCGGCGGAGATCCGGGACCGGATCGTGCAGCAGGTGCCCGTGGGCCGGATGGGCACGCCGGAGGAGATTGCGTTCACCGTTTCCTGGCTGGCGGACGAACGGAACGGCTATACCACCGGGGCCAATATCCCGGTCAACGGCGGGATGTTCATGAGCGCGTGATTGGGCGGCTCACCGGGCAGACCGTGAGTGCCGCGGCCAGGACTGATCCTGCGGCAGGCCCAGAGGCTCCGTGATCGGCCGGGGGCCGGAGCCGGTCAGGAAACCGGTTCCGGTCAGGTCACAGCATGCCCAGGATATGGTCCCAGTGCGGCTTGTCCACCGGCATCACCGACAGTCGGTTGCCCCGCATCAGCAGCCGCATGCCTTCCAGTTCCGGCTCCTGTCTCATCTCCGCCAGGGTCACCGTCCGCTTCAGTTTCCTGACAAAGCGCACGTCCACCAGAATCCAGCGGGGATTGTCCGGGTCACTCTTCGGGTCGTGGTACCTGCTGTCCGGCTCGAACTGGGTGTGGTCGGGATAGGGTTTGCTGGCAACCTTCATGATCCCCACGATCCCGGGCTCGTCGCAATTGCTGTGATAGAAGAACGCCTGGTCGCCGATCCGCATATCGTCGCGCATGAAATTCCTGGCCTGGTAATTGCGGATGCCGTCCCACGGCTCCACCCTGACCTGCTTGAGATCGTCGATGGAAAAAACATCCGGTTCGCTTTTCATCAGCCAATAGTTCATCTTGTCACACTCCAACCTGTCTGCATCATTCCGCCTCGACGCGGATTCTTTGGATGTTCCGGGAAAGCCCGGTGGACTCATCCACCTCCACGATCACGCCGCAGAGGCTGGCGTCGCCCGTGGCGGGATCGAGCCGCGCATGCAGCTTGTGCACCATGCGCTTGAGCACCGCGTTCCGGTCGCTCCCGATCACGGAATCATAGCAGCCGGTCATGCCGAGATCGGTGATATACGCGGTGCCGCCCGGAAGGATCCGTTCGTCCGCCGTGGGTATATGGGTATGCGTGCCCACCACCGCGGCCACCCGTCCGTCCAGATGCCAACCCATGGCAACCTTCTCGCTGGTGGTTTCGGCATGGAAATCGACCAGCAGCACATCCACGCCCCCGGCCTCGTTTTCCAGCACCTCGTCGACCAGATCGAACGGCGAATCCAGGGTGGGATTCATGAAGATCTGGCCCATCAGGTTCAGCACCCCCACGCGCACGCCCCCGGGCCCGTCGCAGGCATACCAGCCCGAGCCCGGCGTGTCGGCGGGATAGTTGTGCGGGCGCAGGAGATCCGGGTTGCCGTCGATGAAATCCAGCGCCTCGCGCTTGTCCCAGATATGGTTCCCCGATGTCATGGCGTCGATGGGCAGGGCGCGGAACTCCTCCAGCACCTTTTCCGTGATGCCGAACCCCCCGGCCGCGTTCTCCACGTTCACCACGGTGAAATCAATCCCGTGCCGTGACTGGATCTCGCCCAGGGTCTCGCGCAGCACCCGCCGCCCGGGGCGGGCGTACACATCTCCGACCATCAGGACATTCATTTCCCGAACCGGTAGACGCCCCGGTCGGTCACCACCATCGGCAGGGGAATGTCCCAGGACTCCACGTCGATACGCTCCACCTTCTGGACCTCGTGGGCAATCCCGATCAGGACCGGCCGGTCCGCCCGGTCCTCGCGGATGAACTCGAACGTGGTGTCGTAGAATCCGCCCCCCATTCCGATCCGGTTGCCCTCAAGGTCGAATCCGACGAGGGGCAGCAGCACCAGGTCGAGGTCGCGGGCGGGAACCAGTTCCGATGGGTCAACCACCGGCTCGGGGATACCGAGGTTGTTGGGGGAGAGCCTGCAGTCGGCCCGGTACTCTCCGAACAAGAGCCAGTTGCGCCCCCCGTCCCTCTGCACCACCGGCAGATAGGGCCGGCGTCCGTTCCGGCGACACCACCGGATCACCTCCCCGGTGTCGATCTCGCCGTCGTTGGGCAGGTAGAGGGCGATCCGGCGGGCATGCCGGAAGATTTCCAGTTCCGCGAGCTGCGCCAGCAGGCCCCGCGCGGCCCGTTGCTGGTCCTCCTCCCCAAGGCCCCGGCGCGCCGCCCGGAGCATGCCCCGCAGCCGCTTCTTGTCCCCGCACGGCGCAGGAGAATTCTGATAGCCGGTGTTGATGGAATCCATGTCGGCAGGAAAAAAGGGAGGAAACAGCGTTACCCGCGGGTGTCGTGCGCTCACTTTACCTTGAACCGGATGGTTCAAGTGGGCACAAAAGACGGCTTCGGGATTCCCGCCGGCCTGGGCCGTGTTCATGCACGCCCGCCGCCCATTGTCAGTACCCTGAAGTGTGAATTAGGTTCTAAGGGATTCGGAGAACGCCTCGTACACTGCAGGTAACGCCAGGGAAATTCTAGCAGAGGTTGGCCGTCCGCCAGAACCTTGTATTTTTCCGTCGGATGTGGTTCGACCGCCGTTACAGCGCCACCTGTCGGATATTGTCCATCGCCTGGTCGATCTTCTCGTGCAGCTTTTCCAGCCGCTCCGAGACCTCGCCGTCCCGTCCGACGGTCTTGCGCTCCACCAGCAATTCATGGCTGATGTTCAGTGCCGCCATGATGGCGCAGCGGTCGGTTCCCAGCGCGTGGTTGTTGTTCGAGATGGCCCGCATCTGCTTGTCGAGGTAGCTCGCGGCCTCGATGACGCCCTGGGTTTCCTCTTCGCGGCAGGCGATGGTGAACTCGCGCTGCATGATGCTGACCTTGACCGCCTTCTTGTTGCTTGCCATGGGGAGCGCCGGGAGTAATGGAATCGTGCAGCCTGACCGGGATCAGGATTCCAGTGATTTCAGCCGCGCGACGATCTGTTCGACCCGGCCCCTGGCGATCTTGTTCTTCTCCTGCAGCGCCTTGTATTCCTGACGCAGCATCCGCTGGTCGTTCCGCAGGACCTCGTTATCCCGGTTCATCGACTCCGCGAGCTTGATCAGCTCGGCCACGCGCTCTTCCAGTTTTTCGATGGTCTGTTCCACGGCTGTGCCTCCCCCCGGGGCTTGGAACTATAAATTGCTTGCGCCAGCGGGTCAATTGCCGGGGCCGCAAAACACCCCATCGGTGAACGTCTCCCGTAGAATCACTCCTTTTGGGACAGACCGGACAGACCCATGCAAAATGTACTGATCGTAGGCGGAAACCGTGGTATCGGACTGCAACTCTGCCGCCAGATGTCGGCCCGCGGCGACCGGGTATTCGCCACCACCCGCGAGCCGGCCGCGGCGCTGGAAGACCTTGAACTGGACATCATCTCCGGAGTGGATGTCGGCGACGACTCCTCGGTGGCGCGGCTGGCGGAAGCGCTTGCAGGAGTCAGGCTCGACGTGCTCATCCACGGCGCGGGAATACTCACCCGCGAAAGCTGGCGCGATCTCGATTTCGACCGCATCCGGCGCCAGTTCGAGATCAACACGCTGGGCCCGCTGCGGGTCGTATCCGCATTGCGCGACAACCTCGGCCCGGGCTCGAAGGTCGGAATCGTCACCAGCCGGGTGGGCTCCATCGATGACAACGGGTCCGGCGGCAACTACGGCTACCGGATGTCCAAGGTCGCGGCCAACATGGTTGGGAAGAATCTTTCCCATGACCTCGGCGGGCGCGACGTCGCGGTATTCCTGCTCCATCCGGGGCTGGTGGCGACCGAAATGACCGGCCGCACCGGCATTGACCCCGCGGATGCCGCCCGGGGACTCATTGAGCGCATGGACCACTTGACCCTGGCGGATACCGGAACCTTCTGGCATGCGGAGGGTTATCCCCTGCCCTGGTAGTTCCTCCACCGGCCAGTGCGCCGGGGAAGTGGACCGGTATGCCGAAAACCGCCATTGAAAAATTCAAATTTTATCGATTGATGCAGGCAAATCCCCTCAGCCGCCCCAGGGGCAGGATGCATAGACAGCCCTTTTTGTGTCATATCAAAGTAACGGTCTCCTCCTTGCACAGACCGTTTTCAAGGAAAGGTTTGTCCGGCAGTCAGTTCATTTCGCACTGAAGCGGTCATGAATCGCGGCGGAGGCGGCATGGGCCGCGAGCAGGGCGCCCTCCTGCCAGCCGGGCAGTGCGGTCACCTGGTCGCCGGAAAAATGGAACGGCCCGTCGGCCCGGCGCAGCACCGCCGCGGCGTCGGGATTATAGTTCGGCCAACCGCCCTTCTGGAAAGGAACATTGAACCATGCGCGGCTGATTCCGCATTCCATCTCGTCACCGTATCCGGGATGCAGAGCCTCGCCTTCCGTCACCGCCGCCCGGAGTCGCTCCGATGCCGACATGGCCGTATAGCGCAGTCCGGGTTCCCGGTCCCAGATGTAGGCGCCGACCAGCACGCCCTTGGCACGGTGATAGCCGTTGCATGGATACCAGATCTGCGTGATGTCGTTGTCGGTCCAGGATATGCCGCCGTAGATCGCGGCGTCCTCTTCCCAGAACCGTCGCCTCGCCTGGAAGGCCACCTTCACCGCCTCGACGAATTCTAGGGATTCAAGCGCCGACCGCGACTCCGGCGAGAAGTCGTTCGGAATCTCCTTCAGCACGGGCGCGGGAATCGTGCAGATGGCGTAATCCGCCGCTACTTCCCGCTCCGCCCCGTCCGGACCGCGATAGACGATACGCACCCCTTCATCCTGGCGGCGGATCTGTTCCACGATGCACCCGTATTGCACGAGATGGCCGACCCGCTCCGCAAAAGCCCGGACGATCGCGTCCATCCCTCCGACCGGCTGGAACAATGTCGGGTTCTGGTTGAGGAAGTGACTGAAATGGAGCTTGTACTCCCAGAATTCGGCACCCAGCAACTCCCCGAAGTCCAGCTTCTCCTCCATCTCGCCGGCCGCCATTCCGGCATGGACATGCGCTCCCCGATAACCGGCGCGGTTCGATCCCGCGTAGCTGTGATCGTCTTTCAGCCCACCGAAATTCTTCAGCAGGTCCCGCAGCCGCTCCCGGTCTTCCGCGGTCAGTTCCTCGTCCAGCGCACCCCGGTCCACGGCCTTGGCCAGCAGCTCCGCCACATACCCTCGCATGTCGGTCATCACCCGCCGGGCGACGACCGGCCCGCCGCCGAAGCGCTCGCGGTTGTGGAAAAGGGCCGCCCGGTTGTCGTTGGTGAAGACCTCGAGGTCGATGCCGAATTCCCTGCAATAGCCAAGCACCGTGCGGTGATGGTAGGGGATGCGCGCCGGGCCGAGGTTGGCGTAGAGGTGCTCCTCCCGGTCGAAGCATACATCCTGGCGCATCGACTGTTCGGTCAGCACGTCTCCGCCGCGCGCGGTCAGATTGCGCCCGCCCGGCCGTCCCGTCGCCTCCAGCACCGTGCAGCGCCAGCCGGCCCTGGACATCTCCCAGGCCGCGGCCAGGCCCGAGACCCCCGCGCCCAGAATGACGACGTGTCCGCCATTGCCGGACCCCGGCGGCAGGTCCAGCGACGCGGCGTGGGCGGTCCCCGGTCCCAGCATCCCCAGCGTGTCCATGGTCCGGTAAACCGCCGCCGACCCGGCAGCGGCGCCGATCATGCGCAGCAGTGTGCGTCTGGTAGGTTTTTGCATGTTGCAACTCCTCGATTTCGATGATTGTCGGTTTGTCGAATCATGGCGGCCAGTCGCCCCGGTCCCGGAAACCGGGATTCGGTTCCGGTCCATCCGAAGGCGTCATCCGGGCGTTCACCGGGATCATGCCCCATGCACCCTCCTTTGCAAATCATGCCCAATCCGGCTCGCGCCGGGAAGTCCGCCGGGGACGTGGGAAGCCATTCCGGCACCGACGCACCGGAGCCTATCCGAAGAGCGGCTCCGGCCGGCGTCGAAGACCTGATCGCCTTACGGGACGCCCACGGGATCTTACCCCGTCGTCAGGGCATCCAGGCCCCGGGCCAGGTCGCGGTAGATGTCCTCCACATTCTCCAGGCCCACGGAGACCCGGACCAGGTTCTCTCCGATCCCCGCAGCATCCCTTTCTTCCTGGGTGATCCGGCCATGGGTGGTGCTGGCGGGATGGATAATGGTGGTTTTGGCGTCCCCGAGGTTGCCGGTGATGGACAGAAGGCGGGTGGCGTCGATCACCGACCAGGCCTCGCGCCGGCCGCCGCGCACCCGGAACGAGACGATTCCGCCGAAGCCGTCCTGCTGGCGACCCGCCAGGGCATGCCCCGGATGATCCTCCAGCCCGGGGTAGAAGACCCGTTCCACGGCCGGGTGTTCCCGCAGCCGCCTGGCCAGGGTGCCGGCGCTTACGCAGTGGCGCCCCATCCTGAGGGCAAGGGTTTCCAGCCCCTTCAGGAACACCCAGGCATTGAACGGGCTGAGACTGGGGCCCGCGGTGCGCATCAGGCCGAAGAACGCATCGTGGATATCCGGATCACGGGTCACCATGGCGCCCCCCACGCAGCGGCCCTGCCCGTCCAGGTACTTGGTTGCCGTGTGCACCACCACGTCGGCGCCGAGGTCCAGCGGCCGCTGCAGCACCGGCGTGCAGAAACAGTTGTCCACCACCAGCAAAGCCTCCGCCTCCCTGGCAATGGCGGCAATGGCACCGATATCGGCGATCTCGCAAAGCGGGTTGGTGGGCGTCTCCAGGAACAGCATCCGGGTACTGTCACGCACGGCGGCGCGCCAGGCTTCCGGTTCGGACACCGCCACCTGGGTGACACAGATCTGGTAGCGCTCGAAGAACTTGCCGAACAGCGACAGCGTCGCGCCGAACAGCCCCCGCGCCACCACCACGTGATCCCCGGGCTTCAGCCGGCAAAGAACCAGCCCGGTGATGGCGGCCATCCCGGACGCGGTGGCCACGCAGAAGTCCCCTCCCTCGAGGGCGCCCAGGCGGTTTTCGAACGTCCTGACCGTGGGATTGGTGAAACGGGAGTAGACGTTCCCCTCCTCCTGCTCCTGGAACAGAGCGGCCGCCTGGGCGGCATTTTCGAACACGAAGCTCGACGTCGTGTAAATGGGCTCGCTGTGTTCCCTTTCGGGACCGCGATGCTGGCCCGCACGGACCGCCAGTGTTTCGGCGCCCGGTGCTTCCTCGGTACTGGTAAACGCATCCACCTTGCTCATGACAGATCACCGTTATTCAGGTGTTGATCGGTTTGTCGCGGGTCCGGCGAAGTTCCGGTGGAATCCGTCGGACGGTCGGATAGCGGGCATTAAAAAACCCGCTGTCCGCCGGCTGGGAAGCGGCGTCAAGCAGGTTGGCGGGCTTCTCTTTAGCCGAATTTGTAAAGCGCCCGCAAGCTGAAACTCAAATCGGCGCTGTCCACGGATACTATGCAGCCCGGGCGGCAATGTCAACAATCCCGCCGGGGCAGTTATAATCCCGCACCTCGAACGTCCCGGAAAGTCCATGCAAACCAATCCACCCGAATCCTACCGCAGCGGCCCCGACGCGGAGGGTCACTTCGGCATATTCGGCGGCCGCTTCGTCGCCGAAACCCTGATGCCGCTGATCCTCGAAGTGGAGCAGGCATACTACAAGTACCGCAACGACCCGGAATACCTCAGGGAACTGGCCTACTATTCCCGGGACTACGTCGGCCGCCCGAGCCCCCTCTACCTGGCGGAGCGCCTCAGTGACGGGCTCGGCGGCGCCAGGGTCTATTTCAAGCGCGACGAGCTGAACCATACCGGGGCCCACAAGATCAACAACACCCTGGGACAGATCCTGCTGGCGCGGCGCATGGGCAAGCGCCGCATCATCGCCGAGACCGGCGCCGGGCAGCACGGCGTCGCCACGGCCACGGTCTGCGCCCTGTTCGATCTGCCCTGCGTGGTCTACATGGGGGAGAAGGACATCGAGCGCCAGGCGCCCAACGTGTTCCGCATGCGCCTTCTCGGGGCGGAAATCGTACCGGTGAGCAGCGGCACGGCCACGCTGAAGGACGCCATGAACGATGCCCTCCGGGACTGGGTGGCGAACGTGGAGGACACGTTCTACATCATCGGCACCTGCGCCGGACCCCATCCCTACCCCGAGATGGTGCGGGACTTCCAGACCGTCATCGGGCGCGAGGCGCGCGAGCAGTTCATCGAACGGACCGGCAGGCTGCCGGACGTGGTCACCGCCTGCATCGGCGGCGGCTCCAACGCCATCGGGCTCTTCCATCCCTTCCTCGACGACGAGAGCGTGCGCATCATCGGGGTCGAGGCGGCGGGCCACGGCATCGACACCGGCGAACACGCGGCCTCACTGACCGGCGGGGAACCCGGCGTCCTGCACGGCAACCGCACCTTCCTGCTGCAGACCGATGACGGGCAGATCCTGGACGCCCATTCCATCTCCGCCGGCCTCGACTACCCGGGCATCGGACCCGAGCATTCCTGGCTGCACGAGACCGGCCGGGTGGAGTACGTGTCCATCACCGACGACGAGGCGCTCGAGGCCTTCAAGCTCTGCTGCAGCAGCGAAGGCATCATCCCGGCCCTGGAACCCGCCCACGCCCTCGCCCACGTGGTCAAGATCGCGCCGGACATGGACCGCGGCCAGACCATCATCATGAATCTCTGCGGCCGGGGCGACAAGGACGTGTTCACCGTGGCCAAGGCCCTGGGAGTGGAGATATGAGCCGCGACCGCCTCAATGAACGCTTCGCCCTGGTGCGGGAACAGAACCGGGCCGCGCTGATCCCCTTCATCACCGCCGGGGACCCGGACGGGGACACGTCCCAGGCCCTGCTCGACGGCCTGCCGGCCGCCGGGGCCGACGTCATCGAGCTCGGCATGCCGTTTTCCGACCCCATGGCGGACGGACCCTCGATACAGCTCGCCAACCTGAGGGCGCTGGACAACGGCATGACCCTGGCCCGGACCCTGACGATGGTGGAGAATTTCCGCCATAAGGACGATGCGACGCCCATCATCCTCATGGGCTACTACAACCCGATCCACCATTACGGCGTCCAGGCCTTCATCGACAAGGCGCTGTCCGTGGGCGTGGACGGCCTGATCATCGTGGACCTGCCGCCGGAGGAGGATGTGGAAATGGCCCACCCCTGCCTCGCCGCGGGACTGCACTGGGTGCGCCTCACCACACCCACCTCGGACGACGCCCGGCTGGACGTGGTGCTGAAGCACAGTTCCGGGTTCGTCTACTACGTGGCCATCACCGGGATCACCGGCACCCGCTCAGCGGAGCAGCAGACCGTCGCCGACGCGGTCACCCGCATCCGGCGCCACACCGACCTGCCTGTGGCGGTCGGTTTCGGAATCAAGAACGCCGAGCACGTCCGTGCCACCGCCCGGGTGGCGGACGGTGTCGTCGTGGGCTCCGCGATCGTCGACCGCGTCGCGGAAGGAGTCGGCAGCGGCCGTCCCGGCGCCGACATCTGCGCGGAGGTGCACCGGTTCGTCAGGGACCTCGCCGCCGGAACCGGACGCTAGCCGCTGGCATGCCGAAGCCCGGTACTGCCGGGACCGCGCAGGGCGCCCTGGGGTAGGGATTCAGCCGGGCCCCGGAGCCCTCCCGGAGCGCCGGCTATGCGAGCAGCTCGATCGGCACCGGCTTCCGGCTCTCGTCGATGCTGACATAGGTGATCGTCGCCTCGGTGACCTTCAGCAGCTTCACGTCGGCCTGCCGGCGCCGCACCCAGGCCTCGATGTGGATGGAGATGGACGACCGGCCGATCCTCCCCACCCCGCAATAGCAGCTCACCTGGTCCCCCACGTACACCGGCAGGTGGAAGGTCATGGAATCGACCGCCACCGTCACCAGCCGGCCCCGGACCGTGTAGCTGGCGTAGATCGCGCCCGCCAGGTCCATCTGGGACATGATCCAGCCGCCGAAGATGTCCCCGGCGGGATTGGCGTCCGCCGGCATGGCGATGGTGCGGAGGGAAGGCTCCCTGCCCTCCAGCGTGTCCGGATCACCCATGGCCCGGGGCGCTCACTACTCCCGCCCCATGGCGTAGAACTCGTCGTTCGGCCGCATGTCGATCATGTTGGCGATGCGGTTCGACAGACCGAAGAACGCGGCAATGGCGCCGATATCCCAGATGTCCTCCGCATCGAATCCATGGGCCTCAAGGGCCTCGAAATCGGCTTGTCCGACCTGCCCGGGTGAAGCGGCGATCCGGACCGCGAAGTCCAGCATCGCCGTCTGTCTCGGCGTGATGTCGGCCTTGCGGTAGTTCACCGCGACCTGGTCCGCCACGAGGGGGTCCCTGGAATAGACCCGCAGAATGGCGCCATGGGCGATCACGCAGTAGTGGCAGTCGTTCAGGGCGCTGGTGGCCACCACGATCATCTCGCGTTCCGCCTTGCTGAGGCCGCCCTCCTTCAGCATCAGCGCGTCATGGTATTCGAAGAAGGCCCGAAACTCCGCCGGGCGGTGGGCGAGCGTGAGAAAAACGTTGGGAATGAACCCCGCCTTCTCGTGGACCGCCTCGATCCGGGCGCGGATATCCGCGTCCAGGGACTCGAGGTCCGGTACCGGGTAACGGCTGATGGATTTTTCGGGTTTTTCGGGCCTTTCGGACATTGCGGATCGCGGCACCGGGCTTCAGAAATTCGGGTTGAAGTAGTGCCGCCCGGACTGGACGCTCTTAACCTGTTCGAGCAGCAGCGCATAGTGCTCGTCGTCATCGAGAAAGTTGGAATTCTCCGCGTTGACCATCAGCAGCGGGGAATCGTGATAGCTGAGGAAGAAGCGGGTATAGGCCTCGGACAGTTCCTCGAGGAAACTCCGCTCCATGTTGCGCTCGAACAGGATGCCGCGCTTGCGGATCCGCCGGACCAGGACGCCGGTGGGCGCCTGCAGGAAAATGACGAGATCGGGCTTGGGCACTTCCAGGATCAACTGCTCGAACACCTGCTCGTACAGGAACAGTTCGTCCTCGTCCAGGGTCAGCCGGGCGAACAGCGGATCCTTGTCCAGCATGAAGTCCGCGACGCGGACCGGGGAAAAGAGATCCCCCTGCCGCAATTCCTTCAGTTGCTGCACGCGCTGGAACAGGAAATACAGCTGGGTCTGCAGGGCGTACTGGGCCGGCGAGCGGTAGAAGCGCTCAAGGAACGGATTCTCGGCCGACTGCTCCAGCAGGAGGTCCGCACCAAGGGAACCCGCAATCCGCCGGGCAAGGGTGCTCTTGCCCACGCCGATGGGGCCTTCGACGACGATGAATCTCTTGTCTTTGATCTGTCTGCCTGCGCTTGCCTGGGTTGACCGGCCGGGGCCATGCCCAGTTGCCGTTCCCGGCACAATGCCGGGGTCAGGCTAATGTACACTTGTCCCGTGCCAAATTTCCAGATCAACCGCCCCCTGAGGGCCCCCGCGAAATACCGTTTCCAGGTGTTACAGGGTGTTTCCGGACGCTTCCGGCCAACCGGGTATGCGCCGGGCCCCTTGTACTTGTCCCTCCCCGAGAATGCGCTGTATCATGGATTCTTCCCGGGACCACACGGACCGGCAAGGGGTGGATGATTTTCGCAGGAGAGCCTGAATACACAAATGCGGAGTCTTTGATGAACCTAGACAGGAATTTCGATCCTTCCGGAGAACCCCAGGACGACATCCCGGGCATTACCCGTCCGGCGGAGCCCGTCGCGATCGTGGGCATGGCGTGCAAGTTTCCCGGCGCGCCGAGCATTTCCGAATTCTGGCAACTGCTCGAATCCGGCGGGAACTCGGTCTCTGAAATTGTCCCCGGCGAAGGCAACAGGCGCGTGGACGAACTCTTCTCGAACGTCGGGGAACTCGGCAGCGCCTGCCGCTACTGCGCCTATGTCGACGAGATCGACCAGTTCGACGCGACATTCTTCCGGATTTCCCCGGTCGAGGCCAACATGCTGGACCCGCAGCAGCGGATGATGCTCGAGACCACCTGGCAGGCCCTCGAGGACGCGGGGATCGACCCGGACCGGCTGAAGGGCAGCCGCACCGGCGTCTACACCGGAATCAGCAACGACGAGTACAGGATGCTGGTGGTGGAGTCCAACAAGCCCGCCGAGGCCGCCTCCTGCCTGTACGCCCTGAGCGGCACCAACCTGAACGGCACCAGCGGCCGGGTTTCCTTCGTGCTCGGCTTCATGGGACCGGCGAAGGCCGTGGACGCCGCCTGCGCGTCGTCCCTGGTGTCGGTTCACGACGCCGTTTCGGACCTCCAGCAGGGCAAGGCGGACCTGGCCATCGCGGGCGGCGTGCAGGCGATCCTGAACGGCCGCATATTCGAGCTCCGCGCGGATGCGATGATGCTTTCCGCGGACGGGCAGTGCAAGGCGTTCGACGCCTCCGCGAACGGCTATGTGCGGGGCGAGGGCTGCGGGGTCGTCGTCCTCAAGCGGCTGCGCGACGCGGAACGGGACGGCGACCGGATCTGGGGCGTCATCCGGGGCTCGGCGGTCAACCACGGCGGCGCCAGCAGCGGGCTGACGGTGCCGCACACGCCCGCGCTGGAGCAGGTGATCGAGACGGCGCTCTCCCAGGCAGGTGTCGCCGCGTCGGAAGTGGACTACCTCGAGGCGCACGGGACCGGAACGTCGGTCGGCGATCCGATCGAGATCGACGCCGTGGCCGCCGTCTACGGCCGGGACCGCATGGCCGACCGGCCGCTGCTGGTCGGTTCCGTGAAGACCAACGTCGGCCACCTGGAGTCGGCGGCCGGTATCGCCGGCCTGATCAAGGCGGCGCTGGTGATGCAGCGGGGGGTGATTCCGCAGCACCTGCATTTCCAGAACCCCAACCCGAGTCTCGACTGGGACCAGCTGCCCCTCAAGGTGACTTCGTCCATGATGGACCTGCCGCCACGGGACGGCCGCCCGCGCCTTGCGGGCGTGAATTCCTTCGGAATATCCGGCACGAACGCCCACATTGTCGTGGAGGAATACAACGGGCCGGACGGGACGCCCTACGGACGGAACCAGCTTGCGGGAGCCGCGCAGGCGGTGACAGCTCCGCTGCCGGAGGCCGTACGGGACCTTGCGCTGCCGGACGCGGAACTCCGGCAGCGCGACACCCGCCTGCTGGCGCTGTCGGGCAAGTCGGACGGCGCCCTCAGGGCGCTTGCGGGGCGGTATCTCTCATGGCTCGACGGGCAGGCGGAGGCGCTCGGGGCGGAATCCGATGCCCTTGGACCCCTGCTGTCGGACATGGCATGGACGGCCGGCATCGGGCGGAGCCATTTCGATTATCGGGCGGGTATTCCGTTCCGGGATGCCGACTCGTTGCGGGAGCGGCTCCGGGAACTCGTTGACGGGGACGATGACCACCGGCAGCACGCCCCGACCAGGGTGGCGTTCGCCTATACCGGCCAGGGCAGCCAGTGGGCCGGCATGGGTAAGGCGCTCTATGAAACCGAGCCGGTGGCGCGGGCGGTGCTCGACCGCTGCGAGGAAGTCTTCCGGGCGCACCGGGGCGTCTCCCTGCTGGACGTGATGTTCGGCAGGGATGGCGGGGAAGGCAGCCTGGAGGACACCGCGTGGGAACAGCCGGCCCTCTACGCGCTCGATAGCGCGCTGACGGCGCTCTGGGACAGCGTGGGGGTCCGCCCCGACGTGGTGGTGGGACACAGCGTCGGTGAACTGGCGGCGGCCCGGGCGGCCGGCGTGTACAGCCTGGAGGACGGCATGCGGTTCGCCGCAACCCGGGGCACCCTCATGTCCGAAACCGAACCGGGCGCCATGGCCGCGGTCTTTGCCCCGCCGGACCGGGTGGCGTCGGCGGTCGAGGAGGCCAACGCGTCCTCCGGCGGCGTCGGGCTGAGCGTCTCGGGGGACAACGGCAGCCACCAGGTGGTGAGCGGCACGGTCGGAGACATCGAAAGCATCCTGAAGCACTTCGAATCCGAAGGCGTACGGACCCGGCGGCTGAACACGACGCGGGCGTTTCACAGCGCCCTGCTGGAGCCCGCACTGGACGGACTGGAAGCATCCCTGGACGGCGTGTCCATCGCCCCTCCCGCCCTCACCGTGGTCAGCAACCTGACGGGTCGGCCGGTGGAGGACGGCCAGTTGCTGGACGGGTCCTACTGGCGGCGCCATGCCCGCGAGGCGGTGGCGTTCGCCAGCGGCGTCCGATCCCTGGCGGACCTCGGGGTGGACCTAGTGGTGGAGATCGGGCCGCGCCCGCTGCTGGGCGCGATGGCGGTGTCGGCCTGGCCGGAGTCGGCCGGGGCGCCGGTCGTCGTCACGAGCCTGTGTCCTCCGGCCGAGGGCTCGGAGGATTCCACGGGCGGCGACGGTTTCATGGCGGCGGTCGCGAACGCGTACCAGGCAGGCCTTCCGGTACGGTTCGAGGGGCTGTTCGCCGGGGAAGCTCGCCGACGCATCTCGATCCCGGACTATCCGTTCCAGCGCGAGCACTACTGGCTTGAGGCGACGCGGGGCCGGCGGCGGAGTGCCGGACATCCCTTGCTCGGCGACCGGCACGAATCCGCCAGCGGTGAGGTCACGTACGAGACCGAGGTGTTTCCCTCGGACCCGGAATGGATGAGCGATCACCGGGTGTACGGCCGGATCATCGCTCCCGGCGCGCTCTACGGAGCCATGGCGGCATCGGCGCCCCTGGCCGAGGGGGACGGCGCGGTGGTCGTGGAGGACATGCAGTTGCACAATGCGCTGGTCTTCCCGCCGGACGATCCCGGAAAGAATGCGGAAGAGAGCGGCCGCAGGGTGCAGCTCGTGCTCGACGCCCCCGGGGATTCGGCGTCGCGCCGCGCCCAATTGTTCAGCAAGGGGGATGAAGAGGGATGGACGGTGCACGTGGAATGCCGAGTGTCGCCGGGGAACCCCGCCGCGGAAGGCGCCGGACCCGTCGACCTCGAGGCCCTGAAGACCGGTCTCGAGCCGGTGGACGTGCCGGCCTATTACCGCGCCCGGTCCGCCACGGGGATCGATCTCGGCCCGTCGTTCCAGACGCTGGGCGAGGTCTGGTCCAAGCCGGGAGAGGCGCTGGGCGAGATTTCGCTGCCGGATGCTCCCGGCCAGAATCTTGATGTTCATCCGCTCGTGCTGGACGGCTGCTTCCAGGTGGTGGCCGCGGCGCGGAACCCGGGCGGCGACGAGGGCGAAACCACCTACCTGCCCTTCGGCTGGGAGCGGCTCTGGCTGGCGGGGCGGCTGCCGAGAAAGGTGATCTGCCACGTACGGATGAACGAGGCCCGGGGTGCGGAAGCGGAATCCGGCCAGGCCCCGGAGGTCATGAGCGGCGAGCTGAGAATCTACGATCCTGAGGGAAACCCGCTCGGTGGGCTGGAAGGCTACACGGTGAAGCGCGCGACGCGGGCGGCTCTGCTCTCCGCGGTCGAGGGGGTGGAGGAACTGCTCTACGAGATCGTGTGGCGTGAAAAAGCGCTCGCACCGGGCATGACGCCGGCGGATTTCCTCCCGTCCCCGGAGGACGTGGCGGCCCGCTCGGGACTGCTGTCGGAATACCTGGCCGAGGAGGGCGTCCCGCGCGCAGACCGTAGCGCCCTGCTGGAGGACCTGGAACAGTGGTCGCGTTCCCGCGCGCTCGCGACCCTGGAACAGCTGGGATGGGAGCGCGAGGCGGGTGCGGTACTGGATTCCGAGGACCTGCGACAGCGCCTCGGGGTCGGGGAGGAGCACAAGCGCCTCTTTCGCCGGATTCTCGAGATGCTGGCCAAGTCCGGTGTGCTGGAAGAGACAGACGGCGGATTCGTCGTGAAGCTCGGACCGGGCGACCCCCTGCCCGATGAAATGCCGGGCGACATGGAGGAATTCGTCTCCGGGATGATCGAACGCTACCCCCACGGCACGAACGAAATCGGCCTGTTCCGGCGGTGCGGCGGCGCCCTGGCCGAGGTGCTCCGCGCCCAGGCGGACCCTCTGACGCTCCTGTTCAGCAGCGGGGAGCCGACCCCGGGGGACCTGTACCTGAAAGCGCCGGTGGCGCGCGCGGCGAACCGGATCCTGAAAGAGACGGTCCGCACCCTCGTGGCCGGGCTGCCCGAGGGCAGGCGCCTCCGGGTGATCGAGGTCGGGGCGGGCACGGGGTCGGCAACCGCCGCCATCCTGCCCGAGCTGCCGGAAGGACGGTTCGACTACGTGTACACGGACATCTCGGCGGGATTCTTCGCCGAGGCGGAAGGACGGTTCGGGGACGGCGGCGGCGCGATCGTCTACCGTCCGCTGGACATCGAGAAGGACCCGATCGCCCAGGGCTATGACGCCAACGCCTATGACCTGCTGATCGCGTCCAACGTACTGCATGCGACCCGGTACCTGGAGGAGACGCTGGCGCACTGCCTGAAACTGCTCGCCCCGTCGGGCCACCTCGTTGCCCTTGAAAACCTCAGCGGCTACGGCTGGATGGACCTGACCTTCGGACAGTTGGACGGCTGGTGGCGGTTCGCCGACGACTACCGCCCGCACCACGCCCTGGCGAGTCCGGCGGTCTGGCGGCGCGCACTCGGCGACGTGGGCTTCGGCGAGGTGGAGGTCCTGGGATTGAACGAGTCGGACCCGGACGAATTTCCGGACAAGGGCGTGATCGTCGCGCGGGGCCCGGTGGAGGTCCTGGAGGACCCGGGCGTCTGGATCCTGGCGGCGGACGACGGCGGCCTGGCTGCCCGGCTGGCAGCCGATCTGGCGGCCCGCAACCAGACGGTCCTGCTGGCAATCGAAGGGGCCCCGGATGACGGCCCGCCGCAGATTTCCGGCGCGGGCGTGATCGACGTGTCCGTGGAGACGCGGCAGCGCGAGTCCTGGTGTTCGCTGATACAGAACCTCCCTTCGGACGTGCCCTTCAACGGCGCCGTGCACCTGTTGGCGCTGGATGGCCACGGGGAGGCGGCGACCCGGGAGGAAATCGCCGGGGACGTGGCGCGGGCGGGGGCGAGCGCGCTTGCCATGGTGCAGGGCATGACGGACGCCGACACGAAACCGGAGAAGGGCGTGTGGTTTCTCACCCGCGGGGCCCAGGTGCTGGAACGGGAGCATGGCGGGGAGCCGTCCGGCGCCGTTCTGTGGGGCTTCGGCAAGGCAGTGGCCCTGGAAGCGGCGGACCTGCAGCCGCGGATGATCGACCTGGATCCCGGGTCGATGGCGCCGGCGCCCGACCTGGTCAACGAACTCCTCTACCCCGACCCGGAAAACCACATCGCGTACCGGACGGGACGCCGTCAGGCGGCGCGCCTGGTCCGCGCGGACGCCGGGCCGGAGCGGCTTTCCCTGCCGGATGACCCGGACTGGGTGCTGGCCCCGGACCCCGGCGGCGTGTTCGAGAAACCCTGCATCAAGCCCCTGCCGCGGCGCCCCCTGGAACTCGAGGAGGTCCGCGTCGCCGTGGAGGCCACGGGGCTCAACTTCTGGGACGTGTTCCGCTCCCTCGGCTTCATCGAGGAGGGCAATCTCGGCAGGGAAATGTGCGGCCACGTGATCGAGGCGGGCGCCGACGTGACCACCGTCTCCGTCGGGGACCATGTGACCGGCATGGGATTCGGCGCGTTCGCCGCGGAAATGATCACGCACGGGGAACTGGTGGCGCCCGCCCCCGAGGGGTTTTCGGTGTCGGACCTCGCCACGGTGCCGAGCGCATACGTCTCGGCCGCGCTGTCCTACGAGTTTTCCGGGCTGGAGGCGGGCGACCGGGTGCTGATCCACGCCGGCGCGGGCGGCGTGGGACTGGCGGCGATCCAGCTGGCGCGGGCCGCGGGGGCGGAAGTTCATGTCACCGCGAGCGCGCCGAAGCAGGCGTATCTCCGCTCCCTCGGGGTGGAGAACATTTACGACAGCCGCCAGACGGCGTTCGGGGAGGAAATCCTGAAGGCCACGGACGGCAAGGGCGTGGACGTGGTGCTGAACAGCCTGACGAGCGAGGGCTTCATCGACGCGAGCCTGTCCTGCCTGGCGAAAGGCGGCCGGTTCGTCGAGCTGGCCCGGCGGGACATCCTGAGCGAGGAGGAGATGGCGGCGGTGCGCCCCGACGTGACCTACGCCATCCTTGAACTGGACGTCATGAAGAAAACCGACCCGGCCTGGGTCGGCCGGGTCCTCAGGGACGTGATGCGGCAGCTCGCGGCGGGAGAAGTGGGGCCGATCGTCCACAGCAGGTGGCCGCTAGCCGAGGCGGGGGCGGCATTGCGCTTCATGAGATCGGCCCGCCACACCGGAAAGATCGTCCTGACGGCACCGCCCCTCGCGGGCGGCGGTCTGCGGCAGGACCGGTCCTACCTTGTGACCGGGGGTCTTGGCGGGATCGGGTGCGCGGTTGCCGAGTGGCTCGCCGAGCACGGGGCCGGGACGATCGTGCTGAACGGACGGCGGCCGCCGGACCCGGAAGTCGAGACGGTCATCAACTCGCTGCGCGAGCGCGGGTTCACGGTGCAGGTGGAACTCGCGGACGTGACGGATGCCGCCCAGGTGGACGCAATGATGGCGCGGGTGGACGAGGAACTGCCGCCCCTCGGCGGTGTGATCCACAGCGTGGGAGTGCTGTCGGACGGCGCGTTGACGAACCAGAGCTGGGATCGGTTCGAGACGGTGCTGTGGCCGAAGATACTGGGCGCCTGGCAGTTGCACCGCGCCACGATGGATCTCGACCTGGACCTGTTCATCCTCTTCTCCAGCCGGGTCGGCGTGATGGGCAACCCGGGCCAGGCGAACCATGCCGCGGCCAACGCGTTCCTGGATCAGCTCGCCGGGCACCGCCGGGCGCTGGGACTGCCGGGACAGGCCATTGCCTGGGGGGCGTGGTCGGAGATCGGCGAAGCGGCGGAGCAGCGCGACCGGATCGAGCGCCAGCGGGCGTCGCGCGGCGGGCGCTGGTTTACCCCGCAGCAGGGCATGCGGGCATTCGACCGGCTGGTGCGCCAGGATGTCACCAATTCCGTGGTGATGGCCATGGACTGGTCGGTGTTCGAGGAGGCCGTCGAGGAGCGGCCGCCCCTGCTCGAGGACCTGCTCTCCTCCGCCGACGATGCCGGGGCCGATGCGCCCGCCCTGGCGGATGACCTGATTTCCCGTGTCCGGGAGACGCCTACGGGCGAACGCGAGAGCCTGCTGGTGACGTTCCTGCAGCAGGAACTGCAGGCGGTGCTGCGGCTGCCCTCGGCGCCGGAGCCCACGGTGGGATTCTTCGACCTGGGCATGGACTCGCTCATGGCCGTGGAACTGCGCAATCGCCTGAACCGCGCGTTCGCGGACACGTACACGGCATCGAACACGGTGGTGTTCGACTATCCGGACATCGCGGTGCTCGCCCGCCACCTGGTCGGAGAACTCGGCGATCTCGGCCCAGCACCCGCGCCCGCACCCCGGGCAGAGGCCGTATTTTCACTCGCGCCCCAGCCAGAGGCGGCGCCCGCGCCCGCACCGGTGCCGCTCGCAGCTACGGAGCGGGAGGAGGAGCAGATCGCGGTCGTGGGCATGGCGTGCCGGTTCCCCGGCGCGCCTGACATCGACGCCTTCTGGCGCCAGCTCGAGGCGGGCGCCGACGCGGTGACGGAGGGACGGCAGGACGCCGGCCCCTGGAACGGAATTCTCGGAGACCCCGACGCAGATGAGACCATCTACCGGCGGGGCGGGTACATCGAGGGGCTGGATGAGTTCGATGCGGGCTTCTTCGGCATCAGGCCGATCGAGGCGCGGATGATGGACCCGCGCCAGGGGCTGCTGCTGGAGACGTGCTGGCAGGCGCTTGAGGACGCGGGCATGAACCCCGCTCCGCTCAAGGGCACCCGCACCGGGGTGTACGTCGGGCTGGGCGGCAGCGAATACCGGGACCTGGTCGCCGCCAGCGGCCAGGATGACAGCTACCTCGGCACCGCCCCGAGCGTGACCATCGGGCGGGTCGCCTTTGCGCTCGGCCTCATGGGTCCGGCCGTGCCGCTGGACATGACCTGCGCATCATCGCTGGTGGCGGTGCACCAGGCCGCCGCAAGCCTCCGGGAAGGCGAAGTGGACATGGCCCTGGCCGGGGGCGTGCACGCGGCGCTCTCCCCCCGGATCTCGAAGTTCATGGCGGACTACGGCATGCTGTCGCGAACTGGCCTTTGCCGGACCTTCGATGCGGCCGCGGACGGCTTCGTCCGCGGCGAGGGCTGCGGGGTGGTGGTCCTGAAGCGGCTCAGCGACGCCGAGGCGGACGGCGACCGCATCTGGGGCCTGGTACAGGGTTCGGCGGTGAACCAGAACGGGGCGAGCGCCGCACTGACGGTGCCGAACGGCACGGCCCAGGAACAGGTGCTCGAGGAGGCGCTCTCCCGGTCCGGGATCCCCCCTGCCGAAGTGGACTACCTGGAAGCGCATGCGACGGGTTCCCAGCTGGGCGACCCGATCGAGGTGCGCGCATCGGCCGCCGTGTACGGCAGGGGACGCGCGGCGGACCGCCCGCTGCTGCTCGGCACGGTGAAGACGAACATCGGCCACCTGGAGGCGGCGGCCGGCATCGCCGGCCTGATCAAGGTCCTGCTGGCGATGAAGCACGGGGTGATTCCGAAACACCTGCATTTCGATCACCCCAGTCCGGAGATGCCGTGGGATGAGTTGCCGGTGCAGGTGACGTCGGAGACGACACCATGGCCGCTCAGTCCCGACCATCCTCCCCGGGCGGGCGTGAGCGCCTTCGCGCTCTCCGGAACCAACGCACACCTGGTGGTGGAGGGCTATGGATCACCGCAGTCCCCTGAGGACGGGGATGCCACGAGCCATTCCCCTGCGGGCGCCGGAAGGCGAGTGGACGCTTCCCTGCCGGAGTCTGTCCCGGGGCCGGCGGCGGAAGAGCCGCACACCCGGCGGATGCGGTTGCTGCCGCTGTCGGGCAAATCCGACGATGCGCTGCGGGCACTCGCGGGGCAGTATCTTGCCTGGCTCGACGATCGCGCCGGGGCGCTGGCCGAAGGCGATGCCCCCGGGCCCGTGCTGTCGGACATGGCGTGGACCGCGGGTGCGGGACGCAGCCATTTCCCGCACCGTGCCGGCATCCTGTTCGGGGACGCCGAATCCCTGAAGGAGCAGCTGGCGGCGCTTGCGGAGTCAGACGGGAGCCACGGCCCGCCGGCGGCCACGAAGGTGGCCTTCGCGTACCCCGGGCATGACAGCCACTGGCCCGGCATGGGCGGAGAATTCTATGAAAGCGAGCCGGTGGTACGGGCGGTCCTGGATCACCTGGACGGGGTGTTCCGCGAGGAACGGGACGCCTCGTTGCTGGACGTGATATTCGGCCGCTCCGGAGAACTCGGCGATCCGGCCTGGGCACAACCGGCCGTCTATGCGCTCGAATGCGCGCTCACGGCGCTGTGGTCGAGCATCGGCATCCGGCCGGGCGTGGTGTTCGGGACGGGTTCTGGAGAGATTTCGGCGGCGCAGGCGGCGGGGGTAATGTCCCTCGAGGATGGCATGCGTTTCGCGGCCCGGCGGGGATCCCTGATGGCGGCGCTGCAGGACGGGGACAGCCCGGATGCGGCGGCGCTGGACGCACTGGAGGCGGCGTTCGCGGGTGTCGCGACGGCGCCGCCGTCGATTTCGCTGGTGAACCAGGTGACCGGCCGGGTGGTGGGACCGGGTGAAACCCTCGACGGGGTGCACTGGCGCCGGCAGGCGGGCGAGCCTACGGCGTTCGGCGGATGCGTGGAAACCCTTGCGGAGCTGGGCGTCGATGTCATCGTGGAGGTCGGCCCGGACCCGTTACTGGGGCCGCAGGCGGCCGCGGCCTGGCCGAAGTCCGCGGACGATGCGGGGGCGCCGGCGGTCCTGGCCAGCCTGGACCGCTCGTCGGCCAATGGGGACGCTTTCCTTGCGTCGGTCGCGAAGGCCTATGAAGCGGGACTCACGCCCGAGTTCCGCGGACTGTTCGCGGGAGAGGAAAGACGCCGGATCTCCCTGCCGGGCTACCCGTTCCAGCGCCGGCGCTTCTGGTTCCAGGCGCGTTGACTGTCCAGATGATTGAACGACCGTACCGCCATGCCGGCTGACGTCTCCTGGGTCAGCACGTACCGCGAGACCGGCGATGTCCTCATCGTGCATGTCGACCTGACCCCGCATGAGGACCGCGAGGACCATGCCCTGTCGTGGCTGGACCGCGACGAAATGGAACGCTGGCACCGTTACCGGTACGAACGTCCCCGCCGGGAATTCGCCCTTTGCCGCGCGGCCCTGCGGTCCCTCCTTTGCAGACGGCTCGGTTGCCGGAACGAACAGCTCGCGTTCGGCGCCGCCGGGCACGGCAAGCCCTTCGCCCTGGTGGACGGGGCGCAGGCATCCGTCAGCTTCAATGTCAGCCACAGCGGCAGACATGGACTGGTTGGCATCGCGCCTGAGGGAAGGCTCGGGGTGGACGTGGAGGAGCGCATCCCCCGTTTCGACATCGAAGGGATCGGCGATTTTGTGTTCGGTCCGCTCGAGAGATCCGACCTGGCGCGGGCGACAGAGAGCGAGAAGAGCCGGTACTTCTTCAACCTCTGGACGCTCAAGGAGGCGCTGATCAAGGCCCTGGGGACAGGCTTCTCCCTGAATCCGTCCCTATTCGAGATTCCATCGGACATGCGGCACGGTGCAAAATACGGCCTGTTCCGGTTTCCCCATTTGCCGGACGTCACCTGGAGACTCGAAAATCTGGGCAATGCGGAATTCGCCGCCACGTTCGCGCATGAACTGGACCCGGTTCCCGCGCAGCGCATGAATGCAGGCGAGGATCTCCAGAGACCGGGCCAACAATCCTGACAATCCACCGAACCGTTCACTGCCGTATACTGGTGAAGCCATCTTGAGAATGATGGCTCCCCGAATCAGCCGGGCGCTTGATGACAGATACAGAAACAGTCTGGGAGATACCCGAACCGCTTGCCATCCATGAGGTTCGCATGGATGACGGCAACTCCATCATCCTTCGGCGTCATGGCAATCCGGCGGGCCCAAGGCTCATCCTTTGCCACGGCAACGGTCTCGCGATTGATCTCTACTACCCGTTCTGGTCGCTGCTCACCGAAGAGTTCGACGTCATCGTCCATGACCTCAGAAACCATGGCTGGAACAACGTCGGCTCCCAGGAACGGCACAATCTTCCCGCTTGCGTGGATGACTACGAGCGAATCGTCGAGGAGATCGACCGCCAATTCGGCCAGAAGCCGAACATCGGCGTGTTTCACTCGGTATCCGCGTTGACATCGCTCCTGTCAGCCACTCACGGAAGGACGTTCGCCGCACGGGTACTGTTCGATCCGCCGGTGTGCAAGGTGGAGGATTACCCCGAAGAGTTCGACGTGGCCACCAGGCGCATCACCGAGTCGGCCAAGCGGCGCACGGAACGGTTCGAGTCCTTCGAGGAATGCTCGGAATTCCTCAGCTTCGTGCCGGCCTTCAAACGTGTTGTCCCCGGGACTCATGAACTGTACGCCCGCACCATACTCCGCAAGAGCGCGAACGGACAGGGCTATGTGCTCCGGTGTCCGCGCGAATATGAGGCGCAGATGATCAATTATGGCAGGGCCTTCGCTGTCATGGTGGATTTCGACGAGTACCAGTGCCCGACGAAAGTCCTCGGAGCCGACCCGGTCATGCCGTATTCGTATCTTCCCACCTTCGACCTGAGCCACATATTGAATGTAGACTATGACTTCCTGCCCGAGTCAACGCACTTGCTTCAACTCGAACACCCGGAGGAATGTGTGAAGGCGGTGCGGGAATTTCTGGAATACCACGACCTGCTGCATTGATGGTTGCCGGGTCAGGGGCCGAAACCGGAGCCCCTGGCGCAGAAGAGCCCTGTGCGGTGCGGGATTCCTCATTGGCAGGCGATTGCTGCACATGCCCCCAGACAAACCACCGACATGCGGATTTTCCGGAGCGTCAGACCGCTTCCCGCCCTCCAATGGGCGCCTGACGCCGGAGGAATGCCGGCCTTGTCATGACGCGTGATCCGGGTCTTCGCTACCAGGCCGACGAATCGCTGCCGGTCACGACCGCCCTCGGCCTTGGTCTCCAGCTCACCGCCCTCAGCGTATCGGCCACGATCCTGATCACGACCATCGTGGTTCGCGCCGCCGGAGGGAGCGAGGCCTACCTGTCGTGGGCTGTTGTCGCCGCCGTCGCGATCGGCGGCGCTGCCACGATGCTCCAGTCACTCCGGCTCGGGCGTTTCGGGATGGGCCATGTCCTCATGATGGGGAGCTCCTCGGCCTTTATCGCCGTCTGCATCCTGGCGCTCGCCGAAGGCGGACCGGAGATGCTCGCCACCCTGGTGCTCGTCTCGGCCCTCTTCCAGTTCCTGATATCCGAGCGATTAGCGCTGTTCCGGCGGATCTTCACCCCGACCGTCTCGGGGACGGTGCTCATGCTGATTCCGGTCTCGGTCATGCCGGCCGCCCTCGGCCTGCTCACGGACGTGCCGGAAGGGAGCCCCGCTGCAGGTGCGCAGCTGAGCGCCCTGGCCACTGTGCTCGTCATGTGCGGATTCTCGCTCAAGGGATCCGGGGAACTCCGGCTCTGGGCCCCGGTGCTCGGTGTCGTCATGGGTTCCGCGGTCGCCACCTTCTATGGCATCTATGACATGACCCGCGTTCTGGATGCGCCGTGGATCGGCCTGCCCGAGTCCCGATGGCCGGGTCTTGACCTGAGTTTTAGTCCGGAATTCTGGGCGCTTCTTCCCGGGTTCCTGCTGGCGGCGATGATCGGCTCGGTGAGAACGATGAGCAGCGCCGTTGCCAGCCAGAGCGTGTCCTGGCGCAGAGCCCGGGCGGTGGATTTCCGCGCGGTGCAGGGTGCGGTCGCCACCGATGGACTGTCCAACCTGCTGTCCGGGCTCGCGGGAACCATGCCGAACACCTCCTATTCCACCGGCGCATCCCTTGCCCGGCTCACCGGGGTCGCGTCCCGGTATGTCGGTATCACGGCCGGCGCACTCTTCCTGGCGATGGCATTCTTCCCCAAGGGGCTGGCCCTGGTGCTGGGGATTCCCGGCCCGGTCTTTGCGGCCTATCTCATCGTGATGATGGCCATCCTGTTCATGGTCGGTGCGCAGATGATCGTCCAGGATCAGGTCAACTACCGAAAGGGCCTGATCGTCGGCATCAGTTTCCTGGTGGGTACCGGCT
Source organism: Candidatus Poriferihabitaceae bacterium (assembly GCA_965204165.1). Taxonomy (GTDB): domain Bacteria; phylum Pseudomonadota; class Gammaproteobacteria; order Arenicellales; family Poriferihabitantaceae; genus VYFG01. The sequence continues at coordinate 1,194,268 of OZ241969.1, read as the reverse complement.
TTCAGGGCGGCGCGATCTTTCCGGAATTCTTCTCGGTTTTTGCTGGCGGCCTCTTCAACAACGGGATGACGTCCGGTGGTTTCATCGCGATTTTCATGACACTGTTCATGGAGTTTACGGAACGCCGCCCCAGGCGCTTTGAGGCGGCGTTCGACCTGTCATCCCTGGGGGACCTGAGGGAGTTCCTCAGAGAATTCGCTTCCGATTACGGCTGGGACGACGCCATGGCGTCCCGCATGGAAGCCGTCGGCGAGGAGGTGTTGCTCACGCTCCTCGAGCGAAAGGACGATGACAGGGAAGGCGGAAGTCTGACCGTGAGTGCGCGCAGGGAAGACAACGGGGTGGTCCTCGAATTCATCGCCGCAACGAAAGAGGGGGAAAACCTCCAGGACAGGATTGCGCTGCTCGGTGAACCGGTCGAAGAGGCTCTAATCGAGAAGGAGGCGTCACTCCGGCTCATGCGCCACTTCGCGGACTCGATTCGGCACCAGCAATACCATGGAGTGGACATCCTGAGTGTCCGGGTGAAGGCTCAGGAACCAGTTCCCGGCATTCGGGGGTGAACGCACGGTCAGGAACGATCGGAAGACGTGTCCCGGTCATACCGCCCAGCTCAGCCCAAGAACTGTGAGCGGTCATGGGGGATCGTGTAATCGATCTCGGGACCCACGGGCACGATCCGGTGCGGATTGATGGTTTCGTGGCTGCCGTAGTAATGCGCCTTGATGTTGGGGATGTCCACAGTCCCGGCGATGCCGGGATGCTGGTGCAGGTCGCGGGTGTAGCCCCAGAAATTCGGGTAATCAACGAGCCGGTGCACGTTGCACTTGAAATGCCCGAAATACGCCGGGTCGAAGCGCACCAGGGCCGTGAACAGCCGCCAGTCGGCCTCGGTGATTGAGGAACCGAGCAGATACCACCGCGTCGCCAAGCGCTCCTCAAGAAAGTCGAGCGTCCCGAACAGTTCCGTGACGGCATCCCCGTAGGCTTCCTGCGTCGTCGCGAAACCTGAATTGATGTCCCATTATCTTCAGGAACCCAAATACTGGTTCACTCACTCGAAAAACAAAATGTATCATACCGGTGAACGTCTCATCGTGGTGGAAGAATCTCTCAACTAAGCCAGATCCAGTCCAAGTTGGCGCATAAAATTTCTGAATTTGCAAATTTGCAAAACATGGGAAATCTGCAGAGCCGCCAAAGGAAAACTAACTTGCTATCCAGATGAAAAAGTGAAAAGCATGTCTATATCACCATTGACAAGTACCCGTACCCCAATGGGTGTGGAGAACTAATTTGACGACACTACGTGCAATTTCGACGAAAACTTCCGGGGTAGAAGACCATGTAATTTTTATTCACGGTCTCTCGGGGCATATCGACAAGACTTGGGCAAGTACGGTGACCGGTTCCTCGGAAATGTGGCCGCTTTGGTTAGAAGGCGACGTCCCGAATGTTGGTCTTTGGCTCGTAGGATTCCCAGCTGCAAAGACGGCTTGGGGTGGCTATGCAACTTCCATCCCAGACCGCGCTACCAGTATTTTAGCTCGCCTCCTAGCAGAACCAGACTTAAAACAAGGAAATATTACATTCATTGCTCACAGCATGGGAGGTCTCATTGTCAAACAACTTCTTCGGGATGCAGAGAGGGGGGTAGACAACGTCAACAGATCTAGAGATCTTCTTGCCCGTGTACGCAGGGTCGTGTTTCTAGGAACGCCTCACCGGGGTACGTTTCTAGCAAGATTGTCTAAATTGTTATCACCGTTGCTTAGGGCTTCAGAAGCAACCCGTGAAATGCAACCGGGAAGTCCTTATCTTCGGGATTTAAATTATTGGTACAGACAGTATAGTGCGGAAAAAAAATTAATGACATTAAGTCTCTCCGAGGCACGTCCCTTAAGGATAAGAAAATTCGGGATATCTTTGACCATAGGTAAGGTTGTCCCACTGGATAGTACCGACACCGGAGTACTTGAAACCCCGATCCCCGTGGATGAAGACCATTTAAGCATATCTAAACCGACCAACAGGGAAGCTGAAGTCTATGTCCTGATTCGTGATTTTCTCGTTCGCCCATGTGCGACTCAACTGAAGGTGATTCAATATGCTGAAGAGCTTGAGAGTAGCACCAAGGAACTACATGATCTTACATCCCAAACAATAGAACAGTATTTAGCGATTGCTGAATTAAAGCAAAAAATTGCTCAAGGCCCAGCAACCCATGAATCACATTCGATCATCATTGACTCCGAAGTTAAACGAAGACTAGAGCAAATACGCAAGTGTCGATTCTTTGCTGAATTTTCAACATTAGAAAAAACGCGAAGTCTTGTGGAAAGTTTGATGGAAGGAGACTTGGTACGGGCGAGCGATGAACAGAAGGGTACAGCCCTAGCTTGGTGTGCCCGGCTCCTCTCCGTAGATGATCACGCTGAGGCGGAATCTCTCTTGGATCACATTACCGCCGGTAGCGCCGAAGTGACAGGGATTGCACGAGGAGTTGTGATTGCCTCAGCCGGCGATCTGGATACAGCCATTGCCGAGCTTTGCGCAATTAACACACCACTATCGTATGGTGCCGCCTATATTCAAGTGTTGCGAGCTAAGGGATTCAATGACGCATACGAATGGTTGAAGAAAGTCGAATTGAGATTAACTGATCTAGATGAGGATGGCAAAATTCAATACACCATAAAAGCTCTAGAAGAGGGTTTCTGGGATGCTGCACTTGCATCTGCAAGTGAATTGATCGATGAGGATTTGGATCGATCCCCCGGGCTAATACTCGTGAGCGCGGATGCCTTTCTTATGCAAGCCATTCCCGACGAACTGAGAATGGAACTTCTAAAACAAGGAATGCCGTTCAATGCTGCAATGTTCCCTCTGCGTAGTGAACCAATTGCACTTGAGCATCGACGGAACGCTATGTTGTTGTATGAGCGACTTAGTGTGGTCTCAGAATCTTTAGGTCTTCCTCAGACTTCGGGACTTATGAGCGACAAGGCTCTTTGGTTACGCCTTGTCGATCCCGAGCATACAGCAGAAGCCCGTCTTGAGCTGGAGAGAAGTATAGCTGATCAGACTACGTTTTTACGGCGCCTTGGATTGGGATTGCAGTTTGGTATTGATATTGATCTCAAAAGGGCTGAACGCGAGGTTGATCGGCTGTCGGCGCTCAGTGGGGATACGTCTCCCGATGCTGCGTACGCACGGCTTTCCTTGGCACTCAGCAAAACCACCCATGATGCAATGCTCGCCTACATCGATGAGCACAGAGAACAATTGACCAGTCATCTTGAGGATAAGAGACTCTACTTTCTTGAGATTGTGATGCTTGCTAATGCTGGACAGATAGCAAAGGCCGAGAAGCGGTTAGAGGAAACCGCTGGCAAGGGGCTATCGGAGAGAGATGTTACACGGTTGCGGCATGTGTTGGCCGAAGCATCTGGTAAAAACCCTATCGCTCAAAGATTGGCAGCGTACGAGGAGAATGGCTCAATTATCGAGCTACGCTTACTAATGCATGCCTACATGGAAGCAGAAGAGTGGCAGAGTGTTTGTGAGTATGGAACATTACTTCTGAAGGAAAGTGGAGATCTTTCCGACGCACGTCACTATTTGATTGCTTTATACAACTGCGAGCAGCATGACGAAGCGTTCAGGGTAATGGAAAGATATCCTTTGGTATGGACCCAGGACAATGCCATGAAGCTCTTAAGGGCCCATCTATTTTTTGAATCTGGGAGGCTCCCTGATGCATTAGATGCTGTTAATGATCTGCGACACGTACAAGATTCGCCTGAAGCTCGCCAGTTACAAGTGAATCTGGCAGTGGTTTCAGGTGATTGGGAGTCTCTACAATCGTTTGTCGAAGCAGAATGGAATGCGCGGACGGACCGCAAAGCAATTGACCTCTTGAGAGCTGGTCAAATTGCCCAGCACATCGGCGCCGCGCGTGCCATGGAACTAGTGCATGAGGCAGCAATACGCGACCCTGAGGATCCAAACATACTTGTGGGATGTTATCAATTGGCAACAGCGGCAGGATGGGAGGAAAGTTCTAAGATACATTCCTGGCTTCAGCGAGCCATGGAACTCTCCGGTGAAGACGGCCCTGTCCACCCTATGAGTATTGACGAACTGATAAAGAGGAAACCTGATTGGGAGAAACGAGAATCAAATATATGGAAATTACTTGAAAAGGGAGATGCACCGATTTTTGCTGCCGGGCAGTTATTGAATCGTTCTTTGCTTAGCCTATATCTAATGCCCGCTTTAATAAATATGACGGAACGCGATGTACGCCATAGATCTATGGTGTATGCCTTTAGCGGAGCAAGAGGAAAACTGAGTGAACAGCCAAAAGTTGTCGCTATGGAGGCCACTGCCCTTATCACGTCCGAGTTCCTAGGTCTGCTGGGTAATTGTATCAAGGTATTCGAAAACATAATTATTCCACATAACACACTAGGATGGCTCTTGAGTGAAAAAACACGAATATTATTTCATCAACCGAGCCAGGTTGTTGCCGCAAAAGACCTTCGCAAAATGCTCGCAGATGGACATTTGAATGCCTTCGATGGTAGTAGTTTGGCAACTGAAAAGCTGATCAGCGAGGTAGGCTCATCACTGGCGGCTCTAATTACGGATGCAGCGTCGGACGAGCAGACCGATACACGGCAAAGATTGGTAGTTCGCGGAGGCCCCATATACAAACCAAATTCTTTGATGAACGAGGAAGCCGATATAAGTGAATACCAAGAGTACTTCTGTAGTTCTATCGGTGTCGTAAAGAAGCTTCTTCAAAAGGGCGTCTTAACGCGGCGGGAAGCAGACGATGCAAATACTGCGCTGAGTGTTAGAGAAATACCTTGGTCGTCGGAGCCAGATATAGAGGATGGGGCAATTCTATATTTAGATGACCTTGCTACATCACACCTTCAGTATCTGGGGCTACTATCGAAACTTCATCATGCGGATATCATAGCGTTTATCTCACGCAGCGAAATTGAGGAAGCAGATGCGTTAATTAGCTATGATGAACAAGCCAATGAAGTAGTTGCAATTGTGGAAAAGCTTAGACATCGATTGCGGGAAGGTATCAGAAATGGAAAGATTCGCCTTGGAACGGCAATGCGGAAAAACGATGACACTACTTCAGATAATTTATCTTCGCATCCTACTATGGATATGCTTCGTCTAGTTACTGATGCAGACGTCGGAGTGGTAGACGACAGATTTTTCAACCAACATTCATCAATCTCACTAGAATCGATCGCTAAACCTCTACTCACTACATTGGATTTGATCGATGTGTTAGTAGAGCATAACGAGATTGGAGAAGATCGAAGGCAGGAAGCGATGACAACGTTGAGACGAGCTAATTTTGCTTTGACTCCGATAAATTCAGAAGAGTTGAGTTCGGTCATCGCGAATTGCAATGTGAATGATGGTGTTATAGAGGAAACAGGAGAACTCAAGGCCATCCGAGAATCTGTGCAGAGGGTAAGGATGTGTAATGCTCTTCAATTACCCAAGGAGCTAACTTGGCTGAACGGAGTATTTGAGGCTTGCCTTTATTGTTTAAAGGATCAGTGGAAGGATGACTTTGACGAAGTTACTGCCAGCGCCAGATCGAACTGGCTAATTTCCCTTAGCGACGTACGGGGTTGGGCACATCGCTTGGATAACAACGTGGAAGAGTTGGGTGAACGTTATCGAAATTGGCTCTTGGTGTTAATGTTGTTGCCAGCAACACAGTCGCAAACCGTTAAGGAAGCTTATTGGCGATGGTTTGAGGAGCGATTCCTTATCGTATTACAAGAAGAGGAACCGGATACATATAGTTTTCTTATGGAGTGGGCAAGAGAGCATATCACGGAGGTTGTAACGGCTTGTCAGCGCGACCTGGAGAAAGGCAATGACTAATACGGAAGTAGTATCCACTCTGGTGGCGACCGCATTTGAATTCCTGCCGCCTCGTTTGAGACTCTCATTATTGAACGACAACCATTTTATGGAGCAATGGGATCTTTCCAAGGTAGCCGGTGTTACGCTGGGTAGGGATGGTCCCATGTTTCACAGAGAACAGTTTTATGGTGGCATTCGTGAAGCGATTCGTCACCCGGGAAGTGAAATCTCCATAAGCGATGACGAATCGACTACCTGGAAAGTTACTGCTCAGGCAGAGGGCGAAGGACATGTAATTGTTATTAGCAATGACGAGAAATCTTTACCAGTTGGTGATCATTCAGGTCTATCAGATGACCAGTCGATCCGCGAAGCCTGGCTGGACAGAGTAACATGTGAAGTGAATCTTGACGCTGAGGCATTTCAGAGATGGAAAGAGACTATGGCCAACGCACCATTAGGTGATCGAGATTATGCGGAACTGATTGATGAGCTAGAGTTGACTCCGGTACGTAATTTTCGGAATCTACGGACAGGAATTTCCCGTGGAAGTATTGACATGGCAACCCTCGTTCAGAGTGAACGGCGTTACTATGATCTTCTCGTGGGATCTCTCGACTCATCAACTGAAGTGAAATGTTATATCAAGGATGGCGCAGTATCGCTCATCAATAAGCTCCAAGACTGGAATGCTAAAGAAGGGTTTCTCTATTCGCTACTGATGTGTTCAAAGGGTGATGTATCGAAAGAGATTCGTACTGACAAGCTGAATGCAGAAGAATTAGTTCGTATTTACGAATGGCTGGCCAACCAGGGTGATCCAATTTCACAGCTTGGCGCGATAGAGATAGCGCTACGGAATATTGAGGAACATCGAGAACTTGAACCCTTTATTGAGCGGATGGTAGAGCGCTTCATCGATGACGAACCAGAACATAGTGGCGGATGTTTTTCGTTGCTTTCAGCAATGATCGTATTGGTGGCCTCGGAACTTAGCCGGAGACGAATTCTAGAGGGTGTACCGCCCTTCTACCGCAAGCAGTCCGCCATTGCACAGGCGTCGTTAATAATTCGGGCGATCTACGAATCTCCGGTAGATACAGCCAGTGTCGTCGAGTGGTCGAAAACAGCTGGTTTCTACCATATTTTCTTTATTCAAGGTCTGGTTGATCTTCGCACGGAACCGCGGTGGTTGCCGTATTTTGTTAGTCCATTTCAACTTCGAGCAGAGTTTATCGGGCGAGTGACAAACGCTGTGGAACTATGCGAAGGGAGAATCAAATCGAAATCTCTGCGTCAACTCCTGATTGGAAAGGACTCAAAACTTGTGATGTCGGTCGAGTGGCCATTTCGGAATTTTCCGGGTCCGCTGGAAGGACAATTAGAGACTGAACTTCCAAGTATTTCGGAAGAAGTGTTGAGCGAGGTTGCAGCTGATCTTGAGGCCGCACATCTGGAACCAAGTTCTTTCGCTGGTCTCGTCAATCTGGCGTTGCTATACAAGATGCCTACCAGCCACGCGGATTTAGCCGCTAAAGCTCTGCGTAGGGTCAAATATTCGATCGAGAACGCGGAAGGTGAAGAAATTTTATTTGGGTTGATTGGAGGACTAGCGACCGTAGCGGCGGCCACCCGCACCACCGAACTTGCAGAAGAAATCCGCGTGTTGGTGCGAGTTATGCGACGGAGAAAGCGGTTAAACGTCGAGCCTGAAGATGAAATGCGGGTTGGAATGATAGCTGCAGCATCCCACGAGTGTGTAGATGACTGGGCATGTTTTGCCGGAGAATGGTTGACGGAAATTGCATTTGAGATCGTGGAAAAGGAGTCTGCACAGCGGTTTCTGCCGAAACTCCGCCGTCTGATTCAGGCAGGACCTGCTTTGGCCCATCATTGTGGGGTGGCCGACGCTGCGCTAGAGAGTGTTGCTCGGTGGTGAGACTGTCGATTTTGTTGTAGTCCCTGCTTCGAAGTAGGAAAGATCTAGTGAAACAACACCTCCGACAACATCCTAAACTAACCCCGTCGGGTGACATGAGATTTGATACTGCCCCCGACATGCGACGCTGAGAATTTGACGGATTCTTTGGCGAAATGAGGTACGTAGCGCGCCGTGGGCTGGATCTGAGTATTTCCGAGCAACATACCGATCATCGGATACCTCTCACCGAGAACTAGTCGACCCGAAAAATCCCATTTTCAGGGTCGACTATCTACTTGACAAACGAATTTGCCCACCAACCTGTCATCTGCCCCCAACAAGTAAGGAATCTTAATCAACCAAAGGCTGACAACAACCACCAAGAGCTTGATTCCGAATGTTCGCCAATTGTTTGCTAAATACTCAATTGGTTCAGTCAATGAGATAGAAACAGAGTTATTGTTATTTATATACAATGCAATAAATGGTGCCGGAAAGAAGAATCGAACTTCCGACCTACTGATTACGAATCAGTTGCCTTTATCACTGTCCGGCTTTCTGAACCATGACCACACCCCACCGGGACTCAACTACCGTGCATTCATTTCTCGAATAGATCTATCTTACCTCGAACCGAGTATAGCTTTTCTCCGTATGACCAGATTCTCTGATACGAAATCCATCTTATGCTTGTTTGTTGGGGTGTCGCCGATCGTTTTTCTCAAAGGATCGCAGATGCGCTGATTTGTAAAATACCTTACCCGTAACCTGTCTTGAATAATTTATCCTTAAACCCCGATGCGCCATCGTGACCACCGGGAATTCTCGGCAACAGGAAACTCACCTCTCTGTCGGGAGCATTGATATCTCGGCGTCAAAGATTGTTCTTCATCGCTGCATTGATCCTGTCTGTATATGCAACCGGTGACCTGGAACAAGACCCATACCCCTGGACCGTCCTTCTGATCCTCTGAATGCGGGTTGACCATGGATGCCACCGGGTTCTTCCGAATTTCACCGAAGGCTGGTCAGACATCAGGCGGATGTGTAGTATGTCGCCCTGTCCCCGCACAAAGAGGAAAGTCCATGAAAACCCTATCCCTTGACAGGCTGATCGTTGCGACACTGGCCGTTGTCGTGTCGTTGCCGCTGTTCTCGGCCCGGACAGCGATGGCGGAAGAAAGCGGCAGCGTCACCGCCCTGTACAGTTTTGACCGAAACGACACCACCATCGAGCATGCCGGCGGCAAGGTCACCGGGGGTACGCTCTCGGGCACCAGCACCGTTCTCCAAAGCAGCGGCGCCCCATTCATGGAGGGCGCCAATTCAAACGTAGCCTGCATCACCTATGTGCGCATGACGGAGGCTGGTATTGATCTCAAGGCGCCCTGCACGTCCGTCGATGCCGACGGCGACAGGATATTCACGATGTCAATGCGGGAAGCCGGCGACATCCAGGAAGGGGGCGGTGGTCTGGGTCGCTCCGAGATCATTGGCGGTACCGGCAAGTATGCCGGCATGAGCGGCAGTTGTTCCTACGAGACGGAATATCTGCCCGACAACCGCATCGTCACGTCCTCCAGGTGCGACTGGAAGAAATAGAAAATACACAGATCCGTTGCGTGGCGGGCACTGGCCGGAGTCTCGCCAAGGCCATCGAGGTCAGGAGTCAGGATACCCCTCGATGATTTCGCGCAGTTTTGCCGCGACCACCTCCGGCCGGTGGCTCACCATCGAGACATGGCCGAGTCCCGATATCTCGTGCAACACCCCGTCCGGAACAAGGTCGGCAACTACCTTGCACATGGAAGGCGCGGTCTGGACGTCCTCGGAAAAGCTGATCACGTGAAACGGGACCGGGCAGGTCCTGAGTTCCTCGCGGCAATCAAACTCAAGGCAGGCCTCCCACTGGGCAATCAGGTCCTCGGGGTCCCGTTCGGCGAACCGGGCCGTGTAGCGCGGCTTGATCTCCGCCCAGAACTCCGGATCGTGCAGGGCCTTGGCCGGAAAGGCATAGGCCGCGTAATGGGGCGCAAGAAAACTGTTCGGCAGTGCGATGCCCGCCTTGCGCAAGTCGATCTCCGCCTGCATCCAGTCCCGGGTGAATCCGTCGATGTAGGCGGCGGTACCCATGGGAATGGCAAGCCGCACCCGGTCCGGAAAATCGATGGCCACCTGCTGAGTGACAAGTCCGCCAAGGGACAGCCCTGAAACCACCGCCTGTCCGTCACAGAAGGCGTCAATCACCGCGGCGCAGTCCCGGGCATAATCCGCGATGGTCCATGGCGCCGGCGGAGAGGTCGTCTCTCCCGCCCCCCGGGGGTCGTAGGAGATGCAGCGGAACGAATCCGACAGCCTGTCGAACTGTTGGGAATAGGCTTCGGCGGTCGAGTCGCCCCCGGGGATGAACACCACGTCGGGTCCCTCTCCCTCAATAACGACACGCATGGTCACGCCGCCCGCGGACAACGAGTGGATCCGGGAGCCGTCGCCGAAGCCCGGAAACGCGCTCATGCCAGTTCCCTCGGAATCTTTTCGGACCACGACTTTTCGGCGACGACGCCGTCCCCGTCGACGGCCTTCAGTGTCGCATCGATCTGCCAGGCGTCTTTCAGCGCACGGACCGTGACCGAAACGCCCACGTCCGCGCGCCAGTCGCCCCGCGCGTATTGCTTGGTCCAGGCGCAGGTGCCTACCGCCGAGTTGGGATCCTCGGGGTGGATGGAAAAACGCTCACGGCTGACGGCCCGGGTTTCAATCCCTGTGTGCAGGTGGCGTTCAAGACCGCTGTCGTTGACGAGCTCGCAGGTCTCAGTCCCGGTGATCAGGTCGATCGAGCGGCTGCGCCCATAATTACCCTCCGACAGGACCTCGGTCTCAAGGGGCGCGGCGCCCTCCGGATCCTCGAAACAGTCAGGTGCGGGATCACCCGTGCAGACGGGAAGATCGATTCTCGCGTCCGTCAGGGTCAGACTGGCCCTTGATTGGGATGGCCAGATGATGGGCCAATAGGCATTCGACAGGGCCAGCCGCAGGCGGTGTCCCTTGCCGACGCGCTGCCCGCAGGCGTTGAGCTGCAGGCGGACGGGGACCGGTTCCCCGGGCAGGGGCTCCGGATTCGCATGGTCGTTGCGATGGGTCAGGTTCAGTACCCCGTAGCTGATCCGCGTAGCCCTGCCCTCCCCGTCCACTTCCGAAAGCACCGCGACCAGGTTGGCCTGGGGCACGTCGCTTGCGACCTCGGCGCTCAGGACCGGGAACCCGAGCAGTTCCAGGTCGCTGTCCAGCGGCGCGGTGTCGAAACAAACCATGCCGGCCTCCCCGCCCTGGTCGACGGGTCCGTCCGGCACCACCGAGTAGCCGCACCAGTTGCCCGCCGCATGCCCAGTGTTCTCCGGCGTGGACAGGCTGACCGGGCCGCCCGGTTCTTCCGCGAGCCCGCCGTCGCCCGGAAACAGCGTTTTCGTCGCGGCGGCGCTTCCGGCCCAACCCGGAGCGGTGACCCAGTGACCGGCACGGGTTTCATAATAGGGCGCGGGCGCGGCAGGATGCTGGATCCAGGCGCGCAGCCGCGGTTCATCCATGATGCCGGTGTCGATGCCCTTCAGATGCTGGTCCCACCAGCGCAGGCACTCCTGGAGAAAACCGATGCGGGGTCCCGGCCTAGCGAAATGCGGGTACTTGTGCCCCCAGGGGCCGATGAGTCCCTTCCTGGGACAGGACAGGTGATCCAGCATCCGCAGGATGGTGTTGGTGTAACCGTCGGCCCAGCCGCCGACCAGGTAGACCGGCGCGGTCACATCCTCGTAGTTCTCGCAGATCGAGCCGTGCCTGTAGAAATCGTCCCTGTGCTGGTGCCTGAACCAGTCGAGCAGCCAAAGGCCGTTGCCCTCCAGCCGCTCCAGCCACATGTCGCGCCAGCGTTCGCCGACGATCGCCGGGTCCGGCGGCGTATGGGCGATGGCAAACGCGGTGGCCCCCCAACCCAGCTTCTCGGTAAGCACCGCGCCGCCCATGCAATGGATGTCGTCGGCATAGCGATCATCGGTGGAGCAGAGCGAGATCACCGCACCCAGCGCCTCGGGCCTCCTGGCGGCCACCTGGAGCCCGTTGAAACCGCCCCAGGAGATCCCGATCATGCCCACCCTGCCGGAACACCACGGCTGGGCGGCGAGCCATTCGATGACGGCCAGGCAGTCTTCCTGTTCCTGCAGGAGGTACTCGCCGAGGCAGACGCCCTCGCTGTCGCCTGTGCCCCGCATGTCGACCCGAACCCCGGCGTAGCCAAAGCCCGCAAAATAGGGGTGGGTCAGGTGATCCCGCTCCACGGTCCCGTCGCGCTTGCGGTAGGGCAGATACTCGAGAATGGCCGGAACCGGGTCGTCCCCGACATCCTCGGGCAGCCAGATCCGGGCGGCAAGACGCGTTCCGTCGGGCATCGGGATCCAGGTGTTTTCGATTTCGCGGACCTTGCGGGGAAAGTCGGTTCGAACCGGAATGTCAGACGTCATATGAAGCTCCATACAGGCTGATGGTTTTTCTGGTCGCTGCCGGTGGCCGGCAGAAGGGTTCGGCGGGCCCGGTCACGGGGCCCGGTCCTTCGCCGGCGGCCTGGCGCCCGGGGCGAGGGGATAATGGCAGGCAATGCGGTGCAATTCGCCGTTTGCGGTGTAGGGAGGATCCTCGGCGCACCGGTCCTGGACCCACGGGCAACGGGTATGAAACTCACACCCCGAAGGCCGGGCCAGCAGCGATGGCACCTCCGCCGGGAGAGATATCCGGTTCTTGGCCTTGTCTGGATCGGGTTCCGGGTTCGCGCTCAGGAGCGTTGCTGTGTAGGGATGGGCGGGGGCACGGAACATCCCCTCGGTTTCCCCGGCCTCCACGATGCGCCCGAGATACATGACCGCCATGCGGTCCGCCACGTGATGCACCACGTGCAGGTTGTGGGTGATGATGATCATGGCCAGGCCAAGGCGCTCGCGCAGATCGTTGAGGAGGTTCAGAACCTCTCCCTGCACCGAAACGTCGAGCCCGGCGGTGGGTTCGTCAGCGATGATCAGCTTGGGATCCAGCGCGATGGCGCGAGCCACCCCGACGCGGCGCGCCTGGCCGCCCGAAAGCTGGTGGGGGTAACGGTCGGCGAAATCGCCGGACAGCCCGACAAGGGAAAGAAGACGCCGGGTTTCCTCCTGCAGATTGATCCTGACTCCGTGGATGCGGAACGGCTCGGCCACCAGGTCCCCGACCTTCATGCGCGGGGAAAGGGATCCGACCGGATCCTGGAACATCATTGCCATCTGGCGTCGAAGGGGTTTCATCTCGCCGGGGCTTGAGCTGTCGACACGCTGACCCATGAACGTCACCTCGCCCCTGGAGGTGTCCTGCAGCCCGTTGATCGCATTGGCCAGCGTAGTCTTCCCCGAACCGCTTTCCCCCACGAGGGCGAAGGTTTCGCCCGGGGCCACATCGAAGCTCACGCCCGCCACGGCAAGGATCGACCGGCGGTTCAGCAGGGGCCCGACGCGAAATGTCACCTCGATGTCGCGGACCGTCAGAATCATGGAGTCACCCTGTGGCAGCGGGCACGATGGCCGCCAGTCCCGACCTCGGGTGGTACGGTATCGCAGATCCCCTCGTACCGGTGGCACCGGGCCGCGAAGATGCAGCCCGCCGGACGCACGCGAAGATCGGGAACCTCCCCCGGAATGGTCGGCAGGTACCGGGTGCGTTCGGACTGCCCGGCGGGGTCGCAGCGCAGCAGGCGCTCGGTGTAGGGATGCCGGGGACCGTGGAAGATCTCCCGGGTCGTGCCCCGCTCGACCACCTCCCCGGCATACATCACCACCACGTCGTCGCAGAGCTCGGCGATCACCCCGAGATGATGGGAAATGAAGAGCACCGAGCACCCGATCTGGGCCTGCAGGTCCTGTAGCAGTTCGATGGTCGCCACTTCCAGGGTGGCGTCCAGCGCCGTGGTGGGCTCGTCGGCGATCAGCAGCGCGGGTTCCATCATCAGCGCCATGGCGATGGCGATGCGCTGTTTCATGCCGCCCGAGAACTCGTGGGGAAAGCGGTCAAGCGCGGACTCCGGATCGGGAATGCGCACCCTGCGCAGCATCTCCACGGACCTGGCATTCTTTTCCGACCGGTCGAGATCGGATCGATACTGGATATGCAGCATCTGCCTGCCCACGGAAATGACCGGGTTGAGTGCCCCCATCGGATCCTGGAAGACGGTGGAAATCCGTAGGCCCCGCAGGGACTGCATCTCCAGAGGTCCCAATTGGGTCAGGTCTTGCTCCCCGAACAGGATCCTGCCGCTGTCCACCTGCCCGTTGTCCGCAAGCAGGCCCAGGATGGCATTGATCAGGGTGGACTTGCCGCAGCCCGATTCGCCGACCACCCCGACGATCCGGTGATCCGGCACATCGAAGGACACGTTCCTGAGCGCATGCAGCGGGCCGCCCTCGGTGGTGAAGGTGACATTGAGGTCCTGGATTTCGAGGACGTTCATCCCTGCTTCTTCAGCCGGGGGTCGAACACATCGCGCAGGGTCTCGCCAAGAAAGGTGAACCCCAGGGTGATAAGGATGATCGGCAGTCCCCCCGCGATGGCGATCCAGGGCGTGTCCCGGATCGCCGTGAACCCGTCATTCAGGATCGCGCCCCAGGACGGTGTCGGCGGGCGGACGCCGAGGCCGAGAAAGCTGAGGCCAGCCTCGATGGCGACCACCACGGGAATGTCCATCGAAGCCAGGATCAGCAGCGGGCCGATCACATTCGGCAGGATGTGAACACGCAGTACCCTGACCGTGCCGGCGCCCATGCTTTGCGCCGCGGTGACGAACTGGGCGGACTTCAGCGCCAGGGTCTGGGTCCGGATGATGCGGCCGTAACCGGGCACATTCACCAGCACGACGACGACCATCACCGCGGTCAGGGACGGGCCGAACAGGGTGACCAGGGCCAACGCCAGCATGACCGTGGGGAAACTCTTGATCGCGTCGAAAAGGAGAATCATCAGGTTGTCCAGCCAACGCGGGCCGTACCCGGCGATGAGGCCAAGAATGACCCCGATCACCAGGGACAGGGCGGTCGAGATCAGCGCCACCGACAGGGCGATGCGTCCGCCGTGCAGGGCCCGGGAGAACAGATCCCGGCCCAACTGGTCGGTCCCGAGAAGATGGGTCAGGGACGGGCCTTGGAACCGGTCCCGCGGAGAGATCTTGTTGGGTTCGGCGGCGGCGAGCAGGTCGGCGAAGACCGCGCCGCCGATCATGAGCAGAACCAGTACGACGCCGAGCATGCCCAGCGGTTCGGCCAGGATCCGGCGCAGGGACCCGTACGCTCTAGAGGCGGCTTCGGACACGGGGATCCAGGTAGCCGACGACTAGATCGGCAATCAGATTGATCAGGATGAACAGCACCGTGGTCACCAGGACGGCTCCTGTGACCAGCGGATAGTTCCGGGTCAGGATGGCATCATAGACAAGCTTGCCGACCCCGGGACGGGCGAACACGATTTCCGCGAACACCGCGGAAGAGAGCATCTGCCCGATCCCTACGCCCAGCAGGGTGACCGTGGGCAGGATGGCGATCGTCAGCGCATAACGGTAGGTGACCTGCCGGTCCGGCAGGCCAAAGGCGCGGGCGGTGCGGATGTGCGACGCCTCCAGCACCTCGAGCATCGAGGCGCGGACAAGGCGGGCGATATATCCCACCCATCCGATCCCGACGGCGAGGGAAGGCAGGATCAGGTGCACCAGCTGGTCACCGATATCGCCAGGCTCCCCCGCGCCGATGGCGGGAAGCCAGCGCAGGGTCACCGCGAATATCAGGAGCGCGTAGATCGCGACTACGAAGGACGGCACGGCGATGACGGCGACGCTGAATACCCCGACAATCCTGTCGGCCATGCCGCCGCGCTTGACCGCGGTCCAGCATCCGAGCGGGATGCCGAGCGCGACCGACCAGACCATGCCGCCGGCGATCAGCGCAAGGGTCGCGGGCAGCTGCTCCATGACCACCTTGGCCACCGGGCGGTCCGACAACACCTCGTTGCCGAGATCGCCCTGCCATGCATTGACGAAGAAGTTCCAGAACTGAATCCAGACCGGCTGGTCGAGCCCCATCTTGATGCGCAGGGCCTCGCGCATGGCCTCCGTGGCCCGGGGACCCAGCGCAACCGCGGCCGGGTCGCCGGGGATCAGGTAGATCATCGTGAACAGCAGCAGCATGGCCACCGACACGATGGCAACGGCCAGACCCAGCCGTTTGAGGGAGTAGTACAGCAATTGTCAGCAAACGGGCGGCCCTTTCGGGCCGCCCGGAACCGGTCAGGCCTTCCTGAACTCGGATAAGAGGGGTTCTCCGTTCGGTTTCTGACCCGGCACGATGGTGTCGCGGTGGATGATGCCCACCACCTCGTGGGTCAGGAACACGTAGCAGCCGCTTTCGTCCATGAGTCCCTGCATCTTCTTGTAGATCTCGTCACGCTTGGCAAAATCGCTTTCCACGAGACCCTGTTCGTGCAGTGCCTTGTATTCGGCGTTGTTGAAGCGCTCCCAGTTCCACACGCCGACCTGCTCCGGTGTGAACCAGACCGTCGCCCAGCTCGGGTCGGGCTGCATCGAGTAACGGCTGAGAACGAGCTGCAGCTTGTTCCAGTAATCGCCGTCCTTGGACCCGAGGGTCCAGAACGTGCCGCTGTCGTTCTGCTTGATCTCGCAGGAAATGCCCACATCCGCGAGGTTGGCCTGGATGACCTGGGCGGCAGTCAGGCGTTCCGACTGGTTCAGGATGTCCAGGGTCACGGAAAGGTCGGTTGCGCCCTCCTGCTCCAGCAGGGCCCGGGCCTTGTCGGGGTCGTAGTCGTAGGTCACCGAATCCCGGCTGCCCGGCAGGCCCGGCGCAAGAATGCCGTTCCCGACCGAGGCGGCGCCGAAGTAGGCCGCGTCCACAACTTCTTCGCGGTTTACTGCATGCTGGACGGCACGCCGGATGTTCGGGTTGTCGAAAGGCGCTACATCCTGGTTGATTCCCATCCAGACATAGGCCAGCGAGGGCTTCTCCACCACCACCGAACCCTCGGGCGGGTTGGCCTTGAGTCTCGGCAGCGACGATACCGAGGTCCAGGTGTAATCCAGGTCACCCGCCTCGAAGCCGCGTTCGGCGGTCGCGGGATCCTCGATGGGAATGATATGAATCTCGTCGAAGCCGCCGGGCTCATGCGCCCAGTCCGGATTCCGCCGAAGGATGGTTTTCTGTTTCGGCTGCCAGTCGGCCAGGAGATACTGTCCCGACTGCGCCACGGGCTTGGTCGTGATCTTTTCGCCCAGCTCCTCCATTGCGCGCTTCGAAAGGATGCATGACGCCGCCGTCGGCAGGGTCGTGGTCCACAGGGGCACGAACTTGTTCTTCAAGTGAATCAGTCCGGACAGCTTGTCCTTGACTTCAACCTCCTTCAGTGCGGACCAGTCGCCGGCATAGGGGCTTTCCATGGCCGGATCGGCAAACCGCTCGATCGAGAACTTCACGTCTTCGGCCGTCATCTGGCCATAGCCGTCGGTGAAGCCGATGTTGTCCTTGAGCGTGAAAGCGACAGTCACGTCGTCCAGCTGCTCGATGCTGTCGACGGCGATGGCTTTCCAGCCCCAGACGTCGCCTGCCTGCGGGATGACCAGCGGCGCGAAGATCGAGCGGATGATGTCACCCTCGGGATTCGACAGGCGGAAGGCGGGGTCCAGCACCTGGAGGTCCGAGTAGGACCGGACCGTCAGGACCGTACCGTCCTGGGACAGCGCGAATCGGGGCACGGCCATCGTCGCGGCGCCGAACGCCCCGGCGGCCGCCAGGAAGGAACGCCGTGTCATGGTGTTTTGTTTCATGGTGTTACTCCTCGTGTTATCTGGTGAGGTATTGGTTTGATGATATCGGTTTCAACCCGATTGCCGGACATCTGGCATATCGATCGGCAGAACTGACTCTGTCTGCCATCTCGTGCCGGGACCCGTAAAATTCGGGTGAGGTGTGCATTATGTCCGGGAACCGCCACGATTCAAAGATTTTTGTTGAAAAATTCCCGCCTGACCTGCCTGCCCGTATCATTCAATCCATAAACAACATCCATCAAAGTGCCCAACAACGTGAAAAAGAGCCCGGGGTCCAGTGATTCCGTCAGGCAAACCGAGCATTGCTGGATCGCAATGCCCGACGGCGTCAGGCTCTCCGCGCGCATCTGGTGGCCTGAGGGCCAAGGGCCCTTTCCGGCAATTCTCGAATACATCCCCTATCGCAAGCGCGACATGGTGCGCGCGAGGGATGAGCGAAACCATCCCTACTTTGCGGCCCACGGCTATGTGTGCCTCCGGGTCGACATGCGCGGCTCCGGCGACAGCGAGGGGCACATGCCGGACATGTATTCGGACGATGAACTGGCCGACGCCCGGCATGTCATCGAGTGGATCGCCGAACAGGACTGGTGCTCCGGACGTGTCGGCATGTTCGGCACCTCCTGGGGCGGAACCGCGAGCCTGCAGGCCGCCGTGGACGCGCCCAGCCCCCTGAAGGCGGTCATCGCCAATTGCGCGACGGCGGACCGCTTCGAGGACGATATCCACTGGACGGGCGGCGCCCTGTTGACCGACAGTTTCGAATGGGGGGCGACATTGCCCGCCATTCTCGCCGCGCCGCCTGATTCCGCGACCGTGGGGGACGGGTGGCGGGACCAGTGGGAGGAGCGCCTCCGAAATCTTTCATTCCCCCTCGATGCCTGGATTCGGCATCGCACCCGGGGCGAATACTGGCGGCACGGTTCTGTGAAATTCAGCGCCGGGCGGCTTTCATGTCCCATCCTGTCCATCGGAGGATGGGCCGACCGGTATTCGAATTCCGTCATGGGACTGGTGCAGGCCCGGCCTGACATCTGCTGGGGCGTCGTCGGCCCCTGGGGGCATCACTATCCTGACCAGGGAGAACCCGGCCCCGCGATCGGTTTTCAGGACCTGGCACTTGAGTGGTGGGATCATTGGCTCGGGAACGAAACCGGAAACGTCCGGAACTGGCCCCGCCTCAGGCTCTGGCGGCGGGAGTTCGATCCGCCCGTGGACCGGCTTGCCATACGAAACGGGGAATGGGTTGAAGCGGTCGGCGACGAAGAAACCGATGGCACCACGCTGTTTTTTTCCCCGGGCGGCCTGACGGACCAACCCCTGATAGAAACCCAGTCCCTCGAAATTTCAAACGATCTGCGTCACGGGGAATGCGCCGGAGACACCGGTTACTTCGGACGTATGGGCGGGTTGCCGCTCGACCAGTCGGCGGATGACAGCCGTTCGCTCTGTTTCGACTCCGCCCCGCTCAAAGAGAATCTCGACCTGGTCGGCCATGCCGAGCTGTCCTGCGACATCTCGCGTGATCTGACGGAGGCACAACTCGTATTCCGTCTGTGCGAGGTCACGCCCGACGGACGCTCCAACCTCGTGGTCCGGCAGGTCCGGAACCTCGCCCTCGACGGGACGCTCGACTCCGTATCACCCTTCACCGCAGGCAGTCCCGTACGTTACCGTATTCGGCTACCTTCCGCCGCCTACCGGTTTTCCCGGGGCAATCGTATCCGTCTGTCACTCGGAACATCCTACTGGCCCCTGGCCTGGCCTGCATTCCAGCCCGCTTCCGTTAGTATCCTGACACGGGGAGCCCAACTGAACCTGCCTGCCCTCCCTCACACGGCTGGATTGTCGGTGCCGTTCCCCGAGGCCACGGAACTTCCGGTCCGGAAATCCTGGGAAAGCGAATCCGAGGGACCACTGCAAAGAGAACCGGCGAAACTCGTCGACGACCGAGTTGATTCATCCTGGACCCTGCCACGCGTCACGCTCCGATTCCCGGAAGAGAATCTCGCCATCACGTTACGGACTTCGGCACACTACCGTATCGACACGACGGATCCTTATATCCTGATTTGCACGATGGACCACACGATTGAGATCCGCAGGGAGGACGGTACCGCTCGGATTAAGAATTCGTTGGTTTCAAAATCCGGCTGTGGCGGACTGGAAATCGAGTCCACCCTGTCCGTGCATTGGAACCGGGAGGGCATGGCCGAAAAGGTGTGGCGGTATACCTATCCGCCAACTTTCAGCGATACCGACCTTTCGAGGTGAAACACCCCGTATCCGGGGGGTTGCTTGGGCAAATCCAACCCCAGACGACTATAGTTTCTGACGACTATGGGGTCTTTTCAAGGCGCACTATAACGGACGCAACGGCAATCATGAGCTTGATAATTTTCGTACTGGAGTACAGACTTGGTACTGATGCACACCAAGACACAACGAGGTTGACAGAATGACGCCAGTCAACATCACACTCTATCGCTGGGCTGGCGAGTGGGGGCCATTCAAAGTAAAAATTCCCTGCGGCGAATGCTCACTGACCAAGGATGTGATTGCCGATGTGGTAGAGACTGAGTTAGGGGGAATCCCGGTCGAGGTCGATACCCGGGATTGGCTATCGGAATGGTGGAAACCGTTGCCCAAGGGTGGCTGGCACGCACCGATTGTTCTTGTAGAAGGTCGCATCATCAGCCAGGGTGCAGCTCTGAACCGTGGGGTGTTGACCCAAGCAATTATCGAGGCCTATTCAGGGCGGGCACCCATCAGCGGGAACCGGCTATTCGGCAAGGCGACCTGTCCGCACTGTGTTCGTGCCAAAGGCTACCTGGACAATGCGGGGATCACCTACACATATCATGACGTAGTGCGCGAACCGGCGTCGCTGTATGAAATGCTGGCACGGGTGAAGCCGATTGTTGGACCCAAGACCCCAATCACCGTACCGCAGATCTGGGTCGACGGTAATTATGTCGGTGGTGCGGACATGCTGGCCGAAATTGTCGAACGCGAGGTTGAACCAAATCCAGACCGCGGACAGTGCTCGATTTCTCCTGGAAGGCACACAACCGCATTAAGGTAGAGTCAAGGGATTTGGCGCGTATCAACGGGTGAAAGCCATTTCAATTCTCACCCTTTCGGATTACGGGCGGATTCGATTTCAACCATGACCTCTCTTCTACATTCCTGCCCATCAAACCAGACGTGTAGATTTCCCGCATCCGGCTCTTGGACGAGACTATGCCTTTGCTTTTGGGATGTCCAAGTTCTTACACTACATGAATAGGGCCAAATTCATCATCCAACTGTTGGTCTGGAAGTGCACGTACTTCCCGAATTTAAGGTATCAACTTGATTGTGGATCATCGAGGTACCCTCTTGTGCATGTATTATGTACACAACCAATAAATCGGTGAATGTCTCAAGTACTTGACACAGATATTCTGTATTTTATAAATCAGACCGGTGAACCGGTGGATGCAAAATACGAGGTTGAAGATGGAAGGCTGTTTCTGCACTCCAGAAGTGGGACTAAAGGCTCCTCACATGCACGGAACACTGATTACAGTAAGGCATTGCGTTTATTACTACAGAGAGCCAATCAGTCCCACATGAGATTGCAAGGTGTTTGGGTAGACAGTACTCGAAGCCAACTTCTTCCCATGAATGAAAGACAGGTACTCTTCCCTGAAGAAGCCGATGATCCTCCAGAAGAACTGTTCACATTGATATCAAAAAGGATGAGGTTGGTTGGGCGGCCTCCCAATGCTCCGAGCGGCAAGGGAAATAATACAAAAAGACTCCGAATTGATTTCTCGGGAAATCCAAAGATAAATCAGATTATTCAGATAATCGGCATGGGTAATCTGAATATAGATTTTGCTGAAAAATCAGAATTATTTGTTCTGGCAGATGACTTGACAACTCATATACTTCCAGATCCAGCTGACAGGGAATGGAGTGAGGGAAATCCTTATGTGGTTACTCATATTTTACGAGAACGTGCAAGCGGCCTTGTGATGGCAAAAAAATGTCAAGTAATAAAGGAGCATGGAAACCTGCTATGTGAGCGTTGCGGAATGGATCCTGCCGCAGTCTATGGTGAGTCCGTCGGAGACGCCTGCATCGAAGTGCATCACAAGCTACCCTTATCTGCCGGAAATAACATTCGAAAAACCAGATTGAAGGATTTGATGTGTGTCTGTGCCAACTGTCATAGAATCATCCATCGCGAGATTCGGGATTCCGAAAATTCCTGACATAAGATTTTGTAAATCAATCGTCGAATAGCATCGTGTTCCAGTCTTGAGCTCGCGTTGTTACGGACTCTTGTTCCTGTATTGGGATTCAAGCAAATTTATTTTCGAATCTTTCCGATTTCAATAGTGAATGTATCTCAACAACAGACTTGGCTTGCATATCGTTTGGTATCTTGCTGAGTATGTAACTTGCGGTCCTCAGCAAAATTACGTCATGTTCTGAGAGAAGATATTGTCGCAGTCCCTAGTCCAATTCCTGCTTCCAGAACGCCCCGCCGCAGACAATAATGCGATTTGCGACTCGATTCCATTCAGAAGCTTCTGATCAATTCGACCCTCAGGTTTTCGTTCTCTGTCCTCTTCCAATTGAATCAGTTCACCAATGAGGCCCCTTGGCTAATCGATATCAAACTTTATTACACAATGCAGTATGCCTGCACGACAGGCTCCTCAAATCGTTACAGGAAGCGCCATGGCACAGATAGACATTCGACCTATCACCAAGAAGGAACCGAAAATAGACTTGCTGGACGCTGAAGGCAGAATAACGATATATAATCAGTCTATGTGAGATGGCTAGTGAGCTGGTGGGAATGACTGTTTGAATGGTGACTACCAACATATTACAAATCTAAAAGCGGTGACTGATTTCGTAGACAAGAAGACCCGATCCCGGATGATGTCCAGGATCAGAGGAAAAGACACAAAGCCTGAAATGGTACTGAGGCGAGCACTCCATGCGCGTGGACTACGGTATCGTATTCACGTGAAGGAAATTCAGGGTTGTCCAGACATAGTCTTTCCGAAATTTCGTGCAGTTGCATTTGTACAAGGCTGTTTCTGGCATCGCCACAAGGACTGCCGTTTCGCAACAACTCCGGCTACCCGTCAGGATTTCTGGCAGGCCAAGTTCGAAGAAAACATTGAGCGGGATAGAATCGTAAGGGAGGCTCTTTTGCCATTGGGATGGCGGATGGCAATTATTTGGGAGTGTGTTCTGCGAAAACCTAATCAATCTGAAGTTGCTGCCGACCTGGTAAATTGTTGGTTAAAAACTAACCAGAAAATCCTCGAAATTCCTGATTAACAATTATCTTAGGAAGTAAGTGATTATTTAATGACGTTCTTTCACCCGTCCCACCCATGGATATCGTGCGTCTCCCTTTCATGGACCTAGAGACTCACGACGGCACAATCTCAACGACTCAAGCACAACCATCAAAGCCGCACCGAGTAGTCTCACCAGATTTCGGAATACAAAGTCAGTGATACCACGCAACTGGATTTCTGCACCGAACATGGCCTGACCTATAGCAGCTTCTTCCGCTGGTGCAAGCAGTTCTGTAACTAAACTCCGGATGACAGCCATATCGTTCCGTTGGTCGAACTGCCGTTACTTCCCGGATTCATCCAAGACCTCGGGGGCTGGCGGACGAAACTGGCCCCCGGAAACAGGATCGTATTGAGGATGATGTAGTCGGCATGTTCTTCCCCGATCCCTGATGCGGGTGTGGTTGCAAACTCCCCCTACAGACATGAGGATATTTTCGATGAGCTGTCGGCGGTGGTGAAACATACGCTCCTAGGTTACCCATCCTGTGGACATCAGTTTTTGCCTTCATTAACCGCAAGAGTACGCTG
The DNA here is from genome assembly GCA_965204165.1 of Candidatus Poriferihabitaceae bacterium. GTDB lineage: Bacteria > Pseudomonadota > Gammaproteobacteria > Arenicellales > Poriferihabitantaceae > VYFG01. The sequence continues at coordinate 1,170,639 of OZ241969.1, read as the reverse complement.
ATCAAGACTCCCCACTTTGACCATAACGGATACTCCCTCTGGCCGAAGGGTCTAGATTAGGGCTTTTCAATACCGGACCGATGACCGAGACAAGGTACCGACGGACTGGATCGAGCTGAAGCTGTTCCTGGAGGACATCTCGCTGCAGGATGTTCGCCGGTACAAGCGATACCGGAATTCGCTTGATGATCGTGAACAGGCTGCTGCTGGAATGATTCGTAGCCATGACAAAGGCCGCTCTTGCACCTACCGAACCCGACATCATGTAGTACTGAAGGAGGAGAATCTTGCCCTCAAGGAACTGGTGGGACAGATCCAAACCTAGGTCACAATAACCCCGAAAACCTGAATCTCAGTATCACGTCGATACTATACACTTGGCTATGGAGTCTGACTTCACGCATGAGTGATAATCTGGACACACAATTGCCATACGACCCGGAAACGATGAGTACAGACATACCTCCTCCTACCCCCTCACGTATTCCTTTTCGAATGCATCCACGCGTGTTTGCTGCCCTAGGTGCGGATCTCGTCACCAATGATATCGTCGCGGTTATTGAACTCGTCAAGAACGCATATGACGCTTTTGCTCGTAATGTTCAGATCCGGTTCCGTCAATCCTCAGACAACGATACATACCTGGAAATTAGCGATGATGGCCACGGCATGACCCGGGATGTCATTGAAAACGTCTGGTGCCTTGTCGCCACTCCACACAAACAGCAAAATCCCACAATAAAAAAAGGCGGGAAAGCACGACGAGTCACTGGAGAAAAGGGGTTGGGGCGACTTTCAGTCGCACGTCTGGGTAATCGCCTCTCAATGCTTACCCAGGCAATTGGGGAACCTTGCTGGGATGTAACTGTTGACTGGGCTAGCCTTTCTGAGGGAGACGAACTCGCCAACTGCTTTGTTCTTTGCCAACACTACACGGGCACATCGCCCTTTGGCTCCAAATCCGGCACACGACTGAGGATCTATGGCTTGCGGGAAAAATGGGATTTTGGTCGTGTATCTGATCTTGAGCAAAACCTCGCCCGCCTGATTTCTCCATTCGCTAGTGTTCCAGATTTCAGGATATTCCTGTCCGGCGTCAGTGATACACCAGATGAGGTCGTTGAGATCACGGCGCCTGAATTCCTGTCAACCCCTAAATACAGTATTCAAGGGGAAGTCGATAGTGCAGGCAATATAAGCGGCCTCTACAGGTTCAACCCGATTGGGAAGGGCGAGCAGCGGGAAAAAGGCTTGGACATCTCTTGGGGGCAGGTTTTGGATGGAATTTCGGATCACTCCACCTTTGAATTTCCAGTGGAACAGGCAGACTGCGGACCCTTTTCGTTCGAGATCCGTGCCTGGGACATCGCTCGTGAAGATACCGCACAACTCGCCGAACACTTTAGCATCCAGAAGAGCGATGTACGTAAGGCGATACGTGCCCATAAGGGGATATCCGTGTACCGTGACAATGTGCTGGTACTGCCAAAGTCCGACAATGCCCGTGATTGGCTCGGCCTCGATCTGCGTCGTATCAGCAGGGTCGGAAAGCGTCTCAGCACGAACCAACTTGTCGGTTACGTCTCCATATCCGCAGACCACAACTCGAAAATAGAGGATACAAGCGACCGCGAGAGGCTTGCCTCAAGCGTGGAGGTCGCCGAGTTCGAGGAAATTTTGAAGGCTGTGATTTTTCTTCTTGAATCCGAAAGAAACGCAGACCGAGCCCACGACCTGCCCGAACAACCCATGTCCGATCTTTTCGAAGATATCTCGGCAGCCGATATCATGGAGGAGATCTCGGCCTTGGCGGAGGACGGCGCTTCAGCCTTGGAGGCCATGCAGCGAATCAAGGAATTCAGCCGGAAACTCGATACCACACGACAATCGCTAGAGAGACGGTTTGACCACTACAGCCGAATGGCGACTGTCGGCACCATTGCACATATGCTGGTCCACGAGATCCGCACTCGAACCACCGCCTTCGGGGGCTTCATTGATTTCGTGAAGGAAGCATTCGGAAATTCTGGGGATTCCGTCCTTGAGGAGGAGATTCGTATTGCCGAACAGGCAACCGATGCACTTGAGAGTCTCGCAGATACCTTTTCACCTCTCGCCAGCCGCAACTTCCGTCGGGCCAAGCGCCATTCAATCCTTGAGGATCGAATCCAAGAATGCCTAACCCTCCTGAAGGGGGAAATTAGGCACAGGCAGGTCCAGTGCAATGTGCCCACATCGCATACTCCTGTCGCGGTAGACCCCGGTGAACTTGACACCATCATTCTAAACCTGGCCAACAATGCCCTCTACTGGATGGGCGATGTAAACGGTAAACGGACACTCAGTTTTAAAACAACTACAGGCGACGACCGAAAGCGGCTGACTGTACATGTGACTGACACTGGCCGCGGTATCGAGGAGAAAGAATTGCGCAGGGTGTTCCTTCCCGGCGTCACCAACAAACCTGGGGGCATTGGCATGGGTCTGGCTGTCGTAGAACAGCTTGTCCGTGCTTATGGCGGCAGTATCAGTGCAGACTCACAGAGAGGTCGAGGTGCAGTTTTGTAACTACTAGCCCCCTGTGGAGCACCTGAAGGTCATTCAGGTGTCTTGAGCATGTGGGCGGCCTTTCCCTTGAGAGCGATCTCGATGGCGGCAAGAGGATTGTAACCCTGATAGGACATGGACAGCAGATAGCTTGAGACCCGGCACCATGCGACGGCGTATTTGTATGTACGGAAACAGCCGGACACTTTCTGCTTGACCTTGGCCATCCGGAGGTTCCTTTCGGACAGGTTGTTGGTGAAGCTGACCGCGGGGTCCCTGGCGAACCGCAGGACTTCGGTTTCATGCTTTCCCATGGCCTCCCACAGGTTCTCCGCGTCGGATTTCGCGATGCGCCCGCGCTTTTTCCCGCCGGTGCGCACAGGGGTTGCCGGGAGTTCCTTCTTCCCCTGGGTCAGGATGGTCCGGTAGCGCTTTTGCAGGGCGGCGCATTCTTTTGCGGACAGCACCTTGTCCGGGCTTTCCCTGACCTTGCGGGCGGCGTCCCGGAGCAGTTTCTTCATCCGCCTCGCCCAGGCCGGATCATGGGCGTCGATGAGGAACTGCAGATCCCGCAGGAGGTGGCCGCCGCACAGGGCGTGGTCGCAGTGGTCACAGGCAAGATAGCTGGCCCAGCGGTCATGGACCAGGACGCCGCCGTACCGGGGGATGATGCCGATGTCCCGGATCGCCTCGCCGCCCCGCTTGGGGTGGCAGAACTTCAGGGTGAGGTCTCCGGCGCTGCAGTCGTGCAGCCAGTGGTTCTTGCGGTCGATGCGGATCGAGGTCTCGTCCACATGCAGCGCCGGCGCGGCCAGCAGGCACTCGACGGCGGCAGCCTCCCAGTCCGCCAGGGCATCGTGCAGGCGCAGCAGCCAGGCCAGCAGGGTCGCCTCGGCAATGGCCCGTCCCGTCATCGCCTTCATGGTCTGGACCACACGCTTCAGCGGCACCATCTGCGCCACCATCAGGTGGGCGGCGAACGCGATGATGCCGTGTCCGTACTGCAGCGGACCCGGCAGGCCGTCCGGAAAGGCGCCCCGGTTCTCGGCATGGCAGCGCGGACAGGTCTTGATCTCGGCATCCACGTGGTATTCCCGGGTCTCGAACACGATGTCCACCAGGGTGCGACGCTCATGGCCCTCGCACCGTACCCGCACCAGGTTCCTGCCGCAGGCCGAACATTCCGTCACCGGGGATACCCCGGTTTCACTCACCAGACGGGTATGGCCCGTTTCCCAGTGCGGCTGCTCCGGTCCCCTGCCACGGCTCCCGGGGCGTGCCGCGGTCTCATCCTTCCCCTCACGGGACGGCGGCAGGCTCGCGTTCACCGGCGTCTTGCGGGTGGTCTTTTCCATGAACACCGCCATCATCAACTCCATCAGCATCAACAGGGCGTTGAACAGCACCTCGCATTCCGCGCTGACCTTGCCCTCCCTGCACAGTGACCGGAAACTCTCCCGGTGCGCATCGAACTCCTCGCGCAGCGCAACCCGGTTCACCGTCCCCATGGATTCACTCCTCCCTCGCCTCCACGGCCTCCTCCGCCTCCACCGCCATCATCGCCGACAGCACCGCCAGGCGTTCCCCATGCGGCATCCCCCGGTAGCGCCGGCCCCAACTCTGGGCCTTGCGCTTCACCGCCTGGCGATGGGTGAAGTTCCGGCCCGCATAACGCGGCCAGTGAACCCGGTCCGGCGTGAAGTTGAACCACACCTTCTCCGTCACCACACCCGCCTGGTTCATCACCTGAAGCGACACGCTGCCCCAATCCCCCAGCCAGTCGTCGTACATCCGCGAAGGATACCCCGAGATCATCACCGAGCAGGGAAGGCCGCGGATCAGCGCCAGCAAGCCCTCGTGGTCGCTGTTCCTGTAGTCGTGCCGGTAGCGGCGGCCCGACTTGCGCGTACTTTGCAGATACGGCGGGTCGCAGTAGACCAGTTCCGTGCCGTCAAACGGAAACGTCCGGAGATACCGGTGACAGCAGCCATGCACCAGTTCCACCGGATAGTCGCACTGGAATCCTTCCAGCGCCCTGGCGTTGCAGTCTATGCCGATGTTCCGCAGGGCCCCCGGCTTGCGCTTCATGATCGCCCCACCGCCAAGGTGGGTTTCGATATACACCGAGTGCGGCGGCATCAGGGCGATCAGAGGCTGGCACAGCCCCGAAGCTCCCTTGGAGCCGAAATAGCGGTTCCCCATCTGTGTGCGGGTTCGTCTCGTGGTCCGAAACCCGAACGATAGGGAAAATATTCTATACTGTCAACCTACAGATGGGATATGGGGCAAATAAGGGGTGAGTAGTTACCATAAATTTTCAATTCAAGAAAACGCTTCACGGACAAATGGCATGAAATACACAAAATATGATATTAAAAACAGCATGTTATGTAATAATCTCCGGAATGTCTCCGTTTTCACGATAATCGATTAAAATGGGAAACTTTGAATCCATATGTTGACTAATAGGAAATATTTGTCATAATGCGACTACTCGGACTCCACCGGACAAATCAGGGCGTGCACTGAAAATGGCTGACAAAATCGTTCGCTTCGCCGTGTTCATCTATGATGACGTTGAGCCAATCGATATCGGCGCGACCTTTGGCGTCTTGTCGATGGCGAAACGCGTCGCTCCGCACATCGAGTTGTTTACCGTTTCAGAGCTGTCTGGCGCCGTTCGGCTTACCAATGATTTGATGGTTGGCGCGCAATATGGATTCGACGACTGCCCCGAGTTTGATGCCATAATTGTCAATGGCGGTCCCGGTTGGGAGGCGCAGGTAAAGAACACTCGCACTCTCGAGTTCCTGCAACGGTCCGCAACAAACAAGATCGTTTCCGCGGTTTGCACCGGAGGTCTCATATTGGCAGCCGCGGGCCTGCTTGATGGATTACCCGCGACAACGAAGAAAGAGGTCACCGGCACCGAACACTCTCCTTTGGAGCTTCTCGCAAGCGGCTATCCCGCTATTGATGTCAAGATCGCTCGGTTAGTCGATGCCGGATCTGTCATTACTGGAGGCGGAGTGTCCCTTGGAATTGATGTTACGCTGCACCTTATCGCAAGGACGTTAGGTGAGCAGATAGCAAGCGAAACCGCTCGAATCATCGAATATACTGCTGCGTTGCAAGCAAACGAACAGCGCATGAGCACGGTAGTAATTTGATATGGACAAAATTAGCACACACATCAGCGGACGCTTGAAGCAGCTTAGATCTGAACGAAGGTTGTCGTTGGATGAACTCGCGGACAAAACGGGCTTCACCAAGAGTTATCTGTCGAAAATTGAGAACGCGAAGAATGTACCGCCCATAGGTTCCTTAGCACGGATATCCGCGGCACTTGGAATCGAACTCTCACAGATATTCCAGGACGATTCTTCAGACGCTGAAGCCGATCCTCAGGCCGCCGTTGTCCGGGCGACACAAAGGCGATCAGTGGTTCGCGGTGGGACGACATTCGGATACGACTATCAGAGTCTCGGGGGACGGTTTCCAACCAAGCGAATGGATCCGTTTGTCTTCACGTTCCCAACCGAACTTGGAGAAGATGTCTTCTTTGAACACGAAGGCCAAGAGTTCGTCTTTGTACTGAGTGGTCAGCTCGAGTTTCGCGTTGGGGACGAAGAGTGGGTTCTCAGAGCCGGAGACAGCATCATATTTGACGCATCGCTTCCACACAGAGGCCGGGCAGTGAATGATGATGCTAAGGCTTTGGTGGTCATCTCGTCTGATGATTCTGAGCCGAGTTAACCAAATCAGTGACTATGTCGGGCATCTGGTCAATCAACACCCTTTGCCAGAAAAGTAATTAACTCTTAACTCAACTCAATTGGAGAATAAACTATGACAGCAGAACCCAAGCAAAACCACTTCCAGGAGCGCCTGAAAGGCAAACTTGAACCTACCAAAGGGGGATCGGTGTACATCAAACCGGATGATATGGAGTGGACGCCGTCTCAATTCCCAAGAATTCAAACCAAGGTCTTGTTCCGGGATGACGAAGAAGGATCGATGACGGTGCTGCTCAAATGGGAGCCGGGTGCCGTACTTCCATTTCACAAACATCCCGAGATCGAGCAAAGCTGGGTACTAGAAGGTTCCTTCTACGATCATGACGGTATCTGCCGCGCAGGTGAATTTGTCTACCGTCGCCCGGGTTCGATGCATGAAACCAAGTCGGATGAAGGCTGCATCCTGTTGGCAGTTTACCGGAAGCCGAACATTTTCGCGAACACCGCCGGTTTTGGTACCTAACCAAGCACAGGAGCATTGACCGTGGCACACGTTGTGACAGAATCTTGCATCAAATGTAAGTACACAGAATGCGTCGAGGTTTGCCCTCAAAAGGCTTTCCGCGAAGGGGAGAATTTTGTGGTGATTGACCCTGACGAGTGCGCAAATTGTGCGCTGTGTGCGATGATGTGCCCGGTCGATGCCATTTTTGCCGATTACAACCTTCCCGAAGGTCAGGAAAACTTTGCTGAGCTAAATCGCAAATTGGCAAAGGAGTGGCCGGAGGCGAAACTCAGGGCAGCACCGGAAGATGCCGACGCTTGGGCAACCGAATCAAACAAGGCTGGGCTTCTTAGCTTCAGTCCCTTTCGCGGCTCATAAGTAAGCTGGAAGTGCCTTTTGCCCGTGGAGAGGCTGTTTCATTCGATGCCTTATTGAATCTTAGCTGCTCCACTTGTTTGCACCATCGCTGACTGGCATGATGGTTTCCTCTCTTTGTTGGGTGGTTGGGTGGCCGGCTACCCGGCTTCCAGCCCGTTGCCGCCGTACAGCCACTCAAGATCGTCGTACCACTGTTCGGGCGTCTTGCTTCCCATGACGTGGTCCCTGACCCTGGCCGCCGCGCCGGAGGGATGGTAAATGTAGTCGCCGATGATGCGGGCGCCCAGCTGGACCCGGGCTGTGCGCACCATGCGCTGGCTGCAATAGGCATTGAGCGCGTCTTCCGGCGCCTCGTGAACCCGCATCATGTGACCCAGGCACACCCCGTCCTCCATGGCCATGCAGGCGCCCTGCGCGAAGTACTGCAGCATGGGATGCGCCGCGTCCCCGAGCAGCGTCACCCGGCCGGCGACCCAGTTCACGATGGGGTCGCGGTCACAAAGCACCCATAGCTTCCAGTTCTCGCCGTGCTCGATCACCTGCCGCGCCCGCGGATGGATCTGCTCGAAACCCACGCTGACCTCTTCCGGATCCACCGGTTTGCCGGCCACGGCCTCCCGCATGTTCCGGTGGTAGGTCACCACCAGGTTGAAGACTTCGCCGCCCTTCAGCGGATAATGCACAATGTGGCACCGGGGGCCGGCCCAGAGCGTGGCGGCATTCCATTTCAGGTCATCGGGCATCCGGTCCGCCGGAATCACGGAGCGGTAGGTCGCATGGCCCGAGACACGGGGCGCCCCATCGCCCACCAATTGCGCCCGGACCGGCGAATGCAGCCCGTCCGCACCAATCAGCGCCACGCCCGCCACGGCACCGCCGTCCTCAAGCCGCGCATGGACCAGGCCACCATCCTGGTCATAGCCCGTCACCCGGCTGCTGGTCCGGAGGGTTACCCGATCGTTGGAGCGGCAGGCCTCCAGCAGCACCCCGTGGAGGTCGGCGCGGTGAACCACCGCGTAGGGGTTCCGGAACCGGTTCCGGAACTGGTCGTCAAGGGGGATATGGCAGATCTCGTTGCCGTCCGCCGCATTCATGAACCGCAACTGGTCGATGTAGACCGCCACCTGCCGCGCCTCGTCGCCGACACCCAGATAGTCGAAGCAGTGGAACGCGTTCGGGCCGATCTGGATCCCAGCGCCGATCTCGCCCAGCTTCGCCGACTGCTCGAGCACGGTGGAGGCAATCCCGTTTCTTGCCAGGGAGAGTGCCGCCGACAATCCGCCGATGCCCCCGCCCGAGATGACTACACCTGTGTTTTCCATATCCGGGCAACATCAACGGTTGATGGTGCTCGGCATTATCAGTTTTCCCCGCGGGCATGACAACCTTCCCGGGGAGCCCGATGGCGGACCGGCGGGGGGCGTGATTTGGCAGCCAATTGGCAGGAGTGCTGATTTAACAAATGCCGCCGGGGGTTCTATATTCAGGGTAACCAACAATAAAAGGAGGATCCCATGGGCACACACGCCGGCAGCCAGCTGGTCGTTGAGGCCAGTGTCGCGGATTTTTTCCAGGGGCTGGTGAACGAGGCAGTGGAGAACCAGCATCTTGACGCCAGTGAGGAATCCGTCTGCTACCTGATCAATCTCCTGAGCACCTTTGCCAGCAGCGAGGCCCTGTTCGAGACCTCACCGGACGGCCCGACGATACAGCCCCTGGCGCTGCTCTACGGCGAAGCCATGGAAGCGCCCAGCATCGAAATGCGCAACCACGCACTCAAGCGCCTGGGGGATGTCGCCCTGTTCATCTCGGGGATTTTCTCCGACAGCCTGAACCGGAAAGTGGTCGACGTGGATTACTACATCAACATGGGGGGCCTTGCGTACGGCTGCCTTTCCAGCACCAGCCGTCAACTGGCCCGCTGGCAGGCATTCAGCGAGGTCTTCGGCGAACTCGGCACCAAGTTTGCCCGGTTCGTCGATGTGCTGAACGAGGTCGGCAACCAGACCGGCCTGCGAAACGACCAGGACGTCATGCGTCTCTACGAGATCTGGCAACGGACCGGCAGCAAGCGTGCCCGGGGACAATTGCAGAGACTCGGCATCATCCCCGTCACCGGTTCCACGGTCGGGCTGAAGCACTGAGACCGTGCTCAAACTGCGCCCCCTCCAGGACCGGCTGGAACGGATCTATGATATCGACACCTGTCAGGACGTGGATGACTTCCTGATCACCGACCGCCACCTTGCCCGGGCCCTGGAAGGGCGGGAACATGCGCGGGATGCGGACGAACTGCTGCTGGTCCGGGAACAGGATGACGGGCTCGGCGTGTCGCTGTTCCTCGACGCGGACCTGGTGGGCAGGCTGGTTGCGGACGACCCGGAACACAGCCTGCACGACGGAAACCTGGCCGATTTCTGCACCGCGCTGGAGGGGGTGAGCCATTTCGTCCACCTGGTCTGGCGTGCCCGGGAATCACGGTCCACCAGCCGCCTTGAACTGGAACTGCAGGCCGAAGTGGACAAGTTCGTATCCAGCATCAACCTGCTTGGTCGGCAAGGGCTGGAGGCGGTGCCTCCCGCGCTGCACCACAGGCTGTTTCAGCAGGTGAGGTTCGACGAGACCCTGGATGACAGCGAGCGGAACCGTTACGAGACGGCCAACCGTTACGCGGCCCGGTACTGCCATCACCTGGAGGTCCGCTTCCTGCGCCCCTTCAACGCCGGTCCAAGGGCAATTTCGGATGAGCTCAGGGACTTCTACCGACTGAACCTGCGGGAAAAGATCGCACGGATCGAGCGCGCCCCGGCAACGTAGCGGTCCGTTCCCCGCGCCCGCTACGCGGCACCCTCGCTGTACAGCGCATCGTTCTGCGCGTCCAGGATCCGCCGGTGCCAGCCAAGGGCGGCCTCGTCGAGTTCACCGGCGGGGGGGTCAACATGACCGAAGTGCCCGTAGCGGTCCTCGCCCCTCACCAGCATGGCGAAATCCCTGGGCGCCACCGTCTGCCGGTTCCCCGGGGTGATGTAATTGATGTTGAATCCCAACCGCCAGCGCTCGGAATGGTTGGGGCCGGATGCGTGCAGCAGGTGGCCATGGTGTAGGGACATCTCTCCCGCGCGGAGTTCCACGTGGACGATCTCGCCGGCATCCTCGTCGATGGCAACACTCTGTCCGCGCGTCAGGATATTGTCCGCGGTCCAGGTATCCGAATGGACACGCAGGCCGCCTTCGTGGGTTCCCGGCAGGAACTGCATGCACCCGTTCTCCCGGTCCACGTCTTCCAGCGCCAGCCACGCGCTGACAAGGCCGTCGGTCTCGGCGAGGCCCCAGTAGGTCAGGTCCTGGTGCCAGCTGACGAAACCGCCGCTGTGCGGCGGCTTGAAGAAGAAGGTCCCGCCCCAGACCAGGATGTCCGGACCGATGACCGCTTCCACGGCGTCCAGGATTCCCGGGTGCCGCACGATCTCGTAGGCAAAGGGGAACAGCACGTGGGGAAAGTTCAGCTGTCCCTTGTTCCCCAGCTTCAGTGCCTGGCCGCGCTCCCATGCCCGCAGAAGGTCGGACCCGTAACGCTTCAGTTCGCCGGGACCCAATACCGGAATGGGGAAACAGAATCCGTCCTTCGCGTAACTGCTCCGGATCGTATCCGCGCATCCAACGCCCGCTGACATCACGATCTCCCGCCGGAAATGGTAACGCGATTAGAGCGCAGCTCCGATCCGGAGACCAAGCGCCTCCCTGACGATTCCGCGACAGTATTTTGCGCTTCCGCTACCTGCCCGGCCGCATCCGGACCACCGGACAGGAAGCCGGCCACCGAGAGATTGGCTGAATCCGGCATACACAGTATCATGCCCGCACTGTCCCTCACCGGCCGACGATGCCCGACGTCTCCATCCAGTTCACGCTCTTTTCCGCGTTCTATTCGCCGCTCATCGTCACCATGGCGGGCGGTTTCCTGAAGGAGGAAGGGCTGGAACACCGGTGGTCCGTGGCCCCGCCCGGCAAATCCGCCGTCGAAGCCATCATCGACGGCAGCGCCCATGTGATCCAGTCCGCGCCGAGCCAGGGGTTCAATTCCCTGCTGAAAGGCGAGGCGCCGTCCGTGGTGCATTTCGCACAGGTCAATGAAATGGACGGGTTCTTCATCAGCGCCAGGGAACCTGATCCGGATTTCACCTGGGACAGGCTGGAGGGCGCGGAAGTGGTGATGTTCCGGGGCGGACAGCCCAATGCGATGTTCCGGTACGGATGCCACAGGGCGGGAATCGATTTCGACAGGATCGTCGCCATCACCCCCGGAGGCGCGGCGGAGATTGATGCGGCGTTTCGCGAAGGCCGGGGGCAGTATGTGCAGCAGCAGGGGCCGTTTCCCCACCAGCTGGAAGCGGACGGGGTCGGCCACATCGTGGCCCGGGTGGGCCCCAGGATCGGCCCGTGCGCGTTCTCCAGCCTGGCGGCTTCCAGGGAATGGCTGGGTACCGATGCGGCGGCGGCTTTCACCCGGGCCTACGCCAGGGCACGCCGGTACCTGAACGCCGCCCCCGCCGGAGAAGTGGCGATGCTGGAAAGGGACTACTTCCCGGACACAGACCCGGCAGCCCTGGCCAAGTGTATCGGGGACTACCAGGAGCTCGGCTGCTGGACCCCCCACGTCTCGATCACGCCCGCAGCCTACGAGGTTGTCCTGGACGTGTTCCAGCATGTCGGCCACATACGGGAACGCTACCCCTACGAAGCCGTCTGCGTGCCGCCGCCGGGAGGACCGGCTTGAGTTTCGATACCGCGGACCTCTGCGACCGGTACGGCGACCGGGTCCGGATCATCGATGCGGGCCTGCGGCATTTCGGCGGCGTCACCCGGTTTCACGGCGAGGTCGCCACGGTCCGGGTGCAGTCGGATTTCCTCCGGGTGAAAGAAGCGCTGTCCCGTCCCGGCAGGGAGCGTGTGCTGGTGGTGGACGGCGGCGGAGAACGCGGATTTGCCCTGCTGGGCGACCGCCTGGCGGGCCTCGGTGTGTCGAACGGCTGGACCGGCGTCGTGGTGAACGGCTGTATACGGGACTCGGCACGGATCGCCACGATGAGCCTGGGTGTGCTCGCTCTGGGCACCTGCCCGCGCCGGCCCGCCATGAAGGGAGACGGCACGGAGGAAACCGTCATCTCGATTGGAGGGGTCACCATCGGGCCAGGGAACTGGGTCTACATCGACGACGACGGCATGGTCGTCAGCCCCTCCCCCCTGGCGGACTGATCCGCCGCCTGGGCCTTTCGGGCGCCATGGACTGTCCGGGCCTGTGGCGCAGCGGTGCAAATGTCGATAGATTCGGCTGATACGGGATCGCCCTTGTCCGCAGGCCCGGTTACTGAACAACCGAAATAACCGAATCGTCCAACATGAAAATTGCAGTCATCGGCGCCGGCGCCATGGGCTCCGTCTATGCCGGATTGCTGGCGGATGCCGGCAATGAGGTCCATGTGGTTGATATCTGGCAGGAGCATATCGACGCGATCCGGAATCATGGCATCAGGGTGGAAGGCGCGAGCGGCGACCGGACGGTAGCCGTCGATGCCCACACCACTACCGACGGCATCGGTGCCTGCGACCTCGTGATCATCGCGACCAAGGCTTCCGGGGTTGCCGACGCGGCCAGGGCGGCAGAAGGGATTGTCGGCGCGGAAAGCCTGATCCTGACCATCCAGAACGGGCTTGGCGCGGGGGAACGGATCCAGTCCGCGATTGAAAGCGACCGCATCCTGCTCGGCGTGGCCGGCGGCTTCGGCGCTTCGGTGAAAGGCCCGGGCCATGTCCACCACAACGGGATGCAGCTGATCCGCATCGGCGAGATGTCCGGAAAACTGACCGACCGGCTGGAGCGGGTGGCGGAGGTCTGGCGCGATGCCGGCTTCAACGTCAGGACCTTCGGCGACATCCATCAACTCATCTGGGAAAAATTCATCTGCAACGTGGCATTCAGTGCGCCGTGCACCGTGTTCAACCGCACCATCGGGGAAATGATGGCCGACCGGGAATCCTGGTCGGTGTCACTGGGCTGCGCCCGGGAAGCGGATGCCGTCGCGCGCAGAAAAGGCATCCGCCTGGAATTCGACGACGTGGACCACCACGTATCCGCCTTCGGCAGCAACATACCCGATTCGCGCCCGTCCATGCTGCTGGACCACCTCGCCCGCCGCCGGTCAGAAATCGACGCCATCAACGGCATGGTGCCCCGCGTGGCTTCGGAGGTGGGACTCGATGCACCCTACAACGAAGTGGTTTCAGCAATTGTCCGTGCCAGGGAGGCCGAGTTCTAGGCCGGGACATGCGTTCCGGCCTCACTTTTACTCACTTTTACTGGATAGACGTACTTTACAGGAGCGCTGTATAGTAACTTTCCGTTCTTTCCATATAAATATATATGTGCTATCGTCTAGTCGAGATTATCGACTTCCCAAGATCCATACAATGCGGAGAGCAGCAATTGAAGAGACTAGAAGCCCAGCCGAGGCTGCCCTCTTGGCGCGGATCGAACGCTACTTTCACGATGCGATTTGCTCGCTACCAAACCGAGACCGAGCAAAAGCCCTATCGGCACCCGACGATTTTTGGACATTAGTGGAAACTCTGGCATTAGCGCCAATTAAGGAATCTGCGGAGCAAAAAGTCAGAATACGCGGTGCTATCGCTCGTCACAAACTACTCGAACAAGATGGCGGTGTTCTAAGCCCGTCAAGTGTTGGAACTTTGCTTGGAATCACCAGGCAAGCAGTTGGGTTACGTCGCAGAGCAGGCAAGCTATTGGGAGTTGAAAGCGGGCGTGGTTACGTCTATCCGGCATGGCAGTTTCAAGACACCGGGATGGTGCCCGGCATCGAAGATATCATGGAGATCCTGGGCGACGCGGACCCGATGACTAATGTCATTTTCTTCCTGGGTCACGATTATGCACTAGGAGGTAAGCGGCCAATTGATTTGCTTCTCAAAGGAAAACTTGAGGATGTGAAGCGTGCTGCCCGCACATATGGCCATCACGGCACCACTTAGCGACCATCATGAGTCGTCCACCGCGGCTTCGGCAGCCTGACAAGGCGTTTAGTAACCAGAAATTAGCAATCAAACATGTGTCAAAGGCGCATCCCTGGATGCGCATCCATCTCTGTGGCTACGCGCCAATGTACTTTGGCAATAACCGGGAAAATCGATTCGATTCAAAAGAGCAAAACTTTGGAGTTCTATATCTCGCACAAGAACTCAACGGCTCCTTCGTGGAAGTGTTTTGTCGTACTAGGGAGAGGCACGTGACCACTGCTCGACTTGAACAATATTGTGTTTGTGAGTTTCGCGCGTCGCGAAATCTAAAACTCATTGATCTGGCCGGTCCTGGCTTAGTAAAGATGGGACTCGACGGGCGATTGGCTACGGGTAGCTATGCTACATCGCAGTCATGGTCGCAGGCGTTCTATGAACACCCAGAAAATGCGGACGGTATTCTCTACCCGTCACGCCATGATCCGCAACAAGTGCTTGCGGCGCTGTTCGATCGATCGCAGTCGTTGCTCACTGTAAAGCGTCACGGTACGCTCCGCGACCACCTTGGCAATAGTTTTTTCGGTTTGCTAGATCACTATGGGATGGCGCTTTTGTGAGGCTGGATCCAAACCGCAATGGATGATACAGGCATGTCCAGTTCCATGTGCCCCTGGGCGGCGGCATTCATGAACTGCTCGCGATGGTACTTCGTCTCCGCAATGGCAGCTCGAAGTCGTTGGCAACATGGAAGACACCGTAAGCACTGCCCGAAAGCCAGCCGGGGATGATATATCAGCACGGCTTCCATTCGATGCGAGCAACCGTAAATTCATGCCCAGCCGTCCTGCTGGGCATCCAGGTACTGCCGTACGACGTAGAGGTCCGCCACCTGGCCGGACAGCATGCGGTCAAGAGCGGAACGACCACCGAACAACGGAACCGCGTTCGGACGCCTCATCCATCCGTCGGCTGCCTGTTGGTCGGGGAGCAGAAGCTGAAGCGCCCTGTAGACGCCCAGGATATAGGAAATGCGCTCCAGCGTGTCCTTAGGCAGTATGGTGTCCGGGTTCTTCTTCCACCTGAAGAAAGTCGATCGGGCAGTCAGCCCGAGCAGGGTCATCTGTTCTTCGACCGAGAGTCTCCAGAGCATCGCAATGCGAAAGAAAGTGCGCAGCACAGCGCCGACGATGCCGCGAAGGAAACGGAGACCGCATTGATTGCGGCCCGCAACACCGTCAAAAAGTCCCGAAAGGCAGATTCCCGGGTAACCGAACGCGGCGACTGACAGAACCGGAAAGCACCGTTACCCCCGCAGCAGGGAGGCGGGGTTCCAGGCCGGGACGTGCGGTCCGGCTACCACTTGCAGATCCATTCGTTGTCCACCCCGGGGCAGGGAGGAAACCGTTCCGCCAGGACGTCGCGGAGCTCCGCCGCAACAGCGGCTGTACCGGGATCGCCGTACCGGTTCAGCCGCTCCGCCGGATCATCCGCCAGGTTGAACAACTCCCCCCACTCTGGATGTCCGGGGTACAGGGTCAGGCGCCAGCCCGCGGTTCTCACGGTCTGGTTGTAGAGGTCCGTGCGGACCGTGGGATGGTATTCCCCGAAATCGAATTCCCTGAGAGTAGACGCCCCGTCCCTGAGAAGCGGCGTCATGCTGGTTCCGTCAAAGTCATGGCACTTACCTTGCACCCCCGCCAGATCAAGCATCGTGGGCGCCAGGTCGATGTGGCTGGTCATGGCGTCCACGACAGCCCCCGCCGGAATTCCGGGGCCCTGCATCAGGCAGGCCACCTCGGTCAATTGCCGGTACGGTGGCGGCCCCTTGTGCAGCAGGCCGTGGTCCCCCAGCAGCTCGCCGTGATCGGAAGTGAACAGTATGACCGTGCTGTCCGCAAGCCCGGCGCGGTCAAGGGTCTCCAGCAGGCGGCCCACCTGGTCATCGATCATCCGGATGGTGGCATGGGTGTATGCAATGGCGCGCCCGAGGGATTCATCACTGATCCGGTCCGTCGTGATCATCGAACCGCCCTCCAGGTCCGTCCGTGCCGACCAGTACAGTTCCCTGAAACCCGCCCCCTCGGGATAGAGTTCTCTGAAATAGGGCAGCTGGCGGCCGCGTTCCTCGGCCGACACCCGGGGAACCGGCATTCCGGCAGGATCGAACCGGTCCGCATACTCTGCCGGGGGATCAAACGGGTGGTGCGGATCCGGATAGGAAACGAACAGGAAAAAAGGCGCGGACGCGGCGGAGGCCTGCCCGATGAACGACATGGCCCGGTCCGTGATCCAGGTGTTGTAGTGGTGCTCCGCGGGGATGGCCGAGCGCCAGATCTCGTCCAGGTCGGCCGGGGGCGGTTCGGGGGCGTTGGCGGGCAACAGCAGCGGGACGGAGCCCGGATGGTTCTCGCGCAGCCAGTTGGCATAGTGCCCGGCAAGGTGGGCGGTATCCGACTCGCCGAGGAGGAGGTCCAGCGTCTGGTACCCGTAGTGGGGGCCGTTCCAGCCGTCGGATTCAGGCAGGCTCCAGAAAGCCCTTGAATCCGGCATGCGGTATTCCGGCGGGGCCAGCAGGGGCTCCAGGTGCATCTTGCCCACCGCATGGGTCCGGTAGCCCGCCGCGGCCAGCGTGTCCGTCACCACCGGTACTTTCCCGGGCAGCGCCATGCCGTTCACCACCAGGCCGTGATGGCGCGGGTACAAGCCCGAAAGCATGGTGGCCCTGCTGGGGGAGCAGATCTGCATCGGCGTGCTGTGCCGGCGGAACAGGGTCCCGTTCCGGGCGATGCTGTCGATATGCGCAGTGCTCGCCTGCCGGTTGCCCGCGCAGCCGAGGCTGTCCGACCGCTGCTGGTCGGTGCAGATGACGAGGAAGTTTGGCCGGCCGCTCACGATGGTTCCGGGGCCGTGGCAGACACCATGTCCGGAGGCCGGTACCCGCCTCCCGACCGTTCGATCTCCTCAAGGACCGCAAGCACGATATCCTCCCGCCAGGGAGGGGCGACGACCTGCACGCCGACGGGCAGATCCCCGGCTGCGCTTGTGCCCGACCTGACCACGCCGCAGGGCCATCCGAGCAGGTTGTACAAGGTCACCGGGCTCCAGTGTTCATAGTCCATTGCCGCGTTCGCTCCGTGGGGCCTCGCGGGCGAGACGGACGGGGCGCACAGGATGGCGTCATGGTCCCGCATGAAACGAAGCGCCCTGCCGCGGGCGCGGTCGATACGCTGCAGCAGGCGGTTGTCCACGGAACTGCCGCCGGACAGGGTCCCGCTGGACAGCAGGGCCTTCAGTCCGGGGCCGGGCGTCCGGGTCCCGTATGCCTCCAGAAGCCCGTGCAGGATTTCCCCCAGCAGGGACCGGCGGAGTTCGACCAGGAGATGGGACAGTTCGGGCAGCACCGCCGGGCAGTCCTTCAGGAGCACCGCCCCCCGGTCCGACAACCCCGCCGCCGCATCACGCACCCCACGGCACAGGTCCGCATCGGGCGTCACGATGCCATTGCCCAGATGCCAGGCGATTCGAAGGTCTCCTACGTCCACGTCACGGGGATCACGCAATCCGGCCGGCACCACACCCGGGTCTACGTCATCCGGTCCCGCGATGCATGACAGCGCCGGCCACAGGTCTCCGACGTAACGGGCGATAGGCCCGATCTGGGTCAGGCAGTCGAATGCACCGAGGCCCCAGGGAACGATATGGCCCGTACGCGGCACACAGCCCGACGTGGGCTTGATCCCCGCCACGCCGCAGAAATGCGCCGGCTCGCGGATGCTGCCGCCGGTGTCGGAGCCGAGTTCCAGGTAGGAACCGCCGGCGGCCACCAGCGCCACCGACCCGCCGCTGCTGCCCCCGGGACTGCGTGCCGGGTCGTAGGGATTACAGGTGCGCCCGTAGATGGTGTTGACGGTTTCCCCGCCCATGGTCAGTTCCGGGGTGTTGGTTTTCGCCAGCAGCACCGCGCCCGCCTCCCTGAGCCGGCGTACGACCGGCGCGTCCCGCTCCGGCACGAAGCCGCGCCTGCCCTCGGTACCCCCGGTGGTCACGATGCCCGCGGTGTCGATGGAGTCCTTGATGCTGATGGGGACTCCGTGCAGCGGGCCGCGGAATCGGCCGCCGGCTGCCTCCCGGTCGCACTTCCCGGCCTCCTCCATCGCGCTGTCGGCCACCACCAAGACGGCTGCATTGATGACCGGATTGACCCGGGCAATCTGTTCGAGGCAGGCCCCGGTCACCGTCCGTGAGGTCAGTTCCCCGCTGCGGATTGTCCGGGCCAGCCGGGCGGCGGACCAGAACAGGTATTCGGGAGGGGAGGTCTCGGTCATCGGGAGACTGGCTGTCACGGGTTCGAAGGGGTTTCCGACTATAAGGGACCGAAACGGAAATTGGTTCGGCCTGTCGCAGAAGCTACAATCCCGTGATGAATCAGGCAACAAGCCCCCAGCGTCTCGGTCCCATCCTCCTGTCCACCTGGGCGCTGCTGCTCGGGTTCGGAATCCTGATGCTGGGCGATGGCCTGCAGGCCACGCTGCTGGCGGTACGCGCGGACCAGGAGGGATTCAGCGCCACGATCACCGGGCTGATCATGTCCTCCTTCTACATCGGCTTCCTGTCCGGCTCCATCCTTGCGCCCAGGATCATGGTCCAGGTGGGGCATGTGCGGGTCTTCGCCGCGCTTGCGGCCATGGCATCGGCCGCAATCCTCGTACACGCCGTGTTCATCGAGGTCTGGATCTGGATTGCCCTCAGGCTGGTCAGCGGATTCTGTTTCGCCGGGCTCTATGTCGTGGCGGAAAGCTGGCTCAATGAACGCGCCACAAACCAGACCCGGGGCAAGCTGCTGTCCATCTACATGGTGGTCACCTACGTCGGCGTGGGCCTCGGGCAGCTTCTGCTGAACCTGGCGGATCCCCGGGGCTTTCCGCTGTTCGTGCTCACATCCATCCTGATCTCCATCGCGGTGGTGCCCCTGCTGCTGTCCGCCACGGAATCGCCCGGCCACGAGAAGTCGGTGAATATCCGGATGCTGGCACTCTACCGGATATCCCCCCTCGGCATGCTGGGCATGTTCATGGTGGGGTTGGTCACCGCCACGTTCTTCGCCCTGGGCCCGGTATATGCCCAGCGCCTCGGACTTTCGCTCCGCGAAATCTCCTGGTTCATGGCCGGGGCCGTGATCGGCACGGTGCTGATGCAGTGGCCGATCGGGGCGCTGTCCGACCGGTTCGACCGGCGCAAGGTGCTGACGGTGACCACGGTGCTGGCCGGATTGTCCGCCATCGGCTGCATCCCGCTGTCCCAGGGGGACATCCTGATCCTGCTGCTGGCGGTGGGCGGATTCTGCGGGCTCGCCCTGCCGCTCTACTCGGTGTGCATCGCCTACATCAACGATCATCTGGACCCCAGCCAGATGATTGCCGCCAGCGGCACGCTGGTGCTGGTCGGCGGACTGGGTGCTGTCGCCGGGCCCGTGGTCGTGGCCGCCATGATGGACTGGTTCGGCAACGCCTGGTTCTTCTGGTGCATGGGCTTCGCCCACCTGTTCACCGGCCTGTTCGGGACCTGGCGCATGACCCGGCGCCGGGTGCTCAGGAAGGGGCCGCGGCTGTCGGTCACGCCCACGGCGATGCATCCATCGAGCGCGGCATTCGAATGCATGCAACAGCATGCCAAGGAGGATTGGGAATCCGGCGAGGGCTCGTCCTGAAGCCGGGCCCATGCGCCGCGCCGGGCGCCTCTGTGCGTGATGAGGGCGGCCGGGAAGTCCGGCCCGTCCTACAACTGGTCGAGCAGGGACTTGATGTGGTTGATCCGCGCCGCAACCTCCTCTTCCAGGAGGCGCACCTCGCTGACCAGGGCCTCCTTTCCCACCGAGGTGGCCTTTCTCTGTTTCATCAGGCCGTCCAGTTCCGCCACCGCAGCACGCAGTTCCGCGGAACTCTCGAACAGAACCCGGGTTTCCCTGGTTCCGCTGTCCACCAGGGTGGATTTCTTCAGCTGCGGAAACCGGTACTTCCGGGTGACCGGCAGAAAGGATCCCTTCTGCCGGTCGTAGATGATGCGGAGTATGTCCGTGTGGTCCACGGAATACAGCTCGTAACGGGCGATTTCGTCAGGGTTCTGAACCCCCATCCTGGTCAGCGCTTCGTGTTTGCTCATTGTCGTCTCCGCTACAGGCCGTCAGCCATGGGGTTTCAGTGATGCATCCACCAGCTTCTCGTATCCATGGAGAATCTGCTGGGTATGCTTTTCCGCCTCTGTCAGATCTTCGATGGTCAGGTGGCAGCTGATCTGGTGACCTCCTTCCAGTTCCCGGATGGGAGGACTCTGCTGGTCGCAGGTTCCCTCGATCCCCATGGGGCACCGGTTGTAGAACGGGCAGCCAACCGCCGTGATTTCCACGCCCTTGGCGATGCCGACAGCCATTTCCCGTTTCTGCATGGTGTCTTCCAGCCAGCCGATGCGAAGTTCCGGCACGGAACTGATGAGCAGCCGGGTGTACGGGTGGAACGGCGGCTCCAGGACCTCATCTGTGGGCCCCTGCTCCACCACGCGGCCGGCGTAAAGCACCACGATCTCGTCGGCGAAGGAGGCAACGGTGGAAAGGTCATGGCTGATGAACACGAACGACACCCCGGTCTTGTCCCTGAGCGCGGTCAGCAGCTTGATCACGTTGGCGCCGACGATGCTGTCCAGTGCGGACGTGACCTCGTCACAGAGCAGCACCTCCGGGTTGGCGGCCAGTGACCGCGCCATGTTGATCCGCTGTTTCTGGCCGCCGGACAGTTCCATGGGATAGCGGCTGGCGAATTCCGGAGGCAATTCCACCATCTGGAGGATCTCCGACACCTTGGCGTGTTTTTCCTTGCCCTTGAGGCCGTGATAGAACTCCAGCGGCCGGCCCAGGATCTGGCTGATGGTCTGCTTCGGGTTCAGGGCGGTATCCGCCATCTGGAACACGAACTGGATCTTCTGCAGTTCCTCCAGCTTGCGGTTGTTGAGGCTGCCCTCCAGTTCCTGGTCTTCCAGCTTCACCGTACCTCTGGCCTGGGGCAGGATGCCGGCCATCACCCGGGCCAATGTGGACTTGCCGCAACCGGACTCGCCGATCACGCCCACGACGTGGGCGTTCTTCACGTCCACGGAAACGTCGCGCAGGATGGTGATCGCCGGTTCGCCATTGACAATGCCGCCGTAGCCGGCGGTCATGTTGTCGACGGCCACCGCCGGCACTTCCCGTTCATGTTCCTCGCCGACGGTGGTGCCGAGCCCGGCGACGGGCTTGGGCCGGACCGCATCCATCAGTCGCCTGGTGTAGGCGTGGGTGGGATTGTTGATGATCTGGTCGGCACTGCCCTGCTCCATGATCTCGCCGCCGTACAGCACCACGATATGGTCCGCAATCTGGGCGACCACGGCGAGATCGTGGGTGACGTAGATCGCGGCGGAATTCTCTTCCCGGATCACCTTCTTGAAGGCTTTCAGCACCTCGATCTGGGTGGTCACGTCGAGGGCGGTGGTCGGTTCGTCCAGCACCATCAGGTCCGGCTTCCCGCACAGCGCCATGGCCGCCATCAGGCGTTGCAGCTGGCCGCCCGAGACCTGGTGGGGATAACGGATTCCGATCCGGTCCGGATTCGGCAATTCCAGGGCGTGGTACAGCTCCGTCGCCCGCTTGGTGGCTTCCTCCTGGGTCAGAATGCCATGGAGAACCGCGGATTCCGTCACCTGTTCACCGATGGTAATGGCCGGATTGAAGGTGGCCGCAGCACTTTGCGCCAGGTAGGCCACGTTGGCCCCCCGGATCTCGCGTTGCCGGATCGGCGGAGCGGTGAGGACATCCTCGCCGTTCAGCAACACCTCGCCGCCCGTGAACTCGAGCCCGGGCTTGGTGTAGGACAGGGAAGCCAGGGAGATCGTTGTCTTGCCGGAACCCGATTCGCCGATCAGGGCCACGACCTGGCCCTTGTAGATGTCGAAGGTGACCCCCTTGACGATCTGGATCTCCTCCTTCTCGTCGTTGTAGGCACTGATCCGGAGGTCCTTGACCTCCACTAGTTTTTCCAGTTGCTGATCGCTCATGGGACTACACCATTTTCTTGGCCAGGCTGCCGCCGGACTTGGCGGAAATGTCATCCACGATCAGGTTGATCGCGATGGTGAACGTGGCTATGGCGAAAGCGGGCCACACCGCCGCCCAGGAGTTGTATGTCAGCCCGGCGAGGTTTTCCCGGACCATGCTGCCCCAGTCCGCCTGGGGGGGCTGCACGCCAAGGCCGAGGAAACTCAGGCTGGAAATGAACAGCACCACAAACACGAGGCGAAGGCCGAAGTCCGTCGCCAGCGGCATCGCAGCATTCGGCAGTACCTCGGACTTGATGATCCACCACAGTCCTTCGCCGCGGACCTTGGCCGCCTCCACGTAGTCCTGCACCATGATGTCCAGGCCAAGGGCCCGGGCGATGCGGAACACACTGGAGGCGTAGATGATCCCCGCGATAATGATCAGGATGGGGATCGACGACCCGAACGCCGCGATGGCGATCAGGCCCAGCATGATCGATGGCAGGGCCAGTATGGCATCGTTGACCCGACTGATGCCCATGTCCACCCAGCCGCCCTTCACCGCGGCGGCGATGCCGAGGGTGATGCCGATCAGGTAGGCCAGTATTGTGGAGGCCAGGGAAATGCCGATGGTCATGCGCGCGCCCCAGATGATCCGGGAGAACGTATCGCGGCCGAGGTAGTCCGTGCCGAGGTAGAACGTGCCGTATTCGTTGCTGTGGGCGTCCAGGAAGCTGTCGTCTCCGTCCATGTCCATTTCGTGGAATGGTGCGATGAAGGGACCGATGGCCGCGATGACCACCCAGAAGACCACGATCGCGGTGGAAATCTTCCCGATCCAGGATAGCTTGAGCTTCCGTTTGGGCGGCGCGTCCGGCAGTTCGTCGAATTTGTCGAGCTGCTCGATGACTTCCTGCCCGACTTCTTCGTTCTGGTTCCCGTTTTGGTTCTCTGATTCACTCATTGCGGTTTCCTCCTTACTTCGGGTGACGAAGACGCGGGTTGGATACGATGGATCCGATGTCCGCAATCAGTATCAGGAGCACGTAGGTGCCACAGAAGATCATGGCACAGGCCTGAACCAGGGGCAGATCCCGGGTCTGGACCCCGTCGATCATCAGCTTGGCAAGGCCCGGATAGGCAAAAATGGTTTCCACGATCACCACGCCGCTGACGAGGTAGGCCAGGTTCAGCGCGATGACGTTGATGATCGGTCCGATGGCATTGAAAAAGGCGTGGCGCAGGATGATTCTCCCCCTGGGTACCCCCTTGAGGATCGCCATTTCGATGTACGGGGAACTCATCACGTTCAGGATGCCGGCCCGGGTCATGCGGATCATCTGTGCCGACACCACAATCACCAGGGTGATGATGGGCATCGCCATGCCCCGCATGAATTCCAGAAAGGTCATGTTGTCGCGCAACATGGCCGTGGACGGCAGCCAGTGCAGGTTGACCGCGAGAATCAGCACCATCAGGGTGGCGATGAAGAACTCGGGTACGGAAATCGTGGACAGGGTGCCGAACGTGACCGTGCGGTCCAGCCAGGTGCCGGGATGCATGGCGGCCCAAAGCCCGAGGAAAATGGAGATCGGGATGGAAATCAGGGCCACCAGTCCAGCAAGCACCATGGTATTCGTGAAGCGTCCGCCGATCAGATCGGCGATTGCCGCTCCGCCGGCCTTGGAAGTGCCCAGGTCGCCGGTCGCCATGTCGCCCAGCCACATGAAGTAGCGGACGTAGGCCGGCTGGTCAAGCCCGAGTTCCCTACGCAGTACCGCCAGGGTTTCCGGGGTCGCACTCTGGCCCAGCACGATCTGCGCCACATCGCCGGGCAGTATGCTGGTCATGATGAATACGATCACCGAGACCACGAACATGGTGGCTATGCCAATCCAGACCCGGCGCAAAGCCATTTGCATCATCATTGTTCTGTTCCTCGTAAGCTTAGGCTTTCCTGTCCTGAATGAATAAACAAAGAGGCCTGCACTGTATCCAATGCAGGCCTCCCCGATTTGCCTTGCGAAGACCTACGGCCGATGCATCAGGCGAGCCAGACGAATTCCGGCCATTCACAGGCGCCGAGCTGACCCAGCGGGACCTTCGGCATGCCCATGACATTGTCGGCGATGCCGTCGTTGATGTTGGAGAATGCCGGGATCACCATGCCGCTGCCTTCGTGGATCAGCGTCTGCATCTCGCACATCATGTCGTGACGCTTGACGGGGTCCGTCTGCGAAAGCACCGCCTGCAGCAGCTCTCCCATCCGCTCATTGTTCCAGTAGGTGTCGTTCCAGGCCGCACCGGGGCCGAACTGGATCGCCATCTGGGACTGGGCGGTGGGACGCATGTTCCAGGTCACCACGTTCAGGGGTTCCCGCATCCAGACCGCGCCCCAGTAGCCGTCGGTGGGCACCTTCTTCAGCTTCAGGTCGAAGCCGATCTTGGCGCAGTTGGCCTGGGCCAGCAGGCAGACATCCTCGATCCCGGCCATGACCGGCGCAACATACAGCTCCGCGGTCTTGAAGCCGGACTTCTCGAAATGGTGCTTGGCCTTGTCCGGATCGAATTCACGCTGTGGCAGCTCGTGGCAGTGATCCGGTCCGTGGGCAGACGAAATCGGGGTGTCGTTGCCCACCGTCCCCTTGCCCTTGAGAATGCGCTTGACGATGCGCTCACGGTCCTGGATGTACTGCATCCCCTTGACGAAGTCGTCGTTCTCGCCCGGTGCCGCGTTCTTGAGAACGCAAATCCCGACCTGCAGCGCCGCCGGCGTGGACAGCAACGTCACCCCGTCGGCAGACTCGATCTGGCGGAACGCCTTGGGATCGATCACTGTCGACATCTGGACATCGCCCGCAATCAGCGCATTGACCCGGGCTACCGGATCGGTGATGGCGGTGATCTCCATGCCGTCCAGCCACGCGCCCTCACGGAAGTAGTTCTCGTTCCGGGAATGCACCGACTTCACGCCGGGCTCGAATGAATCCATCTTGTAGGGTCCGGTGCCGATGCCGTCACCGGTGGTTCCGTTCTTGACAATCTTGGTCTGGAACAGTCCGAGCAGCGTCGGCAGGTCAGCATTCGGCGTGTTCAGAACACACTTGACCTCGTGGGAACCCACTTTCTTCCACTCCTGGATTGATGCCAGCACCGACTTGATCACGGACGTGGAGTCGTCGCCCATGTGACGGTTCATGCTGTAGATCACGTCGTCCGCGGTGAACGGCGTGCCGTCATGGAACTCCACGCCCTTGCGCAGCTTGAGGGTCCACTCGGACGCATCCGCGTTCGGCTCGACGGTCTCCGCCAGGTCACCCCGGGTGGTCAGATCATCGTTGTGCTGCACCAGGCTGTTGTAGGTCGCCCGGCCACGGGTGTAGTCGATGGTAGAGGTGAACAGCGGCGGGTCGAGCTGGTCGTCCGGTCCGTGAAGGTTCGAGGCCATCCGGATAAAACCGCCTTTCTTCGGGGTCATGGCCATGGCCCGGCCGCCCGTGGCCAGCAGGTTCTGCGCCGTGGCCAGGGATACACCCGTCACCGCCATCAGCTTCAGCACGTCGCGGCGGCTGTGTCCGCCCCTGACGGCCTTCTCGACCAGGCCCTTGTCGTAGGCCGAAAGATCGGAATACCCTGGTTCCCCGGGTTTGAATTTTGGTGTGACTTTATCTTTCATAACAGTTGATACTCCTATTGTGTTTCGCTTTGATGAGCAGTTGGTTCATTAGGTTGGTTAATTGGAAACTGCACACGTACCGCCTTACGGCAGTATCAGTTGCAATACAGGGTCATACACATATCCAGCCGCCGGGTTTCGCCAACGGCGATGCGGGAAAGGTACGGTGTTTTTGCGGTTCCATTATTAATCATTTACTGGTTGATGGCAAATCGGCCGACGGATGCGGCCGACGCCACCATCCCGCTGCAGATCAGGGTAAATACCCAACGGGCAAACAACAATTACCTATCCGTAAATGATTGATTCATGTCGATGCTTATCCCTCTTTGAAACTGCAGGCTTTCCATGTGTTGAAACGGTTCCCGATATTCATTACCGGATCAGGACATAGTATGTCGCATCAGGAACAAAACAAGAAAATTCTCTCCAAACAAAGCCTTTCTGGAATTTTTTGTATCCTGTTCGAGCATTGCGGTCAGATGAATTTCTGAACGACACCGAACACTGGTCCGCGGACGGTCAGGCAAAACGATGAAGCCCCATTGTCCCGGCTTCACCTGTTGTTACCGGTCCCGTCAACAGCGATGCAGCTGGAACGGGTTCGCCGTCACGGATCCGGTGCCTGTTCGGGACACTGCCGGGGGCGTTATCCTTCTGACCGGAATCGGCACGTTGCGCCGGACAAGATTCTGACAATCATCCCGGCGGGACGCCGCCGCGTTCTCACAAAGGCCGCAGGGTGTCTCCAAGGGCGCCCAGCAACCCGGCCGTCTGGTCCGCGGATGAAACCATGAGCGGCGGCCGGACATTGCGCCAGCGCGGCTCGCCGCGTCCTTCAGCCAGAAGTCCCTTCATCGCCGGGATGGGCGCATATCCCTCGATGCAGCTACGCAATTGCCGCATGGCCCCGTCGGCCCGTGAAAGATCGCCGTCCCCGTCACCGGCAATGAGATCGTACACTTCGCGGATGGCGGCGGGGTTGACATTGCAGGTGGCCGAGATGCAGCCGGCGCCGCCGGCCTCCATGCCAACCCTGAGATACGTTTCCGCCCCGGGGAAGACGGACAGCGTGGGCGCCGCCCGCAGGACGGCCAGGGTGTTTTCGAAGTCCCCGGAACTGTCCTTGTAGGCAACCACCACGTCCGGGAACTCCGCGGCGAGACGGCCTGCCAGTTCCGGGGAGAACCCGATACCGGCCATGGGGGGAATATGATAGAGACAGAGCCTCAGGCCGGGATCGTCGATGGTATGGATCAGGCGGTCGAAATACGCATGGAGCCCTGCGTCGTCCGCGTTCTTGTAGAAGAAGGGCGGCAGGGTCATGACAGCGGCACAGCCCCGTTCCACCGCGTGCCGGGTGAGTTCCAGGGTTTCCGGCAGGTTGCAAAGGCCGGTGCCCGGCATCAGCCTGGCCGGGTCGATGCCGCCGTCGATCAGCGCATCCACTGCGTCAAGACGTTCCCGATGCGCCATGCTGAGGGCCTCGCCCGTGGTACCGAACGGGGACAGGTAATGGATGCCCTGGTCCAGCAGCCAGCGGGCATGCTCCAGGTACAGATCCGGGGCGAGGCCGAGATCGTCATTGAACGGTGTCAGGATCGGCGTGATCACGCCTCCCAGGCGCTGATGTGCAGGCATTGAATCGGGATACCGGGGATCAGGGGATGTGGAGAATAACAGACAATCCCGCGTGTATTCCGGCCGGGGCCGGCGGCCAGGGCCATGCCTTCACTCGACCGGCGCCATGCCCCCGGAGAGCCGGACGGCGAGCCGGTCCTCGCGGCCGGGGGCCGGCCTAGTGCTCGATGGGCGTGTCGTCGGCGTTGCCCCATTCCGACCAGGAGCCCGCGTAGGACCGGACCCTGTCGAAACCGAGCCATTTCAGCACCACGAAGGTGTGGGCGCAGCGGCGGTTGGCCTGGCAGTACAGGATCACCTCCCCTTCCGGAAACACCCCGATGTCCGCCAGTTTCGTCATGAGGGTTTCCCGCGGAAGCAGTTCACCGCTGCCGAACAGATCGATGGCGGACATCCAGTCGAAGTGGACCGCGCCGGGAATCCGCCCGCCCCGCCTGGCGCGCACGTCCTGTCCGGCGAATTCCGCCTCGTTGCGGGTATCCACGATGGCCACTTCCGGTCGTGCCAGCGCCTCAAGGACGTACGCCTTGTCCACCATCGCCCCGTTGTACTGCCCGACCGGATAGCGCGACCGCCGCGGTGTCATCGCGGAAGCCGCCACCGGCAGCCCCGCAGCCTCCCAGGCCGCGAATCCCCCGTCGAGGAGCGCGTAGTGCCCGTGGCCCGCAACCGCCAGCGTCCACAGGAAGCGGGCCGCCTCCACGCCGGTTTCGTCGTCGTATGCCACGACCCGGTGCCAGGGTTCGATGCCCAGGGAGGAAAGCACCTCGGCAATCTCTTCCGGTTCCGGCATCAGGCCCTCCAGCGTTCCGCGGCCCCGGACCAACCGTGCATAGTCGAGATGCACCGACCCGGGGATGTACCCTTCCCCCCCGTGGGCCGCGGGACGAAGGTCGATGACCCGGACGGACGGGTCGTCGACGCCGGCATGCAGGTCCTCCGCACGGATCACGAATTCCGGGAAGGGCGGGGATTGCATGAATGTCCGGCCGGTGAACGTCCGGGTTTGCGGCAGATTCATTCTGGGTATGGTTGCTGAGCGGGCGCCGTAGAATATATTTTTGTTCTACCCAGTTCAAATTCGGAATTGAATAAAATTGTTTCTATTTATCCAATTTAATAGAATGTATTTTTATTATACTGCTGAACAACGTCGGTTGATTCCGGCTTTTCCGTTCCCGCGATTCCTTTTTTGCCATTTTCACCCACACTGCAATTTCGGTGCGGCGTACAATTGCGTCTTTTCCTTGGGAGAGACCCGATGGTGGAAATCTGGGGCAGGCGCAATTCGAGCAATGTCATGAGCGTCATGTGGACCGTAGGCGAGCTCGGTCTCGAGTACCGGCGGCACAATGTCGGGGGCACTTTCGGCGGCAACGACGACCCCGCATTCCGGGCACTGAATCCCAACGGTCTCGTGCCCGCACTGGATGACGGCGGCAAGGTTCTGTGGGAATCGAACACCATCGTGCGCTACCTGGCCCAGACATACGGCGCCGGCGCCCTGTGGCCCGGGGACCCCTACCAGAGGGCGGTCGCGGACCAGTGGATGGACTGGGCCAAGACCACGTTCTACCCCACATTCATTCCGGTTTTCTGGGGGCTCATCCGCACCCCGCCGGAAGCACAGGATCACGGGGCCATCGAGCAGGCGGCCAGGGTCTCCGGCTCCGTGCTGGCGGTTCCCGAGGAGCAGCTGTCGGCCAATCCGTGGCTGGGCGGGTCCGAATTCACCATCGGGGACATCCCGCTGGGCGCCCTGATCCACCGGTATTTCACCCTGCCCATCGAGCGGCCCGCCCTGCCGGGGCTGGAAGACTGGTACGAGCGGCTGCGTGAACGCCCGGCCTACCGCAAGCATGCGATGATTTCATACGGCAGTTCCATCGTGGACTGGATTCGCCTGGAAGCCGAGGGCGCCGACGTTCAGTGACCGACCATGCCCGGATCCGCACCTGTCCCGGGATTGCCGGACCACGGCGGCGCGTGCCCCATCCGGGGCGCCCCTGCACGGGGACGTTCCCCGGGTCCCCGCCCCGTTCCGGTCATGGTGCGCAGGCCGGTGACGACCACTGAATCCACCCCATCATGTCCGGTGAAGCGTTTCCCCTGATCCAGGATGCAGGCGACCGCGGCATTCTGGTGCTGTTCGGGGACTCCCTGGACAAGGCCACCAACCACGCCGCGCATGCCTTCGACCGATCACTGATCGAGCGCCAATGGCCCGAGGTGCTGGAGATCACCCCCGCGATCCGCGGGGTCCTGATCCAGTATGACCCGGTCAGGGCAACTGCAGCCGAGATGCACGACCGCATCCGGACGCTTCTGGACAGCCGCGACTGGCTTGCCGAAGGCCCCATCCCCGGTCGCAGGCTGTGGCGGTTGCCGGTGCATTACGGGGAGGATTCCGGACCCGACATCGCCGGCGTAGCCGAAGCGATGGGGTGCGACATCGATGCGGTGATCGAGGAACACAGTTCACAGTCCCTGCGGGTCCTGATGCTGGGATTCGCCCCGGGATGCGCCTACCTCGGCACGCTGCCCGAACGATGGAACCTCCCCAGGCTGGACCATGTCAAGCCCCTGGTGCCGGCAGGCTCGATTTCCGTGGCGGTACGCCAGTCCGTCCTGTTCGCCACCCCGATTCCCACCGGGTGGCAGACCATCGGCCGCACACCGTTCCTGTCATTCTCCCGCGACCGTCCACCGTTTTTCTTCCTGGCTCCGGGAGACGAGGTCAGCTTCACCCCGATCGATGCGGCCCGCATGGCGGAACTGTCCGCCGCAGTGGAAGCCGGGGAGGCGATCGTGGCGCCCGAGTCGCTGCCATGAACGCCGTCCTGCTGATCGATACCGCCGGCCCCGCCATCACGATCCAGGACGCCGGACGGCCGGGCTACGCGCGTTACGGCCTGTCCGCCGGCGGGGCCATGGACCCCTGGGCCATGGCCGAGGGGGAGGCGCTGCTCGGCAATCCTCCGGGGTTGGCGGCACTGGAGATGGCCGGGTACGGCGGCCGGTTCCGGATGCTGCATGAACCCCGCTGGTGTGCGCTCACCGGGGCGGCCATGCAGGCGAGGTTGGACGGGATTCCCCTTCCGTGGCGCGCGAGTTTCAGTTTTCTCCCCGGCCAGCTGCTGGAAATCGGTCCGGCACTCGCAGGCGTGGAGGGCAGCGGGACCTACGGATACCTCCACGTTGCCGGCGGCCTTGATACCCCGAGGGAAATCGGTGCCCGGGGGACGCATGTGCGTGCCGGCATCGGTGGCCTGGATGGAAGAACCCTGCAGTCCGGCACCCGCCTTCCGCTCGGGATGTCGGGCGGCGCGGACCGGACCCCCTCCAGTCTGCCGCTCCCGGATTACCTGGCCAGCAGAACCATTCGCGTGGTCTGGGGACCGCAGTCCGGGCGTTTCCGCGCCGACACCCGGGACCGCCTCCTCAAGGAAACCTTTACCGTCTCCCACCGCAGGGACCGGATGGCCATGCGACTCGACATGGCCGGCGCGGACTCTTTCGAATCCCTCCTGACCGGGTTGTCCGACCCGGCCATGACGGGCGACATCCAGGTGACCGGAGACGGATGCTCCACCGTTCTCATGCGTGAACACCAGCCCACCGGCGGCTATCCCCGCATCGCCACGGTGATCACCGCCGACCTGGCGGCCGTGGCGCAGCTGCCCTCCGGGGCGCCGTTCCGGTTCGCCCTGGCCGCCAGGGACGAGGCCGTCGGCGCCCTCAGGGACTGGCAGGACGGACTCGGTGGAATGGCGGGGCGGATCCGGCCCATTGGGCAGATGGACGAGCTGTTGGCGCAGAACCTGATCAGCGGCGTGGTCTCCGCCAACGACCCCTGATCCGCCGGGCACCGAACCGCCACTGGATCAACCCCGGCCGCTGTGATAGCTTAAGTGCCGGATCGAAGCCCCGCTCCGCAGATGCACCGGAACCGGCACCAGCCGAAATGAACACACAGCACACCATTGATCTCAATGCCGACCTCGGCGAGTCCTTCGGGCCGTGGCAGATGGGCGACGACGAGGCCATGCTGGATATCGTGTCCAGCGCCAACATCGCCTGCGGCTTCCACGCCGGTGGCCCGGCGGAAATGGTCGCCACGATACGACTGTGCCGGTCAAGGGGCGTTGCGGCAGGCGCCCACCCCGGGTTCGACGACCTCCGCGGATTCGGCCGCAGGCGTCTTCCGGTGGCGGACCCGTCTGCCCTGCAGGCGGACCTGGTCTACCAGGTGGGCGCGTTCCTGGGCGTCGCGGGGTCGGAGGGCGTTCCGGTTTCCCACATCAAGCTCCATGGCGCACTTTCCAACATGGCCTGCGAGGACGAGGCCCTGGCACGGACCTGCGTGGCCGCCTTTCGCATGGTGGCCCCGGACATCCCGGTGCTGGCCCAGGCCGCAACCAGCCTGGAGAGGGCCGCGGAGGACACCGGCCCGCTGATCCGGGAGGTGTTTGCCGATCGTGAGTACAATCCGGACGGCACCCTGGTGTCACGGAATCTCGACGGCGCGGTGATCCACGATGCGGGCCGGGCTGCGGAACGCGTGCTGAAAATGCTCGAGGAGCAGGTGATCACCGCCATCGACGGCTCGGTCTTCAGCGTGAAACCCGAGTCCGTCTGTGTGCACGGCGACAACCCGGCTGCGGTCAGGATGGCCGGGCAGATACGGTCCACCCTCGAACGAAGCGGCATCACCGTCAAGGCCCACGGCGCCTGACCCGGCATCCCTCTTCCCCGATTCCGGCATTGCCGGAATTTTGCGACATGGATTTGTCCGTTCCCCACCAGCCGCTTTTTTTGCGTCCGCCGTGGAACTAACATCCCGCAACCCTGACCAGGTCCCCGATATGCTGACGCCCCCGCCCATCGACCTGGACGCCCTGCGCTACTACCGGCTTTCCCGCCTGCGCAGGCAGCTGGTGGAAATGGACATCCCCCTGGCAGTGCTCCTGCAGCCCATCAGTCTCAGGTATGCCGTCGACTACCGCGAATATCCCCTGTTCCAGTCCCACATCCCGATGTCCTACCTGTTCGTGCCCGCGGACGGGCCCGTGGTCCTGCACGGCGCCTACAACCGTCATTACGAACTGGTGGATGACTACCGTCCCGGCGTCGGTCCGAATCCTTTCGACAGCGGTTTCGATCTCGAGGCGGCGGCGAAACAATTCGCCCGGGACGTGGAAGGGTTTCTCGGCGAGATCGGCGCGGGAGCCAGACATGCCCGGGTCGCAGTGGAAAGCCTTCCGGCGGATGTCTTCGGCGCGCTGAAAAGCCGCGGGTTCCGCCTGGTGAGCGGTGAAGTCGTCATCGAACAGGCACGGGCCATCAAGTCCCGCATCGAGATCGACTGCATGCGTTATTCCATCGCGGTGGCGGAGCACGGCATGGCGGAAATGCAACGGGCCCTTCGGCCCGGCATGACCGAAAACCAGCTCTGGGGCATCCTCCACCAGGCCAATATCGCGCATGACGGCGACTGGATCGAGGGGCGCATGCTGGCATCCGGCCCACGCACCAATCCCTGGCTGCAGGAAGCGTGTGGCCGCGTGATCAACGCAGGTGAACTGGTGGCGTTCGATACGGACATGGTGGGCCCCTTCGGCTACTGTGCCGACATCTCCAGGACCTGGCTGTGCGGAGATGGCCGGCCAACCGCCGCGCAGCGCGACCTCTACCGCCATGCCTGGGAAGAGGTGCAGCACAATACCTTCGAACTGAAGCCGGGGCTCGGCCTGCGCGAGTACGCGGAGCGGATCTTTCCCCGGCGCGGTGAATTCATCGCGCATCGCTATCCCTGCTTCGCCCATGGCGTCGGCATGTCGGACGAGTATCCCAAGCTGTACTATCCCGAGGATCGGGACAGGCAGTACGACGGCGTGATCGAGCCGTGGATGATCCTGTGCGTGGAGAGTTTCACCGGCTCGGACCGGGGCGGCGAGGGCGTCAAGCTGGAACAGGTGGTGCTGGTGACCGACGACGGCACCGAGATCCTGTCCACCTATCCCTACGAAGACAGGCTTCTGGCCTAGGCGACCCGCATGCCTCCGGTGTCCTCCGGGCCACGGGGCCCGCGTCAGAACGCGGCCGGACGGATCGGCACCATTGCCCCGACCAGGGTCAGCTACAGCACCAACGGCGAAAGCAGCATGGACGGACCTGGCTATGCGGGTGGCCGATCATGCACTGTTGCCACCCCGATCCAATGCGCTAGACTGCGGCCGATGGAAGCCTTTCCATTTTCCCGTTCCTCTTCCCGGCCGACAATGTACCGAACCACGTTTCCGGAATACCCGTTGCCGGGAATCCCGGCCGCAGGCGAACAGGCCTCACCGCGGGCCACCGTGGCATCACGACCCAAGCTTCCGTGACCTATATCGCAAACGGCATCGCCGCGTTCCTGTTCTCCTGCACCGGACCGGTGGCCATCATCCTCTCCGTGGCGGCAGTCACGGGACTCGACGATGCACACGTGGCTTCCTGGCTTTTCGGGGGATTTACCATCGCCGGAGCGGTTTCCCTGTGGTTCACGCTGCGTTATCGCCAGCCCCTGGTGTTCGCCTGGACCATTCCCGGCACCATCCTCCTGTTGACCTCGCTCGACCAGTTGACGTTCGCGGAAGCCGTCGGCGCCTACCTTGCCACCGGCGTCCTGATCCTGGCAGTCGGCCTCGCCGGTCTGTCCGGGCGGATGATGGCCCTGGTGCCGAAACCCATCGTCATGGGCATGGTCGCGGGGATTTTTCTCGACTTCGGTCTCGGACTGGTCGGCGCGTTCGGGGACAGTCCGCTCCTGGCGGGAGTCATGGTAGCCGTATTCGTGGTGGCCACGGCCATCCCCCGGCTCGGGCGGGCGGCCCCGCCGATCCTGTTGGCCCTGCTGGCCGGAACGGCTGTCGTGCTGGTGACCGGCACCCTGCGGGACACCGGGCCGCTGCCGGGACTGATCACCCGGCCGCTGGTGTTCCTGCCGGCATTTTCCCTGCAGGCCATGTTCGAACTGGTGGTGCCCCTGGCGGTGACGGTCCTGGCGATCCAGAATGCCCAGGGATTCGCGGTACTGTCCCATGCCGGCCACAAGCCGCCGATGGACGCCATGACCACAGCCTGCGGCCTGGGCTCTCTGGTCCTGGCGATGATCGGGGCGGTCTCCATGTGCGTGACCGGGCCGTCCAATGCGATCCTGTCGTCCAGCGGCGAACCGCCCAGGCAGTACATCGGGGGCATCACCTATTGCGTCCTTGCCATCATCTTCGGCACGTTCGGCACCTTCATGACCTGGCTCGCCCTGAAACTGCCCGTAGCCTTCATCGCCGCCCTCGGCGGCCTTGCCGTCATGCGGGTGCTCGAAGGGGCATTCGTGGCCGCGTTTACCGACCGGCATACCACCGGTGCCCTGGTGGCGCTGCTGGTCACCGTCTCCGGCATCACGCTGTTCAACATCGGGGCGCCTTTCTGGGGACTGGTGTTCGGCGTGATGGTTTCGTGGTTGCTTAAGGAAGGGCGGGCAGCCTAGACATTGCAGTGCGGCCCGGAAAGGCGCCATTCGCCGGCAGGTGCGAATGCCGCGATAAGCGCTTCTTCTGCGCTCCGGAACAAGGCCCAAACATCAGCCCTAACATAGGACAGAACATTAAATCCCCGAGTTGGCTTGTCGATGCCGCAATCAACCATGAGTCGGCTCAACCTGCTGCCATGGGAAACCCGGCTTCCGACAACGTAGGTAGCGATGCGATCTCCGTACCGCTCTTCTGCTCTGCCAGCCGCAGTTCATATAGCTTCTGCAGATTGAGCCAGAACTCGCCCGACGTATCGAAAAAGCGCCCCAGACGAAGCGCCGTGTCTCCGGTGATGGCACGGCGTCCATTGAGTATTTCCGTGATGCGGTTCACGGGAACATGGATCTGCCGCGCCAGTTCGGCCGCGCTCATGCCAAGCGCCTCCAAGTCTTCACGCAGGGTTTCCCCCGGGTGGATTGGTTCTCTCATGGTTTATTCCTCGCTTGATGATGTTTACTGGTGATTAGTGGTAATCGACGATTTCCACATTGATGGGTCCGTTCGAACCCTTGGGCCATTCGAAACAGATCCTCCATCTGTCGTTGATTCGTATGCTCCATTGGCCCTTGCGGTTGCCTCTGAGGGCTTCCAGCCGGCTGCCCGGGCGGCTGAGATCCCTGATTGTTGTTGCTGCGTCCAGTTCATTCAACTTTCGCCGTGCAGTGCGCTCGAATCTCGAGAAGGCAGGCACGCTTCTTCCTTCATGGAATCTTTCTGTTCTCCTGTCCGCAAATCCCTGAATCATCTTCTCCTCCAATATCAAATTATTGTTGTTCAAGCCTATTCAAAAATACGCCTTACGTCAAGCGTACTGTACTCCTGTTTTCTGTGTCCGGTCTTTACCTGACAGATGCATTGTTCCACCGCCGGCGAACCCGCTGATGAGGCACGCAGACATTCCAGATCGCTTCAACACCGAAAGTTATTATTCGATTGCGTTCTTTCACCAGAAGCCATTAAAAGGATCGTAACTCTCCCTTTCATAAATCTGGAGACCCATGATTGTACCCATGGGAATTGGGGATGGGTCTTTCCACAGCACACCACAATATAGGTCCAGGTGGAGCTCGGTTCGCAATGACCAGATCATCTGCATCATCCGCCGAATGCTCGCCGCCAAGGCCAGTATGCCGAACCGTCCGGATTCGGCACACGGAATTCTCAGTGCATCAGCTCCAGCCACCGTCCGGCCGGAAGCTCCGCCTCGATGGCGTCCGCCAGGCGGTCGAATTCCCGCTCCATGAGAACCCGCGGATCCGGATGCCGTACGCCCCCACCGCAAGGTGTGGCCCAATCCTGCCGCACCCACTTGAGCAGGGATTCGAGTGCCTCCGGGGTGTCGAAAATGCCATGCAGGTAGGTACAGAGAATCCGGCGGTCATCGGACAGCGCCCCATCCCGCCTGCCGTCGTCGAGCGCCAGCAGCGGCGCGTAACGATCCAGGCCCGTGGTTTCCCCCATGTGGATTTCGTAACCGCTGATCCGCTCACCGCCCGGCAGCATTGCCCCGGTCACGTTCCGCAACTGCTTCCCGGTCCGGAGCGTGGTTTCCAGAGCAAGGAGACCCAGCCCGGGCGCGGACCCCGGCGGACCCTCGACGCCTGAAGGGTCGTGGATGGCGGTGCCCAACATCTGCAACCCGCCACAGATTCCCATGAGTTTTCCCCCGTAGCGCAGATGGCGCAGGAGGTAGTCCACCCAGCCGTTGTCCTTGAGCCAGTCGAGATCCGCCACGGTGTTCTTGCTGCCCGGCAGGATGACCAGGTCCGCAGGCGGGATTGCATCGCCCGGCCCCACGAACCGGATATCAACCAACGGGTGCAGCCGGAGCGGATCGAAATCCGTATGGTTGCTCATCCGAGGCAGCCTCGGCACATTGATGCGCAATGCCTGGGTCCCGGCTTCCGTCTCCGACGCCTCCTCCACCGAATCCTCGGACGGGAGGTATAGCCCCCCCAGCCATGGCAGCACGCCGAGGACGGGCTTGCCGGTTTGTTCGCAAAGCCAGTCATTGACCGGCTCCAGCAGGCGGCGGTCACCCCGAAACCGGTTGATCAGGAAACCCCTGACGAGGTCCCTCTCCGCCGGTGCCAGACAGGCCATCGTGCCGACCAGGTGGGCGAACACCCCGCCGCGGTCGATGTCCGCCACCAGCACCACGGGGCAGTCCGCCTCCAGGGCGAATCCCATGTTGGCGACATCGTTTTCCCTCAGGTTGACTTCCGCCGGGCTGCCGGCGCCCTCCACGACGATGAAATCGTACTGCCGCGAGAGACGCTCCCAGGACTCGAGCACGTGTGGCATGGCCAGTTCCTTGTATCCATGGTACTCCCCGGCGGAAAAATTTCCGATGGGACGGCCCTGCACGATGACCTGGGCGCCCTGGTCGCTGTGGGGCTTCAGCAGGATCGGATTCATGTCGCTGTGACACGCGACGGCGCAGGCCATTGCCTGGACCGCCTGGGAGCGGCCGATCTCGCCGCCATCCTCTGTCACTGCGCTGTTGAGCGCCATGTTCTGGGGTTTGAACGGCGCGACCCGGTGCCCGTTCCGGTGCAGCAGCCGGCAAAGCCCGGAGACCACGGTGCTCTTGCCGGCACTGGAAGTGGTGCCCTGGACCATGATTGCACGGGCTTTGCGGGAACGCATGGGCGGGAATGTCACCGGGGAAGGGGGCGGATCATTCCATAGTCATCCCGGCGCTGTCGATACCCGTGCCCGTCCCGGCCGTACCGTTCCGCCGGCATGCCGGCACTTCCGGAACGGAAAACGGGCCGTGTTAACCTGATGGGGTCGATGTTATCCTTGGTTTTTCGACATTTCCGTTATCGCACCCCGTTGTCCCATGCAGATTTCAGCCCCTCCTGACCCGGTGCCGGCCGCGGGGTTTATCATGCGGCAAGCCCCGGGTATCACTGGCCGAATGCTGCGCCGCCGCAAGGCGGCCTGGAAAACAGGGCCATGGACCGTGGTGCCGTGAATCTGCAGACCGAATACCCGGTGTCT
This sequence comes from Candidatus Poriferihabitaceae bacterium, assembly GCA_965204165.1. Taxonomy (GTDB): domain Bacteria; phylum Pseudomonadota; class Gammaproteobacteria; order Arenicellales; family Poriferihabitantaceae; genus VYFG01. Next base: position 1,132,479 of record OZ241969.1, on the reverse strand, counting down.
TCGGTGGCGCGGGAACAGGTTCGGTATCTGAACGTCATGGGCGCGGGATGCGCGAGCTGCGTCACCAAGATCGAGTCCGCCCTGCGTCAGGTTCCGGGGGTGGAGGCGGCGGAGATGAATTTCGCCCAGAGAATCGTCAGCGTGACCGGTGACGTACGGGCAGACGCCCTGGTCCATGCCATCCGTGATGCCGGTTACGATGCGGAGTCCATCGCAGCCGACGACACGTCCGGGCTCGACGAGAAGGAACAGTCGGACCGGGCCCATTACCGCCGCCTGCTGCGCCATGCCTGGCTGAGTCTTGGCGTGGGCGTGCCGATGATGCTGTACGGGGTTCTCGGCGGCGACATGGGCGTGCATTCCCGGAACCAGCAGTTGGGCTGGCTGGCGGTCGGGTTGCTGACCCTGGGCGTCATGGCGTTCCCCGGCCGGCATTTCTACCTGGGCGCATGGAAGGCGTTCCGGCACCGCTCCGCCAACATGGACACGCTAATCGCGCTTGGTACCGGCACTGCATGGCTGTATTCCATGGTGGTGGTCCTCGGGCCGGACATGGTTCCCGCCGCGGCCCGCCATGTCTACTTCGAGGCTACCACGATGATCATCGGGCTGGTCTGCCTCGGACTGGCGCTCGAGGCCCGTGCCCGGGGCAGGACATCCCAGGCCATCCGCCGCCTGGTCGGTCTGCAACCTCGAACTGCCAGGGTCATCCGCGATGGCATTGAAACCGACATTCCCATCGTCCAGGTACGCCCCGATGATCTGGTCCGGATCCGGCCCGGAGAGCGTATTCCCGTGGACGGCGTGGTCAGGGAGGGCCGCGGGGCGGTGGACGAATCCATGCTCACCGGGGAACCGATGCCGGCGGAAAAGGCGGCGGGGGACCCGCTGGCCGCGGGAACCATCAACAGCACTGGCACACTGATACTCCGCGCCACCCGCGTCGGCCGGCAGACCACCCTGGCACGAATCATCGAGTCGGTGAGACGGGCGCAGAACTCCAAGCCCCCCATCGGCCGCATGGCGGACCGCATTTCCGCCTGGTTCGTACCCGTCGTCATGATCATCGCCGTTCTGGCCGCCCTTGCCTGGTTGAATTTCGGGCCCGTGCCCGCCCTGGCGCTCGCCATGGTCAGCGCCACCACGGTCCTCATCATCGCCTGCCCCTGTGCGCTCGGCCTGGCAACACCGATGTCGGTCATGGTGGGCGTCGGCAAGGCGGCGGAGCACGGCATCCTGATCCGCAACGGGGAAGCGCTGCAGACCGCCTCCAGGATCAGCACCATGATCCTGGACAAGACCGGCACGATCACCCGGGGAAAGCCGGAGGTCACGGATGTCGTGGCCGCCGAGGGAGCGACCGGGGAGCAGGTGCTGGCGCTGGCGGCCGGCCTTGAGCAGGGCTCCGAACATCCCCTGGCCGCGGCCATTGCCGATTACGCCACCTCCCGGGGCATCCGCGGGACGGAAATCAGGGATTTCAACGCGGTCCCGGGCAAGGGCCTGGAAGGCGTGTCCGCGGACGGGACCCGGCTGCTGTTCGGCAATGACAGGCTCCTCGAGGACAGGGGTGTGAGCACCGGCGAACTGGCGCATGTCGGCCGCGCCCTCGCCGGAGAGGCCAAGACTGCCGTGTTTCTTGCCGCCGGCGATGCCGTGCTCGGGGTCATCGCGGTGGCCGACCGCTTGCGGGAGGATTCCGCGGATGCGGTCCGCCGCCTCGGGGATGCGGGCATCCGGGTGATCATGATGACCGGCGACAACATGCAGACCGCCCGCGCCGTGGCCGCTGCCGTGGGCATCGATGACTGTTTCGCGGGGGTGCTCCCCGAGGACAAGGAGGCCAAGGTCAGGGAGCTGCAGGACCGCGGCGAAGTGGTGGGCATGACCGGCGACGGCATTAACGATGCCCCCGCACTTGCCCGCGCCGATGTCGGTTTCGCCATCGGCACCGGTACCGACATCGCCATCGAGAGTGCCGACATCACCCTGATTCACGGCTCCCTGCACGGGCTTGCCGATGCAACTGCCATCAGCAGGGCCACGCTGCGCAATATCCGCCAGAACCTGTTCGGCGCCTTTGTCTACAACACCGCCGGCATTCCCATCGCGGCCGGGGTACTGTATCCGCTCTTCGGGATTCTGCTCAGCCCGGTGATCGCGGGTGCGGCCATGGCATTGTCCTCGTTCACGGTAGTCAGCAATGCCGGCAGGCTCCGTCTTTACCGCCCGCGGTCCGCCTGAATCATGTTATGGATCAACCTTCTGGGTATCCTGCTCATCGCCGCCATCGTCTGGTGGTTTCGGCTGGCTCCGTGAGCGCGGCCGGCAACCGGGGAACCGCCATCCGGCGGTTCGGCGCCGGGCGGTCGCTGCTGGCCGGTATATGCCTGCTGCTGTCCGCCCAGGTCCCGGCCCTTGCCACTGCGCGCATTACCGACCAGGCGCTGCTCGACACCGGCCGGGACCTGTTCCGTTCCCATTGTGCGGCCTGCCATGGCGCCAACGCCGAAGGCATAACACCGGACTGGCAGGAGCGGGATGCCTCGGGAAAGCTGCCGCCGCCCCCGCTGAACGGGACCGCCCACACGTGGCACCACCCCCTGAACGTCCTCGCGCGCATGATTCGACAGGGCACCATGAACATCGGAGGCAGCATGCCTGCATGGGGAACGGATGTACTGAGCGATGACGAACTGTTCGCCATCATCGTCTGGTTTTCTTCCCTGTGGCCGGACGACCTCTTCCAGTACTGGATGGAGATGAACCGGGCCGAGTCGGCCGGCAACTGATCAGTCTTCCTCGGACGCGGACACCACCAGCCGGATGAGTTCCGGCGTCGAGCGCACGGACATCTTGCGCAGGATGCTGGCGCGGTGCTTTTCCACCGTCCGCTGGCTGATCCCCAGTTCCAGGGCCACGCGCTTGTTCGTCTGCCCGTCTGCGATATGTCCCAGGATCTCCCGCTCCCGGGCGGTCAGCGATTCCATGGCCCGGTCCACCTTCTCCCTGAGGCTGCGGCGCTGCTGTTCCCTGGCGGCCTTCTTCAGCGCGCCCTGGACGCAGTCCAGCAGGTCCTGATCGCGGAACGGCTTCTGGATGAATTCCACCGCGCCGTGCTTCATGGCTTCCACCGCCATGGGGATGTCTCCGTGTCCGGTAATGAAGATGACGGGAAGGCGTGCGTCCATCTGGAGCAGCCTCTGCTGCAACTCCAGGCCGCTCATTCCGGGCATGCGCACATCCAGCACCAGGCAGCCGTACATGTCGGCGTCGTACATCGCCAGGAACGCCTCCGCGGAATCATGGCCTACGGCAGTCGTGCCGATGGATTCCAGCAGTTCCAGCAGCGAGTCACGCACCGCATCGTCGTCGTCCACGATGTGGACCGTTGGCGTAAATTCAGTCATCCCCGTTGCTGGAAACGGCCAGGGGAATGGTGAAAAGAAAACGCGTGCCGGGTTCCGCCGGCTCGTACCAGAGCTTGCCGCCATGGGCAATGACGATTGACCTGCTGATGGACAGCCCCATGCCGGTCCCGGCGGATTTCGTGGTCACGAAGGGATCGAACAGCGTCTCCCGGATATCCGGAGGTACGCCCGGACCATCGTCCCGAACCCAGACCCGGGCGGCATCCCTGCCCGGTTCCGCGGCGTATCCCACCCCGATCGTTGGTCCGTGGCCCGGATTGGCTTCCGTGGCTTCGATGGCATTCCTGATCAGGTTGAGAATCACCTGCTGCACCTGGATACTGTCGACGATCACCTCGAGGCCGGGATCGCCTCGGGAAATACTCAGGTCCAGATCACGGCTGTTGGCGTCCGTCCTCGCCAGGCGCAGGGAATCCGAGACAATGTCATCCAGCCTGGCCCGGTCCCGCAGCCGGTCCTGGGACCGGATCAGCGCCCGTATCCGTTCCACGATCTTGCCCGCCCGTAGCGATTGCTCGTCCGCCTTGGCCAGCAGTTCGCGAAGTCTCGGGATGTCGGGATGATCGGAGTCCAGCCTGCGCCGGCAGGCCTGGACATAGGAACTGATCGCCGACAGGGGCTGGTTGATTTCATGGGCAATGCCGGAAGCCATCTCCCCCATGGTGCTGACCCTGTCCACCTGGGCAAGCCGCTCCCGTGCTTCATTCGCCTCCTGCTCCGCCCTGACCTGGTCCGTCCGGTCCACCAGCTGGGCGATGAACCGTTCGGGTTCCCCGTCGGCGCCGTATATGATCGCGCAGTGGAGAACAACGTGGACAACGGAGCCGTCCCGGTGCAGATACCTGCTGTTCACCACGAAAGTCTTCCTGTCGCCCCCAAGGAGTCGAATGCGATGCAGCTTCGTGTTTTCAACCTCATCGGGATGCAGCAATGCCGTGTAGGGAATCCGCAGAAGTTCCGCCTCCTCGTATCCCACCAGTTCACAGGCCGCCTGGTTGGCATCGAGTATCCGGTCATCGGGATCGATTGACAGGATGCCGATGGGCGCCCTTCTGAGGGTGACCTGGAGTTCCTCCTCACGCCCCCGCAGGCGCTCCTCGCTCTCCTTGAGCGCCCGCTCGTAGCGTTCGCGCTCGCTGAGATCACGCAGAATGCCAACGAAATACAGTCTGCCCGCATCGCTGTATTCACCCACGGAGATCTCAACCGGCATGCACCTGCCGTCGGCGTGCCGTGCCGTGACCCGGCGACCGATACCGATGATGTTCGCGCGCCCGGTTTTCAGGTACTGCCGCAGGTAGCCGTCATGGCTGTTCCTGTCCGGTTCGGTCATCAGCAGGCTTACGTTTCGACCGACCACGTCCTGTGTCCGGTATCCGAACAGGCGTTCCGCCGCATGGTTGAAATTCAGGATCGAGCCATGCCTGTCGATGATCACCACCGCATCGGCAGCGGCGCCCATCAGCGCGGCGAAGCCGGACGGGGTCAGTTCCAGGTGGGCACCGGATTCACTGGTCGCATCGGGCTGCATCGCCGCATTCTATCACCGTCGAAGCCCCTGTCCGGCCTCCCTCCAGTTCTCCCCCCAGGCCGGTCCGGACGGGGACCCCTTGCCGCGTGCATGGGTATTTGTACCCAATGACCCCTCAGCATGTACGCATGGATGATCCGGACGCGAGGGAATAGAGTAGAGGGTGTATAACCAACGAACAATCCGGGCAACCAGAATGAGCCTTGCTGCAATAGAACAACCCGCAATCAGGGGGCCGCGCACCCGGGGACAGTATTCCCCCAGCATGCGATTCGGTACCAGGCCCCAGGATAATGCGGTCATTCTACACGCAGGGGACACCCTCTACAGGATGGGTGACGAGCTCAAGGGGATTTTTCTGATCAATGTAGGCGCCATGAAGCTCCACCGGATTACCGAATCCGGCGAACAACAGATCATCGGATTCTACGTGCCCGGTGATGTCATCGGGCTGGACGCGCTGGGTGACGGGATCAGCCCGTCCATGGCGGTGGCGCTGGACACTACCAGCGTGACCCCGATTACCTTTGAATGCCTGATGAACGGCAGGCACGATTTCGACGGACAGGAACTGATCCGCCGCCTGGGAATGACCCTGAACCGGGACAATGACCTGATCATGATGCTGTCCCAGCGCACGGCGGACCGCCGGCTGGCCTGGTTCCTGATGGAATATTCCGACCGTCTCGCCGGGCGGGGCCTTTCCCCCTTCGAATTCTCGCTGCCCATGTCCAGGGGGGACATCGCCCTCTTTCTCGGACTGGCCATGGAAACCGTGTGCCGTGAATTGGCCCATTTCTGCGAAATGGGGCTGCTCGAGAAAAAACACCGCCGGTTTCGCCTGCTGGACCGCGACCGTCTCCGGCGACTGGCCAGCGGCGACCGCGAAAACTGACCGGCCGGTCCGGACCAGGGGCAATGAAGCTGACCGATGCGGATATCACGGCAATCCGTGATCAGCTGCTGTCAAGGAGGCTGACCCTGGAAGCCAGTGCCACCAGCCACCGCGACGCCGTCGCCAGGACAGGCCATATCGAGCGCGGTGGCGTGGACCGGGGCGACGAGTCCAACCAGGTGGTTGAATCCGGAATCGAGATCACCCAGGCCGACAGGGCTGTCTACGAACTGTCCCTGGTCAACGGCGCGCTTGCGCGGCTGGAAAATGGCGAGTTCGGCATCTGCGTGGATTGCGGGGAATCCATCGGGGGCGCCCGCCTGCTGGCCAACCCCATCGCGAAACGCTGCCTGGCCTGCCAGTCCAGGCGGGAGGAAGTCTAGGGCGGGAGTGGCCGCCGCTCACTGGGCGGTACAGGCCAGCCGCAGTCCAGATGTCCGGTGGCCGTCACCCCACCCTCTCGGCAGGTGCCATCACCAGGCTTCGCAAGGGCGCATAGGCCTCACTGCGATCATCAACGGACAGGGGGTCCCGCTCCGGCGGCATGTCCGAAATCACGCTCTTCCAGTCCTCCAGTGTCAGCCTGTTCTCGAGCAGGGGAAAGACCGTATCCTCTTCCAGCCGCATGTGCCGAAGCTTGGCACTGATGAATGCCCTTGCGGATTTCCCCAGCACTCTGCCGTAGGCCGTCTTCCCGTCCTCCACCAGCCTGACGGTCCGGCGGAGATGTTCGGCATTGTGCGTCAGCAACCGGTGCTCCGCGGTCAGCACGTCGATGTACACCCTTGCCGATTCATCCCGAGCGGCCAGCCTCCGGAACAGCACATCCTCCTTGTCGTGGTGCACGACCACCGAATAGGAGCAGATGTATTCGATGCACTGCCGCATCGCCCGAATGCGGTCCGGTTGCCATCGGGCCCGCTCCCCGGGCAGATTCTCCTGGATGTACCTGAGGAGTCTCGACAGGCGCCGATGGTCCGACCTCAATTCCTGAATATAGACATTCATCAGCCTGCTTCACCCGCCTCGCCGCAAGTGACCCGGATGCTCTGACCGGCCTGTAGCAGTATGTGCATTCATGATCCCGTTTGGGTGCCCGGCACCTTCTGGTGTTGCCGTGACAGTTCGCGGTCCCCGCATGGTTGCCGGCCACCGATGAAGCCGGGTTCCCGGCGGGTACCTGCCTGTGGTTAAAGATATCGGATCGGAACCCGGTCGGATTGACATGGGTCAAGTTCGCGGGAAACTCAGGCGCCTGCAGGCATCCGCCTGCGGATAATGGTCAGACACGAATTCCTTCCGTCCCTGCCCAAGCAGCCTGACCTGGCCGCGGCATGGAACAGCGCAGGCCTACGCCGCAGACGGCAAACTGCGCGGCGCCGGCAGGGGTTCCGCCAGTTTCCAGAAGGCCGGACAGCGCTGGAACCGACGCCAGTGCGGCTGGGCGGCGCCGAGACACTGCCGAATGGTTTCCCGTGACCAGTCCTGGATGATCGGGTCAACCGGGGATGCCAGCCGGCCGGGATGAAGCGTGAGAAGCAGCTGCCGCGCCACGACCGCATCATTGGTCTCACCCAGTTTCTCCTGGATCAGCCGCAGTTGGGTCAGCAGGAGGCGGTGATCGGACTCCGCCCATAGCGGGGCGAAGAATTCGGTGGCGTAACGGGCCTTCTTGCCGCGCTTGCGCAGGGTGTGCAGTTCATCAGGTGTCATGCGAGAAAGGGGGCGTTCGTCCAGCAGCATGTCCTGGCGGGCCCTCTCGAGAACCCGGCATGCGAACGCCAGCAACGAGGTCCCGCTCCCGTCGGACGCGGTGTCGGTCTCCAGTGCATTCAGCCAGCGCAGCATATGCAACTGCAGCCTGGTGTATCGCCTCGACCCAACCACGTCAATGGCCTCGCGGGTTGCCCGCCGCCGCTCGCCGAGGGCGACGCTACGCAACCGTTCAAGCCCCCGCTCGGGCAGTTGCCGCACCGCGGAAACCTTCGGAATCGTTTCCTCCCGGAATACCTGCCAGTCCCGGGCTGCGCCCAGGCGTTGCTGGAACCAGCGCAATTCGCCGTTGAAGGCCTTCCGCTTGTCATAGGGCAATACGGCCTTGAATGCCCGCAGGGCAGCACGGATTCTCCGCAGTGCGACGCGTGTCTGATGCACGGCGTCCGGGTTGCTTGCCAGCAGCAGTTCCTGGTTTGACAGCAGGTGATCCAAGGTTTCGGACATCACGGCGCGAAACGCGTCCAGCACGGACATGTCCACCGACAACTCCGGCCTGGCGCCCTTCGTGATGCCCCTGTCCAGCGCCGGTCTTTGCAGCCGGTATCCCGTCTCTGGGATCTCCCTGGCGGCGATGCGCGCGCCCTGGTATTCGTTGATGGCAATGGCAATGTCGAAAAGTGCCAGCGGGTTGCCCGACTCAAGCGCCAGGACGACTTCAGCAACCGGCACCTTCCGGCGACCGGATCGCGCCGGGCTGAGGATGCCCCGGCGGATCTGCATCCGGATCCTGGAATCCCCGATCGCAAGACCGATGACGACCTCGGCGAAATCCACATAGTGAAACACCGGCACCAGGCGCCAGCGCGCGATGCGCCGTCTGAGCTGCGGATCATCCGCCTCCTCGGCCAGGGTCCCGACATCCGGCATGCCGGGCGACGCGTCCGTCACCTTCACGCCCCGTGACGTGAAGGTCCGCTGGACCACCCTGCCATCGCCGACGGTAAGCAGTTCCATGCCGAACCCCTGCTTGCGCAGCAGGAGACGTGCCGTGTCATAGCGCGTGCCCCGGAACCGGGTGCGCCGTGTCTTGCCTTCGCGGTGGCGGGTTACCAGGCCGAGCCGGGGAAGGCGGGCCGCTGTCTCGGGGCTGACGCTGAGGTGAAGTCTCGTGGTGGGCAGCACGAGTGGGGGCTATCCCTACGGATTGTGTCAATCAATGGACGGCCATGGTAACACATGCCCATGGACTAGAATACCACCTGCCCAAACCAATCAATCACTTACAGGCCAATTCTCGGCGAATTATCAGATTCTCCGTCGAATGGATACCGGACCGGCGCACAGCCGGATCTCCTCATTCCGGCAGATAACTCGACGACCAGCTCTCCCCCGCCACGCCTTCCGCCAGAAGCTCCTTCACCTCGGCGTGGTCATAGCCAAGATCGCGCAGGATCCGGACGGTCTGCGCGCCGTATTTGGGCATGGGCCCCGGGATGGTGACACGGCCCTTCCCGGGGCGCACCGCGTTGGGCGCCACCAGGTCCACCCACCGGCCCATGGGGTGACGATCGTGACGGATCACGCGGAAGGTGTCCCGTTCCAGGTCAATGCCGCCGTCGCTCTCCAGCTCAAGTGCCCCGTCCCGAATCTGCATGAGGGTGGCAAGGGGCACTGCCGCGGAGGAAGTGCCGGCCAGCGCATCGGCCCAGTAAGCGATGGGTTCGCGGGAAAACCGGGCCGCAAGCGCCTCGCCCAGCGAGTCTTCCGGCAGCGCCGCCAGGTCGGCGAGTTCCGGCACCCGGGACAGGACAGCCTCGCGTTCCCCGGGCGCGGCGAAAAACATCCAGCCGTCCGCGGCCCGGTAGCAGTGGTAGTACGGCCCCCACCCGAGGGCTTCCCGGCCGGCCGGTTCGTCGAACGGCCGCCGCCCGTCGAAATCGAACATGAACGGGGCCTGGATCAGGTTGCCCGCGGCGGCGAGGGACGCCCTGGCCAGATCCCCCCTGCCGGTCCTTCCCCGCCGGTGCAGGGCTGCGCCGATGGCCACGCAGGCGCAGTAGCCGGCCAGCACGTCTATGGTCCCGAAATGCGCGTGCTCCTCCGGCGTCTCCATGCCGCCGCCGAAGCGGAGCATGACGCCGGTGGCCGCCTGGGCCAGGTCATCGTAGCCGAGATGGTCCGACTTGGGTCCCCGGGCCGGCCCTCCGAAGGCATCCAGCTGGGCCAGGATCAGGGCCGGATTCATGCCGTGCAGGCGCCCGGGGTTCAGCCCGAGCCGGTCTCGCTGCTCGTCGGTGCCATTGAACGTGATGACATCGGTCCGCCGGATCAGCCGATCCAGCACCTCCCGGCCGCGCCCGGTTCCCAGGTCGAGCAGGATGCTCTCCTTGCCCCGGTTTGCCTGGAGTCCGAACACGACGGTGTTCCAGGGATCCACGGATGGATGCACGGGCTGAACGTGGATCACCTCCGCGCCGAACCGGGAAAGCGTCGAGGCGATGGTCGGCCCTGCGATCACATTCGTCAGGTCCAGGACCCTGATGCCCTCAAGCCAGCCGGTCGCCCCTTCCGCGCCGTCCGGTTCCCGGGGCGGCTCGGCGAGTATCCGCTCCAGTACACCGCCGCCATTGCGGACATCCGGCGCCGGTGATTTTTGCAGCGCCCCCGCGTCGGAACCCAGCCAGGCGACGTTGCCCATCTGGCGCATCGGACCGAACCCGGCATCTTCCACCTCCACAATGAGCCCCGACGCCAGCGAATGGGGATCCGCAAGCCATTCTGACGTCCATCGCTGCATGGTGGCCGGGGCCTTGGCAGCACCGAACAGGGCCTCCCATTCGTGGGCGGGCCGGCGCAGGAAGGCGCGCTGCATGGCCGCTGTGATGCGTTCACGGTCATCGGGACCGACCGGATAGTTGCGCAGGGACCAGGGGGCGGGCCACCGATCCGTGTCCAGGTAGGCATCGAAATCCGGGAGTTCCTCCAGCAGCCCTTCCAGCCCCAGGGTTTCAAGCACGCGCCGGGGATGGGACACCACACTGCCGGCAACCACATAGAAGCCGCGGCCATCCGCGCAGGTGTAGGTGCGGTAGAAGGGATCGAGCAGCCCTGTCAGGTCCCCGTAATCGAGATCCATGGGAAGACCTTCCCGGCCGCGCCGTTCGATCTCCAGCTCCCGGGGGGACTTGTAGCGGTCGGGATAGTTCTCGATGCGTTCGCAGTTGTAGGACAGGCCCTCCAGCAGCGCGGAGGCCAGCGGCACCTCGATCCGGTCTCCGCCGTTGTGCGGGCGGGCTCCGAGGGCAAACAGCACGGACATGGCCCCGAATGCGGCGCCATAGGCGGACGCCAGCGTGAGCGGCGTGAACGACGGGCTGATCCCCATCAACCGGCGGTTCAGTCCCATGTCGGTAAACTGGCCGGTCGAAGCGGCGATGACCGCCTCCCAGGCCGGAAGGTGGCGGCGTCCTGCGTCCCCGGAAGCAAATCCCGGAAGGGAAAGGCAGATCAGGTCGGCGTTCGCCTGGCGCAGCACCTCCCAGTCGAGGCCGAGCCTTGCCATGACTCCCGGGCGGAAATTTTCGACGAGCACATCCGATCGGCGCACCAGCGAAAGCAGGACATCCCGGTCATGCCCGGACTTGAGGTCCAGTTCCACCGCCGACTTGCCCCTGGCGAACATCCTGGCAGCCGGGGTCCCGTACACCGGACCGCCCGGCGGATCGACGCGGATGACCTCGGCGCCCATGTCGGCAAGCATCATCCCCACCAGGGGACCGGCAAGATAGTGTCCAAGGTCCAGGACCCGGATGTCGTCAAGGGGTCTGCGTGACACGGCGGTCTTGTGATCTGTCGTTGCGGCTGCGTGAATGTAGGGTAAAGTTCCGCACCGGGTCCACCAGGCCGCGCTGCAATGTCGTTACCGCTGATGCGCCATGCGCACAGAGACACGATCGTCGTCCGGGGCGATACGGACAGGCCCGTGCATGCCCGCCAGTGGTACGAGTTTCCGCTCGGCGGAGGCGGCGCACCCGAAACCTGGTGCTACACCGACCGGTTGTCCTACGCGGCGGGAGACGAGGTTGCCGTTCACGGCATCTCCACGGCGGACCGCTTGGACATCGGGATCGTCCGCTGCGGGAAGGAATGCGCCGGCATCGACACCCTGGCCGGCGTACCCGCCCGCTGGGAAGAGACCCCCGCGGATGCATCGGTCAACGGCTGCCGCTGGCCGGTGCTGGCCGGCTTCACCGTCGGCCCCCGCTGGCTGAGCGGTGTCTACCTTCTCACCGTCCGGCCGTCGGGGCAGCCGGACGACCGCCACTGCGCACGGCACCTGTTCGTGGTCCGGCCCCGGGAGCCGGATCCCGTCAGGCTGCTCCTGATTACGGCGGATTCCACCTGGCACGCCTACAACGACTGGGGGGGTTCCAACCACTACGAAGGGACCGTCGATCCGCTGGGCGACCGGTTTTCACCCAGGCTGTCCCGCCTGCGCCCGTTCGCGCGCGGGTTCGTCGCACTGCCCGAGAACGCGCCCCGGACCCTGCCGCGCCGGCCGCCGGCCATCGGGGCACCGGTCAGCTATGACCACATGGACTGGGCCTGGCGCAACGGGTATTCCAAGAAATACGCATCCGCCGGCTGGGCCAGTTACGAACGGCATTTCCTTGAGTGGGCCGAACGGCGGGGTTATGGCGTGGATGTGGCGACACAGTCCGATCTGCACTACCGGCCCGAGGTTCTTTCCGGATACCGCTGCGCGGCGATCGTCGGCCACGACGAGTACTGGAGCTGGGAGATGCGCGACACGGTGGAAGACTTCGTGGAATGCGGCGGTTGCGTGGCCCGTTTCGCGGGCAACTTCTTCTGGCAGGTTCGCCTGGAAGATGACGGGCAGACGCAGATCTGCCACAAGTACCGGGTGCGGGAAGACGACCCGGTCCGCAACGGTCCGTCACCCCATCTGGCCACGGGCCAGTGGGAATCCCCGGAGGTGGACCGGCCGGGCCACGGAACGTTCGGGCTCGACGGCAGCCGCGGCGTCTATGCCGGCTGGGGCGGCCTGGCGCCCCGGGGGCCGGGCGGTTTCACGGTGTTTCGTCCGGCGCACTGGGCCCTGGAGGGCTCCGGCCTCGGCTACGGCGATGTGCTCGGCGGGCAGAGCCGGATATTCGGTTACGAGGTGGATGGGCTGGATTACCGTTTCGAGGACGGGCTGCCGTACCCGATTCCCGCGTCCACGCTGCCCGACGACCTCGAGATCCTGGCCATGGGGTTCGCCAGGCTCCGGGAAGACGGGTTCGGGGAGCACCCCGACATGCTGTTTGTCGGCGACGCCGATGCCAGGTTCGTGGCCGGGCATGTGCACGGGTCCCTGGACCCGCACACGGTGGCGCGCGTGGACCGGGGGTCGGGCATGATCGTCAGCTTTTCCCGGGGCAGGGGCGAGGTATTCAATGCCGGCACGACCGAATGGGTGGCCGGCCTCCTGCACAGGGACCGGTCAGTGGAACGGGTCACCCGGAACGTGCTCGACCGGTTCATGGCCCGCTGAAGCCTGCCGGAGCCATCGGGGTCCGCACCCCCTGCCGGGTTCCTGTTCGTTCCCGGCCCGTGTTTCACTGCCCGACCTCGATCCCCAGAAACCGGCTGGCGTTGGTCAGCCGCACCCGCTCCTCCACGTCCGGCGGGAGATCCTCTAGCCACTTCCGGTGATAGTCCTGCAGTTTCTCGAAGTGATCCCAGCCGTCGTCCGCCATGTCCCAGGACTGGGTGCGGGTGACACTCCATACGGGATCGGTGCCGGTGGCGAAACGGTCCGGGAAGTCGAGCACCAGCCGGCGCCACCCGGGCAGCAGCAGGCCGTCCTCGCCGGTCAGCCCGCCGTACCGCCAGGGGTCGCGCGCCGAGAATTCCACCAGGACATTGTCACAGGCCTCCAGGATCCGGCGGATGTGCTCCGGGTACAGGTTCCCCCCGGCATGGGCGAATATCAGTCGCACATCGGAATGGGCGAGGCACAGCTCCATGAACGGCACTTCGCTGCCGGCATCCAGATGGACCAGTACCGGGACATCGTATTTGCGCGCAAGCTGCAGCAGTTCGAGAAAAATTTCATTGTCGGTTCTCGGCTTGAATCCCCGCATGAAATGCACTTCACCGATGCCCTGGTAATGGCCTTCCCTCAGGCCGGCCTCGCCGTGGTCGAGAACCCCGGAACTCCGGAACCAGTCCCGCCTGCCGAGTGGATGGATATAGGGCGAGAAGAACGCCACGACGCGGTCACCAGCCACCTCCTTGAGCCTGAGCGCCAGGTGCGACGGCGTTCCCGCCACCACGGTGAAAGCGACATTCGCCCTTTCCAGTTTCCGGGCCACCTCCTCGGCACTGATCAGTTCGGCCTGATCCCAGTTGTAGTGCGTGTGGATATCGGCGAACGGCTTCGCCGGGTCGCCGCGGGTCGGGGCTGTCAGCGCCAATGCGAAGACAAGCACAACCCGCAGAACAAACCGAATTTCCCGCACGCTCCCGACCGGTGGAATGCCTTGTGACCGGCATGGGATTGTAACGCCGGTTTCACCCCCGGGCCGGAATCGGCCGGCCGGCATTCCCGGCGGATGCATCCCCGTCCGGCATGCCCCGGGGCGGGCGTCCGGGGGCGCGTATCCCTCAGGCGGGGTCAACGACAGGATTGCAGGTCATGCCGAGGCCCTGGACTTCCACCTCCACCCGGTCGCCGGTACGCAGAAACCTCGGGGGATCGTGTGAGGCCGCGACCCCGGCCGGGGTGCCTGTGGCGATGATGTCTCCCGGCACCAGGGTCATGATCCTGGACAGGAAGGCGACGAGCTGTGTCACGGTGAAGACCATCCGGGCGGTGGTTCCGTCCTGCAGGGTTTCGCCGTTGACACGGGTACGGACCCGCAGATCCTGGATATCGCCCAGTTCATCCAGGGTGACCAGCGCGGGCCCGCAGGGACCGAACGTGTCCACCGCCTTGCCGCCGGTCCAGAGCTGGTTCGCCAATTGCAGGTCGCGGGCGCTGACGTCGTTGAAATTCATTGCGCCCGCCACATGCGCCAGTGCGTCCTCCTCCGAGATATACCGCCCGGACCGCCCGATGACCACCGCAAGCTCCGCTTCGTAATCCACCTTCCCGGTGTCGCGCGGCGGAACGATTGCATCGGTGGGGCCAATGAGCGAGTTGGCGTACTTGGCAAAGAATATCGGCTCCTTCGGCACCGCGATGCCGATTTCCTCCGCATGGTCATGGTAGTTGAGACCGATACAGATGATTTTCTCCGGATCGGGGACAGGCGGCCCGAGGCGGACGGAATCCAAGGGATGGATCCCGGATGCCGAGGCATGCTGCCCAACGTAACCGGCCGCCGCCAGTTCCAGTTCCAGCATTGCGTCCGGCGGCTGGGACAGGAGAATCCGGTTGGTTGCCGTCGCTGCCAGCATGTCCGCACCCCAGCCTGCAAACTCGGCGGCCGCGCGGGTGTCGACAACGCGCTCTCCCACCAGGATACCCGGACAGCCGCCGTCACCGGCGTCGTACATTACCAGCCGCATTTTCCTGCTCCTGATTGTTCGTGCCGTGGCATTCGTTCAGACGATATCATTTGGATCTTATCCGTCGGCGTCCTCGTGGAACAGGCCGGCGAGGGCATTTTCATCCGGGGACACGACGCCCCGCTCGGTGATCAATGAATCGATCAGCCTGGCGGGCGTCACGTCAAAGGCGTAATTGGCCGCCGGCGTGCTTCCCGGCGCAATGCTGACCGTGGCAACTCCGCCATCGGGCAATGTCCCGGAGATAAGCGTGACCTCGCTGCCGTCCCTTTGTTCGATGGGCACTTCGCCGATGCCGTCGGAGATGGACCAGTCGATCGTGGTGCCGGGCAGGCAGACATGGAACGGCACTCCGTTGTCCCATGCGGCAAGCGCTTTCAGATAGGTGCCGACCTTGTTGCAGACATCCCCGGTGCGCGTGGTGCGGTCGGTCCCCACCATGCACAGGTCCACCATGCCGTGCTGCATCAGGTGGCCGCCGGCATTGTCCACCACCAGGGTATGCGGGACACCGTGCATACCCAGTTCCCAGGCTGTCAGTCCGGCGCCCTGGTTCCTGGGCCGCGTCTCGTCCACCCAGACATGCACCGGAATTCCGGCATCGTGGGCCATGTATACCGGCGCAGTGGCCGTGCCCCAGTCCACCGTTGCCAGCCAGCCGGCATTGCAGTGGGTCAGGATGTTGACCGGCTCCCCGGGATCCTTGGCTTCGTGGAATTCACGAATGATCTCCAGGCCATGCCGCCCGATGGCTTCGCAGGTCCTGACATCCTCGTCCGCGATTTCACCGCACAGCAGACGGGTGCGGTCCACCCGCTCCGAGGGCGGCACCGGCGAAAGGGCCTCCAGCATGCGGTCCAGGGCCCAGCGCAGGTTCACGGCGGTGGGCCGGGTTGCGAGCAGTTCCGAGCAGGCCGCGGCCATGGCCCCGTCCGAGGCATCCCGGCGCAGGGCGAGATACATCCCGTAGGCGGCCGTCGCGCCGATCAGGGGCGCACCCCGCACCACCATGGTCCGGATCGCCTCACAGGCCTGATCCATGCACCGCAGGTTGGCGATCTCGAAGGCATGGGGCAGGCGCGTCTGGTCGATCACGTTGACCGACCAGCCGTCGCTGTGCAGCCAGATGGTGCGGTAGGGTACGCCGTCGACCTTCACCTTGGGGTCACCTCGACGACTGCTGGCCGTAATCGCCGAACTGCATGATGACTTCCGCCATTTCCGCTTCCGACAGCAACACCGGCTCCCCGATCCGGCAGGCATGCCAGTACTGCCTGGCCAGCGTTTCCACCTCGATGGAAAGATTGAGCGCCCGGTCGAGGTCATCGTGGAAACAGATCATTCCATGGGTTCCGAGTAGACAGGCGCGCCGCCCTTCCAGCGCCGCCAGCATGGCATCGGACAGGGCCTGGGTACCGAACAGGGCATAGCCCGAACAGCGGATGTCCGATCCTCCGGCAACCGCCACCATGTAGTGGAACGGCGGAATACCCTTTCTCAGGCAGGACAGGGCGGTACAGAAAGTGGGATGCGCATGCACCACCGCCCCGGCTTCCGGCCGTGTCCGGTAGATATCACAGTGCATCCGCCATTCACTGGAAGGCCTCTGCTCCCCTGCAGATTGGCCCTCGAGATCCATCTGCACCATGTCTTCCGGCCGCATGCGCTCATACGCCACTCCCGACGGGGTGATCAGGAACCTCTCTGCCTAAAATACGAATTAGTGAGATAGAGATGACATTATCAATATAAATTAGCATGTTATGTCATATTTTGTATTTCTGCCTACGCCAGAAGTTCCTTGAATAACGCACCTCTTTACTCTGCGGTGTTGATACAGGGGTTGATTTTCCTGACCCGGCTGAATATGCTTCCTTCCATGAAAAAACGAACCGCAAGGGTAAAGATCACCCTCAACAAAAGCTCCGTCGAAGCACTCCAACCTGCAGACAAGCCCTGGATCGCGTGGGACGACAGACTATCCGGCTTCGGCTGCCGCGTCCAGCCTTCGGGGCTGCGTTCCTTCATCGTCAACTACCGTGCCGGAGCCGGTGGCCGCAATGCACCCAACAAGCGTCTGGTCATTGGACGCCATGGCCAAGTGACTCCAGATCAGGCACGGCGCGCGGCCCAGGAACTGCTGGGGCGGGTTGCAGGTGGTGACGATCCTGCCAAAGAGCGGGCCAACGTACGCAGCCTGCCTACTCTCGGAGATACCTGCAACGAATACATCAACTCGGACCCCAATCGGGCGGATGAAACCCGGCGCGCCTATCGTCGCTATGCGGACCTCTATCTCGGCGACTGGCGCTCCCGCTCCCTCGATTCAATCACCCGTCGAGACGTCGAGGCCCGTTTCCACTTCATAACCAGGCGCCATGGCAAGGTGCCGGCCAATCAGTGCCTGTCTTTCCTGCGCTCGGTCTACCGCCGGCCCTGCGTGGACCACGAGGGACTGCGCAATCCCGTAGAAATGTGGCTCGCAGGGGGTGGACGGTACCATGCCAAGAAACGGCGGCGGATATCCTCTCCGTCAGAAGTGCTGCCATGCTGGTATCGCGGCATCCGCGAGGCAGTGGACAATCCGGTACACCAGGACCTCCTGCTCTTCGGTATCTACACCGGCATGCGCCGTGGAGAAATCATGTCACTGCATTGGGACCGGGTGGACCTGGAAGCGGGACTGTTCCGCGTTGAGGAAACCAAGTCCGGAGAACCGCTGGAGTTGCCGATCACGCACCAGTTGCGGGCAATCCTGATTCGTCGTCAGACCGACTGCACCACCTTTCCTGAACATCTTGGCGGTTGGGTGTTCCCTTCACTGACCAGCGCCTCGGGCCATGTCGAGGAACTCCAGAAACATCATGAACAGATAACCGGGGTCGGCGGTGTCAAATTCTGGTTCCACGGACTGCGCAACGCTTTCATCTCCGTAGCCGAACGGGAACTGATGTTGCCGCGCTCACTGACAAAACGGCTGGTGAACCACGCCCGTCCTACGGATGTCACCGAAGGCTATGCAGCAGACTGGACGGTTGAACAACTCCGCGAGCCGGCACAAAGAGTTGCTGACAGGATCGACGCACTGATCGGCCACTGATTCAGGATGGCGATTCCGGCACAACGCTGCCGCCTTGTCTTCCTGACCAAATCCGACCAACCACAGCACCCCCCGTAGAGCCTTCCTGACCATGTTATGATTTCGAATATACCCTCGAGTCATTAACAATGACCCCCCGCCAGCTCCCCATCGGCATTCAGTCCTTCCGGAGAATACGGGAACAGGACTGCTACTACGTCGACAAGACGCCCCATATCAGGCGGCTGGTCGAAGCGGGGGATTTCTACTTCCTGTCCCGGCCGCGCCGGTTCGGCAAGAGCCTCCTGGTGGATACCCTTCGGGAGCTTTTCGAGGCCAACGAGCCACTGTTCCGGGGGCTCCACATTCACGACCGATGGGACTGGTCCATCCGGCATCCGGTGGTGCGAATCAGCTTCGGCGGAAAATACGACGAACCCGGGGACCTCGAACAAAGCATCATCAATCAACTGACGATCACGGAAAGCAATGCAGGCCTTGAACCGACACAATCTTCATTGGCAGGCCCGGAACGTTTGCGACACCTTCTGAACCGTCTACACCAAACCACCGGCCAACAGGTGGTAGTTCTGGTAGACGAATACGACAAGCCGATCCTCGATGTCATCGACCGACCCGAAATAGCCGCCGCGAACCGGGACTATCTGCGGGGGTTCTACGGCATCATCAAGGACAGTGCCCGTGACGTCCGTTTCGTCCTTGTCACTGGGGTGAGCATGTTCTCCCGTGTGAGCCTCTTTTCCGGTCTCAACAACCTGGACAACATCAGCCTCGATCCGGAATTCGCCACCATCTGCGGCTACACCGATGATGATCTCGATACGGTGTTCACCCCGGAACTCCCGGGACTGGACCGGGACAAGATCCGGGAATGGTACAACGGCTACCACTGGCTCGGGGACGAGAAACTCTACAACCCGTTCGACCTGTTGCTCCTGTTCCGGAAACGCCGGTTCAAGCCCCACTGGTTCGAGACCGGCTCTCCCGCCTTCCTGTTCCGGATCATGATGGAACGCGAAGTCAGCCCGCTGGAACTGGAAGACCGGGTAACTGACGAAGAACTGGTATCCAATTTCGATATCGAGCACATCAGCATCGATGCCCTCCTGTTCCAGACCGGTTACCTGACGATTACGGAGATGGAGCAGGACGGCGTCCAGACCTTCTACACCCTCGACTATCCCAACCTCGAGGTTCGCCAGAGCCTGAACCAGGGGCTGCTGGGTTATCTGGGCCGGCAGGGCAAGGAGGTGTCCGACAGCGGCAAGGAACTCGGCCGCCTGCTGGTGGCCAACGACTTCGAGGGTTTCGCTGACCGGCTCAGGTCATTCTTCTCCGGAATCCCCTACCAGTGGCAGGGCAGCAACGGTCCCGCCCGCTACGAGGCCTGGTACGCCGGCATGCTGTACGCCTGTTTTCGCACCATCGGCCTGGACCTCCGGGTGGAGGATTCATCGAGCAGGGGCCGGGCGGACATGGCGGTGCTCCACGGCGGCCAGGTGTTCGTGTTCGAATTCAAGATGGCCGACGGGGAGGACGACCGGGACGCCGCCGCCCGGCAGGCCATCGAACAGATCCGTGAAAAGGGCTATGCCGAAAAATACCGGGACCGGAACGAACCGGTCCACCTGATCGGCGTGGCCTTCGGCAGGGACCGGAGCCCGGCGGCGGTCAATGTGGTCCCTGCCTGAGTCTGAGTTCTGAATCCTGCTCCGGGGTGGTCAAGCCGCCGTGGAATCATGGCCGCGTCCACCCGGAAATGGTCATGTCCGGCCATGTTTGCCACTCCGGAGGACCCCTGAAACCAGGTCCGTGGGGACATAGTCTACGGTCTGTCCTGATCGTCCCGCCCATCCGGTTGAATTCGCCGGATTCCCCGGCGGCCGCCACCGACGCCGTCATCGAAACGCATCCGGGCGTCCACAACACGGGGCTGACCCGGGCGCGCGGCTGTCGCCGGACGATGGAGTGCGCCGAACACCACACCCCTGACCGGAAGACGGTCCGGTTCGCCCTGAGCCGGAAAAACCCGTTTCCGCACACGCCCCGTATTTCGGCATCACCGGGGCCTGACGCGCAGGACCGGCAGGGCGCCGGCGGCGCCCCGCCATGTCCGGACTACCAGCGGACCACGCCCCTCAGCAGCACGCCGTGCTTCGCGGCGTCGCCATTGGAGGGCTCGTTCCGCACCGCGTCCAGGCTGAGACCGATGCGCGGCCCTTCCGTGCGGACCGGCTCCAGCCGCCAGCCCACGCGCCAGTCGGTCGCCCCGCCGTCCGACGCGCCATAGCCCACGTTCGGCGTGCCCGTGTACCGGCCCCCCGACACCGCAATCCCGTAGCCCGCCTCGGCCCGGAGACCGCGGCCGGCATCGAACTCACCTCCAGGCGCCAGCTCCCGCGCGTCCCTCGCGCCCCACAGACGGTCCGCCGAACCCGAAGGCGTCCCGAAGGTCGGCGACAGGCTGAACGACAGCCCCCGGCCACGCTCGCCCGGGTCCAGCCGCACCGTCGCCGACGCGCCCCACTCTTCATAATCCGAGTCCGCGTGGGACGCCAGCATCCGCGCCTTCGCCTCCAGCGACAGGCCCGTGGCCGGGTCGGCGTAGCTCACGCCCGCGCCGATCTCCACGCCCGTCCCCGTCTCCGCGTCCCCGCCGTCATGGCGAAGGCCCAGTTCCAGCACGGGCCGGAGCGTCCTGCCTTCATCGAGCCAGAACGTCCGCCCGCCCTCCAGCAGCACCCGCACCCGGTTTGTTTTCGCTTCAGTCGCCACGGAGTTCGCGGCCGTGGCGGAGTCCGTCCGCACGTACAGCGCGTCCGCCTTCAGCGCGAGGTCCATGCCGCCTTTCCCGTATTTTCCGTCTTTCCCGCCCTGCTCCAGCAGCGCGCCCCGGGCCCCCAGGGCGCCCATCCGCATCGACAGGTCCGTCCTCACCGGGGCCGTGCCGTCGTCGAACGTGATCGCCATGTCGCCGGTGCCCCAGCCCACCAGGCCCCAGGCCGACACCCGGTCCGTGATTTCGTAGCGGCCGTAGGGGCTCACCGTGGTCATCGCGCTCTCCAGGCTGCCCTTCGCCCCCGTCTGGGCGCCGGAGTCGTCGAACGTGCCCTCGCCCTCGCTCAGGCCGATCGCCACCCCGGCCAGCATCCGGCCCCAGTCGGCGTCCGTCCCCAGGGTCCCCGTCGTCACCTCGCCGTCGATGCCGAGGCGGCCGCTGTCGGAAGCCCGCTCGCCGTCGAACCCGCCATGCGCCACCCGGCCCCAGGCCGCGAGGCCCGGGCCCGAGCCGTCCATCCGGCCCGCCGTGTGGAACGAACTGCCCAGCAGCATTTCGCGGCCCGTCATCGAGATCTTGCCCGTGTTTCCTGCTGTTCCCGCAAGGCCGGAATCATTCCAGCGGTCCCCGGCGCCGAGCCGCGCGAACGGATCATGATCGTCCGCCTGCGCCGGCGAACCGGAACGCTGCGCAAGGCCCGTCAGCACGTCCATCAGCGGATCGCCGTCCTCCCCGCCCGACAGGTCCAGGGGCTGGCCCGCCAGCGTCGCGTGGGTCCCCGGCGCGAGGTCGCCCTCCAGCCTGCCGGACACCGCGTCCGCCACGTGGCTCCCCGCCGTGCGCCCGAACCGCGACAGCCACGCCCGCTGCAGCTCGTCGTCGTTCCTGACGACCCCCTTCGCCTCGCGGTGGATCTTGCGCAGGTACGCCCCCCGCGGGTTCGAGAGCTTCAGCCCGAACGTCTCCTTGCCCTCGTCGATGGCGTCGTCGAGGATCGCCACGCTCACCGTCTTCGCCGTCTCGCCCGCCGCGAAGGTCAGGGTGCCCGACGTCGCCGTGTAGTCCTCGCCCGCCGTGGCCGTGCCGTCGGCGGTCGCGTAGTCCACCGAGACCGCGCCCGACGCCGCGCGGCTCAGCGTCACCGCGAAGTCGAGGCTCGCGTCCTTGCCTTCCTTCGCCCGCGCGTCCTGGGCCCGGATGCGCGCCGGGCCCCGGACCTTCGCCGACGCCCCGCCGAGCGCGATCTTCACGTCCTTCCAGGACTCCGGCTTGACGCGCACCCGCCACAGCACCGGGTCCAGCGGCTCCACGCCCGTCACCTTCCCGGCCGTCACCTTGAACGCGTCGGGAGCGGGCTCCGAGCCCGACTGCACGTCCAGCGCGAACGCCGTCCGCCCGTCATGCTCCGCCGGGACCTTGCCGAACTCTACCGCCACGGTCTGGGTTGCCGCCCGCGGCGTCGTCTGCTCGCCCTTCACCCGGACCCACCCGCTCGAGTGCTCGCTGCGCTCCGACCGCAGCCGGCCCACGAAGGCGCGCACGAACACCCCGGTCGCCACGCCGTTCCTCAGCCCGGTGATGGTGTAGCCGTTCACACCGGCCTCCACGGCAACGCCGTTGTTGCCCGACGGGTTGGCCCACACGCCCGCCTCCTGGCTCCAGCGCAGCGCGTGCTGCACCCGCTCCGCAGCGACGCGCGGGTGCGCCACCGCCGTCCAGTTCACCGTCAGGCTGCCGTCGCCCGGCACCACCCGCACGTCGGCCGGCTCCGGCGTGACCAACACCTCCTGCTGCTGCTGCGGACCCGCCGCGACCCTCGCACTCGACGTGTTCGACAGCGACCGCCCGTCCGGCGTGCACACCGCGCCCGACGGCTCGTCGTCGCAGTCCCGCCCGCCAGCGAGCGTCACCGTCACGTCGCTCGGCGACGTCGGCCGCACCGTGACCCGCCACAGCCCGGCGCCGATCTGCTCAACGCCCGTCACCCGGCCCTGCGTCACCGCGAACGACCACAAGCGCGGCGACCGGCTGAAACTCCCCACCGTCTCGCTCAGACGCACCCGGAACGCGAACTCCGTGCCGTCATGCTCCTCCGGCACGTCCTCGAAGACCGCCGTCAGCGGGTCGCCCTGCTGCTCCCCGCCGGAGCCCGGCCCCTCGCCGCCCTCGAATTCCGCGGTCCCGGACCCGCCGCCGTAGGCGCTGCCGACGTTGATGTCGTACGTCACCGACGACCTCCCCCGCGGCAGGTACACGGTGACCTGGTTTGTCATTATCTGGTTCTCCACGTCCTTCGGGACTCCGAGAAGGCACAGGTTGAACGTGGTGCTCCGCTGCCCCGCCTGGATGTAGGCCATCGGATACTTGCGATCGGAATTCAGGAAGACCGGGTCCCACGCATCCATCGGATCGCAATGGCTTACCAGGTCGGGATCCCTCACGTCCGTCCACACACGGCTGCCGACCCTGCCGTACGTGCCCAGGGATATGATGGTCTCCGCGGCGACCGCCGTGGGCACCGATACGGTCACCGTGTGGGTGCGCGGCGCCGGGCTCGTCACGGTCACGGTCACAGGCTCCGGCACCTCGACCACGGCCAGAGTCACCGCGAAGTTGCTCGCCCACACGGCGGGGTTTCTTTGTGGGTCGGTGGGGTGTGGATGACCGTAGGAGCCCCAGCGCATGTCGTCGACGGGCCAGGAGGCGGTGGCCGAAGTGCTACTGGCGGTCAGATTCCTCAGGGGGAACCGCCTTTCGGCGCCAGCGGGATACTTGACGATCAGCATCAGCGACCTTGCAGCGGTGATCGCGGCGGCGCTGCCCGAGCTCAAGCCCGCGAACACAGTGCCGTTGCGGTGATAGAAATCGCTGATGGTGTAGGTATTGCCCGCGTAAGTGAACCTGTTGGCGCCCATCGCGAGGGGGCAAGTGCCCCCCGACACACCGGTCCTGCAGCCGGACGAGTCCGTGCCCCATCGCGTCGGCTCGAGGGCCTTCGCCGCCATCGTGGTGGACCAGATCTGGTTCTTGTCGTGATGCCGGGTTCCGTCCGGCCACGACCACGGCGACTTCACCGGAATCTCCAGCTTCACCGCGACCTGCTGGCCGTCGGTCCATTGCGGGTCGACATACCAGTTGTGCCAACCGGTATCGCTAAATCTAACAACTCCACCAACGGGTAGCCGCACAGTGCCGAGATGCAACACCATCCCGTCAAACTTCGACCCTGGTGTCGGGCGCGGTGACGTCGCGCTCGGTTGTACCCCGCGCAAATTCAACGATACCCGTGGGTATTCCACGGCAAAGTTGCCACCCATTCCACGCTGAAAGTTGCCACCGATTCCACGGCAAAGTTGCCACTCATTCCACGGTGAAAGTTGCCACTTTCACCAAGGCATACCCTCCCATCGGAGCCGAACGACGCATGATTGACAACCCGGTATGGTGCCCGCCTTTTCAACGAGGAGGCACCCATGCCACACAAGAGTCTATCCATGCGCAAAATCAAGGAAATCCTGAGGCTGAACCAGCAAGGGCTGAGCAACCGGGAAATCGGCAGGATCTGCAGGATCAGCCACACCACGGTCAGCAACTATCTGTTGCGGCTGGACCAGGAGGGGCTTTCGTGGCCACTTCCGGATGATCTGAACGACGCCGATCTCGAGCGGCGCCTGTTTCCACCGCCGGCGCCCCGGCGGCTGGCCCGGAAGCGAGGGGTCCCGGACTGGGTGTACATCAAAAAGGAGCTCCGGGGAAAGGGCGTGACCCTGCAATTGCTCTGGGACGAGTACCGGGAACAGAACCCCGAGGGGTACGAGTATTCCTGGTTCTGCCGGCACTACCGCAAGTGGACCGGCAAGCTGGATCTGGTGATGCGGCAGGACCACAAGGCGGGTGAGAAGCTGTTCGTGGACTACGCCGGCATGACGGTGGGGATCATCGACCCGTCCACGGGGGAGGAACGCCAGGCCCAGCTCTTCGTGGCGGCGCTGGGTGCGTCGGGCTACACCTATGCCGAGGTCACCTGGACCCAGGGACTGGAAGACTGGATCACCTCCCACCAGAACTGCTTCTCCTGGATGGGTGGATGTCCCGAGATCGTCGTGCCCGACAACCTGCGGTCCGCGGTGACGAAGGCCCACCGGTACGAGCCCGAGATCAACCCCACCTACCAGGAAATGGCGGAGCACCATGACCTGGCTGTGGTGCCTGCGCGCGTCCGGCGCCCAAGGGAGAAGGCTAAGGCGGAATTGAGCGTGCTTCTGGCAGAGCGCTGGATTCTCGCGGTCCTGCGCAACCGGCAGTTCTTCTCCCTGCGGGAGGTCAACATCGAGATCGGGAAACTGCTGGAGAAACTCAACAACAAGCCGTTCCAGAAGCTCCCCGGCAGCCGCCGGAAACTCTTCGAGGAACTTGACAGGCCGGCCCTGAAACCGCTGCCCCGGGAGCCCTACGAGTTCGCCGAATGGAAGAAGGTCCGCGTCCACAGCACGGACTATCACGTCGAGTTCGACAGGCACTGGTACTCCGTTCCCTGCGCACTCGTCGGGATCGAGATCGAACTCCGGGTCACCCGCAACACCGTCGAATGCTTACACAAGGGCCAGCGGGTCGCGAGCCACCGGCGCTCCTGGCTGCGGGGCAGGCACACCACTGCCTCGGAACACATGCCCGAGAAGCACCGCAAGGTGGGCGAATGGTCCCCGGAGCGCATCGTCGCATGGGCCGGAAAGGCTGGCCCTGACACCGCGGCGCTGGTGAAGAAGATGATGGACTCACGCCAACATCCCCAGCAGGCCTTCCGCGCCTGCCTCGGCATCATGCGCCTCGGCCAGTCCTACGGCAACGAGCGGCTCAACGCCGCCTGCAAACGGGCCCTGTACCTGAAGACCCTCAAGTACCGGAGCGTCGAGGCGATCCTCAAGAACGGACTCGACCGGAAAAAACCGGAGCCCGTCCAGGAGTCCATCCTTCCGGATGATCACGGGAATGTCCGGGGCTCCTCCTATTACCACTGACCACTTAAATTCAACGACAACCGGAGAAACCGACATGTTGAACCATCCCACCCTGGACAAGCTCCAGAAACTGAAACTCACCGGCATGGCCGCGGCCCTCGCCGACCAGACGAGTATATCCGACATCGACGAACTCGACTTCATGGAGCGCCTCGGGCTCCTCGTGGACCGGGAGGCCACCGAGCGGGAAGACCGCCGGCTCACCGCCCGCCTGCGGCTCGCCAGGTTCAGGCACAACGCCGCCATGGAGGATATCGACTACCGTGCCCCCAGGGGCCTCGACAGGGGCCTGATGCAGTCACTGGCAGCCTGCCGCTGGGTCGCCGACCATCTCAACATCCTGATCACCGGACCCACCGGCGTGGGCAAGACCTGGATCGCCTGTGCGCTGGCGCAGAAAGCGTGCCGGGAGGGATACCATGCCCGGTATGTCCGTTTCCCCGCACTGCTGCGGGACCTGGCCGTCGCCAAGAGGGACGGGCGGTATCCCAAGCTGCTGTCGGCCCTCGCCAGGGTCGATGTCCTGCTGATCGACGACTGGGGCCTTGAGACCATGAACACCGAAAACCGCCGCGACCTGCTGGAACTCCTCGAGGACCGGTACGGGGCCCGTTCCACCGTGGTGACCAGCCAGCTGCCGGTGGAGAGCTGGTACGAAGGGGTCGGCGATCCGGTCCTGGCGGACGCGATCCTCGACCGGCTGGTGCACAACGCCCATCGGATCGGCCTCAAGGGCGAGTCCATGCGGAAGAAGAAATCCGAAGCCATGATGGCCGGATCCGGAGACCCGGAGTCCGGCCCGGAATGACACCGGCAACCCGAAACGGGATCGGCGGCCGCCGCACTACCGCGCTTCGCTTGCTCTCCGCAATGCCGCGCGACAAACAAGTTTGTCGCCCGTCATCACGGACCAGGGCTGTCTTGCAGGTAAAAAAAAGGGGAATTATCGGGGAGAGTTGACAAGATAGGGAGATTCGGGGGACAATCCTGTCAACTTTCCTACACCCCGGGCTAACAAACATGCGACGTGCAAAGGTTCTTTCCCTGTTTTCCATCATGCAGCAGTACCCAACCAAGATGGATGCTGTGCAGTATTTCGAGAGCATCCGGTGGGGCGACCACACTGTTTGCACGAAATGCGGCTGCGACACCAAGATCACCCCTCAAACCAAGTTCCCGGGCCGCTACTGGTGCGGCGAGTGCCGGGGCTATTTCACGGCCCTGACCGGCACCCCGATGGAGTACGGCAAGGTTGATCCGCGCAAGTGGATTTTCGCGGCTTACCTGCTGATGACGGCCCGCAAGGGGATCTCCGCCATGCAGCTCTCCAAGGAGCTGGAAGTGCATTACTCGACCGCTTGGTACATGCTCCACCGCATCCGCATGGCTTGCGGCGACAACATGGAAGCCCTGTACGACGAGGTGGAAATGGACGCCACATACCTGGGCGGGAAGGAATCGAACAAGCACGAGAGCAAACGCATGAATGCCGGTCGCGGCACAGTCGGCAAACAGGCCGTCATGGGCGTGAGACAGCGCGGTGGCCGCACCAGGGCCGTGGCCGTCGATGTCGAGAACTCCGAAACCGTCCTGTGGCTGGCAGAGGAACTCGTTGACCCGGACGCCACGATCTACTCCGACGAGGCGGCTGCTTACAACATCCTCGGACGCAGCGGCTACCGCCACAAGAGGGTCAATCACTCCGCCAGGGAGTATGTCAACGAACAGGCCAGCACGAATGGGGTGGAGTCGGTATGGGCCGTTCTCAAGCGCGGATACAACGGCGTCTACCACAACTGGAGCAAGAAGCATTGCCAGAAGTACATCGACGAATTTGTCTTCCGGCTGAATGAGGGGAACTGCGAGCGGGACACCCAGGACCGGCTGGACGACCTGTTCCGCGGGATGGCTGGCAAGACCATCACCTACGCCGCACTGACGGCGTAAGGTCATGCCAAATCCCGCTGCTGATCTTTCAAGCAGCTTGGAGGGTCAGACATTCGGCACTGTCCTCGCCGATCCGCCTTGGCGATTTGCAAACCGAACCGGCAAAGTGGCCCCGGAGCACCGCCGCCTGTCGCGATACGGAACGCTGTCTTTCGAGGAAATAGCAACGCTCCCGGTGGGCGACCACATGGACAATGCGGCTCACTGCTACCTGTGGGTGCCGAACGCGCTTTTGCCCCACGGCTTGGCGACCCTGGCGGCATGGGGGTTCGAGTACAAGACCAACCTTGTCTGGCACAAGGTGAGAAAAGACGGCGGGTCCGATGGTCGCGGCGTCGGTTTCTACTTCCGCAATGTGACGGAGATCGTCCTGTTCGGCGTCCGAGGCAAGAACGCCCGGACCCTTGCGCCCGGTCGCAGCCAGGTGAACCTCATTGCCAGTCGCAAACGTGAGCACTCACGCAAGCCAGACGAGCAATATGACCTGATCGAGAGTTGCAGCTGGGGACCGTATCTGGAATTGTTCGGGCGCGGCCAGCGCGAGGGGTGGACTGTATGGGGAAATCAGGCTGATTCGGAGTACAAGCCGGACTGGCCGACCTATCCGTACAACTCCGCATTGGTGGCCGCACCATGAGCGCAGACGATCCGGCGCTATTCGATGGCCTGTTTCCCGTGGGCGTGACAGACAAATTCGAGATACATAGCTACCGGAACGCTGCGACGGTCCTGCACCAGAATTTCCCGGATCAGTTCGCGCAGATTGTCAATGCCCTCGATGCGTTCAGGATCACAACCCATATGATCCGGTATCCCGGCGGAAACAAGGGACTAATTGCCGAATACGTCGAGCGGCTGTTGCCGTCCGACCAGTGGAGGGAGACGCGGATAACGGCTGATCTGCACGTCAAGCTGCTGCCCCCGAAGGGCAAGGCGATACTACGCGAGTACACCCGCTCCGGCTATCTGGACGGCCACCGTATCGACTTCGTGAACGGTAAGGTCGCCTTGGATTTCGAGTGGAACAGCAAGGATCAGACGTATGACCGGGACCTGTACGCCTTTTCGGCTTTTCATGCTGCCGGGGCGATTGATGTGGGCGTCCTGCTGACCCGGGGAGTTAGCCTCGACATTGGATTTTTCCGCAGCTTGGGTAATGTTCTGGACAAGCAAGGGAATGAAGGGAAGGGGCCGGTCTACAAGAAATTCGGAGCATCCACGACCGGTATGAACAAGTTGCTCTACAGACTGGATGCGGGGCGCAATGGCGGATGCCCCGTTCTCGCCCTGGGAATCAAGCCTCAGTGCGTAATCGACTACAATCCCGACCAATCAAACTGACGAGGTGGAACCATGACTGGCGAATCTGACAACCCGACCCGAAAGGCTGCCGAGGCCCTGTTGGGCATGGGTATCGACCCGAAGAAGAACAAGCCGGCAGTGCCGGCCCCGACCAAGGAGGATCTGAACAGGAAGTTTCGGCTGGATTTCAGCAGATCGGGCAAGCCGAAGATGACTGAAGTAGAACCTGATTCGTGATCAGGAAGATGGAGGATGTTCCTCGGCCTCAGCAGATTCCAGAGCGGCGCGAACACGAGCATTCAGAGCATCCAATTCGTCTGGTGTCAGGCGTGGCGGCGGAACTGGATGCATCTTCAGGGTCAGTGGTCTTGAACCTTCGGGATGACGTGAATCACAAGAGCTGGGCGTACAGCCTTTCGCCTCCGGCTGCCGCTCGGCTGGGGAAGATGCTGACGCATGAGGTTCAGCGGTATCTCTATGGGGATGATCGTTCATCGTCTGACTCGGATTGATGGCTACGGGGAGATAATACCATGTCCCCGGCAAACACCCCCAGTTCCCGCGAGCGGGAGACCATCGGTCTGCTGGCCGACGACATTCGCCGGGAACAGGCGACCCTCCGGCAACTCCGCAAGACCTACCACGCCAACGTGCTGGAACGCTGCCTGTCGTCGCTGGGCCAGTCGGACACGCCCAACCCGTTCACGCACGATGAGCTGCTGGCCGAGATGGAGGGAATTAGGAATACCAACCCGGAAGTGGTCGGTCAGCTGTTCTGGACTGTCATGGTCCAGACGCGCTGGTACCTCAAGGCGTTCGGGTCGCTGGCGTCCTGATCTCCCTATCTTGTCAACTCTCCCCGATAATTCCCAAAAAAAGCAGGTCAATAAATGACCTTGAAAAGCGAAAGGCGGTGGCGCCGGTGATCGCCGGAAACTGGAAATGCGGGGGTGCGTGGCGTAAGATTCGTCACGCACCCGCGACCGGGCGAGAGGACCTGGGTCCTTCAGCCCGATGACCGTTGCGTCGCTTCGCTCCGATGAGAAGGTGCCCTGGATGAAATGGCAACTTTGCCGTGGACTGGGTGGCAACTTTGACCGTGGAACGGGTGGCAACTTTCCGTGGAATAGCCAATACCCGACCATTGTTGTAATAAAGGCTGTGGACGGTATATCTCTCACCGTTGTGCTGGAGTTCATCTTCCGTGAGCTGCGAGGGGCAGTTAGTGCTATCGCAGCCGAGATACGCCCCGTCGTCATCGATATCATCGACTGTCAGCGTCGCCGACCAGACGGTGGTCTGCGCCTGGGCGGGCGCGGCCGCGAACAGGCCGAGCGCCCCGAGCAGCAGCGCGAGGACGGGGAGGCGGGCGGGGCGGCGCCCGGGGCGGGGGTCAGGCCGGGACGGAGACCCTGTCGAGGGAGCCGGCTTGCGCGCGCCGGCCAGGCGCCGGGTGCACGTCATGCCGCTGGCCGCTGGCCGCTGGCCGCTGGCCGCTGGCCGCTGGCCGCTGGCCGCTGGCCGCTGGCCGCTGGCCGCTGGCCGCTGGCCGCTGGCAAGGCATTTTATCGGCTCCGTCCGGCCTGTCAACTCCCTCCCGTGACTTTGTTCTTCCCATATCCGGGACGGCGAAATCCACCGCCGGGGCCGGGTGGCCCGCGGCCATGGAGCCCGGTTGCCGGACGCGTTCTTCTGGCATTGGATCTGTCATTTCGGTTTCTCCCGGTGTGGAGGCTGCAGGCATCGTTGCGGTCATCAGCATCAGCTCTTCATTCGAAGGACTTGCAAAATTGCCTGAGTGAGCGGGGTTTCGACCGCCAGCAGGCGATTTTCGAAGCAGGGCCAAGGGGTCGGACGGTGGTATAGTGAGTTCTTGTCCAACACACTGGTTCACCGCACAACCCGATACCCCGTGCGACGACTATATCCAACCTCCGCTACCTTTTCAAGATGAACTTTTTTCCGTTATCAATATATACAAGAATATACATTGTAGAGTCAGGGGGTGGCGCGCGCGCCGTAGGTGGAGGCTATTCCAGCTCCCGCCCTTTCGGTTAAGCGGGTGGGTTCGATTCTCCACCGTGACCACGTTTCCACACCCCTGCTCATCAAACCGGACGTGCGGATTTCCCGCATCCGGCTTTCGGACGAGATCATGCCTTCGCCCTCGGAAGGCCCAAGTTCTGACGCGTCAGGCGGAGGAGACCAAAGTCATCATGAAGCCTCCGATCCGGGAAGCGCACGTACCTCCCGGTTCTCACCTTGCGTTTCGAACAGATCCACCGACGCAGCCGCCTGACCGCATGTCGGTTGACGGCATCGTACGCTGGACTGACTTGACCGAGGCTGAAGTAGTTCGCCCATCCGGTGATTACCCGGTTCAGGTCCGTCACCACCGCCTCTGTTGGTCGCCCCGCGCTTCTTCTGTCCGTCAACCCGCTGATCTTGCGGCAGATGCCCTGAACGCTCGCCTTGCTGGGTCGGGTGCCGATGTACGACCCTTGCCCGGAGAAGCGATAATTGCGCCGGATCCGGTACCCCAGAAACTCGAAAGCCTCATCCGGGCACCGCAGGCATCGGGTTTTCCGTTCGTTGACCGGCAGCTTCATCCCCGCCATGAACCGCTCGACCACCGCCAGCATCTCTGCCGCCGGGGCCTTGCCGAGCACACGCAGGTCATCCGCATAGTTCACGATCTCCGCACGGAACCGCTCGGCAAAGCCGAACGTCTTCCAGCCCAGTATGAAACGCCGCATGTAAAGACCGCTGGCCAGTGGCGACACCGGCGCCCCCTGCGGGGTGCCCTTGCGCTCCCTGCGCGCCCGGTTCGTGCGGCGCTTGCCGCCCTCCCCGTCATCCTCCTCCACCGGCATCTCCAGCCATGCCTTGATCAGCTTCAGCATCCGACCGTCGTTGACGCGCCGGGCGAAACACTTCATCAGTTCGGCATGGGGAATCTGACCGAAATAGTCAGCCAGATCGCAGTCCACCACCTCGTTGTGCCCCCTGTTCAGGAGACTGTGGACGCGTCTTACCGCGTCATGGGCGCTCCGCCCCGGCCTGTAGGCGTACTGCTCCGGTTGCAGATCCGCTTCGAAGATCGATGGAATGGACGCCGCCTCTCTACTGCTTCATAGTGAAGCAGGTGCCAGCAGGCTGGCATTGAACATCCCATCAATGAGAGACGACATCCATGAAAAAGATTAGCATCATCGGCATTGACCTGGCAAAGAACCTGTTCCAACTCCACGGGGCCTACAAGGATGGCTCGGTGGCATTCCGCAAGCGGGTCACACGGGGGAAGCTGCTGTACTTTCTGGGCAAGCAGCCCTCCTGCCTGGTGGCGATGGAGGCCTGCGGCGGCGCCCACCACTGGGCACGGGAAATCCACCAGTTGGGCCACCGGGTTCATATCCTGCCGGCCGCCTATGTCAAGCCGTTCGTGAAGCGGCAGAAGAACGACATGGCGGATGCGGAAGCCATCGCGGAGGCGGCGTCGCGCCCGACGATGCGGGTCGTTTCGGTAAAAGACGAAGACCAGCAGGCGCGGGCCATGCTGTTCCGGGTGCGGGACCTTGTGGTCCGTCAGCGGACGCAGACCATCAATTCCCTGCGGGGACTGCTGGCGGAGTTCGGTCTGGTGGCGCCCAAGGGTCGGGCCAACGTCAAGTCTCTGGAGGCGGTGCTGGAGGATCGGGAAGACTCCCGGCTCCCCGGCCTTACCCGGGAGATGGCGGACATGCTCGTGAAGCAGATCCGGGAGTTCGATGCCCGGATTGTTGAATTGGACAGACAGGGACAAGCAGCTGCCAGGGAAGATGAAACCATCCGGCGCCTTCGGACCATTCCGGGCGTGGGGCCGATCACGGGGCTGGCGTTCCTGGCCTTTGCCCCGGACATGGAGGACTTCAGGTGCGGCAGGGATTTCGCAGCCTGGCTCGGTCTCGTGCCCCTTCAGAAATCGTCCGGGGGGAAGACCAGGATCGGGGAGCTGTCGAAGATGGGTCAGCGGGACCTGCGCCGACTGCTGATCACCGGCGCGATGACCGTGATCCAGCGAACGACCCGCTGGGGCAAGGAGCCGGACCCCTGGCTGCAGAAGTTGCTCGAGCGCAAACCGACGATCAAGGCCGCCATCGTGCTGGCCAACAAGATGGCACGGATCATGTGGGCGCTGCTGATGAAGGGGGAGGACTATCGGCATGACGCGGTAGTCCGGGCTGCCGGCATCCAGGCCGCGGGAGCGTGAGAATGTGTCCGGAGACACTCAGACATGGGTTGGCGACCTCGTATGGCCGAGGGTGTCCCGCGTTCGGCGCCAGGACGGGCCTGCAAAGGCCTCCCCGGCCCTGGAAAAGAACTTCGCCGCTGCGGTCTGCAAGGCAGGCCGGACCGGCACCTGAACGATTCCGGGGAATACTCCGGAACCGTCCCGGCTTTCCGGCGATCGTGAGTTAACCACGAGGAACCGGGAGACCGGGTTGTTGCAACCACTCGAAAGAGCGCAGAGGCAGTAGGGGCAAACAGTCGAACAACCGGGAACGGGAAAACCATACGGAGCCGACGGACTCAAAGTCCTCCAGATCGATTTGGACCTGTTCCGCTGATATCCATACCGGCCCGCGGCACATCGTGATGCCGCTTAATCAGAGGCCTGATATACGACCGCGCTCGACGACTTGTCAAACTGCCAAAGCGAAACTTGGGGGTTGCAACCCAGGCGGCGTCCATATACGGCTCAAGCACGAGCAAGGCCGACGTCTGCGCTACCCGGTCCCGTATGCAGGGTATCCCCAAGGGCCGGAACTTGCCGGGCTGCTTCTTCGGAATCAGCACCTGCCTCACCGGTTTCGGTTCGTAGGTGCCGTCCCGCAGTTCCCGCGCCAGTTCCCCGATCCAGCGTTCCACCCCGACCGCCTCGATATCGGCGAAGGTCTCCCCGTCCACCCCGGCAGTGCCGCCGTTGCGGCGGACACGCCCCCAGGCTTCCAGCAGGAAGTCCTCGCGCCATACCTTGTCGATTGGCGAATGAAACCGCCTTCCGGGTTCTTCCTTCGCTTTCGCATGTAATACGGTCTGGAGTCTCCGGACCTTCTCTGACCCTGTTAGGCTGTCGCCAGTGGTCATGCCTTTCCTCTGTTCCGCATCGTTCCCGAACCAGGGCTCCTTTCCTCCGCCGGCATTACCCGACATCTTCGGTACTACGAGCCCCTCCGCCACCCCGGCGGCCCGGCCTGCCCCTCGCGGGGTGCCGGTTGGCGCGTGCCACGCCACCGACAGGGCTTCCCGTGTTGCCACCATCCCCATCTTCCATGCGTGCCATCGTCAATACCCCGGCGGAACCGGACAGTGCGTTTGTCGCTCGCTTCCCGTCCGGTGGCAGCCTTCCCCGAATTACAGGCGGGTCGGCTTCCGCATCACTATTTTCGGGGCCTGCTCAACGTTCACTCGCGTTATGGCCCGCATGGTCGCTGAGCCGCCCAAGGCGGCCCTTCTGTCAGAGTGCTTCAGACGATATCGTTGCCTCTATCATCCGCTCCGATTGCTACCGGCTGGAGCGACAGTTGCCGGGCGGGGTTCGCACCCGCTAGGGAATGGCGCCTTTCCACGGCGCACTATAATCATATAGATAACAAAGTATATCTGTTTACCGTAATCTTACCGCAAGCGGATTTGTTCAACTCAGGCGCCACGCTTGCGCACGATTGTGTTGAATGGCATGATTTCCCGGAATCTCATCCGGAACACGGATAATGACACGCCGCCAGCTCCCGATCGGCATCCAGGACTTCAGAACCATTTGGGTATTCCACGGCAAAGTTGCCACCCATTCCACGCTGAAAGTTGCCACCGATTCCACGGCAAAGTTGCCACTCATTCCACGGTGAAAGTTGCCACTTTCACCAAGGCATACACTCCCATCGGAGCCGAACGACGCATGATTGACAACCCGGTATGGTGCCCGCCTTTTCAACGAGGAGGCGCCCATGCCACACAAGAGTCTATCCATGCGAAAAATCAAGGAAATCCTGAGGCTGAACCAGCAAGGGTTGAGCAACCGGGAAATCGGCAGGATCTGCAGGATCAGCCACACCACGGTCAGCAACTATCTGTTGCGGCTGGACCAGGAGGGGCTTTCGTGGCCACTTCCGGATAATCTGAACGACGCCGATCTCGAGCGGCGCCTGTTTCCACCGCCGGAGCCCCGGCGGCTGGCCAGGAAGCGGGGGGTCCCGGACTGGGTGTACATCCACAAGGAGCTCCGTCGCAAGGGCGTGACCCTGCAACTGCTGTGGGACGAGTACCGGGAGGGGAACCCCGAGGGATACGAGTATTCCTGGTTCTGCCGGCACTACCGCAAGTGGGCCGGCAAGCTGGATCTGGTGATGCGGCAGGACCACAAGGCGGGTGAGAAGCTGTTCGTGGACTACGCCGGCATGACGGTGGGGATCATCGACCCGTCCACGGGGGAGGAGCGCCAGGCCCAGCTCTTCGTGGCGGCGCTGGGTGCGTCGGGCTACACCTATGCCGAGGTCACCTGGACCCAGGGACTGGAAGACTGGATCACGTCCCACCAGAACTGCTTCTCCTGGATGGGTGGCTGTCCCGAGATTGTCGTGCCCGACAACCTGCGGTCCGCGGTGGTGAAGGCCCACCGGTACGAGCCCGACATCAACCCCACCTACCAGGAAATGGCGGAGCACCATGACCTGGCTGTGGTGCCTGCGCGCGTCCGGCGCCCGCGGGAGAAGGCTAAAGCGGAATTGAGCGTGCTTTTGGCAGAGCGCTGGATCCTCGCGGCCCTGCGCAACCGGCGGTTCTTCTCCCTGCGGGAGGTCAACATCGAGATCGGGCAGCTGCTGGAGAAACTCAACAACAAGCCGTTCCAGAAGCTCCCCGGCAGCCGCCGGGAACTCTTCGAGGAGCTCGACAGGCCGGCCCTGAAACCACTGCCCCGGGAGCCCTACGAGTTCGCCGAGTGGAAGAAGGTCCGCGTCCACAGCACGGACTATCACGTCGAGTTCGACAAGCACTGGTACTCCGTTCCCTGCGCACTCGTCGGGATCGAGATCGAACTCCGGGCCACCCGCAACACCATCGAATGCCTCCACAAGGGCCAGCGGGTCGCGAGCCACCGGCGCTCCTGGCTGCGGGGCAGGCACACCACTGCCTCGGAACACATGCCAGAGAAGCACCGCAAGGTGGGGGAATGGTCCCCGGAGCGCATCGTCGCATGGGCCGGAAAGGCTGGCCCCGACACCGCGGCGCTGGTGAAGAAGATGATGGCTTCGCGCCAACATCCCCAGCAGGCCTTCCGCGCCTGCCTCGGCATCATGCGCCTCGGCCAGTCCTACGGCAACGAGCGGCTCAACGCCGCCTGCAAACGGGCCCTGTACCTGAAGACCCTCAAGTACCGGAGCGTCGAGGCGATCCTCAAGAACGGACTCGACCGGAAAAAACCGGAGCCCGCCCAGGAGTCCATCCTTCCGGATGACCATGGGAATGTCCGGGGCCCCTCCTATTACCACTGACCTCTTGACTTCAACGACAACCGGAGAAACCAACATGTTGAACCATCCCACCCTGGACAAGCTCCAGAAACTGAAACTCACCGGCATGGCCGCGGCCCTCGCCGACCAGACGAGTATATCCGACATTGACGAACTCGA
Organism: Candidatus Poriferihabitaceae bacterium; assembly: GCA_965204165.1. Lineage (GTDB taxonomy): Bacteria > Pseudomonadota > Gammaproteobacteria > Arenicellales > Poriferihabitantaceae > VYFG01. Next base: position 1,095,512 of record OZ241969.1, on the reverse strand, counting down.
CTTCATGGAGCGACTCGGGCTCCTCGTGGACCGGGAGGCCACCGAGCGGGAAGACCGCCGGCTCACCGCCCGCCTGCGGCTCGCCAGGTTCAGGCACAACGCCGCCATGGAGGATATCGACTACCGTGCCCCCAGGGGCCTCGACAGGGGCCTGATGCAGTCACTGGCAGCCTGCCGCTGGGTCGCCGACCATCTCAATATCCTGATCACCGGACCCACCGGCGTTGGCAAGACCTGGATCGCCTGTGCGCTGGCCCAGAAAGCGTGCCGGGAGGGATACCATGCCCGGTATGTCCGTTTCCCCGCACTGCTGCGGGACCTGGCCGTCGCCAAGGGAGACGGGCGGTATCCCAAGCTGCTGTCGGCCCTCGCCAGGGTCGACGTCCTGCTGATCGACGACTGGGGCCTTGAGAACATGAACACCGAAAACCGCCGCGACCTGCTGGAACTCCTCGAGGACCGGTACGGGGCCCGTTCCACCGTGGTGACCAGCCAGCTGGCGGTGGAGAGCTGGTACGAAGGCGTTGGCGATCCGGTCCTCGCGGACGCGATCCTCGACCGGCTGGTGCACAATGCCTACCGGATCGGCCTCAAGGGCGAGTCCATGCGGAAGAAGAAGTCCGTGGCCATGATGGCCGGATCCGGGGATCCGGAGTCCGGTCCGGAATGAAACCGGCAACCCGAAACGGGATCGGCGTCCGCCGCACTACCGCGCTTCGCTTGCTCTCCGCAATGCCGCGCGACAAACAAGTTTGTCGCCCGTCATCACGGACCAGGGCTGTCTTGCAGGTGAGAAAAAGCAGGTCAATAAATGACCTTGAAAAGCCAAAGGCGGTGGCGCCGGTGATCGCCGGAAACTGGAAATACGGGGGTGCGTGGCGTAAGATTCGTCACGCACCCGCGACCGGGCGAGAGGATCTGAGTCCTACAGCCTGATGACCGTTGCGTCGCTTCGCTCCGATGAGAAGGTGCCCTGGATGAAATGGCAACTTTGCCGTGGAATGGGTGGCAACTTTCACTGTGGAACAGGTGGCAACTTTCCGTGGAATAGCCATTCGGATCCGGCAAGTCCAGAGAAGGAATCAGCGCACGGTAATTCTCCACCAGGCAATCCCGCACGCCGGCGTCCATCAGTTCCCGGGTTCGCTGGAGTTTGTCGGGTGCCAGATCCGGGCGGTTTGCAAGAAGGTTTCGGATCCATTCGTCGTGAATTTCACTCGTCCAATGAGCCCGGCACAAATCGGAGCACGCGAGCTGCAATAGCAGGTCACGAACCGGCGCCGGGTACAGGACACTGGCATCGTAAATCGCCGTGAAATTTGTCACTGGGTGCTACAGTCAGTAGCCCATGTCCAGTTCCTGGGCCTGGCGGGCCAGTTCGTCCAGCGCAATCATTTGCTCCCGGTCATTTCGATGCTTGTAGGCAAGAAGCTCGCCCAAGAGAACGCGCCGGTGTGTGCCTACCCTACGATGTCTGATCGTTCCCCCATCCAACAGCTTGACCAGATAGGGTCGTGACACATTCAGTAGATCGGCTGCCTGTTGCGTGGTGAGTTCGGTCTGCATCGGCAATAATGCGACCGCTTTGCCTTCAGCCATTTCCGTGAGCAAGTCCATCAGCAAGTGCACCGCCCGGGCGGGCAGTGAGACAACCTCCCGCCGGCCTTTCTCTCCTACTTCGATTTGCAGTTTCCCGGTACGGTGAACGTATGCCGACAGCACCCGGCTCGATTCGCGTGCCTGTACTGATTCCTGCTCGGAGGGAGGCAGGAGTTCGAAATTCTTTCTGGTGGTAACCATGGGTCAGTCCGTTGGCGGCTATGCGGCCCTTTCGTCAAGCAGTGCTATTTTGTCCAATAATCGAAATAAACGCAACATACAAAAGAAACAACGATGCGAACAAACACCCGGAGTGGAGTAGACAGAAAAAGCCGAATTCCATCCGCCCATGTCCCTGCCTTGACACTTCATCGATACAGGTTTCCGGTTTCTGAAGACGAATCAGCATGCTGCAGATGTGCCGACGCACACCCATGTCAACGGGCGTTCAATCCAGCTTAAAAACGGCGGGAGGAGGATTGATCTATAGGTTTTTCAAGCGCTTGGATGTCCCAGGACGGGAAGGCCTTCTGCCATCAATTCAGGTATGATCAATCCCTCCTTCAATCCCTCCTTCAATCCCAACCTCCCCGGAAGGGTGCGGGTGGTGTTGTTCAAAACCGATTGGGACCGTTCCGGTTCGATCGGCTGATTCATCTCCCGGTACCACGCCCCTGAGCTGCCACGTCGGCACCCCCGCCGGTCCGTCCCGGAATGGTGCCGATCAGCCAGTCCTTCACCAGTTCGGCCTGGGGAGCGAGCGGCGTGCGCTCAGGCCACACGAGATAGAACCGCAGGCCGGTCCGGTGGACCAGGGAGCCTACCCGCACCAACAGCCCTGAGTCGATGAGGGGGCCCACGATGTGGCCAATGCCAAGGGCGATGCCCTGGCCTGCGAGGGCGGCCACGAGAACCGGTGAGTAGTCTGACATCCGGAGTCCCGGAAGTTCGGCGTCCTGTCTCAGGCCGAAGGCCGCGAAGTACTCCCGCCAGGTCACGGTCGGAAGATCCTTCTGGTCTTCGTGGATGAGCCGCTGACGTGCAAGCGAGGAGAGATCGTCGCTGATATCGAGGGTGCGGGCGAACGCGGGGTTGGCGACGGGGAACACTTCCTCAAGGGCGATTTCCGCACATTCGTACCCTGGTCTCGGTTGCTCGCCGCTCCAGATTCCGAGGACCATGCCCTCGGGGCCGGCAGGCTCGAGATCGATGTAGCGCTTGATGACCTGCACCCGAAGGGAAATGTCGGGATGCCGCTCCTGAAAGTCTGACAGGCGCGGCATGAGCCACCAGTGGGCATGGGTATCACTGCAAAGCAGGGAAACGTGCGAGTGAGTGATGCGGCGCAGCCGGCGGGCAACCTGGTGCATCTGGGAGAAGCCCCCGTGGACGGCCTCGTAGAGAACGCCCCCGGCCTCCGTGAGTTCGACGGCACGATGCCGGCGGATGAAGAGGGGGACGCCGAGGGCCTCCTCGAGCTGTCGCACGGAACGGCTGACCGCGGGCTGGGTCAGTTCCAGTTCGCGTGCGGCAGTCGTGAAGGAGACATGGCGGGCGGCGACCTCAAAGACGAGGAGGTGCTGTCCGGAGACCGCGATTTCCCGCAATTCCTTCATCTTCAGTATGCCATGGCCCTACAGGTTGGCCTCATACAGTACCGGGGACGGTGAAGGAAGTCCATCGCCGTGGCGGCCATCGTCCGGATACGGGAAACTATTCTGGTTGACTAAATATATAGACCTCAATGAGAAATATTGAACAATGCAAATTCATACTTGAGGGATGCGCAGATTAAATATATCTTTTTGATTTATAGATTTTTATATACTACATAGATTAATTCATAGGACCACTATTTCAATGGATACGGTAATAAGTATATAATTTAAAATATGTCAAAATGAAAGGTAGATAAGCCATATGGCGGGCAGATTGATGTGGGACAAAACGATTTTTCATGCATGGGATCCATACCTGACCACGTACGGGGTCGAATTGCCCAAGGGGAATGTTTCCAGCGGGCCATTGCTGGCATCGAGAAAGAAGATTGATCATGAATAACCGGATTCCGGACTGGGGTATCGACAACGACTACAGCCTTCTGCGTGATGTGTTGCTCGGACGCCCCGACCACTACCGCTGGGTCGATGCCGGACCGATTACCCGGCGTACGTTACAGAACCAGGAGCATACCGGGGTCGTCTTCGACCTGGAGACTGCGCTGACCCAACACGCCGAAATGGTCAGCATCTACGAGGACAACGATGTGGTGTGCCATTTCATGGACGCCGACGAAGTGCTGCATCGCAATTTCTTCGTCCGGGATTCAAGCGCCATGACTCCATGGGGGGCGCTCATCTGTCATATGCAGGTGGATAGCCGGAGGGCCGATTATGTGACCGCGATCAGGTTCTACCAGGAAAACGATATCCCGATCTGGCGCCACGTCACAGCCGACTACTTCGAGGGCGGTGATTTCGTGATCCTGGAACCGGGCCGCGTACTCATCGGCTATTGCGGCGAGCGCTCGGAGAAGGAGGGTGCCGAACAGGTGGCGGCATGGATGCGCCAGGAGGGATGGGAAGCGCAGGTGGCGCCGATCTCGCGGGAATTTGTCCATATGGACGGTCTCGTCGTTCCCCTGGCCCCCAAGTTGCTGGTGGCGTGTGTCGATGCACTTGAAGACTGGCTCGTCTCGTGGCTGCGCGCCAGAGGCTTCGAATTCGTTGAGGTGGAATACAGGGAAGCGAGGGACCTGGGGGTCAACCTGGTTTCCCTGGGCAATGACCGGGTCCTTTCGATGGAGAGCAGCAAGGAACTGAACGGCAAACTGCGGGCGCTCGGTTTCGAGGTTTTCGATCCGGACATGTCCATGTTCACGCTGGGCGGCGGCGGTATCCATTGCCTGTGTCAGGCACTGAGACGTGATCCGTCGGGATAGGTCCGCCAGGTGCCCGATGTCTTTTCATTCAACAGTCATTACCTGTCAGCCCATCCGTACAGCGGATGCCGGTTTTCCTGTGAAACCCGGGACCCGGCACCTGAGCGGCAGCGGAACTGTCATGGCATCTGCCGGTGGTTTCCCCGGTATGGGTTGGCAAAGACAGCCGGATGAAGGTTCCGGCGCAATTCCGTCGACACCTGTCGACGATTCCACCCTGATAGGAGGAGTGATCTATGAAATCAATTGAACACAAGCTGGGGCTGCTGAGACAGGGCCGCATGGGACGGCGGGAATTCATGGCGCATGCCCTGGCATGCGGGATGGCATTGCCTGCCGCAACCTCGCTGCTTGCCGGGACGGCCATGGCGGACGTGCCGAAGAGAGGCGGGCGGGTGCGGATTGCGCTCGGTCTGGGCTCGACGACCGATTCGCTTGATCCCGCGACCTACAACGACACCTACATGCAGGTGGTGGGCTTCGGCTTCCGCAACTGCCTGACCGAGGTGTCCAATGAGGACGAACTGATCGGTGAACTGGCCGAGAGCTGGGAAGCTTCCCCGGACGCAACCACATGGACGTTCGAACTGCGCAAGGGCGTCGAGTTCCATAGCGGCAAGACACTGGATGCCAACGACGTGATCGCTTCCGTGGCGCACCATCTCGGCGAGGAATCGACTTCCCCTGCCAAGGGAATCCTCAACTCCATCCAGGACATGAAGGCAGACGGAAAGAACACCGTTGTCTTCACCCTGAACGAGGGCAATGCCGACTTTCCGTTCCTGCTGAGCGACTACCATATCGGCATCTGCCCGGTCGTGGATGGCGCACTTGACTGGCGCTCGGGCGATGGTACGGGCGGCTATGTCCTGTCTGATTTTGAGCCGGGGGTCCGTTCATTCCTGACGCGCAGTCCCAACTACTGGAAAGCCGACCACGCATTCTTCGATGAAGCGGAGGTGCTGGCGATCATTGACGTGGCGGCCCGGATGTCGGCGCTGACCTCCGACGCGGTCGATGTCATTGACCGAGTTGACCTCAAGACCGCCCATTTGCTGGACCGCAATCCCGGAGTGCGCCTGACGGAAACCCAGGGTACGTTGCACTACGTCTATTCGATGATGTGCGACCGCCCGCCCTTCGACGACCCCAACGTCCGGCTGGCGCTGAAGTATGCCATTGACCGCGAAGAGCTACTCCAGAAGCTGCTGAACGGCCATGGATACCTGGGCAACGATCACCCCATCGGCCGGTCGAACCGGTATTTTGCGGCCGACCTGCCGCAGCGGCCCTATGATCCGGACAAGGCCAAGTTCCATCTCTCGAAGGCAGGTCTGACAAGTCTCACCGTACCGCTCAACGTCGCGGAGACGGCATTTGCCGGAGCTACGGATGGCGCGGTGCTCTACCAGCAGCACGCGGCGAAGGCGGGCATCACGATCGACGTCGTTCGCAGACCCAACGACGGCTACTGGTCGGATGTCTGGAACGTGGAACCCTGGGTCGCCTCCTACTGGAGCGGCCGGGTGACCGAGGACTGGGTGTTCTCGCAAACCTACGCCGCGGGAGCGCCCTGGAACGAGACGCACTGGGCCAATCCGCGCTTCAACGAACTCCTGAAATCCGCCCGGGCGGAACTTGATCCCAGTATCAGGCGACAGATGTACTTCGAGATGCAGCAGCTTTGCAGCGACGACGGCGGGGTGGTGGCGCCGATATTTTCCAACTATGTCTTCGCGGTGAGCGAGAAAATTGCCCACCGCCGCCTGTCCGCGGCCTGGGACCTCGATGGCATCAAGTGCATGGAACGCTGGTGGTTCCAGGATTCCTAATCCTGATTCAGCTGTGAGGATTGCCGAAGATGAATGGTCATGACGGATTTTTCCTGCATCATCTTCGGGATACGCTGAATTTGGCCGGTTAAGCCAAGTCGGGGGCGCGTCCTCAGGGGACGAGGACGCGCGGCCCACCCTGAAGGGGTCCGAAGGGCGGCGGGTGACGACACGCTGGTGAATGTCAGGCTGACGCCGCGATGGACGTTCGGGCCCGATCGGAACGCCTCCCCGGTCTCCCCGGAACCGCAAGCCCGCTAAAACAGGATGTCCTCCTCGATGGCGTCGATGCCAGCTTGTGCACAGAGGTCATCCAGGTCCCCGCCCGGAGCACCGGAGACGCCGATCGCTCCCACGGTGGAGCCGCCGGCATCGATCAGCAGACCGCCGCCAAGCATGATGGCATCCTCGACGTGCCGGATGCCGGACAGCGTCGTGCCGGCGGCGGTCACCGAGACAAGTTCGGTGGTGCCGGACCGGAAGCTGGCGGCCGTCCAGGCCTTGCGGCGGGCGGTTTCAGGAGTGTGGGCGCCGGCATACCGGTCCCGGATCATGACCTGCGGAAGACCGTTACGATCCGTAACGACAACCGCAACCTGGTAGCCCTCGTCGCGACACTTCTGCAGCGCGGCCCGGGCTGCCTTCAGGGCAGTATCCGGCGTGAGATTCTCGGTGGTGAAAAGGGCGTGCTCGTCAGCGTGGCCCTGCGCCGAAAGGAGGATCAGGGCCGCTGCAATGGCTTGTAGTGGTTTCATGTTCGTCAGAATGGTTTTCACCGGAACATAGCTTGGCCCCATTCGTGCCGTATGGCAAGCCCGGCCAATCTTCCCGGCGGTGGGCAGAGGAGATATCACGGTACCGTGCCGGTATCCAGAACTGGTTGGGGGGGCTTGGCGGGAGGGGATATGCCCGACTGCGTGCGCCGGACGGTTGCAGGCGGCGGCCGGGCGGCCTCGCTTCGCCAGGGCAATTTCACCGGGGAAGGATGGTGACGGCCGCCGGTGCCTGCCGGAATGCTCCGTGCCGGCACCGTGAGGCGACGGACCTCCCGTGTCAGGTACCGCAGAACGTCTCCAGAACCACCTCTTCCGGCGCCGGCGGCTTCTGGTAGCGCTCCTTTCCGGGCTGCTGTTCGTAGGGATTGCGCAGCACCGCGTGAAAGGCATGGAATTCCGAGAAATCCCCCGCATCCTCGGCGGCCCGGATCGCGGCTTCGATCAGATGGTTGCGTGGTATGTAGAGCGGATTCACCCGGCGCATCCGGTCCTGGCGCTCCCGGTCATCCAGGGACTGACCGCGCAGACTGTCCCGCCACCTGGCCAGCCAGTCACCGACCGGGCCGGGGGTTTCGAACTGGCCGGCAAAGGCCTCGTCTTCAGGTCCCTCTCGGCTGCCGAGGGACGACAGACGGAAGAACGTCAGGGTATAGTCCGCCCGGCTGTTTGCCATCAGGTCCAGCAGGTCCCCGATCAGCTTTTTGTGATCCTCTCCGGCCTGGCCGGGTGTTTCACCAAGGCCGCACTTTGCCCGCATGCCCTGCAGCCATGCCTCCTCGTAGAGCGGTATGAATTGCTCCAGCGCCTCGGTGGCCTGGGCAACGGCCCTTTCCCGGTCGTCATCCAGTATCAAGGCCAGGCATTCGGCCAGCCGGGTCAGGTTCCAGAGTGCGATGTACGGCTGGTTGCAGTAGGCATAGCGGCCCTGGTGGTCAATGGAACTGAATACCTGTTGGATGTTGAATTGGTCCATGAAGGCGCACGGGCCATAGTCGATGGTCTCGGCGGCAACGGACATGTTGTCGGTGTTCATGACGCCATGAATGAACCCCAGCTGCATCCATTGGGCGATGAGCGAGGCCTGCCGACCGATGACTTTCTCCAGCAACGCCAGGTAGGGCCGCTCCATCCCGTCAAGGTCGGGGTAGTTCCGCCGTATGACATGATCGGCCAGTGCACTCACGGCTTCGATATTGCCGCGCCGGGCGTAGAACTCGAAGGTTCCCACCCGGACGAAACTGCGGGCCACGCGGGTGATGATGCCGCCGGGCAGCGCCCGTTCCCGGAAGACGCTGTCGCCCGTGGTCACGACCGCAAGGGCCCGCGTGGTGGGTACGCCCAGCCGGTGCATGGCCTCGCTGACCAGGTATTCACGCAATACCGGGCCAAGCGGGGCGCGTCCGTCGCCGTTGCGGGAAAACACGGTCCGGCCGGAACCCTTCAGCTGGATTCCGTACCCCAGGCCGTCCCGACCGACCACCTCGCCTAGGAGCAGGGCGCGCCCGTCGCCCAATTGCGGATTGAACATTCCGAACTGGTGCCCGGAATAGACCATGGCCAACGGGTCGGCGCCTTCGGGAATCTCGTTGCCGGCGAACACGGCGGCGCCATACTCCGAATCCAGCATGTCGGCATCCAGGCCAAGGTCACGGGCCAGTTCGTGGTTGAAGCACACCATCCCGGGACCGGACACCGGCGATGGCCGGGTGCGGACAAAGAATCCCTCGCCAAGGTCGGTGTACTGATTGTTGAAGGGTATCAGAGTCACGGGATCAACGGATGGATTCAGGGATCTCCTTTTCTGCAGGATCTGTACAGGGCATCACCGCAAGGGTCCATGGGTCGACCGGTTACCCGGTCCCGACTCCGATTGTAGCGCCAGCTGGCGCCGGACTGTATCCGGTTCGTTTCGGTTCGGGATCGGCTCCAAATGCAAGGTTGGCCCTACCCGGCCGCAACATGACCTGAATTGGCTTGTGGGCGTACTGCGTCGTCGTGACCACGGCGTTTTTCCGCCAGCGCCCCGGATGAGGTCAGGAATCGAGTCCCGGGACCGGTCAGGCGCCGCTCCGCGCATGGCGCGGGAACATTCGGGAAGCCGGGAGGGAGATTGTAACTGATTGATTTATGGTGGCTACGGGTAGATTCGAACTACCGACCCCATCATTATGAGTGATGTGCTCTAACCAACTGAGCTACGTAGCCACGGGGCGCGCGAAGCGTACCCCAAAGCGGTAGTGGGTTCAAGCAAACAAACAACAATCAATCAACGGGTTGCCAACGCATTCCATTTCAAAATTAACGGAATTAGTGCCATCCCCCGTAGCCATCGAAAAATTAACTTATCCCCTCGATTTGGTGAAATGCTCTTTTTTTGGAGGAGGAGGAGGAGGGTCAGGCTTTATAGCACCGGGTGGTTTTGGTGAGATACCATCTATGGCCGATACATTGTAAGAACGAGAAACTCGATGAAATTTAGATTTACTTTGGTTTAGTGATTTCATTTCTCAAATACTTACTTTGTGTCATTTATGGGTACGAATTCTACCATTTCAATTTCATTCGCAGGAACTAGAATATGTGAAACACCCTGTAAAGGTATCCGATTATTTTCCTCTAGCCATTCACAATCCTCAATTAAATAATGCTGGTCTTCAGGATGACTAGGCCATTCCTTTGGCCAACCGTACAAACGACGTTGGTTCTTGAGATGTAGTACCACGTAACAATCATTGTGAAAAGCGAATGCAGAATACTGTGCAGAACGATACGAACTTTGCTTTGTTATTTTTATCTTTCGAAGTGCCTTAAACAGCCAATCCTTGTTCCAAATTAATGAGGAAAGGATACCTACCACAATCGAAATGAGTAAAAGAAAAACAATTTCGACAGTGTAGTTTTCAAAACTATCACTGTAAGACGAATTGTTCCTTTTTTCTAACCAGAAGGAAAAAAAGAGCCCTCCAATTACATGCACTATAACTGTGAATATAAAAACTTGAGCTACTGATTCAAATCCGCTCGGCTTTGGATTTGAAATTAGTAGTCGAAACAAGCCCGAAGATATAAATCCTGGAAGTAGAAACCAGAGGATGGAAATCGCCTCATTATTTGCCCAGCTCATAATTCTAAATATATAACTGTGTTTGGTTTGGCGATTTCGGAATGGAGGTCTGAACCGCCGAGGTGAAAGTAGATCGTGTTGGCGAACCGCCGTTTGTTTCGAAACCCGCAGCTGCGAATTTTGACCATCCGGGTCTTGTTGTTGATGCCCTTACCAAACAAGCAATCGTATCGGTATTCTCAATCATCATATGTCATTCAGGTCGGGATTATCTCGTACACGAGCGCACTTGCACTTGCTGTTCGCGATGCAGCACGACAAAAAAGATTGTTACCAATCATCACGGAGAGAAGGTGAAATGCGAATTTAATTTGACGGAACTAGGGGAAACCGTCTCTATAGCAAAATTCCTTTCCTACCAATTCGGGAAGAGAAATTAAGTTCTAATACCAAAGGCAGTTTATTTCTTCGGGCTAGGTGGGGTAGGTGGTGGTGGTGGTTTAACTCCCGGTGGGGGTGAGGGATTCACGCCTTCTTTAACATTTTCCCGACCAGGCGCTCGATTTGGGGGTGGGAGGTTTGAATTTTTCTTGCCCATTACTATTTCGCTTTTTTTTGCTCAAAGAAATTATATTTCAATAACCCGGGAAATTCACAAGTGATGCTAGGGTAGCCATTCCAGGGCAACCAGGGTAGGACGTAAACCGGAATTGGGACAATAACATAGTTTTCGTTCCGTATTCCTCCCTGTGACTCCCCTCCAGGGAGCAGCTTGGACTTCGGATGCCCCGCTATTACCCTATTGTTTGTCAATGTGCAGAAGCAGCACTCCATCGCCTTCAGGAGGTATTGACACGAATGGCCACCATTCGGAACAACCCCTGGTACGGACAGGAACAGCTTACCAGCAGCCGGCTCGGCCAAGTGTTCCGCAGCAACACCGCACCGATTCACAACAGGGTCAGCCGGATGTGGTTCGGGTCGACCACGGCTAGCACCGTACCGCAAAGCGCCCGGCAACGCAGCCCTTCCATCTGCGTCTAAGCCAGTTCCGATAGCAACTGCTGGAACTGATTGAACCAGAATCGATGACAGGACGCCCGCTCAACAACTGTTGTCCCAACCTGTAGCAATCGGAGTGAATTGCGGAGGCAATGTAACAATCTGAAGCACTACAACAGAAGGACCGCCTCGCGGAGTACCAGTTTGCAGTTTGCGGTCCAGGGTGGACAATACAGCCGGAAAGGGCCGGGCCCGGAACCGGGGCGGCGCAATCAATGCAATAAGACGGGAGGACGTCTGATGTTCTATCTGCTCTTGCAGACCTGGATATGGATTCTCGCCGCGGGGCTGCTTGGCCTGGTCATCGGCTGGCTGATCTGGGGCCGCAGGAACCCCGCGGAACGGCGCGCCATCGTGGATGTCAATCGCCTGCTGCGGGAACTGGCGGCATGCCGGTCGCGATGCAGGGAACTCGAGGCTGCGGGTTCGGGGACTTCCGGATCAGTTCCCGGATCCGCACCGGGCCGGCATCCCGGGGGCTGATTGCCCTTGGGGAAAGGTCACAGGGACCGCATCGCACTGGCGAGGTAGTCCCAGACGTATTCGGCGTAGCTCCAGCGCACCTGGATGTCCCAGGTTTCGCCATCCCCGTGGTAATGCAGCAGCACGCTTGCGTGGCCGAAACGGGTCTGGGCGATGTTGCCCGTGGGAAACGCCTCGTGGTACAGATCAAGGGGGCAGCCCCTTCGCAGTATCGCCGCGGCATCGGGGCCGCGCAACCTGAGCACCGTGTAGTAGTCGGATACCTCGGTCACCGCATGGTGCGTACCGGACAGCGACTGCGCCAAGCCCTCCTCGAGCGATCCGGTGGCATCCAGGTCACAGTGCAGCAGCCACTCGTCCGGGCCGAGCCAGAACAGCCGGAAGGACTGGTACTCGTTGTAGGTGTTGGCCCTGACGGGAGGCTCAAGACCGAGAACGGCCTTCACCCCCGCGACGAACTCGGGATCCCCCGCATCACCGCGGATGTTGAGCTTGCCCTTGAGGCCCATCTCGCGCAGTGAATTGGTTCCCTCAATCTTCTCCCTTGCCCGGCAGGAGGAGGTGAGGGGAATTTCTTCGGTGCTGGCGTACATCAAAACTTCCTCAGCTCAGGAAGACCGGATCGGTGACGGTCACCCGGTGACTGCCGCCGTTCATGAGTGAAACCGAAAGCGTCTCCCCCTTGCGGTTGAACCCGTCCTTGATCAGCGCCATGGCGATGGAGCGGCCGACATTCGGGCTCATGTAGCTGGAGGTCACATGTCCCAGCATGTTCATGGGCGGTGAGTCCCGCAAGGGCTCCACCACGTGGGTGCCTTCCGGCAGGACGAACGCGGGGTCCTCGGTAAGCAGGCCCACGAGCTGCTTCCGCCCTTCCCGGGCAGTGTCGGTGCGGGCATGGGAGCGGCGGCCGAGAAAGTCGCCTTTCTTCTTCGACACGATCCAGTCCATGCCAAGGTCCATGGGCGTCACCGTGCCGTCGGTGTCCTGCCCGGCGATGATGAACCCCTTCTCCGCACGCAGCACGTGCATCGACTCCGTGCCGTAGGGGCAGAGCCCGTGTTCCTTGCCCGCGTCGGCGAGGGCTTCCCAGAGGGCCAGGCCGTGGCGGGCCCTGACATTGATTTCAAATGCGATGCCGCCGGTGAAGCTGATGCGGAACACCCGCGCGGGTATGCCCGCAACCGGGAATTCCTGCATGGACATGAAGGGAAAGGCGTCATCGTCCAGGGGGCGGTCGCACAGCGACGTCAGGAGGTCCCGCGCACCCGGGCCGGTGATGGACGCCACCGCCCACTGTTCCGTCACGCTGGTGCAGTAGACCTCCCAGGAGGGCCATTCGGTCTGCAGCCACTCCTCCAGCCAGTTCATCACCCGCGCGGCGCCGCCGGTGGTGGTGGTCATGTGGTAGTGGTGCTCGCCCAGGCAGGTGGTCACGCCGTCATCGAATATCATGCCGTGCTCGTTCAGCATCAGCCCGTACCGGCAGCGGCCGGGCCTGAGCGAATCCCAGGCATTGGTGTAGACCATGTTGAGCAGCCGCAGGGAATCCCTGCCGCGGATGTCTATCTTTCCCAGGGTGGAGGCGTCCATCATGCCGACCGTTGTCCGCGCGGCCATGCATTCGCGCTGCACCGCATCGTGCATGGATTCCCCCGGCAGCGGAAAGTAGTAGGGCCGTTTCCAGTCACCCACGTCCTCGAACATCGCACCGTTGGTCTCATGCCAGGGATGCATGGGGGTTTTCCGTTTCTGCAGGAACAGCTCTCTCCTGTCGTGACCCACGATGGAACCGAAGGTCAGGGGCGTGAATGGGGGACGAAAGGTCGTGACGCCCACCTCGGGAACAGGCAGGCCGCGGATATCCGCCATCACGGACAGGGCGTTGAGGTTCGACGTCTTGCCCTGGTCGGTGCCCATGCCGGTGGTGGTATAGCGCTTGAGATGTTCCACCGAGACGAAGCCCTCCCGCGCGGCGAGGGCGATGTCCGCCACGGTGGAGTCGTTGTGCAGTTCGTGGAAATGCTTGCCGGGCCCCCGGCCCACCGGGTGATCGGTGGGCAGGATCCAGAGCGGACGCATGCCTCCCTCTGGAATCTCGTCGACGGCAGGGGAATCCGCGGCCACGACCCCGCCGAAGCCCGCGTCCCGGGCGGCGGCGGCCCCGGCTTCCGCCCCCTGCGCGAGGCATACGGACAGCGTCCAGGCGGCCTTGCAGGCGCCGGCCTCGTGGCCGGGATTGTTGGCGGACCTTGCGCCGGGAACGAAGCAGTGCTGATCCTCGAGGTAGCGGAGCTTCCCCTTGCCCTGGCTGAACAGGTGCACGGTGGGGTTCCATCCGCCGGAGACTGCCAGCAGGTCGCAGTGGACCGTGTCGCGGCGACCCCGGACGTCCGAGCCGCTGTCGGAGAGTTTCATGACCGTCGCCGCGCGGATCCGCCCGCCCCGGTACCTGACCCCGGCGACCGTGCTGTCTTGCCGGATGCCGATGCCGGCATCGCGCGCCTTGGCCACCAGGGCGCCGTCGGGATCCTTCCTGACGTCGATCACTTCCACGTCAGCGCCGGTATCGGCCGCCTCCAGTGCTGCGAGGTAGGCGCTGTCGTTGTTGGTCAGCACGCCGACCCGGCGTCCGGGAAGCACGGCAAACCGGTTGATGTAGGTCCTTAAGGCGCCTGCCAGCATGATTCCGGGCCGGTCGTTGTCAGCGAAGACCAGGGGGCGCTCGATCGCGCCGGTGGCCAGCACCACCTGCCTTGCGCGTATCTTCCACAGTCGCTCTTTCGGCTGCCCGCCCCGGTTCCGGGGACCCAGATGTTCGCTGACCCGCTCATTGGCCACCAGGAAGTTGTAGTCGTAGTAGCCCGTGACGGTGGTACGGGTCAGCAGGGTCACTTCCGGCAGGTCGCCGAGTTCCGCCACCACGGCGTCGACCCATTCGGCGGCCGGACGGCCGCCGAGCACGGCCGGGTCGGAGAGCAGGGAGCCGCCGAATTCCGGCTTTTCATCCGCCAGGATGACCCGGGCGCCGCTGCGCCCGGCGCTGAGCGCCGCCTGCAGTCCGGCCGGCCCGGCGCCCACCACCAGCACATCGCAATGGGCGTGCAGTTTGTCATAGTGGTCCGGGTCGATTTCCTCGGGTGATCTTCCGAGCCCCGCCGCCTTGCGGATGAACTTCTCGTAGGTCATCCAAAAGGACGCCGGCCACATGAACGTCTTGTAGTAGAACCCCGCCGGCAACAGCCTTGACACCCCGGAACTGACTGCGCCCAGGTCGAATTTCACCGACGGCCAGCAGTTCTGGCTCGCGGCGCAGAGCCCGTCATAGAGCTCCACCTCGGTGGCCCGGCGGTTGGGCTCGGTGTGGGCGCCGGACTCCAGTTGCACCAGGGCGTTCGGCTCTTCGGACCCCGCCGAGTAGATGCCCCGCGGACGGTGGTACTTGAAACTGCGCCCGACCAGATGAACCCCGTTGGCCAGCAGCGCGGATGCCAGGGTGTCGCCCTCATAGCCCTGGTATTCCCGGTTGTCGTACCGGAACCTGAGGGGTGTGTCCCGGTTGATCCGGCCACCCCGGGGAAGTCGATGGATCTGGGTCATGGGGCCGGTTTCCCGTCGCCCGGCCGTGCGCCGGGCGGTGCCGGCTTCGGCTCCCCCGGCTTGTAGGTGGCGTGGATGTGATCCGTCACGGTATCGCGCATGACGTTGAACCAGCGGCGGCATCCGTGCGCGTGCACCCAGCGCTCGTAGTGAACCCCTTTGGGATTGGTCCGGAAGAAGACATAATCGCCCCACTCCTCCTGGCTCAGGGAATCCGGGTCCCCGGGGCGGACAATGTGGGCCTCGCCGTGGGGGTGGAACTCGGTCTGGTCCCTCGGTCCGCACCATGGACAATCGATCAGCAGCACGTCAAATCTCCGAAATCGTCAGTGGGCGACAGCCGCCGCGGCGCCCTCGTCAATGAGCGCCCCGGTGTTGAAGCGGTCGATGGAAAAGGGTTCGGCGATGGGATGCATCTCCCCGCGGGCGATGGAATGGGCGAAGACATTGCCGGATCCGGGGGTCGCCTTGAACCCGCCGGTGCCCCAGCCGCAGTTGAAGAACAGGTTCTTGACCGGTGTCTTGCCTAGGATAGGGGAGCGGTCGACGGTCACGTCCACGATGCCTCCCCACTGGCGCAGCATCTTCATCCTTGAAAAGATCGGGTACAGCTCGACGACCGGGCCCACGGTCTCCTCGATGATGTCGAAGCTGCCGCGCTGGGAGTAGGAGTTGTACAGGTCGGAGCCCGCGCCGATCACCAGTTCGCCCTTGTCCGACTGGCTGATGTAGGCGTGCACGCTGCCGGACATTACCACGCAGTCGAGTATCGGCTTGACGGGTTCCGAGACCAGCGCCTGGAGCGGGACCGATTCCACCGGCAGGCGGAACCCGGCCATGCCGGCCAGCACGCCGCAGTGTCCCGCCACCACGCAGCCCACCTTTTCCGCCCCGATCATGCCGCGCGAGGTGTCCACGCCGGTCACGGTATTGTTTTCGATCCGAAAGCCGGTGACCTCGCAGTTCTGGATGATGTCCACGCCCAGGGCGTCCGCGCCGCGGGCATAGCCCCAGGCCACGGCGTCGTGCCGGGCCGTGCCGCCCCGCCGCTGCAGCAGCGCACCCATGACCGGGTAGCGGCAATCCAGGTTGATGAACGGCACCATTTTCTTGACCTGGGTCGGCGACACGAACTCCGAGTCGATGCCGTTCAGGCGGATGGCGCTGCCGCGACGGCCGATTTCCTGCATGTCATGGACATTGTGGGCGAGGTGCAGCAGCCCCCTCGGGGAGAACATGACGTTGTAGTTCAGTTCCTGGCTGAGGCCCTCCCACAGCTTGAGCGCGTGCTCGTAGATGCCGGCGGATTCGTCGTACAGGTAGTTCGAGCGCACGATGGTGGTGTTGCGGCCCGTGTTGCCCCCGCCGAGCCAGCCCTTCTCGACCACGGCCACGTTGCGGATGCCGCATTCGCTGGCGAGGTAGTAGGCGGTCGCCAGGCCATGGCCGCCGCCGCCCACGATGACGACGTCATACGCGCGCTTGGGATCGGGACTTCGCCAGGCGCGCTGCCAGCCCTGGTGGTAGTTCACGGCATTGCGCAACAGGCTGAATATGGAATACCGGTTCATGTACTGGCGGGGGTCAGGTTGTGCGATACAGCACGAAGGAATCTGCGGACGCTGAAAGCCGGCGAAGTGTAATTCCATTATATCAACCGGCTTTGCCTGAATACGACAACGGGAGTCCGCTGAACGCAACCCGGCATCCGGGCCGGGGGGATTGCCCGGGGAGGTTAGAATGCCCGGTCATGGACGCCGACGAAACCAGCATCATCCGGGTCGCCCATGGCCTGTGGATCCCCCTAGAGGAAGTGGAACTGACCGCCATCCGTGCCTCGGGCGCCGGCGGGCAGAATGTCAACAAGGTGTCCTCGGCCGTCCACCTGAGATTCGACATCGCCGCCTCCTCGCTGCCCGAGCAGGTCAAGGCCCGGCTGCTTCGGCTCCATGACGGCCGGATCACCCGGGAGGGCACCGTGGTGATCAAGGCGCAGCAGTACAGGACCCGGGAGAAGAACCGCCAGGCCGCCCTGGAACGGCTGCGGGACCTGGTGCGGTCGGCAGCCGTCGAGCGGCGAAAGCGCATCCCCACCCGCCCGGGCAGGGCGGCCCGGCAAAAGCGCATGGACGACAAGACCCGGCGGGCCAGGGTGAAGACCCTGCGCAGGCGGGTCTGCGGGGACCAGGACTGAGCGGCGGTCCGGCGCCGCACCGTTCCCAAGCAGGACAATTGGCCGGAGGTCAGAACTCCACGCCCTGGGCAGCCATGACGCCCTCGTCGAAGGCATGTTTCACCTTGCGCATCTCGCTCACGGTATCGGCCACCTCGATCACCTCCTTCGGCGCGTCGCGCCCGGTCAGGATCAGGTGCATCCATTTCGGTTTCTCCTCCCGGATGAAGTCGGCGATTTCCTGGCCGGTGAACCAGCCGTAGCTGCAGCAATAGTTGATTTCATCCAGCACCACCAGGTCGAACTCGCCGGAGGTGATCTTCTCCTTGGCGAATTCCCAGATCCGGCGGCTGGTTTTCAGGTCCTGTTCGGGATTGTTGGTATCCCAGGTAAACCCGTCCCCCATGGCATGCCATTCGATGTTGTCGAAGCGGCTGGCCGCCTGGCTTTCGCCGGTCTTCCATTTACCCTTGATGAGCTGGATCACGCACACCTTGAGCCCCCAGCCGGCGGCCCGGAACACCACGCCGAACGCGCTGGAGGACTTGCCTTTGCCCTCGCCGGTATGCACCAGGGTAATGCCCTGTCTGCGCTCTCTGGACTTCATTTTTCGATCGGAAAAGGAAAACGCCGAGTGTAGCAGAAGGGTCTTGTTTCCATCCGTTGAAAGCACGGGACATCACGGCATGACCCATGGACCTGGACAGTTCGTAGAGCACGGCCCACAGGGCAAGCCAGAACAACCAGGTTGAAAAAATGTCGGAGTAGATCATACTACCAAGTAGGCGTATAGCATCCAGAGTTTGGAGGATAGATCAATGCCAATGGTTAAAAAGAGCATTTCCGTTACGGACCGGCAAGACAGCTGGATCAAAGCCCAGATTGAAACCGGGCGGTATGGCAATGAAAGCGAGGTCATCCGTGAACTGATCCGCGAGAGACAAACGCGGGAAACCGAAACACCGGAAGAAATCGAAGCCATCCGAGCAGCCCTGATTGCCGCAGAGGAAAGCGTCAAAGAGCACGGTTATAGCGAAAAAACGGTCAACGAAATTTGGGAAGAGGCGAAGGCAAAGCACAGGGCGTTGCATGCCTAGATTTGAGCTCACGCCAGAAGAAGGACAGGACCTCCTCGACATTGTGGATGTGAATCCGAAAACCCGCCCACCCGGAACTGTGCCCTGTTGAGTTATCCGTAACCTGATGAAATTTATTGCAGGAGTCCCGATGAAGACAGTTGCCACAACCGGAGCTCATGAGGCCATGACGATTGACCGGGCAGTTTGGGTGGACCCAGGAAGGATGAGCGGCGCCCCCTGCTTCCGGGGTAGCCGGCTACCTGTCCAACAACTCTTCGACTGGCTTGCCGATGGCGTTTCCTTGGATGAATTTGTTGAGGAGTTCGAAATTGATCGGGACGCGGCCTCTGCCGTCCTGATGGCTGCCGGAAGTACGTTTTGTGCCCAAATCGATTGCAAGACCAAGCAAACCCAGCGCACCTGATCCTGAATAGAAGTGAAGGCGCTTCTCGATGTCGGAGTATCGCGACGCCTGACACCCGCTCTCAATAAAGCGCTTGATGGAATCCCGATTCCGATACTGGCACATGCTTCGGAACGGGGAGTAGCTGGCCTGGGCATACGGGGAGGGATTTACTCCACTGCTCACGATGGGTACGGACTGAGTCAGGGGCGGTTCTCAGAACAACGCCGTCCGCAGAGGTTTCTATGAAACAATGGCCCTGGCCAGCCCCAGCACTTTTTGGATGATGTCCGTCGGCGCTGTTTCGATCAGCACCGCTCCTCTTTCCTCGAAATCCAAGGATTTGAGTTGATGAACCAACACGGACCCAGTGGTCACCAACGATGTCGGAAGAACAACCTCAAGCCCCATGTTCCGGATGGTGCTGGTAATGGGGGCGACAACCGCAAATCCGGTGCGATCGTTGAAAATTTGCTTGGAAATCACAAAAGCGGGGCGTCGCTTGATGATTTCTCTGCCGGCACTTGGATCAAAACTGAAATAGACAATATCGCCCTGATCGGGAATGTACATCAAATCTCCTTGCCGACAGGGGGCGCATCTATCCAGGCACGGTCCTCAGCAGTCAGCGCGAAGCATTCCTTCGGACTGTTTTCCAGCAGTTCCTCCAGGGTCGGTTCCTCCAGAACGGGAGTAAGGACAATGCTGTTGTCCTGCAAGGTGAGCTCCAGCCTTGAGCCCACGGCCAGACCCAGCATCTGAATGATCGCTTTGGGTATGCTCACTATGTTGGCACCGCCGGATTTTCGAACGACAATATCAGTCATGGGTTTCTTCAGATGCGAAGTTATTTTACTATAGTATAACTTTTAAGGGTATTTTTCAAGATCTAGTTTATCCTTCAAAAGGCATGCAGTGGATGAATTGTAAAGGCGTTGCCTCATCTTAGCTGTCCAATTCATCATTGTCGCCCGGAATCAGTCCGGTTTGCCGAGACCTAGGGCATCCATGATCCACGCCGTGAGAACAAATGTCAGCGACTTGGGAGAATGCGGAGAGCTCTCGTAATGATATTTACGCTATATGTGAAAATCACTGGATACCTTCTTGGGTTGCCTTCGTAGCGGGAAGCGAATATTGGTCACTCCGGGAAAAATCCGGATGGACGGGATTCTTAATCATGTTGATAAGGCTTATCGGCCCGCAAATCATTATTGGAACCTTGGATGAGAGATACAACGAGAGTGAACGACAACTTTGAAAGCTACAGGAAGTAAGTGATCCAATCTGCTAATGATACAAACCTCGTCGGCATCCTGCGTTACACTTTGACCCGAAGATTCGATTCCGGGTAGACGACCGGCGCGTCCCTCGCGCCAAAGACCGACTGCAGCAGTGTCCAAGAACGCCACAACCTATCACCGCAACCGGCGCGTCCTCGTCGGCGTGACCGGCGGGATCGCGGCCTACAAGTCTCCGGAGCTCGTCAGGCGGCTGATCGACCGGGGCTGCGAAGTGCGCGTTGTCATGACACGGGCGGCGGGCGCCTTCATCACCCCGCTGACGCTGCAGGCCGTCAGCGGCCATCCAGTGCACGAACACCTCCTCGATGCGGATGCGGAGTCCGGCATGGGCCACATCGAACTGGCACGGTGGGCGGAACTCGTCGTGGTGGCGCCTGCCACAGCCAATTTCATTGCCAGGATCGCCCACGGCCAGGCCGACGACCTGCTGACCACGCTGGTCCTCGCCACTACTGCGGAGGTTGCGGTAGCGCCGGCCATGAACCGGCAGATGTGGCTTCATCCGGCCACCCAGGCCAACGTGGATATCCTGGGCTCACGGGACATCCGGATCATCGGACCCGGCAGCGGCGATCAGGCCTGCGGTGAAACGGGCCCGGGGCGCATGACCGAGCCGGAGGAAATCGCCTCGCTGCTGGCCGGCGACCCGCCCGACCTGGCCTATGCCGGCAGGCGGCTTCTGGTGACCGCCGGCCCGACCTGGGAGGCGCTGGATCCGGTCCGCGGCATCACCAATCACAGTTCCGGGAAAATGGGATATGCCCTGGCGGCGGCGGCGGCGGACCAGGGGGCCGAGGTGATCCTGGTGAGCGGGCCGGTGCATCTGCCGACGCCAGCGGGCGTGCGCCGCATCGACGTGCGGTCCGCGGATGAAATGCTCGCGGCGGTGCTGGAGAACGTGGCGGACGCGGACGTGTTCGTTTCGGTGGCGGCCGTGTCGGATTTCAGGCCGGCCCGGCCGGCGGAACACAAGATCAAGAAGTCCCCGGGGGAGGACACCATGACGCTCTCGCTGGTGCGCAATCCCGATATCCTGGCGACGGTGGCGGCGCTGGATTCGCCGCCCTTCACGGTGGGGTTCGCCGCCGAGACCCGCGACACCCTGGCAAACGCCCGGGACAAGCTGGCGGGCAAGGGCGTGGACGTGATCGCGGCCAACGACGTGGGCGGCGCCGACAGCGCCTTCGACAGTGACAGCAACACGGTGACCCTGGTCCATGCCGGGGGGGAAATCCCCATACCGACCGCGGACAAGTATGCCGTTGCCGTGGACATGCTCAGGGAGATCGACAGGCTGCTGACCGGGGAATGAAGAGAAAAATCGCGCTCCGGATCCTGGATCCCAGGGTGGAGGCCGAATACGGCCTGCCGGAATATGCCACCGAGGGCTCCGCCGGGCTCGACCTGCGGGCCTGCATCGACGGCCCGCTGGACCTGGGTCCCGGACAGGCCGAACTGATCCCCACCGGCATTGCCATCCACATCGGGGATCCCGGACTTGCCGCCGTAATCCTGCCCCGCTCCGGGCTCGGCCACAAGCACGGCATCGTGCTGGGGAACCTGACCGGGTTGATCGATTCCGACTACCAGGGGCAGCTGTTCGTTTCCTGCTGGAACCGCGGCAGCACGACATTCACCGTCCACCCCGGCGACCGGATCGCGCAACTGGTCCTGGTGCCCGTGGTGCAGGCGGAATTCGAAATCGTCGAGTCGTTCAGCGAAAGCCGGCGGGCCGAGGGGGGATTCGGTTCCACGGGCTCCGGCTGAACCGGGGCACCGCGCCAGAACCGCGTTGCCGGCCGGGTCAGTCGGCCGCCGAACCGAGGGCCTGGTCGATATCCCAGAGGATGTCGTCGATGTTCTCCAGGCCCACGGAAATGCGGATCATGTCGTCGGAGATGCCCGCCCTGACGAGTTCCTCCTCGTTCAGCTGGCGGTGCGTGGTGGAGGCGGGATGGATGATCAGGGTCTTCGCATCGCCGACGTTGGCCAGGTGGCTCATGAAGTTCGCATTCTCGATGAACCGCATGCCGGCATCGCCGCCGCCCCGGATGCCGAAGGTCAGGATGGAGCCGGCCCCCCTGGGAAGATACTTCTTCCCCAGGGCGTAATAGGGGCTGTCGGGGTCCCCGGCAAACTTGACCCAACTGACCGCGGGATGGGATTTGAGAAAATCGGCCACGCGCTTTCCGTTTTCCACGTGCCGCTCCATCCGGATCGGCAGTGTCTCCAGGCCCTGCAGCATGGTCCAGGCGTTGAAGGGGCTCATTGTCGGACCCAGGGTGCGCAGGGTTTCGCAGCGGACCTTCATGGTAAAGCCGAAATCGCCGAAGGTTTCGTAGAAGCGCACGCCGTGATAGCCCTCGGAGGGTTGCGTCATGTCCGGGTAGTTGCCGTTGTCCCAGGGGAACTTGCCGGATTCGACGATCACGCCTCCCATGGAGGTGCCGTGCCCGCAGATGAACTTGGTGGCGCTGTGGACCACCACGTCGGCGCCGTGTTCGAAGGGGCGGCAGAGATAGGGCGAGGCGAAGGTGTTGTCGATGACCAGGGCGATGCCGTGCGCATGGGCGATTTCGGCCACCGCCTCCATGTCGAGGACATTGTTGTTCGGATTGCCGATGGTTTCCCCGTAGACGATCCGGGTCCGGTCGGTAATGGCGCGGGCGAAGTTCTGCGGATCGTCCGGGTCCACGAACGTGGTCCGTATCCCCATGCGCCTGAAGGTGACGGCGAACTGCGAGACGGTGCCGCCGTAGAGCGTGCTCGCGGAGACGATCTCGTCGCCTTCCTTGAGCAGGGTCAGAAGGGCGGTCATCTGCGCGGCCATCCCGGTGCTGGTGGCGACCGCGGCGCGTCCGCCCTCCAGGGCGGCCATGCGCTCCTCGAACATCGCGGTGGTGGGGTTGCTGAGCCGGGTGTAGATGTTGCCGAATGTCTGCAGGTTGAAGAGGCTGGCCGCGTGGTCGGTGTCGTCGAACACGTAGGAGGCGGTCTGGTGGATGGGGGCCGCCCGTGCGGCCGTCGAGGGATCCGGCAGCTGTCCGGCGTGCAGGCAGAGGGTCTCGAACCCGAATTCTCTGTCGCTCATGGTCAGGAGTTTCAGTTTGCGATGTATTTGCTGCGGTGACTGGTGATCACCTTGGTATTGACGCCCACGAAGTTGAGGCCGCCGAAGATCCGGGCATGCTCGATCTTCACGCAGTGGTTCTGGACGAACTCAAGGCCTGCGTCGCGGGCGATGTCCCCGGCTTCGCCGTTTTCGATGCCAAGCTGGAGCCAGACCACGCTGGCGCCGATGTCGGCAGCCTGGCGGGCGTAGGCGGGGGTGGTGTCCGGTTTCTGGAAGATGTCCACCAGGTCCACAGGCTCCGGAATGGAAGCCAGGTCGGGATAGCACTTCTCCCCCAGGATTTCCTCGTAGTTCGGATTGACCGGAATGATGCGGTAGCCGTGCTCCTGCATGTACTTGGCGGCGAAAAAGCTCGGCCGGTACCAGTTGCCGGACAGGCCCACCACGGCCAGGGTGCGGTGCTCGGCGAGGATGCGGCGCAGCGTTGGGGTATCGGACATTGTGTGCCTTCGGGTGTCCTGTGTTCGACAAAGCCGGTATTATCATGCACCACAACCATTCAGGCAAAGCCATGAGTCAAGCGGGGCGGGGTTTGTATGCGGAGGGTCTGGACCGGTGCGCGGCCAATTATGCGCCGCTGACGCCGATCGACTTTCTGGACCGCTCGGCCAGGGTCTACCCGGACCATACCGCCCTGGTGGACGGCGATGTCCGCCGCTCCTGGCGGGAAACCCGCGACCGCTGCCGCCGTCTCGCCTCCGCGCTCCGCCGCCGTGGCGTCGGCCGTGACGATACCGTCGCCATCATCGCCCCGAACAGTGCCGCCATCTTCGAGGCGCACTATGGCGTTCCGATGTCCGGGGCCGTGCTCAACACCATCAACACGAGACTCGATGCGGACACCGTGACCTTTATCCTGACCCATGGAGAGGCCCGGGTATTCATGGTGGATGCGGAACTAGCGGAACTGGGGCTGAAGGCGTGGATGGGACTGCCCGGCGAGGTGCGCGAGAACACCCTGCTGGTGGGCATTCCGGTTGCGGGCTTTGAGAATGTCCCGGGCGCCCTGGACTACGAGGCGTTGCTGGCGGAGGGTGACCCTGGTGACGACCTGCCGGCAGTGGCGGACGAGTGGGACGCGATCACTCTCAGCTACACCTCCGGGACCACGGGCAATCCCAAGGGCGTGGTGTACCACCACCGCGGCGCCTATCTGAACGCCCTGAGCAACGCGGTGGGCTGGAACATGCCCCATCACGCGGTCTACCTGTGGACCCTGCCGATGTTTCACTGCAACGGCTGGTGTTTTCCCTGGACCCTGGCCGCAATTGCCGGCACCAGCGTTTGCCTGCGCACCGTCAACGCGGGCGCCATCTACGCCGCCATCGCCGAGCACGGGGTCACGCATTTCTGCGGCGCGCCCATCATCATGAACATGCTGGTCAATGCCGAACCGGAAGAGCGCCGGACGTTCGACCAGACCGTGAACATGATGACGGCGGCCGCGCCGCCGCCGGCGGCCGTGCTGCGGGCCATGGCGGAGGCCGGATTCCACGTGACCCATGTGTACGGGTTGACGGAGACCTATGGTCCTCCGGTGATCTGCGCCTGGAAACCGGAATGGGACCGGCTGGATCCGGCCAACAGCGCGGCGATGAAATCAAGGCAGGGGGTGGCCTACCATGCCCTCCAGGGGCTCGAGGTGATGAACCCGGAGACCATGGAGCCGGTCGCGGCCGACGGAGAGGAGATGGGGGAGACCATGTTCCGCGGAAACATCGTCATGAAGGGATACCTGAAGAACCCGGAGGCGACCCGGGAGGCGTTTGCGGGGGGCTGGTTCCATTCCGGGGACCTGGGGGTGATGCAGCCGGACCATTACCTGCAGCTCAAGGACCGCTCCAAGGACATCATCATTTCGGGGGGCGAGAACATCTCGTCCATCGAGGTCGAGGATTGCCTGTACCGGCATCCCGCGGTGTCCGAGGCGGCCGTGGTGGCGAAGCCGGACGAAAAGTGGGGGGAGACCCCCTGCGCGTTCGTGACGCTCAAGCCCGGCGCCGTTGCCGACGAACGGGAAATCATCGACTTCTGCCGCGACAACCTGGCGCACTACAAGTGCCCGAAAACCGTCATATTCGGGGAACTCCCGAAGACCTCCACCGGTAAAATCCAGAAATTCCATCTGCGTGACCGACTGATCCCATCCACGGAGTAACGCCATGTCCACCTTCAAGCAGGTTTTCGAACACAAGCGGGAAATTCTGCGGAACCGCCCCGACAAGACCCGCGCGGAAGTGCATGCGGACAGCCGCCTGGTGGAGGCCTTCCGCAGCCACGTCCGGGTCCGCGACTTCGAGGTGGTCGTGGACCAGCCCGGGAACATGGCAAGCACCGACCGCGGACCAAGGCCCAGCGAGTATGTCCTCGCCGCCCTGGCCGCCTGCCACGAGGTCACCTACCGTTTGTACGCGGACGCCATGGATATCGATCTCAAGGATGTCGCCGTCAGCGTGACCGGGGTGTCGGACGCCAGGGGATTCTTTGCCCTGGACGGGGACGTCCCCGCCGGGTTCAGCGAGGTCCACGGCACCATTGCCATAGACAGCGATGCCAGCGACGAGGATATCGAGCGCCTGCGGCAGGCCGTGAACAGGCACTGCCCGGTGCTGGACGATCTGCAAAAGCCCGTTCCGGTGGACCTGCAGATCAAGCGGGTGTAGACCGGGGCAGGTGGCCCCGGCATCGCGCCACCCCCGGCACGGGGCCCGGGATGGCGCGTCCGGCGGATGGCCTGTCGGCTATTCCGCCGAGTAGGGTCGGGAGGACCTTGGCTTGCCCCGGATCTCCCCGATGGGCGCCGTCAGCCCCATTTCCTCCAGGGCCTTGTTGACGGGCATGTCGTTGTAGGCGTTTTCCGGCGCGTCCGGCGACTTGAGTACCTTGAGTTCGTGCAGGAAGGCGTACCCGTTGTTCATCAGGGTGATCACGTCATCGTCGAACACCATCTTGGCCTGGTAGGTCACCGGGTCGCCCCCGATAGCGGCGGGGTTTTCCTCGTAGATGGCGGACCAGATGGTGGCCTTCGGATACCCCGTCAGCTCCGCGTGGAGAATCTCCACGGTTTCCTCGGGGTGGTCGATGATGAACTGCATGGCCTCGATTTCCGCCTTCATCCAGCCGATGGCGGCTTCCGGGTGCTGCTCGATGAAGTCCTGCCGCATCAGCGTGAAGTCGGCATCGGTCTCACCCCATGGCGCCCCGGTGGCGACATACTTGGCGTGACCGGCCTCGACCACCCGCCTGGCATGGGGCTCCCACATGGCGGCGCCCCCCTCCAGCTTGCCCGCCTCCAGGTTGCTGGTGATGACCTCGATGGTCATGCTGAGGCGTTCGGATGGCTCGAATGCGCCCTTGGCGATGATGGAATCCACGAAGCGGTTGGCACAGGTGCCGCGGTGAACGGCAAAGGGCTTGCCGGTCAGCCATTCTCCCGCCTCCTCCACGCTGGCGAAGTCCGGCGCGTCGGCCGGCACCACGATCTTGTTGCAGTTCTGGCCGTTGCTGAACATCGGGGTGGACACCAGGCGGATGTCCGCGATGTTGCGCTTGGTGGTGGCCACCAGGGACGGCATGTCCCCCATGGTGCCGACCTGCATCTTGTCCGCGAGCAGGGCGTTGACCATGGGCGGTCCGGTCAGGTGGGCCTCGAACCGGACGGTGCTTCCCTCGGGCAGGTATTTCTTGTGCAGTTCCTTGTGCTTGATGATGACGCCGTTCCAGCCGCCGGTCCAGTACGGATGATAGCCGTACGTGATGTCGACCGCATCGGCGGCCATCAGGCGGGTGCTGAACAGCAGCAGTCCCGCAATAACGAGTTTTATGGTTACTCTAAACATGCTGATACTTTGGGTTGGTGTGGGAAATCGGTCAGGCGGATGCCTCCAGGCCTGCATAGAGGTGGTGCATCGCCTCCTGTTTCAATTTAAGGTATTGGGTCGTGGTGGTCACGTCGATGGTTCTCGGCCGCGGCAGGTCGATCTCGATCACCTGGGTGATGTTGTCTGGCGGCTCCGCCATCACGTAGATCCGGTCCGCCAGGAACAGCGCCTCCTCGAGCTCGGAGGTGATGAACAGCGTTGACAGCCTGCTGTCCTCAAAGAGCTTGAGATAGTATTCCTGCAGCAGTTCCCGCGTCATGACGTCGAGGCCCCGGAAGGGCTCGTCGAGGATCATGATGTCGGGGCTGTTGATGAGCGCCTGGGCGATCTCCGCGCGGCGTTTCATGCCGCCCGAAAGCTGCCCCGGGTACTTGTCCTTGAAATCGATCAGGCCGAAGCGCTCCAGCAGTTCCTCCGCCCGCACCTTTGCCTCCTGCCTGGAGATGGCGTTGCGCACCAGGGGGCCGAAGATGACGTTGTCCGTCACGGACATCCAGGGCCACAGGGCCGTTTCCTGGAAGACCATGATCCGGTCCTCTCCCGGCCCCGTGATCGGCCGTCCGTCGATGGTCATGCTGCCGGCGTCCGGCGGCAGGTAGCCCGCGAGCAGGTAGGCGAGGGTGGACTTGCCGCATCCCGACTGGCCCATGACGACGTTGAGCAGGCCGGGCTCGAATTCGACGCTCAGGTTCTCGATCACGCTGACCGGCTGGCCGTCCGGCCCGAGAAAACCTCTGGCGAGGCCGTCGACCCGGATATGTCCCTTGAGATGGCCGGCAGGATCGCTCATCGTGTTTCCTTCCAGGGCATCATGCGACGCTCGATCCATTCCACCACCACGGAAGACAGGTATCC
Source organism: Candidatus Poriferihabitaceae bacterium (assembly GCA_965204165.1). Lineage (GTDB taxonomy): Bacteria > Pseudomonadota > Gammaproteobacteria > Arenicellales > Poriferihabitantaceae > VYFG01. The sequence continues at coordinate 1,067,327 of OZ241969.1, read as the reverse complement.
CGCCAGGCCGATGCTGATCATGCCGATCAGCACGACCTCCGGGGTGGAGCTGACATAACCTTCCCAGGTCATCCGCCCCAGTCCGCTGTCGCTGGAGATCATTTCCGCGGCGATGACGACATTCCAGGTGATAGCGATGCCGAGGGTCATCCCGACGGCAATGGAGGGAATCACCGACGGCAGCATGATGCGACGGAAAATGGACAGTCTGCTGGCGCCCAGGGACTGCGCCAGCCACATGTGCTCGTTGCGGATGCTGCGGACACCGTCGTAGACGTTGATCACGATGACGAAAAAGGCGCCGATGAACGTGATGAAGATAATGCTGGACTCGTTGGTGGGCCAGAAGAGGATCGATACCGGCACCCAGGCGAGCGGGGGGATCGGCCGCATCAGTTCGAACACCGGGAAGAACATCTCCCGGAAACGCCGGTTGGTGCCGAACACCAGCCCCAGGGGAATGCCCAGCAACTGGGCGATGATGAACCCGGCCAGCACGCGCTGGAAGCTCACCGCCCAGGACTGCCAGTAGTCGTGGTCGGCGATGTAGTCCCCGAAAAAGGTGGCCAGTGTCTCGACCGGCGTCGGCAGTTCGCTGATTCCGGACACGCCCAGCACCACCGCCAGGTGCCACAGCACGAAGAATGCGATCACGGAAGTGACGCCGCGCCAGCGGATTCGGGACAGGGAAAACCTTTTCATGAGCGCGGCCCTGGTCATGCCAGTTCCCTCTCGCCGCGTTCGAACGCCTTCTTGGCCTCCTCGTGCACCGCGCTGACCGCGTGCTGCTTGAGTTCCATGAATTGCTGGCTGGTGATGGTGTGACGGTTGCGCGGTCTTGGCAGGTCGATGTTCAGGCGGAGCTTGATGGTTCCCGGCCGCGTGGTCATCACGACCACGGTGTCGGCAAGGAAGATGGCTTCATCCAGGTCGTGGGTGATGAAGAAGACCGTTTTGTGATAGGTGTCGTAGATATCCAGCAGGTGCTGGTGCATGTTGGTCTTCGACACGGTGTCCATGGCCCGGAAGGGCTCGTCCAGCAGCAGGATGCGGGGGTTGTTGATCAGTGCGCGCAGTATCTCCACCCGGCGCTGCATGCCCGAGGACAGCTGTCCCGGGAAGACCTGCGCGATCCGGTCGAGACCCCCGGTCCGGGCCAGCAGGTCCATGCCCATGTCGTTGGCCTCGGATTCGGGCATCTGCTTCTTGACCACCAGGCCGTAGACCACGTTCTGGAGTACCGTCTTCCACGGGAACAGGGCCCCATTCTGGAAAACGACCACCCGGTCGGAGCCGGGCTTCGGGGGGTCGTCGAGGGTGGCCAGCGGCTCCCCGTCCATCAACACGTCCCCGTCGGTCAGGTTGTCGAATCCGGCCAGGATGTTGAGCAGGGTGCTCTTGCCGCATCCCGACGGTCCCACGATGGCGATGAAATCGCCGGCGGGAATGTCCAGGGAGCATTTCTTCAGTGCCTCCACCCGGGCGCCCTCGGGGTCATAGATCTTGCCCACGCCCCGCACCTCCAGGTGGCCCATGGTCCTGTCGGCCAACGGTTGCACGCCTGGCGCGGAAAGAGGGGATTCGGGAGAACCGTTCTGCATGGCCGGTAGTCTAGGCTGCGCCGATGCCGATTGCCTGGGCCCGCCAGCGCATCATGCGGTTGCCCGCCACCCGTATCAGCGCGCTGCTCAGGTACCCGACGATACCCAGCGTGATCATCATGATCACGATGGTGGGATACTGGACCAGGTTGTAGGATTCCAGGATCATGAAACCCAGGCCGTACTGGGCGGCGATCATTTCCCCGGCCACCAGCGAGAACCACGCCGCGCCCATGGCGATCTGCAGGCCGGTGAAGATCGACGGCAGCGCCCCCGGGATGATGATGTCCTTCAGGATGTCCTTGGGTTCGGCTCCGAGGCATTGCGCGGCGCGGAAGAAGTCCTTGTCGATGGAACGGACGCCGAGCAGGGTGTTCATGGTGGTGGCGAAGAACGCGACCAGGAACGTCACGAAAATCACCGCGGGCTCGTTGCCGGGAAAGATCAGGATGGCGACCGGGACCCAGGCAAGGGGCGGGATGGGGCGCAGAATGCCGAGCAGGGCGGAGGCGTATTCGTTCGCCTTCGCCCGCCATCCCATCAGGATCCCGAGCGGCACGCCCAGCACGACCGCAAGCACGAACGAGGTGGTGGCCCGGTAGGTGCTGTACCAGATGTGCAGGTAGTAGTCCCGGGTGAACAGGGAAAGGCCGTAGTCCGGGTCGGGATTGAACCACTCCACGACCACCGTGACCGGGTCCGGCAGGCGCTGGAACGAGGGGATCGGCAGCCATTTCACGCAGACGTACCACGCCGTGACGGTCAACAGGTAACCGGCCCACATGTTGAGGAGTTTCTTTCCCTCATTCATGCGTGATGCAGGAGGAAATCGCTGTATTGCTGTTCTGGTTTCGCCGGTTGCCCGGTGGAGCATTCACCGGAAACCGTGGCCGAAAGGATAGCGAATTAATCCCTGCCGGACAATCCGGGCCTGCCAGGCGGCGGGAAAGCGCCCGGAACGAAGGGGAATTTCCGCGGTCCCGGAACGTCCTTCGCGGCCTGTCTGATGACGCCCCGGGCTGTCGTTGTGTCGCATGAGGGCTACCGCGCCGGCATGCAAATCCCTACCATTGTCCATCCCGTATTCGTACACCCCCAGTCAGGCAGACCATGGCAGGCCGCATTGCCGCATCCATCGAGATTTCCCCGAGGCAGGCCCAGGAAAGCGCCGACCTCCCCGGCCTGTTCCCGGCGGGCACCCTGGTCTACATGACCGACGTCGGCACCGACAGCGCGGAGACCATTACCGTCGGCGCGCGCCGGCTGAAGGAGCTCGGCTACTGCGCGGTGCCCCATTTCGCCTCACGGCGCCTGACAACGCGCAGGGTGCTGGAAAACCGCATCGCCATGCTTGCCGCCGAGGCCGGGGTCGACAACGTGCTCGTCGTCGGTGGCGGCCTGGAAGCCCAGGCCGGCGAATTCGGCGCTTCCATCGAGGTGCTGGAGACCGGTCTGTTTGACCGTTACGGCATCCGCCGCATCGGCATTGCCGGTCACCCGGAGGGGTCGCCGGATTTCTCCGACAGCGTGGCGGAGGAGGCGCTGAAACTCAAGCAGGCCTTTGCCGAGCGCACCGGCGCCGAGATGCGGATCGTGACCCAGTTCGGCTTCGATGCGAAGCAGTTCATCCGCTGGGCGGACGGCCTGTCCTCCGCGGGCGTGGACCTGCCCGTCCACCTGGGGGTGGCCGGCCCCGCCAAGCTGACCACGCTGGTCAAGTTCGCCGCCATGTGCGGTGTCGGCAATTCCATCTCGTTCCTGAAGAAGCGCGCCGGCGCCATCAGCACCCTCATGGCGGGTTTTGACCCGGATGAAATCGTCGACCCCCTGGAGCGGCATGTGTCGGACAATCCTGACGGGGCCATCCGGCAGATCCACGTCTTTCCCTTCGGGGGCATGAAGAAGGCCGCCGAGTGGCTGCACCAGCGGGGCAGCTGGTCCGCCTGAGATCCCGTCCCGCGGGGATTCTCCCCGATCCCGTTTTCCCGCCGGCCAGGGGCCAAAGTAGCCGCCGGCGGTTGCAACCTCCGCCCGCGGTGCGCATATTCACCCTATGGACAGTGCGGCCGGACACCCACCCGTCATCGAACAGGCCATCAGGATCTGGTGTGCGGGCGTGGATGCGGTCGACGGCGAACGCGCCACCCGTGCGGCGCTCGGCGAGTCCCCTGTTCAGCGGGCGGATGCGGTGCTGGCCGTGGGCAAGGCCGCGTCATCCATGCTGGCCGGGGCGCTGCCCTTCCTGGCCCCCGGGACCCGGGGCCTGCTGGTCACCAAGCACGGCCACGTGGACGCGTCGCTGCGCCGCTTTCCCGGGATCACCGTCATCGAGTCCGGGCACCCGGTGCCCGATGAAAACAGCCTGGCCGCGGGCGATGCGGCGCTCGGGTTCATCGAATCCTGCGGCAGGGACAGCAGGCTGCTGGTGCTGGTTTCCGGCGGCGCTTCGGCCCTCGTGGAAGCCCCCGCCCCCGGCATCGGCCTGGACCGGCTACGCTCCCTCAGCCGGACGCTGCTGGCGGACGGCTATTCCATCGACCAGATCAACCACATCCGCATCGGCATCTCCCGCATCAAGGGCGGGCGTCTGCTGCGCCGGTTCCCCGGCCGCGAGGTGCAGGTCCTGGGGATCTCCGACATTCCCGGCGACCACGCCGAGCTGATCGGTTCCGGGATCGGCGCCGTATCGCCCCCGGAAGTGGCGCCGTTTCCCGTGCCGGGCTGGATTCGGGAACTGATGCGGGCAGCCCGGGGGGACGGCGCCGAACATTCCCGGGAGGAGCTTTCCTTCACGTTCCGCAGCCGCCTGGTGGGCTCCAATGCCATGGCCAGGGCTGCCGCGGCCGGGGCTTGCCGGGACATGGGGCTGGCCGTGGCGGATTGCGCGGAATGCCTGGACGGGGATATCGGGGCGCTGGCGCCGGCGCTGGTGAGGCGAATCGCCGAAGGGGGTCCCGGGGCATACCTGTGGGGCGGGGAACCCACCGTCCAGCTGCCCGGGAATCCGGGCCAGGGCGGCAGGAACCAGAGCCTGGCCCTGGCGCTGACCCTGGCGCTCGGCAACGGGCATTGCGTCCATGGCGTGGTCGCCGGCACCGACGGCACGGACGGCCCCACCGAGGCCGCCGGCGGGGTTGTCGGCCCGGCCCTGGACCGGGATGCAGGCCGAAAGTCCCTGGCGGCAGCCGATGCCGGGCCATGGCTTGACCGGCATGGCAGGCTGTTCGTCACCGGCCCCACCGGTACCAACGTCATGGACCTGGCCGTGCTCATCAGGGAGGAGGCCTGACCGATGCAAAGCAGCCGGATCGTTCACACCGTGAGCTGCCACGCCGAGGGGGAAGTCGGGGACGTGATCGTCGGCGGCGTACCGCCGCCGCCGGGGGACACCGTCTGGGAGCAGTCCCGGTTCATCCACCGGGACCAGAATCTCAGGCGATTCATGCTGAATGAGCCGAGGGGCGGGGTGTTCCGCCATGGCAATCTCCTGGTGCCCCCGGTGCATCCGGACGCGGATGCCGCCTGGATCATCATGGAGCCGGAGGATACGCCGCCGATGTCGGGGTCCAACGCGATCTGTGTGGCGACGGTACTGGTGGAAACCGGGATCATCGCCATGCGGGAACCGGTGACCGAGGTCGTGCTGGAGGCTCCTGCCGGCCTGGTCCGGGCCGCGGTCCGCTGCAGCGGGGGCCGCGCCCGGGAAGTGACCATCACCAACGTGCCATCCTTCGCGGATCGCCTGGACCAGCCCCTGGAAGTCCCGGGTGTCGGCAGCCTGCAGGTGGATGTCGCCTATGGCGGGGACAGTTTCGTGCTGGTGGATGCCGGGAAACTCGGTTTCGCCCTGGAACCCGACGAGGCGGCGGACCTGGCTCGTCTCGGGGTCCGGATCACCCGGGCCGCGAACGAGCAGATCGGCTTTCGCCACCCCGTAAACGACCAGTGGGACCACATCTCCTTCTGCCAGTTTACCGGTCCCCTGAAGCAGTCCGGCGGCGTCCTCGAGGGGAAGAATGCCGTGGCGATCCTGCCCGCGAAGATCGACCGCTCACCCTCCGGCACCGGCTGCTCGGCCAGGCTCGCGGTACTGCACGCCCGCGGCATTGCCGGTCCCGGGCAGGAATACCTCGCCCGCTCCATCATCGATTCCACCTTCCGCTGCCGGATCGACGGCATAACCGAAGTTGCCGGCAGGCCCGCGGTCATACCGTCCGTCACCGGGCGGGCATGGATCACCGGCACCCACCAGCACATGCTGGACCCCGACGACCCCTGGCCGGAAGGCTACCGGGTGAGTGACACCTGGCCGAGCCATCCCTGACAGCCAAGACACCTTTTTATATCATCCAGTCATGAAATACGACGACATCCTCCAGATCATCGGCAACACACCCTCGGTCCGGTTGCGGCACATCGGGGCCGGCAGCGGCGCGGAACTCTGGGTCAAGCTCGAGCGTTCCAATCCCGGCGGATCCGTGAAGGACCGCCCCGCGCTCAGGATGATCGAGGACGCGGAACGGGACGGACGGCTGCGGCCGGGGGACACCATCATCGAGCCGACATCGGGCAACACCGGCATCGGCCTGGCCATGGTGGCCGCGGTGAAGGGCTATCGTTCGGTGTTTGTCATGTCGGAGGACATGAGCGCCGAAAGGGTCCAGATACTGAAGGCCTTCGGCGGGGAAGTGATCCTGACGCCGGCGGATAAGGGCACCGTCGGCGCCATCGAGGAGGCGCGACGTCTGGAGGAGGAACACGGCTATTTTTTCGTCGGCCAGCATTTCAACCCCTCGAACCCGGAATCGCACCAGGTTACGGCGGATGAGATCTGGGCGGATTTCGGTGAATCCCTGGACGTGGTGGTGTGCACCACGGGAACCGGGGGCACGGTAAGCGGCCTTGGCAGGTATCTCCGGGCGTACAACGGGGAGATCGAGATCGTCGCCACGGAACCTGCCGACTCCCCCATCCTGAGCCGGGGGATCGCCTGCAAGCACAAGATCATGGGCACCGCACCGGGATTCCTGCCGGACACCCTGGATACGTCTTCCTACGACCGGATCCTGCAGGTCACCTGGGAATCGGCCTACGAGTATGCCAGGTCCCTGGCGACCCGGGAGGGCATCTTGAGCGGCATCTCCTGTGGCGCCGCCGTGGCGGGCATGATGCAGCTGGCGGGGGAGGAGGCCTACCGCGGCAAGACCATACTCGGCATCCTGCCGGACTCCGGCGAGCGCTACCTCAGTACGGACCTGTGGGGCTGATCCTGCGGGGCGGTCAGCGTCCCCGGGACACCGAAAACCGGGCCAGGTCCTCCAGGGCGCTGCGGTAGCCCGACCCGGGAAGGTCGATGAGGGCCCCGACGGCGAGCCGGGAATGCTCCTGCGCCTTGGCCAGGGTGTAGTCGATCGCCCCGGTATTCCGCACCACCTCCACGATCTCCTCCATGCGGTGACGGCTGCCGGTGCGGATGGCCTCGCGCACCAGTTCCGCCTGGGCGCTGTCGCCGGTCCGCATGGCGTGGATCAGCGGCAGGGTCGGTTTGCCTTCCGCCAGGTCGTCACCGGCATCCTTGCCCATCTCCGTGCTGCTGGTGACGTAGTCCATGACGTCGTCCACCAGCTGGAACGCCGTTCCAAGGTGCAATCCGTACCCGGCCAGCGCATCGCAGGTTGCCGGGTCCTGCTCGCCGATCAGCCCGCCGAGTCTCGCCGCGGCCTCGAACAGGCACGCGGACTTGCGCCGGATCGTGTCGAAATACGTTTCCTCCGTGGTATCCGGCTCGTGGGCATTGAGCAGCTGCATCACCTCCCCCTCGGCGATGGCGTTGGTGGTCTTGGCGAGTATCCGCATCACTTCCATGCGATCGGTCTCCACCATCATCTCGAACGCGCGGGAGTAGAGGAAATCGCCCACCAGCACGCTGGCCCCGTTGCCCCAGACCTCGTTGGCGGTGGGCTGGCCCCGGCGCATCGCCGATTCGTCCACCACGTCGTCGTGCAGCAGGGTGGCGGTATGGATGAATTCGATGACCGCCGCCAGGGTGATGTGATGATCGCCCCGGTAACCGCTCGTACCGGCGGACAGGAGCAGTATGAGGGGCCGCAGCCGCTTGCCGCCGCTGCGTATGATGTAGGTGCCGAGCGTGCGTATCAGGACGATATCGGAGTCGAGCCGGAGCCGGATGAGCTCGTTGACCCTGTCCATGTCCTCGCCCACCAGCGCCAGCGCCGAGGAGAGCAGGGATTCCGGATTGATTCCGTTGTCTCCGCCCGGTTCGGGGTCGGCTTGGGCGCCTGGGTGGATCATTGAAGCAGAAGGGTCAGGGGATGGTTGCCGGTATTGTATCGAAATCGCGCCTACGGTGAGCGTCAGGCCGGCGGATCATGGCAGATGCCGGCGCCCGCCGGAAGGCCGCCCCGGGCCGGAAATCGCCGTTGACGCGGGTATGGCCGATGGATACAATCCGTCGTCCCCGATTTTCCGCACCCCGCCGGAATCACCGGTTGCCGGGTCGCGCATCGTGGACTTCAGATTTCAAGGGGAGCCGGGCCATGCCGCATCCGCGGGTCCGGGTCCGGCGGGGCATCTGAACCACCTTATTGAATTGAATTTGATTCCGGTACGGATTACGAACGATGTACGCAGTAGTGAAAACCGGCGGCAAGCAATACCGGGTCGCGGTGGGCGATCGCCTCAGGGTTGACAAGCTGGATTCGAAGGCCGGCGCTTCCGTCGCCCTTGGCGAGGTGCTGATGGTGGCCGACGGCGATCAGGTCAGTGTCGGCACTCCGGCCCTGGACACCAGCGTCACCGCCACCGTGGTCTCCCACGGCAAGGCCGACAAGATCAAGGTGTTCAAGATGCGGCGCCGCAAGAACTACCGCCGCACCCAGGGTCACCGCCAGGATTACACCGAGGTGGAAATCACCTCGATCGGCGACTCCGGGAAGCCGAAGAAGTCCCGTTCCGGAAAAAAAGCCAAGGCGCCTGAAGCGGAATCCGTGGCTCCCGCACCGGAACCGGATTCGGCCGTTTCGGATGAAAGTAACTCCGGGAAGGATGAAACACCGGACTCATGACCGGGATTTAACCGCGCGAGCCTGATATCATTGCCCCTGGGCAGCGAAGCTGATTCCTCCGGGCCCGCATCGATTCAACGCAGACTGGGACTAGAACCATGGCACACAAGAAAGCAGGCGGCAGTTCACGCAATGGCCGCGATTCCATTTCAAAGCGCCTCGGCGTCAAGCGTTTCGGTGGAGAGGTCGTCCGGGCCGGAAACATCATCGTGCGCCAGCGGGGCAGCACATTCCATCCCGGCCGGAATGTCGGCATGGGCAAGGACTACACGCTGTTCGCCACTGCGCCCGGAAGGGTACGGTTCGAAGTCAAGGGTCCACGCAACCGCAAGACCATCAGCATCGTTGCCGAATAACGGCCGGTTTCCAATTTTCCGATGAAACCCCGCTTTGGCGACAAGGCGGGGTTTTTTAAATCATGAATTTCGTTGACGAAGCCACCATCCGGGTCGTCGCCGGCAAGGGCGGCAACGGTGCGCTGAGCTTTCTCCGCGAAAAAAACCGGCCCCGGGGAGGCCCCGACGGCGGTGATGGGGGCAACGGCGGCAGCATCTACCTCAAGGCCGACAGCGGGCTCAACACGCTGGCGGACTTCCGGTACACCAGGCAGTTCCGCGCCCGCAGCGGAGAATCCGGCGCCGGCCGGGAAAGGGCGGGCAGGTTTGGCGACGACCTGTACATTCGGGTACCGTTGGGCACCATGGTGTTCGATGACGAAAACGATGAACTCATCGGCGACGTCGTCGATTGCGACGCGCCGTTGCTGGTGGCCCGGGGCGGCGCCCGGGGCCTCGGGAATGCCCGCTTCAAGTCCAGTACCAACCAGGCGCCGCGCAGGACCACGCCGGGCAGGCCCGGCGACGAGCGCCTGCTCAGGCTGGAACTCAAGGTGCTGGCGGACGTGGGGTTGCTGGGCAAGCCCAATGCCGGCAAGTCGACCCTGCTCAGCGTGATCTCCAGCGCGCGGCCGAAGGTGGCGGACTATCCTTTCACCACCCTGCATCCCCAGCTCGGCGTGGTGGATGTGGGCGAGTCCGCGGGGTTCGTGGTGGCGGACATCCCCGGGCTGATCGCCGGCGCCGCCCGGGGGGCCGGACTCGGGATCGATTTTCTCAAGCACCTGTCCCGCACCCGAATTCTTCTGCATCTCGTCGATGTGGCGCCCCTGGATGAATCCGATCCCGTGGCGTCGGTCAGGGAAATCGAGGCGGAGCTGGCCGAATTCGACCACGAGCTGGCTTCGCGGGAGCGGTGGCTGGTGCTCAACAAATGCGACCTGCTCGACCCGGAATCCGTGGCGGCCAAACAGGATGAACTGGTCGGCAGGCTCCAATGGAACGGCCGTGTCCATGCCATATCGGCGGCAACGGCAGGGGGCTGCCGGTCCCTGGTCGGCGCACTGATGCAGCGGCTCGATGAGCTTGCGGCGGACTCCGGCAACCCTTGCCGGGATCCCGATCAAACGGAGGCGTCCCATGGGTGAGCGGCGACGGCTGACGCGGAACGGCCGCTGGGTTGTCAAGATCGGCACGTCCCTGCTGACCGACATGGACAACGGACTGGACCAGTCCGCCATTGACGACTGGGTGCGGCAGATCGCCGCCCTGAAGCAGGAGGGCATGCATATCGTGCTGGTGTCATCCGGCTCCATCGGGGTGGGCGTGCAGCGGCTCGGATGGAATGCCCGGCCCCGGGAGATCCATCAGCTACAGGCCGCGGCGGCGGTGGGCCAGATGGGGCTGGTGCAGGCATATGAGGGTGCGTTCAAGCAGTTCGGCATCCTGACGGCGCAGGTACTGCTGACCCACGCGGACCTCGCCAACCGCGAGCGTTATCTCAACGCGCGCAGCACCCTCAGGGCATTGCTCAAGCTCGGTGCGGTTCCTGTCGTCAACGAAAACGACACGGTGGTGAACGACGAGATCCGGTTCGGCGACAACGACACCCTGGCGGCACTGGTGGCCAACCTGGTGGAAGCGGATTCCCTGTTGATACTCACCGATCAGGAGGGCCTGTTCGACAGCGACCCGCGCAGCAACCCGGACGCCAGGCTGATCGGGGAGGGCAGTGTCGATGATCCGTCACTGGCCCGGCATGCGGGTCCGGCCCAGGGGTTCGGCAGGGGCGGCATGCTGACCAAGGTGGGAGCCGCCCGCAAGGCGGCAAGGTCCGGGGCCGCCACCGTGATTGCGGGTGGGCGGACGCCGGACGTCCTGCTGCGGCTGCACGCCGGAGAGGAGCTCGGAACGTACCTGCGTCCGGGCAACAGCCGCATGGTGGCGCGCAAGCAGTGGCTCGCGGGCCAGCTCCGGGGGAACGGCCGCCTGGTGCTGGACGACGGCGCCGTTCACGTGCTGAGAGAGTCGGGGCGCAGCCTGCTGCCGATCGGGGTCAAGGAAGTCAGCGGGCTCTTCGGCCGGGGTGAGATCGTCCTTTGCGTGGACCTTGCGGGCCGGGAAGTGGCGCGTGGGCTGGTGAACTACAGCGCGGTGGAAGCAAGCCGTATTGCCGGGAAGCCCAGCGACCAGATCGAAACCATACTGGGTTACGCCGGCGAGATCGAAATGATCCACCGGGACAACATCGCCCTGAGCGATTAGACCGTATCCGCAGCCGGTGGAGTTCCCGGTGCGGCCCCTCCCGCCGCGCCTACCAGTCGTTTCGCAGCTGACGAAGTTTCACGAACACGGTGCGGGCATCGGGGCTCGGGCCGATGTCCGGGAAAACCTCATAAAGGCGGGCGATGACCTCGGGATTCTCCAGGCGGAAAAAGGTGTTGATTTCCTTTTCCTGGCCAATGGTGGTAACTACGGCGTCGGCGGGGTCCGAGTTCGGGTTTGAATCCAGCAGTTCCCGGGCCCGGCGGTTGTTGGGCTCGCGGTCAAGGGTAAAGCGCAGGTTGTTCTCCAGGTAGTCGTGGCCGGGATAGATCCGTGTGCGCTCGTCGAGCGCCGCCAGTTGCCGCACGAAGGTCTGGTACAGCTCCACCGGATGCCCGCCGCTGTGGCAGTTGCCGGCGCCGGCATTGAAGAGGGTGTCGCCGCAGAACAGGGCGGGAGTATCCGTCCGTGACAGCAGGCAGATATGGCTCATGGTGTGGCCGGGCGTATCCAGCACCTCGAGATCAACCGTCTTGCCCACCCTGACCACGTCCCCGGCCCCGAGTCCCGTGTCGATTCCGGGAATGGCGTCGCGGGCGCCGTCATGGGCGAGCAGCTTCGCCCCGGTGGCCGCAATGACTTTTGCGTTGCCCCCGATGTGGTCCCCGTGGTGGTGGGTGTTCAGGACCTGGGTGATGTTCCAGCCCTGGTCGCGCGCATGACCCAGGCACTTGCGATGATCAAGGGGGTCGATGGCGAGGGCCTCCCCGGTTTCGGGACAGGCGATGAGGTAGTTGAAATTGCGGTAGGCGTTACCGGTCCAGACCTGTTCGACGATCATGGCGTGATTGAGGTGGTTGGCGTATCGCGGCAGTGTATCAGTTTCGCCGCAACGTTCAAAAGTCAGTGCGGCGCTTCCCGCCAGCGGCAGTTCAATCGGTCAAGGCGGAACGCTCCGCCGGGGCCGAGTTCGAACCGATGCGGCAGCTGCCAGCGGACCGGGCGCGGGAACGGGGACATCATGTCCCATCCCGTGGCCAGACTGAGAGCCGCGCGGATCACGCCCTTGTGGGTAACCGCCACCAGGTCCCCGGTCTCCTCGGGCAGGTCCATGAGCCAGCGGCGGAGCCGGTCCCTGACCATGCGCGGGCTTTCGCCGCCCGGCGGCAGGAGGTCCAGGCCGCGTCCGGGCCGGAGCTCCAGTCTCTCGATCTCGGCGTTCACCCTGTCCAGGGTCAGTCCCTCGAATTCGCCCCAGTGCATCTCCCGGAGCGCTTCGGCGGGTGCGGCGTCCGCGGCGCCGAGCAGGCAGGCGGTCTGGCGGCAGCGAAGCTGCGGACTGGTGAACCACGGCAGGCCCAGCCAGCCGGCGGGTATGCGCTGCTGCCTCAGGGATACGACCGTGTCCCGGGCGAGTCCAATATCCGCCCGGCCCTGGATGCGCCGCTGCTCGTTCCAGGGTGTGGCGCCGTGGCGCAGCAGGAAGACACGGGCCACGCCCGTTCAGGCCGCCCTGCGGAAAAACCGGCTCACCCAGCCAAAGACGTCACCGGACTGGGTGTCGTTGGTGGCAAGCTGTTCCATGGTCTCCCGGTACTTGGCCTCGCCGATGAGATCACGCCGGAAGTCCGCCCGGTAGGCGCAGTATTCCTTGCTGAACTCGGGGTGGCCCTGGATCCCCAGCATCAGGTCGTGATCGGTGATCACGCTGTTAGGACAGAAATCGTTGCTGGCGACGGTGCTGAATCCCGGCGGCAGTACATCGACCTGGTCCTGGTGGATCACCACCAGCCTGAATTCGGGATCGTCGGCGCCGATCCAGTCCGGGTTGTCGGTCAGGCGGGCACTGTGTATCCCGAAACCCCAGCCGTTGTCCGCGCGGACGGTTCTGCCGCCCAGGGCGTGGGCGATCAGCTGGTGGCCGAAGCAGATCCCCACCACCCTGATCCGGGCATCCTGGCACCGGCGGACGAATTCCATGGTGTCCCTGATCCACGCCTTGTCCTCGAACACGCTGGCCCCGGAACCCGAGATCAGGTATCCCGCATGATCTTCCGGGCGCGGGGGGAACTCGCCGAGGTAGACATCGTACGGGGTCAGCCGGATGTCCTGGTCCACCGCCGAGATCGCCCTGGAAAACATGCCGGCATAGTCGCCGAACCGTTCGCGGCCATCCTCCGGAACATCGTCACAGAGCAAAAGTCCGATGTCCAGCATCGGGTATTCGTGATGGGCCTTGGGCATCTTGGCGGGGCAGTGGGTGACCGATCCTCCTTATATGCGATCCGGTGTCCGGTGATCAAGCCGCACCGCCCGTCAAATGGCGTGTCCATTTGATGCCTCGGAAACCGGACAGAACATGTGCTACTGAACCGGACAGTTCATTTGCTCTCCACATGCCCATGCGCCGGGCCTTGTTTGTGCAAGGGGCAGGCGATACCATCCATGTTTCCTCCTGAAACCCATGACGGCATCGAAATGATCACAGGCAGTCTGGTAGCCCTCGCCACCCCCATGCTGGACGATGGAAGTTTGGATTTCGACGGCCTGAAGAAACTGGTGGACTTCCACGTGGACAGCGGCACCGACGGCATTATCTCGGTGGGTACCACCGGCGAATCGGCCACCCTGGACATCCCGGAACAGATCGAGGTCATCGCCCGAACGGTGGAGTTCGTCGCGGGCCGGATTCCCGTGGTCGCGGGCACCGGCGGAAACTCCACCAGCGAGGCGCTGGAACTGACGGAACGCGCTGCCGAACTGGATATCGCGGCCTGCCTGCTGGTGGTGCCCTACTACAACAAGCCCACCCAGGAAGGACTCTATCGCCACTTCAGCCTGATCGCCGAGCGGGTGGACGTGCCGCAGATACTCTACAACGTCCCGGGGAGGACCTCCCTGGACATGCACAACGACACCGTGGTCAGGCTGTCGGAAGTGGACAACATCGTCGGGATCAAGGACGCCACCTCGGACATTCCGAGAGTGGCGGATTTCCGTGCCCGCTGCCCGTCCGATTTCTCGCTGTATTCCGGCGAGGACGTCAGTTCCCTGGATTTCATGAAAGCCGGCGGGCAAGGCTGCATTTCCGTGACGGCCAACGTGGCCCCGGCGAAGATGCATGCCATGTGCGCCGCCGCCCTGGCGGGAGACCACGAAACCGCCGACCGTCTGAATGATGAGCTCGACGGGCTGCACCGGGGCCTGTTCCTCGAATCGAACCCGATTCCGACGAAATGGGCGCTGCACCGGATGGGCCTGATCCCGGCCGGCATCCGCCTGCCCCTGACCTGGCTGTCGGAGGAATACCACGGGCCCGTGGAAGCGGCGATGCGGCGTGCGGGCGTGATTGACTGAACTTTCGGGCCCGAATCCGCCTGGCCCTGCCCCGTGACCGGCTGCCGGAGCCCGGCGTGCAAGGGCGGGGCGGTACCTGTAACCGTGTCCGCATGATGTACCCGGAATGATCCAGGTCTACGGCGCCATAGCCCTGTCGGACTTCCGCAAGCGGAAGCTCGCCGAACTCCTGGGGGCCGCCGTCCCGGGCATCGAGGCGCTGGAGGCGCGTTTCATCCACCTGGTCAACCTGGCGCCGGGCGCCGTTCTTGAGGACCGGGACCGTACGACCCTGGAGGGGCTGCTGGACTACGGCCATGGCGTCGGCCATCCGACCGATCCCGGCGCGCACGTCGTGCATCGCTACACCGTGCCCCGTATCGGCACCATCTCGCCGTGGGCGACCAAGGCCACGGATATCGTGCATCATTGCGGCATCCGGGCGGTCGAACGGGTCGAGCGCGGCATTCACTGGCAGCTGTACTCCGGCGAACCGCCGGACGAATCCCCGGATGGAGTGCCGGACGCCTCCCTGGCGGGGATCCTGTTCGACCCGATGCTCGAATCGCTGCTGCACGACGTGGCCGGGGCCGCTGCGCTGTTCACCAGGAAAGAGCCTGCGCCACTGAATGAGGTCGACATTCTCGGCGGCGGGCGGGCTGCGCTGGAGGAGGCCGACCGGGCCCAGGGCTTTGCCCTCAGTGCGGCCGAGAAGGATTACCTGCTCGAGCGGTTCCGGGAACTCGGACGCAATCCCACGGATGTGGAGCTGATGATGTTCGCCCAGGTGAATTCGGAGCACTGCCGGCACAAGATCTTCAACGCGGACTGGACCGTGGACGGTGAACACCGGGAACAATCCCTGTTTTCCATGATCCGCACCACCCACAAGCGCAGTCCGGGCGGGACCCTGGTGGCCTATGCCGACAACGCCGCCATCCTGGAGGGCTACCCGGCGAGGCGATTCCAGCCGGACGGCCGGGACCGGGTCTACCGGTACCACGACGAGGAAGTACACTTGACCGCCAAGGTGGAGACGCACAATCATCCCACGGGGATTTCACCCTTTCCCGGCGCCTCCACGGGTGCCGGCGGCGAAATCCGGGACGAGGGCGCAGCCGGCCGGGGCGGGAAGCCCAAGGCCGGGCTGGCGGGCTTTTCCGTATCCCACCTGCGGATTCCCGGATACCGGCGCCCCTGGGAATTGGAGGAGTCCCGGCCGGCGAGAATCGCAAGTCCGCTGCAGATCATGCTCGAGGGGCCCGTCGGCGCAGCGGCGTTCAACAACGAGTTCGGCCGCCCCAACATCTGCGGCTACTTCCGGACCTTCGAGCAGCCTGCCGGGGCCCCCCGCGAACGCCTCGGCTACCACAAGCCCATCATGCTCGCCGGCGGCCTCGGCAGCATCCGCCCGGGCCACATCCACAAGGCGGACATCCCGCCGGGCGCCCCCATCGTGGTCCTGGGGGGGCCGTCCATGCTGATCGGCCTTGGCGGCGGGGCGGCTTCCAGCGTGGCGACCGGCAGCAGTTCCGAGGCGCTGGACTATGCTTCCGTGCAGCGGGGCAACCCGGAGATGCAGCGCCGGTGCCAGGAGGTGATCGACAGCTGCTGCGCCCTGGGGGAGCAGAACCCGATACTTTCCATCCATGACGTGGGTGCGGGGGGGCTTTCCAACGCCCTGCCCGAACTGCTGCATGATGCGGGCCGCGGCGGCCGCTTCGAACTGCGCTCCCTGCTCATTGACGAGCCCGGCATGTCCCCCATGCAGGTGTGGTGCAACGAATCCCAGGAGCGTTACGTGCTGGCGGTGAGGCCGGACCGCCTGGATGTATTCGCCGATATCTGCCGGCGAGAACGCTGCCTGTACGCCCTCGCGGGGGAGGCCACCGCGGCGGAGGAACTCAGGCTTTCCGACAGCCATTTCGCCGGATCCCTGCCCGACCCCATCGGCCTGCCCATGTCCCTGCTGTTCGGGTTGCCGCCGAAAATGCGCCGCGATGTCCAAAGCGCGGCTGCCGGCGCCGTACCCGTGGACACCGCCGGGCTGTCCCTGGAGGAGGCGTTTCACCGGGTGCTCTCCTTTCCCTCGGTGGCGGACAAGACCTTCCTGGTGACCATCGGGGACCGCAGCGTGTCCGGCCTGATCGCGCGGGACCAGATGGTGGGGCCCTGGCAGGTCCCGGTGGCGGATGTTGCGGTCACACTGAGCGGGTACCAGGGTTGCACCGGGGAGGCGATGGCCATTGGCGAGCGGACACCGCTGGCGGTGATCGATGCGCCCGCCAGCGGACGCATGGCCATCGGCGAGGCCCTGACCAACCTGTCGGCCGCGGACATCGGAGACGGCAGCGGGATCAAGCTGTCCGCCAACTGGATGGTGGCTGCCGGCGAGCCGGGCCAGGATGCGGCGCTGTACCGGACCGTGGAGGCGGTTGCCATGGAGCTTTGCCCGGCCCTGGGCATTTCCATACCCGTGGGCAAGGATTCCATGTCCATGACGACACGCTGGCAGGAGCAGGGCCGGGAACACAAGGTAGTCGCGCCGCTTTCCCTGGTCATCACCGCGTTTTCCCCCGTCCCGGACGTACGGCGGACACTGACCCCGCTGCTCGCCCTGGATGAACAGTCGGAGCTGTGGCTCATCGATCTGGGCGCCGGGCAGAACCGGCTCGGAGGATCCGTGCTGGCGCAGGTCACCGGCCAGATGGGCGATGTCGCCCCGGATGTGGACGCGGGCCTGCTGAAGGCCTTTCTCCGCGTCATGCAGACCTTGCGGGAGGAGGGCCTGGTCGTCGCCTGCCATGACCGGTCCGACGGCGGCCTCGCCGCCACGCTGGCGGAGATATGCTTCGCTTCCCGCTGCGGCCTCGAGATCGATCTGCCCCCCGGAGACCCCTTCGGGCGGCTGTTCAGCGAGGAGCTCGGGATGGTGGTCCAGGTTCCCGGGGGATCGAGGGACGAATTTCTCCGGACGCTGTCCCGGTGGGGTTTGTCGGACGTGTCCGTACCTCTCGGCCGGCCCGTGGCGGGAAATGCCGTCAGGATCCGGTCCGGCGGCACGGAGCTGTTGTCCCTTGAGCGGAGCGCGCTCCACCGGTCCTGGTCCTCCGTGACCTTCCACATGCAGTCCCTGCGGGACAATCCCCGCTGCGCCCGGGAGGAATACGACCGGATATTCGACCTCGACGATCCCGGGATCCGACCCGTGCTGCCCTGGGACCCCCGCCAGGCGCCCGCGATCACGGGCAGGACAAGGCCCCGGGTGGCGATCCTGCGGGAGCAGGGTGTGAACGGGCAACTCGAGATGGCGGCGGCATTCGACCGCGCGGGATTCGAGGCCGTGGATGTCGCCATGACGGATCTCGCCGAAGACGCCGGACTGGACGGTTTCCGCGGACTCGCAGCATGCGGGGGATTTTCCTACGGCGATGTTCTGGGCGCAGGGGAGGGCTGGGCCAAGTCGATCCTGTTCAATGCCGCCCTGCGCGAGCAGTTCGCCGCCTTCTTTCATCGTCCGGACACTTTCGCCCTCGGGGTCTGCAACGGCTGCCAGATGATGGCCGCGATCCGCGAGCTGATTCCCGGGACGGATGACTGGCCCGGGTTCGTGCGCAACGCATCGGAGCAGTACGAGGCCCGGTTCGTGACCGTGGCGGTGGAGTCGGACCGCTCCGTATTGCTGCGGGGCATGGCGGGGGCGAGACTTCCGGTGTCCGTTGCCCACGGGGAGGGCAGGGTCTGGATGGATTCCCCCGAGCGCCTGCAGGGTCTGGAGGAATCGGGGCAGGTGGTCATGCGCTTCGTCGACAACCGTCACCGGGTCACGGAAACCTATCCCCTGAATCCCAACGGTTCACCCGCCGGCATCACCGGACTGACCAACGCGGACGGGCGCGTCACCATCATGATGCCGCACCCCGAGCGGGTGTTCCGCACGGTGACGAATTCCTGGCATCCGGACTCTTGGGGCGAGGACAGTCCCTGGATGCGGATGTTCTTCAATGCACGCCAGTGGGTCGACTGACGGGCCGTCGATCCGGGACCGTATCGAAGCATCCATCCCTGCAGCCTTGCCGACCCGGGCAGCCGGTCCCGGCGCCGGGTCGCTTGTCGGGGCTACATCCCGGTGTAGTTCGGCCCCCCCGTGCCCTCGGGCGAGACCCAGGTGATGTTTTCCGTCGGATCCTTGATGTCGCATGTCTTGCAGTGCACGCAGTTCTGGGCGTTGATGCGCAGCTCCGGCGCACTGTCTTTATCGACGTATTCATACACCCCGGCCGGGCAGAATCGTTCTTCCGGGCCGCCGTAGCGCTCGAAATTGACGGGTACCGCCCGCTCTGGCTCGCCCAGGCGGAGGTGGACCGGCTGGTCCTCCTCGTGGTTGGTGCTGGACAGGTAGACGGAGGAGGTCTTGTCGAAGGTGATCACCCCGTCGGGCTTGGGGTAGGGGATGGTCTTGCACTCCCCGGCGGGTCGCAGTGCCTCGTGGTCCGGTTTCGGATCCTTCAGTGTGACGGGCAGCCGGCCGGCGAAGATGTTCTGCTCGATGTAGTTCCAGGAGCCGCCAATCCAGGTGCCGAACTTGTGGATGGCCGCGCCGAAATTGCGTGACCGGTGAAGCTCCTGGTGGAGCCAGGAGTCCCTGAACCGGGATTCATAGTCCTTGAGCGATGCATTGTCCGCCAGGACATCCGCCACCGTTTCCGCGGCCAGCATGCCGGATTTCATGGCGGTGTGGGAGCCCTTGATCTTGGAGAAATTCAGGGTGCCCGCGTCACAGCCGATCAGCAGGCCGCCGGGCATGACCATTTTCGGCAGGGCGTTCAGGCCGCCCTTGGTGATCGCCCGGGCGCCGTAGGCGATGCGCTCGCCGCCCTCGAGATGCACCCGGATTTCCGGGTGCTGCTTGAAGCGCTGCAATTCGTCGAACGGGGAGACGTGCGGATTGCTGTAGGACAGGTCCGTGATCAGACCCATGGACACCAGGTCCTCGCCGAGATGGTAGAGGAACGATCCGCCGGTGGAGCCCGATTCGTTCAGCGGCCATCCGGCACCGTGCAGCACCAGCCCCGGCTGGTGCCTGGAGGGGTCGATTTTCCAGAGTTCCTTGATGCCGATGGCGTAATGCTGGGTGTCGCGGCCATCGTCAAGGCCGAAGCGCCGGATGAGCTGCTTGCCGAGATGGCCGCGGCAGCCCTCGGCGAACAGTGTCACCCTGGCGTGCAGTTCCATGCCGGGTTCGTAGGAAGCCTTGGCGGCCCCGTCCCTGCCGCGCCCCATCTCGCCGGTGGCCACGCCCTTGATTGAGCCGTCCTCGTGGAACAGCACTTCCGATGCCGGGAATCCCGGGAAGACCTCCACCCCGAGGGACTCCGCCTGCTCCCCCAGCCAGCGGCAGACATCGCCGAGGCTGATGATGTAGTTGCCGTCATTGCGCATGGGTTTCGGATGCATCCAGTGCGGCATGTCGAAGGCCTTGCTGGCGTTGCGGAACATCAGGACCCGGTCCCTGGTCACCGGCGTATCGAGGGGGGCGCCGCGGTCCTTCCAGTCCGGGAAGAGCTCATTGAGCGCCCGCGGTTCGAACACCGCGCCGGACAGGATATGGGCGCCGACCTCGGAACCCTTCTCCAGCAGCACCACGCTGATCTCCTGTTCCCGTTCGCCGGCCAGCTGCATGAGCCGGCAGGCGGCGGCAAGGCCGGCCGGCCCTCCGCCCACGATGACGACATCCACTTCCATGGATTCGCGTTCGACGATTTCTTCTGACATGATGCTCGGGATGTTCTGCGAAATGGGTAAACGCCGGATTGCCGAAAATCTCCGGCAATTCAAGATATTGTGCCTGATATTTTGCAGATGAACCCGTTAGAATACCAGCAATTCCCGCTGGTTTAAAAAGTCAAGCAAATACAAGGTGATAGAGAGATACGGAAAAAACTTTTTCGTAAAGTTTTTCAGGAATTCTGGTATCATACAGTTCCAATTTCATGAACCAGGTGAAATTGGATGCGTGAACCATCAAATCGCAAACACTTGAGCGCACAGGGATTGCTGCAGTCGATCCGGTCGAGTTTCGAGGAGATTCCGGACACGAAGCGCACCCGCAAGTTCCCGTTGTCGGACGTCATGATGTCGGCGCTGGCGATGTTCGGTCTGAAATATCCATCGCTGCTGCAGTTCGAGCGGTCGCAGTCCGAGGAAGCGGTGCGGCACAATCTGAAGCATCTGTACGGGGTGGCGCAGGCGCCGAGCGACACGTACATGAGGGAACGGCTGGACGAATTGGACCCGGGGGTGTTCGAGCCGGTATACAAGCGGCTGTTTGCGCTGCTGCAGCGGGGCAAGGGTCTGGAGGGTTTCGAGGTGCTGGACGGCCGCTATGTGCTGTCGGTGGACGGCACCGGGCTGTTCTCCTCGCAGAAGGTGCATTGCGCGCACTGCTGCAGCAAGCATCATCGTGACGGTCGGGTGACGTACTATCACCAGTTGCTCGGTGCGGTGCTGGTGCATCCGGACTGCCGCGAGGTGATCCCCCTGATGCCAGAACCGATCCTGAAGGGGGACGGATCCGGCAAGAACGACTGTGAGCGGAATGCCGCAAGGCGGCTGCTGAAGCGTGTCCGTCGCAACCATCCGCATTTGCGGTTGCTGGTGGTTGAAGATGGCCTGGCCTCGAACGGTCCGCACATCCGGCTGCTGGAGTCACTGGACATGCGCTATGTGCTGGGTGCGAAGGAAGGGGACCACCGGTTTCTGTACGACTGGGTGTCGAAGACCCGGGGCGTTCCGGAACATGAGTGCCGGGACGGGCAGGGGGTAGTGCATCGCTTCCGGTATCTGAACCGGGTGCCGTTGAACGACGACCACTTTGATCTGGAGGTGAACTTCCTTGAGTACCGGGAGCACCGTCCCGGGGGCAAGGTGCAGCGCTTTTGCTGGGTCACCGATATCCCGATCGACGAATCGAACCTGATGGAGTTGATGCGGGCCGGCCGGGCCCGCTGGAAGATAGAGAACGAAACCTTCAACACGCTGAAGAACCAGGGTTACGGCCTGGAACACAATTATGGTCACGGCAACAAGCACCTGTCGACGGTGCTGATGCACCTGATGATGCTGGCGTTTCTGGTGGACCAGATCCAGTTGCGCTGCTGTGCCGTATTCAATGCGGCACACCAGGCCATGTACAGCCGCGCCGCGCTGTGGCGCAAGATGAGGGGCCTGTTCAGCCTGTTCCTGATAGACAGTTGGGAGAAACTGTATCAGGTCATTGCGCGGGGGTACAAAAACAATCCCGCGCTGCCTGAACCGCCCTGAATCACGCCGTGACCGGCGGGTGTTCAGGTCGATTCTTCAGCGTTTACCGACCCGATGAGTTCTACAGCCCCAGTGGTGGCTGTAACGACCGCTGCGCCCCGATCCCTTTAAAACCACAACCTCCTGCGGATCACACTCCCTGACACAATGGAGCTAACCCTTAGCGGGAATTGCTGTTAGAATACCACTCCCAAAACGGCATTCTCTACCAACGTTATACCCATGGCACTGCGGACCACCGAAGCGCTCGGCGAAAAGAGCCCGGACCACCCCGGCGCGACCGACCGGGAGGTCTATGACCAGGTCATGGTCCCGAACTATGCGCCCATGACCCTGATCCCGGACCGGGGCGAGGGCTCGGTGCTCTGGGATACCGACGGCAAATCCTATCTCGACCTGGCGGCGGGCATCGCGGTGAGCGCGCTCGGCCATGCCCACCCGGCGCTGGTGGAGGCCCTGGCGGAACAGGCGGGAAAATTCTGGCATGTGAGCAACCTGCTCACCAACCGGCCGGCCATCGGATTGGCGCAGCGGCTGATAGACCTCACGTTCGCGGAGCGCGTGTTCTTTGCCAACTCCGGCGCGGAGGTCAACGAGGCGGCGCTGAAACTGGCGCGGCGGCACGCGATCGAGCAGCACGGGGAGGAAAAGACCGAGATCATCGCCTTCGACAACTCGTTCCACGGCCGGACCTTCTTCACGGTCTGCGTGGGCGGACAGCAGAAGTACAGTGACGGCTTCGGCCCCAAGCCCGGCGACATTACCCATCTGCCTTTCAACGATGTTGCGGCTCTCGGGGAGGCGGTCAGCGACCGCACCGCCGCGGTGATACTCGAGCCGGTCCAGGGAGAGGGCGGCGTCAATCCGGCGACCCCGGAGTTCATCCGGGCTGCCCGGGACCTGTGTACGCGGCACGGGGCTTCCCTGATCCTGGACGAGGTCCAGACCGGCGTCGGCCGCTCCGGTACCCTGTTCATGTACGAGCAGCTCGGTGTGACCCCGGATATCCTGACCAGTGCAAAGGGGCTCGGCGGGGGATTCCCCATCGGCGCCATGATGACCACTGCCGCGATCGCCGAATCGTTGAAGGTCGGTACCCATGGCAGCACCTTCGGCGGCAACCCCATGGCCTGCGCTGTCGCCAGCCGGCTGCTTGATATCGTGGCCGACCCGGCCCTGCTGGAATCGGTACGGGAAAAAAGCGCCCTGCTGCGAGGTGAACTTGCCCGCCTGCAGGACGGGCATGGCGCGTTCGAGTGCATCCGGGGCACCGGCCTGCTCCTTGGTGCCGAACTGCAGGGACCCTGGCAAAACCGGGCGAGGGATGTGCTCCGCCAGTGTACCGAGGAGGGTTTGCTGATCCTGATGGCGGGGGACAACGTGCTGCGTTTCGCGCCGGCCCTCACGATCGGGGACGACCAGATACGCCGCGCCGTCGGGATTCTCGGTGATGCGCTGGCGAAAACCGCCGACCCCTGATCAAAAGTCCGGTACGCCCGCCGGGGTACCGCCCGGCAGATCCATCAGTGCCTGGCCCATATCACCCGAACCGGTATTTCGCCAGGCAATGTCATGCCATGGCGGAAACCATCCACTGCGGTCCAGCAGGTCCGACGCCTCCCCGGTAAAGGAGCAGCCCGCTTGCCGGGAGCAGGCTACACCCTTTGAATCCTGTCCCCGGTACGGACGCGGCCGGACTTCACGACCTTCGCATTGATGCCCCGAAGGCAGAGATTCTTCCCGCGCCGTGAGTTCACGAACTTCGTCGCTTCCACCCCGTATCGGGCGGAGAATTTCTTGCAGCCGAGGTGCGGGACCGCGGTCACCTCGACGATCGCTGAGCCCATGGCAAGTCGGGTGCCGGCGGGAAGGTTCTCCTTGGCCAGATCCAGGTCAACAAAGAACTGGTCCCCCGCGAGCGCCCATCGGTCTTCGGACCCGGCTACCAGCGAGATCACCCGGGAGTTCATCAGATTGAGCTGCATCTCCGGATGCGCCGAACCGTCATCGGTCATTCGGCTCCCCCGCGAACGCCAGTTGTCGCCGACGAGGCCGTTGGCAACGTCCAGCTCCCCCGCTTCCACCACTTCCCGCCCGTCCGTATCCGGTCGACGAACGATCATCCTGACGACCCCTTCATCCCTGGGGGATGCCAGAATGTCCGGCAGCCCTGCTTCGAGTTCTTCTGCGTCCAGAAAATGCGTTGTCTTGCTCATGATGTGCTGTTTGTGGGGAGAAAAAGTAATTGAGATTCCAATATCGGGATATGCGGGATAAATCGGAACGGGGCGGCCTTGGGTGGGACGCGGAGCACCCCTGAAGCCGAAAGAACGGAATCAGGCCGCTGACATTATACGCTGGACTTATATGTCATCAACATGCTTCACCGCTTGCGCCAGGTCGTAGGCAGCCTGCAGGCGCAGCCAGGTATCGGCACCGCCCCCAAATGCCTTGTCCAGTCGGATTGCCATTTCAGGGGAAATTCCCGCGTGACAGTTCACGATGTCGGAAAACTGCTTACGACTGACGCCCAGGCGATTTGCCGCTTCCGTGACATTCAGTCCCAATGGCACCAGGCAATCATGCCGCACTGAGAGTCCCGGATGCGGGGGATTTTTCATAGGCATGACACTTTACTCCGAATGAAATTCAACCAGGTCCGTACTGCCGAGCTCGGACACATCTTCGAGGTGAGCGAGTATGTGTCTGGTCTTGGCCGAATGATCCGATCGTACCTTCCGCCGATCCTTCTTCCCGAAAAAAAGCTTGGGCCCATAATGGCGGAAGTGCAAAATCAATTGTAAATGTATCCTCTCACTTATCATGTTCCAAGAGAGATGGATTGCAGGCTGTTGCGGGTTGCCGGGACGGTTGCGATACATACGATCCGGTGACGGCACAGGTTTTCACGTGACCACGCCCGTGTCCCGGGGACCGCATTCGGACAGGAAGCACGTCTACCGATTACGGAAGCGTGCGTGCGGGGCGAATTTACAGCGGCAGAGGAGCGTGAATCGGCGTGGAAAATGCCATATATTTGCCCGGCAAAGAATTTCCTGAGATCCAAACAGCGGACCATACGATGTCAACAGCGAGAATCAATCTGGATAAGGGGAAGACCGCGGCCCGACCGATGTTCCGATGGCCGCGGACGCTGTAGGGGAAGCCGGAATGGCCGTGATGCTGGGCCAGCCGGTCAAAAGAAGCGGGTATTCCGGTTACGAGCGCACCCAGGTGCCCGACTATGACCACGAACTGGCCGAGACCGGGTCCGGCACGGTGGGCGGCGAGTTCCTGCGGCGATACTGGCACCCCGTGGCCCTGACATCGGAAGTGGGGGACCTGCCCAGGGAAATCCGGGTGCTGGGCGAGGACCTGGTCCTGTTTCGGACGACTGCCGGGGAGATCGGGCTGGTTCACAAGCACTGCCCGCACCGCCGGGCATCGTTGGCTTTCGGGCGGTGCGAAGAGAACGGCATCCGGTGCTGCTACCATGGCTGGCTGTTCGCCCCGGACGGTGAAATCCTCGAAACCCCGGGGGAGTCACCGGACTGCGGCCCTGCTGCCGATGTGCGCGCACGGGTGCGTCTCGGCGCCTATCCGGTGGTGGAGTACGCCGGCCTGGTATTCGCCTATCTTGGTCCGGCCGACAGGATGCCGGACTTTCCCTGGTACGATTCGTTCGAGACGCCCGGCATCACCAGGCGGCCGTATCGGGCTGACTACGCTTGCAACTGGCTCCAGGTGCTGGACGCGATCATGGACCCGGTCCATACGACGTTCCTGCACAGCCTGAATGGCGGCGCCCAGTTTTCCGAGGCGATGAAGGAGATCGGGGAACTGCAGGTTTTCGAGCGCGGCCTGCAGTTTCTCGGCAGCAACACGAGGCGTGTCGGCGACTTCGCCTGGATACGTGTCAACGAACTGGTCCTGCCCAACTTCACGCAGGCGGGATCGGCCTTTACCGCGGACGGCACCCGGGCGCATTACTTCGGGCGCAGTTCGTTCACGCGCTGGGTTGTGCCTGTGGATGACCGCCGGTCCATGAGCCTGGCCTGGGCCAATTTCGGCGAGCGGGGCGACCCGCATGAATACAACAGCAAGGAGGGCTGCGAACTGATCGAACAGGGCGAGGTCGTGGACCGCACCCGGGAAGAGCGACAGCGCAGGCCCGCCGACGCCGAAGCCGTCGAAGGCATGGGGCCGATCAGCGCGCACCATGGCGAGAACCTGATGCCGACGGATCGCGGCGTGTCGCTGTACCGTCGAAAGATTCGCCAGCTCGTCCGGAATCTCGCCGGCGGCGAAGAGCCGGCCCAGCCCCAGCAACTGCAGGGCCGGGCCATTCGAACCTATGGCCAGGACACGATCCTGCGCCTTCCGGCGAAGGATAAGAATGACCGGAAATACCTAAAGACGGTGACCAGGGCGGTGATGGAGATGCAGTTCGCCGCCGAAGGCATGCCCCTGGCCGAGCGCGACGCACACATCATTACGGAACTCGAGAGGATGGAGCGCGAAGGTCCGGGATGACCGCCGCTCCTGATCACACTTTGCAAGAACCCTCCTTTCCACCACCGGAACGTTGACATGGAACATGCCGGCAAGTACTACATCCACGTCAAGAACAACCGGTGGGCGGCCGGCTCGTTTCCGAACACGCCGGAGGGAGAAGAGGTATTCACGATTGACGCGGAGCGGTTTGGCGCGGCCCTTGCGGATTTCCCCGACCTGGCGGACAGGATCGAGCCGTTCTTCGACTGGGACGAGGACAACTTCCAATCGTCCGTCGCCAGGGCGGACATCCTGCTGACCTGGAATCTTCCAACCGAGGGACTTGCAGGGCGGGCGCCGCACCTGCGCTGGATTCACTGTATCGGCGCGGGCGTCGAGCACCTGCTTCCGCTGGACTGGCTGCCGGCGAATGTGGAACTGACCAACAACAAGGGCGTGCATTCCGACAAGGCCGGGGAATACGGTCTCATGGCGGCACTGATGCTGCACAACCACGTTCCCGCCATCGTTACCAACCAGCGCAACGAAGTGTACGATTCGCTCTACAGCACGCCGATCGCCGGCAGGACGGTCGTCGTGGTGGGCACGGGAAGCCTCGGCGGCGCGGTGATCCGCAAGCTGGCGCCTCTTGGTCCGAACCTGGTTGGCGTCAACCGGCGCGGCGGCGATGTGGCAGGCTGTGCCAGGGTCGTGCCGACCGGCGAGATCGACGCGGTCCTGCCCGATGCCGATATCCTGTATCTGGCGATGCCCGATACGCCGGAAACGAACGGCCTGATAGACCGGCGGCGGCTGGACATGCTCAAGCCCACCTGCGGCGTCGTCAATATCGGACGGCAGTCGGCGATGGATTACGACGCCCTATGCGACAAGCTCGAAGCCGGGGAACTGGCCGGCGCCGTGCTGGATGTCTTCACGCCCGAGCCGATTGAGAAAGGCTCGCGTCT
This sequence comes from Candidatus Poriferihabitaceae bacterium, assembly GCA_965204165.1. Lineage (GTDB taxonomy): Bacteria > Pseudomonadota > Gammaproteobacteria > Arenicellales > Poriferihabitantaceae > VYFG01. The sequence goes on along the minus strand of OZ241969.1, from coordinate 1,039,920 downwards.
CTGGTCGACGCCGAACCTGATCGTCACACCGCATGTATCGGCCGATGACGGTGACAACTACGTGCCGCTGACCCTGGACCTGTTCTTCCGCAACCTGCAGCGGTTCGTGGATGGAACCGAGCTGCTCAATCGCGTGGACCGCGAATTCGGATACTGACGATGGTGCTGGGAGATGTCCCTTCGGGTGACACCGGGCCGGCTATAGGATGCCGGTAACTTCGCCGCAGGTCTTTCAGTAGTTTGGATTCGCGATCCAGGGTTCATAGACCATCTGAACGCTCGGCCGATTGAGAACCGCATCGGCAATGCGCTTGACGTTGGGAAACTCTTCAATGGCTGGATGCCCCTTGGCTGATCGCAGCCAGGTAGTCAGCATGAACAGATAGATGTCCGCGGCGCTGAACCGGTCTCCGAGTACCCAGTCGTTGCCGCCGATCTGGTCGTCTATGACTTTCCAGGTTTCCCGCAGTCGCCGGTTGCCGCGCTGCTGCGCGCCGTGCTCGCCTGCGGGCGTATCGGCGAAACGGTCCGGATAGTACGTGAGCTGATAGGCGTTCTGGACGGAGTTGGAGAAATAGACCAGTGTCTGCAAGTAGAGCGCCCGGGCGGGATCACTGACTGTGGGCGCCAGGTCCGCTTCCGGGTGCCGGTCGCACAGAAACACGGTGATGGCGGCGCATTCGTACATCGCACCGCCATCCCAGAGCAGTACCGGCACCCATCCGTTGGGGTTCACGGCCATTTGCTCCGGCGGGCGCGGCTTGCTCCTGTCGGTCGTCGACTCGATCAGTTCATAGGGAACGTCAAGTTCCTCCAGCATCACCCGGACGCCCATGGATGCGCTTCTTAGCGCGTAGAACAGTTTGTACATTGTCGGGTACTCCAAATATGGCCCCGGGCCGCCTTGGCGGGGAAGGATTCTGGATCTGTCGGCCTGGCGCGAGATTACTTCAAGTGCGCCGGCCGCCAATACAAGTATAAGCGTGTTGCCGGGATCTCGCGCCTGCCAGGAACAGGCCGAGGCATGTCCGATCAGAACCCGGCCGGTTGCATGCCGGGACTGTCTTTCGCCTGATGAACATCTGCTGCGCTTTCAACGCGACTTTCCCCTCAGCAGGTCCACACTTCCGTGTAGGGCCTGAGTTCGATTTCGTTGCTCCATGCCGACCTCGGCTGAAGGTGGGTCAGCCAGTAGCTTTCCGCGACTTCGTCGGGACTTGCCAGCTTTTCCGGGTCGTACCTGTCTCCGTAGCGTTCGCGCATGACCGGAACATCAAGATCGCAGTCCAGCCTGACGTGGACGATATGTACACCGTCCTTGGCGTACGCCTTGGTCAGGCTTTGCGACAGCGCCCGCAACCCGAACTTGCCGATGGCATAGAGCGGATGGGTGCGAGATCCACGATAGGCAGCCGTAGCGCTTGAGAAAAACACGGTGCCGCGGGAGCGTTTGATCATGGCCGGCAGAACCGCTTTGGCCGCCGCGAACGCGCCGATCACCTCAACCCGGAAGACATCCTCAAGCGCGTCGAAAGACATCTCCAACGGCTCGCATGCCGTGAAGTCCCCTCTCGCGTTGTAGATGAGGATATCGATCTCACTCATGTCATGCCGCACGGCGGAAAGCGCAGCGGCGATGGTTTCCGCTTCTGTGGCATCGGCGGAGTAGAACCGGACATTGGAGGCGCTGTTGCCGTCCTTCGCCGCCTTCATCGCGGCAGTGCTGTTCGCCTCGGACCGCGAGATCAGCGCCAGGTCGAATCCCTTGGACGCGAACTTTGCCGCCAGCGCCCGGCCGAGACCTTCTCCGGCACCCACAATTGCACAAACGGCGGGTGACACCGGTTGTTCCCCTACATCAGCGGAGGCAGGAGAATTACTCATGGATCATCATGCGGCGCAACTTCGATGCGCCAGGAATCCGGAGCAGGCTGCGGTCCGATCCCCGAATGTGCATGGAGCGCCGGTATCCGCGGCATCGGGCACTTGCCATTTGATTGTGCAAGCGCCCCGGATGAATCCCATTGCCCGATCAACGGTGTTTCCGCGCGCGTCATGTTCGGATCTTCTTCATCCCCCGACCATACCATTACCATCCCGGGAATTCGTCGGTGTCCACGCTGGCAACGGCCTGGTTGTCGTAGATGGAGTCTGCGCCGGCCGGCCTTGGCAGGGGCAGGCGGACGGGGATCGCCTCCATCCTGCCGGACCGGACCGGCTCGCCCCGGAGAATGCGGTTGTCGAACTCGGCAAGGTCGTACGCATCGAAAACAGGGAAGGCGTCCACCGCCGCATAGCTCAACAGCAGCAGGGGCCGGGTGGTGTCTGCCGTGCAGTTCGCCGATGCGTGCAGGGTGCGCACGTGGTGGATGCTGATGGACCCCGCCGGCCCGGTCAGGTCCACTGCCCCGGGGATCAGGTCCGCAAGCTGGTCGTCCGCAACGGCTCCGGCAAACAGACCGCGGAAATGGTGATCGTAGAGGGGACCGAGATGACTGCCCGGAATCACCCGCATGGGGCCGCTTTCCGGGGTGCAGTCCTCGATCATGACCCCCACCGCAAGGATGTCGTCGTTGGTATGGGGATAGAAGGCCCAGTCCTGGTGCCAGTGAATTTCCGCCCTGGCGTCGGGGTGCTTGAAATTGAGCTTGGAGTGGTCGAAACGGACGGTGCCGTTCAGCAGTTGCGCCGCCGGCTCCACGATGACATCGCTTGCGGCGAGTTCACGGAACACGGAATCCCTCAGGTGCGGGTCCTTCAGCCGCCGCAGCCTCGGCCGCTTTGCCGTGTGTCCCGCGTCAAGGTCAAACTCACGGTTGCTGCTTGTGGCCGACCTGGACTTTTCCACGTATCTGCCGATGGCCTGGCGAAGCCGGATGAGGGTCGACTCGGGGATCACGTTCTGAAGCAGCAGGTAGCCCTGTTCCCGGTACCGGGAAACCTGGTCAGCGGACAGTTTCATCGTGCTTGCTCTGGCGCGTAATGACGGGGGACGGCCCGGGGGCCATGACGATGGGAACCTGTGGGTCCGGAGCATAGTCCGGGCCGATTCCGTGTTCTGTTGCCGATACGCCGACAAATGAATAATTTACGCACCGGCCAGGATAGTTATACCCGTATCCCGAAACATGGCGGAGCCATCCGGGAGGTGCCTGCGGCTTTTATTGGCTGCATATCCCGGTGAGCGGGAATACTGCTCCATTACGGCATTCTGGCCGTTATGGATTACGTGTCCTAGACATGGCGCAGGCACATGCAGGTTCTACCGGGGACCGCACTGCCGGCGCAGCGCCTCCGCGTTTTCGGCGAAATCGCGGTGGGCCACCGGCGTCATCCGGGGCGCGATCCAGTCCCTGAGCGGCGCAAGGAATTCCTCCGTGGCCAGCAGATGTCCGAGGAGCGCCACCACCCGGCCGAGGTGCTGCAGATAGATTCCCTTGCCGTCCCGGAGCCACAGGCGGACGAAGATGCCCGCCACCTTGCAGTGCCGCTGGGCCCCCCAGAAAGCGGCATGCCGGCCGTATGTCTCCGGTGGAATATCCAGGCAATCGCGCCAGCGCTCGACCAGGCGGGCGCGCATCGCGGGGTCCACATCCCTGCGCGCGTCCTCCACCAGCGACACCACGTCATACACCGGAGATCCCAGCAGCGCATCCTGGTAGTCGATCATGGCGCACCGCTGTCCGACCAGCAGCAGGTTGTCGACGTGGAAATCCCGGTGCACCAGCACCAGCGCCAGGGGCGGCAATGCATGGAACAGTCCCGACCACACGTCCAGGTATTCGCCGTGCTCCGTATCCTTCAGGGCATGTCCCAGTCTGGCCGGCAGGTACCATTCCGTGAACAGCGCCGCCTCCTTCAGGGCTGCGGACTCGTCGTAGGGGGGCAGGTCGATGCCGGCCATGTCCGCACCGCAACAGGTCTGCAGGCGGATGAGCTCATCCATGGCAAGGCCGTAGAGCTCTTCCTCCGGGGCGCCGTCGGCGAGCAGCCTGGTGAACGTGCCGTCGCCGAGATCCTCCAGCAGCACGAAACCCTGCTGCGCGTCCGCGGCATGGATGCGGGGAACCCTGGCGCCGAGTCGTGCCAGGAATCCGGTCACGGCGATGAATGCGGCCGGTCGCTCGCCTGGCGGGGGTGCGTCCATCAGCAAGAGCCCCTGCCCGGACAACCGGAAGTATCGCCGCGCCGATGCGTCGGGATCGAGGGCCACCACTTCCGCGTCTTCCAGTCCCTGGGCACGCAGGAAGCGCCGTCTCATGGCCTGGCGTGTCATGCCGGGTTCAGTTCAGATAGGCCATCAGGCGGCTGGTGAGGCGCTCGCGCTGGCCGCTGTCATTGACCGGCCGGCCGTCCCGGTCGGTGATGAAGAAGGTGTCCTCGGCCCGCTCCCCCACAGTGGACACCTTCGCGGAAACCAGCTTGACCTTGCACTCGTGCAGCGCCAGGGACACGTTGTAGAGCAGCCCCGGCCGGTCGTTGGCCACCACCTCCATGACGGTATGGTCGCTGACCGCCTCGTCGTTGAACACGACCCGGGTTTCCACGGTGAACTGGCGCAGGGCCCGGGACAGCATGCGCCTGGCCGGCTTGTACTCGCGCATCGGGGTGAGCAGGTCCTGGCGCAGGGCCGCCGTGGTTTCCAGCAGCCACTTGCGGTTGTTGCTGGCGTTGTCCGGGTCCGACGCCATGAAGCCGAGGAGGGTCAGACCCGACCGGGTGGGATGGATGTGGGCGTCCAGGAGGTTCAGGTTGAGCCGGTCCATGCCCCCCGTGAGACGGGGCAGCAGTTCCTCGGAGTGCGGCGCCAGGACCAGCAGCTGCATCGCCCCGAGATCCTTCCGCGGGCGGGCGGTGACCAGTGGCAGGTCCAGGGCGCCGGCCGAGGCGATCATCTCCGCATGCCAGGCGCTCGAACCGGGGCCGTTGCGCAGGAAGTACTCTTCGCCGAGCTGGGACCAGAACCGCTCCAGGTTGCCGGCGCTGACCCGCCGGGCCGTGAGCTTGCGGACCGCCTCCTTGCGCGCCTCGATACGTTCGCTCACGGCCTGGACATCGCTCAGGCCCGTGCGCAGTCTCCTGGACGTGGACCGGTAGAGGTTGTTCAGCAGATGGCCTTTCCAGTCGCTCCAGACCAGCGGGCTGGTGCCGCGGATATCGGCGATGGTGAGCAGGTACAGGTTGTCCAGGTGTTCCTGGTCTCCCACGGTTTCGGCGAAACGGTCGATGACCCGGGGATTGGTGATGTCCTCGCGCTGGGCGGTCCAGGACATGAGCAGGTGGTAGCGTACCAGCCAGGACACGAAACTGGCGTCGTATTCGGACATGCCGAGGCTGGTGCACAGCCTGAGCGCGATCTCCCCGCCCTCCTCGGAATGGTCGCGGCCGCTGCCCTTGCCGAGGTCGTGGCACAGTGCGGCCAGGTACAGGCGCTCGCGGTTGGTCTGCCGGGCCAGCAGGGTGGTCAGGTGGGGGAACTCGTGGCGGTGCTCCGGCAGTGCGAGGCGGCGCAGGTTGCTCACCACGAACAGCGAGTGGGCGTCGACCGTATACACATGGAACAGGTCATGCTGCATCTGGCCCATGATGCGGCCGAAGTCCGGGAAGAAGCGTCCGAGTACGCCATAGGCGTTCATCCTGCGAAGCGCGTGGGTGAGTCCGTCCTGGTGGCGGAACATCTCGAGGAACAGGGCCCGGTGTTCCGGGTTCCGGCGAAAGGCGTCGTCGATCAGGTCGAGACTGGAACGGATGAGCCTTACCGTGCTGGCCCGGATCCCGGTCAGGGAACTGCGCTTCTGCATCAGCAGGAAGATTTCCAGCAGCGCCCTCGGCTCGTCGCGAAAGACCCGTTCGTGGGTTACTTCGATAAAGCCGCCCACGGACTGGAACCTGGGATTGATCTTCCGTACCCGGCTCTTTCCGGGGCGCAGGATGGCCTCTTCGAAATGCTGCAGCAGCAGCTCGTTGTGCAGCTGCATTTCCTTGGCGGTGCGGTAGTAGTCCCGCATCATCCGCTCCACGGCGAGATGGTTTTCCCCCTCCTTGTAGCCGAGTTGCAGCGCCAGTTGCCTCTGGTGATCGAACAGCAGCCGGTCCTCGCAGCGTCCGGAAAGATAGTGCAGGCCGTTGCGCAAACGCCAGAGAAAGTCGCGGTGGCGGATCAGGGCGCGGTATTCGGCATCGGTGAGAAACCCGTGCTCGACCAGCTTGCCGAGGTCGCTGGTGCCGAAATAGCGGTTGGCCACCCAGCTGATCATGTGCAGGTCCCTGAGGCCGCCCTTGCTTTTCTTGATATTCGGTTCCAGGTTGTAGGCCGTGTCGCCGTAATGCTGGTGCCGTGCTTCCTGCTCCCGGTATTTTTCCCGGAAGTAGCGCTCCACCGGCCAAACCCTGTGGCTGCGCAGCTTCTCCTGCAGGGAATTGAAGCGTTTCCTGTCGCCGTCCAGCAGCCTGGTCTCCATGAGATTGGTGATGACACTGATGTCCTCGCGGGCGATCCGGATGCATTCCCGCTCCGTGCGCAGGCTGTGCCCGACCTTGATGCCGATGTCCCAGCAGAACTGGATGAACCGTTCCGCGCAGTCGTTCGCGGCGGCGTCGCCCGAACCGTCGGCGCCGCTCACGAGGATCAGCAGGTCGATGTCGGATTCCAGGTTGAGTTCCGCGCGGCCGTAGCCCCCGGCGGCGATCAGGTCCACCCGGTCGCCGATTCCCAGGCTGTTGCGGAACCTGCGCCAGCCGTGCAGCAGCACCTGGTCGGTGAGCCAGGCGAGATTCCGGGCCAGCACGGCGGAACTGCCCCCCTCGAGATGGTACTCGGCCAGCAGGTTCTTGCCGTGGCTGAGGGCCAGCTGGGATGAGCGGGTGGCCTCCCCGGAATCCCTCACGGGATCCCGCAGGGCGGCGGGATCCAGCAGTTCGGCGTGGCTGAGGCGGGCCATGGAAACGACGGGACGGCTAGTCGTCCGCCGGCTCAGCCGGACACGGTGAGTATTTCATGGCCGTCTCCGGTCACCAGGATGGTGTGCTCCCACTGGGCGGACAGGCTGCGGTCACGGGTCACCACGGTCCACTGGTCCGGCAGCAGCTTGGTTTCCTTCTTGCCCGCGTTCAGCATGGGTTCGATGGTGAACGTCATTCCGGGCTTGAGTTCCATCCCGGTATCCGGGCTGCCGTAGTGAAGCACCTGGGGCTCCTCGTGAAAGGTGCGTCCGATGCCATGCCCGCAATACTCGCGCACCACCGAGAAGCCGTTGCCTTCGGCGTGTTTCTGGATGGCATGGCCGATGTCGCCGAGACGCGCGCCGGGACGCACCAGCCCGATCCCGATGTCCAGGCATTCCCGGCAGATCTGCACCAGGCGCCGCGCCCGGATGGAGGGCTCCCCGACGAAGAACATCCGGCTGGTGTCGCCGTGAAACCCGTCCTTGATCACGGTCACGTCGATATTGATGATGTCGCCGTTCTTGAGCTTCCTGTCCGAGGGAATGCCATGGCAGATCACGTGGTTGACGGATGTGCAGATGGACTTCGGGAAGCCCCGGTAGTTGAGCGGCGCGGGGATGGCCTGCTGCTCTACCACGATGTATTCATGGCAGACGGCGTTGAGTTCGTCCGTGGTGACGCCGGCGCGGACATGGGGCTCGATCATGTCCAGCACCTCCGCGGCCAGGCGGCCCGCGACGCGCATCCTGTCAACTTCCTCTGGGCTCTTGATCGATACCGGCATGGCGGCGTCAGGGTCTGTGCAAAAGGCCGCTAATGCTCCCAAATTCCGCTTTTTTCTTCAACCGTTATTCGGTAAAATCCGCCGCCCTCAAGCGCCCTTGCCCCGGGATTCCGACAGATTTCCCGGCCATGGGCGGAAATCCGCACACGGCGCAATGCCTGCCCGGGTGCCCCATTTTGCAGGAGCGGCCGCGCGCCCGCCTGCTTCCGGGGTCGGCAGGGAGTAACCGTGGAGGCCCAACCCAATACAACGAGATATCACGACATGGCTGAAATCACCATGCGCCGCCTGCTGCAGGCCGGCGTGCATTTCGGGCACCAGACCCGCTACTGGTCGCCCAAGATGGCTCCCTATATCTTCGGCGAGCGCAACAAGATCCATATCATCAATCTGGAAAAGACGCTGCCGATGCTGAAGGAGGCCACCAACTTCCTCGGCACCGTCGCGGCCCAGGGCGGCAAGGTCCTGTTCGTCGGCACCAAGAGGCAAGCGGGCAGGCAGGTCCGCACCGAGGCGAACCGGGCCGGGTGCCCCTATGTGGACCACCGCTGGCTCGGCGGCATGCTGACCAACTACAAGACGGTCAAGAACTCCATCGCCAGGCTGAAGGACCTGGAACAGCAGATCGAGTCCGGGGTGGTGCGCAGGCTGAGCAAGAAGGAGGCGCTGAACCTGGAGCGGGAACGCGCCAAGCTGGACCGCACCCTTTCGGGGATCAAGGACATGGGGGGGCTGCCCGACGCGCTGTTCGTGATCGACGTGGAGGAGGAATACATCGCCGTCGCCGAGGCCAACAAGCTCGGCATCCCGGTGGTGGCGGTGGTGGACAGCAACTGCAGCAGCGACGGCATCGAATACGTCATCCCCGGCAACGACGACTCCGGCCGGGCGATCGCGCTGTACCTGGAAGCCGCCGCAGACGCCATCATCGAGGCCCGTACCGCCGCACCCGTCGCGCCGGTGATTCCGGCCACGGGCGACGACGAGTACATCGAACTCGATGAGACCGGCAGGATCATCACGCCGGTAGCGAGCGGTCCCGATGAAGCCAAGCCGGCCCCCGCGGATGCTGCTGCTGAGGCTGGGGCTGAGGCTGCGGCTGAGACTGAGGTTGCGGCTGAGACCGAGGCTGAGGCTGAGGCTGAGGCTGAAGCCGAGGCTGGGGCTGAGGATGCGGCCGCGGCCGCGGCCGCGGACTCCGCAGCCGACGGTGAAGCCGAAAAGAAAGCCGATAAGGAAGCCGAAAAGAAGGAACCGGTAAAAAAGACCAAGGTGACCAAGAAAAAGGTCACCCGGAAGAAGGTGGTGCGGAAGAAGAAGGTCGCCGAGACGGAATGACCGGCGGTGCTTCACGGCGAGCCCGGCAATGCGGCCGCCGCCGGCACCCTGCGCGCCCCTGAATCAATCGACAATATCCTGGGAACTTGCAAACATGACGATTACTGCGGCAATGGTGAAGGAACTGCGCGAAAGGACCGGCGCGGGCATGATGGACTGTAAGAAGGTCCTGACCCAGACCGGCGGAGACATGGCCGCCGCCATCGAGGAGCTGCGCATCAAGGGTGCGGCGGCGGCGGAGAAACGGGCCGGTCGGACGGCCGCCGAGGGCGTGATCGTTTCAGCGTCGGACGGGATGGCCTGCGCCCTGGCGGAAATCAACTGTGAAACCGATTTTGTCGCCAAGGATGACTCCTTCCGGGCATTCAGCGCCGCCGTGGCGGATGCCGTGCTCGTCGCGGATCCGCGGGACGCGGCCGCCCTGGCGGACAGTGCGGCGGCCGCCGGCACCACGGTGGAGACCGCGCGCCGGGAGCTGGTCGCCAAGATCGGCGAGAATGTCACCGTGCGCAGGTTTGCCCGCTTCGATGCCGATGGCGGGGTCGTCAGCTCCTACCTGCACGGCAACCGGATCGGCGTCATGCTGGTGCTGGACGGGGGCGATGACGCCCTCGGCCGGGACATCGCCATGCACATCGCCGCAAGCCGTCCCCTGTGCATTGCCGAGGAAGACATGGATCCCGGCGTGGTGGACAGGGAAAGGGAAATCCTGACCGCCCAGGCCCGCGAGAGCGGCAAGCCGGACGACATCATCGAAAAGATGATCGGCGGCCGGATCAGGAAGTTCCTCAAGGAGAACACGCTGCTCGGCCAGCCCTTCGTGAAGGACCCTGACCAGAGTGTCGGCGCCCTGCTCGCATCCAGGGGCGCCAGCGTCACACGGATGGTCCGTTTCGAGGTGGGCGAGGGCATTGAGAAGAAGCAGGATGATTTCGTCGCCGAGGTCATGGCGCAGGCGGGTGCCTGAGTCCCAGGGCGGCAATCCGGTACAGACAATGACGGAACCTGCTTCTGCGGTGTGGCAACGGGTCCTGCTCAAGCTGAGCGGCGAGGCCCTGGCCGGAGAGCAGAAGTTCGGCATCGACGGTGAGATGCTGGCCTCCACCGCGCGGGAAGTCGGGACCCTGGTCGATCTCGGGGTCCAGATCGGCATCGTCATCGGGGGCGGCAATTTCTTCCGGGGCATGAGCGCCGCCGCCCAGGGAATGGACCGGGTCGGCTCCGACTACATCGGCATGCTGGCCACGGTCATGAACGCCCTGGCCCTCCAACAGGCCCTGGGGGGCCTCGGCGTATCCGCCAGGGTGCAGTCCGCCATCGAGGTTTCCGGTGTGACGGAGCCCTACGTCCGCGGCCGGGCACTGAAACACCTGGAACTGGGCCGGGTGATGGTGTTTGCCGGGGGCACGGGGAATCCGATGTTCACCACCGACACCGCCGCGAGCCTGAGGGCACTGGAGATTGACGCCGAAATCATGGTGAAGGCCACCCGGGTCGATGGCGTCTACGACGACGATCCCGAAAAGAATACCCACGCCATGCGCTACGAGCGGCTGCAGTTCACCGAGGTGCTGTCCAAGGGGCTCCGGGTCATGGACATGACCGCAATCACGCTCTGCCAGGAACACCAGTTGCCGATTCAGGTGCTGAACCTGCATGAACCCGGCAGCCTGGTTAAAATGGCCAGGGGAGAGCCTGTCGGCACCCTCATCATGGATCGCCCCGGGGAAGACTGAGGCCGGTGCCGGTCTGCCCAGCGCGGCAGATCGCCGTCCATGGTACTTGACGCCGCCGATCACTATAATCTGCGGTTGTACATATAATCTATAATTTTATCATAAAAACAAATAGATAATATAAAATATCTGTTTCCCGTAATCTTATCGCAATCGATTTTGTTCAATACAGGTGTTACGCTTGCGCACGATTGTAGGTAAGCCTTCGGGTACGAACTCGGTCCCTTGGTGACAGGTGTTACCGGCATGCAGTAGTAGCTGTTTGTGGTGATGTTTATACTGGCTCTATCACGACTTCACTGTTTTCCATCACCTAAGCACCGAACCATTACGAACACATCATCGAGAAGCTGGCTTCCGGCGATACGCCCGAAGCGATTCTTCGGGAATGCCCGTTACTAGAGCCCGAGGACATCCGGGCGTGCCTGATTTTCGTCCACCGGTCGATGATTGGCGACCATGTATATGAGCGTATCTCCGTCCTGGACGACCCGTGAAGTTCCTCCTTGATGTGTATGCCGCATCGAGCGTTCTAGAAGGGGCATTCGCCGAACTCGCGCATGAGGTCCTTTCAGAGCGGGTCGGATATGCCGCTTCCGACTAAACCCTGCTCGATCTCGCGAACCGGTGACAGCGCGTACTGCCCACCGCAAACAGGGACTTCGGGGGATTTCCGTTCTTTCTTGGACTGCCACATCCCTGCATCGTGCGGTTCGACGGTTTGAGCGCTACGGGCGAAGCCGGGGCCATCCGGCATCTCATCGCGAACCATGCAGACGAGATGCGGATTGTCACAATCATCGTCATCACCGAAAACTATATCCGTGTCAGGCCAAGAAAATATCACCGGACCGGCTGGCGATCAGAATAACGGCCAATCTACGCGTTACTGATCGGTTGCCGGGCTTTTCCAACGCTGCCGTTTTCGCGGCTTCGTCAGTTTCTGCAGTATTCAGCCATGCCCGGGTCCGAAGGCACGCCACCTTCGCCGATCAGGCAGTCGATCTCCCATTTCAGTTCGGCTAGGCTATGGGCTGACAGCGTGATGGCCTCGTCGTCCAGAGCGGCATCGGTCCTGTAAGTCTGGATGCGATTGCTGAATTGGGCACCTTTGCAACGGCGGACCTGAAACCCAAGATATGTCCATTTACCGAGACCGGTTCGCCTGAATGCCTTTGGTCCTTTCATTCGGATATTCCGTCCAGCATTACGCGGGTCACGATGACGTTCCCTTCAGGCGTCGGTCCACGGCGTCCTTGGATTCTCGCGTCTTCCTTTGAAGGGTCTTCTCCCTGATCTGGGAAGGGCTGCAGCGGTCGATGGTGTAGTCGCGTTCCTCCTTGGCGCAGGCAGGGCACCAGGCTGGCTGGTCCGGTTTCACCTTCAGCGGGCTGAAGGCCTGTCCGCACAGTTCGCAGATCAGATACACCGGAGGTTCCCCGTATTCGCCGGTCATTTCCGTCTTGGATTCACGTACATTTCCTGGCCGTCCGTCAGTCTCAGCCAGCCCTTCGCTGTCCTGTAGGCCAGCCAGACGAGAAGCGCCGGGTACACGAACCTTGTCCCCATGCCAAGGGTCAGGAACCCGATCGGCAATCCCAGCAACGACCACAACAGGCCGAACCAGAACGTCCTGATCTGCCACCGGAAGTGGGACTCGAGCCAGGTGTTCCTCGCATCCGGCCTCTTGACGTAATTGACCACCACTCCTACCAGGAGCGTGATTCCCCCCTAGGAAGAAGGATGCGGCCTGCACGGCGTATACCAGGGTGGCCGCCCTCTTGGCCGATCTCACCTGGTTGGGGATTTCCCCCGAATGGATTTCGACCATCCGGATGTTTTCGCCCATCGCTGTTCCCCCGTTCAGTTTGTTCCGATTCGTTGTGGCGTTGAAATCCGCGCCGCAAATTATACAAATCCTCACCGGGTTGTATATCGAACCACATGTCGAACTCTATCCACTCCCTGACCATGTCGGACACTACAGATCCAGTCACGAAACCGATCCAAGCTTACAGGCTTATTGGAAATCGCTTGCGTGAGTGCCCGACATGATCCTGCCGGCCTACAGGTAGTCGAGGAAGCCGAGCATTCGGCCACTGGGCTGGTGAGGGAGAGGCTTTACGGCGTGTGGTGAGGTTCCGGCCAAGAGTTGGCCTGGGACGTGCTAGACAACGTGGCGTTGGTTGGGCCGTTCTGGGATTCGGAGCTTTCGGGGTTCAGGGTGCGGGTATATCCGACCGGGAGCAGGTTCTATGTGGTCCAGACCCGTGTCAACGGTAAAGCCGGAAAAAGAGTGACGGTGGGTTGACTCGGGGTGCTCGCGGAGGACGATGCGCGCCGCTGTGCGGCATTGATCATCTAGCGGACCTGGGAGGGAGAGGAACCGGTGGTGGAGCCCATGGAGGCGATCCCCGAGGATTGCCCGACGATCGCGGAACTGGTAATGGAGTGGCTCGAGAATCACGTAGATCCCCGCTGCAACCAGGATACGAAGGCGATTTACCGGGTGATTGTTGAAATACACATCGTGCCCGCTATCGGGAAGGAGCGGACACTTTCCATCGATCGGGCCCGGGTTGCGGAATTCCACCGGTCGATGCGCTCGATGCCGATGATGGCGAACCAGGCGGCTAACGTCTTGACCCGAATCTGGCGGTTGCCGAAGGGAAGAAACCATGCCGTTCCATCGTGAAGCACAAAAGACGCGGTTGGGAGCGTTTTCTGAGTGAGGAGGAATTCAGAAGGTTGGGCAAGGCCCTGGCCGAGGCGGAGAATTGCAAGGGCATCTCGGCCCACACCCTCGCGGCCATTCGCCTGCTGCTGCTGACCGGCTACAGGAAGATCGAGATTCTCACACTAGAGAATCCTTGCTATATCCCCGTAATCCACCCGAAATCCACACTAAACCGGGCGATTCACACACAATTTATTCATGGTCATGCTGTTATATATCAATCTAGCGTATGCGTACACCGTCAGTAGTTCGATTTTCCATTTCATTAACAGTATCGGCAAGTACGTTCGCGTCATGCCGATGATTCACCTGGCATGGAGGATGAATTGATTTCGGCGCTTGATCGGGCCGAAACGATGGTTTCGCACTTCGGAGACTGAATGGCGGTTTATGCGACGAAGGTAGAGGGGCTAAGCCTGGGTGCGGGTGATTCGGACGTGAAGATGCTGATTGCGGACTTCCCGTTCGATTACGGAAATTTCCTTGCCAATGCGTCTGCGCAGGGCATCGGGGAAATACCTTCGGAGAAGTACGGCACGCCGGTTGCCGTGGTCGGCGGTGGAGTTGCTGGGATCACCGCCGCATACGAGTTGTTCAGAATCGGCCTGAAACCGGTGGTCTACGAAGACCAGGTGCTGGGATTGGGCGGCAGGTTCAGGAGTCGCTACCTTTTCGATGGCACCGATGCTTTCGCGGAAATGGGCGCGATGAGATTCCCGCTTTCCGCGACGGGGCTCTTCCATTATATCGGGCTGCTGGACCTGAAGACCGAGCCTTTCCCGAATCCGCTCACCACGACGGCCCGCAGCACCCTGATCGATCTCTTGGGTGAGACATACTATATCGAGGGGACCGGACCGGTTCCGGAGAAGTTCGCAAGCATTGCCGCGAAGTGGAACCAAGCCCTGGAGGACCACTTCCAATTCACCCGGATGCAGACGGCCATCAAGGAGAACGATTCGGTGACCATAAAGTCCATCTGGAACCGGATAGTCAGGCAGTACGACGACGTCAGCTTACACCGGTTCCTGGTGGAAGCCGGTTTCACCTATGACGAGATCTACGTTTTCGGGCAGGTGGGTTTCGGGTCGGGCGGCTGGAACACGGACTACCCGAATTCCATTCTGGAGGTTTTGCGGGTGGTGTACGTCAATGCGGACGACAATCACCAGAGGATCGTCGACGGGACCACGGCGCTCGTGGAAGGGCTATGGGAGCGGGAACCGGCCGACATCAAGCATTGGCCTGCGGGAACCAGTCTGAAATCCTTGAATGGCGGCTTTACGTCGCCTGGAGTCGTGTCGATTGATCCGGGCCGGGGTGGCGGCGTTCAGGTCACCGCCATTGGCGATCCGACGACCTACGAGGCGGTGATCGTCACGCCAGAGAAGCGGGTACTGCGAAGCGGCGGAATTCGGATCAACGAATCCCTGTTCGGGCTGAACATATTCACGGCGATGGACAACACCCATTACGAGTTGTCGGGCAAGGTGTTCTCCAAGGCCGAGAGCCCGATCTGGCAGGAGAAGAATGAGTCGGGACGTTACAGGATGAGCATGACGCTCAGCGACCGCCTGACCCGGGGCACTTATCTTTTCGATGAATCCGGAGGCATTCCGATGGTCTGCCTGTCGTATACCTGGAATGACGACACCCTCAAATTCCTGCCGTTCGAAGCCAGGGACCAGTTCAGCCGCTGTGCACAGGTACTGCAGGACATCTATCCCGACGAATCGCTGGGCGCACTGTTCCAGGGCCAGCCCATCAGCCTGATTTGGGATCTGGAGCCTCTGTTCATCGGGGCATCCAAAAACAATCTTCCCGGACAGTATCGGATACAGCGGGACCTGTTTACGGCGTTCCGGGAGGATGACACATCGGTGGCGCAAGGCATTTTCCTGGCGGGCGACGATGTCTCCTGGACGGGCGGCTGGAGTGAAGGTGCGATACATTCGGGCATCAATGCCGCCTGGGGGGTGTTGAATCATCTGGGAGGAAAGACCTGGTCGGACAATCCGGGTCCCGGGGATGAGTCGATGTACAGCAAGCTGTCTCCGGTCAAACTGGATGAGTGAACAACAGAAACAGCGTTCGGAGGGAGCCGGTGTACTTTGTCGTGTTTTCATCGGAAACCGGGGCGGAGGAGGTTTCCCGTCCGGTATGCGCCGATGAAGTTCCAGACCAATGAGCCAGACTTATTATGAGGTAGTCATCATGAAAGAACCCAATGAAACGAAGCGCAAGGCAGACACGCATCAGGCAATCGAAGCCGTCGGCAGGCGGAAGTTCCTGGCCGCGTCGGCGGCGGCCGCGGCGGGTGTCTCGCTGTCGGGATTTCCGATGCTGTCCCTCGGGCAGTCACAGCCCTTGAAGGTTGGCGCCTATGGAGGGTACTTCAAGGATTCGTTCGACCAGTTCATCTTTCCGGAGTTCACGAAGGCGACGGGCATCGAGGTGGAGTCCGTGGCGGAGCCCACGGGCGAGGCGTGGCTGGCCCAGCTGGACGCTGCGGCGTCGGCCGGCGCCGCTCCGGCGGACGTGTCCATGATCGCCCAGGTCCCCATGCTCAAGGGCCAGAAGACGGAACTCTGGCTGCCGCTGGACGAGGGAAAGCTGCCGAATCTCGGAAACGTCTCCGCGAATTTCGTGCACCGTTATCCGGACGGCCGCCTGGATGGGGTGGGGGCCGTGGCCTGGTACATCACCCTGGTTACGAACACCGATGCGTATCCGCAGGCCCCCGAGAGCTGGAATGAACTGTGGAATCCCGTAAACAGGGACCGTCTCGGCTTGCTGGCGCTGGTGACCAACTCCTTCCTGCTGGAGATCACGGCGGCGACGTTTTTCGGTTCGACCGACGTTCTTGACGACGAGGCGGGGCAACTGGAAGTCTTCGCAAAGCTCGCGGAACTCAAGGCCAACGTGGCGCTTTGGTACCGGGACGAAGCCCAGTTCGAACAGGCCCTGAAGTCCGGCGAGATTCCGATGGGACAGTATTACCATGACGTGGCGGGACTGGCCGCGGCCGACGGCTTCCCCGTCCGGACGACTTTCCCGAAGGAGGGAGGGGTCAGCGATTCCGGCCTGTGGGCGGTGTCGAGGGCGTCGAAGATGGTGGAGGAATCGCATGTCTTCATCGACTACATGTGCCGCCCGGAGGTCCAGTCGCTGCTTTCCCTGAATGTCGGCACCGCGCCTACGGTGCCGCGGAGCATGCTGGACCTGACCGACGATGAATTCATGTCGGTTTCCAGCGAAATCGACCCGATCGTCCCCCGTTACGACCTGTATGACCGCAAGGGGGACTGGCTTGCCCAGAAGTGGTCCGAACTGATCGTCGGCTGAAACCGTGCGGAGATGGTCCTGACCCTGAGGCAGGAGGTCAGGCAAGATGTCCAGCCTGTGTATTGAGGGCGTCAGCAAGCGGTTCGGCACGTTCGACGCCCTGACGGACATCCACCTGTCGATCCCGGCGGGCAGCCTGCTCTGCCTGCTGGATCCGTCCGGCTGCGGCAAGACGACCATTCTCCGGATCGTTGCTGGCCTGGAAGCGCCGGACGGTGGCCGGGTATTGCTGGATGGTTCGGATTTGCTGGCGCTGCCCCCGCACAAGAGGGACATCGGCATGGTGTTCCAGTCCCATGCCCTGTTTCCCCATCTTGACGTGTTCGGGAATATCGCGTACGGGCTTCGAATGGGCAGACTGCCGAAGGCGAGCATCTCCCGTCGGGTCGCCGAATTGCTGGAACTGATCAGGTTGCCCGACGCGGCGGGGAAACATGTGTTCCAGCTGTCCGGCGGCGAGCGGCAGCGCGTGGCCATCGCCCGTGCGCTGGCCCGGAGCCCCAAGCTGTTCCTGCTGGACGAGCCCACTTCGGCGCTGGATGCGAACCCAGCAATTCCCGCCATCATCTGTAGTCCAATAAAGACGTGGGTTTGAGGCGGTGCTGGGGGAAGGCGGTTCGCAGACTTTTCCTGAAAAGGCGGTATGATCCGTCTGATTTCACGATATCGGATGATCTGTCATGTCGAAAGCCGTGTTTCGCAAGACCCTGAGCGTTCCGGGTCTGCTTCGGGTGGTGCGTGGGCATTTTGATCGCATTGAGGATCCCATCGTGAGCCGGGGCCTGGCACTGACGGACTGCCTGATGTCGGGTCTGGCGGTATTCGCGCTGAAGTACCCGTCGCTGCTGAGTTTCGAGCAGGACGCACGGGACGAGGGCCGGATCCGGTCGAACCTCAGGGAACTGTACGGGGTTGGCCGCGCGCCGTCGGACACGGCGATGCGCGAGCGCCTGGACCTGGTGGACCCGCGTGCGCTGCGGGGTGCCTTCAAGGGTGTGTTCGCGGCCCTTCAGCGTGGCAAGGGTCTGGAGGGTTTCACCTGGCTGGGCCATCATCTGCTGTCGGTGGACGGGACGGGGTACTTCTCGTCGAAGAGTGTGCATTGCGACCATTGCTGCGAGAAACATCACCGTGACGGCAGCACCACCTGGTACCACCAGATGCTGGGGGCGGTACTGGTCCACCCGGAGCACCGGGAGGTGTTCCCGCTGGCGCCGGAACCGATCATGCGTTCGGACGGTTCGCGGAAGAACGACTGCGAGCGCAACGCGGCGAAGCGTCTGCTGCGTGACGTCCGTCGCGAGCATCCGCACCTGAAGCTGCTGGTGGTGGAGGATGCGCTGGCGTCGAACGGGCCGCACATCCGGCTGCTGGGGGAACTGGACATGCGGTATGTCCTGGGCGTGAAGCCGGGGGACCATGGGGAACTGTTCCGCCGTGTCGAGGCCTCGGCGGCGACCCGTACCGTGGAGAGGTCGGAAGGGGGCGGCAGCCGTTTCCGGTTCCGGTTTCTGAACGGCGTACCGCTGAACCAGGCGAACCCCGATCTGGCAGTGAACTTCCTGGCGTGCCGGGAGACCCGCCCCGATGGCCGGGAACTGCACTTCTCCTGGGTCACGGACATGGAGGTCACGGAATCGAACGCGCATGACCTGATGCGGGCCGGACGCGCCCGTTGGCGCATCGAGAACGAGACGTTCAACACCCTGAAGAACCAAGGCTACGGCTTCGAGCACAACTTTGGTCACGGCAAGCGGCATCTGGCGACGGTGTTCGCCCACCTGACGATGCTGGCGTTCCTCATCGACCAGGTGCAGCAGCGGTGCTGTGCGCTGTTCCGGGCGGCCCGGGAGAAGGCGGGCGGTTCGAAATACCTGTGGGTGCGGTTGCGCGGGCTGTTCACGGAGTTCTACATTCCGGACTGGGAGACCCTGTACCGGGCGATCGCGTTCGGGCACCGGAAGACGGAGTTGGTGCCCTTCGACACTTCCTGACCCGGCGGCCGTGTCCGAATATGCAACGGGCCGGTTCTTCGGGGAATCATGTGGCCAGCAGACAATCCGGCACACCGCCCGGAGGGGGTTCCCTCCCCGCGTAGTCGGGGAACAGGGGCTCAAACCATGAAATCCGCCGAATCCAATCCGTGATAGAATTAGCGGGAATTGCTGATGCGAACCTGCGGGAAACGATGCAGATCGAGTTGCGCAGACTGCAACAGTCCCTGGGAATCACCACCATTGTGGTCACCCATGACCAGTCCGAGGCCATGACCATTTCCGACCGGATCGCCGTGATGCGGCATGGAACGGTGGAGCAGTCGGGCCACCCGATGGAAGTATACGACCGCCCCGGGACGGAATTCGTGGCCAGGTTCATCGGCGCCATGAATATCCTGGAATGCAGCTGGGAAGACGGTTGCGCATGGTTCGGGAATATCCACCTCGAGACAAGGCCCGCGAATCGCTCCGGGTATTCCGGAAAGGCGCCGGTCAGGGTGGCGATCCGACCCGAAAGGGTGGCGCTGGAGAACGTCGGGGCAAACGGGGAAAACGGGATTGCCGGTGACGGCCCGAACAGGTTGCGCGGAACGATCGACTTTATACGCAACACCGGCAATCTCGTCGAGGTTCACGCGAATTGCGGTCCGGCAAGGATTGTCCATGCCTTCTCCCCGCGGGCCGGAGGGGACCCGGGCTTCTGTGAGGGAGACGGCATCGTGGCGCACCTGCCCCCCGAACATTGCCACCTCTATGGCAACGAAGACCAATGAGCCGGGAGTTCCGTAGCGGGCCGGTACCCGGCTGGTACGCCTTCCTCGTGCTGGGCCTGTTCTTCCTGGGCCCGTTCGCGATCATGCTCAACTTCAGTTTCTACCACAAGATTCCCGGGGGGCTGTACGAACCGGGATTCGAGCTTGACAACTATGGAAGGCTGATGACCCCGTTTTTCGGACGCATCCTGCTCATGTCCACGGGATTGTGTGCATTGGCTTCCCTGGTTGCGGTGGGATTCGGGTTCGCGCTCACCTACGCCATCTCGAACATGTCGAAATCAGGCAGGACGTTCTGGCTGATTCTCCTCGTGTCCCTGCTGTCGCTTTCCGAGGTGGTCACCGGCTTTGCCTGGAGCACGCTGTTTTCCCGCACAGCGGGCCTCGGGGGTTGGCTCCATGCCTTGGGAATACTCGATGCCCCCAAGGCCCTGTCGCCCGGATTCTGGGCATTGCTGACCGACCTGACCTTCATTTGCATCCCGTTCGTCGTCCTGGTGCTTTTTCCGCCGCAGGGCTTTTCCTTCGAATGGTACCTGAAGGCGTTCCAGGAAAGCGGCTGGACGTCGGCCATGGCAACGAGTTTCTTCCTTGCGTTCGGCGCCGCCCTGTTCTCCCTGTGCCTGGCCGTTCCCCTGGCGCTCTATTGCTGGCGGCGGATCAACTGGCAGTCCAGGCTGCTTCGAGGTCTCGGGCTGTTGCCGTTCATGCTGCCGCCCGTCGTCAGCGCCCTCGGGTTCCTGGTGTTCTGGAGTACGGCCGGAGGGTATGGTCAGATGTATGCCGCCGTCATCAGCCACGGGGTGTTCCTCGTCACTCTCCCCATGGTCATGATACTCATCGGGCTCGATTCGGTTGACAGGAACCTGATCGATGCGGCCAGGATTTGCGGCGCCTCCAGGGCTAGGGTGTATCTGACCGTGATGGTTCCGATCGTACGGCCGTTCCTGATTTCGGGTTCTGCTTCGCCTTCGTCCTGAGCTTCAACGAATACATCATCAGCTTCATGCTGATCGGGTTCACCCACGAAACGCTCCCCGTGAAGATTTTCAACAGCCTTCGATACGGGTACACTCCGATCATGGCCGTCGTGTCCACTTTCTTCGTTCTGATGACAGTGGGCGTATTGTGTATCGTTGAGCGGTTCGGCGACCTCCCCCGACTTTTCGGGGCATGGGACAGCGGGGATGCCTGAGCGCGTTTGGCTGATTCGACTCATCGGATTCATTTCCATATGACTCGCCCCGGTTTACAACCCACCTTCGGATCTTTCGGATCCGTATTCGGCGAAGTAAGATCAGGAAATGTCTGCCGAATTCCCCCCGAGTCCTCGCCCTGGAATCCCACCTCATGAGACATACCCTCCACTCCACCCGTAAATCGGCGCATGCCGGATTGCCGATCTCCCGGCTGGACTCGGGAATGGAATGAACCGACCCGGCATGAAACGGCCGTTCTCCGGGGTTATCGCTGCTCTCGCCCTGCTGATGCTGGCGGGCTGCGGAGGCGGGTCGGCTGGTGGTGGCGGGCAGGCGCCTCCCGCGCCCGGCTCGCCAAATCCGATCGAACTCGGGTTCCGCCCGACTGCACTAGGCACCCCTGCATCACCCGACGGTCGCAACTACCGCACACCGGAATACATGGGACACTGGGGACTCGACGCCATCTCCGCGAGCCAGGCCTACGAGCGCGGCTATTTCGGCCAGGGCGTGACCATCGCGGTGGCCGACGACGGCATAGACCCCGATCACCCCGACCTCGCGGACAGGATCAGGGCGCCGCGCCATGTGGTCAATGGAAACGCCCATGTCTTTGAGCCAGGCTATGGAGGACAGCCCGGCGAGGGACACGGCACTTTCGTCGCCCTGGTTGCGGCGGGCGCGAGGGACAATGCCGGGGGACCGTTCAGGATCGACATCGAGGGCGGCGCCTCGATTCCCACGAAGAACGCCCACGGCGTCGCGCCGCAGGCCTCGGTCATGCCGATACAGCTCGCCGGCGGCGGCCAACCCACGGAGGCGTTCCGGCACGCGGTGACCAACCGGGCGCAGGTGCTCAACCTGAGCATCGGGATATCGCAGCACTATTACGGGGAATATGCCGGCAGGGATGGCGTGTGGCTCACGGTCGGAAAGCCGCTGTTCCGGCCGCTCATCAGCCTGGACCCGCACGGGGGGGCGGGTCAGTTCCGGAGGGATTTCAGGGAGGCCGCGGGATCACTCCGGGGCAGCGATACCGTGCTGGTCTGGGCGGCAGGCAACGAGGGCTGGAATTCCATCAACAACGAAGTCCGCATGTGCGGCAAGAACTTCATCGACGAGGACGGCTGTCCGCTGGGTGAAGGCCCCGTAAGCGCCGAAGACTTCATGGCGAACTTCAGTTGGCTGTACGACGGGGACGATCCCTCCCGCAAATTCCCGTTCAGGGACATGTGGGGGGAGTGCGGGAGCGGGGACTGCGCCGACTACAACTCGGGATCGGGTTGGGCGGTGGCCCCGCTGTTCGAACCGGAGCTGCTGGGCAAATGGCTGGTGGTCGGCGCATTGGACAGGAACGGCGGGATTGCGGCCTATTCCAACGGTTGCGGCGAGGCACGGAACTGGTGCCTGTTCGCGCCGGGAACGGATCTTGCCGTCGGGACCGACAGGCGCGGCAACCTCAACGGCACGTCCTTTGCCGCCCCGATGGCCAGCGGGGCGCTTGCAGTGCTCAAGAGCCGGCTGCCCGGCATGCCCATGGAAGTGGTGCAGGCGGTTCTCCTGGTCTCGGCGGACCCGCTTGGCACACGGCTTTCCGACCCCAGCGAGCCGGACCCCGTGTACGGCTGGGGCCGCCTGAACCTGGGACGGGCGGTAACGATGCAGGGCTCGGTCCGCCTGCCCTACCCGGTGGCCGGGACCGCGGGAACGGGGCAGGGCGTTTTCTTGAGAGACACCCGTATCAACCTGTCACCCGCCTTTGCTCATATCGGTGAGCGGCTGCAGGCGGTGGATGTCGCCGTGGGCGGTGTGGGCGAAGCGTACTACAACATGCCCCTGTCGGGCGCCGTGACCATCGGGACCGGCGGTCCGCCTGCGCTCGGCTACGCCGCGAGGGATCTGCTGGCGTTGCGGGATCTGTCGCCCGGGGTCCCTTCCGGGATGCAGGGCGCGTTTGCCGAGACCGGCTTTGGCGGCAGGGCCGTGCAGGCCGTCGGGATGGAAGTTTCCGCCGAGGCACTTGGCCACTGGAGGTTGCGTTACGGCCTCTGCGAAGGTTGCGGGAGGTCGGCATGGGGTGAGACGGACGTGTCCGGTTCCGCCGCCGCCGCTCCCTTTTTCGCCCACACCGGCGGGGTGATGGCTTTGCAGATGCAGGGGGACGGCGTGCGTCCCTTCGCTGCGGCCGGCGGCGGGGAGGCAAGGCGGGCGCCATGGCGCCAGGTCGGCCTGCGCTGGAGGCATACGCGGAACGGCATCGTGTCGGTGGTTGAAGCCTCGCACATCGACGAACGCCGCAGCGTCTGGGGGTCGAGTTTCGGCGCGCTCGGTGCCACCCGGACCGGGACCGTGCAGAACCGGCTGCTGCTGTCGGCTCCGCTGGGCGGAATCTGGCGCGGGCTTGTCGGTTACGAGCACAGTCTCGCGACGGTTTCTCCAGTCGGCGGCGTGCTGTCCGGAATATCGGGACTCAGGGCGGAGGGATGGCTGGCGGAGACCCGGGGAAGCGGCATGTTTCGGCGGGACGATATCGTGCGGCTCTCGGTCCGCCGGGAAACGGGAGTCAGCGGCGGCCAGGCCAGGATCGATCATGTCGTCGCGGTCGGGAGCAGCTTCGCCGACGCGTTCTACCGGGGACGGCCGCAGTCTCTGGAGCAGAAACGGACGGTGATCGACCTGCGTGACCGGCCGGTCACACGCTACGCCCTGGGTTATGGCCTGCCGTTCGGACAGAAGGCGCAAATCGCCGTCGGCCTGGAATATGAAGAGGAAACCGGGGACCGCGCAGCCTCGGCCCATTTACGGATGGGCTTCTGATTTGGGCACGCCGGAATCAACAGCCTGTTGCCGGAATAGCGGTTCGGGTGGGCGATCCCCGGTTCTCGTTCGCGGCTGCCTTCGGCAGCGGCGCGGGCGGCACGGGGTGCCTCGGGACCCCGCGGACTTCGCGCCCGCAAACGGCGGCGCTGAACCCTTGGGGCGTCTCGACGTGGAGGTGGGCCATGGCCTGCCGGCGTTCGGTGGCGCCTTCACCGGTACGCCCTATGCCGGGTTCGGCTATTCGGAGACCGAACAGCCCTACCGGCTCGGCTGGCGGCTCACCCGCCCGGCGGAGACCGGCTCGTACCGGTTCTCCCTGGAAGCGAGCCGGCGCGAGACCGGGGACGACGGCGCCCCGGAGCACGGCATCGGATTCCGGCTCACCGCGCGGTGGTGACCGCAGTCGCGGCTAGGATCCGGAACGGGGTGCGCAGATGTTCCCCATCGTCTTCGGGAAGGGCCGTCCATTCCACGACGCCGGATTTGCTCCAGGAGTCGGCGGTCATGGTTCATGTACCTCCAATTATGTAGAGACTTGATGAAGTACATCATTGTCACCATCAGGTTGCGTACAGCCCGGCACACTATTCCGATGGATTCAGACCCTCATTGCATACCATGATGTGAGATGCCGAAATCCCCCGAAACCGATACCGGTTCCGATACGCCGACGCCGCCCCGGAACCCGCTGCCCCGGATGAACGCCCTGCGCGTATTCGAGAGCGCCGCGCGGCACCTGAGCTTCAGCGCCGCCGCCGTGGAACTCGGCACCTCGCAGCCGGCCGTCAGCCGCGCCATCGCCGAACTGGAGTGTCAGCTCGGGACCCGGCTGTTCGAACGCGGCCACCGAGCCATCTTGCTCACGCCGGCGGGGGAGGTCTTCCATCGCACCGTCGCCATCTGCCTGGAGCGCATCGCCGCTGGAGCGCTCACGGCCGCGGGCCTCGCGGACGATCGCCGGATCGTCATCGCCTGCGGGGGGCCACCTCGGAACTGTTCCTGAGCCCGCGGCTCGACGCCCTGCACCGGACGCTCGGCGAGGATGCGGCCATCCGCCTCCTGCATTGCGAGAACGACTACCTGTACCGCCCGAACGTGGTGGAGACCGACAGGATCGATCTCATCGCGAGCTATCACAGCGTCGATGGGCTGCCCGGGGACGAGTTCGTGGTCTTTCCCGAGGCGATCGCGGCGGTGTGTTCGCCCGACTTCGCGGCGACCCACTCGCAGGTTCTTGCCCGTCCCGTCAAGGAGTGGGGTAAGCTGCCGTTTCCCAGTTTCGCGTGGCCGACCCTCGGCTGGGCGGCGTGGGACGACTGGTTCGAGACTGTGGGGCATCCGCAGCCCCAGCCCTGGCGGACGGCGCCCGGGGGTCTGAGAGAACCCGGGCGGGCCCTGGCCAACCGATACGAACCGGCCGGTTGGCGGGGCGCGCCGTGCCGTCAGGGACGGTCGTGGACCGGCCCGTGCTCGTGGGTCATGGTCATGGTCGGCGCCATGGCCAGGGGACGGGAAGGGAAGAGGTCGG
This sequence comes from Candidatus Poriferihabitaceae bacterium, assembly GCA_965204165.1. Classification (GTDB taxonomy): domain Bacteria; phylum Pseudomonadota; class Gammaproteobacteria; order Arenicellales; family Poriferihabitantaceae; genus VYFG01. The sequence goes on along the minus strand of OZ241969.1, from coordinate 1,014,718 downwards.
CCAGCGATGACCCTCTACGCAGTGGAGGGGTGTAACCGGGCCGCGCCGGAAGCTGAAAAAGACCGCCGGGGGTTGCCCGGCGGGTATATCCAAATCGTCAAATCCAAATCGCCCCCTTGGGGGCGGGCGGAGTCTACCACGAAGACCGGTGGAGATGATGGAAAACAGCCGGGCCGGTGATTTCCTGTGCGCCCGGCGATGCCGCCCCTGTGGGTATCCCTCGGAGAAAGGGCTGACGGCAGGCCGGACGCGGGACGATTGTAGCAGAACCCCGGCAGTTCCTGCCGTGGCCGGAAAACCCGAACGGCGCGTGGGAAGAAAAAAGCCCCGCGAAGCGAGGTTGCCTGCGGGGCGGTAATTTCGATCAGAAAAAAATCGCCCCGGCAGTCGATCCGGAGCGGGCGCGATTATACCAGAGCGGCAGATCGTCCGGGAAAAGGAACGCCGAAAAAAACCCCCGCGGTCTTCACCGGCGAGGGGTCTCCAAATGCAATGAAGTACCTTGGCTGACCAAGGCGGATGAAGACTAACATGCGCCCTGACGGCCTTTGGTTGTATTTACGCCGATTTCGTTCTGATTACGGCCAAATCCCGTGATCCACAACGCGACGGCACCAGGGTACGAACGCCTGCGATTGTGCACCGGGGTCGCGTGTTGGCAACGTAGAGACAAATCAGTGATCCCTGACCTGATATAGACGGCGATGCCAGCCTTGTTGGACATCACATGTATTGCTCCTGCCGGTTCCCGCCTGACTGTGGTTTTTCTATGTTCTCGGGCAAGCATCCCAAGACAGAAAACGCATTCCCATGACCGACTCAAGCCGGGCCGGAACACGATGCGGGCGCCAGAAGGCCGCACGAAAACCACCCTCCCGAAGCGTCAGTATCCGATGCTCGACAAGCCTGATATGTGTTTGTTCGAAGATCATGGCGGCATCTTCCGACGAGAGCACCCGGATCCAGGCGCGCGCGTCGGCGGTTTCCTTCCGTGCGGCGATCTTCTCCAGTGCGTGATCGAGCATGAAAATTCCGGTCGGCGTCCGGTCGATGACCATCAGGCTCTCGAGGTCCGTATCAATCTGGTTGACGAACGCCAGGTCCATCAGGACGGCCCCGGCGAACACGCAGGCCATGTGGCTGCGCGGAACCGGCACCGGGACTCCACGTTCGTCATCCAGCAGAAGGACCAGAATTTCTTCTGTTACCGTGGGGATGTCGGTGGCAGGAGTCATTGTCATTTCCGGCCAACCCCGGTATTGGGGGATGTCTGCGCAGTGATGGTGTGGATTATTCCGGTTCGTTTTCTGTTGGGTGAAGATCTTCCTGCCGCACCCTGGACGGGAAACGGGCACAGAACCACTTTTCAACTCCCGGTACCGAAGCGGTGCGAGTCGGCACCACCGAATGGGGCAGGGGCCGCACGGTACTCAGCCGCCAGATGATTCCAGGGCCTTGAGCCGCTCGACTGCCTGTTCGTGGAGCAGGCGATCATAAGCATCCTTCACCGGCATCCGGATAGTGCGCTCCAGAAGCTCTGCCGCCCTTTTGCGGTAATCTCCGCCACCCAGGGCCAGCAGTCCGAACGCATATTCCAGAGGTACGGCTTTCGCGTGGGGAGCAAGCTTGAGGGCGCGTTCGAAGGCAGCGAGGGCATTCCTTTTGCGGGCGCCGTAGACCAGGCGCGCCATGAGAGGACCCAACGCAGCGACCACTTCCGCATTCCACAGACCCAGGCTGAGATGTGCCGCGGCCATTTCGGGTTCGAGCCCCAGGGCTGTCTCGGCCGCCTCACGAATCCGCTTCCCATAGCCCCGGCCAGTCGACCTGACCGCGCCGATCGACTGTGCGTGCCGACCCATCGCGCGGGCCATCTGCAGATAGGCGTCCGCATTGCCGGGATCGGAGTCCACCGCCTTCTCCGCCAGTCCGATAGCCCGCTCAAGCAGCGCCTCCCGCTCGCCATCCGCCGCGATGTGGTGGGCATGGATGGTCAGCGACTCCGCGGCCAATGCATACCCTTCGGCGGTCTGGAGCGCTTCGGCAATCCCGGCCGCCTCGGCGAACCGCCCCGCCGCGTAGGCCGCCCGGACCTCGTCGATGGACCGGGTGTCGGCCGACGCCAAGGAGTTTTCCAAAGCCATGCAGCAGCAGACCAGGAAGCCGATCGCATGACCCGGACGAATCACGGTCTCAGTTCCGGCCGGATCGCGGGGCAGACCGCAGGAAGAACGACGCCAGCGCCACCGTCACCCAGGGCCGCCGGAGGGTCAGGTCGAAGGCGCGGTCGAGTTGAGCGGGCGTCATCGGCAAGGACCTTCCCGGCCGTGTACATCGTGCGACGCAGCGCGCCGCCGGGTTGAAACGTCGCGCATCAATCGTTCACCAGTCGGCCGACTTCGAGGCATGGACGTGGTTTGGCATCCTGTAGCTGAGGCCTCCCTCGTCATACACGGAAATGTCCAGAAGCTGAGAGAAATTTCCGAATCGGAGCAACTGGGTATTCTTGGCCCTGCGTTGCAGGTACTGTTTCAGCCGAAACAGAAACAGCGTTCCGATCGTCGGGCTCCATGGATACTGGTACTGATTGGCAAGCCTGTTTCCAATGAGTGCGCGCGAAAGCTTGAAGGCCAATGCCGTCGTTTTCCTTTTTTCGGTCGGGTCCGTGATGCCCGCCACCGACGGAATGGACTTGATCAGCGCATTCGCCACTTCCACGGAATCCCGGTCGGGCGGCGGTTCGCACAGGAAGCCGACCGTGTAGATGGATTCGGCTTCCTCCCCGTCGGCATACAGGATCGAATCCGGTATCCCCATCAGGTGGCCGGCGTAGCGCCACACGGCGAGCACGCCCGCCTTTTCCTCGGGCGTGTATGTCGCGCCCACCTTCATCGAGTAATCCAGCAGGCGCTTGGAGAAAACCGCGATCGCCAGCCCCAGGTGCGCCGCGCTGACCGGCGTGCCCCAGGCGTCCTCGTCCCATACGTCCGACTGCGCCAGGAGCGTCCTGATGCGGCAATGCACGAACCGCACGCGCGTGGACAGCTTCCAGCCGTCGCCGTCCCGGTCCAATCCGCCGGGGAAGAAAATTTCCACCAACTGCCGGTTGTTCTGCTGCAGCCGTCGCTTGGTGGCCGCCACCCGCTTGGTGGTGTTGAACGATTTTGCGATCAGCGTCGAAAACCCTTCCACCAGCACGCCCGCAACGAAGGCCACGAGCATCAGGTCCGCGTTGGTGCTGAACGCGCGGATCCCGGGCTTGAACGCCTCGCGGTCAAGCCACGGAGGATCTTCCAGATGATCGAAGAAATCCCGCAGCACCTGCGGCGCCCTGCGAAGAATGTCGGGCTGCTGCTCGACGCCCGCCCCGATGAATCGGTGCAGGTCGACGGGAGGCATGGCGGATAGCTCCTCCATGACCGGGTCGAGCACGGGGTCTCCGATCGTCGTATGCCGGATGTAATTCTCAGCACGCGCGCCCATGCCCATGGAGCTTGCTTTCGCGTGGCTTTCAGCGTATGCGGAAGGTGCTAACTCCAATTTCCCGGAATTCTTGAGGACAGGGACGGACACACGAAAGTAAACGGGCTCAACGCTTTAGGCCGAGTCCCGCCCGAGTGCATCCGACGCTGTCGGTTGCTGCATGATTGCCCGTGGTTTCCCGCATGGTGCCGTCGCCGGATGAAATACACCCGTCAAAGCTGTTGCCGCATTTTGTGGACTATATAGGAGTGGTCACGAAGGCATCGGATGAGAGGAACGCCGAAAAAAACCCCCGCGGTCTTCGCCGGCGAGGGGTCTCCAAATGCAATGAAGTATCTTGGCTGACCTCGTGGATCGAGTATAGCACGCGCCCTGGCTGCCTGGGGTTGGATGTGCCACAGCTGCTGGATTACACTTGGAAACGTTTCACGTCGTCAGGCGACCGATACGCAGGACAATCCGGGAAATCTGTTCTCAAACAAGGCGGAAGATAACAATGGGGGTATCCACAATGAGAAAAATCCGCATGGCGCTCGCCGCAACCACCCTGCTCGCGTTGGCCCAGGTCCATGCCGGCACGCTGGCGCCAGCCCCGCAGATCATCGCCGAGTACGACCGCGGCTTCATTGAGCGGTCCGGCGCCCAGACGTTCGGCGAGATGCTCGATACTGGGATCATCCGCTATTTCTTCACCGGCGGGCGCAACCTGCTCGTTCTGGTGAACGGACGGCCCTACGCGACGACCGGGGACAATCTGGACTCCCTTCCGCTGTCGGCGGTCGAGCGCATCGAGGTGTTGAGAGCCGAGAGCCTGGGGACGATTGGCGGCCACGCCGCGGTACGCGGTGCATTCAACCTTGTGCTGAGGAAGGATTTGGACGGATTCGATGTGCGCACCGTCGCGCGGATGCCGGCCCGTGACGGCGGGGACGCGCGTCAGGGCAGCGTCGTATGGGGCAGCGCGATCGGTTCCGGCGGACATATGACCGTCGGTGTCGACATCCTCGACCGCAAGGAGATTGTCGGCAGCACCCGCGAGCACAGCCGTTCGGAGTGGGTGGACGGCGGGAGCTTTGCCGATGCGAAAAACGTGAGTGTCGGCGGCAACACGGTCTATGTCCGCAACCCCATTACGAAAAAACTGAGAGCCGTTCCGCTTGGCCGGTGCGACCGGGCGCACGGCTACACCGGCCCCCTCAGCAACCCGCCGGGGACCGACTCGGGCGACAAGGGTTGCGGGTTCGCCTACGGCAACTTCTGGTGGGACAGCGCCAGATATGACCAGCAGAATGCAGTCCTGAACCTCAGCCACCCGCTCGGAGAGGATGCCGAGCTCCACATGGACGCAACCGTAACGCACGGACGCTCGGCGTTCCGTTACGCACCGTCGGTCGATGTCTTCTCCGTCACACCAAGCAGAGCCCTGCTCGACGCAATCAACGCATCGGCGCGCGACGCCGACCCGGCGTTCGAGGCGACGGCAGAGGACATCCTCTCGATCGGGCACCGCTTCATCGGCCATGGCAACCGGGACTGGAGGTCGAGCACCGAGGACTACGACGTCTCGGCAAGCGTCAGGGGCCGGCTCGCCGGGGGCCTCGGCTACGACGCCAGCATCAGCGCCTACAGGTTCGACGGCCAGGTGGAGGGGGATACCTTCGTGGACGCCGAGATCATCCGGCAGGAGATCGAGGCCGGAAGGTATGACCTGGCTGACCCGCTGTCGATGGAACCGGACCACCTGAGGGCGATCGAGAGAAGCAGTCTGCATGAGGAGGAGGACCTCCGCTCACGGTATCTGGGCGCGCGTTTCGCGCTTGAGGGCGCCGGGCCGGACATCGGCGGGCGCCGCGCGGCATGGACCGCGGGGGTTGAACTCTCCGATGTGGAGGCCCATCGGCTTCTGGCGTTCCGGGCAGGGGACGGCCGGACCCGCGACGTGAACGGGGTGCTCGGGTCGGGCGGCACCAGCTACGCCGGCGAGCGGGAAGCGGCGGGAGCCTTCGCCGAGGCGTCCCTGCCCCTAGCCGACACCGTGGACGTGCGGGCCGCGGCCCGGGCCGACGAGTACGACGATGTCGGCGGGCTGCGCGCGTGGCGCCTTGGGGCCGAATATCATCCGAGCGACATCGTAACGCTGCGCGGGTCGTGGAGCACGGGTGACCAGGCGCCCTCCATGCACCACCTGCACAGCACCGCATCGCAGGACCACCCCTATGTCCGTTGCATCCCGGAGAGCGGGCCGCCGCCGCGCACGTGCGACACGGTGAATTACCGGCAGGTGACGCGCAGCACGACTGGCAACCCCGAGCTCGATCCTGCGGGATCGGAGCGTCTCTCCGTCGGCGCTGAAGCCCGCAGGGGACCGTTCTATTTCGTAGCCGACTGGTACCGGCTCAGTTCCTCGGATTTGCCGGGGCGGCACTACGCCACCTGGGCGATGCTGAACCATCCCGAGTGCCGGCAGGGTGTCGGCGGCAGCTGTATCGAGCGCGCGGCCGGGGATATCACCATTCACGAGCGGTTCGCGAACATCGTCGCGACCGAGGTCACGGGCGTCAACACCCGGTTCGGAGCCCGCAAGGAGACCGGCTGGGGCTTCGTCGCAATGCGCGGGTTCTGGCGCTACGTCACCAGCAGCGAGGAGCGTATCGCAGGCAATGAGCGTCCGAACCCGCTCCCGCGCAACGCCGTGCGCATCGTGACCTCGGCCGGGCGCGGCAACCTCACCGCCTACTGGGCAGTGAACTACCGCGACGAGGTTGAGAACCGGTGGGGCGACGGACGTTTCCCTTCCTGGACCGGCCACGACTTGACGTTCGACTGGACAAGGCCATTGGGACTCGAGAACACGCGATTGACCGCGGGTGTGTACAACGTCACCGACGCGAAGCTTTCCACCAATACCACGCATCCCTCCGCGGCCGACGGGCCGCGCGCGGCCGGCTGGGGACGTACCTTCTTCGTAACCCTCAACATGAAATTCTGAGGCGCTGGCCGATGATGGCAAGACCATCTGCCGGCGATGCGTCGGAGCCCCACCGGTCTGTGCAAGGCGGATGTCATTTGCGTACTGCCTGGGATAAGGGGTAGGAGGTAATCACGGAGGAGCGGTGTGGTTAGCCGGCAAATGGTGCCGGCTGGCGCAGTTCTGCCTGATCGAATTCCCTGCCGCCGGACCCGATCCGGAATGCTGTGAACCTGGCGGTTTCACTGACAGAGCCTGCCTCCGTGTCGACCCAGTCCGGTTTCAGTTGGATGCCGGATAACATGGCCATATCCGTACATCATTTGATATCTGGACAGGATTTCCGGGAACCGCGTTCTGCACGTTTAGAAATCTCTAACCAGTCACATGTGGCTGTACATGTGGCTGTATTTGAGGCAGGCGGCGTTGAGCCCTCTGCGCGCGTCGATGAACTGAATCTCGCGGCTGGTGGTGTCGGCCCTGGTCTGTACGATCTCCCGTTCCGCCATACGGCGGTTTCACCGACACAGCCTGCCCCGTGTAGAAATTCTGATTGGGATTTGAAGACGTAGTATCCCGGCGGTCAACAACGCGACGGAGCTGAAGTGTGTAAGACCGCCCCCGTATCACGGAACCGCATGACGGATGTGCAGGTAACCCCCGAGTCCCCATAAGCGACGTTCCACCCGGCTGAACGCCACACCCATCAATTGGATCGGAGTGAACCGATCCTGATAATGGTCAGCATAGCCGAGATTACGGATCCGTTCAATGAACTTGAGAGCCGACGAATCACCGTCACTTTGACAGGCGCGAAGTCCATCATTTTCGTCGCACCCAAGCTGGACATATGCACCCGGCGCCCCGGATCCGGTACGTCCATCGGACAGGAACAGGCGAATCCCGATAATTATCGTATTTATTGGTGCAACTCAATTACGACGGTTGACGTGAGTTTACTCGTTTGGTACGCAGATGAGCAGACAGTTCATCCAACCCTACAGGAGGTATCTAGTGTCAGACAGAAAACCCCGATTTCCGACGGATTCCCGGCGTGAAAATATTTCGCCAGCATCCAGTCATTGAGTGACTCTATGGATTTCCGGGAAACAGTAGAGGGAATTGATTGTCAGGGCGTTTCGGCCTGATTCCGGACATTGGGCTCCATGCCCACCCTGTCGGGGCGGGACTTTCAACTTCAGCTGACGAAAGCCGATCCGTCATGCCGCCCGTCGTCGCCGCTCGGCCTCACGGGCCCGGTCCCGGATCATCCGTCCGACGCGATGCACGTTGCATGCCAGTATCGACAGTGCCACCGTCCGCTCGAACCCCTCCACGCCATGGCTGCGCACACGGTCCAGGCCCCGGTGCTCCAGATTGTGGATCGCCGACTCGATCGCCGGATGCTGTTGCCGGGCCGCCCGGAACACGGAGCCCGTCTCACGCACCCGGTCAGCCCGCGTCCAGCGGCCCTTGCGGGGCAGGACATTGTCCTCCAGCAATTCATCCAGACACCGGCGATTCTCCGGACTGTGAAACCCCTTGTCGAAACTGCAAAGCCCCAGGTCCGGATACTTCCCCCTGGCCTCCTCCACCATCGGCACCGCGATCTCCACATCGCTTTCCTTCCACATCACCCGATGGTGCAGCAGCAGGCCGTGCTGGTCTTCCAGAACGCAGACCGGAACCCCCAGTTCCACCGGGCGGCCCACCTTCCCCTTCGAGATCCAGCGCGTATGGGGCTCGAAGATCGAGTAGATCTTCTCGCCCTGGGGAATCGTCTCCCCCCGCAGCAACCGACGGTCCACCTGGTCCGAAAGCCGGGCGGCATACCACAGATACTGCCGGATCCGGTTCATCCGAACCAGCCGGCACTCCACCCTTGCCATCCCGGCAAGAACATCCAAAGTGCCATCGGCCTGGGCAATCAATTGCCGGGCGGAATCGAGAAAACCCTTCACCCGGTCCGGGCGGCCGTGCGCATCACGCGCCCGTCGAACCCCGTTGAACAGGCGCTTCAGTTTCCTGCGCCGGTCCTTCGCCTGGCGCCACCCCGAAACCCCGTCCTCCAGGGCCGCCTCCTGCATCAGGCCAAGCAACTTGCGCAGCGCATCCCACAACAGACCCGTATCCGTCGGGTAATGCACATCCGTTTCCACCACGAAGGAATCACACCGACCGCGCAACAAGTCTCCAGGCTTTTTTTTTGACACCCGGTGGCCCGATTCCACCACCAGTTCTCCAACCTTCGACAGCACCCCCGGCGTCAGCAGGCTGACGTTGTCCTTGATCTGCTGCACCGAATAACTCTCGTCCGAGTACACACTGTGCCCCAGCATCTGGCGGATCACGTCATAGTGGTTCACCAGTCCCTCAAGACGGTCGAAGTCGCAGTTCAGTCCCTGCTTCAGGATCGCCATCACCAGAATCGACCACAAGTGCATCCCCGGCCTGCCAGTGTCCAGGTCCACATCCGGCAGAACCTCGCGCTCCAGCAGGTCGAACAGACGGTTGCGCAATGACTCGTCGGTATACAGATGCTGCAGGCCGATCAGGAGCGCGGGGATATCGTCCCGGGATTTCGGGTCGATCCGGATATCGGCAATCTGGCATGCGCCGATCTCCAGTTGGGGATGGAGGGTATGTCTCATCGGGTAGGGACCAGGGCGAAGATTCGGGAAAAACCAGCAAATTCCCCATGATTTTACCATCCAGCCGATGAATCCGGGACATCTTCATCACGCCGATTTCCCGATTACGCCTTTCCAATCAGCAATTTATGGGTTTTCTGCCGGACACTATCTATCATGTCTGTATCCCAAACAACCAACACACACCAGGAAGCTGGCGACGATCTCGATCGCAGGGACTTCCTCAAGATGTCGACCCTGGTGCCGACCTCGGCAGCATTCGGCGCACTTGCCGCATCCGGAATCCAGCAGGCGGCGGCATACGGCACATCGGAAGGAGGGCACACCGGTCTCAGCGCATCCATGAGCGAGGAGGAGATTGCGGCACTGCCCCGTGTGAAGCAGGAGCTGGTGGCGCCTCCCTTTGCGCCCGAGCACGAGCAGGTGGCCAGCGGAGGCCCCAAGGTCGTTGAGGTGACCATGACCACGCCCGAGGTGAAGATGGACATAGACGGTACCGGAACCGAGGTCTGGGCATTGACCTACAACGGTTCGGTGCCGGGCCCGCTGATCATCTGCCATGAGGGCGATTTCGTCGAGCTGACGCTCATCAATCCCAAGGAAAGCCTCATGGAGCACAACATCGACTTCCACGCATCCACCGGTGCCCTGGGGGGCGGAACCCTGACCCACGTCCAGCCGGGAGAGCAGATGAAGCTTCGCTGGAGGGCCACCAAGCCCGGCGTCTTCGTGTACCACTGTGCGCCCGGCGGCGTCATGATTCCCTACCATGTGGTGCATGGCATGAACGGCGCCTGCATGGTCCTGCCCAGGGACGGCCTGAAGGACAAGGACGGCAACCCCCTGAGCTATGACCAGGTCTTCTACATCGGCGAACAGGATTTCTATGTGCCCAGGGACGAGAACGGAAAATACAAGACCTACGATGTCGCGGGCGCCAACCTGGCAGACGTGCTCCCCCTGATGGCCGGGCTGATCCCGACCCATGTGGTGTTCAACGGCAAGGTGGGTGCGCTTACCGGCGACAATGCCCTCACGTCGAAGGTCGGGAATACGGCCCTGTTCGTTCACGCTCAGTCGAACCGCGATTCCCGCCCCCACCTGATCGGTGGCCACGGTGACTATGTATGGGAGACCGGGAGCTTCACGGATGATCCGACGACGGGGCTGGAAACATGGTTCATACGGGGCGGCTCTGCCGGCGCCGCATTGTATACGTTCCGGCAGCCCGGGATATACGTCTACCTCAGTCACAACCTGATCGAGGCAGTCCAGCTGGGAGCCGCTTCCCATATCATGGTGGAAGGCGACTGGGACGACGGCCTGATGAAACAGGTGGCGAAGGCGGGCCCCATACCGGCATAGCGCGCACGGGCTTCGGATCCGGCACCGTCTGAAAGCCGCGGAAGGCCAGAGGTTCGTGCTTGATCGGGCCGCGTATGGCCCGATCGGTGCATCGCCCCGACCGGGATGCCGGGTGGTGTACCGGACGGACTGGCCGGATGAATCCGGGCATGTGTTGTTTCTGACCGGCCATGCCCCGGTCTTCCCTGGTGCCTGGCAGCCGCTGTCCCGGATGCCGGCTTCGGTCCGTGCAATGGTTTTGTACAGAGGCTGGATACCCGGGTATGACTCAGGCAGTCCTGGTCTTTTCCTCCCGGCCAAGCAAACCGGGGCACATCGGGGTAATCGACCACCGCCATCCCCTGATCAGCCGTGGGGGCGGGTCGGGCACCAGGATGTCCTTGCCAAGATGCAATTCCGGTTCGTCGACGATCCACCAACCCCCCGGTCCGCCCCGTCCACGATTGAATAGCGGATCGACACATTCCCCAAACCCCGATCCGACCCGAAGCCGTACGCGGCTCATCTGTGCTCTTTCCAGGGTTCCATGCCGTGTCGGCACCAGGTACGAACACGCTGATCGGTCGGCCGGCCTTCAATAACGGTTTCGCTCAGCACTTCGCGGCAAAACGAATCCGTGGCCACATGATCCGTTGACAGCACAGTCACCCCGCCTGCGCGGCGGCCGATCCTGTCCTGATTGTTTTCTCAGTAACGGCCCTTGTCGATTTCTCCGCGATCGAGCGCCAGCAGAAGGGTGGCTTCAGCCATGTTTCGGGATTCCGGGTCAAGCGGAGGCAGAGGACGCACATTGCCTCTCGCCCGCTCGAGAAATGCCTCGCGATCATTCCGCCATGCCTCGAAAATCATGATCGGCATTGTGGTAGGGGCGGTGACGATCGCCGCAGCAGATTCGAGCGGCCCACCGCCGCTTCCTCCACAAGCTGAAAGGATGCCGGTACCCAGGATGATTATCGCCTTGGCAGCCGATGAGAGTACTTTCGTTTCGGTATTCATGGCTGGGGTTGCAGGGGGCTGACCATGTCTGTTGCCATACTGGCACGAACAAACAGATTGTCCGCAATTGGCTCAATCGCGCCAGCGTACGGTACATGGTGATTTTCACTATACCATCAGGTTGGAATCTTTACCGCACGGGACAGGCCTGAACCAATCAGCATGGCGTACACGCCACTTTCCTCATGGATCGAGCATGAAAATCGCCCCGGGAGTTGACCCGGGGCGGATGCGGATTCCAACGGAACGCGGGGATGTCCTGGCCAGGAAGATTTTCTCAAGAATCCCCTGGCGGGTCCCAGCCCAGCCTGATCGCATTCCCGGCCGCCGGAGCCGGTTCGGAATGCCGAGAACCTGGCAGGTTCCCCGACACAGCCCGCCTCCGGTAGAAAAATTCTGATTGTGATTTGAAGACGTAGTATCCCGACGGTCAACAATGCGACGGTGCTGGAGTACGCGAGACCGCCTCCGTCTCACGGGACCGCATGTCGGATTTAAAACGGTCCCGGGGCGGGATCCGGCAGCACCGGACGCCGGCCCGGGCGTCGTCCACCCCACGCCGTGGGGCAGTCCCCTGAACGGCTGCAAGACCGTCCGCCACTGTCCCGGAATCGCCACGAACGAACCTCCCGGCGGAACTCCGGGGACCCTTGCGGTGTCATCCACACAAGGGCCGTCCGGAAGCCTGAATCGACCCTCCGGCGGTTGTCGTCCTGCGGCCCGGATTTTATTCGGGAATGATCTCGGCTTGATGGGAGAGACGGTATGGACAGACAGACGGAAAGAAATAAACAGGCAAAAACAGGAAGTTGCGGCGAAAAGGCAGGGAATCTGACGTCCGATAACTGCAATTATCAAGCCCTAAGAATAGTTTTTCCCGTCTCCGAGTGTCAAGAACGAATAGCCAGATAATCGGCCCCGATTCCGGTCTTCTGGGGATCAGGCGGAGAACGAATTTCCATGAATCCGGGGTTGTTCCGGTTCACGGGCTGGCGGGACTCCCGGAAAATCCCCGGACTGCGCCGGTTTCCGGTGCGCGATAGTTGCCCCGGGACGGCGCCTTCCCCGCAGCCCGCCCCGCCTGCACGATCCCCGTTCCGTCCGACTCGTGCTGCCGGGCGCATGTCTCCCCGGGATTCGTGCATGTCCCGCTACCGGGAGCAGGGCACAGGCGGTACTGGAGTTCGGCGAGCTGGGCCGAACCGCTCCGGCGGGGGAGGATCCGCTCGCCGTACCGGTGCACCATGGCGGTGGACTTCCAGCGCCCGGCCTGCATAATGGCCGGCAGTTCCACCCGCAGGGCGATCATGTCCTGGGCGGCCCCGACCCGGGGGCTGTGGCCGGACAGGCCTGCGACGACCTCCTCTCCCAGTCCCGCCCTCCGTGCCATGGACTTGTAGATCCTCGGCACCTGTCCCGGGTCCAGTCCCCGGCCGGTCCGACCATACCGGGAGACGGCGCGGAAGAGGCATCCTTCCCTGACCCCGCTCCCGTCCAGCCACGCCAGCACCAGGGAGACGGTGTCGGGGGCGAGGTACAGGACGGCCCCCTCGCCCCCGGGGTCGGTCTTGCCCCGGCGCACCAGGAGGGTGGCGGAGCCGTCGGGTTCCATCGACAGATCAGCCACTTGCAGCGAGACCAGTTCCGAGCGCCGGAGCAGGGCGTCGTATGCGACCGCCAGCATGGCGCGGTTGCGGACATCGATGAGGCGGTCGCCGGAAGCTTCCGTCATCCGTTCCAGCAGGGCCCTGGTGAGGCCATGGGCCTGGGCCTGGCGGCGGCCCCTGGCGCGCCGCATCCGCCCGAGGGCGGTGCGCACCGCCCCGGTGTTCCTCGGATTCTTCCAGCCCGTCCCCCGGCACAGGGACAGGATGCTGTAGACATGCCGCTCCACCGTGGCCGGGGCCCGGTCCTTGGCCAGGGTATCGATGAAGCGGGCGAGGGACGTGGCCCTCACCGGCCAGGGCTTCAGTCGCTGTTTCATGCACCACGACCGGTATCGGCCGAGGTCGGAATGCAGCGCCCGCAGGGTGTGGGGGCTCAGGCTTCCCCGGACGGACTTGAGCCATTCCCCGACGGGGTCCGGGGAGGCGAGGTGACGGGCATGGACATGTCCGTCTGAAGGATTTCGTCCGGGTTCCGTGTTGTTGTTCTTTTCGACGTGTCGCAAGGTTCTTGTCCTCCTGTTGCGGGGGTGGGATGGGTCTGGCGCCCGATAGTTGCAGTTATCAATCACCAACAACAAGGCTCAAGAATGAATACGGAATCCGCCGACGGCCAAGGCCGCTTCGGCAAGCGCGCGCCGATCCCCCGGACCGCTACCCTTATCTTGCTTCTTCTCTTCGCCCCCTTGCGGGTGCTAAGAGACACCGTTGTGAGTATTTTGACATTCCCGGAGAGCTACAGGGCATGGCGGATATTGCAAGATGCCTTGAATCGGCAACTCAAGGAACATTACGAACGCAAGGGGATGCCGTATGTCCAAAAGGGCGCCGGCAGCGTTCGACCGAGATGACCGGTATGCTGGTTGTCCCGTCTGCCTATCTCGACGGTTACGCCAGGGCGCGGGAAGTCGACCGGGAGGCTGCCGACAACTATATCCGGCACACCACTATCGGCGATCCCGAACTCGATCCCGTCATGGATGAGCTTGCCGAGCTGCCGCCTGCCGACATGCATCGGTTCATTCGCGCCGGTGTAGAGCAGGACGACGAAACGACCCTGAAGCGCGCACCACAGGTTCTGCGGGATTTCCTTGACGATGTGGAGGTGCCGGACTGGGTAGATTTCGAGGCCTTCAAGCCGGGTCAGCGCGCCTTCTACAAAAACATGAGCAACATGCTGATCGCCTACGCCATCGGCAGCGCGGTGGAAGGCTTCTCGACCCTGGTAAGCAAGTCCTTCTCCATCACCGGGCGTGTGACCGGACTGGGCCCGGGTGCCGAAAGACGGCTCCGGCAAAACAACCGCCAAATGGTCGAAACCTATTATCCCGGCGGTTTGCTGCGAGACGGAGAAGGTTGGAAGGTTTCCATGAGAATCCGTTTCATCCATGCCCGGATGAGAAAATTGCTGGCCGATTCAGAGCTCTGGGATCACGCGGCTTGGGGGACACCGCTGAGCGCAGCCCATATTGGCGGGATCGCGCTCTATACGTTCTCGATACGCCAGTTCGAGCATGCGATCTCGATGGGTTCGGCCATCAGCCGGGAAGAACGGGAAAGCATCGTCAAGATCTGGCGCTACACCGGTCATCTCCTGGGCGTACCTGAAGCCATTCTTTTTACCAGCGAGACCGAGGCGAGACGGATATACAGGATCGGTCACTTGTGCGAACCGCCACCGGACGCCGACGCGCTCGGCGTGGCGAATGCGGTATTCAAGGCCATACCGGAGATGGCGGGAGTAAAGACGGAAAAGGAAAGGAAATCGTTGCAGATCTACGCCTACCGGCTTTCCCGGGCACTGATCGGCAACGAATTGGCGGATCGATATGGGTATCCGAATACGATCAGAAGCAGGTATCTGGTACTCCTCTACCTCCGGGCAAAATCCCGCCTGATCAATATCCTGACCGAGAACCGCCTGGTGCAAGAGCAGGCTTTCATGCAGATCTTCGAAGCCACGCAATACGACAAGGAAGGGATCAGCTACAAGATGCCCGATCATGTGCGTGCTACGCAGCAGAGCCCATGGTAGAAGTCTCGGCTGACTCTCCCGGCCGCGCCCCGATTCCACTCCGCCGTGCCTGGCTGCGGAACGAAACGCATACAGATGGCTGAAAAACGGAAGGTTGTGGTGATCGGAGCGGGAACGTCGGGGCTGGCCACAGCCCATGCACTTCTCGAGCGACGGCGAGAGACGCTTCCCAACAGCGTGAAGGGCCTGTTTTTCGCAGGCGACCACACGCACCTGCCGGTGACCAACGGGTTGGTGCGCAGCGGCGTCGACGCCGTCAGGGACAGTGTCTCCTTCCTGTCGCGGCGGCACGCCTGAGACTGCGAGGCGGACACATTGCCTGCAGCGCAGACCGCACGCCGCACCAAGCCCCGTTCCTGCAACACTTCGCATTGACGGACAGGTCAGGGTCTGGTCATGCTCCTGAGCAGCTACATCGACTTCATTCTGCGGCGCCGATGGTGGGTCGCGGCGTTCGCCACCCTCCTCATGGTGCTGATGGCGGCGGGTGGGGATCGGATCATCGTGGCGAACGATTTCCGCGAGTTGCTGGGCGAGGACAACCCGGAACTTGTCGCGCTGAATGCCCTGGAAGATACATATGCAGCGTCGAACACGGTGCTTATCGCGGTTGCGCCCCGCGAAGGTTCCGTCTTTACCCGACGCACGCTTGGCGCGATCGAGGAATTGACCCGGACCGCATGGGAAACACCCCATTCGACCCGCGTTGATTCCCTGACTAACTACAACCATACATATGCCGAGGGTGACGACCTCGTCGTTGAACCCCTGGTCGATGGGGCGGAGGCACTGAGCGACGGCGATCTTGCGCAAATCGAGCAGATCGCGCTGAACGAACCGCAACTCCTCGGGCGCCTTGTTTCCCGGAACGGGCGCGTTGGCGCACTGGCGATCAGCTTCGTCAAGGCCGAGGACCAGAGCGCGATGGTGGCCGAGGTTCCCGACTATCTGAACGCCGTTCTTGAGGAGGCCCGCGCACGTCATCCGGATCTGGGGTTCTACATCACCGGCGACGTCATTCTGAACCGCGTTACCGTCGCTGCCATGGAGGAAGGCGTGCAGTCCACCCTGCCGATCGCATTCCTGCTGGTTCTCGTCGGCACGGCGCTGCTGCTGCGCTCCGTGTTCGGAGTCGTGGCGATCGTGGTCATGATGGCGTTCGGCATCCTGACGACGATCGGGTTCGCCGGCTGGGCCAGACTGGTGTTGAGCCCTCTCACCTCCGGCGTGCCGGTTGTCGTGATGGTGCTCGCGGTGGCCCACTCGATCCACATCATCACTGCGGTCTTGCTGGCCATGAGTCGGGGCCTGGACCGGCGCGCGGCGGTGAAGGACTCACTCCACGGCAATGCCTGGCCAGTGTTTCTGACCTCGGTCACGACGATAATCGGCTTCCTCAGCCTGAACAGCTCCGATTCTCCGCCGGTTCAGGTGATGGGTAATCTCTCGGCGTTCGGGATGCTGTCAATTTACATCTATTCGATGACCTTGCTGCCCGCGATGCTGTCGATCCTGCCCTTGCGTTCGCGTCCTTCCCGCTCGGAACGATCTTCCCTATTCGAACGTTTCGGCTCCTTCGTCGTGGATCGCCGCAGAGTGTTGCTCTGGTCCGGTCTCGTCCTCGCGGTTGCGGTGGTCGCCGGTGTTCCCCGCAACGAGTTCAGCGACGACTGGACGAAGGCATTCGACGAGCGCTACGAGTTTCGGCGAGATACGGATTTTGTCATCAAGAACCTGACAGGCCTGAACACCCTTGAGTACTCGCTGAACGCGGGGAAGGATGGCGGCATCACCGATCCCGAATATCTGCGCAAGGTCGAGGCGTTCGCCGAATGGGCGCGAAAGCAGCCCGAGGTAATCCATGTCCGGGCGTTTACCGACATCATGAAACGCCTGAACAGGAACATGCATGGCGACGACCCGGCCGAGTATCGCCTGCCCGAGGATGCCGAACTCGCCGCACAGTACCTGTTGCTCTACGAGCTTTCCGTCCCGTTCGGCGCTGACCTCAATGACAGAATCGACATCGCCAAGTCGGCGACGCGGATGACGGTGACGCTCGATGACCTTCCCGTCAGGTACATGCGCGACATCGACAGGCGCGCACTGTCCTGGATCGAGGCCAACACGCCTGGCCTCTCCGGAGGAGCATCGGGCCTCACCGTGGTTCTCGCCTATCTCACCCAGCGCAACCTGGAGAGCATTCTTCGCGGCACGATCATCGGCATGGCGCTGATTTCCCTGATTCTGATCGGAGTGTTCAAGAGCCTGCGGCTCGGTCTGATCAGTCTCGTGCCGAATTTTCTGCCGCCAGTCCTGGGATTCGGGCTCTGGGGCTACATGATCGGCCAGGTCAGTCTCGCCGCGACGATGACGACGATCATCGCTTTCGGAATCATCGTGGATGACACGATTCATTTCATGACAAAGTATCTGAGGGGCCGGCGCGACGGCCTCGCGGGCGGTGATGCCGTCCGGCTTGCATTCCGGACGACGGGCCTTGCGCTGTTCACCACGAGCGCGGTGCTGGCGGCAGGCTTCATCGCGTTCGCGTTTGCGGGTTATGAGGGCGTGTGGATTCTCGGCCTGATGGTCACGATGATGGTCGTCCTGGGGATCATCGTCGATTTTCTGTTGTTACCTCCTATATTGTTGGCACTTGATCGGAGCAAGTCATGATCCATGCCCGTTTGGGCGATGACATGGCCGCCACCGTTGCCCTCCTGTGGCGCGACGTATTATTTGGAGACAAAGAACCGCAGACAAAATTTATGGCCTGATCCGGGTCATATCGGGCTGAAGTAGGTTTATGTATGAAGGAATCCGTGTGATACATAGACATGCTTTCATTAGAATGGGTATCTATGGGCAAACAAATGAAAGTTCGTTTGGGCTGGGTTGAGATGTATCTCAAGACTGGAGACGCCGGATTGACCTGTTGGCGCTGAGGCATATCTCGGCCTAAGTTACGGTTATGGACAAAGCATTACGAGACTGATTGCATAGAGGGTTTGCGAACTCGAAGCACACGACCGATACGCAGTCCAAATCGCTGGAGGACACCCGCGATGGAGGAACGGATCCTGGATTTGCGAACAGCACACAATCCCGGCGCTCGATGCATTCGATCCAGGTTACTGTGGAACGACGGTTTTGGTCTTGGCCTGACCACTATCTATTGACCACTATCTATAATGGGTATTCGTCCGAGTTGGTGTAGGACCTTTGAAGCGATCTCCTTGTCCCAATCGTTTCAAGCGCTACGCACAACCAGTTCCCGGCGAGCGCGTCCAGAAGGACACCCGCAAGATCTCGTCGGGATTGTGTTATTTATGGTGGCGGTGCGAGCCCGACGCTGGGCAAGGCGGGCATCGTGTCCGGTGAAACAGTGGTAGCGCCGACGGAGACGAGGTGGCTTCGTCCCGGCCTTGGGAGCGTGCGGCCGTTCCTGCTGGACTCCGGAGGTGACCGGGAACCCTTATTCCTTCCTTCCGGCCATGGCTTGGTTTGATCTGCTCTTCGACAATTACAATATGGGGCCGGACCTGGCCCGAACGCCGTGTCTGGAGGATGCCCAGGTCTCTTTCGAAGTCGGTGGCCGGGTGCGAATTTTCATTGCGGATGGCGTCGCAATGACCGGGAAAATCGAAAGGCTGAACCCGAAACGGGACGTGCCTTGCGGCGCTGACAGTTGGCGGGTCCCCTAGCCGGACTCGATCATCTTTGCACCGCAACGGTCGAGGAACGAAGGCCAAGGGCGGCCCGGTTGAGGGAAGTCGCGGTCGAGGCGCGCGACCTTAGTCCATTTACCGCACCGCGACAGCTTCAAATATTCCGGGACAGAATCACCCGTTCCCGCTGAAAATATGTGAACTATCACAATCTGTCGCCCGCCCGCTCCCCTTTGTTTGAAGCGCTCGTGGACTGGACTATCAGCGTTTCGCGCCAAAGGCCCCCGCGATGCCATCCCTCCGGAAGTGACCGCCCACCTCCTGATGCCCGGAGCCAGTGAACATCCCGGCGATGTAGTCGTTCCCGTCTCTTTCCAGCGGGTTTGCGCCGAACAGGCCGTCGTCCTGCACGCGAAGGTTCTCCCAGCTCATGTCATCGTGAGAGGTTCCGTCAGTGACGTTGTGGATGTTGGTGAAGGAAACGTCGGCATCGGGAGCCGAGAGATCGTCGATCATGATCCGTGCGTCGCCGAGAAACACGACGGGCCGCCCGCTCCCCAACAAAGCCGAGGCCTCATCGGAACCCGGTTCCGGGGTTTCCATCCCGACCATGACGCCCGTCCATTTGGCCGACCCTGTTCCCGTCGGCGTCGTCCCGGAGTAATCGCCGGCCGCGAAGCCCTGCACATTGGTGACCTCAAAGACCGGATCAGATTCCGCGCAACCCGCCACGCCGACCACGCACGAGCGCGACAACGAAATGCGGAATTCCATGTGATCGAGCCAACCGCCGTAGCTCAGAACATCGACAAGGGTTATCTTGGTCTCGTTTTCCGGCACTCGCTCCCCGTTCTCTTCTAGGGTAACGGTATGGGTGCGGCGGGCCTTGAATTCGGAGATTGGAATCCCGTCGTGCCCCAGCACCGGAGCGAAGGCCCGGAGGCTGCTGCCTTCGAGCCGCTCCAGTTCACAGACTCCCGGGCATCGGACAGCCTCTACCCGGGAGTCGGTATCCATTTGATCATCGGATGCAGGATCCTCCGATGCGGGATCCGCACCGCGTCCGACGCTCTCAGGGCCCAAGGCCACATAGTGAGTGGACTTCCTCGCGGCCGCAGTCCAAGCCTCGGACACTTGCGCGCCGGTCATGCGAAGCGTCGGATTTCCTTCGTTGAAGCGCTGCCACTTCTCCACTACCGACAGACCGTTTGTGTCACGGCTGGTACCGCACCCGGAAACCGCGAATGCAACCACCACCGCACAGACGACAACTCTCCACCGTAATGAATGCATGGCTCACCCCTCATGCTGTAATTTGATCAGCAATTTCCGCTAAGTATATCCCAAATGGATTTGGCGAATTTGATCATTTGAACACCTGTTGCGGGCGCATGCGGGGAGGGAAGCCCCTCCGGGCGGTATGCCGGATTGTCTGTTGGCCACATTGTCCCCTGAAGAACCAGCCTGCCGCATACCCGGACACGACTGCCGGTCAGGAAGTGTCGAAAGGGACCAGTTCCGTCTTCCTGTGCCAGACCGCGATGGATCGGTACAGGGTCTCCCAGTCCGGAATGTGGAACTCCAGGAACAGTCCGCGCAGCTGCTCCCAGAAGTACTTCGCGCGCCCCGCTTTCTCCCGGGCCGCCCGGAACGACGCACAGCTCCGCTGCTGCACCTGGTCGATCAGGAACGCCATCATCATTAGGTAGGCGAACACCGTCGCCAGATGCCGTTTGTCGTGACCGAAGTTGTGCTCGAAGCTGTAACCTTGGTTCTTCAGGGTATTGAATGTCTCGTTCTCGATACGCCAGCGGGTACGACCGGCCTGCATCAGATCATGTGCGTTCGATTCCGTGAACTCAATGTCCGTGGCCCAGAAGAAGTGGAACTCCTGGCTGGCCGGGCCGGTCTCCTAACACTCCAGAAAGTTCACCTCCACTGTGGTTTGTCGAGATTCGCAAGAGGATGGTTGGTGAACCTGGACTTCCTGCCGTCTGATGACTCGGCCTGTGCCATCCGGAGCGTCTTCGATGCCTATCGTTTCACGGGGACTCAGGAAGTCCGGGAAGTGTGGGTGAGCAGGCTGGCCAAACTGTCCCAAGGGTGGCCACAGCATATCAACAGTGTTGCGTTTGCGGCGTGTGACATCATCCTGAACAACGGTAGACGGATTGATTCATCCTATCTGGATGAGGCCATGGCTGCTGCTGAGGAATACAAGAACGAGTACTATGCTGGCCGACTTGCTGCCGGCACCGATCGATCCTGGGTCTACAAGGTATTGGCTCTGGCTGCCGATGAGAACGGCGGCAAACTGACCTACGATGGGATTGAATCACTCACCGAAGAGGTGCGCAGGAAAACAGGAGAGTCCATGGAGGATTTCCTGACCAAAGCCCTGCATGCCGGTCTGCTGGCCCCGACCCAGGAGATTCACGATCATTACAGGATTCCGATCCCGTCTTTCGGGGATTATCTGCGGGCACTGCCGGTGGATTTGCCATCGCAGATTTGAGGCTTGTTCGGTGTCTGTGAATGGTGTTTGTTGACAGTCGCACGACTGGATTGTCAGGGAATTGGGTGAATCCGGTTGCCATTTGATTACGGCGGTATTGGATTTTCTAGGATTTAAAATTTAACTAATTGATAAATAATAATAAATACTGGAATATGATTTATACATGGATTCATGTTCCAGCATAAGATAAAGTACACCGTATTCAAACATCAGCGACACAGTTGCGGACATGGAACGTGGTTGCCGCAGATGGCATGGAAACGGCGTTGCGGGGCAGAACTCCCCGGTGCTTATTTTGTGAAATACTTTGGGATTAAAGTCCACTGCCTGACAGGCGTAAGGTCTGGAATGTTCGGAATAAAGGTGAAGAGCGACCGGGGTGCTGTTCAGACTTCTCCCGGTCCGAAGAAGGTGCCAGCAGCCTGCATTAGTTTCCTCCTTGCGTCGTTGCTCCTTTCGCTGGGTGCCTGTGGTGGTGGTGGCGGCAGCGGCTCACCCCCACCCCCACCCCCACCGCCACCCCCGCCCGCGGACGGTGGGTTCACGCCGAACCGGGAAGGCACGGTGGGGTTCCCTGCTGCGTTCCGGGGCGGCTCTGAGCATCGGGTCGCGGTGGCCAACGAGGAAGCCGCGAGGGTTCACGCCATGCACGAGCGCGGGGGTACCGGCAGGGGCGAGACGGTAGGGATATTCGACTCCGGCGTCACGGACCATGCCGACTTGCGCGGCCAGTACGCCGCCCGATGCGCCATGGGCCTTTGCAACGGCACCGGGGGGAGCGACGACGACGGGCGTCCGGCTCTCGACAGGTCCGACCACAGCCCGCTACATGACACGGACCACCACGGTACCGTAGTACACGGGATTGTTGCGGCGAGGCGGAACGGGGAGGGCGTGTACGGCGTGGCCTACGAGGCCCGGATCGCATCCTGGGGGAACACGGCTCCGGTTCCCTGGGACGACGGCACCTGTGTGGACTGCGGATTCGGCGCGCGGAATCATGGTTGGGGCGGGGTGTTCGACAGGCAGACGGCGCGGGGCGTGGACTGGATGCGCACGCTCGGCGTCGGCGCCTCCAACTTCAGTTGGGGCAGGACCTGGCCCTGGA
Source organism: Candidatus Poriferihabitaceae bacterium (assembly GCA_965204165.1). GTDB lineage: Bacteria > Pseudomonadota > Gammaproteobacteria > Arenicellales > Poriferihabitantaceae > VYFG01. Next base: position 992,259 of record OZ241969.1, on the reverse strand, counting down.
GCCTGGACCGCGGTCTGACCGCTGCCTATGTGGAGCGAATCATGCCGCATACGCTGTCCGCGTTCCGTGCCTATGTGAATGCCGGGGGCGTTGCGGTCTGGGCTGCGGGGAACTCTCGCGACCTCAATCCGGACGTGGAGGCGTCGCTGCCGAGGCATTTTCCGGAACTGGAGGAGGGATGGGTGGCAGCCGTGGCGCTAAATACGGAGGGCCGCATCGCCCACTTTTCGTCGCAGTGCGGGATCACCGCCGGGTGGTGCATCGCGGCGCCCGGAGAGGTCGTCACGACCCGCGGGGGCGGGCGCTGGGATTTTGCCGGGGGAACCTCCATCGCGGCGCCCTATGTCACGGCGGGACTTGCGGCCCTCAAGAGCATGTTTCCGAACCTGAGCTACCATCAGGTCCGACAGCGAATGCTGGCGACGGCGGACCGGTCCCCTCCCTACGACGACCCGCTGGTATACTCACAACTGCCCACAGTTGACTCAGTAAGCCTGACCCGGTACATTTCCGGGCATGCAGGTAGGTCTTCACCAGTTTGACGCCGGGACGGTGAGTTGGTTTTGCGATGCGGTTTCCGAAGCGGGCCGCACGCGGAGTTCGCTGGCCCGTGAGTTGTGCATCCGCGAGGACTGGACGGGGGACCGCGGCGAGTACTGTCTGGGCTCGGCGCGCAAGGCCCTTCCGGTTCTCGCGGACCGGCTGGGGGTTTCGTTGCCTCCGGCCCGTCCGGCATTCGGCGGACGCCGGGACGGGGCCCCGGATCCGGATTATCCCGACTGCCGGCTCCGGTGCGGTCTGGCGGAACTGGGCCAGGTGTTGCTGGAGCCGGTATCGGGGAAGGCGGACCGCCGCCGCTGGGAGTCGATGATGGCGACGCATCACCCCCGGGGCTGGGCCCGTGCGCCGGGGGGCCAGATGCGCTACTGGGTATGTTCCGCGGTCCATGGCCGTCTCGGGGGGATCGGATTCTGCGCCGCGGGCTGGCACCAGAAGGCCCGGGACGAGTTCATCGGCTGGTCGGCGGACGCGCGGGCGGCGAACCTGGGGAAGGTGGTCAACAACCATCGTTTCCTGATCCTGCCCGGGGTCCGGGTTCACGGTCTGGCCTCGTGCGCGCTGGACCTGGCGGCGCGGCGCGTGGCGGCGGACTGGGAGGCGGCGTACGGGGTCCGCCCGGCGATGGCCTACACGTATGTGGGTCCCGGCCATTGCGGAACCTGCTACCGGGCGGCGGACTGGCGGCGCTGCGCGAAGGCCACCACGGCGGGATGCACGGTGTGGATGAAGCCGCTGGCGGAACCCTGGCGTGTGGTATTGTGCGCCGAGCCGGGCCGGGCCATCCACAGGGCCCCGGCCCTGCACATGGACGGGGCCACGGACTGGGCCGGGCGGGAATACGCGCGCAGCACCCATCCCGACGGCCGGGTCCGGGAGAGGATCGTGTCCATGGGGCGGGCGTGGCTGGAGCATCCGGGCGCCGCGGTTCCGGAGATCTTCCCGGCGCGGGCGGACCGCAAGGCCGCCTACCGGCTGTTGTCGAACGAGGGTGTGACCATGAACCACATACTGGAGCCGCATCAGGCGACGATGGTGGAGCGCTGCGGGCTCGAGGAGACCGTCCTGGCGATCCAGGACACCACCACGGTGAATTACGACGGTCTGGCGGCGACCGGCGGGCTGGTGGACTTCGGCGGCGGCGGGAAAGGCCACACCCTGGGCCTGCTGGCGCATGTGGGACTGGCGGTCAACGAGGCCGGGCGGCCCCTTGGGGTGTTCTGCCTGGACGGGACCTATTGCGACGAAGGCAGGGACGAGGTGGCGAGCGCGCGCTGGGGGCACGGGCTGGACCGGGCGGGGGAACTCGCCCGCGCCTGTCCGTCCACGCGGGTGGTCACGGTGTGCGACCGGGAGGCGGACATCTGGGCGTTGTTCGCCCGGGCGGAATCCCTGGGCGCGGGTCTGCTGGTGCGCGCGCGGCGGTCGACGAGACGCCGCGTGCTCGTGGAGGCGGGCGGCGAGGAGACCCTGTGGGACCATGTCGCCACGCTGCCGAGGGTCGGTTCCCGAACGGTGAAGATCCGGGCCTGCGGCGGCAGGCGGGCGCGTTCCGGTCGCAAGGCGAAGATCGAACTGCGCGCCGGCAGGGTGAGGGTGCTTCCGCCGGTAAAGCCGGAGAACCGCGCCGGGCACGGGGGACCGATCGAGGTCCTGGCCGTCGTCGCGACCGAGAGGAGCCCGTCTCCGGGCAGCGAGCCCCTGCACTGGGTGCTGCTGAGCACCGAGGGCGCCGCGGACGCGGCGACCGCCCGGACCGTCGTTGGCTGGTACGAGCGCCGGTGGACCATCGAGGAATACTTCCGGGTGCTGAAATCCGGCGCCCGGGTCGAGGACCACCGGTTCGACCACGCCGACGACCTCAGGAAGTGCCTCGCCTTCGACGCCATCACCGCCTGCCATGTGTTCGATCTCGAGCGCATGGCCCGCGACAAGCCGGACGTCCCCGCCGACCGGGTCGTCTCCAAGGACGAAATCGCCATTCTCTACGTCCGGCTCATGGCCCATGGAATCCTCCGCGCACGCCCGCCGCCGGAGCGGCCCCCCGACATCCGTACGCTGGTGGTCGACATCGCCAGGCTCGCCGGATTCCATCCGCGCAACAGCCAGCCGCTGCCGGGCACCACCATGGTCTGGAAGGGGTATGTCCTGCTCCGTCAGGCCACTTCAACATACCGGGCGCTGAAAACTATGGGAATGATCAAAACCGACTGAGTTGAATGTGGGGTGTTGTGAGGCTGGTATACGGCCGGGGTCGTCTGAACCTGGACGCGGCGTCGCGCCCGGTGGGCGGGACGAACTTCGCCGTCGGCGAGTTGGCGACGGGCCCGGTGCTGCCGGTCGGCGGGGCGACCGTGGCGCTGCCGCCCGGGGCTATCGGCCGCTATCTTGCCGGTCGGACGACCTTGGTTCTGGACGGATATCAGCGCGCGCCCTTCGAGGTCGGCCTGGATGCGTTCGCCGTGCCGGGGAATTCATACCTGTCCCTGGCCGACCTGGCGCCAGACCCCCGACGCCGGCAGCGCGACGGTCGGGGCGGCCGGACGGCCCTGGCGGTGACGGGTGAAAGCGTCTGGGCGCAGGGTTCCGGGGCGGGGGGCGCGCTTCTCGGCATCGGCCGGGGCGGGGGCGTGGTGCAGGGTCTTTCGGACCTGGCGGGGATGCCGCTCCCGGCCGGCGGCTACCGGATGCCGGGAGACACGGCAGGGATTGCGCTGGGGTTTTCCGGCGGATGGGGGCGCTGGCTGGCGGTGGGAGCGGCTGGCATCGCCGCCGATACTGTCGCCGGGTTCGGGATGTCGGGGTGGAGTCCGGGGACGGTATTGGCGGCGTCGTTCGCCCCGCATCCCGCCGCCGATGGCCCGGGAGCGGAAACGTTCGGGATATCCTTCGCTTCGGGGATGCGCCGGCCCTTGGGCTGGGACGGTTCGGGAGCCTTGGGCATTCGGGGCGACGGCGTCGAGCTTGCCTGGCGGCGCACCCTGGTATTCGACAAGGCCTTCAGCGTCGATGTTTCCAACCGGCTGGCGCATCTGAGGATGCGGGACGGGGCGCTGATGCGATTCGACGATTCGGTATTGGCCTCCGTCGGCCTGGAGGCGTCGTTCCGGCCCCACCGCCTTGTCACCGTTGCGGCGCGACTGGGTGCGGAGCGGCCGGTCTCCGAGGTCACGGGTCGCATCCGGACCGCCGGTGCGGTTGACGGGAATGGGCGGATCGCCTACCGGGAGATTGAGATCGACGGCCGGGACCTGGCGTCCTTCGACCGGGCGGACCTGGCCGTCAGCTATGCCGGGAAGTCCGGTACGAAGTTCCGATTGGGCGCGGCTGCTGTGCGGGACGGATTCGGACGGACGGAAACCCTTGCGGGATTCCGGATGGATCTGGAATTCTGAGTGCCCCATGCCAGGGCGGTCGACTTGCGGCGCCTGATTCCGGGACGAAACTGCCGGCCCTGGAAGCATATCGGATGTCGCCACCCCAATCTTCCTCGCTTACGAGAGATTCCTTGACGTGGCTGAAGCGATCGACGCCTCGCTGGCAACGCTCAGCATCGTGATCATGCAGGCCTTCCGTATCTCCCGGAGAAGTCCGCCGCCGAAACTCGGGGAGTTGTATGATGCGCTCGACGCGATCATCCCGACATTCAAGCAAGACCGGGTCATCGATCTCGGCGCGACGCTGAGGCAACTGAAGGCAAGCTACTTCGAGGCAATGATTGGCCGGGGGCACATGGCGGCGCTGATTTGAGCGGCCGCCGCAGTTCCGAGTATGGTCCGCAAAACGGCGCGGCAGGCCCGGGCGCCGTTTCCCCCGAAATTGACGCCGGCCATCCTCCCATCCGAAGAATCCATTGTCAGGATGGGATCATGGCGACCTGCTTCCGCTCTCCTGTTTCCCGGACATTTCGGCCGGAAGACAGATTCCGGGAACTGTCAAGGTACTCCGGCCCCCAACAGCGGAGCAGTGATGAGTTCGCCTGCATGGCGGGGCGTTTCACGATCCGGTCACCGGCCGCCATGAAAGCGGATGGTCTTGGCCGTTGCCCTTCGCACCGGGGAAGGAAGGTGAGTCCTTCGAGGAATCGATTGCCGGTCACCGGTTCTTCCCGGGTAAGCGCATCCGGGTACTGGAAGCGGACCCAATCAATCACTGACCGGAGACAAGCCATGAAGCTCCTTACCCTTGGCCTCGCCACCGCCGCGCTGGCCCTGACCCCCATGGCCATGGCCCAGCAGGGCCGTGACGGACATGTCAATATCATCTACTGGCAGGCACCATCCACCCTGAACCCGTTCCTGTCGGGTGGTACGAAAGACATTGAAAGCGCAAGTCTGATCATCGAGCCCCTGGCACGATATGATGAAGGCGGCAACATGATGCCCTGGCTTGCAACCGAAATCCCGACCGTCTCGAACGGCGGCGTCAGCGAGGATCTGACCTCGATCACCTGGAAGCTGCGCGATGACATCCGCTGGTCCGACGGCACGCCCTTCACCTCCGCCGACGTCAAGTTCACCGCGGATTACTGCATGCACACCGAGGGCGGCTGCGCCCAACTGGCCAAGTTCTCGGGAGTCAGCAATGTCGAGGCTACCGACACGCATACGGTGAAGGTCACTTTCGAGGGACCCACCCCGTTTCCCTATGGCCCGTTCGTGGGCGCCGAGAGTCCGATCATCCAGGCCGCACAGTTCGCCGACTGCCTGGGCGCGTCAGCCCCGAACTGCACCGAGCAGAATTTCAATCCATTCGGCACCGGCCCGTTCAGGGTGGTGGAATTCCGCCCCAATGACGTGATCACCATGGAAGCGAACCCGAACTACCGGGACCCGGACAAGCCGGCCTTCGCGACGCTGACCTTCAAGGGCGGCGGCGATGCCACCGCGGCGGGCCGCGCCGTGATGGAGACCGGCGAGTTCGACTATGCCTGGAACCTGCAACTGGCACCGGACGTCATCGCCGAGATGGAGAAAGGCGGCATGGGCGTGCCGGTCGCGGGCTTCGGCACCCTGGTCGAAAGAATCATGGTCAACCTCACCAATCCCGACCCGGGACTGCCCGAAGGCGAGCGCTCCACGGCAGGGCATCCGCACCCGTTCCTTTCGGACATCAATGTCCGCAAGGCGCTGTCCATGGCAATCGACCGGGACCTGCTGGTGGAAATCGGCTACGGCAAGGCCGGCAAGCCGACCTGCAACGTCGTCCCGGCACCCGACATCTACACGTCGTCGGCCAACGACGGCTGCCTGGTCCAGGACATCCCCGGGGCGAATGCGCTGCTTGACCAGGCCGGCTGGATCGATTCGAACGGCGACGGCATCCGCGACCGGGATGGCGTGGAACTGAGCGTTCTCTACCAGACCTCCACCAATGCGGTGCGCCAGGACTTCCAGGTACTGATCAAGCAGTGGTGGTCCGAGATCGGCGTGGCGGCCGAACTTCGCAACATCGACGCATCGGTCTTCTTCGGCAGTGATCCGGGCTCGCCCGACACCTACCAGAAATTCTATGCCGATCTCGAGATGTACGCGAGCAACTTCAGCGGCACCGACCCGCAGTCCTACCTGGCGAACTGGCTCTGCTCGAACAGCCCGCGCCCGGAAACCCAGTGGCAGGGAGCCAACATTCCACGCTACTGCAATCCCGCGTACGACGCGCTCCACAAGGAGCTGACCCAGACGGCGGAACTCAGCGAACGGGCGCGCATCGCGCGGGAACTCAACGACATGCTGGTGCAGGAAGCCGTGATGATTCCGCTGGTCCACCGGGGACGCCTTTCCGCCCATGCCGGCAGCCTCGGCGGCGTCAGGCTCAATGTCTGGGACAGTGAACTGTGGAACGTGGCCGACTGGCATCGGATCCGATAGTGTCGGGGCTCCGCAGGCCGTTCGCGCCCGGAGCCATGGCGTAACCTGGAACCGGCTGCCCGCACGGTTCCGGCCCACCCCGTCAGGAGCGGGCGTCTCCGGGCCGGACGGTACGCCCGCGCCGGGCTCCGGATCGTCTGCGCCGGCGGAAGGTTCGATCCATCATCCGGCGACAGGCATGCGCTCAATACAGCTCCGTATTGAATGCGCCTGATGCGATTTGAATACGGAACCGGTGGTGACCATTGGAGAATCCGGCGAATTCAACCGGATGGACGAGGCGGTCAGGACGACCGTAGCAGGCGTTGCGGAATTCAATCCGGGGTCTTGTCTCAGGGGCCTGCCGGTTTCCCAAGTGACGGCATCAGATGTCTGCGCGAATGCGGCGGTCGGGCGCGGGCGACCGCCTCGCCCCGGTCCTCGACCAGTTCCACAATCCTGGCGGCGGCGTGATCGTCGAACATGGACCCGTGGTCGCCCTCCACAGCGAGGACCTCCGCGCCTCTGGATTCGAGGAAAGCGACCTCCTCGCCGGTCAGCCGGCCGACCGCCCGATCCATTGTGGCGTAGGCGTAGATCACCTTCGAGAGGTCCATCCCCGCGAGAAGGCGAGTGTAGCGGTGTTTCCGAGCGCCCCCTGGAACACCGCCTGCATTCGGAGTGGGTGCGCCAGCAAGCCGTTCACGGGCGTCGGCGCGTTCGGATCGACCGCATAGTCGGCCTGTTCGAACCGGGTCAGCGTAGTGCCGTCCTCGTAGAAGTAGGCAACGGGGCTTGCGTCGTGAAGCTTGCTCAGCCGGTTCTCGTACATCATCCTCTCGATGTCGAGCCGGCCCGCCATGATGACATAGCGGTCCGCCGCTTCCGGGCCCTTGAGCGCCAGATAGCGGGGCACAATGAAAGAGCCGAAGGAGTGGCTGAACACCACCACCCGCTTGCCCCGGGCCTTGAAATGCCGGATCACCCGGTCGAGAATCTCGACGCTCACGTCCATCTCCGTCTGGACCCGCGCGACGCTGTCGAGCCTCGCATCGTCGATCAGCCAGGGGTTCAGGGTCTGCACCTGGTGCACATTGACCAGGATGCGTTTCTCGTGGCCGGGGAACTCCATGCAAAGTTCTGGGATGGAGCAAGTATGATACAGCGGAAATCATTCACCGCAGTCCAGCAGGCTCGACTCCTTCCCGGTAAAGGTTCAGCCCACCAACCAGGAGCGGGTGTTGGAGTATGCCAGGCGAACTGGCGGAAGGTAGGGGTGAAAGTCCCTCGTGTTGAAGGCTTAACCAGCCACGACTCCCCGCGAGCCGTGCGCAGGCCTCCGTGAGGGGGCAGGCGAAGTGTCGGTAGCGGTACGGGCGGGCAGGGCTGTTGAGCATCGAAAACAAGCTGTTTGGGGTGGCGAGATTCTTCCAACTGTTGAAGCCAACACTCCTTATCTACCTCTTGCAAGAGGTAGAAAGGAACTCCGTCGAAAGGGCGTGACCCAGCAACTGCTCTGGGACGAGTACCAGGGCGATGCCGACAAACGCGGAGCCGTTTTAGGAGAAATTGTGCTATCTTTTCTTTTGGTCATGGCTCATTCCGCGAGTGTGTGAGTGAAGACAGTATTCATAGTGCCGCTCCATGGCGATGACATTCACTCCCTGGCACTCGGCTCTATCGTTTGGAGCAGGTTATGTAAAACACGGGTGATACTGGTATTTCGGAAGCATGCTGCAACGTTAATGAATGACCGGAATATTCCGGGCATGAACCTGTATGTATAACCTTGGGAGAGATACCAGATGAGTCGATTCGATATACTTTTTGAGCCTATCCGGATCGGACCGGTTACTGCAAAAAACAGGTTTTTCCAGGTACCACATTGCAATGGGACATCGGATTGGTCACCCTCGGGTGTAGCAAGAATGAGAGAGATCAAAGCCGAAGGTGGATGGGGCGTGGTCTGTACCGAAATAATTGAGATATCGAATACAACGGAACTGCACCCATTTCCATCACTTCATTTGTGGAGAGATGAAGATGTTGGCATTCAGGCGAAAATGGTCGATCTATGCCATGAGTACGATGCACTGGTAGGCGCAGAACTTGGGCACTTTGGTTTGGCGGCAGGTAACAGATCCGCACGTACGCGGCCTCTTGGTCCAAGTTCTCACTTGACTTTGGAATCCCTTGAGCCATTCCAGTGCAAGGCTATGGATAAGCGGGATATCAGGGAGGTGCGAGAGCAACACAAGGCAGCTGCAGTACGTGCCGGGAAAGCAGGATTCGATATTGTCTATGTATATGCATCGCATAATTTATCGCTTGCATCGCATTTCCTGTCCAGAAGGTATAACCAAAGAACAGATGAGTACGGCGGCAGCCTGGAAAATCGTGTCCGTTTATTGAGGGAGCTGCTTGAAGATACCAAGGATGCGGTAGGGGATACCTGTGGTGTCGCAGTTCGATTTGCCGTAGACGACATGGTGGGCGAAGATGGAATGACTTTCGATGGTGAAGGCAAGGAAGTTGTGGAGATGCTAAAGGATGTACCGGATTTGTGGGATGTGAATGTCGCTGATTGGACAAACGATTCCGCCACGTCTCGATTCTCCAAAGAGGGGTTTCAGGAGGAGTTCACGAAATTCGTGAAACAGGTGACGGATAAACCGTGAAACAGGTGACGGATAAACCGGTTGTGGGCGTTGGCAGGTTTACGTCGCCAGACGCCATGGTATCTCAAGTCAGGCGTGGGGTTATGGATTTTGTCGGTGCTGCGAGGCCGTCCATAGCGGATCCGTTTCTACCGAAGAAAATCGAAGAAGGTCGGGTTGAGGATATTCGTGAGTGCATCGGTTGCAACATCTGTGTTTCGGGGGAGTGGTCCTACTCGCCGATACGCTGCACGCAAAACCCGACGATGATGGAGGAGGGAAGACGTAACTGGCATCCGGAAATCATCGCCCCCAGAAATTCCGATGACAGTATTCTGATCGTGGGTGCGGGACCCGCCGGGATGGAGTGCGCACTCGCCCTTGGTAATCGTGGATACGAAGTTACCGTAGCTGAAAAGCTGTCTGCCCTTGGGGGAAGGGTGACAACGGAAAGTGCGTTACCCGGTTTGGCGGAATGGGCGAGAGTCAGGGATTACAGAGAACATCAGCTCCAGCAAAAAGCGAATGTCTCCATGTATCTGGAGAGCGAGCTTGATGTGGATCGGATACTGGAATTTGCAGCCAATAGAATTGTCGTCGCAACTGGTGCCCGATGGCGACGTGATGCAGTCGGCCGGGCAAACTACTGGCCAGTGAAAGGGACAGATAAATCGCATGTCCATACACCGGACGATGTGATGAGCGGCGCCGACATTGAAGGACCGGTGGTTGTCTATGATACCGATGGCGGTTACATGGGGAACGCTATTGCCGAAAAGTTAAGAACCGAAGGCAAAGCGGTTACTTACGTCACGTCCGCGGCCGACCCGGCAGGGTATTTGCTGCTTACCATGGAGCAGCACAAGGTTATCCATCGATTGATGGAATTGGGCGTCCCAATCGAAAGATTGAAAGTATTGAGCGAAGTTAAAGACGGGTCCGTGGTCTTTGATTGTGCCTATGGTGGCGATGGGATGGAAGTAGACGCAAGATCTGTGATTATTGTGACTGGCAGATTGCCAAACGATGAACTGTTCCTTTCGTTGGAAAGCAGGGTGGCTGAACCGGGTAATTCGGAAATCAGGTCTGTCGACAGGATTGGTGACTGCGAGGCGCCTGGCATTATTGCAACTGCTGTATATGAAGGCCACAAATACGCCAGAAATCTGGATGAAGACCCTGAAGGTTACATTCCATACTTGCCTGAAATGAATCAGTTGTCCGCGCAGTGACGATTTCGATTCCCTGGAAAATTTGATGAGACCAACATGATGAACGAAAAACCGATTTGCAAACTGGCATCGATTGAGGAAGCTGAAAAACTGATGGAGCCCTGTACCTATATCCACCCGGATGCTGTTCTTGAAGGAGAAGCCAAGGAGCGGGCACACATATTTCTGGCTTCGGAAGATGGGCGGTACCTGGCTGGCGTCTGGGAGTGTACCCCGTGTAAAGAACGGGTGGACAGCTACCCGGGAGATGAATTCATGACTGTGTTGGAGGGGAGTGTAACCACAACAGATCAGGACGGGAATGAAAATACCTATAGCGAAGGAGACAGTTTTGTCATGCAAAGGGGCTGGTCGGGAATTTGGAACATGACCACTAATTTCAAGAAATACTTCATCATGTACGTATGAAGCAAAGCCGTCTTGGTCTTTTGACGGCTATTCGACACATAGGAAATGAAAATTCCAATCCCTGAAAAAGGGTTATCGATCAGGATGGACGCGGTCGGCCTGCAGCACCTCGCCGGGGACTGCGGCTCTGGACCGCCTCGGCGCAAAGGCAGTCACGCCTGGCGCTTGCGGCCTGCAAGCGCTCCCGGGCTGTACCCGCCGGCGGAATCCGTCCGGGCGGGCCGGTGTTGGAGGTTGCGGTGAGGCGGTCGTTGGCATCGGTTCTTTTCCGGACGTTCTGCGCGCTGGCGGTGATCGGCGACAGGCGCGGCGCCCTGCGGGTCGGTCCCGGCCGGGACGGTGTGGTGCCGGAGCCGGTCGGCATCCCCGGCAGGCTGCTGGACGGGACGCAGAAGGAGACGCTCCTCGCGCTTGCCTCGCAGTGGTTCGATCTGATGCCGCCGGCGAGATGCGGGCCGTCATCGATGACTGTTTGGTTGCAGTCATCCCCACGGAAGAAAACGGGCGCCTGAATGCGCTGGACGCCGGCAAACCCGATCTTGATCTCTCCATTGATTTCAGCAACTGCACTGCCCCGGAAGACGGCAGGAAATTCCGGATGCCGTCAGAGGATGCGCCGGTTGCCGCCGTGGTGTGGCGTCTCCATGCCGCGAAGGATCGGGAGCAGGCCGACGGGATAGCGTGGTGAGCGAACGAATCGCGCGGATACGCGTCGAGCTTCAGGAACTCGAACCGAAGATCTGGCGGCGGATCGACATGCCGCTGTCGGCGACACTGGAGGCCTTGCACGAGGCAATCCAGATGACCATGGGCTGGACATTCTCGCACCTGTGGGAGTTCGGGATCGACGGCCGTAGCTATGGCGATCCGTCGTTCCGCGAGTTCGATGACGAGCCGGTGATCTACAACGCGAAGGGGCTGCGGCTGAATACCTTGATCGCGCGTGGAGTGGACCGGTTCGTTTATGTCTACGACCATGGTGACAACTGGCGCCATGACGTGATGGTCGAGTGGGTTGGCGACGGCGATCCGAAAATCGAGTATCCAACCTTTGTGGGCGGGGCCCGACGCTGTCCGCCGGAGGATGTCGGCGGGCCGGACGGGTTCATGGATTTTCTGGAGGCGGTCCTCGATCCGTCACACGAGGAGCATCGGGTGGCGCTCGACTGGTACGGCGGGTCATTCGATCTGTCCGGTATCGACGAAGCGCGGGCCCGCCTCGGCATGGAGGACATGGCCCGGCGGCGGCGCGGTGCGGTCGCCAGCCACAGGAGCGGGTCGCGGCGTTCGAAGCGATGAACCCGGATTGATGGCATCAGGCCGCATAGCCGGCAGGAAGCGGGAGCGGGAAACCGGTTCCCGGCCTGACCGGCGCCGCCACTGCCAGTCGCGCCGTTTTCATTTCTCCGGTCGGGCTGCCGATCGCCTGCAGGCCCGGTTCGGTAACAAGGCCATTGCGCGTCCATTGCAGTTACAGGGGATGGAGCCGAATTGCGGTCAGGATCCCCGTCGCGCAGGGGCGGCGGGGTAACCGCGCGGCGGGAATCGGGTCCGGAATGTTCGTTGCCCGTGCCGGGTTTCGGGGATTCCCTGGCGGTTCCGGCCGATCCGTTTGCGCCGGCATGTTCCCGCTGCCGGGCAGTTCCATCTGCCCGCGACACGGAACACGGGAAATGGAGAACTATTCGCCGAGGCGTTCCCGTTCCTTCCGGTATCGCCGGGTGAGTTTCCTATGTTCCCGGGCGGAGCGCGCGTCGTCCTTTTCGATCTTCCGCCTCGTGCCTTGTGCGGCCCGCCAGAAGGTCGCCGCAAGGACCGCGGCCACCAACAGTATCAGCAGTACGATCCAGAGCGTATTGTCCATGGGGTTCCGGTTTCCTTCAGGTTTCTTCAGGTTTCTTCAGGGGTTCCTTCAGGGTTTGGGGTCAATACTTTCCTCATCGGCGTACCAGGGATGCAGGTGAGCCGAAAAGAGTGGTACAGTGCCGAACTATAACCCCGAAACCGCCCTCGCTCACCTCCGTGATGAACAAACCATGTTACAGTGTGACATCGTGACCGGTTCCCGCCCCCGGATGCCGGACATGGCCTGGCTTGAACTGCTCTTCGACAATATGGGGCCGGATCTGACCCGAACGCTGTGTCTGGAGGATGCCCAAGTCTTTTTCGAGGTCGGAGATCGGGTGCGGTTTTTCATTGCCGATGGCGTCACCATGACCGGGACGGTCGAAAGGCTGAACCCCAAACGGGCTGCTGTGCAATGTGACGCCGAAATTTGGCGGGTGCCCTATGCCGGACTCGACCACCTTTGCGCTGAAACAGCCGAGGCGCGACGGCCAAGGGCAGCCCGACTGGGGAAAGTGGCCCTTGAGGCACGCGGCCTGATGGACCGCCATGGGCTCAAGGAGTGGGAGCTTCGGTTCAGCGCGGCATGGGGAAGGCTGGGGGAATGCCGTCCGGACCGGAAACTCATCCTCCTCAGCCGGCTGCACGCCGTGGGCGGCCCACCGGGTCAGGTCACCGACACGATTCTCCATGAGATCGCCCACGCACTGGCCGGTTCGGATGCGGGCCACGGTCCCGCCTGGAAGGAGATTGCCCGCCGGATCGGTGCGGTGCCGAAATCCGGCATATGCGGGTCGGGCGGAGCAGGCCATGGCGGGGAGGACGCCAGGGGGAAATTCCGTACCGGCGATACCGTGACATTCATCGCCCGCGGCAAGCACTGGACAGGTTCCATCGTGAAAATGAACCCCAGGCGGGTAAAGGTGAAATGCGGCAATGCCGTGTGGCTGGCGCCTTATGAAAAGCTCAGCCCCTGTATTCGTTCCGACTGCAAACCCGACTGACGACCTGCCGGTATGCATGTACATCGTGTCGACAGGCGTGGTGATATCGGCGCTGTCCGGATACCGGCATTCGGCACCCGTTCGGCCGGGCCGTGATGAAATCGGCTTTGCGACCCTGTGAAATTGTCGATGCGGCGTGACAGTGACGGAAGTTGCCGGGGTTTGCCCGGTGCTGTTAGCATCCGCCCATGGTCATAATGGACAGATCGCTTTCCGGAGCGCTCGGGATTTCTGTGGGCTGCTGCGTCCTGATGATTCTCGTTTCGGGCTGCGACGCCGGAAATGGGCTGCGGGAAACGGCCGGGGAAGGAACCGCTTCCGCCGGTTCACGGCACAGTGTCACTGTAACAGCATATTGCAGGGAGTTCGCCAGGCGCTATTGTGCGCTCAACGCGCTCGATTGCCGGGAGGATTCCGCGAGGGTTGAGAAGCGTTCGGATCTCATGATGCGGATCGGAAATCTGTTCTCGCCGGCGGATTCCCGGTTCACGTCGGGGTACGACTGCCGCTTCCGGGCGGGGAGTCAGGGAGGCCGGGCGCGGGAGGTTTCCGTCGGTCTCTTTCTGACGGGCACCCGGCAATTCGCCGAATACACGAAATGGGAGGATCTGCAGATCATTCCTGTCGGGTATGTGGTGGACGAGGCCCGGGACAGGTCGGGATACGGAGTCTTCAAGTACCTGGAAGGCCCCTGAGGAGGGAATGCCCGGCCGCTTTCCGGATCGTCCCCGGATCGGCTTCGCGCGCGGCGAAGCGTGACGCCCTTGCGGCGGCGGCCCTGGAGCGCATCTTCGCGCTCGGGCTGGGTGTGCTCGCGGTCCAGTTCGACGCCCTGACCGTCCGCCACCGCGCGGTGTTCGATGGCCTTGCGAGGCGGTGCCGGATCGTACCTTTCGGGCCCGTGGACGCCGCCGTCCGTCTCGACTGGCAGGAGGCTGCGGGCGGCGCGGTCCATTGTCCGGCGACGGTCACGCGCTGGGGACAGCCCTGTGTTGTTCAAGCCCGGAATGATGACGGAAGGTGCAGTGACCGCCGAGGAATCCGGCGAATTCAACCGGATGGACGGGGCGGTCAGGGCAGACCGTAGCAGGCGTTGCGGAATTCATCCGGGGGCCCGGGGTGTTGCAACCATGGCCGGACATGACCATTTCCGGGTGGGCGCGGCCATGATTCCACGGCGGCCTGACCACCCTTGGCTCGGGCTCAGAACTCAGACTCAGGCAGGGACCACATTCACCGCCGCCGGGCTCCGGTCCCTTACGAAGGCCACCCCGATCATGTGGACCGGTTCGTTCCGGTCCCGATATTGTTCGGCATAGCCCTTTTCACGGATCTGTTCGATGGCCTGTCGGGCGGCGGCGTCCCGGTCGTCTTCCCCGTCGGCCATCTTGAATTCGGACACGAACACCTTGCCGTCGTGGGCACTACCATGTCCGCACGGCCCTGTTGTCTCGATGAATCTTCCACCCGGAGATCCAAGCTGCAGGATCGCCAGGGAACAACAGGCGTCAGTCAGTCTTGAGCCGGCCGGCGCTACGGGGCTACACTAGGAAATTTACGGCCCCAGGAGAAGCAATGATGGCCACGAAGGCTGCAACCAGGGTATCCAGATCTTTCATCCGGGCGACATATCAGGATGTGCTCGATGCACCGCCGCACAAGGTGGCCGAAATCGTCGACGGAACTCTTCACATGAGTCCACGACCGGCATATAAACATGCTCGGGCAAGTACAGGGATCGGTGCGAGAATAGCACCACCTTACGACTTCGATTACGACGGCCCGGACGGTTGGTGGATACTCTTCGAACCGGAGCTGCACTTTGGGGATGACATTCTGGTTCCTGATCTCGCGGGCTGGCGGCGGAAGCGGCTACCGGAAGTTCCCGACGTGGCGTACTTCACCCTGGCACCGGACTGGGTGTGCGAAGTCCTCTCGCCCTCGACGAGGGGGCTGGATCTGGGAATGAAGCGTGCGGTCTATGCCCGCGAGGGCGTGGCTTACCTGTGGTTCGTTGACCCCGATGCGCGCACCCTGGAAGCATTCGAGTTGCATGATGGTCAATGGCTTCTCCTGGAGACGCTGACGGACAACGATTCCGTCTCTTTGCCCCCGTTCGAAGCGACCAGCTTCAGCCTGGGAGACCTGTGGCCGGATCCGGGATCAGGATTGGAAGATGAAGGAGGGGATCGGGACGAAGCAAAGCAATAAGTTGTCGAGACACAGTTACGGGATACAGAACCAGCAATCTCTGCCGAAATAGACAAACAAATTCATGTGCCAGGTTGGCAGGTTTGCGACCTTGCGAAATTATCGATGCGGTGTTTTCGTTTCCTCCTTGCGTCGTTGCTCCTTGAATTCTTCTGCCGGAAACGGCTACCCGAATAGGGCTGCTCGAATACAGGCTGCCGGGAAGAAAACGTCCTGCTTTATATCAGCTTCTGCACCTTCCCGGGTTGGAGGAATCCGGGACAAATCCCCTCAGAGGTGATGATTTAATGTGGGAGGTAACAACCGGTATGGAAATGAATTTACCGCATTCACCGTGCCGCTCCTGCGGCTGCCCCTCGGGGCGGCCGGTCAATCCGCCCCGGGTGGGGAATGCCGTCCCGCTGGCTCGCTCCCTTGTGCGGGACGGATTATTTACCGAATTTTTACGCCCCATTAACCGTGTGTTTGCAACGGCAGGACCACAATGGCCCTATCGGAAAAGCATGACAGATGCCAAATGAAAATACCCGGAGACTGGAATCATGAAACACCGAAACATTGCCAACGCAACCATTCTCATGGCGGTCATCCTGGACATTGGCACGGCTTTTGCCGACAACCACAACAAGCACGGTGGAGATGACCAGGGATACCATCACCGTCACGGCTATCTTGACGGCATGCTTGGAGACCGTGGCATGAAGCATCTGATAGTGCATGCCAGCGAGGACCCTGAGGTGACCGAAGCCCAGCTCGACACCCTGAAGGAAATTCTCAGGACCAGACGCCAGCAGCAGAACGACCATCAGAATACCCGCCACGGGTTGATGCTGGAGGCCTTGGCGCTGGATCCCACGGCAGAGGATTTCGACGACAGGGCAGCGAAACTGGCGGATCGCGTTGCCGCGGTGGCACGGGACCGGGCTCTGGAACTGACTGGAGTCCTGAAACAGCTGGCAACCGTGCTCACCCCCGACCAGATTCGGGAGGTGCAACAGGTCATGGAGGCAGGGATGACCCTACACAATCATGATGGGCCGAAGGGTGGTGCTTGAATTCACCCTTCCCACAAGGCCCGCTTCGGCTGGTAACCCGAAGCGGTCCAAGGCGGGATGCGGCAATGTCGTGTGACTGGTGCCTTATCTGAAGCTCTACGACTGTTTTCCCGACCGCAAACCTGCAGACTGACACCTGCCCGAATGGACATCCGCGACCTTCCGCGCCGGCACCGCAGTCATGGAATGCCCGGATTTAGAAATAAAATGAATTCCTTGGATTGACATTAATTAATAAAATAACTGATATATAGCAATAATATAAAATGCAACTTTCATGAAAATTTGAACCTTCCGGAATTTTCGTTCCGTAAGCATAACGCAAGCGAATTTGATTCAAACCAGGCGTATCAATACGCATCCCAGCCGGTCATTCCCAGGGTGCCCCGAGCCGGGCAATGATCTTGCAGGCGTTTCCCGGGCATGGTTACGATGGATGCGGATGATGCACAATCGATACGAATATACCCGATCTCATGCTCCCGGTTCCTTCGGGCATATGGGCCGGATGCCGTTTCCGGGTATTCATTTTGAGCAATGAGCCGGGCCAAACATGAATTCGTGGTTGACCGGATACGGGCGCAAATGGCCGATCGCCAAACACGCGTAATCCTTGCCGCCTTTGTTGTGGCCGCATGCATGACTGCCATTCTGGGCAATCCGGGCGGTCTTCAGGGGTGACCTTCGTCCTGATCCTGGTTCTGTGCGCGGTTCTCTGGCCGGTGGCGACCCGTCACGGAATCAGGATTGGATGCAGTCTGGTACTGGTTTTCCTGCTGGCCGTCGTTGTCCCCGGATTCCTCAATGCGGTCCCGGCGAGATCATGAGCGGGCGCCGCATGAACCGATGGGGTGGCATCGCCGGATCCGGATCGGAGTGAGAACTGTACGAATTGGCATGTCCCCCTGTCCGTGAGCGGAAAACGCCGGAAGTCCGGCCGTAGGAAATCCGTCCGGAAGCACGGCCGGAATTCCCGGATTCCGGCCTGTCTGTTGTGCAGCAGGAGTGACCGGTGGCGGAAGGTGAAAGGCGACCCCGGTCCCGGGGTGCTGTATATCTGTACGAATCACCATGATTCCGATTGAGCCGCCACCCGTCCATCCGGATCGGGCCTGGGACAATCGGCCGCCGCAAGCAAAATCATCCCGGGACTGGATATAAGTCAAAAGTTCTGCCAAATTGGCAAGACGTTTAAAAAAATCACGAAAACGACATGGGAAGGGGTGGCGTCCGGGGGTCCGAATCGAACGGACTACCATGCGAAGGATCACCCCTGGCGGGGGTCCTGTCCGCCGTAACGGAACCCGCCTTTTGTACAGGGGGAGGGCAATCGCAGCATTACCTTCTATGCGCTCTCCCGGACGCCGGGGCCGATGCTAACACAATCAGGGCCGGGGCCGGGGAAGTCAAAAATAGACCCGGAATCCGGGGCCCAGATCTATCTGCCATGCTTAAGCCGCCCTGCGTCCCCTGCACGACGGATAGTTCACGCAACCAAGGAAGCGGCCGTACTTTCCACGCCGCTCGACCAGCCATCCGTCGGCACAGTCCGGACAGGACGGGAAAGCGGTCCCGCATTCGCATTGACTCTCTTCCGGCTCATGTCCATTTCGAAGCGGCAAACCGATGCCGCATGCCGGGCACACGGGCAGGCTGGCACCACAAAGTTTCGTGTGCTCGCAGGAATACCGGTATTTTCCGTCTGGGATCATATGGCCTTCACATTTCAGGCAGCGATACCGGCGACTTCCTGTCTTCGCCCTCTCCATTTCCGCCACGCCATATTCCTGGTCCTCCAGCAGTTCGTTCACAAAGTCCGACGGCTGATCCTCTCGGGCAATGATCGTGACCGACTTACGTGCCCGGGTAAGCGCCACATAGAACACGCGACGTTCTTCGGCATGCTCGTATGGCTCTGGCTTGGGAAGTACAAGGTCAAGCAATGGATCGTCGATAATTTCCGACGGCAATCCAAGGCGCCCGCTGTCGGCGCCGAGTATGACCACATGGTCCGCCTCAAGCCCCTTCGATGCATGAATGGACTTGAAGGATATCGACAGGCCCGGATAACGCTTGCCAAATTGGGACATATCTTCCGGACGCTGCCAGTTGTAACGCCCGACCAGAAGCACCGTTGCCCGCTCTCCTTCCGTCTGTTTCGCCAGATGGGCCAGAGCTTGTTGCAGAACCTCGTCACCTCGGTGTTTTCGGCTCCAGAGAACCTGGATTGTCGGTGCGCCGGCAGTGCCCGCAGGAATCACCTCCTTTTCAATCTGGGAAGGATTCTGCAGGATGAACCGGCGCGCGGGATGCGCGATACGGTCGACGCTCCGGAAGGTACGCCCGAGGTCCACGGTCCGGTGGATGCCGTCCCGGTCTCCGTAAGTGCCGCCGAAGACACGGCCGAAATTTCGCATCAGGTCGATGTCGGAGCCCGAGAATCTGTAGATCGACTGCCAGTCGTCGCCCACGGCAAAGATGCGGGCATCCCGGTTCTGCTCCCTGAGCGCCAGCAGGAGACCGGCGCGCCCCCTCGAGATGTCCTGGAACTCGTCCACCAGCAGATGCCGATAGGGGCTTTGGTAACGCTTCTCCCTGACGTGGTCCGTGGCTCTTGAAATCATGTCGTCAAAGTCGATGTGCCCTCCAAGCCGATTCCGGTATTCCCCGTACACGGGCCCGAATATTTCCAGAAAGGCCAGTCCGCGCCTGCTGTCCCGAATGCCTTTCGCCTTCCTGCGGCATTCCTCCAACGTCGTCCCCGAGCCCTTGAAGTGCCGGAGGAACGTGCCGAGGGTCCCGGTGAAGTCGTCCAACTGCCCCATTTCGCTGAGCCGGGAGAGAATCTCCCGTGACGACATGGGGTTCAGGTTGACGTAAGGTAACAGCTTTTCCTCCAGTGCGGACAGCAGCCTCCCTTCCGACTGCTCGTAGCTGTAGGTCTCGATCAGCGTCGTTCCATGCTGGGCATGAACCTCCCGCTTCCACTCCATACCCGCCAGGTACTCCGCACGGTCCACATGGGGCGCCGTCGTGAGGTGTTCAATGCCATTATTTTCCATCTCCTTTCTGACACCGAAGTGTTCAATATAGATGCCGCTTTCCTTCAGCCGAAAATCCGGCGTGTAGACTTTCCGGCCGTCGGCGGGCAGTTCATGCTCATAGACCGGTTCATACTGGTAGGCAATGCCGTTCATGCACAGCAATTCCCGCTGGTTTAAAAAGTCAAGCAAATACAAGGTGATAGAGAGATACGGAAAAAACTTTTTCGTAAAGTTTTTCAGGAATTCTGGTATCATACAGTTCCAATTTCATGAACCAGGTGAAATTGGATGCGTGAACCATCAAATCGCAAACACTTGAGCGCACAGGGATTGCTGCAGTCGATCCGGTCGAGTTTCGAGGAGATTCCGGACACGAAGCGCACCCGCAAGTTCCCGTTGTCGGACGTCATGATGTCGGCGCTGGCGATGTTCGGTCTGAAATATCCATCGCTGCTGCAGTTCGAGCGGTCGCAGTCCGAGGAAGCGGTGCGGCACAATCTGAAGCATCTGTACGGGGTGGCGCAGGCGCCGAGCGACACGTACATGAGGGAACGGCTGGACGAATTGGACCCGGGGGTGTTCGAGCCGGTATACAAGCGGCTGTTTGCGCTGCTGCAGCGGGGCAAGGGTCTGGAGGGTTTCGAGGTGCTGGACGGCCGCTATGTGCTGTCGGTGGACGGCACCGGGCTGTTCTCCTCGCAGAAGGTGCATTGCGCGCACTGCTGCAGCAAGCATCATCGTGACGGTCGGGTGACGTACTATCACCAGTTGCTCGGTGCGGTGCTGGTGCATCCGGACTGCCGCGAGGTGATCCCCCTGATGCCAGAACCGATCCTGAAGGGGGACGGATCCGGCAAGAACGACTGTGAGCGGAATGCCGCAAGGCGGCTGCTGAAGCGTGTCCGTCGCAACCATCCGCATTTGCGGTTGCTGGTGGTTGAAGATGGCCTGGCCTCGAACGGTCCGCACATCCGGCTGCTGGAGTCACTGGACATGCGCTATGTGCTGGGTGCGAAGGAAGGGGACCACCGGTTTCTGTACGACTGGGTGTCGAAGACCCGGGGCGTTCCGGAACATGAGTGCCGGGACGGGCAGGGGGTAGTGCATCGCTTCCGGTATCTGAACCGGGTGCCGTTGAACGACGACCACTTTGATCTGGAGGTGAACTTCCTTGAGTACCGGGAGCACCGTCCCGGGGGCAAGGTGCAGCGCTTTTGCTGGGTCACCGATATCCCGATCGACGAATCGAACCTGATGGAGTTGATGCGGGCCGGCCGGGCCCGCTGGAAGATAGAGAACGAAACCTTCAACACGCTGAAGAACCAGGGTTACGGCCTGGAACACAATTATGGTCACGGCAACAAGCACCTGTCGACGGTGCTGATGCACCTGATGATGCTGGCGTTTCTGGTGGACCAGATCCAGTTGCGCTGCTGTGCCGTATTCAATGCGGCACACCAGGCCATGTACAGCCGCGCCGCGCTGTGGCGCAAGATGAGGGGCCTGTTCAGCCTGTTCCTGATAGACAGTTGGGAGAAACTGTATCAGGTCATTGCGCGGGGGTACAAAAACAATCCCGCGCTGCCTGAACCGCCCTGAATCACGCCGTGACCGGCGGGTGTTCAGGTCGATTCTTCAGCGTTTACCGACCCGATGAGTTCTACAGCCCCAGTGGTGGCTGTAACGACCGCTGCGCCCCGATCCCTTTAAAACCACAACCTCCTGCGGATCACACTCCCTGACACAATGGAGCTAACCCTTAGCGGGAATTGCTGGTTCATGCACAGCCAGTTGGCGATTTCCAGTTCCTCGAAACTACGGACCAGCTCTCCCTGGAGGGTTCTCAGTTCATGGCTTTCGACATAACTGAAATATTCGTGCCGGGTTCCGAAATCCCACTGGCTCCTGGCGGGTACCAGGAATTCGGTGAACCAGCGAAGCAGCAGGAATCCGATCTTCCTGTCTTCTCCGGCCAGTTCAAGGAGAATCTCCTTGAGCAGGATCTGGAACGCCTTCTCATCGGTGGCATGGGCGGCGAGCGGGGGTTTCCGTCCCTCGACCTCTGCGATGATGTCATAGG
Source organism: Candidatus Poriferihabitaceae bacterium (assembly GCA_965204165.1). Classification (GTDB taxonomy): domain Bacteria; phylum Pseudomonadota; class Gammaproteobacteria; order Arenicellales; family Poriferihabitantaceae; genus VYFG01. The sequence goes on along the minus strand of OZ241969.1, from coordinate 970,316 downwards.
CCAGCTTGTGGAACGTCATCGCTGGGACCTTGGCATCGCAGCGCTGCCGGATCCGTTCGGACATCTCCCCTGCCGCATCCTTCCCGAACGCCATCAGCAGGATCTCTTCCGGCTTCCGGATGCCCCGTTCGATCAGGTATGCCGCCTTGGCGGTGATCACGCTGGTCTTGCCCGAGCCGGCGCCCGCCAGCACCAGCGTGGCGTCCTCGTCGCAGACCACGGCCCGCCGCTGTTCCGGGGTCAGGGGGTTTTTCTCGATGGTTTCGAAGAACCGGGCCATCGCTTCCAGCTCCCCTGCCGTGAAACGCTCGACCGCCCTGTCCCGGAATTCATCCGGCGCCTCGTTGAATTCCGCGATCCTTTCTATGCATTCCCGCATCCCCGGCGGCAGCACGGCATCCGGTAAATCCGCCGGCAGGAACCGGAAAAGGGCTTCCGCCTTCTGCCGGAACGGTTCCACGAGGCAGGCCGCCGGGAAGTTCCGCGGGCCCTCCAGTCGTCCGACAACGCCTGCAAGGGACTGTATGGAATCAATGTGCGGTTCCAGTTTCCGTCGCCAGGCCTGCTCCCATCGTTCGTTCAAAGTCTGGACGAACTCTCCGGCTCCGGCCGGGTCCACGCCGCCGAATACCACCACCTTCCCGTTCATCAGCGGAATCTCGACCGCGCCGCGGAACAGCCGCTTCCGGACGAGGGACAGTCCGGAAATTTCCACGAAGGGAATGCTGGTAGGCCGTCGGGTTTCCCTTGCCCGCAGGACATTCAGTCCCCGGGCGTCAACCTCCAGGCCCCTTCTGTTGTCCGCGGCCAGGGCAAAAAGGATCCTGCAGAAGGCGCCGCGTTCTATTTTCATGTGTCGAAGAGTGGTTCGGTATTTCGGGCTATACCGGTCAGTCCGGGTGACCGGCATCGGCCTGTTCAAGGCAAAAATGGACGGGAATCGTCGTCACGGCGAATTCTGCACTGAACCGTGCGTTATTGCACATCACAGCAGGACGTGTGAGCAATGCTTGAGCAATCAAGGCGAAGCATGTCGAAGTAGTCTTCGACTGCCGCTTCAACTTCGTTTCTCAACCAGTTCTTTGGCACGGCGGATAGATCCGATTCAGTCAGGCAGAAACAACAGGGCTGGGACTGTTGGCTTGGTCATGTATGTCACAAGCGATAGCCAGGACAGGTTTCCTGTCGCTTGTTTCTCCGGCTCAGAAGAAGCCAAAAACTTTTTCCCGTAGCCGGTCGCACTCCATCGCAGAGGGGCGATACGGTGTCGATCCGAAGGTATGTTTTTCACTAAACGTGCTCCTTGCCGGCTGTGCAGACAGGCCTGTATATGTCCACCGTGACCGGATCAGGGAGATAGGGAAAGGACGATGCCGGTGAACGACAACAGTCGGGCCGGCAAGGTGGATCGCTGGAAGCTGCCGGCCCGGGCTTTCAGCTATCCAACGATGAACACAAGAATCGGAAACAGTACCCTCCGGGGCGGCCAGACGGTCTTCCACGGCATCCGGATGTGGGGTCAGCTCCTGCGCGCCGGATTGTTCCTGGCCGCCATCTCGGTGGTGGCGGTCCCGGCCTGGCACACCTGGCGGAACACCACGGGGTACGAGTGGTACGCCGCCGCCATCTTGACCGTGGCGGAGATGAAGCTGGCGATCGGCTATAAGAAGGACTCGCGCCAGGAGGTCCGCATGGCCGACGGCAGAACCGCCGTGCTGACCATCACGGAGATCGCATCCTCCCCCCGTGCCCTTTTTGCCCGTGAGCGCCTGAAGGACGAAATATACGAAAGCGCCTTCCAGGGACTGAAGTACGGCGTTCTCGCCATCGTCATTCTCCTCGCCGTCTTCTGGTTCCAGGGCCGGCAGTTGAACCGGGAAAAGAGAATCCGGGGGGCGGAACTGGCCACCGCCCGGCAACTTAGGCGCCAGGTTCTCTCAAGGTATCCCGTCGGCGCCCGTGTCCGTCATGCGTTTACGACTTCCTTGCGTGGAAGGCCATACCGCATAGCGGATGTGCCGTATCCGGAATGGGCGGAGACCCAGCACACCATCGTGTCGGGCACCACCGGTTCCGGCAAGACCGTGCTCATCTCCGATCTCGTTTCCCAGATTCGGGATCGTGGAGAGCGATGCGTGATCTACGACAAGATGGGAACCTATACCCGTTCCTTCTACGACCCGGAACGGGACGTGCTCCTCAACCCCCTCGATGCCCGCGCCCCCCGCTGGTCCCCGTTCTTCGAGGCCAGGGGGCCGAGGGACTTCGACATGATGGCGGCGGCCCTGATCCCCCAGCAGAAGGACACCGTGGACCCCTTCTGGGTCACCGCGGCCAGGCAGCTGTTCTCGAACGGAGCCGGGGTGCTCTGGGAGAAGGGGGTGAAGAGGAACCAGGTGCTGGTCAATCACCTGCTGAAGACGGAACTGACGGAACTGGCGGAAGCCATGGAAGGGACCGTGGCACAGTCCATCGTGGACCCGGAGAACCCCAAGACCGCCCTCAGCGTCCGGGCCATGCTCACGGCCAACATCGGGGCACTGGAACTCCTCCCCGATGATCTTTCCGGTTCTCCCTTCTCCATCCGGGACTGGGTTGAAAGAGAAGACGAGACAGGATGCCTCTTTCTGACATCAAGAGGGGACCAGCATGCGAGTCTGAGAGGCCTGATATCGACATGGCTCGAGATCGCGGTCAACGCCATGCTCTCGCTGGAGCAGTCGGACGGGAGAAGGATCTGGATCATACTGGACGAACTGCCCACCCTCCACCAGGTGCCGAGCCTGCAGCCGGGACTGGCGGAGTCCCGCCAGTTCGGGGGATGTTTCGTGCTGGGGGTACAGGTGATCTCCGCACTCCGAGACCTGTATGGAAGAAACGGTGCGGAAACCATCTCGGGGCTGTGCGGCACCCGGGTGGTGCTGGCGGCCCCGGATCGCGACACCGCGCAGTGGTCGGCGGACTGCCTGGGCAGGAGCGAGGTGGAGGGGATGAACGAGGGACTTTCCTACGGGGCCAACACCATAAGGGACGGGGTTTCTCTCACGCCCAAGAGGGAACTGCGTGCACTGGCCCTTGCCTCGGAGATCATGCGGCTCCAGAACCTCAATGGATATCTTCGCTTCCCAGGTCCGCTTCCCGTGGCCAGGATCAGGCTGGAATACTCCAACCGCCCCAGGATTGCCGAACGTTTCGTGCCATCCATGCGTCAGGAGGGAGGGGAGGGGAAGGCGGTGGGGATGGAATCAGAACAAGGAATCTGTTCCACCAGGGAGATTCCGGTGGATACCGGGAGTGAAGGAAATGTCCAAGTGGAATTGCCGGTGGTCGATGAAGCAGATGAAATCCCGGAAGGAACTGGGGTTGGTACAGAAGAAAAAAACCTCCTGACCGAGGATTTGACGCATGACGGAGAAGATAAGAAAGGTTTGGTGATTTGAGATGGTGGCATCGATCGGGGCGCTGGCCTCGTCCTCGCAGGGGGTATCCTACTACGAGCGGGACGGGTACTACGCCAGGGACGATCTGGATCACCGGGCCGCCAGCGCCTGGACGGGCCGGGGCGCGGCCGATCTCGACCTCATCGGTGCAGTGGATCCCGAAGTGTTTCAGGCGATCCTCGAGGGGAACGTGCCGGACGGTTCCGGTCTGCGTCTCGGACGCCGTGAATGGGACGGTGGCATCACCCACCGTCCCGGCCGGGATCTCACCTTCTCCGCACCAAAGTCTGTTTCCCTTGCCGCACTGGTGGGGGGAGACGAACGGGTTACGGAAGCCCATGACCATGCGGTGATGAAGGCTCTGGACTGGTTCGAACGGAACGCCGCCGAGACGCGCATGAAAGACCCCGCCACCGGGGATGTCGTCCGCAGGGGAAACCAGAAAACCGTGATCGCCACGTTCCGGCATGACACCTCCCGGAACCTGGATCCCGCGCTGCACACCCATTCGGTGATCGCCAACATGGTGAAGGGGGACGATGACAGATGGCGCAGCATGTCGAACGAGCGGCTCTACGCCTCCAAGATGCTGCTGGGGGCGCTGTATAGGAGCGAACTGGCACAGGGGTTGATGAAGCTCGGATACGAGGTCGAGAAAAAACATGCGGACGGGAGGTTCGAGATTGCGGGGGTGTCCCGCAGGGTGATCGAGGCGTTCTCCACACGGAGGGTGGAGATCGAGGCGGCGGTGGCGGAGCGGTCCCCGGACGGTGCGAATAGTGCCGAAGGTGCTGCCGGCCAGCGCCTGGCGGAACGGGCGGCGCTGATGACCCGTGCTGCGAAACGGGACATGGACCGTGAGGGACTGCAGGACATGTGGCGGGAACAGGCCGCGGAACTCGGTTTCGACGTGAAGTCCCTGGTGGACGGGGCCATGTCGAGAGCCGCCGTCCATGGCAGGCAGATGCCGGAAAGAAGATCTGCATCACCGGAACCGGGATTGAACGGTTCCGGCATCCCGACAGGCTCCGGGAACCCCATGGAGTCAATGCAACCCTCAGCTACAGAAGATAATGAGAATAAAAGAGCTGTGGGGTGGGCGGTGGGGCATCTGTCGGAACGGGAGGCGGTGTTCGGCAGGGCCGAACTGTTCGCCGCGGCGCTGGCCTGGAATCCGGGCAGGGTGTCGATCGAAGGCATCGAGCGCGAGGTTGAATCAAGGGTGGCGGCGGGAACACTGCATCCCGCCCGGCTGCCGGGTTTGGATGGGCTGCTCACCACGGATCGCGCCGTGGCCGACGAGCGCGAGACCATCGCGCTCATGAAAGCGGGACAGGGCCGGGGAACGGTGGCGATGCGGGGCCGCTCCGTGGACAAGGCGCTTCGGAAAGGGCCGCTTACCGCCGGCCAGCAGGACGCCGTCCGATTGATCCTCTCGGCCAACGACCGCACGGTGGGGGTGCAGGGATACGCCGGCAGCGGCAAGACCACCATGCTGAACCGCGCCCGGTCTCTTCTGGAGAAGAAGGGATACGAGGTGCATGGCCTTGCACCCTCGGCCTCGGCGGCGAGAACGCTGGAAGGAGAAGCCGGGATCGCCAGCGAGACTCTGCAGCGGTTTCTTGCAAGGTATGACGGCGTGGCGGAAGGTCGATTAACCGTAAAGGGACAACGGGAACTGCGGGCGATGTTCAGGAAAACGGCACTGGTGGTCGACGAGGGTTCACTGGCATCCACCGTACAGGCCCGGAATCTGTTACGAATCGCCGATGGGCTCAGGATACCCAGGGTGGTGCTGGTAGGTGACCGGAAACAGCTCGACGCCGTCGACGCCGGCAAGCCGTTTTTTCAGCTTCAGGAGGGAGGCATGAGGACGGCGGTGATGGACGAGATCCTGCGGCAGCGGGATCCGGACCTGAAGGCTGCCGTCGAGGCGAGTCTTTCCGGGGATATCAAAAAGGCATTCGAGAAGCTCGGGGAGAACATAGCGGAAGTGAATCCGGACAATCTCGCGGGCGCGGCCGCCGCGCGTTGGCTCGCCCTGTCGCCGGAGGAGAGGAAAAACGCGGGACTGATGGCGCCGAGCCATGAATTGAGACAGGACATCAACGCCATCGTCCGGGAGCGCCTGGTGCGGGACGGGGTGGTGCATGGACCCGCATTGACGGGAGAAAGGCTGGTCTCCAGGGGGTATACCAATGCGGAGAAGTCCCTGGTGGCCAACTACGCGCCCGGGGATGTGGTGGCGTTCCATCGTTCCTACAAGCGGATCGGGGTGGAGAAGGGGGATGAACTCAGGGTATCGGGCGTGGACGGGAAGAACCGAACGGTCCTGCTGGAGGGACATGGCGGAAAACCCGTATCGTGGAAACCGGAACAGATCGGGGCGCGGAGCGGGGGTGTTGAGGTCTACCGCACGGATGAAATGGAACTGCGGGCGGGTGACCGCATCCGGTGGACGCGGAACGATGCTGGGCTCGGGCTGGTGAACAGCCAGACCGCGGAAGTGGTTTCGGTCCGTGGCGGCAGGGTGAGTTTCCGTCTGGAGGACAGCCGGATGCTGGAACTTGGAAAAGGCGATGCGCAGCTGCGGCATATCGACCGTGCATGGGCATCCACGGTCCACGCGTTCCAGGGGCGGACGGTGGACACGGTGATCGCGGCCATGGAGGCGAATCATCCGAACCTGACCACCCAGAAGACCCTGTACGTGGAAATCAGCCGGGCCAGGGACCGTGCGGAGTTCGTCACGGACGACAGGCAGGCGCTGAGGGAGAGGCTGGAAGCGGTGACCGGGGAGCGGATTGCGGCGCTGGAAGTGATTGAACCTGAGAATCAGAGAGCAGGGAAGGGACGCGGAATGGTATCGGATGCCGGGAAGAATGAAGACAGGTCTGTGGGGCTTGAGGGCGGTTCCGAAAAATCGGAAGTTCATGAAAATGAAATGAGAAGGGAGCCGAAGAGTTTGGATCGGGGTATGGCGCTGTAGCGAGGTGCCCGGAAACCTGAATGGTCGAGAGAAATCTTTTTGTCATTCCGGGGTAGGTCGGGGACAGGCACCAAAGCGTCGACTGTGAGTAGCAGCGAATCAATACCTTCCCCGATCTTTCCAGACCGAGAGAGGCATTAAGCCGATAAGTCCATCTTTTCCAACTGGGTTCCTGTCTGCTTCTTCCTGATGGACGGCCAGCGAGAGGTATATCAGGGCGGAACGAGCGAGTTTCAAAATAAACAAACCTTTTGACTCAAGCATGTCACGGCCAATTCGAAGGCCCAAGGGCGAATCCTTGCGTGAAGTCGTAAAAAGAGAGTATGAGATTCCCAAATCTTCATTGACCTGACAATACTTGTGTTCGAGGTAGTTTCTCAGGTGGGCTAACCCCTCGGCGTCGGGCTCGGATGTCTCTTGGAAATCAGGTTCGTACAGATCTCTTGAAAGCCAGAACAGGCCGCGCAATGGCCAATTTTGACGATCCTGGAAAATACCGTTCAAGGATTTTGGTTTGCTGTTACGCTGGTACCAGACACTGCGAAAGCTGACATGGCATTCAGGTAAACCGACTTTGAAATAGTCGTTAATGAAGAACGCGATCTTGTCGAAAAGAGAATATGCCATGCGGAAAGCTATTTTTGTTTTCTCCGTATTCAGGGAATATGAGGGAATATTCAGAGTGTCGAAGAGACGTGTATCGTTATCGCTGAAATGGGTATTCGTCCCGGTGACACCCTCATAGTAAAGCCACCTCGCTGACACGAATTCCTGCTTCATTTGATTATAGAAGCCGTAGGCGGCGGGCGGTTCAGGTCCACTCTCTTCAAGGCCTACGGTCAACGAGGGAAGATGCAGGATATCGCGTGCAGCAATGCTGAAGGCAGCAAGATCGTTCAGGGGATTGAGGAAGAGGCGGTTGTCCAGGCACCATGAGCGATAGGCCCGTTCGGCTCTCGATTTCCCCAGTCCGAACTCTTGGTACAAGGTTTTACGGGCAGTAGCCAGGTCGATGCTTTTCCCAATTTCCTCGGCAATAGCAGAAAAATCAGGTTTGAGGTAGCAGTTCTCAAGCGAATCAAAGACAGCGTCCTCGGCTGATGCTGCAGAAAGAGAGTCATGGGCACCGAGTAGGAAAAGGCCAAACTGTCCGTCATCATAGAGGGCTTGGCCGTAGTGCTGTAATCCATGGCCACGGTTGGCCAGGGCCATGGCAAATTTCGGATTTAGAGATAAGGCACGGTTCCAGGCAGAAAGAGCTTCCACAGGGCGACCGATCGAATTCAGTTTGTTGCCAAGGTTCGTGTAGATTTGGCATTGCCGGAATTTATCGAGATATGGCCAGCCGGCATGTCCAACGGCCCGCCTCAGTTCGAGCAATACATCCCGAAGATGAGGAATATCCCAGTCCCATGCTTGCGATTGGCCGGCGTGCGCGAGCTGGTTTTCGTACGCGTTGGCGCGAAAATAGTGGAGCAGTACACGATTCTCGCCGGTCAGCGTCTCCCGTTGGATTAACTTCTCCGATATCTCCAATGCCTGTGTTGTCAATTCGGCGTCTTGTGTATCTGCCGCGAAATCTACCATTTGAGCAATGAGATCCATCACCTCATTATCTGTCAGCGCATCGATGTCGGTAGGACGGTTCATGAGTATCGGAAAGGTCTTTCTCGTGCAGATATGCCTAGGAGTATTTCTATCCCTATTGGGTTGCCTTGATTTCGCATCCTGATTGTCAGATTGGAAAGAAAGCTGACCGTGCTGTAAGGAAAACTGTGCTTTGGCCAAGTATGAAAGGCGCCGTTGCGCTTCGTATGGCGGAACCTTGACTGTCTTTTGTCGAGAGCCGGTGTTCGCTTCCGCATGGAAACACTGATATTAATTTAATGTGTCGGTGTTTCCCGGCTGATCTTCGTTCAGTCCAGGCAATCCTCTGCAAGAGCAAGAATTACCTTGAAATCATACATATGGTATCCGGCGCTTGATCGACGGAGTCAGTTTGCCGATTTCCGCTTTCAGATCATCGATTCTTTGCTTCAGGTGCTCGGGGTTGCCATACAGATTGACCAGACCATCACAATCCAGCTCGGGGAGTACATGTACGGGCAGGCCAGCCAGGAAAATGGATCCGTCCATTTCCCGAAGTGAGGACAGCAGCACTGTAATGGTCAATTCATTGACGGAACGATCCGTGCGGTACGATCGACCTGAGACTCGACCCTTTGCGAAGTAGAGTACCCGCATGAGGTCGCATTCTCCTTCAAGAACGTCAATGGGAGCGTGATCGATCTCATTCTGTAACATGTCTTCATATTCCTGCAGTGCCGATTCTGAGACGATGTCGGTGTAGGGTTTTTCCCGTCTCCTGAGCAATTCAACCAAAATCAACCTGGAGGACAGGGAATTCAGTTCGTTCAAGATTCGACCTACCATGGCATCCGCCAAGTTGGAATCCTCAATTGTGCTCAGTATCTGCCCGATGATCTTCCGGACATTCGACCTGGCCCGGTCCAGCAATATCCAGTCTGCCATCTGATTCGGCATTTTCGACCAGTGTTCAAGCAGCACGATTACCAGCGTTTCCACGTGTTCATTCTGAATTTTTCGCTCTGAGAGGTTCAGATTCGAAACCAGGCCATGCCATTCCGCCGGCTTGAGTGAATGAACGAATTCGCGCAACCCCTTTCGGTTGGCCATCAATGAAATCACATGCTCAGCGTGGTGGTTACCCCGCAGGTCTGGCGCTACCACGCGTTCCAGGTACAGTCGGAATATATGTTCATGGGCTACGCGGCGAAGGCTTAGCCGTTCGTATTCTCTTTCTGTGCTAGGTATATATTCATTGCTATTACTTACATCCCAGAGATATTCACCAACAGGAAACAGGTAGTCGGTCACCGCCTTGGCAACGTTCCGTTTTTTCGGATGGGTGGATTCAATGATTTCATCCACCTGGGAATTGATCATTTCATAGATCTGTTCCGTCGGTTTTGGTTCATGGTCCATCTCCAACTTTTCACGTTGCTCATGCACAAACCAGACAGGAAGCGTGAGAGCATTGATCGCTTCGGGCAGGAGCTTGAACATGTCAGGCAGGAAAATGCGGATGGCCTCCAAGGCCAGGACATCGTTGGGTGCCACCTGACCGTCCAGCTCCTCCAGGGTATGCCGGATCGAGATGGCATATCTCCTGACATCGCGCATGTTACGTACGAGGGGGCGGACGATTTCTTCGAAGATAACTGGCCATTTCTCCTTGTCCTTGGGACCGGGGTTATCAACGACAGTGAGGGCGTCTTCTATAACTTGATGTAGCTCTCCTGCAAGAATATGACTCGGCACTTCGGGCAATTTGAAGGGCAACTGGATGATCTTTTCCAGGTAGTCCCGTCCCGACAGCCCTGCTGTTTCTTCGCCCAGAGCCTGCTCGACACGTAACTGATCGCAGCACACGATATAGATCAGGTTGGGGAAACTGGCGGTGAGACGCACCAGCTTGAAGATTTCCCGGATCTTGGGAGTCGACAGCCTGTCGACATCGTCAAGAACCACGATGATCGGCCTTTCCCGTTCGCGGAGAACCGAGGCGACTTTTTCGCGTTCAAATTGGATGCTCCCTCTTCCACGGCGATGATATTTTCCGGCTATTTTCACAATCGTCCCCAAATTGCCGGAAAATGCATCTCCGTATTCCTGGAAGACATTACCGATATCGCCAAGCCTGTTGAGTTTCAGTTCCGCCGATAGTTCGGTGACAAATCGATCAACAAGTTGTTCGACGCCGCTGAAAAGCCAGGGATTGAAGTCCAGTACAGGCACTTCCTCGTCTTCGAATCCCTTACGGGCAAGGTTCATGAAAGAAGTCTTTCCGGACCCCCATGGGCCGAATACCCCGACGACAGAGCCCTCGCTGGCATCCAGGCGGGACACGCGACGTGCGAACTTTTCTGCGAAATTTGCGCGTTGGAGTAGGTCTTGTCCAATGTGTCCGATCGGGTTGTCTCCGTGAATTTTCTTTTTCTCTCTTTGCTTGGCAGAAGGATCCATTCTGGTATTCATTGGCTTGATCCCGTTCGTATCGGATAATCCACGGCAAAGTTGCTACGCCGGACACATTTGAATTCTGGATTGGTTTCCGAAACTCCTTTCTTCGTGACAACGCCAAAATGGAGCATGATGTTCAGGTAACAGAAATTGTCGAGTGCATGCGTCGGTCGGTCAAACGGGGCACGCTGCCCGAGCGGTTCCGCGCCGCGGATGTCCGCAAAACCTGCCCGGGTTGGGATTATCGGACCTACAATAATTTTCTGCCGAAGTATCGTCTGGGAAATCCCGGAGGTCATGTCGTCTATTTCAGACGGAATCCCGATGGGTCCTACAGCATTCTGGACTGACACAACGGGGGTTTCCGCCGGATGGTTTCTTTTTATCTCCAACGAAGGATTTTCCCGATACGACGCCTCTCAGGCCATCATGTATGGCTGTTCAGCACTTTCCCAGCTTGTCCAGAAGCGCATGGACAGCCTTCCTGTAGCGCGCATCCCCCGGGATTGGATTCGTGCATGATGCCCTTCTGCCTGCTTCATTCAGGATTTTGCAAACATTCTCAATCAGACACTCCATTTCGTCCGGAGTAATGCCCACTTGCTCGAAAACGCTGCTCTCGCTTCTGCCACATTGGTTGTGGGCGACCGACTCGTTTCTGATGCGCTTTATCTTCCTGATCACTTTGCCGTGTGTTTTGTGTAAGCCATCAAGATCCTTGCCCAATTGATTGTCGCCAAGGTCACGGGCAAGGTCGTGCATCTTCAGTGCTTTCTTTGACTGGTCAAAGAGTTTCCCAAGGGACAGGAAAGCGAGTGTTTGTGTCCCCCAAATTGTCACATGGAAAAAGTCCACATAGGAGGTATCATTCATCGCGTTGAGGCGTTTCCCGTCTCCCTTGGACATATCAAGAGTTCTCCAGATGCGAAAATTGGCGCGCGCATCGCAGGCTTCCGTCATCATGCGCAGCAATTCGATTCTAGGGTTTGTCTTGGTCAAGTTCTACGATCCTCTTTCGATTCGTAAATGGTTGATCAAATCTTCAAATCAATTTTGTGGTTGATTTGTAGGTCGCCTTATCAGCCACCTTCCTGGATAGCCCCTGTTCGAGGGCCGCAAAGAACTGCTGGTTCTCTCTGTTCATGAAGATCGGGCAGATCTGCTCCAGTGCAGGATCTTGGAATGTGGAAAGCCCGACGGATGATCTTGATGATTGCAGCCATGTCCGCATAATGTTCCGCATATTCGTAACCACAGTCCGAGGATGTCGTGATAGCATCGGTTCCCTTTTTTGCTGATCAAAACCCAATTTTGGCAAGGTGAGCGTATATTCCGACCCGTATTTATCATTCTCGGAGTTCAGAAATCCAACAAAACAGGAATCAGTATGAACAAGAAAATCACTGCTGAACAGTTCCTTGATGCTTTCCGGGAACAATGGAAGGAAGCCGTGGAAGACAATCCGGAAGGAATCAAACAAAGTTACTGCAGCGACAGTACATGGACCGGTTTTATGAAGGCAAATAGAAATTCCTTACTCCGCCGGGTTTCGGAAAAGCTGTCTTTGGATGTTGGTATGGAATTTCAGACCCTGGATTGCGTGTATTACAAGAAGGAGTCCAACCAGATAGAGGGATATGAGTCATTTGCTGCGTGCCTTGACGTGATCATCGAGCACGAAAACCAGGTTACAGTCGAATTCGAAATGTGGAAGTTCCTGATATTCCGTTCCCCTTTGAAGGTGCTTATCTTTTACGACTGGAGCGAATATGAGAAGGAACGTAGCGAAAGGAGAAGAAACTGGCTGAGCGACAAGCTTGTCAGGTTGCTGAAGATGGGGTCGGAATTCGGCGTGAGGTGGCCGGAAGCGGAGGATACGGAGTACCTGTTCCTGGTGGGAAATCGGCTGGAGGAAGGTGAAATACCGCAATGGCGTCATATGACCATCAAGAGCAGGGATTTTGAGTGGCGCAGTAAGTTGTCCCCATCGGAATACCTGCAACCGCTCTGAATCTGAATCTTGACCATGAAAAATCAGCACGAATTGAAGGAAATGCTGGGTTTGATCGAGCAGCGGATCAAGCCTGGCACTGTCATCCCCAAGCCCCAAGCGCGTGGAAAGTTCGTTGTGAAAGGGTGGGGGAGGCGGCGTAACGAACGAGCCATCGTCTACAATATTCCGAATCACAGTAACCCCTCCCGCCCCTATCAGAAGGGCATCATCATGTCGGAATGGAAGATGGTATCCAGCCAGTTGTTCCGAGCCGGAGAATTCACCAGCAAATGGTCGTGAAAACATGACCGGTTGTCACGGCGAAGGCACATGCAACTACACTACGATAGGAGGCATTTTCTAACTCCTCGGGATTGCCAGGTATGCCGGTCCTGGCGTATATCGAAAATCTTGATCTGCTAATCCGGGCACAGCCCTGATCATCCCCAAAAATCGTAGACCGGCTATCATCAACTGGCCGACGGTTCAGTCAGCCCCGGGTTCCGGCACGATGGTGGAAATGAAATCGCGAATTTCCTGGACATCCTTCTCTTTCCCGGCTGCGATCAGGTCCCGGGCGATGGCCTGTGCGGTGAACAGCGAGGATCGGGCAATACGAATCTCGGCCTCGGGACTGAATAACCTGCGCCTCTCCAGAGCCTCAAGCGCAAGTTCCATGACCAGTTGATTGGCGGTCAGGCGGGTCTCGCTGGCCTCCCGCTCGATCAATTCCCACTGCTCGGGCCGCACACGGAGCGTCTTTTTTACCGTCTTTTCGATGGAGTCTGTCATGGTTTTCTTCTGCTGTTGGCATCCCCGGGACATTCAGGAGCATATCCGAAACGGATTTCCCGCGATCAAAATTTGTCCGGATTGTATTCGATTCCCGGGATTTTCAAGCTTCCCCTGTGACCGTGCCAGGGTCCGATGGATCATGATTTCGATGGCCAACAGCTGGATATTGGCTGACCTGAATCACGAATCAGGGGCCATTGGCCCTGCCACCGATTGGTGGCAGGGCAGGAAAAACCGGGGCCACCATGGGACACCCGCCGTGGACAGGGGTGTCCACCGTGACGTCACGGTTCAGATAATCCTGCAAAAACAAGGCGGTAGCGGTGGTACCAGAATGGGCAACTTTCCCCGGCACGACAGGGTGTTGATTTCCCGCAATGGAGGCAGTTCGGTGCCGGGCATACGTGCGCTTGCATAAGAAGGCATCCAGGATGCGTCGGGTGTGAGAGAGAACGCCGCCGGGCGTAGAAATGAGAGAAAAGGGAGGAGCACACCACGAACGATTCGGGATCCTGGCAGAGCGAAGGGATGAAGCCCGAGCGGCGTGTGAGCGAGTCGCTTGAAGCGACAAGCGAAAGGGAGCGGAACGCGACCCGATGGAGTACCCGAACGGGAAACGCGACCGTCGTGCGGAGAGGAGACCGGAACGGTCGGAGCAACGGGCGCGGTTGTCGACGTCAGGGCCATCGCGACCGGCACACGTGCTGGACGAACGAGGAGACGGAGCCGGAGAGGGAAATGATGTCCGGCGAAGCCGACACCGGTGACGAGAGAGGAGCAGGTCCGTGTGCCAGGCGATGGTGCAGAGCACCGAGCCTGGAGCGGGTGCGGAAGGAGACGCGGTTGCCGCCGCTGCCGCGGACGTGGGATGGAAAGAGCGCCGGGCGCGGCGAAGCCCGCGATGGCGCGAGAGGAAAGCGGTACAGGCGAAGAGAGTGAAACGAGCGAGGCGCCAGGGCGGCGCACCGTTCCGACCATGAAAAAAGGGCCGTGCCGCCGCGGGGGCGACACGACCCTGTGCCGACGTCTCAGTTTACCCTGAGCACCGGAATGCCGACGCTCTCCGCCTTGTCCCCGAGGTTGGCGGTGATGCCCGATCCCGGGAACAGGATCAGTCCCTTCGGCAGGAGGTTCAGCAGATCGTCGTTCCGCCTGAACGGCGCTGCCCGGCCGTGCGTGTTCCAGTCGGGCTTGCACACCACCTGGTGAACCCCGCGCGCCTCGGCCCAGCGCGCCGCGAACTGCTCGATGCCGGAACCGCCGCCGTGTACCAACACCATGTCGGGGTATTTCTTCCGGGCGCCGTCCAGCTTCCTGAACACCGCGTCCGGATCGCCGTCCTTCCCGCCCGCGATGGCGATCAGGGTGCCGTCCGGCAGGTGCGCCTTCGTCTCCCGATCCTGCCGCGCCCGGATGAAGTCCCGCGCGTCGATGGCGGCGGAGGTGAGAACGCCGGTGCGGCTGGTATGCGAACCCTTCCACGGTCGCCACATCTCGCCGGTCTGCGCCTGGTACTGGGCAGCCGCCGCGTCCCGCATCTCCTCGAAGGCGTCGCGCCTACTGCCCAGGTTCTTCGCCCGGTCCGTGAGCAGTTCCAGCTCCCGCGACCGGATCTCGGAGCCGTCCTGTTCCTTCTGCAGGTCGCGCAGCTCCGGCGCGATCCGGTCGATGTTTCTGTCGAGCCGCCTGATCTGGGCGTCGAGCATGTTCACGAAGCTCCAGAGCAGTGAGCCGGCCTCGTCCGCGATCTGGAACCCGGTCATGTCGATGCCGTCGGCCAGGATCGAGAACGCTTCGGTCACGGCGCCGATGGCCGTTTCCCGCTCCCAGATCTCCCTGGGGTCGAACTCGCCGCGCTCCGGCGTCGCTCCGTGGAGCTTCGCCTGTTCGCAGATCATGGCGGTGATGGACTGTCCGCCGGTATCGATGCTGTCAAGGTTGTCGATGGTGTTGTCGATGTCTAGCATTGTGAATTCTCCGAATGAACAAAAGAAAGTGAAGGGGCAACCGCCCCGCATGCGTGGGGAGGTTCCTCCCTACGTATTCGTCCTTCATCGCCGCGCGCAGTGCCGCCACCGGGACCCAGGGACATGGGTCGGTGTGCCGCGCGATGGTGCGGGCGCAGTGACGACCGCAGGGAGGAGTGAGCCACGGTCGCGTGGTGCGCCGGCCCTAGGCGAAGCCGTTGTCCTTGGAGTCCTGGCCGGAACGGAGCGCAGCGCAGTGGAGGACCCCGCAGGGGTTGGCAATCGAGCACGGGGATAGACTGGGAATACGTAGGGAGGAGTACTACATTCCCCCCATGAGGGAGCGTCAGGCCTGGAACGAACAGAGGTGAGAGACAGGGCGTGGGCGCATGGACAGCGCCAGCGACCAACGAGCCGCGCCGCAGGCGCACCTCGTGGGCATGGAAGCCCACCGGGCAAGCGGAGCGCGCAGCGAGCCTGGGAGCGGAGGCGCCAGGGACCGATCGGAAATCGGAGCGCCCGCGCGGAGATTGGAGGGAGGGCCCGGCCCGGAGGGGGCGCGCTGTTATTCCGTTCATGCCAGTCATGGCTTTTCGCCCCAGGAGAGGAGCAGCCGCGAGGCTTCCTCGAGCGACAGTCCGACGAGGCTGGAGGCATCCTGTTTCGACACGATGCCGTGACCGCAGGAGTCGTCCTCGTGGTGGTCGAAAGGAGACCTAGCCCGCTCGATGGACGGTTTCATGCGGGCGTCGTTGCAGACCAGGTCGTCGGGATGGAACATTTCGGATCGCGTGCTCATGAAGTTCTCGGGTGCAGGTTGAGACAAATGTGCTGGCGGTGCTCAGGGGCCGCGCGGGAACCGTGCCGCCGCCGTCAAAAGAACGGATGGGTCGCGAGCAGATGGGCCACCGTTCTTCGGATCGCGGAGCGGTCGTAGACACGGGTGAAGCCTCGCGGGTCCTCCGACAGGTGGATGGTGTAGCAACAGTCCGCCTGTCCGGTGTGGTCCTCGTCGCGGAAGAGTTCGCCGACGAGTCTGCCGCCCTGGTAGATGTATGCCTCGTCCTCGGCGGCCTTTCTGAAGGTGATGTCGTACATGGTTTTCTCCTGTTCCGGTTTCCGGCGGCGGGCATCGCCGGTACGACTCTCTCCGCCATCCCCGCCGCTCACCCTTCCGGTCCTTTCTCTGCCTCTTCGTCCTGCATCCGGGATCCCGTGGAGACTCACCTGAAGCAGGAAGAAAACCGTGCGGCGATCGCATGGGGGCCGAGAAGCACGAGGTCGTCGTTGAAGTCGCCGCCCTCGGGGACGATGACCGTGACGGCAACGCCGGCCCGCGCGCAGCGCAGGGCGAGGCGTCCCGCCGCCCGCTCGCCCTCGTCATCGTTGTCCTTGGCGATGACGATGCGGGAGGCGCCGGGCGGAGGCGCGAACGCGCCGAGGCTTCCGGCGGAGAGCGCGGCCGCTGCCCGGATGCCGGGCACGGCGGTGACGAGGGAGAGCACGGTCTCGATCCCCTCGCCGACGAGGAGCGGCGCGTCCGGGGACTGGCCGCCGGACCGTCCGAAGCGGACGGCGAGGCCGTGGACCTTCCCGAGGGCCTTCCGAGGGGAGGCGACGGAAGCCTTGGCGGGCGTATTTGGATCGAGCCACGTGCGCTGGACGCCGAGCACCCGCCCCCCCGGCTGGGTGACGGCGGCGACGAGGGCGGGGAGGAGCTGCACGGACTGCCCCTCGCGGTAGCGCAGGGCGGGGTGGAAGCGCAGCGCCGCGAAGCGGCAGCGGGCGAGCCCCCGTGCGAGCAGATAGGCCTCGGCGTGGGTGCCGCCGATGGCGCGGCAGCGGCGCCACAGGCGCCTTGCCGCCACCGTCGCGTCATAGGCGTCGCCGCCCGTTCCCCCCGTGCCGGGATCGGGCACAGGCGCCGCGGATGACGCAAGAAACGAACGGGCTTCGGCGAGGGCGGCGCGGAGGGTGGGCGCGCCGGACCGCCGGCGGACGATATCGAGGAGATCGCCGTGCTGGCCGGTGGCGGCGTCGGTCCACTTTCCGGGGGTGCCGGTTCCGGCGAGGCGGACGAAGAGGGACCGACCGCGCCGGCCGTCGATGTCGCCGGCGACCCAGTAGCGGCCCTGGCGGCGTCCGTGGGGGAGGTATCGGCGGCAGACGGCCTCGGCGCACCGCCCGAGGGCGGCCGCGGTGTCGGCGGCGTTCATTTCAGGCCTCCGGCCCTGGCTGATTCGATCTTCATGGGGCAATCCTCGGGGTCGTTGCGGGGACGGCAACGGAAAGCAAAAAAAGACCGGCGCACGAGGCGCCGGTCGGGGATGTGCGACGGATTCCTTCCGTCAAAACGGGATATCGTCGTCCATGTCGACCGGGCTGGCCGGTGCGGCATCCTGCGGCGCGGCCTCGGCGGCCGGTGGCTGGGCGCCGTGGCTCGGCTTCTCGAGGAACTGCACGCGGCAACCGGGCACGAGCATGATCTCGGTGGAGAACCGGTCGGATTCCTCGCCGTCCTTGCGCCAGCGGCGGGTCTGGAGCTTGCCGTCGACGTAGACCAGGCGGCCCTTCTTCGCGTGCTTCTCCAGCATGGTGATCAGGCCGTCCTGGAAGGTGACCAGGCGGTGCCACTCGGTGCGGTCGACCCGCTCGCCGGTCTGCTTGTTGACGTAGGATTCGTCGGTTGCGACGCTGAGGTTGGCGACCCGCCCGCCGCTGGTGAGGTGGTTGACGGTGACGTCCGCGCCGATTCTCCCGATGAGGGAGACCTTGTTCAGACCAAAAGCCATGATGTACCTCCTGAGGTAACGTTGGTTGGTAAAACGGAAAAAAACGGAAAAAAACGATGGAACGAACCCCCGGGGGACCGGATTCATCTCTCTCCGGCCCCCCTTCGGTTCATCTTCTCCAAACCCTCCTTACCTCTCTTCGTCTTCGCCACGGACGTCGAACGTGGCGGGTTCGTCGAGGATCTGCTGGATGGCCTGTGGATCGAACCCGATTTCAACGAGCAGGTCCGGACCGGATTGCACCGGCTGGTCGAGAATGAATATGGAAAGAATCTCCCGTACTGAAGGTTCCGCCCTGCGCCGGGAGGGAAGCCGTTCTCCCTCTCCCCCGCGGAGCGTTCATTTCTTTCCAGCCTCGGCCCCGGCTCTTTCCAGGGAGGGAGAAAAAAGTCAGGCGCCGCGGCGGATGGCCTGGAGGCGTTCGCAGACGGTACGGGGGTCGAGGACGCCGAGATTCAGCACGGGAATTCCGTGTTTCGCCGCGATCCGGATTCCCATCCCGGTACCGCCCTGTTCGCGTCCTTCCGGAGTCCATGCGACCACCGCGTCCACGGGCCGGTCGAGCTGGGCGCCGAGCAAGATAGAACAGTTCCTGGCATGCAGCTTCCGTGCGGCGGCGGAACAGCGGGACCAGGCGGGGTGGAGGCGCGATGCGATCCGCATGCAGGCGGCCATCTGTTCGTCGGAGGGCACGTGGCAGTCCGCCCCCCCGTGGCCGTTGTACCCGCGCCAGGGGAGATGGATGGTCCGGCGACCGGCCGGCGCGCCCCCGGCAAACGCGGTATCCGCCCCGTCGGCGCCGCCGGTGGAGAGGTGCCAGCCGTTCCGCGCCAGCCAGCCGGCGATTTTCGTCATGTCGTCGAGGGTTTCAGGCGGGGTGGCGCGGGAGCCGATGCCCGCATAGATCAGGTTCTTCATATCGCTCATGTCACGGTCTCCGGGTCGGTGGTCGGGAAGGGAAGAACGTCATGGGCCCCACTTCCGCCCACGGCCTTCGCCCTCCTTCCGGCCACACTCCACCTCCGCCTGTCCGTAAACCCCGGCGCCTGAACCTGAAGCATGAAAAAATCAGTGCACAGCAGGGTCGCCGGGTTCGTCGTGCTCTTCGTCCATGGACTGCGCCGCCAGCCGGACCCATGCCTCCCGGTCCAGGCCGAGGCGGGAGTTCAGCTTGTCGCAGATGTTCTCCGCATCCTCCATGGTCAGCGCCACCAGGGCGGTGGGGATGAAGCCGGTCATGCCTTCGACCACGATGCGGATCTGCTGCACCTCGTCCCCGACGTCGTAGGAGGGGCAGAAGCAGTAGTTGGGGTTGTCGGGCAGGGTCTGGGCGGTCATGGAGTTGTCTCCCTGAAGATGGTGGGGCCGCCAATGAAGGGCGGCGCGGAAGATGGCAGCGGCTTCGGGAAGCCGCACACCGACAAATAATAACTTTTTTCAAGCGCCAGATTCCGGCGCAGAAGAAACCGAAGGGTGGAGGGACGGCTGTACGTACAAGGGTCGGATGGTTACGCTGGATAAATCAGCGGACGGCGGGACGGCAGTACGTACCTAGCGGCGTGACTGGAGAACAAAAAAATGAGGCATGCGTCATTGCTACACATTCGGAATCCTCATTTGCCGAGACTCCGGCTTCCCGGTGCGGTCCCGCGGCGCGATGGTTCTCCCCGTCATTCGCCCGATCTCTCCGATCGCCATGGCGTAATAGATTCGCTCCAGCCATCGTTCATGGCTCGATGCGTCGCTGCGAACGGCATCCCAAACCCTGCGATCCGATTCCCCGATCCGGGCCCATTGCTCCGGGTTGATCTTCGGCTCGCACTCGGGGCAGAACCGCCACTGCACGGGGTCGCCCGGAAGCGGCGTCGGTGTTTTCCGGCAAAGCGGGCAAAGCATGATCCGGTCCTCCGGCGATGTATGCAGGCCCTGGGGAAATCAGCCGGCGAGGGGCCGGCGTTCCAGGATGCGGCCGACCGTGTCGGCGTCGGGGGCGAATGCCCGGGTGCGCCAGGAAATAATCTCCGTGGTGCAGCCGAGCCGCTTGAGCAGCTGCAGGTCGCTCCCCGAGGCCCCCTCGACCTCGATGCGGTCGGCGCCCATGATGCGCCGCCGGGCGAGGCGCCAGCCTCCCGCAAGGGAGAGCGGCGTCCCCTGTCCCATGACGGCGTCGAAGGCCTCCCTGCCGGTCATGGCGAACCCCCCGTCCAGGCCGAAGGCCGCGCGCACGGCGCCGACCTGACCGGCTTCGAGCACCCGGCCGATGAGGGTCTCCCCCGTGTCGGCGGTGAGCCGGCGGACGCGCATGTTTTCTTCCGGCAGCCTGTCCCAGACCGGCAGCAGCAGTCCGGCGGCGAGCCACAGCCGGGATTCCCTGTGCTTCGGCAGCGTACTGATTTCCTGCTCCCATAGAGAGCGCCAATTCGCCAGTTCGGCCTCGTCGTCCATGTCCACGCGCCGCCAGTTCGAGGCGTTCAGCTCGTCCCTGGCCATGGTGTCGCGGGTAGACGGCCGGTAGAGGCGCACGCGTTCCTGCATCCCCCCGTCGTCGAAGACATGGGCGGGCGCCGGCAGGACGGTGGCGGCGCGCATGGACCGGGTGTTGATTGCGATACACGGCACCCCGGTTTTCCTTATGCCGCAGGATCCTGCCGCATGTGAAACCATGTCGAGGGCGCCGTCGGCGGTAGTGGGCCTCATCCGGTCCCGCCGGAGAATGCCGACCAGCTCGGTGACCGCCCCCGTGCCGGGATGGCGCGAAAGAACCTCGCGACTGACGATTGAAAGAGAATCGGCGCGGAGGACCTCGACGCCGACCTCGTAGGTGCCCGCCTCCTTCGCCTGTTCGATGTTGGAATCGATGCGCGTCTCCAGTTCGTCGAACAGCAGGTTCTGCTCGTCGATGGGCAGTGCCAGCAGGCGGTTGAGGAACTGCGGCATCGGCGGCAGGTTCTCCCGCAGGGAGCCCTCGTGGACCAGTTTGAGCCCCGTGGCGTTTTCGAACTTCTCCACCGACCATCCGGATATCCTGCCCAGCCAGAGCGACGAGTAGAACATGCGCAGGGCGGCCAGCGCGTAGGGGCTCTCGAGGTTGTCGCTGGACCGGAAGAGGGAACGCCCCCCGCCCATGGCGGTCTGGGAGTTCCGCTGGCCCCGGGTGATGGCCCCCAGGGAATCGAGGCGCCTCGCGATCGTGGCGATGAATCTCCGCTCGCCCTTCACGTCCGTGGTCACGGGACGGAACAGGGGCGCCGAGGCCTGGTGGGTGCGGTGGGTGCGCCCCAGGCCCTGGATCGCCTGGTCCGCCCGCCAGCCGGGCTCCAGCAGGTAATGGACCCGGCGCCTGGTGTTGGCGCAGGAAAGATCCGCGTGGTAGCTGCGGCCGGTCCCCCCCGCCATGCTGAAGACGAGGATCCTCTTCTCGCCGTTCATGAAGGCGGCAGCCTCGGCGAGGTTGGCGGAGGCCGGACGGCTGCGGAGGGCAAGGCGCTCGCCGCTCGAGTCGGTTATTTTCAGAACGCGGCGGGAACGCCCCGTGACTTCCGCCACGGCGTCGTGGCCGAAGTGCTGGACGATCCGGTCCAGGGCCGACGGCACCGGGGGGAGGGATGCGAGCTGTTCGATCAGCGCGTCCCGGGCGGCGACCGCCTGCCGGCAGAGCACCGGATTCCCGTCCTCGTCGAATACGGGTTTCGAGAGAAGATTCCCTTCCTCGTCTGTGAAGGGTTCCTGCAACTGGACCGGAAAGGCGTGGGACAGGTACTCGATGACCAGTTCCCGGGGCGTCAGGTCGACGTTGAGGTCGTCCCACTCCGAAGGCGGTATTTCCGCGACCCTGCGCTCCATGAGCGCCTCCCCTGTCGAGACCAGCTGAATCACCACGCTTTTTTCATCTTCAAGATCGGACTCCACGGAGCGGATCAGGGAGGGACACTTCATGCCGGTCAGCAGATAGCCGAAGAACCGCTGCTTGGCGGACTCGAAGGCGGACAGGGCGGCCGCCCTGGCCCGCCTGTTCAGCGTCGACTCCCCGTCCATGATCCCCGTGGCCCGCAGCGCTTCTTCCAAGTTCTGGTGAATGATCCGGAAGGCATTGGCAAAGTCGTCGTAGATCCCGCGCTGCGCGTCCGAAAGAGGGTGTTCGAGAATATCGACCTCGATGCCGTCGTAGCTGAGGGCGCGGGCCTGGTAGAGGCCCAATGCCTGCAGGTCCCTTGCGACCACCTCCAGCGCCGCAACACCGCCGGCCTCCATGGCGGCGATGAAATCCGACCGGTCCTCGAAGGGGGTGTCCCCGGAAGCCCAGAGGCCCAACCGCCCCGCATATGCCAGGCCCGGCACAGTGGTGGCGCCGGTGGCCGAGACGTAGGCGATCCGGGCGTCCGGCAGGGCGTTCTGGAGCCGGAGGCCGGCGCGCCCCTGCTGGGAGGGCGCGACGTCCCCCCGTTCTCCCTTCGATCCCCCGGCGTTCGCCATCGCGTGGGCCTCGTCGAAGATCACAAGGCCGTCGAAGGCGTGGCGGTCCTTCTCCTCCAGGCTTCCGGCGAGCCACGCGACAATCTGCTCCAGCCGCGAGGGTCTGTTCATGCGGGCGGGGGAACGGAGGGTGGCGTATGTGGCGAAGAGGATCCCCTCGTCGTAGGGGATGAGGTCGCCCTGGCGGAACCGTCCCACCGGGATCACGTCTTCCGCCCTGCCGCCGAGCGACATCCAGTCCCTGCGCGCGTCCTCGAGGAGCTTGTCGGACTGGGAGAGCCAGAGTGCCTTCCGCCTGCCGCGCAGCCAGCCGTCGAGCAGGATGCCGGATACCTGGCGGCCCTTGCCGCAGCCGGTGCCGTCGCCCAGCATCCATCCCCTCCGAAACCGCACCGGCCCCGACATTTTTTCGGCGTCATCGGCAGGGCTGTTCCCGTCCCGGCTGTATACTGTCTCGGTGTAGCTTACACTGTTGCGGCTTTCGTCATGAATACCGTCGCAGCGGGCCACGGTCTCCCAGCCGGAGCCGATTCGGTACTGACCGCCGAGGTGACTTGAAAACGCCTCGCCGGCGAGGACCACGCTTTCGAGCTGGGCGTCGGATAGCAGTCCCTCCTTCACCACCCGCTCGGGCAGCATGGGGCGCCAGGATGGTACGGGGTGGGACACCGCGGCCATGGCGGCGGACTGCACCAGCGGGGTCGGATGCCGGACGGCCCCCGGGAGCCGAACGACGGTAGGCCGCCAGGCCTCATAATTCCCCTTTTCCATGCTTGAGGTTCTGGCTTCATCCTCGCCCGTGGGGGGAGCGCTGGAATCGTATGCAAGCTCAGCAACCTCTCCCCAGTTTCTTTCAGTCGACGGCCGTGGGGTCCGGGGTTTGGATGGCCTTGCGGTTCCTGCCGACCTGCCCGCCGGTGCACGGATGTGGCTCCCTGCGCCGAACAGATCCGTGGTTTCCGTCTCCACCGGCAGCCGGGGCGGGACATTGGCGATGATCGTCTCCAGCAGCTCCCCGGCGTCCGCTGCGCGGGCCTTCACGTCAAGGGTTCCGGTCCCTTCAATTCTGGCGCTTGAATGATCCAGGATGGTCAGGCGAGTTTCGAAGCTGGTGCCCCTTCTTGCGTAGGCCTTCCCGTCGATGGCCATGGTGAACACCACCTTCGCGGTTACCTTGCCGCTCGCTACTGAGGCCGAAAAAGGCCAGGAAGGGGTGTTGGGGATGCAGTTCGCGGAGGTGATGGCGACGAGCCGGCCGCCGGGCTTCAGCGTGGAGAAGGCGGAACGGATATGGCGGAGGTCGGCGTCGGGACGCTTGCCCGACACCCCCGGGGTGGCGGAGAAGGGAGGGTTCATCAGCACCACGGACGGCCGGACGCACGGCAGGTAGTCCGCGATGGCCTCGGCATTGTGCCGGGTGACGGACGCCTCCGGAAACAGGCTTGAGAGAACCCCGGCGCGGACCGGGGCGAGCTCGTTCAGGACGAGGCAATCCCGGGTGCGGCCCCCGAGGGCGCACTCGGCCATGACGGCCAGCATGCCGGTGCCGGCGGAGGGCTCCAGCACGATGTCCCCCGGACGGACGGCCGCGGCCTGCAGGGCGGCATAGGCGAGGGGAAGCGGGGTGGAGAACTGCTGGAGGCGGATCTGCTCGTCGGACCTCCTGGTGTGGGAGGGTTCGAGTGCCGCCACGGCCTCCAGCATCCTCAGCACCCTGGCGGGACCTTCCTGACCTGGGCCCGCCTGCTTCCGCATGGCACGTCCGTAGCGCTTGATGAAAAGGACAACGGAAGCCTCGGCGGCTTCGTAGGCGTCCTTCCAGACCCATGCGCCCTCGGTGTCGTTCGCGCCGAAGGCCCGGGTCATGGCATCGCGAAGGGTTCCGGCGTCGATGGGCCGGCCGGCTTCGAGGACGGGCGCCAGGATGCGGGCGGCGGCGACGATCGGACCCGCGCCGGACGGCTGCGTAGTCGAGGGTGCGGGAGCGATGGCTGGGGCTGGGCGTGCGGAGGCGTCCGCCGCCTGTGTGGCGTCGAGCATGTTTTCCTCTTCAGTGGTTGGCGGTTCCGGAGGGGGAACCAGCGGAATTCGAAAAGACCCGGTCTCCGTGGATGAGCTTGAAGGAAACTCCCACGGGGGCCGGGCGGATCGGCCGGACCGACTCCGCCCTGCCTCCTGACGGCGGGAGGCGGGGAAGGTCGGGGTTGGAAGGGTCAGGCGTTCAGGCTTCTGCCTTGACCGTGTGGCGTTCGGCAGCGGCGTCCAGTTCGGCGCCGGTTTCGACGATGCGGCGGGCGTTGCGCGCCGCCTCGGCGTAGACGGAGATCGGATGCTTCGCCTCGAAGTAAAGATCGCGCTCGATGCCGAGACCGAAGCGGCCGCGGTGGGCGGCGATCTCGTTGAGGCTGCAGTAGCCAAGCTCCGGGAAACCGAAGCCGAGGTCGGCGAGGCCGAAAAGAGTGTCGCCGTTCTCGTCGAGTTCGGTGAAGAGCCAGGTTGACGCGCCCGTGGGATCAAACAGCTTGACCACGGGCTTCGGGTTCTCGGGGCGTTTCCGGCCGTTGTCGAGCAGCCTGTTGCGCTGCTCCTTGGTGAACAGTTTCATGGGGCCTCCGGAGGCGGATGGGGAGTTGAAAGGGAGCGGGCGGCCATGCGTGGGGCATGGTTGCCGGACGATGGGGGGTTGGAAACCGCGGGGGCTCCCGCGGCCCTCAGTCCTTCGCCAGGGCCCGGTCAGGACTCCGGCTCCAGGCGGCGCCGGCCCGGTTGCCGCATCCGTTGCGGCAACCGGACAGGAGGCATGCTGCCCCGGCAGACGTGTCGCGGATATTCGCGGCCGACGAATTCACCCGGCATTCCCCGCAGATTCCTGAAGCGCCACCGTCACCTTCCGTCCCCGCACGGAGATGTCCACGCCCCGATCCCTGGGGATCAGCCAGAAAAGTTCCTCCGCCACCACGCCGGCGATGGAATTCCGGATGGCCTCTTCGTCCGACTCGAGGAGCCTGGTGGCGATGTGCCGTGCTTCCTGCTCGAACCGGGTTTCCTGCGTCTCCCGGGAGTCCGCGTCGATGTCATCCGAGGGAGAAAAAAATGCATCCCGAAGAATGTCGGCGAGTTCCTGCGACGAAATATCGCTGTCGGCGGTCACCAGCGGCAGGGAACGGTCCACGGAAGACCACGCCTCCCCGGCGAAGGCCAGGTCGGTGGCGAGGAAGAGGGCGGGATTGGGATTCCTGCCCAACTTGGTGTTCGCCCTGACCGTGAGCCCGATGCAGATAGCGTCCGGCCGCTCCGGCAGGGGCGCCTCGTACGGGCGCGGGGGCGCCGGCACCGGGTAATCCTCAGGCAGGCATGTCCGGCCGTTCCCGATGACCTCGAACCGGGCGCCGGTGATCCGGGGGATGCGGTCGTACCACGGATATCCCTCGAGCCGGCCGTCGGCCTCGAAGATCTGCCCGGCAAGACCGCCCGTCTTCGCCGCGCGCCAGATCGCCTGTGCCTCGGGCGGTTCCGGGTCACAGTCCATGAGCAGCGCGTCCGGCCCGATGGCCTGCAGCTTCGGAATCTCCCGCCAGTCGTCGATGTCGGCGATGCCGGGACGCCAGGGCCGGAGCTCGGGCGGTGCGGGTTTGATGTCGATGCCCGCATCCCTCGCCTGTTCCCAGTCCAGAAAGGAGGGTCTCGGGTCGTCGTCTGCGGCCATCGCCCGGTAGATGGCAAGGCGCGCCGTTTCCCTCATGTTCCCGAGGAAGGGGGTCTCCACGGCTTCCTTGCGTGCGGGCAGCACCAGTTCGAGGTCTGGGCAGCTGTCGATGTCCGCTGCGGCCTTCCAGTGGACGCCGTTCACCGATTCCACGCCCGGCAACCGCACCGGGATCGTGAGCCCATGGAAATTCACGTCCTCCAGCCCCAGGCCGAAGCGCCGGGGATTCCGGAAGACGCCGAACACCAGCCCCTTCCACGGTTCCGCATGCACCGCCCCGTCCAGGAAGGCTTTTCTGTGCATCGGTTCCGCTTCGGTCGGGGTGACCTGATCAGTGAACGTGACCGGAAGCGGGTAATGAAGAGCGGCGGTCTGGACGGCGTTGCGGATGACCCCGGGATGTTCCCCTTCCTGGGCTGCCGACGCCCGGAACCGGACGGACGTGCCGTGGGGGTAGGGGGCGGTGTCGTCCGGATACACCGTCGCCTCGGACTCGCCAAGGAAATGCTCCGGATCGATACTGACGCGCCAACCGGACCTCGCGGCCCCGTCTTCGGCCCTGGTCCTTGAAGATATCAGACAACCGCGGCGGGCGAGGCTGAGAAAACCCATGCCGGCGGCGTCCTCCCGGCGCACCAGGTCCCCGTCCCAGCCGTTTTCGCCGAACGACAGGAGGACGGCGGGGTCCCGTATGCCGGTTCCATCATCGGTCACGGTGACGTCGATGACACCGTCTTCGGAAGAAGGGGACAGGGTAAAGGACACTCGTATCGCGCCGGCCCTGCGGGCGTTCTGGAGCAGTTCGGTGCAGATGTCGCCGATGCCAGCGAACATTCTCGTCACCCGTCGAAGCGCACTCTCATGCACCCCCGCCCGGATTTTTTGTGCATCAGAATCGGCGGTGGGGATGTCTTTGGGGTTGATCATGGGAACTCCCTGGTGATCTGTGTGGAAGGTTGAGACTGAAGATGAAAAACCCCGGCCGGAGCCGGGGTTCGTTGGGATGCCGGGAACTTGCGGAAAATTCCGAATTCCCCGGTCAATGGACGGCCTGCAGGAAACCTGGCACGGCTTCCTCGGCCCCGTCCCCGTCCGTGTCGGCCGAACCGGCATCGTCCTGCTCCGCCGGGCCGCTTCCGTTCACCACCCGCAGGGTTTTTCCTGCGTCATCCGTGGCGGCTGGGGATCCCTCCGTGGCGGCGTCCGTTCCGGATTTTTCTTGCGTCTCCGGCTGGCCGTCCGTTTCTGACTTGCCGTCCGTCACGGATTTACCGTCTGTTACAGACTTACCATCCGTCACGGATTCAGTGGGATCCAGGCCGCCGGTCTCGAAGGGCGCGAAACCCGGCATGGACCATGCCAGCGCGGCGGCGTGCTGGGCGGGCGTGACGCCACTGGGCGCGTCTCCGTCGACGCTGTTGGAGAACGCCTTCTCCATCGCCATCGCCAGATCCGCCTTGCGGTACTTCGAGCGGTCCTGGGCCCAGGTGCCGCCGAGGGTCTTGCCGGCGATCGCGAGGAGATGGTCCTTGCGCAGGCGCGACCACAGGAGATCGGCGGTGGGCCGCACCTCCTTCGCGAAGTCGATGTCCAGCCGGGCCACGGTGGCCTCCAGTTCCGGGCGGGCGTAGTACTCGAAGGACAGCTGGCCCCTCAAGGTCCGCGCGACGGCGGCGGCGAACAACCTTTCCTTCTTCTCGCGGGGCAGTTTCCTGAGGGCGGCGAAGCGGGCTCCGTCGTCTTCCTCCTCCATCCAGCGTAGAGGCAGGGAAGACCAGTCGTCCAGGGAATCCTCCGCCGGGCTCCAGAACCCGAAGTCCTCGTGGTTCATCCGGACGGGCGGACGTTTGGCCGTGGGCCGGAAGGAAATGTCCAGGGAATCCCAGCCACCGGCGTGGCTACGGTCGAACACGGCCCTCGCCGCCTGGAACACCGCGAGGTCGAAGGCCGCCTCGAAGTCCTCGGCGAGATGGACCTTGACGATCCCCGCCCGGATGGCGCGCAGGTCGTCGGCGAGGCCGATGCCGACCCCGGCTTCCTCCCGTGCCCTGGCGCTCGGATTGGCGCTCTTCGGTGACGCGGAAGGCGGCGTGATGTGGTTGTCGTCTTCATCCGCGGCATCGGGATCGTTCCCACCCTTCTCACCATCCTTGTTCTCTTCCGGAACCGGCAGATCCTCAATCTTCACCAAGCCCTGGACGACCTGCAGCTTGCCTTCGCGATCGATGGTGACGATGCAGCCGCCGATGGCGAAATCTTCCCTGCGGAACTTGGCGCGCTTCCCGACCTTCTCCATGATGGCGTTCATACGGCCCTCCAGCTTCTCGGCCTCGGCCTCCAGCTTGTCGGTCCATTGGTCGTCGGGGATCTCGGCGAGTTCGTCCATGCGGGCGTTGATGTTCGCAAGGTCGATCGTCTCCTTCGGAGTGGGCTTGCCCGGCTGGGGATTGATCTGTCCGAACTCGTAGGCCGAGGTCCAGTTCATCTCCAGCACCGGCAATGCCCATTTCCAGCGGGTGGACAGTTCGTCGGCCGCCGCCTGGAGCTTCTTCATGGCCAGGTCATTGAGCAGCGCGGGATCCTCGAACCATTCGCCGCTTTCGCCTTCGTCGGCGAACAGATCCCGCATGACCGGGCCGCCTGCGGCGACGTATTCATCGACGCCGACGAAACGCGCCACGGATGAGGCTGAAGAAACCCGTTCCTCGGTGAGCAGGCGGCGTATCTGCCATTCGGTGGGCTGATACCGCTCGTTGGAAAGCTGCTCCCAGACCGTGCGCTGCCGCTCGTGGTCGGCGGTCATGGAGAAAGCCTTGAGCGCCGCAAGGTCCATCTCCCCGGCGCGGTAGGCGTCGAGCAGTTCCGGGGCGGCATTGCCGAGCCGGAGGCGTTGTTCAACGGTGCGCTCGGATACGCCGAAGCGGGCGGCGATGGTTCCCACGGTGGCCCCCTCCCGCATCAGCCTTGCGAACGACACCACCTGGTCGGCTGGGTGCATGGCGATCCGGACGACGTTTTCGGCCAGCGACAGTTCTTCCAGGTTCTCATGCTGGGCGATCCGGCAGGGGATCGGGTGGTCGGAAGACAGGACTCCGGCCTTTGCCAGCGCTTCCAGGGCGAGGAGGCGGCGGCCGCCGGCTACCACGGCGAATTTCTCGCCCGCCTTGGTCTTGGCGCTTTTGGATTTCCCGGACTTTCCCGAATTCCCGGAATCGTCGGCGCGGACGACGAGGTTCTCCAGCAGGCCGTGGGCCTGGATGGATGCCTCGAGTTCGGCCTGGGCGGTCTTGTCGGGCGGGGTCTTCCGGACGTTCTCGGGGGCGAGGACGAGCCGGTCGAGGGGGATTTGCCGAACGAGGAGTTCGGGCGGTGCTGTGATCTGGTTCATGGAGTCTCCTTGGTTGGGAGGGTTGAAGGAAAGATTGAATGAAATCGCGGGACCGCTCTCTCCGGCCGGCCGCGACCGCCTCCAAACCCCCCGCCTCCGCCTCCATGGGCGGCTCGCCCGGCGGTGGGCCGTCATCGGCGAAGCGGTGTTGAATACTGGGGAATGTTCCGCGGGCGGATAACCGCCCGGGAGGGGAACGATCGGGTATGGTGGGAGGGGTGGGTTACGGAAGCTTCAGGCAGCGCACCAGGCTGCCTTTACGCTCGAACAGGTCGGGATAGTTCTTCGTGCGCCCGTGTATCTGGTAGTCGGTGACCTCGCTGCGGTCCTTCTTCCGGTACCTGCCCCGGCGGTTCACCTGTTCGGCGATCTCGCCAGTGGTCAGCCAGGCGTTGTCGTTGGCGATGAGTATGTTGCGGATTTCCTCGTGGAGCGTGAGGTCGGACATCGTGGTTTTTCAGTTATTCGATGGAAGCGATCCGGCATTTTTCAGCCGGGCATGCCGCCATGAAATTTTTTGCGACGGTTCGCAACGGTCCGAACCGGCGGCCGCGAAAGATGGATGACCCAGGAGTTTCCCGGCACCCGGTAGCGGATCGTGAGCGTGGCGCCCTTTTCCTTTGGGGTTGCGTGGACGAGCGAATGATACACCGGTTTCAGATTCCAGCCATGTCGATCCGCTCACCCCAGGGCTCCCGGTGCCAGTCGGCTGGCGGTTTCGACCAGTTGATCCACGCCACGGAAAAATCGGGTTCTGTATCGGGATAAGAGGTGCACTCCATGTCGGTGAGGTAGAGGCAGACCCCCGGCTGTTTCCCCTGTTCCTCCAGCCAGGCGAACCCCGGCCGGAAATCGGTTCCCCTCCGGCCCTTGAGTTCAATCTCGTCAGGCAGGTTGTCCATGGAATATTCGGTGGCCTCCCGGAGGATTTCGTCCACCTGCAGCACGATCAACTCCTCGGGCTGGATATCCAGCACCACCTGGCGCACCTCGGACCAGAACATCTCGAGGATCTGCGGCCGGCACCAGATCGAAGCGGAGGTGTCGATGATGACGGCGATGCTTTCGATCCCGTCCGTCCGGATCGAGGGCAGGTAGAGCCCGCCGTCGATGAAGCGCCGGTTGGGCACGCTCCAACTGTAGTCCCGCTTGACCGCGTCGACCATGTACTGGCGGAGCAGGGTCTTCCAGTCCAGCGTGCCCGCATGGGCGTCCCGGATGGTCTCGCTGACCTGCCCCGGCGCCTTGCCCTCGGCACTGGCGATGCTGAGCGCCTGGTGCATGGCCTCGTCCCATTTCTTCTCTTCCTCGTTCTTCAGGGTCTCGTCCGTGGCCGAACTTCCCGGCTGGTCTGACGTTTGATCCTGAGGCCGAAAAGAGTCCATGACTTCGCCAGTGCCGGCGGGGTCGTGGCTTTTTTGGGCTTCAGGTTCGGCGTTGTCATCTGAACCATCCGGGTTCGGGTCATTCTGCGGGCCAGTATCGTCTTGCTGGTCAGTATCATCCTGCTGATCATGGTTATCCGTGTTTCCTGAATCGCCGGAATCATTCGAATTTCCGGAATCGTCCCGATCGTTGGCATCGTCCGGGTCACCGGAGTTATTCTGATCCCCGGAATCGTCCTGCCCGCCGGAATCATCCGGGTTATCTGACTGGCCTGATTGGTCCGAATCATCCGATTGATCGGAATTGCCGGATGGATCCGATTCCGGATCTTCCGTTTCATCGGAATCGTCACCGCCCCCGGCTGATTCAGGCATTTCCATGCCCGTATCCGGCGGGGACTGGCCGGAACCGCCTTCTTCCGGTTCGGGATCCGGCAACCGGTTGTAGGCCTCTTCCACGCTCATCTCCTCCCACGCCTCGGCATCGTCCGGCAGGGTGAACCCCGCGTCCCGCAGCATTCCGTGGGTCACGAGCTGGGAGGCGCGCTGCCAGCGCTCCAGATCCCGTTCATCGCGCCGTGTGTGATGTTTCAGGGCACAGGCGAGAACCACCCTGGCGATGGCGGTCGCCACCAGGTGGGCATCGGTCTCCGCAATCCACTGCGGCGAATACCGGATGTTCTGTCCATCGCATCCAAGCGTCTTTCTCGTGGAGTCGGGAACAAGCGGCAGCCTGAGGGCCAGGCTGCCGAAGAAGGGTTGCGTACGGAGCAGTTCCCCTACGCAGCCGCTGACGCGCCTGGCGGACTCCGCGGCGGCGCGGTTGCTCACGCTGCCTCCCGCGCAGGTTCGGCGGGAACCTGAAAATACCCCGCGAACTGTTCCATCAGTGCGTCGGCGTCCCGCTTGACCTGCCTGCGGACCACCGGGTCGTAGGACTGCGAGGGACGCAGGGTATCGGGGTCCACGCTCGCGATCCGGTCCTTCACCTGCTCACACAGCTGCGCCAGTTCATGGTTGCCGAAGATGTTGAGGCGGGGAACGATATCGACCAGTTCCCGGATGTTCTCGATCATGGAGTTCCGGAACACCAATGGCTTGCCGTTCTCGTCGTTCCCGAGCCGCTTCGAGACACGCTCCACGGCCTCTCCCAGCCGTCGGTACAGGTCGCCCACGGCGTCGTGGATCCGCTCTCCGATCTGGCTCTCCATGTCTTTTCTGACTTTAACAAGATCGTCCGAGGCGAGCCTTGCCATGAAATGGTCGGCATGGGGCACCGGGACGACGCGGTAGCGGATGGCGAACCGGCCCTGGAGCGAATCCTTCGAGGGATAGTCCTCCATGCGGAAGAGCTTTCCGAGGTCGGTCCTGGCCTGCTCGACGTTGTCGTCGTAGTCCCGGATGAACCGGGTCCTTTCCTTGACCACCTTCTCCTGCATCTCGTCCATGAGTTCCGTGTAGCGGTCGTAGTTGGACACGGTGAGCAGCCGGTATCCCTGGTCGTCCCAGGCCAGCGTGTTGGCGTAGTGCAATGCCCTCGCCTTGCCCATGACCGCGTTCAGCACGGCGAAGGCGGACTTGGGGAGCAGGCGCTTGTTGTACCGCCCTGCATTGGTGGCGGCGTCGTGGTGGACGGCGACATGGTCGCTCGCCTGGCGGTCGTAGAGCCGGCCGGACCATGCGCTGATCCGCAGGCTGACCAGCATCGCGTCTTTTTCGAGTTCCATCGGTTACCTCCGGGGAAGTTGGTTGGATAGGTGATAGGGGCTGAACCGGATGTTCAGAAAATCAGGCTGTCTTCGTGGCGGCCCAGCGGATGAAGGCCGGGGTGCGCTGAAGGCCCGGGTCCCGGCGGATGCAGGAGCCGACCAGGAATTCGCCGACCTCGCGACGCAGGCGCGTGGCGTAGGCGACGATGGCGTCCAGGTTGACGTCGCTGGCGAGCCGGTAGAGGCTGCCGCACAATGCGATGAGCGCGCTCTGGTTGTCGGGGATGTCGGCGTTTTCCGGGTCGTTGATGACCGCCCGAGGATGGGGCAACTCTCGCCAGACGTTGAGGAAGGCGGCGAACTCGATGGCGGCGGCCTCGCCGACGGTGCCCCGGAACAGTGATTTTTCAGCTTCAGGATCGAGGCCGCTGCGGTTCCGCATGATGTTCGAGACGAATTCCCAGGTGCGTGGGCAGGGGAACGCCTTCTCCTTCGACTGCGGATCGAACTGGTGCAGCAGTTCAGGCCTGAGCTGAATGAAAAAGAGAACTTCCGGGGAGATTCCGTTGGCGGCGCCCCAGGCGGTCCAGTCCGCCGCATCCACCCGGATCTCCAGATGAACGAAACGGGAGGCGAGGGGCGTCGGCATGCGGTGGACGACCCCGCGGTCGGTCTCGCGGTTGCCGCAGGCGATGACGGCGGCGCCCTCGGGCAATCGATACTCGCCGACCGCACGGTCGAGGACGAGCTGGTACAGGGCCGCCTGGACCATGGGGACAGCGGAGGGCAGTTCCTCCAGGTTGATGAGCCACTGGCCGGCATCGTCCGTGGGCGGCAGGAACGCGGGCGGCGCCCAGCGGGTGCGGTCGGACGAATCGCGCCAGGGGACGCCGCGGAGGTCCACGGGATCGAGGAGGAGGGCGCGCACGTCGACGTAGTGGCGTCCTGTGTCCCTTGCGACCTGTTGGGCGATTTGTGACTTGGCCGCCCCGGGCGGACCCCAGACCATAGCCGGTTGGCGGGCCTCGATCAGCAGGGCGAGGATTCCGGCGAGTGCGGACGGCCGCAGGGTGTAGTCGGCCGAAATGGGTTCGGTCATGGGCATGCTCCGGTAAGTGGACGGGAGCCCTGTCCTCTCTCAGGGACCGGGCCTTTGCCCAAGCCTGACCAAACCCTTCACACCTGTTGATTAGGGACAGGATTCTGAGTGGAACCATGTCACCGGCGTTACTGCATGACTGGTGAATTTGTGGGGCGTCGCCGCAAGTTCAGATAAGGCGCAGTGCCGAACAGTGACCGTCTTCAGCAGTGCCTCACTGATGGAGCAAGTTCTGGTTGCCTGCCCTCGGAGATCAGGGGACTACAGACCGGATACCGGTTGCGGAATGGGAAGTAAGAAACCGTCAGGCGATAAACAGAAAGGTGAAATTATCGCGAAGATACCCTGATGCTGGGAAAGTAGTGAGAGCCTATTGCGGGTGAGAAATCTTGACGAGAAAGAATCTCACTTCATTACGGATTGCCGCCTTGATTTGATTGATAAATACTAAGTCCGATACCACAGACATTACACCCTGCCCAGGCACTGTTTGTCATATCGCCGGTGTTGGGCTCGCCGCACCTTAGACAATTTTCGATTGCTTCAGAATAATTGAAGCAGGATGTGCAGAAGTACTGCCCTTCGATTTGATCAACGTGAACAACCGTATGGCTTGCGTCACAAAAATCACAATTGGCAAGTAGGTTGTCGCCGCCTTTTTTTGCCTCACGCGCGGCGACCGGATCGATCAAAGCCTCTGCCAGTTGTTCGGGATCGAAATCACGTCCACAGCAAGTACA
This sequence comes from Candidatus Poriferihabitaceae bacterium, assembly GCA_965204165.1. GTDB lineage: Bacteria > Pseudomonadota > Gammaproteobacteria > Arenicellales > Poriferihabitantaceae > VYFG01. Next base: position 935,796 of record OZ241969.1, on the reverse strand, counting down.
CTGGCCCCATCCTTCCTCCATAAAAAAAACTGGCTTGCCGCAGTCGCTATGGCAATCGGGGCAATTGATCATCAGGTATCTTGCAGCGAAACGGCAAACGGAACATATCGTCCACTCGGGCACTCCCAATTCGGGTTCGCAGCCAAGAGCAGGAAATGTGCAGGATGGACACTTTTCCCATATCTTCCCGTTTTCTCTTGCCTGATCAATTTCAGGCTTCAATTGGTCAAATATGATCCTAAGGTAGTCACTAAGGCCAAGCATCCTGTCGTTTAGATCTTCAAGCTGACCCGACCAGTAAGAAAACAATTCAGTCCACTGGTTTACCAGTATTCTGTGCAAGAAATACCAGGCATTGAGTCGTTCTCTTGCAAGGTCTTTCCGCATTTCTTGACTCGCTTCGTTCGAGAGACCCTCATGGAAGAAATGGACCGTCTTGTTGCGATGGCTTGCGAGTTTTTGAAAGGCTTTGAGTGCTTCTTTCTGCAGGGGACTTCGAACTGTCTTATCCAGCCTGTCGGCGGCCTGTTCCAGGTTTACAGAAATAAAATCCCCTTCCACAAACTTTTCCCATATATGACCCGCCCCGGTATGCAAGAACAATCGTCGATCCGGAAGTGACGGGCTGCTGCCATATATCCGACCTTTCGATGGGGATCTCTATGCCCCTGGCCCTGATGGAATGCGCGCCGGCGTGTCCTTATCAATCTAGCGACCTCTACACAGTACACCGTCAGGTGCTCTATGGATCGGGTCTTTGGAAAACACAGGTTCTCACGCCGGCGATTTGCCTTTTCTGCCATCACGATCAATTGCTCTCAAGCAACCCTGGTGGGTAACTGTTCTACTCTAATGTCAGGTTGATATTTGGAATCCGGAACCAGGTTCCCGATCCTCCACTGGCCTGCCCTCAGGCAGGCACATGATTCTCTTCGTACGGCATGCCGGACGTCAGCACCGCCCACGCGGTCCGCACCATCCGGTTCGCCAGCGCCACCGTCGCCACGTTCCGGTGACGCCGCTCCAGCAAACCCTTCAGCCACTGGCTTCGACGATCCGTCTTCTCCTTCCGGGAAAGCTGATTGACCATCGTCCGCGCCCCATGGACCACCAGGCAGCGCAGATACCGGTCGCCCCGTTTCGATATCCCCAGCAGCCGGTCCTTGCCGCCGGTCGAACGCTGCCCCGGCACCAGGCCGAGCCAGGCCGCGCATTCCCGACCGTTCCGGAACATACCTGGGTCGCCCATGGTGGACAGCAGCGCAGTGGCCGTCATCGGACCCACTCCGGGGATCGTCATCAGCAGTTGTGCCTGCTCGTCCGACTGGGCAATCTCCTCGATCATCCGGTTGTATTTCTCCACCCGCCCGTCCATGTGCACCAACTCGTCGTACAGCTCGGCCAGCACGTCCAGAAACCGGGGAGGCAGGGTGATGTCAGAAGTACCGCCGTTCCCCAGGATCTCCGCCACCGCCGGCCGGACCTTCCAGATGCCCAGGGGAATCTCGATGCCGAATTCGGCCAGCAGGCCGCGGACCGCGTTCGCGTGGGCCGTCCGGTTGCCAACCGCCCGGGACCGGACCCGGTGGATGGCCTGCTGCGCCTGACGGTCCGCGCTCTTGATCCCCACGAAGCGCATGTTCGGGCGCTGGACCGCCTCGCAGATCGCCGCGGCGTCCGCCCGGTCGTTCTTGTTGGTCTTGACGTAAGGCTTGACGAACTGAGGGGCCATGAGCTTCGCCTCATGCCCCATGGCCAGAACGTCCCGGCCCCACTGGTGGGCCCGGCCGCAGGCCTCCATGCCCACCACGCAGGGTGCCAGGTTGGCCAGGTATTCCTTCAGCTTCGCCGGCTTCAGCTTCCGGTCAACGCAGCTGCGGCCCGATGCGTCGACGCCGTGGACATGGACCGAGTTCTTCGCCAGGTCGATGCCAATGAAGGCGGGAACGGATCGGGGTTTCGTGGTATGTTTCGTCTTGGTCATGGTTCATTCCTCGAGTGTGTGAATGATGTACAGATCATTGGGGCTCCCAGAAGCCGTATCCGACAGGGATGGACCATGGCCTCTCTTCTCTTCCGGATCACCCGTCCCCCGGCGCCACAACGCAACGGAGCGCTCACTGTAGCGGGTTTCGGGGTGAAGAGAAAACCGCCCCTGGAAGGATACCCCCTGATCACCGCTTTGCTTGCAGACCGGCAACCCGACGGGCTGCGCTGTCCCGGCATCGCGCGCCTCCGCGATCCGGCTGCATTCCGTTCCGCGGTCCCGCCTGACAGGCGTGTGCGGGATGCCGGTGGTGTTGCTGTATGGCTCATCGTCGATCGGAGTTGGTTGCAGTTTGCTACCCCCCGAGGGTGAGGCGGGTCATACCATTAATCAGGAGTTTTCCCAGTTGATACAACCAACGACCAATGCTCTGCCAGGAGACGGGCCTTCAGAAAGAGTTCCACGGCCGAATAGAAATGAATGACGGAATACTTGGGGTCATCATCGAATTCATTGATGGAGCGGGTGACGAAATCCATGGCGTTTTCGACGAGCCACTCCAACAGCATTCGCGGTGTCACAGGACTGTTATCGGACATCTTAAGCAGCTGGGCGATTTACTTTCAGAGCTTGGAGGTGACAGCAAATTTACATTGAAATTCGCGATCTACTTCCTCCTCAGCGAATTGAACCTCCATTCCGAACCCGTCAACGAAGAATCTACCCACTCGATTTGGGGAAGAGCCAATCAAAAAAATTCTGGAAACGACGTGCGGGGGAATACGTCAATTTTCTTTCGCACATTTTGTAGAGGTAGCCACGCGATGAACTACTCTGTTTCAGAATTTAGAGTCTGGACTTAGCGTTAGTGCGAAGTGTCGGTGGATAAAATGCCTGGAGCTGGCACGTCCATGTCAGTTATTTCAACTGTAGTAGACAGATGCCGGTAGAAACAATGCGTCAATGCAATTCTTTCAAACACAATGAATGAAATATCCGGGCGGCTTCATTGATCAACGATAGAGTGTCGTCAGAATCTAAGGGTCGGCCATGGGCAATGGCATTTCGTATGGGATGGAGACGGGCAAAAGTTACTCTAATGTCATCGCGGTTTCGAAAGACATGTTTGAAAACTTCTTGCCAGTTGTCATTTCGGTTTATTATTTTTTCCAAGTCCATGAAATCAGCATACTGAATAAGTTCGTAAACCGGTTTACTTAAAACACGATCTTCATTTTGCCGAGTTGCCCAATTTTTTCGTACATCTTCCGGTACTCTTTGTCGGATCCAATTGTTACCGACTGATTTTTTCAGACTTCGTTGTACAAAAGAACGGAGATGTTGTTCCAGTGTGACCAAAATCCGCCAGTATTGAGGATCAGAAGTGACTTCAGGGTTTATGGCCTCGATAGCCTGGGGAATTGGTATTGAACCAAGAGAAACGGAGAAACCGACCTGGATTGACAGGGAATTACCTGAATCAGGTGTGATCAAGAGACCAGTGGTGCCACGGTCATTCTGTACAAAATGATTTGACTCAGGATTGTCTCCATAATCTGGTGTTTCATTAATCGTTTTGACCGATCGTGAATGGATGGCAGGGCGGTGTGCTCTGGTTCTGATGTTCGCATCAAAGTGCTGAGTAGTTTCACCAATCAAGCCATACGTAGGAAATTCAAGCTTGGAGACTTGTTCTAAGGCGGTGGTGGCGCGCGAGACTCGATTTAATTCAGCGGTGAAAGGCGATGTGCTCAAGGTTTTTGACAACCGGGTCATGTCAGCAACAACAGACGATGCGTATAGGGCTTTCGAGGCCCGGTTCAGGCCGTCAAAGAGAGGTGATGTATCTAAGGCTTTTGACAACCGGGCCATGTCAGCAACAACAGACGATGAATATAGGGCTCTTGAGGCCCGGCTCAGGTCGTCAAAGAAAGGCGATGTGTTCAAGGTTTTTGACAACCGGGCCATGTTAGCAACAGCAGACGATGAATATAGGGCTTTCGAGGCCCGGCTCAGGTCGTCAAAGAAAGGTGATGCGTTCAAGGTTTTTGACAGCCGGGCCATGTCGGCAACGACAGGCGATGCGTTTAAGGCTTTCGAGAGCCGGCTCATATCAGCAGAGATGGAGTAAACAACTGAGGATGTCATGATCACAGGCTATTCACCAGAATAGGTAATTTTAGCGTAACTCCAGTGAACCTGGTGGTGGTTTCCTCCACCGTACGCACAATAACTGTCATCGGTGAAATTCAATTCATGCCTTGTGACAATTCACCTACTTTGTTCAAGACTGTTCAGGGGCCATGCCAGATTCACATCATGGAAAGAGCCAGTTTGAGCAACATACCCGTGGGGGGTGTTGGTGGAAGATTTTCTTGGCAGTCAATCGGTGTGTCAGGGGTAGTTCTTCTAGATTGAACTGGAGTGTTTGATGCGATAGTTGCTACAGGTTTTCATGAAGATATGACAGTGACGAGTCAATCAATTCAGCGGGATTGATATCAATTTTCAGTTGAAAATCCAGTTTTAATAATTTCGGCATCAAGTTGGGAACGATTGCGACGCCAATACGCTGCCGATGTCGCAGAATTGAAGCAAGTCGGTTTCATTTTGATTGCGCCCTCAGACAATGACAAATTTATCTTATTGAAAAATAAGGAATACTCCAGGAAAGCCACGAACGGGGTGTGAAGGCGACCCCAACGCACTTCAGCAGCCTGGATAACCGCTGAACCGGCACGAGGTTCCCGCAAGCCCCGCCGGGCCGTTCAGGCGGGCCTCCGGGGGCGGCAATATTGACGTGGACCCAGCTGCAACCAGCCGCCGGGTCCGCGCTCACATTTTCCGGATGCTCCAGAGCACGCGTCCGGAGACATGGAGATCCTGCGCCAGGCATTCGTAGTCGGCGTAGTCGGGATTCGCGGACTTGAGCCTCACGGCCGGGGGCCCGTCCGCGCCCGGCAGATGCTCGATCCGCTTGACCACTAGGCCGTTGCCGTCCCACAGGACGCAGAGCTCGCCGGTCACCGGCACGGTGCGGGAGATTTCCACCACCAGGCGGTCCCCGTCCGACAGCTCCGGTTCCATGGACTCGCCCCGCACGCGAAGGATGCGCAGGGACGCCGGGTCGGCGTTCCCCTCGTGGCGAACCATGCTGTCCGGCAGGAACCACCGGGCCGTCTCCGGCAGGTAATGGTCGATGAAGGCCCCGGGGCCAGCCGAGGCCTCGATGGCCATCTCGGGGACTCCGACCAGGTTTTCCGGGTTATCCGGGTATTCGGGCATCCCCGCCTTCGTTCCGCCCGGCGCACGGGCGCCGGCCACCGTCTGCGCCGAGACCGGCTTTCGCCGCGGGGGAAGCTCGTCATGGTGCAGGTCCGTCGGCTGGCAGCCGAGGAGTGCGGCCAGCCTCTCCGCGTCCCGGTAGGCGAGCACCTTGGGCGTCCCCTTCGAGATGAACTGGTGCAGGAAGCTGCCGTGGCGCCCCATCGCCGTGGAGGCCTTCTTCATGCTGAGCCCGTTCTTCCAGAGCAGGGCCGGAATCCGCGCCCGCACCGGGTCGTCCGGCTTTCCATCGCCGCCGCCGGCCTTTCCGGGCATGCCGGGATTCCGTTTCCCGTCCGTTGCCGTGACTGCCACGGGGTGCTTTCCGCTGTCGTTTCCGTTCATGGGAGGCGCATTCGCATGATTGACGTTGGATGTAGTGTATTGACTAAATATTACTATTGTCAACGATTATTTCTTTCGATATGTTACGCCGCCATGAACGACCCCACGACATACCTCCTCCGCGCCGTGGAGCGATTCCTGGCACGGACCGGGATGGCCCCCACGAGCCTCGGGCGGCGGGTCCTCGGCGACCCTTCGTTCGTGCACAGGCTGAAAGGCGGGCGCGTGCCCCGGCTGGACACGGCGGACAGGCTGCTGGCCTTCATGGGGGAGCGCCCCATCGGCCCGGCCTTCCGCAGCCAGATGGAGGCGTTCGTGGCGGTGACGGGGATGAAGCCCTACGTCCTCGGCGAATACGCGATGGCGAACCCGTCCTTCGTGACGCGGCTGAACGGCGGAAGCGCGCCGAAGCTGACCACGGTGGAGAGGGTCCTGTCGTGGATGACGGCCCATGCCAGCGAGGCCGAGCGGGAAGCCGTCCGGGCCCTGGCCGGGAACATGGACGGGAAGGAGGTCGGGGCCTGCGGGACCCGGAACGGGACGCCGGCGGAGGGTTTCGCCGGCAAGGGAGGCGGGACCGCCTGCAAACCGATCAATACCAACAGCAACCAACTCAACAACATGAAGATGAAAGAAAACACGCATGACCGGATGAACGGCAACCTGAACGGAAACGGGACGGGGCCGCACGGGACCGAGTACCTCAGCACGACGCTGGCGGCGGCCTTCCTGGGGCTTTCGCCCCGGACCCTGGACCGCTACCGGGTGACGGGGGAGGGTCCGGAGTTCTACCGTTTCGGCAGCCGCATCCGGTACCGGCGGGAGGACCTGGAGACTTGGGCGGCGGCGCGCCGGATGCGCTCGACCTCCGACGACCGCCATCCCTCCTCTTCCGCTTCCAGGCGGGAGGACTGACTGGGATGGAGATCGTCGAATCACGCGGTCTGGGCATGAGTCTGGGGGATCGGTCAGCCAGAAGGCGGATCGGGTACGCGGTAACGGCCGATACGGCAAGGGTCGGTATCGTAACGACTGCCAGAACCATGTCCGTTGCCCTGGCGGCCCTGATGGCTGCGACGGCTGTCCCGGAAATGGCGGGTGCATCCAGTGACACGACCTTCCAGGGTCCGCTCAATACGGTGGAGGACATCGTGGAGGGCACCGGCGGGCAGCTTGCCGCGGCCCTGGCGGTGGGCGCCGCCCTGGTGGGCTCGGTGCTCAGGTTCAACGCCATGCAGCTCATGGGCGCCGTGGGCGTGGGCGTCGCCGCGGGCGCGGGCGTAGGCATCGTCACCGGCCTGGTCGGCACCGCAATTATTTAAAGCGTCAGATTCGGCGTTTCGGGAAATTCTGATGTTCTGAAGAAACGGGATCGGCGCCTTCCGGGCTCCCACCGGAATCCGGAACCGTCCGATCCCGACTAACCCCCCTGACCATTGCTTCGGCAAGGGAGCCGTCCGGCTCCAGGGGGACCCTTTGCGCCAACAACCGATGCACAAAAAAAATGAACGAGCAGGAAAGACATGTGATACCGCGGCGGCTGGACGATCCGGAACGCTGGCTGTTGTTACGTCCCTGATTAAACCGTCATGGATGATGGTTTTTGACCCGGACTGTTCCGTGCCGGGGTGGTGCACTATCTGATATAAAGCGGGACGCTTTTCTTCCGGGCAGCTGTTTTCCGGCAGCCCCTTTCGAGCAGCGGGATTCGAGCAGCCGTCATGGTGCCGACGTTGGCGCCGTGACGGTTTTCCCCTGTTCATCCCGGCCGGCGGTGACCGCCGTGGGTTTCGGGTGAATCAAAAAAGAAAGTGGCCCGCGCGATGGCGATCGCCGGGCCGTGAGCGGTGGAGGGCCCATTCAACTTCGACATAAAACGGGACTGACCGCTGAGGAGTATGTTATCCGGGAGGGCTGGCGGGAGGCAAGCCCCCCGCCGTGCCTTCTGGGCCTGGGGGCGGGATGCGGGATGTGCGGGCACGGGACCTACGAACGGGTGGAGCCGGCGGGGATGCGGGTGAGGCGGTGGTACTGCGCGTTCTGCCACACCACGTTCAGCGCGCTGCCCGACTGTCTGGCGTGCGGGGTGCGCGGGACCCTGGAGGCGATCGAGGAGATCGCGGTGGTGGCCGAGGCGTCCGGGAAGATGGCGGCGGTCCGTTTCTTTTTTGACTCCCATGTGGATCCGGTGATTCCATGGCGGCTGGTGCGCCGGCGGTGCGGGTGGATGGAGGACCTGCTGCGGATGCTGCCCGGCCTTCATCCGCGGTTCTTCGGCATGAAGCCGACGCTGGCGGACCTGCGCGCCCGGCTGGATTCGCAGACGGCGCTCCGGGACCTTCGGGCGCACTGTCACGGGCAGCTGGGCTCGATCACGTTTCCTGTTGGATTCCGTCTGCCGCCGCGGCGCTGGAATCCATCGAGGGGGCCGCCAACAGGAAACGGCCATGGTTCGGGGTCGGCTGGGGGATCAGAATCGGTCCCACAACCATCCGGACCCCATGGAGGACCGCCATGAGCCGCAAGAATCCCCCCGAACCCAACGAAATCGCGCTGTTCCGGTACCGCGTCATAGCGACCCTGTTGCCGGAGCCCCATGGCAAGGTGGCGCCGAAGGCCCGGGAGCTGTCGGAGCGGACGTGGGACATCCCGGGATCGGATCGCACCCGGGTGGCGTCGGAGACCATCCGGGGCTGGCTGCAGGACTACCGCAGGGACGGGTTCGACGCCCTGGTTCCGAAGGCGCGGGCCGATCGCCACGGGCAGCGCCGCCTGTCCCCGGAGACGGTGGAGGCGCTGGCGGGGCTGAAGCGGGCCGAGCCGCACCTGAGCGTGCGCAGGCTGATCGCGCAGGCCCATGACCGGGGGCTGGTGCCGCGGTCGGTCCGGCTGCCGCGGTCCACGGTGGGCCGGATGCTGAAGTCGCTGGGCCTGATGGACCCGCCGCCGGGGAACGGTCCCGGGGGCGTCGACCGTCGGCGCTTCGCCTACGAGTGGGCGGGGGAGCTGTGGCAGTCGGACGTGCTCCACGGCCCCCGGGTCCGGGACCGCCGGGGCCATGCCCGCAAGGTCTACCTGATCGCGTTCCTGGACGACGCCACCCGGGTGATCCCCCATGCGGCCTTCGCCTTCTCCGAGAGCGTGGCGGCCTTCCTGCCGGTGTTCCGCCTGGCCATCGAGAGGCGTTGCATCCCGGACAGGCTCTATTGCGACAACGGGGCCAATTACCGCTCCAAGGCCCTGGAGATCGTCTGCGCGCGGCTGGGGACCGCACTGATCCACGCCAAGCCCTTCCAGCCGGCGGGGAAGGGAAAGATGGAGAGATGGCTCAGGACGGTTCGCCAGCAGTTCCTCTCCGGGCTGGTCCCGGAGGACCTCCGGAGCCTCGATGCCCTCAACGGCAAGCTGCAGGCCTGGATCGAGGGGGAGTACCACCGCAATCCCCACCAGGGCCTGGGCGGCCGGACCCCGCTGGAGCAGTGGGCCCTGTGCGCCTCCGGGGTTCGCCTCGTGGACCCCGGCATGGACCTCGCCGACCTGTTCCTGCTCGAGAAGCGGCGCAAGGTCAGGAAGGACCGCACCGTGCACTTCGAGGCCCGCGTCTACGAGGTCGATGCCTGGCTGATCGGGGAGTACGTGATCCTGCGGTACGACCCCGCGGCCCCGCCGTCCCGGCCCCTGGCCGTGGTCCACCAGGGCAAGGGCGCCGGCATCGCCACGCTGGTCGACATCCACGCCAACGCCCGCATCCGGCGCCGCCCCGCGTCGGACGGCCTGTCCTTCCGGAACGCCGGTTCCGGTCCCGATCATCCCGAATCATCCGACACGGAGGAATGACATGTACAGGACCCACTTCGCACTCACCCGCTACCCCTTCGAGCCCTCCATCGGGATCGACGAACTGTTCCCGACCAGGGGGCAGGAGGAGGCCGACGCACGGATCCGCCACCTCCTGGAACTGCGCGGCATCGGCCTGCTCACCGGCGAGCCCGGCTGCGGCAAGTCCACCGTCTGCCGCCGGATCGCAGGCAACCTCCATCCCGGCCTCTACCGCCACCGGTACATCTCCCTGACCACCGGCAGCGTCGTCGACCTCTACACCGCCATCCTGCAGGCCTTCGGGCTGCCCCTGACGAAGCAGCGCGCCCAGGCCTTCCACGCCATCCGCGAGGAAGTCTCCCGCCAGGTCAAGGACGGCCGCCAGATGCCCTTCCTCGTCATCGACGAGGCCCATCTCCTCGCCGCCGGCCTGCTCGAGGAACTCCGCCTGCTCACCAACTACCGCATGGACTCCGACAACCGCCTGTGCCTCCTCCTCGCCGGCCACACCGAGCTGCGAAAGCGCCTCGCCATGGCCGTCTACGAGTCCCTCAGCCAGCGCGTCGTCGTGCGCTGCCATCTCGACGGCCTCGAACGCGAGGAGGTCACCGGATACCTCGAGCACCGCCTGAAGCTCGCCGGCGCCGCCGTCCCCCTGTTCCGGGACGAGGCCGTCGAGGCCATCGCACAGGCCACCAACGGCGTCCCCCGGCGCATCGACCGCGTCGCCCACCTCGCCCTGTGCGCCGCCGCCATCGGCAAGCGCGACCTGGTGGACACCAGCGACGTCCAGAAGGCCGTCGACGACACCGGGACATGAACCGCTACCATCCGGAGCGGCTGCGCCGCCTGCGCGACCTCCCGCTCGACACCGTCGCCGCCGCCGTCGGCTACCGCCGGGATCCCCGCGACCGGACCCGCTGGAAGAAGACCGGCAGCGTCATCGGCATCGACGGAACCCGGTTCTACGACCACCTCCTCCAGCAGGGCGGCGGCGGCGCCATCGACCTGGTCATGCACGCCTGCCGGTGCCAGTTCCCCCGTGCCATCGACGTCCTCGAGCGGATCGCGCCCCCGGGAACCGTGGAACCCGCCGACGGGGATCGCTGGGCCGCCGTGCGGAAGTACCTGCAGGATCATCGGTCCATCGACGAAAACCTCGTCGAGCGCTGCCGCCAGGAGGGCATCGTCTCCGCCGACCGCCGCGGGAACGCCGTGTTCGTCATGCGCGGCACCGACGGCGGCACCGTGGGCGCCGAACTCGTGGGGTTCGACAGCCGATCCGGAAAAACCGTCTTCCGGGGCCTCGCCAGGGGCTCCAGCCGGAAACGCGGCGCCTTCCGGATCACCTGCCCGACGCGGCCCGACAACCGGGAACCCGTCGGCGGAACCGTCCTCATCGTCGAGTCCGCCATCGACGCCCTGTCCGCATGGCTCCTGCCCCTGTCCCGCAAACCCGACTGCATCCTGTCCACCGCCGGGGCCACCGCCAGACTGCCCCCGTGGCTCCATGACCCCCGCGTCCGCACCATCCTGTGCGGGTACGACGCCGACCCCACCGGGGACCGGTGCGCCGAATCCCTCCGGACGGACCCACGCGTCGTGCGAATCCGCCCCGAGGGCGTCAAGGACTGGAACGACCTGCTCCGGGCCACCGTCTTCTGAATCCCGGGCGGGACCGCGGCCTTCCCGGCCCTGGCGCGCTTCTCCTCAGGCTTCCTGAAAACTGCCGGGAAGAAATCCCGAAATAATCCGGGCCAGAAATAAAGTTGGCACAATCCAGGCCAAACCGTCCCACTTGCCTTCCAGATAATCCGGGACAGCCAGGTTCAAATTATGTGAGTCCTAACACCCGCTCGCCGTCGAAGCCGCCATGCGCCACCCGGCCCCAGGCCGCGAGGCCGGGGCCCGAGCCGTCCATCCGGCCCGCCGTGTGGAACGAACTCCCGAGCAGGACCTCACGGCCCGTCATCGAGATTTTTCCCGTGTTTCCTGCTGTTCCCGCTGTTCCCGCTGTTCCCGCAAGGCCGGAATCATTCCAGCGGTCCCCGGCGCCGAGGCGCGCGAACGGATCGCCGTCGTCCGGCGCCGGTGAACCGGAACGCTGGGCAAGGCCCGTCAGCACGTCCATCAGCGGATCGCCGTCCTCCCCGCCCGACAGGTCCAGCGCCTGGCCCGCAAGCGTCGCGTGGGTGCCCGGCGCAAGGTCGCCCTCGAGCCTGCCGGACACCGCGTCCGTCACGTGGCTTCCCACCGTGCGGCCGAAGCGCGAGAGCCACGCCCGCTGCAGCGCGTCGTCGTTCCGGATGAGACCCACCCTCTCGACCTGCCGGTGCGGCAGATGGGCGCCCTGCGGGTTCGACAGCGCCAGCAGGAAATACTCCGAGCCCTCGTCGATGCTGTCGTCGAGCACCGCGACGTCGACCATCTTGCGCCGCTCGCCCTCCTCGAACACCAGCGTGCCGGAGGTCGCGGTGTAGTCCGACCCCGCCGTCGCCGGCGCGTTCCCCCCGAGCATGCCCACGCCGTCCTTCGTCGCGTAGTCCACCCGCACTTCGTGCGACACCGCGCGGTTGAGCTTCACGATGAAGCGGACCGGCTTTTCCGTGCCCTCCCTGGCCCAGTGGCTGCTCACCCGGATGCGCGCCGCGCCGCCGACGCTCGCCTGCGGGCTGGTCGTCAGCGCCCGCCCGCCCGTCGCGCACACCGCGTGCGGGTCGTCGCAGCTCCGACCGCCCCGGAGCGCTATCCCGACCTTGCGCCACGAATGCGGCCGGACATGCACCGTCCACTTCTTCCCCGAGACCCGCACCACTTGCATGACCGAGCCTTCGGAGGTCTCGAACGACCGCCTGGTCGGCGCCTGGCCGCCGTCCACCGAAACGTTGAAGTTCACCGTGAAGCTGAACCTCCGGTCGTTGCCCGTATGCGCCGAAGGCACGCCCGCAAACGTCGCCGTCAGCGCCGCGGCATTCTGCTGCGCGGGGTCGGCCAGCGTCGCCAGGTCGACCGTACTCGACCAAACCCCTTTGTGTCCGCGGATGGCCCGCGCCCGCGCCCGGACCCGCCAGGTCGTCGCCGTCGGGCGCAGCGGCAGGCCCGTCAGCGTCACCGGACCGTTGGAACCGCACTTGCTCTCCGGGAAAAAATAGGTGCGCTCCAGCCCCGCGACGCCCTGGGCCACGGCATGCACGTGGTAATCGGTGAGCGGAAAGCCGGAGTCTGCCGTCGCGCATGCCACCGTGAAGCTCAGCGTCGTCGCCGTCGGCTTGTTGGCGCCCGACTCCACCGCTGTGAGCGACGTCAGACCCGGCTCGCCCGGCTCGAAAGAGTCGTCGACGATGACGAACTCTATGCTGTCCTGCGTCCCCAGCGTGTAGGGGGCGCTGGCCACCGCAACCAGTTCCAGCGTGACGACCTCGTTGCCCTCGGTCAACATGTCCGCGGCCGCAAGCACCCCGAAGGACTTCTCCGTGTCGCCCGCGGCGAAGGTGAGCGTCGTCGTGGTCAGGGTGAAGTCCGCCGGCGACGCGTTGCCGTACGAGCGCACCCGGATCTGCACCGTCGTCTGCTCCGCCGGGGCCGGGCTGATCAGCACCTTGGCGGCCTCGGGGTCCGTGTCGCTCTCCACCACCAGAAAGGTGTCCAGTTCGAACTCCATGGTGGGGGTCTTCGGCGTACCCGTGCCGAACACCCAGGCGCCGCCGCCGGCGGCGTTCTTCGCCCGCACCCGCACCCGGTAGGCGGTGCCGTTGGTCAGCGACGAAATCGTCTGCGAAGCCGTCGGGGGCGAGGTCTCGGTGCCGCGCGAGACCGCCACCCAGCCCGCCGACGCAGCGCCGGTCTGCACAGCCGCGTCGTTCGCGACCGAATTGCTGCCGGTCGCGGCCGCCGAGGTGTAGTGCACGTCGTAGCCCGTCAGCGTGCCCGAAGGCGCGGTCCAGCTCAGGGACAGCCGGGTGTCGCCCGCGGTGACGGTCAGGCTCGTGGGCGCCGCGGGCGCGGTCTGCGCCTGCGGCGTGCCGCTCACAGGCGTCGCGTAATGTCCGGCCAGGTAGTCGTCGCTATCCGTGGGATGGACGCTCGTCGCCCTGATCCGCAACCAGTATTTGGTGCCGTTGGCTACCGTATGGCTGCCATAGGCGCCGGTAAACGTATAGCTGGTCGCGCTGGCCGAAATCGGAGAACCAACGGAATTCGCCTGTTTCCAATCGTGCGAATCGCTGTCCGGGGCGGTGGCGCCGGCGTACCAGTCAATCTCGTAGCCCCGCGCCGATGTGCTGCCCCAGGTCGACGGCGCCTGCCAGGTCAGCGTCAGCGCCGCATCCCCCGCGGTCACCTGGACGTTCCCCGGGATGCCCGGAGTGGCCTGCGCCTCCACCGGCGCGAACAGGGAGAGCGTCCCGGCCAGCAGCGCCAGGACGGGGAGGATCAGCGGGAAGCGGCGGACGCGGGCGCGCCCGGGATGGGGGTCAGGCCGCGGGGAACCTGCCGAGGCCGATGATGCCGGATGGGATGGGATACGCCAGCCGGGCGCCGGGCCCCGGGCACACGTCATGCCGCTGGCCGCTGGCCGCTGGCCGCTGGCCGCTGGCCGCTGGCCGCTGGCCGCTGGCCGCTGGCCGCTGGCCGCTGGCCGCTGGCCGCTGGCCGCTGGCCGCTGGCCGCTGGCAAGGCATTTTATCGGCCCCGACCGCGCTGTCAACTCTTTCCTGCAGTTTCTCCCGAAACTTCCCGCGGATTCATTCTTCCCGTCTTCCGGGACAGCGGAAACCACCGCCAGGGCCGGGTGGCTCGCGGCCATGGAGCCCGGTTCCCGGGCGCGTTCTTCTGGCATTGGATCCGTCATTTCGGTTTCTCCCGGTGTGGAGGTTGCAGGCATCGTTGCGGGCATCTGCATCAGCACTTCATTCTATTGAACCCGGGCCGCGCGGCACGGGAACTTCAGCGGCGCCGTTCCCGCAACCCATGGCGGCGGGACCGGACCATAACCGAATGATTATGAGTTAGTTGTGTTTGTTTTGGCCCGAATAGTGAGGTTTCCGGGTGGAAAACCCGGCGGCAGCAATCCAGCCGATGGTCGGCAGGACCGGCGGCGCCGCCAATACTGGCCGAGTGGGGACACCGACTTTGGCAGATGTGCAATGCGTCATGGAAAATAATGCAGCGGACCAAAAAATGCAGCGGACGGATCCTGAAGCCCCGAAAGACAAGGCGATCCGGAATTTGTCCGCTGCATAATTTTCTGCAATCACAGTGTTTCGAGGAAGGCCATCAGCCCCCTGTTCTCCTTCCACGGCCGGGTTGGCCCGGGTTCCGATGCGTCGCACAGTCCCATCGCCTTCGCCTTCCGCTCAATGTCGATTTCAGCGTAGATGTTGGTGGTGTCCAGTTTCGCATGGCCGAGCCAGGCCCTGATCGTGTTGAGGTCGACCTCCGCCTGAAGCAGACTGCAGGCCGTCGAATGACGACTACCTCTTGCAAGAGGTAGGCGTCATTCCTCGGCCATGGCGGTCCTGCATGCTACCGGGGACATCCGAAAGGTCTCGCTCTGGCTGGGTCATGCAACCCTCGCGAGCACAGAAATGTACCTCCATGCGAGCCCGGCCGAGAAACTGGACATCCTCAAGGCCACCGTGCCGCCGTCGATCAGACCAGGGAACTTCCCCGGCGTCCGCGACAGTCTGATGGAGTTGCTGAACGGTAAATAAGGTCAACAGTAATGCCGAGTGAAAACGGTCCTGAATCCAGTTGAATCAAGGCTCTGTCACGCCCCGCTTGGCATTACTGATTCGTCGGCATTATGCTTGGTATCTGGAGGGCTCGCCGGAACTGATGGGCGAGGCCATGCGCCGCCTGGAAAGCCGCTGGGAGGTGCAGCCATGACCCGTATCACCAACCTCGCTCCCCTGCTGGAGCGCTACTTCACCGAGCGGCTGATACAGCAACGCCAAGCGAGCCAGCATACCATCGACTCCTATAGCGACACCTTCCGGCAGTTCCTCAAGTTCGCGCAGCAACGCCTCGGCCGGCCTCCCTCGAACCTCGCCTTCGAGCAGATCGACGCGCCGTTGATCTTCTCCTTCCTGGAGGAACTCGAGTCCCGGCGGGGCGTCAGTGTCCGGACCCGTAATCTGCGGCTGACGGCGATCCACTCCTTCTTTCGCTACGCGGCGTTCGAGTTGCCGACCCACGCAGCGCAGATCCAGAGAGTGCTCGCCATCCCAAGCAAGCGATACACCCGCAAGCTGGTTGGCTTCCTCGGCCGGCCGGAGGTCGACGCGCTGCTTGCGGCGCCGGACCGGAGCACCTGGTCGGGACGGCGCGACCACGCCTTTATTCTCACCGCCGTGCAAACGGGGCTGCGGCTCTCCGAGATGACCGGACTCCAGCAGGATGACTTCGTCTCGGGTGGCGGCGCGCATCTGCGTGTTGTCGGGAAGGGCCGCAAGGAACGCTGTACGCCGCTGGCCAAGCCTACCCGGGCCACGCTGAAGGCGTGGCTGCGCGAGCGGCCGCGGGGTGTCCACGGGGTGCTGTTTCCAAACGCCAGAGGCGAACGGCTGACCGTGCATGGGGTGCAGTACCTGCTGAACAAGCACCGCATCGCGGCTTCCCGGAAATGCCCCTCGCTTGAGCATGAACGGGTCACCGTCCACCGCCTGCGTCACACGGCGGTAACCGGCCATTCTGAGGCGTTGTTCCACTGACGAAGTCAGGGTCTTATCGTGCGTCTTCCATTTCGAAACCGGAGACTCAAAACGATGACGCAACGCAAGAAGGTGGTCCGCACCCCCAGGCAGTGGCGACGCCTGGTAACGGAATTCGAGGCCGGGGATCAGGGGCCGAAGGAGTTTTGCCGGAAGCGGCGGCTGTCCAGCACCCAGCTCTACAAGTGGCGGAAGCGGTTCCGTGGCGAGGAGGCCGCGGCGGGCAATGGCTCTGCCGGACCGCTGGTTGAATTTATGGAATTGCCCGCGGTGTCTCCGAAGGCGGCGCCGGCGCCGACACCGGCCGCTGCCGGTGACGGCGAGTGGCGCGTGGAGCTGGACCTTGGAGGAGGCATGGTCCTTCGCCTGAGGTAGCGGGGATGTTCTTTCCGGAAGACCGTGTGCGGGTTTGGCTGTACGCCCGGCCCACGGACATGAGGAAGTCCTTCGACGGCCTGTCGGCGCTGGTCCGGAACGTGCTGAAGGAGGATCCGGCCAGCGGGCACCTGTTCGTCTTCATCAACCGCCGCCGGAGCATGATGAAGGTCCTGTACTTCGACCGGGGCGGATACTGCATCTGGTCGAAGCGCCTGGAGCGGGGCCGGTTCCATTACCGCGGGGGCGCCGACGACAAGTTGTCCCTGGACTGGACCGGCCTGAAGCTGATCCTGGAGGGGATCTCGGTGGGAAACATCCGCCGGCACAAGCGATACCGGCATTCCGCGGAGCCCCGGACGGCCACGGAAAGGGGCGCTGATGTTATAATCCAGCGCCATGTTGCAGGCCGCTTCCGCAGTCCCTGAATCCGATATCAACGCCGCGCTTCGGGCGGAGATTCTGACCCTGAAGGAGGAGCTGACGGAGCTGAGGCGGCAGGTGGCCTGGTTCAACCGCCAGCTGTTCGGGGACAAGTCCGAGAAGCGGCATCTGCCGGACCCGCCGCCGGACCAGGCGGACCTGTTGGCGTCCCTCGGCCTGAAGCCGGACGCCGCGCCCCCGCCGGCCATGGAGAAGATCAGCTACGAGCGCCGCAAGCGGGGTCCCAAGAACAGGGAGGGGGCCGTCAACGAATCGGGGCTCCGGTTCGACGAGACGGTTCCGGTGGAAACCATCGTCCTGATGCCGCCGGAAGCCGATGGGATTCCGGAGGACCGGCGTGAGGTGGTCGGGGAGAAGGTGACCCACCGTCTGGCGCAGCGTCCCGGAAGCTACGTGATCCTGAAGTACGTCCGCCCGGTGATCCGAGAGAAGGACGCCGTCGGGAAGGCGAAGCTGCACACGGCGCCGGCGCCGGCGAACGTGCTGGACCGGAGCATCGCGGACGTGAGCCTGCTGGCGGGGATGCTGGTGGACAAGTTCGTGTACCACCTTCCGCTGCATCGCCAGCACCAGCGGATGGCGGACTGCGGGGTGCAGTTGTCCCGGAGCACGCTGTCGGTGCTGGTGGGCAGGGCAATCGACCTGCTCGAGCCGATCCGGGAGGCGCAGTACCGGAGCGTGCTGGAAAGCGCCGTGGTGGGGATGGACGAGACCCCGATCAGGGCCGGGCGGCAAGCGAAGGGGAAGATGCGCCGGGGCCAGTTGTGGCCGGTGTACGGCGACAGGGACGAGATGGTGTTCAAGTATACGGAGTCCCGGGCGCACCGCCATGTGCGGGAGATCCTGGGAGACGACTTCACGGGGACGTTGCTGACGGACGGGTTCGACGGCTATACCCGGTTTGCGGAGATGATGGCCGCGGTGACCCATGCGTGTTGCTGGAGTCATGCCCGGAGGAAGTTCGAGGCGGCGCTGGATGCGGAGCCGGAGGCGGCGGATCATGCCCTGGCCCTGATCGGGCTTCTGTACGCCCACGAGAAATGGATCCGGAAGAAGGCGTTGTCCGGGGAGGCGAAGCTGGCGTACCGGACCCGCCACAGTCTGCCGGTGGCCGGGGCGTTCTGGGATTGGTGTGATCGACAGTGCCGCCGCCACGACCTGCTGCCGTCGAATCCGCTGTCGAAGGCGCTGAAGTATGCGATGGCCCGTAAGGGCCCCCTGCAGGTGTTTCTGGCGGATCCGGACGTACCGCTGGACACGAACCACGTCGAGAGGGCGGTGCGGCCGATTGCCGTGGGCCGGAAGAACTGGATGTTTTGCTGGACGGAGGTGGGAGCGCATCGGGTAGCCGTGATCCAGAGCCTGTTGGTGACCTGCAGGATGCAGGGAATCGACCCCCATGTGTACCTGGTGGACGTGCTGCAGCGGATCGGGCGGCACCCGGCGAAGGACGTGATCGACCTGACGCCCCGGGTCTGGAAGGAGAAGTTCGGGGACGATCCGCTGAAGGGCGACCTGGACAGGGTCGGGAGCACCCTGCACTGACCTGCCGTCCGCGGCTTCAATTCGCCGTCGGCCTTACACCTCGCCCTGAATGTGGATGTCCTGGTGCTTGCCCGGGAAAACCCGGTCAAGAGTATCCAGGGACGGGGACAAGGGGAAAGACGCCCCAGAATGGCCGCTTACACACGGCGGCCATGGACCTTCTCCAGGCCGGCGTCGACCGTGCGGTGATCGCGTTGTGGCTCGGGCATGAGTCGGTCGAGACCACGCAGATCTATCTGGAGGCAACACTGGCAATCAAGGAGCAGGCACTGGCCAGAACCTCACCACACGCCGGCAAGCCCGTCCGGTATCAGCCCGGTGACCGGTTGCTCGGCTTCCTCGAGAGCCTGTAGGCCGGCAGGACTATGTCGGGTACTCACGGCAAGTCATTTCCAACAAGCCTTTCATTGTGGACCACATACGTGCTTGGCTCTGTGGTGCCCGACATAGTCAGGTGGTCGATATAGTGTCGAATCGAATGCGGAGTTACCTTTCTGCCTGACAATGCCGGCACCTTCCCGGCGCAGCGCTCGACCAGCCGGGAGATTCCGGATCGGGTATACGGCCTGTTCTGCCGGCTGATGAAGACGGCATCATCGGGAGACCGCCCGGTCCTGGGCCAGAGCGGGCACTGGCGGTGCTTCCCGCCCTTCCCGCAGATGGAAACGAGCGCATGCCGCCCGTCGCGACATTCGACCTGCAGGTCCTTCACCACCAGTGCCGCGGCTTCCGACACGCGGGCGCCGGAGTTGAACAGGAACAGGAGCAGCGCGTATTCCATCCTGCCTCTCGGCGTACGCCGGTCGGGCACCTCCAGCAGCGCCGCCATTTCTTCCCTGTCAAGCCATTCGATGGGTTTCGGCGTTGCCTTTTTCTGCGTGATCGCGCGGATATGGCCGCTCCATTCCACCCGCGCCGGGTCGCGGCTTGCGACGTACCTGGTAAACGCGCGTATGGCCGTCAGGCGCTGGTTGCGGGTCTGGGGGGTGCAGCCGCGGTCTTGCTCGAGATGGTCGAGGAACTGCAGCACGCGCCTGGCGGTGAGATCGTCCAACACGAGACGATCGACGGGTTTCCGGGCCTTCATCGCGACGAAGGGCAGCAGGAGTTTGAAGGTGTCCCGGTAGCCCAGTTGCGTGTTGCGGGCGAGGCTGCGCTCGGTGACGACATGCTCGGCCAGGAAACGCCTGAGCCAGTGGCCGAATGTGGCGGATCTACTCATCGCGGCCTCCGTTGACATGGCGGTCGAAGCGGATCGAGGCCTCGTACAACAGATCCGGCGTCATCGCCAGGTACACCTGGGTGCGGTGGAGATCGACATGGCCGAGCCAGGTGGAGAGCGCCGGCAGCAACCGCTGCACGTCGGCGCCCTGACGGTACCAGTCTATCAGGCGGTGGACGGCTGCGGCGTGTCGCAGCGCATGCATGCGCGGCGTCTGCCGGCCGCTGCCCCTGTCGTGATGGATTCCGGCCTCCCGGAGAATTTTGGTGAACGCGAGTCTGGCGGCATGCCATTGCACCGGCATGCCATCGGGGTAGGCAAGGAAGGTCGAGGCCCTGCCATGCGGCAAGGGACGTTCCGCCCGCCTGACGGCATAGGTCCCGAGGGCATCGACGAGCTGCGGCCCGATCGGGACGAGGCGGGATTTGTAGAACTTGGAGTCGCGTATGGTCAGCACCGCGTTCGGCAGGTTGACATCGTCAAGCGTCAGCGCCTGCGCCTCGCGAAACCGCAGGCCCGCGCCATAGAGAACCAGAAGCAGTGCCCGCATGGTGGCGGCATCGAGCTTGCGTGCGTGTTCACAGATACGTTCGATGGCGCCGAACAGGCGCAGCAGTTCCTCGCGCGAGTAGACGTATGGCAATGCCGGTTTCGGCGGCCTCGGCTCGCTGTCCCGCGGGGGCAACGGCGACCGTGTGGCATGGCCGCGGCTGATGGCGTACCGGTAGAATCCGGCCAGGGTGCTGTACTTTCCATCCCGGGTCCTGGTGAGCGAGCCCCGGCCTGCAAGAAAGCGGAGCACGTCGGCGCTGTCGACGGCGTCACAATGGATGTCCTTGCCGGCATGTTTGGCGAACCAGTTCAGTCGCCCTGCCTGGGTATGGAACTTCGCGCCATGATGCCGGCGCCAGGCGACATACTCGTCGATTGCTTTCCGGAGAATCATGCCAGGCCCTCCAGGTCGATGTCGGCGACCTCGCGCAGGGCGCTGAGCTGTACCTTGGCATAAACCAACGTCGCCGAAGTGCTGCGGTGGCCGAGATAATCGCCGACCTCCTTCAACGACAGGCCGTGGTCGAGCAGGTGCTGTGCCGCGCCATGGCGCAGTGCATGCGGGCCGCAGGGTTTGCCGGTGATGCCAAGCCGTTGGAGGCGCTTTCTCACGAGATGTGATACGGCTCTGGTGCACAGCGGACGGATCGGCGCCTGCAATGTGAAGTATACCGTTCGCTCCGGGCGCGGGGGCCGAACCTCCCGCAGATAACGCAGGACCGCCTGCCCGACGCCGCGCGACAGCGGATAGCGGTGTGTCCGTCCGACCTTCGGACAGCGGACGTCGAGCGTCTCGTTTTTCCAGTCGAAATTGTCGAGCCGCAGGCCGGCGACCTCACCGGCACACAGGCCATAGGCCACCAGCAGCATCAGGATGGAGCGGTCCCGGACGTCTGCCGGCCGGTCGCCCTCGGTGGAGGCCAGCAGCCGCACCACCTCTTCCCGCTTCAGCCCCTTCGGGATCTTCTCGTCGGGACGGAAGCACGGCGGCATGATCCCGTCGGACAGTCCCTGTGGGCACCAGCCCCGGCTTTCCGCGAACCGGAAGAATCGACGGAGTGCATTGGCGTATGAACGAACCGTCACCCGGCGGCAGCCCCGGGCGTGCCAGCAGGCGATCTCCCGGTCGATGTCTTCGAACCCGACCGAAGCCAGGCCGCCTCCGCGCTCATCCAGCCTGTCGAAAAACCGGTTGACCGTAAAGAGGTACTTCTCGATCGTCTTTGCCGACCATCCGCGCTCATTGCGCATCCACGCCTCGTAGGTCGCGACTTCCTCCGTGTGCGCATGCCCTGGCACCTCCTGGGCTTCCTCCTCCTCCAGCATGTCGGCGAAACGCAGCCATCGCATTGCGCGGCAGAGCAGGCTCTGACGCCTGGCGGGCTCCAGCCCTGACCGGTCAACCGCATCCCCGACCTTGGCTGCGGTCACCTGATCTCCCTGACGCAGGTCCAG
The DNA here is from genome assembly GCA_965204165.1 of Candidatus Poriferihabitaceae bacterium. Classification (GTDB taxonomy): domain Bacteria; phylum Pseudomonadota; class Gammaproteobacteria; order Arenicellales; family Poriferihabitantaceae; genus VYFG01. The sequence goes on along the minus strand of OZ241969.1, from coordinate 914,018 downwards.
CAGGCGAACCAGGGTGATCTGCTCACCGGCGATATGGCGCAGTGTGTCCGGACGGGCTCCCGTTTCCGCGTAATGACGGAGGTAACCCAGCCGTTCCTCAAGAAGGGGGGCGGCGCGGTAACGTTTCAGGGTTTCGGGACGAACGAATAGATTCTCGAACATGGTCGTTTCTCCAAATCAAGTGGAAACACGACTATCCCAAACCAGGGCCGTTCAGAAAATTATGCAGCGGACAAATTCCGGATCGCCTTGTCTTTCGGGGTTTCAGGATCCGTCCGCTGCATTATTTGGTCCGCTGCATTATTTGGCATCACGTGATCTCGGTTCGAAAGATACCGCGCAGCCGCGCCGTCTCCGAGAGCGTCGTGACACCTTCCAGATAGTCTTTCGCGCCTTCGACAAATTCCCTCAGCGTGGGACGGTCCGTCACCTCGATTGCGGTGTTCCGGTCGTCCGCACAAACCGACGAACTCACCAGCAGGACGAATGCTGCGAGCGACGGGACTGCCACGTTTCTCATGCTCTTACTCCCTCGCCCGGATAATGCGGTCCGCAACACCGGCATGACGCCGGCCATCCCCGGTCGAGGTCGCCGCCGGAGTCGGTTCCGATATCCCGTCACCCAGTCTGCCGTGACGGACGACGGACGTCCAGGACTTCCGGCACGATTGCTCCCCCCATTCGCTGGAGAAAACCCATACAATGGCCGCAGCCACTTCAGATCCACAGCCCGGTTCTGCTACGGTACCCGCTTCGCGCCGAAGGCGCCGACATACGCCCCGGTGTCGAAGGTGCCGAAGGCCTCCTCGTGGCCCGGACCGTGGAACCGGCCGTCGATGCGATCCGTGCCCGCGGCGCCGGAACCGAAGGCCCCGGCCGCGGGCTCGATGCCTTCCCACCGCAGCGCCACGCCGTCGCCGCCGTCGTCGAGATCGATGTCGACGTCCACCAGGGGCCGCGACAGGTCCGCGATGCCGAGTTCCGCGGTGCCCCCGAGGCGTTCGAACGTGCCGGTCTCCGCCGCCTCGGCAATGCCGCGCCACACCGCGCCCCCCGTGCCCGCCGGGTTCGTTCCCGACGCCTCGCCCGCCGTCCAGGCGTGCGCTGCCTCGAACGTGCCGCTCCACGTCCGCCCTTCGGCCGTGGCCGACAGGTCTCCCGCGCCGATCTCCACCGCCGCGTAGCCGTGTTCGCCCCAGAAACCGTAGCGCCTGAACACCGCATCGGAGACCGTCGCCGACGCACCGGCGAAGGCCCGCGTCAGCGGCGGCCCGCCGGTCGTGCCGGCCGCCGTCGCGAACCCGCCCCGCATGCCCGTGCCCTCCCGGCCCGCGAGTTCCCGCAGGTCCTCCGCCGGGCAGCCCGCGCCGGGACAGCCGAGACCCACCGACCCGGCCTCTTCGATCGGCTCCCCGCCGCCCCGCTCGAGCGTGTAATCGAAATACAGCCCCGTCGCCAGCGGCGCCGCGGCGACCGGCGCAGGGGGGTCGCCGGGCGGCGGATCGCCCGGGACGACGGGCGGCGGCGTGCCGCCTCCCCCGCCTCCGCCGCAGGCCGACAGCAGCGCCAGCATCCACCCAACCCAAACCGCTTTCAGGAACCCGTCCGGGACCGCCGTCATTTTCATCTTCATCGTCATCTTCATCGTCATCTTCATCGTCATCTCCATCTCGACCTCCTCAGAACCGCAGCCCCAGGTCCAGCCGGAGCGCATGCTCCGGCTCCGCCGACGCGTCCTCGCGGCGCTCGCCCGCAACCTCCAGCCGAAGGCCCGTGCGCCGCCTCTCGAACCCCGTCCCGAGACGCAGGCGACGGCTCTCGCCGTCCCCGAGACCCGCCTCCGCGAACGGCGTCAGCAGACCCGCCCCGTCGCGCAACGCGATCCCGTAGCCCACCCGCGCGTCCAGGACGCCCCCGCCGCCCGAACCCGACGGCCGCGGCAGCCCGGCGCCCCACAGCGCCACGGCGCCGCCCGTCCCCGCGCCCCAGCGCGGACTCAGCGCCACGAACAGCCCCCGCCCGTCCGAACCCGGACCGGCCCGGGCCGTCACGCTCACCCCCGTCTCCTCCGCCCCGTCTTCGCTGTGCGCCGCAAGCCAGCGCCCGCGCGCCTCCACCGACACACCCGGCGCCACATAGCGCACCCCGCCGGCAAGCTCCACCCCGCTGCCCTCAAGACCGTCGCCGCCGTCACGCCGGACCGCCGCCTCCAGGAACGGCTCCAGGATCCGCCCGCCCCTCAGCGCAAGGCGCCGCGACGCCTCCACGCCCGCGCGCAGCCGCCAGCCGTCCGCCGTCAGGCCGTGGATCGCGTCCGGACCGCCGTCGGTCCCGATCCGCGTCACGCTCCCGTCCGCGCGCAGCGCGATCTCCATCCCGCCGACATCCGCAAGCGCACGCCTGACCCCCAGCGACGCCATCCGCATCGTCAGGTCCCCGGACTCCCGCGCCGCGCCCGCCGGCCCGTGCTCCGCCTCGCCCCAGCCCGCGCCCGCCACCGTGCGCAACTCCAGGCCGTCGCCCAGCGTCCACCGCCCGTAGGGATAGAACGACGTCAGCTCCGTCTCCAGGCGACCCCCCGGCAGGCCGTCATCGGCGAATGCATAGTCCGCCTCCCCCGCCCCGTGGCTCACCGCCAGGCCCGCCACCCAGGTCCCGGCCCGCGCGTCAAACCCGACCCAGCCCGTGCGCAGCTTCCCGTCGTAGCCAAGGCCGGGGTCCCCACGGCCCTCGAAGGTCCCGAGATCCCCGCGGCCCCACACCGACCACAGCGGCCCCGGCGGAACGGCGCCATTCGCGTTTTCCGCACCCTCCGACGCGCCCAGGTGCAGCGAGAACGCGCTCGCCCCCAACAGCTCGCCCGCCGTCATCGAACGGCTCCATCCCGCCGCGCAGCCGGGGGACCCCGCTGCCGCGCAGAACCCGGACCCGCCGCCTCCATACAGGGCCGCCTTCGCGGCGCCGCCCTCCAGAGGCACCCACCGGCCCGCCAGCGATAGCCCGCTCGCGCCAATGTCGCCGAACCGCGCACCGATGTTCTCCAGCGCGCTCGACATCGCACGCCTGGCCGACGCCGCCAGCGCACGCTTCACCGCGTCCTGAACCGCCCCGCGTCGTGGATCCGGCGCAACGCCGTTCGTGGACGTGTCCGCAGGAACCTCGCCCTCGCGGATCGTCACCTCCACCGAGGCCGGAACGCCCGCACGCAGCCCCGCCGGCAGGTTCGCCGCGTCCAGCGCCACCGTGAAGGTCTCGTCCTCGGTGTCGGCGTCCTGCGCCGTGGTGATCGTCCCCGTGCCGCTGGTCGCGCCGGAGGCAATCGCGATGCCCGTCAGCGTCCCGTGATCCTCGGGCTCGGCCGTATCGTCGGCGATCGTCAGCGGTATCGTCACCTGGCTCGAAAGGGCCGCGGACAACGTCGCAGTCACCGTCACCGAGGAACCTTCGTCTACCGGGTTCGGCGCGGCCGACAGCATCACCGTGGGGGCGGGGCCCTGCTGCGCCTGCCGCGTGACGGCGACAGAGTAGTCCTTCGTCGTCGACCCGTCCTCGGCCGTCACCCGCACCGTGATCGGGTTCGCGCCCACGTCCAGCGCGAACGCTCCGCTCGCGCTGCCGCTCGTTACCGGCATGAAACTGCCCCCGCTCCCCTTGCGCACCCCAACCGTCGCCTTGCCCGTGTCCGCAACCGTCGGCGTCAGCTTCAAATATGTCTGCGTGTTCGAAACCGACGCCGTGTAGCTCGTCCTCGAAGCCGAGAAGCTCGACGGCGTCAGCGTCAACCCGTTGAACGTGCCTCCGGAACTCGTGGACGTGCTCGCCGTGAGCGCGCTCAGGTTTGCGTTCGTGGACCGGGCCTGCTGCGCCGCTCTCCGCGTGACGGTGACCGTGTAGTCCTTCACCGTCGACCCGTCCTCGGCCATCACCCGAACCGTGAGCGTGTTCGACCCAACGCTGAGCAGGATCTCTCCGCTCTCCGTGCCGCTTGTCACCGAAGTGCCCTGCACGGTCACGGTAGCCTTGCCCGTGTCCGCAACCGTCGGCGTCAGCTTCAAATATGTCTGCGTGTTCGAAACCGATGCCGTGTAGCTCGTCCTCGAAGCCGAGAAGCTCGACGGCGTCAGCGTCAACCCGTTGAACGTGCCTCCGGAACTCGTGGACGTGCTCGCCGTGAGCGCGCTCAGGTTTGCGTTCGTGGACCGAGCCTGCTGCGCCTGCCGCCGCGTCACCGTGACCGTGTAGTCCTTGGTCGACCCGTCCTCGGCCGTCACCCGCACCACGAGCGTGTTCGCCCCCACGTCGAGCGCGATCGCCGCGCTCGCCTGGCCGCTCGTCACCGAATCGAAATTCCCCGACGTCCCCTTGCGCACCCCCACCGTGGCGCCGGTGTCCGCAACCGTCGGCGTCACCTTCACATGCGTCTGGTCGTTCGCCACCGACGCCGTGTAGCTCGTCACCGTCGCCCCGAAGGTCCCGATGCTGAAATCCGTGTATTGGCCGCCCGAACTCGTGGCGCTGCCCGTCGTGAGCGCGCTCAGGTTCGCGTTCGTGGACCAGGTCTGCTGCGCCTGCCGCCGCGTCACCGTGACCGTGTAGTCCTTGGTCGACCCGTCCTCGGCCGTCACCCGCACCACGAGCGTGTTCGCCCCCACGTCGAGCGCGATGGCGCCGCTCGCCTGGCCGCTCGTCACCGAATCGAAATTCCCCGACGTCCCCTTGCGCACCCCCACCGTGGCGCCGGTGTCCGCAACCGTCGGCGTCACCTTCACATGCGTCTGGTCGTTCGCCACCGACGCCGTGTAGCTCGCCACCGTCGCCCCGAAGGTCCCGATGCTGAAATCCGTGTATTGGTCGCCCGAACTCGTGGCGCTGCCCACCGTGAGTGCGCTCAGGTTCGCGTTCGTGGACCAGGTCTGCTGCGTCCCCTGCGGCGTGCCGCTGACCGTCACCCAGTCGCTTACCAAAATATCCGTGTTGTCACCGGGTTTCGTGCTGGCCGCCCGCAACCGCAGGTGATACTGGTTCCCGTTGGCGACCGAGTGATGACCGCGCTCCCAATTCGTGCCATCGTGGACGCGGGAGTAAACGTTGCCGGAAAAGGTGAAGCTGGTCTCGGTGGCAGAGGCCTCGAACTGCTGGTTATAGACGACCCTTTGCCATTCGGCCGATGTATGAGCCGGAGCTGCAGGACCGGAAAACCAGTCGACCTGGTAGCCGATCGCCGATCCGCTGCCCCAGGACGACGGCGCCTGCCATGTCAGCGTCAGTTTTGCGTTTCCCACTGTCACTTTCACGTTTTGCGGGGTGTCCGGCGGCGGGACGAATTGCGCCTGCGCCGGCTCCGGTGCGGCGGCAAACAGGGTGAGCGCACCGGCCAGTGCCGCAAGAGCGGTGAGGAGACGGGAGAAACCGGGAAAACGGCTGCGCGAGCGCCTGGGGCGCCTGTCAAACCGGGAGGGGTCTGACGAAGCTGGTGGGGCCGTCCGTTGCGCGCCGGCCAGGCGCCGGGCACACGTCACACCTCTGGCCTTCAAGAAATTTATATCACGCCCGGTAACAAATCGACTTTCAGGTTCGTTTTCCATAGTCTCCTTTATCATGTTTTCGTTTGCTGTATATCAGGCACGTTCATTGGACGTTGCCTGATGAAGATCACAGTCGGCAAAATGCCTGTAACAACTCTGGACCAGCCATGCTGATCGAATTCGGCCCCGACAATCCGGGCTCCTTGCTTCACTATTGCGCCGCATGGGTCGGACTTTGCCCCTGCAACATTGAAAGCGGTGGCAATCCGGAAGGACCACGTTCCCGGATTGTCCCGGGAACTTCCCGGGGCCGTCCTCACAACAATCCCAGGCGCATGGCCTGCATCGCCGCCTCGAACTTGTTCCCACAACCCAGCTTGCGCTGCGCGCTGGACACGTACTTATTCACCGAAAATTTCGACAAGCCAATTTCGGCGGATACCCGGGACGCTTCATAACCCTCCAGGGTCAGCGCAAGACACACCCGCTCCCGCTCACTGAGATTCGGGACCGGATTCGGGCCTGTAGCTTGCCCGAGCAGGAAGTCGTGCACGTCCAGCGCCACCGCCCAGAGACGCCCGTGCTCATTCAGGGTCGCCGAGCGCAGCCGCGCGGCGTCGGCATCCACGAGGCCGAGCACGCCGAACGAGCCGTGCGTCCCACGCACCGGGATCGCCAGGCCGTTGAGAAGGCCGTATTGTCCGGCTTCCACCAGCACCCGGCGCTGCGCCTTCGGCAGGGAGCGCGGAAATTCCTCCCACCACCAGTAGAAGGGCCGGACCTTCCGCGACGCCAGCTGGAGTACCGGGTCAAGCCGGTGGTACTCCCGTTCCGCGTACCGGTCCCGCCACCGGCGGGGAAGATTCGACAGGGAAACCGGCTCGTCCCCGTTCCGGGGCAGGCCATCAGCCCCCCGCGGCATGACGAAGAAGAAATGATCCACGCCAAGGTCCCATGCCATGCGGCGGAGCCCGCGCATCACCTCCTCACTGGAACCGTCCGGCTGAAACCAGGGCTGGGCCAACCAAGGGGTCATAGATCCCATCCTCCATCGGATTCCGGGGTCTGTTGGATATTGGCATGTCCCGCAGAGACATCATTCCCCCCTCCGGCAAGTGCGAATCTGGTTTTTTCCAGCTCCATACTTACCGGCTCCTTAATTACCGGTCCCATACTTCCTGGCCCTATTCTTTCCGCCCCCCTACACCACCGTATACGAATACGGATCCGTACACGGCGGTTGACGGATTTAGCGACCCGAGGCTTTTCAAGAGACGAACCCGAACTGGCAATGAAAGAAGGCGTTCGGTGTCGGTACGCGCCATGCGTACTCCGCTCCCTTGGCCACCGTCGCTCCGGGCTTCAACCATCGCCACCGGTCCCAAAGCCAACTCCAGATGGATATTCCGCCGCTCTGCACTCACGAGCCTGCCGCCCTGATGACCCTCTCCGCCGTTCGAGCCTTCGCCGGATATCCGGTTACTATGCCCTCCGTCGGCATCCATGCCGCGATCACAAACCTTACCACCCGATCAGTCCGGGGTTCCCGGACACGACACAGACCTCCCGAGGCAAGACTGGCCGCCTTCGCTGCACAACCACCGAATCTAACGCCCTGGCCCTTCATGGCCGTGAACTTCGCGGCCATATGCCCGCTCGTCCTGCCGGGCAGGCCTCGTATCCTGTGCCTGTTCATCGAATCGCAGCTTTGTTACACGCTTACTTCAGACGATGCGTCGCGACGCGTCCTTTCGCTTCACTGTCCATTCGCCGCCACAGGGCTGGATAGAGAACCTCACTTCCAATCTGTCATCCATGCTCAGCACAAAAAATGCCCGGACCGAAGTCCGGGTGTTATCAATGGCTCGGTGTCATGAGAAGGAACCACCGAGCTACAGGGTACTTATATGACCATTAGCCGGATTTATAGCAAAGTTATCATGAGAAAATTGTGTTCGAATCACTGGAAAATAGTGTGGATTCCGGGGATTCCGCTTTTGGGCGAAGCGAAGTTCTCCGAGCAGCTCGTGACACGTCAACTCCTGTCCCCGACCATCGCTCTCGCCCACGTTGAACAGGCGCATGCCCACAGACCCAGCCAACGCCTTGTATAACATGGCCTTTCCAGTTCACGGCGGGCCATGGACAGGGTAATTCTTTTCTGCAGAGTTTTTTCTTCCGGTCAAAGGACTTACCCCAAACACTGGACTTTTCCCCCGGGTACTGGTATAAATCCCGTCACAAGACCATCAGACGGACATACGCAAGGTGGACCTTTCAGAGGTGTCGGTAGACATCATACCGGCGAGAGATGAATCCCGGTTCCGGGATCTGATGCAGGCGCATCACTATCTCGGCGCGGTGCCGGCGCGGGGCGAGACGCTGCGCTATGTGGCCCATCACCGGGGGCGCTGGCTGGCACTGGCCATGTTCTCGGCATCGGCGCTGAAATGCGGCGCCCGGGACCGGTGGATCGGCTGGGAGTACGGCATCCGGTTCGGCCGCCTGCACCTGATCACCAACAACTCGCGCTTCCTGATCCTGCCCGGCGCACCGCGCAACCTCGGCTCGCGCGTGCTTTCCCTGTGCACCCGCCGCCTCGCCCGCGACTGGCCGCTCCGCTTCGGTCACGGCCTCCTGCTGGTGGAGACCTTCGTCGACCCCGCCCGCTTCCACGGCACCGTCTACCGCGCCGCCAACTGGATCGAGGTCGGGCATACCCGGGGCTTCGGCCGCGAGGGCCCGGGCTACAGCGAACACGCAAATCCCAAGCTCGTCTTCGTCCATCCCCTGTCGCGCACCGCCCGCGCCCGCCTCCGGGACCCCTGCCTCGACACCACACTGCAACATGGAGTACCCAGGATGACTCTCACCGCCGAACAGATGCGATCCCTGCCCGACTTCTTCCGCGACATCGACGATCCCCGACGCCGCCAGGGCCGCCGCCACGCCCTGTCCACCATGCTGGCATTGGCAGCAGCGGCCACGCTCTGCGGCATGCGCGGCTACAAGGCCATGAGCGAATGGATCGACGACCTCAGCCCCAGGGTCCTGGAACGTTTCCGCGTACGCCGTTCCAGGAGCGGACACCAGGTGCCCAGCCTGTCCGCCATCCGCAGCGTCCTCATCCGCATCGACCCGGACCAGTTCGATGCCGCCCTGCGGGCGTGGCACCAGGTCCATGGCCCAAAGGACACCGCCATTGCCGTCGACGGCAAGACCATCCGGGGCGCCATCGATGACCAGGGCAACCGGCCCCATGTGCTCGGCGCCGTCGGCCACCACACCGGAATCCCCTGGAGTCAAAAAAAGTCGGCCTGAAACCGGGGGCCGATGACGAAACCAAACGCACCAACGAGATCGGCATCGTCATCCCGCTGCTCGACACCCTCTCCGACATCGAAGGATGCACCATCACCACCGATGCCATGCTCACCCAACGCAAGCTCGCCGACTATCTCCACGGACGCCGCGCCCACTACCTCTTCACCGTCAAGGGCAACCAGAAAAACCTGCTCGCCGATATCCGACTGCTCCTCGACCGCCACATCCAGCGCCGTCCGCCGGACTTCACCGACCAGGCCCCCAAACCCGTCCATGGCCGCCGGGAGCGCCGTTCCGTCTGGGTCTCGGACAAGCTCAACCACTACCTCCAGTTCCCCAACGTCGGACAGGTCTTCGCCGTGATGCGTGAAACCACCGAAACCGCAACCGGCAGGAAACGCCGTGAGATCGCCTACGGAATCACCAGCCTGACCCCAAATGACGCCTCCCCCGAGCGAATCCTCTCCCTCAACCGCGGGCACTGGTCCGTCGAGGCCATGCATCATGTCCTCGACTGGACCTTCGACGAGGACCGCAGCCGAATCCGGGCCGGACACGGTCCCCAGAACATGTCCCGCCTCAGGCGATTCGCCATCGGCATCATACAGAGCCGGGGCCTCGCCGTCGCCGAAACCATGCGCCACCTCGCCAGGAATCCCCGACGCATGCTCGACTTCCTCAAGATGACCGACAACGCCAGGCCATACCCGGCTACCGGCTGAGCATCCCTCCAGGCCCCGAATCCTCAGCCCCTCAACACACAGGGGCGGGAACAGTCATGCCTCAACGGAACGGAAATCCACCTCCGGGAACATCAACCTGCCCGGTGTAACCACCATGGCGGCCAATTCAGTCCAAAGTGGCCAAAATAATCCGTGATAAATCCCAAGCACGGCAGTAACGATCTCTTCGGGCGAATCAGAACAAATTTGCCTTGGGGCCATGGAGGAAAATATTGTCGCCTTGTACATTTCGCACAAGGGCGTCCCTTAGAATGACCTCGGCATCGCGGGAAGCCGCCTATGCGACAGATCGGCAAGGGTCGATTTGGTCCGCGGCCAGAGTGGGGCGGTGGGAAATTATCGGAAGAAGCGCCGATTGACCATCACCCATCCGCAAAAGTACGGCAGTGGCCAGGGAAGGGAAGGTAGCGGCGGGGATGGATGCCATGGACCGGCGCGACCGGCTGCGGAGCATGGGAAACGTCAAGGCACGAACGCCCAGGTGAATTCCAGACAAAGGTACCTGCTGCAGTTCGCGGCGTCGACGGGTCGACGGCAGCGGCAACAAACAATCGTACGGTCGAATCCGGGGGAACGGCGCCGCCAGGAAAACCCGCCGGTCCAACGGGTCCCGGCATGTTCCCGTGCCTAGGACCATCACAGGCCCCAGACAAGTCCATTGAGCGCCAGGAGGATTAGCGCGGAGGCGATGTTGGAGGCGTTGACGGGAGGCCTTTTCAGAAGCGGATTCAGGAGCAGCCGCCCCACTGCGAAGACGGCCGCCGCCGCCACAGCCAGGATCAGTGGTATGGTGAACAGTTCCACCAGCGCGCCAGCCACCACCCAGTCCAGCCGGAAGACATTGAAGAGCGCGATGAAGCCGAACCAGGCCGCCGCCAGCAGGCTGAACGCCAACAGGAACCTGTCCGTTCTCGCCGGATCACTCATGGCATTCCCTCCGGAATGCCCCCTTTGTCGGCCTGGAACTGGGGCCGGCCCGACGCCCGGATTCCATTCGTCGGATACCATCGTGCACGGGCCGTCCGGCCGCGTCCATGAACAGAATCAGCAGATCAAGAATCCTGCCATCCATGCCATATTCAGGCACCGGTTCCAAATTGCGCAACTGCCAGCGGGCTCCGCCAGCCGCCTTTGCGTGTAGCGCAGGTGTCCCGCCGCTTCCGCTGCGCAGGCAGGTGATCAGGTGCATCGGCCAATTCCAGCCAGCGAGTCGATGACCCGCTAATCCAATGGTATGAACTTGAACGCACCGCCATCCCGGCGAACGCGTCCAATGCCGGGATAGCTCAGGTGTGTCGCAGAGAACAGGGTTCCGGTGTCGGCCAGCATGTCGAACATGGCGATCCTGGTTTCGGCGGCCTCGACTGGATCGACATCCAGCACATAGTGAATGTTCGGATGACTGAACTGGAGCAATTCGGATACCACCGCGTCCGCGACGACCAGAAGCTCCTGCCCATTGCTCCTGATTCTTACGCCCATGTGACCGGGCGTATGACCAAACAGCGGAACAAGCGTCAGGCCATCGCCCAGGTCGGTTTCACCGTGATACTGCTCTATACGTCCTTCCAGCGGCGCCATGATGGACTGTGCAACCTGTACCATCTGCCTTGAGTCGTCGGGGACCTGGTCATTCAACTCGGGATTCATCCAGTATGCCCATTCGGCAGCGGCCATATGGATTCTGGCATTGCCGAATCCGCCGGCATCCTTGCCCATGAGTCCGCCAATGTGATCCAGATGCATATGCGTGATGACGATGTCGGTGATATCCCCTTTGGCGATGTTTCCCGCCGCCAGAACGGAGTCGAGCTTGCCTGACGTCGGAACCGAGTCGGCGAATACCGGACCGGCTCCCGTGTCGATCATGACAACCCGCCGGCCGGTTCGCACGATCCAGAGATTGGCGCCGATGGTTATCGGGTCACCCGCGGCCGACAATGTTTCAGCGTCCGCATTGAAGAACCAACTGTTGGGAAGGTCATAATGTCCGTCCGAGATGGTCGTTACGTCAATGTCTCCGATCTTCATAGAGGTCACTCCTTCCGCAAGGACATGGAGCGGAAACCCCGCGTATGCCGCCACCACCGCTCCCGCGGCCCTTGTCGAAAACTGTCTTCGTGTGATCTTTTCAGTCATCGCTTCCTTTCCTGAACCAACGGGCCCGGTTGTCTCCTGTCGAATGCTCATTTCCGCCAGCTTTCCGAGAAAGCGAGCGCTCCGGTACTGAAAGGATGCCCGTCCAGCTCGAAAGGCCAGATCCTGCCGCCCGCCTTTTGCCCGTTCAGGGTCAGCTCCGCACGGGAAGCCGGAATCATTACCGCACTGACGCCATAGGGGCGTTGTGGCGGGTCTGTAACGGGATCGTCGCTGACCAGAAGGGGTTGGGCCATGTCATGCCAGGCCATCACAATCTCATCGTGTTCGCTGCCGATCGTCTGAATCCACGTTTCCCTGGTGTCGCCCTGCCGGCCGAACCTGCCGGCAATCGTGACGATGGACCGGTCCGCGGTTTCAGGCACCAGCATCCCCTGAACGGTCCCCTGCAGCCAGCGGGTCATATCGACATTGTCGGTATAGATTCGCCACTGGTCTTCCGTGAGTTCGCTCTTGATGAACAGGGCGTGACCGGCCCCTTCGGGCGAGTAGGTGACGGTCCACAGACTGGCCTCGCTCGTTCGGGGTCCGTCAGCCGTCTCGCTAAGCCAGATGAACGGATTTTCACCGTTGAGAATGATCGTTCCCGGATTTACGGAAGGCATGATTCTCCCTCAAAAGAATCCGGACCGAAGTCCGGGTGCTGATTAATTTCCTGGAGGAGACCAACTAACATGTGAGGTTATCCGTATGTTCTTTTGCAAGTGATATATAGTGTCAGACAGAAAACCCCGATTTCCGACGGATTCCCGGCGTGAAAATATTTCGCCAGCATCCAGTCATTGAGTGACTCTATGGATTTCCGGGAAACAGTAGAGGGAATTGATTGTCAGGGCGTTTCGGCCTGATTCCGGACATTGGGCTCCATGCCCACCCTGTCGGGGCGGGACTTTCAACTTCAGCTGACGAAAGCCGATCCGTCATGCCGCCCGTCGTCGCCGCTCGGCCTCACGGGCCCTGTCCCGGATCATCCGTCCGACGCGATGCACGTTGCATGCCAGTATCGACAGCGCCACCGTCCGCTCGAACCCCTCCACGCCATGGCTGCGCACACGGTCCAGACCCCGGTGCTCCAGATTGTGGATCGCCGACTCGATCGCCGGATGCTGTTGCCGGGCCGCCCGGAACACGGAGCCCGTCTCACGCACCCGGTCAGCCCGCGTCCAGCGGCCCTTGCGGGGCAGGACATTGTCCTCCAGCAATTCATCCAGGCAACGGCGATTCTCCGGACTGTGAAACCCCTTGTCGAAACTGCAAAGCCCCAGGTCCGGATACTTCCCCCTGGCCTCCTCCACCATCGGCACCGCGATCTCCACATCGCTTTCCTTCCACATCACCCGATGGTGCAGCAGCAGGCCGTGCTGGTCTTCCAGAACGCAGACCGGAACCCCCAGTTCCACCGGCCGGCCCACCTTCCCCTTCGAGATCCAGCGCGTATGGGGCTCGAAGATCGAGTAGATCTTCTCGCCCTGGGGAATCGTCTCCCCCCGCAGCAACCGACGGTCCACCTGGTCCGAAAGCCGGGCGGCATACCACAGATACTGCCGGATCCGGTTCATCCGAACCAGCCGGCACTCCACCCTTGCCATCCCGGCAAGAACATCCAAAGTGCCATCGGCCTGGGCAATCAATTGCCGGGCGGCATCGAGAAAACCCTTCACCCGCTCCGGGCGGCCGTGCGCATCACGCGCCCGTCGAACCCCGTTGAACAGGCGCTTCAGCTTCCTGCGCCGGTCCTTCGCCTGGCGCCACCCCGAAACCCCGTCCTCCAGGGCCGCCTCCTGCATCAGGCCAAGCAACTTGCGCAGCGCATCCCACAACAGACCCGTATCCGTCGGGTAATGCACATCCGTTTCCACCACGAAGGAATCACACCGACCGCGCAACCAGTCTCCAGGCTTTTTTTTTGACACCCGGTGGCCCGATTCCACCACCAGTTCTCCAACCTTCGACAGCACCCCCGGCGTCAGCAGGCTGACGTTGTCCTTGATCTGCTGCACCGAATAACTCTCGTCCGAGTACACACTGTGCCCCAGCATCTGGCGGATCACGTCATAGTGGTTCACCAGTCCCTCAAGACGGTCGAAGTCGCAGTTCAGTCCCTGCTTCAGGATCGCCATCACCAGAATCGACCACAAGTGCATCCCCGGCCTGCCAGTGTCCAGGTCCACATCCGGCAGAACCTCGCGCTCCAGCAGGTCGAACAGACGGTTGCGCAATGACTCGTCGGTATACAGATGCTGCAGGCCGATCAGGAGCGCGGGGATATCGTCCCGGGATTTCGGGTCGATCCGGATATCGGCAATCTGGCATGCGCCGATCTCCAGTTGGGGATGGAGGGTATGTCTCATCGGGTAGGGACCAGGGCGAAGATTCGGGAAAAACCAGCAAATTCCCCATGATTTTACCATCCAGCCGATGAATCCGGGACATCTTCATCACGCCGATTTCCCGATTACGCCTTTCCAATCAGCAATTTATGGGTTTTCTGCCGGACACTATATAGCAGAGTGATTGTGAGAAAATTGTGTTCGAATCACCCGGAAACAATGTGGATTCCGGGACTGCGGAAAGAGGTTTTCCGCGGCGCTTCCGTCCGCTCGCATCCAGGCCGCGAATCGTCCCCGGCCGCATGGTATCCGGCATCGGAACGCAACCGATGTCCGGCGATGTCCCTCCGTCCGCAGCACGGTGACCGCGGACCATGGACACCGCGGTGCGGCGCTGTAACTCCTACCATCGGATCGCCCCCCGAAGCAGCACGCCGTGCCTCGCGTCCCCATCCGCGGGCTCGCTCCGCACCGCGTCCAGGCTGAGACCGATCCGCGGCCCTTCCGTCCGGACCGGCTCCAGCCGCCAGCCCACGCGCCAGTCGGTCGCTCCGCCGTCCGACGCGCCATAGCCCACGTTCGGCGTGCCCGTGTACCGGCCGCCGTACACCGGAATCCCGTAGCCCGCCTCGGCCCGGAGACCCCGGCCGGCATCGAACTTACCTCCAGGCGCCAGCCCCCGGGCGTCCCTCGCGCCCCACAGACGGTCCGCCGAACCCGAAGGCGTCCCGAAGGTCGGCGACAGGCCCGTCAGCGGGTTGGCGTAGCTCACGCCCGCCCCGATCTCCACGCCCGTCCCCGTCTCCGCGTCCCCGCCGTCATGGCGAAGGCCGAGTTCCAGCACGGGCCGGAGCGTCCTGCCTTCATCCAGTTCGTACGTCCGCCCGCCCTCCAGCAGCAACCGCACCCGGTTTGTTTTCGCTTCAGTCGCTACGGAGTTCGCGGCCTTGTCGGAGTCCGTCCGCACGTACAGCGCGTCCGCCTTCAGCGCGAGGTCCATGCCATCTTTCCCGTATTTCCCGCCTTGCTCCAGCAGTACCCCACGGGCTCCCAGGGCGCCCATCCGCAGCGACAGGTCCGTCCTCACCTGGGCCGTGCCGTCGTCGAACGAGACCGTCATGTCGCCGGTGCCCCAGCCCACCAGGCCCCAGGCCGACACCCGGTCGGTGACCTCGTAGCGGCCGTAGGGGCTCACCGTGGTCATCGTGCTCTCCAGGCTGCCCTTCGAACCGGTTTCCGCGCCGGAGTCCTCGAACGTGCCCTCGCCCTCGCTCAGGCCGATCGCCACCCCGGCCAGCATCCGGCCCCAGTCGGCGTCCGTCCCCAGGGTCCCCGTCGTCACCTCGCCGTCGATGCCGAGGCGGCCCGTATCGGAAGCCTGCTCACCGTCGAAGCCGCCATGCGCCACCCGGCCCCAGGCCGCGAGGCCCGGACCAGAGCCGTCCATCCGGCCCGCCGTGTGGAACGAACTCCCCAGCAGGACCTCGCGGCCCGTCATCGAGATTTTTCCCGTGTTTCCTGCTGTTCCCGCTGTTCCCGCTGTTCCCGCAAGGCCGGAATCATTCCAGCGGTCCCCGGCGCCGAGGCGCGCGAACGGATCGCCGTCGTCCGGCGCCGGTGAACCGGAACGCTGGGCAAGGCCCGTCAGCACGTCCATCAGCGGATCGCCGTCCTCCCCGCCCGACAGGTCCAGCGCCTGGCCCGCAAGCGTCGCGTGGGTGCCCGGCGCAAGGTCGCCCTCGAGCCTGCCGGACACCGCGTCCGTCACGTGGCTTCCCGCCATGCGGCCGAAGCGCGACAGCCACGCCCGCTGCAGCGCGTCGTCGTTCACGATGATGCCCCGCGCCTTCGTGTGGACGCCCCGGAGGTACGCGCCCTTCGGGTTCGACAGCATCATCCGCATGACCTCCCTGCCCTCGTCGATGGCGTCGTCCAGCACCGGAACGCGGATCGTCTTCGCCGTCTCGCCCGCCGCGAAGGTCAACGTGCCCGACGTGGCCGTGTAGTCCGCCCCCGCCGTCGCCGTCTCGTCCTTGGTCGCGTAGTCCACCGACACGTCATGCGCCGCCGCGCGGTTCAGCGTCACCGCGAAGTCCAGGTTTGCATCCTTGCCCTCCTTCGCCCGCGCGCCCTCGATGCGGATCCGCACCGGGCCGCCGAAGGCCAGCGTCGACGTGTTCGACACCGACCTGCCGTCCGCCGTGCAGATCGCGCCCTCTTCTTCACAGCCGCGCCCGCCCGCCAGCGTCACCGTCACGTCGCGCCACGACTTCGGCTGGATGTGGACCTGGTACAGGTACGGCCGGAACCGCCGCACGCTCGCCACGCTCCCGCCCTTCACGTCGAACGACGCAGCCGAAGGCCACCCGCTTCCCGAATCCAGCGACTCGCTCAGCACCAGCTCGACCATGAACGGCGTCTCCCCGTCATGCTCCTGGACCGCGGCCTGCAGCCGCGCCGTCAGCGGCGCCGCCCGGCGCGTCACCGTCACCGTGTACGTCCGCACCGTGCCGTCCCCGGCCGTCACCTCCACCCTGAGCGCGTTGGCGCCCACGTTGAGCGCGATCGCGGCGCTCGCCGACCCGTCCGCCGCCGCCGCGAGGCTCGAGCCCTTGCCGACCTTCAGCGTCGCGCCGGCCTCGCCCGCCGTCGCCGTCAGCTTCACGTGCGTGACCGCGTTCCCGACCGTCGCCGCGTATTCCGTGGTGCCCGGCGCGAACGTGCCGATGTCCAGCGTGCCGCCGAAGTCCGAGCCGTCCGTGCTCGTGCTCCCCGACAGCCCGCTCAGCGTCAGCGGCGCCGTGCGCTGCTGCTGCTGTTGCTGCTCCTGCACCCCGCTGTCCGTGATCGTCACCTCCACCGAGGACGCGCTGCCCGCGGCCAGGCCCGAAGGCAGGCTGCCCAGCGCCACCGTGAACGTCTCGTCGTCCCCGTCCGCGTCATCGGTCGTGGAGATCGTGCCCGTGGCCGACGTGCCGCCCACGGGAATCGTGATAGACGCGAGCGACCCGTGGTCCCCGTCCTCCGACGTGCCCCGGGTCACCGTCAGCGGCACCGTCACCGCCTCGTCCAGCGCTTCCGCCAGCGTCGCCGTCACCGTGACGGCTGCGCCCTCGGCCACCGGGTTCGGGGTGGCCGAGAGCGACACCGCGACCGCGGCGGGGGCCTCCTGGCGCGTTACCGTCACCCGGTAGGTCTGACGCTGGCCGTTGAACTGCGTCTTCACGACCAGCACGTTCTCGCCGACCGCCAGCGCAACCGCCGGTCCGGTCCCGCCGCCGAAGGCCACCTGCGTCATTCTTGCCCCCTCGAGGCCGGTCATGAGCTGGAGGTATCGGTTCGTCGCCGATGCCGGCACCAGCCGCACATGCGTCGTCCCGTGCGGGACCGTCGCCGTGTAGGCCGTCGTGGCCGGCGCGAACGTGCCGATGTCCAGCGCCGTGAACGGCCCGTCCTCGCCGGACGCGCCCTCCGCCGTCAGGCCGGAAAGACTCGTCGGCTCGTGGTTGTAGATCGTCCCGGTCCCCCGGTCCCTGCCCAGGATCGCGCCCTCCGGCGGATTGCCCAGCACCACGTAGAACGTCTCGCCCGAATCCTCGACACCGTCGTCGATGATGCTGATGCACCTGCTCTTGCGCGTCTCGCCGGGCGCGAAGCCGAGCGACAAGGGGCTTTTCCCCGTGTAGTCCTGCCCCGCCTTCGCCGTGCCGTCCTCGGTCCAGTAGTTCACCGAGACCTCATGCGACGCCGCGCGGTCCAGCGTGAACTCGAAGCACAGCCTCCCGTAGTTGTTGAGCTGCTCCCAGCCCTTGGCGTCCGACACCGACACCCTGGGCGGGTCGGCATTCTCGTCGAGGACCTGCACGTTGACCAGGTACGGGTCGCCGAGCCCGATTGCCGGTCTCATCTGCTTCAGGAGCCGATTGAGGACCACCATCTGTTCGCGCTTGATTTCGCCGTCGGGTGCGTCTCCCGCCGTGTGTACGTAGGTTCCGGTCGTTTGTCCTTTCGGGATCGTGATTTCGTTCGCGACGCTCGCTGTCGCGATCGGGATACTCACATCCTCGCTCAGCGGTCCTCCCAGCGTCGCCGTCACCGTGACCGGCGATCCCTCCCGCACCGGGTTCGGAGAGGCCGAGAGCGAGACCGTGTTGGGCACCAACGTGCCGTTGACGCGGATTTTCAGGCGGAAGCCAGTGAGATATCCTCCCCCAGCTGGCGTATTTGCCGTCTTGTAAAAGCCGTCGTCGGCAATGCTCCAGCCCGATCCGGAGGTGTCGTGGCCGTGTGAGTTCGTTCCCCTAACTGACAGACCCGCAAACGCTGAGTCAATCGTGTACCAGACTACGGAATAGGCCGTATTGGCGTTCAGCTTGGCATTCGGTGGCGCCGCGAATGCGTTGATGCCGGTCTTGAAGTTCGTCGGCAACACCAAGTCATAAAGTTTGGCAGATGGCTTCCCGTTGCTGTCGGCGGACCACAACTCCGCCCTGATCTTTGATCGCTGAGCAGAGGTGAGACTGCTGAAGTTGAAATTCATCAGCACCTCAATGCTCTGCAAGAAGTAACCCGGAGCGGGACCGCCGGTGGTGAATGTCTGACCGGTCACGAAGGTGCGTAGGCCGCTGGCCCCGGAGCGCGTCGTCTGCCCAATGTTGCTCACCAGAACGTCTGCGGAGGCCAGCGCGGGGACGACCACCCCGGGCGCCGTGCCCGACGGCGTGCCCTTGATGACCACCCAGTCGCTGACGCCGACACGGTTCTTCGCGCGCACCCGCACCCGGTAGGCGGTGCCGGGGGTGAGGCCGGAAATCGCCTGCGAGGCCGTATCGCCAGTGCGCGAGACCGCCACCCAGCCATTGCCGGGGCGGTAGCGATAGAACTCGGACTCGTCCAAGGCCGGCCACGTGTCGGGGGCATAGCCCGCCGAAAGCGAGGTGTAGTGAACGTCGTAGCCCGTCACCGCGTCCAAGTACTGTCGTCGCGCGGTCCAGGTGAGGCTCAGCTTGCCGTTGCCCGGGGAGACGCGCAGGTTCGTGGGTGAGGCCGGGGGGGTCGACGGGGGCGGTAGGGGCGCTGGCGTGAAATCGAACCATTGCGACCACTCGCTAAAACTGTGGGCGCCGTTCGAAAGCACGCGAACTCGCATCTGATACGTCACGCCGTTTCTAGTTCCGAGCGCTTGATTGCCATTTCCTGTTGGCCAAACGTCGCTCGGACCCCAAGTTTGAGATGTAGCAGGAATCGTCTCCGAAATGGTGTTGGTCACCCCCTCTTGCCGCCCTTCAATGAAGTAATTGCCAGCGTTCGGAACCGCATCCCAGCTAATCGTGACGCTCGCGTTCCCACCAGTTACTTGGATATTTGACGGCACCGGAAACTTATGGTTCGCCACAGCGCTGGACACGGGGACGAACAGAAAAAACGCCCCGGCCAGCAGCGCCAGGACGGGAAGGAGGAGGGAGAGGCGGCGGGCGCGGGAACGCCCGGTGCGGGCGTCAGGCCTGCGCGGGGAGCCTAGTCGAGGAAGCCGGTCGCCGGGAGACGCAGTTCGGGCCGCTGGCCGCTGGCCGCTGGCCGCTGGCCGCTGGCCGCTGGCCGCTGGCCGCTGGCCGCTGGCCGCTGGCCGCTGGCCGCTGGCCGCTGGCAAGGCATTTTATCGGCCCCGGCCGCGCTGTCAACTCTTTCCTGCTTCTCCGGAGAATTCCCGCGGATTCATTCTTCCCGTCTTCCGGGACGGCGGAAACCACCGCCAGGGCCGGGTGGCTCGCGGCCATGGAGCCCGGTTCCCGGGCGCGTTCTTCTTGCATTGGATCCGTCATTCGGGTTTCTCCCGGTGTGGAGGTTGCAGGCATCAGCATCAGCATCAGCACTTCATTCTATTGAACCCGGGCCGCGCGGCACGGGAACTTCGGCAGCGCCGTTCCCGCAATCCGCCATGGCGGTGACGGGGCGGCGCCACGGATAACCGGATGTTAACCAAAAGACTGTGAGTTCATCGTGTTTGTTCCGGCCCGGATTGTGAGGGTTTCGTGGGCGGGAACCGGCAGGAACCATCCTTTTCGACGTGCACCGGATGGCGTGCATCGCCGTCAATTTCGGTGCGGGGGAATTGCTGATTTGGCATCACGTGATCGCGGTAAAAATCCATGAGCATGCGCAGCCTTGCCCCGCCTCTCCTTGAATCCCCAGGAAACCGGTAATCGAATAGCAACCACGCTCACACAACACGGGGGCAGACGCTGTCAGCGAATCGTCAGGTTTTCCGAGAATCCGTTCGATTCCCGGGCGATATGGTTGAATAATTCAACGTGCCCCGGACACGGTTTTGCAGGCGCTGTCCGGATCCGGGATTCCAATGGACCCAAGGGCCTCCGGCGTTGCCGGCATGTCTGGCGTTTCAGTCGTCCAGGCCCCTGGCCCGACGTGCCATCTCCCCCCAGTTGGCGGACCTCATGCGCTTCCAGTCTTCCCGATCATCGTGCATCTTGCGGGGCGGGCCCATGGCATCGCGGTTGGCGGGGTCCCGCTCCCATTCCAGACGCCACTGGTACTTCAGCCAGGTTCTCTCGTAGATCGTCTCGGCCTCGCGTGTGCCGTTGACAGCCTCCACGAAACGCTTCCCCGCTTCGTTGACGGGCAGTTGGCGTCCGTCGGCGAGCCGTTCGAGCCGCCCGCCATGGTCCTCGAGTACCCTGATTTCCACTTTCGTGAAAACAGCGCGCGAGCATCGGATCATGAACGGGTCTGCCGACATCGCTGAAATCGTGGGCGGCCCGTCAGAAGTTGCCCAGGCCGTCCGGAAGCGGGGTGTTGTGCTCCATAACCGTGGTGCTGACGTGGAAGATCAATGATGATCCGGGAAGTATTATCACGATTGCCCCTGCTTTGCCACAAAAGCCCGGGTCGGGGAAAGCCCGTGGCGGGTCGGCGGAACCGCGTCCGCCGTGATGCCGATCAAGGAATTGCAACAGATCGGGCAGCGGGACAAGCGGCGCCCCCGAGCCCGGGATTCCCAGGGTCATTAATACCGTCCGGCACATGCCTCGATCCTGCCCGCGGCAATGCCTGCCCGGTCGCGGTTGAGGCACCCCCCATTCGTTTCCGCTCCTGCTGCGATCCACCCTGATTCCCTGCCGCGCAACCGCCTTTTTCAAGCCGCGATTTCGGGCGGCGGCACGAAGAGGCGGGGCAGGCCGGAAGCGGGTTGGCGCGCGGGGGGCCGGAGGGAGAATCCTCCGGCTTTTCCTCCATGCCGCGTGCTTCCCGCTTCCAATTTTCCATTCCCAGCAGGAGGTTCATCACCATGCACGACTCCATCAGGGCGCCCGGCCAGGGCGCGCGGACATTCCTCGTCCACCTACTCGGCGGCGGCCTCGCCGACATCCGCTACGCGGTCACCCATTTCCGTTCCCGGGCCGACGGCGACATCGTCCCCGTCCATCCCGAGGGCTCCACCGGCAAGGGCAGGCCCCGGCCCTCGATCATGACCCTGGACAAGGTCCGGGAACTCTGCCCGGGACGGGACGAGATCATCATCGCGACCGGGATCGAGCGGCGGGACTGCGGCATGCAGGCCTGGGGCATCCGCGCCAGCGGCATCGGCTACGACCGGCGCCTCAAGGGCTGAGCGGGTACCGTGGCATATTCCGACCCAGAAGTCGGCAAGCGGCGGAATCGGGAACGGTTCCAGGAACGCATGGCAGAGAGGAGAGCAGCCGGCCGATGCTTGTCATGCGGACTGGTTTCGCCGGCGCCCGGCCGCACGAACTGCGAGCCCTGTGCCGGGAAAAGACGCGCGCGCGAGAAGGAACGGAGCGCCCGGCTGAAGGCCGAGGGTAAACCCCGGCGCGATCCGGCCAGGGCCCGGGAAGCCGGACGGCGGCACTACCGCAAGAAGGTGGAAACCCGGATCGCCGCCGGGATCTGCCCTCGCTGCGGCAACGCCCCGCCCGCTCCCGGCCGGAGGCTCTGCGACGGCTGCAACGAACAGACCCGGGAACTTTCCCGGGCGAGATACGCCAGGGGCAAGGCGCTGGGGAAGCCATACGGCGGTCGGCCGGCCGAGTCACGCCGGCGGTCCGCCAGGGTCCGCAGCGAGCGCAAGCGGCTCGCCTGGCTCGAAGCCGGCAAGTGCAGCAGATGCGGCAAGGCCGAACCTGCCGAAGGCGGGTCCACGTGCACCCCGTGCAGGACCAGGAGGCAGGAGCGTGAACGGGCGAAATACGCCAAAAGGCGGTCTACGGGATGTTGTGTCCGTTGCGGTGCCGCCTCGACCTTCGACGGCGCCGCCCTTTGCTTCACCTGCGCCGCCGTGGAGGCGGACAGCGGGCGGCAGGAACGGAAAAACGCCGCTTCCAGACGTCGCTACATGGAAAGGCGCCGGGCCGGGATTTGTACCGATTGCGGAGCTCCCAGCAATGGAGCATCGCGCTGTGTTCCCTGCGCAGAAAAAAGTTACACCCGCTCCGCACACTTCCGCGGGATGCCCGCCTGGGAACCCGAATACACCGTGGTGGACCTGGACACCGGGGAAGAGCACGGGCCCTTCGACAGCCGGGCCGACGCGGACGCCGGCGCCGCGTTTCTCAAGCTCCCCCCGGGGCGCTTCGAGGTCGTCGCCGAGAACCACCCGCTGGCGGGGTCGGTGGGCTGGTCATGACATCTCCATCGGCTCCGCAGCCAGCCGGGGGACCGCCGGCGGTACGTACCGCCGGCCCGTATCCAGCACGGCCATGTCCGTAACCGCCGGGCCACCGCCCCCTGTTTCACGGACGGCCGGCTGCCGGCCCGCCGGCGTCTGCCCCGGTGGAGTGGGCCGCGGCGGCGGATGATCATCAACGGTCCGGCAGAACCCGGAAGAATCCGGAAGAAGCACGCGCCCCCTATCGGGCAGTGCCAGGCTGCATTTCACCCGATACGGAGGGGGGAGCGCGTGCCGGGCCAGTATACACGGACGCGGCCACGGAAGGCGCTCCCGGTGGCACGGGCGGCAGCCGGGCGGGGGTCATGGAACCGGCGGGGACCACGGCTCGCCGGACGCGATGCGCCGGGGACGGAGCCCGCGCCGGTCTGCGCCGAAACGGAAACCCACCCGCATCCGTCGGCAGCAGCCCCTGACGGCCCCGCAGCGGCTTTTTCCGGCCCGGCCCCCCACCCTGGCTCCCCACGCCCCTGTCCGCCCTTCCAGGCCCCGTTCCGGAGTCGGAGGGCAGAGACGGAAAGAGTGAACCCGGGTAGGCGGGAGGGAGTTCGGCTCCGGCCGCCTCCCCGGGGTTCATCGAACTTTCCATCAACCCGACACGGGAGAACCATCATGCACATCCGCGAAATCGGGGGCAATTCCGAAATGCCCGAAGCATCCGAAATCCCCACCAGCCCCGACCAGCTGCTCGGCGAGATCGGCCTGGACAGCCAGGTTGTCCGGGAGATCCTCGACGACGTTTCCTCTGAGCCGGCCCTCGACCTTCGTCCCGAAGGCTGACGGAGGGAAAGAGGGGTCTGGAGAAGGTGAACCGAAGGGGGGCCGGGAGAAAGAAGAACCCGGACCCCCGGGGGTTCGTTCCATCGTTTTTCCGTTTTATCCGTTTTTTCCGTTTCATCAACCAACGTTACCTCAGGAGGTACATATGCCTTTCGGACTCAACAAGGCCTCATTGATCGGCCGCATCGGACAGGACGTCACCGTCAACCACCTCGCGTCCGGCGGACGCGTCGCCAACCTCAGCATCGCCACCGACGAGTCCTACATCCGGGACGGGGAGCGGGTCGACCGCACGGAGTGGCACCGCCTGGTCACCTTTCAGGACGGCCTCATCACCATGCTGGAGAAGCACGCGAAGAAGGGCCGCCTGGTCTACGTCGACGGCAAGCTCCAGACCCGCCGGTGGCGTAAGGACGGCGAGGACGCCGACCGGTTCTCCACGGAGATCATGCTCGTGCCCGGTTCCAGGATTCAATTCCTGGACAGGCCCGGCGCCAAGGCGCAGCCCGCCGAGGCCCCGGCGGACGCACCGGCCGCTCCCCAGGGCGGCGGCCGGGAGAACATGACGGATTTCGACGATCCGATACCGTTTTAGCGATCCGCGTCGCCGTCTCCTCCGCTTCAGCCGCAGTCCCCAGGGGCTGCGGCTTTTTTCTTGCAGCCACCCCAACGGCCGGCTTCGCCGCGCCTGCTCGCATGATCATCGAGTGAAGGTCAGGGGGGCGGGTGGTGAACCGCGCGGCGGCCGGAGAGAGGGCCTTCGCGCGTCACGTCAACCAGCACACCGACCGGAGAGAACCATGCCCCGAATCACCTTCCAGAAAACCGGCGACGACGAAGCCATCATCCGTTACGACGGCGAGGCCGTCGGCGACCTGTACCGCCATGAGGATCCGATCACGGGGAAGCCGTTCTATCTGATACTTCTCAGCGAGGACGGCCGGGGTTGGCTGCGCTGCGATGATCGCAGCAAGGTCCACCAGTCCATCAGGCACCGGCTCCGCTCGCACCCGCTACAGGGGTGGCGATTCTGATGGCCATGGCCAGCACCGCAATGCCAGTCCCCTTCCCACCGCTTTCCCCATTCACCCACCGCCCGGTGGGCGTCCTGCCCACATGGTGCGCCTTCGGCGCGGCTTGTTGGTCGCTGGTGCTGTCCATGCACCCACGGCGTTTCACTCGGCTCTCCTCGTTGTACGCCTGACGCGACCCGATTGGGGGGGACAGTACTACTCCCTACGTATTCCCATGATACCCCCGTGCTCGATTGCCAACCCCTGCGGGGTCCTCCACTGCGCTGCGCTCCGTTCCGGCCGCGCCTCCAGGGACAACGGCTTCGCCTAGGGCCGGCGCGCCACGCGACCGTGGCTCCGCGCTCCCTGCGGTCGCTTGTGCGATGGAATGGACGCCGCCTCTCTACTGCTTCATAGTGAAGCAGGTGCCAGCAGGCTGGCATTGAACACTCCTTCAACGAGAGACGACATCCATGAAAAAGATTAGCATCATCGGTATTGACCTGGCAAAGAATCTATTCCAGCTCCACGGGGCCTACCAGGACGGCTCGGTGGCATTCCGCAAGCGGGTCACGCGGGGGAAGCTGCTGTACTTTCTGGGCAAGCAGCCCCCCTGCCTGGTTGCGTTGGAGGCCTGCGGCGGGGCCCACCACTGGGCACGTGAGATCCGCCAGCTGGGCCACCGGGTTCATATTCTGCCGCCCGCCTATGTGAAGCCGTTCGTCAAACGGCACAAGAACGACATGGCGGATGCGGAAGCCATCGCGGAGGCGGCCTCACGCCCGACGATGCGGGTCGTTTCGGTAAAAGACGAAGGCCAGCAGGCACGGGCCATGCTGTTCCGGGTCCGGGACCTCATGGTCCGTCAGCGTACGCAGACCATCAATTCCCTGCGGGGACTGCTGGCGGAGTACGGCCTGGTGGCGCCCAGGGGGCGGGCCAACGTCAAGACCCTGGAGGCGGTGCTGGAGGACCGGGAAGACTCCCGGCTTCCCGACCTCGCCCGGGAGATGGCGGACATGCTCGTAAAGCAGATCCGCGCGTTCGATGCCCGGATTGTCGAACTGGACCGCCAGGGCCGGGCGGCCGCCAGGGATGATGAAACCATTCGACGTCTTCGGACCATTCCGGGCGTGGGCCCGATCACGGGACTGGCGTTCCTGGCCTTTGCGCCGGACATGGAGGACTTCAGGTGCGGCAGGGATTTCGCAGCCTGGCTCGGTCTCGTGCCCCTTCAGAAATCGTCCGGGGGGAAGACCAGGATCGGGGAGCTGTCGAAGATGGGTCAGCGGGACCTGCGCCGACTGCTGATCACCGGCGCGATGACCGTGATCCAGCGAACGACCCGCTGGGGCAAGGAGCCGGACCCCTGGTTGAAGCGGCTGCTCGAACGCAAGCCGACGATCCAGGCCGCCATCGTGCTGGCCAACAAGATGGCACGGATCATGTGGGCGCTGCTGATGAAGGGGGAGGACTATCGGCATGACGCGGTAGTCCGGGCTGCCGGCATCCAGGCCGCGGGAGCGTGAGAATGTGTCCGGAGACACTCAGACATGGGTTGGCGACCTCGTATGGCCGAGGGTGTCCCGCGTTCGGCGCCAGGACGGGCCTGCAAAGGCCTCCCCGGCCCTGGAAAAGAACTTCGCCGCTGCGGTCTGCAAGGCAGGCCGGACCGGCACCTGAACGATTCCGGGGAATACTCCGGAACCGTCCCGGCTTTCCGGCGATCGTGAGTTAACCACGAGGAACCGGGAGACCGGGTTGTTGCAACCACTCGAAAGAGCGCAGAGGCAGTAGGGGCAAACAGTCGAATAGCCGGGGACAGGAAAACCATGTGCGGGCATCGGCCTAAAGGCCTACAGTGCGATCTGGACCTGTTCCGCTGATATCCATACCGGCCCGCGGCACATCGTGATGCCGCTTAATCAGAGGCCTGATATACGACCGCGCTCGACGACTTGTCAAACTGCCAAAGCGTGAAGCCGGGGGGTTGCAAACCCGGCGGCGTCCATATACGCCCGCACCATCGCGCGACACGCCGGCCCATGTCCCTGGGGCCCGGTGACTGCGCTGCGCTCGTGAACGGATGGGGAATACGTAGGGAGCTTCCCTCCCAACGCATGCGGGGCTTCCGCCCCTTCACCTTCTATTGTTCATTCGGAGAATTCACAATGTTCGAAATCGACAACAGCAACTCCATCGACACCATCGATCGCCTCGACGCCATCGACACCGGAGATCAATCCATCACCGCCATGATCTGCGAACAGGCGAAGCTCCATGGAGCCACCCCCGAGCGCGGCGAGTTCGATCCCAGGGAGGTCTGGGAGCGGGACACGGTAGTAAGCGCCGTGACCGAAGCGTTCTCGGTCCTCGCCGACGGCATCGACATGACCGGGTTCCAGATCGCGGACGAATCCGGGTCTCTCCTCTGGGCCTTCGTGAACATGCTCGACGCCCAGATCAGGCGGCTGGACAAAAACATCGACCGGATCGCGCCGGAGCTCCGCGACCTGCAGAAGGAACAGGACGGGACCGAGATCAAGTCCCGGGAGCTGGAACTCCTCACCGACCGGGCGAAGAACCTGGGCGGCAGGCGCGACGCCTTCGAGGAGATGCGGGACGCGGCGGCGGCGCAGTATCTCGCCGAGACCGGGGAGATGTGGCGGCCGTGGAAGGGTTCGCACACCAGCCGCACCGGGGTTCTCACCTCCGCCGCCATCGACGCCCGGGACTTCCTCCGGGCGAGGGACAGCGCCGCGGCGAAGGAGAACCTCCCGGACGGAACCCTGATCGCCGTCGCGGGCGGCAAGGACGGCGACCCCGACGCGGTGTTCCGCAAGCTGGACGCCGCGCACCGCAAGTACGCGGACATGGTCCTCGTCCACGGCGGCGGGCCCGGCGTCGAGAAGTTCGCCGCCCGCTGGGCCGAGGCCCGCGGCGTGCACCAGGTGGTGTGCCGGCCCGACTGGAACACCCACGGGAAGGCCGCTCCGTTCAGAAGGAACGACGAACTGCTGAACCTGATGCCGAAGGGCATCATTCTCTTCCCGAGCGACTCGGGCATCACCGCCAACCTGGCCGACAAGGCCGCGGCGTCTGGTATCCCGGTTCACCGGTGCTGAAACACCGGCACAGGGCCGCGTCGTTCCGACGGCGCGGTCCTTCTTCCCTTCCGGCGCGGCGGCCGTGCCGCGCCATCGCCGCTGCGCGGCGCCCGGCGCTTTTTCCATCCCGCGTCCCTGGCGGCGGCGGCAACCGCATCCGCTTCGACGCCAGCTGCCGGCGCGGTGCTTCGCACCTGCACCGCCAGCGGCGTTTCCTTTTCCGTCCTCTCCCGAGCGTCGACAACGGCGCCCGCTGCCCGTGCTGGAAATCTCCGGCGCCGCGTCTTCATCCCCGTCCGCTGCTGGCCCGATGCTGCGCATCCTCGCCGGGCCGCGGACCGGACCGCCTACCGTCGCCGACGACTTCCACTTCGCGTGCCGCTCGCGTCGGTTTTTCCGATCTCCAGCTTCCACAGCGAACCGGTCCGTGCTCCGCGACGGTCCCGGTGGTGGATCGGCTCCGCGCCACCGCCGTCGGCTTCGCCGCACGTCGCTGCCGGCACGTACTTCTTCTCCTGCCACTTCCCGTCGCGATCAGTTTTCCGCCGACGTACGCGACCGCCGCCCCGACGGTGCCGGTCTCCGTCACACGCGCCGCGTCCGGCATCTCCACCTGTTCCACAACGAGCCGAAAAAAATTCACGTTGATGGTCGCAGTGGTCAACCGGTTCCCGGTCCGCAGCGTCAGCCGCTCCGGACTCCGCCACCGGCGCAAGTTTCTTCTCGTGCCTCTGCCCGTTGGCGCGTCGGTCGCGCTTCCCCTTCGGGAACTCCATCGGGTCGCGTGCCGCTCCCCATCGCGGGTCGCTTCCGCGTCCCCTCTCAAACGCCGCCGGGCTTCGTCCCTTCGCTCTGCCGGGATCCCGAATCGTTCGCGGTGTGCTCCCCGATCTTCTCTCATTTCTACGCCCGGCGGCGTTTTCTCTCACACCCGACGCAAGAAATTGCTGTCGGGCACGCCTGTTCACCGTCGTGCAAGATGATGGAAACGTGTTCTGAATCAATGACTTGATTCATTTACGTTCCGGTCCCGGAAGCGCGGTCCGTTGGTAGAAACGCCGCCGCGACTGCTTCCTATATGGACCACCGGTCGCGCGGCCCGAACCGAGGAGCCGCATCATGACCGCATCCACCTCCCGCACCTCCTTCCCCAGACGGGTCGCCGCAGCCCGGCCCCGCAAGCGCAAGTACGACCTCTGGGACGACGCCATCTCCGGACTCGGCCTGTCCGTCCATCCCTCCGGAACCCGCTCCTTCTTCCTGCGCCGCCGGACCCCCGGGGGCCGGGTCCGCCGCGTCACCCTCGGGTCCGCCGACGCCATGAGCGTCCCCCAGGCCCGCCATGAGGCGCGCCGGGTCCTGCCCGGGCTCGCCGATCCGCCGGCCCGGAACGCCGGTCCCCGGTATCCCGGCCGCCCCATGGCCGACTTCGCCGCCGAGTTCCTCGAGCGCCACGCCCGCCACTGGAAGCCCCGCACCCGGCAGGCCAACCGGCGCATCGTCCACAACGAGATCCTCCCCGTCCTCGGCCACCTGGCCGTGGACGGCATCGGACCCGGGCACGTCCGGGACTGGTTCGCCGCCATGGCGGACCGCCCCGGCACCGCGAACCGCTCCATGCCGGTCCTGTCCGTCATGATGCGCATGGCCGAGCTGTGGGGATACCGCGACCACAACACCAACCCCTGCCGGCGCACTCGGCGCTACCGGACCGCCCCCAGGGAGCGGTTCCTGACCGCGGACGAGATGGCCCGGCTCGGCGCCGCCCTCGACCGCCACGAACCCGACTGCCCCCAGGCCGTCGCCGTGATCCGCCTGCTGCTGCTCACCGGCTGCCGCGCCGGCGAGGTCACCGGCCTGCAGTGGGACTGGATCCGGGACCGCCGCATCCTGCTCCCCGACTCCAAGTCCGGCCCCCGCACCGTGTGGCTGGCCGGCGCCGCCCGCAGGGTCATCGACGCCATCCCCCGCCGGGACCCGGACTGCCCGTTCGTCTTCCCCGGGCGCTCGCCCGGCAAGCCGGTCTCGACCATCTCCCACCACTGGCGGCGCATCCGGGACGACGCCGGGCTGGCTGGCGTCCGCCTCCACGACCTGCGCCACACCTGGGCCTCCGTGGCCGCCATGAACGGCGCCGACATGGTGACCATCGCCAGACTGCTCGGCCACGCTCTGGTCGAGACCACCGAGCGCTACGTCCACCTGTCCGCCCGCTCCGTCGCCGATGCCGCCGACCGGGTCTCGGGCCGCATCGGCGCGGCCATGGCCGGCGATGGCGGAAACGGCATCGTCGAACACGGCCGCGAGCGCCGGGGAGGCCGCCATGCCCAGGGTTGACCTCACCCCCCGGCTGGCCCGGGACTGCGCCGCCGGTCCCCGGGAGACCATCCTGTTCGACCGCGGGCAGCCCGGCTTCGGGCTGCGCGTCCATCCCTCCGGGCGCAAGGTGTACGTCCTCCAGGCCCGCATCGGGGGCCGCACGCGGCGGTTCGTCATCGCCCGCCACGGCGAGGTCGAACTCGCCGAGGCCAGGCGCCGCGCCCGCGACCTCCGCGCGCGCATCGACGCCGGCGGGGACCCCGCCGAGGAGCGTCGCAGGGCGCGGCGCGTCCCGGACTTCTCCGCCTTCGCCGGGGAGTACCTGCGGCGCTGCGCCCCGAACCTGAAGCCCTCGGGCCGCAGGACCGTCCGCACCTACCTCAAGGCGCGGCTCCTGCCCGCCTTCGGCAGGACGCCGGTCGACCGCATCGGCCCCGAGGACGTCGCCGCCTGGTTCGACGCCGCCAGCACCGAACGCCCCGGCGCCGCCAACCGCGCCTTCGAGATTCTCCGCACGATGATGTTCCGCGCCGAGGAATGGGGCTGGCGCCCGCCCGGGACCAACCCCTGCCTCGGCATCGCGAAGAACCCGCGCCGCAACGTCGCCCGCTGCCTCGACGCCGGCGAGCTCGAACGACTAGGCCGCGCCCTCGACGGGCGCGAGGCCGGGTGGCCCGAGGCCGTCGCCGCGATCCGCCTCATTGCGCTGACCGGCTGCCGCCGCAGCGAGGTGCTCGACCGCCGCTGGCGCGACATCGGCGACGACGCCATCCGGCTGACCGACGCCAAGACCGGACCGCGCACGGTGCCCCTCGGCGCCGCGGCCCGCGACCTCGTCGCCGCCATCGCCGGCCCGATCGACACGACCGGCTCTCCCCGAACGCGCGATCCCGACGCGTTCCTCTTCCCCCGCTACGCCGAAGGCCGCGGTCAGCACAGCCTGGCTTCCTGCTGGCATGCCGTCCGCACCGACGCCCGGCTCGGCACCCTGCGGCTCCACGACCTCCGCCACACCGTCGCCAGCCAGGC
The DNA here is from genome assembly GCA_965204165.1 of Candidatus Poriferihabitaceae bacterium. Classification (GTDB taxonomy): domain Bacteria; phylum Pseudomonadota; class Gammaproteobacteria; order Arenicellales; family Poriferihabitantaceae; genus VYFG01. The sequence continues at coordinate 882,987 of OZ241969.1, read as the reverse complement.
CGTGATGTCCGGCGAGAACCTGCCACAGGTCGGCAGGCTGCTCGGCCACCGGAGCCATCGCACGACGGAAGCCTACACCCACCTCGCCGACGGCCATCTCGCCGCGGCGGCCGAACGGATCGGCGGCATCATCGCCGGCGCCATGGCCGGCGGTCGCCGGACCCGGACGGAATGAGACACGGCCGCCGACCGTTCGTCGCCGCCGGCGCGCCCCGAATGCGGGGCATCCGGCGGGAGCGGCTCCGATGGACTCCGGCAGCGAACCTCCCCTCCGGAACCGAGCCTGGAAAGACGTCTGAAAGACCTTCGCCAACAGCGCGAAAAAGCCGCTTGCAATGCGCTGAACTGCTTCCTATAATGACCACCTGTCCCCGCGCACCGGGTCCGGAACCGTTCCATCACAAGCGCGGTGAACAGCGTCGCTCAGACGCCGCTCTGGCTAAGCCGTTGTTTCTGCACGGGAATATGCCGGAGACGGGATCGCTCGATCTGGCGTGCATACTTACGCCCTACGGCGTGTGCGCGTCACACCCGACGCACCTATGGTGCCCTCAAATGCAAATGCGCGCCTGACCGGCACTCCCGTGCAATTTCACCGCCAATGGACGACTGGCTGCTGCCGGAAACACTTGTCCCCGATTGGTGGCACCGGCGTATTCCGTGCGCGTACGGAAAATTACATTCAATTACAATGGGTTCCTGAACCCCGGGACTTCCCTGCCACCTGGGTGGTGGCGCTTTGGCCCTCGGCGTAATGCGGCGCAATGCGCAGTGACGTCAGATTGGTATCTGCGCTCCGTGTTGACTGCCACCGAACTGGTGGATTGATCAGGGCGCCGTATAGTCCACGGTGCGATCCAGAAACCGGAAAAATCAGAGAATTCCCAAGCCGGAACACTGGTAATATCCGGGCCGAATCACCCCCGCAATGCCCAAGAAAGGCAATGAAAACAGATGCCGCAGACCATCCAGAAGAACATCCGGGTCACGCCGGAACAATGGAACCGCATCGAAAAGACCGCCCGGGAGCGGGGGATTTCTCCGAACCGGCTCATCGTCGACCTGGTGATGGAGGCCCTCGATCATGGCGAATGGCCCCGCACCGAGGCTGAAATCCGGGTCGCAAGGGCTTACCTGTTCACCGCGCAGGCCATCGCGCGGGATAGGATCGCAGCCGGAAGGAAGGCTGATATCGAGGCAATCCGCAGCTTCGTCTCCACCATCGTGCCCGATGTCAGACCCTATACCGACCCATCGTAAGCGGCGTGGTCACCCCGCTTTCGGTTCCATTGCCGGAGCACGGAGCCGGGATATCCATCATCCGAAAGACAGAACGCGGCGTGTGACTCCGGCCATGCCCGTGCCGCCACCCAACGGGAGACACCCTTGAAAACCGGGAACCCCTGGCCGGACGACACGTTCGTGTGGGAAGACGGGAACCAGGAACACTACTGCGGAACGCATTGGGAGCCGTTTTTCGACCGTGTCGAGGAAATATTTGGTCGCCTGCCCGAGATTCTCGATGCTGCGGCGGTGCTGCAGACATACGGCGATTTCTTCACCGGGCCGCATGAAACTCCGCCAGACTGGGCGAAGGGCTTTTGTCTCTGCTGGCCGCACCATGACCGGGGTCTGGTCATTCCATTACGCATGGCAAGGGACACCAACGAATTCATCAACATAACTCCGTACGCCGGCTCCGGAATACAGGTCAGCATAGAGATGGAAACAGTCCATGTCTGGGCCGGCGGAGCCGAAGCGCAGATCGACGGGATCTGGGGGGATTTGCCGGTTACGTTCTTCGACATCGGTTTTCTCGGCAACCGCACCTGGTATGAAACCGGGAAATGCATGGAATTTATCCTCGCAGGAATCGCCTACCATGCACAGGCGCCGAAAATCAACAAGCTGGAGTTGGCCCCCGACTCCCAGTTGGCGGTCTGGCAGCGGACCTTCGGCGGCCTGACGGAAGAACAAAGCGCGCAGATCAGTTTGGAGGGCTCCAGCATTTTTCTTCATCTCACGGATTGGGACAGTGATTCGGATATTTGGGATCGTGACGATTACAGGTTCCGCGGTCCGGTACGCAGCGTGACCGCCTTCGACGACTGGCTCGGGCAATCCGGATGGAAGGCAAGGGTCGGAGTGACGGTGTTCGAGGGCAAGAGCCTCGATCTGGATATTTTCATCACGGAACGCGCATGGAACGACAGTGATCCGCCCCGGGTCGGCCATGATATCGAAGGCTCCCTCTGGCTGCAGGGACGGTTATGGGGTCCCACGTGAAACCGAGTACGTCGCGGAGCGCGGGCTGCGTGCCCTTGTTGACCCGTTTCCGACTGTTTTCAGGGCGGAGTTACAACGAACGGAATGCATCCGGCAGCCAGAATCGGCCCTGATGCGAACCATGCCGCCGGTGCATGTTCACCGTATGGATCCGTGACGGGACAGAGCAGCGCGGCGATTATTCCCCTTCCAGCCTCTCCAGGAAACGCTCCAGCATGCCCGGATGGATGGCCTTCAGCGCGCCGCGCAGTTCCATTCCCCGTCCGTCCGGATGCGGATGCCCCAACAGTGCTCTCACAGTTTCGAAGGCGCTCGCCGGGGGATCGTCTCCGGGGCGCGGTTCCAGTACACCGGCAAGGCCGGGCTCCTCCAGCAGCATCCAGGCAGGAAGCCAGCCCGAAGCCGCCTCCGGTTCCGGGTCCCGCTCCAGCGCATTCCGCCACGCCTCCCTCAGGTTCCAGTCCGGAAATCCGGAGGATTTGACCAGTTCCCCAAACCGGACAGGCGCCGCATGGCACAGCGTGAACCAGGCTTCGATGGCACCGGCGCGTTCTCGCAGCCGCCAGCAGGCCTCCGCGAGCCGGACGAGAAGTTCCGGCTCCCGCTGATATTCGGCTACGGCAAGGACCGAGCGCTTCACGTTCTCCCAGTCGAGGCCTTCCCGATACGCACGGGAAGCATGGTGTTCGGGATAGGCGGGATCAAAATCCCTGTCATCCAGCGCACTGCCGATGCCGCGCCACAGGGGCGCCAGGAAGTCACGGGCATGCCTCCCGAGCAGATCCGATGCCGCAGGCAGCCACTCCCGCTCCATCCTTTCCAGACGTGAGTATCCCTCGCAGGCGCCCATGGGTGCGGGTAATTCGAGCGCGGCGACCAGCGTTTCTCCGTTCTTCCGCTGCCGATGACCGGGGTCGACCCGCACGAGATTCCCCAGCGCCTTCCACGCCCCTCCGGCGTCACCCGCCGCCAGAGAGCCAACCAGCCCGGTGATGGCCCGGGCCGAAGCGGTGTCGAGAAAGAGGTCCGCCTGTCCATCCTCCCCGGTACGCCGGTACCGGGTGCAAAGCAGTTCGTCCAGCGACGGAGCCGGCGATGCGGCCAGCACGGATCCCGCATTCCCGCTCCAGCCATGATATTCGATGACCTCCGGCTCCAGTCCCAGTTCTCCGGCCCGGAGCCCCGCGTCCCGCAACAGTTTTTCCGTGCCACTGGTTCCCGCAGGGAGGATACTGTCCAGGGTATCAATCCGGCCTTCGCGCCATGCACGGTATTGTTCATAGTCCAGAAGGTTCATCGCGAGCAGCAGTTCGAGCGGAACGTATTCGCCGTGCTCCATCACCAGTTGCTGGACCCAGGCCTGTGTCTCGGCGGCTCTGGAGGTCATCGTCAAAGGCCAGGGAACATCCCGATCCGGGTCCGACCCTTCCCCGGCCGCGTTCCTTGTCATGCCAGCGCCCGGTCCAGCGTATCCATGATCTCCATCGTCCTCTTCGCCAGACAGGACCGTTCCCGATCCTCGCCCTTGGCCATTTCCGCAAGAAGACGCTCCACACCGGCCACCACGTCGCCCTCCGGGCCGATCAGCCCGAGACACAACAGCATGTCGGCGTACTCGCGCTCCAGCCTTTCGATATCCGGAATTACCGTCATGTCTTTCTCCTGGGCACTTTTGGCAGGGATGGAATCGAATCCCGCTCATTATGCCGCAGCCCCGGAGCCTGCGCCATCGCCGCCGTTTCCGCATCATCCTGTCATGCCCTTCCTTGAATTTCCGCCAGTGCGGCATCTCCCGAACGCGTCCGGGGCGGTGCCGTCCGGATTCCGGACGGCGGGGTCCATCCGCAATTGAGCGTCTGCGGAGGTGTTCTGCGGCCACTCCCGTCACGATTGCACGATATCCCGCCCGGGCCGGAATTCGGCAAGCGGGATGGTTCCGTTTGCTGGCGGCCGTTGTTGCAGGACTGCGACTGCCTGTCTGCCACGGCTTCTTCCGGTGAATTCCTGTTCCGCATTTCAGTGATAGAATTTCCGTTGCCGCCAGGCCTGACAGGGGCTGTTTGCTTTTATTTTCCTTATTTGCTTTCCGGAACTGCGAGCCAGGCATACCAAGACCCGGAAGAACGATGATCAGGTTTCCATTTGCAGGACTGCGGCAGGGACTGAAACCGTGGTAGCGGCCTGCATCGGAGTGATTACACCATGACGATCTCCCTCGAAATCAACGGCGACGGAGCCGTGTTCCGGTATCCCTCCGGATACGACGATGTCGTGGACGAGTTCGACGACCTCCTGGACAGGCGGGACAGCGGCTGGCTGGACGGGAACCGGTATCTCCGCGCGCTGGAGAAACTGGTCGCACGGCATCCCTGGTTCATCGACGGACACGCGCACATCGGAAATTCCCTGTTCGACCAAGGAAAATTGGAGCGCGCTCTTTCGGCTTACGAGCGCGGATACTCGTTGGGTACGGCGGTACTGCCGGCCGGATTCGACCAACGCATCAAATGGAGTGATCTCGGAAACCGCCCGTTCCTGCGCGCGGCGCACGGTGTCGCCCTCTCCCGGTTGCAGCTGAACCGCCGCACCGAGGCCATCTTGACGCTGGAAAAAATGCTGGGGTGGAACCCGGACGACCATCAGGGGGTCCGTTTCGTGATCGGTTCGGAGTATCTGCGCGCGGACGAGGAAGAAAAAGCGATGTCCTTCTTCGAAACGGATACCGAATATCCGCCCTATCGCTACGAGATGGCGCTGCTGCTGCTACGCCAGGGGCGGCACGTCGAGGCGGCGACCAGCCTCCGGCGCGGCTTCGTCGAGAACGGCTACATCGCCGAAGTCCTCTGCGGCAATCCGCATCCACTGCCGGCCGGCATCTGGCACGGCATTTCCTGGGCCGAACCCGCTACGGCGATGGACTACGTGCTGGATTACGGCAGTCTGTGGCATGCAACCCCAGACGCGGTCGCATTCCTGCGATGGCTGCACACCCATCCGAAAGTCATGGCGGAACGGGCCGACATCCTGCAATGGAAGGAGGCTCTATTGTGGGAGGACGACGCCACGCGCCGCGTATTGTTCGGGAAAGAGGCGGACGCCGCATCGAGGCGGATCGACGACCGACTGTCCGGGGAAATCGTCGTCGAACGCACCGACCGGTATGGGCGATCCGTGCTTCCCTGGCTGCATTCGAACAGTCGGACGCCAGGACGAACGGCTCGATGAATGGAATGAACGGAATGGGCACCCGCCCCGATGAGCGATGAACAAATCTGACATCGTCGCCCGCGTGGCCGGCAGGATGGGACTCGACAAGTCCGCGGCCGAGGGGGCGGTCGACACCGTGTTCGAGGCGATCGCCGAGGCGCTGGCAAAGGAAGAGGCGGTACGGATTGCCGGATTCGGCACGTTCTCGACAAAGCGCGGCAGCGCACGCATCGGGCGCAATCCGCGCACCGGGGAGCGCGTCCAGGCCGCGGCATCGAAGTCGCCCTCGTTCAAGGCGGACAGGCGGCTCAGGGATGCGGTGAACAGGGATCGGAGAACGCACGCAGCCGAGCGGGGGGACGACCGGGAGGCCGAAGGACGCTCCGACGGAAGCGCCGCCGCGAGACTGAACGTGTCGGACTGGCCCGGCGGCATCGAACCGGTGTGGACGCTGCTCGATGCGGAAAGTGCCGGGGCGCTGCGGGTCGAGCCGCGTACGGAGAACAGCGCCGTGCGTCTTGCCGACGACCTCTCCGAGGAGGATCTGGCCGGGTCCCCATTCATCCGCAACGCGCTGGTCCTGCTCGGAGATGCGGGTGGAAGGGAGACACTGTGGACGGGGACGAACGGCAACCTCAGGATGGCGGACGTGTCGCGGTTGCGCGCATTGATGTCCTGGCCCGGAATGGAGGCGACGGAGGCGTTCCGGGCGGGGAAGAACTATCGCGAGCAGGCAATCGGGGAACTGCACCTGCTGCGCCGGGTGGTGGAGAGGGCGGGGTTGCTGGACGGGTCCGTACTGTGGTTCGAGCTGACGCCTCTTGGACGCGCGATGCTCGAACCCGGCGCCCGGGGCGCGCTTCCGGCGTTGCTGTTCCGCCAGGCGTTCTGGCACATGGATCTGTCGAAGTACGTTAGCGGACGGCCGCGCGGCCTGCCCGGATGGTGGCCGCAGGGGGATATCGGCATCGTTCTGTGGTCGCTGTCCGAGGTCGGCGGCGAATGGCGGAACACGGACACCCTCACTGCGCTGTGCGCGGTGCCGGACGGGGATATTGCGCCGGCAGACTGGCCGGCGACGACGATGTTCGCCCGGCACATCCTCGACCCGTTGCACTGGTTCGGGCTGGTGGAATGCAGTCACAAGGAACTTCCGGTCGAATTGCTGTGGCGCAAGACGGCGCTGTTCGACCGATTCCTGTCGTTCGGGGTGCGGCTCGTGGACCGCGGAGCGTCCGGGCACTAGCGAGACCGCATGCATGGTATCGACTCCCGCTGCAGCGGTGCCGGAGTGATCAATCCTGCCGAGCGAACTGCAATCCGCCGACCGTGGACATTGTGCGGACGGACCGGTCCTGGTGTCGTCGACGACGGGCCGGCAATGCCGGTCCGTGAATCGGTCGTCGCAATATCCGGGAAGTTTATGGCAGCGGAAGGTAAACTGTCTGTATCCGGCAGGCGACCGAACCTGGCATGACGAAAATTGACGATTGCCACCTGTCAACGCATGGCCGACGGTTACACCTGAAGTTCGACCTGTGGTTTATATGGAGGGAGACCCCCACTGGTCAATTGGCAGATCGTACGGTGTTGCAATAGTGTTGATTTTAAGATCAAAAAGTCCAATTTTATTCTCATATAAATCGAATATTATTATTTATAAACAAAATTTTAGTGTAAAATTACTTATGTACTGACAGAAAAGTCAGGAACCCCCCGGCCGTACGCACGCTGATGTTGCCCGCGCTCCCCTGGTTGATTCCTTCCCGGTGCATGGCCAGGCAGGCATCTATGATCCGCTGGCCCGGAGATCTGTCCATGGCTGGAATTTACGGTGTGTTCACACGATATTCGCGAGTGGGAGGCAGGATAGTACCGCGAATTCCGGCGAGGTGCAGTGCCCGGTCACCGCCGGGGCCCTGGCCGGCCGCCGTCGTCCCCTGATCCGCCCGTCAGGGAATCAGCTGGTAATGCTGCCGGGCGGGAATGACTCCCCGGATGCCGCCTTTCGGATTCTCCACGTCCCCCTTGTATCGGGGAATGATGTGGATATGCAGGTGCATGATCGACTGGCCGGCGTCTTCCCCGACATTGACACCGATATTGTATCCGTCGGGCTTGTGCTCCCGTTCGATGATTTCCCTGGCACGGTCGACCATTTCCCACATCTCCCGCTTCACTTCCGGGGGGGCGTCGAAGTATGTGGGAAAATGCTGGTAGGGTATCACCAGCATGTGCCCGGGGTTGACCGGGTGCCGGTCCCATCCGGCAAAGCAATGCTTCCCCTTGATCAGGGCCCTTCCCGGCCTGGTATTGCAAAACCGGCACTCCGGTTGTTGCACCTGCTGCTGGGCTTGTTGCTGCATCGACGTACCGGACATGAAAAACGGGATGGCGGGCGGCTCTTCCGAGTGAACGGGGCGGTCCCGCGCTCATGCGATCATATTTTGTCCCGGCCCCCGTCTCAAGGACACGGGGGCTTATACCCGGATCAAATCAGCTTGTGTCTCACTTCCCGGGACGAGTTACCGAACTCCCTGCAGGCTCCGCTCCGCCGGTTCGGCCGCTATCACGCAGCCGGATTATGAAGGACCGTGCGTCCGGCCCCGGGCCAACCCCCGGGGCGGGAGCCGCCTCTTCATCCTTCTCACCCTCCGATCGGCTCATTCAACTCGATCAGATAGCCGTTCGGGTCCCTGAAGAACGCGATGATGCGGGTGCCGCCCTTCATCGGGCCGGGCTCGCGTGTGAACTCGACGCCCTGGGATTTCAGGTAGTCGGCTGTCGCGTAGACGTCCGACACCTTGAGGGCGAAATGCCCCCAGGCGTTGCCCTTTTCATAGGGTTCTTTCTGGTCCCAGTTGTAGGTCATCTCGATCGTCGTGCCCTCGTCCTCACCCTGGTAGCCGACAAAGGTGTTGGTGAATCGACCCTCCGGGTACTCATTCTGGCGCAGGATCCTCATGCCCAGGATCCGGGTATAGAAATCCAGAGTCTTCTCCTGGTCGAATACGCGGATCATCGTGTGGTCGAGCCGGAAGTCGGGTTTCTGGTCATTCATCGTTCACCTCTGTCGTGTCAGTGCGGGCCGAACCGCATCGGCCACCAGTTCCTGGAATCTGCGCACGCCTTTTTCCCAGTGCGGCGAAAGGACGCCGCCCTGCGCGGCCAGCGGGGAAAACCGTCCCTGCTGCAGGCGCACGCACATCTCGTGATCTTCCCGGTGCACGCTGCGCCACAGGTCCGCCAGCTCCCGGATTTCCCCGTCACTATAGTTCGAGTCGGTGTGGGTGTAAATCACCCGTGACTGGCAGGTGCTGCCGGCGCCGAGCGGTGTGTTCAGGTGCACCCCGATCTGGTCGGGCTGGTAGGTGCCCAGAACGAAATTCGGAAACAGGGTCAGGTAGTGCGAGGTGACGCCCAGGGTGCCCTGTCGCTTGTTGGCCAGTTGCGACTCACTGAGTTCAACCGCACTGCCCAGACAATGGTCGTCGATCACGATGTAGTGGTCCTCCAGGGGCTGGTCGGTGGTTTCGCTGTGCACGAACTGGACATGGTACGGCTCGATGAAGTTTTCCATCAGCAGCTTCCAGTTGCAGGCCACGACGCCAAGATCCAGCACCGCCACGGGCCGGTACCCGGTAACGTCATTTTCACCCAGCTGCCGATGGACCGGCGCCAGGAAGTCATCGAACGATGAAGGCTGCGGCGACAGGTTGACAAAGATCCAGTCATGCCAGACCTCGCAGTGCACCGGCACCAGGCCGTTGTCCTCGTAGCGGAAATCCGCGGGCACCTCCCGTGCCCCGCCCCCGAAATAGGGCGCGTTCCTTAAGGCGCCGCACAGGTCATAGCTCCAGCTGTGATAGGGACAGCGGATCAGCTTCCCGGCATTGCGGTCGCCGTCGACCAGCTTCAGGTTGCGGTGCCGGCAGACGTTGTGGAAAGCGGAAATCTTTCCATCGCGGCCGCGAAGCAGGAACAGCGGCTGTCCCGAGACCTCGATGGGACGGACATCCCCGACCCTGTCCATCAGGTGCGCGAAGCCCACGAAGACCCAGTTGTTGCCGAACAGGTGGCCTTGCTCGAGGCGAAAGAACGTGTCGTCGGTATAGGCCGGCCCCGGCAAGCCGTGCACCGTCTCACCCGCCCTGTCGAAATGTTCCAGTAACGCCGAATCGGGATCGGGTTGCATCACATGGCCCTCTCGAATCACCAGTCAAGAACAGGAGGAATTCGTATTTCGTAGCTAAATTTAACATATATTGCCTTATCGGCAAAATTATTTGCATAATATTATTGTTTCATTAATAATCTCGCGGAACTTTTCTTGTATCCATAATCATGGCACCGGAATCAGCGGAACCCGCCAGACTGAAATCCATCGGACTCGCATCCGTCGACAACGATCTCAACCGCAAGATCGTCAAGATGCTGCAAAGCGATGGCCGCCGGCCCTACAAGGACATCGCCAAGGCGCTCGGCGTGTCCGAAGGCACCGTGCGCAACCGGGTGCAGTCCATGAAGCAGGCCGGCGCGCTCCGCATCTGTGCCCTGGTCGATCCGACCGAAGTCCGCTACAAGGCGGACGCGATGATCGGCATCAAGGTCGCGCCGGGCTGCCCGGTGGAGCAGGTGGCGGAACGGCTCGGCCGGTCGCCGGACGTCGTCTACATCCTGTGGGTCACCGGCCGCTACGACCTGCTGGTCGAGATCGTCACCAACGACCGCCGCGACTTTCACGATTTCCTGGAACAGGAAATCCATGTCCAGCCGGACATCGCCTCGAGCGAAACCATGTCGGGGCTGAAAAACTTCAAGAACCAGTTCCTGCTCAAGCAAAACTGAATCCGCAACAGCCAAACCGAAAAACCCATTCATGCCGGAGAATCATCAATGACCGCCTATGTAGAAGACTTTGCCGACGCGCTGCCTTCTGACGAGCGCATCGCCGAGGTGCGCAAGCAACTCGAGGACGCCGGTGTCAGGTACGTCCTGTCGAGCTGGATCGACCTGTTCGGCATTCCCAAGACCAAGCCGGTGCCGATGAGCGACTTCGAGTTGCTGTGCAAGGGAAAGGGGCCGCAGTTCGCGGTGCACTCGATCTCCTACGTGCCGGAACTGACGCCGGCGGATTCCGACCAGGTCATGGTTCCCGACCTCGACGCGGTCTATGTCTGCCCGTGGGACAACAGCACGGCGATCATCTTTGCCGACCTGTTCTGGGAAGACAGGCCATACGACCACTGCCCCCGGCAGGCATTGAAACGCGCCGTTCGCGATGCCAAAGAGGCGGGCTACGTCGGCTATGCCGGCATTGAGCCCGAGTTCATCGCGATGCGCTACGACGAGCAGGGAAACCCGGTCAAAGCCATCGACAACGACCCGCCCCATGGCCTGCGCCCTCGCCGGCAGGCCTTCGGCTACGACGTCGAGTACTCACTGGATTCGATGCATTTCTTCAAGGAAATGATCGATATCCTCGAAGACCTCGGCTGGAACCTGCATGACGTGGTCGCCGAGGGCGCCTATTCGCAGTTCGAACTCGACTTTCACTACACCGACCTGGTGGAAATGGCCGACCGGCTGGTCTTCCTGCGCATCCTGCTCAAGGAAGTCGCGAAAAAGCACGGAATGTTCATCACCTTCATGCCGAAACCGACCACCGGCGACTGGCGCTCGGGCGCGCATATCAATTTCTCGCTCCAGTCGGTGGACCGCCCCGGGGAAAACCTGTTCGGCTCTGACGGGGCCGGATGGACCGAAGAGGTGCATTATGCCGTGGGCGGCCTCATGGCCCACGCCGAGGCGCTGACCGCGATCACCTGTCCGACGGTGAATTCCTACAACGGCCTGGTGCCGAGGGTCGGCGGCTTCGAGGGCGGCACCGTGACCTGGGCGCCGACCAACATCACCTACGGCCACAACAACCGCTCGGCGCAGTTCCGCCTGCCGCAAAGCCGTTTCTGCATCGAGAACCGCGCGGCGGACATGTGCATGAATGTCTATCTCGGTCTCGCCATGACCCTGAAAGCGGCGCTCAAGGGGATCGCCGACAGGATCGACCCCGGCCCCGCGACCGACCGCGACCTCTACCAGATGACCGAGGCTGAATTCCACGACGCGGGCATTCGCCGCCTGCCGCGGAACCTGGCGGCGGCCACCGAGGCACTGGGCAGGGACGAGCTCGCGGGCGAGGTCATGGGCGAGGGAATGCGCAACTCCTACATCGCCTACAAGGTTGACGAATGGGAACGTTACCACCAGACCGTTACCGACTGGGAAGTCCAGGAATACCTGCGGCTCTACTAGTCGGCGAGCAGAAGGTGAAGGACGAGGGAATACCATGGCCGACTGGACAGGACGATTCCTTCATCCACATCCGGTAGCGGGTGCGGGCCCGCCCCGGGCCCGCACCGCCCCGGATCATCCGTCAGCCCGGCCACCGGGCTGAAACTGCATGAACGGCCAGTCCCCGAATAGCGGCCAGCCGGCGGCGCCACCGGCCATCTACCGGAAGCAGCGCCTGTTCGAATTCAACCGCCCGATCCCGCCGGCCAGTACGTTGTGGCTTGCGTTTGCCGCCTGGTTCCTGTTTTTCGGCCTGTGGGAACTGGCCGTGCTGATGAAGCTGACCAACGCGGTCCTGCTGCCGGGGCCGGGCAAGGTCATCACCAGTTTCGGCGAGCTGTTCGGCGAGAAGGATTACCTGTACGACATCGGCATTAGCCTGTACCGCATCGTCGTCAGCTTTCTTCTGGCCTGTCTGCTCGCAGTACCGCTGGGTATCCTGATGGGAACCTTTCGCCGGGTCGAAGCGTTCTTCAACCCGCTGGTATCGGCCTTCAGGTACCTTCCCGCACCCTCTTTCATACCGCTGCTGCTGATGTGGCTTGGCGCCGGCGAGGCACAGAAGCTCGCCCTGCTGTTTCTCGGCGTGGTGTGGTTCCTGATCACGCTGATCATGGACTACGCAAAATCCCTTCCGGCGGACTTCATCAATACCGCACTGACCCTGGGCGGCAACCGCCGGCAGGTGCTGTGGACCGTGGTTGTGCCGGCAATGCTGCCCGACATCCTGACCGCGATGCGCCAGATGCTCGCGGTCAGCTGGACATACCTGGTGATTGCCGAAATCGTCGCCGCGGATTCCGGCATCGGCGCGATGATGATGCGTGCCAAGCGTTTCGTGCATATCGACGAGATCATGGCCGGCATCATCACGATCGGTCTGCTTGGCCTGATTTTCGACATATTGCTGCGACGCTTGCGGCGCATGTTGTTCCCGTATCTCGAGTCCAGTGAATGACACGATGCGGAAACCACCCTGGAAAACCTGGGGAAATTCGATACGAGGCCGGCGCCGCCGAGGCTCACCGGCCGATTTACTCAAGCACTCAACCCCATCATAGGAGGAACCCGAAAATGAAACTCAAGAAACTGGCCACGAGCACCTTGCTTGCAGGATCGCTCCTGTTCGCCCTCGCCTCGACCGCCCAGGCTGCCGAGGAAGTCAAGATCTCCGGATTCACCTGGCCGGGATACGGCTTCTGGTATATTGCCAAGGACCAGAACCTGGCGCCGAACCTGGACATCAACTACCAGACCATCGAAGACCCCTACGAGAGTTACAACCTCGTGACCGCCGACCGGATGGATGTGGTTTCCAGCACGGTCGAGTTTTCACCAATCGCGGCCGAACGTGACATGCCGCTCAAGCTGGTCGCCTTCGCCAACCTGTCCTACGGCACCGACAAGATCGTCGTCGCCCCGGGCATCGACGGCCCGGCGGATCTCAAGGGCAAGAAGGTCGCCGTGGTCGAAGGCGGCCTGGCGCAGATCTACGTCGCCATGTGGCTGGAGCGCAACGGCTATCCTTTCGACTCGGTCGAATACAGGAACATCATCGCCGATGACGCGTTCGCGGCCATGATCGGCGGCGATGTGGTCGCTTCCGAATTCTGGGAGCCCTATGGCAGCAACGTCCTCAAGGCTCTCGAAGGTTCCAAGGTACTGTCACAGTCCCGCGAGGACTACTGGACCTCCAAGGCAGTGATCGCCGACGGGCTGTACATGAACGCAAGGTTCATCGAGGAGCGTCACGATGTCGCGCTCGACACCATGCGCGCCCTCTACGATGCGATTGCCTGGTGGAAAAAGAACCCGGCACAAGGCAATGAAATCATCGCCAAGGGAATGAAAATGAGCATCGAGGACGTCGAACTGGTCATCGGCAAGGATGGCAGCGGACTCGACGGCGGGCTTTACATTTACGATTTCATGGAAGCCGCGCGTTTCTGCGGAGCCGCGCCCGGTAACCCGCCGTTCAATCAGACCAACGGCCAGATGCGCTCGCACTATGAGCTGATGTCGGACTGGTGGTTGAAGTTCGGTTTTCTGGAAACCCGCAATCCCTACGAAAAAGGGGTGGACTGCAGCCTGCACAAGGAACTCTACGACAGCGGCTACCGGGGCTAGAAGCCCCGACGCGCGGGGCGGTTTCCGCCCCGCGCGTCGATGCCCGGAGCCTGATGCCATGACCAGCGACCCCCTCCCGCAGCAGCGCCGCAGCAAACTGGTACTGGAGCATGTCTCCAAGGAGTACCCGGTCCGGCGCGGCAGCAGCGTGGTGGCGGTGAGCGATGTTTCCTTCGATGTAGTCGACAACGAGGTCTGCGTGTTGCTGGGTCCGTCCGGCTGCGGCAAGACGACCATCCTGCAAATGATGGCCGGACTCGAGGGCCCGACCGCAGGGCGGCTTACCCTTGACGGCAAGGAGATCATCGGGCCCAGCCGCGACCGCGGTATGGTGTTCCAGGGCTATACATCGTTTCCGTGGCTGACCGTCGAAGAGAATGTCGAGTACGGCATGCGCCTGAACAGGGTGCCCACCGATGAGCGCCGTGAGCGGGTGGAATTCTTCATCAACAAGGTCAAGCTGACGCGCTTTCGCCATGCCTACCCAAAACAGCTGTCCGGCGGGATGAAGCAGCGCGTCGCCATCGCAAGGATGCTGGCCAATTCGCCGGAGATCTCGCTGATGGATGAACCTTTCGGTGCGCTTGATGCGGAAACACGCTGGCACATGCAGGAATTGCTTCTGGACATCATTGACGAAACGCAAATGACGGTGGTGCTGGTAACCCATGACATCGCCGAGGCACTGTTCCTGGCCGACCGTATCGTTTTCCTGTCGAGCCACCCCGGCCGCCTCCGGGAAATACTCTCGATGGACTTCAAGCAGGGACGCCGCATTGCAAGCAAGGAAGAACTGATCGAGACGCCGGGCTACATCGAGATCGAACGCGAGATCCTGCACATGATGCGGCAGGAAGCCAGGGAGGTGGAATGATACGGGCGCTCTGCCCGGCAACTCTCATACCCGCTGAAAGCCCTTGGCCGCAACCCACGACAGCTTTGCCCTCGGCAATTTCGGACTCCTGTCCGGCGAGTGCTGCCGGATGTCCGTCTCGCCTACAAAACCCCCGGGGAACCGAACAGGGACGGTGGCAACGTCATACTGTTGCCGATCTTCTACACCGGCAGCCACATGCGCCCCGAGCACAATCAAGTCGACCCCGGGAAATTGTCGAATCGCTTGCGTAACCAGGGCCAACATACTAGCCGGAAACGGATCCTGCCCGAATACGACTGAACCTGCGGCGATAGCCTGAGGGAGTGGTTCCCACCAGGCGCCGGAAGTGATGGCGCATGGTCTCGACCGCGCCGAAACCCGACCGCGCCGCAATCTGCTCGACCGTCAACTCCGTGGTTTCCGCAAGGTGGCGCGCATGATCCACACGTTGCCGGTTCAGCCAGGCTCCCGGGGTAGTCCCCGTGGCTTCGCGAAATCGCCTCTGGAAGTTGCGCACGCTCATGCCCGCGTGCAGGGCGAGATCTCCGACGGCCAAATCCTCGTTGATGTGGGCGGGCAGCCAGTCGAGCAGCCTGGCCAGTTTCCCGTTGCCCGCCCCGGGGGTTATGGGTTTGTCGACGAACTGCCTCTGGCCGCCATCGCGATGAGGTGCCAGCACCAGACGCCGGGCGACGTTGTTGGCGACCGATGCGCCGTGGTCGGAGCGCACGATATGGAGGCAGAGGTCCAGTCCCGCCGCACTACCGGCAGAGGTGAGCACCGGGCCCTCGTCGACATAGAGCACGTTCGGATCGACCCGAATACGCGGATAACGCCGTGCCAGTGTATCGGCGTAACGCCAGTGCGTAGTCGCACGCCGGCCGTCCAGCACCCCGGCGGCCGCCAGGAGGAAGACACCGGAGCAGATGGAGGCCAGACGGCCGCCTCGCTCCACCACTTGAACCAGGGCGTCCAGCAAGGGAGGAGGCGCGGGTGTGTCCGGGCTTCGCCATCCCGGCACGACCACGGTGTCCGCCCGCCTGACCAGGTCCAGGTCGTAGGGAGCCTGAACAACGAGGCCACCTGCTGCCTTCAGCGGTCCCGGCTCCGCGGCACATACCTCGAACCGGTACCAGGGCCGGTCCAGTTCCGGCCGGGGCAAACCAAAAATCTCGTATGCACAACCGAACTCGAAAGTGCAAAGGCCATCGTAGGCCAGTACGACAACGGTGGAATGGGACGGGTGCTTGGACATGTTGGCATTATTTTACCGGTATTGGGCATTTGCGCCACTCGCCAATGATGAACGGAATCCAGAAAATATATTGTTTCCATTTACTTCATCCGGGGGGCCGCCGATGCTTCGCCTGTACGACAACCATCTTTCCGGGAACGGCTACAAACCGAGATTGCTGCTCGCACACCTGGGCAGGGCCTATGTGCGTGTCGAGGTCGATTCCCTAAAGGGTGAAACGAGGACTCCGGAATTCCTCGATCGCAATCCCAACGGGCGGATCCCGGTACTGGAACTGGAAGACGGCACCTGCATTGCCGAGTCCAACGCGATACTGTTCTACCTCGCGGAGGGCACATCCTTCCTGCCGTCCGATCCCCTGGGCCGCGCCCTGACCCTCCAGTGGATGTTCTTCGAGCAGTACAGCCACGAGCCGTTCATCGCGGTATCGCGCCATTGGATCCAGCATATGGAGATGACGGATGCCCAACGCGCTCAGCTTCCGGACAAGCAGAAAGGCGGTTACGCCGCGCTTGCGGTCATGGAGGGACACCTGGCCGAAACCAGGTGGTTCGGCGGAGATACCATGAACATCGCCGATATCGCGCTCTACGCCTATACCCATGTCGCGGATGAAGGCGGGTTCGAACTCGGCTCCTTTCCGGCAGTCTGCGATTGGCTCAGCCGAGTCCAGGAGCAGCCCGGACATGTTCCGATGGAACACGCACCGGAGGGAGTGGTCACACCCGTTTAGCCATCCGGTTTTTCCGTTGACCCTGCAGAGCCCGAGGCGGCCGAAAGTCTGACGGCAAACCGCGCGGGCTTCTCTGTGGCCTTGAGATCTTCGGCGAAGTACTGCGGGCGAATACCCGGAAGCTCAAAGTCTGTGGACGGTCCGGGGTTGCAAGGGAACAGGACCAGGCTGATCTACACCGAACGTGTGATTCCTCCGTCCACACGGATGTTCTGGCCAGTGATGTACGCTGCCTCTTCCGAAGCAAGAAACGCAATCAGGGAGGACACTTCCCGTACATGGCCGTAGCGCCCCAGAGGAATCCGCTCAAGACGAGCATCGGTCGCAGGCAGGCTGTCGATAAAACCGGGAAGAACGTTGTTCATGCGTATGTTGTCCATTGCATGCTGGTCGGCGAACAGCTTTGCGTACGACGCAAGCCCGGCACGGTAGACAGCCGATGTCGGGAAATCGGGGTCGGGCTCGAAGGTCGCGAAAGTGGAGATGTTGATGATGGCCCCGCCACCGGTCCGGGCCATGATCGGTGCGACCATCCGAGCCGCACGGACCGCACCGAGAAAGTACACTTCCAGTCCCTCGTGCCAATCCTCGTCGCTCAAACCCGCAACCGGGCCACGGGGGCCGTGTCCCGCGGAATTGACCAGGACATCAATTCTTCCCCAACGCTCGACGGCCCTGTCGGCAAGCTGGCGGAGGTCGGCCTCGGAACGGTTCGAACCGGTGATACCGATACCGCCCAGCTCCTTTGCCAGTGCTTCACCTTTTCCCGATGAGGACAGGATCGCCACCGAATATCCCTGCTCCGAGAGGCAGCGCGCCGCATCCGCTCCCATGCCGCTGCCCGCCGCTGTCAGCATTGCAACCCTGGTAGACATTCCTGTTACTCGTTCACTGGCCGGTGTGTTTTCACGGGATCGATAGTATCCCAGGTACAATCCCGATAGCCATCCAGCCCGTCGTTGACGATACCGGACTCCGGCTCCTTCCCGGCGCGGGCAACGGGTTCAGTCACATCCGATCGGGGTCGCGGACAAAGGGAGCCTGGAGATTCCCGAACGGGAACTGACCCCCGGTGGGATGCCATGGTCCGCGACTGGTTCCACCATGCACTTCACCGATGGAATCTGGGCAAATCGGTCTCCTGTCGAAGTCGACATGTAAAATCAATATATGTGTAAATACGGACTTGATATCCGATTTTACACATAATATACTATCCAAATGATCACCCGTCATTTGTCCCGAGAACTATTACAACAACTCAAGGAATACCCTGTTGTCACTTTGCTGGGACCCAGGCAAGCCGGGAAAACAACCCTGGCGCGAGCGTTGCTGAAGGACTATGCATATGTCAGCCTGGAAACGCCCGATATCATGAGATTTGCCCAGGAAGATCCGAGGGGTTTCCTGGCCCGGTATCCCGGAAATACCATCCTCGGTGAAATCCAGCGTGCCGCTCACCTGATCAGTTATCTTCAGGGCATCGTCGACGAATCCGGAACGACCGGCCAGTTTGTCCTGACGGGCTCTCATCAACTGGAATTGAGAACCGCAATCACCCAGTCATTGGCGGGCAGAACAGGCATCCTCAACCTGTTGCCGTTTTCGATGGCAGAGTTAACGGCGGCGAAAGTCTCCTTCGATACTTTCGAGGAATACGTCTTCACCGGATTTCTTCCGCGCATATATGACCAGAACCAACGGCCGAACACTGCCTACGCGAATTACTACCAGACCTATATCGAAAGAGACGTTCGCCAGATCATCCAACTGAAGAACTCCAGCCTGTTTGACAAATTCATGCGCCTGCTCGCCGGAAGAACAGGCCAGGTGATGAACCATCAGTCACTGGCGGCGGATGTCGGTGTGGACGCCAAGAGCATCAAGGAATGGCTTTCAATCCTGGAAGCCTCTTTCGTGGTGTTTAAACTCTCCCCCTATTACGAGAACTTCGGAAAACGCGTCATCAAGTCCCCGAAGTACTATTTCATGGATACGGGACTGCTCGCCTACCTGCTCGGAATCGAAAAGCCGGAACAGGTCACCCGGGATCCGCTGGTTGGACAATTGTTTGAAAACCTGGTTGTTCTCGAAGCCTTGAAGACCCGGTACAACCGGGGCCAGACACCGAACCTGTATTTTTATCGGGACAGCCATGGGAACGAAATCGATCTGCTGTACGCAATCGGACGGAATCTGATCGGAATCGAAATCAAGTCAGCCGCCACATTCAGTCCACACTTCAAGAAAATGCTCTTGCGGTTTTCGGAGAAACAGAAAACGCTTCAGTCGGGATACGTTGTCTACAACGGGGAAACCAGGCAATTCAGTGACGGTATTAAAGCCATAAACTACAAGGATACGAACTCGGTTTTCAGGTAGTACCTGGATTTTCGGCCGGCATGGCGCAATTCCACCGGTCCACCGGTACCCACAACAGTGGAACAGGCCCCCCAAACGGACGACCGGGTACAGTTGAATTGATTGTCAGTTACAGGGCATTACGCCCGGGGCGTATCGGCAGGACCAGTACATGACCTGATGTACACGATGTCTTCCCGTTGATATTGGGAGGAACGGAGAATCCACCGGAATGATTCGCTCAATTGGCAAACACGGATTCCGTCAGCAGCCAGTCACAAAACGTCCTGACATGAGGAATATCCTTGAGTACTTTGGGCAGTATCAAATACAGGTCGGGGTATGGGAGTCGCAAATCGAACGGAATCATCATATCGCCTCCCGATTCAAGTCTGCGTGCAACGAATTCCGGTGCCAATGCCAGTCCAAGATTGTTTTCTGCTGCAAGTACTGCCGTGTCTCTGTTGGAAAATATCTGGTTTGAGGGAAGCAGGGCTGGTGTCTCTCCCGACATTGCGACCCAGCTTTCCCAGTCATCTTCGCTTCCAACATATCGGGTGAGTTCGTGTTCTGCGATATCACGCGGCGCTTTCAACGGTGGCGCCTTCTTCGCATAGGCCCGGGAGCAGATTAGAACCAAGGATGAGCCCGCCAGTCGGTATGATTCATAGTCCCCGCTCTCCGGTTGGCCACACAATATGTATATGTTGTGATTTTCCAGCACCGCGTCATTCACGGGACAGTAGAGGTGCGAGTCAATCGATTGCAACTGAATTGACAGTTTGGGGTATGCGGTCCTGAGGTTCGGAAGGTCAGGAATCAGCATTCGCCGCGACACTGACGCATAGGTTTTAATCGAAACAACGGCATCGTCATATCCGCGGACCGTCGATGTCGCAATCGACAGCCCGCTCAACAGATCCTGAACATTGCGCAGATAGAACTTTCCGGCGCGTGTCAGCCTGATTCCATTGGGATCTCGATGAAACAGCTCTATATCGAGCAAGGTCTCAAGATCGTTGATCTGGTGACTGATTGCCGAAGCGGATACACAACGCTCCTTGGATGCACTGGCAAAGCTGCCATGCCTGGCAACAGTCTCAAACGTCTGAAGCGATGCTATAGTTGGCAAGCGTGTAGGCATATTTCTCCGTTGGCATGATCAGGACACAGATACCGGTTTCCATCATTGTATGACCAAAAATCCGACCAAGCATATAGAGTGAACCGCCCCCTGATGTTTCTCATTGGCAAGGAACGCTGAAACCCGCCGCTGTTCCGCATTTCGTCCTGTACACGGCACTCATCACAATACCCGATTCGACGAAGCTGAAACAGACAGACATGAGAATAACCTCATCTAGACGATAATATTTTTCACTTGTCTGCTCGGCGATAGGCATACAGCATAAGATTTGGTTTACGCAGAACACTGCGGCCCCCGGGAAAACGGTATCTATGCAGATGCCAACGTTGTTCCAGGAGCGGATTCTCCTTTGTGGATTTTTCGCAACTGAAGAGTAACCACCAAACATATGCAGAAGTAAGAAAAATGCAGGCGTTCGACGGCATTCGTGTACTTGACCTAACACATGTGCTGGCGGGCCCCTTCTCGACCTATCAACTGGCGGTTCTGGGCGCCGACGTGATCAAGATTGAGGGGCCGGAGAATTTCGACATGAACCGCGAGATCGGCGCCGTCCGTCGCCTGAACGAAGCCATGATGGGCACGCACTTCCAGTCCCAGGCCGCGAACAAGCGCGCCATGACGATAAACCTGAAATCGGAGAAAGGACAGGAAATCTTCAAATCTCTCTGCCGGAACGCTGATGTCGTGGTGGAGAATTTTCGCCCCGGCACCCTGGACAAGTTGGGTCTCGGCTATGACGACATTCGGGCGATCAAGCCCGACATTGTCTACTGTTCCATTTCCGGATTCGGGCACACCGGCCCGAAGAGCGGACATGCGGCCTTTGACAACACGATCCAGGCCTATTCAGGTTTCATGGAACGGAACGGGCCCGCCGACGGCGATTCGGTCCTGGTGGGCGCGCCGGTTCTCGACTTCGGCACCGGGGCCCAGGCGGCATTCGCCATCGCCGCCGCACTGTTCCGGCGTGAACGCACCGGCAAGGGGCAACATCTGGACGTCGCCATGCTCGATGCCGCGCTCATGCTGATGACGGACTCCGTCATGAATGCCGAGATCACGGGCAAGAATCCCGGTCGGTCCCAGTACGCGCGCAAGCCCTATGCCGGTTATGGCGGTTACGAGACGGCGAAAGACGTGCTCATGATCGGCGCGGCCACGCCGGCCCAGTACGCCAAGCTGTGGCGGGCGCTGGGCCGGGAAGACCTTGCACGGGATATGAAAGGTCTGCGCACACCGGATATGGAGGACCGGAAAGAACAGGATGAAGCAATCCTGACAGACATCCTGAAAACAAAAACCGCTGAAGAATGGGAAACGATCCTCACCGGGGCCGGTCTGTCGGCGGCCCGGGTCCGCCCGATCCGTGAGGCGCTGGCAAGCGAACAGGTCGCGAGCCGGTCTGTCGTCGGCAGCTTTGATTCGACGCATGCGAAGCGCGGCAGGATGAAACCCGCTGTTGCCGCATTCAAGTGCTCGGAGGATGGCCCGTCGGTGATGTCCCAGCCCCCGGAATTCGGGGAGCATACACGGGCTGTCATGTTGGAAGCCGGCTATTCGCCACTGGATATCGACAGTCTCGCGGCGGAGGGCGTAATCTGAATGCAGCAATGTGCTGCTATATTTTCATGCAAGTGAATATAGAAATTCATTAACTACTACTACAAACCAGAGGAGCTTTATCATGAAAAAAACCATTGATCCGGTAGCAACACCTGGCGAGCTTTCGTATTCGGATTTGACCGAATACGACAAGGCCCTGGTAGAGAAGGCTGTCAAAAACAAACATTCCCGCCGTGATGTGCTCAAGCTGATGGCGGTAACCGGTGTTTCCCTGGCCACTGCCCAGAATCTGCTGAGTACCGGCGGCAAGGCGATGGCATCAACACCGAAGAAAGGGGGCAGTGCCCGATTCGCTGCAGACGTTCATGGGCCGGATGATCAGCTTGATCCGCCCCTGTTTACTTCGTCCGTCGACTATTCTCGGGGGCGTGCCACCTATAACAGCCTTGTCCAGCATTCCGATGATCTGGTCCCCCAGCCAGAATTGGCGGAAGAGTTTGGACCCAATGCTGACGCTTCCGAGTGGACATTCAAATTGCGCAAGGGCGTTACCTTCCACGATGGTTCGCCATTTACCGCGGATGACGTCATCTATTCGTTGAACCGCCACCTGGGTGAGGATTCGATTTCCACTGTCAAGTCCGTTCTGGCCTCGATCAAGGAGTGGAAGAAAGTGGGCCCCCATGAAGTCAAGGCGATTCTGCATGCCCCCAACTCCGACCTGCCGACATTGCTGGGCATCTTCCAGACAAAAATCCATAAGGCCGGCGGCCCCGGCAACGGTATCGGGACAGGTCCATTCCTTCTGGAAGCGTTCGAGCCGGGCATTAAATCCGTCCACGTACGAAATGAAGATTACTGGCGTGACGGGCCTAACCTGGATGCGCTCGAAATCACTGCAATCACAGACCCGGTCGCTCGCGTGAATGCGGTGATTGCCAATGACATTCAGATGATGATACGGGTTGATCCGAAGGCCTTCAGGCAGATCGAAGATGCTCCCGGGGTCAAGCTGCTTTCAACACCGGCGGCCGCCCAGGTGGGTATCTGCTGCCTGAAAAATACCGAGCCGGGCAGCAATGACGATTTTGTTAAGGGTATGCAGTACATCATGGACCGCGAAAGAATCGTCAACAGAATCCTCAAGGGCAAGGGTTCAATTGGAAACGATACGCCCATCATGTCAGCTCATGGGCCCGATTGGTGTTCCGAGTTGCCGCAGCGTGAATTCGATCCGGACAAGGCGAAATTCCACTTCGAGAAATCCGGTATCAGCAGTGCTGAAATTCACGTTGCTCCTGTTGGACCAGGCATTGAGGATGTTGTACTACTGGCACAGGTGAACTGCGCCAAGATCGGTTTCGACCTCAAGATCAAGAAAGTGCCGAACGATGGATACTGGGGTTCCGTGTGGATGGTCGAGCCGATCAATGTGGTAACGTGGAACATGCGGCCTACCGCCCAATCCCAGATGGCCATCCAGTTCGGACCCGGCGCCGCCTGGAATGACACCTACTGGAACAACGCCCGTATGGGTGAACTTCTCACTGCAGTGCTGTCGGAAACCGACGCGACGAACCGTCATAACATGATGTGCGAAATGCAGACCCTGATCCACGAAGGCAGTGGCATGGTGATTCCTGCGTTCACCAACATCAATGACGCGATTTCCGAAAACGTCATGGGTGTACCGAAGGTCCCGCTGGGGCAAATGGGCGCCCTTGAATTTCCGGAGTTTGTCTGGCTTGCCTGACTGACAGCCAGCCAAACCCTGTTCGGGAAATACGGCCTGCACGAACCCCGGGTTCGTGCAGGCCTTCTTTATCCTCAGAACGTGACGGGCGTGCAACGCCCGCTGCCGGAATAATCTGTTACCTATGCGGCCGGAAAAGACCCGGGAAAATATGGTGGGCCCGGCAGGACTTGAACCTGCGACCAATGGATTATGAGTCCACTGCTCTAACCAACTGAGCTACAGGCCCGGGAAGGAAAGTTGCCGTCCTGACAGGAGATTGTATCTGCAATTCGCAGGGCAGGGCAGTCCATCCGGGAGTGCCCTGCCCTACTATTCCTGAAAGGTCAAAGGTTGTCGAGAAAGCTGCGCAGGTGATCCGAGCGGCTCGGATGACGCAGTTTCCTGAGCGCCTTGGCCTCGATCTGGCGTATGCGCTCCCTGGTGACGTCAAACTGCTTGCCCACCTCTTCCAGGGTGTGGTCGGTATTCATGCCGATCCCGAAACGCATCTGCAGCACCTTGGCCTCCCGCTCCGTCAGCGACTCGAGTATTTCATGGGTCGCCGACTTCAGTCCCGAACTGGTGGCGATATCCAGGGGCGCCTTGAAGTTCTTGATGTTCTTGTCCTCGATGAAATCCCCGAGATGTGAATCCTCGTCGTCACCGATGGGCATCTCCATGGAGATGGGCTCCTTGGCGATCTTGAGTACCTTGCGGATCTTGTCCTCGGACAGGTCCATCCGTTCGGCCAGTTCCTTGGGCAGGGCCTCGCGGCCCTTTTCCTGCAGGATCTGGCGTGATACCCGGTTGAGCTTGTTGATGGTTTCGATCATGTGGACCGGGATACGGATCGTCCGGGCCTGGTCCGCGATGGAACGCGTGATGGCCTGGCGGATCCACCAGGTGGCATAGGTCGAGAACTTGTAGCCGCGACGGTATTCGAACTTGTCCACCGCCTTCATGAGGCCGATATTGCCCTCCTGGATCAGGTCCAGGAACTGCAGCCCACGGTTGGTGTACTTCTTTGCGATGGAGATCACCAGGCGGAGGTTGGCTTCCACCATCTCCTTCTTGGCCCGGCGCGCCTTGGCTTCGCCGATGGACAGCTTCCGGCTGAGATCCTTCAACTCCCTGAGTTCGAGTCCCGTGGCCTGCTGGCACTTGTTGAGCTGGTGCTGGAATTCGCTGATTGCCGGGCTGTACTGGTTCAGTTTCCCGGTCTCTCCCGGACTTGCCTTGATCAGTTGCTCCAGCCAGTCGTCACTGGTTTCATTGCCGACGAAGTGCTTGAGAAACCGGTCCCGCGGCACTTTCGCGTACGTAACGCAGTAGCGTGCGATACTGCGCTCGCACAGGCGCACCTCGTCCATGCTGCTGCGCAGCGTGGCCGTGATTTCCTCGAATCTGGCCGGCACGAACTTGATCTGGAGCAGTTCGTCCGCAAGCGTCCGGCGGTGCTTCATGGCCAGTTTGCTGTCGATGCCGTTCCGCTCCCAGGCCTTTTTCAGGAGATTCCAGGTCTTGCGCATCCGCTTGAACCGGTCCATGGCCTCCTCGTAATCGGGGCCGCTGGGGCTTTCCTCTTCCTCGGAGGCGTTCTGGCCGGGCTCCCCGGGCGTGGCGACGGTTTCATCGTCCAGTTCGTCGAGTTCCATGAAATCCACCACCACGTCCGACAGCTTCATTTCGCCGGCCTCGATCCGATCGATGAACTGCATCAGAAGACGCATGGCGCCCGGTGACAGCGCCACGGCCTGCGCCACCTGCCGGTTGCCCGCCTCGATGCGCTTGGCCAGGGCGATTTCGTCCTCCCTGGTAAGCAACTCCACGGTGCCCATCTCGCGCATGTACATGCGGACGGGATCGGTGGTACGGCCGAATTCGCTTTCCACCGCGGTTTTCAGCACCGCGCCCACTTCCTCGGCGACTTCCTCGTCTTCCGGGTTGTCGCGCTTGAGCTCGATGTTGTCGGTGTCCGGCGCCTTGTCCACCACCTCGATGCCCATGTCGTTGATCATGTTCACGACCACCTCGATCTGGTCGGTGTCGTGCATGTTCTCGGGCAGGTGATCGTTGATCTCCGCGTAGGTCAGAAAGCCCTGGGCCTTGCCCTTCAGGACCAGCTTCTTGAGATCGGACTGCGGCTTTTCGCTGGCCTTCTTCGTTTCGGACTCGGGCTTCGGCGCGTCCATCTTCGTTTCGGTGACTTCCACTATTTCTTCCTCTTCGTACTCGTCGTCTTCATCCAGAAATTCGTCAGCCTCATTGCTATTGGTTTTATTGGTCATGAAAATGTCTAGCTGGA
Organism: Candidatus Poriferihabitaceae bacterium; assembly: GCA_965204165.1. Lineage (GTDB taxonomy): Bacteria > Pseudomonadota > Gammaproteobacteria > Arenicellales > Poriferihabitantaceae > VYFG01. Next base: position 857,037 of record OZ241969.1, on the reverse strand, counting down.
AACAGTAACTGTTGCTGATGCAACACGGCATTCGGTTGCCCGGATGGGCAATCGGTTTGGTCCTCCGCGCTTTTCCGAACCCGGGTCTGGGGTGTCGCCGGCGCCGTCTGACGCGTCGGCATGAATGCCGGATTGTCCGGCCTGCCGGGGGTGCCGCCGAGGAGGCAACCCCCGATTATAACCTGAAACCCCGCATATTCGGAGAAAAGCCCGGGCAACCGGAACCCTGCGCCCTGGCAACCCGCAACCCGAACCGATTGCGGGAGAACATGGGGGGTTCGGGGTCAATTCTCAAGCACCGCCGGCAGATGGGACCGGACAGGCAGACAAGCCGCCGGATCCCGGAGATTCGCCGGGACTGGCAGGGACTCGGCCCATTGATGGTCCATTGATGGCTCCCGACGCCGCAAGCGCTTTTGTTACAATCCGGCGCTTCATGAAGACAGCCGCACGAGCGCCCCGATGACCGCCGATTACCGTCCCGGGAACCTGGAACCCGAAGTCCAGGCCTACTGGGAAGAAAACCGCTCTTTCAGCGTGACCGAGGACACGTCGAAGGAGAAGTTCTACTGCCTCTCCATGCTGCCCTATCCTTCGGGCGCACTGCACATGGGGCATGTCAGGAACTACACCATCGGCGACGTGCTCAGCCGCTACCAGCGGATGCTGGGAAAAAACGTTCTCCAGCCCATGGGCTGGGACGCCTTCGGCCTGCCGGCGGAGAACGCGGCCATCCAGCGCAAGCGCCCCCCGGCGGAATGGACCTACGAAAACATCGCCTACATGAAGCGCCAGCTCAATCGTCTCGGCTTTGCCTATGACTGGGACCGTGAACTGGCAACCTGCGATCCGGACTACTACCGCTGGGAGCAATGGTTCTTCACCCGCCTGCTCAAGAAGGATCTCGCCTACAAGAAAATGGCGGTGGTGAATTGGGACCCGGTTGAACAGACCGTACTCGCCAACGAGCAGGTGGAGAACGGCCGTGGCTGGCGATCCGGTGCCCTGGTGGAACGACGGGAGATTCCCCAGTGGTTCATCCGGATCACCGCCTATGCCGAGGAACTGCTGAACGAGATCGACAACCTGGAAGGCTGGCCTGAGTCGGTCAAGACCATGCAGCGCAACTGGATCGGGCGATCCGAAGGCGTGGAATTCAGGTTCCGGATCGACGGCGAGGATCCCTTGTGGGTCTACACCACCCGGCCGGACACCATCATGGGCATCACCTTCGTGTCCGTGGCGGCGGAGCATCCGCTGGCGGTCAAGGCAGCCCGGGACAATCCGGAAGTCGCCGCCTTCATCGAGGAGTGCCGGAAAACCCAGACCTCGGAAGCGGAACTGGAAACCATGGAAAAGCTGGGCATTCCCCTGGGAATCAACGCCGTCCACCCCGTGAGCGGGGAAGAGGTGGGAATCTGGGCCGCCAACTTCGTACTCATGGGATACGGCACCGGTGCGGTGATGGCGGTACCCGCCCACGACCAGCGGGACTGGGAATTCGCGACAAAACACGGCATCGAAATACGTCCCGTGGTGCGGCCCGCCGACGGCAGCGAGCACGACTACGGCGAAAGCGCTTTCGTCGACAAGAACTGCATCACCTGCAATTCCGGTCAGTTCGACGGACTGGATTTCGGCGACTGCTTCAACGCCGTGGCGGATTTCCTCGAGTCCAGGGAATCCGGCCACCGCAAGGTGAACTACCGTATCAGGGACTGGGGCGTCTCGCGGCAGCGTTACTGGGGCTGCCCGATCCCCGTGCTCTACGACGACGACGGCAACGTCCACCCGGTGCCGGACGGGGACCTGCCGGTGGTGCTGCCCGAGGACGTGGCCTTTTCCGGCGTGCGCTCGCCCATCAAGGAGGATCCCGGGTTCTATGAAACCACCATGCCGGGAAGCACTGAGCCGGCGGTCCGGGAAACCGATACCTTCGACACCTTTGTCGAGTCCTCATGGTACTACGCCCGCTACTGCTGCCCCGGCGCCGACGCCATGCTCGACGGGCGCGCCGACTACTGGCTGCCCGTGGACCAGTACATCGGCGGCATCGAACATGCCGTCATGCACCTCCTGTACGCCCGCTTCTGGCACAAGCTGATGAGGGACGTGGGCCTGGTCGGCAGCGACGAGCCTTTCACCCGGCTGCTGACCCAGGGCATGGTGCTGAAGGACGGCTCCAAGATGTCCAAGTCAAAGGGCAACACGGTGGACCCCGAGGAACTCATCGACCAGTACGGCGCCGACACCGTGCGGCTCTTCACCATGTTCGCCTCGCCCCCGGACCAGACGCTGGAATGGAACGACGACGCCGTGGCCGGCGGCCACCGTTTCCTCAAGCGCTGGTGGTACCTGGTACACAGAACGCGGGAGGCCATCTCGCCGCTGCAGGGGAAACTGTCCGAACCGGGCTGGAGCGCCCGCCTGTCCGATACCGCGGCGATCGACCTCCGCCGCACCGTGCATACGCTCCTCGCCAGGGCCGGCAACGACTACCAGCGCATGCAGTACAACACCGTGGTCGCCAGCATGATGGAGCTGCTCAACTCCCTGGACAGATTCGATCCGGCGGCGAACGAGGATTGCGGTCTCGCGTTTCGCGAGGGGCTCGTGATCCTGAACAAGGTGCTGGCCCCGGTGACCCCGCACATCGCCCACCGGCTGTGGCGGGACCTCGGCGAGGACGGCGACGTCATCGACGCATCCTGGCCCGCCGTGGACGAAGCCGCCCTGGTGAGCGACCACATCCGGCTCGCGGTCCAGGTCAATGGCAAGCTGCGGGCGCAGATCGATATTCCGGCGGACAGCGACCAAGCGGCGATCGAGGCCGCGGCCCGGTCAGAACCGGGGGTCCTGAAGCACACCGACGGCAAAGACGTGCACAAGATCATCGTGGTGCCCGGCCGGCTGGTGAACGTCGTAACCCGGTAGTTCTCGACGGAGGCGCAAGGCAGATTTCCCGTGACCAGACGCCTGCTCCCTGTCATCCTCCTGGCCGCCACCCTGTCTGGCTGCGGATTCGCCCTGCGCGGGAGTGACGGTCTGCCGGCGTCGCTGGACCGTGTCGCGGTGGACGGTGCGGACTTTGCAATGGTGGACCGCCTGGAAAGCGCGCTGTCGGCAAACGGCGCCAGTGTCGTGGACCCGGGCGATCAGGACGCGGCCGTGCTCCGCCTGCTGGAGAGCGGATTCACCCGGGACGTGCGGTCCACCGATGCGGACGGCCTGGCCACGTCCCATACCCTCAAGTACCGGGTAGCCTACGAAGTGCGTACCGCAGGCGGAGATGAACTGCAGGCCAGCCAGCGCCTGGTGCATGAGCAGGTGACCGGTTACGACCCCCTTCGTCCATTGCAGTCCGAACAGGAAGAGGCGCTCCTGAAGGCGGAGATGCAGGACGAGATCGTGCAGCAGATCCTGCACCGGCTGCGCCGGATCCGGCAGGATTGATCCTGCCCGTATCCCCTTGCGCGTCCACCCGGCATCACTGCAAGGCCAGCTCGAAAAGGGCATCGCCCCCTTCTATTTCCTGTTCGGACCGGAAATTCTCCTGGTCGAGGAAGCCCTGGACCTGATTCGCCGCAAGGCCCGCGAACAGGGCTATGGCGACCGTGAAAGCCACACCGTGGAACGCGGGTTCAACTGGGACCTCCTTCACGGCGCCAGCCAGTCGATGTCACTGTTCATGGAAAAGAAGATCCTGGAAGTGCGGATGCCGGGCGGCAGGCCCGGCGACCAGGGAGCCCGGGCGCTGGTGGACATTGCCGGCATCCCGCCCTCGCCCGACACCCTCCTTCTGATGATTTCCGGCCCCGTGGACAAGCGGTCCCAGGGGAGCAAATGGTTCCAGGCCGTGGAGTCGGTGGCGGTGATGGTGGAATGCCCCGAGGTGGGCGGCGACAGGCTGCCGGAATGGATCGCCGGGCGGTTTCACGCCCTGGGACATACCGCCGACCGGGAGGCGGTGCGGCGTCTGGCCCACTACGTCGAGGGAAACCTGCTTGCAGCCGCCCAGCAGATCAACCAGCTCTGCCTGCTGGCAGAGGACGGCCGGATCACCGTCGACCTGGTGGAGTCGATCATTGCCGACAGCGCCCGGTTCAGCAATTTCAACTTTGCCGACGCCTGCCTCGCCGGATCCGCCGGGCGCGCCATCCGGATCCTCGGCAGCCTCAGGATGGGGCAGGCGGAACCGATCCTCATTCTCTGGGCCCTGACCCGCGAGGTGAGAGTCCTGTGCCAGCTTTCGGCGATCCGCGAGTCGGGCGGCAACCCGAACACGCAGTTCCGCAGGCATGGCATCTGGCGAAGCCGCGAAGCCGGCTTCAGGGCGGCACTGAATCGGCTGTCCGCGGACCGGTGCCGCCGGATTCTCAGGCGCCTCACCCGCGCCGATCTTCAGCTCAAGGGACAGGCGCCGCTGGAGCGGCGCGACATCTGGGATGAAATTGAAAGTATCGGGCTGGATATCTGCGGCGTGCAGATCCCCTGACACCCCCCCGGGCCGGTAAAAGCGGCACTTTCACCGGGTACCGGGAAGGATTTGGGGATACAATGCGCGCTGTTGTTGAATTCCCCCCTGCCATGAAGACCGGAACCGACCAAATACCCGACATCCAGCAGTATATCGACGACATCGGCAGTCGCGCCCGGACCGCGGCCGGGGTCATCGCCAGACTGTCCGCGGAAACCCGCAACCGGGCGCTTCGCAACATGGCGGATCGGGTCATGGAGAATCAGGATGCCATTCTTGCCGCCAATGCCAAGGACATGGACCGCGGGCGGGAGATCCGGCTCACCGGCGCGCTGCTGGACCGGCTCGAGCTGAACCCGCAGCGGGTTGCGGCCATGGCGGAGGGCTGCCGCCAGGTGGCGGAACTGCCGGACCCGGTCGGCGAGATGACGGCGTTCGTGGACCGGCCAAGCGGCATCCGTGTGGGCAGGATGCGGGTTCCGCTCGGCGTGATCGGCATCATTTTTGAATCCCGGCCCAACGTCACGATCGACGCGGCCTCCCTGTGCTTCAAATCCGGCAATGCCGCGATCCTGCGGGGCGGTTCGGAAGCCATCCATTCCAATCTCGCCATTGCCGCCTGCATCCACCAGGGCCTGCGTGACGCGGAACTGGGCGAAGACTGCATACAGGTCATCGAGACCACCGACCGGGAGGCCGTCGGGGCGCTGATCACTGCCAGCGAATACGTGGACATCATCATTCCCCGTGGCGGCCGCAGCCTGATCGAGCGAATCAGCGCGGAAGCCCGGGTGCCGGTGATCCGTCACCTCGAGGGCATCTGCCATGTCTACATCGACGGCGACGCCGACCTCGGCAAGGGCATCGAGGTCGCCTACAACGCCAAGGCCCGGCGCTACGGCATTTGCGGCGCCATGGAGACCCTGCTCGTGTCGCGCCCCGTGGCGGAAGAGGTGCTGCCCGAACTGGCCCGGCGGTACGGCGAAAAGGGCATCGAGCTGCGCGGCTGCGAGGACAGCCGGCGCATCGTTCCGCACATGCAGGCCGCCACCGAGGACGACTGGACCACGGAGTACCTCGACGCCATGCTGTCAATCAAGGTGGTGGACGGGCTGGACGAGGCAATCACCCACATCAACCACTACGGTTCCCATCACACCGATTCGATCATCACGGAGAACCGGGACCATGCGGACCGTTTTCTGCGCGAGGTGGATTCCAGTTCGGTCATGCTGAACGCGTCCACCCAGTTCGCCGATGGATTCGAGTACGGTCTCGGCGCGGAAATCGGCATCAGCACCGACAAGCTCCATGTGCGCGGCCCCGTCGGCCTGGAGGGTCTCACCACGCAGAAATACGTGGTCATCGGCGACGGCACCGTCAGGCCCTGAGGGGTTCCCTCAGCCGGAAAGCAGTTCAGCGATCCTGGTGCGCGCCTGCTCCACGCCGGTCTTCTTGGTGGCGGAGAAGAGCTGCACCGACACGGCCGCGTCGTCACCCAGCTGATGGCGGATCCTGTGCAGAACGTCGTTCCCCCTTCCCCGGCCGAGCTTGTCCGCCTTGGTGAGCAGGATATGAACCGCCAGCCCCGCATCCCGGCAAAGGGACAGCATCGACTCGTCCAGGCCGGTCAGTGGGCGGCGGATATCCATCGGCAGCACCAGCCCGCGAAGCGCCTCGCGCTCCAGCAGGTAGTCGGTGACGAACCGGCCCCAGTGGGCGCGCAGTGCCTCGGGCGCCTTGGCGAACCCGTATCCCGGCAGGTCCACCAGGTGAAAGTCCCCGTCCAGGGAGAAGAAGTTGATCTGCTGGGTGCGCCCCGGCGTCTTGCTGGTCCTGGCGAGGCGCGCCTGGTTGGTGATGGTATTGATGGCGCTGGATTTCCCCACGTTCGAACGGCCCGCAAAGGCGACTTCCGCCCCCCGGTCAGGGGGCATCTGCCGCGGCAGATGGGCGCTGAGAACATACCGGGCGGTGGAGAAATTGATCTGCATGCAGGCGGAAGGTATGAGTCTGGTTGGGGTTTTCGGTGATATTTGTTGCTATACTTCGCGCCTTGATTTTACGCGTAAGCTTCGGTCCGGTGGTTGTTTCGCAGCCGGGCCGTTTTCCATCGTAGGTTCTTCAATGTATCGAATGCTGAGAACGCTGGCGTGTATTGCCATGCTCGCATCCACCCCGGCGCTTGCCCAGGGTGGTGATGCCGAGGCCGGGAAAGCCAAGACCGCCACCTGTGTTGCCTGTCACGGCCAGACCGGGGTTTCCATTTCACCCGCCTTTCCCCATCTGGCGGGCCAGGTGCCCGGTTTCGTCGCGGCACAGCTGAAACTGTTCCAGAAGGGCGCGGACGGCGGCCGGCAGAACCCGTCAATGGATGCCTTTGTCGTGGGATTGACCGAGCAGGACATGCTGGATATCGACGCCTTCTACAGCGCCCAGGTGCCCGCCGTGGGCTCCATCACCCCGGAACAGGAGGAACTCGCCCTGGCCGGCCGGCCGATCTACCGCGCCGGGAACGCCGAGTACAGCATCCCCGCCTGCATGGGCTGCCATGGCCCCGCGGGCAAGGGCATCGCCCCCCATTATCCCCGGCTTTCCGGGCAGCCGGTCGAATACATCAGGACCCAGTTGCTCGCCTACAAGGCCGGGGAGCGGGAGAACAACATCATGAACGATATCGCTTTCGCGTTGTCCGCGGAGCAGATCGAGGCTCTGGCCACCTACATCTCCGGACTCAACTGAGCGCGTCTTCGGGATCGATCAGCCGGAGACCATCCGGATCAGAAAGGCCGGTGGAAGTCCCACCGGCTTTTTTTCGGGTCAGGCAGACTCCTTTCCCTACAGCCCGTCCGGCACCGGGATGTCATGCTGCCGGCAGGCGGCAATGACCGTGTTCCTCAGCAGGCAGGCAATGGTCATCGGACCCACTCCGCCCGGTACCGGCGTGATTGCCCCGGCCGCCTCGCTGGCCCCGGCATAGTCCACATCGCCCACCAGCCGGGTCTTTCCGTCCCCGCCGTCTATCCGGTTGATGCCGACATCGATGACCGTTGCGCCGGGCTTGATCCAGTCGCCTTTGACCATTTCAGGGACCCCCACCGCCGCCACCAGAATATCCGCCTCGCGGCAGACGGCGGCCAGGTCCCGGGTGCGGGAGTGGGCGATGGTGACGGTGCAGTGCTCCTTGAGCAGCAGCATGGCCACCGGCTTGCCGACGATGTTGGAACGGCCGACCACCACGGCGCTCTTTCCGGTGAGGTCGCCGATCTGGTCCTTCAGGAGCATGACACAGCCCGACGGCGTGCAGGGCACCAGCGATTCCTCGCCGATGGAAAGCTTGCCCACGTTCTCGATGTGGAAACCGTCGATATCCTTGTGCACGGAGATCGCGTTGATCACCTTGGATTCGTCGATATGCCCCGGAAGGGGCAGCTGAACCAGGATTCCGTGGACTGCCGGGTCGTCGTTGAGCCGGTGGATCAGCGCCAGGAGATCCTCCTCGCGGGTACTTGCGGGCAGCCTGTGCTCGATGGATTCCATTCCGGCCTCCATGGTCTGCCTGCCCTTGTTGCGAACATAGACCTGGCTGGCGGGATCTTCTCCCACCAGCACCACGGCGAGACCGGGTCTCAGACCGTGATGGGTAACCAGATCCGCTACCACTGCCGTCACGCGCTCGCGCAGGCCAGCGGCGAATGCCTTGCCATTGATTGTTGTTGCCATGGGTTTTCGGTTGTTGTATCCAGTGATTGAAATTGAGAGTGTATGATTCCCGGTTATCAAAATTTACAAGAATATACATTTAAAATCATGTAGATGACAAAGTATATCTGATTACCGTAATCCTATCGCAAGCGAATTTATTCAATTCAGGTGCTACGCTTGCGCACGATTGTATTGGATGGCATGATTTCCTGGAATCCCACCCCAGCAAAGAACACGGGCAATGACGCGCCGCCAACTCCCGATCAGCATCCAGAACTTAAGAACCATTCGGGAACAGGAATTCTACTACGTCGACAAGACTCCCCACATCAGGCGGCTGGTGGGGCAGGGGCAGTATTATTTCATGTCCCGCCCACGGAGGTTCGAAAAGAGTCTTCTGATCGATACATCAAGGGAACTGTTCGAGGGCAATGAACCCCTGTTCCGGGATTTTGATATTCACAGTCATTGGGACTGGTCGGTCAAACATCCCGTGGTACGGCTGAGTTTCGACGGAAACTACAACGAACCGGGCAATCTCCACAGCAACAACATCAGCCAGTTGGCGATGATCGAACAGGATGCCGGACTGGAAGCGGCAGTAAATTGCACAGGCACGCACGACGAAACATCCCATGAGTGATCTCGAAACGACCCTGAAGAGAGCAATTCTCAACCTCCGCTCCGGCGGCCTGGATCGGGAAGAGGATGTCAAGATCGCGGTGATCCTGCCGATTCTGAACGCCCTGGACTGGCATTCCGCCGATCCCGGCTCCCTGAGGCCCGAGTATCCGGCGGGTCCGGGCCGCGTCGACTACGCGCTGCTTTGCCATGGCCGCCCGCAGGTGTTTGTCGAAGCCAAGCGGCGCGGGGCCGTCGATGCCAAGGCCGAGGCGCAACTCTTCCGCTATGCGGCCCACAACGGGGTTCCCCTGCTCGTGCTGAGCGATGGCCTGTGCTGGGATTTCTACCTTAGTATGGCCGACGGACGACCGGAGGAACGACGTTTCGACCGTCTCGAACTGCGCGATGAAGACTCCGTTCCGCAATATGCCAGGACGCTGGAATCCTGCCTTCGCAAACTGAAAGTCGCTTCGGGCGAAGCCCGAAGAGATGCGGAAAGTCTCCTTGAGGATGATCGTTCCAGAAATAGGGCCCGGATAGCGATGCCGGATGCCTGGAACGCCTTATTGAACGGGCCCGATGAACTGCTGTGCGACCTGCTGGCGGACAAGGTGCAGGCGAGGACCGGCGCCAAGCCACGGCCAGCCGATATCGAGGAATTCCTGTTGCGCCTCCCAGTGGCTCGCCCATCGTCGACGCCGGAAGAGCGACCGACGCGTCAATCCCGGAGTGCCGTCACGGAAGAGCCACGAGAAAAAACCGCAAAGGCAGAGGAGTTGCAATTCGGAGAGTCCAGAAAAGCCGCCCGAGACTACACAAAGTACGATATCTATATTGACGGCGAGTATTTCCCGGCTCAGAACAAGCGCTGGATGATGTTCCGGATCGTTTCAAGAATACTGGTAAATGGCGGGACACCACAGCAAGTTATTGATGCGATTCCCTGGAGGAATGGGCTCTTCAAGGTACTTGAAGGCGAATTGACTGCCGAGCAGACCTGTCAGGTGATCATGGAGAAAGGCGTCGACCGGGCCAGGCGTTATTTCTGCGGAGACGGGCAGGTTTTTGCGGTAGGTGGAAAAACATATGTCCTCACCAACCAGTGGGGAAAACATGCGGCGGACGCGGCCAGAAAGCTGGCGGATGCTTTTCCTGATCTCAAAATCGAGGTCAATCCGACGGCATCGTCTTGATGGATGGCCCGCTTCATTTGAAATATGTAGCCCTCCCGAATCCATACGACGAAAAAATCTTCAAATTACGAGCACTTGGTATGCATCTCTCCTGTAACTTTCAATGCAGATTCCTTTCATATTATGTTTAGAGTAAAGGATGTTTATTCTGGACAATGAAATTTCTTGAGTGCAACATCTGGTCCAGATAGTTCGAATATTAACCAATCATCATCCTTGTCCTCTTGGCGTTCAACTGTAATATTATTTATCATCAGTCCTCGATCTAATGCCCATCGAAATGGATTGTTCACCTGAGCATCATCGTAGGGATAGCGAGACCAATGATCTCTCTCAAATTGATTGGCGGTCACATCGTTAGAGAGTAGTTGAAGCAAAGCACGTGAAGAAATACGAATAGTATCTAGCCCTTCATTTAAACTCATTTCGCTTCCACCGTAAAAACTCATACTATCTCTATATTGGCCTAATTCTAACTTACGTGCAGCATTGTACCCATCAGATATAGGAATCGGTAAGACTTCCGGAATACGTTCCATTAATTCGACAACACAAAGATCTAATGGGTAACGTGCCGTTGGATTTAAAATCAAACTTCTTAAAATACGTTTTTGTTTTGATTGGCCAAATACAACTGGTTTTGGATTCTCAATCCACAGTGTCATGACAAAAGATATGGACGAATTTTGACGTAAGAAATCTGAAATTACATCCTTGGAACTATAACTCATTCCACCAGTGTATCTTGATTTAATAAGATCACATCCACCATCACAAAGGATGATTCCCCTACTCCCATTAAACTTGCTCCGATTTAATTGTCTAGTTTTGCTCTTGAGTGATGTGTATAACGGATTTTTGGTTAGAGAATACGCGGCAGTATAGGAAAGATTACCACCAGAAGATGATCTCGCATTATCGCGATACTGTATGGTGATGTGATATGGATCTTCGTGTATTGAAAGATCGGCTTCTGACTCATTGTTTCTTTTTATTTCCCTTAGGCGAGGCGTTAGGTTGCGTTCCAAGAATTCTCGTATTTCTTTCTTATGTGGGATTGCAAGCTTTACTTTTCTATCCGTGTATTCTTTACCAACAACATCCCCCTCAACCCTATAGCTGAATCCTCCATTCAGGCCAATTAGCCTTGCTTTTTGGTGAAGAAAATTGGATAGGATTTGAATAGGATTTTCTTCATCTAATCCGCGATCCGAAACGGTAGAAATCTCTGCGACAAAGGATGGTGCCTTTCTTCCGTGGAGCATAAATGTCACATCTGGAAAACTATCCCCTCCATGGGAGGTTTCATAACTTAATTCTCCCAATTCACTTAGTGCATATAGTACAGCAACCTCCCATTCGTAATCCAACGATGATCGATCACTCCGGTTTAACGATGAAACCAGCTTGTCGATTTCCGATGATGATAACGCGCATCCAAGACAATTAATGAAGCGTTGAATGGAACGTCGAGAAAATATCATTAAAGAGATTTAGAATTTGTTTTTTGCCAAGCAGATAGCGTACAAAATAATTCTTTAGAGTTTAGGGGGCGATTAATGATCATGACTGCGGATCAAGAAATACAACAAATTTACTACCTTATAGGGTCAGCTTCCCCTGCGTAATCTGGCATGTATCTTTCAACGGATAATTTCCATTTCTTTCAAAATATCAAGAGTTTGCGGCTAGCCTTTTCTGAAGATCAGGATATGCATAATAATCATCAACTGTAACTACTAGCCCCCTGTGGAGCACCTGAAGGTCATTCAGGTGTCTTGAGCATGTGGGCGGCCTTTCCCTTGAGAGCGATCTCGATGGCGGCAAGAGGATTGTAACCCTGATAGGACATGGACAGCAGATAGCTTGAGACCCGGCACCATGCGACGGCGTATTTGTATGTACGGAAACAGCCGGACACTTTCTGCTTGACCTTGGCCATCCGGAGGTTCCTTTCGGACAGGTTGTTGGTGAAGCTGACCGCGGGGTCCCTGGCGAACCGCAGGACTTCGGTTTCATGCTTTCCCATGGCCTCCCACAGGTTCTCCGCGTCGGATTTCGCGATGCGCCCGCGCTTTTTCCCGCCGGTGCGCACAGGGGTTGCCGGGAGTTCCTTCTTCCCCTGGGTCAGGATGGTCCGGTAGCGCTTTTGCAGGGCGGCGCATTCTTTTGCGGACAGCACCTTGTCCGGGCTTTCCCTGACCTTGCGGGCGGCGTCCCGGAGCAGTTTCTTCATCCGCCTCGCCCAGGCCGGATCATGGGCGTCGATGAGGAACTGCAGATCCCGCAGGAGGTGGCCGCCGCACAGGGCGTGGTCGCAGTGGTCACAGGCAAGATAGCTGGCCCAGCGGTCATGGACCAGGACGCCGCCGTACCGGGGGATGATGCCGATGTCCCGGATCGCCTCGCCGCCCCGCTTGGGGTGGCAGAACTTCAGGGTGAGGTCTCCGGCGCTGCAGTCGTGCAGCCAGTGGTTCTTGCGGTCGATGCGGATCGAGGTCTCGTCCACATGCAGCGCCGGCGCGGCCAGCAGGCACTCGACGGCGGCAGCCTCCCAGTCCGCCAGGGCATCGTGCAGGCGCAGCAGCCAGGCCAGCAGGGTCGCCTCGGCAATGGCCCGTCCCGTCATCGCCTTCATGGTCTGGACCACACGCTTCAGCGGCACCATCTGCGCCACCATCAGGTGGGCGGCGAACGCGATGATGCCGTGTCCGTACTGCAGCGGACCCGGCAGGCCGTCCGGAAAGGCGCCCCGGTTCTCGGCATGGCAGCGCGGACAGGTCTTGATCTCGGCATCCACGTGGTATTCCCGGGTCTCGAACACGATGTCCACCAGGGTGCGACGCTCATGGCCCTCGCACCGTACCCGCACCAGGTTCCTGCCGCAGGCCGAACATTCCGTCACCGGGGATACCCCGGTTTCACTCACCAGACGGGTATGGCCCGTTTCCCAGTGCGGCTGCTCCGGTCCCCTGCCACGGCTCCCGGGGCGTGCCGCGGTCTCATCCTTCCCCTCACGGGACGGCGGCAGGCTCGCGTTCACCGGCGTCTTGCGGGTGGTCTTTTCCATGAACACCGCCATCATCAACTCCATCAGCATCAACAGGGCGTTGAACAGCACCTCGCATTCCGCGCTGACCTTGCCCTCCCTGCACAGTGACCGGAAACTCTCCCGGTGCGCATCGAACTCCTCGCGCAGCGCAACCCGGTTCACCGTCCCCATGGATTCACTCCTCCCTCGCCTCCACGGCCTCCTCCGCCTCCACCGCCATCATCGCCGACAGCACCGCCAGGCGTTCCCCATGCGGCATCCCCCGGTAGCGCCGGCCCCAACTCTGGGCCTTGCGCTTCACCGCCTGGCGATGGGTGAAGTTCCGGCCCGCATAACGCGGCCAGTGAACCCGGTCCGGCGTGAAGTTGAACCACACCTTCTCCGTCACCACACCCGCCTGGTTCATCACCTGAAGCGACACGCTGCCCCAATCCCCCAGCCAGTCGTCGTACATCCGCGAAGGATACCCCGAGATCATCACCGAGCAGGGAAGGCCGCGGATCAGCGCCAGCAAGCCCTCGTGGTCGCTGTTCCTGTAGTCGTGCCGGTAGCGGCGGCCCGACTTGCGCGTACTTTGCAGATACGGCGGGTCGCAGTAGACCAGTTCCGTGCCGTCAAACGGAAACGTCCGGAGATACCGGTGACAGCAGCCATGCACCAGTTCCACCGGATAGTCGCACTGGAATCCTTCCAGCGCCCTGGCGTTGCAGTCTATGCCGATGTTCCGCAGGGCCCCCGGCTTGCGCTTCATGATCGCCCCACCGCCAAGGTGGGTTTCGATATACACCGAGTGCGGCGGCATCAGGGCGATCAGAGGCTGGCACAGCCCCGAAGCTCCCTTGGAGCCGAAATAGCGGTTCCCCATCTGTGTGCGGGTTCGTCTCGTGGTCCGAAACCCGAACGATAGGGAAAATATTCTATACTGTCAACCTACAGATGGGGATAATGGGGCAAATAAGGGGTGAGTAGTTACCATCAACTTTACCATCCATTAACTCAATCTGGTTGTCAACGAACTCCTGCCAATACTCACTAGTCTTCGGCAGCAACTCCTTGGTTTTCTCGAATACTTGATCCAATATCTTCGGGGTTCCGCTTGCGCACCAGATTTGGTTGTTTCCTCTGACGGTGTCCAGTAGTACTTTTACATGCTGCTCTTCAAAGTAATCCGCAATCGGCAGGATAGCCGATTCTCCGAGTAATTCTGCTCGCCTGAAGCTGCCTGCATTCGCATACATCTCGATCGCCAAATCCACCAACTCTGTCTGTGGATGCTCAGATATCAATACGATTTTTATTGCCTCATCAAACTCCTCAACTCGGGATAAAAGGACAGTATCAAGTTCGGAAATTCCCAGTACGTCAAAAGCTGAATTTTCCTTCAGGTTTTCAATGTTTGCACAATCCAGCATCTTGCGAATCCTGGCTTGGTCGGCTTCTTTCAACCACTTAAATATACGTGGATCACATCCGATAAAGGGGCAGATGCTGAGAAGATTATCCCCGGATATCTGCTCACACTTCCCAGCCACATAGCCGGGCATCACGGAGTCGTAGATTTCGGTCTTTGCTTTGGAGATTTCACGCAGTACCAGCGCCAATGTCCGGAACCTTCCAACATACTTTTCTCGTTCGTCTCCAAACGGTGCACTTATGATCGCCTTGATAAGGTTTACCACCAGAACGTCTTTCGCACGGTCAAGATATTTCGATCGCATGAAAATACCGATTTCCTCGGCCGTTGTCGGGAATGACGGGCTCAGCAGGTCAGAATTGAACCTGGCTATCGCGCTCTTTCCCTGAAGTGGGGCATGAACGAGAAGGTGTTGCAGTGCATGAATAATATGTGCACGTACCAGTTCAGGTGTGGGTTGATACAGTTCATCTTCGACTACGAATGCTGGGTGAGCACAAAGGTGGCGATCTTGCTGAAGTCGCAGCAACGCAGAGTATTCGTGAGGCGCCAACAATTGCAGGTCACTGTTGGCCTTCGTCAACAGTTCGCTTTCGATCTTCAGTAATTTTTTCTTGTCGCCGTTTGTGATGGCGTTGTCCAACTCCTGAACAAAGGCATCGGGAGCTGACTCGCCTTGTGCAGCGAGTTCACGGGCTTTTGCGATAATGTCATAGGCAACCGCAATCCATGCGGACATGATGGCAGATCGCAAGGCGCCACCGCGGTAGGCAGTAACCGCCTCGCCGATCAGGCGCCGAGACTCCGGATCCCGCACTGAAAGAGCAAGACTGTCAATATCCGAATATCCGATATTGCCAACAGTTTTCATGGTCGACCATTCACGATACGAAATTAGGTTAAGGCAAGAAGATTTCCGTGACGGCTCCTACAATAAACTGTAGGAGCCGTCGGAGTTCCTCTTGAAATAGACCTTATGTCCTCCCGGATTACCAAGGCGGTACTTCGGAAGAAAATTGTTGTAGGTACGATAGTCCCAGCCCGGACAGGCACGGCGGACATCCTCAGCGCGGAACCGCTCGGGCAGCCTGCCCTGTCGGATTGCCAAGCCGATCTTCCTGACAACGTCGTTTACTTGAATTTACTACGCCTTCACAAGGTATTTTCCGTGAGAGAATTTCCGGGAACCGGCCCTGAATGTCAATGAGTTTCGATAGGGTACATGTCATTCCAGTTTCACTGGCGGATCTCATACACTTGTCCGTGCCCCATGCAACCCAAATCGACCACCGGAAGAAATCTCCGACCATGGTCTTTTGGGAGAACTTCGGATGGAATCGGACCTGAAGCCAGACTCGGGAGGAACACCTGCTACGGCCAAGCGCGGCATCCTCCGACAACTGGTTGAGTTATCCGGTTTTATCGATTATCTTCAACAGTTCCGGGATCATCCCGGATTTAAATGGATTCGGCATAGGAGAGGCACAAGCGCGTATTTGGCGTACGTATTCGGAAGAGCCGTGATGGGACTGCGACAATATGCGTCAGCAACCTGAGCTTGGCAATGAAAATGTCGCATCGACAGTTTCCCAAGATCGCAATCTTGCATTCATCACATCACGGCTCCACCGAGCGCATACTAATTAGCGCCGAACGACGAAACAAACCGCCAACCACTACCCCGATCAGAAGGCGCTCCCGGTCCATCAGAACCAGAATCCGGTTACGGACACACTCTCCCCATGTGGATTGATCGCATTTCCAGTATTGCCTACTCCAACGCCGACACTTTGAGGGTCACCGTCATGGGTTCATGGCAACACCGTTGGGGATTGCAAAAGTTGGGTCGTCAATGACATGCCGATTGGCACCCTGGGCCAGCTGGTTAGGACTCTTCGCACGCTTTCTCCTTCCATACAAGCTGCTTCCCGGTTTTGCTGTCCTTTGGAAGATTGACGGGTGGTTCTTCCGGATCTGCGCATGCATTGTCCAATTCCGCCTGTATCAGTTCCTTCACACCCTTGAAATCCACGCCAGTGACATCGGTTTCCTTAAGATTCGTCCCATCAAGAATGGCACCGACAAGACTTCCTCTTAGCAGGTATGCCTGACGGAGATCAGCTTGAGTCAGGTCAGCATATTCAAAATTAGCATCATTTAGATCGGTATCTCGGAAATTGGCGTTGATCAGTGTGGCCCCAGCCAGTTGCGCTTCCGACAAATCGGAGCCCTTAAAGTCTACATATGAAAGATCCCCACCAATGAGGACTATGCCATCGTCAACAGAGAAGTCTACACTGGTGACATCGATATCTCTCAGATCCACGCCTATACGCACCAGTCGCTCAATAATCGGAACGTGGCCCGCAAACGGAGATTTTTCCATCCTTGAGACCTTAATCCTCTCCAACAGCATCGAGAGTAACGACGCCTCGCGAAGAATCTTGTCATCTTCCAATGCGGTCAAGGTCTGTGTGCGAAGGTCTTTTTCCTCTTTCAATGCGTCCAATGTCTTTTTTCGAAGGTCTCTTTCCTCCTCCATGACAATTAACGTTCTGTGTCGGAGATCGATTTCCACCCACAGGGTGACAAACGCAACAATTAGTGCGAAAACTGCAATTAGGATGCCGTATGGTTCAAACCGTCTGGCGAACCGATTTAACCATCCCTCCCGATCCGGCGGCAATGATTTTCCTGCATCTGTCTCTTCACACATGATAGACACCTCAACATGTTTGGGTGGGTTCGCGTTCCAGTCTCGGTCGACAATAGCGATTTCGACCCTTGCCCCAGCCGGATCCACGCCGCCGAAAACCACCTTCTTACCGTTCATCAACGGGATTAAGACCGTGCTGCGGATCAATCCCTTCCGGACGTGGGACAGCCCGGCAATTCAGACGAAAGGGATACTCCCGACCCGGTGCGTTTTCATGGTCCGCAGTATTCTCAGGTCTTCGATGTCAATTTCCAGGCCCTTTCTGTTGTCCGCAGACAGGAAGAAAAGAGTCCTAGAGAAAACTCCGCGTTCTATTTTCATGCACAGAGAGTGTTTCAGCAGTTCCGGTAAAACTGGGGACGGTATTGGAAAACGTGTTCCAGCAAGCATAGAAAGAGTGTCAGGTTAATTGGATTTCTTTTGAAGTCAACCCGGGGCTGCCTAACGTCAACTGATCCGGATGGGGAATCACTTTCACGAGAATTCAATTCAATACATGTGAAGCCATTTGCAAATCAAAGATCAGGATCGTTATCCAATTCTTGCTCTTGCCGTCTTCTTCGTGCAGATCGAAGCTTTCTGGAATCCCCTAAAGCACTCCCAATCGAGAAACATGAAAAAATGAAAACCAGGATAAAAACAGCAACAATATGTTTTCACTGGCGCCCAGGTTAGTCGGATCCAACTCGGGCATAGGTACTATATGCCAAACTATGCCAGTGAAATCAGCAATTTTCGAGATTCCGAAATCGAAATACGGATTCTGAAGTTTTCCTTCTGTACCACTGAAAAGTAAATCGTCAACCCCTCTTAAGAGGTGCTCATTCACCATCTTTAGAGCCGAGATGATCAGGATTGGGGCAGTTATCACAAAACCCAGAATTCCAATGGACAATTTTATCCGTATATTACGCCTCAATTGCAATGCACCCATGCTATCAACCCATCTCTGACTGTCATGTAAATTCAAATGTAAGCAGTGCGGCTGCAGCACACGGGGTTCAACTGGATGCTGATGCAAGGCCCAAGGCATCAGCGCATCGATACTGCATCCATTTGCACTGGGACCGTCCCCTCCACCGCGATCGCATCGAAGGGATTCTCGGTCTCTGGCCCGGAGAAACCACAACCTCGCCCCTGCGAAGCTGCTTGCCCCACTTTGACTGACGCCGAATCAGCGCCCCTTGGCGCCCGGAAAATCTCCACTACAGTGATTCACCGCTCGAAAATCTCTTGGGCGATCCATGCCTTCTCCCACCAAAATCTCTTCTTTGTGAAGGTCATATCGAAAATATAGGAAATATCGTATTTATATCAACAATTCGAAAATTAAGACCTAGCCACTCCCAACTCTCCCTATGTTATCCGTAATACTATCGCAATCGGAAAAAATCAATTCAGGTGCCATGCAATAGTGCACACTTCCATGGTAACAGTGGTACGATTTCGGTTTCCGGGTGACGGTGTGACTCTAAGGTGATTTTATCAGACCCCGCTTCCACTCCGAAGTGCATCACTGGCCGCTATCCCGGAATGAGGGCGTAGCCCGAGTGGAGGGATAGCGGCGGCGGCGAGAAAATCAGCGCCTCGAGGGGCTCATTCCGACCGGAAATGGCATCAATCTCGACTCCAGGGGATACTGTCAGAGGCCATCATCCAGCGCAAGGCCAGCCCGGCACTTTTGGGCCAAGCGGGACCGCTCCCGTTGCCACGGGAATTCCATGCCGGCGATGTCATCGCCATCAGGGTGGGACCAGTGCCCCGGTGAAGACCTCCGCAGGCGTGCGATAACCCAACACCTTCCGGGGCCGGTGATTGATCCGGTCCTCCACTGCCCGGACCTGGGATTCCGTCACCATGCGGAAGTCCGTCCCCTTCGGAAAGTACTGGCGGACCAGGCCGTTGGTGTGTTCGTTCAGACCGCGCTCCCAGGAATGGTAGGGGGTGGCGAAGTAGAAATCCGCCCCCAGCGCACCGGAAACCGCCTGGTGCCCCGCAAACTCCTTGCCGTTGTCCGCCGTGAGGGTATGCACCCGATCCCGGAACGGCCCCATCCGTTGCCTCAGCGCTTCGGTCACCGCGGCCGCCGTCTTCACGTCGATCCGCTCCAGTACCATGTACTTCGACCCCCGATCCACCGACGTGACCAGGGCGCCCCGGTGCCTCGAGCCGATGACCGTATCCAGCTCCCAGTCCCCGATCCGGGACTTCTCCTCCACCACCGAAGGGCGGTCGGCAATGTCCACCCGGCCGGGAATGTGGCCCCGTCCGGCATGCCGGCCTCCGCGCCAGTTGGGCTTCTTGCCACGGCGGCGCAAGTGCCGGTACAGGGTGCCCCCCGAACGCCGATCCGCACGGATATGCCGGTAGATCCATTCCCGGCCCGCCATGACCTCGCCCTGAAGCCGATACCGGCCCGCAATCTGTTCCGGGCTCCATCCCTCTCTCACCCTGTCTGCCACCACCTCCCAGCGCTCCGGCGTCATCTTGCGGGGAACTCCGGAGGCCTCCCGGCGCCGGAACGTCGCCTTGCCATGGGCCTGCTTGTGACGGTAGCCCCGCTGACCGCGGTTGCGCGACATCTCCCGGGAGATCGTGCCGGGGTCCCGGCCGAGCTGGCGGGCAATCTCCCGTTGCGTTTTCCCACTATGCAGCAGGGTGTTTATCTGGCATCTTTCGCAATGGGTCAGGTGATGGTAGCCGACAGGCATGACAATTCTCCGCTTCTGAAACAGAGATTGTTTGCCATCATCTGGCCCGCTGCAACTCACCCATCCTCAAAGCACTCATGCATCACAGCCAGTGTTGCACTTCAAACTGGCACGGGGGAGATATTAAAATTAGAAAGACTTACTGGAAATAATTTTGCTGGAACGCCAGAAGTCCAAAGACCATGTTCTGCGACATGGAGAAAAATGACAAGCCGAGAAAGAATCATAATCAGCGAATGACAATTTTCTTTCAGAGAAGGTCCGCATGAAAGCAAATGAATTTGAAAAAGAAGAATATTTAACTCTGCGTAAAGAAATTGAAACTCACATAAGTGAGATCGGACAACTCGAAAGGAATTGTGTCCTTGCTTCTGGATTAACCTATGCTTGGCTAGCTAAAGACAGTAGCGACTTTCCATTAATTGAATTCGCTTGGTATATCCCAATTTTATTTTCTTTCTTTGGAGCTATTCGAAGTGCTTCTCTAGGATTCCATATTCTAGATATAGGAAAATATATACATAGGATTGAAGAGAAAATCTTCTCAGATCAAGATAAAAACTCAGGTTGGGAGCACTATATAAAGAAAAATAGCCGAAGGAAAATGAGAGCCTGTACTGACATAGTATTCTGGGTAGTTTTTAACTCTGTTACGATTATAGTTGGCATCATCATGTAGTAACCATGTGTAGAAGTCGGCACTTGAACTGACGACTACCAATCCGATCAGGTAACTGTCAGTTGAAACCTTGTTCACATACTCTATCTTCATTGTTCAGCCAACGCGACCTGTTTCCTCCTCGGCGGATTGGATATCCATCCCGAATCCGTCAAACGATGAGTCTATCCACTCAACCCGGGGAATAGCCTTCTAAGAAATCGGTTTCACTCTGCAACTTTTCTTTGACCGATTCCTGGTGTTGAAGAATTCTTAATATAACTGGGTACCTTCTTCACCAAAGTCATCGTTGACAAGTATAAGAATACTGAATAACTCTGTAGTTCTTCTACTTATTAATTTGGTAACTGTTTCAATTGAAAGACCAATTCCGATTGCTGCCGAGTGAGTTCCACAGTTATGAATAAGGTTCGATTTGGCTCGAAATAATAACTCAGATCCTGGCGCATGATGCGAATATCACCCATTCCATTCTGCCCTTCCGGAGCGAAACCAACCAGTGCCCTCTCGTTCATCTCGGGATGAGCAGTGATGCTTAATCCCAGAAACTCACCTTCTCTATCGATGTTCCGAAATAATGAGGTGCAATCTATGTAAATACTGCGGTATGACCGGTCGTCAGAGTATGCATGAACACTGCGAAAAGCAGCTCTATGAAGTCTCCTCGACGTGCGTGTTCTGTCGTAGTCTTTTTCAAATAATTCGAGAAGAAAATCTTCTACACCAACCCCGAATTGGTCCTGGACACGAACAACTGTATTCTGATATCCATACTTCTCTGGATTATGCTGAGCAGCAGCTTTCCACAAGAAATATGCATTCCGTTCTGCAAGATCTTCTCGCCAATCCTCAAACTCATCATCTGTTACAGTCAAAGATCTTACTATGTCTGAGAACAATGAGCCGTCACGTCGACTCTGTTCCAACTTTGCCAGCGATTTTCCCTTAGTCTGTGCAAGTTTTATCGACCCATGATCATGTTGGTTCAGAACGCCAAACGCTGTTTTACCAGACGACATCTCGAGACTGATGACACTCGCATTGGTTTCAGATTCAATACCGGGAATGACTACCTTTATTCGTGCGCAATCCATATTGGCCGTTGCTACGCGAACGGTGCCATCCCAACCATCCTCATTCGCGATGGCGTTCGAGGCGTTTCCAGCATTCTGACCAACCAACACTGTGCAAAGCACATTGCCTGGGCTGTACATCTCTCCTCCGTCTCCGAAACGGTCGCGTTCTGCCAATTCCCAAGTGTACGGGCTTGCAAGTTCAAGCCCCTTGAGAATGTGTTTACCTGTCTCGAACGCTGCCCCTTTCGGTCGTTTAGTGATAAATCCCTTCCAAACACGTCCAATTAGTGACCTCCCCTTATGTGCAAGCGGTGAACCGAAGTTCGCTGGCGCAAGCATCACTAGGTTTTTTATTGGGGCATTATTTGGTGCATAGTTTCGTTGAAGCCAGTCTCGTATCACCAGTCCGCCGGTGCTGTGCACGATTGCGTCAACGCCTCCATTGGAAGTTGGTAGATTGTTTTTTCTCCAAGCAGTTTCCATTGCGGTAACGATATCGTCAAATCGAATCTCGTCTTCCATAGTCAGATAATCGGCCAAGTGAATAATTGAGATGTTCCGATTATTCAGCTTCGCACGTAACAATTTCCCGAGCGGTTCGAATGAAGAAGAGATATCGCTCCATCCATGCAGGATCACTATTGGACGATCATTCATCTTTTTCCTCCACACAATTCACCAGTTGAGGATAAGTTTACGTTTGGACAAAACACATTATTTCCGCACTCAAGACAAGCTAGTAAGGCAGAACGAAAGAGCGTCATTCTTGCTGTTTGCAGGAATGGAATACCTGAGCAAGAATTCACCGTAGAGAATCCTGGCCATTTTTCCAGTCACAGATTGTGTTCAGCAAACCCGGGTTTTCGAAAAAATCTAGTCGCTCCTGATTACATGAGCTATGAAGGGAAATTCCGATAATTTACGCTTTCGGTGCTCAACAGCTCTACTACCTGTATCGTCACCAACACTTTGCCTACCCCTACACTTAGGATTTGTGCACGGATCGCGGAGAGTCATATCTTGTTTAGCTTTCAAATCAAGAAAATTTCTTCCTCTACTTTCTAGCAGTTTGCCTAGCATATTATCTTAATCCTTCCATCTTATTGCTGCTGGCGATGAGCAGTTCAGATTTTCTTTGCCGAATCTGAAATGCCGTATTCTCCTCACTTAGTTATCTAGTGCAATTCACATCAAAATATTTACCTTCGATCGGCCATAACGCTTGTGTCTGAATTTTTTTGAAAGCTTGACGTTCCTTATTGTTTTTGAAGTAGACGTTCCGAAGAAATTGTAAATCTGTCGCATCCTCAATATCTGCGATGCTAGTGAAATGTGGTTCGTAGTTGAACAATTTATCTTTCTTCTTCATTGAACCACAAACCACATATCCACTGTCTGGCTGCTTGAACCAAAATGCTAGAACATCTGGAACCTTATTCTCTGGATTTTCCTTTATGATGATTTTAAAAAACCTAGTGGGGATAGCAATCGGTATTGTATTTTTATTCTGAAGAAACTTTATTTTCTTTGAGTCGAAGATTGGACCTGTAACAATCCAAACGCGTCCATATTTATTCGCAGCTGCTCCGGAGTATGCTTCGAGATCCAACCATATACCTAAATTCAATTCTTTCTGCTGAGGCGCCGCGTTAATGAACACGTGTGTATTACACGCCTCTCGCCAACCTAAACGTTGAGCGTGCACCTTCATTGCAAAATGACCTCGGTGTACTATCTTGTTTCCGAGGGCTGGCGATCCTGGTGCTACCCCAAATCCCGAATAGGATTTGTCAATTCGGAACTGAGTAATACTCTCGCGAGTGCTAAGAAATTTTAGCGCCGGTATTTCGTACCAAGGCCTGGGACGCATAGGAGATGGTTTAGGCAACTTATATGGTGGAGTACCATATCTTCGAATTTCATAGGCCACCCAATGTGGTACCGCAAGAAAATCGGGGTTGCCATCGCCTGTATCATCATCTTCACTGTCGAAACTTGACTGAAATGCTCCAAATTCAAAATGTAAATCTTGAGGCCATGTGCCAAATCGATCATGATCGTAATCTGCCCGAATTCTAGGTTCATATGCAGACCACGCCCCGTTTTTTTGACAATGATGGGTATTCCACGGCAAAGTTGCCACCCATTCCACGCTGAAAGTTGCCACCGATTCCACGGCAAAGTTGCCACTCATTCCACGGTGAAAGTTGCCACTTTCACCAAGGCATACCCTCCCATCGGAGCCGAACGACGCATGATTGACAACCCGGTATGGTGCCCGCCTTTTCAACGAGGAGGCACCCATGCCACACAAGAGTCTATCCATGCGCAAAATCAAGGAAATCCTGAGGCTGAACCAGCAAGGGCTGAGCAACCGGGAAATCGGCAGGATCTGCAGGATCAGCCACACCACGGTCAGCAACTATCTGTTGCGGCTGGACCAGGAGGGGCTTTCGTGGCCACTTCCGGATGATCTGAACGACGCCGATCTCGAGCGGCGCCTGTTTCCACCGCCGGCGCCCCGGCGGCTGGCCCGGAAGCGAGGGGTCCCGGACTGGGTGTACATCAAAAAGGAGCTCCGGGGAAAGGGCGTGACCCTGCAATTGCTCTGGGACGAGTACCGGGAACAGAACCCCGAGGGGTACGAGTATTCCTGGTTCTGCCGGCACTACCGCAAGTGGACCGGCAAGCTGGATCTGGTGATGCGGCAGGACCACAAGGCGGGTGAGAAGCTGTTCGTGGACTACGCCGGCATGACGGTGGGGATCATCGACCCGTCCACGGGGGAGGAACGCCAGGCCCAGCTCTTCGTGGCGGCGCTGGGTGCGTCGGGCTACACCTATGCCGAGGTCACCTGGACCCAGGGACTGGAAGACTGGATCACCTCCCACCAGAACTGCTTCTCCTGGATGGGTGGATGTCCCGAGATCGTCGTGCCCGACAACCTGCGGTCCGCGGTGACGAAGGCCCACCGGTACGAGCCCGAGATCAACCCCACCTACCAGGAAATGGCGGAGCACCATGACCTGGCTGTGGTGCCTGCGCGCATCAAGCGCCCAAGGGAGAAGGCTAAGGCGGAATTGAGCGTGCTTCTGGCAGAGCGCTGGATTCTCGCGGTCCTGCGCAACCGGCAGTTCTTCTCCCTGCGGGAGGTCAACATCGAGATCGGGAAACTGCTGGAGAAACTCAACAACAAGCCGTTCCAGAAGCTCCCCGGCAGCCGCCGGAAACTCTTCGAGGAACTTGACAGGCCGGCCCTGAAACCGCTGCCCCGGGAGCCCTACGAGTTCGCCGAGTGGAAGAAGGTCCGCGTCCACAGCACGGACTATCACGTCGAGTTCGACAGGCACTGGTACTCCGTTCCCTGCGCACTCGTCGGGATCGAGATCGAACTCCGGGTCACCCGCAACACCGTCGAATGCTTACACAAGGGCCAGCGGGTCGCGAGCCACCGGCGCTCCTGGCTGCGGGGCAGGCACACCACTGCCTCGGAACACATGCCCGAGAAGCACCGCAAGGTGGGCGAATGGTCCCCGGAGCGCATCGTCGCATGGGCCGGAAAGGCTGGCCCTGACACCGCGGCGCTGGTGAAGAAGATGATGGACTCACGCCAACATCCCCAGCAGGCCTTCCGCGCCTGCCTCGGCATCATGCGCCTCGGCCAGTCCTACGGCAACGAGCGGCTCAACGCCGCCTGCAAACGGGCCCTGTACCTGAAGACCCTCAAGTACCGGAGCGTCGAGGCGATCCTCAAGAACGGACTCGACCGGAAAAAACCGGAGCCCGTCCAGGAGTCCATCCTTCCGGATGATCACGGGAATGTCCGGGGCTCCTCCTATTACCACTGACCACTTAAATTCAACGACAACCGGAGAAACCGACATGTTGAACCATCCCACCCTGGACAAGCTCCAGAAACTGAAACTCACCGGCATGGCCGCGGCCCTCGCCGACCAGACGAGTATATCCGACATCGACGAACTCGACTTCATGGAGCGCCTCGGGCTCCTCGTGGACCGGGAGGCCACCGAGCGGGAAGACCGCCGGCTCACCGCCCGCCTGCGGCTCGCCAGGTTCAGGCACAACGCCGCCATGGAGGATATCGACTACCGTGCCCCCAGGGGCCTCGACAGGGGCCTGATGCAGTCACTGGCAGCCTGCCGCTGGGTCGCCGACCATCTCAACATCCTGATCACCGGACCCACCGGCGTGGGCAAGACCTGGATCGCCTGTGCGCTGGCGCAGAAAGCGTGCCGGGAGGGATACCATGCCCGGTATGTCCGTTTCCCCGCACTGCTGCGGGACCTGGCCGTCGCCAAGAGGGACGGGCGGTATCCCAAGCTGCTGTCGGCCCTCGCCAGGGTCGATGTCCTGCTGATCGACGACTGGGGCCTTGAGTGGCTATTCCACGGAAAGTTGCCACCCGTTCCACGGTCAAAGTTGCCACCCAGTCCACGGCAAAGTTGCCATTTCATCCAGGGCACCTTCTCATCGGAGCGAAGCGACGCAACGGTCATCGGGCTGAAGGACCCAGGTCCTCTCGCCCGGTCGCGGGTGCGTGACGAATCTTACGCCACGCACCCCCGCATTTCCAGTTTCCGGCGATCACCGGCGCCACCGCCTTTCGCTTTTCAAGGTCATTTATTGACCTGCTTTTTTTTACCTGCAAGACAGCCCTGGTCCGTGATGACGGGCGACAAACTTGTTTGTCGCGCGGCATTGCGGAGAGCAAGCGAAGCGCGGTAGTGCGGCGGCCGCCGATCCCGTTTCGGGTTGCCGGTGTCATTCCGGGCCGGACTCCGGGTCTCCGGATCCGGCCATCATGGCTTCGGATTTCTTCTTCCGCATGGACTCGCCCTTGAGGCCGATCCGATGGGCGTTGTGCACCAGCCGGTCGAGGATCGCGTCCGCCAGGACCGGATCGCCGACCCCTTCGTACCAGCTCTCCACCGGCAGCTGGCTGGTCACCACGGTGGAACGGGCCCCGTACCGGTCCTCGAGGAGTTCCAGCAGGTCGCGGCGGTTTTCGGTGTTCATGGTCTCAAGGCCCCAGTCGTCGATCAGCAGGACATCGACCCTGGCGAGGGCCGACAGCAGCTTGGGATACCGCCCGTCCCTCTTGGCGACGGCCAGGTCCCGCAGCAGTGCGGGGAAACGGACATACCGGGCATGGTATCCCTCCCGGCACGCTTTCTGCGCCAGCGCACAGGCGATCCAGGTCTTGCCCACGCCGGTGGGTCCGGTGATCAGGATGTTGAGATGGTCGGCGACCCAGCGGCAGGCTGCCAGTGACTGCATCAGGCCCCTGTCGAGGCCCCTGGGGGCACGGTAGTCGATATCCTCCATGGCGGCGTTGTGCCTGAACCTGGCGAGCCGCAGGCGGGCGGTGAGCCGGCGGTCTTCCCGCTCGGTGGCCTCCCGGTCCACGAGGAGCCCGAGGCGCTCCATGAAGTCGAGTTCGTCGATGTCGGATATACTCGTCTGGTCGGCGAGGGCCGCGGCCATGCCGGTGAGTTTCAGTTTCTGGAGCTTGTCCAGGGTGGGATGGTTCAACATGTCGGTTTCTCCGGTTGTCGTTGAATTTAAGTGGTCAGTGGTAATAGGAGGAGCCCCGGACATTCCCGTGATCATCCGGAAGGATGGACTCCTGGACGGGCTCCGGTTTTTTCCGGTCGAGTCCGTTCTTGAGGATCGCCTCGACGCTCCGGTACTTGAGGGTCTTCAGGTACAGGGCCCGTTTGCAGGCGGCGTTGAGCCGCTCGTTGCCGTAGGACTGGCCGAGGCGCATGATGCCGAGGCAGGCGCGGAAGGCCTGCTGGGGATGTTGGCGTGAGTCCATCATCTTCTTCACCAGCGCCGCGGTGTCAGGGCCAGCCTTTCCGGCCCATGCGACGATGCGCTCCGGGGACCATTCGCCCACCTTGCGGTGCTTCTCGGGCATGTGTTCCGAGGCAGTGGTGTGCCTGCCCCGCAGCCAGGAGCGCCGGTGGCTCGCGACCCGCTGGCCCTTGTGTAAGCATTCGACGGTGTTGCGGGTGACCCGGAGTTCGATCTCGATCCCGACGAGTGCGCAGGGAACGGAGTACCAGTGCCTGTCGAACTCGACGTGATAGTCCGTGCTGTGGACGCGGACCTTCTTCCACTCGGCGAACTCGTAGGGCTCCCGGGGCAGCGGTTTCAGGGCCGGCCTGTCAAGTTCCTCGAAGAGTTTCCGGCGGCTGCCGGGGAGCTTCTGGAACGGCTTGTTGTTGAGTTTCTCCAGCAGTTTCCCGATCTCGATGTTGACCTCCCGCAGGGAGAAGAACTGCCGGTTGCGCAGGACCGCGAGAATCCAGCGCTCTGCCAGAAGCACGCTCAATTCCGCCTTAGCCTTCTCCCTTGGGCGCTTGATGCGCGCAGGCACCACAGCCAGGTCATGGTGCTCCGCCATTTCCTGGTAGGTGGGGTTGATCTCGGGCTCGTACCGGTGGGCCTTCGTCACCGCGGACCGCAGGTTGTCGGGCACGACGATCTCGGGACATCCACCCATCCAGGAGAAGCAGTTCTGGTGGGAGGTGATCCAGTCTTCCAGTCCCTGGGTCCAGGTGACCTCGGCATAGGTGTAGCCCGACGCACCCAGCGCCGCCACGAAGAGCTGGGCCTGGCGTTCCTCCCCCGTGGACGGGTCGATGATCCCCACCGTCATGCCGGCGTAGTCCACGAACAGCTTCTCACCCGCCTTGTGGTCCTGCCGCATCACCAGATCCAGCTTGCCGGTCCACTTGCGGTAGTGCCGGCAGAACCAGGAATACTCGTACCCCTCGGGGTTCTGTTCCCGGTACTCGTCCCAGAGCAATTGCAGGGTCACGCCCTTTCCCCGGAGCTCCTTTTTGATGTACACCCAGTCCGGGACCCCTCGCTTCCGGGCCAGCCGCCGGGGCGCCGGCGGTGGAAACAGGCGCCGCTCGAGATCGGCGTCGTTCAGATCATCCGGAAGTGGCCACGAAAGCCCCTCCTGGTCCAGCCGCAACAGATAGTTGCTGACCGTGGTGTGGCTGATCCTGCAGATCCTGCCGATTTCCCGGTTGCTCAGCCCTTGCTGGTTCAGCCTCAGGATTTCCTTGATTTTGCGCATGGATAGACTCTTGTGTGGCATGGGTGCCTCCTCGTTGAAAAGGCGGGCACCATACCGGGTTGTCAATCATGCGTCGTTCGGCTCCGATGGGAGGGTATGCCTTGGTGAAAGTGGCAACTTTCACCGTGGAATGAGTGGCAACTTTGCCGTGGAATCGGTGGCAACTTTCAGCGTGGAATGGGTGGCAACTTTGCCGTGGAATACCCACTCTGCCAGAAGCACGCTCAATTCCGCCTTAGCCCGACTTTCGCGATTCGCCCGGAATCCGGGCTGATTTTGGGGATGATTGAGATGCAATCCCTTGAATTGATTGGCCCGTCCCCCTGAAGTTGCCTTGTAGTGCCGACTTTTGCCTTGATCCGGAGGTGTCCGGCAGAGACCATGGAGGTCATGTTCGTGCGCAGCAAGAGCCGCTGGAAGGACGGGGTGCACCACCGGTACTGGAGCATTGTGGAGAATGCCCGGGTGGGAGGCGGCCGGGTGGTGCAGCGTCAGGTTCTGTATCTCGGCGAGATCAACGGCACCCAGAAGGCGGCGTGGTGCCGCACCATCGATGTGCTGTCCGAGAACCGGGGTCTGCAGCAGATGGCGCTGTTCCCGGAGGACCGGGAAGCGCCGGAGATGTCGTGCGCGGTGGTCCGTGTGGATGTGGGCAGGCTGGAGTTGCACCGTTCGCGCCAGTGGGGGGCGTGCTGGCTGGCCCTGTGGCTGTGGGATTTTCTGGACCTGGACGGGTACTGGGGTGAGCATTTGCCGCCGAGCCGGAAGGGGACGCGGTGGCTGGACATTCTGAAGGTGCAGGTGTGCTACCGTCTGATTGATCCGGGCAGCGAGTGGCGGCTGTACCGGCGCTGGTACGAGGACAGCGCGATGGGTGACCTTCTGGGTCTGGACCGGGTGATTCCGCGGGACACGCTGTACCGGGTCCTGGACCGGCTGGAGGCCCACCGGCGAGGGTTCTTCTCGTATCTGCGGACACGCTGGGGCAGTCTGTTCCAGGCGCGCTTCGAGGTGCTGCTGTACGATCTGACGAGCACGTACTTCGAGAGCGATCCCCCGTTCGAGGACAAGCGCCGGTTCGGCTACAGCCGTGACAAGCGCCCGGACTGCGTGCAGGTGGTGATTGCGCTGATCGTGACGCCGGACGGGTTTCCGCTGGCCTACGAGGTGATGCCGGGGAACACCTCGGACAAGACGACGCTGCTGGAATTCATGGCCAGGATCGAAGATCAGTACGGCCGTTCCGAGCGGGTGTGGATCATGGACCGTGGGATCCCGACGGAGGAATCGCTGGAGGCGATGCGGTCGGACCCTTCCGGGATCCGCTACCTGGTGGGTACGCCGAAGGGGCGGCTGAGCCGGATGGAGCGGTCGTTCCTCGGCCAGCCCTGGCAGGCCGTCCGGGAGAACGTGGAGGTGAAGCTGCACCGGGCGGACGGGGAGCTGTACATCCTGGTTCGCAGCGGGGGCCGGGTCAGCAAGGAGAGGGGCATGCGCCGGCGGCGCCTGAAGAAGCTCTGGGGACGTCTGGGGGAACTGCGGCGCCAGACCAACAGCCGCGACGAGCTGCTGCTGAAGCTCGGTGCGGCGAAGAAGGAGGCCGGCCGGGCCTGGCATCTCGTCGACCTGGAGATCGGGGATGGTGATTCCGGGGTGCCGTTCACCTACCGTCTGCGGCGCGGGAAGCTGCGGCAGACCTTCCACCGGGAAGGGCGCTACCTGCTGCGCTCCAACATGGCCGACGGGAATCCGGCGGAACTGTGGCGTCAATACATGCGGCTCACCGAAATCGAACAGGCATTCAAGGAATTGAAGCATGACCTTGCCATCCGGCCGGTGTTCCATCAGAAGGAGCAACGGATCGAGGCCCATATCTTCCTGTCGTTCATGGCCTACTGCCTCCAGGTCACCCTGAAGAATCTTGCCAGGCCCCATGCCCCCGGCCTGACTCCGCGGGAAATACTGGAAAAGTTCGCCACCATCCGGATGGTGGATGTTCACCTGCCCACTGCCGATGGACATCATCTCATCCTGCCGCGTTACACCCAGCCGGATGGGGACCACAAGCTCCTGCTGCATCAGCTTGGCCTGAAGTTGCCGGAGCAGCCGCCTCCGCGGCTGCGAATCTGATCTGCTACGCCACCGGGCGACAAGGCTCCTGTAGTGCCGACCTTTGGGGGGTCGGTATAATCAATTCAACAGGTTACGTTTCCAAAACCCCCGAATTGCGAAAGTCGGGTTAGCCTTCTCCCTTGGGCGCTTGATGCGCGCAGGCACCACAGCCAGGTCATGGTGCTCCGCCATTTCCTGGTAGGTGGGGTTGATCTCGGGCTCGTACCGGTGGGCCTTCGTCACCGCGGACCGCAGGTTGTCGGGCACGACGATCTCGGGACATCCACCCATCCAGGAGAAGCAGTTCTGGTGGGAGGTGATCCAGTCTTCCAGTCCCTGGGTCCAGGTGACCTCGGCATAGGTGTAGCCCGACGCACCCAGCGCCGCCACGAAGAGCTGGGCCTGGCGTTCCTCCCCCGTGGACGGGTCGATGATCCCCACCGTCATGCCGGCGTAGTCCACGAACAGCTTCTCACCCGCCTTGTGGTCCTGCCGCATCACCAGATCCAGCTTGCCGGTCCACTTGCGGTAGTGCCGGCAGAACCAGGAATACTCGTACCCCTCGGGGTTCTGTTCCCGGTACTCGTCCCAGAGCAATTGCAGGGTCACGCCCTTTCCCCGGAGCTCCTTTTTGATGTACACCCAGTCCGGGACCCCTCGCTTCCGGGCCAGCCGCCGGGGCGCCGGCGGTGGAAACAGGCGCCGCTCGAGATCGGCGTCGTTCAGATCATCCGGAAGTGGCCACGAAAGCCCCTCCTGGTCCAGCCGCAACAGATAGTTGCTGACCAGCAATTCCCGCTAATTCTATCACGGATTGGATTCGGCGGATTTCATGGTTTGAGCCCCTGTTCCCCGACTACGCGGGGAGGGAACCCCCTCCGGGCGGTGTGCCGGATTGTCTGCTGGCCACATGATTCCCCGAAGAACCGGCCCGTTGCATATTCGGACACGGCCGCCGGGTCAGGAAGTGTCGAAGGGCACCAACTCCGTCTTCCGGTGCCCGAACGCGATCGCCCGGTACAGGGTCTCCCAGTCCGGAATGTAGAACTCCGTGAACAGCCCGTGCAACCGCACCCACAGGTATTTCGAACCGCCCGCCTTCTCCCGGGCCGCCCGGAACAGCGCACAGCACCGCTGCTGCACCTGGTCGATGAGGAACGCCAGCATCGTCAGGTGGGCGAACACCGTCGCCAGATGCCGCTTGCCGTGACCAAAGTTGTGCTCGAAGCCGTAGCCTTGGTTCTTCAGGGTGTTGAACGTCTCGTTCTCGATGCGCCAACGGGCGCGTCCGGCCCGCATCAGGTCATGCGCGTTCGATTCCGTGACCTCCATGTCCGTGACCCAGGAGAAGTGCAGTTCCCGGCCATCGGGGCGGGTCTCCCGGCACGCCAGGAAGTTCACTGCCAGATCGGGGTTCGCCTGGTTCAGCGGTACGCCGTTCAGAAACCGGAACCGGAAACGGCTGCCGCCCCCTTCCGACCTCTCCACGGTACGGGTCGCCGCCGAGGCCTCGACACGGCGGAACAGTTCCCCATGGTCCCCCGGCTTCACGCCCAGGACATACCGCATGTCCAGTTCCCCCAGCAGCCGGATGTGCGGCCCGTTCGACGCCAGCGCATCCTCCACCACCAGCAGCTTCAGGTGCGGATGCTCGCGACGGACGTCACGCAGCAGACGCTTCGCCGCGTTGCGCTCGCAGTCGTTCTTCCGCGAACCGTCCGAACGCATGATCGGTTCCGGCGCCAGCGGGAACACCTCCCGGTGCTCCGGGTGGACCAGTACCGCCCCCAGCATCTGGTGGTACCAGGTGGTGCTGCCGTCACGGTGATGTTTCTCGCAGCAATGGTCGCAATGCACACTCTTCGACGAGAAGTACCCCGTCCCGTCCACCGACAGCAGATGATGGCCCAGCCAGGTGAAACCCTCCAGACCCTTGCCACGCTGAAGGGCCGCGAACACACCCTTGAAGGCACCCCGCAGCGCACGCGGGTCCACCAGGTCCAGGCGCTCGCGCATCGCCGTGTCCGACGGCGCGCGGCCAACCCCGTACAGTTCCCTGAGGTTCGACCGGATCCGGCCCTCGTCCCGTGCGTCCTGCTCGAAACTCAGCAGCGACGGGTACTTCAGCGCGAATACCGCCAGACCCGACATCAGGCAGTCCGTCAGTGCCAGGCCCCGGCTCACGATGGGATCCTCAATGCGATCAAAATGCCCACGCACCACCCGAAGCAGACCCGGAACGCTCAGGGTCTTGCGAAACACGGCTTTCGACATGACAGATCATCCGATATCGTGAAATCAGACGGATCATACCGCCTTTTCAGGAAAAGTCTGCGAACCGCCTTCCCCCAGCACCGCCTCAAACCCACGTCTTTATTGGACTACAGATGATGGCGGGAATTGCTGGTTGCTGACCGTGGTGTGGCTGATCCTGCAGATCCTGCCGATTTCCCGGTTGCTCAGCCCTTGCTGGTTCAGCCTCAGGATTTCCTTGATTTTGCGCATGGATAGACTCTTGTGTGGCATGGGTGCCTCCTCGTTGAAAAGGCGGGCACCATACCGGGTTGTCAATCATGCGTCGTTCGGCTCCGATGGGAGGGTATGCCTTGGTGAAAGTGGCAACTTTCACCGTGGAATGAGTGGCAACTTTGCCGTGGAATCGGTGGCAACTTTCAGCGTGGAATGGGTGGCAACTTTGCCGTGGAATACCCAATATAGGTTTCGGCATCCGGATAAACCAGTACGGACTCTCCCATCTGCTCCAGTTTCCAGATGCACTGAAGCAGGCGATGCACGTCGGTAATGGCCTTGCCCGCATAAGGTTTGACAAGCTTCCCGCACTGCGGATCCAACTGCTCCGGCAGGAGCAAGCGCAACTCCAATGTCTTGTCGTACAACAGATGCACGGCAATCCGGTCCTGAACGTGAGCACGGGCACGCACCGCTGCGGGAAATCGCTTTCTCGCCCTCTTCAGGACGTACAGGACATGTTTGCAGGTGCCCAGGGTGTTCTTGCGAAAATCAGGGCAACTGCAATAGGACTCGCCGCGCTCCCAGCCCCGCAGGGCAACCCTGTAGGTTTTCCCGGAATGGGCATTGGTCACCAGATAGTCGGTCCAGATAACCGAGGCATCCAGGGACTTGACCCGCATCTTTTCCGAATCCGCTCTCTCCAGGCGCTCCTCGATCGCATTCGCGACCAGTTCCTCGTCGCTCAGAGGGGGCGCCTCCAATGTCTCCGGAGGCGCCTTCGCCAATCCCAGCAGGGTCTTTTCTTCCAGCACGAGGGAAAAGGCGGCGCCGACGTGGACACAGACCGATTCCCCGCAACTGCACTTCCACTGCAAGGCGGGCCGCAACTCCCGGGTCAGGGTAATTTCCACATCGGCCTCGTGAAGGTTCAGGGAAAAACAGCGATCGTCAAGTCGCACCTGCGCATCCGGATTGATATCGCAGTGACCGCCATGCAGCAGCATCCTCTCCCCGTCCGGTTTCAGCAGTTTTACAGCCTGGGCGTATGTCAGGTGAGAGAGTCGATCTTTCAGGGTCAGATCCCCCGCATCCTTGATTTCGTTATTCATTATCTCCAGTCGGTATGGATATTGCGCGAGCAACTCGGAAAATTGCCTGATTGAGCGTTCTTTCATCCCCCCGTCAGGAGGGCTTTAAAGCAGGGCCAAGGGGTCGGACGGTGAGCATAGTGAAATCCGGAAACACACAATGTGCCGCCGAACGACCCGATGCCCCTTTGCAACGACTATATCCAACATCCGGAGCCTTTTTCAAGACTGACTGACTGACTGACTGACGACGAAGACGAAGACTTAATGGAATGAATCGCCTCCGCCTCTTGCGGCACCATCGGTGACGGCTTCGGGAAACGCCTGCATATCCCGCAACACGGTCAGCATCCCGGCAGACGCCTGTCAGGCGGCATCGCAATCCGTAAGCGTGTCGGACCGCGGAGGCGCGCGGTGCCGGTACACGGCAATCGGCCAGGGTGTTGGTCTGCAAGCGGTTGGGGTCGGGTGCGTCCTGCCGGGTGCGATGGAATGGACGCCGCCTCTCCACTGCTTCATAGTGAAGCAGGTGCCAGCAGGCTGGCATTGAACACTCCTTCAACGAGAGACGACATCCATGAAAAAGATTAGCATCATCGGTATTGACCTGGCAAAGAACCTGTTCCAGCTCCACGGGGCCTACAAGGATGGCTCGGTGGCATTCCGCAAGCGGGTCACGCGGGGGAAGCTGCTGTACTTTCTGGGCAAGCAGCCCCCCTGCCTGGTTGCGTTGGAGGCCTGCGGTGGGGCCCATCACTGGGCACGTGAGATCCGCCAGCTGGGCCACCGGGTTCATATTCTGCCGCCCGCCTATGTGAAGCCGTTCGTCAAACGGCACAAGAACGACATGGCGGATGCGGAAGCCATCGCGGAGGCGGCCTCACGCCCGACGATGCGGGTCGTTTCGGTGAAAGACGAAGGCCAGCAGGCACGGGCCATGCTGTTCCGGGTCCGGGACCTCATGGTCCGTCAGCGTACGCAGACCATCAATTCCCTGCGGGGACTGCTGGCGGAGTACGGCCTGGTGGCGCCCAGGGGGCGGGCCAACGTCAAGACCCTGGAGGCGGTGCTGGAGGACCGGGAAGACTCCCGGCTTCCCGACCTCGCCCGGGAGATGGCGGACATGCTCGTAAAGCAGATCCGCGCGTTCGATGCCCGGATTGTCGAACTGGACCGCCAGGGCCGGGCGGCCGCCAGGGATGATGAAACCATTCGGCGCCTTCGGACCATTCCGGGCGTGGGCCCGATCACGGGACTGGCGTTCCTGGCCTTTGCGCCGGACATGGAGGACTTCAGGTGCGGCAGGGATTTCGCAGCCTGGCTCGGTCTCGTGCCCCTTCAGAAATCGTCCGGGGGGAAGACCAGGATCGGGGAGCTGTCGAAGATGGGTCAGCGGGACCTGCGCCGACTGCTGATCACCGGCGCGATGACCGTGATCCAGCGAACGACCCGCTGGGGCAAGGAGCCGGACCCCTGGTTGAAGCGGCTGCTCGAACGCAAGCCGACGATCCAGGCCGCCATCGTGCTGGCCAACAAGATGGCACGGATCATGTGGGCGCTGCTGATGAAGGGGGAGGACTATCGGCATGACGCGGTAGTCCGGGCTGCCGGCATTCAGGCCGCGGGAGCGTGAGAATGTATCCGGAGACACTCAGACATGGGTTGACGACCTCGTATGGCCGAGGGTGTCCCGCGTTCGGCGCCAGGACGGGCCTGCAGAGGCTTCCCCGGCCCTGGAAAAGAACTTCGCCGCTGCGGTCTGAAAGGCAGGCCGGACCGGCACCTGAACGATTCCGGGAGTACTCCGGAACCGTCCCGGCTTTCCGGCGATCGTGAGTTAACCACGAGGAACCGGGAGACCGGGTTGTTGCAACCACTCGAAAGAGCGCAGAGACAGTAGGGGCAAACAGTCGAATAGCCGGGAACAGGAAAACCATGTGCGGGCATCGGCCTAAAGGCCTACAGTGCGATCTGGACCTGTTCCGCTGATATCCATACCGGCCCGCGGCACATCGTGATGCCGCTTAATCAGAGGCCTGATATACGACCGCGCTCGACGACCTGTCAAACTGCCAAAGCGTGAAGCCGGGGGGTTGCAAACCCGGCGGCGTCCATATACGCCCGCAGGTTTCCTGCACTGAAACCCGCTACAGTAACGGCGCATGATCAATACGCGGCAAACAGCACGGCGGGTCCGGCAGGAGGGGAAGCGGCCATGGCCCACCCCGATCAGATCCGGCTTCTGAGAGCCCCAATGATTTCAGCTAAACCATTCACACTGAGGAGTGAACCATGACCACGACAAAGAATAGCATGAACAATACAAATAGCGCGATTGCCCGCTTCAGGCTCATCTTCCTTTGGACACACATTCCCGGTGAAAAAAAGTGATCTATTACAGGGGAATTGCAGTATGGCATCGTCGCAATACCGGGTTCGTCGATGCGTGACAGTATGCCGGGATCCTTGAATAATGTCACGCATCGAGGCCCGCGCCAGACGACCGTATCTGGTCCCGGTTGATTCCGGAGTGTCGCGGGACGGCCCCGGACCGGAAAACGCCATACGGCGCAATTCAGGGGCCGCAGCGGTCAAGCCAGGCATCGGGCCCCGCTACCGCCACGGCCGGGGCCAGGTCCGTTTGTGAAGGCAATCGAAAAGAAAACCCTTGGCTTGCATATTCCGGGGAGCCAAGGCTATGAATCTCAGCCCCTCATCCCCATTCCCATATGCCAGAGGTAAAAAAACCCGGGCATGTCCGAAGACACGCCCGGGGTGAGAAATGAATGGCGGCCCGAAAGAGTCATGTAAAGGGCCGCCACCCTCGTTGAAGATCAGTCCTCCAGGTGCGTCCCGAAGCCGCCGATCAGGCTGTGGGTCACGTCGTCCGCCGTGTTGTCCGCCGTGCCCATGTCGAGGGTCCCGCTGACCCCGAAGGTGCCGATCACCGCGGTCGGGTATTTCTTGCCGGCCTCGGCGCCCTCAACAACCGCCTCGGAGAACCGGGCATGCCAGAACCCGTTCATCGGGTAGGTCGCCGTAGGCGTCGCAAGGGTGGGGTCTAGCTTCGGCGTGCCCATCCGGGTGTGGTAATAGGTGAGACTCCGGGAGGTTGCGGTATCCACCTCACCGTACGCCAGGGTGACCTCGCTCAACTCCCCCGTCAGCCTTTCGCCGCCGGAGTTGATGTCGTAGATCCTGCCCTGGAGGCCGCCCAGCTCGGTAGCCGTGCCGAACTTCGCCGTCAGCTCCGCCCTGGCGTCGAACGGCTGGACCGCCTCCTTCGCCCCGGTCATCCCGTGAAGCCCCGCAGCATGGCCCCGGTACGTCGCCGTGCCGGTCAGGGCCGTGATGACACCATCGGGACTCACCGAACTGAAGGCGTTGCCGGACGCGAATGCGCCGAGGCGTTCGTCCTGGCCGCCCGAGTTGTTGCCTCCCAGATTCAGCCAGTACCCGAAGGTCATGTAGTCGGGATCCTCCGCCATCGGCACCGCGGCCGCGGAGCCGGTCACACGCCAGCCGCTGCCTAGCGACGTGATCGTCGCGGTGGCCGCCGCCCCGGTGCTCGTGTACGAGCAGTCGGCCGGCGCCGTGCAAGCGAACTCAAGGCCGGTGCCGCTGTAGGTGACCCCGCCCGCGGTGAACTTGCTCCCCGCGAGGGTCGTGATGGTGCCCGCCGTGCTGAGGTCGAACGTGCCCGACACCGTCCCCGAGGAAGCCAGAACGCTGCTGATGTTGCCCGCCTTCACCGCCGCCGTCCGCTTGGACGGGTCGTAGTCGGTGTAGATGTGGACAGTGGACAGGTGGTCGCCGTCCTGCTTGGACAGCTCGACGCCGGTGAAGCGGCCGAGCGTCGGCAGGTCCCGCTGCGTCGCCTGATCCGTCGTGACCGCCGGGTCCGGCGTCCTCAGGCGCTCGGCAGCGTACTTGCCGAAGCGGTATACGCGGTCCTCGCCGATCGGGTGCGTGATCCGGGCTCCATAGGCGTTGTTGGCAATCTGGTCGTTGTCGTTGGTGTTGTACCGCCAGAGGCCGTCCACCGAGTTGTTCGCATTGCCCTGGCCGTCGGCTTGCGTGGTAAGGGCCTTGCCCGTGGTAACGGTGACGTGGGTATCACGCTCCTGGTCACCGGAGTCCTCGATCAGGTTACGCACCAATGTGATGCGCGCCTTCTTCTCGGCGTCGGCCAGGCCCTGGCCGCTCGCGACCTTGAGCAGTTCGAGCAAGTACGTCGTGGACGCGGTTGCCGCCTCCGCCGCCGCCGTCTTCGCGGCCATGTATTGGGCATTCGCGCCGTCATCGCCGGTGTCCATGGCCATGGCGGTGCGCTGCTGCATCTGCGCCCTGTCACGCTCCGCACGCGCGGTCTCGGCCGTCACGTCGTCGGCCTTCGAGGCCATGTACGCGGCCTCCGCGTCCATCGCGGCAGCCTCGGCCGCCGTCGCGGCAGTCTCGGCCGCCGTCGCCGCCATCTCCGCTTCCGTGGCCTTCATGTCGGCCTTGGCGTAGTCGGTCCGCGCCCTCATGGCCCTGTCCGCGGCGGCACGCGCCTTCGTTGCCTCCGCCCGGGCCATCGTCGCCTTGGAGCGGGCCGAGACGGCGTGTTCCATGGCGGCCGTCTTGGCCACCCCCGCCTCATCCTGCGCCTGCTCGATGCGCAGCCGGTTGAGACCGGCAACCGTCACGCCGGCCTGGCGCGCCAGTTC
Source organism: Candidatus Poriferihabitaceae bacterium (assembly GCA_965204165.1). Lineage (GTDB taxonomy): Bacteria > Pseudomonadota > Gammaproteobacteria > Arenicellales > Poriferihabitantaceae > VYFG01. The sequence continues at coordinate 817,895 of OZ241969.1, read as the reverse complement.
CTCCGCGGCCGCGAGCTTCATCTCCGCCTCGGCCTGCTTGCCCTCGGCGGCCGTCTTCTCGGCCTCCGCGTCGGCCGACATCGTGTCCGCCTGCGCATTGGCGGAAGCCGTCTCGGCAGCCGTCGCCGCCGCCTCGGCGGCCGTCGCCGCCTCGTCGGCGTCCATGTAAGCCTCCGAATCGGCGCCCAGCCGCTCCTTGACCAGATCAGCCGCCGTGCGCGCCGCCGTCGCCGCCGTGCGCGCCGCCGTCGCCGCTTCCATTGCCGCGGTCCTGGCGGCGGTCAGGGCTCTCATCTCCCCCGCCGCCGCCGTCACCATGCCCGCGTACTTGACGACCTCCGCCTTCGCGGCTTCGGCCGCCGCCTGCGCCGCCTCGGCCGCCGCCTGCGCCGTCCGGGCCGCCGCAGTTTCCGTGGCCGCCTGGGCCTCGGTGTTCGCCGCCCTCGCCTTCTCGAAGGCAGCCATCGCCGCGGCCAGCCTGTTCTGCGCAACGGCGTAGGAGCCCGCGTCAGCCGCCCGGTCCGACATCACGGCGTCGAACGCCGCCCGCGCATCGTCATACGCCGTCTGCGCCGCCGCCATCGCAGCGGCCGCAGCAGTCTTCGCCGCGGCCAGCCCCGCGTCCGCCGCCGGTGGGTCGGGATCATCCGGCGGTGTCGAACTTCCCCCTCCGCAACCGGCGAGGGCGAATACCGCGGCAACTGCCAGAGGCAGCACGTATCTTTTCATATTCATGATTTGGTATCTCGGTTTGGTTGGGTTGAACATTCAGCGCGTTTGGTTGGTTTCTATAGTTCCGGGACAGGGAGGTCTCCCTCCCTGTCCCTTCACCATTTCAACCAGACCTAACCGCGTCTGCGCCCACATAAATCAGGCACGGTAGAGAATACCGGGACTGAAGAAGGAAAACAAGAGCCACTTGCAAAATTCCGGCGAGAGAGAAGTATTGTGCAACGCACAATAAGAATGGCCGGATAGCGCCATCGCTGGCGATCAATTACGGATGGATTTTGCCGTCCGGGAGGGCGTGAAGTACCCCGACGAGGGGATTCCGGTGGTTTCGGGACGAGCCTTTCCACGCCATCTTCGCGGGATGGCAGGGTATTCAGCAGGGAAATCGGTTCGGGGTTCGACTCAGGTCCCGAGCCGGAGAAGCTGGTCCACCGTGAGTGCGAGGATGCCCCACATCAGGTGGCAGTTCACCTTGGTGGGTCCCCGCACGCGGACATGGCGGCCGCCGAACTCGTCCTTGAGCCGTCCGTTGATCCGCTCGATGTTGGACCGTTCACGGTAACGCACCGTCTTGTGATCGATATGCCCGGCGGCGCGCTGGGCGCGGGCCTCCCGGCGGAGACTTTCCTTGAGTGCCCGGTCCCGGCGGGGATTGGTGTCGATGATCGGCACATGGCCCAGGGATTCGCTGTAGGCCCTGATTTCCGGGGCGTCGTAGGCGCTGTCCATGACTTCGTAGCACGCGGTCACCCGCCGGTCGCTTTGCGCGGCCAGCGGAATGGCGGCCTGGCTGTCATGGAGGAAGGCCGAGGTCAGGATGCAGCTGACCGGTATGCCGCCGTCCGCGCCGTCGATGTGGAGCTTGTATCCCTTCCAGGAGGTCAGGAACCCCTTGGCGTTGCGCTTGGTGCCGATGCCGCATTTCCGCGGCAGGTCCGCCATCATTTCCCCGAAGGACATCTGCAACTGCCGCTCCAGTCTGCGTTCGGGCTTCCCTTCGGACGAATCCCCCTTGGGCGGACGCCCCGGCTTGCGCTTCGCGGTTTTTCCCTTCTTCCCATCCTTGCCATTGCCTTCATCCTTGTCCGAAGCCTTTTTCCGTTCCGGTTTCTCCCGGGCCTCGATCGCCGTCGAGTCCCGGGACAGGTGCCCGACGATCACATCGTCCCTGCCCAGGGTGCTCCGGATCAGCGCCTCGTGCATCCTCCCCGGCAGGTCGCCTTCAGCGAACAAGGCAAACGCCCTGGAGAACGTCGCCTCGCTCGGCACCTCGGAACACCGGCTCCACCCGCACATCCTGCGCAGCGCCGGGTCCGACAGGATCCGGTCCATCAGGTGCCGGGTGGTGGGCAGATCCCAGATGGCCTTGGCGATGAACGCCGTCGCCAGGGCCACCCGATCCGCCGTCGGACGTCCGGCGCTCACCGGGCAGGCAGGGAAGAAGGTTTCCACCTTCACCCAGTCAAGGACCGCGATCAGGCGCCGGTGCTTCTCCGACAGTCGTCCGGTCCGGTCCTCGATGGCCGGGAAAATTTCGTCTTGAAAAAGGTAGCGGAGGTTGGATATAGTCGTCGCAAGGGGCATCGGGTTGTTCGGCGGCGCAGTGTGTGTTTCAAGACTTCACTATACCACCGTCCGACCCCTTGGCCCTGCTTTGAAAATCGCCTGTTGGGGTGAAAAACTCGCTCAATCAGGCAATTTTGCAAGTCCTTCCCTTGTCTCCTGTCCCTGTATGGTTCAGTTTGCTGTGACGGATTCAATCATCCACTTTTTCTGCTCCAAAACGACCGGCGATGAATTCTTCAGCAGCGGACCCGGCGGCTGGCCTTCTGCCTTCGAATACGCCTGCGGTTTCCTCGGCATTGGGGCCGTAGAAATCCCCTATAAGGATTCCGCCCCAACCCCGTGCGCTTGACTCACGCGGGTTGTTTGCGTCCGTATCCTGTCCGGCCCAAGTCGTGGTGTAGCGTCCGCCCTCGATGCTTGCTTCGGAAATGGTGATTGACGTGGTGTTAGGCAGTTTTTTCCATTGCCTGCCGGATTCCTGGGTGCCCCGTATCCAGACTCCCGAATTGTCGTCTCCCTCGTCGATGCTTTCTCCCGATATAGTAAGGTCGTCAAGATTGGCAGTAAGTCCAATTTTTGACCAAAGTTCTTTCTGGTGAGTTCGCCAGCTTGGGCCTTTGCCGTCGTTCGCAAAGTAATGTCCGTACATATAGCCGTTGTAGCTTGCGGTCCCTTGGATGTTAACGTTGTATTCGATTTGGGTTCTTGTTCCATATGAAATGAAACCCTCGATGCACGTTCTCCAGCAGGCTCCCCAGTAGTTCAGCCTGTAGTATTCCTTGTCGGGTTCGTTTTCTGGTGATGTCAACGTGGCAGGCATTAATTCCAATTCTGCATCCCCGATCCTGACGTGGTTGTCAGCGAAGGTTTGAGAGGCGTAGTTTTCGGCCGGGAAGGTGATTGTTCTTGTAGTTGTTCCATTAGGGCCGGTGTCCGTGAATGTTGCGGTAGCGCTTCCGTCGGCATGCTCTCGCATTCCTATTACGCCGCCAGTGATGGACGGACTTACTCCCGGATTGTCTCCCCATTGCCTTCGCAACCCTACGGAAACCGGCCTGAATGTTGTTGTTGACTTGCTTGCCACGGTATCGGCTACGGTGTCCGCGTAGACATGCGGTGCGCTGCCCTCAAGGAATGAGGATGGCGCAGCCGGTGGCGGTGTCGGTGCCCGGCGGGCCAGTTCCTCAGCGGCCGCTAACTTCATCTCCGCCTCGGCCTGCTTGCCCTCGGCGGCCGTCTTCTCGGCCTCCGCGTCGGCAGACATCGTGTCCGCCTGCGCATTGGCGGAAGCCGTCTCGGCAGCCGTCGCCGCCGCCTCGGCGGCCGTCGCCGCCTCGTCGGCGTCCATGTAAGCCTCCGAATCGGCGCCCAGCCGCTCCTTGACCAGATCAGCCGCCGTGCGCGCCGCCGTCGCCGCCGTGCGCGCCGCCGTCGCCGCTTCCATTGCCGCGGTCCTGGCGGCGGTCAGGGCTCTCATCTCCCCCGCCGCCGCCGTCACCATGCCCGCGTACTTGACGACCTCCGCCTTCGCGGCCTCGGCCTCCGCCTGCGCCGCCTCGGCCGCCGCCTGCGCCGTCCGGGCCGCCGCAGTTTCCGTGGCCGCCTGGGCCTCGGTGTTCGCCGCCTTCGCCTTGTCGAGGGCAGCCATCGCCGCGGCCAGCCTGTGCTGCGCAACGGCGTAGGAGCCCGCGTCAGCCGCCCGGTCCGACATCACGGCGTCGAACGCCGCCCGCGCATCGTCATACGCCGTCTGCGCCGCCGCCATCGCAGCGGCCGCAGCAGTCTTCGCCGCGGCCAGCCCCGCGTCCGCCGCCGGTGGGGCGGGATCATCCGGCGTTGACGTACTACCCCCTCCGCACCCGGCGAGGGCGAATACCGCGACAACTGCCAGAGGCAGCACGTATCTTTTCATATTCATGATTTGGTATCTCGGTTTGGTTAGGTTGAACATTCAGAGCGTTTGGTTGGTTTCGGATTCTCCCAGAGTCGGAGGATTAATCAACAACCGTCATTCATATCGTCCCAATCGCGGGCTTTCTGATAGGTGCCGACCGTCGATCTCGTCTCTATAGCTTTTACCCCTGTTCTTTCAGAGGCTGCCGGAATCTCGGCGCTGCCAGTTTCTTCGCCGAAAACACACACACGAGGTTCATCGCGCCAGTAGGTGCATTCGGCCTGTCTGGTCTCGGCCGCGAGCCATTCCAATGTTCGATTCACCTCGCGCCGAATCGAATACAGTTCGATCAGCATGATCTTTGCGGCTTCGAGGCGCTTGTGGATGTATTCCCAATAAGCTCGACAATCCTCCTGTGCGCCACAGGAGCGACGCCTGACGAGTTCTTCCAGCACCAGCGGGCCCTGATCGTAGTCAATGGCAGGTATTTGGCCTGCACCTGTTCTTGCACGCTGCCCCGGAACGTCCGGAATATTGTCCACCAAGCGCATGCGGGCGGATTCACTCAGCGGGCCTTCGCATTCAAAAGCGTTCCGATGGATGCCTGATAGCGTACGCCGGATCGATGCTCCAGCGTCGTCAACTTCGGCGCGCAGCCGGCGTGAACTGTCGAGTGTCACGATTTCCTTTGACCATACGAGATTCGTCGGCTGCACGAGCATGCTGTCGATGTAGTGGGTGTCTACAGCCAACTTGCGGCCGGGATGTACTGACTCAAGATGCGCTTGGCTTATGCCGACCTCAGAAACCATGATCATGTTCCGGTCGTATTCATATTCTTCTACCGTGAGATATCCGTTCCACAACGGTGAACAAGGTCGGCCAAGCTCGGCGAGATACCGGGCGAGTCCCTGGATGTGATGTTCCATTCCGATGATCAGGTCTGCGAGCGACTGCCTCACCGTATCCACTTCGCCGGTCGGATAGCGTTGCGATTCAAGCCAATTGCCGGCACGTTTCACAAATTTTTTCGGGCGGTGTCCGTCGCCGGCAACGCCTGGAGCGCGATCCATCTTGCCTGGATTGCACCAATCCTCGGCAGTATCGCCACAGGGCGCAGATGTTCGGCGTAATCCAGTATGATACTTTCGCGCTCGATGCGACTCAGATCTTCACGCAATGTCTCCAGCGTGTTTGCGTATTCCTCCCTCTTGTCCTCATCCATTGCCTTCCGTGCGGTATCCAATGTTTCGAGCACTTTCACGGTGGTTCCGAGCACGTCAATGATTCGATCCATCTCCGAGCTTCGCTCTACTGCATCCTTCACCCCCTCCCCAACATTGATGACCAATTCCACGATTTCATTACGATGGACGGTCGCTCGTTCATGCAAGTCAAGCTGGACTTGACGATTTTTCAGCACATCACCGCGTACCGCGCGCAGTTCCCCGTGAATCTGCTTTATCGTCTCGAATTGCAAATCGGGTCCTTGAGTGGCCTTCCCCAGCAGGTAGTTGAATCCCTTCACGACCAGCGACGTACCAACCTTCACCGTCAAAGCGGTCAGGGGTTCGAATGCATTTGCAGATTGTGGCCCTGTCGTGGAGACCAGTATTGCAGCTGCAGCTATCCAGACTTTCATGATCCGGGTGGTTTGTGAGCGCCGCCTACGGCCATCAGTGAACATTCCCGCAGACATCGTCAGCAATCATCTGACTGGGAGTCAAGTCAGGAGGGCAAACCCTGGCAACCGCAAGATGCACTGTATTTCGAATATTCATGGTCCGGTTTTCTCAGCCCCGAAGACACCGAAAACGACTGTCCCTGCATTGCCACCCATAGGGGGCCGCCCGCCGTTGACCACGCCGGCCGCCTCCTCTGCGTTCGGACCGTAGAAATCTCCGATGATCGCTCCTGAGTATCCCCGGATGCTGTCCCTCGGGTCACTGTTCACGTCGGTGTCAAGGCCGTTCCATCTGGCAACAAAGCGTCCTTCGGAAATACGTCCGTCAGAGACAGCGATTGATTGCGTCTCGGGAAGCTCAATCCATTCTCTACCCTCCTCGCCTGTTGACCTCCCCCAGACGCCGGTTCCTTCTCCGGTGAGTGTAAGCGTGTCAAGGTTTACATCCAGGCGTAACGGGCTCCATACGTTTATTCTGTGGTAGTAGGCGGTTGGTCTGGGTACATCCGCATAGGCGGTGAAATACATTTGTCCGGTGTAACTGGCCGTTCCTGAAGGAAGGTCATCAGGGTCGGTTCTCAGGCCGTAGACCAGTTGGCCACCGTAAACAGTGCCGCTGGAGATATAGGGGACCACTTCGCCACCCACGCGATGATCCGGATCATCCGGGCGGAAAGTCCCTGTTTCATAAGTCCAGTACCCAAGCGAGTAGTAGTCCATGTTCAACGGGTTCGTCTGGCCCAAACTGTTCTTCACAAGAGTGTAGCCAGCGTAGGGTTGCCCGTCGCCGCCGTCACCCTCGACGATTGCAACTACATTGTCGGGCCAAGGCAATCCGTCACGGAAGTTTGCCTTCGGAATGTCGATCACATGCTGAAGCCCGTTCACGATGTAAACGGCTGTCGCCCCTCCATCGGCGTTTTCGGTCACGGAAGCGACGTAGACCGACTTGCCGGCGGGTTCCGCCCCCCCGTTGTCACCCCAGTTCCGTTCGATCGATGAAGCAAGGACCCTGAATGGAGTGCCCCGCATGCTGTCCATTGTGTCCGAAGTCTCTTTGGCATACGCCGGTGTGACGTATCCGTCGGTGGTTCCGGAGAGCAATGGATCCGGATTCGTGACAAGCCCGATTTCTGAAGAGTCCACGAATTCCGTGGTCAGTATGTAAGATTCCCGTGAAATTCCTCCCGATATCTTGATGATGACGAAACCGCCATTAGCCAGGACGTCCTGGGTAATTGAAATTATCCAGCTGCCAGCTGTGCCTGGTATCTCGTTTCCTTGTGCGTCGTAGACTTGAATGAAGGGGTTTGCCGATCCGGATGTGTTGAGAATCAGGTTTCCTTCCTCGCTGATTTCCAGCTTGAAATAATCCACGTCGGTGGCCGAGTCGATTCTTCCGGCGGTGGGAGAATCGGGCATGATGATCGTGGCGCCGGCCGGCGTGTCCGGGTGGTCATTGTTACCGGCATCCCCGCCGGTGTTGCCCGTGCCGGACATTCCGCCTGATCCACCGGAACCCCCGCCCCCACCGCAGGCGGCCAGGGTCAGGCTCAGGAACACGGCGGCAAGCACAGACCGGATTTTTTCCGTTCCGGCGGAAGAACGGGTTGCGGGAGGTTTCTGCTTCATCGTCATCTTGCTCTCATTGGTTCTGTTCATTCGGGTTAATGGAACCAATGGATCACGCTGTACCTGTGCGATGGCGGAGCCTCGGCCTCACGGAAATCCCGCCGGCAGTGGAATTTCCGGCATTCCGGATGTTTCTGAATCACCCGGCCTCGAACCCGAATCCGGGCTTGACGACCATTCCCGCCGCCCTGTACATTCCTGTTTACCAATGGGGCGTGAATTGCCCGACTGCGGAGAAACGGCAAGGCGGAGCATTGTCTTCCGCCAAATCTTCAGCAGGGCAGAACCAATCCCCGCTTTACTTCCATTAACCCGAATTCCCGGAATCTTCCCACCTCCAGGGGCCGGATTCCTTGCCGTATTCCGGACCTTGTCCGCCGAGGATTCGGCAGGTCTGTCACCGGTATCCAGGCAATCTCCGGCTTCCCGTCGCCTTTCTCCCGCCTGCCCGTGCCGAAGCCGCGCCACCGGACCCCGCCGCGCAGACTCCCCGCGGGTGTACCTCGCCGGCATCTCCGGGGATTTCCAGCGGCCGGCCTGCTGAAGCTCCACGAGACTGGCCCCGGCCCGCGCAAGACTGAGCGCCGAACCCACCCTGAGGGAATGCCCGGACACTCTTTCATTGCTTCTCCCGCAACGGGCCGCCACAATGGAACGGGCCGAGCGGTCCGACAGCCGACTTCCCACGGCACCGCCCTTCCTGGTTGAACGGAAAACCGCTTCATCCCCATCTTGCCCGATCCCGGCCGATGCCATCCATGAGTCCAGCACCTCCACCGTGCGGCGTCCCAGATAACAGGTCGCTCCCATCCCCTCCTGATCCGTCTTCGAACGCCGAACATGCAGCACGGCGGAGCCGTCCGTGTCCCGCTCGATGTCACCAGCGTTGATAGCCACCATCTCCGACACCCGCAGGAGGGCATCGGAACCCACCGCGATCAGGGCGGCGTCCCGCATTCCCCGGAGAGTCTTTTCCCGCACCGCCTCTTCCACCACCCGGTCCGCCTCCTCCCACGGCACACCGGCCACCTGCCCCCGTCCCCGGTCCTTTGAACTTCTGCGGATGCCGGCAAGGGTCCTTCGGGTCACCGGCCCCGCCGGATCCCATTTTCCGTCCTGCCCGGCCATCCTCGCCCGGAACCGGGCGGCGGCCACGGCCATGGCGGCGGTGGTTGCCGAAAGCCCCCTGTCATGCAGGCCGGCAATCCACTCGGCCAGGGCTTCATCGTCCAGGACGCGGCCATCGAGCCATGCGTCCAGTCGTTCAAGTGCACCCCGGTAGGCCCTGCTGGTATTGGGGGCGATGGATTTCCGGATCAGGCCGGCGGTGGCCGGGTTGGCGGTGCTGGATTCCGGGCAGTACGGAATTCCTCCGCCAGCCGTTGAAGATACCGGGAAATCCGGAGGAACTGGAAGACAGGTCATGGCAGGTTCGCTGTTCTGGAATGTGGACACCGGAAGATAGAGAATCCTGGGGCGTGGACGAATTTCCGTGCCTGCCGTGATCCGGCACTGCCGCACTATGGCGGATCGGAAAACATGGGTTCGTCCGTATCTCGTCGGGCCATGGAAAATCCGTCGGAATCGTGTTACTACTCTCCCCGGCAACGGCAAGAGACGGAATCCATGGCATCGAGACGTGGGAAACAGGAGCAACACGAAAAGCAGGGAAAACTTGGAAAAAGGCGCACCCGGGCAATGAGGGCCATGCTGAACGCGTTCCGGAATTTCGTCGAATGCCCCGACCCGCTGGACGGCTCCGTGGACGAAGGCACGCGGACGATGAACCGGTGCGAGGCGGCGACGGCCATGGTTGCCGACCTTCCCGCGGCCGACGCCGTGCGGATACTGGCGCTCGCGGCCGCGGCCATCGAGGAGGACCGGGAGGACGGCGACGGCTGCCTGTCGATGCTCGTCGGAGAGGCCATCCGTCTGCAGGTCATGGGGGATGTATGGGATATGGCGGATCTGGGGCGGACGCCTTACGGGGATGACGAGTATGACGGGTATGGCGAATTTGAAGGATTTGATGGAAATGGAGAGGATGACGGCGAGATCCCGTTCTGATTCCGGGAACACCCGAGGGACACCTCACCCATGCAGCCGGATATCACGATCTACAACGCGACGACCACCTGCCCGGTGATCGTCGCCCACACGCCGGCCTCACAACTGCCCACAGTTGACTCAGTAAGCCTGACCCGGTACATTTCCGGGCATGCAGGTAGGTCTTCACCAGTTTGACGCCGGGACGGTGAGTTGGTTTTGCGATGCGGTTTCCGAAGCGGGCCGCACGCGGAGTTCGCTGGCCCGTGAGTTGTGCATCCGCGAGGACTGGACGGGGGACCGCGGCGAGTACTGTCTGGGCTCGGCGCGCAAGGCCCTTCCGGTTCTCGCGGACCGGCTGGGGGTTTCGTTGCCTCCGGCCCGTCCGGCATTCGGCGGACGCCGGGACGGGGCCCCGGATCCGGATTATCCCGACTGCCGGCTCCGGTGCGGTCTGGCGGAACTGGGCCAGGTGTTGCTGGAGCCGGTATCGGGGAAGGCGGACCGCCGCCGCTGGGAGTCGATGATGGCGACGCATCACCCCCGGGGCTGGGCCCGTGCGCCGGGGGGCCAGATGCGCTACTGGGTATGTTCCGCGGTCCATGGCCGTCTCGGGGGGATCGGATTCTGCGCCGCGGGCTGGCACCAGAAGGCCCGGGACGAGTTCATCGGCTGGTCGGCGGACGCGCGGGCGGCGAACCTGGGGAAGGTGGTCAACAACCATCGTTTCCTGATCCTGCCCGGGGTCCGGGTTCACGGTCTGGCCTCGTGCGCGCTGGACCTGGCGGCGCGGCGCGTGGCGGCGGACTGGGAGGCGGCGTACGGGGTCCGCCCGGCGATGGCCTACACGTATGTGGGTCCCGGCCATTGCGGAACCTGCTACCGGGCGGCGGACTGGCGGCGCTGCGCGAAGGCCACCACGGCGGGATGCACGGTGTGGATGAAGCCGCTGGCGGAACCCTGGCGTGTGGTATTGTGCGCCGAGCCGGGCCGGGCCATCCACAGGGCCCCGGCCCTGCACATGGACGGGGCCACGGACTGGGCCGGGCGGGAATACGCGCGCAGCACCCATCCCGACGGCCGGGTCCGGGAGAGGATCGTGTCCATGGGGCGGGCGTGGCTGGAGCATCCGGGCGCCGCGGTTCCGGAGATCTTCCCGGCGCGGGCGGACCGCAAGGCCGCCTACCGGCTGTTGTCGAACGAGGGTGTGACCATGAACCACATACTGGAGCCGCATCAGGCGACGATGGTGGAGCGCTGCGGGCTCGAGGAGACCGTCCTGGCGATCCAGGACACCACCACGGTGAATTACGACGGTCTGGCGGCGACCGGCGGGCTGGTGGACTTCGGCGGCGGCGGGAAAGGCCACACCCTGGGCCTGCTGGCGCATGTGGGACTGGCGGTCAACGAGGCCGGGCGGCCCCTTGGGGTGTTCTGCCTGGACGGGACCTATTGCGACGAAGGCAGGGACGAGGTGGCGAGCGCGCGCTGGGGGCACGGGCTGGACCGGGCGGGGGAACTCGCCCGCGCCTGTCCGTCCACGCGGGTGGTCACGGTGTGCGACCGGGAGGCGGACATCTGGGCGTTGTTCGCCCGGGCGGAATCCCTGGGCGCGGGTCTGCTGGTGCGCGCGCGGCGGTCGACGAGACGCCGCGTGCTCGTGGAGGCGGGCGGCGAGGAGACCCTGTGGGACCATGTCGCCACGCTGCCGAGGGTCGGTTCCCGAACGGTGAAGATCCGGGCCTGCGGCGGCAGGCGGGCGCGTTCCGGTCGCAAGGCGAAGATCGAACTGCGCGCCGGCAGGGTGAGGGTGCTTCCGCCGGTAAAGCCGGAGAACCGCGCCGGGCACGGGGGACCGATCGAGGTCCTGGCCGTCGTCGCGACCGAGAGGAGCCCGTCTCCGGGCAGCGAGCCCCTGCACTGGGTGCTGCTGAGCACCGAGGGCGCCGCGGACGCGGCGACCGCCCGGACCGTCGTTGGCTGGTACGAGCGCCGGTGGACCATCGAGGAATACTTCCGGGTGCTGAAATCCGGCGCCCGGGTCGAGGACCACCGGTTCGACCACGCCGACGACCTCAGGAAGTGCCTCGCCTTCGACGCCATCACCGCCTGCCATGTGTTCGATCTCGAGCGCATGGCCCGCGACAAGCCGGACGTCCCCGCCGACCGGGTCGTCTCCAAGGACGAAATCGCCATTCTCTACGTCCGGCTCATGGCCCATGGAATCCTCCGCGCACGCCCGCCGCCGGAGCGGCCCCCCGACATCCGTACGCTGGTGGTCGACATCGCCAGGCTCGCCGGATTCCATCCGCGCAACAGCCAGCCGCTGCCGGGCACCACCATGGTCTGGAAGGGGTATGTCCTGCTCCGTCAGGCCACTTCAACATACCGGGCGCTGAAAACTATGGGAATGATCAAAACCGACTGAGTTGAATGTGGGGTGTTGTGAGCACGCCGGCCGGTCGGGCCCTGCTGGCCCGGTACTGCGACATGGAGGACATCGGCTGGGTCTGCATCGAACGGGTCAGCACGGACGGCCACCGCAGGTTCCGCGCGCTGCATGAGAGGATCATCGCGGCCCGCCTCGTGGTGCGCAACGATCAGGCAACCGGGAAACGGCTGGACGAATTGACCGGCGGGGGATACTCGGCAAAGGTCCGGAGAATCGCCTGACGTCCGCAGGCCCGTCCCCGGACGGAAGTCCGGGAGGATATTCGCCGCCCTGCAGCCATGAATTCGCCATGCAATTCCCCTGCCCCGGCAGGAATGCTCCCCCGGATTCCGGCTACAGTCGGTGGAAAGGCTGTACAGGGATGATGCTATATCTTTCGAAGGTACAGACGGCATATCCGACCTGTGCGCCTCCACCGGCCATACAGGACAGACGAACATAAGAATGGAGAACATTCTGCTGACCCTGCTTATTCCGGCGCTCTCCGCAGCCGCGGCCATCCTGGCCTTGAGAAACCGGGCGTCCCGTGTCCGTCCCGGGGACGATGACCCGGCCTCCGCGCCGCGGCACCGGGAGATTGTCCGCAGGTACCGGGAAGAGCGGGCCAGCTTCGGCGACTGACCGGGCAGGGCTGCTTCCGAAGAAACGGCACCGGCATCGTTCACGCGGGCCGGGGGACTTTTCCGTGGTCCCGGCGCAGGCCGGAACACAGGCTTTGGCAACACGTGATCGCGGCCCAGGGACGCGGACATGAGCACTTCTGCCCCGCCGCGTTGTGGATCACGGGATTTCACCGTCATCAATGAGCAATCAACCTGAAACAACACGCAGGCGGACGCTGTCGGCGAAACCGCCGGGTTCGCGGCATTTCGAACCGGGCCCGGCAGTCGGGAATGCGCTCAGGCGGGGCCGCGCCCGCCGGGGGCGCACGGGCCCGGGTGCCATGAATTCGCCATGAGATTGCCCCCGCCTCCGGCATGCATGCCGCCCCGGATCCGGTTACAGTGGACAGGGAGGCCGTCCGGGGACATGCGACATCCCCGGCATGTGCTCCTCCATCGGAACACGGGAGATGAAAACAATGGCAAAGATCCTGCTGACCCTGCTCATTCCGGCGATCGCCGCAGCCGCAACCATCCTGGCCTTGAGGAACCGGGCGTCCCATGCCCGTCCCGGGAACGATGACCTTTCCTCCTCGGCGCGGCAACACCGGGAGATCACCCGAAGATACCGGGAAGAGCAGGCCAGCCTCACCGACTGACCGGCCGGGACCCCGTCCCGGATTTATCCGGACCTTATCCGAACCGCATCCGGCGCGGCCCGGTTCCACCCCTCCACTGCGTAGAGGGTCATCGCCGCCCGGCCTCTTCCCTTCCCGCCCCCTGGCCATGGCGCCGGCCATGACCATGACCCACGAGCACGGGCCGGTCCACGACCGTCCCTGACGGCACGGCCGTCCCACAGCCGTCCCGGACACGGCATCCAATTCATTCCCTTCGCCATCGGGCCGCCGATCACCGGCACGAGTTGGTTTTGGCCGCCAAGGGCCGGATGGCCCGGAGGCCGAGGGAGTTCATCCTTCGGTTCCTGGCCCTCCATGCCCTTTGATCAACCGTTACCCGGAGGCCCCATGACCCCCTCGATCCAGACCCTGAGGAACGAAACCACCTTCCTGATGCACGTCACCGGCGACGGCCTGCCCGACGACCGGTTCGCCGTGCTGTTCTTCCAGTCCAAGGCCAACGGGGACATCGTTCCCGTCCACCCGGAAGAAACCCCCGGCAAGGGCAAGCCCCGCCCCTCGATCATGACGCTGGAGAAGGTCCGGGCGCTGCGGCCCGGGCGGGACGGCATCATCATCGCCACGGGGATCGACGACCGCCAGTGCCGCCTCCAGGCCTGGGGCATCCGCGCCAGCGGCATCGGCTACGACCGCCGGGTCAAATGATCCCGGGCCCCGGCCGGGGCGTTCCGGAGGCATTCCCCCATTCCCCGGAATGTTCCTTTTCTGCTTCATGTTCAGGCGTGGGAGGCAACTGTGGCATACCGTGATGCGGCGACGGGACGGAAACGGAACCGGGAGCGGTTCCGGGAAAGGATGGATGAGAGACGGGCCGCCAATCTCTGTTTGGCGTGCGGTTTGGTTTCTCCGGTTCCCGGCCGCACGAACTGCGAGCCCTGCGCCGAGAAGCGACGGACCAAGGAAAAGGCGCGCAATGAAAAACTGAAGGCCGAGGGCAGGCCCCGGCGGTGCATGGAGAAGTCGAGGGAGGCGGGACGCCGCCACTATCGCCGGAAAATGGAACGGCGGGCCGCGGACAGGCTCTGCAGGAGATGCGGCAACCGGCCGCCGGCCCCGGACCGGATAAACTGCCATGACTGCGGCGAGCAGCTCCGGGTGGCGGCCAGGGCGAGATACCATGCCGGCAAGGCTGCCGGACTGGCGTACGGCGGCAGGTCGGCCGAGTCACGCCGGCGGTCGGCCAGGATCCGCAGCGAGCGCAAGCGCGAAGCATGGGTCGAAGCGGGAATGTGCAGCAGGTGCGGTTCCAGACCACCCGCCGAAGGAGGGTCCACGTGCACCCCTTGCAGGACCAGGCGCCAGGCCCGGGACAAGGCGAAGTACGCCGAGAGAAGGAATTATGCTTCATACTACACCTCCAGTGTTCTGATCATGGCAAGGTTGGGACATCGGCTGTCGCCGCGAGAGCCGTTGTCCCGGTTGTTTCTCCGGTGGCGGATCGGGGATTTCAAACAGGAAATGGCCGGCGTCGCAATGGACATGTCCGATCAAGAGCCCGGCCCGCCGCCACCTGTGGACCGTACTGTCCGTCACCCCGAATTTCTCGGCAACCTCGCCAACCCCCAGGAATCCGCGATCACGCAGCCGCTGATAGCGTGACTTCAGGCCGTAGCGCTCTGTCACCACACTGACCAGCTTCGGGGTAAAGGCGAGGCCGCGACCGGTTCGGTATCCACGTTCGTTGAGCAATTTGGCGACCTCTCCATTGGTATGGTCGTTCAACAGCCGGTCGATCTCGGCGACGACCTCGTCACTGGTCTTGTAGATCTGGGATGGATGAGGATCCGGCACCCATGTGAGGTGACGGACCGCCCCGCCCCGTAACCTGATCCCCAGGCTCTGCGCAGACTTGGTCAGCGTCACGTCCTCGATCAGCAACCGCGCCATCCGCTTGCGCTCGCGGTGCGGCGTCGCCGGATCGTTCCACAGGCGGGGGAAGTCGCTCGCCAGCGCAAGGATCCGCCGGCGTTGCTCATCATCCATCCCCTGGTCAGAGCCGGCACGGTCGCTCTCGAACTCGCGCTGCGCCTCCTCGAGGCCTCGAAGCTTCGCGTTCCACTCCGCCTCCAGCACATCGGCAACCATCCGGTTATCGGGGTGGGCCTGCATGAACCGCTGCCGCGCCAGGTTCGCTTCCTCGCGGGCACGCTGCACCTGCTGGGCGCGCCACAGGTCTGCCTCCTTCGCGCGTGCGGCGAGTTCGTCCTGCACCTGCAGCGCCACATCCAGCGTGAGCGGCGTCATCAGCCCCACCAGAAACTCGCCGATCCTGCGGTCGATGGCGGCGCCGGGGATGGTCTGGCACCAGGCGCTCGCCGTCTGGTGACCCTCGTGGCTGCACAGGTAGTAGGGCTGCAGGCCTCCTTTTCGCTGGTGGTAGCGCACCGCCATGGTCCGGCCGCACACGCCGCAGATCGCCAGACCCTGCAGCAGCGCCGGCCCCTCCCGCGGGGGAGTGCGGCGTCCCGCTCCGCCCGCATGGGCATAGTCGTTTTCCCGGAGCTGGCGCTCGTTCTGCTCGAACCGCTCCCAGGTGATGTAGCCCGGATGGGCATCGTGCAGCAGCACGGTCCACTCCTCGCGCGGGACCTTCCTGGTCTCACTGCCGCCGCCGGGACGCCGCTGGCTGCGGCTTCGCCCGTAGACGAAAGCACCGGCGTATCGCGGGTTGTGCAGCGTCCGAACTACCCGTGCGAACCGCAACGGCTTCCAATGCAACTCTCCCTTGTGCGGGCCGTCATGAGGACGGTGTGGAAACAGCAGATTCTCCCGGTTGAAGTGCTTCACCGTGGCATTGGCCGAGCCGGTCCTGGTGAAGGTGTCGAACAGCAGCCGCAGGCTGTGCTGCACCTGCTGGTCCGGATCCAGCACCACCTGGCCCAGCGGGTCGTAGACCAGCCCCACCGGCAGCGGAATCCGCAATTCCCCCCGCTTGGCCGCGTTCAGCGTCCCCCCGCGGAGCCGGGCGCGCATCATGTGGAGTTCCGCTTCGCTCATGGTCCCCTTGAGGCCGAGGAGGAGCCTGTCGTTGAAGTCGCCGGGACTGTACACGCCGTCCTCGTCGAGGATCAGCGTCTCGCTCATGGCGCAGATCTCCAGCAGCCGGTGCCAGTCGGTGGAGTTGCGCGCAAGCCTGGACACCTCCAGCCCGAGCACGATCCCGGCCCGTCCCATGGTGACTTCGGCGACCAGGCGCTTGAACCCCTCGCGGTCGCTGTCGGCGCCGGACAGGCCGAGATCGCTGTCGATCACGACGATGCTTTCGGTCGGCCAGCCCAATGCCACCGCCCGCTCCCGCAGCGCATACTGGCGGCGAGTGCTCTCGCCATGCTCGCTTACCTGATGCAGGGTGGACTGGCGCACGTACAGGTAGGCATCGCGGCTCAGGTGGCTCGCGGTGACCTTCTGGTGGGCGGTGTTCATGCCGGCTCCCCCTGCTGCATATGGCCCTTCAGCATCTCGAGCAGAACGTCGATCACCGGCCTTTCGACATCGGCGGGCAGCGTCGCCGCAGAGACGCCCCCGCAGACCGCCGCCGGCGGGACGGGCAGTTCGGCGAATGCCCGCAGCCAGGCCGCGACGCCGCGCAGCGCCACCACGGCGTGCCCGTGGCGGTCGTGGACGGCGCCGGGCTCGACGGCATGGCGGCGCATCCGCTCGTAGCCATGCCCGTAGGCGGAGTGTTCCGCCGCGTCGATCACGGTATTCCGCGGACCGCCCTTCATCGTTTTTTTTCCCGCCCGAGGGCACGGTCGATGCTGCGGCGATGGACCGAGATGCCGAAGCGCGCGCGCACGAGATCGACCAGGTCCGCGGCCGTCAGCTCCGGCCGTTCGTTCTTCGCCGACCGCAGCGCCTCGACCACCTCGTCGCTGATCTTGTGGGGCCGGCGGGGCCCCGGACGGTCCGGCAGCAGTCCCGGCAGCCCGCCGGCATCGTAGGCGCGCTGCGCGAGGTACCAGGTGGGCCGGGAGACCCCGAAGCTGGCCGCGGCATGGCTCACCGGCACGCCGTCCTCGCGCACGCGGCGCAGCATCTCGTACTTGACCTGGAGCAGGTCGCGCGGATCGAAGAAGGCGTTGGAGAGGAACAGTTCGTCCCGCACCGCCTCCGCGTTCGGGTTCAGGCAGCCATGCTCCCTGAGGGCCCGGGTCTTTGCATCGGTGGAATGTCTGGCCATCGCGTGGGGTCCGTTGAAAAATGAATGTAAATCTATTTATGCACATTATGAATGCCGAATCAAGAGGATTTCTCCTGTGAATGTACGAATAACCCTGAATATATATAGGAATATTCCCGTTTCTCTCTATCAGGCCCATCCCGCCAGGCTCCGTTCCTTTCTCATGTATGACAAAAACGTTCTTACACATGGGACATAATCTCCTTGACACTGTCCGTATCGCCGTCGCCCTCGTTCCCGTCGCAGGCATCCCCGTCCAGGCCGGCCAGCAATGCCGACAGCGCGAGCAGGTCCGATACGCGAAACGCCGACCGGCCCGCAGCCACCCGCACGAACGGATCCACCGCCGCGACGCTTGTGAATGCCTGACGCATCGTGCGCACCGTGCCGTCGTCATCCGTGTAGTGGACCAGTCCAACCCCGACCATCGACGTGGTCTCGATCAGATCGAACTCGCGTCCGTGAAGAGGGTGAAAAGGGTGCGTCACCACAAAGCGCTGCTTCTCGATGCACAGGTGACGTGCAGTTGAAAACCCACTCCAGGGCCGCCGGCATCTGCACGAGGTGCGGACACGCCCCCGCCTTCGACGGCACCGCCACCTGCCTTTCCTGCAATGCCCTGGAGGCCGGCAGCGGACGGGTCGAACGGCGCAACGCCGCGTCCCGGAAACGGTACTGGCGGAGAAGGCGGGAAATGGTCTGTACCGATTGTGGCCAGCCCAGTCAGGGAGCGGCCCGCTGTCCGAGCTGTGCCGAGAGAAGCTACACCCGGTCCGCCCACTTCCGCGGGATGCCCGCCTGGGAGCCCGAATACACCGTGGTGGACCTGGACACCGGGGAGGAGCACGGGCCCTTCGACAGCCGGGCCGACGCGGACGCCGGCGCCGCGTTTCTCAGGCTCCGGCAGGGGCGTTTCGAGGTCGTCGCCGAGAACCACCCGCTGGCGGGGTCGGTCGGCTGGGCGTGATTGCCCTCCACCGCACTCCGTAGCCGGACGGGGTACCGCCGGCCCGTGATCCAGCACGGCCATGTCCGTGACCGCCGGGCCACCGCCCCCTGTTTCACGGGCGGCCGGCTGCCGGCCCGCCCGCGTCTGCCCCGGTGGAGTCGGCCGCGGCGGCGGATGATCATCAACGGTCCGGCAGAACCCGGAAGAACCCGGAAGAATCCGGAAGAAGCACGCGCCCCCTGTCGGGCGATGCCGGCCGGCATGTCACCCGGTAAGGAGACGGGGGGCGCGTGCCGGGCCAGTATACACCGCCGCTGTCACGGAAGACGGTCAAGCCGTCCCGGGCGGCAGCCGGACGGGGATCATGGAACCGGCGGGACCACGGCTCGCCGCACGCGATGCGCCGGGGACGGAGCCGGCGCCGGTCTGCGCCGGAACGGAAACCCACCCGCATCCATCGGCAGCGGCCCCTGACGGCCCCGCAGGGCTTTTTTCCGCCTTTTTCCGGCCCGGCCCCCACCCTGGTCCCCACGCCCCTGTCCGCCCTTCCAGGCCCCGTTCCGGAGTCGGAGGGCAGAGACGGAAAGAGTGAACCCGGGTAGGTGGGAGGGAGCCCGGCTCCGGCCGCCTCCCCGGGGTTCATCGAACTTTCCATCAACCCGACACGGGAGAACCATCATGCACATCCGCGAAATCGGGGGCAATTCCGAAATGCCCGAAGCATCCGAAATCCCCACCAGCCCCGACCAGCTGCTCGGCGAGATCGGCCTGGACAGCCAGGTTGTCCGGGAGATCCTCGACGACGTTTCCTCTGAGCCGGCCCTCGACCTTCGTCCCGAAGGCTGACGGAGGGAAAGAGGGGTCTGGAGAAGGTGAACCGAAGGGGGGCCGGGAGAAAGAAGAACCCGGACCCCCGGGGGTTCGTTCCATCGTTTTTCCGTTTTATCCGTTTTTTCCGTTTCATCAACCAACGTTACCTCAGGAGGTACATATGCCTTTCGGACTCAACAAGGCCTCATTGATCGGCCGCATCGGACAGGACGTCACCGTCAACCACCTCGCGTCCGGCGGACGCGTCGCCAACCTCAGCATCGCCACCGACGAGTCCTACATCCGGGACGGGGAGCGGGTCGACCGCACGGAGTGGCACCGCCTGGTCACCTTCCAGGACGGCCTCATCACCATGCTGGAGAAGCACGCGAAGAAGGGCCGCCTGGTCTACGTCGACGGCAAGCTCCAGACCCGCCGGTGGCGCAAGGACGGCGAGGACGCCGACCGGTTCTCCACGGAGATCATGCTCGTGCCCGGTTCCAGAATCCAGTTCCTCGACCGGCCCGCCAGGCCGGACGGAGGCGCCCAGGCGCAGGCCGCCGAGGCCCCGGCCGCAGCACAGGATTCCGCACCGGTGAACGCCGACGGGATCGAAGAGGATCTGCCGTTCTGAGCCGCCTCTCCGTCTCCTCCACTCCAGCCGCAGTCCCGCAGGGACTGCGGCTTTTTTTTTGCAGCGTCCGCGACGGCCGGCTTCGCCGCGCCCGCCGGCATGGCGATGGAGTTGATGGACAGGGGGGCGGGTGGTGAACCGCGCGGGGGCGGAGAGAGGGCCTTCGCGCGTCATGTCAACCAGCACACCGACCGGAGTGAACCGTGCCCCGAATCACCTTCCAGAAAACCGGCGACGACGAGGCCATCATCCGTCACGACGGCGAGGCCGTCGGCGACCTGTATCGCCATGAGGATCCGCTGACCGGCCAGCCCTTCTACCTGATTTTGTTGATCGAGGACTGCCGTGGTTGGTACAGGCAGAACGACCGGAGCAAGGTCCACCAAACCATCACAAAGCGGCTCCAGTCGCATCCGCTCCAGGGATGGCGATTCTGATGGTCACGGCCAGCGCCGCCATGCAAGTCCACTTCCCGCCGCTTTCCTCACACACCCACCGCCCGGTGGGCGTCCTGCCCACAATGAGCGCCTGCGGCGCGGCTTGTCGGTCGCTGGTGCTGTCCATGCACCCACGGCGTTTCACTCGGCTCTCCTCGTTGTACGCCTGACGCGACCTCATTGGGGGGACAGTACTACTCCCTACTACATTCCCAGTGTGTCCACGTGCTCTCTCCGTCAACTCCCAGGGGGGAGTCCTCCACTGCGCTCCGCTCCGTTCCGGCCGCGCCTCCAGGGACAACGGCGCTGGCGCGCCTAGCGCCGGCGCGCCACGCGACCGTGGCTCATTCCTCCCTGCGGTCGTCACTGCGCCCGCACCATCGCGCGACACGCCGGCCCATGTCCCTGGGGCCCGGTGACTGCGCTGCGCTCGTGAACGGATGGGGAATACGTAGGGAGCTTCCCTCCCAACGCATGCGGGGCTTCCGCCCCTTCACCTTCTATTGTTCATTCGGAGAATTCACAATGTTCGAAATCGACAACAGCAACTCCATCGACACCATCGATCGCCTCGACGCCATCGACACCGGAGATCAATCCATCACCGCCATGATCTGCGAACAGGCGAAGCTCCATGGAGCCACCCCCGAGCGCGGCGAGTTCGATCCCAGGGAGGTCTGGGAGCGGGACACGGTAGTAAGCGCCGTGACCGAAGCGTTCTCGGTCCTCGCCGACGGCATCGACATGACCGGGTTCCAGATCGCGGACGAATCCGGGTCTCTCCTCTGGGCCTTCGTGAACATGCTCGACGCCCAGATCAGGCGGCTGGACAAAAACATCGACCGGATCGCGCCGGAGCTCCGCGACCTGCAGAAGGAACAGGACGGGACCGAGATCAAGTCCCGGGAGCTGGAACTCCTCACCGACCGGGCGAAGAACCTGGGCGGCAGGCGCGACGCCTTCGAGGAGATGCGGGACGCGGCGGCGGCGCAGTATCTCGCCGAGACCGGGGAGATGTGGCGGCCGTGGAAGGGTTCGCACACCAGCCGCACCGGGGTTCTCACCTCCGCCGCCATCGACGCCCGGGACTTCATCCGGGCGAGGGACAGCGCCGCGGCGAAGGAGAACCTCCCGGACGGAACCCTGATCGCCGTCGCGGGCGGCAAGGACGGCGACCCCGACGCGGTGTTCCGCAAGCTGGACGCCGCGCACCGCAAGTACGCGGACATGGTGCTGGTCCACGGCGGCGGGCCCGGCGTCGAGAAGTTCGCCGCCCGCTGGG
Source organism: Candidatus Poriferihabitaceae bacterium (assembly GCA_965204165.1). Taxonomy (GTDB): domain Bacteria; phylum Pseudomonadota; class Gammaproteobacteria; order Arenicellales; family Poriferihabitantaceae; genus VYFG01. The sequence continues at coordinate 796,294 of OZ241969.1, read as the reverse complement.
CCGAGGCCCGCGGCGTGCACCAGGTGGTGTGCCGGCCCGACTGGAACACCCACGGGAAGGCCGCTCCGTTCAGAAGGAACGACGAACTGCTGAACCTGATGCCGAAGGGCATCATTCTCTTCCCGAGCGACTCGGGCATCACCGCCAACCTGGCCGACAAGGCCGCGGCGTCTGGTATCCCGGTTCACCGGTGCTGAAACACCGGCACAGGGCCGCGTCGTTCCGACGGCGCGGTCCTTCTTCCCTTCCGGCGCGGCGGCCGTGCCGCGCCATCGCCGCTGCGCGGCGCCCGGCGCTTTTTCCATCCCGCGTCCCTGGCGGCGGCGGCAACCGCATCCGCTTCGACGCCTGCTGCCGGCGCGGTGCTTCGCACCTGCACCGCCAGCGGCGTTTCCTTTTCCGTCCTCTCCCGAGCGTCGACAACGGCGCCCGCTGCCCGTGCTGGAAATCTCCGGCGCCGCGTCTTCATCCCCGTCCGCTGCTGGCCCGATGCTCCGCATCCTCGCCGGGCCGCGGACCGGACCGCCTACCGTCGCCGACGACTTCCACTTCGCGTGCCGCTCGCGTCGGTTTTTCCGATCTCCAGCTTCCACAGCGAACCGGTCCGTGCTCCGCGACGGTCCCGGTGGTGGATCGGCTCCGCGCCACCGCCGTCGGCTTCGCCGCACGTCGCTGCCGGCACGTACTTCTTCTCCTGCCACTTCCCGTCGCGATCAGTTTTCCGCCGACGTACGCGACCGCCGCCCCGACGGTGCCGGTCTCCGTCACACGCGCCGCGTCCGGCATCTCCACCTGTTCCACAACGAGCCGAAAAAAATTCACGTTGATGGTCGCAGTGGTCAACCGGTTCCCGGTCCGCAGCGTCAGCCGCTCCGGACTCCGCCACCGGCGCAAGTTTCTTCTCGTGCCTCTGCCCGTTGGCGCGTCGGTCGCGCTTCCCCTTCGGGAACTCCATCGGGTCGCGTGCCGCTCCCCATCGCGGGTCGCTTCCGCGTCCCCTCTCAAACGCCGCCGGGCTTCGTCCCTTCGCTCTGCCGGGATCCCGAATCGTTCGCGGTGTGCTCCCCGATCTTCTCTCATTTCTACGCCCGGCGGCGTTTTCTCTCACACCCGACGCAAGAAATTGCTGTCGGGCACGCCTGTTCACCGTCGTGCAAGATGATGGAAACGTGTTCTGAATCAATGACTTGATTCATACCCCTTCCGGTCCCGGAAGCGCGGTCCGTTGGTAGAAACGCCGCCGCGACTGCTTCCTATATGGACCACCGGTCGCGCGGCCCGAACCGAGAAGCCGCATCATGACCGCACCCACCCCCCGCACCTCCTTCCCCAGACGGGTCGCCGCAGCCCGGCCCCGCAAGCGCAAGTACGACCTCTGGGACGACGCCATCTCCGGACTCGGCCTGTCCGTCCATCCCTCCGGAACCCGCTCCTTCTTCCTGCGCCGCCGGACCCCCGGGGGCCGGGTCCGCCGCGTCACCCTCGGGTCCGCCGACGCCATGAGCGTCCCCCAGGCCCGCCGCGAGGCGCGCCGGGTCCTGCCCGGGCTCGCCGAGCCGCCGGCCCGGAACGCCGGTCCCCGGTATCCCGGCCGCCCCATGGCCGACTTCGCCGCCGAGTTCCTCGAGCGCCACGCCCGCCACTGGAAGCCCCGCACCCGGCAGGCCAACCGGCGCATCGTCCAGAGCGAGATCCTCCCCGTCCTCGGCCACCTGGCCGTGGACGACATCGGCCCCGGCCACGTCCGGGACTGGTTCGCCGCCATGGCGGACCGCCCCGGCACCGCCAACCGCTCCATGCCGGTCCTGTCCGTCATGATGCGCATGGCCGAGCTGTGGGGATACCGCGACCACAACACCAACCCCTGCCGGCGCACCCGGCGCTACCGGACCGTCCCCAGGGAGCGGTTCCTGACCCAGGACGAGATGGCCCGGCTCGGCGCCGCCCTCGACCGCCACGAACCCGACTGCCCCCAGGCCGTCGCCGTGATCCGCCTGCTGCTGCTCACCGGCTGCCGCGCCGGCGAGGTCACCGGCCTGCAGTGGGACTGGATCCGGGACCGCCGCATCCTGCTCCCCGACTCCAAGTCCGGCCCCCGCACCGTGTGGCTGGCCGGCGCCGCCCGCGCGGTCCTCGACGCCATCCCCCGCCGGGACCCGGACTGCCCGTTCGTCTTCCCCGGGCGCTCGCCCGGCAAGCCGGTCTCGACGATCTCCCAGCACTGGCGGCGCATCCGGGACGACGCCGGACTGGCCGGCGTCCGCCTCCACGACCTGCGCCACACCTGGGCCTCGGTGGCCGCCATGAACGGCGCCGACATGGTCACCATCGCCAGGCTGCTCGGCCACGCCCTGGTCGAGACCACCGAGCGCTACGTCCACCTGTCCGCCCGCTCCGTCGCCGATGCCGCCGACCGGATCTCGGGCCGCATCGGAGCGGCCATGGCCGGCGATGGCGGAAACGGCGGCGGCGGCGAACACGGCCGCGAGCGCCGGGGAGGCCGCCATGCCCAGGGTTGACCTCACCCCCCGGCTGGCCCGGGACTGCGCCCCCGGCCCCCGGGAGACCATCCTGTTCGACCGCGGGCAGCCCGGCTTCGGGCTGCGCGTCCATCCCTCCGGGCGCAAGGTGTACGTCCTCCAGGCCCGCATCGGGGGCCGCACGCGGCGGTTCGCCGTCGCCCGCCACGGCGAGGTCGAGCTCGCCGAGGCCAGGCGCCGCGCCCGCGACCTCCTCGCGCGCATCCGCGCCGGCGAGGATCCCGCCGAGGAGCGCCGCAGGGCGCGGCGCGTCCCGGACTTCTCCGCCTTCGCCGGGGAGTACCTGCGGCGCTGCGCCCCGAACCTGAAGCCCTCGGGCCGCAGGACCGTGCGCACCTACCTCAAGGCGCGGCTCCTGCCCGCCTTCGGCAGGACGCCGGTCGACCGCATCGGACCCGAGGACGTCGCCGCCTGGTTCGACGCCGCCAGCGCCGAACGCCCCGGCGCCGCCAACCGCGCCTTCGAGATTCTCCGCGCGATGATGTTCCGCGCCGAGGAATGGGGCTGGCGCCCGCCCGGGACCAACCCCTGCCTCGGCATCGCGAAGAACCCGCGCCGCAACGTCGCCCGCTGTCTCGACGCCGGCGAGCTCGAACGACTCGGCCGCGCCCTCGACGGGCGCGAGGCCGGGTGGCCCGAGGCCGTCGCCGCGATCCGCCTCATCGCGCTCACCGGCTGCCGCCGCAGCGAGGTGCTCGACCGCCGCTGGCGCGACATCGGCGACGACGCCATCCGGCTGACCGACGCCAAGACCGGACCGCGCACGGTGCCCCTCGGCGCCGCGGCCCGCGACCTCGTCGCAGGCCTCGCCGGCTCTCCCCGAACGCGCGATCCCGACGCGTTCCTCTTCCCCCGCTACGCCGAAGGCCGCGGTCAGCACAGCCTGGCTTCCTGCTGGCATGCCGTCCGCACCGACGCCCGGCTCGGCACCCTGCGGCTCCACGACCTCCGCCACACCGTCGCCAGCCAGGCCGTGATGTCCGGCGAGAACCTGCCCCAGGTCGGCAGGCTGCTCGGCCACCGGAGCCATCGCACGACGGAAGCCTACACCCACCTCGCCGACGGCCATCTCGCCGCGGCGGCCGAACGGATCGGCGGCATCATCGCCGGCGCCATGGCCGGCGGTCGCCGGACCCGGACGGGATGAGGCACGGCCGCCGACCGTTCGTCGCCGCCGGCGCGCCCCGAATGCGGGGCATCCGGCGGGAGCGGCTCCGATGGACTCCGGCAGCGAACCCGCCCTCCGGAACCGAGCCTGGAAAGGCGTCTGAAAGACCTTCGCCAACAGCGCGAAAAAGCCGCTTGCAATGCGTGGAACTGCTTCCTATAATGACCACCTGTCCCCGCGCACCGGGTCCGGAACCGTTCCATCACAAGCGCGGTGAACAGCGTCGCTCAGACGCCGCTCTGGCTAAGCCGTTGTTTCTGCACGGGAATATGCCGGAGACGGGATCGCTCGATCTGGCGTGCATACTTACGCCCTACGGCGTGTGCGCGTCACACCCGACGCATCCTGGATGCACTCAACAGCAAATGCGCGCCTGACCGGCACTCCCGTGCCATTCCACCGCCAAATGACGACTGGCTGCTGCCGGAAAGACTTGGCACCATTTGCCGTCACCGGGGCATGCCGTGGGCATACGGAAAATTCCATTCCAATACAACGGGTTCCGGAAACCCGGGACTGCCCTGCCACCAGGGTGGTGGCGCTTTGGCCCTCGGCGCAATGCGGCGCATTGCGCGGCGCCACCATTTTGGTACCTGCGCAGACCATCACCCTCCTGTTGATCAGTATGCCACGGGCATACGGCCGCGCTACGGGCCTCTGTGGCGTCCTGGACGCGATCCCCGCCCCCCGCGCATTGTGCTACATTCAGCCCCGGCGGCCCGGTGAGAGGGCACTGAAGGTAATGCTGCGGTTATCCGCGTCATACCCCTACGCGGGCATCCGTATGGTAGTCCGTTCGATTCGGACCCGCCGGGCCGCCACTTCACCCGCCCCGCCCAGTCGTTTTCACGATACTTTCAAAAGGTTTTGGCAATTCGTCAAAACCTTCGATGCGCCATATGATGGTGAAAACCTGAAGAAAATGGGTCCCGGGTGACCATGGCTGCCGTTCCAGGAAACCGGCTCAAGCCCGGAAACAGGCCATGAAATTGCCTGGAACGTGGCGCCCGGAAGCAAATCCAGTGCTTGCCGGACGATGTGAATTACTGACCAGCTCCGGTCAGATGGAGTCGATTCAATCGAATTCGTCAAGTGTCCCCGCTGTCCCATGCCCCGAAAAGTCGGGGGAGGTCGCCGAACCGCGCAACGATACACAATACGCCCACTGTCATCAGAACGAAGAAAGTGGACACGACGGCCATGATCGGGGTGTATCCGTATCGAAGGCTGTTGAAAATCTTCACGGGGAGCGTTTCGTGGGTGAACCCGATCAGCATGAAGCTGATGATGTATTCGTTGAAGCTCAGGACGAAGGCGAAGCAGAATCCGAATATCAGGAACGGCCGGACGACCGGAATGATCACGGTCAGATACACCCTGGATCTGGATGCGCCGCAAATCCTGGCCGCATCGATCAGGTTCCTGTCGACCGAATCGAGCCCGATGAGTATCATGACCATGGGGAGAGTGACGAGGAACACCCCGTGGCTGATGACGGCGGCATACATCTGACCATACCCTCCGGCCGTACTCCAGAACACCAGGAACCCGAGGGCGCTGACGACGGGCGGCAGCATGAACGGCAACAGCCCGAGACCTCGAAGCAGCCTGGACTGCCAGTTGACCCGCCGCCAGCAATAGAGCGCCAGGGGAACGGCCAGGCACAGGGAGAACAGGGCGGCGCCGAACGCAAGGAAGAAACTCGTAACCATGGCCGACGTCCAGCCACTTTCCTGGAAAGCCTTCAGATACCATTCGAACGAAAAGCCCTGCGGTGGAAACAGCAGTTGCTTCCTCTCATTGAAAGAAACCCCCGCCACGACGATGATCGGGGCCATGAACATGACAAGCATCATGCCCAGAAACAGGTTTCGAACCCACCGCATGATCAAGTGAAACGGCTTTGCAGCCGGTGGACAACTCCGATCAGAAACAGCGAAGCGACCATGAGGAAAACCGACAACGCCGCTGCAAAGGGAAAGTTGGACTGGTACAGGGCCTGGTCGGTGATGTGGACGGACAGGGTCCAATGCCGCGGCCTGCCAAGCATGATGGGCAGCACATAGGATCCGAGGGAATAGATGAACGAGAGAATGAAAGCGGCCAGAATCGCCGGCCGAACCGCCGGGATGACGACCGTCGCCACCGCGCCCATCGGGGTTGCGCCCAGGGTTCTCGCCGCCTCCGTCCAGTCTCTCGGCAGGCGGGTCAGCGGCGGAAAGAGCACCAGGACGACGAACGGGATGCAAATGAAGGTCAGGGCGGTCAGCAACGCCCAGAATCCGGGCGACAGGGCCCGAGGCGCATCAAGTATTCCCAGCGTATGGAGCCATCCCCCGAGACCCGCCGTGCGGGAAAAAAGCGTACTCCAGGCAAAGCCGGTGACCACCTCGGAAAGCGACAGCAGGGACACGAGGAGAATCAGCCAGAACGTCCTGCCCGTTTTCGACATGTTCGAGATGGCGTAGGTGAGCGCGAACCCGAATCCGACCGCAGCCAGGGAAGCCAATGCACACAATCCCGTGGACATGAGCAGGATGCGTCCGAAAAACGGGGTCATCAGCCTTCCGTAGTTGTCAAGCTCGAATCCCGGCTCGTACAGCCCCCCGGGAATCTTGTGGTAGAAACTGAAGTTGAGCATGATCGCGAACGGGCCCAGGAAGAACAGGCCCAGCACGAGGAAGGCGTACCAGCCGGGTATCGGCCCGCTACGGAACTCCCGGCTCATCGGTCTTCGTTGCCATAGAGGTGGCAATGTTCGGGGGGCAGGTGCGCCACGATGCCGTCTCCCTCACAGAAGCCCGGGTCCCCTCCGGCCCGCGGGGAGAAGGCATGGACAATCCTTGCCGGACCGCAATTCGCGTGAACCTCGACGAGATTGCCGGTGTTGCGTATAAAGTCGATCGTTCCGCGCAACCTGTTCGGGCCGTCATCGGCAATCCCGGTTCCCCCGTTTTCCCCGTTTGCCCCGACGTTCTCCAGCGCCACCCTTTCGGGTCGGATCGCCACCCTGACCGATGCCCTTCCGGAATTCCCGGAGCGATTCTCGGGCCCTGTCTCGAGGCGGACATTCCCGAGCCATGCGGAATCGTTTTCCCAGTCGCATTCCAGGATATTCATGGCGCCGATGAACCTGGCCACGAATTCCGTCCCGGGGCGGTCGTATACTTCCATCGGGTGGCCCGACTGCTCCACCGTTCCATGCCGCATCACGGCGATCCGGTCGGAAATGGTCATGGCCTCGGACTGGTCATGGGTGACCACAATGGTGGTGATTCCCAGGGACTGTTGCAGCCTGCGCAATTCGATCTGCATCGTTTCCCGCAGGTTCGCATCCAGCGCGGAAGTGGGCTCGTCCAGCAGGAACAGCTTCGGGCGCCGGGCCAGCGCGCGGGCGATGGCCACGCGCTGCCGCTCGCCGCCGGACAGCTGGAACACATGTTTCCCCGCCGCGCCGGGCAACCGGATCAGTTCCAGCAATTCGGCGACGCGATGCGCAATGGAGGCCTTGGGCAAACCGCCCATGCGAAGCCCGTACGCAATGTTCCCGAAAACGTCCAGATGGGGAAACAGGGCATGGGACTGGAACACCATGCCGATGTCCCTCTTGTGCGGGGGCAGCGCCAGCAAATCCGAACCATCCAGCAATACCCGGCCGCCGTCCGGCGCCTCCAGGCCGGCGACGATCCGGAGAATGGTCGTCTTGCCGCAGCCGGACGGGCCCAGCAGGCAGAGCAGGCTGCCCGCCGGGATCGACAGGTGGATGTCCGTCAGGGCGTCGAACGTGCCGAACCGCTTGCTGACGCCCTCAATACACAGGCTGGACATCTTGCCTGACCTCCTGCCTCAGGGTCAGGACCATCTCCGCACGGTTTCAGCCGACGATCAGTTCGGACCACTTCTGGGCAAGCCAGTCCCCCTTGCGGTCATACAGGTCGTAACGGGGGACGATCGGGTCGATTTCGCTGGAAACCGACATGAATTCATCGTCGGTCAGGTCCAGCATGCTCCGCGGCACCGTAGGCGCGGTGCCGACATTCAGGGAAAGCAGCGACTGGACCTCCGGGCGGCACATGTAGTCGATGAAGACATGCGATTCCTCCACCATCTTCGACGCCCTCGACACCGCCCACAGGCCGGAATCGCTGACCCCTCCCTCCTTCGGGAAAGTCGTCCGGACGGGGAAGCCGTCGGCCGCGGCCAGTCCCGCCACGTCATGGTAATACTGTCCCATCGGAATCTCGCCGGACTTCAGGGCCTGTTCGAACTGGGCTTCGTCCCGGTACCAAAGCGCCACGTTGGCCTTGAGTTCCGCGAGCTTTGCGAAGACTTCCAGTTGCCCCGCCTCGTCGTCAAGAACGTCGGTCGAACCGAAAAACGTCGCCGCCGTGATCTCCAGCAGGAAGGAGTTGGTCACCAGCGCCAGCAAGCCGAGACGGTCCCTGTTTACGGGATTCCACAGTTCATTCCAGCTCTCGGGGGCCTGCGGATACGCATCGGTGTTCGTAACCAGGGTGATGTACCAGGCCACGGCCCCCACCCCATCCAGGCGGCCGTCCGGATAACGGTGCACGAAATTCGCGGAGACGTTTCCGAGATTCGGCAGCTTTCCCTCGTCCAGCGGCAGCCAGAGTTCCGTCTTCTGGCCCTTGAGCATGGGGACCTGGGCGATCATGGACACGTCCGCCGGAGCGGCGCCGGCCGACGCCGCAGCGTCCAGCTGGGCCAGCCACGCCTCGCCCGTGGGCTCCGCCACGGACTCCACCTCGATGCCCGTCGCCTTCGTGAACTCCGGAAAGATGAACTGGTCGAACGAATCCTTGAAGTACCCTCCATAGGCGCCAACCTTCAAGGGCTGTGACTGCCCGAGGGACAGCATCGGAAATCCCGACAGCGAGACACCCGCCGCGGCCGCCGCCGACGCGGCCAGGAACTTCCGCCTGCCGACGGCTTCGATTGCCTGATGCGTGTCTGCCTTGCGCTTCGTTTCATTGGGTTCTTTCATGATGACTACCTCATAATAAGTCTGGCTCATTGGTCTGGAACTTCATCGGCGCATACCGGACGGGAAACCTCCTCCGCCCCGGTTTCCGATGAAAACACGACAAAGTACACCGGCTCCCTCCGAACGCTGTTTCTGTTGTTCACTCATCCAGTTTGACCGGAGACAGCTTGCTGTACATCGACTCATCCCCGGGACCCGGATTGTCCGACCAGGTCTTTCCTCCCAGATGATTCAACACCCCCCAGGCGGCATTGATGCCCGAATGTATCGCACCTTCACTCCAGCCGCCCGTCCAGGAGACATCGTCGCCCGCCAGGAAAATGCCTTGCGCCACCGATGTGTCATCCTCCCGGAACGCCGTAAACAGGTCCCGCTGTATCCGATACTGTCCGGGAAGATTGTTTTTGGATGCCCCGATGAACAGAGGCTCCAGATCCCAAATCAGGCTGATGGGCTGGCCCTGGAACAGTGCGCCCAGCGATTCGTCGGGATAGATGTCCTGCAGTACCTGTGCACAGCGGCTGAACTGGTCCCTGGCTTCGAACGGCAGGAATTTGAGGGTGTCGTCATTCCAGGTATACGACAGGCAGACCATCGGAATGCCTCCGGATTCATCGAAAAGATAAGTGCCCCGGGTCAGGCGGTCGCTGAGCGTCATGCTCATCCTGTAACGTCCCGACTCATTCTTCTCCTGCCAGATCGGGCTCTCGGCCTTGGAGAACACCTTGCCCGACAACTCGTAATGGGTGTTGTCCATCGCCGTGAATATGTCCGGCCCGAACAGTGATCCGTCGATCCGGATTCCGCCGCTTCGCAGTACCCGCTTCTCTGGCGTGACGATCACCGCCTCGTAGGTCGTCGGATCGCCAATGGCGGTGACCTGAACGCCGCCACCCCGGCCCGGATCAATCGACACGACCCCGGGCGACGTAAAGCCGCCATTCAAGGATTTCAGACTGGTTCCCGCAGGCCAATGCTTGATGTCGGCCGGTTCCCGCTCCCATAGCCCTTCCACGAGCGCCGTGGTCCCGTCGACGATCCTCTGGTGATTGTCGTCCGCATTGACGTACACCACCCGCAAAACCTCCAGAATGGAATTCGGGTAGTCCGTGTTCCAGCCGCCCGACCCGAAACCCACCTGCCCGAAAACGTAGATCTCGTCATAGGTGAAACCGGCTTCCACCAGGAACCGGTGGAAGCTGACGTCGTCGTACTGCCTGACTATCCGGTTCCAGATGGACTTTATGGTCGCCGTATCGTTCTCCTTGATGGCCGTCTGCATCCGGGTGAACTGGAAGTGGTCCTCCAGGGCCTGGTTCCACTTCGCAGCAATGCTTGCGAACTTCTCCGGAACCGGTCCGGTCCCCTCGATATAGTATGTCTCACCCAGGAGATCGATCAGGGTGCTGCGGGCCGCCGCAGTGAGCGGGTTCGGGAAAGGCTCGGTCTTCAGGTCCAGCAGCCCGATATAATGGAAGAGCCCCGTCGCGGAAAGCGGGAATCTCATCGCGCCCATTTCCGCGAAAGCATCGGTGCCATCGAAAAGGTAGCGACTCCTGAACCTGCCGCCCAATCCCAGCACCTGGTCTTCGTAGACCACCGGCTTCAGGCCGATCCTCATCAACTCGTATGCGGCGGTGATCCCGGCAACTCCACCGCCGACCACGGCAACCGGCGTGCCGTACTTCTCCGAAGGTATTTCCCCAATGCCCTGCGCAGACGCATTGGCAAGGAAATTTCCGTAATCGAACGGGAAGTCCGCAATCAGCATCTTCACGTCCGAATCGCCCGCACCCAGGCTCAGTCCCTCCACCTTCGTCGCATAAACCGCCATACAACCTCCAGCACAAACCTATCGTTCCGGCACGGCCAAGTGCCAATGTCAATTCATCCGCCATGCCACATGAATCAACAGCATGGCCCGAATGTACTTGCCGATACCGCAAAAGGCATACCCACTTGGTACGCATACGATTCTACAGCGATCCGGGGGGGTGTTTCCATGCGGAAAATATGGAAAATATGGCGTAACTACTAGCCCCCTGTGGAGCACCTGAAGGTCATTCAGGTGTCTTGAGCATGTGGGCGGCCTTTCCCTTGAGAGCGATCTCGATGGCGGCAAGAGGATTGTAACCCTGATAGGACATGGACAGCAGATAGCTTGAGACCCGGCACCATGCGACGGCGTATTTGTATGTACGGAAACAGCCGGACACTTTCTGCTTGACCTTGGCCATCCGGAGGTTCCTTTCGGACAGGTTGTTGGTGAAGCTGACCGCGGGGTCCCTGGCGAACCGCAGGACTTCGGTTTCATGCTTTCCCATGGCCTCCCACAGGTTCTCCGCGTCGGATTTCGCGATGCGCCCGCGCTTTTTCCCGCCGGTGCGCACAGGGGTTGCCGGGAGTTCCTTCTTCCCCTGGGTCAGGATGGTCCGGTAGCGCTTTTGCAGGGCGGCGCATTCTTTTGCGGACAGCACCTTGTCCGGGCTTTCCCTGACCTTGCGGGCGGCGTCCCGGAGCAGTTTCTTCATCCGCCTCGCCCAGGCCGGATCATGGGCGTCGATGAGGAACTGCAGATCCCGCAGGAGGTGGCCGCCGCACAGGGCGTGGTCGCAGTGGTCACAGGCAAGATAGCTGGCCCAGCGGTCATGGACCAGGACGCCGCCGTACCGGGGGATGATGCCGATGTCCCGGATCGCCTCGCCGCCCCGCTTGGGGTGGCAGAACTTCAGGGTGAGGTCTCCGGCGCTGCAGTCGTGCAGCCAGTGGTTCTTGCGGTCGATGCGGATCGAGGTCTCGTCCACATGCAGCGCCGGCGCGGCCAGCAGGCACTCGACGGCGGCAGCCTCCCAGTCCGCCAGGGCATCGTGCAGGCGCAGCAGCCAGGCCAGCAGGGTCGCCTCGGCAATGGCCCGTCCCGTCATCGCCTTCATGGTCTGGACCACACGCTTCAGCGGCACCATCTGCGCCACCATCAGGTGGGCGGCGAACGCGATGATGCCGTGTCCGTACTGCAGCGGACCCGGCAGGCCGTCCGGAAAGGCGCCCCGGTTCTCGGCATGGCAGCGCGGACAGGTCTTGATCTCGGCATCCACGTGGTATTCCCGGGTCTCGAACACGATGTCCACCAGGGTGCGACGCTCATGGCCCTCGCACCGTACCCGCACCAGGTTCCTGCCGCAGGCCGAACATTCCGTCACCGGGGATACCCCGGTTTCACTCACCAGACGGGTATGGCCCGTTTCCCAGTGCGGCTGCTCCGGTCCCCTGCCACGGCTCCCGGGGCGTGCCGCGGTCTCATCCTTCCCCTCACGGGACGGCGGCAGGCTCGCGTTCACCGGCGTCTTGCGGGTGGTCTTTTCCATGAACACCGCCATCATCAACTCCATCAGCATCAACAGGGCGTTGAACAGCACCTCGCATTCCGCGCTGACCTTGCCCTCCCTGCACAGTGACCGGAAACTCTCCCGGTGCGCATCGAACTCCTCGCGCAGCGCAACCCGGTTCACCGTCCCCATGGATTCACTCCTCCCTCGCCTCCACGGCCTCCTCCGCCTCCACCGCCATCATCGCCGACAGCACCGCCAGGCGTTCCCCATGCGGCATCCCCCGGTAGCGCCGGCCCCAACTCTGGGCCTTGCGCTTCACCGCCTGGCGATGGGTGAAGTTCCGGCCCGCATAACGCGGCCAGTGAACCCGGTCCGGCGTGAAGTTGAACCACACCTTCTCCGTCACCACACCCGCCTGGTTCATCACCTGAAGCGACACGCTGCCCCAATCCCCCAGCCAGTCGTCGTACATCCGCGAAGGATACCCCGAGATCATCACCGAGCAGGGAAGGCCGCGGATCAGCGCCAGCAAGCCCTCGTGGTCGCTGTTCCTGTAGTCGTGCCGGTAGCGGCGGCCCGACTTGCGCGTACTTTGCAGATACGGCGGGTCGCAGTAGACCAGTTCCGTGCCGTCAAACGGAAACGTCCGGAGATACCGGTGACAGCAGCCATGCACCAGTTCCACCGGATAGTCGCACTGGAATCCTTCCAGCGCCCTGGCGTTGCAGTCTATGCCGATGTTCCGCAGGGCCCCCGGCTTGCGCTTCATGATCGCCCCACCGCCAAGGTGGGTTTCGATATACACCGAGTGCGGCGGCATCAGGGCGATCAGAGGCTGGCACAGCCCCGAAGCTCCCTTGGAGCCGAAATAGCGGTTCCCCATCTGTGTGCGGGTTCGTCTCGTGGTCCGAAACCCGAACGATAGGGAAAATATTCTATACTGTCAACCTACAGATGGGATATGGGGCAAATAAGGGGTGAGTAGTTACAATATGGCTTAAACATCGATTGTGGATTTACCGACAGAGCCGATGTCTATTTTGATAACCCCCAAGCTTGCTTTTTTTGACATCTTGAAAACCTCCATGTGAATTTGCCGGGGCATATTAGTTTCCCCTTCCTCTGGTGAACCAGGCATTGCCGAAAACCTGCAAGGTGACCCGAAAACTACTGACGGGGGCGTCTCTCCATGGATTGACTGCCGGGACCCCAGCAAAATTCAATCACGGTAATTAATGGCCTGCATTCCAGGTGTGATGAAGGGGAAATCTGAATATTCGATTGCTGACGCAGACGCAATTCGCGGAATTCTCCGGGAGCTTCGCAATGCCGACCGTGCGATGCAAAAGGGCCTTCGCAGGCATCTCCGGCAATACTACTGTTTCTTCATCTCGGATTTTGACAATAGCGGCAGGGGATTCACCGAAGCCCACTTTGAAGCAATCATCAAGAAGGGCATCATCCAAATTATTGGAACCCGCCCCATCACACGGGATAGCCCGGCGGGTTCACGCAATCCGAAGCCGGCAGCATCCCTCGGTTCAGCCATGCACAGTCCGGCCCATGCTCCGGTTCTTCCCGACGTGCTGCGCCCAGACCTTGGACTGTTGATCTGCGGGATGGCCCCAGGTCCCCTTTCGGCTGCCACCGGAACCTACTATGCCGGCAATGGGAACCGGTTCTGGCGAACTCTCCACGAAACAGGCCTGACGCCACGGCAGTTGGCCCCGGAAGAGTTTGCCACTCTGACGGAATACGGGATCGGACTTACTGATCTGGTCAAGCATGCGAGCGGAACTGATTCCGACCTCAATCAAGAAGATTTCGATGTGCAAGGGTTCTGGCAAAAGGTTCTGTCTATAAGCCCCAGCGTACTCGCTTTCAACGGCAAGAAGGCAGCGAAGATTGCGCTTGACCAAAGCGATGTCGACTACGGGTATCAGGCTGAGCCACTTGCAGGAACTGTAGTGTTTGTACTCCCGAGCACCTCGGGCAATGCAAGACGGTACTGGGACATCAGGCACTGGCTTGAATGCGCCAGACTGCCGCGGTCACGGCAGTAGAGAAAAATGTCGAGGAACAACGATAACGGTTGAACAGATGGATCGTGAATATCGCTGCAGAAACAGCGAAGTCGGCTAATTCACACCCGAAATTTGCATGCGGCCGATGACCCTGAAGGACCCGAAATAATGAAATCCGAATATGTGCTGAACATCGTTTAGGGAATCTGGCAAAATCCATGGATATAAGCCTCTCGGTACAAGTCCCGATTACTTCCCCGTCTTTGGCTCCCGTAATTTTGCCGATCGATCAAGCGTATCCATCATCTCTATCGCGTGCTTCGCCAGGGAGGCTCGTTCCCGATCCTCGCCATTGGCAATTTCCACAAGAATACGCTCGACGCCGGCCACCACATTGCCCTCCGGGCCGATCAGCCCGAGGCACAAAAGCATATCTGCGTACTCGCGCTCCAGCCTTTCGATATCCGGGGGTTCCTTCATGTATTTCTTACATGGGCGTGGTCAATTTCCATGCATTATGCCGCAGCCCTGGAACCTGCGCCATCGCCCGTATCCCTTACCGTGTTCCTCTCCGGTTTTCCTGCCACAATACCGGCGGGAACATACCCCGGTAGAATGTCAGAGGCAATGCTGTCCGATATCCGCAGCGCCGCCTCCCGAACCGTCTCCCGCCCGAGGTGCGCATAACGCGCCGTTGTCTCCACCCGGCTGTGGCCGAGAAGGCGGCCGATGGCCGGAAGGCTCTCCCCCAAGGCCAAAGCCCGAGACGCGAAGGAATGGCGGATGTCGTGAATGCGCAGATCCTCGAGGTCGGCATGCTTGCAGATCACCCTCCACGGCGCATTCAGGTTCATGAGACGTTTCCCCTTGACCTGCCCCGGGATGACATGGGGATTGCCCTCGACCCTCGGTATCCCCTTGAGCACTTCAACCGCCTCCGGCGAAAGGATCACCGTCCGCGCCCCCGTCTTGGTTTCTTCCAGCTTCAGTTCCCCGGCCTTGAGATCGACACGCTCCCATTCCAGCTCCAGTATCTCGTTCTTCCGGCAGCCGGTCAGGAGCAGCAACCGGATCGCCGCCACGGCATAGGCCGATACCCCACCGATGTTCCTCCAGTCGGCAAGGGCCTCGCCGAGGCGCTTGAACTCCGCCTCGCTCAGGAACCGCTCCCTGCGGTTCTCCCGGTAGCCCGACACCCGCCGGCATGGATTCCTGCCCTCGGGCAATTCCCCCCGGGCCTCCGCCGCGCTCCACATCCGCGACAGCACCCGCACGGAGTGATTCGCCATGGTCGGAGTTGATCTGAGGGAATGGTGGAAATCCACCACCACCGCATGGGTAACGCCCAATGCGGAACTGCGTCCCAGTGCCGGCAGGATGTGCCGGTCCACGATCAGCCGGTACATCACCCTCGTCTTCTCCTTGCAGTGGGTGTTCACATGCTGCTCCATCCACCGCTCAGCGATCTCCCTCACCGTCGGGGAGTCGGCATCCCGCGCCGATTCCGGCTCCGGGGACGGATCCTCACCGGCCTTGATCCGGGTGATGATCCGCGCCGCCCGCCGGCGGGCCTCGTCCGCCGTGAGCACGCCGTGGCGTCCGACCGTCACCCGCTTCGCCGGCTTCCCCCTCTCCCGGGCCTGGACGATGTAGTACCGGCTCCCCGAGGGATACGCCCGGACACCGAATCCCGCCAGTTCCGAATCCCAGAACACGGTGTCCTTCTCCACCCGCAGCGACTCCACCGTCCGCCTCGATATCCTGGTTTTTTCAAGCTTCATTTTTTGACCTCAGATTTGACATATCCACAATCCCAAGCCGGGATCCATCGATCAATTTCATCTTCCGGTTCAACCGGCCCGGGCCTGAATACTGTCAGGGTCGGGTTCAGCCGGTTCGGACTGATGCAATAAACAACCGGCGATGCTGTTGCCCACACGGGCTGCCGAGGCGCGCTCGGCATCCTTCACCAGGTGAGCGTACCGCGCCGTCGTCGAAACGTCCCGGTGGCCGAGCAGGTCCCCGATGGTCGAAAGCCCCTCACCCAGCGCCAGCGAGCGGGACGCATAGGAGTGGCGAAGGTCGTGGATGTGCACGTCCGCAAGTCCGGCTTTCTCCCTCAGCCTTCGCCATGCCAGGTCCAGGCCCTGCAGGTGGGCGCCGGCCTTCCTGCCCGTGATCACCCAGGGATTGCCGGCTTTTCGGGGTATCCCCGACAGCACCGCCTCCACCGCGGGCGTCAGCGGCACCATCCGCAGGCCGGTCTTGCCGTCGCGCAGCCGTATCTCCCCGGTGGCCCGGTCGATGTCGTCCCATTTCAGCGTCACGACCTCGGTCTTCCGGCATCCCGTCAGCAGGAGGAGCCGGATGGCGGCGATGACGGACGGAAGTTCCGACCCGTCCTCTTCCGCCCTTGCAAGCACCTTGCCCAGTTTGCGGTATTCGGCGGGCGAGAGAAATCGGTCCCGGGCCTTCTCCCGGTATTGCTTCACCGAACCGCATGGATTGGTACCCGAAGGCAACACCTCCCAGGCCTCGGCGACCCGTAGCATCCCGGACAGCACCATGACCGCGCGGTTGGCCAGCGTGGGACGGTCGCGGAGGGCATGGTGGAGATCGGCAGCCTCGGTCCTGCCCACCTCGGAAATGCGAAGGCCGCCCAGCCTCGGCAGGATATGAAGCCGGATAACGCGCTCGATCCCCTCAACCGTGTTCCGCCTGAGGTTCATCCTGGCATGGGACTCAAGATAACGGACGGCGAACTCCGCCACCGTAGGCTCCTCCATCTTCGGGGGCGGCTCGGGATTCAGGCCCTGCTTGATCCGGTCGATGACGACCGTGGCCTTGCGCCTGGCTTCTTCGGGGGTCATATCACCAAAGGAGCCGAGGGTCACTCGTTGAGGTTTCCTCCGCACTCCACGGACCTGTATGCACCAGACCTTGCGGCCGGTGGCGTAGACCCGGATGCCGAAACCGGGTAGGTCCCGGTCCCAGACGACAGTGTCGCCGGAAGAAACATGCAGCGCGTCGACGGCGCGTTTGGTAAGCTTGACGGGTTTTTCCTTGGTCATCCTGTAATGCTCACCGCTCCTGACGGAAAATATGGCTCAGATCCCCAGACGGGACTGAAAGCGGACTCTCAATCGGTAAATTGCACATACAGTGAAACATGAAATCCAATGCCAGCACCCGACGACCGAAGGGTTACCCACGTTTACACAAATCGGATTTGAACGAGGGAAGAATTGTAATCCATCCGTAATCATATCGCAACCAAGTGAAACCAAACCGGGGGAATCGAAAAGGCGCGAATGGCTGTACTATGAAGATGAATCATAATATTTTTTCAGTTTATTTTCAGCATGATATAACAATTCAGCAGACAGTCGCACGATTGAGCTCGAATTCTATGAAATGGACTATTTACTGCTGGAACACGCAGTTTCCGAGGGTAGGCGGGGGGTGATCCTGTTCGCGATCAACCGTCCGGAGGGTGAGGTGTTTTCCCCGGCTCGCTTGATCGACCCGGACTACGCCGACACCCTGTCGGAAGTGATGGCAAGGGGCGTGGAGGCGTTAGCGGTGCGTATCCGCCACACGCCGAAAGGCGTCCGCATGGGTGGCCTGCTGCCGGTCGATCCTGGTGGCTAGGCCGACCCTGCCGGCAGGGTCAATTGAAGATTCGGTCTCCCAGCTGGTCGATGGTCTGGCGGCACTTGTTGAGCGTCAGCTCCACCGCCCCGTCACGGCTGCCGGCCCGGTCCGCGCGGATGAACCGGTGGGTGCGGATCTGTCCGTCGATCACCTTGGTGATGGTGGCTTCGGTGGTCCAGCCGCCGGATTCCTCACGCGGCGCCGGCACGATGGTGTAGTCCTTGTATTGCGTCGCCGGCTCGGCGGCCTGCTCCCCGCTCTCCCGGCTGCCGCCGGACAGTTTTTTGAGAAAATCGAACATGGTACCTTGGGGACTCTGGTTGCCGGCAATGGCCGCCGCCGCAACGGTGCCGCCATCAGGACACGGAGGGGCACGGGACGGCCCTGTTGTCTGCCGCCCGGTGCCGGCAACCGGGCAGCCATCATCGGAGAATAGCAGTTACGTCCGTCGAATTGCAGTCCCGTTCCCCGGCTTCCCGGGTTTCTCCGGAAGGGAACGGCGCCGGGCACGAAGACGGCATGCACCCCCGGCGCAGCAGGGCGCCAGAAATACCGTCTGGAATGCCATGCTTGAAATGCTGCTCCAATGGATATATTATATCTATATTAAGAAAATAGAATAAAATTTATTTCTACTATCTTTCGATAATAGGAATAAATTATTCTTCACGCCGATTGGAGGCCGCCATGACAGAAAATCCTTTGCCCGTCTCCCCCGCCGGTCCGGCAGACGAACTCGACCGGCACCGCGCCCTGGAAAAACTCCGCCAGAGCACCACGGGTCTTGACGTGGAATATTCCCTGGCATCCGGCGAGACCAGCCGGCGAATCTATCTCGACAGCACCGCCAGCACGCTGCAGCTCGGCGTGGTCAGGGAAGTGATGGAAAAATATCTGCCCTACTACGCCAACACCCACACCAACGTCCACTTCAATGCCAAGCTGTCCACGCGGGAGTTCGAGTGGGCGCACCGGATGGTGCTGGATTTCGTCAACGCTGACCCCGAGACCCACGGCTGCTTCTTCGTCGGCAGCGGCACCACTGGCGGCATCAACCGCATCGCCCGCACGATGGCGAAAAAGCGGCCGGACCGGGACGTGGTGATCACTACCATCATGGAACACCATTCCAACGACCTGCCGCATCGCAAGCATTTCGGCAAGGTGGTGCACATCCCCGTGATGGTCTCGGAAGAGGGTTTCGGCGCAGTGGACGTGGCGGGTGTCGAGGCGGCGCTCGAACTGTACGGCGACCGCGTGAACTATGTCTCCGTCACCGGCGTGTCCAACGTGACCGGGATCGTCAACCCGATCTACGATATCGCCGAACTGGCCCACCGCCACGGCGCCCTGATCCTGGTGGACGCGGCCCAGATGGCGGCCCATGTCCCCATCCGGGTGAACGGGCATGAAAATCCCGCAAGGAATCTCGACATGGTGGCCATGTCCGGCCACAAGATCTACGCGCCGGGCTCCCCCGGGGTGGTGGTCACCCGCAGGGACCTGTTCAGCGGCATTGAACCCGAAGAGGTGGGCGGCGGTATGGTGGACGACGTACACGTGGACCGGTACATCCCCACCGAGAACTTTCCCGACCGCGAAGAGGCCGGCACGCCCAACATCGCCGGTGCCCTCGCCCTGGCCACCGTGCTGTACACGCTGAAGAGGATCGGCATGGACTTCATCGCCAGTGAGGAAGAAGACCTGGTCGGCTACGCCGTCCGCGAGATGGAGAAGATCGACGGAGTGGTGGTCTACGGACGTACTGACACAGGCAACTGCCCCCGGACCGGCGCGGTATCCATCAACGTGCGTGACATGCACCACTCCCTCACCGCCGCGATCCTCAACGACTACTTCAATATCGCGGTACGCAACGCCTGCTTCTGCGCCCATCCCTATGTGCGGGAGATGATCGGCGACGACCTGATGGACCAGATGGAAGGCCTTGGCAACGAGGAGCTCGAGGCCCTGGCGGAACTGCAGCGCGGCATGGTGCGCACGAGCTTCGGCATCTACAACACCCGTGAGGACGTGGACGCCCTGGTTGCGGCGCTGAAGGACATCTGCGCCGACCGGGACTACTACGAAAGCCAGTACCACCAGGCAGCATGCACAAATTACTTCCACAACACTTTCAACTTCGACAGCGCGGCGGTGTTTTCCGCCCGAAACGAGGTGGATCACTGGCTGACAGCCTGAAATTCCACGTTCAATCCCTGCCAACACATTCAGCCCTCGACAACAGTGGTGTTTGCGAGGATTTCCTGAATCCACCTCGTCGCTGACCCGCTACGGCAGCGATGAAAATACGAGCACCCTGGGGATTGGCTTCCCTGACCGGAAACACACCCTTCCAGTTCAAGAGATTGCAAGTTGGCCAGGAATTGTTCATATGTTGCCAAATGGCATGAATAGGTCTTCCTATGCCTCAACTGCAGCCTGTTGCGAAAACTGCCTTTCAGCCGAACGCCCCGGAAATCTCGGACGCGGAAAGTGAAGCCATGGCCCGCGCTGTCGTGAATCTCCTTGGCAAGTGGGGACTGACCAATGCGCAGGCGTCGGTCCTGCTTGGTGGCTTGTCGGCCCGAACCTGGGCGCGATGGAAAGCCGGTGGTATCGGCCGTATTCCCCGTGACCTGAAAAGCCGCTTGTCAAACCTGATGGGCATTCACAAGACGCTTCGGATTTTCTTCACCGAAGCGGACCGGACCTATAGTTGGATCAAACAACCCAACGACGCCTTTGGCGGCGCATCGGCACTCGATGTCATGCTGGGCGGAGAGTTGACAGATATCATGCGGGTCCGACGCTATCTCGACAGCGCTCAAGGTGGCTGAACAGTGAACGCCTCAGCCGCAAGACGGGTCGTATGGAATCGAACCCACAGGATCACACGTTTACGATTTCTCCAATCAATCTTTTCAAAGACATTGCCGATCCGGCCGATTTGGGTGAGATCCCCACGGCCGAAGCCTAGACCATTCCTCGTGTAGCCGAGAGTGTCGGGATACTTGATTCCGTGTCGGTGCATCGTCCCTTCTGCTGCACAAATGGTTCTGCAACGGTAAACTCCCGGGAGTCAATGTTCGCCGGACGATCGGAATAGTTAGTATGTCAATTTCCTCGATGTGGCTGCACAGACAGGCAAGGTCTGGCGCGGCATTTCGAGACTCTTCTGATGACCGGGGTGGACTACTGCTGTCGATAAACTGAAATGACAACCAGCAGGACAATTCGGAAATGGTAGACCCGGTCGCCTGGTACGACGCCAATGCCGGAGAGGCCACTGCGCGATATGAGTCCCTGGCTTCAGCGGCTGTCCACGGCTGGTTGCGTAACCTGCTTCCCCAGGATCCGGGTACTGCCCTCGACGTGGGCGCGGGTAGCGGTCGTGATGCCGCTTGGCTGGCTTCCATGGGTCATGAGGTCGTTGCCGTTGAACCTTCCACGTCGATGCGGACGGCAGCCTCATCCATGCACCCCGATCCGGGTATCTGTTGGATGGATGACAAGCTGCCGGAACTGAGCCGGGTCACGCAACACGGCCTGTCGTTCGACCTGATTCTCCTGAGTGCCGTGTGGATGCATGTGACGGAAGCCAACCGGCCGCGCGCTTTCCGGAAACTGATCAACTTGCTGAAACCGGGCGGCCTGCTGGCCATCACGCTGCGCTGCGGCCCGATAGACCGGGCCCGGGGGTTCCATCCCGTTTCGGCGGAAGAGGTGGAGACACTGGCCCGCGATCATGGCGCCTTCGTCGAAAGACGCACGGAGGCGAAGGACCAGCAGGGCCGTGGTGACATCCGGTGGATACAGATGGCGATCCGGCTACCCGACGACGGCACCGGCGCGCTTCCCCTGCTGAGACATGTCATCCTCAATGATGACAAGAGTTCAACCTACAAGCTGGCGCTTCTCCGCACGTTGTGCCGCATGGCAGACGGCGCCGCCGGCCTGGCCCGAAACCACGACGACGACTTTGTCGCTGTCCCTCTTGGCTTGGTTGCGCTTACCTGGATCCGGCTGTTCAAGCCGTTGTTGTCAGAAAGCCTTCCCCAAAACCCTTCCAATATCGGGATGGAACGCCTCGGTTTCGTGAAAGGAGCCTTCCGGAGACTGGCCGACGAATCGAACCTCGACCTGCGGGTGGGCACGATGTTTTCGGGCGGGCTTTCCGCCGACCTTCACCAGGCGTTGAAAGACGCCGCCGCCACCATCGAGAGAATGCCCGCCAACTACGTGACCTATCAAAACGGCGGGCAGGTCTTTCCGATAGCGAGGTCTTCCAGGGTGTCACGGCCAACTGCGATCACCCTGGACCGGGAATACCTGTACAGCTTTGGTGAAATGCTGGTTCCCAGGCACCTCTGGCAAACACTGCAACGCTTTGGCGTATGGATAGAGCCGGCAATAGTGGCTGAATGGGGCCGCCTCATGAAGATCTACGCCTCGAAGCTCGGTACCACGGTTGATGATACGGTGATGGCAGACGCACTGGCATGGGCAGAACCGATTCGGGATGTAAGGGTGGTACGTGAGCGGGCGCTTGAACTTTCGACCGAAAGGAACCTGTATTGTGTCTGGAGCGGCAGGGCTCTGAATCAAAAGAGCCTGGATGTTGATCATTGCCTGCCGTGGACCGTGTGGCCCTGCGGCGACCTCTGGAACCTGATGCCGGCACACCGGACGGTCAACCAGAATCAAAAAAGGGCCCTTCTGCCAAGTGACCGTCTTTTACGATCGGCCCAGGACAGGGTTCTGGACTGGTGGGAGTCAGCTTACCTGACAGACGAATCTGCAGTTTCCAATCGATTCTGGCAGGAGGCAAACGCAAGCCTTCCCGGCGTTATCACCGACCAGAACAACCTGGTCGACATCTTCGATGCCGTCTGTCTCCAGAGGATGCGGCTGAAGCATAACCAGCAGGCGCCGGAATGGAAGGGAGAGCAATACCTTTCAACACCCTGACGAATACCCTTTACAACGCTTACCTCGCCACCCGTGAATGCCCGCTGACACTATCAATGATAGTGTGCAGGTAAATGTTGGCAACGGATTGTGCCGACTCGCGGAACCGGACAACCACCCCGTCAGCAACCGGTTTCGACTCATCCACGGCGATGTCGATACCGCATCCCGGCGTATACGGATGATGCAACACGCCTTCCTGCGGCTTTCGCGCGACCCCCATGCGAGCGTTGTGGCCGGTCGGACCGGAACAGGCTGGAAAAACCGAAAATGCATGCCGATTCGGGTTCGTAATGATGGCATGCTGGTGCGTGCGACGGACCGCCCGGACCTGCCCGGGGCTCCCTGCACGGCCCCGTCAGGCGGAAACCCTTCTTGTCCGCAATGGGATGGCCCTCAGTCGATCCGGGTACCTTGTCATCAAAAAGGCTAGTTGACGGTCACGGATGGCGGGGCAGATAATTTTTCCGAATTGGTCCATCCATCGAGTTAATCACAGGCACATTGATCTGAATCAAATCGGCCGGACCGGAATTGCTCTCGAATACCCGTGCGCACCCTTCTGTAAACCGTTCAGCCGGCAACGCGGCAGCTCCGGAGGAAAAAATGAATTCTCCCGCCCAGGTGTCCCAACGCGACCAGCACCAGATGCTCGGCATGAGCACGATCGCGTTTGTGTTCTGTTTCGCGGTCTGGACGATCTTCTCGATCATCGGCGTACGGATCAAGCAGGACCTCGGCCTTACCGACACACAGTTCGGCCTCCTCGTGGCCACCCCGGTCCTGACGGGTTCCGTGAGCCGGATATTCCTCGGGATCTGGACCGACCAGTACGGGGGCCGGCTCGTGTACACGCTGGTGATGATCGCCTCGGCCATCGCCACCTGGCTCCTGTCGACGGTCACGACCTACCCGATGTTTCTCCTGGCCGCCCTCGGCGTGGGGCTTGCCGGGGGATCCTTCGCCGTCGGCATCGCCTACGTATCGAAGTGGTATCCGCCGGAACGCCAGGGCAGCGCGCTCGGGATTTTCGGGGTCGGCAACGTCGGCGCGGCGGTGACCAACTTCGGCGCCCCCTTCCTGCTCGTGGCGCTGGGCTGGCAGTCTACCGCTCAGGTCTACGCGGTCGCCCTCCTGATCATGGCCGTCCTGTTCTTTTTCTTCACCAAGGAGGACCCGGCGACGGCCGCGCGCAAGGCCAGACAGGAAAAGCCCCGCTCCACGCTGCTGGAGCTCGAGCCGCTGCGCAACCTGCAGGTGTGGCGCTTCGCCCTCTACTATTTCTTCGTCTTCGGCGCCTTCGTTGCCCTGGCGCTGTGGCTGCCCCGCTACCTGGTCGGCGTGTACGGGCTCGACATCAAGACGGCGGGCATGATCGCGGCCGCCTATTCGGTACCGGCCTCCATCTTCCGCGCCTACGGCGGACACCTGTCGGACAAGCGCGGCGCTCGCTCGGTGATGTACTGGACCTTCGGCGTCTCGGTCGTGCTGACGTTCATGCTGTCCTATCCCAACACCGACTACGTCATTCACGGCATCCACGGGCCGGTAGTCTTCTCCACCAGCATGGGCCTGGTGCCGTTCGTGATCGCGATCTTCGTGCTGGGCTTCTTCATGTCCCTCGGCAAGGCGGCCGTCTACAAGCACATCCCGGTCTACTATCCCGATCACATCGGGTCGGTGGGCGGCCTGGTCGGCATGATCGGCGGGTTGGGCGGGTTCATCCTGCCCATCATGTTCGGCGTGATGCTGGACCTGACCGGCATCTGGACGAGTTGTTTCGCGCTCCTGTTCGTCATTGTCACAGTCGCGCTCCTGTGGATGCACTTTTCCATCCGCATCATGGAACGCAGCGCGCTTGCGACGGAGCTTGATTCGCTGCCGGAGTTGCCGGAGATGCAGCCGGTTCACGGACCGAAGCAGGAGGGCGCGCTGTCCGGGGTCATCAGGAAATGGCGCCCCGGCGCCATCGAGGACTGGCGGCCGGAAGACGAGAAGTTCTGGGAGGAACACGGCCGCCAGATCGCCAACCGAAATCTCTGGATCTCCATACCGGCGCTCCTGCTCGCCTTCTCGGTCTGGATGGTATGGAGCGTCGTGGTCGCCAAGCTGCCGTCCATCGGGTTCAACTACACCACGGACCAGCTCTTCTGGCTGGCCGCGCTGCCCGGGGTGTCGGGCGCGACGCTCCGCATCTTCTACTCCTTCATGATCCCGATCTTCGGCGGGCGGCTCTGGACGACGGTGACCACCGCCTCGCTGCTCATACCCGCCTTCGGCATCGGCTACGCGGTGCAGAATCCGGACACGCCCTACTTCATCTTCCTGGTGCTGGCACTGCTTTGCGGCCTCGGCGGCGGCAACTTCGCCTCGTCCATGGCGAACATCACCTACTTCTACCCGAAGAAGGAGAAGGGCCACGCCCTGGCGATGAACGCGGGCCTCGGCAACCTCGGCGTGTCGGTAATGCAGTTCCTGGTGCCGATCGTGATCACCACCGGCGCCTTCGCGGTCTTCGTCGGGGGGGGCCAGATCACCGACGAGGGCACGACGCTGTGGCTGCAGAACGCCGGCTTCGTGTGGGTTCCGTTCCTGATCATCTCCACCCTGCTCGCCTGGTTCGGCATGAACGACATCACGGCGGCGAGGGCGTCCTTCTCCGACCAGGCGGTAATCTTCTCCCGCTTCCACAACTGGGTGATGTGCTGGCTGTACACGGGCACCTTCGGCTCCTTCATCGGCTATTCCGCTGGATTCCCGCTGCTGATGAAGACCCAGTTCCCCTCTGTCAACGCCCTGTCCTACGCCTTTCTCGGCCCGCTGGTGGGCGCCCTCAGCCGGGCCGGGACCGGCTGGGTTTCCGACCGCTACGGCGGGGGCCGGGTCACGTTCTGGACCTTCACCGGAATGATCGGGGCCGTCGCGGGCGTGCTCTACTTCCTCGCGATCAAGGACCAGTCCGGCGCATTCTGGGGCTTCTTCGCCTGTTTCATGGTGCTCTTCTTCCTGACCGGCGTGGGCAACGCGTCGACCTTCCAGATGATCCCCACGATCATGCGCCAGGAGGTCAACCGGCTGATGCCGGAGCTCGACGACGTGAAGCAGCTCAAGCATGCGGAGCGCGAAAGCGCGGCGATCGTCGCGTTCACCTCCGCGATCGCCGCCTACGGCGCCTTCTTCATCCCGAAGTCCTACGGCACCTCGATCACGCTGACCGGCGGACCGCAGGCGGCATTGTGGGGCTTCCTGATCTTCTACGTCACCTGCGTGCTCGTCACCTGGTTCTTCTATACCCGCAAGCACGCCCAGGTCCCCTGCTGAGGGGCGATACGAAAGGAACCAAGCCATGTCACTTCTCCTTGATCGACTCAACTTCCTAGCGCGAAAGAACACCGGCACCTTCGCCGGCGGCCACGGTGTGACCACGAACGAGAACCGGGACTGGGAAGACGCCTACAGGAAGCGCTGGCAGCACGACAAGATCGTGCGTTCGACCCACGGCGCCAACTGCACCGGCTCCTGCTCCTGGAAAATCTACGTAAAGGGCGGCATCGTCACCTGGGAAACCCAGCAGACGGACTATCCGCGCACCCGCCCGGACCTGCCGAACCACGAGCCGCGCGGCTGTTCCCGCGGCGCGAGCTACTCCTGGTACATGTATTCGGCCAACCGGGTGAAGTACCCGCTGGTGCGCTCGAGGCTGCTGAAGCTGTGGCGCAGGGAGCGCGCGGCGAGGTCGCCGGTCGAGGCCTGGGCCGCGATCCAGGATGACTCGGCGAAGCGCGCCGAATACGTCAGGGTCCGCGGCCACGGCGGCTTCGTGCGGGCCGGCTGGGACGAGGTCAACGAGATCATCGCGGCGGCCAATGCCTACACCGCCCGCAGGTGGGGCCCCGACCGGGTGATCGGGTTTTCCCCCATCCCGGCCATGTCGATGGTTTCCTATGCCGCCGGCTCGCGCTACCTCTCGCTGCTTGGCGGAACCTGCATGTCCTTCTACGACTGGTACTGCGACCTGCCGCCGGCCTCGCCGATGACCTGGGGGGAGCAGACCGACGTGCCGGAGTCGGCGGACTGGTACAACTCCGGATTTCTCATCCTGTGGGGATCGAACGTGCCGCAGACGCGCACCCCCGACGCCCACTTCTATACCGAGGTCCGCTACAAGGGCACCAAGTCGGTGGTCGTGTCCCCGGACTACTCGGAGGCGGCGAAGTTTTCCGACATCTGGCTCCACCCGAAGCAGGGCACCGACGCCGCCCTCGCCATGGCGATGGGGCACGTGATCCTGCGCGAGTTCCACCTGGACCGGCAGGCGGAATATTTCCGGGACTACTGCCGGCGCTACACCGACATGCCGATGCTGGTACGCCTGGTGGAGAAGGACGGACACCATGTTCCGGACCGCATGCTACGGGCCTCGGATTTCGGGGACGGCCTCGGCGAGGCCAACAACCCCGAGTGGAAGACCGTCACCGTCGACGGCCGGACCGGGAACGTGGTCGCGCCCCAGGGCTCGATCGGCTTCAGGTGGGGCGAGGAGGGCCAATGGAACCTGGAGAACCGGGACGGGCAGGGCGCTGAAATCGACCCCGTACTGAGCCTCATCGCCGAGGGGGACCACGACGAGGTCGCCCCGGTGGCCTTTCCCTATTTCGGCAACCGCGAACACGATCATTTCGAGGGCACGGACCACGACAGCGTGCTGGTCCGCCGGGTGCCGGCAAGGCGGGTGACGCTCGCCGACGGCGAGGCGCTGGTCGCCACCGTCTTCGACCTGTTCGTCGCCAACTACGGTCTCGACCGGGGCCTCGGGGACGGCAGCTGCGCGGCCTCCTACGACGACGACCAGCCCTATTCTCCGGCCTGGGCGGAGGGGATCACCGGAGTCCCGCGCGACCACATCATCACCGTCGCCCGGGAATTCGCCGACAACGCCGAGAAAACGAACGGCCGCTCCATGGTCATTCTCGGGGCGGGGATCAACCACTGGTACCACATGGACATGAACTACCGGGGGATCATCAACCTCCTGGTCATGTGCGGCTGCATCGGCCAGTCCGGCGGCGGCTGGAGCCACTACGTCGGGCAGGAAAAGCTGCGCCCGCAGACCGGCTGGCTGCCGCTGGCCTTCGCGCTTGACTGGAGCCGCCCGCCGCGGCAGATGAATTCCACCTCCTTCTTCTACGCCCATACCGACCAGTGGCGCTACGAGACGCTGACGATGGACGAGATCCTGTCGCCGACCGCGCCGGACGGTACGTGGGACGGTACGCCGATCGACTACAACATCCGCGCCGAGCGCATGGGCTGGCTGCCGTCCGCCCCGCAGCTCGAGACCAACCCGCTCGAGGTCGCGGCAGCGGCGGAGAAGTCCGGCAGGGAGGCCAGGGACCATGTCGCCGAGGGGCTGAAGTCCGGCGAACTGAAACTGTCCTGCGAGGACCCCGACAAGGAGGAGAACTGGCCGCGCAACCTGTTCGTCTGGCGCTCGAACCTGCTCGGGTCTTCGGGCAAGGGCCACGAGTATTTCCTGAAGCACCTTCTCGGCACCAGCCATGGCGTACTGCGCGAGGATCTCGGCGAGGAGGGCCGCCAGCGCGCCAAGGAGGCCGTCTGGCACGACGCGGCGCCGGAAGGAAAGCTCGACCTGCTGGTCTGCATCGACTTCCGCATGTCGACGACCTGCGTCTATTCCGACATCGTCCTGCCGACGGCCACATGGTACGAGAAGAACGATCTCAACACCTCCGACATGCACCCCTTCATCCACCCGCTGACGAGCGCGGCGGACCCGGCCTGGGAGGCCAGGAGCGACTGGGACATCTTCAAGGGAATCGCGAAGAAGTTCTCGGAGGTCGCACCGGAAGTGCTCGGCGTGGAAAAGGATGTCGTGATGGTGCCGATCCTGCACGACACCCCGGGCGAACTCGCCCAGCCGCTGGGCGTCAAGGACTGGAAGGCCGGCGAGACCGACCCGGTTCCGGGCAAGACCATGCCCACGGTCGTCGTGGTCGAACGCGACTATCCCAACCTGTACAAGCGGTTCACCGCGCTCGGCCCGCTGATGGACAAGCTCGGCAACGGCGGCAAGGGCATTTCGTGGAATACCGCGCACGAGGTGGAACTGCTCGGCCACCTCAACGGCGTCGTCACCGAGGAAGGCCCGACCAAGGGCCGGCCGCGCATCGACAGCGACATCGACGCCACGGAGGTGATCCTCTCGCTGGCGCCGGAAACCAACGGCGAGGTCGCGGTCAAGGCGTGGGAAGCGCTGTCGAAGCACACCGGCCGGGACCATGCCCACCTGGCCGTGCCGAAGGAAGACGAGAAGATCCGCTTCCACGACATCGTCGCCCAGCCTCGCAAGATCATCTCCTCGCCGACCTGGTCGGGGCTCGAGTCCGAGAAGGTCTGCTACAACGCGGGCTACACCAACGTCCACGAACTGATTCCCTGGCGGACGCTGACCGGCCGCCAGCAGCTGTACCAGGACCACCTGTGGATGCGGGCCTTCGGCGAGGGGTTCTGCGTCTACCGGCCGCCGATCGACACCAAGACGATCAACCCGGTCATCGAGGCGAAGTCGAACGGGCGTCCGCAGGTGGTGCTGAACTTCATCACGCCGCACCAGAAATGGGGCATCCATTCCACCTACACCGACAACCTGCTGATGCTGACGCTGAACCGCGGCGGGCCGGTGGTGTGGATTTCCGAGGTGGACGCGGGCCGGGCCGAAATCGTCGACAACGACTGGGTGGAGGTGTTCAACGCCAACGGCGCAATCACCGCCCGCGCGGTCGTCTCCCAGCGCATGAAGGAAGGCACGATCTACATGTACCATGCGCAGGAGAAGATCGTGAACACGCCGGGTTCCCAGGTTACCGGCCAGCGTGGCGGCATCCACAATTCCGTCACCCGGGCGATCACCAAGCCGACCCATATGATCGGCGGCTACGCCCAGCAATCCTACGGCTTCAACTATTACGGCACGGTGGGATCGAACCGCGACGAGTTCGTGGTGATCCACAAGCTCGAGACCGTGGACTGGATGGAGGGTCCGTACCGTGAAACCACCGTGCAGACGGAGGCAGCAAAATGAAGATACGCGCACAAATAGGCATGGTGCTCAACCTGGACAAGTGCATCGGTTGTCACACCTGTTCGGTGACATGCAAGAATGTCTGGACCAACCGGGAGGGAGTGGAATACGCCTGGTTCAACAATGTCGAGACCAAGCCGGGCATCGGCTATCCCAAGGAGTGGGAGAACCAGAAGAAGTGGAACGGCGGCTGGGTGCGCAGGGCCAACGGCCGGATCGAGCCGAAGATGGGTTCGAAGTGGCGCATCCTCGCCAAGATCTTCGCGAACCCTGACCTGCCGGAGATCGACGACTATTACGAGCCGTTCGATTTCGATTACGGCCACCTCCAGACGGCGCGCGAAAGCCAGGCCATGCCGACCGCGCGGCCGCGGTCCCTGGTCAGCGGCGAGCGCATCGACAAGATCGAATGGGGGCCGAACTGGGAGGAGATTCTCGGCGGCGAATTCTCCAAGCGCTCGGCGGACTACAATTTCGAGGGCGTCGAGAAGGAGATCTACGGCGAATTCGAGAACACCTTCATGATGTACCTGCCGAGGCTGTGCGAGCACTGCCTCAACCCCACCTGCGTGGCGGCCTGCCCTTCCGGTGCGATCTACAAGCGCGAGGACGACGGCATCGTCCTGATCGACCAGGAAACCTGCCGCGGATGGCGCATGTGCGTGTCGGGCTGCCCCTACAAGAAGATCTACTACAACTGGTCGTCCGGCAAGTCCGAGAAATGCGTGTTCTGCTACCCCCGCATCGAGGCGGGCCATCCGACCGTCTGCTCGGAGACCTGCGTCGGGCGCATCCGCTATCTCGGCGTGATCCTCTACGACGCGGACCGCATCGCCGACGCGGCGTCCACCCCCGACGAGCAGGACCTGTACGAGGAACAGCTCAAGGTGTTCCTCGACCCGAACGACCCGGAAGTCATCTCCCGGGCCCGCGCGGACGGCGTGCCGGACGCCTGGCTGGAGGCGGCGACGAGATCGCCGGTCTACAAGATGGCC
This sequence comes from Candidatus Poriferihabitaceae bacterium, assembly GCA_965204165.1. Taxonomy (GTDB): domain Bacteria; phylum Pseudomonadota; class Gammaproteobacteria; order Arenicellales; family Poriferihabitantaceae; genus VYFG01. The sequence goes on along the minus strand of OZ241969.1, from coordinate 765,506 downwards.
ATGGACTGGAAGGTGGCCTTCCCCCTGCACCCCGAGTACCGGACCCTGCCGATGGTGTGGTACGTGCCGCCGCTGTCCCCGCTGCAGTCCGCTGCCGAGGCGGGCAAGATCGGCTGGGAGGACGGCCTGCCGGACGTCCGTTCCATGCGCATCCCGGTCCGTTATCTCTCCAACCTCCTGACCGCGGGCAAGGACGAGCCGGTGATCGGCGCGCTTGAGCGCATGCTCGCCATGCGGGCCTACATGCGGACCAAGACGATCGACGGCGTGCTCGACGAGGCGGTGGCCGAAAGGGTCGGACTGACCGGGGCCATGATCGAGGAGATGTACCGGACCATGGCGATCGCGAACTTCGAGGACCGTTTCGTCATTCCCACCACGCACCGCGAGATCACCGAGGATGCCTACGACGTGCGCGGCTCGTGCGGCTTCTCCTTCGGCAGCGGCTGCTCCGGCGGATCGACGGAAAAGGACCTCTTCGGCGCCAGGCGCACGCGCACCGTGCAGACGCCGACCGAGCTGTTCAAGGAGCGGGTCTGATGGAAACCGTGTTCAAGGTGGTCTCGCTCCTGCTTTCGTATCCGACGGAAGAGCTCCTCGAGGCGATGCCCGAGATCCGGCAGGCGATCGACAACGCTCCCCTTGACGCTGCCGGCAAGGCGGCGCTCGGGCGCCTCGCCGACGATATCGGCGGGCGCGACGCCTACGACGCCCAGGAGCGTTACGTGCTCCTGTTCGACCGTACCCGCTCGCTGTCCCTGCACCTGTTCGAGCATGTCCACGGGGAAAGCCGCGACCGCGGACAGGCCATGGTGGACCTGATGGCCATGTACGAGGAGGACGGCTTCGAGATCGACACGAAGGAGTTGCCGGACTACCTGCCGATGTTCCTCGAATACCTGTCGATGAAGCCCCGGGCGGAGGCCGTCCAGCTGCTCGACGAGACGGCGCACATCCTCGCCGCCCTGCGCGAGCGCCTGAAGAAGCGGCAATCCGTCTATGCCGGCGCGTTCGTCGCCCTGGAGTCGATGGCGCGGCAGAAGCCCGACGCCGGACTGCTCAAGGACCTGCTCCAGGCGCCGGACGATGACCCCACGGACCTCGATGCGCTTGACCGCATCTGGGAGGAGGAAGTGGTCACCTTCGGCGGCAACGCGGACGGGGACGACTGCGGGCTGGTGCGCCTGAAGAAGCAGATTCGCGCCGGCCGACGCAGGCCGGCCGACGCGGCAACGCCGCCCAACGCGGAGAGTACGAACCATGTCTGACTTCCTGAACACGCTGCTATTCGGCATCTATCCCTATATCGCCCTCGTGGTGATGATCGTCGGCACCATCGTGCGATACGACCGTGATCCCTATACCTGGCGGTCCGGGTCGTCACAGCTGCTTCGCCGCAAGCAGCTGATCTGGGGGTCGGTGCTGTTCCATGTCGGCGTCCTCATCGTCTTTTTCGGGCACCTGATCGGACTGCTCACCCCCATCGCCTTTTTCAAAATTCTGGGGATCAGCCACGGGGCGAAGCAGGTGCTGGCGATCGTCGTGGGCGGTATTGCCGGGGTCATGGCGATCGTGGGCGCGACGCTCCTGGTCCACCGCCGCCTGTTCGATGCGCGCGTGCGCGCCGCCTCGAGCATGACGGACACCCTGATCATCATCCTGCTGTGGCTGCAGCTCCTGCTCGGCCTGCTGACGATCCCCGTTTCCATGCAGCATCTCGACGGGCAGGAGATGGTGAAGTTCATGAACTGGGCCCAGGGAATCTTCACGTTCGACACCGCGGCCGCGGGCTACGTGGCCGGGTCCGCCGCCGTGTTCAAGCTGCATCTGTTCCTCGGGCTGACGATCATGGTCCTGTTTCCGTTCACGCGGCTGGTGCACATGCTGAGCGCGCCGGTGCAGTACCTGTGGCGGCCCGGCTACCAGGTGGTGCGCGAGCGCAACAAGCGCCCTGCCCCGACGCGGCTTCCCGCGGGCTGAGAAATTGGTCTCGGTCCTGGTCAATCCGCCGTCCGGCCGGTCCGCGGGCAAATCGGCCGCCGGAAAGGATGCCGGGACCGTTGTTCCGGCACTCGGGGAGGTCTCGGTCAACGGTATCGCGGTTCCCGAGCGTGAAATCCTGGCGGAGGCGCAGAACCACCCCTCGGAAGATCCGGGCGGGGCCCTGCGGGCAGCCGCCGAGGCGCTGGTGGTCCGCGAGCTTCTCTGGCAGGAAACCAGGCGCCTCGACATACCGGCCGCGCCGGAGCGGGACGATGCCGGCCGGCTCGAAACCGAGCGCGACGCCGCCATCCGGGCCCTGATCGACCGGGAAGTGTCCGTGCCCTCGGCGACGCCGGAGGAATGCCGGCGTTACTATGAACGCCATCCCGGCAAGTTCCGCGCCCCCACCCTCTTCGAGGCCCGTCACATCCTCATCGCCGTGCCGGCGTCGGATGAGGACGGCCGGCGCGCTGCGAAGATGCGCGCCCAGGCGCTTTGCGGGACCCTCGCCGAGCGGCCGGAGCTGTTCCCGGACCTGGCCCGCGACCATTCCGACTGCCCCTCGTGCGAGCAGGGCGGCAACCTGGGGCAGTTGTCCCCCGGAAGCACCGTCGCCGAATTCGAAGCCGCCATGGCGGACATGCGCGAGGGCGACATTACCCCGGCCCCGGTGGAAAGCCGGTTCGGCTTCCACGTGATCGCGCTGGACCGGAGGATCGAGGGACACGACCTGCCCTTCGACATGGTGAGTGACCGGATCGCGGCATGGCTCGAGGCCTCTACGTGGTCGAAAGCGGTTTCCCAGTACATCTCCATTCTCGCCGGAAAGGCGGATATCCGCGGAATCTCCCTGGGCGTCGCGGAGGGACCGCTCGTCCAGTAGGAAGGCGGGAGATCGCCGGACCCGAGGCGCCTTAACCGGGATGCAGCAGGGAATCCGGCTCGCAGCTCTCGAACAGGGACGCGGTCTGCCCGTCCAGGGCAAGCTCGTTACAAAGTTCCTCCGCCCGGCTTCCTTCCCTGGGCTCCTCCCACGAAAAAATCCAGCCCCGGAACCGCTTGAACCGGTCGGTCACCCTGAGCCCAGCCCCGTGAAGCGTTCGCAGCAGCGGGGCGATTTCCTCCTCGTCCGGGGGCCATTTCCCGAACGTGATAATTACCCCCATGGCCCTGTCCTCGTAGTGGGTATCGGGGCCGGGGAGAATTCCGCCGGCGGGCGCGGCGGCACAGGAAGCCACCGACAGCGCAAGGAGCAGGGCAGCAGTGCAGAACCGGCGGCCCGTCCCGGCCGCGGTCGTCCCCGGTTCCCCGGGAGTTGACTGGCCCCGGCTCATCGGCCGGTTGCCGGGGTTTTCACGCGCCGGATCATCGTTCATCCCCTCATGCTGCCCCTGCGTTCCGTCGGATTCATCCCGACAACCGCTTGGCGGTACAATCGCCTCGGAACTGAATTCCGGATTATCCGAACATGCAGAAGATTTATCCACCCCGCAGGGATGCTGCCCGGTCGTGGTGCGCGGGCCTCGTGATGTCCGCCCTGCTGCTTCTCTCGCACGCTGGCACCGCCCGGGCTGGCAATGAAGGCGCCGCCCTTCGGTGGGGGGAACCCTACGCGGGCGTGTTCGCGGGAAGCCGCCAGGCGGACCACCGGGTCATCGACGTGGAGGGTTTCGCGAACTGGGGAAATCCCGGCTGGTCGGTGGAATACGACCGGTCCGGATTCGCCGGCGGCGTGCTGGCCGGCTGGAAGCTCCGGGGGGGCGGGATGCCTCTCAGGATCGAGGTCGACGGCATGTCCGGCGGCGGGACGGCCACCTCGAACCAGCTCGATCCCGAGGGCCTGGACGAGACCGTGAGGTCCGAGTTCCGTTGGATCGCCACCGCGCGCATCGGCATCGAGCATCCCGCAGGGCCGGCGACGGTTTTTGCCGGCGGCGGGCTCGCGCTTGCCGGGATCGAAAGCTCGGTGACCGACATCGACTTCGGACCCGACATGCCGACACGGGTCGACCCGGATGACTCCTTCCGGGACAGCTCGGTGGAGGCCGGCTGGGTCTTCGGCATCGGCGTCGAAGCCCCGCTGGCCGGCAACTGGCTGCTGCGTCTTGAGGGTTCATACCTGGATTTCGGCCGGAGCAGCCATCAAGTGAACCACTCCGGCGACGGCCGCTGCGGACCGGGCGGGCCCCGCAGGCCATGCCCGTACGATATCGAGAACGACCTCGGCATCGTGCGCCTGGCAATCATCCGCCAGTTCGGCCCCTGACCGGCCCCTGACCGCACCGGACCGCGTGACCGCGACTGCCCTGCCGGCATCCCCGGACCCGTGTCCTGCCATTCAGCCCTTGTTCCGTCAATCACCCAGGCCATGACCCTGCCGCTGACATGCTGACGATCAGCGAGGAAATCCTGCTGCTGATGCTCGACGATGAGACCGGCTGGTTGAGCGTGGCGCTGCCGGGCCATCGCATCCGGGCCGCCATCAGCGGCGCCGTGCTGATGGACCTTGCCCTGGCCGACCGTATCGACACCGATCTCGAGCATCTCTTTCTCGTGAACCCGGAACCGGCCGGGGAACCCGCGCTGGATCATGCGCTGGGCCGGATCAGGGGAGACGAGGAACGGCGCCCGGTCGACCACTGGGTGAATGTGTTCACGCGCGATCACGAGGCCGTGCGCGCGCGGATCGACGACCGTCTGGTGGAACGGGGAATCGTGTCGCGGGACCGTTTCGGCAGGCTGCTGGTGATGGGTGGCAGTCATCTAGTGGCCGCGGACGGCACCCCGTATCGTGACGTCAGGCGGCGCATCGCCGGGGAACTGATGAACGATGAGATCCCCGACCCGCGGGACATCATGATCATCAGCCTGGTGGACACCTGCATGCTCTGGCCCATCCTCATCGACGAATCCCGGTTCGACCTGCTGGCTCCCAGGATCCAGCAGATTGCCCGGCTGGACCTGATCGGCCAGGCCGTAGGCCGCTTCGTCAGCATGTGGTGGGGCTGATCACAGGCGGTCCGGGCACTGTCAACAACGAATCCGCGGCGGTATTGGGGCCTGCCGTACGTTCACTCAAGGGATGGCCGCAAGGAAAGGATGCCGCTCCTTGGCGATGATCAATCTTATTGATACGTTGCATAAACATTCGGAATTATCGTTTTTCCGTGTTTTCTGCGATATCCGCAGGTTTCCCACTGTTGCACACGAGGGAGAGGTCCCAGATGAGTTTCTTCGAGATTCCCCCCCTGACCGTCCGCCTGCAGCGCAGCGAACTTGCCGTTCCCGGTTCGAGTCCGGAGATGTTCGAGAAAGCCGCCAACAGCGACGCCGATTATGTTTTCCTGGACTGCGAAGATGCCGTGGCCCCGCCGGACAAGGAGAAGGCAAGAACCAACATCATAGGCGCCCTGAACGACATTGACTGGAAGGCGAAGGGCAAGACGGTTTCGGTTCGGATCAACGGTCTTGACACCCATTACATGTACCGTGATGTCGTCGATATCGTCGAGCAGGCCGGGGATCGGCTTGACACGATCCTGATTCCCAAGGTCGGGGTTCCGGAGGACATCTATGTCGTGGACTGCCTGGTATCCCAGATCGAACAGGCCCGGGGCGCATCACGCCGGATCGGACTGGAATGCCTGATCGAGACGTCGCTCGGCATGGCCAACGTCGAATCGATCGCACGGTCCGCGTGCCGGGCGGGGTCCCGGCTTGAGGCACTGCATTTCGGGGTGGCGGACTATGCGGCAAGCTGCCGTGCCAGAACCGTCGTCATCGGGGGGCTGAACCCGGACTATCCGGGAGACCAGTGGCATGCCAGCCTGCAACGCATGCTGGTTGCGTGCAGGTCCTACGGCCTGAGGGCGATCGACGGGCCCTACGGGGATTTCAACGACCCGGACGGATTCATCGCCGCGGCGAAACGCGTCGCCGCGATGGGTTACGAGGGAAAATGGGCGATCCATCCCTCGCAGATTGAACTGGCCAACCGGGTCATGTCCCCACCCGAGGCCGAGGTCGAGCGGGCGCGGGGGATCCTGGAAGCCCTGGAAGAAGCGGAAAAGGCCGGCAAGGGCGCGGCATCCCTGGACGGAAAACTGATTGACGCGGCATCGGCCAGAATGGCGCGGAACATCGTGGAACAGGGCATGGCCATTGACGCGCGCGCGCCCGGGACATCCGGCTGAGGGGGGATACGAAAATGGAAATACATGAATACCAGGCCAAGCAGCTGCTGGGCGAATTCGGCGTGAGCATTCCTCAGGGCGGACTGGCCTACAGTCCGGAACAGGCGGTGTACCGCGCCAGCGAGCTGGGGGGCAGCCGGTGGGTTGTCAAGGCGCAGATCTATTCCGGCGGCCGGGGCAAGGCCGGCGGGATCAAGGTGTGCGATGACAGCCACGAGATCTGGGATGCGTCCGAATCGCTGCTCGGGCGAAGGCTGGTCACCGCCCAGACGGGACCGGCCGGGAAGCCGATTTACCGGCTGTACGTGGAGCCGGCATTCAACATCCTGAGCGAGAAATATTTCGGCCTCGTTCTGGACCGGAGCCGCGAATGCATCGTCGCCGTCGGTTCCGCGGAAGGCGGCATGGACATCGAGGAACTGGCGGAGAGCCGGCCGGATGCCATCATCCGGACCGAAATCGAACCCGCGGTCGGAATGCAGATGTTCCAGGCCAAGCGCCTGGCCTACCAGATCGGGTTCGACGCACAGGATACCGGCCAGGCGGCAAACATCTTTCTGCGCGCCTACCGGGCATTTCGCGACCTGGATGCGACCATGCTGGAAATCAATCCCCTGGCGGTCACCGCCGAAGGCGGGGTCCTGGCCCTGGATGCCAAGATGACATTCGATGACAACGCCCTGTTCCGCCACTCGATGATTTCCGAGTTCCGGGACAAGTCGCAGGAGGATCCGAACGAGATGGAGGCGGCCGACCGGGGACTGAGCTACGTGGGGCTTGAAGGCAATATCGGCTGTATCGTCAACGGCGCTGGGCTGGCCATGGCCACCATGGACATCATCAAGCTCCGGGGAGGCGAGCCCGCAAATTTCATGGATATCGGCGGCGGGGCTTCACCCAGCCGGGTGGCAAAGGCATTCCGGCTGGTTCTGTCCGACCCGAAGGTGAAGGCAATCCTGGTCAACATCTTTGCCGGAATCAATCGTTGCGACTGGGTCGCGGAAGGCGTGATCGAGGCGGTAAGACGATTCGAGCCCGGGATTCCGGTGGTGGTCCGCCTGTCGGGCACCAACATGGACGAAGGTCTGCGGATGATTCGTGAATCGGGCCTTCAGATCCATTCAACCGACACCCTCGACGGCGCAGTCAAGGCGGCGGTCGAATCCATTTCGGAGAAAGGCTGATGGCGATACTGATCAATCGGGACACGCCCATACTGGTCCAGGGATTCACCGGGAAGATCGCCACTTTCCACAGCACCGAAATGATTGATTACGGGTCGAACATCGTGGGCGGCGTGACCCCCGGGAAAGGGGGCACAAGGCACCTTGAGCGGCCCGTATTCAACTCGGTTCATGATGCGGTATCGGAAACCGGCGCCGAAGCAAGCATCATCTTCGTGCCGCCCGCGTTCGCGGCCGACAGCATCATGGAGGCGGTGGATGGCGGGATTCAACTCTGTGTTGCCATCACGGACGGGATACCGGCCCAGGACATGCTGCGGGTCAAGCGTTACATGAGGCGGGTCAAGAAGGAACGTCGCATGCTGCTGATCGGTCCGAACTGTGCAGGTGTCATCAGTCCCGGAAAGTCCATGCTGGGGATCATGCCGGGACACATCTACAAGGCGGGCAGCATCGGCATCGTCAGCCGTTCAGGCACCCTCGGATACGAGGCGGCGTATCAACTCAAGCAGGTGGGGGCCGGGGTGTCCACCTCGGTCGGAATCGGCGGCGATCCGATCAACGGCAGCTCCTTCAGGGATCACCTCGAACGGTTCGAGCAGGACAACGAAACCAGGGTGGTGCTCATGATCGGGGAAATCGGCGGACCCCAGGAGATCGAGGCGGCGAAGTTCTGCCGGGAAAACATGTCCAAGCCCGTGATCGGCTATATCGCCGGCCTGACGGCCCCGAAAGGCAGGCGCATGGGGCACGCCGGGGCGATCGTCAACACCGCCGGCGAGAGCGCCCGGGAGAAGGTCGAAATGCTGAAGGAGAACAATGTGACCATTGTTCCCTCTCCGGCCCAGTTTGCCGAAACGGTCCTGTCAGCTGCCGGCTCTCTCGTAACATAGGCGGGAACCCTGCCCGGGTGCGTCAACCCCGCCAGGGTGAACGGCGTGACCTCGCTCCGCAGTCCGCAGCAACCCATACACCATGGCGCCAGGCACACCGCTTGCTTGTGCGGCGCCATGACCTCGTGCCCTCGATGATCGGCCATGTGCCTGGTTCGAAATCGCCCGCTGGGGCAAGGTCGACCTCGACACCTCCTTGTACCGCTCACGGGAGGTGGCGACCATTGAAACCCGAAATCACTGTAGCGAAATTCCAGTGCAAGTAAAGTCTCTGTAAAATCAATCTGTTAGAATTCCATTCCCTAATTCAACAGCAGACAATTACCCATCGATGGAACACACTTTCATATACCTTCCGGTGGTCTTGCCCGTGTCCAATGTGCCCGGTCTGGGGCTTTTCATGCCACGGGCGCTGCTCGAGTTTGGGTGAGAACGATGATGCGCCCTGACAACGCCCCCCCGAGCCATCTGTCGCGCTCTCTGGCCGAGGTCGATCCGCCGGTTCGTGCGGCGCTCGACAGTGAGGCGGACCGCCAATACGCGCAGATTGAGCTCATCGCCTCGGAAAACATCATGAGCCGTGCGGTGCTCGAGGCACTCGGGCATGAGATCGGAAACAAGACGCTGGAAGGTTATCCCGCAAACCGCTTCCACGGCGGCGGTGAGTATGTTGACGTCGTGGAACGCCTCGCCATCGAGCGCACGAAGGAACTCTTCGGTGCGGCCTATGCCAATGTCCAGCCGCACTCGGGCACACAGGCCAATCAGGCCGTGTTCTTCGTGCTGCTACGCCCCGGGGACCGGATCCTGAGTCTGGATCTGGCAGCTGGCGGACACCTCAGCCATGGTGCTGGAGCAAACCTCTCGGGTCGCTGGTTCGACTCCCATCACTATGGTGTGGACCGTGCGAGCGGTCTGCTGGATTACGACGCGATCGAGACCCGGGCCCGCGAGGTGCGTCCGGCGCTGTTGATCGCCGGCGGGTCGGCTTATCCGCGTGTCATCGACTTCGAACGCATGGCCCGGATCGCGGAAGCCGTCGAAGCTCGGTTCCTGGTGGACATGGCCCACATCGCCGGGCTCGTCGCTGCCGACGCACACCCCTCGCCCCTGCCTCATGCCGACATCGTTACCTGCACCACGACCAAAACCTTGCGCGGGCCCCGGGGCGGCGTCATCCTCGCGCAATCAGACGAATTCGCAAAACGCCTTCAATCCGCGGTCTTCCCTGGTGTCCAGGGAAGCCTTCACCCCAACGTTCTCGCCGCCAAGGCAGTGTGCCTGGGCGAGGCCCTTCGCCCGGAGTTCAGAGTCTATGGGCAGCGAGTCGTGCAAAACGCGCGCGTGCTCGCCGCCACGCTTGCGGACCGCGGCATCGGGATCGTTGGCGGCGGCACCGACACCCACATGGTGCTGCTCGATCTCGCATCGGTGGGCCTTCTCGGCCAACAGGCTGAGACTGTGCTGGCCAAGGCCGGCATCACATCCAACAAGAACCCGGTCCCGTTCGACGCCCGAAGCCCTTCGAAATGGACCGGGTTGCGACTGGGCGTCTCGGCCGTGACGACACGCGGCCTTGCGCCCTCTGATATGGAAGTGCTTGGGGCGTGCATCGCCGATCTGCTGCATGGCGAGTCCCGTTCGGACCCCGGCCCGGCGCTTGCCCAGGCAGAACCCATAATCGCTCGGCTCGCTCAGAGCGTAGACTGGTACGACACGACATGACCGACTCTGAAAATCCTCTTCCAGGCGGCCACACATCATGATACGCCATGGCCCACCACTCCTTGCCCGCCGCCCAGTGCACTGCTACCGACGACAGCAACAGGGGGGATTCCGGGGCATGTTGTCCGCAGTGAACGGATTCACTGGCAGGAGAATGTAACAGTCTCCTTGATCGTGTCCTCCAAGGCGGCAGGGCGTCACTGTCGCGTCGTCTGTATAGTCCCTCAAGCTTCTGAACCAGATGAGCATGGACTCACCGGTTTGATCCGGGCAGCACAGTCTCGAAAGATCATGGAGGAAGGAGGCCGGCAATTCTGGCCGGCCGTCCCGAATGGGCGATCTCCGACAAGGGGGTTTAACTTCCCGAATTTGTGCCGATTTATTGGGTAAATCATCCCTGCAGAACGGAACCATGCTGTCCAGAGTCCCGCGCGCCCTTCTCGGTGCCGGCCTTCTTTTCCTCCTCGGGCTGACCGGCCCCGCCCACGCCCTGTTGCCCGCCCGGGTGGATGGCGAGCCCCTGCCCAGTCTGGCGCCGATGCTGGAAAATGTCCTCCCGGCGGTGGTGAACATCTCCACCACTACCCGGATCCGGGCCACGGATCACCCCTTGATGCAGGATCCGTTCTTCCGCCGGTTCCTCGGCCCGCGCGAACGGGAGGGCAGCAGCCTCGGTTCCGGGGTCATCGTCGATGCCGCCAACGGCTACATTCTCACGAACCACCATGTCATCGACCGGGCCGACGAGATCACCGTCACCACCAACGACGGCCGGTCCATGGAAGCAACCCTGGTGGGCTCCGATGAGGACAGCGACGTCGCAGTCATCCAAGTGCGGGGAGACAACCTGCAGGCCATTGCCATCGGCAGGTCCGCGGAACTTCGCGTGGGCGATTTCGTGGTGGCCATCGGCAGCCCGTTCGGGCTCAGCCAGACCGTGACTTCCGGCATCGTCAGCGCCCTCGGCCGCAGCGGCCTCGGGATCGAGGGCTACGAGGATTTCATCCAGACCGACGCCTCCATCAACCCTGGCAACTCCGGGGGCGCGCTGGTGAATCTCCGCGGGGAACTGGTCGGCATCAACACCGCGATCCTGTCCCGCGGTGGCGGGAGCATCGGCATCGGCCTTTCCATACCCGTCGACATGGCCGGCGCGCTGATGGCCCAGATTCTTGAGCACGGCGACGTGCAGCGCGGCATCCTCGGTGTGGCCATGCAGGATCTCACGCCCCGGCTGGCGGAAGCCTTCGGCATCCCGGGCAGGCGCGGCGCCGTGGTCTCCCAGGTGGTTCCCGGATCCGCGGCGGAGGAAATCGGCATGCGGTCGGGTGATGTCATCGTCGGCTTCAACAACGCCGAGATCCACGACAGCGCCGATCTCCGAAACGCCGTGGGACTGCTGCGCACGGGTGACAAGGGCACCGTGGCCTTCTACCGGGGCGGCCGGCTGATCGAGCGGGAAGTCACCATCCACGATCCGAGGAAGGTCGCGAATGTCCAGGGCAAGGCCCCGGAAGGCAGCCGTTTTGCCGGCGCATCCTTCGAGGGGGTGACTTCCGAGGACGGCGAGAAGGCCATCCGGGTCACCGGCATCGAGCCCGGCAGTCCCGCGGCCCGCACGGGCATCGTCCCGGGCGACGTGATCTATTCGGTCAACCGGCGGCGGATCGAGTCGGTGGACGACCTGTCGAATATCGTCGAGCGGTCGGACGGCGTGCTCCTGATGCGGCTGCTGCGTGACGGACGGGCCCTGTTCCTGGTGGTCAAGTAGATCTTCCGCTGTTCCGCTTCCGCTTGCGGGCGCACCCTCTCCCTTGCGCCGGGCAAATGATGTATTTTCTCCTCTGTCTGCCGGGCCATGGGCCTTGCATGGCCGGCATGCTGCAACTTCATCATGACAGAATTCCTCCTGGCGATTACCCTCTTTGTCGTGGCCCATGCCGTGCCGCCGGCTCCTCCGGTGCGCCGGCGCCTGGTCTCCGTCCTCGGCCGGCGCCTGTACCTGACCGTCTACTCCCTCGCCTCCCTTGTCCTCCTTGCCTGGGTCATTTCCGCCGCTGTCAGGGCCCCGCTCATTCTGCTCTGGGCACCGGCGGGCTGGCAGTGGATAGTGCCCGTCGCCGCGATGCCGCTGGCGTTCTGGTTCCTCGTCGCCGGCTTCGCCGAAGCCAACCCGCTTTCCATTTCTTTTCGCCGCCGCGACCCGGACGTCCCTCTTCCCCCGATTGTCCGGATCACCCGCCACCCCGTGATCTGGGGCTTCCTGATCTGGGCCGGGGCGCATGTTCCGCCCAATGGCGATGCCGTCTCGCTCATCCTGTTCGGTGGGATGACCGCCCTTGCCGCGGCGGGCATTCCCATGCTCGACCGGCGTGCCCGGCAACGGCTCGGCGACCTGCAGTGGCGGGAAATGTCACGAACCACTTCCGTCTTCCCCTTTGCCGCCGTCCTCTCGGGAAGGTCCGGGCTCCGTGTGAACGGCCCGTTCCTCCATCATGCCATCGCGGGGATCGCCGCCTACCTGTGGTTCCTCCTTAAGGGTCACGAATGGCTGATCGGGGTCGACCCGCTGGCCTGGCTCTCCTGGTGACCTGAAGCAGGTTCCCCGCATGCGATACGTCCTTTTCAGCCACGGTTTCCGTCCGTTCTTTCTTGGCGGCGCCCTCTGGGCCGCAGCCACAATGCTGTTCTGGGCCGCCCTGCTGACCGGGCACATCACGTTCGACACCCCCTACGGCGTCGTCGTATGGCATTCCCATGAACTCCTTTTCGGGTACGGATCGGCGATCGTGGCCGGCTTCCTGCTGACCGCCATACCGAACTGGACCGGGCGCCCGCCGGTCGGCGGCCCGGTGTTATTTGTCCTGTTCGCCGTCTGGCTATCGGGCCGGGTGGCGGTCCTGCTCGCGGGCATGGTCGGGCTTGTTGCCGCGGCCATCGTCGACAGCCTCTTCCTTCTCGGAATTTCCGCCGTCGTCTTCCGGGAGATTGTCGCCGGGCGGAACCGCCGCAATCTCACCGTGGCAGTGATCGTGCTCCTCTATTGCCTGACCAATATCGCCTTTCATCTCGAGATTGTCCTAAGCGGCTATCCGTTCCATGCCACCAGGGCGGCGGTTTCGGTTCTCATCATCCTGATCATGCTGATCGGCGGCCGGATCATTCCCGGCTTCACCCGGAACTGGCTTACAGCCCAGGGCGCCAGTGCGCTTCCGGCGCCCTTCAATGCATTCGACCGGCTCGCGCTCGGTGTCGCCGTGTCCGCCCTGGCGATCTGGACCGTCTTCCCGTGGTGGTGGCTCACGGGCTGGGCGCTCCTCCTGGCCGCGCTCATCCAGGCCGTCCGTCTTGCGCGCTGGTCGGGCCACCGCACCTTCCGCGAACCCCTCGTTCTGATCCTGCATGTCGGCTATGCCTTCGTGCCGCTGGGCTTCGCCGCCGTCGGGGGCGCCATCCTGTGGCCCTACGCCGTTCCCGTCTCCGGGTCGCTGCATGCCTGGACCACCGGGGCGATCGGCGTGATGACCCTCGCTGTCATGACCCGTGCAAGCAGGGGGCATTCCGGACGTCCCCTGACCGCGCCCGCCTCCACGCAGTTCATCTACCTGCTCGTGCTCCTTTCGGCCATCGCCCGGCTCGCCGCGGCCCTGCTGCCGGAATCGGCATTCCCGCTTCTCGTGTTCTCCTCCCTTGCGTGGGCGGCCGCCTTCGCCGCCTTCGTGATCTTCTACGGCCCGATGCTCCTGGGGTCCCGCGGGGAGGACTGAAGACCCGGGCCGGGCCGGGACCGGGAGGAGTGCTTTGGGGAGCCATAAGGGATTCCTTTCGCAAATGCGTGGACTTGACCGGTGCCCGTCGCCATAATCCCCCCGTCGACGGACACGATGCGTGCCAGTGCAATGCCCGACCAGCTGATCGCCCCCTCCATACTCTCCGCGGATTTCGCCCGGCTGGGCGAGGAGGTCGACAACGTCCTCGCCGCAGGCGCGGACATGGTGCATTTCGACGTCATGGACAACCACTACGTCCCGAATCTCACCGTCGGCCCGCTAATCTGCGAGGCCCTGCGCGGACACGGCGTCACCGCCCCCATCGACGTGCATCTCATGGTCAAGCCGGTGGACCGGATCATTCCGGATTTCGCCGCCGCCGGCGCAACCTACATCACCTTCCACCCGGAGGCGTCCGAACATGTCGACCGGTCCCTCCAGCTGATCCGTTCCGAGAACTGCCGTCCGGGCCTGGTGTTCAATCCCGCCACGCCGCTGGATGCGCTGGAATACGTGATGGACAAGGTGGACATGATCCTGCTCATGTCGGTCAACCCCGGTTTCGGCGGCCAGTCGTTCATCCCCGCCACGCTGGACAAGCTGAAGAAGGCACGGAGCCTGATCGAAGCGAGCGGCCGTGACATCCGCCTGGAAGTCGACGGCGGGGTGAAGGTGGACAACATCGCCGAGATCGCCCGGGCCGGTGCCGACACCTTTGTCGCGGGCAGCGCCATTTTCGGCGCAGGAAGGTCCGAGGACCCCAACCGGTACGATGCCGTGGTCGCCGCCATGCGGGACCAGCTGGCAACGATCTGATTCCCTCCCCTCCAGATGCAACCACTGACAGCCCGCACGCTGCTGTTCGACCTCGACGGCACCCTGATGGACACGGTGCCGGATATCGCCGGCGCCGCCAATCGCACCATGCGCGCCCTCGGCCTTGCGGAAAGGCCGGAGGAGGATCTGCGCATATGGACCGGTAACGGTTCGGACAGGCTAATCAAGCGCACCATCACCGGGGAATGGGACGGAGAGCCGGACCCCGCGTTGCAGGCGCGGGCGCTGCCGCTCTTCTTCGATCTCTACGCCGAACACATCTTTGAGCGGAGCCGGTTCTACCCCGGTGTGGAGGAGACCATGGCGCGCCTTTGCGCGGAGGGCTTCACCCTCGCCTGTGTGACCAACAAGCCCGACCGTCACACCGGCCTGCTCCTGGAGGTTTCGGGCCTGTCCCGCCACCTGTCGGCCTGGGTGGGCGGCGACACCATTGGGGTGCGCAAGCCGGACCCGGGCCAGTTGCTGCACGCCGCCGAGACCCTTGGCAGCGCCGCATCGGAATGCGTCATGATCGGAGACTCCATGAACGATATCCAGGCCGCGCGGGCCGCGGGCATGCGGGTGATCTGCCTGACCTACGGCTACAACCAGGGGGTGGACCTGCGAACGGGCAGTCCGGATCGCCTGCTCGATGACTTCCGGGAACTTGCCGAACATCTTGCGCCAGCATCCGCAGGCAGCGACCGGAGGCTTACCTCCGCGGTCTGAATCCCGGGCCCGCCACCGCCGAGACCGACATTCGATCGAAGTTCCAGTCCTATCCGCCGCAATCCTTGATTCGGCACGGCGGATCTGGCGCGCTGCAAGGAGATGTGATAACAATCTGCTATCCATATATGACCCGCCCCGGTATGCAAGAACAATCGTCGATCCGGAAGTGACGGGCTGCTGCCATATATCCGACCTTTCGATGGGGATCTCTATGCCCCTGGCCCTGATGGAATGCGCGCCGGCGTGTCCTTATCAATCTAGCGACCTCTACACAGTACACCGTCAGGTGCTCTATGGATCGGGTCTTTGGAAAACACAGGTTCTCACGCCGGCGATTTGCCTTTTCTGCCATCACGATCAATTGCTCTCAAGCAACCCTGGTGGGTAACTGTTCTACTCTAATGTCAGGTTGATATTTGGAATCCGGAACCAGGTTCCCGATCCTCCACTGGCCTGCCCTCAGGCAGGCACATGATTCTCTTCGTACGGCATGCCGGACGTCAGCACCGCCCACGCGGTCCGCACCATCCGGTTCGCCAGCGCCACCGTCGCCACGTTCCGGTGACGCCGCTCCAGCAAACCCTTCAGCCACTGGCTTCGACGATCCGTCTTCTCCTTCCGGGAAAGCTGATTGACCATCGTCCGCGCCCCATGGACCACCAGGCAGCGCAGATACCGGTCGCCCCGTTTCGATATCCCCAGCAGCCGGTCCTTGCCGCCGGTCGAACGCTGCCCCGGCACCAGGCCGAGCCAGGCCGCGCATTCCCGACCGTTCCGGAACATACCTGGGTCGCCCATGGTGGACAGCAGCGCAGTGGCCGTCATCGGACCCACTCCGGGGATCGTCATCAGCAGTTGTGCCTGCTCGTCCGACTGGGCAATCTCCTCGATCATCCGGTTGTATTTCTCCACCCGCCCGTCCATGTGCACCAACTCGTCGTACAGCTCGGCCAGCACGTCCAGAAACCGGGGAGGCAGGGTGATGTCAGAAGTACCGCCGTTCCCCAGGATCTCCGCCACCGCCGGCCGGACCTTCCAGATGCCCAGGGGAATCTCGATGCCGAATTCGGCCAGCAGGCCGCGGACCGCGTTCGCGTGGGCCGTCCGGTTGCCAACCGCCCGGGACCGGACCCGGTGGATGGCCTGCTGCGCCTGACGGTCCGCGCTCTTGATCCCCACGAAGCGCATGTTCGGGCGCTGGACCGCCTCGCAGATCGCCGCGGCGTCCGCCCGGTCGTTCTTGTTGGTCTTGACGTAAGGCTTGACGAACTGAGGGGCCATGAGCTTCGCCTCATGCCCCATGGCCAGAACGTCCCGGCCCCACTGGTGGGCCCGGCCGCAGGCCTCCATGCCCACCACGCAGGGTGCCAGGTTGGCCAGGTATTCCTTCAGCTTCGCCGGCTTCAGCTTCCGGTCAACGCAGCTGCGGCCCGATGCGTCGACGCCGTGGACATGGACCGAGTTCTTCGCCAGGTCGATGCCAATGAAGGCGGGAACGGATCGGGGTTTCGTGGTATGTTTCGTCTTGGTCATGGTTCATTCCTCGAGTGTGTGAATGATGTACAGATCATTGGGGCTCCCAGAAGCCGTATCCGACAGGGATGGACCATGGCCTCTCTTCTCTTCCGGATCACCCGTCCCCCGGCGCCACAACGCAACGGAGCGCTCACTGTAGCGGGTTTCGGGGTGAAGAGAAAACCGCCCCTGGAAGGATACCCCCTGATCACCGCTTTGCTTGCAGACCGGCAACCCGACGGGCTGCGCTGTCCCGGCATCGCGCGCCTCCGCGATCCGGCTGCATTCCGTTCCGCGGTCCCGCCTGACAGGCGTGTGCGGGATGCCGGTGGTGTTGCTGTATGGCTCATCGTCGATCGGAGTTGGTTGCAGTTTGCTACCCCCCGAGGGTGAGGCGGGTCATACCATTAATGTTGGAGGCGGGCCAATGGTGACGATCAATGTGCGGCGGCTTGATGAAGACGTGGTGAACCGTCTCAAGCGGCGCGCCACGCTGAACAACCGTTCCCTGAATGACGAGGTCCGCCACATCCTGGAATGCGCCGCCGACGACGACATGGCGGCGAAGCGAGCCGCGTTCGGGGAGACCATGAAACGGCTACGCCCCCTGACCGAAGGACGCAAGCACACGCCGGCTGAACTGCTGATCCGGGAGGATCGCAATCACGGTCATCTCGACAACTTCTGATGCGCCTCGCCTGATGGCCTTCGAAGTCGCCCGTGCATTGTGGCTCAAGGCGCGGATGGGAATTTTAGTGGCGGGGGTACGCAACCGTCCCTAACGACGGCAGGCTCCCCTTTCCCGGCAACGCCGTCCCGCCCTGGCCGCTGGACTTTGTGCCGCATCCGGGTACAATCCGCCAGCGAACCCGATTCTTTCACGCGGTTTACCGCATGCCAACAGTCATCACATCCGGAACCCAATGGGCGTGGCCCTGGCGAGGCTGGCGTAGCTGACGCTTTGCCCTGCCCGGCCATGCGGCCGCCATTCCTGACCGTGATGATTGAACATGCTGACAAAACCTGAATTCGACGCCTACGCCGCCCGCGGCTTCAACCGCGTCCCCCTTGCCCGCGATCTGCTGGCTGACCTGGAAACCCCGCTTTCCACCTACCTGAAACTGGGCGCCGGCCCCTACAGCTACCTGCTGGAGTCCGTCCAGGGCGGTGAAAAGTGGGGCCGCTACTCCATGATCGGCCTGCCCTGCCGCAACCGCATCGAAATCTCCGGGTTCCGGGTCCGCGTCCACCATGACCAGCGGGTGGTCGAAGACCACGAGGTGGACGACCCGCTGGAGGCCATCCGCGCCTTCCAGCAACGGTTCAAGGTCCCGGACGTGGACGGCCTGCCCCGCTTCACCGGCGGCCTGGTGGGCTATTTCGGCTACGGCACGGTGCACTACATCGAGCCCCACCTGGGAAAGCAGGGGGCCCCGGAGCCGGTCGGGGCGCCGGACATCCTGCTCATGGTGTCCGAGGAGGTGGTGGTGTTCGACAACCTGTCCGGCCGGCTGCAGATCATCGTTCTGGCCGACCCGGGCGAACAGGATGCCTACGACCGCGCAGTAGACCGGCTCGATGACCTGGCTGCGGCGCTGCACCGGCCGCTTTCCTCCCAGCCGAAGGACGCCTTTGCCGACGGTCCCGGGGAGGCGGGTGCCGAGTCCTCCCTGCCGCGCGCGGATTTCGAGCAGGCGGTGGAGAAGTGCCGCCGCTACATCCGCGACGGCGACATCTTCCAGGTGGTGCTGTCCCAGCGCATGTCCATGCCCTACCACGCAAGGCCCCTGGAGCTCTACCGCGCCATGAGAACGCTCAACCCGTCGCCCTACATGTTCTTCGTCGACCTGGGCGACTTCCAGATCGCCAGTTCGTCGCCCGAAATCCTGGTGCGCCTGGAACAGGGCGAGGTCACGGTACGACCCATCGCGGGAACCCGCGGGCGCGGGGCCACGCCGGAGGAGGACGAGGCCTTGGCCGAAGAACTCCTGGCGGATCCCAAGGAACTGGCGGAGCACCTGATGCTGATCGACCTAGGCCGCAACGACGTCGGGCGGGTCTCCGAGATCGGCTCGGTGACGCTCACCGACAAGATGATCATCGAGCGCTATTCCCACGTCATGCACATCGTCTCCAACGTGACGGGGCAGATCACCCCGGAACTCGACGCCATCGACGTGCTGAAAGCCACCTTCCCCGCGGGCACGCTGTCCGGTGCGCCCAAGGTGCGTGCGCTGGAGATCATCGAGGAGCTGGAGCCGGACAAGCGCGGCATCTATTCGGGCGCCATCGGCTATATCGGCTGGAACGGCAACATGGATACGGCCATCGCCATCCGCACCGCGCTGATCAAGGACGGCCGGGTCTACATCCAGGCTGGCGCGGGTATCGTCGCCGACTCGGTGGCGGAGAAGGAATGGGAGGAAACCATGAACAAGGCCCGGGTGGTGTTCCGGGCGGTGGACATGGTGAACGGCGGCCTGCACGGTCCGTTCGGGGCAGGAGGGCGCTGACATGCTGCTGATGATCGACAACTACGACTCCTTCACGTACAACCTGGTGCAGTACTTCGGCGAGCTCGGGCAGGATGTCAGGGTTTTCCGGAACGACAGGGTGACGCTGGACGAGGTGGCGGAGATGCAGCCGGACTATCTCGTGATCTCCCCCGGCCCCTGCACGCCCAACGAGGCCGGAATCTCCGTGGCGGCCATCGAACGGTTCGCGGGGAAAATCCCGATCCTCGGCGTCTGTCTCGGCCACCAGAGCATCGGCCAGGCGTTCGGCGGGCGGATCGTGCACGCGCGGACGCTGATGCACGGCAAGACCTCCATGATCCAACACGACGGCCGGGGTGTATTCCGTGATCTCCCGGTTCCGTTCCAGGCCACGCGTTACCATTCCCTGGTCATCGCGCCGGACTCGGTGCCGGACTGCCTGGAGGTCACCGCCCGCACCGACGACGGCGAGATCATGGGCGTGCGGCACCGGGAATTGCCGGTGACCGGCGTGCAGTTTCACCCGGAGTCCATCGAGACGCCTTGCGGACACCAGCTGCTCGAGAACTTTCTCGAGGGGAGCCCGGCATGACCACCGGAGAAACCAGGCCCCGCGCCGTGCCAAGTGTCCAGATCGACAATGACCGGGTGATTGTCACGCAGTGGCGTTTTGCCCCGGGCGCCGAGACCGGCTGGCACCGGCACGGCCTCGACTACATCGTTGTGCCGATGACGACGGGCAGGCTGCTGGCGGAGACCGGCGACGGCGACGTGACCACCGACCTGACCGCGGGAGTTTCCTATGCGCGGCCGATGGGCGTAGAGCACAACGTCGTCAACATCAACGACTTCGAATTCGTTTTCGTGGAAATCGAACTGAAGTCGCCGGGGAGCCAGTCGTGAGCGACATCCTGGAACGGATCCTGGCCCACAAGGCCGGGGAAGTGGCCGGGCGCGCCGGGACAACGCCCCTGTCCGGCCTCAGGCGGCGGTGCGCCGCCGGCCTCCCTCCGACCCGGGGATTCGCCGACGCCCTGGGGGACAGGCTCGCCCGGGGCCGGCCGGGCGTCATCGCGGAGGTCAAGAAGGCCTCCCCCAGCAAGGGGGTGATCCGGCCCGATTTCGATCCCGCCGGGATCGCGCGCAGCTACGCCCGCGGCGGCGCCACCTGTCTGTCGGTGCTCACCGACGAGCACTTCTTCCAGGGCCACGACGACTACCTCCTTGCGGCCCGCGAGGCCAGCGGCCTGCCGGTACTGCGCAAGGACTTCACCATCGACCCCTACCAGGTGTACGAGGCCCGACTGATCGGTGCCGACGCCATCCTGCTGATCGTGGCGGCGCTGGACGATGCCGCCCTGTCGGACTTGGCGGCGCTGGCCCTCGAGTTGTCGCTGGACGTGCTGGTGGAGGTGCACGACCATGCGGAACTCGTGCGGGCATTGCGGCTGCCGTGCCGGCTGGTGGGCATCAACAACCGGAACCTGCGCACCTTCGAAACTTCCCTCGACACCACGCTCGGATTGCTGGATGACATACCGCAGGACCGCATCGTGATCACGGAAAGCGGGATTCACCGCCCCGAGGACGTGTCGATAATGCGCGCAAACGGCGTGCACGCGTTCCTGGTCGGCGAGGCCTTCATGCGGGCCGACGACCCCGGGGACAGGCTGGCCGAACTCTTCCGGGACCGGACGGCCTGAATACCCGTCCCGCCGCGCTCACTCCAGCGGCAGGACTACCACGGCGTCAGCATTGACGCACAGGTCTGCCCGGGCGCCCGGTGCAAGCCGGGCGAGCTGGGGAAAGTGCGCCGTCAGCGGCTGGTCCGGCGCCGCATCCGGGACCAGCACCACCCGCAGGTGGGGGCCAAAGAACGCCACGTCCCCCGCACTGGCGCCGCCGAGGTCCACCACGGGATCCTTCGCCGACACTCGGAAGTGTTCCGGGCGGAAACAAAGGGCCACGCGCTGGTCCCGGGACAGCGGCCGGTTCATGGTCGTCGCGGACGGCAGGGTCAGTTCACGATCCCAGACCTCGAGGCGGAGCTCCGCGCCGCCGGCCTCCAGGACCCGGCCCTCGACCCGGTTCAGTTCGCCCATGAAGCCGGCGCTGAACAGGGTCGCCGGGCGAAGGTAGACCCGGTCCGGCGGGCCGTGGTCCTCGATGCGGCCGTGGTTCATCACCACGATCCTGTCCGCGATGGCCATGGCCTCTTCCTGGTCGTGGGTGACATGGATGAACGTGGTGCCGGTCTCGCGCTGGATTTGCTTCAGCTCGTGCTGCATCTGCTTGCGAAGGTTGAGATCGAGAGCGCCCAGGGGTTCATCCAGCAGCAGCACGTCCGGTCCCACCGCCAGAGCGCGGGCCAGGGCGACCCGCTGGCGCTGGCCGCCGGACAGCTCATGGGGCTTCTTTCCCGCGGCCCCGGGCAGATTGACCATCTCGAGGAGCTCCAGGGCGCGCCGTTCCGACTCCCCGCGGGCAACACCCCGCATTTTCGGTCCGAACATGATGTTGGACCTCACCGTCATGTGCGGAAAAAGGGCGTAGTCCTGGAACATGGTGGTGGTGGGCCGCCTGGCCGGCGGCACGCCGTTGTACGGCCTGTCGCCGATCAGCACCTCGCCCCGGACGGGATGGATGAAGCCCGCCAGGATCATGAGAAGCGTGGTCTTGCCGCAGCCGGACGGACCGAGCAGCACGGCGTAATCGCCGGCATCCACCAAGAGGTCGATGTCCGCCAGGGCCTCGAATTCGCCGAACCGATGGCCGATGCCGCGAAGCTCAACCCGGGCGGTCATTCCATCCTCTCCGGCGGAACACGGTGAATTCGAGCAGCAGCACGATTACCACCGAGACCAGAAACACGACGCTTCCCACGGCATTGGTTTTGGGATTGAGGCCCGATCGCAGAAGACTCCAGATCTCCACCGGCAGGGTAACGTCGAACCGGCTCAGCAGGAACGCAATGATGAACTCATCCCAGGAAAAGGTCACCGACAGAAAGTAGGCGGCGACGATGGACGGCATCAGCATGGGCGCGGTGACCCAGAGCATTACCCTGAGATCGCTCGCGCCCAAGTCCTGGGCGGCGCGTTCGATGTTGCGCTGGTGCTCGCCCAGGGATGCGTAGATGATGGCGAAGCAGAGCGGCGTGTTGATCACCACGTGCCCGATGCCGACCGTCCACAGGCTGCGGGACACGCCGACCAGGTTGAGCGTCACCAGGAGGCCGAAGCCGATGATCAGGTAGCTCACCGTCAGCGGGGCCGTGATCATCACCTTCAGGGGCCCGGCCCCGGGCAGCCGGAAGCGGGCGAAGCCGTAGGCCGCCAGGAACCCGAGAACGCAGGCCAGGGCGGAGGAAAGAAGCGCCACCAGCAGCGAGTGCGTCAGCGCCGAGGTCAGTTTGCCATCGGCGGCCACGGCCTCGTACCAGCGCAGCGAGGGCCCGTTGAAGGGCGGAATCGGGAACCGCCCCTCCTGGAACGAAAACAGCACCAAGGTCATCACCGGCAGGTAGATGAAGCCATAGAGCAGCAGCAGGTAGCTGCCGGTGCCCGCGTTGTCGAGCCAGCGGCGCATCAGACCCGCTCCATCTTCAGCCAGCGCGACGCGGCCAGATAGACCAGGGTGATCACCACCATGAGAATGATGGACAGCGCCGCCGCCGTGGGGAAGTCGGCCCGCCGCGTGATCTGCAGCATGATGATCTGCGGCAGCACCAGCTCGTTGTTGCCGCCGAGAATCTGCGGCGTGATGTAGTCCCCGATGCACAGCACGAAGGTGAGAAACGCGCCCACCACCACCCCGGGCAGGGTCAGGGGCAGGATCACGTGCCAGAAGGTCTGCAGCGGGCTTGCGCCGAGATCCATCGCCGCCCGGCGGTAGTTGGGCGAGAGCTGCACCAGGTTCGCGTAGATCGTCAGCGTCAGCAGCATGACGAAGAAATGCACGAAACCCGTCACCGTGGCGGCCCGGGTGGCGGTGATCTCAAGGGGGCTGTCGATGATCCCCGCGCCCATCAGGAACTGGTTGAGATAGCCGCCGCGGGAAAGCACCAGGAGCCAGGCATAGGAGCGCACCACGTAGGATGTCCAGAACGGCAGGATGGCGAGGAGCAGGGCGAGCCGCTGCCAACGGCGGGGCACCCGCTCGGCGATGATCCAGGCCAGGGGATAGGCCAGGATGATGGAGACCACCGTCACCAGGACGGTGATCTCCAGGGAATTCTGGAGCCCGGCCACGAAGTGGGGCTTGTCGAGGAACCCGGTGTAGTTGTCCAGGTTCCAGCTCCGCACCAGCCCCGTGCCCGCCCGCTGCCACAGGCTGTAGCAGATCATCATCACGAACGGGACGATGAAGAATGCCAGGGTCCACAGGACGGCCGGGCCGACGAAGGCCCAGCCGCGGGAGGCCCCGGCGTTCCGGGTGACGGGCACCGTCACCGGAAAGTTCGCGAATCAGCGCTGCAGGAACTCCGTCCAGATGTCCTGCATCCTGGCGTCCAGTTCCGCGTCGGGGGCCGGGTAGAGCTGGGCATTGGCAAGATACTTCTCCTGGTCATCCCAGCGCAGGGCGGCGCGCTGCTGGTCGGACAGGTGCTCGGCTGCCCTGCTGTTGGCGGGCATCGCCCAGTAGCAGGACGACGTCGCGAGGCGGGCCTGGCCTTCCGGGCTCAGGATGTACTGCACGAGCTTGAGGGCCAGGTCCGGTTTCCCGGAATCCGCAAAGACGCCCACGGACTGGGACCAACGGACCGCGCCCTGTTCGGGAATCACCCAGTCGAGATGCGGCAATTCGCCGGTCAGCCCGGCGGTCACCCACTCGCCGCCCCCCACTAGGATATCCACCTCGCCGGTGGCAATGGCCGTCTGGCTGGAAACCACCTCGCCCACCTGCTTGGCGACATCCTTCATGGCAAACAGCTTCTCCCGGATGGCGGGCAGGTCGGATTCCTGGATGTTGGCGGTCTCGATGCCGAGGCTGATGGCCACCAGGCCGATCATCGGCAGGTAGTAATCATAGAGCGCGATCCGGCCCTTGTATTTCTCGCTCCACATCACCGCGATGTCCTGGAAATCGGCGACGTCGACGTTGTTCTTGTTGTAGGAAATGGTGTTGTAGCCGAATTTCTCGGTGATGGCGTAGGTCTTGCCGTCGATGACGTGGTTCTCCGGCATGACGATTGCGGGGAACAGGTCCGCCGTGGGCAGCGCCTCTGCCGGCAGCGGGGCCAGGATGCCGGCCTCCACCACCCGGGGCACGTCGATGCCGTCCACCACGAAGACGTCCCAGTCGCCGGGCTGTGACTGTTCGATGATGGACAGCGCGGTCCCGGTGCCTTCGTAGTCTTCAGGTTGACCTTGACGTTGTTGGCCTTCTCGAACGGCTCGATGAATGCAGGATCGGTATGATCGCACCAGACCAGGGCGTTGAGTTCCTCCTGGGCCGCCGCGGCGTGGGCGCCGAGCAGCAGGGATGCCGACAGCAGGGAAGTGATGGTGGTTTTGTTCATGGTCTCCTCTTTTGGTGATGTTTATGAATGTTCGGGGGAAGGAATCATCACCCACGGGGCGAAGGCGCGTCAACAACACCGGGTGCGGCCGGCCCTCCCCGGCGCTATACTGCCGCCATGAAAACAAGGGTGCCCCCTGAGGAATGGTACCGGACCGAGCGCCTGGCGGATGACGTCACGCTGATTTCGGAGCCCTGGATCAAGGCGTTCTACCGCTGCAACATCTGGCATGTGCGCGGCCGGGACCGCGACATGCTGGTGGACAGCGGCATGGGCGTGGTGAGCCTGCGCGAACAGGTTCCGCTGGTCACGGAGAAACCCTGCCTGGCGGTTACCAGCCATACCCATTTCGACCATATCGGCGCCCACCACGAGTTCGGCGACCGCCTGGTCCATCGCGCCGAGGCCGACCTGCTGGCGGCCCCCACCCGGGCGGCAACCCTGGCCGACCCCTACGTCACGGACGACATCTTCACTGCCCTGCCGCCGGCGCCCTACACCTCCACGGAATATGCCGTGAGGGCGGCCCCGGCCACCCGCCTGCTGGAGGACGGGGACACCGTGGACCTCGGCGACCGGCGGTTCCTGGTCATCCACACGCCGGGCCACTCGCCGGGCGGCATCGCGCTGTTCGAGCAGCAGACCGGCATCCTGTTCTCCGGCGACATCGTCTACGACGGCCCGCTGATCGAAGACACCTACCATTCCGACGCCGCGGATTATTACCGCAGCATGGTGAGGCTTCTGGACCTGCCCGTCCAAGTGGTCCATGGCGGCCACTTCCCGAGCTACGGCCGGGACCGGCACCGCGCCATCATCCGGGCATGGCTGGACGCCAGGGAGGCCGGCTGAAGGATTCCCGCGCCGCGCCGCGGGGCCCCTCGCCGGCTTGCCGCGGAGTGCCGTTGCCGCGGCCCGACGCTCCGTCCCGTTAAATTTGCCGGATTGCGGCATCGGCCGCCGGCGCGCGGTCTGCCGGCGGGCTTTGCCCCTATACTCCCCCTTCGCTCCCGTACCCACCACCATGCAGGCCCCCACCCGCTACAGTCACAACGTCCAGGGAATCCTCTGCCTGACTGCGGCCCTGGTGTTCCTGACGATCAGCGATGCCATCATCAAGTGGCTGAGCCCCGTCTACGCGCTGCATGAGATCACGCTTCTCAGGGCGGTGATCGCCCTGGCGCTGGTGCTTGTCTTCGTGCAGTTCACGGGCGGGCCGTCGACGCTGCGGACCCGGCGGCCGCTGCTGCACCTGTTCCGGGGGCTCCTGCTGGTGCTGGCCAACATGTTTTTCTTTCTTGGCCTGTCGGTGATGCCGCTGGCGGAGGTGATAGCGCTGTTCTTCACCGCGCCCCTGTTCATCTGCCTGCTGGCCCGTCCGATCCTGGGGGAGGTGGTCGGTCTGCCGCGGTGGATTGCCATCGCGGTGGGGATGTTCGGGGTCGTGATCATGGTGGAGCCGGGCGGCGCAGGGTTCACCTGGGCCGCCGTGCTGCCGGTTCTGGCGGCCCTGACCTATTCCGTGATGGTGATGGTGACGCGGCGGCTTGGCATGGTCGACTCCGCGAGCACCCTGGCATTCTATATCCATGTCGCCTTCATACTCGTCAGCATCCTGAGCGGCCTTTTGATCGGTGATGGCCGGTTCAACGTGTTCGACCGGACGACCCTCGACTTTCTCCTCAGGGCGTGGATCTGGCCGAGCTTCACCGATTTCCAGCTGTTGCTGGCCTGCGGCGCGGCGGTGGCCGCGGGCAGCTACCTGCTGTCGCAGTCCTACCGGATTGCCCAGGCCTCGGTGGTGGCGCCTTTCGAGTACACCGGCCTGCCCTTTGCCGTGGTCGTGGGATACCTGGTCTGGGGCGACCTGCCCGGAACACGGGACATCATCGGGAGCCTGCTGATCGTCGGCAGCGGGCTGCTGGTGGTGTATTTCGAGTCGCGCATGGCCCGTCCGTCGATGAAACACCGGGAGCCCTGACCCGGTTCACCGCGCCCGGGCTTTTGTGACAGAATCCCCCTGCCATGCCAGCACCCCCGGACACCGCCGCCTTTATCCTGGACCACCGTCTTTCCCTCGAGCCGGTGGACAATATCCCGGATGCGCTTTATCCCGGCTCCCAGGCCGCGGCCTACGCCGTCCAGGACGAGGTGGTCCGTGGCCTGACCGGGCGCTTCGGGGGCGTGCCCTGCGGCTACAAGATGGCCTGCACCAACGAGCGGGTGATCCGCCTGCTCAACGTCAGCGGGCCGTTCCCCGGGCGGCTGATGACACATTCCACCCATGACAGCGGCGTGGAGCTCGACCCCGGAGCGTTCCGTCTGCGGATCATGGAGGCGGAATTCGGCTTCATCCTGGGCGAAGACGTGCCCCCGGCGGGGGCGCCCTACACCGCGGAAACCATACGGCCCTATATCGAGGCCTTCGTGCCTTCCCTTGAAATCGTCGACCACCGGTTCAACGACTTCTCCGGTGTCGGGGAGTACGCCCTTATTGCGGACAACGCCGTCCACGGCGCCTGCATCTTCGGCGAACCGGTCACCGCATGGCAGGAGGTCGATTTTATCGGCCGGCAGGTGCGCCTCCAGGTGAACGGCGAAACGTTCGCCGTCGGTGTCGGCGAAAATGTGCTCGGCGACCCGCTGTACGCCATGGCCTGGCTTGCCAACCACCTGGCGCTCCGGGACCGGTCGCTGCGCGCCGGGGAGCGGGTGTCCACCGGCACCGCGGGGGAGATCTATTACGCGGAACCCGGGGATGCCGTGCTCGCGGACTACGGCGACCTCGGCCGGGTGGGCGTGCGGTTCCGCCCTTCCCGATCAACGACAACACCACAAGCTTGAACTCATCATCATGACCAACTGGGCGTTTTTCGAGGGCGGGATCGTCCCGATCGATCAGGCCAAGATCAGCATCACCAACCACACCCTGCATTACGGCACGGGATGTTTCGGCGGCATCCGCGGTTACTGGAATGCCGGGCAGGAGCAGCTGTACATCTTCCGGCTCGCGGACCACTACGCCCGTTTCCTGCACAGCGCCCACCTGCTGTTCAGCGAGATCGGGATGGACAACCCCGCACTGGTGGCCACCACGCTCGAACTGCTGCGCAAGGAGTCCTGGCGGGAAAACATCTATATCCGCCCCATCGCCTACAAGGACGAGGGGGTGTTCCGGGTCTGGCTGCATGACGCCCGGGACAAGGTTGCCATTTTCAGCCAGCCCACCGGCAGCTACCTGCCGGATGACAAGAGCCTCTCGGTCTGCGTCAGCAGCTGGCGCCGCGTGGACGACACCGCCATGCCGGCCCGGGGCAAGGTCAACGGCACCTATGTCAACAGCGCCCTCGCCAAGAGCGAGGCCATGCTGGCCGGCTTCGACGAGGCCATCTTGCTGAACCAGGACGGCCATGTCTCCGAGGCGACGGCGGCGAATTTCATGATGGTCCGGGACGGTTCGCTGGTCACGCCGCCGATCACGGCGAACCTGCTGGAAGGCATCGTGCGCAAGTCGCTGGTGGAGTTGGCCAGGGACCGGCTCGGCCTCGGGATCGAGGAACGCAACATCGACCGGTCAGAGCTCTACATGGCCGACGAGGTCTTCTTCTGCGGCACCGGCGTGCAGATGGCCGCGGTGGGAACCATCGATCACCGCACCATCGGCGACGGCGGCCGGGGTCCCGTGACCCGGGATCTGGGTGAAATCTTCCACCGGGTGCTCACCGGCGAGGAGCCCGACTACAGGCACTGGGTTACGCCGGTCTACGACTGATCCCGGCCCCGGGCCGGGGATCGGCGAAAGGACAGGCGGGTCATTTATACTTGCCGCAACCGACCATTCCCCGTGCCGATGAAAATCACGCTCAGCAAGACCGGCAGGATCGCCTTTGAAGTCGCCACCGACAGCGGCCACCGCCTGTCCACCGACGGTTCCCCGGACAACGGCGGCAACAACGCCGGCGCAAGGCCGATGGAGCTGCTGCTGGCGGCGCTCGGCAGCTGCAGCGGCATCGACGTCGCCCTGATCCTCGAAAAGAGCCGCCAGACCGTCACCGACTGCCGGATCACCGTGGAGGGCCAGCGGGCCGACGCCGTGCCCGCCGTGTTCACCGATATCCATGTTCACTACACCGTCGCCGGGCCGGATCTCGACTCCCGGAAGGTGGAGCGCGCGGTGGCCCTGTCCATGGAGAAATACTGCTCGGTCACCAGGATGCTGCAGTCCTCGGTGGCCGTCACCCACAGTTTCGAGATCGAAGCCGCCTGACGGGTATTTGCGGGCGACTTGGCCGACGCCGGGAAAACCTGCTATAACAACCCGATGGAACAGATTTCCAGCTGGATCAGGCGGCAGCTCTCCAACCCGCAGGTGGTGTTTCTCACCGCCGCGCTGGTGGTCCTGTTCGTCATCGTGGTCTATGCCGGCAACATGCTGGCCCCGGTGCTGGCGGGCATTGTCATCGCCTACCTGCTGGAGGGCATCATCCGGCGCATGCAGTCCCTGCGCCTGCCGCGCTGGATCTGCATCTGGACCGTGTTCACCGCCTTCATGCTCTTCCTGGTTGCGATCTTCTTCTGGCTTCTGCCGACGCTCTACACCCAGCTCGCCCAGGTGGTGGCCCAGATTCCGTCCATGCTGAGCGAGGGCCAGGCCGCCCTCATGACGCTGCCGCAGACCTACCCGGAACTGTTCTCCCAGGCACAGGTCCTGGAACTGATCAGCAGTCTGCGGGCCGAACTCACCGGGCTCGGGCAGCAGGCCCTGGCCAATTCCCTCTACGGTGTCACCAGCATCATCACGATCCTGATCTACGTCATCCTGCTGCCGATCCTGATCTTCTTCTTCCTCAAGGACAAGCGCCGGATCCTGGACTGGACCCACGACCTGTTGCCCAGCGACAACCAGCTCGCGATCCAGGTCTGGCACGATGTCGATGTGCAGATCGGCAACTACATCCGCGGCAAGTTCTGGGAGATCCTCATCGTCTGGTGGACCTGCTTCCTCACCTTCTCGCTGCTCGGCCTGCAGTACGCCATGCTGCTTGGGGTGCTGGTGGGGCTGTCGGTGCTGATTCCCTACATCGGCGCCGCCGTGGTGACCGTGCCGGTGGTGGTGATTGCCTATTTCCAGTGGGGCGTGACCAACGAGTTCTACTATCTCGTGGTGGCCTACCTGATCATCCAGGCCCTGGACGGCAACCTGCTGGTGCCGCTCCTTTTTTCCGAGGTGGTGAACCTGCACCCGGTGGCCATCATCGTGGCGGTGCTGTTCTTCGGCGGCCTGTTCGGGATCTGGGGCGTTTTCTTCGCCATCCCCCTGGCCACGCTGGTCCAGGCCATCATGGTGGCCTGGCCGCGCAGCGCGGAACCCGAGGAACCCTGAGGCGGACGCCGGTCGCAGCAGGCGGACGTTCATGAAATGCGTGTACCGCGCGGAGTCCCTGGTGGATGCCCGCATCTATGCGGACTGCCTCCGGGGCAATGGCGTGCCCTGTGAAATCTTTCAGGAGAACGCGGTCGGCGCCCTTGGCGAGCTGCCGGTGATCGGCCCGGAGGTCTGGGTGCGGCGCAACGCCGACGCCGACCGGGCCAGGCGGCTGGTGGAGATGCTGGAGCGGTCCCTGGCGGAGAACCGGACCGGCCCCCCTTCCCTGTGTGGCCAGTGCGGCGAAACCAGCCCTGCAGGCTTCGAAATCTGCTGGCACTGCGGCCGTAGTTTCTGAGGGCATTGGCGACCCGACGCAAGCGGCGCGCCGGACGCTCCCACGCCGGGGCGGGAGGGAGGCGCCGGGTTCCCTTTTTCCGTCCCCTTGCACTGCGGATCGCGCTCGCGCTTGCGGCCTGCTTTGCCGGCCTCCTGCTGCACTTCGACTACCAGATGCAGCTGTATTTCCGTGACAGTGCGCATCCCCGGCCGGCGCTCCTCTACGCGCGGGCGCCCAAGCTGTCCCCGCTCCTGGGGCAGTCGCCCGAGAAGGTGCTGTCCCTGCTCGAATACCGCGGATACCGCCGGGCGGACCGCATTGAGGGTCCCGGCAGCTACGTGCTGACGGGCAACCGGATGGACCTCTATCCAAATCCCGCACCCGGCAACGCCGAGGCGTCCGGGCCGGTGCGCCTGGCGTTTCAGGACGGCCGGCTGCGCGCCATGCACAGGCACGCCGACGGCGCACGCCTCGGCAGCATCGCCCTGGAGCCGGAGGCCATCGGTACACTCCAGCTCGGGCCCTACGAGGACCGGATTGCGCTCCGGCTGCACCAGATGCCGGAACTCCTGGTCCGGGCATTGCTGGCCATGGAAGACCGGAACTTCGAGCGGCATATCGGCGTGGATGTCACCGCCATCGCCCGGGCCCTCGTCAACAACCTGCTCCGCGGCCAGACAACCCAGGGCGGCAGCACCATCACCCAGCAACTGGTGAAGAACCTGTTCCTGAGCCCCGAACGGACCCTGTCCCGGAAGGTCACGGAGGCCCTCATGGCCGTCACCCTGGAGCTCCGCCATTCCAAGGCCGAGATCCTCGAGCACTATCTCAACGAGATCTTTCTCGGCCAGTCGGGCAACCGCGCGGTACATGGCTTTGCGCTGGCCAGCGAGTACTACTTCGCCCGTCCGCTGGGCCGCCTTGGCCCGCACGAGATCGCCACCCTGGTGGGGATGATTCCCGCGCCCTCCCTCTACAATCCCAGGCGCAACCCGGAGCGCGCCCTGGCACGGAGGAACCTGGTGCTGTCCAAGCTGGCGGAGGTGGGGGCCATCGACGACGACCTCGCGGCGGCCCTTGCGAAGTCGCCCCTGGCGGTCGCGCCGCACCGCAGCGCCGGCGGAAGCGTCTTCCCCGCGTATGTCGACTACCTGCATCGGCAGGTGCGCCAGTACTTCCCCGAGGACGTATTGCGCGCCGGCGGGATCCAGCTGTACACGACGCTGGATGCGGATATCCAGCAGACCGCGCAGCAGGCCCTGTCCCGGGCCCTTGCGCGGCTTGAGTCGGACCGCGGCATCTCGCCGGGCGTGCTCCAGGGCGCGGCCGTCGTGGTGTCCGTGGACAGCGGCGACATCCTGGCCCTGGTGGGCGGCCGCCGGGGGGGCTTCGCGGGGTTCAACCGCGCCGTGGATGCCCAACGGCCCATCGGCTCCCTGGTCAAGCCGCTGGTCTACCTCGCAGCTCTGGAACGGCCTGGCCTGTTTTCCCTTGGCAGCATGATCCAGGACACGCCGCTGACCCTGGAAACCGAGGCCGGGCGCACCTGGTCGCCGCAGAACTACGACCGCGACTTCCGGGGGCCGGTCATGATGCTGGAGGCGCTGACACGCTCCTACAACGTGCCCGCGGTGCGGCTCGGTCTCGAGGTGGGCCTGGATTCGGTTGCGGAAACCATCAACCGGCTCGGGGTCCGCAAGGAAATCCCGCGGTATCCTTCCACGCTGCTGGGCGCCAGTGTCCACAGCCCCCTTGAAATCGCCCAGCTGTACCAGTCCATCGCGAACCGCGGCAACCGCATGCCCCTGCGCAGCATCAGCCACATCAACGACCCGGGCGGCGGCGTGATCGCCCGGTTTCCCGGCAGGGCCGACAGGGTGATCGAGCCGGGGCCCGCCTACCTGATCGACTTTGCGCTCCGGCAGGTGGTCCGCAGCGGAACCGCGTCCCGCGCATCACGGAACTTCCCGTCGTCACTCGGTCTGGCGGGCAAGACGGGCACTACCGATGACTACCGGGACAGCTGGTTCGCGGGATACAGCGGAAACCTGGTGACCGTGGTGTGGGTGGGTCGGGACGATAACCGCCCGGTGGGCCTGACCGGCGCCGGCGGCGCCATGCGCGTGTGGATGGAAATCATGCAGGCGCTCCCCCTTGCGCCGTCCGCGCACCGGCGGCCCTCCGGGGTGCGTTTTCTGGAACTGGACCCTGCCACCGGCCTGCTTGCCCGGGACAGCTGTCCGGAACGCATCCGGATACCCGTGCTGGCGCAAAGCCGTACCCCCAGGCTCGCACCGTGTTCCGGCGCGGACGGGGCTGGCCGGAACTGACCCTCACCCGGGATGCGGTCACGCCGGGACCGCGCCGGTGACGTTTCTGTGCCGCCGCCTGCGACGCGCGTGCCAGGTGCAGCAGTTCCTTCCCCTTTTGCGCCAGTGATGGCATGTATCTTGCCTCGACCATGGCAGCGACATATATTTCCGGCAGTACCGCAGCGCCCCCTTGGTCCATGACCCGCATCTATCACAACCCGCGTTGTTCGAAATCCCGCGCCGTCCTTTCCCTGCTCGAGGCCAGGGGCATCGAACCGGAAGTGGTCCGCTACCTGGAAACACCTCCCGACGCGGACACGCTGCGCGGCATTGCCGCGGCCCTTGGCTGTTCCGTGGGCGATTTCATGCGCAAGGGGGAGGCCCTTTACCGGGAACTCGGCATTGCCGACGGGAATCACGACGAGGATGCGCTGATCCGGCTGATCGTGGACAATCCCGTTTTGCTGGAACGTCCCATCGTTGTGCATGATGGCCGTGCCGTGATCGGCAGGCCGCCGGAAGCCGCACTCACCCTGTTCGACCGCTGACCAGATCCCTGGAGACATCAACATGAACAAGCCTGCAGAAACCGTTTCGTTCACCCGCATGGAAGACGGCACGCGGGAAGAATACGCATTGCTGGCCGTCCACGAGGAGTCCGCCATCGGCGCCCTGCCGGAACGGCTCATGAAGGCCATGGAGCAGCTTGACGGCACTCTGGAGGGCTACCAGGTCTCGCGTCTCGAGCATTCCCTCCAGTCCGCCACGCGGGCGTACCATGCGGGCGAGAACGAGGAGATGGTGGTGGCCGCCCTTTTGCACGATATCGGCGACCTTCTGGCCCCGGCCTCCCACAGCGAGATGTCCGCGGCCGTCCTCAGACCCTATGTCTCCGAGCGGGTGCACTGGATCATCAAGCACCATGGCCTGTTCCAGTCGTACTACTATGCCCATCACTATGACAAGGACCGGCATGCCCGCGACCGTTTCAGGGACCATCCCTGGTACCAGGACTGCGTGGACTTCTGCCAGAACTACGATCAGAACTGTTTCGACCCGGAATACCCGTCCCTGCCGCTGGAGTTTTTCCGGCCCATGGTGGAACGGGTGATGTCGAAGCCCCGGGAGTATTCCTTCTGAACCGCCGGCGGCGGGTGCCGCCTGTGCCGGGCCGGACTAGACGTCCAGGTTGCTGACCGCGAACGCGTTCTTCTCGATAAACTCCCGGCGCGGTTCCACCTGGTCCCCCATCAGGGTGGTGAACGTCTCGTCGGCTGCAATGGCGTCCTCGATGTTCACCTTGAGCAGACGCCGGACCTCGGGATCCATGGTGGTTTCCCAGAGCTGGTCCGGGTTCATTTCACCGAGCCCCTTGTAGCGCTGGATTGCGACCCCCTTCCGCGCCCGGGCAAGTATGCTGTCCACCGCCCCGGCAAAGCCCTCTTCCCTGGTTTCCGTCTCACCCCAGCGGACGGTGATCTCGCCCGACTCGATGTCCTTCAGGCGGGTGGCCAGCACCACCATGGCCCGGTATTCCGGGCTCTTGAAGAATTCCCCTCCCAGCTGAACCGTCTCCGTCAGTCCGTAGCGTTTCCGGTCCACGGCGATTTCCCGTTCCGCGGGTTCAAACCGCGCCTCGTAGCGGACCACGTCGGAGTGTCCAGGGTTGAGCGCCTCCTCGAGGGCGGCGACAATGCGCTCGGCCCTCCCCTGCTGGAGATCCTCGGGCAGCACCGGCTCGATCCGGAGCAGGGCCTCGAGCACGGGACGCTGGTAGCGCCGCGACAGCCGCTGGATGGTGGACTGGACCGACTGCAGGTCCAGGATGGTCGATTTCAGTTCCGTGCCGGTCAGTTCGCCGCCGTCCGCCAGCCCGAGCACGCCCTTTCGCGTGGCCAGGTCCAGCAGATGGGCGCTCATTTCGCTGTCATCCAGAAGATAGGTTTCCTTCTTCTTGCTGGACAGCTTGTACAGTGGCGGCTGGGCGATGTAGACGTGGCCCCGTTCAAGGAGTTCGGGCATCTGGCGGAAAAAGAAGGTCAGGAGCAGTGTCCGGATATGGGAGCCGTCCACATCCGCATCCGTCATGATGATGATCCGGTGATAGCGCAGCCGGCTGATGTCGAAGTCATCCTTGCCGATACCGGTTCCCAGCGCGGTGATCAGCGTCCCCACCTCGTCGGACGTGAGCATCTTGTCGAAGCGCGCCTTCTCCACGTTCAGGATCTTTCCCTTGAGGGGCAGGATGGCCTGGAAGCGCCGGTCCCGCGCCTGCTTGGCGCTGCCGCCGGCGGAGTCGCCCTCCACCAGATAGATCTCGCACAGTGCGGGATCCTTTTCCTGGCAGTCGGCCAGCTTGCCGGGCAGTCCGCCCAGATCCAGGGCGTTCTTGCGGCGGGTCAGTTCCCGCGCCTTGCGGGCCGCCTCCCGGGCACGGGCGGACTCCACGATGCGCTGGGCGATGATGCGCGCTTCCGCCGGGTTTTCCTGGAGAAAATTGCCGAGCTTTTCCGACACCATGCTTTCCACCGCGCCCTTGACCTCTGAAGAAACCAGCTTGTCCTTGGTCTGGGAGGAGAATTTCGGATCCGTCACCTTGACCGAAAGCACGGCGGTCACGCCCTCCCGGCAGTCATCGCCGCTCAAGTTGACCTTCTCCTTCTTCGCGAGGCCAAGTTCATTGATATAGCCGCTGAGCGTTCTGGTCATGGCCGCCCGCAGGCCGGCGAGATGCGTGCCACCGTCCGCCTGGGGGATGTTGTTGGTGTAGCAGAACACGTTCTCCTGGTAGGAGTCGTTCCACTGCATCGCCAGCTCCACGTGCACACCGTCCCGGTCCCCGTTCACGTTGAAGACGGTGGGGTGAAGCGGGTTTTTCTTGCTGTTGAGGTGGCTGACGAACGCGGTGATGCCGCCTTCGTATTCGAACACCTCCGTATGGCCGTCCCGCTCGTCGTCCAGCTCGATGCGGACGCCGGAATTGAGGAAGGACAGTTCCCGCAGCCGTTTTGCCAGGATCTCGAACTTGTAATGGACCGCGCTGAAGACCCTGTGGCTGGCCATGAAGGTAACGCGGGTGCCGGTGCGGTCCGTGCCCCCGTTCGCCGTCAGGGGCATCTTGGGTTCACCCATGGAGTACAGCTGGGTATGCACTTTTCCGTCCCGGTGGATTTCCAGCTCCAAGCGCTCGGACAGGGCGTTGACCACGGAGACCCCGACCCCGTGCAATCCCCCGGAGACCTTGTAGGAGTTCTGGTCGAACTTGCCCCCTGCATGCAGCACAGTCATGATGACCTCCGCCGCGCTGCGTCCCTCTTCCTCGAGAATGTCCGTGGGAATGCCCCGGCCGTCGTCGATCACGGAAATGGACTCGTCGGCGTGGATGACGACCTTGATCTCGCTGCAGTGCCCTGCCAGGGCCTCGTCGACCGCATTGTCTACGACCTCGAAAACCATGTGGTGCAGCCCGGTGCCGTCATCGGTGTCCCCGATGTACATTCCCGGCCGTTTTCTGACTGCATCGAGTCCTTTCAGAACCTTGATGTTGCTGGCGGTATAGTCTTGTGTCATGCAGAAACCGGGAGATACGTATAAGCGTTTGAATTATATCATGAAACCGCCCGCATTCGGGCCGGAACCCGATCAGGGCATGATTTATTTTAACTCTATGATTCAAATATTTATGACATTATTTTCAGTCATGGATCGGGCGTCATCCCGATCTTGGACAGTTGCCCGTCCGACCATGGGCGAAGACACGCCACGAAGGCCCGGGGGGCGGTGCGGAAATTACCCTGCAGGCGCCGGATCGCCGGCCTTCAGCCCGCCGGTTCCGGTTCTCGGACGGCCTGCCGGTACGGTTCCCGTTGCAGTGGCAAACGGGCGAGCGATCCGGTTCGGGCATGGAAATGCCCGCCCTGGGCCCGTCCGGGCTTTCCTGCTGGTTTCCCGCAAACCGGCCTCGGACCGTGTTCCCGGCGCTGCGGCAGTACCATCACCCATGGACAATCGGTGAACGGAGATTTCGCCCTGCCCCGTCACCGTGAATGACGGCCAGACGCGGCCTGTCGGGGAAACTGCATGTCGGGTGATCCGCCTGCAGACGGTCAGGACGATCCCATGCCACGGGTTTGGTGCGGTCACAGTGCTTGGGAGAGTCCCGGCTGCATCGGTTCAGGTGTGCAATGTTTCACGTGAAACATTTCCCGAGGATGATCCGTCCGGATCTTCTGTTTCTTCCGTCCTTCCCGCCGGGATGACATGGCCGGGCCGAGAACGCCCCACGCCTTTCCCGGGGCCGGCGGCGGCGAATTTCCGGTCGCTCGGTCAGCGGACGCCGGTCCGGAACGCGGTTCCTGGCCGGAGATGTTTCACGTGAAACATTGCGCATCAACTGCGCATGTCTCCGGCAGACGTGGGGATGGTCCGGCCAGGAGCCGGACGGAGGCCGTGGATCAGATCCGCATGGGCATCACCAGCCAGACGGATACCTCGTCGCCCGGCTGGTTCAGGATGCAGATCCCGTCATTTCCCTGGAAATTCAGCAATACGGTGTCACCCGCGATCGCCTTTGCGGCTTCAATGAGATAGGTGACATTATATCCGGTTTCGATGGGCTCGCCGTCGTACTCGACGGAGATCTCCTCCAGCGCTTCCTCCTGTTCCGGATTGTTCGCGGTCACCGCGATGTTGCCTTCGGCCATGCGCAGCTTCACCCCCTTGAACCGATCCGTGGTCAGGATTCCCGCACGGTTGAGGATGTCAATCAGTTCGCCGCGGTTGACCTGGATACCGGTCGCGCTCATAGTAGTCTCCAGCACTCCCTTGAATTCAGGAAACTTTCCATCGATCAGCTTGCTGATCATCGTGGTGTTTCCTCGGGTCATACGCAGGTGGTTCCTGCTCATCTGCACGGTAATCTCGGTTTCTTCCACGTTGCCGAGGAACCGGGTGATTTCGGCCACCGCCTTGCGCGGCACAATGAGCTGGCGCAGTTTCTCCACCGAGAGCTGGATGGTTTCCTCGCTTTGCGCGAGCCGGTGCCCGTCGGTGGCGATGGCGCGCAGGGTGTTGAGGCCGAGTTCGAACAGGATGCCGTTGAGGTAGTAGCGCACATCTTGGACAGCCATGGCGAAAGCGGTCTTTTCAAGGATCCTTTTGAGATTTAGATCATTGATTTTAAATCTTTCCTCAAAGCTGGTTACTTCGATTCTGGGGAAGTCCTCGGCCGGCAGGGTCTTCAGCGTGTACCTGCTTCGCCCCGAACTGACCACCACCTTCTCACCACTGCTCGCGAAGTTGATCACTGACTCGTCCGGCAGCATCCGGCAGATATCCAGCACTTTCCTCGCGGACACGGTGAAGGCGCCGTTGTCCCCTTCCACATCCTCCAGGGTCTCGGATATTTCCAGCTCGAGATCCGTACCGACAATGGTGAGCTGTCCGTCTTCAAGACCGAAGTAGAGGTTGGCGAGAACCGGCAGGGTCTGTTGCTTCTCAACAACACTCCCGACCAGGCTCAGCGTGGGAAGAAGGGCAGCTCTTTCAATCTTGATATTCATGTAATGTATATGATAGTGGTTTTTTTAGGCCCTGTGGATATGTGGATGAAATTGATTAATCCTTTTCGGTCAATATTTTACCGGCATCCTTGCTGTGGGGAAACCGTCGATGGGGGCGGTATGGGGCAGAAATTCCATGGGGATAAATATTATCCACAAACCGTCAACGGAAAAAGCCCTGATTTGCACCGATAATCCACAGGTTTTCCAGTGACAGTCCACAGCACCGGCCGTCAGGCCCCAGGGCAGGGTACCGGCTGGCGGGACGGGCAATACCCGGTGCCGGCGATTGCGGGAATCGGGAATCAGGCGCCGAACAGGCGTTGCAGGTTGCGGTAGTCCTCCCGCACCTTGTTGTCGGTCCGCAGGAGCTCCTCCACCTTGCGGCAGGCATGCAGCACCGTGGTGTGGTCGCGCCCGCCGAAATGATCGCCGATCTGCGGCAGGCTGTAGTTGGTCAGCTCCTTGACGAAGGACATCGCGATCTGCCGGGGGCGGGTGATGTCCCTGGACCGTTTCTTGGAGATCAGGTCCGAAACCCGTACCTTGAAGTATTCCGCCACGGTTTGCTGGATATTCTCTATGCTGAGCCGGGATTCCCGGTACATCACGATATCGCGCAGCGCCTCCCGGGCCAGGTCGATGTCGATGGCGCGGCCCGTGAAACCGGAACTCGCGATGATCCTGTGCAGGGCGCCTTCGAGCTCCCGCACATTGGAACGGATGGTATTGGCGACGAAGAACGACACGTCCGAGGGCAGGGATTCGCCGAGTTTCTTGGCCTTGTACTCGAGGATTGCCACCCGGGTTTCCAGTTCCGGCGGTTCGATGGCCACGGTGAGACCGCTGCTGAACCGGGACACCAGTCGTTCCTCCACGTCGGTGATGGCCTTGGGAAGACGGTCGCTGGTGATGATGATCTGGTGCTGGCCCTCCAGCAGGGCGTTGAACGTATGGAAGAACTCCTCCTGGGTCTGTGTCTTGCGGGCGAAGAACTGGATGTCGTCGATCAGCAATGCGTCCAGGGAGCGGTAGTAGTGCTTGAACGCATTCATGGAATTGGTGCGGAGCGCCTTGACCATGTCGTTGACGAACAATTCCGAGCGGATATAGACAACCTTGGCGCCGGGATTGCCTTCGAGGATCAGATTCCCGGCGGCCTGCATCAGGTGCGTCTTGCCGAGCCCGACGCCGCCGTAGATGAACAGCGGGTTGTAGGAACTGCCCGGGTGCTTGCCAACCTGCTGTGCCGCGGCCCTGGCCAGCTGGTTGGACGTGCCCTCGATGTGGTTGGCGAACGTGAAATCACGGTTGATGCCGTTGCTGGACTGGGGCACGGGACGGGTGTTCCGGCCATCGCCGTATTCAGTGGCAAACGAAATGCCGTTGCCCGAACTGTTGCCGGGGCGCGACGCCTGGGGAAGGTCGCTGGCAAGGCTGCCGATCTCGCACTGGACTTGGTTGATGCCTGCTTCCATGGAAACCACGGTCGATTCGATCGTGTCGAGCAGGTTCTGCCTGACATGGTTGAGAACGTACCGGTTCGGTGCCAGCAATTTCAGGGTCTGGCCCCGGATGCTGGAGTGGAGCGGCAGAAGCCAGGTATTGACCACATCATCCGCCATTTCTCCTCTCAGCTTCTCCAGGCAGATGGGCCAGATATTGTTATTGCTCATTAATTAGTCAACCGATTTATCGGCCCGATTATCATCCCTCGGGTAGGGCACACCCAGAAAAAAACTGACCATTTGTCCAAACCAAAAGGACAAAAAGCCCCCAACTGATTGATATCAATGTAAAAAAACAAGATTACCAGAAGCGGCGCCGGACTTGTGTGCATCGCGGCTGACGCCTGGGGATATAAGAGTCTAAACCCAGCACGGATATTTATCCACAGGCGAACCCCGTGCAGAAGGGAAATAATTTTCTTTTTTCGGGCGGGTCGGAAGGATGCAGAAACATCCCGGAAATTCACGCCATCGGGAAATAATCGCGGCGATAAACACTTAGACAGGCAAGCCAACCTGTCACTTCAAGGGAATCCTGTATCTGTTCGTGAACTGCCGGTTGGCATGGGCCGGTTCCCCGTGCATGCGCCGACCGGACCGCGCTAGCCGGCGGGCAGGGAGATGGTGACGGTAAGACCGCCCCCGTCTTCGTTGAACGCATGGATGGAGCCCCGGTGAAGTTCGATGATCGCCTTTGCCAGGGCAAGGCCGATTCCGTGATGGCCGTTGCCGGTGCTCCGGGCCTCGTCGGCACGGTAGAACGGGTCGAAAATCCGGTGCAGCTTGTCCGGGTCCACACCGGTACCATGATCCCGGACATCGATCGAGTAATTGCTGTACACATGCTTCAGGGTGATTTCCACGTTGCCGCCGGGCGGGGAATGCTTGAGCGCGTTTCGCACCACATTCTCCAGCGCGCTCATCAGCAGCGGGGCGTCGCCCGAACACCTCGCGGTACCGGGACCCTGGACCGAAACGGTCTTGCCTTCGGGGGAGAACTCGAAGCCGGCGTCATCCGATACGGCCCTCAGGGTTGCCATCAGTTCCATCGCCACGGGTTCCAGGGCCACGCCGGATTTCAGCCGCGACAGCGACAGCAGGTCCTCGATCATCCGGTCCAGCCTGCCGACCTCGTTCTCGATGCGCAGGCAGGCATCCGTGTCGCCGGATTTCCGCGCCCACAGGGAAGCCGCCACCTGGATGCGGTTGAGCGGGGAACGCAGTTCGTGGGAGACGTCCCGCAGCAGCTGGTTGTGGCTTTGCACCGACTGTTCCAGGCGTTCGGTCATGCCGTTGAATTCCCGGGCGAGGTCGCCGAAGGTGTCCCGGCGGCTGGTGATGTGGTCGGGCAGCCGGGCGCCGAGATTGTCGGCGCTGATGGAACCCGCGGTGTCCCGGAATGCGCGCAGCGGCTGCAGGATCCAGTAGCCGATCGCGGCGCTGCCGACCGCAAGACCGAGTACCAGCATGGTCAGCAGGGGGATCCAGAGATACTCGAACCGGCCTTGCCGATGGATGCCCATCGGGGTGGTGGTCATGATGACGCGGTACCGCTGTCCGTCAAGCTCCACCGGTTCGGTGTACACGATGAAGTGGCCGGTCTGGTTCTGGTGGGGATATATAATGTACCTGATTGGCAGATCAACAAGCCTGAAATCCAATGGTGCGACTGACATCGGGTTTCATTGAAATGTAGTATATATAATTGAATATTAATAATTATATTTAGGAAATTTCCTATCCCTCCCGCCGACATGGGCAGACAGCGGCATACCCTGGATTTACTCCCTGTTGATTGCGACATGATTACGGGTTCGGTATACTGCAAATCCTGATTCCGGGCGCCGAAAATTCCGCGATTTTCTTTTCGGCCGTCCGGTGGAAATCTCTACTGTCCGGACCCATGGCCACATCGAAAACCCTCAAGCTTACCAAACGCACCGTCGATTCCCTGTCGGTTCCATCCGGCGATGCAATCTTCTGGGACCGGGACCTTCCGGGATTCGGCGTCCGGGTCTATGCCACGGGCCGAAAGGTCTGGTGCGTCCAGGTCCGGAAGCCGTCGGGGCGGCTGAAGCGCGTGGGGCTCGGCCCCCTCGGGAAGCTGACGCCAGACGGGGCTAGGCGACGGGCGGCGGAAGTGATCGACCGGCTAAGGCGGGGCCTTCCCGCAGAGCCCGCGCCCGAAATCCGGGAGCCCACGGTGGCGGAACTGGCGGAACGGTACATCGAAACCCATGTGCAGGTGA
The DNA here is from genome assembly GCA_965204165.1 of Candidatus Poriferihabitaceae bacterium. Classification (GTDB taxonomy): domain Bacteria; phylum Pseudomonadota; class Gammaproteobacteria; order Arenicellales; family Poriferihabitantaceae; genus VYFG01. The sequence continues at coordinate 723,344 of OZ241969.1, read as the reverse complement.
ACTGCGAAGAGAACACGGTGCGAAGCTATGTCCGGACACTCCGGCAGCATGTCGTCCCTGCGCTTGGCCATATCCCCCTTTCGGAATTGGATCGGGCCCATGTGTCGGACCTTCACGGCCGTCTGCAGGACCGTCCGGCCCAGGCCAACCTGTCGGTGCGGGTACTGTCGGGGATGCTCCGGGCGGCGGAGGCCTGGGGCCTGCTGGCGCCGGGGCGGAATCCCTGCCGGACGGTGCGCCATTACCGGGAGGCGCCCCGGGAGCGGTTTCTCGCACCGGACGAATACCGCAGGCTGGGCGCGGTGCTGGCGGCGGCGGATTCCCGGGGGTCGGTGTATCCGTCCGCGGTGGCCGCCATCCGCCTGCTCCTGCTGACGGGATGCCGGAAGCAGGAGATTCTCTCCCTGCGGTGGGACGACATCGACCGGTCTTCGGGGAAGATCCGGGTGCGTGACGGAAAGACCGGCCCCCGGCAGGTGCCGCTGACGCCGGCGGTGGCGGCGGTGCTGGATTCGGCTCGTGCAACACTGTGCCCTGAGGACAGTCCTTGGGTGATCCCCGGCAAGGCCGGGGGCAAGGGATACCTGAAGGGCCTGGACCGGATCTGGCGGGAACTCCGGGAGCGTGCGGACCTTTCTGACGTGCGCATCCACGACCTGCGTCATTCCTATGCGTCCATGGGTCTCGCCCTGGGCGAGGGCCTGCCGGTCATCGGCAAGCTGCTGGGCCACGGCAAGATGGGGACGACGGCGCGGTATGCGCACCTGATGCTCGACGCCGAGAAGGCATCCGCAGCCCGCATCGGCCAAGACCTTGGTTCTTTCATGCTTCAGGAGGGAGGGGAGTATGTGGATGGTGAGGGACAAGCTGATGGAATAATTCACTCAGGGTATTCCGAGGCATCCGGCTCCGAACCACCCCCAACGGTACCCGTAACGCCCGTTACTGAAGCATAAACAACATGAAGGAAATGAAAATATCCGGGAGGATGGTTGAATCCATCGAAGTGGACAGGGACACGGTGTTCTGGGATACCGAACTGTCCGGCTTCGGGGTCCGGGCGTATCCGTCGGGCAGCAGGCATTACGTGGTCCAGGTCCGCGCTCCGGGAAAGGCCCCGACGCGGGTGACGCTGGGGCGGCACGGAGTGATCGGGGCGAGGGAGGCGCGCAGGCGGGCGGCGCTGGCCATCGCCCGGATCCGGGCCGGGCAGGATCCGGTGGAGGCAGTCCCGGAGTCGCGGGCGGAGGAGGGCCCGACGGTGAGGGAACTTGCACTGCGCTGGCTGGAAGATCATGTGGAGCGGCACTGCAAGCCGGAGACGGTGAAGATGTACCGCCTGGTGGTGCGCAAGCACATCGTGCCGAAGATCGGCAGGGTACCGGCGGCGTCGGTGGGCCATGGGCGGGTGACGGACCTGCACCATTCCCTGCGGGAGACGCCGTCGATGGCGAACAACGTGCTGAAGGCGCTTTCGAGAATCTGGAATGCGGCCGAGACCCGCGGGGACGTGCCGAAGGACAGCAATCCCTGCCGGATGGTGGCGAAGTACCGGGAACGGAACCGGGAGCGGTTCCTGAGCGAGCCGGAACTGGCGCGCCTCGGCCGGGTGCTGGCGAAATTCGGGGACGGGACCAAGGTGTCGTCCCGGGCCGTGGCGGCGATCCGGCTGCTGCTCCTGACGGGGTGCCGGAAGAACGAGATCCTCACCCTGAAGTGGGAGGCGGTGGACCTCGAAGCCGGGGAACTGCACCTGGAGGACTCCAAGACCGGGCCGCGGACGGTGGCGCTTTCGCCGGAGGCGGTGGCGGTACTGTCGGGGATCGGCAGGGTCGGTGACAACCCGCACGTGATCCCCGGCAATGTGAGGGGCAAGCCGATGCGGAACCTGAACGCCCCCTGGAAGATCGTCTGCCGGGAGGCGAGGCTGGAGGACATCCGGCTGCACGACCTGCGTCACAGCTTCGCGTCGAGGGCGCTGGGTCTCGGGGAGAGCCTGCCCGCGATCGGCAGGCTGCTGGGCCACCGCCAGGTGGAGACCACGGCCCGCTACGCTCACCTTGCGGACGAATCGGTGCGGTCGGCGGCGGCCCTGATTTCCGATGGCATCGCGGCCCTTGTCCTGCCGGGCTACCGGCCCGACGGGGAGGAGGAAGTGAAAATGGGCAGCGGGGGAAGGCTGGATGGCTGAAATCCCTCCGGTGGATGGTGAGGCGGCTACCGAAGCAGAAAAGTGGCTGGACCGGATCGGCGATTTGTGTGCGCCGATCTGGAACAACGGGGAGGATTCGGAGTCGCAGATGGAGCGGCTGGAAATCCTTATGGGCGGATTGCTCCTGTGGTTCGGACGGGACGGGCGGATCACGATTGACCATTTGCCCCGCGACCGGCCGCCATCCGAAGGCAGGAAGAAGGAGAACATGACAGATGGCGAGGTACTGGCGCCTGGAATCGAATACGGAGACTGCAGGGTCGAGTTCGCCGACGGATCGGCGCTGGTGCTTTTCGGGATCTGGATCGATCTCGGCGTACATGCCTCACGGCTGGTCGGGAACGACCGGTACATGCCGTTCCTGTTCGTCGAGCCGGGCGAACCGGAGGGCCGTCCCCTGCCTGGGGTGAGGATGCACTGATTTTTCGTAGTGTTCAGGGTAATGAACTTGAATGAACAAGACCTTTTACGATATTTTCCGGACCGAATGCTTGCGCCGACTCATGAATAACTCATCATAAGGCTTTCGCTTTGAGAATTTTTGGAAATTGATTCAACCATATCCTGAAATTATGAATTCAGAAATCAACGCTGACCGACTGTTTCGCCTGATACAAAGGCATCCAGGAAAAACTGAAATGGAATTGGCGAAAGCAATATTCGGCCCCAAGGCATATCAACAGCGTGTCAACTCGGATTGTCATTTGTTGATTAGCCGAGGCTTGATAGAGCGCCGAGGCATGGGAGGTCGTTGGGATCCGTTTCGATATTTTTCAACAGCCTAACTGAGGGGAGTATTAAATTATGGCCATCACACGACCGGTAACGCGTGAAATTATTGAAGATTTTGCTCGTGAAATTCAACAGAAGAGGATCGCGGCATCACCAGCAGAGAGCACGCGCATTGATTTTCGAAATGGAATCGCAGAAAACCGAGAGGAAACCGTATACAAGGTTCCACTGAATCTCTTGAGATTCAGAAAAGAAAATGGCCGTATAAGTTCTTCGGTAAAGAGTTACGAGCGGACGACGGGACTACTTATTGGCAAGGACATCGAAGCTCAGAAAATCTTGCATAAGTTTCTACGTGAGAAAGATCCAGAAAAGACAGATGAACTTAAACAGTTGTTGCGTGCGGATGGTCAACGAGACCCTGGAATAATCACAGCAGACGGTTTTTTGATCAATGGGAATAGAAGAAAGGTCGCGTTAGATGAGTTGAAAAAAGATTTTCCTTCTGAGGATTCGTTTCAGACAATGAAGGTAGTAATTCTACCTGGGAAGGATGATGAAGGAGGCCCACCGACAATAAAGGAAATCGAACAAATCGAGAACCGCTATCAACTTCAGACTGAAGGAAAAGCGGAATACTATGGCTTCGATGCGGCACTCTCCATCAGAGACAAGGAATTGAGCGGCTACACGCTAGAACAGCAAATGAGAGATGATCCCCAATACAAGTTGATGGATGAGGCTGCCTTTAATCGAGCTGTAAAGAAACGGCGAAGGGATATTTTGGATCCGCTCGAGTGCGTAGACGAGTATCTTGAGACAATTGGTCGACCTGGGGAATATTGGGCAGTTTCGCGGGGACTTGGCGATCCTGAAGGCCGATGGCAAGCTTTTATCGATTTGTCCCAATCCTTTTGGGAGAAGGCGAAAACCCATACGGGACGCGGGAATATGGGAATAGACGAAAAGGAAGCTGGAGCCATAATGCAGGCTGCATACAGTGTCATTCGTCTGCGAACAGTCCCTGCCTTTGGGAAGCTACACAATATCATGCGTGATTTTCCGAAATACATCAAACACGGAAAAGAGAAGTTACTCGAATTGGAAAAAAATACGAAGCACACACTTCCCGATGTGGAGACAATAAACGATGACGGAGACCCTATATCTCAGGATGCTATCGAAGAAAAGTGGAAGAGCAAATACCGTCAAGAAATTACAAGACGTTTGGTTCAGGCTCGAGACGCGAGTGAGAAGGAAGGAGAAAAGAATGCCCCATTCACTCTATTGAACGAGGCATTAAGAAAATTAACTCATAACAACATGGTGGTGGACAACATCCCGACTAAAGAACTTAGCGAAGCATTAAAAGTAGCTAACGATCTTTGTTCAGAGTCGGATAAGTTAAAAAAAGAGATTTACACCCGGGTGAAGAGGGCTGAGAAACACAACATGTTAAATCCCAACGACCGAACATGACGATAGTCGTTCGGTCGGATACCACCTCAGTTAGAATAATTGATTCGTGGAGCGAACTGAATCCCGCGACGAAGAGTACGCTTAGACTATATGGCTTCCGTCAGACCGAAGAGGGCTTTCTTGCGGACGCACAAGAGTCATCAGAATTGGTGTTGGAAGTTGTAGCGTTCCTGACCAAGTCAAAAATTGCACTGGAGTTGGATGAAACTACCACACAGCTCATCCAGTTGGCTGAAGAAGCGAAAGGGGAACTTGAATTCAGCCAAGATGTTGGTGGTCAGATAAAGAACGGTATTCTTACACAACAAGAAACTTGTGATTTTCTGGACTTTGTTCGGTTCGGTTTGAAACGCCCCCTGTTATCACACCAGGTAAAGGCAGCGCTTCATTTACTGAACGTAGCACATGGTGCAAATTTTTCGACACCAGGCGCCGGCAAGACCTCGGTGGTATTATCGGTGTACGAATATCTGAGATACAAGGGAAAGGTAAACTCTCTCTTCGTTGTCGGGCCGAGATCGTGTTTCGCACCATGGCAGTCCGAGTTTGAGGCAACGCTCGGAAGGACTCCTACAGTAGAAGTTTTGGCAGGTGGGGACGTCCAAGAACGGCGTTCAAAGTATTATTCGCGGATTTCCAATCCTGTGGAACTATACCTCACAAGCTACCACACGTTATCTAGGGATAGCCAACAAGCCCAAGACTTGCTGCAAGAACCCGGGAATCATGCATTCTTCGTTGTTGATGAAGCTCACTACATGAAGCAAGACGAAGGTGTGTGGGCGCGGGCGGTGGCAGAAGTCAGTAGGTGCGGTGTTAAGCGATGTATCATGACGGGAACACCGTTTCCAAGAAATTACGGAGACGGTATTAACCAGTTTAATATCTTATTTCCCAATGCACGAATCTTTGATAAAGCTATTCAAGAGAGAATCAGACAAGCATCGGAGACAGATCATCATCATGCTGCAAGGGAAATGCTGGAGCCCAAGATCAGAAACTTGTTTTATCGGGTCCGGAAAAGCGAGTTGGGTTTATCGATCCCCGTGTTTCTACCTCCAGTAGAAATCGAAATGAATCCGATTGAGCGTGAACTGTATGATCATATCGAAACTCGGATTTCAGAGTTGGCGCAGAGCCTAGAGGACCTTGATCTGGCTGCGAGTATCGATCTCCAGAAAGGCAGACAGATCAGACGGAGGCAGGCGGTGTCGTATGCCAGTCTTTTACAAGGAGCGATCCAGAATTACACAGAGGACCTCATAGATCCAGAGAATCATTATCTGGTTAGCAAGATTCGAAATTATAGAAGTTTGGAAACGCCAGCAAAACTAGAGACGCTGATTGATATGCTGAAGAATTTCAGCTCGAGAGGTGAAAAGGTTGTTGTATGGGCTAACTTTGTTGGCACATTGAAGCGAATAAGACATGAGTGCGACGAATTAGGGTTGCAAAGTAGGGTTGTATATGGTGGAACCCCGACGGAAAGAGGTATGAATGAAGAAAGCCGTGATAGCATCATTGAAGCGTTCAAAGGTCGGGACACTGGGCTAGACATCCTGATTGCAAATCCCGCAGCGTGTGCAGAGTCAGTATCTTTGCATAGGACTTGCTCGAATTCGATCTACTACGATTTGTCTTACAATTGTGCAGAGTACTTACAGTCCTTGGATCGTATTCACAGAGTAGGAGGGTCGGAAGATAAAAAGTCGTATTACCACTTTTTACAGTATCGAGATACATTTGAGAGCCAAATTCTCGATAACTTGAATGCAAAGACTGACCGGATGTTGAAGGTCATCGATCAAGAGTTTCCGTTGGCAGGTGTGGAAATGCCAGAATTGGATGTCTCTCTCGATGGACATATATAGAAGCAGTCCAGATCTATATTGGGAGGGCCTCTCTTTGAGATCGGTAGAAGTATTGGTGGAGGTATTGCACAAACACGATCATCTGGAATCCCAAGTGGCCAAGCGACGATTTGATGAACGAGCGAAAGGATTCGATAAGGCAGTATATTTTCTAGAGGCGATGGGCGCAGTTAAAGTCGATAATCAGCAAATCAGACGTGATGAAGCTTTAGAAGGTATGTCAAAGGCGCTAAGTGCCGGAAGGCAGAAATTTTCGAGAAATCTGGTAAGGACGATTTTGATTTCAGACACCGGATATGGCAGGGAGCTGCGTGAACTATGCCGCGCGTTCGGCCTTGAGTCCGGGCAGGTGAAATTGAAATGGGGGAGAGTCGGGGAAGGAAATTACGCAGCGCGAAATGTGCTCTTGGAAGGAGGCGCAATGCGTCTGCGTCATTCGACAGAAAGTTATTCAGTTAGCAATTGGTTCCTCTCTGACTTCATCAGGACAATATATACCAATGGACCAAGTCCGAATGAATTGCAGGATCAGAAAAGAGATCAGGCAGACATCGGACTCGCAGCAGAGTTAGAGGTGATGGATTTCGAGCGACGGATGGTGGGTGATAAAGATGCGAATATGGTGGTTCATGTCGCGCTCGAGAACGCAGCTGCAGGTTTCGATATCGCGAGTATACGTAGGGCAGGAAGCAAGAATGAAATTCTAGTCAGGCTCATTGAAGTTAAGGCAGTTAGTCCAAGGGATTGGGGATTTTTCTTTACCAGAAACGAAATACAAATTGCGAAAAAGAATGGAAGTTCGTATTTTCTGTACTTGGTTCCCGTAAGAAACGGCAAGCCAAGAATTGATGAAGTATGTTCTATTAAAAACCCCGTAAATAAGTTGATGAACGAGCAAGCTTGGAGAATTGAACAAGGTGCCTGGAAAGTCAGAAAGAGAGAAGAACATGAGCAGCAGAAATGATGCTGATATAAGTAGTGATCGGACGGCGATCGCCGGGAGATTACAAATTGAGTCGAGTGCGTCTGCAACACCCAGTGCTTTCGGTTATTACGGCTCCAAGCAACGTTTGGCCACTAATATCCTGAAATTCATGCCCCCACATAGTTGCTGGGTGGAGTTGTTTGGCGGTGCACTTGCGGTAACTCTAGCAAAGAGTCCAGCACAAATAGAGGTAGTTAACGATCTTGACGATAATGTCGTTAATGCGCTGAGGCAAATACGGGATAACGGAGATAGGTTAGCAGAGTTAATTGAGTTGACGCCATATGCGCGATCCGAACTCAAGCATGCACGGAATTCCAATGGAGACGACAGCAAATTGGAGAGGGCGAGGAAGTTTTTGGTCCAAGCAATGATGAGTGTTAATGGCGTCGTTGCTGGAAATCGTGGCGGGTTTTCTGTATCTGATACATATGCGAGGCAAGATCGGGAAGCACGTGTAAATCGATGGTACAACTACCCGGAAAGGATGAAGGCTGTAAGTGAACGATTACGCGGTATTCGGATAGAAAACAAGAACGGACTGGATTTATTGATACAGTATTCCAACAGGCCAGCTACGTTGGTATATATTGATCCGCCATATTTGGCGAACAGAAAGCGAGGGTATAGTGTTGAAGCCATCGATCAGGGGTTTCATGAGCGGCTTCTGAGCCAAGCTCTTTTGTGCAAATGTATGATCATGATCAGCGGATATGAATCAAGAGTATATGTTGATCTTTTGGAGCAAAGAGGTGGTTGGTACAGGGTGGACTTAGAGGCGTCTACGAAAACTACGAACGGTGACCGACTGTGTCGACAGGAAGTACTGTGGATGAACAAGCCGGCAGAGATTGCTTGGCGTTCCGGTAAGCCAAACCTTTTATTGACGAAAAAGGAGAAAAGGGACGGTAAGGTAAATCCGACCCGAGGTAACCTTCACAGGTGTCGCCGTGTATGGCACGTAAAATGACAGCCAGATAGGGTGACCTGTGTCGAGTAGCTGAATAGATACTTACAACAAATACCGGTTCATTACTTTCTGCGTTTGTCCCCGTTGAAGTTGCTCACTCTATCCAACCCAGTTCAGCTAACTGCTTCCAGGCAATGTGGATGTGTGCAGGTTTAAAGACCATTTTTTTTCTTGGATTCCACATATGAATTTGGGTGACGGCTTCTTCATGTGTAGTCGCTGGGTGTTGATTACTTGGGCCACCGTGAAGTGCAACCCAATGCACAGTCGCCAATAACTCCATACCGTAAGGTGTTTCGAATCCTTCGATGAGTTCTCCAACCGCGTCCAGTCTCTCGTTAGAGTCGTCCTTATCACGCAGGAAATCGGTTGCTGCCTCAGTAGCACCGGGAAGGAGCTCAATTTCCGCTCCAGGCTTTTGGCTATCGCCATATCCACGAATAAAATGACCTTCCATGACCTCAAGGACTTTATTGAGATTCTGTGCGTAGGGTCCGTAGTGGCCTGGCTCATAATTGAGACGAAGCGGCTCGCCCGCCTCCTGTAGAAAATATGCGAGCTTATGCACCTCCAGAAGAGTGCGACTATAATCCAAGGCGGAATATGCTTGCATTAGTTTGATGAATAGCGCGCGCGCCTGAGTCATATTCGGGCGGTCGGTGCCAACCGGCATAGTGTTGGCATCAGGCGTACCTTTGGGCTCGAAAATGATCACACGAACCTCAGGCAACGTAATAAAAGCGGCTTCGATCAACGGTTTTACTCGATTCCAATCCAGTCCCCCCAATCCACATCCCAAGGGAGGGATAGCAATCGACTGAATATGTAGTCTTCGCACGTCGTCAGCCAGTGCCTGTAAGCCCGAATCTATATCTTCAAGGCGAGACTTGTTTCTCCAGTGACGTTTTGTCGGAAAATTAATGATGAACCGTGGTCGTAGAAGTCCACCATTGTCAAACACTAGCATTTCCCCTGGTACGACTTTACCTGCTTTGCACGCTTGCGCGTAAGCTTTAAAGTTCAGGGGGAATGCTTGCTTGAACTGCAGGGCTATCCCCTTGCCCATAAATCCATCGCAGTTGACCGTGTTGACGAGCGCATCTGTTTTCGCCTCTAGTAGATTTCCGCATCCGATCTCGATCATGAATTCCTCCTCTTTCTAGTAGTAATACCAACTCGATTGCACATTGACATGAGGTCGATGGCAATGGGGGAACCTATCCAGACTGGCTTCGACATGTCCTTTAGCCACTTTGTTGAATACACCTATTTCACAGATCAGTGACCAAGCACATTTATGCCATATCAAAAACTCAGCCTGCTTTCGCCTCTGACGATCATTGTCTTGAGGTTTATCTGACCAGTAGCGCGCATTTACCAAATTCCAGTCCACATTCAAAAGATCATTCAAATTGTCATACCAACTCGAGAAATTCGCCAAACCGTGACCGTCAGAAAAGACAAATTGACAACCTGAGTTCGTAACTGTCTGAATCGTGGATCTTAAGTATATCAGTGGCTCTTGACCCTCGTCATAACTCGGAACTCGACCAGTATATAGATTCAGCAGCATTGGCGACAGAGGACCAAAATAAAACGGAATGTAATCATGGATAGAACCGCCTGGTCCACAGTTTATCTGCTTAATTCGTCGATTAGCCTGCACGTTAATATTGTGAATCGTCTTATAGGATAGTCCATCGTTCGGAGTGTGGTTCGGCGAGTGCAGCGCGTTGCGTAACAACAACGTATCAAGATTCTCCATATGTACCAATCTATAAATCGGTGTTGGAACCGGATACGTCATGACGAGCCCTCGCGAGGCCGCAACCAGCTAACCGTAGGATTGGTAATATGAGGACGAGTCATATTCTCAGCCAGTATCAGCACATCGGGGAGATGAAATTGATCTTGTATTTCACGAGTGTTTGCCGATTGTGACGGTCACGCAATCTTTTTTACGTGAGAGCGGTTCGTTAGGTCAGCAGTATCTTGCTTTTCTAAATTCGATAAATCGACTTGCAAGTGATGCACCCCTGCACGTTTGGGTGTAGTTCAAATTCTACGACAAAAAAGGTCAAGGAATGCTTGGAGATGATGGGTCAGAAGACCCGACCGTATATCGGCAATCTGGAATACGCCGATCTCCAGTTGGGGGTGGAGGGTCTGTCTCATCAAGTAGGGTCCGGGGCGAGGATTAGGAGAAAATCGGCAAATATACCCTGATTTTACTGTTTTGCCATTGAATCCGGGATGTCTTTATCACTCGGATTTCCCGATTACCCCTTGTCAATCAATGATCTATTCGTTATCTGGGTTGCCACATAAACCTAGTGCTTCCCCAAATTCCAATGGAAAACAAGATCTGAATAGAGGAAATTCCCCGGATGGATCCCTCGCAGTAACGGCACTTAATGATGCCGATGCCAGCCAATTGATGCTTGATTTCCTGCACCGATTCGGGTTCCTGCTTATGAGCTGGTCTGTACTCACTTTCTCGAAGATCTGGACGCAATGCGGGGAAACCCTTGCGGGCATCGGCGATAGCCATGGGAGGTGTTCCATTGCTTGTTGCCCCGGCTCCGAAGGAGGCTAAAACTTTTTCCCGTAGCTGGTCGCACTCCATCACAGAGGGGCGATTCGGTGTCGATCCGAAGGTATGTTTTTCACTAAACGCGATCCTTGCAGGTTGTGCGAACAGGGCTGTATATATTTGCCGCGGCCGGATCAGGGAGGCAGGGAATGGACGATGCCGGTGAACGACAACAGCCGGGCCGGCAAGTTGGATCGCTGGAAGCTGCCGGCCCGGGCTTCCAGCTACCCATCGATGAACACAAGAATCGGAAACAGCACCCTCCGGGGCGGACAGACGGTCTTCCACGGCATCCGCATGTGGGGCCAGCTCCTCCGCGTCGGGATGTTCCTGGCCGCCATCTCGGTGATCGCAGTCCCGGCCTGGCACGCTTGGCGGAACACCACGGGGTATGAGTGGTACGCCGCCGCCATCGTCACGGTGGCGGAAATGAAGCTGGCGATCGGCTATAAGAAGGACTCGCGCCAGGAGATTCGCATGGCCGACGGCAGAACCGTGGTGCTGACCATCACGGAGATCGCTTCCTCGCCCCGTGCCCTTTTTGCCCGTGAACGCCTGAAGGACGGGATCTACGAAAGCGCCTTTCTCGGTCTCAGGTTCGGACTTCTCGCCATCGTCATTCTCCTCGCCGTCTTCTGGTACCAGGGCCGGCAGCTGAACCGGGAGAAGAGAATCCGGGGGGCGGAACTGGCCACCGCCCGGCAACTCCGCCGCCAGGTTCTCTCAAGCTATCCCGTCGGCGCCCGTGTCCGTTATGCGTTTTCCATGGCCGTGCATGTAAGGCCGTACCGCATAGCTGGGGTTCCGTACCCCGAGTGGGCGGAGACCCAGCACACCATCGTCTCCGGCACCACCGGTTCGGGCAAGACCGTGCTCATCTCCGATCTCGTGGCCCAGATCCGGGATCGTGGAGAACGCTGCGTGATCTACGACAAGATGGGAACCTACACCCGTTCCTTCTATGACTCCAAACGGGACGTACTCCTGAACCCCCTCGATGCCCGCGCCCCCCGCTGGTCTCCCTTTTTCGAAGCAAGAGGGCCGAGGGACTTCGACATGATGGCCGCGGCCCTGATCCCCCAGCAGAAGGATACCGTGGACCCCTTCTGGGTCACCGCGGCCAGGCAGCTGTTCTCGAACGGAGCCGGGGTGCTCTGGGAGAAGGGGGTCAAGAGGAATCAGGTACTGGTCAATCACCTGCTGAAGACGGAACTGACGGAACTGGCGGAAGCCATGGAGGGGACCGTGGCACAGTCCATCGTGGACCCGGAGAACCCCAAGACCGCCCTCAGCGTCCGGGCCATGCTCACGGCCAACATCGGCGCCCTGGAGCTTCTTCAGGACGATCCTTCCGGTTCTCCCTTCTCCATCCGGGACTGGGTTGAAAGAGAAGACGAAACGGGATGCCTGTTTCTGACCTCAAGAGGGGATCAGCATGCCAGTTTGAGAGGCCTGATCTCTACATGGCTCGAGATCGCGGTCAACGCCATGCTCTCGCTGGAGCAGTCGGAAGGGAGAAGGATCTGGATCATACTGGACGAACTGCCCACCCTGCACCAGGTGCCGAGCCTGCAGCCGGGACTGGCGGAGTCACGCCAGTTCGGGGGGTGTTTCGTGCTGGGGGTGCAGGTCATCTCCGCACTCCGCGACCTGTATGGACGGAACGGGGCGGAGACCATCTCGGGGCTTTGCGGCACCCGGGTGGTGCTGGCGGCCCCGGATCGCGACACCGCGCAGTGGTCGGCGGACTGCCTGGGCAGGAGCGAGGTGGAGGGGATGAACGAGGGGCTTTCCTACGGCGCCAACACTATCCGCGATGGCGTGTCTCTTACGCCGAAAAGAGAACTCCGTGCACTGGCCCTCGCCTCGGAGATCATGCGCCTTCAGAACCTGAACGGATATCTCCGGTTTCCCGGTCCGCTGCCGGTTGCCAGGATCAGGCTGGAGTACTCCAATCGCCCCAGAATCGCCGAACGTTTCGTTCCTTTCAAGCTTCAGGAGGTAGGGGAGAAGGATTCGGTGGGGGTGGAACCGGAACAAGGAATCTGTTCCACCAGGGGGATTCCGGTGGATGCCGGGTTCGTCGAAAACAGCACCGTGGAAATACCGGTGGTCGATGAAGCAGAAGAGCCCCCAGAGGGAATGGAGCCTGATGCAGAAGATGAAAACCCCCTGACCGATGGTATGACGACTGATGGAGAAGATAAAACAGGTGTGGTGATCTGAGGTGGTGGCGTCGATCGGGGCCTTGGCCTCGTCTTCGCAGGGGATATCCTACTACGAGCGGGATGGGTACTACTCCAGGGACGATCCGGAACACAGGGCCGCCAGCGCATGGACGGGCCGCGGAGCGGCCGATCTCGGACTCACCGGTCCGGTAGACCCGGATGTGTTCCAGGCGGTCCTCGAGGGGAACGTGCCGGATGGTTCGGGCCTTCGCCTGGGACGCCGGGAACGGGATGGGGGCATTTCCCACCGTCCCGGCCGGGACCTCACCTTCTCCGCCCCCAAGTCCGTTTCTCTTGCCGCACTGGTGGGGGGAGACGAGCGGGTTACGGAAGCCCATGACCATGCAGTATTTAAGGCTCTGGACTGGTTCGAGCGGAACGCTGCCGAAACGCGCATGAAGGACCCCGCCACCGGGGAGATCGTTCGCAGGGGAGGCCAGAAAACCGTGATCGCCACGTTCCGGCATGACACCTCGCGGAACCTCGATCCCGCACTGCACACCCATTCGGTGATCGCCAACATGGTGAAGGGGGACGATGAAAAATGGCGCAGCATGTCGAACGAGCGGCTCTACGCCTCCAAGATGCTGCTGGGAGCGCTGTACCGGAGCGAACTCGCCCGGGGCATGATGAAGCTGGGGTATGAGGTTGAAAAGACCCATGCGGATGGGAGGTTTGAGATCGCGGGGGTGTCCCGCAGGGTGATCGAGGCGTTCTCCACCCGGAGGGCGGAGATCGAGGCGGCGGTGGCGGAGCGGTCGCCGGACGGTACGAATGGTACTGAAGGGGCTGCCGGCCAGCGCCTGGCTGAACGTGCGGCGCTGATGACCCGGGCGGCGAAGCGGGACATGGACCGGGATGGATTGCAGGACATGTGGCGGGAACAGGCCACGGAACTCGGATTCGATGCGAAGTCCCTGGTGCTCGATGCCAAATCGAGGGTCGATGTCCATGACAGGCGGATGCCGGAAAGGGAGCCTGCATCATCGGAACCGGGATCGAATGGTTTCGGAATCTCGACAGGCTCCGGGAACTCCATGGAATCATTGCAACCCTCATCTACAGAAGATAATAATAGTAAAAGAGCTGTGGAGTGGGCGGTGGGGCATCTGTCGGAGAGGGAGGCGGTGTTCGGCAGGGCCGAACTGTTCACCGCGGCGCTGGCCTGGAATCCGGGCAGGGTGTCAATCGAGGGCATCGAGCGCGAGGTTGAATCGAGGGTGGCGGCAGGAACACTGCACCCCGCCCGGCTGCCGGGCCTGGACGGACAGTTCACCACTGACCGTGCCGTGGCCGACGAGCGCGAGACCATTGCGTTGATGAAAGCGGGACAGGGCCGGGGGGCTGTGCCGATGCGGGGCCGCACCGTGGACAAGGCGCTTCGCAACGGGCCGCTCACTGCCGGCCAGAAGGACGCCGTCCGGCTGATCCTCTCGGCCAATGACCGCACGGTGGGCGTACAGGGATATGCCGGCAGCGGCAAGACCACCATGCTGAACCGTGCCCGGTCTCTTCTGGAGAAGAAGGGATACGAGGTGAATGGCCTTGCGCCCTCGGCCTCGGCGGCCCGTACCCTGGAGGGAGAAGCCGGGATCACCAGCGAAACCCTGCAGCGGTTTCTTGCAAGGTATGACGGCGTAACAGAAGGTAGATTAACCGCAAAGGGAGAACGGGAACTGCGGGCGATGTTCAGGAAAACGGCTCTGGTGGTCGACGAGGGTTCACTGGCTTCCACCGCACAGGCCCGGAATCTTCTCAGAATCGCCGATGCGTTCAGAATCCCCCGGGTGGTGCTGGTGGGGGACAGGAAACAGCTTGATGCCGTGGACGCTGGCAAGCCTTTCTTTCAGCTTCAGGAGGGAGGGATGAGGACGGCGGTGATGGACGAGATCCTGCGGCAGCGGGACCCGGACCTGAAGGCCGCCGTCGAGGCGAGCCTTTCGGGGGATATCAGGAAGGCATTCGAGAAGCTCGGGGAGAACATAGCGGAAGTGAATCCCGACAATCTCGCGGGCGCCGCCGCCGCCCGGTGGCTCGCCCTGTCGCCGGAGAAGAGAAAAAACGCTGGGCTCATGGCGCCGAGCCATGCACTGAGGCAGGACATCAACGCCATCGTCCGGGAGCGCCTGGTACGGGACGGGGTGGTGCATGGACCCGCATTGAAGGGAGAAAGGTTGGTCTCCAGAGGATATACCAATGCGGAGAAATCCCTGGTGGCCAACTACTCGCCCGGGGACGTGGTGGCGTTCTACCGTTCCTATAAGCGTATCGGGGTGGAGAAGGGGGATGAGTTCAGGGTATCGGGCGTGGACGGAAAGAACCGCACGGTCCTACTGGAAGGAAAAGACGGAAAGGATGTACCTTGGAAACCGGAACAGATCGGAGCGCGGAGCGGTGGGGTGGAGGTCTACCGCACGGATGAAATGGAGTTGAGCGCAGGCGACCGCATCCGGTGGACACGGAACGATGCGGGGCTTGGGCTGGTGAACAGCCAGACTGCGGAGGTGGTTTCGGTCCGTGGCGGCTGGGTAACCTTCCGGCTGGAGGACAGCCGGATGCTGGAACTTGAAAAGGGAGATTCGCAGTTACGGCATATCGACCGGGCATGGGCCTCTACGGTCCATGCATTCCAGGGGAGGACGGTGGATACGGTGATCGCGGCCATGGAGGCGAATCATCCGAACCTGACCACCCAGAAGACCCTGTACGTTGAAATCAGTCGGGCCAGGGATCGCGCGGAGCTGGTTACGGACGACCGGCAGGCGCTCCGGGAGAGGCTGGAGGCGGTTACCGGGGAGCGGATTGCGGCGCTGGAGGCGATTGAACCAGAGAATGCAGGAGCAGGAAAGGGACGTGGGATGGTGATGGAGAACGGGAAAGAAGAAGACAGATCAGCGGAGCTTGTGGGGGGGGCCACAACATCGAAAGATCATGAACATGTAAGGGAGCCGAAGAACTTGGATCGAGGGATGGATTTGTAGTATAGGAATTTCCGGTAAATTGTGAATCTGTCTTGAACACCAAACAAATCTAGTTGATTTGAATCTGACGAATCCGGCCAATTGCTTCTGAAAGACAAAGCTTCTCTAATTTATTAACGTTCACTGAATTAAAACTAACTTTACCTCCGTGTACAACGAAAGATTGCTCTGGATCTATTTCATCACAAGCTCTATAGAATCCTCTGGAAACACTTCTTTTTTCGCTGTATTTTGCCTCAATGACCACAAATCTGTTATCACCGAAATCCAAGACAAAGTCTGCCTCATCTTTTTCCTGGGTTCGATAGAAAAATACTTCTACTTCGTTTGGTAGTGATGACATTATGGATTCCAGAACAAAGCCTTCCCAACTTTTTCCTTTAATGTCGTGATCAAGCAAAATTTCAAAATTCTTTACCCGAACTTGGCGATGAAGTAATCCGCTATCCCGAATAAACCAGATGGGTTGCTTGTCAAGTCTTTTCCTTTCATTTCTATACCAAGGACGTACTTTCCGGAGTAGATGAACAGATTCAAGATAGCTAAGACATTCATCAATACTATCTCGTCTACATTGCAGTATTCCAGGTAATTTTTCAATGTTGCACTTTCCTTGGTCAATAGCTAACCGTTCCCATAAATCTTTTAGTAGGCTAGTTCTAACTTTTCCATTCAACATATTGAGTTGTACCCCAAGAATGCCATCAAGGAAATCCTTTCTCCAATCAAAGCTGTCCTGATCATTACTGGCCAAGTAACTCTCTGGAAACCCTCCCCGTAACCAAAGTTTCTGCATCACGTTGTGGTCGTTTACCGCTCTGCTGCTCGTGATTTTTGTAAGAGCTGGTATGCTAGGTGGATTCGTTGGCATTGGAGGTGAATTAGGTGAACATAATTCAGGTAAGTTAAATGGATCTAGCCGTATTCTTGTAAATCGTCCACAGAGATGTTCATTTGCCAAGGATTCTAAAGAATTTGAAGTTGTTCCGAGTATCAACCAGCGTGTCTTGATATGGGGAGGCTCGGCTGCATCAAGAAATCTCCGTAACATGGGAAACAGCTCGGGCATGCATTGGGCCTCGTCGAGAACAATGATTTTTCCAATATTCTCATTATAAAAATCGAACAAATTTTCTAGAACATCACGGTCTTTGTTCTTTTCAAGATTAAAAGGAACAACTTGAGAGTTGAATCCTAATGCCAGTGTCGTTTTTCCAACCTGTTTAGGACCAAGAAGTAGAACGCAATTATATTTGTTGAGGGATTTGTCCAAAAAATCGATCGCTTCGCGACGCACCACTTGAGTCATGGCTTTGTAACGTCCAAAACGAAAACTTCAATATCACCCCTTCGATTTTGAGGAATCATGGATTTTAATAATCTGCTCATCTCTTCAGGAGAGTTTGGAACTCGTGAGCCTTTAGGAGGGGGTTTGAGTTTATTTTTATCCGGCACACTGTTGCCGAACCAAAAAACAACATAGATGCCTTTTGATCCAGACTTATGTGATACTGTGTAATACCTGTCAAGCTGAGTGTATGCAGCAATCCAAACATCCTTGTGCCATTGTCCTTTGGCTTCCAGGGGAACTTCTATATCATCATACATAAAAGCACTATCACTTCTTTTTCTTTGTGGCATCAAAGTTTCGGATGAAACATAGATGCTATGTGGAATTTTTCCCAACGCTATGAGCATCTGATCTCGGCACTTTTCTTCACCCCGTGGGGTTCCGTCATCATTGTAAAAATTATTGACCGTATCAAGCGAGTCACCACGGAGTTTTTTTTGTAATTCAGAAAGCTCATCTAAAATGATGGCTTGGACATCAGCTGCAGATTTGGGTGATTGATCTTCTAGAACTGCCTTGAAAGCGGTGAGAGAGGGACTAATGAAATTTGATTCAATCCGCTTTCTGCGATTGTCTGTAATTGCAGTTTTGATAGTGATTTTGTAATCATCTCGATGTGAGTTATGAAGTTCTTCGAGAGCATTCACTGCTTCCTCGGAAGGAATACTTCCAATTCGGTTTATTATCCATTCTAGTAATTCCGTTGCATCCCATGGGTTCTTGGAACCAAAATGTGGGCCACTGGGCCGTTTAGCTACTGGCCAGACCTTTCTGAATTTGGTGAAAATCCATTTCAACTGTTCGATGGTAACTGGGATTAACCGGGCATTAGGGTCGTAGGGTCTATATACGCATTCTGTCAATGACCAGAGAAAGTCACGATTATCTTTTGTGATTATTGGGATGTGCTTAATGGCGGCCTGAAAGTCAGTTAGAAATTGAACAGACAGCCAGAAATTATGCTCATCACTGTCAGAATTGGATTTTCCCTGTCGTTTCCTAGCAATCTTTGTCAATTCCTCCCAAGCTTGGGGACGATCCGTTTCGGACGAGTGAATAACGCAATCTGCAAGTTGTTTTTCAATGCTCAGCGGTAAATCAGTAAATTTATCGAGCCATTCCAAGCAAAATTGTACAAATAGTGAACTCCTGGGTTCATCCATTCCGAACCTGGAAAGACCCGGAATGTTTGAACTTTTTGCAACCAGCATGGGCTCGATCTTGTCGCGCAGGTGCTTTTCGTAGATATCGTCTTCCTCCTTTAGGCGGATTTCCAGCGTATCTCGCAGTCCTTGAAATTGATGCATGACTCCCGAGTATTCATAATCGGCTGCGATCAGGATAGAGGAAATAATCTCCGTAGGTATATCCTTGAAATCTTGCTTATTCAAATACCGTTGAATTACTCCAACCAGCATTGGAGTGACGTAGTTCCAGGTATGCTGTTCTGTATAGGCGCTTGCAATCTGTGAGGTGTTTGGTAGATCACTCCGTGTCAGAACGGCCTCGAATCCGTTAATCGCTGCCTTGCAAATCTCGTTTCCGAACAACTCGGCGACTCTATCCTGTGGAGGGTTATTACTATCGATATCCTCGAATAAACCAAGGTAGGCGCGTGCGGGATCATAGATCCATCTCAACTCACCTTCACGTACTTCTTCGATGTGCTGCAGATAAAGCTCACATAATTCTTGGATTTTTTTCTTTTTACGCCTTTCTCGGTCTCGAATGAGGCGTCGATACTTTCTCTCAGATTCCGTTGGTTGAATTGGCTCAGGCTTCCTTGTCAGGAAATTAATCAGGTTCTTATCATCTTTGGCATAGGGTTTGGCAATAACTTGGATGTCCGCAGGTATCAGGCCTTTTTCATTCATGAATTTACTGACAAGTGCCTTCCAGCGTTCTTCTTCGGCGGGATCACCCCTGTCAACTAACTCTTCGAGATGAATGCGGGCATCGTGTTTTGTGATGGATAAACCATTACAGAACGCAGTTAAGCCCGGAAGGAGAAATGTAATTTTGTCTTCAGTGCCTTGCGAAAATAGCGCAAAACGCTGTAAATCCAGTCGCAAATCGTCGTTTTCCCTTACGATTTCGGATACAGTCTTAATATCCTTTACGTCACTTCTTGTGCTAGTCCAAATTTGGGAAATCCAATTCCAAATTTTTCCTGAGTCTTCAGGCTGATTATCATATTGTAGTTGCCGGGAGATAAGTCTCTCAGAAAAATAGGAAAACATAATCCAATTTTCGTTATACCCCCTTTCCCACCACTGTTCCCTCTGGTTCTGAGAAATTATGTCTGTTAAAGCGTTGAGTAGAGGCGCTATTCGATGATCCGGAATTATTCGTGCCAAGATGAATAATCCATCATTAATTGTTCGTGAACCGCTATTAGACGATGTTTTCTGAATTCCGGATTCGGCAACTACAGCTTTTGCCAATACTTTGGAACAGACCTTTTCTAGTCCGAAATCACTGACTAAATCAATCGCTAAACGGGTGGAATTCCAGTCCCCCATGTCAATCAATCGACTGACGAAATCATTCCAGTCGGTTGGGTAACCGGAAATACGACAATACGCTTCCCCGGCTGTTAATCGTTCTCGAAAATACCGCTGCTTGTTAAAAATGATTTTCTCAAGATCTGCTTTCAGACTTGATGCAATTTCTTGTCCACTGACAGACTCAAGAAGAAGGTCACGAAGATGCAGGGAATACTTATTATTTGAAATGACCTCCTGAATATCGTTAGTTAATTCTGGATGTGCCAATCCCTTTGTTGATATGGATTCCTGCCAGTCGCGTCGAAAATGAGGATCATCATCAACGAGCTGTTTGAGTCCTCTGATAATTAAACTTGCTTGTCTCTGAGACAAATGATCGCCATCTGCATAACGAAGAACGCCATATGGGTCGCGTTCAATCACCATTGGACCGAGGAGTTCTGGGCTGAATTTGGCTAGCCAAGCGTGAAAACCGCGAAGAGATGCAGGTATGCCGCCTTTCTCGGAAATGAGACCGAGAAATCGTCGTGAAGCCCGATTTTTATTTTGATTGTTATCCAATTGATGTGAAATCCAGCGGGCACCAAGAAATTCCGCCACAGTCCTGTGCAAGGGAATAAAACAAACTGAATCAGGCGGGGGTATTGAATTGTCTGCACGAAATAGTCTGCTTCCCAGAATAGCCTTTGCATTTGTGGGGTTTATAAACTCGGAAACATCAGATAGAGAAATCAATCCCTCACCAGGCTGAGTCTTCGAAATACAGTCATTTCCGGTGATCAGCATTGTGGCCATCAGGCAACCAGCAGCGTCCAACGCTTCCTCTTCAGAAAGTCTAGAGAGGTTACTTAGTGAATGAGATGAGTTGGATTCGAGTCGCAAAGATTTGACTGCACGACAAAGAAGTTCAGTCTTCGTATTCGGAAGGTCGCCCTGTTTTTTCAGAATAGTGGTAATAAATTCAAGATTCAGTGGATTTTGGAAGAAAGTATCTAGTCCATTTGAATTCAAAATATGTATCGCATCCTTAGCCTTCTCCATGCCAACTTCTGAATCTAATGCTTCAATTGCATCTTGCTCTGTGAACGGTTTAAGATGGAAAATCTTTGGGGTACCTCCATATTCTTCTTCAATATTTAACCGAGAAGTTACTCCGTTCCATTCTGCCGACCTGCATGTAATTATGAATGAGGGCTTACCAAAACAAATAAGCTTTTTCAGAACGTTATGGAGTGGGTCTCCAGCTTCCAGCGTTGCGACTTCATCAAGTCCATCTATAACCAGTCTCAATGTACCGAAATTCGCGTCCAATGGTTGTCGTATGAAACTCTTTGCTGTGATGAATCTGCAGTGCTCAAACTCTCCAAGTCTTTCCATTAATCGGGTTTTTCCCATTCCTGGCTCGCCCAAAATGACAATTGGGCATGAAAAATCCGACAACAAATCATCATCATTGATTTTATGACACTGCTTGTCCTGATCAATCCAGGATAGCTTTCGCGGTATGTAATTTCTTTCTGAATTCATGTGTAGTTCAAATCACGGCCAGGACATTCTTTTTTGGCAGGTTAGGTCATATACATTTGCTGCCTGTACTTGACCCCTTTTTCTTCCTTTGGGAGGTTATCCTCTGTTGGAGACGGATATTTACATCAGATAGTTACATGTTGTCATTTTGCACCCTATCGATGTTTTTCTCCAGTTTCTTCCTTCATCTTTCGCCTAGCTTTTCTACCCGTTCAGGGTTGCAAGAGGGCATACGCCATGGAAGATGTGATCGATCTGGGTTTGGGACATGGAGGAGAATATCGAGGTACTCTCCTCATCGACGTCGGAAAGCAAACCAGTCATGCGTCGGTTCAGTCAGTTCCAGGCTCCGGCACGATAGTGGAAATGAAAGCCCTAATTTCCTGGACATCCTTCTCCTTACCGGCCGCGATGAGATCCCTGGCGATAGCCTGCGCAGTGAAAAGGGAGGATCTGGCAACACGAATCTCGGCCTCGGGGCTGAACATCCTGCGTCTCTCCAGGGCCTCAAGCGCGAGTTCCATGACTAGCTGATTGGCGGTCAAACGGGTTTCCTTGGCTGCCTGCTCGATCAATTCCCAGTGCTCGGGCTGCACACGGAGGGTCTTCTTTACGGTCTTTTCGATGGAGTCTGTCATGGTTTTCTTCTGCTGTTGGCATACCCGGGGCATTCAGGATCATTCCAAAATCGGGTTTTCTGCGATCAAAATCTGTCGGGATTGTATTCGATTCGTGGATCTTTCAAGCCTCTGCTGTGGCCGAGTCAGGGTCAGATGGATAATGATTTCCATGGTGAACCGATTGATATTGACTGCCCTGAATCACTAGTCAGGGGCTATTGGTCATGCCACGGATCGGTGTCATGGCCGTAATACCGGGGCCATCATAGGACACCCGCCATGGACAGTGGTAGCCATCGTGACGTCACGGTTCAAATAATCCAGCAAAAACAAGGCATTGCCGGTGATGCCAGAATGGGCAACTTTCCCCGGCATGACAGATTGTTGATTTCCCGCAATGGAGGCAGTGTGGTGCCGGGCATGCGCACGCTTGCATAGGAGGGTATCCAGGATGCGTCGGGTGTGAGAGAAAACGCCGCCGGGCGTAGAAATGAGAGAAGATCGAGGAGCACACCACGAACGATTCGGGACTCCGGCAGAGCGAAGGGATGGAGCCCGGCGGCGTTTGAGCGGGGACGCGGAAGCGACCCGCGATGGGGAGCGGCACGCGACCCGATGGAGTTCCCGAAGGGGAAGCGCGACCGACGCGCCAACGGGCGGAGGCACGAGAAGAAACTTGCGTCGGTGGCGGAGTCCGGTGCGGCTGACGCTGCGGCCCGGGAACCGGTTGACCACTGCGACCATCACCGTGAATTTTTTTCGGCTCGTTGTGGAACAGGTGGAGATGCCGGACGCGGCGCGCGTGACGGAGACCGGGACGGTCGGCGCGGGGGGTGAGGATGCCGACGAAAAAATCGTCGCGACCGGAACGGGAAAGAGACGGAGTTCGTGCCGGCAGCGCCGTGCGGCGAAGCCGGGGGCGGTGACCCGGCACGGGTCCGCCACCGGGACCGTCGCGGAGCATCGGGTCGGCAGCAGGCGTCGAAGCGGATGCGGTTGCCGCCGCCGCCGCGGACGGGGAATGGAAAGAGCGCCGGGCGCCGCGCAGCGGCGATGGCGCGGCACGGCCGCCGCGCTGGAAGGGAAGAAGGACCGTGCCGTCGGAACGACGCGGCCCTGTGCCGGTGCCTCAGCATCGAAGCACCGGTATGCCGACGCTCTCGGCCTTGTCCGCCAGGTTCGCGGTGATGCCCGAGTCGCTCGGGAAGAGGATGATTCCCTTCGGCATCAGGTTCAGCAGTTCGTCGTTCCGCCGGAACGGCGCGGCCTTCCCGTGTGTGTTCCAGTCGGGCCGGCAGACCACCTGGTGCACGCCGCGGGCCTCGGCCCAGCGGGCGGCGAACTTCTCGACGCCGGGCCCGCCGCCGTGGACCAGCACCATGTCCGGATATTTCTTCCGCGCGCCGTCCAGCTTCCTGAACACCGCGTCTGGGTCGCCGTCCTTCCCGCCCGCGACGGCGATCAGGGTTCCGTCCGGGAGGTTCTCCTTCGCCGCGGCGCTGTCCCTCGCCCGGAGGAAGTCCCGGGCGTCGATGGCGGCGGAGGTGAGGACCCCGGTGCGGCTGGTGTGCGATCCGGAACGCGGGCGCCACATCTCCCCGGTCTGCGCCTGGTACTGCGCCGCCGCCGCGTCCCGCATCTCCTCGAAGGCGTCGCGCCTGCCGCCCAGGTTCTTCGCCCGGTCGGTGAGCAGCTCCAGCTCCCGCGACTTGATCTCGGTCCCGTCCTGTTCCTTCTGCAGGTCGCGGAGCTCCGGCGCGATCCGGTCGATGTTTCTGTCGAGCCGCCTGATCTGCGCGTCCAGCATGTTCACGAAACCCCAGAGGAGGGAGCCGGCCTCGTCGGCGATCTGGAACCCGGTGATGCCGATGGAGTCGGCGAGGACCGAGAACGCCTCGGCCACGGCACTTACTACCGTCTCCCGCTCCCAGACCTCCCTGGGATCGAACTCGCCGCGCTCGGGGGTCGCTCCGTGGAGCTTCGCCTGCTCGCAGATCATGGCGGTGATGGATTGGTTACCGGTATCGATACTGTCGAGATTGTCGATGGAGTTGCTGTTGCTGTTGTCGTACATTGTGAATTCTCCGAATGAACAAAAGAAGTTGAAGGGGCGAAGCCCCGCATGCGTTGGGAGGGAAGCTCCCTACGTATTCATCCTTCATCCCCGCGCGCAGAGCCGCCACCGGGGCCCAGGGACATGGGTCGGCGTGCCGCGCGATGGTGCGGGCGCACAAGCGACCGCAGGGAGCGCGGAGCCACGGTCGCGTGGCGCGCCGGCCCTAGGCGAAGCCGTTGTCCCTGGAGTCCCGGCCGGAACGGAGTGTAGGACCCCGGAGGGGTTGGCAAACGAGCACGGGGATATCATGGGAATACGTAGGGAGTAGTACTGTCCCCCCCAATCGGGTCGCGTCAGGCGTACAACGAGGAGAGCCGAGTGAAACGCCGTGGGTGCATGGACAGCACCAGCGACCAACAAGCCGCGCCGCAGGCGCTCATTGTGGGCAGGACGCCCACCGGGCGGTGGGTGAATGGGGAAAGCGGTGGGAAGGGGACTGGCATTGCGGTGCTGGCCATGGCCATCAGAATCGCCACCCCTGTAGCGGGTGCGAGCGGAGCCGGTGCCTGATGGACTGGTGGACCTTGCTGCGATCATCGCAGCGCAGCCAACCCCGGCCGTCCTCGCTGAGAAGTATCAGATAGAACGGCTTCCCCGTGATCGGATCCTCATGGCGGTACAGGTCGCCGACGGCCTCGCCGTCGTAACGGATGATGGCTTCGTCGTCGCCGGTTTTCTGGAAGGTGATTCGGGGCATGGTTCTCTCCGGTCGGTGTGCTGGTTGACGTGACGCGCGAAGGCCCTCTCTCCGGCCGCCGCGCGGTTCACCACCCGCCCCCCTGACCTTCACTCGATGATCATGCGAGCAGGCGCGGCGAAGCCGGCCGTTGGGGTGGCTGCAAGAAAAAAGCCGCAGCCCCTGGGGACTGCGGCTGAAGCGGAGGAGACGGCGACGCGGATCGCTAAAACGGTATCGGATCGTCGAAATCCGTCATGTTCTCCCGGCCGCCGCCCTGGGGAGCGGCCGGTGCGTCCGCCGGGGCCTCGGCGGGCTGCGCCTTGGCGCCGGGCCTGTCCAGGAATTGAATCCTGGAACCGGGCACGAGCATGATCTCCGTGGAGAACCGGTCGGCGTCCTCGCCGTCCTTACGCCACCGGCGGGTCTGGAGCTTGCCGTCGACGTAGACCAGGCGGCCCTTCTTCGCGTGCTTCTCCAGCATGGTGATGAGGCCGTCCTGGAAGGTGACCAGGCGGTGCCACTCCGTGCGGTCGACCCGCTCCCCGTCCCGGATGTAGGACTCGTCGGTGGCGATGCTGAGGTTGGCGACGCGTCCGCCGGACGCGAGGTGGTTGACGGTGACGTCCTGTCCGATGCGGCCGATCAATGAGGCCTTGTTGAGTCCGAAAGGCATATGTACCTCCTGAAGGTAACGTTGGTTGATGAAACGGAAAAAACGGAAAAAACGAAAAAACGATGGAACGAACCCCCGGGAATCCGGGTTCTTCTTTCTCCCGGCCCCCTTCGGTTCACCTTCTCCAGACCCCTCTTTCCCTCCGTCAACCTTCGGGACGAAGGTCGAGGGCCGGCTCCGAGGAAACGTCGTCGAGGATCTCCCGGACAACCTGGCTGTCCAGGCCGATCTCGCCGAGCAGCTGGTCGGGGCTGGTGGGGATTTCGGATGTTGCGGGCATTTCGGAATTGCCCCCGATGTCGCGGATCTGCATGATGGTTCTCCCGTTTCGGGTTGGATGGAAAGTTCGATGAACCCCGGGGAGGCGGCCGGAGCCGAACTCCCTCCCGCCTACCCGGGTTCACTCTTTCCGTCTCTGCCCTCCGACTCCGGAACGGGGCCTGGAAGGGCGGACAGGGGCGTGGGGAGCCAGGGTGGGGGGCCGGGCCGGAAAAAGCCGCTGCGGGGCCGTCAGGGGCTGCTGCCGACGGATGCGGGTGGGTTTCCGTTTCGGCGCAGACCGGCGCGGGCTCCGTCCCCGGCGCATCGCGTCCGGCGAGCCGTGGTCCCCGCCGGTTCCATGACCCCCGCCCGGCTGCCGCCCGTGCCACCGGGAGCGCCTTCCGTGGCCGCGTCCGTGTATACTGGCCCGGCACGCGCTCCCCCCTCCGTATCGGGTGAAATGCAGCCTGGCACTGCCCGATAGGGGGCGCGTGCTTCTTCCGGATTCTTCCGGGTTCTGCCGGACCGTTGATGATCATCCGCCGCCGCGGCCCACTCCACCGGGGCAGACGCCGGCGGGCCGGCAGCCGGCCGTCCGTGAAACAGGGGGCGGTGGCCCGGCGGTTACGGACATGGCCGTGCTGGATACGGGCCGGCGGTACGTACCGCCGGCGGTCCCCCGGCTGGCTGCGGAGCCGATGGAGATGTCATGACCAGCCCACCGACCCCGCCAGCGGGTGGTTCTCGGCGACGACCTCGAAGCGCCCCGGGGGGAGCTTGAGAAACGCGGCGCCGGCGTCCGCGTCGGCCCGGCTGTCGAAGGGCCCGTGCTCTTCCCCGGTGTCCAGGTCCACCACGGTGTATTCGGGTTCCCAGGCGGGCATCCCGCGGAAGTGTGCGGAGCGGGTGTAACTTTTTTCTGCGCAGGGAACACAGCGCGATGCTCCATTGCTGGGAGCTCCGCAATCGGTACAAATCCCGGCCCGGCGCCTTTCCATGTAGCGACGTCTGGAAGCGGCGTTTTTCCGTTCCTGCCGCCCGCTGTCCGCCTCCACGGCGGCGCAGGTGAAGCAAAGGGCGGCGCCGTCGAAGGTCGAGGCGGCACCGCAACGGACACAACATCCCGTAGACCGCCTTTTGGCGTATTTCGCCCGTTCACGCTCCTGCCTCCTGGTCCTGCACGGGGTGCACGTGGACCCGCCTTCGGCAGGTTCGGCCTTGCCGCATCTGCTGCACTTGCCGGCTTCGAGCCAGGCGAGCCGCTTGCGCTCGCTGCGGACCCTGGCGGACCGCCGGCGTGACTCGGCCGGCCGACCGCCGTATGGCTTCCCCAGCGCCTTGCCCCTGGCGTATCTCGCCCGGGAAAGTTCCCGGGTCTGTTCGTTGCAGCCGTCGCAGAGCCTCCGGCCGGGAGCGGGCGGGGCGTTGCCGCAGCGAGGGCAGATCCCGGCGGCGATCCGGGTTTCCACCTTCTTGCGGTAGTGCCGCCGTCCGGCTTCCCGGGCCCTGGCCGGATCGCGCCGGGGTTTACCCTCGGCCTTCAGCCGGGCGCTCCGTTCCTTCTCGCGCGCGCGTCTTTTCCCGGCACAGGGCTCGCAGTTCGTGCGGCCGGGCGCCGGCGAAACCAGTCCGCATGACAAGCATCGGCCGGCTGCTCTCCTCTCTGCCATGCGTTCCTGGAACCGTTCCCGATTCCGCCGCTTGCCGACTTCTGGGTCGGAATATGCCACGGTACCCGCTCAGCCCTTGAGGCGCCGGTCGTAGCCGATGCCGCTGGCGCGGATGCCCCAGGCCTGCATGCCGCAGTCCCGCCGCTCGATCCCGGTCGCGATGATGATCTCGTCCCGTCCCGGGCAGAGTTCCCGGACCTTGTCCAGGGTCATGATCGAGGGCCGGGGCCTGCCCTTGCCGGTGGAGCCCTCGGGATGGACGGGGACGATGTCGCCGTCGGCCCGGGAACGGAAATGGGTGACCGCGTAGCGGATGTCGGCGAGGCCGCCGCCGAGTAGGTGGACGAGGAATGTCCGCGCGCCCTGGCCGGGCGCCCTGATGGAGTCGTGCATGGTGATGAACCTCCTGCTGGGAATGGAAAATTGGAAGCGGGAAGCACGCGGCATGGAGGAAAAGCCGGAGGATTCTCCCTCCGGCCCCCCGCGCGCCAACCCGCTTCCGGCCTGCCCCGCCTCTTCGTGCCGCCGCCCGAAATCGCGGCTTGAAAAAGGCGGTTGCGCGGCAGGGAATCAGGGTGGATCGCAGCAGGAGCGGAAACGAATGGGGGGTGCCTCAACCGCGACCGGGCAGGCATTGCCGCGGGCAGGATCGAGGCATGTGCCGGACGGTATTAATGACCCTGGGAATCCCGGGCTCGGGGGCGCCGCTTGTCCCGCTGCCCGATCTGTTGCAATTCCTTGATCGGCATCACGGCGGACGCGGTTCCGCCGACCCGCCACGGGCTTTCCCCGACCCGGGCTTTTGTGGCAAAGCAGGGGCAATCGTGATAATACTTCCCGGATCATCATTGATCTTCCACGTCAGCACCACGGTTATGGAGCACAACACCCCGCTTCCGGACGGCCTGGGCAACTTCTGACGGGCCGCCCACGATTTCAGCGATGTCGGCAGACCCGTTCATGATCCGATGCTCGCGCGCTGTTTTCACGAAAGTGGAAATCAGGGTACTCGAGGACCATGGCGGGCGGCTCGAACGGCTCGCCGACGGACGCCAACTGCCCGTCAACGAAGCGGGGAAGCGTTTCGTGGAGGCTGTCAACGGCACACGCGAGGCCGAGACGATCTACGAGAGAACCTGGCTGAAGTACCAGTGGCGTCTGGAATGGGAGCGGGACCCCGCCAACCGCGATGCCATGGGCCCGCCCCGCAAGATGCACGATGATCGGGAAGACTGGAAGCGCATGAGGTCCGCCAACTGGGGGGAGATGGCACGTCGGGCCAGGGGCCTGGACGACTGAAACGCCAGACATGCCGGCAACGCCGGAGGCCCTTGGGTCCATTGGAATCCCGGATCCGGACAGCGCCTGCAAAACCGTGTCCGGGGCACGTTGAATTATTCAACCATATCGCCCGGGAATCGAACGGATTCTCGGAAAACCTGACGATTCGCTGACAGCGTCTGCCCCCGTGTTGTGTGAGCGTGGTTGCTATTCGATTACCGGTTTCCTGGGGATTCAAGGAGAGGCGGGGCAAGGCTGCGCATGCTCATGGATTTTTACCGCGATCACGTGATGCCAAATAATGTCGCGGACAAGAAAATGAGGCGGAGGCCTTCCGGGTCCCCGGAGATCGAGGCGATCCCGGATTCCTCCGCATCACGGTTTTCTCCAATCACAATGTTGGAGAAAAGCCATCAGTCCCTTGGGTTTCCTTCCACGGCCGGGCCGGTCCGGTTTCCGCCCCCGAAACCCTCACTATCCGGGCCGTAACTCTCCCAATTGATCAACTCATGGTCTTGCGGTTAACATCCGGTTATCTGTGGCGCCGCCCCGCCGCCGCCATGGCGGATTGCGGGAACGGCTGCTGAAGTTCCCGTGCCGCGCGGCCGGGTGCGGCTGGCCATTTCCGGTTTGGGCATAGCGGAATGGCATGGCTGAAGGGTGAAATTCGCACACACTTCACAAACGCACCCGGATTCAATAGAATGAAGTGCTGATGCTGATGACCGCAACGATGCCTGCAACCTCCACACCGGGAGAAACCGAAATGACAGATCACATGCCAGAAGAGCGCGCCCGGCAACCGGGCTCCATGGCCGCGGGCCACCCGGCCCCGGCGGGATTTTCCGCCGTCCCGGATAGGGGAAGAACAAAGTCACGGGAGGGAGTTGACAGGCCGGACGGAGCCGATAAAATGCCTTGCCAGCGGCCAGCGGCCAGCGGCCAGCGGCCAGCGGCCAGCGGCCAGCGGCCAGCGGCCAGCGGCCAGCGGCCAGCGGCCAGCGGCATGAGGTGCGTCCGGCGCGAGGCCGGCCCGCCTCACCCGGCCGCCGCCGCTGGCGGGCGCGCACGCAACCCCCGCTCGCATCCCACCCCGCGGACCGGGCCGACCGGCGGCCGCGGCGCCGCCCCGGCGGGCTCGCGCCGGGCCGCGTCCGCGTGGCGCCGCCCCGCGCTGCTCCCCGCCCTCGCGCTGCTGCTCGGCGCGCTCGGCCTGTTCGCGGCCGCGCCCGCCCAGGCGCAGAATACCGTCACCCTCTGGTCCGCCATGCTGGATGTGCAGAACTACGACTACACACGGGCTCATTTCGGTCACATTGTCGGTCGCGGTTGCACGGAGCCGAGATTCGTCTCAACAACCTATCGCTGCCGGGGTGCGCTGACGGACGACAGCTTCAGCTATGGCGGCCAGACCTACCGGGTCGCGGTTCTCCAGTCTACTAGCTATCTCTTCTCGGGTACTCGACGAAACCAGATCGACATCGCGTTGGATCGGAACATCCCCGCTGCCATCGCGCAGCGCGCGACGCTGGTTGTCGGCAGCACGCGCTGGTCGCTGGCGGACGGCGCTGTGGGCGGTTTCTCCGTCTACCGGAATGGCGTCGAAGACGCCTCTTTAGGCGAAAACGGCTACTCTTGGTTGGGCTCGCTGCCCGCGTCGGGCCGGGTTCGCGTGAGTCTGGAGATGCCCGCCCCCGGTGTGCCCTACGTCGACCCGGGCGCGGGGCGGAACACCGTCTGGAGCCCGACGCTGACAGTCGATGAGGGCTCAGGGTTTCTCGGCTGCTCCCTCGCCGCCTCCGCAGACAACTGCTCCGTGGCGCTCTCGGACGATGAGTTCGAGTACAACGGTGTGACCTATCTAGTCGAAGGTTTGTTTTACTTTCCTACCAGTAGGTCGGCAAGAATTGACATCAACCCGACACCACGGTCGAATCTTGCCGGGATGGTGTTGCATCTCGGCGCTACGCGGCTACCCGTTGGTTCATTCGGCATTGAAGAAAGTTACACATGGAACGGCGTCAACCCGCAATGGAGCGACGGCCAGCAGGTCGGGGTGAGGCTGACGGCGCCGGACCCCTCGCCGGCCCTGAGCGCCAGCGATCCGGACCTGAGCGCGAGCGGTGCGCCGCGCGAGGGCGGCGGGCCGGTCACGGTGACGGTCACGCTGCCCGAGCCGGCGCTTGACGGCGGCGTGAATGTGACCGTCAACCTCGGCGGCACGGCGACCTGGGGGGAGGACTACCGCACGCCGGTGCCGGCCGGTCCGGAATATGACGATTACAGGCGGCCGGTGCGCAACGAGGGCAAAGGCTGGTTCGGAAGGACGTCTTCCGAGACCGTCCAGGCCGCGAACCTGCTGCACATCCCTTCCGGGAGCCGGAGCGCGAGCTTCGAGATTCACGTCGTCGACGACCCGCACGAGGACTCCGGCGAGACGATCGACATCGGCGTCAGGGCGGACCATGCGGGCATTCAGTACACCGGCAGGCAAGTAGAGAACTGCCCGACGTGCAGCAGGCGGACAAGCCTGCTGACCTACCAGGGCGCTGCCGAGCTCACCCTGACGATTACGAACCACGAGGACGCGGAGACGGAGGCGGCGCGGCTCGCGGCGGAGGCGGAAGCGGAAGCGGAGAAGCAGCGGCTGGCGGCGGCGCGCGCGGCGGCGGGCGGTCCGCTGAGCGGCCTTGCGCTCTCGGCCGGCTCGCAGGCGGTGGCGCTGGTCCCGGCCTTCTCGCCGAATGTGCTGTCCTACCGGGCGGAGGTCCCGGCGGGGACGGCGGGCGTGACGCTGGCGCCGTCGTGGGGCGCGGAGGCCGCGCTGGCCGGCTCGCCGAGCGTGGTCTTGCTTTCGAGCGGGGGGGCGACGATTCTGGCGCAGACGCAGGTTCACGCCTCCGGCACGGCGGCGGCGCTGGCGCTGTCGTCGGCCGGCCCGACCGGGCTGGAGGTGACGGTGCTCGAACCGGACGGTTCGGGGAAGCCATTGCAGGGGACGACCACGACGTACCGCATCGAGGTGGCCGGGGCGGCGGCGCCGCGGACGGCGGCGGCGGGCGGGCCGCTGAGCGGTCTTGCGCTCACGGCGGGCTCGCAGGCGGTGGCGCTGGTCCCGGCGTTCTCGCCGGGGGTGAAGTCCTACCGGGCGGAGGTGCCGGCGGGGACCCGTGAGGTGTCGCTGGCGCCGTCGTGGGGCGCGGCGCCGGGCGGCGCGCCGACCGTGTGGGCGCGCTCGCGCCGGCCGGTGCCGCATCTGACGCTTCTGTCGCGGCAGCGGGTCCATGGCTCCGGCACGGCGGCGGCGCTGCCGCTGTCGCCGGACGGCCCGACCAGGCTGGAGGTGACGGTGTCCGAACCGGGGTTGACGACCACGGACTACCGCATCGAGGTGACCGAGGCGCAGGCGCAGGCGCAGGTGCCCGAGGAACAGACCCCGCCGGAAGAAGAGGCCCAGACCGTGGCGGTAGAGTTCGGCAAGGTCCCGGCGGAGCATGACGGGCGGACGGCGTTCGCGCTGGACGTGCAGTCGGGCTCGGAGCCCGCTGCCGATGCGTTCACGGTGACGGCCGGGAAGGTCACGGGCGTGGAGCCGCTGGACCCGGTGCTGTGGCGGGTGCGCGTCGCGCCGAAGTCCTGGAAGGACGTGAAGATCGCGCTCGGCGGGGCGTCGGCGAAGGTCCCGGGCCCGGCGCGCATCCGGGCCCAGGACGCGCGGGCGAAGGAAGGCAAGGACGCGAGCCTCGACTTCGCGGTGACGCTCCACCGCGCGGCGTCGCACGAGGTGTCGGTGGACTACGCGACCGCCGACGGCACGGCGACGGCGGGGGCGGACTACACGGCCGCGTCGGGCACGCTCGTCTTCGCGGCGGGCGAGACGGCGAAGACGGTGAGCGTGGCGATCCTCGACGACGCCATCGACGAGGGCAAGGAGACGTTCGGGCTGAAGCTCTCGAACCCGCGGGGGGCGTACCTGCGCAAGATCCACCGCGAGGCGAAGGGGGTCATCAGGAACGACGACGCGCTGCAGCGGGCGTGGCTGTCGCGGTTCGGGCGCACGGCGGGAAGCCACGTGGCGGACGCGGTGTCCGGCAGGCTGGAGGGTGACCTCGCGCCGGGGACCCACGCGACCCTGGCGGGCCAGTCGCTGGACCTGTCGGGCGGGGAGGACGGCGATCCGCTGATGGACGTGCTGACGGGCCTTGCGCAGCGTTCCGGTTCGCCGGCGCAGGCGGACGATCATGATCCGTTCGCGCGGCTCGGCGCCGGCGACCGCTGGAATGAGACCGGCCATGGGGGCCATGCAGGAAATACGGGCAAGATCTCGATGACGGGCCGCGAAATGCTGCTGGGCAGTTCGTTCCACGCGGCGGGCCGGATGGACGGCTCGGGCCCGGGCCTCGCGGCCTGGGGCCGGGTGGCGCATGGCGGGTTCGACGGCGAGCGGGCTTCCGACAGCGGCCGCCTCGGCATCGACGGCGAGGTGACGACGGGGACCCTGGGCACCGACGCCGACTGGGGCCGGATGCTGGCCGGGGTGGCGATCGGCCTGAGCGAGGGCGAGGGCACGTTCGACGACTCCGGCGCCCAGACGGGCGCGAAGGGCAGCCTGGAGAGCGCGATGACCACGGTGAGCCCCTACGGCCGCTACGAGGTCACCGACCGGGTGTCCGCCTGGGGCCTCGTCGGTTGGGGCACGGGCGACATGACGGTCTCGTTCGACGACGGCACGGCCCCGGTGAGGACGGACCTGTCGCTGCGGATGGGCGCCCTGGGTGCCCGTGGGGTACTGCTGGAGCAAGGCGGGAAAGGCGGGAAATATGGAAAAGGCGGGAAATACGGGAAAGGCGGCATGGACCTCGCGCTGAAGGCGGACGCGCTGTACGTGCGGACGGACTCCGACAAGGCCGCGAACTCCGTAGCGACTGAAGCGAAAACAAACCGGGTGCGGTTGCTGCTGGAGGGGGGACGGACGTACGAACTGGACGAAGGCAGGACGCTCCGGCCCGTGCTGGAACTCGGCCTTCGCCATGACGGCGGGGACGCGGAGACGGGGACGGGCGTGGAGATCGGCGCGGGCGTGAGCTACGCCAACCCGGCCACGGGCCTGTCGCTGGAGGCGAAGGCGCGGGTGCTGGCTTCCCACGCGGACTCGGATTACGGGGAATGGGGCGCGTCGGCGACGGTGCGGCTGGACCCGGGCGAGCGTGGCCGGGGGCTGTCGTTCAGCCTGTCGCCGACCTTCGGGACGCCTTCGGGTTCGGCGGACCGTCTGTGGGGCGCGAGGGACGCGCGGGAGCTGGCGCCTGGAGGAGAGTTCGAGGCGGGCCGGGGTCTCCGCGCCGAGGCGGGCTACGGGATTGCGGTGTCGGGGGGCCGGTACACGGGCACGCCGAACGTGGGTTTTTCAGGCGCGGACGGCGGGGCGACCGACTGGCGCGTGGGCTGGCGGCTGGAGCCGGTCCGGACGGAAGGGCCGCGCATCGGTCTCAGCCTGGACGCGGTGCGGAACGAGCCCGCGGACGGGGACGCGAGGCACGGCGTGCTGCTGAGGGGCGTGGTCCGCTGGTAGTCCGGACATGGCGGGGCGCCGCCGGCGCCCTGCCGGTCCTGCGCGGCAGGCCCCGGTGATGCCGAAATACGGGGCGTGTGCGGAAACGGGTTTTTCCGGCTCAGGGCGAACCGGACCGTCTTCCGGTCAGGGGTGTGGTGTTCGGCGCACTCCATCGTCCGGCGACAGCCGCGCGCCCGGGTCAGCCCCGTGTTGTAGACGTCCGGATGCGTTTCGATGACGGAGAGGGCGTCGGCCGACGGGGAATCCGGCGAATTCAACCGGATGGGCGGGACGATCAGGACCGACCGTAGAGTACGTTCCGAAATTTACCGCAGGGAACTCATTTCGGGGGTCTCTAAGGGCGACAATCATGGTGAAAAATAACCATTTACGGATGGGCGCAGCCATGATTCCACGGTGGCTTGACCACCTCAGGGCCATACTCAGGCAGGTATCACCTTCACCGCTGCCTGGCTCCTGTCCCTGCCGAAGGCCACGCCGATCAGGTGGACCGGCTCTCCCCGATCCCGGTGTTTTTCGGCATAGCCCTTTTCGTGTATCTGTTCGATGGACAGTCAATTCCGAATAAACGTCAAACGCTCTAGAATGCTGCACGTCAGATCAGTACTATTGCTTGAAACTTCATACGAAGCAGATGCCCACCTCACAATTCCGATTGCGGAAGCGCCGCAGATCATTTCGATTTTCGCCCGGCCAAAATAAGGATTGATGGCGTGAACTATACAGACGATAGTGACCGGCTCATTCAGGAAGTGCTTACCGAACTGGGCTGGGATGTAGAACCCAAAAAAATAGCAGAGGGTGTTCGGCGGCTCGATCTCGGGCTGCCCCGCGAGGATCAGTTCATCGCGATTTGCAGTTGGTTGGGCAAAGCACTCCTTGTCCACAAGCTCGATCAACAACAGGCGCCGCTGAAGTCACGCGATACCTATCGAGTACCCGATGTACTCGCACAATTCGAACAAGCCGGGCCATTGCTCATTGAAGTCAAGTCCAAGTCAAAGCAAACCCTGTCATTCACACCGGATTATCTCGAACGACTCTCCGCGTACGCCGAACTCGTCAACATGCCACTACTTATCGCGTGGAGATACCGTGGCATCTGGGTGCTTTTCGAGGCGCGGCACCTTACAAAGGCGCGCAAGAACTTCAACATTAGATTCAGCGATGCAATGCGCGAGAACCTGCTCGGCGTACTGGCTGGTGATGTCAGCTATAAGATTGCTCCAGGTGCGGGCGTACGGTTCCGCTGCAAGAAGGTAGAGCTGCTGATGGCTGAAAAGGACGGCGATACGAGGACCGAACAGTGGCGAATGCGGATTGATGAAATCGGCTTTACCGTCGCAGGTGGTGAGGCAGTAGGAAAGCTGGATCCTGAGGTCTCCACACTCTTCACGACTTGGGACCTAGAAGAACACCAATCACACAGTAATACTCACGTCGAACTACAGTTCGTTGCGGGGAATGACGGTATGATGTTCGGGCATATGGCGCTCACACATCTGTTGAACTGGACCCTGCCTCAAGGAAGAACAATTAATTGGAGACACGCCATCCGACGCGACGCTGTCGTAAGTAATATGATCAACTTTCGTCAAGCGCTTGAGCGGGGATTAGAGCAGAAAGTGGTGCGCACTATCCTCCATCAGCAGCCACACAGTTGGCCGGATTTTATGTCACATAACTCGGTGTCTCGAACGAACTCTTGAAATTGACAGTTCTGAAACGACGACACTGGACCGTAAGCAGACTAATGGTGCAACAATCGACCCGAGAATTTGGACGAGCTGATCGAATTAATGAGGTGTTGGGTTTGGAGGGCATTGTCGCGCAGAAATTGGCTTCGATCATCACTTTTGCCGGAAGTATCGAATACCATATGGAGAAAGCTATTTGGTCGCTAGAAGGCATCGACCCGAAGGGCGTCCGTCCAGCAACCGACGCGAAGCCGGTAACTGTGTTAATTGCGATGTTGGAAACCTCTGCTTCTGGGGTAAGAGACGACGACGTTCGCGGATTGCTTGAAATATGGTGTCAAGCGGCTCTCTCAGGCTACATTATTCGACATAACGTCGCTCACGGTGTTGCGTTCAAAGTGGAAAGCACACTCGTGTTTTCACGCAATCCACGATGGCATGGCGAAATTAGGAAGCGGGAGTTCGGTGACCTCTGGTGCGACACTTACACCTTGGATCTGATTCGCGAGTCGTTTGCAACGTTACTTCGTATCATCCTAACCATCGCGAAAGACAGTAGGCCGTTAGACGATGTTGCCAGTCCACTATCGCTTCGAGCCGTGCGAGAGGCGCGTTCCATTCTTGGCGAGTTCGCGGATCAGTTTTACAACCCAGGTTTTGAAAAATACTGATTGGGTGGCCGAAATCCGAAAAAAGATAGTACAAGGAGCCACTTGCAAAATTCCGGCGAGAGAGAGGTATTGTGCAACGCACAATAAGAATGGCCGGATAGCGCCATCGCTGGCGATCAATTACGGATGGATTTTGCCGTCCGGGAGGGCGTGAAGTACCCCGACGAGGGGATTCCGGTGGTTTCGGGACGAGCCTTTCCACGCCATCTTCGCGGGATGGCAGGGTATTCAGCAGGGAAATCGGTTCGGGGTTCGACTCAGGTCCCGAGCCGGAGAAGCTGGTCCACCGTGAGTGCGAGGATGCCCCACATCAGGTGGCAGTTCACCTTGGTGGGTCCCCGCACGCGGACATGGCGGCCGCCGAACTCGTCCTTGAGCCGTCCGTTGATCCGCTCGATGTTGGACCGTTCACGGTAACGCACCGTCTTGTGATCGATATGCCCGGCGGCGCGCTGGGCGCGGGCCTCCCGGCGGAGACTTTCCTTGAGTGCCCGGTCCCGGCGGGGATTGGTGTCGATGATCGGCACATGGCCCAGGGATTCGCTGTAGGCCCTGATTTCCGGGGCGTCGTAGGCGCTGTCCATGACTTCGTAGCACGCGGTCACCCGCCGGTCGCTTTGCGCGGCCAGCGGAATGGCGGCCTGGCTGTCATGGAGGAAGGCCGAGGTCAGGATGCAGCTGACCGGTATGCCGCCGTCCGCGCCGTCGATGTGGAGCTTGTATCCCTTCCAGGAGGTCAGGAACCCCTTGGCGTTGCGCTTGGTGCCGATGCCGCATTTCCGCGGCAGGTCCGCCATCATTTCCCCGAAGGACATCTGCAACTGCCGCTCCAGTCTGCGTTCGGGCTTCCCTTCGGACGAATCCCCCTTGGGCGGACGCCCCGGCTTGCGCTTCGCGGTTTTTCCCTTCTTCCCATCCTTGCCATTGCCTTCATCCTTGTCCGAAGCCTTTTTCCGTTCCGGTTTCTCCCGGGCCTCGATCGCCGTCGAGTCCCGGGACAGGTGCCCGACGATCACATCGTCCCTGCCCAGGGTGCTCCGGATCAGCGCCTCGTGCATCCTCCCCGGCAGGTCGCCTTCAGCGAACAAGGCAAACGCCCTGGAGAACGTCGCCTCGCTCGGCACCTCGGAACACCGGCTCCACCCGCACATCCTGCGCAGCGCCGGGTCCGACAGGATCCGGTCCATCAGGTGCCGGGTGGTGGGCAGATCCCAGATGGCCTTGGCGATGAACGCCGTCGCCAGGGCCACCCGATCCGCCGTCGGACGTCCGGCGCTCACCGGGCAGGCCGGGAAGAAGGTTTCCACCTTCACCCAGTCAAGGACCGCGATCAGGCGCCGGTGCTTCTCCGACAGCCGGCCGGTCCGGTCCTCGATGGCCGGGAAAATTTCGTCTTGAAAAAGGTAGCGGAGGTTGGATATAGTCGTCGCAAGGGGCATCGGGTTGTTCGGCGGCGCAGTGTGTGTTTCAAGACTTCACTATACCACCGTCCGACCCCTTGGCCCTGCTTTGAAAATCGCCTGTTGGGGTGAAAAACTCGCTCAATCAGGCAATTTTGCAAGTCCTTCCAAGGATATCGGTCTAACAATGAGGGCATCAAACGTCCAATACACTTCGTGCAACGATACAGAAGCTTTGCGAACTGATCTCGTCGAGCATTTTCCGGATAGCAGGTTTGTCTGGTGCAGCGCCAGGCTGTTCCTCGCTGGAAACTAGTAGCACTAAGCGGACTCCATAGAATGCGCCGGGCATAACTATTGCCGGTTCGGGTAATCACCCCGTTGCGGCGGTAAGAACTCGAGGTGTGATCCGAAGGTACCAGCCCCAGAAATCCCATCAACTCCCGCGCATTCGAGAACCGACGCAGATCGACCGGTTCCGCACCCAGCGTGGTAACCATCGCCCGGTCAACACCGTCCAGGGTCATCAGGGCCTGCACCACCAGATACCAGCGCCATACTTTCATCTGATCGTGATGCTGAGGTCAGGCGTTCCACCCGCTCGCGGGTTTCACACGCCCCCTGGCGGTATTACTAAAATAAGTTGTATGATTATCCGATTCATCGCCTTTCAGGTAGAGTCTGCAGGCTAACCCAGACGGTTCTGCGATCGCCTCCGCTAATGGTAAGTAGCTCGCAGCCGTAGGGTTTGTGGTGGCAGGCTTGGCGGAGCAATGATTCAGGGCCATCGGAGGATGTGGCAGTTTCTGCGTCACACTTGGAAAAACAACCCGAACGAGGGGGAATTGAAGAATGACTCCATCAGTATTTGTCTCTTACTCACATGATAATGAAGACCATAAGGCGTGGGTATTGCAGTTGGCTACTCGGCTGCGCCACAATGGAGTGGACACGATATTGGACCAATGGAACCTTGACCTAGGACAAGATATCGCTGCATTTATCGAACGAGGACTATCTGAGTCGACTCGCGTGCTGTGCATCTGCACACAGAAATACGTGCAAAAAGCAAACTCACAGAAGGGTGGAGTGGGATTTGAGAAAAGGATAATAACGGCAGAAGTGATGGCCGACCAAGATGCAAATTGGGTAATACCCGTAATTCGTAACAATGCAGGATCGGATCTAGTACCGACCTTTCTAGGAAGTTGTCTCTATGTGGATTTTCGGGATGATCGAAAATATGAAGAAAAATACGAGGAGCTACTCCGATCGCTATTAGATGAGCCCGCTATACCCGTTCCTCCGCTTGGTGAGAATCCTTTCGAAACCATAAAAAAGTTCTCAAGCCAAAAGTTCATACCGAGTTCTGAAAAGTATGTCTCTCCGTCGCCAAAGGGGCGCGTCACGTTTGACTACTCAAACAACAACGGTCGCTATTGCATAGGCAGTGGCGAACATATGTTTGAAATTTATTTGAGTAAATCGAGTGACCAGAATATACATCTTCTTAACGATCCAAATAGTATCCGCACTGTCGCGATCGTTAAAGATTATAGTGACATCAAAGACGTTGTTGACGCACGTAAATACGATGGATCATCGAGAATCCGCCAGCCTGAGCTTGGACAGGTAGCCGTATTGCAGAATGAAAACGGATATTGGGCGGCGATTAAGGTGCTGGGAATCAAGGACGACACTAGAGGTGATAGTCATGACGAGGTGACCTTCGACTACGTTATACAAACGAATGGTTCTCCTAGCTTTGTTCTCTGAGTATGGATACGTCATGAAAGGAAAGGGACTTATATACATTGCTAGAAAGACGAAAAATAACTATCACTGGACAACGCTTAAGGAGCTGAAATGATGCTTCTGTATCGGCAGGGATTCATCACTCACCATATTGCGATGGTCCTGGGAAAAACGGTTTGGGCAATTAAGCGACAGGCATCAGATTTGAAGTGGCGTAACGTTTATGCTCCGTTTGGGAGCAAGGTTGTCTGGCAATGTATATAAGCCCCCTTTTATAGGGATATTCCGGCTGGCATCACGCAGATCACGATGATGTTCCCTTCAGGCTCCTAGCCACGGAGCCCCTTTATCGCGTTTAGAGTGGGCCGGTTCGTTTATGTCTACGACTATGGTGACAACTGGCGTCATGAAGTGATCGTCGAGGGGATTGGCGATGGCGATCCGAAAATTTAATATTCGACCTTTGTAGGCGGGGCTCGACGCTGTTTGCCGGAGGATGTCGGCGGGCCGGACGGGTTCATGGATTTTCTGGAGGCGTTCCCCGATCCGTCACACGAGGAGCATCGGGCGGCCCCTCGACTGGTACGGCGGGTCATTCGATCTGTCCGGTATCGACGAAGCGCGGGCCCACCTCCGCATGGAAAACATGGCACGGCGGTGACGGGGTGTAGTCGCCAGCCTTAAGAGCAGGTTGCGGCGTTCGAGGCAATGAATCCGGATTGATGGTATCAGGCCATGGGCAACATGAATTGTGGGCAACGGCGAATAGCGTTCTATTCTCGAAAGCCGAACTCAGAGGGTCAGGCGTTGGTAAATCTGTAGGTCGGCTCTTGATTGGCCTGTTTGTCAGCATTCATGCTGTGGTTGGACAGAACATCGCCAGGGAAAAACCGTGCGCAGCTGGCTGCCGACGCAAGCGGACTGCGTTCAGCCTGGGCGAAATTCCTGGGTCAGTTCCCAATGGGCCTCGTAATCAGTTCAAGTATGCATTTGGCGGGCCGTGAACGGGATTCCGTCAATCGATCCAGTATATAGCGGTTAGGGTCGCCAAGGTCGTCACTTGGTTCGATATAGTTCCACCTTATGCAATCATAGCCTGGTGGTTTTTCGATGGAAGGACAGTCTTTTGGCCGCCAGCCATATGACGATTGGGCATGGTATTGGAGAAAGGGAACCAGCGGTCCGTCCTTGTCTGTCAGGCTTGCCAGGCATTCCGGAATGATTGCCAGATTGGCGACATTCGTGAACGCGTCCGGGTCTTTTGGCATTGCCCAGACATGGGCAATGCTGCATCCCTTGATGTGTGCTGTCCTCCCGTCCCCATGAGACCAGAAAATGGCCCATCGGGGAATGGTGTTGTCGTCGTACATGACCGTGCGGTCATCGACCAGGTCAGTTTTTCCACGTTTCCCGGAATTACGGATAACCGGAAAAGGCACCACTTCCAAACGGCTGACAACGTCCGGATGGGGCATGAGGCAATAGCGGGCAGCCAGAACCACCAATAAAATGGCATCTCTGTCGAAATTGGGAGGCCGCAATCTGTCGTTTGTGACCGGAACACCCGATGTGGTCATTGGGACTGAACCTTTCGGGTTCTGTCTTCGTGGCTCCATGACTGGCGGTTCAGATTCGTCCCATATAGGATGGGCATGGCTTCCAGGAGGTTTATTGTCTGGTGCGCCCGGTAGGTGGTATTTGGCCAACGTCTGCCGCATTTGTATTGTTAGATTCGCGCCAGAATAGGATCCATCGACCAACCAGGAACGGCTGCTTAATGGATTGCCGTTCTTCGCCTCTCCGTAGGCAGCTACAAGTTCGCTATGGGGTACAAGATACCAGCCACTTTGCTCCCGGAACATGACCCAATCCCGGGGCGATCTGTTTATGACCTCGTTCCAAACATAGGGACGAGATGTCACCTTGATTTTGCGCTGATCGAGAGACTCGGAAACTATCTCAAAGTCGAAATCCCGGTGGTCGCTGGTATGGACAATGAAACCCTGATCTAGCAGTATGGCTTGCGCTTCGTCTGTCCATTGTTTGTGACTTTTTCCTGTCATGCGGCTTTATCCGAATGGAGTTGATTGCCCATCTGATCAGGCGGGGACCACTTTCACCACCGTAACATTTCTGTCCTACCGATTGAACGCCACACCCACCAAGGGGATCAGGGCGAACCGATCCTGATACTGGCCATTATAAGTCATGCCAGAAACCTAGCATAAATACCTATCGACAGGTCGTGCCAGTTGGAATGGGGCTTGGATGGTTGCCGGAAGCGGATCGGAGAGCCGGGATCTGTGGTGCCGGAGATTGCTGAAGGGTTCAGGACGAATCCTGCATGGAGACTTAATTAACGTTCAAGTCCGGATCTGTGCAGGGGGCGCCGGGTGACCGGCGATCCTACCGCGACCATGTAGACATTCCCTCCCGATCCCTGACTGGTGCCAACTCACACTATCGAACGGAATCCAAGTATGTGCCACTATGCATCGCCACCGGCCCCGCGACCGGCGGGGTTGCGGTGCAATGTGCTCGATCCAAGCGCCACGACGCCCCTGCTTGAACCACCAGCCTGTGGGTCTGAAGCTCCTGTCTGATGCATTCGGTCGCCAAGCCGGTCTAAGTCGGGCTAGCCTTCGCCTATTCTCGACCGCTCCCACGCTTCCATCTCATGCTCCACCCACTCGAATTCAGCGTTACACTGTCTCAAGATCACGCCGTGCGGTTCCGTCTCTACCAAGAACGCATTCCATCCCCCGAGGAGTTCGATCCGCATGGTCGACCCGTCCGGTCGACGCCGCGTGATGCCGAGCCGTCCCTGAGTCTGGTCGATCTCGAACGGATCGGCTCCAGTTTCGACACGGCTCGCCAGATCCCAGAATTCATTGCGGATCTGTGCGTCGACAGACGTTAGCGTCATGAGCTTGCGCCGATACTCCGCCATATTGCGCTCTCGCTCGGCACCCCGGCGTCCCCACGCATGAGTGGCTCCGTGGCCTTCGCGTCGTGCGTGGAACCTTCCATCGAGCTTAGTGCGCAGGGTACGTCCTGA
Organism: Candidatus Poriferihabitaceae bacterium; assembly: GCA_965204165.1. Classification (GTDB taxonomy): domain Bacteria; phylum Pseudomonadota; class Gammaproteobacteria; order Arenicellales; family Poriferihabitantaceae; genus VYFG01. The sequence goes on along the minus strand of OZ241969.1, from coordinate 680,452 downwards.
CTCGGTCTCGTAGAACGCCCGATAACGGTTCCAGTGGCGGTTCGCTTCGTCGAACCCGCCGACCACGTATCCGTCGCGGCCGTCGCTGGGCGTGTGAGGTCCGCCCCGGATGACCCGCGAGATCGTGAGCGGGCAGATATCCATCGCTTCTTCCATTCGATCATCGGCCGCTTCGCTGTTGCCCGTCATCTCTGCAGCCACCCAGCTTGTCATCACAGCATCTACTCTGGAATCATCGCGGAGGCGTGCGCAGTGGCGGGAGAGCGCCTGCCATTCGGCTGCCAGCGTAAGCAGCCTCGCGACCTCGTATCGAGCGCCGAGGGGATCGCTGGGCCGCGTGGCGCGTTCGATGCGCCGGTAAATCCGAAGCGATTCAACGCTCTGTTCCTGCCCCTCCTTTATCATGGCCATCTGGAAGTAGCTTCGCAGAAACGGTCGATTCTTGATCTCGTACCAGCTCAACTTGTCGCGATTCCATCGAAATCCGGCCCGCTCAAGTGCGGCGAGTCCTCGATCAGCAATGCTTCGCACGATCCCTTCACGCTCGATCCTCGTCGTCCCCACCCCGGTGCTCACGGCGAGATCTTCGGCGGCATTCAGGTTCCAGCCTTCGATTGTCGTGAGTTCGCGCAGCAGTTCGGTAGCCCGCGTCCAGTTCCCGCTTTCCATGTGGCGGTCGGCCGCAGTCTCCAGCTCGGTTCCTCCCGGTCCTCTGAACGACCATTCACCGTCCCAACCGCGCCAGACGACAGGCTCATGCGGCCCGTGGCCTGGGAGTGTCGTGGTCGCCATCGGGTCGGGGTGCGCGCCCTCGGCTGCGTACTCGACGAGGATCGGCTCCGCACCGTGCCAACGGGGGTCTTTTTCGACTCTTTCTTGGATCCACTGCTCAAGCGCTAGGTTCTCCTGCCCGCGGATCGCCTCGAATTCCGCCTGCGCTGTTTCGTCGTCTATGGAGAACTTCACCCGCAGGCGCCTGCGCATCCGCAGGTCGGGGGGTGGTAGCCATGTCCGTCCGTCTCCCTCGGTCATGATCTCGATGACATGGCGTTGCGCCGGCAACCCTTCGGCAGGGCGCCACTCGTCCCACTCGATCATGAAATTGTCGAGTGTATCCAGCACCCCTGCGATGTCGTCGGCTCGTGTCTCACGCTCCCACCAATGTCCTTGCACGATACACGCGCGAATGGGTTCTTTGTAGTAGGCGTCGAGCGACGGCACCCTGTCGAGATCGTGCCGTCCTCTGGTGCGAGCCCCGCCAAGGCCGAACATCTCGGGCACGCGGGTCTCCATCTCGTCCCCGGCGACCCGGCGAAGCTCGGCGACAAATATCTCCCCGCGATTAGTCGTCCCCTCCAGGAATTCCGGCATCGCGTCGATGGTGTCTCGGAGTTCGAGAATTCCTCCGGTGTACAAGAACCAGCGCCGTTGCTCGCGCAGCACTCGAACCGTCATCCAGCCACGTTCTTCGGTGCTTGGGATGTCCTCTACAGCGGGTGTCACGTCGAGCGCTGGCAGATCGCCGTTCAGGCGTCTCGCAGCCCTGCACTGCGCCAACGCGCGCTCGGCCTTGGGTCCTGCTTCCCACCCGCGCGCTATCCCGCTGCCTTGAATCTTGACGGCGTCGCCTACGGCGATATGTTCCGACACGAGACAAGCTTCGAGCAGCCTCCTGAGCCTTGATCCGAGGCCCTTCGGGCTGCGTGCGCCGGTGAGTTGCACCATCTCGCTGGTGGGGATACGCCGATTGGGTGCTCCCGTGGCCGCGATCACCCGTTCAAGGATTGCCTCGAATCTGGCGGTGTCACTGCATTTCGGAGTCGACTTCTTCGTCATCGGTTCGACCCGCCATTCGGAACGTAATTGTCTCCTCTCCTGCGTTCTGCAAGCACTGGCAGTCCCTCGGGCCACATCCCGAATCCCGCCATCATCGCTGACCCTTCCGATTGCCATAGATCGCCGAGGGTGCGCGACCGCGTAGAAGCCGAACCGGACACCTCAAGTGCCTTCCATAAACGGGCAGGTTGTGGGCCATGTGGTCTAGACTTCAATCGGCAAGATTATCAGCACCTTCCATGTATCGACGTCGGCTTCAAAGTGAACATGTTCGCCGGAGTTCGCCGGGTGCCACCGAGTAGGTGTAGAACCGGATAGCGCAGCGTCATCCTTCCGTATTCGGTCCGTCTCCGATGGTCGCGGCGACGCGCTTTCGCTACTCTTCCGGCGTTGTCCATGCGATGTGATTGTACTGCCGAGCGTCAAAGTGGACCAGCCTCTTGTCGATCGCGTACTTGCGGCATGTGAGGATCACCGGCAAACCGAGTCCGTGCGTGAACCCGACTTCGTAGTCGATACCGCCGCACCCCCTGTCCCCGTCCAGCATAAAGACCGCCACTAGGAAACGAGGCCGCCAGATTTCGGCAATGATCTCATCGCTGGTCATGTCGTTGAACTCGGTCTTGCCGATGCGGACCGAGCTATGTCCCGAATCCTCGATGCCTGGCTTGATCCCTCTTTCCCAAGCTTCGTCCATGGAGCAGTCAAACCACATCGCGACGAAGGCGCACGATGAACCGGTGTCCCTGTCTTCCAGTTCCGTAAGCCGGACATGCCCATCGACGGTCAGGATGTACGGGTTCCGGTTAGCATCGTCCGCTTCAAGCCAGCCACTAGGCTCCAATTCACCGCTCAGGTATTCGAGGTGACGTTTGGCAACATCGTGCTTGTAATCATCGCCCCAAGGATTGACGCCGATCTTTGCAGGGGCATCGACCGAGCCCTCATCCACATACGCCGACAAGGGACCGCTTTCAGTAAAGAAAGGCTGCCCGTCCGGTGCATGGATTGGATAGTACAGCGTGACAGTTCTCGTCATGACCTCAGGCTCCTTATCACTACGGCTGTAAAAACCGTAATCACAGCCCCGAATGCTCGTGCAGGAGATTCGTCGCCAACTGGCCGGAGAGTCGTACTTCACTAGTACCCTGGGTATGCGGCGCCCATCCAGTCGGCTTCCCTGCAGGACAGGATGAAGGGTGGTTAGTTAAATTTGGAAAGCTACCCCAACACCGCATCGATTGAGCCGTCTGGCCCGGTCGACGCGATTTCGTCGAGCCAGTCTATGACGACGCACTCGCCGTCGTCGATCAGCGCTCCGAGCCTGGCGTGCCGCCGATATTTGCCCGCATGCACATATCGCATCCTCAACCGGTAGGAAACTCCAGGGTCGGAGGCCATTTCATTACGGTTCGACCGAACGCGTACGGAAATGCGGTAAGCCTTCGGTGGAGCCGTGATAAAAGCATGTTTTCGACCTTAAATAGCTGTTAATGCGGCGTTTTCTTTGACGCTCTCAAGCCAACGGCGTTTACTGTCGCAGTCCCATCACGGCTCGACCGAAGGCGTACGAAATGCGCACTATTGCATAGTGCTAGAATTGATTTTTTCTGATTGCGATCATATTACGGATTAAACGGGGAGTTTCAGTAGGACTAGGTGTTAATTTTTAAGTTATTGATATAAATACGATATTTCCTAAATTTTCGATATTGTCTTTATGAAAAAAGATTTTGGTGGGATAGATGATCTGGGGAAACTCCCGGATCTGGTTCCGGATCCCGGACGGCACGCCGGGATGGGTCAGCGGACGGCCGCGGTCATCTTCAATCCAGGCGCGCACGTTGAACCGGTCCAGCCGGCTGATGGCCCTTTCGATGTCGCCATCGTGATAGTCGTGTACCAGTTCCTGGGCGGCCTCCCTGATCATCGAACGCACCCGTTCCCCGCCTGGCTCCAGTTCCCGGTCGATCCAGTGGAACAGAAGGAAGGAAATCAGCACCACCACCAGGGAACATCCCAGTAACAGTGCCAGAATCCTGAAAAACAGCGACTTCACGGCGCCTGGGCCTGCGAGACATAGAGATAGCCGCTGCCGCGCAGGGTGCGAATCCGCTCGCTGCCGTCCTCGTGCAGGCCGATTTTCCTGCGCAGGTTGCTGATATGGACATCGATGCTGCGGTCCCACTGAGAAATCGGCTTGTCCAGGACATGGAGCGACATGTCCGCCTTGGTAACCACCTGGTCCGGTGTGGAAAGCAGCAGGTACAACAGATCGAACTCGGTCTGGGTCAGGCAGACATCGTTCCCCATCACCGTGGTGCGCCGGGTTCCGGGATACAGCCCGAGGTCGCCCAGTACCAGGTCCCGGTCCGGCGGTGAAATGCTGCCCCCGCTGCGCCGCAGCACGGCGCGGATCCGGGCCAGCAGCTCCCGCGGATTGCAGGGTTTTCCGAGGTAGTCGTCCGCCCCGAGTTCAAGCCCCAGGATCCGGTCGAGATCATCGCCCCGGGCAGTCAGCATGATCACGGGAATGTCGGTATGCCGCCGGATTTCCTTCAGCGCCTCGATGCCGCTCAATTCGGGCATCATGATATCCAGCACCACCAGGTCCGGGGTGTCGTGGGCAACGGCCTGCACCGTTTCGAGCCCCGTGGCGGTGCATTCCACGGCGAATCCCTCCTCTTCCAGGTATTCAGACAGCATGTCCGTCAATATGCTGTCGTCGTCGGCGATCAGTATTCGGAGGTTCTGGGTCATGGCGTGATCATGCGGACATTGCGGAGTGTGACCGCGAATATTATACCGACCGGACCGTGCGGACGAAAAAAAGACCCGCCGAAGCGGGCCTGTCGAGAAGAGGTAAATCAAACACCATCCTTCGGTCCATTATGGTTATGTAGGGCCATCCCTGCTTCCATGATCTGTTGCATCTCCCGGATCTGCTCGGGAGTGAGCACGGTTGCCACCTGTTTCAGGACTCCGGTCAGCTCCAGGGCCCGGTCCCTTGCCACTGCGGCAACGCGATCCGCCAGTATCGCTGCCCGTTCGTCAAAATCCTCTGCCGTGGGGTCCAGCGCCAGGACTTCCAGCATCAGCCCGCGGCGGGCCTGCTGATGGTTGCCCTGCTGTTGCCGTCGGTTCTCGAGGATCTTTTTCAGGGTATCGAGCTGGGCTTCGGTCACCTCGAGATCCTCGGTGGCATGCACTGCCGGATGTTTCGTGCCGCGGTCTCCAAGCATGCCGTCAAGGTGGTCGTGACGGTGATGGTAACCCCGGTCAATCCCACCGTGCTTGTTGTGGCTCCCGGCGAAGACCGTGCCCATGCCCAGGATGACGGCCATGAGAATGGATGCTTTGGCAATGTTCCGTTGGTTCATTGTTCAAGTCCTCCGTTTCGTTTCATTTGGCATATTTCATGCTTTTCCGATGGGGTCATTTTGGTCCTGCCGGTGCAAACACGGGGTTAATGGGGCGTAAAATTTCGGTAAAGAATATGCCCCGTGTCCGGCAGCGGCCGGCGGGGATGGCATCCGCCATCCGGGGGCGGATGGACAGGCTGCCCCGTCGGGACAGCCGCATGGACGGTACGGCCGGTCTATTCCTCTTCGGCCATGGCGGCCTCTGCGGCCATCTCCACCGCCACCGGGGTCGTGGCCGCGGTGACCGGGATATAGGAATGGGTGTCGGCCACCGCCACCGGCTCGCTGCGCGACATCCGGTACAGGCTGTACAGGCATACGAGAGCCGTGAGCGCGGCGAGAAACAGGAAGAATCCGTTCGGCCCCATCCGGTTGATCAGGATGCCGACTGCCACGGGGCCGCCCATGGCGCCCACGCCGTTGATGAACATCAGCCCGCCTGAGGCGGAAGCCATCTGTTCCGTCGACAGGCGGTCGTTGGTGTACGCCAGCAGCAGGGGGTACAGGGGATTGACGGCGGCGCCGAGGCAGAAGGCCATGGCCAGCAGCCACCAGACGGATTGCCCGAACATGCCGGCGACCGAGAACAGCGTAGCCAGGGCGGTCATGATCACGACCAGGAGACGGCGGTCCATCCGGTCCGAAACCCAACCCACCGGGTACTGCATCATCACGCCGCCGATGTAGATGGCCGTCACGAACCAGGAGATTTCCCTGACGGTCAGGCCGCGCTGGACGCCGTAGATCGAGGACATCCCGAGCAGGGCCGAGAAAACGCCGCCCAAGAGGAACACCCCGACGCAGCCCAGGGGAGATGCGCCCATCAGCTCACGCAGGGACATCGGCCGCGCGGTGGAATATACCGGCGTCGGCGATACGGACAGCAGGATCGGCGCGAAGGAAACGGATACCAGCACCGAAATCAGCACGAACAGCGTGTAACCGGAGGGGTCCGCCACGTTCAGCAGGAGCTGGCCGGTCACCAGGCCCGTCATCTGGATCAGGATGTACAGCGACAGAACCTGGCCGCGGGTTTCGTTGCTGGCCATGTCGTTGATCCAGCTTTCGGCGACCACATACAGTCCCGAGAAACAGAAACCCACCACCAGCCGCATGGCGAGCCAGAACAATGGGTCCACAATGGCGGCGTAGAGGATGAAGGCGGCCGACACCAGGGAGCCCAGCGCGGCGAACACCCGCACGTGGCCCACCCGCCTGAGCAGCACCGGCGTGACCCGGGAGCCGCCGAGGAAGCCGATGAAATAGGCGGCCATGATGACGCCCATCCAGGACGCGTCGATCTCCTCCAGGGTCCCGCGAATGCCGAGCAGCGTTCCCTGCAGACCGTTGCCGACCATGAGCAGCAGGATCCCCAGCATCAGGGCCCAGGCGCGAAGAATGACAGTTGGCATGGTGCGGGAAACCGGCCGGCGTGAGAGGGGCGGCGAGTGTAGGGCAAACCCCTGGGCGGTCCAAGCGTCGGGGCATCACGATAACGATACAATATGACTTTCCAACGACAATGAATCTTCAGGCACAGGGCTCATGACGGACACCTTCCCGGCGATTTTCAGCCCCCTGCCGGTGGGCGGACTCGTGCTGCCCAACCGGATTGTCATGGGTTCCATGCACACCGGTCTCGAGGACCGGTTCTGGAATTACGGCAGGCTCGCCGCCTACTTTGCCGAGCGGGCGAGTGGCGGCGGGCCGGGCCTCATGGTCACCGGCGGGATCAGTCCCAACCGGGAGGGCTGGCTGGGGCCGCTGGCCGGCACGCTCAACAGCGTGCTCGACCTGCCCAATCACCGCCGGATCACCCGGGCGGTGCACCGGGAAGGCGGCAGGATCTGCCTGCAGATCCTGCACGCGGGGCGTTACGGATATCACCGCAACATCGTGTCGGCGTCCGCACTGAAGGCGCCCATCAACCGCTTCGAGCCGAGGGCGCTCGACGAAGCCGGTATCGAGCGCCAGATTCGCGGCTATGTCCGCTGTGCCCGGCTGGCCAGGGCCGCGGGCTACGACGGCGTAGAAATCATGGGTTCCGAGGGCTACCTCATCAACCAGTTTCTCTGCCGCCGCACCAATCACCGGACGGACCGATGGGGCGGCAGCTTCGACAACCGGGCGCGGCTGGCGCTCGAAATCCTGCGCCGGGTACGCGCCCGGACGGGTCCCGGCTTCCTCATCATCTACCGCCTGTCGATGATGGACCTCGTGGAGGACGGCTCAGATTGGGACGAGGTCGTGGCGCTGGGGGAGGGCGTGAAGGATGCCGGGGCCGATCTCATCAACACCGGCATCGGCTGGCACGAGGCGCGCATTCCCACCATCGTGAGTTCGGTGCCCCACGCCGCCTTCGCCGGTATCACGGCGAAGTTCCGCGAACGCGTGGATATTCCGGTGATCGCCACCAACCGGATCAACATGCCGGAACAGGCCGAACGGCTGCTGGCGGAAGGCTGGTGCGACATGGTGTCGATGGCGCGGCCGCTGCTTGCCGATCCGCGCTGGGTGCAGAAGGCGGCCGGGGGCCGGCGCGATGAGATCAATACCTGCATCGGCTGCAACCAGGCCTGCCTGGACCGGATCTTCAACAACAAGACCGCCACCTGCCTGGTCAATCCACGGGCCTGCAACGAGACCAGGATGCATTACCGGCCGGCGTCTGCGGCGAAGCGCGTCGCCGTGGTCGGAGCTGGCCCGGCCGGCCTGTCCGCCGCCCTGGTGGCGGCCGCGCGCGGACACCGGGTGACCCTTTACGAGCGTGACGGCGAGATCGGCGGGCAGTTCAACGTCGCGATGCGCATCCCGGGAAAGGAGGATTTCCGCGAGACCCTGCGCTACTGCCGCGTGATGCTGGCGAAACACGGCGTGGACATCCGGCTCGGCGCGGCGGCGGATGCCAGCACGCTGCGCCGGGAGAACTACGACGACATCGTCATTGCCACCGGCGTCCGCCCCCGCCCGGTGGATTTTCCCGGGCACGACCACCCCATGGTGCTGCGTTACGACGAGCTGATCCGGGAGGGCAGGGAGGTGGGCCGGCGGGTGGCTATCGTCGGCGCCGGCGGCATCGGTTTCGATGTCGCCGAATATCTTCTTCACGCCGAGGCGCCGCCGGAATCGCCGGCGGAGGTTGCCGGCTGGTACCGGCAATGGGGAATCGACCCGGCCTACGAGGCCCGCGGATCGCTCGTGCCCCCGGCCACGCCGCCGCCGCGCCGCAAACTGTACATGCTGCAGCGCCGTCCGGCGCCGTTCGGCCGGACCCTCGGCAAGACCACGGGCTGGGTGCTGCGGCTGAAGATGAAGCAGGGCGGGGTGGAGCAGATCGGCGGCGTGCGGTATGCGCTGGTGGATGATCGCGGCATCCATGTCGAGATCGACGGCCGGGCCAGGCTGCTCGAGGTGGACAACGTGGTGATCTGCGCGGGTCAGCTGTCCGTGAACGGCCTGTACCAGGAACTGAATCCCTGGGGACGGGAACGCCGCGTGCACCTCGTGGGCGGCGCCTACCTGTCGGCCGAGGTGGACGCGGAGCGCGCGATCCGCGAGGGCGCCGAAGTCGGCGCCCGGATCTGATCCGGCACGGGTCCGGGCCTCAGTCTCCCGGGCGGCCTTCGAGGCGGATGATGCGGGCATGCAGCGCCGCCGCATCGTCAGGCTGGTGGGTGGAGACCACCAGTCGCAGCCGAAGCTCCTGCTGCAACTCGAGAATCAGGGCCGCGATGTCGTCCCTCAGTTCCCGGTCGAGGGCGCTGAACGGTTCGTCCAGCAGCAGCACCGGCCGGCGCCGCACCAGGCAGCGCGCGAGCCCGACCCGCTGCTGCTGGCCCCCGGAAAGGCTCGTCGGCAGGCGCCTTTCCATGCCGTCGAGCCCGACCCGCCCGAGCGCCGTCCGAATGCTTCCGCGACCGGCGCTGTCGATGCGCAGGCCGGGATCCATGCCGAGAGCGATGTTCTCCCACACGTTCAGGTGCGGAAACAGGTTGTGGGACTGGAACAGGTAGGTCAGCGGCCTGCCGGCCGGGGCCATGGGCAGCAGGGAAACGCCGTCCAGCGCGATCTCGCCGGACTGCGGTGTCAGGAAACCGGCGATGAGGTTCAGGATGGTGGTCTTGCCGACACCGCTTGGGCCCATCAGCGCGACGCCCTGCCCGGCCTCCAGGGAGAAGTCCGCGCCGATGGTGTGGTCGCCGCCCAAATGGCGATACCGGAGATCGCGGCATTCAAGCATCCCGCGCCTCCCCCCGGCCGAGCCGCGCAAGCTGTTCGAGCAGCCAGAACAGCAGCAGGCACAGCGCGCACAGGCACAGCGCCGCCACTGCAGCCTGTTCCAGCCGGTAGCCGCCCAGCAGCCGGTAAACCAGCAGGGGCAGCGTGCTCAGCCGCTCGGTGCCGAAAAGCGCGATCACGCCCATGTCCCCGGCTGCGAGGGTGGTGGCGAGCGCCAGGGCATAGCAGATCGGCCGCTTGAGCACCGGCCAGTACACCAGCCGCCACAGCGCGAGGCCGGACATCCCGAGGCTTCGTCCCAGGTTCTCGAAACGCCGCCGTTGCCTGGTCACGGGGCCAACGAGCACCCTCAGGGTGAATGCCAGGGTGAACAGGGCGTTCACCGCGATCACCATGAAGTGGCCGAGCGAAAAGGCGTCGGTGTACTGGCGCAGGAGCAGGAAAAGGCCGGCTCCCAGGGTGAGCGGCGGAATGATCAGGGTCAGTGCGCCGACCAGTTCGGGCAGTGCCCGCAGCGGCCGCCATCCCGGGGAACGGTCGAGGCCGGCGCACAGCCACGCCATGCAGAACCCCGAGGCCGTGGCGATGAAGCCGGCCGCCAGCGAGATGAGGACCGACCAGCCCAGCGCATCCCAGAACCGCCCGTCGGTCACGATGCTCCACCCCCGGCCGTCCAGTGTGCCCAGGGCGACGGCGATGAACGGGGTCAGCAGGTAGACCGCGGCCAGTGTGATGACCGTGGCGTCGGCCAGGCGCCCCCCCAGGCCGCCGGTGTCCGGCCGGTGCCGGTCCGCTTCCATGACCGCGGCGTCGGCGGCCCCCCAGGCGGGGGCCCCCCGGAACGAGAAGAACAGCACCGTGAGGATGCCGCACAACAGGACCTGGATCAACGACAGCGCCGCGGCCTTGGGGAGGTCGAACTCGAATCGCAGCGCCTGGTAGATCGCCACTTCCAGGGTGCTCGCAGCCGGTCCGCCGCCCAGGGACAGTACGATGGCGAAACTGGTGAAGCAGAGCAGGAAGACCACGCCCGCCGCCCCCGGGATCACCCCCCGGAGGACGGGCCATTCCACCAGCCGGAACACGTCGCGGTCCCGGAAGCCGTAGAGCGCGGCCAGTTTCCACTGGGACGACGGGATTTCCGCAAGTCCGTTCAGCATCAGCCGCGTCGCCAGGGGCAGGTTGAAGAAGACGTGGGTCATCAGGATTCCGGCAAGCCCGTAGAGATAGTCCTGCCGGGCATGGCCAGCGAACGCCAGGAGATCGTTCACCCAGCCGTTGCGGCCATGCACCGCCACCATGCCGAGGATCGCCACCATGGTGGGCACCACGAGGGACACGCTGGTCAGCCGGATGAGCAGGCGCCGGCCGTAGAAACCCCGGCGCCGATGGAGCGCCCGGGCCAGCGGGATGGCGAGACCGGCGCTGAGGAGCGTGGACAGGCCGGCCTGCCAGAGGGTGAAGCGGATGATGGACCAGGTATAGGGCCTTTCCAGCACCGCGCCCACGGGCAGTTCGCCGGCATGGAACAGCAGCCCCCCGAAGGATCCGCCCACCAGGGCCAGGACGAGCAGAAGCAGCAGAATCCCGGCAACCGTGAATCCTGCCGGCCCGGACCGGCGGCCGACCGGGCGTACTACAAGGGCCCCTGCGGGCATCCGCGGCAACGGGACGCGTCCCGGCGAGGTTACTGGCTCAGCGCCTGGTTGAATTCATCGATCCAGTCCAGCCGGTTGTCGGTGACGCCCTGGGCATTGATGGACAGTGCGCGGCTGGGCCGGACCAGGGTGTTGAAGGCGTCGGGCAGCCCCTCCTCGGGGAAGGCCACGGGATACATCCAGTTCCCCGTGGGAATCAGTGACTGGAAGGCAGGGGTCAGGATGAAGCCAAGAAATTGCCGCGCCAGGTCCGGGTTGGGGGCGTTCTTCAGCATGCCCGCCACCTCGACCTGCATGCCATGGCCTTCCTCGAAGGCCGCGGCCCGGTACTTGGTCTCGTTTTCCGCGACCTGGTGATAGGCGGGCGACGTGGTGTAGCTGAGCACCATGTCCGCCTCCCCCTCGAGAAACATGCCGTAGGCTTCGGACCAGCCCTTGGTGACGGTCAGGATTTTCGGCGCCAGGCGCTTCCAGGCCGCCCCGGCCTGGTCGTTGTAGAGGGCCTTCACCCAGAGCAGGAGACCGAGTCCGGGGGTGCTGGACCGGGGGTCCTGGATCACGATTTTCATGCTGTCGTCCGCCTCCAGCAATGCCTCGAAACTGTCCGGCGGATCCTGCATGCGGGTTTCGTCGTAGATGAAGGCGAAGAACCCGAAATCGAAGGGCAGAAAGTGTGCATCGTCCCAGTCGCCCGGAAGATCCAGGGCGGGCACATCGACTTCGTGCGGGGCGATTAGGCCGGTATTCAGCGCCTCCACCACCTGGCTGTTGTCGAGGCCCAGCACCACGTCGGCGGGAGAGGTGTCCCCCTCGAGCTGGACCCGGCTCAGGATCCCGGTGGAGCTGTCCACGCTGACGAAATTGAGGTCGCATTCGCAAACGGCCTCGAAGGCCTCCTCGACCTTCGGGCCGGGCCCCCAGTCGGAAGCGAAGGAGTCGTAGGTATATACCGTCAGGACCGGGGGTCCGGCGTCCGTTTCCGGCGCATCGGTGGATTCCTGGGCAAGGGCGGGCAGGCCCGCACCGCATACGAACAAAAGGAGAAGTTGGATTTGATGGAATTTACGCACTGTTCAGGTCCTCGATGTGGTCTGGTCAAAGCAGTGCGGAGAGGCGAGCGGGTCGGAATTCCTGACCGTCAATATCTCAATCCCTCCGCCAGCATGATCTGGATCAGGTTCGACGGGTTGGCCTGGAGGCCCTCTCAGCCAGCCGGACTGCGTCCGGCGGGCACCCCGTTGAGACAGGTTGATGATATTCGTTCAGGCCGTGCAATACAAATCCCTTCAAGGAGGATCCCGGTACAGGGATTTGCGGCGAGTCCGGAATGCCGGCCGGGCACCCCGGCCCTTCATCGAACGCGCCCGCCGCTGCAGCGCGTCTCGGCGCTCAACCCACGGACGCGGTCGACAGGAGCCACAGACCGAACACCGTGTAGCCCACCATCAGCAGCGCGAGAAACCACTGGCTCCGTACCGCGGCCCGTGTGTCGTCCGGCGACCGGCCGTAGAGTTCCAGCGCGATGAGATGGGCGAGCAGGATCCCGATGATGTGTCCGAGAACAATCACGCCGGTCTGGAAGCCCCAGATCACGGAAACGCTGTGGAGGTTGTTCAGGAACGAGGTGGTCACGTGGAAGTCCGGGCCGAGGCCGAACAGGTTCCATCCGAGCGCGAACGGGTCGGCAAACGCCCGCAGCGCGTACTGGCCGTTTACCATGAGCTGGGTCAGGTAGTGGGCGATGTGGAACGCCACCGCGATGGGTACGATGGAGTAGACCAGCCTTCCCGCCATCGCTCCCGGGGCGGGCCGTTCGGGGCCCCCGGGACCGGCGGACCGGCCCAGCATCACGGCTACCAGGAACAGCAGGGCAAGCGCCACGAACGCGCCCGCCAGCCCCGCGGTGTTGAAGCCGGTGACCGCGCTGCGCCCAGGGAATTCCAGCGGGTTGATGCCGCCCAGCGCCAGCCAGGCGAAGGTTCTCGACAGCCCGTCGAAGGAGTTGCTGCTGAGCGCAAGCAGCACGAACAGCATGCCGGTCCAGGGCAGGGGCGCCTGGCGCAGAAAGCCCTGGCCCGGCCAGCCCAGGGAAACCCGGACGCGGCCCGGCCCTGCGGCCGGGTCCCCGCTTTCTCCCTCCACGGGTTCCCGCAGCAGCGGCGAGCAGTTCCCCACCAGGCGGAAGAAGATGGCAAAGGGCTCCGCCCGGTGCATCCAGTCACGGTACCCGAATGCCAGGATGCCGGCGAATGTGATCGCCCAGTACACCAGGACCGCGGCGGCCAGCCCCGCCGGGTCCTCCGGCGCCGCATGGACCAGTTCGAACCAGGCGAAACCGAAAAACAGCAACAGGGCGGGGAGGTAGCCGAGGCCTGCCGGCAGGGTCAGGGGCGCCTTCGCCGGCCAGCCCAGCGCCGCCGCCAGCCGGCCAGGGGCATACCAGGGGTTGCACCATTTCCAGAGATCACCCACCAGGAACTGCAGCAGGGTGAATCCCACCCACCACAGGGTCCAGATGGTGAGCGGAAGCGGGTTGGCCAGCGGATCCTCGCTGGCGGTGAAGCCGGCGAGGACCAGCGTCGACAGCACGGCGAACGACACCAGGCTCGGGACCAGCGGCGAGATCGTCCGCTGGGTCCACAGGGGCAGCCGGGCAGCGATGATCCGCCCGAGCAGGCGCCGCGGCGCCAGGGCCAGCAGCAGGAAGGAGGCCAGCACGGCGATCCCGCCCCCGGTGATGGCGAACCCGGTGGGCAGCAGCATCACCAGCCCGCGCTCGGCGCTGTGGGCCATGGCGGTCACGGGCGCCGCCATGGCGGCCGCCGCCAGGAGGATCCGCTGCGAGAAGCGCCCGATGCCTGCGTTCATGGCGAACCCGGAAGGAGGCGGGGGAAACGGGGCGCGGCGGGCTCGCAGGAACGCGGGTTGGGTATAATGCCGGTTGGCCCGGCACGACTACCGATCATGATCCGCCCCGACGATACCGCGCTCATTGTAGTGGATGTACAGAATGATTTTTGCACCGGTGGCGCCCTTGCCGTGGCCGGCGGCGAGCAGGTGGTGCCCGTCATCAACGGCATTATGCCCGAATTCGGCACGGTGGTGTTCACCCAGGACTGGCACCCCGCGGAACATGTCAGCTTCGCCGCCAACCATGCCGGCGCGGAGCCGTTCACGAGCATCCAGCTGGATTACGGCGAGCAGACGCTTTGGCCGGTGCACTGCGTCCAGGGCAGCCCGGGGGCCGCGTTCCATCCCGACCTGGACGACAGCCGCGCCCAGATGGTGGTCCGCAAGGGGTTCCGTCCCGGGATCGACAGCTACTCGGCGTTTTTCGAGAACGACCGCGAGACCGTGACCGGGCTGCGGGGTTACCTGGACAGCCGGGGGATCCGCAGGCTGGTGCTCGGGGGCCTTGCGACGGACTTCTGCGTGGCCTGGTCCGCCGTCGACGCCGCCTCGCTCGGGTTCGATGTCACGGTGGTGCTGGAAGCCTGCCGCGCCATCGACCTGGACGGATCCCTTGCCGCCCAGGTGGACGTGATGCGGTCGGCGGGCGTCAGCGTTGTCGAAGCCCTCCCGGCCGGACCGGCATGAAATTCCTCGTCTTCCAGCACATCGCCTGCGAGCATCCGGGGATCTTCCGCGACCTCATGCGGGAGGCGGGGGTCGACTGGGACACCGTGGAACTGGATGCCGGCGGCGACATTCCCCGTCTCGACGGCTATGACGCCCTGCTGGTGATGGGCGGCCCCATGGACGTCTGGCAGGTGTCGGAGCACCCCTGGCTCGAGCCGGAAATGGCGGCGATCCGGGAATGGGTGGGCGCCGACCGGCCCTACCTGGGCTTCTGCCTGGGCCACCAGCTGCTGGCCGCCGCCATGGGCGGCGAGGTCGGCCCCGCGGCGACGCCGGAGATCGGCGTGATGCCCGTGGAGCTGACCGGGCCGGGCCGGGAGCACTGGTTCTTCCGGAATTGCCGGCGCAGTATCATGTCCCTGCAGTGGCATTCCGCGGAAGTGACCGCCCCGCCCCCCGGTGCCGTCATCCTCGCGCGCTCGGACGCCTGCCCGGTCAATGCCATGGCCCTGGGAGAGCGCGCGGCGTCGGTGCAGTTCCACATCGAGATCACGGATACCACCGTGGCGGAATGGGGCGAGGTGCCGGAATACGCTACCGCCCTGGAAAAGGCCTGTGGCCAGGGGGCGCTCCTGCACATGCAGTCCGAGGCGGACCGGCACCGGGAGGACTTCCAGTCGAACTCCCGGGCCTTGTTCGAAAACTTCCTCGGGCGAATCCACTGAAGCCGCCCGCATCGCCCTACACGCCGAGGTAGCGCCGGAGCAGTCCGGGGTCCGCCTCCACCTCGTCGCGCCTGGCGTCCAGCCGGAGCACGCCGGTTTCGAGAAACGCCACCCGGTCCGCCACGGGCATGACCGTGTCCACCCTCTGTTCCACCAGCAGCACGGCCACGCCGCCGTCCCGGAGCCTGAGGATCACGTCGCGGATGCCGGCGACCATCGACGGCATCAGGCCTTCGGTGGGCTCGTCGAGCAGCAGGACCGAGGGCTTGAGGCACAAGGCCCTGGCCATGGCCAGCATCTGCTGCTCGCCGCCGCTCAGGGTGCCGGCCACCTGGTTCAGCCTGTCCGCCAGCGGCGGGAAGAATTCCAGGGCCTCGTGCATGGCCGTCCGGTCCCTGCGGGTGGCCATGATGCCGATCTCCAGGTTTTCCGTCACGGTGAGTTCCGCGAAGAGCCGCCGGCCCTGGGGCACGTAGCCGATCCCCCGGCGGGGAATCTCGTGGGGCCTGAGGCCGCCGATGGGCCGGCCTTCCAGGAGGAAATCGCCCTCGCGGCGCACCTGTCCCATGATGGCCCGCAGCAGTGTGGTCTTGCCGGCGCCGTTGCGGCCGAGCAGGCACAGGATCTCGCCGCCGGCCACCGCGAGGTCCACGTCCCGGAGCACCCGGATGCTGCCGTAGTAGCCGTTGACTCCCCGAAGCGCCAGATGCATCAGTCCGCCCCCGTGCCGAGGTAGGCGGCCTGGACCGCGGGATCGGACCGGATCTGGGCCGGGGTGCCCCGGGAGAGCACCCGGCCGTGATCCAGCACCGTGACCCGGTCAGCCAGTTCCATGACCACGCGCATGTTGTGCTCGATGAGGAGCACGGCGGCGTCCCGGGCGATGTTCCGCACCAGGCCGCAGAAATGGTCGATCTCGCTGTCGGACAGCCCCTGGGTGGGCTCGTCCAGGATCAGCAGGCGCGGCGCCAGGGCCAGCCCCATGCCCACCTCAAGGAGGCGCTGGTGGCCGTAGGGCAGGGTTCCGGCGGCCTCGCCGGGCCGGTCCGGGAGGTCCACGCGGGCCAGGATGTCCGTCACCCGGGGGCCGGGATCCTCCCGCCGGGTCGAACAGCCCTGGACGGCGATGGCGAGGTTTTCCCGCACGGTGAGCCGGGGAAAGATGCTGGTGATCTGGAACGTGTAGGCGATGCCGCGCCGCGCCCGCCGCCAGGCGGGCAGGGCGGTGATGTCCTCGCCGTCGAACCGGATGGTGCCGGCGGAGCAGGACAGGCGTCCGCACAGCAGGCTGACGAAGGTGGTCTTGCCGGCGCCGTTGGGGCCGATGATGGCGTGGATCCCGCGATCCTCCAGCGAAAGGTCGACGCCGTCCACTGCGCGTAGCCCGCCGAAATGCCGGCTCACGTCCCGCGCTTCCAGGAGGTTCATGGCAGCCACCCGAGCCAGCGCTCCCGGACGTACCCGAGCGCTCCCCGGGGAAAGAACAGCACCAGGAACAGCAGCACCACGCCGGTGACCAGCAGGTAGGCGGTGGTGTGTTCGCTGGCAAGATCCACCAGGTAGAACATGAAGAAGGTTCCCACGATGGGCCCCGCCACCGTGCCGGCGCCGCCGAGGAGGGTGTAGAGCAGGGGGTCGATGGAATACTGGATGGCGGCGAAAGAGGATCCGATGTAGGCGAACATCAGGGCATAGGCCGCTCCGGCCATGGCGGACAGCGTGCCCGACAGCGTCAGCGCCTGGAGCTTGAAGATGAAGGTGTTGTAACCCAGCATCCTGGACCGGTCCTCGTTTTCCCGGATGGCGATGAGCGCACGGCCGAAGCGCCTCCGCACCACCTGGAGCACGCAGGCCATGGTCAGCGCCAGCAGCGCGAGCGCCAGGTTGTAGCGGGTCGACGGGTCCGTCAGCAGCCATTGCCTGCCGAGGAGCTCGAAGCTGCGCGCCGCGGCGGGCATCACCAGGCCCTCGTCACCCCGGGTCCAGGTGGTGAAGTACACCGTCGCGAGGTAGACCACCTGGGAGATCATCAGGGTCACGATCATGAACGCGACGCCGGTGGTCCGAAGCGCAAGGAGGCCCACCACCAGGGAAAGACCGGCGCCGCACAGCACCCCGAACAGCATGGCCGCCGGCACCGGCCAGGCGAGGTGGTAGGCGGTGAGCCCGGCGCCGTACATGCCCGCGGCGAAGAACATGGCGTGTCCCAGGCTGAGCAGGCCGGTGTAGCCGAAAAGCAGGTTGAAGCCCATGGCGAAAACCGCCAGCAGCAGGACCCGGGTCACCGCCAGGTGGTGGTATTCCGGCAGCACGAACTGCAGGCCGAACAGCGCCGCCAGGATGGCGCCGTGGAGCAGCAGCGACTTTCGCCAGGCGGACATCGTCAGGCCCTGGCGCGGATGCCGAACAGGCCCTGGGGCCGGAACACCAGCACCAGGGCGACGGCCAGGGTGGAGATCATTTTCGCCAGCGTGGGGGAAAAGAACACCGAGATGATGCCGTCGCTCAGCCCGATCAGGAGCGCCGCCACCAGCGTTCCCCGGATGCTGCCGAGTCCGCCGATGATGACCACGATGAAGGACAGGAGCAGCGGGTCGATGCCCATCAGGTAGTGCGCCTGCCGGACCGGCACCACCAGCACCGCCCCCGCCGCCGCCAGGGCGGCGCCCAGGGCGAACACCATGGCGTAGACCTGGCCCACGGCGATGCCGAAATTCTCCGCGGTTTCGCGGTCGAACCGCGTCGCCCGCATGATCAGGCCAAGGCGCGTGCGGGAGATGAGGAACCAGGTGGCCAGGAGCAGGACCAGGGCGGCGGCGATGACACAGAGCTTGTAGCCGGAATACCCGAACCAGGGAAATTCAACGCGGAAGTAGAAGGGCGGGTTCACGGCCCGGGCATCGGGGCCGAAGGTCAGCAGCGTGGTCTGTTGGATGATGTAGAGCATGCCGATCGTGGCGACGATGGTTGCCTCGGGATCGTAGGACACCCGCTTCAGCACCAGCCGCTCGCCCGCCCAGGCGATGGCCCCCACCAGGAGCGGCGCCAGCACCAGGGCCAGGGCGAATCCCAGGGCCGGGTGTCCGCCGGCCCAGGTGGCCACCCACCAGGCCATGACCGCGCCGAGCATGAAGAACTCGCCGTGGGCGACATTGACCACCCGCATGACGCCGAACACCAGCGACAGCCCCAGGGCGGTGAGGCAGAGCACCGCGGCCTGCACCAGCCCCTCCAGGGTGGCGAGAAGGAAGAACGGACCGAAATCCATGCCTCAGGGGGAAGCGGGCGACGGCGGCAACGGTGATCGGGGCAATGCCGGCCAGCCGGACATTGCCCCGGTGAGTCGTCCCCTGCGCTACAGCGGCATGGTGGTGTAGTCCGCCTCGGCCTCGTAGCGCCCGTCCTCGATCGAGGTCCTGTGGACCACGTTCAGCCGGCCGCCCTCCACCTTCGAGATGGACTGGTGGCCGAAGCACTGGTGGATGCGGGCGTCGAACACCTTGCTGCCCTGGGGATGGTTCCGCCCCTCCTCGAAGGACTCCATAGCCTCCATGGCCTCGACGAACCGGGCGCGGTCTTCCGGGCCGCTATAGTCGCAGGCCTCCATGGCCTGCTTGATGATGAACAGGGTCTCCCAGCAGCCGAACATGTGCGCATAGGTGGAGACATCCTTGGGGTCGCTGATGCTGGCGCCGTTGTCGTCGACGCCGACGGCGGCCCGGTAGAACCGGTCATGCTCCGACTGGTCCGGCTGGGCATAGCGGGGATAGCCTTCCCAGAAATAGGTGCCCTCGAGGAACTCGAGCTGGGGGGTCTTCAGGTCCACCGCCTCGAGGGAGTCGATGAAGCCGAAGATCTCCGGCCGCTGGCTGCCGAAATGCTGCCCCAGTTCCTTGACGAAGGTGAGCACGCCGGGCCCCACCATGACGTGGTACAGCACTTCCGTATCCCGGGCGATCCTTGGCAGGTGCCGGGTGAAGGAGGTTTCCGTGGGGGGAATTGCGATCAGTTCCAGCACCTCCCCGCCCTGGGCGGCGATGGCCTGGGAAAAGTAGTCCCGGTGATCGTGGCCGAACGCGTAGTCCGGGAAGATCATGGTGACCTTCCGGCCGAGATTGGACGCCACCCAGGGCGCCATCGAGATCACCTGGGACCGGACGTCGGTGATGCCGGGCTGGAACACGTACCGGTTGAGCTTTCCCGAGGCCACGTGATAACCCTCGGAGACCACGATGTAGGGAAGCTTGAGTTCCCCCGCCCGGGGCGCGGAGCCGTTCACCACATGGGAGAACAGGGTGCCGTAGGCGACGTCCACGTTGTGCTGGGCGGCGAATTTCTCGACGACCTCGGCGCCCCGCTTCGGGTCGGTCCCGTCGTCCTCGACCACCAGTTCCAGGGGCCGGCCGTTGATTCCGCCCTCGTCGTTGATCAGTTTCGCCGCCGCCTGCGCGGTGCGCTCGTACCAGCGCCCGTAGGAGGCGCCGATGCCCGTGCGGTGGAACTGGGCGCCGATCCGGATGGGGGCGGACTGGGCATGGGCCCTTGGAAACAGCGTGGGCGAGAGACTGGCGGCCACCCCCGCGCCCGCCGCGGCGCCCAGGGTCCTCAGGGTCTTGCGGCGGCCGGTATCGGGACTATCTTTGTTTGTGCGATTGGACATGGGTTGGTACCTCACGGATGGTTGTGATGCGGCAGCCCGGCAACCCGGGGTCGGGTCAGGGGCTGCGCGCGAGAATACGTAGACCGCCCAGTTTACCCGAGCGGAAATGACGGTTCACCAGGTCGTAGAACTCCTCCAGGGCCCGGTAGGTCGGCTCGCCGTGGACGCGCACGTGGCGCTCGCGTCGGCTGCGGTGGTCCGCCAGCCGGCCGGTGGTGAATTCGGTCCAGTCGTCGGACATGTCGTCCAAGGCCAGGATCTCGAAGCCCGCCGCGGCGAAGTCCTGCCGGTAGGTATCGTAATCCGGCAGGTAGGCGGCGTACATGCCGCTCGCGAGCTCGGCGTGCGCCTCCGGGTCCATGGGGCTGCGGGAGTACATGTCCTCGGCATAGAAAAGCCCTCCCTCCGCCAGGATGTCGCGGGATATCCCGAGCAGCTCCCCGCGGTCCGGGATGTGGAAGATCGCCAGCCAGCTCACGATGGCGTCGAAGCGCCGGCTCCCCCAGTCGAAGGCGAGAAAGTCGCCGCAGGCATGTTCCACCAGCGCGGACAGACCGCAGCGCGCGGTCAGTTCGGCGGCGAGCTCGTCCTGGTCCGGCTGCAGCTCCAGCGCCAGCACCCGGGCGCCGGCGCGGCTGGCGATATGGCGCGCGGGACCGCCAAGCCCCGAACCGATCTCCAGCACCCTGGAGCCGGTATCGAGCCCCATGCGCCCGATGGCGTCGTCCACGGCGCGGGTGCCGTGATAGTGCAGCTGGTCGAACGCGCTGATCTCCCCGGCGCTGATCGGGTCGGCCGCGCTTTTGCCGAGTTCGGCGAGTTCATTGTGGATGCGCCCTATGTGGGTATAGAGCTTCATCGACTTGATCCTGCTGGCGTGATCGGTCATGGGTGCGCAAGGGTAGCCCCGAAAGTATACCCAATGACATGCCGGGCGGCACCACGGGACCGTCACCCGGGGTGGGTCGCGGGTCCCGGGTCGGGTATATTGGCATCCGGGTTCCCAGGATCGTGACAGTTGTCCGGCAGCACCTTCCGGCGATACGGCGGCATCATCGTGACCCTGCTGTTCATCGGCGGGATGACGTACATTTTCAGCTGGCTGCTGGACCAGCAGCAGAACCCCAACCGGGCCAACCTCACCCGCGTGCTCGAAGGCGGGGAGCGCGAGGTGGTGCTGAAACAGAACCGGGCGGGACATTACGTTGCCAGCGGCGAGATCAACGGCCGCCCGGTGCGCTTCTTCCTGGACACCGGCGCCACCCTCGTCAGCATACCGGGGGAGGTTGCCGACGCCATCGGCCTTGCCAGGGGACCGGCGTTGACGGCGAGGACCGCCAATGGCGATGTCACCGTCTATGCCACCCGCCTGGAGCGGGTCCGGCTCGGGCACATCGAGATGGGCAATGTCCCCGCCAGCATCAATCCCGGCATGGGCGGGCAGGAAATCCTGCTCGGCATGAGCTTCCTAGGCGAACTGGAACTGGTGCAAAGGGGGGAGGAGCTTCGCCTGCGGGTTCCGCAGCCCTGATCCCCGAGGCCGGTTCGCGTATACTCGCCTGCGGGTATCCTGGCCCGGCGCGGGTTTCGCAACCGCCGGCCCCGGGCGGAAACCGTCACAGATCATCATGGACTACCAACGCATCGACCAGGCGGGCGCCCTGGAAATGATCCGCAGTGAAAACGCCGTCGTCGTGGACATCCGCGATCCGGCCTCCTTCCGCTCGGGGCATATCGCCGGGGCACTGCACCTGGACAACCGGAACGTGGCGGAGTTCATCGCCACCGCCGACCGCGCAGGCCCGGTCATCGTCTGCTGCTATCACGGCAATACCAGCCAGGACGCCGCACGGTTTCTCGCCGCGCAGGGCTTCGAGCGCTGCTACAGCCTGGACGGAGGGTTCAAGGGCTGGCGCCTGTCGGGAAACCCCGAGGAATGATTCAGCGGCGCCGATCGGGGAATTCCCGGAGCACGCCCCGGCGGAGGCATAACTATGGTGAAAACAAAATGGGCCTGGGTGGATGAAGCGTTATACGAGGCGCCGGCTTCTGCATCCGTGACCTGCCCGCCATGAATGGCGGCGCTTTCGTTTGAGCCACTTCCGCTGATTGCCGACGCCTTGCATGGCGCCGGCGCTAGTTTGCGTTCGTGCAATAGGCGCAGATCTTGTTGCCATCCGGATCGCGGGCGTAGGCATAGTAGATCGTGCCGTCGGCGGGGCGCGGTCCGGGCGCGCCTTCATCCGTGCCGCCGTTTTCCAGTGCCGTACTGTGAAACAGATCGACCGCGGGTCTCGAACCGGCCAGAAAAGCGATCATCGTGCCGTTGCCGGCTGTCGCCGGTTTTTCGTTGAACGGCTTCGTTACGTAAAATTCGATTTCAGTCGGGGCGGATGCCGGGGCATAGCCGACAAAGGCGGGGTCGCTTTCAGCCTGCACCAGCCCGAGCGGCGCCAGGATGGCGTCGTAGTAGTTCGAGGAACGCTGCAGGTCGCTGACCCCGACCATGGCATATCCGATCATGTCTGCACCCCCTCAACAATAGAGCATTGAATTGCGAAACGCATATTCTACTTCCCGAAGAGGCATGGCAAGGCAGCCTTGATTATGTGAGCTCGGGTTAGTCGACGGTGAGCACGCGGATGAGATCGGTACTGCCCGCCTGGCGCGCGCTGCCCGCGGTCATGATCACGAGGTCCCCCGTGCTGACGTAACCCAGTTCCCTGGCGTTTGCCAGGGCGAATTGGGTGCGGTCGTCGTCGTTGCCCTGCCCCTGGTACAGCATCCCCAGCACGCCCCAGTTCATGGCCAGGCGCTGCACCACCGGTTTCGAGGAAGTCACGGCCAGGATGGGGCTCTTGGGTCGGTGCTTGGAGATCAGCCGCGCGGTGAACCCGGTTTCCGTGAGGGCGATGATCGCGGCGGCCTTGAGGTGATTGGCCATGGTGATGGCGGCCTGGGCCACTGCCTCGGTGACCTCGTTGGACGGGTGGGACTCGATGCGCTGCAGGTAGCCGTATTCATCGAGGCCCGATTCCGCCTCCAGCGCCAGTCTGGCCATGGTGTCCACGGATTCCACGGGCCGGGTGCCGGAGGCGGTTTCACCGGAGAGCATCACCGCGGATGAGCCGTCGAAGATGGCGTTGGCGACGTCGTTCACCTCGGCGCGGGTGGGGCGGGGGTTGCGCTCCATGGAGTCCAGCATCTGGGTGGCGGTGATCACCGGCTTGCCCCGGGATACCGTGGCGCGGATGATCTGCTTCTGGATCTTCGGGCCTTCACCCATCTCCAGTTCCACGCCGAGGTCGCCCCGGGCCACCATGATTCCGTTGGCCGCGTCGATGATGTCGACGATGTTGCTGACACCTTCCCGGTTCTCGATCTTGGCGATGATGGCAATGTCCACGCCGCGCCGCGTGAACCGCTCCCGGAGGTCCCGGATCTCGCGCCCGCTGCGGATGAAGGAGGCGGCGAAGTATTCCACCTGGTGGGCGGCGGCGAAATCCACCTCCATCCGGTCGTCGTACTCGATGTCGTCGAGGGCGCCGGTGCTGTCGGGAAAGTTGACGCCCTTGTTGTGCTTCAGCACGCCCCCGCAGACGATCCGGCAGACCACCGACTCGCCGTCGGTTTCCTCGACGCGAAGCTCGATCTGGCCGTCGTCCACCAGGACCCGCTCGCCGGCCCGGGCATGCAGGTGCAGCCTGGGGTAGGTGAGGGAGACGCCGTTCTCGTCCCCGGGCCTGCCGTCGCCGTACAGGCGGAACAGGTCTCCCCGCCGGAGCGTGGCGCCGTCCGCCGCCATCCTGCGGGTCCGGATTTCCCGGCCCCGATTGTCCACCATGACCGCAACCGTCGTGTCCGCGCCGTCCGCCGCCTGCCGGATCCGTTCCAGGGTGGCGGTATGGTAGGCGACGTCACCGTGGGACATGTTGAGCCGGGCGACGTTCATGCCGGCCGATATCATGCGGGTGAGGGTGTCGATGTCGTCGCAGGCGGGGCCGATGGTGGCGATGACCTTGGTCTTTCTCAAACGGGCGGCTTGGGGCATGATTGGGCGATCGGAAACTTCCGTGCGGGATTATATGGCGAAAAAAATCAGCAGGCTGGAAACCATCCTCGATCGGGCGGCGGGGCATCATGGCGGGATGGAGGCCCTCCGGGAGAAACTGCCCACGGGCATTCTCGCCCCCAAGGCGCTTTCGCGGATTCCGGACCACCGGCACCTGGCGGGCATGACCCGGGCCGTTTTCAAGGCCGGGTTCGTCTGGCGGGTCATCGAGAACAAGTGGCCGGGCTTCGAGAAGGCGTTTCACCGTTTCGACGTGGACACCTGCGCATTTCTCGCGCCGGAGGACATCGAGGAACTGTGCGCGGACGAGCGCATCGTCCGCAACCGGCAGAAGATCCTCACGGTGCCGCGCAACGCCGCCATGATCCGGCAGGTGGCGGCGGAGCATGGATCCTTCGCCGCGTTCATTGCCGGCTGGCCGGATGACGATTACGTGGGACTGCTGGACTTCCTCAAGAAGCACGGCGAGCGCCTTGGCGGCAACAGCGCGCAGTACTACCTTCGCGCCATGGGCAAGGACGGGTTCCTGGTCACGGGGGACGTGACCCGGGCCCTGATCGACGCCGGCGTGGTGGACGGCCCGCCCGGCGGGAAGACCGCTCTTCGAAAGGTGCAGGAGGCGTTCAATGCCTGGCGCGGGGAGTCGGGCATGAACCAGGCACAGATCAGCCGCGTACTGGCAATGTCCATCGGCTGAACGGGTTCCGGGCGCCCCGGCCAGGCCGGCAGTCATCCGCTAGGCTCCGCACGGGCGGCGGCTGGTCACGGCAGTGAACCATCGGTTATGGTTCCGGTCAATCCCGAGGGGAAAGCCACCAACCATTCATCGTGTCCAGAGTCCGCCCGCTGTTCCTGCTGCTGTTCACCGCGGCCTGTTTCTATGTCTTCGCCTACCCGGCGTGGCGGCTGTCGGCCTGGGCCGGCGGGCAGTGGACCCTGGGGTGGCCCGCGATCCTCGGGATCTGGGCGGTGGGGTTCCTCGGCATGTGGATTTCCTTCCAGGGCCCAAGGCTCGCGCTGCGTTACGTGGTGGTGCACTGGATGGGGATCAGTTTCGTGTTCGCCTCGGTCACGGTGGTCTATGAGCTGCTGCGCCTGATCCTGCCGCTGTCCGACCGCGCGGCGGTTCCCTGGCTGCTCGCGGCCGGGGTGGTGCTGGCGCTCTTCGCCATTGCCGCCTCGCACCATGTCGCTGTCCGGCGGTTCGAGATCGCATCGGACAAGCTCGACCGGCCGCTCCGGGTGGTGCAGATCAGCGACATCCACATCGGCTCGCGCCAGGGCGGGTTCATGGCCCGCATTGTCGAGCGGATCAATCGTCTCAAGCCGGACTACGTGGCCATCACCGGCGACCTGATCGATTCCAGCGCGGTGGAAATCGACGCCCTCAGGCCGCTGGAGAATCTCACCGGCACCACCCTATTCTCCGTGGGCAACCACGAGCGCTACGCCGACCTGCCCAAGGCGATTTCCATGCTGGAGGCACTGGACGTGATCCCGCTGCGTCAGCAAAGCTACCTTGCGGATGGCGTCCAGTTCATCGGCATCGATGATGACGAGAACCCGGACCAGGTTGCCCGGCACCTGCCCGAGGTGGGGGTGAGGGACGATCATTTCAGCATTCTCCTGTACCACCGCCCTCTGGGCTGGGAATCCGCCATCGGGCACGGCGTGGACCTGATGCTGTCCGGCCATACCCACAACGGCCAGATCTTCCCGTTCAACCTCCTGGTGCGCCAGCGGTTCAACCGCATCCGGGGACTGTTCCGCCAGGGCGGCAGCCATCTCTACGTTTCCTGCGGCACCGGCACCTGGGGACCCCTGATGCGGCTTGGATCCCTGAACGAGATCAGCTGCTTCGACCTTCAGCCCCGGTCCCGGGATCCGCTCACGGCAGGGGAATCTCGCTGACCTGTTTGGGGACGTGGTAGCCCTTCTGCACAGCGGGACGGGCGGCGATGTCGAGATACCACCGTTTCACGTTCTCGAATTCGTCCATGTCGATGCCCTGCCATTCCCAGCGCGAGGCCCAGGGCCACAGCGCGATGTCGGCGATGGAGTAGTCCCCGGCCACGAACCGGCGGTCCTCGAGCCGCTCGTCCAGGACGGAATACAGCCGGTCCGCCTCCTCCTCGTAACGGTTGCGCGCGTAACCGCTTGCCTCCGGGTTGAAATGGACGAAGTGGTGCGCCTGGCCGAGCATGGGGCCGAAGCCGCCCATCTGGAACATGAGCCATTCCAGGATTTCCCAGCGGTTTTCGGCGGGCATCAGCATGCCGGTCTTCTCGGCGAGGTAAATCAGGATGGCCCCCGACTCGAACAGGCTGCGGTCGGCTTCGTGGTCGACGATGGCCGGGATCTTGTTGTTCGGGCTGATGGCGAGGAACCCGGGATCGAACTGTTCGTCCGCGGTGATGTCCACCCCGTGGACGTTATAGGGAAGGCCCACTTCCTCCAGCATGATGGAAACCTTGCGGCCGTTGGGCGTGGTCCAGGTGTAGAGATCGATCATTCGTCAGGATCCATTTGGTCGGGGGCCGCCAATACTAGCAGGACGACCGCGGCCCGGGGTACATGAATCAGGACATCGAACAGGCCGGTGTCCGGCAGGGCGGGCGGGGATGTGCGCCTCCGGCCGGGGAGGGGCCGGAATCGCGCGGTCTAGTGGACAGTTTGCGCAGCCAGGTGATCCGGATTGATGAGCAGGGAAATCACCTCGTTGCCGGTCAGGGTGATCAGCCCCATGTGCCGGTCGGTGCCGTCGCGGGAGTATTCGAAGCGGTAGGTCCGCGTGATGCAGGGCCGCTGCGGCAGGACGGACAGGCCGCGGAAGGCCACGGTGCCGTCCAGCAACTGCAGCCCGTTCTGGCTGCAGCAATCCCGCACCACCCGGTTCGCGGACTCGTGGTAGCCCCGGCCCCGAACCAGGAGGACCACCAGCGCCGCCAGGCCGAGTATCAGCCAGGGAATGGAGCCTGTCAGGGTCATGGGTTTCGTGATCTCACCGGTTCGACAATCATAACGGGTAATGGCCTTGCCCCGGGTTTGCTGATACATTTCCGAAATCAGTCCGGGGTTGGCCGGTTCAGGATAAATTCTGTGGCCCATCGACACAACCAGCGATTGCTTCGAATCATCCGGGTAAGCCTGCTCCTTCTCGTCCCGATGGCCACGTCCTGGTCGGCGGAGAAGGCGACCGGGGTATCCTTCGACGTCTGCCACGGGTTCGGCTGCAGCGTGCAGACGACCGTGCAGGTCAGCGCAGGGGAGTGGAGTTCCGTGGTCGCTCTGTTCGGCGCCGCGAACCCGAAGGAGGAGCGGGACCAGATCAAGCACGCCCTTGCCCGCATGGAATACCTGGCCGGCCTGTATTCGCCGATCAGCCGTGATGTCGCCGGAAACCTGCCGCTGTCTTCAAAAGGGACCAAGGAGGACCGGCTGGGGCAGCTGGACTGCGTGGACGAGGCCGTCAACGCCACCCGCTTCCTGGCGCTGTTCCAGCATGCGGGCCTGCTCCGCTTCCACCGCGTGCTGCGCGCCGCCTACCGCCGCACCCTGTTCAACCAGCATTGGGCGGCGCATGTCGAGGAGGTCCCGAGCGGGAGACGGTTTGTCTTCGACACGTGGTTCTACGACAATGGCCAGCCGCCCGTGCTCGTCTCCAGCGAACGGTGGCATGACCTGTCGCTCCGCGGAATCCGGGGGAACTCGGGGTCGGCGGGATGGTCCACAAACCAGGCCGGTGACAACCGGTGACTCCGAAAAATTACCCAGCCATTTCTGCAAAATTCCGAACCACCGCATGAAAAAGCTCATCATCCCTGTCATCAGCTGGCTCATTGTTGCCTGGACCAGCAAGGTGTTCCTGTTCTCCATCCCCTACAAGTTCACCAACCATCCGGACACCCAGCACATCTTCGGCACCATCGGCGGCTGGATGGGGGACGTGTTCGCCCGTGGGCTCGGCGATTTCTTCACCCGGTTCGGCCCCTATCTCGTCGGCAGCTTTGAAATCCTCACCTCGCTGGTCCTGCTGGCCCCGGCGCTGGTCTGGCTCCTGGGGCTGGCCGGCGTCGTCGACAGCACGGGCGTGCGCCGCAGGTTCCACATGTTCGGCGGCCTCATGGCCAGCGCAGTGATGGCGGGCGCGGTGTTTTTCCACCTGTTCACGCCCCTCGGGGTCGAGGTTCTGCACCAGGGCGAGTCCGACGGCGGCTCACTGTTCTATGCCGCGGCGTCCATCATGGTGCTGGGCATCGTTCTGTTCTTTCTCAACCGCGGGGTCCGGGACTGACCGGATTGTGCCGCAGACGCCGGGAGGGGCGGAGCCGGTCGCACGGACGGCCGCGTTGTCGCGATGAAGTTCTGGATCTCCGTCCTGATCGTCTCGTTGTACATGCTGCATTGCCTGCGCATCGGCACGAAGCCCTGCAAGTACTTCCAGCTCAACGTCGACCGCTTTGATGCAGACAAGGGAATTTTTTCCAAGATCGCCATTGACCGGAGCATCCCGGAAGAATGGCGGCTGGACCAGCGATACGACGACGGGGCGTTCATGCCCGACCAATGGCCGGTATTCCTGAAGCCGGAATGGGGCCAGAATGCGGCCGGGGTAAAATGCGCCCGCAACCCGGAGGAACTCCGTGCGCTCCGCGGGCGGATCCAACACAGCCGGATCCGCTACCTGGTGCAGGCGCCGGCGCCCGAACCCAGGGAATTCGAGGTGTTCTCCATCCGCCACCACGAAGACCCGGAAAGATACGCCGTGCTGACAGTGACGGAGACCCTGAATGACTCGGAGGAGATCCCCATCAACGGGGTATTCAATCCCAACAGCCGCTACCGGGACCTCACGGACGATCTCGACGGCACACAGAAGGAACGCCTGTGGGCGATGTCCAACCGTCTCGGGACGCATGTCATCTGCCGGGCCTGCTACCGCGCCGAATCCCTGGCGGATCTCATGGCCGGGAAGGTGCATGTGATCGAGGTCAACCTGTACCTGCCCATGCCGATCAACCTGCTGGACAGAGGGCGGCCGGCGGTGGAAATCCTGGTCCTGGTGAACCGCTACATGCTGGCGCTGGCGCGGGCCACCAAGACCAGGGAAAGCGCGCGGCCGGAAAAACCGGTGTTCACCAAGATCAACCTGTACAACCGGGAAAGTCCGCTGCTCAACTACTTTCGCGACCGCATATGAAAAAGATCAAGGCCTGGATCTACGCATGGATCAGCGAGAAGTACATGCACGACTGCAGCAACTACAATACGCTGGCCGTGCGCAAGTCCTGCCGCTCCAAGGCGCTTGGCCGGGCGGTGTTCGCCGCCAACGGCCTGCCCCACGCCACGGGCCGTCGGTTCGTCTGGCCCTGGGTTGCCCACGCCTTCGCCCGGGAGCACGGCTTCCCGGTGGTCATCAAGCCCAACGTGAGCGGCTACTCCCGCGGCAGCTACTTTCCCATCGACGGCTACGGTGAGCTGTGGCGGGCGGTCTTCCGCGCCAAGCGCTGGTGGCCCACCACCATGGTTGAACAGTATCTCAAGGGCGCCAACTACCGCGTGCTGGCGACGGACGGGAAACTGGTCTCCGTGATCCGCCGCTACCCGCCCTTCGTCATCGGCAACGGGCGCGACCGCATCGGTACCCTGATCGATACAGAAAACCGGATCCGGGAGGAGATGGCGCTGTACCCGGTGATGCATCCCATCGGGAAGGACCGGCAGGCGGTCTCGCACCTGAGGAAACAGGGACTGACCCTGGACTCGGTGCCTGCCGAGGGCGAGCACGTGGAAGTGTTCCACCGGGTCGCCCTGGCGCCCGGGGGCATTGTCGAGACCATCGACCGGGACACGATTCCGGCAGAAAACCGCGAACTGTTCTTCAGCGTGATTCGCGCATTCGGCGCCAACATCTTCGGGATCGACGTGATCTTCGAAAAGGGCATCGAGGTGCCCCATACCGCACAGCGGTGCATCCTGGTGGAGGTCAACTCCCGGCCCTATATCGAGATGCATCACTTCCCCCGGTACGGGCCGAAGGAGGATTTTTCCGCAGACATCGCGGAACTTGATAAACTTGAGATTGCCGACAGAGATATTTTTTAATGCGCACGCTTCGCCGGACCTTCTACAAGTATCTGGGCCTGCATTCGCTGCTGATCGGGCTGTTCCCGTTCTTCATCCCGGTCTTTCTCTGGAAGCAGGGGTTCGAGCTTGGCGAGATCTCCCTGTTCATCGGCGCCGCCGGGGCCGGGTTCTGTATCGGCCTTTACGCCTGGGACCGGATGCGCCGGGCCCTCAGCCTGATCAACCTGATCCTGGTCTCGCTGCTGCTGGAAATCCTCCTCCTGTGGAACGGGCATGTTCTCGGCATGAGCTTCAACGTGCTGCTGCTCCTCGGCATCAGCTACGGCGTCTACAACTGTTTCTTCTGGACCACCCAGCGGGCGCTCTTCTTCGAGGGCATCGACACCAGCAACTCCGGCCGCCGCTACGGCAATCTCCAGATCTTCGTGGGGTTCCTGCTGCAGGTGGGCATCGTGGCCGGGGGCCTTCTGCTGGAGAAGGCGGGCTACGGCCACGTGGTGCTGGTAAGCGCCGCCCTGGCCCTGGCGGGGTTCCTGATGTTCTGCATCAACAATCCCGGGACCCCGGAGGCGATGACGTCGTTCCAGCCGGTTTCCATGGGCGACATCTTCCGCTTCCGGGACAGGGATGCCAGCAGGACGGTGTTTGTCGTCGACGGCCTCTACCTGTTCCTGGAGAGCTTCTTCTGGGTCATCACCCTGTTCCTGCTGGTCCACGAGAGTTTCGCGACCCTGGGGCTGCTGGTGCTGTCGCTGGCGGTGGTCTTCGGCATCCTGTTCTACCTGCTCAAGAACACCATCGACCGGCTGGGCCGGCGGCGGATCTACCGCTTCGCGGTCGTGCTCTACGCGCTGTCCTGGGGGTTTCGCGCGCTGGTGGATGACGATCTCCCGCTGGCGGTGCTGTACGTCGCGCTGGTGCTGATCACCTTCTGCACGGCGTTCTTCCGCCTCGCGATGAACAAGCGCTTCTACGATCTTGCCAAGGAGACGCTGAGTCACCGCTACCTCGTCCTCAAGAGCTATTACTCGCAGATCACCATTGCCGTGGTGTTCACCGTTTTCGGAGTTGCCGTACTCGGAAGACCCGACAGCGAAGCCCTGCTGGTGCCGGTCTACTGGGTTGCCGCGGCGGGATCGCTCGTTTTCCTGCTGTACGGGGCCGCGCGCTATGACCGCAGGGACGGCGTGGAGGCAGAGGAAGGGATGACCGCGGAGGCGCCGGACTACCTCCGGTCAAGACCCAGCAGGACCGTGTACTCGTCCAGGGCTGATTCGGACAGGGCGTAGGCCGAATTTTTCTTTCTGTTCTTTACGATCCGGACTTGCACCGCCAGGTCGGAGCATGCGGACAGCTCTTAAGCAGCAACGACTTTTCCCGGAGGAGAGAATCATTTATGAGTCAGAAACCTGATCTTGCCTCATTGTTTGGCGCTGCAGAAGTATCGACCTTTCTAGGGCTGGACGCCTGTTCGGACCTTGAAAGAATAGAAGCATCTTCCGCCTATGTCGGCGTGCCTTGTGCTACACCATACCTTTCAGTAGGACCCTACGCAAAGAATGGTCCGGACTCTATCCGCAAGGCAGCTGCACCATTAGCGGCCAATTCGGATCGGTACAATTTTGACATCGGCGGACCGCTATTTCCGGAAGGCAGTCAGCGCGCCGTGGATTGCGGAAATCTGCCCTGGCACGAAACAGACTTCGCATCAAATCGCGAGACAATCAGAAAGACAGTCAGTACCGTTGTCGGCAGAGGCACGATTCCTATTCTGATCGGAGGCGACGACTCGGTTCCCATTCCGATGCTGGACGCGCTTAACGACACCGGCAATAAATACACCGTCCTGCAGGTTGATGCCCACATCGATTGGCGTGACGAGTACCTTGGAGAAAAGCTGGGACTTTCCTCGAACATGCGACGAGCATCCGAAATGGATCACATTGAAAAAATCATTCAGGTAGGCGCTCGTGGTACGGGATCAGCCTATCCCCAGGATGTCGAGGATTGTCTAAGCTGGGGAGTTCACCTGATTCCCGCCCACAATATCCTGCACAACGGCGTCCAGCAGGCCCTGGATCACATCAGCGAGAATGCAAACGTAGTGATCTGTATTGATATTGACGGGCTTGATCCTTCAATTACGCCAAACACGATCGGTCGAACACCTGGCGGGCTCAGTTATCAGCATGCGATCGATCTGATTCAGGGGGTGGCTGACAAGGCGAAAATTGCCGCGGTAAATTTTGTGGAAATCTTTCCGGAAGCCGACATTGATGGTCAGGGCGGTTTAACTGTTTCGAGGCTGGTCGCCGCAACGATGGGCATAGTTGCCCGGCAGCAAATGGCAAAGTGAGCCTGTCCGTGGAACAATGAAATCCATATATCAAATTCGACGTACGTCGTAGATCACGTCGACCCCTACTGCGTGGCAAGCTAGCCAAGCAGTGTTGCATGTACGTCAACCTGTGCATTAAATGAAGAGGGCGAATGAAGTGTGGCTTCTAGTCAATCCAAAGGGAACTATCAAGGCAAATTTGTTCTGATTCGCCCGAAGAGATCGTTACTGCCGTGCTTGGGATTTATCACGGATTATTTTGGCCACTTTGGACTGAATTGGCCGCCATGGTGGTTACACCGGGCAGGTTGATGTTCCCGGAGGTGGATTTCCGTTCCGTTGAGGCATGACTGTTCCCGCCCCTGTGTGTTGAGGGGCTGAGGATTCGGGGCCTGGAGGGATGCTCAGCCGGTAGCCGGGTATGGCCTGGCGTTGTCGGTCATCTTGAGGAAGTCGAGCATGCGTCGGGGATTCCTGGCGAGGTGGCGCATGGTTTCGGCGACGGCGAGGCCCCGGCTCTGTATGATGCCGATGGCGAATCGCCTGAGGCGGGACATGTTCTGGGGACCGTGTCCGGCCCGGATTCGGCTGCGGTCCTCGTCGAAGGTCCAGTCGAGGACATGATGCATGGCCTCGACGGACCAGTGCCCGCGGTTGAGGGAGAGGATTCGCTCGGGGGAGGCGTCATTTGGGGTCAGGCTGGTGATTCCGTAGGCGATCTCACGGCGTTTCCTGCCGGTTGCGGTTTCGGTGGTTTCACGCATCACGGCGAAGACCTGTCCGACGTTGGGGAACTGGAGGTAGTGGTTGAGCTTGTCCGAGACCCAGACGGAACGGCGCTCCCGGCGGCCATGGACGGGTTTGGGGGCCTGGTCGGTGAAGTCCGGCGGACGGCGCTGGATGTGGCGGTCGAGGAGCAGTCGGATATCGGCGAGCAGGTTTTTCTGGTTGCCCTTGACGGTGAAGAGGTAGTGGGCGCGGCGTCCGTGGAGATAGTCGGCGAGCTTGCGTTGGGTGAGCATGGCATCGGTGGTGATGGTGCATCCTTCGATGTCGGAGAGGGTGTCGAGCAGCGGGATGACGATGCCGATCTCGTTGGTGCGTTTGGTTTCGTCATCGGCCCCCGGTTTCAGGCCGACTTTTTTTGACTCCAGGGGATTCCGGTGTGGTGGCCGACGGCGCCGAGCACATGGGGCCGGTTGCCCTGGTCATCGATGGCGCCCCGGATGGTCTTGCCGTCGACGGCAATGGCGGTGTCCTTTGGGCCATGGACCTGGTGCCACGCCCGCAGGGCGGCATCGAACTGGTCCGGGTCGATGCGGATGAGGACGCTGCGGATGGCGGACAGGCTGGGCACCTGGTGTCCGCTCCTGGAACGGCGTACGCGGAAACGTTCCAGGACCCTGGGGCTGAGGTCGTCGATCCATTCGCTCATGGCCTTGTAGCCGCGCATGCCGCAGAGCGTGGCCGCTGCGGCCAATGCCAGCATGGTGGACAGGGCGTGGCGGCGGCCCTGGCGGCGTCGGGGATCGTCGATGTCGCGGAAGAAGTCGGGCAGGGATCGCATCTGTTCGGCGGTGAGAGTCATCCTGGGTACTCCATGTTGCAGTGTGGTGTCGAGGCAGGGGTCCCGGAGGCGGGCGCGGGCGGTGCGCGACAGGGGATGGACGAAGACGAGCTTGGGATTTGCGTGTTCGCTGTAGCCCGGGCCCTCGCGGCCGAAGCCCCGGGTATGCCCGACCTCGATCCAGTTGGCGGCGCGGTAGACGGTGCCGTGGAAGCGGGCGGGGTCGACGAAGGTCTCCACCAGCAGGAGGCCGTGACCGAAGCGGAGCGGCCAGTCGCGGGCGAGGCGGCGGGTGCACAGGGAAAGCACGCGCGAGCCGAGGTTGCGCGGTGCGCCGGGCAGGATCAGGAAGCGCGAGTTGTTGGTGATCAGGTGCAGGCGGCCGAACCGGATGCCGTACTCCCAGCCGATCCACCGGTCCCGGGCGCCGCATTTCAGCGCCGATGCCGAGAACATGGCCAGTGCCAGCCAGCGCCCCCGGTGATGGGCCACATAGCGCAGCGTCTCGCCCCGCGCCGGCACCGCGCCGAGATAGTGATGCGCCTGCATCAGATCCCGGAACCGGGATTCATCTCTCGCCGGTATGATGTCTACCGACACCTCTGAAAGGTCCACCTTGCGTATGTCCGTCTGATGGTCTTGTGACGGGATTTATACCAGTACCCGGGGGAAAAGTCCAGTGTTTGGGGTAAGTCCTTTGACCGGAAGAAAAAACTCTGCAGAAAAGAATTACCCTGCTGAGTTGAACAAATCCGCTTGCGGTAAGATTACGGTAAACAGATATACTTTGTTATCTATATGATTATAAATGTATATTCTTGTATATATTGATAACCCGGAAAAAACCTTTCCGCTTTAACCTGAATCGCGGGACCTCTACGGCAGAAGTACTGCCGGGCGGGATGCGTCACCGCCCGCGGTTGGATTCCGCCCTTCCGGCGCGTCGAAACGGCGCGCCAGCAGGTGTCCGGCGAAGACGGCGTGCGCGATGAGCCCGGGCGCGTCGCAGTCGCCGATGCGGTCGACCCGTTCGATACCCGCTTCACGCAACGCCTGCGGCTGGGCCCGAAGCGCCCGGAACAGCCGGTCGTCCGGCGTTCTCGAGGTCACGACGACGAGCGAGGCGGCGGGGAGGCGTACCGTCCGTCCGGTATGCACGCAGGCGCAGTGCGCGCCCTCGTGGTCGAACCCCTCGATCTGCCTGGCCGTCTCCAGACGAACGCCGTGCTTCAGCATCCGCCGCGTCAATCGGTCCTGCTCTAGCGTCAGGGCCGTCCAGCGCGCGAACGTGGCGTGGGGCGTCACGATGGCGACCTCGACGCCGTCCGCGACCAGCTTCTCGGCGAGGGCCGAGGCCAGGTAGGCGCCGTCGTCGTCGTAGATGACGGCCGGACCTTCGATGCGGGCGCCGTCCATCACGTCGTCGGGGGTGAACAGCCCCGGCGACGACGGGTCGAGCGGCGGCGCCGGATGCCAGCGGCCGAGACCATCGCGGCGCCAGTGCGCCCCCGTGGCGCAGACCACGCGCCGTGCGCCGAATTCGAGCACATCCCCGGCGGCGAGCTCGGAGGCCGGGTAGATGTCGACGTTGGGCATCCTGCGGAGCTGCGAGACGCGGTAGTCGCGCACGCGAATCCACTCGGACAGCCCGGGAAGACGGCTCTCGCGCAGCACCCTTCCGCCCAGATGCCCCGACGCCTCGGCCAGAGTCACCCGATGACCGCGCCGCGCGAGCGTCAGCGCGCACTCCAGGCCGGCCGGGCCGGCGCCGACGACGAGCACCGTCGCGCAATCCTCCGCCCGTGGCATCCGCTCCGGGTGCCAGCCGCGGCGCCACTCCTCCATGATGGTCGGGTTCTGCGTGCAGCGCATCGGAGTGAAGCTGTTCTCGCCGGCCACGCAGACGTTGCAGCCGATGCACTCGCGGATCTCGTCGAGGCGGCCCTCCTCGATCTTCCTCGGCAGAAACGGGTCGGCGATCGACGGGCGGGCGGCCCCGATGAAGTCGATGACCCCGCGCCGCACCTGCGAGAGCATGGTCTCGGGGGAGGTGAACCGGCCGACCCCGACTACCGGCTTCGTGGTCACGGACTTGACGAACGCCACGTGCGGCTCCTCGTGCCCCTCCGCGGCGAACCGCGAGGTGGCGGAGTCTCGCGACCAGTCGTTGAGGCAGACATCCCACAGGTCGGGCGCCTCGGCCTGCGACTCGATGAGGTCGCGCAGCTCCGCCGGCTCGACGATGGGCCGGTCGGTCAGTTGCGCGACCGCAATCCTCACCGCCACCGCACAGCGATGCCCCACCGCCTCGCGAGTGTCTTCGAGCAGTTCGCGGAACAGCCGCGTCCGGTTCCCGAAGCTGCCGCCGTACTCGTCGGCGCGGTCGTTGGTCAGGCGCGAGAAGAACTGCGAAATGATCGAGTTCCCGTGCAGGCAGTACAGGTAGACGATGTCGAAGCCGGCGCGTTCGGCGCGCAGCGCCGCTTCGCGGTGGCGGCGGCGAAAGCGCCGGATGTCGTCCCTGTCCATGCGTCGCGACTGCCGCGGCTCGATGGCCTCCATGGTCATGCGGCTCGACGGGCCGAGCGGGACATTGCGGGTCGTTCGATTCGTGGCGGCCATCCCGAAGTGGGCGAGTTCGCAGCCGGCGAGCGCGCCGTGGCGGTGCACGCGCTCGACCATCTCGCGTTGGGCCGGAAGGTCCTCGTCGCCCCACAGCCGCACAGCCGGAAACGGGCTGATGTCGCTCCACGGGTCCACCATCAGGTTTTCGGTGCACACCACGCCCCAGCCGCCTTCGGCCTTGACTTCGCGCATCGCGGCCGTGGCGAGCGGCGAGCGGTCGCCGGCGCCGTTGCAGTGGGGGACCTGGTAGAAGCGGTTCGGCGCCGTCACCGGGCCGATGCGCACCGGCTCGAACAGCACGTCGAAGCGCGGGTCGCGCGTCATCGCCGACTCCTCGCTCCGCCGACCGGATCGAGACCCGTGGATTCGGCACGCGGGAGCCCGGGCGCCGGCCCCCCGCTGCCGCATCCCGGATGCCGGAGGTTCACGGGTGGCGGGATGGACCTATGCGAACCACCAGCGTTCCATGCACTTGATGCCATCGAGGTCCCAGGCCGCGGACAGGCGGCGGTGGGCAATTTTCTCGCTCACCGCGAAGACATAGTTGGAAAATATCGGCGCCACTACCCCGCCGTCGTCGCTGCAAAGCTGCTGCATCTCGAAGTACATCTGCCGCCTGATACTGGGATCAAGTTCCGCCCGGGCGGATTTCAGGAGTTCGTTGAAGCGCGGATTGGCCCAGTGCGTCTCGTTCCAGGGCGCTCCCGCGGCATAGGTTTGCGAGAATACCCAGTCCTCGGTCACCCGGCCGCTCCAGTAGGAGGCGACCCAGGGTTCCACGTTCCAGACGTCTGACCAGTAGCCGTCGTTGGGTCGGCGAACGACGTCGATCGTGATGCCCGCCTTCGCCGCGTGCTGCTGGTAGAGCACCGCGCCATCCGTCGCCCCGGCAAATGCCGTCTCCGCGACGTTGAGCGGTACGGTGAGACTTGTCAGACCAGCCTTCGAGAGATGGAACCTGGCCTTGTCCGGATCATAGGGCCGCTGCGG
Organism: Candidatus Poriferihabitaceae bacterium; assembly: GCA_965204165.1. GTDB lineage: Bacteria > Pseudomonadota > Gammaproteobacteria > Arenicellales > Poriferihabitantaceae > VYFG01. The sequence goes on along the minus strand of OZ241969.1, from coordinate 642,654 downwards.
CAGGTCGGCCGCAAAATACCGGTTCGACCGGCCGATGGGGTGATCGTTGCCCAGGTATCCATGGCCGTTCAGCAGCTTCTGGAGTAGCTCTTCGCGGTCAATGGCATACTTCAGCGCCAGCCGGACGTTGGGGTCGTCGAAGGGCGGGCGGTCGCACATCATCGAATAGACGTAGTGCAACGTACCCTGGGTTTCCGTCAGGCGCACTCCGGGATTGCGGTCCAGCAAATGGGCGGTCTTGAGGTCAACCCGGTCAATGACATCGACCGCGTCGGAGGTCAGCGCCGACATCCGGGCCGCCACGTCAATGATCGCCAGCACCTCCGCTTCATCGAAGAATGCGTGGTCGGATTTCCAGTAGTTGGGACTGCGCGTCAGGAATGAACGGACCCCCGGCTCAAAATCAGACAGGACATAGCCGCCCGTACCATCGCCCGAGCGCCAGTCAAGCGCCCCGTCCACGACCGGGCAGATGCCAATATGGTAGTCGCTCAGCAGGAACGGAAAGTCGGCATTGCCCTCGTTCAGGGTGAAGACAACGGTGTTCTTTCCGTCTGCCTTCATGTCCGCGATGGAGTTGAGGATTCCCTTGGCGGGGGAAGTCGACTCCTCGCCGAGATGGTGCGCCACGGAAGCGATCACGTCGTTGGCATCCAGTGTCTTGCCGCTATGGAACTCGACGCCCTTGCGCAGTTCGAATGTCCACTTGGTTGCGTCCGGGGAAGCCTCCCAGCTCTCGGCCAGTTCACCGATCAGTTCGTCCTCATTGGACACCTCGGTCAGGCAGTTGCGGAAGCCGAAGCCCACCACCTGCATGTAGGTGTCGTTGTAGGTCGCGGGATCAAGGGAATCGGTCGTCGAGCCCAGACCGAGCGCTATCCGCACCCGCCCGCCCCGCTTGGGTTCGGCCGCCATGGCAGTTCCGGCAAGCAACGAGGTTGCGGCAGGCAATGCCATCCCGCATGCCAGGGCATGCGCCATGAATTCCCGCCGCCCGATGCGGCCCTGTCTCAGCAGCCCCAGCTCATGTTCGATTGATTTCATTGGTCACTCCTCCTATCAGGGTGGAATCGTCGACGGGTGCCGACGAAATTGCGCCGGATCCAGCACCCGGCGGTCTTTGCCAATCCATACCGGAAAACCACCAGCAAATGCCGTGACAGTTCCGCCTGCCGTTCAGGTAACGGATTTCGGGCCGTATCACAGGAAAACCGGCATCCGCTGTTCGGATGGGCTGACAGGTATTGACTGTTGCAAGAAAACACGTTGGGCTCCCGGGGGACTATCCCGACGGATCCCGTCTCAGTGCCTGACAAAGGCAATGGACGCCGCCGCCGCCCAGCGTGAACATGGACATGTCAGGATCGAATACCTCAAAGCCGAGCGCCCGCAGTTTGCTGTTTAATCCCTTGCTGCCCCCCATCGAAAGAACCCGGTCATTGCCCAGGGAAACCAGGTTGACCCCCAGGTCCCTCGCTTCCCTGTAATCCACCTCGACAAATTCGAAGCCCCTGGCGCGCAGCCACGCGATCAGCCAGTCCTCCAGTGCATCGACACACGCCACCAGCAACTTGGGGGCCAGGGGAACGACGAGCCCGTCCATATGGACAAATTCCCGCGAGATCGGCGCCACCTGCGTTTCCCATCCCTCCTGGCGCATCCATGCCGCCACCTGTTCGGCACCCTCCTTCTCCGAACGCTCGCCGCAATAGCCGATGAGTACGCGGCCCGGTTCCAGGATCACGAAATCACCGCCCTCGAAGTAGTCGGCTGTGACGTGGCGCCAGATCGGGATATCGTTTTCCTGGTAGAACCTGATCGCGGTCACATAATCGGCCCTCCGGCTATCCACCTGCATATGACAGATGAGCGCCCCCCATGGAGTCATGGCGCTTGAATCCCGGACGAAGAAATTGCGATGCAGCACTTCGTCGGCGTCCATGAAATGGCACACCACATCGTTGTCCTCGTAGATGCTGACCATTTCGGCGTGTTGGGCCAGCGCGGTCTCCAGGTCGAAGACGACCCCGGTATGCTCCTGGTTCTGTAACGTTCGCCGGGTAATCGGTCCGGCATCGACCCAGCGGTAGTGGTCGGGGCGTCCGAGCAACACATCACGCAGAAGGCTGTAGTCGTTGTCGATACCCCAGTCCGGAATCCGGTTATTCATGATCAATCTTCCTTACCGATGCCAGCCATGGCCCGCTGAACCTAAGTTCGGATGCTGGGCAATGGCCCGAAGATGCTGCGCACACTGGGTTGGGCCAGCGTCACTGGCGTTTCGGAGTCATGGAAATCAGGCGCCGGGCACGTTCTTCCGGATGGAATGTTTTCTGGCATTCCGGTTTCTCACGGTGTGGCGGTTTCAGGCCTTGCCGCGGATCTCGGCATCCGCGTTCCCCAACCGGCTTTCCGTCGGCAGGCACCGGAAGCGCCGTTCCCGCAATCCGCCATGGCGATGGCGGTGGCGGGGCGGCGCCACAGATAACCGGATGTTAACCAAACGACTGTGAGTTGTCCAATGGAGGGTCTTGCGCTGTAGGGAATCTCAGATCCGGAGACGTGGACCTGACAATAGGGCGGGCGGTGTCATCCAGGACACTGTTTCGAAAAATACCATGTCCGGAGCGTGATTCGGCCCGTTTCCGATGATTTTCGAATGATTGGGCCACGATATCGGCCCGCCACGGACAGGCAGGCGACGGGAGGCCCCGGCGAGCCCACGGCAGGCCGGAATCCCGGGTGGAATGGCCGGGTCGGACTACCCGGTATCCGCGAATGGAACCGGCCGGGACCAGGGACCGCATCCGTTCCCCGTGTCCCGCGTCGATACTGGCCAGCGCCATGGCTATCATCACCGCGAAGGCCAACCCCACCCGGGCCCGCATCTTCACCAGGTCCCGGATGAAGTGCACCTCGAAGCCGCAGACCCGGTCCAGCCGGGCGTTGATCCGCTCCAGCGCACTTCTTCGGTTGTATCCGCGCTTCCATGACGGGGAGTCCCAGGGCGTCGGCGTGAAGATCCTCCGGTTCATCCTGTCCAGCCTGATCCGGACGATGCGTCCGTAGGGTCCGGCCCTGGATTGGCTCCGCGCCAGGCACGCCCCGCGGCCCTTGCAGTCGAGACCGTACGCCGCCGCGGGGCACCGGTACTTCAGCGTATTCCTGTCCGCCTCGAATCCCTGGTACGCCATCGGCCGGATTTCCCCGCTCCGGGGACACCGGCAACGGACCTCCCCGCGTTCCGAGTACAGGATGTTGTCCGCACGGTCCGGATCCAGCAGCCGCAGGAGAGGCTCGGAAGGATCGTAGTCCGGCTCCCTCTTCCCGTCCTGCCACGGCAGCCGGGTGTCGATCAGCGGCCGGATGGCGTAGGCTTCCCACAGATCCTGCTTCAGGCCCTTCTGGTCGTAGCCCCGATCCGCGCTGAACTCCCGGCAACGCTTCGCCAGCGCCGGGACTTCCCCAAACAGCTCCTTCACCATCGCGCACAGCACCCGCTGCTCCGATCCCGGGGCCGGAGCGCGCGGCTCGATCCGGGCAAGCGCGGCCGCAGGCTGTCGTTCAACCTGTCGCCGACCTTCGGGACGCCTTCGGGTTCGGCGGACCGTCTGTGGGGCGCAAGGGACGCGCGGGGGCTGGCGCCTGGATCGGAGTTCGACGCGGGCCGCGGTCTCCGCGCCGAGGCGGGCTACGGGATTGCGGTATACGGCGGCCGGCACACGGGCACGCCGAGCGTTGGTATTTCACGCACGGGCGGCGGCGCACATGACTGGCGCGTCGGCTGGCGGCTGGAGCCGGTCCGCATGGAAGGGCCCCGAATCGGTCTCAGCCTGGACGCGGTCCGGAACGAGCCCGCGGACGGGGAGGCGAGGCACGGCGTGCTGCTGAGGGGCGTGGTCCGCTGGTAGGCGCGGACACGGCGGGTCTCCGGGCCGGAAAGGCGACCCGCCGCGCGGAATATCCGGAAAGCCGGTGTGTGCGTCGTTGCCGTCGGGCGACAGGCGTTGCCGGGCTGTTGATTTCGGAAAGGGCCGGTTCGATTACTGGAACTTTCGAGGTTCGAGACCCGGCGGCGCAGGGATGTTCATGACTGCGCACTGTCGGGTTGATGAAATGAGGACGTAGAAAATAACCCTGGACAGGGTTTCAAACCCAGTGTTCCATCCGATTTTCTCCCAAAATGACCATGGTCGGTAGTCCCTTCCGGTGACGGGTTTCGGTTTCATTGGGACGCAGTCAAGCGTACGAAATCCACCAGTGGATCTCGCATGTCGTACCCCGTCGGTACTCATTGACATTCAGGGCCGGTTCCCGGAAATTCCCTCAGCAGAATGCAGATTGTGAAGATGAGCAAGTGGGCGTAGACGATGTTGTCAGGGAAATCGGCTTGGCAATCCAACAGGGCAGGCTTCCCGAGCGGTTCCGCGCTGCGGATGTACGTCGTGCCTGCCCGGGTTGGGATTATCGTACCTACAACAACTTCCTCCCGAAGTACCGTCTCGGCAACCCGGGTGGGCATAAGGTCTATTTCAGGCGGAACCCGGACGGCACATACAGTTTATCAAATGAATACGGCCGTGAATCCTCACGGTAAAGCACTTCTGGATTGATGTAAATCTGATACTGACCGGAAAGTAGAAATCATGCTTGACCCAATGCAAAAATTTGGCCTCTGGAAGGAAAAAGCCAACGAAAACAGTCCACTGTTGGAAAAAAACGCAGTATGTGTATCCACTATAGATGCTGATGGATATCCTGTTGGACGTTTTGTTGATCTCAAAGATTTCGACGATACCGGTTTCATATTCTGCACGGCATTGAATTCTCCAAAGGGCAAGCAAATCTCAGCAAACCCCAAGGTATCCATTACCGTTTGGTGGGATCACGTGGGATATCAGATCAGGATACAGGGCACGGCCAATCAAATTTCCAGTGAGTTGGCCGCTGAATATTGGTCTGCCAGAAGCAGAGACGCAAAACTGACTTCCCTGTGCTCAGATCAAAGCGTAATGCAGAGTAGTCAGTCTGAAGTTGCCGATCGTTTGGCAGAGTTGAGACTAAATTATGACAATAAGGAAATTCCCAAACCGAAGACGTGGGGTGGTTATAAGGTAATTCCCCGGTCCATTGAGTTTCTGGAATTTCAAAACAACAGGCTCCATGTCAGAGAACTGTACAAGAAGCGATCCGGGGAATGGGGGCGATTCTATCTACAACCTTGACGATTTTAAGTGGCTCTTCCCCAGATCGAGTGGGTAGATTCATCGTTTGACGGGTTCGGGATGGAGTTTCAACCCGCCGAGGTGGAAGTAGATCGCGTTGGCGAACCGCTGTTTGTTCCGAAACCCGCAGCTGCGAATCTTGACCATCCGGACCTTGCTGTTGATGTTCTCCGCAGGGCCGTTGGTGACCTCAGGACAACGGCATTGAGGATGCCCCAGAAATGGTTCCTGATCGTCCTGGCAGCCGGCTTGACCGGCTCCAGGCGGCAGTGCATCGCCCAGGACAGCCACCGCTTCCAGCCCTTCTCGGCCTAGGTTCTGCTGACATAATACCAAAGCAACATGGCCATCTCCTTGATCACTCAGACCCAAGCGGTCTTTAGCTTGCTGTCACGCAGCACCTGGAACCCGGTCTTCTCTCTTCTCCGTCCCGAACCCGATTCTCCAATCGCTATTCGGGTCTGCAACCAACTGCGGCCTGTAGGTCCTTGATCATTGGAAATTCTGTGAGCCCGTGCCAACTCTGTGGTTCGCCCGCATCGACGTATCCTGCCGCAAGATAGAACCGATGTGCGGTGCGGGTACTGGAAAGTGAACTGCACCCGCATCCCTCGGTTCGGAGATATGCCTCCAGGGTGCTCAACACTGCCTTGCTCACGCCACGAAAGCGCGCCTCCGGCAGCACGTAGTTGAGGGTAATGCTGCCGGACGCCAAGGCTGCCCCCACTCCGACGATCTGCCCACGATCTTCTGCGACGCCTACATATCCCTCCGACTCGATCCACGAGCGGACAACATGTGGTGTCTTGTTCGCAAGCCATCGCGCAACAGTTTCCGGATTGCTGCCATGATCGGCGATACATAGATCGGTGATGGATGCACACAACACCGCCGCCACCTCCTCCGCGTCGTTCGGCCGGGCACGGCGCACTATGACATTGCCCCCGGTTCGTCTCCTCATGTCGGCTTAGCGAAGAGTTTCAGGGTGCCAGGCGGCAATTCTTGGTCCGGAGTTCGCATGTGGCCGGAGTATAGCCGGTTTCATTTAGAGCTGGTGCCGTGGCTTGTGTTGGTGAATTTTCGACTTCAACTTTGAATTGTAATCTATCATCCGTCCACCGTACCCTTACCATGCCCGGGACCAATCCCCGTGTTGATGCGACATGTCCCTGACGGCGGCTTTGGTGGTTGCCGATATTTCATGCCCTATGCCGGATTCGCGCTTGCGCCCGCCCCGCCTTGAACCATCCCGATTTCGATTTGATGCCGAATTCGATAAGGATCATCACGAACCCGGCGAATTCAACCGGATAGTGGGAGTGATCACAAAGTGGCGTAGAAGCTGTTCTGAAATATGTTCAACTGCAAAACAATGGCAGATGATCTCTACTGGATCCGTAATGCATCGTATGTCACGCGATTGCCATTGACCTGTTAATGAATGCAAAGAAAATATTTCGTATAATTTCATGAAAATAATTTACATTTCAGAGCATTCGTATTATGGAGAAAAGCATCAAACGTCTCGGCATGGCCGATGCTGCTGCCGGCAATACACGGCGACCATTTGCCAAGGCAGTACGCGCTGGTGATTTTATTTATGTTTCCGGCCAGGTACCGACTGTAGATGGCGAGGTTTCCGGAGGTGGAATCGTCGAGCAGACCGAGCAGGTAGTGAAAAATATTATCGCCGTACTCGACTCTGCGGATTGCGGACTTGAGCATGTGATCAAGGTCAATGTCTGGTTGGACGATCCGCGTGATTTCACCAGCTTCAACAGTGTCTTTGAACGCTACTTTTCTGATCATCCGCCGGCCCGCTCCACGGTTCAGTCCAGTCTCATGATCGATGTAAAAATTGAAATGGATGTGATTGCGTTCAAACCTGAGTAGTAACTACTCACCCCTTATTTGCCCCATATCCCATCTGTAGGTTGACAGTATAGAATATTTTCCCTATCGTTCGGGTTTCGGACCACGAGACGAACCCGCACACAGATGGGGAACCGCTATTTCGGCTCCAAGGGAGCTTCGGGGCTGTGCCAGCCTCTGATCGCCCTGATGCCGCCGCACTCGGTGTATATCGAAACCCACCTTGGCGGTGGGGCGATCATGAAGCGCAAGCCGGGGGCCCTGCGGAACATCGGCATAGACTGCAACGCCAGGGCGCTGGAAGGATTCCAGTGCGACTATCCGGTGGAACTGGTGCATGGCTGCTGTCACCGGTATCTCCGGACGTTTCCGTTTGACGGCACGGAACTGGTCTACTGCGACCCGCCGTATCTGCAAAGTACGCGCAAGTCGGGCCGCCGCTACCGGCACGACTACAGGAACAGCGACCACGAGGGCTTGCTGGCGCTGATCCGCGGCCTTCCCTGCTCGGTGATGATCTCGGGGTATCCTTCGCGGATGTACGACGACTGGCTGGGGGATTGGGGCAGCGTGTCGCTTCAGGTGATGAACCAGGCGGGTGTGGTGACGGAGAAGGTGTGGTTCAACTTCACGCCGGACCGGGTTCACTGGCCGCGTTATGCGGGCCGGAACTTCACCCATCGCCAGGCGGTGAAGCGCAAGGCCCAGAGTTGGGGCCGGCGCTACCGGGGGATGCCGCATGGGGAACGCCTGGCGGTGCTGTCGGCGATGATGGCGGTGGAGGCGGAGGAGGCCGTGGAGGCGAGGGAGGAGTGAATCCATGGGGACGGTGAACCGGGTTGCGCTGCGCGAGGAGTTCGATGCGCACCGGGAGAGTTTCCGGTCACTGTGCAGGGAGGGCAAGGTCAGCGCGGAATGCGAGGTGCTGTTCAACGCCCTGTTGATGCTGATGGAGTTGATGATGGCGGTGTTCATGGAAAAGACCACCCGCAAGACGCCGGTGAACGCGAGCCTGCCGCCGTCCCGTGAGGGGAAGGATGAGACCGCGGCACGCCCCGGGAGCCGTGGCAGGGGACCGGAGCAGCCGCACTGGGAAACGGGCCATACCCGTCTGGTGAGTGAAACCGGGGTATCCCCGGTGACGGAATGTTCGGCCTGCGGCAGGAACCTGGTGCGGGTACGGTGCGAGGGCCATGAGCGTCGCACCCTGGTGGACATCGTGTTCGAGACCCGGGAATACCACGTGGATGCCGAGATCAAGACCTGTCCGCGCTGCCATGCCGAGAACCGGGGCGCCTTTCCGGACGGCCTGCCGGGTCCGCTGCAGTACGGACACGGCATCATCGCGTTCGCCGCCCACCTGATGGTGGCGCAGATGGTGCCGCTGAAGCGTGTGGTCCAGACCATGAAGGCGATGACGGGACGGGCCATTGCCGAGGCGACCCTGCTGGCCTGGCTGCTGCGCCTGCACGATGCCCTGGCGGACTGGGAGGCTGCCGCCGTCGAGTGCCTGCTGGCCGCGCCGGCGCTGCATGTGGACGAGACCTCGATCCGCATCGACCGCAAGAACCACTGGCTGCACGACTGCAGCGCCGGAGACCTCACCCTGAAGTTCTGCCACCCCAAGCGGGGCGGCGAGGCGATCCGGGACATCGGCATCATCCCCCGGTACGGCGGCGTCCTGGTCCATGACCGCTGGGCCAGCTATCTTGCCTGTGACCACTGCGACCACGCCCTGTGCGGCGGCCACCTCCTGCGGGATCTGCAGTTCCTCATCGACGCCCATGATCCGGCCTGGGCGAGGCGGATGAAGAAACTGCTCCGGGACGCCGCCCGCAAGGTCAGGGAAAGCCCGGACAAGGTGCTGTCCGCAAAAGAATGCGCCGCCCTGCAAAAGCGCTACCGGACCATCCTGACCCAGGGGAAGAAGGAACTCCCGGCAACCCCTGTGCGCACCGGCGGGAAAAAGCGCGGGCGCATCGCGAAATCCGACGCGGAGAACCTGTGGGAGGCCATGGGAAAGCATGAAACCGAAGTCCTGCGGTTCGCCAGGGACCCCGCGGTCAGCTTCACCAACAACCTGTCCGAAAGGAACCTCCGGATGGCCAAGGTCAAGCAGAAAGTGTCCGGCTGTTTCCGTACATACAAATACGCCGTCGCATGGTGCCGGGTCTCAAGCTATCTGCTGTCCATGTCCTATCAGGGTTACAATCCTCTTGCCGCCATCGAGATCGCTCTCAAGGGAAAGGCCGCCCACATGCTCAAGACACCTGAATGACCTTCAGGTGCTCCACAGGGGGCTAGTAGTTACCCTGAGTAGTTTGATACAAAATGGCAAGGGAACAGCTGTTCGCCGGACAGATCGAAATCAACCACCGGATGTAGTGAGAAGTGGATTGGTTTGATCGAATTGAAAAAGGGCACCCGGCGGCCTCATGGTCCGGTGCTTTCATGAAAAGAAAGAAGGATTTCCTTGGATAAAGAAACCGGCCCGGATCCAATCAGAGAATAGATCAATGCGGATCCCTTCAAGATTTGCCTGCATTGGGGAAGCGATGGTTGAGTTTTCTTTCGACCGAGACCAGCCCAGGTTCGGCTTTGCGGGCGACGCGCTGAACACCGCCGTCTACTTGCGCCGCTCCGCTTCGAGAGAGCATGAAATCGACTTTGTCTCGGTAGTCGGGGTGGACCCTCTGTCCGAGAGGATGTTGAAGTTCATCGACGCCGAGGGTGTCTCTACACGGCACGTTGCAAGGCATCCGGACAAACTGCCCGGCCTCTATGCGATCAGCACTGACGTTGATGGTGAAAGGTCATTCTATTTCTGGCGGGAGAATTCCGCAGCCCGCACCCTGTTTCATGACGGATTCAGCGTCCTCGACAATTTTGACGTAATCTTCCTTTCAGCAATCATGCTGGCCATTTTACCTTCGGATGTCCGATACGGACTGTTGAGCTGGCTGGAGGGTTGGGATGGTACGGTTGTTTTCGACTCAAACTTTCGGCCGCCTCTTTGGGAGAGCACGGAAACGGCACGGATCGCGGTCTCGCGAGCCTGGAGTCGGGCTGACATCGGCTTGCCGTCGCTCGACGACGAAATGGAGTTGTTTGAGAACCAGGGTGAGACTGAAGTCCTGGAAAGGTTGCAAAGTTGTGGGCTGAAACAGGGTGTGCTCAAGCGCGGAGCCAGGGGTCCACTGTCGCTATCGGGTCAGCAGTTCCGCAGGGCCGATTTCCCCGTCGCCGAGAAGGTCGTCGACACCACCGCCGCCGGAGACAGTTTCAATGGCGGCTATTTGGCGGCACTGTATTCCGGGGCCACACAAAGAGAGGCGATGATCGCTGGCCACAATCTCGCCGTTGAGGTCATTTGCAAAACCGGAGCGATTGTTTGACAGGACAATCCAGGGGATTCGACAGAATCAGTTACTGATCCTCTGCATTCACATGCGACTGCACCAGTGTCAGAAAATCCATTGTTCGGTATTGGCAGGGTCGGTCCAATTCCATGATAGCCATGTTCTGTATCCGGGGCACGTCAGCACAACGACTCCATAGCTACGTAAGCGGTTGTTCGGCGACGTTCTTCGGACGTTCAAGGACCACTGGTCGAAAGGGCAACCGCTTCGGCAGCGATCCGGGCAATTTCGTCGTACCGGGACGTGCGGATGAAAGTGGGGTCTGCGATCCAGGATCCGCCGCATGCAAGAACATTGTCCAGCGCCAGGTAATCTGCCAGATTTTCCGGGGATATACCGCCGGTCGGCAGGAAGCGCATGGCAGGATAAGGACCGGACATGGCTTTCAGGAACGGTACGCCGCCGCTGGCCTCGGCAGGGAAAAACTTGACCACTTCAAGGCCGAAGCCCATCGCCAGTTCGATATCCGTCGGGTTGTTGACGCCCGGAAATATCGGCACGCCCAACTCGAGACTCGCTTCCACCACAGCGGGATTGAAGCCGGGAGCGAGAATGAACTGGCTGCCGGCCCGTTGGGCGAGTTCAACCTGATTCACACTCAGAACGGTCCCGGCGCCGATCAGCAGATCGGGAATCCGTTCACGAACGATACGAATGGAATCCGCTGCCGAGTCCGATCTGAAGGTAATTTCTGCCACCGGCAAACCACTTGCCAATAGCGCAGTTGCCAGAGGCAGTGCCGACTCGCTCCGTTCAAGGGTCAGGATGGGCGACACCCTTGCTGTCCCGATCCGCGCGCAGACATTCTTTGTGTTATCGGCCATGGATTTCGGTCTTGTGTAGAGTGAAGGGCGGCATGAGCAACACTGGGTTATGCATTTGACAGTGAGTTACGTCATCAAGGGATGACAACGCACGATGCCCGATCTCCTGAATGATGACCGACCAAGAAGCGCCATTTCCAGCTGATTCCCTGTGTTTGGAAACAGCAAAGCAACATGATTCAGTCTCCAAGCGGATTCGAATCGTCCTTGTCGCGGGTATGGACCAACTGGTACTTGATGCGCCGCATCGTTTCGACCGCGGAGTCCCCTCGCAGTCTCGCGACTTCAAAGGCGAGGATGTCGATCAGTACAAGCAAGACGTAACGGGCCGGCGTGGGGGTGAAGATGCTTTCCGGTTCCTCGGTCTGGAAAGGCACTGTTTCGGCGGCCGCAAGAGACAGCGGTGAGCCTGGTGCGGTTACGGCGATTGTGTGGGCGCCGTACTGACCGCCCACCTCGGCGGCCTGGATAATCGGCTCGTATTCTCCCGTGATCGACAGCACCAGCAAAACGTCACCTCTCTTCAGGGTCGCCGCCATCATCAACTGGAGTTGCGAGTCATTGCACGAGGAGGCATGCAGTCCGAGCCGGAACAGGCGGTTTTCCGCTTCCATGGCAGCCATCGACGAACCGCCGCCGCCGCCGAAGATCATGATGCGCTTTGCACGGGCTATCGACTTGGCGACCCGCTTCATCGTTTCGTCGGCAACTTGTGTGACCAGCGAATCGAGAGAACCGTGTATCAGTGAGACGATCTCCGTCATTGCCTCGCTTGCCCCTAGAGGAACGGTTCGGGGATGGAGGTAGCGGTCGCCGATCGCGAGTATCTTGGCAAGATCCAGCTTCAGTTCGCGGAGCCCCGCACAGCCTACCGTGCGACAGAAACGCGTGATCGAGGCTGTGCTCACCCCGGCTCGAGTGGCGATCTCGGTGGTTCGGGCATGGATGGTGAAATCCATGTCGGTAAGGACCAGATCTGCGACGCGCCGCTCGGCAGGGTGCATCGTCGGCCCGAGCCGCGCGATGCGCGACAGCAAGTCCTCGGAGATTTTCTTCTCGTTACTTGACAAATCGCCCCCCGGGTTCAGTCTCCCAAAACGAAAAACGAGTATGACCTGTTTGGATTATGACTTCGATCATATAAAAATAATTACCATATATTTGCAATAAATAAGAGTTCTGTTGCTTTTCATGAAAATAGTTTTTATAGTAGCATTTCAGATTCGATCACAAGAATCACCCGAATATCAGCCAAACAGGAGAGTAACATGAACATCATTCGAGCCCCCAAGCACGTTGTCGCCGTTGCCGCTGCGATGGCATTCGGCTCAGCCGTTTCCCTATCAGTACAGGCGGCGGAGACGCTTCGTTACGCCACGGTTGGTGAGCCACCGAGCCTTGACCAGCATGTGGTCACTTCCGACCTTGCCACCACGATTGCCCATCATATTTTCGAAGGCCTCTACACCTTTGACGGGAACTACGAACCCCAGCCGCTGCTCGCTTCGGGCGAGGAGGTCGGCGCCGATGGCAAGACGATCACCATCAACCTGCGCCAGGACGTCAGTTTCCATGACGGCCAGGCCATGACCGCTGCGGACGTAGTGGCGTCTCTCAAGCGCTGGGGAGAACATGGGTCCCGGGGTAAATTGTTGTTTTCCAACGTTTCCGATGTATCGGCGTCGGGTTCTCACAGTGTGACGCTGACGTTCGAAAGCCCGTTCGGACCGTGGAAGAACCTCATGGCATTCATCAACGGGGGACCTGCGATCTACCCGGAGAGGATCGCGTCCAATGCAGGCAGCAAGCCGATCGACGTCAAGGACTATATCGGGACCGGTCCCTACAAATTCGGCGAATGGAAGCCCAATCGCCACGTCGAACTGGTGAAGTACGACGGTTACCAGAGCCCGCCCGGTGCTGCCAGCGGATACGCCGGGGACCGCGTTGCTCACTTTGATCGGCTTCGCTTTATTCCAGTTCCCGATCCTGGAACCAGGGTCAACGGCGTCAAGGCCGGCGACTACGATTATGCCGAAAGCATGCCGAGTGATCTGATCGACGATCTCGACAGTGATTCGGATTCCAGGGTAGTCTTGAACGGCGGTCCGATCTTCGGTCTGGTGTTCATGAACTCGAAGGCCGGTCCGCTGATGGAAAATTTCAAGCTGCGTCAGGCCATCCAGGCTGCGCTCAACAAGGAAGATGCACTGCGGGTCTCGATCGGCCCGGAAAAACTGTGGCGGGCCAACGGTTCTTTCCTGCCCAAGGGCAACGCCTGGTTTACGGCGTCCGGTACCGAAAGCTTCAGTGAAGGCAATTCCGGGAAAGCGAAATCGCTTGCAGAAGAAGCCGGATATGATGGCACACCGATCAAGTTGCTGGTTTCGACCAACTACGCCTTCCACTACGACCAGGCGGTCGTCTTCACCCGGCAACTACTGGAGGCAGGTATCAACGTCCAGATGGTTGTGGTCGACTGGGCGACGCTGATCAAGAAACGAGCCCAGCCCGAAGAGTGGGACCTGTTCTTCACGCACCACGGTTTCGTGCCGGATCCGATCCTGATCTCGGTGATGAACGACAATTATCCGGGATGGTGGGCAACGCAGGAGAAGCAGCAGCTCAAGGCCGCGTTCACCGCCACCAACGATCCGGCGGCCCGAAAGGCGACGTGGGCGGAGATTCAGGCACTGATCTACTCCCAGGTTCCCACCATGAAGACAGGCGATGTCTATACGTACAACATCGCCTCGCCCAAGCTTTCGGGCATTGAGGCCACCACATTGATCTGGCCTCATTTCTGGGGCGTCTCGAAATAAACCATAAGAAGCCTGACGGTGTCCTGTCATCGACAGGACGCCGTTTTTCCTGAATAGGGGCCAGCGGCGACCATCGGCGCGTTGATCGCCGGTGATTCCCGCTGGTATCGTTCGTAGAAAGCAACCGGAAGTCTATAGTGCTCCGCTATCTGATTCGCCGGATCGGGGCCTTCCTGCCGACTCTACTGGCAGCCTCGTTCCTCATCTTCGTGTTCATCCGGCTGATACCGGGTGATCCGGCAGCGGTCATGCTGGGGGACCAGGCAACGCCCGAGGCAATTGATGCGTTGCGGGTCGAGATGGGACTTGAGGAATCCCTCGCTGTCCAGTACTTCCGCTGGCTGTCAGATGTAGCCCGGGGTGATTTGGGGGATTCCATTTTCTTTCAGGTTCCCGTGCTGGAATTGATCGTGGACGGTCTTGAGACCAGCGTTCTTCTGGCACTCATGACCATGGTCTGGATCGTCGGTTTCGGTCTGCCGATCGGCATGCTTGCGGCAGCGCGGCGAGGGAGCTGGCTGGACCAGAGCCTGTCTGGCATGTCGATGTTCCTTGCATCGGTGCCGACCTTCTGGGTGGGTTTGTATCTGATCCTGATCTTCGCGGCTATCCTGGGATGGTTGCCGAGTTCCGGCTATCCATCGATTTTCGGCGAGGGTGGACTTGCCAACCTGCGTTATCTGTTGTTGCCGTCGATTGCACTGGCGGCGCCGAACGCCGCGCTCATCATTCGCCTGACCCGGGCGAGTATGCTGGATGTCTACCGCGAGGACTATGTGCGCACAGCCCGGGCCAAGGGCATTCATCCGCTCAGGGTGATCGTCCGCCACGTGTTCCGTAACGCGCTCCTGACGGTGGTTTCCGCCTTCGGGTTCACTCTTGCGGCCCTGATTTCCGAGGCAGTGGTGACAGAAACAGTGTTCTCCCTGCCCGGGGTCGGACGCATGGTCGTGCAATCGATCCTGCGGCGGGACTATCCCGTCATCCAGGGCACCATGCTCATGATCGTACTGCTCTATCTGACGATCAATCTCACCGTGGATATCCTCTACGCCTGGCTGGACCCGAGGGTGAAACTGCGATGACCACCTTCTCCACGACAATGGGATTCGGCGGGCAGAAGCTGGCCTTCGCGGGCCTGCTGATCATCGCAATACTGGCGATCTGCGCCCTCTTTGCCCCATGGCTGGCGCCGGCGGATCCGATCGCGATAGAACCGCTCGCACGCCTGTCTCCGCCAAACGCGGAAAACTGGTTCGGTACCGACCATTTCGGCCGGGACACCCTGTCCCGGGTGATCTACGGGTCACGCATGGCGGCGTTCATCGGGATCGGAGTGGTTGTGATCGCGCTTGGAGGCGGAATCACGTTCGGCGTGCTTTCCGCCATCTTCCCACGCCTCGGAATGCTGTTGATGCGCATCGTGGATGTGATGATGGCGTTTCCGGCGCTGCTCCTGGCTCTCGCCCTGATCGTGGTTTTGGGCCGGGGCGTGGAAAATTCCATCCTGGCAATTGGTGTCGTGTACATGACCACCACTGCGCGCATCGTCTATGGTGTGTCTCTGAGACTGAAATCCGAGACATGGGTTGATGCGGCACTCGCCATGGGTGCCCGCACACCTCGGATCGTCTTCCGGCACATACTGCCGAACCTGGTGTCGCCGCTGTTCGTCCAGGCAAGTTTCGTTTTTGCTTTTGCCCAGTTGCAGGCAGCCTCGCTCGACTTTCTCGGACTCGGCGTACCGCCGGAAACCCCGACCTGGGGCAACATGATCAGCGAGTCGCGAATCTACATCACCCGGGCACCCTGGCTGCTCCTGTTTCCGGGCCTCATGATCGCGCTTGCAGCATTCTCCCTGAATCTGGTCGGCGATGCCGCGCGCGACAGGCTCGACCCTCGCCTGCAAGCCGCCTTTGGCGGCCGGAGCCGGCTGTGAACACGCTTTTGTCGGTACGCGACCTGGCGCTGGTTGGCCATGCAGCCAGCGGATCGCGTACCATCGTCGATGGCTTGTCCATTGCGGTATCAGAGGGCGAGTCACTCGCACTGGTGGGAGAATCCGGCAGCGGAAAGAGCATCACCGCGCTCGCAATCATGGGATTACTGCCGGAATCCGAGGTGAAGGTCGGCGGCGGAAGGATCGAGTTTTCTGGCGAAAGCCTCCTCGACTTGCCCGCTCACGAGCGCCGACGTATCGCCGGGACCGGTATTGCGATGATCTTCCAGGAACCGATGACATCGCTGAACCCGGTAATGAGGGTCGGAGACCAGATTGTCGAGATGATCCGTGCGCACGAGAAAGTCAGCTTGCGTGCGGCGATGGCCCGGGCCGCCGAACTGCTGGCCGACGTGCGCATACCGGAGCCTGCCATGCGGTTGAGGGCCTATCCGCATCAGCTCTCCGGCGGCCAGCGACAGCGGGTGATGATCGCCATCGCACTTGCGTGCCGGCCGAAGCTGCTGATCGCGGACGAACCGACGACGGCTCTGGATGTGACGGTGCAGGCGCAGATTCTGGCGCTACTCCGGGATTTGCAGCGGGAACTGGTTATGGCGATGCTGTTCATCACGCACGACCTCGGTGTGGTCGCCAACATAGCCGATAGGGTTGCGATCATGTATTGCGGCCAGTTGGCGGAAACAGGAAGTGTGCAAGATGTGTATCGCACCCCATCGCATCCCTATACCCGGGGACTGCTTGACTGTGTCCCGAACGCATCGGGGGACCTCGATGAACTGGTCGCCATACCCGGGCAGTTGCCGGCCGCCTCCGAGTCGCTTGCCGCATGCCGATTCGCACCGCGTTGCCCGCTGGCCGACTCTGATTGTCATCGAATTCCACCGCCTGCCGATTGGATCGCGGCAGCACATGTCGCCCATTGTCACCATGCTGGAGACGTCGACGTGCCATGAACCACCAGAACGCACCCCGGACGCCGCTGCTCGAAGTGGATGCCTTGACGGTCACCTACTCGTTGCCGTCGCAGCGCCTGTTCGGGCTGGCACGAAAATTCGATGCCGTCGACGGGGTGAGCCTGTCCATCGGACAGGGTGAATCGTTCGGCCTTGTGGGTGAAACCGGATGCGGGAAATCGTCGCTCATCCGGGCGGTGTGTGGATTGGCGCCCGTGTCCCGGGGTGCCGTGCGGTTCAACGGTGCGGATCTGACTTCGATCGGCAGGATGGGACTTCAGTCGGTTCAAAAAGACATGCAAATGATCTTCCAGGATCCGGGCGGATCGCTTAATCCGAGGATGCGAGTCGGTGGGCTGATCGCCGAGCCCTTGGAAATCCATGGTGTGGGGGATCGCAGTTCGCGTCGGCGGCGTGTCCTGAACATCCTGGAATCCGTGGGTTTGTCGAAGGACGACGTAGACCGTTATCCTCACGAGTTCAGCGGAGGACAGCGACAAAGGATCGCCATTGCGCGAGCTGTGGTGATCGAACCTGCGCTGATCCTGGCAGACGAACCGGTTTCCGCACTGGATGTATCGCTGCAGGCGCAGATCCTGAATCTGGTCGCCGAACTCCGCCGCAAGCTCGGCCTTGCGCTCCTGTTCGTCTCGCACGATCTGAATGTGGTTCGTTACCTCTGCAGTAGCGTCTCGGTCATGTATCTTGGGCAAATCGTCGAAAAGGGGCCTACCCGTTCCGTACTTGGGTCCCCGCGACATCCATATACAAGGGAATTGGTGGCTTCCTCGCCGGTCCCGGACCCGGGGCGGCCTATCAGGTTGCTGGCTTCGGCGGGTGAACCGCCCAATCCTGCAGCCCCCCCGGAAGGCTGCCGCTATCATCCGCGATGCCCGTATGCAACCGCGCTGTGCAGTGTCGACGGCCCTGAAATCCGACGCATCGATGGGAGCAGGCATGTTGCCTGTCACCATGCCGAACAAATCACCGAACTGGAAGAGATCCCGACATGAGACTGTTCGTTGCCTCTCTCGCAACCGAAACCAACACCTTTTCTCCGGTGTTCACCGATCTGCGGGACTTCCGGAACAATTTCTATTTTCCTCCCGGCAAGCATCCGGATACTCCCTCTCTGTGCAGTGCACCCTTTATCGCACTGCGTGAGTACAAGGAACATGTGGGAGATGCTGTCGAGGTAATCGAAGGCACTGCAGCATGGGCCGAGCCCGGCGGGATAGTCAGTCGTGAGGCCTATCTTCATTTACGCGACGAAATACTGGGACAGTTGCAAGATGCTCTACCCGTGGACGGTGTCGTGCTCGGATTGCACGGCGCGATGGTTGCCCAGGATTTTGACGACTGCGAAGGTGACCTGTTGACTGAAATCCGGCGGGTCGTGGGAAATGAAACGGTCATCGGCGCCACATTCGATCCCCACAGCCATTTTACCCAGTGTTGCGCTGAAATGGCGGACGTAGCGATCGCCTTCAAGGAGTTCCCGCATACGGACATGATGGAGCGGGCTCGCGAACTTGTCGATATCGTCGTCCGTGCCGTAAGGCAAGATGTGAAGCCACAAATCTCACAGTTCGACTGCAGGATGATTGACGTTTTTCCGACGACGGAGGGGACGATCAGGGCATTCGTTGACCGTATCACCGCGTTAGAAAGGAATATCCACCATGTTCTGTCGATATCCGTCGTGCACGGGTTCCTCGCCGGCGACGTGCCTGAAATGGGCACAAAGGTTGTTGTCGTTACAGACAATGCCCGAAAAAAAGGCGGCGCATTGGCCCGCAAGCTTGGACTGGAACTATATGCGATGCGCGGCAAGACGAGGATGGAACTGTTCACTCCGGCAGAGGCCCTGGACAGGCTTGACCGGAAGTCGGGGAACGGCCCCCTGGTGATCGCGGACGTCTGGGACAATCCGGGCGGCGGTATGGCGGGTGATTCGACGGTCATCCTGCGTGCAATCATGAACCGTGGAATCGGCGTGGCCGCCGTCGCGAGCATCTGGGATCCGATCGCCGTGCAGTTCTGCTTCGCCGCAGGTATCGGGGCGAGCATCCCGCTACGGTTCGGCGCCAAGTCAGGCCCCGGACTTGGCGAACCGTTCGATGCAACTGTGACAGTCGCAGGACTGAGCGAAAAAGGCTCCATGCGATTCGGCGGATCGATTGCGCAACTCGGCCGTTGCGCTGCAATCCGGCTCGTCGGTGACGTGGAGGTCGTCCTGTCCGAAAGCCGGGTACAGGCCTACACGCCCGACATCTTTACCTGTGTCGGGATCGACCCGGCCAAAAGGCGATTGCTGGTAGTGAAGTCAACCAATCATTTTCGTGCCGGATTTTCGGACCTGAGCGATCAGTTCCTCTATGTCGACAGCGGCGTCCCGTATCCTCACGATCCGCGCACGGCGCGGTACCGGAAACTGGAGCGTGACATCTGGCCAATTGTGCCCAATCCGATACACGATTCCTGAAACCGTCGTATCCAATGATTTCCGGTAATCACCATGGAACAGCTCTACGCAATCGACACTCCGGATGAAGTCCTTTCACCGGGACTGGTTGTCTTCGAGGAAATCGTACGTGAAAACATCACGCGTATGAAGACTATCGCCGGTCAGGACCGGCGGCTGCGACCGCATTGCAAGACCCACAAAATGGTTGACATTATCCGGCTGGAAGTCGGAATGGGAATTTATAAACACAAGTGCGCTACATTTGCCGAGGCGGAGATGCTCGCGGTCGGCGGTGCACAAGATGTGTTTCTTGCCTATAACCCCGTCGGGCCAAATATTGCACGAGCGGTTCGGTATCGTCAGATCTACCCTGATGTACGGTTTTCCGTTGCTGCCGACCATCCAGAGCCGGTGAAGGCGCTCAATGACGCGATGGTTGCAGCTGGTATTGAGGTCGATGTATTCGTCGATATCGATACCGGTTTGGGAAGAACCGGGCTGGCGCCTGGTCCTGAAGTCCGTGACCTGTACGAGCAAATAGATCGGGCGAGCAATCTCAGGCCGGCGGGCCTGCATGCATATGACGGCCAGAACCATCAGACTCGGCTTAAGGAACGGAGTACTGCCGTCGATGAATGCTGGAACTCGATACAAGTATTGAAAAACGATCTTGAGAATTCCTCGCTCGCTGTGCCGACGATCGTTGCAGGAGGAACCGGCACGTTTCCGTTGTATGCCCGCAAGGACGACCCTGCGCTGGAATTGAGTCCGGGTACATGCGTCCTGCATGACGACGGTTACGAACAATTATTCCCTGACATGAAGTTCGTTCCGGCAGCGCTGATCTTGACCCGCGTTGTCAGCAGGCCATCGCCCAGCACTGTCACATTTGATCTCGGCTACAAGGCCTGCGCTTCCGACCCACCTGCCGGCAGCAGGTTACGATTTCCCAACATTCCCGACGCCAGGGAAGTCCTGCAGAACGAAGAGCACCTCGTGGTCGAGACAATGCATGCAGCCAATTACAGGCCAGGGGATGTCGAACTGGCGATTCCTACGCATATCTGTCCGACATCCGCACTGCACGCGCAGGTCTGGGTTATCAGGGAGGGAACTGTCCATGATACATGGAAAGTTACGGCAAGGGATCGTCAAATAAGTATGTGAAATTAATTTTCACAAAATCAAGGCGGGGGAAAGCTGTTCGTGGACTATTCTGGCATGACGGCGCCTGTCATCGACCCTTCACTGGAGAGGTGCGCCAGGCGCAGATTTTCGTGACCACGCTGGACGCGAAGGGTCACACCCATGCCAAGGCCACCTGGACCCAAGTGTTGGTAAGGCTGAATCGGCTCACATTAGCGTTGCCTATCCTTTATCAGGGGATGTTTGGAACTGATTGTCATCGACTATGTGCCCGGGCACATAGTCCGCCAAGATTTTCCGGACACTCCCCCCAACCATTCGAAGGCCTAGCGGTGGCATTCCAGCCAGGGACGACGGCTGTCTGGCTATTCCACGGAAAGTTGCCACCTGTTCCACAGTGAAAGTTGCCACCCATTCCACGGCAAAGTTGCCATTTCATCCAGGGCACCTTCTCATCGGAGCGAAGCGACGCAACGGTCATCAGGCTGTAGGACTCAGATCCTCTCGCCCGGTCGCGGGTGCGTGACGAATCTTACGCCACGCACCCCCGTATTTCCAGTTTCCGGCGATCACCGGCGCCACCGCCTTTGGCTTTTCAAGGTCATTTATTGACCTGCTTTTTCTCACCTGCAAGACAGCCCTGGTCCGTGATGACGGGCGACAAACTTGTTTGTCGCGCGGCATTGCGGAGAGCAAGCGAAGCGCGGTAGTGCGGCGGACGCCGATCCCGTTTCGGGTTGCCGGTTTCATTCCGGACCGGACTCCGGATCCCCGGATCCGGCCATCATGGCCACGGACTTCTTCTTCCGCATGGACTCGCCCTTGAGGCCGATCCGGTAGGCATTGTGCACCAGCCGGTCGAGGATCGCGTCCGCGAGGACCGGATCGCCAACGCCTTCGTACCAGCTCTCCACCGCCAGCTGGCTGGTCACCACGGTGGAACGGGCCCCGTACCGGTCCTCGAGGAGTTCCAGCAGGTCGCGGCGGTTTTCGGTGTTCATGTTCTCAAGGCCCCAGTCGTCGATCAGCAGGACGTCGACCCTGGCGAGGGCCGACAGCAGCTTGGGATACCGCCCGTCTCCCTTGGCGACGGCCAGGTCCCGCAGCAGTGCGGGGAAACGGACATACCGGGCATGGTATCCCTCCCGGCACGCTTTCTGGGCCAGCGCACAGGCGATCCAGGTCTTGCCAACGCCGGTGGGTCCGGTGATCAGGATATTGAGATGGTCGGCGACCCAGCGGCAGGCTGCCAGTGACTGCATCAGGCCCCTGTCGAGGCCCCTGGGGGCACGGTAGTCGATATCCTCCATGGCGGCGTTGTGCCTGAACCTGGCGAGCCGCAGGCGGGCGGTGAGCCGGCGGTCTTCCCGCTCGGTGGCCTCCCGGTCCACGAGGAGCCCGAGTCGCTCCATGAAGTCGAGTTCGTCAATGTCGGATATACTCGTCTGGTCGGCGAGGGCCGCGGCCATGCCGGTGAGTTTCAGTTTCTGGAGCTTGTCCAGGGTGGGATGGTTCAACATGTTGGTTTCTCCGGTTGTCGTTGAAGTCAAGAGGTCAGTGGTAATAGGAGGGGCCCCGGACATTCCCATGGTCATCCGGAAGGATGGACTCCTGGGCGGGCTCCGGTTTTTTCCGGTCGAGTCCGTTCTTGAGGATCGCCTCGACGCTCCGGTACTTGAGGGTCTTCAGGTACAGGGCCCGTTTGCAGGCGGCGTTGAGCCGCTCGTTGCCGTAGGACTGGCCGAGGCGCATGATGCCGAGGCAGGCGCGGAAGGCCTGCTGGGGATGTTGGCGCGAAGCCATCATCTTCTTCACCAGCGCCGCGGTGTCGGGGCCAGCCTTTCCGGCCCATGCGACGATGCGCTCCGGGGACCATTCCCCCACCTTGCGGTGCTTCTCTGGCATGTGTTCCGAGGCAGTGGTGTGCCTGCCCCGCAGCCAGGAGCGCCGGTGGCTCGCGACCCGCTGGCCCTTGTGGAGGCATTCGATGGTGTTGCGGGTGGCCCGGAGTTCGATCTCGATCCCGACGAGTGCGCAGGGAACGGAGTACCAGTGCTTGTCGAACTCGACGTGATAGTCCGTGCTGTGGACGCGGACCTTCTTCCACTCGGCGAACTCGTAGGGCTCCCGGGGCAGTGGTTTCAGGGCCGGCCTGTCGAGCTCCTCGAAGAGTTCCCGGCGGCTGCCGGGGAGCTTCTGGAACGGCTTGTTGTTGAGTTTCTCCAGCAGCTGCCCGATCTCGATGTTGACCTCCCGCAGGGAGAAGAACCGCCGGTTGCGCAGGGCCGCGAGGATCCAGCGCTCTGCCAAAAGCACGCTCAATTCCGCTTTAGCCTTCTCCCGCGGGCGCCGGACGCGCGCAGGCACCACAGCCAGGTCATGGTGCTCCGCCATTTCCTGGTAGGTGGGGTTGATGTCGGGCTCGTACCGGTGGGCCTTCACCACCGCGGACCGCAGGTTGTCGGGCACGACAATCTCGGGACAGCCACCCATCCAGGAGAAGCAGTTCTGGTGGGACGTGATCCAGTCTTCCAGTCCCTGGGTCCAGGTGACCTCGGCATAGGTGTAGCCCGACGCACCCAGCGCCGCCACGAAGAGCTGGGCCTGGCGCTCCTCCCCCGTGGACGGGTCGATGATCCCCACCGTCATGCCGGCGTAGTCCACGAACAGCTTCTCACCCGCCTTGTGGTCCTGCCGCATCACCAGATCCAGCTTGCCGGCCCACTTGCGGTAGTGCCGGCAGAACCAGGAATACTCGTATCCCTCGGGGTTCCCCTCCCGGTACTCGTCCCACAGCAGTTGCAGGGTCACGCCCTTGCGACGGAGCTCCTTGTGGATGTACACCCAGTCCGGGACCCCCCGCTTCCTGGCCAGCCGCCGGGGCTCCGGCGGTGGAAACAGGCGCCGCTCGAGATCGGCGTCGTTCAGATTATCCGGAAGTGGCCACGAAAGCCCCTCCTGGTCCAGCCGCAACAGATAGTTGCTGACCGTGGTGTGGCTGATCCTGCAGATCCTGCCGATTTCCCGGTTGCTCAACCCTTGCTGGTTCAGCCTCAGGATTTCCTTGATTTTTCGCATGGATAGACTCTTGTGTGGCATGGGCGCCTCCTCGTTGAAAAGGCGGGCACCATACCGGGTTGTCAATCATGCGTCGTTC
This sequence comes from Candidatus Poriferihabitaceae bacterium, assembly GCA_965204165.1. Taxonomy (GTDB): domain Bacteria; phylum Pseudomonadota; class Gammaproteobacteria; order Arenicellales; family Poriferihabitantaceae; genus VYFG01. Next base: position 618,806 of record OZ241969.1, on the reverse strand, counting down.
GGCTCCGATGGGAGTGTATGCCTTGGTGAAAGTGGCAACTTTCACCGTGGAATGAGTGGCAACTTTGCCGTGGAATACCCATTCTTCCGCGGAAAGCTGAACATGCGGACCGCCGCCTGGACCGACGCTTGGCAGCACCAGCACGACCGAGCCTTCGTCGTGGCCGGCGCCGCCCGGGACGATCTGCTCACCGACCTCCGGCGCGCCGTGGACAGCGCGATCGCGGACGGCACGACGCTGCAGAAATTCCGGGAGGATTTCGACGGGATCGTGTCGAAGCACGGATGGAGCTACAACGGCGGGCGGGACTGGCGGACCCGGGTGATCTACGCCACCAACATGCGGACCTCCTATGCCGCCGGCCGGTTCCGCCAGATGAAGAACATGGCGGGCCGCCGTCCCTACTGGCGCTACCGCCACAGCCATGCCGCCGAGAACCCCCGTCAGCAGCACCTGGCCTGGGACGGCATGATCCTCCGCCACGACCATCCCTGGTGGGACACCCACTACCCGCCCAACGGCTGGGGCTGCGGTTGCTACGCCGAGGCGCTGTCCGAACGCGACCTGAAGCGGCTCGGCAAGGACGGGCCGGACCGGGCCCCGGGCATGAACATGCGCCAGGTCACCGTGGGCGCGAGGGGGCCGCATCCCCGCGTCGTGGACGTGCCCGAAGGAATCGATCCCGGGTGGGCCTACGCGCCCGGGCAGTCCCTGATGCAGCCCCGCCTGCAGAAGACCATGACGCAGGCCCCGGCGGTGGCCGCGGCGGGGATCCGGGAAGCCCTGGCGCGTCCGCGCCTGCTCGATGGTCTGCACAGGGAATGGAACGAGTGGCAGGCGGGCGATCCGCAGCAGATCGGCGAGCTGTTTGTCCTGGGGGCGATGACTTCCCGCGTCGTGAGGGGCCTCCGGGAAAACGGTGTGGACCCCATGACGGCCGCGTTGCCGGTCACGCGGCGAGGCCTGGAGCACTCGGACCGCCCGGTCAAGAGGGGGCGGGGCCAGGCGATTTCACCGGCTGACCGAAATCGGATGCCGGAGATCATTAACCAGCCGAAGGCCGTGCTGCTCGATACGGACAGCGACATGCTGCTCTATGTATTCGACTCTCCGGACGGGGATGATGGGCGGCTGGGAAAGATCGTCTGGCAGATCAACTTTCGTGTCAGCAGGGGATTCACCAACAGATCGGTCTGCCGGCTATGTCGAGCGATACAACCTGCGCGAGTCGAATTACATCCTGCTGCAGGGAACCCTGGAGGAGGAGGGGGAATGAAAAAAAAGGAGGGGGCCGCCGGTCCGAGACGCTGACCCTCGGCGCAGTCCACGCATGGCATCTCTGCCAAGCGGCATCTACCGGGAGAACGAATTACCCGGCCTACCCGGCGGCCGGACCGATGATAGCAGGTAATCCATGACCGGCGCCAGAATCAGGATCGACGTGCTGGGCATCGACGATGTCCAGCGCAGGCTCGGCTCCCTCGCCGCGGCCGGACGCGACCTCAGGCCGGTGATGGAGGATATCGGCGAGCATTTGGTGCGCACGACCAAGGACCGGTTCCGCGACCAGCGGGATCCCCAGGGTGCGCCATGGGCTCCACTCTCCGAAAGCACCAGACAAAGGAAGAAGCGAAACAAGGTCAGGATACTCACCCTGGATGGATTCCTGGGCGGCACCATCGCATTCCGGGCGTCGTCGGATGAGGTCCTGACCGGCAGCCCGCTCATCTATGCCGGCACCCACCAGTTTGGCGCGGAGAAAGGGAGCTACGGCACTACTTCTCGCGGATCACCCATCCCCTGGGGCGACATCCCGGCCTGCGAGTTCGTCGGCCTGTCCGACGATGACCGGGACGCGATCCTCGATATCGTCTCCGACTACCTGCTGTCGGCAACGGGGCGGGCTTGACAAATATTCCCGAAAATATTCCCGGCTTTACGCAAAAGTCCGACGTGGCCAGGATCACGCCGGCCTATGCCAGATGGCTCCATAACGGAGAGGTGGTGCGGCTGTGCGAGCTCCAGCCGGGGAACCCCGGGCTCACGTGGGTGACCACTGCCGACGGGCGGAATTTCCTGGTGGTTTCCTCTCAGCTGGTCCCTTTGCCGGCGCGCAAACTCCACTGATAAATCCCCTGCTGGAGCCCCGTTTTTTCCGGGGCGTTTTGACCTCGAAAACCTCCTGTATTTTGCGGGCGTTTTTGCTCCATTTTTTGCCCGGAAAAATGGCATTTACAGACCTTTAATTGCCCTTTTCACCGGTTGATCGGCCAAATTTGTAAAGACTTTCGTCTCCCGGTTATCGGCCCCTCTCGCCGCCGCGCCGCCTCTATTTTCGCGTCCGTTCAATGATTTATCCGGCCATATCCAGCCTCGTCCAGCCATTTCCCCTATTTGTAAAGACTTTTGTCTCCCTACACTGCCCGCAACGCGGATGACGGTGATGGACGTTGCCACGGGGAGTTGCCCCGGATTCTGGGAACCACGGACCATCCGGGCTTCGGGGGTTCGGCAAGGTCCCGGCGATGAACTGCCGAGGCATGTCGCGGATCATGGGGAAGAGGCAGCGGATCGGGTCCGCGAACGACTTCGACGGTTTCGTGGAGGACTTGGGGCCGTTTCGCAGGAATCCCCTGCCAGCGGCACACAAATGGCCGCACCGACCGCTGCGAAACGGGAAAGCACGTTTTTCCCCGTAATCCACACGATTCGGATCGTGATACACACAATTAACTCACAATCAATCGGGTATGTTTAAAAATTCCAGGCAGCGCCGATTCGGATTGCTGGAACGGGTCTATCGGCGCCCGTCGGCGAACAGCCGGGACAGCCGGTTCGCGAACGCAGTTGCCGGTGTCTGCGGTGATGCCCGCACCCTCCACACTGGGAGAATTTGAAATGCCGGATGATATGCCAGAAGAGTGCACCGTGAGCCTGACTTACATGACTGCGAAACACCCATCCCTGACCGCGGTGACCGCTGCCCCGGAATACGGGAAGAATGAAGTCGCGGGAGAAGTCACGGGCATATCTTACCGACCAGCCAGCCCCGTTTTCTTGAATCCCGCCGCATATCCGGGCACCGCCTCCACGATGATCCGGAAATCCCGGAATCACGCTTTGCATTGACAACATCCATCTTCCAGGAGAGGCAGGCATGCGGCTTCTTGTGTTCCTTCTTATGGCAGGGCTCCTTGCGGGTTGCCAGACTTCCGCTCCCGAAGAGGAAGGTATCCGCTTCGAGCGCAACTCACAGTTCTCGACACAGTACCTGCGGGTGTACCTGAGCCTGCAGGACGGTCGCCCGCTCACCGTGAATACGCTGGACGACGTGGAATCAGCCGAGTCCTTCGAGACCCCGATTCCAGGTCATCGGGCGCAGGCGTGGCGGTTCCTGAAGGACGAGAAGCACGGTACGTCGCTTGCCTATGCGGCGGTCAGTTGGGACCCTGACGATCCGGCCGACTACCTGATGGCGGGCTGGTGGGCCTACTACCCCGATCAGCACCCGCCTGATCTGGACCCCCTCGACACGGAGGAGTACTCCATCGTCGACGGCCCGGAGATCGATCCGGACCATCCGCCCGAGGTGCCCGTCTCCGGGACCGCCTCCTATGCCGGCCTGGCTGGCGGGGTTTACGCGTATGTACCCGGCGCCACGATTGAGGAGCGCCACTTCGTGTTCGACGGATGGGAGGGACTGGCAACGCTCAGCGCGGACTTCGGGGAAGGGACGGTGAGCGGATGCATCGGTTGTGTCGGTGATCTCACTGTCCGGGCAGCCGTCGCGCCCGCCTCGCGCGGCGATGTCCAGCACGACATTTCCGACTACGAGATGCACTTACTCGAGCAGCCGTTCGGGACAGGCAATTTCGATGGCGGTGCGACCGAGGTCCGGCACCCCAATCGCGAGGTCGCCCTCTCCAGGGGCCGCTGGGGCGGCAGCTTGTCCAACAAGCCGGACGTGGCCGGCAACCCAAGGCTCGTGACCGGGTTCGGTGCGAGCTATTTCGAGGAAGCCGACGGGAGCCTCGGGAATCTGTTCGGATCGTTTGTCGGGCTGAGCGAGGATTTCCTCGGACAGTGATGGTTGCTGTACGGGGAATTGCATTCCTCATTCATGTTGCGCACCCTTATCAGAACAGCCAGAAGCCTCCTGGCCGTTCCGTTTTTCGATTCCCGGACTTACTTGGGAGAAGCTCGGAATTGGGTTAGTCTGATCTGTTAGAATGCATGTAATTGAAATAAACAAATATCTGAATTTAGTCATAACATTCAATCAGGATATTGTCATCCACGTACCAACGATTTTGTTTCCGGAAATTCCCTTTCGATTTCCGTAGATGAGGGTATAGTTTCCAGGGAGTGGTATCACTATCCTGAAACCAAATCCGCAGATAGCTACATGTGGCGTGATTTGTACCTTAAAGCGGAGCCTGATGGTCCGCAGGATTCACTGCTGGATAGCTATGGCATGATTTCACCATTGCAACCGTCTCCGCCGATTCTTTGTTTTGGCGGAAGGGATGCTTCCCTGACACCTGGAGGAGCTTTCAGGAATGCAACCGGGAAAACAAAGAGAATTGTTGTTTGGCGCGGCGGTCTGCCTCTCCCTGACCGGGACGGCGGCTACCGCGGACGAGGTCACCATTGCATCGTGGGGGGGGGCGTACCAGGCGGCCCAGAACAAGGCCCTGTTCATGCCGGTGGCCAAGGCCCTCGGCATCACGGTCAAGGAGGAGACCTACAAGGGGATCGGCCAGGTGCGGACCAGGGTCGCTGCCGGTTCCGTGCCTTGGGACATCATCAGTACCGGTTCCGGGGGGGGTGCCCGCGGCTGCGCCGAGAACATCCTCATACCGCTTGACTATGACCTGATCGACACGTCCGATTTCGTGCCGGACACCCAGCTGTCCTGCTGTGTCGGCACCGTCGTGGTCGCCACGGTGTTGGCCTGGAACACGGATACCTACGGGGACAACGGCCCGCAGAGCTGGGCGGACTTCTGGGACGTGGAGAAATTCCCGGGCACCCGCGCCATCCGCGGCAAGATGCACGGCATGCTGGAGCCGGCGCTGATGGCCGATGGCGTCCCCGCGGACGAGGTCTACAAGGTGCTGGACAGCGAGGACGGAATCAAGCGGGCGCTGGACAAGATCCGTGAGCTCAAGCCACACGTGGCGGTCTGGTGGGACTCCGGCGCCCAGCATGCCCAGCTCATGAAGGATGGCGAGGTGGACATGACCACGGGTTGGAACGGCCGTTTCGACGTGGCCATCGCGGACGGTGCCAAAACCAAGTACACCTACAACCAGGGCCTGCAGGACTATAACTGCTTCGGCATTCCCAAGGGAGCGCCGAATCCGGACCTGGCCATGAAGGTGATTGCCGAGATGAGCAAGCCGGAATACCAGGCCGACATCCCGCAGTACATCACCTACGGTCCCACCAACACCAAGGCCTACGAGACCGGCAAGATCGATGACGAGCTTGCCATGAACCTGTCTTCCCATCCGGACAACGCCGCCAAGCTGCTGCCCATCAACGAGGAGTGGTATGCCAGGTGGGAGAAGGTCGGGTCCGAGATGTACATCGACATGATGACGGAGTAGGGCAGCGGGCCATGGCGGCTACGGTCGAATCGTCCTGCCGTGCAATGCCCGTTGCCGCCCGATTCCCGATGGCCTTGCGGATTGCAAGGTTTCCCTTCGCCGGGTCAGTGGAGGCCGTTGTCTGGCAGGCGCAGCCGGATTGTGTATTCCGGCTGGGGTGACGACTATGGGATGATTGCCTGGTCCCGCGGCACCTGCGGCGGTCAGTTGGATCGGGAAACCGGGGAACGCGGTTGCCGGAGCAAGGATTCAGAATGCCGAAAGGATGATCCGGGTTTCCCGATTTGCCATATCCTCGGCCAGGCGGGCCATGCCGGTTCTTTACCTCTGCTTGCCTGGTATTCATGCGTTCCTGTGGGACATCCCGGGCCGCTGATTGAAGACTCGCCTATTGTCCAATCCTCCCATGGCGGGACGATTCTTGCCGGGGCGGCGACATCGGCCAAGATGGCGAATGTCTGAAACGGCAGTGCCCGCTATGACCGGGCCTCGAACTGTGTCTCGAAACCGTCCGCTTTACGCAGGCGCCTTCACCGATACGGCACGGACGTTTCCCTCGTCAGCGTCAGCGTCTTGAATAGTATTGCAGGTGTTGGATATAGTCGTTGCAGGGGTGATTGGGTTGTCCGGCGTCACGGCGCGTGTTTCCAGAGTTCACCATACCGCCGTCCGGCCTATTAGCCCTGATTTTTTTTCGAACATCGCCTGCCGGGGTGAAAACCACGCTCAATCAGGCAATTTTGCAAGTACCTCAATTCAACTGATTCAATCCGAATATGAACAATCCCAGGAAAATGGCGGTCAGACGATATCCTGTCGCCCTGTCGTGGGCACTGGCCACCGCCGGCGCCATGCTGTTCATGGTCGGGTGCGGAGGCGGAGGAGGTGCGGCCCGGCAGGAACAGGCCGCATACAAACAGCCCGATGCCGGACAGGCAATCCGACTCACCGGGTCGACATTGCCCAGAGAAAATGCGGCGAATCTGGGGGCGCGGGCTCCGGGCATACTTGGACGGGCCGATTCCATCATTTCATCCACGGTCTTCGGCACAACGTAACCGGCCATTCTGAGGCGTTGTTCCACTGACGAAGTCAGGGTCTTATCGTGCGTCTTCCATTTCGAAACCGGAGACTCAAAACGATGACGCAACGCAAGAAGGTGGTCCGCACCCCCAGGCAGTGGCGACGCCTGGTAACGGAATTCGAGGCCGGGGATCAGGGGCCGAAGGAGTTTTGCCGGAAGCGGCGGCTGTCCAGCACCCAGCTCTACAAGTGGCGGAAGCGGTTCCGTGGCGAGGAGGCCGCGGCGGGCAATGGCTCTGCCGGACCGCTGGTTGAATTTATGGAATTGCCCGCGGTGTCTCCGAAGGCGGCGCCGGCGCCGACACCGGCCGCTGCCGGTGACGGCGAGTGGCGCGTGGAGCTGGACCTTGGAGGAGGCATGGTCCTTCGCCTGAGGTAGCGGGGATGTTCTTTCCGGAAGACCGTGTGCGGGTTTGGCTGTACGCCCGGCCCACGGACATGAGGAAGTCCTTCGACGGCCTGTCGGCGCTGGTCCGGAACGTGCTGAAGGAGGATCCGGCCAGCGGGCACCTGTTCGTCTTCATCAACCGCCGCCGGAGCATGATGAAGGTCCTGTACTTCGACCGGGGCGGATACTGCATCTGGTCGAAGCGCCTGGAGCGGGGCCGGTTCCATTACCGCGGGGGCGCCGACGACAAGTTGTCCCTGGACTGGACCGGCCTGAAGCTGATCCTGGAGGGGATCTCGGTGGGAAACATCCGCCGGCACAAGCGATACCGGCATTCCGCGGAGCCCCGGACGGCCACGGAAAGGGGCGCTGATGTTATAATCCAGCGCCATGTTGCAGGCCGCTTCCGCAGTCCCTGAATCCGATATCAACGCCGCGCTTCGGGCGGAGATTCTGACCCTGAAGGAGGAGCTGACGGAGCTGAGGCGGCAGGTGGCCTGGTTCAACCGCCAGCTGTTCGGGGACAAGTCCGAGAAGCGGCATCTGCCGGACCCGCCGCCGGACCAGGCGGACCTGTTGGCGTCCCTCGGCCTGAAGCCGGACGCCGCGCCCCCGCCGGCCATGGAGAAGATCAGCTACGAGCGCCGCAAGCGGGGTCCCAAGAACAGGGAGGGGGCCGTCAACGAATCGGGGCTCCGGTTCGACGAGACGGTTCCGGTGGAAACCATCGTCCTGATGCCGCCGGAAGCCGATGGGATTCCGGAGGACCGGCGTGAGGTGGTCGGGGAGAAGGTGACCCACCGTCTGGCGCAGCGTCCCGGAAGCTACGTGATCCTGAAGTACGTCCGCCCGGTGATCCGAGAGAAGGACGCCGTCGGGAAGGCGAAGCTGCACACGGCGCCGGCGCCGGCGAACGTGCTGGACCGGAGCATCGCGGACGTGAGCCTGCTGGCGGGGATGCTGGTGGACAAGTTCGTGTACCACCTTCCGCTGCATCGCCAGCACCAGCGGATGGCGGACTGCGGGGTGCAGTTGTCCCGGAGCACGCTGTCGGTGCTGGTGGGCAGGGCAATCGACCTGCTCGAGCCGATCCGGGAGGCGCAGTACCGGAGCGTGCTGGAAAGCGCCGTGGTGGGGATGGACGAGACCCCGATCAGGGCCGGGCGGCAAGCGAAGGGGAAGATGCGCCGGGGCCAGTTGTGGCCGGTGTACGGCGACAGGGACGAGATGGTGTTCAAGTATACGGAGTCCCGGGCGCACCGCCATGTGCGGGAGATCCTGGGAGACGACTTCACGGGGACGTTGCTGACGGACGGGTTCGACGGCTATACCCGGTTTGCGGAGATGATGGCCGCGGTGACCCATGCGTGTTGCTGGAGTCATGCCCGGAGGAAGTTCGAGGCGGCGCTGGATGCGGAGCCGGAGGCGGCGGATCATGCCCTGGCCCTGATCGGGCTTCTGTACGCCCACGAGAAATGGATCCGGAAGAAGGCGTTGTCCGGGGAGGCGAAGCTGGCGTACCGGACCCGCCACAGTCTGCCGGTGGCCAGGGCGTTCTGGGATTGGTGTGATCGACAGTGCCGCCGCCACGACCTGCTGCCGTCGAATCCGCTGTCGAAGGCGCTGAAGTATGCGATGGCCCGTAAGGGCCCCCTGCAGGTGTTTCTGGCGGATCCGGACGTACCGCTGGACACGAACCACGTCGAGAGGGCGGTGCGGCCGATTGCCGTGGGCCGGAAGAACTGGATGTTTTGCTGGACGGAGGTGGGAGCGCATCGGGTAGCCGTGATCCAGAGCCTGTTGGTGACCTGCAGGATGCAGGGAATCGACCCCCATGTGTACCTGGTGGACGTGCTGCAGCGGATCGGGCGGCACCCGGCGAAGGACGTGATCGACCTGACGCCCCGGGTCTGGAAGGAGAAGTTCGGGGACGATCCGCTGAAGGGCGACCTGGACAGGGTCGGGAGCACCCTGCACTGACCTGCCGTCCGCGGCTTCAATTCGCCGTCGGCCTTACACCTCGCCCTGAATGTGGATGTCCTGGTGCTTGCCCGGGAAAACCCGGTCAAGAGTATCCAGGGACGGGGACAAGGGGAAAGACGCCCCAGAATGGCCGCTTACGGCACAACGGACAATCCATTGCTGCCGGCCGTCCAGGCAACCGCGGCATGTTCAGGATCGGCCTGTTCGTATACCGCTTCCATCCTTGGCAATGAATTCAACTATGGGATCGATCTGGGAGAACTCTCGGCGCCCGCCTCCGACGTGGCGGTGGTACTGACCAAGGCAGGGATCACCACGGTTTACTCCGGTGACGCTGGAGAGGATGAATTCGATACGCGCACGTACGGCGCGTGGATGCACCATGGCGCATTCGCCGTCGGCACACTGGCGGGGGATATTACCGGAACATCCGTGACCGTGTCCGCCGGACTGGCCGGCGGCGACCTGACGGGCTCCGCCCCCGCCGCCAATGCCGTCTGGAGGGGTATCATGGTCGGCGCGCCTCAGGGCGGGGAGGATATCCTGCAGGGTGACGCGGAACTGACCTGGACGATGGGTGATGATGGCGGAACCCTTGCTGCGGCATTTACCGGCATCGTGAACCTCGACGGGCATGCGGCCCATTCCGTTACCTCCGTTTCATTCGATGATGTTCCGGTCGGCCGGGATGGTGTCTATGCCCTTGGAATCGCGGGGAATCGCATACAGGGCGGCTTCTACGGCCCTGGTCATGCCGAGACTGCTGGGGTTTTCGAGAAATCGGGGATCGTCGGGGCGTACGGGGCACAGAAGGAGGAATAACCGGCGGCAGCCGACCCCGGGACTTGCCCGTAACCGACGATGACCGGTTCCCGTCCACCTTGAATCCCGTGGCATCGATGAACAGCGGAACGTACCCGTTCGTTTCCACCTCGTGGACGAGGATGGACGGTGCCACCTGGCCGACGAATGCCACCGTCGCATTCCAGAGCCCCTTCACGTCTTTCGTGCCCAACCGGGACAGCAATTCTCCCGCTCGCCGCGCCTCGGCTACACGCCCCAGCCCCAGAACCGTGCAGGCCGCCTTGTCCGCCCGGAGCGTATCGAGGTCCGACAACGAACCATAGCCACGGGTCAAAGAGGCGATGATCGCCCACAAGGTCTCCACATCCGAGGCCCTGCGATTCCGGATCTTTACCGAGGCCGATCCTTCAAGCAGTTCGAAGCCCGAACTGCTGGGCCGTCTGCGCCAGCACCGACGCGCCGCCGAAGGCCGTCAGTTCCAGGTCCGTGAACCCGAATGTCACCCTCGGGGCGCCGACCTTCCGGTTCTTTCCCCGGTTTTTCCGGCCCGATTCCGTCGATTGCTCATGTTCACCCGGCAGGTGCGTTTTCAGGCACATCCATATTCCATGAATTCCTTGATGGCTTTGGCTTTCCAAAGCTCCGGGGCGGTCCTTATCAGGGGATGAGAGAAGACAAAACAGGGAAAAATCAATGGGCTGACAAAACGCATGGGCAAAATCAGTCGATTTCTGGCTCCAACTGTGAAACTTGGGTCAGGCAAGTGATCCGGATTCGGGCGGAAACGGCAGCGTTTTGGTGTCCGGGTCGGTCTTAACCATCAGGTTCTCGTCTGAGTTCGTGGCATGAACAGTGCACGCCACCGCCGCCCAGGGCAAACATGTCGTAGTCGACAGCGAAGACCTGGAAGCCTTCCTTTTCGAGTTGCGCGTTGACCTTTGCGTTATGGGACATCGACAAAACACGCCTGTTGCCGAGACTGACGAGATTGCCGCCGAGCTTGACGCAGTCGGCGTAGGGCACAATAATCCGTTCAATGCCTTCTTGATTCAGCCAATCGATAGCATAGCCGGGAAGGGCATCCTCACAGACCAGTGCCAAGTTTCTCTCCAGCATGACGACAACGGCGTCCATGTGCACAAACTGGGGAGGAATGGGAACGATGAAGGACTCCCAGTTTTTGCCCCGCAGCCATCCGGCGACCTGTTCCGCACCTGCCTTGGTGGATCGATCACCGGTGTAGCCCATGAGAACCGAGCCGGGCCGCAGGATGACGAAATCGCCGCCTTCGAAGTGGTCGGCCGTTACCCACTTCCAGATTGGGATTCCGGAGTTCCGATAGAATTCCGAAACCACGGCGTGGTCCTGCCGGCGGGGTGGAGTCTGAATGCTGGCGATCACCGCTCCCCAAGGGGTCATGAAGCTGGAATCCCGCGTGAAGACACTGCTCGGCAGACCCTCGTCGGCCTCGACGAAATGACATCTGACACCGTTGGCTTCGTACGCATCGACCATCTCCCGGTGCTGTCGCATCGCCCTTTGCTTGTCGAAACTCACGCCCGTCCTGTCCTGAGTGCTGAAGGTCATGGCGGATATCGCATTCAATGGCACCCAGCGAAAGTGGTCCGGCTTTCCCAAAAGGACATCGGTCAGTACGCCTGTTTGGGCTTCGACACCCCAACGAACCTCATCTTTCGCGCCCGCTGTGCGGCTGGTTTCCTCGACGCTGTCGTTTGTACGGTTCATGCAAGCATTCTCCAGATCGATCACTGCCACGCCAACTGGATTCCCGAACGAGTGCCTCTTCGAATCCGGGAAAATCGTACGCTGTGGGGGAAGTCGGTACTGTTTCCGGTGAGTATACTATGGGAATTATATAGATCAGTTGACATACGTCAGGCAGTCAACCGGCCAGATACATTTTGACGGATCGTGGAAGTGGGCAAACCCAACGCTTCTCCCCGCCCAGACGCCCCAATCCCGGAGGCCAGAATATTCAATGCGGCGTTTACATCCGCATTGCCCTGGTGCCCGCAATGAACGCACTCAAATTCCGATTGCGTCTTGCGATTGGCCTTGTCCACAGAACCGCACGCGTGGCACTTCTGCGATGTATAGGCAGGGTCCACGGATACGACCCGTGAAGCCTTGTATTCAAGTTTCATCCTGAAAGAGGTCCATCCGGTCTTCAGCACTTCCCGGTTGAGCCCCGCCCTGGCGGATACACTCTTCCCGGGTTGCTCCCTGGTTCCCCTGGCGGAAGCCGTCATGCCCCTTACGTTGAGGGCCTCGACGACAACCGTGCCGGCGATATCGGCGACCTCACGGCTGACCTGATGCTGCCAGTTGGCACGAACAGCAGCGATCCCGCGCTGCGTCTTCGCGCATGAATGACGGGCCCTGGCCCTTCGGTTCGATCCCTTCTGTCTCCGCGCCATCATCCGCTGGTATCGACCCTTGCGGGCCTCCAGCCGGGAGGTGTCGGGCATGAAGTGGATATCCCCTTCACTGGTAGCCACCTGGCCTACGTTCATGTCCATGCCGATGGAGCGGCCGTTGTCCTCGCGCACATCCGGCACTTCATAGGTGACCACAGCGTACCATTTCCCAAGAAAACGCTTGACCGTTACGCTCCTGGGCTCACAGCCCGGACGGTCAAGGTACGGGGCGCCTCCCTTCCGCGACAGTCTGAAGTGGCCGAGCCTGGGGATATACAGGGTACCGGGCGTCAGCCTGAACTTCTCGGGAATCGTGAAACTGTCGTTCCCGAGGCGGGACTTGTATTTGGGAAATCCGCCGCCCTTGAACGCCTTCTTCCAGGCTTCCGCCTGGTGCTTGAGGGAGTACCGCACGATGCCGAAAGGCAGTTCCTGCAGCCAGGTCTCCTGCCTGCCCCTGGACGAACGCGTCTTGCCGCTGCGCAGGGAAGTGAACCACTTGCCCATGGAAAAGAAGGTTGTGCTCGGGGCGGGTACTGCATCAGCGGTGGCCGGAAATTGCGCCAGCAGGCGGTGTATTTCCAGTTGCTCCTGGTTATAGGCGATGGCTTCATTCCACACGAACCGGCACGCCCCGGCCAGCCTTGAAAGCATGTCGTGCTTCCGTTGACTGCGGGGGTACAGGCGGTAGGTTACGCCCCGATATGTGGTTTGTGCGCTCATGAAGGCTGGTTTATCACCTTGCCAACTGATCTATATAATTCCCTTCTGATTCACTCTGAAAGAATGGTCGTCCAAGACAGTTCAGCGACCATGCGGTCCAAAACGTGAGTGAACGATGGACAGACCTAGAAAATGGCAATGGGGCAGCACCCTGATAGTACCGTTGAAGGCGGCATGCCGAGTCCATCGGAACCCCCCGCAGGACGAATGCGGGGCGTCATGCATAACCCACTAGTGTGAATCGTTGAAAGCATCACAGGGTTCTAACGACACGTACAGGAAACATATACGGGCCATACCATTCACAGTGGGCTGACATGCGAGCAAGAATCCGGAAAAGGTGTTCACGTTCCTGCACCATCTGATCGACAACGATTGAATGCAATGAGGCGTATCGCAGGACGCGGAAGGACGGGGAGGCAGACATCGGCGGCGTGATGGCGGCGGACTACGAGAAGGGGCTGGAATCAATATCCCGAAAGGTGCAGACCCGGGCGCCTCGCCGTCACCGGCCCGTGGTTCCCGCTGCAGGCCACAGCCTGCCCGCCGGGACAGGCAGGGGGCTGGTCGCATCCCAGCTTTTCGGGCAGGCGGCAACCGACCAAGTCTGGAAAATTCGATGAATGGTATGGACCGTATATGGTGTTGTCCCCCGCCGCCTATTTGGTGCACGGGCAGTGAGGACAGGAATATCCTCTGTGCGGGTGAGAACCCGGTCCGCTGCTACATCATTCGGCAAGCCCGCTGCGGCCTGTTGAGTTCGGCATGGCGAGTTCAATTGGCGGCGTCTTTATGATCCGTTAATTTCCAGATACTGGCGGATCCATCCCGCTGCGGTGCATCCGGGAAGGGTTCAGCCCTTCAACAGCCCGTTCTTCGGATCGTAGACCGGATCCGTCAACACTGCTGCATCGTAGGATTTCCCGAGAATCCCGATCCGGACCGCACAGCCCGGGCCGATGCCATCGGCTTCCATCCAGCAGACCGCCAGCATCCTGCCGGTGCGCCAGCCCATGCCGCCGGACGTGACATAACCGATGAGATTGCCGTTTCTGAACACCGGTTCGGTTCCCCAGCACGGCGGTGCCCGCGGCGCCACTTCCAGTGTCACGAGCCGCCGGGGAGGCGCATTCATTCTCTCGGCATCGACGGCCCGGTGGCCGACGTATTCCTTGCCGGCCGAACAGAACCGCTCAAGCCCGGCGGCATGGGGGGTGATGTCGGTAGTGAGTTCGGCGCCCCAGCTGCGATACCCTTTTTCCAGGCGAAGCATGCCCATGGCGCGGCTGCCCACCAGCACCAGGCCATGGTCATGACCGGTATCCATGAGCGCATCGAACAGGCATTTCTGGTCTGCCATGGCACAGTGCAGTTCCCATCCGAGTTCACCCGAATAGGACACCCGAAGCGCCCGGCATGCGGTGCGGCCCACCGCCACATCCCTTGCGGTCATGAACGGAAATTCATCGAAGGCCCCGCCGGAAAGCGCGTTCAGGACCTCCCGGCTGTTCGGTCCGGCAAGACCGAGCGCCGCATACCGGTCGGTCACGTCTTCGATGCGGACATCGAACCCGGTGGACAGTCCCTCAAGCCACCGGCGGATGAACGCGACCCCCTGGGTGGCCCCGACGAGACAGAACCCGCCGTCGCCCCGGTTGTCGATCGTGATGTCGCCGACGATCCCGCCCCGTTCGGTCAGCAGGAGGGAGAGCGTCATGCCGCCCGGCCGGCCGGGCACCCTGGCGGAACCGGCATGGTCGAGGAATTCCCGGGCGTCCCCGCCCGTGACAACAAACTTCCCGTAGGTCGTCATTTCCGTCAGGCTGCAACCGGCTGCCATGGCCCTGGCCTCGTTGCCCACGTGTTCCCACCAGTTCGGGCGCAGGAAGCTCGGCTCGTCCTTCGGCTCGATCCCTTCGGGCGCATACCAGAGCGGCCTTTCCCAGCCGTAGACCTGTCCCATCACCGCGCCCCGTGCCAGCAAATCGTCATGGATCGGCGTGGTCCTGAGAGGCCGCCCGGAAGTGCGTTCCAGTCCGGGGTAGATCAGTTCGTACCGGATGGGCAGTATTTCATGGGTGCGTTCCCGGGCGAATTCCCGGGTCGTCCAGTCCCCGAAGCGCGCGACGTCGATGAATTGCAGGTCGAGTTCCGGCTGGCCGTCGAGAATCCACTGGCTCATCGCCAGCCCGATGCCGCCGGCCTGGGCGATGCCCCCCAGGAAACCGCAGGCAACGAAGAAACCGGGCACCCCCGGCATGGGGCCGGCGATCGGCCGCCCGTCCGGGGAAAAGCTGATGGCGCCGTTGACGATGCGTTTTATTCCCGCAGTCTCCAGGGCGGGAACGCGGTGATGGATGGCCGCCAGGCTTTCTTCCAGCCGGTCCAGGTCGTCGTCGAAGAGTTCCTGGCCGAACGACCAGGGCGCAGGCCCGCCGCTCCAGGCCGCACGGCAGTTTCGCTCCCAGGGGCCGAGCAGCAGTCCCTGGCCTTCCTGGCGCAGGTAGAACTGGCTGTCGGTATCCCGGATCATCGGCAGTTCGCTTTCCAGGGCCGCGATGGCCGGCAGTGTCTCCGTGACCAGGTACTGGTGCTCCATGTTCGTCACCGGGACCGTGGTCCCGACCATCTGGGCGACTTCGCGGGCCCAGTAGCCGGCGCAATTGACCACGGTCTCGCACTCGAACGTCTCGTCGCCGGCGGTGAGACGCCAGTGTCCGGAGGGCAGGCGGTCAATGCTCTCCACCTGCGTGTTGCGCCTGATCCTGGCGCCGAGCCTGCGCGCGCCGGCCGCAAGGCCCATGGTCACCGAGTAGGGGTCCACGTAACCTTCGTCCGGGTCCCATGCGCCGCCCTCAAGATCCGAGACGTTGACGAGAGGGTGGCGTGACCGGATCTCGGCCGGAGTCACCAGTTCGTATTCGATCCCGAGGCTCCGGAATCTGCCGGCAAGGTGCCGGAACTCCACCATCCGCTCCCGGGTCTGGGCAAGGAAGAATCCGCCGACCACGTGGGAATTGACCGGCTGGCCGACTTCTTCCTCCAGGCCGTCATAGAGCCTCACGGAATAGGCCTGCAGGACCGACAGGTTGGCGTTCGCCGACTGGGTATGCACGTTGCCCGCGGCATGCCATGTCGCGCCCGCCGTCAGATCGTGCCGTTCCAGCAGGAGACAGTCCTTCTCCCCGGCCTTGGCCAGGTGGTACAGGATCGACACGCCGACGATGCCGCCTCCAATGACGATGATCCTCGCCGACGAGGTCATGGTTACGATTAGTCCACCTGTCCGCAGTTCCGGAACGTGATTGTAACGTATGTTGCAATCATGATGTATCACTGTTATAAATGTAACAAACCAAGACGGGTTCCGGGCCAGCGGGCATTCGATGCGGGCAGAAGAAACAGCACTCAACGAGCGGATTTCGGCCCGGTATGACAGCCTGAGCCCCCAGCTCCGCCGTGCCGCGGCATTCGTCGCCAAGCATCCCGACGAGGTCGCCACCCGGTCGCTGAGATACCTTGCCGGCATGGCGGATCTCACGCCGCCGACCCTTTCAAGGCTCGCCGCCACCCTGGGATACGAAGGCTACGAGGATTTGCGCGAATCCTGCCGGACTCAGATCAAGATGCGGCGGCTGCGCTTTTCCGAACGCGCGGAAACCCTCCAGAAGAGCGATTCGGCCGAACCGGGACACAGCGAGTTCGTCTTCCGCCAGGGGATGGCAGCGGTCGAGAACATCAACGCCTTCCTCAACTCCCTGAACCTGGAGCAACTGGAGTCTGCCGTCGCCAGGCTGACCGCCGCCCGCCGGGTCGTCCTGGTCGGCAGCATGAGTTCGAGGCCGTACGTCGACTACATGGACTACATGGCTTCCCTGGCATTCGACAACTGGTGGGTGCTGGGGATCGAGCATGGAACGATCGCTGCAGCGCTGGTGAACGTGAACGAAAGCGACGCGGCCGTCGTGATCGCAAAGGCCCCCTATGCCCGGTGGTCGATCGATGCGGCACAGAACCTGCAAGAAGCGGGGGTCGGGGTGATCGGCATTACCGACGAGATCATCTCGCCGTTGCACGCCCACTGTGCCGTCTCCTTCACCGTTCCGACCGAATCGCCCCAGTTCTTTCCGTCCCATACTGCAACGCTGGTGCTGATCGAGTCCCTGATCGGCATCGCCACCGCCAGGGGCGGGGAAGGCGTCAGCCGGCGCATTGCGGCCGTCGAATCCACCAGTCACAGGATCGGGGAATATTGTTCCCAGGACAGCCTGTGACATAACATCCACCAACCGTAGGAGGACTTCCAATGTTCAAGAGTTCGAAATTCAATAAACTGAATAAGCTGGTCGCGGGTTGCGCGGTCGCGGCGGTGCCGTTCGCCGGAATGGCGATCCCCGCCCAGGCCGACACGCTCGACGAGATCATCGCACGCGGTAAGGTCGTGGTCGGGGTCAAGGCCGACTATGCCCCGTGGGGCATGCGTGACGCCGACGGCAACCTGGTCGGCATGGAGCACGACATGATCGCGGACTTCGCGAAGCGCCTGAGCGAGGAGGCGGGCAAGGCCATAGAGGTCGAGAAGGTCGTCGTGGTCGCCTCGAACCGCATGCAGTTCCTCGAACAGGGCAAGACCGACATGTTCATCGCGACGATGTCCAACAAGCCGGACCGGCGCAAGGTCGTCGGCATCGTCCAGCCCGACTACTACTCGTCCGGCGTCGCGGTGCTCGCGCACAAGGATTCGGGCATTGACGGCTGGGCTTCGCTCGAGGGCAAGACGATCTGCGGTATCCAGGGGGCATGGTACAACAAGGATCACGGCCTCAAGAACGGAGCCGAGGTCGTCGCCTTCAAGGGCGTGGCCGAGGTCGAGAAGGCGCTCCTGGACGGCCGGTGCGTCGGCTGGATCTACGACGACAGCGCGTTCATTCCCCGCAAGGTGAATACACCGGAGAAATGGGCGGACTACAATATCGCCACGCCCACCGTGGATGATGTGCCGTGGGGCGCCGCGGTGCGCCTCGATGACATGGACAGCCGGCTCGGAAAGTTGCTCTCTCAAGCGATCATCGACTGGCACAAGTCCGGCCTGCTGATCGAACTGGAGAGCAAGTGGGGCATCCCGGCGACCCAGTGGCTGGCCGACATGCGCGAGAAATGCCTGGCAGGCGACATGGTCTGCAACGACGTGTACGACCCGGGCGAGTAGGCATGGGAGATTCCGGCCGGTCATGGAGGCCCCGACCGGCCGGAAGCCCTGTCGCTGTGACCGCCGGTCCAGCGAGCGCGGGCGGGTAAGGAATGGAGTCGGTATGGGAATGGTTCCGCTGGCTCTATGATGTCCATGGCATCAAGCTGACGATCTTCTTCGACGAGTGGGACCGGGACCGGTTCCTGAAGGGAATCTGGACGACGATCCATCTTTCGTTCGTCTCCATCGTCCTCAGCATCGTCATCGGGATCACCGGGGCCTGGCTGCAGATGTCGCGGCTGGTCTGGATACGCCGGGTCATGCAGGGCTATATCCAGTTCTTCCGCAACACGCCCCCCCTGATCCAGCTCTATTTCTTCTATTTCGCCGTCGACGCGGCGCTGTCCGGCTTCTTCGATGTCAGGGGCGGCGTACTCGGCAGCTACGGCTGGGCCGTGGTTTCGCTGTCCTTTTTCGCCGGCGCCTTCAACGTGGAGATCTTCCGCGCTGGCGTCGAGGCGGTTCCGCGATCGACCGTCGAGGCGGCCGAAGCGCTCGGCTACAGGCGCCTGCAGGTCTACCGCTACGTTACCCTGCCGCTGGCGTTCCGGGTGTGCCTGCCCGCGCTCAACAACAACCTGATCAACCTCCTGAAGACGACCACGGTGGCCTATGCCATCGCCGTCCCGGAAACGCTCTACGTGTCGAACCAGATCTGGTCGGACGAATACAACGTCTTCGAAATGATGAACGTCGTGTGGATCGTCTACATCATGCTGGTCGGATTCCTGGTCTGGCTGATGCACAGGTGGGAGACGTCGATCAGGATCCCGGGGTACGGGCAATGAGCGGCGCGCGAGGACGGAGAGCACCCGCCGGATTCGGCCTGTACGGCGGGCGGACCGACCTGCCGGTGATGATGCCCTTCGTGCCCGGGAGCGGCGCCCGCCCGCAGGCCGCCGACGTGCTGTCTTCAACCCTGCACCGCCGGATCGCCCTGTTGCTGTTCGTGCCGCTTGCCGCGTGGCTCCTCGTGGACACGGTCATGGCCCAGGTTCAGGGCGACCCCGACCAGACGGTTCTCGAGACCCTGATAAAGTGGACTCCCCTCATGTTCATGGGGCCGCCGGGCGAGTTCGGCGGGTTCGTGCTGAACATTGCGGTCAGCTTCATCTCCATGGGGCTCGGCACCTTCATGGGGCTCTGGCTCGGCATCGCCCAGGTTTCCCCGGTCCCGGTGATCCGTAAATGCGCCTGGGCGGTCACCCAGCTGTTCCGCAATTCCCCGTGGCTGGTCCTTCTGTTCTATTTCATGCTGCTTCTGCCGTTCTCGGTCAAGATCGGCGACCAGAGGATCGACATACCGGGCTGGACCAAGGCGACCTTCGCCCTGTCCCTGCCCATCATGGCCAACGTGTCGGAGATTGTCCGGGGAGCGATTTCCTCCATTCCCACGGGCCAGTGGGAGTCGGCCCAGAGTCTGGCCTTCACCCGCGCCCAGACCCTGTGGCAGATCATCCTGCCGCAGTGCGTCAAGCGCATGATTCCCCCGTGGATGAACTGGTACTGTATTCTCACCATGTCCACCCCGCTGATTTCCATTCTCGGCGTCAATGACGGCATGACCCTGACGCAGAATGCCCTGGCGGCGGAAGGGCGCAGCGAGTACCTGATACCCATGTACCTGTGGCTGATGACCTGGTTTTTCATCTACAGCTACCCGATCGCCTACTGGACGCGCCGCCTGGAAAGCCGCTTCGCAGTGAACGCGACATGACCGCCCTGTCCGTCTTCGGGCTGCCGCCCGTCGCGAAGCCGGCGCAGGGTGCCCCGTACGGTCACTGCGGAGCCGCCGCCGGACAGCCTGACCGTTCCTCCGACTGAACGAAAAGGTCTAAAGGCTTGCCCTTCAATCCAGTGCCAACAATATCCGAAGCATCCTTGCCGTCCCATGCCTCCGTTGTCGTTGTCGGCGGCGGGGTCATGGGGTGCTCCACCCTGTACCACCTCGCCGGTCTCGGCGTCTCCGACGCCATCCTGGTGGAGCGCAACCAGCTGACTTCCGGCACCACGTGGCATTCCGCCGCCCAGGTGCGGGCCCTTCGCTCGAGCCGCAACCTCACCGATCTCATCCGCTATTCCATCTCCCTGTATACCGGGCTGGAAGCAGAGACCGGCCAGGCGACGGGCTGGATCAACGAGGGTTCGCTGTCCATCGCCGCCAGTGGGGACCGGCTCACCCATATCAGGCGGCAGGAGGCCCTGGCCCATGTCTTCGGTGTCCGCGCGCGCTCCATTCCGGTCGGGGAGGCGAAGGAGCGCTGGCCGCTCATGAACGTGTCGGACGTCCTTGGTGCGGTCTGGTCACCCGACGACGGCCGGGTCAGCCCGTCCGATCTTTGCGCCGCCCTGGCCAAGGGCGCAAGGACCCGGGGCGCGGGAATTTTCGAGGGGGTCGGTGTCGACGGCATCCTGACCGGGGCCGGACGCGTCGTCGGCGTCGAGACGCAGGAAGGCACGGTGCGGTGCGACGCGGTCGCGCTCTGCACCGGGCTCTGGAGCCGGGATGTGGCCGCCATGGCCGATGTCGGGGTTCCGGTCTGGCCATGCGAGCATTTCTACCTGCTGACGCGGCCCGTCGACGGCATCGAGGGCAACATGCCGACGCTGTCGGACCACGACAGCCACCTCTATATCCGGGACGATTCCGGCGGCCTGCTCATCGGCTGCTTCGAGCCGTCCGGCAAGCCGATCGATCCGGACCGGCTCGGCGACGACTTCGCCTTCAGGCTGCTGCCGGAAGACTGGGACCATTTCGAGCCGATGATGCTGAACGCCCTGCACAGACTCCCCGTGCTTGAACACGCCGAGGTGAAAATGCTGCTCAACGGGCCGGAAAGTTTCACGCCAGACGGCTCGTTCCTGCTCGGGGAGGCCGCGGAGACGCGGGGACTCTTCCTCGGCTGCGGCATGAACTCGGTGGGGGTGGCGACCGGCGGCGGCGCAGGCATGGCCCTGGCCCATTGCATCGTTCACGGCCATTCGCCGATGGACCTCCACGAGGCGGACCCGAAACGGTTCCCGTCCTGTTTCAATTCCGCCGCCGCCCTGGCCGAACGGGTGCCGGAAGTGCTCGGCAAGCATTACGAGATCACCTATCCCGGCCGCCAATGGCGTACGGCGCGGAACCTGCGCCGGTTGCCGCTCGACGAACGCTGGCGGGCCGAAGGCGCGCATTTCGGCCAGGTCTACGGATTCGAGCGGCCGCTCTATTTCGGCAGGAAGGAGGAGCCGGTACTGACCTTTGCCAGGCCCGCCTGGTTCGACCGGGTGGGCCGGGAGGTCAGGCGGGCGCACGAACAGGCCGCGGTGTTCGACCAGTCCTCGCTCGGCAAGATCAGCGTCACCGGCCGGCAGGCGGAAGCCTTTCTGGGCCGGGTCTGCACCAACGACATGTCGCTTCCCCCGGGCGGAGTCGCCTTCACGCTGATGCTGAACGATCGCGGCGGCATCGAGAGCGATCTGGTCGCGATGCGGCTCGACGAGAACCACTATCGTCTGTACGTCGGCACTTCCGCGGTCAGGCGGGACCTGGCATGGCTGAGACGCCACCTCTCAAGCGCCGAGGACGTGGCCCTCGCCGACGAGACGGAGGCCCATGCCGTGCTCGCCCTCGCCGGGCCGGATGCTGCGCGCATCGTCGAGTTGGCGGGCGCCGCGGAACTCGATCAACTCGGATACTTCCGTCACTGTGAGACCCGCATTTCCGGAGTCGCGGTGCGCGCGGCGCGTCTTTCCTATGTGGGCGAGGCCGGCTGGGAGATTACCTGTCCCGCCCGGCATGCCGGTGCCGTTTACGATGCGCTGCACGGGGCCGGCGCGCGGCCGGGCGGGCTGTTCGCGCAGACCTCGATGCGGATCGAGAAGCGTTTTCTGGCCCACGGCCACGACCTGGACACCGACGTCAATCCGCTCCAGGCAGGGCTCGGGTTTGCGATCCGGTGGGAAAAGGAATTCATCGGCCGACCCGCCCTGGAAGATTTCAGGAACCGGGCGCCCGGGCAGCGGATCGTCTCCATCATTCTCGATGATGCGGAGGCTGTTCCCCTCGGCGGGGAGCCGGTCTATCGTGAAGACCGGATTGTCGGCAACACCACGTCGGCCGCGTTCGGCTACCGGATCGGCCGGCCCGTGGCCCTGGCCATGATGGATGCTGAATGTATTGACGAAGCTGATGGGCAGCGCGTCGAAATCGGCATTGCGGGGAATCGTCATGTCGGCGCGGCGAGTCTCAGGGCCGCTTTCGATCCTGAAGGAACACGGATACGATTCAAACCGTAAGGGCCGAAAGCTGCCGGGAAGGCTGATTACAATAAAGGGTTTGGAGAAAGGTGACTATGAACGGCATTGCAGATGATTTTAATGACAGCCATGAAGTCAACCGGTCCAATCTCCCTGTCATCGGAAATACCATCCACGAGATGATTCTGGATCTTTCCGGATATATCTGAATCTTCCGGTCAAGACAACGGATCGGACCTAAAATACGAAGCCCGTAATTCCTGCTCTACATGCGGTACTTCCGAAAGGCCGTATCGATTGCTGCGCACGATCCGCAATTCAGGGAATCGGGCGGTTTCACCGACATAGCCTGCCTCTTGGTTTACGAGAATTCCTGGAGATCTCCAGTGGGGGTGGCTTCAGGATAAATACGAACGCGCCTGTTGTTCGGTATCGCGTTTGCTGCAAGCCATGCTCCGGCCTGAACGAAGGGATCGTTTCCAGGTGGTTTTCCGCCTTGTCGTTTCAGCCGATAGAAAGTCATGTTGCTGACCTGGGTCCTGAATGTGATATGGTTCGGCAAGCATCATGACTCTTTCACGCTACGGATTGCGACCGTTTCTCGATTCGCTGCATTTGAATCCATTTGGGCTTTGACTGAAGGGAAATCGGTCAAAGCCTGGTCGGCAGGCTGAAACCGCCGACTGCAAGCCGGCGATACCCGGTCGGGGCCGGGATTCCGGATTGCTGATTCCACACCCATCGTTACTGCAGTCATTGCGGGGTGGTGAAGAATCGGTCATTTCAGTCATTTGCAGGACGGATGCGGCCGATCGGGTCAACCGAGATCTTCTTCGCGCCCTTTTTGGCGAATGTCCGAGCCGAGGGCGCCCAGAATCTTCCCATCTTGTTCGCATCAGTATGCAGCCGAAGATAGATCTGACCGTTCGATGAAATCTTCTTGACAATCCAGATACTGTTGTCTTCGGTTGCGGAAAAAACCAGGGCGTCATTGATCGACAGGGACATGATGAATTCCTCCTGGTCACCGTCACGGCGGTTGACCGCCGGCTTGCCCTTGTTGAGCCGCCGTGACGCTTCCAGCAGACTCACGACCTCGAATTCCGCCTTGCCGTTCGGCAATCGATAGATTGCGATATGGTGGTTGTTGCCCATTTCGGCGTAACCGGTTGAGGCTCTTGCCATCAGATTTCCCTGCTGCTTTACATGCAGCCGCACTTTCCTGATCTCGGGGCCGCCTTTTCCGTGGGTGGGGTATCCGCTCGTGAAAGCGGTCCTTGGGTCGCCGCCATGATTCCCGACCCATGTACGGACGAGGTCACGCACCCTGCTGTCCACGATGTCCATGATCCGGAAACCGTTCAGCCGTTCGGAATCCGAATTCCTGAGCTTCTCCACCGGTATGCGCCTGACGAAATACCGGATGTCGGTCCCGCTCCCGTCTCCGATGGCCCTGCCGGTATCGCCGTACACCGTCTCCTTGTGGAGGGGGCCGGAGACCTTCCTGCGGACCCGATGGGATACGGTGATGTCTTTCACGGTCCTTTCGGCGTCGGACCGGATCGATTTCCAGGGTAGGGGAAGGCGATGCCGCCGGGCGCCGGGATCGCATTTTTCCTGCCAGAATTGCGAGAGGTATTGCGGCATGCCCGGTTGACAGCAGGCGACGGCCAGCGCATCGACCGCATGGTGCCGGTGATCGGCGCGGGTCTTTTCGCTACCCTGGCCCAGAATGTTGTTCAGGCCCCACAATCTTCGTATTTGCGCCGCAAACTGCACCGATACGGCATGAACCCTTACAGGCAACCCCGGAAAACGGTTCGGCCGCAGTTTCTCCAGCCAGGCCACGAACTCCCGGGCGGTCTGGCTGGTGTCGTTGAATTGCCCTGAGGTGAAATCGTCCGAAATGGACGCCGAAAGGAACCTCCTGGCCTTGCCGACAGGCATGCGGGTTCCGTCCCTTGTGGCCTTTATTCCGGAAATCCGGTCCACGATGGCCGCCCATTGTCCGGGATTACCTTGGAAGAGTTCGTATGGCGTCCGGTTTCCCTTCCGGGTGCTTACATCCTTGCGGCAGAGGGTTCTGTTCCTGTAGCTGTCGTCCAGAGAACGGGCAAGCGGCCAGACAGGCTCCACCACGAACTTCCCGGTTCGGAACAGGTCGTCGAACGAAATCGTATCTCCAGTGTACGGGCACACGCGCCCGCATTCCTCCCAGAGAAGCCATTTTTCCACATCCGGCCGGGATGGTTCCGGCATGCCATTTCTTCGGAGGCTGTCCCGCACAGCCTGCCTGAGGCGGTCCTGTCGCATGATGACGGCCC
The DNA here is from genome assembly GCA_965204165.1 of Candidatus Poriferihabitaceae bacterium. Taxonomy (GTDB): domain Bacteria; phylum Pseudomonadota; class Gammaproteobacteria; order Arenicellales; family Poriferihabitantaceae; genus VYFG01. The sequence continues at coordinate 593,958 of OZ241969.1, read as the reverse complement.
GCCTTTCCTCGCGCTGGCGCTTCGAGCGGCCCACATCCCGCGCGACACTGATGCGGATCAGGTCCGGCTTGCCGAACATGCCGATCAGGTTGTTCATCACCTTGCGGAGTTCGTTGTGGGTACGCGCGGCCGTGGGATTGCGCAAGCCGCAGATACGTTTGCTTTCTTCCGGGTCGGCGGGACTGGGGAGCCTGTCCGGTGCCTTGTCGGCCGGACGCGTTCTGCCGGGAAATGCCGCATTGCGCCACTCCTCCCATTCCGGGCTGCTGACGATTTCCCCGAATATTTCTCCGGCTTCGAGATGCGGCAGGATTTCCCGGAGGGCCTCGTCGGAATAGGATTCCCAGCCAGGCGGTGATTTCAGGGTTTCCAGCACTCCCGCCTGGTCATCCGGCAGCCCGTACCTTGCTGCAAGTTCACGGATGACATCCGCCCTGCGGGCTGTCCGTTCGGCCGCGGGAAGTATGACAATGCGCTGGTCGCCGACCAGTTCATAATCCGCCTGCCACAGGCAAAGGGGGACCGAATCGCGGATTTCCTGCTTGTGCGGGTGATCCTGCCAGTCCCTGCCGAAGATTTCCGCCAGTTTCGTCTCGACGGCATTTCCGGGCAGATTCTTCTCCCCCCCTTCTTCCAGGCTGAATCTCAGGGACTTCTCCCTGCCCGCCTCGCCGCGTGTCCGGTACAGTGGTGCCAGCGCCCGCCGGACACCGTGCCATGTCATCGAGGATTTTTGCTGCAGCCTTGCCAGTATCGCCTGGCGTTCCTCTGTATAGAGATATCGCTCGCTTTCTCCGACAAGCGAGAGACTGTTGAGTGTCTCGAGCATGCGCTTTTGCTGCGACAGCCAGGAACCTTTCGGGCAGAGCGGTGCGCCGGGGATTAACGGGCATTCCCCGAGGGTTTTCAGGCGCCAGAAGATGGGCCTCTGGAAGAAGATGGCATCCCTCACGGCGTTTCGGCTCGTTTCCGGAACCAGGGGCAGCCAGATTCGATCGAACTCTTCCCTGACGATTTCCCTTGTCGCCAGTATGCCCCGCTTGCGCTCATGCGGTCCATGGTCCGCAATCCAGGCGCCCAGGGTCTTTTCCTCGCGTTTCAGTGTACGGGCGGTTTCCATTCTCGCGGCTGCCGCTTTCCGGCCGCCCCCGCCGAGGGCAGGGTTCTCCGGGCCAGCCGCACTCCCGTCCGGATCATATCCCGTGTAATGCCGGCGTTGCGCGAGATGATAGATGGCCCGTCCGATTTCATGCGGACCCAGGGATTCCCCCTCGAAAGCCCGTCTGCGGAGCGCGTGGGGATCGGTTTTCATCAGCGCATCCCACTCGGGGGAATGCCGGGGGGGCAGCAATCCGGCCTGGAACAGCGTGATACTGACATGACAGCGCCGTTCGCGCCTGCGCCGCAGCTGGCGGCGGCGGAGCCTGGCCTGCCGCCGTTCCTGGTTCAATGGCGTGCCCTGGGGGTCGCGCGGCTCCGGGAAGATTCGGACTCCCAGGCGCAGGATCTCTCCTTTTTCGGATTCCGCGTCGTGGTCGATCACGGCAAAGCCGATCGAGGTTGTGCCGATGTCGAGCCCGAAGATGCGGGACATGCTGGATTGCCTGGGCCAAAGGTCCGGTTGCTTTATGCGTCCCGAATGCTAACATTGCCCTGCAGCAAATCGAGAAGCGGTCGAATTTCATTTCGCAGCAAGGCGACCCTTCGTGCGGGCTCGGTGTCCCAAGGTCATCCACCGGCATTTCCAGGCCCCCGACCGATATCGGGGGCTTTGCCTTATTTATATCGGCTCCCTTCATTTTCCGTCACCCTGGCCACCAACCGAGATTTTCCCGGTTATGAGCAACGAACACTCCATCCCCGATCTGCTCCGGATTGCCGCACCCGATGCAATTCTCAGGTGGGAAACAGGCGAACAGGATTCCGTGAAAAAGATCCGGTCCGCAAGGCCGCTCGACGAGAAAACCGTCAGCCGCTGGAAGATGGAATGGAATTTGCGGACCAATATCCGGGCGGGGAAACTGGCGGGCTGCCTTGAAGATCTCCGATCCAGACTTGAGCAGAATGAAGACGATCTGTCCGCGGTCATCCATGAAGAGGAAAACAAACGGGGTGGATTTTGCGGTTATCCGGCCAGGGCAACCAGCATTCTGTCCAAATTCGCCTTTGCCCTGTACCCGGAGGTCGTGGCGCCCTATGACCAATACACCCGCAAGGGCCTGTCCGAGATATCCGGAATCAATGCCGTGAGCCTTGAACGAGATTACCCCCTTTACCATCGTGAGTTCGACCTGTTTGCAGACCGGTGTTTCAAGGAATTGCATCAAATGGGCCAAACGGAAGCCCTCCGGCCTTTCTGGTCCCCCATCATGAGCGAGATTCTGTTTGTGCGCCGTGCCACGGACAAACTGTTGACATACCTTGGGCAAGGCTATTTTCAGGGATGACGGTGAGGGTATTGTCCCTCCCGGATCGGGGCGATTGGCGCTCGTAAAGCCCTGAAAATCCGGGAGGATCGCCCCTGAAGGGTCATTTACCGCCCCGATCCCCGCCTCGGGGTATGGGTTTTGGGTGAGAGTCCCCGGGCCGCATTTTTATGGTAGAATAACCTCGGGAAGCGTCAATGAAATCCACAAATCTTCGAATTGCGCCAAGGCAAATTTGTTCTGATTCGCCCGAAGAGATCGTTACTGCCGTGCTTGGGATTTATCACGGATTATTTTGGCCACTTTGGACTGAATTGGCCGCCATGGTGGTTACACCGGGCAGGTTGATGTTCCCGGAGGTGGATTTCCGTTCCGTTGAGGCATGACTGTTCCCGCCCCTGTGTGTTGAGGGGCTGAGGATTCGGGGCCTGGAGGGATGCTCAGCCGGTAGCCGGGTATGGCCTGGCGTTGTCGGTCATCTTGAGGAAGTCGAGCATGCGTCGGGGATTCCTGGCGAGGTGGCGCATGGTTTCGGCGACGGCGAGGCCCCGGCTCTGTATGATGCCGATGGCGAATCGCCTGAGGCGGGACATGTTCTGGGGACCGTGTCCGGCCCGGATTCGGCTGCGGTCCTCGTCGAAGGTCCAGTCGAGGACATGATGCATGGCCTCGACGGACCAGTGCCCGCGGTTGAGGGAGAGGATTCGCTCGGGGGAGGCGTCATTTGGGGTCAGGCTGGTGATTCCGTAGGCGATCTCACGGCGTTTCCTGCCGGTTGCGGTTTCGGTGGTTTCACGCATCACGGCGAAGACCTGTCCGACGTTGGGGAACTGGAGGTAGTGGTTGAGCTTGTCCGAGACCCAGACGGAACGGCGCTCCCGGCGGCCATGGACGGGTTTGGGGGCCTGGTCGGTGAAGTCCGGCGGACGGCGCTGGATGTGGCGGTCGAGGAGCAGTCGGATATCGGCGAGCAGGTTTTTCTGGTTGCCCTTGACGGTGAAGAGGTAGTGGGCGCGGCGTCCGTGGAGATAGTCGGCGAGCTTGCGTTGGGTGAGCATGGCATCGGTGGTGATGGTGCATCCTTCGATGTCGGAGAGGGTGTCGAGCAGCGGGATGACGATGCCGATCTCGTTGGTGCGTTTGGTTTCGTCATCGGCCCCCGGTTTCAGGCCGACTTTTTTTGACTCCAGGGGATTCCGGTGTGGTGGCCGACGGCGCCGAGCACATGGGGCCGGTTGCCCTGGTCATCGATGGCGCCCCGGATGGTCTTGCCGTCGACGGCAATGGCGGTGTCCTTTGGGCCATGGACCTGGTGCCACGCCCGCAGGGCGGCATCGAACTGGTCCGGGTCGATGCGGATGAGGACGCTGCGGATGGCGGACAGGCTGGGCACCTGGTGTCCGCTCCTGGAACGGCGTACGCGGAAACGTTCCAGGACCCTGGGGCTGAGGTCGTCGATCCATTCGCTCATGGCCTTGTAGCCGCGCATGCCGCAGAGCGTGGCCGCTGCTGCCAATGCCAGCATGGTGGACAGGGCGTGGCGGCGGCCCTGGCGGCGTCGGGGATCGTCGATGTCGCGGAAGAAGTCGGGCAGGGATCGCATCTGTTCGGCGGTGAGAGTCATCCTGGGTACTCCATGTTGCAGTGTGGTGTCGAGGCAGGGGTCCCGGAGGCGGGCGCGGGCGGCGCGCGACAGGGGATGGACGAAGACGAGCTTGGGCTTTGCGTGTTCGCTGTAGCCCGGGCCCTCGCGGCCGAAGCCCCGGGTATGCCCGACCTCGATCCAGTTGGCGGCGCGGTAGACGGTGCCGTGGAAGCGGGCGGGGTCGACGAAGGTCTCCACCAGCAGGAGGCCGTGACCGAAGCGGAGCGGCCAGTCGCGGGCGAGGCGGCGGGTGCACAGGGAAAGCACGCGCGAGCCGAGGTTGCGCGGTGCGCCGGGCAGGATCAGGAAGCGCGAGTTGTTGGTGATCAGGTGCAGGCGGCCGAACCGGATGCCGTACTCCCAGCCGATCCACCGGTCCCGGGCGCCGCATTTCAGCGCCGATGCCGAAAACATGGCCAGTGCCAGCCAGCGCCCCCGGTGATGGGCCACATAGCGCAGCGTCTCGCCCCGCGCCGGCACCGAGCCGAGATAGTGATGCGCCTGCATCAGGTCCCGGAACCGGGGTTCATCTGTTGCCGGCACGATGTCTACCGACACCTCTGAAAGGTCCACCTTGCGTATGTCCGTCTGATGGTCTTGTGACGGGATTTATACCAGTACCCGGGGGAAAAGTCCAGTGTTTGGGGTAAGTCCTTTGACCGGAAGAAAAAACTCTGCAGAAAAGAATTACCCTGCGAATTGCGCTCCAAGCCCTTGACTGTACAGGCGTGGGAATATATTCTTTGTGCCTGATAAATACATTTATCGCGTGCAACAGGGGCCAGGTCCCGACTCAACCCTTTCAACAACTTTGTGAGAAACATCGAAATGAAATCAATAGATAAATTCGTGCTGGTCCTTGTGGCTTCGCTGGCACTGCTCCTCGCCGGTTGCGGAGGGGGAAGTTCAACTCCTGCCGAACCTCCTGGACCGACGGCAGAGGATCGGGCGCAAATGCAGACGGCGGCGCTCATGACCGCCTCCGGGAAAGTAGGCACCGCACTGAACGGCCTTTCCGGGTCCGAGCCCACCCAAGCCCAGATTGCTGCCGTCGAGACTGCCATCCGCGAACTTCAAGCAGCCTTGAGCGCCGCCGCTGATGTCAGTGACGCGGTAAAGGGTGGATATCAGGCTACGGTGAGCACGGCTCAGACTGCCGTGACGAACGCCAAAGCAGCCTTGATGGCGATGCAGACTAAAGCTGACGAGGCAGCCGCAGCAGCCATGGCCGCCACGGCCGCGAAACTGTACAAGGGGATCGCTGCGCAGAATGGCGACGTAGCAAATAATACGGCCGCCGGTACCGCTCTAGCCGCCGCCGGTGAACGTGGCGCCGCATACAACAACGTTAACGTTCCCGAAAGCGGCGTCGCCGTCGATACACGCATCATGGTGGGCATCGGCACCGAAACACCCGTCGCTCTGTCGGAAGACAAGGATGCAACAGTTGCCGCCCACCACGGCTGGACAGGCAAACGGTATACGGCCGAGCCTGATGACGATGGCATGTACGAGGCGATGGTTTACTCGAACGTCGGCGAGCCTACGATGGGGGCCAAGTTCAATTCCGGTGCTACTGCATTGCCCGCAGTCGGGGATCTTAACGGCGAGTCCGGTGAAACAGGGGTCCTTTCGGGCCTCACAGACTATGCGGCTCACGTTGACAGCCCGAGCTTCGACCAGGGTGCCGGGACGAAAGAGTTCGAGAAGGGGGCCAACCTGCAGCGTGTGGTGATTACCGGCAGTTACTACGGAGTGTCGGGCACCTACTACTGCACGCCTGCTACGGACAGCACATGCGCCGCTCGAAAGGCTGCCCAGGGCTTTGAGCTTGGCAGCACATTGGACTCCGATAACACGTTTACGGCAGGCGGTTGGACGTTCAAGCCCACTGATCCGAACGCGAGGGTCATGAGCGCGCCGGACGCCATCTACGCCTCCTACGGCTGGTGGATTCACAAGTCCGAGGACGGCAGCACCTTTACCGCGAGCGCATTTGTGGACGACAGAGGGAATGTCCCGGATGCCGCTGGCCTCACTGCCTTGCAGGGAACGGCGACATACAGGGGCGGAGCCGCCGGCAAGTACGCTCTCAGCAGTTCGACCGGTGGCACGAACGACGCCGGCCACTTCACCGCGAGGGCTACGCTTGAGGCCGACTTCAGTGACAACTCGATCACGGGCACCGTCGACAACTTCATGGGTGCCGATGGAATGTCGCGCGACTGGTCTGTCGAGTTGAAGGAAGCAGCGATCGCGGATACCGGAGGAATTACCCGGGCTGCTGATAACGATACGGCCTGGACCATCGGTGGCACGGCCGCCAGCGCCTCCGGCGAATGGTCCGGAAGTCTTCAGGACAACGGCGATGACGGCGTTCCGAAGGTCGGGACCGGAACCTTCTACACCGAGTACAGCACGGGCGGCAAAATGGTCGGTGCGTTCGGAGTCAACAAGGAGTAACCATATCAACGAGGGTGGCGGCCCTTTACATGACTCTTTCGGGCCGCCATTCATTTCACACCCCGGGCGTGTCTTCGGATATGTCCGGGTTTTTTCATTCTGATACTGCCTGAACAGGCGCCGGGAGAAACGGAGAATTCGGCTGGTACAAGGATGTTGTGGCAGTTGGTCTGACTCCCCTTTTCCGACTCGTCCTCGTATAGTCGGTCAGTAGCGCTTACGGCACTCTCCACAATCGGGACATTGGAACTGCATGAAAGCGATCGCCAAAGGGGATGCTGGTTTCACCGTCATAGAGCACTATGCCGCGTACGAAGCGATCGCCGACTGTCTTTTCGAGTTTGCGCAGCCCACGAAAATCAGCCGAAGTCACTGTGGCCGCCGCCTTGACTTCCACGCCGACGACAGCTCCAGACGCCTGCTCGATGACAATATCTGTCTCGACGCCGTCCTTGTCCCGGAAATGGAAGAACTGGGTCGGTGTATCGTGCCAACTGGCTTGCCTTCGCAATTCTTGATACACAAACGTTTCCAGAAAATGTCCCAGCAGATTTCTGTCTGCCGCGAGCGCCTTCGCGTCGGTACCGAGCAAGGCTGCGGCGAGACCGGTGTCGGTGAGATGCAACTTCGGACTCTTGACGAGCCGCTTCAGTCGATTGCCATGCCAGGCCGGGAGCCGTTCCAGCAGGAAGAGTCTCTCGAGAAGCGTAACGTAATCTCCGATCGAAGGCCGACTGAGTTCAAAGGGTGAAGCCAGGTCGCTGAGGTTGAAGAGCTGAGCCGTCTGCGCGGCCGTGGCACGCAGGAGCCTGGGCAGGACGTCGAGCGAGCGGACCCGACTTATGTCTCGCACGTCGCGCTGGACGAGTGCCTCCGCATAGTCGCGATACCAATTTGCCAAACGCCTCGGGGTCGGACGCATCAATGCCGCAGGATAGCCGCCGGCAACGATCCTTTCGATCAGCTGTGCGCCGAGGCGCTCGCATTGGAACATTGAGAAGCCGTCGCCGAAGAGAGTGTCGAGGAAGTCCGCATCGGGACGGGATGGGGTTGACCGACCTGTAAGCTCAAACTGTGTCAGGGGATGCAAGGGGACGATTTGTATGCGTCCCGCCAGCGATTCTGACAATCGGGGAACGAGAAAGACATTCGTGGATCCTGTAAGCAGGAAACGTCCCGCTGTCCGCTGGCGGTCCACGGATATCTTGATCGCCTCAAACAATTCTGGAACACGCTGGACTTCGTCAAGGATAACCCGCTCAGGCAAGTCGGCAACGAAACCCGTCGGGTCCGCCCGGGCGCCATCTCTCGTGACGGGATCGTCAAAGCTGAAATACCCGTAGTCCCGATCTTCCTGAGTGTTTCCCCATGCGGGTCCATTGGCGCCCCAAGTCGGGTCGTTCGGCGCGCAGGTGATCTGAGCGAGCGTTGTCTTGCCGCACTGACGGGGGCCGTGAATCAGCACGACCGGTGAATCTTCGAGCGCTTCGACAAGCTGTCGCTCGACGGACCGGGGATAGAAGACCGGATTCGGCATCGGCCAAATGTAAGCTCAGAGTGCGGCTGATTGCAAGTTTATATGTCGGCCAATTGAAGATTAAACTATCAGATGCAGTTGAGTGGGCCCTTTCGGCGGCGGCGGCCTCGTAGCAGTAGAGCTCATCGGTCCTATTGGAGAGCTTGGGGTTCGCCGCCATGCAGTCCTCGGCGGTATTGCCGAGCGCGGGAATCCCCCTGGCCTCGGCGCGGTCTGCGGCCGGTTCGTCTTGCTGGCGAACCAGCAGTCTCGTGGTGTGTTTCCGTCTCTTGATGCCTTGGTTGTCTATCCTGTACAAGTTACCGGGATAACTTCCTGCTACCTGCCGAATTCCCTGGCACTCCCGAGACTGCTCAGGCAGACCCAAAAACAAAAAACCCGGACATGTCCGAAGACACGCCCGGGGTGTGAAATGAATGGCGGCCCGAAAGAGTCATGTAAAGGGCCGCCACCCTCGTTGAAAATGGTTACTCCTTGTTGACTCCGAAGGCACCGACCATTCTGTTGCCCGGACCGTGCATCGAGTGGAACGTGCCGGTTCCGACCTTCGGAACACTGTCGTCGCCGTTGTCCTGAAGAGTTCCAGACCATGCGCCGGAGGCGCTGGCGGCCGTACCGCCAATGGTCCAAACCGTTTCCATCGGATCGCCGGTGCCGTCGCTGCCGGTAATCACCCCGCCGTCGCTAACCCGACTTTCGCAATTCGGGGGTTTTGGAAACGTAACCTGTTGAATTGATTATACCGACCCCCCAAAGGTCGGCACTACAGGAGCCTTGTCGCCCGGTGGCGTAGCAGATCAGATTCGCAGCCGCGGAGGCGGCTGCTCCGGCAACTTCAGGCCAAGCTGATGCAGCAGGAGCTTGTGGTCCCCATCCGGCTGGGTGTAACGCGGCAGGATGAGATGATGTCCATCGGCAGTGGGCAGGTGAACATCCACCATCCGGATGGTGGCGAACTTTTCCAGTATTTCCCGCGGAGTCAGGCCGGGGGCATGGGGCCTGGCAAGATTCTTCAGGGTGACCTGGAGGCAGTAGGCCATGAACGACAGGAAGATATGGGCCTCGATCCGTTGCTCCTTCTGATGGAACACCGGCCGGATGGCAAGGTCATGCTTCAATTCCTTGAATGCCTGTTCGATTTCGGTGAGCCGCATGTATTGACGCCACAGTTCCGCCGGATTCCCGTCGGCCATGTTGGAGCGCAGCAGGTAGCGCCCTTCCCGGTGGAAGGTCTGCCGCAGCTTCCCGCGCCGCAGACGGTAGGTGAACGGCACCCCGGAATCACCATCCCCGATCTCCAGGTCGACGAGATGCCAGGCCCGGCCGGCCTCCTTCTTCGCCGCACCGAGCTTCAGCAGCAGCTCGTCGCGGCTGTTGGTCTGGCGCCGCAGTTCCCCCAGACGTCCCCAGAGCTTCTTCAGGCGCCGCCGGCGCATGCCCCTCTCCTTGCTGACCCGGCCCCCGCTGCGAACCAGGATGTACAGCTCCCCGTCCGCCCGGTGCAGCTTCACCTCCACGTTCTCCCGGACGGCCTGCCAGGGCTGGCCGAGGAACGACCGCTCCATCCGGCTCAGCCGCCCCTTCGGCGTACCCACCAGGTAGCGGATCCCGGAAGGGTCCGACCGCATCGCCTCCAGCGATTCCTCCGTCGGGATCCCACGGTCCATGATCCACACCCGCTCGGAACGGCCGTACTGATCTTCGATCCTGGCCATGAATTCCAGCAGCGTCGTCTTGTCCGAGGTGTTCCCCGGCATCACCTCGTAGGCCAGCGGAAACCCGTCCGGCGTCACGATCAGCGCAATCACCACCTGCACGCAGTCCGGGCGCTTGTCACGGCTGTAGCCGAACCGGCGCTTGTCCTCGAACGGGGGATCGCTCTCGAAGTACGTGCTCGTCAGATCGTACAGCAGCACCTCGAAGCGCGCCTGGAACAGACTGCCCCAGCGTGTCCGCAGATACGAGAAGAACCCTCGCCGGTGGGCCTCCAGCCGGTCCAGGACCCGGTACAGCGTGTCCCGCGGAATCACCCGGTCCAGACCCAGAAGGTCACCCATCGCGCTGTCCTCGTACCAGCGCCGGTACAGCCGCCACTCGCTGCCCGGATCAATCAGACGGTAGCACACCTGCACCTTCAGAATGTCCAGCCACCGCGTCCCCTTCCGGCTCGGCGGCAAATGCTCACCCCAGTACCCGTCCAGGTCCAGAAAATCCCACAGCCACAGGGCCAGCCAGCACGCCCCCCACTGGCGCGAACGGTGCAACTCCAGCCTGCCCACATCCACACGGACCACCGCGCACGACATCTCCGGCGCTTCCCGGTCCTCCGGGAACAGCGCCATCTGCTGCAGACCCCGGTTCTCGGACAGCACATCGATGGTGCGGCACCACGCCGCCTTCTGGGTGCCGTTGATCTCGCCGAGATACAGAACCTGACGCTGCACCACCCGGCCGCCTCCCACCCGGGCATTCTCCACAATGCTCCAGTACCGGTGGTGCACCCCGTCCTTCCAGCGGCTCTTGCTGCGCACGAACATGACCTCCATGGTCTCTGCCGGACACCTCCGGATCAAGGCAAAAGTCGGCACTACAAGGCAACTTCAGGGGGACGGGCCAATCAATTCAAGGGATTGCATCTCAATCATCCCCAAAATCAGCCCGGATTCCGGGCGAATCGCGAAAGTCGGGCTAACGCCTGACTTCTTCAGCTCGACGGACCAATCCCGCGACATTCCATCGGCGCCCATGAAGTTATCAATGGTTCCAGTGATCATGTCCGCATTGAAGTCGGCTTGAAGCATGGCCCTCGCGGTGAAGTGACCGGCATCGTTCGTGCCACCGGTCGAACTGCTGAGGGCGTACTTGCCGGCGGCTCCGCCGCTGTATGTCGCCGTTCCCCGCAAGGCCGTAATGCCCGTGGCGGCTGGAACGTCACCCCTTTCGGCCACGAATGCACTGACGGTATAGGTCGAGCCGTCCTCGGACTTGTGGAGCCACCAGCCGTACGACGCGTAGACTGTGTCGGCCGCGCTCATGACCTTGGCCGTCGCGGTGGTGGGCTTGAACGTCCAGGTGCCGCCCCCAAGCGTGAAGCCACTGGCGGCTACGGTGGATGAGCAATTGGTGTTGGCATCGGTAGGCGTACAATAGTAGGTGCCGGACACCCCGTGATAGCTACCGGAAAGCATCACCCTGACCGTGTTGGTCGGCAACTTGAACGCTTTGCTTCCAGCACTCTGGTCGAAGCTTGAACTGGCAACTCTTCCCGCGACTGCTGCGTCGCTCGTGTCGATTCCCAACTCTCCGGTTGTACCATCAAGGGTGTACTCCTCGTTGAACGGGTCGCCCTCGGTCGGCTCACCAACATCCGAGTAGACGTACGCCTCGTACGTGCCAGCATCACCGGTGGGCTCGGCTGTGTGCCTCTTTCCTGCCCAACCATGGTTGGCGGCAACCGTCGTCTTCTTGTCTTCCGCCAGTGGGACGGGGGCGGCCGTGCCGATCGTCACGCTGATGACGCCATCGGCATCGCTTGCGGCGGTCCTCGTTCCATCTCCCGTACTCGCCAAGGGATCCATACCAATTCCAGCATACAGCTTCGCGGCCGTGGCGGCCATTTCTGCCGCAGCCGCAGCTTCTTCCTTCCTTTGCTGCTCTTGCTCCATTGCCATGCGCTCGGCTTCAGCTGCATCGAATATTTTCTGTGCATCTGCAATCCTATCCATCGCAGCGCTGGCAGCGTTCTCATATTTTGCCTTGTCTGCTGCGCTCACATCAGCCGCCGCAGTAATGGCATCGCTCAGCGTCTTATGTGCAGCATTGGCCGCGTCGAGTGCATCCTGGGTGTTCAGGGTTGCGGCCAACGCCGTTGTAAGCGCCTCATGGGCTTCTTCAAGGTCGGCCTTTTGCTCCATCGCCCGCATTTCCATGGCCTTCATTGCGGCCACTTCTTCGGGCGTTGGTCCTTCCGGGGTTGAACTCCCCCCTCCGCAACCGGCGAGGAGCAGTGCCAGCGAAGCCACAAGGACCAGCACGAATTTATCTATTGATTTCATTTCGATGTTTCTCACAAAGTTGTTGAAAGGGTTGAGTCGGGACCTGGCCCCTGTTGCACGCGATAAATGTATTTATCGCGCACAAAGCCCTGCGCACCCTTCAGATCAACGGGAGAAATACCCATGCAATAACCTATGAAGCCCGGTGCCCATCAACCCAAACCGCACCACTCGGGGTCATGGTATGATTCTGACAACCCTGCCTCCGAATATGGTCAATGACCCGCCGCCAGCTCCCCATCGGCATCCAGGATTTCCGCACGATTCGGGAACAGGATTTCTACTATGTCGACAAGACCGCACTTATCCGGCGACTTGTCAATCAGGGGCGGTATTACTTTCTGTCCCGGCCGCGCCGGTTCGGCAAGAGCCTCCTGATCGATACCCTGCGGGAACTGTTCGAGGGCAACGAGCCCTTGTTCCGGGGACTCCACATCCATGATCACTGGGACTGGTCGACCCGGCATCCGGTAGTGCGGTTGAGCTTTGGTGGAAAATACGATCAGCCGGAAGATATAGACGGTGACATCGTCGATCAGTTGGAAATCGCCGAACTCCAAGCCGGTCTTGAGCCGACACAATCATCAGTCCCGGCACCCAGGCGGCTCCGGAAGCTTCTGTACCGCCTGCACCATGCCACCGGTCAACGGGTTGTGGTGCTGGTGGACGAATACGACAAGCCGATTCTGGACGTCATCGACAATCCGGAAATGGCCACCGCCAACCGGAACTACCTCCGGGGGTTCTACGGCATCATCAAGGACAGCTTCCTGGACGTCCGCTTCGTCTTCGTGACCGGGGTCAGCATGTTCTCCCGGGTGAGCCTCTTTTCCGGGCTGAACAACCTGCGGAATATCAGTCTCGACCCGGAATTCGCCACCATCTGCGGCTATACCGACGCTGATCTGGATACGGTCTTTGCCCCGGAACTTCCGGGACTGGACCGGGACGAGGTCCGGGAGTGGTACAACGGCTATCACTGGCTCGGGGACGAGAAGCTCTACAACCCCTACGATCTCCTCCTGCTGTTCCAAACCCGCAACTTCGAGGCCCACTGGTTCGAGACCGGCTCTCCGACCTTCCTGTTCCGGATGATGATAGAGCGGGAGGTGAGCCCGATGGAACTGGAGAACCGGAACACGGAAGCCAGACAGTTGTCGAAATTCGATGTGGGGGATATCGGCATCGACGCGCTGCTGTTCCAGACCGGGTACCTGACCATCACAGACGAGGAAAGAAGGGGCCCCCGGACCCTATACACCCTGGACTATCCCAACTTCGAGGTTCGGCAAAGTCTCAACGATGGACTGCTGGGATACATCACCGGGCCGGAGAACAGGGTGGCGGACCGTGGCGACGAACTTGCCCGTCTACTGACCGCCAACGACTTCGACGGATTCACGGATCGCCTGAGAACGTTCTTCGCCGGAATCCCCTACCAGTGGCAGGGGTCCAACAGTCCCGCCCGTTACGAGGCCTGGTACGCCGGGATGCTGTACGCCTGCTTCCGCACCATCGGCCTGGACCTCCGGGTGGAGGATTCATCGAGCAGGGGCCGGGCGGACATGGTGGTGCTCCACGGCGGCCAGGTGTTCGTGTTCGAGTTCAAGATGGCCGACGGGGAGGGCGATCGGGACGCCTCCGCCCGGCAGGCCATCGAACAGATCCGTGAAAAGGGCTATGCCGAGAAATACCGGGACCGGAAAGAACCGATGCATTTGATTGGTGTGGCCTTCGGCAGGGATGGAAGTCTGCCAGAGGTGAAGGTGGTCCCGGCCTGAGCATACCGTCGCTTTTTTTCGGCCCCACCGTGGCCGGTGACGGTGCCATTCGTTCCTGAAACCAATCCACCCTCCGGACACGTCTTCTGCCCGGACGTGCCGGTCACCACCACAGCCTGAACACCAGACCGCTGCCGAAGGAATCGCCCTCACCCAAGGGCCTGTCCATCCCGCGAACACGTCAACCTCCAAGTTCGGCGCGACTAGGCCGTCCGGCACCACCCGGTAGCAGAACCCTGTCTCATCCAGACGGTCTTTCTCGGATACCCGTAGATCGTCGGTATTGTCAGTGTCCGTCCTTTTGGTTGCCGACATAGCCCTTTCTGAAGATTTCAAGAGCTCTTTCGTGGGTGTTTCTCCCTGCCGGGTCTGAAGGGTACGGAAGGTTTATGCGCGATAAATACATTTATCGCGTGCAACAGGGGCCAGGTCCCGACTCAACCCTTTCAACAACTTTGTGAGAAACATCGAAATGAAATCAATAGATAAATTCGTGCTGGTCCTTGTGGCTTCGCTGGCACTGCTCCTCGCCGGTTGCGGAGGGGGGAGTTCAACCCCGGAAGGACCAACGCCCGAAGAAGTGGCCGCAATGAAGGCCATGGAAATGCGGGCGATGGAGCAAAAGGCCGACCTTGAAGAAGCCCATGAGGCGCTTACAACGGCGTTGGCCGCAACCCTGAACACCCAGGATGCACTCGACGCGGCCAATGCTGCACATAAGACGCTGAGCGATGCCATTACTGCGGCGGCTGATGTGAGCGCAGCAGACAAGGCAAAATATGAGAACGCTGCCAGCGCTGCGATGGATAGGATTGCAGATGCACAGAAAATATTCGATGCAGCTGAAGTCGAGCGCATGGCAATGGAGCAAGAGCAGCAAAGGAAGGAAGAAGCTGCGGCTGCGGCAGAAATGGCCGCCACGGCCGCGAAACTGTATGCGGGGATAGGTGACAATCCGTTGCTTGCCACCGGAGACGGTGCGCGGAGCGCCGCATATAGCGGAACCAACGACGCCGACATCACCGTAACCATGGACGACGCCGCGGAGGGTGACGGCGCCGACGTCACCCAGGCTCTCAAGGCCACGGATATGTCGGTCGCCGCGAACCACGGCTGGGAAGGCAAGCAGTACACGGCCTCCGGGACGGGCGTTTCTGGCACCTATGAGGCCATCGTCTACTCAAATGTCGGCGAGCCAACGCAGGGCGGCAAGTTCGGTCAGATTGGCGTCACAAGTCCGGCGGAAGGCTATCAGTACGGCCTGAATGCTGCCGGGATGCTGGTCATCACCGCGACTGAGAACACAGGGGCTAAGGTCCGTGGCGCGAGCTTCGACCACACGTCCGGCGTGAAGCAGTTCAAGTTCCCGAGTCCGAACCCGTCCGGTGTGACGAAAGTCTCCGTTCCTGGCACCTTTCACGGCGTGTCAGGCACCTACACTTGCACGCCAGGCAGTGCTACGTGCGCCGCTCGGAAGACCGAAAGGGGTTTCGAACTTGGCACGCTCAGCCGCGGCTCGTTCACCGTAAGCGCCACTGAATGGACATTCAGGCCCAGCAACCCGGAGGCCCGGGTCACGGATGTGCCGGACGCCGATTACGCCTCCTATGGCTGGTGGATCCATACGGCTGAGAACGGCACGTTGACCGCGAGCGCGTTCGTGGACGACAAGGGTACAGCCCCGACCACTAGCGGCGTCACGGCATTGCAGGGTACGGCGACCTACATGGGCGGTGCTGCCGGCAAGTACGCTCTCGCCAGTTCCACCGGCGGCACGAACGACGCCGGCCACTTCACCGCGAGGGCGACGCTTGAGGCCGATTTCGGGAACGAAACTGCCCTTGGCACGATCACCGGGACCATCGACCAGTTCATCGGTGCGGACGGTGAGTCGCGGGATTGGTCGGTCAAGTTGAATAAGTCCGCCATCGCCGACGGAGGGGCCATTACTGGCGTTCCCGACACCGCTGGCACCGGTCTCGATACAGTCAACACCGGCGATCAAAGTACGGTCTGGACCATCGGCGGAAATGCCGCTGCCGCTTCCGGCATGTGGTCCGGAGATCTCAAGGACACCGCTGCAACCGCTACTGACGTCAGCGGCGTTCCGAAGATCGCGACCGGCACGTTCTACACCGAGTTCGGCACGGCCGGGAGGATGGTCGGCGCGTTCGGAGCCAACAAGGAGTAACCATTTCAACGAGGGTGGCGGCCCTTTACATGACTCTTTCGGGCCGCCATTCATTTCATACCCCGGGCGTGTCTTCGGATACGTCCGGGTTTTTTGTGTGCCGAGCATGACTGACAGCGAGATAATTTCACGCCGGAAATTTGCCGGAAATCGGGGTTTTCTGACGGACACTAGTTACAGTAGATTTATTCTTTATTGGAATGATTGAGGCAATTTCCCGTCATCATCATGCAATCGGAGTAACCCGAAACTCCAACAACGCAGTCGCGCTCATGACATACATTCGTCACCTCCACCGAGCAACTGTTTGAGAGTTGGGAGACCGGTACGAGCAGCCCACCAGTCAAACGCAAACATGACCAAGTCGAAAAGCGTTGCCGATCTCCTCCCTTCCCCCGCAATCCCATGCAAGTCAATTCTCTCAGTCAATTACTCACCAGCCAAATTCACCAGAGCGGGTCCCACTGCCATGCCGCCCAACTCAAGGCTGCGATGGCAAATCCACCGGCAATGCCCGTAAATAGTCCCCAAAAGACGGGATTGGGATTCTGTAGTGATCGGGTATGTCCCTGGCAGGGGCCAGCAGACCGGCATGCAGGGCATTGGTCAGAAAATCATCCATGGCTTCCCCTGTTTTCCTTCGCGCGTTCTCAGTGAGTGACTCGATGCCATCGTAGGACAATTTGCCGTCGTGCTCCTCAGCGGCCAAAGCCAATCTCCTGTAGACCCAGGCCCGGCCGGAACCGGCAGCAAGACGGTCCGAATAATAGGCATCTTTTCGTTCTCTGCCCCGTTCCAGCGCCTGCTCCAGCAGATGTTCTTCAAGGAATCCGCCGTGATCACAAATTACCCTCGCTGCAGCCACAGCTACCCGGTTGATGTGCTGTGGCCATCCTTGGGACAGTTCTGCCAGACTGTCTACCCATGCCGCCCGGGTTTCCGGAGTGCCTGTGAATCCATAGGCGTCGAAGGCGCTCCGGATGGCGCAGGTCGCATCATCATCCGGAAGGGGCTCGAGATTAACGACCCGCTCGTCGGCGAATCTTGACAGGCCGCACCGGCGCAGCACGTTCTGGGTGTCGCTCAGACCAAAAAACGCCGCCACCAGGGGAATGCCCTGGGGATCCCGATGAAGACAGTCCATTACCCCCCGGGTAGTGTCGGATACCGGTGTGTTCTGGGCCTCGTCCACACATACCACGATGTGAAATTTCCCCAGAAGCGGCGCGGCATTCCGGAAAACCCGCCCGGCCGTCACTCCCACGTCCTTGCGCGCGCCAACAGACACTCCGAACGCCCCGCCCCCGCGTTCCGATAGTTCCCGGTACAGTTTCTTCCCAAGGTCAAGAAGATCGTCCAACATCCCGGCGACAGATGTCCCGGGAGTCATTTCCCGAAGACGTTCGCATTCCGTATTGGCAGCATCAACCATGGCTTCGATGACATCGACGGGAGACTGCAGGGAATTGGGGTTCATGGAAACCGCCACCCAGGGCGCCTCTGGCGTTGAATGGTGACGAACAGCTTCCATGCATTCCTCCAACAACGCGGACTTTCCAGCACCTGGAGCGCCTTGGAACACCATCGTGCCGCCACCTACCCGTCCTGCATTGAGGCTGCCGGCCGCCCTGCTAAAGATATCGAACTCGGCATCCCGCCCCCGAAAGAACGGCTCACGGCCGACTTCAGATCGATCCGTCTGGTCCAGCCATGTTTCCAGCGGGAGCGGATCAGTCGGTGAGGGTTTCGGAAAGGGTCTTTGGTTCATACGGATGATCTTACCCCAACCTTTCGACAAGTACACGGCGGAAAATAATATGCTACGTCCCGACCTGAAGGCTGGAGGTGGTCATGTTCCCTATGGTTGCATGGTCCAGGGTGGCAACTTTGCCGTGGATCAGGTGGCAACCTGCAGCATCAAGCCAATCCGCACAGCTGACTCGGGAATAACAACCACTTGAGATTACCCAAGTTCGAGTTGGACAAGGGGATTCGGAGGACAGGGATGATTCGGAAATGATCCGGCAGAAATTCCATTATCACGAAACAGTGTCGCCGGATTTAGGCCTGTTTGTTTTGAGTCCCGACCTTGAAAGGCACTCCCGAGACTGCTCAGGCAGACCCAAAAACAAAAAACCCGGACATGTCCGAAGACACGCCCGGGGTGTGAAATGAATGGCGGCCCGAAAGAGTCATGTAAAGGGCCGCCACCCTCGTTGAAGATCAGTCGTCCTTGTTGACTCCGAAGGCCCCGACCATGCTGTTGCCCGGACCGTGCGTCGAGTGGAACGTGCCGGTCCCGACCTTCGGAACACCGTCGTCGCCGTTATCCCGGAGACTTCCGGTCCATTGGCCGGAGGCACTTCCGGCCGTCCCACCGATGGTCCACTTGGTCATTGCACCCGGATCTGTGGCCGCCAAATCACTGTTATCGTCATCCGACCGCCTGATCAGCCCGGTATCGCCGATAGCAGACTCCATCAATTCGACGGACCAGTTTCGCGACATTCCATCGGCACCCATGAAGTTGTCGATGGTGCCAGTGATCATGTCATCATTGAAGTCGGCTTGAAGCGTGGCCCTCGCGGTGAAGTGACCGGCGTCGTTCGTGCCACCGGTCGAACTGCTGAGAGCGTACTTGCCGGCGGCTCCGCCCCTGTATGTCGCCGTTCCTTGCAAGTCGGTAATCCCTGCAGCAGCTGCTACAGTCCCTTTTTCGTCCACGAATGCGCTCGCGGTGTAGGTCTTTTCATCCGCTGACTTGTGAATCCACCAGCCGTAAGAGGCGTAGGCAGCGTCCGGCGTCTCTGTGACTCTGGCTTCCGGATTGGTGGGCTTGAACGTCCAGCCGCCTGCCGTGAACGCATTGGTGTCGTCCAACGTGCTGCCAAGCTCAAAACCCTCAGCAGCCTTTCGAGCGGCGCATGTACTATCCGCAGCAGGCGTGCAGTAGTAGGTTCCCGACACTCCGTAGTAGCTGCCGGAGAGCATCACCCTGATCGTATTGGTGGCTAACTTGAACTCTTTCGTCCCGGCATTCTGGTCGAAGCTCGGACTGGCAACGAGAGCCGCATAACCTGTGAGGCCAGAAAGGACCCCTGTCTCGCCGGTCGCCGCGTCAAGATCCCCGACTGCGGGCAAATCAGTAGCACCGGAGTTGAACTTGGCCCCCATCGTCGGCTCGCCGACGTTCGAGTAGACCATTGCTTCGTAGGTTCCATCAACGCCAGTCCCGGAGGCCGTGTACCGCTTGCCTTCCCAGCCATGGTTGGCGGCGACTGTCGTTTTCTTGTCTTCCGACAGCTCTTGGGCATCAGCAGTGGCGACACCGTTCTGCACATCAATTGCGTCTTCGTCGTTATTGTAGGCGGCAAAACGGATGTCGGCTTCCGGCGTAGCGTCGGTGGCTGTCGGGGCACTGATGCCCGCATACAGTTTCGCGGCCGTGGCGGCCATGGCTGCTGCGGCTGCCTCGTCAGCTTTAGTCTGCATCGCCATCAAGGCTGCTTTGGCGTTCGTCACGGCAGTCTGAGCCGTGCTCACCGTAGCCTGATATCCACCCTTTACCGCGTCACTGACATCAGCGGCGGCGCTCAAGGCTGCTTGAAGTTCGCGGATGGCAGTCTCGACGGCAGCAATCTGGGCTTGGGTGGGCTCGGACCCGGAAAGGCCGTTCAGTGCGGTGCCTACTTTCCCGGAGGCGGTCATGAGCGCCGCCGTCTGCATTTGCGCCCGATCCTCTGCCGTCGGTCCAGGAGGTTCGGCAGGAGTTGAACTTCCCCCTCCGCAACCGGCGAGGAGCAGTGCCAGCGAAGCCACAAGGACCAGCACGAATTTATCTATTGATTTCATTTCGATGTTTCTCACAAAGTTGTTGAAAGGGTTGAGTCGGGACCTGGCCCCTGTTGCACGCGATAAATGTATTTATCGCGTGCAAAATCTTCCGCTCCTTCAAACCAACGGGAGAAACACCCATGAAAGACTTCTTGCATTCCTCAGAAGAAACCATACCGGTAACCATAGGGGTAGACGTTGATCAGGTCGATGTCACCCTGCCTGATTCATCCGGTCCATCACCTGAAACATCCCTGTGCATCCCCGAGCACGCTCTCGACCCCGTCTCCCAGTGGCTCGACTCCACCAGGGGCGCCATCAGCCACAACACCGAAAGGGCGCTCAGATCCGACCTCGCCATCTGGCTGGCCTGGTGCCGGGAGGAGGAGAGAAAACCTTGGCCCGCACGGGCCACTGCCCTTGTCCGATTCATCGATTCCAAGGCCGAGTGCAAGGCCCCAGCAACCGTCCGGCGGTATGTCTCCAGCATCAGCGCCCTGCACCGGGCCGCCGGCTGGAAAAACCCCCTCGATCATGCCACCGTCCGGATGTCCCTGCGGCGCATGTACCGCCACCGGGGCAGAAGACAGTCCCAGGCCCTCGGCCTGACCTGGCAGGTTCGGGAGAAGCTCATCGGATCCCCGGGAGAGGCGGGCGAACCGGGAGAACGCCTCATCGATCTCCGGAACCGGGCTCTCCTCGCCGTGGCCTATGACGCCATGCTCCGGCGCTCGGAACTGATCTCCCTGCAGGTGTCCGATCTCATGTTCGACCATAATGGGTCGGCCACGCTGTTTCTGCGGAGTGCAAAGACCGACCCCGAGGGGGCCGGCAACATCCTCTTCCTCGCCCGAGATACGGCGGACATGGTGCGGGATTGGTTGGAAGGCAGCGGGATCACCCGGGGCCCCCTGTTCCGGGCGGTGCGGAAGAACGGTATCCCCGGGGGCGGTCTCGACCCGAGCCAGATATCCCGGATCTACAAGTCCATGGCCGTCCAGGCGGGGTTCAAGGGCTTTGCCGGAGGACTGTCTGGCCACAGTGCCCGAGTGGGTGCGGCCCAGGACATGATCGCGTCGGGGATCGGTCTTGCGGCGATCCTGCAGGCGGGGCGATGGAAGAGCGCCGTCATGGTGAGCCGCTATGGTGAGCGACTTCTCGCCTCGCGGGGGGCGGCTGCACAACTGGCCAGTATGCAGGGAAGGAACGGGGAGCGTAACGGAATGGGAGATGGAGCAGGGATCCGGAAAGACCCGAATTCGGCTAAGTGATGGCCATCGAAGGGGTACGGATACTTCCCGGGTCTGCGTGTTGAGACAAGTATGTCATGAAATTCACCTCCTGGCATGAAATCAGGAGTTGCCGGGATGGCAACCGTGGTGAACACTACCTTACCGGCCCGCGGAAGCCATGCGATATGTAGGCTTGCGGGCCGGTCAGGTACATGTCGGGACTACTTTCACCGCTGCCGGATCCCTGCCGTTGCCGAAGGCCACGCCGATCAGGTGAATCGGCTCATTCCGATCCTTGAATTTATCGGTATGGCCGCGGCCACGGATCTGCTCAATTCGGCAGCAGTATCCTGGTCACCGTCCCCGTCAGCCATCTTGAATTCGAGCACAAACAAAAACATTTGGCCGCCGTGTGGCACCACCATGTCCGCTCGGCCACCACCGGAGGAGTCCTCTACCCGGAGATTCAGCCCGATGGTCGGGAATAAGGCTTACGGCATTCCGGCATACCAGGCCTCGTAGCGGGCTGGTCCGTTGCTGCCCTGTCGCTGGCAGGGGATTTCGGCAAAGAATGACCGCAGTTGATCAGCGAACCCCTCGAGGTCTTTGGCAACCAGCAGGCGGCCGAGTTCCTGGCCATTGTCCGACACCTCCTTCCCCTGCGGGCCGAGAAAACCAGTAAGCCTTTGTTCAGGCTCCGGTGAACCTCAAAGTCGGGATAATCCAGGGTAGAAAGTCTGGACACCGTCCTGCAGCATGTCCGTAATGGTCAGGTACCCGGTCTGGAACAGGGGTACACCGATACCTATGTTCTCGATATCGAAATTGGATAACAGCTGCTCATCGGTTATCCGGTTTTCCGGTTCCAACGGATTTACCTCGCGCTCCACCATCATCCGGAACAGAAGGTAGGCGATCCCGTCTCGGAGAATCCGAACAGACAGGCTGGACGGCATGGTGAGTATGATAAATGCCCCGGAAACGCTCCAGAATGGACTTTCCCGGAATTGGTGGATCTCCGGTTCCCGCCCCGGATCCAAGAAACCCTGCGCAGGACCGATTCTGGCCTCAGTACGGAGATCCTGTTGAAGAATCAGGCATGGCAGCCGGGCGATATCGCCTGAATGCATCAGCGGCAATGCTGTCCGAAACACGGGCCGCAGCTTCCCGCACCGAATCCTGCGCCAGATGGGCATACCGCGCCGTGGTTTCCACATGGCTGTGGCCGAGAAGCTTTCCGATTGCCGGCAGGCTCTCCCCGAGCGCCAATGCCCTCGAGGCGAAGGAATGGCGGCAGTCATGTATCCGCATGTCCTGGATTCCCGCACGTTTACAGATCTTCTTCCAGGACACACTCAGGTCGCTCATGGGCTTTTCGCCGGAAATCCCCGGAATCACGTATCGGCTTCCATTGATACGGGGTATTCCCGCAAGAACCTCCGTCGCCTCCGGGGACAGTGGAATGGACCGCGACCCGGTCTTGGAGTCGGACAGGTTCAGCGCCCCGCCATCCAGATCCACCTCCTTCCATTTCAGGGTCAGGATTTCATTCTTCCGGCAGCCCGTCAGCAACAGAAGACGAATGGCCGCGATGGCTTTAGGAGAAATGTCCTTCCGGTTCTCCGCCTCGGCCAGCGCTCCTCCCAACCTTCTGAATTCCTCTTCGCTCAGGAAACGCTCCCGTTTGCGTTTTCTGTACTTCACGACCGTGCGGCACGGGTTCCTGCCCTCCGGCAATCGGCCGTTGTCCTCCGCCAGCTTCCAGATGCGCGACAGCGCGCCGATCACCTGGTTGGCCATGGCGGGCGTCGTGCTCATCGAGTGGTGCAGTTCCACAACCCTGGCCCGATCGATGGACAATGCCCGTTCCGTACCCATCGCGGGAACAAGGTGCCTTTCCACCATCACCCGATACATTACCTTCGTATGTGGCTTGCAGCGGGAATCGACGTGCTTCTCAAGCCATTCCCTTGCCAGCTCACCGATCGTCGGGCAATCCCCTGCCTCCACAGGTTCCGCCACCGGCTTCTCTCCCGCCTTGATCCGCGAGATGATAAGGGCCGCACGGCGACGTGCCTCGTCCGCCGTGAGGACCCCATGGCGGCCCACCGTAATCCGCTTTCCGGCCTTGCCGTTTACCCGGGTCTGGACCACATAGAACTTGCTCCCGGTCGGATAGACCCGCACCCCGAATCCCGAAAGCTCGGAATCCCAGAACACGGTGTCTTTCTCAACTTCCAGTGCAGCCACCGTCCTCATGGATATTTTTGTTTTTTTCAACTTCATTATTCAGATTCTCTTTGAGGGTCAGGATGCGATGGCTGAGTACTTTCCAGTATTTCCAGGAAACGTCCCCTCACCGTCCACTCGGCACCTGCCGATTGAGCATAAAGGAGATGTCGGTACCGACCTTGTTGGCTGAGGCCCTCTCGGCATCCCGCATCAGGTGGGCATACCTGGCCGTGGTCCCCACCTTCCGGTGGCCCAGCAGTTCTCCGATCATCGGCAGCCCCTCGCCCAACGCCAGAGCCCGGGAGGCGAAACTGTGACGCAGATCATGGAGACGCAGGCTGTCGAGATTCGCCCGTGTCCTGATCTTCCACCAGTGATAGTCGAGGGAGGATCCGAGATGATCACCGGGGCGGCTACCGATGATTACCCAGGGGTTGCCATCGGTCCGGGGAATTTCATCCAGCACCACCATGACCGCCGGTGTCAGCGGTACATGCCGCAGTCCCGTTTTTCCATCCCGCAGGTGAAGCGCTCCCGAAATCCGGTCCACATCGTCCCACTTCAGGGTCAGTATCTCGTTCTTGCGACATCCCGTCAGCAGCAGGAGGCGGATGGCGTGAATGGCCGGCAGGTACACGGAACCATCCGCCTCCGCTTCATCCAGCACATCTCCCAGCTTCCTGTATTCATCGCAAGACAGGAAACGTTCGCGGGACTTTACCCGGTAGCGCCGCACTGATCGGCACAGGTTCCGACCGGGCGGCATCATGTCCCAGGCCTCTGCGAGGCGGAACATGCTTGAGAGCACTTTCACGACCAGGTTCGCCTGAAAAGGCCTGTCCCGCAGCTTGTGATGCAGGGCAGAGACACGGGATCGATCGAGTTCCGACAACGGAATGTGCCCGAGTTCGGGCACGATATGCAGCCGGATCAATCCTTCCCGTTTCCTGATCGTGCTTGACTTGCAGTTAACCCTGACGTGAGACTCCATGTAGCGTTCGGCGAGATCAGCCACCGTGGGGGCCGGTCCTTCCGGAGGCGGATCGGGTGGGAGGCCCTGCTTGATCCGGTCGATGACCACGGCGGCATCCTGACGCGCTTTCTCGGGTGTGATTTCGCCGTAACGGCCGAGAGCTTTGCGCTTAGGTTTTCCCGAAGGCCCCCGGACCTGGACGCACCAGACCTTGCGGCCCGTGCCATAGATCCGTACACCGAATCCCGGAAGATCCCGGTCCCAGACCACGATATCGCCGGAAGAAACGGATAGTGCATCGACGGCGCGTTTGGTAAGCTTCACGGGTTGCGGAGCGGTCATGGGTATGGTTTCCATTAAGGGATTGCGGTTCCGGGCGCCCTTCGCGACTTTTTAAAGATTTCCCGAAGAAATGGTACTTCAACCGTAATCAAATCGCAATCGACTGGGATCAATTCAAGATGTTTTCAATGGTTCGATTGACCCGTATGAATCAGGGCACGTCATGCAGAAAATATATATAAGATAATGAAAAACAACAATAAATCATATGATCCGATAGACAATGATGCGATTGGGGATGAACCCTGGAGAGCATCACGATATAATCTGCGGATTCCCGTATATTCCACAGCCAGGCAATGATCGACGATATCAAGCTAGATGCAGAGTCGCGGATGAAGAAATCCGTGTCGAATGTCCGGGAGGCCCTGACGCGCATCCGGACCGGTCGGGCGTCCCCGGCATTGCTGGAACACCTGACGGTGGATTACTACGGAGTGGCCACGCCCATCAACCAGGTGGCCACGGTCTCGGCCGCGGACGCCCGTACCCTGGCCGTCCAGCCCTGGGAGCGCAGCATGCTCGCACCCATCGAACGGGCCATCCTGGAGTCCGACCTCGGCCTCAATCCCGTCACCGCGGGGGAAACCATGCGCATCCCCCTGCCGCCCATGACGGAAGAGAGGCGGGTCAGCATGGCAAAGGTGGTGAAGAGCGAGGGCGAGGAGGGCAAGATCGCCATCCGCAACATCCGCCGCGATGCCATCGGGACGGTACGGGACCTGCTCAAGGAAAAGGAAATCACCCAGGACGAGGAAAAGCAGACGGAGGGGGAACTGCAGCAACTGACCGACAGATACGTGGCCCAGATCGACGAGGTGGTGAGTGAGAAGGAACGCGAAGTCATGGAAGTCTGACCGCCCGGGCGCCTGATGGGCGTGCAACCGGCGGCGGTCATGGAGTTGGCGACCGGCAACAAGCCCCGCCACATGGCGATCATCATGGACGGCAACGGACGCTGGGCGCGTCAGCGGGGGCTGCCCCGGGTGGAGGGCCACCGCCGCGGCGTGGAAACCGTCAAGAACATGGTGTCCGCCTGCTACCAGCGCGGCATTCCCTACCTGACACTGTTCGCGTTCAGCAGCGAGAACTGGAACCGGCCCAGCGCCGAGGTCAAGCTGCTGATCGAACTGATGTACTCGACCCTGGAGTCCGAGGTGCGCTACCTGCACGAGAACCGGGTGCGGCTGCGCATGATCGGCGACCTGTCACGCTTCTCGAAGAAGCTGCAGCGGAAGATCGCCGAGGCCCAGGAGCTCACCCGCGCCAACCGGGACCTCAATCTCACCATCGCCGTCAACTACGGCGGACAATGGGACATCACCCAGGCCTGCCGGATGCTGGCGAGGCGGGCGGCCGCGGCGGAACTGGATCCGGAAGCCATCACCCAGACGCTGTTAGAATCGCAACTGTGCACCAGCGCGCTGCCGCCGCCGGACCTGTTCATTCGCACGGGCGGCGAGCAGCGGATCAGCAATTTCCTGTTGTGGCAGCTTGCCTACACCGAACTGTATTTCTGTGATACCTACTGGCCGGATTTCGACGAGACGTGCATCAACGACGCCCTGGCCCATTACGCCGGCCGCCAGCGCCGTTTCGGCAAGACCGGGGAACAGGTGGACGAAGAGAAATTCTGAAGCCCCCGTCCGAGAACCGTCCCATGGCCCTCAGAGCCCGCATCATCACCGCCCTGGTCGCCGCACCGGTGGCGGTGGCGTTGATCCTGTGGCTGCCGGGGCCGCTGTTCGCGGCGGTGGGCATGCTGCTGATGGCGGTGGCGCTGTACGAGTGGAACAACCTGACGACCCGCTCGACCGCCGCGTTCTCGCTGACCGTCCTCGGGATGCTGCTTCTGGGTATTGCCGTCCACCTCCTGGACAGTCCCGCCGCGGTCCCGGCGAATCCGCCGTCATTGCTGCTCGGGGTCTGCCTTGCCGGCTGCCTGCTGTGGCTGTGGCAATGGCGGGTCCTGGTCCGGGGACTGTCGCTGCGCAGAAGTCCCGGGCTGGAAATGGCGGTTGGCGCCGGGGCGATGTACTGCGCCTGGGCGGGCCTGGTGTGGCTGCGGGGATCGGACGTGAACGGGCCGGAGGTGGTACTGGTTGCGGTGATGGTCGTGTGGGCGGCGGATGTGTTCGCCTACCTGGCCGGGAATCTGGCCGGCCGCCACAAGCTGGCCCCCGAAATCTCCCCGGGCAAGACCATCGAGGGGGTGGTCGGGGGACTGGCGGGCGCCCTGGTCACCGCCTGGGCGGGGGCCTGGATCCTGGTGCCCCTGGCGCCCGGCCAGATGCTGCCCTGGCTGCTGGCCGCTGCCGCGGCGGCCCTGGCGAGCGTCATCGGCGACCTGTCCGTGAGCCGGCTGAAGCGGCAGGCCGGGGTGAAGGACAGCGGCAGGCTGCTGCCCGGACACGGCGGCCTCCTGGACCGGTTCGACGGTCTGCTCGCCGCCATGCCCGTGTTCGGGTCGCTGTGGTGGCTGCTCAGGTGAACCGCCCATGACCGAACGTGTCGCCCTGCTGGGTTCCACCGGTTCCGTGGGTCTCAACACCCTGGAGGTGGTGCGGCGCCATCCCGGACGATTCCGGGTCACGGCGCTGACCGCCCGCAGCAATACCGAGCGCATGCTGGAGCAGTGCCTGGAGTTCCGGCCCGAGCAGGTGGTCATGGTGGACGCCGAGGCGGCGCTTGCCCTGCGGACGATGCTGGCCGGGCACGACGCCGGCATCGAGGTGCTGAGCGGCGGGGAAAGCCTGGAGCGGGTCGTGGGGGAAGCGGACTGCGTGGTCTGCGCCATCGTGGGAGCCGTCGGCCTGGCTTCCACAATGGCGGCGGTCAGGGCCGGGGCCAAGGTGCTGATCGCCAACAAGGAGCCGCTGGTGATGCTGGGTCCCGCCATCATGCGGCTCGCCCGGCGGCACGGGGCGGTGATCCTGCCCCTGGACAGCGAACACAATGCCATCTTCCAGTGCCTGCCGTCCGCAATGCAGCAGGTTCTCGGGGAATCCGGCATGGACGGACGGTACGGCATCCGGCGCCTGCTGCTGACCGGGTCCGGCGGCCCCTTCCGGCAGCGGGACCCGGCGACCCTCTCGTCGGTCACCCCGGATGAGGCCTGCGCGCATCCGAACTGGGATATGGGACGCAAGATTTCGGTGGACTCCGCCACGATGATGAACAAGGGGCTGGAACTGATCGAGGCCTGCTCCCTGTTTTCCATGGACGAGTCCAGCATCGAGATCGTGGTGCATCCCCAGAGCGTGGTCCATTCCATGGTCGAGTTCGTCGACGGGTCGGTGCTGGCGCAGATGGCCAATCCGGACATGAAGGTGCCAATCGCCAACGCGCTCGCCTGGCCGGACCGGATCGAGTCCGGCGCCGCCTGGCTCGATCTGCCGGATTGCGCGCGGTTCGACTTCGAGGCACCGGACCATGCCCGGTTTCCCTCCCTCGGCCTTGCCAGGGAGGTGGCCAGGACCGGCGGCACCGCCCCGGCCGTGCTCAACGCGGCCAACGAAGTGGCGGTAGAGGCATTCCTCGCCGGCGAAATCGGATTCGACCGCATCACGGAACTTGTGGCCGGAACTTTGGACCAATTGCCCGTGGAGAACACGCTGGAACTCGAGACGGTGCTGGAGGCGGACAGGGCCGCCAGGGCATCCTGCGCCCTCAGGATACGCGAAATCCGGCCCGTGCCGGTGGCGGACACCGGCCCCGAATGAGCGGATTCGGCTACAGCCTGGTCGGGTTCCTGCTGGCCATCGCCATCCTCGTCGCGGTGCACGAGTTCGGCCACTTCTGGGTGGCCCGCAAGCTCGGCATCCGGGTACTCAAATTCTCCATCGGCTTTGGCAGGACCCTGATCTCGTGGCGGGGCAGGAATGAGCCGACGGAATACACGGTGGCGATGATTCCCCTCGGCGGCTATGTCAAGATGCTGGACGAACGGGAAGGGAACGTACGTCCCGAGGACCGTCATCTCGCATTCAACAACAAGTCCCTGGGGGTGCGTACGGCGGTGGTGTTTGCCGGCCCCCTGTTCAATTTCCTGTTCGCGATTTTCGCGATCTGGCTGGTATTCCAGATCGGCAGCCCGGACATCCGGCCGGTGGTGGGCCAGGTGGCCGAAAACTCGCAGGCCGAGGAGGCCGGTTTCCGTCCCGGCGACACGCTGCTCACCGTGGACGGCCGCGAGGTGCGGACCTGGAGCGAACGGCAGTTCTACATGCTCCAGCAGGCCATGAAGGGCAATCCCCTGGAGATCGAGGTCCGGGGGGTGGACGGGGCGGTGCGCCGGCTGGCACTGGACTTCTCCCGCCTGGACCAGCGCGAAATCAGCGGCCAGCCGATCACCTCACAGATCGGCCTGTACCCCGAACCGCCACCGGCGGCGGTGCACAGGCTGCTGCCCGGGGCGCCGGCGGAGCTCTCCGGGCTCCGCACCGGCGACCGGATCACCGCGGTGGACGGCACGGAGATCGCCAACTGGCTCGACATGGTCGCCGCCGTCTCCGGCCGGCCGGGCATGGAAACGGAAATCACGTTCGTGCGGGACGGCGTCCGGCACGCAACCACCCTGGTGCCGGCGCCCACCGAGGTGGGCGGCGAAACCCGCGGCCGCATCGGCCTTTACATGCCCCCCTACGAGAATACCCGCCTCAGGTACGGCCCCCTGGAGGCGGTGTGGGAGGCCATCGACTACAACTGGCGGATGATCGACATCACGGTGCGCTCCCTCGGCCGGATGCTGACCCGGGAGATGTCCTCGGAGAATCTGTCCGGTCCCATCACCATCGCGCGCATCGCCGGGGACACGGTGGAGTCCGGGCTGGTGGATTTTCTCCGGTTCCTGGCCATCATCAGCGTCAGTCTCGGGTTGCTGAACCTGCTCCCCATTCCGATGCTGGACGGCGGCCATCTGATGTATTTCCTGGTGGAGGCGATCACCGGCCGGGAGCCCTCCGAAGGGGTGATGTTCCGGGGCCAGCAGATCGGCATCGTCCTGCTGGTGCTGCTGATGGGGCTGGCTTTCTACAACGACATCATGCGCCTCTTCGGGCTGATCTGAGCGCCGGAATTTCCCCCAGGATTACATGATCGTCATCCTGGGCGCGTTGGGAGATCATGGCGGTTTGGGGTAAGATCAGGTCTGCTGGCCGATGCGGGGCCGGATGGAGGATTCCGCCGGAGCCGTACCGGGCCCGATCGGACAGTGCCGGCAAGACGGACCGGCCCGTTGCCCGGGTTACGCATAAAAAACAAGCCTGAAACCCTATGAAGAAATCTGTCCTGGTTCTTCTCGCGCTCCTTGTCAGCGTCTGCGCGCACGCCGTGGAGCCGTTCACCATATCGGATATCCGGGTGGAGGGGCTGGAGCGGCTGGATGCCGGCACGGTGTTCAACTACCTGCCGCTCAAGGTCGGGGATGAAATGAACGATGAAGAGGGCCGGCTGGGAATCCGGGCCCTGTTCGAAACCGGCTTCTTCCGCGATGTCAAGCTGGAACAGGACGGTACCGTGCTGGTGGTGCGCGTGGTGGAGCGCCCCTCCATTGCCAGCATCACGATTCTCGGCAACGATGAAATCAGCACGGAGAACCTGGAGCAGGGGCTTCGCCGGGCGGAACTGGTGGAAGGCCGGATCTTCAACCGCGCCAGCCTGGAAGCCATGGAACGGGAAATCCAGCAGGCCTACCTGGCCATGGGCAGGTATTCCACGACCGTGGAAACCGAGGTCGAGGACCTCGAGCGCAACCGGGTGGGTGTCACCATCAACATCCGCGAGGGGCGGGTGGCGCGGATCCGGAAAATCAACATCGTCGGCGCCCGGCTGGTTTCCGAGGAGGACCTCAAGGATGAAATGAACCTCATCGAGCGCAGGGGCTGGCGCCTGTTCACCACGCGCAACCAGTACTCCAAGCAGAAGCTCGAGGCGGACGTGGAGCGGATCCGGTCCTACTATCTCGACCGGGGCTTCCATGATTTCAAGGTGCTGTCCACCAACGTGGACATCAGCCCCAACAAGCAGAACATCTTCATCAGCATCTCGGTCGAGGAGGGCGA
The DNA here is from genome assembly GCA_965204165.1 of Candidatus Poriferihabitaceae bacterium. Lineage (GTDB taxonomy): Bacteria > Pseudomonadota > Gammaproteobacteria > Arenicellales > Poriferihabitantaceae > VYFG01. The sequence goes on along the minus strand of OZ241969.1, from coordinate 563,185 downwards.
GGTGTACACTTTCGGCGACACGGTGATCGAGTCGGCGGAGGCTATCGAGGGCCTGGAGGCACTGATCACCATCCAGCCGGGGGAACCGTTTTCCCGCAAGGAGGTCAATGAAACCCGGGCGGCGATCGCGGACCGCTATGCCGACGACGGCTACGCGTTCGTCGAGGTCCGTCCGGTCTATGACACCGACCGTGAAACCCTGCAGGTGACCACGGTGCTGACCGTCGACCCCAAGCAGCGGGTCTATGTCCGGCGCATCGAGATCACCGGCAATACCCACACCCGCGACGAGGTGATCCGGCGCGAACTGCGGCAGTTCGAGGGGGCGTGGTATTCCGCCAGCGCGGTGCGGCGCTCCAGGGAAAGGCTGAACCGCCTCGGATTCTTCGCCAGCGTGACCATCGAAACACCGACGGTTCCGGGCACCACGGATCAGGTGGACATGCGCGTGGTGGTGGTCGAGCGGGAAACCGGCAGCATCCAGCTGTCCGCGGGATATTCCGATGCGGACGGGGCGCTTGTGGGCGTCAACTTCCAGCAGCGGAACGTGCTTGGCACCGGGCGTGAACTGCGCGTGGACGTGAACAATTCGGACGCCGCGCGCGAGGCTTCCGTCACGTACAACAATCCCTATTACACCCCGGACGGCATCAGCCGGGGCATCACGCTCAGCCAGCAGGAAGTCAACTCAGCCGATGTCAATACCGCCGAGTACATTCTCGATACCACGACCGCGGAGGTCACTTACCGGATCCCGATCGCGGAAACCAACTCCCTCAATCTCGGCGTCGCCCTGGAGCGCCTGGACCTGGCTTCCACCAGTGAAACGCCGCCGGAGTTCCTGCCGATCATCGAGGAGAATCCGGATGCGGACGATGTCGTGCTGACCCTCGGCGTGTCCAGGGACACCCGGAACGATTTCTTCTTTCCCACCCAGGGCGGCGTGGCGGCTCTCAGCACGGAGATCACGGTGCCGGGCAGTGATTTCGAGTATTACAAGGTCAACCTGAACGGGTCCTATTACCTGCCGATTGGCGAGAGCCTCACCTACAAGGTCGGCGGCGGCATCGGGTATGGCGACGGATTCGGCGACAGCGCCGACATCGGCCTGCCGTTCTTCAAGAACTACTATGCCGGCGGCTCCCGGTCCGTCAGGGGCTTTGACGGCCGGTCGCTCGGCCCGAGGGACTCGGGCGCGACACCGCAGCCGCTCGGCGGTGACCGCCGTATCCTGGTCAATATGGAATTGCTGCTGCCGCCCTTCGGCGACGGCGTGAACAAGGACAAGCGGTTCGGAATCTTTTTCGACGGCGGCATGATCTACGGTCAGGGCGAGGACGTGGATCTCGACGAGATGCGCTATTCCGTCGGCCTGTCCTTCAACTGGTTCTCTCCCATCGGGCCGTTCAGCCTGAGTTACGGTGAGCCGCTCAACGACAAGGCAGGTGACGAAATCGAGAATTTCCAGATTTCATTCGGCACCCTGTTCCGCTGATCGGGTTTGCCGCGGCATGGGGCCGGCAGCGTTCCCGCGCACCGGGAACAGCGTAACAGTAAGTTCAATATGCATTCCACACCGGAGTCCGTTTCAATGATGCGATACCTGTATGTGATCCTCCTCCTCCTGGCCATGCCCGGATATGCGCTGGCCGAGAAGATCGGCTATGTCGAGGTAAGGCGCCTGATCGACGAGTCGCCCCAGGGGATCGTGGAAGTCAAGAAGCTGGAGGACGCCTTCGCGGAACGCAACCGCGAACTCAAGGGCCGGGTGGACCTGTTCGAGTCCAGGCGGCAGGAACTGGAGAAGAACGCGGTGCTGATGGCAGAGGAGGAGGTGGCGCGGGTATCCGAGGAACTCCAGGAGATGCAGCGGATCATTCGCCGCGACCAGCGCGACTACAACGAGGAATACAACGACAGCAGGAACCGCAGCCTGGCGGGACTCCAGAAGATCATATCCGATGCGGTGATTCACGTCGCCAGGCGTGACGACTTCGACCTGATCATCCAGCAGGCGGTGTTTGTCAGCAATCGCATCGACATAACCGAGGAAGTGCTCAAGGAGCTGGTCAGGCGCGCGGAGCAATAGGCCGGCGGGGGCCCCATGAGCCGACAGGAAAGTCCATCCATCCGCCTGGCCGATATCGCGGCATTGTGCGGGGGGCGCCTGGAAGGCGACCCGGACGCGATCATCAGCGGACTGGCGAGTATCGACCGGCCGGCTGCCGACAGGCTTTCCTTCCTGGCTTCCCCGCGGCACCTTCCCGACCGCTTCACTGTTCCACCGGGCTGCCTGCTCGTCACGGAGGCCCATGCCGCCGCCTTCACCGGCAACCGCATACTGGTGGCCGACCCCTACATTGCCTACGCCCAGGTCAGCGCACTGTTCGCCGAAGGGCAGGGGGGTGAGGATTCCCGGGTGCATCCGAACGCGGTGGTCGGGCCGGGGTCGGTCATCGGCCATCGCGCGATCATCGGCGCGGGCGCGGTCGTCGGCCGTGACTGCCGCATCGGCGACCGTGTCGTCATCGGCCACAACGCCGTCCTGGAGGATGGCTGCGAGGTGGGCGACGGGACCCGGATCGAATCCTCCGTAACACTGTGCCGGCGCTCCAGGATCGGACGCGACTGCGTGCTTTCGCCGGGTGTCGTGGTCGGCGCCAGCGGTTTCGGGTACGCCCCGGAAGGGGGACGGTGGACAAAGATTCACCAGTTGGGCGGGGTGGATATCGGCGACGAGGTGGATATCGGCGCGAACACCACCATCGATCGCGGCGCCATTGACGATACCGTGATCGGTGACCGGGTGAAGCTGGACAATCAGATCCAGATTGCCCATAACGTCCGGATCGGGGATGATACAATCATTGCCGGGTGCACTGCCGTGGCGGGCAGCACGCGGATCGGCCGTCGCTGCCGTATCGGCGGGCGGGTTTCCATTCTCGACCACCTGGTCATCGCGGATGATGTGGTGCTGAACGCCGGCGCGTTCGTGGCCAGTTCGATTCCGGAGGCGGGGACATGGGCTTCCATGATTCCGGCGCAGCCGGCATCGCGGTGGCGGCGGATCGTGGCCATGCTCAATCGCCTGGAGAGCATGCGGAGAACGTCCCGCGGTGACGGGGATTGACCATGTCGCGGACGGCACGGGCGCCGTCCGGACCGCCTGGGAGGAGGAACGTGCGGCCGGCAACCAGCACCCGGGGAATGCGACCGATTTCGGGATCACCACATCAACAGACACTTCGACCGCATCACCACTGTTGTCCCACCCCGCACAAACGGAACCGACATGAGCAGCAACGAGACACTTGACATTCACCGGGTAATGGGCATCCTGCCCCACCGGTATCCCTTTCTCCTGATCGACCGGGTGATCGACTACACCGTGGGTGAATCGCTGCGGGCGGTCAAGAATGTCACGGTCAATGAACCGTTTTTCCAGGGCCACTTCCCGGGGCGCCCGGTGTTCCCCGGGGTGCTGATCATCGAGGCCATTGCCCAGGCATCCGCCATCCTGGCAAGCCGCGGCCTGGAAGAGGACCCCGGGGAGAACATCATCTTCCTGTTCGCGGGCATCGACAACGCCCGTTTCAAGAGACCGGTCGGGCCGGGGGATCAGCTGATCCTGGAAGTGAGCCAGACGAACTACCGGTCAAGAATCTGGAAATACCGGGGAACCGCATCGGTGAATGACAGCCTGGCGGCCGAAGCCAACATCACGTTCACCTACCGCAACTATTGATGGCGGAGATTCACCCCACCGCGATTGTGGACCCCGGGGCGGAACTCGGTGAAGGAGTGCAGGTCGGGCCGTACAGCATCATCGAGGACGACGTTGTCGTCGGTGACGGTACCTGGATCGGTCCCCATGTGGTGATCCGGAACCATACGACCATCGGCCGGCATAACAGGCTCTACCAGTTCAGTTCCATCGGCGAGTCCCCGCAGCACCATGGTTATGCCGGCGAGCCCACGAGGCTGATGATCGGGGACCGGAACATCATCCGGGAATACTGCACCTTCAACCGCGGCACCGCCGGCCACCTGGGACAGACGCGGATCGGCGACGACAACTTCATCATGGCCTATGCGCACATCGCCCATGACTGCACCCTGGGAAATCACGTCACCTTCGCCAACGGCGCCAGTCTTGCGGGACACGTGGACGTGGGGGACTACGCCATCCTGGGCGGTTTTACACTGGTGCACCAGTTCTGCCAGGTGGGGGCGCACTGCATCACCGGGATCGGCGCCGTGTGCTTCCAGGACGTCCCCCCGTTCATCGTGGCCGCCGGGAATTCGGCGCGGCCCTACGGCATCAACGCCAAGGGGCTCCACCGACGCAGCTTTCCCGAGGAAACCATTACCCTGCTGAAGCGCGCCTACCGCCTGCTCTACCGGTGCAATCTCGACCTGAAGACCGCCATTCGGGATATCGAACGCCTGGCCCCCGGCGACCCCGCCCTGTCCACATTCTGTGAATTCCTACGGCGCTCCGAACGCGGCGTGATCCGCCACTGAGCGGCCGGTCGTGGCAAAGGGCAATCAACGGATCGCCATCGTGGCCGGGGAGCCGTCCGGTGACCGGCTCGGTGCCGGGCTGATCCGGGCGCTGCGCCGGCGGCATCCGGACCTTGAATTTTCCGGAATCGGCGGGCCCGACATGGACGCTGCGGGCTGCCGCCTGCTGTATCCCATGGAACGCATCGGCGTGATGGGGCTGGACGGCCTGTGGGGCAAGCTGCGGGATATTCTTGCCATCCGCAGGGACCTCGCCAGGCGGTGGCGCCGGAATCCGCCGGCGGCGTTCGTGGGCGTGGACGTGCCGGACTTCAACCTGGGACTGGAGGCGAAGCTCCGGTCGGGCGGTATCCCGTGCGTCCACTACGTCAGTCCCACCGTCTGGGCGTGGCGGGGATACCGGATCCGCCGGATCCGCCGGGCGGTGGACCACATGCTGGCGCTGTTTCCGTTCGAGGCCGAGTACTACCGTCGTTGCGGCATACCGGTGACCTGCGTCGGGCATCCGATGGCGGATGAGATCAGGGCGCCCGATCCGGCGGCCGCGCGCCGCGCCCTGGGACTGCCGGACCGGGGGCTGGTGCTGGCGCTGCTTCCCGGCAGCCGGAGCAGCGAGGTGCGCCGCCTGGCGGAACCGATGCTCCTGGCGGCCAGGCGGCTGGCGCGGCAGCACCCGGAGGCCCGCTTCGTTCTCCCGTTCGCCGGACCGGAGGCCAGGGAGGCGTTCGAGCGGGAGGCGGGGGACACGGACGACCTGCCGATACTGCTGCTGGACGGCCGCTCGCGCCTTGCGCTGGAAGCCGCCGATGTGGCGGTGCTGGCCTCGGGCACCGCATCGCTGGAGGCGGCGCTCCTGCAGGTGCCCCATGTGGTGGTATACCGGCTGTCGCCGTTCAGTTACTGGCTGATGCGCAGGATGCGGCTGGTGGACCATTTCGCCATGCCCAACCACCTGCTGCCCGCGCCCCTCGTCCCGGAACTGATCCAGCATGATGCCAATCCGCGGAACATTGTTGAAAGCGTCTGCGCTTACCTGCAGAATCCCGAACGTATGCGGGATATCAAAGCTGCCTTTGCCGACATTCAGACCGCCCTTCACCGGGATGCGGACCGAATGGCGGCGGAGGTGGTGTCCGGGCTGATGAAGCGGCCCTGATGGACAGCGCCGGAGCCATGGTCGCCGGTGTGGATGAAGCCGGCAGGGGGCCGCTGGCGGGCCCGGTCGTGGCGGCCGCGGTCATCCTGCCCCGGGGCCGGCCCATCGACGGCCTGGACGATTCCAAGAGGCTGTCCCCGCTGCGGCGCCGGCGCCTGGAACCGGTGATCAAGGAGCGGGCGCTTCGCTGGCATGTCGCATTCGCGACGGTGGCCGAAATCGACCGCCTGAACATCCTCAAGGCCTCGCTGCTCGCCATGCGCCGGGCGGTGGAGGGGCTCGGGGTGCCGCCCGCCCTGGTCCTGGTGGACGGCAACCGGGACCCCGGGCTTGGCCTGCCCACACGCATGGTCGTGGGGGGCGACCGGCTGCATGCGGAAATCTCGGCCGCCTCCATCCTGGCGAAGGAGTGCCGGGACCGGATGATGCGCCGTCTGGCGGGGGACCACCCGGAATACGGTTTCGAGCGCCACAAGGGATACCCCACCCGGGCGCACCTGGACGCCCTGGAAAGGCATGGTCCCTGCGCGCACCACAGGCGGAGCTTCTCCCCGGTGCAGCGGGTCCTGGGTTCCGTGGCCGGGGGGCCGCGATAGGCCATGGAACAGGTCTTCGTACACCTCAACCTGCATACCGAGTACTCCCTGGCGGACGGGATCGTGAGGATCGGCCCCCTGGCTGAACGGGTGGCGGAAATCGGCCAGCCGGCGGTGGCGGTCACGGACCTGTCCAATCTCTACGGGGCGGTGAAGTTCTACCAGGCCTGTCTCGGCGCCGGAATCAAGCCCATCATCGGCGCCGATGTCTGGCTGGAACTGCCGGCGGAGCAGGAAGCCGGGGACTGGCCCGCGTTCCACAGGCTCAAACTGCTGTGCCAGAACCAGGCGGGCTACCGCAACCTGAGCCGCCTGCTCACGGCCGCGTACCTGCGCGGCCAGACCAACCAGCGGGTGGTGATCACCTGGGCGGATTTCCAGGCGCTGCACGGGGGGCTGATCGTGATCCTGGACGACCAGGAAGGCCCGCTGGCCTGGGCGTGGGAACACAACCACGATGATCCCGGCGCGGTGCTCGCGGGGCTCCATGACCTGGCCGGCGACCGCCTGTACCAGGAAGTCAGCCGTGTGGGGCGGACCGGGGAGGAGGGTTTCATTGCCCTGGCCGCGGACCTGGCCCGCAGCCGCGGAATCCCGCTGGTGGCCACCAACCGCGTGGTCTATCTCACCCCGGACGAATACGAGGCCCACGAGATCCGGGTGTGCATCAATGACGGCCGGGTGCTCCGGGACAGCCGCCGTCCCAGGAGATTCACCGACCGGCAATACCTCCGCAGCAGCGAGGAGATGGTGATGCTGTTCCGGGATCATCCCGAGGCGGTCGCGAACACCGCGGAGGTGGCCAAGCGCTGCAACCTCTTTCTCCGCTTTGACGAGAATTACCTGCCGGACTACCCCGGTGCACGGGACGAATCCGTCTCCGGCCTGCTCCGGCAGGAGACCGAGAAGGGACTGGCCCGGCGCCTCGGCGTCGGGGCCATCCGGGGCGCCGATGGCCAGGCCGCCGTGCAGCCGACCTACCTGGACCGCATGGAGATGGAGCTGTCGGTGATCGACCAGATGGGATTTTCCGGTTATTTCCTGATCGTGGCGGATTTCATCCGCTGGTCTCGGGAAAACGGGATCCCGGTAGGGCCCGGACGCGGATCCGGCGCGGGCTCGCTGGTGGCGTGGTCCACGGGAATCACCGATCTCGACCCGCTCAGGTACGGACTCCTGTTCGAGCGGTTTCTCAACCCCGAGCGGGTTTCCCTGCCGGATTTCGACGTGGACTTCTGCGTCGACGGCCGCGACCGGGTCATCGAATATGTCGCGGACCGTTACGGCAGGGAACAGGTTGCCCAGATCATCACGTTCGGCACCATGGCGGCCAAGGCGGTGGTGCGGGATGTCGGCAGGGTCATGGGACAGCCCTACGGCTTCGTCGACCAGGTCGCCAAGCTGATCCCCTTCGAGCTCGGGATGACCCTGGACAAGGCGCTCCGCCAGGAAGAGGCCCTTGCGGCGCGCTACCGGGAGGAGCCCGAGATCCAGGAACTGATCGACATGGCCCTGCAGCTCGAAGGCATTGCCCGCAACGTGGGCAAGCATGCCGGCGGCGTGGTCATCGCGCCGCGGCCCCTGACCGAGTTCACGCCGCTGTACGCGGACCGGCACCTCAGCCAGGCCATCACCCAGTTCGACAAGGACGACCTCGAAAGCATCGGCCTCGTGAAATTCGATTTTCTCGGTCTCAAGACCCTCACGATCATCGACAACGCGGTGCGCATGGCCAATGACCAGAGACAGGCCGCGGGCGATCCGCCGCTGGTCCTGGACGACACCCTGCCACTGGATGACGCGAAGACGTATGAACTGATCCGCCAGGGCAGGACCACGGCCATCTTTCAGCTGGAATCCCGGGGCATGAAGGAACTGATCCTCCGCCTGCAGCCGGACAGCTTCGAGGACCTGGTCGCCCTGGTTGCCCTGTTTCGTCCGGGGCCGCTGCAGTCGGGCATGGTGGACGACTTCATCAACCGCAAGCACGGCCGCGAGCCGGTCCGCTCCCCGCACCCGGACATCAGCCCGATACTGCAGTCCACCTACGGCGTGATCCTCTACCAGGAGCAGGTGATGCAGATCGCACAGGAACTGGCCGGGTTCACCCTCGGCGGGGCCGACCTGCTGCGCCGCGCCATGGGCAAGAAAAAGCCCGAGGAGATGGCCAAGCATCGCCAGATGTTCGCCGACGGCGCCGTGGAACGCGGTGTGAAAAGGGGCATCGCGGAATCCATCTTCGACCTGATGGAAAAGTTCGCGGGATACGGATTCAACAAGTCGCATTCCGCGGCCTATGCCCTGGTGTCCTATCACACCGGCTGGCTGAAGGCCCGCTATCCCGCGGCGTTCATGGCCGCGGCCATGACCGCGGACATCGACAACACCGACAAGGTGGTTTCCCTGCGGGCGGACGCCCTGGACATGGGGCTCGAGGTGCTGCCCCCGGACATCAATGCCTGCAGTTACGGCTTCCGGCCCGTCGACGACCGGCGGATACAGTACGGCGTCGGGGCCTTGAAGGGCATCGGCCGCGGCGTGATCGACGCCATCGTCGACGAGCGCAACGCCGGCGGGGCGTTTCCGGACCTGTTCGATTTCTGCCGGCGCGTGGACGGGAAGAAGGTCAACAGGCGGGTCCTGGAGGCACTGATCAAGAGCGGCGCCATGGACGGGTTGCACGGCAACCGGGCGCAGTTGATGGCCGATGTCGGCAGGGCCATGCACGCGGCGGACCAGCAGCAGACGGACCGGGACGCGGGACAGTCGGACATGTTCGGCGTGACCGCGGTGCCCCTGGCGGAAGTCAGCACTCCGGAGGTTGCGCCCTGGACCGAGGACGAGCGCCTCGCCGGGGAACGGGAGACGCTGGGGCTCTACCTCACCGGGCATCCCTTCGACCGCTATCGGGAGGAACTGGCAGGGCTGGTGGTCCGGGCCCCGCATGCCCTGGACCTCGGCACTCCGCGGGACGGGGTGATCGCCGGCCTGGTGACGGGCCTCAGGGTGCTCAACACCCGGCGCGGGAAAATGGCGGTGGCCACGCTCGATGACGGGGTCTCAAGGATCGAGGTCAGCCTGTTCGCCGAGAAATTCGCCGCATATTCGGACGTGGTTCGCAAGGACGCGATCATCATCGTCCAGGGCGAGCTCAGTACCGACGATTACACCGGCAACCCGCAGATGCGGGCCGGCGCCCTGTATTCCATCGACCAGCTCAGGCGTGAATTCCTGCGGGAGGTGGGCATCTGCCTGTCCGAGGAATTCGTGGATGACGGCCATGTCGCCGACATGGAGGCGTTGCTGGGACGGTATGCGGGCGGCGACGTCGGGGTCACCCTGCACTACAGGAGGCGCAGCGGGGAGACCGGCGACCTTCGCCTGGGCGCCGGGCGGCGGGTCAGGCCGGACCCCGGGCTGTTTGCCGGGCTGCGGGGCATCTCCCCGCCGGACCTGCGTTTCCGTTACGACGCGGATGCGCTGAGAAGCGCCAACGTCAGGGAAAGGCAGCCGCGCGCCCTGGAGTACGCCTGACCGGGCGTCTCCCCGGGGCTCAGTCCCGCTCCGAATCCACCTTTTCCATCACCGCGTCCGTGTAGCGCCTTCCCTCCACCGTGTCCTCGTTGATCAGGGCGTCGAGTTCACCAACCGTTTCGGGGTCGAGGCGCACATCGCCGGCGCCCGCGTTTTCGACCATGTAGTCGATGTGCTTGGTGCCGGGAATGGGGATGATGTTTTCCCCGCGGGCGAGCAGCCAGGCAAGCGCCAGCTGCGCCATGGAACAGCCGACGCGCCCGGCGATTTCGGCATAGGGCACCAGGAGCCTGCTGTTGCGGGCGAATGCCCCGGGTTCGAACCGGGGCCGGGCGATGGAGGCACGGATGTCGCCCTCGAGGACCGTGGTCACGTCGCCGCATTTGCCGGTGAGGAACTGCCGGGCCAGGGGAGAGAACGGGACGAAGGCGATGCCCAGTTCCCCGCAGGCCGCGAGAATCTTCCGTTCCGGCGTCCTGGTCCAGAGCGAGTACTCCGACTGTACCGCGGTGACGGGATGCACGGCATGGGCGCGGCGGAGGCTGTCGGAAGAGATTTCCGACAGCCCGATGGTGCGGACCTTGCCCGCCTCCACCATGCGCGCGAGGGCGCCCACGCTTTCCTCCACCGGCACCCTGGGGTCGATCCGGTGCAGGTAGTAGAGGTCGATGACCTCCGTGTTCAGTCGCCGGAGACTGTCCTCGCAGGTCCGGAGCAGCACCTCCGGCCTGCCGTCCGTCTCGGCGGCGCCGGCGTCATTGCGGAAGATCCCGCACTTGCTGGCCAGCGTGTACTCGTCCCGGCGGTGGGACAGGTATTTCCCGATCAGCGTTTCGTTGTGGCCCATGCCGTACATGGCGGCGGTGTCGAGGAAGGTGTAGCCGGCATCCAGGGCCTGGTTGAACAGCCGGCCGGCATGGTCTTCCCCGGGCCTCGGGCCATAGCCCGAGGACACGTTCATGCAGCCGAGGCCGATGGCGGAAACGGAGAAGGGGCCAAGTTTTCTGCTGTGCATCGCGGTGTGAGGTAGGAACGGGAAGGTGCCGGGCGTTCCCGGAATCCGTGATCCCCGGCGCGCGGCACGCCGGATTGTATACCAGGGCGGCGGCGGTCATGTTCCCGGCCCGCCGGGCCGGGCGGAGCACGCCTCAATCGGCGGCGGACGGGTCCTGGCTTGCGTTCTTCCGGGCGGGGGCGTCGTCGTCCATCAGGATACGGTGCGCCGGTCCCTTGAGGTCGTCGAACTGTCCGCTGCGCACCGACCACAGGAAAACCCCGACGATGGCCGCCACCAGCACGATGGACAGCGGTATCAGCAGGTAGATGATTTCCATGGATTCAGTCTCTGGTCAGGCGCGCGGCGTTCAGTACAACCACCACGGAACTGAGGGACATGCCGATGCCCGCCAGCCAGGGGGGCACCATGCCGGCCAGCGCCGCGGGCACGGCCAGGATATTATAGGCCAGCGCCCAGGCGATGTTCTGGCGGATGATGCGGAAGGTGCGCCGGGCAACGCGCCGGGCGTCGCCGAGCACCCCGAGATCATCCGCCGTGATCACCATGTCGGCGCTGGCGGAGGCCAGGTTGACATTGCGCGCCATGGCGACGCCGAGATGGGCCCTGGCCAGCGCGGGCGCGTCGTTGATCCCGTCGCCCACCATGGCTACCACCCTGCCGTCCCCGATCAGGGTGTCCAGTGCGGCAAGCTTCTGCCCGGGCAGGCATCCGCCGCGGGCATCCCCGATGCCCACGTCCCGGGCAATGGCGTCCACCGCGCCGGGGCGGTCTCCGGACAGCAGGGAAATGTCCATGCCGTCGGACCGCATCCGCTGCACGAGGCCGTGTGCGATGGAATGGACGCCGCCTCTCTACTGCTTCATAGTGAAGCAGGTGCCAGCAGGCTGGCATTGAACACTCCTTCAACGAGAGACGACATCCATGAAAAAGATTAGCATCATCGGTATTGACCTGGCAAAGAATCTATTCCAGCTCCACGGGGCCTACCAGGACGGCTCGGTGGCATTCCGCAAGCGGGTCACGCGGGGGAAGCTGCTGTACTTTCTGGGCAAGCAGCCCCCCTGCCTGGTTGCGTTGGAGGCCTGCGGCGGGGCCCACCACTGGGCACGTGAGATCCGCCAGCTGGGCCACCGGGTTCATATTCTGCCGCCCGCCTATGTGAAGCCGTTCGTCAAACGGCACAAGAACGACATGGCGGATGCGGAAGCCATCGCGGAGGCGGCCTCACGCCCGACGATGCGGGTCGTTTCGGTAAAAGACGAAGGCCAGCAGGCACGGGCCATGCTGTTCCGGGTCCGGGACCTCATGGTCCGTCAGCGTACGCAGACCATCAATTCCCTGCGGGGACTGCTGGCGGAGTACGGCCTGGTGGCGCCCAGGGGGCGGGCCAACGTCAAGACCCTGGAGGCGGTGCTGGAGGACCGGGAAGACTCCCGGCTTCCCGACCTCGCCCGGGAGATGGCGGACATGCTCGTAAAGCAGATCCGCGCGTTCGATGCCCGGATTGTCGAACTGGACCGCCAGGGCCGGGCGGCCGCCAGGGATGATGAAACCATTCGACGTCTTCGGACCATTCCGGGCGTGGGCCCGATCACGGGACTGGCGTTCCTGGCCTTTGCGCCGGACATGGAGGACTTCAGGTGCGGCAGGGATTTCGCAGCCTGGCTCGGTCTCGTGCCCCTTCAGAAATCGTCCGGGGGGAAGACCAGGATCGGGGAGCTGTCGAAGATGGGTCAGCGGGACCTGCGCCGACTGCTGATCACCGGCGCGATGACCGTGATCCAGCGAACGACCCGCTGGGGCAAGGAGCCGGACCCCTGGTTGAAGCGGCTGCTCGAACGCAAGCCGACGATCCAGGCCGCCATCGTGCTGGCCAACAAGATGGCACGGATCATGTGGGCGCTGCTGATGAAGGGGGAGGACTATCGGCATGACGCGGTAGTCCGGGCTGCCGGCATCCAGGCCGCGGGAGCGTGAGAATGTGTCCGGAGACACTCAGACATGGGTTGGCGACCTCGTATGGCCGAGGGTGTCCCGCGTTCGGCGCCAGGACGGGCCTGCAAAGGCCTCCCCGGCCCTGGAAAAGAACTTCGCCGCTGCGGTCTGCAAGGCAGGCCGGACCGGCACCTGAACGATTCCGGGGAATACTCCGGAACCGTCCCGGCTTTCCGGCGATCGTGAGTTAACCACGAGGAACCGGGAGACCGGGTTGTTGCAACCACTCGAAAGAGCGCAGAGGCAGTAGGGGCAAACAGTCGAATAGCCGGGGACAGGAAAACCATGTGCGGGCATCGGCCTAAAGGCCTACAGTGCGATCTGGACCTGTTCCGCTGATATCCATACCGGCCCGCGGCACATCGTGATGCCGCTTAATCAGAGGCCTGATATACGACCGCGCTCGACGACTTGTCAAACTGCCAAAGCGTGAAGCCGGGGGGTTGCAAACCCGGCGGCGTCCATATACGCCCGCACGGAGTTCATCCCGGAACCTGAATGTCGCCACCGGGCCCGACGCCTCGCCCAGCGTCACCAGGAGGCCGGCGGCGTCCGTGCGGTCCGCCGCCGCCCCGCCCAAGTCAAGCCTGCCCATGGATTCGGCGACGAATTCCGCTGTTCCCAGCCGGTACTCTTTCCCGTCCACCCGGCCGCGGACGCCCCGTCCCGGCACGTTGGCGAAATCCGTCACCCGGGGCAGGGGGGCGTCCCCCGCGGCCTCCAGCAGGGGCCGGGCCAGGGGGTGGCTTGCGCCCTGTTCCAGGGCCGCGGCGATCCTGAGCGCCTCCCCGGAATCAAGGTGGCCAAGGGTGGTGATGCCCTCAAGGGCCATTTCCGCGCGGGTCAGCGTGCCGGTCTTGTCGAACACCACGTGATTCACCCGGTTGAGCGTCTCCAGCGCATGGCCGCGAACGACATGCACACCGCGCCGGACCAGGTTTCCGATGCCCGCATGGAGGGCCAGGGGCGTCGCCAGGGACAGCGCGCAGGGGCAGGTCACCACCAGGACCGCGATGGTGGTGGGCAGCCAGGCGGGATTCCCCAGCCAGAGACCAAGGCCCGCCACCGCCGCCGCCAGCATGACGACGCCCACCACGAACCAGCGGGCAACCCGTTCCGCCAGCCGGGAAATGCGCGGCTTGTCCGCATGAGCCCGTTCCGCCAGCCTGAGGATCGAATCGAGCACCGTCGCGCCGGGACGCGCAGTGATGGTGACGGTCACCGGCTGGGAGACGTTCACGGATCCCGCCATCACCGGGTCCCCGACACCGCGGGACACCGGCCGGTCCTCCCCGGTCATGAGCGACTCGTCGAAACTGGAGGCGCCGTCGTCGATCACGCCGTCCGCCGGCACCACCTCGCCCGCGCGGACCAGGAGCCGCTCGCCCGCCTCCGTCTCCGCGGCCGGCACGGTCTCCAGGGTGTTGTCAGCCCGCCGCCGGCGGGCGGTGCCCGGCACCACGGCAGCCAGGGAGTCCATGGCCCGCGCGCCTTTCAGCCGGGCGCCCAGTTCCAGGTAGCGCGCACCGAGCAGGAAGAAGACGAACATCGCGATGGAGTCGTAGTAGACGTCGCCTCCGCCGGACACCGTGGCCCACAGGCTGCCGGCGAAGGCCAGGGCGATACCGAGGCTGACCGGCAGGTCCATGCCCGGCGAGCGGGTGCGGATGCCGCGCCAGGCGCCGCGGAAGAAGGGCTGGGCGGAATAGCCGACGATCGGCAGCACCAGCAGCAGGTTGACGCGCCGCAGAAAGTCCGCCAGGGCGGGTTCGATGCCGAACCAGTCGCCGGCGTACAGCGCCACGCTGATCACCATCACCTGCATCCCGAGGGCGGCCGCCACGCCCAGGCGCTTGAGCAGTTCCCGGCGCCGGTTCTCCTCAAGCGACCTGCGCGCCTCCCTGGTGTAGGGCAGGGCCCGGTAGCCCACCTGGTGCACCGCCATCAGCAGGTCGCTGACCCCGGCCAGGGACGGGTCCCAGCGGACCCCCAGCCGGTGCGTACTGAAGTTCACGTCGGCCGACTCCACCCCGGGCAGCCGCGCCAGCCAGCTCTCGATCAGCCAGACGCAGGCCGCGCAGGCAATGCCGTCGACGAGGAATTCCGCTTCCGCGAACTGGTCCTTCCGGATGAGCCAGCCCTGCTGCAGCCTGGGATTGTCATAGACCAGGAACTGCTGGCGGTCCACCGCTTCGGGACGGTTGCCGGGCGCATCCCGCAGGGCATAGTAGCGCTCCATGCCCCCGGCGCTGATGACCTCGGACACCGCCTGGCAGCCGGCGCAGCAGAACTCCCGGCCGCCGTCTTCTGTCCGGGTCCGGAACTCGCCCGCCGTGGTCACGGGCAGGGCGCAGTGGAAACAGGGGATGTCCGGCGGGGAGCCGCCGGCATCCTCCCTGAGCGGTACGGCGATGTTCAAGTTGGACCTGCCGGTGGTGGACATCCGAAGCCTAACCGAGTAATTCCGGCTGATCTTGATTTGGGTCAAGAATCACGCCGGGGGGCTGGGGGAGTATTAGCATACCCAGATTACGGGAGAAAACCGTGAAAATCAGCCTGATCACCAACCTGATGCTCCGCCCCTCGGCGGGATGGGAGGCAGTCAAGGCGGAAGCACTGTCCGTGAAGGAATGCTACGCCCGCTACGTCATTCCCCTGGCCCTGATCGCGCCGGTGGCGTCGTATATCGGCACCTCCACGGTCGGGTGGCGGGTGGGGGCAGGGGACGTGGTGCGCCTGACGCCCGACAGCGCGCTGAAGATCTCGGTGCTCACGTTCTTTGCCATGCTGGCGGTGGTCTACATCCTTGCCCGGACGATCCACTGGATGGCCCGGACCTATGATTCCGACAAGTCCCTGCAGGAATGTTTCTCCCTGGCGGCGTTCACCGCGGTCCCGCTGTTCCTGGTCGGGCTCGCGATGCTCTATCCCATGCCCTGGTTCGTGTACTTCCTCGGCCTCCCGGCGCTGGGATACAGCGTGGCGCTCCTGTATACCGGGGTGCCGATCATGATGGAGGTCAACAAGGAGCAGGGATTCCTCTTCTCCAGCGCCATCCTCGCCCTCGGACTGGTGGCCCTCGTGGGGCTCATCGTGGTGACGGTCAGTTTCTGGGGATTCGGCGCCGGTCCCGACTTCAGGACCTGAGGTTCAGCCCCGTCTTCTCCCGCATTCAATCTCTTCAGGATTTCAGCATGAGTACAACAAGCCCGGACGTCTACAACTACACCGTGGTGCGGCAGTTTGCCATCATGACCGTCGTATGGGGGATCGTGGGCATGCTGGTCGGGGTGTTGATCGCCGCCCAGCTGGTCTGGCCGGCGCTGAATTTCGACACGGCCTGGCTGACGTTCGGCCGGCTCCGGCCGCTGCACACCAACGCGGTGATCTTCGCCTTCGGCGGCAGCGCCCTGTTCGCCACGTCGTACTACGTGGTGCAGCGGACCTGCCACACCCGGCTGGCGCTGGGACCGCTGGCGGCGTTCACCTTCTGGGGGTGGAACCTGGTCATCGTCCTGGCCGCGGTCACGCTGCCCCTCGGCATCACCACCACCAAGGAGTATGCCGAACTCGAGTGGCCCATCGACATCCTGATCGCGGTGGTGTGGGTTTCCTATGCCCTGGTCTTCTTCGCCACCATCATGAAGCGCCGGGTCAAGCACATCTACGTCGCCAACTGGTTCTTCGGGGCCTTCATCGTCACCGTGGCCATCCTGCACATCTTCAACAGCCTGGCGGTGCCGGTCACCCACCTCAAGTCCTACTCCGTCTATGCCGGCGTGCATGACGCCATGGTGCAGTGGTGGTATGGCCACAACGCGGTGGGATTCTTTCTCACCGCCGGGTTCCTCGGGATCATGTACTACTTCATTCCCAAGCAGGCGAACCGGCCGGTGTATTCCTACCGGCTGTCGGTGGTGCACTTCTGGTCCCTGATCTTCACCTACATCTGGGCCGGCCCCCACCACCTCCACTACTCCGTGCTGCCGGACTGGGCCCAGTCTCTCGGCATGGTGTTCTCGCTGGTGCTGCTGGCGCCCTCCTGGGGCGGCATGATCAACGGCATCATGACCCTTTCCGGCGCCTGGCACAAGCTGCGTACTGACCCGATCCTGAAATTCCTCATCGTCTCGGTGTCGTTCTACGGCATGTCCACCTTCGAGGGGCCGATGATGTCCATCAAGACGGTGAATGCGCTGTCCCACTTCACCGACTGGACCATCGGGCACGTCCACTCCGGCGCTCTCGGCTGGGTCGGCATGGTGTCCATGGGGGCGCTCTACTACCTGATCCCCAGGCTCTACGGGCAGAAGATCTACAGCGTCAGGCTGATCGACCTGCATTTCTGGATGGCCACCGTCGGCATCGTGCTCTACATCACCTCCATGTGGATCTCCGGGATCATGCAGGGCCTGATGTGGCGCGCGGTGAACGAGGACGGCACCCTGATCTACAGCTTCATCGAGACCGTCGAGGCCATGCATCCCTACTACCTGGTGCGGTTCCTGGGCGGCCTGATCTATCTCGGCGGCATGCTGGTCATGGCATACAACGTGTACATGACCGTCAGAAGCGGCAGGGCCGAGGACGCGCCCGTGCTCGCTCCCGCGCATTAATCCTCGATTCGGGAAACAACCATGTCCATTCAGCAGAAAGCGGAAAAGAACATCGGGCTGATGATCGTGCTGGTCATCCTGCTGGTCAGCGTCGGCGGCCTGGTCCAGATCGTGCCGCTGTTTTTCCAGGTTTCCACCACCGAGCCGGTGGAGGGGCTGAAGCCCTACGACGCCCTGTCCCTGGCCGGGCGCGACCTGTACATCCGGGAGTCCTGCGTTTCCTGCCACTCCCAGCTGATCCGGCCCTTCCGCACGGAGACCGAGCGCTACGGCCACTATTCCGTGGCGGGGGAGTTCGTCTATGACCGGCCGTTCCTGTGGGGCTCCAAGCGCACGGGCCCCGATCTCGCCAGGGTGGGGGGGCGCTACAGCGACGACTGGCACCGGATCCACCTGATCCGCCCCCGCGACGTGGTGCCGGAATCCATCATGCCGGGATATCCCTGGCTGGAGGAGACTCCCCTGGACGCCTCCACCATCCAGGCCCGGATGCGGGCGCTGCGCATGCTGGGCCATCCCTACTCGGACGAGGAGATCGCCGCCGCGCCGGCCGCGCTGGAGGGCAAGACCGAGATGGACGCCATGATCGCCTATCTCCAGGGACTGGGCACCCTGATTCCCAACCGCAGGTAAGGAGGTGACGGCATGACTTTCCATATCTTCTGGACCATCGCGCTTTTCCTGGTATTCCTGGGGATCTTCGCCTGGGCCTGGAGCGGCCGGCGAAAGAAGGATTTCGCCGAGGCCGCCAACCTGCCCCTGGATGACGACAACGATCCCGCGGACCCGGGCGATAACGATCACACATTCAAGCGAGGCTGACTATGTCCGATTTCGTGAGTGAATTCTGGAGCTGGTTCATCATCGTCCCGACGGTGCTCGGCCTGGTCTTCTGCGTCGTCCTGATGGTTGCCAACACCACGACGCCGAAGTCGGGGGAGGCCGAGACCATGGGGCATGTCTGGGACGAGGACCTGAAGGAATACAACAATCCGCTGCCGAAGTGGTGGCTCAACATGTTCTACATCACCCTGGTCTTCAGTGCAGTGTACCTGCTGCTGTATCCCGGGCTCGGAAGCTTCGCCGGCCTGCTCGGCTGGACGTCCAAGGACCGGTACGACAACGAGGTCAGGGCCGCGGAGGCGTCCTTCAAGCCGCTCTATGATGCCTACCTGGCCACCCCGCTCGATGAGCTTGCCGGGAACGCCGACGCCATGGGCACCGCGAAGCGTCTGTTCTCCACCAACTGCGCCATCTGCCACGGGGCCGATGCCCGGGGTGCCACCGGGTTTCCCAACCTGCGGGACCACGAGTGGATCTGGGGCGGCGGCGACGCCGAGGTCAAGACCACCATTGCGGCCGGCCGCACGGCGGTGATGCCCGGATGGGCGGCCGCGATCGGGCCGGAAGGCGTGGAGCAGGTGTCGGAATACGTGTATGCCATGACCCGCGATCCGTTGAACCCGAGTTTCGTCGAGCCGGGCAAGCAGCACTACGACACCCTTTGCCTGGCCTGCCACGGTCCCGAGGGCAAGGGCAACCCGGTACTCGGCGCGCCCGACCTCACGGACGGGGTCTGGCTCTACGGGGGCTCCCTGGGCGCCATCCGCCATTCCGTGGGGCAGGGGCGCATCGGCGTCATGCCCCCCTTCGGCGAACTGCTTGACGAAAGCCGGATTCACCTGCTGACGGCCTATCTCAGCAGCATCAGGGAGTAGCCTGTTCACATGGAATGGACGCGCAAGAACCGACGCAAGGCGCTGATCGCGGTCCTCTGGCCGCCGTTTCTCGTGGCCGGCGCGTTCACGGGGGTCCTGTTCGCCTTCGTTGATCCCTGGGTGCTGATGGACGAGGTGGGCGTGGAGTCCGCCACCCGCCTCGCCGGGTACACCCTCGCGTTCCTGTATTTCTGGGCCGCCGGCATCGTCGCCGCGTTCTTCGCCATCTACATCCTCTGCACGCCGGAGCCCGGCGGCGGGCGGAACCGTTCCGGGGAGCCGCACCCCTGATGGCCGGCGGAGCCCAGACGCTGCAGCAGGAGCTTTACGAGAAGCGCCAGGCTATCCATCCGAGGCAGGTCACGGGGATGTTCGCCCGCCTGCGCGTGGCCGCCGTACTGGCGCTCCTCGGGCTGTACTACCTCGTTCCCTGGATTCCCTGGGACGGCCGCCAGGCGGTGCTGTTCGATCTGCCCGCGCGCAAGTTCTACGTCTTCGGCCTGGTGCTGTGGCCCCAGGACTTCATCTACCTGGCCGGACTGCTCATCGTCGCCGCCCTGTCACTGTTCTTCTTCACCGCCATCGCCGGGCGCCTGTGGTGCGGCTATGCCTGTCCCCAGACGGTCTGGACCGAGGTGTTCATGTGGATCGAGCATCGCATCGAGGGCGACCGGAACCGGCGCATCAGGCTGGACAACTCGCCGATGGACGCGCGCAAGTTCCGCCTCCGGTTCACCAAGCACGCGGCCTGGATCCTGCTTTCCCTCTGGACCGGCTATACCTTCGTCGGCTATTTCACGCCGATCCTGGAACTGGGGGACAAGATCCTGAACCTGTCCACCGGTCCCTGGGAGACGTTCTGGGTCCTGTTCTACAGCTTCGCCACCTACGGCAACGCGGGCTGGATGCGCGAGCAGGTCTGCATCTACATGTGTCCCTACGCGCGGTTCCAGAGCGCGATGTTCGACCGGAACACGCTGATCATCTCCTACGACGAGAAGCGCGGCGAGCCGCGCGGACATCGCCGCCGCGGCGACGACCCGGCACAAAAGGGTCTCGGCAGCTGCATCGACTGCACGCTGTGCGTCCAGGTCTGCCCGACAGGGATCGACATCCGCGAAGGCCTGCAATACCAGTGCATCGGCTGTGCCGCCTGCGTGGACATCTGCGACCAGGTCATGGAGAAGATGTCCTATCCCAAGGGCCTGGTCCGGTATACCACGCTGAATGCCCTGGAATCCGGGGCCACCCGGCTGTTCCGGCCCAGGGTGGTCATCTACGGCGCCGTGCTGCTGGCCGTGACCGGCGCGCTGATCTACGGCCTGATCAGCCGCGCCCCGGTGGAACTCGACATCATCCGGGACCGCAACGTGCTGTACCGTGTCACCGACAGCGGGCTGGTGGAAAACATCTATACCCTGAAGATCCTCAACAAGCACGGGGATGGGCACCGCTTCCGGATCGAGGCGGAGGGCCTGCCGGGGATGCAGGTCGACGCGGACGCCGACCGCGAGATTCCGTCCGGCAGCGTGGGGAACGTCACCGCCAGTGTACGGATCGATCCGGTCAATCTCGAGCGGCCGTCCACGAACATCCTGTTCCGGGTGACCGCGGAGGATGATCCGCGCATCGCCAATGAGGATGAGGCCAGCTTCCTGAGGCCGCGGTGATCCGGGAATCCGACAACCCGCCTGTCCGCCGCTGGTACCGCGAGCCCATGGTGTGGATGGTCATCGCCATCCCCGCCACCGCGGTGCTCGTGGGGTTCATGCTGCTGGGCCTGTCCATCCGGCACTACGACGGCCTGGTCGAGGACGACTATTACAAGCGCGGCAAGGAGATCAACCGGGTGCTGGCAAGGGACCAGCTGGCGGCGCGGCACGCCGTTGCCGCCAGGCTGCGGGTCGCGGCCGACGAGCTGGTCCTCGACCTCAGCCACGACGGCCGCCTGGCGGTGCCGCAAACCCTGATGCTCAGGCTGCTGCACCGGACCCGTTCCGGCCTGGACCGGTCCGTCCTGCTTACCGCGGGGCCGGACGGCCGTTACCGCGGACAGCTCGACGGGGCCGCCGCCGGCCGCTGGGTGATCCAGCTGGAAACCGCGCGCTGGCGGGTGACCGGGTACCTGGAACGGCCCGGTGACGATGTCGTCGAACTCGGCAGCCCGTGACGCCGGACATCCTCATCATCGCCAGCGCCTTCCTGCTCGGTCTCCTGGGATCCCTGCACTGCGTGGGCATGTGCGGCGGCATCGCCGGCATGCTGCATGCCGCGACGGTTTCCGTGTCCGCCAACCGGATGCCCCGCCGGCGCTGGCTGATGACGCTCGCCTATAACGGCGGACGGATCGGCAGCTACGCGGTTGCCGGCGCCATTGCCGCGCTGGCGGGCGTCACCCTGCTGGCCATGCTCGGTGCGGAGACCGGCCGCGCCCTGGCGCAGGTCGTCAGCGGTCTGTTCATGATCCTCCTCGGCCTGTATCTCACGGGATGGGGGAACGCACTGGCGCCGGTGGAACGCATCGGCATGCAGCTGTGGCGGCGGCTCTCGCCGCTGACCAGGCACCTGCTGCCCGTCGACGGCTACGGCCGCGCCTTTGCCGCGGGCATGATCTGGGGCTGGCTGCCCTGCGGTCTGGTCTATTCGGCCCTGGCGCTGGTGCTGGCGAGCGGCAGGCCCCTGACCGGCGCCGTGGCCATGGGCGCCTTCGGCCTCGGCACGCTGCCGGCGGTTGCCGCCGTGGGCCTGCTGGGCGGCGAGGGGGGACCCATGCGCCGGCCCATGGTGCGCAGGGTGGCGGGATCGCTGATCATGCTGTTTGGCATTGCCATCTTCACGGGGCTGACCATGCCCCGGGGCGCCCTGCATGGTTAGACCCGAGCATCTGCCGATCCGCGGATCGAAGTTCACTGCCAGAGCATGTTCAACGATTTTGTTGTCAACGAAACTGTTGACAGGAATCCGGGGAGTCGTGTTATCCAACAGTTTTTAGGCGGCGCTTGCGGTTCCCGCTCGACGACTGCTGACCCGGCCGGCGGCGCCAGCCTGAGGGGTTAATCGAAGCGCACCTGCTTCGGGACGGCGTCGAAGACGAGGTTGTGCGAATTGAGGGCCACGAAATGCCGGCTCTTGGCGCGGGCGATGAGGGTGACGCCCAGTT
Source organism: Candidatus Poriferihabitaceae bacterium (assembly GCA_965204165.1). Lineage (GTDB taxonomy): Bacteria > Pseudomonadota > Gammaproteobacteria > Arenicellales > Poriferihabitantaceae > VYFG01. The sequence continues at coordinate 540,868 of OZ241969.1, read as the reverse complement.
CTTCCGCCAGTTCGAAGCCCATGTGGGTGGTGCCGTTGCGGGATACCAGCACCGGGATGCCCATCAGCGCCGCCTTCATGACGATTTCCGATGTCAGCCGCCCGGTGGTGTAGAAAATCTTGTCCTGGCCGCTGATGTTGTCCAGCCACATCTCACCCGAGATCGTGTCCATGGCGTTGTGCCGGCCCACGTCCTCGACGAATGTCAGGATCTCCCCGCCCAGGCACAACCCGCATCCGTGCACCGAGCCCGCGGCGCGGTAAGTCTTGTTGTGGTCCCGGATCTTGCCCAGCATGTCGTAAATGTCCGACTGCCGGATTTCCGTCGGCGGCAGGCGATGGTCGTACAGCTTGTCCAGGGTGCAGCTGAGGATCGTTCCCTGGCCGCAGCCCGTGGTCACCGTGCGCTTGCTGGTGTCGACGCCGGTGATGCCCTTGCCCTCCCGGGTTTCCACCTCGGCAACCTCCCGGTCCCAGTTCACCGTGACCGAGCGGATCTCGGCGGGGTCGTCGAACAGGGTCTGGTTCCGCAGGTAGCCCAGCACCAGCATCTCTGGCCGCGCGCCGAGGGTCATCAGGGTCACCAGCTCCTGGCCGTCCACCTTGATGGTCAGGGGGACTTCTCCCACGATGTTGATGTCCCGGCTCGTGCCGAACTGGTCCAGCGCCGCCACCCGGTGGATCGACTCCAGCCCGGCGTCGCTGAGACGCGGCCGGCCCGCCGGGGACGGGGCCGTGGTGTTCTTGATGCCGGGTGCCGTGGCCATGGGAGAGTCGGGTGAATTCGTCGGGAAAGGGATGAAAGTGGGTGTTTCGGCGGCGAAACTCAAGCGGTGATATTATCCGACTATGGCGGGCGGCGGAAGATTCCCGGCAGGCCCGTCCCGTGGCAGCCGGATGCCGCACCCCCTTCCGGCGGGACGGAGCCCGCCCGCCGGGGCCGGGCCGGGGAACGGTGCGCTATTGTAATTCGGGGACCATTCCATCTATGCTTTCCGGCACGACCAGGCAGGCCGACGATCCATGAACGAAGACGCGCTCAACATCCAGATCAGAAAATTCCTCAAGAAAACCGGCATTACCTCCCAACGTGCCATCGAACAGGCGGTCCGCGATGGCATCCGTGCCGGAACCGTTCGGAACGGGGACCGCCTGGAAGCCACCATGTCGCTTTCCATCCGCCAGCTTGGCCTGGATGTCGACGTGGTGGATACCCTCGAGATCGAGGAATGACCGGGGCCTGAGCGGCGTGACCGGAACCGTCCACGGGCAGGGGATGGGGGAGCGGGCCGGGCCCGGCTCGAGAATCTCCGTGCCCGTTGCCGTGGTGCTGGAGCGCCGGATCGATCCCGAGAAAAAATGGGGCTATCCCGTCTGGCGGGTCCACGGGATCCTGACCGGAGAGGGAATCACGGCGCTTGGCGGGGACAGCGTGGTCGAGGTGGACGGGAACACGAGCCGGTTCATCCACACGGGATTCACCCTGGACCTCTACAAGGACGGCGGCGAGGGCTACTGGTACAACCTGTTGTCCGACAAGCCCCACCTGTTCGTGGTCTGTGAAGGCGAATACGGTGCCCGGGAAATCCGCCCGATGCTGGTGACCGCCAACCAGGACGAGGCAAGCGGTCACATGGAAGCCGACGACATGGTCCTGTCGGCGCCCATGCCCGAGGAGATCACGGAACTGCTCGAGCGCTACGTGATCAGTCACTACCAGCCGCAGATCAAGCGCAAGCGCAAGCGGCGTGACTGGCTGGAGGACTCGCTCTATGCCGCCTCCCGTGACGGGGACGCCGGGGATGGGGTGCAATGAGCAGGCGACCCGACCTGGATGCGGACCAGGAGGAGGGCTTCCTCAGGCGGTGGTCGGACCGCAAGCGCTCCGGCGACCGGGAGACCCGGGGTGAACCGGGGGACGACCGGGCCGATGGCGAGGAGGCGCTGCCCCTCAATACCATCGTACCCGAGGACAGCCCCGGGCGCATGCGGACCACCGTGGAAGCCGACCGGCTGAAGTCGTCCCGTGAGGAAGCCGAGGCCGATGCGCCGGTGCTGACGGACGCGGACATGCCCGCCCTGGAGTCGCTCGACGAGCACAGCGACTATTCCGGATTCCTGTCCCCCGGCGTCAGCGAAAAGTTGCGCAGGCGGGCGATGCGCAAGCTGTTTACCGCGGCGGTTTTCAACGTGCGCGACGGCCTGGATGACTACGACGAGGATTTCACCCAGTTCGAGGGGCTGGGCGACATGGTCACCTCCGACATGAAGCACCAGGCCGAGGTGGCGGAAAAGCGCCGTCTGGAAGCCGAGGAGCGGGAACGGCTCGCGTCGGCGGAGTCCGAAGAGCCGCGGGAGTCGCCCGAACCGGCGCCCGGGGACGCGCCGACGGAAGTGGCCTCGAACGCGGATGCCGCACCGGACCTGGATGCGGGGGACGATCCCGAGGATGCCGACGGCGGATCGAACACTCCCGCATGAGCATGGGCCCGCCCGGAGGAGAATCCTGACATGACAGGCTATATGGAAGCCCTCGGGCTCAACCTTTCCGCGCAGACACAGGCCGGGCGAATCCGCCATGAGGTGCTGTCCGGGGCGCCCTGGTCGCCCGCGCCGACCACCAGCGTCGCCTACGTGGCGGCCAACCGGGTGCTGCTGGTCATGGACGAGGCGCCGGGCCGCGAGGCGGAAGCCGCACTGGGAGACAGGTTCCTCTGCTACATCGCGGTCACTGGCGGGGACGACCGCCCCCTGGCCGCCCCCAATGCCTGGAAATCCCCCGGACTTGCACTGGAGGGATACCTCGGCCGTTTCACCGCGAGTCTTCCGGGTCCGGACGGGGGTGAGGAGGACCGGGTCGGACTCGGACAGATGATGGGCATCCCCAACGGCCTTTTCGACCATGTGATCGACGCGGGCGCCGAGGCGCTGATCGGCGCCGCCATCAAGCCGCCGGGCTACCACCACGTCGGCGCCGACCCCGGCAGGCTTGACGAGGCGATCGAGGCGGTGCGGGAACTGGTGGGCGAATTCGAGAAGCCCCGCTATTTCCAGTACGACCCGGACATCTGCGCCCATGGCCGCAGCGGCATCGAGGGCTGCAACCGCTGCCTGGAGGCCTGTCCGACGGATGCGATCATCTCCGTGGGCGAACAGATTGAGGTCAACCCCTATCTTTGCCAGGGGGGCGGAAGCTGTGCCGCCCGCTGCCCGTCGGGGGCGATCACCTACCGTTATCCGCCGGTGGAGGAGCAGGTGGAGTTCCTGCGGCGGGTCTGCCGCGACCTGCGGGAGCGTCTCGGGCCCCGGGAGATCACGCTGCTTGTCTACGACAGGGAACACGGCGAGGAGACGGTGGCGGCCGCCGCGCAGGAGCTGCCGGAGCATGTCATTCCACTGCTGGTGGAGGAAATCGGCTCGGTGGGCCCGGAACTGCTGTCCTGCGCGCTGGCCTACGGCGCCGGGGACATCTGGCTCCATGTCCATCCGGAGGTTCCCGAGCAGGTCCGCCGCAGTCTCGAGGAGACCGCGGAATTCATCCGGGCCGTGCTGCGCGGCTCCGGTCTTGACCACTGCATCGTCCGCCTGACCGAATCCCTGGACCCGGTGCTGGCGTCCGTCCCTGCGGAAACCGAACGGGACGCCGTCGCCACCTTCGCGGCCGCGGGCGGCAAGCGAAGCATGCTGCGAAATGCGCTGCGGCACATGGTGCAGGGCGCGGCCGCGGCGGGTCCGGCGCCCCTGCCGGCGGGCAGCCCGTTCGGGCAGGTGATCCTGAATTCCGAGGCCTGCACGCTGTGCATGGGATGCGTATCGGTCTGCCCCGGCAATGCCCTCGAAGCCGGGGGGGAGTCCCCGGCGCTGCGCTTCATCGAAAGCAACTGCGTCCAGTGCGGGATCTGCACCCGGGCCTGCCCGGAGGCCGCCCTGACCCTGGACCCGCGGTTCGATCCGGACGATGCGGCGACCAGGAGCCGCACACTGAAGGAGGAGGAGCCGTTCCGGTGCATTGCCTGCGGAAAGCCGTTCGCCACCGTGGCGATGATCGATCGCATGATGGAAAAACTGGCGGGCCACTGGATGTTCGAGACGCCGGAGCAGCGGAACCGACTGCGGATGTGCGAGGATTGCCGGGTCGCCGACCTCTATGATCGCAAGGACATGATCGGATAATTATTTCATTTTTTTCCTGTTTGGCAGGAAGGAATTCTATGCGGCGGCCAGTGAATTTTGCATCTGTTCTGAAAAACCGGGATAAGTCTTTGTTTTCAATAACCATAAGCCGGGGCTATTGCTGCGGCCTGCCGGTCAGGTGAAATTTACGTGAAGGCGGCAAGCTTGAACCGTACATGCCCGGGGTATATCTTTACGCTACCAAAACAACAAAAAACGGTATACGCCGGAACGTACCGTGCCGTATCCATCCAATGGACGGCCGGTGGTTCCTTGGTACTGAACACCACTTGGGAGCGCCTGATTGGAATCCGTCCAGCCTTTGACGACTGAAAACGGGAATCTCGAAACGGCTGCCCTGATCGCACAGGAGGATCAGGCGCGGGCCGCGACCTATGCCGTCCTGGCGTCCCTGCTCAGCGATATCCCGGACCGCGATCTGCTGGACTATCTCTGCCATATCGATGACCCGGCTGATGCCGACAGCCCCGGGGATGTCGGCGAGGCCTGGCTGGCATTGCGCCGCGCCGCCGAAGAGGCGGACACGGCCCGGCTGGATGATGAATTCCATGCCCTGTTCATCGGCCTTGGCCGGGGCGAAATCGTTCCCTACGGATCCTGGCACCTGACCGGGTTCCTGATGGAAAAGCCCCTCAGTGAGCTCAGGGATGACCTGCGTTCGCTGGGTTTCGAGGCAAACGGGGATCACAAGGAACCGGAGGATCACATCGCCGCGATCTGCGAGACCATGTCGATCCTGATCGAATCGGATGACGTCGAGGGGTTCCGGCAGCGCCGGTTCTTCCTGCGCCACCTCCTTCCCTGGGGCGAGAAGTTTTTCCATGAACTGAAATCGGCGCGCAACGCGGATTTCTACCGGGCCGTGGGGCTGCTCGGAGAACGGTTCATGCAACTGGAAAGCCAGTATCTGAATGTTCAGCAACACTGAGACTGTATCTGAATGACATACACCAACCTTGATCAAGCTGAGGTACACACCATGAAGAAACCGGAAAAAGCCAGGCGCGCATTTCTGAAAGGCGCTGCCGTGACCACCGCGGCGATCGGTACCGGGGCTGCTGCATCCGGCGTGCTTGCCGGCACACAGGAGACCACGGAACCCGTGGCCAAGCAGGGCTACCGTGAAACCGATCATGTCCGTGCCTATTACCGGCTGGCCCGCAGATAGGCCGAAGGCGGAGCAACCGAAATACATACAAACTTGATGATTCGCACAGCGACTCAGGAGAACCAAGCATGAAACTGATACGCAAGCAAACAGGCTCCGATGGCCAGGGCCAGCCGGGCATCGGACAGTCCATCGACCGAAGAACCTTTCTGAAGCGTTCCGGGCTGGCCATGGGTGCCGGCGCCGCGGCCACCACGCTGATGCCCGGCAGGGTGAGAAAGGCCCATGCCGCCAGCGCCGCCACCGGCGACATCGTCGTCAAGCGCAGCGTCTGCACCCACTGCTCGGTGGGCTGCGGCGTGCGGGCCGAGGTGCAGAACGGGGTATGGACCGGCCAGGAGCCGGACTTCGACTCCCCCTTCAACCTGGGTTCCCACTGCGCCAAGGGCGCGGCCGTACGGGAGCACGGGCATGGAGAGCGCCGCCTCAAGTACCCGATGAAGCTGGAAGGCGGCCGGTGGAAGCGGCAGTCCTGGGATGACGCCGTCAACGAGATCGGCGACGGTATGCTGAAGATCCGGGAGGAATCCGGTCCCGACTCGGTCTACTGGCTTGGCTCCGCCAAGTTCAACAACGAGCAGGCCTTCCTGTTCCGCAAGTTCGCCGCAATGTGGGGCACGAACAACGTCGACCACCAGGCGCGCATCTGCCATTCCACCACCGTGGCGGGCGTTGCGAACACCTGGGGCTACGGCGCCATGACCAACAGCTACAACGACATGCACAATTCCAAGTGCATGCTGTTCATCGGCTCCAACCCGGCGGAAGCCCACCCGGTTTCCCTGCAGCATATCTTCAGGGCGAAGGAGAACGGCTCCAAGATGGTGGTGATCGACCCGCGCTACACGCGTACCGCGGCCCATGCCGATCACTACGTGCGGATCCGTCCGGGATCCGACGTGGGCATCATCTGGGGCATGATGTGGCATATCTTCGAGAACGGCTGGGAGGACAAGGAGTACATCCGCCAGCGGGTCTACGGCATGGACGAGATCCGCGCCGAGGTGGCCAAGTGGACGCCGGAAGAGACCGAGCGCGTCACCGGCGTGCCGGAGGCGACCGTCAAGAGGGCCGCGCAGATGATGGCGGAAAACAGCCCGGCGACCTTCGTCTGGTGCATGGGCGGTACCCAGCACACCATCGGCAACAACAACACCCGCGCCTACTGCGCATTCCAGCTTGCCCTCGGCAACATCGGCAAGGAGGGCGGCGGCGCCAATATCTTCCGGGGACACGACAACGTGCAGGGCGCTACCGACTTCTGCGTGCTGTCCCATTCCCTCCCCGGCTACTACGGCCTGTCCAACGGCGCCTGGGGCCACTGGTCCCGGGTATGGGGTCTGGACCCGGCATGGGTCAAGTCCCGGTTCAGCCAGGAAGAGGTCGAGGGCGACAACGGCAAGCCCACCCATCCGATGAACTACCGCGGCATCCCGGTCTCCCGCTGGGTCGACGGGGTGCTCGAGGAGAACATCGGGCAGAAGGACAACATCCGCTGCATGGTCTACATGGGGCATGCCGTGAACAGCCAGACCCGCGGGCCGGAAATGAAGAAGGCCATGGCCAAGCTGGACATGATGGTGATCATCGATCCCTATCCGACCCATGCCGCGGTCATGAACGACCGTACCGACGGCATCTGGCTGCTGCCGGGCACCACGCAGTTCGAGACCTACGGCTCGGTCACCGCGTCGAACCGCTCCCTGCAATGGCGCGAGAAGGTCATCGAGCCGCTGTTCGAATCGCTGCCTGACCACACGATCCTCTACAAGCTGGCGAAGAAACTCGGCATCGCCGACCAGCTGTGCAAGAACATCGAGGTCAACAACGACGAGCCGCTGATCGAGGACATCACCCGCGAGTTCAACAAGGGCATGTGGACCATCGGCTACACCGGCCAGAGCCCGGAACGCCTCAAGCTTCACATGGAGAACAAGCACACCTTCGACACCACGACGCTGAAGGCGGCAGGTGGCCCCTGCGACGGCGACTTCTACGGCATGCCCTGGCCCTGCTGGGGAACGGCCGAGATGAAGCACCCGGGAACCCCGGTGCTGTACGATCCGAGCAAGCCCGTGGCCGAGGGAGGACTGAACTTCCGCGCCCGCTTCGGTGTGGAGCATGAAGGCACCAACATCCTCGCAGAGGATTCCTGGCCGGTAGGCAACGAGATCCAGGACGGCCATCCGGAGTTCACCGCCGACATGCTGAAAACCCTGGGCTGGTGGGATGACCTGACCCCCGAGGAAAAGGCGCTGGCCGACGGCAAGAACTGGAAAACCGACCTGTCCGGCGGCATCCAGCGGGTGGCCATCAAGCATGGCTGCGCACCGTTTGGCAACGCCAAGGCCCGGGCCATCGTCTGGACCTTCCCGGACCGGGTGCCGATCCATCGCGAGCCGCTCTACGCGCCGGACCGCGAGCTGGTGGCGAAATATCCCACCTACGAGGACCGCAAGCGGTTCTACCGCCTGCCCACCAGGTACGCCTCCATCCAGGCCCAGGATTACTCCAAGGAATTCCCGATCATTCACACCAGCGGACGGCTGGTGGAATACGAGGGCGGCGGCGAGGAGTCCCGGTCCAATCCCTGGCTGGCGGAACTGCAGCAGGAGATGTTCGCGGAGATCAATCCCAAGGACGCCAATGATCACAACGTGAAGGACGGCGACATGATCTGGATCGAAAGCCCCGAGGGGTCAAAGATCAAGGTCAAGGCAATGGTCACCCAGCGCGTGGGGCCGGGCGTGGTATTCACCCCGTTCCACTTCGGCGGTCACTACGAGGGCGTGGACCTCGTGGACAAGTATCCTGAGGGGACCGCACCATATGTCCGGGGCGAGGCGGCGAACACCGCGTTCACCTACGGATACGATTCCGTAACCCAGATGCAGGAGAGTAAAGTGACTCTCTGCCGCATCACACTCGCTTAAGCTGGAGGATACGAACATGGCAAGAATGAAATTCCTGTGTGACGCCGAACGCTGCATCGAATGCAACGGCTGCGTAACCGCCTGCAAGAACGAGAACGAGGTTCCCTGGGGCGTGAACCGGCGTCGCGTCATCACGCTCGGTGACGGCCAGGCCGGTGAGAAATCCATCTCCGTGGCCTGCATGCACTGCACCGACGCACCCTGCTCCGCAGTGTGCCCGGTGGACTGCTTCTACACCACAAACGATGGCGTGGTGCTGCACGACAAGGATCTCTGCATCGGTTGCGGCTACTGTTTCTACGCCTGTCCGTTCGGCGCGCCGCAGTACCCGCAGCAAGAGGCCTTCGGCGTGCGCGGCAAGATGGACAAGTGCACTTTCTGTGCCGGCGGTCCCCTGGACGACAATTCCGTGGCCGAGCGCGAGAAGTACGGAGGCAACCGGATTGCGGAAGGCAAGCTGCCGCTCTGCGCGGAGATGTGCTCCACCAAGGCGCTCATCGCCGGTGACGGCGACATGGTCGCGGACATCTACCGCGAGCGGATCCTGCGCCGCGGTGGAAGACCGCAGACCTGGGGTTGGGAAACCGCTTACGGTAGTTGAGTCCTGGTCGGGGCGGGTTTCGCACCCGCCCCGGTTTCCTGGTTTACCGGCGCCGGTGACGGCGCCGGGCAATTCCCAATCCGAGGGTCGACATGCACAGAAAAACACTCCATTCATTGATCCTGTTGCTGGCATGCCTTGCACTGGCCGGCTGCTGGGAGTCCACCGACGTGACCTTTCACCAGCCCGGCGAGTACTATGGGCCGTCGGATGACCTCAGCGCCGACAGCGCCGCATTGCAGGAGCGCCTGGACGGGCAACGGGATCGGTAAACCAGTCATCGGGGAGAACAATGAATACAGAAAAAGCTGACAAGAACCGCCGTCGCCGGCGCGCCATGAACTGGTCCATCCTGTTCATCGTGCTCAGCGCGATGGCTCTGCCGATGGCGTCCTACCTCGTGACGGGGGGTGAGGACGCCTATGCCCAGGTAGCCAACGACACCAACCAGCGGGCCAACTTCTGGCGCCTGGTGCGTGAGGGACAGGCAGGGTACAGCTCGGTCACGGGGCCCGAGGCCGGGGTGTTCATCAACAACGGCGGCCAGAACTGGCGCCAGTTGCGCAACGGGCTGATCGCGAACTACGGCGGCTGGGCCGTCCTGGGTTCCCTCGGCCTGATCTTCCTGTTTTTCCTCCTGCGCGGGCGGATCCGCATCGAGGGGGAAAAATCGGGGCTTACCGTGGCTCGCTGGAGCGGGCTGGAACGCCTGATGCACTGGTACACGGCGACCCTGTTCGTCCTTCTGACCATCACCGGCCTCAGCATACTGTTCGGGCGCGCGGTGCTGATCCCGCTGATGGGACCCCAGGGGTTCGCCGCCTGGGCCAACCTGTCCATCAACGTGCATAACTACGTGGGCCCGTTTTTCACCATCGGCGTGTTCGCCATGCTGCTTTTCTGGGTCAAGAACAACATCCCCAACGCGGTGGACATGAAGTGGTTCGCCGCCGGGGGCGGCATCATCGGCAAGGCCCACCCCAGCGCCGGCAAGGCCAATGGCGGCGAGAAGGTCTGGTACTGGATCGTCATCCTGGTTGGCCTGGTGGCGGTGTGCGGCACCGGCCTGGTACTCATCGGTTGGGCTGCGCAATGGGGATTCATGGACAGCAGCCGGGCCACCATGCAGTGGGCGCACCAGGTGCACGCCATTGCGGCCATCATCTGGATCGTGGTGTTCTTCGGGCACGTCTATATCGGCACCATCGGTACCGAGGGCGCGCTGGAAGGCATGACCACCGGCAAGGTGAGTGTCGAATGGGCCAAGCAGCATCACGATCTTTGGTACGAAGGGCTTGAGAGCGATGCGGAGGCCGCCGAGACCAGCGCAGATGCGGATGTGGCTGCCGATGCGTCGACGACCTGACCTGACGTCGCCGACCACTAACAAACCCCTGCATTGCAGGGGTTTTTAGTGTGCCAGGCATGGCGGGCAGCCCGGAGGCGCGGGTCCCCCGTCCGGCCCGCGACGGCGCGGGACCAGTGAAGTCCGGGGGCGCCGCCGTGGGGTTCCCCCCTGTCCCGATCGCACTGTCCGGGCGTTGTGCCCGGCAGAAGGCATCCAACCGGTAATTACCGTTGCAGCAGTTTCCTCCTGAAATCGTGAGCAGAATGCGTTCAGGCGGCGTGATGACCACCTGTCTGCCGGTGCGCCTGGATCACGGAACATGGGAAACCGCGGTATTTTTCGGTCTGGGCGGCCCGGAGTGCAGGGAGGACCGGCGGATACTCGGAAAGTGCCGGGCCCCCGTGCCGGTGGCGCTGGAGGCGGACGTGATCGAATGCGCGAGTGCGGCCGTGGTGATGCTGCGCTTCGAGGTCGCCACCCGTCCGGAAGACCCGCTGGCCGGGGAGGTGCTGCTCACCCCGGGCCTTGGCAGGTTGCAGTTCAGGACGCTGGAGAACCTGGTCGAACAGCAGCACCTGCGGTTCTTCTTTGCCGACGGAAAATTCCGGGTGATCCATTCCCAGCAGCTGCAACTCGGCCAACGCGAGCGCGACGGTTACCGTTCCATCCTCGGCGATGCCGTGAAACATGATGCCATGATCCGGCTGACGGGCCGCTACGACGCCGATGCCGCCATGCGGGAGGTCACGAGCCACTATGCTACCCATGTGGCAAGCGCGTAGGCTCCTTGCATTGCTGGTGCTGTCCGGGGCCTGCCTCCCGGCGCCGGCGGACGACAGTTTCCGCCGCGCCATCCACTCGGCGGATGTGGAACGGGTGATCCGTCTCAGCGATATGGTGGCGGACATCAACGAGTCCACCGCGGCGGGCAGAACCGCCCTGATGGTGGTGGCCCGGGCGGGCCGGTGCGGCCAGATCGAAAAACTGCTTTCCATGGGTGCGGACCCGGGTGCCAGCAACGAGAACGGCGGCACGGCACTGATGTTCGCCGCGGTCACCGGCGACCCTCGCTGCGTCGGCCCGATCCTGGACGCCGGCGTCGATGTCAATGCCCGCGGCGCCAACGGCTGGAGCGCGCTCATGATCGCCGCGGCAAAGGGCAGCGTGGCGGTGACCCGGCAGCTGATCGGCGCAGGGGCGGATATCAATACCCGGGACGTGTTCCTGTGGACGCCCCTGCACCGCTCGGCCTACGAGAACAGGGAAAGCGTGGTGGACCTGCTGCTGGAATCCCCGGGCATCGAGATCAACGCCCGGGACGACCAGGGCGCCACGGCACTGCATCATGCCGCCGCCATGGGCCATACGGCCGTGGCGGTCAATCTGCTCGGGCACGGCGCCCGCAGGGACATGCCGGACATGGAGGGGCGCACGCCGATCACCTATGCCGAGGAGCAGGGCCATGAAACCCTGGTCCAGGTGCTCGGCGACATCAACCGGAAGTTCAACTGAATGGACCGAGACCTCCCGGTTCTGCCGGCAGCCTATCGCCTGGTTCATCTCCCCGAGGTGGGGAACCTGCGGGACCATGCGATGGAAGCGGCGTCCGGCGGCGCCGAGGAGGGCACCCTGATCCTGGCCGATGAGGAACGGTCGCAGCCGGCAGGGGCAGGCGGTGCCGGAGCCCCGGACACCGGCCCCGGCAATCTCCATGCGGCGCTGGTGCTGGAGCCCGAGTTTCCGCCGGACCGGGACCACGAGATCCTGTTCGTCTCCCTGGTCAGCCTGTGCAACGCGATCGCCGCCCACGTCTCGCCCCTGACCGCACTCAGGTTCGGCTGGCCGAACGAGATCCGGATCGCCTCCTACCGCGTCGCGTCGGTGTGGCTGGATCGGGGAGAATCCCCCGCCAGACGGTGGCTGACCGCCACCCTGGCCGTGAACGTGGCCAGCGCCCCCGAATCCGGCGAAGCGGAGCAGATGAGCCTGCACCAGGCGGAAGGCAATGATTCCATCACGCCCCTGGACCTGTTCGAGTCATGGGCCAGGGAGTTCGTCTCCTGGATCAATCTGTGGGATGATCGGGGTTTTGGCCATGTGCTCGCAACGTGGAAAGCGCGGGCGGACGTGGCGGACTGCCAGGTGTCCATCCGGCATGCCGGCGGCACGATCCAGGGTGTCGGCGCCGGGGTGGACGGGGAGGGGCAACTGATCGTCCGCCGGGAGGATGGCACGGAGACGAAACTGTCCTCCCGGCTCTTCCTCGGCTGGTAGAATCCGTCCTTGAGTAACCGGAACATGAAACAGAAATCCAGTTTGTCCACACGGCGCGGTTTCGTCAAGACCTGCCTGGCGACAGTCGCGGCCGTGGCCTCGAATCCCGCCATGGTGGTGAGATCGGAGCCCTTGCGCAGCTACAACCGGGTATTGCTCGTGGATCACCTGGGGGAGCCGATCGGCAGCGACGCGCTGTCCCGGGGTGATGCGTTCATTTTCCATTACCCGCACATCACCACGCCCTGCTTCCTGGTGGACATCGGCCGCAGCCTGAACACCGGCCGTGATCTCGCCACGGAGGACGGCCAGCACTACCGCTGGCGGGGCGGGGCGGGCCCCGGCGCCTCGGTGGTGGCGTTTTCCGCCATCTGCGCCCACAAGCTCAGCTATCCCACCCGCACGGTGAGCTTTCTCAATTTCAGGCCGGAACTGACCCGCTACATGGACAGTAACGAGCAGGTGAGCGAACGCAGTCAGATCATCTACTGCTGTTCGGAGCGAAGCGTGTACGACCCGTCCCGGGGCGCGGAAGTGATCGGCGGCCCGGCCCGGCAGCCGCTCACCACGGTGGATCTGGAATATGACGGGGCGAATGACCGTTTTTATGCCGTGGGCACCAGGGGCGGTGAACTCTACGAGGAATTCTTCATTCGGTTCGGCTTCCGCCTCGCCCTGGAAAACGAGATCGACGACGTGCGCGCGCTCGCGGCGGGCACCACGGAGGTCATTCCCCATGACCGGTATTCCAGCCAGCCGGTAACCTGCTGAGCGGAAATCGCTCAGGAAAACCGTCTGGCCGAGTAGGGGGTGATGTCCAGCGAGGGCCTGCGGCCCTCCATGATTTCGGAAATCAGCATCCCGGTGATGCCGGACAAGGTCAGGCCGAGATGGTGGTGGCCGAACGCCAGCAGGATGTCCGGTGAAACCGGGCTGGGTCCGATCACGGGCAGGGCGTCCGGAAACGTGGGCCTGAACCCCAGCCAGGATTGCGCGGGGTCTTCCTCCAGGCCGAACATCCGCTTGGCGTTGCGGGTGAGGTATTCGATGCGCGCGGGGCTCGGAGGCTTGTCCAGCGAGGCGAGTTCCACCGTGCCGGCGAAACGCAGGCCCGCGGTGGTCGGGGTGGCGTAGAAGCCGCGCTCCGCCCAGGCGACGGGCCTGCCGAGCAGTGACTGCCGGCCGGGGAACTGGACATGGTAGCCACGCTCGACATCCAGCGGCAGCCGCCGCGTTCCGGCGCCGGCGATGGTCCTCGAGTACGCCCCCGCGGATACCACGACCGTGTCCGCGGGAATCCGCTCCCCGTCATCCAGGATCACGCCCGGGCCCGGTTCCACCGCCCTGACGCAAGCCCGCCGGAAGACGCCTCCCCGGGCGCTGAAATGCTCCATGTACCGGTCCACGAGGGTTTTCGGGTTGGCGACCTGCAGCGCATCCGTAAACCTGAGCGCGCGGTAGAAATCCATGTCGATGGCCGGCTCCAGGTCCCGCAGTTCCCGGCCGTCGATGGTGTCGAAGACCGCTCCCTCCTCCGCACGCCTGCGGTTGGACGGGACGGCGTCCTCATAAGCCCGGCGGGTTGCGTAGGCATAGATGCTGCCGTCCCGGCGTATCAGGGATTCCGCGCCGGCGTCACCCACCAGCGGTTCGAGACCGTCGCCGGTACGTGAAAGCAGCGACCCAAGGGCCCGGACAATCCGGTCCACGCGGGCAGGGGTGCAGTTTCTGAGGAAGTCCAGCATCCAGCCGGGATGGCGGAGCGCATGGAACGGATCCAGCCTGAGAGGGCTTTCCCGGGACCACAGGAGCGAGGGAATCGCCGTGAACAGGGCAGGGCTGTTGATCGGGATGCAGCCGTAATTCGCGATGATGCAGGCATTGCCGTAGGAAGTGCCCATGCCCGGTTCGCCGCGGTCAAGCAGGATGACGTGATGACCGCGCCGCTGTATCCACAGGGCAACACTGACCCCGACAATACCGGCGCCGATCACAACGGCGGTTTTGCCGGACATCAGGAAATGTCGATGGCGTGGCGGGAAAGGTCTGCGAACCCGATGATTTCCAGTGCCCTCTGGTGCGTGGCCCGCATGACCACCTTCGGAGCGGCGCCGGCTTCCAGGGCTTCCTGCCAGCGCGCCGCGCACAGGCACCAGCGGTCGCCTGGCTTGAGGCCGGGAAATTCAAAGGCCGGTATCGGGGTGGACAGGTCGTTGCCCCGGGACTTGCTGAACTCGAGAAACTCGGCGGTCACCTCGACACAGACCGTGTGGGAACCCATATCCTCGGGCCCGGTTTCGCAGCAACCGTTGCGGACGAACCCCGTCATGGGACTGATGGAGCAGACGGCGAGCGGTTCGTCGAGAACGCTCGTCTGGTTTTCGGGCCAGGGCATGGCGGCAGCCGGATTTACGGTTTCTGACAGCGGGATTCTAACTTGACTTGCGCGGCATTTGTGCCGGATCCGGCGGATTCCGCGGTTCGGTGCGGAAATACAGACCCGATCCACGGCGCCGCCGCCGGAAGCCTGTCCCGTGATCCGCCGCCGGGGACGCCGGCATACCCGCTCAAGCGGCGGTTTTCGGGACGTGGAACCGGTTGGCGGATGTGGCCGGCCGTTCGGGTCCATGTTCGTATTCGGCGATGCCGATACCGTCTTCCCGGAACAGGAGTATCGTGGTGGTGCGGGTGCCGTATTCCTCTCCCCGGATGTAGATGGGAGACAGCTGGCGTTCCCTTTCGAGATCCGGCCCGCCGCCGGGCAAATCCCCGTCAGGGGCGGGGGTGGTGTCCAGCATCAGCGGCAGAAGGGATTCCGGACCGATGTCCGGGTGATCCCGGATCTGCCTGGCGAGTCCGGTCACGCCGCGGGACATCTTGGGCCAGATCGTGTCCATGGGGCCGTTGCTTACACTGTGGAAACCGGAATCCAGGGCACGCCCCCCGGGATTGTCGTATCCCCAGGTATGCAGGCCCTCCCGGTCGCCGTACACCAGGTTGAACGGATTGTATTCATGGTGGTGTTGCCGGAGAAACCCGTGGAATTCCGCCGGGGTTCCGGACGATTCCAGGTATCTGACCGCCAGCTCTCCACGGCTGCGGGCATCGGCGCGGTGATCTTCCCCGGTGCGGAAGTTGGTCACCGCGGCGAATGCGCCGTCGCGGTTGATGCCAAGCCAGGTGCCGCCGGCGCTCAAGTCCCGGCCGGCGAAGATCCGGGGCCGGTCCTCCCACCAGTGCATGGAGAGGCTGGGACGGGCGTGGTACTCGTCCCGGTTGGCGGCGATGATCAGGGGGTAGCGCGGGTGCTGGTTCAGCGCGACGAACAGTATGCACATGGAGCGGGTATCCGGGTGACGCCGTTGTCCGGTCTGTCCCGATGGAATCGGGACAGGGTGAAAACCGGTCCCACTTCCATTTACCGGGTCGTGGCTGTGGTGCGCTTGCGCGCCGGTCGGTTCCGCAGGCTCCGATCGGGAATGAACACGGCCGGCCAATGCCGCGAAACGGACCGTTGGCCTATTGTGGGACAAGCAGGTAAATCCCACAAGGGGAACCGCGGGGCCTGGGCCTGTCCGACCCGGGCACCGGCAAATGCAGTACACTCGGGCATCCAATCAGGGGGGTCCCGTGCAGATCGGCAGACTCAACAACCTCACGGCGACCAGACAGTCCGGCCCCGGCATGTATCTCGATGCGGGCGACGGCAGGGAAATCCTGTTGCCCGGGAAGGAGATTCCCGAGGGGCTGGCGCCCGGAGAGTCCGTGACGGTATTCGTGTACCGCGACTCCGAGGACCGGCTCATTGCCACCACGCACACCCCGAAAATCCAGGTTGGCCAGTGTTCGTTCCTCAGGGTGGTCGCGGTCAATAACGTGGGCGCCTTCCTGGACTGGGGACTGCCTAAGGATCTCCTGGCGCCCTTCGCCGAGCAGGCCGTGCGCATGGAGGTGGGAAACTCCTACGTGGTGACCGCCTACCTGGACAAGAACACGGACCGGGTGGCGGCAAGTTCACGCCTGGGACGCCGGCTGCAGGAGGAGGGCCCGGGTTTCCGGGTGGGGCAACCGGTGGATCTGCTGATTGCAGCCCGGACGGACCTGGGCTGGAAGGCGGTGATCGGGCATACCCACGTCGGCATGATCTTTCACCGGGATGCGGTGCGCCGGCTCAGTCCCGGCATGAACATCAAGGGGTTCATCAAGCGGATCCGCAGCGACGATCAGCGCATTGACCTCGCTCTCACCCCGGAGCGGGCGAAAACAAGGCGGGGTCTTGCCAGTGAGATCATCGACCACCTCGAATCCCACGGCGGCCGATCCGACCTGACGGACCATGCGCCGCCCGAGCGCATCCTGGAGGTATTCGGCGTCAGCAAGGGCTACTACAAGAAAGCCCTGGGGGGGCTCTACCGGGAGCGTCTCATCGTGATCGGGGACAGGGAGATCACCCTGGCCGGGCCGGGCGCTTCGGACAGACAGCCGGCGGGCAGGGCAGGAACCCGACCCGACAGGAGTCCCGGCAAGCGCCCCGGCGCCCGGGCCGGCGGGACCCGGCGGAGCGCTGCCGGGAAGACCGGAAAATCCAGGGCGACCGGACCTGCGGAGTCGGGGCGCGGCGGCGGAGAGTCCCGCGGCCGGGGCCGGCGGGCCGCGTCCGGACCCGGCAGGAAACGGCAATAGGGGTTCGTGGTGAAGATACAGTGGTATCCCGGACACATGCACAAGGCGGCCCGAGAGATGCGGACCGCGCTTGCCGGCGTGGACGTGGTGGTGGAGCTGCTGGATGCCAGGCTGCCGTTTTCGAGCGCGAATCCGATGCTGGCGGAACTGCGCCGCGACAAGCCGGTCATCCGGGTGATGACCCGGGCAGACCTGGCGGATCCGGCGCGCACGGAGATCTGGACCGACTGGTACCGCAAGGGGCACCAGGGCAAATCCCTCGCCGTATCCGCCCGCCGGCCCGCGGAGGTAAAGCGCATCGTCGGACTGTGCAGCGCCGGGTTTCCGCGCCGTCCTGAACCGGTTGTGGCCATGGTGGCCGGCATACCCAACGTGGGCAAGTCCACCGTGATCAACATCCTGGCGGGGCGCTCGGTGGCCAAAACCGGCAACGAGCCGGCGATCACGAAACGCCAGCAGCGGGTTGCCGTGGGCGATGGCGTGGTGCTGCTGGATACGCCGGGGGTCCTTTGGCCCAACGTGGAAAATGCGCACAGCGGCTACCGGCTCGCCGTCACCGGCGCGATCCGGGAAACCGCGATCTCCCATGTCGAGATCGCCGTGTACCTTGCCGAGTTCCTCGTTGCCCAATACCCGGGACCCATGACCGACCGTTATGCCCTGGATGCCGGGCCGGCCGGCGGGGAGGCGATCCTGGAGGCCCTGGGGCGGAGCCGCGGCTGTCTCGGCCGGGGCGGCGTGGTGGACATGGACCGGGCCGCCAGAATCCTGCTCAACGACTTTCGTGCGGGCCATCTGGGGAGGATCACCCTGGAGACGCCGGAAATGATCGAAGGTGAACTGCACGAGGTGGCCGAGGAGCGTGCGGCCAGGGCTGCGAAGAAGGCAGCGAAAAAGCAGGGAAAGTCCGGTCCCGGGAGCGCATAGAGGAACCGGACTCCGGTGCCCGGCCCTGCCGGCGGCAGGCGCCCGGTGACCGGGTGCCGGACACCGATAGCAGGTTAGAATCCGGTCCCGGTACCCTTCCCGCATTGACATTGGCCCGAGTCGTCCCCGCATCGCTCTCCATCGACGAGGCACGCAAGCTGGTCCTCGCCAGCCAGGGTGTGCCGCGTTCCGCCGCCGGCGGTTCGGCCGAGGAGGCAACCCGCCGGGTCATACGTCATCTCGGTTATGTCCAGATCGACACGATCTCGGTGATCGAACGCGCACACCACCACACCCTCTGGAACCGCAATTCGCGCTACCGGCAGGCACACCTGGACCAGCTGGTGGCGAGGGGGAAGGTTTTCGAGTACTGGTCCCATGCCGCCGCCTACCTGCCGATGGAGGACTACCGGTACGCCCTGCCGCGCATGCTGGCGGAACGCGGGGGCGGCGGACGCTGGCATTCCAAGGATGTGAAGCTGATGCGGCGGGTGCTGGCGCGGATTCGCGAGGAAGGGCCGCTGATGTCGCGGGACTTCGAGGACACCGGCTCCGGAAAACGCGAGATGTGGGACTGGAAACCGGCGAAATATGCGCTCGAGCAACTGTTCATCGAGGGGCGCATCATGTCCGTGCGCCGCGAGGGGTTCAACAAGGTCTACGACCTGACCGAGCGGGTATTGCCCGAGGGAACGGACACCTCCGCGCCCGGCAGCCAGGAATTCGCCCGGTACCTCGTGACCTCGTTCCTCAGGGCCAACGGTCTCGGCAGGGTGACCGACTTCGTCCACTTGCGCCAGGGGATGCGGGATCCGGTGAACCGGGTCGTCCGCGCCATGGTCGGGTCCGGCGAGCTCCTCGAAGTCAGTGTCAGGGGCGGGTCCTGGCTGGTGTTGCCTGATTCCCTGGACCTGCTGGACCATCGCCTGCAAAGGGAGAAGGCCTGCCTGCTGTCGCCCTTCGACAACCTGGTGATACAGCGCCGGCGAGTCAGGGAACTGTTTGATTTCGACTACCAGCTGGAATGCTATGTCCCCGAAGGGAAACGGGTGTACGGGTACTTCGTCCTGCCGGTGCTCTGGCGCGGCAGGCTGGTGGCGCGCACGGACCTGAAGGCCCACCGGAATCTGGGAGTGCTGGAGGTGCGGTGCCTGGTGCCGGAACCCGGCTTGCGGGCAACGGACCGCTTCGCCGCGGCGTTCGCCAGGGCATTGCGGGATTTTGCCGCCTTCAACGGCTGCCAGGGCGTCGACCTGACCGGCCGGGTTCCCCGGGCGCTGGCCGCCTCCGTGAAAGAACACCTGCCTGGCTGCTGATGCTGTCGACCCGGTCCAAGGGGTATCTGATCACGATGCTCGGGGTTCTCGCCCTCAGCCCCGACGGCCTGCTGACACGGCTGATCCATGCGGAAGCCCTGACCATCACGTTCTGGCGTTGCCTGCTGTACGGGATCGTCATCTCGCTGTTCGCCGTCCTGCGCTATCGCGGCCGGCTGTTCGCGCACCTCGGCCGGTTCTCCGCCGCGGAATACGGCATCATGATCTGTTTCGGGCTTGGCAATACCTGCTTCATCTATTCCATCACCCATACCTCGGTGGCGAACACCCTGTTCATGTTGAGCACCACGCCGATCTGGGCCGCGGTGATCGCCTGGCTGTTCCTGCGCGAGCGCGTCCCGCGGCGCACCTGGTTCGCCATCGTCATGGTGATGGTGGGAATCTCGGTGATCACCCGGGGCAGCGTCCGCCTCGAGGGGGCCTGGCTCGGGGACATTGTCGGACTGTGCGCCGCCTTCATTCTCGGTACCCAGTTTTCCCTCATCCGGGCCGCCCGCAACCGCGATATCATGCCCGCGCTCGGCCTTGGCGGCATTTTCACCGCCCTGTTCCTGGCCCCGTTGGTGGCTCCGGGGGAAACCACCAACGCCGACCTCGGCTGGCTCATCGTCATGGGCATGATCATGCTGCCGGTGGCCAATGCGCTGATGTTCCTCGGACCGAAATACCTGCCGGCGCCGGAAGTGGGCCTGATGATGCTGCTG
The DNA here is from genome assembly GCA_965204165.1 of Candidatus Poriferihabitaceae bacterium. GTDB lineage: Bacteria > Pseudomonadota > Gammaproteobacteria > Arenicellales > Poriferihabitantaceae > VYFG01. The sequence goes on along the minus strand of OZ241969.1, from coordinate 520,700 downwards.
GAGACCGTGCTGGGACCCGTCTGGGTCTGGCTGGCGCTGGGAGAGAATCCCGGGGCCCATTCCATGGTCGGGGGCGCCATCGTCGTGACCACCCTGATGGTCAACTCGCTTCTGGGTCTCAGGGAGGAGCGGGAGCGGATGATGGCGGTCGGCCGGGACCCGGGCTCCGGGATTGGGAGACCCCGCAGGGAATAGACCCGGGGCGGGAAGGCGGGGCCGTCATTGCTCCCCCGGTCTTGCCATGCGGTAGCCGACGCCGCGCTCGTTGAAGATATAGGTGGGAGAGCCCGCGTCGTCGCCGAGCTTGGCCCGGAGTTTCTTCACGAAGGTGCGCACGGGCTCGGTATCGTCGGGACTCCGCGTGCTCCAGAACCGGCGCAGCAGCGACCCGGAGGTCACCACCCGCCCGGCGTTGACCGAGAGGATGCGCAGCAGTTCGTACTCGGTGGCGGTGAGGGTCACCGCCCGCGCACCCACCGTCACCCGACGCCGCTCGTAATCGATGGCGAGCCTGCCGAGCACGAATGGCTCCGGGCTCACCCGGCTGCGCAGCGCCGCCCCGACCCTTGCGGTGAGCTCGGTCGGCGAGAAGGGCTTGACGATGTAATCCGCCGCGCCGCTGTCGAAGGCGCGCGCAAGCGTCTCGTCGTGGCCGTAACCGGAGATGATGATGACGGGCAGGTCGGAGAGTTCCGGAATCTGCGCCATCAGCTCGATGCCGTCAGCCCCCGGCAGCATGAGATCAAGCAGCACCAGCCGGGGTTTTTCCGTGTTGATCAGATCGGAAATCTCCTCCGGGTCACCGGTCACCAGCGCGGTATAGCCGGCATGAGTGAGGGAATCACGCGCGTAGCGCAGCATCTTCGGGTCGTCATCCACGATCAGGATGCGCGGCTTCTCCCGTGAGTCGCCGGGCAGGTCCGGGCGGCCCGGGGGCTGCTGGGGAAGGGGCCGGACTTCCTCGGCATCGGCCACCGGCAGCGTGAATGCGAACCGCGCGCCCTTGCCGAGCCCCGCGCTCTCGGCGCGGATGCGGCCCCCGTGGGCCTCCACCAGCCCCTTGCATATGGCCAGCCCCAGGCCCGTTGTCCCGATCCCGCCCCCGGCGTTGGCGCCGTCAAGGGCGACATGCTTGCGAAAGAGCTGCGCCAGCATCTCCGGCGGCATGCCCCGGCCCCAGTCGCAGACCGAGACCTCGACATGCACCCCCTCGTGCGTCGCCTCCACGCGGATCGGGGTGGATTCCGGGGAGTGCCGGGCGGCGTTGGACAGCAGGTTGTTCAGCACCTGGACAATGCGTTCCCGGTCCGCCATCACCCGGGGGAGAGCGGGCGGCAGCTCGATGCGAACGGCATGCCTGGCGCCGCCGCTCAGGAAGGTGTTTCTCGCCCGGTCCACGAGGGCGGCCACCTCCGAGGATTCCGGTTCCACCGACAGCGTGCCCGCCTCGATGCGGCCGGCGTCGAGCAGGTTGCCGATCAGGCCCAGCATGTGGTCGGCCTGGCCGTCGATGACGCGGAAGAACTGCAGCATCTCGGCCCGCGGCAACGCGGGCGCGGCACCCAGCACCGCGGCGGACGAGCCCTTGATGGAGGTCAGGGGGGCGCGCAGTTCGTGACTCACCATGCTCAGGAATTCCACCCGCTGCCGTTCCAGTTCCTCAAGCGGCGCCAGGTCCTGCAGGGTGACGACCACCGAGACGACCTCCTCGTCGTCGGAACGGATCGGCGTCACGTTGATGAGGGTCCTGACGCTGGGCCCGTTCGGCACCGAAAGCACGATTTCCTCGGCGCGCATCGTGGTGGCGTTGCCGAGTGCGCGGATCAGGGGGATTTCCGGGAACGCGACCTCGCTGCCGTCCGCGAAGCGGCAGGTCAACACCTCGAGCAGATTTCCCGAAGCGCGGCTCGCGGTGTTCAGTCCCTCGACGATGCGCCGCGCCTCCCGGTTGATCGACATCGTCCGTGCGGTCCGCGCGTCGAACACGACGACGCCGACCGGCGAAGTCTCGACCAGGGCCTCGAGGTCCGCCCGGGCGCGCTGTTCGTCGCGGCGCGCGCGTGCGTTTGCGATCGCGGTGGCGGCCTGGGAGGCGAAGAGCACGAGCGCCTCTTCGTCCTCCCCGGTGAATTCCGGGGCGCCCTCCTTGCCGGCGAGGAAGAAGCTGCCCATGTGCTCGCCCCCGTGGCGCACCGGGGTGACCTGGAAGGTCCTGGCCGGCATCGGGTGCTCCGGGCTGCCGTCCGCGAGGATTTCGGGCGGCAGGTCGTCGAGACTCACCGGCCCCGAAAAGTCCCGGAAGTGCTCGAAGAATCGCGCATCTTCGGACCACTTCGCCAACTGCCGGTGCTCCTCGTCGGTGAAGCCGGAGGCGACAAGTTCGCGCATCTCGCCCGCCTCGTCGGCGGTGGCGATGACACCGTGGCGCGCGCCGGTGAGCGCGCAGGCGCTGTCGACGACCTCCTGCAGAACGGTGGCGAGATCCAGACTCGCGTTGATGCGCAGGATGGCCGCGCTCAGCGCAGCCATCCGCTCCTCGGACCTCCCGGATTCGCGTCTTGTTTCTTCGGAACTGTTCATTGGCGTACCTCTTCCGGATCGGAACCGCAGCCGGACCGGGTGCGCGGCTCCTGCCCTGGCGCAGTCTCCTGTTTTCCATGTCGCGGGAGTGAGAATAGCACTCCCGCCCAGCGTATTCCATGTGGGGGCCGGGACCGTTCCCGGCCAGGGTCCCGCGGGCGGAACGGAACCATGGAACCGGCGCGGCACATGATGATGAAAATCACCATGCCGCCGCCGGGTGAAGATTCCCCATCCTCCCTGAGTCCGATAAACTCACCCTGGTATTATTGGAATTTCCGAACGATCCATGTCCCAGGCACGACGATCCCAGGCAATCGACCCGGATGTCCTGTCCGGTCTTGTGGTGAAGACCGACGGGGCGGGCCTCGGAGCCCTGGCGCTGCACCTGCTGCTGCTGGGTCTGCTGGCCGCCGGCTCCCTGTGGCTGCCGCCGGTGCCGGCGGCGCTCTGCTGGTGCGGCTACGCGGTGGTGCTGGTTTTCTCGTTCTGCCCCCTGCACGAAACCATTCACGAAACCGCTTTTGCGTCGCGCGGCCTGAACCGTGGCGTGGCGTTCCTTTGCGGACTGGTCCTGTTCCTGCCGCCCCGGTACTTCCGGGCCTTCCACATGACGCACCATCGCCACACCCAGGTACCCGGCGACCCGGAACTCGGGGTGCCGAAACCCGGCTCCAGGTGGGGCTATGTCCGGCATGTCAGCGGGCTGCCCTACTGGGCTGCCCAGGGCCGCATGTTCCTTCGGTATGCTTCCGGCCGGGCCGATGATTTCGTGCCGGCGTCCCGGCGGGACGCAGTGGTAGCGGAGGCCCGGCGGTTCCTGCTGATCTACGGCGCACTGGCAACGCTGTCCGTGGTATTCCAGACTGCGGCGCTGTGGTGGTACTGGATACTGCCGGTCATGGTGGCGCAGCCGGCGCTGCGCATGTTCCTGCTTGCGGAACATACCGGTTGCCCCGAGGTTCCCGACATGTTCGACAACACCCGCACCACGCTGACCAACCCGTTGCTGCAGCGGCTCTGCTGGAACATGAATCTCCACACCGCGCACCATGCCTACGCGGGCATCCCCTTCCACCGCCTGCCGCAGGCCAACCGCCTGATATCCGACCGTCTGGTCCATGTCGGCCACGGCTATTTCCGGGTGAACCGGGAGATCTATCGCGCGCTCGGCCGGAAACCTGCTGCCGCGGTTGCCGGCGCGCCCTGATGGCTGTCGTCGTTGATGGCAGCAGCCTCACCCTTGACCAACTTGCCCGGATCGCCGCCTCGCCCGACGCCGGAGTGTCGCTGGACGAGGCGGGTCTTGAGCGGGTGCGCCGGGCCCGGGACCGGGTGCTTCAAGCCCTCGGGAAGGGGGAACAGGTCTACGGGCTCACCACCGGCCTCGGGTCCCGTGCAACTGAGACACTGACCGCGGCGGAGGCGGCGGACTTTTCACTGAAAACCCTGCGGGGCCGGGCCCATGCCATCGGTACGCCCCTGTCCAGGACCCAGGTCCGGGCCGCGATGGCGGTGCGGCTGAACACGCTGATGAAAGGCGCCGCGGGCGCGGATGCCTCGGTGCCGGAGATGCTCTGCGAGTGTCTCAACCGGGGGCTGACACCGGTGGTCGGCAGCGTCGGTTCCATCGGTGCCGGCGACCTCTGCCAGGGGGCTGTTCTGGGTCTGGCCCTGTGCGGGGAAGGGCGGATGACTGATGCCCGGGGCCGGACGATGGATGCCGCTAAGGCGCTGTCCGAGGCGGGACTGGCCCCCCTGTCGCCCGGACCGAGGGACGGTCTCGCCCTGGCGAATCACTCCGGGTTTTCCGCGGCGGCCATGGCACTGGCGGTCCACGGCGCGGGACGCCTGCTCGGTGCGGCGCAGGGCGCCGCGGCCATGTCGATGGATGCGTTCGAGGCCTCCACGACACCGCTCGATGCCTTGGTGGACGATCTGCATCCGCAGCCGGGGCAGGCCCGGGCCGCCGGGGATCTGCGCCGGCTGCTGGCGGGGAGCCGGATCGTCGACCCGGCAAATGCCCGGCGGCTGCAGGATCCGCTGTCGATACGGAACCTTCCGCAGGTTCACGGCGCCGCATTCGCCGCGCTGGATTTCGCGAAGGAGGCGGCCTGCGCGGAAATCAACAGTGCCAGCGACAACCCCGTGGTCGACCTTGCCGGGGACCGCATCATCTCCTGCGGCGCGTTTCATACGCCGCTCCTGACGGTCGCCGCCCACGCCCTGTCCCAGGCACTGGTGCAACTGTCCCAGGCGCAGCTTGCCCGAATGAGCAAGCTGCTCTCAGAGCGCTTCAGCGGACTGCCCCAGTACCTGGCGGCGCCCGGCCTCGATGCCAACGGCTTCGCCCCGCTCATGAAGGTTGCCGAGTCGGTGGTGGCGGAACTTGGCCACGCGGCCATGCCGGTGCCGGTCTGGCCCAGTGTGAATGCGGATGGCGTGGAGGACATCCAGTCCAATGCGCCCGCCGCCGTCAAGGGTCTGCAGGGCGTGGTCGAACTGGGATGGAAACTGTGCGCCATGGAGATGATGGTGGCGGACCGGGCCGCGGAATTGCGAGGCGGTCCGACCTCGGCCCCGTTGCTGGCCGAACTCCATGACCGCGTCAGGAAGGTGGTGGAGCCGGCGGCGGCGGAACGGCCGCTTGGTGATGCCATAGACGCCCTGGCAGACCGGATCGCCGGAGGAATCTGCGAAGACCTCTGATTCACAGCATGCCCCTGCCCGGCAGGGGATACCCAGTCCATGTCCATTGTCGCCAACCCCAGGAGCGACCGCCCGATGCCGGGCATCCTGCTCATGTGTCTCGCCTACCTGCTGTTCGCCATGCTCGACAGCAGCGCGAAATGGCTGGTGCTGGCTGGGCTGTCCGTGCTGCAGGTGTCGCTCGTCCGCTATGCGGGGCATTTCCTGATATCCACGGTTCTGATCTGCCGGGGAGGGTTGTCCCTCGGCCGCTTCCGTACTCCCATGATGTCCCTGGTCGTGCTGCGCGGCGTGCTGCTGATGCTGACCACCGTGCTGAATTTCATGGCACTTAGGTACCTGCCCCTGACCCTGACCTCCACCATCATGTTTTCCGCCCCGATCATCGTCTGCGCGCTGTCCGGGGTGTTCCTGGGGGAGCGCGTGGGGGTCTGGCGGTGGTCTGCAATTGTCGCCGGATTCCTCGGGATCCTGATCGCGATCCGGCCGTTCGATGCCGAGTTTCATCCGGCGGTGCTGCTTTCGCTCTCCAACGTCACCCTGTTCGCGTTCTACACCCTGCTGACACGCAAGCTGGCGGGCGTGGTCGCCATACAGATGCAGCAGTTCTACGCCGGACTGGTGGGGACGCTGGTACTGCTGCCTTTCGGCGTCTGGTCGTGGCAGGTTCCGGAAACCTCCCAGGAATGGCACATCCTGCTGCTGACGCCGCTCTTCGGCTGGTTGGGCCACGAATGCATCACCCGGGCGCATGGATTCGCCGAGGCCAGCATGCTGACGCCGTTCAGCTACAGTTTCATCATCTGGATGACCGCTCTCAGCTACCTGGTATTCCACCACCCGCCGGATCGTTGGACACTCCTCGGCGCGGCGGTGGTGATTGTCGCGGGGCTGGTGATCTGGTTCCGGGAGCGGCGGCGCATACTGCGGTAGGGCATCCGCTCTTGCCGGGAATTGCGCGGCGGATGCCCGGGCGGGGGAGATGCGGGCAATGCCCGCCGCCCGGTCCTGTCAGGGCAGCAGCGCGCCCCCGTCCACGTCCACGGTGGTGCCCGTCACGAATTCGTTGCCGAGCAGGAACAGCACCGCCTCCGCCACTTCCTCCGGCTTTCCCGCCCGCGGAATGGCGTTGTCTCCGGTCTGGTCCCGTAAATACCGCGCCCGTTCATCGCCTTCCATGGGGAACATCGGCGTGTCGATGGTGCCCGGCGAAACCACGTTGATGCGCCGGGGGGGAATCTCCGGGGCGAGTGCCCGGGCGAACCCTTCCACGGCGTTGCCGACCGTGGATATGGCGAGCATGCCCGGGCCGGACTTGCGGGCCGGTGACCCGCTGATGAGCACGATGGCGCCGTTCTCGGCCAGATGCGGCGTGCCGCTGTGGACGGCGTTGGTATAGCCCCAGAGCTTGGCGAAGGATGCCTGGAAGGCGTCCAGGTCCATGTCCAGGAACGGTCCCCGGGCCCGGGGGCCGCCGGTGGCGGCGCATACCAGGAAGTCGAAGGGTGCATGGGCGGAAAAAAGCCGGTCCAGGGCCTCGCGGTCCAGCACGTCGCAGGCCACGGTCTCGATGCCCTCCTCGCCGGTTTCCGTACTGCCCCGGCGGCTGGCGGCGAGGACGTTCGCCCCCTCGTCCCGGAGCTGGCGGCAAACCGCGAGGCCGATACCGGAGGTGCCGCCGAGGACAATGGCTTTCTTGCCGCTGAATCTTTGCATGATGAATGAACGATGGGTTGTGGGTTGGGTTACGGGCGAAGTGTACTCAAATAGCCGGGTGTGTTTCAAAACCGCTACACTCGCGATCCGCCCATGTGAATCCAGGCATCCATGAACGACACGACCAGGAGGTTACCGGTTACCCGGCGGCGCGAGCGTATTGACGGGCTGGGCGCGGGGCTCCTGATTTTCTGCTCGGCGCTGATGGGGCTCAACCAGGTAGTGGTGAAGGTGACCAATATCGGGTTGCAGCCGGTGTTCCAGGCCGGGCTGCGTTCCGCCCTGGCCATCCTTCCGGTCCTTCTCGTGGCGATGGCCCTCCGCCGCAGGCTGACGCTGCGCGACGGCAGCCTGGCCCCCGGGATTCTCGCCGGCGTTTTCTTCGCCAGCGAATTTCTCCTGCTCTTCCCGGCGCTGGACCACACGACGGTGGCCCGTGCCTCGGTATTCTTCTACACGATGCCGTTCTGGGCGGCTGTCGGGGCCCACTTCATGATTCCGGGCGAAAACCTGACCCTGGTCCGGCTGGCCGGGCTCGTTCTCGCGGTGGCGGGCGTCGTGGTTGCAATGTCCGACCATTTCGACACGCTGCGCCCCACCCTGCGCGGAGATCTCTACTGCCTCGTCGCCGCCGTGTTCTGGGCGGGCATCATCCTCGTGGCCCGAACCACCAGCCTGTCCAGGGCCTGCCCGGAAATGCAGCTCCTGTACCAGCTCGTGGTGTCGGCGGTCATCCTGATGGCTGCCGCCGCCTTGGTCGGCGACCCGGTTCGGCAGTTCACCGCGCTGACGGCCTGGCTGGTGGCCTTCCAGGTGCTGGTGGTGATCTGCCTCGGGTTCCTGGTCTGGTTCTGGGTGCTGTCGGTGTATCCCGCCGCGGACATGGCGTCGTTCAGTTTTCTTGCGCCGGTTTTCGGCGTGATATTCGGCTGGCTGATCCTGGGGGAGGACCTGACGTCCTCCGTGCTGTGGGCGCTCGCCATGGTCTGCGCCGGGGTGTACCTGGTGAACCGCCGCCCGCGCATTCCGTAACGGCCGGCGGGATGGCCCTAGGAAAGGTCCGCCCTGATGTTTTCCAGTTCGTGGGCCATGGACCGGGTCACCTCGTTGAGCGGCAGTTCGCCGTCAATATCCATCAGGAGGCCGGCGTCCCGGTAGTAGGCGATCAACGGCTCGGTCTGGGCATGGTATGTCTTCAGCCTGGTCCGCACCGTTTCCGGATTGTCATCGTCCCGCACGTACAGTTCGCCGCCGCACTTGTCGCAGACGCCCTCTTTCTCCGGGGGATTGTAGCGCCGGTGGAACGGTGTCTGGCAACTGCGGCAGGTGAGCCGGTTGGACAGGCGCTCCACGATGGCGTCATCGTCCACCTTGATGTGCATTACCGCTGCCAGCCGCCGCTGCAGCTTGTTCATGATCTCCGTCAGCGCCTCCGCCTGGGGGGTGGTGCGGGGGAAGCCGTCCAGGATGAATCCGCGGCCCTGGGCGATCTGTTCCAGGCGGTCCTCCACCATGGCCTCGGTGACGTCGTCCGGCACCAGTTCGCCGTTGTCGATGTAGGTTTTTGCCAGCCTCCCGAGATCGGTCTCGGAATGGATGTGGTGGCGGAAGATATCGCCGGTGGCGACGTGGTCCAGGCCGAGATTTCTCGTCAGGTGCTTGGCCTGGGTGCCCTTGCCGGAACCCGGGCCGCCCAGCAGCACGACATCCAGCGTGCGCCTGGCCTCGCTGGTGCTGATGGCGGTGACGGTTCCCTTGAGGGGCTGGATTTCGTGCAGTTCCTCGGGTGTGGCGAAGGCCGCGATGCCCCGCTCGACGGCATCCATGGCGTGGGAGATGGACTCGAATACCTCGTCCACCGTTCCCTCGCCGTCCACGATCAGCAGCTTGCCCGATTCCGCGTAATGATCCAGCAGCGGCTCCAGGGTGCGGTGGGAGGTACGGATGCGTGTCCGCACGATGGCCGGGATGTCGTCGTCCCTGGTATGCAGTTCACCCCGGCACAGGTCGCAGCGGCCCTCCACCGCCGGCGGACGGTGCTCCACATGGTAGGGCGTCTGGCAGGTGCGGCAGATGATCCGCCCCGGCAGGCGCCGGGAGATTTCCTCGTCCGACACCTTCAGGTAGATCGCCGCCCTGAGGTGGCGGTCCTGGACCCGGGACAGGTCGTCCAGCAGGTTGGCCTGGTGACGGGTCCGGGGAAAACCGTCGAACAGGATTTCCTTGCTGGGCATCACCTTGACCATCCATTCCTCGATCAGCGAGCCGACCACCTCGTTGGGCACGAGCTCGCCGGCATTCATGTACTGCCGGGTCAGGAATCCCAGTGCCGTTCTCTTCTCCAGGGCATCGCGGAACAGGTCTCCGGTTGAAATGTGCAACAGGTCGCGGGTTGCAACCAGCCTGGCGGCCTGCGTCCCCTTGCCTGCGCCGGAGGGTCCGATCAGGGCGATGGTCATCGTCTGATTCTGCTTGGTGTGGAAAGAACCCGAGTGTAAACCCCAGCCATCACGCGCTCCAGTAGCGAATCGTCGTATGCGGCGGGGACGCTATTTCGTGAACGGCAGCCAGAGGCACCAGCCCAGATGGGTGGGCATGTTGTCGGAATACTCCGGCAGCCCGATGTCCATGGCGGCATGCCCCCGGTCCGGCTGCTCCTTCCACGTGTGAAACAACCGGTCCCAGACCGTGAGGTTGAAACCGAAGTTGCTGTTCGTTTCGGCCGACAGGTGGGAGTGGTGCACCCGGTGTACGTCCGGCGTCACGATCACGAGGCGCAGCACGGCATCCAGCCTGCGTGGCAGCGCCACGTTGGTATGGGTGAACAGCGAGGTTCCGTTCAGGACGATCTCGAAGATCAGCACGGCGATGGCGGACGGTCCGAGAAGGACAACGAGCAGCATCTTGTAGACGGTAGAAATGATGATCTCCAGGGGATGGAAGCGGATGCCGGTGGTGGTATCGAAACGCGGGTCGGCATGATGGACCCGGTGAATCCGCCAGAACCAGGTGAAGTGATGTGCGGCGCGGTGCTGCAGGTAGATGGCGAGGTCCAGTATCAGCAGGGCGGCGACCAGTTCCAGCGCCCGCGGCAGTTGCACCTGGTTGAAAAGTCCCCAGGACTGCTGAGTGGCCCATACAGCCGTACCCACCACCGTCAGGGGCAGGAGCAGCCGCACGACCAGGGTGTCGATGACGATGAGCCCCAGGTTGGTGCTCAGCCTGGGCCAGGCCGGGACGATCTGCCGCCGCTTCGGCCAGATCCGTTCAATGACCAGCATCAGCAGCAGGATGCCCGCGAACATGCCCGATCTCAGGGCGTTGAATTCACCTTCCATGGCGCGATTATGCCACCTTCCCGGACCGGCCGGCGTGTCAGCTGTAGTCGAGCGTCCGGCCGATGTTCAGGCGTCCGGCCTTCTGCAGCATGGCGACCCCGAGCGCGATGTCGCTGGTGGCAAGGCCCCGGTGCCAGAACAGGATGGTCTCGGCCTCGCTCTCCCGGCCCGGAAGGCGTCCGCACACGATTTCACCGATCTCGCCATGCACCGATTCCGGGCTCACCTTGCCCGCGTCGATATGGGGCCTGAGGGCGCCCAGGGGGCCGGCGTTCATCTGTCCCCGGTCATCCACCACGATCTTGTCCATGCCGTCGGTGATGTCCAGTTCCAGGGCGCTCATGGTGCCGTAGGGTATCACCAGGGCACCGGGGCGTATCCAGCGGGTCCGGAACAGCGGCATCGGCTCCGGCAGGCGTGAGGCCTCCACCAGGATGTCCGCGCCGTCGAGGCAGCTTTCCCAGTCATCGGTGGCGATGACCTCCTTTTCCAGATCCGCGGACAGGCGCCGGGCAAAGGCCTCGCGGCTTTCGGGCCGGCGGGAATGCACCCGGATTTCCGCGAAATCGAACAATCGGTCCAGCAGGCGCACGTTCCAGTACGCCGTGCCCCGTGCCCCGACATGGCCGAGCACCCTGGGATTCTTCCTGGCGAGGTACTTGGCGCCGATGGCGGTGAGCGCCCCGGTGCGCATCTCCGTGATGGCGGTGGCGTCGAGGATGGCCTTCGGCATGCCGGTTTGCGGGTCGAACAGGTTCAGCAGCGCCATTTCGGAGGGCAGACCCCGGCGATAGTTGTCGACGTAGTCGCCGACGATCTTGACTCCCGCCGTGCCAAGGGGCGCGACGTACCCCCGGAGCACGTTGAAATGGCCGTTGAAGGCGGGGTCCGGCCGGAGGTGCACCCTCGGTTCGATCACGGTCTCGCCTTCCCCCGCGAACCCAAGACCCGCTTCCACCGCCTCCAGGATCTCGTCGTCCGTGAATGCCAGCGCCTCGATGTCCCGGCCGTTCAGCCAGGTGATCTGGATCTGTCCGGACATCACAGGTCGATGGCGCCGAGGTTGAGACCCATCTCCCGGGCGCATCGCCGTGCGTCCTGGTATCCGGCATCCGCGTGCCGCATGACACCGCTGGCGGGATCGTTCCACAGGACCCGCGCGATTCGCCGGTCGGCGTCTTCGCTGCCGTCACAGACGATCACCAGTCCGGCATGCTGGGAGTAGCCCATGCCGACACCGCCGCCGTGGTGAAGCGACACCCAGGTGGCGCCGCTGGCGGTGTTCAGCATGGCATTCAGGAAGGGCCAGTCCGACACCGCGTCGGAACCGTCGAGCATCAGTTCCGTCTCCCGGTTGGGGCTGGCCACGGAGCCGGAATCCAGGTGGTCGCGGCCGATGACGACCGGTGCTTTCAGTTCCCCGGTCCGGACCATCTCGTTGAAGGCCAGTCCCAGCCGGTGGCGGATGCCGAGACCGACCCAGCAGATGCGCGCCGGCAGGCCCTGGAAGCGGATGCGTTCCTGGGCCATGTCGAGCCAGTGGTGCAGATGGGGGTCGTCCGGCACCATTTCCTTGACCTTGGCATCGGTCCGGTAGATGTCCTCCGGGTCGCCGGACAGCGCCACCCAGCGGAACGGCCCCACGCCGCGGCAGAACAGCGGCCGCACGTAGGCCGGCACGAACCCGGGGAAGTCGAAGGCGTTTTCCACGCCGTAATTCATGGCCTCCTGGCGTATGTTGTTGCCGTAGTCCACCGTGGGAATTCCCTGCTTGTGGAACGCGAGCATGGCATTGACATGGTCGGCCATGGATCGGCGGGCCTGTTCCACCACGAGCTGCGGGTTCTTCCGGCGTTCCGAGTGCCACCGGCCAAGGGTCCAGCCTGCCGGCAGGTAGCCGTTTACCGGGTCGTGGGCCGAGGTCTGGTCCGTGACGAGATCCGGCTTCACCCCGCGTCTCACCAGCTCCGGCAGGATCTCCCCGCCGTTGCCGAGCAATCCCACGGACACCGCTTCGCCGGCCTCGCAGGCGCTGCGGATCATGGCCAGGGCCTCATCAAGATGAGCGGCGCGCTTGTCGAGATAGCCGGTGCGGAGTCTGAATTCGATGCGGCTCTCGTCGCATTCCACGCAGAGAATGCTGAAGCCCGCCATGGTGGCCGCCAGGGGCTGGGCGCCGCCCATGCCGCCGAGACCGGATGTCAGCACCCATCTGCCGGAGGTCTTGCCGCCGTAGTGCTGGCGGCCCGCCTCGGCGAAGGTTTCATAGGTGCCCTGCACGATGCCCTGGCTGCCGATGTAGATCCAGGATCCCGCCGTCATCTGGCCGTACATCATGAGGCCCTTGCGGTCCAGTTCGTTGAAATGATCCCAGTTCGCCCAGGCGGGCACCAGGTTGGAATTGGCGATCAGTACCCGGGGCGCGTCGGCGTGGGTTTCAAAGACCCCCACCGGCTTGCCGGACTGCACCAGCAGGGTCTGGTGATCCTCGAGTTCCCGCAGGCACTCCAGGATCCGGTCGAAGCTTTCCCAGTCCCGGGCGGCGCGGCCCATGCCGCCATAGACGATCAGTTCCGCCGGATTCTCCGCCACCTCGGCATCGAGATTGTTCTGGATCATGCGAAAGGCCGCCTCGGTGAGCCAGCTCTTGCACTGCAGGGTGGACCCCCGGGGGGCGGAGACGCGTCGGGTGTCATCGGTGCGGGTTCTTTTCATGGTTCGGCGGATCAGCGGATGGTGAACTGGTCGGTCTGGTAACGGGCCGCCAGGGCATAGCGGTACCCGGGATAGGTCAGGCGGACCCCGGTGACGACCCGACCGCCCTTCCAGGTCCGGCGGTTGAGCTGCAGGCAGGGTTCGGCGGGATCCATGTTCAGGGCCTGCGCGGTCCAGTGGTCCGGCAGCACCGCCTGGACGATGTGTTCCATCTCGTCCGGTTTTATCAGGTCGACGAGGTATTGCGTGGCGGTATGCCGGGAAAAATCCTGTCCGATGAATTCCGGCGCCAGGGAAGGGCTCACCAGGCGGTCCTCGACCTGGATGGGTTCCCGGTCCTGGAAGTGGACCGCGAGGAGGCGGTACAGCCCGTCGTCCTCGGCCACCTCCATGAGCCCGGCCCGGGCGGCGTCGGCCTTCACGGTCCCGAGTTCGAGCACTTCACAGTTGTGGGTGAATCCCGCCTCGCGGATCTCGTCGGCGATGTCCTGCAGGGTGATCAGGCTGGCGTGGCGCGGCGGCTTGGCGACGAACGTGCCGAGGCCGTGCACTCTCTCGAGCAGGCCTTCCTGGGTCAGTTCGCGCAGCGCCCGGTGTACGGTCATGCGGCTGACGCCAAGACCGTTCACCAGCGCGTTTTCCGACGGCAGCCGGGTGCCCGGCTGCCACTGCCTTTTGCGGATGCTGGTGCGGATGTTGCGCTTGATCTGCTGGTACAGCGGCAACGCGATGTTCCGGTCCAGGTGCTGCAGTTCGGCGAGGTTCATGCCGGCGGCCTCCCGCCCCGCCACTGGCCGCCCTGGACCACCCCCGCACAGGAGTTGAGCCCGACGTGGTAACTGAGTTCCGCCGGGTGGCCGCAGTTCCACAGGGCCAGGTCCGCCGCCTTGCCGGGCTCGATGGAGCCGATGCGATCCGCAAGACCGAGGGCCCTGGCCGCGTTGATGGTGAAGCCCGCCAGGGCCTCAAGGGGGGTGAGGCCGAAAAGGGTGCAGCCCATGTTCATGATGAGCAGCGGCGAGAACACGGGGGAGGAGCCCGGGTTCGCATCGGTGGCGAGCGCGATCGGAACGCCGTGTTCCCGCAGTGCCGCCACGGGCGGGAGCTGCCGTTCCTTCAGGATATAGAACGCGCCGGGCAGCAGCACGGCCACGGTATTCCCTTCGGCCAGGCTGCCGACGCTTTCGGCCGGCAGGTACTCGATGTGGTCGACGGACAGTGCCCCCCGGGATGCGCTCATCACCGCGCCGCCCATGTGCGAGAGCTGTTCGGCGTGGCATTTCACCGGCAGGCCCAGGTCCTGTGCCCGGTCGAAGACCCTCTCGGTCTGCGCGACACTGAAGGCGATGTGCTCGCAGAAGGCGTCCACGGCGTCCACCACGCCCGCCGCCGCCGCTTGCGGCAGCATGTCATCGCAAACGAGGGCAATGTAGTCGTCGGCGCGGCCGGAGAACTCGGGGGGGAGGGCGTGGGCGCCCAGGAAGGTCCGCTGGCAGCGAACGCCCGCTTCCCGGCAAAGGCGCCCCGCGGCCTCGAGCATGCGGATTTCCGTGTCCCGTTCGAGCCCGTAGCCGGACTTGATTTCCACGGTGGTGACACCTTCCGCGACCAGCGCCCCGAGGCGCGGCCGGGACTGCACCACCAGGTCGTCCACGGTGGCGGAGCGGGTCGCACGGACGGTGGCCATGATGCCGCCTCCCTGGCGGGCGATTTCCCCGTAGTCCTCGCCCTGGAGGCGGCGCTCGAACTCCCCGGCGCGGTTGCCGCCGTAGACCAGGTGGGTGTGGCAGTCGATCAGTCCGGGTGTCAGCAGCCGTCCGCCGCAGTCGAGACGGTCCGCCCCGCGGTAGCGGTCGGGAAGATTCGCGTCCGGGCCGGCCCAGGCAATGCGATCGTCTTCGATCACCACGGTTGCATCCGGCAACAGGTGGTAGTCGTTCCCGTCAACCAGCCGGGCCAGCAGGGTGTTCTGAAGCAGTTGTATATACATGTATCTGGTATGCTATACTGCCGTTCCCGCTAAAGCAAGTCGCACAATGGCCCGGCCAGGAAACTATTGGTGTTCATCGGTTTTGCTGGTCGACGGCTGGGCGGAAGACGTGCATTTCCGGGTGAACGGGAGCGGCGTCTTCGATACGGTGCGAAGCGGAATCCGGCTGAAGGATGCGGACCCGGACACGGTACGGCTGGACGGGGTCGTGCTGCCCGGAATTCCCAATCTCCATTCCCATGCCCACCAGCGGGCCATGGCCGGGCTGGGGGAACTTGCCGGCGACGTCGACGATTCCTTCTGGACCTGGCGCAAGGCCATGTACGGGATGCTGGCACGAATCACGCCCGACCAGCTGTACCATATCGCCAGGATGCTCTACCTGGAGATGCTGGAGGCGGGGTATACCCATGTCGCCGAGTTCCAGTACCTGCACCACGATCCGGCCGGCCGGCCCTATGACGACAGGGCGGAAATGACCCGCCAGTGCGCCCGGGCCGCGCGGGACACCGGAATCGGCTTCACCGCGCTGCCGGTGCTCTACCGGTTCGGCGGGTTCGGCTCCCTGCCGCCGGGCGAAGGACAGAAGCGGTTCATCAACGACGCGGACGGCTTCCTCGAGATCGTCGCCGGGCTCGAGGGCGGGCTGGAGCCCGGTCAGCAACTCGGCATCGCACCCCATTCACTGAGGGCGGTGGACGAGGACCTGCTGCGCGAGGTCCTGGACGGAGCCCCGGCTGGGCGGCCCGTCCATATCCATGTCGCGGAACAGGTGCGGGAAGTGGACGAATGCCTGTCGTTCAGCGGCAGGCGTCCGGTGGAGTGGCTGTACGATCAATTCTCCCCCGGCCCGGACTGGTGCCTGGTCCACGCCACCCACATCACCGACGGGGAAACCGGCCGGATAGCGGCATCCGGCGCGGTGGCGGGGCTGTGCCCCACCACCGAGGCCAACCTGGGTGACGGGATCTTCCCGGCGCCGGCTTTCCTCCGCGAGGGCGGCTGTTTCGGGATCGGCTCGGACAGCCACATCTCCGTCAGCCCGGTGGAGGAGCTGCGCTGGCTGGAATACGGACAAAGGCTGCAGCACCGGGGGCGCAACCTGCTGGCCGGCGCGGGATGCGACAGTCCGCACACCGGCGAGAACCTGCTGACCAAAAGCGCGCTCGGCGGTGCCCGGGCCTGCGGCATCGACGGCGGCGCCATCCGCCCGGGAGCCCGGGCCGACTTCATCGTCCTCGATCCCGACCTGCCGCGCACCCTGGGGCGGCAAAGGGGCGCACTGGTGGACAGCTGGGTCTTTTCGGGCAATGAAAACCCGCTGACCGATGTCTATGTGGCCGGCAAGCCGGTGGTCCGGGACGGCTGTCATCCCGGGCGGCTCGACGTTCTTCAACGGTTTCGGCAGACTATCAACCAACTGGCGCAATGACTTCCTCCGACCCACTCAAGCTGGTCCCGGGCACGCTGACGCTCGCGGACCTGGAATCGCACTACCGGCGCCAGGGCACGGTTGCCCTGGATGACGGAGCCCGGCAGGACGTGGACCGGGCGGCGCGAATCGTCGAGCGGGCCGCCGCCGGCGAAGCCGCGGTGTACGGCGTGAACACCGGCTTCGGCAAACTGGCCACCACCCTGATCGACGCCGGGGAAACCGAGACCCTGCAGCGGAACCTGATCATGTCCCACTGCTGCGGGGTGGGCGAGGCGCTGCCCGACGAGGTTGTGCGGCTGGTGATGCTGCTCAAGATCAATTCCCTTGCCCGCGGCGCTTCCGGGGTGCGCTGGACCATTGTCCGGCAGCTCCTGGACATGCTGAATGAGGGGATACTGCCCGTCATTCCCGGTCAGGGTTCGGTGGGTGCGTCCGGCGACCTCGCACCCCTGGCGCACCTGACCGCCGCCATGATGGGCGAGGGCCGGGCCAGGCTGGAGGGGCAGGAAATGCCGGCCGGCCGCGCCCTCGAGCGGGCCGGCCTCGCGCCCGTGGTCCTCGGCCCCAAGGAGGGGCTGGGACTCATCAACGGCACCCAGGTCTCCGCGGCACTGGCCCTTGCGGGCGTCCTGGACGCCTGGCGGGCGGCGTGCAGTTCCCTGGTGACGGGCGCCATGGCCAGCGACGCGATGATGGCGTCCACGGAGCCGTTCAGTCCCGAAATCCACGCCCTGCGGGGACACCGGGGCCAGGCCGACGCGGCGGACGCCCTGCGCTTGTTGCTCAGGGATTCCGAAATCCGCGAGTCCCACAGGGAAAACGATCACCGGGTTCAGGACCCCTACTGCCTGCGCTGCCAGCCCCAGGTCATGGGCGCCTGCATCGACCAGTTGCGCCATGCGGCCGCCACCCTGGAAATCGAGGCCAATGCGGTGACGGACAATCCGCTGGTGATCCTTGAGGGCGGGCGGATCGTGTCCGGCGGGAACTTCCATGCCGAACCGGTGGCGTTCGCCGCCGACCAGATCGCGCTTGCCGTCTCGGAAATCGGTGCCATCACCGAGCGACGCATCGCCACCATGGTGGATCCGGCCCTGAACTACGGGCTGCCGGCATTCCTGTCGCCGGAACCGGGCCTCAATTCGGGATTCATGGTGGCGGAGGTCACCGCCGCCGCGCTGATGGCGGAAAACAAGCAGAAGGCCGCGCCCTGTTCCGTGGATTCCACACCCACCAGCGCCAACCAGGAGGACCACGTCTCCATGGCATGCCACGGCGCAAGACGGCTGCTGGACATGAACCGGAACCTCGCCCAGATCGTCGGCATCGAACTGCTGGTCAGCGCCCAGGGGATCGGGTTCCGCGCGCCCCTTGAGACCAGCGCGCCGCTCCGGCGGGTCATCGCCATGCTGCGCGAGCGCGTCCCGGCACTGGCCGGGGACCGCTACCTGGCGGATGAACTCAGTGTCGCCCGGGAACTCGTAACCGGCGGCCTGGTGGCCGGGGACCTCTCCGTGCTGCCGCAGCTGTCCCGGTAGGTTTCCCGGGGGGCGTCCGGCTGGGGCGTCCCCGCTGCGGATTCGTCCGGACCCTGCCGGCTTCCCCGGTTTTCGCCGGCTACAGTTCGGCGGCGCGGCGCCTGGCCGGCAGCTGTTCCAGCACGGCCAGTTTCTGTTTGCGGGTCATGATCATCCATTCCCGGATCTCGTCGGCATCGCGATAGCAGCCGATACAGAAGGGCTCGCCGTCGAAACGGCAGATGGACTGGCAGGGTGAGGGCACGGTGTTGTCGACCATCGTCCGCCGTTCTGACCGCCGCCGGCGTCTGCCGCCGGGCGGACCGGACCGGCGCCGGGCGTGCCTCTTGTTCATCGGACTTCGGCGGCCGGGCCGCCGCCCCCGATGGGGAAGGCCGGACCGGATGAGCGGGCCCGGTCCGGCCGGCGGCCGGCCGTATACGGGCCTTCCGCCGGCTGGGCGCACAGGGTGGCGGGTGTCGGTTCGTCGGACATCATGTATCGATCGGGCCGGAGCGGTTGGACGAATACCGGGACGACTGTCTTCATGCCGATTATACCGGTCAGGGCCCGGAGGGGTGCATGTCGGGCGGCATCGGCCGGAACCGGGTGCACGGATTCAGGCGGCGGTTGTATGGAACAGGCTTTCCAGGAGACCGCGAAACCAGCGGCCCTGGACATCGTCATGTTTATCCATGAGGCGGTCCTGTTCGTGTTTTTCCTGGGCGCCCGGCACGCCGAACATCGCCCAGTCGGACGCCTGCCAGCGGCGGAATACCTGCTTGTTGATCTCCGGATGGAACTGGAGGCCAAAGGCATTTTCGCCATAGCGGAAAGCCTGGTGGGCGAAGCGTTCGCTGGAGGCCAGGTGAACCGCTCCCGCCGGGATGTCGAACTCCTCGTAGTGGGCCTGGGTGACGTGCATACCGTCCGGCAGCCAGCCAAGCCCTGCGGCGGTGGGCATCAGGGGGTAGTACCCGAATTCGCATTCCCGGGGCACCCGTGCACCCACCCGTGCGCCGAGGACATGGGCCAGGAGCTGTCCGCCAAGGCACAGGCCGAGCACCGGCAGACCCTTTTCCAGGCACCGTTCGATCCACCGGATCTCTCCCCTGAGAAAGGGGAAGCGGTCCTGTTCGCCCACATTCTGGGCGCCGCCGTAGATCACCGTGCCCGCGACCTCCGGACCCGGGTCGCCGAGCTCCTCCCCGCGAAACGGACACACCAGCCGGCGGCCCAGTCCCATGTCGCCGATGCAGGTCCACGCCCGGTCGTCCATGGGGTTCTCATGGTGGTCGACGAAGACGATGACGGGTTTTCCGTTTTCCTTCCCCATGGTCCTTCCGCCAGCTACTGCGCCCGCGCTTCCCGGACCGTTTCCCAGGCCTTGCGAATCTCGCCGGTCTTCTCGTTCGCGAGCCGGACCATTTCTTCCGGCAGTCCCCGGGATACGAGCTTGTCCGGATGATGCTGGCTGAGGAGGCGCCGGTAGGCCTTGCGGATTTCCGCGGTCGGGGTCTCGGGGTCGACGCCGAGGATCTCGTAGGCATCCGCCTCGCTGATCCTGCCCGGCTGCTCATGGGCGTGGGCGGCGCCGCGGACCAGGTTGATGATCTGCTCGAGGGTCTGTTGATCGAAGCCCAGCATCTCCGCCAGCCTGGACAGGAGACGGTTTTCCGCCGGGTCCAGCCGCCCGTCCGCGAACGCGGCCTGCACCTGGATCTCCAGGAACATCCGGATCAGTGTCGTGCGGCGGTGGCATTCCTGGAGAAACTGCTCGATCACGCCGTCGAAGTCGAATCCCGGCTCCTTCCCCTGGTTGAAGAGGGTCCTCGCCAGCTGCCGCTGGTCCGCCCCGAGCCGCATCTCGCTCATGAGCGCATTGGCAAGTTCGATCTCGTCACGGGTGACCTTGCCGTCGGACTTGGCGAGGTGGCCCATGACCGAGAAGGTGGCGGCGAAGAAGATCGTCTGCACCCTTTCCTGGTCGCCCGGAAGGGCGCGCGCCGAACCACCGGCCCGGTTGTCGAAGCCATGGCCGAAATAGGCGCCGAGCATCGCGCCCAGCGGTCCGCCCACCAGGAAGCCAAGGGTGCCGCCGATCAGTTTGCCCCACCAGCTCATGTGGATTGCCTCACCCGGAAAGAGTCTGGATTGTACCGCCAGGCGACAGGGCAACGTACCGCCTGCGGCCGGTCGCCCCTGTGCCTATGTTTCAATTCCGACCAGTCTTTATCCCTGCCGGTACAACATCGGTACAGCATCTTCTTGCATCAACGTGAAATATCGGACAATATGCGAGCGACTGGATATTAACTAGGAGCGACACTCAAATACCACTAGGAGGAACTGACAATGTATTCAAACTATTCACGCAGGATTGTTCGGGGATTCGCCGGCGCCGTTGCCGGCCTGATGCTGATCGCATCTGGCCCTTCGCATGCCGATTGCGGCGAAGTGTCCATCACCGAGATGAACTGGGCCTCCTCCCAGATCATCACCGAGGTTGCCAAGTTCCTGATGGAACAGGGTTATGGCTGTGCGATTGAAAAGGTGCCGTCCGCAACCACCACGTCGGTGGCGTCCCTGGCGGAGAACAACGAACCGGATATCGTGACCGAGCTGTGGCTGAACTCGACCGGCGACGTCTATGCAAAGCTGGAGGCCGACGGCAAGGTATCACGCCTTGCGGAAGTGATCGCGCCGGGTGGCGTGGAAGGCTGGTGGGTGCCCCAATACCTCTCTGACGCCCATCCGGAACTGGCCACGATCGAGGGCGTCATGGCGAATCCCGACCTGGTCGGCGGGCGTTTCAACAATTGCCCGGACGGCTGGGGTTGCCGCATCGTCAACGATAACCTGGTCAAGGCCCTCGGGCTCGAGGGTGCCGGATTCGAGGTGTTCAACCATGGTTCCGGCGAGACACTCCAGACTTCGATCGCCGCCGCATATGAGAACCAGGAGCCGTGGTTCGGCTACTACTGGGGACCGACCTCCGTTCTTGGCAAATACAACATGACCAAGGTGGCCATTGGCGACATCGACACCATGGTCCACTCGGCCAACCAGAACAAGGACAACCCGTCCCCCGGCGTCTCCGACTTCCCGCCTGCGCCAGTGCTGACCGTTTCCACGGCGGAGCTGGCCGCGCAGAAGCCGGACATTGCCGAACTCATGAGCAAGATCAGTTTCGACGTCGACCTGATGAGCGCCCTGCTTGCCTGGCAGGAGGACAACAAGGCATCTGCCGAAGAGGCTGCGGTCTATTTCCTCACCACGCAGTCTGACACCTGGTCACAGTGGGTGAATGACGCGGCCCGTGAGAAGCTGGCCAGCCTGATCAAGTAGGCGGGTGGTTGCACGGACGCCGCAGGTGTCCGTGCAACTTCACCATCATGCACCATGCGATTCCAGTGCCCGGGGCGGATTCTGACCGGCCCGGGCGCTGCGCCTGACAAGTAAATTGGCGACATACGACTTCGTTTTCGACGGTCTCGGCCTGAGAGACTGGTGCGATTCCGGCGGTGCCGGCGATGCGCCGATGTCGATGGCCGACCTGCTCGCCCAAAGCAGCGGGGGGGGAGCCAAGGAAACCACGCTGTGGGAACTCCCTTTCCCCTCGCTGGACGCCCTCAACGACGCCTGCGGGAGAATCATCCAGTCGAGGGCCCTGACGAAAGGTCTCGAGGAGGGGTTCCTGGCGATCAAGGACGCCCTGCGCTTCGTGCTGGATCCGATGACCCAGCCCCTGAGCTGGCTGCTCGAGATCGCGCTTGCCGTATTCGAGACGGCACCCTGGTGGATCATGTTTCCGATCCTCATGGCCATCGTCTACCTGGCGTCGAAGTCCATGCGGCTGGTCTTCTTCGTGGCCGGCTGCATGGCCTTCCTGGCCGTGATCGACCACTACGAGTTCGCGATGCAGACGCTGGCGATCATTTTCGTCTGCGCGTTCCTGTGCGTCCTGTTCGGCGTGCCGATCGGCATCGCGATGTCCCGGAGCAACACCCTGCAACGCATGATCATTCCCATACTGGACATGCTGCAGACCCTGCCGCCGTTCGTCTACCTCATCCCGCTCATCTTCCTGTTCTCGGTGACCGAGCCGAAGCTCTACGGGATCGCCATCATCCTGTACGCGATCGTGCCGGTGATCCGCCTGACTGATCTCGGCATCCGGCTGGTGGACGAGGACGTGATCGAGGCCGCGAATTCCTTCGGCATGACCAAGCGCCAGAAACTCTACGGCGTGCAGATTCCCCTGGCGCTTCCCAACATCATGGCGGGCGTCAACCAGACCATCATGATGAGCCTCGCCATGGTGGTCATCGCCTCCCTGGTTTCAGCGCCGGGGCTGGGTGTCCTGGTGCTTCGCGGCATCCGCAATCTTGAGTTGGGCGTCGGCCTGGTCTCAGGCCTCGGGATCGTTCTCCTCGCCATCATCCTCGACCGCGTGACGAAGGCGGCCCTGGACCGCGTCAACGCTGCGCAGAAGCATTGAGCGAAAGGGGTTCCTTGACCGACGCCGTCAAAATATCGATCCGCAACCTGTACAAGGTCTTCGGAGAACAGCCCCAGGCGGTGCTCGAGCACGTCCTGGCGGGGATCAGCAAGACGGAGCTGCTGGAAAAGCACCACCACGTGCTGGGCCTCAGGGAAATCAATGTCGACATGCTCGACGGGAAGGTGACCGTCATCATGGGGCTTTCGGGCTCGGGCAAGTCAACCCTCATCCGCCATCTCAACCGCCTGATCGAACCCACGGACGGACAGATCGTGGTCGACGGGGCGGATGTGCTGGCCTATGGCGAGGAGGAACTGCGTAATCTGCGGCGTTCGGTGATGTCGATGGTATTCCAGCGATTCGCTCTGCTGCCCCACCGCACCGTCGTCGACAACGCCGCCACCTCGCTGAAGGTACGCGGCGTGAACAGGACCGAGTACCTCTCCGAGGCGAACAAGTGGCTGGACCGCGTGGGCCTGAAGGGATTCGGCAACCACTATCCGCACCAGCTCTCCGGCGGCATGCAGCAGCGGGTCGGCATCGCCCGGGCACTGACCTCGAACTCTCCCATCATGCTGATGGACGAGGCGTTCTCGGCCCTGGACCCGCTGATCCGCACCGACATGCAGGACCTGCTGCTGGAACTGCAGACCGAGCTTCACAAGACCATCGTCTTCATCACCCATGATCTTGACGAGGCGCTCAAGATCGCCGATCACCTCGTGATCCTCAAGGACGGCTTCATCGTGCAGCAGGGGGAGCCGCAGCACATCCTCCTGAATCCGAACGATCCCTACATCGAGGACTTCGTGAGCGACATCAACCGCGCCCGCGTGCTCAGGGTCCGGTCGATCATGACGCCGCTGGAGGGCGGGAGCGTGCCGCCCGAGGCCCATGGGGAGGTCGGCTACAACGACACGCTGGAAAGCGTGATTGCCCAATCCGGCGGCGACACGTCCCACTCCTACATCGTGATCCGCGACCGCGCGCCGGTCGGCACCCTCGAGATGACCCGGCTGGTAAAGGCACTGGTGCCGCGCGTGGCCTCCGAGGCCGGCGCCCGCAAGTACTGACCCCGGGACCCCTTCCCGCGGCCGCCGCCCGGGCACGGCCCGTGGGGTGGTTTTTTCCCTGTTTTTTCCCCATGAAATGACGGCCCGATTGATGTATCATCGCGCCTCTTTTTTCCGGGCACCCTTCCGGGGACGGCAGGCGCGGGAATCCGCCGATTCTGCCCGGGATCGCCAGTACTTATCGAATTACCGTCATGACAGATCTTTCCAAGTATCGCAACATCGGCATTTTCGCCCACGTGGATGCGGGCAAGACCACCACCACGGAGCGCATTCTCAGCCTCACCGGCAAGATCCACAAGATCGGCGAGGTGCATGACGGCGAGGCCACCACCGATTTCATGGACCAGGAGCGGGAGCGCGGGATCACCATCCAGTCCGCCGCGACCAGCTGCTTCTGGAACGACTACCGGCTCAACATCATCGACACGCCGGGCCACGTGGACTTCACGATCGAGGTGTACCGTTCGCTGAAGGTCCTGGACGGCGGTATCGGGGTGTTCTGCGGCTCCGGGGGGGTGGAGCCCCAGTCCGAGACCAACTGGCGGTACGCCAACGATTCCGAGGTGGCCCGGATCATTTTCGTCAACAAGCTCGACCGAATGGGCGCGGATTTCTACCGCGTGGTCGACCAGATCCAGGACATCCTCGGGGCGAACCCGCTGGTCATGGTCCTGCCCATCGGCATCGAGGATGATTTCAGGGGCGTGGTGGACCTGCTCACCCGCAAGGCCTGGATCTGGGACGAGTCCGGCGACCCCACCAAGTACCATATCGAGGAGGTGCCCGCGGACATGGCCGCACAGGTGGAGGAATACCGCGAGAAACTGATCGAAACCGCCCTGGAGCAGGATGACGAGGCGATGGAAATGTACCTGGAGGGCGAGGAGCCGGATCTCGACACGATCAGGGCCTGCGTGCGCAAGGGCACCATCAACCTGGACTTCTTCCCCACCTATTGCGGCTCCGCGTTCAAGAACAAGGGGGTGCAGCTTGTGCTGAATGCCGTGGTGGACTTCCTGCCCAATCCGACGGAAGTGAAACCCCAGCCCGAAGTGGACCTGGAAGGCAATGAAACCGGTGAATACGCCGTCGTGGACCCGGCAAGGCCGCTGCGCGCACTGGCGTTCAAGATCATGGACGACCGCTACGGCGCCCTGACCTTCATCCGGGTGTATTCCGGCAAGCTCGCCAAGGGCGACAACGTGCTCAACACCTTCACCGGGAAAACGGAACGCATCGGCCGCATCGTGGAGATGCATGCCGATTCCCGCAACGAGCTCACTTCCGCCCAGGCGGGGGACATCATCGCCGTGCTCGGCATGAAGAACGTGCATACCGGGCATACCCTGGCGGACGAAAGGAACCCCGCGACCCTGGAGCCGATGGTCTTTCCGGACCCGGTGATTTCCATGGCGGTGGCGCCCAAGGACAAGAGCGGGTCCGAAAAGCTCGGCATCGCCCTTGGCAAGATGGTGGCCGAAGACCCCTCGTTCCATGTGGAAACCGACCAGGACAGCGGCGAGACCATTCTCAAGGGCATGGGCGAACTGCACCTCGATATCAAGGTGGACATCCTGCGCCGGACCCACAGCGTGGAAGTGTCGGTCGGCAAGCCCCAGGTCGCCTACCGGGAAACCATCACCCAGCGGGTCGAGGACAGCTACACGCACAAGAAGCAGACCGGCGGCTCCGGCCAGTTCGGCAAGATCGACTACATCATCGAGCCGGGAGAGGCTAGGAGCGGCTACCAGTTCGAGTCCGTGGTGACCGGCGGCAACGTGCCGCGGGAGTTCTGGCCGGCCATCGACAAGGGGTTCAGGGACATGATGGAAGAGGGCGTCCTCGCCGCGTATCCCTGCCTGGACGTCAAGGTGACCCTGCTGGACGGCGCCTTCCATGCGGTGGACTCCTCCGCGGTGGCATTCGAGATCGCGGCCAAGGCGGCCTACCGCCAGTCAATGCCCAAGGCCGGTCCGCAGCTCCTTGAGCCGGTGATGCGGGTTGACGTGTTCACCCCGGAAGCCCACGTGGGCGACGTGATCGGTGATCTCAACCGCCGCCGCGGCATGATCAAGGCCCAGGACACCGGCCCCACCGGCGCCCGCATCAAGGCCGAGGTCCCGCTGGGCGAGATGTTCGGCTACATCGGCGACCTGCGGACCATGACCTCCGGACGGGGGCAGTTCTCCATGGAGTTCGATCATTATGCGCCCTGTCCCAAGAACATCGCGGAAATCGTGATCGCCGAAGCCAGGGAACGTCTGGGCAGATAGCCGGATTCAGCCCGGCCCGGGGTCCGGTATACTGGCGGATCACCATGGTGAATATTCCTTCCCGGACATGCCTGCCGTACTCAGAAAATCCATCGAGACGCCGTTCGGGCGGATGCTGCTGGTGCAGGAAGGGGAGTGTCTCACGAGGTTCAGATGGCGCGATGCGCCAGCTGCTGACCGCTCCCCGCTGCTGGCCGAGGCCGCGGAGCAGCTGAAGGCCTATTTCGACGGCACTCTCAGGACCTTCGATCTGCCCCTGGCCTACGGCTGCAGTGAATTCCAGGCTGCGGCCTGTGACGTGATGGCCCGGATCCCCTACGGCAGCACGATCACCTATTCGGACATGGCCCGGCAGCTGGGGTCCACTCCGCGGGCGGCGGGCGGCGCCTGCGGCGGCAATCCCTTCCCGGTCATCGTTCCCTGCCACAGGGTGCTGGCGGCAAGGGGGATCGGCGGGTATTCCGGAGGCGCGGGGATCGAGACCAAGATCGGCCTGCTGCGGCTGGAAAATGCAGTGCCGTGGCTGATCTGACCCGCCCCGCGGGCGGGTCCGGAAGATACGCGCTCAGCCCGCCAGCAGCCGGTTGACCCTCGCCACGTAGGCCGCCGGGTCCCTGAGCGAGGCCCCCTCGGCCAGCACCGCCTGGTCCAGCAGCACCCAGATCCAGTCTTCCAGGGTATCGGACTCGAGATCGATCCGGTCCAGGATCTCGTGCTTCGGATTCAGCTCGAGGATCGGCTTGGCGACGGGGGCATCCTGGCCCATGGCCTTCAGGATCCGCTCCATGTTGCCTCCGAGGTCATACTGGTCGGCCACGAGGCACGCCGGGGAATCCACCAGCCGGTCGGTCAGGCGGACGTCCTTGACGCGGTCCTCCAGCACGGCCTTGAACCTTTCCACCAGCGGCGACAGGGTCTCGTTCGCCTTTTCGCTTTCGTCCTTGTCCTTTGCGTCCCCCAGTTCGTCCAGGTCCAGTTCCCCCCGGGCGATGGACTGGAGCGGCCTGTCCTCGAAGGTGGTGAGATGGTTCACCACCCATTCGTCCACCGGGTCGGACAACAGCAGCACCTCGATGTCGTGCTTGCGGAAGATTTCGAGATGCGGGGATGATCTGGCCGCGGCATGGTTTTCCGCGGTGACGTAGTAGATTGCCTTCTGCTTCTCCTTCATGGCGCCGACATAGTCTTCCAGGGAGACGTTCTGCGTGTCGTCCTCGCCCCGGGTGGATGCGAACCGGATCAGCTTCGCGAGGTTGTCCTTGTTCTCGGGGTCCTCGATCAGCCCTTCCTTCAGCACCTTGCCGTATTCCTTCCAGAGATCCAGGTATTTCTCGGCATCCTTGGCGGCGACCTTTTTCAGTTCCGCGAGGATTTTCTTCACCGAGGCGGTGCGGATTCTGTCGATCTCCCGGTTCTGCTGCAGGAACTCCCGGGAGACGTTGAGCGGCAGGTCGGCCGAATCCACCAGTCCGCGGACGAACCGCAGATAGCTCGGCATGATCTGCCTGGCATCGTCGGAGATGAAGATCCGGCGCACGTACAGCTTGATGCCGTGACGCTGCTCCCGGTCCCAGAGGTCGAAGGGCGCCTTCGACGGGATGTAGAACAGGGAGATGTATTCCAGCTTCCCTTCCACCCGGTTGTGCAGGGTAATGGCCGGCGGCTCGGGATCGTAGGTCAGCGAGGTGTAGAAGGTCCGGTGCTCCTCTTCGCTGATTTCCCGCTTGGGCCGGGCCCACAGCGCGGAGCCCCTGTTGACGGTTTCGTATTCCGGGGTCTGCCCCTTGATGATCTTGCCCTTGTCGTCCCTCTCGGGTTCCTTCAGCATCCGGATGGGCAGGGAGATGTGATCGGAATATTTCGCGATCACGCCGCGGACCCGGAACCCTTCCAGGAATTCCTTGTGCGCCTTCTGCAGTTTGAGGATGACTTCCGTACCCCTTTCGGGCCGTTCGACGGATTCCACCGAGTACTCCCCGCTGCCGTCGGACGTCCATTTCACGCCCTCCGAGGCCGGCTGTCCCGCCTTGCGGGTCATGAGGACAACCTCTTCGGCGACCAGGAAGCTGGAATAGAACCCGACGCCGAACTGGCCGATCAGCGCGGTTTCGCTCTGCTCGCCCTGGTTGATCTGCTCCAGGAACCGGCGGGTGCCGGAGCGCGCGATGGTGCCGATGTTCTCGATCACCTCGTCGTGGTCCATGCCGATGCCGTTGTCCCGGACCGTGATGGTCCTGGTCCTGGGATTCACGTCCACCTCGATGCCGAGCGCCTCCTCGTCCTCGAGCAGGGACTTGTCGGTCAGGGAGAGGAATCTCAGCCGGTCACAGGCATCGGAGGCATTGGACACGAGTTCCCTGAGAAAGATTTCCCGGTTGCTGTACAGGGAGTGGATCATCAGGTGCAGGAGCTGCTGCACTTCCGCCTGGAAGGCGTGTTTTTCCATCGTGGTCTCTTGGCTCATGGGCTGGTTCTGGATTGGCATTGTCAATCTGGCGGTAATGGGGGTCCGCCTTTTCCATTTCAAGCACTTGGGGAGGCCTTTGCGGGCATTTTCGGGGGCCCGGCCGGCCGGCGCCGGCATTGACGGCAGGGGGCATAATCCGTATAGTTCGCCGCCCTTGACCTGAGGCCCCGGGGGGCGTAGTTTTACCTTGAATCCCGGCATTCGTGTCGGGGAATCGTGGCGATACGGGGTATAGCGCAGCCTGGTAGCGCGCCTGCTTTGGGAGCAGGATGTCGGGAGTTCGAATCTCTCTACCCCGACCAGTTTTACGTTTTATCCTTTGCGCCCGTAGCTCAATAGGATAGAGCAACGGCCTTTGAGTGGCGGCCTCCGGGAATCCGGAAAAGAGATTGCTCCGTACTATCCCGGCACCGCAAACAGGAGCCTCCGGCGGGAACTGAACTGTCGGAGTGCAGGGCACTGTATCGGTGGACCCTTCGCATCCCGGGCTTTGCTGTTCGGGGTGTTGGCAACACCGAGGAAACCGGGGCGTGCTTCATGATCCGGGATCCGTAGAGACTATACGTGCCCCACCTGCGATGGTGAAGATATAGTCCAGACCACAAACCACTGCGCCTGGGCCTTGGGGGAACGACGTGTCCACCGGGCCGGATACAGTGGGCGGCGAAAGCCGTAGTTGGTAAGCTAAGCCGTAGGTTACAGGTTCGAATCCTGTCGGGCGTACCAGTTTTCCGGGGTTCCGGGGGCTGTTGAACAGGTACAATTGTGTCAGTTGTGTATGGTGAGCGTAGCTCAGTTGGTAGAGCCCCGGGTTGTGATCCCGGTGGTCGTGGGTTCGAGCCCCATCGCTCACCCCATCACAACGCCCGCCCTGGCCGGAAGCGCCCGGCGGGATGACGGAATGTCCGTTGCGAAAGTGGCGGAATTGGTAGACGCGCTGGATTTAGGATCCAGTGGGGCAACCCGTGAGAGTTCGAGTCTCTCCTTTCGCACCAGCCTGCCGGCCGGCTTCCGGTCCGGGCGGAGGATGACCGGTTTCTCCTGCTCTTTGGCGGTTCCCCCGGGCCATTCCGCTCCCGGTGTTCCGGGCAATACAATTTCACGAGGAAGCGATATTCATGCAAGTGACGGTTGAACAGACCGGCGTGATCGAACGCAAACTGAAAGTGTCCGTTCCCTCCGAGGAAGTGGGCGCCGAGGTCGACAAGCGCCTGCGGGACGTGTCGCGTCAGGCCAAGATTCCGGGGTTTCGCCCCGGAAAGGCCCCGATGAGCGTGATCCAGAAACAGTATTCCGGCAGGGTCATCAACGAGGTGATCTCCGACAAGATCTACGCCAGTTACCAGGA
Organism: Candidatus Poriferihabitaceae bacterium; assembly: GCA_965204165.1. GTDB lineage: Bacteria > Pseudomonadota > Gammaproteobacteria > Arenicellales > Poriferihabitantaceae > VYFG01. The sequence continues at coordinate 491,032 of OZ241969.1, read as the reverse complement.
GGCGCTGTCGAAGGAGCAGATCGACGCCGCCGGACTGGTGTCCATCGATCCGGAGCCCTACGAGTCGGGCAAGGACCTGGAATACACCGCCACCGTGGATGTCTTCCCCGAGATCCCCACGGTCAGCCTCAGTGGAAAGGCCATCGAGAAGCCGGTGTGCGAGGTGACCGAGGAGGACGTGGAGCGGACCCTCGACGATCTCAGAAAGCGCAACGCCACGTTCAGCGAGAAGGACGGCGCCGCGGAAACGGGTGACCGCGTGGTCATCGATTTCGACGGCAGCATCGAGGGAGAGCCATTCGCCGGCGGCTCGGCCACGGATTTTCCCTTCGTGCTTGGCGAGGGCCAGATGCTGGCGCATTTCGACGAGGGCATTGCCGGCGCCGGCGCCGGGGATACCCGTACCGTGGAATTCACCTTCCCGGAGGACTATCACAACGGGGACGTGGCGGGCAAGGACGTGAAATTCGAAGTCACCGTCAAGAGGGTGGAGCGGCCCGAACTGCCTGAACTCAACGATGCGTTCGCCGAGGACCTGGGTATCCGCGAGGGCGGCGTGGAAAAGATGCGCGAGGAGGTCCGGTCCAGTCTCGAGCGCGAACTGGCGGACCGCATGCGCGCCACGATACGTGACCGGGTCATGGATGCGCTGTATGAGGCCAACGACATCGAGGTCCCGAGAGCCCTGGTCGAGGAGGAAGTGGGCCGGGCGGTGGAGGCGATCACCCAACAGCTGGAATCCCAGGGCATACCCGCGGACAGCATCGATCGGGACCGGTATACCGAGCAGGCCCGCAGGCGGGTGGCGCTCGGACTGATTGCCCGCGAGGTCATCACCCGGCATGATATCAAGGCGGGGGGCGACACGGTGCGCAGCAGGATCGAGGAGATGGCCCAGAGTTACGACGATGCCAATGCCTTCGTGAACTTCTACTATTCCGATCCCGAGAAACTGCAGCAGATCGAGGCCATGGTGCTTGAAGAACAGGTCATCAGCACCATGTTGGAATCGGCCGACGTCAAGGAGGTGAATATCGGATTCCGCGAGTTCATGAATCCGAAATCCGCCTGATCCCGGGCACGCAAGGGCGTCCAAACATGAGCGAACCGACAATGACAGATCTCGACACGCAAGCCCTGGGCCTGGTTCCCATGGTCGTGGAAACCACCGGGCGCGGAGAGCGCGCCTACGACATCTATTCCCGGCTGCTCAAGGAGCGGGTGATATTCATGGTGGGACAGGTGGAGGACCACATGGCCAACCTGATCGTCGCCCAGCTGCTGTTCCTCGAGTCGGAGAACCCGGAGAAGGACATCTCCCTGTACATCAACACGCCCGGCGGGATGGTCACCTCGGGACTGGCGATCTACGACACCATGCAGTTCATCCGGCCCGACGTGAGCACCGTTTGCGTGGGCCAGGCGGCCAGCATGGGCGCCATCATCCTGGCAGGCGGCCAGCCCGGAAAGCGCCACGCGCTTCCGCATTCGCGGGTGATGATCCATCAGCCCCTGGGGGGTTCCCAGGGCCAGGCCACGGACATCGAGATCCATACCCGCGAGATTCTCAGCACCCGGGACCGGCTCAACAGGATTCTTTCCGACCACACGGGCAAGCCCATTGACGTGATTCGGGAGGACACGGACCGGGACAATTTCATGAGTGCCGAGGCGGCGCAGGAATACGGCATCATCGATTCGGTTCTGGCCAAGCGGGACTGACAGGGGGGCAGAAAACCCCTTCTGCACGCCGGCGGGATTCTCGGCATTCATGTGCATTTTCGTACTACTTTGCCGAAATTTTCCTCTATACTTCCGGTCAATGAGGTAAATGGGCCCGACGCCCGGTAGGTATGTCTGACGAGAAATTGTCCAAGGGGGAGAAACTCCTCTACTGTTCGTTTTGCGGCAAGAGCCAGCATGAAGTCCGCAAGCTCATCGCCGGCCCGTCGGTTTTCATCTGTGATGAGTGCGTCGACCTCTGCAATGAAATCATCCGGGAGGAAACCACCACCGACTCGGCCCAGCAGGCCAGTTCCGGGAATTTCCCCAGCCCCCAGGAAATCCACGCCATCCTCGACGATTACGTCATTGGCCAGCAACGCGCCAAGAAAACCCTGTCCGTCGCGGTGTACAACCATTACAAGCGGATCGAGAACGAGGAAGCCGTATCGGAGGTGGAGATCTCCAAGAGCAACATCCTGCTCATCGGGCCCACCGGCTCCGGCAAGACCCTGCTCGCGGAGACCCTGGCCAGGCAGCTCAATGTACCGTTTACCATCGCCGACGCCACCACCCTGACCGAGGCCGGTTACGTGGGCGAGGACGTGGAGAACATCATCCAGAAGCTTCTCCAGACCTGCGACTACGAAATCGAGCGGGCGCAGATCGGCATCGTCTATATCGACGAGATCGACAAGATATCCCGCAAGTCGGACAACCCCTCCATCACCCGGGACGTGTCCGGGGAAGGGGTGCAGCAGGCACTCCTGAAATTGATTGAAGGCACGGTGGCTTCGATCCCGCCCCAGGGCGGCCGCAAGCACCCGCAGCAGGAGTTCCTCCAGGTCAATACCGGCAACATCCTCTTCATCTGCGGCGGCGCGTTCGCCGGCATGGAAAAGGTGATCCAGGAGCGCACCGAGAAATCGGGCATCGGGTTCGGTGCCGACATCAAGGAGAAGTCCGCGGACGAGCGCACCAGCGAGCTGCTGCAGCAGCTCGAACCGGAAGACCTGATCAAGTATGGCCTGATACCGGAATTCATCGGCCGCCTGCCGGTGGTGGCCACCCTGGAGGAACTGGATGAGGACGCTCTGGTCCGGATCCTGACGGAACCGAAGAACGCCCTGACCAAGCAGTATCAGAAACTCTTCAAGCTCGAGGGCGTCAACCTGGAGTTCCGGGACGATGCCCTGAGGCAGGTGGCGGTCAAGGCCATGGACCGCAAGGCCGGCGCAAGGGGACTGCGTTCCATTCTGGAAAACGCGCTCCTGGAGACGATGTACGAGCTGCCGTCCATCGAGGGAGTGAAGAAGGTGATCGTGGACGGCTCGGTGATCACCGAGGGTGCGCGGCCCCTGTATGTGTACGAGGAGGAGGAGACCGGGCGCGCCGCGGTATCGTCCTGATTCCCGCGCCGCAGTCCACCGCGGCATCCGTCCTGCCGGCCGGTAAGCGGCCGGGGATGTGATGCACATGGCGCTTGCAAAGCGCCTTTCCCGCCTTCATTATTAACAACAGACTGTATCTGCCCGCCGCCATCCGCCGATGCCGATCCGGTGTCGCGGGGTAACCGGCATGAGATGAGACCCGTTATGGATAGTACCGACAATCCCCGAAGTTCCGATCTGCTGCAGCTGCCGCTCCTGCCCCTGCGGGATGTGGTGGTGTTTCCCCACATGGTGATCCCGCTGTTCGTGGGACGGGCCCGCTCCATCCGTGCCCTGGAAATCGCCATGGAGTCCGAGAAGAGCATCCTCCTGTCCGCCCAGCGGGATGCCGCCCAGGACAATCCGGACCCGGAGGACATCTACCAGATGGGAACCATCGCAACCATCCTCCAGATGCTGAAGATGCCGGATGGAACGGTCAAGGTTCTGGTGGAGGGGACGCAGCGCGCCAGGATCCACAGCTTCGGCATTGACCCGGAGAACGAGGACGAGGCCATAGTCTGCGCCGCGCTGCCCATCGACGATACCGAAGAACAGAGCCGCGAGATGGGCGTGCTGGCCAGCACGGTGGTTTCGGAGTTCGAGAAATACGTCAAGCTGAACGCCAAGATTCCGCCGGAAATCCTGACCTCCCTGACCGGCATCGACGATGCCGGGCGCATCGGCGATACCATCGCGGCCCACCTGAATCTGAAGAACGAGGAAAAGCAGAAGATACTGGAACTGCTCACCGTGACCGAGCGGCTGGAGCACATCCTCGGGGTGATGGATTCGGAAATCGATCTGCTGGAAGTGGAAAAGCGGATCCGCAGCCGGGTCAAGAAACAGATGGAAAAGAGCCAGCGCGAGTACTATCTGAACGAGCAGATGAAGGCGATCCAGAAGGAACTGGGCGACATGGACGAGGTGCCCAACGAGACCGATGACCTGGCCCGGAAGATCAAGGAGGCCGGCATGTCAGAGGAGGCCCAGGAGAAGGCCGAAGGGGAACTCAAGAAGCTGAAGATGATGTCCCCGATGTCGGCGGAAGCCACCGTGGTGCGCAACTATATCGACTGGCTGATTTCCTTGCCGTGGAAGAAGCAGAGCCGGATATCCCGCAACCTGGCGAAGGCGGAGAAGATCCTGGACGACGACCATTACGGCCTGGAGAAGGTCAAGGAGCGCATCCTGGAGTATCTGGCCGTGCAGCAGCGCGTGAAGAAATCCAAGGCCGCGATCCTCTGCCTGGTGGGGCCTCCCGGGGTTGGCAAGACCTCGCTCGGGCAGTCCATCGCCCGGGCCACCAACCGGAAGTTCATCCGCATGTCCCTTGGCGGCGTGCGGGATGAGGCGGAAATTCGCGGCCACCGGCGGACCTATATCGGGTCCATGCCCGGCAAGATCATCCAGAACCTGGCGAAGGTGAAGACAGGCAATCCCCTGTTCATGCTCGACGAAGTGGACAAGATGTCCATGGATTTCCGGGGCGACCCCTCTTCGGCGCTGCTGGAGGTGCTGGACCCGGAGCAGAACAACACTTTTGGCGATCATTATCTCGAGGTGGAATACGACCTGTCGGACGTCATGTTCATCGCCACCGCCAACACCCTCAATATTCCGAGCCCGCTGCTTGACCGCATGGAGGTCATCCGCATTTCGGGCTACACCGAGCAGGAGAAGGTGGAGATCGCCCATCGCTACCTGCTGCCCAAGCAGTACCGGAACAACGGACTGAAGGAAAAGGAGATCACCATCGAGGAATCCGTGATCCATGACATCATCGCCTACTACACCCGTGAGGCGGGGGTGCGGAACCTGGAACGGGAGATTTCGAAGATCTGCCGCAAGGTGGTCAAGGAACTGCTGCTCGACAAGGGTCTCAAGCATGTCACGGCCACCTCCGAAAACCTGGACCAGTACCTCGGTGTCAGGCGGTTCCGCAAGAGCGGCATCGAGAAGGAAAACAAGATCGGCCAGGTGACCGGTCTTGCCTGGACGGAAGTGGGCGGGGAACTGCTGACCATTGAAACCGTGGTGATGCCCGGCAAGGGCAAGCATGTGTTCACCGGGAAGCTCGGCGATGTCATGCAGGAATCCATCAGCGCGGCGATCAGCGTGGTGCGCAGCCGGTCCAGGCAGTGGGGCATCGATCCGGATTTCCACCAGAAGCAGGACGTCCATATCCATGTCCCGGAAGGCGCCACACCCAAGGACGGACCAAGCGCGGGCATTGGCATGTGCACTGCCATCGTGTCGGCACTGACCGGGATACCGGTCAAGTCCGATGTGGGCATGACCGGGGAGATCACCCTGCGCGGAGAGGTGCTGCCCATCGGGGGGCTGAAGGAAAAACTGCTGGCCGCGCATCGTGCCGGCGTCCAGCGGGTGCTGATTCCCTACGAGAACAACCGCGATCTGGAAGAGATCCCGGAAAACATCACCCAGGAGATTGAAATCCGGCCGGTAAAATGGATTGATGAGGTGATCGAACTTACCCTGGAGAGGGTTCCGGCCCCTGCCGCCGAGCCCGACCGCCCCGCACCCGGGGAATCCGCCACCAAGGGCAAGGAGGACGCCACCACGGGCCTGACGGCCCATTAGGCCCCTCCGGTTTCCGTGAGCCGGGTGTGCTCTCGGAAAATTGTGCCATTGTGATCAGAAAGATAGCTTTGGTTATGCATGCTGATTGGAGCCGCCCTGGCAATCCGCATGCCCGGGGCGGTACCGCAGGCGCCATGGCGCCCGGGACGCAGACAGGACAAAGTCCGGTTGCATTGCCTCTGGATGATTGATTATGATCACTGAATGTCCGGCAAATCTTTCTGATTCCCACGGCGGATGACCGTGCAGGCGGGGCTGTTCGGGCCCCAGATTCGAATAGAAAAACGAACCGCCGACCCTGACGGCGGACCAACGCACACTGGGCATCTTTTATATTCCAAATCGTAACCATCTAACATCACGTCGATTCATCAACAACCGTAAATCGAGGAAATTCAAACTCATGAACAAAGCCGAATTGATTGATGCTGTCGCAGACAGCGCCAGCCTGACGAAAACCGACGCAGCCTCTGCCGTGGACGCCACCTTTGAAGCCATCAGCAAAGCCCTTGCAGGTGGAGACACCGTGTCACTGGTGGGGTTCGGCACATTCTCCGTGAGCGATCGTGCCGCACGCTCCGGACGCAATCCCCGAACGGGTGAAACCATCAGCATTGCCGCCACCCGGGTGCCGAAATTCAAGGCTGGAAAAGGCCTGAAGGATGCCGTAAACTAGCGCGCCTTTCCGGGGGCGCTTAGCTCAGCTGGGAGAGCATCGCCCTTACAAGGCGAGGGTCGCAGGTTCGATCCCTGCAGCGCCCACCAACCACTGGAGCGGTAGTTCAGTTGGTTAGAATACCGGCCTGTCACGCCGGGGGTCGCGGGTTCGAGCCCCGTCCGCTCCGCCAATTTCCGTAGCGCGGGATCAGTCTATACTGGTCCCGCGTTTTCGTTTGAATGCCCCCGGTATCGGAGGCATTTTCCGGCAATTCGAAGAAGCGGGCAGCGGGCCGGTGCAGGGAGGGGATTCGGGGCCGGCCACTGACAATTTAACCGGGGGTCATCCCATGACCAGCATCACCGCGAACGATCTCAGGACCAAGGGAATATCCGTTGTCGAGTCTGCTCTTCAGCAGCGCGGGGAAGCCGTGATAACCGTACGGGGAGAGCGCAGGTATGTTGTCCTCGACTTCAATGCCTACAACAAACTGCGCGGATACGAACTGGACATCGCCCTCCGGGAAGCCCACAGCGATCTAAAGAGCGGCAACTGCAACACCGAAAGCGTAGCGGATCATATGAAGCGCGTACTGGATTGATGCCATGTACACTGGCATACCCGGATAGCTATATCCAGCGCGCCAGGGAATATCTTTGGAAGCAACCAGAGATACACAACCAGTACAGGAAAACACTCAAGTTGCCGGAACTCGCCCCTCCGCCATCCTGCACTGGGGCTGCGCAGCCTGGAAGGCCGCCTGGAGGCGCTATCTTCAGACTCCATCAATTTGAACCATTGGAGTGTGCTCGAACCGGAACTCCGGGCGAAGAGATTGGTCTGATCGATATTGACGACCACGACCAGGTTTATTACGCCTCGAGGGGTGTATCTGCCTGTAATGCGGAAGGTAACGGAGATTATCCCGGCTTCGGGATATTTCCATGGATCGTCTGCCTGCTTCGCGGGACCCGGACAGCCGAATCGTTCCGGCCCGCATCGGGAATAGGGGTTCCGCTGCGTAATACCTCGTTCATGCGATAGAATCTGCCCTCCAAGAAGTAATCAGCCAATCGCAACAAGCCATGCTCACTGCAATCAGAGAAGGGTCCAAGGGCTGGATATCGGGCATCGTCATCGGCATCATCGTGCTGACATTCGCCTTGTGGGGAATCGGCTCGTATTTCGAGGGCGGCAGCCAGGCTCCGGTGGCTTCCGTCAACGGGGAGGAGATCGACGCATACACCTACCAGAACCAGCTCTCCCGCCAGCGCCAGGCACTGATCGGCCAGTTCGGTAGCAGCATTTCACCGGAAATGATGCGAACCCTGGGACTGCAGCAGCGGGTGCTGGACAGTCTCATCGAATCGCAACTGCTGGGCCAGTACACCCTTGAGCGCAACTACCGGCTGACGGACGAGGAGGTGGCCAGGAGAATCCGCGAAAACGAGGCGTTCCTGATTGACGGCAGGTTCGATCCGGCGCTGTACGAGCGGCTGCTCGCCAGCAACGGGATGAGTCCCCAGGGATACGAGGCCGTTGAGCGCCAGGGCGGCATGGTCCAGCAACTCGCCGACGCCATCGCGGGTTCGGCCTTCGTGGTCGAGCCGGAGGTCTCCCGGCTGATCGCATTGCAGCACCAGTCCCGTGATGCCCAGTATGCGGTTATCCGGGGCGATCTCTATGTGGATGAGTTTGAAGTCTCCGACGACGAGGCGCGGGCCGAATACGACGCGAACATCGAGAAATACTACAACCCGGCAAGGATGCGGGTGGAGTACATCGACCTGAGCGTGGATGCGCTCGCGGCGGATTCCGCCCCCTCCGAAGAGGAGATCGAGCAGACCTACGAACTGATCAGGGACCGGCTGAAGACAGCGGAGGTCCGGAAGGCCAGCCATATCCTGATCAGCGTGGACGGGGACACCGACGAGGCCAGGGCAGCCGCGCTGGCCGAGGCGGAGATGGTGCTTTCCAGGGCGCGGGGCGGGGTGGATTTTGCCGAACTTGCTGCCGAATTCTCCGATGACACCGGGTCCGCCGGAAGCGGCGGCGATCTCGGCGTGGTTACCCGGGGCCAGATGGTGCAGCCTTTCGAGGATGCGGTGTTCGGCATGGTCGAGGGAGAATTGGCCGGGCCGGTGGAAACCCAGTTCGGCTATCACGTCATCAAGCTGACCGAGCTCCAGGCCGAACAGTCGCAAACCCTTGACGAGGTGCGTGAGGAAGTCATCGCGGAAGCGCGCCGGGCGGCGGCGGAAAGGATGTTCAACGACCTGGTGGAGCCTTTCGACAACGCCATCTTCGAGCAGCCGGAAACCCTGGGGCCGGCCGCGGATGCCACCGGCCTGGAGATCATGACCAGTGAGTGGTTTACCAGGCATGAGGGCGCCGGAATCGCCGGGGAGGCAGCCGTGCGGGCGGCCGCGTTCAGCCCGGATGTCCTGGCCGAGAACCTGAACAGCCCGGCCGTTGAACTCGGTTTCGACCGGTTGGTTGCCCTGCGGAAACTGAACCACGAGGAGTCGTCTCCGCGGGAATTCGAGGAAGTGGCCGACGAAATCATCGCGGCAATCAAGCTGGAGAAGTCCCGCGCGAAGGCGGCGCAGGTCGCGAAGGAGTCTGTGGCGGACCTGACCCACCTCGCTTCCTGGGACATCATGCTGGCCAAGAACGAATGGCGGGCGGAGACGTTGCCCGCGACACGGGACCGGATATTCCCCGGGCTGGCGCAGCTGGGGGACAGTGTCTTCACCGCCGCCCTGCCCCGGGACGGGTGGCCCGTGTACGGGCATACGGTCCTTGCGAACGGCGATGCCGCCGTCTATGCGCTGACGGCGGTCACGCCGGGGAAGGCAGAAACCGTGGACGCGGACGTCAGGTCAGGTCTGGAGCAGCAGCTCGTCTTCCGTGACGGGGAAGAGGTCTATCACAGCTTTATCCAGACACTGAGATCGGCTGCTGATATCAAGATCAACGAGGAGCAGCTCGAACAGCTCTGAGATCAGTCGGCTGCCGCTTCCCCGGGGTCGCCGGCGTCCGTTCTCCTGATTCGCCAGCCAACGGTTTCACCGGCCCTGAGCGGCACGAACTCCGACAGGGCCGGGTCGCCGCCGGGTTGTCCGGGCACCGGGTAGGACGCCGGAACCTCCCAGGCGAATTCTTCGAGAATCACCTCGTCGGTGTTTCTCGGCACGCGGTAGAAGTCCGCCCCGAAGTGGGAGGCGAATCCCTCCAGGCGGTCCAGCGCGTTCATGCCGTCGAAGATTTCCGCATACAGCTCAAGGGCGGCATGAGCGGTGAAAATGCCGGCGCAGCCGCAGGCACTTTCCTTTTGCCCCCGCAGGTGCGGCGCGCTGTCGGTACCGAGAAAGAACGACGGGTTTCCGCTGGTCGCCGCCCCCAGCAGCGCCTCCTGGTGGCGCCGGCGCTTCAGTACGGGCAGGCAGTAGTAGTGCGGCCGTATTCCGCTCCGGAACAGGTCGTTGCGGCAGTACAGGAGGTGATGGGCGGTGAGTGTGCCGGCGATGTTGTCGCCGCCTGACTGCACGAACCCGATCCCGTCGCTCGTGGTGATATGTTCGAGTATCACCCTGAGTTCCGGGAGTTCGCGGCACAATGGTGCCAGCACCTGGTCGATGAACACCGCCTCGCGGTCGAAGACATCCACGTGATCGTCGGTCACCTCGCCGTGCACCTGAAGCACCAGGCCCTTGTCGGCCATGGCCTCCAGGGCCGGCATCACCCGGTGTATGGAGGTCACGCCGCTATCCGAGTGGGTTGTGGCGCCGGCGGGGTAGAGCTTGAATCCCGCCACATGGGGGGCGTCGGCGGCCTCGGCAACCATCGCGGTGGTCGTGTTGTCCGTGAGATAGAGGGTCATCACGGGATCGAAGCCGCTGCCGGGCGGCAGGCAGGCGAGGATCTCGTTCCGGTACTCGGCGGCGCGCCCGGCGGTCGTGACCGGCGGCACCAGGTTGGGCATGACCAGGGCGCGCCGGAAGCGTGCGGCGGAATGTCCGACCGCCGCTGCCAGCAGGCTGCCTTCACGCAGATGCAGGTGCCAGTCGTCGGGGGCGGTGATTCGGAGGGTGCGCGCCATGGTGGGGGAGTATAACGGGCGAGGGGCCGGTCTACACCATCTCCATGGGATCCACGTCCAGCGACCAGCGGGCCGACTTGCCGGACCGGCCGGATTCCATGCGCACGCTGAGCATGCCGAGCAGCCGATGCAGCGGACCGCGGTGCCGGGAGCGTACCATCAGCTGCAGGCGATAGCGCCCCGCGCGTCTTTCGACCGGTGACGGGACAGGGGGCAGGATTTCCACGCCCTCGATCTCCTCCTGGCGCAGGATCTGTTCACCGCTGCGCCGCACCCGCTCAAGGACACTGAGCGCATCCCCGGCTTCGCGGGACTCGGCCCGGAACAGGGCCAGGTGGGCGAACGGGGGATAGCCGACCAGGCGGCGCTCATCTAGTTCGGTGTCCGCAAATCCCATGTAGTCATGGTCCAGCAGCTTCATGATGCAGGGATGCTTCGGATGGGCAGTCTGGATGAACACCTCGCCGGCCGTTCTTGCCCGCCCTGACCGCCCGGCGACCTGCAGGAGCTCCTGGAGCAGAAACTCGGAACCGCGGAAATCCACGCTGAACAGGCCCTGGTCCGCGTTCACCACGCCCACCAGGGTCACGCGGGGGAAGTCGTGCCCCTTGGTGATCAGCTGGGTGCCGATCACGATGTCCACCGTGCCCTCGCGGATACGTTCCAGCCGGCTGTGGAGTTTTTCGGCGGTGCCGGCCTCGTCCCTGTCCAGCCGGCAAAGGCGGGCGCCGGGGAAGCGGCCGTAGAGGGCCTGCTCGAGTCTTTGCGTCCCGGCGCCGCCGAGAAACAGGATGGTCCCGCATTGCGGACAATGGGCCCCCGCAGGTTCCGTGTGGCCGCAGAGATGACAGCGGAACCGGTCGCTGTCGCGGTGGTATACCAGGCGTGCGGAACAGTGGTTGCAGGCCGCCTGCCATCCGCACTGGTAACAGTTGACCACCGGGGCATACCCTCGCCGGTTGACGTAGATGATGGTCTGTTCCCCCCGGTCAAGGCGCCTGCCGATCGCCTGCAGCAGGGGATCGGTCAGGCCGTTTCTCGGCGGGTGAATCCCGCTGTTGATGACCCGGATCTCCGGTACCGTGGCGGCGCCGAAGCGCTCGCTCAACTGGAGGAACCGGTGACGCCCTTCCCGTGCGTTGTGGAGGGATTCCAGCGAGGGCGTGGCCGACCCGAGCACCACGGGAATGTCCTTCAGGCTGGCAAGCTTGATCGCGAGGTTGCGCGCATGATAGCGAAACCCGTCCTGCTGCTTGTAGGACTGGTCATGTTCCTCGTCGACGACGATCAGTCCGGGGTTCTGGAGCGGGGTGAAGATGGCGGAGCGGGTGCCCAGCACTGCGGAGATGCGCCCCGCCCGGGCAAGCCACCAGGTTTCGTACCGTTCCTGTGCGGACATGCCGGAATGCAGGCAGCGCACGTTGTCTCCAAGGTATCCGCGCACCCGGGCGATCAGTTGGGGGGTCAGTGATATCTCGGGAACCAGGAACAGCACCTGGCTGCCGCGGGCGATGGCCTCCCGGGCGGCCACGAGGTACACCTCGGTCTTGCCGCTGCCCGTGATCCCCTGCAGGAGACAGGTCCGGAATGTCCCAAGGGATTCCACGATGTGGTTCGCGGCCTGTTCCTGTTCCGGGTTGAGCCGGATGGCCTCGACGTCCGGCAGGGGCGTGACCTGGGGGAGCCGCACCCTGGTCTCGGCAAGCCCCCGCTTGAGCAGGGCGCGCAGTACATGCCTGCCGCAGCCCGAGGCCTCTGTCAGTTCCGGCCAGGTATGCCATCCCTCCCGTGACAGGGCCCGGTGGAGACGCTGCTGCGCGGGTGCCCCGGACAGGGCGTCCGGCGCTTCCGCAGCAGGATCCGGGGAGGCGCGGTATATCCTGATTCCCCTGGGTTCCGCCGCCGCCTCGCCGCTCCTCAGCTTCACGGGCAGCCCCGCCGCGAGCACCTCCCCCACAGGGTGATGATGGTATTCCGCCGCCCACAGCAGCAGCCGGAGAATCCAGCCGTCCAATACGGGCTCCGAGTCGAGCACGCGGATGATGGATCTCAGCCTGTGGCCGGTATTCGCGGGACCGGTCGAAAGCACTACACCGGTCAGCCGCCGCGGCCCGAAGGGCACCACGACCCGGACCCCGGGAAGCAGGTTTTCCGGCCCCAGGTAGTCAAAGGATTTCCGCAGGGGAACCGGTACCGCGACCTGGTGTACGGTTTCAGCGGCGGGCATGCGGATACCCGCCTTTATACACAGAATCTGTGGATAACTTTGTGTATAACATGCCGTTGTCCGGCCGTAGGCCCTGTATTGATGCGGTGGAGTGAAAGTTGATTAATTTTTGCATAATTTCCAATTTATTTATTATTATCAATATATTACGACTGTAGATTAAAAATTTTTCAGACAAATAACTGCTAACTTGAAAGGTATGTGAAAATTATGTGACGGCTGTGCATAACTTCACTGACCGGACGCGGCAAAGTCACTGTTGCAGGTGGTTCAGAATCAATCAGTTAGCACCCCCGGGAACCGCCGATGAAAGCGGTATCAAAAAAATTCCGTCAATGCAGGTCTGTCAGGGCGATGGAGAATCCGCCGTGTTCCCGCTCTCCCAGGTACCGTTTCAGGGTGGTTTCCACGACCCGGAACGCCATTTCGTCCCAGGGGATCTCGTCCTCCCGGAACAGCCGAACCTCCAGGGTTTCCGCGCCGACGGCGAATCCGTCCTCCCGCAGGAGATTCCCCAGGAACATGACGTACACCTGGCTGATCCTCGGCAGGCTGTAGACCCCGAACAGCCGGATGTCGCTGACCGGTGCGCAGGCTTCCTCCAGCGTCTCGCGCACCGCTCCCTCGGCCAGGGTTTCATTGTTTTCCATGAATCCGGCGGGAACCGTCCAGAGGCCCAGGCGGGGTTCGATCGCCCGCCGGCAGAGCAGGATGCGGTCCTGCCACAGCGGCACGCATCCCGTGACTATTTTCGGATTCTGGTACTGGATCCTGCCGCAGTCATTGCAAACGTGACGTTCACGGGTGTCCCCGTCGGGTATGGCAATTTCGATGGCTGCACCGCAGCTGTTGCAGAAACGGATGGATGTGTCGAGCGTCATGGCATGATCATATCGGTTTCCGGTGGAACGCCACAATGCCGCAGAAGACCGGTTCAGCCGGGACCGAGCAGTCCAAGCACAATGCCGGCGAAGACCATGGCGCCGAACCAGTTGTTGTTCAGGAAGGCCCGGAAACACAGTTCCCTGTCGCGGTTCCGGCAGAGGTACTGCTGATAGACGGCGAACGCGGCTGCCGACAGCAGGCCGAGATCGTAGTGCCAGCCGAAGCCACGCTGCCAGCCGATGCCATAGAGCACGGCCAGGGCTGCCAGATGCAGAAGCCCTACGGCGAGGTTGTCCCATCTGCCGAACAGGATGGCGGTGGACTTGACGCCGAGCAGCACATCATCCTCGCGGTCGGCCATGGCGTACTGGGTGTCATAGGCGACGATCCAGGCAAAGTTGGCCAGGAACAGGATCAGGGCCTCCACCGGCAGGCGTCCGCCCACCGCGGCGTAGGCCATCGGGATGCCCCAGGAGAAGGCCACGCCGAGCACCAGCTGGGGCAGGTGGGTGAACCGTTTCGTGAACGGATAGACCACCGCCACCAGGGCCCCGGCGACGGATAGCCAGATGGTGAGGGTATTGAGTTGCCAGACCAGGGCGAAGGCGCCGGCCAGCAGAACGCCGAAGGTTGCCAGCGCCTGCCAGGGCAGCAGTTCGCCGGTGGCCAGCGGGCGGTTGCTGGTCCGGGCGACATGGGCATCGATATGCCGGTCGGCATAGTCGTTGATCGCGCAGCCCGCGGCCCGCATGACGAAGGTGCCGGCGACGAAGATCAGGACCACGGTGGGGTCCGGGGAACCGTCGCCCGCCAGCCACAGTGCCCAGAGGGTGGGCCAAAGGAGCAGGAACGTTCCGATGGGCCGGTCCATCCTGATCAGGCGCAGGTAGGGGCCGATCATCTGCGGCGATCCTCCGGTCCGTCAGACATTGGCGTAGGCATCGGTGCGCCGGATCCACTGGCTGACCAGGGGGTCGACGGCGTCGGGATGGTGCCTTTGCAGGCTGTCGGCCAGCGCTCCTGCCAGTGAAAGCAGGTCCCGGTCGCGCCATGGATCCGCGATGCGCATCTGTTGCAGCCCGGTCTGTCGGGTTCCCAGCAGTTCCCCGGGTCCACGCTGTTCCAGGTCCTTTTGTGCGATCACGAATCCATCGTTGCTTTCCCTGAGCAGGGCCAGGCGTTCCTTTGCCTGCCGGCCAAGGGGAGGCTTGTAGAGCAGCACGCAGTTTGCCTGCTCCGCCCCCCTGCCGACCCGGCCGCGCAGCTGGTGCAGCTGGGCGAGTCCCAGCCGTTCCGCGTTTTCAATGACCATCAGGCTTGCGTTGGGCACGTCCACGCCCACCTCGATCACCGTGGTGGCCACCAGCAGGTCGTATTCACCTTCACGAAAGGCATGCATGATCCGATCCTTTTCCGCGGCCTTGAGGCGGCCATGGACCAGCCCGATGCGCAGGCTGTCCAGCTGTGACGCCAGCACGCTCCTGGTCTCCGTAGCGGCCTGGGCCTGCAGCTTTTCGGATTCCTCGATCAGCGGGCAGACCCAGTACACCTGTTGCCCCTTCGCGCAGACTGCATCAATCCGCCGCATGATTTCCTCACGTCGCGTGTCCGGCATCACCACGGTGTTGACCGGCTTTCGGCCGGGCGGCAGTTCGTCGACGCTGGACACATCCAGATCGGCGTAGAATATCATCGCCAGGGACCGCGGAATCGGGGTGGCGCTCATGATCAGCTGATGGGGAGCGGTGGTGTCATTCTCGCCCTTGCCACGCAGGGCGAGCCGCTGATCCACGCCAAAGCGGTGCTGTTCGTCGACGATGATCAGTCCCAGCCGGTTGAATGACACCTGTTCCTGGAACAGCGCATGGGTGCCCACCGCCATGGATGCATCCCCGGATGAGATGGCACCCAGGGTGCGGCGCCTTTCGGCGGCGGGCAGTTTTCCCACCAGCCATTCAACGTCGATACCGATGGCCTCGAACCACTGGACGAAATTGTTGCGATGCTGTTCCGCGAGCAGTTCCGTGGGCGCCATGAGCGCGACCTGGTAGCCGGCGTCAATGGCATGGAGAGCGGCGGCGGCGGCGACCACGGTCTTGCCCGACCCCACATCCCCCTGGATCAGCCTGAGGGCGGGTTTGCTCCGGCCCAGGTCCTCGAGAATTTCACCGATGACCCGCCGCTGGGCGCCCGTCAGCGTGAATCCCAGCCGCGGCTCGAGCCTCTTCCACGATGGGGATTTCCCCGGGAACGCCGGTGCGGACAGGACCTGCCGCTGTTTCCTGATCCCGAGCAGGGCAAGGCGGTGGGCAGTCAGTTCCTCCAGTGCCAGGCGTCTTTGCATGGGATGCATGCCTTCGGAAAGGGCGGAGGTGTCCGTGTCCGGCGGCGGCTGGTGCAGGTAGCGGATGGCGTCCCATGTGCCTGCCAGGTCGAAGCGTTCGCGCGCCTGCGATGGGATGGGTTCCTCGCAGGATGCGCCGATCCTGCTCAGGGCGTCACCGACCAGGCTCCTGATCAGGTTGGGTCCGATGCCCTCGGTCGCAGGGTAGACCGGGGTCAGGGATTCCCGGGTCGGGGATTCGGGAGGGGCCTTGCTGATGCGGTATTCCGGATGCACCATCTCCAGCCTGCCGGGCCCGGGCCTGGCATCGCCGAAACAGCAGATCCAGTGCCCGCGGATGAATCCCCGTTGCTGTTGCTGGCTGAAATGGAAGAAACGCAGGGTCAGCAGGCCGGTGTCGTCGGATACCTGCACCAGCAGGCTCCGGCGGCGTCCGTAGTGCACATCCGCCAGTTCGATCCGCCCGACGATGACCGCGTCCGCCCCGGGCCGCAGGCCGCCGATGGGTGTGACGCGGGTCCGGTCCTGGTAACGTATCGGGAGGTGGAACAGCAGGTCCCGGGGCTCGCGGATTCCCAACCGCTCCAGCCGGGACGCGAGTTGGGGACCGATGCCCCGCAGCGATGTCAGGGGATGTGATTCCAGTAAATTGCCCGGTCAGTCCTGATCCAGCACCAGGATCGCCTCGATCTCGATCGGAACCCCCTTGGGCAGGGAGGCGACTCCCACGGCGGCCCTGGCGGGATAGGGCTCCGAGAAAAACTCCGCCATGACCTGGTTCACCGTGGCGAAATTGGCCAGATCGGTCATTGATATATTGATCTTCACCGCGTCGTCCAGGGACCCGCCCGCCGCCTCCGCGACCGCCTTGAGATTGCTGAAGACCCGTCTTGCCGCCGCCTCGAACGTTTCCGTGTCCGGCTCCATGGTGGCCGGAACAAGGGGTATCTGGCCTGAAATGTAGAGGGTATTCCCTGTCTGGACAGCCTGGGAATAGGTGCCGATGGCGTCGGGCGCTTGGTCGGTGCGGATGATTCTTCGACGGGTCATGTTGGTATCCGGGTACGGGTGTGTAACTGGCTGATGTCCATGAATGAACTGCGGGGACAGCGGTGATCCTGGCCGGTCCGGCCATGGCGGATGATGCACCAGGGTCCGGGGCCGTCAGGGGTGATGGAAGCCGCCAGGCCAATCCTGGCGGGAATAACGGGAAACCCCCTGATGATCCACGGCTGGACTGTATCGGACTTCCCGAACTGATTTCAAGGATTCATCACGTGGCGGGCATGCCGAACGCCCCCGGGGGCGTACGGGGGGCGGTTCCGGTGCCCGATGGAGGGAGCCCGCCCGGTCAGGGGTAATGGATGGCCCCGGCGATGGTTGCGCGGCTCGCCCCCGTCACCGATGGCAGGGTGCTCGGGGATTGATTCAGGGTGGCCAGTGCCATCCAGCCGAAAGCGGCCGCCTCGATCCATTCCGGGGGCCATCCCAGGGCCGAGGTGTCGTCCACGGGCAGACCGCTCTCTTCGCCCAGCAGGGTCCTGAGGTGCGGGTTTGCGCACCCGCCGCCGCACAGATACATGGCGTCCACCGCCGGCGGCAGCTGGCCGGAGATGCTCCTGGCGGTCAGCAAGGCAAGCGTGGCCTGCACGTTCGCCGGGGAGACGGTTTCGCCGGCACCGGCCAGGGCCCGGTCCAGCCACGCCCCGCTGAAATATTCCCTGCCGGTGCTTTTCGGCGGGGGCCTGGAAAAGTAGGGGTCGGCCAGCATCTGCCCGAGCAGGTGTTCATCGGGCGCTCCCCCGGCCGCCCAGGCACCGGATTCGTCGAACGGCTTCGCGAGGTGCCGCCGGGTCCACAGATCCATGAGGCAGTTGGCCGGCCCGGTGTCGAACCCGGTGACCGGCTCTGACCGGTCGCGTGGCAGCAGCGTGACATTGGCGATGCCGCCGAGATTGACGATCGCCCGGCAGGACGTGTCGCTGGAGAACACCGCACGGTGGAAGAACGTCGCGAACGGTGCGCCCTGCCCCCCGGCGGCGATGTCGGCACTGCGAAAGTCGGTCACCGTGGGAATGCCGGTGCGTTCCGCGATGACCGCACCGCTGCCCAGTTGCAGCGTAAAGGGATGGGGGCCGTCGGGCCGGTGCCGCACGGTCTGGCCATGGCACCCGATCACGCTGACGGCATCGCTGCCGGCCCGCCCGACCAGGTCCAGGGCGATTTCCGCGTACAGTTCCCCCAGTTCGACATGGACCCGGCAGGCCTGGTCGATCTCATTTTCGCCGGGGGTCATCAGGCCGAGGACGGTGTGCCGCAATTCGGCCGGGAAGTCGCGGGTTGCGGTCTCCCTGAGCACGGGGTTCCCGTCCGGCGGAATCTCCAGCAGTACGGCATCGACGGCATCCACGCTGGTGCCGGACATGATTCCGATCGCGAAAGTCATTCCACCGCTCATGCCCCTTCGGTCACAGCCGGTCCTGCCGCGGCGGCGGGGGCCGGCGAAATGCGCCCGGTGCGGGGTTCAGGAATCGTTCTGGGCCAGGGAGGTCTGGCTGACGTTTTCGAGTTTCGCCACCCAGTGTGCGGCCTCCCGGGCGAAGTCATCCCTGAACCGCCGGTCGATGGGCAGGGACTTGGGCAGTTCCACGGTGAGGGGATTCCTGTGGTGCCCGTCGACGCGGAATTCATAATGCAGGTGCGGTCCGGTCGACCATCCCGATGTGCCCACGTAGCCGATGACCTCGCCCTGCTTGACGCGCTTGCCGATGCGCAGATCCTTGTGGTAGCGGTTGAGATGGGCGTAGAGCGTCTGGTATTTCGCTCCGTGACGGAGAATCACCGTGCGGCCGTAGCCTGTCTTGGAACCGGTGAATTCCACCACCCCGTCCCCGGTGGACCGGACCGGCGTATTCATGGGGGCGCCGTAATCCACGCCCTTGTGGGCCTTCCATACTTTCTGGATCGGGTGCAGGCGGCGTTTGCTGTATGTGGAGGTCACCGTGGCGAACTGGATGGGGGAGCGCAGGAACGAACCCTGGATGCCTTCACCGTCGGGGGCATAGTAGGTCGCCACGTTGTCGTCATCCACATGACGCACCGCCTGCAGGGACTTGTCCCGCGTCACCAGTTCCGCCGCAACCACCTGGCCGTTTCCGACATGCTCGTCATCCAGGTACTGTTCCTCGTAGATCACCGTGAACCGGTCCCCGCTCCGTATGTCCCTGGCAAAGTCGACCTGCCAGCCGAAAATGTTGGCCAGCGAGTAGACCACGTCGAAGGGAATACCCGCCCTTTTTGCGGCGCCCATGAGGCTGCTGCCGATGACCGCCTGGGCGGTCTGGTGGCGGATCTCGGGTTGCCGCCGGACAATATCGGCGACATATCCGTCGTCCTGGCGGCGGACCAGCAGGGTGGTGAAACGCCCGAGGTCGTATTTCAGCTTACCGAGGCGCTTGCGGCTGCTGTCGCCCTCGGGTGGAAGCGTGGTGACGTGTATTTCCTCGCCCGGCCTGATCTTGTTCAGGACGGATGCATTCTCCAGCTCGACCAGGGAATAGGCCTCCCGGGTGCTGATTCCGAAGCGCCTGAAGATGTGCGAGACGGTGTCCTTCTTGCGGACGGTTTCCGTCACCCAGTCGCCTTCGCGAAGCACGGCTTCCAGCGGGTCGACGGGGGGTTTCCCTGCCAGGCCGGGGAATTCGTCTTCCACGATGTAGTCCAGCGGTGATGCCTGTTCCCCCGTGACCATCGGCGCCAGGCTGGCCAACTGTATCCTGTCATCCGGGCCATCGGGCCGGGGGGCCTGGCGTTCCGCAGTGATCTCTTCCGTCCTGTCGGCAGCTTCCTCCGTTTCGTGGGTTCCTGCCTGCGCCGGCAGAGGCGCAGCAGGGGGACTGACGACCGGGGCCACCTCCGGCTCGGGGGGGGCGCTGGCGGGAGCGACGGGAACCAGGGCGGCGTTGTCCGCCGCGGACAGTTCCGGGCCCTCCACGGAGTCAGGTTTGACAGGGTTTTCCGCGGACGCCGCCGGCGGCGCCACGGCGGCGATTTCGGGTTTCGGCACGACCGCGACCTTGGGCTCGGAGATTGCGGGGACGGCGGAGCCCGCCACTGGTTCGGGTGGGCTCTTGACAATCATGGTCGCCGCCAGGAGGGCCACCACGACCGCCAACGCCAGGCCGGCCACCGCCATCAGTCCGGCACGCATCCCGTACGGCCTGGAAGGGCGAAGCGGCAGATCCTTGAGATCCAGCCGGAAGGTTGGTCGCAGCCTGGCTGTCATTTTCGTTGCAATTTCACCGGAATCCGGCTCCGCGCGGGGAGTGCACCCGGCAAACCCAATCCGGGTGGGTGCGTTGCCGTTGGTGATGCTGACGTCGGATCAACGTCGCCGTCAGATCCAGATTCCGGATATGAAACAAATACGTTTCATGTTATCAAAGGGGTCGCCGTACACGACGCCACAGCCATTGCCACACCATTAAACCCGCGCACTGAATGCCTCCATCGCGGGGTGTATGGATGTACCATTGGTGATCGCCGTATTGCGTGGCAATCCCACTAACCCTACTTTACCCATTCAGCCGGTCGAGGTCAAAAAAATTAACCGCCACAAGCCGGCGCGGATTGGTAAAAATTCGATTACAGTTGGCGGTTGAGGCGATATTCCTGCACATGAAAGAACAACACGAATCAATGACCGAACTCGGACGCGGCGCCGAGGAAATACTCCTGCTGGAAGAGCTGGAGGAAAAGCTCCGAAAGGGAAGGCCGCTGCTGGTCAAGGCCGGTTTCGATCCCACCTCGCCGGATCTCCATCTCGGCCATACGGTCCTCCTCAACAAGATGCGGCAGTTCCAGCAGTTCGGTCATACCGTGGTGTTTCTGATCGGCGACTTCACCGGGCTGATCGGTGACCCGAGCGGCAAGAGCGCCACCCGGCCCTCGCTTTCCAGGGAACAGGTCGAGGCCAACGCGGAGACCTACAAGAGGCAGGTGTTCAAGATTCTGGATCCCGACCAGACCATGGTGCGCTTCAATTCCGAGTGGATGGACGCCCTCGGCGCGGACGGCATGATCAGGCTGGCTTCCCGTTATACCGTGGCGCGGATGCTGGAGCGTGACGATTTCAAGAAGCGCTTTGCGGGCAACCAGTCCATCGCCGTTCACGAATTCCTCTATCCGCTGGCCCAGGGTTACGATTCCGTGGCCCTTGAGGCGGACGTGGAACTGGGGGGAACGGACCAGAAGTTCAACCTGCTGGTGGGACGGGAACTGCAGAAACAGGAGGGCCAGGAGCCCCAGGTGGTCATGACGCTGCCCCTGCTCGAGGGCCTCGACGGCGTCAACAAGATGTCCAAGTCCCTGGACAACTATGTCGGCATCACCGAGCCTGCGGACGAGATGTTCGGCAAACTGATGTCGATTTCCGACGACCTGATGTGGCGCTATTTCGAGTTGCTCAGCTTCCGCTCCCTGGCGGAGATCTCCGGGCTTGAGGGAGAGGTGGCCGGGGGCAGGAATCCAAGGGATGTCAAGTTCGAGCTGGCTGGGGAGATCGTGGCGCGCTTCCATGGCAAGGAGGACGCAGTTCGGGCTTGGGACGCCTTCATCGAGCGTTTCCGGAAGGGGGCGGCGCCCGAGGACATGCCCGAGGTGAGCCTGGGTGCGGGACCCGGCGGCATGCCCGTGGCCAACATGCTCAAGGAAAGCGGTCTGGTGGAATCGACGTCCGAGGGGATCCGCATGATCCGCCAGGGCGCGGTCCGCATCGACGGCGAACGCGTCAGTGACGGCAAGGCATTGCTGCAGCCGGGTGTCCGGGTCGTGGTGCAGATCGGCAAGAGGAAGTGGGCCAGGGTCAGCATCGGGGAGGCGGGTCCCTGAAGCCCCGGCACGCCCCGGGGGAGTTCCGGGGTCCGCGTCTCCGGGTGCCCGCCGGCCCCGTTGCCTTGCCGCCCCGGCAGGGTCCGCGGAGCCCCTTGCGGCCATTCGGCCGCTGAAGAAAAAAATTATTCAAAATCAATAATATGAATCCAGCCAGTCTCTTTTTTTCACAAATATGAAAAAAACCCGGATTGTTGTTGACGGAGGGCCTTGAATCTGTATAATTCGCGCTCCCGGATGACGGCGTTCTGCCGTTAATTCCCTGGTCTTTTACAACCAATCAAGCAGATTGTGTGGGCGCTTCGATTCGTCGGAAGTCTCTCAATCCAGAATGTGGATTCCGGTGCCTGGCACTGGGATTCCGAAAGTACTGTTCTTCGGAACAACCAACTTAACTGGAGAGTTTGATTCTGGCTCAGATTGAACGCTGGCGGTATGCTTAACACATGCAAGTCGAACGGCAGCACGAGAAAGCTTGCTTTCTTGGTGGCGAGTGGCGGACGGGTGAGTAACGCGTAGGAATCTGCCTGGCAGCGGGGGACAACTCCGGGAAACCGGAGCTAATACCGCGTACGCCCTACGGGGGAAAGATGGCCTCTTCTTGAAAGCTGTCACTGCCAGATGAGCCTGCGTTGGATTAGCTTGTTGGTGGGGTAATGGCCCACCAAGGCGACGATCCATAGCTGGTCTGAGAGGATGATCAGCCACACTGGGACTGAGACACGGCCCAGACTCCTACGGGAGGCAGCAGTGGGGAATATTGGACAATGGGCGCAAGCCTGATCCAGCAATACCGCGTGTGTGAAGAAGGCCTTAGGGTTGTAAAGCACTTTCAATTGGGAAGAAAAGCACTTGGTTAATACCCGGGTGTCCTGACGGTACCTTTAGAAGAAGCACCGGCTAACTCCGTGCCAGCAGCCGCGGTAATACGGAGGGTGCAAGCGTTAATCGGAATCACTGGGCGTAAAGCGCACGCAGGCGGCCTGTTAAGTCAGATGTGAAAGCCCCGGGCTCAACCTGGGAACTGCATTTGATACTGGCAGGCTAGAGTATGGGAGAGAGAAGTGGAATTCCACATGTAGCGGTGAAATGCGTAGATATGTGGAGGAACATCAGTGGCGAAGGCGACTTCTTGGCCCAATACTGACGCTCAGGTGCGAAAGCGTGGGGAGCAAACAGGATTAGATACCCTGGTAGTCCACGCCGTAAACGATGTCTACTAGCCGTTGGGGAGATTTACTTCTTAGTGGCGCAGCTAACGCATTAAGTAGACCGCCTGGGGAGTACGGCCGCAAGGCTAAAACTCAAAGAAATTGACGGGGGCCCGCACAAGCGGTGGAGCATGTGGTTTAATTCGATGCAACGCGAAGAACCTTACCTACCCTTGACATCCTCGGAACTTGTCAGAGATGACTTGGTGCCTTCGGGAACCGGGTGACAGGTGCTGCATGGCTGTCGTCAGCTCGTGTCGTGAGATGTTGGGTTAAGTCCCGTAACGAGCGCAACCCTTGTCCTTAGTTGCCAGCGCGTAATGGTGGGGACTCTAGGGAGACTGCCGGTGACAAACCGGAGGAAGGTGGGGATGACGTCAAGTCATCATGGCCCTTATGGGTAGGGCTACACACGTGCTACAATGGCCGGTACAGAGGGCAGCGAACTCGCAAGGGTAAGCAAATCTCAGAAAACCGGTCGTAGTCCGGATTGGAGTCTGCAACTCGACTCCATGAAGTCGGAATCGCTAGTAATCGCGGATCAGAATGCCGCGGTGAATACGTTCCCGGGCCTTGTACACACCGCCCGTCACACCATGGGAGTGGGCTGTACCAGAAGTGGCTAGCTTAACCTTCGGGAGAGCGGTTACCACGGTATGGTTCATGACTGGGGTGAAGTCGTAACAAGGTAGCCCTAGGGGAACCTGGGGCTGGATCACCTCCTTTAAAGACTTAAGGGACCGATGGCGCATCGGAGCTCCCACACAATCTGTTTGGTTATACATTTGAGTCAGTCCTCGGCAGCACCAACGGGCAGCAGGCTTGATTGCTTTCTTCGTGTCGCTGACCAGAAACGGTGAACAATCGGGTCTGTAGCTCAGTTGGTTAGAGCGCACCCCTGATAAGGGTGAGGTCGGAAGTTCAAGTCTTCCCAGACCCACCAGATTCCCAGTCCCTACGCTGCGAAAGGCCGGATCTTCTGTACGGCCCCGTCACGTCCTGCATTGGAAATCTGGTCGGCATTCTCAAGCTCCGTGTTGCCTGGGCCTCGCTGGCAGCCTGATCCCCCACGATGCACGGGATGTCTGTCCCTGCCAGGGCGCGCGGCGCCAGGGGCGGGGATGCGCAGCGCCGCACATGGCAACGAAGACTAGCACTGAGGGGCCATAGCTCAGCTGGGAGAGCGCCTGCCTTGCACGCAGGAGGTCGGCGGTTCGATCCCGCCTGGCTCCACCATCTCCCTGCGGGGATGTGCGGGACTGATTCAACGCAAGCAAAAACCAAGGTCCGTTCCATCGGAATGGATTTTGGTTTTTGCCTGCGACCGGTTTTCCGGTTTTGTTCTTTTACAATTCGGGTAGTCATAGGCACATGCGGTTGTTCCAGTCATCAAGTGGTGACCTCTCGCAACTGCATGAGTCAGTCCGGCGGCCATTATCAGCGGCTGCCGGCGAAACCATAACTCTTTTTGAGTTACGTATAGCCCTGTATGGCTGCCGCTTTGTTCAATTGGTGGCGGACTTCTTGGGGTTATATGATCAAGCGTTGAAGCGCATATGGTGGATGCCTAGGCGATAAGAGGCGATGAAGGACGTTGTAGCATGCGATAAGCCTCGGGGAGCTTGCAAACTAGCTTTGATCCGGGGATTTCCGAATGGGGAAACCTACCCGCTTGCGGGTATCTTGCACTGAATACATAGGTGCAAGAAGCGAACCCGGGGAACTGAAACATCTAAGTACCCGGAGGAAAAGAAATCAACCGAGATTCCCTTAGTAGCGGCGAGCGAACGGGGACCAGCCCTTAAGTCCGGCACCGAGTTAGTGGAACGATCTGGAAAGTTCGGCCATAGACGGTGATAGCCCAGTACATGAAAACTGGTGTCGGATGAAATCGAGTAGGGCGGAGCACGTGAAACTCTGTCTGAACATGGGGGGACCATCCTCCAAGGCTAAATACTACTTATCGACCGATAGTGAACCAGTACCGTGAGGGAAAGGCGAAAAGAACCCCTGTTAGGGGAGTGAAATAGAACCTGAAACCGTATGCGTACAAGCAGTGGGAGCTCCTTCGGGAGTGACTGCGTACCTTTTGTATAATGGGTCAGCGACTTACATTTTGTAGCAAGGTTAACCGTATAGGGGAGCCGTAGAGAAATCGAGTCTTAACAGGGCGTTCAGTTGCAAGGTGTAGACCCGAAACCGGGCGATCTAGCCATGGCCAGGTTGAAGGTCGGGTAATACCGACTGGAGGACCGAACCAACTAATGTTGAAAAATTAGTGGATGAGCTGTGGCTAGGAGTGAAAGGCTAAACAAGCCCGGAGATAGCTGGTTCTCCCCGAAAACTATTTAGGTAGTGCCTCGTGACTTACTCCAGGGGGTAGAGCACTGTAATGGCTAGGGCTGCATCTCGCGGTACCAAACCATCGCAAACTCCGAATACCTGGAAGTACTATCACGGGAGACAGACGGCGGGAGATAAGTTTCGTCGTCGAGAGGGCAACAGCCCAGACCACCAGCTAAGGTCCCCAAACACATCTCAGTGGGAAACGATGTGGGAAGGCTCAGACAGCCAGGATGTTGGCTTAGAAGCAGCCATCATTTAAAGAAAGCGTAATAGCTCACTGGTCAAGTCGGCCTGCGCGGAAGATATACCGGGGCTCAAGATGTGTACCGAAGCTGTGGATGCCGCAAGGCATGGTAGGGGAGCGTTCTGTAAGTCTGTGAAGGTGGACCGTGAGGTCCGCTGGAGATATCAGAAGTGCGAATGCTGACATGAGTAGCGATAATGCGGGTGAAAAGCCCGCACGCCGAAAACCCAAGGTTTCCTGCGCAACGTTAATCGACGCAGGGTTAGTCGGCCCCTAAGGCGAGGCAGAAATGCGTAGTCGATGGGAATCAGGTTAATATTCCTGAACTTTTTATAGCTGCGATGGGGTGACGGAGAAGGCTAGGCTAGCCGGCTGTTGGATATGCCGGTTTAAGCATGTAGGTTGGGGACTTAGGTAAATCCGGGTCTCCTCAAGACTGAGATGTGATGACGATCTCCTTTACAGGAGAGAAGTAGTTGATGCCATGCTTCCTGGAAAAACCTCTAAGCTTCAGGCTATGAAGAACCGTACCCTAAACCGACACAGGTGGGTGGGGTGAGAATCCTAAGGCGCTTGAGAGAACTCTGGTGAAGGAACTCGGCAAAATGACACCGTAACTTCGGGAGAAGGTGTGCCCCTTGTACGTGAAGGCCCTCGCGGCCGGAGCGGAAGGGGGTTGCAATAAAATGGTGGCTGCGACTGTTTACTAAAAACATAGCACTCTGCAAACTCGCAAGAGGACGTATAGGGTGTGACGCCTGCCCGGTGCCGGAAGGTTAAGTGATGGGGTTAGCTTCGGCGAAGCTCTTGATCGAAGCCCCGGTGAACGGCGGCCGTAACTATAACGGTCCTAAGGTAGCGAAATTCCTTGTCGGGTAAGTTCCGACCTGCACGAATGGCGTAACGATGGCCACACTGTCTCCACCAGGGACTCAGCGAAATTGAACTTGCTGTGAAGATGCAGTGTACCCGCGGCTAGACGGAAAGACCCCGTGAACCTTTACTACAGCTTCACACTGGACTTTGAACAAGTATGTGCAGGATAGGTGGAAGGCTTCGAAGCGGAGACGCCAGTCTCTGTGGAGCCACCCTTGAGATACCACCCTTGCTTGTTTGGGGCCCTAACCGAGGCCCGTTATCCGGGTCCGGGACCGTGTGTGGTGGGTAGTTTGACTGGGGCGGTCTCCTCCTAAAGAGTAACGGAGGAGCGCGAAGGTACTCTAAGTACGGTCGGAAATCGTACGGTTAGTGCAAAGGCATAAGAGTGCTTGACTGCGAGACAGACACGTCGAGCAGGAACGAAAGTTGGTCTTAGTGATCCGGTGGTTCTGTATGGAAGGGCCATCGCTCAACGGATAAAAGGTACTCCGGGGATAACAGGCTGATACCGCCCAAGAGTTCACATCGACGGCGGTGTTTGGCACCTCGATGTCGGCTCATCACATCCTGGGGCTGTAGCCGGTCCCAAGGGTATGGCTGTTCGCCATTTAAAGTGGTACGCGAGCTGGGTTTAGAACGTCGTGAGACAGTTTGGTCCCTATCTGCCGTGGGCGTCGGAGACTTGAGAGGATCTGCTCCTAGTACGAGAGGACCGGAGTGGACGTACCCCTGGTGTTCCAGTTATCATGCCAATGGTATTGCTGGGTAGCTAAGTACGGACGGGATAACCGCTGAAAGCATCTAAGCGGGAAACCCTCCTCAAGATTAGGTCTCCCGGGACTCAGGTCCCCTGAAGGGTCGTTGAAGACTACAACGTTGATAGGCTGGGTGTGGAAGTTCAGTAATGGATGAAGCTAACCAGTACTAATTACCCGTGAGGCTTGATCATATAACACCCAAGAGGTCTGGCATTCTTGTCAATTGACCTGGGGTGTACGTAACCCTGAAGAGCATGGTTGACTACCCGAATTTGCGTTCATGATCGTGTTTTCATCGTGAACGCATCCCGGTTTGCCTGGCAGGCATAGCGAGCGGGTACCACCTGATCCCATCCCGAACTCAGAAGTGAAAACGCTTAGCGCCGATGATAGTGTGGGGCCTCCCCATGTGAAAGTAGGACACTGCCAGGCATTACATTCGAAAACCCCGCCCGACCGGACGGGGTTTTTTGTGTGCCGGTTTCCGCAGGCAACAATGACCGGGGACGGCATGGGCGCCGCACCGCACGCCGGGCACCGGAATTGACCGTGACTTCGGAAATATCATAGTATTTCCTTTCACGGGACCTCCCGTAAAACGCCTCGTTAGAATGGCGTTATTCATGACACCCTCTTCAGCGGCATTCTGTTGGGCCATCCGATCTCAATCCGTGCTGCATACTGTCGCATGCCCGGTTGCCGGGCAGTGATGCAGCAATGACTGAACTCTTTGCAGGGGTTGTGGGCGGACTCGGCCTGTTCTTTGTGGGGATGTGGTTTCTCACGGAGAATCTCAAGGCATTGGCGAGCCGGCGCCTGCGCAGGGCCGCATCCCGGTGGACCGGGAACCGGATCCCGGCACTGCTCTGGGGGGCGCTTGCCGGCGGCGTGACTCAGAGCATGTCCTCGCTGACCTTCATCGTGGTCAGCATCCTTCGGTCCGGACTGGTCAAGACCCAGGGGGCGCTCGTCCTGATTCTGGGCGGAGGCTTCGGTGTGACGGTCCTGGTCCTGATCGTTACCCTGGATATCGAGGTGCTCGCGTTCTATGTCCTCGGTCTGTCCGGCATGGTCGTGGTCGCGGGGAAACCCGCTCGCTACAGGCACCTGGCGGCGTCGTTCCTCGGCGGCGCCATGATCATCATCGGTCTGGCACTGCTCAGGAATGCCGCGGCACTCCTGGCCGAACAGCCCTGGTTCAGGGACATGCTGGAGGCGTCCGGAAATTCCCTGGCCGCCGCATTTCTGGCCGCCGTCTTCCTGACGTGCGTCGTCCGGTCCGCCAGCGTGGTGGCAGTCTTCGGCATCATTCTGGCGGGCGCTGGCATCCTGTCCGCCGACCAGGCCATCATGGCCATGTATGGGAGCGTGCTTGGTTCAGGTGTCATCGTCTATCTGCTGTCGGCGGGCCTCACGGGCCGCTCGCGGCAGGTTGCCATGTACCTGGTGGGCTACAGCATCCTGGTCTGTGCGGTGCTGGTCCCGTTGCTGTATTGCGAGATTCTCTTCGACATCCCGCTGGTCAAGGCGCTGATCCTGTCCGTCGATCTGGACCTGGAGCAGCAGCTGGCCCTGGTCTATGTTCTTGCCGGCGTAATTCTGGTTCCGGTCATGCTGGCCGGCCTCGATTGGTCGGTCCGGATGCTCGAGTCGATGTGGCCCACCGACCAGGTCGACGAGTTGTCCCGGCCCCGGTTCATTCACGGCCATGCCTCCGTGGACGTCGACACCTCCCTGGTGCTCGTCGACCTGGAACAAAGGCGCCTGATGAAGAACCTGTCGCGGTATTTCAATGCCGTGCGGGAAGGCGGCAGCGTCGGTCCGCTGCGGGAATCCTCCCGGAAGCTGCTCACCGACGTCGGCGGGTTCCTTGACGACCTGCAGGCGAGTCATCCCATGCAGGGCGTCGAGCACCGCGATGCGATGCGCAGCCGCCAGAAGCTTCTCGGCTGGCTGGAGAATGCCCTGGGGGACCTGGGCGAGACCCTGGCCGGCATCGACAACCGATCCGCGCTCGCCCAGTTCAAGGAGGTTACCTGCGAAAGCGTCGACGGGGTTCTCCTGTCCCTGGTCGAGGCGATGGAAACCAACGACGAGGCGACCTGGGAAATCGCGAAACAGCTGACCGGCGACCGCGGCCAGATGATGCGCGACTTTCGGGTCCAGTACCTGGAGATGGATCCGCCGCTGGAAAATCTCGAAGAGATCGACATCCTCCTGATCACCAACTCGGTTGAAGAGGTATTTTTCCTGCTGTCCAAGGTGGAGAAGGAATTCAACCCGGCTTTCCGGGAGGAGCATGTCCCCCACGCCTGATTTGCCGAAGCGGTGCCCGGACCGGCCCACGGGCCGTTTCCGCCGCCTGCGGGGCGGGTCATGGATGGGCCCGGGACTGCAGGCACTGCTGATCCCGGTCATACTCGCCCTGGCGGCGCCGGCGGGATTTGCCGGGGAGATCCGCATCGCGTCCTGGAATCTGGAGCACCTGGACGACACGGAAGGGGAGGGCTGTGTGGGGCGGAAACGGGCCGACTACCGGGCGCTCGGGGAAAGAATCGCTGAACTCGACGCGGATGTCGTCGCCTTCCAGGAGGTGGAAAATCCGGCCGCGGCGCGCCGCGTTTTTCCCGGGGCGGACTGGCATGTGGAGATATCCTCCCGGCCGGCGATGGATCCGCCCCGCCCCTGCCGGGAAAATCCCGCGATGAACCTCGGGCATCTCGGGACGGGTTTCGCCATCCGCAGGGGGATTTCGTACCGGCGGCACGACGACCTGGCGGACCTGGGCATGGGAAACCCGTTCCAGCGCTGGGGCACCGACATCACGGTGAGGGCGGACGGGCGCGAACTTCGCCTGCTGTCGGTTCACCTGGCGTCCGGCTGCTGGGGCAGGAAGCAGGACGGGGAGAGCCGCCGCAGGAAAACCTGCGCGATCCTCCGCGGCCAGATGAGGAGCCTCAGGGCCTGGGCGGACGCGCGCAGGGCAGAGGGCGCTGCCTTCGTCATCCTGGGGGATTTCAACCGTCGCCTCGCCCTGCCCGGCGACTGGGCATGGCGCCTGCTGTCACCGCCCGGGGCGCCGCTCCGATTGCTGACCCGGGGTGTGGCCTCCCGCTGCAATCCCCGGTACCCGGCGTTCATCGACCACCTGGTCGCGGGCGGCGGTACCGGGGCGATGCAGGTGCAGGGCTCGTTCGGTGAACTGCCGCGCCAGGGGCGGCATCCCGACCATTGCGCGGTCTGGGCGGACTTCCGGTAGCGCCCCCGGGCCCGGGCTACGCCACTTCCGACATCACCCGGCCGGCACGGTCTTTGCCGGTCCGGATCGCCTCCTGGTTGTAGGCGGCCAGGGTGGCCTTGAACATCGCGCCCACGGTGTCCTGGCTGGTTGCCACACCCACCTGCAGTTGCCCGTCGATATCCATTTCCACGTAGGCGATGGCTTCCGCCCTGGTGCCCGCGGACATCGCATGCTCGGTATAGTTGAGGATGCGGAGCTTGCTCCCGGTCCGCTTCTCAAGGGCGTCCACAAACGCCCCCAGGGTGCCGAAGGCCTCGCCGCTGATCTCCACCTCGCCGTCGCGCGTGCGAAGTTCCGCGGTCACCGAGTCGCCGGATTCCTCCTTGGTCATGGAGAATTTCTTCAGCGCATAGGGCTGGTCATGGCCCATGTAGACCTGCTGGAACAGGTTCCAGATCTCGTCCGGGTTCAGTTCACGCTCGCGTTCCTCGGCCAGCTTCTGCACGTCCTGGCTGAACCGGATCTGCAGCCAGCGGGGCAGCTCCACGCCGTAATTGGTCTGCAGGACATAGGCCACGCCGCCCTTGCCGGACTGGCTGTTGATTCTCACCACATCCTGGTACGTGCGGTCCACATCCCGGGGGTCGATGGGCAGGTAGGCGATGTCCCAGATGCCGTCGTCCTCCGCCTCGAGACACTTCTTGATGGCGTCCTGGTGGCTGCCGGAAAACGCGGTGAACACCAGCTCGCCGGCATAGGGGTGGCGCGGATGCACCGGCAGGCCGTTGCATTCGGTCACGCATTGCACGATCTCCGGCATGCGGGAGAGGTCGAGTTCCGGGTTCACGCCCTGGCTGTAGAGGTTCATCGCCATGGTGACGATGTCCATGTTGCCGGTGCGCTCACCGTTGCCGAGGAGGGTGCCCTCGATGCGGTCCGCGCCGGCCATGGTGGCCAGTTCCGCCGCCGCCACCGCGCAGCCGCGGTCATTGTGGGTATGCAGGCTGATGGTGACCTCCTGCCGGGAGGGCAGGCGGTCGCAGAAATACTCCACCTGGTCGGCGAAGATGTTCGGCGTCGTGGCTTCCACCGTGGCCGGCAGGTTGAGAATCACCTTCTGACCGTTTTCCGGTTCCCAGACCCGGCAGACGGCCTCGCAGACCTCGATGGAGAACTCGGGTTCGGTCTGGGAGTAGCTTTCCGGCGAATACTGGAAGGTCCAATCCGTGCCCGGATATTTCTTCGCGTACTCCTTCACCCAGGTGGCGCCGTCCACGGCGATCTGGCGGATCTCGTCCCGGGACATCCTGAACGCCTTCTCCCGCTGCACCCGGCTGGTGGAATTGTAGACATGCATGATGGCGCGCCCGACCCCTTCCAGGGACTCGTAGGTCCGCGCGATCAGGTGCTCCCTGGCCTGGGTCAGCACCTGGACCGTGACATCGTCCGGTATCCGTTCCTCCTCGATCAGCTTGCGGGCGAAATCGAATTCCACCTGGGCGGCGGCGGGGAAGCCGATCTCGATCTCCTTGAACCCGCAACGCAGCAGCAGTTCCCAGAACCGCATCTTCTTCGGGATGTTCATGGGATCGATCAGGGCCTGGTTCCCGTCCCGCAAATCGACGCTGCACCAGGTCGGAGCCCGGGTCAGCGCGCGGTCCGGCCAGCGCCGGTCGCGCTTGTCGGGTCCGAACCGCTCGGTGGGATATTTTCGATGGTCAAAGGATTTCATGGCTGCGCTTGGTGCAGTTCCCGAAGGGCTTGGCATTTTATCGGGAATTCTTGAGTATTTGACACCATTTTGGCGATAGATTTGCAATATATAGGTGAATATATAATAGAATCATGAATAATTTGGTGAATTAGACTATTTTTCAAATCATGAATCTGGACGCAACTGACAGAAAGATCCTCCGCATCCTGCAGCAGGATGCGCGTATCAGCAACCTGGACCTCGCGGCGAAGATCAACCTGTCGCCCACGCCCTGTGCCCGCCGGGTCCGCAGGCTGGAGGAAATGGGGTGCATCACGGGCTCGACGGTGCTGCTGGATCCGGAAGTGCTCGGACTCAACCTGACTTCCTATCTCGCGGTGGCCATGGAGCGTCACACGAACGAGCAGTTCGAGAAGTTCGAAAGCCAGGTGGTGAAATTCCCTGAAGTCGTGGGCTGCAGCGTGGTGACCGGACGTTCGGAAGACTACCTGCTCAAGGTGGTGGCGCGGAACATGAAGCACTACGAGGAATTCCTGCTGGGGCGCCTCAGCCGCCTGCCCGGGGTGACCAACCTGCACTCGAGCTTCGAGTTGCGCAACGTGATACCCAACAAGGGGCTGCCCGTCGACCTGTAGCGGCGGGGGGCCCTAATAGGCAACTCGCCGTCAGAGCGGCTGCAGGCCGAAATCCGTCTCGATCCCGGGACCCGGGGCACGGGTGTGATCCGGGACATGCTCCCGCAGAATCGCCCGTGTCCGCCGGATGGCCAGATCCCGGATGTCCGGACTGCCGGCTTCCTCCCACTCCCCCGGGGGGCGCCTGTCGGCCAGCGCGGGGTACAGGAAATCCGACTTCATCCGCGCCATGGTCAGGGCCTCGCCGAGGAAATGCCCCGCCCCGGTCGCTACCCGGTCGATATCATCCAGCGCCAGGGTATCGGGGGACACTTCCACCTGCCTGAGGCTGCTCAGGATGGCGCCCAGCATGTCGTTGTCGATGACGTAGCTTTCCAGGGCGCAGCCCATCAGGCTGGCCTGCATGCCGCAGGCCTGGGTGATGAGATTGCTCCCCGCCTGCGCAGCCAGGACGACCGACAGCGACTTCTCGTAGCCGCTCTGGGCATCCGCGATCTTGCTGTCGGCGGCGCCGGCAATGGATACGCCGGGCAGATCGTAGTATTGCGCCATCTGGGTCGCGGCCGCCATCACCATGGCCTGTTCCCCGCCGCCGCCGCTCATGGCCCCGGTCCGCAGGTCGGTGATCATGGGCTTGGCGCCGAACAGCACCAGGGCGTCCGGGTTCACCAGCCAGGCGACAATCATCCCGGCCAGGGTTTCCGCGACGGTTTGCGCCAGCGACCCCGCCAGGCTCACCGGAGAGGAGGCGCCGACCTGTCCGAAGACGTTGGCATGGGCAGGAATGCCATGCAGCGCCGCCGCCTCGATCACCTCTACCGCGTCCTGTGCAAACCGGAGCGGCGGGGTGACATGATTGATGTTGAGGGACAGGAAAGGGCGCTCGATGAAGTGTTCGCGGGAGCCCGCCAGCCGGTAGCACATCGCGGCGATTTCGCGGACATGTTCCGGGTGTGACGCGCTGACGCAGACATGCTTGGCGGTGCCCTTGAGGCAGGCCCAGGCGGTGTTGAGGTCCAGGCTGCGCTCGTCCGGCATGTCCCGGGCCACCAGGGAGCGGCTGAAAAAATGCACGTTGGGCAGCGCGTCCACCAGCCTGGCGGCATCGTACAGGTCCCTGAGCGTGGCGTCCCGGTACCGGCGGGTCTCCATGTCCAGGACGGAAGGCGCCGCACCGCCCGAACCCATGTGCACCCGCCTGCCGGTCAGACGGAGCGCGTGCTCCGGCCGTTGCCCGTGCAGGGTGAAGTTCCGCCGCATGCCCTCCAGTGCGCGCCGGACCAGGGGTTCGGGAAAGCAGAGGCGGCCGCGGTCGAGCCTGCCCCCCGCCGCCAGCACGCGCTCTATGGTCCCTTCGGGAGCATGGGAAAGTCCCGTGCGTTCGAGAATGGTCAGCACGCCCTGGTGGATCACCTCCAGTTCGGATTCCGGAAGCGGCCGGTAACGACCTCCCGGCATCCCTGGCCATACAGGCCGTGGATCATCGCCAGTACCGCCGGTCTGCGAGAGTTCCCGCCGCTCTCCCCGCCGGGTGCCGCGCCGCCCCCGCCCGGGGTTCTGCCGATCGTCCGAAATCATATGCCAGGCAAAAGGGTTGGAGGAAAATTCATGTGACGGAATGGTTCAGCAGGCCGGGGTGCCGGCCATTACCGCGCTTTCTCCGGGAACAGCCCCGGCATCCAGCGTAAAGCCAGTCTTGCGGGGAAAGCCAGATGGAGCGGAGCGCGGGAGCTTGCCGATGTCAGTGCTCCCCGAGCGATGAGGGCGGATGTGATCCGGCGGGCGGACCGCTCGCTCACGCCGAGCAGCCTTGCGACATCACCTCTCGGCAGCTCGCCCCGGTAGAGCACCGCTTCGAGCGCCTGCCCGGACTTCGGGGGAAGGGCGGACGCCCTGATTTCCTCTTCGGCCCACACCAGCAGGCGTGTGCGCAGACGGTCCGGCTGCATCAGCTCTTCCATGAAGTCCACCTGGTCGATACAGGTACAGAGGAAGAATTTCGTGAATTCAACCAGCGCTTCCTCACTCAGGCTGCCGCGCCTGTCGAGATCGTTGCGGCGTGGAAGATCGCAGGCGGCGAGCAGGCCCCTGTAGTCGTCAACATTGCGTGCCAGGCCTCGCGCGATCGACCAGATTCCACCGGTATCCAGCGTCTCTGACAGTATCGCATGGGACATCAGGCGGGCGACCCTTCCGTTACCGTCAATGAACGGGTGTATCCACGCAAGACGGTGATGCGCGGCGGCAGCGGCGAGAATGCGATCAGTCCGGCCGAGATCACCGTATGCGGCCTCGAAGCGTGCCATGAAGCGGGACACGGCACCGGGGCTGACCGGGATGTGGCGGCCCACCCTGGCATCGTGCCGCCGAAACTCGCCGGGGATCACCTCGATGCGCCCCCCCGTGTCCGGGTACTCGACCCGGAGCAGTTCCTCCGGCAGCAGTGCGCAGAATCGGCGATGGGTTTCCTGCAGGCCTTCGGAGGTCGTGGCCCGGCCCGCAAGCCCTCCTTCGTCAATCCATCCCTGGACAGTGATATGCGCCCTGGCCTCGAGTTGCAGGTTTCTTTTTTCCGGGTCGGCGCTGTAGTCGTCCCTGAGTGCCCTCTCAATATCGATCGGATGGGTATCGTGTCCTTCGATCAGGTTGCTGTAGTAGCAGTTTACCGTCCGCACCAACTCAGCCAGCGCGGTTAGCACGCCGTCTGGCAGTCCGTGCCGGAGACCAGCCGCACGCCCGGCAAGTTCGATCGCAAGGTCGGTGAGCTCGGTGCGCAGCCGTGAGCCCTCGCCCACACGCATCGGCTCCATCAGGCCAATGGTTTCGCCCCGGTTTTCGACGATCTTCATTATGGCCGGTTTTGCAGCCGCTTCGCCGTGCATACTCGTTTCACAAATAATTACATTTATATCATATAGTTAGTATGAGACAAATCTCTATACATGTCGATCAGATTGCCGGTATTTTGGCCGCTTTACAGGCCATTTCCAGGCGAGGCGGGGATGTGATGCGTCCGGGCCGCCTTCCGGTCCTCAGGCGCGGAAGGCGCCGGGCACGGGCCGGCTGCCTTCCGGATCGATGCCGGGGCCGGCAATCCGTCCGTCCTTCGGGGGAATGGTGTTGCCTGCCAGGAATCCGCCGGACTGCCGGCTCCAGAGATCGGCGTACAGCCCGCCCCATGTGAGCAGTTCCTGATGGGTGCCCGTCTCCATGATACTGCCCCGGTCCATGACGACCAGCCGGTCCATCTGGGCGATGGTGGAGAGCCGGTGCGCGATGGCGACCACGGTCTTGCCGACCATGAGCGTGTACAGGCTCTCCTGGATGGCCGCCTCCACCTCGGAATCGAGTGCACTGGTGGCCTCGTCCAGGACCAGGATCGGGGCGTTTTTCAAAAGGACCCTGGCAATGGCGATTCGCTGGCGCTGTCCGCCGGACAGCTTGATGCCCCGCTCACCCACGTGGGCCTCGTAGCCCTTGCGCCCGTCCTGGTCCTCCAACCCCAGGATGAAGTCATGCGCCCTTGCCTGTTTCGCCGCCGCGACCGCCACGTCCATGTCGGCATCCGGCGACCCGTACCGGATGTTGTCGATCACGGACCGGTGCAGGAGGGACGTGTCCTGGGTCACCATGCCGATCTGTGCGCGCAGGCTGTCCTGGGTGACGCCGGCGATATCCTGGCCGTCGATTTCGATGGCACCCGACTCGGCATCGTAGAACCGGAGGAGGAGGTTGACCAGGGTGGACTTGCCGGCGCCGGAGCGCCCGACCAGGCCGATCTTCTCGCCGGGGGAAATTTCCAGGGAAAAATCCGCGATCACGCTGCCGGCGCCCGGATCCAGGTCCTTGCCGTAGTTGAAGTAGACGTTGCGGAAGCGGACCTGCCCGCCGTTCATGTGCAGGGAGGTCGCATCCTGGCGGTCGGTGATGGCGATGTCACGGGAAATGACGTCGATCCCGTCCTGGATGATGCCGATGTTTTCAAACAGGCCGGCGATTTCCCAGAGGATCCACTGCGACATGCCCTGCATGCGCATGACCAGGCCCATGGCGAAGGCGATGGCGCCCACGGTGACCGCGTCCTGGTGCCAGAGCATAATCGAGGTGGCGCCCACGAGGAACAGCAGGCCCGCGTTGAGCCAATTGAGCACCACCGTGAGCAGGGCCGACAGGCGCATCTGCTGGTATACCGTGTCGAGGAATTCGGTCATGCCCTCGCGGGCGTATTCATCCTCGGCATTGCTGTGGGAGAACATCTTCACGGTGGTGATGTTGGTGTAGCTGTCCACGACCCGGCCGGTGACCATGGAGCGGGCTTCCGCCTGTTCCATGGAGATGCGGCGCATGCGGGGAATGAAGTAGCGCAACGTGAAGATGTATCCCGTGAGCCACAGGAGCATGGGCGCGGTCAGCCGGAGATCGCTGGTGGCGAACAGCACCATGGCACCGGTGAAGTAGACCGCGACGTAGAGGAGCACCTCGGTGATCTTGATGACGGCGTCGCGGATCCCCAGGGAGGTCTGCATCATCTTCGTCGCCACCCGTCCGGCGAAATCACTCTGGAAGAAATCCACGCTCTGGCGCAGCAGATAGCGATGGGCCTGCCAGCGGGTGCGCATGGCGAAGTTGCCGAGGAGCCCCTGGTGCACGATGCCCTCGTAGACGAACTTGAGCGAGGGCAGAAGGACCAGCACCAGAATCCCGATCGCGATCAGCCTGGTGCGGTAGGTGTCCCAGAAGTTCTCCCTCTGGGAGGTCGCCAGCCAGTCCACCAGGTTGCCGACGAAGGAGAACAGGTAGACCTCAATGAGGGAGATGACGATGGAAAAGGTCGCGCTCGCCAGCAGCAGCGGCCAGAAGGGGCGGGTGAAGTAGGCAACGAATCCGAACAGCGTGTCCGGCGGCTTGCCGGGCAATTCCTCCGGAAAGGGCGGACAGTAGCTTTCCAGCCAGGTGTTGAAGCGGCCGACCATGTCGTTGAGGGCGTTCATGCGCCCGCCTCCCTGAGGATCCTGATCGGCGGCTGTGCCAGGATGCGGCGGCTGCTCCAGATGCCCGCGAGTCCGATCAGCAGCGCGGACAGGGGCGGCACGAGGGCCCACGCCCACCAGGTCGGCGAGTACTCCAGCTCGAAGATTCGCCAGTAGAGCACCGCGATCACGAGTTCCGCACCCAGCACGCCGATGAGGCCGGCGAGCAGGCCCATGCTGGCGAATTCGCTCCACTGGTTGATGTGGAGCAGCCCCCGCCCGGCGCCGAGGGTCCGTACCAGGGCCCCTTCCTGGAGGCGCTCGTTCATGCTGGTGTGGATCGCCGAGAGGGTCACCACGAATCCCGCCACCAGGACGAACAGGAGAATGGACTCCACTGCCAGTATGACCTGGCCGATGATGGTCTTGACCTGCCTGAGCACGGCGTCGACCTCAAGCAGGGTGATGGAGGGAAAGGACCGCATCATGTCCACCAGCAGCTTTTTCCGCTCGGGTTCGAGAAAGAAGCTGCCGATCCAGCTGGCGGGCAGGGCGTCCAGGGCGCCGGGATTGAAGACCATGTAGAAATTGGGATTGAAATTGTCCCATTTCACGCGGCGCAGGCTGACGACCTCGGCCGTCCAGTTGCGGTCGCCGGTGAAGAACGTCAGTTCGTCCCCGATGGCGATTCCGAGGCGCTCGGCCAGTTCGTCCTCCACCGATACGCGCGTGTGCCCCCGGTCGCCGGCCTGCCACCACCTTCCCGCCGTCAGCCTGTTGTCCGTCGGCAGTTCCTCCGACCAGGTGAGGTTGAGTTCGCGGTTGATGCTTTCATCCTCCCGCTCCTCCTTGCTCACGTGGTCCCTGACCGGCGTGCCGTTGATCCGGATCAGCCGGCCGCGGACGACCTGGTACAGGGGGCCGGCATCGATCTCCCGGCCCGCGGTGAATTCGGCCCAGGGTTCGGTTTCATGGACCTGTATGTTGAGCACGAAATGGTTGGGCGCATCTTCCGGCACCGTTTCCTGCCAGGTGGTGATGAGTTCCGTGCGCAGCATCAGCACCACCAGCATGGCCATGATGGTCAGGCCGAAGGCCATCGTCTGGGCCACGGTCTCCCGGCGCCGGCGCAGGAAGTTCCGGACCCCCGCGCGGACCTGGACCGGGATCAGCGGCAGGAACCGGGCCAGCAGGCGGAATATGCCGACGATGCCAAGGGCGGCGACAGCGATCACCACGACGCTGCCCCCGGTCATTCCCAGGGTCAGGACGATGTTGCCGGTGTAGATCCACATCAGGGTCACGATCAGCGTCAGCGTCACCCCGTAAACCAGGCGCGCGGACAGGGACAGCGGCGTCAGGTCCTTCCGGAGCACCCGCTGGGGGGGCACCGCGCGCAGCCTGAGGACGGAGGGCAGGGTGAAGCCGAGCAGCACCACGAAGCCGAGGAACATGCCCGACAGCACCGGCTCGATACCGATGCCCGGAATGTTCTCGGGCAGCAATGAACCCAGCACCATGATCAGGCCGGCCTGGGAGAGCCAGCCCACCAGGTTGCCCAGGATGCCTCCCGCCAGCGCCAGCAGCAGCAGTTGCAGGACATAGATGCCGAGAATGTCGTTCTGGCTGCAGCCGAGGCAGCGCAGCAGCGCGCTGGTGTCGTAATGTCTTTCGCTGTAATGGCGGCCACTGTTGGCGACGGCCACCGCGGCCAGCAGCAGCGCCACCAGGCTGGCTAGGCCGGTGTACTGCTTCGCCTTGTCCAGTGCTTCGCTCAGCGCGGGCCGGTCCTCGTCGAGATTACGGATGTGCTCCCCGGGGTTCAGCCGCGGCTCCAGCCATGCGCGAAACCGGGATACCTGCTCCGCGTCGCCCGCGAACAGGTCCCGGTACCATACGCGGCTGCCGGGCTGGATGACGCCGGTCTCCTCGAGGTCGGCCTGGTTGATCATCACCCGGGGGTTGAAGCTGTAGAAGTTGTTGCCGCGGTCGGGCTCGTAGGTCAGCACCCGGCTCAACCGGAATCCGGACTCCCCGATGGTGATTTCCTGTCCGAGTTCGATGCCGAGGGCATGGAGCACCCGGGCCTCCACCCAGGCCTCGCCTCGCCCGGGGCCGTTTTGCACCGCCTCCTCGGTGCCGTAGAGTTCGCGGGTCACCCGGAGGCTGCCCTTCAGGGGGTAGCTGTCGCCCACGGACTTCACCGACACCAGGAGAATGTCTTCACCGGTGCCCGCCACCGTGAAGAACCGCTGGGTGCTTGCGGTCTCGATGTCCAGGCGGGCCGCCTCCTCGCGCACCGCGGGGTCGAACGGCCGGCTGCTGGACATCACCAGGTCGCCGCCGATGACATGCTGGGCATTGATCGTCATGCCGCGGCTGACGCGGTCGGCGAAATGGCCGATCGCGGTGTGGCTGCCGATGGCCACCACCAGGGCAAGCAGGAGTATGGACAGCTCGCCGCTGCGCCACTCGCGCCACAGTAGGCGGGGCGACAGTGCCAGGACCTGGGACGGCCTCATCGGCGCACCGTCCGTCCGCCCGGCAGGAAGGGCCCGTGCCGTCCCCGGTTCACGAGGAATACAGCCGCCCGGCTTCCATGTTGACGCAGCGGCCGCAGCGGCCGGCCAGCTCGGCATCATGGGTGACGAGCACCAGGGTGGTGCCGTGCTCCGCGTTGAGGGCGAACAGGAGGTCCGCCACCCGGCGTCCGTTCTCGGTGTCCAGGTTGCCGGTGGGCTCGTCGGCGAACAGGATGTCGGGCCGGGTGACGAATGCCCGGGCGATCGCGACGCGTTGCTGCTCGCCGCCGGACAACTGGAGCGGATAATGCGTGACGCGCTCGCCGAGACCCACCCGTTCCAGTATTTCCGTGGCCCTGGAGCCGGCATCGTCCGCGCCGGTGATTTCCAGCGGCAGGCTCACGTTTTCCAGGGCCGTGAGATTCGCCAGCAGCTGGAATGACTGGAACACGAATCCGACGCGGCCCGCACGGATGGACGCACGGCTGTCTTCGTCCAGGGTGGTGATATCATAGCCGGCCAGACGGATGCGTCCTTCACTGGGCCGGTCGAGTCCCGCCAGCAGCCCGAGCAGCGTGGACTTGCCCGATCCGGAAGCGCCCACGATGGCCAGGGTTTCCGCAGCCTCCACCTCGAGGTCGATATCCTGCAGAATCCTGAGGCTGCCGGAAGCCACCGGTACGGTTTTACCGACGTTTTCCGCGCGGATCGGACTGGCTTGCTGATTCATTGTCGGGACCACCGTAGCGTGAATCACTTACTATGCGGCTCAAGGTTGAATTTTAAATATCGGATGCTACCAGACGGCAACAGAATACCGGCCCCCGGCGGGGTCCCTTGCACGCCCGGGCGCCGGCCATGAAGCGCCCCGATTTTCCGACCCGGGCCGCCAGGCTGCTGTCCGCCTGGGTTGTCCTCGTGCTGCTGTCCCTGCCGGTGCCGGCGGCGGCCACCACGGTCCTGCTGCTCGGCGACAGCCTGAGTTCGGGTTATGGACTTGATGGGGACGGCTGGGTGGAAATGGCCAACCGCCAGCTCGCCGAGGAGGGCGCCGGCATACGCATCGTCAATGACAGCATCAGCGGGGATACCACGGCCGGGGGGCTGGCCCGGATCGAGGACGGCATCGGGCGGACCGATCCGGACTGGGTCCTGATCGAGCTTGGCGGCAACGACGGGCTGCGCGGCGTGCGCCCCTCGGTGATCGAGCACAATCTCCGCCGCATGGTGGAGATATCGGAATCCCGCGGCATCCGGGCGATGCTGCTCGGTATCCGCATTCCGCCCAACTACGGCAAGGTCTATACGGAGCGGTTCGCGCAGGTCTTCGAGAACGTGTCCGCGGACAAGGGCGTTCCGCTGCTGCCGTTCTTCATCGGCGAGCTGGCGCTGGACCCCGGGTACATGCAGCCGGACATGATCCACCCCAACGACGCGGCCCAGCCCCTGATCCGGGACCGCGTGGTGGCGTTCCTGGTCTCGGTGCTGAACGACTGATCCGGACGATCTGGGGCCGATACGGAAAGATACGGAAAGATACGGAAAGATACGGAAAGATGTGACTTTCCACGGGTATACCGGTATAAAGCGCCCATGAAAATCCTGCTCAGCAATGACGACGGCTACCGGTCCCCTGGCCTTGCTGCGCTGATCCGCGGCCTCGAGGATGTCGCCAGCCTGGTGGTGGTGGCCCCGACCACGGACCAGAGCTGCACCAGCAGCTCTCTCAGCCTGCGTCGCCCGATCGCGGTGCACCGGGTTGCAGATGACAGGCACGAGGTCTACCATGTGGACGGCACGCCGGCTGATTGCGTGCACCTGACGCTCAACGGTGCGCTGACGGAAATGCCGGACATGGTGATTTCCGGCATCAATGCCGGATCCAACCTGGGGGACGATGTGATTTACTCGGGCACGGTGGCCGCGGCCATCGAAGGCCGGTTTCTGGGGCTGCCGGCCATGGCCGTCTCGCTGGACGGCGACGATCTCGTCCATTACGAGACCGCCGCAGGGGTCGTGCGCGGCCTGGTGTCGGTCCTGTCCGACCACCCCCTTCCCGGGGACTACATCCTCAACGTCAACGTGCCGGACCTGCCGGCCGACCGGCTGCGGGGCGTCCGCACCACCCGCTGCGGCGCCAGGCACCAGTCCCAGCCCGTGATCCCGTGCGGCAGCGACGGCGATACCCGGCTGTTTTCCATCGGGGCGTTCGGCGACGGGGCCGATGCCGGTCCCGGCACCGATTTCGACGCCGTGGCCGACGGATGGGTATCCATCACGCCGCTGCACATCGACATGACCTGCCACAGCCGGATGACGGAAATCACCCGGTGGGTGTCGGGAGTGTCCCTGCATTGAACACGTCCTTCACCAGGGGTGTCGGCATGACCTCCATGCGCACACGCCGCCGCCTCATCGACCGGCTGCGCAGCCATGGCATCGATTCGGAGAGGATCCTCGGCATCATGGAGGCCACCCCTAGGCACCTGTTCATCGGGGAGGCGCTGGCGCACAAGGCCTACGAGGACACGGCCCTGCCCATCGGCCACAACCAGACCATCTCGCAGCCCTGGGTCGTGGCGCGGATGACGGAACTGCTGCTGGAAAATGACGAGTCCCCGAAGAAGGTGCTGGAGGTCGGCACCGGCTGCGGCTACCAGACCGCCATCCTCTCCCAGCTCTGCCGCTGGATCTTCACCATCGAGCGCATCGGGGCGCTGCTGGAACAGGCCCGGGACCGCATGCAGCGGCTCGGCTACCACAATGTCAGTTTTCTCCACGGGGACGGTTTCGAGGGCTGGGAGAGCAACAGCCCCTTCGACCGGATTCTCGTGGCTGCAGCACCCGGCGAGACGCCGCCGAGACTGCTGGACCAGCTGAGCCTCGGCGGCAGGATGGTGCTGCCGGTGGGCGGCGGCCACCAGTACCTGCGCGTGATCACGCGCACCGCCAACGGCTACCAGGAGGAGCAGCGCGAAGCGGTGCGGTTCGTTCCCATGCTCCGCGGGCAGCAGGAATGATGGATGGCGGGCGCAGCGAAGTGATTCCGGCCGAGGAAAAGCCCCCCGGTTTCCGGCGCCTGAATATCTTCGGGCCGCTGTACGACAGGGTGATCGCCTGGTCTCGCCACCCCCACGCGGAGCGCTACCTGGCGCTGGTGAGTTTCGCCGAGTCATCCTTCTTTCCGGTGCCGACCGCGTTCATGCTGGCGCCCATGGTGCTGGCCCGGCGCAACCGGGCCTGGTGGCTGGCCACGCTGGCCACCCTGACTTCCGTCGCCGGCGGCGTCCTCGGCTATGTCATCGGCTACTTCCTGTTCGAGCAGGTGGGGCAGGCCATCATCGGCCTGTTCGGCCAGGAAGAGGCCTTCGGGGAAGTCCAGCGCCGTTTCGTCGACCACGGCGTCTGGCTGGTGCTGCTGGCCGGCGTGACGCCGCTGCCCTACAAGCTCTGCACCATCGCCTCCGGCCTGCTGGGCCTTGCGCTGCTGCCGTTCGTCATCGCCTCCCTGATCGGCCGGGCGGGGCAGTTCTTCCTCGTCGCCGTGGTGCTCTGGTGGGGCGGGCCGAAAATCGAGACC
This sequence comes from Candidatus Poriferihabitaceae bacterium, assembly GCA_965204165.1. Taxonomy (GTDB): domain Bacteria; phylum Pseudomonadota; class Gammaproteobacteria; order Arenicellales; family Poriferihabitantaceae; genus VYFG01. The sequence continues at coordinate 447,071 of OZ241969.1, read as the reverse complement.
CACCTGAGGCGCTGGATGGAGGTCATCGGCTGGACGGTTGTCGGGCTGGCGGTGGTAGCATACTTTCTGCTGGGATGATGGAGAGATTCGGAATGACCTGGTACCGTTTCCTGATGCCGCTGCTGCTGGCCGCGCTTCTGGCGGCCTGTGCGGAAATCACCAATGCGCCGGTGATCAACAAGGCGCCCCACCGGAAGATCCCCGCGGAAACGACCGTCGGGCCGGGCGACAGCATCTACACGATCTCATGGCGGTACGGGCTCGATTTCATCGACGTCGCGAAATGGAACGGCCTGGCGAAGCCCTATGACGTGCAGGAGGGCCAGCGGCTGCGCCTCCGCAAGGACGCCGCGGCGCCATCGACGGCCGCGGCAACCGTCAGGACCCTGCCGGACGAGGAAGAAACCGTGGTATCGGAAATTCAGGCCGTGGGCGCGGTGCAGCCGGCGCCGACAGCGGCCCCGGAGGGCTCGCTGCCGAAGGCGCCCCCGGCCAGCTGGCACTGGCCTGCACGGGGCGACCTCATTGCCCGGTACTCCCGGGAGAAGGGGGTCAACGGCATCCGGATCGCCGCCGCCCCGGGCACCCCGATCATCGCCACCGCCGCGGGTGAGGTGGTCTATGTCGGCGAGGGGCTGAGGGGGTACGGCAGGCTGGTCATCCTGAAGCATTCCGACACCTATCTCAGCGCCTACGCGCACAACCGCCGCATCCTGGTGGCGGAAGGGGACCGCATCGGGGCGGGACAGCAGATCGCCGAGATGGGGGACAGCGGCGCCGACCGCACCATGCTGCATTTCGAGATCCGGGTCAACGGCAAGCCCCAGGATCCGCTCAAGTACCTGAAGACATGACATCGAACCCCCCGGTTGCCGCGGCGGGGGATATTCTGGCGGACTGGCCAAGGGCTGCGCTCGCGCACCTGCCGACGCCGCTGGAATACCTGCCCCGCCTGTCCGAACGCCACCCCGGCTACCGCTTCTGGCTCAAGCGGGACGACTGCACCGGGCTTGCCATGGGCGGCAACAAGGTCCGCCAGCTCGAGTTCTATCTCGGCGATGCGCTGGCGAAGGGCTGCGACACGGTCCTCAGCACGGGGGCGGTGCAGTCCAACTACATGCGGACCCTGGCCGCGGCGGCGGCCAGGCTCGGCCTTGAATGCCATATCCAGCTTGAGCACCGGGTACAGGATCCCCCGGAGGGCTATCACGATTCGGGCAACGTGTTGCTCGACCGCCTGTTCGGCGCCAGGATGCATGCCCTCGACCGGGGCGAGGACGAGTTCGGCGCGGACCGGGCGATCCGGGAAATCGCCCAATCACTCCGCAGCCGGGGGAAAAAGCCCTATGTCGTTCCCCTGGCGCCGGTGGACAGGCCGTTGGGGGCGCTCGGTTACGTGGCCGCCGCGGCCGAACTGGTGCAGCAGTTCGGGGAGGCGGGGTTCCGGCCCGACGTCCTGGTGGTGGGTTCCGGCAGCGGCCTGACCCACGCCGGCCTGCTGGCGGGGCTCCGCATCATGGGCCATCCGCTGCCGGTGCTCGGATGCTGCGTGCGGCGGGACGCCGGCCAGCAGGCAGGCCGCATCCTGGCGCATTGCCGCAGGATCGAGGAGATGCTGGGGGTGGCGGCCTGCGTATCCGACGATGACGTATGGGTCAGCGATGCCGCCCTGGCCCCGGGCTACGGCGAGGCCTCGGACGGGGTCATGCAGGCCGTCGCCGACATGGCCCGCCTGGAAGGGATACTGATGGATCCGGTGTATTCGGCGAAGGTTGTGGCGAACGCGCTGGCGCTCGTCGAGGGCGGGGAGCTGGACGGCCATCGCGGGATCGTCCTGATGCATACCGGCGGCACCCCGGCCCTGTTCGCCTACCGGGACCGGATTCTGTCAGCCCCCGCATTCGGCTTATAATTTCGCGTCTTGTCCATTCGACCCGAACCCATGGATCTGCCCACCTCCATTCGACACCTTGCCGCGGGCCAGGACCTGTCGCGTCAGGAAATGCAGGATGTCATGAGCCTGATCATGCACGGGGAAGCCACGCCCTCGCAGATCGGCGCCTTCCTGACCGCCCTGATGGTCAAGGGAGAGACCGTGGAAGAGATCGTCGGGGCCGCCACCATCATGCGGGACCTGGCGGCCAGGGTGGAAACGGGCGCGGAGCGGATCGTGGACACCGTCGGCACCGGGGGGGACGGCGCCAGGCTGTTCAACGTATCCACCGCCAGCGCCCTGGTGGCCTGCGCGGCCGGCGCGGTGGTTGCCAAGCACGGCAACCGGGCGGCCACCGGGAACTCCGGAAGCGCCGATGTCCTGGAGGCGGCGGGGGTCAACATCGACATCACCCCGGAGCAGGTGGGCCGTTGCATCGACGAGGTCGGCATCGGCTTCATGTTCGCCCCGACCCACCATGCCGCCACCCGCCATGCCATCGGCCCGCGCCGCGAGATCGGCATCCGCACGGTGTTCAACCTGTTGGGGCCGCTGACCAATCCCGCGGGGGCGGAATTCCAGCTGGTGGGCGTGTTCGACCAGAAATGGGTGCGGCCCGTCGCCGAGGTGTTCGCCGCCCTCGGCAGCAAGCACACCCTGGTGATCTGTTCCGACGACGGCACCGACGAGATCTCGCTGGCCGCGGGGACGGAGGCGGCGGAGTTCCACAAGGGGGAGATCACCACCTACCGCATCGAGCCGGAAGACTTCGGCATCCAGCGCCAGCCGCTGGACCCCATCGTGGTGCGCGATGCGGAACACAGCCTGGCCCTGATCGGCGAGGCGCTTTCCGGCGAAGCCGGCCCGGCGTTCGAGATGGTGGCCCTGAATGCCGGAGCGACCCTGTATGCCGCGGATCTCGAGGACAGCATCGCGGCGGGGGTGGACCGGGCCAGGGAAGTGATGAAGACCGGGCGGGCCATGGCCAAGCTGCGGCAGCTTGCGGAATTCAGCAGCCAATTCAAGGGGGACTCCTGATGCAGACTATCTTCGTGCAACTGAAATGCGAGCTGGGGCGGGCCTATGACGTGGCTGCGGCCCTGGCGGAACAGGACGGTGTTTCCGAGGTGTATTCCATCTCCGGCCAGTACGACCTGCTGGCAAAGTGCTATCTCGACGCCGGCATGGATATCGGCCGCTACGTCGCCTCCGAGCTCCAGGGACTCGACGGCGTGCGGGATACGTATACCATCATCACCTTCAACGCCTTTACCTGATTGACCTGAGGCACCCGTCCGCACCGGCAAGGACAGGTCCCAGGATGCCGGGCGCACGGTGCCATGGACGCCGGGTACTACCCAATGTGAACGCATGAAAAAACTGAAGGCCCTGCTGGAACAGCCGCGGTTCGAATCCGCCATACTGGTGTTGATCATGATCAACGCCGTCACCCTCGGGCTCGAGACCGACGCCGGGATCATGGCGCGCCACGGAACCCTGCTGACGGTCATCGACCGCGTCATTCTCGGGGTGTTCGTGGTGGAAGTGCTGCTGCGCCTCGCGGTGTACCGCTGGCGGTTCTGGCGGGATCCGTGGCGGATCTTCGACTTCCTGATCGTGGCGATCGCGCTGATGCCGGCGACCGGCAACCTGTCCATCCTCCGGGTGCTCCGGATTCTCCGGGTCCTGCGCCTGATCAGCTTCATTCCTTCTCTGCGCCGCGTGGTGGGCGGGCTCGTGGCGGCGCTGCCGGGCATGGGCTCCATCACCATGCTGCTCTGCCTGGTGTTCTACGTGTTCTCGGTGATGGCCACCGGGCTCTACGGCGCGGTATTCCCGGAATGGTTCGGTTCCATCGGCGCTTCCGCCTACAGCCTGTTCCAGATCATGACGCTGGAAAGCTGGTCCATGGGCATCGTCCGGCCGGTCATGACCGAGTTTCCCCATGCCTGGCTGTTCTTCATCGCCTTCATCCTGTGCACGACGTTCACGGTCCTCAACCTGTTCATCGGCATCATCGTCTCGGCGATGCAGCGGGAGCACGAATCCGAGGCCAGCGAGGAGCGCGACGCCCTGCACCGCGAACAGCAGGAAATACTCGCGCAGCTGCGCGAGATCAGGTCGCGGCTGGACGCGCTGCGCTGACGGACCCCCGGGGTACCGGGGCCCCGCGCGTCAGGGTGCGCCGGCCGCCGCCCGCGGGCGCCGGCGCGGCTGCACGAAGTAGATGCCCGCGAGAACCAGGCAGAGCGCCATGACGACATTCGGACCGAAGGATTCCCCGAGCAGCAGGATGCCCCAGATGCTGCCCAGCACCGGGATCAGGTAGTTGATCTGGGCGAAGGTGACCGCGTTCAGGTTGCGGATGGTCCGGAAGTAGATCAGCGCGGCCAGGGCCGTGTGGACGGCGCCCAGGATCACCGCGGCCCACAGGGCCGGCGCCGTGGGGGTCATGGTCAGGGGGTCTTCCAGCCAGAAGGCGAAGAGGATGCCGGCGGCCGCGGCCACCAGTCCGGCCCCGGTGGCGGCCTCCAGGGTGCCGAACATGCCGTGGATGCGCACGTAGACCGCGGTCAGGGCATAGCACAGCGCGCCGCCCAGCACGGCCAGCTGTCCCAGCGGGTCGCTGCCGATGGTTCCCAGGGCGGACATTCCGACGAGGGCGATCAGTCCGCCGAAGCCGAGGGACACCCCCACGAACTTGCGCGCGGTCATGGGTTCCGAGGGAATGAGCAGGTGGGCCAGCACGAACGTGGCGACGGGCATGATGCCCATCAGCACCGCGGCCATGGAACTGGTCACCGTGACCTCGCCGAGGCTGATCAGGGAAAAGGGCAGTGCGTTTCCGAGAACGCCGACGAAGGCATAGAGCCGGACGGCGGGCCTGGTGACGACGAGCCGGCGCCCGGAAAGCCGGAGCACCAGCAGGAGCACGCCGGCCGCGATGATCAGGCGGATGGCGGTGAGGGTGAACGGCTCCATGCCCGTCACCCCGATCTTGATGAGGAGAAACGAGGTGCTCCAGATCAGGGCGAGCACGCCCAGCAGCAGGTAGTCGACATGGTTGCCTGAAGGCATGTTCTGTGCGGATTCAGATGCTGGCTGAAGGGGGATGCGGGCGGGTCCGGAACGGTTACACTCGGGGGCCCGATTGTACTCCCGCGGAGGCCCTGTCAGGCGATGCGACTGATCATTGGCGATTGCAACTATTCCACCTGGTCGATGCGCCCCTGGCTGTTCGTGCAGAAGCATGGACTGCCGGTGGAGGTGGACCGGTACGGCCTGTCCGGCGCGGAGCTGCGCCGGATCCTCGCGGAACGGTTTTCCGGCGGCAAGGTGCCGGTGCTGCTCGACGGCGATTCCGAGGTGTGGGATTCCCTCGCCATCCTGGAATACCTGGGCGAGCGCTTTCCGGAAACGGAGCCCTGGCCGGAGGATCCTGCGGCCCGCGCGGCGGCGCGGTCCGCGAGCGCGGAGATGCATTCCAGTTTCGGCGCCCTTCGCGCCGAGGCGCCGATGAACCTCCGCCGCCGGTTTCCCGGGTACCGGCTCGGCGAGGCGGCGGCCCGCGACGTGCACAGGATCCAGGCGGTGTGGCGCTATTGCCGTGAACGGTTCGGGGGCGGGGGGCCCTGGCTGTTCGGGCGGTTCAGCATTGCCGACGCGATGTACGCCCCAGTGGTGATGCGGTTTCGCAGCGTCACGGTGGAGCTGGATGCCACTGCGGCGGACTACTGCTGCACCATGGAGGCGGACCCGTCGGTCCGCGAATGGATTCGCCTCGCCCTGGCGGAAACCCGGATCGTCGAGGAGGACGAGCTGGACTGGCCGTCCGAGGCGGTCACGGAAATTTAGGCCGGCCGGGCTCCATCGGCTACAATCCGTTTGCATCGCGACATTTCCGGAATTCTATACCGCACCCCCGCATCGTGGCTGGCAATACCATCGGACAGATCTTCACCCTGACGACCTTCGGCGAAAGTCATGGTCCGGCCATCGGCGGCGTGGTGGACGGCTGTCCGCCGGGCATGGCTCTGGACGCGGAGGAGGATTTGCAGCCGGACCTGGACCGGCGCCGTCCCGGTCAGTCCAAGTTCACCACCCAGCGGCGCGAGGACGACCGCGTGGAGATTCTCTCCGGGGTGTTCGAGGGCGTGACGACGGGCACCCCCATCGGCCTTTTGATCCACAACACCAACCAGCGCTCCAAGGACTACAGCACGATCAGGGACCGGTTCCGCCCGGGGCACGCGGATTTCACCTACCAGAAGAAGTACGGCCTCAGGGACTACCGCGGTGGGGGCCGGGCTTCCGCCAGGGAGACCGCGGTCCGGGTGGCCGCCGGGGGCATCGCGAAGAAGTATCTCCGCGAGGCGTTCGGCGTGGAGATCCGCGGATGCGTCTACCAGATCGGCGAACGGGCCATCCCGCCGAAGGACTGGAGCCAGGTCAACCTGAACCCGTTTTTCGTGGCCGACGAGGATGCGGTTCCGGAACTGGAGGAGCTGATCAAGGGCATCCGCAAGTCCGGGGACTCCGTGGGCGCCGGCGTGCTCGTGGAGGCCAGCGGCGTTCCCGTGGGGTGGGGGGAGCCGGTGTTCGGCCGCCTGGAGGCGGACATCGGCGCGGCCATGCTGAGCATCAACGCCACCAAGGGCGTGGAGATCGGCGCCGGGTTCGGCGCCGTGCGCCAGCGGGGCTCCGAGCACCGCGACGAGATCACCGAGGCCGGTTTCGCCAGCAACCATGCCGGCGGTGTCCTCGGCGGCATCTCCAGCGGCCAGGATATCGTGGCCCGGGTGGCATTCAAGCCCACCTCGAGCATCCTTTTGCCCGGACGCACGGTGGACCTCGACAACCAGCCGGTGGACGTGAGCACGCCGGGCCGGCACGACCCGTGCGTCGGGCTCCGGGCGGTCCCCATCGTCGAGGCCATGCTGGCGCTGGTGCTGATGGACCATGCCCTGCGCGACCGGGCGCAGAACGGCAGTTCCCCGGAGCGGTAAGGGGCTGATCGGCAATCTTGTGTCATCCTTCTGGCGAAAGGGTGGCGAGGCCGCCATGTGCTAAAATTTCCGGTTTGATTCAGCATCATCGGCCGCAACGGATGGGAAGAACCCTGTACGACAAGCTTTGGGACCAGCACGTCATCCACACGGAGGAAGACGGCACTTCGCTGATCTATATCGACCGTCACCTGGTGCACGAGGTCACCTCGCCCCAGGCGTTCGAGGGGCTGCATCTGGCCGGGCGCAAGCCCTGGCGCACCGCCAGTATGGTGGCGGTTCCGGATCACAACATTCCCACCACCACGGACAACACGGAGATCGACGACCCGGTGTCGCGGCTCCAGGTGGTCACCCTGGACCGGAACTGCAATCACTTCGGGATCACGGAATTCGGCATGGGTGACCCGCGCCAGGGCATCGTGCACGTGATCGGCCCCGAGCAGGGCATCACCCTGCCGGGCATGACCATCGTCTGCGGCGACTCCCATACCGCGACCCACGGCGCGTTCGGCGCGCTGGCCTTCGGCATCGGCACGTCGGAAGTGGAGCACGTGATGGCGACCCAGTGCCTGATACAGCGCAAGTCGAAAAACATGCGCGTCCGCGTGGAGGGCAGACTCCGGCCCGGGATCGGGTCCAAGGACGTCATCCTGGCCATCATCGGCCGGATCGGCACCGCGGGCGGCACGGGGCACGCCATCGAGTTCGGCGGTTCGGTGATCGAGGCTCTGAGCATGGAGGCGCGGATGACGGTCTGCAACATGGCCATCGAGGCCGGCGCCCGCGCGGGAATGATTGCCGTGGACGACACCACGCTGGATTATCTGAAGGGCCGGCCCTATGCCCCCGAAGGCGAGATGTGGCGCCGGGCGGAGACAGCCTGGCGCGATCTTCGCAGTGACGACGACGCGGTCTTCGACCGCGAGGTGATCCTCGACGGAGACGCCATCCGGCCCCAGGTGACCTGGGGCACCTCGCCGGAAATGGTGACCGACATCGACGGCGTCGTGCCGGACCCGGAGGATTCCGGGGACAAGGTGGCGCGGGAGGGGATCGGCCGGGCGCTCAAGTACATGGGCCTCGAGGCCGGCACCCGGATCCGGGACATCCGCCCCGACCACATATTCATCGGCTCGTGCACGAACAGCCGCATCGAGGACCTGCGCGAGGCGGCCGGCGTGGTCGAGGGGCAGCATGTCCATCCCGACGTCAAGCAGGCCCTCGTGGTGCCCGGCTCGGGGCTGGTCAAACGCCAGGCCGAGGAGGAGGGCCTCAACCGGATATTCATCGACGCCGGCTTTGAATGGCGCAATCCCGGCTGTTCCATGTGCCTGGCGATGAACGCGGACCGCCTGGGTCCCGGGGAGCGCTGCGCTTCCACATCCAACCGGAATTTCGAGGGCCGCCAGGGGCAGGGCGGCCGCACCCACCTGGTCTCGCCCGCCATGGCCGCGGCCGCCGCGGTGGCCGGCCATTTCACCACGCCGGAGGAACTCGGATGAACGCCTTCACGGTGCTGGACGGCCTAGTGGTGCCCCTGGACAGGGCCAACGTGGATACCGACGCCATCATTCCCAAGCAGTTCCTGAAATCCATCAAGCGCTCCGGGTTCGGGCCGAACCTGTTCGACGAGTGGCGCTACCTGGATCACGGGGAACCGGGCATGGACAATTCGACGCGTCCGACCAATCCGGACTTCGTCCTCAACCAGGAACGCTACCGGGGCGCCTCGATTCTCCTTGCGCGGGAGAACTTCGGCTGCGGCTCTTCCCGCGAGCATGCGCCATGGGCGCTGGAGGATTTCGGGATCCGCTGCATCATCGGACCAAGCTTCGCCGACATTTTCTTCAACAATTGCTTCAAGAACGGCCTGTTGCCGGTAGTTCTGGATGAAAATACGGTGAACGACCTGTTTGCCCGGGTTTTCGAACAACCAGGGTACAGGCTGAAGGTCGATCTGCCGGAACAGACCGTTGAACTCCCGGACGGCGAGGCGCTGCATTTTGACGTGGAACCGTTTCGCAAGCACTGTCTTGTGAACGGTCTTGATGACATCGGGCTGACGCTCGAGAGGGCCGAGGCGATCAGGCAGTACGAAGAGCGGCGTCGGGAGGAGGCGCCTTGGCTGTTCATGTAGAACGCTTTGTCCCCCGGGCGGCCGATCGGTTCCGGGCGTCGGCATGACCGGGCGTAGGGGAAATACTATAGAGTGCAGTAACATGCATCGTGAATAATGTTTGATCTTCTTTCCAGACCGGCGGCGTTTCTTGCCGCTGTATTGATATTCGCCGCCGGGGTGATGCCCGGTACGGCGCAGGCGCTCGGTCTTGGCGACCTCAGCGTGGAGTCCGGCCCCGGGGAGCCGCTGAGGCTCGTCATCGAGGTGCACTCGGTCAGCGCTTCCGAGGCTGAAACCCTGGACGTGTCCCTGGCCGGCCGGTCGGATTTCGCCGTTGCGGGCGTGGAATACCCGTCGCTGGCCGATGCCATGGAATTCGCGCTGGTGCCGCTTGACCAGGGCGGCTACCAGGTCGTGATCACCACGCAGGAGGCGGTCGACGATGTTTCCCTCGGGTTGCTGGTTGCCGCGACATGGGCGGGCGGTAGGGTGGTCCGGGAATACACCGCGTCGCTGGCCGCTGCACCTTCCGCGACGTCGGTTTCCGTCGGGAGCGTGGAGGAGGATGACGAGAGCACGGAAGATACCGCCGGGGAGGACACCCGGCCGGTTGCGGTTCCGGGCGAGGAGTTCGTGGTGGAAAGCGGCCACACCCTGTCGCACATCGTCCTTTGGATGAATGTGCCCGAAGATCTCCATCGGTTCCGGGCCTACCTTTCCGTGTTCAGGAAAAATCCCAGAGCCTTCATCAACGAAAACATGAACCTGATCCGCAGCGGTGCGGTACTCAGGCTTCCCACGTTCGACGAAATCAGGACGGTGTCCTACAGCGAATCGGTGGCCGCGTACTCCGAACAGCTGGACCAGTTCACCGCGTACCAGGAAAGTGTCCGTCAGCGGCGGGCTGATCCCGACCCGGCGCCGGAACCGGAGCCGGAGCCGCAGATCGTCGACACCGTGACCGAACCGGAGGCGGCAGAACCCGAGGCCGCCCCGTCTGCGGTGACGGAAGAGGAGCCGGCGGCCGTCGAGCAACCGGAGGCGGAAGTCGCGGAGGAGCCCGTCCCCGATGCGGCCGAACCGGTCCAGGCGGATGTAGCGGACCCCGGCCAGGTCACTGAGCCCGTGGAGACCCCCTCGGAAATCCCTGAAGTCGAGGTTACGGAAGAGCCCGCCCCCGCGGTCGAGGAACCTGCGGGCGCGCAGTTGACCATCAGCCAGCAGGCCGACCCCGAGGCGGTGTCGGAGGATGACGACGCCCAGGCGCTGCTCAAGGCCCTGGAATCCGAGCTGGCGCAAATGGATGAAACGCTCCTCGCGAGCGGCGAGGAGACCCGGAACGTGCAGGAAAACCTGCAGCAGATGCAGGAACAGACGGGGGACATCTCCACCCTGCTTGAGGTGGAAAATGTTCCTCTTGCCACCGCCCAGAGCCGCGCCGCGGGTGAACAGGAAGAGGATCCCGGTCTCCCGGAGAGCGCGCAGACCGACGACGGCACCACTGAAACCCCGGCCCTGGAGTCCACCGAACAGCAGGTGAGCGGTGTCGCCGATGACGACGGGATGGTGGAGACGGCCGAAGTCTCCGAGGACCAGGTTGCCGCTCCGGAGGAACCCGTGGAAATTTCCGCGGCTGACGCGGAGCCCGACGCCGCCACCGGCACTGATGAAATCCTGCTGGCGCAGCAGGATACGGCGCCCGCCGAAGATGAGATCCCGGCGGTAACCGGGGATGCGGCAGTTCCGGAACCGGCGGAACCGGACGAGGAACTCCAGGTTGCCATGGTGGAGCCCGGTACCCAACCGGAGACTGTCGAGGTCGAAGAGGCGCCTGCCGGCGAGGTGGCCGCCGAGGCCGATGACGGCACCGCTGAACTTCCGGCCCTCGATGCCGCCGGTGCACTGGTGAGCGGTGCCGCTGGCGTGGCGGAGATCGTCAAGATTCCCGAGGACCAGGATGCTTCGGAGGAGCCTGCGGAAGTTTCTGCCGCCGATGCGGAACCCGGGGCCGCCGCCGAAACCGATGAAATCCAGCTGGCGCAGCAGGATACGGCGCCTGCCGAAGATGAGGTCCTGGCAGTAACCGGAGATGCTGCTGTTCCGGCCCCGGCGGAGCCGGAAGAGGAGCTCCAGGTTGCCATGGCGGAGCCCGGTACCCAACCGGAGACTGCTGAAGCCATGGAAGAGGCGCCTGCCGTCGAAGTGGCCGCCCAGGCCGATGACGGCACCGCTGAACTGTCGGCCCTGGAATCCACCGAGCCGATGGTGAGCGGTGTTGCCGATGACGACGGAGTAGTGGAGACAGTCAAGATTCCCGAGGACCAGGCGCCCGCCGAAGATGAACCCCTGGCGGCACCCATGGACCCGGCAGTTCCGGAACCGGCAGAGCCGGATGAGGCGCCTGCCGTCGAGATGGCCGCCGAGGCCGATGACGGCACTGCCGAACTCCCGTCCCTGGATTCCGCTGAGCCGATGGTGAGTGGTGTTGCCGGTGCCGACGGAGTGGTGGAGATCGTCAAGATTCCCGAGGACCAGGATGCCCCGGAGGAGCCCGCGGAAGTTACTGCGACCGATGCGGAACCCGCTGCCGAAACTGAAGAAATCCTGCTGGCGCAGCAGGATACGGCGCCCGCCGAAGAAGAATCCATGGCGGTGACCGTGGACCCGGCGGTTCCGGCACTGGAAGAACCGGAAGAAGCGAAAGAAGCGCCTGCCGGCGAGGTGGCCGTTCAGGCCGATGACGACACCACTGAACCCCCGGCCGGGGAATCCGCCGAGCCGATGGTGAGTGGTGTTGCCGGTGACGACGAAGTGGTGGAGACGGTCGGGATTCCCGAGGATGAGGCCGCACCGGAAGAGCCCGCGGAAATTGCGGAAGCCGATGCGGAACCGGAGGCCGCCGCCGAAACCGATGAAATCCTGCTGGCGCAGCAGGATACGGCGCCCGCCGAAGATGAAACCCCGGCGGTGACCGTGGACCCGGCGGTTACGGCACCGGAGGAGCCTGAAGAGGAACCCCAGGTTGCCGTGACGGTGTCCGGCACCCAGCCGGAGCCTGCCGAGGCCCCGGAGGCGGAGCCCGTGAGCGCGGTGGCCACGGATGACGGATACGGGGAGCCGGTCCCCGTAGCGACCCGGGACGGCTTGCTGGACTGGATCAAGAACGTATTCGCCATCCTGCCGGACTATGGCCCGAAGATCGCGGTAGGCCTCCTGGCGCTCCTGGCCGCACTATTCGTATGGCAGCGCCGTAAGGCGCGCAGGATGTCCGATGACGGCGATCCCGGCTCGTCCGACGAGGAATCCCCACCGGAATCCGGAACCCAGGCCCGGTCGATGCACGACGCTGCCGGAAGTGAACCCGCAAGGGACCAGGCGCCGCAGGAAACCGCAGATGCCGGTTCGGTGGACGAGGGCGCGGAAGACGCCGCGGCCAGTGCCGAAGTGACCGGCGAAGGGGGTCCGTCCGGGGAGATCGACCCGGTGGTGGAGGCGGACGTCTATCTGGAGTATGACCGGATCGAACAGGCCATCGAGGTGCTCAAGGACGCCTGGTCCGTGGATCCCGAACGGGGAGAACTGGCGGAAAAGTTGCTGGCGATCTACCACATGCAGGACGACCGGTGGGCCTTCGACTCCCTGGCGGACGAACTGCGGGCGCGGGGCGGTCTGTCCCGGAATGTCAACTGGGACAGGATCATCGCCATGGGCAAGGAAGTGAGCCCGAACAATCCGCTCTTTACCGGCGAAGTCCCCCTGCACGAGGAGCCCGCAGCCGGGCCGGAAGAAGCCGCCGACGCTCCGTCCCCGGATCCGGATGATGCCGGGGAAGAGGAACCCCGCGAGGAAAGCGCGGGTGCGCCTGATGCCGATGAGGAGGCACCAAAACCCGGTGACGGCGGGGACGGGTCCGTGCAGGCGGCGGCCGGGGAATCCGATGCCGGGGAACCTCCGGATGAGGAGCCCGACGGGGAGTCCCAGGACTCGGAGGAAACTGAGGAAACGGAAGACGAATCCGAGACGGCCCTGGAACTGGCCCGGGCCTACATGGACCTGGGCGAGCGGGAAATTGCCAGGGGATATCTCGAGGAGGTCCTCAAGGGAGGCAACGAGGACCAGAAGAAACGGGCGCAAGACTTCATCCGGGAACTGGACGACTGACCGGCCATCACGCCGTCCGGTTTTTTATGCTGCAGTAGGAACGGAGGGTCGTTGCCGGCTCTCGCCGGGTTCAGCCTGGCTCCAGCACTTCGAGATCGCGGTAACGGGCGATCTTCTTCACGTAGATGTCCGCAATGCCGTCGAGCTCCCTGACTTCGCGGTCATCCAGTTCCCGTATCACCCGTCCGGGGGAGCCGACGATCATGGACCGGGGAGGAAATTCCTTGCCCTCGGTGATGAGGGTGTTTGCGCCCACCAGGCAGGATTCCCCGATCACGGCATTGTTCAGGATGATGCTGCCGACGCCGACGAGGCAGCCGTTCCCGATCCGGCAGCCGTGGAGCATGACACTGTGGCCCACGGTGACGCGGTCGCCGATGACAAGCGGCATGCCGGGATCCGTGTGCAGCACGGCATTGTCCTGCACGTTGCTGCGCTCCCCGATGGTGATCGGCTCGTTGTCGCCGCGGGCCACGGCGTTGAACCAGATACTGGCATGGGCGGCCATGATCACATGGCCGATCACGTCCGCGCTGGGCGCGACGAAGCAGGTGTCGTGCACCTGCGGGCGGCGGTTTTCCAGGCGGTAAAGGGTCACGGCTGTGTTCCTGTCAGGCTGGATGCCAGCTACATCAGAAGGGGCGTCTCGAGGTCCCTGTTCCTCTGGTCGCGGCCGTGGCCGAATCGGGTGAACATGTCGCTGATGCGTTCGGACAGGGACTTCCGCCGGCTGAATTCCACCTTGATCAGGTCCCTCTCGCCCCGGGTCGCCATCAGGTAGTCGTCGCTGGTGCGCAGTTCGTCCACCAGGCCGAGTTCAAGGGCCCTGGTGCCGAGCCAGTGTTCCCCGGTGGCCACGGCCTCGAGATCGAGCCCTGGCCGTCTTTCGGCGATGAACGTCTTGAAATGCTCATGGGTCTCCTCCAGGTCCCGCTGCATCTTCTCCCGCCCCTTGTCGGTGTTCTCGCCGAAGACGGTCAGCGTCCTTTTGTATTCGCCCGCGTACAGCTGCTCGAAATCCACGTCGTGCTTCTTGAGGAACCGGTGCAGGTTGGGGATCTGGGCCAGCACCCCGATGGATCCCACGATGCTGAACGGCGCCGCGATGATCCGGTTGGCCACGCAGGCCATCATGTAGCCGCCGCTGGCGGCAACCTTGTCCACCGCGACGGTGAGAGGGATGTTCCGGTCCCTGAGCCGCTGCAGCTGGCTTGCGGCCAGGCCGTATCCGTGGACCAGCCCGCCGGCGCTTTCAAGGCGCAGGAGCACCTCGTCCTCCTCCCCGGCGTCGGTGAGGATGGCGCTGATCTCGTTTCGCATCGCCTCGGTGGCGCTGGCCCGGATGTCGCCGTCGAAGTCGAGGACGAAGAGCCGCGGCCGGGACTTGTCCTCGCTGGATTTCGCGGCCTTTTTTTCCTCCTTGGCCTTCTGCTTGTCCTTCTTCTTTTCCGCCTTCAGCATCTGCTTCTGGCCGCCCGGACCGAGGGCCGCGGCTCTGACGGCCGTCTCCATCTGGTCGTACTGGCGGTTCAGGAGGGTGAGACGGATGCCCGGCTCATCCTTGCGGTGGCGCATGGCGGCCGCGATGATGCTGCCGGCAACCGCCACGATGGCGATGACGATGGTGACGGCCTTGGCGAGGAACAGGCCGTATTCGCTGAGATATTCCATGGTTGATGACGGCTGGATCGGTCGGTCAGTTGTTCCGGGAGTCGATTTTCGCCCAACTGTCCCGCAGCGTGACGATTCGGTTGAAGATCGGAGCATCCCGGGTGCTGTCCCGATCTTGCCAGAAGTAGCCCAGGCGTTCGAACTGGAAGCGGGTCTCGGAGGCGGCAAGGTCGAGGGAGGCCTCGAGCTTGCAGTTCCCCAGAACCTCGAGGGAGTCCGGGTTGAGATCCCGGGAAAACCTCCCCTCGTCGTCCGGGCGCGGAGTCGCCTCCAGGAACAGGCGGTCGTACAGGCGCACCTCGGCGTCCACCGCGTCCCCGGCGTTGACCCAGTGGATGATGCCCTTGACCCTGCGTCCCTCGGGTTGCACCCCGTTACGGGTTTCCGGCAGGTACTCGCAGTGGAGGGTGTCGACCTTGTCGGATTCGTCCAGCTCCATGCCGACGCAGCGGATGACGAAGGCGTTCCGCAGCCGCACCTCCCTGCCGGGTCCCAGCCGAAAGAATTTCTCCGGGGGCTCCAGCATGAAGTCGTCCTGTTCGATATAGATTTCCCGGGACAGGGTGACCGGCCGGCTGCCCATGTCCGGATTCTTGGGGTGGTTGGGCACCTCGAGAGTTTCCATCTCCCCTTCCGGGTAGTTCTCGATGATCACCCGCAGCGGCCGCAGCACCGCCATCGCCCTGGGGGCGACGGGATCGAGGTTCTCCCTGACGGCGTTCTCCAGGGCCAGCATGTCGATCAGGTTGTCCTTCCGGGTGATCCCGACCGACGCGATGAAGTTGCGCACCGACTCGGGCGTGAAGCCCCGGCGCCTGAGGCCGGCGATGGTGGGCATGCGCGGATCGTCCCAGCCGTCCATCACGCCGTCGTCCACCAGCCTCGTCAGGAGGCGCTTGCTCATCACGGTGAAGCCGAGATTGAGGCGGGAGAACTCGGTCTGGCGGGGGCGGGACGGCACCGTCAGGTTGTCGATGAACCAGTCGTACAGCGGCCGGTGGTCCTCGAACTCCAGGGTGCACAGGGAATGGGTCACACCCTCGATGGCATCGCTGAGCCCATGGGTGAAGTCGTACATCGGGTAGATGCACCAGTGATCGCCGGTCCGTTGGTGGCTGTGATGCCGGATGCGGTAGATCACCGGGTCCCGCATGTTGATATTTGGCGACGCCATGTCGATCCGGGCCCTGAGGACCCGTTCGCCGTCAGCGTATTCCCCGGCCCGCATCCGCTCGAACTCGGCCAGGTTCTCCTCGACGCTGTTGTCACGGTCGGGGCTGTTACGGCCGGGCTCCGTCAGGGTTCCCCGGAATTCCCGGATCTTGTCGGCGGGCAGGCTGTCGACGTACGCAAGGCCCTTGCGAATGAGCTCGAGCGCGAATTCGTACAGCTGCTCAAAGTAGTCCGAGGCGTGCGCGACCCGGTCGACGTCGTATCCCAGCCAGCGCACGTCCTGTTCGATGGCCTCGACGAATTCCTCGTCCTCCTTCAGCGGGTTCGTGTCATCGTACCGGAGGGTGCAGCGGCCGCCGTAGTCCCGCGCGATGCCGAAGTTCAGCCAGATGGACTTGGCGTGGCCGATATGCAGGTGCCCGTTCGGTTCCGGGGGAAAGCGGGTCACGATGTCCGTGTGCTTGCCGCTGGCGAGATCGGCGTCGATGATCTGGCGGATGAAGTTGGTGCCGGCGCTTTGATCGCTCATGCCGTTGACGGTCAAAAAACGGGCGTGGAGTATAGCCTAATCAACGGGCAGGCAGGGGGCCGGGGACAGGCCGGAGAATTACCGGGGGCGGGCGCTGGCGTCACAGCAACAGCCGCTCCATCGCGCCGACGTAGCACTGCGTCAGGAGGTCCAGGTCCGCCAGGGACACGCATTCGTCGATCTGGTGAATGGTGGCGTTCACCGGACCGAGTTCCACCACTTGGGCGCCCGTCGGGGCGATGAAGCGCCCATCCGACGTCCCTCCAGCGGTGGAGTATTCCGGTACCCTTCCGGTGACGTCCTTCACGCTGGCCGCCACGGCTTCCCGCAGCTCTCCATCGCCGGACTGGAATGGCGCGCCGCTCAGCAACCAGTCCACGGAGAAGTCGAGGCCGTGGCGTGCCAGGAGCTCCTCCGTGGCCTGCCGGAGGTGATCCTCGGTGACCTCCGGGGAGTAGCGGAAATTCATCTCCACATCCAGGGTTCCCGGGATGATGTTGTGCGCTCCGGTTCCGGCGTGGATGTTGGAGATCTGCAGGCAGGTGGGCTGAAAATCCCGGTTACCCCGGTCCCATTCGGTTTCCACCAGTTCACGGAGTGCGGGCAACGCCGAGTGGATTGGGTTGTTCGCGAGTTGCGGGTAGGCGATATGCCCCTGTTTCCCCTGGATCCGGACGGTGGCGCCGAGGGAGCCGCGCCGGCCCACCTTGATCACGTCCCCGAGATCCCTGGTGCTGGAGGGCTCCCCGACGATGCAGAGGTCAATTCGCTCCCCCCGTTCGGACAGCACGTCCAGCACCGCCAGGGTGCCGTCCCGCGCGACCCCCTCCTCGTCGCTGGTGATCAGGAGCGCGATCGAGCCCCCGTGTTCGGGGTGTGCGGCAACGAACTGCTCACAGGCGCAGACGAACGACGCGACGCTGCCCTTCATATCCGCGGCTCCCCTTCCATGCAACATGTCCCCGGCAATCACCCCCTCGAAGGGCGGGTGTCGCCACTTGGATTCCGGACCCGTAGGGACCACGTCGGTATGGCCGGCAAGCACGAACAGCGGCCTGGCGTCCCCGCGCCGGATCCAGCTGTTGGTGACGCCGCCGCGGGAGATGGTTTCGCAGTGGAACCCGGCACCCGCCAGGCGTTCCGCGATCAGTGCCTGGCAGCCGGCGTCTTCAGGCGTTATCGAGGGACGGCGGACCAGTTCCCTTGCAAGGGTCGTGGTTTCTGAAAGTGAGTGTTCCGGGGCGGACATGGAGTGGCAACGGGGTTAGAATAATGGCCGGATGATAGTATCAACAACGGCGACATGCACCTTCCCCGGACCATTTTATCCGGATGAAATTTGAATAACCCTGAAACCACCTGGTTCGGTACCTCCCTGGGGCGGTGGCTTCTCGACGAGGAGTGCGGCCGTTGCCGGAAACTGATTCCCGCGGGGTACTATCCGTCTGCATTGCAGATCGGCCTGCCGGAACGGGATTATCTCAGGATGCTGGACGACGTGGAGGTGGGTACGCGGTTCATCGCCCTGCCCACCCTTGAATCCATGTCGCTGATGGAACAGGGACAGGGCGGCGATGACGGTGCCGAGGCCTTCCGGGCCATGATCGCGCAGCCAGGGGCTCTGCCATTCGGCGAGAAAGCCCACAGCCTCATCGTGATGCCCCATGCGCTGGACTTCTGTGACGACCCGCACCGGGTGCTGCGCGAAGTCAACCAGATACTGGTTCCGGAAGGGTGCGTGGTCATCACCGGCTTCAACCAGCTCAGCTTCTGGGGACTGCACCGCTTCGCCTCCGGTTCCCGGTTCGGCAACGTCCGGCCGCTGCCCTGGTCCGGCCGCCAGCACTACCGGGCCGGGCGGGTGCAGGACTGGCTGTCCCTGCTGGGAATCGACATCGTCGGGGCCTGCATGCTGGCCTATCAGCTGCCCTTGCAGAATCCCCGGTGGCGGGACAAGCTGGACTTCATGGATCGCATGGGGGACCGGTGGTGGCCGGGTCTCGGCGCCGTGTACATGATCGTGGGGCGCAAGCGCGAATTCGCAAGCGGCGCCAGCGGAAAGCGCCTGGCCTGGCGCCGGTTCATCCCTGCCATCGCCAGGCCCGCCGTCACGGCCTCGAGGATTCCCGCCAGCCACGCCGGCACGGCCCCCCGGGACCGGCTCCGACTGGTGTCGGATGATCTCGCCCGAAACGCGTAATCGAACCATTATCGGCGATATCGGGTGGGGAGCACGGTCAGCATCTACACGGACGGTGCGTGCCGCGGCAATCCCGGGCCGGGAGGTTGGGGGGCTGTTCTGCAGTCCGGCAAGCACTGTAGGGAAATCAAAGGAGGGGCTCCCGACACCACCAACAACCGCATGGAACTGCTCGCCGCCATCAGGGCCCTGGAAGCCCTCAAACGGCCCTGTGAGGTGGAAATTCACACCGATTCCCAGTACCTTCGGCGCGGGGTAACCGAATGGATCGAGACTTGGAAGAACAACCACTGGCAGACCGCTGCCCGCAAGCCGGTAAAGAACCGGGACCTCTGGGAGCGTCTGGACGAGTTGCGGGGGAAGCACCGGATCCGGTGGTACTGGGTAAAGGGACATGCCGGAAATCCGGGCAATGAGCGGGCGGACAGGCTCGCCAACGAGGCCATCGACGCGATGGAACCAGATACATCAACAGTGAACTGAATATGCGACAGGTCATACTGGATACGGAAACCACGGGTCTTGAGCCTTTGGAAAGTCACAAGATCATCGAGATCGGCTGCTTGGAGATGGTCAATCGCCGGTTGACCCGAAACGAGTTCCACCACTACCTCAACCCCGGTCGCGAGATCGATGAGGCGGCGGTCGAGATTCATGGCATCACGCTCGACACCCTGGAGGACAAGCCGCGGTTCGAGGAGCTTGCGGAGGAATTGCTTTCCTTCATCAAGGGGGCGGAACTGATCATCCACAATGCCCCGTTCGATGTCGCGTTCCTCAACCATGAATTCTCCCTTGCGGGATTTGGCGAGAACGTGATTAGGGAAAACTGCGAGGTTCTAGACACCCTGGTCCTTGCCCGGCACCAGCATCCGGGCCAGAAGAACAGCCTGGATGCGCTTTGCAAGCGCTACGAAGTGGACAACAGCCAACGCCAGTATCACGGCGCGTTACTGGATGCGGAAATTCTGGCGGACGTGTATCTGGCCATGACCGGCGGCCAGATCTCCCTGCTGGGGGAGTCGGAGGACCTGACCCGTACTGGGAACATGCTGCCCGGCCGTTCCAACGGCGGGGATGCCGGTAATGGGGCTGGTGCGCCTGGGCCCGGGCAAGGCCCCACCCCACTGGTGCAGGCCAATGAGCAGGAACTCGCTGAACATGAGCGCTGGCTGGGGCTCCTTGATGAGGAGGCACCCGGCAAAGTTGTCTGGCGCAACATCAAATCCGGTGAGTGAGCCGGCGGGCGATTTCGAAGCGGAGGTTCTTGGGGCCCTGAAGGCCAGGGAGGCCGGCGAAAAGCTGGAGATCGTGCAGCGTCTGCTGGAAGCGGAATCTTTCTCCGGGGACAGACATGCCGCCGACAGGGAGATGCCCGTGCCAGGGTACCCCAGCCGACTGCACCTGGTAAATCCCCGGGAGGTGCCGAGACGTTCCCTGGGGACGGTCGAGGGACGGGCCTGTTTTCTCCATGCCATTGCCCATATCGAGTTCAATGCCATCAACCTGGCCCTGGACGCGGTGTACCGTTTTGGCGGCCTGCCGGATGCTTATTACCGGGACTGGCTGGAAGTGGCGCGGGACGAGGCCCGGCACCATGCCATGCTGGAGGACCGGCTGGAGGAGTTGGGGTATCACTACGGGGACTTTCCGGCCCACAACGGTTTGTGGGATATCGCATGCAGGACTGCAGATGATCTTGTCAGCCGCATGGCCATGGTCCCCTGCGTGATGGAGGCGCGTGGACTGGATGTCACGCCCGGCATGATTCGCCGCTTCCTGGATGTGGGGGATGATCAGAGCGCCGGGCTTTTGGAAACCATCCTTGAGGAGGAGGAATGCCACGTTGCCCTCGGGGTGTCCTGGTACCGCTGGGCGTGCGGGGAGTGCGGCCTGGATCCGGTACCGACGTTCTTTTCCTTGCTGGAGACATACCTGCCGCACCGGCTCTCAGGGCCGCTGAACATTGACCGGCGGCGGGCGGCGGGATTTGATGACGCATGGCTGCGTCAACTGGAGTCTGAAGCGGGCCCAGTACGAGGCAGGGCGAAGTCGACGGTGTCGGGATAAATTCGTCCGCAGTGAACCGCCGAATAGACTGGAATTCAGGGCAGCACTTTCTTGAAAGGCTTCACTTCGACCGATTCGTAGACTCCGGCTGCCACGTAAGGGTCCTCGTCGGCCCATGCGCTGGCATCAGCCAGCGAATCGAATTCCGCGATGATCAGGCTGCCGCTGAATCCTGCAGGTCCCGGATCTTCGCTGTCCACCGCGGGCAGGGGGCCGGCGAGCAGCAGCCTGCCTTCCTCCACCAGAGCCTTCAGTCGTTCAACATGGGCGGGGCGCGCCTGCAGGCGGTGTTCCAGGGAGTCAGCTGAGTCATGGGCATAGATTGCATAGAACATGGAAATATGGTGTAGGTTTCAGGGAAATATACCAGTGATTGATATTCTTTCCGGTTGTAAAAACTATCTTTTTATTTCAATAAGTTAAATTATATAATTGTCGGATCGAGCTCTCTCCATCCATCTCCATAGTAAACCGCCGATATAGTCCGAATAGCCATCGGTCGATTGCTATTCGAAGATACCGATACTGGCATCTTAAATTTAAAATCAACCATATCCAACACCTTCTGACTGGCAGGGAATTAATTGGGTACGGCGACTTCAAGAAGCTGGCTGCTATATGTGCCTGGTTGGGGTGGCAAATGCTATCCGTGGCTGTAATGGCGGCAGGGGTTTAACAGGCCATTATCTATCTAGAAACCTCTCTCTGTGCCATTCCATGAAGACACGCCCTGGCCAAATTTGTTTGTCTTCAGGTAAGAGAATGCGTTTGAGTTGTTTTGAAAAGAGGCTCTGGAGCTCTTTCGGCACAATTTTTTTCGCGACGAGCAGGCTGTAATCATCCCTTAGGCTAATGAGATGGTGATCAAAAAGCCAATGACATGTGGCCGTCAAGGCAATACCGTTCCGAACAATGTCTGGCCCATCATGCTGGACAGCCCGTATATGCGCGGCTTGAACTTCTGCATTGCCCTTGTGGTTTACCATCCGCAGACCAGTTATAGCGCAGGTTTCTCTATAGGCTGAAACTACTTGGATTCGAAACGCCCTATCTCTCACCGTTTTTTTCACCAGAATTTGTGCAACCTGCCGCTTTTGCTCCTCGATAGAAGATTCAAGGAAAGTCTGAAGTGTATGATCGATCTCCGATTCCTCTGGCCGGAGCCCGTGATGCGCTTCCTGACTCAGCGTCTCAGGGAAGCCAGCTAGTACAATAGTCCCAAACTCTTCTTCCGTGATCGATCTAACGGACTTCCCCTGAAGAGCGACCCCGATGTGCGACGACTTGTCTACCGAATTGAGCCGATCTTCGTAGTACTGCGTTTCGCTCTTTAGTGGAACAATCTGGTCGAATTCCAAATAATCAGAAATATGGGCATAGGAGTGATTCGTGTTTAATAGATCGGGCTCTATACGTGTCACTCGAGCTACGGCAATGTATGCCTGGCGACCCCCACCGCGTCGCGGTTCTCGATAGACAATCCAATCGTTCTTTGTCCGCTCTGCCACGGTGAGATACACGTTTGGGAAGTGATATCGTCTGCTAATATCATCGTCATACTCTGTATTTGGACGGGTGTCAAAGACGCCTTTCATTGTTTCTTGTGTAACGATCTGGTTGTAATTATGGTGGACCTGATGTGTTCCCACCCCCTATATTGTAGATATCTAACCTGACGCTTGCCTGTTTTATACAGCCTGTGGATTATAAATCGTGTCGCTTGTCGTGTTCTAATTTTCAAACCCATTAGTGTCCGGTTAACTGGATCATGCATGCTCAAAGTCGTATGAAATAAAAAACATGTGGCGATTTTAGTCGGTGTCAACTCGAACAGACTCCCGTCTCTCCTATGCAGTTATCCAGAAAATTTTTTCTGGAGGCCTATGCATGTACACCTGTAAAGTACTGTTCCTCTAGTTGATGAATCATCTTCCTTTGGCAATCTTCTGAATTCGCAGATTTGCACTCGGATCAGATCGGCCTCAGACTCCGTGAGAATAACCAGAATGAATGTGCGGAAAATTTAGCAGTTCGGGGATAATTTAAAGGTACAAGGAGGTGTGAATCCGCCAGAGGGATCGGGAAGCTGGCACGGGCTGCCCTCCCACCGTGTAAGTAATTTAGTTTCGAAACGTTGGATGGCATCCATACCAGCCCAAGCACATCCATCATTTCCGGGGAACGTTTTCTTTCCTATAAGGCTCAAACTCGTCGAACCCTAATCTTCCCATTTCTTTAGCCAAATTCTGGGCCACTCTTAGGGCGCGGCGGCGTTTTAAATCGGCCACCCAAATATAATCTATGTCACATGAATCCGTGAACTTATAATTTTTTATTTTCTCGTCCCATTTTGCTTCAACTACCTTAGTATCGGAGGAACCACTAAATTCGATTGTCTCCATTGCTCGGTAAGAATCTCTAGAAGATATTTTTAATCCAACATAACGGTTGTCTTGGTTATTCTCAAAAACAGGAACTACATGCTCTGGAGGTTCTTTTAACTTTACTGAACTCACAGGCTTCATTTTTACAAAAATGAATTTTTCTTTACCATTAATCCTAACTGAATCGCAACTTGCCTGTAGGCAAAGATGATACTCATCTTTATCGTAATGTTCTCCATTGGTAACTACTCACCCCTTATTTGCCCCATATCCCATCTGTAGGTTGACAGTATAGAATATTTTCCCTATCGTTCGGGTTTCGGACCACGAGACGAACCCGCACACAGATGGGGAACCGCTATTTCGGCTCCAAGGGAGCTTCGGGGCTGTGCCAGCCTCTGATCGCCCTGATGCCGCCGCACTCGGTGTATATCGAAACCCACCTTGGCGGTGGGGCGATCATGAAGCGCAAGCCGGGGGCCCTGCGGAACATCGGCATAGACTGCAACGCCAGGGCGCTGGAAGGATTCCAGTGCGACTATCCGGTGGAACTGGTGCATGGCTGCTGTCACCGGTATCTCCGGACGTTTCCGTTTGACGGCACGGAACTGGTCTACTGCGACCCGCCGTATCTGCAAAGTACGCGCAAGTCGGGCCGCCGCTACCGGCACGACTACAGGAACAGCGACCACGAGGGCTTGCTGGCGCTGATCCGCGGCCTTCCCTGCTCGGTGATGATCTCGGGGTATCCTTCGCGGATGTACGACGACTGGCTGGGGGATTGGGGCAGCGTGTCGCTTCAGGTGATGAACCAGGCGGGTGTGGTGACGGAGAAGGTGTGGTTCAACTTCACGCCGGACCGGGTTCACTGGCCGCGTTATGCGGGCCGGAACTTCACCCATCGCCAGGCGGTGAAGCGCAAGGCCCAGAGTTGGGGCCGGCGCTACCGGGGGATGCCGCATGGGGAACGCCTGGCGGTGCTGTCGGCGATGATGGCGGTGGAGGCGGAGGAGGCCGTGGAGGCGAGGGAGGAGTGAATCCATGGGGACGGTGAACCGGGTTGCGCTGCGCGAGGAGTTCGATGCGCACCGGGAGAGTTTCCGGTCACTGTGCAGGGAGGGCAAGGTCAGCGCGGAATGCGAGGTGCTGTTCAACGCCCTGTTGATGCTGATGGAGTTGATGATGGCGGTGTTCATGGAAAAGACCACCCGCAAGACGCCGGTGAACGCGAGCCTGCCGCCGTCCCGTGAGGGGAAGGATGAGACCGCGGCACGCCCCGGGAGCCGTGGCAGGGGACCGGAGCAGCCGCACTGGGAAACGGGCCATACCCGTCTGGTGAGTGAAACCGGGGTATCCCCGGTGACGGAATGTTCGGCCTGCGGCAGGAACCTGGTGCGGGTACGGTGCGAGGGCCATGAGCGTCGCACCCTGGTGGACATCGTGTTCGAGACCCGGGAATACCACGTGGATGCCGAGATCAAGACCTGTCCGCGCTGCCATGCCGAGAACCGGGGCGCCTTTCCGGACGGCCTGCCGGGTCCGCTGCAGTACGGACACGGCATCATCGCGTTCGCCGCCCACCTGATGGTGGCGCAGATGGTGCCGCTGAAGCGTGTGGTCCAGACCATGAAGGCGATGACGGGACGGGCCATTGCCGAGGCGACCCTGCTGGCCTGGCTGCTGCGCCTGCACGATGCCCTGGCGGACTGGGAGGCTGCCGCCGTCGAGTGCCTGCTGGCCGCGCCGGCGCTGCATGTGGACGAGACCTCGATCCGCATCGACCGCAAGAACCACTGGCTGCACGACTGCAGCGCCGGAGACCTCACCCTGAAGTTCTGCCACCCCAAGCGGGGCGGCGAGGCGATCCGGGACATCGGCATCATCCCCCGGTACGGCGGCGTCCTGGTCCATGACCGCTGGGCCAGCTATCTTGCCTGTGACCACTGCGACCACGCCCTGTGCGGCGGCCACCTCCTGCGGGATCTGCAGTTCCTCATCGACGCCCATGATCCGGCCTGGGCGAGGCGGATGAAGAAACTGCTCCGGGACGCCGCCCGCAAGGTCAGGGAAAGCCCGGACAAGGTGCTGTCCGCAAAAGAATGCGCCGCCCTGCAAAAGCGCTACCGGACCATCCTGACCCAGGGGAAGAAGGAACTCCCGGCAACCCCTGTGCGCACCGGCGGGAAAAAGCGCGGGCGCATCGCGAAATCCGACGCGGAGAACCTGTGGGAGGCCATGGGAAAGCATGAAACCGAAGTCCTGCGGTTCGCCAGGGACCCCGCGGTCAGCTTCACCAACAACCTGTCCGAAAGGAACCTCCGGATGGCCAAGGTCAAGCAGAAAGTGTCCGGCTGTTTCCGTACATACAAATACGCCGTCGCATGGTGCCGGGTCTCAAGCTATCTGCTGTCCATGTCCTATCAGGGTTACAATCCTCTTGCCGCCATCGAGATCGCTCTCAAGGGAAAGGCCGCCCACATGCTCAAGACACCTGAATGACCTTCAGGTGCTCCACAGGGGGCTAGTAGTTACAATTTATGTTGCTTAAAGTTTCCTAATAGGGTACAAATCTGCCTCGCTTAAGGGCAAAAGTTGCCAAAAAGTACAACAAAGTATGAGCGAGCGTTGCCCCAAGCACCCGTGGTGACCCTGTGGTGAAGGAGAGTTTGCCAAACAGCCCCAGGGGAACACAAGTTGAACCCAGTCCTCGGCCGACAGCGGTTGAGGTTCTCAATTTCGGGAGATTTGGAGAGATGAAACAATCAGAGATGAAACTATCGAGGAAACTTGCAAAAGGATTGCTCACGGGTGCGTTCTGCCTGTCAGCGATTGCAGCAACCGCAAATGTAAGTCTTGCGGACGATAACCCCGTTCGGTGGAAAATGCAGAGCTGGTTCCCCAGCAAAGCTCCCCATGCGGGGACCACCGGCTTTGACATCCAGACCAAGATCAAGCGTGTCTCAGGCGGGAATTTTCAAATCCGCTTCTTTGAGCCCGGCGCGCTGATTCCTCCGGCAGAATGTTTTGATTCTGTGAAGAAAGGCGCGGTCGATGCATGTTGGTCAACACCGGCCTACTGGTATGGAAAGGATCCGGCATTTGCCTTGTTCTCGGCGGCGCCCTTCGGTCCGGATTGGCCGGGTCTGCTGGCTTGGTTCAATTATCACGGCGGCAAGGAGATTTACGAGAGGCTCTACCACAAGCACAATATGCACGCCATTCATTGCGGCGGAATGATTCCGGAAGCATCAGGCTGGTTTAAGGAAGAGATCAAATCCGTTGAACAGTTCAACGGCTTGAAGATTCGATTCCTTGGGCTGGGTGCGCTTGTGTTGGACAAGCTTGGCGCTTCCACGCAGTTGCTTGCAGGCGGTGATATTTTTCCAGCGCTGGAACTTGGAACGATCGATGCGACTGAGTTCGCAGCACCCTCGGTGGACTGGAATCTCGGCTTCTGGCAAATCGTCAAGAACTACTACTTCCCCGGCTGGCACCAGCCAGCAACCATCTACGACATCATGATCAATCTTGATAAGTGGAACGCGTTGAGCGACACGCAAAAGGCTCAGCTCGAAATGGTTTGCGGCGACAATGTGCGGCAAGCGATCGCTTTGGGCGAGTCCATGCAGCCCGATGCATTGGCCAAACATCAATCCAAAGGCGTAACAGTTCACCGTTGGCCGCCGGAGATTCTTGAGAAATTGGAAGAGACGTGGCGCACCGTTGCCGCTGAGCTCTCAGCCAAGGATGCCACATTCAAGGAAGCGTACGACTCTCTGACCGCTTGGCAAGACAAGCACAAGGTTTGGTTAGAACTCGGGTACCTGGATCGTTAAGACCGTTCAAGCAGATCCTCCTCTTAGCTGCCGGACCGACAGAGTGGTTCGGCAGCCTTTTTCCTGATCATAGTTTGGTCCGACCCCGTGAACACGTTACTGCATCTCGCCAGGCTCTCTGACCGGATAGTTGTCGCCATCGGGCGGGCGTCAACCTGGCTTGCACTGGTCCTGATTGCGGTGATTCTTTTTGACGTGGTCACTCGCCGGTTCTTTGTTCTTGGCTCTACGAAGCTGCAGGAGTTGGAATGGCACATCCACACTATTTTGTTCATGTTCTGTGTCGGATTCGCATACTTGAGTGACGATCACGTTCGCATTGATCTGTTTCGTGCGAAGATGTCCCAACGCACCCAAGACTGGATTGAGCTCATTGGTTGCGTGGTGTTTGTAATCCCCTACTGTGGAATCATATTATTTTTGAGCATCGGGTTTGCCTATGATTCCTTCGTGGGCGGTGAGGTGTCGTCCGCGGGCACAGGCCTATCTCACCGATGGATCATTAAATCTTGCATGACGTTCGGATTCGCATTGCTCTTGCTCAGCGGGATTTGCATCGCATTGAATCGTATTGTGATCCTGCTTGGACCACCTGAACTCGCAAACCTGGCCCGTCAATCCGCCAGTGTTCACAAGACCGATCTGGTCGCCACCCCAGACCAGCCCGTCGAGCATGTGCGGACCTCCCCACCAACCGATTCGATAGCCGAGTCCAGCCCACAGGGCAAGCCCAGAAGTTCGACCGATGACCCTCCTAATTGATTATTTGCCCGTGCTCATGTTTGTGGCTCTGGCAGTCCTGCTGTTTACGGGCTTTCCGGTCGGTTTCATCCTTGGAGGTGTTGGCCTGGGCTTTGGATTTCTCGGCGCTCTTCAAGGCGTTTTTTCGGTGAACGAGTTTTTCAATATTGTGGTTCGAATCTATGGTGGTGTGGCGGAAAATATGGTTCTGACGGCGATCCCCATGTTTATCTTGATGGGGACGATGTTGGAACGAAGCGGTGTTGCTCACGAACTCTTGCACTGTCTTCAAATTCTCTTTCGGCGCACCCCAGGC
Organism: Candidatus Poriferihabitaceae bacterium; assembly: GCA_965204165.1. Classification (GTDB taxonomy): domain Bacteria; phylum Pseudomonadota; class Gammaproteobacteria; order Arenicellales; family Poriferihabitantaceae; genus VYFG01. The sequence continues at coordinate 418,929 of OZ241969.1, read as the reverse complement.
GGGCTGGCAATCGCTGTTACCATGATGGGTACAATCATGGCGGCGACGACAGGAATTGTTGGCGCCAGTGTTGTGATGATGACCCTGATGGCCCTGCCGGTGATGATGGCGAGAGGCTACTCAATTCCGATGGCGACGGGCACAATCGGCGCGGCAGGTACGCTCGGAATTTTGATTCCGCCGAGCATCATGTTGGTGATTATGGCGGATCTTCTCGTCACCTCCGTGGGAACTTTGTTTATTGCGGCGCTCCTCCCGGGGTTGCTGTTGGCCAGTCTCTTCGTGCTGTACATAGCCATATTTGCCTGGAAGTTTCCGCACTTTGCCCCACCCCTTCCACGCGATGATGGACCTGATACGTATGGCGATCTGGCTGCCTTGGTGATCAGGGCTTTCTTGCCTCCCCTGTTTTTGATGTTTCTCGTGCTGGGGTCCATTGCATTTGGATGGGCAACTCCGACCGAAGCTGCGGGAGTTGGAGCCTTTGGAGCCATCCTTCTGGCTGCATTCAGCAGAAAGCTGAGCCTGCCGGTTTTGAAAGATGTTCTGGTTCGCTCAATGCGCACCAACGCAATGCTCTTTTTGATTTTCATCGGTGCAACAGCATTCGCCTATGTCTTTAGGTCTCTAGGGGGCGATTTTATCGTTGGCGATTTTGTTGAATCCATGGGATTGGGCTCTTGGGGGATCCTTCTTCTGATGATGGCAGTCATATTTCTGCTGGGATTTTTCCTCGAGTGGATTGAGATCACACTGATTGTCATTCCCATCTTCACACCGATCATTCGGACGCTGGATTTTGGAGCGCATCTGCCTCAGGAAGACGTGATTCACTGGTTTGCACTTTTGGTTGCAATCAACCTTCAGTCATCATTTCTCACACCTCCATTCGGAATAACGCTGTTTTACATGAAGGGCACCGCACCCGCCGGAATCAAGATGGAGCAAATCTATTTGGGAATAATCCCATTCGTTGCTCTTCAGATGATCGGTCTCGGTCTCATTATCGCATTCCCCGCAATCGCTCTGTGGCTACCCCATCTCGTGTTTGACTAACAAAAAAGCTCATGTCGACGAAGTACAACATCCTGATTTTTGGCGCCTCTTATGGCTCACTGTTTGCGGCCAAGCTGCTGTTGGCCGATCACTCAGTTCAACTGGTTTGCCTTCCCGACGAGGCGAAGCTGATAAATGAGGCGGGCATCAGAGTTCGTCTGCCTGTAAGGGGTCTAAGCGACCTGGTCGAAGTCGACTCTCGAAATCTCAACGGACAGCTCTCCGCTTGTGAACCTTCCAAGGCAACTGTGAAAGAAACTGATCTGGTCATACTTGCGATGCAAGAGCCACAATACGGTGCGCACGACGTGAGGGCGCTGCTGGATGATGTGGCCCTATCCGGCGTTCCCTGCATGTCGATAATGAACATGCCGCCGTTGGCCTACATGAGGCGAATTCCGGGAATAGACAGCAAGCTGCTTGAAGAGTCTTACACCGATCCGAGCGTATGGGATAATTTTGATCCCGCCAACATCACACTCTGCAGCCCGGATCCCCAGGCGTTTCGTCCTCCCGATGAGAAACCCAACGTTCTGCAGGTTAGCCTGCCAACCAATTTCAAAGCTGCAGCATTTGAAGTTGAAAAACACACTGCGATTTTGCGGGACATTCAAGCTGATATCGAAGCCATTACGTTCGATGCGGGACCCAAGTCGGTAAATCTTCCCGTGAAATTGAAGGTTCACGACTCCCTATACGTACCGCTGGCGAAATGGAGCATGTTACTGACCGGCAACTATCGTTGCATCCAAGAGGGCGACATGCAGTCGATTCGGGATGCGGTGCACACAGACATTGACGCCTCGCGCGCAGTGTATGACTGGGTTTGCGACCTGTGTGTCTCCATCGGCGCGGCGCGGGATGATCTGGTGCCATTCGACAAGTACGCGGCTGCTGCGGCCGGTTTGGCAAAGCCCTCGTCCGCCGCCCGTGCGCTTCTGGCTGGCAGACCGAACATCGAGCGCGTAGATCGCCTAATTCGGGACATCGCCAGACAAAAGGGCCGGCGATCGCCGGTGCTCGATTACACCGTCGGACTGGTCGACGTATGGTTGAACAGAAATCGAAATCACAACGGGAGAGCGCAGCGCCACAATTAATTCGGCCAATCGGCGCAAGCATGTAGCCAGTCGAACGACGATGACCATCGCTGACACACTTCAGGGCTTTGCGAATACAGCCAGGCTGAAGGCCGATCTTTTTGAGCATAATCTGCCGGGCTTTGTGGTGTCCGCGATGATGGCCGGTGCGTACGTTGGAATGGGTATTCTGCTCATATTCAGCGTAGGGCAAGGGGTGGACGCCTCAGCCCAGCCGATCGTAATGGGCGCAAGTTTCGGCATTGCATTGACACTCGTGATTTTTGCAGGATCTGAACTGTTCACAGGACACACGATGTACATGATGCAGGGCCGGCTCATGGGTTCGGTATCGACGAGTGAGTTGTGCAAAACCTGGGTTGGCAGTTGGCTCGGAAATCTTCTTGGCGCTGCGGGTTTGGGAATGATCTTTGTGGTGGGGTCCAGCGAGTTGGTGCTCGAAGGAGACGGAAATAGTCTGTTGCACGCTGTTGCCGCAAAGAAGATGAATGCCCCGTCATTCGAACTCGTTGCACGAGCTATTTTGTGCAATTGGCTCGTTTGCCTAGCAATTTGGATGTCATCTCGAACCAAGAGCGATACCGCGAAGTGCGTACTAATATTTTGGTGTCTTTACGCATTCATAGCGGCGGGATTCGAGCACAGCGTTGCGAACATGACGGTGTTTTCAGTTGCCCTGCTCTCAGAACATTCTGGCGCGATCTCCGTCTTGGGGGCTATGCACAATCTGATTTGGGTAACGCTAGGCAATGTTATCGGCGGAGCAATGTTTATGGGGGCAGCTTATTGGCTGGTAGCCGGTCGTCCCCTGTTCCAAAACGATCAGGTCCAAGCGCATACAAGAAAAACCACGAACCCATCAAATATGGAGCAAGGGGCACTGGATTGAACATTGCCTGCAAAATCAGTCCCGTATTGTGGCTCGATAAAATGGAGAGAACCAGGAACCGCTACCAGAGTTTGAACCACCTGGAGGGGTAGTTCGAACCCTGGGTTGAACTTTGTCGAAGGGGCATTATTGGCCCTCTAACATGGATCAATATGTTAGAGGTAATTTTCCCTTGTACAATTTAGGGATTCTGTAATCCTGGGTCACACGATGCGGGTTCACGAGGCGCCGGAAGACGCGCTCAATGCCTATTGCAGCCAGCGCATGGTGCGCACGGCCCGGGTCCAGTTGGGCGCCCGCATCATCGGCGACTACATTTACCATCCCTCCGGCGCGGCGGCCAGGGTCAGGGACCACGTCATGGGAAGCAAGACACCCGAACAGTGGTACGACGATCTTGAGTGGCTGTACGGCGGCAACGGGCCGGAAGCCGGGTAGCCGGCCATCCAAAAAAGAGAGGAGACCATCATGCCAGTCATCGAAACGCCGGAGGTCACGCCGGAAAGGGCCCGGTACTACGACAAGATCCGGGAGCAGGGCCTGACCCCGCTCTGGATGGTCTTCAACCGCCTGATCACGCGAACGCCCGAGAGCGACTGCCGGCCGTACCTGTGGCGCTATGCCGACCTGAAACCCCTGTTGCTCGAGGCGGGGGGGTTGATCAGCGCTGCCGAGGCGGAGCGGCGGGTCCTGATTCTCGAGAACCCCGGCATGCCGGACTCGGGCAGGATCACCACTTCGCTCTATGCCGGCCTGCAGCTGGTGCTGCCGGGAGAGGTGGCGCCCGCCCACCGTCACAGCCAGTCCGCGCTTCGGTTCGTGGTGGACGGCGACGGCGCCTACACCGCCGTGGACGGCGAACGCACCGTGATGCGCCCCGGGGATTTCGTCATCACCCCGCCCTGGGCATGGCATGACCACGGCAACGAGTCCGGGGAGCCGATGATCTGGATGGATGGACTGGATATTCCGGTACTCCAGTTCTTCGATGCGTCATTCGCCGAACCCTACAGCGGTGACCTGCAGCCGGTGACCAGGCAGGCCGGCGACAGCCTCGCCAGGTTCGGGGCCAACATGCTGCCGGTGGATCATGCAAGGGGCGGGTCGGTCTCCCCCATCTTCAATTACCCCTATGCCCGCAGCCGGGAAGCACTGGAGCAGTTGAAGCGGCAGGAGGAGTGGGACCCCTGCCACGGGCTCAAGCTGTGTTACGTGAATCCGCTCAACGGTGACGCGGCGATGCCGACGATCTCCGCTTTCATCCAGCTGCTGCCGGCGGGATTTGAAACCGCCCCCTATCGGTCCACCGACGCCACGGTGTTCACGCCGGTGGAGGGGCGCGGGTTCAGCACCATCGCAGGGCAGCGATTCGACTGGGCGGAAAAGGACGTCTTCGTTGCGCCAAGCTGGGCCACCGTGGTGCACCACCCGGAGACGGAAAGCGTCCTGTTCAGCTTTTCGGACCGCATCTGCCAGGAGAAGCTGGGCATTTTCCGGGAACAGAGGAACCCGGATGACGGGTGAGGTGGCGAGCCGGACGGAAAAAAGCGAGCGGGCTCACACTGCCGAGGCCGGAATCAAGTGAAAATCCGCATCGTCGGCGGCGGGCCCGCGGGCCTGTATGCCGCCATCCTGCTGAAGAAATGCCGGCCGGACATTGACCTGCGTGTCTACGAGCAGAATGCCGCCGATGCGACCTGGGGCTTCGGCGTGGTGTTCTCGGACCGCGCCCTGGAATTTCTTCGCGCAGACGACCCCGAAACCGCCGACCTGATCGGGGGACGGATGGAGAGCTGGTCGAGGATCACGATCTCCCACAAGGGCGAGCGGATCGATATCGACGGCATCGGCTTTCGCTCCATTGGCCGGCTGGCCATGCTGCGGCTCCTGCAGTCAAGGGCGGCATCCCTCGGCGTGGAGATCAGGTCCGGAACGCGCATTGAGGATGTTTCGGAGTTCGACGATAGTGACCTGGTGATCGCGGCAGACGGACTGAACTCCGTCGTGCGGGCCGAGGCCCCGGATGAATTCGGCGAGTCGATCACCCTGCTTGACAACCGTTTCATCTGGTACGGGGCCAGCAAGCCGTTCGGGGCGTTGACCCAGACCTTCATCAGTACGGACCGCGGGGACTTCAACGCGCACCATTACCGGTACTCCCCGGACCGGAGCACGTTCCTGGTGGAATGCAGTCCGGAGGCCTACGCAAACTACGGGTTCGGGAACATGCCCGAGATCGAATACCGCGAGATCTGCCGGGACATCTTCGCAGGGGAACTCGGGGACGCGGCGCTGATCAACAACCACTCCGTGTGGCGCCGGTTCCCGGTGCTCAGGAACACGCGCTGGTTCCGCCGGAACCGCGTGCTCGTCGGAGACGCCCTGCATACCGCGCATTACTCCATCGGATCCGGGACCCGGCTTGCCCTGGAGGACGTGGCCGCACTGGTGGATTCGTTGCGCCGCCACGACTTCGACGTGGCCCGGGCCCTGCCCGCCTACAAGGCCGGGAGGGAGCCGGTGCTGAACAAGCTGACAGCCGCCGCCCGCCGATCCGGAGACTGGTACGAACGGTTCGGCGAACACATGCGGCTGGATCCCTGGCCGTTCGCGCTCAGCTACATCATGCGTTCCGGGCGCCTGGATGGGGACACCCTCGCGAGGATGTCGCCGGTGTTCTGCCGGGAACTGCAAAAACGCGGGATCGGGATCCCGGGGCCCGAGGAGGTGTAAACCGCCGGCCGTCCGGATTTTGCCGGTCTCTTCCTGGCGGACCGAACCCGGGGAGCCGGCCGGCTGGGGCTACAGGTCGACGTGGTGGCCGAAATTCTCCTTGAAGCGGTCCGCGATCTCCTGCCGCCTCGGGCGGTGATTCTGGGTGCCGTGATGTTCGATCTTGATGCCGCCCATCAATGATGCGAGCCGGCCCGTCGTCTGCCAGTCGAAGCCCCGGTCGATTCCATGCAGCAGTCCGGAACGGAACGCGTCGCCGCAGCCGGTGGGATCGTTTACTTCGCGGACGCTCACCGCGGGGATGTCCAGGGTAGTGCCGTCCACCATGATTTCCGCCCCGGAACCGCCACGGGTCACGATCAGCGCGTCCACTTCCGCAGCGATATCCGGCAGTTTCCTGCCGGTCTTGTCCACCAGGAGCCTGGACTCGTAGTCGTTCACGCACAGATAGGTGGCCTGTTCCACGAAAGTCATCAGTTCCTCCCCGCTGAACATGGGCAGGCCCTGGCCCGGATCGAAAATCCACGGGATCCCCGCCTCGGCGAACTGCTCCGCATGCTCCACCATGGCATCCCGCCCGTCCGGCGCGACGATGCCGAGGGTGACGCCCCGGGCGTCGCCGACCCGGTTCTTGTGGGCGTAGTTCATCGCCCCGGGGTGGAAGGCGATGATCTGGTTGTTGTCCGTGTCGGTGGTGAGAAACGCCTGTGCGGTGTAGGTGTTTTCCACTTCGGTGATGTGGGTGATGTCGATGTCCTGCTTTTTCAGCCACTTCCGGTACGGCTTGAAATCCTCCCCCACGGTGCCCATGGGCAGAGGGTCTCCGCCCAGCAGTTTCAGGTTGTAGGAAATGTTGCCGGAGCAGCCGCCGAATTCCTTGCGCATGTCCGGGACGAAGAAACAGACGTTCAGGATATGCACCTGGTCGGGCAGGATGTGGTTCTTGAACTGATCCTGGAACACCATGATGGTGTCATAGGCAAAGGACCCGGTAATCAGCGTGGGCACGGTGGACTCCTGGAAATGCGGGTGGAAGGGGCTTTCAGTCGGATCAATCCTTGCAGCGCTTGCACATCCCGTACAGCGTCAGCGCGTGATCCTGGATCACGAATGCGTGGTCGTCCGCGACCTTCAGCTGCAGTTTCTCGATCCTGGGATCGATGAACTCGATGACCTTGCCGCAGCCCATGCACACCATGTGGTCGTGGTGGTCCTCGTCATTGAGTTCGAATACCGCCCGGTCCCCCTCGAAATTGTGCCGGATGACCAGGTCCGCATCGACGAACTGGGTCAGGACACGGTATACCGTGGCGAGCCCGATGCTTTCGTCCTCACTGAGAAGCTCCCGGTAGATGTCCTCGGCAGACAGGTGCCTGACCTTGCTGGACTCAAGGATGGACAGCACCCTGAGGCGGGGCAGGGTGGTTTTGAGGCCCGCCTGGCGAAGGTCGTCGCTGTAGCTCACGGGTCTTCCCAAAAATCACCATTATACTATGGTATTACTTCCTCGATCGCAGGCCTGCATGCCATGGGCAGGTCGCCCCTTGTGCCCAGGGCATACTGCGCCAGCCAGTGTTTCAGCGGCATGACGCCATCCGCGACGCGGAAGGCCGCCTCCCGGGAATGGCGCACGGGTTCCAGGGTACTCCCGAAAATACGCTTGAAACCCTTCATGGCATTGATGGCAATGCCGTTTTCCCCCCGCCGCCAGCGCTCGTAGCGCCTGAGGACGCTGCGACTGCCGATGCCCTTGCCGGCGTCCCTGGCCGCGGCCACGGTTTCCACCAGGGCCGCGGCATCCTGCATGCCGAGATTGGCGCCCAGCCCCGCCAGCGGATGGACCGTGTGGGCGGCGTCGCCCACCAGCGCCAGGCGGTTTCCGAGATAACTTTCCGCGTGCCGGCTTCCCAGCGGAAAGCGGAGCCGGTCCCCGACGAGCCCGACGGAGCCCAGCCGGCTGCCGAAGTGGCCCTCCAGCCGGCCGCAGAATTCGGCCGCATCCAGGGCCAGGAGGTCCTCGTTGTCCGCACGGTCCCGGGACCAGACCAGGGAACAGAGATTTCCCTGGAGCGGGAGCATGGCGATCGGCCCCCGGGGCGTGAACACCTGGTAGGCGGTCTGCCCGTGCGGACGCGAAGTCTCGAGGGTCGCCACCACGGCGTCCTGGTGGAAGTCCTGCTCGTCCGCACCGATGCCCGCAAGCGCGCGCAGGGTGGACCTGGCGCCGTCCGCGGCGACGACCAGCCGGCTGGCGACGGTCTCTCCGCCCCGGAGGCGGAGCCTGACGACCCCGTCGGCATCGCCGTCCGCGAGCTCCATGTCGTCAATCAGGACCTCGTGGCGGATGCCGACGCGATAGTTCTGGCGCAGGCGTTCCAGCATGGCGACGGTCACCAGGGCGTTTTCGACGATGTACCCCAGTGCCGGGACGCCTTCCTCCGCGGCGTCGAAACGGATTCTGGCGCCGCTGTCGCTGTCCCACACCGACATCGCCCGGTAGGGCGTGGCACGACCCCCCAGGATGGCGTCCCATACGCCGACATGCTCGAGAAGATGTCTTGTGGCAAGGTTCAGGGCGCTGACGCGGCCCGGTATGTCCGCAGGATTCCAGGACGCCGCCGGGCCGGCGTCCGCAACGATGACTTCGAACCCTTCTCGGGCAAGCAGGCAGGCGCAGGCAAGACCGACCATGCCGCCCCCGACAACGGTGACATCGGCGGTCTTCACGGGCCCGCCGCCCCGTTTTCCGGGGGCCCGGCATAATCCCCGCCGCCGACGGCAAGGCAGTCCAGGGGCAGCCCCCTCGCCAGCAGGCCCAGGGGTCCCGCCAGACCCATGGTGCGGCGGAGCAGAAACCGCTTTGCCGGCGGAAACAGTTCGATGCCCTTGAGGCCGAGATTGCGCGCAAGCCGCGCCCCGGGCAGGTCGGCGCAGAACAGCGTGACCATGCTATGGGTGAATTGCCGCACCATGAACGTATCGCGCCGCCTGAGATCGTTGTATTCCTGCAGCAAGGAATCGGAGCCGATGTCCCGCCCGGCCAGGCGGGCGCGGAATACCAGTTCCGCGAGCACGGCCACGTCCCGCAGTCCGAGGTTGAAACCCTGCCCGGCAACCGGATGCACCGTGTGCGCGGCATTGCCCAGCACCACGCGGCGGTCCCGGGCGGGATGCCGCAGGTGGCTGCGGTGCAGCGGGTACGCCTTCCGCGCAGAGGGTCTTTCCAGGTTACCGGCCCGGTCGCCGAAGGTGCGCTGGAGATGCAGCACGAACCCGTCGTCGTCCATGGCCTGCCGGTTTTCCAGATTTTCCGGCATCGATGTCCATACGACCGCGAGCCGGTTCCCGCCGAGCGGCAGCATTGCAAGGGGGCCCTCGCCGGTGAACCGCTCCCAGGCCCGCCCGTGATGGGGCCTGTCCGTGGTGACGATGCTGAGCAGCGCCTGCTGCGGATAGGGTTTCGGATGGCTGTCCTCCCCGCCCGCCAGACCCGAACGGCCGCCGTCGGCAACCACGACCAGGGGCGCCGACAGGTTGACGGTCTGCCCGTCCTGCTCCAGTGCCAGGTGGCCCCGGTCTCCCGTGGCCCTGAGTTCCGTGGCCCTGGCCGGGCAGTACAGGGTGACGCTGTCGGCGGATTCCATGGATGCCAGCAAGGCCCCGCCAAGGACCCGGGTCGGCACGACATATCCGAGCGCCGGGGTACCCGCATGGCGGTGCGACAGGTGGGTCATGCCGAATCCGCCCTGGTCGGATACATGGATGTCGCGGATGGGTTCCGCCTCGCGTGAGATTGCGGACCAGACTCCGATGCCCTCATAGATGCGCCGGGCGCTCCAGGTCAGTGCGACCGTGCGATCGTCGTAGCTGGGCTGTTTGTCGTGCTCCAGGGGCCAGCGTTCCACCACCGCGATGCGCAGGCCGGACCCGCGCAGGGCCACCGCGAGGCTGGCGCCGGCCAGGCCGCCGCCGACAACGACGAGATCGAATTCCTGTGGGGTGGACATGGGCCGGCGCCGGGTCAGCCTGACATCAGGTGTTCGATGTCGTCGGCTGCCTTGGGGGCCTTCTCGGTCAGGTTCTCGTGCCCTGCCCGGGTGACCAGGATGTCGTCCTCGATGCGAATGCCGATATTGTGCCAGCGCTGCGGGATATCCCCGGCGGCGGGAATATACAGGCCGGGTTCCACCGTGAGCACCATGCCGGGTTCCAGCAGCCGCCACTGATCATCGATCTTGTAGTCGCCCACGTCATGCACGTCCATGCCCAGCCAGTGGCCGGTGCGGTGCATGTAAAAACGCTTGTATGCCTGGCTCCCGATGAGTTCGGCAGGATCGCCGGTGAGGAGTCCCAGGTCCACCAGGCCCTCGGTCAGGACCTGCACCGCTGCGTCGTGATATTCGATGATGGGCCTTTCCGGGACCACCGCCGCGATGGCGGCCGCCTGGGCGGCCAGGACCACTTCGTAGACGGCGCGCTGCTCCCCGCTGAACCGGCCGTTGACCGGGAAGGTGCGGGTGATGTCTGCGGCGTAGCAGTCGAATTCCGCGCCGGCGTCGATCAGCAGCAGGTCCCCGTCCTGGAGCCGGCAGCTGTTCTCGGTGTAGTGGAGGATGCAGGCGTTGGCGCCCCCGGCCACGATGGAGGGATAGGCGGGCCACTGGCTGCCGCCCAGCCTGAATTCACATTCAAGTTCCGCCTGCACCTGGTATTCGTAAAGCCCGGGCGAGGTGGTCTGCATGGCCCGGATATGGGCCCTTGCGGTGATGCCGGCCGCCCGGCGCATCAGGTGGAGTTCCTCCTTGCGCTTGATCAGCCGCATCTCGTGGAGCAGGTGGCTGAGGTCCACGATCTCTCCCGGAGCGTGCACGCCGGAGCGCTGCCGGTTCCGGATCTGGCTCAGGCCGTGGATGATTTCACTGTCGAATTCCGGGTACCGCCCCACCACGGTGAACACCCTGTCCTTGTTTTCCATCAGGGAAGGCAGGGTGGCCTCCAGTTCGTCGATGGGGAAGGCCTGGTCGGCACCGAAATTGGCGGCCGCGCCCTCGACCCCCTCGCGCCGGCCGTCCCAGATTTCCTTTTTCGGGTCCTTCTCGCGGCAGAACAGGATGAACTCGCCTTCCGGCCTTCCCGGCGCGAGCACCATGGCGGCCTCCGGTTCCGGAAACTGCGTGAGATAGAAGAAATCGCTGTCTGCCCGGAACGGAAACAGCACATCGCCGTTGCGGGGCTGGTGCGGAGCAGTGGGCAGGACGGCGATCCCGTCTCCCATCTGGCACATGAGGTCCTGGCGGCGTTTCTGGAAAACGGATGGATCCATATCGGGTGCGAAGTTCAGTTGAGTTGGGTTGATTCCATGGTGAAAGCCTTGCCGGACTGCAGGTCGTCGTGAACCAGTTGCACGGCAACGCGGAGAAACTCCACGATCTCCGTCAGGGCGCGCTCACTGCCCTCGGGATCTTCGGGCCCGGTCTCGAGATGACCGATTTCGCGGATGTCGTCCACGGCCTCGCGCACTTCTGGGCCGGCGGCGCCGGGCAGTCGGCCATCGGCATGATAGATCCCGAGCACGAAACCCTGGCACCAGTCGGACACCGCCTCGACGCGGTCATGCACCGGGCTTTGCTCACCGGGCAGCAGCAACTGGAAGCCGAAGCCGTCGTCCCTGAGGTCGCGGCAGACCATGGCATACAGGCTGTCCAGGATCTCCAGATGCTCTTCCCCGTCCAGATGCAGCAGCCGTGCCTTGCCGCGGACCGATGCCGACCCGACTCCCAGGCAGGCCAGGGCGCTCAGCAGTCCATGGGCCTCGGCGGCACTGCCGTTCCCGGGCGATTTCCTCAGCTTGGCATCCAGGTCCTGGTAGATGGCGTCATGAAATGCCTGCCGGGAAGTGCCGCCGGCGTCTGCGGGGGGGGATTCGGACATGTGATCGGCTTCAGTCATCAATCGGCTTGCCGGGCAACCCGGTATTTTACCGGTTCGCGGGAGGAGACCGGCGGATTTCGTTGTAGAATAGAATACCGGGGGAGTCAAACCGGCCGAATGCTCCTGGCATGACGGCCGTGCTCCACCGGCCCGGACATACCGGACAGGTCGTGCGCCGCCGGGTTCCCTGCTGCTCCCCGACGGCAGACTTGCACTGCCGCCCCGGGGACCGAAAAGACTGGTAATTTCCCGAAGATGGCTGATGACTATCCCGGAAGGCGTGCGGGTGTTTCGGCGGAGGGCCCATGACCGCCGATAAGGCCCCGGAAACACTGGCGGCCCAGGCGCTGGGGCTCGAGGACCCCGTGAGCGGTGCGCTGGTGCCCCCCGTGCACATGTCCACCACGTTCGCCCGCCGGGATGACTATTCCCTGCCGGACGACCGGTCCTACATCCGCGATCATGGCGCCACCCAGGAACAGGTGGAGCAGGTGATCCGCGACCTCGAGGGCGGTTACGATGCGATCAGCTTTTCCTCGGGTCTGGCCGCCTGCACCGCCCCGTTCCATGCCCTGGAGGCCGGCGACCACGTGCTGGTGTCGGACACCATCTACCACGGGGTGCTCAGTTGGCTGGCGGAGTTCGCCGAAGCCAGGGGAATCGGGTACGACCTCTTTCCCGCAGGTGACCTTGAGCGGTTTGCGGGGATGATCAGGCCGGGCGTCACCCGCCTGGTATGGCTGGAGACGCCTGCCAACCCGGTATGGACCGTGACGGACATTGCCGCGGTCTCGGCCATCGCGCATGCCCGGGGCATCCGGGTGGCCGTGGACTCCACCTGCGCCACGCCCGTGCTGACGCGTCCCATCGAGTTCGGCGCCGATTTCGTCTGCCATTCGGCCACGAAATACCTGAACGGCCATTCCGACGTGCTGGCCGGACTGCTGGTGGCTGCAGCCGACTCCGCGTACTGGCAGCGCATCCGCCGTCACCGTCTGCTGGCCGGGTCCATGCTGGGAAGCATGGAGGCCTGGCTGCTGCTGCGCGGACTGCGCACCCTGTATCTGCGGGTCCGTCAGCAGAGCGCCAATGCCCTCGTCCTCGCCGGCTGGCTGGCGGAGCATCCGGGCGTGGAGCAGGTGTTCTATCCGGGGCTGCCCCGGGACCCCGGGCATGAGACCGCCTGCCGTCAGATGTCGGGCGGCTTTGGCGGCATGCTGTCCATCCTGGTGCCCGGGGGGCGGCCGGAGGCCGTCGCCGTGGCCTGCAGGGCATCGGTGTTCAAGCGCGCCACCTCCCTGGGGGGCGTGGAGAGCGTGCTGGAGCATCGGAAATCGAGTGAAGGGGACGTGACCTCGACCCCGGAGAACCTGATCCGCATTTCCGCGGGAATCGAGCATATAGACGACCTCATCGGGGATTTCAGTCGAATGCTGGCCAAGGAGCCTGCGCCGCAAGAATGATCGATATCGCGCAAAGAGACAGCTAAGGTCTCTATAGACTGTAGGGTCAAGGCCTGGCGCGCGCATTCGCGGACGAAGTCCGGTGATTTCTGGATTGCAAGACCGGACCGGGCAGGGTTGCGATCACATGCGTCCTTGGCCCGTTATCGCATCCTGCCCGCGAAGAAGTTCGAAGCGTCTGAGTTGCCAGGCGGTTTGCGCCAGTACCGATGCGCAACCGAAGGTCGCCAGGAACGGGGCTGCGAATCCGAATGCCACATTCTGAGGACAGCTCCTTCGGTTCTTTCCCCCTGTTATTCCAGCCCCGGTTCCGTTGCTTGCCCATGTACACCTGACGGGTGAATTTACAGGGACCGCCATTCTCCCGTGAATGTCCTGATGGTGTTGGCCTTTCCATGTCATAAGCAGTTTTTCTCAGAGTATGGGGGAAATAGATCGTTTTAATGGAAATGACATCAAGATACTGCATATCTACACGCACAATTAATATATTAGTACGTAGAATCCCCGCAATCATATATGTCGTTGCGCCAGCGAAGTGAACGGCCCTCGCGTTTACAGGCTGGATAGGTCGTCATAACTCAGAACAACGCCACCATATACAAGGGGGCTCGATCATGACACACAGCCCGACTTCCGGCCTACACCACTCGGCGAGAGTCGGGTTCTTTCCTTCCTGTCCAGGTTTCCTTTCGCGCCTCCGCATACTGACGGCGGTGTTGGCCGTGTTGGTGCTGCTGCCGTTGGCGGTCGCGCCGTCGGCCTACGGCGGTGAAACGGACCCGACGGCGTCGGGGAGCGTGCGTCTGGCGGGAGGGAGTTCGGCCCTGGAGGGACGGGTGGAGCTGTTCCTCGACGGGCAGTGGGGCACGGTGTGCGACGACGATTGGGACAACAAGGACGCTGCGGTGGTGTGCCGGCAACTGGGGCACCAGGGCGGCCGGGCTTTCTTGGGGGCCCACTTCGGGCGGGGCAGCGGTCCGATCCACCTCGATGATGTCATGTGCACGGGGACCGAAGACCGGCTGGTGGATTGCCCCAGCCCCCGGATAGGGCGGCACAACTGCAACCACGGGGAAGACGCCGGGGTGTTGTGCAGTACGACGAACGGTCCGCCGGCATTCACCACACAGGCGGCGCAGAGCGTGGCCGAGGACACGACGGCGGTAGTTACGCTGGAGGCTCCTGACCCGGACAGCGACCCGGTGACGTTCACCATTGCGGGGGGAGCGGACAGGGAACTGTTTTCGCTGACCGGGGCGCAACTCGCGTTCGTCACGGCCCCGGACTACGAGGCTCCGTCAGACGCGAACGGCGACAACATCTACGAGGTGACCGTGGAAGTCTCCGAGGGGGGAGTGGTGGCGGACAGCCTCGCCATGCGGGTGACCGTGGTGACGGAAGTTGCACCCGGGCCGGCGTCGGGTAACGTGCGTCTGGTGGGAGGGAGTTCGGCCCTGGAGGGACGGGTGGAGCTGTTCCTCGACGGGCAGTGGGGCACGGTGTGCGACGACGATTGGGACAACAAGGACGCTGCGGTGGTGTGCCGGCAACTGGGGCACCAGGGCGGCCGGGCTTTCTTGGGGGCCCATTTCGGGCGGGGCAGCGGCCCGATCTTCCGCGATGACGTCATGTGCACGGGTGCCGAAGCCCGGCTGGTCGATTGCCCCAGCGGCCGCCAGGGGTGGCACAACTGCAACCACGGGGAAGACGCCGGGGTGATGTGCAGCACGACGAACAGCCCGCCGGCATTCACGATGCAGGCGGTGCAGAGCGTGGTCGAGAACACCACAGTGGGCGTTACATTGGAGGCCCCTGATCCGGACAGCGACCCGGTGACGTTCACCATTGCGGGGGGAGCGGACAGGGAACTGTTTTCGCTGACCGGGGCGCAACTCGCGTTCGTCACGGCCCCGGACTACGAGGCTCCGTCGGACGCGAACGGCGACAACATCTACGAGGTGACCGTGGAGGTTTCCGAGGGGGGAGTCGTGGCGGACAGCCTCGCCCTGCAGGTGACCGTGACGGACGACAACGAAGTCAATGACGCGCCGGTATTCACCACTCGGGCGGCGCACAGCGTGGTCGAGAACCTGAGTTTGGAAATTACGCTCGCGGCGAGCGACGCGGATGGCGACCCGATCACGTTCGCCATCGCGGGCGGACCGGATGCGGACGACTTCATGCTGACCGGGACACAGTTGGCCCTGCGCACTGCTCCGGACTACGAGGCTCCGACGGACGCGAACGGCGACAACATCTACGAAGTGACCGTGGAGGCGACCGACGGGCAGGGCGGCAGGGGCACCCTGGGGGTGACGATGACGGTGACGGATCTCACGGACGAGAGGACGCCTGGGAGTGTGCGTCTTGCGGGAGGGAACTCGGCCATGGAGGGACGGGTGGAGTTGTTCCTCAACGGGCAGTGGGGCACGGTGTGCGACGATAAATGGGACAATGCGGACGCTGCGGTGGTGTGCCGCCAGTTGGGTCACCATGGCGGACTGGCGCTCTCTGGGGCCCATTTCGGACGGGGCAGCGGCCCGATTTTCCGCGACGACGTAATGTGCACGGGGGGCGAAGCCCGGCTGGTCGATTGCCCCAGCGGCCGCCAGGGGTGGCACAACTGCAACCACGGCGAAGACGCCGGGGTGATGTGTGCAGCGAGCGAGATGCCCTCAGGGATGGCGGCGGTGCAGCCAAAGGTGAACAGGGATACGCTCACCATGACCTTCGCCCGGCCCCTGGCTTCGTCGCCGGCGCCGGTGGGGAGCGCCTTCAAAGTGCGTGCCGCGCGGGGCGGCGAACCGGTGCAGGCCATTGCAGGCACGGGCCGGGTGGGCATCGCGGGTACGACTGCGACGGTGAGGCTTGCCCAGGCGGTGCAGCCCGGTGATACGGTGACGGTGAGCTACGCACGGCTGGAGACCCTTCCGCACTTGCGCGACTTGGCTGGCAGGGAGGTGGAGGACTTCTCTGATGTGCCAGCGAGGAATGAGATACCTGCGCCGGCGCCAGCGGTGCGATCCGTCGGGGTCGTCCCGGGTGCCGAGAGCAAGACGGTCGAGGCGACGGTGACGTTCAGCGCGCCCGTCAAGGTCGAGCAAACCGCGGGCACGCCGACGCTGGCGCTGATCGCGGACGGAACCATCCGGCACGCGGATTACGCCTCGGGCTCGGACACGGCGCAACTGGTGTTCGCGTACCAGGCAGTTGAGACGGCCGGCAGCCCGGACACGGTGCGGGTGGCCGCGGCGGGTCTCAGGCTCAACGGCGGGGCCATCGTGGCCGCGGCGGACGGGACACCGGCGCTGCTCGGATTCGGATCCGCGCCGGGCGTCACGGGGGTTGCGATTGCGGACGAGCCGGACGGGCGCTGGGAGACGGATGACGGGGTGACGGTGACGCTCACCTTCGCCGAGCCGGTTACGGTCAAGGGCACACCCTCGGTCAGGCTCGTGCTGGATGACGCAGTCAAGCGGGCAACCTACGCTGGCGGCTCGGGATCGGATAGGCTGACCTTCCGCTACACCCTCAGCGAGGACGACGGGCCGTGGTCCCGCGCCGTTCTGGTCAGTAACACTCTGAAACCCGGCGACGGATCGATCCGGAGCGTGGGCGGCGGGATGGTGGTGGCGCTCGGGCATCCGCAGGGGCAGCGTACGCTGGCGCCCGCCGACGCGGACTCGGTGCGCGCGGGCGCGGTGTCGCTGGGGGCGCAGTCGCCGGACCGGGGGCGACAGTTCTTCCGGGGCAAGTCGCTGGACCGGGCGAATGGCGACGCGGTGGACTATTACAGCTTCACCATAGACGGGCGCTATCGACTGGGCCTCGGGGTGCGGGGTCAGAGCGTGGAGCTCAAGGTGGTGCTGGAGGATGCGGACGGCGAGGTGGTGGGGATCGCCGGCCCGCCGTCGGACCCGGCCAAGGACCAGGTGTACATTGAGTGGCTGAACCAGGTAATCGAGCCCGGGACGTATTACGTCCGTGTAGAGGCGCTGGAGGACGGGGCGACGGACTACTTTCTGCGCTTCGGCCTGAAGACCCCGCCAGCGGCGGTCGCGGTGACCGGAGTCGCGGTGGTCTCCGACCCGGGCGGCGACGCCACCTACGCGCATGGCGAGACGATCCGGGTGCGGGTCACCTTCAGCGAGAAGGTGAGCGTGGACACAGCGGGCGGCAGACCGCGGCTGAAGATCCGGATGGATCCGCGCTGGGGCACGTTCCGGGCGGCCTACGAGGGCGGCTCGGGGACGTCGGCGCTGACCTTCGCCTACACGGTGGCGGAACCGAACACCTCCCCGCCGGGCATCGCGGTACTGGCGGACACGCTGGAACTCAATGGCGGCACGATCCGCTCGGCGACGGGGACGGACGCGGTGCTGGCGCACGTGGGTCTCGGCCACGACCCGAGGCACAAGGTGGACTGGCGGCTTACGCCGCCACCGGCGGTCCCGCCGCTGACGGCGGCGTTCGTCGGCATGCCGGCCGGGCACGCCGGGAAGGGCCTGTTCACGTTCGAACTCCGCTTCAGCGAGAATTTCCCGGGACGGCTTCGCTACAAGCTGCTGCGCGACGAGGCGTTCGAGGTGACCAACGGGCGGGTACGGTTCGCGAAGCGCGTCGCGCGGGGG
Source organism: Candidatus Poriferihabitaceae bacterium (assembly GCA_965204165.1). Classification (GTDB taxonomy): domain Bacteria; phylum Pseudomonadota; class Gammaproteobacteria; order Arenicellales; family Poriferihabitantaceae; genus VYFG01. Next base: position 401,123 of record OZ241969.1, on the reverse strand, counting down.
CAGAACCAGCGCTGGAACATCTCGGTGCAGCCGGACTCGTACGCGGACGTGGTGGTGCGGTTGCCGGCTGCGACCGACTGCGCGGCGTCCGGCGCGGTGTGCACCGAGGCGGGGAGGAAGCTCTCGAACACGGTGAGCGCAACGGTGCAAGGGCCTGTGCTGCTCTCCGTGGCGGACGCACGCGCCAGCGAGGGTACCGACCCGGCAGTGGTGTTTCCGGTCAGCCTGAGCCGCGCCGCGCCGGGCGTGGTAACGGTGAAGTACCAGACGCGCGACGGCACGGCTACGGCGGGCGAGGACTACACGGCGGTCTCCGGCATGCTGACCTTTGCCGCGGGGGTGCGCACGAAGGCAGTAAGCGTGGCGATCCTGGACGACGCGCTGGACGAGGGCAAGGAAACATTCACGCTGAAGCTGACGAACGCCAATGGCGCGGCGATCGGAGACGGCGAGGCGACAGGGACCATCGAGAACTCCGATCCGCTGCAGACGATGTGGCTGTCGCGCTTCGGGCGCACGGTGGCAGACCATGTGACGGGTGCAGTCTCGGATCGGCTTGCGAACCCGATGACGGGAGCCCAGGTGACGGTAGGGGGCCAGAACCTCGACCTCACCCAAATGGACGACGAGGCGTGGTTCGACCGGACGATGGTCTCGATGGCGCGGGTTCTGGGAGTCCCGGAGGGACAGGTGCCCGGGGAGGATGGCTGGCCGGATACAGGTCTTGGAATACATGTGTCCCCGACTCTTGACAGAACCTCCGTGCGATCGATCACGGGCCGTGAGATCCTGCTCGGCAGTTCCTTCCATCTCGCCGGTGACTCCGGAAACGGCGGGGGGACCGGTTCGGGCATGACGGCCTGGGGCCGGGTGACGACAGGGGGCTTCGACGGGGAGGCGCCGGCGGACGGGGGCAATGTCCGCATCGACGGCGAGGTGACCACGGGGATTCTCGGCACCGATGCCCAGTGGGGCCGCGTACTTGCGGGCATCGCACTGTCGGTGAGCGAGGGCGAGGGGACGTTCGACCAGCCCGGGGTGGATTCGGGGGAAATCGAGAGCACGATGACCACGGGCGGTCCCTATGCGCGGGTGGACCTGAACGACCGGATATCGGCCTGGGGCATGGCGGGCCTCGGCACGGGTGACATGACCATTGTCCAGAAGGCCAACGCCGCCACGAACCAGCCGGTGCGGATCACCCGGAGCGACCTGTCGCTGCGCATGGCGGCGGTAGGCGGCCGGGGGACGCTCATGCAGTCCGGAGAAGCTGGCGGGATGGATCTTGCGCTGAGGGCGGACGCGTTCCTTGTACAGACGGAATCCGAGGCGGTCTCGGACGAGGGCAATACGAAGACGGACGCGAGCCGGATGCGGCTCGTCCTGGAGGGCAGCCGGGCGTTCGACATGGCCGGCGGCGGCGTGCTGACGCCGGGCCTGGAGCTGGGTATTCGCCATGACGGCGGGGACGCGGAGACGGGGACGGGCGTGGAACTCGGCGGTCGCATCTCGTACGCCAATCCAGAGACGGGCCTCGGCCTGGAGGCGAATGTACGCGCACTGGTTGCGCACGAGGACTCGGAGTACGAGGAGTGGGGCGCGTCGGGCGCGCTGCGCCTCGCCCCCGGGGAACGCGGGCGCGGCCTGTCGTTCAGTCTCGCCCCGACGTACGGGACGCCGGGAAGCGGCGTGGACCGTCTGTGGTCGGTGCGGGACGCGGGGGGTCTGGCGCCGAACGGAACCGAGTTCGAGCCGGAGAGCCGCCTGGAGGGCGAGATCGGCTACGGGCTGCCCGCCTTCGGGGACCGGTTCACGGGTACGCCGAACTTCGGCTTCGCCCTCGCGGACGGGGGCGGCCGGGAGTACCGTCTCGGCTGGCGGCTGGCCCGGGCGGGCGGGGGTTCGTTCGCCCTGAGCCTCGACGCGGCCCGCAGCGAGCCGGCCGGCGATTCGTCCGGAACGGCGCCGGCGCATGCCGTCGTGCTGCGGGCCGGGGTGCGCTGGTAGAACCCCGGCCATGGGGACAGGGCGCGCCGCACCGATGCGTACGGATGAACAGTTGTCTGGACACGTCCTGATGGTGATGGAGTGCTGCCCCGGCACGTTGACAAAAAACGGAGGTGGGGGGAGGTGCGTCCGAAATCCGGGAAACAGCCCCTTGGAAGGGAATCACGGAGGGAATACGGGCGTTGGAAACCTTGTTGTTGCCCCTATACCGGCTTGCGCCTTGTCTTTGCATCGCTTGTGCGATTCCGGGCTAGCCGGAAAATATTGTCCTTCGACATCAATTTGTTCGGAAATTCTTCCAGCAAAGTCGGGAGCGGTTTACGCCAAGATCGCAAAAAAACTGTTGTCTGGTTCCAGAATTAATCGTTTTGTTTCCTGTATTGGGCGGGAATATGCTTGTACCTGTCCGCACCCAGCCTGTACCGGAAAAGCAATGACAGGGTGTTCAACTTCATGGGTTCAATCCAGATCCGAAAGCCCAGTCCTGCGCATTTTCTGAATCAGTCCCAAACCATTGACCTTCAACCAACTGAAAAGGTGCAAAGCGATGATTGATCATAATTTCCTTCCATTGCGTGATTTTGGAGCACGCCTGAGTTTCCATGACATGAGACATTTTGCCAAACCGGAGGAAAGGGCGGGCTGTTTGAGGTTCCCTGACGAATCCAGGAGGAAGAGATGCAGTGTGACCGCTCGCAAATCGGTTTCCGCGATCGTGGCGCTGGCCGCCATGGTCTTTGGAGTCGGAACGGCCAGTGCGGCCGATGTGACGATCAATCTTGGCTACGCGGCTGCTGAAACCAGCAGCTACGGCGTACTCGCCGACAAATTCGAGGAACTGGCCGAGCAATATTCAGATGGCAGTATTGACGTGAAGGTGCGCTGCTGCGCGCAACTCCTGACGGAAGACGAGGCTTTCAAGGCGATGCAGCTCGGCACCGTCGACATGTATATCATCACCGGCAACAATGTGTCGCCGCACTTCCCGTTGATGGACGCATTTGTCCTTCCTTACGTTTTCCAGAGCAAGGAACATGCCTACAAGGTGCTTGAGGGCGACGTGGGGCGTGACTTTGCCGAACAGCTCCAGGCCGCGACCAGGGTGCACCTCCTGACATACGGCTTTGTCGGGGACCGTGACTTCTACAATTCCCGTCAGCCGATCAGGACCATGGCGGACATGAAGGGCCTGAAGGTTCGGGTGCCGAAGAATCAGGTCATGATCGACACGTTCAGGGAGTTCGGAGCGGCGCCGATCCCGCTTGCCTGGGCCGACACGCCCACAGCGCTGCAAACTGGGACTGTTGACGGTGGCGACAACGGCACTTCCTTCATCAAGTCGCAGAAGTTTTACGAGATCATGCCCTATTTCACACAACTTGAGCATTTCTCGTACATGTCACCCCTGTTCGCCAGCCCACGCATCATGGGCAAGCTTGACGATGCCCAAAAGGCGGCGGTGTTGAAGGCTTCCCGCGACGCGGGCGTCTTCCACAAAGAGGAAATGTCCAGGCAGATTTCCGAGATCCGGACCTTCCTGACCACCGAGGGTCAGGGCGGCATGAAGGCAACCGAAGTCGACAAGTCCGATTTCATCGCTGCGGGCCAGCGCGTGCAGGACCGTTATGCCGCCGAGAAGGGTGATGACTTCAAGAAACTGCTTGCCGCAATTCGGGCAGCTGCAGAATAGTTGTTCCTGTCCCGCTTCTCCCTTGCGGTGCAAGATGGAACGGGATCAGGGCCTGTCCTGACAGGGCCCGTTGGCCACTGTCGGAAGCATGGTCATCGGCCCTTGAGGCGGGTCCATCAAGGAATGGCATGAAAGGCATGTACGGTACGGTCCGGAGCATGAGCCGGGCGCGGTCTGGTGTTGCGCCGGGCCGGCCGGTAATCGCGGCCGTGAATGCGTGACCGTTCTGCATTCTCCGGCCCGGGGAAGGCGTCCGTCCGCCTGGCAGGCTGGAGTCCATGGGCGTGTACGACGCCTCCCGGCAGCGCTGCAGGGTTTCGTCGCGCGGGATCCGGTACTGCCGTTACTGCCCGGTGATTCCCGGTATTGCCCCGACCAGGCGGAATTCGCCGCCCGCTGCGGAGAATTCCCCGCCCGGCCGCCGGATTGTCCGGGACCAGACCGGCAAGGAGTATGGGCATCACCCTGCATTCGTGAATCGCCTCCACCCATAACCAGATACCGAATTGCTTTCCAAGCTCGACAAGTATTTTGAGGACGTCCTGTGCACCATCAGTTTGTCGGTGGTCGCATGCAGCGTGATGATCCAGGTGATCCTGCGGTTCGTGTTCTCTTCTGCCAGTGCCTGGGCCGAGGAAACCGCCGTGTTCGGCATGATCTTCGCGATCTATCTCGGCGCTTCGCTGGGGGTTCGTGAACGGGCGCACATACGCATAACGTTGCTCATCAGGTCATTGCCACGACCGATGCAGATCGCATGCGTCGTCGTTGCCGACGCCCTGTGGTTCGGCTTTGTCTGGTTCATGGTCCATCAATCCATTCTGTTTACGCAACTCCTGTTTGAAGTGACCTACATTACCCCGGGCCTCGGCATCGAGCAGAGATGGGTTCAGATACTCATCCCGGCCGGATTCGCCCTGATGGCCTTTAGGATGGTGCAGGTCTACTGGCGCTGGGGTCGGTCCGGCTGGAAGGACCTTCCGTTATGAACGGTCCCCTGATCATGGCGGGGATCTTTGTTCTCACCATGGCCATCGGGGTCCCGATTCCCTTTGCTGCCGGAATCGCGACCGTTGCCGGCATCCTGATCGCGGACATTCCGCTCACGTTGATGGCGCAGTCGGCCTGGACTGCGTTCGAGCCATTTCCCCTGGTAACGATACCGTTGTTCGTGCTGGCCGGGCAGTTGATGGAATATGGTGGCATGTCGGAAAAACTGATCTCCATCGCCCACAGGCTCGTCGGCGCCTACAAGGGCGGTCTGGGGCTGATGACGGTCGTCGCCTGCATGTTCTTCGCCGCCCTGTCCGGGTCCGGTCCTGCGACCACGGCCGCCATCGGGTCGATTACCATTCCGGCCATGATCGAAGAGAACTACAAGCCCCGGGTCGCCGGTGCGATTGCCGCCGCCGCCGGGGCGCTCGGCAGCATGATCCCTCCCAGTAACCTGCTGATCATTTACGCCCTGGTGTCCGATGAATCCATTCCACGGCTGTTTCTTGCCGGCATCCTTCCGGGGATTGCCCTGGGTCTGCTGCTGATGTTGGTCACGTTCATCGTCGCGTCGCGCAAGGGCTATGGCGGCGTTGGTGAAGGGTTCCGGTGGAGACCGCTTCTCGAAGCGCTGTGGGACGGGAAGTGGGCGGTGTTCGCACCGGTTCTGATACTCGGTGGAATCTACACGGGGATCTTCACGCCCTCCGAAGCGGCGGGTGTGGCGGTATTCTACGGCCTGTTCGTCGGCCTGTTCATCTATCGGGGCCTCACCTGGATGAAGGTGTTTGAAGCTTGCAGGTTCACCGCCATCGTGATCGGGACCGTGCTGTTCATTCTCGGTTCTACCAAGGCGTTCGGGCAGCTTGTCACCCTCTACGATGTTCCGCAGTCGATCCTCGCCCTGTTCGCGGGCCTGAAGGCCTACCCATGGCTGGTCCTGCTCCTGATCGGCGTGTTCTACATCATCGTCGGCATGTGGCTGGAAAGCATTCCGCAGATCATCATTTTCACCGCCGTCTTTCTTCCACTTGTCACCAGTCTGGGTGTAGACCCGGTTTTGTTCGGTATCTTCACCGTCATGACCTGCGAACTCGGATTCCTGACACCGCCGATCGGGGTGAACCTGTTCGTCGCGGCCCGCATCAGCAATGTTTCGATCGAGCAGATATCACTGGGTGTACTGCCATTGCTGATCCCCTATGTCGCCATGATCTTCATCCTCGTGTTCTTCTCCGAATGGGTCACGTTTCTTCCCGATCTGGTCTACGGGAAGCGGGCATTCTAGAACTTCTCACTACCCCGGATATTGCGGTGCGCCGTGGAATGGCGCACTGAAATTTCCGGGCTAATGCGGGACTTCAGATTCCCACACGGCTGTCAACGGCTTTTCAGACGGCCCCAGGGGACTCGGCTTTCTCGCTCAATGTACGCTTCATGAATTCGATGAAACAATGTGACTGCGGTGTGGGAACCCTGTCTCTGCGCCATACGATACCAAGGTTCATCGTAGGTACCGTTTCTGCGATGGGTTTGGAGATAATCCGGGTTCCATCCAGTGACCAGGGACGGTAGAGCAGGTTGGACAGAATGGTGACGCCCTGCTCTCGCGCAATGAAACTGCGCACCGCCTCAACCGACTGGGTTTTCAGCCGGATGTTGGGTTTGCGCTCGTAACGTTGCCAGATCTGGATGATATTGGTCTCGGCCTCGTCCAGTGAGAGCATGATGTATCTCTCTTTTTCGATCTCCTCCAGGGAAACTTTGGGGAGGGATGAAAATCGATGCCCCTCGGCACACCAGACAGTGCGCTCGGAGCGAAACAGTGTGTGAACTTCCAGCCCCTCTGAGATGCTGATATTAGATGTGATGATGAAGGCGATATCGATTTCTCCGCTGCGCAATTGCCGTTCTAGATCACTGCGGGTGTTTTCGACAAGTCGAACGTTGACATTGGGGTAGATTCTTTCGAACTGGCTCAACGGCACCGAAAGGAAATAACCGATTACCGCTACAGATGCCCCCAGTACCAGTTCTCCTGAAACTTGGGTGGTCTTGTTCTGGAACTCGAAGATCGAATCGTTGAGCAGGCGCAGAATGGAACGGGCATCATCTAGAAAACGGTGCCCGTCATAGGTCAGATAGACTCCGGTGCGGTGACGTTCGAACAGCTTGACGCCAAGAATGTCCTCGAGATTCTTGATCGCATTGGCGACCGCTGAAGGGCTCATATACACCTTTTCAGCCGCGTCCTGAATCTTGCCGCATTCCGCTGTGGCGATAAAATAGCGCAAATGGCGAAGGGTAATCTGGCTGACCACAAGAAAAATCCTTGACGGGCTCCCGTTTAATTTAGTCGACCCTGAAAACCCCGTTCTCAGGCGGACACTAGAACCAGTGGTTGAACACCACCATGTCCGTATGCCGGTGTTTCCATCGCCCTAACCATTCCGGACATTGCCTGATGTCACGGATGCCATGGACGCCACAACCAAGGCCCAATATCCAAAGAAAAAACCTCAGCCGACGAAGGATCAGCCACAGGTTGTAACCGGAAAATCACAGCAGCACGTTCATCCGGTCACCCTCCACGCCACCACGCTCCGCCACTGGCCATACAGGTTAACCGATGCCTCCCCTTCGTCATAAGGATTTCCCACCAAGGCCATCCCGGCGAGGACAAATCCGCTCCGGTTCGTGGTCGAAATGCTCACCTTCACGCCGAACTACCCGGCTAAGGTACGTTCGCAGAATGTACGCTTCCTTCGACACGGACGCTGCACACCTTTGAGATCGCTGGAAAGCTGAGCGGCTTCAACTGCGTCATGGGTGCAGGGACCGTTTCGCCTCATCAGATGGTAACACACGCAATTCCAGAGAATTTTACAAATCAATGTGTTAAATGTGTGTGTGGACATTCAGGTTTATGATGTCATTTCCATAAAATCGACTATTAATGCCCACGCGTGGCAAGCATCGTGTACCGATGGGCCGCAGCTCCTGTGTACGGGTACGATGCCACTGCATACCGGGAATGCCGACTCGCCGGGGCGAGGGACGTGACGCGGTCCGTCGGGAATGCCACCGCCTTGTCCTGTACCGTCGTATCCACCGTCACCCGCCGCAGCTCCCGGGGCATCACCGTGCCGGTCCCAAGACCCGCTTAGATCTTCGCCTTCAGGATCTCCTCGCGGCCGGATGCCCCGATGCGCCGGCGATACCGCGTCAGACTGCTCGGGTCAATGGACGGGCGGTGCTGGAAATACTTCTCCCCGAAAAAGTACTGCCAGTAGGGATTCCCCACCCAGCGCGCCACCACAGCCTCTTCCGACAGATCGTGCACATGCTTGAGATATTCCAGCTCCACAATCAGACGGATGGCATTGCCAGGGCAGTACAGCGCACCGAAGGTCTCGTCGAATCGCTCCCTGTCCATGATTCCGGCAAGCCGAAACAGTTCATGGCGCTGATCCAGCATGTTTTCCCGGCGGTGGCGGAAGAGGTCGCGGGTATCCGTGAAGGCGGGTTGTCCAGGGCGCATCCAGCGGGCTGAAACTTCAGGAAGTGGATCGTGATTGATACCGGATCCGGCAATCCGTTTCCATGAATTCACGGAACATAATCCATTATATTCAGATAGTTATCAATATATTTTCAATTCTCAAGATCGACGAATTACCTATGTAATCCTCAAATAATCAGCGGTTTTGGCCAAGATCACAGAAAAACTGTTGTCTGGCTCCAGAATTAATCGTTTTCTTTCCTGCGGCAGGCGGGAACATACTAGCGACTGTCCACATCCAGCCCGCATCGGAACAGAAATGACGGCATTGGCCGAACTCGACTGGCAGACCTATCAAGAGATGGTAACCGCACCGGACTCGGTGATCTTCTTGCCGATCGGCGCACTTGAGCAGCACGGGCCGCACATGTCGATGAATCCCGATGTCCTGATACCCCAGGCGATCGCCAGACAGGTATGCTGTCATCTCGACAACGCAATGGTAGCTCCACCGATAACCTACGGTTACAAGTCGCAGCAACAGTCTGGCGGCGGAAACCATCTTCCGGGCACCACCAGTCTCGACGGCATTACGCTGACCCAGACTATTCGGGATGTGATCAAGGAATTCGCCCGCCATGGTGCACGCCGGATTGTCATGATGAACGGGCACTACGAAAACTCGATGTTCGTGGTCGAAGGCATCGACCTGGCAATCCGGGAGCTCGGCTGGGACGGAGTCGACGACATCAACGTCATGATCCTGTCGTACTGGGATTTCGTGGGTGACATCACCATCGAAAAGCTCTATCCGGACGGCTTTACCGGATGGGACCTGGAGCACGGCGGCGTGCTCGAGACTTCGTTGATGCTGTACCTGTATCCGCACCTTGTGGACATGAGCAAGGTCATTGACCATGCACCGGCCGAGTTTCCGCCCTACGACATGTTCCCGGTAAACCCCGAGCTGACGCCGCCGTCAGGCACGCTGTCCTCAGCCAGGAATGCCAGCCGCGAAAAAGGAGAAATCCTGATGGACGTATGCGTCGACGGAATCGCGAATGCGGTCCGGGACAAGTTTCAATCAAGCCCTGCAGTCTCTACCCTGGAAACAGGTGTGGCGTAAGAAACGGGCCATTCATACCCCTTCAAGAAAGAGGCAATTAATATGAGCAACAAACGCAAATCTGAGTCGATATCCCGAAGGGATTTCGTTGTGCTGTCCGGTGGCGTGGCCTCCGCCATGGCCTTTCCGGCCATCCTGACGTCGCGCAAGGCGTGGGCGGACCCGACCGAAATCAACCTGCTTGCCTGGTACGGCCACGGCGAGCCGGATGTGGTGTCTGAGTTCGAGGCCATGCACAACGTCAAGTTCAAGCCGAAGTACTATGCCGGCGGCGACAACATGCTGGCGCTGATCGCCCAGTCACCGCCCGGGACCTATGACATCATCCTGTCGGACAGCGAGTTTGTCCAGCAGTTGAACGAGGCCGGCTTCATCGAGAAGCTCAATCCAGATGACTATCCGTTCGATGATTTCATTCACGACGACTTCAGGAACTTTCCCGGCCATTGGCGGGACGGCAACCTTTATTCCGTGATGGTGCGTTTCGGTCACCTCGGCGTTGCCTACAACCGCGACGCAATCAGCGAGGACGAGGCATCAAGCTATCGGTGCTTCTGGAATTCGAAACTGACAGGGAAGGTCGGCCATTTCGACTGGCACCTGCCGACGCTTGGCATGATGAGTCTGTATAACGGCAACAGCCAGAGTCCATTCGACCTCGACGCCGCCGCCTGGGACGAAGTGATGAAGACCACGATGAGCTTGCGGCCCCAGGTCGGCGGATTCTTCGACTACGGGGGCACATTCAACTCGCTCAAGAACGGTGAAATGCTCGCCATGTGCGGCATCGGCGACTGGATAACCGGCGTTCTCGAAAAGGATGGGGCGCCGGTGACCTCAGTGGTGCCGAAGGAAGGAGGCATCCAGTGGACCGAATCCTACTGTATCGGCAAGGATTCGAAACGGGCCGATATCGCCAACCAATTCATACAGTACATGCTGTCACCGTACGGTCAGGTGCGCTCGGCCGAAATGGCGGCCTATCCGGCGTTCTGTGTGACCAATGCGGGACAGGCCGAACTTCGCAAGGCGAACATGGCGGAGGCCGAACGGACCGGACAGGTGCCCGGTGCCCCGAACAATCCGGTGACGCTGATTGAGGAGGGCCGTATCCACTACCGCGACATTCCACGCCAGCAAAGCCTGGAAGACTGGAACGACTTCTGGTCGGAGTACAAGAACGCATGAGGTTTTGGCCACGATTCCCTGTCAGGGGATGACCGGGGGGCGGGCGATGCTCCATGCAAGGCTCGCATGCGAGCCTGCCCGCTACCCCGTTGCGTGACTGCTTGATCCGGATAGTCGCGCTCCGGCCTGTCCCAGTGCAGAAAGCGTAAGTGCCGCGCCAGGATGAAGCATAAGAACAATAAGGGTTTCTATGAAGTGGTTTGGCGTTTGCCAGTCCTAGTCTGGCAGACGCTTTTTTTTGTTGCGCCGTTGGTTTTCATGATCGCGATGTCGTTTTTCCTGGTGAAGAACTATCGCATGGTGGAGGCCTTCGAACTCGTCAACTGGACGAAAATGTTATCCCGGGACTATTTCTGGGATAGCTACGCCCTGTCGCTGGGCCTGGCGGCGCTGGCCACGATTTGTGCCACTGTCCTGGCGTTTCCCGCCTCTTATGCCCTCGCTTTCATGGTGTCGGACAACATCCGTCGCTGGGCCATATTTCTTCTGATCATTCCGTATTTCACCAGTTATCTGGTGCGCATATTTTCCTGGTACGTGCTCCTGGCGGAATCCGGGATCGCAAACAGCGTTCTCGGGTACCTCGGACTGGGTCCCTTCACGATGCTGAACACGGTGTTTGCCACCATCGTGGGATACATGGCGCTGACCTTGCCGCTCGTGGTCATCCTGCAGACGCTTTCCATGGCGAATATCGACCGCAGTCTGATCGAGGCCGCGCAAAACCTCGGAGCCAAGCACCTGCGCACGATCATATCCGTGATTGTGCCGGCAGCGAAAGTCGGCCTGATTGTCGGTGCACTGTTCTGCTTTATCCTGAGCTTCGGCGATTTTGTCAGTCCGTACTATCTCGGAGGTTCGAAGCCGCCCACGCTTACGATCCTGATCACCGACACAACAAAGTCAGGCCAGCAATGGCCGCGTGCGGCCGTGGTTGCGGTGACGATGATGGCGACACTGATGGTGATTGCATACAGTGCGATCAGGTACGCCTACAGGAAGAGACAGCCATGAGAAGGAACAGTCTCATCACCTGGTCTCTGCGGGTCTACCTGGCATTGATATTTCTGTTCGTGTTCGCGCCGATCGCGACCAGTATGGTCTTCTCGTTCAATTCGGACCGTTTTCCATCACTGCCGTTGGGTGGATTCACCTGGCACTGGTACGACCTGGTGTACAACGACCCGGATACCTGGGAGGCGATCAGAACCAGCCTGCTGGTTGCCATGACCTCATCCGTCCTCGCGACTTTCATTGGATTCTGCACAGCCTACACGGACTTTCGGTACCAGTTTCGGTTCAAGGGCGCCTACCTCGCGCTGGCATTGTTGCCACCGACGATACCGTTGATCATCCTGGCGCTGGCGATGTTGGCCTGGTTTTCGAAGATCGGAATTTCGGGCCGGGTCGGGTCGATCATTTTTGCGCATACCGTGCTGTGCGCCCCCTTCGCGATGGCGGTGATCCGCCTGCGCCTGCAGCAGATGGACAGGGATCTTGAGTCGGCCGCGTGGAACCTCGGAGCCAGCGAATGGGCGGCGATGAGGAATGTCGTCATTCCGTTCACGCTGCCGTCGATCATTTCAGCGCTGTGCCTGACGATGGCGGTTTCCTTCGACGAGTTCATGATCGCCTGGTTTGTGTCGGGTCTCAACAAGACCGTACCGGTCATGATTCTTGAAATTCTGCAAGGGAATGTTGATCCGAGAATCAATGCGATCGGCACTTTCGTATTTGCGGTCACGATGACACTTGTTGTCGTTGCACAACTGCTGTTTTCCGCGAAAACCACCCCCACCCGATTGTGAGCGCAGAGGAAATGGGCGACTCGCAATTCGTTCTGGAAAACGTTGCCAAGCGATTCGGCAACCAGGTGGCGGTCAATCCCATAAACCTGGAAATCAGGTCTGGCGAATTCCTGGCAATCATGGGTCCGAGCGGCTGCGGCAAGACCACGACGCTACGTATGTTGGCCGGGCTCGAAGCGCCGAGTGAAGGCGAAATTCGCCTGAATGGTGTTCGCATCAACGAGTTCAGACCCCACGAAAGGGAGACCCCGATGGTCTGGCAGTCCCTGGCGCTGTTCCCTTTCCTGAACGTCCGGCAGAATGTCGAATTCGGCCTGAAAATGCGCGGCTTTCCCAAGGCGGAGCGTGCCGAGCGTGCGAACAGATGGTTGGAGCGCCTGGAGATCGGGCAGTTCGCCGAGCGTGACATAGGGCAATTGTCGGGCGGCCAGCGTCAGCGTGTGGCGCTGGCCCGGGCGCTGGTCACCGAACCGCCTGTACTGTTGCTTGACGAACCCCTGAGCGCGCTTGACGCCAACCTGGTGGTGCGAATGCAAACGGTGCTGATCAGGCTGCAGAAGGAACTCGGCATCACGTTTGTCTACGTGACCCACAGCCAGTCGGAAGCGTTTGCAATGGCCGACCGCATCGTCATCATGAATGAGGGCTCCATCGAACAGGTCGGTACGCCGCGGGAAATCTATCGCGCCCCGGCCAACCGCTTCGTCGCCGAATTCGTCGGAACCAACAACATCATCGAAGCGACCGTATCGTCACACGAAGCAGGGATGCTTGAGTGCGATACCGCCCTTGGCTGCATCAGGACATTGTTCAGGAACAACAATTCAATTCGTCCCGGAACCCGGGTGGATTTAGTCATCGGCGCCGACCTGGTCGAAGTTTCGGCCGAACCGAACTGGGCCGACAACTGTTTTCGTGCAGCATTCATCGGCGAGGAATTCGTCGGTTCCGTAGCGACCCTGTACTTCGAAACAGAAAGCGGAGACGAAATCAGGGTACAGAAACAACAGCGCGAGACCGAGTCGCTGGAACTGACTCACAGCAAGGAGCTTTACCTGCACTGGGATGCTGACACGGTTTACTGCCTGGCAAAGCCGGACTCTGCTGACAAGTGAGGCGAATGATACGGCTATGCCCATGGCAATTTCACTTATCCGATAGCTGACTGAAAACAATCATGATCAACACAAAGAGACCCCAAACCATCAACTTCGAGAATGGCGTCAAGGACAAGCCGACGTTTTCCGCCATGGAAATGGACAACAGGGTGGCAAAGCTTCGTGCCCACATGGCAGAGGCAAACCTGGATGCGGTGCTGTTCACTTCGATACACAACATCAACTATTACGCCGACTTCGTCTATTGCTCTTTTGGCCGCCCATACGGTCTGGTGGTGACGCATGATGGACATACCACGGTCAGCGCCAATATCGACGGCGGCCAACCCTGGCGCCAGAGTCTTGCGGACAACATCGTCTACACCGACTGGCAACGGGACAACTTTTTCCGGGCGCTGAAAAAACTTGTCCAGGGCAAGGTCCGGGTCGACATTGAATTTGATCACCTGACGCTGGAACGTCGTGAAAAGCTGGCCGGATTTCTGCCGGATGCCGAATTCGTCGATATCGGCGTACCGACGATGGAGCTGCGCATGATCAAGTCTCCGGAAGAGCATGCGCTGATCCGTCAGGGAGCACGAATCTCGGACATCGGTGGTGCAGCCTGTGTGGAGGCCATTGCCGAGGGCGTGCCTGAATACGAAGTGGCCCTGCATTCAACCCGTGCAATGGTGCGTGCGATCGCAATAACCTACCCGCACACCGAGTTGATGGATACCTGGACCTGGTTCCAGTCCGGGATCAACACTGACGGGGCGCATAACCCGGTAACGACCAGGCGCATCGAGAAAGGGGACATCCTGAGTCTAAACTGCTTCTCGATGATTTCGGGCTACTACCAGGCACTTGAGCGCACCCTGTTTTTTGACCATGCGACGGATCGCCAACTGGAACTCTGGGAAATCAACTGTGAAGTACATCGCAAGGGACTGGAACTGGTACGTCCGGGGATACGATGCTGCGAGATTGCCGCCGAGCTGAATGAAGTGTTCCTGCATTACGGCCTGTTGCAGTATCGCACCTTCGGTTACGGGCATTCCTTCGGTTCCCTTTCGCACTACTACGGCAGGGAGGCGGGGCTTGAGTTGCGCGAGGACATCGAAACCGTACTCGAGCCGGGAATGGTGGTATCGATCGAACCGATGATCACCCTGCCCGAGGGCATGGAGGGTGCGGGCGGTTATCGGGAACACGATATCCTGATCGTCACCGAGGGCGGGTCCGAAAACATCACGCACTTCCCGTTCGGGCCGCAGCACAATGTGATCCGCTGAACCCCAGAGAGGAATTGGCAGATGGGATTCACCCTTCAGGAACCAGCGAAACCCGAGCGGAACATGCTGGTTTTACTAAATTCACGTCGGAGGTCATGGTCTGAGATGCCGCTCGGGTGCAGACAATGCTTTCGCGCCGGACGACTGGCGCCGGCCTCACGGCGATTCAGAATATCTCCAGTTTGATGTTCATCGCGACCACAGACCCCAATCTCCTGATGGAGATGCCGGGACCCGCTGAACCCAACGTGCGTGCTGCACGAAGCCCCAGCCGTGATCGGGCGGAGCCCCGGGAGATCCCGAAGACCACTCCAGACACAAACCATTTTCGCAACCATCATCGGAAACTAAATGAAAACAATAAATCCAGCGACAACTGTCATCGTATCTGCTCTCGGACTGCTGTTGGCAGCATGCGGCGGTGGAGGCGGAAACAATCCCGGGAGCGGCGAACAGAAGGAACAGATGGAAGAGATGCCGGGCGACGGCTCCCAGCAAATGCCCGGGGGTGGCTCGATGAATGAACAGGAGCCTGACGGAGCGATTCAGCCTCCCGGCCAGGGAGGGGGAGCACCGGCCGCGTCCGGCGGGCCGCGTTCCGGTCCGGCAAGTTCGACGAAACGGCCCGGCCTCTCGGCCGGTGGAGTGACGGTCGGTATCTCCCACAAAGACGGTCTTGCCGCATTTTCGGTCAATAAGGGCGGCACCCCCTGGACAGACGACGGGTTCAAGCATTTCCGGGGCGGTGCCGGCAGTGGTGATTGGACTGGCACGGCAACGAAACTGAACGCAAACGCAGCCACCGCAACCGAGCGTTTCCGCGTGATCACGGACATTGACATTGTTGAGCCCAACGACGAGGACTACATCGCCTACGGGTACTGGAGCAGGAACCCGTCCACATCCTACGACAGCTTGGGTGACAGCTTCACCAACATGGACCTGGACAATGGCTTCGAGCCGTTCTACTACGGGAGCATGCCCTATGCCGGCGATGTCAAGAGTCTGGTCGGGGAAGCGACCTACACCGGCGACGCCATGGGCGCATACCAGATATCGGATCTGACAACGACCCATGGGTTTTTCGAAGCGCAGGTCAGCCTGACAGCGACTTTCGGGACTGATGGGCGGGTAGAAGGACGCATGACCGGAATGAATGACACCGAGAGGCTTTTCCTTGAAGGAGAAAATCCATTATCCATCCTCAGTGATCCATTGTCGTTCTCCGCCGATTACGACAGTTCGGGTCGCAGCTTCGCCAACAGGGATTGCGGCAACGCCAGCTGCGATTGGGGAGGGTATTTCCTCGGGCCGACCGGGCAGGCTCCGACCGGCGCCGCGGGCTGGTTCAGGAACCTGACCATCGACAAAATCATCGGCAGTGGTATTACCGCGAGACGTATTACCACGAGACTGGACGGATCCTTCGGCGCACAGCGGCCATAGCGATGACCCCAGCACAACATGATCCTTTGACCCACTCACGAACATGACGTATTTACCCAACAATCAACGCAAGAAGCTGATCCGGGTGAAGGAAAGGTTTCCCGGACACCGGGTTTCGTTTCGCGATTGCGTCCAGACTGGAACGCCTGATCGAAGGGATTATCAGGTTCAAATCAAAGGCGTCGCCCAGGCGCTTTGATACTCCGTAGTTTGCCGTGTCTGTTCCCTACCATGTTCCGCTGCCCTCGATGCGCGCCCTGCGCATTTTCGAGAGCGCCGTCCGGCACCTGAGCTTCAGCGCCGCCGCGGAGGAGTGCCACACCACGCAGCCGGCGGTCAGCCGCACCATTGCCGACTTGGAGCGCCGGCTCTCGGTCCGGCTGTTCGAACGCGACAACCGTATCATCAGGCTCACGCAGGCGGGAGAGATATTCCATCGCTCCGTCGCCATCGGTTTGGATCGCATCACCGCGGGCGTGATCACGGCTTCGAGCATCCCGGAGGGTCAGCGGGTGGTCGTCGCCTGCGGTCATGGGACCTCGCACCTGTTCGTGATGCCTCGCTTCGAAGCCCTGCGCCGGGCGCTCGGCGAGGACATCTGCCTGCGCATCCTCACGCTCGACTACGACATGCTCGACCGCATGGACGACAGCGAAGTCGACCTGATGCTCATCTTCGAAAAGAACTCCGACGCATCCGAGGACATGGTGGCGGTTTTCAACGAGGCCATCACGCCTGTTTGCTCGCCCGGCTTCGCAGCAACCCACACGCAGATCCTGGGCCGTCCCGTTGCGGAGTGGAGTTCGATGCCGTTTCTCCGGCTTGCGCGGGCCGCGCCAAGCTGGGCGACCTGGCATGACTGGTTCGAGTCCGCCGGGTATCCGGCGCCGCTGCCCCGGTATACCGGTATCGAGGACTACGTCTACCTGCTTGAGGCGGTCATCGCCGGGCAGGGCCTCGCGCTCGGCTGGCGCCACTTCATCGACCACCACATTGATTCGGGGGCGCTGGTCATGGTCTCCGACAGCTTCGTCGAACTGGACCGGGGCTGTTTCGCCAGGTTCACCAAACGTGGACGCCTGCGGCCGGTCGCCCATCAGTGCCTTGACGCTTTCGTAGGCCTGGCGAGCGAAACGCCGCGATTGGTCAGTTGCATGCCCTAGAGGAGGGCGTCATCGTGGTGTACGACCGGTGCTATTTCTCGTTCATATTCCCGCACGCCGTCGTGCGGGTCGACACCCACCAGGTGTCCCAATTCTAGGATAGTAACAAGACATGTTGGCGTCACGGTTGGAATCTTTCCGGATTATCTTCCTGGATGCTGCTCCTGCAGTTGTAGCTGACTGCGGCAGCGAATTACCCCGATCCATCCTGATGGAGGAATTCCGGGAAAAGCTGACAGGCTCCGCAGTCCGTAAGAAAGTAACTGGACCGTGCGGTTGCGAAGGTGCGGAGGGTGGATGCCGGGGAAGAAGCCCCGTCAATCCTGTCCGAGAAGGTCCCGGTGGGCCTGTTTGAGGTGGGAAATGATGATATCCGCAGCGTGGTTCTGGTCGCGCCGCCGGATGGCGACCATGAGACGCCAATGATCCTCGTTGTAGAAACGGATGCGGTCCGGCGTCAGCACGTGATCCTTGCGTGCGCTCCACTGGTTGTGTGACCGGATGTCATTGATCAGCCGGTAGATCCATTTCAGCAGCGGATTTTGGCAGCAGCTCGCCAGGGTCATGTGAAAGGCCTCGTCGGCCATGGAAAACGCGTTGGGATCGTTTTCCGTCCCCTCGGCCAGCTTCAGCACTTCCTCCAGCCGGTTCAGGTCCCGGTTGCTCGCATTCAGGATGACCAGCCGCACGATATGGGGCTCGATGGCCATGCGGGTCTCGATCAGTTCCAGCGGACTGGTCTCTTCCGCGATGTCCTCCCGTTCGGCATCACCGCGATAGGTAACGAACGTGCCGCTGCCGAACTTGCGCCGCACCAGGTTTGCCTGTTCCAGCTGTTCCAGAGCGGTACGGATGGTGCCCCTGGCCGCCTTGAAGCGGTCGGCCAGGTCCCGCTCCGAAGGCAGGCGTTCGTTGTAACCGTACTGACCGGAAATGATGGATTCCCGGATGCGGTTGAAAACGCCGGCGGAACCGGTGCTGACCTGAAGGGGTTGTTCCATGGGCCAATCGGCGGGCGGTTCAATAATGGTCTACAAAAAAGATCATATATCATCTAATGAGGTATTGCAAACCCCCTGGATTTGGGCTAAATATATCCACGTAGTGATAGGCAGCCCTGCATGTCGTCCTGAGTCGGAAATTGGTTCCCGACATTCTGGACCAAAAATATACCATTCGGTTTTCGCCTGTCACGAGGAGTTGACTGTCTTACATACGACACCGGAATTGTGAAATCATCGCGTTTCGTTAAACACTAGACCTACACCTTAAAGATGGAGAAGTTTTATGGCCACCACCAAAAAGAAGTCCACGAAGAAGAAAACCACCACCAAGCGCAGAACCACCCGTGTGCAAACTTCCACCGACCTTGAGCGTCACGTCAACGCTCCCGGGCGCGCGGACCTGGTGAAGAAAGTCCGTCAGAAGATCAACAAGCTCGGCATCACCTATATCTACTACCAGTTCATCTCTGTCACCGGCCGCATTGTCGGCAAGGGCATACCGGCGGACCATTGGGAGCGCACCGCCGAGCGCGGCTTCCAGCTCGTCTACGGCTCGACGGCGAACCTGTTCATCGACCGCCACAGCAACTACATCGGTTACGGGCCGGAGGCATCCGAACTTGTGGGCATTCCGGATCCGGAGACCTTCGTCCAGCTCCCGTGGGACAAGCGGGTGGCACGGGTGTTCTGCACCTGCTTCCGCAACCGGGAGGAACGGGTCAATCCGGGCGGGCACCTGACTTCGGACTGCCGCGGAAACCTCCGCATCATCCACGACGAGTTCCAGGCCAAGCACAACATGCACTTAAGGGCCGGCACCGAGCCGGAGATGATGTGGCTGAAAAAGAACGCGGAAGGCAACATCAGCGGCGGGGTCACCAAGCCCAACTGCTACCACATCGACCAGTTCGAGGAACTGCGTCCCGCGTTCATCAAGGCCATCGAGTACAGCCAGGCCATGGGTCTCGACATGATCCAGGGCGACCACGAGGACGCCCCGGGGCAGCTTGAGCTCAACATCATGTTCGACGATGTCCTGCGCAACTCGGACCGGCTGACCACCTACCGCCAGGTCTGCGCCCAGGTGGCCCGGGAACTGGGGCTCCATGCCTGCTTCATGTCCAAGCCGTTCATGGGCGTGTCCGCTTCCGGCTGCCACCACAACCTGTCCCTGTGGTCCGGCGGCAGGGACGTGGTGAACCGGCTGCACCACAAGGACCTCCCGGGAATGGAGGGCGCGTTCACCTATCGGGTGGACGGCAAGAACCACTTCATGCCGGATCCGAAGATCGATCCCGTTAAGCCGGGTCCGGTGGGCCTGCAGTCCATCGGCGGCGTGATCGAGCATCTCGGCGCCCTGACCTCCATCGGCTCTTCCACGGTGAATTCCTACCGCCGCCTCTGGGATACCGGTTTCTGGGCGCCCGTGTTCGCGGACTGGGGCTACCAGAACCGAACCTGCGCGCTACGCGTGTCCGCGCCCGGGCGCTTCGAATACCGCTCCGTGGACTCCATGGTGAACCCGTATCTCATGGGAGCGGCGCTGCTGAGGGCCTTCGACGACGGCATCAGCCGGAACATCGACCCGGGTGAGCCCGAGGAACGCAACATCTACGAAGCCATGGAGGCCGGCAAGCAGGTCAAGCGGCTGCCGATGAATCTCGGCGAGGCGCTGGACCGCCTGGCGAAGGACGATGTCATCCGCTCATCGATGCCGGACGAGATGTACAAGGTGTACCACCACTACAAGAACGACGAGTGGGAGAGGTTCAATCACACCGTGACCAACTGGGACATCGAAACCTACATGGACTGCCTGCCCTGAGGGGCGGGTACCCGGTCTGCCCCTCGGATGCGGCGCATCCGGCGGGGCGGCCCGGACCCTTTCAACCTGACAATCTTCGAGGAAACCACACATGTGCGGAATAGCTGGACTCATACACCGGGGCAAGAACGCCGATGTCGGGTCGGAAATGACCGCGATGCTGCAGTCGTTGAAGCATCGCGGTCCCGATTCCACCGGCTTCGCGCTCTACGGCGTCCCTGCCGAGGACCAATACGTGATGCGCTTCAAGGTCGCCGAGCAGGAGGACATGAAGCACGGGTTCGACATTCACCAGGCGGTCATCGACCGCAAGAACAAGGTCAATGACCGCCTGGACAAGCTCGGCGCGAAAATCGTCTCCGAGGAAACGTCCACCGAGTACGCCCACCGCTACACGTTCAGTTACAGCGGCGACATGCGCAAGCTGGCGGACTTCGTCGAGGACATCGACGGCGCCGAGATCCTTTCCATCGGCAAGGGACTTGAACTCATCAAGGACCTGGGCGATGCGGCCGAGGTGTCCGGCCAGTACTCGCTGACCGGCTTCCAGGGCACCCACGCCATCGGCCATACCCGGATGGCCACGGAGTCCGACGTCGATATCCGCTCCGCCCATCCCTACTGGGCCTATCCGTTCAACGACGTGTCGGTGGTGCACAACGGCCAGCTCACCAACTACTGGACGTACCGTCGCGCCATGGAACGCAAGGGGCATCGCTTCATGTCCAACTGCGACTCCGAGCTGATCGCGGTCTATGTGGCGGACCGCATGGATTCCGGTGACGACCTGGAAAGCGCGATGCTCCGTTCGGTGGATGAACTGGACGGCGTCTTCACCTATCTCGTGGCCACCAGCGACGCCCTTGGCATGGCCAAGGATGTCATGGCGGCAAAGCCAATGGTCCTGTACGAAAGCGACGATTTCGTGGGCCTGGCATCCGAGGAAGTTGCCATCCGGAGTATTTTTCCAAACGAGATCGAAACCTGGGATCCCTATGAAGGCGAGGTGAGAGTATGGCAAGCGTAGAACACAAGTCCCATGACATGGGGCTGCACACCGAGCAGCTCTCGGGCCGCACGCAGCAACGGTTTTTCGATGCCAGCGCGCAGGAGAATTTCACCTATCCCTGGGCCCACGAGGTCGACTTCGGCGAGCAGGCGGAATTCGACGCCGCGGACATGGAGTCCACGGACATCAATCTCAGGATCCGCGAACTTCTCGAAAGTGGTATCGGCTCCATCACGGTGAAGAATCCCAGGGCCCGCCATGGCGTGGGCGTGGGCATACTCAACCGGGCGAACATCACCTACGAGGGCAGCCTCGGGTATTTCGGCTGCGGACTGATCGACGGACCCAACGTGCACATCACCGGCCGGGTGGGCTGGTCCTGCGCCGAGAACATGATGGCGGGCACCGTGGTCATCGAGGGCAACGGCGGCTCCACCTTCGGGGCCGCGATTCGCGGCGGGGACCTCGTCTGCAAGGGCGATGTCGGCTCCCGTACCGGGATCGACCAGAAGGGCGGCACCATCATCGTCGGCGGCCGCACCGGCGCCTTCTCCGGCTTCATGATGCAGCGCGGACGTATGGTGATCTGCGGCGACGCCGGCAAGAACCTCGGGGACTCCATGTATGACGGCACCATCTACGTGGGTGGCGACGTGGAGGACCTTGGCGTTGACTGCGTGCCCGGGGAACTGACCGAACTGGATGTCAAGTGGCTTGCCACCAAGCTCGGCATGTATGGCCTGGAGCCGGAGTGCGGTATCGGGAACATGAAGAAATTCGTGGCCGGTAAGCAGCTCTGGAACTACGACAACCTCGAACCCTCCGAGAAGAAACTGGTTCTCTAGCCCACAGATAGAGAGGAACAAGACATGTCCAAAGTCAACCGAGACGTCAACAGCCTGGGCAAGAGCTTCATCTTTCCGCCCAATGTCATCGACGACATCCATATCAAGTCCGAACTGGGACGCTACCGGATGCGCGGATTTTCGCTGTTCAAGAAAATTCCCACCTGGGATGACCTGACCTTCCTGCCCGGTACCCTGACCCGGTTCGTGATCGAGGGCTACCGGGAGAAATGCCTGACCCAGACCGTCATCGGCCCGAAGGCGAAGCGCCCCCTGGTGCTCGACATCCCCGTCTACATCACGGGGATGAGCTTCGGCGCGCTGTCCTACGAGGCCAAGACCGCCCTGGCGCGCGGCGCCACGATGGCCGGCACCGCCACCTGCTCCGGCGAAGGCGGCATGATCCCGGACGAGCGCCGCTACTCCGAGAAATGGCTGTACCAGTGCATCCAGTCCCGCTACGGTTTCAACCCGAATCACCTCAGGCTTGCCGATACGGTGGAATTCTTCATCGGCCAGGGCTGCAAGGTGGGCCTCGGCGGCCACCTCATGGGCCAGAAGGTCACCGACCAGGTCGCCGAAATGCGTTCGCTGCCCGCGGGCATCGACCAGCGTTCACCGGCGCGCCACCCCGACTGGCTCGGCCCCGATGACCTGGCGCTCAAGATCAACGAGATCCGCGAGGCCACCAACCACGAAATCCCCATCCAGCTCAAGCTCGGCGCCGCGCGGGTCTACGACGACGTGCGCATGGCGGCCAAGACCGGGCCGGATTCCATCTACATCGATGGCATGGAAGGCGGCACCGGTGCCGGGCCCCACCTCGCCACCGAGGAAACCGGCGTGCCGGGAATCGCCGCCATCCGCCAGGCACGCCGGGCCCTGGAGGACGTCGGCAAGTCGGATGATATCTCGCTGGTCTACGCCGGCGGCATCCGCAACGGCGGAGATGTCGCCAAGGCGCTTGCCCTGGGGGCCGACGCGGTGGCCATCGGCCATTCCGCGATGATGGCGCTCAACTGCAACAAGGCGATCCCGGAAGCGGATTTCGAGAAGGAGATGGGCGTGGAGGCGGGCTTCTGCTATCACTGCCACTCCGGCCGCTGTCCGGTCGGCGTGGCGACCCAGGACCCGCAACTGCGGGCCCGGCTGAACCCGGACGAGGCCGCGGAACGGGTATACAACTTCCTGCATACCCTCACCATCGAGGCGCAGATGCTGGCGCGTGCCTGCGGCAAGACCAACATCCATTCCCTGGAACCCGAGGATCTCGCGGCCCTGACCATGGAGGCGTCGGCACTGGCCCAGGTGCCCCTGGCGGGTACCCAGCATACCGTCGGGCGTCCCGACCTGACCCGTTTCTAGGAGGCAGCGATGAGCGAAGATATCGACAAGTACATCGAAGGCGACGGCGTCGACACCGAGCGCGAGAAGCTGATCGGCCAGCACATCGGCTACCGTTATGATGTCAACCTGGTGCCGGACATGGACCGCTGCACCCCGTTTTTGCACAAGTACATGGAAGTCATGGGCTGGAAGGACCTGAACTGGCTGGAAGACGTGCACATGGGGTACGAGGAGGGCAAGCCCGCGGTGTTCGACCGCAACATCAACGGCTGGGTCCAGGTGCCGGAGGATATCCGGCTGCCCGACAACCAGCAGGATCGGGACATGATCGCGCGGGAACTGCTGATCAAGTTCCAGATGTCGCCCGGCCATCCCATGGTCGACCTGATGAGGGCCTACCGCAAATTCTAGCTCTTTTTGGTGTGAGCCTTGGCGTGGCATTCGGAAGGGGAATGCCACGCCCTTTTCTTTGGACCCGGGAGAGTGGCACGATCGACACCGGCCGGATTTTTCAGGTACGTCGCGGACCCGGATGGCGGGACCGGCGCCGCCGGTCGGTCGGGGGGGAAGCCTTCCGCCGTCATTTCTGGGATGATCAATCCCTCCTGGCGGCTGTCAGGGACGCTTGACCATGAAGAACGACCAACGACCGGAACTCTGTCTTAGGTTTCTTGGCTGGCAATGCCGGGTGAGACAGTATGCGGTGCGCCGGCAGGCCGGCAGGCCGCCTGAGGGGGCCCGGGCATCGGTGCGGCTCGGCGGGGAGGCCGCGGGGCAGATCAACACCGTGATGTACAAGCTGGACCCGGAAAGGATCACCGCCGAATTCCGTTTCATGGTGCAGAAAAGCAATGACCCCAGGGCGGTCTATGAAAACGCGCTTGGCCTACTTGGCGAACATTACTACCAGGTCCCGGCGGAATTCGACGACAGGATAACCGCCCTCTTTTCCCTTGACAGCGACCTTGCCGGCCGCCTGCTGGCCGCGGAAAGATGCACACTTGATTTCAGCCAGGGAACCCAGGAATTCACCCTGGCCTGCGCCGTTCGTGACTGCGAACCGGGATCCGTTGAATACGAAGCCACCTACTGGCACAACCACCTGTTCAATCCCAACCTCCCCGGAAGGGTGCGGGTGGTGTTGTTCGAAACCGATTGGGACCGTTCCGGTTCAAACGGCTGAGTCATCTTCCGTGCAGTTTCAGATTTGATTCTTGAATGGCCGAAGCAATCCTGCGGTCTTCGGCAAGGAGTGCTGCTCAAGCGTGTCGATATATTCGCTGGGGGAAATGGGGGGATTCCGCAATCTGGCCCGGATAGTGGCAACGACAGAATGAACACGCGCAGGGGCAAGGTTGATCAGATTACCTATGAACTCGTCTGGATGTCGGGCCTCGGATCCCGTGAATCTTTAGGTTCCTGCGAGGAAAGTCTCTGAGATTGCAGGTGATGATGAGGCTCGCCTGGGCCACAATCGCGGCCGCCAGGACGTGACGGTCATTCGGATGGGTATTCCACGGCAAAGTTGCCACCCATTCCACGCTGAAAGTTGCCACCGATTCCACGGCAAAGTTGCCACTCATTCCACGGTGAAAGTTGCCACTTTCACCAAGGCATACACTCCCATCGGAGCCGAACGACGCATGATTGACAACCCGGTATGGTGCCCGCCTTTTCAACGAGGAGGCGCCCATGCCACACAAGAGTCTATCCATGCGAAAAATCAAGGAAATCCTGAGGCTGAACCAGCAAGGGTTGAGCAACCGGGAAATCGGCAGGATCTGCAGGATCAGCCACACCACGGTCAGCAACTATCTGTTGCGGCTGGACCAGGAGGGGCTTTCGTGGCCACTTCCGGATAATCTGAACGACGCCGATCTCGAGCGGCGCCTGTTTCCACCGCCGGAGCCCCGGCGGCTGGCCAGGAAGCGGGGGGTCCCGGACTGGGTGTACATCCACAAGGAGCTCCGTCGCAAGGGCGTGACCCTGCAACTGCTGTGGGACGAGTACCGGGAGGGGAACCCCGAGGGATACGAGTATTCCTGGTTCTGCCGGCACTACCGCAAGTGGGCCGGCAAGCTGGATCTGGTGATGCGGCAGGACCACAAGGCGGGTGAGAAGCTGTTCGTGGACTACGCCGGCATGACGGTGGGGATCATCGACCCGTCCACGGGGGAGGAGCGCCAGGCCCAGCTCTTCGTGGCGGCGCTGGGTGCGTCGGGCTACACCTATGCCGAGGTCACCTGGACCCAGGGACTGGAAGACTGGATCACGTCCCACCAGAACTGCTTCTCCTGGATGGGTGGCTGTCCCGAGATTGTCGTGCCCGACAACCTGCGGTCCGCGGTGGTGAAGGCCCACCGGTACGAGCCCGACATCAACCCCACCTACCAGGAAATGGCGGAGCACCATGACCTGGCTGTGGTGCCTGCGCGCGTCCGGCGCCCGCGGGAGAAGGCTAAAGCGGAATTGAGCGTGCTTTTGGCAGAGCGCTGGATCCTCGCGGCCCTGCGCAACCGGCGGTTCTTCTCCCTGCGGGAGGTCAACATCGAGATCGGGCAGCTGCTGGAGAAACTCAACAACAAGCCGTTCCAGAAGCTCCCCGGCAGCCGCCGGGAACTCTTCGAGGAGATCGACAGGCCGGCCCTGAAACCACTGCCCCGGGAGCCCTACGAGTTCGCCGAGTGGAAGAAGGTCCGCGTCCACAGCACGGACTATCACGTCGAGTTCGACAAGCACTGGTACTCCGTTCCCTGCGCACTCGTCGGGATCGAGATCGAACTCCGGGCCACCCGCAACACCATCGAATGCCTCCACAAGGGCCAGCGGGTCGCGAGCCACCGGCGCTCCTGGCTGCGGGGCAGGCACACCACTGCCTCGGAACACATGCCAGAGAAGCACCGCAAGGTGGGGGAATGGTCCCCGGAGCGCATCGTCGCATGGGCCGGAAAGGCTGGCCCTGACACCGCGGCGCTGGTGAAGAAGATGATGGCTTCGCGCCAACATCCCCAGCAGGCCTTCCGCGCCTGCCTCGGCATCATGCGCCTCGGCCAGTCCTACGGCAACGAGCGGCTCAACGCCGCCTGCAAACGGGCCCTGTACCTGAAGACCCTCAAGTACCGGAGCGTCGAGGCGATCCTCAAGAACGGACTCGACCGGAAAAAACCGGAGCCCGCCCAGGAGTCCATCCTTCCGGATGACCATGGGAATGTCCGTAACGCCAAAATCCTGACTATGCCGCGTCCGCGCCCGAATCCCCCGTCCCCGCTGATTCTCCGGCTCGCATTGTCGGCATAATCAAAGTGCCTGGAGAAAGGCCATCAGCGCATCCGGCGGTTTGTATCGGCCGGATGGGACTTCGGCAGGCTTGGTTCGGTCCATCGCTTTTTCCTTGAGTTTGAGATCGGCGTGCAGATAGATTTGTGTGGTTTCGATGGACTCATGACCAAGCCACAGGGCGATCACGGCGCAATCGACGCCAGACTGCAACAAGGACATGGCCGCACTGTGACGTAGCACATGGGGGGTAACGCGCTTCTCCTTCAGGGACGGATGTGTTGCTGACGCGGAGATGGCATACTTGCGCACTATCCGTTCGACCGCATCGCGGCTGAGCGACCCTCCCCGGTTGCTGACAAACACGGGATCCCCGTCGTTGCCGGACCGTTCATTGAGCCAGACACCCAATGCATCGGCACTGTCTTTTCGTAGTGGCGTCAGTCGCTCCTTGCGACCCTTCCCCATGCACCGGACGTGTGCCCCGGTGCCGAGCACGACATCACCGCGAGACAGACCAGTGAGCTCCGAGACCCTGAGGCCGGTTTGCAGTGCAACAACGAGTAGCGTGCGGTCACGCCGCCCGAGCCATGTGGTGGTATCGGGCGCCGACAACAGCGCTGCCGTTTCCTCCGGGTTGAGATAGGTGACTGTTCTCTTCTCGAACTTCTTGACCGGGATGGACAGGACCCGCTGACAGTGATGGACGAACTGCGGTTCCTGTAAGGAGGTAAACCTGAAGAACGACCGGATGGCCGCAAGACGCGTGTTACGGCTGCGGACGCAGTTGCCGCGCTCGGTTTCCAGGTATGCGAGGAAGTCCCCGATCAGGGTCGCATCAAGGTCCTCGAGACGCATGTCCGTGGGGCACAGGCCGAGCCGGCCGGAAGCGTAGTTCAGCAGCAGACGGAACGTGTCGCGATAGCTTGAGACCGTCTGGGTGCTGGCGTGCAGACGGCCCGCAAGATGGTCGGTGAAGAACTGCTGGACGCAGATGGCCAGAATGTTATCGTTCATGGCGAACCCCCTGCAGGCGGGTCTGTTCTGCGCGCTCGCACGCCAGGTGCATCAGTTCAGGCACAGCCTCGATATACCAGTACGTACTCGATGGAAGCCTGTGTCCCAGATATGTCGACAGCTTGATCATCTCGCGATTGGGATCGCGACCCTGGCGATACCAGCCGATGATGGTCCGAACGGCCATGGTATGGCGGAGGTCGTGAATACGGGGGCCGTGACCGCGTTTACCATCCGGACGAACCTGGCGAAGACCGATGGCATGACCGATATGGGCGAACACTTCTTGAGCGGTGTTGGCGACTGGACGTCGGCCTTGTTCGTTCAGGAAGAATGGTCCGTTCGAGGTTCCGAGGATCCGTTGGCGGGTGTTGCGGTAAGCACCAAGCCGTTCTCCGGTTGAGGTGGCCACGGGCAGCAGACGGAACCCGCCAGTCTTGGTGTTGGTGAGCCTCAACACGGCATTGTCGAGGTCGACATCGGAATCGTCGAGGTTCAACGCCTCGCCGAGCCGCATGCCGGTCACCGCGATCAACCCGAACAGGGTCGAGAATGTCCAGGCGGTCAGACCGGTCTGCGAAGGAAGTTGCTCCGCATAACGGACGATTCGAACGATCTCCGGTGGCGTGTAGATGTAAGGCTGCGGTCGTCTGTGGTTCGTTCGAACCAGATGCGCCGGCGGAACTTCGTTACGCGGATCAACTCCCTGGAGCCATTTCGCGAAGCCCCGCACATGGCTCAGGTACGCCTTCCAGGTGACGTCGCGCACCGCTTTGTTGCTTTCCCGCCATTGCAGGAACAACCTCGCTGTAATCCGTGTTGCACCCACACCATCGGTAAACTCTACGAAGCGCCATAGAACCATTGCCTCGTCGGGCGTACGGGGATGACGGAACAGCTGTCGATGATCGAGATACCGGATAAGATAATCGCGTAATGTCGTCATGCCCGTCCTCCTTTCGCCGTCGGCCAAGGCTGGACAATTGAGCGCAATGCATCAATGTCGTAGCGGGCGTAGATCATGGTTGTTGCAGTTTGCCGATGACGAAGAACGTCGCCAATCTCGTGGAAGGGTGTCCCCTGACGCAGCAGCGCGGTGGCCAGTGAGTGACGGAAAAGATAAGCGCCACAGGGTTGCCCCGAAGGCATGCTGTAACCGGCTTTCGCTACCGCGTTCTTCACTACGTTTGAGACAATCACTCCCGTTTCGAAGGGCCGCCAAGGCGCCCGAACAGTGACGAACAGGTGACGCGAACTGCCTTGTCGCCCGTGGCGGATGTAGTCCACCAGTGCTTCGCCGACATCGACCGGCAATGGCATGGGATCATGGAGATGGCCCTTGCCCCGGATCAGGATATCTCCGACGGACCAGCGGATATCATCCAGGCGGATCGCAACGACTTCTCGCGCCCGAAGGCCCATTCGTGCAGTGAGAAGCAACATCGCACGATTGCGGCGCGCCAGCACCGTATCGCCCCGCACACCATCGATAATGCGTTGAATCTCTTGCGGCCGGAGATGGACTTTTGGCTTGTTTGAATGGCGCTGCGCAGTCCGCGATATGGTCTCGGCAAGGTTGAGTCGGATCTTCCCATCCCAGTACAGAAAGCGCAGTAGATTGCGTAGTCTGGATGCCTTGGTGCGGTCGGGACAGACTCTCGGATCGCCGGCTTTCGGTGCCAGGAAATTCACCAGGTCTTCCTGTGTGATGGAATCGAGGCAAATCCTGTCGTCGCCATAACGGAAACGCATAAAGGCGTCGAACACCTTCAGGTAGTTTCTGACGGTCGTGCCGCTCAACCCACGTTGATGACATAGCCAATCGCGGTACTCGGTACGCAGATGTGCTGCATTGCCGTATTGCCTCGTCCGCTTCAGGGCGGATTCATCGATTGCACCGGTTTCAGCGAGGTATACGACGAAGCGGTTTGCAGTGGTTTTCCACAGCTGCTGGCTACTGGGAGCCACCAAGGTCGATGGCGCAAGCTCGGTGAGCTTGGCTGTCGTCGTGTCGCCCAGAGACCTGATATCGAGCCGCCGATCGGTTACTGCCGTGCAAAGTGCGCGCACCAATCGACCATAAACTCGGATCGTTTCCGAGGTGTAGCCACGTCGCTTCAGACGTTGGATGAAGCCCTCACGGCAACGCTCAAGCCAGCACCCATATTCCGTCGCATCGCAGACATTGGTTTCATTGAGAGACATTATTCGCTCCTTACTTGTTCAAGTGAAGCGAATGAGTAGGCACCACAAGGCGACCTCTGGACAATCGTATTATGCCGACAATGCGAGCCGGAGAATCAGCGGGGACGGGGGATTCGGGCGCGGACGCGGCATAGTCAGGATTTTGGCGTTACGGACATTCCCATGGTCATCCGGAAGGATGGACTCCTGGGCGGGCTCCGGTTTTTTCCGGTCGAGTCCGTTCTTGAGGATCGCCTCGACGCTCCGGTACTTGAGGGTCTTCAGGTACAGGGCCCGTTTGCAGGCGGCGTTGAGCCGCTCGTTGCCGTAGGACTGGCCGAGGCGCATGATGCCGAGGCAGGCGCGGAAGGCCTGCTGGGGATGTTGGCGCGAAGCCATCATCTTCTTCACCAGCGCCGCGGTGTCGGGGCCAGCCTTTCCGGCCCATGCGACGATGCGCTCCGGGGACCATTCCCCCACCTTGCGGTGCTTCTCTGGCATGTGTTCCGAGGCAGTGGTGTGCCTGCCCCGCAGCCAGGAGCGCCGGTGGCTCGCGACCCGCTGGCCCTTGTGGAGGCATTCGATGGTGTTGCGGGTGGCCCGGAGTTCGATCTCGATCCCGACGAGTGCGCAGGGAACGGAGTACCAGTGCTTGTCGAACTCGACGTGATAGTCCGTGCTGTGGACGCGGACCTTCTTCCACTCGGCGAACTCGTAGGGCTCCCGGGGCAGTGGTTTCAGGGCCGGCCTGTCGAGCTCCTCGAAGAGTTCCCGGCGGCTGCCGGGGAGCTTCTGGAACGGCTTGTTGTTGAGTTTCTCCAGCAGCTGCCCGATCTCGATGTTGACCTCCCGCAGGGAGAAGAACCGCCGGTTGCGCAGGGCCGCGAGGATCCAGCGCTCTGCCAAAAGCACGCTCAATTCCGCTTTAGCCTTCTCCCGCGGGCGCCGGACGCGCGCAGGCACCACAGCCAGGTCATGGTGCTCCGCCATTTCCTGGTAGGTGGGGTTGATGTCGGGCTCGTACCGGTGGGCCTTCACCACCGCGGACCGCAGGTTGTCGGGCACGACAATCTCGGGACAGCCACCCATCCAGGAGAAGCAGTTCTGGTGGGACGTGATCCAGTCTTCCAGTCCCTGGGTCCAGGTGACCTCGGCATAGGTGTAGCCCGACGCACCCAGCGCCGCCACGAAGAGCTGGGCCTGGCGCTCCTCCCCCGTGGACGGGTCGATGATCCCCACCGTCATGCCGGCGTAGTCCACGAACAGCTTCTCACCCGCCTTGTGGTCCTGCCGCATCACCAGATCCAGCTTGCCGGCCCACTTGCGGTAGTGCCGGCAGAACCAGGAATACTCGTATCCCTCGGGGTTCCCCTCCCGGTACTCGTCCCACAGCAGTTGCAGGGTCACGCCCTTGCGACGGAGCTCCTTGTGGATGTACACCCAGTCCGGGACCCCCCGCTTCCTGGCCAGCCGCCGGGGCTCCGGCGGTGGAAACAGGCGCCGCTCGAGATCGGCGTCGTTCAGATTATCCGGAAGTGGCCACGAAAGCCCCTCCTGGTCCAGCCGCAACAGATAGTTGCTGACCGTGGTGTGGCTGATCCTGCAGATCCTGCCGATTTCCCGGTTGCTCAACCCTTGCTGGTTCAGCCTCAGGATTTCCTTGATTTTTCGCATGGATAGACTCTTGTGTGGCATGGGCGCCTCCTCGTTGAAAAGGCGGGCACCATACCGGGTTGTCAATCATGCGTCGTTCGGCTCCGATGGGAGTGTATGCCTTGGTGAAAGTGGCAACTTTCACCGTGGAATGAGTGGCAACTTTGCCGTGGAATCGGTGGCAACTTTCAGCGTGGAATGGGTGGCAACTTTGCCGTGGAATACCCAGGCTGTCGGCATATTCCATCGGACTGACGAAGACCATGCGCCTGCATCATCTTCGCTTTGAACCGCATTGGTTACAGTGCGATGAAGATTCATCGGCAAGATGTCGTGTGCTGTACAGAAGAAAGAGAAAATTTGGGGGGCCGTGTTTGACCGTAGCAGGCGTTGCGGAATTCACCCCGGGGCCTGGTTACGGGGGTGTCCAGGGGTGGTGCAACCATGGCTGGCCATGACCGTTTCCGAGTGGCCGCGGCCATGATTCCACGGCGGCTTGACCCACCCCGAGGCAGCAGGACTCAGGCAGGGACCACTTTCACCGCCGCCGGGCTCCTGTCCCTGCCGAAGGCGACGCCGATCAGATGGACCGGTTCGTTCCGGTCCCGGTATTTATCGGCATAGCCCTTTTCCCGAATCTGTTCGATGGCCTGTTGGGCGGCGGCGTCCCGGTCGTCTTCCGCGTCGGCCATCTTGAATTCGAAAATGCATGGAAGGGTGGTCAAGGAGGACCGGGAGCAGGGCTGGCTGACGGTCAGTCTGATTCAAGGCTCGCCAAGCAAGAAAGAACGTCTATAGTGGCGTATCGCAATTGATCAGTTCGAACCCGCACCTCTAGCAAAGCGTCCAACAACGCCTTGAAATCAGCGCCGGATATGTTCTCTACTTCATTCAATTGTCTGTAGCTTAGCTTATGTTCTGGAAAAATTTCTTTTAACACTGTTTCTTCAGCCTTATACGCTTTGTCCAGAATTTCTGCATAGTAGAGAGCTCTATCCATATCGTCTAGGCATTCTTTAGGTGGATGTGCCAGAGACAGGGAAGAAAATAGAACAAGCACGCCCAAGATATATTTCAGAATCATTACCAATCAAAATGGCTGAGGATGATAGCAATTGCCACTAATCCTATTACGCCAAACACTAGGAAGCCAAAAATCAAATCTGCCCGTCGCTCCCATTTCTTGAGCCTTTCCTTCCATTTTTGACGTTTTTGTTCGCGGTTGTCACTGGCACGGGGGCCTTTTATTGATTGCGGAAAATTTACGCTGTACTGTTCACGCACCACCATGTTCCCATTCTCGTCAGAGATGTGCGATGTTGTCTTGCTGAAAAGGTCCATTCAGTTAGTCTCGAAAGGAACATGGGGAGCGATACTACCACGCACCTGCCCCGGTGGTGAGGGATTTTGTATCTACCTGAATATAATGGATACGGGCTGCACGGGGAGTGTCAGCGATAGTTCATGCTGACGATTCGGTTCCGATATTGGGTGAGAGATCTTCTGCGGATTGGCCGCTATGCGGTAAGCGATTGTTCGGCGACGTTCTTCCGTAAATGATCGCCCATATGGAGCCACCCCGTACCGGATGCGCACCCCGGAGTGGTGTCTCGACAAGGCCCGGGAAGTCGGCGATGCCTGCCATGAACTGGTCAGTATCCTGTTCGACGACAAGGTGCTGGCCAACCTGCGCGCGGTCCAGGGGATTCTCGCCCAGGTGGAGAAGTACGGCGCCAGGCGGCTGGAAGCCGCCTGCCAGCGCGCACTGCATTACCACAACCCAGGTACCAGACCGTCAAGTCCATCCTCGAAAAGGGGCTCGATGCCGCGCCCTCCGACGAATCCGCCTTCGATGCCCTCGCCGACTGCCACACCGGCAAGGGCCGATACGGCCGGGATACCCGGCAGTTGTTCAAGCACTGGCACGGCAGCCGCCACATCAGCGCTTCCCCATTCATCATCCACCGGAGAATCATCATGAACCCGAAACCCGACCTCGCCTCCATGCTCAGGAAGTTGCGCATGGTCGGCATCCTGCAGTCCCTCAAGGCCCGGAACCGACTGGCCATCGAATCCCGGATGGCCTACACCAGACTTGCTGGCCCTGCTCATATCCGACGAGGTGGCCCGAAGGGAGCATCGCAACTTCGAGATCCGTCTGCGCCGCGCCTCCTTCCGGTCCGGCAAGACCATCGAGCAGTTCGACTTCGACTTCAATCCCGCCATCAACACCTCCCTGGTCCATGACCTCATTACCTGCCGCTTCGTCAACGAAAAGGCCCGGTCCTCATCGTCGGGCCCTGCGGCACCGGCAAGAGCCATATCGCCCAGGCCATCGGCCACGAGGCCGTCCGCCAGGACTACGATGTCCTGTTCACCACCGCGGCCAAACTCCTCGACTCCCTGCACGCCGCCAGGGCCAATGGCTTGTTTGAGCGGAAGTTCAAGCAGCTCGCCAAGATCGATCTGCTCATCATCGACGACTTCGGCATACGGCCCATGCAGCCTCCCGCCGACGAGGACTTCCACGAACTCATCGCAGAACGACACGAACGGACGGCAACCATGGGCACGTCGAACCTGGACTTTACCGAATGGGGCCATGCGTTCACCAATCAACTCCTCGGCGTGGCCACCCTGGACAGGCTCAGGCATCACGCCTACCGGCTGGTACTCGACGGGAACAGTTATCGGAGTCCCAGGGACATGGACCAGCACGACCCATCCGACGGTCCGGATCGGGAGCATGCATCAGATCCGGAATCCCCGGCGCAGGGGGAGGTCGATGATGAATAGCAGCCCAAGGGTCACGCAGAATATGACCGTGGGAGTCCTGTGGATTTGTGGACGAGTCCTTCGGACCAGCGCGAGCCCTGCGGGCCGTGTGGACAGCCCATGGACAACGCTTCGCGTTGACCACCGCCTGACCACACTCTCGCGCTTCTCGCCCACAAGCCCCACAGGACCTGCTAGTGCATTCTCTGATAACGGGCAACCCGATCGGGTTGGAAACGCCACTTCGACAGGGGTAATATCGACACAGTCTTCGAGACTGGAAACCGCTGAAAAGGGTGGCTCCATTATTAGCTGCACATTAACACCATGGGTGCCACGGCGAGTTGACCAACCTCGGGGCCAGTCTCAGGCAGAGACCACCTTCACCGCTGCCGGGCTCCGGTCCCGACCGAGGGCCACACCGATCAGGTGGATCGGCTGGTTCCGATCCTTGTATTTTTCAGCATAGCCCTTTTCACGGATCTGTTCGATGGCCTGTCGGGCAGCGACGTCCCGGTCACCCTCCCCGTCAGCCATCTTGAACTCGAATACGAACACCTGGCCGCCGTGGAGCACCACCATGTCCGCCCGGCCCCTGCTCGATGAATCCTCCACCCGGATGTCCAGGCCAATGGTGCGGAAGCAGGCGTACAGCATCCCGGCGTACCAGGCCTCGTAGCGGGCGGGGCCGTTGGTTCCCTGCCACTGGTACGGAATCCCCGCGAATAATGACCGCAGGCGGTCCGCGAAACCTTCGAAGTCGTTGGCCACCAGCAGGCGGCCGAGTTCATCGCCCTGGTCCGCAACCCCGTTCTCCGGCCCGGTGACGTATCCCAGCAGTTCATCGTTGAGACTTTGCCGAACCTCGAAGTTGGGATAGTCCAGGGTGTACAGGGTCCGGGGGCCCCTTCTTTCCTCGTCTGTGATGGTCAGGTACCCGGTCTGGAACAGGAGCGCGTCGATGCCGATATCCCCCACATCGAATTTCGACAACTGCCTGGCATCCGTACTCCGGTCCTCCAGTTCCATCGGACTCACTTCCCGGTCCATCATCATCCGGAACAGGAAGGTCGGAGAGCTGGTCTCGAACCAGTGGGCCTCGAAG
The DNA here is from genome assembly GCA_965204165.1 of Candidatus Poriferihabitaceae bacterium. GTDB lineage: Bacteria > Pseudomonadota > Gammaproteobacteria > Arenicellales > Poriferihabitantaceae > VYFG01. The sequence goes on along the minus strand of OZ241969.1, from coordinate 365,768 downwards.
TTGCGGGTTTGGAACAGCAGGAGGAGATCGTAGGGGTTGTAGAGCTTCTCGTCCCCGAGCCAGTGATAGCCGTTGTACCACTCCCGGACCTCGTCCCGGTCCAGTCCCGGAAGTTCCGGGGCAAAGACCGTATCCAGATCAGCGTCGGTATAGCCGCAGATGGTGGCGAATTCCGGGTCGAGACTGATATTCCGCAGGTTGTTCAGCCCGGAAAAGAGGCTCACCCGGGAGAACATGCTGACCCCGGTGACGAAGACGAAACGGACGTCCAGGATCGGCTTGTCGTACTCGTCCACCAGAACGACCGCCTGTTGGCCGGTAGCATGATGGAGACGATCAAGAATATCCCGCAGGCGTTCAGGGCCGGAGCAGGGCGATCGGGCCGGGTCGAGACCGGCGTTTCGTTCGATGATCGCAAGTTGATTTTCGGTGCTTTGAGCGAGGTCGCCGGGCTCGTCGTACTTTCCATCGAAGCTCAACCGCACAACGGGGCGCCTGGCAGACCAGTCCCAGTGCCCGTGGATATCGAGTTCCCGGAACAAAGGCTCATTGCACTCGAAAAGCTCCCGCAGGGTATCCACGAGAAGGCTCTTGCCGAACCGGCGCGGGCGGGACAGGAAGTAGAAATCCCCCGCTTCGATCAGCCGCCTGATATGGGGCGTCTTGTCGATGTAGTAGCAGTCCTACTCCCGTATTCTCCGGAAGGACTGGATGCCGATGGGAAGCTGGTGGCGGATCATTGACCATACTCGGAGACAGGGTTGCGGGGATCATGCCATGACCCCGGATGGGACGATTTTGGGGGGTAGCCCTGGCTTTGTTTCAGGGACAAGGACCGCTGGCCTTGCTTTGCTGGCAGGGCAGGTTTTCCGCAGAACATCTCATGCGTATTTCAAGATGGACAGGAGCCTGTTTTCCGGTTGGTACTTTATGCCTGTTAAATCGCCTTTCCGGAAACCGTACCTGCAAGCGCCATCAACAACAGACAATGCTCAGCAGCGCACGCGCCCTGCTCATCCCGACATAGTGAAGCGAACGCAAGGTCTCGCTACTCCCTGGTGCAGGCAAATCGACAAGAACAACCACCTCGCTCTCAAGCCCCTTGAAATCCTCGATCCGTGCAAAGCCGATGGTCCGGCGGTTGGCGTTGCGGGGCGAACTGTCGTCCAGGACGGAGATCGGGTTCCGCAAATCTCCGGACAGGGAAAACGTCCAGGACTGCTCAAACGGAATGGGCGAAAGTATGACGATGTCTCCCGGGTTGAATCCCTCGCCATCCACCAGGCCGTGCAGTTCGTTTTCCAGGGCCTGGACAGCAACGTCTGCGCCGGCGACCCGAATTTCACGCACTGCGGGGCCGTCTCCGACGCCTGAATTGCCCACATCGGCATCCAGACAGTCCTGTATCCGTTGCAGGATCGGCAGCGAATTCCTGCAGTTCGTCTTCAGCGGAATCCGCACCGGGCCGAAGCTTTCCAGATAGTCATAGGCATCGGGCACATAGGATCCGCACAGCCCGGACTGATTGTTGGCGTCGTGAAAGAAGCACCAGCGGCCTTCGCTGATGCCGCCATGCAGGCAGCCATCCAGCCGGGCCAGCGCATCCATGTTCAAAATGTCCTGGCCTTCATCGACGATCAGCGCATCGAATTTTTCAATGCCGGCACGCCGGGCGGTCACATGAATCGAATCCGCCAGGCTGACAGTCAGCCCGGGCACGGCGTTCCGCTCGAGGAAACGCTTGAGCCAGGGTGAATGGCAGGTCAGCGCGGTCTGCATTCCGGACGCTCCCCAGCGCTTCGCCAGTTCAAGCGCCAGCATCGTTTTCCCTGTCCCGGCCCCGCCGGAACATACCACCCGCGGATTGGCCTCGACGACATCGATCAGCCCCAGTTGATCCTCCGTCAGGCGGGCGATGCGCATTTCCACCTCATGGGCGGAAACATGCAGCGGCACGACAGCCTCGAAATCGGGCCGCAGGTGTTGCTGCAGTGCATTCAATTGCGAAGGGGTTGCGGCAGCCCTGCGGGGATCCTTCGAACGCCAGTGCCTGATGAACCGTTCCAGCCACTTTTCGAATTGCCTGAAGTCGCGGCCGTCGGCGAGAACGGCGCGGTCCCATTCGGCGCTGCCGGGGAGTCGTTCGACGTCCGGCATGACCACGCCGTATCCGACCACGAGATTCCTGGAGAGGGACTCGGGAAGCTTTTTCCGCAATCCATGGAGCGCACCCTCCGCCTGTCTGAACGGCGACTCCCGCAATCCTTCGGTTCGGCCATGCCGGTTCGTGGTTTCCCAGTCGCCATGACGGCAGGAAACGCCGCCGCCCTTGATCTCCAGCACGAAAAGGCCGTCCGGACCGCAGACGACGAAGTCGATTTCCCCGAACCGCTTGTATTCATGCCGCGGGAGGTTGAGCGAGTGCATGGCGAACCAGCCATTCCGGTCCGGCCCGGAAAATGCCGCGCGCAACTGGTCGAACGTCCGCATTTCCGCATCACTGCCGGTTCCCAGGGGCTGGCTGGGAATCATCCTCATGATGAATCGTTTCGATTCCCGTTTTCCTTTGCTTCGGTTTCCTGCAAACCGGCAAGTTTGCCGCGCACGTCGGATTCGATCCGTGGAGTGATCGGCGGCCATTGCCCCAGGCGGTGCAGAAACCCGGCTTCATCCACTTCTTCCGCAACGGTCGTCACCCTGCCCGGCAGCACCACCTGCAGGCCGTTCCGTTCAAAGGCTTCGGGCAAGTCACCCTCCGCCAGCGTGATGCGCGTCCGGATGCATTCGTTCCAGTTGGATTTGCCCGCGAGTTCCACGGCTGCTTTCATCATCATGCCACTCCACTTCCCTTCTGGCGAAGTAAATAACTCACGCAAGGGTTTCGGGCGTGGCGGCGCATCCATCGCTGGGGCGCGGCCCTGCGTCCGGTGCTCGGCGTCCGCCATCCGAAAAGACGCATAGCCGGACAGTTCCGGGCCGCGCAGTTCGTTCGGCAACTGCAGCCAGCCATCCCGCACGCCGAACAGGATGCCGGCAAAAAGGTAATCGGCGTCGTTCAGCAGGGGATGGGAAAATTCCAGCAGGTCCGTGCAATGCCCACGGAGGCAGAACAGCAGCAAGGGCCGGGATAAAGTGTCCGTGTGCCGCTCAAGCAGTTCGGTGACCGTTCCGCCCCCGAGGCCGAGGAAGCCGCGCATGTCTGCGATCAGGCGTTCCAGGCGTGGACGGAACCCGGCATCGGGCAGCAGGTCGAGCTGATCCTCCAGATATGCCAGCGCCGCATCCACCGGCCCTTGCGGGCGCTCCCGTGTCTTTTCGGCGACAAGGGTTTGGACGACGCCCCAGAAGAGCCGAGAGCGGAAATCCTCTTGCCCGGACACTTCACCCCCGTCCATCCAGTCGGGAAGGGCGGCCAGTATGGGATCGCTCCGTACCAGGTCATCAGCCTTTCCATGCCCGTCTCCCGCCGCGTAACGAAAGGCCACAAGCCCCAGGTCGCTGCGATTGGCGAAGTGGTACAGCATCGCAAGCACGCCGCCAAGGGCCTGCCCGAAAGCGGGAAAACTGTCGCTGCCATCCTCGAGCAGCTGTTCTTGCGGCTGGGTTGCAGGCCAGGCCGTCTCCGTGTCGGCGGAAAACAGCGATTCCGCGATCTCGACCCGGCAAGAAAGCAGATCGATGTTCGAGACATCGCTGGCGGCGCTTTCGAATGCCTGCCTGTCCCCGGGCGAGCGGAAATTGACGCTCGACAGCCAGGATAGCGGCAATGGCGCGCGGACGAGGACGGCAATGTCGTCCTTGCGCTTTCTGGCGGCCAGCGAGGCTACGTCCCGGATGCGTCCATCCCGCGACAGTATCCGGACAGGGCCGGACAGATCGCGCAGGTCGAAGGACGCGATGCAGGGCAACAGGTGCCTGCGTTCGCTGGTGGCGTGATCCAGGACACCGGCCGGAATCCCGTACCTGTCCCGGAACAGGGGAATCCAGCCTGGATGGACATCCAGGGGATCGGAGTAGTGCTTGCCCCGGAAACCCGCGGGGCCCATCGCCATGCCGGCGGCCAGCATGTACAGCATGTTTTGATGGTTGGTTGCCAGGTGCCATATGCGCGCGGGCTTGGGCCGGGCTTTCGGCTTCCCTGGTGTATCGACTTTCGTTGCCATGATCTACTTCCTGATCAGAACAGTTGGGTCTGCGGGCAGCAATTCATCCACGACGGGGCAGACATTGCCGGTACGGAGCAGCATGACCTGCTCCCGGGCGCGCGCCACCATGACATAGAATCTCGCCCTCAGCGCATGAGAATCGTGTTTGGGCTGGTGCTCATCGATGTCGGCCAGGATGACGGAATCAAACTCCAGGCCCTTGCAGGACTGGGCGTTGATGACCACGAGGCCGCCCTGGCCGAAATCCGGGAATTCGCGCAAGCCGGAGACAAAGGTCCGGATTGGCGGTTTGCCATTGTCCAGCCTCGGATCGGCGTGCCGAAGCGCGTCATGGAATTTCTTCCGTACCTTGTTGTCCGGAGTGATGATTCCGATCAGCTTGCGGGGATTGCGGTCGCTCAACTGGAGGATCCTTTCCGCAATCCCGGCCAGCGTCGCGGTGTTTTCTTTGTCATATGTCCATAACTCCGGTGTAGCAGCGGGCATGGCGTCGGGGAGGTCCGGCGGCGGACTGGCCGGGTCGGCCGGGTAGAAGTGCCGGGCGAGCAGCGCGACGGGATACGAGTTCCGGTAGTTGGTTTTCAGTTCCAGCGTGTCCCCCGGGTAAATGGCGAGGGAGTTTTCGATGTCCCGGCGCGAACTGCACCTGTCAGTGTGAATCTGCTGGTTCTGGTCGGCCGCCACGTAGAAATTCTCGAAGCCCAGTTCGATCAGCGTCCCGTAGAAGGCCGGCGGCATGTCCTGGCCCTCGTCGATCACCAGGAAACGGTCGCTTCTGTCGGTGATGCTGTCCAGGGCCCGCACCTGCCGGGCGGCGGCATCCCAGTCTATCTGCCGATATCCTCCCTGTCGGCCTGGTTCAAGCACGGGTACGGGTCCGACAAGTTTCCTGTAGATCTCGCGGAACCAGGTTTCCCATGTCCGGGCGGAGAATGTCTCTTCGCTGCCGAACAGGTGGCGGTTCGAATGATTCAGCAAGTGGTTGTAAACCAGGGCCATGTATTTCTTGCCGTTCTGCGCGAGGCGCCGCGCCCGCAGCAGCGCCACCACCGACTTCCCGGTGCCGGGGCCGCCGACGACCAGGTGTTGCCCCTCCATCGGCATCGCCAGCGCCTCATCCTGATCCTTGTTCAGATCCTGGATGCCGGGGAGCGTGAATCGGCGGGCGCGGTCGGCCGGCATGTTCAGGTCATCCCGAAGAACGAGGGCAGCCCGCCGGAAGCATCGCCCTTGACGAAGCCGCGGTCGAGCAGGGTGTTGCCGTATTCGCAGGCTGGCTCGGGCACCAGCGCGCAGGCATGACAGGCGGCCCGGTTCAGCAGGCCGGGTCCCTGGCCTTCATGCTCGCTGCAGACCGGGTCGAGCGAACACCAGCGCGCCTGCTCCAGGGCCGAATGCAGGATCCTCAGAAATTGCCGGGGTTCCCCCAGTTCCGCCAGACCGCCCAATGAGCCGGCAATGTCGGGAACGGCGACGTGGATGAGGATGCCGGCCATCGGTTCCGGCGCCGCGGCGCAGTAGATCCGCTCGATCAGCGAGGCAGCCGGATAGCCGCCCTCGGTCGAGATACGCCGCATCAGCAGGTGCGACAACGTATGCAGCAGCATGAACCGTGTCGTCACCGGGTTGGGGCCGTCGCGGCCGGACTGGGCAAACCGGGGCAGCAGCCGCTCCAGCCGCGAAACAGCCGCCGGCGTCTCTTCCCACATCTGGAGCCGGTCCTCGTCGAGGGCGAGAAAGATGCCCTCCCCATACAGTTCAACGGCGGGCAGCCAGTCGGACCTGCCGACGATGTCCGGCGGCACCGGCTGCTTCCCGTGCATGCGGGTAAAGCCCCTGAACACCTTCACCGCCTTGAGGCGGTCGACGCGGACGAGGTGGCGGACGCCATCGACGATCTTCCGTTGATCGGAATCCGGATCAAGGGCCATGCCCAGCTCCCGCCACTCACCGCTTCGGTTGCGGGTCACGAGGTCTTCGTTCTCGCGCTGGTCGGGCAGCACCTCCAGGAATGCCCGGAACTCGCTTTCCCGCAACTGCCCCGGCGTAGGGTTCTCGCCATACAGGGGATAGCCGCGGTCGAGATCATCCAGTGCGGCCTTGATCTCCCTGTCCGTGCAGCGGTATTCCGTTGCCAGCGACCGTATGATGCGGTTCTTCGCCAAATTCGTCCGTGCGCCGTCGAGACGGCTGCGATCGCCGGAATTCCGGTACAGGCGGTCGACGACGGTCCCCTTGCGCACGCGGGACTCCGGCGGAATCACGAGAACGGATTCGGCGACCGGCATGTAGACCCGCGTGTCATTGACCACCAGCACCTGCGCCGGTTCTTCGCTGTCGCCCCCTGCTGCGCCGTCCATTGGCGGCGCAGGGTCGTCCCTGGTCCATGGCTGCATCTGTTCCAGGCCGAAGCCCGTCCGTTCATCGCCATGAAATCGTGATTCGGCACCGCAGGCGCCGCACCGCAGGATACGATCATCGAAGCCGCGCTCGATCAGCCGCAACTGGTCCTGTACCCTGCAGTTGGCCTGTGCGGGGTCATGCGCGCCCCGATGGGCGAGGAAATGCCACGGCACGTCGGCAAGGTATCCCGCCGGGTGTCCGAGTACCCATGTCACCTGCTCCAGTTCCGGGCGGCGCATGCATTCCTGGCGATTGCAACGGGGCGCGTGATCGGGTTCACCATTCCGCCATGGCCAGCGATACATGGCGCCACAGGCCGGGCAGCGCATCCAGGAGGGGAATCGCGTCGCCGGTACGCAGGTGCCGTCCACCGGGCCATTGTCCAGCTGTTTCGCCACAGGGGGCTGGCGCAACTCCTCCTCGATGCCAAGCGCGGCACGTACGCGCTCCACGTACGGAATCAACTCGCCGGCGAAGTCTCCCTGGCGGTCCGTCCATTGCCGGGTGTCCCGGACGACCGCCAGCCCGTTCGCCCCGCGCACGATGGCCCCGGCGCCGCTCTGGCCGAGCAGGTGGGACAGCCGTATCGGAATCAGTTCACCGGCCACGGTTCACAGCGCCTTGAGCAGGGCGGAGTTCTCGACGTTGCGCAGGGACTGCAGGGCCTGCCACAGGCCGGGAATCCGGTCGCCATGGTTGTACAGCAGGCGGTCGCGCCCGTTCTCATTGTCGGGGACCCGGTATTCCAGTTTTCTCCGGTCATCCCGGCAGCGCCTGACCTCGTCCCGCCACTCGGCGACCAGGGCGTCGATATGGCTGTCCACCCCATCGGCCTGACCGGGCGCCGACCGTCTGCAGCGCCGTTTGAACAGTTCCACGGCATTGGAAACCTGTGCATCGTCCGGATCGAAGCCGGCGGCCGCGCCGTTCTTCAGCAATCCCTGTACTCCGTGCCGCATCGCGACTACCAGCGCCGCCGGCAAGGCGCGCAGGCGGGCCTGGTAGGTATAGGGCGTCACGCTGGTCGGCTCGACGAAACGGTAGAAGGCCTCATGATAGGGGCGGAAGCTCTCGTAATGGGACAGGTTGCGCGCCTCGTCACGATAGTAGTTCGCGAACACCACGCCGGGCACGTCGCCGCGTCCCACGCGGCTGCTGGCCTGAATGTATTCGGCCGTGGTCAAGGGCTGGCCGTGGACGACCATCAGCGCCAGGCGCGCCACGTCGAGCCCGACGGAGATCATGTTGGTGGCCAGCACGGCGTCCAGGCAGCCGTCCTCTTCATGCGTCCTGCCCAGCCGGGAGAATATCTCCGCATTCTGCGCCGCCGTCTGCAGGCTGGTGAGTTGGGCGACGCTCGGCGTCGTACGTTCTTCCCTCCCTGCCGTTTCGGTCGCCTGCGCGTCCATTGTGCCGGACAGCAGCTGCATGAATTCGCGCACTTCGTTCGCAAAGGCCGTGTGGCTGTTCCCCACCTGCCTCAGGCTGCCGTGATACACCACCTGCGTCCACCAGGCGTCCAGCAGGTCCCGCGTGTCCTGGTCGTTCCCGAACAGAACGTGCGGGGCCAGCAGCAGTGCCGCCGCCAGCGGCGCGAGGCATTTCCGGCGGTTGAGCAGCGGCGCCAGGTAGCCCACGTAGATCCGTCCCGGGCGCTGCTCCGGAGGCACCGAGCGGGCGAACCAGGCATCGTCGCATCGGAGTCCCGGCGGCGGAAACACGGCGACACCGCGTCCATACAGCCTTTCCACCTGCTGTTCCGCCATGCGGATGGTGGCCGTCGAGGCAATGTACTTCGGATGCACGCCGCGCACCTGCAGCACGGTGTCCACAGCGGCTTCGTACAGGCCTGCCACCGAACCGAGCGCACTGGAGATCAGGTGCAGTTCATCCTGGATGATGAGTTCCGGCGGCCTGTGCCTTGTGCCGCCGAAGAACGTGTTGGCCCGCTCTTCCCAGGCCAGTCTGGCGAACTTGTCCACCGTGGCGACCACCATGGTCGGCGGCTCGGCATACAGGGCTTCATCAACGATGTTGCAGGGCAGGACGCCGTCCGGGGATGCGCCGAAGCCGCAGTCCGGGTTCCGGCAACGGAAATGGAAGTGCCGCGTGCCGCTGTCGTGGTTCCGGCCGGCCTCGAAATCCTGTCCGCACCAGGGGCAGCAGTCGAGCACCAGTTCGGGCTTCTTGCCAAGGGCAACCGCCTTGTCGACACGCTCTGCGGCTTCCCGGAAGGTGTTGGGGCTGGCGGCCTGTCCCACCCACATGCCGATGGAAATCGGCGCGGAACCGAGATCACCGCGCTCACGCCGCATCAGTTCCAGCGCACAGATCAGGCGGGCGGCGCGCATGAACTGGTCGCGGGTGAGCAGGCGCAGGGTATAGCGCATCAGGACCGCGGTGCCGCCCCCGGTATCGGGATGGCGAAGACGCCGCAGCGCAATCTGGAATGCGATCAGGCCGAGATAGGCTTCGGTCTTGCCGCCGCCCGTGGGAAACCAGATCAGGTCAACCGTATCGCGGAAGTCATTGTCCTCGTCCGCCGTGGATTCGAGCACGGTCAACAGGAAGGCCAACTGGAACGGGCGCCAGCGCCAGGCATCGTCGGGGCGGGGCTCGCCCTGAATACGATCGTGCTGTCGCATCTGGTCCAGCATGGCACGGTTGGCCAGGGCAAAGGCCAGCCTCGCCTGTGTGTTGACGCCCAGCAGGCGCAGGCCCGCACGCATGCGCGAGACCGCCGTATCCATCCGGTCCGCCATGCGGTCTGCGGTTTCACGGTCGCCGGCCGAAAGGCCCGGGATTTGATCCCGTTGGCCGGCAACCCAGTCCGCGTATCCGCCGATGAAATCGTCCAGCTCCGGCAAGAGGGCGGCATGATCGCGGTCGATGCCGGCCAGCCGCGCCATCGACAGTACAGGCTCGCCCTTCGGTCCGGGGTCCGCCGTCATCTGCGGGACTTCCACCGCCGGCATCGTCTCGGAACGGATTTCAATCACCCTGCCGTCCTTCAATTCCCAGTCGGCGGCGCAGCCGTGCCCGATGGCGTAGATGTGCAGATGGGCGTACTGGAGTTCGATTTCCTGCTCTTCCGGGTCCAGCAGGCTTCGGTCCGTGCGGGGATATACATCGACATCGCCGGCGTCCACCACGCAGCGGAGGCCCGCCTCGAACAGGGTCTTTTCCGCGCGCCCGTAGACATAGTCCCGCCCGTCTTCGCTGTCCGCAAGCTCCTGCGCATTGCAAAGGGAAACCGTGACGATCCAGCCATCGGCGAAGCGGCGCCACTGTACATCCACGCGCGCCTTATCTGCCAGTTTGGAAAAACTCTGGCGCCGGTCGTTTCCGGGACAGTGGATGTTTTCAAACTCCTCGCTGTTTCCTTGCCCGGAAACCAGGTCCCGGCGTTTCCAGTCGTTGCTGTACCGTCCTCCCTCCGTGCGTTCATAGCTGACGGCGCGGCTCAACACCTGGAGCCGAATATCCTCACCCTTGATGAAGAACGAGAAACCCAGCGACGACGGTGGAATGTAACGCCGCACAACGGCGGGTTCGGGTGTATTCTCTCCCGTGTCACCGCTGCTTGCCGGTTCCGTTTCCTCGATTTCCTCGACTTCTTCGCCGGCAGGGTCGATGCCTTCGCCCCATTTGGATACAGGGGAGAGCGCGCCGCACGGGAAACGCTCCGTGGGGAGCACGCCATGGAGGTCCGGTCCATCGGACACCGGCTCGGGCGGTCCGGTCAACTGCTTGCGCACCCAATCGATCAGTCTCTTTCGCGGTTCAGTATACATCGTACGAACAACTTGCCGAATTGCATGATCGGGTGGTTTTGGATCAATGAGGAGTTTCCGAAAGGAAGGCAGGGCCAGGGGATCGGGCAGTGGTACCATGAACATGCCGGATAACATGAAATGGGACCTTCACACAGCGTCATCCCACGCTGATTTTGGTTGGTTTTGGTTTGTTATGGCTGATTTTACTGGATATTTCGGATTTCGGGGATTCGCCTGATGCCGTGTTTTGGGTTAATCGCTTTATCGGGTCATTCATGGCCAGGACATCGTTGGCCCGTGATGGCGGCCGGCAGACCTGCATTGTCGCTTGGTGTCGCGGGCAAATACTACGGTTGTCAATGGCTGAATACGGTATCGGAAGTACCCCCCGGCCGGTTTCGATATACTCGCCGCATGAAATTTCCGCAGTCTGTATTTTGAGCAGGAAACCCGGGATGGTTGATGGTGACGAACTGAAGCCGACATGCTACGGCGTTGATGGTTGCCGAAGCGGCTGGTTCTGGATCGGCCTGGACCCCGACGGATCGGCGCGGTGCGGCGTTGCCGGAACGCTTGCCGAGCTGGTCGACCGGGCCCGGGACACGGACCGGATCTTCGTGGACATACCCATCGGGCTTCAGGCCAACCCCCGTGCATGCGACACGCTTGCCAGGCAGTTGCTCGGGCGGCCCCGGGCGTCGAGCGTGTTCCCACCGCCGGCGCGCGGGGCGTTGGAGCATTCTTGTTACGCGGAAGCCAGCCGGCGAAACCGTGCGGTCACCGGCAAGGGACTGACGAAGCAGACGTTTGCCATCATGCCGCGGATCCGGGAGGTTGACGATCTCCTTCAATGCAACGGAAAGGCCCGCAGGATCGTGCGCGAGATTCACCCGGAGGTCTGCTTCCGTGGATTTGCCGGACAGGCCATGGCTTTCAGCAAGAAAAAGCTGGAAGGGTACCGGGAACGTGTCGCCGCACTCGGGATCATGCGGCCCGACGTTGCACGGGAGGTCGAGGACATGGCCGCCCGGTACCGGTGCGAAGGCGTTGCGCGGGACGATGTCGTCGACGCGATGGCTGCGGCAATCACGGCGGAGGCACACCCGTCTGCCCTGCGCTTACTTCCGGAGCTGCCAGAAAGGGATGCGCGGGGATTGCCGATGGAAATGGTCTATGCGGACGTGTCCCCGGCAAGCCGGGTGGGAACGGATTCACCCGGAAACGCGACGATCAGCCTGGCCGTCCGGAAACGGATCGAGGAAAGGCTCGGCGACATCGAACGCCGGCACGCCGTGCGGATTCTGCTCGCGGTCGAGTCTGGCAGCCGGGCCTGGGGATTCCCCTCGCCGGACAGCGACTATGACGTGCGTTTCCTCTATGCCCGGCCCCGAGACTGGTATCTTTCGATTGACGCCCGCCGGGATGTGATCGAGTACTCCATCAAGGACATGCTGGATATCAATGGCTGGGATATCAGGAAGGCCCTCGGCCTGCTGCTCAAAGCCAATCCGGTCCTGTCGGAATGGCTGTGCTCGCCGGTCCGCTACAGGGAGGATCGGGCATGCACGCAACGGCTGCACTCCCTCTGCGCCCGCGTCGCGTTCGAGCGGCCGGCGCGATTCCATTACCTGCATCTCGGGCGATCGGCCTACGACTCGAAAATTTGCGACCGTCAGACGGTTCCGACAAAGAAGTACTTCTACGCGATCCGCCCGGCGCTCGCGCTTCGCTGGCTGCGCGTCCGCCGGGACCCGCCGCCGATGGACCTGCCGAGTCTGCGCGCTGGCCTTCGGCTGGAACGAGGGCTGGACGAGGCGATCGAAAGGCTGGTGGTTGCCAAGTCTGAAGCGGCCGATCTCGGCACCGGCCCCCGCATCGGTGAACTCGACCGTTTCATCGAGGAGGAATTCGCGCTTGCCGGCGACGCCGGCTCCACGCCCGGCGTCCGCGATCCCGACCTCCTTGAGGATGCGAACCGCGTGTTCCGTGAAATTGTCAACGCCTGGCCCTGATACTGCCGCAGTCGGGGGTATGAATGATCGGGGCTCGCCAGAAGCCGGTACGTGCAGCAAACTGGGGCTATCTGCGATAGAGCTGAATCTTCCGGTTGCTGTTCAACACATCCAATCAAGTTCGAAACCGGAAATTCCCGGCATTTGCCGACGGCACCCGCATCGTGTCGATCCAGTCCAGTTCCGATTTGGGCTGGAACATATATCCATCGCCGTACATCGTTGAAATCAAGACAGGATTTCCGGGTACTGGGAATGCACGTGTAGAGGTTTCGCAGGAGTTCCTCAAACCACATAGCCGTCGAAACCGGCGATTCCGGTGATCACTTGGGATCGTGCCTGCTCCCGATTCCCGGCCGTCTGCGATTTTTCTATCTTCAGGGCCGAATGTTCCGAGATGAGGAACCGCACTCCCATGACCTGTCTTCCAGCTTTTCCATCGGCCAGCGAGGAAATCCCGTGCCTGAGAGGAAATCCCGTGCCTGAAACGGGTTTTCGGCTCATGCGGATGGAAACCTCCCTCCGGCCCGGGGGTGGCGGTTGCCGGTGGGCTTCATCGCCGGACGTCATATACGCGCTGTAGCCGGTTCCATGTTGAAACCATTCGAATCCGAAACGTTTACGGCTCCGGACGGAGAACTGCCGTAAGACTGACCATGCTTGCCGTCGCGGTGTGGAAGATGTGAGACAGTAGAGTACGTTCCGAAATGCACCGCAGGGGCTTAATTTCGGGAGTCTCTAAGGGCGACAATCATGGTGAAAAATAACCATTTACGGATGGGCGCAGCCATGATTCCACGGTGGCTTGACCACCTCAGGGCCATACTCAGGCAGGTATCACCTTCACCGCTGCCTGGCTCCTGTCCCTGCCGAAGGCCACGCCGATCAGGTGGACCGGCTCTCCCCGATCCCGGTGTTTTTCGGCATAGCCCTTTTCGCGTATCTGTTCGATGGACAGTCAATTCCGAATAAACGTCAAACGCTCTGGAATGCCGCACGTCAGATCAGTACTATTGCTTGAAACTTCATACGAAGCAGATGCCCACCTCACAATTCCGATTGCGGAAGCGCCGCAGATCATTTCGATTTTCGCCCGGCCAAAATAAGGATTGATGGCGTGAACTATACAGACGATAGTGACCGGCTCATTCAGGAAGTGCTTACCGAACTGGGCTGGGATGTAGAACCCCCAAAAATAGCAGAGGGTGTTCGGCGGCTCGATCTCGGGCTGCCCCGCGAGGATCAGTTCATCGCGATTTGCAACTGGTTGGGCAAAGCACTCCTTGTCCACAAGCTCGATCAACAACAGGCGCCGCTGAAGTCACGCGATACCTATCGAGTACCCGATGTACTCGCACAATTCGAACAAGCCGGGCCATTGCTCATTGAAGTCAAGTCCAAGTCAAAGCAAACCCTGTCATTCACACCGGATTATCTCGAACGACTCTCCGCGTACGCCGAACTCGTCAACATGCCACTACTTATCGCGTGGAGATACCGTGGCATCTGGGTGCTTTTCGAGGCGCGGCACCTTACAAAGGCGCGCAAGAACTTCAACATTAGATTCAGCGATGCAATGCGCGAGAACCTGCTCGGCGTACTGGCTGGTGATGTCAGCTATAAGATTGCTCCAGGTGCGGGCGTACGGTTCCGCTGCAAGAAGGTAGAGCTGCTGATGGCTGAAAAGGACGGCGATACGAGGACCGAACAGTGGCGAATGCGGATTGATGAAATCGGCTTTACCGTCGCAGGTGGTGAGGCAGTAGGAAAGCTGGATCCTGAGGTCTCCACACTCTTCACGACTTGGGACCTAGAAGAACGCCAATCACACAGTGATACTCACGTCGAACTACAGTTCGTTGCGGGGAATGACGGTATGATGTTCGGGCATATGGCGCTCACACATCTGTTGAACTGGACCCTGCCTCAAGGAAGAAAAATTAATTGGAGACACGCCATCCGACGCGACGTTGTCGTAAGTAATATGATCAACTTTCGTCAAGTGGGTATTCCACGGCAAAGTTGCCACCCATTCCACGCTGAAAGTTGCCACCGATTCCACGGCAAAGTTGCCACTCATTCCACGGTGAAAGTTGCCACTTTCACCAAGGCATACACTCCCATCGGAGCCGAACGACGCATGATTGACAACCCGGTATGGTGCCCGCCTTTTCAACGAGGAGGCGCCCATGCCACACAAGAGTCTATCCATGCGAAAAATCAAGGAAATCCTGAGGCTGAACCAGCAAGGGTTGAGCAACCGGGAAATCGGCAGGATCTGCAGGATCAGCCACACCACGGTCAGCAACTATCTGTTGCGGCTGGACCAGGAGGGGCTTTCGTGGCCACTTCCGGATAATCTGAACGACGCCGATCTCGAGCGGCGCCTGTTTCCACCGCCGGAGCCCCGGCGGCTGGCCAGGAAGCGGGGGGTCCCGGACTGGGTGTACATCCACAAGGAGCTCCGTCGCAAGGGCGTGACCCTGCAACTGCTGTGGGACGAGTACCGGGAGGGGAACCCCGAGGGATACGAGTATTCCTGGTTCTGCCGGCACTACCGCAAGTGGGCCGGCAAGCTGGATCTGGTGATGCGGCAGGACCACAAGGCGGGTGAGAAGCTGTTCGTGGACTACGCCGGCATGACGGTGGGGATCATCGACCCGTCCACGGGGGAGGAGCGCCAGGCCCAGCTCTTCGTGGCGGCGCTGGGTGCGTCGGGCTACACCTATGCCGAGGTCACCTGGACCCAGGGACTGGAAGACTGGATCACGTCCCACCAGAACTGCTTCTCCTGGATGGGTGGCTGTCCCGAGATTGTCGTGCCCGACAACCTGCGGTCCGCGGTGGTGAAGGCCCACCGGTACGAGCCCGACATCAACCCCACCTACCAGGAAATGGCGGAGCACCATGACCTGGCTGTGGTGCCTGCGCGCGTCCGGCGCCCGCGGGAGAAGGCTAAAGCGGAATTGAGCGTGCTTTTGGCAGAGCGCTGGATCCTCGCGGCCCTGCGCAACCGGCGGTTCTTCTCCCTGCGGGAGGTCAACATCGAGATCGGGCAGCTGCTGGAGAAACTCAACAACAAGCCGTTCCAGAAGCTCCCCGGCAGCCGCCGGGAACTCTTCGAGGAGCTCGACAGGCCGGCCCTGAAACCACTGCCCCGGGAGCCCTACGAGTTCGCCGAGTGGAAGAAGGTCCGCGTCCACAGCACGGACTATCACGTCGAGTTCGACAAGCACTGGTACTCCGTTCCCTGCGCACTCGTCGGGATCGAGATCGAACTCCGGGCCACCCGCAACACCATCGAATGCCTCCACAAGGGCCAGCGGGTCGCGAGCCACCGGCGCTCCTGGCTGCGGGGCAGGCACACCACTGCCTCGGAACACATGCCAGAGAAGCACCGCAAGGTGGGGGAATGGTCCCCGGAGCGCATCGTCGCATGGGCCGGAAAGGCTGGCCCCGACACCGCGGCGCTGGTGAAGAAGATGATGGCTTCGCGCCAACATCCCCAGCAGGCCTTCCGCGCCTGCCTCGGCATCATGCGCCTCGGCCAGTCCTACGGCAACGAGCGGCTCAACGCCGCCTGCAAACGGGCCCTGTACCTGAAGACCCTCAAGTACCGGAGCGTCGAGGCGATCCTCAAGAACGGACTCGACCGGAAAAAACCGGAGCCCGCCCAGGAGTCCATCCTTCCGGATGACCATGGGAATGTCCGGGGCCCCTCCTATTACCACTGACCTCTTGACTTCAACGACAACCGGAGAAACCAACATGTTGAACCATCCCACCCTGGACAAGCTCCAGAAACTGAAACTCACCGGCATGGCCGCGGCCCTCGCCGACCAGACGAGTATATCCGACATTGACGAACTCGACTTCATGGAGCGACTCGGGCTCCTCGTGGACCGGGAGGCCACCGAGCGGGAAGACCGCCGGCTCACCGCCCGCCTGCGGCTCGCCAGGTTCAGGCACAACGCCGCCATGGAGGATATCGACTACCGTGCCCCCAGGGGCCTCGACAGGGGCCTGATGCAGTCACTGGCAGCCTGCCGCTGGGTCGCCGACCATCTCAATATCCTGATCACCGGACCCACCGGCGTTGGCAAGACCTGGATCGCCTGTGCGCTGGCCCAGAAAGCGTGCCGGGAGGGATACCATGCCCGGTATGTCCGTTTCCCCGCACTGCTGCGGGACCTGGCCGTCGCCAAGGGAGACGGGCGGTATCCCAAGCTGCTGTCGGCCCTCGCCAGGGTCGACGTCCTGCTGATCGACGACTGGGGCCTTGAGAACA
Source organism: Candidatus Poriferihabitaceae bacterium (assembly GCA_965204165.1). Classification (GTDB taxonomy): domain Bacteria; phylum Pseudomonadota; class Gammaproteobacteria; order Arenicellales; family Poriferihabitantaceae; genus VYFG01. The sequence continues at coordinate 349,123 of OZ241969.1, read as the reverse complement.
TGAACACCGAAAACCGCCGCGACCTGCTGGAACTCCTCGAGGACCGGTACGGGGCCCGTTCCACCGTGGTGACCAGCCAGCTGGCGGTGGAGAGCTGGTACGAAGGCGTTGGCGATCCGGTCCTCGCGGACGCGATCCTCGACCGGCTGGTGCACAATGCCTACCGGATCGGCCTCAAGGGCGAGTCCATGCGGAAGAAGAAGTCCGTGGCCATGATGGCCGGATCCGGGGATCCGGAGTCCGGTCCGGAATGAAACCGGCAACCCGAAACGGGATCGGCGTCCGCCGCACTACCGCGCTTCGCTTGCTCTCCGCAATGCCGCGCGACAAACAAGTTTGTCGCCCGTCATCACGGACCAGGGCTGTCTTGCAGGTGAGAAAAAGCAGGTCAATAAATGACCTTGAAAAGCCAAAGGCGGTGGCGCCGGTGATCGCCGGAAACTGGAAATACGGGGGTGCGTGGCGTAAGATTCGTCACGCACCCGCGACCGGGCGAGAGGATCTGAGTCCTACAGCCTGATGACCGTTGCGTCGCTTCGCTCCGATGAGAAGGTGCCCTGGATGAAATGGCAACTTTGCCGTGGAATGGGTGGCAACTTTCACTGTGGAACAGGTGGCAACTTTCCGTGGAATAGCCAGTCAAGCGCTTGAGCGGGGATTAGAGCAGAAAGTGGTGCGCACTATCCTCCACCAGCAGCCACACAGTTGGCCGGATTTTATGTCACATAACTCGGTGTCTCGAACGAACTCTTGAAATTGACAGTTCTGAAACGACGACACTGGACCGTAAGCAGACTAATGGTGCAACAATCGACCCGAGAATTTGGACGAGCTGATCGAATTGATGAGGTGTTGGGTTTGGAGGGCATTGTCGCGCAGAAATTGGCTTCGATCATCACTTTTGCCGGAAGTATCGAATACCATATGGAGAAAGCTATTTGGTCGCTAGAAGGCATCGACCCGAAGGGCGTCCGTCCAGCAACCGACGCGAAGCCGGTAACTATGTTAATTGCGATGTTGGAAACCTCTGCTTCTGGGTTAAGAGACGACGACGTTCGCGGATTGCTTGAAATATGGTGTCAAGCGGCTCGCTCAGGCTACATTATTCGACATAACGTCGCTCACGGTGTTGCGTTCAAAGTGGAAAGCACACTCGTGTTTTCACGCAATCCACGATGGCATGGCGAAATTAGGAAGCGGGAGTTCGGTGACCTCTGGTGCGACACTTACACCTTGGATCTGATTCGCGAGTCGTTTGCAACGTTACTTCGTATCATCCTAACCATCGCGAAAGACAGTAGGCCGTTAGCCGATGTTGCCAGTCCACTATCGCTTCGAGCCGTGCGAGAGGCGCGTTCCATTCTTGGCGAGTTCGCGGATCAGTTTTACAACCCAGGTTTTGAAAAATACTGATTGGGTGGCCGAAATCCGAAAAAAGATAGTACAAGGATATCGGTCAAACAATGAGGGCATCAAACGTCCAATACACTTCGTGCAACGATACAGAAGCTTTGCGAACTGATCTCGTCGAGCATTTTCCGGATAGCAGGTTTGTCTGGTGCAGCGCCAGGCTGTTCCTCGCTGGAAACTAGTAGCACTAAGCGGACTCCATAGAATGCGCCGGGCATAACTATTGCCGGTTCGGGTAATCACCCCGTTGCGGCGGTAAGAACTCGAGGTGTGATCCGAAGGTACCAGCCCCAGAAATCCCATCAACTCCCGCGCATTCGAGAACCGACGCAGATCGACCGGTTCCGCACCCAGCGTGGTAACCATCGCCCGGTCAACACCGTCCAGGGTCATCAGGGCCTGCACCACCAGATACCAGCGCCATACTTTCATCTGATCGTGATGCTGAGGTCAGGCGTTCCACCCGCTCGCGGGTTTCACACGCCCCCTGGCGGTATTACTAAAATAAGTTGTATGATTATCCGATTCATCGCCTTTCAGGTAGAGTCTGCAGGCTAACCCAGACGGTTCTGCGATCGCCTCCGCTAATGGTAAGTAGCTCGCAGCCGTAGGGTTTGTGGTGGCAGGCTTGGCGGAGCAATGATTCAGGGCCATCGGAGGATGTGGCAGTTTCTGCGTCACACTTGGAAAAACAACCCGAACGAGGGGGAATTGAAGAATGACTCCATCAGTATTTGTCTCTTACTCACATGATAATGAAGACCATAAGGCGTGGGTATTGCAGTTGGCTACTCGGCTGCGCCACAATGGAGTGGACACGATATTGGACCAATGGAACCTTGACCTAGGACAAGATATCGCTGCATTTATCGAACGAGGACTATCTGAGTCGACTCGCGTGCTGTGCATCTGCACACAGAAATACGTGCAAAAAGCAAACTCACAGAAGGGTGGAGTGGGATTTGAGAAAAGGATAATAACGGCAGAAGTGATGGCCGACCAAGATGCAAATTGGGTAATACCCGTAATTCGTAACAATGCAGGATCGGATCTAGTACCGACCTTTCTAGGAAGTTGTCTCTATGTGGATTTTCGGGATGATCGAAAATATGAAGAAAAATACGAGGAGCTACTCCGATCGCTATTAGATGAGCCCGCTATACCCGTTCCTCCGCTTGGTGAGAATCCTTTCGAAACCATAAAAAAGTTCTCAAGCCAAAAGTTCATACCGAGTTCTGAAAAGTATGTCTCTCCGTCGCCAAAGGGGCGCGTCACGTTTGACTACTCAAACAACAACGGTCGCTATTGCATAGGCAGTGGCGAACATATGTTTGAAATTTATTTGAGTAAATCGAGTGACCAGAATATACATCTTCTTAACGATCCAAATAGTATCCGCACTGTCGCGATCGTTAAAGATTATAGTGACATCAAAGACGTTGTTGACGCACGTAAATACGATGGATCATCGAGAATCCGCCAGCCTGAGCTTGGACAGGTAGCCGTATTGCAGAATGAAAACGGATATTGGGCGGCGATTAAGGTGCTGGGAATCAAGGACGACACTAGAGGTGATAGTCATGACGAGGTGACCTTCGACTACGTTATACAAACGAATGGTTCTCCTAGCTTTGTTCTCTGAGTATGGATACGTCATGAAAGGAAAGGGACTTATATACATTGCTAGAAAGACGAAAAATAACTATCACTGGACAACGCTTAAGGAGCGGAAAATGATGCTTCTGTATCGGCAGGGATTCATCATTCACCATATTTCGATGGTCCTGGGAAAAACGGTTTGGGCAATTGAGCGACAGGCATCAGATTTGAAGTGGCGTAACGTTTATTCTCCGTTTGGGAGCAAGGTTGTCTAGCAATGTATATAAGCTCCAAAATTTAATACTCGACCTTTGTAGGCGGGGCTCGACGCTGTTTGCCGGAGGATGTCGGCGTGCCGGACGGGTTCATGGATTTTCTGGAGGCGTTCCCCGATCCGTCACACGAGGAGCATCGGGCGGCCCCTCGACTGGTACGGCGGGTCATTCGATCTGTTCGATATCGACGAAGCGCGGGCCCGCCTCCGCATGGAGAACATGGCATGGTGGAGACGGGGTGTAGTCGCCAGACTTAAGAGCAGGTTGCGGCGTTTGAGGCAATGAATCCGGATTGATGGTATCAGGCCATGGGCAACATGAATTGTGGGCAACGGCGAATAGCGTTCTATTCTCGAAAGCCGAACTCAGAGGGTCAGGCGTTGGCAAATCTGTAGGTCGGCTCTTGATTGGCCTGTTTGTCAGCATACATGCTGTGGTTGGACAGAACATCGCCAGGGAAAAACCGTGCGCAGCCGGCTGACGACGCAAGCGGACTGCGTTCAGCCTAGGCGAAATTCCTGGGTCAGTTCCCAGTGGGCCTCGTAATCAGTTCAAGTATGCATTCGGCGGGCCGTGAACGGGATTCCGTCAATCGATCCAGTATATAGCGGTTGGGGTCGCCAAGGTCGTCACTTGGTTCGATATAGTTCCACCTTATGCAATCATAGCCTGGTGGTTTTTCGATGGCAGGACAGTCTTTTGGCCGCCAGCCATATGACGATTGGGCATGGTATTGGAGAAAGGGAACCAGCGGTCCGTCCTTGTCTGTCAGGCTTGCCAGGCATTCCGGAATGATTGCCAGATTGGCGACATTCGTGAACGCGTCCGGGTCTTTTGGCATTGCCCAGACATGGGCAATGCTGCATCCCTTGATGTGTGCTGTCCTCCCGTCCCCATGAGACCAGAAAATGGCCCATCGGGGAATGGTGTTGTCGTCGTACATGACCGTGCGGTCATCGACCAGGTCAGTTTTTCCACGTTTCCCGGAATTACGGATAACCGGAAAAGGCACCACTTCCAAACGGCTGACAACGTCCGGATGGGGCATGAGGCAATAGCGGGCAGCCAGAACCACCAATAAAATGGCATCTCTGTCGAAATTGGGAGGCCGCAATCTGTCGTTTGTGACCGGAACACCCGATGTGGTCATTGGGACTGAACCTTTCGGGTTCTGTCTTCGTGGCTCCATGACTGGCGGTTCAGATTCGTCCCATATAGGATGGGCATCGCTTCCAAGCGGCTTATTGACCGGTGCGTCTGACAGTTGGTATATGGCCAGGATCTGCCGCATTCGTTTTGTCAGATTCGCGCCGGAATAGTATCCAACATCCAACCAGGATTTGCTGCTTAGTGGATTGCCGTTCTTCGCCTCTCCGTAGGCAGCCACAAGTTCACTATGGGGTAAGAGGTACCAGCCACTTTTTTCCCGGAACATGATCCAATCCCGGGGTGTTCTGTTTATGTCCTCGTTCCAAACACAGGGACGAGATGTCACCCTAATTCTGCGTTGATCGCGAGACTCGAAAACTACCTTAAAGTCAAAATCGCGGTGGTCGCTGGAATGAACAATGAAGCCCTGATCCAACAGTATGGCTTTCGCTTCGTTCGTCCATTGCGTGTGAGTTTTTCTTGCCATGTTGCTTTATACGAATGAAGTTGATTGCCCATCTGATCAGGCGGGGACCACATTCACCACCGTAACATTTCTGTCCTACCGATTGAACGCCTCACCCACCAAGTGGACCGGGGCGAACCGCTCCTGATACTGGTCAGCATAGCCGAGATCACGTATCTGTACAATGAACTTGGCCCGACGAATCATCCCACCTTCCCCGTCGACCATCTTGAACTCGAACACGAACACCTGGCCGCCATGGAGCACCACTACGTCCGCCCAGCCCCGGCTGGAGGAATCCTTCACCCGGCGGTCCAGGCTGATAGTCCGGAAAAGAGGCTAATCCGGAAATAATGCTAAACCCGGTGACGAATTCGAAACGGACATTCCGGGCACTGTCCTTGATGATTACTTAGAGGGCCCTGAGGTATTCCGGATTCGCCTTCGCAAGGTCCTGATCATCAACCTCCATGGACGGGGCATGAAATAATTGCGTCCCTGGCTTACCAGCCTTTGGATATGGGAAGTTTTGTCGACGTAGTAAAATTCCTGTTCGCGAATAGTTCCGAAGTCCTGGGTGCCGATCCGAAACTGGCGGCGTGTCATTATCCGTGTTCCGGATGGGATTCCGGGAAATCATGCCATCCAATACAATCGGTGCGCCTTCGGTCGAGTTGTGATGGGGCTGCGACAGTAAACGTCGTCAGGTTGAGAGCGTGAATGGAACCGCCGCATCAACAGTTTCCCAAGATCGAATACCTGCCTTTATCACGGGCACTGCTGGGGAATATCGTAGGGTCGAGAGATGAAACCTTGGGTTCGTATTTCCGCAAACCTTCCACTTGCCGCCGGTGAAGTGTGGGCTGCAATCACTTGGGTGTGGGGCAGCCGATGGGAAATTCTTGAACAGACAGGCCCGCCGGAGTATGCGGCTCTTATCGTGGTGTGCACCGGCGGCTTGGTATCGCTCAACTGGCCATACATCAAAAGGTTCTGGTCATGGATCAACCGGCTGAGGCCGTCCGTTCGGTTCAGGGAATTAGCGGATGAAATTGAAACGGTTCTGCTTGAAACGCCAGAGGACACGTCCCATCGTACCGGGCGAACCATGCTCGAAAACAGGGTTTTTCTGGCGAGGAAGCTCAACCGATTGAAGATCGAAACTCCGCCGAATCCTGGCTACGGAGGGTGTTGGCTATCCTATTTGGAAAAACTGCATCTATACGCGAGACTCGGAAACATCGATGCCGCGCGCAAACTGTGGACGAATGAGCAGGAGCCTCGGCTGCATTGGAAGTGGTGGGACGAATGACGGTTGGTTGCCGTCCCTCCGGCACCTTCGATTTACGACATTTCGGCGGACCATGGCCCCCTGAACAGGGATGCAGGCGTCGCCCATAAACGGCTGTGCGCCTGGAACAGGTGCGCGCGGCCGTCATGGCCGCATTGCCGGAGGGCCGAGATTGGCGATGCCCATATAGGAAACCGGTGGTTCCGATTCCCGGACCCTGCTGCCGATGTCTTTCCATCTGCAGGACCGCTGGCGACCCTCAGGATCGCTCACTCGGGAGAAGGGCCTCCCGGAAAGGGAACGATGTTCCCGACATCGCCGCCGGGTTCCGCCCTGTATCTCTTGATGACGGGGGGGCCTTCGCCCGACGCATTCTTGTGGGTTACCTTGATCTCGTATTCCGTGCCGGGGGCAAGGCCGACAAGGCCGACACTGTTCAGCGGAGTCTCGAAGCCGGGGCTCCAGGCTTCCGACCCGACCTCCCGTATGCGGACCACGGTGGTGACGCCGGGGCGCCACCGGGCATCGAGGGTGCCTCCCTGAAGCGGAAACGAGACCCTGAACTCTCCATCATTCCATTCAATGGCGGGAGCCGGGATTCCGGATTGTCCTGTCATGCGCGTTTTCCCCAGATGGCGTCATGAAGAGCCATTGAAATAGTCCTCGTCGATCTCTTTGGTACTGTATTCGAGCGCACCGCCCGTCTTCGACGGTTCCGTTCGCACGCCGACACCGTGCTGGATCATCAGGCCCGCGAGCCTTTCCCCATCGACCAGGGCAATCTGCTTGGGGCTGACCTGCACATACTTTTCCGCGCTCCGGGAAAAGGTCGCCGTGGTGATGAATACGCCGTTCGACGCGCCCCTCGCATCGAGTGCCCCGGCAAAGTTGCGCAGTGCCGGCTCGCCGATGGATGCGGCCTCGCGAAACCTTTTCGCCTGGAAGTACACACGGTCAAGGCGCAATTTGTCCTGCCAGATTTCGCCGTCGATTCCGCCATCGCCCGGGCCTCCGGTGACGGTGCCCTGTGTCATGTCGCCGTCGCCGTATCCCATTGCGACCAGCAGATCGCGGATCAGATATTCCAGAAAAACCGGCGGCGCGATCCGGATGCGTTCCAGTATGTCCTTCTTCAGATCCCTGGTCAGTTCCTGATCGATGCGGGCCAGGGTTTCTTCCGGAATCTCTTCCGCCAGTTCCGCCGAACCGTCATGCCGGGCCGGTTCCGGACCAGGCTGTACGGGATCGTTGCCCTTGGCTTGCAGCCGATACTCTCCGAACCTGTTGCATGCAATGCCGAAAGGCTCCTGCGACAACACTTTCATGCCTTCTTCCGTAAGCAGAAAAAAACCCTTCCGGTCTTTGCGGGTCAATGTCACAAGACCGGCTTTTCTCAGATTCTTGATGCCCCATTTTATCCGGCTCCCGAATACCGGATGTTTCGCGTTTCCCGTCTTGCCCAACTGGCGCATATCGCCTTCGGAAAGCCCGAGGGCCGCTGCAACACGGTTGCCGATTGTCTGCCTGCCCACCGCCTCACCGTCACCCAGGGCCTGGAGGATCGGCAACAGCAGGGGCTGAAGCTTCGGAACTGCCATGATTGTTGTTGCTGTGATTGGTGGGCCGAATATGAAGCATGGTTTCCACCCATGCAAGACTGACTGACTTCGGCCGGCCATGACGGCGTCGTCATGGTGAATGCCGATAATGGACTGTCCCCGTGAACCCCGGGAATGTATGTGTCTTCCAGCATGCATGAAGCCGGCCCTCCATGTACAAGCGGGCAACAGGCGGCAGCTGCGTCCGCCCCACGACGAATCGATCACCGTGAATCGGTGCGGTGGCCGTTCGTTACGCTGTTGCCCGAGGGCGCCGTGGAGGCGTGGACCCGCAAGGAGCGTAGGGGAGGACCGATGCCGGTGGGTCCGGCTCCGGAGGCCCGGGTTCATCTTCCGGCCGGGAATGCCAGTATTCGATCGCACGGCGCCGGTCCCGCGCTTGCGCCCGCCTGGCCTTGAACCATCCTGGTTTCGATTTGATGCGGAACTCGATGGAGGGCATAACGAACCCGGAGAATTCAACGGCTTTCGGAGAGTGACTGTGTACGGCCGTATTAAATGTTCCCCCCCGAGTCTGGTTTTAGGTCCGATTCCAACCGAAATTCTCCCAAAAGGCCATGGTCGGAGGTTTCTTCCCTTCCGGTGGCCGATTTGGGTTGCATGGGGCACGGACAAGCGTATGAGATCCGCCAGTGAAACTGGAATGACATGTACCCCATCGAAACTCATTGACATTCAGGGTCGGTTCCCGGAAATTCCCTTGCGGAAAATACCTTGTGAAGGCGTAGTAAATGCAAGTAAACGACGTTGTCAGGAAGATCGGCTTGGCAATCCGACAGGGCAGGCTGCCCGAGCGGTTCCGCGCTGAGGATGTCCGCCGTGCCTGTCCGGGCTGGGACTATCGCACCTACAACAATTTTCTTCCGAAGTACCGCCTTGGTAATCCGGGAGGACATAAGGTCTATTTCAAGAGGAACTCCGACGGCTCATACAGTTTATTGTAGGAGCCTTCACGGAAATCTTCTTGCCTTAACCTAATTTCATATCGTGAATGGTCGACCATGAATACTGTTGGCAATATCGGATATTCGGATATTGACAGTCTTGCTCTTTCAGTGAGGGATCCGGAGTCTCGGCGCCTGATCGGCGAGGCGGTTACTGCCTACCGCGGCGGCGCCTTGCGATCTGCCATCATGTCCGCATGGATTGCGGTTGCCTATGACATTATCGCAAAAGCCCGTGAACTCGCTGCACAAGGCGAGGCAGCTCCCGATGCTTTTATTCAGGAATTGGACAACGCCATCACAAACGGCGACAAGAAAAAATTATTGAAGATCGAAAGCGGACTGTTGACGAGGGCCAACAATGATCTGCAACTGTTGGCACCTCACGAATACTCTGCGTTGCTGCGACTTCAGGAAGATCGCCACCTTTGTGCTCACCCAGCCTTCGTAGTCGAAGATGAACTGTATCAGCCCACTCCTGAACTGGTGCGTGCACATATTATCCATGCACTGCAACACCTTCTCGTTCATGCCCCGCTTCAAGGAAAGAGTGCGATATCCAGGTTCAATGCTGACCTGCTGAGCCCGGCATTCCCGGCAACGGACGAGGAAATCGGAATTTTCATGCGATCGAAATACCTTGATCGCGCGAAAGACGTTCTGGTGGTCAACCTAATCAAGGCGATCATTAGCGCACCGTTTGGAGACGAACGAGAAAATTATATTGGGAGAATCCGGACATTGGCACTAGTATTGCGTGAAATCTCCAATGCAAAGACCGATATCTACGATTCCATGATGCCCGACTATGTAGCTGGAAAGTGTGAGCAGATACCCGGGGATAAACTTCTCAGCATTTGCCCCTTTATAGGATGCGACCCACGTATATTTGCGTGGTTGAGAAGGGCTGATCAGACTCGGATTCGGAGGATGTTGAAAAGTGCGGATATTGAAACCCTGAAAGAGAACTCAGCATTCGACGTACTGGGCATGTCCCAAATTGATACTGTTCTATTATCCCGAGTTGAAGAGTTCGATGAAGCTATAAAAATCGGTTTAATTTCTGAACACCCACGGCCAGAGTTGGTAGATTTGGCGATCGGTGTGTATGAAAAAGCAGGCAGTTTCAGGAGTGCGGAATGGCTTGGAGAATCGGCCATCCTGCCGGTTGCGGAATTTTTTGAGGAACAGCATGTAAAAGCACTACTGGAGACCGTCAGAGAAAACGACCAAATCTGGTGCGCAAGTGGAACACCGAAGATATTGGATCAAGTATTCGAGAAGACCAGGGAGTTGCTGCCGAACACTAGTGAGTATTGGCAGGAGTTCGTTGACAACCAGATTGAGTTAATGGATGGTAAAGCTGATAAATATTATGCATATCCTGATCTTCAGAAAAGGTTGGCTGAAATCTCTTGATATTTTAAAAGAAATGAAAATTACCCACAGAATGATACATGCCATGTTACGCAGGGAAATCTGACTCTATAAGGTAGTAAATTTGTTGTATTTCATTTAAGAGGATAACAGCCTCCAAAGGTGATAGATATTCAGATTAGAATCAAGAAATTATCGAGATTGGATCAAGTTCTATTGGAGCCAGCTTTTGAGTCAGCGTAATTTATTCAGAATGCTTTGTTAATTCCAAAGCATGGAAGCTGCACCAGTAATCTTGGGTAGAAGAGTACGAAATCCGGATTGAGTGACTAATAGTAGTAATGAATCTCTTAAATGATAGACAATGACTTTCGAACGAGATATTGGAGAGTTGATTCGCCTCGACCAGATGACGTGCGAGATGAGTATCAACGAGACAAGGCTCGCATAATTCATTCGTCTGCGTTTCGCAGGCTGCAAGCCAAGACACAAGTGATGGGTGTTGGCGAAGGAGATTTTCATCGCACCAGGCTGACGCACTCTATAGAAGCAGCACAGATTGGCGAAGGCCTGTTGAACTCATTGAAACAGCGATATGCCTCGAAGGAAGAAGTAATCGAATGGTTGCCACCAGTAGATTTGCTGGTGGCAGCGTGTCTGGCGCATGATCTCGGTCATCCTCCCTTCGGTCATGGTGGCGAAAAGGCCTTACATACAAATATGGTTAGTCATGGAGGCTTTGAAGGCAACGGCCAGACTTTGAGAATTGTCTCGAGGTTGGAAAAATACAGCAATAGACAGGGTATGAACCCGACGCGCCGCATTGTTTTGGCTTTGTTGAAATACCCCGCACCATACTCAGAATTCAACCAGAAAAATTTCCGTGACCAACCGCCGAAATGTTACTTCGATACGGAAAAAGAAATAGTGGAGTGGACTCTCGATGTTCCATTCAGTAGTTCTGATAAACAAAAATATATTTCCGTTGATGAAACGACTGGAAAGCCTGACTATCGGGCACTTGATTGTTCATTGATGGAAATGGCAGACGATATAGCATATGGTGTCCACGATCTTGAAGATATCGCTGCTAGGAACATGGTTCATCGAGATGATGTAATTCACGCATTGAAACCGATTTTTGATGAATATAGTCTAGGAATAGGAGAAGGAGATAAGGCCGTTACACTTGAGGATTTCGAGGATTCTCTGTTTGGAGAAAGTTTCAAGAGGAAGGAATTTATCGGTAAATTAGTAAATGTATTTATTACTTCAGCCAGAATGTATGAGCATGACGAAATTTGCCATCCGTTGTTGAGACATCATGCTCGTTTTGAGAAACCCATTGAGGAGTTACTCAAGGGTTTGAAGGGAATCACATATAACCTGGTAATTCAGAGAGCTGAAGTCAAGCAGCTTGAACTGCGTGGCCGGCGGATCGTAGATTCTTTATTTAAAGAAATCATTAAATGTCCTGAAGAACTAATCCCAAGAAGTACATGGGAATCGTTTGATCCAGACGATAGCAAAGAAAGAAAAGTGTGTGATTACATTGCTGGTATGACAGACAATTATGCCGAAAAAATATATCGTCGCCTCTTTATTCCGGGTGAAGGGTCGAGCCATGATGAACTGTAGGTGTAGTCATAAAAATAATATGAAAATCTAAAATCACTGGCACAGCTCTGTGAGGAGATGGATGTGACATCACTCCCTCTATTCGGACTTTGAAGATTCTTCGACGTTGGATGAGCTATCGTTCGAACCGTCATGAGATGGATACTGGTCGTAGGTCAACAGTGTAAGCAAAGATTTAGTTACTCGCACAGGCTCGACGAAACTTACTTCTACTATCTCATCACGGGTCGATATTCGTAGCAAGCCGAAGCGAATTAGCAAGAAAAAATCGCATTATGTGTTTCGATGAGACAAAGGCGAAAAATCGATAAAGTCAGGGCATCCCGGGACGGTCATGAGTTTCATGAGGCTTGGACAGCACGTAAGGCGATGCAGTTGCTATTGCCCGACAGCGATCTGGCCGCAATCGCAGTTGAAGGGCTTTCATCCGCCGATCAGGTTGGGGTGTCCGCTGCTACGGTAGAGATCGCTGACCTGACGTTCTATCACGGTCGAGACCCGAGATTTAAGGATGCCACCCGAACGACAGTTACCCAGTTAAAATACTCCATTACTGATCACGACAAGGACTTCCGCGCTTCTCACGCAAAGAAAACTATACAAAAGTTTGGCTCGACCTACCTCTCATTCAAGCGCAAGTACGGTGCTCGGGCGGTTGAAGAAAAACTTTATTTTCAGCTCGTTACAAACCGGCCAATTGCCAATGCGCTGCTTCAGGCCATAGAGGCTACGTCAACAGGTTCAAACCCCACTGGAAATGCCAAGGAACAGGCAAGGCAATTCGAGACCGCTTCCGGCCTAACGGGAAAGCCACTGGCGGCATTCGCCCGAAAGTTCAAAGTCATTGGCCGCTCAGGTAGCCTGAGGCAAACCAAGGATGAACTTTCCAATCGGCTCGTTGACTGGTCTGCCACGTACGATTCAATTGCGGCCGACCGGCTCGGGAGACTTCGGGAACTTGTACGTGACAAGGCCGGTTATGCCGGTACCGACCGGAATTTGATCAGACACACTGACGTACTGGCCGCTCTTCAGGTTGGTGACCCAAAGGACCTGCTCCCATGTGAGGCTGCTCTTGTCGATGTCGGAGAGATTCTGGAACGTACGCAGCTTAATGAAGCCATATCTCGTATCGGCAGCATGTCAACGCCGCTTCTCATTCATGCGGCCGGCGGCGTCGGCAAGACAATCTTTATGTATTCTCTCGCCTCGAGAATTGCCACGGATCACGAGGTAGTTTTCTTCGATTGTTTTGGCGGTGGTGCTTACCGCTCTCCTGAAGACGCGCGGCACTTGCCCAGGAAGGGGCTTATTCATATCACGAATACACTGGCATTTCGCGGCTTCTGTGATCCGATACTACCGAACAGTCCTGATGTGCAAACTTTGCTCGGCACATTCCGGCGTCGACTTACACAGTGTCTGGACATCATTTCTCGCATGACGCCAGGACGAAAGCTGGCGATCTTTATCGATGCCATCGACAACGCCGCCTACGCGGCAGCTCAAACCAGTGAAGACTCCTTTCCGGTCAAGCTGCTGGAGAGTCTCGATACGAACCCGATTGACGGCGTAAGGCTTATCGTTTCATGCCGGTCCGAAACGGAACGCAGACCAAAGACCTATGCCAAATTTGATGAATTTCAACTATACCCGTTTACCAAGGATGAAACGTCAGTGTTCTTATGCGCACGACTGGAAGGCGTAACGAGCGTAGAAGTGAACGTCGCGCAAGCCCGGTCAGGTGGCAATCCGCGTGTGCTGGATTATCTGGTCAAGGAAGATCGCGGGCTTCTCGATCCTTCCGAAATCGAGAACAGGATTGAATTGGACGATCTGATTCAAAAAAGAATCACGGATGCGCTTTCCTTGGCAAGACAGAAAGGGTATGAGGAAAAGGATCTTAATGCACTTCTTGCCGGGCTGGCGGTACTTCCCCCGCCGGTACCGATGGATGAGTATGCCGCCGCACATTGTATGGAGCTTGAAGCCATTGAGAGTTTTGCTTCGGACCTCAGCCCTCTACTGGAGCGCACCAATCATGGGCTCATGTTTCGTGATGAACCTACGGAAACGCTGATCCACACGCGATACGCGACATCACGTGATGCGCTTGAGGATGTCGCATCCAATCTCCTTGCCCGCCAGGATACATCGGTATATGCAGCCCGCGCACTTCCGCGCCTGTTACAAGAACTCGATGATGGTGAGCGGCTGTTTGCACTTGCTTTCGATGATCGGATACCCGCCGCGATTACGAGCACGGTTGGCAAGCGAAATATTCAATACGCCCGGCTTAAGGCCGCTACTTTGCATGCGGCTCTCAAGGTTGACTACAACAGCCTTGTGCGGCTGCTCATCGAGTTATCGACCATAGCCGAGATTTATCAGCGTGGTGCAGATTACATACTGAAATACCCCGATCTCGTCGTTGCGGCCAATGATTATGATGCCCGTCGGCGACTATTTGAAATAAGAACTACTTGGCCGGGTACGCGACATGCATGTCTTGCCATTGTCAATATTCTGTCAGGCGAACCGGAAGAAGCGAGCCGTCATGTACGTGCGAATCATGAGTGGATACAACATTTTGTAAGAACAGAGAAAAATGATTTTGATCGTGGACCGGTTCCGGCCGACATCGCCATCACAAGTTTATTTCTGATATCGGAAAATCGCCCAGACGATGCAGCCAGATATCTCACAGATTGGTATCACTGGTACGCCTTTGAAGTCTCTCAACTTGTCCTCGGATTCACGCATCTTGCCGAATTGCTAGAAACGCAGGCTGCTCACCTGACCAGCCAGTTCATTGATGCACTCACCAGTATCGGCTCCCTCGCTGCTGCTTTGTCGTTTCATGAGTTGAAGGTTCCGAGACGCAAGCACCTTTGCCGAAAACTAGCCGCTCTATGCAAGAAGGAGACGAAACTTTACTTTCCTCAGAGCTATGTTCGCCCCAGGAACTACGAACTCGAAAACGGGCTGAGGAAATCAGCTGCAATCGCACTCTCATTGGGCCTTGACACTGAGGCACAATCCATTTCACTGAGAGCGCGGCATGACCGACCGGGAGTCTGGGCATACCATGACACGTTCAATCGCACCGATATCTTCGCCTATATATTCCGGGTTGCCCTGCTTGCTGCCGCAAGGAAGCGCACAATTCATGAGAAGGATCTACTGCCAAAAGAGCTGAAACTGATCTGCACGCGTATTCCGAAGACCATTTCCGGAAAAGCATTCCGAGAGAAAGCCAAGGAGAAACTCTCCAAATTTCCGTGCAAGCCGGATTACGATAACAAGGACATCAAGAATGTACCGGCTAATGCCATTAGCCATGGTGAACGGCAGGAGGCCATACGTTTCCTGAGCAACCGCATTGAGCCGCTGCTTGCCCTCACTGAGGCGCTTTCGGCTGCACTCGTGGCATCGGCAGGATCCATCGACAAACGCTTTGTCGAGCTTGTGGAAGTCTGGGAGCAAGCCCGAAAGAAACCAGGCCAACGCGAGAACCAGGATATTGATCGCTTCTTCCACTTCCTTGGTCTTGACGTTGTTCGCTTCATTTTGTGGTCTCGCAACGAACTAAAGCCAGAGTCCATAAGGCGGATGCTTGGGGCCGTACATGCCCACATGCGCAATGCGAGTGACCTGGTTCGAATTATCGAGATTCTTTCCCAGCGAAACCCGCTGCACTCGATTGCAGGAGAGCAGGCCGTAAAGGCGCGTGCGATGATTGAGCAAGAGGATGATGTTACCAGCCGCGCGTCTCTTTATGGAGACCTTGGACGGGCAATGCTTCCCGCCAGTCTTGATGAGGCCGGCGTCTATTTTCGAAACGGTCTGGAACAGATGGATGCCATCGGATCTGGTGACTACCTGTTCACCAATGAGTTGCTCTTGTTTGCATCGGCGATGAAAGGTGACGAACTGGAAGAACAGGAGTTTCACACGCTGAGTAATATTTGCGAACTGAATATAGGTGAAGAATCCGATAGGTTCTTCTGGGGCGCGTACGGTCGCGGCATGGCTAAGGTGGCAGGCCTACGCGGCCTGGCCAAGCTTAGTCGCTGGGATGATCGCAACGGGGCCACACTGGATAATACACTGCAAACTTATCTAACGGGCCTGCTGGAAGCCGGAAAGATTGACCCGAATGGCGCGCTTTGCCTCAACCGTCTTGCTGACCCGATTGAATATTACCATGCGGGCACAAAGGAGTTTGCCGAAGCTCTGTGCGACCAGGCAGGGCCCGATGCTGGCCTTGTAACAGAACTGATTACGCAATTTGAGGACAACAACCCAACCATGGCGAGTGATGATACTCTCGAAAAGTTGTGCGAGCTTGCCGAAGTAGCGCTGGGTGCATCGCATGATCTGACGAAACACCTTACGGTGGCACGAGGTGGATACGATAATGCCAGGCAAGGATGGAATAACGCACATGGCAGCAGCAGCCTTGGTCCTAAGGAAATCAAAGAAGCTGCCAAGCGTGACGACGCAAACCGGGAGGAACTCGCGAATATAGCTGAAAAGACGGATCCGACCGACGAGGCATCGCTATTAAAGGCCATTGATGAGTTCAATGCGTTGGGGAATATGCATGACCTCAAGAGCGGTTTCTTTTCAGCGCTGCGTGATAAAGTTCCTTTCGCTGCGCGCGGTAAGTATGTGCACAACATCGCCCGTCTGGAACATCTGTTTTTCTACTGGAAATTTACCGAACTGAAAGACGCCAAGGAAGCATGGAGTGGGTCTTCCGCAGCACTCGAACCTGTCTACAGGGATCTTGCGAAGCCACTCATCCTTGCCCATGCCGATGATCTGGTCAAAAACGATCGGTTATCAGGGTCGAACATCAAGAAAATATCCGAGTTTACGGGCGTTCCCATGGCAGAACTCGTCCTTGAGGCAATAAAAGTCTTTTCACGTTCTGATAACAACCTTGCCGGATCGACATGGCTTGCATTCGCGAACTTGATATGTCCGGTAGCGGAGAAAGGGCATGGACAGCTTGCCCTGAAGCGCATCCTCACGAGTGATTCGGCAAAGCTTGCCGACAGCGTGAAAGACGGTCGATGGATAGCGGACTGCTACCCAGCGAATAACTTTTCGGAAATCGCTGCTGGGTTAATATGGCGTGTCCTCGGTTCGCCCCATGCGGTTGACAGATGGCGTGCGGCGCACTGCATTCGCAGTTTTGCAAAGTTCGAACGCTGGGACATTATCGACAAGGTTGTTGCCGCGTTCGATACGAATACTGCCAAGTCGTTTCAGGCACCGGAACTCGATTTCTATTACCTGCATGCACGTCTATGGCTCCTGATCTCCATGGCGCGGATCGCTATCGATCATCCCGATCAGGTGATGCGTTACAAGGGTCTATTCCTGGATATCATCATGGAAAAAGACGAGCCGCATGTGCTTATGCGCCACTTTGCCGCCAAGGCGCTTCTTGCCTGTGTAGATCAAGGTCAACTGGCGCTTGATGGAACCATGCTCAGTTTTGTACGTAATGTCGATAAGTCACCGCACTCACGCTTACCAAAGAAGATCCGTAACCGCAGTGGCTTCTATCTAGGACGCCCAAATTCAGTACCCAAACCGTCGTTTTGTTTTCATCTGGAGTACAATTTTGAGAAGATTGACGTAGATAGCCTTGGTCGTGTGTTCGGCAAGAACTGCTGGGAAGTGAATGATCTGATAGCAGGAATCGTGCATAGGATCGATCCGTCAGTCACATACATGTCTGAAGAGGGCGGCCGCGAGCGGCGCCGACGAAGCTCTTATGAATCCATTCCGCGCTTTCAGGGCTATGGTGAACAGCTCGGCTGGCATGCGTTGTTCATTGCTGCAGGCAAGTTGCTCGCTGCTCATCCTGTAACCGATGACTGGTCGTATGAAGAAGACCCTTGGAAGGAGTGGCTTGGCCGCTACAAGCTTACGCGCCAGGATGGACTATGGCTATCTGATGGAACAGAAAGGACACCTGATGATGCTTCTGTGAGGTTGCTTGAATCGAAGAATAAGAGTCGTGCGATTACCGGCCACCAGAAGATAATCATGGGACTTTCAGGTCTCGACATAGAGAGTGGGGTTGGCAAGGAACTGCTCATTCAGGGAAGATGGTTTTCATCCGATGGCATTGGAGTCGGAATATCTTCTGCGCTTGTTCCTCCCCAAACTGCCGCGCAGCTTGCGAGAAAGCTCATTCGCGAAGAGCCTATGCAGGCGTGGGTGCCTTCTCTTCAGGTTGGCGAAGATGATGACGAATATCAGCTCAACAAAAAGAAAGGGTTCACACCCTGGATTGTCTTTCCTTCCGGAGAGAGCCGGTTGGATGATCATGATCCGTACGGAGCTTCGGTCGCCAATCTTAGAACACGTCTCGCGAAAGACTATTTGGATCTTTGTAAGCTGAAACGGCAAGATGCGTTCGGAAGTTTCTGGAATGACCACCGCGGGACGCTTTCACTTCGGGCTCAAGCATGGGGACGCGATGAAACCAACCGAGAATACGGCCCTCATCCGGGCCTGAGGCTTATCTGCCAATCAAGTGTACTCAAGAAGGTGCTGACGAAGTACGACAAAGAGCTTCTATTGCTCTTCAAACTTGAGCGCTATGAGAAAGACACCTATCGAGGCAGAGGACAGTATTCGCACTCAATCAGCGTAGTGCGGATAGATAAAGCGCTCCATGTGGAGTACTTCAAAGGCCGTGTGAACTACCCAAACAGGTTCTGATTATTCCGGGACAGTTTCGATCAAGCGGATCGGGATGGATTAGTATGTGATCCAACAGCTCGACTGGGCCTCTGTAACGGTACGCTCGCAGGCTGATGGAAATGGGAAATCCCAATTCATAACCCCGGCGAAGTCAAACTGATTGAAGAACTGGATTGCCTCTCGCCAGGTCCATCCGAAGGCTCTCAGCCACTCTCGCCGCGGCCTCCTTCACCGAATCCTGCTCCAAATGGGCGTACCGGGCCGTCGTCCGGACCTTTCGGTGGCCGAGAAGGTTCCCGATCATCGACAGGCTCTCCCCCAGCGCCAGGGCCCGGGACGCGAAACTGTGACGCAGGTCGTGAATGCGAACGTCCGGGAGGTTCGCCCGTTCGCGGATGCGGGGCCAGTAACGGCTCAGGGCGGCAATGCGGGTATCCCCCCTCCGGCTGGCAATGACCCAGGGATTGCCCGGCCTCGAGGTGCTGTGCAGGGATTCCAGTATGGACAATGCCGAAGGCGACAGCGCCACCGGCCGCGGGCCGGTCTTGGCGCCCTTCAGGTGAATCTCGCCCGCTTCCAGATCCACGTCCTCCCAGCGGAGCGTCAGGATCTCGTTCCTCCGGCAGCCGGTCAGCATCAGGAGACGGAACGCCGCCGCAGCGTTTCGCGGCAGTTTTTTTTCGGCCTCCAGTTCAACAAGGGCATTGCCCAAGGCGTGGAACTCCTCTTCGGCCAGAAACCGCTCGCGGCCCTTTTCCGGATATTTCCGGACGAACCGGCAGGGGTTGCCGGTCTCCACCGTGATTCCCCAGTTGTCCGCCACGGTGTACAGGTACGACAGCAGGGTGACGGCCATGTTCGCCGTGGTAGGCCGGTGGTGGAGGCTGTACTGAAGAGCCGCCACACGCTCCCTGCCGATCTCACCCATGCGCAGGTTCCCCAGCATCGGGAGGATATGAAGATCCAGCAGGGACCGGTACTTCACCACCGTCGCAGGCCGGCACCGTACACTGGCATGCTCCCGCATGAACCGTTCCGCCATCTCCGCCAACATGGGGCCGGCGTCTTCCGGCGAAATCCCGTTCGCCTCGAAAGGAACCGGGTTCCCGCCCGACTTGACCGTGGCGATCAGCCTTGCGGCCTCGGTCCGGGCCTGGTCCGCAGATACGAGTCCGTGCCGACCGACGGTGATCCGCCTGGACTTTCCCTTCGCCCGCGTCTGAACGATGTACATTCTCGATCCCGTGGGATAGACACGGACCCCGAATCCCGACAGTTCCCTATCCCAGTACACAGTCTCCCGGCCGGCGATGGGCAGTTCTTCCACCGTCTTTCGCGATATGGTGATCTTTCCGTTCATCACGCCACCTCCTTCTCTTCGCCTTCAACATCATGCCGGTCCTGCCGGGTTGGTGTGGCGTCACAACTGATGCTCGAGAAAATATTTTCGGCCACCCTGGCGGTCGAGGTCCTGACCGACTCCCGGGCCAGATGGGCGTACCGGGCCGTGGAATCGATGTCCCGGTGCCCGAGCAGCCTGCCGATCATCGGCAGTCCCTCCCCGAGGGACAGCGCACGGGACGCGTAGTTATGCCGCAGGTCGTGAAGCCGGACGCCTTCCAGATCCGCATGTCCCCGGATCCGTCTCCACGGGGCGTTCAGGTTGACCATGCGGCCGTTCTTCCGGATGCCCGGAAAGACCCACGGGCTTTCCCGGAAGCGCGCTGGAAATCTCTTTCCGTCCGGGGTTTTCATTTCCACGGAATCCAGCACCCCCTGCAGTTCCCTGAAAACCTCCGCCACCGCCGGAGGCATGGACACCTTCCTCGGCCCCGCCTTGCTGTCCCGCAGCCGGAACTCCTCCGCCGGGAAATTCACGTCCTCCCAGCGGAGTTCCAGAACCTCGTTTCTCCGGCACCCGGTCAGGACCAGGAGCCGGATCGCCATCGCGGCATGCCAGGTGACGAGTCCCTCCCTCGGCGCGGCGTCCAATGTCCGGCCGAGCCGGGCCAGTTCCTCCGGCGTGAGGAACCGGTCCCTGGGGGCATCCTCCCGGTACTTGCGGGCCGACCTGCACGGACTCAATCCGGAAGGGCGCATCTCCCACTGCTCCGCCAGGCTGAACATCTTCTTGAGAATGGACAGTGTCCGGTTCGCCGTGGCCGGGGTATCCCTGAGACCGTACTGGAACGACAGGATGTCCTCCTTCTCCACGGCGGACACCTTCAGTTCCCCGAGCACGGGCAGGATGTTCTTCTTGAGGGTGTGGCGGTAGTTGTCTCCGGTGGACTTCTTGGTGAACACGGCCACGTACTCCCGCAGGTACCGCTCCGCAAGATCGGCCACCGTGGGCTCAGCTGGCTCTTCGGCCAATGGGTCTTTGCCCGCCTTGAGATCCGTGATCAGCCGCACCGCTTCCCGTCGGGCCAGGTCGGGAGCAAGCTCTCCATGGCGGCCGATGGTGATGCGCTTCGATTTCCCGGAGGCGCGTGTCTGGACCACGTAGACCCTGGCCCCGGACGGATAGACGCGGACGCCGAATCCCGGGAGGTTCCGATCCCAGAAGACGGCATCCTTCCCGCTCACGGTCAACCGGTCCACAACGCGCTTGGTCAGTGTGCGATACTGTTTCTCGGGCATCGGAGCAAGGGGCTGATGATGAAAATTGTCGTTGTAGGATTCCGGCGATATTCCGGGGTCATTTTTTCGTTCCTGCCAAGCAGAAAACAACCGTAAGCGAATCGAAAGCGGGTGGACTCAAATTGAGGGGTATTCAGGCGTTGACAAGCGGGTGATGCAAGTGTCGGATTCAGTTCAATCGGGAAACCGGAATGATATCAATATCCATTGATTACAGCAAGTTACAGAGCAAAAAAGACCATTTCGCACGGAAGGACACGGGTGGCATGACAGCCGGAAGCGGGAGCCAACAGGAGTGAAAATATTGATTATGTAACGGGTGGACATGGGACAGGGCTGGGTGGGTGTGAACACGGGCCGCACCAACCAGGTCATGACCTGGTTTCTCGAACGCGGCCAGG
Organism: Candidatus Poriferihabitaceae bacterium; assembly: GCA_965204165.1. Taxonomy (GTDB): domain Bacteria; phylum Pseudomonadota; class Gammaproteobacteria; order Arenicellales; family Poriferihabitantaceae; genus VYFG01. The sequence continues at coordinate 327,585 of OZ241969.1, read as the reverse complement.
TGCCGGGACTGGATGGTTACACCGGACTTCGCCGGGAGCCGGCGTACCTTGCGCCGGGCTTCCCGAAATCCCGGTTCGACGCCCTGCTCACCGGGGCCGGCCGGCGTGACTGTTACGTCGAGGTAAAGAACACAACGCTGTACACGGAAGGCGCGATCCGATTCCCGGACGCGGTCACGGAACGCGGCAGGAAGCATCTCCTGCTGCTGGAACATGAATCCAGTATAATCACATACCAGTATTTATTATTATTTATCAATTAGTTATATTTTAAATTCCAAAAAATCCAACACCGCCGTAATCATATGGCAACCGGATTCACCCAATTCCCTGACAATCCAGTCGCGCGACTGTCAACAAGCACCATTCACAGACACCGAACAAGCCTCAATTCTTCGATGGCAAATCCACCGGCAGTGCCCGCAGATAATCCCCGAAAGACGGGATGGGAATCCTGTAATGATCGTGAATCTCCTGGGTCGGGGCCAGCAGACCGGCATGCAAGGCTTTGGTCAGGAAATCCTCCATGGATTCTCCTGTTTTCCCGCGCACCTCTTCGGTGAGTGATTCAATCCCATCGTAGGTCAGTTTATCGCCGTTCTCCTCGGCAGCCAGAGCCAATGCCTTGTAGACCCAGGATCGATCGGTGCCGGCGGCAAGTCGGCCAGCATAGTACTCGTTCTTGTATTCCTCAGCAGCAGCCATGGCCTCATCCAGATGGGATGAATCAATCCGTCTACCGTTGTTCAGGATGATGTCACACGCCGCAACCGCAACACTGTTGATATGCTGTGGCCAGCCTTGGGACAGTTCGGCCAGCCTGCTCACCCACACTTCCCGGACTTCCTGAGTCCCCGTGAAACGGTAGGCATCGAAGACGCTCCGGATGGCACAGGCTGAGTCATCAGACGGCAGGAGGTCCAGGTTCACCAACCGCCCTCTTGCGAATCTCGACAATCCACACTGGCGCAGCACGTTCTGGGTATCGCTCAGACCGAAAAAGGCTGCCACAAGAGGAATCCCCTGGGGATCCCGGTGAAGGCAGTCCATCACGCCTTTCGTAGAACCGGATACCGGCGTGTTCTGGGCTTCGTCCACACAGACCACGATGTGATATTTCCCCAGAAACGGCGCGGCCTTCCGGAAAGCCCGCCCGGCTTTCACACCCTCGTCCCGGCGCTCGCCTACAGAAATGCCGAATGCTCCACCCCCTCGCTCTGACAGTTCCTGGTACAGTTTCCTACCACGGTCAAGAAGTTCATCCAACACCTTGGTCACAGATGTCCCGGAAGCCATATCCCGGAGACGTTCGCTTTCTGCATTGGCAGATTCAACCAGGACTTCGATGACATCGACAGGGGACTCCAGGGAACCAGGGTCCATGGCAACTGCCACCCAAGGCGCCTTGGGGGTCGAATGACGCCGCACCGCCTCCATGCACTCTTCCATCAAAGCCGATTTCCCGGCGCCCGGGGCACCTTGGAAGACCATCGTGCCACCGCCTATCCGCCCATCATGGAGACTGCCGGCCGCTCTGCGAAAGACATCGAATTCTGCGTCGCGCCCCCGGAAGAACGGCTCACGGCCGACTTCGGAACGGTCCGTTTGGTCCAGCCAGGTTTCCAGCGGCAGGGGATCGGCCGGCGGCGGCTTCGGAAAGGGTCTGTCGCTCATACGATGATCTTACCCCATTAGCCCTTCGACAAGTACACGGCTGAAAATTGTATACTTGATCCGGTCCTGATGGCTTGGCCAGGGGTGGTCAAACCGTGGAACCCATGACTACGCCCATCCGGAAATGGTCATGTCCAGCCATGGTTGCCACCTCTGGACACCCCTGAAACCAAGTCCGGGGGGGAATATTCTACGGCCGATTCCCGATCGTCCCGCCCATCCTGGGTATTCCACGGCAAAGTTGCCACCCATTCCACGCTGAAAGTTGCCACCGATTCCACGGCAAAGTTGCCACTCATTCCACGGTGAAAGTTGCCACTTTCACCAAGGCATACCCTCCCATCGGAGCCGAACGACGCATGATTGACAACCCGGTATGGTGCCCGCCTTTTCAACGAGGAGGCACCCATGCCACACAAGAGTCTATCCATGCGCAAAATCAAGGAAATCCTGAGGCTGAACCAGCAAGGGCTGAGCAACCGGGAAATCGGCAGGATCTGCAGGATCAGCCACACCACGGTCAGCAACTATCTGTTGCGGCTGGACCAGGAGGGGCTTTCGTGGCCACTTCCGGATGATCTGAACGACGCCGATCTCGAGCGGCGCCTGTTTCCACCGCCGGCGCCCCGGCGGCTGGCCCGGAAGCGAGGGGTCCCGGACTGGGTGTACATCAAAAAGGAGCTCCGGGGAAAGGGCGTGACCCTGCAATTGCTCTGGGACGAGTACCGGGAACAGAACCCCGAGGGGTACGAGTATTCCTGGTTCTGCCGGCACTACCGCAAGTGGACCGGCAAGCTGGATCTGGTGATGCGGCAGGACCACAAGGCGGGTGAGAAGCTGTTCGTGGACTACGCCGGCATGACGGTGGGGATCATCGACCCGTCCACGGGGGAGGAACGCCAGGCCCAGCTCTTCGTGGCGGCGCTGGGTGCGTCGGGCTACACCTATGCCGAGGTCACCTGGACCCAGGGACTGGAAGACTGGATCACGTCCCACCAGAACTGCTTCTCCTGGATGGGTGGCTGTCCCGAGATTGTCGTGCCCGACAACCTGCGGTCCGCGGTGGTGAAGGCCCACCGGTACGAGCCCGACATCAACCCCACCTACCAGGAAATGGCGGAGCACCATGACCTGGCTGTGGTGCCTGCGCGCGTCCGGCGCCCGCGGGAGAAGGCTAAAGCGGAATTGAGCGTGCTTTTGGCAGAGCGCTGGATCCTCGCGGCCCTGCGCAACCGGCGGTTCTTCTCCCTGCGGGAGGTCAACATCGAGATCGGGCAGCTGCTGGAGAAACTCAACAACAAGCCGTTCCAGAAGCTCCCCGGCAGCCGCCGGGAACTCTTCGAGGAGCTCGACAGGCCGGCCCTGAAACCACTGCCCCGGGAGCCCTACGAGTTCGCCGAGTGGAAGAAGGTCCGCGTCCACAGCACGGACTATCACGTCGAGTTCGACAAGCACTGGTACTCCGTTCCCTGCGCACTCGTCGGGATCGAGATCGAACTCCGGGCCACCCGCAACACCATCGAATGCCTCCACAAGGGCCAGCGGGTCGCGAGCCACCGGCGCTCCTGGCTGCGGGGCAGGCACACCACTGCCTCGGAACACATGCCAGAGAAGCACCGCAAGGTGGGGGAATGGTCCCCGGAGCGCATCGTCGCATGGGCCGGAAAGGCTGGCCCCGACACCGCGGCGCTGGTGAAGAAGATGATGGCTTCGCGCCAACATCCCCAGCAGGCCTTCCGCGCCTGCCTCGGCATCATGCGCCTCGGCCAGTCCTACGGCAACGAGCGGCTCAACGCCGCCTGCAAACGGGCCCTGTACCTGAAGACCCTCAAGTACCGGAGCGTCGAGGCGATCCTCAAGAACGGACTCGACCGGAAAAAACCGGAGCCCGCCCAGGAGTCCATCCTTCCGGATGACCATGGGAATGTCCGGGGCCCCTCCTATTACCACTGACCTCTTGACTTCAACGACAACCGGAGAAACCAACATGTTGAACCATCCCACCCTGGACAAGCTCCAGAAACTGAAACTCACCGGCATGGCCGCGGCCCTCGCCGACCAGACGAGTATATCCGACATTGACGAACTCGACTTCATGGAGCGACTCGGGCTCCTCGTGGACCGGGAGGCCACCGAGCGGGAAGACCGCCGGCTCACCGCCCGCCTGCGGCTCGCCAGGTTCAGGCACAACGCCGCCATGGAGGATATCGACTACCGTGCCCCCAGGGGCCTCGACAGGGGCCTGATGCAGTCACTGGCAGCCTGCCGCTGGGTCGCCGACCATCTCAATATCCTGATCACCGGACCCACCGGCGTTGGCAAGACCTGGATCGCCTGTGCGCTGGCCCAGAAAGCGTGCCGGGAGGGATACCATGCCCGGTATGTCCGTTTCCCCGCACTGCTGCGGGACCTGGCCGTCGCCAAGGGAGACGGGCGGTATCCCAAGCTGCTGTCGGCCCTCGCCAGGGTCGACGTCCTGCTGATCGACGACTGGGGCCTTGAGAACATGAACACCGAAAACCGCCGCGACCTGCTGGAACTCCTCGAGGACCGGTACGGGGCCCGTTCCACCGTGGTGACCAGCCAGCTGGCGGTGGAGAGCTGGTACGAAGGCGTTGGCGATCCGGTCCTCGCGGACGCGATCCTCGACCGGCTGGTGCACAATGCCTACCGGATCGGCCTCAAGGGCGAGTCCATGCGGAAGAAGAAGTCCGTGGCCATGATGGCCGGATCCGGGGATCCGGAGTCCGGTCCGGAATGAAACCGGCAACCCGAAACGGGATCGGCGTCCGCCGCACTACCGCGCTTCGCTTGCTCTCCGCAATGCCGCGCGACAAACAAGTTTGTCGCCCGTCATCACGGACCAGGGCTGTCTTGCAGGTGAGAAAAAGCAGGTCAATAAATGACCTTGAAAAGCCAAAGGCGGTGGCGCCGGTGATCGCCGGAAACTGGAAATACGGGGGTGCGTGGCGTAAGATTCGTCACGCACCCGCGACCGGGCGAGAGGATCTGAGTCCTACAGCCTGATGACCGTTGCGTCGCTTCGCTCCGATGAGAAGGTGCCCTGGATGAAATGGCAACTTTGACCGTGGAACGGGTGGCAACTTTCCGTGGAATAGCCATTCATGGATGTCGTCTCTCGTTGATGGAGTGTCAATGCCAGCCTGCTGGCACCTGCTTCACTATGAAGCAGTAGAGAGGCGGCGTCCATTCCATCGCACCCGGCAGGACGCACCCGACCCCAACCGCTTGCAGACCAACACCCTGGCCGATTGCCGTGTACCGGCACCGCGCGCCTCCGCGGTCCGGCACGCTTACGGATTGCGATGCCGCCTGACAGGCGTCTGCCGGGATGCTGACCGTGTTGCGGGATATGCAGGCGTTTCCCGAAGCCGTCACCGATGGTGCCGCAAGAGGCGGAGGCGATTCATTCCATTAAGTCTTCGTCTTCGTCGTCAGTCAGTCAGTCAGTCTTGAAAAAGGCTCCGGATGTTGGATATAGTCGTTGCAAAGGGGCATCGGGTCGTTCGGCGGCACATTGTGTGTTTCCGGATTTCACTATGCTCACCGTCCGACCCCTTGGCCCTGCTTTAAAGCCCTCCTGACGGGGGGATGAAAGAACGCTCAATCAGGCAATTTTCCGAGTTGCTCGCGCAATATCCATACCGACTGGAGATAATGAATAACGAAATCAAGGATGCGGGGGATCTGACCCTGAAAGATCGACTCTCTCACCTGACATACGCCCAGGCTGTAAAACTGCTGAAACCGGACGGGGAGAGGATGCTGCTGCATGGCGGTCACTGCGATATCAATCCGGATGCGCAGGTGCGACTTGACGATCGCTGTCTTTCCCTGAACCTTCACGAGGCCGATGTGGAAATTACCCTGACCCGGGAGTCGCGGCCCGCCTTGCAGTGGAAGTGCAGTTGCGGGGAATCGGTCTGTGTCCACGTCGGCGCCGCCTTTTCCCTCGTGCTGGAAGAAAAGACCCTGCTGGGATTGGCGAAGGCGCCTCCGGAGACATTGGAGGCGCCCCCTCTGAGCGACGAGGAACTGGTCGCGAATGCGATCGAGGAGCGCCTGGAGAGAGCGGATTCGGAAAAGATGCGGGTCAAGTCCCTGGATGCCTCGGTTATCTGGACCGACTATCTGGTGACCAATGCCCATTCCGGGAAAACCTACAGGGTTGCCCTGCGGGGCTGGGAGCGCGGCGAGTCCTATTGCAGTTGCCCTGATTTTCGCAAGAACACCCTGGGCACCTGCAAACATGTCCTGTACGTCCTGAAGAGGGCGAGAAAGCGATTTCCCGCAGCGGTGCGTGCCCGTGCTCACGTTCAGGACCGGATTGCCGTGCATCTGTTGTACGACAAGACATTGGAGTTGCGCTTGCTCCTGCCGGAGCAGTTGGATCCGCAGTGCGGGAAGCTTGTCAAACCCCATGCGGGCAAGGCCATTACCGACGTGCATCGCCTGCTTCAGTGCATCTGGAAACTGGAGCAGATGGGAGAGTCCGTACTGGTTTATCCGGATGCCGAAACCTATATCGAGCGAAAGCTGTTTCAGGAACGGATTGCCGCGAGGGTTGCGGAAATACGGCGGGACCCTGCCGGCCACCCGCTTCGCGAAAGCCTGCTGAAAACCCCCCTGTTGCCGTACCAGCTTGACGGCATCGCCTTTGCCGTCGGTGCAGGCCGCGCCATCCTGGCGGATGAGATGGGGCTCGGAAAGACGATACAGGGTATCGGTGTTGCCGAAATGCTGGCCAATGAAGCAGACATAAAACGCGTGCTGGTCATTTCGCCTGCGTCGCTCAAGTCCCAGTGGCAGGTTGAGATCCGGCGCTTCTGCGATCGTGACTGTCAGATCGTGCTTGGAGGCGCCGGTGATCGGGCGAGGCAATACCGGAACCCGGTTTTTTTCACCTTGTGCAACTATGAGCAGATCCTGCGTGATCTCGAACCGGTTCGGCAACAGGCCTGGGATCTTGTCGTGCTTGACGAAGGACAGCGGATCAAGAACTGGGAGGCCAAGACCAGCAGGGCCATCAAGTCCCTGACATCCACCTTCGCGCTGGTGCTTTCCGGCACGCCGCTCGAAAATCGCCTGGACGACCTGTATTCAGTGGTGGAATTCATCGATGACCGCCGTCTGGGTCCGGCATTTCGCTTCCAGCACCGCCATCGGGTGGTGGACGAGAAAGGCAAGGTGCTGGGTTACCGCAATCTCAAGGAATTGCGCGAGAAGCTTGCCCCCGTGCTGTTGCGCCGCACCCGTGCATCGGTACGCCTGGAGTTGCCTCCCCGAACCACCGAAATCATACGCATTGCGCCTACCCGGGAGCAACTGGACCTCAGCAACGCCCAGCGCATGACGATCAGCGCCATACTGAGAAAGAAGTTCCTGACCGAAATGGACTTGTTGCGCCTGCAAAAGGCTCTGCTGTTGAGCCGGATGGCCGCCAACAGCACCTACCTGGTCACGAGGGAGCCACCGGGCAGCTCAAGCAAGCTTGAAGAGCTGGACGGACTGCTGGAACAGTTGAGCCGCGAGGACAATCGCAAGATCATTCTGTTTTCGGAATGGACATCCATGCTGGATCTGATCGAGCCGTTGCTGCACAAGCGTTCGATGGAATTCGTGCGGCTTGACGGCGGCGTGCCGCAGAAAAGACGCCGACAACTGGTCGACAGTTTCCAGAACAGGTTGCAGTGCCAGCTCTTCATGACCACCAACGCCGGAGCCACCGGCCTGAACCTGCAGGCCGCCAACACCGTCATCAATATCGACTTGCCCTGGAATCCGGCGGTGCTTGAGCAACGCATTGCCCGTGCGCATCGTATGGGACAGAAACAGCCGGTCCAGATATACATTCTCGTGACCCAGGATACTCTTGAGGAAAACCTGTTGGCCACGCTGTCAGCCAAGCGGGATCTGGCGATGGCGGCGCTGGACCCGGATGCCGGCGCGGACAGGGTGGACATGATCAGCGGCATGGAGGAGTTGAAACGCAGGCTGGAGGTGCTGCTCGGCGCAGTGCCGGAAGCGCCCGTTGACAGTACTGCGCAACGAAAGGCGGAACAGGCGGCTGAACGGCAGCGCAGGGTCTCCGATGCCGGAGGGCAATTGCTTGTCGCAGCCTTTCAACTGCTTGGGGAATTGCTGCCTGCCGGTGAATCCGAAGCGCAAACAGAAGCCCTGGCGCATACGTTTGAAAAACAGTTGAACAACTGCCTGGTGTCCGGCGAGGACGGTCAGATGAAACTGACGATCAATCTGGCGGACTCCAGTGCGGTGTCCACGATGGCAAACTCGCTGGCCCGCATTGCGAGCCTTTCTGCAACGACTGAAAGAACCTGACCGGGCAGGCGGGTTGTTATCGGACCCCGCCCCTCACGGAACCGGGCATGTGCGACTGATGCACTCGTTCCCTTATATCTCGATCCCTTAACCCGACTTTCGCAATTCGCCCGGAATCTGGAAGGACTTGCAAAATTGCCTGATTGAGCGAGTTTTTCACCCCAACAGGCGATTTTCAAAGCAGGGCCAAGGGGTCGGACGGTGGTATAGTGAAGTCTTGAAACACACACTGCGCCGCCGAACAACCCGATGCCCCTTGCGACGACTATATCCAACCTCCGCTACCTTTTTCAAGACGAAATTTTCCCGGCCATCGAGGACCGGACCGGCCGGCTGTCGGAGAAGCACCGGCGCCTGATCGCGGTCCTTGACTGGGTGAAGGTGGAAACCTTCTTCCCGGCCTGCCCGGTGAGCGCCGGACGTCCGACGGCGGATCGGGTGGCCCTGGCGACGGCGTTCATCGCCAAGGCCATCTGGGATCTGCCCACCACCCGGCACCTGATGGACCGGATCCTGTCGGACCCGGCGCTGCGCAGGATGTGCGGGTGGAGCCGGTGTTCCGAGGTGCCGAGCGAGGCGACGTTCTCCAGGGCGTTTGCCTTGTTCGCTGAAGGCGACCTGCCGGGGAGGATGCACGAGGCGCTGATCCGGAGCACCCTGGGCAGGGACGATGTGATCGTCGGGCACCTGTCCCGGGACTCGACGGCGATCGAGGCCCGGGAGAAACCGGAACGGAAAAAGGCTTCGGACAAGGATGAAGGCAATGGCAAGGATGGGAAGAAGGGAAAAACCGCGAAGCGCAAGCCGGGGCGTCCGCCCAAGGGGGATTCGTCCGAAGGGAAGCCCGAACGCAGACTGGAGCGGCAGTTGCAGATGTCCTTCGGGGAAATGATGGCGGACCTGCCGCGGAAATGCGGCATCGGCACCAAGCGCAACGCCAAGGGGTTCCTGACCTCCTGGAAGGGATACAAGCTCCACATCGACGGCGCGGACGGCGGCATACCGGTCAGCTGCATCCTGACCTCGGCCTTCCTCCATGACAGCCAGGCCGCCATTCCGCTGGCCGCGCAAAGCGACCGGCGGGTGACCGCGTGCTACGAAGTCATGGACAGCGCCTACGACGCCCCGGAAATCAGGGCCTACAGCGAATCCCTGGGCCATGTGCCGATCATCGACACCAATCCCCGCCGGGACCGGGCACTCAAGGAAAGTCTCCGCCGGGAGGCCCGCGCCCAGCGCGCCGCCGGGCATATCGATCACAAGACGGTGCGTTACCGTGAACGGTCCAACATCGAGCGGATCAACGGACGGCTCAAGGACGAGTTCGGCGGCCGCCATGTCCGCGTGCGGGGACCCACCAAGGTGAACTGCCACCTGATGTGGGGCATCCTCGCACTCACGGTGGACCAGCTTCTCCGGCTCGGGACCTGAGTCGAACCCCGAACCGATTTCCCTGCTGAATACCCTGCCATCCCGCGAAGATGGCGTGGAAAGGCTCGTCCCGAAACCACCGGAATCCCCTCGTCGGGGTACTTCACGCCCTCCCGGACGGCAAAATCCATCCGTAATTGATCGCCAGCGATGGCGCTATCCGGCCATTCTTATTGTGCGTTGCACAATACTTCTCTCTCGCCGGAATTTTCCGAGTAAGAGGGGGTGTTGCCACGCCCCTCTCCTCACAGAACCGCGCGAGCGCGATTGACGCACGCGGTTCCTCACGCAACAGATTCGCTCAGGTAGCATAGATCGATCGAACGACCTTGACATTCGGCAGTGAGAATCTCCTTAGTATGGCATTCATGCGGTCCCAATTCAGGCGGCCATCGCGGCTTCGGCGCGACAGCGCCTTCTTCCACGCACGACCGACCCGATACCGGAAGTCATCAAGACGCTTGCCGTTCCCTGTGCGCCCATAGTAGGCACAATGCCCCTTGATGACCCGCGACAGATACGCCTGCTGTTCCTTCAGCGGCCGGTGCCTGTTGGCCTTGCACCAGTCATGCACCGACTTCACCGCCCGGGCAAAGCGCGACTTGGCCGTGACTTGACGAACTACCCTGTTTCCTTTCCTCGACGTTCCCCATACATGGGTGAAGCCGAGGAAGTCAAAGCTCGCGCCTTTCTCGCCTTTCCCTCGCGGAGGCCGGAAGTCCAGGAACCGCGTCTTGGTCTCGTGGAGCGTAAGCCCGTACTTGCCAAGCCGCTTGCCCAGTACCCCCAGCACCCGGCGGGCGTCCATCTCATGGGTAAAGGTCATCACCCAATCGTCGGCGTACCTCACCAGCTGGCTGCCTCCCTTCAACCGAGGCTTCACCGCATCCTCGAACCACTTGTCCAGCACATGGTGCAGGTAAATGTTCGAGACCAGCGGGGAGATCACCCCACCCTGCGGCGTTCCCGTTTCCGTTCGCCTCAAGTTGCCCTCTTCCAGTATTCCCGCCTTGAGCCATTTGTCGATCATTTTTCTCACTACACCATCCCTGATCCGCAGGTCGAGCGCCTCCCGGAGGCGGTCATATGGGATACTGTCGAAGTAGGATTTCAGGTCCACCTCGACCACCCACCGCTGGCCCTTGTCCATGATGCCCGCACGCAATGCGTCCAAAGCATCATGACAGGACCGACCGGGCCTGAAGCCGTATGAACAGGGCAGAAAGTCCTGCTCGTAGATCGGCTCCAGCAACATCAATATCGCCCGCTGCGCCACCTTGTCTTCAAACGTCGGTATGCCCAAGGGCCGCATCCTGCCGTCCGCTTTCGGTATCCAGTGCCGCCGCACCGGCGGCGCGAAGTAGCTGCCCGACCTGATCCGGTTCAGGAGATCCGCAAGATTGGATTCCAGCCCCTTCTCGTAGTCCGCAGCCGTCACGCCGTCGATGCCTGCCGCCCCGTCCTTCCGCGTCCGGCGATACGCCTCGTGCATCCAGTCGATGTCGATCAGATGGTGCAGGGACGTGAACACCCGGTCCGGGTGCTTGCTCGCCTGTTCGGCTATCCACTGTTGTTTCGTGTACGTGTTGGTAGAACTCAGTGTTTCTTTCATCGTTTCCCACCAGTGGGTCTGTGTGCATGACGCCCCGCTTTCCTCCGGCGGGTCCCGATGGCCACGGTTCCCCGCCTTCAACGGTAGTATCAGGGCGCTAAGACCACCTGCATCCCATCCCTTCGGCTTATTGATTCGCCAGCCGGTACCACCTCTGTAGCCTGTCTCGTCGTGGTTCGCTCGCGCGCTCCCGGCGACCGCAGACCTGTCGCCGGGCCGGGGCTTTGTACCGGTGCCCCACAACCGTACTCTCAAGGTGGAGAATGCAGGTTCTCCCAGGTTTCCTGGCAGTCCATCCCGTGACTTTGCGCCGCTCCCAAGACCCCGGACGGCCCTGCTGTGCCTCGCCATTGCGGCACCGCAGGTACTGCCCCCAGCCTTGCAACACTGAAGGCGCCATCGATTAGAGCATATCGGGGCTCAATAACGCCGCTTCACCACCCGCTGTGTACGCTTCACGACGTACGTTGCCGTACGCCATGCAACACTGACTTCCGGTCGGTGGGCTGCACCTTTACCGGGCAGGAGTTGAACCTGCTGGACTGCGGTGAATGGTTTCCGCTATTTCATACTTCCTCCATTCCAGGACTTAGCCTGGCGCAATGCAAGTGGCTCTCTGACCTGATTTTGGGGATGATTGAGATGTACTCCCTTGAATTGAGTGGCCCGGTTCCCTGAAGTTGCCCTGTAGTGCCGACTTTTACCTTGATCTGGAGAAGTCAGGCAGAGACCATGGAGGTCATGTTCGTGCGCAGCAAGAGCCGCTGGAAGGACGGGGTGCACCACCGGTACTGGAGCATTGTGGAGAATGCCCGGGTGGGAGGCGGCCGGGTGGTGCAGCGTCAGGTTCTGTATCTCGGCGAGATCAACGGCACCCAGAAGGCGGCGTGGTGCCGCACCATCGATGTGCTGTCCGAGAACCGGGGTCTGCAGCAGATGGCGCTGTTCCCGGAGGACCGGGAAGCGCCGGAGATGTCGTGCGCGGTGGTCCGTGTGGATGTGGGCAGGCTGGAGTTGCACCGTTCGCGCCAGTGGGGGGCGTGCTGGCTGGCCCTGTGGCTGTGGGATTTTCTGGACCTGGACGGGTACTGGGGTGAGCATTTGCCGCCGAGCCGGAAGGGGACGCGGTGGCTGGACATTCTGAAGGTGCAGGTGTGCTACCGTCTGATTGATCCGGGCAGCGAGTGGCGGCTGTACCGGCGCTGGTACGAGGACAGCGCGATGGGTGACCTTCTGGGTCTGGACCGGGTGATTCCGCGGGACACGCTGTACCGGGTCCTGGACCGGCTGGAGGCCCACCGGCGAGGGTTCTTCTCGTATCTGCGGACACGCTGGGGCAGTCTGTTCCAGGCGCGTTTCGAGGTGCTGCTGTACGATCTGACGAGCACGTACTTCGAGAGCGATCCCCCGTTCGAGGACAAGCGCCGGTTCGGCTACAGCCGTGACAAGCGCCCGGACTGCGTGCAGGTGGTGATTGCGCTGATCGTGACGCCGGACGGGTTTCCGCTGGCCTACGAGGTGATGCCGGGGAACACCTCGGACAAGACGACGCTGCTGGAATTCATGGCCAGGATCGAGGATCAGTACGGCCGTTCCGAGCGGGTGTGGATCATGGACCGTGGGATCCCGACGGAGGAATCGCTGGAGGCGATGCGATCGGATCCTTCCGGGATCCGCTACCTGGTGGGTACGCCGAAGGGGCGGCTGAGCCGGATGGAGCGGTCGTTCCTCGGCCAGCCCTGGCAGGCCGTCCGGGAGAACGTGGAGGTGAAGCTGCACCGGGCGGACGGGGAGCTGTACATCCTGGTTCGAAGCGGGGGCCGGGTCAGCAAGGAGAGGGGCATGCGCCGGCGGCGCCTGAAGAAGCTCTGGGGACGTCTGGGGGAACTGCGGCGCCAGACCAACAGCCGCGACGAGCTGCTGCTGAAGCTCGGTGCGGCGAAGAAGGAGGCCGGCCTGGTCTGGCATCTCGTCGACCTGGAGATCGGGGATGGTGATTCCGGGGTGCCGTTCACCTACCGTCTGCGGCGCGGGAAGCTGCGGCAGACCTTCCATCGGGAAGGGCGCTACCTGCTGCGCTCCAACATGGCCGACGGGAATCCGGCGGAACTGTGGCGGCAATACATGCGGCTCACCGAAATCGAACAGGCATTCAAGGAATTGAAGCATGACCTTGCCATCCGGCCGGTGTTCCATCAGAAGGAGCAACGGATCGAGGCCCATATCTTCCTGTCGTTCATGGCCTACTGCCTCCAGGTCACCCTGAAGAATCTTGCCAGGCCCCATGCCCCCGGCCTGACTCCGCGGGAAATACTGGAAAAGTTCGCCACCATCCGGATGGTGGATGTTCACCTGCCCACTGCCGATGGACATCATCTCATCCTGCCGCGTTACACCCAGCCGGATGGGGACCACAAGCTCCTGCTGCATCAGCTTGGCCTGAAGTTGCCGGAGCAGCCGCCTCCGCGGCTGCGAATCTGATCTGCTACGCCACCGGGCGACAAGGCTCCTGTAGTGCCGACCTTTGGGGGTCGGTATAATCAATTCAACAGGTTACGTTTCCAAAATCCCCGAATTGCGAAAGTCGGGTTAATACGGGGTGTGGACTCAGCGCGGTTTCAGTGCGCCATGGAAAGGCGCGTTTTCCTTGGGGAGTGCGAATCCCCGCCCGGCAACTGGTGTTTCCGGCTGGTTGCGGCAAGAGCGGCTTACGGGGGTAGCGATGTAGATTGAAGCACTCTGGCGGAAGGGCCGCGTAGAGCGGTTCAGCGACCATGCAGGCCAGAACGCGAGTGAGCATCGAACAGGCCTTGAAACTGGATTCATAGCTCCCGAGGCGCAATCAGGCGTAGGCGGAAACCCGGGACATCCTTGCGGTATTCGGAATCGTTGCTTTGGCAACCGCCACTCTCCGTATCCTGACCGGCTGCCCGCCTCCGCGTCCTGACCCCGGCCACCCGCGCCGTACAGTGGCCTGTTACCGGCATCCCGGAAAGCCATGCACGCAAGAGGAAACCGTGGCTGCACTCAAGGACATGGTCGAAGCAGGCATGATGCTCGCGAAGGCCGCGAATCAACTCGGGGGCGGGCGGTCGACAGCCGACGGGGTCGAGGGGAAGCTGCGGAGAGTCGTGTCATGAGATCAATCAGTTAAAATGAACACATGAAATCCCCGAAAGCCTTCAGCCTTCATATGAAACTCCGTTTGGTCGACCCGGTCAGGCTATAGCATCCTTCAGGCAGTCCATGGACAGTAATTTGCCATGGCTGCCTCTTGCACCATGTGCCCGAATGAAGAAATCGACCTGATCCGGAAGCGCCTCCGGCAGCTTGAAGCCGAGCAATCCGGTTTGCGGTCACGGCTTGCCGAACTCGAGGCGTGCGTCCCCCCTTCGATTGGGAATCGAACGGCCGGCTCACTGGTGACGGTCGATTCGGGCGCGAGCGAAAAGGTAGCCCTGTTCCGATCCCTGTTTTCCGGCCGGGAGGATGTCTTCCCGAGGCGATGGGAGAATACCCGGAACGGCAGGAGCGGTTACGCGCCTGCATGTGAAAAGGAATGGGAACCGGGCACTTGCCGAAAACCGCAGATCAGGTGCGGAGACTGCCCGAACCAGGCTTTCGTACCGGTCACAAATGCAGCCGTCGACGGGCATCTGCGCGGACACCATACGATGGGCATCTACCCGCTGATGCCCGACGATACCTGCCGCTTCCTTGCCGTGGATTTCGACAAGGAGACATGGCAGGACGATGCGGGCGCTTTCCTGGATGCCTGCCGGGATAAGCAGGTTCCGGCGGCGCTCGAGCGTTCCCGTTCCGGCAACGGGGGGCATGTCTGGATCTTCTTCTGCGAACCGGTCCCGGCCGCCCTTGCCCGCAGGCTTGGAAGCAGCCTGCTGACCGGGGCCATGGAATCCAATCCGGGCATGGGTTTCGGGTCCTACGACCGTCTGTTTCCCAGCCAGGACGTGATGCCATCCGGGGGTTTCGGGAACCTGATCGCCCTGCCTTTGCAGCACGGTCCTCGAGAATATGACAACAGCGTGTTCCTTGACGGGAATTTCGAACCTCACAGGGACCAGTGGTTATTTCTTTCATCAATAGACCGCCTCTCCTTGGCGGACACAACACGGATTGTCCAGGAAGCGGAGCGGCAGGGCCGCGTGACTGGTCTGCGCCTGCCGGTGGATGACGAGGACGGGACGCCCTGGACGGCGCCGCCGTCCCGCAGCCGACCGCTTCCGGAAATCAGCGGGTCCCTTCCGGAAAGTATCGAGGCGATATCGGGCGACCAGATCTATATCCCGCGTGCCGGCCTCCCGCCCGGCCTGGTAAACAGGATCATTCGCCTGGCGGCATTCCAGAATCCGTCCTTCTACAGGGCACAGGCGATGAGGCGTTCCGTATCCGGTATTCCGCGCATCATCTCCTGCGCCGAACTGCTGTCCCATCACATCGCCTTGCCGCGTGGTTGCCAGGATGCCATGGAGCAGTTGTTCGAAGAGGTTGGCATTCACATGCACTTACAGGATGAACGCAATCAAGGTCGCCCGTTAGAGGCGGTTTTCCAGGGCGAGTTGACCGCGGACCAGAAGGCGGCGGCCAATGCCCTTCTCGGCCACGAAACCGGAGTGCTTTCGGCGGCGACCGGGTTCGGCAAGACGGTGGTTGCCGCATCCGTCATCGCAGCCCGCGGCACCAATGCCCTTGTGCTCGTGCACCGCCGGCAGCTCCTGGATCAGTGGATTGCCAGGCTTGGGTCTTTCCTCGGCCTTCCTTCGTCCTCAGTCGGGCGGATCGGGGGCGGCAGAAGAAAACCTTCCGGCATCGTCGATGTCGGCATGATCCAGAGCCTTGTTCACAAGGGTGTGGTCGACGACATTGTCGCCGATTACGGCCATGTCGTTGTGGACGAATGCCATCATGTATCCGCCGTCAGCTTCGAGGCGGTCGCGCGCAGGTCAAGGGCCAGATACGTCCTTGGTCTTTCCGCCACCGTCACCCGCAAGGACGGGCACCATCCGATCGTCTTCATGCAGTGCGGACCGGTGCGGTTTCGGGCCGAGGCGAGATCCCAGGCCCGCCGGCGCCCGTTCACGCACCGGGCGATCCTGCGGAAGACCTCGTTCAGGATACGGATGGAATCTGACGACGACCCCCCGCAAATACAGCGGATTTACGCCGAACTGGCGGCAGACAGGGAGCGTAACGACCAGATCTTCGATGACGTGATGTCTGCCCTGGAATCGGGGCGGTCGCCGATTGTCCTTACCGAGCGCAAGGGTCACGCGAGGCAGTTCGCCGAAAGGCTCGGCCCCTTTACCCGCAACGTGCTGCTGCTCACTGGTGGAATGGGCGTGCGTCAGGGCCGCGAGATCATGGAGCGTATTGATTCAATCCCCGAGACCGAGGAACGGGTTCTGGTCGCAACCGGCCGCTATATCGGCGAGGGATTCGACGATGCCCGCCTGGACACGCTCTTTCTCGCAATGCCGATATCCTGGAAGGGGACGCTGGCGCAGTATGTGGGCCGTCTGCACCGGCTGCATCCGGAAAAACGTGAAGTGCTGGTCTACGACTATGTCGATGACGCCGTCCCCCTGCTTCGGCGCATGAGCGAAAAGCGTGTCCTTGGTTACCGGAGCCTCGGGTATTCGGTCGAGACCTTGGATAACCCTTGACAGCCCCTGGCCCAACAGGGATCACACAATCCCGATACCATTATGAGGAGCAATCCACAAGCATGGCGCAAGGGAATTTGATTCCATTCAGGCGTATCAATATGCATCTGCGCATCTCCGTCGTTTTTCAATGGCGCCCCGAGTCGGGCAATGATTTCGCAAGCGTTCTCCAAGCATGATTACCATGGATCCGGATGATGCATAGTCGAAATGAATGCCCCGGGTGCGGATTTCACGGTCCCGGGTCCTTCGGGAACCGCATGCCGTTTCCGGGTGTGATTGCAGACGTGGCTGCAGGTGTGCATCGTGATTGATATCGAGCGTGTTGAGAGGCGTTTTGCCGAGACGGTATACGAACTCGGGTTGATGGACCCGGAGGGCAATCCGGACGATGACCTCGACCGGAAGCTGGCCGAAATCGGGGGCGGCGATGACGGACACCGCGCGGCCCTTGCGAAGTACGCTATCGAACTGATGGACATTCTGGACAGCACGCCCGAATGGCGGACCGACTGATTTTGGGGTCAGGTTACTGAACAGGGGAATGACCTGATGAACCGGGTTCGGCCCGAACGGGAGCTGTACCGGATCCTGCAGCAGCCGGGCCAGCTCGACGGGGATGGCAGGGCCAGGCCGGATGCCTTCAGGAAGATCCGCCAGCTGGTCCAAGCCAGCGCGGACTTCGGAAGCCCCGGCGCGCTGTTGATGCCCTGACACTGATGGGCAACCCTGGGAGCCGGGAGGCATCCTGCATGGCGGCAGTCGGCGTCCTGGCATTTTTCTCATGAACCTGCACTGATGCATAACCGTATCCTGGTGGGCAGGGGCGGCAGGACGATGGCCGGGCAGTTATCGCCCATCATCCGTCAATCCGGGTCCGCTCATGTCCGCGGCATGCCGTAACCAAGCTCCCGAATGGCCTTCCGGAACGCCGCTTCCGATTTGGCATGCACGGCCAGGTGCTTCTTCCCGGCGGGCAGGCACAGCTTGGAAATACGCTCATCGGCGGCAAGCCGGGCGGCGATTTCCTCGCTGGCGCATTCGACCAGCAATGCCCGCCCCCGCTCCCTGAGAGCCTTCCCGCCCCGCTCGACACTCCGCAGGAACCCCTCCACCTTCTCCGGCAGGGGCTGGTCGTCCCTGGCCGTGAGGAAGGTGCGCAGATCGTCCACGTCATGACCGTCCTCGACGGCGGCCAGGGTCCTTGCGCGGTCCAGCCGCCAGACGCCGTCCGCTTCGGTGTCCGCCCAGATCTCCAGCGCCAGACGCTCCTCCGGCGACATCGGCATGTCCGCACACAGGCGCAGGTCGGGGAAGACCTTGAGCGGAGTGCGGTCCGGGGGCGTCTGTGGCTCATACGCTTCGGCAATGCCGAGGCAATACGCGCCGAGAGGGTTCAGCCGGAAATACGCGAGACCGTCGTAACGGCTGAGAAAGACCAGGAATTCCGACGCCCAAAGGTCCATGTAGTCGGGCTTGGCGTGATCCGGTCCGGTATAGGCGATATCGATCAGGCCCAGGGTCGCGGCGTATTCGAACAGCAGGCAGAGAATGTAGCGGTCCTGAAGTATTGCCCAATCGTGAAAGCCGTAATGCCCCAGGCTGCCGTAGTGCGCGTCCCCGACATACAGCTGCCAGGGATCGTGGGTGACCTCGAAATCGTACCCGTCCGCCCGCATGAAGCGCGAGAACTCGTGGAAGTGCACCCATTGGCCCACGGGACACCGCTTCAGTGCTTCGGCCACTACCTGTCTGCGCCCCGACACGGCCGTCATGGCGCTTCTGCCCTTGCCCCGGCGCTGGCCGCCGATGGTGTCGACGCGGCTGAACTCGTCCAGGATGCCGTGCCCGATCCAGCGTTGCCACAGGCGCTTCAGCGTTTCCGCCGGGGGTGCGCCGAAGGCCGCGCGGCCGGCTTTCGTCAGAGCGAGCTTCGCGCCGTGGATTTCCGCCAGCCTGCCGGCCTGCAGGAGCATCGGCCAGGCGAACGCCCGGATCGGTCCGACGCCCTGGCCCGCATCATGACGCCTGTCGTCGGGCCCGAAAAAGTCGCCGCCGTCCAGCTCTTCGGAGATGCGCTTTGCCGCCGCCGCCGAAGGCCGCCGGGTCTTGGCGCTCACCGCCACCCGGCCAAGGTCCACCAGCCGGAGCACCGCGGACAGGTCCCGGGACGCGGCCCGTTCCATGTCGCGGCGGACGGGTTCGGCCGGTCGGTGTTCCTCCCCTTCATCCTCCGGGGCATGATCGCGGCGGATTTCCGATGCGGATTCCGGCAGCGCCTCTTCCACGGCGAGTTCCGCCTCGGGAGGCGGGGGCACGAATTCCCGCAGGCGTTCTCCGAGGTCTTCCGGCACGGTCGAGGACAGGCTCGAGTGGCGGCTGTCGGGATACAGGAAAAACTCCAGGGTCGAGGGTATGCGGCGATAGCTCTCCTTGGGTTTTGCGGGCAGGGCGCCGTACCTGGCCAGGAACCGTGTCCGGTCCAGTTCCCTGCCCGGATCGTAGAGCGCCTCGCGCACCGCCAGCTGCTCGATTTCGTCCAGGAGATTCCAGAGGTCCCGGAGGAAATCTCCGGTGAGCCGGCCCGAGATGGCCGCGATCATGTCCGCCTTCCGGGTGGGGTGGGGCTTCGGAATGGACAGCGGCTCGATCATTTGCCGGAGCACGTCGGCATTGAGAAAGTTCAGATGGTCCGGCAGGTCGTTGCCCGGAAAGGGGGCCCGGGCACGGGAAGATCGATGGCTCATCGGATGGTTATTCCGTCGGTCGGGGCGGGCAGCGGAACATTGGTCATGGGAACACGAAACCCGCGATGTGGAGAAAAACGCATGGGCGGTATTGGCCTTGATTGTTCCAGTGGGATTATATCGGAACGGGGGGAGGTTCCTCTGCTCCGTTCGGTTTTGCGTCCGGCATGCGGCATCCCGGGCGGAGAGGGAGTTGCCCGGACGGCATTGCCTTCCCGGTTCCGGTCCGGAATAATCCGTTACACTCCGGGTTCCAGTTGACCTCCTTCCGGATTGCCGATGCTGCCCAAAAGCGCCCTCAAGGCAATGGAGAACCTCGTGAAGTGGGCGAGGTCGCCGCAGTGGACCGATCTCCAGGCCGAAGCCTATGAAACCTTCATGGAACCGATGGAGGACATTTTCGGGCTTGAGGACCGGGAGATCCTGGACATGCTCGACGGGGAGGACTCGGAGATGCTTCTGGTCTACCTCTTCGAGGATTTCTTTGCCGCTCGGTTCGGCGACGATGGCGAAGTCAACGTGGTGGACGCTTACCTGAAGCGGCGGGGCTGGCGCGAACCGGCGCCGGGTCGGCGCTACCTGGAGGCGCTGCGGGATTCCCGGGTCTCCCTGTACGAGGTAGCGGATATCCACCCGGGCAGGAGCGTGGTTCTGGAAGACATGCTTCGCGGGGGAAAGGTGACGGTCCTATCGAAGGAAGGCTCCGGGGGCGGAGCCCGCTGGGACCGTCTGGCGGCGCGCATCGTGCATTTGAACGGGGAGAATCATTTCACGGGGGCGGTGCTGTCGTTCTCCCACGAACTGTCGAGCCGCGCCGTTGCGGGTATCGACGGGGATGTCAGGGACAGGCGCAGGGAGGTTCGCAGGGAACTGAAGAGAGAGCACGGCAAGTCGGCGCGGCTTCCCGAGATTCCGCGGGCACTGCTCGTCGACAGCCTGCCGGTGGCGCAGATGCTGGGGTCTCTCTGGCTGATCCAGTGCGTGATGGAGATGATGGGCCCGCTGCCGGAACTGCGGAACACGGACGGCGAGGACATCCTGCACGGCGAAATGCGCTTTTCCCTTCAGGGGGATGTGGAAGAAGTGGCGGCGAGGCTGGACGGACTCCCGGAGCTTGAAAGGCTGGATTCCCGGGCTTTCGGGGATGCGGAAGAAGAAGTGGAATGGGAATGGTCCGCGCCGGGAAAGGCAGGAGATGGAGATGGCGGAGGGTCGGACAATGGTGTCGACATCAGCGCCACCGGGCTGGGACATGTCGTCCTGCGTCCCGGGATGCTGGTGCTGACGGCGAATTCGAAGGAACGGTGCGACCGCGGCCGGGAGATGCTGTCGGACTGTCTGGGCGATCTCGTGGGCCGCCCGGTTACCGTATACCGGGATCCGTGGAAGACCCTGGAGGAGCAGGACGGAACAGCGGGCCCTCCGGCCGACAGGAACAGCGGGGTTCCCCGGGAAGCGGCGGCGGAGGCGACCCATGCGTATCTCGACGGCCATTACCGCCGTGTTCTCGATATCCCGCTCCCCGTTTTCGGAGGCCGGACCCCGAGAGAAGCGGCCATGGGCGCCGGGAAGGAACGCCGGCAGGCGGTGGACTGGATCAAACAGCTGGAGAATTGGGAGGACCACCGTTCCCGGGAGCAGGACACCGAACCGTACGACACCCGCTGGATCTGGGAGGAACTGGAGTTGGAGCCGCCAGACTGATGGCCTGGGAGGGCAGGATATATGGTGCAGGGAATCAGCGTGGTGTGTATTTTCCGACCGGAAGCTTGTACCTGAAAATGAAACGGCACACCGGGTGCCGCAACGCCCCGGCATGTCGGGACCCGGCAAAAGACTCCGGGAGGCGCCCGGAAAAATCCGATCAGCGAATCGGTGCGGCGTACAGGATGCCGCCGCTGTTCCATTGCGCGTTCAGGCCGCGCTCAAGAGCGGCCGGCGCGTCCGGGCCGATGTGGCGGTCGAATGCCGATGTCGAAGTCGGCACGGTCGGCCGATTCTGGAGTTTCCTGAAACGGCGAGCCGGTTTCCGCAGTGGGAGTCGGCAGTCCGGTTCCCGGATTCCGGTTACACTCGCATGTCCCGTTGACCCGATCCGGAATGCCGATGCCGCCACGCGGAGCCATCAGGACGCTGGAGAATCTCGTGAAGTGGGCGCACAGGCCTGAATGGGAGGAGTGCCAGCTCGAGGTCCATGACGCCTTTCTGGACCCCGCCGGGGAAATCCTCGGGCTCGGGGAGCGGGAGATGCTGGACATTTTCGGCAGGGAGGATTCGAAGCTGCTGCTGATGTTCGTTTTCGAGGAATTTTTCGCCACGCGGTTCGGCCGGGACGGGGAAATCAACGCAGTGGACGACTACCTGAAGCGGCGCGGCCGGCGCGAGCCGGCTTGCGGCCGGCGCTTTGTGGAGGCGCTGCGGGATTCCCGGGTCTCCCTGTACGAGGTAATCGGACCGGACCCCGGCGGGACCGTCATGCTGGAGGACCTGCTCCGCGGCGGGAGAGTCCCGGTCCATTCGGAGGAAGATCCCGAAGCAGGACCCCGCTGGGACCGCCTGGCGGCGCGGATCGTGTGCGTCAACGGGGAACATTATTTCACGGGAGCGGTGCTGCCCTTCCCGCACGAGCCGTCGCACCGCGCCATTGCATTGCTGGAAGAGGAAATCCGGGACAGGCGCAGGACGATGCTCGGGGAACTGCGGAAGCAGCACGGCAGGTCGGCGAAGCTACCGTCGGTGCCGCGGGATGCATTGGTCGACAGCCTGCCGGTGGCGCGGAAGCTGGGGACGTTCTGGCTGGGCGACGGGGTGCTGGAGACACTCGACACGCCGCCGGAGTTGCGGGATGCGGATCATGGGGACCGGCTGCGCGGAGAAGACCGGCCGCTGCCGCACGAGGACGCGGAAGCGGCAGATGGAGTTGCCCGGGCAAAACTCGACAGCCACTACCGCCGTGTCCTCGACACCCCGCTTCCCTTTCTCGGCGGCAGGACGCCGAGGGAGGCGTCGAGGGGCAAGGGCAAGGTGCGCCAGGGGCGATCGACTGGATCAAGCTGGTGGAAAACACCGAGGGCCAGTTTTTCTGGGAGCAGGGACTCGAACCTTATGACGCCGGCTGGATCTGGAAGGAACTGAAGCTCGATCCGCCCGATTGAGTGCCAGGGCTTTCGGGCCGGGGTTCATGACCTGGAAAGTTTACGACTCACTGATCCAAGCGAAAGACCGTCCATTCCCAGGCTTCGGAGGCCGGTCGCCATCATCCGGGCGACGATTCAGACAGGGTCAGGGTCCGGCACGACGGTGGAAATAAAGGCGCGAATGTCCCGGACGTCTTCCACCCTCCCGGTCGAAATCAGGTCCCGTGCGATGGCCTGGGCGGTGAAAAGGGAAGCCCTCGCGACACGGATTTCAGCCTCGGTGCGGGGCCACTCGCCATGATCAAGGGCCTCCATGACCAGGTTGACGATGAGCCGGTTCGGCGAAATATCCCGCTCGCGGGCGGTCTTTTCGATGCGGTTCCACTGTTCCGGGGTGACCCCTACCTCGTGCAAGAGGTAGGGGTCACTATATCGACCACCTGACTATGTCGTGTGTTTTGGTTTTGTCACGAGATTTCCAGTACGCCAGGGTGGCAATGACTACATAGTTCGGACTCCATTCATCAACCCCGATCCAGGGGAGGAGTTCAAACATGAAGCATGTCATCAATCACCAGGTGGTTCTGTCGCAAGTGCCGGAAGGTCCACTTGCGCCATGGCTGGAGGGATTCGCGGAGTCTTTGAGCAGCCAGGGATATGCTCGCTCTTCCGTGAGTCGAAGGATCCTGCTGGCTGCCGGGTTCAGCCGCTGGCTTGGGCAGGAGGGGATCGATCCGGATTGCGTCAACTCCGGGCATCCCGCACGGTATTTGCGATACCGCGCCCAACTTCGTGTAATTCAGTATGGCGATCCATCAACACTTCGGTGCTTTCTCGATTATCTGCGCATCGAGGCTGTGATCCCCGCCGAGACGGTCCCGGCCCGTGCCGAGACGGAGGTCCAGCGTTGTGTGCGGGACTACGTGCATTATCTGGACGAAGCATGCGGTCTGGCCTCGGCAACGATTAAGTCCTACATGCCTTTTGTCCGTACCTTTCTGGAGCATTGTTTCGGCAAGGGGCAGGTGATCCTCGCGAACCTTCAGGCGGACGATGTCGTGGGTTTCGTCCAGAACATGGCGCCGGGAATGGACAGGAAACGTGCCAAGCTCATGACGACCGCCTTGCGTTCCTTTCTGCGGTATGTGCGGTACCGGGACGGGGGACTGCCGGATCTGGCCGCCGCCGTGCCTGTTGTCGCCAACTGGTCCATGACTTCGGTTCCACGGGCGATTCCGGCCGACAGCGCAACGGAGAAGATCAATGTCGATAGAGTTTTATTTTCCCAGCCGAGCCAGCCAGCGGTGGTTGCGTGTCGGTCCACTGGCCGATGCTCTCGACCAGTTCGCCACGCGTCTTGCGGCACAGGGGTATGCCCGCAGATCGGCGCTGAGCAAGCTGCGGCTCGTGCGCAATCTCAGTCGTTGGCTCGAGTGCCAGGGCCTGGGGGTCGAAGCACTCGACGAGCCGCGCATCGAAGCGTACCTGCTGACCCGCGGACCAAGGTGCGTGCACAGTGGCGACGCAGCGACCGCCCGGCAGTTGCTGAGCCATCTGCGCGCGGATGGGCGGATCCCCCTCGCCGCACCGTTCCCGCAGAACCCGAATCCGTTTGCGCCGACCGAGCGCCGCTATGAACGCTTCCTCGTCAACGAACGGGGAGTGAGCCGGGCGACGGTGGAGAACTACCTGCCCATCATCCGTGCCTTTCTCGCCGAGTGCTTCGCCGGGCGGGATGTGGCGCTTGAGACGCTCACCGTACGCGATGTCAATCAGTTCATCACACGCCAGTCTCGGCGCTTGTCCCGGTCGAGGGTCAAGCTGCTTGTCACCGCGCTGCGCAGCTTCCTGCGCCACCTCCATCAGCGTGGGGACATCCCCACCGACCTCGCCGGCGCGCTCGTCCCCGTGGCGAACTGGCGCCTCTCGGGCGTACCGAAGTCGCTCGCGCCCGAGCAGGTGGAGACGGTCATCCGCAGCTGCGACCCGCGCACCGCCGCCGGACGACGCGACCGTGCCATTGTGCTGTTGCTCGCGCGGCTGGGGTTGCGCGCCGGTGAAGTGGCCGCGATGATGCTCGACGATCTCGATTGGGACGCAGGCGTTGTGACCGTGTCCGGCAAGGGCCCGCGGCGCGAGCCACTGCCGCTGCCCCGTGAGGTCGGCGAGGCCCTGGTCGCCTATCTGCGCGACGGGCGCCCGCAGTGCCCCACCCGGCATGTGTTCGTACGTGTTCACGCACCGCACGTGGGCTTCGTCGGGCGGGTGGCGGTCATCAATGTCGTGCAGCGGGCGTTGGCCCGGGCCGGCATCGACCCGCCTTTCAAGGGCGCGCATCTGCTGCGTCATTCCCTGGCCACCGCGATGCTGGGCAACGGCGCCTCGCTGGAAGAGATCGGCCAGGTTCTGCGCCATGCCTCACCGGACACCACATGGATCTACGCCAAGGTGGACCTCGAAGCGCTCCGCACGCTTGCGCCGGCATGGCCTGGAGGTGCGTCATGAGTGAACTCGCGCTGCTGCTCGAGGAGTACCTCGCCACGCGCCGTGCGCTCGGGAACCGGCTGGTGCTGCCCGGTCGGCTGTTGAAGCGCTTCGTCGACTTCGCCGTGCAAGACGAGATCCCCTTCATCACCACCGAGTGTGCGCTGCAATGGGCCACCGAGCCGCGCGATGCACAGCCAGCCCAGTGGGCGAATCGTCTGAGCATGGTGCGCGGCTTCGCCCGGTACGCCCACGGCGTCGACCCACGTCACGAGGTCCCGCCGCAGGGGCTGTTGTCTGGGCGGTATCGCCGCCGTGCGCCCTATCTGTACCGCGACACCGAAGTCGCCGCGCTCATCGCCGCGGCGCGAGCGCTCTCCGGCACCACCGGCCTCAGGCCCCTGACCTATGCCACGATGCTGGGGCTGTTATCCGTCACCGGGATGCGGGTGAGCGAGGTGTTGAACCTCGACCGCGACGATGTTGATCTCACCGGCGGTGTGCTGAGTGTGCGCGACAGCAAGTTCGGCAAGTCGCGTTATCTGCCAATGCACGCATCGACCACCCGGGCGCTCGCCCGCTATGCACGACATCGCGGCCGCCTCTGTCCCCATCCGCTCGTCCCGGCCTTCTTCCTCGCCGAACGCGGCACCCGGATCACCGAGTGGGCACTGCGCAGGACCTTCGCAAAGCTATCGAAGCAGGTCGGTCTGCGAACTCCCTCGAAGTCGCATGGCATCGGTCCGCGCCTGCATGACCTGCGCCACCGGTTCGCCGTAAACACGTTGCTGCGGTGGTATCGCGACGAGGTCGATGTCGAACGCCACATCCCGCGACTCGCCACCTGGCTCGGCCATGCCCATGTGAGTGATACTTTCTGGTATCTCACCGCCACACCGGAGTTGCTGCATCTGGCCGCCCGCCGCCTCGACCGCAGGTCGCCGTCATGAACGCCGTGGCAGACTTCGCGCGGCTGCTCGCGCTGTTCTTCACCGAGCGTCTCATGCGACAGCGCCAGTCCAGCCCGAACACCATCGCCAGCTACCGTTCAACGTTCCGCCTTCTGGTGCTCTACGCCCAGCGTGTGTTGAACACACCGCCCTCGGCGATGGCCCTTGCCGACTTCGACACCGCGTTGCTCGGCGACTTCCTCAGCCATCTCGAGACCGAACGCGGCAACGATGCGCGGACCCGCAACACCCGTCTCGCAGCCATCCGCTCATTCTTCCGCTTCGTCGCCTTGCAGGAACCTCGCTACGCCGCCCTGGCCCAGCGGGTCCTGGCCATCCCGGACAAGCGCTACGCCCGCCGCCCCGTGGCCTGGCTCGAACGCCACGAAATCGAGGCGCTCCTCGGGGCGCCGGACCCACGAACCCGCAACGGACGCCGCGACCGTACCTTGCTGCTCGTGGCAGTCCAGACCGGACTGCGGGCCTCGGAACTCACCGGTCTGCGATGCGAGGATGTCCAGCTCGGCGCCGGCGCCCATGTGCGGTGTCACGGGAAGGGAAGAAAGGAGCGGTGCACGCCGCTGCGCAAGGATGCGGCGAAGGCGCTCCGGGCGTGGCTGGCCGAACGCCGCGGCGAGCCGCGCGACCCCGTGTTCCCCAACCAGCGCGGCGGTCCACTCAGCCATGACAGCCTCAGCTACCTCCTGAGCAAACATGTGGCGACGGCTCGGGCGCGATGCCCCTCGCTCGCCAAAAAACGTGTCAGCGCCCACTCGTTGCGCCATTCGTGCGCCATGGACCTCCTTCACAACGGTGTCGACCGCGCAGTCATCGCATTGTGGCTCGGTCATGAATCCGTCGAGACCACGTACATCTACCTGCACGCCGATCTGAAACTGAAAGAGCAGGCCATGGCTCGCATCCCCAACTTACACTTGCCGGCCGCACGATACCGGCCCGATGATGACGTGCTGGAATTCCTGAACAGCCTGTGATTACTCCGGAATCGATGGCCTCTGAAGCCCGCTCCCCGCCAGCCTCCGGTGTCGATTCCGGAATAAGCCGAATCCGGTAATAATGACGCAGGTCATGCAGCCGAAGGTCCTTCAGCTTCGCCCGTTACCTGATCTTCCCCCAGTGATAGCCGAGCGATGCCCCGAGACGATCCCCGGGACGACTGCCAACGATCACCCAGGGATTGCCTTCGACCCGGGGGACCCCGTCCAGCACCGCCAGCACCGCCAGCACCGCCGGCGTCAGCGGCACATGCCGCAGCCCGGTCTTTCCATCCCGCAGATTCAGCGTTCCCACGGAACGGTCAACATCGTCCCACTTCAGGGTCAGGATCTCGTCCCTGCGGTAGCCCGTCAGCAGCAGGAGACGGATTGCATGAATCGCCGGCAGGCATACCGAACCATCCGACTCCGCTTCATCCAGCGCGTCCCCCAGTTTCATGTATTCGTCGGAAGACAGGAAGCGTTCGCGGGACTTCTCCCGGTAGTAGCGTACCGAACGGCACAGGTCCCGTCCGGGCGGCATCATCTCCCCGGTTATCAATATATACAAGAATATACATTTATAATCATATAGATAACAAAGTATATCTGACTACCGTAATCTTATCGCAAGCGGATTTGTTCGATTCAGGTGTTACGCTTGCGCACGATTGTATAGGATGGCATGATTTCCCGAAATCCCATCTGGAATACGGATAATGACGCGCCGCCAGCTCCCGATCGGCATCCAGGACTTCAGAACCATTCGGGAACAGGAATTCTACTACGTCGACAAGACTTCCCACATCCAACGACTGGTGGGGCAGGGACGATATTATTTCATGTCACGCCCACGGAGATTCGGAAAGAGCCTTCTTGTGGATACCCTGCGGGAACTGTTCGAGGGAAATGAACCCCTGTTCCGGGGTCTCCACATTCACGACCAATGGGACTGGTCCATCCGACATCCGGTGGTCCGTCTGAGCTTTGGCGGAAAATACGACGCACCCGGAGACCTCCACAGCAACATCATCAGCCAGTTAGCGATGATCGAGCAGGATGCCGGACTCGATCCGGCGGAAAATCGCACTGGTCCGGATCGACTCCAGAATCTCCTGCATGGCCTGCACCGGGCCACCGGCCGACAGGCGGTGGTGCTGGTGGACGAATACGACAAGCCGATCCTGGATGTCATCGACCGACCTGAAATGGCCACCGCCAACCGGGACTACCTGAGAGGCTTCTACGGGATCATCAAGGACAGCGCCCGGGATGTCCGTTTCGTCTTCGTTACCGGGGTGAGCATGTTCTCCCGCGTGAGCCTCTTTTCCGGGCTGAACAATCTGGACAACATCAGCCTGGACCCCGAGTTCGCCACCATCTGCGGCTACACCGACAGGGACCTGGATACGGTCTTCGCCCCGGAACTCCCTGGGCTGGATCGTGACCAGATCCGGAAATGGTACAACGGCTACCACTGGCTCGGGGAAGAGAAGCTCTACAACCCGTTCGACCTCCTGCTGCTGTTCCGGAAACGCCGGTTCAAGCCGCACTGGTTCGAGACCGGCTCCCCGACCTTCCTGTTCCGGATAATGATGGAGCGCGAGGTCAGCCCTTTGGAACTGGAAGATTGGGTAACTGACGAAGAGCTGGTATCCAATTTCGATATCGAGCACATCAGCATCGACGCCCTACTTTTCCAGACCGGCTACCTGACCATTACGGACATGCTGCAGGACGGGGCCCAGACCTTCTACACTCTGGATTACCCCAACCTCGAGGTTCGCCAGAGCCTGAACCAGGGGCTACTGGGTTATCTGGGCCGACAGGGGAAGGAGGTGTCGGACAGCGGCAAGGAACTTGGCAATCTCTTGGTGGCCAACGACTTCGACGGTTTCGCTGACCGGCTCAGGTCATTCTTCGCCGGAATCCCCTACCAGTGGCAGGGGTCCAGCGGTCCCGCCCGCTACGAGGCCTGGTACGCCGGGATGCTGTACGCCTGCTTCCGGACCATCGGTCTGGACCTCCGGGTGGAGGATTCCTCCGCAAGGGGCCGGGCGGACATGGCGGTGCTCCACGGCGGCCAGGTGTTCGTGTTCGAGTTCAAGATGGCCGAAGGGGAAGACGACCGGGACGACGCCGCCCGGCAGGCCATCGAACAGATCCGTGAAAAGGGCTATGCCGAAAAATACCGGGACCGGGGAGAGCCGGTCCACCTGATCGGGGTGGCCTTCGGCCGGGACCGGAGCCCGGCGGCGGTTAAGGTGATCCCCGCCTGAGTCCGGGCCAGGGGTGGTGTCAAGCCAACATGGAATCTATAGCCGCGTCCATCCCGGAATGGCCATGTCCGGCCATGTTTGCCACCCCTGAACCCAGGTCCGTGGGGACATAGTCTACGGCCTCATGCAATCAGCCTCACAGTGCGCGGTCATGAGCCTCCCTGCGCCGCCATGCCTCGAACCTCGAGAATCCCCGTCATCGAACCGGCACTTTCCGAAATCCACAGCCCGGCGACGCCTGTCGTCCGACGGTGCGTATTCCACGGCAACGCCGCTCACGCGCGGTTTCCGGACATTCCGTGCGGCGGGCCGCCTTTCCGGCCGGCCCGGCGCCCCGCCATGTCCGCACTACCAGCGGACCACGCCCCTCAGCAGCACGCCGTGCCTCGCGTCCCCGTCCGCGGGCTCGTTCCGCACCGCGTCCATGCTGAGTCCGATGCGCGGCCCTTCCGTCCGGACCGGCTCCAGCCGCCAGCCCACGCGCCAGTCGGTCGTCCCGCCGTCCGACGCGCCATAGCCGACGTTCGGCGTGCCCGTGTACCGGCCCCCCGACACCGCAATCCCGTAGCCCGCCTCGGCGCGGAGACCGCGGCCCGCCTCGAACTCTCCTCCCGGCGCCAGCCCACGGGCGTCCCTTGCGCCCCACAGACGGTCCGCCGAGCCCGAAGGCGTCCCGAAGGTCGGCGACAGGCTGAACGACAGACCCCGGCCACGCTCGCCCGGGTCCAGCCGCACCGTCGCCGACGCGCCCCATTCCTCGTAATCCGAATCCGCGTGGGACGCCAGCATCCGCGCCTTCGCCTCCAGCGACAGGCCCGTCGACGGGTTGGCGTAGCTCACGCCCGCGCCGAACTCCACGCCCATGCCCGTCTCCGCGTCCCCGCCGTCATGGCGAAGGCCCAGTTCCAGCACGGGCCGGAGCGTCCTGCCCTCGTCCAGTTCGTACGTACGCCCGCCCTCCAGCAGCACCCGCACCCGGTTTGTTTTCGCTTCAGTGGCGACGGAGTTCGCGGCCGTGGCGGAGTCCGTCCGCACGTACAGCGCGTCCGCCTTCAGCGCAAGGTCCATGCCGCCTTTCCCGTATTTTCCGCCTTTCCCGCCTTTCCCGCCTTTCCCGCCCTGCTCCAGCAGTACCCCACGGGCACCCAGGGCGCCCATCCGCAGCGACAGGTCCGTCCTCACCGGGGCCGTGCCGTCGTCGAACGAGACCGTCATGTCGCCGGTGCCCCAGCCCACCAGGCCCCAGGCCGACACCCGGTCCGTGATTTCGTAGCGGCCGTAGGGGCTCACCGTGGTCATCGCGCTCTCCAGGCTGCCCTTCGCGCCCGTCTGGGCGCCGGAGTCGTCGAACGTGCCCTCGCCCTCGCTCAGGCCGATCGCCACCCCGGCCAGCATCCGGCCCCAGTCGGCGTCGGTGCCCAGGGTCCCCGTCGTCACCTCGCCGTCGATGCCGAGGCGGCCGCTGTCGGAAGCCCGCTCGCCGTCGAACCCGCCATGCGCCACCCGGCCCCAGGCCGCGAGGCCCGGGCCCGAGCCGTCCATCCGGCCCGCCGCGTGGAACGAACTGCCCAGCAGCATTTCGCGGCCCGTCATCGAGATCTTGCCCGTATTTCCTGCATGGCCCCCATGGCCGGTCTCATTCCAGCGGTCGCCGGCGCCGAGCCGCGCGAACGGATCATGATCGTCCGCCTGCGCCGGCGAACCGGAACGCTGCGCAAGGCCCGTCAGCACGTCCATCAGCGGATCGCCGTCCTCCCCGCCCGACAGGTCCAGCGACTGGCCCGCCAGGGTCGCGTGGGTCCCCGGCGCGAGGTCACCCTCCAGCCTGCCGGACACCGCGTCCGCCACGTGGCTCCCCGCCATGCGCCCGAAGCGCGAGAGCCACGCCCGCTGCAGCGCGTCGTCGTTCCTGACGACCCCCTTCGCCTCGCGGTGGATCTTGCGCAGGTACGCCCCCCGCGGGTTCGAGAGCTTCAGCCCGAACGTCTCCTTGCCCTCGTCGATGGCGTCGTCGAGGATCGCCACGCTCACCGTCTTCGCCGTCTCGCCCGCCGCGAAGGTCAGCGTGCCCGACGCGGCCGTGTAGTCCGCCCCCGCCGTCGCCGTGCCGTCCTTCGTCGCGTAGTCCACCGAGACCTCGTGCGACGCCGCGCGGTGGAGCGTCACCGCGAAGTCCAGGCTCGCGTCCTTGCCCTCCTTCGCCCGCGCGTCCTGGACCCGGATGCGCGCCGGGCCCGGGACCTTCGCCGACGCCCCGCCGAACGCGATCTTCACGTCCTTCCAGGATTTCGGCATGACCCGGACACGCCACAGCACCGGGTCCAGCGACTCCACGCCCGTGACCGTCCCGGCCGTCACCTTGAACGCGTCGGGGGCGGGCTCCGAGCCCGACTGCACGTCGAGGACGAACGCCGTCCGCCCGTCATGCTCCGCCGGGACCTTGCCGAACTCTACCGCCACGGTCTGGGCCTCTTCTTCCGGCGGGGTCTGTTCCTCGGGCGTCTCCGCCGTCTGCGGCGGCGGCTCCTCGCGCACCTGCGCCTCGGTCACCTCGATGCGGTAGGTCGTCATGCCGCCCGAACCGCCGCTCGCCATCACCCACAGCTCGGTCGCGCCGCCGTCCGGCGCCAGCGCCAGATCGACCGCCGTGCCCGAGGGCCGCACCCGCGACGGGCGCGTGAAGGTCGTCCCGCCCCGGCGCGAGCCCGCGTGCACGCTCGCCCCGCCGCTCCAGGACGGCGCCAGCGTCACGCCCGCCGTCCCCGCCGGGACCTCCGCCCGGTACGACGTCACATCCGGCGAGAAGGCCGGGCTCAGCGCCACCGCCTGCGAACCCGCCGTGAGCGCGAGCCCGGTCACGCTCAGCGCGTCGCGCTCGTGCGTCCTCGCCGCGTTCTGTTCGTCCTGGACAATGACGGTCACCCGGCCGCCCAGGTAATCCGCCGGGACCTCCGGCGAGTCGACGCTGTGGTCGACAACCAGGACCTCGTTACGGGAGTTCGCGTCCCTTCCGGCGCTGACCGTGAACGTCTTCGGGCTCGTGTCTCCCGCCTCGACCCGGATCCGCTCGGGAGAGACCGTGATCGCGCCGGGGTCGCTGTCGCCGGGGACGCTGATGCGCGGGGAAATGTACGCGGCGTCCTCGAGCGGCGTCTTCAGACGGACGGTGTAGGTCGCGCTGGCGCCCTCCTCCGGATACACCTGGCCCGGGGAAGCGGCCAGATATTTGCAGTCGTCGTCGATGATTTCGATCGAGATCACCAGGCCATGGTGCCGGTCCTGCCGGTCCCACCCGCCCCAGTCGGGACCGCCGCCGCTGCCGTGGTGCCTGATCCAGTACCGGGTGCCGGGCGGCGACTTGCACTCGTTGTCGTCCACCGCGGTGAGCCCGACCGATTTGGCCTGCTGCCAGTCCCCGCTCAGGTAGTTGGGGGGCGGGGCGGCTTTCCAGGTGACCGCGTTGTGGATCGTGAGCAGGCTGTTGTCGACGTTGGGGTAGTCGCTGCCGTCCGGTCGGACGTTGTGGTGTCGCGGCGTGATGGTCAGATCCGCGGTGGGCGGCTGGTGGATCACGATGCCGTAGGTGATCGATGTGCCCTCGGCGATCTTCATGCGTCCGGGTCCCATTGGGTGGAACCCATCGACGGACATGCTGCCGGCGCGGCCCAGCGAGAGATGCGCCAGCTTCACCGCGACCTGCTGGTTCTCGGTCCATTGCGGGTTGACATTCCAGTTGTGCCAACCGTTGAGGTTGAATGTACCAAGGGTCAGCCGCGTAGTGCCGAGATGCAACACCATCCCGGCAAACTTCGAATCTGGGTTCGGGGCCGGTGTAACCGTGTCCGGTTGTATCCCGCCCAACTTCAACGATACCCTACCATTGTTGTAATATAGGTTTTGGACGGTATATCTCTCACCGTTGTGCTCGAGTTCATTGTCCGTGAGCTGCGAGGGGCAGCTAGTGCGATCGCAGCCGAGATACGCCCCGTCGTCGTCGATATCTTCGACTGTCAGCGTCGCCGACCAGATCTGGGACTGCGCCTGGGCGGGGGCGGCCGCGAACAGGCCGAGCGCGCCGAGCAGCAGCGCGAGGACGGGGAGGAGGGCGGGGCGGCGCCACGCGGACGCGGCCCGGGGCGGGCCCGCCGGAGCGGCGCCATGGCCGCCGGTCGGTCCGGACGAAGGGGAGAGGAGCTTGCGTGCGCGCCCGCGAGGGGCGGCGGCCGGTTCAGGCGGGCCGGCCTCCCGCCGGGCGCACCTCATGCCGCTGGCCGCTGGCCGCTGGCCGCTGGCCGCTGGCCGCTGGCCGCTGGCCGCTGGCCGCTGGCAAGGCATTCTAGCGGCTCCGTCCGGCCTGTCAACTCCCTCCCGTGACTTTGTTCTTCCCATATCCGGGACGGCGAAACCCACCGCCGGGGCCGGGAGTCTCCCGGTCATGGAAGTCAGGCTCGGGGCGCGTTCTTCAGGTATGTGATCCAGCATTCCGGGTTCTCCGATGTGAAGCGTTAGGGCATTGTTGTCGCGGACATCCGCATCCGCATTCGATTCTATATGTACCCGGGCCGCGCGGCACGGGAATTTCAGCAGCGCCGTTCCCGCAATCCGCCATGGCGGTGGCGGGGCGGCGCCACAGATAACCGGATGTTAACCAAAAACCATGTCCAAAGGAAGATGATGATGACAGACCAAGACGGCGCCTTGCGTTGCGCAACGGCGATCCGGTGAAAAAAAACGTTGAAGGCCTTCGAAGACGAGGTCGAGACGGCGCTCGCCACGGACATCGAGGCGCTGGTCGGCAAGGGGGTGTTCGGGGACGGCGACTTCGAGGCGGTGGAGCAGGCGGCCAGGATTGCCGCGCTGCAGGCGGCGAACGGGCTGGTGGCGCACCATATCAACGCCGACCACAGCGACATGCAGGGTGCCCGGCTTGCCTGCGACCACGGCCACGACGCACGTTATGCCGGGGTAACCGGCCATTCTGAGGCGTTGTTCCACTGACGACGTCAGGGTCTCATCGTGCGTCTCCCATTTCGAAACCGGAGACGCAAAACGATGACGCAACGCAAGAAGGTGGTCCGCACCCCCGGGCAGTGGCGACGCCTGGTAACGGAATTCGAGGCCGGGGAACAGGGACCTAAGGAGTTTTGCCGGAAGCGGCGGCTGTCCAGCACCCAGCTCTACAAGTGGCGGAGGCGGTTCCGTGACGGGGAGGCCGCGGCCGGCAACGGCCCTGCCGGGCCGCCGCTGGTCGATTTTGTGAAATTGCCCCCGGTGTCTCCGAAGGCGGCGCCGGCGCCGGCCGCTGCCGGTGACGGCGACTGGCGCGTGGAGCTGGACCTTGGCGGGGGCATGGTCCTTCGCCTGAGGTGGCGGGGATGTTCTTTCCGGAAGACCGTGTGCGGGTTTGGCTGTACGCCCGGCCCACGGACATGAGGAAGCCGTTCGACGGGCTGTCGGCGCTGGTCCGGAACGTGCTGAAGGAGGATCCGGCCAGCGGGCACCTGTTCGTCTTCATCAACCGCCGCCGGAGCATGATGAAGGTCCTGTACTTCGACCGGGGCGGATACTGCATCTGGTCGAAGCGCCTGGAGCGGGGCCGGTTCCATTGCCGCGGGGGCGCCGATGACAAGTTGTCCCTGGACTGGACCGGCCTGAAGCTGATCCTGGAGGGGATCTCGGTGGGGAACATCCGCCGGCACAAGCGATACCGGCATTCCGCGGAGCCCCGGATGAGCAGGAACGGATTTGGGTTTCGTGGTATGTTTCGTCTTGGTCATGGTTCATTCCTCGAGTGTGTGAATGATGGCAATATCATTGTGGCTCCCAGAAGCCGTATCCGACAGGGATGGACCATGGCCTCTCTTCTCTTCCGGATCACCCGGCCCCCGGTGCCGCAACGCAATGGAGCGTCAACAGTAACGGGTTTCGGGGTGAAGAGGAAACCGCTCCTGGCAAGACACCCTCGGATCACCGCTTTGCTTGCAGACCAACAGCCTGACGGGCTGCACTGTCCCGGCATCGCGCGCCTCCGCGATCCGGCTGCATTCCGTTCTGCAGTCCCGCCTGACAGGCGTCTGCGGGATGCCGGGGGTGTTGCTGGATGGTTCATCGTGGATCGAAGCTGATTGCAGGTTGATGTACCCCGAGGGTGGGGTCATACCATTAACCCCTGGCGGCCAGGGCGCATGCTATACTCGATCCACGAGGTCAGCCAAGATACTTCATTGCATTTGGAGACCCCTCGCCGGCGAAGACCGCGGGGGGTTTTTTCGGCGTTCCTCTCATCCGATGCCTTCGTGACCACTCCTATATAGTGTCCG
Organism: Candidatus Poriferihabitaceae bacterium; assembly: GCA_965204165.1. Classification (GTDB taxonomy): domain Bacteria; phylum Pseudomonadota; class Gammaproteobacteria; order Arenicellales; family Poriferihabitantaceae; genus VYFG01. The sequence continues at coordinate 291,912 of OZ241969.1, read as the reverse complement.
GCAGAAAACCCATAAATTGCTGATTGGAAAGGCGTAATCGGGAAATCGGCGTGATGAAGATGTCCCGGATTCATCGGCTGGATGGTAAAATCATGGGGAATTTGCTGGTTTTTCCCGAATCTTCGCCCTGGTCCCTACCCGATGAGACATACCCTCCATCCCCAACTGGAGATCGGCGCATGCCAGATTGCCGATATCCGGATCGACCCGAAATCCCGGGATGACATCCCCGCGCTACTGATCGGCCTGCAGCATCTGTATACCGACGAGTCATTGCGCAACCGTCTGTTCGACCTGCTGGAGCGCGAGGTTCTCCCGGATGTGGATCTGGACACTGGCAGGCCGGGGATGCACTTGTGGTCGATTCTGGTGATGGCGATCCTGAAGCAGGGACTGAACTGCGACTTCGACCGTCTTGAGGGACTGGTGAACCACTATGACGTGATCCGCCAGATGCTGGGGCACAGTGTGTACTCGGACGAGAGTTATTCGGTGCAGCAGATCAAGGACAACGTCAGCCTGCTGACGCCGGGGGTGCTGTCGAAGGTTGGAGAACTGGTGGTGGAATCGGGCCACCGGGTGTCAAAAAAAAAGCCTGGAGACTGGTTGCGCGGTCGGTGTGATTCCTTCGTGGTGGAAACGGATGTGCATTACCCGACGGATACGGGTCTGTTGTGGGATGCGCTGCGCAAGTTGCTTGGCCTGATGCAGGAGGCGGCCCTGGAGGACGGGGTTTCGGGGTGGCGCCAGGCGAAGGACCGGCGCAGGAAGCTGAAGCGCCTGTTCAACGGGGTTCGACGGGCGCGTGATGCGCACGGCCGCCCGGAGCGGGTGAAGGGTTTTCTCGATGCCGCCCGGCAATTGATTGCCCAGGCCGATGGCACTTTGGATGTTCTTGCCGGGATGGCAAGGGTGGAGTGCCGGCTGGTTCGGATGAACCGGATCCGGCAGTATCTGTGGTATGCCGCCCGGCTTTCGGACCAGGTGGACCGTCGGTTGCTGCGGGGGGAGACGATTCCCCAGGGCGAGAAGATCTACTCGATCTTCGAGCCCCATACGCGCTGGATCTCGAAGGGGAAGGTGGGCCGGCCGGTGGAACTGGGGGTTCCGGTCTGCGTTCTGGAAGACCAGCACGGCCTGCTGCTGCACCATCGGGTGATGTGGAAGGAAAGCGATGTGGAGATCGCGGTGCCGATGGTGGAGGAGGCCAGGGGGAAGTATCCGGACCTGGGGCTTTGCAGTTTCGACAAGGGGTTTCACAGTCCGGAGAATCGCCGGTGTCTGGATGAATTGCTGGAGGACAATGTCCTGCCCCGCAAGGGCCGCTGGACGCGGGCTGACCGGGTGCGTGAGACGGGCTCCGTGTTCCGGGCGGCCCGGCAACAGCATCCGGCGATCGAGTCGGCGATCCACAATCTGGAGCACCGGGGTCTGGACCGTGTGCGCAGCCATGGCGTGGAGGGGTTCGAGCGGACGGTGGCGCTGTCGATACTGGCATGCAACGTGCATCGCGTCGGACGGATGATCCGGGACAGGGCCCGTGAGGCCGAGCGGCGACGACGGGCGGCATGACGGATCGGCTTTCGTCAGCTGAAGTTGAAAGTCCCGCCCCGACAGGGTGGGCATGGAGCCCAATGTCCGGAATCAGGCCGAAACGCCCTGACAATCAATTCCCTCTACTGTTTCCCGGAAATCCATAGAGTCACTCAATGACTGGATGCTGGCGAAATATTTTCACGCCGGGAATCCGTCGGAAATCGGGGTTTTCTGTCTGACACTATATAGTCCACAAAATGCGGCAACAGCTTTGACGGGTGTATTTCATCCGGCGACGGCACCATGCGGGAAACCACGGGCAATCATGCAGCAACCGACAGCGTCGGATGCACTCGGGCGGGACTCGGCCTAAAGCGTTGAGCCCGTTTACTTTCGTGTGTCCGTCCCTGTCCTCAAGAATTCCGGGAAATTGGAGTTAGCACCTTCCGCATACGCTGAAAGCCACGCGAAAGCAAGCTCCATGGGCATGGGCGCGCGTGCTGAGAATTACATCCGGCATACTACGATCGGAGACCCCGTGCTCGACCCGGTCATGGAGGAGCTATCCGCCATGCCTCCCGTCGACCTGCACCGATTCATCGGGGCGGGCGTCGAGCAGCAGCCCGACATTCTTCGCAGGGCGCCGCAGGTGCTGCGGGATTTCTTCGATCATCTGGAAGATCCTCCGTGGCTTGACCGCGAGGCGTTCAAGCCCGGGATCCGCGCGTTCAGCACCAACGCGGACCTGATGCTCGTGGCCTTCGTTGCGGGCGTGCTGGTGGAAGGGTTTTCGACGCTGATCGCAAAATCGTTCAACACCACCAAGCGGGTGGCGGCCACCAAGCGACGGCTGCAGCAGAACAACCGGCAGTTGGTGGAAATTTTCTTCCCCGGCGGATTGGACCGGGACGGCGACGGCTGGAAGCTGTCCACGCGCGTGCGGTTCGTGCATTGCCGCATCAGGACGCTCCTGGCGCAGTCGGACGTATGGGACGAGGACGCCTGGGGCACGCCGGTCAGCGCGGCGCACCTGGGGCTGGCGATCGCGGTTTTTTCCAAGCGCCTGCTGGATTACTCGATGAAGGTGGGCGCGACATACACGCCCGAGGAAAAGGCGGGCGTGCTCGCAGTGTGGCGCTACGCCGGCCACCTGATGGGGATACCGGATTCGATCCTGTATGCCGACGGGGAGGAAGCCGAATCCATCTACACGGTCGGCTTCCTGTGCGAACCGCCGCCCGACCAGGATTCCGTGGAAGTGGCGAATGCGCTGATCAAGTCCATTCCGTCGGTGGCGGGCATCACGGACCCGACCGAAAAAAGGAAAACGACGGCATTGGCCTTCAGGCTTTCGCGCGCACTCATTGGAAACAGGCTTGCCAATCAGTACCAGTATCCATGGAGCCCGACGATCGGAACGCTGTTTCTGTTTCGGCTGAAACAGTACCTGCAACGCAGGACCAAGGATACCCAGTTGCTCCGATTCGGAAATTTCTCTCAGCTTCTGGACATTTCCGTGTATGACGAGGGAGGCCTCAGCTACAGGATGCCGAACCACGTCCATGCCTCGAAGTCGGCCGACTGGTGAACGATTGATGCGCGACGTTTCAACCAGGCGGTGCGCCGCGTCGCACGACGTTCACTGCCGGGAAGGTCCTTGCCGATGACGCCCGCTCAACTCGACCGCGCCTTCGACCTGACCCTCCGGCGGCCCTGGGTGACGGTGGCGCTGGCGTCATTCTTCCTGCGGTCTGCCCCGCGATCCGGCCGGAACTGAGACCGTGATTCGTCCGGGTCATGCGATCGGCTTCCTGGTCTGCTGCTGCATGGCTTTGGAAAACTCCTTGGCGTCGGCCGACACCCGGTCCATCGACGAGGTCCGGGCGGCCTACGCGGCGGGGCGGTTCGCCGAGGCGGCCGGGATTGCCGAAGCGCTCCAGACCGCCGAAGGGTATGCATTGGCCGCGGAGTCGCTGACCATCCATGCCCACCACATCGCGGCGGATGGCGAGCGGGAGGCGCTGCTTGAGCGGGCAATCGGACTGGCGGAGAAGGCGGTGGACTCCGATCCCGGCAATGCGGACGCCTATCTGCAGATGGCCCGCGCGATGGGTCGGCACGCACAGTCGATCGGCGCGGTCAGGTCGACTGGCCGGGGCTATGGGAAGCGGATTCGTGAGGCGGCCGAGACAGCCCTGGGGCTCGAACCCGAAATGGCCGCGGCACATCTCAGCCTGGGTCTGTGGAATGCGGAAGTGGTCGCTGCGTTGGGTCCTCTCATGGCGCGCCTGGCCTACGGCGCCCGCAAAAGGAATGCCCTCGCCGCCTTCGAACGCGCCCTCAAGCTTGCTCCCCACGCGAAAGCCGTACCTCTGGAATATGCGTTCGGACTGCTGGCCCTGGGTGGCGGAGATTACCGCAAAAGGGCGGCAGGGCTTCTGGAGCGCACTATCCGGATGCCGGTGAAGGATGCTTATGATCGCCTGCTCCACGAACGGGCGGTCGAGCGGCTCAAGGCCCTGGAATCATCCGGCGGCTGAGAACCGTGCGGCCCCTGCCCCATTCGGTGGTGCCGACTCGCACCGCTTCGGTGCCGGGAGTTGAAAAGCGGTTCCGTGCCCGTTTCCCGTCCAGGGTGCGGCAGGAAGATCTTCACCCAACAGAAGACGAACCGGAATAATCCACACCATCACTGCGCAGACATCCCCCAATACCGGGGTTGGCCGGAAACGACAATGACTCCTGCCACCGACATCCCGACGGTAACAGAAGAAATACCGGTCCTTCTGCTGGATGACGAACGTGGAGTCCCGGCGCCGGTTCCGCGCAGCCACATGGCCTGCGTGTTCGCCGGGGCCGTCCTGATGGACCTGGCGTTGGTCAACCGGATTGATGCGGACCTCGAGAGCCTGATGGTCATCGACCGGACGCCGACCGGAATTTTCATGCTCGATCACGCACTGGAGAAGATCGCCGCACGGAAGGAAACCGCCGACGCGCGCGCATGGATCCGGGTGCTCTCGTCGGAAGATGCCGCCATGATCTTCGAACAAACGCATATCAGGCTTGTCGAGCATCGGATACTGACGCTTCGGGAGGGTGGTTTTCGTGCGGCCTTCTGGCGCCCGCACCGTGTTCCGGCCCGGCTTGAGTCGGTCATGGGAATGCGTTTTCTGTCTTGGGATGCTTGCCCGAGAACATAGAAAAACCACAGTCAGGCGGGAACCGGCAGGAGCAATACATGTGATGTCCAACAAGGCTGGCATCGCCGTCTATATCAGGTCAGGGATCACTGATTTGTCTCTACTTTGGCAACACGCGGTTCCGGTAAAAATCCATGAGCATGCGCAGCCTTGCCCCGCCTCTCCTTGAACGCCCGCAAAAGCCGTAATCGAAATGGCGCTGTCGCACCTCCAACCCCAGGCAGCCGGAGCGCGTGCCAGTCTGGAGTCATCAAGATTAATCAGCCCACGGGTATTTCAGCATCCGACTGGCACCTCCCCGAAATTCCGGTAGAATCCGCACCCGCCCCGGCCTGAATCCCGGGGCACTGTCATTCTCTTCCTTCCGGAAGATTGCCGCCCCGCGGACACCGGTCCGCGGGGCGCCTTTTCGCCTTCCCCCTCGCCGTTCGTTTTTCCGGCTTCGGCAGGAACTGCCGGGGCTCTGCTGGAATCCGCCCGCGCCCGGCCTGCCGTCAGCCCTTTCTCCGAGGGATACCCACAGGGGCGGCATCGCCGGGCGTATTGCGGTTGTGTCCGGGCCGCACCCGCCGCAAACCCCCGCCCCGCTGTTCTCCATCATCTCCATCGGCCTTCGTGATAGACTCCGTCCGCCCCTCAAGGGGCGATTGCAATTTCACGAATTGGATATACCCGCCGGGCAACCCCCGGCGGTCTTTTTCAGCTTCCGGTGCGGCCCGGGTCCACCCCTCCACTGCGTAGAGGGTCATCGCCACCCGGCCTCTTCCCTTCCCGCCCCATGGCCATCACCCCGGCCTTGATCATCATCCACGAGCACGGGCCGGTCCACGACCGTCCCTGACGGCACGGCCGTCTCCGCCGTCCCGGACACGGCATCCAATTCATTCCCTTCGCCATCGGGCCGCCGATCACCGGCACGAGTTGGTTTTGGCCGCCAAGGGCCAGATGGCCCGGAGGCCGAGGGAGTTCATCCTTCGGTTCCTGGCCCTCCATGCCCTTTGATCAACCGTTACCCGGAGGCCCCATGACCCCATCGATCCAGACCCTGAGGAACGAAACCACCTTCCTGATGCACGTCACCGGCGACGGCCTGCCCGACGACCGGTTCGCCGTGCAGTTCTTCCAGTCCAAGGCCAACGGCGACATCGTTCCCGTCCACCCCGGCGACGCCCCCGCCAGGGGGAAACCCAGGCCCTCGATCATGACGCTGGAGAAGGTCCGGGCGCTGCGGCCCGGGCGGGACGGCATCATCATCGCCACGGGGATCGACGACCGCCAGTGCCGCCTCCAGGCCTGGGGCATCCGCGCCAGCGGCATCGGCTACGACCGCCGGGTCAAATGATCCCGGGCCCCGGCCGGGGCGTTCCGGAGGCATTCCCCCATTCCCCGGAATGTTCCTTTTCTGCTTCATGTTCAGGCGTGGGAGGCAACTGTGGCATACCGTGATCCGGCTGTTGGCAGGAAACGGAACCGGGAGCGGTTCCGGGAAAGGATGGATGAGAGACGGGCCGCCAATCTCTGCCTGGCGTGCGGACTTGTTTCTCCGGTTCCCGGCCGCACGAACTGTGAACCCTGTGCAGAAAAGAGACGGGCCAAGGAAAAGGCGCGCAATGAAAAACTGAAGGCCGAGGGCAGGCCCCGGCGGTGCATGGAGAAGTCGAGGGAGGCGGGACGCCGCCACTATCGCCGGAAAATGGAACGGCGGGCCGCGGACAGGCTCTGCAGGAGATGCGGCAACCGGCCGCCGGCCCCGGACCGGATAAACTGCCATGACTGCGGCGAGCGGCTCCGGGAGCCCGCCGAAGGCGGGTCCACGTGCACCCCGTGCAGGGTCAGGCGTCAGGAACGTGAACGGGCGAAATACGCCGAAAGGCGGAATTATGCTTCATACTACACCTCCAGTGTTCTGATCATGGCAAGGTTGGGACATCGGCTGTCGCCGCGAGAGCCGTTGTCCCGGTTGTTTCTCCGGTGGCGGATCGGGGATTTCAAACAGGAAATGGCCGGCGTCGCAATGGACATGTCCGATCAAGAGCCCGGCCCGCCGCCACCTGTGGACCGTACTGTCCGTCACCCAGAATTTCTCGGCAACCTCGCCAACCCCCAGGAATCCGCGATCACGCAGCCGCTGATAGCGTGACTTCAGGCCGTAGCGCTCTGTCACCACACTGACCAGCTTCGGGGTAAAGGCGAGGCCGCGACCGGTTCGGTATCCACGTTCGTTGAGCAATTTGGCGACCTCTCCATTGGTATGGTCGTTCAACAGCCGGTCGATCTCGGCGACGACCTCGTCACTGGTCTTGTAGATCTGGGATGGATGAGGATCCGGCACCCATGTGAGGTGACGGACCGCCCCGCCCCGTAACCTGATCCCCAGGCTCTGCGCAGACTTGGTCAGCGTCACGTCCTCGATCAGCAACCGCGCCATCCGCTTGCGCTCGCGGTGCGGCGTCGCCGGATCGTTCCACAGGCGGGGGAAGTCGCTCGCCAGCGCAAGGATCCGCCGGCGTTGCTCATCATCCATCCCCTGGTCAGAGCCGGCACGGTCGCTCTCGAACTCGCGCTGCGCCTCCTCGAGGCCTCGAAGCTTCGCGTTCCACTCCGCCTCCAGCACATCGGCAACCATCCGGTTATCGGGGTGGGCCTGCATGAACCGCTGCCGCGCCAGGTTCGCTTCCTCGCGGGCACGCTGCACCTGCTGGGCGCGCCACAGGTCTGCCTCCTTCGCGCGTGCGGCGAGTTCGTCCTGCACCTGCAGCGCCACATCCAGCGTGAGCGGCGTCATCAGCCCCACCAGAAACTCGCCGATCCTGCGGTCGATGGCGGCGCCGGGGATGGTCTGGCACCAGGCGCTCGCCGTCTGGTGACCCTCGTGGCTGCACAGGTAGTAGGGCTGCAGGCCTCCTTTTCGCTGGTGGTAGCGCACCGCCATGGTCCGGCCGCACACGCCGCAGATCGCCAGACCCTGCAGCAGCGCCGGCCCCTCCCGCGGGGGAGTGCGGCGTCCCGCTCCGCCCGCATGGGCATAGTCGTTTTCCCGGAGCTGGCGCTCGTTCTGCTCGAACCGCTCCCAGGTGATGTAGCCCGGATGGGCATCGTGCAGCAGCACGGTCCACTCCTCGCGCGGGACCTTCCTGGTCTCACTGCCGCCGCCGGGACGCCGCTGGCTGCGGCTTCGCCCGTAGACGAAAGCACCGGCGTATCGCGGGTTGTGCAGCGTCCGAACTACCCGTGCGAACCGCAACGGCTTCCAATGCAACTCTCCCTTGTGCGGGCCGTCATGAGGACGGTGTGGAAACAGCAGATTCTCCCGGTTGAAGTGCTTCACCGTGGCATTGGCCGAGCCGGTCCTGGTGAAGGTGTCGAACAGCAGCCGCAGGCTGTGCTGCACCTGCTGGTCCGGATCCAGCACCACCTGGCCCAGCGGGTCGTAGACCAGCCCCACCGGCAGCGGAATCCGCAATTCCCCCCGCTTGGCCGCGTTCAGCGTCCCCCCGCGGAGCCGGGCGCGCATCATGTGGAGTTCCGCTTCGCTCATGGTCCCCTTGAGGCCGAGGAGGAGCCTGTCGTTGAAGTCGCCGGGACTGTACACGCCGTCCTCGTCGAGGATCAGCGTCTCGCTCATGGCGCAGATCTCCAGCAGCCGGTGCCAGTCGGTGGAGTTGCGCGCAAGCCTGGACACCTCCAGCCCGAGCACGATCCCGGCCCGTCCCATGGTGACTTCGGCGACCAGGCGCTTGAACCCCTCGCGGTCGCTGTCGGCGCCGGACAGGCCGAGATCGCTGTCGATCACGACGATGCTTTCGGTCGGCCAGCCCAATGCCACCGCCCGCTCCCGCAGCGCATACTGGCGGCGAGTGCTCTCGCCATGCTCGCTTACCTGATGCAGGGTGGACTGGCGCACGTACAGGTAGGCATCGCGGCTCAGGTGGCTCGCGGTGACCTTCTGGTGGGCGGTGTTCATGCCGGCTCCCCCTGCTGCATATGGCCCTTCAGCATCTCGAGCAGAACGTCGATCACCGGCCTTTCGACATCGGCGGGCAGCGTCGCCGCAGAGACGCCCCCGCAGACCGCCGCCGGCGGGACGGGCAGTTCGGCGAATGCCCGCAGCCAGGCCGCGACGCCGCGCAGCGCCACCACGGCGTGCCCGTGGCGGTCGTGGACGGCGCCGGGCTCGACGGCATGGCGGCGCATCCGCTCGTAGCCATGCCCGTAGGCGGAGTGTTCCGCCGCGTCGATCACGGTATTCCGCGGACCGCCCTTCATCGTTTTTTTTCCCGCCCGAGGGCACGGTCGATGCTGCGGCGATGGACCGAGATGCCGAAGCGCGCGCGCACGAGATCGACCAGGTCCGCGGCCGTCAGCTCCGGCCGTTCGTTCTTCGCCGACCGCAGCGCCTCGACCACCTCGTCGCTGATCTTGTGGGGCCGGCGGGGCCCCGGACGGTCCGGCAGCAGTCCCGGCAGCCCGCCGGCATCGTAGGCGCGCTGCGCGAGGTACCAGGTGGGCCGGGAGACCCCGAAGCTGGCCGCGGCATGGCTCACCGGCACGCCGTCCTCGCGCACGCGGCGCAGCATCTCGTACTTGACCTGGAGCAGGTCGCGCGGATCGAAGAAGGCGTTGGAGAGGAACAGTTCGTCCCGCACCGCCTCCGCGTTCGGGTTCAGGCAGCCATGCTCCCTGAGGGCCCGGGTCTTTGCATCGGTGGAATGTCTGGCCATCGCGTGGGGTCCGTTGAAAAATGAATGTAAATCTATTTATGCACATTATGAATGCCGAATCAAGAGGATTTCTCCTGTGAATGTACGAATAACCCTGAATATATATAGGAATATTCCCGTTTCTCTCTATCAGGCCCATCCCGCCAGGCTCCGTTCCTTTCTCATGTATGACAAAAACGTTCTTACACATGGGACATAATCTCCTTGACACTGTCCGTATCGCCGTCGCCCTCGTTCCCGTCGCAGGCATCCCCGTCCAGGCCGGCCAGCAATGCCGACAGCGCGAGCAGGTCCGATACGCGAAACGCCGACCGGCCCGCAGCCACCCGCACGAACGGATCCACCGCCGCGACGCTTGTGAATGCCTGACGCATCGTGCGCACCGTGCCGTCGTCATCCGTGTAGTGGACCAGTCCAACCCCGACCATCGACGTGGTCTCGATCAGATCGAACTCGCGTCCGTGAAGAGGGTGAAAAGGGTGCGTCACCACAAAGCGCTGCTTCTCGATGCACAGGTGACGTGCAGTTGAAAACCCACTCCAGGGCCGCCGGCATCTGCACGAGGTGCGGACACGCCCCCGCCTTCGACGGCACCGCCACCTGCCTTTCCTGCAATGCCCTGGAGGCCGGCAGCGGACGGGTCGAACGGCGCAACGCCGCGTCCCGGAAACGGTACTGGCGGAGAAGGCGGGAAATGGTCTGTACCGATTGTGGCCAGCCCAGTCAGGGAGCGGCCCGCTGTCCGAGCTGTGCCGAGAGAAGCTACACCCGGTCCGCCCACTTCCGCGGGATGCCCGCCTGGGAGCCCGAATACACCGTGGTGGACCTGGACACCGGGGAGGAGCACGGGCCCTTCGACAGCCGGGCCGACGCGGACGCCGGCGCCGCGTTTCTCAGGCTCCGGCAGGGGCGTTTCGAGGTCGTCGCCGAGAACCACCCGCTGGCGGGGTCGGTCGGCTGGGCGTGATTGCCCTCCACCGCACTCCGTAGCCGGACGGGGTACCGCCGGCCCGTGATCCAGCACGGCCATGTCCGTGACCGCCGGGCCACCGCCCCCTGTTTCACGGGCGGCCGGCTGCCGGCCCGCCCGCGTCTGCCCCGGTGGAGTCGGCCGCGGCGGCGGATGATCATCAACGGTCCGGCAGAACCCGGAAGAACCCGGAAGAATCCGGAAGAAGCACGCGCCCCCTGTCGGGCGATGCCGGCCGGCATGTCACCCGGTAAGGAGACGGGGGGCGCGTGCCGGGCCAGTATACACCGCCGCTGTCACGGAAGACGGTCAAGCCGTCCCGGGCGGCAGCCGGACGGGGATCATGGAACCGGCGGGACCACGGCTCGCCGCACGCGATGCGCCGGGGACGGAGCCGGCGCCGGTCTGCGCCGGAACGGAAACCCACCCGCATCCATCGGCAGCGGCCCCTGACGGCCCCGCAGGGCTTTTTTCCGCCTTTTTCCGGCCCGGCCCCCACCCTGGTCCCCACGCCCCTGTCCGCCCTTCCAGGCCCCGTTCCGGAGTCGGAGGGCAGAGACGGAAAGAGTGAACCCGGGTAGGTGGGAGGGAGCCCGGCTCCGGCCGCCTCCCCGGGGTTCATCGAACTTTCCATCAACCCGACACGGGAGAACCATCATGCACATCCGCGAAATCGGGGGCAATTCCGAAATGCCCGAAGCATCCGAAATCCCCACCAGCCCCGACCAGCTGCTCGGCGAGATCGGCCTGGACAGCCAGGTTGTCCGGGAGATCCTCGACGACGTTTCCTCTGAGCCGGCCCTCGACCTTCGTCCCGAAGGCTGACGGAGGGAAAGAGGGGTCTGGAGAAGGTGAACCGAAGGGGGGCCGGGAGAAAGAAGAACCCGGACCCCCGGGGGTTCGTTCCATCGTTTTTCCGTTTTATCCGTTTTTTCCGTTTCATCAACCAACGTTACCTCAGGAGGTACATATGCCTTTCGGACTCAACAAGGCCTCATTGATCGGCCGCATCGGACAGGACGTCACCGTCAACCACCTCGCGTCCGGCGGACGCGTCGCCAACCTCAGCATCGCCACCGACGAGTCCTACATCCGGGACGGGGAGCGGGTCGACCGCACGGAGTGGCACCGCCTGGTCACCTTCCAGGACGGCCTCATCACCATGCTGGAGAAGCACGCGAAGAAGGGCCGCCTGGTCTACGTCGACGGCAAGCTCCAGACCCGCCGGTGGCGCAAGGACGGCGAGGACGCCGACCGGTTCTCCACGGAGATCATGCTCGTGCCCGGTTCCAGAATCCAGTTCCTCGACCGGCCCGCCAGGCCGGACGGAGGCGCCCAGGCGCAGGCCGCCGAGGCCCCGGCCGCAGCACAGGATTCCGCACCGGTGAACGCCGACGGGATCGAAGAGGATCTGCCGTTCTGAGCCGCCTCTCCGTCTCCTCCACTCCAGCCGCAGTCCCGCAGGGACTGCGGCTTTTTTTTTGCAGCGTCCGCGACGGCCGGCTTCGCCGCGCCCGCCGGCATGGCGATGGAGTTGATGGACAGGGGGGCGGGTGGTGAACCGCGCGGGGGCGGAGAGAGGGCCTTCGCGCGTCATGTCAACCAGCACACCGACCGGAGTGAACCGTGCCCCGAATCACCTTCCAGAAAACCGGCGACGACGAGGCCATCATCCGTCACGACGGCGAGGCCGTCGGCGACCTGTATCGCCATGAGGATCCGCTGACCGGCCAGCCCTTCTACCTGATTTTGTTGATCGAGGACTGCCGTGGTTGGTACAGGCAGAACGACCGGAGCAAGGTCCACCAAACCATCACAAAGCGGCTCCAGTCGCATCCGCTCCAGGGATGGCGATTCTGATGGTCACGGCCAGCGCCGCCATGCAAGTCCACTTCCCGCCGCTTTCCTCACACACCCACCGCCCGGTGGGCGTCCTGCCCACAATGAGCGCCTGCGGCGCGGCTTGTCGGTCGCTGGTGCTGTCCATGCACCCACGGCGTTTCACTCGGCTCTCCTCGTTGTACGCCTGACGCGACCTCATTGGGGGGACAGTACTACTCCCTACTACATTCCCAGTGTGTCCACGTGCTCTCTCCGTCAACTCCCAGGGGGGAGTCCTCCACTGCGCTCCGCTCCGTTCCGGCCGCGCCTCCAGGGACAACGGCGCGACACGCCGGCCCATGTCCCTGGGGCCCGGTGACTGCGCTGCGCTCGTGAACGGATGGGGAATACGTAGGGAGCTTCCCTCCCAACGCATGCGGGGCTTCCGCCCCTTCACCTTCTATTGTTCATTCGGAGAATTCACAATGTTCGAAATCGACAACAGCAACTCCATCGACACCATCGATCGCCTCGACGCCATCGACACCGGAGATCAATCCATCACCGCCATGATCTGCGAACAGGCGAAGCTCCATGGAGCCACCCCCGAGCGCGGCGAGTTCGATCCCAGGGAGGTCTGGGAGCGGGACACGGTAGTAAGCGCCGTGACCGAAGCGTTCTCGGTCCTCGCCGACGGCATCGACATGACCGGGTTCCAGATCGCGGACGAATCCGGGTCTCTCCTCTGGGCCTTCGTGAACATGCTCGACGCCCAGATCAGGCGGCTGGACAAAAACATCGACCGGATCGCGCCGGAGCTCCGCGACCTGCAGAAGGAACAGGACGGGACCGAGATCAAGTCCCGGGAGCTGGAACTCCTCACCGACCGGGCGAAGAACCTGGGCGGCAGGCGCGACGCCTTCGAGGAGATGCGGGACGCGGCGGCGGCGCAGTATCTCGCCGAGACCGGGGAGATGTGGCGGCCGTGGAAGGGTTCGCACACCAGCCGCACCGGGGTTCTCACCTCCGCCGCCATCGACGCCCGGGACTTCCTCCGGGCGAGGGACAGCGCCGCGGCGAAGGAGAACCTCCCGGACGGAACCCTGATCGCCGTCGCGGGCGGCAAGGACGGCGACCCCGACGCGGTGTTCCGCAAGCTGGACGCCGCGCACCGCAAGTACGCGGACATGGTCCTCGTCCACGGCGGCGGGCCCGGCGTCGAGAAGTTCGCCGCCCGCTGGGCCGAGGCCCGCGGCGTGCACCAGGTGGTGTGCCGGCCCGACTGGAACACCCACGGGAAGGCCGCTCCGTTCAGAAGGAACGACGAACTGCTGAACCTGATGCCGAAGGGCATCATTCTCTTCCCGAGCGACTCGGGCATCACCGCCAACCTGGCCGACAAGGCCGCGGCGTCTGGTATCCCGGTTCACCGGTGCTGAAACACCGGCACAGGGCCGCGTCGTTCCGACGGCGCGGTCCTTCTTCCCTTCCGGCGCGGCGGCCGTGCCGCGCCATCGCCGCTGCGCGGCGCCCGGCGCTTTTTCCATCCCGCGTCCCTGGCGGCGGCGGCAACCGCATCCGCTTCGACGCCTGCTGCCGGCGCGGTGCTTCGCACCTGCACCGCCAGCGGCGTTTCCTTTTCCGTCCTCTCCCGAGCGTCGACAACGGCGCCCGCTGCCCGTGCTGGAAATCTCCGGCGCCGCGTCTTCATCCCCGTCCGCTGCTGGCCCGATGCTGCGCATCCTCGCCGGGCCGCGGACCGGACCGCCTACCGTCGCCGACGACTTCCACTTCGCGTGCCGCTCGCGTCGGTTTTTCCGATCTCCAGCTTCCACAGCGAACCGGTCCGTGCTCCGCGACGGTCCCGGTGGTGGATCGGCTCCGCGCCACCGCCGTCGGCTTCGCCGCACGTCGCTGCCGGCACGTACTTCTTCTCCTGCCACTTCCCGTCGCGATCAGTTTTCCGCCGACGTACGCGACCGCCGCCCCGACGGTGCCGGTCTCCGTCACACGCGCCGCGTCCGGCATCTCCACCTGTTCCACAACGAGCCGAAAAAAATTCACGTTGATGGTCGCAGTGGTCAACCGGTTCCCGGTCCGCAGCGTCAGCCGCTCCGGACTCCGCCACCGGCGCAAGTTTCTTCTCGTGCCTCTGCCCGTTGGCGCGTCGGTCGCGCTTCCCCTTCGGGAACTCCATCGGGTCGCGTGCCGCTCCCCATCGCGGGTCGCTTCCGCGTCCCCTCTCAAACGCCGCCGGGCTTCGTCCCTTCGCTCTGCCGGGATCCCGAATCGTTCGCGGTGTGCTCCCCGATCTTCTCTCATTTCTACGCCCGGCGGCGTTTTCTCTCACACCGGACGCACCTGGGGTGCCCTCAAATGCAAATGCGCGCCTGACCGGCACTTCCGTGCCATTCCACCGCCAAATGACGACTGGCTGATGCCGGAAACACTTGCCACCGATCGGTGTCACCGGGGTATGCCGTGGGCATACGGAAAATTACGTTCAAATACAATGGGTTCCCGAACGCCGGATTTTCCCTGGTACCAGGGTGGTGGCACTTTGGCCCTCCGCGCATTACGGCGCAATACGCGATGACACCATTTTGGTACCTGCGCAGACCATCACCCTCTGTTGATCGACCTCGAATGAGCAAGGCACGTTCATGGCGTGAGTCTGGAGAAAATCCCTGCCTTGTGATCCTAGTCACAACACCCTTCCAGCGATTCCAGTCCTGAAAATGGGCCAAGGTTTTTGTCGAAAGGAACCCTGAAGCAGGTGTGAGACAACAGCAATTCCAGCTTCTCGTATATGAATTCTGGACTTCCACCGGCGCTGTGCAATCCTCGTTCCGCGGACGGCGCCAATGGAAAAAACCCAGTCCCGTAACAATTCTGCCCATCCTGGACCGGCTGTGCATTCATATCGCCCCAGATACCGGCTTCAGAATATACTCCCGCCCCGGCATGACTACCCTGAAACCGTATGAAAAATCTCGGCGTTCCAGAACCACTGTGGCAAGAGTTGAACAATCGTGTCTGGCATGCAACCAACCGGGAAGGACTGGAAGGGATAATCAGGGACGGAAAAATAAATCTGGGGGATCGTTATCAGGGGTCATTTTGCTTATGGAAGGAATATGTCTCTCTTTTCGACTTCGTAACCGAAGAAGAGGCGAAGCCGCATGATTCATGGAAAGATTGGCTGGGCGGGCATCGAAATGAAAAGCGTATCGGTTTATGGCTGGAGTTGGACCATGAAACCGCTGGTGCTGGGTTCATTAACGCAGCGGAGCTAAGCAGGGAATGGAACCAAGAGTTGGGTCGAACAGTGTCGCAGAAGGAGAACGAGGAGCCGTTCAGAAGCCTTTTTTTTACGGCGTCGAGGCCGGATACAAAGGTCCAGTACCTGTATCCCTGCTCAAGGGAGCGTTACTTATTGACGGCAACGATTACAAAATTTTCAAGCGCCACCAGGGATTTGACGACGAACTGTTTCATATAGTGGAAAATTTCAGTGGGTCCCTAACCCCGGATCCTGAGCTTTCCGCATTTGAGAAAGCCTTCGAAAAGAACAAGGCAAGATAGCCCGGTCTCGCGAAACTCATGCAAGGGTGGCGAATTTCACATTGGTATTCAGTGAATTTTTCCATCAAGCCGCGAAACTGGCTGTGCCCAAGACAAATCTCGCACGCTCGCGGCGGAGCATTTCGTATGGGTTCATGCGGCGCAGGCCGATGCCGGCATGGGGAATCTTGGTCTTGCTGGTGTTGTCTGTAGAGATCTCGTGCGTGACGACGATGCGCTGGTGAATCAACGCGTGCGCAACAAGCCAGTAGTCTGCGGCCTGCAGGAAAGTTGCGACGGTGGTCGGCAACGAACCGGCATGCCGCTTGCCGGGCTGGCGTGGAGCGCCGTCTTCATCCTGCTCGAATCCACCCAGTCCGTCTTTTTCGGTTCCGTGCTCCAGAGAATGGATTCGTTCTTCCTGGGGTTCTGGGTCTTCGGGATCACGACTCTTGTCCTGGCATTGGGCATCCGGGTGTTCGACCCGGGCCAGTTCGGGCTGTGCAAACAGAACCTCAAGGGCCTCCTTGCCTGCAACTGCTCGACCGCGGCGGGATGGGTCCTGTACCTGTTCGCGATCCAGTTGATCGAGCCCGCCGTGGCCTTCACGGTGTCGGCGGCGGCCATGCCCGTCTCCGCGATCGTGTTCGCCCGCCTGGGGATCGGGGAGCCTGCAAGCCTGAACAGAACGCGGGAAAAGGTCGGGTTTTGCCTCGTCGTGCTCGGAATTATCGTTCTCGCCGGCGCCTCGCTGCTCGGCTTCTCCGGGTTCGTTCGCGGATCCACCCATGCCGCGGCGCTGCCGGGCCTTGCCTGCTCGATCCTCTCGGGCAGCGCGTTCGCATTGATGCTTGTTCATTGCAGGACACTGGACACCAGCGGCCTTGGGCCGGCAACGGTCTTCGCGTTTCGGTTCCCGGTCTACATTCTCCTCGCTGCCGCAGGCTGGTACCTGCAACTCGATTACAAGGGGCCGGTCGATGCAGGAGAGGTGGCAACCGCCATACTCATCGGCTTCGCGATCATGGCGTTTCCGCTCTACGCGATGCAGAAGGCCGTCTCGGGCGTGGGCGTCCTGCTGCTCAGCACGATCACGGCGCTCGGCCCCCTCGTGGTCTTCTGCCTGCAGCTGATCGAGGGCAGGGTCGCGTTTTCCGGGTTCACCCTGGCGGGCCTGCTGGTCTACAGTCTCGGAGCCCTGCTGGCCGTTTCCTCGCTGGTCGGGGGGCATTGGGACGATGCGCAAGAATAATGTTCGTCAATATCCCTGAATAGTTCACCGAATGGAGAAAACTCACGAAACATTCCAACGTAACCTTGTGGAGCCGATCAATACCACGACCCTCATGTCAGGAAGAATACAGCGACAAGGTCGGAGATATGACCCGAGAAATTTGGAAAATTGGACCGCCCTTCCAGCCGGTATACGGGTACCTTGATTCGGAAGCGATGGGGATTGGCCCCCAACCTCTGGTAACTTGCGATACCTCCAATGCTGCCACACAATTACATGATTCATCTATAGTGCCTGCGGAAGTCTGACTATGAAAAAGGTACCACCAACGTCGCAGGAGGGCAGTCACGAATTCGATGTTGTCCTGCCAGCCGAAAAGACGAAAAGCGGCAAGCAGGAGACTGTCCGGATCGGCTTCAGATGGAAGGTTTCCGCGACAAGGCCGCCGACCGCTCGGGATCACGTACGACAGGCAGCATACGAAGCACGCGATGCCCTGAAGGTTCTGACCAATACCCTGGACCATGGGCAAGAATTCTCCGCCCGGCAGACCGATGATCTCGCAAAGGCCCTCACCTGCGCCGTCAAGGCCTGGTGCTGGGCAAGCTTGAGGGATGTCGATAAAACGGTCAATAACCACACGTATCACCGGGCCTTCGACCAAAAGGCTCCTGACGATCTGTGGGAAGCGGAATGCAAGGCGAGAACAGCGATTCACGAACACATCGAATCCGGGAGTATATCAGCGGCCGAAGCGCTTTCAGCCGTGCAGGCCGCCGTAAATGCCGTGCTGGCGGCAGCCGCCCACCCGCCTCGAAACAAACCCCGTTTCCCGGCGTCTCTCAGAAACATTCCTTTGCGCCAGGGTCCCCGAAAACCCCGTGTGCAGCCGGGCAGTTGGATCGACACGGGACGCTACCGCCCGGCCGAGGTACTGACTATGATGCCCGATCCGCCGCATATCATGAAACTGTCCTATGGCGACGAGATCGACGAGGATTTCCGGCCACACATTACCAACTGGAAGTCGGTCCGCAGGCGAAAACGGATTCCTTCACTCAAGGACGTTTACTCGCCGGGCGACTGGATTCGTCATCCTCGACACGGATATGGACAGCTTCTTGCGGTGCGCAATTCGACCATGGATGTGGATTTTCGCGGACGGACGGCGAAAATGGCGCCCGAGGCAGACCTCTGCCAATGGATGAAAGTGGACGATCCCGGGCCCACGGATCTCCGGCCTGTGCGCGAACGTCTGCCTCCCGGCACCTGGATCGAGACCGTCATGTTCGGCGAAGGCGTCGTTCTCGCAATCGAGAATCACGCGGGAATTGAAGGTGACATACTCAAGGTGCTCTTTAATGACGGCATCTCGCTTATCCGCGAGCCCGGTATCGGTGAAGAAGGCCCTGTCATCTGGAAGCTGGACAGTGCGGAACTTGACCTGAATTCTTCCTGGGGCCAGCGATGGTCATGGTGGTGGCAGCACTGGGAAATTTTCCGGAAGCCGGTCTGTGCATGTTGCGGATATCCGAATTTCGGCCAGGGCGACCGCAACCGCTTCCTGCCCAGGGAATGCCCCATCTGCGGGTATCCCGACTTCGGCGCTGGCCTTGAAGACGACGATGCTCAGCTCGTCCTGCGATTACATGGCTTCTGGTATCACCGCGATGCTTGGGTCTTCCCCGAGCCGGATGAATCAGCGACTGTGTCGAGAGAATCCTCCGAGCCAGATTGGAAAGGGTCGGCATACAGCATGAAGGAGGCACGGAATAATTTTGAGATCCGGGGCAGCATGTTTCGTCCTGACGAACCCGGATCCACACCTGCACAGGTGTTAACCGATCTCAGACGCTCATTGATCCTACTGCTTGAGAAGCGAAGGATTGAGCCGTCAGAATGGCGTGAGGATGATGGAAGATCCGTTGAACGGCTCAGGCAGGAAATTCTGGCCAAATTCACATATTGAGAAAATGGTGTCCCCGTACAATACTGTCCGCACTCAAGCTCGACATCACGCAGGTTCTTCAATGAGGCCGCTGCCCGCAAGCGGCGGATACGCGTTGGCAACGGGGCTGACGAGCCGACAATACCAATCCGTGAATAGGTCGCCGCGATATCCAGGAAGTTTATGGCAATGGAAGGTAAACTGTCTGTATCCGGCAGGCGACCGAATCAATGGTGTCATGTCGGCCACGGATAAACCACCCAGAAGCGGCTGAATGAACCCACGCGTAAATCCCTATGCCCTCGGCGTAGGACCCCCTGATTTTGCCATGAACCCGGCTGGCCCGGGCCGTACAGCAGCTGGCTACGGGTTTCACCCTTGCCGGGTGGCATGAGCAACATTCACCTGACTAAATTGGCAGCAGCACAACGCCAGCTTTGTGCTGCAATCAGGATGTATTTTGCGGGGGAGGATGAACTTGCTGTTCATACTGTAGCTTCGGCCGCGTATCGAATCATCGCCGACCTCAAATCGAAACGAGGCCGGGATGAGGCGGCCGACTACTGGCTGATGTTGTGCTTCTATTTTGTACGGGATCACCGCCGCGGCACCCTTCCCGATTTTGTCACCGAAGATCAAGAACAGATGGCCAGAATCCGGGAATTGGCGGAACAACTTCCCATGATAACCGCAACTTCGAGGTTCGAGGACATAAATGCCTCGGCTACTCCAGATTTCGCGAAATGGTTCTGGGATAAACGTAATAAAGTTGCCAATTTTCTCAAGCATGCGGATAGAGACGCGAGCGCCCATATTTCCATGGATGAGGTGGACAATCTGCTTCTGTTGCTTCAGGCACAAGCGTCTTACTTTGATCTCGACAAGAATGGGCTTGGGAATGAGGGATTGGTTCTGTTGACATTTTCCCACGCGAACTCGAAGGAAATGCTAGGAGACACCGAGTTGCCGGAATATTTACTGGGTTTTGAAGGTGTTGCGGCTTATCTGGAACCGCTTTCTCATGAAGAGCGGTTGAAGTTTTGTTCGAATTGGCTACAGGAATGGAATCAACGGGAAGAAGCAGGTGAGTAGATGAACAATCCCTCAATTGCTCAATATGAGTGAATGTGCCGGATTTATGATTAAAGGCACGGAGCGCTTATTGCTTTTTCTGTGTCCGCAAGCAGTTCGCAGCTGGGTCCCAATCCAAAATTCCAGTACCTCCATCATACGATCCAACATGAAACACCCAAAGCGCATAGCGTATGGGAGTGGGTGTGATCGGTAAGTATGTATTGCAATTCCGGCCAAAATGGCCAAAACTGATCCTCCATGGAAGGTAGTCTAATGCAAATTCCTAGTGCCAAAGAAGCAAAATACGACTTTGACCGGCTGATCGATCTTGTCCGCGCCGACCCGGTTGCAGTTGCCGAGTACGGGCAGCCGATTGTCGCGGTATTTCCTGTAGAGAATACGAAAGGCTGAAATTTCCGAAATCGTTTCAATTCCGAACAGAAATGGAGAAGCAGCAGTGAGCAGTACAGAATCGGGTGCCCGTTAAACGCCATGGACAAGCAAAGCCTGACGGAACGCGATATCTGCACGAAATTCATCACGCCCGCCCTGCGGCAGGCGGGATGGGACGACATGACGCAGATCCGTGAAGAGGTGAGCTTCACCGCCGGGCGCATCAACGTGCGCGGGAAGTTCGTTTCGCGCGGACGAGTCAAGCGTGCGGATTACATCCTGTACTACAAGTCCAACATCCCCATTGCGGTTGTCGAGGCGAAAGACAATTCCCACAGCATCGGAGACGGCATGCAGCAGGCGCTCGGCTACGCAGAGACGCTGAATATTCCTTTTGCCTTCTCCTCGAACGGGGACGGCTTCGTGTTCCACGACCGCACGGGCGCCAGGACGCCCCGGGAGTCGGATCTGGCGCTTGACGCATTCCCGTCGCCCATCGAGTTATGGCGGCGCTATTGCGTTTGGAAGAAGCTGGCCCCGGAAGCTGAAAGGATCGTCCTTCAGGATTACCACGAGGACAGCGCCGGCAAGATCCCACGTTACTATCAGGCCAATGCCATCAATGCGACGATCGAAGCCATCGGCAGGAGACAGGACCGCATTTTGCTCGTCATGGCGACCGGCACCGGCAAGACCTATACCGCCTTCCAGATCATCTGGCGCCTGTGGAAGGCGCGGCACTGCAAACGTATCCTGTTTCTCGCAGACCGCAACGTGCTGATCGACCAGACCATGGTCAACGATTTCCGACCCTTCGGCGGCGCCATGGCCAAGCTTTCCACCCGGGCCAAGACCATCGAACGGGACGACGGCACCTTTGTGGATCTGCGTCGAGCGATGGACGCCAGGCGCCGAATCGACACATCCTACGAGATCTATCTGGCCCTGTATCAGGCGATCACCGGGCCGGAGAACCATCAGAAGCTCTACCGGGAGCTGTCTCCCGGCTTCTTCGACCTGATCGTCGTCGACGAATGCCACCGTGGCAGTGCCGCCGAAGATTCTGCCTGGCGCGAGATACTGGAGTACTTTTCCTCCGCCACCCAAATCGGCCTTACCGCCACCCCGAAGGAAACAAGATATGCTTCCAATATCGCCTACTTCGGGGATCCGGTCTATACCTACTCCCTGAAACAGGGCATCCGCGACGGTTTCCTGGCGCCCTACAAGGTGGTCAAGGTCCATGTTGACCGCGATGTGGAGGGATACCGCCCGGAGAAGGGACAGCGAGACCGTGATGGCGAATTGGTCGAAGACCGAATTTACAACGTCAAGGACTTCGACCGCACGCTGGTCATCGACGGACGCACGAAACTGGTAGCGCAGAAAGTCACTGCCTTTCTGAGGGAGAGCGGTGATCGGTTCCAGAAGGCGATCATCTTTTGCGTTGACCAGGAACATGCCGCACGCATGCGCCAGGCGCTGATCAACGAAAACGCCGATCTCGTGGATGACAACCTCCGCTATGTCATGCGCATTACCGGCGACGATGCCGAGGGACAGGACCAACTCGACAATTTCATCGACCCGGAATCGAAATACCCGGTTCTGGTCACCACGTCGCGCCTGCTCTCCACCGGCGTCGACGTGCAGACCTGCCGGCTGATCGTACTCGATCGGGAGGTGGGCTCGATGACCGAGTTCAAGCAGATCGTCGGTCGGGGCATACGTGTGCACGAGGATACGGGCAAACTCTATTTCACCCTGATCGACTTCCGGGGCGCGACCGGCCATTTTGCGGATCCCGAGTTCGACGGCGAGCCGGTGCAGATCTACGAGCCCGGTGAAGACGACCCTATCGCTCCACCAGATACACCTCCGGCCCATGACGAGGTCGCTTCGGAATCGGAGCCGCCGATCAGCCTTGAGACGGATATCTCCGATCCGGGATTGCAGCCACCCGGTGGCGAGAAGCCCAAGCGTCGAAGGAAAGTCTATGTCGACGGTATCGAGGCGGCCATTGTCGCCGAGAGAATCCAATACCTCGACCAGGAGGGAAAACTCGTCACCGAATCCCTGCGCGACTTTGCCAGGAGGACCTTGCGAAAGCGTTTCGCCAGCCTTGACGATTTCCTCGGGCGCTGGGATACGGCCGAGCGCCGTAAGGCCGTTCTCGACGAGATGGCGGCCGAGGGACTCCCATTGACGGTAATCGCCGAGGAACTGGGCAAGGACCTGGACCCCTTCGATCTTGTCTGTCATATTGCCTTCGACGCCAAGCCGCTGACCCGTCGCGAGCGGGCCGAGAACGTGAAGAAACGGGACGTGTTCACAAGATTCGGAGACCGGGCCCGCGCCGTGCTCGATGCGCTGCTCGATAAATACGCCGATGACGGCGTACTCAATCTTGACGACGCCAACGTACTCAGGATCCCGCCGCTCGACAAACTCGGGACACCGCTTGAACTCGTGGGCGCCTTCGGCGGCAAGCCCGCCTTCGAGCAGGCCATCCACGATCTGCAATCAGCCCTCTACCGGGACGCCGCCTGAACCATGTCCGTCAGCGGCCTCGTCAAATCCATTCAGGACATCATGCGCCAGGATGTCGGCGTCGATGGCGATGCGCAGCGCATCGGCCAATTGTGCTGGATGTTCTTCCTGAAGATCATCGACGACCAGGATCAGGAACTCGAACTGCTGAAGGATGGGTACCGCTCGCCAGTCCCCGAGGGGCTGCAATGGCGCAACTGGGCGCGCGACCCGGAAGGGATCACCGGTGACCAACTGGTTGCCTTCATCGACGAGGATCTCTTTCCAACGCTTAAGGAACTTCCGCCTGCAAGCGGCCCACGCGCCCGTGTCGTGCGGGAAGTCTTCGAGGATGCCTACAACTACATGAAGTCCGGCCAGCTCATCCGCCAGGTCGTGAACAAGATCAACGACATCGACTTCAACAACCTGGCCGAGCGCCAGCACTTCGGCGACATCTACGAGCAAATTCTGAACGATCTGCAATCAGCCGGTAACGCGGGCGAATACTACACACCGCGCGCTGTCACTTCCTTCATGACGGAGATGATCGATCCCAGGCCGGGAGAGACGCTGCTCGACCCAGCCTGCGGCACCGGTGGGTTTCTTACCTGCGCCATCCGGCACATGCGCGAGCGGTACGTGAAGCGTCCGGAGGACGAGGTCAGGATGCAGGCTGATCTTCGCGCCGTGGAGAAGAAGCCACTTCCCCACATGTTGGCCGTCACCAACATGCTCCTGCACAACATCGAGGATCCGTCGTTTCTTCGCCACGACAACACGCTTTCCCGCCCCTATGTTTCCTGGGGTCGGGACGACCGCGTGGATATCGTGCTGACCAATCCGCCGTTCGGCGGCAAGGAGGAGCCGGGCATCGAGTCCAACTTCCCGAAACACTTCCAGACGCGCGAGACGGCTGATCTGTTCCTCGCCTTGATTATCCGGCTTCTCAAGCCTGGTGGGCGAGCCGCCGTGGTCCTTCCCGATGGCTCGCTGTTCGGGGAGGGCGTCAAGACCCGGCTCAAGGAGCACTTGATGGAGGAGTGCAATCTTCACACCATCGTGCGCCTGCCTAATTCGGTCTTCCGTCCCTATGCCTCGATCGGGACCAACCTGCTGTTCTTCGAGAAGGGAGAACCGACAAGGGATATCTGGTTCTGGGAGCACCAGGTGCCAGAGGGTCAGAAGGCCTACTCGATGACCCGGCCTATTCGTCATGAACATTTTGCCGACTGCACCGACTGGTGGGGCGGGGCGAAACGCATTGGACGCGAGGAAGGCGAGCGGGCCTGGGAGGTCGGTGTCGAGGTCATCAGGGAACGCGGCTACAATCTGGACATCAAGAATCCCCATACCGATGTCGAGAACTACGGTGACCCTGAAACGCTGTTGGCGGAACTGACTAGGGTTGAGACCAAGGTGACTGCGTTGCGAGACCAGTTGAAAAACGTTCTGGCGGAGGCTCTGCTGCGATGACGTGGATATATGCCGTCGGTTGCCGTAACAATGGGAGGATAGACCATGCACGCCGAGATCGCTGACAAGAAGGAAGAACTGGCCGAGCTGTGCCGACGCCACGGCGTTGTGCGGCTCGAAGTGTTCGGTTCTGCAGCGCGTGGCACGGACTTCGATCCCCGAACCAGCGATGCCGACTTTCTGGTGGAATTCAGGCTCGATGGTGACCGGGCGCCACTCCAGCAGTACTTCGATTTTGCCGAGGCATTGCGCCAGGCATTGGGTCGATCTGTGGACCTGGTTGAATCGGACGCTATCCGGAACCCGTACTTACTTGCGGCTATCGATAAGTCGCGCGAGGTTGTCTATGCGTCCTGACCCTCGCATCCTGCTTGCGGACGTCGACCGGGCGGCCACGGACATCGTGCACTTCACCAAAGGCATGACCCGCGAGACCTATGCTGGCGACATCCGGACGCAAGCCGCGGTCGAGCGCAAGTTCGAGATCATTGGCGAGGCCCTGAACCGACTGCGTCAGACCAGTCCCGAGGTTGCCGAACGAATTCCACCGTTGCGAGAAGTTATCAGTTTCCGCAACCTGCTGATCCATGGCTATGCAATTGTGATACCCGACCGGGTGTGGGACTATGCCGAGAACGATCTCCCCGGGCTGCACCGGGTCGTGCGAACGCTGCTCGCCGAGATGAAACCTCCGGAGGAATGAACGCCGAACGCCTACTCGTGATCTATGACCAGGTGGCTGATGCACCGGACGCCGTCAATCAATTGCGCCGATTCGTATTGGATCTTGCCGTGCGCGGAAAGTTGATGGAGCATAACCCGGCAGATGAACCGGCGTCGGAATTGCTGAAACGGATTGAGACAACCAAGGAGCAGCTTGGGATTAAACACCAAATTACACCAATTACTGCGGAAGAAATTCCATTTCATCTCCCTTTAAATTGGCAGTGGAGCCGGATTGGCGAACTTTGTATAAAAACCGGCTCTGGGAGTACTCCTCGGGGCGGTAAAAGCGTGTACTCACATGTCGGAGTGCCTTTTTTTCGCTCCCAGAACGTCTATAACAATGGCCTAAGACTCGGCGAAGTAGTCTACATTGAGACCGATATCCACGTTCGTATGGCGGGCACAGCTGTTCAAGCAAGAGATCTGCTTCTAAACATTACGGGTGGCTCTATGGGGCGGTGCTGTCGGATACCCAACGACTTTACTGAAGCCAATGTCAGTCAACACGTTGCAATTATCCGGCCGACAATATCGGAAATGGCTGACTATCTGCACAAACTTGTGTTGTCACCCTATTTTCAGGCGCTTATCTTCGATGAGCAAACCGGAGCAGGACGTGGTGGACTTCCGAAGCACAAAATGGATCAGATGCCGGTCGCCGTTCCACCCCTTGGAGAACAGCATCGAATCGTAGCGAAGGTCGATGAATTGATGGCTCTCTGCGATCAACTGGAGAAAATCCGAAATGAACACGAACAAACTCGGGATCGGCTGACCAAATCCAGTTATGCCCGCCTAACCACGTCCGATACAGATGAGACTTTTCAAGTCAGTGCACGTTTTGTTGCAAACGCATTACCCGCGCTGACAGCCCGTGCTGATCAGATCAAGCAACTGCGCCAGACTATCCTCGACTTGGCCGTGCGGGGGAAGCTGGTGGAGCAGGATCCGAACGATGAACCCGCTTCGCACTTGCTAGATCGGATATTTGAGAAGAGAATGCAATTTACGGAGACGGCTACAACAAAAGACGCAAGTAAACTTGGAATTGTTGAGCCTCCATTCGATCTGCCAAAGAGTTGGGCCTGGGCTTCTCTTGGTACAGTATTTCTCTATGACGCAGGGATCAAACGGGATCCTGGGATGCTCGACCCGGCTCTTTGGCTCCTCGAACTCGAAGACGTCGAAAAAGACACAGGACGTCTCATATCACGAGTGAAAACTTCGGAGCGTACTTCGAAAAGTACAAAGTCCGAGTTTCAGATTGGTGATATATTATATGGAAAATTACGCCCGTACCTGAACAAGGTCATCGTAGCTGATGAAAGGGGTTACTCTACGACAGAAATCGTCGCAATCCGTCCTTACATACCTCTATGTTCCCAGTACTGTGCACTGACATTTAGACGTTCCGATTTCGTGGAGTATGTTACCCTGCTCGGACAGGGGACAAAGATGCCTCGGTTGCGAACTAAAGATGCCATCGTCTCCCCTTTTCCTCTTCCATCTCTTCCTGAGCAACGCCGCATCGTTGCCAAGGTCGATGAACTGATGATTATATGCGATCAGCTCGAAGCCAATCTCAGTGCTGCAGATAATAGTCGCACCAGCCTTCTCGAATCGCTGCTTCATGAAGCGTTGATGCCTGCTGGAAACGAGCCGGATCTCGTCAATTTAAATACACTTCAACAATGAAGCAATGTCAGGCATAGGATGTGAACGGTACACAGTTACTATAGAGAATCACATCATCTTGCAAGCCGCCATTTGGCCCGCGGTTACATTAATGGCTTTGTTCGCATTTTTCAGTTGAATTTGTCCCGCCTGGAAACGGATCAGGGCCATGTTGGATCAAACACTATTCAAAGGCTCGACCGAATACCCGAGGCTCCGGTAACCAAGGACACGCTTTTCGCTCATGCGCCGAAGCAGGGGGACGGCATCATCGACATAGTCGTAGACCAGCACTTCACGCTTTTCCGGATGCAGCCGATGCAGGCGGCCCACATACTGCGCCAGCGTCCCCTTCCAGGATATCGGCATTGCAAGAAAGAGCGTGTCCAGGCGGGCATCGTCGAATCCCTCGCCGATATAGCGGCCGGTCGCGACCAGAACCCGTTCCTCGGTCCCGGGGATTGAAGCGATACGCTCCATGATCTCGCGGCCCTGACGCACGCCCATTCCACCGGTGAGCAGCAGTACATTGCGGGTAAAGGGGCCGAGCCTTTCGGCGAACTGTCTTGCGTGACTCTTTCGCTCGGTAAGGACAATCGGCGACCGCCCCGATTCCAGGGCAGACATCACGTCATCGAAGATCTGGTCGTTACGCTCCCTGTCTGCCGCCAGTTCGGCGTAAATCCGCTGTATTTGCGGAGGGTCGTTGTCGGACTCCATCTGTATCCTGAACGAAGTCTTCCGCAGGATCGCCCGGTGCGTGAACGGGCGCCGGCGGGCCTGGGATCTTGCCTCGGCCCGAAACCGCACCGGGCCGCACTGCATGAAGACGATCGGATGGTGCCCGTCCTTGCGGGTGACGGTGGCGGAAAGACCAAGGACGTATCTGGCCTTTGACCTGCGCGCGACCGCCTCGAAGCTGACGGCGGAAATATGATGGCATTCGTCCACAACGACATGGCCGTAATCGGCAACAATGTCGTCGACCACACCCTTGTGAACAAGGCTCTGGATCATGCCGACATCGACAATGCCGGAAGGCTTTCTTCTGCCGCCCCCGATCCGTCCGACTGAGGACGAAGGAAGTCCGAGGAAAGACTCCAGCCTGGAAATCCACTGATCCAGGAGCTGACGGCGGTGCACAAGCACAAGTGTATTGGTACTGCGGGCTGCGATGACGGACGCGGCAACCACCGTCTTGCCGAACCCGGTCGCTGCCGAAAGCACTCCGGTTTCGTGGACGAGAAGGGCATTGGCCGCCGCCTTCTGGTCCGCGGTCAACTCGCCCTGGAAGACCGCCTCCACCGAGCGACCTTGATTGCGTTCATCCCGCAAGTGCAAGTGTATGCCTACCTGTTCGAACATCTGCTCCATGGCATCCTGGCAACCACGCGGCAAGGCGATGTGATGGGACAGCAGTTCGGCGCAGGAGATGATACGCGGAATGCCGGATACGGAACGTCTCATCGCCTGTGCCCTGTAGAAGGACGGATTCTGGAATGCCGCCAGGCGAATGATCCTGTTTACCAGGCCGGGCGGCAGGCCGGCACGCGGGATGTAGATCTGGTCGCCCGATATCGCCTCGATTCTTTCCGGAAGGGATCCACTGATTTCCGGAAGCGGTCGGCTGCGGGACGGCGGCGCTGTCCAGGGCGTCTCGTCCTCGTCATCCATCGGCAGGCGCAGGCCAATCACACGGCCCTGCCGTTCCGCTTCCTGGACAATCCGTGTTGTGTCCGCCAAGGAGAGGCGGCCTATTGATGAAAGAAATAACCACTGGTCCTTGTGGGGTTCGAAATTCCCGTCAAGGAACACGCTGTTGTCTTTTTTTCGGGGACCATGCTGCAAAGGCAGGGCGATCAGGTTTCCGAAACCCCCGGATGGCATCACGTCCTGGCTGGGGAACAGACGGTCGTAGGATCCGAAGCCCATGTCCGGATTGGATTCCATGGCCCCGGTCAGCAGGTTGCTTCCAAGCCTGCGGGCAAGGGCGGCCGGGACCGGCTCGGAGAAGAAGATCCAGACATGCCCTCCGTTTCCGGAACGGGAACGTTCAAGCGCCGCCGGAACCTGCTTATCCCGGCAGACTTCAAGGAAAGCGCCCGCATCGTCCTGCCATGTCTCCTTGTCGAAATCCACGGCAAGGAAGCGGCAGGTATCGTCGGACAGCAGGGGGTAGATGCCCATTGTATGGCGTCCACGCAGATGGCTGTCGATGGATTCGGTGGTGACAGGAATGAAAGCCTGGTTCGGGCAGTCGCCGCATCTGATTTGCGGTTTTCGGCAAGTGCCCGGTTCCCATTCCTTTTCACATGCAGGCGCGTAACCGCTCCTGCCGTTCCGGGTATTCTCCCATCGCCTCGGGAAGACATCCTCCCGGCCGGAAAACAGGGATCGGAACAATTCGACCTTTTCGCCGTCGAGTGATTCGAGCGTAACCGGCGCCCCGGGTTTTCCCTTTTCGCCTGTAGGGAAGTCCTTTGACTCGAGTTCGGCAAGACGTGACCGCAAACCGGACTGCTCGGCTTCAAGCTGCCGGAGGCGCTTTCGGATCAGGTCGATTTCTTCCTTTGGACACATGCCGTAAGGAGCGGTCGCGACAAATTATTACCCATGGGCCGCCTGAAGGGTGCCATGGCCAGACCGGGTCAACCAAACTGAGTTGGTATTGTTATAAGAGGACAGAAGACTATCGGACCCTATGCGATTGGTTTCACTCCCTATCGCAGGGCAGCTCGATAATCCACTTGCCAACCTTGATGGACCCACTAAATCTTTCACAAGTTAACTGAAAAGGCACAGAATCAATTTCAGAGAAGGACTGACAATAACCAGGAATTTGGTTCCGAATGTTTGCCAATGCGGCATATCAGTATTCCAGTCGTTGGCGAACACCTTCCCGGCTCTCCCACCATGTTGCTTGATCGTCGTAGCTGGCCGCTATCTGCTCAAGCATATTTGCGGTAAATGGAAATTCGATGGCCAATTCCCGGGACCAGTTTCGATATTTTTCTGCCAATACACGTTCCTGCGGTTCATCTTCGCCACGCCAGAACGGCCCCTGGGCGTTTTGGATACCGATGCTCATGCCATTCGCAATTTCCTGCGATCCGATATCGTCTATTACCTCTCTCACGGGTTCGCATGGCCAAATTCCGTCTTCACCGGAAGGACAGTGAGAAAGCAATTGGCCGACCATTTGGTCGCCGATATCGACACGTCCGTATTCCACAGCAAGAGTCCGTACTTGCTCTAACCATCCCTTCAGTTCTCCAGGATTGATGCTGGCATCGGACTGGGTTCCAGGAATCCGACTGGCATTGGTGAGGAGTGAATATGCGGCTTCCGCAACTAGCTTCCGGTTGTCAGCACTCGGCAACTGCCATTCGACCGGATCCTCGCCCCCATCCTTGCGCTTGAAAACGAGCGCCAGCGCCTGCATGAACAGTACGGGCGACTCCGAGAGCTGCGCTTCGAGATTTGGTATTCCGTGTTTGGTATTGTTGAGAATCCGGATAAAGCAAAACTCAAGCCGGGCAAGGTCGTCGCGTGAGGTATCCCCACGCTGTTCAAGCGAATCGAGTGCCTTGGAGACATGATGGTGGTCAATTCTGTACTGGTCGGAAGGCTCTGATTCATTGGTCGCAACCTCCATTAGCAGATGCATGAGCCGGGGGGAATCGAGAAGTCCCCAATCCATACGGACGACATGGAACGCAGCGTGCGGCCGATTTACTTTGAGGAACTCGTCAACGACCGTGGCTATTGCAGACGCATCTTGGGGATCCCAGCGGGGATTCACCGTCTCCCAGTATCTCTGTTTAAGGGGCGTGGCAAGCTGGTCGACATGTTGCCAGGTGCCGGCGTCGAAGGGTGCACATCCAAGAAGGCGAACAATCCCACCTTCATCAAATCCGGGGTACGTGAGCAACCTTTGGAGAACAGTGTCCCGGTCGGACGAATCGAGCCGGATCAGAAAGCCGGAGACGCACCCCTCACACTTTCCCTGCAGGTCGGTTGATTCCTCAGCCAACATCTCCTGGACAAACTTCACCCTCTGTTCAACCCCGGCGTGGATTTCGCCGATATGCAAACCAATACTGAATGCATCGCCGGACCGGCAAAGTTCCTTGGTTCCACCCAGTCCCGATTCCGCCCACACTTCTTGCAAGGCATCGAGTCGCTGGCGCGTAATGCGTTCCTCCCTTTTCTGGATATCGAGCTCCTCGTCCTCCAATTCGTCAGCCGTTTCTTCCACCCATTGATTCGCGAAGAGCCATTGATGTCGAGCAACTGGGTTTCGGGGCGCCAGCAACTCATAAGCCTTTCTGGCACAAGATCTGTCGTCGGCATCTAAACCTTCGTGCCAACCACGCCGGGTCAGAACCCAGTTCCGTATCCGCTCACGCAATTCTGCCTTTTGACCATCGTTGGGTCCGGTATCATTCCAGGCGGATATCAGCTCCCATACCCGGCTGCGCTGATCAGGATTCAGCACCCCGACGCACTCGATCAGATCGCCAAGCGTGTGCTCATCATGTCCTGGCCAGTCTAGTGCAAGTTCTACCGCTTTGCATCGACCTTCCCACGCTTCGGCATCGGTGGTGACCTTGCCCGCATCAAAAGCATCGGTGCGCCAACGTGGCTTATGACTGTTAATTCCGAGGAAGAAACCTGAATTAAACTGACCCATGCAAACCTGCCAACCGACATCCGGAAACTTCCTCGTAAGTTTCTCGAGGGCCTGGTTGCGCTTTTCAAGCGAAGCGCCCGTTTGAGGCATCCCGCATCGAAAAATCGATTGAAGCGTATTCATTGGCTTGTTCGCCCAGTTGTCATCGACTCTCCACTCACATAGTTTCGCCAGAATCGATGTGATGCGGAACAGTCGTTCCGGCTTCCAGGCCAGCAATTCAAGGGCCCACAACATGCCTGTACGCGGGCATCCTCCGAAAGGCCCGACGCCTGCCGGCACGAACAGCACAGCAAGTTGAGGATTTTCGCTGTTGAGATCAGCTTCGACGATGTCAAGAAACGGAACCGGCGCGGCCTCAGCGTATTGCGGCAGGTCTTCCTTCTGGGAGAGCCATGTCGACCCGGGAGAGGGGGGCAGCAAGCTGCGGACAACGCCACCAACAGCGCGCTCAAGGTCTATCCCGAGGCGCTTGGAAACAAGGGCATTTCCGTGCACTGCCAATAGCACAAGCGTATCGCAGAGACCCTGACGAAGGGCGGATGAATGGTCCCGGCTCTTTTCGTAGAGAGTGGCCGCCCACCGTCTGTCCTCTGGCAGTTCCAGCGCCGGATCTTGTTCTGATAGAACTACTTCAGCGGCAAACAGGAAGTTTTTCAGGTCATCCCTGGTGAGGGCACCGTGTACAGCAAAAAGCACATCGATCTTGGAAACCACTCCCCTGTGATTACTGATCGACCAGATAGGCGGTTCGTCCCTTCCCAGGAGTTCAGCGATCGTTCGCTCGATGTCTTTGTAGATTCGCTCGACATCTTTGCTGTGCCTGTCGGTCAGGCAACTCAATATCTCCTTGTCCGCTTCGATGCCGGCATCCCACGCACCGGCAAACATGAGCGGGATCAACTTCCGTGCGACATTGCTGTCCTTGGCCCAGGGAGGGATTTTCACGGCCTCGACCTCCGCAAGTCGGCGCCGGAGGATGGTCGGTGAGCGTGCGGATTCCCTTGCGAGTTGGCTGATTCGAGTGTCGTCAAGCCCGGTTTCGCGTAAAGCCTTGCTGAACGGTTCATGGCCCAGCGGGTCGAGCGCGATATCCGGATCATCTCTCAGCGTATTGCGTCCGCGCACTATGATCGTGTGGGTCTTCTTGTGGAGTCCGGCGAGTGCCTGCTCAACTTCAGAGGAGGCCACTATCGCAATATAGTTCGATGATATTCTGGAGATGGTCCTGAATACCTCAAGGGAACGAATTACGATTGCCCGCTCATAGCAGCCGGAGCACGTCTCTGCAAGTTGTTCCAGCGAGCAACTCAGGAAAGCCAGGGCCTCTATTGAGGAGTCAGCTGCGACGACGAAAGGCCTGACTGGAGGTTCCTTCAACCAATCATGGATCTGTTCCTGATATCTTTCGGCAGCCGGCTGGAATAACTCCTTCGGTAATTCAGGCTGAGTGACACCGGCCCATTCAAGCCAAATATGGTCAAGAGTTTTGACTTCCTGGCCTGCCCCGCCCAGAAACTCGCGTATACGGGTCTGTGCCGGAATCGACTGCTCCAGCCATTGTTCCAGGTCGCTGGCATCGAAAGCGCGCACATCCTTCCATTCGCAACGCGCACACTTGTCCTTGGCCCAGTCGTCCTTTCCGACCCAATTCCTGGGAGTCACAAACACAAATGTCATCGCATTTCGTTCAATCTTGGAAACTCTGTCTGTTCGGTTTCTGTAGTCTGAATCGGCCTTGGACTTGGGATTCTGGCTGCATCCGAACTCCCAACCTGATTGGCCTCGGGGTATCCACGGCGTTGCCGATTCGGATGTGACTTGTCCGTCCCATCCCCTCCGCTGGGAATTGTCAAAAGCAGGAAAATCGACCCTGGTCAGATTGTTCCCGGTGGAATGCACCAGCGTTCGCAGAATCGCCGGAAGTTCTCTTCGAGCTTTATCAGCATCCGCCCAGGAATCGATCTCGTGGGCGGTAATTTCAAGGAATTTAGGCACATAGGCACGGACGGCAATATCGTCCTCGCGGATACGCGCCTCGGACTCATCGTACCTCGTCTGTATTTCCAGGAGTGTCGAGGCATCGACGTGAAACGCCTTCTCGACCCGCATCGCCATGTCTGGTGAGAGTGCGGCATTTCCGTTCAGGAGATTCGAGAGCGCGGGCCGGCCGATGCCAAGCATCTCCGCGGCTTTCTTCACCGAGAGTTTCTTCGGGATAATCGATTGCTTGATGTAGACGCCGGGATGGATCGGAGGCTTTTTTGATTGCATTGTCATCGCGTCTGTTGTTGTATACAAATCCTCATCCGAACATTGAACTGTGAGGATTATGGAAAATCCGTAAGATAATAATGTATTGTATAACGCAACACAATACAGATTTATTTCAATTGATCATATGTGCTTAATCACTCCGCTATGATGGAGATTCGGAAAGGTGAGATCAGCAACTAGAGCATCCGTTCTACAACAGCGACATAACCGAAAATGGTTCTTGCAATGATTTCGTCACTGCTTCACCTGAAACGTACGAGTTCGGTCCCTTGGTGACAGGTGCTACCGGCATGCAGTAGTAGTTGTTTGTGGTGATGTTTATACTGGCTCTATCACGACTTCACTGTTTTCCATCACCTAAGCACCGAACCATTACCCTGAAACACATACGACAATAATGCGCCCGGATACTCGGAACTTTGCCTTTTCTCGCTTCCGAAATGCTTACGGCAAATTTTTAACTTATTGTATTTATGTTATTTTATTGAATATAACTTATTTCCACCCGCTCCAGGGTCCATTTCAGCTTGCGCTTCGGATTGTCGCTGGCGGAGATTTCCGCGGGCGCCCCCGGCTTCCAGCAGCCGGACATCGAGCCCGTGTTCGGACAATGGGCGGTGACCACTTCGCCCCCGGGCAGTTCCACGTCCGCCAGGAACCGCTGGTAGCGCCGGAGAATCCGGCCCCGGGTCAGGGGCGGGAATTTCACCGTTCGGCCGGGGCAGGCCGGCCCTCCAGGGAAGGCCGGGGGCTGTCGGCGCGATGGCCGGTACGGATCATGGAAAAGTGGTCCGGGAACGGGAATTGGCAGGCGCGAATAATGGTATCATGCCCGCCCTTCGGAATGCCTCCGGCGCTGTGCCGGGCAGTTGCCTGACACCCTTGAAGGCAGCCTGCATGACATCAACAAGAATTTCTACGATGCAACGGACTTTCTGCTGCTGCCTGGTTGTTTGCCTGCTGGCGACAACGGCCGGGTGCGCCACCAACGGCGCTTCGCACGACGATCCCCTCGAGAACTACAACCGCGCCATGACCCGGTTCAACATCCAGTTCGACGAATGGGTGCTGGCGCCCACGGCCAGGGGATACCGCAGGGTGGTGCCGGGGCCCGTGCGCGGCGGGATCGGGAATTTCTTCCGCAACCTCAGGGAACCCTATGTCATGGTGAACGACCTGCTGCAGGGCAAGCCGGGAGCGGCGGGCAGGGATGCCGGCCGGTTCATCATCAACACGACGCTCGGCTTTGCCGGGTTCGCCGACGTCGCCACTGACCTCGGTTTCGAGCGGAACGATGAGGACTTCGGCCAGACCCTGGCGGTCTGGCGTGTGCCGCCGGGACCGCACCTGGTGCTGCCGCTGTTCGGCCCCAGCAACATCCGCGACGGGGTCGGGGTGGCAACCGGGCTGACCTACGGCAGTCCCATACGCCCCGAGGACAGCGATGCGAATCTCGGCCTCAACACGCTCCGCGTGATCGACACCCGCGCCCGGTACCTCGGGACTGAGAAAATGCTTGCGCTGCAGCCGGACCCCTACCTGTTCTTGCGCGAGAGCTATCGCCAGCGACGTGAAATACAGATCAGGGACGGCGTGGTGCCCGATGACGCGGACACCGAGGACATGCTCCTCGACGAGCTGCTGCAGGACGATTGATCGAGCAGGGCCAGGGAGACAGCCGCAGCAATGGCCACTTACGCCATCGGGGATATCCAGGGATGCGCGGTGCCGTTCGAGGAGCTCCTGGATGATCTCGAGTTCGATCCCGCCAGGGACCGGCTCTGGTTGACCGGTGACCTCGTCAACCGCGGCCCCCACTCCCTGGAAACCCTGCGCATGGTCAGGGAATTCGGCGACAGCGTGACCACCGTGCTCGGCAACCATGACCTGCACATGCTGGCAGTGGCCGAGGGCATCCGGAAGGTCCGGCCCGGCGACAGCCTGAAGAAGGTCCTGCGGGCGCCGGACCGCGATGAACTGCTGCACTGGCTTCGGCACCTGCCGATAGTGCATGTGGACAGGGATCTGAAGGCGCTGATGGTACATGCCGGGGTCTACCCGGGCTGGGGGCCGTCCAAGCTGGTGCGCCTGGCTGCAGAGGTGGAGCAGGCATTGCGCGGGGACGGCTACACGGATTTCCTGCGCAACATGTACGGCAGCGAGCCCCGGGCATGGAGTGGCAAACTGAAGGGCAAGGCCCGGCTGCGGTTCATCACCAATGTCCTGACCCGGATACGTTTCGTGGACGGGCAGCGCCGCATGGACTTCGAGCACAAAGGCCCACCCGGGAGCCAGCCGCCCCGGCTGATGCCCTGGTACCAGCATCCGCGCATGAAATGCGACGGCTGGCGCATCGTCTGCGGCCACTGGTCCGCGCTTGGCTTCTCCCTTCAGGGCAACATCATCAGCCTGGACAGCGGTTGTGTCTGGGGCGGCGCGCTGACCGCGGTGCGCTTGGACGGCGACCACAGCCGCCAATGCTGGCAGGTGGGCTGCGGGGTGAACGAATGACCGGGCCCCGGGCCGAGGTGCGTATGCCGCCTTCCGGGGAGAACGGTCTTGCCCCGGGCCCTTCCCTGGATGCACTTGAACCGGAACGGTTCCGGATTTAGCATCGACGCCTGTCCGCCAGGTCGCACGTCCATGCCTGAACTCCCGCAACCGCTTCTCGACTTCCTCAGCCGGTCGCCCACGCCCTTTCACGCGGTGGCGAACCTGGGCGCGCGCCTGGAGCAATCGGGCTTCCACCGACTGGCCGAGGGAGACGACTGGGGCGGGCTGGACGAAGGCCGTTATTTCGTGACCCGCAATGACTCGTCACTGATCGCATTCAACTGGTCCGGCGATGCCGGTCCCGGTTTCCGCATGGTCGGCGCCCATACCGACAGCCCCTGCCTGAAAGTCAAACCCGAGGCCATCAGTGAAAGCGAGGGCTATGCCCGCCTGGCGCTGGAAGTCTATGGCGGGGCGCTCCTGGCTCCCTGGTTCGACCGGGACCTGGGGCTGGCCGGCAGGGTGACCTATCGTGACCGCGAGGGGCGGATCAGGAACGCCCTGGTGGACTTCGACCGTCCGGTGGCGTTCATTCCCAGTCTCGCCATTCACCTCGACCGAAAGGTCAATGAAAGCCGCAGCATCAACAGGCAGGACGACCTGCCCGCCCTCCTTTGCACGATGCGCGGCAATGAACCCGGGTTTCCGGCGCTCCTGGAGAAGCAGCTGGACGCCCAGGGAATCGGCGATGTATCCGGGGTCCTGGGATTCGAGCTCAGCCTCTATGACCGGCAACCCGCAGCCGTGGTGGGGCTCGAGGAGGAATTCATCGCATCGGCGCGGCTCGATAACCTGCTCAGTTGCTTCGCAGCCACCGAGGCGCTGATCGGCAGCAGCGCCCGAACCAACGCCGTGATCGTGCTGAGCGACCACGAGGAAGTGGGCAGCAGTTCGGCCAGCGGCGCGGATGGAACATTTCTCAGGGACGTGCTCGGCCGGATCTGCGGCGATGCGGGGACACTGGCGCGTGCGGTCTCCCACTCGATGCTGGTTTCCGTGGACAATGCGCACGGGGTGCATCCGAACTACCCGGACAAGCACGAGCCCGCCCACCGGCCCATGATCAACGCCGGCCCGGTGATCAAGATCAATCACAACCAGCGCTACGCCACCAACAGCGAGACGGAGGCGCTGTTCCGCCATGTATGCGAGCAGGGCGGGGTGCCGGTGCAGGCCATCGTGGTGCGTTCCGACATGGGCTGCGGTACCACCATCGGCCCCATCACCGCTACCCGGCTCGGTGTTCGCACGGTGGATGTCGGCATCCCCCAGCTCGGCATGCACTCCATCCGGGAACTGGCGGGGGTACAGGACCAGGATTACCTGGTCAGGGCCCTGGCGTGCTTCTTCGGCTGCTCCCCCTGGCCGTTCTGAAACCGGGTTTACCCGCTACCGGGCCAGACGGACGCGGCAAGTCGCCCAAGAAAGTCCGGCCGAAGGTCGCGGAGCAGCGCATGCGCGTCCCGCCGGGCCCCGGCCGGGCAAAGTCCCAGGGACGAGCCCAGCAGCCCGACGATCTCCGCGGGGGACTTGCCTTCCGCGCGCAGGCCGTCCAGGGAATCCGCCCCGTCCCGCTTGGATAGCTTCATTCCTGCCGCATCCGTCATCAGCGGTACGTGCCAGAATCGGGGAACGGGATAGCCGAGGGCCCGGAACAGGGCGATCTGGCGTGCGGTGGAATCCGCCAGGTCGGCCCCGCGGACCACGTCGGTCACACCGAGCAGCCCGTCGTCCACCACGCTGGCAAGCTGGTAGGCGAAGATGCCGTCCTTGCGCCGGATCACGAAGTCTCCGGGGTAGTCCGACAGGTTCGCCCGCTGCGGCCCCAGGATCCCGTCACGGAATTCAAGGGTCTCGTCCGCCACCCGGAAGCGCCAGGCCACGGGTTCGTCTGGTCCGAACGCCGCCGGGCGGTTTTCGGGCCGGCAGGTTCCCGGATAGCGCGGCGTCGGAAAGCGGGGATCGGGCACGCCAGGCGCTGTCTCGATGTCCCGGCGGGAACAGCGGCAGGGAAATGCGCTGCCGGCCTCCCCGAGCAGTTCGAAAGCATCGCGGTACTGTTCCCCGCGGGCCGACTGCACGACGACCTCGCCTTCCCAGTCAAGGCCCAGCCAGCGGAGGTCTTCCAGGATCCGTTCCGCGGCGCCCGGCCGGTTGCGCGGCGAGTCGAGGTCATCCATGCGGACGAGCAGCCTGCCGCCGTTGGCGCGGGCGTGCAGCCAGCACAGCAGCGCCGTGCGCAGGTTGCCGAGGTGGAGGGGGCCCGTGGGGCTGGGTGCGTAGCGGCCGACGGTGCCCGTCAATGTTCAGTCCGCGGCGGCCCGGTTGGCCTGCAGGACCATGTATTCCACGATGGCCTTCACCGTGTTGTCCGACAGGCCGACAAAGCCCCCCTTGGGCGGCATGACGCCCTGCTTGCCGGTGTAGCCGTTGATGGCGTGATCGTAGAGCACCTTGTTGCCCTGGGCGATCCGGTCCTTCCATGCCGCATAGTCACCGACCTTGGGTGCGCCGGCCACACCGAGGTTGTGGCAGGCTGCACAGGTGTAGTTGTAATCGCTTTCGGCGTCCGCTTGGGCCGGGGCACAGACGGCGGCGAGGCTGGCAGCCAGGAGCTTTGGCAGGTGCTTCATCAAGGGGGGGTGTCCGTGAAACCGGTTGGCAGGGAAGTAGCTCAGTTGCCTGCCACCAGCAACAGGAGAAGGCTGTCCGGATCACCGGTGCCGAGTTCCCGTTCGATGTACTGGCCGGGTACCCCGTGGGCAATGAACCAGCCGATCAGTTCCCCGGCCCACCGGGCGTTCGCTATGCCGCCGGGATAACGCACGATGATGCGAAAGCGTCCGCCTTCATCGAATTGCCGCAGCACCTGCCGGACCTGGGGCAGTTCGGCAATGCTGCTGCTGTTGACGTATTCCGGCCACTGGCTTCGCGGGATCACCAGTTCGGTGGACTCGAAGGCGCCGGCCCGCCCGGTAACCATGAGGAGACCCGGCAGGAGCC
Organism: Candidatus Poriferihabitaceae bacterium; assembly: GCA_965204165.1. Taxonomy (GTDB): domain Bacteria; phylum Pseudomonadota; class Gammaproteobacteria; order Arenicellales; family Poriferihabitantaceae; genus VYFG01. Next base: position 252,517 of record OZ241969.1, on the reverse strand, counting down.
AGAAAAGGCGTGCCCACCGGGCCGTCACATCAGCACCACTTCGTACTGCTCCTGGTGAAAGCTGGGTTCCACCTTGAGGTGTATGGACTTGCGGATGAAATCCTGCAGATCCGCCAGGCCGGTGGACTCCTCCTCCTGCAGCAGTTCGATGACCGCCGGTGAAGCCACCACCAGGTATTTCTCGGCGTCGAACTGGCGGGCTTCCCTGAGGATTTCGCGGAAGATCTCGTAACAGGTGGTTTCTGCGGTTTTCTGGATGCCCCGGCCGCTGCAGGCGGGGCACGCCTCGGTCAGCAGCCGCTCCAGGCTTTCGCTGGTGCGCTTTCGGGTGATTTCCACAAGGCCCAGGGCTGACATGTCGTTGACCTGGGTCTTGGTGCGGTCCTTGGCCAGTTCCCGCTCCAGGGTCCGCATGACCTGTTCCTTGTGGTCGTCCACACCCATGTCGATGAAATCCACGATGATGATGCCGCCGAGATTGCGCACACGGAGCTGGTGGGCCAGGGTGGCGGCGGCTTCCAGGTTGGTCTTGAAGATGGTTTCCTCGAGATTGCGCGCGCCGACAAAGCTGCCGGTGTTGACGTCCACCGTCGTCATGGCTTCCGTCTGGTCGATGATGAGATAGCCGCCGGACTTGAGCGGCACGCGCTTCTGCAGCGCCCGCTGGATCTCCTCTTCCACGTCGTACAGATCGAAAATCGGCCTGCCGCCCGGATAGTGCTCTATGCGCTCCAGGGCGTCCGGCATCAGCTCCCGGGCAAAGTTGCTTACCAGTTCGAAGGTTTCCTTGGAGTCGATGCGGATCTTCTTCACCTTCTGCCACACCAGGTCCCGCACGGTCCGCATGGCCAGCGGCAGGCTGGTGTGCAGCAGGGCCGGCACCTTGCCGGCCGTGCGCCGGGACCGGACCTTCTCCCAGACACGGATCAGGAACTGCATGTCCGAAAAGATCTCCTCCTCGAGCGCGGTCTCCCCGGCCGTGCGCACAATGAACCCCCCGCTGGCCCCGGTTTCCCCCTTGAGACGGTTCAGGGCTTCCATGAGGCGTTCCCGGGTCACGGGTTCCTGGATGCGCTGGGAGACCCCCATGTAGTCGTTGTTCGGCAGGTAGACCAGGTTTCTCGACGGGATGCTGATCTGGCTGGACAGGCGTGCGCCCTTGGTGCCGAGGGGATCCTTGACCACCTGCACCACGATATCCTGGCCCTCGGAAACCAGGGAGACGATGTTGGTCTCCGTGTCCATCTGCTGCAGCTGGGGGCTCTCGTCGGTGCGCGCCTGCAGGTCACGGGCGTGCAGAAATGCGGTGCGCTCGAGTCCGATGTCGACGAAGGCGGCCTGCATTCCCGGCAACACCCGGACCACCTTGCCGACGTAGATGTTGCCCACGATGCCCTTGTTCTTGACCCGCTCCACGTAGATTTCCTGCAGCAGGCCGTTTTCCAGGGTGGCCACCCTGGTTTCCTGGGGCGTGACGTTGATCAGAATCTCCTCCCGCATGGTATGCGGCTGCTCCTGGGTCATGGTCCCTGGAGGGGTTGACGCGGGCTGCATGGCACGATTCCGGATCCGGGGCGAAAAAGAGTACAGGACTTTGGCACCGCGCGGCAAGGGCGGGCACGCACGGCTGTCCGGGCTCCGTCACCGGTGCGAACGCTGCGACGCGGGTATTGCTATCAGGGCGGAAGCCGTTAGGATGGCTGCGGCTCAACACTGCGACCGGCACAGCGGAACATGGTCAACCTGGTGGCGGCGGATGTCGACGACCTGCGCGTTCTTCACGAACTGCCGCGGCGCATCGGCACGGTCACGGAACTCCGGATTCCCCTGCCCGGGGAAGTCCGGCTCCACGCCCGGCTCTGGCTGCCCGCGGACGTGGAGGACGCCCCAGTCCCCGCCCTGGTGGAGTATGTGCCTTTCCGCCACCGCGACTTCACCGCGCCCCGGGACGCCCTGATTCATCCCTGGTTCGCGGGTCACGGCTACGCCTCCCTGCGCGTGGAACTGCGCGGGTCCGGCGACTCGGAGGGGCTGCCGATGGATGAATACGTCCGGCAGGAGCAGGATGACGCCGTCGCGGCGCTTGCCTGGATCGCGCGGCAGCCTTGGTGCGACGGCAATACCGGCATGTTCGGCATGTCCTGGGGCGCCTTCAGCGCCCTGCAGGTGGCGGCACGTAACCCCCCGTCCCTGAAGGCGATTATCCCGGTCCATGGCACGGACGACCGGTTCTCGGACGATATCCACTACAAGGGCGGCTGTCTCCTCACCGCGGGGTTGTCCTGGGGTGCCCTCTATACCCTGTACATGATGCGGCCCCCGGACCCATTAATCAGCCAGGAGCACTGGAGGACTACCTGGCTGGAGCGGTTCCGGAAGGCGCCCATGGTGCTGGAAAACTGGATGGCGCATCAGTACAGGAACGATTACTGGCGTCATGGTTCCGTGGCGGAAGACCATGCCGCCGTCCGGTGTCCCGCCCTGGTGATCTGCGGCTGGGCGGACGGGTACACCGCGGCGGCACTGCGCATGGCGGAACGCCTGAATGCCCGGAGCAGAATTTGGATCGGACCCTGGGCCCACACCTATCCGCACCTAGCGAGGCCGGGACCCCGGGCCGGGTTCCTGCAGGAGGCGGTGCGATGGTGGGACCGGTGGCTGAAGGGGCGGGACAACGGCACGGAGGCATTGCCCCGGGTGCGTCTCTACCTGCAGGACAGCGTGCCCCCGGCAACCAGCTATGACCACCGGCCGGGCAGATGGCTGGGCGTTGACCGCTGGCCCCCGTCCGAGATCGTGCCGGAGGACTGGGTTCTCGGTGACGGCGTGCTGCGGCGGGCTGGCAATGAGAAGCCGGAATGCGTGGATCTGGAGGTTGCCTCGCCCCTCGAAAACGGGATTGACGGGCCCGAATGGCTGCCCCATGGCATCGGTCCCGAGCTGCCGCCGGATCAGGCTGCGGAGGACGCGGGCTCGCTGTGTTTCGACAGCGCTCCGCTCGGGCAGGAACTGGTTCTCTGCGGCCAACCTGAACTGGTCCTGTACTGCCGGGCCGACCATGCGGGCACCATCCAGGCAAGGCTGGTGGATCTTCGCCCGGACGGGTCCGCGACACAGATCGTGTACGGTCTTTTGAACCTGCACCACCGGAACGGGCTGGATCGGCCGGAGGCGCTTCGGCCTGAAGAATGGATCCGGATCCGGGTCCGGATGGATCCCATCGTGCAGCGCATTCCCCCCGCACACCGCCTCAGGGTGGCGGTTTCCACCCAGGCCTGGCCACTTGTCTGGCCGGCGCCAAGAACCATGTGCCTGACCGTTCGAACCGTTGAATCCACGCTCAGGCTGCCCATCCTTCCGGCGGACCGGCTGGCGGACCTGGAGTGCGATCGTCCCTGCGGTCCGGCCATTCCTGCCTCAGAGGAGCCGGTCTGGTTGCGGCCCGTTCGGCGCGAACGCACGGTTCGCCGGGATCCGCGGACGGGACTGGTGGAGCGCACGTACATCAAGGACGACGGCTGCTACCGCGTCAGCGGGCACGGGATGGCCGTGGCGGCGGCAGGCTCGCTGACCTATCGCTGCCGTGGGTCGGACCCGTTGTCGGCATGGGCCGAGTACCACTATCACATTCAGCATTCCCGGGACGACTGGAACGCCGCGGTGGAATGTGACGTGCAGGTCGGCTGTAATGAATCGTCGTTCCGGGTGGAGGGAGAATATCGCGCCCTCGAAAACACCGGGGTGGTGGCGAGGCGGCCGGTGGCGCTCTCGGTCCCGCGCTACTGGGTGTAAAGCGACATCCTCTTATTTCTTACTGAATCTGGTGCTGTGTCCTGATACAACGCACAAACTTCTCGACTTGCTTGAAATTTGCTAGAATGATCCATAAATAGGTCATATAATCCTTTAAAAACCTGTTTATAGATAATATAGTAATGGCCAAACCCACTCACAGAAGCTATTCCCGCTATGCCCGGGAAGCTGCGGAGCTTTTCGGGCTGATGATCCGTAACGCGCGGATCGAGCGCGGCATCACGATTGCCGAGGTTGCCGAACGCGCCTGGGTTTCGCGTGGACTCGTGCACCGCATCGAGAAAGGCGAAATGGGTTCCTCCATCGGCGCGGCCTTCGAGGTGGCCGCCATTGTCGGGCTGCGCCTGTTCGAAGCCGAACCGACAACGCTGACACGTCATCTGTCGATGGAGCGCGACAAGCTCACCCTGCTGCCGCGGTCCGCCCGCACGGGAACGACGAAGGTGAAAGATGACTTCTGATCGCCCCGGTAGGAAAGCGCCGGAGGAAGCCTATGTCTGGATATGGTTGCCCGGCGCGACGGCGCCGGTTGTCGCCGGCCGCATCGCACGGGACGGCGAGCGGCTGATATTCAATTACGGCCAGAGCTATCTGGAAGCGGATGACCGTATTCCGGTCTACGAGCCGGAACTGCCGCTGCGCAGCGGACCGATTGCGCCTGGATTCGGTCTGGGCATGGCAGGATGCCTGCGCGACGCCGCGCCCGATGCGTGGGGCCGTCGAGTCATCCTGAACCGGGTCTTCGGACAAATGGGCAGGGATGCCGATATCGATGCGCTCGACGAACTGACCTGTCTGCTGGAGTCCGGTTCCGACCGCATCGGTGCACTGGACTTCCAGCACTCCCCTTCCGAAAACGTGCCGCGCGCCGTTCAGACCGCGACGCTCGAAGAGTTGCTGAGCGCCGCCGAGAAAGTCGACAAGGGCGTGCCGCTGACGCCCGATCTCGACCAGGCGCTGTTCCACGGCACGTCGCTTGGCGGCGCGCGCCCGAAAGCGATGATCCAGGACGGCGACACAAAGATGATCGCCAAGTTCTCGTCGTCGACGGACACCTACAACGTCGTGAAGGCGGAATATGTCGCCATGCGCCTTGCGGCCAGGGCGGGGCTCAACGTCGCCCCCGTGCGTCTTACGCATACCGCCGGCAGGGATGTGCTGCTGGTCGAGCGATTCGACCGCGTGAAGACGAAAGACGGCTGGATGCGCAAGGCGATGGTTTCGGCGCTGACGATGTTCGGTCTCGATGGGATGATGGCACGGTACGCCAGCTATGAAGACCTCGCGGAAATCATTCGGCACCGCTTCACCTCGCCGAAGGCGACGTTGCACGAGCTGTACGGACGGCTCGTGTTCAACGTCCTTTGCGGCAACACCGACGATCACGCCCGCAACCATGCGGGCTTCTGGGACGGCGAATACCTGACCCTGACGCCTGCCTATGACATCTGCCCGCAAAGCCGCACCGGTAATCTGGCCAGCCAGGCGATGCTGATCGTCGGAGATAATCGGATGAGCGCACTTGCAGCCTGCCTTGAGGCCGCGCCCAATTTCCAGCTCAGCGGAGATGCGGCGAAGGACCTCATCGACCTGCAGATCGGCACAATCCGGGACGGATGGGACGATATCTGCAAGGAAGCCGAACTGAGCGAAGTCGAGCGCAACCTGTTCAGCCGGCGCATGTTTCTGAATGACTCCATCTTCGAAGGTACGGCGGAGAACCTGTGGTGATAGAGACGCTATCGTAGGTGCAGCGGAAGCGGAATCCAGCCAGGATCAAAGATCCCGTATGGACCGGTTACCGAAAGAAGAAAGGTCCCGACCCGCTCGGCATGCGGAACCGCAGTACCAGTCTCGGTGAAGCCTCCGGGTTCCGTGTCGCGGACATCGAAAGACTTTCGATTTGGGTTCGGAGCATCCTCGAGGTCCGGGTGCGGTCCTAGACCAGCCCCGCCCGTTGCAGCAGCATTCGGGTCTCGTACAGCGGTAGGCCTACTACGCCGCTGTAGCTGCCGTGAATCTCCCTGACGAAGGTGCCGGCCGGGCCCTGGACGCCGTAACCGCCCGCCTTGTCGTACGGCTCCCGGGTATCGCAGTAGGCGGCGATCATGTCCGGCGTCAGCTCCATGAAGTCCACCAGGGTATGGCTGACTTCAACACCTGCAAAGCCGGGACCCGTCAGTGCCACCGCGGAAATCACGTCATGGCGCCTGCCGGAGAGGCGTTCGAGCATGGCGACGGCCTGGGCGCGGTCCGCGGGCTTGCCGAGGGCCTCGCCGTCGACCGCCACCGTGGTGTCGCCGCCCAGCACCCAGCTACCCGGGGCCAGGGACGCCACGGTCTTCGACTTCAGCCGGGCAAGGCGGCCGGTCATTTCCTCGGGGGGCTCGTCCTTGAGGGGGGATTCGTCCACGTCCGCGTCCCGCACGCTGAAGGGCAGGCCGAACAGCGACAGCAGCTCCCTGCGGCGGGGCGAACGGGAGGCGAGGATCAGCGGGACCCGGGACATGAATTCAATTCAGCGGTGATAGGGCAGACCTTCCAGTATCGACCAGCAGCGGTAGACTTGCTCTGCGAGCACCACCCGCACCACCGGATGGGCCAGCGTGAGCGCCGACAGCGACCAGCATTCGTCCGCCTTGGCGAGAAAGTCCCCGGACAACCCCTCGGGACCGCCCACGACCAGCGCCGCCTGTTCGCCGTTATCGAGCCAGTCTTCCAGGCGCCGGACGATGTCCATGGTGGACATCTCCCTGCCCTGCCGGTCAAGGGCAATGAGTCGGCAGCCCCCGGGCACCGCGGCGGTAAGCCGGCGTTCCTCCACCATGGCGATTCTGGCCGGGTTCACGTTCTTCCCCCGCTTCACGGCCGGAACCTCCACCAGGTTCAGTGTCATCCGGCCCCGGATGCGCCTCCGGTACTCGTCGCACCCCTCGGTCACCCAGTTCGGCATGCGCCCGCCGATGGCCACCAGGTGCAGGTTCAGCATGACTTCGCCCGGGGACGCCCCGGGTCAGCCGGAACTGGCTTCGGGGCGCGACGCCGCGGTGTTTTCCGCATCCGTGCTTGATCCGTCATCCTGCTCCCCGTCCCCGGCGGCATTCCCATCCTTGCGCAGTTCGCCGAACGTCCGGTCCCACAGGCCTTCGAGATCGTACCGCTTGCGGGTTTCGCGCCGCATGATATGCACCACCACGTCGACGAAATCCACCAGCACCCAGTCCCGCGCATCCTCCCCCTCGATGCCGATCTGGCGCCAGCCCGCCCCGTGCATCTTCTCCAGCACCCTTTCCGCGAGCGTTTTGATATGACGGTCCGAGGCGCCGGAGACCACGACCATGTAGTCGCAGATGTCTGTCAGGGTGGTCACGTCGAGAACGGCGATATCCCGGCCCTTGACCTCCTCGAGGGCGTCAATGACCAGGTCCCGCATGCGTTCGGCCTCGGCCCGGCCTGCTTCATCGGCGGGGACGGCGTGATCAGGGGAGCGGACGGCGTTCTTCGACCGGGGGCTTTTTTCCGTCATGGGGTTCGTCGAGGATCGGGAGAGCGGGAATAGAGTCCGTGACGGCGTATGTATTCGTGCACACCGGCATGCAGCAGGTGGCGCACGTCCCTGCCCGCGCGCAGGTCGTCGCGGATCCGGGTGGCGGAGACATCCATCGGTGAGATCGCCATCAGGTGGATTCTACCAGCGGAATCCGGTCCTGGGGCGCCTTCCCCGGTGCGCCACCAGGACGGCAGCGGTTCCGGGGGCGTCCAGCCGGGCCGCACCATGGCGATCACCGCCACCTGTGCGAGCAGGTCTTCCCAGCGATGCCAGCTGTCCAGTCCGAGGACGGCATCGAGCCCGAGAATGAGGCTGAACCGGGTGCCGGGGAATTCCGCCTTGAGTTCCATCACCGTATCCATGGTGTAGCTGTGTCCCGCCCGTTCGATTTCCCTGGCATCTTCGACCATGCCTGGCTCGTCCGCCAGGGCGATGCGGACCATGTCGAGCCGCGCCGCTGCGGGGACGCGGGGCTCATCGCGGTGAGGCGGAACGGCGGCGGGAATCACCCGGACCTCGTCCAGGCGGGCGGGTGCCACGATCTGCCGGACCGCACCGGTATGGCCGAGGTGGATGGGATCGAAGGTGCCGCCGAAAATGCCGCAGTGGACTGGCCGGGTGGTCAACGATGTTTCCTGCCTGCCTATTCTTCCAGCAGGATCCGCACCAGGCGCAGGCTGTCGCTGCTGTTCCAGTCCCGGGGGCCCACCATGGTGGCGGCGAGCCGGCCTTTCTTGTCGATCAGGGCGGAAGTGGGCATCGCGCTCACGTTCCACGCCCGGGCCACGCCGCGTTCGGCGCGAAGCAGGATGGGGAATTCGAGATCCGTCCTGAAATGCCGGAGAAAGTCGCGCACCTGCCGCGGTTCCTCGCCGACGTTGAGCGCCAGGATCTCGAAGGGCTCACCGGCAAGCGTGTCCTTGAGCGCCTGCATCGTGGACAGCTCCGCCACGCAGGGCGGGCACCAGGTCGCCCAGAAGTTCACCAGCAGCACATGGTCGCCGTAGTCCTTGAGGGATACACTGCTGCCGGTCAGGGCCTCCAGGGTGAACGGCTCCGCCGCGCGCCGGAGTTCCGCGGCGCTTCCCGGTACGGCGAGCAGCACGGCGAGCAGCAGGCCGGCCGCGGAAGCCGTGACGTGCATGGTCAGGGACCGGATCCGCATGCCTACCAGGACCGGAAAGCCGTGGCGAGACAGATCACGATGATGCCGAGAACCAGGTTGGTTCCTACGAGCTTGCGGATGGTCCCGAGTGCGAAGGCCGCAACCTTGTGGTTACCCTCCTCCACGCCCCGGCAGAGATGTCGGAACGGCGCCAGGAGAAGGAACTTGTAGATCCCGGTCATGATCACGGCAATTCCCAGCATACCCCAGACATGATAACCGATCTGGCTGAACCCGCCCAAGACGTGGATCAGGTAAAAGCCGGAAAGGAACAGGAGGATGATGGCAAGGGTTACCCAGGGGAAGAACTTTCTGAACACGCCCACCCAGATCTGCAGGCGCTCGGCCGGCTCGCGGCCGCCAAGGACCGGCCGCAGGCACATGTAGGCGAAGAACATTCCGCCGACCCACACCACCGCGGATAGGACGTGCAGGGCCAGCGCAACGGGATACAGCATGAATCTACTCCCTCGATATCAGGTCACCGTGGACCCCGGAACCGGGTCAGCTCCGGGTCTTCGTGACGGTGAAATCCCAGCCAATGGTACCCGAGATCGCGGGCTCCCCCAAGTAGACCGTGACGCTGAAGTCACGGGCCTGCCCCGCCGGAATCCTCAGGTTAACCTGTTCGTCGGTCTGGCCCACGGACTGGCAGCCCGTGTCATCGCAGTCCTGCATCACGATGCTGAGCACCACTTCCTTGAGTTCCACGCTGTCGTGGTTGTTCTTGATGCGCCCGGTAAGGCGGTAGGCGCCGCCGTAGGCGGGCATGCCGGCGGTGTTTTCCACCGTGACGTTCTCCGGGCCGATTTGCGCCTTGCGGATTGCGGCGTCGTCCTGGCCAAGGAAAACCACTCCCGCGACGACCACCACCAGCGCCGCGAAGATGCCGAAGGCGAGCTTCGGGTAGCGGCCCGACAGGAGAAAGAGCGCGATCACGACGATGGCGAGCAGGGCCCATTGCATGGCGAGTTTTCCGTGGATGTATGCATGTGAACATAATGGTTGCGGGCGGGGGAATCAATATTCCCTGCACCGCCCCGGACAGGGAGCACGGGCGCCCGGGGGCGTTTTGCCGGCAGCGGACGGACACGATGTGGTTTAATGGTTCCCTTCACCACCGGTTGCAAAGAGCGAGATGACCATTCAACAAAGCCATGAGGCCCGGTTCGGTGCCGGCCTTGATGATGAGCATGCGGCCGCATTCAACCCGGCCATCGGGCGTATGCTGGACCACCGGAGCTGCAGGCAGTTCGAGGTGGAACCGGTGCCGGACAACCTGCTGCATGCCGTGCTGTCCGCGGCCTTTTCCGCGCCGTCCAAGTCAGACCTGCAGCAGCGCAGTGTGATCCGTGTCCGTGAGCGGGAAAAGCTCCGGCGCATTTCCCGGTATTCGCCGGGCATCGGGTGGATTTCGCAGGCGCCGGTCTTCCTGGTATGGTGCGGCGACAGCCGGCGTATCCGGAGGCTGGCGGAACACCGCGGCCATCCGTTCGCCAACGACCACCTCGATGCCTTCATGAATGCCGCGGTGGACACCGGTCTCGCCATGCAGGCGTTCATCACCGCCGCGGAGGCGGCCGGGCTCGGCTGCTGCCCGGTGAGCGAGGTGCGGAACCGGGTCTTCGATCTTTCCCGGGAACTTGCGCTGCCGGAGCACGTATTCCCGGTTGCGGGGATGGCGGTGGGATGGCCCGCCGAGACGCCGCCCGTCAGCATGCGCCTGCCCCTGGCCGTGACCGTGCACGAGGAAACCTACGATGACGCGGACCTGCCGGCGCAGGTGGCGGCATATGACCGGCGGCGGGAGTCAGTGGACCGGACACCGGACCACGCGCAGTTCATGGCGGACCGCTTCGGGGTGTCGGAGGACTATGGCTGGTCGGAACGAAGAACCCGGCAATACGCGGTGCCCGCACGGACCGATTTCGGCAGGTATGTGAGGGAGCAGGGCTTTTGCCTGGACTGACGGGCCGCCCGCCCTGCGTGTTACGGGCAAATAGAACTGTCCGGCGTCCCGCGGAGGGGCTCGAGGCAGTAGAATACCCCGACTCCACCACCTGCTGACTCTGGATGACCACCGCCTTGGAAGCAATCGAACGACTGAAGGAAGGAAACCGGCGTTTCGTGGCCGGCCGCCGGCGGAGCGGCGCCGTCAGCCCGAACCGGCGCATGCGGCTCACCGACGGCCAGAACCCTTTTGCCGCCATCCTCGGCTGTTCCGATTCGCGGGTGCCGGCGGAGCTGGTGTTCGACCAGGGGCTTGGCGACCTCTTCGTCGTTCGCGTGGCGGGCAACGTGGCGGCGCCGTCCCAGGTGGGCAGCGTGGAGTTCGCCGCCGACAAGTTCGGCATCGAGCTGGTGGTGGTGCTGGGACACACCCGGTGCGGCGCCGTCGAGGCCACGCTGGAGGAACTCGACCATCCAGCCGGCAACCCCTCGGCGAACCTGGGGGCCATCCTGAACCGGATTCGCCCGGCAGTGCGGTCGCTGCCGGATATGGCCCCGGACGCCGATCACGACACGCTCGCCCGGCAAGCGGTGCGGGCCAATGTCCGGGCCCAGGTGGCCGTTCTCACCCAGGGCTCGGAAATACTCGGACGGCTCGTCGAGACGGGCCGGCTCACGGTGGTGGGCGCCGAGTACGATCTCGCCACCGGCGAGGTGGAATTCCTTGACGGGGCCGGGGATTGACGGCGGAAGCCCGCTGGCGCGGACTTGAGCGACTGTACCCCGCCGTAGCCGGCAGCACGATCTTCCGGTCCGCCGCAGCCATCGGGATCAGCCTGCCGGAGATCGCGTAGCCGGGCGGTTTCCGCATCCGGAAACCTGCGGCCGTGATTGTCGATCCGAGTGCTGGACCCGTCAGGCGAAGGGCAGGGCCGAAACCTCGCCCGCACGGGAGGCGCCGTCCTTGCTGTGCACGGTCACCGGCTGACCCGCATCCCAGAATTCCCGGTCGATCAGCGACAGGCCGACATTCCGTTTCAGACGCGGCGACCAGATGGCGCTCGTGATCTGGCCAACCTGCCGGTCTCCCACATTGACCGGCCAGGGCTCGGCGCAGGTGGGGCAGGGACCGCCATCAAAAAGGACGCCGCGGATCTGGCGCTCCGCGCCCTTGTCGGAGAACCTTCGCAAGGCATCGCGTCCGAGATAGTCGACCGCCCCGTTCAGGTTGCAGAACTTCCCCATGCCGATTTCGAATGGATTCTGTTCACGGGTCATTTCGTTGCCGTATGACAGAATCCCGCCCTCGATGCGATCGATCAGATTGGGGCAGCCGGGGGCAATGCCGTAGGGCTGTCCGGCCTGCCAGACGGCGTTCCAGAGGGCGGCGCCGAGGTGCCCGCCATTCAGGTAGATTTCGAACCCGCCCTGCCGGGAATACCCGGACCGCGCGATCAGTTGCCGCGTGCCGGCAAAGTCGACCCAGTCGAACTTGAAAAATCCGATCTCGCGGACATGGCCCCCGAACAGGTCGCAAAGCAGGGCCTCGGCTTTCGGCCCCTGCACGGCCAGGGGCGACACGTCCGGCTCGTCGACGGTCACGTCAAGCCCGCGCCCGAGCGCAAGCCCCTTGGCGAAAAGCAGCAGATCGGAATCCGCGGCCGACAGCCAGAACCGGTCGTCTGCCAGTTTCAGCAGAATCGGGTCATTGATCAGGCCGCCCGTTTCATCCGTGATCGGGACATAGAGACAGTCGCCGGTGTTGGCGCGCGAGATGTCGCGCGGGGTCATCCACTGGACCAGCCCCGCGGCGTCGCGGCCCTCGATTTGCACCTGGCGCTGGCAGGCGACATCCCAGATCTGCACGTGCTCGCGAAGGTGCCAGTAGTCCTCCTCGACCGGGCGGCCGTACGCCTTGGGCAAAAGCATGTGGTTGACCACGGAAAAGCCGGTGACGCCGGCGGCCTCGGCAGAGGCCGTGTAGGGGGTGCGGCGCAATCGGCGGGAAAGGTTCAGCCCGTCAGCCATGCTCGGTGGAACTCCACAGGGAGTAGCCGTGCGGTGACAGGATCAGGGGAATGTGATAGCGCCCCTCCGGGTCGGGCATGGTGAAACGGATGACAATCTCGTCCATGATGCGCGCGCCGTGGGTGCCGGGGACCCGGGCCTGCCAATAGGCGCCGGTCTGAAAGACCAGCTCGTAGCGCCCCTCCGGGTCGGGCGCGGCGACCTCCTGGGTCAGGCGTCCGCCGTCGTCCATCCTGGTGTCGAAGACCGTCCGCCCAGTGGCCAGTTCAACCAGCCGCACCGCGATGCCGCCCGCATGGCTGCCGTCGACGCCATTGAGCGTATGGGAAGACACCGTCGCCATTATTCGATCGACGCCTTGTCGCGCTTGTCCGATGTTGCCGCGACGATGGGGGAAATCACGCCGCGGCACTTGACGTTCACACAGGCCGTTTTGCCGGACGCCATCGCGCGCCGCAGGGCGGGACGAAGCGCTGCGCGTGTCTCCACCAGCTCGCCATGTCCGCCGAGCCCCTCGAACATCGTGTGAAACGGGATATCGCGGAAGTCGGTGGCAAAATGACTGCCATCGGCGAAGAGGCGCTCCTGCTGCTGGCTGATGCAGTCGAGTCCGCCGTTGTTGTCGACGACCACGGTGATCGGCAGCCCTTCCTGGAACGCCGCCTCGATTGACAGCCCGCCAGACAGGAAAGCCCCGTCGCCGGAGATCACCACGACGTTGCTGTCCGGGTGCGTGGCCTTGGCTGCAATGCCGAAACTGACCCCGACCCCCAGCAGTGAATAGTTGCCGGGATGCATGATCCCGCCCAGTTTCTGCCCGCGCCAGCCGGCCATGTTCACGGCGATCTCGTTCCAGAAATGCGTGTTGCCGCCGTCGAAGACCAGCCAGTCGTCATCGTTCATCTCGGCCTGCACATCGAGGCCCAGCTGCAGGGGATGCATGTTGCCGCCCGCCGCCTCGTCCCGGGCGGTTTCCGCCGCGATGTGCGCCCCCCACTCGGCGACCCATGCGGCGCGGCGTTCCCTTTGCAGATCGAACCAGGGCTCCCAGGTCCGGCCGATGCCGGAGAGCGCGTCCAGAAACGCGCCGGGGTCCGACAGCAGCACCTCGTCCGCGGCATAGTTGTTGTCCAGCTCCTCGGACGAGCCGTTCACGCAGACCAGCGTGGTTTCCCTGGGGAAAAAGGGCGGGTTGCCGAAGTTCATCTGGTTGTCGAGCCGCCCGCCCACCATCACCACGACGTCGGCCTCGTGGATGGCGGTTTTCGACGGGTGGTACTGGTGGAAGTCGGCAAGCCCCATGTAGGCCTCGCATTCCTCGCCGAGCAGCTTGGCGTGGTAGGGCACATTGAAGACGGGCATGCGCAGGGCGCGGCCCATGGCTTCCAGCCTGTCCTCGGCACCCGACCACCAGATCCCGTGCCCGCCGATCACGATCGGGCGTTCGGCCTCGCGGATGATGCCGAGCAGGTGGGCGAGCCCGGACGGATCAGGCCAGGCGCGCGGTGCCGGGCGCGCGCTGCGCGACCAGGGCCGTTCGTCGCGGCCCGCATCCGCGTCGAAGGACGAAAACATGATGTCGACCGGCAGGCTGATATGCACCGGCCCCGGATAGCCGGTGGTCGCCGCCTGCCATGCCCGGTCGACGAATTCACCGATGCGCTCGCCATCGGTGACCTGAACGGAATACTTCACCAGCGGCGCGGCGATCGCCACATCGTCGATTTCCTTGAAGCCGCCCGCGCCCTGCCGCTTGAGCGTCGAGGAGCCGGTGACGAAGATCACCGGCGAGCGCTCGCCGCCGGCTTCGAGCATTGCGGGAACGGCATTTGCGAACCCCTCGGGCCCGACCAGGCAGACCGTGGGCTTGCGGGTGATCCGCGTGTACCCGTCGGCCAGGTGTCCCGCGACCTGTTCGTGGGGGCAGTTGATCACCGGTATCCGGCATTCCATGAACCCCTCGAGTGCCGGATTGCAGAATCCGCCGGCCAGGGTGAAGGCGTGGTCCACCCCCTTTTCCTTCAGCGCGCGGGCCAGCAGGGCGCCGCCGCGGATTCGGTTGTCCTGCCCCATGTCGCGAACGGTCTCCCTTCAGTTCTTGGCCGCGACCCTGAGCGGCCGTTGCGGGTCTGATGTCCCGCCGTCCGTCCCGCTGTCCGGTTCGAACAGGACGCCCGTCCGGAGCTCCGCCACCGAGCTGACCCCAAGCTGGGCGATTGCGACGTCGGTATCCTGCACAAAACAGTCCAGCAGCGTCGACAGGCCGTTCGCCCCGCCGGCGCCCAGGGCAAACAGAACCGGGCGCCCGAGCATCACGAAGTCCGCGCCGAGCGCCAGCGCCTTTACCACGTCCTCGCCGCTGCGGACGCCACTGTCGAACAACAGCGGCATGTCGGGGCCCAGGGCCGCGCGGATCCGCGGCAGGAGGTCGATGGCGGCCGGGGCGCTGTCCAGCTGCCGGCCGCCGTGATTCGACACGTAGACGGCATCGGCGCCCGCGTCCCGGACGCGCACCGCGTCCCGGGCGCAGGTGACCCCCTTGACGATGAGCTTTCCCTTCCACGTTTCTCGCAACATGGACAGGAAGTCCCAGTCCGCCCCGGCCCGGCTGGCGCCCCGGACGAACCGGTCGCCTTTGCCGAAGTTTTTCGGGGAGGGAATGCCCGCCGCGAGGGTCGACAGGGACCAGCGCGGATGGATCGCAAAATCGAGGAAGGATGTCGGGGTCAGCCGGAAGGGCACGTTGAACCCGTTGCGCTGGTCGCGCACCCGGCGCGATACCTGGGGGACGTCGGCGGTCAGCACCAGGGTGTCGTAACCGGCCCCGGCCGCCCGTTCCACCGCCGCCAGCGTCGATTCTTCGGTTTGCCCGTAGTACAGCTGAAACCAGGCGCGGGCCCCGGCCCACTCGCGCATGTCCTCGAGCGTGCTCGACGCGGCGGAAGAGACGCAGACCGGCATGCCGAGGCGCGCGGCCGTCCCGGCGAGGATCCGGTCCGCGCCCGGACAGACCAGATTGCACATTCCCATGGGCGCGATGCCGAAAGGAACGCTGAACGTCTGCCCCAGGATCTCCGTCTTGAGGCTTCGGGATGCGACATTCTCCAGGACGCGCGGCTGCAGGCAGATGTCGTCAAACCGCGCTTCGTTGCGCCGCATTCCGGCCTCCCGCCCTGCCGCGCCGTCGACGAAGTCGAACACCAGGCGCGGCAACCGCCGCCTGGCCAGTCGGCGTGCGTCCCCGCTCGAAAACAATCTGGTCTTCTTCGACAGCATCCGCTCGCCGGTTCCTTATGAATTACGACTCCGGTAAACCATGCTCACGGCGCTCTCGCCGCGGTCGATCGGATATGGTCCTGCAGTCATGCGCGGGCGCCATGCCGGCCGACCGGAAACGAAATACCAGGGATTCATAGCGGGACTTGTGCTGGAGGGGTTTCTTGGATTGCGATGCCGGAAATCGTCGCAACGGACCATGATGATCAACACTTAAGGAACTCGGATCATAGCATTCCGGGGACGCGGAGGGTTTCATTTTCATCGACTTGAATCATGCAGCAGGCCTGGCATACGGAGGGCCCGGCAAGCTGACAGCCGGCAAGCGTTCCGTCTGGAACAGGCTGCGAATGTTGGCTATAGTCGTTGCAAGGTGCGCGGGCCGGTCGGTCGCCGCCGGAGGATCGTGAAAGAATATTGATCTTGTCGTTTCAGTGTTGCGCATTCGCAGAATGGAAAAGATGGTGAACCGGAACCGCTTCCGGGCGATCTCCGCGGCCGTCGTGCACAACGCCGGGGGGCGGGAGGTTGGCCGCGGCAACGGTCTTGTCTTGTGCGGCGGGATTCAACCCGGGGAACTGCCCGGCCATCTCGAGACGGCCGCTTCATGAGCACGGAGATCGCCATCGTCCAGGGCGACATCACGGCCGCCGCCACGGACGCCATCGTCAACGCGGCCAATCCGGCCATGCTGGGCGGCGGCGGCGTGGACGGCGCCATCCACCGCGCCGCGGGGCCGGAACTACTGGAACACTGCCGCCGGGTCCCCGAGGCGGACGGCGTCCGCTGTCCCATCGGCGGGGCGCGGATCACGCCCGCCGGCCGGCTCCTGGCACGCTGGGTGATCCATGCCGTCGGGCCGCGCTACGGCATCGATCCAAAACCGGCAAGGCTGCTGGATTCGGCCTACCGCAGCTCGCTGGCCCTGGCACGGGACCATCACTGCGGATCCGTGGCGTTTCCCGCCATTTCCTGCGGTGTCTACGGCTACCCCCACGACGAGGCGGCGGGGATCGCGCTTGCGGTCTGCGGGGAGGAGCAATGGGCCGGGATCGACATTGCCTTCTACCTCTTTTCCCCCGACATGGTGGACACCTGGCTGAGGGCGCAGTCCGCCGGCGGGTGAACCGCCCTCGCGACTGACCGGGGCCTGCGGTTACACTCGCGCCTATGACCGGAGGAAGCCATGACTGACCGTGAGCCGTTCGCCACCGGACGCTGCACCTGCGGCGGGGTGGTCTACCGCCTGGAGGACAGGCCGATGTTCGTGCACTGCTGCTACTGCACCTGGTGCCAGAGGGAGACAGGCTCCGCCTGCGCGCTCAATGCCATCATCGAGTCCGGCCGCGTCACGCTGACCAGGGGCGAGGTGGATTCCCACAGGATCCCCACGGCCAGCGGCAAGGGCCAGATCGTCAGCCGCTGTCCGGACTGCCGGGTCGTGCTCTGGAGCAATTACCTGGGGATGGGGGAAGCGGTGCGTTTCGTGCGCGTGGGCACGCTGGACAACCCGGCCCTGGCACCGCCAGATATCCATATCTACACCGACACCAGGCCGCCCTGGGTGGCGCTGCCGGAAGACCGGCCCGCGATGACCGGGTTCTATCGCCTCAAGGAGCAATGGCCGGAGGAAAGCATTGCCCGCCTGAAGGCATTGCGGACGTAGTTGCGGGCAGATGTCACTGAAGCGCCATTTCGAACTGATGGCGGACTACAACCGCTGGATGAACGGCAACCTGTACCAGGTGGCCGCGGAACTGCCGGCCCAGGTGCTGAAGGAAAACCGGGGCGCATACTTCGGCTCCATCCTCGGCACGCTCAACCACATCAGGGTGGGATATATCATGTATATGATTGCCAGATCAACAAGCCCGAAATCCAATGGTGCGACTGACTTCTGGTTTCGTTGAAATGTAGGTTATGTGGTTGAATATAAATAATTAGTTTTAGGAAATTTCCCAACCCTCCCGCTGCCATGGGCAGACAGCAGCATACCACGGATTTACTCCCTGTTGATTGCGGACTGATTACGGATTCGGTATACTGCAAAGCCTGATTCCGGGCGCCGAAAATTTCGCGATTTTCTTTTCGGCCGCCCGGTGGAAATCTCAACTGTCCGGACCAATGGCCGAAGCGAAAACCCTCAAGCTTACCAAACGCACCGTCGATTCCCTGTCGGTTCCATCCGGCGACGCGATCTTCTGGGACCGTGACCTTCCGGGATTCGGTGTCCGGGTCTACGCCACGGGCCGCAAGGTCTGGTGCGTCCAGGTCCGGAAGCCGTCGGGGCGGCTGAAGCGCGTGGGACTCGGCCCCCTCGGGAAACTGACGCCGGACGGGGCCAGGCGGCGGGCGGCGGAGGTGATCGACCGGCTGAAGCGGGGCCTTCCCGCGGAGCCCGCGCCCGAAGTCCGGGAACCCACGGTGGCGGAACTGGCCGAACGATACATCAAGGCCCATGTGCAGGTGAACTGCGAAGCGAACACGGTGCGGAACTATGTCCGGACCCTCCGGCAGCATGTCGTCCCTGCGCTGGGCCATGTCCCCCTTTCGGAACTGGACCGGTCCCATGTGTCGGACCTTCACGGCCGCCTGCAGGACCGTCCGGCCCAGGCCAACCTGTCGGTGCGGGTGCTGTCGGGGATGCTCCGGGCGGCGGAGGCCTGGGGTTTGCTGGCGCCGGGGCGGAATCCCTGCCGGACGGTGCGCCATTACCGGGAGGCGCCCCGGGAGCGGTTTCTCACGCCGGACGAATACCGCAGGCTGGGTCAGGTGCTGGCGGAGGCGGAATCCCGGGGGTCGGTGTATCCGTCCGCGGTGGCCGCCATCCGCCTGCTCCTGCTGACGGGATGCCGGAAGCAGGAGATTCTCTCCCTGCGGTGGGACGACATCGACCGGTCTTCGGGGAAGATCAGGGTGCGGGACGGAAAGACCGGCCCCCGGCAGGTACCGCTGACGCCGGCGGTGGCGGCGGTGCTGGATTCAGTTCGTTCAACATTGCGTCCGGAAGGCAGTCCCTGGGTGATCCCCGGCAAGGCCGGAGGCAAGGGATACCTGAAGGGCCTGGACCGGATCTGGCGGGAACTCCGGGAGCGTGCGGACCTTTCTGACGTGCGCATCCACGACCTGCGCCATTCCTATGCCTCCATGGGCCTCGCCCTGGGCGAGGGCCTGCCGGTGATCGGCAAGCTGCTGGGCCACGGCAAGGTGGGGACGACGGCGCGGTATGCGCACCTGATGCTGGATGCCGAGAAGGCGTCCGCAGCCCGCATCGGCCACGACCTCGGGTCTTTCATGCTTCAGGAGGGAGGGGAGTGCGTGGACGGTGAGGGGCAGACCAGTGACATGGTTCGTTCGGGTCATGCCGGGATGTCCGGCTCCGAACCACCCCCAACGGTTTCCGTAACGCCCGCTACTGAGGCACAAGGAACAGGAACATGAAAGAGATGAAAATATCCGGGAGGATGGTTGAATCCATCGAAGTGGACAGGGACACGGTGTTCTGGGATACCGAACTGTCCGGCTTCGGGGTTCGGGCGTACCCGTCCGGCAGCAGGCATTACGTGGTCCAGGTCCGTGCTCCGGGAAAGGCCCCGACGCGGGTGACGCTGGGGCGGCACGGGGTGATCGGGGCGAGGGAGGCGCGTAGGCGTGCGGCGCTGGCCATCGCCCGGATCCGGGCCGGGCAGGACCCGGTTGAGGATGTGCCGGAGTCGCGGGCGGAGGAGGGCCCGACGGTGAGGGAACTGGCACTGCGCTGGCTGGAAGATCATGTGGAGCGGCACTGCAAGCCGGAGACGGTGAAGATGTACCGCTTGGTGGTGCGCAAGCACATCGTGCCGAAGATCGGCAGGGTACCGGCGGCGTCGGTGGACCATGGGCGGGTGACGGACCTGCACCATTCCCTGCGGGGGACGCCGTCGATGGCGAACAACGTGCTGAAGGCGCTTTCGAGAATCTGGAACGCTGCCGAGACCCGCGGAGACATGCCGAAGGACAGCAATCCCTGCCGGATGGTGGCTAAGTACCGGGAACGGAGCCGGGAGCGTTTCCTGAGCGAGCCGGAACTGGCGCGCCTCGGCCGAGCGCTGGCGAAATTCGGGGACGGGACCAAGGTGTCGTCCCGGGCCGTGGCGGCGATCCGGCTGCTGCTGCTGACGGGGTGCCGGAAGAACGAGATCCTCACCCTGAAGTGGGAGGCGGTGGACCTCGAGGCCGGGGAACTGCACCTGGAGGATTCCAAGACCGGGCCGCGGACGGTGGCGCTGTCCCCGGAGGTGGTGGCGGTGCTGTCGGGGATCGGCAGGGTCGGTGACAACCCGCACGTGATTCCCGGCAATATCCGGGGCAAGCCGATGCGGAACCTGAACGATCCCTGGAAGATCGTCTGCCGGGAGGCGAGGCTGGAGGACATCCGGCTGCACGACCTGCGGCACAGTTTCGCTTCGAGGGCGCTGGGCCTCGGGGAGAGCCTGCCGGCGATCGGCAGACTGCTGGGTCACCGACAGGTGGAGACCACGGCCCGCTACGCTCACCTTGCGGACGAATCGGTGCGGGCGGCGGGGGCCCGGATTTCCGACGGCATCGCGGCCCTTGTCCTGCCGGGCTACCGGACCGCCGGGGAGGAGGAAGTGAAAATGGGCGGCGGGGGCAGGTCGGATGGCTGAAACCCCATCAGCAGATCGAGAGGCGGGCGGCGAAACAGCCACCGAGGCAGCAAGATGGCTGGACCGGATCGAGGGGCTGTGTGCGCCGAACTGGGACAACGGGGAGGATCCGGAGTCGCAACTGGAACTGGTGGAAATCGTGATGGGCGGGCTGCTCCTGTGGTTCGGTCAGGACGAGCGGATCACGATCGATCATTTCCCCTGCGACGCGCCTCCGTCCGGGGGAGAGGAAGAAGGAGAAGATGAAACAGATGGCAAGGCGCCGGCGCCGGGAATCGAATACGGGAACAGCAGGGTCGAGTTCGCCGATGGGTCGGCGCTGGTGGTTTTTGACATCTGGATCGATCTCGGCGTACATGCATCAAGGCTGGCCGGGGACGACCGGTACCTGCCGTTCCTGTTCATCGAGCCGGGTGACCTGGAGGGCCGTCCCCTGCCTGGGGAGAGGATGCACTGATTCCACGCTGAATTTCCCCGCCTTGTACGGGTAATCTTTGTCGCGGGAGGGTTCAAGATAGCCAACGCATCGGCAGTGTGGACGATGGCCAGCCTTGGATCGAGAACCCGTTACATCCTGCGTGAGCCGCACTATATGATGCTGACCGGGGAGCTGGAAGAATGAGAAGAAGCCCCCGGGACGAGACACGGCCCTCGATGCAATCCGCGTACCGAATTGCTGCGGAACACCATCTACCGGGAGACTACAAATTATCCGGCCTACCCGGCGGCTGTACCAATGATAGTAGGTAACCCATGACCGCGGCTGAATCAGGTCGACACAGGTCCGCCACCTGTTGCAAAAAGACGTCTGGACGTCTATAATTCTTTCAAGAAAACCCTGAACTCAAATGGCCAGACAGAAACATCCGCCGGGCGTCGTTCGTGACGCGATTGTCGCTTACCTCGGCTTGACCAGTCGCGATGCCTCGGTCGCGGAGATCACTCGGGGCGTCGAGGCCAATATCGGAGATGTGCCGGCATCATCGATTCGCTCTTTCTTGCGATTAAGACCGGACATGTTCACTCGAGTAGGGCACGGCAGGTACCAGCTTGTTTCAAAACATGCGCCCAACGGTACGGCCGCAGACAGAAAGTTAAACGGCCATGGCAAGCCGGCAATCTCCCACGGAAAGGCCACGCTGTACCAGGCGGATTGCTTTGACTGGATGGAAGCCTGTGACGGAAACAGCATTCATGCCATCGTCACCGACCCGCCGTACGGACTGGTTGAGTACACTGAAAATGAGCAACGCAAGCTCCGGGAAGGCAAAGGAGGGGTATGGCGAATTCCCCCTTCCTTCGACGGTCACCGAAGATCGCCCCTCCCGCGCTTTACGACACTGAACAAGACGGACCTGGAATTCATGCGGAGTTTTTTCCAGCGATTTGGAACAGGCGTGTCCCGTATTCTCGTTCCGGGAGCACACATATTTGTTGCATCCAATCCTCTCGTTTCCCACATTGTGGCGTCAGCTCTTGCTGACGTAGGGTTGGAAAATCGCGGAATGGTCATTCGCCTCGTCATGACCATGAGAGGGGGTGACAGACCGAAGAACGCGCACAAGGAATTTCACGACGTGACCGTCATGCCGCGTTCGATGTCCGAACCCTGGCTGCTGTTTCGGAAGCCGCTTGAAGGCCGTGTACAGGATAATCTTCGAAACTGGGGCACGGGCGGGCTGCGGCGAGTGTCGGCGCATCGTCCATTTGGAGATGTCATCGATTCCCATCCTACCCGTGCTGCGGAAAAGAGTCTTGCGCCACACCCCTCCCTGAAACCCCAAGCCTTCCTGCGGCAACTGGTTTATGCCGCCTTACCCATGGGGAAAGGCGTGATTCTGGACCCCTTCGCAGGTTCCGGATCTACTCTTGCAGCGGCAAATCATCTGGGATATGACAGTATCGGTGTGGAAAAATCGTCTCTCTTTGTTCAAATGGCCAAGTCCGCATTGCCTGCGCTGGAGTCGCTCAAGTGTCGAGGTAAACCCAATGCCCGCGGAGCTTTTGTATGCCCTGCCTGTCAAGAGTAGCGGTTCGGGTTCCCAGTTCACTGCGAGAATTTTTCCGGAAATCGTCGACAGTGACGTGACCCAGATATATTTCCGTGAATTTCATGGGAGCACGGTCGGAAGCGGGCTCTGTTACGTTGTCCACTGCATAGACGAACACACACATCCACTGTTCTCGGGCGCCATGGGTATCAACGGCTCCTCCTCGGTTGCGTGTGCTCTTGATCTCGACACCTTCCTTTCCAGACTTCACCGAATCGTTTGGATACAGGCCCTGCTGGATCAGGTCGGGATGGCCGTTGTGGAATCTGTTTTCAACCAGCACACGGGAATGTTGGGCCATGCTTGCAGTGATCATGTCCGAAATGATGCCTGACATTGCCGAAGGCCTCAACATTTCGTCGAAGCGCCTGAGTCCTTTTGCCTGCAGATGTGTGTTTACATCGTAGAAAAAGTCGTAGACATCCTGCATCACAAGACCGAAGTCCTCCTTTCGGAGCATGAAAGGAAGCTGTGCATCAAGATTGAATTTAGAGGGGTCGGGGGATTGGCGAATGATAGGCATGAACGAAGAGAAGCTCGATGAAATAGTTGTTGGCTGGTACTTAGTGCGAAGACTCCGGCTCGCACTCAGCCTGAAACCAAGCGGGAAACACTGATGGAATACCACTGCATTTCGAGCCATCATATCAATCACCGCACGGGTCCGAAGAATAGCATGTCCGAGGCCTGATCTTGTTTCACTTTCGTTGATTTTCTAGTAGCTCGAGGCATGGGACCAGCCCTCCATGGACAAGTATGCAATGGAAAGCCCCGACAAGTTGACAACTGGCCGGAAACAGAAGTGGGGATTGACCGGTTGTCTTATCCAGTATCTGTCCGCGAAACCGGTTGGATCAGGGAACGCGCCCGTTCCTCCCTTCCTACGGCCACTCTGGTAAATGCCATCATTACCGCAAGCAACAGTCCAGCCCAAGACCGCATCTTCCCTTGGATTGCTTGGGATGAGAAGATCACCTTGTGGCTGGGCCGACATGTCGGTGTCCGACACGCATCCACGGTTTCTGCACAAAGAACGTACAGGAATTCGGCAGTGTGGCGGCTCAACGACGAATTCGCTACCAGTTGACAAAGGTCCTATTGACCACTGCAGCACATAAATTACCCATCAATCGTATCCCGAACAGGAGTTGTCAGCTGCGGAACACCGTCATTTTGAACCGCCGCCCACAAGACACACACGGTGGCAAATTTGTCGCTGTGGACCGTAATTCTCAATAAGCAGGCCCGCACGTTGAAAAGACCTGATACGGTACAATCCCTTTAATTATGTCTGACGGCCACATTCCGATCATCTGTCGCTAAGCGCGTCGATAACGTTGCAAGGGACCGGGTATCCATCTTGCAAGGGACCGGGTATCCATCAATGCTACGGCACTCGATAAGCATATGAAGTCACCTACACAAAAGACGTTGAAACGTCTACTTACTGTATCCCGCAACCGTTGCGCCTTCCCCGATTGTGGATTGCCTCTGGCCGAAGATTCGGGAACTTTTACAGGTCAAGTCGCTCACATAAGAGCCGTATCGGAGGGTGGGCCACGGTTCGACCCTCAACAGACTGATGAAGAACGGCATTCATTTGACAATTTGATTTTGCTCTGTGGGCGTCATCATACGATAGTTGATTCCGAGATAGAGCGCTACACGGCAGAGGTGCTTGTTCAGATGAAACGGACGCACGAAGCTGAAAGTCCGGCGGAAATTCATCCGAAGAGTGATACTGTTGTCAACGCCCTCATTCATGGTTGCCAGAACTCCGTCGTAGTAGAGTCTGGAGGCAAAGTGGCAATCGGCAGTCCTGGCGCAATTCAGGCAGATTCCGTCACAATAAAGACGACAAAGGGGCAAGTGAAATTTCAACCTCCCGTAGGATCAATTGGCAACGATCCCTGTATGGCGTCTTACATCGAATACCTAATCGGAAAATATCAGGACTATCAGAAACAGGAGCAGGATAAGCAGGGTAAGTACAAGTATATGGCGATATACAATGCCATAAAAAGAGAGTACGGGTCGACATGGAAGACACTTCCCGCTTACCAGTTCGATTCGTTGTGTTCTTTTCTCCATGGACGTATCGATCGTACTCGGGTAGGTCGTATTCGGAAGAAACGAAACCAGAGGAATTATCATCCCTTTGGTGAACACAACATACCAAGGGGTCTTTAGTTCGCTTCCATTCAATCCCGTTTTCGTGATCATGACTCCGTCAATCTTCGCCGTAGCTCCCCGCGAAGATCTGGCAAGGATAAGTGTGGTTGCCCTGACAGTTCCTGAATCAATCTGGACAGGGGCCAGGATATTTCAGCATCCTGTCGAGGAAACAGAAGCCCCACACGATCTATGGAAAGCGCATTCTCAAAGTCAAGCAGGACATAACCAAGCAATTGGAAAAACCATTTTCCGGGGGCCTTCCTGAGAAACGTCGTCTTGATTTCCCACAGGCAGCCGTCCATCACAATGTCGGCATCGGCCCCTCCCACATATCTCGAACCCGCAAGCACGGGGTTCAACATCGCGGGTTTGCCACGCCAGTCGGAGTGGGAATCCACGAAAGCCCTGGCCAATTCGGCAACTTCGCCGACCCATGAGTCCGGAATCATGTCCAGAAGGCCGCTGGCATCTTGGGGTAACGATCCGTCGGAAAACGACGGAGGCCATCCTTTTCCGCCACTGCGCCGAAAGGATTCGAATACAGACAGGACCAGACAGATTCGGGCGAGTGTTCTCTCTTCGTCGTCAGTCGGCTGCCGAAGGTGTGCCGCGATGTTTCCGGTTGATCGATGCAATAGCTCGATGAACTCCAGCGTGCAATTCAATGGCAGGGTGTTTTGGTCTGAATTCGCTTCTGATGCATGGAGCATCATCGAAAAAAACGATGTCGGTATGCCTGGTTTCGCGTCCGGTTTTCGCCAGATTGTGTGGAAACCGTCTCCGGTATCAATGAAATGATTCCAGTCCCCGTTTGGTTCCGGCGCATCCCCGAACGCAGTTTTCCTGTAACCGGGAAACCTGAGGGGGTCGGTTTGCAGCGCATGTGCCAGATCATCGATCCGGGTTACTGCCCAAATGCCCTCCCTTGCCATCGTGAACCGGTCGAAATCCGTGTTCCCGAAGTGGTACCGGATCCGATAGTCGATGGCCTGGCCAACAATGGTAAAGATCCATGGTGGGGTGTGTTTTCCAAGAACCCTGATCGGTTCATGGTTCCTCAATACGCCGTGGACCTCGGCCAGCAGGGCGCGATTCAGTTCGCCTGGGAATATCTCCCGCAGAAATCCGCCTACCACGGAGCTTCGAGTTTCAATTTGTTTCTTCAGCGACATCTGTCGGGCATTGCGATTCGCTTCACTGCCACACGCCAGGACAGGGGTTGACCATCTCGATTCCGCGGATCTGGAGACGACTTGCCACAGGAATTACCGGCCGTCCGGATGGTTCGGTGGGTTTGCGCCGGGCCATTCGTCACGGTCGAGGGCCTCCATGACCAGGTCGACGATCAGCCGATTCGGAGAAAACCCCCGCTCGCGGACGGTCTTTTCGATGCGGTTCCATTGTTCCGGGGCGACCCGGATGTTCTTCCGGATGGTCTGCGGCATCGGTTTTTGTTGCCTCTCCTGTTCATTGCGGGGAGTGATTCGGCACCGAATACTACCAGCGTTACCGCCCGTGGTTTCCGGTTCGAAGCCAATTTTTGAATCACTACGCACTCAAGAGAACCCCCTGAAGAGCTGCTTGCCCGGCAGTGATCAACATGGAGCGGAGGTACCAAAACGGTATCATCGCGCAATACGTCGCATTGCGCCGAGGGCCAAAGCGCCACCACCCTGGTGCCAGGCCAGTCCCGGAGCTCTAGAACCCGTTGTATTTAAATCAGATTTCCCGTATGCCCACGGCGTACCCCGGCGCCACCAATCGGGGACAAGTCTTTCCGGCAGCAGCCAGTCGTCATTTGGCGGTGGAATGGCACGAGAGTGCCGGTCAGGCGCGCATTTGCCGTTGAGGGCACCACAGGTGCGTCGGGTGTGAGAGTTCGACGCCGCCGGGCGTAGAAATGAGAGAAGATCGAGGAGCACACCACGAACGATTCGGGACTCCGGCAGAGCGAAGGGATGGAGCCTGGCGGCGTTTGAGCGGGGACGCGGAAGCGACCCGCGAACGGGGGCGGCACGCGACCCGATGGAGTTCCCGAAGGGGAAGCGCGACCGCCGCGCCAACGGGCGGAGGCACGAGAGGAAACTTGCGCCGGTGGCGAAGTCTGGTGCGGCCGACGCTGCGGACCGGGAACCGGTTGACCACTGCGACCATCGCCGGGAATTTTTTTCGGCTCGTTGTGGAACAGGTGGAGATGCCGGACGCGGCGCGCGTGATGGAGACCGACACGGTCGAGGCGGGGGATGAGGATGCCGACGAAAAATTGTCGCGACCGGAACGGGAGAGAGACGATGTTCGTGCCGGCAGCGCCGTGCGGCGAAGCCGACGGCGGTGGCGCGGAGCCGATCCACCACCGGGACCGTCGCGGAGCACGGACCGGTTCGCTGTGGAAGCTGGAGATCGGAAAAACCGACGCGAGCGGTACGCGAAGCGGAAGGCGTCGGCGACGGTAGGCGGTCCGGTTCGCGTGTCCGGCGAGGATGCGGAGCATCGAGCCGGCAGCGGACGGGGATGAAGACGCGGCGCCGGAATCGACGCCGGAGAGATGACGGAAGAGGAAACGCCGCTGGCGGTGCAGGTGCGAAGCACCGCGCCGGCAGCAGGCGTCGAAGCGGATGCGGTTGCCGCCGCCGCCGCGGACGGGGAATGGAAGAAGGACCGCGCCGTGGGAACGACGCGGCCCTGTGTTTCAGCACCGGTGAACCGGTATGCCCGAGGCGGTCGCCTTGTCCGCCAGGTTGGCGGTGATGCCCGATTCGCTCGGGAA
This sequence comes from Candidatus Poriferihabitaceae bacterium, assembly GCA_965204165.1. Classification (GTDB taxonomy): domain Bacteria; phylum Pseudomonadota; class Gammaproteobacteria; order Arenicellales; family Poriferihabitantaceae; genus VYFG01. The sequence goes on along the minus strand of OZ241969.1, from coordinate 225,075 downwards.
GAGGATGATGCCCTTCGGCATCAGGTTCAGCAGTTCGTCGTTCCGCCGGAACGGCGCGGCCTTCCCGTGGGTGTTCCAGTCGGGCCGGCAGACCACCTGGTGCACGCCGCGGGCCTCGGCCCAGCGGGCGGCGAACTTCTCGACGCCGGGCCCGCCGCCATGGACCAGCACCATGTCCGCGTACTTGCGGTGCGCGGCGTCCAGCTTGCGGAACACCGCGTCGGGGTCGCCGTCCTTCCCGCCCGCGACGGCGATCAGGGTTCCCTCGGGGAGGTTCTCCCGGACGGCGGCGCTGTCCCTCGCCCGGAGGAAGTCCCGGGCGTCGATGGCGGCGGAGGTGAGGACCCCGGTGCGGCTGGTGTGCGATCCGGAACGCGGCCGCCACATCTCCCCGGTCTCGGCGAGATACTGCGCCGCCGCCGCGTCCCGCATTTCCTCGAAGGCGTCGCGCCGAGCCCCCAGGTTCCTCGCCCGGTCGGTGAGGAGTTCGAGCTCCCGCGACTTTATTTCCGAACCGTCCTGTTCCTTCCGCAGGTCGCGGAGTTCCGGCGCGATCCGATCCACGCTCCGGTCCAGTCTCCGAATCTGGGCGTCGAGAGAATTGACGAAACCCCAGAGGAGGGAGTTCGCCTCGTCGGCGATCTGGAACCCGGTGATGCCGATGGAGTCGGCGAGTACCGAGAACGCCTCGGTCACGGCGCCGATGGCCGTGTCCCGCTCCCAGATCTCCCTGGGGTCGAACTCGCCGCGCTCGGGCGTCGCCCCGTGGAGCTTCGCCTGCTCGCAGATCATGGCGGTGATGGACTGGTTGCCGGTGTCGATGGCGTCGAGGCGATCGACGGTGTCGCTGGAGTTGCTGCTGTCGATGTGATCGGTTTCGTACATTGTGAATTCTCCGAATGAACAAATGAAAAGAGAGAAGGGGCGAAGCCCCGCATGCGTTGGGAGGGAAGCTCCCTACGTATTCATCCCTCATCGCCGCGCGCAGAGCCGCCACCGGGACCCAGGGACATGGGCCGGCGTGTCGCGCGATGGTGCGGGCGTATATGGACGCCGCCGGGTTTGCAACCCCCCGGCTTCACGCTTTGGCAGTTTGACAAGTCGTCGAGCGCGGTCGTATATCAGGCCTCTGATTAAGCGGCATCACGATGTGCCGCGGGCCGGTATGGATATCAGCGGAACAGGTCCAGATCGCACTGTAGGCCTTTAGGCCGATGCCCGCACATGGTTTTCCTGTCCCCGGCTATTCGACTGTTTGCCCCTACTGCCTCTGCGCTCTTTCGAGTGGTTGCAACAACCCGGTCTCCCGGTTCCTCGTGGTTAACTCACGATCGCCGGAAAGCCGGGACGGTTCCGGAGTATTCCCCGGAATCGTTCAGGTGCCGGTCCGGCCTGCCTTGCAGACCGCAGCGGCGAAGTTCTTTTCCAGGGCCGGGGAGGCCTTTGCAGGCCCGTCCTGGCGCCGAACGCGGGACACCCTCGGCCATACGAGGTCGCCAACCCATGTCTGAGTGTCTCCGGACACATTCTCACGCTCCCGCGGCCTGGATGCCGGCAGCCCGGACTACCGCGTCATGCCGATAGTCCTCCCCCTTCATCAGCAGCGCCCACATGATCCGTGCCATCTTGTTGGCCAGCACGATGGCGGCCTGGATCGTCGGCTTGCGTTCGAGCAGCCGCTTCAACCAGGGGTCCGGCTCCTTGCCCCAGCGGGTCGTTCGCTGGATCACGGTCATCGCGCCGGTGATCAGCAGTCGGCGCAGGTCCCGCTGACCCATCTTCGACAGCTCCCCGATCCTGGTCTTCCCCCCGGACGATTTCTGAAGGGGCACGAGACCGAGCCAGGCTGCGAAATCCCTGCCGCACCTGAAGTCCTCCATGTCCGGCGCAAAGGCCAGGAACGCCAGTCCCGTGATCGGGCCCACGCCCGGAATGGTCCGAAGACGTCGAATGGTTTCATCATCCCTGGCGGCCGCCCGGCCCTGGCGGTCCAGTTCGACAATCCGGGCATCGAACGCGCGGATCTGCTTTACGAGCATGTCCGCCATCTCCCGGGCGAGGTCGGGAAGCCGGGAGTCTTCCCGGTCCTCCAGCACCGCCTCCAGGGTCTTGACGTTGGCCCGCCCCCTGGGCGCTACCAGGCCGTACTCCGCCAGCAGTCCCCGCAGGGAATTGATGGTCTGCGTACGCTGACGGACCATGAGGTCCCGGACCCGGAACAGCATGGCCCGTGCCTGCTGGCCTTCGTCTTTTACCGAAACGACCCGCATCGTCGGGCGTGAGGCCGCCTCCGCGATGGCTTCCGCATCCGCCATGTCGTTCTTGTGCCGTTTGACGAACGGCTTCACATAGGCGGGCGGCAGAATATGAACCCGGTGGCCCAGCTGGCGGATCTCCCGTGCCCAGTGATGGGCCCCACCGCAGGCCTCCAACGCAACCAGGCAGGGGGGCTGCTTGCCCAGAAAGTACAGCAGCTTCCCCCGCGTGACCCGCTTGCGGAATGCCACCGAGCCATCCTTGTAGGCCCCGTGGAGCTGGAACAGGTTCTTTGCCAGGTCAATACCGATGATGCTAATCTTTTTCATGGATGTCGTCTCTCGTTGAAGGAGTGTTCAATGCCAGCCTGCTGGCACCTGCTTCACTATGAAGCAGTAGAGAGGCGGCGTCCATTCCATCGCACAAGCGACCGCAGGGAGCGCGGAGCCACGGTCGCGCGGGGCGCCGGCGCTAGGCGCGCCAGCGCCGTTGTCCCTGGAGTCCTGGCCGGAACGCAGTGTAGGACCCCACAGGGGTTGGCAAGCGAGCACGGTGATAACATGGGAATACGTAGGGTAGTAGTACTGTCCCCCAAATCGGGGAGCGTCAGGCCTGGAACGAACAGATGAGAGAGACAGGGCGTGGGCCCAGGAAGGGCCAGCGACCGACAAGCCGCGCCGAAGGCGCACCATGTGGGCAGGACGCCCACCGGGCGGTGGGTGAAAGGGGAAAGCGGCGGGAAGTGGACTGGCATGGCGATGCCTGCCATGGTGATCAGTAGCGCCAGCCGAGGGTCCGATGACTACTCAGCCTCTGCCGTATGCAGTCATGGACCTTGCTGCGATCATCGCAACGGAGCCACCCCCGAAAATCCTCGATATGTTCAATTGAACATATCGATGAACATGTTGCGGCCAGGGATATGTGCGACGATTGCTAATCCTCCCGTGACTACTGGGGGAGAGGCCGAATCGCCGCACATATTTTTCCTCACAAGGAATTCAGAAACGCCATCAACCCCTTGTCCGTCCTCCATCCACGGCTTGGCCCCGGTTCCGCCATATCGCAAAGCGCGATTGCCTTTGCCTTCATCTTCAGATCGATTTCGGCATAGATGTTGGTGGTATTGATCGAGACATGCCCAAGCCATGCACGAATCGTATTGATGTCCACCTCGGCAATAACCATGTGGCAAGCTGTCGTGTGCCTCAGCACATGCGGCGTTATTTTTCTTCCAGTCAACGATGGCACGCAGGCCGCACAACGCTCGACCAGCCTATAAATCCCGAACCGTGTAATCGGTTTTTTAAGCCTGCTGAGGAAGACGGTTTCGCCAGTTCCGCGTTCCTTCACCAATTCCACCAGGGCACGTTCGGTTTCCGGCCATAGCGGGCATTGGCGTATCTTCCCGCCTTTCCCATGCAGGGTTGCCAACGCGTGGCTGCCGTCACGGCGTCCGATCTGGAGGTCCCCCACCTTCAGGTATGCCGCCTCTGAGACACGGGCCCCGGTGTTGTACAGGAACAGCAGAAGGGCGTATTCGTTACACCCTCGGGGCGACTTGCGGTCGGGGACGGCAAGCAAGGCCTCCATTTCTTCCTTGGTCAGCCATGTGACCGGTTTCGTCTCCGTTTTCTTTGACTGGATGGCACGGATTTGGCCGCACCACCCCACAAGGGCCGGCTCGCGGCTGGCCACGTACCTGGCAAATGCGCGGACAGCCGTCAGACGCTGGTTTCGGGTTTGGGCCGAGCACCCGAGATCATCCTCGACATGGGCAAGGAACTGCAGCACCCGATCGGACGTGAGGTCAGGCACAGCGAGCCGGTCCACCGGCTTTTTGGCCTTTCCGCTGACGAACGGCAGCAACAGCTTGAAGGCATCCCGATAGCTCTTTTGGGTATTCCTGGCCAGGTTGCGCTCGGTCACGATGTGCTCGGTGAGAAAGCGCTCGAGCCAGGGGCCCAGCGTATGGACATCACTCATCATCCCCTCCCAGAACATAACGTTCGAAGCGCATGGAGGCCTGCAGCAGCAGTTCCGGTGTCATTGACAGATAGACTTGGGTGTGAGCCAGCTGCGAGTGACCGAGATAGGTCGACAGCACCGGCAACAGCCTTTGGATATCAGCATTCTCGTGATACCAGGACGTCAGCCTGTGGACGGCGAAGCTGTGGCGAAACGAGTGCAGGGTCGGAGGCCGACGCACGCTGTCCCTGCGATCGATCCCGGCTGCTTCGAGCGCCTTCAGAAGTGCATGATCGACCGTCCAGGTGCGCAATGGCGTACCGTCCCGATACGCCAGAAAGGTTGAAGACTCGCCGTCCGGCGCCGGGCGCCGGGCGCGCAACGCGGCATACCTTTTCAACTCGTCGGCGAGTTCGGGGCCGACCGGGACGATGCGCGTCTTGTAGAACTTCGTATCCTTCACGGTCAGCACCGCCGCCGACAGATCCACATCCGCCAGGGTGAGGTGCAGCGCTTCGCCCCGCCGAAGTCCGGTCCCATACAGAAGCAGAAGCAGCGTACGGAGCGTGTCCGAATCCAGCTTGGGCGGGATCCGGCGGCTGCCTTCGATGGCTCCGAAGAGGCGGCGCAACTCGTCTTTGGAGAAGACGTAGGGAGGCGCTGGCGCCGGTGTCTTCGGCTCGTTATCCGGCAGCGGTGAACGGCTCGCATAGCCGCGGGTGATCGCAAACCGGTAGAAGCCGGACAATGCGGAGTACTTACCGGAGCGGTAGCTGGTCAGCGGACGATTGCCTGTGAGGAATGCGCAGACCTGTGCGTTGGTGACATCATCGCAACCAATATCCCCGTCAAGATTCTTGAGGAGCAGGTTCAGCAACAACTCTTGGGTTGTGAACTTGGCGCCATGGGATTGCCGCCATTTCACGTATTGTCGGATTGCTTCGCGGAGTTTCATACCAGGCCCTCCAGACTGAAGTCGGCGACTTCGCGAAGAGCACGCAGATCGACCCTGGCGTATATCGCGGTGGACGACGGTTCCCGGTGTCCGAGAAAGTCCCCGATCACTTTCATCGTCATGCCCTGGTCGAGAAGATGCTGGGCAACACCGTGGCGCACCGCATGCGGTCCTGTTCGTCTGGCGACGACTCCAAGACTTCTGAGGCGGCTCCTGACAACGGTTCCCAGTCCAGCGGTACTGAGCTTCTGGATCGGTGCCCGGAGGGTCAGGAACAGGGTGCGCTCGGAACAGGCCGGACGGACATCGCAAATGTAGCGGAGAATGGCCTGGCCGACGCCATGGGACAGGGGATAGACATCTGTCCGCCCGGACTTTGCCCGGCGGACGTGCAACGTCTCGTTCTCCCAATCAATATCGTCCAGCCGCATCCCGCGAACCTCGCCCGATCGAAGCCCATAGGCGATGAGCAGCATCAGGATCGCACGGTCACGTTTGTCGGTGGGCCGGCCGCCTTCCGTCGTCGCGAGCAGCCGCTGAATGTCATCCCAGGCCAGCCCGGCCGGCACCGTCTCGGTCGGGTATATCCTTGGCGGGATGATCAGTTGGGCCATGCCTCGCCGGCACAGACCGCGCCCTTCGGCAAAACGGATGAACGCGCGGATATCCCCCGCGAAGTTCTTTATCGTAATCCGGCTGTAGTTTTTGCGTGCATTCTTTGCCGCAATGGCCCGGTCGATATCGGTTATCCCGAGTGTCGCCAGCGGCACTTCGTTCTCAGTCAGCCAGGCCAAAAACTCATCGATACAAAAGAGACTGGTACGGATCGTTTCTTCGGACAACCCACGTTCCACCCGCATCCACTGTTCATATGCCGCAACCTCGGCTGTATAGGGGTGCCGCTCCTTCTTCGACTCTGCGAACCAGCCCAGATAACGCAGCCACCGAACCGAATGAGCGACAAACCGCTCTTTTACCTCGGATGAGACCGGCCAGTGCCCGGATAGCCACGGACAGGACCAAACCCTTGCGGCGGCTTCGATCCGGGCCAGTTCCACACGTTCGCCTTCCCGAAGATCGGCAAGGTACAACAGGCGAAGCTGGTAGGCGGCAATCGCACACAACTTATACCGGGACATGCCGGTTTCCGCCAGATGCTGGAGATAGCGCAGCCGGTATTCAAAGAGCGGCGCCTCCAGATGCAGGTTGATCGTCCTGGGTTCTTTGAAAATTGTTTCGTACAGGGTTCCTGTCTTCCTGATGATGGGGTGACGTGTATGCCCGCCCAGCAGGAAAGGACGCCGTCCCTCCTCCGGCTCTTCGAACCAGCCCAGATAACGCAGCCACCGAATCGAATAGTAAACAAAATGTTTCCTTGTCCTGGTCAGAACCGGCCAACCCCCGGACAGCCTTGGGCAGTACCAAACCCTGGCGGCGGCCTCGATCCGGGCCAAATCGACCCGTTCGCCTTCCCGAAGGTCGATGAGGTACAGCAGGCGGAGCTGACAAGAGGCTATGCGTCTCAACGTGCCAACTCCGAGGCCGGCATCCGCCTGGTCCCGGAGATAGCGCAGCCGGTATTGAACGAGCGGCGCCTCCAGATGCTGGTTGATCTTTTTGTGGGTTTTGAAAAGTGTTTCGAACATGCTCGTGTCTCAGTATTGATGAGATCACGAGTATGAACAACGGGTGACAAGAGAAAAAATATGTGCGGCGATTCGGCCTCTCCCCCAGTAGTCACGGGAGGATTAGCAATCGTCGCACATATCCCTGGCCGCAACATGTTCCTCGCTGAGAAGTATCAGATAGAACGGCTTCCCCGAGATCGGATCCTCATGGCGATACAGGTCGCCGACAGCCTCGCCGTCGTAACGGATGATGGCTTCGTCGTCATCGGTTTGCTGAAACGTGATTCGGGGCATCTCGTGTCTCCGGTTGTGTTGCTGGTTGACGGCGTGTACGGTGGCGCTCCCTCCGGCCCCCCGCGCGGTTCACCACCCGCCCCCCTGTCCATCGACTCCATCGCCATGCCGGAGGACGCGGCGAAGCCGGCCGTCGCGGACGCTGCAAAAAAAAGCCGCAGCCCCTGGGGACTGCGGCTGAAGCGGAGGAGACGGCGACGCGGATCGCTTAAAACGGGATCGGATCGTCGAAATCCGTCATGTTCTCCCGGCCGCCGCCCTGGGGAGCTCACAACACCCCACATTCAACTCAGTCGGTTTTGATCATTCCCATAGTTTTCAGCGCCCGGTATGTTGAAGTGGCCTGACGGAGCAGGACATACCCCTTCCAGACCATGGTGGTGCCCGGCAGCGGCTGGCTGTTGCGCGGATGGAATCCGGCGAGCCTGGCGATGTCGACCACCAGCGTACGGATGTCGGGGGGCCGCTCCGGCGGCGGGCGTGCGCGGAGGATTCCATGGGCCATGAGCCGGACGTAGAGAATGGCGATTTCGTCCTTGGAGACGACCCGGTCGGCGGGGACGTCCGGCTTGTCGCGGGCCATGCGCTCGAGATCGAACACATGGCAGGCGGTGATGGCGTCGAAGGCGAGGCACTTCCTGAGGTCGTCGGCGTGGTCGAACCGGTGGTCCTCGACCCGGGCGCCGGATTTCAGCACCCGGAAGTATTCCTCGATGGTCCACCGGCGCTCGTACCAGCCAACGACGGTCCGGGCGGTCGCCGCGTCCGCGGCGCCCTCGGTGCTCAGCAGCACCCAGTGCAGGGGCTCGCTGCCCGGAGACGGGCTCCTCTCGGTCGCGACGACGGCCAGGACCTCGATCGGTCCCCCGTGCCCGGCGCGGTTCTCCGGCTTTACCGGCGGAAGCACCCTCACCCTGCCGGCGCGCAGTTCGATCTTCGCCTTGCGACCGGAACGCGCCCGCCTGCCGCCGCAGGCCCGGATCTTCACCGTTCGGGAACCGACCCTCGGCAGCGTGGCGACATGGTCCCACAGGGTCTCCTCGCCGCCCGCCTCCACGAGCACGCGGCGTCTCGTCGACCGCCGCGCGCGCACCAGCAGACCCGCGCCCAGGGATTCCGCCCGGGCGAACAACGCCCAGATGTCCGCCTCCCGGTCGCACACCGTGACCACCCGCGTGGACGGACAGGCGCGGGCGAGTTCCCCCGCCCGGTCCAGCCCGTGCCCCCAGCGCGCGCTCGCCACCTCGTCCCTGCCTTCGTCGCAATAGGTCCCGTCCAGGCAGAACACCCCAAGGGGCCGCCCGGCCTCGTTGACCGCCAGTCCCACATGCGCCAGCAGGCCCAGGGTGTGGCCTTTCCCGCCGCCGCCGAAGTCCACCAGCCCGCCGGTCGCCGCCAGACCGTCGTAATTCACCGTGGTGGTGTCCTGGATCGCCAGGACGGTCTCCTCGAGCCCGCAGCGCTCCACCATCGTCGCCTGATGCGGCTCCAGTATGTGGTTCATGGTCACACCCTCGTTCGACAACAGCCGGTAGGCGGCCTTGCGGTCCGCCCGCGCCGGGAAGATCTCCGGAACCGCGGCGCCCGGATGCTCCAGCCACGCCCGCCCCATGGACACGATCCTCTCCCGGACCCGGCCGTCGGGATGGGTGCTGCGCGCGTATTCCCGCCCGGCCCAGTCCGTGGCCCCGTCCATGTGCAGGGCCGGGGCCCTGTGGATGGCCCGGCCCGGCTCGGCGCACAATACCACACGCCAGGGTTCCGCCAGCGGCTTCATCCACACCGTGCATCCCGCCGTGGTGGCCTTCGCGCAGCGCCGCCAGTCCGCCGCCCGGTAGCAGGTTCCGCAATGGCCGGGACCCACATACGTGTAGGCCATCGCCGGGCGGACCCCGTACGCCGCCTCCCAGTCCGCCGCCACGCGCCGCGCCGCCAGGTCCAGCGCGCACGAGGCCAGACCGTGAACCCGGACCCCGGGCAGGATCAGGAAACGATGGTTGTTGACCACCTTCCCCAGGTTCGCCGCCCGCGCGTCCGCCGACCAGCCGATGAACTCGTCCCGGGCCTTCTGGTGCCAGCCCGCGGCGCAGAATCCGATCCCCCCGAGACGGCCATGGACCGCGGAACATACCCAGTAGCGCATCTGGCCCCCCGGCGCACGGGCCCAGCCCCGGGGGTGATGCGTCGCCATCATCGACTCCCAGCGGCGGCGGTCCGCCTTCCCCGATACCGGCTCCAGCAACACCTGGCCCAGTTCCGCCAGACCGCACCGGAGCCGGCAGTCGGGATAATCCGGATCCGGGGCCCCGTCCCGGCGTCCGCCGAATGCCGGACGGGCCGGAGGCAACGAAACCCCCAGCCGGTCCGCGAGAACCGGAAGGGCCTTGCGCGCCGAGCCCAGACAGTACTCGCCGCGGTCCCCCGTCCAGTCCTCGCGGATGCACAACTCACGGGCCAGCGAACTCCGCGTGCGGCCCGCTTCGGAAACCGCATCGCAAAACCAACTCACCGTCCCGGCGTCAAACTGGTGAAGACCTACCTGCATGCCCGGAAATGTACCGGGTCAGGCTTACTGAGTCAACTGTGGGCAGTTGTGAGCCTGGGGAGCGGCCGGTGCGTCCGCCGGGGCCTCGGCGGGCTGCGCCTGGGCGCCGCCGTCCGGCCTGGCGGGCCGGTCGAGGAACTGGATCCGCGAACCGGGCACGAGCATGATCTCGGTGGAGAACCGGTCGGCGTCCTCGCCGTCCTTCCGCCACCGGCGGGTCTGGAGCTTGCCGTCGACGTAGACCAGGCGGCCCTTCCTCGCGTGCTTCTCCAGCATGGTGATCAGGCCGTCCTGGAAGGTGACCAGGCGGTGCCATTCCGTGCGGTCGACCCGCTCCCCGTCCCGGATGTAGGACTCGTCGGTGGCGATGCTGAGGTTGGCGACGCGTCCGCCGGACGCGAGGTGGTTGACGGTGACGTCCTGTCCGATGCGGCCGATCAATGAGGCCTTGTTGAGTCCGAAAGGCATATGTACCTCCTGAGGTAACGTTGGTTGGTAAAACGGAAAAAAACGATGGAACGAACCCCCGGGGGTCCGGGTTCTTCTTTCTCCCGGCCCCCTTCGGCTCACCTTCTCCAGACCTCCTTTCCCTCCGTCAGCCTTCGGGACGAAGGTCGAGGGCCGGCTCCGGGGAAACGTCGTCGAGGATCTCCCTGATGGCATTGCTGTCCAGGCCGAGCTCGCCGAGGAGCTGGTCGGGGCTGGTGGGGATTTCGGATGTTTCGGGCATTTCGGAATTGCCCCCGGTGTCGCGGATGTGCATGATGGTCTCCCGTTTCGGGTTGGATGGAAAGGTCGATGAACCTGGGGAGGCGATCGGAGCCGAACTCCCTCCCACCTCGCCGGGTTCACTCCTATATCTATTACCTGACTATGTCGGGCACCACGAGGCCAAGTGCGAATCCGGTCCACAATGGAAGGCTTGTTGGAACTATATCTTGAAAGATATAGTCACTCTTTCGGCTCCATCCTCCGGCTCTCGAACGGCCTGGAAGGGCGGACAGGGGCGTGGGGACCAGGGTGGGGGCCGATCCGGAAAAAGCCGCCGCGGGGCCGTCAGGGGCCGCTGCCGACGGATGCGGGTGGGTTTCCGTGTCGGCGCAGACCGGCACCGGCTCCGTCTCCGTCTCCGGCGCATCGCGTCCGGCGATCCGTAGTCCCCGCCGGTTCCATGACCCCCGCCCCGCTGCCGCCCGGGACATCACGGGCGTCTTCCATGTCGGCAGCGGTGTATACTGGCCCCGGCACGCGCCCCGCGTCTCCACAGTGATTGGCCATGCTGCCCGTTATGGCCAATCAGGGGCGCGTGCTTTCCCGGCTTCCGGCGGGACGTTGGCGGCCACCACCTTCCGTCGCGGCCGATTCCACCATGACAGGCGTCGCCGGGCCGGCTGGTGGCCGGCTGCAAGGCGGGGGCGCCGCCGCGATCCCGGAACGCGTGCCATGCTCCGGGCCGGCCATTCCCGTGTCCGGACCCGGCGGGGCAGGCGGGCGGTGTCGGCCAATGCGCTGTCCCGGACTCCTTCGCGAGGCATGCCGGCGCGGGCGTGGCCGACCAGTCCGCCCTGTTCGCCCAGCCGAACGGCTGCCGGCCGTCCGCGAAGCAGGTCAGCGGCACCATCCCGTGGCAGGCGTGGTATGCTCGGCGCCGACCGCTCCCGCGTCCGAATCCCGTTCGGGTGGGTGAAGAGGGCGTCCGCGCACAGTGGGCGCTTCCGCCGCAGGGAATACGACCCCGGGCCGGGAGCGGTCGCCGCCCCCGATTCCGGACCCGGCTTCACGGGGTCGTCGGCATGTGCGGCGGCGCCCCCCGCCCCCCGGCCGGCTACGGAGTGCGGTGGAGGGCAATCACGCCCAGCCCACCGACCCCGCCAGCGGATGGTTCTCGGCGACGACCTCGAACCGTCCCTGCCGGAGCTTGAGAAACGCGGCGCCGGCGTCCGCGTCGGCCCGGCTGTCGAAGGGCCCGTGCTCTTCCCCGGTGTCGAGGTCCACCACGGTGTATTCCGGTTCCCAGGCGGGCATCCCGCGGAAGTGGGCGGAGCGGGTGTAACTTCTGTGTGCGCAGGGAACACAGCGCGATGCTCCATTGCTGGGGGCTCCGCAATCGGTACAAATCCCGGCCCGGCGCCTGTCCATGTAGCGCCGTCTGGAAGCGGCGTTCTTCCTCTCCTGCCGCCCACTGTCCGCCTCCACGGCGGTGCAGGTGAAGCAAAGGGCGGCGCCGTCGAAGGTCGAGACCGATCCACACCTGACACACAATCCGGCAGCGCGTCTTTGGGCGTACTTCGCCTTGTCGCGCTCCTGCCTCCTGGTCCTGCACGGGGTGCACGTGGACCCGCCTTCGGCGGGCTCGGCCTTGCCGCATCTGCTGCACTTGCCGGCTTCGATCCAGGCAAGCCGCTTGCGCTCGCTGCGGGCCCTGGCGGACCGGCGGCGTGACGCGGCCGGCCTTCCGCCGTATTTCAGGCCCGCCTGCTTGCCCTCGTGGTACCGGACCCGGGCGCGTTCCCGGATCTTTTCGTTGCAGCCGTCGCAGAGCCTCCGGCCGGGAGCGGGCGGGGCCTGGCCGCAACGGGGACAGAGGTTGCGTGCGACCCGGGTTTCCACCTTCTTCCGGTAGTGCCGCCGTCCGGCTTTCCGGGCCTTGTCAGGGCATCTCCGGGGTTTCCCCTCGGCCCTCAGCCGGGCGCTCCGTTCCTTCTCGCGCGCGCGTCGCTTTTCAGAACAGGGCTCGCAGTTCGTGCGGCCGGGCGCCGGCGAAACCAGTCCGCATGACAAGCATCGGCCGGCTGCTCTCCTCTCTGCCATGCGTTCCTGGAACCGTTCCCGATTCCGCCGCTTGCCAACTTCCGGGTCGGAATATGCCATTGTTCCGGCGCTCAGCCCTTGAGCCGGCGGTCGTAGCCGATGCCGCTGGCGCGGATGCCCCAGGCCTGCATGCCGCAGTCACGCCGCTCGATCCCGGTCGCGATGATGATCTCGTCCCGGCCCGGGCAGAGCTCCCGGACCTTGTCCAGCGTCATGATCGAGGGCCGGGGCTTGCCCTTGCCGGTGGAGCCCTCGGGATGGACGGGGACGATGTCGCCGTCGGCCCGGGAACGGAAGTGGGTTACCGCGTAGCGGATGTCGGCGAGGCCGCCGCCGAGTAGGTGGACGAGGAATGTCTGCGCGCCCTGGCCGGGCGCCCTGATGGAGTCGTGCATGGTGATGATCCTCCTGCCGGATGATGGGGAATGAGCGGCGGCGTCCAGGGAAGAATCCAACGGGAGAATCCTCCCACCGGCCCCCCGCGCGCCACCGGCTCCCGGCCGGAACTTTTCTCTTCGTGGCGCAGTGTCCGATGGTGCGGCATGAAAGAACCGGGCGTTCAGGCGGGCGGCCGCGCCGGGGAGGAGCGGGCTTCCGGGGCGGCGTCGGCATGCCGGAACCGGAATCGATATCCGGCGGATCCGGTATTTCACAAACCGCCCCCGCATTCGATATAGAATCGGATGCGGATACGGCGTTCCCGAAGCGGTCCGGAGGGACGGCGGCGGAAGCCGGTCCAACCGATCCGGTTGATCCGTTCAATCCGGAACATTCAGAAACGTTCAGAAACATTCAGCAAACGTCAGGGGGGTAAAGACCGATGGGATATCCACTTCGAATTTCGGTGATCGTTTTTCTTGCGGCCGCGGCCATGGGGGTGCATGCGCATGACGGTGAAGACACCTTGGGCGGCGTGCGGATCGACATGAGCGCGGGCGCCACGGTCATCGCGCACACGGGCGATGCGCCCCTGGTTCTCGCCCAGGCCGTCGTGCCCGAGGCCGAGAAGGCGGCCGCCAAGGAGATGATGGCCGAGGGTCCGGACAAGACCTCGGGGATCGCCGGCGTCAACAAGCTCGGCGCGGCGGCGCTGGACGGCGAGTTCGACAGTCCGTCGGGGCTTGTGCTGCGTGCCCGCGAGATCGTCTTCGAGCCGGGGGGCGTGGTTGCGGTGCACCAGCATGACGGCCGCCCGGGCGTCGCCTTCATCATCGAGGGCGAGTTGACCGAGCACCGTGCCGGCATGGACGGACCCGTGGTGAGGAAGGCGGGAGACGTGGCCTTCGAGCAGACCGGCGTGACGCACTGGTGGAGGAACGACAGCGGCAAGCCCGCGCGCGCCCTCGTCGTCGATATCGTTCCGGCCGGTTAGCCTCTTCGAAAACGGGGCAGGATGTATGGTCTGCCGGATTGCGCTGCCGGCGGATCGTCCGGCATCGCGCCCCGCACCGCGCGTCGGCGACGCCGTTACGGTTCCGGACACGATCCGGATAAAGCCGGGACAGGACCCCGGCCGGTCAGTCGGTGAGGCTGGCCTGCTCTTCCCGGTATCTTCGGGTGATCTCCCGGTGTTGCCGCGCCGAGGAGGAAAGGTCATCGTTCCCGGGACGGGCATGGGACGCCCGGTTCCTCAAGGCCAGGATGGTTGCGGCCGCGGCGATCGCCGGAATGAGCAGGGTCAGCAGGATCTTTTCCATTGTTTTCATCTCCCGTGTTCCGATGGAAGGGCACCTGCCGGGGATGTCGCATGTCCCCGGACGGCCTCCCTGTCCACTGTAACCGGATCCGGGGCGGCATGCATGCCGGAGGCGGGGGCAATTTCATGGCGAATTCATGGCCCCCGGGCCCGTGCGCCCCCGGCGGGCGCAGCCCCGCTTGAGCGTATTCCCGACTGCCGGGCCCGGTTCGAAATGCCGCGAACCCGGCGGTTTCGCCGACAGCGTCCGCCTGCGTGTTGTTTCAGGTCGATTGCGATTTGATTACTGCGAAATCCCGTGATCCACAACGCGGCGGGGCAGAAGTGCTCATGTCCGCGTCCCTGGGCCGCGATCGCGTGATGCCAAAGTAGAGACAAATCAGTGATCCCTGACCTGATATAGACGGCGATGCCAGCCTTGTTGGACATCACATGTATTGCTCCTGCCGGTTCCCGCCTGACGGTGGTTTTCTATGTTCTCGGGCAAGCATCCCAAGACAGAAAACGCATTCCCATGACCGACTCAAGCCGGGCCGGAACACGGTGCGGGCGCCAGAAGGCCGCACGAAAACCACCCTCACGAAGCGTCAGTATCCGACGTTCGACAAGCCTGATATGCGTTTGAGCCACTTGCATTGCGCCAGGCTAAGTCCTGGAATGGAGGAAGTATGAAATAGCGGAAACCATTCACCGCAGTCCAGCAGGTTCAACTCCTGCCCGGTAAAGGTGCAGCCCACCGACCGGAAGTCAGTGTTGCATGGCGTACGGCAACGTACGTCGTGAAGCGTACACAGCGGGTGGTGAAGCGGCGTTATTGAGCCCCGATATGCTCTAATCGATGGCGCCTTCAGTGTTGCAAGGCTGGGGGCAGTACCTGCGGTGCCGCAATGGCGAGGCACAGCAGGGCCGTCCGGGGTCTTGGGAGCGGCGCAAAGCCACGGGATGGACTGCCAGGAAACCTGGGAGAACCTGCATTCTCCACCTTGAGAGTACGGTTGTGGGGCACCGGTACAAAGCCCCGGCCCGGCGACAGGTCTGCGGTCGCCGGGAGCGCGCGAGCGAACCACGACGAGACAGGCTACAGAGGTGGTACCGGCTGGCGAATCAATAAGCCGAAGGGATGGGATGCAGGTGGTCTTAGCGCCCTGATACTACCGTTGAAGGCGGGGAACCGTGGCCATCGGGACCCGCCGGAGGAAAGCGGGGCGTCATGCACACAGACCCACTGGTGGGAAACGATGAAAGAAACACTGAGTTCTACCAACACGTACACGAAACAACAGTGGATAGCCGAACAGGCGAGCAAGCACCCGGACCGGGTGTTCACGTCCCTGCACCATCTGATCGACATCGACTGGATGCACGAGGCGTATCGCCGGACGCGGAAGGACGGGGCGGCAGGCATCGACGGCGTGACGGCTGCGGACTACGAGAAGGGGCTGGAATCCAATCTTGCGGATCTCCTGAACCGGATCAGGTCGGGCAGCTACTTCGCGCCGCCGGTGCGGCGGCACTGGATACCGAAAGCGGACGGCAGGATGCGGCCCTTGGGCATACCGACGTTTGAAGACAAGGTGGCGCAGCGGGCGATATTGATGTTGCTGGAGCCGTATATGGACGCCGCCTGGGTTGCAACCCCCAAGTTTCGCGTTTGGCAGTTTGACAAGTCGTCGAGCGCGGTCGTATATCAGGCCTCTGATTAAGCGGCATCACGATGTGCCGCGGGCCGGTATGGATATCAGCGGAACAGGTCCAAATCGATCTGGAGGACTTTGAGTCCGTCGGCTCCGTATGGTTTTCCCGTTCCCGGTTGTTCGACTGTTAGCCCCTACTGCCTCTGCGCTCTTTCGAATGGTTGCAACAACCCGGTTTCCCGATTCCTCGTGGTTAACTCACGATTGACGGAAAGCCGGGACGGTTCCGGGGTACTCCCGGAATCGTTCAGGTGCCGGTCCGGCCTGCCTTGCAGACCGCAGCGGCGAAATTCTCTTCCAGGGCCGAGAAACCCCTGCAGGTTTGTCCCGGCGCTCGGATAGGGGGGACCCTCGGCCGCACGGGATCGCCGACTCTTGTCCGTGTGTCTTCGGATACATCCTCACGCTCCAGCGGCCTGGATGCCGGCAGTCTGGATTTCCGTCCCGCGCCGATAGTCTTCCCCCTTCATCAGCAGCGCCCACATGGTCCGTGCCATCTTGTTGGCCAGCACGATGGCGGCCTTGATCGTCGGTTTGCGCTCGAGCAACTTCTGCAGCCAGGGGTCCGGTTCCTTGCCCCACCGGCTTTTTTTCTGGATCACGGCCATCGCGCCGGTGATCAGCAATCGGCGCAGGTCCCGCTGGCCCATCTTCGAAATTTTCCCGAGCCTTTCCTTCCCCCCGGACGATTTCTGAAGGGGAACGAGGCCGAGCCAGGCCGCGAAATCCCTGCCGCACCTGAAGTCCTCCATGTCCGGGGCAAAGGCCAGGAACGCCAGCCCCGTGATCGGCCCCACGCCCGGAATGGTCCGAAGGCGCCGGATGGTTTCATCTTCCCTGGCAGCTGCTTGTCCCTGTCTGTCCAAACCATCATGTTGCCGACGGTGAACACCCCGCCCCATGTAACTGCTTGATACCCCGGGGATGCGGAATTGTCCGCACCCCCGGAGTGGCATAACGCTCGGTCCCGAGGCACTATCGGTCTGCGGAAGCGGGATCGAGGACGCTTTTATTCCGGTGCCTTTGAGCCCGACTCCAAACTGTACCCGGTCAACGGCTTCGTGCCCCGCCATGTACCCGGCTTCAAGCCGAGGACGAACAGCAAAACGAGCACCGCCCTTCGCGGGTGGACAGCCAGCTGTCCGTTGACCCCCGCTTCCGCTTCCATCAACCATTCCCCCGGAGGAAGCGTTATGCCCGACATTGTACATACCGACACCCTGAACGTCATCCACGGCAACGCCGCCGGCCTCGACGTCCACAAGATGCAGATCACCGCCACCGTCCGCCTGGCAAGGTCCGGCCGGGAGGCGGAGATGTTCACCGACACCTTCAGCGCCCTGCCGAGCGGGCTTGGCGAACTCACCCGGTGGCTGCTCGGGCACCGGGTCAGCGCCGCGGTCATGGAGGCCACCGGGGTCTACTGGGAGGTGGTCTTCGACGCCCTGGACTCCGCCGGCATCCGGCCCATCCTGGTCCATGCCCAGCACGTCAAGCAGATCAAGGGCCGCAAGACCGACGTCGCCGACAGCATCTGGCTGGCCCGGATCTGCCAGTTCGGCCTGTGTGCCCCGAGCTTCGTACCCCCCGCCGAGTTCCGCGACCTGCGCAAGATCTCGCGCCAGCGGCGCAAGGTCGTCCATCACCGCTCCACCCTGCGCACCCGCACCCACCAGATCCTCGACAGCGCCGGCATCCGTGTCGGCGGCGTCCTGTCCGACCTGTTCGGCGCCAACGGGCGGCGCATCCTCGAGGGCCTCGCCGCCGGCAAGACCCGCGACGGGATCATCGAAGGACTCTCCAGCCATGTCCGGCACCGGATGGCGGAACTGTGCGACGCGCTCGACACGGGCCTGTCCGCCCATGCCCGCTTCATCCTCCGGGACCAGTTGGCCGCCTTCGCACAGGCCGAAGAACGGATCGCCCGGTACGACGCCTTCATCCGGGAGCGGCTGGCGCCCTACCGCGAACAGGTCGGCCTCCTGACCACCATCCCCGGTATCGACCATGACTCCGCCTGCGCCATCCTCATCGAACTCGGCCCCGACATCCACGCCTTCTCCTCCCTCCGCCACTGCGCCGCATGGGCCGGGCTTTGCCCCGGCAACAACGAAAGCGCCGGCAAACGACGATCCGGCAGGTCCCGCCAGGGGAACTCCTGCCTGCGCAGCGTCCTCATCGAGTGTGCCCACGGCGCCGCCAGAACCGCCGGATGCCAGTTCCAGGGATATCACAAGGCACTCACCGTGCGCAGGGGATACAAGCGCGCCTCCGTCGCCACCGCCCACAAGATGCTGCGATGCATCTACTCCATGCTCAGGAACGGGACCGTCTACCGCGACCCCGAGGCCGATTACGAGGCCCTCATGGTCAGGCGCAATGCGCCCCGATGGATCGCCATGCTGAAAAAACACGGCGTCGATCCCGTAACCTGGGCCAATACCGGCGCGACCATGGCCTGACCGACCGACAATACCTGCGCAGCAGCGTTCCTCCCCGGACCGGGCCACACCAGCGGGGCAGCCTCAGCTCCAGGGGGGATCAGCGCGGCTCAGGACTCTACGCCGTCCGGAATCCGTTTCCGGAAGGGCGTGTCCGTTCGTCCGCATGGGACGGAAATGCGAGTCAGTTACACAGCAATTCAACAATCCGGGCATCGAACTCCCGGATCTGCTTCACGAGCATGTCCGCCATCTCCCGAGCGAGGTCGGGGAGCCGGGAGTCTTCCCGATCCTCCAGCACCGCCTCCAGAGACTTGACGTTGGCCCGACCCTTGGGCGCCACCAGACCGAACTCCGCCAGCAGTCCCCGCAGGGAATTGATGGTCTGCGTCCGCTGACGGACCACAAGGTCCCGCACCCGGAACAGCATGGCCCGCGCCTGCTGGTCTTCGTCTTTCACCGAAACGACCCGCATCGTCGGGCGCGACGCCGCCTCCGCGATGGCTTCCGCATCCGCCATGTCGTTCTTCTGCCGCTTCACGAACGGCTTGACATAGGCGGCCGGCAGGATATGAACCCGGTGGCCCAACTGGTGGATTTCCCGTGCCCAGTGGTGGGCGCCGCCGCAGGCCTCCATCGCCACCAGGCAGGGGGGCTGCTTGCCCAGAAAGTACAGCAGCTTCCCCCGTGTGACCCGCTTGCGGAATGCCACCGAGCCATCCTTGTAGGCCCCGTGGAGTTGGAACAGGTTCTTTGCCAGGTCAATGCCGATGATGCTAATCTTTTTCATGGATGTCGTCTCTCGTTGATGGGATGTTCAATGCCAGCCTGCTGGCACCTGCTTCACTATGAAGCAGTAGAGAGGCGGCGTCCATTCCATCGATCTACGAGCAGGACTTTCTGCCCTGTTCATACGGCTTCAGGCCCGGTCGGTCCTGTCATGATGCTTTGGACGCATTGCGTGCGGGCATCATGGACAAGGGCCAGCGGTGGGTGGTCGAGGTGGACCTGAAATCCTACTTCGACAGTATCCCATATGACCGCCTCCGGGAGGCGCTCGACCTGCGGATCAGGGATGGTGTAGTGAGAAAAATGATCGACAAATGGCTCAAGGCGGGAATACTGGAAGAGGGCAACTTGAGGCGAACGGAAACGGGAACGCCGCAGGGTGGGGTGATCTCCCCGCTGGTCTCGAACATTTACCTGCACCATGTGCTGGACAAGTGGTTCGAGGATGCGGTGAAGCCTCGGTTGAAGGGAGGCAGCCAGCTGGTGAGGTACGCCGACGATTGGGTGATGACCTTTACCCATGAGATGGACGCCCGCCGGGTGCTGGGGGTACTGGGCAAGCGGCTTGGCAAGTACGGGCTTACGCTCCACGAGACCAAGACGCGGTTCCTGGACTTCCGGCCTCCGCGAGGGAAAGGCGAGAAAGGCGCGAGCTTTGACTTCCTCGGCTTCACCCATGTATGGGGAACGTCGAGGAAAGGAAACAGGGTAGTTCGTCAAGTCACGGCCAAGTCGCGCTTTGCCCGGGCGGTGAAGTCGGTGCATGACTGGTGCAAGGCCAACAGGCACCGGCCGCTGAAGGAACAGCAGGCGTATCTGTCGCGGGTCATCAAGGGGCATTGTGCCTACTATGGGCGCACAGGGAACGGCAAGCGTCTTGATGACTTCCGGTATCGGGTCGGTCGTGCGTGGAAGAAGGCGCTGTCGCGCCGAAGCCGCGATGGCCGCCTGAATTGGGACCGCATGAATGCCATACTAAGGAGATTCTCACTGCCGAATGTCAAGGTCGTTCGATCGATCTATGCTACCTGAGCGAATCTGTTGCGTGAGGAACCGCGTGCGTCAATCGCGCTCGCGCGGTTCTGTGAGGAGAGGGGCGTGGCAACACCCCCTCTTACTCGGAAAATTCCGGCGAGAGAGAAGTATTGTGCAACGCACAATAAGAATGGCCGGATAGCGCCATCGCTGGCGATCAATTACGGATGGATTTTGCCGTCCGGGAGGGCGTGAAGTACCCCGACGAGGGGATTCCGGTGGTTTCGGGACGAGCCTTTCCACGCCATCTTCGCGGGATGGCAGGGTATTCAGCAGGGAAATCGGTTCGGGGTTCGACTCAGGTCCCGAGCCGGAGAAGCTGGTCCACCGTGAGTGCGAGGATGCCCCACATCAGGTGGCAGTTCACCTTGGTGGGTCCCCGCACGCGGACATGGCGGCCGCCGAACTCGTCCTTGAGCCGTCCGTTGATCCGCTCGATGTTGGACCGTTCACGGTAACGCACCGTCTTGTGATCGATATGCCCGGCGGCGCGCTGGGCGCGGGCCTCCCGGCGGAGACTTTCCTTGAGTGCCCGGTCCCGGCGGGGATTGGTGTCGATGATCGGCACATGGCCCAGGGATTCGCTGTAGGCCCTGATTTCCGGGGCGTCGTAGGCGCTGTCCATGACTTCGTAGCACGCGGTCACCCGCCGGTCGCTTTGCGCGGCCAGCGGAATGGCGGCCTGGCTGTCATGGAGGAAGGCCGAGGTCAGGATGCAGCTGACCGGTATGCCGCCGTCCGCGCCGTCGATGTGGAGCTTGTATCCCTTCCAGGAGGTCAGGAACCCCTTGGCGTTGCGCTTGGTGCCGATGCCGCATTTCCGCGGCAGGTCCGCCATCATTTCCCCGAAGGACATCTGCAACTGCCGCTCCAGTCTGCGTTCGGGCTTCCCTTCGGACGAATCCCCCTTGGGCGGACGCCCCGGCTTGCGCTTCGCGGTTTTTCCCTTCTTCCCATCCTTGCCATTGCCTTCATCCTTGTCCGAAGCCTTTTTCCGTTCCGGTTTCTCCCGGGCCTCGATCGCCGTCGAGTCCCGGGACAGGTGCCCGACGATCACATCGTCCCTGCCCAGGGTGCTCCGGATCAGCGCCTCGTGCATCCTCCCCGGCAGGTCGCCTTCAGCGAACAAGGCAAACGCCCTGGAGAACGTCGCCTCGCTCGGCACCTCGGAACACCGGCTCCACCCGCACATCCTGCGCAGCGCCGGGTCCGACAGGATCCGGTCCATCAGGTGCCGGGTGGTGGGCAGATCCCAGATGGCCTTGGCGATGAACGCCGTCGCCAGGGCCACCCGATCCGCCGTCGGACGTCCGGCGCTCACCGGGCAGGCAGGGAAGAAGGTTTCCACCTTCACCCAGTCAAGGACCGCGATCAGGCGCCGGTGCTTCTCCGACAGTCGTCCGGTCCGGTCCTCGATGGCCGGGAAAATTTCGTCTTGAAAAAGGTAGCGGAGGTTGGATATAGTCGTCGCAAGGGGCATCGGGTTGTTCGGCGGCGCAGTGTGTGTTTCAAGACTTCACTATACCACCGTCCGACCCCTTGGCCCTGCTTTGAAAATCGCCTGTTGGGGTGAAAAACTCGCTCAATCAGGCAATTTTGCAAGTCCTTCGTTTGTTCGAAGATCATGGCGGCATCTTCCGACGAGAGCACCCGGACCCAGGCGCGCGCGTCGGCGGTTTCCTTCCGTGCGGCGATCTTCTCCCGTGCGTGATCGAGCATGAAAATTCCGGTCGGCGTCCGGTCGATGACCATCAGGCTCTCGAGGTCCGCATCAATCCGGTTGACCAACGCCAGGTCCATCAGGACGGCCCCGGCGAACACGCAGTCCATGTGGCTGCGCGGAACCGGCGCCGGGACTCCACGTTCGTCATCCAGCAGAAGGACCGGTATTTCTTCTGTTACCGTCGGGATGTCGGTGGCAGGAGTCATTGTCATTTCCGGCCAACCCCGGTATTGGGGGATGTCTGCGCAGTGATGGTGTGGATTATTCCGGTTCGTTTTCTGTTGGGTGAAGATCTTCCTGCCGCACCCTGGACGGGAAACGGGCACGGAACCACTTTTCAACTCCCGGTACCGAAGCGGTGCGAGTCGGCACCACCGAATGGGGCAGGGGCCGCACGGTTCTCAGCCGCCGGATGATTCCAGGGCCTTGAGCCGCTCGACCGCCCGTTCGTGGAGCAGGCGATCATAAGCATCCTTCACCGGCATCCGGATAGTGCGCTCCAGAAGCCCTGCCGCCCTTTTGCGGTAATCTCCGCCACCCAGGGCCAGCAGTCCGAACGCATATTCCAGAGGTACGGCTTTCGCGTGGGGAGCAAGCTTGAGGGCGCGTTCGAAGGCAGCGAGGGCATTCCTTTTGCGGGCGCCGTAGACCAGGCGCGCCATGAGAGGACCCAACGCAGCGACCACTTCCGCATTCCACAGACCCAGGCTGAGATGTGCCGCAGCCATTTCGGGTTCGAGCCGCAGGGCTGTCTCGGTCGCCTCACGAATCCGCTTCCCATAGCCCCGGCCAGTCGACCTGATCGCGCCGACCCATCGCGCGGGCCATCTGCAGATAGGCGTCCGCATTGCCGGGATCGGAGTCCACCGCCTTCTCCGCCAGTCCGATTGCCCGCTCAAGCAGCGCTTCCCGCTCGCCATCCGCTGCGATGTGGTGGGCATGGATGGTCAGCGACTCCGCGGCCAATGCATACCCTTCGGCGGTCTGGAGCGATTCGGCAATCCCGGCCGCCTCGGCGAACCGCCCCGCCGCGTAGGCCGCCCGGGCCTCATCGAAGAACCGGGTGTCGGCCGACGCCAAGGAGTTTTCCAAAGCCATGCAGCAGCAGACCAGGAAGCCGATCGCATGACCCGGACGAATCACGGTCTCAGTTCCGGCCGGATCGCGGGGCAGACCGCAGGAAGAATGACGCCAGCGCCACCGTCACCCAGGGCCGCCGGAGGATCAGGTCGAAGGTGCGGTCGAGTTGAGCGGGCGTCATCGGCAAGGACCTTCCCGGCCGTGTACATCGTGCGACGCAGCGCACCGCCTGGTTGAAATGTCGCGCATCAATCGTTCACCAGTCGGCCGACTTCGATGCATGGACGTGGTTCGGCATCCTGTAGCTGAGTCCCCCTTCGTCATACACGGAAATTTCCAGAAGCTGCGAGAAATTTCCGAACCGGAGCAACTGGGTATCCTTGGCCCTGCGTTGCAGGTACTGTTTCAGCCGAAACAGGAACAGCGTTCCGATCGTCGGGCTCCATGGATACTGGTACTGGTTGGCAAGCCTGTTTCCAATGAGTGCGCGCGAAAGCCTGAAGGCCAATGCCGTCGTCTTTCTGATTTCGGTCGGATCCGTGATGCCCGCCACCGACGGAATGGACTTGATCAGCGCATTTGCCACTTCCACGGAATCCTGGTCGGGCGGCGGTTCGCACAGGAAGCCGACCGTGTAGATGGATTCGGCTTCCTCCCCGTCGGCATACAGGATCGAATCCGGTATCCCCATCAGGTGGCCGGCGTAGCGCCACACGGCGAGCACGCCCGCCTTTTCCTCGGGCGTGTATGTCGCGCCCACCTTCATCGAGTAATCCAGCAGGCGCTTGGAGAAAACCGCGATCGCCAGCCCCAGGTGCGCCGCGCTGACCGGCGTGCCCCAGGCGTCCTCGTCCCAAACGTCCGACTGCGCCAGGAGCGTCCTGATGCGGCAATGCACGAACCGCACGCGCGTGGACAGCTTCCAGCCGTCGCCGTCCCGGTCCAATCCGCCGGGGAAGAAAATTTCCACCAACTGCCGGTTGTTCTGCTGCAGCCGTCGCTTGGTGGCCGCCACCCGCTTGGTGGTGTTGAACGATTTTGCGATCAGCGTCGAAAACCCTTCCACCAGCACGCCCGCAACGAAGGCCACGAGCATCAGGTCCGCGTTGGTGCTGAACGCGCGGATCCCGGGCTTGAACGCCTCGCGGTCAAGCCACGGAGGATCTTCCAGATGATCGAAGAAATCCCGCAGCACCTGCGGCGCCCTGCGAAGAATGTCGGGCTGCTGCTCGACGCCCGCCCCGATGAATCGGTGCAGGTCGACGGGAGGCATGGCGGATAGCTCCTCCATGACCGGGTCGAGCACGGGGTCTCCGATCGTCGTATGCCGGATGTAATTCTCAGCACGCGCGCCCATGCCCATGGAGCTTGCTTTCGCGTGGCTTTCAGCGTATGCGGAAGGTGCTAACTCCAATTTCCCGGAATTCTTGAGGACAGGGACGGACACACGAAAGTAAACGGGCTCAACGCTTTAGGCCGAGTCCCGCCCGAGTGCATCCGACGCTGTCGGTTGCTGCATGATTGCCCGTGGTTTCCCGCATGGTGCCGTCGCCGGATGAAATACACCCGTCAAAGCTGTTGCCGCATTTTGTGGACTATATAGGAGTGGTCACGAAGGCATCGGATGAGAGGAACGCCGAAAAAAACCCCCGCGGTCTTCGCCGGCGAGGGGTCTCCAAATGCAATGAAGTATCTTGGCTGACCTCGTGGATCGAGTATAGCATGCGCCCTGGCCGCCAGGGGTTAATGGTATGACCCCCCACCCTCGGGGTACATCAACCTGCAATCAGCTCCGATCGACGATGGGTCATCCAGCAACACGACCGACATCCCGCAGACGCCTGTCAGGCGGGACCGCAGAACGGAATGCAGCCGGATCGCGGAGGCGCGCGATGCCGGGACAGTGCAGCCCGTCAGGCTGTTGGTCTGCAAGCAAGGCGGTGATCCGAGGGTGTCCTGCCAGGAGCGGTTTCCTCTTCACCCCGAAACCCGTTACTGTTGACGCTCCATTGCGTTGCGGCACCGGGGGCCGGGTGATCCGGAAGAGAAGAGAGGCCATGGTCCATCCCTGTCGGATACGGCTTCTGGGAGCCACAATGATATTGCCATCATTCACACACTCGAGGAATGAACCATGACCAAGACGAAACATACCACGAAACCCAAATCCGTTCCTGCTCATCCGGGGCTCCGCGCAAGGCAAATTTGTTCTGATTCGCCCGAAGAGATCGTTACTGCCGTGCTTGGGATTTATCACGGATTATTTTGGCCACTTTGGACTGAATTGGCCGCCATGGTGGTTACACCGGGCAGGTTGATGTTCCCGGAGGTGGATTTCCGTTCCGTTGAGGCATGACTGTTCCCGCCCCTGTGTGTTGAGGGGCTGAGGATTCGGGGCCTGGAGGGATGCTCAGCCGGTAGCCGGGTATGGCCTGGCGTTGTCGGTCATCTTGAGGAAGTCGAGCATGCGTCGGGGATTCCTGGCGAGGTGGCGCATGGTTTCGGCGACGGCGAGGCCCCGGCTCTGTATGATGCCGATGGCGAATCGCCTGAGGCGGGACATGTTCTGGGGACCGTGTCCGGCCCGGATTCGGCTGCGGTCCTCGTCGAAGGTCCAGTCGAGGACATGATGCATGGCCTCGACGGACCAGTGCCCGCGGTTGAGGGAGAGGATTCGCTCGGGGGAGGCGTCATTTGGGGTCAGGCTGGTGATTCCGTAGGCGATCTCACGGCGTTTCCTGCCGGTTGCGGTTTCGGTGGTTTCACGCATCACGGCGAAGACCTGTCCGACGTTGGGGAACTGGAGGTAGTGGTTGAGCTTGTCCGAGACCCAGACGGAACGGCGCTCCCGGCGGCCATGGACGGGTTTGGGGGCCTGGTCGGTGAAGTCCGGCGGACGGCGCTGGATGTGGCGGTCGAGGAGCAGTCGGATATCGGCGAGCAGGTTTTTCTGGTTGCCCTTGACGGTGAAGAGGTAGTGGGCGCGGCGTCCGTGGAGATAGTCGGCGAGCTTGCGTTGGGTGAGCATGGCATCGGTGGTGATGGTGCATCCTTCGATGTCGGAGAGGGTGTCGAGCAGCGGGATGACGATGCCGATCTCGTTGGTGCGTTTGGTTTCGTCATCGGCCCCCGGTTTCAGGCCGACTTTTTTTGACTCCAGGGGATTCCGGTGTGGTGGCCGACGGCGCCGAGCACATGGGGCCGGTTGCCCTGGTCATCGATGGCGCCCCGGATGGTCTTGCCGTCGACGGCAATGGCGGTGTCCTTTGGGCCATGGACCTGGTGCCACGCCCGCAGGGCGGCATCGAACTGGTCCGGGTCGATGCGGATGAGGACGCTGCGGATGGCGGACAGGCTGGGCACCTGGTGTCCGCTCCTGGAACGGCGTACGCGGAAACGTTCCAGGACCCTGGGGCTGAGGTCGTCGATCCATTCGCTCATGGCCTTGTAGCCGCGCATGCCGCAGAGCGTGGCCGCTGCTGCCAATGCCAGCATGGTGGACAGGGCGTGGCGGCGGCCCTGGCGGCGTCGGGGATCGTCGATGTCGCGGAAGAAGTCGGGCAGGGATCGCATCTGTTCGGCGGTGAGAGTCATCCTGGGTACTCCATGTTGCAGTGTGGTGTCGAGGCAGGGGTCCCGGAGGCGGGCGCGGGCGGCGCGCGACAGGGGATGGACGAAGACGAGCTTGGGCTTTGCGTGTTCGCTGTAGCCCGGGCCCTCGCG
Source organism: Candidatus Poriferihabitaceae bacterium (assembly GCA_965204165.1). Taxonomy (GTDB): domain Bacteria; phylum Pseudomonadota; class Gammaproteobacteria; order Arenicellales; family Poriferihabitantaceae; genus VYFG01. The sequence goes on along the minus strand of OZ241969.1, from coordinate 198,437 downwards.
GCCGAAGCCCCGGGTATGCCCGACCTCGATCCAGTTGGCGGCGCGGTAGACGGTGCCGTGGAAGCGGGCGGGGTCGACGAAGGTCTCCACCAGCAGGAGGCCGTGACCGAAGCGGAGCGGCCAGTCGCGGGCGAGGCGGCGGGTGCACAGGGAAAGCACGCGCGAGCCGAGGTTGCGCGGTGCGCCGGGCAGGATCAGGAAGCGCGAGTTGTTGGTGATCAGGTGCAGGCGGCCGAACCGGATGCCGTACTCCCAGCCGATCCACCGGTCCCGGGCGCCGCATTTCAGCGCCGATGCCGAAAACATGGCCAGTGCCAGCCAGCGCCCCCGGTGATGGGCCACATAGCGCAGCGTCTCGCCCCGCGCCGGCACCGAGCCGAGATAGTGATGCGCCTGCATCAGGTCCCGGAACCGGGGTTCATCTGTTGCCGGCACGATGTCTACCGACACCTCTGAAAGGTCCACCTTGCGTATGTCCGTCTGATGGTCTTGTGACGGGATTTATACCAGTACCCGGGGGAAAAGTCCAGTGTTTGGGGTAAGTCCTTTGACCGGAAGAAAAAACTCTGCAGAAAAGAATTACCCTGGGGCTCCGCGGAATGCCGGTATCGCTTGTGCCGGCGGATGTTCCCCACCGAGATCCCCTCCAGGATCAGCTTCAGGCCGGTCCAGTCCAGGGACAACTTGTCATCGGCGCCCCCGCGGCAATGGAACCGGCCCCGCTCCAGGCGCTTCGACCAGATGCAGTATCCGCCCCGGTCGAAGTACAGGACCTTCATCATGCTCCGGCGGCGGTTGATGAAGACGAACAGGTGCCCGCTGGCCGGATCCTCCTTCAGCACGTTCCGGACCAGCGCCGACAGCCCGTCGAACGGCTTCCTCATGTCCGTGGGCCGGGCGTACAGCCAAACCCGCACACGGTCTTCCGGAAAGAACATCCCCGCCACCTCAGGCGAAGGACCATGCCCCCGCCAAGGTCCAGCTCCACGCGCCAGTCGCCGTCACCGGCAGCGGCCGGCGCCGGCGCCGCCTTCGGAGACACCGGGGGCAATTTCACAAAATCGACCAGCGGCGGCCCGGCAGGGCCGTTGCCGGCCGCGGCCTCCCCGTCACGGAACCGCCTCCGCCACTTGTAGAGCTGGGTGCTGGACAGCCGCCGCTTCCGGCAAAACTCCTTAGGTCCCTGTTCCCCGGCCTCGAATTCCGTTACCAGGCGTCGCCACTGCCCGGGGGTGCGGACCACCTTCTTGCGTTGCGTCATCGTTTTGCGTCTCCGGTTTCGAAATGGGAGACGCACGATGAGACCCTGACGTCGTCAGTGGAACAACGCCTCAGAATGGCCGGTTACCCCGGCATAACGTGCGTCGTGGCCGTGGTCGCAGGCAAGCCGGGCACCCTGCATGTCGCTGTGGTCGGCGTTGATATGGTGCGCCACCAGCCCGTTCGCCGCCTGCAGCGCGGCAATCCTGGCCGCCTGCTCCACCGCCTCGAAGTCGCCGTCCCCGAACACCCCCTTGCCGACCAGCGCCTCGATGTCCGTGGCGAGCGCCGTCTCGACCTCGTCTTCGAAGGCCTTCAACGTTTTTTTTCACCGGATCGCCGTTGCGCAACGCAAGGCGCCGTCTTGGTCTGTCATCATCATCTTCCTTTGGACATGGTTTTTGGTTAACATCCGGTTATCTGTGGCGCCGCCCCGCCACCGCCATGGCGGATTGCGGGAACGGCGCTGCTGAAGTTCCCGTGCCGCGCGGCCCGGGTACATATAGAATCGAATGCGGATGCGGATGTCCGCGACAACAATGCCCTAACGCTTCACATCGGAGAACCCGGAATGCTGGATCACATACCTGAAGAACGCGCCCCGAGCCTGACTTCCATGAGCGGGAGACTCCCGGCCCCGAAGGTGGATTTCGCCGTCCCGGATATGGGAAGAACAAAGTCACGGGAGGGAGTTGACAGGCCGGACGGAGCCGCTAGAATGCCTTGCCAGCGGCCAGCGGCCAGCGGCCAGCGGCCAGCGGCCAGCGGCCAGCGGCCAGCGGCCAGCGGCCAGCGGCCAGCGGCCAGCGGCCAGCGGCCAGCGGCCAGCGGCCAGCGGCATGAGGTGCGCCCGGCGCGAGGCCGGCGCGCAGAGTCCGGCTCCCTCGACCGCGGCAGGTTCCCCGTCCAGACCTGACCCGCGCTCCGGGCGCCCCCGCGCCCGCCGCCCCGCCCGCCTCCCCGTCCTCGCGCTGCTGCTCGGGGCGCTCGGCCTGTTCGCGGCCGCGCCCGCCTCCGCCGACGTGCTGGTGAGCAACATCGCGCAAACCCAGACATTTCAAGTCGCGCTGGGCCTGCAGTCCAACCCCAGGGCCCAGCAGTTCACGACCGGGACCGGCTGGGGCTACACGCTGAGCAGCATCGACATCAAGTTCCACACGGCGGTGGGCACGCCGGCGAACCTGCGGGTGGAGCTGTGGTCCGCGCTCACCGCCGGCAATCCGAACAAGAAGCTCGCGGACCTCACGGTCCCCGCGACGGTCGGGACCGGCGCCGTCACGTTCGCGGCGCCGGCGAGCACCGTGCTCGACGGGAGAACCAAGTACTTCGTGGTCGTCTACCGGACCGGCGCAACCACCGGGCAATTGGCCAAAGCGAGCTCCGACGCCGAGGATGCGGGTGCCGCGGCCGGCTGGAGCATCGCGAACGGCGACCATCGTATCCCCCAAGGGGTAACGAGGTGGAGCCCCGGCCAATCGTCCCTGCAAATCCGCGTCAACGGCAGGACCGTGCCCTCGCTGGGTCGCGCCGGCAGCATGTCCGTCGATGGGTTCCACCCGATGGGACCCGGACGCATGAAGATCGCCGAGGGCACATCGATCACCTACGGCATCGTGATCCACCAGCCGCCCACCGCGGATCTGACCATCACGCCGCGACACCACAACGTCCGACCGGACGGCAGCGACTACCCCAACGTCGACAACAGCCTGCTCACGATCCACAACGCGGTCACCTGGAAAGCCGCCCCGCCCCCCAACTACCTGAGCGGGGACTGGCAGCAGGCCAAATCGGTCGGGCTCACCGCGGTGGACGACAACGAGTGCAAGTCGCCGCCCGGCACCCGGTACTGGATCAGGCACCACGGCAGCGGCGGCGGTCCCGACTGGGGCGGGTGGGACCGGCAGGACCGGCACCATGGCCTGGTGATCTCGATCGAAATCATCGACGACGACTGCAAATATCTGGCCGCTTCCCCGGGCCAGGTGTATCCGGAGGAGGGCGCCAGCGCGACCTACACCGTCCGTCTGAAGACGCCGCTCGAGGACGCCGCGTACATTTCCCCGCGCATCAGCGTCCCCGGCGACAGCGACCCCGGCGCGATCACGGTCTCTCCCGAGCGGATCCGGGTCGAGGCGGGAGACACGAGCCCGAAGACGTTCACGGTCAGCGCCGGAAGGGACGCGAACTCCCGTAACGAGGTCCTGGTTGTCGACCACAGCGTCGACTCGCCGGAGGTCCCGGCGGATTACCTGGGCGGCCGGGTGACCGTCATTGTCCAGGACGAACAGAACGCGGCGAGGACGCACGAGCGCGACGCGCTGAGCGTGACCGGGCTCGCGCTCACGGCGGGTTCGCAGGCGGTGGCGCTGAGCCCGGCCTTCTCGCCGGATGTGACGTCGTACCGGGCGGAGGTCCCGGCGGGGACGGCGGGCGTGACGCTGGCGCCGTCCTGGAGCGGCGGGGCGAGCGTGCACGCGGGCTCGCGCCGGGGCGGGACGACCTTCACGCGCCCGTCGCGGGTGCGGCCCTCGGGCACGGCGGTCGATCTGGCGCTGGCGCCGGACGGCGGCGCGACCGAGCTGTGGGTGATGGCGAGCGGCGGTTCGGGCGGCATGACGACCTACCGCATCGAGGTGACCGAGGCGCAGGTGCGCGAGGAGCCGCCGCCGCAGACGGCGGAGACGCCCGAGGAACAGACCCCGCCGGAAGAAGAGGCCCAGACCGTGGCGGTAGAGTTCGGCAAGGTCCCGGCGGAGCATGACGGGCGGACGGCGTTCGTCCTCGACGTGCAGTCGGGCTCGGAGCCCGCCCCCGACGCGTTCAAGGTGACGGCCGGGACGGTCACGGGCGTGGAGTCGCTGGACCCGGTGCTGTGGCGTGTCCGGGTCATGCCGAAATCCTGGAAGGACGTGAAGATCGCGTTCGGCGGGGCGTCGGCGAAGGTCCCGGGCCCGGCGCGCATCCGGGTCCAGGACGCGCGGGCGAAGGAGGGCAAGGACGCGAGCCTGGACTTCGCGGTGACGCTCCACCGCGCGGCGTCGCACGAGGTCTCGGTGGACTACGCGACGAAGGACGGCACGGCGACGGCGGGGGCGGACTACACGGCCGCGTCGGGCACGCTGACCTTCGCGGCGGGCGAGACGGCGAAGACGGTGAGCGTGGCGATCCTCGACGACGCCATCGACGAGGGCAAGGAGACGTTCGTGCTGCGGCTGTCGAACCCGAAGGGCGCGTATCTGCGGGGCATCCACCGCGAGGCGAAGGGGGTCGTCAGGAACGACGACGCGCTGCAGCGGGCGTGGCTGTCGCGGTTCGGGCGCATGGCGGGGAGCCATGTGGCGGACGCGGTGTCGGGCAGGCTGGAGGGCGACCTCGCGCCGGGGACCCACGCGACCCTGGCGGGCCAGGTGCTGGACCTGTCGGGCGGGGAGGACGGCGATCCGCTGATGGACGTGCTGACGGGCCTTGCGCGGCGTTCCGGTTCGCCGGCGCAGGCGGACGATCATGATCCGTTCGCGCGCCTCGGCGCCGGCGACCGCTGGAATGAGACCGGCCATGGGGGCCATGCAGGAAATACGGGCAAGATCTCGATGACGGGCCGCGAGATCCTGCTGGGGAGTTCGTTCCACACGGCGGGCCGGATGGACGGCTCGGGCCCGGGCCTCGCGGCCTGGGGCCGGGTGGCGCATGGCGGGTTCGACGGTGAGCGGGCTTCCGACAGCGGCCGCCTCGGCATCGACGGCGAGGTGACGACGGGGACCCTGGGCACCGACGCCGACTGGGGCCGGCTGCTGGCCGGGGTGGCGATCGGCCTGAGCGAGGGCGAGGGCACGTTCGACGACTCCGGCGCCCAGACGGGGGCGAAGGGCAGCCTGGAGAGCGCGATGACCACGGTGAGCCCCTACGGCCGCTACGAAATCACGGACCGGGTGTCGGCCTGGGGCCTCGTCGGTTGGGGCACGGGCGACATGACGGTCTCGTTCGACGACGGCACGGCCCCGGTGAGGACGGACCTGTCGCTGCGGATGGGCGCCCTGGGTGCCCGTGGGGTACTGCTGGAGCAAGGCGGGAAAGGCGGGAAATATGGAAAAGGCGGGAAATACGGGAAAGGCGGCATGGACCTTGCGCTGAAGGCGGACGCGCTGTACGTGCGGACGGACTCCGCCACGGCCGCGAACTCCGTCGCCACTGAAGCGAAAACAAACCGGGTGCGGGTGCTGCTGGAGGGCGGGCGTACGTACGAACTGGACGAGGGCAGGACGCTCCGGCCCGTGCTGGAACTGGGCCTTCGCCATGACGGCGGGGACGCGGAGACGGGCATGGGCGTGGAGTTCGGCGCGGGCGTGAGCTACGCCAACCCGTCGACGGGCCTGTCGCTGGAGGCGAAGGCGCGGATGCTGGCGTCCCACGCGGATTCGGATTACGAGGAATGGGGCGCGTCGGCGACGGTGCGGCTGGACCCGGGCGAGCGTGGCCGGGGTCTGTCGTTCAGCCTGTCGCCGACCTTCGGGACGCCTTCGGGCTCGGCGGACCGTCTGTGGGGCGCAAGGGACGCCCGTGGGCTGGCGCCGGGAGGAGAGTTCGAGGCGGGCCGCGGTCTCCGCGCCGAGGCGGGCTACGGGATTGCGGTGTCGGGGGGCCGGTACACGGGCACGCCGAACGTCGGCTATGGCGCGTCGGACGGCGGGACGACCGACTGGCGCGTGGGCTGGCGGCTGGAGCCGGTCCGGACGGAAGGGCCGCGCATCGGACTCAGCATGGACGCGGTGCGGAACGAGCCCGCGGACGGGGACGCGAGGCACGGCGTGCTGCTGAGGGGCGTGGTCCGCTGGTAGTCCGGACATGGCGGGGCGCCGCCGGCGCCCTGCCGGTCCTGCGCGGCAGGCCCCGGTGATGCCGAAATACGGGGCGTGTGCGGAAACGGGTTTTTCCGGCTCAGGGCGAACCGGACCGTCTTCCGGTCAGGGGTGTGGTGTTCGGCGCACCCCATCGTCCGGCGACAGCCGCGCGCCCGGGTCAGCCCCGTGTTGTGGACGTCCGGATGCGTTTCGATGACGGAGAGGGCGTCGGCCGCCGGGGAATCCGGCGAATTCAACCGGATGGGCGGGACGATCGGGACAGGACGTAGACTATGTCCCCACGGAGCCTGATTTCAGGGGCCTCCGGGGTGGTGACCATGGCCGAACATGACCATTTCCGGGTGGGCGCGGCAATGGATTCCACGATAGCTTTATCCACCCCGGTACCAGACTCAGGCAGGGACCACCTTCACTGCCGCCGGGCTCCTGTCCCTGCCGAAGGCTACGCCGATCAGGTGGACCGGTTCGTTCCGGTCCCGGTATTTTTCTGCGTAACCCTTTTTCCGGATCTGTTCGATGGCCAGTTGGGCGGCGGCGTCCCGCTCGTCCTCCCCGTCGGCCATCTTGAACTCGAACACGAACACCTGGCCGCCGTGGAGCACCGCCATGTCCGCACGGCCCCGGCTCGATGAATCCTCCACCCGGAGGTCCAGGCCGATGGTGCGGAAACAGGCGTACAGCATGCCGGCGTACCAGGCCTCGTAGCGGGCGGGGCCGTTGGTTCCCTGCCACTGGTACGGAATCCCCGCGAAGAATGAACGCAGGCGGTCCGCGAAGCCTTCGAAGTCGTTGGCCACCAGCAGGCGGCCGAGTTCCTTGCCGCTGTCGGACACCTCCTTGCCCTGCCGGCCCAGATAACCCAGCAGCCCCTGGTTCAGGCTCTGGCGAACCTCGAGGTTGGGATAGTCGAGGGTATAGAAGGTCTGGGCCCCGTCCTGCAGCATGTCCGTAATGGTCAGGTATCCGGTCTGGAAAAGTAGGGCGTCGATGCTGATGTGCTCGATATCGAAATTGGATACCAGCTCTTCGTCAGTTACCCAATCTTCCAGTTCCAAAGGGCTGACCTCGCGCTCCATCATGATCCGGAACAGGAAGGCGGGGGAGCCGGTCTTGGGTATTCCACGGCAAAGTTGCCACCCATTCCACGCTGAAAGTTGCCACCGATTCCACGGCAAAGTTGCCACTCATTCCACGGTGAAAGTTGCCACTTTCACCAAGGCATACACTCCCATCGGAGCCGAACGACGCATGATTGACAACCCGGTATGGTGCCCGCCTTTTCAACGAGGAGGCGCCCATGCCACACAAGAGTCTATCCATGCGAAAAATCAAGGAAATCCTGAGGCTGAACCAGCAAGGGCTGAGCAACCGGGAAATCGGCAGGATCTGCAGGATCAGCCACACCACGGTCAGCAACTATCTGTTGCGGCTGGACCAGGAGGGGCTTTCGTGGCCACTTCCGGATGATCTGAACGACGCCGATCTCGAGCGGCGCCTGTTTCCACCGCCGGCGCCCCGGCGGCCGGCCCTGAAACCGCTGCCCCGGGAGCCCTACGAGTTCGCCGAGTGGAAGAAGGTCCGGGTCCACAGCACGGACTATCACGTCGAGTTCGACAGGCACTGGTACTCCGTTCCCTGCGCACTCGTCGGGATCGAGATCGAACTCCGGGTCACCCGCAACACCGTCGAATGCCTCCACAAGGGCCGGCGGGTCGCCAGCCACCGGCGCTCCTGGCTGCGGGGCAGGCACACCACCGTCCCCGAACACATGCCAGAGAAGCATCGCAAGGTGGGGGAATGGTCCCCGGAGCGCATCGTCGCATGGGCCGGAAAGGCTGGCCCTGACACCGCGGCGCTGGTGAAGAAGATGATGGACTCACGCCAACATCCCCAGCAGGCCTTCCGCGCCGTAAGCGGCCATTCTGGGGCGTCTTTCCCCTTGTCCCCGTCCCTGGATACTCTTGACCGGGTTTTCCCGGGCAAGCACCAGGACATCCACATTCAGGGCGAGGTGTAAGGCCGACGGCGAATTGAAGCCGCGGACGGCAGGTCAGTGCAGGGTGCTCCCGACCCTGTCCAGGTCGCCCTTCAGCGGATCGTCCCCGAACTTCTCCTTCCAGACCCGGGGCGTCAGGTCGATCACGTCCTTCGCCGGGTGCCGCCCGATCCGCTGCAGCACGTCCACCAGGTACACATGGGGGTCGATTCCCTGCATCCTGCAGGTCACCAACAGGCTCTGGATCACGGCTACCCGATGCGCTCCCACCTCCGTCCAGCAAAACATCCAGTTCTTCCGGCCCACGGCAATCGGCCGCACCGCCCTCTCGACGTGGTTCGTGTCCAGCGGTACGTCCGGATCCGCCAGAAACACCTGCAGGGGGCCCTTACGGGCCATCGCATACTTCAGCGCCTTCGACAGCGGATTCGACGGCAGCAGGTCGTGGCGGCGGCACTGTCGATCACACCAATCCCAGAACGCCCCGGCCACCGGCAGACTGTGGCGGGTCCGGTACGCCAGCTTCGCCTCCCCGGACAACGCCTTCTTCCGGATCCATTTCTCGTGGGCGTACAGAAGCCCGATCAGGGCCAGGGCATGATCCGCCGCCTCCGGCTCCGCATCCAGCGCCGCCTCGAACTTCCTCCGGGCATGACTCCAGCAACACGCATGGGTCACCGCGGCCATCATCTCCGCAAACCGGGTATAGCCGTCGAACCCGTCCGTCAGCAACGTCCCCGTGAAGTCGTCTCCCAGGATCTCCCGCACATGGCGGTGCGCCCGGGACTCCGTATACTTGAACACCATCTCGTCCCTGTCGCCGTACACCGGCCACAACTGGCCCCGGCGCATCTTCCCCTTCGCTTGCCGCCCGGCCCTGATCGGGGTCTCGTCCATCCCCACCACGGCGCTTTCCAGCACGCTCCGGTACTGCGCCTCCCGGATCGGCTCGAGCAGGTCGATTGCCCTGCCCACCAGCACCGACAGCGTGCTCCGGGACAACTGCACCCCGCAGTCCGCCATCCGCTGGTGCTGGCGATGCAGCGGAAGGTGGTACACGAACTTGTCCACCAGCATCCCCGCCAGCAGGCTCACGTCCGCGATGCTCCGGTCCAGCACGTTCGCCGGCGCCGGCGCCGTGTGCAGCTTCGCCTTCCCGACGGCGTCCTTCTCTCGGATCACCGGGCGGACGTACTTCAGGATCACGTAGCTTCCGGGACGCTGCGCCAGACGGTGGGTCACCTTCTCCCCGACCACCTCACGCCGGTCCTCCGGAATCCCATCGGCTTCCGGCGGCATCAGGACGATGGTTTCCACCGGAACCGTCTCGTCGAACCGGAGCCCCGATTCGTTGACGGCCCCCTCCCTGTTCTTGGGACCCCGCTTGCGGCGCTCGTAGCTGATCTTCTCCATGGCCGGCGGGGGCGCGGCGTCCGGCTTCAGGCCGAGGGACGCCAACAGGTCCGCCTGGTCCGGCGGCGGGTCCGGCAGATGCCGCTTCTCGGACTTGTCCCCGAACAGCTGGCGGTTGAACCAGGCCACCTGCCGCCTCAGCTCCGTCAGCTCCTCCTTCAGGGTCAGAATCTCCGCCCGAAGCGCGGCGTTGATATCGGATTCAGGGACTGCGGAAGCGGCCTGCAACATGGCGCTGGATTATAACATCAGCGCCCCTTTCCGTGGCCGTCCGGGGCTCCGCGGAATGCCGGTATCGCTTGTGCCGGCGGATGTTTCCCACCGAGATCCCCTCCAGGATCAGCTTCAGGCCGGTCCAGTCCAGGGACAACTTGTCGTCGGCGCCCCCGCGGTAATGGAACCGGCCCCGCTCCAGGCGCTTCGACCAGATGCAGTATCCGCCCCGGTCGAAGTACAGGACCTTCATCATGCTCCGGCGGCGGTTGATGAAGACGAACAGGTGCCCGCTGGCCGGATCCTCCTTCAGCACGTTCCGGACCAGCGCCGACAGGCCGTCGAAGGACTTCCTCATGTCCGTGGGCCGGGCGTACAGCCAAACCCGCACACGGTCTTCCGGAAAGAACATCCCCGCTACCTCAGGCGAAGGACCATGCCTCCTCCAAGGTCCAGCTCCACGCGCCACTCGCCGTCACCGGCAGCGGCCGGTGTCGGCGCCGGCGCCGCCTTCGGAGACACCGCGGGCAATTCCATAAATTCAACCAGCGGTCCGGCAGAGCCATTGCCCGCCGCGGCCTCCTCGCCACGGAACCGCTTCCGCCACTTGTAGAGCTGGGTGCTGGACAGCCGCCGCTTCCGGCAAAACTCCTTCGGCCCCTGATCCCCGGCCTCGAATTCCGTTACCAGGCGTCGCCACTGCCTGGGGGTGCGGACCACCTTCTTGCGTTGCGTCATCGTTTTGAGTCTCCGGTTTCGAAATGGAAGACGCACGATAAGACCCTGACTTCGTCAGTGGAACAACGCCTCAGAATGGCCGGTTACTCCGCGCCTGCCTCGGCATCATGCGCCTCGGCCAGTCCTACGGCAACGAGCGGCTCAACGCCGCCTGCAAACGGGCCCTGTACCTGAAGACCCTCAAGTACCGGAGCGTCGAGGCGATCCTCAAGAACGGACTCGACCGGAAAAAACCGGAGCCCGTCCAGGAGTCCATCCTTCCGGATGATCACGGGAATGTCCGTAACGCCAAAATCCTGACTATGCCGCGTCCGCGCCCGAATCCCCCGTCCCCGCTGATTCTCCGGCTCGCATTGTCGGCATAATACGATTGTCCAGAGGTCGCCTTGTGGTGCCTACTCATTCGCTTCACTTGAACAAGTAAGGAGCGAATAATGTCTCTCAATGAAACCAATGTCTGCGATGCGACGGAATATGGGTGCTGGCTTGAGCGTTGCCGTGAGGGCTTCATCCAACGTCTGAAGCGACGTGGCTACACCTCGGAAACGATCCGAGTTTATGGTCGATTGGTGCGCGCACTTTGCACGGCAGTAACCGATCGGCGGCTCGATATCAGGTCTCTGGGCGACACGACGACAGCCAAGCTCACCGAGCTTGCGCCATCGACCTTGGTGGCTCCCAGTAGCCAGCAGCTGTGGAAAACCACTGCAAACCGCTTCGTCGTATACCTCGCTGAAACCGGTGCAATCGATGAATCCGCCCTGAAGCGGACGAGGCAATACGGCAATGCAGCACATCTGCGTACCGAGTACCGCGATTGGCTATGTCATCAACGTGGGTTGAGCGGCACGACCGTCAGAAACTACCTGAAGGTGTTCGACGCCTTTATGCGTTTCCGTTATGGCGACGACAGGATTTGCCTCGATTCCATCACACAGGAAGACCTGGTGAATTTCCTGGCACCGAAAGCCGGCGATCCGAGAGTCTGTCCCGACCGCACCAAGGCATCCAGACTACGCAATCTACTGCGCTTTCTGTACTGGGATGGGAAGATCCGACTCAACCTTGCCGAGACCATATCGCGGACTGCGCAGCGCCATTCAAACAAGCCAAAAGTCCATCTCCGGCCGCAAGAGATTCAACGCATTATCGATGGTGTGCGGGGCGATACGGTGCTGGCGCGCCGCAATCGTGCGATGTTGCTTCTCACTGCACGAATGGGCCTTCGGGCGCGAGAAGTCGTTGCGATCCGCCTGGATGATATCCGCTGGTCCGTCGGAGATATCCTGATCCGGGGCAAGGGCCATCTCCATGATCCCATGCCATTGCCGGTCGATGTCGGCGAAGCACTGGTGGACTACATCCGCCACGGGCGACAAGGCAGTTCGCGTCACCTGTTCGTCACTGTTCGGGCGCCTTGGCGGCCCTTCGAAACGGGAGTGATTGTCTCAAACGTAGTGAAGAACGCGGTAGCGAAAGCCGGTTACAGCATGCCTTCGGGGCAACCCTGTGGCGCTTATCTTTTCCGTCACTCACTGGCCACCGCGCTGCTGCGTCAGGGGACACCCTTCCACGAGATTGGCGACGTTCTTCGTCATCGGCAAACTGCAACAACCATGATCTACGCCCGCTACGACATTGATGCATTGCGCTCAATTGTCCAGCCTTGGCCGACGGCGAAAGGAGGACGGGCATGACGACATTACGCGATTATCTTATCCGGTATCTCGATCATCGACAGCTGTTCCGTCATCCCCGTACGCCCGACGAGGCAATGGTTCTATGGCGCTTCGTAGAGTTTACCGATGGTGTGGGTGCAACACGGATTACAGCGAGGTTGTTCCTGCAATGGCGGGAAAGCAACAAAGCGGTGCGCGACGTCACCTGGAAGGCGTACCTGAGCCATGTGCGGGGCTTCGCGAAATGGCTCCAGGGAGTTGATCCGCGTAACGAAGTTCCGCCGGCGCATCTGGTTCGAACGAACCACAGACGACCGCAGCCTTACATCTACACGCCACCGGAGATCGTTCGAATCGTCCGTTATGCGGAGCAACTTCCTTCGCAGACCGGTCTGACCGCCTGGACATTCTCGACCCTGTTCGGGTTGATCGCGGTGACCGGCATGCGGCTCGGCGAGGCGTTGAACCTCGACGATTCCGATGTCGACCTCGACAATGCCGTGTTGAGGCTCACCAACACCAAGACTGGCGGGTTCCGTCTGCTGCCCGTGGCCACCTCAACCGGAGAACGGCTTGGTGCTTACCGCAACACCCGCCAACGGATCCTCGGAACCTCGAACGGACCATTCTTCCTGAACGAACAAGGCCGACGTCCAGTCGCCAACACCGCTCAAGAAGTGTTCGCCCATATCGGTCATGCCATCGGTCTTCGCCAGGTTCGTCCGGATGGTAAACGCGGTCACGGCCCCCGTATTCACGACCTCCGCCATACCATGGCCGTTCGGACCATCATCGGCTGGTATCGCCAGGGTCGCGATCCCAATCGCGAGATGATCAAGCTGTCGACATATCTGGGACACAGGCTTCCATCGAGTACGTACTGGTATATCGAGGCTGTGCCTGAACTGATGCACCTGGCGTGCGAGCGCGCAGAACAGACCCGCCTGCAGGGGGTTCGCCATGAACGATAACATTCTGGCCATCTGCGTCCAGCAGTTCTTCACCGACCATCTTGCGGGCCGTCTGCACGCCAGCACCCAGACGGTCTCAAGCTATCGCGACACGTTCCGTCTGCTGCTGAACTACGCTTCCGGCCGGCTCGGCCTGTGCCCCACGGACATGCGTCTCGAGGACCTTGATGCGACCCTGATCGGGGACTTCCTCGCATACCTGGAAACCGAGCGCGGCAACTGCGTCCGCAGCCGTAACACGCGTCTTGCGGCCATCCGGTCGTTCTTCAGGTTTACCTCCTTACAGGAACCGCAGTTCGTCCATCACTGTCAGCGGGTCCTGTCCATCCCGGTCAAGAAGTTCGAGAAGAGAACAGTCACCTATCTCAACCCGGAGGAAACGGCAGCGCTGTTGTCGGCGCCCGATACCACCACATGGCTCGGGCGGCGTGACCGCACGCTACTCGTTGTTGCACTGCAAACCGGCCTCAGGGTCTCGGAGCTCACTGGTCTGTCTCGCGGTGATGTCGTGCTCGGCACCGGGGCACACGTCCGGTGCATGGGGAAGGGTCGCAAGGAGCGACTGACGCCACTACGAAAAGACAGTGCCGATGCATTGGGTGTCTGGCTCAATGAACGGTCCGGCAACGACGGGGATCCCGTGTTTGTCAGCAACCGGGGAGGGTCGCTCAGCCGCGATGCGGTCGAACGGATAGTGCGCAAGTATGCCATCTCCGCGTCAGCAACACATCCGTCCCTGAAGGAGAAGCGCGTTACCCCCCATGTGCTACGTCACAGTGCGGCCATGTCCTTGTTGCAGTCTGGCGTCGATTGCGCCGTGATCGCCCTGTGGCTTGGTCATGAGTCCATCGAAACCACACAAATCTATCTGCACGCCGATCTCAAACTCAAGGAAAAAGCGATGGACCGAACCAAGCCTGCCGAAGTCCCATCCGGCCGATACAAACCGCCGGATGCGCTGATGGCCTTTCTCCAGGCACTTTGATTATGCCGACAATGCGAGCCGGAGAATCAGCGGGGACGGGGGATTCGGGCGCGGACGCGGCATAGTCAGGATTTTGGCGTTACGGACATTCCCATGGTCATCCGGAAGGATGGACTCCTGGGCGGGCTCCGGTTTTTTCCGGTCGAGTCCGTTCTTGAGGATCGCCTCGACGCTCCGGTACTTGAGGGTCTTCAGGTACAGGGCCCGTTTGCAGGCGGCGTTGAGCCGCTCGTTGCCGTAGGACTGGCCGAGGCGCATGATGCCGAGGCAGGCGCGGAAGGCCTGCTGGGGATGTTGGCGCGAAGCCATCATCTTCTTCACCAGCGCCGCGGTGTCAGGGCCAGCCTTTCCGGCCCATGCGACGATGCGCTCCGGGGACCATTCCCCCACCTTGCGGTGCTTCTCTGGCATGTGTTCCGAGGCAGTGGTGTGCCTGCCCCGCAGCCAGGAGCGCCGGTGGCTCGCGACCCGCTGGCCCTTGTGGAGGCATTCGATGGTGTTGCGGGTGGCCCGGAGTTCGATCTCGATCCCGACGAGTGCGCAGGGAACGGAGTACCAGTGCTTGTCGAACTCGACGTGATAGTCCGTGCTGTGGACGCGGACCTTCTTCCACTCGGCGAACTCGTAGGGCTCCCGGGGCAGTGGTTTCAGGGCCGGCCTGTCGATCTCCTCGAAGAGTTCCCGGCGGCTGCCGGGGAGCTTCTGGAACGGCTTGTTGTTGAGTTTCTCCAGCAGCTGCCCGATCTCGATGTTGACCTCCCGCAGGGAGAAGAACCGCCGGTTGCGCAGGGCCGCGAGGATCCAGCGCTCTGCCAAAAGCACGCTCAATTCCGCTTTAGCCTTCTCCCGCGGGCGCCGGACGCGCGCAGGCACCACAGCCAGGTCATGGTGCTCCGCCATTTCCTGGTAGGTGGGGTTGATGTCGGGCTCGTACCGGTGGGCCTTCACCACCGCGGACCGCAGGTTGTCGGGCACGACAATCTCGGGACAGCCACCCATCCAGGAGAAGCAGTTCTGGTGGGACGTGATCCAGTCTTCCAGTCCCTGGGTCCAGGTGACCTCGGCATAGGTGTAGCCCGACGCACCCAGCGCCGCCACGAAGAGCTGGGCCTGGCGCTCCTCCCCCGTGGACGGGTCGATGATCCCCACCGTCATGCCGGCGTAGTCCACGAACAGCTTCTCACCCGCCTTGTGGTCCTGCCGCATCACCAGATCCAGCTTGCCGGCCCACTTGCGGTAGTGCCGGCAGAACCAGGAATACTCGTATCCCTCGGGGTTCCCCTCCCGGTACTCGTCCCACAGCAGTTGCAGGGTCACGCCCTTGCGACGGAGCTCCTTGTGGATGTACACCCAGTCCGGGACCCCCCGCTTCCTGGCCAGCCGCCGGGGCTCCGGCGGTGGAAACAGGCGCCGCTCGAGATCGGCGTCGTTCAGATTATCCGGAAGTGGCCACGAAAGCCCCTCCTGGTCCAGCCGCAACAGATAGTTGCTGACCGTGGTGTGGCTGATCCTGCAGATCCTGCCGATTTCCCGGTTGCTCAACCCTTGCTGGTTCAGCCTCAGGATTTCCTTGATTTTTCGCATGGATAGACTCTTGTGTGGCATGGGCGCCTCCTCGTTGAAAAGGCGGGCACCATACCGGGTTGTCAATCATGCGTCGTTCGGCTCCGATGGGAGTGTATGCCTTGGTGAAAGTGGCAACTTTCACCGTGGAATGAGTGGCAACTTTGCCGTGGAATCGGTGGCAACTTTCAGCGTGGAATGGGTGGCAACTTTGCCGTGGAATACCCAGCCTGCACGGGTATTCGGTTCCAACATGAGCCAGGGGTGCAGGGTTGGGATTGAATCGTTTACATTTTTTCGGGAAGTTCACCAGAGAAACGTCCACTCTTCGGACCATGAATATAGAGCGAGGTTTTTCTGCAAGATTCTTTTTTTGGGACTTATAAAGATCAATTGACGATATGACATGCCCTTGGCCATGAACACCCAGACCACCTATCGTACCGTTGTATTCCGCCTTCACCCCAGGTCAAGGCGGAAGCACGACCTGCTGACGCAGACCGCGGGTGCGTGCCGGTATGTGTGGAACTGGGCGCTCGCCGAAAACGAACGGCAATACAGGGAGGCACTGCAGGCGGAAGCGCACATTCCCCTGGACTGGACGGATTCGCAGATGGCGGAACTGAGAGCCCTGATGAAGCCGGTCCATCCCTCGTTCTTCTCCCTGGGCAGGGAATTCACGAAACTGCGGCGCCATACGGCATGGCTTTCGGACGCGCCGTTCGCGCCCGTCAGATACACGCTCAAGCACCAGGCGGATGCCTGGAGCAGGTTTTTCAAGGGCAAGGGAGGCCGCCCCAGGTTCAAGGGCAGGCTGGGCGATGACAGTTTCACGATCCCGGAGAACGTGAGGCTTGCAGGAGATTCCCTGTTTGTCCCCAAGACAGGCTGGGTGACGCTTTCGCGCAAGGGAGGCAATCCCTACGCGGACTGCAGGCCGCTCAGGGCGACCATCAAGCGATCCCTCGGGCGATGGCAATGCACGATCTGCTATGCGGTGGAGGAGCACAAGGCGGACAATGGCCTGATCCTGGGTGTGGACATGAATGTCGGCCAGGTTGCGGTGAGCACCGGGGACATCCTGCGGATGCCGGATACGTCCCGTCTTGAGGCGAGGAAGAACCGGTATCAGCGCATGATGGCCCGCAGGCAGAAGGGCTCCGGCCGCCGGGCCAGGGCCAGGCATTTGCGGGCGAGGACGGACAGGAGGATTACCGCCGTACGGGCCAACTGGCAGCATCATGTCAGCCGTACCCTGGCGGACACGGCGGGGACGGTTGTGGTGGAAGCCCTGAAGACGGCCGCCATGACGAAATCCGCCAGGGGGACGGCGGAGGCGCCGGGCACGAACGTGAAAGCGAAGTCCGGGCTGAACCGGGAGATTCGGAAGACCGGCTGGAGCGGCCTTCGGGAGAAGATTGAATACAAGGCCTGCACCTTGCTGGAGGTGAACCCTGCGCACACGTCGCAGCGGTGCAGCAGGTGCGGCCATGTGAGCAAGGCAAGCCGCAGGTCACAGTCCGAATACGGCTGTGTGGCCTGCGGACATGAGGTCAATGCGGACGTCAACGCCGCCTTGAATATTGTGGCCCTCGGGATTGGGGCGTCTGGACGGCGAGAAGCGTTGGAGTTATCCACTTCCCCGACCCGTCAACATATGAACTTGAGGTTGGTGGCCTGGGTTGTCAACTCATCTTTATAATTCCCAAACTTATTCAGTTACGGAGCAGCATGGTTCAGCAGATCAATCCCGGACAGCCGTTTATTGCAGACCGCTGTCCTTGAAGTCGGCGATGGATATCATGTTCATGGGGGGATAGACCCCCAAGGCCTTCGCGACGTCAATGTTGACCCATAGCTTAAAGCGGCTGAGACGGGCGATTGGCAGGTTTCTCGGGTTGATTCCGTCCACCAGGATTTTTTCCGCCTGCAGGCCCGCCAGCTTGCCAAGTGTATAGTATTCTGATACCAAGCCGAACATGCTGTGGGAACTCTTCAGGGTGACCTCATTAGATGCAAAAACCGGCAGGCCCGATTCGACCGCGGTCCTGGTGTATGTGGTTCCGTGCCGGGCAAGGAATGAATCCGGACCGATGTAGAGCACGTCTGCCCCCTCGGACTTCACCTGACGGATCAGGTCCGGCAATGTGGCCGGATCCGGTTTCCCGCCCTCGTTCAGGGGAACCGGCACCGGCAGGAATTCCATGCCCGATTTTGGCACGGCTTCCTGAAGCTGTTCGATATTGATCCTGGAATTCCTGGCGGTCTTGTCGTAGATGGCGGCCAGTTTCCGGAAGGGACGATAGGCCCGTATGACGTTGAGCTGCACATCCAGCGGGGCGAGAAAGGAGACCCCCGAGACCATCCGGCCGGTATTTTCATAGCTCTTGATGATGTTGGCCACCTGGGGATACGCCACCATCACGAAGATGGCGGGGATATCGCGTATGAACTTGTCCGGC
The DNA here is from genome assembly GCA_965204165.1 of Candidatus Poriferihabitaceae bacterium. Lineage (GTDB taxonomy): Bacteria > Pseudomonadota > Gammaproteobacteria > Arenicellales > Poriferihabitantaceae > VYFG01. Next base: position 180,295 of record OZ241969.1, on the reverse strand, counting down.
GTGTCCGTATTCAAATCACCAACAATACTCAGGGTGGTGCCTGTGCCCCATGTATAGACCAGGTCCGGCTTTGTACGCCGAATCTCCTCGACGATCGGCGGGGCGTTTGCCCGGTCAAGTTCAAGATTTCGCACAGTCAGTTCATAGGGAATTCCCCGTTGGTTCAGATAGTCCCTGAACCCTGCCTCCACCTCGGTTTCCCCGCGCCAGACCACCGCGAAAATCCTATGGGGCCGGCCATTTTCCCCGCCGCCCGTTCCCTGGGCATAACCCGGAGCCGGCGCCGCCAGCAGGATGGCCAGCAGCCCGGCGGCAATTTGATGCAATGTCTGATGAATGCTCATGTCCTGACTCCTCCCGGGATCGGAGCTCTACGTCGGTTGATATTGATGACCACCAGGGTCAGTACTATGGCGAGTATGACCACGCCACCAATGGTCCCCATCGAAGCAGAATTGGAGATCTTTTGCACCAGCAAGGCAACCAGTAAGGTTCCGACCACCAGGCCGATCCGGTCCACGAAGCGGTATATGCTGATCGCGACCGGGATCTCGGTCTGGTTGCGATAGCCATAGATGATCTGCTGCATGCTGGCATAGAGCGGCGACATGACCAGGCAGTGCTCCGTGCCGACGGCGATGATCTCATAGAGTACCGTGGCGAGCTGCCGCCGGACGTTGTCTCCACTGACCCCCACATGCAGGGTGGCGTTCAGGTTGCCGTTCGAATAGATGGGGAACCCGCTGTCGATATACTTGCCGATATTCCCTGTCCAGTACGCCTGCGCGGGCGCACGCGGGTCGTAGGCGTTTTCCTTGAGCCGGCCCCGAAGATCCTGCGGCAGGTTGCGCTCGTACATGACCCGGGAAGATCCGTCCACCAGGGCGAGGAACTGGATGTCCGTATTGGCATCCAGGATATGTCTGAAGTACTCGTCGACCCCGACCAGCTCACTCGGCGGTATGCCGAGATCGTTGATGGCATAGGACAATTCGGAGGTCAGGGCCCGGCCCACAGCGATGGCCTTGCGGTTCAGTTCGGGCTTGAGGTCATCCTCGAATCCCTGCAGGGCGATCCAGGATATGACAATCTGACTGACCAACATGATGACTCCGCCCAATACCAGAAGCCGGAGAAAGAGCCCTCTTTGCTGGGCCGAAACCTGCACGCCGACCGAACCCTGCTTCGCTGCCCGGTTCGTGCTCACACTCATGTCCCCTTGCCCTCGTCCAGTTCCCTGGCCCTGTCGACCGTGGTGTCCATGTCCTTGTAGGTCGCCAGCACCGCGGCGACGAACCTGCGGTAGATCGGGTGCTTGATGTCCGCCCCCTTGAGCACCGTGACATCCTTCTGTTTCGCCGTGGAGATGTTATCCATGATCTGCCCCATCAGCTTCAGTTCCCTGCAGGTCCGATTGAGCAGAAACATGGCGCCGAGAAACGCGATGATGATCGGCACCAGGAGCAACGCAACGCGGAATACGAAACCGAAAAACATCTGCTACTTCCCCATGGCGCCCGGGAGTGGATTGCCGGCACCCCGGATAGGAGGGCTTCCTGACGGAACGGGATGACAAATGCTCTCCGCCTGCGCAACTCTGGAATGCTGACGGAATTCGGAAAGCAAGATCATGATGGGGTTGGGGTTATATTATTCAGCCGTGTTCCGGCCAGTCGGGCCAAAACCTGACACAACGAGGTCGCAACAACCTTGCCAATGGGATACCCAGGACGGTTCCAGTAACTAGCGCACACTGTATCGGACAAACGGCACGTATATCAAGGCACGAAATCAGGATATGTATTTCGGCTAAGCTTCAAGACTTATAAATGGGAATTATATAGATCAGTTGACATACGTCAGGCAGTCAACCGGCCAGATACATTTTGACGGATCGTGGAAGTGGGCAAACCCAACGCTTCTCCCCGCCCAGACGCCCCAATCCCGGAGGCCAGAATATTCAATGCGGCGTTTACATCCGCATTGCCTTGGTGCCCGCAATGAACGCACTCAAATTCCGATTGCGTCTTGCGATTGGCCTTGTCCACAGAACCGCACGCGTGGCACTTCTGCGATGTATAGGCAGGGTCCACGGATACGACCCGTGAAGCCTTGTATTCAAGTTTCATCCTGAAAGAGGTCCATCCGGTCTTCAGCACTTCCCGGTTGAGCCCCGCCCTGGCGGATACACTCTTCCCGGGTTGCTCCCTGGTTCCCCTGGCGGAAGCCGTCATGCCCCTTACGTTGAGGGCCTCGACGACCACCGTGCCGGCGATATCGGCGACCTCACGGCTGACCCGATGCTGCCAGTTGGCACGAACAGCAGCGATCCCGCGCTGCGTCTTCGCGCATGAATGACGGGCCCTGGCCCTTCGGTTCGATCCCTTCTGTCTCCGCGCCATCATCCGCTGGTATCGACCCTTGCGGGCCTCCAGCCGGGAGGTGTCGGGCATGAAGTGGATATCCCCTTCACTGGTAGCCACCTGGCCCACGTTCATGTCCATGCCGATGGAGCGGCCGTTGTCCTCGCGCACATCCGGCACTTCATAGGTGACCACAGCGTACCATTTCCCAAGAAAACGCTTGACCGTTACGCTCCTGGGCTCACAGCCCGGACGGTCAAGGTACGGGGCGCCTCCCTTCCGCGACAGTCTGAAGTGGCCGAGCCTGGGAATATACAGGGTGCCGGGCGTCAGCCTGAACTTCTCGGGAATCGTGAAACTGTCGTTCCCGAGGCGGGACTTGTACTTGGGAAATCCGTCGCCCTTGAACCCCTTCTTCCAGGCTTCCGCCTGGTGCTTGAGGGAGTACCGGACGATGCCGAAAGGCAGATCCTGCAACCAGGTCTCCTGCCTGCCCCTGGACGAACGCGTCTTGCCGTTGCGCAGGGAAGTGAACCACTTTCCCATGGAGAAGAAAGTTGTGCTTGCGGGTGGAACCAACCCGTCAGTAGCCGGAAATTGCGCCAGCAGGCGGGCGATTTCCAATTGCTGCTGATTGTGGGCGATGGCTTCATTCCACACGAACCGGCACGCCCCTGCCAGCCTTGAAAGCATGTCGTGCTTCCATTGACTGTGGGGGTACAGGCGATAGGTGACGCCCCGGTACGTGGTTCGTGCGCTCATGAAGGCTGGTTTATCACCTTGCCAACTGATCTATATAATTCCCTTATAAATCGTCAGCCCATACCGATTGAAGGTCACGAAACAGAACCGGAAAGACTCTGGGATGGATGATTGGAACAATTTCGGTCCCGAACTTGATTTCTGAAAACTTCAGTCGATCAGCAAACATAGATGAAAAACCTTCCATTGAAGGTAACTACTAGCCCCCTGTGGAGCACCTGAAGGTCATTCAGGTGTCTTGAGCATGTGGGCGGCCTTTCCCTTGAGAGCGATCTCGATGGCGGCAAGAGGATTGTAACCCTGATAGGACATGGACAGCAGATAGCTTGAGACCCGGCACCATGCGACGGCGTATTTGTATGTACGGAAACAGCCGGACACTTTCTGCTTGACCTTGGCCATCCGGAGGTTCCTTTCGGACAGGTTGTTGGTGAAGCTGACCGCGGGGTCCCTGGCGAACCGCAGGACTTCGGTTTCATGCTTTCCCATGGCCTCCCACAGGTTCTCCGCGTCGGATTTCGCGATGCGCCCGCGCTTTTTCCCGCCGGTGCGCACAGGGGTTGCCGGGAGTTCCTTCTTCCCCTGGGTCAGGATGGTCCGGTAGCGCTTTTGCAGGGCGGCGCATTCTTTTGCGGACAGCACCTTGTCCGGGCTTTCCCTGACCTTGCGGGCGGCGTCCCGGAGCAGTTTCTTCATCCGCCTCGCCCAGGCCGGATCATGGGCGTCGATGAGGAACTGCAGATCCCGCAGGAGGTGGCCGCCGCACAGGGCGTGGTCGCAGTGGTCACAGGCAAGATAGCTGGCCCAGCGGTCATGGACCAGGACGCCGCCGTACCGGGGGATGATGCCGATGTCCCGGATCGCCTCGCCGCCCCGCTTGGGGTGGCAGAACTTCAGGGTGAGGTCTCCGGCGCTGCAGTCGTGCAGCCAGTGGTTCTTGCGGTCGATGCGGATCGAGGTCTCGTCCACATGCAGCGCCGGCGCGGCCAGCAGGCACTCGACGGCGGCAGCCTCCCAGTCCGCCAGGGCATCGTGCAGGCGCAGCAGCCAGGCCAGCAGGGTCGCCTCGGCAATGGCCCGTCCCGTCATCGCCTTCATGGTCTGGACCACACGCTTCAGCGGCACCATCTGCGCCACCATCAGGTGGGCGGCGAACGCGATGATGCCGTGTCCGTACTGCAGCGGACCCGGCAGGCCGTCCGGAAAGGCGCCCCGGTTCTCGGCATGGCAGCGCGGACAGGTCTTGATCTCGGCATCCACGTGGTATTCCCGGGTCTCGAACACGATGTCCACCAGGGTGCGACGCTCATGGCCCTCGCACCGTACCCGCACCAGGTTCCTGCCGCAGGCCGAACATTCCGTCACCGGGGATACCCCGGTTTCACTCACCAGACGGGTATGGCCCGTTTCCCAGTGCGGCTGCTCCGGTCCCCTGCCACGGCTCCCGGGGCGTGCCGCGGTCTCATCCTTCCCCTCACGGGACGGCGGCAGGCTCGCGTTCACCGGCGTCTTGCGGGTGGTCTTTTCCATGAACACCGCCATCATCAACTCCATCAGCATCAACAGGGCGTTGAACAGCACCTCGCATTCCGCGCTGACCTTGCCCTCCCTGCACAGTGACCGGAAACTCTCCCGGTGCGCATCGAACTCCTCGCGCAGCGCAACCCGGTTCACCGTCCCCATGGATTCACTCCTCCCTCGCCTCCACGGCCTCCTCCGCCTCCACCGCCATCATCGCCGACAGCACCGCCAGGCGTTCCCCATGCGGCATCCCCCGGTAGCGCCGGCCCCAACTCTGGGCCTTGCGCTTCACCGCCTGGCGATGGGTGAAGTTCCGGCCCGCATAACGCGGCCAGTGAACCCGGTCCGGCGTGAAGTTGAACCACACCTTCTCCGTCACCACACCCGCCTGGTTCATCACCTGAAGCGACACGCTGCCCCAATCCCCCAGCCAGTCGTCGTACATCCGCGAAGGATACCCCGAGATCATCACCGAGCAGGGAAGGCCGCGGATCAGCGCCAGCAAGCCCTCGTGGTCGCTGTTCCTGTAGTCGTGCCGGTAGCGGCGGCCCGACTTGCGCGTACTTTGCAGATACGGCGGGTCGCAGTAGACCAGTTCCGTGCCGTCAAACGGAAACGTCCGGAGATACCGGTGACAGCAGCCATGCACCAGTTCCACCGGATAGTCGCACTGGAATCCTTCCAGCGCCCTGGCGTTGCAGTCTATGCCGATGTTCCGCAGGGCCCCCGGCTTGCGCTTCATGATCGCCCCACCGCCAAGGTGGGTTTCGATATACACCGAGTGCGGCGGCATCAGGGCGATCAGAGGCTGGCACAGCCCCGAAGCTCCCTTGGAGCCGAAATAGCGGTTCCCCATCTGTGTGCGGGTTCGTCTCGTGGTCCGAAACCCGAACGATAGGGAAAATATTCTATACTGTCAACCTACAGATGGGATATGGGGCAAATAAGGGGTGAGTAGTTACCATTGAAGTATGGATCAGACAGAACATGGGTTTTGCGAAACCCAAACAGGTGAAAAATTATTTTTCAGGATTGGAAAGTCTGCGGACCATGACTATGGTGATGTCATCCGCCTGGGGTGCCCCATCGGCGAATTTATCGATTTTTTCGAATAAGCGGGTCGATATTCCTTCACTTGGAGCGTCGACTTCAGAACAGGCACCGGAGAACATGTCAATCACCCTTTCCTCCCTGTTCCGGTTACATGCTTCGACAAAGCCGTCGCTGTAAAGAATAAGCCTGTCCCCCACTTCCAAGTCGAACCGATGGCAGTTCCAGGACAGCCCAGAGACAATTCCAAGAATGGGGTCGGGGTCCAGTCCGTCAGCGACCTGTTCTACCGAACCGCCCCTGCGGACAACGACCGGATGACAGTGACCCGCGTTGACTAATGACACCGCCCCGTTTTCTGGAGTAATGAAGGCTAGGACGCAAGTCAGGAACATGTCCTCCGGGTTGCGATCACAGAGAGCCTCGTTGGTCAGGCGGATAGCGGTCTCGGGATCGCTGTTATGGCTGGACTGGGTGCGAAGGACCGCACTGGCTTGGGCTGCGAACAGTGCGGGTGCCAGCCCCTTGCAGGACACATCGGCAATCAAGACAGCAATACGACCGTCTTCAAGGGAAAAAACATCGAAAAAGTCGCCGGCGACATCAAGCGCGGGCCTCATGGTTCCGAATGTATCAAGACCGGGCGTAACGTCGAAATTTGACGGCAGCAGGGACTGCTGGATGCGCCAAGCGTTGTCAAGCTGTTCCCGCATCGCGATCAGTGTATTTTGGGTATCGATGCTGGCCCTGAAGCTTTCTACTGCCTTGAGAAGGATGCCAATTTCATGACGGTGTGCAGGGATAGCTGAGGCTGACGGAGACGAGATGGACGGACTGCCCATATCCCGGTCTTTGACAACCGTCTCGCCCCGTGACATCGTTTCAAGGGCATGGATAACCGTCCCAAGGGGACGAAGCTCGATTCTCAGTGCCCTGACCAGCATGCCCAGCGTGATCGCGATAACCACGAAAATGGCGACGAACATCATTCTAGAAATGATATTCTCACGCCGGACGGTACCAGTTATATCCTTCAGAAGGACAAGGTCACCAACACTTGACCGATCACCAAAATCAAGAGGAAGGAAGACTCCTTCCAGAGATTTTCCGGATGTCTGGTGAAAGGCTTTTGTCCGGGTGGCGGAAGGAACTGACTTTACTTCCGGAGCATATCCATACAGTGACTCGATCAAGCCCGATGGAGAACGGAAAGCAAGGCCGTCGAGTCCAGGGAAAAATTCTTCCGTTATGGTCTCCAGGGGTGAAACTATCCGGACACCCGCTACAATATCGTCTCCCCGGCGCACCGGGGTTGAGTACCGCATCACCGGCTTTCCATCCGGCGTAACCACGATGTCGGAACCATCCGAATGCACGGTCCGGTCGGAGAAAATTGATTTGTCGATGAATACCGATCTTGCGATTGAATCTGCCAGAATCTCACCCGATTGGGAAACAACCGCCAAGGCCATTGGGCGGTCGGCGCGGGCAAGATCAAGGAATTTCTCCAGATCATTTCCCACTGTTTCGCCAATGGCCGAATCCAGATCCGGATCAGAAACCATGCGACGTGCCAGTACTCCGAGCCTTTCATGGTGGAGTTCCAGCATTGTTTGGACCAGATCGGCCTGAGCCTTGAGAGAGGCAGTGCGAATCTGATGTATACGGGCGGCGCTGTGAATCTCCGAATAGGCAATTAAAACGATAGAGACAAACATGAGGGCGGACCCGGCGATCAGGATTATACTGTAACGGAGACTGAGCCTTCCGTCTGGACGGAACCTCATAACAGTCACCCCTCTCGTCGCTTATTGGACACTTTTCCGAAATTCTCCCAGTCGGTTCGTTTCTGATACATCATTGAAACTGCTTTTTTCCGGCCATTTTTCGAATATTTCAGAGCCACTCCCTCATACCCACTGTCAAGAAGCTTCTTGTGTTCGTTTAGGTTACTGGAAACATCGATCAATATGGGAGACAAAAGATTTCTCACTTCCGGTCTTGCGGAGCCTGGCCGGGAACACACGATGAACCGCTGGTGATCATCAAGGATGGTCTTTAGAGCGACAACACAGAAACCACACCTTAAAAGATTGATGAGCGAAGGAGTGTTGAAGGGAGAAACTGTGCATTGAATTTCTCCAAATCCCGACTGGTGAAATATTTCCAGACGCAGGTTGATAAGCCATCGATGCCATCCTTTTCCGTGAAGACCCATTTCAATGGCCGAACCGAACAGAAGCCCCACACCGTCAGGGTTATTTGAATCAAGGAAATCCGGTCGGTCTGAGTCGGCGGGAATGGCCGAACTGTACCCTACCGGAATTTTATCCCTTTCGAGAAGGATCACGATGCCTCCATCAATCATATCCCGGAAGAACTCCTCTTTCATTTCCATTAAAAGGCCGGCCCTGCCCAGATACTCCAAGGAGCGAGAATTGATATCGACGAGAGATGGAATGTCCCTGCTATCGGCAATTCGGATGGAGACATCTCCCAACCCCATCTTCCTAGCGATAATCAAGGATGCCTGTCTTCGGAATTCGTCCGCCTTCATGTCAGCCTCCTGATGGAATCATGGGTCGATGATCCTGGCATAATCCATTAGAGATAGTCTCGGGAATATCTTGAGTTCTCGAGCGACATCGGCCCGGATGAGATAGGAAAACTCCGGCAGCACTTCCACCGGGACATCCCCCACATCCTCGCCTCCGAACAGAATTTTTTCGACTTTCGAGGCGGTGAATCGCCCCACCCGGTCATAAGGGGCTACGAGACCGAAAAGTGCATCCGAATTCGACAGCATGAGTTCAACCGAGGCGAAGGATGGAAGGCGACGGGAATTCGCCATCTGTGTCAGTTCTTTAGTGTATTGACCAATGAAACTGTCCGGTCCGAGATAGAGGACCTGGGGACCGCGTGAGGCAGCCTTAATGACAAGATTGGGAAGTGCAGCGGGGTCCGGATGACCCTCTGAGTCCAGCGGAACCGGGAAGCGGTCCACCCGGACATTCAGCCCCTCGCCAATTTTCCTCAACTGCTCCACCGCCAAAACGGAATTTGGCTCCGTAGGCGTGAAGATGACTGCAATTCGATTGATCGGCATGTACGCCTGCATGGCCTCAAACTGGGTTTCGAGCGGAACGATATGACTCACTCCGGTAACATTGCGACCCGTAGGACCGAACCGTTTTATGATTCTCGACCTGACCGGCTGGGAAACCATGGTGAATACCACCGGCCTATCGGTTACCCCGGCCGGCCAATCATCGGGATTGTCCATCAGGTCCGGATGCTTGCCGGCAATTCCAAGTGTGACAGATGTTCCCCAAGAATAGACCAGATCGGGATCCACCTCCTCGATTTCCTCAAGGATCTCCGGTATTTTCGACCTGTCCCGATTGATGGACCTGACAATAATGTCGAGGGGAAGGCCGGCCTCCTCGAAGTGTGCGCGGAAGCCTTGCTCGACCTCGGTCTCACCACGCCAGAGAACCATAAAAACGGTTTTCGGTCCCTGTGCCAAGACTGAAACGGGGGAAAGGACCATGGCCACTACCATAGCAGCGGCGAACAGCGATTTAGGTTGCAACCAGCAGTTCATTGATCACCTCACTTTCGTCCTGCTGGCCGACGGCAAGAAGCCAAGCCAGACCGGTTGCTGCCAAGACCATCGACCCCATTCCCATCCACATCAAGGCGATATCCGGTGGATACAGAAGAAGCAGCCCACCTGCTATGACAGGGCCGGCAAAGGACCCGAACCTCTCGATGAACCGGAACAGTCCGAGGACCGTACCAGCACCAAACCGTTCAACCTGATCGGCGGCACCCTGGAGAAGAAAGCTCATCTGGGTAGGGATGGATAGGGTCTGTCCGAGACCGAAAAAAAGCGTACACACAAAGAGCACCAGAAAACCAGCATCACTGAATACATTCCAGATATGGGGAATGACGAATCCCACACCGGCGACCAATCCTCCCAGAGCCATCCAGGTTCCGAATCTTTTCCAGCGATCTGCAAGAGGCGCCAGCAGCGGAACCAGCAGCAGGATTGCAATGCCATATCCCATTATCACCCGGGCGCTTGCGGAAGCGCCTCCACCAGCCGCGAACACCGTCAGGGGCACCAGGAGAAACAGACCACCCGTCAGCAACGCCTTGGCGGGGATGGAGAAGCACAGTATCATCATGGCAAATCGCTGGTTGGACAGAATTTCGCGGACTATCTTCCATTGTCTCGCAAAGGAGAGAACGGACCTGTCTCCTGTTACACTGCCAGTGGATGAATCTTCTGGAACGCCATCCCTGCTGGTTACATCGGGACGCAAGGCGGGAACGAGAAGAAAGCACATGACCCCCGCCAGCACGACCACGAAAACCGCTGCCATGAACACTTTGTCCTGACCGAATCTATCCACCACTATGCCTCCTATGGCCGGGCCACAGATTTCGGCAGCAACGATCACGGCCAAAAACAGGGAAAATCCGGTGGTCCGGCGAGATGGATCCGCATGGGCGGCGATATGGACCTGTCCGGCGGCATAGACCAGACCATAACCGAACCCGGTAAGCATCCTCAGCAGGAGTATCGAAGTGAAATCCTGCGCTATCAGGTGACCGAACAACCCCAATCCAGAACATAGCGCCCCCAGCATAAACACCCTACGTGGGCCACCAGACCTTTCCGAAAGAACGGAACCAATCAACACCGTGAACAGAGACGCGGCCATGAAGCCCGCCATAATAACTCCCGTCATGAAATCTCTGCCACTGCCAACCGGGGTGAAAGAGCCAAGGAAATTCGGGAGAGTCGGGCGCAGCAATGCCTCCGATAAGAAAAACAGGAAAAGCGGAAGACGGACGGCGGCGACCATTGGAATGTTCAGGCGGCGGGGTAATCCCGAATCCGGAAGCATGACATTGTTTATGGAGTTCGATACTCCCTGCAAGGCGCGGGCCGCGCCAAGAACTGCTTCATTCAGTGTGTCCATAATTCGCTTGGCGGTCCCTGCACCAAAACTTTTCACCGTGAACCTGAGATCCATCTCTCCAAGACGGGCGGTCAGGAATTCCATGGCCCATGCGGGTCGAATGATATAGACGCCAACTACCAGAACAAGAAGTTCTACCGCGAACATCAGGCAGGCAAGGATGATGACGCCCGTGTCCATCCATACATCCCTTTTTAGTGCATCAAGGGCGCCAGTGTCGATACCGACATAAAGGGTGCCTACTGACATATCCTCTCCACCCAAGGGGAGCGAGGTAATGAAAATATCACCGATCCCGCCCATAATGCCCGATGATAGATCGAGTCCCGTAACGCTCCTGAATATCCCGGCGACCGCACTGTCTGTGGCACTGGACCGCTCAACAATCATGGACTCCAGGCTTTCGGGGACCGCATTCGGGTTTTCTGCCGAGACATGGAGAATGTTTCCATCCCCGTCTGTCATGGCGAGAAAATCTATGCCCGGGGCGGATACGCGGGCATTGTCAAGAACCGGTTCCACATCCCGGAGCGCATTGACACTGCCAAAAACCGAAACAGTATAGTCAATGCGCTGCTGAACACCGGTGGTGGCGGATATTGTCTGGAGTTCGAACTGTGCCAAGGCTCGGGGTTCCAGTATCTTGGTTGACATGAATCCCAAGAACAAGAACGGCAATACGATCATGGCAAGAAAAACCGCGAATGATGTCTTTCCGACTCCCATATTTCAGACTCCTTATTCTTTTCTTTCGGCCAACGTCCTGATGTCGGAAATCGATTTTGCCAGGGGATCGGAGGCCCTGAACCGCTCGACATCCCCGATAGCCACCAGACGCTCGTGGAACCGACCCTCCATCCGCCCCACGATCAGGACAACAAAAATGATCATGAATGGCAGGACCAACACAATGGCAATCAGTGTAACGCGCTTCATTTCCTCCATCATGCTTGGAATCTCCGCCATCACTGCATCAGACGAATGGGAAAGCGAAAGCGTTCCGACATTCGTTCTGCCCTGATGGATGGACATGTGCCGGACGAACCGACCTGGACTGGAAAAATCATGCAGGATTTCGCCGGGCTCGATACTTACGGCAAAGGGTGCAACATCCAACTGACTATCTCGCTCTTCGGTTAGGAATAGCACGGAACCGTCGGCATCACGGATGACCACATCGAACGCCCCATCAAACTGGGCTACCGACCTGTCAATCAGATCTTGGGTTGTACGGGTCGATGCAAGCGTCAACCCCTCCCTGAGACTGGCAGATATCGTTCGATTCATTTCCCGTAGGACTGGATCGTAACGGGCCGCGGCAGCCTCGTTTAGGATACGCTCGAACTTGAGGTAGTTCAGACCTGTAGCTGCGGCAAGACCTACGCCTAGGGAGAGGAGAAGGATTGTTAATATCCTTAAGGAAACACCCCGTGGACGGATCCCCGCTGTTTTAATAAGGGTATACACCTCTACTGGTTCATTTTCTTATATTCCCGCCCATCTGCCCTTCTTCGCCATCTGGCTGATGTACGCCCGCGAGCATGTCCTCCGGGGTAGACTATACATCGGTCGACTGGGACCCTCGAGAAGATTGAACGACACCCCCCGCGAATTCCATTTTCAGGGCGACGCCTTCGTCCTGAGGGATTGGAGTGAGCTGGGCGGCTGAATCCTTCCGACACTTGGCCCTGGTTGATTTCATTAAGGGACAACTCTGCCACAGTGAGACGAATACTGTATTCATGAGGCTGCGCTGGATTATGGGAGGAATACCCCTGTATTGTAGAGGAAAATGAATTACCCGGTCGACTGACTGACTCCCTACCCTGCGGTTTCTGGGGTGTCTCCGTCCGCTCGTGCCCAGGCTGCATGATATTCGGCTTCGGAACGTAAATGATGTCCGGCAACGTCCTTCCGTTCGCAATGCGATGACTGCGGGCCATTGACGAGGCCGTGCGACGCCATGACTCCTGCCATCTGACTACTATTCCGACCAGGTCCCCATGCTCCGGGCCATCCCGCCCGCTGGCCCACTCCTGGTCGCGTTCAGGCTGCCCGATGCGGGGACCGCAGGACACCGCCGAAGAAAGTCCCTAGGACCGCTCCGGACACGTCCGGATCCGTCACTGGTCGCGGAAATCCTCGCTCAGCCCGACAAACGATCCGAACAGATTCCCGAGGCTCCCGTCGGCTTCCTCGAAATAGCTCGCACCGAACCCGGTCACGAGCCTTGGGTTGCCGGCCACGTCCGGCTTGTTGGACAAGCTGCCGCCCCAGCGGCCCCTGGAGAGGGCGACCTCGCGATTGGGGTGCCGGACCTCGGTCGCACCGCCATCGAAATTGCCTGTCCCGAACGGCTGCTCGAGTAAGTGCATCTCGTAGTCGGAAATGTCGTGCTGGACATCGCCGCGCGAGGCGGGCGCGACGGCTGCCCGGACAGTGAGATCACCGACACAACCGATGCATCCGCTCACCGTCCCTTCCCCGAAGTCCGCGCTGAGCGTTGCCAGTCCCTCCCATCCGTCGAACACGAAGTGGCGCTCCTCAATCGTGGCGCCGGGTACATACGCGTAAACCCCGCCAGCCAGGCCGGCATAGGAGGCGGTCCCGGAGACGGGCACCTCGGGCGGATGGTCCGGATCGATCTCCGGGCCGTCGACGATGGAGTACTCCTCCGTGTCGAGGGGGTCCAGATCAGGCGGGTGCTGATCGGGGTAGTAGGCCCACCAGCCCGCCATCAGGTAGTCGGCCGGATCGTCAGGGTCCCAACTGACCGCCGCATAGGCGAGCGACGTCCCGTGTTTCTCGTTGCATAGAATTAAAAGTTACAGAATTCAAGGAAAATTCACTCCCCAACGACAATGAGTCACAGTATCATTGGTTTTACGTGGTTCGTGTCAATAAAGCGGCGCCTGTTGTTGCAACAATCACAATTCCTTATTCATGCTCCGCATGGCGGAGACATTACAGAATATCCGGCAGACCGTCCAGGAAGATCGCATCATACTGATTGCCCGAGAATGTGTGGAAGATGTATTCATTCCAGTGGTTGGGACCCGGGCCGTACTTCATCAGGAGACCATGAGCGTCATCCATCCCGGGCCATTTCTTCGTCCACATCCGTGCGGTCCAAGCGCGGATGGTCTTTTTCCATGCTCCATTGGGGTACAGGGGCTGCAGAGCGGGACGAACAGGTCAGGCGATTCCAGGCAGGGGAAACTCGGGTTTTCCAGGCCAGCCTGAAGGCTGGGGGCGCCGGCCTCTATCTCACCGCCGCGGACACCGTGATCCTGTACGACCCCTGGTGGAACCCCGTGGTCGAACGCCAGGCCATGGATCGGACCCACCGCATCGGCCAGAAAAGACCCATATTCGTCCACCGCCTGATTGCCGAGGGCATGCTGGAAGCGGCCATACAGGAACTGTGGGCTCGCAAGCAGGCCCTTGCCGACGCCCTGTTCGGAAGCGCGGACGCCGGCGTGCAGTATGCTGAACGGTCTCGGGCGGGATACTCTGAACGAACCACTGAAGAAACCTGAAGGAAACCGTAACTGCATGGACAATACAGTCTGGATCGTTCTGCTGATACTGTTGGTGGCCGCGGCCCTTGCGGCGACCTTCTGGCGGGCCACGCAAAGCACGAGGCGGAAGATTGAAAAGGACGATGAGCGCTCCGCTCGGGAACACAGGAAACTCACCAGGCGATACCGGAAGGAACGGGACCGCCTCGGCGAGTAGTTCTCCGTATCCCGTATTCCATGTCGCAGGCAGATGGAACTGCCCCGCAGCAGGAACATGCCGGTACAAACGGATCGGCCGGAACCGTCAAAGAATCCCCGAAACCCGACAATCGTCACGGAACCCGCGGTGGCCGGAAGCATTCCCGGCAGCAAGTTCCCCATCGAGCGGCATTACCGGCCCACGCGTGTGCCCGGATCAGTCAGTTGCTCGACCACCAGGACGAGCCGCTCCCGCTGTCCTGTCCAGCGGAGTTCGGGCAACATGCCTGGCACATCGCCGCGCAGTCGCTCAATCAGGCGCTGCCGGCCACACCCGATCAGCCGGACCTGCGCACGGTGAAAGTGGACACTACCGGAACCGGCCCGGCCGCGCGTTCCGAATGAAGTCCCCGAAGGCACAGCTCCCGAAGTCCCTCTCCCGCATCTCCAGCGCAGCATCATCGGCCGCCATCTCTGACCAGGCCAGGATCCTCTACTCCGGCAGCTCCCGCATGCGGACCCGGCCGCTGATCTTCCCGACGTTGTGGTCCCAAGCCCGGGTCGATGTCGACCGGCACCTGGAAGATCTTCCCGGTCCACCTGTTCTCCCATGGGATCGTCACGACTTTCGGGCTCCGGCTGACCTTCCAGCCGTTCCTGCCGAGACGTCGTTCTCATCGGTGCTTGTCTTCCAGTCCCGATTGCCATGGCCGATGAAGCGATGCCCGACCGAGAAGATGTCCTCCGCCGTTGCCTCGAACGCCGCGTCGACGTCGCTCGCCGATGCGTTGATCGCGTCGAGCAGGTCCCCGCTCGGGGCGGTGGAGAAGACACTGATCGACGATGCGTAGCGGAACGCCGGGCGTCCGTGCGTGACGTTTGCGTCCATGTGAAGTTCGGCATCCTCTCCGAGCGGGTGGCTGGGGTTCAGGTTTGCGTTCTCCTGGTCATATCTGGCGCTGTCCCACCAGAAATCACCGTAGGCGAACCCGCAACCCCTGTCGCCCGAGTCGATCCCCGGCGGGTTGCTGAACGGGCCGGTACAGCCATGCGCTTGGTCGCAACGGCCGAGCGGGACGGCTCGCAGTTCATCCGCACTAGTGTCGAAAACATACACCGTGTTGCCGCCGACTCTCACGTTTTTCGCTTCGGCAAAGCTCCCGTCGTCCACCCACTCCGAACGGCTGTGCTCGCGAGTGCTGCCGACAATCTCCTTGCGGTCGAGGATGTCGACACCGACGGCCATATGTCCGCCGGTACCGATCGTGCCGCTCCATACGACTCTTCCATGATGCGCGTCCCCGCCGTCACGGGCCGGCATCCGCGCGACGGTGCGAACGTCGAATCCGTCCAGATCGTTCCTCAGCACGAGGTTGAATTCGGGGCGCAGGCGTACCTGCCGTCAGTGGCCATTCCCAGTGTATGCCGCTGAGGGCGCTCCCCTTGCCGACCTGCGTCGACCACAAGACCACCCCGTCGTTGTCCGGGTCGAGAGCCCAGACCGTGCCGGACTTCTGGCCGACTACCAGTATCTCCTTGCCGTCGGATCGCTTGACGAGCATCGGCGACATGCCGAAGTCGAGATCCGGGCCGGGAGGATACGGACAGTTCCGGCCGCGCGGCCGCGAACAGCACGCCATGCTCCAGGCGTATTCCGACGTCGCCTGGAAGAACCAGGCGAGTTCACCGATCTCGATGTCGAGTGCGACGATCGCGTCGCTGGTTGCGGTGGCGGGACGGGAATAGTTCTGCCCCGTTCCGGCGTAGACAAGGCCGCGCGCGGTGTCAATCGTGGGGCTGGACCTAGTGGTAGGTGACGGTCTCGAACTTGCCGCCCTTGATTTCCACTTCGCGGTAGTTGCCCGCCGCCTCGCCGGGACCGATCAGTTCCACCGCAGTGCCGCCGACATAATCGACATCGCCCCCGTCCGCCAGGATCTTGAGCGCCTTGGCCAGTTCACCGGGAAAGATCTCCTCGCCCGGCGCATTGGCAACCTTCTCGATGTGCCCCTTGAAATCCGCACTGTTCGCGGAACCCGCGGACTGCATGGCCAGCAGGATCAGGGCGGAGGCGTCATAGGCTTCCGGTACATAGGGATCGGTGCCGTTGAAGCCCTGGTCCTTGGTGAGTTCCCCCATCATGGCGGCCCCGGGACTGTCGGTGCCGGGTACGGTACCGAAAGAGCCCTCGATGGAGTCGCCGAAGTGGTCGGCGAGGGCGTCACCCACCATGCCGTCCGGCAACATGAAGAGGTCGAAGGCGCCGCTGTCCAGGGAGGCCTGGATCATGCCCTTGCCGCCCTGGTCGATATAGCCGGCCACCACCAGCAACTCGCCACCGGCCGCAGCCAGCGCACCCACTTCCGCGGAATAGTCCGCCTTGCCGTCCTCGTGGGCCGCCACCGCCGTGACGGAACCCCCGGAGGCTTCGTAGGCGGCCTGGAAGGCATCCGCCAGACCCTTGCCGTAGTCGTTGTTGGTGTAGGTTACCGCCACCGACTTCACCCCGCGGTTGTTCAGCACCTTGGCCATGATCTCGCCCTGGCGGGCGTCGGAGGGCGCGGTGCGGAAAAACAGACCGTTGTCCTCGATGGTGGACAGGGCCGGGGAAGTGGCCGACGGCGAGACCATCACGACGCCGTTGGCCACGGCAACGTTGTTCAGCACCGCGGTGGTGGCGCCGGAACAGGTCGCACCGTTGATGGCGGCAACGCCTTCGGATGTGACCAGGCGCTCCGCGGCGGCGGTTGCGGCCGCGGCGTCGATGCAGGTGCTGTCACCGCGGACGGAGACCACGGTCTTGCCGCCCAGGAAAAGCCCGCTTTCGGAGGCTTCCCGGATCGCCAGTTCGCCGCCCATGGCCATCGGCGCCACCAGGGATTCGGTCGGACCCGTGAAACCCTGCAGCATGCCGATCTTGACTTCGTCGGCGGAGGTGGTGGCGGAGACGGCCGCAAGGGCGACCGCCGTGATGATTCGTTTGTTCAGTTGATTCATAGGGAAGTTATTTATTCAGTTATGGCATGGAAATTCAGTGGAAATGATGGTCGAGTGCCCAAGAACGGTCGTCCGAAGCGATTCCGGACCCTACCAGATTCACAGAGGCTCCAAAAAATGACCCGGGTTCAAATTCATCGAATACTGGGGCGGGCGTGGGGACCATTCCTGGCGGGCACGCCAACGTCGGGCGGGCGGTATGGGAAACACCGGCGGCGGGGTCGTGGCCGCAGCGAATCCTCCGAAACCGGGGAAAGGCCGTGCACAGGGAACACTCACCGGTCATTTGCAGGTAATCCGGAGGCAATGTCCCACGAGCTTCCTGTCCCGAATTCCCTCGCAATCTTCCTCTCGTATTCCAGCCGCAACCCGTGGACCTCCCTGCGAACCCGTGGACCGGCACCTGCCATCCGGGACTCTGGGTCCATACCCTCGCCGACCATGCGGCGAACAGCCCGGATCAACTCTCCCCGGGCGTTGCGATGGGCGTGCCGGGAAATCACGAACCACCAGAAATCGCTGATATTCATTGCGGCATTCGTCGTCGGTTCCAGACAAGGGCGAAAACCCCTCCACGGCACCAGCTGTCCACGGGGAGGGCCAGCATGGCCTGCGCATTGGCGATCCCGTACCCTGCTGGGAATCCGCAAGGCAAATATCCCATGGCCAAACCGGGAGTGTCAACGGGTTTCGCGTGGTCTTATGATCGCGGCATGTCTTCGTCTTTGCATGCGTAGAAAGCAGCCTCAAGCTGTCACCAAAACATTGCCGTTCCTGAACATAATCAACCGCATTCCGCATGACCCCTGCCCGAGTCTGACCAAGGCCTACATCGAATCGCAATTGGATTTCAACAAAGCCTAGGCAAACCCTGCGCACTACCACTCGAAATACACCCCAACGACGAACATCGACAGTGACACTTGCCAAGGAAGTCGCTCCCATGTCGGAACGACATCGGGCTTCTTTGGAACAGCAAGCTGCCCTCCTGTGTTTCGGTATTGAATCCCCCCTTTCTCCCATGGATATTCTTGTCATAGCGATCCCGCTGTTGAAGAAATTATCAATGGCCGTGACTGTACCGCAGGAATTCCTGCAACGTGGCCCGCTATAGGAATGCTGCACTTCGACCTTTCCCGCCGTACCCACCCCGGAATAGAACAGGATGTTCCAGCATATTTTTCCAACACCGAATTGACCGTATCCGGCAAGACAGCGTCTGACACGATGATGAAAAAGGGTAAAATTCCGCCTGCCCAATCCACACCACCGCATAACGAAGTGACCAATGCGACTCAAGAGTCCGAACGCTACGCCGATCTGTGACGCGTGGCATGTACTCCCGACCCACAATTTCCGGACGCAAGTCGGATCCTTTCCGCTCGCTAGATATCGATGATGTCCGTCCCGGCGATTGACATTGCCCACATTGACACCTGTGGGCGACGGGCGAGGATGTCAATGGCGGAGGCGCTCGGGAACGCCTGCAGCGACATCGGCTTTTTCCACATCGTCGGTCACCGCGTCGGTCACGGTGTCATCAAGGCGATGCGGCAGGCCACGACCGAACTGTTCCGGCTCCCCGACGACGCCAAGCGCGCATTGTGCGTACGTCCCGGCGACTATCGCGGCTACATCCCCTTCGCCGCGTTCGGCAACAATGTCCGCGCCACCGAGACCGACCGCTACGAGGGCTTCAAGCTCCATCGGGAAGTGGCTCCCGACGATCCGATCCTCTCCGCGTGCAACCTTCACGGCCCGAACCGCTGGCCGCCGCAGTTGCCGGGTTTCCGGCGCGCGGTGCTCGACTACTGGCGCGCGATGGATGAACTCGCCGTGGAGCTTCTGCGGCTCTTCGCCCTTGCGCTGGGACTCGACGAGCGCCGCCTGCTGCCGTACTTCGACGATGCGCTCACCAACATGACGCTGCTGCGTTATCCACCGGTCGAACGGCCCTGCACCGGTTCGGGCATCCATCCCCATCGCGACATCGATGCGTTCACCGTGGTATATCCCGGCAACGTGCCGGGGCTCGAGGTCCTGACGCGGGCGGGGCGCTGGATCGACATTGTCCCGATGGAGGGCGCACTCCTGGTCAACGTCGGCAACATGATGGAACTGTGGAGCGGCGGACGATTCGTCTCCACCCCGCACCGGGTGACGAGCCCGGTAGTCGCCGAACGCCACAGCTTTCCCTACTTCGCCATCCCGCGCCACGATGTGCTCATCGAACCCCTGGTGCCCCGCGTTGAGAACTTCGCGAGGCCGGCGGTCGAAGCCGGGTTCATCGTGCGGGAGCTCTACCGCACCAACTGGACATCGGTAGCCCAGACCAACCCAAGGGTCGACGCCGGTACGGTGGCGTGATGTCGATGTCCGGCAAATCCCGGGGCGCCTGCGCCAGGAATCAGGCAAGCTGCAACCGGATTCAATTTAGCCGAGGCGCTCTCAATCGCAGCGCGGCAAAACGAGCGGGCGCGATCAATGCCCGCTGGTCGTATCTGCACAACCCCATTTGATTGCAGGAACATCCAGAGAACGCACGGGCAACAGGTAATTCATGCAGCCGGACATCACGATCTACAACGCGACGACCGCCTGTCCCGTGATCGTCGGTCACACACCGGCCGGACTGGCCCTGCTGTCCCGGCATTGCGATATGGAGAACGGCGGCTGGATCTGCATTGGGCGGGTCAGCACGAACGGTCACCGCAGGTTCCGCGCACTGCATGAAAAGATCATCGCGGCCCACCTGGTGGTGCACTACGATCAGGCAACTGGTAAACGGCTTGACAAACTGACCGGCGGGGCATATTCGGCGATGGTCCGGCGAATCGTCTGACGCCCGGAGGAAGCGGGTCCGTCCGCAAGGCGCAGTCTTGATGAAATCGGGTCAGATCGCAGACTGCGTCCTTCGGTACAGTCCTGTAACGCACCTGTTTCCGGTATCCCGTGCCGACAACTCGGATCGGACAAGTGTCGTCGGGGGCTTGATGCCAGATGACAATACCAGGCGCGGCTATGGGTCTCCCCGGCGCTGACGCGGTATCATGTTCTCATGGACCGTAAGTGTTGATTCCACGACTGCTGCCACGCCGGCAGCATCTGGTTTCACGCACCGGCATTGCTTCAGGCAGACGATATACCTCTCCGAAACGCGATCATCGCGGTCGGCCGCCGCAGTGCGCGCTTCCGACCCGCCTGTCCCCGAGTCCCGGATCTATCCGCAGTCCACAGCCCGGCGAAGGGTGCCGGATGGTGGCGGCCCAGATGGCGTTCGGTGCGTCCCGCTTGCGACGGAGGGTGTTCAAAATCCAGTCATTCCGGTGGATGAACTCGGTGGTCTCCATGCCGTACCGCAGCCGGCCCCCAGCACTCACCTCACCAACAAGCGTCGCATCCGGCGACTCCGTCGACGTGATCCTGGCAAGCGGAGTCCCTGCCGCAACTGACGGAGTAACCCGGGAACCGGCCGAAGCCGATGAAGCATCCTTTCCCTTGAATCGTGGTTGCAGAAGCAGTGGGAAAGTCGGCCCGGCAATCTATCTTCAGAAAGGGCCGATCTTGAGAAGATTCTCGGCGTTCCTGTGGGCGATCTTCTCCTTTACGGTCCGGGGCAAGTCAACCGCCCGCAACCAGTCCGCGCCCTCCTTGTTGCTTACGAAGGGGTAGTCCACCGCGAACAACACCCGATCCTCGCCCATGACGGACAGCACCAGCTTCAACAACTCGTCACGGAAGAACGCGCTGGTCGTGATCCAGAAGTTGTCGTGGAAGTACTGCTGAACCGGCTTGTTCAGCTTGTCCGCAGTGATCTTCGCCAGATCGTCCCCAAAGCGCCAGTAGAAAAATGGCAGGCCCTCGCCCATGTGACCGACGATGATCTGCAGTTTCGGAAACCTGTCAAATACGCCGCTGGCGATCATGCGCAGGCATTGCAGCGCGACTTCCTGGTGCCAGCCATAGCCCGCACCGCTGAGAACGCGGCTCACCCACTCGTTGCCGAGGCCGTTGTAGTAGATGTCCATCACCTGGGGGGATGCCCAGTTCGGGTGAATGTAGACCGGCACATCAAGCGCCTCGGCACGAGCGAGTACCGGTGCGAAGTCGGCGTGGTCGAGGAACTTGCCGTCGATGGCCCCGTAGGTCATGCAACCTACGAAGCCAAGCTCGCGCACCGCGTACTCAAGCTCGTCTGGGGCAGCCTGGGGCTCGCTCAGCGGCAGCGTGGCAAAGGCCCGAAAGCGATCCGGCCAGGCCGGAATGACCTCGTGGGAGACCCAGGAATTGAGCTTGCGGGCGTATGCGACACCCGCGGCGCCAGGCAGGTTCTGGGCTCCCGGCGTCAGGGCCGACAGGACCTGGATGTCGATACCCGCCGCATCCATGTCGGCTATGCGTCCGGCGCCAACGTCGTCGATGTCGAACCGGGGCACGCCCTTCGGGAACCTGATGCCGTTGAGCCGTTGCAACTCAGGCGTCGCAAAATGCTCTTCCAGTCCGAGCAGGAACAGGTCCCCATCACCGTCGCCGCTTCCTGCTGCCGCCGGCAGACGGCCGGGCAGAGCGGCTGTCGCCGCTGTGGCGGTACCGAGGGCTGCCGCGCGACCCAGGAATTCGCGTCGGCTCAAGGCCCTGCGAACTGTCCCGTGTCCGGGGTGGGAAGGTGCGTCGATCATGGTATGAACCCCTTGGTTAAGTGAATCGTCATATAGCGTATGACATCATTTCCCGGCTGGCGTTCATTTCGGTTTTCTGTGGAATTGTCCCATTTTTCATCGGTCATCCGTCTTCGGAGTTCCGGTGACGGCTTCTTCCTGCTCGACAACGGTGCGCGCGGCTGCGGCGGCCGCTTCTTTCTCCACATCGCTCAAGGGCTTGCCGGCCTCCTGGTCTGCGATGCGCACCGTAACCTCCCGGTGGGCGAATCTTATGCCCTCGCGTTCGAAAAGTTCCCGGATTCGCGCGAACACCTGGTTGCGCAGCGTCCACTGATCCCCCGGCCGGGTCATGAACTTCACCCGTACGATCATGGCCGAATCCTCCATCTGGATGACGCCCTGGGACTTCAGCGGCTGAAGGAACATCGGGCCGAGTACGGGGTCTTCCAGCAGATCCTGCCCCAGCTTCTTGATGAGTTTGCGCAGCTTCTCGACGTCTGTGTCGTAGGTCACACGCAAGGGCAACTTCATCATCACCCAGTCGCGTGAGAAGTTGGTCAGGTGCCTGATTTCACCGAAGGGGATGGTATGCAGGGGCCCGTTGTGGTGGCGTAGTTGCATGGAGCGTACCGAGATGCCCTCGACCGTCCCCTTGACCGTTCCGATGTCGATGTATTCTCCCTTCCGGAAGGCATCGTCAATGAGGAAGAAAACCCCAGACAGCACGTCCTTTACCAGAGCCTGCGCTCCAAAGCCGATGGCCAGCCCGATGACGCCGGCACCGGCAAGCAGAGGAGTGACGTTGACCCCGACCTGGCCGAGGACGGCGAGCAGCGCCAGGGCGGCGATCATAGCCTGCCCGGTGCGCCGGATCAGCGGTATCACCGTGCCGAGGCGGGTACCGCCCTGGCCTCCCTCCCCCTCGAACCGCTCCTCGCTCTCGCCGTCGATACCAAGGGTCGCGCGTTCAATTGCGATCTGCCGGTTAGCCATGACCTCCAGCAGTTCCCACAGGCCATAGGCGACCACGCCGATCAGAAAGATCTCCACCAGCACCCCGGCCAACTGTGCGCCCACCCCCTGCGAGGCGAGGTCCTGCAGGTCAAGCCCCCAGAGCCAGGCGAGGCCGGCCACAAGCAGCACGGCTGCGGCGATCCGCCCGCAACGCACCAGCCCGAGCTGGGTCTCCCGGTGGGCAAGGCGCAGAGCATCCTCCTGTTCCGGATCGTCCGGCCAGGTTGCCTCGACGAGTCCACGGATGGACAGCTCGATCAGGGGAAGGGCAAGGACCGCAGCAATGGAGGTGTGCAGCGCCGTGAGCGACAGCCGACCGGGACCGCCGGTCGCGGCAAACAGTTCCACGAGCAGCCACTGGAACACGACAAGATGGATCGCGATCGCCGGCCAGAGGGCGGCGAAGCGCTTCCACGCCGGCCCGTGGTTGCCGTGGCCGAGCATCATTCGACCGATGCCCTCCCTTGCCTGCCAGATCGTCAGCGCCATCAGGGCGTGAAAGATCACGGAAACCCAGAAACGAAGGGCCACCATGGCATATGGCCACTCGAATTCCCGAGCCCATTGAAGAATGCCGACCGCGAAGGCAGAGAAGCCGAAGATCAGGCCGATGCGCCAGGTCAGGAACCGTGCGGTGCGGTCATCGGCCGCGCACAGCCTGAGCTCGGGACGCATCGGCGAAAGCACAAGGCGGGCGGCCATCACCGCGAACCAGGTCCAGCCGATCGCCCGAACCAGGCTTCGGACCACCGAACTGTCCGCGGGAAAGGCGCCGTTGATGAAGGCGTCGACGAGGAGTGCGGCGGCCACGAAGGCGATCAGCTGTACGCCCTGCAATGAGAAACGTCCACTGACGATACCGACCTGCGGCCACAATCCGGGCACAGGCAGACGGTCGAGCCAGGCTTGTGGCCCAAGAGTGACCCGACGCATGACCAAGGCCGCCGCGAGTCCGGCAAAAAGACACAGGATCACCGTGCCTGCAATGCGCCACAGGTCGGCACCGCCCCGCTCGGCCCGGAACCGTGCAAGGGCCGCCGTCGCTGCCGCAGGGATCTGCGGCGTGGCGCGAACGGCCGACTCCCAGCCGACGCCGAGCGCAGTTGCCCAATCGCCAAGGACGACGGCCAATGCGCGACTCTCCGCCCTGGCCCGCTCCGCCTCGCGCTCGGCGACCTGCCGGTCGAGTTCATTCAGCAACATCTTGCGCACCTGCGCGTCGCTCAGGACCGACAGCACGTCGCGCACTGCCTGCCGGTCCAGCCGTTCGGGCATCATCGTCACCCCGGCGTCGACTTCGGTATTCCCGCCAGACACTCCGGGCGTTTGCGGAATCTGGGCGTATGCCGTTCCAAAGGCGAGCAGCCAGACGGCAACAAGCAGCAGGATCGCAGGAGTTCGCACTGTCATAATGTCAGCCATGCCCTGTTTTCCCAATCAGTAAAGCGGATCCGGACGCTTCTTCTGAAAAAGGTTGTGAATAATGGATACAGTCGTCACAAGGGGCACCGGTTTATCCTGCGGCACTTTGTGATGACCAGGCTTCACTATACCACCATCCGCCCCCCTGGCCCGACCTTCCATTCGAAAATCACCTGCCTGGACGAAAAGACCGCTCAATCATCTACTCCCACGGGATCGGCTCTCACAGCGCCCGGAGATCAGCTGATCCCTTCGCCCCGGCTCCCGACTCCGGCTGCCGAGCCAGATGTCCAGGAAGAGGTCCGCATCCTTTTCCAGTACGCCCACACCCATGCCGTTGAAGAAGAACTCCACATCGCCCGAACCATCCCACCATGCCGTGAAACGATCGCCCTTCGAAACCGTGCGCATGATTGCCTCCAGTTGCGCCCGGGCCGGATCGAAGCTGCCTTCCGGCCGGCCCGACATGCGGGCCATTTCCGAGATCGATGTCGAGACCAGGACATCCCGGCTGAATTCCCGGCGGTACATCAGGGTCAATCCGAATTCCTCTCCCGGCGCCGTCTCCGCGTCCGTCCAGAGCTCCGCCCGGTAGAGCCCGATGAAAAGAAATCCGTAGTCAGCGCAGCCGGCGGGAGCGCGCGCCGCCACCCTGCCGGACAGTTCCGGGTAATTCTCACCGGCAATGGCCATGGCCGGCAACACAAAAAGCAGCAACAGGACACAACGGATCATCCGATATCCGTTAATGCACAAAGGCGCAAACCCGTCCCGGGAATTCACGGATATCCACCACAACCAATTGCCTGGGATGCAGGGTGAGTACAGGGCCAAGGCTTCCTGCGGGGCAACCGACCCGGGCCGACCGGTCCGCAACACCGCCAGGTAAGGCCCATGGGAGCCTTTTGGGTTCAGGGCACCGTGCCGGACGGACTTCACCGAGGCACCAACCCTCATGGCCCCGCAAGCTCCCAGCGGCGGACGAGACCGGGCAGGACCAGGCCATGGACGAGCCAGAGCGCGCCCAGCGCCAGGACCGCATGCGGCTGCTCCCAGCCGAAAGACACTCCGGTCAGGCGCACACCGGCCAGATAGCTGAAGGAACCGCCGACGGTGCACAGGACGGCAAAAACACGCCGGCGGCGGGCCAGGGGTCGCAGGGACCATGGCAAGGTCATGGCAAAGAGCACCCACAGGGTCATCATCCAGAAAGGCGGAACCGGCAGCCCGGACGGATACGCCAGTACCCCGGCAAGGCCCAGGGCCGTGTCACCCGCAAAACCCACCAGCAACGTTGCGGCGATGAGTAATCCGTCACGGGCGCCCGAACAGAACCATTTCCGGTAGACCAGCGCCGACACCAAGGCGCAGGCAAGCGCCACGGCATTCCCGTACAGGACGCAAAGGAGCCATCCGGCCTGGAACATCCCTGCATTGACGAGAATCCTTGCCACCCGTCCTCAGGCCTTGACCAGAACGATCTGCGCCGCACCGATGGCGCGCTCAAGGAACCCGCCCTCGCAGTACTGGAGGTAGAACTGCCACATGCGCATGAAGCGGTCGTCGAAACCAAGGGCGCGCACCCGGGCGGAATTGTCCATGAAGCGGCGCCGCCAATGGCGCAACGTGAGGGCATAATGTTCGCCGATATCCTCGAGGTACTTCATCTGGAGGCCGGTATGCTTTCCGGCGGCATGCAGGACCGACTCGATGGACGGAAGCCCGCCGCCGGGGAAGATGTAGCGCTGGATGAAGTCGACCCCGTCGCGGGCCGCCTCATAGCGCTGCTCGGGGATGGTGATGGCCTGGAGCACCATCCTGCCCCCAGGGGCGAGGAGCGCGTCGCACCTGGCCAGGTAGACGGGCAGGTACTGGTGTCCCACCGCCTCGATCATCTCCACCGAAACCAGCCTGTCGTAGCGGCCATCCAGTTCCCGGTAGTCCCGGTCCAGCACGGTCACCAGGTGGTCGAGCCCCATCCTGTGGACCAGTTCCCGGGCATGGACATACTGCTCCTTCGAAATCGTGGTCGTGGTCACCCGGCAACCGAACCGCTCGGCGAGGTACACCGCGAGGCCGCCCCAGCCGGTGCCGATCTCCAGCACGCCGTCCCCGGGGGCTGGCTGGAGGCGATCACCGATCAGCCGGAGCTTGTGGGCGGAGGCCGTATCCAGGTCTGCGTCCGGATGCGGAAAGACCGCCGACGAGTACATCATGCGCCCGTCGAGGAAGGTCCGGAAAAACCCGTTGCCGAGATCGTAATGGGCATGTACATTGCGCCGCGAGCCCTTCAGCGTATTGACGGACAGCCGGTGCCTGAGCAGCGCCAGCCGCCCCGCCAGCCGGGACGGACCTCCGCCCAGGCGGCGGAACCGGTGCAGGTTGCGACAGAAAAGACGGACCACGGCGGTCAGGTCGGGGCTTGTCCAGTATCCCGCCATCCAGGCCAGGGTAATTCTTTTCTGCAGAGTTTTTTCTTCCGGTCAAAGGACTTACCCCAAACACTGGACTTTTCCCCCGGGTACTGGTATAAATCCCGTCACAAGACCATCAGACGGACATACGCAAGGTGGACCTTTCAGAGGTGTCGGTAGACATCGTGCCGGCAACAGATGAACCCCGGTTCCGGGACCTGATGCAGGCGCATCACTATCTCGGCTCGGTGCCGGCGCGGGGCGAGACGCTGCGCTATGTGGCCCATCACCGGGGGCGCTGGCTGGCACTGGCCATGTTTTCGGCATCGGCGCTGAAATGCGGCGCCCGGGACCGGTGGATCGGCTGGGAGTACGGCATCCGGTTCGGCCGCCTGCACCTGATCACCAACAACTCGCGCTTCCTGATCCTGCCCGGCGCACCGCGCAACCTCGGCTCGCGCGTGCTTTCCCTGTGCACCCGCCGCCTCGCCCGCGACTGGCCGCTCCGCTTCGGTCACGGCCTCCTGCTGGTGGAGACCTTCGTCGACCCCGCCCGCTTCCACGGCACCGTCTACCGCGCCGCCAACTGGATCGAGGTCGGGCATACCCGGGGCTTCGGCCGCGAGGGCCCGGGCTACAGCGAACACGCAAAGCCCAAGCTCGTCTTCGTCCATCCCCTGTCGCGCGCCGCCCGCGCCCGCCTCCGGGACCCCTGCCTCGACACCACACTGCAACATGGAGTACCCAGGATGACTCTCACCGCCGAACAGATGCGATCCCTGCCCGACTTCTTCCGCGACATCGACGATCCCCGACGCCGCCAGGGCCGCCGCCACGCCCTGTCCACCATGCTGGCATTGGCAGCAGCGGCCACGCTCTGCGGCATGCGCGGCTACAAGGCCATGAGCGAATGGATCGACGACCTCAGCCCCAGGGTCCTGGAACGTTTCCGCGTACGCCGTTCCAGGAGCGGACACCAGGTGCCCAGCCTGTCCGCCATCCGCAGCGTCCTCATCCGCATCGACCCGGACCAGTTCGATGCCGCCCTGCGGGCGTGGCACCAGGTCCATGGCCCAAAGGACACCGCCATTGCCGTCGACGGCAAGACCATCCGGGGCGCCATCGATGACCAGGGCAACCGGCCCCATGTGCTCGGCGCCGTCGGCCACCACACCGGAATCCCCTGGAGTCAAAAAAAGTCGGCCTGAAACCGGGGGCCGATGACGAAACCAAACGCACCAACGAGATCGGCATCGTCATCCCGCTGCTCGACACCCTCTCCGACATCGAAGGATGCACCATCACCACCGATGCCATGCTCACCCAACGCAAGCTCGCCGACTATCTCCACGGACGCCGCGCCCACTACCTCTTCACCGTCAAGGGCAACCAGAAAAACCTGCTCGCCGATATCCGACTGCTCCTCGACCGCCACATCCAGCGCCGTCCGCCGGACTTCACCGACCAGGCCCCCAAACCCGTCCATGGCCGCCGGGAGCGCCGTTCCGTCTGGGTCTCGGACAAGCTCAACCACTACCTCCAGTTCCCCAACGTCGGACAGGTCTTCGCCGTGATGCGTGAAACCACCGAAACCGCAACCGGCAGGAAACGCCGTGAGATCGCCTACGGAATCACCAGCCTGACCCCAAATGACGCCTCCCCCGAGCGAATCCTCTCCCTCAACCGCGGGCACTGGTCCGTCGAGGCCATGCATCATGTCCTCGACTGGACCTTCGACGAGGACCGCAGCCGAATCCGGGCCGGACACGGTCCCCAGAACATGTCCCGCCTCAGGCGATTCGCCATCGGCATCATACAGAGCCGGGGCCTCGCCGTCGCCGAAACCATGCGCCACCTCGCCAGGAATCCCCGACGCATGCTCGACTTCCTCAAGATGACCGACAACGCCAGGCCATACCCGGCTACCGGCTGAGCATCCCTCCAGGCCCCGAATCCTCAGCCCCTCAACACACAGGGGCGGGAACAGTCATGCCTCAACGGAACGGAAATCCACCTCCGGGAACATCAACCTGCCCGGTGTAACCACCATGGCGGCCAATTCAGTCCAAAGTGGCCAAAATAATCCGTGATAAATCCCAAGCACGGCAGTAACGATCTCTTCGGGCGAATCAGAACAAATTTGCCTTGCCATCCAGGCCTCGCCGGCGCCGATGGAACCATGCTGCAGCAGCAGAAGCCGATAGACCCGGCTATCGACGACGACGACGGTCGCATGGATGCCGTCCTCGAGGGAGGGATCACCGAACCGGTGCGTGGCGCCCGCTTCCTCCAGGCGGATGCTTCCCCCGTCAAGGGAGGACAGTAGCGCGAACACGGAACGGCGGGCCATCCGGTCCAGCAAACCGTCCCCGCCGGCGGATTCGTCCGTCAGGGAGTGCGCATGTCCGGCCTTTACGGCCATGTCATCCGCTTTCATCCGGACCGGCCGCCCGTTCGACGGAAGAAACCGGTGCGCCCGTCCGCCAGGCGTTCCGGGACGGGATGGTCATACACCGGCACCTCCCGGCACCACAGCCGCAGGGCCTGCCAGTAGATGCCGAAACCCGTCTTAACCGTCATGGACGGCTGGCGGAGCACCAGCCCGGCCAGACGGGGCAGGGTCATAGGAATTCTCTCCAGCACCAGGGTGGCGTCCGTTTCGCACCCGGAAGTGCCATGGTTCTCCAGGTGGAAGAACAGCTTCGGGCCGGGACTGCGGAAACGGCACAGGTAGGTCATGTCCATGGGATGGAAGGGGGAGACGTGCAGCTCCTTGGCGAAACGGTCACACTGGTTGCGCGCACCGGGGACGACGCGAACGACGTAGAGAACCCTCTCCCGCCAGGGCGTGTTCGTGACCTGCAGGACCAGGTTCCGCAAGACGCCGTTCGCATCCTCGCAGTAGAAAACCGAAATCGGGTTCATCACGAATCCCCAGTAGCGCAGGTTCGTGAGCACCCGGATACGCCCGTCGGGCCGCCACCCGGTCTCCCGCTCCACCCGGTCGCGGATGACCTCCGGAAGGGGCCGTGCCGGATCCCCGGCATAGTCCCGGCGCCGGAACCAGCCGAGGGCGGGATGGCAGGTGCCCAGAAGGCCCGGGATTCGCAACTCGCCGGATACCGTACCAAGATCGAGAAGCGGCATGGTCACGCGGTAGCGGAACTCGTGCGCGACCGGCGCGAAGCGGCGGTGGCGGACGATCCCGCGGTAGAGCACGGAGCCGGTCACAGCGCCTCGCCCCCCAGCGCCCGGGAGACTTCCGCGGCACTGGCCACGCCGTCCTCGTGGAACCCGTTGCCGCACCAGGCGCCGCAGAACCAGGTGTTGCGGGCGCCGTTGATTTCCCCGAGGCGCTCCTGGGCCCCGACGCTGCCGGGGCCGAACTGGGGGTGGGCATAGGTATAGCGGCCCAGCACCCGCCCACCGTCGATGTGGCGGCAGCCGTTCACGGTAACGCAGATCGGGCGCGCCGAGACGATGCCCTGCAACAGGTTCATGTTGTAGGTCAGGACCGGCCGGCGGTTCTCCGTGCCGTCCAGGAGATAGTTCCAGCTCGCCCAGGCGCGTTTCCTCCGCGGCAGGAGCCCGGGGTCGGTATGCAGCACCACGCGGTTGTCCCGGTAGGGGATAGCCTCCAGGACCTCCCGCTCCTCCCGGGACGCGTCCGCCAGAAGGCCCAGGGCCTGGTCGCTGTGGCAGGCCAGGATGACGTGCTCGAACCGGATGCTGTCCGTTGCCGTCCGCACCACGACCCGGCGGGGTTCGCGGACGATCGCCCGGACGGGCGTCGAGACACGTATGCGGCTCCGGAAGGGCCGCACCAGCGGCGCGATATAGCTGGACGAACCGCCGATGACCGTTCGCCAGCGCGGCCTGTCCCGGACCGACAGGAGCCCGTGGTTGAGAAAGAATCGGACGAAGAACAGCGCATTGAATCCGCCGACGCGGGACACCGGCGCCGACCAGATGGCGGATGCCATGGGCAGGATGTATCTCGACAGGAAGGCGTCCCCGTACCCGCCCCTCCGAAGGTATTCCTCCAGGGCCATGTCCGGGGCGATGGCCTTCGCCTCGAAGTCCCGCCGGGCGCGGCGGCCGAACCGGAGAATGTCCGCCAGCATGCCGAGAAACACCGGGTTGGCGAGGTTCCGCCGATCCGCGAAAAGACCGTTGGGGTTGGCCCCGGCGTACTCGAAATCCACTTCCGGGCCGGACCCGGCGCTGTCGTCGTAACGGCTGCTCACGCTGAAGCCCATCTCCGTGTTTCGCCAGCCCACGCCGAGCCGGTCGATCAGGCGGTTGAAGAGCGGATAGGTGCGGTCGTTGAACACGATGAACCCCGTATCCACCGGATGGGTCCCGCCGTCCACGCTGCACTGCACGGTGGCGGTATGGCCGCCGAGCCGCCCGTCCTCCTCGTAGAGTGTGATGTCATGGCGGCGGTAGAGCAGCCGGGCCGCAGTCAACCCGCTGATGCCGCCGCCGACGATCGCGATCTTCATCTGCCGCGCACCATCCTCTGGCCGAGCCGGATGCGGGTGCCTTCCGGCATTGCGCCCAGCAGCCTGAGCGGCCAGGCCAATGCCCGGGGAAAGACGATCCGCCGCCTGCCATTCTCCACTCCCGCAACGATCCTTTCCGCCGCCTTCCCGGCGTCCATCAGGAACGGCATCGGAAAATCGTTCCGGCGGGTCAGCGGCGTGTCGACGAAGCCCGGCAGGACCACCGTGACCCGGATGCCTTCGCCGTGCAGGTCCAGGGCCAGCGATTCCAGCATGCTCACCACGGCGGCCTTGGACGCCCCGTAGGCCTCGGCCCGCGGCAGGCCAGTGATGGCCGAGGCGCTGCTGACCCCGACGATCTGCGGTCGACGGCCGGAACG
Organism: Candidatus Poriferihabitaceae bacterium; assembly: GCA_965204165.1. Lineage (GTDB taxonomy): Bacteria > Pseudomonadota > Gammaproteobacteria > Arenicellales > Poriferihabitantaceae > VYFG01. The sequence goes on along the minus strand of OZ241969.1, from coordinate 148,493 downwards.
GCGCAGCACCGGCAGCCCCGCCTCGATGCAGCGGGCCATGCCGACGACGTTCACCTCGAGCATGCGCGCCACAGCGCCGCTGTCGAAGTGCCGGCTGTCGACGTACTCGCAGTCCCCGGCGCAGAGGATCATGGTGTCCAGACCGGACTCGAGCCCGTCCAGTTCTTCGCGCAGTTTCCCCGTGGCGGACGGCCGGGTGATGTCCGCCGGAACTGCCGTGACGCGGCCCTCCAGTGAATCGGCGATTTCCACCAGGTTCTCCATGCTCCTGGATGTGAGGACAAGATGGTTGCCACGCCCCGACAGGGCCATGGCTAGGGCACGCCCGATTCCGGAGGAGGCGCCGGTGATCCAGACGGTCCGGTCTTGTAGGGTTGACCTGCCCACGCCCGCTACAGCCGCCGCTTGACCATTCCGACCAGGAAACCGATCACCGGAAGATGCCGGAAGAACCCTTCCGTGTTGTCCCAGAAGTCCTGGTGCAACGTCACCTTGCCCTGTCCGTCCAGCCGGATATGGGACATGCCGATGGAATTTGTCCGTATGCGCCTGCCGAACAGCCTGAAGCCGGTTTCCATGGACCACCGCACGTAATAGTCCCCGCCGTCGCGAACGATCCGCTGAAACGACACGCGGTTGAAATCCACTCGCTCCGCCGTTTCCGCCAGGTACGCCGCCAGGGCATGATGGTCGTGGAGGGTCTTCAGCGTATCGCTGAAATACAGCGATTCGGCATATACGGCACGCACGCGCTCCGCCACGTCTGCCCGCGTGATGTCCCGGTAGAGATCGAGGAAGGCGACCAGGTTTACGTTTTCTTCGGAACTGTCCGGTTTCCCTGCGGAAGAAACTTCAGTTTCCGAACCGGACTGTCCGCAGACGCTCAGGTAGATGCCGGGATAGGAATTCGTGTCCGGCAAACCGGCCCCGGATGTAATGTCCGCGACCATGGTCAAAGCCAGGAATAATCCCGTGAGACTGGAAATTGTTGCATGATGGTTTGACAATCCGGACAACACCGAGTGCCGCGGGACCAGCGAACAGGCAAGACGGGCCTGCGATCCGCATGGCGTTACGACACGGCAATGCTAGGGTCATAACCCTCAAGGAAGTGTGAAATCCGAAATTGTCATGAAGCACGGATATCTCTGGAGCGACATGGGACCATGAACCTGCGACATGACCAATGCCGATCATGCAAGACCCATGAACCTGCAAGCGATTGTTCAATGATGTTCTTCCGTCCGCAGTCATCAGGCATGGCCTGAATGGCAGACCGTTTTTCGACATCGAAGCCAATCCACGATGTCGCATCCAGGCGTGGCGTGCCGTCGCGCAGTCGGTCCCGGGATCTCGACCGTGATAGCTGGATGTACTGTTCAGACGTTCGGGGAAAATAAGAATCGGGAAGTTCTGGTGCAGGCCTGGAAACTCGAGGGTGTGTGAGGCCATGAAGGCCGGTGCGTCCGCTTCATCATCCACCGGGTTCCGGATGAGGACATTACGTTGCCGGGGTATGCGTTGGCGCCGACTTCGGGGACCGACTCCAAGGGCGGTCAGCAGACCGGGGCAGCCGGCGACTTCATCCCTGGCAAAACGGTCAGGCATATCCATGGATGGAGACTAATGGGGAAACAACGCCCCGAAATGCCCGCAAAGGGCCGCCGCCTCGGTTGCCCCCCATGTTCACGTTTCCGCAGTTTGGCCAGTCCTCGTGCGCTCCCGCATATCAGGTCTCTGACTAAAGCGACATCACAATGTGACGTGCGGTATGGCGACCGCCGCGATGATCCGCTTGTTCGGTTGATTCATGGGGGGATACCCTTTTCAGTGGAAATGACAATCGAGTGCCCGGGAAGGGCGGACCGAAGCGGTTACGGACCCTGCCGAATTCACGGCGGTTCGGAAAGTGGCTCGGATCCAGGTTAATCTGGACTGGGGCGGGCGAGGGGACGGCATGGGAAACACCCGCGGCGGGGCAGTGGCTGAAGTGGAGCGTCCGACGCCGGGAACCCGACCGGGGAAAGGCTGCACATCGGGAATGCTCACCAGTCATTTGCGGGAAATCCGGGGGCCATGTCCTGCGGGGTTCCCGTCCCGAATTCCCTCGCAATCTTCCTACCGAATTCCAGCCGCAGCCCGTGAACCTCCCTGCGGATCCGCAGGTCGGCGCTTGCCATCCGTTCCTCCGGATCCACCCCCTCGCTGACCATGCGGCGTACGGCCCGGATCAGTTCTCCCCGGGCGTTTCGATGGGCGTACCGGGTCGTCACGAAACACCAGAAATCGCTGATGCTCATTGCGGCATTCGTCGTCGATTCCAGAAATGGTGCGAAGGCCCCTCCACGGCGCCGGCTGTCCACAAGAGGGGGCCGGCATTCCATCCGCATCGACCATCCCGCACCCCCCGAGAAGCCGCGGAGAGAATACCCGTGGCCAAACCAGGGCCGTCAACAGGTTCCACGACCCGGAGTCCGCTCGGCCCGCGTTCGCGGTATATCCAGCCAAGATCAACAATCTGGTTTCCATAATCCCACCGCAGGCGAATCGGTTCGATTCAGGCGCCACGCTTGCGCACGATTGCATTGGGTGGCATGATTTCCTGCATCCTACCCAAAAGAAAATGGAAAATGAAACGCCGCCAGCTCCCGATCGGCATCCAGGACTTCAGAACCATTCGGGAACAGGAATTCTACTACGTCGACAAGACCCCTCACATCCAACGGCTGGTGAGTCAGGGAAGGAATTATTTCATGTCCCGCCCACGGAGGTTCGGAAAGAGTCTTCTGGTCGATACCCTGCGGGAGCTTTTCGAGGGCAGCGAGCCCCTGTTCCGGGGGCTCGGCATCCACGGGCACTGGGACTGGTCGGTCAGGCATCCGGTGGTAAGGCTCAGTTTCGATGGCAACTACAGCGAACCGGGAGGGCTTGAGGGAGACATTATCGAACAGCTGGAAAGTATCGAGCGCCATCACGACCTTTCTCCCGCCCGTACATCCGATACCGGATCCCGACGTCTTCGGAACATACTGGACCGTCTCCACGACGCCACCGGCCAGCGGGTCGTGGTCCTGGTGGACGAATACGACAAGCCGATCCTGGACGTCATCGACAATCCCGAATTGGCCAGGGCGAACCGGGACTACCTCCGGGGGTTCTACGGGATCATCAAGGGCAGCGCCGAACATGTCCGCTTCGTCTTCGTCACCGGGGTCAGCATGTTCTCCAGGGTAAACCTGTTTTCAGGTCTCAACAACCTGATGAACATCAGTCTCGACCCGAACTACGCCACCATCTGCGGCTATACCGACGCTGATCTGGATACGGTCTTCGCCCCGGAACTGCCGGGACTGGACCGGGACGAGATCCGGGAATGGTACAACGGCTACCACTGGCTCGGGGACGAGAAGCTCTACAACCCGTTCGACCTGCTGCTGCTGTTCAACAGTCGAAATTTCGAGCCCCACTGGTTCGAGACCGGCTCTCCCACCTTCCTGTTCCGGATGATGATGGAGCGGGAGGTGAGCCCGATGGAACTGGAACACCGGAGTACGGATGCCAGGCAGCTGTCGAAATTCGATGTCGGCGATATCGGCATCGACGCACTGCTGTTCCAGACGGGGTACCTGACCATCACGGCAAAGGAGCGGGATGGCGTACAGACCTTCTATAACCTGGATTATCCCAACCTCGAAGTGCGCCAGAGCCTGAACCAGGGGCTGCTGGACTACCTTGGCCGGGAAGGCAGGGAGGTGTCGGACAGTGGCAAGGAACTTGGCAATCTCCTGGTGGCCAACGACTTCGAAGGCTTCGCGGACCGCCTGCGGTCATTCTTCGCGGGGATTCCGTACCAGTGGCAGGGGTCCATCAGTCCCGCCCGCTACGAGGCCTGGTACGCCGGGATGCTGTACGCCTGCTTCCGGACCATCGGTCTGGATCTCCGGGTGGAGGATTCATCGAGCAGGGGCCGGGCGGACATGGTGGTGCTCCACGGCGGCCAGGTGTTCGTGTTCGAATTCAAGATGGCCGACGGGGAAGACGACCGGGACGCCACCGCCCGGCAGGCCATCGAACAGATCCGTGAAAAGGGCTATGCCGAGAAATACCGGGACCGGAACGAACCGGTCCACCTGATCGGCGTGGCCTTCGGCAGGGACAGGAGCCCGGCGGCGGTGAAGGTGGCGCCGGCCTGAAGGCCCCGGATCCAGTTCCCGCGGCCATGCCGGGACATCACACGACCGAATCGCCATCATCGTGCCTGTCGCGGCAGGGGCATCGACGGCGGCGCGCCATGTCCGCACCTACCATCGGACCGCCCCCCGGAACAGCACGCCGTGCTTCGCGGCATCTCCATCCGCGGGCTCGCTCCGCACCGCGTCCAGGCTGAGCCCGATCCGCGGCCCTTCCGTCCGGACCGGCTCCAGCCGCCAGCCCACGCGCCAGTCGGTCGCGCCGCCGTCCGACGCGCCATAGCCCACGTTCGGCGTGCCCGTGTACCGGCCGCCGTACACCGCAATCCCGTAGCCCGCCTCGGCCCGGAGACCCCGGCCGGCATCGAACTTACCTCCAGGCGCCAGCCCCCGGGCGTCCCTTGCGCCCCACAGACGGTCCGCCGAACCCGAAGGCGTCCCGAAGGTCGGCGACAGGCTGAACGACAGCCCGCGGCCACGCTCGCCCGGGTCCAGCCGCACCGTCGCCGACGCGCCCCACTCTTCATAATCCGAGTCCGCGTGGGACGCCAGCATCCGCGCCTTCGCCTCCAGCGACAGGCCCGTCAGCGGGTTGGCGTAGCTCACGCCCGCCCCGATCTCCACGCCCGTCCCCGTCTCCGCGTCCCCGCCGTCATGGCGAAGGCCGAGTTCCAGCACGGGCCGGAGCGTCCTGCCTTCATCCAGTTCGTACGTCCGCCCGCCCTCCAGCAGCAACCGCACCCGGTTTGTTTTCGCTTCAGTCGCTACGGAGTTCGCGGCCTTGTCGGAGTCCGTCCGCACGTACAGCGCGTCCGCCTTCAGCGCGAGGTCCATGCCATCTTTCCCGTATTTCCCGCCTTGCTCCAGCAGTACCCCACGGGCTCCCAGGGCGCCCATCCGCAGCGACAGGTCCGTCCTCACCGGGGCCGTGCCGTCGTCGAACGTGATCGCCATGTCGCCGGTGCCCCAGCCCACCAGGCCCCAGGCCGACACCCGGTCGGTGACCTCGTAGCGCCCGTAGGGGCTCACCGTGGTCATCGTGCTCTCCAGGCTGCCCTTCGCCCCGGTCTGGGCGCCCGAATCCTCGAACGTGCCCTCGCCCTCGCTCAGGCCGATCGCCACCCCGGCCAGCATCCGGCCCCAGTCGGCGTCCGTGCCCAGGGTCCCCGTCGTCACCTCGCCGTCGATGCCGAGGCGGCCGCTGTCGGAAGCCCGCTGTTACGTCCCTGATTAAACCGTCATGGATGATGGTTTTTGACCCGGACTGTTCCGTGCCGGGGTGGTGCACTATCTGATATAAAGCGGGACGCTTTTCTTCCGGGCAGCTGTTTTCCGGCAGCCCCTTTCGAGCAGCGGGATTCGAGCAGCCGTCATGGTGCCGACGTTGGCGCCGTGACGGTTTTCCCCTGTTCATCCCGGCCGGCGGTGACCGCCGTGGGTTTCGGGTGAATCAAAAAAGAAAGTGGCCCGCGCGATGGCGATCGCCGGGCCGTGAGCGGTGGAGGGCCCATTCAACTTCGACATAAAACGGGACTGACCGCTGAGGAGTATGTTATCCGGGAGGGCTGGCGGGAGGCAAGCCCCCCGCCGTGCCTTCTGGGCCTGGGGGCGGGATGCGGGATGTGCGGGCACGGGACCTACGAACGGGTGGAGCCGGCGGGGATGCGGGTGAGGCGGTGGTACTGCGCGTTCTGCCACACCACGTTCAGCGCGCTGCCCGACTGTCTGGCGTGCGGGGTGCGCGGGACCCTGGAGGCGATCGAGGAGATCGCGGTGGTGGCCGAGGCGTCCGGGAAGATGGCGGCGGTCCGTTTCTTTTTTGACTCCCATGTGGATCCGGTGATTCCATGGCGGCTGGTGCGCCGGCGGTGCGGGTGGATGGAGGACCTGCTGCGGATGCTGCCCGGCCTTCATCCGCGGTTCTTCGGCATGAAGCCGACGCTGGCGGACCTGCGCGCCCGGCTGGATTCGCAGACGGCGCTCCGGGACCTTCGGGCGCACTGTCACGGGCAGCTGGGCTCGATCACGTTTCCTGTTGGATTCCGTCTGCCGCCGCGGCGCTGGAATCCATCGAGGGGGCCGCCAACAGGAAACGGCCATGGTTCGGGGTCGGCTGGGGGATCAGAATCGGTCCCACAACCATCCGGACCCCATGGAGGACCGCCATGAGCCGCAAGAATCCCCCCGAACCCAACGAAATCGCGCTGTTCCGGTACCGCGTCATAGCGACCCTGTTGCCGGAGCCCCATGGCAAGGTGGCGCCGAAGGCCCGGGAGCTGTCGGAGCGGACGTGGGACATCCCGGGATCGGATCGCACCCGGGTGGCGTCGGAGACCATCCGGGGCTGGCTGCAGGACTACCGCAGGGACGGGTTCGACGCCCTGGTTCCGAAGGCGCGGGCCGATCGCCACGGGCAGCGCCGCCTGTCCCCGGAGACGGTGGAGGCGCTGGCGGGGCTGAAGCGGGCCGAGCCGCACCTGAGCGTGCGCAGGCTGATCGCGCAGGCCCATGACCGGGGGCTGGTGCCGCGGTCGGTCCGGCTGCCGCGGTCCACGGTGGGCCGGATGCTGAAGTCGCTGGGCCTGATGGACCCGCCGCCGGGGAACGGTCCCGGGGGCGTCGACCGTCGGCGCTTCGCCTACGAGTGGGCGGGGGAGCTGTGGCAGTCGGACGTGCTCCACGGCCCCCGGGTCCGGGACCGCCGGGGCCATGCCCGCAAGGTCTACCTGATCGCGTTCCTGGACGACGCCACCCGGGTGATCCCCCATGCGGCCTTCGCCTTCTCCGAGAGCGTGGCGGCCTTCCTGCCGGTGTTCCGCCTGGCCATCGAGAGGCGTTGCATCCCGGACAGGCTCTATTGCGACAACGGGGCCAATTACCGCTCCAAGGCCCTGGAGATCGTCTGCGCGCGGCTGGGGACCGCACTGATCCACGCCAAGCCCTTCCAGCCGGCGGGGAAGGGAAAGATGGAGAGATGGCTCAGGACGGTTCGCCAGCAGTTCCTCTCCGGGCTGGTCCCGGAGGACCTCCGGAGCCTCGATGCCCTCAACGGCAAGCTGCAGGCCTGGATCGAGGGGGAGTACCACCGCAATCCCCACCAGGGCCTGGGCGGCCGGACCCCGCTGGAGCAGTGGGCCCTGTGCGCCTCCGGGGTTCGCCTCGTGGACCCCGGCATGGACCTCGCCGACCTGTTCCTGCTCGAGAAGCGGCGCAAGGTCAGGAAGGACCGCACCGTGCACTTCGAGGCCCGCGTCTACGAGGTCGATGCCTGGCTGATCGGGGAGTACGTGATCCTGCGGTACGACCCCGCGGCCCCGCCGTCCCGGCCCCTGGCCGTGGTCCACCAGGGCAAGGGCGCCGGCATCGCCACGCTGGTCGACATCCACGCCAACGCCCGCATCCGGCGCCGCCCCGCGTCGGACGGCCTGTCCTTCCGGAACGCCGGTTCCGGTCCCGATCATCCCGAATCATCCGACACGGAGGAATGACATGTACAGGACCCACTTCGCACTCACCCGCTACCCCTTCGAGCCCTCCATCGGGATCGACGAACTGTTCCCGACCAGGGGGCAGGAGGAGGCCGACGCACGGATCCGCCACCTCCTGGAACTGCGCGGCATCGGCCTGCTCACCGGCGAGCCCGGCTGCGGCAAGTCCACCGTCTGCCGCCGGATCGCAGGCAACCTCCATCCCGGCCTCTACCGCCACCGGTACATCTCCCTGACCACCGGCAGCGTCGTCGACCTCTACACCGCCATCCTGCAGGCCTTCGGGCTGCCCCTGACGAAGCAGCGCGCCCAGGCCTTCCACGCCATCCGCGAGGAAGTCTCCCGCCAGGTCAAGGACGGCCGCCAGATGCCCTTCCTCGTCATCGACGAGGCCCATCTCCTCGCCGCCGGCCTGCTCGAGGAACTCCGCCTGCTCACCAACTACCGCATGGACTCCGACAACCGCCTGTGCCTCCTCCTCGCCGGCCACACCGAGCTGCGAAAGCGCCTCGCCATGGCCGTCTACGAGTCCCTCAGCCAGCGCGTCGTCGTGCGCTGCCATCTCGACGGCCTCGAACGCGAGGAGGTCACCGGATACCTCGAGCACCGCCTGAAGCTCGCCGGCGCCGCCGTCCCCCTGTTCCGGGACGAGGCCGTCGAGGCCATCGCACAGGCCACCAACGGCGTCCCCCGGCGCATCGACCGCGTCGCCCACCTCGCCCTGTGCGCCGCCGCCATCGGCAAGCGCGACCTGGTGGACACCAGCGACGTCCAGAAGGCCGTCGACGACACCGGGACATGAACCGCTACCATCCGGAGCGGCTGCGCCGCCTGCGCGACCTCCCGCTCGACACCGTCGCCGCCGCCGTCGGCTACCGCCGGGATCCCCGCGACCGGACCCGCTGGAAGAAGACCGGCAGCGTCATCGGCATCGACGGAACCCGGTTCTACGACCACCTCCTCCAGCAGGGCGGCGGCGGCGCCATCGACCTGGTCATGCACGCCTGCCGGTGCCAGTTCCCCCGTGCCATCGACGTCCTCGAGCGGATCGCGCCCCCGGGAACCGTGGAACCCGCCGACGGGGATCGCTGGGCCGCCGTGCGGAAGTACCTGCAGGATCATCGGTCCATCGACGAAAACCTCGTCGAGCGCTGCCGCCAGGAGGGCATCGTCTCCGCCGACCGCCGCGGGAACGCCGTGTTCGTCATGCGCGGCACCGACGGCGGCACCGTGGGCGCCGAACTCGTGGGGTTCGACAGCCGATCCGGAAAAACCGTCTTCCGGGGCCTCGCCAGGGGCTCCAGCCGGAAACGCGGCGCCTTCCGGATCACCTGCCCGACGCGGCCCGACAACCGGGAACCCGTCGGCGGAACCGTCCTCATCGTCGAGTCCGCCATCGACGCCCTGTCCGCATGGCTCCTGCCCCTGTCCCGCAAACCCGACTGCATCCTGTCCACCGCCGGGGCCACCGCCAGACTGCCCCCGTGGCTCCATGACCCCCGCGTCCGCACCATCCTGTGCGGGTACGACGCCGACCCCACCGGGGACCGGTGCGCCGAATCCCTCCGGACGGACCCACGCGTCGTGCGAATCCGCCCCGAGGGCGTCAAGGACTGGAACGACCTGCTCCGGGCCACCGTCTTCTGAATCCCGGGCGGGACCGCGGCCTTCCCGGCCCTGGCGCGCTTCTCCTCAGGCTTCCTGAAAACTGCCGGGAAGAAATCCCGAAATAATCCGGGCCAGAAATAAAGTTGGCACAATCCAGGCCAAACCGTCCCACTTGCCTTCCAGATAATCCGGGACAGCCAGGTTCAAATTATGTGAGTCCTAACAGATGTTCTGGACGGTGGACGAGGCCGCGGTGTTGCTGGGGCCGGCGCTTCTGGGACTTGCTTCCAACGCCTTCGTCACGGGCATCGTGATCGGCTTCGGCGGCTGGCAGCTGCTGCGCCGGGTCAAGCGGGGCGGCGGAACCAACATCGCGCTCTACGCGCTCTACTGGTTCATGCCGGACTTCGTGCTGCGTCTCAAGGGCACCCCCCCGAGCCACATCCGAACTTGGATCGGCTGATTTTTTTCGTGCTTCAGTATCGACTGGATAGGACTTGATTGAGATGAGAACGGAAGAAATGGAAGCGGGAAGGCGGCGCGCCAGGGATGCGCGGCTGGTGCTGTCCGGACTGCTGGCCCTTTCGCTGGTCGCGAACCTAGCCCTGTCGCTCGGCCTCGCGGGCAGGGAGAACATGACGGTGCTGGTGCCGGCGGTGGCCGGGCCGGCCTGGGAGGTGGGGAGCAGCTGGGCCGGGAAGCGCTACCTGGAGGACACGGCACGCACGGCGGCGGTCACCCTGCTGACGCTGACGCCGGAGAACGCGGGACACGTCCGCGAGGCGGCGGCCCGGATGAGCCATCCCTCGGCGCGGGGCGCGATCGGGTCCTGGCTGTCGGGGGAGGCCGAGCGGATGGACCGGCGGGACCTGGCGACGGCGTTCTACCCGCACGGCGTCGTGGCGGACCCGGAGGAACTCGCGGCCGTGGTCAGCGGCAAGCTGGTGACCTGGATCGGTCGGGAGGAGGCCTTCCGGGAGGACCGGCGCTACCGGCTGACGTTCGGCATGGACGGCGGACGGATCGGGCTGCTCCGTTTCGAGCAGCTGGAAGACTGAAGGCGGGAACCGGAAGAACCGGAAGAACCGGAAAGAGCGGACAAAGAAATGAGAGATCGAACATGAGATTGGGAAAACTGAAAACGATGGCGCTGCTGCTGGCCGTGAACGCCACGCAGGCCCAGGCGCTGCAGGTGCTGGACGCGGTGGACCACGCCGAACTCGTGGCCGAGGTCTCGGCGACGTCGGTGAACCGGATCGCGCTGGAGAACGACCGCATCGAGCGGGTCATCCGCGGCCCGGACGGCTTCGAAATCGAACACGACCCCACCCGCGGCGATATTTTTTTAAAGCCTCAGCATGTGGCGGCTGGGGAAATGATTTCGGCTGAGGCAGAAAAGAAATGGGGGCCGCCGGGGATGTTCGGGGGGGCCGTGCCGCTCGCCGGGAAGTCCCCGGGCGTGACGGGAGAAGTCGGGGAAACCATCTTCCTGGGTTCGGAGAAGGGTTTCACCTACCGGCTGACGCTGAAGGCGGCGGACCGCGGTTCGGCCCAGATCCTGATCCGAAATATTGATCTGTTTCATGCGCAAGCTTCGGGCGCCGGAGGACTGGGTTACGGCGGGAGGACAGGCGGGGCAGTCGAGACGGGGGACGGATACATCGGCGAACTGACCGGACTGGTCAGGGCGGCTGTCAACCGCAGGCCGCTGCCGGGTTTTTCCATCTTCCCGGGCGGCGGGGAGAAGACGCGTGCAGAGGGGCTTTCCGTCGTCGAGGTCTGGCAGGGGCCGGGCCTCACCGCGCAGGTAGTCGAAATCGTAGTAACGCCTGATTCAGAACTTGAAAAAACCGGGGCGGGGGGGTTGGCGGAGTGGTTCGGGGATAACGGTCCCGCTGTCGCCGCAGCCTGGCTGTCGGAGCCCGGCGCCGCCCCTCGCGGCGGCCGCATGGGCGTCGTCGTCTTCAGGGTTCGGTAGAGAGGTCTGATCGGGAAGTCATGAGAAACATCAAGAAGAACGAAGACCGGTGAGGCACGAATTCAATGTTGGACATGAGGCATAAGAAAGACGGGGAGTCGCGGCGGGTCCGGCGGAACCAGGTGCTGCTCTTTTCCGGGATCGCAGGGATCGCCCTGCTGGGGTTTTCCTTCTGGCTCGCGGCGCCGGGCAGCCGGACGCCCGCGCCCGCGCCGCGGATCGAGGCGGAACTGGCGGGCCCGGGGACGGCGGAGGAGAGCTGGACCCGGCGTTCGGAGGCGAGGCTCGGCCTGATGGAGGCGCGGATGAAGGACATGGAGACGGACTCGCGCAGGCTCAGGGAGGAGAACGAGCGGCTGAGGGCGCAGCTTGAAGAGAACGCCGAGGACGCCCGCCGCACGATCGACCGCCAGGCCGCCCTCCTTGAGGATTTTGTCCAAGCACCAGATCCCGGCACCTTTCAGGCCTCGGGGCCGGAATCATTCGATCCCCGGGGGCTTGGCATGAAGCTGTTTTCGGACGCGGCGGGGGCTCGGGGAAATGCCGGACAGCCGCAGGAGGGTCTGGCAGAAATACCGCCCCGTCCCCTGATCGAGAAGTTCACCCTGGATAACCCGAGTGAGCCGGGAGAACCGGATGAATCAGGGGCCGGAGAGGCCGAAGCCGGAAAAGCGCCCGCTCTTGAAGCAAAAAAGGTAGGGGGGTGGCTGCCGGCGGGGAGTCATGCCGAGGCGGTGGTGTTGGCCGGGGTGGACGCCTCGGCGGGGATCTCGAGCCAGGGCGACCCCCGGCCGGTGCTCCTTCGGATCACGGGCCCCGCCTGGACGGCGGCGGAGGACGGCACGGCGCTGTCGGTGGACATCGAGGGCTGCACGGTGACCGGGGCGGCCCACGGGGACCTTTCCTCGGAGAAGGTGTACGCGCGACTCCGGACGATGACCTGCGCGGGGGACGAGCCCGGCACGGTGGTGGAGACCGAGGTGTTGGGATTCGTGGCGAACGCGGGCAAGGCGGGCGTGCGCGGCCCGGTGGTGAGCCGGGAGGGCGCGCTGGTGGGCAAGGCGTTCCTGGCGGGCGTCTTCTCCGGCGTGGGCCAGGGTTTTGCGAGCGCGTATTCCCCGCAGGCGGTGGCGACTGGGGGAGGGAGCGCCGCGGTGGCGAACACGGGCCTCGAGGAGATCGGCCGGGCGGGGCTCGGCGGCGGGGCGGCGACGGCGGGCGGCAAGGTGGCGGACTACCTGATCCGCCGGGCGGAGCAGTACCAGCCGGTGATCCAGCTCAGGGCCGGGACGCCGGTGAGCGTGGTGTTCATCGAGGGGGCGCGCCTGTCCGGCGGGCGTGATTTCGGTCCGAAGGACGGGGCCCGATGACCGGGCGTGAGAAGCAGGAGATGGCAAAGAGAAAACAAAGAGAAATTAACCGGAGAAATGAAGTCATGAACAGGTGCACGAAAAAAATGGTGGGGGCGGTGCTGGCGCTGACGGCCATGGCCGGAATCACCGGATGCGCGGGAAAGAACGTGGGCGGCAACTGGCAGTGCCCGCTGGCGCAGGGAGCGGTCTGCGCCAGTGTGTCGGCGGCGGATCCGGCGGTGCCGGCGAAGGCCGGGGCCACGCACCCGACCGGGGCGGTTCCCCTCTACCGGCCGCATGCGGAAGGCGGTGGAGCCGCCGGGAATTCAGGGACCGAGCCTGCAACCGAAGCCGGAAAGAAATGCGGGCGGTGCGGGTTGTTTCCGTTCCGCTGGCTTGGGCGTCTTTTTTCTTCGACATCTCATGCGGGCGAATTATCCATGCCGGACGATGCCGGCCCGGAAGGCTCGACAGAACCGTCCGGGGATCCGGCCGCCTCGGATTTTTCCATGCCCCCACCCGCCGGAGAGGAGCCAAATGGAGAAGATGAAAAAAATGAAAAATTGGGCACACGTGTGACCCGGAAGGTTGTTCCGGAGGACGCGAGGGAACCCGAGAAAATCGGGCGGGTGTGGATCGGGCCGTTCGTGGACGCCGACGGGGTGTACCGCGAGGCCTCCTGGGTGCGCATCGTGATTGAGCCCGCGTCCTGGAGACTGCCCTGATGCTGCAAAAGATGACGGACTTCTTCGGTGACCTCTTCGAGGGCCAGCCGGGGATGGAGCCCTGGACCCCTCCCGAGACCCCGGCGGCGGTGCACGAACTCCTGCCCTGGCGCGCCTTCGACGAGCGGAACGAGTTCTACGTCAACGCCGCGAGCCTCGGGTTCGTGCTGGAGTTGCCGCCCTTCGCGGGGATCGACGCCGAGACCCTGGGGGCGCTGGCGGGGACCCTGGCGGACGCCGCTCCGGAGCGCTGCACGGTCCAGTTCATCCACTGGGCGAGCCCCCGGTTCGGTTCGGCGCTGGAGGCCTGGGCCGCGCCGAGAAGGAAGGCGGGTCCCGTGCAGGAGGCCATCGCGGCCCACCGCACAGCGCTGTTCCGGGACGCGGGCTGGCGTCCGCTGCACGAGGGCGGGCCGCCCTTCACACTGTCGGACTACCGGGTGTTCGTCACCGCCTGCCTGGACCGGTCCCACGCCTCCCCGGACCCGGCGGCGGAGACGGCGCTTGCGTCTTTCCGGCGGGCCCTCGAGGGCACCCTGGCATCCGCGGGCTCCACCCCGATCCGCCTCGCCCCCGATTCCTTTTTATCTTTAGTAGCTGAGCTGGTGAATCCGGTGATATCGCCCGGGCCCGAGCCGGACACACCAACGCCGCTCCATCGCCCCCGCCGCCGCTGGTCCCCCCGCGATGCCCTGCATCTTCAGTGCGCGGCGCCGGGTCATTCCCTGACAGTCACCCCCACCGGCCTTCTCTTTCAAGCCTCAGATGGTCACGTTGAAGACGATGGCGAGAGGCGACCAAACCCCAAGGACTCCCGCGGCGTAACTACTGAGGCTGGAAAAATCGGGGTGAGGGTGGTTTCGGGGGTGGCGTTTCCGGACGTGTGGCCGGGATGGCGGGGGAATTCCCTGATCGGGGATTTCCATCGCGACTTCCTGCAGCCGGGCTGCCCGGTCCTCATCTGCCTGACGATCCTGTGCGGGGAATCGGCGGACGGGGAGAAGGCGTTCCTGAAGTCCGCCCGGGCGACGCAGCAGGCGGGCACGGGAATCGCGCGTTACCTGCCGGGACTTCCGGAAAAGGCCCGGGACTGGCAGTTCGTCACCGAGCGCCTGAAGGACGGCGAGCGGCTGGTCAGGGCCTCGTACATGGCGGCGGTGTACGCCCCGCTGGACGCGCTCGACGAGGCCGAGCAGGCCGTGCGCGCCATCTATCACGGCCAGGGCTGGCGCGTGAACGCCGAGCGGTTTGTGCAACTTCCGTCGTGGCTGTCTTGCCTGCCCATGGCGTCCGCAGGTGGGCTTGGAGAGGACATGGCAAGGATGGGACGCATGAAAACCCTGCTGACCTCCTCCGCGGTCAACCTCGCTCCCCTCCACGGCGAATGGCGCGGCCAGTTCTTTCATGCGTCGGGTTCGGCGGGAGAGACGGCCCCCGCCCTGTTGCTGGTGGGGCGGCGGGGGCAGCCGGCGTGCTGGTCGCCCTTCGCCAACGAGGCGGGGAACTACAACGTGGCGGTGACCGGCAAGTCGGGGTCGGGCAAGTCGGTGCTGATGCAGGAGCTGGTGACGGGGATCGTCGGCGGGGGCGGGGAGGCCGTGGTCATCGACGACGGCCGGTCCTTCCAGCACACCGCCGAGGCCCTCGAAGGGGCCTTCATCGCCTTCGGCAAGGATCCCGCCTGCCTGAACCCCTTCGCCATGATCGACGCGGACACGGCGAACGGCGACGGGGACTACCGCGAGGAATGCTTTTCCATGCTTGCCGGTGTGGTCTCGCGGATGTGCCGGAGGCGGGGTTCCATCGACGACATCGAGGCGGCCCTGATCTCCGGGGCCATCGCCGCCGCCTGGGACGAGGCCGGGAACGAAGCCGACCTCGGCACGGTACGTGCTCACCTCGAATCCAGAGAAGATAAAAGAGCGGGGGATCTGGCGGTTTCGCTGGGGCCGTGGTGCCCGGGCGGGGCCACCGGGCGGCTGTTCGCGGGATCGGAGACACCGGCCCTCGACAAAGCCCTCACGGTGTTCGAGCTGGCGGAACTGAAGGGACGGGGCGACGTGCAGGGGGTGGTGCTGATGCTGGTGGTGTTTCTCGCCACCCAGCGGATGTACCACGGCCCCCGCACCCGGTCGAAGGTGATCGTCATCGACGAGGCCTGGGACCTCCTGTCCGGGGAGGACAGCAAGGCGTTCCTCGAAGGTGCGGCCCGGCGGGCCCGGAAATACCGGGGGGCACTGATCACCGGCACGCAGTCGGTGAACGACTACTACGCCAACCCGGCGGCCCAGGCGGCCTGGGAGAACTCCGACTGGACGGTTTTTCTGGCCCAGAAGGACGAGTCGGTGGAACTGCTGAAGCAGAAAAAAAGAATCCATTGCGATCCGGGCATGGAGCGGGCCCTGAAGAGCCTCGCCACGGCGGACGGGCGATGGGCCGAACTGGTGCTCCACGGCCCGGACGGCTGGCGCCTGGGGCGGCTGGTGCTGGACCCCTGGTCCGTGGCGCTCTTCTCCTCCCGGGGCCAGGCGTTCGCCGCGGTGGAAAAGCTCAAGGCCGAAGGCCTTACCACCCTCGAAGCCATCAACCGTCTTTCTTAGACCTCAGTAGTTGAGTTTACGAACTTGATGAAGATTAAAACCGGATCCGACGCCTGAGACAGGACTTTAAAACGCCGAAGCCGGCGCCTGAGATAGAACCTGAAAGAACCGATGCAGAGAAAATGAAGATGAGAAACAGAAAATTGAATGACAGTACGCGGGACCGGGAGTTGTCATGGCCGGACGATACGGAAGGGGTCACGGCGGGGGACATCGACTTCGAGGCCCTGGCCCATGTGCTGGCCAACACCTGCCTGTGGGGCGGACGGACCACGCGCTACCACTCGCTGGCGGCGCGGGCGGTGATCGTGAGCGAGGAGGTCGAGGCGCTGGACGGGATCGTTCCTGAGGAGCGTCGAAGCCTCGCGCTCCACGCGCTGCTGGCCGACGCCCCGGCGGCCTGGCTCGGGGGGTTGGATCCGGCATCGAAAAAGGCCGCGGAGCGCGTGTCGAGGCTCACGGAGAAGATCCGCCGGGCGGTGCGGGAGGCGGCGGGCCTCGCCCCGGAGTTGGACGAAGGCAATGCGGAACTGGTGCGTCTCATGGCGCGCATGGCCGAGGCGGCCGAGTGCCGGGACCTGGGGGATGCCGGCATCCCGGCGGAGGCGGGGATGGCCTTTCCGCCGCTCCGGCGCCGGATCAAGCCCGTTGACCCGGACAAGGCGGCGAAACTATGGCTGGAACGCTTCCGGGTGCTTTCCGGCCTGGCAGCGACTCCCGGGTCCGGGACAGGGATGGAGGACAGGCCATGAGCGAGGTCCGCACGGTGCTGTCCGCCGCGCTGCTGGCGACGGGCGTGTCGGCGGCGGTGTCGGCGGGATTCGCGCGGTATGCGCAGGATCCGGCGCCGGGCATCGCGAGCGTGCGCCTCGCCGACCTCGCCGCCGACCATGTTTTGCAGGCGATGGATGCTGCAGGGTCCACGGCCGGTACAGGCGCCCTGGAGGATCCCGCCCCCGCATACGACGCGGAAAGGACCCGGGTGTGGGCGGCATCGCTCGAAAGGGCGCTGGAGGTGGTTGCGAACCGGCACGGGGTAGTGCTGCTGCCGGCCCGCGCGGTGGCCGCCGGTGCGGTTGATCTGACTGCCGAAGTCAAGGCCGAAATAGAGGTTTTTCCGGTTCCGGAAGCA
Source organism: Candidatus Poriferihabitaceae bacterium (assembly GCA_965204165.1). GTDB lineage: Bacteria > Pseudomonadota > Gammaproteobacteria > Arenicellales > Poriferihabitantaceae > VYFG01. Next base: position 131,420 of record OZ241969.1, on the reverse strand, counting down.
ATGAAAAAACAGGAGGTGAGACCATGATTTTTTCAGGCGCCATGAACGGGCGGAGGGGATTCGGCGACCGCTGGATTTTCAGCCAGTTCGGGCGGGAGAAGAGAAGAAAAGCCCGTGTCGGGTTTCTTGTCCTGGTCGCGCTGGCGGCCCTGTGGCTGCTCGCCTGCTCCCGCGTCCATGTCAACGCGAGCTGGTCGGACCCGGCCTGGGCGTATTTTCTGCTGCCGCTTTATCGGGAACCGGGACCCGGCGACCGGGTTCTGTTCGATCCTCCGGGGGAAGCCTCTGGAACCCCGCGGCTGCCTTACATGAAAACCGTCCTCGGTGCCCCTGGTACGCATGTTTCCATTGCATCGGATGGGACTGTTTCGGTTGACGGTGCGGTTGCGGGCCGGGCCAAGAAAAACGCGCTGGACGGCAGGCCGCTGAAGGCAACCGGCCCGGGAACGATTCCGCCGGGCCACTACTACCTGCACGCGGACCATCCCGACAGCCACGACAGCCGCTACGCGGAGATCGGCCTGGTGCCCCGCGAGCGCATCCTCGGTTTTGCATGGCCGCTCCCGGATCTGCCCCTTCTTGGCCTGAACGGTCCCTTGGCCGGTCCCGGTGACATTGTGACGATCGAAAAAAACGGGGAGGGGAGGCGATGATGAAAGGAAACGTGCGCTACCGGCATTCCGCCCCGGACACGGCGTTCTCGCCCGTGCACCTGCTGGCGCTGGTGCCGGCGTTCGTCCTGACGGCCCTGCCGCCGGTCGCGGCATCGGCCGGGGACCTCGGCATCCGGGGCGCGACGTGGGTCATCGCCGAACCGGATTTCCTGGGCGTCATCGGCGAGCGGCTGGAGATGCTGGAGGAATCCGGCGAACTCGGCCGGCTTTCCAGGGAGGCCGCGGACCGCGCCATCGCGAACATGGAGGAGCCCGCGCCCGTCGCCGGCATCGCCCCGGCGCGTGAACGTACTGCAAGGCTCTTCGATCCCACGGTGAGGCTGGACCGGGATGTTTTCGGTCCTGACGGCACGCTGGTGGCGGCCGCGGGAACGCGCATCAACCCGCTTGAACACTCTCAACTGACGGAAGACGAAATGGACCTTCTCTTCATCGACGGGAGGCGGAAGGCGGAGGTCGACTGGGCGCTCGCCCGCACCCGCCCCTCGAAGATCGTGCTGCTGGCGGGCCGGCCCCTGGACCTCGCCCGCGCCCACGGCCGGCCGTTCTTCTTCGACCAGGGCGGGCGGCTCGCGGAACGGTTCGGGATTGGACGGACCCCCACCCTGGCAACCCGCGACGGGTCTTTTCTGCGCCTGTTGGAGATTCCTCTCGAAGACCGTGGCAGCAACCGTACCAGGAACAGGAGGGCGGAATGATTTATTTCAAGCGCCAGTCGGTATTGGGGTGCGTGCTTGCCGCCGCTGGTTTCCTGTATTCCGGGACGGCGGCGGCGCAGGCCTGCACTGGGCGGTTCGTGAACCCCATCACAGACGTGTGCTGGGAGTGCCTGTTCCCGATCTCCATCGGGCCCATCTCCATCGGCAGCGCCTCCGGGGCGCCGGACACCGCCAACCCGGGATCTCCCATCTGCTTCTGCGGCTCGCCGATCCCCCGGATCGGTCTTTCTCTGGGGGCCTGGGAGCCGGCCCGGCTGATGGACGTCACCCGGTCGCCGTGGTGCTTTCCGAACCTGGGCGGCATGACCGTGGATCCGGGGCTGCCGGCGGGCAGGGGCCGCACCGGATCCTCCGGCGCCGACGGCGCCCAGGGTTCGGTCTGGCACGTGCACTACTACGTCTATCCGGTCCTTTCCTGGATCGGGGCCCTCTTGGACCTCGGCTGCCTGGAGGGGGGCGGACTCGACATCGCGTGGATGTCCGAGCTCGACCCGGCCTGGCTCGACGACGAGCTTTCCTTCCTGCTCAATCCCGAGGCGGCGCTGTTCGCGAACCTGCCGGCCCAGGCGGCCTGCGCGGCGGACTGTGCCGCGGCCTCGGCGGGACTTCCCATGGATCCGCTCTTCTGGTGCGCGGGTTGCCAGGGCGGGATGTATCCGGCCACGGGCAACGTCTCGGCCCATGTGGGCGGCGTGCAGGCCTCCCTCCTCGCCGCCCAGCGGTTTCTCTACCTGCTGCATCGGCGGGGGATCGCAATGGGGACGTCCGGGTCCCGGGCCCTGTGCGGGCGGTACCGGATGCCGGTGATGAGGAAGAGCCAGTACCGGTGGCAGATGACGCAGCCGGTTCCGGCGACGTCGCCCGCCGTGGGGTGCAACCCCACGGGACGGACCACGGTGCTGTGGGAGTCCCTGAGGGAACTGCCGGTGTCCGGCGAGAACTTCGGCTATCTCCTGTGGCGCAAGCGCAACTGTTGTCTCCTGTAGGAAACATGATGAACAGCAGTAACGACAGATCCGGACTATTTTCAGCGTTGATTGCCTGCGTCCTGATGCTGGCGGCCGTTTCCGTCCAGGCCGGGGACGATGTCAATGTACTTGCGACCGAAGCCCGGAAGAACGCCGCTACTGAGGCACAAAAAAACCTCGGCGGCTGGGCCCGGTCGGTGATCGGCAATGCCCTGGAGCGCGTGGGGGAGATGGCGCGGGAGACCGCCCCGGGCTCCCCCCTTCCGGCCGAATCCCGTCCTTCTCCCCTTTCCGCCGAAAGAAACGCGGGAGGCGTGACGAAGGGTCTGGCGGGCCGGAAGGGCAGCGCCGAGGTTCTGGTGTTCATGAGCCTTTCCGTCCCTCGCCGGAGCTGGGAGGAATGGGCGGGCGAGGCCGCTCGGGCCGGCGTGCCGCTTGTATTGCGCGGGGTGTTGCCGGAAGAGGGCGGCGACACGGGAAGTTTGAGAAAGACTGTAAGGGAAGTTGGAAAACGCCTTGGCGGCCATGCCGCCGGCGTCGCCATCGACCCCCGCCTGTTCCGGCTTTTCGGAGTCGAGCGCGTGCCCGCGGTGGCGGTGATTCCGGGGGGCGTGCCGGCCTGCGCGAGCCGGGGCTGCTCGGAGGATCCGTCGCCGCCCCACGACATCGTGGGCGGGAACATCGGGCTCGCGGCCGCCCTGGAGGCGGTGGCCGCCGAGGGCGGGCACGGCAGGGAGACTGCACTGCTGTTTCTGCAATCGCTCGCAACCGATGAATGAGAAGGTGGACGGGAAGATGAAAATGAGAAAGGAAAGGAAAACCGGCCGGCGGGCGGTGATGGTGGTTGCGGCTCTGGCCGTAAATATCCTGCCGCCGGACACGGTCCTGGCGGGGGATCCGGCGGCGGAGGCCGGGAAGATCGGGCGGGCCGGACTGGCCGCGGCGGGCGCCTTCGCGCGCACCGCTTCCAGCGCCTCGAAGGTGCCGGGATACGCGGGTACGGACGTGCCGGAAAGGAACCTGGACGCGGACGGGCTGGAGGACGCGGGGCGCGCCAGGCTCGCGGACACGGACGATCCCGGCGGGCAGGCGGGCCGTGACGTGATCCGGGGCGCGTCCGTCCGTCCAGATGTTTCCATACCGCAATCCGATCCGGTCCCCGTGCGCGCGGGGCAGATCACCGGAACGCCGGCGGCGGCATCCCACGGCGCCTCCGGGCTCGCCTCGGGATCGGCATCTTCCTGCAGTTCGGATGTGGGCGATGCGGAAGATGGCGGGAACTGCGGCGGGGTTTCATACTGCGTGGGTTCCAACTGCGGTTCCGTGGCTTCGGAATCGAACACCGGGTTCGTCGGCGCCAGCGCCCGTCTCAACATGGTCCTCGAGATGGGCGGGGACGAGTTCGACCGGAACAATCTGCGGTTCTTCTCCGGCCGGCGCAGGGCCTGCACCATCAAGTACGCCGGGCTCGCCAACTGCTGCAGGAACAGCGGCCTCCTGGTCGGACTGGCCAACTGCAGCCAAAGCGAGGTGGAACTGGCCAGGGAGCGTCATGCGGGCAACACGCACTATCTCGGCCGGCGCTGCGCCCGGAGGGTCTTCGGCGTCTGCATCCGCCGCGAGCGGGTCTGGTGCGTGTTCGGCTCGAAGCTCGGGCGCATCCTGCACCAGCAGGCCAGGCCGCAGCTGGGCCTTGGGTGGTCGAGCTGTGAGGGATTCACGGTGGCGCAGGTCGAGCGGATCGACTTCGAGACCGTCGACCTGTCCGAGTTCACCGAAAACCTCATGGACGGATCCATGGAACCCTCCATCTCGCTGCCGGAGGCCGGGGGCACGCAAAGCCTCATGAAGGACCGCCTCTCCGACTTCTACGACAGGGAGGGATGATGGGACGCAGGCCAGGACCAGGGACAGGGTCAAGGCTGAAGCCGGCGCCGGAATCGGTTCTTCTGGGTTCCCTGGTGATCATGCTGGTGCTCCTGCTGTTTCTCCTGTCCCTCCTGGCGGAACAGGCAAGAGCCGCCGAATGGCGCCCCTGGTGTTTTTCTCAAGGTTCTTTTTCGGGGTCATCATCGGCGTCGCCCACATTCTCAGCACCCTCCCTCGGCTGGCATTTCTATTGCGACAGGTTTGAGAAGGAGGAATTGCCCGAGCCGGAAGCAGAGCCCCATCCTGCGAAGGAACCGCCCCAAACGCAATCTGCAGAAATTGAAAACCAGGAGGAGACCGCAGTCGGCCGGATCGGGAAGATGAGAAAGGAGCTGGAAGAAGCGAGGGCGGCGGCGATCCTGGATCCGACTACGGAGAACGTGAAGGATTACCTCCGCCGCCAGAAGCTCATGCTCGAAAAAGCTTCAACGTTTTCGGACGTTTTCCGGCGCACGGTGTGGACGACGCCGGAGCTGGACTACACCCTGGAGCGTCCGGTGGGAGCGCTGGCGAAGAGGCTCTGGTCGGACCGGCGGCGGGCGGAGCGGGACGGGGTGCTGGCAAAATTGGGGGAGCGCTACGGTCTGATCTATCTCGGCGAGGCGGGCTGCGCGGGCTGCCGGGTGTTCGGTCCGCTCCTCCGGGCGTTTTCCATGCGCCATGGACTGGACGTGCTCGCGGTGTCTTTGGGCGGCGGGCCCTTGGAGGGCTGGCCCGAGGCGGTGCCGGACAACGGCCGCGCCGAACGCCTGGGCCTCGGCGGAGCGCCCCTGCCCGCGGTGGTTCTCTTCGACACGCTGACGAAGGAGGTCCTGCCGGTGGGATTCGGCGTTCTCGCCGAGGACCAGTTGGCAGAGAGGATCTTCTTGAGCGTCAGTAGGGAGGTCGGGGATGATTATTGACAGACGGATTTCGCTGGCTGTGCTTTCACTGTGGGCGTTTCTTCTTCCGGCCAATCCCGCCCATGCGGACGTGCTCTCCGAGATGGAAAACTTCTGGCGTGGCGCGGCGGTGAACACCACCGGTCCCACCGCCTTCGACGGCCAGGCTTCGGGCCACTGGACCCTGGGCAACCTGTACCTGCGCGCCCCGGTGCGCAGCCAGCCCATCGCCACGGTGAGCCTGCCGAGCTTCCGCGCCGGCTGCGGCGGCATCGACGCCTTCGCCGGGTCTTTTTCGTTCATCAACAGCGACCAACTCGTGGCGTTCGGGAGGGCGATTGCGCAGAACGCGGCGGGATTCGCCTTCGAACTGGCGCTGGAGACCATCTCGCCGGTGATCGCCGAGACCATGTCCAAGCTCAGGGCGCTGGCGCAGTGGGTCAACGGACAGAACCTCGATTCCTGCGAAACCGCCCAGGCCCTCGTCGGGGCGGTGTGGTCGAAGAACGACCGTGCGAGCGCGTCCATCTGCGCGGCCATCGGCACCAGCCAGGGCATCTTCTCGGACTACGCCGCCGCCCGCCACGGCTGCGGCGCCGACGGCCAGCGGAATTCCACACTGGCGTCCGCTACCGGCGCAATAAGGGAACAGGTGCCGGTGAACGTGAACTATGCGTGGCGGGCGGTGCGGGCGTCGCCGTTCCTCGTGGCCGACCCCGCCCTGGCGGAGTTCGCCATGTCAGTGACCGGCACCCTCATCGTTACCGCGCCCACATCGGACGGTGACACTACTGGTCCGAGGATCAGGCTGCTCGAACCACTGGCGCTTGACCGGCGCGTGACGGAGGTGCTGATGGAGGGGGGCGGGAACCTGCCGGTCTACCGCTGCGACACGACCACGGACTGCCTGAACCCGGCCCTCGGTGTCGTGGCGGTCCCCGCGAACCGGGGTTTCCGGGGACGGGTGGAGGGACTGCTCCGCGAACTCGCCGACGCGGTCCGCACGGACACGGCTCCGCCCCCCGACGCCCTCGGTCTGGTCAATCTCACTACCCTCCCGGTTTATCGCGTGATCAATGCCGCGGCCGCGTACCGGGGCGCGGTCATCGAGAATGAAATAAGCGTGCTGGCGGAGGCGGTGGCGCTGGACCTGCTGCAGGTGTGGATCTCGGACCTGCACCGGGTGGTGGAGGAACGGGCGGGTTCCCTGGACATCGCCGACGGGGAGCAGCTGGAACGGTGGCGCCGCGGCCTCCGGGCCAACCGGGTGGAACTCGCCCGGCACCGGAACGAGGGCCTCGCCCGCTTCAATACCGCCCTCGCGGTGGTCGAGAAACTCCGGCTGATCGAGACCGGGCTTGCGGGCGCCCTGTCGGCGGACCTCCGGGCCGCGCTCGGCTTCGCCCGCGGCGCTGCCGGTGCCGGAGCCCGGTAGGGCGGAGCAGGGCAGATGCCAGGGAATACCCGGAAATCCGCGGGAGAAGCTTGAAAAAATGTTTGAGGTTTTTACGTTGGGGGGCGGGGTCTACCTCGTGGACCTGTTCAACGCGGTGGCCGCCATCACCGGCGGCGGCGCTTTTATTATGCTTGGGCAGTTGGCGGGAGTGGCCGGGCTGGCCTGGATTCTTTTCCGGACGGCGTTCGGGGGGTCCTGGAAGGACAACGCCAAGTGGATTTTTCTGTTCGTCATGATCTGGGGGGCGATGGTCGTTCCGAAGGCCACGGTCCGGGTGGTGGACCGCCTGGATCCCGCGCTGGCCCCGGCCGTGGTCGCCAACGTCCCCATCGGCCTTGCTCTTTTTGCATCATTGACGAGCGAAGTCGGGGACGGTCTGACGCGCCTGACGGAACAGGCCTTCGCCCTGCCGAACGACCTCGCCTACGGCCGCCACGGGTTCATCTTCGGCGCCAGGCTCGCCGCCGCCTCCACGAAACTTGAAATCACCGACGCGGTGTTTGCGCGGAACCTGCGGAACTACGCCGGGCAGTGCGTGTTTCATGCGCTGCTGCTCGGGCATGTTTCCGCGGACGAGCTCAGGGAATCCACGGACATCTGGGCCCTGGTCACGGACACCCGCTCCCCCTCAGCCGGCGCCTCTCCCGCCCGAATGTTTTCATACTTCACGAGGACCGCAACAGGCACCGTCGACTCCGAGATCATCACCTGCAGGGACGGGGCAACACGGATGGACGCGCTGTGGACTGCGGAAGTCCAGAGAGCCGCGACGGTCTTCGGGCGGCGGATCTTTCCGGACGCACGGACCGATGCCCTCGCAAGGGCCGAACTCCTGGCCGCACTGCCGGCGGCCCACGACTGGCTGGTGGGGGCGTCCCGGGGCGCGGGGGACATCCTCCGCCAGCAGATGGTTCTCAATGCCATCCACGGAGCAGCGGAGCAATGGTCGGCGGAGACCGGGAACACGGCCGCCCTGACGGCCTACACGGAAGCCCGTGCCGAGGCCCAGACAAAATCCGCCTACCGGGCGATCGGGCGGCAGGCCGAGACCTGGGTGCCGCTCCTCCGGATCGTGTTCGAGTGCCTGTACGTGGGCGTGTTCCCGATGGCGGTATTGCTGATGCTGACCCCGGCGGGCGCGGGGATTTTCCGGTCCTGGGTCACGGGACTGGTGTGGCTTCAGTCATGGGGCCCCCTCTACGCCATCCTGCACCGGATCGCCATGGGCGAGGCGGCGGAGCGGATGGGCGCGGCGGCCCTGATGCCGGGGGGCGACGCCGGCGTCTCCCTGGTGGCCCAGGCCGGCATTCGGGCGGCATCCTCGGACGTGGCGGTGATGGCGGGCTACCTGTCGATGTCGGTTCCCTTCCTTGCCGCGGCGTTGGCTTATGGCATTTCCAAGGCAACGATGCTGGCCACGTCGGTGCTGGCGGTGGGGCAGGACGCGGCGAGCACGGCCGCCCACGAGGGGACGACGGGCAATTTGTCACTGTCCAATACGCAGCAGGACACGCACCGGTATGCGACGTTGGAGGGGAGACAGGTACGGACTTCCGCCCACGTGGACGACCACCGGTACACCGGATACGCCCCCGGTGGGGCTTCGTGGACTGTGACCGGGGACGGGACCGTGGTGGCGGATGCGTCCTCCGCCACGAGCCGCATCCCGGCCGCGGGAGTCCGGCTGTCGGAATCCCTGGCGGCGAGCCACGAGGCCCGGGCGGCGGAGGCGAGGAGCCTGTCGAGCCACTGGTCCACGGAGGCGGGTACCGCCCGGACGGCGGCGGTGACCGAGGCCACGGCCCTGGTGGAACGGTTCTCCCGGGACGTCTCCACGGGGGAGGCCTACGGGCGCGGCGTCACCGAAACCGAATCCTCCCAGATCCAGTCTCTTCAAAGCCATTACGACAAGATGTCGGAGACCTCCGGGCTGACAAAGAACCAGATGGCCCTGCTCACGGCGGAGGCGAAACTCGGAGGAGGGTGGAACTTCATCGCACGGGTGGGTGCGGACGGCTCGGCGATGTGGCGGGGCCAGACGGTGGAGGCGGACGCCTGGAACCGGATGAAGGACTACGCCGAGAGCAACCAGGTGCTGGACCTGTGGTCGTCCGTCTCCGAAGCCTCCCGCCGCTACTCTTCCAGCACGGGAGAGAGCGAGACGATGGGGCTCGAGGAAAACCTGTCGGCGAATCTTGCGAACATGCGCCGGTTCGAGGAGCGCGCGTCCCTCGCGCGGCAGGAGTCCGAGAGCTGGTCGGAGCAGGCCGCGAGGGTCCGCACCGAGGCCCAGTCCATCGATCGCGAACTGGGCCAACCGTTCTTTGCGTGGCTGTCCGACAGGCAAGGGGCGGACGGAAGAACCATCGGCGCGGCCGGGGCCATGCGGCTCGCTTCGCCGCAGACCCCGGAGGAGGCGGAGACCCTGCGCGAATACGCCAGTACATTCATCGCGGAAAGATTCCCGGCGATCACGGGTCCGCGGGAGGATTCTGTGCCGGGAGAGGCCGAGTACGGGTCGGGCCGGAACGCCATGCTGGCCGAACACTGGCGCGCAACGGACGACGCCTACGAAGACTGGAACTGGGAGGTGCGGGACATCGCGCTGGACGCCGGCGCGCCCCTTCGCGGCGAAGCCGATGAACGGGGGTTTACCGGTCGGGTGGAGACGGCGGGGGAGATGGCTGCACGGGAGCATGGCCGGGAAAGCCGCGCGGTAGCGGCCGAAAACAGAATACGGGAGGGACAGGCAGGAGTGGAGTCGGAGACGGACAGGTCTTTCGGGCAACATTCCACGGAAAGCCTGAAGAACCTGCCGTTCGTCGGAGAATGGGTTTCGGGGAAGCTTTTCGGGACCGCCGGGAACTCCCTGACGAACGAACCGGGCGGGGTGCCGGGCGATGCGGGGGAACCGGCAACGGCAAGCCCTGGAAAGAACCCGGCGGATGCGGAAAGGCTACCGCCGGAACCGTACTGGCCCGATCCGGCCGATGCGGGAAGAACGGAACCGTCATTTTCATCCTGGCCCGTGGATGCGCCTGCCGAAGCGGAAAATACAACGTCCGGATTGTCCACGAATGTCCCGGCTGACGCACAAGAAAAAGTCAGTGATGATGGTCGTCGTTGAACTGATGATCCTCCCAGTCCTCCATCCAGGTGAAGCTGCCGGTCCGCGTGTCCCAGTCCCTTCCAGCCCCATCCTCGGGCGTTTGATCCTGGTGCATGAATAAACTCCAGTCGGCGTGGCGGATGCCGCGGTCGAGGGTCAGGGCGAAGCCGGCTACGACGATCCAGAGGACAGACGCACCCAGCGCCAGGGTGACGAACGCGGCGCCCGCCGACCCGGGAGCGGGGAACTGGAAGAAAACACCGAAGATGATGCAGAAAACAACGCAGGAAACGAACGGGCCGAGGACGAGAACGCGTTCCCTGCGGGTTTTTATTGTTTTTACATGTTGGCGCAGGGGGCCTGGTTGGAGGCCGGTCATTGCCGGACGTTCGGAAATCTGTTTCAAGAAAACCTCCGGGCGGGATCGGTTTGCGGAAATGTGGGGAGCTTGCCGGCTTCCTCCTCCGGCCCCGTGCTTCATGCCGCCCTCAACCCCCTCCGCCTCCTTGTGTCGGAATCAGGAAAATTAAGGGAATCGGGAACAGTACGTTGCGGGGCAGGTCCGGGCTGGACCGGATGCTGAACCCGGACTGAAAGAGGGCGCCTCTCCCCGGGTCCGGGCCGTGCGCCTCGACGGTAATATCATCGGCGGGATTGTCGGCGGCGCAGGAGACATCCGCAGACCCTTCCTGAAGGGGTGGACAGTTGGGAGTGGGCTCGTGCCCCGAGTCCTGGACAGACCACGGGCTGCGCTGCGTCTTTATGCACCCTTTTCCCTGCGTGCAGCCTGTGGGACATGTGTGGGCGGTTTATCCGGATCCTCCCGTGGAACGAGGCGCATGCTGTCCTGCGCCTGAACGGTCCGGCGATGGAACCTCGTCCGCGCTGTAACGCTGTTCCGAGTCAGGACGCCGAAATAGTATGGGGTGACGCCGGCGGGACGCGTCAAACACCTACTGGCACCTTCTCGTTCCAGAGCTTCTGGGCGGAGATTCCCATGACCGTTTCGACGGCATTCGCCGCGCGCATCACCGCGTAGAGGTTGAGGTGCTCGAACGCGCACTGGTAACTCGCAAGAAACCTTTCATTCCTGGGCTTGAGTCCGTTGCGCTTAGCGACAAGATAAGCCGCCATTTCCGCCTCGACCTCTCTCAGGTCGTGAGCCGTCGAGCGCCTGTCCGGCACGCGTCGTCCGCGGTCGGGTCCCAGATGGCCGAGATAAAGGTGCGCCAGTTCGTGGGCAACGGTCACGAACCGCGTCGGAGCGGGGTGGTTGCCGTTGTAGGCAAGTCGGTACAGGTTCTTGCCCTGATGGGAAGTCGAGTTCTCCAGCAACCCGATCCAACCAGCCAGGGCATCGCCGGTATCCACCTCGCAGCACTCGATCCCGTTCCTTGTGATTGACTTGACCAGTTCCTTAAAACGCTCTTCCGTCAGGTTTCCCAGTGTCGGAAATGCGAATGCCTCGGACGGTACTTCGCGACCTTCCGTATCCAGAATGTCGAACACGAAATCGACCGGTCCCATCGCCCGCAATATCAGCAGCGGCCGTGCGCCCAACTTCGGTGTACGGCCGAAACGATCCAGCCAATCCCATGCTGTTGCGGCATGGGTCAGTCCGGGCTTCTGAATATGGAGCAGCATGGCATTGAACGGCGCAAGTTCCCGCAGCCGGATGGTGAAATCGAGCAGTTCCTGGACCGTCTCGCTGGTGCTATAGAGCTTGGTCGCCGCAATCAGCTGATCGATCAGTGCCCGCTCCGTTTCCTCCATCGAATTAGTCATTGGGGCATCTCTTCAAGGAACTCATGTTCCGGTCAATATGGTTTCTGGATTCGGTTTGTTGGGAATCACCAGCCCCCGCAGACAGTTGGCCCGGCGTGCCCCGGACTCCTGCAGACCGTCGCGTATAGGGCAAAGAGTATCAGGGATCGATTCAGGATAATGCCAATCCATCTCTTCATAGCCGAATGGCCCCTGGCAGGATGATTGCCATTCGGGCGCTGGCATGGCGCAACGGAATATTTTAGTTCGTGGGTTGCGGGAAAGCATTGGCCGGATGACGCCGGATCGGTCATGTTTTATGCCGACAAGCCTGTCAGTACGGTCGGAACCGTCAACGGTATTCCGCTGCAACTGGTGTCATTCAGGAGAAGATTTTCGGGCCCCGGGCAGACTAGCTGGCCTGGGTCCTCCCTGGCCCCCTCGGAACTGGCCGGCTTGTTTGGGTTATCTGTGGGCCTCCATCCCCTCCATCACATTTCATTCCGCTCTGTCCCGGCTCATCCCGCACATTTTGCACTCGGTGCATAGTAATTTTGACACGCGCATCGCCATCAAGTGCGCAGACGGCCTGCCATGTAACAGGACCCGGCCCGGGAGTAGGCGATAGTGCTGCCTTTTTGGATAGGAGTGAATACTGGGACCTCAGGCAGTTCCGGAACCGGGTATACCAATTGACCAGACACCCATCTTTACGGTGTTTCCCATTATTCGACATGCAGCCGGAAGCCGACCCCCCTCACGGTATGGATCATGGTTCCGCCTTCCTGGCCGAAGGGGTTCTCTAGGGCTTTCCTCAGGGTATAGACGTGGCTTCTGAGGGCATCGCTGTCCGGGACATCCTCTCCCCACAGTTCGTGTTCGATGGCTTCCCGGCTCACCACCGCGGGCGCCTCCCGCAGAAGGATGCGCAGGATCCGGAAGCCGGTGGGGGACAGGTCCAGCGGGCGGCCTCGGCGGGTCACCTCGCGGGTGCGGATGTCCATCACCAAGTCTCCGGCGATGATGCGGGTGCTGGCGGTTTCACCGCGCTTACGGCTCACCAGGGCGTTGACCCGGGCCTTGAGCTCCTCGGCCACGAACGGTTTCACCAGGTAATCGTCCGCACCGTGCTCGAAACCGGAAAGCTTGTCCTCGATCCGGTCCCGTGCGGTCAGCATCAGCACCGGGGTGTCGATGCCGTGGTCGTTGCGAAGGCGCCTGCAGACCGCGAGCCCGTCAATGCCCGGCAACATCAGGTCCAGCACGATGCAGTCGAACACATTCTCCGTGGCAAGCCGCAGGGCCTCGGGCCCGTTGGCGGCAAAATCCATGGTGTATCCGGCGGATTCCAGCACCATGGAGATGGTTTCCGCAAGGTCCCTGTGGTCCTCGACCAGCAGAATGGATCCTTTCATCAGTCCTAACGGTTTGGCGGTGGGGCGATAGGGTACATCCGGGTCGTTCGGGAGATGCCGCCGCCATCCCTCCATCCGGGAGATGCCGCCGCCATCCCTCCATCCGGGATACGAACACAGCTTGCGTACCGGCCCATGGCTCAGAACCCGTTCGCCGCGATGAACCCGTCGATCCGCTCCAGCAATTCTTCGAACCGGGGATTGTGGGTCAGCCGCGCCAAGGGTTCTCCATCGGGAATCACCGCCGCGCCGCGGCCGAACGTTTCCCCGCGCCAGGGGTTCGGAGCCTCGAGGCAGCGGGCCACCTCTTCGGCGCTTTCGTCGGTATTCTGGCCGCAGCTTCGGTAGTCTCCCTGCGGGCCATAATGTGCATTGGTCGGGGCGATGTGGATCGAAAGATGGGAAAAGCCCGTGATCCGCTGTCCGGGCAGGAAGCTGTTCGAGTAGCTGATTCGCCGGTCGTCGGGATCGGCCCCCTCTTGCGTGTCTCGGCGATAAACGAGGAGCCGGCTGCCGGGATGGGAGAATCGGTTCTCGAAATAGTCGCGGGCGGCGGCCGCATCGATCACGGGGTCGTCATCGGTCATGGCCATGAAGACGGGCGCCGCGACGCGGCGGCGTTTCAGCACCTGCCCGAGCTTGCGGCTGAGCAGGAACGTCTCGGCTGTCGCGTTCACCGGCATTGCCTCATAGCGCGCATAGTCGTCCGGCGGGTCCCGGTCGAGCCACCTGCGGAAATGGCGCAGCCAGAGGGACTGGCGAATCAGCCAGGCGCGCTCGAGCGCAAGAGCGGGCGAGAACAGGAATGCGCCCCGCACGTCGTCGTCGCCAAGCAGGGCATGGATGGAGAGCAGTCCGCCAAGCGAGAATCCACCGACGAATACCGCATCGGTGTCCCTTTTGAGCGTATTAACTCCGAACCGGGCCGCGGCCAGCCAGTCACCATGCGTCACTTCGAGCAGGTCCCCCGACCGCGTGCCGTGTCCCGGCAGGAGCATCACCCGGACCAGGAAGCAGCGCGCAGCGAACGCATCGGCCAAGTCGCGCATCGCGAACGGCATGTCGGCCAGTCCGTGCAAAAACAGAATGCCCCGGCCGGGGCGGGCGCTTTCACCCGGCGTGCAGCCGTCTGCGGGAGTGAGTTCGAAGGGGGTTGCTGCGGCGAGTTCCGTTGCCTTGCGGTCCGGATCCACGAACATTTTGTGGCGCTCGAGCCTGTCGCGCGTCCGCTTCATGTAGTCGCTGAAATCCCGATAGAGGCCGGGGTCGAACGGCAGGCCCTCGCCGGAGGGCTGGAATCTCGCATCACCCGCGTCACGGCTCTCGGAAAGTGCATCGTCGGGAAGCGACTGGCCGATGGCGATGAGCGCAATCACCAGCAGGCGGGCCGCCCCGGATCCCGACCCTTTTCCGCCACGGAACCGGGACGCATGGTGCTTCACTGGCCCAATTTTCCGGTAAGCGGTCCGATGCGGCCCGGCGCACTTCACGAATGCAGCGGCCGAAGGAAAATCTGCTCGCAAAGCACTTGCCAGCGCCCGTCTTCAAATCGCCATTCGATGTTGCACAGAAGCTTCATCTCCTCCCCCCTCATGCCGCTGTGCTTGCGGGTCAGGACACAGACCGCGCTGTTCCCAAGAACATGGAAGTCATGCCACTCCGCCCATGTGTTCAGCTGCGTCTTGCCCTCTTCCGCCTGCTTGCGGAAATGGGCGATGAACCCATCCTTGTCGTAGGTGGCCACGGTGTCGTCGGGCATGACCAGCGTCGTGTGGAAATCCCTGTGGTAGATGGTTTCCAGCGCATCGACGTCGAACTCCGTCGCCCGGTCGATGAGGTGGTCCATCGCCGCCCGGATGGCTTCTTTCGTGTGCGTCTGTTCGGTCCTTCCAGTCTGTGTTGTCATGATACTGTCAGCAATTCCCGCTAATTCTATCACGGATTGGATTCGGCGGATTTCATGGTTTGAGCCCCTGTTCCCCGACTACGCGGGGAGGGAACCCCCTCCGGGCGGTGTGCCGGATTGTCTGCTGGCCACATGATTCCCCGAAGAACCGGCCCGTTGCATATTCGGACACGGCCGCCGGGTCAGGAAGTGTCGAAGGGCACCAACTCCGTCTTCCGGTGCCCGAACGCGATCGCCCGGTACAGGGTCTCCCAGTCCGGAATGTAGAACTCCGTGAACAGCCCGCGCAACCGCACCCACAGGTATTTCGAACCGCCCGCCTTCTCCCGGGCCGCCCGGAACAGCGCACAGCACCGCTGCCGCACCTGGTCGATGAGGAACGCCAGCATCGTCAGGTGGGCGAACACCGTCGCCAGATGCCGCTTGCCGTGACCAAAGTTGTGCTCGAAGCCGTAGCCTTGGTTCTTCAGGGTGTTGAACGTCTCGTTCTCGATGCGCCAACGGGCGCGTCCGGCCCGCATCAGGTCATGCGCGTTCGATTCCGTGACCTCCATGTCCGTGACCCAGGAGAAGTGCAGTTCCCGGCCATCGGGGCGGGTCTCCCGGCACGCCAGGAAGTTCACTGCCAGATCGGGGTTCGCCTGGTTCAGCGGTACGCCGTTCAGAAACCGGAACCGGAAACGGCTGCCGCCCCCTTCCGACCTCTCCACGGTACGGGTCGCCGCCGAGGCCTCGACACGGCGGAACAGTTCCCCATGGTCCCCCGGCTTCACGCCCAGGACATACCGCATGTCCAGTTCCCCCAGCAGCCGGATGTGCGGCCCGTTCGACGCCAGCGCATCCTCCACCACCAGCAGCTTCAGGTGCGGATGCTCGCGACGGACGTCACGCAGCAGACGCTTCGCCGCGTTGCGCTCGCAGTCGTTCTTCCGCGAACCGTCCGAACGCATGATCGGTTCCGGCGCCAGCGGGAACACCTCCCGGTGCTCCGGGTGGACCAGTACCGCCCCCAGCATCTGGTGGTACCAGGTGGTGCTGCCGTCACGGTGATGTTTCTCGCAGCAATGGTCGCAATGCACACTCTTCGACGAGAAGTACCCCGTCCCGTCCACCGACAGCAGATGATGGCCCAGCCAGGTGAAACCCTCCAGACCCTTGCCACGCTGAAGGGCCGCGAACACACCCTTGAAGGCACCCCGCAGCGCACGCGGGTCCACCAGGTCCAGGCGCTCGCGCATCGCCGTGTCCGACGGCGCGCGGCCAACCCCGTACAGTTCCCTGAGGTTCGACCGGATCCGGCCCTCGTCCCGTGCGTCCTGCTCGAAACTCAGCAGCGACGGGTACTTCAGCGCGAATACCGCCAGACCCGACATCAGGCAGTCCGTCAGTGCCAGGCCCCGGCTCACGATGGGATCCTCAATGCGATCAAAATGCCCACGCACCACCCGAAGCAGACCCGGAACGCTCAGGGTCTTGCGAAACACGGCTTTCGACATGACAGATCATCCGATATCGTGAAATCAGACGGATCATACCGCCTTTTCAGGAAAAGTCTGCGAACCGCCTTCCCCCAGCACCGCCTCAAACCCACGTCTTTATTGGACTACAGATGATGGCGGGAATTGCTGTGATACTGTTCCTCATGGTCCAGCCGGGGATCGACCGGCCAGGCATGTCCCCGGGAAAAGTCATTGCAGTCCGGCATCGGGCGCCGCATGCCCGTGTCCGGCCATTGCCGGGCGTTACGCGCCGTCATTCGACGGACTGGCATTGATGCCCAGCAGCCGTTCCGCGTTCCCGTACGCGATCTTCTCCCTGGTTGACCGGGGCAGGTCTACCGACCGGATCCAGTCGGCGCCCGCCTTGGCGCTCGCCATAGGGTAGTCCACCGAAAACATGATCCGGTCCTCGCCCATGGCCGCGAGGGCCAGCGTCAGCAGCTCGTCGCGGAAGAAGGCGCTCGTGGTGATCCAGAGGTTGTCATGGAAGTATTGCTGCACCGGCTTCTGCAACCGGTTCTTCGCGATGCGATCCAGATCCTCCCCGACCCGCCAGTACCAGAAGGGAAGCCCCTCGCCCATGTGGCCGACGACGACCTGCAGGCCGGGGAAGCGGTCGAACGTGCCGGCCAATATCAGGCGGAGGCACTGGAGCGCGACTGCTTGGTGCCAGCCATACCCCGGGCCGCTGAGGATACGGCTCACCAGTTCATCTCCCAGCCCGTCGTAGTTGTCCTCTATGGCCTGGGGTGACGGCCAGTTCGGGTGGATGTAGATCGGCACGCCGAGAGCTTCGGCGCGGGCGAGCACCGGCGCGAAGTCGGTGTGGTCGAGGAACCTGCCGTCGATGGGGCCGTAACTCATGCAGCCCACGAAACCGCCCCTGGACACGGAGCGTTCGAGTTCGTCGGCCGCCGGGCCGGGGTGGCCGAGCGGTAGCGTGGCGAAGGCGCGGAATCGATCCGGCCAGGCCGCGATCACCTCGTTTGCCAGTTGGTCGTTGAGCCTGCGGGCGAATGCGACCGCTTCGTCGCCGGGCAGGTTCTGCACGCCGGGCGTCACCGCCGAGAGCACCTGGATGCCGATGCCCGCCTCGTCCATGTCGGCGATCCGGCCGGCTCCGAGGTCGAGGAGTTCGGGCCTGCGGCCGCCGCCCGAGAAGAGCCGTTCGTCACCGCCGGCCTGCAGGCGCTGCAGTTCGGGCGTCGTGAAGTGCTCTTCCAGGCCGATGAGGAACAGCTTTTCGTCCCCGTCCAGGGCAGCCCCGAAGGCGGCGCTGAACGGCCCTGCAGCCGCCAGGGCGCCAAGACCCGCGGTGCGACCCAGGAATGCGCGCCGCCCCGGATGACCGCCGGTCGCCGGCTGTGCATTGCCGGGGCGCTTTTCTTTCATGAGCCACTTGCATTGCGCCAGGCTAAGTCCTGGAATGGAGGAAGTATGAAATAGCGGAAACCATTCACCGCAGTCCAGCAGGTTCAACTCCTGCCCGGTAAAGGTGCAGCCCACCGACCGGAAGTCAGTGTTGCATGGCGTACGGCAACGTACGTCGTGAAGCGTACACAGCGGGTGGTGAAGCGGCGTTATTGAGCCCCGATATGCTCTAATCGATGGCGCCTTCAGTGTTGCAAGGCTGGGGGCAGTACCTGCGGTGCCGCAATGGCGAGGCACAGCAGGGCCGTCCGGGGTCTTGGGAGCGGCGCAAAGCCACGGGATGGACTGCCAGGAAACCTGGGAGAACCTGCATTCTCCACCTTGAGAGTACGGTTGTGGGGCACCGGTACAAAGCCCCGGCCCGGCGACAGGTCTGCGGTCGCCGGGAGCGCGCGAGCGAACCACGACGAGACAGGCTACAGAGGTGGTACCGGCTGGCGAATCAATAAGCCGAAGGGATGGGATGCAGGTGGTCTTAGCGCCCTGATACTACCGTTGAAGGCGGGGAACCGTGGCCATCGGGACCCGCCGGAGGAAAGCGGGGCGTCATGCACACAGACCCACTGGTGGGAAACGATGAAAGAAACACTGAGTTCTACCAACACGTACACGAAACAACAGTGGATAGCCGAACAGGCGAGCAAGCACCCGGACCGGGTGTTCACGTCCCTGCACCATCTGATCGACATCGACTGGATGCACGAGGCGTATCGCCGGACGCGGAAGGACGGGGCGGCAGGCATCGACGGCGTGACGGCTGCGGACTACGAGAAGGGGCTGGAATCCAATCTTGCGGATCTCCTGAACCGGATCAGGTCGGGCAGCTACTTCGCGCCGCCGGTGCGGCGGCACTGGATACCGAAAGCGGACGGCAGGATGCGGCCCTTGGGCATACCGACGTTTGAAGACAAGGTGGCGCAGCGGGCGATATTGATGTTGCTGGAGCCGATCTACGAGCAGGACTTTCTGCCCTGTTCATACGGCTTCAGGCCCGGTCGGTCCTGTCATGATGCTTTGGACGCATTGCGTGCGGGCATCATGGACAAGGGCCAGCGGTGGGTGGTCGAGGTGGACCTGAAATCCTACTTCGACAGTATCCCGTATGACCGCCTCCGGGAGGCGCTCGACCTGCGGATCAGGGATGGTGTAGTGAGAAAAATGATCGACAAATGGCTCAAGGCGGGAATACTGGAAGAGGGCAACTTGAGGCGAACGGAAACGGGAACGCCGCAGGGTGGGGTGATCTCCCCGCTGGTCTCGAACATTTACCTGCACCATGTGCTGGACAAGTGGTTCGAGGATGCGGTGAAGCCTCGGTTGAAGGGAGGCAGCCAGCTGGTGAGGTACGCCGACGATTGGGTGATGACCTTTACCCATGAGATGGACGCCCGCCGGGTGCTGGGGGTACTGGGCAAGCGGCTTGGCAAGTACGGGCTTACGCTCCACGAGACCAAGACGCGGTTCCTGGACTTCCGGCCTCCGCGAGGGAAAGGCGAGAAAGGCGCGAGCTTTGACTTCCTCGGCTTCACCCATGTATGGGGAACGTCGAGGAAAGGAAACAGGGTAGTTCGTCAAGTCACGGCCAAGTCGCGCTTTGCCCGGGCGGTGAAGTCGGTGCATGACTGGTGCAAGGCCAACAGGCACCGGCCGCTGAAGGAACAGCAGGCGTATCTGTCGCGGGTCATCAAGGGGCATTGTGCCTACTATGGGCGCACAGGGAACGGCAAGCGTCTTGATGACTTCCGGTATCGGGTCGGTCGTGCGTGGAAGAAGGCGCTGTCGCGCCGAAGCCGCGATGGCCGCCTGAATTGGGACCGCATGAATGCCATACTAAGGAGATTCTCACTGCCGAATGTCAAGGTCGTTCGATCGATCTATGCTACCTGAGCGAATCTGTTGCGTGAGGAACCGCGTGCGTCAATCGCGCTCGCGCGGTTCTGTGAGGAGAGGGGCGTGGCAACACCCCCTCTTACTCGGAAAATTCCGGCGAGAGAGAAGTATTGTGCAACGCACCATAAGAATGGCCGGATAGCGCCATCGCTGGCGATCAATTACGGATGGATTTTGCCGTCCGGGAGGGCGTGAAGTACCCCGACGAGGGGATTCCGGTGGTTTCGGGACGAGCCTTTCCACGCCATCTTCGCGGGATGGCAGGGTATTCAGCAGGGAAATCGGTTCGGGGTTCGACTCAGGTCCCGAGCCGGAGAAGCTGGTCCACCGTGAGTGCGAGGATGCCCCACATCAGGTGGCAGTTCACCTTGGTGGGTCCCCGCACGCGGACATGGCGGCCGCCGAACTCGTCCTTGAGCCGTCCGTTGATCCGCTCGATGTTGGACCGTTCACGGTAACGCACCGTCTTGTGATCGATATGCCC
Source organism: Candidatus Poriferihabitaceae bacterium (assembly GCA_965204165.1). Taxonomy (GTDB): domain Bacteria; phylum Pseudomonadota; class Gammaproteobacteria; order Arenicellales; family Poriferihabitantaceae; genus VYFG01. Next base: position 111,295 of record OZ241969.1, on the reverse strand, counting down.
GGCGGCGCGCTGGGCGCGGGCCTCCCGGCGGAGACTTTCCTTGAGTGCCCGGTCCCGGCGGGGATTGGTGTCGATGATCGGCACATGGCCCAGGGATTCGCTGTAGGCCCTGATTTCCGGGGCGTCGTAGGCGCTGTCCATGACTTCGTAGCACGCGGTCACCCGCCGGTCGCTTTGCGCGGCCAGCGGAATGGCGGCCTGGCTGTCATGGAGGAAGGCCGAGGTCAGGATGCAGCTGACCGGTATGCCGCCGTCCGCGCCGTCGATGTGGAGCTTGTATCCCTTCCAGGAGGTCAGGAACCCCTTGGCGTTGCGCTTGGTGCCGATGCCGCATTTCCGCGGCAGGTCCGCCATCATTTCCCCGAAGGACATCTGCAACTGCCGCTCCAGTCTGCGTTCGGGCTTCCCTTCGGACGAATCCCCCTTGGGCGGACGCCCCGGCTTGCGCTTCGCGGTTTTTCCCTTCTTCCCATCCTTGCCATTGCCTTCATCCTTGTCCGAAGCCTTTTTCCGTTCCGGTTTCTCCCGGGCCTCGATCGCCGTCGAGTCCCGGGACAGGTGCCCGACGATCACATCGTCCCTGCCCAGGGTGCTCCGGATCAGCGCCTCGTGCATCCTCCCCGGCAGGTCGCCTTCAGCGAACAAGGCAAACGCCCTGGAGAACGTCGCCTCGCTCGGCACCTCGGAACACCGGCTCCACCCGCACATCCTGCGCAGCGCCGGGTCCGACAGGATCCGGTCCATCAGGTGCCGGGTGGTGGGCAGATCCCAGATGGCCTTGGCGATGAACGCCGTCGCCAGGGCCACCCGATCCGCCGTCGGACGTCCGGCGCTCACCGGGCAGGCAGGGAAGAAGGTTTCCACCTTCACCCAGTCAAGGACCGCGATCAGGCGCCGGTGCTTCTCCGACAGTCGTCCGGTCCGGTCCTCGATGGCCGGGAAAATTTCGTCTTGAAAAAGGTAGCGGAGGTTGGATATAGTCGTCGCAAGGGGCATCGGGTTGTTCGGCGGCGCAGTGTGTGTTTCAAGACTTCACTATACCACCGTCCGACCCCTTGGCCCTGCTTTGAAAATCGCCTGTTGGGGTGAAAAACTCGCTCAATCAGGCAATTTTGCAAGTCCTTCTTTCATTTCACTTGCCGTCGATCTGCCTTTCATTGAGGCCTTTTTCTCGATTTTCATTACAGAAAAACCAGGTAACGCGGTGGATGCACTAGGTGCGGATGCGGACCTAGTGCCCGCCGCCGTTGGTCATGTCTTCCGGTAAACCCCACGGCCTGCATACCGGGCCTTTCCGAGAAGTTCGAAAACCCCGCCGATCGTGGTGAAGTTGGTACTCCCTTCCCTGCTGCAACGGGTCATTGCCACCTGGAACCACTCGCTGGTGAATTCGCCTGTTTCGGACAGTCTCCTGTGCGCCTTGACCAACTCCGATTCCGTGACGCCCTTCTGGGTGGGCCGGGACGGGTTCACATGATTCGGCACATAGTAGATCAGGGCCTGTTCGTTCCGCCGCATCCCCCATCCTTTCACGATGAAGGTTCCCTGGGCCTTGGGCTTGGGGATTGACGTGCCCGGCCGGACTGTTTTTCGGATTTCTTCGAGTACGTTCATCGTGCATCCGGATCACGGACCTACCGTCCGCCACCGATAGTCATGCGCCGGATCACGTCGTGTCCGTCGATCCAACGGTGTTTATACGCCGCCGCGACATGGCCGACGGCGACCGCCAGCATGGTGTAGGCGAGCCACATGTGTACCTTCGCGGACAGATCCTGGAGGTACTCCCCTGTCTCGGGAAACACGCGCGGCATCTGGACGCCGAACCACTGCACGACATGGCCGCCGAAGTTCGTCTCCGCCCAGCCGACCGTGATCACCATTGCGGGAAGCGCGTAGAGCACGGCATGCCCGAGATGCGCGGCGGTGCGTTCCATGCCCTGGATCGAGTCCGGCAGTGGCGGGGGCCTGACGGCCAGGCGGACAGCGATGCGCAGGACGAGCAGGGCAAGCAGCGTCACCCCGACCGAGATGTGCAGATCGAATAGGAGCTCTTCCAGCGGAGAGTCTTCCTCGACGAGGGTTGTCATGGTGTAGCCGCACCCCCACATGAAGGCGAAGCCCGCGGCCATGATCCAGTGAATCAGGCGCGCGGCAGGATGGTATTTCGCTTTGATCATCGTCATGCCCCTCCGGTCGGGCCGCGGTGATGGGCTGATCTGGCCTGTGCGGAACCGGCTATTCGTACATCGCCCGTATGAGACTGGCAACCATAACTACCAATACTGTAACTACTCACCCCTTATTTGCCCCATATCCCATCTGTAGGTTGACAGTATAGAATATTTTCCCTATCGTTCGGGTTTCGGACCACGAGACGAACCCGCACACAGATGGGGAACCGCTATTTCGGCTCCAAGGGAGCTTCGGGGCTGTGCCAGCCTCTGATCGCCCTGATGCCGCCGCACTCGGTGTATATCGAAACCCACCTTGGCGGTGGGGCGATCATGAAGCGCAAGCCGGGGGCCCTGCGGAACATCGGCATAGACTGCAACGCCAGGGCGCTGGAAGGATTCCAGTGCGACTATCCGGTGGAACTGGTGCATGGCTGCTGTCACCGGTATCTCCGGACGTTTCCGTTTGACGGCACGGAACTGGTCTACTGCGACCCGCCGTATCTGCAAAGTACGCGCAAGTCGGGCCGCCGCTACCGGCACGACTACAGGAACAGCGACCACGAGGGCTTGCTGGCGCTGATCCGCGGCCTTCCCTGCTCGGTGATGATCTCGGGGTATCCTTCGCGGATGTACGACGACTGGCTGGGGGATTGGGGCAGCGTGTCGCTTCAGGTGATGAACCAGGCGGGTGTGGTGACGGAGAAGGTGTGGTTCAACTTCACGCCGGACCGGGTTCACTGGCCGCGTTATGCGGGCCGGAACTTCACCCATCGCCAGGCGGTGAAGCGCAAGGCCCAGAGTTGGGGCCGGCGCTACCGGGGGATGCCGCATGGGGAACGCCTGGCGGTGCTGTCGGCGATGATGGCGGTGGAGGCGGAGGAGGCCGTGGAGGCGAGGGAGGAGTGAATCCATGGGGACGGTGAACCGGGTTGCGCTGCGCGAGGAGTTCGATGCGCACCGGGAGAGTTTCCGGTCACTGTGCAGGGAGGGCAAGGTCAGCGCGGAATGCGAGGTGCTGTTCAACGCCCTGTTGATGCTGATGGAGTTGATGATGGCGGTGTTCATGGAAAAGACCACCCGCAAGACGCCGGTGAACGCGAGCCTGCCGCCGTCCCGTGAGGGGAAGGATGAGACCGCGGCACGCCCCGGGAGCCGTGGCAGGGGACCGGAGCAGCCGCACTGGGAAACGGGCCATACCCGTCTGGTGAGTGAAACCGGGGTATCCCCGGTGACGGAATGTTCGGCCTGCGGCAGGAACCTGGTGCGGGTACGGTGCGAGGGCCATGAGCGTCGCACCCTGGTGGACATCGTGTTCGAGACCCGGGAATACCACGTGGATGCCGAGATCAAGACCTGTCCGCGCTGCCATGCCGAGAACCGGGGCGCCTTTCCGGACGGCCTGCCGGGTCCGCTGCAGTACGGACACGGCATCATCGCGTTCGCCGCCCACCTGATGGTGGCGCAGATGGTGCCGCTGAAGCGTGTGGTCCAGACCATGAAGGCGATGACGGGACGGGCCATTGCCGAGGCGACCCTGCTGGCCTGGCTGCTGCGCCTGCACGATGCCCTGGCGGACTGGGAGGCTGCCGCCGTCGAGTGCCTGCTGGCCGCGCCGGCGCTGCATGTGGACGAGACCTCGATCCGCATCGACCGCAAGAACCACTGGCTGCACGACTGCAGCGCCGGAGACCTCACCCTGAAGTTCTGCCACCCCAAGCGGGGCGGCGAGGCGATCCGGGACATCGGCATCATCCCCCGGTACGGCGGCGTCCTGGTCCATGACCGCTGGGCCAGCTATCTTGCCTGTGACCACTGCGACCACGCCCTGTGCGGCGGCCACCTCCTGCGGGATCTGCAGTTCCTCATCGACGCCCATGATCCGGCCTGGGCGAGGCGGATGAAGAAACTGCTCCGGGACGCCGCCCGCAAGGTCAGGGAAAGCCCGGACAAGGTGCTGTCCGCAAAAGAATGCGCCGCCCTGCAAAAGCGCTACCGGACCATCCTGACCCAGGGGAAGAAGGAACTCCCGGCAACCCCTGTGCGCACCGGCGGGAAAAAGCGCGGGCGCATCGCGAAATCCGACGCGGAGAACCTGTGGGAGGCCATGGGAAAGCATGAAACCGAAGTCCTGCGGTTCGCCAGGGACCCCGCGGTCAGCTTCACCAACAACCTGTCCGAAAGGAACCTCCGGATGGCCAAGGTCAAGCAGAAAGTGTCCGGCTGTTTCCGTACATACAAATACGCCGTCGCATGGTGCCGGGTCTCAAGCTATCTGCTGTCCATGTCCTATCAGGGTTACAATCCTCTTGCCGCCATCGAGATCGCTCTCAAGGGAAAGGCCGCCCACATGCTCAAGACACCTGAATGACCTTCAGGTGCTCCACAGGGGGCTAGTAGTTACCCAATACTTTACTATCCGGAATGTGAGAAATTTGTGTGTAAATTGAACGAAATTGTGTGTTTTCAATGGCCATGCAATCGTCCGCAAAGATTACTCGTCCGGTCGCGTCGGGCCTGCGCCGCGTATCGCTCCCTGCCGGCCACGGACCTGGGCATCAGGTTTCTGGGCATCGCCCCGCGTCCGGCGTCGCAATCGTTCGCGGCTAGGCACCTTGTGGCATCGGGATCGATCTCGGACCCGGGTTCGTCCCGCACCGCAGAGGTCAACTTCCAGCAAATCCGCCGGTCCTGTGCCCCGCGGTTCGAAAGCCGGATGCGGCATTCCAAATTTCCGGTTTCATGGGCAGGTGTTTTAAACGAGATCACGATGGAGTATCGTTCCTGCCCGCACAACCGAAAGGGCGGATCCCGGCATTTCCTTCACCTATGGATGTGCGCTATCCGGAACCGTCAATTTGTGATGTTTCTATCAGGTTTACATGTTTAATGTTACCGAGACATTGTAAATTAACGGATGTCTGTGGGTTTTTTTTTCACGTTGGATGCGTCTGGCCGGCGTCATGCATCTTAAATTGATAGTTCGTATGGGGTAAATGAAGAGTACCGAGGAATTTGAGGGCGAGATCAGGATCCTGGAGGAGCGCATCTCCACGCTGAGTGCGGCCGTGCTGCGCCTCAGCGCCAGTCTCGATCTCGCGACCGTGCTGCAGGAGGCTGCCGATAGCGCCCGCGTGCTGACCCGCGCACGCTACAGCCTCATCGTGACCATCGACGAGTCCGGCGAGGTGAGCGAGTTCGTGACCTCCGGCCTGAATCCCGAGGAACACCGCGAGCTCGCCGAATGGCCTGACGGCCCCCAACTTTTTGCGTATCTGCGGGACCTGCCTGGATCGTTCCGGCTCGCCGACCTGCCCAACTGGTTCCGTGTGCGCGGCTACTCCGACGAGTTGGTGCGAGAGAAGACCCTGCAGGGCACAGCCATGCGTCACCGTGGCGTGCAGGTCGGCAACTTCTTCCTTGCCGGCAAGGAGGGCGAACCCGAGTTCAGCGCTGCCGACGAGGAGATGCTGGAGCTGTTCGCTTCGCAGGCCGCCGCCGCGATTGTCAACGCCCGCGCCCACCAGCAGGAGCAGCGCGCGCGGGCCGACCTGGAGGCCCTAGTGGAGACGACCCCAGTCGGCGTCCTGGTCATCGATGCCCGCACCGGGCGGACGATGTCGTCCAACCAGGAGGCGGACCGAATCGTCGAACCGCTTCGGACGCCGGGCCGCCCCGATGAGGAACTGCTGGAGATCGTGACCTGCCGACTCGGCGACGGACGGGAAATCACCCTTAACGAGTTGGCGCTTGCCGAAGAGTTGATGAATGCCGGGATGGTGCGCGCAGAGGAGATCGTGCTCCTGGCGCCCGACGGGCGGCGCGTGTCGATGCTGGTGAACGCAACGCCAATCCATGATGAGGACGGAGAGGTCGCGTCGGTGGTTGTCACCATGCAGGACCTTGCGCCTCTGGAGGAACTGGACCGTCTGCGGACGGAGTTCCTCAGCATGGTGAGCCACGAACTTCGTACGCCGCTCGCCGCCATCAAGGGTTCGACCGCCACCGTGCTGGATGCCTCCCCGGCGCTCGACCCGGCCGAGTTGCACCAGTTCTTTCGGGTCATCGACGAGCAGGCCGGCCACATGCGGGGCCTCATCAACGACCTGCTGGACGCGGGCCGCATTGACGCGGGCACATTGTCGATCTCGCCGGTTCCGACCGACATGCAGACACTGGTGGAGCAGGCGAGGAACATTCTCCAAAGCAGCGGCGGTGCGCACACCGTCCTCATCGACCTACCGCGGGACCTGCCCCGGGTGCTGGCCGACGGCCCGCGCATCGTGCAGGTGCTGAACAACTTGCTGTTCAATGCTGCCAGGCATTCTCCCGGCTCTTCGCCCATCCGGATCGCCGCAGTGCGCGACGGCACACACGTGGCAGTCTCGGTCTCGGACGAGGGAAGGGGGGTACCGGCGGAGCAGCTTCCGCGCCTGTTCCGCAAGTATACCGGCCGCAGCGACGAAGAAGATAACCGCGGACTGAAGGGATCCGGCCTCGGGCTCGCCATCTGCAAGGGCCTGGTCGAGGCCCACGGCGGCCGCATCCGGGCCGAGAGCGACGGAACAGGCCAGGGGACCCGGTTCACCTTTACCCTTCCGGCGGCCGAGGGCGTCGCGCATTCGGCCGGCTACATCGGTGACCACTCCCGCCCGCCGGATCGAAAAGGCGAGCCGCCCGCTGTCCTTGTGGTGGACGACGACCCGAGGATACTTCACTTTGTACGGGATGCGCTTTCACAGGCCGGCTACACTCCGCTCGTGACCGGCGATCACCGTGAACTGCCCGGGATCGTCGCGGAGAAGAAGCCCTGCCTGGTCCTGCTCGACCTAATGCTTCCGGGCGCCGACGGCATCGAACTCATGGAAACCGTTCCCGAGCTGACGGATCTGCCGGTCATCTTCATCTCCGCCTACGGGCGCGACGAGACTATTGCCAGGGCGCTCGAAAGAGGTGCCGCCGACTACCTAGTCAAACCTTTCTCCGCGACTGAGCTGACAGCGCGGATCCAGGCGGCCCTGCGCAGGCAGGCCGGACAGGAAACCTTCTTTCTGGACGATCTCGCCGTCCACTACGAGGAACGGCGGGTAACCATGGGCGGGAGTCCGGTGCGGCTGACCGCCACCGAGTTCAAGCTCCTGCACATGCTCACGGAGCACGCGGGCCGGGTTCTGACCTACGAGGCCCTGATACATCGGCTCTGGAACGGGACGGACTCCGGCGACCCGGATCGCGTCCGCACCTTCATAAAGCAACTGCGGCGTAAACTGGGCGACGACCCGGCCCATCCGAGATACATCCTGAACGAGCGCGGCATCGGCTACCGCATTCCGAAACCGGAAGAGTAGCACCAGTTCGGCATGTCTGATTGGCCGGGAACGCCCACCGGGCCTGATCACCAGTTGCGAATGGTTTTACATGGGCGTCGGAGCCAGCTTCCAGGGCGCCCCGATCAGGTCCAGGGCATTCACACGCTGTCAACCCCTGCCATGGCCCGATTCCCGGAAACTGCCCGAGGGTGCCCTCGAACCCGCTTCCTGGAGAAAATCCTTCCTGCCTTATATCGATTTTCGCATCGGTCAGTATTGAGCGACCAGAGACCGAACCGGTACGTTCCGGCCGGGAGTGGCTTCCATGCTGGTGGCAGGCCACGCTCACGCCGGATCACCGACTTGGTCGGCAGAGCGGCTCGTGCAGGTTGAACGGCCTGGCAGCATGGTCGTCGGCCCTGTGCTCCAGTTCCACGATCCGTTCTGTCTCCTCGCCCATGGCGAACTGCGGGATGAGTGATCCGCGCCTCGTCTCGCGCGAATGCCAGCGGATCGTGGGGTTCCTGCCCAGGCCTCATGACGCCGGGCATGATGGTATCGACTGCAACCCGTACCGTTTCAAGTAACTCGTCGGCCACTCGCGGATAACGCGGGGATCGTCGACCATCGGAATATACGGGCCCGGACCCATTGGCGAGAGAATGGGTCCCTGACCACAGGCTGTAGAAACAAATTGTATCAATGCGTGTCAGAAAGGCGCCGGGTCACGCCCTGGGACAATTTCGCCTCTTCTCCGACAAGGTTCTGCGACATTCCGGGCCCATATTCCTGTCATCCACCGAGGCCCGGTGGATCGATCCGATCATCAACCATTAACCGACACAGAACAGATGAACACGAAACCGAAAATGAATACACTGACCGCCATCGCCATGGCCGCCGTCCTCGGTGGGACGGCGCTCGCAGGCGCAAGCCACGCCGGTCACCGCGACGGCGGCCACGGCATGGGCTTTTCCGTGAAGGGGCCGCTCGCGGTCTCGGCGATGGAGATGTTCGACGCCATCGATACCGAAGCCGACGGCCGGCTCACCCAGGCCGAGATCGACAGGTTCCGCAACGGCCGTCATGCCGCCCATGACGCCAACGAAGACGGCAACTTGAGTATCGAGGAATTCGCCGGCCTCTGGCAGGAGATCACGCGCCCGCTCACCGTGCGCGCCTTCCAGATGCTCGATACCGACGGCGACGCGGTGGTTACCCGCGCCGAGTACGACCGTCCGCTTGCCGGGATCGTCGAGCGGCTCGACCGAAACCGCGACGGCGGCCTGTCGATGCGGGACCGTTGGCACGACGATGATGATGACGATGACGGCAGGTGGTGGGACGACGATTGACGACACCGTTCCGGCGGCATCCCAGCCAGAGTTTATTCTCCGCAGGCCGCAACCGGGATGCCGCCCCGTCCCCAGCGCTGACGTCACGACCGCATCCGGATAGGCGTCGGTCACACGGATATTGCCCTGCATACATGCGGCGGTTTCCCCGACGATACGAGACAATGAGATTGCCTGATCGATGCCGGCAGGCGGGGCTGATCTTCGTCTGTGCGACCTGAAGCCGGGTATGCGGGAAGCGGATGGTGCCAGGTTTCGGTTCGGGGACATCACGATATCGGATACCGATTTCATCAGTGCCGATCTTTCCGATGCCGAACTCACCTGTGAGCAATCGGGCATTGGGGGCCGATTCCCGCTCTGATGTCGCCGATTCATGCGGCTAAGGACAATTCACGGCCTGGGCACGAGCGGGCGGATGCGCTGCGGAAAACCTTTTTCTGTAGTCCTGGAATCCACATTATTTCGGGTGATTCGAACACGATTTTCTCACAATCACTCTGCTATATATCACTTGCAAAAGAACATACGGATAACCTCACATGTTAGTTGGTCTCCTCCAGGAAATTAATCAGCACCCGGACTTCGGTCCGGATTCTTTTGAGGGAGAATCATGCCTTCCGTAAATCCGGGAACGATCATTCTCAACGGTGAAAATCCGTTCATCTGGCTTAGCGAGACGGCTGACGGACCCCGAACGAGCGAGGCCAGTCTGTGGACCGTCACCTACTCGCCCGAAGGGGCCGGTCACGCCCTGTTCATCAAGAGCGAACTCACGGAAGACCAGTGGCGAATCTATACCGACAATGTCGATATGACCCGCTGGCTGCAGGGGACCGTTCAGGGGATGCTGGTGCCTGAAACCGCGGACCGGTCCATCGTCACGATTGCCGGCAGGTTCGGCCGGCAGGGCGACACCAGGGAAACGTGGATTCAGACGATCGGCAGCGAACACGATGAGATTGTGATGGCCTGGCATGACATGGCCCAACCCCTTCTGGTCAGCGACGATCCCGTTACAGACCCGCCACAACGCCCCTATGGCGTCAGTGCGGTAATGATTCCGGCTTCCCGTGCGGAGCTGACCCTGAACGGGCAAAAGGCGGGCGGCAGGATCTGGCCTTTCGAGCTGGACGGGCATCCTTTCAGTACCGGAGCGCTCGCTTTCTCGGAAAGCTGGCGGAAATGAGCATTCGACAGGAGACAACCGGGCCCGTTGGTTCAGGAAAGGCAGCGATGACTGAAAAGATCACACGAAGACAGTTTTCGACAAGGGCCGCGGGAGCGGTGGTGGCGGCATACGCGGGGTTTCCGCTCCATGTCCTCGCGGAAGGAGTGACCTCTATGAAGATCGGAGACATTGACGTAACGACCATCTCGGACGGACATTATGACCTTCCCAACAGTTGGTTCTTCAATGCGGACGCTGAAACATTGTCGGCCGCGGGTGACCCGATAACCATCGGCGCCAATCTCTGGATCGTGCGAACCGGCCGGCGGGTTGTCATGATCGACACGGGAGCCGGTCCGGTATTCGCCGACTCGGTTCCGACGTCAGGCAAGCTCGACTCCGTTCTGGCGGCGGGAAACATCGCCAAAGGGGATATCACCGACATCGTCATCACGCATATGCATCTGGATCACATTGGCGGACTCATGGGCAAGGATGCCGGCGGATTCGGCAATGCCAGAATCCATATGGCCGCTGCCGAATGGGCATACTGGATGAATCCCGAGTTGAATGACCAGGTCCCCGACGACTCAAGGCAGATGGTACAGGTTGCACAGTCCATCATGGCGCCGCTGGAAGGACGTATAGAGCAGTATCACGGTGAAACCGACCTGGGTGATGGCCTGACGCTTGTTCCGCTGTTTGGTCATACGCCCGGTCACATGGGCGTAAGAATCAGGAGCAATGGGCAGGAGCTTCTGGTCGTCGCGGACGCGGTGGTATCCGAATTGCTCCAGTTCAGGCATCCGAACATTCACTATGTGCTGGATGTCGATCCGGTCGAGGCCGCCGAAACCAGGATCGCCATGTTCGACATGCTGGCCGACACCGGAACCCTGTTCTCTGCGACACACCTGGGCTATCCCGGCATTGGACGCGTTCGCCGGGATGGCGGTGCGTTCAAGTTCATACCATTGGATTAGCGGGTCATCGATTCGCTGGCCGAACTGGCCGATGAACCTGATCACCTGCCTTCGCAAATGCCATGAGTGATACGGTGATGAGGACGGACAGGCTTCTGCTGTCGTTCAGCCTGCTGGCCTCGGCCTGGTTCGGCTTCATCGCGCTCTACAATGTCTTCCGGCTGGACTGGGCAGTGGCGGGCGCGCTGGTGGAACTGTTCACCATACCGCTGATCCTGGCAGTGGCGGCGGTGGCCGTCTTCGCAGTGGGGCGGCTGCTCCTGAATCCGCTTCTGAAAAGGCCTCCCGTCAACGCCTCCAACATCGCCTCCGCGCTGATCCTCCTGGCGCTCAATGGCCTTGTCTGGAGCCTGTGACGGACCCCGGCAAAACGGACCATAGGAACAGTATCATGACAACACAGACTGGAAGGACGGAACAGACGCACACGAAAGAAGCCATCCGGGCGGCGATGGACCACCTCATCGACCGGGCGACGGAGTTCGACGTCGATGCGCTGGAAACCATCTACCACAGGGATTTCCACACGACGCTGGTCATGCCCGACGACACCGTGGCCACCTACGACAAGGATGGGTTCATCGTCCATTTCCGCAAGCAGGCGGAAGAGGGCAAGACGCGGCTGAACACATGGGCGCAGTGGCATGACTTCCATGTTCTGGGGGACAGCGCGGTCTGTGTCCTGACCCGCAGGCACAGCGGCATGAGCGGCGAGGAGATGAAGCTTCTGTGCAACATCGAGTGGCGATTTGAAGACGGGCGCTGGCAAGTGCTTCGCGAGCAGATTTTCCTTCGGCCGCTGCATTCGTGAAGTGCGCCGGGCCGCAGGGGTCCGGCGGGGGAAGCCCGCCCGATCAGGCGGTTTGGCGGGTTGCTCACGGGATTCCGGCATTGACCGGGCGAATGGCGGATGTCCCGAATCACCGGGTCCGGCAATTGTCCGATCGATTGTTTGACCAAGGTTGCGCAATAATTGTAGCCAATGTGGTCATCACCCAGATGATCGGAGTCGCAACGAGAAGGTTGGCTTTCAGTTCGTCTTCCGACAAATCCAGAACAGACGAGGATTCATATGTCGCTTACATTTTCACGGAGGCGGTTCCTTGCCGGCAGCGCGGCGCTGTTGGGCGCCGGCTGTTTTCAGCCCGCCTGGCCAACGGTCATGCCTGTCAGATTACCGGTACCGGCACTTGTTGACGGAAGCCGGGGAGAGCCGATCGACCTGCGAATACGCGGTGGCGAGTGGTCGTTCACGCCGGGTGTCAGGACGCCTGCCCTGGGGTTCAGCCAGGATTACCTGGGACCAACCATTCGAACCCGGCAGAACAGCGAACTCAACCTGCATTACCAGAATACCCTGACCGAAGGCGTGGCCGTTCACGGTCACGGCCTGCACGTTCCCGGTGATGTTGACGGCGGACCGCAACGGGAAATCGCGCCGGGAGCCCGGTGGGAGCCCGCCTTGTCCATCGTGCAGCCGGCGGCCACATGCTGGTATCACTCCCATACGCACGGCAAGACCGGACTTCAGGTCTATCACGGCCTGGCCGGCATGATCATCATTGATGACGAACTTTCCGATTCAATGGATCTCCCGCGTCAATACGGCGTCGACGATTTGCCCGTCATCATCCAGGACCGGACGTTCGATGCTCAAGGCCGGTTGGTCTATTCACTGAATGACGCAGGCGAAGACGGCTGGTTTGGCCAGACCGCCGTGATCAACGGTGCGATCGGCCCGGTCGCCTCGGTCCCGGCTGGAAAGGTGCGGCTGCGATTGCTGAATGGCGCCAATGCCCGCTTTTACTTCATTGGATTTGCGGATCATCGCACCTTCTACAAGATTGCCACCGACGGCGGCTTCCTGGAATCGCCGGTGCCGCTGACCATGATGGAGATGGCGCCCGGAGAGCGATGTGAAATCATTGTGGACATGGCGGACGGCCATTCCGCCGAGCTGCTGACCCTGTTCGAGGATGACTTCGACGAGGATGTGGGGGATATCTTCGGGGGTCTGCCGGATACGTTCGGCCGGTCCGGGAAATCCATGCCGCAGGCATCGTTGACCCTGACGGTCGATCGGACACTGCCGGCGCAGACTGCCCCGCTGCCCGAAAGGATGGTCACGATTGCCCGCCCCGGGGAAAATGAAATCGTGCGCACCCGGGACTTCATGCTCGTCATGGAAGCCGATGACGGCGGCCAGGCCATGATGGACATGACCATCAACGGTGCGGCGATGGACATGAACGTCATCAACGAACGGGTGAGGCGCGGAGTCTGGGAACGCTGGCGTGTCCGCTCCAACCAGGGCGCGCACCCTTTTCACGTGCACGGCTGTTCATTCCTCATCGAGCGGATGGAAGGCGAGGCCGCGCCGCCCGACCAGCAGGGCTGGAAGGACATGGTGGTATTGGATGACGACGGCTGGTCGGAAATCGTCGTCCGTTTCGATCATCCCGCGACCGAACAATTTCCCTACATGTACCACTGCCACATCCTGGAGCATGAGGATCGGGGCATGATGGGCCAGTTCACCGTGAGTTGACCGCCCCTGGCCGTCAACAACGGCAACCGGTCCTGCCGCGGCAGTACCCGGTGATGCCGAAATACGGGGCGTGTGCGGAAACGGGCTTTTCCGGTTCCGGGCGAACCGGACCCTCTTCCGGTCAGGGGTGTGGTCTTGGCGCACTCCATCGTCCGGCGACAGCCGTGCGCCGGAGCCAGCCCGTGTTGTGGACTGTGGACGCGTGTACGTGATGCTGTTCGTGTTCCGGCTGATCCTGTCCCGGGGGGAGAAGGGCTATGCCACCGTGGTGGCCGAACTCTGGGAGCAGTGCCGCAAGCTCGGCATCGCCCTGCCGCAGTCGGAGCCGGTGGCGGCCTCGTCGATCTGCAAGGCCCGCCAGCGGGTGCACGAGGGCCTGTTCCTGGACCTGCACCGCGAGATCCTCCGCCACGGCGGCGACGGCCCACGCTGGCGGGGATACCGCCTGTTCGCCATCGACGGCACCAGGATGCACCTGCCCGCAAGCTGGTGGAGGCCGGCTACAAAATCCGGAACAAGGGCGCCCACTATCCACAGGGCCTCGTGTCCTGCCTGTACCGGCTCGACGACAGGGTGCCGGTCGACTTCTCCCTGTCCGCACATGTCTGCGAACGAACCGCCGCAATGGGCCACCTGCATGCCCTGGAAGCGGGCGATGTCGTCGTATTCGACCGGGGGTACTTCTCGTTCGAACTCCTGCATGCGATCCTGCCAACCGGCGCCCACCCGGTGTTCCGGCTCCAGGGCAACAGCGCAGACGCCTTCAAGGCATTCATCGACGGCAACAGCGACGAAACCGTCGTCGCCGCCGCCCCGGGACCGCATACACGACGCAAGCTCACCGGACGCTGGCCGGACGAGCGGTTCGATCCGGTCAACATGCGGCTGGTCCGCTTCACGACGAACAGCGGCACCTGTCATCTCGCCACCACCCTGCTCGATGCAGACCGCATCTCCGCGGACGATCTCGCCGACTTCCACCACCGCCGCTGGTCCATCGAGGAATTGTTCAAGGTCTCCAAGCAGGCCATCGTGGTGGACGAATTCCACGGCCGGACCGAGCGCGGGATCCGGCAGGAACTCTACGCCCACTTCAACCTCATCGCCATGACGCGGCTGCTCTCCGGACCCGGAGATGCCCTGCTCGCCGAAATCCAGGAGAAGGACCGCGAACGCCAGACCGTGAACTTCCGGAACGCCATCGCCATCGTCGCCGCCAACCTCGAGGAAATGATCTTCGCCCACGCCGAGGCCATCGCCGGGATCGTGACCCGCATGGCGGAGGGAATGATCAAGGTCCGCAGCCGGCTTCGCCCGGGACGGTCCTATCCGCGGAAATCCATGAAACCGCTCAACAAGTGGATCCGCAGGCGTAGTCTGGCAAGCTGAACGGGAAAACACGGACCATCCGCACACCCCCCCCCACGCCCCTTAAGGAAATAGCGACTGTCCCTTAAGGAAATACCATTGGTGGTAACACCCCCTCCTACTCGGACTCTGCAACGAATTTACCAGTCCCGTCCATAGGTGCCCTTATGGGGAGCCCGGCGTGATGGCAGGGCTGTCGGGGGACCGCGGCTTTCAGGGGTTCCCGGAGGGGCGGCGCATGTGCCTGTCCACCAGGGCATGGAAGTGATGCACAGCGTGCTCCGAATACCAGCTGCGATCCTCATCGACAAAGAATCTCCCGCGGTCATAGGAAACGGAATGCAGGCCCTGCTGGACGGATTCGACCAGGCCGACGTCCTCCGGGCCCAGCACGTCACAGAAGTAGCGGTAGATGTCCGAGGAGACGGGGTCCAGCTCGCCGCTCGGCGTGTACACGGTGAATACCGTGCGCGTCTTTTCGGGCGCGATGGCCTCGAAGACGAACGTCGCCATCGCGCCGCTTCCGGCGAACCGCGTGAACGCCATGTCCGGCCAGATGTACAGGGTCACGAACTCCCGCTCCGCATCGTCCAGGCCGTCGGGAATCCGGTACGCCAGGTTCCTGGGCCGGCAGACGCCGCCCTGCCAGGACCACAGGGGCTCCGTCTCCACGCGGTAGGTGTCCATGTCCACGAGGTCCACGAAGGCCTTGTGGGCGGGGTGGCAGTGGTAGCATTCGAGCAGGTTGTCGCCGACGTTCTTCCAGTTGGCGGCCACATCGAAGGTGACCGACGCGGCCCGGCGAAGTCCGGCCAGGTTGCCGCACAGTTCCTGGAAGCGGTCCATGGCGGGGGCGATCTCCGGCAGCAGGGGCGGGGCGTCGGGGTTGAGATTGATGTAGATGAATCCGGCGATCACCTCCACCTGCACCGGGTCAAGCCTGATCTCGGACTTGGAGAATCCCCGGATGTGCTCGCAGTGGGGCGCCGCGCGCAGCTGGCCGTCCATGTCGTAGGCCCAGGCATGGTAGGGGCAGGTGATGAGGGGGGCGCCGAGGTGCCCCCGTTCTTCCCCGAAGAGTATGTGGGCTCGGTGCTTGCAGACGTTGTGGAATGCCCGGAGGTCCCCGCCCGGCGCCCTCAGCACCACGACGGGCTGGTCCACGAGCCGGTGGGCCAGGTAGTCCCCGGCATCGGGGATGTCCGACACGTGGCCCACACAGCGCCAGCTCCGGCGGAAGATCCGCAGTTTCTCCCGCTCGAACCAGTCCCGGTCCCAGTACGTGAAACCGGGCAGGGTGGAAGCCAGTTCAGGATCGTCCTCGAACGTGTATTCGGCAGGTTCAGACATACGAACGGTATGGATCGATGAACGTAACTACTCACCCCTTATTTGCCCCATATCCCATCTGTAGGTTGACAGTATAGAATATTTTCCCTATCGTTCGGGTTTCGGACCACGAGACGAACCCGCACACAGATGGGGAACCGCTATTTCGGCTCCAAGGGAGCTTCGGGGCTGTGCCAGCCTCTGATCGCCCTGATGCCGCCGCACTCGGTGTATATCGAAACCCACCTTGGCGGTGGGGCGATCATGAAGCGCAAGCCGGGGGCCCTGCGGAACATCGGCATAGACTGCAACGCCAGGGCGCTGGAAGGATTCCAGTGCGACTATCCGGTGGAACTGGTGCATGGCTGCTGTCACCGGTATCTCCGGACGTTTCCGTTTGACGGCACGGAACTGGTCTACTGCGACCCGCCGTATCTGCAAAGTACGCGCAAGTCGGGCCGCCGCTACCGGCACGACTACAGGAACAGCGACCACGAGGGCTTGCTGGCGCTGATCCGCGGCCTTCCCTGCTCGGTGATGATCTCGGGGTATCCTTCGCGGATGTACGACGACTGGCTGGGGGATTGGGGCAGCGTGTCGCTTCAGGTGATGAACCAGGCGGGTGTGGTGACGGAGAAGGTGTGGTTCAACTTCACGCCGGACCGGGTTCACTGGCCGCGTTATGCGGGCCGGAACTTCACCCATCGCCAGGCGGTGAAGCGCAAGGCCCAGAGTTGGGGCCGGCGCTACCGGGGGATGCCGCATGGGGAACGCCTGGCGGTGCTGTCGGCGATGATGGCGGTGGAGGCGGAGGAGGCCGTGGAGGCGAGGGAGGAGTGAATCCATGGGGACGGTGAACCGGGTTGCGCTGCGCGAGGAGTTCGATGCGCACCGGGAGAGTTTCCGGTCACTGTGCAGGGAGGGCAAGGTCAGCGCGGAATGCGAGGTGCTGTTCAACGCCCTGTTGATGCTGATGGAGTTGATGATGGCGGTGTTCATGGAAAAGACCACCCGCAAGACGCCGGTGAACGCGAGCCTGCCGCCGTCCCGTGAGGGGAAGGATGAGACCGCGGCACGCCCCGGGAGCCGTGGCAGGGGACCGGAGCAGCCGCACTGGGAAACGGGCCATACCCGTCTGGTGAGTGAAACCGGGGTATCCCCGGTGACGGAATGTTCGGCCTGCGGCAGGAACCTGGTGCGGGTACGGTGCGAGGGCCATGAGCGTCGCACCCTGGTGGACATCGTGTTCGAGACCCGGGAATACCACGTGGATGCCGAGATCAAGACCTGTCCGCGCTGCCATGCCGAGAACCGGGGCGCCTTTCCGGACGGCCTGCCGGGTCCGCTGCAGTACGGACACGGCATCATCGCGTTCGCCGCCCACCTGATGGTGGCGCAGATGGTGCCGCTGAAGCGTGTGGTCCAGACCATGAAGGCGATGACGGGACGGGCCATTGCCGAGGCGACCCTGCTGGCCTGGCTGCTGCGCCTGCACGATGCCCTGGCGGACTGGGAGGCTGCCGCCGTCGAGTGCCTGCTGGCCGCGCCGGCGCTGCATGTGGACGAGACCTCGATCCGCATCGACCGCAAGAACCACTGGCTGCACGACTGCAGCGCCGGAGACCTCACCCTGAAGTTCTGCCACCCCAAGCGGGGCGGCGAGGCGATCCGGGACATCGGCATCATCCCCCGGTACGGCGGCGTCCTGGTCCATGACCGCTGGGCCAGCTATCTTGCCTGTGACCACTGCGACCACGCCCTGTGCGGCGGCCACCTCCTGCGGGATCTGCAGTTCCTCATCGACGCCCATGATCCGGCCTGGGCGAGGCGGATGAAGAAACTGCTCCGGGACGCCGCCCGCAAGGTCAGGGAAAGCCCGGACAAGGTGCTGTCCGCAAAAGAATGCGCCGCCCTGCAAAAGCGCTACCGGACCATCCTGACCCAGGGGAAGAAGGAACTCCCGGCAACCCCTGTGCGCACCGGCGGGAAAAAGCGCGGGCGCATCGCGAAATCCGACGCGGAGAACCTGTGGGAGGCCATGGGAAAGCATGAAACCGAAGTCCTGCGGTTCGCCAGGGACCCCGCGGTCAGCTTCACCAACAACCTGTCCGAAAGGAACCTCCGGATGGCCAAGGTCAAGCAGAAAGTGTCCGGCTGTTTCCGTACATACAAATACGCCGTCGCATGGTGCCGGGTCTCAAGCTATCTGCTGTCCATGTCCTATCAGGGTTACAATCCTCTTGCCGCCATCGAGATCGCTCTCAAGGGAAAGGCCGCCCACATGCTCAAGACACCTGAATGACCTTCAGGTGCTCCACAGGGGGCTAGTAGTTACCGATGAACTTTCCAGCATGCCAGCGAATCTTCCGGTGCATTCTATCACCCGGTTTCACGCCCAGTCAAAGACTAGACTAGAGTTGACGGAATTCGTGGAGACTATTGGTGAACCTGGTGAATTCAACCGGATAGTGGGGGTGATCACAAAGGACCGTAGCAGGCGTTGCGGAATTCAACCCGGGGCCTGGTTACGGGGGTGTCCAGGGGTGGTGCAACCATGGCA
Organism: Candidatus Poriferihabitaceae bacterium; assembly: GCA_965204165.1. Classification (GTDB taxonomy): domain Bacteria; phylum Pseudomonadota; class Gammaproteobacteria; order Arenicellales; family Poriferihabitantaceae; genus VYFG01. The sequence continues at coordinate 92,498 of OZ241969.1, read as the reverse complement.
GGCCATGACCGTTTCCGGGTGGCCGCGGCCATGATTCCACGGCGGCTTGACCCACCCCGAGGCAGCAGGACTCAGGCAGGGACCACTTTCACCGCCGCCGGGCTCCTGTCCCTGCCGAAGGCGACGCCGATCAGATGGACCGGTTCGTTCCGGTCCCGGTATTTATCGGCATAGCCCTTTTCCCGAATCTGTTCGATGGCCTGCCCGGCGGCGGCGTCCCGGTCGTCTTCCCCGTCGGCCATCTTGAACTCGAATACGAACACCTGGCCGCCGTGGAGCACCGCCATGTCCGCACGGCCCCTGCTCGATGAATCCTCCACCCGGAGATCCAGACCGATGGTCCGGAAGCAGGCGTACAGCATGCCGGCGTACCAGGCCTCGTAGCGGGCGGGACCGTTGCTGCCCTGCCACTGGTAAGGAATCCCCGCGAAGAATGACCGCAGGCGGTCCGCGAAGCCTTCGAAGTCGTTGTCCACCAGCAGGCGGCCGAGTTCCTTGCCACTGTCCGACACCTCCTTGCCCTGCCGACCCAGATAACCCAACAACCCCTGGTTCAGGCTCTGGCGAACCTCGAGGTTGGGATAGTCAAGGGTGTAGAAAGTCTGTACGCCATCCCGTTCCTTTGCCGTGATGGTCAGGTACCCGGTCTGGAACAGCAGTGCCTCGATATCGATATCGTCGACATCGAAGCTGGAAATCTGCCATGCGTCCGTGGTCAGTTTCTCCAACCCCATCGGGCTCACCTCCCGATCCATCATCATCCGGAACAGGAAAGATGGAGAGCCGGTCTCGAACCAGTGAGCCTCGAAGTTTCGGGTCTCGAACAGCAGCAGGAGATCGAACGGATTGTAGAGCTTCTCTTCGCCGAGCCAGTGGTAGCCGTTGTACCATTCCCGGACCTCATCCCGGTCGAGTCCGGGGAGTTCCGGGGCGAACACCGTGTCCAGATCCCTGTCGGTGTAGCCGCAGATGGTGGCGTAATTGGGATCGAGACTGATGTTCCGGAGATTGTTGAGACCCGAAAACAGGCTCACCCGGGAGAACATGCTGACCCCGGTGACGAAGACGAAGCGGACATCCCGGGCGCTGTCCTTGATGATGCCGTAGAACCCCCGGAGGTAGTCCCGGTTCGCGGTGGCCATTTCGGGTCGGTCGATGACATCCAGGATCGGCTTGTCGTACTCGTCCACCAGCACCACCGCCTGTCGTCCGGTGGTTTGGTGCAGACGGTCCAGCAGATCCCGCAGGCGTGATGGGGCTGAACGGGGTGCTTGCGCCGGGTCAAGTCCGGCGTTTCGCTCCATGATCGCCAGCTGGTTTCCTATATCATCGTCGAGATCGCCGGTCTCGTTGTATTTTCCACCGAAACTCAGCCGCACCACGGGATGCTTGACCGACCAGTCCCAATGGTCATGGATGTAGAGTCCCCGGAACAGGGCTTCATTGCCCTCGAACAGTTCCAGCAGGGTATCCACCAGAAGGCTCTTTCCAAACCTTCTTGGGCGGGACATGAAATAATACCGTCCCTGGCTCACGAGCCGTTGGATGTGAGAAGTCTTGTCGACGTAGTAGAATTCCTGTTCCCGAATGGTTCTGAAGTCCTGGATGCCGATCGGGAGCTGGCGGCGTGTCATTATCCGTGTTCCGGATGAGATTCCGGGAAATCATGCCATTCAACACAATCGTGCGCAAGCGTGGCGCCTGAGTTGAACAAGGCAAATTTGTTCTGATTCGCCCGAAGAGATCGTTACTGCCGTGCTTGGGATTTATCACGGATTATTTTGGCCACTTTGGACTGAATTGGCCGCCATGGTGGTTACACCGGGCAGGTTGATGTTCCCGGAGGTGGATTTCCGTTCCGTTGAGGCATGACTGTTCCCGCCCCTGTGTGTTGAGGGGCTGAGGATTCGGGGCCTGGAGGGATGCTCAGCCGGTAGCCGGGTATGGCCTGGCGTTGTCGGTCATCTTGAGGAAGTCGAGCATGCGTCGGGGATTCCTGGCGAGGTGGCGCATGGTTTCGGCGACGGCGAGGCCCCGGCTCTGTATGATGCCGATGGCGAATCGCCTGAGGCGGGACATGTTCTGGGGACCGTGTCCGGCCCGGATTCGGCTGCGGTCCTCGTCGAAGGTCCAGTCGAGGACATGATGCATGGCCTCGACGGACCAGTGCCCGCGGTTGAGGGAGAGGATTCGCTCGGGGGAGGCGTCATTTGGGGTCAGGCTGGTGATTCCGTAGGCGATCTCACGGCGTTTCCTGCCGGTTGCGGTTTCGGTGGTTTCACGCATCACGGCGAAGACCTGTCCGACGTTGGGGAACTGGAGGTAGTGGTTGAGCTTGTCCGAGACCCAGACGGAACGGCGCTCCCGGCGGCCATGGACGGGTTTGGGGGCCTGGTCGGTGAAGTCCGGCGGACGGCGCTGGATGTGGCGGTCGAGGAGCAGTCGGATATCGGCGAGCAGGTTTTTCTGGTTGCCCTTGACGGTGAAGAGGTAGTGGGCGCGGCGTCCGTGGAGATAGTCGGCGAGCTTGCGTTGGGTGAGCATGGCATCGGTGGTGATGGTGCATCCTTCGATGTCGGAGAGGGTGTCGAGCAGCGGGATGACGATGCCGATCTCGTTGGTGCGTTTGGTTTCGTCATCGGCCCCCGGTTTCAGGCCGACTTTTTTTGACTCCAGGGGATTCCGGTGTGGTGGCCGACGGCGCCGAGCACATGGGGCCGGTTGCCCTGGTCATCGATGGCGCCCCGGATGGTCTTGCCGTCGACGGCAATGGCGGTGTCCTTTGGGCCATGGACCTGGTGCCACGCCCGCAGGGCGGCATCGAACTGGTCCGGGTCGATGCGGATGAGGACGCTGCGGATGGCGGACAGGCTGGGCACCTGGTGTCCGCTCCTGGAACGGCGTACGCGGAAACGTTCCAGGACCCTGGGGCTGAGGTCGTCGATCCATTCGCTCATGGCCTTGTAGCCGCGCATGCCGCAGAGCGTGGCCGCTGCTGCCAATGCCAGCATGGTGGACAGGGCGTGGCGGCGGCCCTGGCGGCGTCGGGGATCGTCGATGTCGCGGAAGAAGTCGGGCAGGGATCGCATCTGTTCGGCGGTGAGAGTCATCCTGGGTACTCCATGTTGCAGTGTGGTGTCGAGGCAGGGGTCCCGGAGGCGGGCGCGGGCGGCGCGCGACAGGGGATGGACGAAGACGAGCTTGGGCTTTGCGTGTTCGCTGTAGCCCGGGCCCTCGCGGCCGAAGCCCCGGGTATGCCCGACCTCGATCCAGTTGGCGGCGCGGTAGACGGTGCCGTGGAAGCGGGCGGGGTCGACGAAGGTCTCCACCAGCAGGAGGCCGTGACCGAAGCGGAGCGGCCAGTCGCGGGCGAGGCGGCGGGTGCACAGGGAAAGCACGCGCGAGCCGAGGTTGCGCGGTGCGCCGGGCAGGATCAGGAAGCGCGAGTTGTTGGTGATCAGGTGCAGGCGGCCGAACCGGATGCCGTACTCCCAGCCGATCCACCGGTCCCGGGCGCCGCATTTCAGCGCCGATGCCGAAAACATGGCCAGTGCCAGCCAGCGCCCCCGGTGATGGGCCACATAGCGCAGCGTCTCGCCCCGCGCCGGCACCGAGCCGAGATAGTGATGCGCCTGCATCAGGTCCCGGAACCGGGGTTCATCTGTTGCCGGCACGATGTCTACCGACACCTCTGAAAGGTCCACCTTGCGTATGTCCGTCTGATGGTCTTGTGACGGGATTTATACCAGTACCCGGGGGAAAAGTCCAGTGTTTGGGGTAAGTCCTTTGACCGGAAGAAAAAACTCTGCAGAAAAGAATTACCCTGAGGGAACTATAGACACGACTTGACACACCCTTGAGCTTTCGGTAAGTGTTTCCTGAAGAATCAGGGAGATGAGACATGAGAACGAAGGCTCCTGGCAAGCTCCACAAGGGTATCTCGCTCATCGAGTTGATGGGCCTGATTCCGGACGAGGCCTCCGCGATCGAGTGGTTCGAGTCGCGGGTCTGGTCCGGTGGGCGGTGCTGCGGGCACTGCGGTCCGTCACAGCGTCTCAGAGTACGTCCGGGGATGGCCCATACCAACGGGATGGAATTCTTCTGGAGCATGCTGTAGCACGCCCACACGCGGACCTACCACAAGCTCTCCCCGCAGCACCTGGACCGCCACGTACAGGAGTTCGCCAGCAAGCACAACATCCGGGATGCAGACACCCTCGCGCAGATGATGACTGTCGTCGCGGGGCTCATCGGGAAGCGGTTAATTTACCGGGACTTGATCGCCCCGAGCGGGGCGCGAAGACCGACTCAGTTGTTCTAGGAGAGGATGGGGGCACCGGTAGCCGGTTCGAATTCGACCTGGTGCTCATGTTTCGTCAGAAGTTCAATCCTTACGCTGTCGTCGCACTTCTCGTCGCGGTAATTCTCGGTCTGGTTCCCGAGGGGTATCAAGGGAATCCGGTCGCGGGCGCAGGAGCACACAGTCAACATCCTCTAACGATGCGCCCTTGTGCCGAGGATTGTTCGCGTCAATCGGGATGGGGTCTTTATGGCGATCTCCTATCAGGAGGGTCATACATCCTTCGGAGTCGATTCTAGGTTCCTCCAAGCGGACGCGATACCGTCAAGTTCGATGACCAACAGGCCGTCATTCGCATCGATAAAATTCGCGAGATGATCACGCATCCCTGTCGCCGAAGTATTTTCCTGCCGCACGACATAGTGAGACTTCAGCATCCGTTTTGCACCGAGCCGAGCTAGCTCATCCCAAAGCGTCTGGTAGTCGCGGTTCGGCTTCCGCAAGTCGTAGCTAATCGAGTATCTCATTGTATCTCCTATCGTAGTTTGGCATCGCTCATGAGAGTAGTAAGAAAGGGCTCCGTTTCAAAGAGGAATAGTACCATGCAACCGAACGAAGCATCAGAGCAGTGCACATCGCAATTCAGCAAGGAGATTGGCCGCTTCGTGGCGCGTTTCCGGGAAGTTTTCAAGAGACTTTGCAAAGGAGACCTCAAAAGCATTGATGGCCTTCTGCTGCAGGGGGAGTGTCAAGGGAAATTGTTGCGCCGTTGGTTCGCGGCGCGGCGGAGGAGTAGGATCGGAAGGTCAAAAACGACGAAGCCCCGGTGGCTGCCAAGGCTCCGAACTACAGGTCAGAAACGACTGGGGTCGAGGAGGCTTTGACAGCCTGCGCCGAAACCGCAGGGCGGATTGTCTCGCCCCGAATGTAGGGTGTCAAGCATCTCCGAGCTCGTGGAGATGATGCCTACCTACGAAGATCCCCTTCTCCCTCGCCGGTTCGCCTTGCCTGCACAGTACGCATCGTCCTCGGGAGCCGTGATGCCGAGTGGGAGGATCTCGCCCATGTCATTCGTGCATTTGGGCGACTACCGCAAAGTTTCCCCGGATCAATATCCAAACAGGAAAATCACATGAGCGATCCTGGTGGCCCCGACGGAATCCGAGACTAACTGTCTAGTCACGTCTATAATTTCCAGTCCAAATGGAATGGTATAGCGTTATAAAGTTTGGCATATGTTCAAGGATTCATGACTTGCTCAGAACCTAGTTCATATACTGAGTCCATGCCGTAATTAATCTGCTGCGGTTTCTACCGCAAGTACTACACAAGTATTTCTTACTGATCTTCAGAATACTTATTACTCGTTTCCTTATCCGGAATTACAGTACCTGGAAGGCCTGACAGAGAGGTCTTGCTGATACCAATCTACTGGGCCGTCGCCGCGGGGTCCCTCCTGTTCCTGATGTACGGAACCTCGTGCTGTGACCGTCGTGAGAGTGCGGATGTGCAGTAAGTACTGGCCGTGAAGGTACCGGACTACTCCCGGTCAAGCCCCAGCAGGACCGTGTGCTCGTCCAGGGCGGACTCGGACAGGGCGTAGGGCGAATCCTTCACGAAACCGGCCAGCACCGTCCGGAAGCAGTCATCCCCGGCCAGTTCCGCCGTTACCGCGACGCGGAACGACAACTCGCCCGCCGCCATGCGGTCCTGGATATGGTTGATGGCGTGGCCGAGCAGGGCGAACGGTCGGGGTTCCCGGAGGTCGGAGGTCATGTCAGCGTCCGGGCGGCCGGAACCCTTGCCGCGCCCTTTCCACCCGTGCCCGGATCACGCAGTCCCCGGCATGGTCGTTGACGAGACCCATGGCCTGCATGAACGCATAGACGGTGGTGGGCCCGACGAACCGCCAGCCGCGCCTTTTCAGTTCTTTCGAGATCGCCACCGATTCGGGCGAGGTCGACACCGCCTGCGGGGGATCCGGCGGCGTCGGTTCGGGCTCGTAGCGCCAGAAAAAAGCGGCCAGGGACCCTTCGCTGCGAACCATCTCAAGCGCCCTCCCGGCATTGTTGATCGCCGCCTCGATCTTCCCCCGGTGGCGCACGATGCCCGGGTCCTGCAGCAGGCGCTCCACGTCCTTCTCGCCGAACCGTGCTACCTGGTTGAAATCGAACCCCCGGAACACCTCGCGGAAGCGCTCGCGCTTGTTGAGGATGGTCCGCCAGCTGAGGCCCGCCTGGAAACCCTCGAGGCAGATCTTCTCGAAAAGACGGATATCATCGTCCACCGGGTAGCCCCATTCGTTGTCGTGGTAGGGGAGGAATTCCGGCGCGGCGGCGCACCACTGGCAGCGGGACTTCCCGTCGGAACCCTTGAAGATGCTATCCATGCTTCTTCCCGGGACAGGCGGATTGCGGGAAAATCATGTCCGTGAAATCGATGATGTTTGAGACCATGCTCTTCATTGTACAGGGTTCGGAAAGTTTGCAGGCGGATAGGCACACGCCCTGGATGCGGAGTGCGCGTCGCCCGCCGGCGGCAGGAACGACACGCGCATTCGCCCGGCATAGACCGCCAGGCACACCGGGCCCATGAAAGACCCGGGTGGGGCGGAGCATGCCTTCGAAGACCTCCGCGGGGAGGCCATGCGGTTTCTCCAGGGCCGCGCCGCGGCGCATCCCGAACTGGCGCATGTCATCCCTGTCCTCCGGGCGGAAATCGGGCGCGCCGTGCTTCCCGATCCGCTCCCGGCCCCCGGGCGGCTGCCCGGTTGCCGCCACCTCGGGCCGGCGCTCGAAATGGCACGGGCGGGCCCGATGGCGGATCTTGCAGCCGCTTTCGGACGGCTGGAGCCCTACATGCGCTGGATCCGGACCGAGCACTACCGGGACCGGCTGGGGGACGATTACATGGCCAACTATGGCTACACCAACCTTCTCGGATACGACGCCCTGGTTCCTCACGGGCGGGTGGTCTCCAGTTTCCTCGTCATCGGCCCCGGCCGCCATTATTTACGGCACCACCACGAGGCCGAGGAAATCTATTTCCCCTTTGGCGGGGATGCCCTGTGGGCGCAGGGGGACGAGGAACCCCGGGAGAGGCCCGCAGGGGAGCCCATCCATAACACGCCCTGGCTGCCTCACGAGATGATTGCCCGCAAAACCCCGCTGTTCAGCTTCTGTTTCTGGATATCTCCGGGCCCCATTCAGCTCGCCCAGCTGACCGGTTGATCCGGAGGATTGCCGAAAGACTGGGGCATGGCAAGGATGTCCCGGACAAGGGGGGTCCGGGTGGTTGAAAACGGCCGTCAGGCAGGTACAATTTACTCCTCCAGTAGCGATGGCGTCGCAAACTGCGCCCGTGCCGAACTCCCGCCAGGTTTCTCGGGAGCGGCTAACCAGTCATCCTGTACGCCCGGATGAATTCTCCGGGCAATCTCCATTTCGATCGCCCGGTATCTTCGAGGTGATCAACCATGGCTACTCCACAAACGCGACCCGAGTTCTTCGAACTGCACAACGGATCGAAGTCGCCGCGCCCGTTTTCCGACGACGAGTATGAAAACAGGCTGTCCGCGCTGAGACAGCGGATGTCGGCGGACGGGGTGTCGGCGGTCCTGCTGACATCGATGCAGAACGTCGCCTATTACTCGGGATTCCTGTATTGCAGCTTCGGGCGGCCCTATGCATGCGTGGTCACCGGTCGGGACTGCATCACCATTTCGGCAAATATCGACATGGGCCAACCCTGGCGAAGGAGCTACGGGGAGAACCTGATCTATACCGACTGGAAGCGGGACAATTTCTGGCGTGCGGTCAGGCATGCGTTGGGAGATGCCGGCCGGATCGGCATCGAAGGCGACCATCTGACATTGGCCGGACGCAGGAAGCTGGATGCCATTGTGAATCCCGCCATGGTCAAGGACATGAGCGAAGGGATGATGGATATCCGGATGGTCAAGTCCGAGGAAGAGATCCGCCTGATCAGGGGAGGCGCGAGGATTGCCGATCTCGGGGGCGAGGCCATCCGCGATGCAATCCGCCCGGGGGCCCGGGAAATCGACATTGCCATGGCTGGCCGTGACGCGATGGAGCGGGCAATTGCGGAACACTATCCGGACAGTGAAATCAGGGATACCTGGGTATGGTTCCAGTCGGGGATCAATACCGACGGGGCCCACAACCCGGTCACAACCCGCGAATTGGAACACGGCGACATACTGAGCCTGAACACGTTCCCCATGATTTCCGGCTATTACACCGCGTTGGAGCGGACCCTGTTCGTCGGCGACGTGGATGCGGCTTCACTGAAAATCTGGCAAGCCAACGTGGAGGCCCATGAACTGGGCCTGTCCCTGATCCGCCCGGGGATGCGGTGCTCTGATATCTGCGCGGCGATGAATGAACATTTTGCCGCCCTGGACCTTCTCCGCTACCGGACATTCGGATACGGGCATTCCTTTGGCCTTCTGTCGCACTACTACGGACGGGAAGCGAGGCTTGAACTCCGTGAAGACATCGATACGGTGCTGGTGCCTGGCATGGTGGTTTCCATGGAACCGATGCTGGCCATCCCCGCAGGCAATCCCGGCGCCGGGGGTTACCGGGAGCACGATATCCTGGTGGTCACGGAATCCGGCGCAGAGAACATTACGGGGTTTCCCTATGGTCCCGAGTACAACGTAATCCCGGCCAGCCAGGCCGTCAGGAGGCTTCCGGACAACACGGACCATCGGCAAAGGACCGTACAGGGGTAGCCCCGGCTGCCTGGTGCAGCTCGACCATTTTCCTGATGGTTGCCGGACTGTGCATCGCGCCGCATCCCGGGACAGTCGCCGTCCGGCGGTTTCGCGGACCGGACGCCGGGGCTGATTCCCGGCGTCGGGATTCGCGGGCCTAGGCCTTTGCCGGCAGGGCCCGGCGGTAGTAGGGCAGCAGCGTCAGTGCGCGCACCCCCATGAACAGCGTCAGTGCCAGGAACAGGCCGTGGTTACCGAGCCACGGCAACAGCATCCATGTCAGCGCGACGAAGATCGCCGTCGACAGGGCCATGGCGTTCTGCATTTCCCGCGTGTTGCCGCTGCCGATGAAGATCCCGTCGAGCTGGTAGCTCCATACCGAAACCAGGGGGGACAGGATCATCCAGGGCAGGTACTTCCCCGCCACCTCCAGCACCGGCGCCTGGTCGCTGAACAGGGTCAGCAGCCAGGGTCCCGCTGCCAGGTAGATGGCGGCAACAGCCAGTGCCACGATGGCCGCCCAGAGGGTGGTCATGCGCACGGCAAGTCGGAAGCGCCTGCGGTTCCGGGCGCCGCTGGCCTCCCCGGTCAGGGATTCCGCCGCGTGGGCGAATCCGTCGAGGCCGTAGGCCATGAAGGTCTGCAGGTGCAGCAGGATGCTGTTGGCGGCAAGGACCAGTTCCCCCAGGGTGGCGCTTTGCGCGGTGAACCACGAGAACGCGAACACCAGGCAAAGGGTGCGGACCAGCAGGTGGCCGTTGCTTTTCATGAGTTCCGCCATCGGCCCGGGGGCCAGCACGGCGCCCCAGTCCGGCCGGTCCAGCGCCCGGCGCAGCCACGGACGCAGCATCCAGAGGCCGAGGCCTGCGGCCAGGTATTCGGCGATCAGCGTAGCCCAGGCCACACCCTCCACGCCGAAACCCAGCCAGGGCACGAAGATCAGGTCCAGCAGCACGTTGGTCAGGTTCAGCACCAGCTGCAGGGTCAGCACGTACCGGGTATTCTTGAGACCGATGAACACCCCCGTGCATACGTAGATGCACAGCGTGGCCGGCGCGCTCCACAGGCGGATGTGGGCGTATGTCCCGGCAAGCCGCTCCACCTCCGCGGTTCCCTCGATGAGCCACAGGGCCAGGGCCACCACGGGGCGTCCGAGGACCAGCACGAGGAGGCCGAAGACCAGCGCCAGCAGCAGGACGCGCAGGATCAGCCTTTCCATGGCGGCGTGGTCGGCGGCGCCCAGGGTGCGGGCAACGAACCCGGTGGTGCCCATGCGCAGGAACCCGAACCCCCAGTAGAGGAAACTGAAGATCAGGGCCCCCAGCGCCACCGCGCCGATGTATTCGGGCCCGGGCAGGTGGCCCACCACCGCGGTGTCCACGGCGCCGACCAGTGGCACCGACAGGTTCGCGAGGATGATCGGGCCGGCCATGGACCAGACGGCGCGGTGGGTGATGGGTTGACCGGAAATCATCGCCGTGACGCGGTGCGGATGGTTTGGGCGGTTTGGACGGTGTCCTTGCTTCGGCCGGAAAATACCATTGCGTGATGGTAATGTACCCCGGGTTCTTTCGATACCGGGCAGTTCCGCACCGGGTCAAGTGCCCTGACCGATACCGATGCGTGTCCGCCCCGTGACGCCGGACATGATTTGTTGCATCATACCGCCTGCAGCAAGGCAGGTTCCGGCCCCTATGCCCGGTGCATGCCCCGACAATCTTGAACCGGATTGAAGCCATGACTGAAGCCACCGCAGATACCGCCTCCGCCAATGCCCGGCGTCGTATCGTCCGGACCGCAACCACGCCCTTCGATGTGTATGATTTCGACGGCCCGGTACAGGAGGACATGAGCCTCCTGATGCTGAGCCATGACCGGGAATCGGGCCAGGGCGCCTACATGATCCGCATGGAGCCCGGCGCGGAGACGATCCGACATGTGCACAGGCGGCGGGAGGAATACCTGATCCTGGAAGGCGACCTGGTGGAGTCGGATGGCACCGAGCTCGGCCCCGGCGACTACGTGATCTATCCGCCGGGCAGCGAACACAACAGCCGCACGGTGAACGGCTGCCTGCTGATCGGCATCGACTACAGTTTCAGCGACCGGTAGGTCCGGTCCGGAGGAAGGAACATGACAGACCAGTCGCAGCAGGACCGCCTGGACAACATGGTGCAGGGGTTGTTCTGGTGGGGGATTCCCACGCTGTTCCGCTGCCCCCACGATCCCGACCCGGCCAATTGCGACATCGCACTGGTTGGCGTGCCCCACAGCACCGGCAACGGGACCACGCTGCATGACCAGCACCTCGGCCCCCGCGCGGTGCGCAATGTCTCCGCCCTCGGGCGGCGGGTGCACAAGGCCTTCGGCCTCGACCCGTGGAGCATGGCGCGCATCCACGATCTCGGTGACGTGGCTTTGCCGGAACTCAACGACAACGAGGCCAGCGTCCAGCGGATGACGGATTTCTTCAGCCGCGTGGACCACGCGGGATCGCGGCCGGTGTCCATCGGGGGGGATCACGCCATCACCGGCGGCATACTCCAGGCCATCGCCGGCCCCGGTGCCGGGCTGACCGGTGGACGCCCGGCCAGCCTGCTGCACTTCGATGCCCATACCGACGCCTTCGACCATATCGACCATTTCTACGGAGCGAAGAAATCCGCCGCCCACTGGGCGAGCTATCTGACCCGGGGCGGCCACGTCGATGCCCACACCAGCGTGCAGATCGGCATCCGCGGCAACCCGCGCACCCTGGACTGGCTGGAACCCAGCTACGACCTCGGCTACGAGGTGATCGACATCGACCGCTTCCGCGAAATCGGTGTCGGGGAAACCATCCGTATCGTGCGCGAGCGTCTCGGGGACAACCCGGTATACATCACCTTCGATCTGGATTGTCTCGACCCCACCGTGGCACCCGGGGTAGCGAACATCGAGGCCGGCATCGAGGGGCTGCGCATCAACGAGGTGATGGAGGTGATCCGCTCGGTACGCGGCCTGAACGTCATTGGCGGTGACGTGGCCTGCCTGATGCCCACGTGGGATTCACCGAACCAGATCACTGCGCTCGTCGCCGTGTCCGTGATGTTCGAGATGATCACGCTGATCGCCGAGAGGGTGGCGGATGGCTGAAGGATCCGGGATGCCGAGTGCCTGCGGGTGCCGGAAAAGCCCGCGGGTCATTTGCATTGGTGGAAACAGTCTCTGGACCTGAAGGGTTTCGTCGAATATGCCTTGCAGTTGCAAGAGCCCGCCCTTGCTTGCGGGCGGTTCTGGCAACGGTCTCGTTCGTGGCGGTCCTGTCCGGTTGCGGCGGGGGTGGCGGCGGCGTAACCGGGCCCGTTCTTCCGACGCCGGACCCGGTTCCGGCGCCTGATCCCGCCCCGCCTCCCGACCCGGCACCTCCGCCCCCGCCCTCCGTTCCGAACCCGGGGACGCCTGCAACCCCCGCTCCCGTGCAGGCCCAGCCGCCGGAGCAGCCGCTGCTGCCAGAGCCGCCGCAGCCCACACAACCACCACCGTCACTGCAACCTACGCCCAACTGCGTGGATACGGCCAACCATGGCTGCGTTTCACTGGAGGAGTTCGGCCGGCTGCGGGACGGCCTTGCCGCCGCTCGACTTGGGGACGGCGAGTTCAGGGGCAGCCCGTCGCGCAGAAACCTGCTGGGCCAGCGCGCCCTGGAGACCGTCAATGTGCACCAGGCGCACGCCGCCCTCGCCATCAAGTACGGCGCGGCCGTGAAGCCGGGTGACGGGGTGCGCGTCGGGATCATGGATTCGGGTGTTGATTCAGGCCATCACGAATTGGCCGATGCGGATATCTCGGAGACATTCCTCCAGGGACTGCCGGATGAACGAAGAACGGACTACGGTGCCGACGGGTATTCGCACGGCACTGCGGTCACCAGCATCATGGCGGCGCAGCCGAACCGTGCAGGGTTCCTCGGCATTGCCTGGGGGGCGACGTACCGTGTGTTCACCGTGCCCATCGGTGCCCATATCCCAGGCGATGACCCGCTCCGGAACGCGTTCGAATGGGATGCTGCCTACCGGTCCGTCCTGGCAAGCGGAGTCGATATCGTGAACGCGAGCTACAGCACCGGCGGCACGTTCATTGAAAACTACACCCCGGACCGCCTGCGCAATTCCGCTTCTTTCGGGCCCGAATTCGATGTCATTGCCCAGCGGGGTGTTCCGGACCCCGCGATTTTCGTCTGGCCCGCGGGAAACGACCACGGGGACCCCTGTGATGAGGGGGAGCGGAACTGTTTCGCGGACGACTTGAGCAGTACGGGCTTCAGTTACCGTGCAACCTCCCCCAACCTTGGGGGCGGCGCGGTGGCCAGGCTGCCGGAACTGCAGGGGCACAATGTGGTTGTCGTGGCCGTGGACCAGGGCGGCGGAATCGCCGACTTCTCCAACCGCTGCGGCATCGCCGGGCCGTGGTGCATCGCCGCGCCCGGCACCGGCATCACGGGCGCAGAGTTCGGCCGGACTGCACCCGGCGCAAACTCATTTTTCGTGCTGGTGGGCCTTTCCGGCACTTCCTATGCGTCGCCGCTGGTCAGCGGCGGACTGGCGCTGATGAAGCACTTCTTTCGCGGCGAGCTCTCCAACAGGGAACAGCAATTCCCGCCATCATCTGTAGTCCAATAAAGACGTGGGTTTGAGGCGGTGCTGGGGGAAGGCGGTTCGCAGACTTTTCCTGAAAAGGCGGTATGATCCGTCTGATTTCACGATATCGGATGATCTGTCATGTCGAAAGCCGTGTTTCGCAAGACCCTGAGCGTTCCGGGTCTGCTTCGGGTGGTGCGTGGGCATTTTGATCGCATTGAGGATCCCATCGTGAGCCGGGGCCTGGCACTGACGGACTGCCTGATGTCGGGTCTGGCGGTATTCGCGCTGAAGTACCCGTCGCTGCTGAGTTTCGAGCAGGACGCACGGGACGAGGGCCGGATCCGGTCGAACCTCAGGGAACTGTACGGGGTTGGCCGCGCGCCGTCGGACACGGCGATGCGCGAGCGCCTGGACCTGGTGGACCCGCGTGCGCTGCGGGGTGCCTTCAAGGGTGTGTTCGCGGCCCTTCAGCGTGGCAAGGGTCTGGAGGGTTTCACCTGGCTGGGCCATCATCTGCTGTCGGTGGACGGGACGGGGTACTTCTCGTCGAAGAGTGTGCATTGCGACCATTGCTGCGAGAAACATCACCGTGACGGCAGCACCACCTGGTACCACCAGATGCTGGGGGCGGTACTGGTCCACCCGGAGCACCGGGAGGTGTTCCCGCTGGCGCCGGAACCGATCATGCGTTCGGACGGTTCGCGGAAGAACGACTGCGAGCGCAACGCGGCGAAGCGTCTGCTGCGTGACGTCCGTCGCGAGCATCCGCACCTGAAGCTGCTGGTGGTGGAGGATGCGCTGGCGTCGAACGGGCCGCACATCCGGCTGCTGGGGGAACTGGACATGCGGTATGTCCTGGGCGTGAAGCCGGGGGACCATGGGGAACTGTTCCGCCGTGTCGAGGCCTCGGCGGCGACCCGTACCGTGGAGAGGTCGGAAGGGGGCGGCAGCCGTTTCCGGTTCCGGTTTCTGAACGGCGTACCGCTGAACCAGGCGAACCCCGATCTGGCAGTGAACTTCCTGGCGTGCCGGGAGACCCGCCCCGATGGCCGGGAACTGCACTTCTCCTGGGTCACGGACATGGAGGTCACGGAATCGAACGCGCATGACCTGATGCGGGCCGGACGCGCCCGTTGGCGCATCGAGAACGAGACGTTCAACACCCTGAAGAACCAAGGCTACGGCTTCGAGCACAACTTTGGTCACGGCAAGCGGCATCTGGCGACGGTGTTCGCCCACCTGACGATGCTGGCGTTCCTCATCGACCAGGTGCAGCAGCGGTGCTGTGCGCTGTTCCGGGCGGCCCGGGAGAAGGCGGGCGGTTCGAAATACCTGTGGGTGCGGTTGCGCGGGCTGTTCACGGAGTTCTACATTCCGGACTGGGAGACCCTGTACCGGGCGATCGCGTTCGGGCACCGGAAGACGGAGTTGGTGCCCTTCGACACTTCCTGACCCGGCGGCCGTGTCCGAATATGCAACGGGCCGGTTCTTCGGGGAATCATGTGGCCAGCAGACAATCCGGCACACCGCCCGGAGGGGGTTCCCTCCCCGCGTAGTCGGGGAACAGGGGCTCAAACCATGAAATCCGCCGAATCCAATCCGTGATAGAATTAGCGGGAATTGCTGAACAGGGAACTGGTCAGCAGGCTCTTCGAGACCGCCGACAAGAGCGGCAGGTACGCGGCTGACCGCACGGACGGCACTTCGTCCATCTACGGGCAGGGATTGATGGATCTTGGGGCGGCGGTGTCGCCGGTGGACAGCCTGACGGTGCCGATCGCCGGCCAGGCCGGCAACACCGGACACAGCATGCAAACCACCCGACTGACGCTTGGCCCTGCGTTCGGCGACGGCCTCGTGCATTCCCTGGCCGGGCGCGAGATCGCCGGGTTCGATGCACTGGGGGCCCCATTCTGGTTTGATCTGCCGGGCATCGTGGGCACCTCCCGCCCATCTGCCGCAGCGCGGCTGCGCAGTCTCGTCGCCCCGGAAAGGGAACAGGCCCCCGGTCACGTTCACGGCATGCACAGGAAGCCAGCCCCGGATGCGCGCCCCGCCCCGCCCGGGTTCTGGAGTATCGGGCTGCACGAACACCCGGCAGGCGCGGGGGGCGGCCTGCCGGGCCTGGCGGGGCCTGCAATGACCATGACCTTCGGGTCAGGGAGCGGTCTCGAGTCCCGGGTGTTCACCACGGCCCACCGCGCCCGGGGGCTTGGCCGGGAAACCGGGGCCTCGCTGGCCTGGCGGCCCCGGGGGGGCTCCTTCGGTTTGCGGGTCGGATGGCTGTCAGAAGATGCCTCTGTGCTTGGCCTGAGGGCCGGGGGTGCGTTCGGACGACTGGCCGCCGACAACCTGTTCACGGGCTTCGAGGCGGTCACGGAAATCGGCGGCTGGCAGCTTGCGCTGGACGCCGAGGCCGGACTCACCAGGCCGTCCGTCGAAGGCGGCCTCATCGATGACCTGTCGTCGCTCACCACCAGCGCGCTCTCGCTGCAGGGCCACCGGCGCCTGACGGGCCGGGATGCACTGACGCTCTCCCTGTCCCAGCCGCTCCGGATAGAGCGCGGGTCCGCGAAGTTTCGGCTGCCGGTCGGGCGCGCCGGCGGCGGGGACGTCCGGCACGCGTCGTTCTCGGCCGACCTCGCCCCGCGGTCGCGGCAGGTGGACCTGACGGTCCGCTGGCGCCGCGACGGACTGCTCGGCGGCGTCCTGCAGGTCGAGGCCGAGGCGTCCCGCCACCCCGGGCATACGGCCACGGGCCCGGACTTCAGTCTGCTGGCCGGCTGGCGCACCGAATTCTGACACGGACCGGACCGTGAAATGCCCCTTCAGTCAGGGCGGAAATCCGGGCGGCACGATGCACCGGCGAGGGCGGCTGACGGGCCCTGGCTGGGTCCTTGGCCCGATTCTGGGGGCGCTTGTGGGCTGCGCCTCACCGGATGGCGCCGGAAACGGCCGGCACGCCGCGGAACACGGCTGCGACGCCTCGCACCACCGGGAACTGGTCGGGCAGCCGATTGAAGGAATTGACACCGACGCCCTGCCCGGTCCCCTGCGGGTGTATCGCTCGGGCAGCCGGATCACCATGGACCACCGCCCGGATCGGCTGAATCTCGTCCTTGATCCGGATGGGCGTGTCGTCGGGATCCGGTGCGGTTAGCCCGACTTTCGCGATTCGCCCGGAATCCGGGCTGATTTTGGGGATGATTGAGATGCAATCCCTTGAATTGATTGGCCCGTCCCCCTGAAGTTGCCTTGTAGTGCCGACTTTTGCCTTGATCCGGAGGTGTCCGGCAGAGACCATGGAGGTCATGTTCGTGCGCAGCAAGAGCCGCTGGAAGGACGGGGTGCACCACCGGTACTGGAGCATTGTGGAGAATGCCCGGGTGGGAGGCGGCCGGGTGGTGCAGCGTCAGGTTCTGTATCTCGGCGAGATCAACGGCACCCAGAAGGCGGCGTGGTGCCGCACCATCGATGTGCTGTCCGAGAACCGGGGTCTGCAGCAGATGGCGCTGTTCCCGGAGGACCGGGAAGCGCCGGAGATGTCGTGCGCGGTGGTCCGTGTGGATGTGGGCAGGCTGGAGTTGCACCGTTCGCGCCAGTGGGGGGCGTGCTGGCTGGCCCTGTGGCTGTGGGATTTTCTGGACCTGGACGGGTACTGGGGTGAGCATTTGCCGCCGAGCCGGAAGGGGACGCGGTGGCTGGACATTCTGAAGGTGCAGGTGTGCTACCGTCTGATTGATCCGGGCAGCGAGTGGCGGCTGTACCGGCGCTGGTACGAGGACAGCGCGATGGGTGACCTTCTGGGTCTGGACCGGGTGATTCCGCGGGACACGCTGTACCGGGTCCTGGACCGGCTGGAGGCCCACCGGCGAGGGTTCTTCTCGTATCTGCGGACACGCTGGGGCAGTCTGTTCCAGGCGCGCTTCGAGGTGCTGCTGTACGATCTGACGAGCACGTACTTCGAGAGCGATCCCCCGTTCGAGGACAAGCGCCGGTTCGGCTACAGCCGTGACAAGCGCCCGGACTGCGTGCAGGTGGTGATTGCGCTGATCGTGACGCCGGACGGGTTTCCGCTGGCCTACGAGGTGATGCCGGGGAACACCTCGGACAAGACGACGCTGCTGGAATTCATGGCCAGGATCGAAGATCAGTACGGCCGTTCCGAGCGGGTGTGGATCATGGACCGTGGGATCCCGACGGAGGAATCGCTGGAGGCGATGCGGTCGGACCCTTCCGGGATCCGCTACCTGGTGGGTACGCCGAAGGGGCGGCTGAGCCGGATGGAGCGGTCGTTCCTCGGCCAGCCCTGGCAGGCCGTCCGGGAGAACGTGGAGGTGAAGCTGCACCGGGCGGACGGGGAGCTGTACATCCTGGTTCGCAGCGGGGGCCGGGTCAGCAAGGAGAGGGGCATGCGCCGGCGGCGCCTGAAGAAGCTCTGGGGACGTCTGGGGGAACTGCGGCGCCAGACCAACAGCCGCGACGAGCTGCTGCTGAAGCTCGGTGCGGCGAAGAAGGAGGCCGGCCGGGCCTGGCATCTCGTCGACCTGGAGATCGGGGATGGTGATTCCGGGGTGCCGTTCACCTACCGTCTGCGGCGCGGGAAGCTGCGGCAGACCTTCCACCGGGAAGGGCGCTACCTGCTGCGCTCCAACATGGCCGACGGGAATCCGGCGGAACTGTGGCGTCAATACATGCGGCTCACCGAAATCGAACAGGCATTCAAGGAATTGAAGCATGACCTTGCCATCCGGCCGGTGTTCCATCAGAAGGAGCAACGGATCGAGGCCCATATCTTCCTGTCGTTCATGGCCTACTGCCTCCAGGTCACCCTGAAGAATCTTGCCAGGCCCCATGCCCCCGGCCTGACTCCGCGGGAAATACTGGAAAAGTTCGCCACCATCCGGATGGTGGATGTTCACCTGCCCACTGCCGATGGACATCATCTCATCCTGCCGCGTTACACCCAGCCGGATGGGGACCACAAGCTCCTGCTGCATCAGCTTGGCCTGAAGTTGCCGGAGCAGCCGCCTCCGCGGCTGCGAATCTGATCTGCTACGCCACCGGGCGACAAGGCTCCTGTAGTGCCGACCTTTGGGGGGTCGGTATAATCAATTCAACAGGTTACGTTTCCAAAACCCCCGAATTGCGAAAGTCGGGTTAGGGGCGGCGTTCAGACGTGCTGCTCACCGGTGGTAATATCGGCGGTGCCGAATCCGGCCACATGCAGGAGGAAAGAAAGAATGCTGAATCCGAAGAAAACTGCCCTGGAGATCGACCTCAGCGATCCCGGGCCGTTACCCGAGGAAGCCATCGAGCAGGCGGTGGCACTGATGCGGACCGGCCGGCTGCACCGCTACGGCGAGTATGGGGACACCGAGCCCCACGCGGCGTTGCTGGAGGAGGAGTTCGCGGACTATATCGGCAGCCGGTTCGCTGTTGGCGTGAATTCCGGCGGCTCGGCGATTTTCCTCGGCCTTGCGGCATCGGGTGTCGGTTCCGGGGACAAGGTGCTGGTAAACGCGTTCAACCTGGCGCCGGTGCCCGGCGCGATTCACCATTCCGGCGCCGAGGCGGTCCTGGTGGAAGTGGACGGGGACTATCGGATCAGTTTCGCCGACCTTGAAAGGAAGGCCCGGGATACCGGCGCGAAGACGCTCCTTTTGACCCACATGCGCGGACACATTGCCGACATGGACAGGGTGTCGGCGATATGCGATGAACTCGGCCTAGCGATGATAGAGGACTGCGCCCACACCATGGGGGCGAAATGGCAGGGCCGCTTCACCGGCCGGTTCGGCAGGGTCGGCTGTTTCAGCACCCAGACATTCAAGCACATCAATTCCGGCGAAGGCGGCATCCTGGTGACCGATGACGAGGATATCGCCGCCCGGGCCATACTCTATTCCGGCAGCTACATGCTCTACGAACAGCATCGCCGCGCACCGCCCCGGGCGGCGTTCGAGCGGTGGAAGATGCAAACGCCGAACTTCAGCCTGCGCATGTCCAACCTGGTGGCCTGCATCCTGCGTCCCCAGCTGAGGGAAATGCCCGCAAGGGGGGAGTGCTGGAACCGCATCTACGCGGCGCTGGAATCACGGCTGAACGCCATCGACGGCGTTGCCGTGCCGCCGCGGCAGCAGGAGGAGGAATACGTGGCAAGCTCCATCCAGTTCCACGTCCACGGTCTCACCGGAGATCAGATCCGGGGCCTTGTCGACCGCTGCACCGACCGGGGCGTGGCCATCAAGTGGTTCGGACGCGACGAACCCGTCGGCTACACCAGCCAGTATCACCACTGGGAATATCTGAAGCCCCAGGACCTGCCGGACACTCGCGGCTCGCTCTTCACCACCTGCGACATGCGCATACCGCTGGCCCTGTCCGACGGCGACTGCGACACCATTGCCGCGGTGATCGCCGAGGAGCTGGCTGCGGCTTGAACCGCCGGGCGCTCAGACCTCCCTGGCCCAGAGTTGCCGGGTCAGCACCCCCGTGCGGTCCTCCACCGCCTGCATGGCATCCAGGATCAGGTCTTCGCGAAACCGCCGGCCGATCAACTGGACGCCGCAGGGCAGGCCGTCGATGAGGCCGATGGGCACCACGCCCGCAGGCAGCCCCAGGAAGTTGATGCCGGTGCTGTAGATGGCCGCGCGGAAGAGGTCGTGCAGTTCGGCCTCGCCGCGGGCATCGTAATCCCAGGGAAAGAGCTCGCGCATCAGGAACGGGGACAGCACCAGTGGATGTTCGGCCAGAAAGACGCTCCACTCCCGGGTGAGCGCGCTGCGCCCGGCGATGGCATCTCGGTAGCCCACGGAATCCACCGGCTCCCCCACGGACTGCATCCACTCGAATATCCGGTTGATGGTGTCGCTGCCATGTTCCCTTGCCACCGGCCCTAGGAAGTCGATCACCTCGTGGAACAGCGCTCCGAACCAGAGTTCCGCCGGCCGTTCCACGGAAGGGGTTTTCACCTCGCGGACGTCATAGCCGGCGTCGGCGAGCATTTCCGCGGCGCGGTCGATTCCCGCGAGGATCTCCGGGTGGACCGGATAGCCGTGGCTTTCCCGGGTCACCGCCACGCCGATCGGCCCGTCGATCTTCGGACCGGTGAACGGGGCAGGGACCCACCAGGGGTCCCTGGGATCCTCCCGGCTGATGACTTCCAGGCCGAGGCGGACATCGCCGACTTCCCGGCACATGACGCCCTGCACCGAGGCGAGTTGCATCAGCAGGCCGCGCTCGCCGCCTGTCGATGGATTGAACGAGGGTACCCGCCCCTGGGTCGGCTTGACCGTGGCGACGCCGCAGGCAAAGGACGGGATGCGCAGCGAGCCGCCGATGTCGTTGCCGTGGTGGATGGGCCCGAACCCGGCGGCGGCGGCCGCGCCCCCGCCTCCGGAGGAACCGCCGGGGGACGCCTCGGGATGCCATGGGTTCCTTGTCCGGCCGTGCAGCGGGCTGTCGGTGGTTGCCCGCATAGACAGCTCGGGCGTGTTGGTGCGGCCCACGATGATCGCGCCCGCGCCCAGCAGGTGGCGGACCACCGGCGAATGGTCGGGGGCGATGTGGTTCCGGTACGCTGCCATGCCGTTGGTGGTGGCCTGGCCCCGGACGTCGATGTTGATCTTGATGGTGACCGGCACCCCGTGCAGCGGCCCGAGGGGGACGCCCCGGCGCACCATGTCGTCCGCCTTCCGCGCCGCGGCCAGGGCCTCGTCATCGCACCTGGCGACGATGGCGTTGATTGCCGGGTTGCGGGCATCGATACGCTCCAGGACCGAGGTGACGGCCGCCTCGGCGGTGAAGTCGCCTTCACGGATTCCCCGAGCCAGGGTCCGGGCGCTCAATTGCCAAAGGGGTATGGTCATGCAGGTTCCTGCCGTGGCGTGCGTGCGGGTTCCATGGCGTTGTGAAACCGGATCGCCGTCCGGTTCGCAACATGGGATTGCCGGTGGATTGTAACCGGCAGAGGGTGCGGACAGGGCGGGCCGGCTTGCCGGGCGCGCTTCCGCATGGGCCGCCACGCAGCCCCCGGGGACGGATCAGGCGGACGGGTCCTGGCCGAGGACGTCGATCAGCGTGTCGCAGGCGGTCATGAGGTCTTCTTCCCCGATCACCAGCGGCGGCAGGAGGCGGATCACGGTGGGTCCGGCGGGCAGGGCAAGAACGCCTGCTCGCATCAGCGCCTCCAGGTACGGCCTGGCCCTGGTCTTGAGTTCGATGCCGATCATGAGGCCGAGCTGGCGGCATTCCCGCACTGTGTCGGGCATCCGGTGGCGGAACCGGTCGGCGAACATCGATCCGAGGCGTGCGGCCCGCCCGGGCAGGTCATGTTCCATGATGTAGTCGATGCTCGCGATGGCGGCGGCGCAGGCCAGCGGATTGCCGCCGAAGGTGCTGCCGTGCTTGCCCGCTGCGGAGGTGATGCGTTCGCTCACCAGTGTCGCGCCCATGGGCACCCCGCCGGCAATGCCCTTGGCTACGGTCATGATGTCCGGGACGACGCCGTGGGCCTGGCAGGCGAACATGCTGCCGGTGCGGCCGAAACCGGTCTGGATTTCGTCGAGAATGAGCAGGGCCCCCCGGTCGTCGCACAGTGCCCGCGCCGCCTTCAGGTAATCCGGGTCCGCCGGGCGCACGCCGCCTTCCCCCTGGACCGGTTCCAGTATCACGCCCGCGATGCTGTCATCGACGGCGGCTTCGAGCTTGGCGGGGTTGTTGAAGGGCACGAACCGGTGGCCCGGGATCAGCGGCTCGAATTCGTCGCGGTACCTGAAAGTGGCGCTCAGGGCGCCTAGGGTCCGGCCATGGAATCCCCGCATGGCGCTGACGAATCCGTTTCGGCCGGTGGTCAGGCGGGTGAACTTCATCGCGGCCTCCATGGCCTCCGTGCCGGAATTGGACAGAAACGCCCGCGTGAGCCCGTCCGGGGCGACCCCGGTCAGCTTCTCCATGGCCCTGGCGCGCACGTCGTTGTAGAAGATCCCGGGGCAGGTGATCAGTTCCCGGGCCTGCCGCTCGACGGCGGCGACCACCTCGGGGTTGCTGTGGCCCACGTTGGCCACGCCGATGCCGGCGGTGCAGTCGATGTAGGCGCGGCCCCGGTCGTCCCACAGGGTGGCGCCCTCGCCGCGGACGATGACCAGGTCCCGTTTCGGATAAACCTCGAAGCCGTACTGAATTTCGGTGTCCCTCGGGGCGCTCATCGGATCCAGGTTCCTCCCCCTGCCAGGGCATCCGCCACCGGGTTCGCGGTGCGGCCGTCGGCGATGATGATTTCACGCACGTTGCCGCCGGCGAGCCGGTTGAGTGCATGCATCTTGCGCTTCATCCGGCCCTCCACCCGGGCCTCGCGCTCTGCCAGCTCGCCCCGGGAGAGCGTCCGCTCCAGGGAACCGGGATCGTCCAGGTCGTTCATGAACCCCGGCGCCTCGATGAGCTGGAGCACGGTATTGGCATCCAGGGCCTGCTGGAGGCGAAGGACGATATCGTCATTTTCCGAGTTGATGGCATGGCCGTCCGCGTCGGCGATGGGGATGGTGAGCACCGGCGTATAGCCGTTGTCGAGCAGCAGGTGGAGCAGGGTGGCATTGACGGACTTCGGCTTTCCGGAGAAGTCCCGTTTCAGCATCTTCTTTCCGCCCTCCACCACGCGTATGCCGCGGTTGCGTTCCCCCTGGACAACCCGGCCGTCGAGGCCGGTAAGCCCCACCGCGTTGATGCCGCGTTGCTGGCACAGTTCCACTAGGCGCTTGTTGCGCAGGCCGCTGTAGGCCATCAGGATGGCATCCAGAGCCGGCTCGTCCGAAAATACGCTCTGGTAGCCGGACGCCGAGGTGATCACCTGCTTTTCGTAGCCCATCCTGGCCGCCACGCGGTCGCGCAGGGCGTTGGCGCCGTGGACGATCACGAAAGGACGGTCAAGGGCCGCCAGGTCGTCGGCGATGCCGGGCAGGTTGATGGCGTCGCCGCCGCCGATTTTGATGATGAGCACGAACAGATCAGGAAATGGGGAAGCTGCCGGAGACGGATCCGGGACGGCGGGTCGCCAGCCGGCCCGGGGGCGATCATAGCGGGCGGAATTCGGTCAGGGCAATGCCCCTTGTGCCCTAGCAGGGCATGCATTGCGGAAAACTCGCTGCTGGCACCCGAGGCGGTTCTCTTGAAAGCTCCGGCGCACACCTCATGTCACGGACCGGCAAGGATGGACGACGCCGGACGAGGTTCTGAGCGTCCTCAGTGAATGCAGATTTGGTAATGTGAATTGTCAATATTTACGTGTTAATATTCCGAGGACATATATTTAAAGCTGATTTTTGGCAAATTTTGTCATTAATTCAGTTTAAAGTGACATTAAATGTTAATCGAATTTAGTGTAACCAATTTTCGCTCCATCCGGGATCGTCAGACCTTCAGCCTCGTCAAGGCCAAGGGTGACGAACTGATGGATTCAAATACCATCCGGACGGACGCATTAAACAAGGTCTGTTTGCTCAGGACTGCGGTCATCTATGGTCCGAATGCAGGGGGCAAATCCAATTTCCTGCTTGCGTTGCAGGCCATGGAAGAAATCGTTGTGGAGTCCGCAACGGGTCTGCAACGCGGTGACGAATTACCTGTAGTGCCATTTCGGCTAAGCCGGGACACCCGGCAGGCTCCGAGCGAGTTCGAAGTGACATTCATTGTCGGCAGGGTCCGTTACCAGTATGGCTTTTCTGCCACTTCAGACCGGATTCACGAGGAGTGGCTGCTTGCCTATCCAAAGGGCAGACCACAACACTGGTTCGAGCGGTCATGGAACGAGGCAAACCGTAACTATGACTGGGTGTTTGGCAATAGCCTCACTGGTGAAAAGCAGCTGTGGCAAAAGTCCACGCGGGATAATGCCCTGTTCCTGTCGACGGCCGTACAACTCAACAGTGAGCAGCTGAGACCAGTCTACGACTGGTTCAGTCACACGCTCCGCACGGGAAACGTCGCTGGCTGGAGCCCGGTCTTCAGCGCCTCGATGTGTGAAAACGGTTCGGGCGGGAAAGCGCGCGTAATGGACTTTCTGCGTGCTGCCGACTTGGGTATTCAGGACATTATTGTGGAAAGGAAACCGTTTGACTCCACGGTTTTACCGGAAGACATGCCTGACTCCATGAAAAATGAGTTGAGCAAGGAGTTAAAGGGGAAGCAGTTTATTGATTTCAGGTTCTCACATATGGATGCCGATGAGAGGATTGTGAATTTTGATTTTGAAGACGAATCCGATGGGACCCAAAAGCTGTTCTCTCTTGCCGGTCCCTGGATCGACAGCCTTGATAATGGATACGTGCTGTTCATTGATGAGCTGCATGACAATCTGCATCCCCTCCTGGTTCAGTTCCTGGTGAAGCTGTTTCACAACACAGAGACCAACCCGAATAATGCGCAGCTGGTCTTCACCACCCATGAAACCTCCATTCTCAATCAAAAGGTATTCCGGCGCGATCAGATCTGGTTCTGTGAGAAAGAGGAAGACCACGCAACAAGGCTCTATCCATTGACAGATTTCAGTCCTCGCAAGAGACGCGAAAACCTGGAGCTCGCGTACCTTTCCGGACGATATGGGGCTTTGCCCTACGTGCGCTCACTGGATATGAATGGCTGATGGGAACGGATAACCTGTTCCACAAACGAAGGGCGAAAGCGGCCAAGGAGCTCAGTCGGCGAAACGCCCGAAGACAGCCTTACAACAAGGTGTTGGTCGTCTGCGAGGGCGAAAAAACCGAGCCTCACTACTTTAACGGGTTGAAAGATCACTATAGCCTCAACAGCGCCAATATCGAAATCTGCAGTGACTGCGGCCCGGACCCGCTCGGAATCTACGCCTATGCCAGGAGGCGCTACTTTGACGAGAAAGCCAAAGGGGACCCATTTGATCGCGTCTACTGCGTATTCGATAAAGATACCCATGGCACCTATCAAAGGGCCGTGGATGATATTCAACGCGCAAGGCCGAGTGGCACATTCATGGCCATCAACTCGGTGCCCTGCTTCGAATACTGGCTACTGCTGCATTTCAAATCGACAACAAGACCCTATGCGCCCTTGCCGGGAAACAGCGCATGCAATCAAGTACTGACAGAGCTCAGGAAATTCATGCCAGACTATTCAAAGGGAAATGCTGAGATCTTCACGCTGCTCGTGGAGAAAATGGACTTTGCAATCGGGAATGCTGAACGCGCCCTCCAGAATGCCGCGGGTGCCGGTACCGACAATCCAACCACACGTGTACATGAGCTGGTGAGGTATCTTCGGAACATCAAGGGTCATCCATGATCCGGTGAAGTTCGCCCGTGGGTGTTTTGCCCCTCCGGGCGGAGCTGAGTTGGCGCTTTCCCAACGCGGCCCGATGCGAGAATTACCGGTCCCCGTATCCTGAGCACGCTCGTCGCTATTCAGGATTTCCGGTAACCTGGTTAAGAGGAACCGTCCCCAGCCACCGGTTGGGAACCTTTTCCCAGGTGAGGTCCGCACCCGGCAGGGGATCCGAGCAGATGATCCCGGTCGCGCCATCCTGCGTGCGGTGCATCTGGAAATACTCCGGGTATTCGCCGAACCATGAGCAGACCTGTACGGCCTGGGGGGTGGCGAGAAGGAAGTTCATCGCCCGGATGTAACGGGTTCTCCCGGCGATGATATCGACGCCCTTTTGCACCGCGGCAGCAAGGTCGCCCTTGTCGAACCGCCGTATGAAGTTGTAGATCTTCTCCGCGCCGATACGGCCCTCGGACCGGACACGGACGCCCCGGAGTTCGCCGTTGAACAGGAACACCGATCGTCCATCGCTGAACGGCATGTTGTTCTCGATGACGATGCCCTCGTCACGGTATGCGCTGCGGGCATGGGCCAGGAAGGCCGAGGTTGCGGGAAAATCCGCTTTCGGGTCGTCCCAGACCGGGTCGATCGAGCGGTAGATCTGCCACTGGCGTGCGTCGTCCAGCCAGGCGCAGCCCCAGCCGTGACCCTGGTATTCCAGGCTGTCCCTGCAGACCTGGCGGAAACGCGCAAGGAAGGGATTGGGGTCGATTCCCGCGGGGTTCTCCACCAGGAGCAGGCGGCACATGGACGTTTCCGGTCAGACCGGATGCAGCCCGGCAAACCCGAGGCCGGTATCCTCGTCGAAACCCTGCATCAGGTTGAACGACTGCAGGGCCTGGCCTGCGGCACCCTTCATCAGGTTGTCGATGGCGCTCAAGACCACGAGACGGTTGCTGTGCGGGTCGCGTTCGAAACCGATGTCGCAGTAGTTGGTGCCTGCGAGAAGCTTGGGTTCGGGATAGCGGTAGATGCCGGTGCGCTCCTTGACGATGCGAATGAACCGTTCTTCGCCGTAGGCTTCACGGTACAGTTTCCACACCGCCTTCTCGTCCAGGTCCTCGGAGAGGAACACGTGGCAGGTGGCGAGGATGCCGCGCACCATCCCGATGGAGGTGGCGGAAAAGGAGACCGCGGCGTCCTGCCCGAGAACCATCAGCATCTCGGCCACGTGGCGGTGACCGGTGGGCTTGTAGGAGCGAACCGCGCCTGCGCGCTCGGGGTGGTGGCTGGCGTCCGACGCGGTGTTGCCGCCCTCGCTGGACCCGGCCTTGACTTCCACGACGGCCTGCTCGACCACGCCTGCTCGGTAGAGCGGCAGCAGGCCGAGGATGGTGACGGTGGCGTTGCAGCCGGCGCCGGTGACCAGACCGGCGCCGCGGATGCGGTCCCGGTTCACTTCCGGAATGCCGTAGACGAATGTGCCCAGCGCTTCCGGCCGAGCATGGACCTTGCCGTACCAGGCCTCGAAGGCGTCGGGGTCGTCGAGCCGAAAGTCTCCGGACAGGTCGATCAGTCCGGGCGCCAGGCTCCGGAACCGGTCCAGACGCTCCATGGCATGGCCATGGGGCAGGGAGAGAAACAGGAAGTCGCAGGGCTCGAGATCGTCGATGGCGCAGAACCTGAGCCGGGTGCTCCCGCGCAGGTTGGGATGTACGCGGGTCACCGGCTTGCCGGCGAATCGTTCGGAGGTGACCTGGGCGACGGTCACGCCGGGATGTCCCAGCAGCAGCCGGAGCAGTTCGCCGCCGCCGTATCCGCTGCCGCCGGCAATAGAGACATTCACGCTCACGTGCCGCTCCTCGCCTGGTCCAGCACATGGCCGATCACCTTGTCCGGGATGTTCACGCCGGTGGTGTCGATGCTGTTGCGGAACTCCATGGTGTAGTTCACCTCGTTCACCAGCAGGCCGTCCTCGCTCTCCAGCAGGTCGATGGCCAGCACGCCGCCTCCCACCGCGTCCGCGGCGGCGACACAGAGTGCCCCCAGTTCCGCCGTCACCGGGCAGTTGCTGGCGATGGCGCCGCGGGCGGTGTTGGTAATCCAGTGATCCGAACTCCGGTAGATGGCGGCGATGCATTCGTCGCCCACCACGAAGGCCCGGATGTCGCGGCCCTTCTTGGCGATGTATTTCTGGATGAAGAAGATGGAGTGGTGATAGCTGCCGAGTACGGTCTTGTGCTCAAGCACGGTCTCGGCGGCGTCGCGGTCGTTGATCTTGGACAGCAGCCGGCCCCAGGAGCCCACGGCAGGTTTCAGTACCACCGGGTAACCCATCTCCTCGATGGCCTCGAGGGCGGATTCCTCGGTGAAGGCTACCCGGAGGTCGGGCTGGGGCACGTCGTGGTCCCTGAGGGCCACGGCGGTGAGAATCTTGTCACCGCAGGTCAGGGACACCTGGTAGGTGTTGATGCAGGGGATGCCGAGGCTTTGGAACAGCCGCAGGGCGTGGAGCGCCCGGGAATGATTGATGCAGCGCTCCACCACCACGTCCACGTCTGGACCGGTGTCGAGATCGAAAGCCAGTCTCCGGTCGTCGAGCATCACCAGCTCGACGTTCGGCCGCTTGCCGAATTCGGTCAGGAGGAGTTTCTCTTCCTTGCGGACAAGAGAATGGAGAAAGCCGACGCGGGGAGCTGGCATGACAAAATCCTTCTGGGCCCGTTTACTCGCCCCAGTCCTCTTCCGCCTCCGGTGCCTCTTCCACGGTGACGGGGTCGAGGCCGGTCACCTCGAGTTCAGCGCCGCAATCCGCACATTCGAGCAATTCACCAACTACCAGGTCGTCAGACAGTTGGAGTTCGGCTCCGCAAACAGGGCATTCGGTCATGGTGTCCTCTCGGATCGGGAGAAAATACGGGGAATGCGGAATGTACCGTCAGGAGGGAATTTGGGCAATGATCAATATATTCCGATTCATGTGCCACCCCCGGATCGTGGAGTTCAGAGGAGCCGTGGAGTGCGGTCGGAAGGCCCGCGTGGAGGCAGGGTCGGAGAAAAGGCACGTGACGATTGACGAACACCATGTTCCCCGGTTGGTCAAAGACGCCGGATCAGTTATCTTGCTGACGTCTTATCAGGAGAGTCCACGATGACTGATTCTGATCAACTCACCACTACCGTCTCTAACAGGGGGCAAGTGGTATTGCCCCATGAGATTCTCCGGTCCCTCGGCCGGCAGGCGGGCACACGGCTGTCTGTTGAGAAAATCCCCGATGGGGTGCTGCTGAAACCTGTACAGGCCTTTGCAGAGACCAGGGCCAAGGACGTCTTCGGGTGCCTGTCTTTTGTCGGTACACCCAAATCCCCGGCTGATATGGATGCAGGCGTCCTGAAAGAAGCAAGGCGGCACCATGCGGGCGATTGATACCAATGTCGTCGTCAGAATCCTGACGGGCGATGATCCCAGGCGGTTCGCCTTCATTTCAGCGATGGTAGCCCCATCTGGAATCGGACCTAGGGAAAAGAAACCGATTCAGGTCCACCCTGCCGAGTAGCGATACGGTCCGCCTGTCAGGTTTCACCCCGGGTCGGCCTGCCGGGTCATGGTCCGAATCTCCGGCTTGTCTCACAGACAGCAATACGCATACACTTTCCCATAAATCTTTGCTTATTGGTAACTACTAGCCCCCTGTGGAGCACCTGAAGGTCATTCAGGTGTCTTGAGCATGTGGGCGGCCTTTCCCTTGAGAGCGATCTCGATGGCGGCAAGAGGATTGTAACCCTGATAGGACATGGACAGCAGATAGCTTGAGACCCGGCACCATGCGACGGCGTATTTGTATGTACGGAAACAGCCGGACACTTTCTGCTTGACCTTGGCCATCCGGAGGTTCCTTTCGGACAGGTTGTTGGTGAAGCTGACCGCGGGGTCCCTGGCGAACCGCAGGACTTCGGTTTCATGCTTTCCCATGGCCTCCCACAGGTTCTCCGCGTCGGATTTCGCGATGCGCCCGCGCTTTTTCCCGCCGGTGCGCACAGGGGTTGCCGGGAGTTCCTTCTTCCCCTGGGTCAGGATGGTCCGGTAGCGCTTTTGCAGGGCGGCGCATTCTTTTGCGGACAGCACCTTGTCCGGGCTTTCCCTGACCTTGCGGGCGGCGTCCCGGAGCAGTTTCTTCATCCGCCTCGCCCAGGCCGGATCATGGGCGTCGATGAGGAACTGCAGATCCCGCAGGAGGTGGCCGCCGCACAGGGCGTGGTCGCAGTGGTCACAGGCAAGATAGCTGGCCCAGCGGTCATGGACCAGGACGCCGCCGTACCGGGGGATGATGCCGATGTCCCGGATCGCCTCGCCGCCCCGCTTGGGGTGGCAGAACTTCAGGGTGAGGTCTCCGGCGCTGCAGTCGTGCAGCCAGTGGTTCTTGCGGTCGATGCGGATCGAGGTCTCGTCCACATGCAGCGCCGGCGCGGCCAGCAGGCACTCGACGGCGGCAGCCTCCCAGTCCGCCAGGGCATCGTGCAGGCGCAGCAGCCAGGCCAGCAGGGTCGCCTCGGCAATGGCCCGTCCCGTCATCGCCTTCATGGTCTGGACCACACGCTTCAGCGGCACCATCTGCGCCACCATCAGGTGGGCGGCGAACGCGATGATGCCGTGTCCGTACTGCAGCGGACCCGGCAGGCCGTCCGGAAAGGCGCCCCGGTTCTCGGCATGGCAGCGCGGACAGGTCTTGATCTCGGCATCCACGTGGTATTCCCGGGTCTCGAACACGATGTCCACCAGGGTGCGACGCTCATGGCCCTCGCACCGTACCCGCACCAGGTTCCTGCCGCAGGCCGAACATTCCGTCACCGGGGATACCCCGGTTTCACTCACCAGACGGGTATGGCCCGTTTCCCAGTGCGGCTGCTCCGGTCCCCTGCCACGGCTCCCGGGGCGTGCCGCGGTCTCATCCTTCCCCTCACGGGACGGCGGCAGGCTCGCGTTCACCGGCGTCTTGCGGGTGGTCTTTTCCATGAACACCGCCATCATCAACTCCATCAGCATCAACAGGGCGTTGAACAGCACCTCGCATTCCGCGCTGACCTTGCCCTCCCTGCACAGTGACCGGAAACTCTCCCGGTGCGCATCGAACTCCTCGCGCAGCGCAACCCGGTTCACCGTCCCCATGGATTCACTCCTCCCTCGCCTCCACGGCCTCCTCCGCCTCCACCGCCATCATCGCCGACAGCACCGCCAGGCGTTCCCCATGCGGCATCCCCCGGTAGCGCCGGCCCCAACTCTGGGCCTTGCGCTTCACCGCCTGGCGATGGGTGAAGTTCCGGCCCGCATAACGCGGCCAGTGAACCCGGTCCGGCGTGAAGTTGAACCACACCTTCTCCGTCACCACACCCGCCTGGTTCATCACCTGAAGCGACACGCTGCCCCAATCCCCCAGCCAGTCGTCGTACATCCGCGAAGGATACCCCGAGATCATCACCGAGCAGGGAAGGCCGCGGATCAGCGCCAGCAAGCCCTCGTGGTCGCTGTTCCTGTAGTCGTGCCGGTAGCGGCGGCCCGACTTGCGCGTACTTTGCAGATACGGCGGGTCGCAGTAGACCAGTTCCGTGCCGTCAAACGGAAACGTCCGGAGATACCGGTGACAGCAGCCATGCACCAGTTCCACCGGATAGTCGCACTGGAATCCTTCCAGCGCCCTGGCGTTGCAGTCTATGCCGATGTTCCGCAGGGCCCCCGGCTTGCGCTTCATGATCGCCCCACCGCCAAGGTGGGTTTCGATATACACCGAGTGCGGCGGCATCAGGGCGATCAGAGGCTGGCACAGCCCCGAAGCTCCCTTGGAGCCGAAATAGCGGTTCCCCATCTGTGTGCGGGTTCGTCTCGTGGTCCGAAACCCGAACGATAGGGAAAATATTCTATACTGTCAACCTACAGATGGGATATGGGGCAAATAAGGGGTGAGTAGTTACGCTTATTGTATCTATAAAATCTTCCAGACATGCTGATGAATACGGGCATCGACCTCTCTCCTTACGGGATCTCCGGGGTGGAGGAAATCGTCTACAACCCCTCCTATGATCTTCTGTACACGGAGGAGACCAGGCCCGGCCTGAACGGATTCGAACAGGGTGTCGTAACGGAAAGTGGTGCGGTGGCGGTGGATACCGGCGTCTTCACCGGCCGTTCCCCCAGGGACAAGTACATTGTCCGGGACGAAAGCACCCGGGACGTGTTCTGGTGGGCGGATCAGGGCAGGAACGACAACAAGCCACTCAGCCCGGAAGACTGGATGAAACTGAAGAAATGCGTCGTCGACCAGCTTTCGGGAAAGCGCCTTTTCGTGGTGGATGCCTTCTGCGGAGCCAACCCGGATACCCGGCTGGCGGTCCGTTTCGTCATGGAAGTAGCTTGGCAGGCCCATTTCGTCAAGAACATGTTCATCCGCCCCAGTGAGGAGGAACTGGCGCATTTCGAGCCGGACTTCACCGTGCTGAACGGCTCCAAGACCACCAATCCCGACTGGCGGGACATGGGGCTCAATTCCGAGAACTTCATCGCCTTCAACCTGACGGAGAGGATGCAGATCATCGGCGGCAGCTGGTATGGCGGAGAGATGAAAAAGGGGATGTTCTCCATGATGAACTTCCTGTTGCCGCTCCGCGGTGTTGCCTCCATGCATTGCTCCGCCAACGTCGGCGAGAACGGCGAAACCGCCATTTTCTTTGGCCTGTCGGGCACCGGCAAGACCACCCTGTCGACAGATCCTGCGCGCAAGCTCATCGGCGACGACGAGCATGGCTGGGATGACGACGGCATTTTCAATTTCGAGGGCGGCTGCTACGCCAAGACGATCCGCCTCAGCCAGGAGGCGGAGCCGGACATCTACGGCGCGATCCGCCGCGATGCATTGCTTGAGAACGTGGTGGTGCGGGGAGACGGCAGCGTCGATTATGACGATGGATCCAAGACCGAGAACGCCCGGGTGTCCTACCCGATCCATCACATCGACAACATTGTCAGGCCGGTATCCAGGGGGCCCCATGCGAAGAAGGTGATCTTCCTTTCCGCGGATGCCTTCGGCGTGCTGCCGCCGGTGTCCATCCTGACCCCGGAGCAGACCAGATACCATTTTCTCTCCGGCTTCACTGCCAAGCTTGCGGGTACCGAGCGAGGTATCGATGAGCCCACCCCCGCCTTTTCCGCCTGTTTCGGCGCCGCCTTTCTCAGCCTGCACCCGACGAGGTACGCGGATGTGCTGGTGAGGCGCATGCAGGCCAACGGGGCGAAGGCCTATCTGGTGAACACCGGCTGGAACGGCAGCGGCAACCGTATTTCCATCCGGGACACACGCCGCATCATCGGCGCCATCCTGGACGGTTCCATCGAAAAGACGGAGAGGAAGACCATCCCCTGGTTCCATCTGGCGGTGCCGGCCGCGCTGCCCGGCGTGGACAGCGGAATTCTCGACCCCCGGGAAACCTATGCCGATCCGCTTGAGTGGGAAGCCAAGGCGAAGAAGCTGGCCGAACTCTTCATCAGCAACTTCCGCCAGTACGAGGACACCCCCGAGGGCCGGGCACAGGCTCTTGCCGGACCCAGCCTGACCGCCTGACCGGACCGGCGCCCCGGTGCCGGCTTGCCCGGGGAGTTCCCGGGTCGCTCACCAGGCCAGATAGGCGAACCCCTTTTCCTGCAGCAGCATGATGTCGTCCGCGCCGATGGTCACGATCTTGGAGAACGGCAGCAGGTCCTCCTCGCCCCAGCCCAGGGATGTCATGGTGTTGCCGCAGGCATGGAAGGCGACCCCGTAGGCGGCGAGGGAACTTGCCCGATCTTGGTGCATGGGCGCAACCGGGAAGCCCGGATTCCTGCCGAGCAGGTGCAGGCCCGGTCCGAAGCAGGAGACCACGATCTCCGCGTCGTCGCTGTACTTTCGCAGGATCTCTCCCGCGGAAAACAGGATGCTGCCGAAATAATCGTTGTCCGCCTTGTTGCACTGGTAGACGATGTGATGGATGGAATCATCATCGAAATGGGAATCGGTGTGGTGGGCGGTTGCCCGCATGGCGGCGAGGGCGCCGCCGAAACCGGCCAGCCAGCGGAACAGGGTTCGTCGGTCAGGGGCATTCATCAGGTTCCTCCCGTGCATCGGGTTGGATGGAGTCAATATGGAACCAACGTTATCCCCGTGGGCTCCCGGGGGCAATTTCTCGTATTAGATAGAGGTTATATTCCTGCCGGACTAACGCGCCAGGCCCTGGGGAGGCCCTTTCTTCACTTGGGTGCTTGCTTGCGTCCGGCGGATGGCCGGATGATCCGCAATCCCGGTGCGATGAAACCGGGCCGAGGAAAGGGGAGTCCGGAACCCGCGAACGGTGTCCGGAGGGTATGGGGCTGAAGGAAAGGTCAGCCGCCCGGTGTGTCTTTCGCCGTCAGGCGGCGCAGGCCATGTCCTGCCCACAGCACATCGGAGACTTGATCATGCCGTGGTCGTTGGGGCATTTGGATACCTGCACATCGGTGCCGTCGTCCAGGGTGATGCTGCCGTCCTCCAGCGGGGCATCGCATTTGCCGCAGCTGGTATTGACGCTCATGCCGCAGACTTCGCATTCGTAGGTGGCCATAATTGTAACCCCCATGAAACGTGTTGCCGGGGAATAACTGTACCAGCGGATTCCGGCCCTGTCCATGGAAGCGGAGGCTTCCGGGTTGAAATCCGGGATGAGATATTCACGTACTTCATAAAAATCCTGCAACAGGAGCACTGCATGGCCGATACCCTGGTACAAATTGATCTTACCTCAGGAGACCCGTACCCATTTATATACACGCCATTATGATGCATATATAAATCATGCATGAATTGATAGAGACAAACCAATGACTGAGGCAATAGAACCCAAGCGGGAGCACATATATTTGCGCCTGGATGCCAGGAGTAAGCGCAAGCTGGAACAGGCGGCGGCCTATGAGGAAACCTCGATATCCCAATTCGTGTTGTCTAATGCAGTAGAAGCCGCTGAGCGGGTGATAAGGGCACGAGAGCGGGTCGCCCTATCCGCATCGGATTGGGATGCCTTTCATGACGCGCTTCTCAACCCACCCGGGCCGAATGCGGCACTAAGGCATGCAGCACGCCGATATCGCGAGCGTGCAGGTGAATGAGCATCACTGAACCCTCTTGATCTTGAACTAACCTTACACGTGCGTCTTACTCAACCCCGCATCCGGTTCTCCAAATCGCTACTCGGACCCGCAAGCAGCTGCGGTCTGGAGGTCCTTGATCATTGGAAATTCCGTGAGCCCGTGCCAACTCTGTGGTTCGCCCGCATCGACGTATCCTGCTGCAAGATAGAATCGATGTGCGGTGCGAGTACTGGAGAGTGAACTGCACGCGCATCCCTCGGTTCGGATATACGCCTCCAAGACGCTCAACACTGCCTTGCTAACGTCACGAAAGCGCACCTCCGGCAGCACATAGTTGAGGGTGATTCTGCCGGACGCCAAAGCCGCACCCACTCCGACGATCCGCCCACATTCTTCCGCGACGACTACATGTCCCGACTCCACGATCCACGAGCGGACATCATGTGGTGTCTTGTTCGCAAGCCATCGTGCAAGAATATCCGGATTACTGCCATGGTCGGTGATACATAGATCGGTGATGGATGCACACAGCACCGCCGCCACCTCCTTCGCGTCGTTCAGCCGGGCACGGCGCATTGCGGCATTGGTCCCGGTCAATGCGTTCATATTGGTTTCGCGCAGATCTGCGGGATATCAGGCTGCAATATCATGTTTCGGAGGCTGTATGTGGAACGAAAACGGGCAGGCAAATTGAGGCAGAAAACAAAAGGGCGGACAGGTAATTGGGCATTTGAGCCACTTGCAAAATTCCGGCGAGAGAGAGGTATTGTGCAACGCACAATAAGAATGGCCGGATAGCGCCATCGCTGGCGATCAATTACGGATGGATTTTGCCGTCCGGGAGGGCGTGAAGTACCCCGACGAGGGGATTCCGGTGGTTTCGGGACGAGCCTTTCCATGCCATCTTTGCGGATGGCAGGGTATTCAGCAGGGAAATCGGTTCGGGGTTCGACTCAGGTCCCGAGCCGGAGAAGCTGGTCCACCGTGAGTGCGAGGATGCCCCACATCAGGTGGCAGTTCACCTTGGTGGGTCCCCGCACGCGGACATGGCGGCCGCCGAACTCGTCCTTGAGCCGTCCGTTGATCCGCTCGATGTTGGACCGTTCACGGTAACGCACCGTCTTGTGATCGATATGCCCGGCGGCGCGCTGGGCGCGGGCCTCCCGGCGGAGACTTTCCTTGAGTGCCCGGTCCCGGCGGGGATTGGTGTCGATGATCGGCACATGGCCCAGGGATTCGCTGTAGGCCCTGATTTCCGGGGCGTCGTAGGCGCTGTCCATGACTTCGTAGCACGCGGTCACCCGCCGGTCGCTTTGCGCGGCCAGCGGAATGGCGGCCTGGCTGTCATGGAGGAAGGCCGAGGTCAGGATGCAGCTGACCGGTATGCCGCCGTCCGCGCCGTCGATGTGGAGCTTGTATCCCTTCCAGGAGGTCAGGAACCCCTTGGCGTTGCGCTTGGTGCCGATGCCGCATTTCCGCGGCAGGTCCGCCATCATTTCCCCGAAGGACATCTGCAACTGCCGCTCCAGTCTGCGTTCGGGCTTCCCTTCGGACGAATCCCCCTTGGGCGGACGCCCCGGCTTGCGCTTCGCGGTTTTTCCCTTCTTCCCATCCTTGCCATTGCCTTCATCCTTGTCCGAAGCCTTTTTCCGTTCCGGTTTCTCCCGGGCCTCGATCGCCGTCGAGTCCCGGGACAGGTGCCCGACGATCACATCGTCCCTGCCCAGGGTGCTCCGGATCAGCGCCTCGTGCATCCTCCCCGGCAGGTCGCCTTCAGCGAACAAGGCAAACGCCCTGGAGAACGTCGCCTCGCTCGGCACCTCGGAACACCGGCTCCACCCGCACATCCTGCGCAGCGCCGGGTCCGACAGGATCCGGTCCATCAGGTGCCGGGTGGTGGGCAGATCCCAGATGGCCTTGGCGATGAACGCCGTCGCCAGGGCCACCCGATCCGCCGTCGGACGTCCGGCGCTCACCGGGCAGGCCGGGAAGAAGGTTTCCACCTTCACCCAGTCAAGGACCGCGATCAGGCGCCGGTGCTTCTCCGACAGCCGGCCGGTCCGGTCCTCGATGGCCGGGAAAATTTCGTCTTGAAAAAGGTAGCGGAGGTTGGATATAGTCGTCGCAAGGGGCATCGGGTTGTTCGGCGGCGCAGTGTGTGTTTCAAGACTTCACTATACCACCGTCCGACCCCTTGGCCCTGCTTTGAAAATCGCCTGTTGGGGTGAAAAACTCGCTCAATCAGGCAATTTTGCAAGTCCTTCATTTAAAAGATCCAATGTAACCCCGGCCATGGTGCCATGGTGGTTACTTGAACGCGGCAAGGCAGGCTACCCAGCAGGTGGCGTTTTCCCCCTTGCGGGTCCTGCGGTAGCCGTATTCTCCCGCGTCGTCGTCCTGCCACCAGATGTCGATGTCGCCGAAGCCAGCCGCCGACAACAGCTCCAGCAGTTCCGGTATGCTCCAGACCCGCCAGTTGTACCGGTATGGCGGTTCGATCTCTGAGCCATCCCTGAATCGGAACCGGAGTGTCAGTTCGGCGCTGTGGTCCACCGGGGAGAAGTGCTCCTGCTGCCAGACCATCTCGAACCCATCTGCCTTGGACACGTACGCTTCCTCGGAAAGGCTCTCGGTGCCGCCGGTCACATCGATGACCAGCATGCCGCCGTCGGCGAGGTCTCCGTGGGCCTGCCGGAAGTAGTCCAGCATTTCGTCGCCGCGGCGGAATACCCAGTAGGAAAAATTGAATGCACAGCGGATATCCGGCGGACGCGTGCTTGGCTCCCGGGCATCCGCCAGGTGCAGTATCGCCCGTTCGGCCCCGGCGCCAAGCGGCTCGATGTTGTGCCGCCGGCCCCATTCCAGCGGATCGGGATCGATGTCGAAACCCTCGCCGCTGTAGCGGGCGCCCTGGCCCACCCAGTGGGCCAGGGTCAGGGCCGTGCCGCAGAAGTCCTCCCTCAGGCGCCAGGCCTTCCGCCGCCGCCGGCTGCGGTAGAAGTGCTGCACCAGGCCGATATCGGCCTCGGGGGACTGGACCGCGAGTTGATAGATCCGGTGCCTGTCGGCGCGTTCGGCCAGGCTGGGGCCCGCTGATTTTGCGGAAGACCTTCGGGAAACCACGTCGTGACTGGTAGGGTGGATTGTCAGGAATTTCGGACCGGACGGCTGCCGGTCCGGGCCGGCGGGTATAATCTTGCCGTGCCTTCAAAACACTCTAACACAGGGCCAGAAGGTTGCGGTAGACCGGACGGGGATCCCGCCGCCCTGCTGCATCGTGGCGTGGCGGCACTGGGGCTTCGGATGTCACCGGAGAGCGAGTCCACCCTCATGCGCCATGCCGGGCTTCTGCAGCACTGGAATCGCCGGCTGAACCTGACCGCCATCACCGACCCCGCCGGGGTGGTGGTGCAGCACCTTCTGGATTCCCTGGCCGTTGCGCCCTGGGTCCGTGGCGGCCGGGTGCTGGATATCGGCAGCGGCGGGGGCTTTCCCGGCATCCCCCTGGCGGTTGCGATGCCGCAGGTGCAGTTCACGCTCCTGGACAGCCGCGGCAAGCGGGTGGAGTTCCTGCGCCACGCGTCCGCGACCCTCGGGTTCGGGAATGTTGCAGTGGTGAAGGCACGGGTGGAGGATTACCGGCCGGACGAAAAATTTGATACGCTTGTCTGCCGCGCATTCGCCTCCCTTGAAGAGATTCTGACCCTGACCGCGCATCTGCAGGAGCCGGGAACCAGGCTCCTGGCCATGAAAGGCAGGTCGGCCCCGGACGAGGTCCGGGCGCTGCCGGCCCGGGGACACCGGGACATCTCGGTGGGTCCGGTCGTGGTGCCCTTTCTCGATGCCGAGCGCCATGTGGTCCAGGTGCGGTTTGACTGAGAATCGACCGGACGGAGGCTGTGCCCCGAGGGCTCCCTGAAAGTGCCATGACCCGAATACTCGCCATTGCCAACCAGAAGGGCGGCGTCGGCAAGACCACCACCGCCATCAACCTGGCCGCTTGCCTTGTCCGCGCCTCGAACCGGGTCCTGCTGGTGGACATCGATCCCCAGGGCAACTCCACGGCGGGCAGCGGCGTGTCCATGCGGGAACTGGAGGCGGGCACCTACGAGGTGCTGCTGGGCGAGGCGGACATTGCCGATGCGATCGTGCCCACCGGGGCCGGTTATGAGCTGCTGCCCTCCAACCCCGACCTCGCCGGCGCCCAGGTGGAGCTCCAGGACCTTGAGCGGCGGGACTACCGCCTGCGGGACGCCATCGGTTCGCTGGAGGGGCGCTTCGACATGGTGGTGATGGACTGTCCGCCCTCCATCAACGTCCTGACGATCAACGCGCTTGTAGCGGCGCGGGAGGTGCTGATCCCGGTACAGTGCGAATACTACGCCCTGGAGGGGCTGGCCAGCCTGATGGAAACCGTGGACCTGGTGCGCCGGGGGCTGAACCCGGAACTCAGGATACTGGGCCTCGTGCGAACCATGTATGACCGCCGCAACAGCCTTGCCTGGGAGGTTTCCGAGCAGTTGAGCGAGCATTTCGAGGACACCCTGTTTCGCACCATCATCCCCCGGAACGTGCGCCTGGCGGAAGCCCCCGGCTACGGCCGGCCGGTGATCGAGTATGACCGGAACTGCGCGGGCAGCCAGGCCTACCTGGCGCTGGCCTGCGAGGTGCTCCGCCGGGCTTCCTGAGAGGTATGCAACCCCGAACCCCCCGAACCGGACTTTCCGGTTCAGAACCGCGAAGTCATCCTGAGCCCGATCATATGCTCCGTTTCCGTTGATGCCGGATATCCCGCCCAAGTGACTTCCCTGCGGCCCGGTGTTTCCGACATAATGCACCGGTACCATCATGTGTCAGGCAAGCTGCTTTCCGGTCCACTGCGGCGCATCGACCGGGTTCAGATGAAGACTGTCTGACCATGAGAGGCATACCTAACGGTCTCACGTAGCATGACCAAGAAGAAAAAATCAAGACTGGGCAAGGGCCTGGGCGCCCTGCTGGGCGACGTGCGTCAGACCACCGCACCGGGGCCGGCGGAATCGACGGACGCGGCCGTGCCGGTTCCTGCCGGGGCCACCGGCCTGCTGGAGCTTCCCGTCGAACTCCTCCAGCGCGGCCGCTATCAGCCCAGGCGGAACATGGACGAGGAGACGCTGGAGGAACTGGCGGACTCGATCCGCTCCCAGGGCGTCATCCAGCCGCTGCTGGTGCGGCGGCTCGGGGTCGACAGCTACGAGATCGTCGCCGGCGAGCGCCGCTGGCGCGGTGCCCAGCGGGCCGGCCTAGCCACCGTCCCCGCAGTGGTGCGGGAGGTCAGTGACGAGGCCGCCATGGCGGTGGCCCTGATCGAGAACATCCAGCGCCAGGATCTCAACGCCATCGAGCAGGCCATGGGGTTCCAGCGTCTGCTGGAGGAGTTCGGACTCACCCACGAGGAGGTGGCGGATTCGGTGGGCCGCTCCCGCGCGGCGGTGACCAACACCCTGCGCCTGCTGAACCTGACGCCCGCGGTGCAGCGGCTGGTGGAAAGCGGCGAACTGGAAATGGGTCATGCCAGGGCGCTGCTCGGGCTGCCGGAGGAACGCCAGCTGGAAGGCGCGCGCAAGGTGGTCAAGGGCGGGTTGTCGGTCCGTGCCACGGAACACATGGTCAAGCGCATGAACCTGATCCGTCGGTCGCCGGAACCCGGGGAGGACGGCTCGGCCAACGACATCCGCCAGCTGGAAGACGAGCTTTCGGGGCGTATCCAGGCCAAGGTGGAGATCCGCCACGGCGGACGGAAGGGCAGGCTGGTCATCCACTACCACTCCCTGGATGAACTGGACGGAATTCTCAAGCGCATCCGCTGATAACGCCGACCCCGGCAGGCGGCATGGGACCATGGTTGGAACGGCCTTCGGCGGCGGGAATT
This sequence comes from Candidatus Poriferihabitaceae bacterium, assembly GCA_965204165.1. Classification (GTDB taxonomy): domain Bacteria; phylum Pseudomonadota; class Gammaproteobacteria; order Arenicellales; family Poriferihabitantaceae; genus VYFG01. The sequence continues at coordinate 51,494 of OZ241969.1, read as the reverse complement.
GACGCCTCGATTAATGTTTTGAATTCAAGGCGTTATACAGGTCGTTTTCGGACAACAGGGCCGCCCGGCTTCGGTTGACCCCTTCAGGGCGAGTCATTATAATCCCGCGCCTCAAAAGCGGGGACCGGCCTGGTGTCGAGCGCGGATCACCACAGTCTGGAACACCACGCCAGGCGCATTCTCGTGCTGCAAGCGGTCCTGGGGGTTCTTCTTGTCCTGTTGATCCTGGTGCATGGGCGGAATGCCGACAGCACCGTGCAGGTTACGGAAAACGCCTTCGCCGGAATGTATGGTGTGTTGCTCGGCATGCTGGGAACCCTGATTGCCAAGCGAAGCGCCGCCCGGTCCGGCCGGGCAGTGCTCAAGGTCCCGCAATACGCCATGGCGCCGGTTTACCTCGGCATGCTGAACAAGCTACTGGTGGTGGGAGGCGGCCTTGCGGCGGGGATGGTTGCCCTGGAGCTTGGGCCCGTGTACATAGTATCGGGTTACCTGGTCTCGCAGCTCGCTTTCATTTGGGTGGCCGTGAGACGTGCCTGAGCGAAACAGTGACGATATTGACAACCTGAATCATGGCAACAGCTGGCGAACTGACCTCCGGTGAATATATTCGCCACCACCTGACCAATCTTACTTTCGGACCCAGGGCGGACGGATCATGGGGGATCGCGCAATCCGCCGGCGAGGTGGCCGAAATGGGATTCTGGGCCGTCCATGTCGACAGCCTTTTCTGGTCCTTCGTCCTCGGGGCGCTGTTCGTCTGGTTCTTCTCCCGCATCGCCAAGAGGATGACCGCAGGGGTGCCGGGCACCACCCAGGGCTTCGTCGAGATGATCATCGGCTTCGTCGAGGACAACGTCCGCACCACCTTCAGCGCGAGGAACGACAACATTGCGCCCCTGGCGCTGACCGTCTTTTGCTGGATCTTCCTCATGAACCTGATGGACCTGGTGCCCGTGGACCTCATCCCGTGGCTCCTGGACAAGGCCGGCATCCACTACCAGAAGGTGGTGCCCACCACCGACCCCAACGTGACCTTCGGCATGTCGTTCAGCGTGTTCGCGCTGATGATCTTCTACAGTTTCAAGAAGAAGGGCGCCGGTGGCTTCGCCGCGGAGCTCACGATGCATCCGTTCGAGTCGAAGAACATCGTGATGAAGATCCTGTTCATCCCCATCAACTTCTTTCTCGAGATCGTGGGCCTGGTCGCCAAGCCGGTATCGCATTCCCTCCGGCTGTTCGGCAACCTGTACGCCGGCGAAATGATCTTCATCCTGATTTCCCTGATGTACGGCTCAAGCGTCATCCTGTCCGTTTCCGGCGGGGCGCTGCAGTTCGTCTGGGCCGTGTTCCATATCCTGGTCATCACCCTGCAGGCATTCATCTTCATGGTGCTGACCATCGTGTACATGGACATGGCCCATTCGCATCACTGATCCGCATGGCGGGGAAGCGAACCTTTTACCTAATCCAAGAAACTCTGCAATCCAACATTCTACTTTCCGGAGATTAAGATGGAATCAGCACTTGTCTACATCGCGGGCTCCTTGATGATGGGCCTCGGCGCACTGGGCGCCGCGATCGGTATCGGAGCGCTCGGCGGCCGCTTCATCGAAGGCGCCGCCCGCCAGCCCGAACTGATCCCCATGCTCAGAACCAACTTCTTCATCGTGATGGGTCTTGTGGACGCGGTGCCGATGATCGCGGTCGGCGTGTCCATGTACGTCCTTTTTGTCGTTGCCCCGGGCGCGGGCTAGGGCCTGCTTGCCCGCCGCCGGTCCATGGCCGCCGCGCCAGGCCGGACAACCGATGAAACAAACAGGTAATCCAAGATGAATATCAATGTCACTCTGCTCTGGCAGATGGTCTTTTTCGTCATCTTCGTGTGGTTTACCAAGAAGTTCGTCTGGACGCCCATCATTGGCGTGATCAACGAACGGAAGACCACCATCGCGGACGGCCTTGCCGCCGCCGAGAAGGGCCAGAGGGCCGAGGAAGACGGCCTGAAGAAGGCGGAGGAGGTTGTTGCCGACGCCAAGACCCGGGCCACCGAGATCATCAGCAGGGCGGAAAAGCACGGCCAGGATCTGGTGGAGGAGGCGAAGTCCAGGGCCCGCACCGAGGGCGAACGGATCGTCGCTTCCGCCCAGGACGACATCCAGACCGAGCTCAACAAGGCCCGCGAGGTCCTGCGGGGCCAGGTGGGCGAGCTGGCGGTGGAGGGCGCGCGCAAGATCCTCGATCGCGAAATCGATTCCAGGGCCCATGCCGACCTGCTGGACCGGTTGGCGGCCAAGCTATGAGGACGGGCGCTGATGGCTGATCTCAGCAATCTGGCACGACCCTACGCTCAGGCCGCGTTCGAACTGGCCGAGGACGCCGGTGACTTGGCCGCCTGGGGCGACCGGCTCGACCTCCTGGCGTCCATCGCGGCGGACCCCACCATGGAGCAGCTGCTGAAGAATCCCGATTTCGGCGCCGACCGCCAGGTGGACCTGATTCTCCATGTCGCCAGCGACCGGCTGGACGCCGCCGGGGCGAACCTGGTCCGGCTGTTGGTACGGAACGGCCGGGTGAATGCCCTGCCCGCCATTGCCGCGCAGTACGCGGAGATGCGGGCGCAGGCGGAAAGAGTGGTGGAGGCGGACATGATCACCGCCGCCGCCATCGACGAGGACCAGCAGGCGGCCTTCTCGGAGGCGCTCCAGAGCAGGCTCGGCCGCAATGTCAAGCTCAACTTCTCGGTCGACGAGAGCCTCATCGGCGGCGCCGTCATCCGTGCCGGAGACTGGGTCATCGACGGCTCCGTGAAAGCGCAACTCGAACAACTTGTGGGGGCCGTGGCCAACTAGGCCGGACCCCCCGAAAAGAGGAAAACTGACCATGTCCATCCAACTGAATCCCTCCGAGATCAGCGAACTGATCAAGGACCGCATCAAGAACTTCGAGGCCGGCGCCGAGGCCCGGACCGAGGGCACCATCGTGATGCTCACGGACGGCATCACCCGGATCCACGGCCTGTCCGAGGCCATGCAGGGGGAAATGCTCGAGTTCCCCGGTAACACCTTCGGCCTCGCGCTCAACCTGGAGCAGGATTCCGTGGGCGCGGTGGTGCTGGGCGAGTACAAGCACCTGGCCGAGGGCGACACCGTCAAGTGCACCGGCCGCATCCTCGAGGTGCCCGTCGGCGAGGGCCTGCTTGGCCGGGTGGTGGACGCCCTCGGACGTCCCATCGACGGCAAGGGCGTCATCGACTATTCCGGCAACCTGCCCATCGAGAAGGTGGCCCCCGGGGTGATCACGCGCCAGTCCGTGTCCCAGCCGGTGCAGACCGGGCTCAAGTCCATCGACTCCATGGTGCCCATCGGCCGGGGGCAGCGCGAGCTGATCATCGGCGACCGGCAGACCGGCAAGACGGCGCTGGCTATCGACACCATCATCAACCAGAAGGGCACCGGCATCAAGTGCATCTACGTCGCGGTGGGCCAGAAGGCCTCCAGCATCGCCGGCGTGGTCCGCAAGCTGGAGGAGCACGACGCCATGGAGCACACCATCGTGGTGTCCGCGGCGGCGTCCGACTCGGCGGCGGAGCAGTTCATCGCGCCCTATTCCGGCTGTACCATGGGCGAATACTTCCGCGACAGGGGCGAGGACGCCCTGATCATCTACGACGACCTCACCAAGCAGGCTTGGGCCTACCGCCAGATCTCCCTGCTGCTGCGCCGCCCGCCGGGCCGCGAGGCGTACCCTGGTGACGTGTTCTACCTCCACTCGCGCCTGCTCGAGCGTGCCGCCCGGATCAATGCCGAGGAAGTGGCGAGACAGACGGACGGCGAGGTCAAGGACAGGACCGGTTCCCTGACCGCGCTGCCGATCATCGAGACCCAGGCCGGCGACGTATCGGCGTTCGTGCCCACCAACGTGATCTCCATCACCGACGGCCAGATCTTCCTCGAATCCGACCTGTTCAACGCCGGCATCCGTCCCGCCATCAACGCGGGCCTGTCGGTGTCCCGGGTGGGCGGGGCCGCCCAGACCGGCATCATCAAGAAGCTCGGCGGCGGCATTCGTCTGGCCCTGGCCCAGTACCGGGAGCTGGCGGCGTTCTCGCAGTTCGCGTCCGACCTGGACGAGGCGACCCGGCGCCAGCTCGAGCGCGGCCAGCGGGTCATGGAGCTGATGAAGCAGCCCCAGTACCATCCGATGTCGGTGGCCGAGATGGCGCTCTCCCTGTACGCGGTGAACGAGGGCTATTTCGACGATGTGGAGGTCATCCGCGTGGTGGACTGCGAGGCCGCCATGCAGGCCTACGTCAAGTCCAATCACGGCGAGATGCTCGACGGCATCAACGCGGACCCCGAGTACAGCGACGAGGCCGTCGAAAAGCTCAGGGCCGCGGTCGAGGACTTCAAGCAGAACGGCAGCTGGTAACCGCCGGGCAGCAGACAGGAGGACCGACCGATGGCAGGCGCCAAAGAAATCCGCAACCAGATCAAGAGCATCGGCAACACCCGCAAGATCACCAAGGCCATGGAGATGGTCGCGGCGAGCAAGATGCGGCGTGCCCAGGAACGCATGCACAAGGCGCGGCCCTATGCCGCCCGGATACGCGACGTGGTGGCCCATGCCGCCAGCGCCAACACCGAGTACCACCATCCCTACCTGGAGTCCCGGGACGAGGTCCGGCATGCCGGCTACATCGTCGTGTCCAGCGACCGAGGCCTTTGCGGCGGACTCAACAGCAACCTGTTCCGCAAGGTGGTTGCCGACATGGGCGAGAAGAGCGGCGAGGGCGTCGAGATCAGCGTCTGCGTGATCGGCAAGAAGGCCAGCGCATTCTTCAAGCGCCACGGCGCCAACGTGGTGAGCGAGGTGACGGACCTCGGCGACAGTCCCCATGTCGAGAAGCTGATCGGCGCGCTCAAGGTCATGATGGACGGATACATCGGGGGCGAAATCGACCGCCTTTACGTGGTGTACAACGATTTCGTCAACACCATGATCCAGCGGCCCACCATCGAGCAGCTGATCCCCATCGTTCCGAGCCGTGACGAGGAGACCCAGCACCACTGGGACTACATCTACGAGCCCGAGGCCAAGCCGGTGGTGGATACCCTGATGGACCGGTACATCGAGTCCCTGGTCTACCAGGCGGTGGCGGACAACAACGCCTGCGAGCAGGCGGCGAGAATGGTGGCGATGAAGGCCGCAACGGACAATGCCGGCAAACTGATCGATGAGCTCAGGCTGGTCTACAACAAGGCCCGCCAGGCAGCCATCACCCAGGAACTTTCGGAGATCGTGGGCGGCGCGGCGGCGGTGTGACGGCCGGCGTGTCCCGATGAACCAGTTGACTATTTGAGAGAGGCTTTTCGAACCATGAGTTCTGGAAATATCGTAACGATTATCGGCGCGGTCGTGGACGTTCAGTTCCCGCGCGAATCCGTGCCCAAGGTCTACGACGCCCTGGTCGTGGACGACGACGGGCTGACCCTGGAAGTGCAGCAGCAGATGGGCGACGGCATCGTCCGCTGCATCTCCATGGGCTCCTCCGACGGTCTCAAGCGCGGCGTCAGCGTCACCAACACCGGCGAACCCATCGCGGTGCCCGTCGGCCACGGCACCCTCGGCCGCATCATGGACGTCCTCGGCAACCCGGTGGACGAGGCCGGCCCCGTGACCACGGAGGAGCGCTGGCCGATCCATCGCCCGGCGCCGTCCTACGAGGACCAGGCCGCCAGCGTCGAACTGCTGGAGACCGGCATCAAGGTGATCGACCTCATCATGCCCATCGCCAAGGGCGGCAAGATCGGCCTGTTCGGCGGCGCGGGCGTGGGCAAGACCGTGACCCTGCTGGAGCTCATCAACAACATCGCCACGGCGCACTCCGGCCTGTCCGTGTTCGCCGGCGTGGGCGAGCGGACCCGCGAGGGCAACGACTTCTACCACGAGATGCAGGAGGCCGGCGTCGTCAACGTCGAGAACTTCACCGAGTCCAAGGTGGCCATGGTGTACGGCCAGATGAACGAGCCTCCCGGCAACCGCCTGCGGGTGGCGCTCACCGGACTGACCATGGCGGAGTACTTCCGTGACGAGGGTCGCGACGTCCTCATGTTCATCGACAACATCTACCGCTACACCCTGGCCGGCACCGAGGTGTCCGCCCTGCTCGGCCGGATGCCGTCGGCGGTGGGCTACCAGCCGACCCTGGCGGACGAGATGGGCGTGCTGCAGGAACGGATCACCTCCACCCGGAACGGCTCCATCACCTCCTTCCAGGCGGTCTACGTTCCGGCGGACGACCTTACCGATCCGTCGCCGGCGACCACCTTCGCGCACCTTGACGCCACCCTGGTACTGTCGCGGCAGATCGCCGAGCTCGGCATCTACCCCGCCGTGGACCCGCTCGACTCCACGTCGCGCCAGCTCGACCCGCTGGTCATCGGCGATGAGCACTACCAGACCGCGCGCTCGGTGCAGGGCATCCTGCAGCGGTACAAGGAACTGCAGGACATCATCGCCATCCTCGGCATGGACGAGCTGTCCGAAGAGGACAAGCAGGCGGTGAACCGCGCCCGCCGGATCCAGCGCTTCCTGTCCCAGCCGTTCACCGTGGCCCAGTCCTTCACCGGCAGCGAGGGCAAGTACGTCACCCTGAAGGACACCATCAAGGGATTCCAGGGCATCGTCAACGGCGACTACGACCACCTGCCCGAGCAGGCCTTCTACATGGTCGGCGGCATCGAGGAGGCGGTGGAAAAGGCCAAGACCCTCAACTGAGGCGGGCCGTCAACCCACTGACCGGGAGAATCCATCATGGCAGCAACCATCCAGGTAGAAATCGTCAGCGCGGAGCAGGAAATCTGGTCCGGTGCCGGCACCATGGTGTTCGCTCCGGGGGAGATCGGAGAACTCGGGATCGCGCCCGGCCACACGCCCCTCATCACCAAGCTCAATCCGGGTGACGTGCGGGTTATCCGGGAGGATGGCGAGGAGGAGTTCATCTTCGTCTCCGGCGGAGTGCTGGAGGTCCAGCCCCATGTCGTGACCGTGCTGTCGGACACGGCCGTGCGCGGCCATGACCTCGACGAGGCATCCGCGCTGGAGGCCAAGAGGCAGGCCGAGGAGAAGCTGGCGGAAGCCGCCGCGGAGATGGACTACGCCCAGGCCCAGGCCGAGTTGGCGAGCGCCATCGCCCAGATCCGCTCCATCGAGAAGCTGCGCAGGCTGCGCAGATAAGCCCGGCCCATCGAAGGCATCCGCAAACGCCCGCTCATGCGGGCGTTTCTGTTACCCCTTGTCCTCAGGCCATGCTGTCGGGGCTCCCTGTCACGAGTTCCAGGGCGTCCCGGGCGGTCATGATGGGAATTGCCTCAATACTCCGGAGGTCAAGCATGCCTTTCCTGTCACCGGATCTGTGCCTTGGATGTAACAGGCTCGACCCCGCCACGCAGTCATGCCTGATACAACCAGTCGGGCGAGGAGCCCTTGGTGATGAGGGCGCAGATCAGGATGTTGGTATCAAGGACGACCCGCTCGCACCGCACTGACTTCCTGATCGATCATGTCGAGAAGTTCCTGTTGATCGAATTCGGCGTTGCGTTCCTTGACCTGGTGGACAGTGAGTTCCAGCACACTCCTTCGCACGGCGGCATCGACGAATTTTGAAAGGTCTCCCTTCCTCCCGCCGTTGCGCGCAAGGAACGCTCGTACCGCACGGTCTGTTTCTTCCGGGATTGAGAGATTCCAGCGGATCATCGGTTCTTGTCAGTGTATGTACACATGGACATTTGTGCGCTGATGTCAGCCCTTGGAGACAGAGTCTGTCCTATGTCCTGGCTACGGCCTGGCAGGCGGCATTTTCATCAGCCGGTCAGGTCCTTGCGATAGAGCCGGGTCACCAGGCTCGAGGTGTCGAACCGGTTCCCGCCGGCGGCCTGGACCTCGGCATAGTAGCCATCGACGATCTCCGTGACGGGCAACTCTGAACCGTTCCGCTTCGCCTCTTCCATGCAGAGACCGAGGTCCTTGCGCATCCAGTCCACCGCGAAGCCGAATTCGAACTCGTCTTTCAGCATGGTCTCGTGGCGGTTCTCCATCTGCCAGGAGCCGGCGGCGCCCTTGGAGATCACGTCGAACACCTTCATCCCGTCGAGGTCCGCATTGACGGCAAAGGCCAGCCCCTCGGACAGGCCCTGCACCAGCCCGGCGATGCAGATCTGGTTAACCATCTTGGTGAGCTGTCCCGCGCCGGCCGGCCCCATCAGCATCGCCGCCCGGGCGTAGCAATCGATCAGGGGCTTGGCGCGTTCGAAGACCGCTTCCTCCCCGCCGACCATCACGGTGAGCACGCCGTTTTCCGCGCCGGCCTGGCCGCCGGATACCGGGGCGTCGAGGAAGTCGAAGCCACGCTGCTTGGCGGCGGCAGAGAGTTCCCGCGCCACGTTGGCCGAAGCGGTGGTGTGGTCGACGAAGACGGTTCCGCGCCGCATGGCGCCGAAGGCGCCGTCCGGCCCCGTGGTCACGCTGCGCACATCGTCATCGTTGCCCACGCAGGAAAACACGACCTCCGCCTCCGAGGCCGCCATGGCCGGGGTCTTCTCCATGGTTCCCCGGTGCAGTCCAAGCCACTTTTCCGCCCTCGCGGTGGTGCGGTTATAGACGCAGACCTCGTGTCCGTTTGCGGCGAGGTGACCGGCCATGGGATACCCCATGACGCCAAGACCGATGAAGGCAACTTTCATGTCAGGAAACAGCTGGATGGATTTCAGGACGGCGTACTGTAACGCGAAGCCGGAGCCCTTGCAAAAGAATTCCGGGGGTATTTACAGGCCCCGTTCGGCTCCGGATCGGACGCTTGCGAACCGGGCCTGGAGGAGGGAACGGTCAGCATGGCAAACCAGCGCCCAGTTCCGGCGGCAGCAGTGCATCAAACCGGAAAACCGGGAACGTGCCCGGGCCGTTCGCACGGATCGACGGGCCGGTCGTGCTGGCGTTCCCGTTTTTCCGGGGATAGAATTTGTTGCCTTGACAATAGGAGGTACCAGATGAATACCAAGAACTTCTTCAGGCTGCTGGCAGGCGCCGCACTTGCCGTGGCTGCTATCCAGACAGCCGGGGCGGCTGAGCAGGCCCGGGCCGCCATGATGAATGCACAGGGCGGGTCCGTCGGCGAGGTTGTGCTCAGCCAGACTCCCCAAGGCACGCTGCTGCACGCGAAGTTGACAGGGTTGCCGCCGGGACCCCATGCGTTCCATGTGCACGCGATCGGGAAATGCGAGCCGCCATTCAAGTCGTCGGGCGGACATTTCAATCCCGGCGGCAAAAAGCACGGCATCTATGCCGAAGACGGCATGCATGCCGGTGACATGCCCAACATTCATGTACCGGAGTCCGGCGCACTCGAGATCGAGGTGCTCAATGCTCACCTGATGCTGGATGCGGTTCTGTTTGACGATGACGGTGCGGCAATCGTGATCCACGAGGGACCCGACGACTACATTACCGACCCGGCCGGGGCTGCCGGCCCCCGCATCGCCTGCGGTGTGATCATGAAATAACGCATCGCCCGCTGGCCCCCCACGGGCCAGCCGGTCGCCGGGCCGTGATGGCGGATGCCGCCGCCCGAGTTTTCAGGAAGATTCCGCACGCGGGATTCCGCCATCACCAGCCGCCCCCGGCGGATGTCCAACTCCAGGTTCGCCAGCGTCGCGGAGCCCTCCAGTTCGGTCCGCGTGAACGAGGCCATGCCCCGGAGACAATGACTCGTGGCGACTCCCGCCAGCGGCCCACTCACGCCCACCGCCGGCATCTTCTGGGCTACGTCGATCAACTGAACCGCCAGGGGACGGCACGTTTACCTCCACGCTCCCCGGCCATGCAGCGACGCCAGAGCCTGTAGCTCTCCAGCACAGGGCCTTCCCCGGAAAAACCGCTCCGGGACCTGGCGCGGTTTTTTCTGGCATGGTAGGGGAGGGGCGGTATATACAGGCCGCGAATCCGCAACAATCAAAGAGCCTGACCGTCGTGACCGATGAAATCCAGAACACCGGGCCGGATGAATCCGGCGGCCCCGGCCAATCCGGCGGGGCCCCTACGATCGGCGAACCGGGTCCATTGCGCGGCGACATCTGGATGACCCTCCATACCCGCAAGGCCCAGGAACTGGTTCGGGGACGTCCGGGCACCGAGGGCAGGGAGCCCGTCGTCGGCCTTGGCCTTTTTGCCGACCGGCTCCGCCTGGTCTGGCAGGCCGCGGGCGAGGACGATCCCTGGGCGGACTGGTGGCTGATCAAGGTCGACGAGGCCATCCGGGAGCGCGAGGCCCTGTTCCGGCGCCAGCGGCAGGATCTGGACGAGCGGTTGGCGCGGATGGGATCCATCGACATCGCCGTACCCGAATCCACGCGCCCGTACCGGATGCCGCTTCGGTTCGCGAGCCCGTACGCCTACCAGGCGGCCGGGCTGGTCTCGACCTATGACGCGCTGTCATGCGCGGTGCTGGCGGCCTGCCATGTCGGCGTGCTCGGCCGGGCCGAGGGAAGCGACGTCATCCGCCTGGGCGCACGCAGACTGCGCAGCCTGTTCCTCATCCCCCTGGGCTACCGTTCCCTGGGCATTGACCGGGTGTCGGCCAGTGGCGGTAAGGGTGACCGGGCTGTCCGGGCAATGGGCCCGCTGCCGGAGGCGGTGCTGCGCGGCGAACACCGTGCGCCCCTGGCGCCGGAGTTGCGGTCTGCGTCATCCGGGACCCCCGACCAATCGGAACGGCCAGACGAAGCGGAACCGCCCCGGGCCCCGGCGGCGCCGGCAGCGGAACCATCCCCGGCCGGGGCGGCTCCTGCCGATGCGGCCTGAAAGCGGGGACAAGACCGGTTGTAACCGTGGCCACTTCGGCAAAGTGGCAACCGAGGCACCTCATGGACCGTGAAACCGGTGCCCAGCGGCCCCTGCGTAAGCAGCGCGTGGCCGCCGGTCCATTCTCAACGGAATGGGTTCCATTCCATCACCCTGCCGGGGCAGCCGTCCCGTCGGGGGCGTGTTGGCTCCGGATGTTCCATCCTTTATTCAATCCAGAAGGAGCCAAACATGATGTCTACCCAAGAAACCAAAGAGTATTTCGATCTTCACACCCAGGGTATCGGCTATCTCAGCCGGATCCGGGAGGTGGCGCCGAAAGAGGGGTCCCCCTTTCTCAGCGTCACCGTCGCAGCCCTCCGGGGCCGCGTCGACAACGCCCAGTACACCCATTTCGAGTGTCGCGTGTCCGGCCAGAAGACGCAGGAACTCGTGCGTCAACTGATGCCGGCCGTCGAGGGCAACCTGAAGGTGCTGATCGGCTTCACGCTGAGTGACCTGTATGCCGAAACCTTCACCTTCCAGAACGGCGACAGGGCCGGCGAGACAGGCATCCGCCTGAAAGCCCGGCTCCTCGGCATGGCGTGGGCCAGGGTCGAGGGCCAGCCGTTCTACTCCGCGAAGGCCGACAAGGCGGGCGCGGCGTAGCTGCACCAACGGCCGGGTAATCTGATTGCCCGGCCGCCTCTCAACCACTTTGTTCAAACCCTCCCGGGGAAGTCCATTCTCCCCGGCAGGGGGAAGGATCGACCCGGGGATCATTCCTATCGGAGAACCAAAATGTCCAAACCTTCCGACATGCTCGACAACCCGGCCGCCGGATCGTACTTCGGTCCGGTGATTTCTACCTATACCCGTGACCAGGCCCACCTGGACGGGAACCTGGTCGACGTGGGCGCCATGGCCGGTGAAGCCGGCTTCAGGTGGCCGGTCTCCCTGACCGCCGCCGCCTGGGCCGACTGCGTCGCCTGGTCCGAAGACGATTCGCGCCGGCAGACCGCCCAGGACGAATCCGGGCGCCTGTGGGACGTGCTCTTCATGGCCGCCTACGCGATCCGCATCGCTGCGGGTTGCGGCGACCGGCTGCTGTTCCCGCTCTACCGGGTGCCCAGGGACGGGTTCACGACATCGGCCCGGGAAGTCACCCTGAAACTGGTGGTGGGTCCCGGCGACGCCGGGGAAGAGGTGGTCACCATCATGCTGCCGGGCGAGGATTGAGGCTGAGTCCCCGACCCCCCGGTTCCTGTACCCGGATGGGCCCGGATCATCCGATCCCGGCCCATCGCCCGTCCCGCCGGAGAGAGATTCTCTCCCGGCGGGACGGTTTTTTCGTGCCCCGTATCCGGTGCGGGGGAAAGAGCCCGGAAAAACCGCACCGGAAGCTGTCGGGGTTTTAGCGTGACAGGCCGAAGGAGGAGGGCGAGACTTCGTCCGTGATTGAATTCATCCGTGGCCGCTTCGGTAAAGCGGCAAGAGCGCTCCCGGACCCTTCGATGCGCGGCGGCGAAGACCGCGGGTCCTGCCTGGAAGAAGGGCCGGTCACGGAACCGGCCCATCCCTGAAGGCCCCTGGCCTTCATCCACCCTGCCGGGTCGAGAGGCATGCGGCCGGCACTGCCGCCGATGCCCGTTCCCGGCTGGCCGGGAACGGCGTTCGCCCGCTTTCCCCCGCTCGAAAGAGGTGATCCACCATCCTTGAAAGCATGTCCGTCAGGGCAGGTTGGTCCACGCCGGCCAGGCTCCCCACCGGGGGCTGCCGGCGTTGCCTGATCCAGGCAACTTCAGGTCTTTGGGCGTGGTGTCCCGTGACCGTACCGCGAAGCGGGACCGGATGGTCAAGGCCGCCGGTCGAGTCAGTAGCACTAACCTCAGGAAAACACCTTGAGAGACCTGAACTACCAACTCAAGCAGATGTGCCGCCGCAACCGGGACGGCGGGTACGGAACCCAAAAGTGGCGGATGCAGGTCCTCATGCTGATCGCCAACCAGCTTCACGAGGCGGGTTTCCGGCACATGAGCGTCCATTCGCTGAAGCCGAAGCACGTCGAGGCGCTGGTCGGTCAGTGGCTTTCGGAAGGACTGTCGGCGACGACCATGAAGAACCGGATGGTGGCGATTCGCTGGTGGGCCAAGAAGGTAAACCGTGCGAGCGTCGTCGCTCAATCGAACGAGTTCTACGGCATCCCGGAGCGAAAGTATGTCACCAACGTCTCCAAGGCAACGACGCTGGGCTCAAGGGAGCTTTTCCGGATTCCCGACCCCCGTGTCCGGATGAGCCTGTGCCTGCAGCGGGCATTCGGTCTTCGCCGCGAGGAGGCGATCAAGTTCATGCCGCGCTATGCGGACCGGGGCGACCAGATCGTCCTCAAGGGGAGTTGGACCAAGGGCGGCAAGGAAAGAAGCATTCCCGTGGTCACCAGGGAACAGCGCAGCGTTCTCGACGAGGCGCGCCGGCTGGCCGGCGGGGGTTCTTTGATTCCAAGCGCGAAGAACTACAGGAAACACCTTCGTGTCTACGAGGCCCAGGTCGCGCGCGCGGGCCTGTCCCGGATGCACGGTCTTCGCCATGCCTATGCCCATTGGCGGTACGAGATGCTGGCCGGGTGGCCGCCGCCGGCGGCAGGCGGCCCCGGGCACGGCGAACTCACGTCTGAGCAGAAGGAAAAGGACCGGGAGGTGCGCATGGTCATCAGCCGGGAGCTGGGTCACGAGCGGCTCCAGATCGTCTCCGTGTACTGCGGAAGGTAGGATGCCTGCCGCCGGGCATCCCCGGACGGAGTTTTCGCCGGAGTTGCCCCGTCAATCCGTGAATTCACCCTGGCGGCAGTCATGGAATGCATCCGCGCTGCCCCGGCAATGGCCGTGGGTGGACACTCTCGCTGGAAAAGAGCTTGCGCACCGGTTGCACCGAATTCAATGACGGCCGGCCGGATCCGGCGCGGCGGACCGGACCGGAATCCGGGCCATGGGTTGCGAAAAATCCGGGCGGGTCGGCGGCAGGGACGATTAAGCCCCCGTTCAGGCCGGGTGGCTGACAATGGCGCTCCGAACCCTATGGCCCTGGAGGATCATCATGAACCGAAAGCCGACCATGATTCGCCGCCTTGTCACCCCGCTTCTGATATCGGGCCTCCTGGTCGCATCCGGGAGCGCCTCGGCCGACCACAGGCGGCATTCCAATGACGTCGCCGAGGGACTGCTTGCCGGCGCCCTTGCGGCATTGACCATCGGGATCATCGTCGGGGAGATCGATGGATGGCATGACCGGAGGGTTACCTATTACCGGCCGGACCCCTATCACCCATCCTGGCGATATCGTTATGCGCCCCGCCATCACGGATGGGGTCATCGCCACTGGAAAGGCCATCGTCACTGGAACAAGCATCGTCACTGGAAGAAGCATCGCCATGGCTATCGTCACCGGCCACCACACCGGACAAGGCATTGGCGGGCCGATCGCCGCAGGGACGGCAGCCGCCCGTCCCATGACCGTCGGGGCTGGAACCGGGTGCATTGAACGACCCGGCGGGGCCCTGACTGTTCCGGGCCGCGCTCGGGGGTCCGTTGCATCCCCTCGGCCCCTGCAGGCCCGTCGCGGGCCTTTCGATCTGCGCTGATACAGCAGAAAGGATGAGCCGGCGGTTTGCCGGCTTCGTCCTGCCGCCCGGGGCGATGGAAACGCGCCGCCTCGAGTCGTCCGCTGCCGAATTCCGGTTGACAGCCGGGCATTGGTGCGGCGTCCGGTTTTCCGGAACCTGACCTGATCGTGATTGCGGGATGCCGGCCCGGGGGCCGGTAAATTCCGTTCCCCGGCCCTCCTTGCCGGGAGGAAGTTCGGTTGCGGGGCATTCGCGATAGAATTCACCCATGATCATCCATCGGGCCTTCATCCGGGAGGTGCTGCAGACCGCCGGCGCGGTCATTGTCATCATTCTCTCGATTTTCCTGGCAACCCGGGCCGTGTATTTTCTTCGCCAGGCGGCGGAAGGCGACATACCGATCGGCGGCGTGACCCTGCTGGTGCTGCTGAAGACGATCACCTACCTGGACATCATGGTCCCCCTGGTCGTCTACATCGCCATGCTCATGGTGCTGGGACGATGGGTCCGGGACAACGAACTCACGGTGATCAGTGCCTGCGGCATCAGCATGGGCAGGTTCATCCGTCCGACGTTCATGCTGTTCCTGGGGGTGGGATCCGTCGTTGCGCTGCTCTCGCTCTACCTGTCCCCGATGTCCGTGGAGATCTCTCACAGGAAGGAACGTGAATACCGGAACCGCACTGACGTCGCCGGCCTGCTGCCGGGAGTGTTCACCGAGACCCGGAGCGGCAGGGGGGTGATCTTCGTCGAGCGCTACGACAGGGCCACCGACACCTTTCATGATGTCTTCGTCTACAACGGCAACGGCGAGGAGGAAAGCGTCGTGGTGGCCGGAGTGGGCGAACGGTCGTTCGACGAGGCCGCCGGCAGCGATTTCCTCGTTCTCAAGGAAGGCACCCAGTACCGGGGCGCCATCGGTGCGGCGGAATACGGGGTACTGGATTTTGAAAGCTACGGTCTGCGTCTCGATCGAAAACCCGGTGCCGATCCCGCACTGCCGCCCAAGGCGCGGGCAACCCGGGATCTTCTCGCCGACGACGATGCCGCGACCGCGGGCCAGTTCCACTGGCGCCTATCCAAGGTGGCGATGCTGCCGGTTCTGATGCTGTTCGCACTGGCGTTTTCCTCCATCCACAGTCGCGGGACCCGCTTCCCCGGCATGTTGATGGCGCTGCTGGTCTATTTCGGCTACTTCAATAGCCTGGGCTTTGCCGCGGCGCTGGTCAACCGGGGGGCGGCTGGTCCCTATTCGACCCTCTGGGCCATTCATGCCGGGTTCCTGGCGCTCGCGCTCTACCTGTTTCACCGGCGGAACCGGAACCAGCCCCTCCTGCCCTGGCCGGCGAACCAGGGGCCGAAGGCATGAAGATCCTCAACCGCCATGTCGGCCGCACCATCCTCCGGCACACGATGGTGTCCATGGCGGTGCTGCTGGTTCTGTTCGCCGTGATCGAGTTCATCGAGGAGATCGGCAACGACGACTACAGCTTCTCCCAGGTCTCCCTGCTCGTGCTGCTGTCCGTCCCGCGGATGGTGTACGAACTCTTTCCCATGGCGGCCCTGCTCGGCACCACGGTCGGCCTGTCCGTACTTGCCGTTGATTCCGAGCTCGTCGTGATGCGGGCCACCGGCGTGTCCATCGCCGGCATCACCATGGCGGCGCTCAGAATGGGCGCCCTGTTCGTGATCGCCGCAATGCTGATCGGGGAGTTCGTCACGCCCGTCACCGAACGCCAGGCCCAGCGCGTCCGCGCCGGGGCGCTGCAGCAGGATATCCAGCAGAAAAGGGACTTCGGGCTGTGGATACGCGATGCGCAGGCCTTCGTGAATATCGGCGAGGTGCTGCCGGATCTGACGCTCCTTGGGATCAGGATCTTCACCTTCGACGACGAAAGGCGCCTTCGCTCCATGGTCGCCGCAGGGGAGGGGGTGTATGTGGACGATCACTGGCGCATCAGCGACGTCCGGCAGACCCGCATCGGCCCCGAAGGCCATGTTGAAGCCACGTCCGCGGAAAGCGACCGGTGGCAGACCAGGGTCACGCCCCGGGTGCTTTCCGTGTTCCTGGTCCGCCCGGAACAGCTCTCCTTCTGGCAGGTCAGGCACTACATCCGGCACCTGGCCGCCAACCAGCAGCAGACGGAACCCTTCGAGCTTGCCTACTGGGGCAAGCTGATGCTGCCGCTGTCCACCGCCCTGATGGTGCTGCTGGCCATTCCCTTCGTCTTCGTCAACATCCGTTCCGGCGGCGTCGGCCGCAGCCTGTTCATCGGCATCATGCTGGGCCTCGGCTTCTACGCGGTCAACCAGGGATTCGGCTATGTCGTTCTGGCAAACGGCATCTCCCCCTTCCTCGGTGCCACGGTTCCCGTTGCCGGGTTTCTGCTTCTCGCAATGGTCATGATGCGGCGAATCGGGTAGGCCCCGCCGCCAGGCCGGGTCCGGGGATCGGGCAAGCTCCCCGGCAACCGCTCACGCGGGCACTTGGGAAAAACCGGTCAGAACGAGGCGCGCCAGCCGGCGAGAAGGGAGAGTCTCGGCCGGGCCTTTTCGTCGTGACCGGCATGGCGGGTCGCGATGGTTCCGAGCCGGAGGGAGCCGGCGCCGAGCGGCCGTTCCCAACGCACCGACAGGTCGATCTGCCTTCCCGTGGGCGCCAGGTCGGCGGTGAGCTGCCGCCGCAGGATACCGCCGTCCCGGGTGCGGCCCGTCGGGATGGACAGGACGGCATCGCCTGCCTCCACCCTGAGCGGCTGGGCGAGGGAAACCCGCAGCGTCCCGGCACCGGCGACTGGCCGGGAGGCATGGAATGCGAAGGCGCTGGTCGCGAGGGGCTCAAGTCCGGTGATGATCCCTTGGTGCAGGCTCGGCCGGACCATCCCGAATTCGGGACCTCCGCCCAGTCGCCAGCCCCCCGTTTCGGCACTGAGATCGAAACCGACGAAGACCGAGTCGGCGGCAAGGTTGCCGAATGCCCCCTGTCCGGTGCTGGAAAGCATGCTGCCGCGTTCGTTGAGCCAGCCGGCCCGCAGGCCGAGGGGCGAGCTCGCGGGGCGCCAGGCGATGGACGCGCCGGATACCGGCCGCGGGTTCTCCCCGACGCCTTCGGTCGTGAAGGCGGTGGTTGCGATGCCCCGCAGCCGGCGGGCCGTGAAGGTGACGGCATCGTCAGGAAGCAAGGCATGGCCGCTGCCCGCCCTTGCCGGTGTCCGCCGCATGTCGAACTGCAAACCGGCCAGCGCCGTGTTGCCGCGCCATCCGGCGCCATCTTCCTGTCGGTCTGGCGGGTGCGGCGTCATGAAGTCGCGCAGCTGGGTATCGAGCAGCGACCGGTCCGATGGCACCACCAGGCGGCCGAGGTCGTACCAGAACGGCGCCCCCAGCGTGTCGAAGGCCGCGATTTCCTGACTGGAAAACGCCCTTGCGGGGCCGTCGCCGAACGCCGTGCCGGGCCGGAGGCTGGACTCCCGCAGGGGAATCCCGGCCACTCCAATGCCGGTTCCCGGGACGACGGTCGGTTCTCCGTACGGCGACAGCGCCGCATCGAGGTCCATCAGGCCATGCCCGTAGATGGAGCGGTCGGCATAGATGCCGGTGCTGTCGGCGGTCTCGAAAAGCCTCTCCACCAGGTCCTCGCTCGAGAGCTGGTCACGAAAGAAGTGTTTCATCAGCGCGAGTCCGCCGGAGACCATCGGGGCCGAAAGCGACGTTCCTGACCGGCGTGCATAGCCCTGGATTACCCGACCCTGGTATGGTCCGAAATAGGCGACCCACACATGGAATCCCGGGGCGGCGATGCACCAGTCGGCGGCAATTCCGCAGCGGTTGGAAAAGGGGGCGATCTCGCCGTCCTCCCCGGTCGCCACGGCGGTCACGGAGTGACCCTGGAGTTCCTCGATTCTTGCCATCGCTCCCGAGAACAGGGTGGGGGAACTGGCGTCAAGCAGGCCCGCCGGGCGTCCGAGATGGTCTCTTTCACTGGCACCGACACAGCTGCCGGTGCCCGGGCGGCAGAGCAGCCCATGGCTGTTCCCGGCCGCCCATACGAGAATCGTCTTGTCCTGCCGGCCGGATTGGGCCAGTACCCCGATCGTCCTGCCCAGCGCGGCCCGGATTTCCGCCTCGTCCTGATAGTTCTCGATCGGACCAATCACCCCGAAACTCAGGTTCAGGACGTCCAGGTCATGGGAAAGGACCCTCCGGAAGAGATCCGCTTCCGACTCGTCATCCTGGGTCAGACTGGAGAGGGAGATAGACCTGATGGCAAAATTCGGGGGAGGCGAATCTTCGAGAGGGATGGCAATCATTCTCAGCGCGGCGTGGGGCACGATGCCGGTAAACTGGAATCTGCTGTCCGGGTTCTCCCTGCCCGCGATGATGCTGGCAACGCCGGTGCCGTGGGAGAAGCTCTCCCGACCGGTCTCGTCCGTGGCGCCGGAAAGGAACTCCTCGGTCACCAGGCCGGCCGCAGCCCCTTCCTGAAACGTTGGATGATCAAGGTCAATGCCGGTATCGAGCACGCCCACGGTGATGCCCAGACCGGGCTGTTCGGAACCCCGGACCGTCCGCAGATGCCCCCAGGCTTCGGCCAGCCTGATTTCCGCCAGCCCCCATCGGTTCTCGAAGCCCGGGGCCGTCCGTATCTCTTCGGCGGCGTCCAGGACCGCGGCGTTGTACGCTTCCTTCTCCAGGCAACCCAGGGCCGTGTCGACACACGTCTTTTTGACGGCCCCGCCACCGCCACCACCGCCGCCGCACCCCGCCAGGAGGGTGAAGGAAGCGAGAAGCAGCGCGCCCGCGTGAAACGAGGGACCGGAGGCCGGGCGCGGGGAGATCTTCATTTTTTGGATCGGGCGGCGGGCCAGGCAGTGGGCGACGATGCAACGGTACTTGATCCACGGGCAGCATGCAAAGGATTGTGCCCGACACCGCATGCGGCGAATCACTGCCGGTCGGGCCGCATCCGGCAGATCCGCCCCGAAATCACCGGTACCGCGATGGTGCCCTCGTCTTTTGGCCGGCATGAAAGCCTGTCCCGGATGGCATCCCTGGGCCCGTAACCGGCGAATCCTGCCTGCCGTACCCGGTTCCCTAGAACACCCGGACCAGGGTCAGTTCACCGAACGTGCGCTTGTAGTCGTGCAACTGGGCGTTGCTGCTGCGCTCCTCGAACACCAGCGACACCTTCGGACTGAATCCACGCCACGAGATCGCACGGTGGTGTCCGCTCACCCGGTAGCTCCGAAGAATATCCTCCCGGGGCGACCCGTCCGTGAACGGAAACCAGTTGCCCTCGTAGTCCGTCCATCGGAACGTCGTCCCCCCGCTCACCGTCAAGCCCCCCGCAAACGCCTTCGTCATCCCCAGCTGCAACCAACGGGACGTGTTGCGCCGGTCCACCCGGTCCGTCCGCTCACCCGCCCACCCCAGCGTCAGGTTGCCCTGCAGCGTCGGCGTCAGCACCCGGTCGAGGCTCAGCGACAGACTCGTCCTCGGTCCGTCCAGGGACCCGCCGCCGTCGTGCCGGCGCTCCACCCACGACGTCCGCAGCGTCCCCGTCGTCCGCAGCGTGAACCGCCGGTGCACCTCGGTGTTGAAACCAAGGTCGTCCGCATAGGGCTCGTTGATCCGCCGGTGGTGCCGCGCAATGGCCAGCACGCTCGCCCGCGCCCTGTTGCCGATGAGCCAGCGCGGGCCCACATGGGCCGACAGGGTCATCCGGTCGAACTCGCTGCCGGAGTATTCCTGCCGCGAGATGTCACCGCCCACCCGCAACCGGACCCGGTCCCTCAGCGGATACTGGTATTCCCCCCCACCCCAGACCGACAGGCCGATCCCGGAACTCGTCAGCTGCTGCTGGTCCCGCTCGAAGGGCAGCCCGAAGATGTTGATGGTCCGGTCGTCCGACGCCGCGCCGATGTTGCTGTCCGGCGCCAGGGCGAAGCCGAAGTACGAGGACCAGCGCTTGCGCTTGCGGATCTCCGCCAGGTACCGGCTGACGTTGGCCACCACCGCCTCCGGGTTCTCCCCCGCCAGCACCCGTTCGAAGTGCTCCTTCGCCTCGGCGTCCTCCCCCTGGAGGAAGTAGGCCCGCGCCAGTTCCAGGCGCACGCGGACGAGACCGGGGTTCCGCACCAGCATCGACCGGAAGGTCCGCACGGCGATATCGAGGAACGCCTCCCGGTTCTCCGCCGACGCGTCGGGGGCTCCGGCGGCTCCGATCGAGGCGAGGCCCACCAGGAAGTACACGTCCATGATGATCGGGCGGACCTCCACCAGGGGGCCGAGGAGGGACAGGGCGTCGACATGCCGGCCCTCGGCCATCAGGGCCTTTGCCCGGGCCTCGATGTCGGCGGCGGTCTGGCCCGGGGCGGCCGGCTCCGTGTCGTCCTGGGCCCATGAAGGGACGGCGAGCAGCAGGAAGGCGGTGGCCGCCAGCAGGCGGAGAAGTTGGCCGAATGTCGTCATAAACCCTGTTCTCAGTTTCAAGTCTCGATTACGGTCCCAGGGCGTGTGACAACGCTCCGGGGCCGTTGGTTCCGGGGGGTCGGTGATGGGGTCTGGCAAAAGTCGGGCCGGCCCCGCGTTCCCGTGCGGGACCGTTTTCGTTGCCGCCGTAGGATACACTGCGGCCGGTACCGTATCCACTTATTTTTTCCGCTGTGATTCAGCAGTTGTCACGGCCCTGACAAGGGTATTGGCCGGATTCCGGAAATGGGCCGATACGGCCGCACGGCGGCAACCCGGACGGGAATGCCGACCCCATCCACTGCCCGAAGACCGGTTCCCCGGAATGCGCCCGCGGAGGTGCCTGCAGGGAAAATTTTCCGGGGAAATCTTCCGGGAAATCTTCCGGGTCGCCCCGGTTACCAACCACAGTTATAATCCGGCAGTTTGAAGAAACCGGCATCTGTCTGTATACAAAGGAGACAACGTGGATTACTCGGCCAAGAGCAACAAGATCGACACCCTCGCTTCCCGCCTCTTGGTGGTGGCGGTATACACCGACGGAAAAAAGGTCACGCTCGGCAACAATGCGGCCCTGCTGGACGCCAGGGCCAACAAGAGGCTCCGTACCCTGGTAGCCAGGGGGGACATCAGCGGCGAGCCCGGCAGCACCCTGATGGTCCACGATCCCGCCGGCATCCGCGCGGAAAGGGTGCTGCTCGTCGGCATGGGCAAGGCCGCCGAGACCGGCGCCAGGGAACTCCGCCAGGCCGCCGAGGCCGCGGCCGGCGCCGCCAGGGCGGCCAATGTACGCTCCCTGGACATCGCGCTCATGGACCGCCGGCACGGCCGGATGGACACCCGGCGCATGGCGCGCCACGTGGTGGAGGCGATGGACGCGGTGCTCTACCGGTACACGGAAACCCTGAGCGGAAAGAAGAAGGCGCCGGCGCTCAAGTCCGCCGCCATCGTGGTGGACAGGGCGGAACTCAATGCCGCGAGACGGGGCGTGCGCGAGGGCGCGGCCACCGCGCACGGGGTGACCCTGGCCCGGGAACTCGGCAACCTTCCCGGCAACATCTGCACACCGTCCTACCTGGCCAGGCGGGCGCGGGCGATGCAGAAATCCCTTCCCGTGAAGACCCGGGTGCTGAACGAGGCGGACATGCAGAAGCTCAAGATGGGCTCGCTGCTGTCGGTCTCCCGGGGCAGCCGGGAGCCCGCCAGGCTGATCATCATGGAATACAGCGGCGGCAAGCGCGGCGACGCCCCGGTGGTGCTGGTGGGCAAGGGCCTCACATTTGACGCCGGCGGCATCTCCATCAAGCCCGCGGGCGCCATGGACGAGATGAAATTCGACATGTGCGGTGGCGCCAGCGTGTTCGGCACCCTGCATGCGGCGGCGGAAATGGAACTGCCGCTCAATGTCGTCGGCGTGGTCCCGAGCAGCGAGAACCTGCCGGACGGCGCCGCCAACAAGCCCGGGGACATCGTCACCAGCATGGCGGGCAAAACCATCGAGATCCTCAACACCGACGCCGAGGGACGCCTCATCCTGTGCGACGCGCTGACCTACATCGCGCGCTACAAGCCCGCGGCGGTGGTGGACATCGCCACCCTCACCGGCGCCTGCATCATAGCCCTCGGCAGCCATGCGTCGGGCCTTTTCAGCAATGACGACAAGCTGGCGGGCGAACTCCTCGCCGCCGGCGAGTCGAGCGGCGACCGCGTCTGGCGGCTGCCGGTGTGGGACGACTACACCAGGCAGCTCAAGAGCAATTTCGCCGACCTCGCCAACATCGGCGGCAAGGGCGCCGGGGCGGTGACGGCGGCCTGCTTCCTCAAGGAGTTCGCCAGCGACTATTCCTGGGCCCACCTGGACATCGCCGGCACCGCCTGGAAATCCGGCGGCGAGAAGGGCTCCACCGGCAGGCCGGTTCCGCTCCTGGTGGAATTCCTGCTGCAAAGGGCGGGCTGAACCTTCGAGGCATACCGGCGGCATCGTGGCTCCCGAGAGGGTTGATTTCTATGTGCTGAACCGGGCGGACGACGCCAGCCGCCTCGGTTATGCCTGCATGGTCGCCGCCAAGGCCTGGCGGCAGGGACTCCGGGTGTACATGCAGGTGGACACGCCCGGGGAAGCGGAAGCCCTGGACCGGATGCTCTGGGAATACCAGGCGGCGAGTTTTGTTCCCCATGCCCGTACCGGGACACCGGAAGCGGCGCTGTCGCCGGTACTCATCGGCACGGAATGCGCCCCGGAGAAATGGCGCGGCATGCTGGTGTCGCTCACCCGGGCACTGCCGGAAGGCGCGGCGGAATGCCGCCGGGTGGCGGACCTGATCGCGAACGACCGGGATCACCGCGCCGCCGGCCGCGAGCGCTTCAGGGCCTATCGCGCCATGGGCGTCGAACCCGGCACCCACGAGATCAGACTGTAGTGCCGAGATGACCCTGGACAAGTCTTACAACCCCCACGACATCGAGACCCGCTGGTACGGCGAGTGGGAAAGGCGCGGCTATTTCGCGCCCGAGGACCGGGGCGACAACGCCGATGCCTACTGCATCATGATCCCCCCGCCCAACGTCACCGGCAGCCTGCACATGGGCCACGCGTTCCAGGACACCATCATGGACGCCCTGATCCGGTTCAACCGGATGCGGGGCAGGAACACGCTGTGGCAGCCGGGTACCGACCATGCCGGCATCGCCACCCAGATGGTGGTGGAGCGGCTGGTCAACGCCGAGGGCAGTACCCGCCACGACTACGGCCGCGAGGACTTCATCAACCGGGTGTGGCAGTGGAAGGAGGAATCCGGCGGCATGATCACGCGGCAGCTCCGCCGCATGGGTGCCTCGCCGGACTGGGCCCACGAACGCTTCACCATGGACGAGGGCCTGAGCGCCGCGGTGAGCGAGGTCTTCGTGCAGCTGTTCGACCAGGGCATCATCTACCGCGGCAAGCGCCTGGTGAACTGGGACCCGGTGCTGCACACGGCGCTGTCGGATCTCGAGGTGCTGTCCGTGGAGGAAAGCGGTCACCTGTGGCACCTGCGCTATCCGCTTGCGGATGGCAGCGGTCATCTCACCGTGGCCACCACCCGGCCGGAAACCATGCTCGGCGACACCGCGGTGGCGGTACATCCCGGGGACGGGCGCTACCGTGAACTCGTCGGCGGCCATGTCGACCTGCCGCTCACCGGCCGGCGCATTCCCATCATCGCCGACGAGTATGTCGATCCCGATTTCGGCTCCGGCTGCGTCAAGATCACCCCGGCCCACGACTTCAACGACTACCAGGTCTGGCTCCGCCACCGGGACAGCGAGGTCATGACGTCCCAGCCCCACGGCGGACTCATCAACGTGTTCACCGTGGACGCGAGCATCCGCCGGAACGTCAACGACGACGAGATCAGTGAGGGAGACCTGGTGCCGCCCGCCTACGTGGGACTGACCCGGGAGGCGGCGCGGGAGCGCGTCGTGGCGGACCTGGGTGAGGCCGGCCTGCTGGAGAAGGTCGATGACCACAAGCTGGTGATTCCCCGGGGCGACCGTTCCGGGGTCGTGGTGGAACCCTTTCTCACCGACCAGTGGTACGTGGACCTGACCCGCGAGGTCCAGGAGGACGGAAGGCCCGGCGGCAAGGCGGTGATCACCGATCCCGCCATCGAGGCGGTCAGGGGCGGACGGATCGAGTTCGTGCCAGCCAACTGGAGCAAGACCTACTACCAGTGGCTGGAAAACATCGAGGACTGGTGCATTTCGCGCCAGATCTGGTGGGGTCACCGGATCCCGGCCTGGTACGATCCAGACGGCAACATCTACGTGGCGCGGGACGAGGCGGCGGTGCGGGAGAATTACGGACTCGCCCCGGACCTGCCGCTCAGGCAGGACGAGGATGTCCTGGACACCTGGTTCAGCTCTGCCCTCTGGCCGTTTTCCACCCTGGGCTGGCCGGAACGGACCGACCGGCTGCAGACCTTCTATCCCACCAGCGTGCTGGTCACGGGCTTCGACATCATCTTCTTCTGGGTGGCGCGCATGATCATGATGGGCATGCGCTTCATGGATGACGTGCCGTTCCGGCAGGTGTACATCCACGGCCTGGTGCGCGATGCCCACGGGCAGAAGATGTCCAAGTCCAAGGGCAACGTGCTGGACCCCATCGACCTCATCGACGGCATCGAGCTCGATGACCTCGTGGCCAAGCGCATCAGCGGCATGATGCAGCCGCACCTGGCGGAGAAGATCGAGAAACAGACCCGCAGGGACTTCCCTTCGGGGATCCCCAGTTTCGGAACCGATGCGCTCCGGTTCACGTTTGCGGCCCTGGCGTCCACGGGCCGGGACATCAACTTCGACCTGACCCGCACCGAGGGCTACCGGAACTTCTGCAACAAGATCTGGAATGCGGCCCGTTTCGTGCTGATGCACACCGAGGGCCGGGACTGCGGCCAGCAGGGCGCCGACGTGGAACTGTCCGCCGCGGACCGCTGGATCGTCTCCTGCCTGCAGCGCAGCGAACAGGCGGTGACCGACGCGATCCGGGACTACCGTTTCGACAACGCCGCCCGGGAAATCTACGAACTGATCTGGAATCGGTATTGCGACTGGTACCTGGAGTTGTGCAAGCCCGTGCTGGGCAACCCCGCCAGCAGCGCGGACCAGCTGCGGGGCACCCGCCGCACCCTGGTGCGCGTACTGGAAACCATGATGCGGCTGGCCCATCCCATCATGCCGTTCATCACCGAGGAGATCTGGCAGAAGGTGGCGCCCCTTGCGGGACGTACCGGCGACACCGTCATGCTGGCGAAGTATCCGGTGCCGGAGGACGACCGGATCGACCGCGCCGCGGAAGTGGAGATGGAATGGGTGATGCAGTTCATTCTCGGCATCCGCCAGATCAAGGGCGAGATGAACATCCCTCCCGGGAAACGGGTGCCGGTGCTGTTGCAGAACGCGTCCGCCGAGGACCTTCGCATCCTCAAGGTCAGCCAGGTCTACCTGGATGCCGTGGGCCGGGTGGAGTCCGTGGCGGTGTTGCCGGGCGGCGCGGAAAAACCCGAATCCGCCATGACGCTGCTGGGGGACATGGCCATCCTCATTCCGCTCGAGGGGTTGATCGACAAGGGCGCCGAGATCACCCGCCTGAAAAAGGCCATCGAGAAGCTCGACCGGGACATCGACCGGATCGAGGCCAAGGTCAACAACCCGGGATTCACGAGCAAGGCGCCAGCGGCGGTAGTGGACAGGGAGAGGCAGAAACTGGAGGAGCAGGTCCACGCCCGCGAGGAGTTGCAGGCACAGCTGTTCCGGCTCGCCTCCTGATCCGGCAGTCGCCGGGGAACTAAATTCCCCCTCCCGGGGTCATCCGATCAGGGGCCCGATGCGTGGGTCAGGGATGGTCAGGATGGCCTTTCAGCGGGTGAGGATGGACCCTTTTCGGCAATGGAAGCCGGGCCCCCGAAATTTTTTCGGCGAATGTTAAGGGAATGTAAAGGTAAAAAAGGAGGGGAAAATATAATGGAGCAAAAACAGGGAGTTATATCGATCTTTATGGAATTTTTACTCGCGATAACTACATTTATCAGGAGCAAAGAATATATTCCTATTGCCCGTCCGGTCAAGTGGGCCCGGATACACCGAAAGTGGTAGATTTATTACGGATGACCGATTCTGACGCATCGGGATAAAAGAAAAAAATACCGGAATATCGGGTTTTTTTGGTTCAGTTCTCTTATGGGGCCTGAAAAAAATCGCCGAAAAGTGCCATTTTTTTTCATTTTTTGCTCGCGATAACATCATTTAACGGCCGGGACGGGCATTGAGAAAAATCGGGTTTTATGCCTCTTTTTCGCCTCATTTCCTCCCTTTTTTGGCTATTCCACGGAAAGTTGCCACCTGTTCCACAGTGAAAGTTGCCACCCATTCCACGGCAAAGTTGCCATTTCATCCAGGGCACCTTCTCATCGGAGCGAAGCGACGCAACGGTCATCAGGCTGTAGGACTCAGATCCTCTCGCCCGGTCGCGGGTGCGTGACGAATCTTACGCCACGCACCCCCGTATTTCCAGTTTCCGGCGATCACCGGCGCCACCGCCTTTGGCTTTTCAAGGTCATTTATTGACCTGCTTTTTCTCACCTGCAAGACAGCCCTGGTCCGTGATGACGGGCGACAAACTTGTTTGTCGCGCGGCATTGCGGAGAGCAAGCGAAGCGCGGTAGTGCGGCGGACGCCGATCCCGTTTCGGGTTGCCGGTTTCATTCCGGACCGGACTCCGGATCCCCGGATCCGGCCATCATGGCCACGGACTTCTTCTTCCGCATGGACTCGCCCTTGAGGCCGATCCGGTAGGCATTGTGCACCAGCCGGTCGAGGATCGCGTCCGCGAGGACCGGATCGCCAACGCCTTCGTACCAGCTCTCCACCGCCAGCTGGCTGGTCACCACGGTGGAACGGGCCCCGTACCGGTCCTCGAGGAGTTCCAGCAGGTCGCGGCGGTTTTCGGTGTTCATGTTCTCAAGGCCCCAGTCGTCGATCAGCAGGACGTCGACCCTGGCGAGGGCCGACAGCAGCTTGGGATACCGCCCGTCTCCCTTGGCGACGGCCAGGTCCCGCAGCAGTGCGGGGAAACGGACATACCGGGCATGGTATCCCTCCCGGCACGCTTTCTGGGCCAGCGCACAGGCGATCCAGGTCTTGCCAACGCCGGTGGGTCCGGTGATCAGGATATTGAGATGGTCGGCGACCCAGCGGCAGGCTGCCAGTGACTGCATCAGGCCCCTGTCGAGGCCCCTGGGGGCACGGTAGTCGATATCCTCCATGGCGGCGTTGTGCCTGAACCTGGCGAGCCGCAGGCGGGCGGTGAGCCGGCGGTCTTCCCGCTCGGTGGCCTCCCGGTCCACGAGGAGCCCGAGTCGCTCCATGAAGTCGAGTTCGTCAATGTCGGATATACTCGTCTGGTCGGCGAGGGCCGCGGCCATGCCGGTGAGTTTCAGTTTCTGGAGCTTGTCCAGGGTGGGATGGTTCAACATGTTGGTTTCTCCGGTTGTCGTTGAAGTCAAGAGGTCAGTGGTAATAGGAGGGGCCCCGGACATTCCCATGGTCATCCGGAAGGATGGACTCCTGGGCGGGCTCCGGTTTTTTCCGGTCGAGTCCGTTCTTGAGGATCGCCTCGACGCTCCGGTACTTGAGGGTCTTCAGGTACAGGGCCCGTTTGCAGGCGGCGTTGAGCCGCTCGTTGCCGTAGGACTGGCCGAGGCGCATGATGCCGAGGCAGGCGCGGAAGGCCTGCTGGGGATGTTGGCGCGAAGCCATCATCTTCTTCACCAGCGCCGCGGTGTCGGGGCCAGCCTTTCCGGCCCATGCGACGATGCGCTCCGGGGACCATTCCCCCACCTTGCGGTGCTTCTCTGGCATGTGTTCCGAGGCAGTGGTGTGCCTGCCCCGCAGCCAGGAGCGCCGGTGGCTCGCGACCCGCTGGCCCTTGTGGAGGCATTCGATGGTGTTGCGGGTGGCCCGGAGTTCGATCTCGATCCCGACGAGTGCGCAGGGAACGGAGTACCAGTGCTTGTCGAACTCGACGTGATAGTCCGTGCTGTGGACGCGGACCTTCTTCCACTCGGCGAACTCGTAGGGCTCCCGGGGCAGTGGTTTCAGGGCCGGCCTGTCGAGCTCCTCGAAGAGTTCCCGGCGGCTGCCGGGGAGCTTCTGGAACGGCTTGTTGTTGAGTTTCTCCAGCAGCTGCCCGATCTCGATGTTGACCTCCCGCAGGGAGAAGAACCGCCGGTTGCGCAGGGCCGCGAGGATCCAGCGCTCTGCCAAAAGCACGCTCAATTCCGCTTTAGCCTTCTCCCGCGGGCGCCGGACGCGCGCAGGCACCACAGCCAGGTCATGGTGCTCCGCCATTTCCTGGTAGGTGGGGTTGATGTCGGGCTCGTACCGGTGGGCCTTCACCACCGCGGACCGCAGGTTGTCGGGCACGACAATCTCGGGACAGCCACCCATCCAGGAGAAGCAGTTCTGGTGGGACGTGATCCAGTCTTCCAGTCCCTGGGTCCAGGTGACCTCGGCATAGGTGTAGCCCGACGCACCCAGCGCCGCCACGAAGAGCTGGGCCTGGCGCTCCTCCCCCGTGGACGGGTCGATGATCCCCACCGTCATGCCGGCGTAGTCCACGAACAGCTTCTCACCCGCCTTGTGGTCCTGCCGCATCACCAGATCCAGCTTGCCGGCCCACTTGCGGTAGTGCCGGCAGAACCAGGAATACTCGTATCCCTCGGGGTTCCCCTCCCGGTACTCGTCCCACAGCAGTTGCAGGGTCACGCCCTTGCGACGGAGCTCCTTGTGGATGTACACCCAGTCCGGGACCCCCCGCTTCCTGGCCAGCCGCCGGGGCTCCGGCGGTGGAAACAGGCGCCGCTCGAGATCGGCGTCGTTCAGATTATCCGGAAGTGGCCACGAAAGCCCCTCCTGGTCCAGCCGCAACAGATAGTTGCTGACCGTGGTGTGGCTGATCCTGCAGATCCTGCCGATTTCCCGGTTGCTCAACCCTTGCTGGTTCAGCCTCAGGATTTCCTTGATTTTTCGCATGGATAGACTCTTGTGTGGCATGGGCGCCTCCTCGTTGAAAAGGCGGGCACCATACCGGGTTGTCAATCATGCGTCGTTCGGCTCCGATGGGAGTGTATGCCTTGG
Organism: Candidatus Poriferihabitaceae bacterium; assembly: GCA_965204165.1. GTDB lineage: Bacteria > Pseudomonadota > Gammaproteobacteria > Arenicellales > Poriferihabitantaceae > VYFG01. Next base: position 21,892 of record OZ241969.1, on the reverse strand, counting down.
TGAAAGTGGCAACTTTCACCGTGGAATGAGTGGCAACTTTGCCGTGGAATCGGTGGCAACTTTCAGCGTGGAATGGGTGGCAACTTTGCCGTGGAATACCCACCCTTTTTTATGTCTTTCCCCGCCCCTCACTCCGGTCACTGTCTCCAGGCGAATTTCCGACCCCGCCGCTGCAGCCTGGCCAGCTGCGCCGCACCACCCCTCCGGGCCAGCAAACGCTCCCCGTACCGGTTCACCATGGACGTGCTCTTCCATCTTCCCGCCTGCAGGATCGCAGGCAACTCGATCCCCGAGGCGATCATGTCCTGCACCGCACCCACCCGGGTGCTGTGACCCGACAGTCCCGCCACGATGTCTTTTCCCAATCCCGCATTCCTCGCCATGGACTTGTAGATGCGCGGCACCTGGCTCGGTGGCAGGGCGCCCCCGGGTATCCCGTTCTTGCCGATGGAGCGGAACAGGAACCCCTTGTCGATGCCGCCCCGCCGGCGCCATTCCATGACGAAGTCCGCGGTGTCCGGGGCGAGGAACAGGACGGATCCCTCGCCCTGGGGGTCGGTCTTGCCCCGGCGCACCAGGAGGGTGGCGGATCCGTCGGGTTCCATCGAGAAATCAGACACTTGCAGGGAGACCAGTTCGGACCGCCGGAGCATGGCGTCATAGGCCACGGCCAGGAGGGCCCGGTTGCGCGCATCGATCAGGCGATGGCCTGAGGATGCCAGCAGTCTCTTCCTAAGGGGCCAGGTGAGTCCCGAGGCCTGGACCTGCCTTCGGCCCTGTTTCCGGTACATGCGCTGCATGGCCATGCGGACGGTCATGTTGGCGAGGGGGTCCTTCCATCCGGCGGCCCTGTGCAGGGCGACGATGGAAGAGACGTACCTTCGCACGGTGGCCGGTGCCTTCATCCGGGCCATGGTGCTGATGAACCGGACGAGATCTCCTGCCCGGGTGGGCCAGGGTTTCAGACCCTCATGCCGGCACCAGGCAAGGTAGATCTCGAGGTCGGCTCTGAGGGCCCGTTCGGTGTTCTCACTCAATGCCCCGCTGGCGGATTCGAGCCATTCGGAGATGGGGTCAGGAGGGCCCTTCTGGGGGGGCGGAGAAGGCTGTTTTGGATGTCCGTTCCGAACGGAGGTCCGGAGGGGCTGTTTTCCCGGATTTCGAACTGTTAACGCGCGTTTACTCTCGATAAATGTAGTTATCGCGAGCAAAAAGCAAGACCAAAACGCAGTCATTGGTCTGGATCGGAGGACCCAGCATTGTTCATCAAGAGGAGCGACCGGAACCTGCCAAACCGAATAATCTGATCTCACTGGGAGAAGAACGATGAAACCCAAATCCACACACCGGGCACCCCTTGCTCTTTATGTATGGCGGCACCTGGCGGCGGCGTTCGCGCTGCTGCCGGCCGTGACGGTCACGGCAATTACGACAGGAACGATCGGAACGTTAGGAACGGGCCCGGCGCTGGCGAACATGGACTGCCTGTCCGGGTGGTCGCGCGGGGGCGGGTCCAACTGCCCGGCGCAGGCGGCGCCGAAGAACACGGCGATCGCGGCCGTGCTGTCCTGTCGGCCGGGGTCGTCGATGCCCGGCTGCGCGGCGCAGACACCGACGCCGTCGGCGGAATCGCCGACGCCCACTGCGACCGCGCTCACGGCGTCGTTCCACGGCCTGCCGGACGCGCACGACGGCAGCGGGCTGTTCACCTTCGAGCTGCGGTTCAGCGAGGAGTTCTCCGGCCTGCGGCTGGGGATGCTGAGGCGGACGCTGGAGGTGACGGGCGGCCGGCTGGTGGGCGTGAAGCGCACCGTGCGGGGACAGAACCGCCGCATGACGGTCAGGGTGCGTCCCTCCTCGTCCGGGGAAGTGACGGTGGCGCTGCCCCAGGTGGGGTGGCTCTGGGACGCGGCGGCGGCGACGGTGTCAGGCCCTTCGGCGCCGGTGACGCCATCGGCGCTGACGGCATCGTTCCACGGCCTGCCGGACCAGCACAACGGCAAGAAGCTGTTCAGTTTCGAAATCCGGTTCAGCGAGGAGTTCTCCGGCCTGCGTCTGACGGCGCTCAAGCGGGCGCTGGAAGTGACGGGCGGGCGGCTGATCGACGTGAAGCGCACGGTGCGGGGCCAGAACCGACGGGTGACCGTGCGGGTGCGTCCGGCCTCGCCGTACTGGGGCGGTCCGCCGATCACTCACCTTACCCTGGCGGAACTGAAGAGCCTGAACCTGCACCCGCTGCTGCCCAAGAACGTCGACAGAACTGACCCGACTACCTCGGCACCGTCAGAATTACCCAGCGGGACTGGCACGGTGGTCAACATGAACACCATGGGGCCGAGCACGGTCGGTGGGGCGACCAAGCCGAACCTCCAGGTTCGGGAGCGATACATCCGGGGCGGACACTACGTTGTCGAGTTTCCGTGCTGGACTGGCGATTTTACATATACGACTTGCAGCCCAGGCACAAATGGTGGCGTCGATGCCTACGCGCGGTGGTTCAGCTATCCGCACAACGCCGGCACGAACGACATGAAGGTCCATTTGCGGGTCCACAGAACGACGTATCCTCGTGAGGTCTGCGATGGGTGCGAGACCGGCAAGTACATTCTGGCGGACTACTTCACCGCCGGTAAAAGTGACATTACCGCCAACGCGGACTACTTCTTCGATTATATGGATTTCTTCAGGGCCGAGGCGCACCTGCAGGCGCCCGGAAACGCGGTACAGCCCACGGGATCGGGTTCCGTGCAGTGGACCGGCAAGGTCATCGGCCTCGACTCGAAGAAGCGCTATACAGATCATACAAAGAGGTACACGAACTTCTATTGGCGGGGGGATTTGATCGGCGGCGATGCCCGGGTCACTCTGACTTTTAACCCCGGCTCAAATCCTGTCGCAACCGCAGTCCTGTGGAACCTCGTGGGCGCCAATACCGGGACCAGCTATTCCGACTTGCGCTGGGGCAGCATGGAGGTCAGCAACGGCGCTTTCTCCGCCGATGGGACAGGTACGTTGCATGCAGGCACACTCTCGGCCACTTTCCGCGGTACCAATGGAGCCACACTCGGCGGGACTTTCGAGGTGACGGATACGATGGTCGGGGGTTTCGTCGTGAATAGGCAGTAATCGGCTCTCGGTACGGCGTAGCGGGTGCGGCCGTCCGGCGCGATGGCGACGGGGCGGTGGACGCTGCCCCGCCGGCCCGTGCGGTCCGCGGCGCTTGCGCTGCTGGCGCTCGCACTGTCCTGCGCCGCCCCGGGGACGGTAACGCACGCGCAGACCGGGGAGCCTCCCGCAACGCCTGCCACGGCCTCCGATCCGGGATCCGGGCCGGGAGCCGGCGCTCCATCCGCCGAGATCCAGGCGGCCGTGGCCGTCGCCGAACACCTGATCCAGGCGGGCCGGCCGGTGGACGCCTTCGCGGTGCTCATCGAAACCATGGACACGCTGCCGGAGGGGACGGACACGACGGCCCTGCGGTTCGCCATCGCCCAGGCCCTGATGGCGGGCGGGCGGCTGGTCCAGGCGGAGCAGGTGCTGGCGCGGCTGGCGGAGGAGCGGCCGGACAACCTCCGGGTCCGGCTCGACCGCGCGTCGGTGCTGTTCGCGCTCGGCCGCGACGACGAGGCGGACGAACTGTTCCGCGATGTCCGGCGCCGGCCGGACCTGCCCGCCGACGCGCGCCGCAAGGTGGAGGGGTTCCTGTCCCGAATCCTCGACCGGCAGCGCCTGCGCGTCGATCTGGACCTCGGGTTCTGGTACGACGGCAACATCAACGGCGCCCCCGAGACCGACACGGTGGCGATCCCCGCCTTCGGCAACCTGGTGTTCGACCTGGAGGAGCGCCCGGCCGGCGCCTGGGTGGCGCGCACGGGCGCGAGGCTGCGCTGGCGGCGCCCGGTGACCGGGGACGGGCGCGTGCTCTTTGAGGCGACCGCCTCGGCGACCCGGAACACGGCCATCGGCGCGAGCGCACACAGCCGGACCTGGCTAAGCGTGACTGCCGGGCCGCGCATCGGCTATGCAGCGCCGCTCGCCGGGCGTCAACTGCCGGGCCGGCTCGCCTTCGATCTGGGAGTGGGGCGGCGTTTTCGGGACGGCAACGGCTACGCCACCAACCTGTGGACGGGCCTCGCGCTGGACCAGGCCCTGGACGAGGACTGGCGCGTGGGTATCACGCCCCGCGTCTGGACTACATTCAATGACGGGCAACCAGGCGAGGTCGATCCCCTGGGACGCTCCCTCGGCCTGTTCGTCTCGCACCGGCTGGGGCCGGGCTGGCTGTCGTTCTCCGGGACGCTCGCGCGCGAAACCGCCAAGCAAAGCAGCCTGAACTGGCGCTCGGGTGGGCTGAGCGTGACTTATGCGGCGGATGTCGGGGAGGATTGGAGCGGGTCGGTCCGCCTTGGAATGAGCGCGGCGCGGTTCGACGAACCGGACGGGGTGTTCCTTACCCGGCGCGAGGACCGCACGCGGAGCGCCGGCCTGTCGCTGTCGCACCGCGAGGTCTCCTGGAACGGCTATCAGCCGGTCCTGATGTTCGACTGGTCGCGGACCGATTCAAACGTCCCGCTGTACGACCGCACGGTGACCTCGGTCCGGGTCGGTCTGAACCGGCTGTTCTGATGGATTCTGTGGATGCGGAGCAATGAGGAGATCGCCAGGACCGAGAGGGCGGGACGGGGGTCGTCCCGTTCCGCAATTGGGTATGCATCCGGGGAAACGGCCCGCTGGGAGATTTCAGCATTTTCAACAGATTCCCGGCATTTCGGTCGTCCGAATCGATTGCACTCTCCCAAGAATATATTAGCCACCAATCCACATGAATCCAATGCCCCGCTTCCACTCCGAAGTGCATCACTGGCTGCTATCCTGGTATGAGGGCGTAGCCAGCGCGGATGGCCGTCCAGTGGCTCATGCCGGGCCGGGCCGGGTCAGGTTGAGGGGGTCGGTCCGGAACCTCCGGATCACAAGGATCGACGGCTGCGGAAGACCAGTGCACGCGGGGGAGGATTCCCGAGCGCCCAACCGATATTCAGGCGGGCACGATATGCTCCGCCGGCGTCATGGCATAGCGGCCCCGGGTGTCGACGATCAGCCTGGCGTGGTCACGGATCATGGCATAGTCGAAGGCGTCATGGTCCGTCGCCAGCAGCACCAGGTCGTACTGTCCCAGGGAATCGGCGTCCAGATCGACACTGGACAGATCGAAGTGGTGCTTGCGCATCCGGGGAAACACCGGCACGTGGGGATCTGAATAGGCCACGTCGGCGCCCCTTTCACGGAGTAGTTCCAGAAGAGCCGCGGAGGGCGACTCCCGCATGTCATCCACATTTTTCTTGTACGCGATCCCGAGTACCAGGATACGGGCGCCCCTGACGGCCATGCCGGCGCCGTTGAGAGCATCGACCACCTTGCCGACAACCCATTTCGGCATCGCCGTGTTCACCTCGCCGGCAAGTTCGATGAAGCGGGTGTTGATACCGTATTCCCGCGCCTTCCAGGTGAGGTAGAACGGGTCGATGGGGATGCAGTGCCCCCCGAGCCCGGGACCGGGATAGTAGGGGGTGAAACCGAACGGCTTGGTCCCGGCGGCATCGATCACTTCGTGGATGTTGATCCCCATGCGGTCCGCCACGACCTTCATTTCGTTGACAAGGCCGATGTTCACCGCTCGGTGAATGTTCTCGAGAAGCTTGGTCATTTCCGCCACCCGGGTGGAGCTGACCGGCACCACCGTGTCGATGGCCTGTTCGTAGAGCGCCACCCCGGCAGCCAGGCAGGCGTCGGTGTGCCCGCCGCAGATCTTGGGGATGTTTCCCGTGCCGAATTCAGGGTTTCCCGGATCCTCCCGTTCCGGTGAATAGACCAGGAACAGATCCTTGCCCACCTCGAGGCCGGTGGATTCCAGCCGCGGCAGCAGCTCCTCGTCCGTGGTCCCGGGGTAGGTGGTGCTTTCAAGGGAGATGACCTGCCCCGGCCGCAGATGGGGCAGGAGGGCATCGGTGGTGCCCGTGACAAACCCGAGGTCCGGCTCGCGGTGGCGGCCGAGAGGGGTGGGCAGGCAAAGGATCACCGCATCCATTGCGGCGATTTCCGTGAAGTCGGTGGTGGCGCGGAAGCCCCGGGCCACCGCCCCGGCCACCCGGTCCTCCCGGATGTGGGCGATGTGGCTGCCGCCCCGGTTCATGAGGTCGACGCGCTCCGGTTCGATATCGAAGCCGCGCACCCGGTAACCCGCTTCCGCGAAACGGAGCGCCAGCGGCAGCCCGACATAGCCCATGCCCACGATCCCGATGGCCGCGCTTCGGTCCTTGAGCCTGCCGATCAGCTGCTGGTGGGGCGTCTGATTCACGGCGGCTCAGGCGCTGTAGTACCCGCGGTACCAGTGGCAGAAGCGCGCCAGGCCGTCCTCGATCGTCGTGGACGGGCGATAGCCCGTGAGCGATTCGAGCCTGCTGACGTCCGCATGGGTGGCGACGACATCGCCGTCCCGCATCGGCAGCATCCGGTATTCGGCCTTGATGCCAAGACAGTTCTCCAGGGCGGCGATGTAGTCCATGAGCCGGACCCGGCTGCCATTGCCGATGTTGAGGATTCTGAACGGCGCCAGGCTCTCCGCCGGGGTGGGCCGCTCCGGGTCGAACGTTTCCGACGGGGATGCCGGCTTGTCCAGCACCCTTCGCATCCCCTCGACGATGTCGTCGATATAGGTGAAATCCCTGGTCATCCGGCCATTGTTGTAGACCGGGATGGGCTCATTGGCGAGCATCAGCCGGGTGAACTTGAAAAAGGCCATGTCAGGCCGTCCCCAGGGCCCGTAGACGGTGAAGAACCGGAGGCCCGTGCAGGGAAGGCCGTACAGGTGGGCATAGGTATGCGCCATCAGCTCGTTGGCTTTCTTGGTGGCGGCATAGAGGGAGACCGGGTGGTCAACCGGGTCGTCCTCGCTGAACGGCAGCTTGGTGTTTCCGCCGTAGACCGAGCTGCTGGATGCGAACACCAGGTGGCCGACGCCGCCGTGGCGGCAGCCTTCCAGGATGTTGCCGAACCCGGTCAGGTTGGCGTTGACATAGGCCGCGGGATTTTCCAGCGAGTATCTCACCCCGGCCTGGGCCGCCATGTGGACCACCACGTCGAATGTCCGGCCGCGGAACAGCGACGCCATGGCGTCCCGGTCGGCGATGTCGGCGGCCTGGAAGCTGCAGCCCTCCCGGTCCTTCAGGCGGTCGAGCCGGGCTTCCTTGAGGCTCACCTCATAGTAGTCGCTGAGGTTGTCGACGACGTGAATCCGGTGACCCTCGTCCAGCAGGCGATGGGCCAGTGCGGCGCCGACAAATCCGGCGCCGCCCGTGATCAGGACCTCCATGCAAGGCCCCCCGAATCATGCCGTCCGCCGGGACGGGGCCGATGGCCGGAGGAGGGCGCCAGGGTTGCCGGCAGGATGACCGGATCCGGCGGAAACCCGTTCGCGCGGCTGCCGTGCCTGCCGGTGATGCCGGCCGCAACAGCGGATTTTGACATGTCGATATGGATTTGAATTGACCGGTTGGAAGAAGCCGCAGGGAAGGGTTCTGAAAGGCCGCTCCCGCACGCGGATTATAGCCATTCCAGGCGGGGAATCAGAATACTGCCGATATCTGACGGCAAGTTCGCGGCGGAACATTCCGGGACCAGCACCGGAAGATGATTCCCCGATTCCATGACCGCCGCCGCGGGGTATCCGGGGCAATGGGAAATGGCACATGGGCGAATCACCTGGTCGGGCGCCTGCAGGGGCTCCGGGATATGCTCCGCCTGCGTCAAAACCCGCCGGCAATGCGTCCGGGAATGAATCTCCGCCGATCCTGATATTGACTTGCGGGAGTCAACAAAAATACCCTGCGAATCCTCCAGTGCACCTTCATGGTGATGCGATGTCACCGGTTCCCTTTTTCTCCGCCAGGGTGTGCGCCTCCGGCCTTCCCGGGCTGTATCCATCCGCCTGCAGCCGATCGGGGTATCGCTTGCCAGCGCCCGGCAGGAGACAGGCTGCTCGGGCTGGTCATGAGCGGAATAAAGCCCGGGGATGTTTCTCCGTTGTTCCCGCATTCCTGAAAACCCCCATAGGCCGGGTTTGCCGGAATTCGGCGGCAGACCCTGAACTGACTGACACGAGGTGAGACGAACATGACCGGAGTCGATGCGACCGCAGGCGGCATGGCCGCACCCGGAAAAAGACGGGCGCCCCGGAACACCTGGCACTTCACGCCGGACCTGCCGATCACCCAGGCGCCCTATTGCGAATGGCCGCTCAAGCCGGGGAAGTGCCTGGTCTACCTGCTGAAGTCCTGGAGTCCGCTGGCGGAGCGGTTCTTCATCCTGTTGGCGGCGATCGCGATCTGGCACTGGTTCGTGCCGTCGCTGGAGCGGACCGCGACCTTCCGGTTCGACTGGATGTTCGAGATCTGGCTGCGCAACTTCATCCTTGTCCTGACGATCGCAGGGGGGCTCCATCTCTGGTTCTTCACCTTTTCCGGGCAGGGGGACGAGATGCGCTACGACAAGCGCCCGCTCGCCAGGGATTCCAGGGTGTTTCATTTCGGCAACCAGGTCTGGGACAACATGTTCTGGACCCTGGGCTCGTCGGTCCTGGTCGGCACCCTGTTCGAATGCCTGATGCTGTGGGCCTATGCCAACGGCTATGCCGTGCTGATCACCTTCACGGAGAATCCGGGGCTGTTCATCGGCGTCCTGCTGCTCATCCCGGTCTGGTCCGGTTTTCATTTCTACTGGTTCCACCGTGCGCTGCACATCGGGCCCCTGTACAGGCACGTCCATTCCTGGCATCACAAGAACGTCAATACCGGCCCCTGGTCCGGTCATGCGATGCACCCCGTCGAGCATATCGGGCTCTATTCGGATGCCCTGATCTATTTCCTCGTCGCAAGCCATCCCATCCACATGATCTTCAACCTGCTGCTTCACACCATTGCCGGGCCGACTTCGCATTGCGGCTACGACAAGCTGAAGCTCTCCAGCAAGGTCCAGGTCCAGCTGGGCGATTTCATGCACCAGCTGCACCACAAGTACATCCACTGCAATTACGGCACCTACGAAACGCCCTGGGACAAGATCTTCGGCAGCTTCCATGACGGCACCCCGGAAGGCGACCGACGCATCAATGAGCGCCGCCGGCGGATCCTGGCAAGGAAATCAGAGCGGCGGGCCGGCAATACGGCCTGAGCCCGGGGCTGTCCGGGTCGCCATTCGCAGGGCCGGCCCGGGACCTGCAATCCCGTGCCGGCCGGCAAGTCCGATCAGCCTGCCCTTGCCAGCGTGATGCTCCAGGAGGTGTCCTCCAGTGACCGCTCCGCCGACCAGCCCTCCACGGCATCCGCAGCCGCCAGCTCTGCCGCCAGGGTTTCCGCGGCGATGTATTCGCCGTGCACGCGCAGCGCCTCCGGCACCGCCCCCGTTCCGCTGATGCCCAGGATGATCCGGTCCGACACGTCGAGGCCGGCGGACTTGCGCGCATCCTGGACGGATCGCACGATTTCCCGGGCAAGGCCCTCCAGGACCAGTTCGTCGTTCAGGCCGGTGTCGAGGGCGACCATGAAGCCGCCCCCGGCGGCGCAGGCATAGCCCTCGGCGGAGCCGGTCAGCACCTGGCAGTCCCCGGGTTCGAAGGTGACATCCTGCTCCTCGATGCCGAGCGTGAACGGCCGGCCCGCGGCGACCTCCCCGGCGATCCAGGCGCCGTCGGCTTCCGCAAGCGCCTTCTTGATGGCGGGCATCAGCTTGCCGTAGCGCTTGCCGAGGCTCGGAAAGTTGGGTTTCACCTGGTAGCTGACCAGGTTGCTGTCGCCGCTGATGAATTCCACCGCCTTGACGTTGAGTTCCTCCTCGACCTGCCTCGCGTGCCTTGAGACCGCCGCGCGGGCGCGCTCGTCCGGCGCACTCACCAGCAGGCGGGAGAGCGGCTGTCGTACCCGGACGCGGCTCTCCTCGCGGGTGGTGCGGCCAAGGGCCACCGCCTGCTGCACCATGTCCATCTCGTAGACCAGCCGGTCGTCCAGGCAGTCCGGGTCCGCCTCCGGCCAGGGGGTCAGGTGGACGCTCTCGGGACCGCCCGGAACCTGGCCGGCCAGGTTCCGGTATATCGCCTCGCTCAGGAAGGGCATGAAGGGCGCCATCATCCGGTGGGCCATGTCGAGGCATTCGTACAGTGTCAGGTAGGCGGCCTGCTTGTCCGCGCCGGCCTCGCTTTTCCAGAAGCGCCTGCGGTTGCGGCGGACATACCAGTTGCTGAGCTGGTCCACCAGTTTTTCGATGGCCTCGCCGGCGCCGCGGGCGTCGTAGGCATCCAGGAATTCCGTGACGGTCTTCAGTGTGCCGTGGGCGAGGGCAAGGACCCAGCGGTCGATTTCCGGGCGCTCGGCCACCGGGATGCGTTGCCCCGGGTCGAAGCCGTCCAGCCGGGCATAGAGCACGAAGAACGCGTAGGTGTTCCAGAAGGTATTGACGAAGGACGCCGCCACCTCCCGCACGATGTCCACCGAAATCCGTTTCTGCGCATCCGGGGCGGTGCGGGCGAGAAACAGCCAGCGCAGGGCATCCACGCCGATGGTGTCGAACACGTCGTAGGGGTCGACGATGTTGCCGAGGGACTTGGACATTTTCTTGCCGTTGGCGTCCACGATATGGCTCAGGCAGACGCAGTTCCGGTAGGCCACGCTGTCGGACACCAGCGCGGCGATGGCGTGCAGGGTATAGAACCAGCCCCGGGTCTGGTCGATGGCCTCGCAGATGTAGTCCGCGGGAAAGTGCGCCTCGAACGTCTCGTGGTTCTCGAAGGGGTAGTGCCACTGGGCATAGGTCATCGCGCCGGAATCGAACCAGCAGTCGATCACCTCCGGCACGCGGTTCCAGGTCTTGCCGTCCTTCTCGAATGTGACCCCGTCGATGCGCGGGCGGTGCAGGTCGACATCCGCCATGGATTCGCCGCTCAGCTCCTCGAGTTCCGCCAGGGAGCCGATGCAGTGGTAGTTGCCCTCGCCGTCCGTCCACACCGGCAGCGGCGTGCCCCAGAAACGCTCCCGCGAAAGCGCCCAGTCGACGTTGTTCTCGAGCCAGTTGCCGAACCGCCCCTCCCGGATGGTTTCGGGTACCCAGTTGATGGTGCGGTTGAGGGCCACCATCCGGTCCCTGATCTCCGTGGTGCGGATATACCAGGCCTCCTTGGCGTAGTAGATCAGCGGGTCGCCGGTACGCCAGCCGAACGGGTAGTTGTGCTGGGCCTTCTCGTTCAGGAACATGAGATCCCTCTCTTCCAGCAGGGAACAGATCACCGGGTCCGCATCCTTGAAGAACAGGCCGGCCACCGGGCCGGCCTCCGGCCTGAAGCAGCCGTCGAGGCCGACACCGTGCACCACCGGCAGGCCCTCGCGCTCCCCCAGGGCCAGGTCGTCCACGCCGTAGGCCGGGGCGGCATGAACGATGCCGGTGCCGTCCTCCGTGCTGACGAAGTCCGCCGCCACCACGCGGAACGGGTCGCCCCGGGGCACGTCGAGGAAGTCGAACAGCCGCTCGTAGCGGGTGCCCACCAGGTCCCGGCCCTTCACGGTTTTCGCCACGCGGCAGTCCGCATCGCCGAACAGGGCATCCAGGCGGGCGGCCGCGACGATCAGCGTCTCGTCCCCGGTTTCCACGAACGCGTAGTCGACGTCGTCCCCGACCGCCAGGAGCAGGTTGGACGGCAGCGTCCAGGGCGTGGTGGTCCACACCAGGAAGCTGGTGTCGGCCATGCCGGACAGCCGGAAGCGCACCGTGATGGAGGGATCCTCCACTTCCTGGTAGCCCAGCGCCACCTCGTGGGAGGACAGCGTGGCGCCGATGCGGGGGTCGTAGGGCACCACCTTGTAGCCCTGGTAGATGAGCCCCTTGTCCCAGATCTGCCGGAGCAGGTTCCAGGCCGACTCGATGTACCGGTTGTCGAGGGTGTAGTACGCCTCCTCGAGGTTGACCCAGTATCCCATGCGCCGGGTCATGGCCTCCCACTCGCCGATGTAGGTCATCACGGATTCGCGGCACTGGCGGGTGAATTCGGCGATGCCCACCTGCCTTTCGATTTCCTTCTTGTCGAAGATCCCGAGTTTCTTCTCGATCTCGTGCTCCACCGGCAGGCCATGGGTGTCCCATCCCCCCTTGCGGGGGGCGTGGTACCCGCGCATGGTCTTGTAGCGGGGATAGATGTCCTTGAACGTCCGCGCCAGGACATGGTGGATGCCCGGCCTGCCGTTCGCGGTGGGGGGGCCCTCGTTGAAACTGAACCTTGGCCGGCCCTCGCTCTGCTCGAGGGATTTTTCGAAGATCGATTCGCGGTCCCAGAATTCGAGGACCTCCGCCTCCAGTGCGGGCCCGTCGTAGCGGCTGCTGACTTCGCTGAATGCCATGATCTGTGATTCCAGTGTCTGTGTAAAACGCCGGGACGAAAAAAACCCCGGCAGATCACGCAAGGGCCCGCCAATCGAAGACCGAACCTTGCATCACCTGCCGGGGCGACGGGATACGCATCGCGGTACCACCCGGCTTCGTGCCTCCCTCGCGGAATGCACCTCATCGGGTCACCATCATGACCCCGGCCCGTATCGGAGGCATCCGGCCCGGTCTACTCCGGCGCACACCGTGCGCCGTTTCGGCGGGCTGCTCCGGGGTGATATTCACCCGGCATGCCGTCAGGGCTTGCACCATCCCCTGATCGCTGGAGGCGGAACCGGTGTTCCGCGTCCCGGCAGCGGCCGGACTACTCGTCCCCGTCAACGCATTGCGCGGAATGTACCCCAGCGCACTCGGCGGGATCAAGGCTGATTTCGGGGCCGGGTTCCGGAAATCGCGGATGTTCAGAGCGTGACTGGGCTGCCTTCGGGCGCGCCGGCAATGCGCTTTGGCAGGTGTGGAGCAGCTTGCCGCCGATGCGGCGGCGCGTCAGGCTTCCGTGCCCCGGCCCGGCTCAGCGGAACAGGCGCTGCCAGACGATCACGGCGAGGGATACCGCCAGGCCCGAAACCAGTCCCGCGGTATGGGCCGTGTTCGCGACCCCGAGTCCGAACAGTCTTTCCAGGATTCCGGTCCAGCAGATGACGAACCAGCCGAGGAGCAGGTAGATCACCGGGGGATTGAGCCGGACCCCGAAGCGGGGATTGGCGAAGCCCTGGGTCCAGGTGTAGCCGAATAACGCGTAGATGACCCCGGACATCCCGCCGAAGGCGGGGCCGTCCACCTGGTACTGGGCGATGTTCGCCGCCAGGCTGCAGACCAGGAACAGGAGCAGCAGCATGAGACCGCCCTGGCGGCTCTCGATCAGGCGGCCGAACTCCCAGGTCCACAGCAGGTTGAAGAGGATATGGAAGAGCCCGAAATGCAGGAAAGCCGGCGTAATCAGGCGCCAGACCTCGCCCCCGCGGATCTCGGGCAGCGCCGGGTGGTAATACACCGAGATCAGCAGACCGCGCACCACCCATTCCTGGTTCCACATCATGAGCAGGTAGACCAGGATGCAGGTCCCGATCAGCGCCAGCGTCACGGGCACCGTGGGCAGCGGCGTTCTCAATAACCCAGCGTCTCCACGCGGTCCCCCGCCCCGAGGGTCACCTGGACGCCCTCCAGCGAGAGGAAGCTGCGCCCGCTGATATCCTTGTGGCGGGCCTGGTAGTTGACCACCTCGCCGGATTCCGTGGTGACCCGGATCTCGATGATGCGGTTGTCCTGCTGCCACTTGAGGACGAACACGCCGATGGACACCGCCACCATGAGGGCGAGCAGGATATAGACCACCGTCCGCGTGGAGGGTGCGGACTCCTGCCCGGATTCGGCCGCCTCCCGTACCCTGGGGGGGTTCTTCTTGGTACGGAAATACAGCGCAACGCCGATCACCACGATGATGGTGAAGAGGATCTTGGTCAGCATGGAATCACCGTCCGGCCGTATTCTCTGCCGTCTCCCCGGGCGGCAGCTGGACGAAATAGCCGTTGTCGTGCAGCCTGGAGCGCACCTCGTCGATATCCGCCCGGGCCAGTCTTTCCCGGGAGGACAGGTCCACCTCGAGGACATAGTCCAGCCGGCCCATCAGGTCCAGCAGGGAACTGGGTACCCGCGTGAAGTCGTCCTTGCGATCGATGTACAGGTAGGTGTCGGCCTTGCGCGCGCTCTTGTAGACCCAGGTCAGCATGGCCGGGGATTGTAATTCAAGGCAGAAGCCAGATATAGGGACGATTCAGGGTATCTGCACCAACAAGGCCCAAATCCCCCGTGACGGACATTCTCTTGATACTGGTCGGACTCGGCGCACTCGCCGGTGGCGGCGAACTTCTGGTCCGCGCCGCGGTGACGCTGGGCCTTCGCGCCGGACTGTCCTCCCTGGTCACGGGCCTGACCATCGTCGCCCTGGGCACCAGCGCCCCGGAGCTGGCGGTCAGCATCGACGCGGCCCTGGTGGGGTCCCCGGGAATCGCCATCGGCAACGTGGTGGGATCGAACTTCGCCAACATCGCCCTGGTGCTCGCCATCAGCGCGATCCTCCTGCCCATCGACATCGAGCCGTTCGTGCTCAGGCGCGACCTGCCGGTGATGCTGCTGGGGTTTGCCGCCATTGTCGGCACGCTCCTGCCGGACGGCCGGATCGGCACCCTGGAGGGCCTGCTGCTGCTGTCCGCGTTGCTGGTGTACGTCGTCTGGGTGGTCCGGGTATCACGGAGACGGCAGGCGGGCGGCATCAACATCGATGTCGGGGGGGACGTCGCCGCCCGGAAATCCCTGGCCGGGGTGCTGGCCGGGCTCGCCGGCGGCATCTTCCTTCTGTCCCTCGGCGGGCACTGGCTGGTGGAAGGGGCGGTTCACATCGCCGCAAGGCTCGGCGTCTCCGAGGCCCTCATCGGGATGACCGTGGTGGCCGTGGGCACCAGCCTGCCGGAGATCACCGCCTCGGTGATCTCCATCCTGCGCGGACACGGGTCCATGGCCGTGGGCAATATCGTCGGCTCCAACATCTGGAACACGTTCTGCGTGCTCGGCGCCGCGGCGGCGATCACACCCCTGCCCCGGGGGGACGTCAGCGTGGCCATGCTCGGAATCATGGCGGCCGCGGGCGTGGTGCTCTGGATATTCTGCGCAACCAGCCGGCAAATCAACCGCCTGGAGGGCGCGGCGCTCCTCGCCGGCTACATCGGCTGCCAGGCCTGGCTGTTCAGCTGAGCGGGACCCGCGGGATCAGCGGCCGCCGCCCCACAGCCAGCTCCAGCTGGTCTTCTTTTCCGTGTGACCGCGCTTGTCCATGGGATTGAATTTCCGTTCCGTCTCGCCGAGGTACAGCTGCCGCGGGCGGCCGATCCGGTGGTGGTCATCCATCAGCATTTCCTTCCAGTGGGATATCCATCCCACCGACCGGCCGATGGCGAACATCACCGTGAACATGGACGTGGGGAAACCAAGGGCGCTCATGATGATGCCGGAATAGAAATCCACGTTGGGGTACAGCTTCTTTTCGATGAAGTACGCATCCTTGAGGGCGATCTGCTCCAGTTCCATGGCCAGTTCGAGCTGGGGATCGTTGATGCCGAGAACGTTCAGCACCTCGTGGCAGGATTCCCGCAGCACGGTGGCCCGCGGGTCATAGCTCTTGTAGACCCTGTGGCCGAAACCCATCAGGCGGAAGCTGTCATCGGGGTCCTGGGCCTTCTTGATGAATTTCGGGATGTTCCTGGATGTGCCGATCTGTCCCAGCATCTTCAGGACCGCCTCGTTGGCGCCACCGTGGGCGGGCCCCCACAGCGAGGCGATCCCGGACGCCACGCAGGCATAGGGGTTGGCCCCGGAGGATCCGGCAAGGCGGACCGTGGAGGTGGACGCGTTCTGCTCGTGGTCCGCGTGCAGGATCAGCAGGAGGTTGATGGCCTTGGCCAGGACGGGGTTGATGTCGTATTCCTCCGCGGGATTGGAAAACATCAAGTGCAGGAGGTTTTCCGCGTAGGTGTACTTGTTGCGCGGCATGGGGAACGGCATGCCCAGGGAGTACTTGTAGGCATAGGCGCCGATGGTGGGCATCTTGGCGATGATGCGGTGGGCGGCGACCCGCTGCTCGTTGGGGTCGGTGATGTCCATCTTGTCGTGGTAGAACGCGGACAGCGCACCGACCACGCCCACCATGACCGCCATGGGATGCGCGCTGCGCATGAAGCCGCTGTAGAACCGGATCAGCTGTTCGTGCAGCAGCGTGTGATGCTTGATGTCGGTGTCGAACTGCTCTTTCTGTTCGGGGGTCGGCAGCTGCCCGTACAGGAGGAGATAGCAGACCTCGATGTAGTCGCTGTGCTTTGCGAGCTGGTCGATGGGATAGCCGCGGTGCATGAGCACGCCCTTGTTTCCGTCGATGTAGGTGATGTCGGACTTGCAGGCGGCGGTGGACGAGAATCCCGGGTCGTAGGTCAGGATGCCGGTCTGCGGATACAGCTTGCTGATGTCCACCAGGCGGTTTCCCATGCTGCCCGTGAGCGCGGGCAGCGTGTAGGACTTGCCGGTACTGTTGTCCGTGAGCGTGAAGTCGTCTTTGGTACTGGACTTGGCCATGACTGTTTCCTCGAGGGTAATTATTGAAAAATCCAATAATTAATTACATGTTTAACCAATTCTTTATATATACGATAATTCAATTCGTTCCGCAGTACAAACCTGGCAATCCTGATTTGCGACCAATGAATGGTGTAATCTGCCCGTCCGGCTGATCCGCCGTCCAATCCATCAGTCCGGTATCCGGATGCCGCAACCCCGAGACGGATTCCCGATGCACACATCCATTCAACTCGATCGTCCAGGCGGCCAACTTGCCGCGCTTTGCCTCGGCGACGCGGACGGCGAGCCCGTGCTGGCGCTCCACGGATGGCGGGACAATGCCGCCAGTTTCATCCCCCTGTCGGGGCACCTGCCCGGGTACCGCGTCGTTGTCCCTGACTTCCCCGGGCACGGCCATTCCGCCCACCGGCCGGCGGGCGACGGGTATCTCTTTGTCGACTACGTGGCCGATGTCGCCCATGCTGCGGCCGGGCTCGGATGGAGGCGTTTCCATCTCGTCGGGCATTCGCTGGGGGCTAACGTCGCGCTGGCGTACAGCGCGGTCTTTCCGGAGCGGGTCAGGTCACTGGTGCTGATCGAAGGCGTGGGGCCGACCAGCGGCGAGGCCGAGGACACGGTGAACCGGCTGCGCAGGTCCATCGAGGCGGAACTCGACCCGGAACCGCCGCGGCGCGGCGGTTATCCGGACTGGCAGGCGCTGATCGACGCCCGGTGCCGGGCCAGTCCGGTCTCCCGGGACGGGGCGGAACTGCTGGTGCGCCGCAACGCCCGGGAGGAGGCCGGCGAAATCCGGCTCCATACCGACCGGCGGCTCAGGAATCCGTCGGCCGTGTACCTGACCGAGGCGGCGGTCATGGAATTCGTCCGCGGCGTCGAGGCGCCGACCCTGGTGATCCTGGCGAGCCAGGGCACGATCATCGACCGCGATGTCACGCATCAACGCATCGCCGCGCTTGGCAACGCCGAAATGGTCGTCCTGCCGGGAAATCATCACCTGCACCTGGATGTCCCCGCGGAGGTCGCCGGAGCGGTGCTGCCCTTCCTGGGATCCCGGACGCGGAAGGCCTGAGGCGCTAGGACCGCCGGTAGATCCATTCCAGCACGGCATCCTGGATCCGGTTGCCGTTCCAGAAATTGATCTTCGGGGAATGGATGAACATGGTGACGGTATAGTGCCGTCCATTGGCGGCGTGGACGTATCCGGCCATGCTGCGCACGCCGTTGATCAGGCCGGTCTTGATCCGCGCCCTGCCGGCCAGGCCGGTTTCCTGCAGCCGGCGGCGCATCGTGCCGTCCATCGCCGACAGGGAAAGCGAGGCGAGAAACTCCGGCTGCCAGTTGCTGTGCCAGGCCACCGCCAGCAGCCTGGCGACCTGTGCCGCAGTGGTCCGGCTGGTACGGGAAAGGCCGGCGCCGTTGTCGATCACCAGGCCCCGGGTGTCCACCCCGGCCCGGTCCAGCCAGTCCATGACCGCCTCGATTCCGGCGGCCCGGGTGTCCGCCGCGGAATCCGGGTTCCGTTCCCTGCCGATGGTCAGCAGCAACTGCCGCGCCATGACGTTGTTGCTGTACTTGTTGATGCCGGCGACATTCTCGGCCAGGGACCGCGACGTCATGGTCACGAGTTGGGCCGCAGTCTCCGGCGTGCTCCCGGTGCGGTATCCGCCCCGGAGCGTTCCGCCCGCGGATTCCCAGAGATAGCGGAACAGTCGGTACGTGTACTCCTGGTTGCTGAAGTAGCTGCGGGAGAGCGAATGGGCGCCGCAGCGGGTCCGGTACTTGCCGGAAAACCGTGCCAGTATCCTGCCTTCCGCGCGTTCGAACCGGAGCGACCATCCGGCATTCCGGCTGGCGCACTTGCCCTTCGACGGCGTGAGCTTGTTGATGACCACCAGGTTCGCAAGCGGGGGGTCCGCGAAGACGTGGATGCGTCCGTCCAGGGGTTCGATGACAAAGCGGGTGGCGGAGAAATTGGTCAGCGCCGCGTCCGGCCCGACATTGTAGAGCCGCTGGGGCTTGCCATCGAAGGCGGCCCGGTCATGGCGCGGTATCTTGAACAGGGTGTTGTCGATGATCAGGTTGCCGTCGACATGGCGGATCCCCCGCTGGCGCAAGGCAAGAACATGGTGCCAGAACCGCTCCACGGTCAGGAAGGGGTCGCCGCCGCCCTGCATGATCAGGTTGCCCCGGAGCCTGCCCTCGGCATCCACCTTGCCGTCCACGAAATACCGGGTCTCCCACTGGTAGGCCGGGCCGAGCAGTTCCAGGGCGGCGACGGTGGTCAGGAGCTTGATCACGGAGGCGGGATTGCGCGGCACATGGGGGTTCAGGGAGAGCAACTCCCTGTCCGGTCCCGCTTCCCGGACGACCAGGCTGACCGAATTCTCGGGCACCCCGTATTTCGTCAGCAGGCGGGAAATCTCCCCGGGCAGCTCCCCGGCGGCGGCGGGGGCGGAATGGAGCGTGATCGTGCAGAGGGCCAGGAGGATGCCTGCAAGGCGTCGGAGGGGAGTCACTTTGGCGGCGGTTCGTCGGGGTTCTGGTGGATACCTTGGCCCGGCACTGGCCCGGACGGCTACGATGATATAATTTTGGCACAACCGGCAACAGGATGTCGGTGAACGATTTCCAGACGCCACCCACCCGACATGCCCCGAAAAAAGAACATCTACAAAGTGCAGTTCGTGAACAACGGGCAGCTTTACGAGCTGTATGCCCACGAGGTTTCCCAGAGCAACCTGTACGCCTTCGTGGAAATCGCGGACATCATCTTCGGCGAACGCTCCAACCTGCTGGTGGACCCGTCGGAGGAAAAGCTCAAGGCGGAGTTCGGTCAGGTCAACCGGACCTATGTGCCGATCCAGTCGGTGATCCGCATTGACGAGGTGAAGAAGGAGGGGACGAACAAGATCCTGGACGCGAATGTGGCATCGGGGGGCAATGTGTCGTCCTTTCCGGTGCCGCCGTACAATCCGAAGCCCGACCGCTCTTAGAGGTTGTCCGTGGCTTGCCCACGGATGACGATCACGCGGTAACGGAAGGATCCGGCCAGGCATTGCCCACCGGGCAACCACCTGAAACCATTCCGGAATTGACGGTGCTGCCCCGGTCTTCCCGGATCAGTCGGGTCCGCTTCAATGATCAGACGGCCAGGGCGTCGATCCTGCTTTCCCAGATCTGGAACGCCCGGTTGACCCGGTCGGAGGCGGGTTCAATGCCTCCGAGATGGGCACTCAGACAATGGCATAGAGACGCGAGCAGTTGCTCTGCAGCCCCCGCGGCGAGACCCATGGTCGTCGCGGCCCGGACAAGGTCGCCGGATGACAGATTATTCCGCTTGCCCGCCAGGGAGAGTGCGAGATAGTCGTTTTGAAGGCCGGGAAATACGCGGGTTGTGACCACATCATAGGCTGGTGAGATCCGGGCGGATATAAAATTTTTTCCGCTGCCGGGTGCAACCCTGAGGACGGCCATGTTCTTCAGGTGAAAATCCCCGTCGGCGATGAGCCATGCGAATGCGGCCCGGGCAAACAACACCGCCGTGTCTGCATCCGGGTCACTCGAGACTCCCCGGAGCGCCCGATTGGCCTGCTCGATCGAACCCCGGTATTTTTCCGAAGGCGCCACTCCACGAACGGAGGCCATGTCTTCCACAGCGATCATCCGGCGGTCGTTGCGGTCCTGCCTGATGTCGAAACGTTCGACCAGCAGTGCATCCGGCAAGCCGTTCGGCATCCGGACGATCGCGTGCACCGCGGTCTCGAATCCACAGGCCTGTGCCGCGGCCAGGCACGCGGCTTCCACCAGGGGAAGATCCTCGAAACCCGCACCGGGCGACGGTTTGAAAACATGCGTGAAGGCCAGGTCCCGGGCCGGGCGCAACACCCCGTCCCGGGAAAGGTTCATCGGCGCCTTGATCTGGACACCGGAAAGACGCGGAGTTGCCGCCGACTCAAACAGTTGGGCCATGCGGTCTTCGAGGGTCACGTCAAATGAAGGTGACGGCCCGTCGTAGGCGCCGACAAAGACGCCTTCGTCCGTATACGATTCGAGGCGTCCTTCGAGCACGTCAGCCGGGAGCGCATGAAAGTCGCCCGGGTCCGGCGAGACGATGATGTTGGACGTGTATCGCTTGCCGGATGTTATTCGCTCCTGATCCGATCTTGGCTGCAGTACCCGCTCAAGCCAGCCCTCCGGCAACAGGCTCTCGATGAATGGCGGCAGGCTTCCCGGCGTACCGGTCCGAACCGGAGTTGCGCCGCCCGGCTCGCCCGGCTCCCATCGCCAGGCCGATCCGTCATGTGAAAGCACGCCGATCTCCTGTCCATGCCATCCCACATGGAGGACCGTCTTTGGAATCGACACCTCGCGCGGCGGTGTGGTGATGAACGCTTCCGCCCGGACCGCCACGTTCTGCCATCCATTGGTTTGCGCCAACCGCCAGCACTCGATGATGGCCGTTTCCTCGCTACCGGCGGATTCCACCAGTCGCTCCGCGATGTCTGCCTGCATTTCCATCGACATGGCGGCGCCGGCTTCACTGCGTGGCCTGAAGGATTCCAGATAACGGAAACGCAGTGTTGAGCGCAGTACGGTAAGAACGCCCATCGGGTCCGAGGCTTGCACGGGCTCCGTCTCGGGAGCGGCGGGGGCGCGCGTCTGCACGATCTCAAGGTTGCCGAGCCGTGTGCGTGCGTTGCGCTTCCCGCTCAGGAACAGACGCCTGTCCGGGGTCGGCGCAAGCAATTCCGCACTGGCTCCGCAAAGATAGGTATTCGGGTAGAGGTAGGCGGCGACCCTGAGTGCGTGATCGAACAGGACGACGTCGGCATCGTCCTCCCTGCCAACATAGATTCCCCGCATGATCTGGACGAACTTGCCGGTATCCGCGCCATATTTGGCACGGTGTTTGTCGATGGTTTCGCCAACGAGATGCAACATTTCCTACTTTCTCGATTCTTTGGTCTTTAAAAGTAAAGATTCAGAGTATACCATGTCAAGAATTCTAACTTTTACAAACTTTAGATTTGCGAAAGTAACAGAAGCGAGGAACCAAGGGAGATCGCTGACTTTGCGCTTAACCACCCGTGATTTGACCGAAAATTGCAACATCATTGGGACTTTCTTCTTGATATGTCCAAAATATGTATCATAATTCGGACATGAAGAGCTTCACGAAAAACCCCGACCTGCGATCCCGGATACTGATCCGGATATCCTCCGACCCGGATGAAGTTTGGACACCTGGCGATTTTGTGGATCTTGCCAGCCGCGCTGCCGTCGACAA